>CAVYTV010000001.1:0-5339307 GCA_963771575.1 uncultured Armatimonadota bacterium
CCAGAGGCACGAGCGCGCTGGTGGGACTGGACGGGGCCAGTTCGGCAAGGATGCTGACATCCGGGAGGGTGGCGGTGAAGACAGCATCGTTGCCGGCGGGCGTGGTATCAAAGTCCATGATCGGGTCGGCAATAGCATCGTACTGGCTCATCGGCGGGACGCCCAGCAGCAGTTCCATCGTCTGCAGAACGCTGTCGGTGTTGTAGAACGTGTGATCCACCGAGTTCTTCTTGATGTACGGGCTGATCACATAGCAGGTGGAGCGGTGGCAATCCACATGGTCCGGGCCGTCCTGCGCGTCGTCTTCGATCACGAAGATCGCCGTGCTGTTCCAGATCTTGCTTTGGCTGACGGCCTCCACAAGCTGACCGACGCCGTAGTCGTTGTCGGCGACTTCCGAGCTGCGGGGTGTGCTGGCCGGCGCTCAGGCCCTGGGTATGGTCGTGCATGAAGCGAACGGTCTCGAAGGCGGGAACAGCGCTGCCGTTGGGATCCGCGGCCAGCATCTCTTGGAACTCACGGTTCCATTCGGTGAAGCGGCTGGCCGCGTTATAGTGGCCATAGGTCGGTGTCGGATACAGCGCGTCGCCGTTTCCGGTCAGCAGCGAACGCCTGGAGGGGACCTTCGCTGTCGGCATAAGCCGTATCGAAGCGGCGGAAGTCAATGTCGGTGATGCCGCCGAGGTCATGCCCGGCGGGCTGAAGGCGGGTCGCAGGGATAGTTATCCGGGAGTGTTGACATTGTCGCCGAACACGGAAAGAAGAACCCGTAGTTGCGGTATTTGGTCGTCAGGCCCGTGCCGGTCAGGTCAATAGCGCCTGCGACATCGTCCCAGATATGGCCGCCGGGCGCTTTAGAGACATCCGGGATGGCCGGGGCAGCGCCGTCCGTAGTCGGGTCAATGAACGGCGAATTGGGAACCAGCGGAGCGCCGTAAGGGTCAGTCGCTCGGGAATCCGCCGACGGGATAGTTGTTGTTGGTGCCCTTCGAAGTCATAGTTTCGGCCCCGGCCGCTATAGTTGTAGGGCAGGTTCTTGATGACGTACTCGCTGGCCAGGCCCTGCGTGGACCAGGGCCAGCCGTCGCCGCTGGCTTCGCCGCAGTCGTAGAAGTTGTCCAGCAGCACAAACCGCTCCGCCAGAGCGTGCAGGTTGGGCGTGACGTCTCTGCCGAACAGGACCAGCGACGGATCGCCGTTGCCGGCGGCTCATCGCCCAGAACCTGATCGTAGGTGCGGTTCTCTTTGATGATGTAGATCACATGCTTGATGCTTGCCGGCCTTCAGACCGATGCCAGCCAGGGGGTTGGACGGCGGTCACGGTCGTAGGCGTCGCAGTGCCGATAGCCGCCAGTCGGTTATTATCCAGCACCTGCTGCGTGTCCGCTGCCTGCTGCGCGCAGTTCGGGACGAGGATCGTCTGCACATTGCCTTCGATCAGGTTGAGATCATACTGTCCGGCGAAGCTGAACTGCTGGTAGCCGGGTTCGGGTAGCGGGTCTGTGTTCCCTTCGCATTGGCGACGAGGATCTGCTTTTTGAGCGGCGAGGCGACCACTGCGGTCGGATACCAGCCCGTCGGGATATAGCCGAGCACACACTGCATCGCGGCCAGGTCAACGACGCTGACCGCATTCGAATCGCCCAGCGAGACATACAGCCGGCTTTCATCCGGGGTCAGCGCCAGGCCGGTCGGCGTAACAGCCCGGCAGGCCGTGGACGCCCGTCGGCTGGAGAAGAATAGTGTGCGTGACGGTATCGGTGGCCGTGCTGACGACGGAAACAGTCTCGCTGTGGGCATTGGCGACATACAGCTGGCTCTGGCTCTTGTTCAGCAGCAGAGAGATCGGATGCTGCGCCGGTGGTGATCGCCGCTCCTGCTGCCGGATTGCCGGGAGCGCTGCAATCGACAACATAGACTTTGCCGTCGCGCTGGCTGCTGACATAGACTTTGCTGCCCGGCCAGGGCGGCTACGGCGAGCGGGAAGTTGGTCGGCGAGAACGGCGGATTGCCGGGGACATTCAGCGTGCCGACCGGCACAACGAAGGAGAAGCGGCCGGCTTCAGTCCCATTCGCAGCGTTGATAATGACCAGGCTGGCGGGCGTTGTGATGTTGGCAACCGCGCCTGCCGGGTAGGTTTCGTTAATGGCGGCATAGAGATAGCCCCGATTATCCAGGGACAAGCCCGCCGCGAAATCGCCCGCGCTTCAGGGCAATGGTCTGCGCGAGAGAAAGAGCGCCGGTCGGGCTGACATTGACCACGGCAATTGCATTGCTGGCGCCTTCGGAAGCAAACACCGTCGTGCTGCCATCAGTGTTCGCTTTCGCGGCCAGGCCATAATACAGGCCGGGAGGGCCGTAGGTGCCGTCTCCGTTATCTTTGCCGAAGACACGCGGCGCACTGGCATCTTTGCCGGTTGCCGTGCTGATCGAATGCAGCGACTCGCGAAATCCCATGTCGGTCGTGACGGCGTATTTGCCGTCCGGCGTCAAGATCATGTTCATCGGCAGGCTGCCGACAATTGTGTGCCCGCCCAGAGACGGCAGAGTGATTTTCTTGCCGGTGACGAGCGGGTTCTGCGCGAGAACGGCAGAGCCAAACAACCCGGATGCGGCGGCGATGAAGCCGCTGCAAAGACCAATTCTGTTCCGTTTGCTGATCATATGTGTCTCCTTTGCACAAGACGTTCCGGCCGTAAATGGCCGAGCGAGGTATGTCAGTTGCTCGCTTATTGTACTGGCATAGTATTAAAGAAGCATTAAGCGAAGATTAAGAGTAAGTTAAGGCCTCTGCCGGCGCTTTTCTGGTAAGCCCGCTTCCTTGACACAAACGCGAAGTGGCACTATAATAAAGTGATTAACTGATGTTACGCACCAGTCTCCGACAATGGGCTAAAGCCCTTCGCTGGGTGGCCTGCGGCCTAGTCTCCGCCTGCGCGGAGAAAGGAACGGCCTTCTCTTCTGCCCTTACCCTCGGTCAGTGGGCGTCTGCGCCACACAACGAAGGAGTTCATTCCATCGTGCAGAAGCCTTGCGTAACATCAGTTAATAAACTGACATTTCGCAGAAACAGGGAACTCAATTTATATGGCACGCGCAGTGATTACAGGCGGGGCAGGCTTTCTCGGCTCGCATTTGAGCGACCGGCTTCTGGCGGAGGGGTATGAGGTCGTTGCCGTAGACAATTTGGTTACGGGCAGCCGGGATAATATCGTCGCATCTCAACAACCAGCCGCGATTTGAGTATCATCCAACAGGATATGATCCAGCCGTACACGGTTCCCGGTCCGGTGGACATTGTGTACCATTTCGCCTCGCCGGCCAGCCCGGTGGACTATCTGGAACTGCCCCTGGAAACGCTGCTGGTCGGCTCCGTACGGAACGCACAACACGCTGGAACTGGCGCGGGAAAAAGGCGCGCGGTTTTTGATGGCGTCCACGTCGGAAGTTTACGGCGATCCGGCGATCCATCCGCAGCCCGAAGAATACTTGGGCAATGTCAACCCGCACGGCACTCGCGCGGTCTACGACGAAGCCAAGCGCTATGCCGAGGCCGTGACGTTCGCCTATCGCCGCAAGTTACGGGATGGACGCCAAGATTGTTCGCATCTTCAATACTTACGGACCAAGAATGAGAGTAAATGACGGGCGCGTCGTGCCTGCGTTTATCAGTCAGGCGCTGCGCGGCGACCCGTTGACGGTGTTTGGAGACGGCAGGCAGACGCGCTCGTTCTGCTATGTGTCGGATTTGATAGACGGCATTTACAAGCTTTCGGTTTCGGATCAGTCCGGGCCGATCAATGTCGGCAACCCGACCGAGCGGACGATGCTGGAGTTTGCCGAAGTGATTTTGAAAGCGACCGGAAGCGCCAGCACGATTACCCATGTGCCGCTGCCGACGGCGGATGATCCCAAGCAGCGCCGCCCGGACATCACCAAAGCGCGGACGCTTCTGGGCTGGGAGCCGCGCGTGCCTTTGGAAGAGGGACTCATCGGCACGATTGCGTACTTCAAGACGAAGGTTTAGGGGATCAATCCCGAAAAAACTCTAGTTTAGGCTCGTTCTGCCGACAATGGGGACAGAGAACGGTAGTTATTCATCCGTAAAAGGCATCCCGGCCCGTGCAGTTAAACCAGGAGAACACACAGCGTCAGACACAGGTGCAAAAGCTTGCGCCGCATCTGATACAGGCCAATGCCCTGCTGCAATGCTCAACCACGGAGCTGCTGCAAATTATTGAGCAGGAGCAGCAGGAAAATCCGGCGCTGGACAGCCTGGACGACGGGCATAATCTCGGCGAGTCCGGCTGCCGGTTGTGTCCCGGCAGCCGCATCGGTTCCTGCGCCCACTGCCCGTTTATACGCGGCATGGACGCGCGTTCGGCGGATGGGCTGGACGCAGGAGACACCGGCCCTTCCCTGGCCGAAAGCCTGGCAATGCTGGCGGCACGAGGCGAAGACAGGGCCGAGGATGATCGCCTGGCAGCACGCGCGGAAAGCGAGATCGGAACGCCCGGCGGGGAAGACGGCGCGGGCGGTGAGGCTGATTTTGACGCCCTGCTGTTTGCGCCGCAGCAGACCTCGCTGGCCGAACAGCTTTTGATGCACCTGCGCGCCACTTCCCAGACCCCGGTCGAGTCGCAGATCGCCGAATATCTGGTGGACAGCCTGGATGAGCGCGGGTATCTGCACATTGACGTAGACGAGGCATGCGCCATCCTGCGCGTGCCGTGCCGGCTGATCACACAGGGCATTGAACGGCTCCAGGCCTGCGACCCGCCGGGCATCGGCGCCCGCGATCTTCGCGAGTGCCTGCTGCTCCAGATGCGTCATCTGCGCGAGGAGGGCGAGGAACAGACCTTTCGACTCCGTCGCGCACACGCTCATTTCCGACCACTGGGTTTCGCTCACGCAGCGCCGCCATGTGTCCCTGGCGCGCAAGCTGAATGTGACGCCCAAGCGCATTGAAACCGCTCTGGCATTCATCAAAAGCCGTCTCCAGTTCAATCCTGCGGCCGGCTTCCGAATGCCCTGGGATCATCGGAGCAGCGGCCAAAGCCGCGCGATTCGGCCCGACGTCATTATCAAGCGCAGCGGCATCGGCTTCACGGTGGAAGTGCTGGGATTTGACAATACGGCGCTTCAAATCAACCCCTATTATCGCGGGCTGTACGACTCCATCCGGGCTAGCCGGGCCGGCGGCGCACCGGCCAAAGACGCGGGAGTCCGGCTCTCGGCGGACCATCAAAAGCATGTCATCGCGTATGTGGAGCGCGCGAACATGTTTCTGAAAAACTTGCAGCAGCGGCGGCGCACGATCCAGAAAATCACGCAGGCGTTAATTGAGCGCCAGCAGGGCTTTCTGGAAACCGGTCAGCGCTCATTTCTTCGCCCCCTCACCCGCACTCAGCTTGCCAAAATGGTTGCTATGCACGAGTTCAACGGTCAGCCGCGCGCTGCTTCACAAGTACGTGCAGTTGCCGACGCAGGATGTCATCCCTTTTGACATCTTCTTTGAAAATGCGGTCACTATCAAAGAAACCATCGCCACCCTGATTCTGGAAGAAGCGGACGATGCCCCCTTGAGCGATCAAGCGATTGTGGACGCGCTCACGGATCGCGGCCTGAGCGTCGCCCGCCGCACGGTCGTCAAATACCGCGAAGAAATGCGTATCCCCGCCTCCTACATCCGGCGACGGCGTTAAACCCTCACACTCTTGCAACGGTCCATGTATTGTAAATGCGGGACTGACTATGCTACAATAGAGACATACAATAGCCACCGCACATGATACAGATGGGAGGCTCAAATTTATGAATGATCAATTTGGACTACTGTACGCAACCCCATCCTTTCTTGAAGGCGTTGCACGCGCTATAGACATCGGCGATACGCTGACGGAGTATAATGGCTCTGAAAGCGGCAATACCGCCGATACTCGCGCTCTCAGTATCTGACTGGAATGCCATCGGAAACGATCTGCGGCAGGCGATGGCACAGTTCCGGCAGGATCACGCCAAACAACTTACCAATGCCTAACCCAGACGAGAAACGCATTTCCAAACAAACCGCGCGACCCCCTGAAGTAAGTGACCCCACTGCTTCCAGGGGGTCATCTCTTGTTCACCAGCACACGGAATTGTCGTACTCAGGTCCGCTGCCTCCGCCCGGCGTTCTTGAAGGCTATGAGAGGATACTGCCGGGAGCTGCCGAGCGCATCTTTGCGATGGCGGAGAAACAGCTTGAACATCGTATGTTTCTGGAAAAGACAGTCATAGAGGGTGGATCAAAGCGCGCAGACAAGGGTATTTATGCGGCTGTCATTATTGAAGGAATGTTCCTGGCGACAAGTTGTTATCTTGCTCATTTAGGTCTCGCCGCAGACGCTCTCAAAGTCGTTGGGGGTTCCACCGTCGCTCTGCTGGGCGCTTTTGGTTTTGGCACCCTCAGCCGCCGCAGCGAACGAATACAAAAGAAGCAGATTCAGGTACGCGACGAAAACGAAGAATAGCCGAAGCCCCTTCCCCTGCAAACCTCTCATTTCTGTCGGGGCGAGCCTTGCGTTCGCTCTTCTTGGTTGTCGGTCTTCCCACGCCGTTCCGCCAGCAGTTCCTCATAAACGGCGACGACGCGCCCGCCGATGTTTGCCGGCGTCCGCCCCGTCGCGCCTCGCCTGGCCTCATCCGCCATGCGCCGGCGCAGGGCGGGATCGGCCAGCACTTCCAGAGTGCGCTCCGCCATGGGAACCGGATCGTCGGCCACCAGGAAGCCATCTGTCCCATCCCGCACGGATTCGGGCGCTCCGCCGGCATTCACCACCACGCATGGCAGGCCCGCCGCCAGCGCCTCTCCCACCGCCAGGCCCTGCGTCTCCGTCTTGGACGGGAACAAAAAGACATCGGCGGCCTGATACAGCGGGTCCAGCTTTGTGCGCCCCAAAAATCCGGTCAAACGCATCCGTCGGTGGATTCCCAGCGCGCGCGCCTGCTTTTCCAGCGCCCCCCGGCTTTTGCCGCTGCCCGCAAGGACCAGATACGTGTCGCTGGTTTTGCCGGCAATCCGCGCGAATGCTTTCAGAAGCAGATCCAGATTCTTTTCAGGCGCGAGCCGTCCCACAAACAGCAGAATGCAGGCGTCCGGCGGCAGGCCCAATTCCTGCTTGACGTCGGCGGGCCGCGCCAGCACATATGGCGGGGCGGGAATGGCCGTCGGAACGACCGTCACCGGCGCGCTGACCCCGTAGTCGTCGGTCAGCACACGGCGCGTCATCTCTGACGGAGCCAGAATTCGGTCACAGGAGTTATAAAATCCGTGCATCCAGGCGACCAGAAGCCGCCGCGTTATAGCGACAGTCGGCAGTGGAAAATAGTGCGCGTACTCCGTGTAAAGGGTATGGTTCGTGGCGACATGGGGGATTTGGAGTGAATGGGCGATGCGGCGGGCGAACACGCCCAGAAAAAACGGCGACTGGGAATGCACGATGTCCAGCTTCAGCGCAGGGATGGCACGCTGAATGCGCGGCGAAAATGGGATCGGCAGCACATAATCCCGTTCCACAATGGAATTAAAGGAGGGAAAGCGAAAGACGCCGGGACGCTCGTCCTGAAAGTGAGGGTACCGGGACGTGAAGACGTAGACCGTGTGACCGGCCTGCTCCAATTGAGCGATGAGGGTCTGAACGGACGTGCTGACGCCATTGATCAGAGGAGGATAGCTTTCGGTAAAAATGCCGACGTTCATAGATCGGCCTTAATCCCCTTCGGTTTCCTTGACCCGCCCCTGCGCCTCCCGGAACGCCAGCACTTCCGAAAGCTTGAAGCGTCGCTGGTTGCCCGCCGAGCGCTCATGCGGGAGGACGCCCCGGTTGGTGTAGCGGCGGACCGTGGTCGAGCAGACTTCCAGAATGCACGCCGTTTCTTCCAATGTCAGGGTCGGATCCACAAGACGGCGCAGAAGTTCTTCCCGCGTTTCCCCTTTTCGCGCGCCTCTCCCCTTGCGCGAGGGAGCCAGGGCCGGAGCCGGCGGCACAGCCGCCGCGTGGCCGTTGCGCGTCTCCTCCCGCATCGGCGCGGCGGGATTCCTGGCGACCGCCTTGCCCAGCATGTCTACATATTTGTTCCAATCCTGAACGTTCCGCAAAAACAAACCCCTCCCGCGTCTATCCAATCTTCATACAAGCCTTAATAAATGAGCATCGCATCGCCAAATGACAGGAAACGATAGCCTGTGTCCAAAGCCGCACGATACGCGCGCCGGATGGCATCTGCCCCGGCGAACGCGCTGACAAGCAGCAGCAGGGTGCTGCGCGGCATGTGAAAATTCGTGATTAGCCCTTCCACCACCTGAAAGCGATACCCCGGCGTGACATAAAGCGAGGTCTCGCCATCCAAAGGCTGAATGCGGCCAGGACCGACCGCCGCGCTTTCCAGAGTGCGGGCCGAGGTCGTGCCGACCGCGAAGACCCGGCCCTGCGCGCTGTTGATGACTTCCGCCGCCTGCTCTCCCACCGTGACCCGTTCGGCGTGCATCTGATGAGTCGTGACATCTTCCGTCTCAATGGGCCGGAATGTCCCCAGCCCGACATGCAGCGTCACGCGGGCGATCTGGACGCCCCGCGACTCCACCTCCGCCAGCAGGGCGGGCGTGAAATGCAGGCCCGCCGTGGGCGCGGCAGCGGAGCCGCCCTGATCGGCATACACGGTCTGATACCGTTCACGCTGGTCGGAAGGCAGCGGAGTCGCGATATAGGGCGGCAGAGGGGCCAGTGCGCGCGCGGCGATGGCATCTTCTATAAATGCCGGGCCGGACGTCTGGAAGCGCAGCAGGCGGCCGCCCCGAGCATCGGTCCGCTCCACCACGTCCGCAGTCAGTTCTTCCCCGAATACAAGTGTCACGCCCGGCAGCAGCTTTTTACCGGGACGCACCAGGGCCAGCCACAGACCGTCAGCGACCCGGTGGGTCAAAAATGTCTCTACCCGCTCTTCAGGATGTCCTGTCCGGGCGCCGAACAATCGCTGCGCGGTGACACGGGTATCATTCAAGACAAGCACGTCGCCGGCGTTCAGATAACCGGGAAGGTCATAAAAATGGCGATGCGCGATGGTGCCGTCCGTCCGACTCAGGGCCAGCAGGCGCGACGCATCACGCCGAAGCAGGGGCGTCTGCGCGATCCGGTCGGCGGGAAGCGGATAATCAAATTCGGATAGCCGCAGGAACGGTGGGGATTGTTCTTCCATAACGCGCAGCCACAGTGCATCGCTATTGTAGCGGAAGGCTGAACAGTTGTCAAGTGGCCGATGTATTCTCCGTAGAAATCCCGCAGTAGTCGCGTTGCCAAAGCAGGCATACTACTGTCATGGCAATAGCTACAATCCCGCATCGCTGAACGTCTGGGCAAAGACCGAGGCACCGTCCGTCTGTGGATTGACGCCATCATTGAGCAGGGCTTATCCGTATGTCTACCAAGCAGCTTGTCTGGGCCATCCGTGAGCGCGAAGGCCAATGCTGCGGACAGAAGATCGCTTACTTTCTAGAAAAGGAGCCTAACCTCAAGCTGCCGGTGCCCAATACTCTACCAAGTGCTGGCCGAAAAATACACGCTTCGCTCCAACGGGATTTCTACGGAAACATTGCGGGGGTTTATTGAATCGTCTTAATTATTTTTGCAGCAGCGGTCACGCAAACAGGTCATTACCCGGACGATTGCCGAATTTCCAGGTGGGCCAGGAGCGTTCGATGCTCAATGGGAGCGTCAGGATCTTGAAGACGCCGGGACAGCAGTTCCCACGCCTGCGCGCACATCTGGCTGATAGGCTGCACGATGGTCGTCAGCGGGCAGTAGCCATATTCCGTCTCTTCAATGCCGTCGCATCCGGTCACCGCGCAGTCGCCAGGCACGGAAAGGCCCAGGTCGCACAGCCCTCGGTACGCCGCGACCGCCATGTCATCATTATGGCAGACCAGCGCGTCCGGGCAGCCATGCGCCCCGACGTACTCGCGGATGGCATTGCGGTACGTGTTCCGGTCATCCATCGGCCCCTCTGCTACCACATACTCCGGGGCCAGACCCGCCCGGGCGAGAACGCCCCGGTACGCAGGCAGGCGGCAGGGGTCAACTTCCAGAACCAGGGCGGGGGCAAGATATGCGATGCGCCGACGCCCCTGCCGGACCAGATGCTCTACGGCCTCGGTCGCGCCCACGGACAGGTTCACGCGGACCGTATCCACGCTGTCCAGCGTGTTGTTGTAGCCGCCGGTCACGACGATGGGCAGTTTTCTGTTCGGATAGCCGGCGATCAATTCGCGCACCTGACTGGCCTGTTCATGGGCGATAATGCCGTCGGCGGGCAGCGCAGCGAAACTGCCGACGCTGCCGCGCGCGTGGCGCATGAGGCTGACGACGATCTGATAGGAGGCCGTGGCAAGCTGCTCTTCCAGGTGATGCACGACGCGGGCATTGTGGGCGGTCAGCAGGCTGTCGATCCAGATGGCGATCTGCCCGGTCCGTCCGGTCTTGAGGGCGCTGGCGACTGGATTAGTGGAGTAGCCCAGATCGCGAGCAACAGCCAGCACGCGCTCGCGGGTGGCCTCGGCCAGTTTCACATCGCGCTTGCCCCGGATGACATACGAGACCGTCGCCGGAGACACGCCTGCGGTCCGGGCAACATCCGCCGCCGTCGCGTTTCTGCCTCGCCGTTCGCCTCGGGTGATGAAAGGATTGACCTTATTGACCATAGATGCCTATATCAAACTGATACGTTTCAGGTGAACTCTGTGATTATGATAACATGAACGCTGTTGCCTGTCAAGAAGATGCCGAGCAATTTTTCATCATCAATGGGGAAAGGCTATAGCAAAGAAAGAGGGGCGGGATAGTCCCGCCCCTCCCAACATTGCCAATCTTTTCGGTGCAGATCACCCGTAGTTGGATTCGGGATGCTTGCCCAGCAGGCGCAATTGACGCTCGTTGGCGACGGCCAGCATCTCCGGGTTGTACTGCCAGGGCCAGGGCGAGAACTTCTGGCTGATGAAGCGGTGCGAGTAATGCACTTGCAATAAGTAGCGCGTTTGATCCGACGCATTTTTGCTGCCGGAGTGCCAGACTTCGCTGCGGAAGAACAGAACGTCGCCGGCCTTCACCAGCGCCGGCTCTAATTCGCGGTCATGCCAGGTCGGATGCGGCACGCCGCCCAGCCCACGGCCCGATTTGTGGCTGCCGGGGATGACATAGGTCGGGCAGTATGCCTCGGTGGGAATGTCGTTGAGATAATAATGGGCGGTGCAGACATAAATGGGAAGCTGGAACTTCGGGTCGTCAAAGTTGGATTCGGGGACGGTGATCCAAATCTGGTCGGTGTGCGGCCCCCAGCCGTCATAGCCGGGGTGGCTGCGCCAGGCCGTCTCGCCGATGATATGACACTGCTCGCCCATGGTCCGCTCGGCCAGGTCCACGATGCCGGGCCGGTCAATCAGGTCCAGAAAAACGCGCTCCCGGTTGAAGACGCATTTGTAATGCTCCTGCAAGGGCGAAACATGGTCAAAGCCGAACGGCTCCAGCCGGTCAATCGCGTCGCGCAGCCGCGCGACTTCCTCGGCGGAGAGGACGCCGGGGACAAGCGCGAAGCCGTCTTCGTGCAAAGCCTCAGTCATCTCGTCCACCTGGTTAAGAGCGAACGTCTTTTGCCGGTAAGCGAACGAGGTGTCTTGAGTGTGTCGTTCTTGGGTGGGTCTTTCTTGAGTGAGCATGGGTCAGCCTTTCCAGAGGGAAGTGAATTCGTAAGAGCCGGAGCCGATCTCGTGCCGGGTTCCGTCGGGAAGAGTCGCAGTCGCCGTCACGTTGGCAGGAACCGTGACGGACCAGTGGAACGAGTCGCCGTCCAAACGCCACTCGCTGGCGATGCGCCCATGCAGCGATTCAAACGACGCGCGGACAGACGGCAGGAGCGGGCTGGGATGTGGCTGGAGCAAAACGTGCGCGTAGCCGGGCCGGTCAGGATCTACATCAATGCCGGCAACGTAACGCTGAAGCCACTCACCGACCGAGCCAAGCGAATAGTGGTTAAACGAGTTCATGCCGGGGTCGCCGAAGCCTTCATGGGCCGTCCAGCCGTTCCAGCGCTCCCAGATGGTCGTCGCGCCATGCTTGATGGAGTAGCCCCACGAGGGGAACGTTTCGTTGAGGAGCAGGCGATAGGCGACTTCGTTGTAGCCGTTTTCGGTCAGGACCGGGCAAAGATAGCCGACACCGACAAATCCCGTGGACAGATGCCCGCCTTTGGCAGCGATGTCGTCCACGAGACGTTTGGCCGCCGGCGCGCGCTTGTCTTCGGGCAATAATCCAAAGCGCAGGGCCAGCACATAGGCCGTCTGCGTGTCGCCCTTCAGCACAATGTCTTCGCTGACATAGGCTTCGTTGAACGCAGTTTTGATCGCCTCAAACAGTGATTGGTACTTCGCCGCGTCTGCTTCTCGGCCCAGCAGGGATGCGATGCGGGCCATGAGGGAGGCGTCATAGGCGAAATAGGCCGTTGCCAGCAGATCTTTGTCTGTGTCGGCGGCGATGGAAAGCCAGTCGCCGAAGTCATTGTTGCGGCGATTGAGCCAGAGATGATTGGGATTGGCGCTGTCCAGGTACTCAATCCAGTGTGCCATCGCGTCATAATGCGTCTCTAAAATGCGTTTGTCGCCGTAGACTTGATAGATCGTCCAGGGAACGATGATGCCCGCATCCGCCCAGGCCGGAGCGCCATCGGACATGTCGATCAGGCGCGGGGCGACATCGGAAAAGCCGCCCTCGGACGACTGGGCATCCACGACATCATCCATCCATTTGGTAAAGAACGCCGCCACGTCCCGACTGCCCGCCGCCGTGCGGACAAAAATCTGGGCGTCGCCCATCCAGCCCAGCCGCTCATCGCGCTGCGGGCAGTCGGTGGGGATACTTAAAAAGTTGCCCCGCTGGCCCCAGTCAATGTTCTGGACAAGCTGATTGACCAGGGGGTTGTCGCATTCAAACGTTCCGGTGCGCGGAATGTCCGAATGCAGCACGCAGCCAGTGATCGCGTCTAATTTCGGCGTGCCGGGATAGCCCGTCACTTCCACATACCGGAACCCATGAAATGTAAAGTTCGGCTCCCAGGTTTCCACACCCTCGCCGCTCAGGATATAAGTGTCCGTGGCTTTGGCCGAGCGCAGGTTGGTCAGATAGACCGTGCCGTCGGGATTGAGCATTTCCGCAAAGCGCAGACGGACAATCGTCCCTGCTTGCCCCTGGACTTTGAGCCGAACCCAGCCGACCATATTCTGGCCCATGTCAAAGATATAAGTCCCCGGCGTCACGGGCGTCACCGTGCGCGGCGTCAATTCTTCGGTGATGCGGATAAACGGATCGGCCTGCGCGACCAGGGGAACCTCCGAGGCTGTGCCTTCGGGCTTCACGGGCTGCCACTGGGCGGCGTCAAAGCCGGGCGTGTCCCAGCCGGGGAACGCCAGTCGGGCATCATAGGTTTCGCCCATCAGCATATCCGAGAAAAGAATCGGCCCGGTTGCGCCGCGCCATTCCCCGTCGGTGACGACAGTTTCCGCCGTGCCATCAGCATATTCTATATGAAGCTGCGCCAGAAGCTGCGGGCGATGCCCGTAATGGTCGTGCGTCTTATTGTTGTCAAAGCCGACATAGCCCGCATACCAGCCGTCACCCAAAATCGCGCCCAGCGCGTTCGGTCCGCTTTCGACCAATTCAGTCACGTCGTAAGTTTGATACGCGATACGTTTGTGATAATCCGTCCAGCCCGGTGCCAGATGGGCATCTCCGACCCGCTTCCCGTTCAGCGAGAACGTGTAAACGCCGCGCGCCGTGGCGGACAGCGTCGCGCGGGCAACGGCTTTGCCGGTCACAAACTCGCGCCGCAGGTACTCGCAGGGCGTCAAGTCCAGATGCGGCTGCGGGGCAGGCGGGCTGATCCAGCGCCCCGACCAGTCTTCGGGGGACAGCAGCCCCATCTGCCAGAAGGCTGTTTCGCTCCATTCCGACTCCCGATCTGTTTCGTCCCAGACGCGCACTTTCCAGGTGACGCGCTGACCGGATTGCAGGGTCGGGCCGCCGTAAGGCACATGGGTTGTCTGCGGTGACGCGACTTTGCCGCTGTCCCAAAGCGCGCCGTCGTCAGCGACGATTTGATACTCCGTCTGACGAGCGTCTCGCCGCCCGCCAGCATCCAGCGCCCAGAACAGGCGCGGGGTTGGGGCATCAATGCCGAGCGGATTGGTTTTGTACTCGCAGCGGAGCGAGACAGGGTAAAGAGCGTTGTTCATTTGACCATCTTCCCATTCTCCATCACGGTGGGAAAATGATCGCCGGTCAGAACTTCGCCTGGCGCGACGTGGATATGATGCTCCACCAGATGAGACTGACCAGACGGCTCATAGCGCGTCCAGCCCGGCATGTAGTGAACGGCAATCGCCGGGCGGGGGTTTTCCGAGTGGTTGGCTGGAGCGCCGTGCCAGGTGCGGCAGTGATGGAACACGACACCGCCGGCCTGGACTTCGCAGGGAACGACTTCCACCGTCTCGCCTTCGGGAAGGAAGGATGGGTCATGGGCCGGGGAATAATCGTCGTTGATGCCGATGGTGCCGCCGTCATACTGGCCCCACAGATGACTGCGCCGCACCATGCTCATCGCGCCGTTCTCAATGGTCGCGTCTTCCAGGGCGACCCAGGCGCTGACTAAGTCGGCGGGCTGAATGACCGGCCAGTAGGGATGATCCTGATGCCAGATCGTCGGCCCCCCAATGTGCGCGGGCTTGAGCTGCATCTGATCGTGCCAGACACGCACCGTGTCCGTTCCCATGAGCTGCGCGGCCATCGGCACAATCGTCTCGTGACCCAGATGCTCCCGAAACGCCGGCTCGGCCTCCCAGACATTGACCACCTGCACCACGACAGCCTTGTCCCCGCCGCCGATATTTCGCAGCGCTTCCGGCGACGCCTCACTTTTGCCCGAAAAAACGCGGTCCAGCGACTCACGCAGGGCCGTCAGTTGCTCGTCGGTGAGGACGCGCCCATAATTCAAAAAGCCGTTTTCCCGAAACGACTGCACTTGTTCGTCTGTCAGCATCGGCAGTGTTCTCCCGCACCGTGGTAAACTGCGGATGAGTATATCCCAAGCACGCACGCCCTGTCTAGGAAATAGGCGGTAACTTCTTGCACTTTTCCGGCGTTTAGGTCAGGGCAGCAAAAACCCGCCGCCCCTTTCGGAGCGGCGGGATTGTTCTGCCATTCGTTACGCCTTGACCTGCACTGTGTTCCCACTGCGTCCCGTCACGCGCCCGCCGGTCAGCGTCAGCAAGTCGTCTAATGTCATCACCGGCTGCCCCGCCTGCTTGAGAACCGGCACTTTCAGGGCTGCCGACGCCGCCCCGCCGACGTTTGTTGCCGTCAGCGCGACGGTTTTGCGGCCTGTCCCGCTCAGAGTGAGCGCCCCCGTTTTGCTGTCCCACTGGCTCGTCAGGCCCATCGCTTTGGCGAACACTTGCACTGGCACATAGACTTGCTTGTCAACCAAAAGCGCCGCTTTCGGCAATGCCTGACCGTTGATCGCGACCTGCGCCTGCTGCGCTGTCACACCCGTCAGGTCGGGTTGCTGGGAGGCGCGAAGCAGGATTTCATAGGCAACGGCCTCAATAGCAGCGTCCGGGAAATCTAATTCAACCCCGTGGCTTATTGCAGTACGAGATGGATCAGCATTTATTAGCACGACTATCTTTCCCGCTAGGAAAATTAACGATTTGTCAGGAAGATACTCTGTGCAAGCCTCGCAAGCGTCTCCTATTTGCGATGTGCCAGTGAGCGTTCCCGCGTGGTAGAATGCGTTGCTGTTAATGTGATACTCTTCCAGAGCCGACTGAGCCGCCTGTGGGGTGTCACATAACCAGACCGTCATATGCAGTCTGTACATGCCATCATTGGAAAATACAACACGCTTTAGTTGACTATAATATCCCTGCCAAGTCTTGGAAGTTCTTTTTCTATGCTGGCGTGCCTTTGGGATAAATCAACATCAGCCTCAATTTGATCCAGTATTGTCATGGCCGGTTTAGGAAGATGCACCCAATTACCATTTTGAAAAACTTCATCCTGACCGAATTCGCCAACCGGGCTAGTTCTTGTAAAGGTCTGCATATCCTGCTCATCAGGCAATAGTGAAACCAATTGTTCGCGCGTGATCGTCTCAGCCCGTGAGGGGCAGCAGCACAAATTGATCACCGCGAACAACATGACAACAGCTAACCAAATGCGAGCCATCATAAATACTCCCTGGACACAGCCTTTGCGACGAGAAACCGAAGAGCGCATAGCCAGTGTAGCAGATATTACGCTGGCTGTAATGCAAACGGCAAAAATTCGTTTGGCGGCATGAATTTGGGCCTGGCGCGGTGAAATCAAGGGCAGCCGTATGGGAACCCAGCCGCAGACACATTTTCATCACTTTCAAACCCTGGCCGCCCGGTGGCCTTGCACGGCTGCCGCGCAGGTTCCGCTGCTGGTCTATCAGGACGTGCTGGATGCGGGCAATGAACGAAATGCGAACTGCCACCTGGATTTTTTCTCGCTCTATTTTGTGCGGCAGGGGCGCGGGACGCACATTATTGACGGCATCCCCTACGGCGTTTCGCGGGGCGATGTCTATGCGATGGGGCTGGGCATGACTCACTGGTTTGCGGACTGCGACCATCTGACGACCGACACGCTGCATTTCGCGCCGGACATCTTTGACACGCCCACCCTGAACGCCCTGGCGGAGACGCCGGGTTTCCAGTCGCTGTTTGTGGAGGAGCCGCTGCGGCGAACGGCGGCGGAGGGGGGCCGCTGGCTGCACCTGACGCCGGATGCGTATGCGCCGGTCGCGGACATGCTGCGCGAGCTGCACCGGGAATGGGCGGCGGGGACGCCGGATGGGACGCTGCTGACGCGCGGCCTGTTTCTGCGCCTTCTGGTGCATCTGGCGCGACGCTACGCCGAAGCCAAGCCCGCTGCTGCCCTGCCGCCGTCCGCGCCGCGCGAGGCCACGGTCGCCGCCGCCGTGCGCTATCTGGACGAGCATTTTGCCGAGCCGCTACGCATTGAACAGATCGCCGCCTCGGTCTTTTTGTCCCCGGACCGCTTTACCGAGGTTTTCGCCCGGACGATGGGCCGGACGCCCCGCGATTATCTGCGCCATCTGCGCCTGGAACGGGCCAAAGCGCTGCTGGCCGCCACCACCCTGGCCGTCTCCGAAGTGGGCATGCAGGCCGGCTTCGGCGAGGCCGCCTATTTCACGCGCGTCTTCCGCGCCGCGACCGGGGTGACACCACGCGAGTATCGGAAACAAAAATGAGTAGGAAAGAATGAGAAGCATCGTCGTAACCGGCGCGTCCACCGGCATCGGCCTGGCGACGGCCCGGCTGCTGGTGGAAAAAGGATTTCGCGTGTTCGGCAGCGTCCGCAAAGAGGAAGACGGGGCCAGGCTGCGCGCCGAACTGGGCGAGGCCTTGACGCCGCTGCGCTTTGACGTGACGGATGCGGAGGCTGTGGGGCAGGCGGCGCGGGAAGTTGGGGAGCAGATCGGCGGCGAAACGCTGTTCGGGCTGGTCAACAATGCCGGGATTTCCGTGCCGGGGCCGCTGGCGTACCTGCCGCTGGACGATTTCCGGCGGCAACTGGAAGTCAATCTGGTTGCCGTCCTGAGCGTCACGCAGGCCTTTCTGCCCCTGCTCGGCACAGACCCCGCGCGAACGGGAAAACCGGGCCGCATCGTGAACATCAGCTCGGTCGGCGGCAAGATGGCCGGGCCGTTTATCGGCGCCTACCATGCGTCCAAGTTCGGTCTGGAAGGGCTGTCCGAAAGTCTGCGGCGCGAATTGATTTTGTACGGGATTGACCTGATTGTGGTCGGGCCGGGGGCCATTGCGACGCCAATCTGGGACAAGGCGGAAAACACTGACCCGAGCCGGTATGCTGCCACGGATTATGGCCCGGCCCTGATCCGGTTCCGCGAGTACGCGCTGCGAATGGGCCGGAAGGGCCTGCCGCCGGAGCGTGTTGCCCAGGTGATTTACACGGCCCTGACCACCCGCCGCCCCCGCGTCCGCTACGCCGTCGTCGCTCCGGCCTTGACGACGGCCCTTCTGCCCGCCTTGCTGCCTAAACGAACGCTGGACAAACTTGTCGCGCGTCAATTCGGATTGGAGAAATTCGGATTAGAGAAATGACGAATATGCTGCCCTGAACCAACAGGACGACCGCGTCCTGGCCGAGACGCTGCCTACGCTCCAGCAAATGACCAAGAGCGGCCATTTGCCCTTCCGTAAGAACGCGCCGGCCCTGTCCAGGAAAAAGGCAGCGACTTCTTGCACTTTTCCGGCGTTTGGGCCGGAGCCAGCAAAAAAACCGCCGCCCTTCTTGGAGCGGCGGGCTTGTTCTGCCATTCGTAATGCCTTGCCTTTCAGGCTTTGACCTGTACGGTGTTCCCGCTGCGCCCGGTCACGCGCCCGCCCGTCAGTGTCAGCAGGTCTTCCAGCATCATGATGGGCTGCCCCGCCTGTTTGAGAACAGGCACTTTCAGCGATGCCCCGCCTCCGTCTACTTGGACGCTCCCCGCCCTCAGCGCGACCGTTTTGCGGCCAGCCCCGCTTAAGGTCAATGCGCCTGTTTTCGTGTCCCATCGGCTGGTCATTCCCATCGCCTGGGCAAATGCCTGCACCGGCACATAGACCTGCTTGCCCACCAGAAGCGCGCCTTTGGGCAGGGTATGACCGTTGACGGCAACCTGGGCTTGCTGGGCCATCACGCCAGTTATGTCAGGATACTGCGAGGCGCGAAGCAGTATTTGATAAGCGACGGCTTCAACGGCTTGTGGTGGAAATATATAGGATGGCCCGCCATTGCGATTTGAGCCTGCGGACTGGCGGCCTGAGACCATGACAAATACATTTCCAGCACGAAAAATCAAAGTGCTGCCATAGATGTCAGCCGGCAGGAACTTGCTTTCATCACCAATGCCAGGTGACCCTGTAAAAGTCCCTTCGTTGAAAACTCCAGATGAATCTTGCAAGAACTGCTGTAGTTGTTCTTGAGCATCTGCCTCGGCACTGCAGAGATTCATTCGCATCTCAATAAAATATAGACCATCTGCAGAGTATAAGACGCGACGCATAGCACCCAAAAAATGCTCCGGCCGCACGATTACCTGTTGAGTTGTTCCTGTATCCGTAGATGCAGTGTACGGCCCCCAATACTCATCTTGAGTCACCATAGATGGAGAAGGAACGCCAGCAAGCGGCGGATTTTCTCCGGGAGGAGTAATGTGGGAAAAACCAGGCACATCATTTTCGTCCAGCATCAAGGTTTGAAGTTGTGCTTTGACGACAGATGAAACGGGGGCCGCGCTGCACGGCAAGGAAAAGCTCAGGCTTGTTACGCAAATGAGCGACAGAACGGTGATATTCCGTAGTGTAAACATTGAAGCCTCCTTTAAGGATTTTGGCGTGTATTCTTGATAATCGGAATAAAGAGCGGCAAAGCTCCTGATAAGGGATAACTTGGCGAGATAAGTGTTGAAGTGTATGTTTGCAACGTTAAGTTTGCCGGCGTGGTTATTCCTTGAAACTTTAAACAGCCATCGAAGAAGGTGGAACTACCTGTGAATTGGTGGTAATTCCACGGTCTAGGAGCAGCATCCTGAAAGTTGGGGTCATGGGAGGCGGTAATCGATGTTGTCTGAAACGGCCCGCTGATTTGCTGGCTTTGCAGTGCAATAGCCCCTATCGCATTACTAGCACAAACGAGGAAATCTGAAAAGTCATTACACTGTCCGAACAAAGCGGGGTCGCCATTAGAAAAATTGTAGTATAGGAAATCTTCCAAATAAAATGTTTCAGGACTGGTTGTACTGGAAGTGTCTTGCGTATACCCTCCATTAAGTACCTGTTCTAAATTAGTTTACCCTTTCTTGAAGGGCGAGAAGCCAATAGTCAATGACTGCCCCACCGCCGAAAGAGCCTGCCAAACCGCAAGGCGCAGCGTCTCTTTGTCCGCGTAATCTTCAGGCCGCAGCCACTCGTACTTAAGCTTGCGCCAGAGCACTTCGGCGATGTTGAGGCTTTATTAGGGTGAGGTGCGGCGAATATGTCGGCAAAAAGAACACGAACAGACCACGCTCCTGCCAAATATGGCAACGTTCTTTAATCGCTTTGGTATGCACCCGCGCATTGTCCAAGACTACCACCGTGAGGCGCGTCAGCATCAACGAAAGAGCGTCTAATTGTTCACTGATCCAAGCCGACGTAATCGTTTCTTGCGTCAGGCGCAGGTGCAAACGGTTGTCGCGCGAGAGCAGGGCAAAGCAGTTGACCCCGCCGCCTCGCTCACTGGGCATGACCACCCGCTCATCGCAAAACTGCCAGGCATACGGAACGCACGGTACCAGAGACACGCCGCTCTCGTCGCCGTAGAACAAGTCAATGTTACCTTGCTCAGATAACTGCTCAAACTCTGCCAGGCACTCACGCTTGAACTCGCAGACATCGGCGTTAGGCGTGTTCTTTACAGAGCGTCTAACTCGCTTGAAGCGGCAGCCGTTTTTTTCAGGAACCGCTTAAGGGTGAGCGTGGAAAACTCCTTGCCCAGTTCCTGGATCAGTTCGGCTTTGGCGAGGCTGACGCGCTGACGATTTTTCTGCACCGCCAGGCGCACCGCAGGCAGATCGGTTTCTTGTTGCAGGATCGCCTTTCGGCCTCGTCCCTGGCGGGTCTTCAGCCCGTCCAGACCGTGTTCTTGATAGCGTTTGAGATAGCGTTTGCGCCAGGAGTTGGCGGCAGGCTCGCAGCAGCCGACTTGATTGGCGACCTCTTTGGAGGGGCGTCTGTCGGCTTTTTGTAGGATCATCTGGCAGCGTTGGCGAAAGCTGTGGGACTTGCCCGTTCGCCAGGCTTTTTCCAGAACGGCCCGCGCGTCAGGGCTGAGATCGATGCTTTTGAGTTTTGCCATGCTGCTATTCTTGCATATTTAACCTATTTCTGAGCAACTACTTATATGTGCCATTACTGTATAATCCTGTCGCCAGATTCGTCGTCGCAGTCGTAGCGTCCGCAGTTCTGGCTGCCCAAACACAGGCATCATCTAAGACTCCATACCAGGGTCTCACCATCGGTGCAGTCGGGCCTGCTACGAGAGCATAGAGAGTGTTGCCAATAGTATTATGGGGGTTTGCATAAGATTGAACCTGAGACCAAGTCGGAGTAGGGATTTTGGTGAATTTGACGTACAGGTTGAGCGCGGTGAAAGTCTCGGTGTAACGCGCCACCCAGTTATCCAATGCCGTTGTCGCGTTCACCGAAAAGTAAGTGCCGCACAAACTCGGCCCGCTGCTGGAATTATCATAGAGCGTCAGCGTCGGATCCGGCTGACTGGTGGAAGGGTTCGTCGTGTTGGGATTTGCCTGCACTGTGACCGCATAACCCATCGTGGCGCTGCCCGTTAGGGAAACCCCAGAAGATGAGCAAAGCTGGGCAGTGAACTTGACGTTCTTGGCTTTAAGGTACGCGGCAGGTTGGGAAGCGGTCAAAGCATTCGTGCTTGGGTTCCAGGTAAACTCCGGCGGCGTTACCTGATTGACGTCATCCTGAGCCAGCAAGACGTTATTGTTGAACGTCACCGATTTGAGGTGGATGTCGGCAATGATGTAATCAGCGGCGCGGCCATCTCCATAGAAGGTGTCATAGGGGTACGGGCCTTGCGCCGGAGGAGCGGAGGCAGTGGATGCAATGGAGTAAATAGAGCCGTACAATCCCTGCTCATAGTTGAGTTGAACCTGCGCGGTGGCCGAGATTGTGTGTTCGCTGGGATTGAGAACGCGGGAAGTGTTCCAGTCATAGTAAAAATGCTGGTCGTCGGTTAGCGTGGCGGCATAAGGCACGTTATCTTATGAGGACGTTGGCGGAGAGAACCTTCCAATCGCCGGCGTGATAATCCGTCTGCGACATCGTCCCGTAAATCCGGGTGGTGGGGGCGGGAGAGCCGACCCGTTGATCCAAACTGCTGAAAACGGTCAGTTGGGATTGGGCCTGCGCCGGGGCATCCGTCAGCAGGGGCAGCAGAGCAGGCAGGCACAGGAGAAGCATAGTCAAAATCTTTCTTTAAGAAAGATTTTGAGAACGATGTAGAGAGCGAAGTTTAAGCAAAGACGTGCGAAACGGCATAAAGACCCTCGTCAACAAAAGTCTCTGGAAAAAGTCTCTGGAATGAACAACAGGACGCGCGTGAGATGAGTGTAACAGAAAGAACATATTTTGTCAAGCGATACGCAAAAATAAATTGGCGGCATGAATTTGGGCCGGGCGCGGTGAAATCAATGGCAGCCGCATGGACATTCAGCCGCAGACGCATTTTCATCACTTTCAGATCGCGCGTCAATTCGGATTGGACAAATTTGGATTGGAGAAACCATGACCACACCGCCATTTGAGATCCGCCCGTTCCCTTTGACCGGGGCTACACGCGAGGAATACGCGGCCCTGAACCGTCTCGGCAACCGCGCCAAAGCGGAGATGCTGCCCGATGACCCGCCGACACCTCTGGAACAGACGATCGCGGAGCTTCAGAACCTGCCGCCAGTCTTTGTCGTGCAGGCGTGGGCGGCCTGGAGCGCGGACGGTGCGGAGATGGTGGGGGACGCGAATGTCGGCTACATGGAAGCCGACGAAAATCGCCATCTGGTGCAGTTTGATGTTTATGTTCTGCCGGAACATCGGCGTCAGGGCCTCGGGACAGAACTGCTCCGGCGGGCGGTCGCGGCGGCGCAGAGCGCGGGGCGGCGGCTGATGATGACCGGCACCAATGAGCGCGTCCCTGCCGGCGAAGTGTTTTTGAGTCGTATTGGTGCGGAGCGCGGGCTGGAAATGCACACCAACCAGCTTACCCTGGCCGAGTTGGATCACGCCTTGATCGCGCGGTGGCAGGCGGAGGGGCAGGCGCGGGCAGCCGGCTTCACGCTGGGGCTGTGGGATGGCCCTTACCCCGACGATCAATTGGAGGCCATCGCGGCGCTCAACGACGTGATGAACACGGCCCCGCGCGACGGGCTGGACATGGAAGACATGCACTTCACCCCGGAACATATTCGGCAAATGGAGCAGCAAATGACGGCGGGGGGAACGCAGCGGTGGACGCTTTACGCAACGGAGTCAGCCACGGGGCGGTTCGCGGGCTTTACCGAGATCTTCTGGAACCCGAACCGCCCACAGATCGTGAGCCAGGGCGCGACGGGCGTCTTTCCCGAATTCCGGGGCAAGGGTCTGGGGCGCTGGCTGAAGGCGGCCATGCTGGACCGGGTCATCCGAGAACGCCCGGAAGCCCGGTTCGTCCGCACCGGCAACGCCGATTCCAATGCCGCCATGCTGGGCATCAATCAGGCACTGGGCTTCCAGCCCTACATGTCCCGCTGCGTCTGGCAACTGGACACAGACAAAGCGCTGACATTTTTGGAGGGAAAGGCTGAAAAAGCAGAAGCGGGCTAATCCTGCCTCTACTTAATTCGTAATGTTGCGCTCCCAATTCAGACGCTCGTGCCGCCAGAGCGAATCATAACCTGCCTGGTCCCGAACAGTCTGCAACGGCGGCAGCAGAAACACGCCCAGAAGAGAGACGCATTCTTCCAGAGAAACAACAGATTTCTCTGACAATCCGCTTCTCTCCCAAAATGCCTTCCATTGTTTGATTCTGTCCGCGTCGCCGAACAGCAGAAGGCCGTCAAAATCAAAGTGAGTTGCCAAATACCACAGGGCGTAAAAATCTTGGTAGTGGCCTATTTGGCATTGTCGTTGATCCATCTGGTTCGGTTGTAGTCGTGGACGAACAGGAGCAAGCAGACCTTGTGCATCTGGTCACTCTTGCTGAACGAGAGCGTCTGGCGCACGAACCGCGCCAGCCGCTGCCGCAGCGTGTTGTTGCACCGCTCGATGTGGCACGTCTGACCTTCGCCCTTGTCCGTGGCTTCGTGCTGGGTCTCCGGGATCACCTTGCTGTAGGCCTCCCAGAAGTCGGTGAAGCACAGCAGGCGCCGGTACGAAGGCGGGATCCGCTGCCACAGGCGCTTGCAGGTCTTCTCGCCCCGGTCGCCCACGGCGAAGGCGACGATCTGCCGGGTCCGCCGGCACAGGGCCAGCCACACCCAACGCTTGTCTTTGCGGCGGAACACGAACGACCAAAGTTCGTCCAGTTCCAGTACGTCATCGGGCCGGGCCGGCCTCAGCGTCCGGGCCAGCGGCGGCAGCGACTTGGCTTTTTTTTAGCCAGGCGGCCAGTGTCAGGCGGCTGATGCCGAAGACGCGGCTGACCCCGCGCATGGAGGCTCGCTCCTGGTAGGCGGCGAGCACCTGCGCGCGGAAGGCGGGGGTGTAGCTTCGGTCCGCCTCGGGCTTCTGGAAGGTGCGCGTGCAGTCGCGGCAACGGAAGCGTTGAACAGCGCGTTTATCACGCCCATGTTTGATGACGTTGTTGCTCTGGCAGTGGCGGCAGAGGAGGATCTCGATGACCATGAACCTAGTCTACCACAACAATACTGCATATGCCACTACCAAAATCTTTAAGGCGGCTATTTCCCAATCCGAGGTCGATCATTGCCTCGCACTTTTCCGCAACCACCATTTCACGCGGATAAATCAGCAGGCGCGCTCCTGAGAAACCAAGCAGAGTGGGAAAGTCGGCTTCCTGCGCTGTTGGGGTAATAATGTCGCCGAAGCCAATGTCTACTTGCATTGGAATGATCGCTTTGCCCAGCGTTGCGCGGAAAATAACACGGAGGCCGGCATACTTCTCGCTCTCTCGAACCGCGGCAGCCCTGACAGTGTCCGCCTCAAAAATCAATCCGTCCTCCTCGGCGGAATGGCGGCAGATAACCTGGAAAATTTCAACGACCGTCTCAGGCTCGTCGCTGCCAAAGCCCATCAAATCCAGATCGCGTGTGGGCCGATGCGCGGCTCCCATCCAGAAAACAAAGAGACTTGCTCCCTTTACGATAAACTGGCGGCGATAGTCAGAACAGCTGAGACGATAGAGAAAGCGCTCAATGGCATAGGGTGTCAAAACGCTTTGCAACTCCTCTCCCCTCTTCCTGGCAATCTGGAGCAGGCTGTTCTTGACGGACGCCTCTAAATTGCGCGGGCGATCTTTCACGAAACCGGAACCGCCGGTTGAAATTGCCTTTGGACAGCACGTTCTTGTGGACAGCACGTTCTTGATATAGCCGTGTTCTTTGAGGAAGCAGCGGCTTCGTTCGTGGTTGCCGTGAAAGAGCGTGACAGCCGCCAGAGAGACAGTCATGACCTGCGCGGTCGTCATTTTGGCTTGGGGAGCATCCTAATGGCCCCAGGCGCGTAAAAAGTCATCGCACAGGCAGTAAATCGTGATGATTTGCCGAACTTGTTCTGGCATGGTCGGCCTCCAGCATAGTGTGGGGTGGTACTTTCACTATACCAGAGGCTCGACCATGCACTTCAAAGCACTGCAAACAGAAACGCAACTTAGGTTATTAACTGATGTTACGCAAGATTCTCCTGACAATGGAGTGAACTCCTTCGCTACATGGCGCAGACGCCTAATGGCCGCCTTCGCGGGCAAAAGACAGATTTTGCAGGCATGTCTCTTTCTCCGCGGGCATGTCTCTTTCTCCGCGCAGGCGGAGACTGGGCCGGAGGCCACCCAGCGAAGGAGTTCACTCCATTGTCAGAAGTTCTCCATTGTGCAGAAGCCCATGCGTAACATCAGTTATTGTTGAGTTTCATGTCATTATGAACAGTAGAGTTGGATCGGAGTGCAGAGCGCCTTGCTTAAAGTGAGGTGCATGCGGTAGTCTTCTTGGTAACCACACCAACAGAAAGCTATCCGCATGCACGTTCATTCTAACGCAACTACCAACAAAAAGCAACGGGAGCGCATCCACCTCAGCCCAAAAAGCTGCCGTGCGCTGGCAAAGGAAATGGCGGTCTCTCTGGGGACGATCCACCGCTGGAAGCATCGGGACAGCCCCGAAGATAAGAGCTGCTGTCCCAAGAACATCGAGTATGCCTTCGACCAGGGCGAGCAGGACATGATCTTGTCCCTGCGCCAGAAAGGGCTGCCTCTCGATGACTTGGTGGACCTGGTGCAGCAGCCACTGCCCGAAGCCACCCGTTCCAGCATCTATCGTCTGCTCAAGAGGAACAGCGTCAACCGCCTGTCAAAAAAGGAGCAACAAGAAACCGAACAGACAGACAAGCATGGTCAATTCAAGGACTACGGCCCTGGCTTCGTTCACATGGACTGCTTCTATCTGCCTAAACTTGAAGGCAAGAAGCATTACTGTTTCGTCGCCATTGATCGGGCCACTCGTTTGGCCTTTCTTGCGGTCTACGAACATAAGGACAAGAAGGCGGCCACCGACTTTCTGAGAAAGTGTCTGGACTTCTTTCCGTTCAGGATCAGCAAAATCTTAACGGACAACGGACGCGAGTTCACGCTCAAAGGCTTCAAGAACCGCTACGGCACGAAGGTCAAGGATGCACATGACTTTGAGCAAGTCTGTCAGGAGCAGGACATCGAGCATCGGACGACGCTGCCGTATACGCCCAAGACTAACGGTATGGTCGAGCGCATGAACGGCTTGACCAAAGAGAACACAACCAAGAGGCAGCGTTACGAGACAGTTGCGGCGATGCTTACTGATCTGCACGGTTGGTTTGTGCGCTACAACTTCTGTCGCAAGAACCGACGGATCGGGGGCAAGACCCCGTATGAAGCCGGCTTACTCTGGTATGCCAAGCAGCCAGAATTATTTCTCAGGGAGCCTACCGCGCTTCTGGCTTTTCGTTCACAATCTACTGACACTTGACAAGTTATTAAATAGACAAAACAATGGAAGAGGAACAGCCACAGGTCTAACATTGACCGGCAACCGAACGGACGGTGGGCATGACTTCTGTTTGCATTCCCGCTTGGTTCGTTGATCTTGTTGCTAGAGCGCCTACCCGCATCCCCTGCCTTATCCAATGGGAGGCCTAGCTTGATTTCAATGCCGACCCATTCCGATAATCACTTTTTTCGCCACATTATTGACGCTGGGCGGTCCGATGCTGGGCACCACGCCCAGGGATTTTGCCGTTGCCGCTGTTTTAAGCACGGTCTTGCCGCCATTGACCACAGACTTTGTCACCGGGTAAGTGACGGCTTCCACGGCTTTTCCCAGGTTGATTCGGGGCAGACGGACGCGGGGCAGAAGGTGCGGGCCGGCCGTTACCTGCACGGCCAGGAAAATAGCCGCCAGTACAGCGCAAATGCATGAATATAAAAATCGGATCATGAGTTAGACTTCCTGCGAATGATGAAAAGAGAACTGCTTCACGAAAGTATCGGCAAACCGGGCTATCTTCCTGATGACTCTTGACCCATTGTATCACAGGCGCGCGGGAATAGCAAGCGCGAGTTCCCCCCTTCTTTTCTTGACAGATGCCGCCGATTATGTTAAGATGGAACTGTCCCTAAACTCCTATGGCGTCACCGGGTCTTAAACTATGCTTTTGCGCGATGTCACCCGAATCTGTCTTTGGCTGCTCCTGATGGCCGGGGGCGCGTCCGCCGATCCCGCCGGTTCTTATCTTCAGGCGCGGCAGGCCGCGCCGCAGCCGCTCCTGACCGGTTCGCAAATTGCCGATGTCCTGCTGCACCCCGGCAGCTACGCGGGCAGGACGCTGGAAGCCGCCGCCCCGGTCAGCGGCCTGGTGACAGCCGGGGAAGATCGCACCGCCCTGCTTTCGGTGGGAACCGAGTCGGTGGTCTTGCCGCTGCCGGCCAGTCTGACGGGCGCATCCTGGCTGGCTTCGGGCGTGCGGGTGCGCGTTTTGCTGCGGGTCGCACCGGATGACCCGGCCCTGCCGTCGGGCCTGCGGCTCATCGCCATCGCGCCGGAAGGAGACGTGGCGGCCGCCGAACAAAGACTGGCGGCGGAGCGGGCAGCGGCACTGACCCGGCAAGCCTCGCTCCCGTCGCGCTCCCTGCCGCTGCGGCGTGGCGGGCGGCGCGTGACATGGGTCGCGGACTCCATGAGTCAGGGACATCCCGCCGGGGCTTTGTCGCCGCGCGCATTAGCGATCTACGGGCCGTACCGCAGCCTGGTTCGCCGCTGGAACCGTCGCTTATCCGAGACGGATGTGGACAAGATCACAACGAGCATCCTGTATTTCAGCGATCTGAACAACATTGACCCCCGTTTAGTGGTCGCCACCATCATCGCCGAGTCGGACTTTGACCTGTATTCCACGTCCCACGCCGGCGCGATGGGCCTGGCCCAGATCATGCCCGATGAGGCGCACTCGCTGGGCGTCACCAACGCTTACGATCCGATCCAGAACATCGGCGCGGCGGTGCATCTGCTGCGCGGCCACTTGGACAAATACGGCGGGGCGCCCGCCAACGGCGGCGTCATCCCCTTCAATCAAATCGCGCTGACCATGGCCGCGTACAACGCCGGGCCGGGCGCGGTTCGCAAGTATCACGGCGTCCCTCCCTACCGCGAAACGCAGCGCTACATCAAGCGCATCACTGCCCTCTACCGCCAGATGTGCGGCCTTTCCTCCCAGCAAGCCTCAGTACAGTAACCCTGACACAGAACCCACCCGGCGCAAAAGAACCTAACCCCGCCTCCCGGAACCTAACCCCGCAACAAGTTGCGACCCTTCCCTGTTAGGGAAGGGCGAAGACGAAGAACAGCCTCTCTTCTCCTTCTGGCTCCCCTCCCTGGGGTTTTATTGGGCTAACAGGGGAGGGGCCGGGGGAGAGGTTCTTCTGCGCTGGGGGTGATCTTTCCCTAACCAACCGGCGCGGCTCTGCCAATAATGGCAGTGGGAAGCTGGGAAACGAGTCATGCGCGATCTGCCGGTCAAAGCGAAAATCTACCTGCTGTGCATCTATGCCTTTGGCCTGACAACGGCGATTTACGCGCTGTTTTTCTCGTCGGGTCGTTTCCCGCGATTGTCCTGGGAACCGGCGCTGTTTCTTCTGATTGCCGTTTTCGCCTACGGCAAAAAAATCACCCTGATGCGGTTCAAGGGAGAGACGGATGTCGGCTCCATGTCGCTGGGGTTTGCCATCACGTTCGCCGCCATCCTGCGCCTGGGGCCGCTGGGCGGCCTGCTGGTGGCCGCCATCGGCTGCCTTTCCAGTTGTCTGTATCCCAAGCGGCAGCCGCTGTATCAGATCGCCTTCAATGTTCTTCTGGCGGCCTCGGGGACCTGGCTGGCGGGGCTGATGTTTCTGCGTTTGAACGGGGGGACGCTGGCGTTGCAGGCCACGCAGGCTTTTATCCCCGTGACGGCGGCCAGCCTGACCTATTTTCTGCTCAACACCGGGTCTATCTCCGTCATCATCGGTCTTTGCTCCGGCCAGGACATCGTCAAGGTTTGGCGCACCAACTTTATGTGGACCGCGCCGAGCTACTTCGCGGGGGCGTGCATCAGCACGCTGGCGACGCTTGTCTGCGGACACCAATCGGGCGCGATTCTGCTGTTTGTGCTGCCTGTCGCTTACCTGACCTATCAATCCTATGCGACCTATGTGGGACGGGCGGAAGAAAAGCAGCAGCATATTGAGCGTCTGGCCGATCTGTATCTGTCCACCATCAAAAGTCTGGCCCTGGCGATTGACGCCAAAGACCAGTACACGCATCAGCACATTCTCAGAGTCCAGCGTTATGCGGTCGCGATTGCCAAACAACTGGGACTAGCCGGCGACGATCTGGAAGCGATCAACACGGGGGCTTTGCTGCACGACATCGGCAAATTGGGCGTTCCTGAGTATGTCCTGCTCAAACCGGGGCGGCTGACCGAAGAAGAGTATGCCAAGATCAAGCAGCACCCGGAGATCGGCGCGGCCATTCTGGACCCTGTGGAGTTTCCCTGGCCCGTCCTGCCCGTCGTCAAATACCACCATGAGCGCTGGGACGGCAAAGGCTACCCTGAAGGGCTGGCGGGGGAAAATATTCCGCGCTCGGCTCGCATCCTGGCCGTCGCTGACGTGTATGATGCCTTGACTTCCAATCGTTCCTATCGCCATGCCTGGTCGCACGCCAATGCCGTGCAAGAGATCGCGCGCTCGGCAGGAACACAGTTTGACACGGTGGTTGTGGACGCTTTTCTCCTGGTCATTGACCGAGTTGTGGCGGAAATGGCCGAGGAAAAAAAGCAGCAGGATGCCCATCTTGCGCCGCAGGTCGCGACCACCCAGAAGTCAGTGGAGGCGGTCCGGCATATCCAGCGCGCGTCCTCGGAACTATGGGCCTTGTATGAAGTCGCGCAAACGCTTTCGTCCAGCCTGGGCCTCAGCGAGACTCTGGACATCCTGGGGCGCAAGCTGGGCGCGATCCTGCCCAACACGGCCTGTTTGTTCCTGCTCAAAGACGATGCAGGCGCGCTGGTCGTCCGTGCCGCCGTCGGTGTCAACCGCGATTTTCTGGAAGGCGCCAGGACGCTGGACGAGTCCAGCATTTCCCTGAAAGTCGCCCAAACGCAGCAGACCTATCTGGGCGAGTTCAACATGGACGATTTGCTCATGGTGAACTCCCCGACCGCCGCCTGGGAGCCTTTGAGGACCAGCCTGATCGTGCCGATTGTGCATCAGGGCGAGATGCTCGGCACGATTAACCTGTATCACCCTCAAACTGATGCCTTTGGCCCGCACGACCGGCAGCTCCTGGAAACCATTGCCGAGCGCGCCGCTATGGCGCTCTACAACGGCCTTCTGTTTGACCGCACCCGCAGCCATGCGCTGACCGATCCGCTGACGGGCCTGTACAATGTGCGCTATCTCACCCAGTACGTGGAAGAGCGCTGCAAAACCACTCACGGCGAGCCGGAGCCGTTTGCCCTGCTGTGCCTGGATTTGGACAGTTTCAAGCCGATCAATGACAATTTCGGCCACCAAAAGGGCGATCAGGTGCTGCGCGATCTCAGTGCGCTCTTCCTGGAAAACACGCGCGACGGCGACATCGTCGCCCGCTACGGCGGCGACGAGTTCCTGATCGTGCTGCATCAGGCCGGCCCGGCGGAAGCGGTGGGCATGGCCGAACGGCTGCAACAGACCGTAGAAAATTACGATCCGGGCCTGGTCCATGAGCGCCGGGGCAGCATTCGTCTGGGCGTTTCCATCGGCTTCGGCTGCTTTCCCCAGGACGGCCAGGACTGCGCCGCACTCATCTCCGCCGCCGATACCCAGATGTACCTGGATAAGACCGACCGCAAGCTGGGCAAACTGACCGGCAGCCCGCGCGAGGAGCGCCCCGAAGCCGACAACCTTCTGCGCCTGCCGCGCGCCGCCTGAACCCCTCTGAAAAATATCATGTGAAAATCCCCGCGCACCCCGGTAAAATACCAGTGCGCGCCGTTTCGGCGTCCGCAATGATGCTCAGAAATGATGCTTAAGAAAAGGGAAACACATGATCACACTGCCCAAAGCCGGGATAACCCTGGCGCTTCTCACGCTGGCCGCAAGCGCGCTGATTGCCCCGCCGATGGCGGCGGCCGCGCCGCCCCCGCCGACCTACACCAACATTGAAGTTCCCGGCGCGGCCCCCGGCAGCACCCAGGCCAACGGCATCAATGACTACGCCGTCGTCGCCGGGACCTATCTGGATGCGGCTGGGAACTCGCATGGCTTTCTGGAAGGCTATGGCTGCTACCTCACGGGCGACATTCCCGGCGCGACTGCGACAATCCCGACAGGCATCAACAACAACGGCCAGACCGTCGGCTATTATCAGACGGGATATGACAGCAACGGCAATGCCCTTTATCATGGATTTGTCGTGACAGGCGCTTCCTATACCACGCTGGATGTTCCCGGCGCGCTTCCCGGCAGCACTTTTGCCTATGGGATCAACAACAAGGGACAGGTCGTGGGCAGTTATTCGGACACGGCCTACAATCAGCACGGCTTTTTGTTGTCCGGCGGTAAATACACCACGGTGGATGACCCCAGCGGCTTTGGATACACCATCGCCACCGGCATCAACGACAAAGGCCAGATTGTGGGCTATTACACCAACAGCAGCTACAGTGAGAACGGCTTCCTGCTGTCCGGCGGCAAATACACCACGATCAGCGGCCCTACCAGCAATTATGGGACGGTCGTCAATGGGATCAATGCGTCTGGTCAGCTCGCTCGGCGACTCGAATGTGAGTCTGCCTTCGGGGTACATGGGAGACATCGGCTTTCTTTACAGCCATGGCGCCTACACCACACTCACGGATCCGAACCCTGCGGATTATCCCTACGCCAGCGGCATCAATTCCTACGGGCAGATTGTCGGCGAATATACCGACGCCGCCGGGGTGACACACGGCTACGTGTCCACGCCGCGAAACTAAGTTCTTTGCTTCCCGGCCATGAATGACCGGGCCAATGATGTTTTTATCGGGGCGAACCTTGTGTTCGCCCCTTTTCTTGTATTTGCCTCCGTCCTCGTACTCCTGCCGGTTCCCGCTCTCTACGCCAATATCCCGTAGGTTTGGCAGTAACTTCCCCGCACGCAGGCGGCACAATAAGAACTGTTGGTCTCCGCCCACGATACGAAGTAACGGCCTCCGGGCCGTACAAGGGCAAACCATCGGGAACGATGGGACGCAAAGCCACGGGTCTCCGCCCTCTGCCGCTGACAAGCCGCAAAAAGCCGAGGTAGCCGGGCCGCCGAATGGGCGAACGCCGGGAAAAAGAAATCCGAAAATCATCTTCTTCTCCTTCCGCGTCGGGCCGGAACCACACAGAAAGTTCCTTCGCAATTGACAACGGCAAACCGGGGAAAACCCCGCGACGCAAAGCTACGGGCCTAAACTCACCAGAGCAAGGCCGCCGGGCTGCCAACTGCGACGATTACGAAGGAGTAAGACCCTATGAAAAAACTTAACAAAACGTCGCGCCCCCTTGCGGCCGGCCTGCTTGCCGGCGCGGCGCTGACCCTCGCCGCAGGCGCTTCTCAGGCTGCTCCTGCTGCGGCCCGAACCGACCTGCCCGTCAGCCGGACGCTGGCGGCGCACAAAACGACCGGCTTTTCGTCGGTCATCGTCCAAATCAACGGCGCTCTGACGCCCGCCCAGCAGGCGCAAATGACCGCGCTGGGCGCGGACATCACCCGCCGCCTGCCGCTGATCCACTCCCTTTCCCTGCGCGTTCCGAACAAAAATCTGGGCAAACTGGCCGCGCTGCCCTTTGTTTCGCACCTGTCCAATGACGGCAGCGTCAGCAAGTGCGACGAGTTCACCGCCGGCAGCAGCGGCGCAAGCTATGCTTACGCCAACTATGGCCTGGATGGGACGGGCATTGGGGTCGCTGTCGTGGACAGCGGCGTCCACATCACTCCTGATCTGACGACGTCCGGCCTGTTAAGCCTCTACCAACCGTGTCTCCGGCACCTTCAACGCCATGCCCTATCCCGCGGTCAATACCAAAACCGGCCCCCGCTACCAGACCACACTGCCTCAGTATCCGATCCCCTACGATTTTTGCGGGCATGGAACCCACGTCGCCGGCATCATCGCCGGCAACGGCGCGACTTCGCAGGCCGTGGGCTGCACCCACACGTTCTACGGCATCGCCCGCAATGCCAACATCATTGACGTGCGCGTGCTGGATGAAAACGGTCAGGGAACAGTCAGTGGAGTGATTTCAGGCATTCAGTGGGCGGTCACTAACAAGAGCCAGAATAACATCCGCATCATCAATCTCTCGCTGGGTCATCCGGTCGGCGAAAGCTACACGACCGACCCGCTCTGCCAGGCCGTGGAAGCCGCCTACAAGGCCGGCATCGTCGTCATCTGCGCGGCAGGCAACAGCGGCCGCGCTAACAGCATCAACGCCGCTGGCGCGGACAACGAGGGCTGGGGAACCGCTTACGGCAGCATCGCGTCGCCCGGCGACGATCCCTACGTCATCACGGTCGGGGCCACCAAGCAGAACACCCTGAGCAACGGCGCGACGGACACAAATCGCGCTGACGACAAAATCGCCACTTACTCCAGCCGTGGCCCGACGCGCCTGGACCTGGTCATGAAGCCGGACATTGTCGCTCCGGGCAACCGTGTCATCTCCACCGACCTAAGCTATGAAAGCATTAACAAGGGAACGTTGGACAAAACTTACAAAGTGCAGGTGCCGACAGGTAACTATGAGGCCGTCGGCCTGCTCAACCCGAATGCATCCTATGCCACGCTGTCCGGCACGTCCATGGCGACCCCGGTGGTCTCCGGGGCGGTGGCGCTGATGCTGCAAGCCAGCCCCAGCCTGACACCCGATACAATCAAGGCGCGGCTGATGATGACGGCAGACAAGCAGTGGCAGGACGCCAGTGGCAATTACGACCCGCTGACCTACGGGGCAGGCTACCTGAACATCCCGCAAGCCCTGAAAAGTGTGGTGACAGCCACGCAGCCGGCGATGAGCCCCGATCTGGCCGAGGATGCCGGCGGCAATGTTTATGTCAACATTGACCATGCCATCTGGGGGACGCATGCTATTTGGGGAACGGGAATCGCTGACCTGCATGCCATCTGGGGGACACATGCGATCTGGGGAACCGATGCAATCACCTCTGCGAGTGCCGTCAACGGCGCCCATGCCATCTGGGGAACCAATGTCCTGTCCGGCAGCCATGCCATCTGGGGCACAAACGTCTGGTCCGACCATGCCGTGTGGGGGTCCACCACATCGTCCGCAGACCTCGCCATCGCCATCCTGAATGGCGTGATCTACAACGGAGAATAAGCAAGCACACTCACGGACAATCATTAACGGGATGCTACGAACCGGCAAACCTTCGGAAACGGAGGGACGCAAAGCCACAGGGCCTTCCTTCTCAGCAAGATCGAAAGATGGCAGCCTGGCCGCCGAAAAGCAGCAACTGAAGAAAAAAAGCATCCACCAACCATGAAAACGATCCACACACAACTTCATAGGAAATATCAGAAGAGCAGCGGTTATGCTCTGGCGGCGCTGGGGATGACGCTGACCGGAGTTATTCCCGCCCAGGCCCAGGCCGTCTGGGGCAACAGCTCCGATGCCGGCAAGACCGACCAGACATTGGCTCAGACACTGCGCTCGGGCCAGAAGACCGGCTGGACGCCGGCCATTGCCAGGACAACCGGCCCGCTGACGGCAGAGCAGCAGGCGCAAATGACCGCGCTGGGCGCGGACATCACCCGGCGTCTGCCCCTTATCAGTTCAATTTCCTTGCGCGTGCCGACTCACAATCTGAACAAACTGGCGGCGCTGCCTTTCGTCACGCACCTGTCGTTTGACGGGCGCGTTAAAAAGTGCGACGAGTTCACCGTCGGCTCCAGCGGCGCCGGCACGGCTTACGCGCAATATGGCCTGGACGGCACCGGCATCGGCGTTGCCGTCGTGGACAGCGGAGTCACCGGCACCAAGCCGACACAGACCGCGCATGACTTGACCAACACCGCTTCGGGATCAGGTACACGCCTGCTGGCGCGTATCAATTTCTGCACCGATGACAGCCTGACCACAGATGACTGCGGGCATGGGACGCATGTGGCCGGGATCATCGCCGGCAGCGGCTGCTCGTCCACCGGCAGCCAGTATTTCCGCACGTTCTACGGCATCGCCCGCAATGCCAACCTGGTCAGCGTCAAAGTGCTGGATCAGTACGGCCAAAGCGATGTCAGCACAGTGGTCTCCGGCATTCAATGGGTGGTCTCCAACAAGACTCAGTACAACATCCGCGTGCTGAATCTCTCGCTGGGCCATCCGGTCGGCGAAAGCTACAAGACCGATCCGCTGTGTCAAGCGGTGGAAGCCGCGTGGAAAGCCGGCATCGTCGTCGTTTGCGCGGCGGGCAATGAAGGCCGCGCTAATCTCACGCAGACTGCCGGGGCGGCCAATGAGGGGTGGGGGACGGCTTACGGCAGCATCGCGTCGCCGGGTAACGACCCGTCCGTCATCACGGTGGGGGCCATGAAAAGCATGGACGGCAGCCGCGCCGATGACCGCATCGCCACCTATTCCAGCCGGGGTCCGTCCCGCCTGGACCTGGTTCTCAAGCCTGATCTGGTCGCGCCCGGCAATCGGATCATCTCAGTAGACGCCAACAACAGCTACCTGGACAACTATGCCGGCGGCTCCAATGACATCCCCCTGTCGGCGTATGTGAGCGGCGGCAGCAATACGATGTCCAACGCTTATTACTGCCTGTCGGGAACGAGCATGGCCTCGCCGGTGGTCGCCGGAGCGGCCGCGCTTCTGCTGCAGAAGTATCCGACATTGACACCCGACACTGTGAAGGCGCGGCTGATGCTCACGGCGGACAAGTGGCACGACCCCAGCGGAGTCTATGATCCGCTGACTTACGGCGCAGGCTATCTCAACATCCCCAACGCCCTGACCTGCACGGATGTTGTCACCAGCCCTGCTCTCAGCCCACGTCTGTCGGTGGACAGCCAGGGCAACGTCGGCCTGGTCAGCGACAGCCACATCATCTGGGGCACGCATATCATCTGGGGCAGCCATATCATCTGGGGCAGCACCGGCCTGTATGGGACCAACTGCATCTGGGGTTCCAACATCATCTGGGGCAAAAACGCGACTGTCTACCCCAGCGGGACGCTTTCGTCCAGCAACATCATCTGGGGCAAGAGCATCTGGGGCGACAGCAAGACGATGACCCTGGACACCAGCGCGGTTGATCTCAGCAGCGTCGCCCTCAACGGCGAATAAGTTCCTCCGACGCATGGCTGGCTGACGCTTTCAAGTCAGTCGGCCCTTTTTTACGCACCCTGCCGCATAACTCGCGCGCCGCTTCGGGCCAGGCGGGGAACTCAAACCTAAACCCGGCCTCTAATAGCCTTCCCGGAACCACCCGTCGGCTTTTCAGAAGCAGTTCCGTTTCCGTCCCCAATACACGCGCCCCGATTTCCAGCATCCACTCCGTCGCAGGCAGCCCAATTTTGACTCCGTCTGCCTGTCGCAGTTCCCGCATAAACTCCGCGTTTGGCAAAGGATTAGGCGCGGTTAGATTCACCGGCCCTGTGATCCCTTCATGTTCCATCAACCAGCGGACGGCTCGCACAAAGTCCGCTTCGTGTATCCACGAGACATACTGCCGCCCATCCCCGGACCGCCCGCCCAGCCCGCGCCGCGTCAGGCCCAGCAGCGTGTCAAAGACGCCTCCCCGGTCAGGACTCATCACCATCGCCGCGCGCATCTTCACCTTGCGAGTATCCGGCGTCGCGGCCTCGTCCAGCGCCCGCTCCCACGCCTGGGCCACGTCAATGCTGAACCGCCAGGTGTCCGGCGCATTCGGTTCTGCGCCGCCCAGAATGCCGGTCGCTTCGTCATTGGGCGCGTCATAACGATGGGCGTAGATCGTCGCCGTGCTCATTTGCAGCCAGACGCGCGGCGGGCGGGACGCTCCGGCAATCGCCTCTCCGACAGCGCGCGTGGCGTGGACGCGCGAGTCCAAAATAGCCCGTCGGTTTGCCGGCGTGTAGCGGCAGTTCACGCTGCGCCCCGCCAGATTGATGACAGCGTCCGCTCCGTCCAGTTCCGCCGCCCAATCCCCCAATGTCTCCGCATCCCAGGCGACCGTTCGCCAGGGCGCTTTCTGTGGACTGCGGCTGAGAACCACCACCTCCTGCCCTTCGGCGTGAAACGCCCGCGCCAGAATTGTCCCGACCTGCCCGCTGCCGCCCGGTATGATGATCTTCAAGTGTTTTCCTCCGGTTTCAGATACTGCCGCCATTCTTCCGACTCGGCAGCGCGCTTGAGGCATTGCAGACGATGCTCGGCCACGGTCTGCATCCGTCGGCGCAAAACAAGATTGTCAAACATCTCGCCGAAGATGCCGCAGGGGCTGCGAAAAGTTAATACGTCCATCATCATGGTTTGTGTGTCACTGTTCGCCTGGAACGTATAGACATGCCCGAAATGGGTGAACAGCCCAGCGCACATCACATCGGAAAAACAATGCGGTCGGTCAAACTCCGTGATCTGTGTCGTGAGGGTAAAGCGCAATCCGAAGAACCGCGCGGACCAAGTTGTTTGATCTCCTCGCTCCGCCAGCCCTGCTCGCCGGCCCGCGATGGCTTTTCCCTGAATAGGTGTAGCGCTGGCAGCGTGGAAATCAACGCTTCGGGCCAGATCAAAACACCGCGCCGGCGGGGCGGCAATCACCGTTTGGAGACGCAGAGTTGTCATGCCTGCGCTGCCCGCAGACCGTGATAAGTCCACTCATAGCGTCCGCCGCAAGTGCGAAAGGCGCTGTCCAGGACTGCGCCGCTCGCCTGCCAGCGTTCCAGAAGCGGACTTTGCAGCGAAAGCGTTTCCAGCGACTCATAGCCGAAATCTTCTTTGTGCATGTCCACTTTCGTCAGTTGATTGGGGTAGCGGGACAGGCCATAGCTGGTGACGCCCTGCGCGATAAAGGCGCCGAAATCTTCCGGGGAGCCGAACAGGGCCGAGTTTGTCTTGGCGAGAGGTTTGACCGTCGCGCAGAACGGCGAGGCGTCGTGCGCGCTTTGCGCCTCAATGTCAACTTCTGTGTTTCGGGGCGTGATATGGGCCGGAGCGTAAAGATGACGGCTGGAAAAGCCCAGCCCCGTGAACCAGGAGCCGAACGAGGACGACGTTTGCCGTTCGGTCACAAATACTGCCGGTTTCGGCGTCTCGCCGGACGTGTCCAGAACAGCGTAGCGCGGGGCGCAGCTAATGCTGTGCAGGCCAATCGTCGTAGGCAACGGGGCAGCCGTGATGTGCCGCAAATCCAGCAGGCAAAAAGACGCGACGCCGAAGCCCTGCACTGACTGAGGCTCAAGCCAGGGAACGGGTAGATAGTCGCGCATGGAGTCCAGCGGCATCCGAAAGTTGAAAATAAAGCGTTCGGCGAGTTCGGCTCTGACGGGCGGGATGATGGTCATGATTTTCTCCTCATTTGTGCTATAATGAACATGTTCACTTGATTGATAAAAAGAGCATACCCACAATCAGAAACGAATGTCAAGTATTTAGTGAACGTGTTCAGGAATTATTTTTTGGAGCGTGAAATGACGACGAAACAAACACCGAAGGCGATGCGGACGCGGGAGCATATTCTGGAGACGGCTCTGGGATTGTTCGCAAGTAAGGGCTATGACGAGACGACGATGCGGGACATCGCGGCAGCGGCTGACTGTTCGCTGGGATTGGCGTATCGTTATTTTGCGCGAAAAGAAGAAATGGTGCTGGAATTGTACGAGCGGTGCGCGACCGAACTGGAAGAAGAGGTCCGCGCGCTGCCGCCCGGTCCGCTTGCCCGGCGGTTCTCGTCAGCGATAGAAGCGGATTTGCGACGGCTGACGCCGCATCGAGAGACCATGGGCGCGCTGTTTTCCGCCGGGTTAGCGCCGAACTCGCCGGTCGCCGTGCTGGGGGAAGGCGTGGCCGGGATACGCGACCAGGTCTGGCGCATCTTTTTGACGGTGACGACCGGAGCGAGCGATGCGCCGAAGCCGAAACAGGCGGAGCAGATGGCGACGCTGTTTTATGCCGCGCACCTGCTCTTTGTATTGTTCTGGCTCCAGGACCGCAGCGCAGGGCAGGCACGGACACGGGAACTGCTGGCCTTTGCTCAGGAGATGATTGGCCGCTTACGGCCCGTTCTGGGGCTGCCGCTCGTGGCAAAACCCCTGACGCGGCTGGCGGGGATCATCAGCCCCATGTTCGGGCCTTCCGGTGCCAGTGGCTTGCCGGATGCCAGTGGGTCGTCTGCTCCCAGCGGGCGAGCCGATGCGGCAGTTTGACCGCCCGCTTTGCCAGTGTCTTTTCAAAAGGCGTGAAGACCAGCAGGAGCAGCGCGGCCAGCGCCATCACCCGTCGCCGCCCGGAACGCCCCAGGCGTCCGGCGCATGGACGGGGCTTCTTCGGTGCGCCCAGATGTGCTTGCAGAACGGCGCTGGCCGTCGCCGCCAGACCCGGCCCGCCTGCGGAAACCAGATAACGCGGCTCCCAGTGGGTCGCGAATTTGCGATTTAAACGTGTGCAAACCCTGAAAATTGTAAACGCGGCTGAGACGCAGAAACAGAAAGCGGCGAATATGGGCCAGCGCGGGCGCTTCGCCCGTGCCGCCCGCCCCGGCCAGCGGCGATAGGCCCAAACTCAGCAGGGCCGCGCCTTCGGCCTGAAAGACCTGCGCGGCGGAGACCACCAGAAAATCCATGACGCCATGCAGGGCATCCGCGCGGCGGCGCATCAAGTCCAGCGCCCAGCCGCGCGTCTCCCCGGCTCCGAAGATTGGAACAAACGTGGCAAACGCCAGCATTCTGCCGCCCTCCCCGTCGCGCGCGACAAAAGTGCGGCTCTCGCGGAACAAATCGCTGGCGGGATCAAATCCGCCCATGGCGAACGTCCCTTCACGCGCCCGATGCGCCCGCCGCCAGCCTGCCGAGATTGCGGCCATTTCTTCCACAACCATCACGTCGGGCGGGGCATCCGGCCCATACTCTTCCAGCCGGACGCCGGCTTTTTCAATGCGCCGCAGATCGTTTCGCAGGTTCTTGAACCGCTTTCCGGCCAGGGCAAAGTCCGGCAAGTGAATTTGGGCATCCTCGCCGACTTTGACGGCCCGCAGGCCAGCCTGATGATAGGCGTCCAGAGCAGAAGGCGTCACCTGGTAAAATGCCGCGGTCCAGCCCATCCGGCGGCAGTGGGCCTGGAACGCGGCAATTGCCTCGGCCACCTTCTCAGGATCGCCGAACGGATCGCCCATCGCCAGCGCCTGCCGCCCCACGACCCGGTAAGCGATGCCCCATTCCTGTCCCGCCGTGCCCCCCCATAAATAGCGCTTGTCCGGCAGCAGGGCAAAGTACATCAGGGGTGCCCCGCCCCAGCGTTGCAGCAGAAGCTGCGCTGCGCCGCGCTCGTCTTCTCTCTTTATCGAGCCGTCAGTGGCCCAGGTCACACGTTCTTTGTGTAATTCAGTCATAATCGTGATGTGAGTATAACACAGAATTGAAGGCTATGGCAAATCGGGGGGTCAAAGAGCAAGAACCCACCTGGGTAGGTTCTGGAGATACACTTTATGAAACGCATCTGCTTCTTTTTCTGCCTGCTGGCAACGCTCGGCGCTTTGCCGAACATGGTCTGGGCGGCTTCGGCAAACCCGTTCACCCTCACGCCGCTGGAAACGCGCGTGCTGGGGCAAAATACGTGGCTGCGCGGCGGGCCGGCGGCTCTGCGCGTCATTGTGTCCAACCACAAGACGGGCCAGCCGATGCCGGCCCATGTGGCCGTCTGGCTGGTTGGCCCGAAAACCGCCTCGCATGCGCTGTTTTCGGGTGAAACAAGTCGTCTTGGGACGGTGGACGCGGCATTTATGGCCCCGAAGATCAAGCCGGGGGCGTACACGCTGCGCGTGGAAGTAGAGTTGCCGCTGGGGGATGACACGGTGACACAGCCGCTGACACTGGCCGAGTCGGTGCAGGTCATGCTGTCTTCGGACAAGCCGCTGTACCAGCCGGGTCAGACCATCCATCTGCGCGCGCTGGCGATGGATATGGCGACCCGGCAGCCGCTGGCGGGAACGCCGGTGACGTTCGAAGTGGAGGATGCGCGCGGCAACAAAGTCTTCAAGCAGCGCGCCATGCTGTCGCGGTTCGGCGTCGCCTCCGCCGATTTTGTGCTGGCGGACGAGGTCAACATGGGCAGCGTTTACCCTTCGCGCCGTGTCTGCCGTACCGGGCAGACCGAGAAGAAGGTGCGCGTGGAGCGCTACGTGCTGCCCAAGTTCAAGGTCGCGCTCACCACCGACAAGCCCTATTACCTGCCGGGCGAGACGGTGCAGGGCACCGTGGAGGCCCACTACTTCTTCGGCAAGCCCGTCGCGGGCGCGACGGTGACGGTGGCCGTCAACACCATCGACATCGGCGTGACCAAACTCGGCGAATTGACGGGCAAGACGGATGCACACGGGCGGGTACACCTTCCGACTACACGCTGCCGAATCGTTCGTCGGTCAGCCGTTCGAGCAGGGCAAGGCCGTGGTCGAGTTCGCCGGCACCCTCAAAGACACGGCCGACCAGACGCAGGAAGACACACGATCGTGCCGGTGGTCAAAGAGCCGATCTTGCTGGTCGTCGTGCCGGAACATCGCGGGTCTGGTTCCCGGCGTCGAGAACCGCGTCTTCATCGCCGCCGCCACGCCCGACGGCGCAGCCGCTGCAAGGCGCTGCGCAATGTCTGCTGTACGCCGGCACGTCGCAGATGCCGGCGATCAACAGCTCTGACCACCGACGACCTGGGACTGGCGACTTATGCGTTCACGCCCTGCCGACGAGACGCCGTGACCCTGACGGTGGACGGCGACCGACGCCGACGGGCCATACAGCACGGGCAATGCAGATCGCTGGACGCCGCGCCTCGGAAGGGCTGATATTCTGCGCTCCGACAAGACGCTGGCGAAGGTCGGTGACCGGCTGAATCTGGCCGCCGTCTCTCCACGTCAAGGGCGGCACGCTCTACCTGGACGTGATCCGCAACAAGCAGACCATTCTCACCCATGCCGCGGACATGCAGGACGGGCAGGAAGCAGCTTCACGCTGCCGCGTCACGCGACGACATGGACGGGCACGCTGGAACTGCACGCCTACAAGATCCTGCCCAACGAAGAACATCATCCGGGACACCCGCACGCTCATCGTCTCGCCTGCCGACGATCTGAACGTATCAGATCGACCGCCGACAAGGCGCGAGTACAAGCCCGGCGGGGATGCCGCTACTGCGCTTCAGCGGTGCAGGATCAGAAGGCACATCCCGGTCAGGCCGCGCTCGGGCTGGCGATGGTGGATGAGAGCGTCTTCGCCCTCTCGGAACTGCAAGCCGGGCCTGGAGAAGATCTACTTCACGCTGGAAAAAGAGTTGATGGAGCCGAAGTACGAGATCCACGGCCTGACGCCCGCAGGGCTGTTTCTGGACAGGCCGCGAAGACGACCCCTCGTCAGCGGGCGGCGGCCATGCTGCTGGCACTGCGCCCGCCGCAGACGGCTTTGATTGGCGTGTCAACACCTACCAGTCGCGCGTGGAGAAGGTGCGAAGCCAGCCGCCCAGGCCGAAATGACAAAGGCGCTGGTGCAGATCAATGCCGGCGCTGGCGAAGTATCGGCAGGCGAACGTCAGCGGTCGCTGACGGCGGAGCAGTCGCTGACATATCTGGTCGCGAAGGGCTACTTGAAGCAGTCGGAGCTGATTGACCCTGGGGCCACTGGTACAGGGCCAACCTCTACGGCAACACGCCTACAACGGCTACTTCACCCTCAGCAGCGCCGGCCCGGACGGCTTGCTGGGGAACGAGTGATGATATCGTAGAATCCAGCCGCAATTCGCTATCCGCCGATGGCCTTTTTGGCGCAGAGGCCAGATGGCCTTTAAAGCCGGCGCGATGGCAGGTAGAAGATGCCGCCGATGGAAGCGCCGAGACCAGTGCCATGGCTCCTGCCGCACCGATGGCAATGGCCGAGCGCATCCCCATTCTCAACGCGGCACAGTGCTGGGGAATATGTTCCGCACTCGGAATAGCAACTCGTTAGGCACTGGCATCACGCCTGAGCCGCGCGTCCGCTCCTACTTCCCCGAAACGATGTACTGGAACCCGGCGCTGATCACCGACGACACCGGCCATGCCGAAGTGCGCGTGCCGATGGCCGACTCCATCACCACCTGGCGGCTGTCCATGCTGGCCAGCGGCCTGAGCGGGCAGCTCGGCAGCGCGACCGCGCCGGTCAAAGTCTTCCAGGACTTCTTTGTGGACATGGACCTGCCCGTCGCCCTCACCCAGCACGACAGCGTGGAGATGCCCGTCGCCGTCTACAACTACCTGCCCCACGCCGCAGGAGTGACGCTGACGCTGGCCGAGCAGCCCTGGTTTACCTGCGCGGGCCGGCGACGCAGACGCTGTCCATTGGGCCGGGCGAGGTCAAAGTCGTTTACTATCCCATCACGGTCAAACTGCTCGGCCATTTCTCGCTGACCGTCACGGCCAGGGCACCACGCTCTCCGACGCCGTGCGGCGCGTGGTAGATGTCCTGCCCGACGGCAAGGAGTTTGACACCGCCATCAACGACCGACTGGAAGGCGCATGTGGAAAAGACCGTCACCCTCCCCGCCGACGCCCTGCCCGGCGCGAGCAAGCTGTTGGTCAAGCTCTATCCCGGCACATTCAGCCAGGTCGTCGAAGGGCTGGACGGGATGCTGCGGATGCCCCGGCTGCTTCGAGCAGACCAGTTCCACCACCTATCCCGACGTGCTGGTGCTGGACTATCTGAAGCAGACCAAGAAGATCAACCCGGAACTGCAATGAAGGCCGAAAGTACATCAACGTCGGCTATCAGCGGCTGGTCACGTTCGAGTGCAAAAACGGCGGCTTCTCCTGGTTCGGCGACGAGCCGGCGCATCAGATCCTGACCGCCTACGGCCTGTTGGAGTTCTCCGACATGGCCCGCGTCCATGATGTGGACCCGGCCGTGATCGCCCGCACCCAGCGCTGGCTGGCCGGCAAGCAGCAGGCGGACGGAAGCTGGGAAGAGACCAATCAGGGCATCGCCGAGGGCATCATCAACCGGCAGACCGGCGCGCTTCGCACCACCGCCTATGTCGCCTGGGCGTTGGCCGAAAGCGGCTACGACGGCCCGGAACTGGCGGCGGGCATCGGCTACGTCAAAGCGCACATGGGGGAGGCGAAAGACCCCTACACGCTGGCCGTGATCCTCAATCTGCTGGCCCGCGTGGACCGCAACGGCGAAGCGACGGCGGAAGTCGCCAACAAACTGATCTCCCTTGCCAAAGAAACCGACAAAACCGCTTACTGGCAGGGCGAAGGCCAGACCTTCACCGGCGCGCAGGGCAGCGGGGCGGACCTGGAAACGACCGGCCTGGCCGCCTACGGCCTGCTGCACTGGGGCCGCAACGCAAGTTTCGTGGAGAAAGTGCTGACCTATCTGGTCCAGAGCAAAGACAGCTACGGCACCTGGGAAACGACGCAGGGAACCGTCTGGTCGCTTAAATCCCTGCTCTATGCCTCGCGCAACGCTGTCGGCGGCGGAGGCGGCACGGTGACGGTTCTGGCCAACGGCCAGCCTGTCCAGACCTTCCAGATCACGCCCGATGACAGCGACGTGATGCGTCAGGCCGACCTGTCCAAATACTTAACGCCCGGCACGAACGTGATCCGCCTGGAATGGGCCGGCCAGGGTTCGCCCCTGTACCAGATCGCCGCCCGCTATTACCAACCCTGGGTCCGCCCCGATGCCCCGGTCGCCAAAGAGTCCGGCCCGCTGTCCATTAGCGTCAATTACGACAAGACCATGCTGGCCCAGGACGACACCGCCACCGTGACCGCGACGGTCAAGAACGTCACCGACCGCACCGCCGAGATGCCCTTAATAGACCTCGGCATCCCGCCCGGCTTCACCGTCCAGCCGGACGCCTTAGAGGCTGCCGTGGAGAACAAAACCATCAGCAAGTACACCCTGGCCGCCCGCCAGATCATCGTCTATCTGGAAAAACTCACCCCCGGCCAGACCGTCACGCTCACCTACGGCCTCAAAGCCAAATATCCGATCCACGCCCGGACGCCCGAAAGCAAAGCGTACCCCTACTACAACCCTGAGCGCGTTGCCGTCTCCATCCCCCAGGACATCACGGTCAGCAAATGAGATTGCTTGTGATATAATGGAGGGAGGAGAGTAGACCTATGACACTCACACTTGCGCCGGAAACCGAGGCCCGCCTGCGGGCAGTGGCAACAGAAAAAAACATGGCCCCGGAGGCGGTGATTGATGCCGCTTTAGAAGCATTGCTCAACCCGGAGGCAATTCTGCTTCAAGCCCCGAAAGAAGTCGCTGCTCAGGATACGCCGGAGCAGGCGCGTCTCCGCGCCGTTTTGCTGGAGGTGATTGCCAAAGCGCAGGCGCTGGAAGGGGAGCCACGCCAGGAACAGCAGGAGCAGGCGCCTGAAGAGCGGCTGTTTGGTGAGATCATCACGGAAAAGTATCGGGGGCAGGGATTTCAGTTGCCATGACCCCGGACAGCACACTCACTGATACCGGCCCGCTGTTTGCACTGGTATATCCGAAAGGCCAACCAGAGCAGTTTGAAAGATGCCGCGCCGTGATTGCCGCGCTTCCCGTCCCGCTCGTGACGACGTGGCCTTGCTTGTCGGAGGCGATGTATCTCACAGGAAAAAGAACAGGCTGGCAAATGCAACAACTCCTTGCCGAGCTAGTCTTCACCGATACTCTGAGGCTGCATACGCCCAGTCCAGCAGAAACGCTGCGTACCTTGCATCTCATGGAGCAGTATGCCGACCGACCGATGGATTTGGCGGACGCTTCCCTGATTGCGCTGGCGGAGTCGGCAGGTTATGGGCGTATCTTCAGCATAGACAGTGACTTCTATGTTTACCGCCTGGCGAATGGCACGGCCCTGGAAGTCGTTCCCGGCCCTCTGCCCGGCCAGAGGCGCTAAACCGCGCATTGCCGAAAGCAAAGCCTACCCCTAAGACCACCCCTGAGCGCGTCGCCGTCTCCGTCCCCTAGGACATCACGGTCAGCAAGTAAGCGCAGAAAGCCGCCTGTCTTTGATTAAAGGCAGGCGGTTTTTTTGTGTTATCTGTGATTGTGAAACTTAATATGGTACAATGGTGTTATAATAAATGGCTTATTTGCGGATTTCCAGCAGAAATCCTGTCTATTCCAGGAAACTATCTATGTTAATTGAGTTCACTGTCGGCAATTTCAAGTCTTTTCGGGACAAAACAACCTTCAGCATGGTTGCGGCAAACCTGACTTCCGAAGACCCAAGTCTGGATGAGGACAATGTTATCCCCGTCAAGAAGAACCTAAGCCTGCTCAAAACAGCGGCAATCTATGGGGCTAATGCCAGCGGCAAAAGCAATTTCGGCGTGGCGTTGCGTTTTATGCGTCAGTTCGTGCTGGACTCGGCACGAGAGGCTTCTACCCCCGCCGCTATTGGTTTGGAGCCATTTCTACTAGACACACAGACGCGCGAACAGCCAGCGTTCTTTGAGATGATCTTTTTGATTGACGGGCGTCAGTATCGCTACGGATTTGAGGCAGACAAAACGCATATTGTCTCCGAGTGGCTTTTTTATGTGCCAAAGACAAAGGAAGTGGCTTTATTTTTGCGCGAAGGCCAGGTGATCAATATCAGGATCCGACTTTAGAGAAGGGAAAGGGCTGGAAGCGAGAACAAGAAAGGAAGCGCTGTTTCTCTCCGTCGTGGCTTTATTCAATGGGCTTCTGACACAGCAGCTTCAATTATGGTTTAATGATCTGTTTGTCACAACCGGGTTACAGGATGACCAACACCAACAATATACGCTCAAATGCTTCAAGAATTTATCACAGAGAATAGAGATTGCTGCGCTCATCCATCAATTTGATCTTGGCATCGAGCATATCACTTTTCTGGAACCGCCTCCCCCTGCAATTCCTGGCCTTTATGCGACCCATTACGCGAGTAGACCGGAGGATGTCGTCTCCTTTGCCGTAGATACACACGAATCGCAGGGAACTCGGAAACTGATTGCTATGTCGGGGCCTCTCCTCAGCATCTTTGCACATGGACAACTCATGTTCATTGACGAATTAGACGCTCGGCTGCACCCGCTGATGACACAACGCATTGTTGAGATGTTCCATTCGCCCCTGACCAACCCAAAGGGCGCACAGCTTATCTTTGCCACGCATGACACGAACTTGCTGGATAAGAGCCTGTTCCGTCGGGATCAAATCTGGTTCACGGAAAAAGACCAGCAGGGAGCGACGCACTTAACATCACTGGCGGAGTACCGGGTTCGCAACGATGCCGCGTTTGAGAAAAACTATCTGGCAGGCCGGTACGGGGCAATCCCATTCCTGGGCGACCTGACGCGGCTGCCGTGGGCGCATCGTGAGGAGGCAGCGGAGACAGAAACGCAGCCGGAGTTGGCCCATGTCTGACCGGAAGTCTCAAAAGAGAAGACGGACAGAGCAGAGTGGGCGTCCGCAGTTTCAGCCGCAGGCCGAGCGAGTATCCGGCCAGCGGCGGATAGACGACCGGGAGATTGTAGAGCGATTCCTGATTGTTTGCGAGGGAGAAAAGACGGAGCCGAATTATTTCCGGGAGTTCCGCGTTCCAGGGCGCGTCGTGGAGATTGAAGGCAGTGGGCGCAACACGCTCAGTTTAGTGGATGAAGCGATACGGCTCAAGGGTGCAGCAAAACTGCCGTATGATCAGGTTTGGTGCGTGTTTGACCGTGACTTGTTTGAGGCCGATGACTTCAACAATGCCATCCAAAAAGCCAGAGCCGCCGGTTTTCAGGTAGCCTATACCAATCAGGCATTTGAGTTATGGTACTTGCTGCATTTTGATGACCATCGAGAAGCGCTGCATCGTGATCAGTATTATGGGATACTGAAAGATCGCCTGGGACACGGCTATCACAAAAACAGTGTGACGATGCACCGTGAGTTGCAAAGCCGTCAGGAACAGGCAATCCGGCGGGCCGAAAGCCTGCTGGCCGAGTATGGAGCAGAACATAATCCGCAGCAAGACAATCCCTGTACGACAGTCCACCTTCTCGTGAAAGCCTTACGCGCGAATGTCACCCCCAAATTAACTTCGGAATGATGATCATGCGCTGGTGGATTTGGCAACTCCTCTTGCTATCAGCCACAATTTACTCTGAAAATAATTTATATAAAGTTTTAGAAAAATCTGCATTTGTTGCCATAAGTGCTGTATAATGATGAGGGATCAAGTCTCATTTGCGAGAAAGGAACTACATGAACGTAAGCGACGCCGAGCAGAAAATGCTGAAATTGGCGGAGAAACTGCGGCAGGAACTGAACGATGCGCGGCTGTATGATGAGAACGGCGTTCCCCTCCAGGCCATTCCTGATCCACTCCCGGCCGTGGAATTTGTCGATGCGGAAAAAAAGCGCCGGGCCTTGCTGGAAGAAGCGCCCGACAATCGGTGGCTGCTGCATTTTTTTGATAAGGCCGGCGCTCTTCTGGGCACCCGGTCGGGACGGATGCAAGTCATTTGAGAGTCTCACTCACCCTGTCATTATCATTTCTTTAATAGAAAGCCTCGCCCTCAGTATAAAGGCGGGGCTTTTGCTTGCCCGGAACAATCCCCACATCGCAGCGGTCACATCCATAGAGACGGGTCAGTCCCGCGTCACTGACAGCGGAAGACGCCCGATGAAAGAGAGATCAATCCATGAAACTGACTACACACAACCAGCGGAAGATGATCGGGGCGGCGGCCGTCGCCGCCGTTTTCCTCGGCGCAGCCGCGCCGATGGCGGGCGCGCAGACACGCACGGGTTCCCAGGCGCAGGTCGTGCTGGACCCCGGCACGATTATCCCGGTCAAGCTGGACACCGAGCTTTCCTCGGCGCAGGCTCAGGCCGGCGACACCTTTACCGCGACTGTGGACAGCAGCAAGCCGGCCTATCGGGCCATCATGCAGGGCGCGACCGTGGACGGAGTCGTGCGCTCGGCGACGCCGCAGGCGGGCGATCAGCCCGGCACACTCAGCCTGGGCTTCACGCGCCTGCACCTGTCCGACGGACGCTCCATCGCCATTTCCGGCGGGCCGGCCAGCCTGGATGCGAAGAACCTGTCCACGCGCAGCGACGGCGTTCTGGTGGCGAAAAGCACGAACAAGGATCAGCGCCTGACCTATGCCGGATATGGCGCGGGCGCGGGCCTGCTGGCGGGATTGCTGACCGGGAAAAAGGTCAAAATAGAGGACATTCTGATCGGGGCCGGGCTGGGCTACGGGGCAGGCTCCGTGCTGAAAGGCCCGCAGCAGGTGCATGACGTGGATTTAACGCCAGGAACGGAGATGGGCGTCCTGCTGGACAGCCGCACCCGGTATTATCACAAGACGGCGGCTGTCGCGGCTAAAACGCATAAGGCAATTACCCGGCGGCATCGCGTCACCCGCCGCGCTTACGCCAATTAGGGCGCGGCGGACACCAGCCAGGAAGAGGCTTCGAGCGCCGGGGAATCTTCTGAGGCGGCTTCGGCATTCAGGATGGCGGTCAGCGCCTCCGATGTCTGCGGGCGGGCAAAGTAATATCCCTGGCCGCGATCACAGGCCAATGCCTGGAGCTGCTCCCACTGCCCTGCCGTTTCAATACCCTCGCAGGTCACTTGCAGATGCAGCGCCTGGGCCAGCACGACAATGGCCTGGACGATCGCCATGCCGTCCGGGTCGTTCATTCGCTCAATGAACGAGCGATCAATTTTCAGCGTGTCCAGCGGGAAATCGTTGAGGCAGGCCATAGACGAGTAGCCGGTTCCAAAGTCATCAATCGCCAGTTTAATTCCCAGCGCCCGCAGGCGGTGGAGCTTGTCTAAAATCGGCTCGGCGCGCTCCATCATCACGCTTTCCGTAATTTCCAGCTTCAGGTTTTGCGGGGAAAGCCCTGTCTCCTCCAAAATACCGGTCACAATTTCCACAAGGTTGGCCTGCTCCAACTGCCGAACTGAAAGATTCACCCCGATCACCAGCGGCTGGTCGCTGGGAAACTCCGCTTGCAGCCGTTTCGCCTCGCGGCACGCCTGCCGCAGCACCCAGGTTCCCAGAGGCACGATCAGGCCGGTTTCTTCCGCCAGCGGAATGAATTTGGCGGGCGGGATCAAGCCGCGCCGGGGATGGTTCCAGCGGACGAGGGCTTCAATTTCGCGCACCGTGCCGGTGCTCAGGCAGACAATCGGCTGGTAGTGCAGCACCAGTTCGCCGTGATCGCCCGCTGCCGCGCCCGGCTGGGCTTCCGCCGCGTCCAGAACGCGCCGCATCTCGGTTTCCAATTCCAGACGCTCCATCACATGATCGGTCATGCGGCGGTCAAAGACGACGCAGTTGGCTTTGCCGTTGTTTTTGGCCTGGTACATGGCGATGTCGGCGTCGCGCAGCAGGTCTTCGGCTTCGGCCTCCGGGGAGTGGTCTTCCGGCGCGAAGATTTTGAGCGAATCTGTGATGGCGGCCCCAATGCTGGCGGAAACAAACAGGGAATGGTCGGCCACGAGGATCGGCGCACGCAGCGCCTCGGCGATGCGGTCGGCAATTTGCGTGGCGGTTTCCAGTCCGGCGACATCTTCGAGCAGGATGGTGAACTCATCACCGCCCAGACGCGCCAGCGTGTCGCCGTCCCGCAGGCTGCCGCCCAAACGCTCTGTGACTGTGAGCAGGAGCATGTCGCCGGCCTGATGGCCGAGGCTGTCGTTGACCAGCTTGAAGTTGTCCAAGTCTACGAAAAGAACCGCCACCGCGGCATGACGCCGCCGCGCCCGCACCAGGGCATGTTCCAGGCGGTCGCGGAAGAGCGCGCGATTGGGAAGCCCGGTGAGCGCGTCGTGAAATGCCTGATGGGACAATTGATGTTCCAGCCGCTTGTGATCGGTGACGTCATAGGCCGCGCCGACGATCCCCGTCAGTTCGCCTGCCTCGTCATGGAGCGGCATCGCCTGCGTCTCATGCGTCCGCTCGTTAATATCCACGGTCCAGGCATGCGGAATGCCGGTCAGGGCAAGATGGAGATGGTCCAGCAGGGCCGGCGTCTCGCTGAAAACTTCATAAGCGCGGCGTCCGACAACCTGGTCCGGCTCCAGCGCCAGGGCTTCCAGCCCTTTGCCGTCGCAGAAGGTGAAAACCCCGTGCTTGTCCAGCGCGAAGACAATGACGGGGATGGCCGCGATGACCGTTCGCAGACGGGCATCGCTCTCGCGCAGCGATTCCTCCGCCTGCTTTTGCTCGGTGATGTCTTCCACGGTGCCGAGAATGCCGGTGACGTTGCCAAAGGCGTCATGCAGCGGGATTTTGTTTGTCTCCGCCCAGGTCGGGCGACCGTCAACAGGCGCGGTCGCTTCCAGGACATGGTATTCGGGGCAATCAGACTGCATGACGCGCCGGTCGGCGTCGCGCAGCCGGTCAACTTCCTCTTTGTCCCAGGGCAGATCAAAGTCCGATTTCCCGGCGATCTCCTCCCGGCCTTCCAGCCCGGCAGCGCGCGCAAAGTTGAGGTTGCAGCCCAGATAGACTGAGTGTGTGTCCTTCCAGTAAATCTTCTGCGGGATGGTGTCCATGATCAATTGGAGCATCTCCCGCGCGCGGCGCGCGTCTTCTTCGGCCCCGACCACCTGCGTGATGCCGGTGCTGGTGATGCGCGATATCCGGCAGGCGACCAGCAGAGAGATCGCCACGATCAGCGCCTGAACCGCCCAGCCACCGAGCACAGCCTCGTGCGCGGCCCGGATTTCCACCGCCTCGGAAACACTTTGATACTGGTTCAGATGATCCACCAGATCGGAAATGTCCAGATCAAGCTGCCCGTGGGAAGCGGCATACCGCGACGCGAACAGCGCCTGGGCCTGACGCCGCCGCCCGGATGCGGCCAACTGCATGGCCTGGTCTTCCAGAGGCTTGCACGCATGCTCGTTTTGATGCCGCGCTTCGGCCGCCAGCTTGAGCAGTTCTGTCGCGTTCGGCAGTTCGGCCAGCGTGTTTTCCAGACCGCTGAAGGCCTGCCGTCCGGCCCGGTCGGACTGCCGCTTCGCTTCCCGGTACGCCGGGTCGCCGGAATACACAAATTCGGCGGCATTCGCCGACATTTGCTGCGAGGCCAGCGCGACATCTTTGGTCCGGGCAATGCCGTCGTGGATGATTTCGTCGGTGCGGCGGTTATGATCCGCGCTTGTCTGGAGAACCTGCACGGTATGAAAGTAGCCGGCAAGGCCAAGAAGGATGACGCCGCAGAAGCTGGCAGTCAATCGGTAGCCGAGGCTGAGGCTCTGTTTTTTGCTCATCGCAGAATGCTGCTTCCCCTAGTCAAATCTATTGACATATCGGCAGTTCCGCGCAAAAACACAAGCGGCACCAGGCAGGCACAGGAAAAACTGCGCGCCAAGCGGGCAGGACACGCATTGAACATTTGCCGGCGTGCAGCGTCAAAGGGTCATGTTGAGAATGCTTCACTCGCCGCGTTTTCATCGCCGCAAAGGAGCCTGACCATGCGATCTCTCTTTGTTCTTTCTTTGCTTGCCTGCGCCGTTCCCACCCTGGCGCAAACTTCGTTGACCCCGGCAGCCCCTGCCCCGGGAAGCGCCGCCCTCTCCAGCCCAGCCGCCGCGTCCGGGCCGCCGTCCGCGCTTCTGGACGGACTGATCGGAAAGCCGCAGATCGTCGGCATTACAGAAAACAGCGGGACGCGGTTTTTAGGGCGCATCGTTTCCGGCGACCACGGAATGTATGTCGTGCAGACATTTCACTTCGCCGGGCGGCCTAAAACAGCGACGCGCACGATTCCGGGCCAGCCTGCCGGGCAAAAGGCTCACACCCGATTCTATACAGTCGGTTCCGGCAGATACCGGCAGCGTATCCCCGTGGTCACCTATACGCCAGTCGCTGCAAAGAAACAGCGAACAATGCGGACTTACACGGAGACGACACTTCCCGATGACCAGGCGGTGCGGCTGCTTCTCAAAGGGGTTGCCGGCCCGACACTGAATCCGCTGGAGATCGCCGACGCGCGGCAGATGGTGGCCGCTACAGATGTGAAATACCTTCAGGCCCTGTCGCCGCCGGATAAAAAAGGCGGTAAGAGAGCCGCCACCCTTGCCGCCAGCGGCCCGTTCCAGTCCGCGCCGCCCGCCGCCCCGGCCAAGCCTGTGTGGACCATGACCATGCTCTGGCCGTCGGATGTAAAAGTGGACAACAAGAGGCAAAGCCGGAAGAAACGGGGGCATCACCCGTCCAGCCCGGCCCTCAGCGGTACGCTTGGCTGATCGGTCCATAGTCCGGCGTCCGGTAGCGCGGCTGGGTCGGCTGAAAATCAAAATGATCCACGCCCAGCCCGCGCAAAATGGCGGCTTCAACCGGCGAATAGTTGCCGTCTTCCCGGTGGAAGTTCATAGGTTCGTTGAGTTCGTAACACAGGTTGGTGATGGCGCGGGGAAGCTGCCGGACATTTTGCCCGACCGCGTGGAGCATATAGGGATGCAGCAGATACACATCGCCCGCCTCGCCGGTTGCTTCCCGGAAGTCATGGCACTCGGCGAGCAGCGTTTGGAGGTCAAAGGCATCCGGCAGAACGCCTTCGGGATGGGCGGCCAGAAAGCGCGCCACGGCCGGCACGGAGTCCACGGCCAGAAATGTCGCGCCGCCCTGGGGCAGAACGTCGGTAAACAGCGGAATGCCGAGCAGACCCTGTTCCGGGCTGTCCAGGAAGTGCCGGAAATGCCAGCCGTCTTTGTGCCAGCCCTTTGACTGCGCCGACGGGGGCTGATACGGTCTGTCCGCCCCCTGCCGGAAGTTCATGGCGAACAGGGAAATTGCGGGGCGGGACTTGACCCGATCTTCCCCACCCATCAGGTCGCACGAAGCCTGCCATGCCTGCGGCGCGTAATCCGCCAGCGGCCGGCGGCGCTGCAATTCCATCCGCTCATATTCCTTGCGCCATGTCTCGGGGCGGTCTACGTCGTACCCGGCACGGGCGCACTCGTCCCGCACCAGGCCAGAAATCCTCGCGGGGGAACGCGCCTTTAAGCAGGATAAAGCCCTCGTTCAGAAACTGCTCGTGTTGTTCAGATGTCAGCATGGTGGCTCCTATGAATTTTTGAGGCTATTTCGGCAAGGGGCGGTGGTTCTCCTGCTCATGCAAGACGACTGATTTCGCCGTCCCGTTTGCAGTTGCGCTATGCGCGGAAGTCTGTCATAATACCCACAATACCTGGGCGGCGCGGCTTTCATATTCCGTGGCACTGGCTCTAGCTGGGACTTGGCACGATTTTTGCACTGTGGTTTCTACGGGTAAAACGCCCTAGCCGCATCTATTGGGAAGAACTCCGCACTCACTATGCCCGACTTCGAAAAACCTAGCCCCTGGGAAGCTTTCCGCCGAACGCTGGAAGCCGGTTGAAAAGATCGCGCCTTTTTGAGAGAGCGCAAGCGCCAGGAGCGCGCCATTGAGAAGGAGCGCAAGCAATGGGAGAACGCGCAAAAGGCCGTGGAAAGAGAGCGGAGCGTCTCCCAGTTTCTTGATCTGCCGGGCGTCTGGCTGGAAAAGCGGCGGATTCAGAAGATGATCCAGGAAGCCGACCGGCAGTATGCCGAACTCGGCGGCCTTCCGCAGCCGCCCAGAACTCTGGCTGGCCGGATGATCAAGTCTGCCCGCCTGTGGCTCGTCCGGGAGGCGGAAGACCGCGAACGGCTGTGGCGACGGATCGCCGGTGCGCTCGGCGCGGCGGCGGCGATCTCCTTTGCCGCCAATCTGGCTCTCTACTACCACTTCACTCCTACACGGCCTCTGGTGACGATTGGAAATCGGGTGATCCAGAAGCGAGAATATCAAGCGGATTTGGAGGCTGCGGCGGGCAAGCCGGTGCTGGCCAAGATCATCTTTACGGAACTGATTGGGCAGGCTGCCGCCACGGCGGGTGTCACGCCTACCCCGGTGCAGATAGAGGCGCGCCTGGCGGAGATGGAGCGGCGCGGGATGCCGGCCGCGGCGGATACGGACAAAGATCATCTTCGGCAAAATGTCAGTCTCGCCCTGGCCCTGGAAAACCTGCGAATCCGGGGCGTGTCCGCCAGCGATGCCGAGATCGCTGATTTCTATCGGAAGAACATGGCCCAGATCGCGCAGCCCGCGCGCGTTCAGTCCATTCTGGTACTGACTGGGACCGAGTTTGAGGCGCAGACGGCAGCGGGACTTCTGGCCAAAGGGCGTACCGCCCATGAGATGGCCGCGCAGCCAGACATGCGGGTAGACGGCGAGAACAACTTCCATCTGGACCTGAACTCCCTGCCGGACCAGATGCATCAGACTATCCTCGGAACGGCGCTCGCCATGAAACCAGGCCAGATCACCACCCTGCCGCTCGGAAGCGGCTTTTTGACGATCAAATGCCTCCGCAAAGATGCGCCGAACCAGCCGCCGCTGTCGCAGATCCGGGATCAGATCGCACGAATGGTCAAGCTGGAAAAAGCACCAAGCGCAGATGATGAACTGGCGACGCTGTACCGTGGGAACCGTCCGAAGTTTGACATACAAAGCTATGCTTCCTATCTCAGCGACTTGCAGCACACCGATCCGACAGCGCCGGTCTCCGTGTCTAATTAAATATAAAAAATACAAAATATTCCTGGAAGCACATTGACAAACGAGCAGGAAAGGTGGTACAGTATCAATGGAAACAAAAGCAGGCAGTCGGAAGCGTTTGGATTTGTTGCCTGGCTTGCTAATTCTGAAATAATTTGCCGGAATGCCGCGAATTTTGCTGGCTTGGTCAAGTTGGCATGATTCTTGCACGGTAATTCACTGGACCTCTGTCTTAAATCTTACGATTACCTTGCTCTTGCAGTTGTCGCATGAGCGTCACGCACTACCGACCAACTTTATGCAGTACCGACCCGTGCAGAATCTGAAAGTCTGCGCCTGAAGAAAGGACATGCTCTTGTCTCTTAAATGCAATGCCCGCCTCGCTCTGCTGCCGATTGGTCTCGCAGGGTTGAGCTTGATCGCCGCGCATCCCGCTGCGGCACAAACCAATTTGGTGTCTAACCCTAGCTTTGAGTTGCCGGTTTTGATCAAAGGTGCCGTTCAGAGTAACAACGTTATCACAAACTGGACCGGAAGCTATACCAGCAACTATAACGAGTTTGGCGTTGAGTCAAAGACGATCAAGTCTAAGACCACCAGTGCGCCGCTGTATCCCACCGGTATCCCCGATGGCAACCAGTTCGCTTATGTCAACTTCCAGACTATCTATCAGAACATCGCCGCGACGACCCTGACACCAGGGCATACGTACACGCTGTCTGCCTATCTGGGTATTCCTAGCGACATATTGGTCGCTGATACCGGCAGCATCGATCTGACCACAGCCGGCGGCACATTCCTGGCAGGGGCCAGCCACCTGACTTCGGCTCCCGGCACATTTACGAAGTACACCTACTCCTTTACGGACACCGGGCAGTATGTTGGCCAGGGCTTGCAGGTGTCCCTCGGGGCGGACGGCGCGAAGAACGCGATGCATAGTGTCGACTTTGACAACGTGACATTGACCGACACTTCACCGGCCCCGGAGCCGGCGGAAGTGGCAACACTTTCCCTGATCGGCCTGGGCCTGGGCGGACTGCTCCTGCGTGCTCGCCGACGCAAAGCGAGTGCAGCGACGGCCTAAGCCGCCCTGCAAACTGCCAAACCGGCGTCCCCGGCCTGAAACCATCAGGCCGGGGACGTTTTTTTGTGAGGCATTCATCGCGGCTTCCCTGGCATTTGAGATTATTTTCACAAACTCCCCTTCCGATATTGACTTTCTTTCCTGCCGCTAAGTATAATGACTGTGACCGAAATGCCTCGGGACGGGGGCGGCAGCAATGATCAGCATCTGGTGGATGCTCGGCGCGGGCGCGACAATGGGAACGGCAGCGCTTCTGGCATTTCTGTGGGGCGTCAAAAGCGGCGCTTTTGAGAATGCTGAAGACGCCAAATACATCGTATTCCGTGACGAAGAAGACGATTAGAGCATTAGGTAAGTACCATGGCAATCAATTATGACCGCGAGAAGCAGGAACTGACGCGGCGCAACTTTCTTTCACTCGCAACCTGGACCGGGCTGACGGTCGGAATCGTGGGTGCGGCGGGCGTCTTCGGCAAGTTCTTCTGGCCGAATGTCTCCTACGGCCCGCCGTCCAAGTTCTCCATCGGCAAGCCCACCAACTTCCCGGACGGCGCCAAGCAGAACATCGCGGACCAGAAAGTCTCCATCATCCGGCACGGCAATCAAGATCGGCGCGATCTCCATGGTCTGCCAGCACCTCGGGCTGCACCGTCGCCGCCTCGCCGACGGGTTACGACTGCCCCTGCCACGGCTCCAAGTACGATGACATGGGCAATGTGACCCACGGCCCCGCGCAGATCGCTCTGTTCTGGTTCGACATCGCTCTGACGCCGAGCGGCGACCTGGAAGTGGACAAAAGCAAAAAGTTCAACGATCCCGGCCACTATTACACGGTGGCGTAGAATGCGCCCCCAGCCCCCAATTCTGGGGGAGCAAGATAGGTTCAGTCATGCTTCCTGTTCCCCCAGAAGTCGGGGTTAGGGGGTTTCTCTTAGAAAGCCTTTGCCATGAGCGTTCAAGAATTCCGTCCCGGCGGCACCCGTCCCGCCCGGCGGCACCGGCAGCCGCCGCCCGACCGCCGACGGCCCGCTGACCCGCCTGAACAAAGCGATCTACCGGCAGGCCCCGGAAGTCTGGGACAACCTGCGCCCGCGCACGCTCTGTCACAACATCTACAAGTCCATCTACCGGACCACGGCGTTTCCCAAGACCGAGCGCGAGCGTTCGGAGGCGTTCTTCAACTCGTTCCTGCTGCATATCCAGCCGGCCAAGATCGAGAAGCATGCCCTGCGCTTCACCTACACGTTCGGCCTGGGCCTGCTGTCGATGTACCTGTTCATCCTGCTGACGATCTCCGGGCTGCTGCTGATGTTCGTCTATGTGCCATCCACCGAGCAGGCTTACGACCGGATGCTGGACCTGCACTGCTTCGGTCTCGTTCGGCTGCATCCTGCGCGGGATGCACTTCTGGTCGGCCAACGCCATGATCGCCTCGTGTTCTTCCATATGTGCCGCGTCTTTTACACCGGCGCGTACAAAGCCGCCGCGCGAGTTCAACTGGGTGATCGGCGTCATTCTGATGGTGCTGACCCTGGTGCTGGGCTTCACGGGCTACCTGCTGCCGTGGGATCAACTGGCCTTCTGGGCCATCACGGTCGGCGCGGGCATCGCAGGCAAAGCGAACTGGATTTCCGACCACATCAACGCCCTGCCGCATCCGCCGGGCGCCCCGGTCGTGCCGCCGCTGGGCGACCTGACCCGCTGGGGCCTTGCTCGGCGCGGACACCGTCGGTCAGGAAGCTTTGATCCGCTTCTATGTGCTGCATGTCGCGATTTTGCCGGTGATCATCACTATGTTTATCGTTTACCACATGTGGCGCATCCGCAAAGACGGCGGCATTTCCAGCCCGAAAGAGTCGCCGGAATAAAACGTGCGCCCCTTAAAGGCATATGTAATCTGTTGGCTGCTGCTGGTATTCTCAGGGCTTGCCCTGATGCTGCTGTATGTGCCGCTTACCACAGTGCCCGCTCATCCGGTACGTCCTCAACAGGGTATAAGTGTCGGATATGTTCTGCGTAGCGTTCACTTTTGGATTGGGCAGGTATCTCTCCTTGCCCATCTTGGCTCACATAGCCCGCGTATTGTTTGCAAAAAGGTATCGACCACTGGCGGCGTGGAGAATATGGTACGCTGGTGGGATACTGGTATTCACTGGATTGTTATGGTTTACAGGGATGTTGCTACCGTGGGATAGCCTATCCGACTGGCTCAAAGCGCATCCCATCGGCAGCCAACATATGACGCTCGTACAGCTTTACTGGCTGCACACAACACTATTGTTTTTGCTGACGATCCAATTAGTCAATAGGTATCTCCGGCGTATACGCGAAGATCAAACAGCGCAAGCTTCGGCATTGCTTTAGAAGAACTCAATTATGAAACGAATCCGCGAAGAAGAAATCTTTCCGCGCAATCCCAACAAGACCTATGGCCTGATGGAACTGGTCAAGGGATCGTCAACGCGCGTGGACCGGGGGCCGGACGACATGGTTTCGGCCTGGCCGCACCTGCTGATCCGGGAGGCGGCCCTGTTTGCGGCCTGCTTCGCCGTCATTCTGGCCCTGTCCGTCTGGGCGCCGCCGCCGCTGGAGCTGGAAGCCAATCCGCAGAAGCCGCCGAACCCGGCCAAAGCGCCCTGGTACTTTCTGGGCTTGCAGGAACTGGTCGCCTATGACGCCTTCTGGGGCGGGCTGGGCATTCCCGGCCTGGTCGTGATCGGCCTGATGGCGATTCCGTACATTGATCGCCACCACAGCGGCATCGGGCGCTGGTTCGCCAAGAGCCGCCGGACGGCCTGCACGCTCTGGACGCTGTACGTGGTCGTGGTCATCGTGCTGATCATCATCGGTCACGTATTTCCGTGGCCCGAACTGGGGCTGGTTCTGGCCCGGCGACATGCCGAAAGAAGTGCAGTAGGAAGCCCCCTAGCCCCCAATTCTGGGGGAACCGGAGAAGAGCCGGCCTTCCCCTCTGACTCCCCCAGAATTGGGGGTAGGGGGGCGATAATCTTTAGAAGACACAGGTTTTCTCTTTCATGTTTTTCATTAAGTCAATGGTCGCCAAGTTCGCCTTCTGGAGCGTCATCCTGCTGGTCCTCGTTGCCGCCACGTTCAAGACGGCGATGTGGAACAATCAGATCGCCGGCACGCCGGACTTCAACTACTGGCAGGGTCAGTACAAGCAGGCGGCGGCGCAACTGGCTTCTAGCGAAACGGTCAAAGAAGCCGCGCTGAATGCCACTATTGAGGTCAAGCAGGTGACGGTGCTGCAGTTCCCGCTGCTCAAAGCCGACGGCACCGAGCAGCAGCGCGTGGACCGCTGCCAGTCCTGCCATGCCGGCCTGCTGAACCCGAACATGACGGCGGAAAAGCATGATCAAAGTTTTGGACGGTCAGACGGTTCCGACCGAGCAGGTCGCGGCCTATCTCAGCGATCCCAAGCATGAGGCGACGCTGACGGCGATCAAGACCCTGGGGGCGCATCCGGGCATCCGCGTGGAAACCAAAGACAATCCGCATGATCTGGGCGTCATTCACGGGCCGGAGTTCACCTACGGCATCACGACCGAGGCCAGTTTGACGGAGGAAGACAAGGCCGACTACCAGTATCAAAAGATCAATCTCAAACAGCACCCGTTCCCGACTTTCGGCTGCACGACCTGCCATTACGGCACGGGACGAGAACTCATCCAAAACAGCGCGCATGGCGACCCGGAGCATTCGCAGACGCCGCTGCTGAAGGCCAAGTACATGGAGGCCGCCTGCGCCCAGTGCCATGCGTCCTACGACCCGAATACGTTTGCCATCAGCTACCAGCAGCCGCTGCCTGCCGAGCGCATCATTAAACTGCTGGACGGCAAAGACATTGCCCCGGAGGACACTCAGGCGTACCTGAGCGACCCGGCCAACGCCCAGACTGCCGCGACCGTGCAGTATGTCGCCGATCAGCCGCAGATGGCGAGCATCGCCAAAGGCGAGCAATTGTTTAAGGCGCAGGCCTGCTACGGCTGCCATAAAATTGAGGGCTTTTCCAAAGGCAATGTCGGCCCGGAACTGACGTATGAGGGCCGCATCGCCGGCGGCACGACCGCCATTGCCCACCAGATCTGGGACCCGCGTTACAAAGTCCCGTCCTGCGTCATGCCCTACTTCTTCGCCGTGCGCGGCGTCAATACTGACATCTCGGCGGGCGGGGTCGTTGGCAGCCCGAATGCGGCCAACGAGACGGTAGACCCGCGCTCCAAAACGGTCCACATCGCTCCGGTCGTGCAAAAGGGGTCAACGGACTATGACGAAGACATCGCGACGACGCTGCACGCAGCATGGCTATGTCCCCGATGCCGGGCGTCAGACAGATGTGGATGCGCTGGTGACGTTTATCGCCTCACAGACCGGCCAGAATTACGGCGCGGGCCAGGCCAGCCACTTCACGACGGTTGCCTCCTACAACGTGGCCCGGCCTGCCGACGTGCCGGTGACGGTGGCCGAAGGCAAGACATTGTTTGATGCCAGCGGCTGCTACGCCTGCCACTACATCGGCAATCCGAACAAGAGCCATATCACGGGCGATCTCAGGTACGGCAAGGGCGGGATTGCCGGCCCCGAACTTTCCTGGGAAGGGTCGCGCCATTCGCAGCGATGGCTGGTCGAGCATTACAAGAACCCGCAGGCCTTCGTGCCCGGTTCCATCATGCCGATCTTCCCGTTCTCCGATTCGCAGCGCGCGGCCCTGTCCCTGTATGACGCTTCCAAGCGTCCGGCCAAGTCCGGCGCCCGGCCCGTTTCGCCCGATCAGGACATGCCGAAGGATTTTAAGAGCGAGTAGGACCCCCATCCCCCAATTCTGGGGGAACTTGAAAAATATGTGGCAGCCTTTCCTGCTCCCCCAGAATTGGGGGCTGGGGGGCGATCTTAGCGAAGGACATCACTTATGGCAGACACGACACCCGCCGCGCGGCCCGACCCAGAGACGCAGGCGACGGGGACGCAAACAGAAGATCGCCGGCCCGGATTTCATTACTATTCCGGCGGCGAAGTCAAAGAACTGGAAAACACCGCCGTCAGCCCCCTGCTGTGGGCCGGCTGGACCGTCGTCATCCTCGGCGCGGTATTGTATCTGTTCTTTGGCGGCGCGCTCGGCCCGAACGGCCCCTTCGGCGGCTTCAAGCCCACGGTCGGCTCTACGGCAGCGCGGAACGGCATTCAGCAATACCTGACCACGGCGGCTTACAACGGCGGCACGGCTCAGGAAGCGGACATGCAGCGGCTGACACCGTTTCTAGGCGGCGAGTCGCTGAAGACGGCGGTGCTGCATGGGCAGAACACCTACCAGAACTACTGCATTGGCTGTCATGGCCCCAACCAGGACGGCAACGGCGTCAACGCCTCCGCGCTGAACCCCAAGCCGCGCAACCTGCACGATGGGCCGTTCATGCGCGAGACCATGACCTATCAGCGCATCAACACCAGCCTGCACTACGGCGTCCACGGCACGGCCATGCCGCGCTGGGAAAACACGCTGAGCGACATGAAATTCAAGAAGTGATCGCCTATGTCTTGAGCCTGACCTGGACCATGCCGGGTTCCAGCGACATGGAAACGACCACGGACCAGCTTGCCACGCCGCACACGCCGCCGGGAACGCCCGCCATGCCCGCCGGCGCGGGCGAGACGGCTCCCACCGGCGCGACGGGGACGCTGGCTAATCCTGGTCATGTCAAATCTCCGGGCGACTCTACCACGGAACGCCCGGCGGCTCCACGGTGCATGGCGGCAGCGTCTCCACTTCGCCGGAACCAATCACGCCGGAGGTGGAGGGCAATCCGGCAGCGTCCACCAGCACGGCCCCACCCTCGCAGTCCGGCCAGCCCGCCGGGGGCAACCCTAATGCAGTGGACACGAACGCGCCGGACGCAGGCAGTCAATCCGGCGGGTCGCAAGCGCCGCCGTCCGGCGGCACACGGTAAGACGATAGGAAGCCCCCCTGCCCCCAATAATGGGGGAGCCAGAATGAAAGTTATCCTATTCCCCCGTTATGGGGGGCTAGGGGGTTGTTAGAAGGTAACGACAATGGCAGTTCAACAAATCATGCGGATGCAGCCGGCGCAGGAAACTGAGCGGCTTCAGCACGAAGACCTCGCGGCAAAATGGGCGCTGTGGACCGGGATCGGCTACCTGGTCCTGTTCGGCGTCATCGGGCTGATCGCGGCTATCAAATTCGTCATCCCGGACCTGTTTTACGGCTTCAACTGGCTTTCCTGGCCGCGCATCCGGCCCGTCCATGTCCAGGGCATGATCTTCGGCTGGGCGCTGCCCGTCTTCATGTCCATGTTTTACTACATGGTGCCGCGCCTGACCGGCACGAAGCTGTGGAGCGAGAAGCTCGGCATTGTCGCCACCTGCGTCTGGGCCGTCGGCGTTGCCCTGATGGTTCTGGGTGTGCTGAACCCGATGGACACCGTCAACCCCTGGTGGAGCACGAAGGGCAAAGAGTACGAGGAATGGCCCGTTGTTTCCAGCATCTTCATCGTCGCCGGCTGGCTGCTGCTGTCGTACAATATGTGGCAGACATTCCTGCGCCGGACGTACACGCAGATGTATGTCGCCCTCTGGTACGCGATGGGCTGCATTCTGCTGGACGTCGTTTGTGTACGTGATCGGCAACTGGCCCTCGCAGTTTCTGCCCTGGCACGGCTTTCATGGGTCTGAACGATGCCAACATCAACTGGTTTTACGGCCACAGCGTCGTCGGCCTGATCGCCACGCCCGGCTGCGCTGGCGATCGCCTACTACTTCCTGCCGAAAGCCGCCAACGCGCCGCTGTACAGCCACAAACTGTCCCTGATCGGTTTCTGGACGCTCGGTTCGATCTACATCTGGAACGGCGCGCACCACATGATCTACGGGCCGATCCCCTACTGGCTCCAAACGGTCGCGACGATCTTCTCGTTCCTGCTGTTTATCCCGGTCCTGTCCGCCGTTACCAACTTCTTCGGGACCGTCCGGGGTGAGTGGCATCAGTTGCGAACCAATGTGCCGCTGAAGTTTATTGATTGCCGGAACTGTCTTCTACCTGCTGGTGTCCACGCAAGGTTCGTTCCAGGCGCTGCGCGCCCTGAACGCCGTGACGCACTTCACCGACTGGGTGATCGGCCACTCGCACATGGCAATGTTCGGCTTTGTGACGTTCTACGCCTTCGCCGGCTGCTACTATGCCGCGCCGCGCATGTACAAGCGGCCTCTCTACTCGGAAGGCATGGCCGACTGGCATTTCTGGCTGTCGTTCCTCGGCTTCATCCTGTTCAGCACCGCCCTCTGGATCGGCGGCTTCAATCAGGGCATGGAGTGGAACGACCCGAACATCCCGTTCATCAACACGGTCAATGACATGAAGCCGTTCTGGCATGTCCGCGCCGGCGGCGGCGGCTCTGATGGTGATCGGTCTGTTCCTGTTCGCCTTCAACATGTACAAGACTGCGACCGGCCCGAAGCCGAACGAGGATGAAGGCGGCGAAGGCCTGGAACTGGATTCGCCGCGCACGCCCGCCACGCTGACCGCGCGGGCTTAGAGAAAAAGAACCTATGGAAGTTGCAATTCCTGTCTTATTTGTCGTTCTGGTCGGCATCCTGACCTTTATTCTGAGGCAGGTGCCGGAAAAAAGCGCGCTGCTGACCGGGCTGGGCATCACGATGACCTTTATCATCGGCCTGACTTTTGTCATGCTGATCCCGTCGTTCAACGAAAACTGGTCGCAGAACACGGCCAAAGACGCCGGGCGCTACCACGCCATTTACACACGCCGCCGAGGCGGATGCGGCAGACCGCGAGGGCCGCGAACCGCGCGTCTTCACCGGCGATCTCGCTTCGGCAAACGAGCCGCTGGTCGGCTACACGGATCAGCAGGAGCGCGGGCGGCGGATCTACCAGCGCGAGGGCTGCATGTACTGCCACTCCCAGCAGATTCGGCCCCTCGTCGGCGAAATCAAGCGCTATTCTATCGGGACCTCCGAAGCGCCGATTGCCGACGAGCGCGAGTACATCTGGGATCAGCCGCACTTCCTGGGGACGCGCCGCATCGGGCCGGACCTCTCCCGCGAAGGCGGCAAGTACAGTGACGACTGGCATTACTCGCACTTCTACTATCCGCGTCAGATGGTCCCCGGCTCCATCATGCCGGCCTTTACGTGGCTCTTTGACGACACCGACAAGACCAATCCCATTCCTAAGCCCGATGCGCGGGACTTGGTCGCCTATGTGCAGACGCTGGGCTTTAGCAGACAAGTTCCCGACGGGCATGGCGGTTGGCGGCCCTGGCTGAAGCCGGAAGACCAGCAGTATACCCAGGAATACGGCCAGGGCCAGGTCAATCGGGCGGCGACGCCGGTGCATGGCGGGGATATGCTGACTCCGACCAACCGCGTTCCCCCAACCCCGCGGGCTGTGCCAATCCCGCGGCCCATCGTGCCGAACACCTCCGCCACGCCGACGCCTCCCGCACCGACGGCTCCCGCGGGAACCATGTAGGGCATTCGCTCCGGTATAAAAGGGTAGGGCGGGCGCAAAGACGCGCCCGCCCTTGATTTTTGCGCCATGCTAGACCTAACCGACAGACTCATTCAGACGCCGACCCTGCAAAAGCCGACGCCGCTGCGGGCAGCGAACGGCAATCTGCGGTGGCATGTCCCGCGCCGCCTGCTGCAAATCCTCTGCGGCATTCTGTTTGTCGCCCTGCCGCTGACCAACGGCCTGCGCTTGGACGTTCGGCAGGATGAGTTTTACTTTGCCTGGCACAAGATGGCCGCGCATGATCTGTTTCTCCTCATGTGGGTCGCGTTTCTGGGCATCGCGCTCCTCAGCGCCGTCTCGTTTTTGTATGGCCGTCTCTGGTGCGGCTGGGTCTGCCCGCAGACTTTGGCTTCTGACTTCGCCGATTCGCTGCGGAGGCGGCTGGATAAAGCGTTTGGAACGCGCCCCGGCAAGCCGCGTTTTGCTCTCTCCCGCGCCCTCTGGGCAATCAGCATCCTGGCCGTTTCGCTGGGAACCGGCGTGGTTCTGGCCTGCTACTGGCTGGCTCCCTCCACCGTGTTTGCGGCCACAGCAGCTCCCTGGCGTGATGCTGCCGCCGGATTGACGGTCTATAGCCTCGCCGCTGTTCTGGCCGCCGACATGCTCTGGCTGCGCCGACGCTTTTGCACCCACGCCTGCCCTTACGGCGCCCTGATGGGAACGCTGGCCGACAAAAACACGCTGGCCGTCCGGTATCTGGAGGAGCGCACAGACGACTGCATCGGCTGCCACAAGTGCGAGGTGGATTGCCCGATGGGCATAGACATCAAAAACGGCGTCGGTCAGCATGCCTGCATCGGCTGCGGCGAATGTATTGACTCGTGCAATGATGTCCTGGGAAAACGCGGCCTGCCCGGCCTGATTGAGTTTCGCTACGGGACAGCCCCGGAGCGAGTGACGAAAAAACTAAACCCGGCACAGCGGCTGGGCCTCTGGGACGGCTGCCGCTGGGCTGTTGCCGCCAGTGTCCCGCTCTGTCTGGTCGTGACGCTGTTCCTGATCTACGGCTCCCTGCCCCTGACCGCCAGTGTCAATGCGCGCGGCGAGATTACGCGCGGCCCGGCCATTGTCCGCAATGGCTACCTGCTGACCGTCGGCAACGGCCAGCCGCGCGAAACGTCCTTCGCCCTGTCTGTTTCGGGCCTGCCGGCCGGGTCTTCGGTGACGCCGGCAACTTTCACCGTTCCGACGCACGATAGCCGGACCATTCCGATCACTGTCACCGGCCCTGCCGCCGCTCTGACGCCGGGCCGGACGCCTATTCGCCTGCGCGTGACGGAAAGCCACCTCTCCAAAGAGGTCGCGACCATCTTTTACACGCCCGCCCCCTAGCCCCCAATAATGGGGAACCGGAGAAGAACGCCATGCCCCGCACCTGGAGCAATATCAAATATGTGGAAACCCGCAGCGCCGCCCAGCGCGCGAAAAATCGGCCATCCAGCCTGACCCTCTTTCTGGTACTCATCGGCTTCTGCCTGATTCTATTCGGCGGCGTCATCGCGTACTCCATGAACGTCGTTCTGCGCCACCCGCTTACCGAACTCCCGAACCTGGCCCATCCGCCGAAGGACGAGTAGAAACGGCAGAAGTGATGGTCGTGGCCCTTCAAACACTTTGCGACCTGTGCGGCCTGCCCGCCCATGCCCCGATTCTGGCACAGATCGGCGCTCAGTCGCACACGTTCTGCTGTTCCGGCTGCCGTCAGGTCTATCAGATCCTCCTGGAAAGCGATCAGATCGGCGCGGGGCAGGACCCGACGCAGACGACGCTGTATCAGCAGTGCCTGCAAATGGGGCTGATTGCCAGGCCTGAAGAGGCCCCCCCCGCCTCCAATAATGGGGGAGCCAGAGGGGAAGGCTTTCCTAATCCTGCTCCCCCATTATTGGGGGCGGGGGGGCCTCCTTCCTCGCCTGACACCCTCCACACCACCCGCGAAGCGGCGTTTCAAATTGGCGGCATGTGGTGCGCCGCCTGCGCCTGGCTGATTGAACACGCGCTGGAGCAAGTCAAAGGCGTGGAACGCGCCCGCGTCTTCTTTGCCTCCGATGTGGTGAAAGTGGTGTATCGGCCCGCCCGTGTCGCGCCGGAGACTCTTGCCGCTACGATCCGCCAATTGGGATATAGCGCCGAGACGTATACCGGAGACGGTGGAAAGGCCGACAGCCCGCAGGCGCGCGCGCGCAGAGCGTTGTTCGTCCGCGCCGTCGTCGCCATCGTCTTCGCGGTCAACGCCGGGATGTTCCAGTTGCCGTTCTATGCCGACTTCTTCCAGCGGCAGGGATTGTCGGCGGAAGCCATGCGCTGGCTGCCCCGGATTGAAATGGCGCTTTCGGTTCCCGTTTTGATCGCCGGGTGGCCGATCTTCCAGAAGGCCTGGGGCGCCCTGCGGCGCGGCGCGGCGGTCATGGAAACGCTGATCGCGCTGGGTGTCGGCGTCTCGTTCCTGTACAGCGTTTGGGTCCTGGCGCATGGCGGCGTTCATGTTTACTTTGACACCGCCGATATGCTGGTGGCTCTGGTGCTGGTCGGCAAGCACATTGAGGCGGGCGCGCGGCAGGATGCGACCGGAGCAATCACCCTGCTGTATGGTCTGCTGCCGAAAAAAGCCCTGGTACAGACATCCGATGGGCGAGAAACTCTGATCGCGGTGGAGAATCTGGGGGTCGGAGACCGGATTTTGGTCCGGCCCGGCGAGCGCATTCCCTGCGATGGGCGCGTGGCCGTCGGCGCGGCGCTGGTAGATGAAAGCCTGCTGTCCGGCGAGGCGCGGCCGGTGGCTAAGAAGGCCGGGGATGAAGTCGTCGGCGGCACGATTGCCGCCGACGCGCCGCTGACCATTGAAGTCACGCGCACCGGTTCGGAGACGACACTGTCTCAGATGATCGCGCTGGTGGAAGAAGCGCTGGCCGCCAAATCTCCCGTGGAGCGATGGGCCGACAAAATCTCCCGCCGCTTTGTCCCGGCCCTTGTTCTCCTTTCCGTCCTGACAGGCTTGACGCTGCTGCTTCTGGGCCATACGCCTGCCGATTGTCTGGTCCGCGCCGTCACTGTGCTGGTCATCGCCTGCCCCTGCGCGCTGGGCCTCGCCACTCCGCTGGCGGTGACAACCGGCGTGGGCGCGGCGGCTGCACGGGGCATTTTGATCGGCAACACGGACGTTTTGCAGGTTCTGCCGCGCGTCCGGCATCTGCTGCTGGACAAAACGGGAACCCTGACCGAAGGCCGCTTCGCTGTCCGCGCGTTCACCGGCAGCCCCGCCGACCTCGCCGCGCTGGCCGCATTAGAAGACGCCTCCGAGCATCCTCTGGCCCGTGCGTTAGTTTCCTACGCCCGTTCTCACAGCGTCACGCCTTTCCCCTCTGCAACAGACTTCACCCGTCACGACGGCAGGGGGTCACCGGGACCATTCACGGCCAGCCCTGGTTCATCGGCAACCGCGCCCTCGCCGCCGCCCAAAACACCTCCATTCCCGCTGCCCTGGAAACGCAGGCGCAAGCCGCCGAAGCCGAAGCGCAGACAGCCCTCTTTTACGGCACATTTACCCCTTCCCTAGCAGGGAGGGGGCAGGGGGAAGGTATTCTCAAGGGCCTTCTGACGCTCGGTGATGCTCTGCGCCCCGGCGCATCCGAGGCCGTTCGCACCCTTGCCCGGCTTGGTCTGGCTTTGGAAGTCGTCAGCGGCGACGCGCAGGCGACGACGCGGAGCCATCGCGCGGTTGGTCGGCATCAACTGCTTCACGGCTCAGATGCTGCCGGAAGGCAAAGCCGCCCGTGTTCGGGAGTTGCAGGGACGCCCCCTAGCCCCCAATTCTGGGGGAACCGGAGAAGACAAGGCCTCTTTCCGGTCCGGCTCCCCAGAATTGGGGCGGGGGGGTTCTCTGCAGGGGGGGTCTTTTGTCGCCCTGGCCGGCGACGGCATCAATGACGCGCCCGCGCTGGCCCAGGCCGATGTCGGCATTGCGTTTGGGTCGGGAACCGAGATCGCCCGCCGCGCCGCCGACATTACCCTGGTTGGCGACGACCTGCGCCGACTGGCCGACCTCTTCACCCTGGCCGGCCAGACCGCCCGCGTCATTCGCCAGAACCTGTTTTGGGCCTGCCTGTACAACGCCGTCTGCATCCCCCTGGCCGTGGCCGGCGTCATCAAAAACCCCATCTTCGCCGCCGGGGCCATGCTGGTCAGCAGCCTCAGCGTCGTCCTCAATACCAAGCGCCTGCGACGAATACTCGCGCGAACGGGATAACTTTTAAGCGTGGTATAATAGCGGTGTGGCTGATAAGAAAGAAAAGCCGGTTGAATGGATGGGGTCATCGCGCAAGGACATTCAGGACTTGCCGCAACCCATCCGAAGCAAGTTTGGACTTGCTCTCTTCAAAGCGCAGTTGGGGGACCGCTCGCCTCATGCAAAAACACTCTCTGGCTTTGGCGGTGCAAGCGTCATTGAAATTGTCGAGAATTTTGACACTGACACCTACCGTGCCATTTACACAATTCGGTTTCAAGAAGCTATCTATGTGCTGCATGTCTTTCAAAAGAAGTCCCGGCAGGGCATACAAACGCCTCAAAAAGAGTTAGATTTGATCCGTGACCGCTTGAAGCAGGCAGAGGACATGCACAGGCAATGGCTGCTGTCTGCGGAAGGAAGAATCCGATGAGCTATAATGTGTTCGCGGACATGGGGTTTGAGAACCCGGAAGAAGAACTTCTCAAAGCCCGCCTGGTCCATACCCTCGGCAAAGTCATCTCGGAAAAGGAACTGACGCATGAGGAGGCCGCGCAGAGACTCAAAATCGCTCCTGTTGCGCTGTCGGAGTTGCTTGACGGCGTTTGGGATGCGTATTCTACCCATGATCTTCTGCGCTTCGCCAACGCTTTGAACCGCAATGTCCGTATCATCATTGATAGCCGCGATGTGGCCCCCGATGAGGAAGCTAAAACGCTCGTTCTATCCGCTTAAATTTGCCCCTTGATCTGGCCGCTGTGGATCGGGTAGGATCGGATCGCTTTCGCCCTGAGAGGAATCCGACCCTTGCCCGACCTTGCCGAACCGCCGCCCGCCTCACTGGAGTCTGTTTGACCGCCCCGAAGCCGCCGATCCGTCTCCCCGCGCCGCCGCGCTGCTCACTCCCCTTGCTGTTCCCGACACCGTTCAGGAAGCCCGTCCCGGCTACGGCGCCCCGCCGCCTCCGTTTTACGCCAGCCCCGATGGCGCATTGCGGCTGTATCAGGCCGACGCCTTAGAGCTGCTGCGCCGGATGCGCGACGAATCCGTAGATATGGTCTTTGCCGACCCGCCTTACTTTCTGTCCAACGGCGGCATTACCTGTGTCGGCGGGAAGATGGTGCGCGTGGACAAAGGCGGCTGGGACAAGTCGCAGGGCATCATCGGCGACCACAATTTCAACCTGCTCTGGCTGGACCAGTGCCGCCGCATCCTGAAGCCGAACGGCACGATCTGGGTGACGGGAACCTCGCACAATACCCACAGCGTCGGCTACGCCCTTCAAGTGCTGGACTATAAAATCCTCAACGACATCGCCTGGTACAAAGTCAATCCACCGCCCAACCTCGCCTGCCGCTACTTCACCCATGCGACCGAGACAATCCTCTGGGCCGCCAAGTCCGTCAAGAGCAAGCACACGTTTCACTATGCGCTGATGAAAGAGCAAAACGGAGGAAAACAAATGCAGTCCCTGTGGCACATCCAGCCGCCCGGAAAATCCGAAAAGCGGCACGGCAAGCACCCCACACAAAAGCCCGAGAGCCTGCTGACCCGCATCGTCGCCGCCAGCACCCACCCCGACGAACTCGTCCTCAACCCCTTTTGCGGTTCCGCCACCACCGGCGTCGCCTGCGCCCGCCTGGGCCGCCGCTTCATAGGGATAGAAAAAGAGTATGATTTTCTGACTCTCGCGATAAGCCGTTTAGCCGCTGAGACACAGCAGGCAACGCTCGTATTTGTGTTTGCTCAACCGCAGTCAAAAGTAAGAAATGAGGCAAAACACAGGCGAGAATGGCAGGAACTAGTCACCTGGAACGATATAGTTTTCTATGCTTTAACGACTTTGGGAGGAGAAGGCAACTTAAAGGAGATTAACCACTTGGTGGAAAGTAGCCCTCGGACACACTCAAATCCGACATGGCCTTCCACTGTGCGCCGTGTTGTGAGACAATCGCCAAAAATCTCCGCAGTAGGACGTGGACGATATAGAGTATGGCAAAACTAAGCGGCTAGATGGAGGATTTGTCTATCAACATATATCTGCCCGGCGGTTTCAAGAACCGAAGTAGGCCTAGCTTTCGAAGTTCCTGTAGCTGCTGACGAATTTTCGGACGAATGTTATAATTTTCTGGATGCAGTATTGCCAGATGTGCCTCATAGGCATAGACTTCGTTTAGAGTGAAAGGACGTGTCCCAAACTGGCTGACAATATTCAAGACATCAAGTGTCCAACCTCTCGTTTCTACGTTCAATTGTGACAAGGGACGAATTTGTTGATACTGCCTTCGAATAGACGTAACATCGGCCGTAATGCCATTAGAAACTAAACGCAATTTACCTTCTGGGGCAATGGCACTTAGGAGGATACTACAGCCAACATAGCCAGGACGGCGAGAATTTGGGCTGAGTGGATTACGCTTCTCTATAGATGATGGTGAAAAGAAAAAAGAAGGAACCAATAGTAAGTTGTTGACCTGCCAAATTGAGGAATATTGCATGACCAACAGATTAGGAACTTTATCGCTGTTAACTGCCTTTATCATAGCCTGGTAACCGGCGTCTATGACTTTGTGTTCACTCCACTTGCGACCGCTCTTGAGTTGATAACTCTGTTGACAACGTGGGCAAACAAAATCAATAGCCGGAGTGTTGTTGGGACTTTGAGTAAGATGATCGCTATCACAGGCAGAACAATACAGATTATGTTTGCCCCATTCTTCCGAAACCAATCTTGTTATCTGTGACTGACTTTTGTAGTCGGCGGCAAGGTTTGAGTTCAATGTGAGTAACAAGAGTTTCCCCTTTAACTGTCAACTAGCGAGATGACCTTTAGCATTGTCAAGCAGTAGTTGTCTCGGAATTTTGTTCGTGCAGAACTTTCAACCCCTCCGGCATGGCTTCCAGAACGCGCAGGAGGTTGGAAATGGCTTTGGAGGGCAGCACCTCGCCGCGCTCATATTTGTGGAAGGCGTTCGGGCCGCCGCCCAGCAAGGCTCCGGCCATTTGCTGATTGAGGCCGAGTTTTTTGCGAATGCGGCGGACTTCGCTGGGCAGGACAAGATGCTCGGCCTGCGCTTTCAGCAAATTAAGCAGCCGGTCCGACACGTCCATGTCTTTCCCCGATAGGACACCCTCCCCACACCCAATACAAGCCCGGCATATCCACTGTGCCTGACAGCCCTTTTTAGTGAAACGCCATTGGACTGATGCCCCTAGTTATAGAAGCACCGCACTCATGGCAAGTGCGGACGGTTTCCAGACTTATTTGCCTTCGGGAAGTTTTCACAGCCATTGTCTTTTTCCTTGAACGAGCGCAACTTGAAAAGCATCACCGTTTATTATACACCCACAATGGTTGATTTCAAGGGAGGATTTTTTATCCGCGCAATGTCTCAAACAGGGCAAGGGCGTGGGTGAGGCGTGGGGGGAAAAGCCAGCGGGCGAGGGGGTGGCCGTGCCAGGGGCCGGAGCCGTCCAGGTCGGCGGGAAGAGGGGGAAGATTTCGGCGGCGTACAGGGCCAGGGCCAGCGGGTCGGTGTCCGCTTCGCCGTTGGAGGTCAGCAGGGCGAGAGGGCCGAAGGGGCAGAGTTCGATCTGGACTTGGCCCGTAGATGTTTCCAGCAGCAGGGAGGGGAGGGCGTCGGCGTTGCCCGCGTCGCCCAAACGGGTCAGGGGGCCGAGTTCGGTCAGGGCGTCCAGGGGCAGGTCGGGGACGCGGAGCAGGCCGTCAAAGGCCGCGGAGGAGTCCGCACGGCCTGCCTGACGCTCAATGTGGGTAAGGACTCGCTGCACCGCCTCTTCGGACGTTTGGGGCGGTTTGGAGCCGCCTTTCACGACTCAACGCTTTGGATACTGTCCAGGAAGCGCGGGAAAAAGCCCAGCTTGCGCCCACCGTTCTGACGCAGGATTTCCTGAAAATGGGGCGCGTTGGCGCTGGAGGCAAGCGTTGTCACCAGCGTTTTGCCGCCCTCAATGTCGGCGTGGTAGTCCTTCGCCGCTTCTTTGGGAATGCCGCCGCCGGACACGGCCCCGATGATCGCGCCGAGAACGCCGCCGGCCAGGGCGCTGATAAGCTGCAAGGCCAGGGCATGGGCGGCGATGGTCGCTTCCAGGCTGTCAAAGAAGACCAGCAGCGACGCCGCCAGAGACATCAAGGGGGCACCGATCACAAACCCGACAATGGCACGAGGCGCGATTTCGTCCACGGCATTGACCGGCCGTTCCACGTCATGCGTTTCCACTTCGCGCACACCTGTCGCCAGCGTGTCGGTATCGGGCGGGCTGATCGCATTCGAACGTGCCTTGTTCGCCCGCCGCGCCGTGAAAGACGAGCGTGATGTCGGCCAGCGGCACCCCATCGTCCAGCAAAGCCTGCGCGGCCCGCTCCGCCTGCGAGTTGTCATCAAACACCGCGACTACTGTTCCGGCCATTCGTTCATTTCTCCTGTGACATATCCTGAAAGATCCTATCCCGGCGGACAAGTCCGCCACCCTTCCCTCAAAGGGAAGGGATGACAGGACTTGCAAACGGCTGCTGCCTCTTCTCGCCCCTCCCTTCGAGGGAGGGGTGCCGAACTTGTGAGGCGGGCTAGGACTTCCTACCCCCGCACGCCCAGTTTGACCAGCGATCCCAGCCGTACTGAATGGGCGTGACAAATTGCAATAGCAAGCGCGTCGGCGGCGTCGTCGGGCTTGGGCACTTCGGCCAGGTTCAGCAGGCGCGTCACCATGAACTGCACCTGCTTCTTTTCCGCCCGCCCTGCGCCGACCACCGCGCTTTTGACCTGCGTCGGCGTGTATTCCGTCCAGGGCAGCCCGCGCTGCTCAATCGCCAGCAAGATGACGCCCAGGGCGCGGCTGACGGGAATGCCCGTGGTCACATTGTTGGTAAAAAACAGCCGCTCCGTGGCGACCTGCTCCGGCTGATACTGGTCCAGCAGCGCATTGAACTGGTCATACAGCGATTTCAGCCGGGGCGGCGCGGCCCAATCCGGCGACGTTCGGAACACGCCGCAGGCCAGATACGTCACGCGGTCGCCGCGCTTGTCAATTACGCCCCATCCGGTCGTCGCCGTGCCGGGGTCAATGCCGACGATGATCATCACCGAGCCTCGGATGGCCCCCCTGCCCCCAATAATGGGGGAGTAAGAGTGAATAGGGCATTCCCTTCCGGCTCCCCCATTATTGGGGGCGGGGGGATTTCTCACAGCCGGACAACCTGCCCGGCTCGAGCCAACTCATAAACCGCCAGCACCAGTTCCACAGCCTTGCGGCCTTCCTGTCCGTCCACGACCGGCGTCCCGCCTGTTCGACAGCACTGGAGGAAATCCGCCAACTGCGCCCGGTGCGCCTCGCCCCAGACGGCGGCAGGGTCCGAGGCCGCCGTCAGCGATGCGCCCTGCGCGGTCGCGGCTTTCGTCCCGCCGGTCGCCACTTGAACCGCGTGGGCGTGCGCTTCCTGACCGCCCCTCTGGGTCCCGCTTTTTGTGGTCAGCGCGTGCAGCATGTCGCCTTCTATAATGGCGCTGCCTTCCGTTCCATGCACGGCCAGCCGGACCGGGAAACCGGGATAGAGTGCCGTGGACGCCGACAGCGTCGCCACGGCCCCATTCGCCAGCGTCAGCGTCGCTGCGACCACGTCTTCCACTTCAATCCGTTGATGGGCCAGCGTCCGCGCCTGCGCGTAGACTGTCTCCACGGGGCCGCAGAGCCAGCGCAGCAGGTCTACGGTATGGACGCCCTGGTTCATCAGCGCCCCGCCGCCGTCCAATGCCCACGTCCCGCGCCAGTCACCCGAATCGTAATACTCCTGCGTCCGAAACCAGGGGACACGCGCCTCCGCATAGACCATCCGCCCCAGTGCGCCTTCTTCCAGCGCCTGCTTCACCAAAACACTCGCGTCATCAAATCGGTGCTGCGAGATCACGGCCAGCCGTTTGCCCGACTCCTTCTGCGCGGCCAGTAGCCGGTCACAGTCCTCCAGCGTGATCTCCATCGGTTTTTCCACGACCACATGCTTGCCCGCTCGCAAGGCTCGCTCGCCCAACTCCGCGTGCCGCCCGCTTGGGGCGCAGACAGTCACGGCGTCAATGCTCGGATCAGCCAGAATCGCGTCAAAATCCTGCACTGCCGGCCCAAATTGAGAGGCAAACGCTGCTGCCCGCTCCGGCACGATGTCGGCACAGGCGACCAGCCGCGCGCCCTCCGGTTCCAGGGCGGCCAGCGCCTGCGCGTGCGTGGGCGCAATCGTGCCGCAGCCGACCAGGGCAAATCGCAGGGGCGTGTTTGACATACGGGAGATTGTAGAAGAAAAGGGGGGAGAATGTCAAGAGCGGAGTCGTCTCCCGGCTCACTGAGGATCCTTCCTAACTCCGCTGCCGCGCCAGAGCCGCATGCTGCGACGACAGCGGCGCGGGCGCATTCAAAGCGCGTTGATAATCTATTCGGGCGGCCTGCCCGTTTCCCGCCCGCTCCTCGGCCAACGCCAGCGCGTACCAATCCTCGCCGGTCGCGCCTGTCAAACGGACCAATCGGCGGCGCTCCTTCAATGCTTCTTCCTCCGAAAATCCAAATTCGTCCACCGCCGCCAGCATTCGGGCGGTCACGATGTCCGGGGGCGACTGGCTGCGTTTGGCTTCCAAACGGGCGCGCAAGGCGTCCAATTGGCCCGACTGACGGGCGGACATCAGCGCCTGATTGGCCTGCTGCGCTCCCGTCTCATCCCCCAGCAGCGGCATCTGCACCGATTGAGCCAGCGCGGCCAGCCAGTTATCAAGTCTTTGCCCGCCATCGGCCTCATCCGTTTGCACTTGCGCGAAATGGTGCGCGGCAGCAGCAGGCACAGCCATTTTTGCCACGTTGTCCCGTCGCAGGCTGTTGGTCAGGGCGCGGTGTTGAGGCGCGAAAGTAAATACTCTCGGCCCGTCATTGAGGGCATTCCCCGTGCCGTGCGGGGCGTCCGTCTGCGCGCCACTCACCGCTGCCCCGTTCTGCATCGCGCCGGACATTCCCAGAATTGAGGCGGCCGGAGACGCCGGAAGGGCAGGCAACGGTTTGACCGGCGGCGGAGTTGGGGGAGGCGGCGTCTCCGGCATCGGCGCCAATTGCGGGGAGGGAGCCGGGGGAGGCGTGAAAGCGGGAACAGACGGCAAGGCCAAAGGCGCGGCATCGGTCACGCTGTTCTTCATCTGGGCCTTCGGTTCGTTAGACGCCATCAAGACGGGCTTATCCGCAGGCTCGGGCCGGGGCGTGGTTTCTGCGGCTGCCATTCGCTGCGGGGCGGGAACGACGAGTCGGTCCGCCGGACTGAATTTCAGTCGCAGTCGGGGCGCTCGGCCCGGCAAAAGGGTTGGAGTACGAGGCCGCGCGGGGCGGCACGGGCACGGCCACTTTCTCCGGGCGAATGATCGTGAGTTGCCCGGTCTCCACTTTTGCCGCCGACGGGCCGGCGGCTGGCCTGGGAGAAGCCGCCGGCGAAATGGGGCGGGGCGCAGTCTGAGAAGCGATCAGCGGCGGCTTCGGGGCAGGGGAATGGGCAGGCAGGACAGGCGCGTGCATCGGCAGCCAGAGCGCGGCAAAGGCCAGCGCGGCGGTCGCGCCCACGCCGGCCATCCACCAGATCTGGGCCGGGCGGCGCGGGGGCGGCGCGGGTTCCAGGCGGGCGCGCAGCCGCGGCCACAGGTCAGCGGGGACGGCGCTATTGGCCGCTGTAGGAGCGCGTGAGGCTGACCGGCGCAGGTGTCCCAGAGTCCGCCGCAGACGCTCGGCTTCCTCGGCCAGAGCGGGATCGGCTACCAGCCGCGCCGCCATTTCCGCCGACTTGGCTTCGTCCAGCTCGCCTTCCAGATACGGCACGAGCCAGTCCTGCCCCTCTTGATTGTTAGTCTTTCGCTTGAACAACGTCGTTATGCATCTTCCAGCCAGCCGACCATGCCGCGCAGTTTGCGGCAGGCGTAATGCAGGCGCGACCAGACTGTCCCGACCGAGCAGTCCAGCAGCGCGGCCACTTCCTCGCAGGTATATTCCTCAAAATAATGCAGCAGCACCACCGTCCGCTGCTTTTCGGGCAGGCGATCAATCGCGCCGCGCAGAGCCTGATCCCGTGCGCGCTGCTGCGCCTCGCCCTCCGGGCCAACCTTCGGAGCGGCCAGCGCTGCCCGGACCGTTTCGGGCAGCTCTTCCTGCGCCACGGTGTTCTGCGTGCGCCGTTTGGTGCGATGCCACTGCTTGATCGCCATGTTGGTCGCAATGCGATACAACCAAGTCGAGAAGCGGGCATCGCTGCGAAATTTGGGCAGCGCGCGCCATGCCTGCACGAAAATGTCCTGGGCGACATCGTCCACGTCGTCCGGCGTTGCCCCCGGCCCCAGCACGCGAGCGGCCAGGGCATAGACGCGCTTGTCGTGCCGGGCGACCAACTGCCCGAAGGCGTCCGTGTCGCCCTGCCGGCAGCGCCGGACAAGCGCCGCGTCCTCGTCTTCCTCCGAAGACAAGACTGCTTGCCGAGTTCCCGCTACCCAGGAGGGGACAGGAGCCGGCACGTCCGCGTGTGAAGTTTTCGTTTCGTTAGACACTGTTGATGTGAAAAGGCTTCAATTCGGGACCTCTGGTAAATACAAGTTACATTATGGCACATTTATGGCACACTAGATGGCACACTTGGCGCACTATTCAACAGAGTCGCCATAATATAATGAACAGTGCGGCCAGGTTGAACAGAGCGTTCCAAAAGACCAATGTCCTGTAGATATTCCAGGTCACGAGCGGCGGTACGGCGAGCGGCTCCTGTGAGCGACTGATGATCCGGGTTGCTGATGCTTCCCTTGCGACGAACGTAACGAATGATCTCCACTTGACGTGCATTCAAACCCATTTGGCGCAGTCGCTCCTCCGAAAGATCATCTTTACGCAGCGTGACTGAAAAGGCTATTGCTGTAGACTGGAAGACAGGATCAGGCAAACCCTGACTACGGCAGGCATTACGCATCCGAATCGTGCCGCTGCCCCATTGCTCAACCAGTTTGGCATAGTAGCAAATTTGAGCCAGAATTGGGTTACGCGGCAGAGAGTCGTGTGGTTCCAGCAACAAATCGCTAACCATCAGACCCGCAGGCAAACCGCCAGGGTTACTAATCACCATTCGGTCATCATAAACACGTATCTGGACGCGCCCCGTGCTGGAATAATCGCGGTGGATAAGGGCGTTGATCAGTGCTTCGCGCACGGCTTTGTATGGAAACTCCCATACTTCCTCGCGCTGCATGGCACCGACGCCTGAACGTCCCTCCCGCCCGGATGGAAACTCATAGCGAATAAAGAAGTAGTTCCGCAAAAGCTGTTCTACTTGAGATAGCTGCTGAAAAAGATTGCCCTCTACTCGTTTATCATCTAGAATTGTTTCTTCATCTTTGAAACGACCGATTTGTACCTGGGCCGTCGGGGTGAGGCGCTGCGGGTCTTCTCCAAAGAGGAGAAAGGCAGCCCGTTTGACGCGCCTTTCGGGCAGCATCGAGCTTGAGTTTTCCGAGAATTGCCTCTATCGTGTCCGAAGGGGCAATCTGGGGCAGGCGTTCTTGTGCCAGTATCTTGAAGTCCTCCACCGTTTTGACGGCCAAGCCCTCGCTGCCTTCCTCGGCAGGAAGCGCATCCCAGGTTTGGCCGGTTCGTTCCAGGAGAAAACGCGGGAGTTCCTCCACAGGCAGTTCACGGGAAGAGTTTCCTACCCGACGGTAGTAGCGGCCGCGCAGAGACACAGGAGCCGCCGCCCGATGCATTTGGATCGCCAACACAGGCTTGCCCGCTTTATGCTCTACAGATATAGATGCCGGATGAATATGTAAATTGTGAACGATCTGATTTGAGATAGCTTCCTGCTGTTTGCCGTTACCGTTCCAGCCGACGATGTTTCCATTGTCTTCAATGCCAATCCAGAGCGTTCCGCCGCGTGTGTTGGCGAGAGCCGCTAATGCTTTCATGCAATCTTCGTTCCAGGACTCTTTACACTCCTCCGTTTCAGTTTCCATAACAAGTTCCCTCTTGCCAAATCGCCTAATCTCTGCTAGAATAGACCTATCTACCCCTATATGTTGATTCTCGCAAAATCTGTTGTCAATATCTAGTAGCACACGCAACAGATGACGGCGAATGACAGCAATTATGAAAGACGTTTCAAAGGAACACGCGCGCCATGTCTATTACTCCGTCCAATTTCGTTCATCTGCATCTGCATTCGGAATACAGCCTGCTGGACGGCGCGTGCCGCATTGATGACCTGGTCAAGAAGGCCGTGCAATTGGAAATGCCCGCCATCGGCCTGACCGATCACGGCGTCATGTACGGTTCGATGGAATTCTACCTCAAATGTAAGAAAGCCGGCATCAAACCGCTGGTCGGCAATGAAATGTATGTCGCCACGCGCTCCCGGCACGAGAAAGAAAACAAAAAGCTGGACGATAACGCGGCATCTGGTTTTGCTGGCGATGAACGAAATCGGTTACAAAAACTTACTCAAGCTGACGTCGCTGGCCTCTTTGGAAGGCATGTACTACAAGCCGCGCATTGACCGCGAACTGCTGCAAGCCCACAACGAAGGCTTGATCTGCCTGTCGGCGTGTCTGGGCGCGGAAGTGCCGCATCACTTGATGAATGGCGATGTCAAAGCCGCTGAGTACGCCGCCTGCGAGTTTCGCGAAATCTTCGGCGACCGTTATTATTTGGAGCTGCAGGATCATATGCTGGACAAGCAGCAGGCGGTCAATGAGCAGCTCATTCAGATGGCGCGCAAAGCTAAAACTTCCTCTGGTCGCCACCAACGATGTCCATTATTTAGATGCCGCCGACGCCGACCCGCATCAGGTCCTGCTGTGCGTCCAGACCGGGACGACCATGGACGACCCGAAGAAGATGAACTACGGGTCCAAAGACTTTTACCTGAAGTCCCAGGCAGGAAATGACGGAGCGGTTTCCCGGCCATCACGACGCCCTGGCCCGGACGGCGGAGATCGCCGACCGCTGCAATCTGAATCTGAAGTTCGGACCGCCTGGACATGCCCTCGCCCGGCGACACGCCGCACGACATGAACGCCCAGTCCTATCTCGCCAAGTTGTCGTTTGAGGGCATGAAAGCGCCGCTATCCGAATATCACCGAGGAACACGAGGAGCGTCTGCGGTTTGAACTGGACGTCATTGAAAAGACCGGCTTCGGCCAATATTTTCTCATTGTCCGCGACTTCGCCAATTTTGCCCGGCGCGAGGGCATCTTCTTCGGCGTTCGCGGCTCGGCGGCAGGCTCTATGGCCTCTTACTGCGTTGGCATCACGGATGTGGACCCATTGGAGTACGGCCTGACATTTGAGCGCTTTCTGAACCCAGAACGCCTGTCCATGCCGGATATTGACATGGACTTTGAGGACCATCGGCGGCAGGACGTGATCGATTACGTCGTCAACAAGTATGGCCGCGACCATGTCGCGCAGATCGTCACGTTCGGGACACTGGCCGCGCGCGCCGCCATCCGGGACTGCGGGCGTGCAATGAACAAGATGCCGCCTGCCGGAGATTGACAAGCTGTGCAAGATGATCCCGACGATCCCCGTCGGCATGAAGATTGAGAAAGCGCATGGAGGTCAACCCCGAATTCAAGGCCGCCTATGAGACCAACCGCGCAGGCCCGCGAACTGATAGACACCGCCCTGCGGCTGGAAGGGCTGACCCGCCATGACAGCGTCCACGCGGCGGGCGTCGTCATCTCCGCCGACCCCCTCGTGGAAAACATCCCCGTGCAGCAGGCCGACGACGGCGTCGGGCTGGTCACGGGCTACCCGGCCAACGTGCTGGAAAAGATCGGCCTGATCAAGATGGACTTCCTGGGCCTGGCGAACCTGACCATTCTCGCCCGCGCCGTCCGCAATGTCAAGCGCAGCCACGGCGTTGACATCAATGTCCTCAAGCTGCCGCTGGACGACCGCAAGACCTATGACCTGCTGGGGCGGGGCGAATGCTCCGGCGTGTTCCAACTGGAAGGCGGGCAGATGCGCCGCTACATCGCCGAACTGCGTCCCAACAACGTCGGCGAAGTCGCCGCCATGGTCGCCCTGTATCGTCCCGGCCCGATGGCGCAGATCCCCAAATATATCAAGCTGCAAGCTGGGCATGGAGAAGATCGAATACCCGCACCCCGCGCTGGAGCCGATCCTGAAAGAGACCTACGGCATTATCGTCTATCAAGACCAGGTGCTGCGAATCGTCCAGGCCATCGCGGGTTTTTCGCTCGGCCAGGCGGACATTCTGCGTAAGGCGATGGGCAAAAAGAGTCCTGAAAGAGATGGTCCAGCAGCGCGAGAACTTCATGGCCGGGGCGCAGCCGAAAAAGGCATCGTGGACGAAAAAACCGCCGCATATATCTTTGACCTGATCGAGCCGTTCGCGGGGTATGCGTTCAACAAGGCCCATGCCTTCTGCTACGCCATGGTCGCCTATCAGACGGCGTATCTGAAGGCCAATTACCCCGTGGAATACTTCGCCGCCCTGATGGCGACCCAGGCGGACGATACCGACAAACTAGTCGCCTTCATTGAAGACGCCAAGCGCACCTACCTGGAAGAGTACGGCGAACGCATTGAAATCCTGCCCCCGGATGTCAACTACAGCGAGGCGGAGTTCACGGGCGAACGGCGCGGCAATCCGCTTTGGCCTGCTGGCGATCAAAAACGTCGGCAAAGCCCCGATCGAAGCCGTCCTCGCCGCCCGCAAAAAAGACGGCCCGTTCACCAGCCTGCACGATTTCTGCGCCCGCGTCCGTGGAGTTCGGCCTGACCGGCAAAGGCGCGATTGAAACGCTGATCAAAGCCGGAGCATTGGCGAGCATTGAGACGAACCGCGCCCGTCTGCTGGCCGGGCTGGAAGGGGCGCTGCACAGCGCCGTTTCCAGTCGCCCGCGACCGCAAATCCGGTCAGGTCTCCATGTTCGGTGACGATTCCGATGCCGAATAGCCTGGCCCATGTCGCCCCGCCCCTGCCCGACGCGGAACCGCTGAAGCCGCAGGAAATCACGGCGATGGAAAAAGAACTGCTGGGCCTGTATCTGAGCGACCATCCCCTGGACCAGTACGCCGACCGCCGTCAAAGCTCATGTCACGCACACCGTGGAAGAGTGCCGGGGTCTGGGCGACACGCGAGAACGTCACCCTGGCCGGCGTCCTGACCAATGTCCGTCCGTACTACACCAAGGGCAAGAACGAGCTGATGTACTTCCTGACGCTGGAAGACAAAACCGGCACCATCAGCGTCAGCGTCTTCCCGCGCAGCGCCGCGACCCTGACCGAAACGCCGCAGAAAGACAGCGTCGTCATTGTCAAGGGCCGCGACTTCGCACCGGGACCGCATCAACAAAGGCGGGGCGAAGAGGATGCCGGATCCGCCGCCAGCGTGGAGATCTCCGCCGAGCAGATCGCCCCCGTCGCCACCGCCGAAGCCTTGCTGGGCAACGGCGCAAATGTCGTCCGCGAGACCCGCCCGGCGTTCTCCTGCCTGAACATCCGGCTCGACGAGACGATGGGGAAGAAGGGATTGGAGGCCGTCCAGCGCCACCTCGCCGAGCGCAAAGTCAATGGCGGCAGCCGCCTCCTCCTGCACATCGCCGACGGCCCCCGCACCCGCCGCGTCCAGCCCAATCTCACCGTCGCCCCTGACGAAAGCATGGTCAACTACCTGCGCCACCTATTAGGCAATCCACAGGCTGTCTGGACGGAGTAAATGACGTCAAAATGACGCAACCATGGTAGAATAACAGTAGGAGAATGACCCCATGAGTACATTAGAAAAACCTCAGTCCGACCAACAAGCGCGTCTGGGCCTGCGCCTGAAAAAAGAGCATAAGGAACGAATAGAACAAGCCGCCGCGATGACGGGCCAAACAGTCAACTCATTTGCTTCCGGCGAACTGCTGAAACGCTCCGATGAGATATTGGCGAAAGAGGAAGTCCGGCTCCTGTCCAATGCGGCGCGTGATCGCTTTATTGCATTGCTGGATTCTGAAACTGAGCCGAATGAGGCGTTGAAGGTCGCAGCGAAAGAATACAAAAAAGGGCGGCACATCGGGGCGGAATACTACTTTGAAACTTTGACTCATGGCGAGTTGTCCCTCTGGCCTCGATACATGATCGCAGTTCCTTTGACTGTGGTACGGAGGCGATGAATCGCTACCTGCGGGAGCAGGCCGGACAGAACGCTAAACAGGATGTCTCCCGGACGTATGTCGCTGTTATGGAAACAGCCCCACACAGGATCGGCGGGTATTACACACTGACCCTGCGCTCGGTAGGTTTTCAGGAACTGCCCAAAGAGAAACGGCTGCCGCATTATCCTATTCCTTTGGTGCATATTGGGCGTCTCGCCGTTTCAGTAGATTTTCAGGGGCTAGGATTGGGGCGGCGTCTGCTGCTCAATGCGCTGCGCCGCGCCTTGTTGATTTCGGATGAGGCCGGGGGCTACGCCGTGGAAGTGATTGCGCTGGACGAACAGGCATCTCACTTTTACAAAAAATATGGTTTTAATCCTGTTGACGATGACAAACCACTGCACATGTACATGACGCTTGAGGCTATTCGCAATCTTGAATTATAGCATGGTTAACTACCTGCGCCATCTCTTAGGAAACCCGCAGGCCGTCTGGACGGAGTAAAAGGCTACAGATGAAGTCTTATGATTTGATCGCCTCGCCAAGAATGGCAGCGATGCGATTGACGAGCGATAGGTGACTGCTGAAAAGTTCGTCGCTGCGTCTCAATTGGTGTGGGCTTGCATTCAGCGTGTGCAACTTCGTCAGAGTGCGGACGACTATCTGTGGGTCCCCTACGACACCGACGGCGAACCGGTCCGCTGCCGCTTCGCGCTGCCTTCCAACCCCCAGGGGCTAGAACCGCTATTAGAACTGTGGGCAGGAGAAATGGTAAACGATTGCTTTCTCGTTTGATGCTACTGCGTGTCGGCTGGCTGGGGGCCGCGCACGGGCAGGCGGATCTGGAAGCGGGTGTCGCCCGGCTGGGAACGGACTTGAATGTCGCCGTGATGCCGGGTGACAATGATGCGATACGCGGTGTCCAACCCCAGACCGGTTCCTTTGCCGACGCCTTTGGTGGTGAAGAATGGCTCAAAGATGCGGTTTTGAATGTCGGCGGCGATGCCGGGGCCGTCATCGCCGATCTCCACCAGAACATGATCGTCTTCAGGGGCTGTTCGGACAAAGAGATGCCCTTTGCCATCTAAAGCATCCAGGGCGTTGTCAATGAGATTGGTCCAGACCTGGTTGAGTTCGCTGCCATAGGCGGTGATGCAGGGGAGATCGGGTGCGTAGTCGCGGACAATCTCCACGCCATGTTTCCACTTGAAGCGCAGAATGGTCAGGGTCGTTTCCAGGCTGCTTGCACGTCCACTTCCTGCTGCGGCGCCTTGTCCATGTAGGAATAATCTTTGATTGCTCCCACCAGGTCGGCGATCCGCTGGGCGCTTTGCTCCACGATACGGACCAGTTCAATTGCTTCCAGGCTGGAGCCGAGCCAGGACAGACTTTCGGCCAGAGCCGCCGGGTCCGGCAGCGTCTCCGACAAGGTTTCCAGGGAGGCTTCCGTAAAGCCGCCTTCGGCCAGCGGCGCAGCCAGCGCACAGCTATGAGGAACGTCGCGGGCGTCCAGCCAGTCGGCCAGGGCGTCTTCACGCTCGCTCAACGCCAGGGCGTCCAGGATGGGCCGCTCGGCTTTGCCCTGAATTTCCAGCAGTGTCTCTTTCTGCGTCTCGGTGAGATGCCGTTCGCCCAATTCAAACGCCGACCGCTGAAGGGTCAGCAAGGCTTCACCCAGCCGCGCCGCCGCGCGCCGGGCGGCGGTGGCCGGGTTGTTCAGTTCATGGGCCAGCCCCGCCGACAGCTTTCCCAGAGCCGCCATCTTTTCCCGTTGTTGCATCAGCGCGTCCGCTTCGGGCCGCCGCTGGGCCATAACGGAGAGAATATGGCCGGCCAGGGTGGGGCAGGCGACAAAGAGATCCTGAAAGCTGGTTGCCAGCAGGCGCAGAACGCGGGTTGGCATAAGGGCATGGGCGGTGGCAATGGATGGCTGCCCAGTGAACATAGACAGGGCGCCGGTGAACTGGCCCTGTCCATGCACTGCCAACAGAGTGTCCTCCCCTGCGACTTTGCGCGTGACTTTAAGTTCGCCGCTGAGCACCACATAGAAATCGTTTTCGTCCTGTCCTTCGGTAAAGAGCGTTTCGCCCTGGGCAAGCGTGATTTCTTCCCCGTGCGGCAGCAGGCACTGGATTTCGTGTTCGGACAGCCGGGGAAACAGTTGTTCCTGCCGAGACTCTGTGGGCATGGCGTTACCGCACTTTCGCCAGATACTGGTGGACAAACTGCACGGCGATGGCCCCGCCGCCGACCGCCGACGCGACCCGTTTAATGCTCTCATGCAGCACGTCGCCGGCCACGAATATGCCGGGAACGCTGGTTTCCAGCAGGTACGGGTCGCGGTCCAGCGGCCAGTCTTTCGGGCGCTTGCCGTTCTGCATCAGATCCGGCCCGGCCAGGATAAAGCCGTTCTGGTCACGCTTGACGATCCCCTCCAGCCAGTCCGTGCGCGGCTGCGCGCCGATAAAGATAAAGAGGGCTTTCGCGGGGACGATTTCGCTCTGGCCTGTGTCCGAATGAGCAATCGTGATGCGTTCTAGCTGCGTCTCGCCTTCGGCGGCTGTGACCTGTGCGTTGAGCCAGACCCGCACCGTCGGCTGGGCTTTGATCTCATCTACCAGGTACTGCGACATACCGCGTTCCAGCGAGTCGCCCCGCACCAGCAGCGTGGCGCAGTGGACGTATTTGGCAAAGTAAAGCGCGGCCTGGCCCGCCGAGTTCGCGCCGCCGATGAGATACACGTCATCGTCTTTGCAGGACATGGCTTCGGTCATGGCTGCGCCATAGTAGACACCCGACCCGGTCAATTTGTCCATGCCTGGAACGTCCAACTTGCGGTAAGAAACGCCGGTCGTGATGATCAGCGCATGGCAGCTTACTTCTTTGCCGTCGGCCAGCGTGATGATGCGATACTGGTCCTGAACTCGCAGCCCCGTCACTTCCTGGGCCAAAATTTCCACGCCGAACCGCTGGGCCTGTGCGACCGCCCGGCGCGTCAGGTCCGCACCGCTCAGTCCGCCGGGAAATCCCAGATAATTTTCAATGCGCGAGGAAGTTCCGGCCTGCCCGCCCGGCGCTTCGCGCTCTACCATCAGCGTCTTCAGCCCTTCCGAGGCTCCATAAACCGCCGCCGCCAGCCCCGCCGGACCGCCGCCGACAATAATTAAGTCATAAAACGGCTTTTCTGCCTGTGTGCTGCAGTCCCACCTTGCTTGCCAGCGCGCCGATGGCCGGGTTAGACAGCTTTTCGCCGTCGGGGAAGACGACAATAGGCAAATTCGGCGCGTCCGCGCCTTCATACAGGCTGCACGCTTCGCTGTCCGATTCAATGTCCTGCCACTCGTAGGGAACCTGATTGCGGGCGAGAAAATCTTTGACCCGGTGTGAGTCCGACGACCAGCGGTTGCCGACCACGCGAATGCCGCCAAACGGAGGTCGGTAGGAAGCCGCCCAATCTTGCAGCAGATCGGTCAGCACAGGGTATAGCGTCTCTTCGGGCGGGTCATAGGGCTTTCGCAGATAGTTGTCCAGTTTGACCGTGTTGATGGCTTTGACGGCGGCTTCGGTGTCGGAATAAGCCGTCAGCAGGACGCGCTTGCAGTCGGGAAAAAGCTTAATGGCCTGTTCCAGAAAATCCACGCCGTTCATGCCCGGCATCCGCTGATCCACGACCAGCAAAGCGACCGGCTCCGCGCGCTCCGCGACCTGCTTCAGCGTCGTTAGAGCCGCCTCGCCGCCCTCGTCGCTTAAAATGCGGTAATCTTTGCCGTACTGCCGGCGCAGGTCGCTCTTGACCACCCGCAGCACATCGGCTTCGTCGTCCACCACCAGAATGATTGGTTTTGCCGCCATCGCTGCTGCTCTTTCCCTTGCGGAACCTTGGCGGTTTCCGGTCTGTTACCGCCTGCATGAACTCTCAACGTATCGCGCCCGGTCCCGGCCAGGAATCCGTCTGGGACTACCCGCGCCCGCCGCGCCTGGAAGACTCGGACAAGCACATTCAAATCGTTTTCAACGGTGTCACTATTGCCGACACGCGCCGCGCGAAACGTGTGCTGGAAACCAGCCATCCGCCTGTCTATTACCTGCCGCCCGAAGACATCCACATGGAGTATTTATCTTCTGCCAGCGGCCAATCTTTCTGTGAATGGAAAGGCATGGCCGGTTACTACACGGTCATCGTTGACGGCAAGAAGGCCCTCAACGCCGCCTGGTTTTACCCCAATCCCACGCCTGCCTTTGCCACGCTCAAGAACTATGTGGCGTTTTATCCGGGCCGCATGGACGCCTGCTTTATCAATGGTGAGCGGGTCGCGCCCCAGCCCGGCGAATTCTATGGCGGCTGGATCACGTCCGACATTGTCGGCCCGTTCAAGGGCGAGCCGGGAACAACCGGCTGGTAGTCTGTTTTCTCCATTCCCTAAGACACACAAACCTGCCAAAAAGTCTCACAGGCCTAACGCGCCGCCATTGGTTTTGGTCGCGCGGCCAAACGCCGCTTCTTCCAGGGATAGGCCGAAGCCAGGGGTGTCGGGAACGTGAACCATGCCGTCGGCCAGGGAATAGGCCGATGTGTCCAGCCCCGGCGTCACGGCCTCATCCCATTCCACAAAGGTAAAGCCGCGCAGGGCAGAGGCCAGATGGCAGGCGGCGTAGTTGCCGTAATGGTTGCCGTAGTGATGCGGGGCCAAACGCGCGCCCCACTTGTCCAGTTGACGCCCGGTTTGGAGCCAGCGGGTCAGGCCATGCCCCAGGATGTCGTATTGCACCACATCCACCAGCCCTTCCTGCGCCCAGCGGAGCAGATGCGGGGAAGCGTCCCCTTCGCCGTCGGCGATCAGCGTCGTCAGCCCGCGCTCCGCCATCCAGTCTTTCAAGCCCCGGTACAGAACGCCGTCTTCGTGGAACGCTTCTTCCAGCCAGAAAATGCCGCAGTCCGCGGTTTCCGCTAGAACGTACTTGGCAATGTTGAGATTGTACCCGTTGTTGGCATCCAGCAGCAGTTTCGCCTCCGGCCCCACGGCTGCCCGCACAGCCCGAATGACCGCGATGTCTCGTTCCGTGCCTTCGGTGAGGGGCAGATGGCGAGCGCCCCGGCCTACTTTGATTTTGAACGCGCGATGCCCCTGCGCCAACCCTTCACCAGCCTCATCCGCCATGAGCGCCGCGGCTTCTGCCGTGTCAGTCAGGTGCAGATCGTCAAAATACAGCGACGTGTCATAGCACGGCGCAGACAGGGATGCTGGGACTGGCATTCCCGTCATCGCCGCCGTCAGCGCATAGACCGGCTGCCCTGTCCGCTGCCCCATCAGATCCCAAAGCGCGCATTCCACCGACGTTCCCGCCGCCAGAACCCCCGACTCCGGCGAAAATAATTCTGACAGCCGTGCGCCCAGCAGCGCCCTCGCCTGCTCCGCTCCAATCCAGCCTGCGCCAAACCCCGTCACGCCGTCCTCGTCCGTCAGCCGCACCAGGGGCAGATGAATCGTCCGCCCATGCGCTTCCAGGCGCGCATTGCTGCCCGCCGTGCGTGGTCGCTCTCCAACCAACCGGCCCCATTCCACGCCCACAATGCGCGGATTAGGTAGGACTGCTGTATTCATTCCCATTATTGCCACTGCCCTGGTTGCAGCGTCACCATCTCGCCGGAGCGGTCTGCCGCCGTCGCTTTGCGCGGGGGACGATGCCCTGTGTTGGCAACGATAAAATCAACGACGGGTGTCGGGTCCGAAAGCCCGTGCGGATGATGGTCGCAGCCGTGCTTGATGATCTCAAAGAACGGCCCGCCGAGTTTGAGATATTTGACGCGAACTATGCTGGTGTTCTCTTCCAGCGGCACCGCCGTGTCGGCATCGCCGATGACATGCACGATGGGAATGTGCGCTTTGGCCAGCGGAACCAGAATGCTGTCATCTACGGGATTGCCCCGAAACGCCAGCGCCTCGGCTTCCGAAGCAAAATGATAATCTTTGATCAGTTCCGCCCAATCTCCGCTGCTTCCCGGCCCTTTGCCCTTGCCGCCCGGCCAGCTCTTGAAATCGCAGACGGCGGCATCCCCGTAAAGGCAGCCGACTTTGTCGGGATTGACCGCGGCCCAGCGATAAATGTACAGGCCGCCACGGCTTAACCCTTCCAGCGCGGGATACTTGGACAGGCCATAGGTGCCGGTCAAAAGGGCATAAAAGGGGTCCCAATGCTTCATCGCATCGGGGCAGCCGAATGTGTTGCCGACCTCAATATAGGCGAGATGGAAACCCTGGGCGAGCAAGGCCAGATCGGCGCTGGGAAACGCATCCCAGAACATCGCTCGCCAGATCCAGGGGCGTCCGGGCGCGGCCTGCTTCGGCTCTACGACTTTGGCGTCGCAGCCGTCTACCGGGAAGTCATGGCAGAGGTAGCCGTGATAATCGGAGACCGCGCCGGGAAAGGTGGGAGGGTCTTGTGGGGCGGGATCGGCGTGGCCTGGAAGCATCGCCAGCATCAGGCCAAGCCCAAAGGCCAGTCCCAGTGTCAGGGGAATCAACTGCATTTTGTTCATGGTATGTCCCTCTCTTTGCAGCATAGATACCGAACCATGCCATAAATGGCACGGCTAACCAGCGAAGACGCTAAAAAGTACCGCTTCGCGGCACTTAGATTTAGCGTTTCTTAGTCCCGCGAAGCGGGAGTTCTCGGCGTCCGCGCCGATTAGCCGTGCCATTTATGGCATGGTTCGCTTCTATTTTACGGCGCTATTTCACGGCGCATACAAGCCTGTTTTCCAGCTATGCGCTTCGGCCTGCTCTTTTTGGGCGGCGGGGAGGATCGCTCCGAGAAGAAAGACATGGGTCAGCGTGTCCGCGGTGCCGAGAGGGGAATTCTGATTGTACAGCAGGTTTGTGGCCTGCACCGTTCCTGCCGTCACCGCAAACCCCTGCCCGCCGGGGTTGCGGATAGAAGTCGTATCCAGCACAAGATTGCCGCCCTCAATCAGCATTCCCTGACGTGGATTACCCCACAGATCGCACTGCTCAATGAGAAGATTGTGCTGGAAAGACGGGGCCAAAGCAAAATAGGCGGATTCGGCAAAGTCCTGATTGCCGACCGTCACAAATTGGCCGTTGACAATCGGAAAACCCTCTGCGCCGATTTGCTCGGCGTGAATGTCCTGCGTGTTCTGGTCAAACGCCGTTCCAAATAAAATCCCGGTGGGCGCTTCTCCGGGCTGCCCGCCCAGCGTCAGCCCGTAGTGTCCGCCAAAGCAGAAGTCGTTGTACAGTGTCTCGCGGCGGCAGTTGCCTAAAATGTAGTTGTCAAAGTGTTTCCATTGATCTGTGAAGACAAGATCGGTGGAACGCTTGTAGTTTTCGGACGTGCCCAGCACCGGACACCATTCCCATCCGCCGCGCCAGGACTCTTGCCCATAGGCGATCACGCCGCAATTCTGCTGGCAATCTTCAATGCGGCCATCGACGGAGCCGCCGCCGAACACGAAGCCCTTTCGCAACGCCGATCCGGTGATCCGGGCGATGTAATGCCGGTCCGAACGGTAGGAAGCGGCGTCAATGAGCTGATACGGATTGAGCGCGGCAATGTCGCAGGCATAACAGTCGGCTCCGCTTGTCTGCACGAGGAATGGGTAGGGGTGAATGTCATCCATGCGCTGCTCCGGGTAGACGCAGGTCAGGCCGCGCGCGCCGCTGCCGGGGGCGAGATGGATTGCCGCCGCGCTTTGCGGCGCATCCCGGCCTGCATAAAAGTCCAGCACGGTCCCATTTCGCAGCGTGTCATGCGGCCAGTCTTCCGCGCCGCGCAGTTCCACGCCGGCAGGAACGGTCAGCGTTCCGCGCACGGCATATTCGCCCGGCGGGACAAAGACAATGCCGCCGCCCGACGTTTTCGCCGCCGCCAGAGCGCGCTGAATGGCCCCGGTCGCATCCTGCACCTTGTCTGCCTTCGCGCCAAAGGGAGCGTCAGTGACGATGTAAAGCGCGGGCTGGGCGGCGTGGTACGGGGCGGCGTCCTGTGCGCCGATCTGCGGCAGTTCAGGCGAGGGATGCGGCGCGGGAGAAAGAGCCACGACCGTTCCTTTCTCGTGAATGACCTGAAGCGTTTGGGCAAAGCGATTGCCGATCAAGATTGCGCCGGACACTGAGGGGGCGAGGCGGATTTGAGGGGCGGCCGCCGAGTCCGTGGAATCCACCAGCGAGAGCGACCCCGCCGCCAGAGAGACCGGCCCGCCAAGAGCGCACTGCTGCATCATCACCCGACCTGTGCCATTGTCGGCGAGGGCCGCTTCCGTGCCGGACAGGCGGCACGTCCGCAGTTTAATTAGTCCGTCAAAGGCGCTTTCGCCCTGCACGCCGACCCGGCAGCCTTCGGTGCGGACATGGCTGAACTGCATCCACGATTTGACACAGTCCAGGCCGATGCCGCAATCGGTGAAGGTCACATTGTCGCAGTAACCGTTGGGAACCGAGTCGGGCGTGGAAATGGACTGGTTGGATTCAAAACCGATGGCATATCCCGTCACCGCAATGTCGTTGCCGTAGGACCAGTCATTGCGCCGCATCAAAATCCCGATGCCATGATTTGCGATCCACACGCCCGCCGCGTCCGCCGTGCGCGGGGAGCCGGGCAAACCCGACGTTGCCCAAAAGTAAGGCGAGAACGCGATGCGCTGAAGCCGCCCGACATCGGCCACATTGTCTATCTCCACGCCTACCGACAGCGGCGAGCCGTAGATGCCGCGAATGTTGAAGCAGCTTGCGTCGCCATCTTCCGCGCAGGCGACCCCGCGATAGGCATTGACCAGGGTGACATCTTCCACCGTCGCGTAATTGCCGGAGATAAGTACCGCCGAGGGATAGGGCGTAATCGTGGCCGCCTCCTGCTCCGGGTACCAGATCGCGACATCGCGCAGTGCGGCAGACTTATTCACCGTGATCAGGCTGGCGAGATGCCCCGGCAGTGTGGGAGATTTTCGGGGCGGGTCGTCCTGCCCGCGCCCGCCATAGGCCATCAGAAGGGTTCCGCGCACCGGGCCGCCCGCGCCCGGCGTCTGCCATTCTCCCCGCAGGCACACGCCGATAGGAATGTCCAAATGCCCCCGGACGACGTAGCGCCCGACCGGCACAAACACCGTGCCGCCGCCCGCCGCAGCCGTGGCATCCAAAGCGTCTTGAAGACTGCGCGTGTTGTCCTGAACGCCGTCCCCCGTCGCCCCAAAGTCAGCGGCGGAGAACGCCGCCACAAACGGCTGCTCGGCGGTGTTCTTCGGCCTCACCAGACGCCAGTGCGGCGCCGCGCCCGCCGCGCCGTAGGGCAGGACAAGTACGCACACCGCCAGCAGAAGCGTCCAGGTGAACTCGGGACACCTCGGTTACTGATATTCGCGACTTCCGCATGAAAATCATTGCTGTCTACTCCTCAAAAGCCTCGTCAATCTTCGTGTCCAGGAGAGCATTCATGTCTACGCCCTGGAAAAGATGTTTTGCAAACCCGGCTTTTGCCCCGCGCCGCCGCGCTGTCAGTTTCGCGAACTCCGCCGGTGACAGCACAACTGCGACCGCCTGCCCGGCGCTGAGAACCGTGACGGGGCCGCTCGCCGCTTCCTTCCAAAGTTTGCCGATATTGTTCCGCGCTTCTGTGGCATTGATCGTTACCATGAGGAGCCTCCTGCGCTTATGATACCACCCTGCACAAACGTACCTCTTGTCGGGAATGTCGCGTCTGCGGTTTGGCTTGCATTCCCACCGCAAGTGCAGTATAATGGCGAAAACTGTCAAGCGCGGCCTAATACAGAATAGGTGCCTTGCTAAAATCTTGAACTGTGGCTGAAGGAACATGAAATGGCAACTATAGACGAAAACACAGACATTCTTGAAGAATTTGAGCCATTACTTGAGGCTCGTGCGGCGGCTAAGTCCGGCAACCATCAGGTATATGAAAGGCTTCTTCAAGAGATAGAGCAGGAGTTAGGCGACGAATACGTTGCCAACATACACAGAAAAATTGAGAGATGGCTGGAGGTCACCGTAGTTCAATACTTCTATGATCGGCGACCAGTACAATTCTATTTCCAAGCAAAAATGCTGTATCGCGACGGCTTTTATGAGGCTGCCATTATGCTTTGCAGATCTATTTCAGAAATGATTTGCTATGAGCGTCTTGATGGAATCGCACATCCTTTCGGAAACTTGCAACAGATAGAAAAGAAAAACTTTCGTGATCTAATCAAATGGCTACACTCTAATGACCCATCTATTGACATTAAGGTTCACAATAACTTAAACGCTCTCTATGATATTGGAAACAACTATGTGCATCCGAAGACCGGATTTTCTGCGCCTGCGGACGCGCTCAATACATTACATCTTATAGGTGAGGCACTGTACATTGTATATGGTATTAAGGATTACAAAGAATTGATGGGCCACAGGATACGCGCCGCCTACATTGATTTTCCAGACATTAATAGTGGTCAAAATCTCTTAATGACAGTTTTCGCAACTCCTTCGGCGGCAGCGGAACATCAGCATCGCCATGGAACGGCATTCTAAACTGTTGAGTTTCATGTCATTATGAACAGTAGAGTTGGATCGGAGTGCAGAGCGCCTTGCTTAAAGTGAGGTGCATGCGGTAGTCTTCTTGGTAACCACACCAACAGAAAGCTATCCGCATGCACGTTCATTCTAACGCAACTACCAACAAAAAGCAACGGGAGCGCATCCACCTCAGCCCAAAAAGCTGCCGTGCGCTGGCAAAGGAAATGGCGGTCTCTCTGGGGACGATCCACCGCTGGAAGCATCGGGACAGCCCCGAAGATAAGAGCTGCTGTCCCAAGAACATCGAGTATGCCTTCGACCAGGGCGAGCAGGACATGATCTTGTCCCTGCGCCAGAAAGGGCTGCCTCTCGATGACTTGGTGGACCTGGTGCAGCAGCCACTGCCCGAAGCCACCCGTTCCAGCATCTATCGTCTGCTCAAGAGGAACAGCGTCAACCGCCTGTCAAAAAAGGAGCAACAAGAAACCGAACAGACAGACAAGCATGGTCAATTCAAGGACTACGGCCCTGGCTTCGTTCACATGGACTGCTTCTATCTGCCTAAACTTGAAGGCAAGAAGCATTACTGTTTCGTCGCCATTGATCGGGCCACTCGTTTGGCCTTTCTTGCGGTCTACGAACATAAGGACAAGAAGGCGGCCACCGACTTTCTGAGAAAGTGTCTGGACTTCTTTCCGTTCAGGATCAGCAAAATCTTAACGGACAACGGACGCGAGTTCACGCTCAAAGGCTTCAAGAACCGCTACGGCACGAAGGTCAAGGATGCACATGACTTTGAGCAAGTCTGTCAGGAGCAGGACATTCAGCATCGGACGACGCTGCCGTATACGCCCAAGACTAACGGTATGGTTGAGCGCATGAACGGCTTGACCAAAGAGAACACAACCAAGAGGCAGCGTTACGAGACAGTTGCGGCGATGCTTACTGATCTGCACGGTTGGTTTGTGCGCTACAACTTCTGTCGCAAGAACCGACGGATCGGGGGCAAGACCCCGTATGAAGCCGGCTTACTCTGGTATGCCAAGCAGCCAGAATTATTTCTCAGGGAGCCTACCGCGCTTCTGGCTTTTCGTTCACAATCTACTGACACTTGACACTAAACAAATAAAATCATCTTTACATTTGTTATCTCTTAGTGGATTACGATATCCTATGATGCATCAGTCAGATAGCAATCAAACCGCGTTAGACATCTTGCAGGATCAATTAAGTCAATTATTGAAAGAGCGGAAGGAAGCATTGAATGGGAACATGGCTTTTAGTTTTGGATACGATCCTGCTGTTGTTGCCATTGAGCAACAAATCAATGTTGTCCAATCACAAATAAACCTCAAACTTGAGAATCACCAACAAGATGGTAGTTACAAATTATTGCGTAAAGTTGTTACTTATTATGAGGAGGAAAACGAACATTATCACTTCAGGATAGGCGATGGTCCGAGTAAACAGCAAGGAGACCAAGATTATGTAGTCAATCGGTTTGCAGCACTTGGACTTATTTTGATGGAATGTGAAATAGGCCAATATACATCTTTTGGAGTAGTGGTTTCTATTGATGGCAGCCCGATACTTTCGGAGCAAGAGCGTGTGAACGCAGTTGAGATATTACACCAGAAAATTGAACAACAAAAATTAGCCAAAACGCAATTGGCAGAGCGAGAAGCACAGTCAAACACAAATATGAAATAGAGCGGCAACGGCAAGCCACTTCACGCCAGCAAGAGGTGGCAGAGCAACAAAGATTTGAAGCAGAACGGCGTAAACAACAACGCCAACTTGCAGAGCAACAATATGAAGATGCACAAAATGCACCAGCTATTTCGCTGGAAGCAGCCAGATCACAATTGTTACAACTTCAATATTCTCGGCTTCACAGCAAACAAGATCAAGAGATAATCATGGAAGAAGCCAGACTTTTATGTATTAGATTGCAAAAGAGTCATAGCATTGAATCTTCTAACCCAAGTGATTTAAGCGGAGAGGGAGCCATTTTGGGAGGTATTTTAGGAGGCATAATTGGCTCCATTGCAGGGCCAGTCGGGGCCATCTTCTTGGGCACAGTTGGCGCAGGGATTGGTAGCGGGGGAACAAAAAAGTATTCAAAAAGGAAGAATGGGAAAGACTATTAAACGAAATCAATATCCTGATAAATAGCTTGAAGTGAGGATTGATGGTCGCAGAATTTGTTTATTCCTGCGCGTGCTCAACGATTTCCACCAGTGCGCCATCTGGGTCATGCAGGTAGCAGAGGCGTTTGTGAATGGCGAAAGCCGCGGAGGGTTGTAATCCCAGTATGAGTGTTCAAGACATACAAACCGCGATAATGGAACTGCCGGCGGGGGAACTTGAGAGCCTGATGAAGTGGATTGAAGAGTACCGAGCCGAAGCTTGGGACCGCCAAATCGCGCAGGACGTGGAAGCAGGGTGCTTTGATGCTCTGCGGGAGCGTGTGCGTCATCAGCGGCAGTCATGTTTGACTTTGACCGTCAGGGAAGGCCCAAAGGGGTGATTGAGGTGCGGTTATGATTTAAGATGTCACAGAATTATTGGCTTCCCTGCGCTATGCTTCCGTCTGGGCGGACACATTAGAGGGCCTCCGGCGTCATTCGGAAGAGACGGATGCCAGTCTGCTTCCCACAACTTCGGCAGGCCCGTTAGCGGAGATTCGGCGGGCGCTGCGGGAAGCGCGGGAATTTGTGGACAGTCTGGCGGAAAACCCGAGTGCGGAAGTGACTGAGGATTACCGGCTGCCAGTCCCGGAAAGACAGAAAGTGGCGTAGCCGTTCCAGACTTTAGGCCAGGGTCACATCCGGCACGTATTCGGCGATTTCCACCAACGCGCCGTCGGGGTCGCGCAGGTAGCAGAGGCGTTTGCGGATGCCCATGACGGAGAAGGGGACGGGGACGGGCGGGGAGACGAACAGGGTGTTGGCGGCTTGGAGGCGAGCGCAGAGGGCGTCTAAATCGTCCACTTCCAGCGCGACGTGGCGCAGGCCACGGGTATTGGCAAGGGCGTTTTCGGGCAGAGCCTGGCCGGGCGGCGTCTGGTAATGCAGCAGTTCAAAGCGCGTTCCGCCGCCGCTCGGCTGGCAAAAGACGCAGCGGGCGGTCGCGCCGGGCAGGCCGGAGACCGTCTCAATCCATTCCCCCGTCAGTTCCGCCTCAAATGTCACGCGCATTCCCAGAAGGCCGACATAGAACGCCAGGCTGCGCTCCATGTCGGCGACGACGATGTTGATGTGATTGACGCGCATTATCCCAAACTTGCCAGATAGCGCAGGGCCGACAGGGGCCGGCAGGAAGAAGTAGGCGCCGCCGCGCATGGTAGTGAATTGCGGCATTCCGCACAGACGGGTCCCGCAGGGGTGAGCCGGGAATGGTGAGAGTGGCCTGCGGATCGCTGCCCAGGATGGGGTCGCGGTCGGTGTACAGGCCGCCGAAGTTCGGGTTGTTGATCCAGGTTTGCTGGGCGAACTCAAATTGACGCCGGATGTTGGCGTTGAGGAGCAGAAACAGCACGCCGCGATCCGTGCCGTCGTCGGGGTCGGTTTCCGGGTGGATCAGGCAGGGACCATAGGGCCGCCCGCGCCGCAGGAGGCTATGGTGGCTGATGGTCTGGGTGTTGTCTTCGGGTGTGCCGCCGAAGGGGTCGGGCGTCAGCACGTCGCGCGGGTTGGTGCGACGGATATGGGCGCCGTAGGGGCAGCGTTCGCCATTTGGTTGAGGTCCCGGTACCCGAAGACATTGGCTGGCTGGCCGTTGTCGCCGTCCGGCGAAAGGGCCAGGGGAGCGCCGCTGCGCCAGCGTCCGACGCTTTTGGCGGCCAGGCGGTGCATTTCTTCCTCATGATCTGCCGCGCCGCCGGCTTTGGCCTGGGCGCGGAAATAACCCCAGAACGCCCCGACATGCTGCTGCAATTTGCGGAAGACGAGATACGTCCCGTTGCGGCCCAGAGACAGCCGGTCCGTGTCCACGGCGTCGGGCTTTAAGATTCCCAGCGAGTTGGTTCCTGCCGCGACCGTGGGGGCGAACGGCATCTGGGCGTAGGCGTCTTCGTAGCCGAGGATAAACTCGCCGGGCGGCAGGATCGTTTGACCCGGCTGCGGCTTGACCGGGCTGCCTTCAAACGTCGGATTAGAAATCCCGTCCCGGAACCCGAAATGCTCCGAGTTTTTGCGGGGCCGCTCCGAGTTTTCCCGGCACAGAATAGTCATGCCTCCCGCCGTCAGCGCCGCTTGATGCTGCGTGACTAACGCCTCGCGGGATTCGGGCGTGTGGGCGAAGATCATCAGCAGGGCGTGAACGGCCGCGGTGTTTGGCCCGCCGTATTCCCAATGGGACGGGTCTGCGTCCTCCTGATCGCCGAGAATGCGGGCGCGGTCGGGCGTCGCCATGCCTTCCTGATACTGCCGGGGAAACGTCTTTAATGCCTCATCCGGCAGACCGATCTGTGTCAAACCCTCCGACGTGAAGGCGATGTGAACCGCCTCGGTTCCCTTTTGCGTTCGGGCCGGCGTCACCTGCGTCGCGATCTGCGCCAGCCAGGCCCGCGCCGGCGCAGCGTCTGTCAGGTGCAGGAACAGATACGCGGCGTATTCCAGATGTCCGTACCCGAAGGCGACTAACCCTTGAATGTCTTCCAGTTCCAGAGCGGCCATGAAATGATCTCCTACGGTAACAATTTTGGGAACGGGCGAATAAATTCGCGGCAACAAAGGCACGAAGTCGGCCTTCGCCGACTAAGATTTTGGATTTAATCCTAACCGGCGAAGGCCGGTTTTGTGCTTTCGTTGCTGCGGTTTTAACCGCCCGCTCAGACTTGCTTAGAGTCGGCGCAGCCAGGAGGGCAGCGTCTGCGGATCGGGGCTTTGGCCCAGGTTTTCCAGTATCTGCACGGCATCCCGGATGTTGACGACGGTATTATTCGGGTATGCGCTGTACCAGACCTGAGTGGGAATCTGATGCGCCCGTGTCCAGGACTTGAACATTTCATCCGCCCGCGCGCCTTCTTTGAGCAGAAAACGGGTGGGGGGGAAGTCCTGAGTATTGCTCCAAACCCCGGTCAGGCCGTCAGCGGCGCGATCCACGAAATCGCCTAGGTAGTTGTCCCAGCTTCCGTCGTAGTTGCTGAAGAAGACCAGGTTGCCGTCGGGCAGAAGCACCCAGCGCGCGAAATGGATGGTCGGGATGCCGCCCAGGCTGCCCTTGTTGAAGACGATCTTGGCCAGCAAATTGATGGCAGCGAGGACGAATTTAAGCGTGAAAAGGCGGAATTGGCCCGGACGGATTTGAACGACGTGCGTGAGCTGGTTTTGCGCTAAAATATCTTCCCGGACGGCCAGGGCGCGTACCTGCGCGTGGTCGCTGGCCGAGGGAAGGTAGCAGGCGCGTTCGCTTTGCTCCCACTGGGCGGCATCCGCCATCTCCCGCCAGCGCAGAAAGACGACAAAGCCGCCCAGCAGACACAGAAACGGCAGCCAGGTTCGGGTTTTTGTCAGCACGGCGGCCAGCCCCAATGCGCCTATGCCTGCCGCCAGACCGTAAACCGCTGTGGGGACGGTCAACTGCGGCGGGATTGGTGCGATCCCAAGCCGGTCCGCTTCTGCTTTCACCGCGTCCCAGATTTGCATTTCGGAGAACCCGTCAAAGGCGTGGCGGGCCTGTGCGTCGTCCAGAAACGCCGCCAGTTGCTCCCGTGCGGCCAGGGCGGCTTTGACGGTGGCGACGGTGCGCCCGCGATAGCCGATGTAGAACGCCGCCGTCGGGACCATGTGCGCCTGAAGATAACGTAGAACGCCGTCTCTGTTAGAGACGCCGTCGGCGGGGTAACCTTCGCATTTGTCGTAAATTGCGTCCAGTGCGCTTCCAGCCTGCGTCATCAGATCGCCCAAATAGGTCACGGCATCGCCGTCGTGATTGCTCTCAAAGAGCAGCCGGGCCGGGTCGGCATCCTGCGTGGGCAAAATCACCCAGCGCATAAAATGCGTGGTCGTCAGTTTGGAAATGTCAAGATAGGGATTATGACGAAGGTTCGTTCCGATCTGTGTCAGCAGGTCGTCCAGGTCGGCCAATTGATCCGGTTTGATGGGAGCGACAATGGTGAGCGCATTCTGGTCCATGAGATGTTATCCACCCGGCAGAAGAAATGTTTGGGAGAGAACACGTACTTCGCATCACTTTACCAAAAAATGCGCCGCCTGTCAAGCCGTCTGCATCAATGAGAGATGGCTTGCAAAAATCGGGACGAGTGTGCTATAATAGAGCATCAGTTTCAGAGAACACACTTCTGAGAGCGGGCTTGCGCCCGCTCTTTCTGTCTGTTCCGAGTCCGTCTTTTTTGCGGGTTCTTTTTGCGGGTTCTAGGGGAGCATGGAATTCAAGTATGAACGCTGATTTTATCGAAGCCCTGCGGCAGATTGAAAAAGAAAAAGAAATTCCGTTTGCCACGCTGCTTAAGACGCTGGAAGTGGCGCTGGGAAAAGCCTATAAAAAGCATTATGGGGTCACCGGCGATGTGATCGTCCACATTGACACCAGCAAGAATGCGTTCAAATTCTCGGCGGAAAAAATAGTCGTGGAAGCCGTTGAAAATGAACACGCCGAAATGACACTGGCGACCGCGTACAAATTCAAATCCGACGCGGTAGTGGGTGACATGATTCCCGTCACCGTCACGCCGGAGAACTTCGGGCGCATCGCCGCGCAGACAGCCCGGCAGGTGATGATGCAGGAGTTCCGCGAGACCGAGCGCGAGAAGGTCTTTGACGAGTATAATGCCAAGATCGGCGAGGTCGCCACGGGCATCGTGCAGCGGACCGAGATGGGCAACGTCTTCATCAACATCGGCAAACTGGAGGCGCTTCTGCCCAAGCAGGAGCAGGTTCCGGGCGAGCCGTACCGCTTTAACGACCGGATTAAGGTATACTTGCTGGAAGTGCGGAAGTCCACGCGCGGCCCGCAGGTGATCGTTTCGCGCTCGCATCCCAGCCTGATCCGCCGTCTGTTTGAGCTGGAAGTGCCGGAAATTGCCGACGGCTCCGTTCTCATCAAAAGCGTCGCCCGCGAGGCCGGGGCGCGGTCCAAAATCGCCGTCGCCTCCGCCGATGACAAGATTGATCCGGTCGGGGCCTGTGTCGGCCACCGGGGCGCGCGCGTTCAGGCGGTCGTCGCCGAATTATACGACGAGAAAATAGACATCGTCCGCTGGAGCGCCGATGTCAAGCAGTTCGTCGCCGAAAGCCTGTCGCCCGCCAAGAGCGTTCAGGTCAAGGTCAACGAGGAAAAGCAGTCCTGCTTTGTCCTAGTGCCGGACAGTATGCTGTCGCTCGCCATCGGCAAGTCCGGCCAGAACGTGCGTCTCGCGGCTCGGTTGACCGGCTGGCGCATCGACATCCGCTCCGAGTCGCAGGAAGCCAAAGCCGCCTTCGCCGGGCGGCGGAGGAAGTGGAGGCCGAGGAGCGCGGCGAAACCGTGCAGCGGACGACTGCCAAAGCGCTGGCTGAGGATGGGGCGGTCACGCTGCCGACGGATGAAACCGGCCAGGCCGTCTCCTATGGCGATGAAGTCATGATCACCGCCGACATGCTCAAAGCCTTTGACGACGAGGATGAAGAGTAGCGTGACACTGTCAAACGCACCAGGCCGCATCCGAATCTGCGTGGTCTGTCGGCAGACTTCGGATAAGAAGACACTGCTGCGCGTCGTGCGCGCCCCGGAAAGTGCCGGCGGCGGGGTAGCCGCCGACCCGACGGGACGGGCGAACGGGCGCGGCGCGTATGTGTGCGCCTCGGTGGAATGCATCGAAAAAGCCGATCAAGCAAAAGCGGTTTGAGCGGTCTTTGTCGGCGACATCCCTGCCGCCGACGCTGGCCGACGATTTGAAGAGCTCTCGCCGCAGTCTCAGGCCGCAGCGCCGCCCACAGGAGCGAATGCGCCATGAGTTAAACGAAGCGAACGAGAGGTAAACGGAATTTATGTCAGGTGTGCGAATTTATGATTTAGCGAAAGAATTGAACGTCTCCAACAACGATCTGTTGGAGATGCTGCAAGGAAATGGGCCAGCCCGCCAAGTCCCATTCCAGCACGATCTCCGAGGAAATAGCCCAGGCAGTGCGCCAGCGCGCTGGCGGCAGTTCCGTCCCGGTCGCGACAGCCGCCGCGCCCTCCGCGCCAACGCCGCCCGCCGCCCGCAGCAGCAATGGCGCTGCTAAAACGCCGCCCCTGCCGCGCCGGCAAGCGTGGCCTCCACAAACGGCGCTGTCGCTGCCAAGCCTGCCGCGCCTGTCCCCGCCGCTCCGGTGACCAGCGAACCGCCGCGGCAGGTGGATGTCCCCGACATCATCACGCTGAAGGATTTTGCCGACGCTGATCGGCGTCCCCGCCCCCGACATCCAGAAGAAATTGATGGGTCTGGGCGTGCTGGCGTCGCTGAACCAGAAACTCAGCCCGGAAGTGACGACGCGGCTGGCGAAGAGCTACAAGGTTGCCATCACGATCGTCACGGCGCGGCAAGCCGACAGCCGACGGCGCCGGCCGCCGGACAGCCGCTGCCCGGCCGCGCCGAAAGTCGCCGTGGTCGCCCCCAAGCCGCGCCAGAAGCCCGCCGGCCCGGTCGCCCGGCCCGCCGGTCGTCACCATCATGGGCCATGTCGACCACGGCAAGACCTCTCTGCTGGACGCCATCCGCCATGCCAAAGTGGCCGTCGGGCGAGTTCGGCGGCATCACGCAGCATATCGGCGCGTATCAGGTGGAAGTGGATGATCCCGATCATCCAGGCAAGAAGCGCAAGATCACTTTTCTGGATACGCCCGGCCACGAAGCCTTTACGGCCATGCGGGCGCGGGGCGCGCAGGTGACGGATATCGCCGTCTTGGTCGTCGCCGCCGATGACGGCGTCATGCCGCAGACGATTGAAGCGATCAATCACGCCAAAGCGGCCGGCGTACCGATCATCGTCGCGGTCAACAAGATTGACAAGGAAGGCGCCAACCCGACGCGCGTCCTGACCCAGCTCACCGCAGTACGATGTCATGCCGGAAGCCTACGGCGGCAATGTGCAGACGGTGGAAGTCTCCGCCAAAGAAAACCTGGGCCTGGACGATCTGCTGGAACAGATTTTGCTGGTCGCCGATGCCGAAGTCGAGCCGAAGGCCGATCCGAGCGCTCCGGCGACGGGAACCGTCGATTGAAGCCGAACTGGACAAAGGCACGCGGCGCGGTGGCGACTATCCTGGTCGAGCAGGGAACGCTCAAGATGGGCGATTCCATCGTCGCCGGCAGCGACCTTCGGCCGCATCAAGGCCATGCTGGATGACCGGGGGCAGCGCGTCAAAACCGCCACGCCCGCCACGCCGGTTGTTGTCCTCGGCCTGGGCAGTGTCCCGGCTGCGGGCGACCGGCTGGAAGTCGTCAAGGATGAAAAGACCGCCCGGCAGATTGCCGGCGAGCGCGCCACGACATCCCGCGATGAAAAGCTGAACACGCGCCGGCCCGGTCACGCTGGAAGACTTGCAGCGGCAGTTCAAGCAGGGCACCAGCAAAGAACTCAACTTGATCATCAAGGGCGACGTGCAAGGCTCCGTGGAGGCCATCCGGCAGTCTCTGGAGAAGATCGAGCATCCCGAAGTCGGCGTCCGCTTTATCTCCTCCGGCGTCGGCGCCGTCGACCAATTCCGATGTCCTTCTGGCTTCGGCTTCCTCGGCCCTGATTGTCGCCTTCAACACCAAAGCCGAACCCGCCGCCGCGCGTCTGGCCGAGGCGGAACACGTAGAGATCCGCGAATACCGGGTCATCTATGATTTGATTGATGATGTCAAGCGGGCGATGGCCGGCCTGCTGGACCCGATCTACGAGGAAGTTGCGCTTGGCACCGCCGAAGTGCGGGCCGTCTTCAAGCTGCCCCGTGCCGGCGGCCTGATTGCCGGCAGCTACATCACCAGCGGCAAAGTGGTGCGCGGGGCCAGCGTCCGCGTCAAGCGCGGCGGCAAGCAGGTCTTTGACGGCAAGATTGACACGCTCAAGCGCGAAAAGGACGATGTCCGCGAAGTCGCCTACGGCTTCGAGTGCGGCATTTTGATCCCCGGCTACGAGCCGCAGGAACCGGTCAACGACCGTCCGCAGGACACGATTGAGTGCTACGAGATGCGGCGGGTGGAGCGGACACTGTAGACCCGCATGAAGGAACCTAACCCCGGGTCATTACTCGCCGACCCTTCCCTGTTAGGGAAGGGTGAGAAGTTATCTCTGCCTCCCCTCCCTTAACAGGGGAGAGGTTGGGGGAGAGGTTCTTGGGGCCGGGGGAGAGGTTACGAAAGTATGACCATCGGCCTGCTGACGCGGAACTGCACATTGACGAAGCGAACTCGCTCAAAGACAAGCGGCAGGTGCTCAAAAGCCTGCTGGCGCATCTGCGGAGCGAGTTCAACATTTCCGCCACCGAAGTGGGCGACCATGACATCTGGCGGCGGGCGACCATCGGCATCGCCGTCGTTGCCACCGACAACGCCTTTGCCCATCAGGTGCTGGACAAAGTCATGGACCATATGGAGAGCAACCCGCGCGTGGCGCTCGGTCACAGCGAGATGGAGATGCTCTGAAAGATTAACGACCATGCCTGGCACACGAAAACAGCGCTTGCAGGATCAACTGCGCGAAGTGCTGTCCGAGATTATCCGTCGCGAAATGCGCGACCCGCGCTTCAATGAGGGACTGCTGTCCATCACGGATGTGGAAGTCACGGCGGACTACAAGAGCGCCACTGTCTTTGTCAGCGTCCTCGGCAGCGAGGAAGCCAAAACCGAGAAACTGAACCTGCTGCGCCGTGCGACCGGCGTTTTGCGCGCGGAACTCAAGCGCAGCAAAGCGTTTATCAACGGTGCCGGCCCTGACGTTCAAATACGATGACGCGATAGAACAGGGCAGCCACATGTTTGAGGTGCTGGCGCAGGTCAAGCGCGAGGATGAGGCGCGTCCCAAACCGCCGGAAGTGGAACCCGAGGGAGAGGGCGAATGACTGCCCTCTCTGCGTCACTCTGGCCGAAGCGGCAGACGCCATACGCGCCAGCCGGAGCATCGTGCTGGCCTGCCACGTCAACCCGGACGGCGACGCGCTTGGCTCTCTGCTCGGCCTGGCTTTCGCCCTCATCCCGCTTGGCAAAGACGTTGTTTGTTTGTCGGAAGACGGCGTGCCGGACATCCTGCGCTTTCTGCCGGGAAGTGAGTTGGTGCAGCAAACCTCCGACGTGCCTGCGTTTGACCTGGCTCTGGTCGTGGACAGCGGCGAACTGTCCCGAGTCGGCAGCCATGTTCAGCCGATTGTCGCTCGCGCCCGGCGCATCGTAGACATTGACCACCATGTCACCGCAGGCGCGTTCGGTGACATCCGCGTGTTGGACGCCGGGGCCGCCTCTACGGCTGAGATTGTCTATGCCCTGCTGCAAGCGCTGGCCGCTCCCATCACCAACGACATTGCGACCTGCCTGTTCACCGGCATTATCACCGACACCGGCTCGTTTCGCTTTCAGAACGTCACCCCGAATACTCTGCGCGTCGCTGCCGAACTGTTGGAAGCCGGCGCACCGCCCGCGCACATTTCGGAAAATGTCTTTGACAACCGTACCTTCGCCGCTACCCGCCTGCTCGGCCATGCCCTGTCTTCCCTGACGCAGACGGCTGACGGACAAGTGATCTGGGCGCACATTACGGCTGGGGATTTCCAAACGCTGGGCGCGACCGATCAGGACACCGAAGGTGTCGTCAACTACGTTCGGGGCGTTCGCGGGGCCGAAGTCGGTCTGCTGTTCCGGGAAATGAGCGACGGCAAAATCCGCGTTTCCCTCCGTTCCCGCGAAACCGTCAATGTCGCTGAGATTGCACAGCGATTCGGCGGCGGCGGGCACCGCATGGCGAGCGGCTGCACCATTGACGCGCCGCTGGCCGAGGCCGAGCAGTTGCTGGTTCAGGCTGTGCGAGAGGCGATAGGGCTTTAGCCCCGGCGTCTGTTTTCCCGGCATTTCAATGCCGGGCTATCCAAAAGCGCAAAGTCCCTTCGGGACTGAGGAAAAAGCCACCGTCGGCCCATTTTCAGTCCCGGCGGGACTTCGTACACTTTTAGCCTGGCCTTAAAAGGCCAAGTAACTTTTATTAGCCCACTGACTGGCCTTCAGACATAGGTTCGGTCAGTTCCACGCGATACCCGTCCGGGTCAGCCACAACAGCGCGTCTTCCCCATGGTGAGTCTTTGGCCGGTGAGACGACAGTCACGCCTTCTTCCGTCAGCGAGACAAGGACTGCGTCTACAGAAGCAACTTGAAAACCGACGCGTAGGTTGGAGGAACTCTCTGATTCACTCCGGCGGGGGTAAATCTCAAAGACAATGCCCTCGTCTTCAGACGCATAATGTTCCGGGCCGGAACCGTGCCGGTGCTTGACGAACTCCAGTCCCAGCAGGCCATAAAACTGCGCGGATTGGTCAATGTCGGTTGCCGGAATGACGACGAGATTTAAACGCACGCCCGTCATACTACCCTCCTGTCGCCTTGCCGCTGCCGCTTTTGGTGTCGGGTTCCACGGTGGAAATGACCGGGTGGACGAAGTATTTGGCGGCGACGCGCTGGACATCGGCGACGGTGACGGCGTTAATGTACTGGGCGTAATCTGTATCCAGTTTGTAGCCGTCGCGCGAGGAGAGTTCCGCGACGCCGAGCAGGGAGGCGCGGTCTTCAATGCGCTCGTGCTTGATCAGGTACGAGCCGATCAAAAAATGCTGCGCCCGCGCCAGTTCCGCCGGGGTGGGGGCCGTCGTCTGGAGGCTGTCAAATTGCTTCAGCATCGCGTCTTTGATCAATCCCACCGTAGGCACGTCTTTTTTGGTCGTCGGGTCGGTTCGGGTTGGGGCGCCGTAGACATAAGCGGCCAGGTCGCCGGCGGCCAGGCGGGGGTCATACAGCGATCCGAGGTCGTAAGCTAACCCCTGCTTTTCGCGTAACTGGGTAAAGAGACGGCCCGATTTCATGCCGCCGAGCAGGGCATTGGCGACTTGCAGGGCGGGATAATCCGGTTCGGAAACGGGTGCGGCGCGGACGCCGACGACCACGCATTCCTGGTCCAGATCGGGCTGATACACGCGCAGCGGGGGCAGGGCCTGCGGGAGCGGCGGCAGCGGGTCGGAAAACGGAGCGGCGGCGCGGCCAGTGCGGGGGAAATCGTCCAGATCGCTGGAAATCTCCTGAAGCGCGGCATCGGGCGAAACATTGCCGACCACGACGAAAATGAGGTTTTGCGGGACATAATAGCGATGGTAATAGTTCAGTAAATCGGCCCGCGTCAGGCGGCTGATGTTGCCCGCCGTCCCGCCTTCGGGCCGGGCATACGATGTCCCCGCATAGAGTGACTTTTGGAGGTTGCCATAGGCGATCTGGAACAGGTCGGAGTCGCGGTTGTCCAACTCAGACAGAATTTGCGTGCGCGTGTCTTCCACGGCGTCCGGGTCAAAATCGGCGTTTTTCAACGTGTCGCCCAGCAGAAAAATGGCGTCTTTGTATTTGTCCCGCACGGTCAGCGCGGCGATCTGTGTCCAGTCCGAGTGCCAGGTCGCGGAGACGCTGCCGCCCAGCGCGTTGATGTCTCGCGTCATGGTTTCGGGCGTGCTGTTGGTGGTGGAGGCAAACAGCGCGTGGGCGACAAAGCTGCCGATGCCCGCGTTGGCGGCATTTTCCTGGGGAGCGCCCGCGCGGACGAAGACATCAATGGCGACCAGCGGCGTGTCCGTTTCCTGCTTGCAGACGACCCGCAGGCCGCTGGGCAGGGTCGTCTTGACAGGCGCGGCGCTGTCCGCCAGGGCGTCAAGCGGGAGTGCGGCAAACAAGGCAAGAATGAGAGCGAAAAACGGGCGACTCAGCACGGAAAACTCCTCTAGCGCCGCGAGGCGGTGACGGGATCGGGAACCGGCAGCAGCGTGACCAGCGTGTAGACGGATGGGTCCAGATATTTGCGGGCGATGGCCTGAACTTCGGCGGGGGTGACGGCCTCAAAGTTGGCGACATAGCCGGTGTCATACTGGTAGGTGTCAATCCGGCTATAGAAACCCAGCGCATCGGCGCGGCCCGTGTTGGTCTGCGTGTCAAACAGATACGACGCCAGCAGGGCATGTTTGGCGGCAGCCAGCTCCTCCGGGGAAATCGGCGTGTCGCGGAGGGCGGCGACTTCGGAAAGAATGGCGTCGTGAACGGTCTCATAGTCGCCAGGATCAAACTCCGCCGAAACGCTCATGGTTCCCGGATCGCGCTGCGTCAGATACGAGGTATTGATCGCCGTGACCAGCTTTTTCTTCCGCAGCAGGTCCGATTCCAGACGGTTATTCCCCCCCTGGCCCAGCAGGGTCATCAGGACATCCATCACCCAGGCATCCGGCTTGTCCTGCACCGAGGGCGCGCGCCAGCCGATTTGCAGGAAGCCGCGCCGCACCGGGGCAGTCAAACTGCGGGTGCGAATGTCGGTCTGCGGCGGCTCCGGCAGAACTTTGTCGTTGGGAACGGCCCGGCTCGGCCAGACGCCGAAGGTTTTCTGCGCCAGTGCCAGCCCGTCTTCGGGGCTGATCTTCCCGGCCAGAACCAGCGTCGCGTTGCCCGGCGCATAATACGTGTGATAAAAGTCCACAATGGTCTTGCGCGGCATTTCCGAGACATTGTGCGCGCTTCCGAGCAGGGGACGACCGTAAGGGTGGCTGGTGAAGCAGAGGGCGTTAAAGACATGGCTGACGCGCTCAGTCGCGCTGTCGGCCTCGCGGGCCATTTCGTTCAAAATGACCGGCTTTTCGGCGTCAATGTCTTCCTGACGCATTTCCGAATTCATGACGGCATCGGACAAAATGGTCAGCGCGCCTGGCGCATCCTGGGAGGCGACCGTGCCGTAAAAGTGCGCCCAGTCATAGGAAGTCGCGGCATTCAGCGACCCGCCCAGGTCCTCAATCGCCGCGTCAATCTCGCCCGGCTTGCGCGTCGGCGTGCCTTTGAAGATCAAATGCTCCATAAAGTGCGCGACGCCGTTTTCTTCCGCCGTTTCCCGCCGCGTCCCTGCCCCGACCCAGATGTCCATTGTCACCAGATCCGAGGCATTGGACGGCGCAATCAGCACTTGCAGGCCGTTAGGCAGCGTGTATTCTGAAACCGTCCCCAGTCCCAGCGCCGTTGCTGTGGAAGTGGGCGTCGTTATGGTGGGAATAGTGCCTCCGCCGGGAACGGCTGCCTGCGCCGGGCAGGCAGGGGGAACAGGCAAAAGCAGGAGGGCGAGCGCCGGGACGATCAATCTGGCAACGTGCAACTGTCAGGTTCCTTTGGAAGAGACTTTGAATGGATACGCTTATTGTACCTGAGAAGTGACGGGAAACAGAAGGCCCCCGGACGCCCCCACCCCCGGCGGTTCCCGCCGACCCCCACCCCCGGCGGTTCCCGCCGACCCCCACCCCCGGCGGTTCCCGCCGACCCCTGCCCCCGCAAGCGGGAGAGGGGTAAGAGAGGAAGGCAAAGGCTCCTGCTCCTAAATCTTACTCCTCTCCCGCCTCGGGGGAGGGGCAGGGGTGGGGGCTTTCCGGTTCTAGGTCAGTGAGCGCTTGTATGGATGCGACAACATTCTGGGGACGTTGCAGAACGTCTTCATTGGTCACGCGCAAGAATTGAATGCCGAAGTCCGCTTCCAGTATCTGTTGGCGGCCTGCATCGTGCCGTTGCACGTCCTCTTGTTCGTGAATGCTGCCATCCACCTCAATGACCAGTTTGAGACGGCGACAAAAGAAATCAACGCGAAACGGTCCAATGATGTCCTGTCGGCGGAAATGCAGCCCGCCGCAGCGATGATCTCGGAGAAGTTCCCACAAACGCCTCTCGGCAAGAGTCGGCGCTCGTCGCGCTTCCCTGGCCAATCCTTGCAGCATCTCCCTGCTCTGCCTTTGTCGGCCCTCCATGCCGTTCTCCTTCCTCCCTGCTTATCCATTCCTTCTCTTACCCCTCTCCCGCTTCGGGGGAGGGGCAGGGGTGGGGGCCTCCGGTTCTTACGACCATTTCACCGGCGTCAACTGCCCGCCTGCCGCCGCCAATTCCCAGGCGGCTTCGGTCAATTCAATCGTCCGCAGGCCATTGATAGGCGCGGCGGCGATTTCTTCCGTGCCAAGTATCGCATGAATGAAGTTTGTGTCTACGTCCGACCCTTCGGGCATTTCGGACAATTCGGGCGTGAATGTCTTGCCCTGGCTCCACGGATCGCTGCCCCACTGCTGCACCTGGAAGCCGCTGGCATTGCGGACAAAGAACGCGCCCTTGTCGCACCAGATCGTGATGTCCTCATACCAGCCGGGGGCATCGCCCACGACGGAAATGTTGCCCTGCGCGCCGTTGGTAAACTTGATGGACAGGGCGCTGTTGATATCTACCGGCGTTCCCCGGTTGTCCATAAACGCGGCGACTTTTTCCGGGGCCAAGCCAGTTGTCCACAGCACGATGTCCAGCAGGTGCGAACCGCTGTCGTTGATTTGCCCGCCGCCCGACAGCGCGGGGTCCTGACGCCAGGTTCCCGCAGTGCCTTTTGCCCAGCCCTGATGCTGCAAGGCATTGACAAACTGCACGCCCCCGAACTCGCCCGAAGCGATCTTTTCCCGGATATACCGAAAATGCGGCGTGCCGTGGCGCTGGTAAGCCAGCCCGACGACCTTTTTCGTCTCGTCAATTTTTTTCAGCAGCGCGTGCGCGTCCATGACCTTGTTGACCATCGGCTTTTCCAGCAGCACATGCGTCCCGGCGTCCAGGCTGTCCACCGCCATCTGGTAATGCAGCGTGTGCGGCGTGGCGATGAGGAGAGCATCAAGCTTTGCCTCGTCCAGCATCTTCCGGTAGTCCGAGAACATTTTGACGTTCGCGACAGCCGCGCCGTGCTTTTCCCGCGTTCGCTCCAGACTCTGCTCGCTGATGTCCGCAAACGCGGCCATCTCCACTTCCGGCATCTTCAGCAGCCGCTCAATGTGGCCTTGAGCCATGCCGCCCGTGCCGATCACTCCAAACCGAATTGTGTCTGCCATAGTGTGTAGCCCTTCTTAATTGTCTCAATGATGTCTTGATGCCTAGCAATCGCGAGGTAAACAGGTTATCAAATCAATATTGTAGGCCGAATTGGTGTCTTCCCAATCAAAACGTGGTTTTAAGGTTCCATCCGCTTCGTAGGTATGACAATCTGCTCTGTTATCAAAATCTCCAAAGTCATATATCCAGCTTCGCTGAATGATGCCATTTCTGATTTCAATTGCGCCGCCAGCGATGGTTTGATGGCAATTACCACAAAATTCATCAATCCCGTAACGGGAACCTAAGAAAATGTCTAAAACAATCAAATCCAGAACATGCGGGTCGCCAATGTTGAAGCCCACATAATATTTAGATGTGTTGTCATAGAAATAGGTCCAGGCTGGAAAGTTGCCGCCCGAACAACATTTCCAGCGAATAGCGTCTCCGACCCGATATGTGTTGGAAGGTTCTGTGTCATCTCCACCGACTGGTTGCTGTGCGCTGGAATAACCCCATTGAAACCACATGAGGTCGGTAACGATATAGCTACAGAGTGGACACTTTAACTCCGTTTCCAAAAATGTATAGCGTGGCATGGCTACGCTTCTTCTGAAACATCTAATCCCTGCCCGCGCAGCCAGTCCAGCGCGGATTGAATGCGCGTATCGTCGCCGGTCAACCCCAGCACCAGCCAGCCGCCGGTTTTGGCGTCCACATCGGCCCGCAGCAGGTTGGGGGACAGGTCGTAATCCGTCACCAGATGGGTGACGATGGGCGCGCTGATCTTTTCTATGGGATAGTGCAGGCGATATTTTTTCTCGGTTGTCATCATACTGCCCGCTTTCACCGCCTCCATCGCTGATTCCTGCCGAAAAGAAAAATCAGCCGAGAAACTTTTTGGCGAACAATTCGTCTGATTAACTCGTCAGAATTGCAATCGCGGGATGAAGAGACCATGCCCTGAATAGCACGGCTAAACGGCGCGGACGCCAAGAAGTACCGCTTCGCGGCACTGGGAACCTGAGATTGCCTGTTCCTATCCCCGCGAAGCGGAGGATTTCCGGCGTCTTCGCCGACTAGCCGTGCCTTTCAAGGCATGGCAGAAATACAATTGCCCTGGGAAATGATTTCGTCAGAATTGCAATCGCAGACTGAATGTGTTACACTGTTGCCATGTGTCGCGTATGCGTCTCTCGCTCGTTTTAGGAGTCGCCCATGATCCGTTCTTCCGTCCGTCTCTGGACCATCCTGCTGGCTGCACCGGCAGCGGCGTCGCTTGCGCCCGTTCCGGCCGTCTACGCCCAGGCACAGTCGCCCGCCGAGCAGCTTGCCGCCGCGTCCGCCTTGTTTGATGCCGGAAAGTATGCCGAAGCCGCGAGAACTCTGGATGCGTTTCTGGCCGCCAACCCGAAACACCCGCGCGTGGGAGCCGCCGCGCTGGCCCTGGGCCGCTGCCGGAGCGAACTCAAGCAGTACGCCAAAGCCGTTCCCGCCTATGAGAAAGCCATCGCCGCCAAAGACCCCGCGGTGATCACGACCGCTGAATTGGGGCTTGGCGAAGCCGCCTTGCAGACCGGCCAGTGGGCAAAAGCCGCCGGGGCGCTGTCGGCGGCCACGCAGGCGGGCGTGACGCCGGAGCAGGCACCGATTGCTCTGGCCTGGCTGGGGCAGGCGAATTATCAACTTGGCAAATATGCCCCGGCGGATGAAGCGTATACGCAGGTCATCGAAAAAGTACCCTGGCAGCGACTCCGTCGCGGACGCTTATTTCGGAGCCGGTCTGGCCGCGCTGAAGCTGAACAAAGCCGACGAGGCGCATCAGTGGCTGCGGACGCTGGCGGACAAGTATCCGGGCAGTGAGAACCGGCCCCAGGCTCTGCTCCTGCTGGGGCAGATGGATTTAGACGCCGGGCAGTATGGAACGGCGCGTGATGAATTCAACGCGGCATTGGCCGCGAATGGCGTGGACTCGGACACGCGGCAGGCGGCGGATGAAGGGCTGGTCAATGCCCTGCTGAAGCTGGAAGATTATGTCGGCGCAGCCTCACGCTTGCAGGCCATTCTGGCCCATCTGTCGCCCGCCGACCCGCAGCGGCCCGGCGTGCAGCTCACTCTGGGCCGCGCCCTGTACTTGCAAAAGCAGTACGCGCCCGCTCAGGCGGCATACAAAGAAGCGGCCAAATCGCCGGACGCCAAAATCGCCGCACAGGGGCTGTACTGGTCGGCCAATGCCGCCCTGGCGCTCAATCATCCGACGGAAGCGGCCACGCAATTCGCGCAGGTGGCTTCCCGCTATCCGACCTCAGAATTCGCGGCCAAAGCGAAAGCCAAAGTGGCGGAACTGCGCTCGGATGCGCGCGAGACCAAAGTAGCGGACACGCTGGCGTCGGCACGGACCGCTCTGGCCGCGAAGGAATATCCAGTGGCGGAAGAGGCGCTGGCCAGTCTGCCCCAATCCGGGCTGCCCTCCACTGTTGCCGCTGAGGCGCATTATCTACTCGGTCTGGCCGATCAGGGCTTGGGAAAATCCGCGCCCGCCGTGGCCGCCCTGACCGCTGCCGCGCAGTCGGCGGGCAATGCGGACTGGCTGCCGGACGCGCAGGTGCAGTTGGCCTGGCTGAACGTGGAACTGAAGCATCCCGCTCAGGCGGAAACGGCGGCCAAAGCCGCCCTGGCCCTGTCGTCCAATACCGGCTACTCGCCGGCCCTGGAACAGCAGGCGCGTCTGGCACTGGTGCAGGCCGATCTGGACCAGCAAAAGTGGGATGACGCCCTGGCCGGCTGCCAGACCCTGCTGGCCGGTAATCCGACGCCGGACGTTCAGGCGACGGCGCTGTTTACACAGGCTTGGGTGAGCGAAAAGCAAAACAAGCCCGACGCTGCCCTGCCGCTCTGGCAGCGGCTGGCGTCGGACTTCCCGCAAAGCCAGTACGCCCCCGATGCCCTGCTGCATCTGGGCGATGCGGGTTTCAAGGCGGAAAAGTACGACGACGCCCGCGCGCAGTACGCGAACTTGCTGGCGAAGTATCCGCAGAGCGCGGATGTCCCATCCGCGCGGCTTGGGCTGGGCAATGCCCTGTATAATCTGGGCCAGTTTGATGCCGCCGCAGGCGCGTTTGACGCCCTGGCGACAGACAAAAACGCGGGTGATTTAAAGCCGGAAGCCCTGTATTGGGCCGGGGCCTCGTGGGAAAAAGCGGGCAAGAAGAACGAAGCCGTCCAGCGGCTGTCCCGCCTGGTGAGCGAATATCCGGCCAGTTCTCGCGTCGCCAATGCCAAAGTGCGTCTGGCGTATTTGAAGGCGGGGAGTTAAGGACGGCCCCCACCCGGCTCGTTCCTCGCCACCCTCCCCCGAGGCGGGAGAGGGTAAAGATTAGGATGGGAAGCCTCTGCCTCTTCTCTTACCCCTCTCCCGCTTGCGGGGGCAGGGGTCGGTACGTAGTACCGGGGGTGGGGGCCGTCCTTCACGCCCCGAAAGGCAATTATCTATGCTGCTCAGTTTGTTTCACAATGCGGGCATTGTCCGTTACCCGCTGCTGATATGCTCCATTCTCGCGGTCGCCGTCATTTTTGAGCGGCTGTGGACGCTGGCGATGCTGCGAAAATTGGAACACGACACGTTTGAAGGGCTGAAGACGGCCCTTGCCCAGCGCGGCGCGGAGGCGCTGACCAGCCCCGAATTCGCCGGAGCGCCCGTGTCCCAGATTTTGCACGCGCTGACGCCTCTGCGCGGCGAAAGTGAGGACACGATTGCGACGGCGGCAGATATTTCGCTGGCCCTACAGCGGATGCGCCTGCGGCGGTTTCTAGGCACGCTGGCGACTATCGGCAGCACGACGCCGTTTGTCGGGCTGTTTGGGACCGTGCTGGGCGTCATGGCGGCGTTCCAGGGCATGAGCAAAAGCGGGCTGAATGGGGACGCGATGGCAAGCGGCATTGCCGAGGCCCTCAGCGCAACGGCCTTCGGCCTGCTGGTCGCCGTGCCGAGCATTGTCGTGTATAACTATCTGGTGGGCCGCGTCCAGATGATGCTGCTCCAAATTCAGGCTCATGTCGCCCTGCTTGCTCCGCTTTATTTGCGGACACGGGAGGAAGTCCGCTGATGCATCGCTCTTCCGCGTCTGAAGATGACCCGATGGCGGAGATCAATTTGATCCCCCTGATAGACATTTCGCTCACATTGGTCATTATTCTCATGGTCACGACGGTCTTTATCCACAACCCCGGATTTCAAGCTGAACCTGCCCAAGACCGTCACGCATGAAGGCGCGCCGGAGACGCCCAAAGATGTCACCATTGCCATCGCGCCGAGCGGGGCGTACTACTACAACGGCAAGCCCGCGACACTGCCGCAGATGCAGGCGTTGCTCATCACGGCGGCGGATCAAGACAAAGGCCAGCGCGTGCTTGCTCAAAGGGGACAAGGATGTCCGCTATGGGCAGGTGATGGATGTCATGGACGCCATCCGGCAGGCCGGTCTGACCCGCGTTCTGTTGCCGACGGATTTGAAAAACCAGGGAAAATAACTCATGCGAACTGAACGCTGGTGGTATCTGCTCGGCTTCCTGTTTCTGTCTGTGCTTGTTCATGTCTTTTTGGCACTGCACGGGCCGGGCTTTGGACTCAAGGGCGAAGCGCCGTCGGCTAAAGAGATTGAGCTGACCCTGGAGCCGCTGCCGCCGGACAAAAAGCCAAATCCCCCGACCAGGAAGCCGCAAATGGCCGCGCGCCCGAAGCCACAGGCGAAGCCGCAGCCCAAAGTTGTCAAAGAGCCGCAGAAGGTAGCGGAGAAACCGCGCCTTCAGCCCAAAGTGACGCCGAAGCCACTGCCGAAAGTCGCCGTCAAGCCCCTGGAAGAAAAGCCCACTGTTCAGCCAGTCACCCGGCCTGTGCCGCAGGTGCAGATCGCGAAGGCCGCGCCGACACCGACCGTCAAGCCCGCCGTTTCCCATGTGGCACGAACCGTCGCGCCGGAAACCCCGGAACAGACGACGCAGCCCGTCAAAACAGCGTCCATAACGCCGCATTTCAGCCCATCCCACTCGTCGCTCACAATGGAAAATCCCTTGAGCGGTCTGACGACCCCGGATGACAGGCCGCAGTCCAGCGCCGCGCATTCGGACGCGCCGCGCCTGACACAGACTGCTTCGGCCCGCGCCGGCCTGTCCGGCGGTGCATCCGGCGGCGGGCATGGCGTTTCTCACGGCCCGCAAATGCCGACCGATCTGCCGCAGGCCAATGGCCTGCCGGGGGGAATGCACTTTCCGCGCATGGCGTCCCGCATCGGCGGCGAGTCAATCATGTCCGTCAAAAATCCGCTGGCCGAAGACGCCGTTCCTGAAGAGAAACCCGGCTTCAGCGCCGGAAGCGGCGGTCATCCCGGCCTGGGCGTCGGCGGCGGAAGCGGCGGACTGCACGGGATTATGCTGGCGGCTCGTTTGACCGGGCATGGCTCCGGCTATGGCGGCGGGATCGGCGGCGGACATGGGGCAGGCAGCGGTCACGGCTCCGGCAGCGGCCAGGGTTCGGGGCATGGCACGGGCGCGGGTCACTCCGGCTCGGGCGACGGCAGCGGGATTGACCTGCCCGGCGCGGTCGGTGACGGTTACGGACGCATGGGCATCGGGTTCGGGCCGGGCGCAGGCGGCACGGGGCATGGGCCGGGTGGCGGCGGCCTGCGCGTGGCCTCCCTCGGCGGCGGGGGCGGTGGAGGAGCCTTCGGCAATGTAAGCGGCCTGCTGCGGGGCGAGCCGCCGCGAACGCCCGGCGACGGTCAGCCCGGCACGAACGGGCATGGCCTTTCCACAGAAATCTATCAGGGACAGCCCTATCTGACATTCCTGGCCCAGCGCCGCACCGATGCCAAAATTGACTTTGACTGGGGGATGACGGTCGCCGTTGCCCAGGGCGTGAACCGCATCTTTTCCGTGCGCTGGACGGGTAAAATCCAGCCCAAGTATTCGGAAACCTACACGTTTTCCTCGCAGGAAGATGACGGCCTGCGGCTATGGGTGGACGGCCAGTTGCTGATCAACGACTGGCGAGATCACAAACTGACCTCACGGCAGGCGTCCATCCCGCTGGAAGCGGGACGCAAATACGACATCCGCATCGAATACTTCAACGGCCCGCAGCACGCTCACGACAGCACCGGCCGTGCCGCCGCGCGTCTCCGCTGGACCAGCCCCAGCCAGCCTCTGGAAATCATTCCAGAAAGCGCATTTTGGCAGAACTAAAAGCGAAGCGGCTATTCGCGCTCGGTCTTGTCAGCCTGTTCCCGAACAGTATTCGTGCCGCCCATGCGATATTCCCGCGTGCTCTTTCGGGTTCTCTGCAAAAAGCCGCTCTTTTCGGTTTTGCTTGCATCCTGATCGCAAGCGCAGTATAATAACGCAAGGGTGCCCAGCGGGGCATAATTACGAGGCTGGCCGTAAGGATAGGCGTTCGCAGTGGCAAAAGCAGGATAAAAGCGTGTGTCATCGAAATTAATTCGTATCACTGATACCGCATAACCCGCTTCTGCGGCGTAAATGACCGCATTGTGTGGTACAAACTCGTTAGACTGTGCCATGAAACCTCCTCTCTGCCCACTGTAGCCAGAAGACCAACACAAAATGGTCAAGGCAAGTCCAAGTGAACCAGAACATCATAACTCTTGTCATTGTACTCGCTTGCTGGTTTATTCCAATCTTTGTACAGGCAGTCGGAGAATCAGCAAAGACTTGGATTATTAGTTCCAATGATACCTGTATCACATTTCGCAAGCCAGTAGCAAGTACGATCGGATGGGTGTTAATGGCGTTGCTTTATCCGGCATCCTTCCTATTTTGCGCAACTGCCACAAAGATGAATCCGTCGGACCGGATAATTTTTCTGAGCCTCACGGGCGCACTAGCTTTAATCTTCGGTGCTGTTACTGTCTATGCTGCAGTACCAAAAACAGTCGTTCTGGATTTAAGGAACAGAACCTGTTTTGAGACCAAAGGGTGGTTGTGGAAAAAACAACTTCGGGAACAAAAGCTAACAGAGGCGGCGCGGCTGTTGCTCTGTTGGACATCGAATTACCATTCAATCTTTCTGCAAACTGCTTTAAGTGGTGACAACTCCAGGTTTCTGTTGAGTATGTCTGCTTCGAGAAAGAACGTCAGCATCGTGGCAAATGAACTATCTCAACGCTTGTCACTGCCTATTGTGGAAGGGCCACTCAGCGGGATCAGAAGCCTGTAAATCAAGGCTGGCGAGGGCACGGTTTAATAACATTCTATGGTTCAAGGCATGGCACCCGAAGTCAATGAGCCAGTGTTGCTGGGTCCGCTTACCGGGTCACTGTTGTGACTGAAAATGGCCGTTGGGCCGCTCAATACAGGCTGAATGAAAGCGTGGTGGAATGACGACAATCGTTCAAGCAAAGCCTCCTGGATTTATGATCATTGAGTACGAGGTCATGGACGCAGTCGGATATAAAGAATATCTGGAAGGCTCACCAGCCGTGCGCGAAGCGCTCGGTGGTGGGACTTTCCTGGTGCGCGGAGCGGAGGGAACCAGCCTTTCCGGCGAACCGCCAAAAACGATTGCCATCATTCAGTTTCCGAGTGTTGAGGCTGCCATTGCCTTTGACAAATCCCCGGAATACTCAGCGCTGAAACCCAATCGGGACAAGTTCGATCCAGTGGAGATCGTTCGTGGTGGCAGGGCAGTAAAACATATGCCAAACACCTCGTTCATCGTTGCAGACCCAATCACTCATCTTGATGCGCTCCTCAGTATCAACACGGAATATGTGTCATGGGTCTTGAGCGAGATGGAGCGCTCGTTCGGAGTGGCGGCGAATGAAATTGTCGGCGCGTCGGCTGCGGAATACGTCGCCGGCGTGATCCAAAAGGTCTGTGGGGAGCGTCCGCCGCAGGGGGTGTTCTATCTCATCGTCGTGGACGACGCGATTGCCGGCATGGGCGGCTTACGCTTTGTTCGGAGCGGAGTCGCGGAGATCAAACGGCTTTACGTTTGAACCGGCTTTCCGGGGCAGGAATTTGGGAGAGATAACCCTCCAAAGATTGTTGTCGGATGCAAGCCGTTTTGGATATCAAAGTGTCTGCCTTGATACAGGGCCGTTCATGAAGTCCGCCCACCGCCTCTACGAAGCGCACGGATTTGTTGATTGCACGGCCTACGAAGGTGTGGAGGTTCCCAGCAGAGTTCCATGCTCGCTGGCGCTTCATGCAGCGCTCGGTTCCCAAGATACACGACGGTTGGACGCCGTAATGATAAGACGCCTTGCCTAAGAACCTCTAACAAAAATACCCCCCGCCCCAATTCTGGGGAGCCCGACAAGATATGTCTTCTCCGGTTCCCCCAGAATTGGGGGTTAGGGGGCTTTGTGGCCAATCTAGTCAATGTCGGCGTGGAAACGCCGCTTTTGATCGCGTCCCATCAGCCGACCGCAAAGCGCACTATGGCAGGCAAGGTAACTAGGGTTGGAGCATGAATGATTTTCCAATGACGCGGCGCGAACTGCTGGTCGGCGCTGTCGGGGGCACCGGCGCGTTTGCCGGGCGTAGCCGCGCGGCAGGCCAGAAACTTGCTGGAGACAGCGGCCGAGGACCGGACTTGCAGAAGACGATGATCTGGGCGTCCGGGCCGGAGCCGCAAGGGACATATTTTGTCGCCTTTCGGAAGCAGTTCACGCTGTTGACTGCGCCGAGTGAGGCATCGCTGCATCTGTTCGCCGATGCCCGTTATCTGCTCTGGATCAACGGGAAATATGTGACGCGCGGCCCGGCTCGCTTCCATCCGAAGGGGCCGGAATACGATACGGTACCGGTCGCGCCATTTCTCCAGCCCGGCCCTAATACTCTCACCATACTCGTCATGGCCCATGCCGGCAACGGCAAGATCATGAACCATGCCCCCGGCCTGACGATTCTGCTTGAAACAGGCGGAGCCAGGCTTTTGGGCACCGACACCACCTGGAAATGGAGCGGACAGACACGCTACCGCCCGCCCAATGTTGAGTGGGGCAATGTGCGCGACCGGATTGACGCCTCTGTAGAAGACGGGGACTGGACGCTGCCCGGCTACGATGACGCTCAGTGGCAGGCGGCTGTTCCCGTGGACGGGACACTGTGGGGGCCTCTGACGCCCCGGCGTATCCCCCTGCTGCGGGAAACGCCTCTGCCGGTTGCCTACGCTGACGGGCAGACCCTGCCCCACACGCTGACGGCGGGCCAGGAGTTGAGTTTCGATCTGGGGCGTCTGGCCCAGGCTTACACGCGCTTTGACATTGAGGCCGATGCGGGAACGACGCTGACGCTTGGGCACGCGGGCATTCCCTACACGGCCCGCCCTGGTCGCCAGACCTACCTCAGTTCCGACACCTGCGGCTTCCAGACGGCGACGCTGCATGTGAACACAGGCCGCGTTACTGTGCACGAGTTCGGGGCGGTTGAGCGCTTGTATCCCTTTGACTGCGTGGGTCGCTTCCATTCCAGTGATCCACTTCTGAATGACATCTGGGCGATGTGCGCGCGCTCACTGCGGGTGATGAGCGAGGACTCCTATGTGGACTGCGCCGACCGGGAGCGCACGGAGTGGATGGATAACGATCCGCCGGGCTTTGACATCACCCGCACGGCTTTCGCCGGCCCTGGGGCAGGCGGGAAGCCCTTCTATGCCGACCCGCGCCTGCTCGAAGAGATGCTGCGGCGCACCGCCCTGACGCAGCAACCGGACGGCTGGGTCAAGGCGCACACCTGCTCGGATCGCTTTGACATCCATGCCTGTATGGAGGATCGCGCCTGCGACTGGGTGCAGGGCGCACGGCGCTATTACGAGAGCGCGAAGAATGCCGAGCTAATCCGTGAAATCTGGCCAGCCATCGTCACTCAAATGAACTGGTTCCTGGATCGCCGGACACCGCGCGGGCTGGTCCGGGCGCGCGAATGGATTGTTTGGGGCAACCCGATGGGCTATCAGACAGGAGAAGGGACCGGCCTGAACGCCTTCGTCTACAAAGCGCTCGTGGACGCGGCCTATCTGGGCGGCGTGATCGGTGAGAAGGCGCAGGCGGCGAAATTCACACGGGCTGCCGAGGCATTATCCCGAGCGGTCAACACCGTTCTCTGGGACGAAGAAATCGGCACGTACTATTCCGGTTTTTTCGGGCCGGGGGATGCTCCCCAAAATAATCAATTCACAACCTTTGCGCTGAAAATGACAAACGGACTGGCCGCGCCGACGATGTTTTCAGCGCTTTGGGCGCTGGATCAGGATATCGTTCCCGACGCGCGACGGGTGCGCGTCACTCGGTATCTGCTCGGAAGCCGCAGGCAGGCATCGCGGGTTATGACGTTCTATTACCTCTTCAAGCAGATGTATGCCCAGCAAGATGTGGCTCTCGACACCGAAGTGCTTGACGCGATTCGCATAAAGTTCCGAGACATGGCGGAGACTGGCTGGAAGACAAGCTGGGAGGATTTTGACGGCGGTTCCAGGGCGCATATCTATGGTGCGTTCCCTGGCTATTTCCTGAGCGCTTACGTGCTGGGTGTCCGCCGGGATGCACCCCTGTGGGACCGTCACTTGGTGATCGAGCCGCATCCGGGCGATTTGACCTCCGCCGAGGGAACCGTCGTGACCGAGTTCGGACCGGTGCCGATCTCCTGGAAGGTGGCCGAAGGACGTTTGGACTTCCATGTGACCGTTCCTGCCGGGGTGACGGCGACCCTGAAAGCGCCGCAGGCCGGGACGAAAACGGCCTTTCAGATAGACGGCAAGCGGGTTCAGGCGCACACGGATGGCCGTTTACAGACCGTCACTCTGAGCGGTGGCCGCCACACGGGTTCGCTCCCGTTTGTGACGCTGCCCGCGCGACCTCATGGGCCGATCACGACGCGGACAAGCGGCGTCTCGCAGGCGGCCCTGGAAACGGAACCTTCTCAAGAACAGCCTGATTGGCCTGGGCCAGCCGTCGTACCTTGCGACAACAGATGAGAAAGTCACGAACGACGGCGGCGGGCCGAATGCCGACGCTCTCCGCAACGGAACCACCCGCAATGGGTCGGGCGGCCCGGATACGCAGAACGACGGCAAAACGTACCGGGGGTACGGCGCCGGTGATACCGTCACGTTCCGTTTGGACACCGTGCGTCAACCTTCCGGCTACGACATTACGAAGATCGTCACCTTCGCCGGGCACAGCGACGGCCGGGCGAGCCAGAACTACTCGGTCTCGGTGGCGTTTGTCTCCGCCCCCGCCACATTCGCGGTTCTCGTGCCATCCGCCGCCGTGGACTGCGTGGGCGGCTCCTCGGAGGTAGTGATTGTCAACCCTCAAGGCGGGCCACTCACCCACGATATCTCCGTGCGTGCCGTGGGCGTGGCAGCCCTCCGCTTCGACTTTCAGGACGGCCCGCTGGGGTTCAATGTTTACCGCGAAATCCAGGTCCTCGGGCAGGCTGCCGCGAAATAGGAGGATAGTTATTGGAAACCATTCCCGTTCTTTTCGACACCGACATCGGTTCGGATATTGACGACGCTGTTGCACTGGCCTACCTGCTGAGGCAGCCGCGCTGCGAACTGCTGGGGGTGACGACGGTCAGCGGGGAGCCGGACAAGCGGGCCAGCCTGGCCGATGCCGTCTGCCGCGCAGGCGGGCGCACCGACATTCCCATTCATGTCGGCGTGGAATCACCGTTTTTGATCGCGCCCCATCAGCCGACCGCGCCGCAGGCTGAAGCCCTGACCGAACGCTGGGCGCACCGGGAGTTCGCGCCCGAAAACACGGCGATTGACTTTTTGCGGCAGACGATCCGGTCGCGTCCCGGCGAGATCACGCTGCTGACGATTGGCCCCCTGACCAACATTGCCCTGCTGTTCGCGCTGGACCCCGAAATCCCGACTTTGCTCAAGGGCCTGATGATGATGGGCGGCTGGTTTTACGCGCCGCAGCAGGAATGGAACATCCTTTGCGATCCCCACGCCGCCGCCAAAGTCTTCGCCGCTCCCGTGCCGAAACTGACCGCCGTCGGCATTGATGTTACGGGCCAGTGCCAATTGCCCGCCGACGAGTGCCGACGCCGCTTCGCCCAGGCAGGCGGCGCGCTGGAATTGGTGGCCGCGATGGCCGAAGTCTGGTTCCGCCACGCCCCGCAAATCACGTTTCACGACCCGCTGGCCGCCGCGCTGCTGTTTGATCCGACGCTTTGCCAGACGGAGGCCAAGAAAGTAGAGGTGGAACTGGTCAGCCCTCGGATGCTAGCCCAGACCTTCCTTGACCGCGACAGCGCCCAGAAGCCGCACACCATCGCCAAAGAGGTAAATGCAGAGGCATTCTTCGCGCACTATTTTGACGTGGTAGGTGGGTAGGGAGACAGCACGAAGGACGGGCGATTAAAATCGCGGCAACAAAAGCACAAAGTCTGCCTTCGCAGACTAAAATTTTTCCTAACCGACGAAGGTCGGTTTTGTGATCTCGTTGCTGCGGTTTTAACCGCCGGTTGTAAGTGTCATACAATCCCTAAAGGGCTGCCGCCGTCTCCGCCAGCAGCGCCTCCCGGCAGCCCGTCAGCGCTGCGGTTGTTTTGCTCACTACTTCCACCAGCCGCGTGTAATTTTCCCCCTCAAACGTATCCTGACGCGCTCGCGCACAGACGCGAGACAGACCTGTCGCCACGCCTTCATCTTCCGCATAGGTGTATAGGTAACGGGAGCGGGCAAAGCGCGTCAGAACGACGGGCAGGTCCGGCAGGGGTATTCCCAGAGTCGTTTCCGTCCAGCGTGTGATGGTATCGGGGGCGGCTGCGGCAAAGGCCGCGTAAAAGTCGTTGACAATGGAAGCATCGGCCCGCAGCAGCAGGGCATCCAGAACCAGTTCCGTCAGGACATGACTGACAAAGAATCGGCGCACACGGATACCGTCAAAGGGCGTTTGCCGGAGAATGTCCGTGACAATAGCTTGCGCCTCGCCAAACGCCGACGTTTTATGAAACGCCGCATCCGTCGCCAGATGGACTAAGACACCCGCGCGGAGGGCGGCATCCCCGGCAGTCACAGAAGGCTGCCGCGCGACGGGAGCAGGCCGCAGACGCGACCGGGGCGACGCCAGCGGGAGCAGGTCAGGCAGAGCCGTCCCGACCACATAGAGCGGCAGCGGCAGGGTCGGTGCGAGAAAGCGCGCGGCAAGGATATAGTGGGCCAGAAAGTTCACTGAGCCAGTTCAGGGTGATACTGCTCGTTAATCGTGGCGATGATGTCGCGAAAATGCCGGGCGATTTCTCTTGCTTCCTCAGCGTCCCGGCATTCTTCCGGGACAAATAAATCGTATTCACCCTCATAATTCCCGCTGAAACTCGCCGCCGTGTTTTCATAGGCAATCGCACGGCTTTCCAACGCATCCAATGTCTGTAGAACATCAGCGGCGATTAAGTTCAGAGTATATGTTTTCATGTCGGCAGCCTCAAGGAGCAAATATCCTTTCGCGATGGTAAGAAAGAGCATTTAAATCAGGCAGGAACCGCTTTGGTAGGATAATCGCCTGTCCTTCCACTTCCCAGAAAGCGGTTTGTTGCATTTTGCTGTCAGTCGTGCGTTTGGCTTTGCTGGAGAGCAGGATTTGAAAAGAATTGTCCAATGTGAACAAGCCGCGATCAAAGGCTCGATCATGGAGTGTGCAAAGAGACAGCCCGTTACTCGGATCAGCCCGCCGGGCAACCTCCTTGCTCCACGGAATGATATGGCTTGCCGTTAGCAGTTCCGGCAAATCAATGCCGCAGACCGTACAAGTGTAGCCATAGCTTGAGAGAACCGCGTCGCGGAAAAAACTTTGAACAAGCCGCGCACGAACAGTCCGCAATGCCTCAGTCGGGCCAGACGGCAGGGTAATTTCGTCGCTGAGACTTGGCAAATCTTCTCCGATAATCTGCCCTAACTCTATTACCTGCTGATATTGCTGCTGACTGTTATAAGCAAATTCTTCGGGGTTTGCTTGAAATTCGTCCCAGATTTCCTTATCCGCGCGGCTTGCATTGGCGAGACCTTTGGCGCTGCGCGCTTGATGAACCGGGTCAAAACTGGCAAAATTCACCAGCTTCATGGCAAGGGCGCTGGGCGTTCGTCCGATTTTCTGCGCCAAAGCAATGATGTCGGAATTACCTCGGTGCAGTTTACCAAAAGGCAGCCGGCAGTAAAGATTAAGGGCAACCAGCAATTCGTTTCGTGACCATCCCTGACCTGTCATGGCGGCAGCCTCCTAACCGAACAAATCCATCGTCATCTGGGATGGGTCGGGGCGTTTGGCGACGGGAACGGGTTTGGGGAACAGCGTCTCAAAGTTGTCCTCGCCGACGGCTTCTTTGAGGCGTCCGGCGAACTTGTAGAGCTTCTGGGCGTAGTAGTCCGTGTCTTCGTCGTGGGCGTAATCCTGCACCAGCCCTAGACTTTTGTCGCGCTTCTGGTACAGCGAGACGAACTCGCCCTGATTGATCCCCGCGCCTTTGATCGCTTCGGCCGCGCGTTTTCGCATGTCGGACGAAAGCAGCTTGTCGGTCACGCGCTCCCGCTTGGCGAGTTCGGCTATCGGCATTTGCCCGGCCTCGATCTTGTCAATCAGATCGTTGATAGAGTTTGGACAACTGTTCTGGTTTTTCATCCAGCAGCAGGTTGACGGCATCGGTCAGAAAGTGGCGGCCATAGCGCTCATCGGCGCGGGAGCGGAGCGAGGAGCCTTTGAATATCTTGTGGCCGTTCGGCTCGACCAGAACGTAGTTCTTCATCTTCAGCGAGAGCATGGCGGCATAGGAGCCGTCATGGGCCAGACGGATGCCGGCGGGCAGGGATTGGCCGATTCTTCTCCACATAGGCCAGTTCGTCGGCTTCGGTCTTGACCGTCGCCGGGCGGCTGGAAATACACGCCGTCCGTGTCGATTTCGATGACATGCGCGCCCTGCGCTTCTAACTCCGCCGCGATCTGCTTGACAATGGTCTGCCCGGCTTCGGTGACGCGCCGGGCGGCGTCGTAATCGTTGAAGTAAAACGGCCCGCCAATGTAGCCATAGAACGAGTTGATGATGGACTTGAACGAGTTTTGCAGGCCGTCCCAGTAGGCATGGTCGCGCGCGCCTTTCGGCGTTTTTTTGAGCTGTCCTTTGGCTTCCAAACGCCGCTGGGTCAGGTCGGACAGCAGGGGCAGGAAGATCCCCAGTGTGTCCGAAGCCGGGCCGATCTTCTGGGTCAGCATCAGGCTCGGGTACAGGCTTTCCACGTCGGCTTTGACAATCGGCTTGATGACGCCGGTCGACGCGCACTTCCGTGTAGCCGCCGGGGTAGGGCTGCGGGGCTTTCTGCTTGGCGATGGCCCGGCCCTGCCGCAGATACTCGCGGACGAGAATGGCGTTGATCTTTTCCCCGTTGCCGGTCACGGCGACGTTCTGGTACGAATCGGGGATCATCTGGGTCTGGTAAAACTCGGTCGGGAGCCACCAGAGCCGCCAGGGCGCTGGTTTCCACGACATCCTGCGCGGCATACGTCTTGACCCGCTCCGGGTCGGCTTTGAACATCTCCACGATCTCGCGTCGGTCCAGATAAACGCGGTCGGGCGGGGCGATGCCATAGGTCTGCGCGCATTCTTTCAGGCCATAGGACGACACCTGCCCGCGCGACCAGTCAAACCGCTGGACTTGAAGCAAGGTGTCTAAAATATGGCGGCCATACAGGTAGACCGGCGTGAACTGCCGGGCATTCGTCCCGATCGCGCAGTTGCGGGGCGATCCCATGACGGCGGGCGCGTTCTGGCGCCCAAACGTCGGCGCGATCCCGTGCGCCTCGCAGCGGGCCAGCAGATAAGGCAGATCAAACGAATAAAAATTGTGGCCTTCGATCACATCCGGGTCGCGCGTACTCGACCAGATGCAGCAGATGGCGCAGCATCTCCGGCTCCTCGCCGATCAGCACTTCGGACAGGCCCCGATTATCCGCAACGCTGACCATGAAGATGCAGGCATCCGGCAGATGTCGGGTCCAGCGTGGTCGTCTCAATGTCAATCTGCAGCCGGCGCAGGTCGTCAAAGACCATGCCCTTGAACAGCGTCATGCCCGACGCGACCATGAACTGCTTGATCGCGCTGCCGTACTGGCAGACCCCGGCATGTTCGTCCCGCAGCGTCCGCTTCGCCTCCTGATACGCCCGCCATCCTTGTGGGAATTGAACGAGCCAGTTGTAGCCCTCGCCCGCCAGTTCCGTCGTTTCCGACTCCGGGAAAGTGCCGCTCCCTGATCCGTCGCCAGCCACGGAACAAATGGAACCGACTTCGTCACCGTCTCCTCGCCCTCACGCAGAAACAGAGTCGTGTCGCGCTCCCCCGTCTCCACCGCGACGATCTTTTCCGTCTGGTCAACCCCAAACAGCACCTCGTCTAAACGTTCGCTCATGGAGTCTATTGTACCCGACTAACAGGCTTGTGCTGGACAGGCAAAAGGGCAAAATAAGGGCTTCCGTCAGAACTGACGGAAGCCCTTATCATTGGCCGTTCTACTTCTTCGTCACGTCTTTCACGGTATTGTGCGACGTTTTGCTGGCATTCACGCCCGCCTTCTGAACAGGATACTGCACCGCTTGTCCCGCATGGTTGATGCCCTTGCTGGCATGAACCGCGCCCTCGCTGGCGGTTTTGCCGGCATTATGGGCGCCTTTTTTGACGGGATAAGTGATGGCTTTGCCCAGATCCTTGAGACTGCCGGCGTTCGCGATGGGCATGGCGAAGGCAAAGCCGATTGTGACAACTGCCAGAGTGGCATAAGTTTGAGATGACTTTCGCATTTTCGGGTTCCTCCTAAGATTTGCTGCTGAGTTATTCCCGTTTTTGCCTCCCTTGCAACCTCAAAAGAAGTTATCGCAGTTCTTGACAATTTTGCTGGAAGTGAGTACAATAAGAGCAGTTTTAGCACTCTCAGGTGCGAGTGCTAAAAAAGACGATTCAACGCGAAATTCAACGAGGAGGCAATTTCCTATGGCAGTCAATTTCCGGCCCCTGTCGGACAAAGTTCTGGTCAAGCCCAGCGAAGCCGAGGCGCAGACCAGCGGCGGCATCTTCATTCCCGATTCCGCCAAGCAGAAGCCCCAGGAGGGCGAAGTCATCGCCGTCGGGCCGGGCCGCGTCCTGGATGACGGCTCCCGCTCGACGCTGACCGTGTCCGTCGGCGATAAAGTGATCTATTCCAAGTACGGCGGCACCGAACTCAAGCTGGACGGCCAGGAATATATGATCCTGGACGAAGACCAGATTTACGCCGTGCGCGGATAGCCCCCCAACCCCCAATAATGGGGGAGCAGGAACAATTATCCCTTCTGGTTCTCCGCTGATTCCCCCATTATTGGGGACTAGGGGGCGGGCTGGTAGGTTCACAAAGGAGATTAAAAAACCAATGGCAGCCAAAACATTGCTGTTTGATGAAGAAGCCCGGCGCGCTCTGGAGCGCGGCGCGAACGCCGTCGCCAATGCCGTCAAAGTGACCCTGGGGCCGCAAAGGCCGCAACGTCGTCCTGGACAAAAAGTGGGGCAGCCCCACGATCACCAAAGACGGCGTCACCGTCGCCAAAGAGATCGAACTGGACGACCCGTATGAGAACATGGGCGCCCAGCTTGTCCGCGAAGTCGCCTCCAAGACCAACGACGTGGCCGGCGACGGCACCACGACCGCGACCGTTCTGGCTCAGGCGATTGTCAACGAAGGCCTGCGCTACGTCGCCGCCGGCGGCAACCCCATCGCCCTGCGCCGGGGCATCGAACTCGCGGTCGAGAAGGCCGTCGAAGAGCTGAAGACGCGCAAGATTGACATCACCGACAAGGCCAGCATCGCCCAGGTCGCCTCCATCTCGGGCAACGACACCGAGATCGGCGATCTGATCGCCGAAGCGCTGGACAAAGTCGGCAAAGACGGCGTCATCACCGTCGAAGAAAGCAAGGGGACGGATACCACGCTGGAAGTGGTCGAAGGCCTGCAGTTCGACAAGGGCTTTATCTCGCCCTACTTCGTGACCGACCCGGAGCGCCAGGAAGCCGTCCTGGACAACCCGCTGATCCTGCTGCATGAGAAGAAGATTTCCAGCGCCCAGGACCTGATCCCGCTGCTGGAAAAGATCTCCCAGTCCCGCCGCCCGCTGCTGATCATCGCCGAAGACGTGGACGGTGAAGCGCTCGCGACCCTGGTCGTCAACAAGCTGCGCGGCATCCTGAACGTCGTCGCCGTCAAGGCTCCCGGCTTCGGCGACCGCCGCAAGGCCATGATGGAAGACATCGCCATCCTGACCGGCGGCCGGTTCCTGACCGAAGACCTGGGCATCAAGCTGGACGGCGTCCGACATTGACTGACCTCGGCACGGCCAAGAAGATCGTCATCACCAAGGAAGACACCACGGTGGTTGAAGGCGGCGGCACGACCGACGGCGTCAAGGGCCGGATCGAGCAGATCCGCCGCCAGATCGAGAACACCGATTCGCTCCTACGACAAAGAGAAGCTTCAGGAGCGGCTGGCGAAGCTGGCCGGCGGCGTCGCCGTCATCCAGGTCGGCGCGGCGACCGAGACCGAGCTGAAAGAAAAGAAGCATCGCTTCGAGGATGCCCTGTCGGCCACCCGCGCGGCTGTGGAAGAAGGCATCGTGCGCCGGCGGCGGCGCGACCCTCGTCTCGCATCATCCCCTCGCTGGACAGCCTCAACCTGGAAGGCGACGAGAAAGTCGGCGCGAACATCGTCCGCCGCGCTCTGGAAGAGCCGCTGCGCCAGATCGCCCAGAACGCCGGTCTGGAAGGCTCCGTCGTCGTGCAGAAGGTCAAGATCTCTGCCCGCCGGCCAGGGCCTGAACGCCTTGACCGAGGAGTACGTGGACCTCGTCGCGGCAGGCATCGTGGACCCGGTCAAAGTGACCCGCTCGGCCTTGCAGAACGCCTCGTCCATCGCGGGCATGATCCTTTCCACCAACTCGCTGATTGTGGAGAAGAAGGAAAAGAGCAAGTCGCAGGCAGGCGGCGGCGACCATGACGACGACTACTAAACCGACTGGTCAGTAGACACAAAAAGAAGGGGTGCGGCGTAAGCCGCGCCCCTTTTAGTTTTCCCTTGCTGGATCGTAAGGGTCTTCAACAGTTGGAATGGGAGGTGATAGGAACGGGTCACTGCGTTCTTCCAATACTCCCCGTGCCAGTCGCCAGACGCGAAACAAATTTTGATAATCGCCGTGCTTGTGGTCTTCATCGTCCCACACATAGAGCAGGCCATAGGAGCCAGGGCCATTGACCGCAAGCCAGCGAAACAGGTCTATGACGGGTTCGTAACGGTGATTTCTATGGCCGGCAATGGACAGCACATGAAGATCGCCGTTGAGACCCTCGTCAAGGTGAATTGCTATACCGGTAATGACGATGAAGTTAATCTGCTCCTGAAGCATTGCCAACAACACCTTATCAACTCCGCTGTCAGCCTCGTATGTATCACGACTAACGACTGCCCATCCATGAACTTGGAACATTGTCACTACTTCACTGTTAGACTACTTGTGCAGTTTTCTCCCGCAGCCAGGAGTTGACCAATGACTGAGCGGAAGTATGCCGCGCACGGGCGACTTCGGCAAGCCGTTTCATCACATCTTCGTCTACGGACACCAGATAGCTCTTTTTCTCAAGGTTGACCGTAAAATCTGCTTCAGGAAGTTGCTCCCAATGTTCGCCCATGTCATGTGTGTCAAAATAATCTGCTAACTCTGCGACAGAATCAAACTGCGGCAGGGGTCTATTTTCGGCCATACTGTTTTCGCTCCTGTTCGGACATATCTCGCGCGCTGACAATCAGCGCCTCTTGTGTCTGCTTGTAGATCAACAGACGTGTTCGCCTTCTCGTTCGCCCTTCTGAATGAAACGATACTTGGGCGAATTCTTCGATGTTTTCAAGAACTTCTTCCACTTCTTCCGGCTCGAACACTATGTTTGACATCAAGTTTTTCAATCACCGTATCACGCCATATTATTCCCCTGATGTTCACCCGCCGCTTCCTCCGTAAGCAGTATCTCCCTGCCGCCATTATACCATTCCGTGACAATAAAAGAAGAGGCGCAGCGTAAGCCGCGCCCCTTTTTGCTTTACAGAGGCAGGAAATCAGCGATGTTGTCGGGAACAAGGCACAAAGGAAGAAGTTTCTGATGCCTCTACATCGTTTGCCGAGCCTGCACAACCCGATGGCCTTGCTGTTATTGTCCCTGCTGTGTTCTGCCCAGGCACAGATCACCCCTACTGTGCCGGCTCCCAAACCTGCTCCGGTGGCGACGACTCCGGCCCCTGCCGTGCCTGTCCCGGAGCCGCCCCCACCCGCGCCGATCACTCCCGTTCAACCGCCGCCGATGCACCGGCCCATGCCGGAAACTTTGTCTCCTGCTGAGCAGTTCTCACAGGCGCTGAACAATCGGGACGTTGCGAAAGCCACCAGCCTGCTGCAAGCCGATCCCACTCTGGCGAAGACGTTGCTGCCCGATGGCACGTCGCCACTGGTGATGGCCCTTCGCAACTATTATGGAGATGACAACGGCGGCAAATCGCTGGTGCAGCTTCTGCTGGACAATGGCGCGGATGTCAACAAGGCGGATCGGTCCGGGACGACGCCGCTGCAAGCGACCCTGACCCGTGGCTCCGATTCTCGAGTTTATGACGCTTCTGCTGCTTAACAAAGGCGCCGACCCGAAGGCATTGAACGCGGACGGTAAAAATGCGCTGCATCTGGCGGTGGAAAGCGGCGGGGTCAATGTCGTGAAATTGTTGCTCAGTCACGGTGTAGAGGTCAATTCTCGGACGCTGGCCGGCGATACTCCGCTGCATCTGGCGATTGGTCGCCAGAACCAGGGCATGATTGATGCGCTGATCGGGGCGGGGGCGGATGTCAACCTGCGGAATAACCGGGGCGATATGCCCCTCCATCTCGCTATGCGCTTGACTGCGCTTCAGCCGGCCACGGCTGTTCCCAATCGCTTCGCGCAATTCGGTCCCGGCCAGCGCCCGGACAAAACGCGCGGCAATCCATTGCTCGTCCCGCAGCTTTTGGATCGCGGCGCGCAGATCAATGCGCGCGATCAATCGGGCATGACGCCGCTGCTGTTCGCCATTCTGAACCGCGATAAAATCAATCAGGCGGTTTTGCTTCAGCACCATGCCGCGCTGGACACGCTGACGACTCTGATGAACGCGGCAGCAACGGACGACACCGTGACATTGGCGCGTTTGATCAAAACTCTGCCGGACTTCAAAGACCTGCGCGCGCCCAATGGAGCGACGGCCCTGCATGTCGCCGCCCTTTGGAACGCGCCGCAGACGACCCGCCTGCTGCTCCACAGCGGTCTGGAGACCAGCGCTCGCGACGGGGCCTCGGAGACGCCGCTGCATTATGCCTGCTGGTTCCCGGAAAACGGCCCGATGGTCAGTTTGCTGCTGGATGCCGGGGCGAACATCAACGCGGAAGACGTGTTTGACGAGACCCCGCTGCACATGGCGGTTCACACCCATTCGGCGGAATTGACCCGCCTGCTGCTGGCCCGCAAAGCCGCGCCCGATCTGCCCAATGCGATGAGCACGACGCCGCTGTCGCTGGCAGTCAGCAATGGCAGCACGGACCTGGCTTCGCTGCTGCTAAATGCCGGGGCCGATCCAAACACGCATTCCCGCTACGGTAGCAGCCTTCTGGGCCAGGCGGTCCAGAGCCGCAACACCGCTCTGGCGACGCTGCTGATTGCCAAAGGGGCCGATGTCAACCGCGTCTCGGATAACAGCGAGGAAACCGTGCTGATGCAGGCGGTGCAGCAGGGAGACAAAGACATGGTGACGCTTCTGCTGGACAAAGGCGCGGACGTCAACTACAAGAGCCGCTGGGGGCAGACGGTCCTCACCCTGGCCCGCAATGGCTATAACAACAACGGCATTGCCGATCTGCTGAAGCAGCACGGAGCGAAGTAGACACCAAGAAGGGGCGCGGCCTAAGCCGCGCCCCTTCTTGATTCCGCCCGTCCACAGGTTGCCGATCTGGTCAAAGTCATAGAAGGAAGAAACGTTGTTGCGCCGCTCACTCAGTCCCGGTGTGTAGACCGCGTGGCCGTCCGACAGAACCGGGGAGCCGGGGGAAGTGCCATCGTACAGATACGAGTAGGTTCCCGTGCTGTCGGTCTTGGCAACTCTTAGCCACAGGCCGTTGTAGGTGATAGCTCTTAGTTCAGCAAGCAGGTTGGAAGAGGACGAACATTAATTCTGGCTTCCCACGTTCAGACCATGAATTGCATCTTCTAAGTTGTTCTGCAATTCCTCATCGTCGGGCGCAAACTGTAATCCGTTACGGCAAGTAGCAGCGGCTTCGTCATAACGTCCTAGATCGTTGAGCGTCAAGCCTAGATTGTTGTAAGCGTCTGCATAATTAGGCTGAAGTTCTATAGCAATTTGATATTCTTCAGCAGCTTCTTCCAGACGGTCAAGCCTTCTCAGGGCGTTTCCTAGGCTGTAGTGTATGTCCGGCTCATCAGGAGCTAATCTCAGAGCTTTGCGATAGGTACTGACGGCATCTTCATATTTTCCAATCTCCTTCAGGGCAATAGCAAGATTATGATAAGCATCTATGTAATCAGGATCAAGATGAAGCGCAGTCCTGTAAGATGCTATCGCTTCCTGAAAATCGTTCTTTTCAGCGTATATCCTTCCTAATAAGTCATAAGTAACAGCATCTTCTGGGGTCATGAGCAGGAGATCGCGACATACATTGATAGCTTCATCCCACTGTCCATGTTTCTCAAGATTTGACGCGAGTTTGAACATCGTCAATTCATAATCAGGAGATTGACGGTCTGGGGCTGCTTGAAGCGCCGCCCGATATTCATTAATGGCAATCCCTGTTTCACCGCTTTCGCGAAAGTGGTCGCCACGATCAAAATGATATTGAAACTCGTCTTGAGCATTTCTAATCATATTGTCTGCTCTTTCCCATTTGCCCGATCTGAGCATCATTCCCTTGGCAATTCTTCTCCTGGCTCTACTTCTATTATCTCATTGCCATCATGTACAACGCCTACGCCGCCACCACCACCTCCACTACCATAACCACCACTTTCTCCTGCCCTTCCGCTACCTCCTTCTGCCTCAGCTTTCATCCTCGCGGCTTCTTCGCTTGCCCGCTTCTTAGAGCCGTCTGGGTCACGTGTTGAAATCCCCGTCTTTTGGTCTAGTCTTTCCTTTTCTTTTCTTGCTCGCGTTATGTCTCCTTTCTCTTTTTTTATTTCTCTTTTTTTAGTGCATCGGCTGCACCTCTAGAGCCTGTTATGCACTTTGAAGTCCCAGAAGGGCCTGTAGGCCCTGTACAGCACCAGATATGGCATTGGGGACCAGCGATCCACGCCAGTTGCAAAATCGGAAGCAAGTAGGCTGATAGGCTTTATGAGTAGAAATGAGTCCCTGCTGTTCCAAAGTGCATAACAGGCTCTAGCCATACCGTTTTCATGATCTCCTTTAGTTGAAGGCCTAGCACCCTTTGTGTGGGCCATAAAGGCTTGGCCGTCAAGCCCACCCATTCCTCCGGGTCTCATGGTCATTCCCAAGCCGCCCTGCATCATCATGCTCACAACATTCGGGCCAATCGTGTCTGTGCCGGTATACTTCCAGCCCCCATTGCCATCCGACTTAAAGAAGTCGTAAGTCCCCGACTGTCCGTTGTTATAGTCGGACATAATGTTGGGGCCGGAAGGCTGCATGTCAGACTTGGACGGGTCAAACATCATCACCAGACCGCTGGGGTCAATAGCATTGGCGGGGCTGTTGTCGGCATAGGCGTACCAGTTGTTCCCGTCGCCTGCCGGGTCCTGGCTGATGAACCGGCCCGTGCGGGTATCCATGTAGCGATGGCCCATCAGCACCAGCCCGCTGTCGCTGTCGGTCTGGCAGCCGTTGCCCCCGCTGAACTGATAGGGCGAGGTCGCCGGGGAGCCGGCCGTCAAAGTGCCGAACGCCGTCATGTCCTGATACGAAAGCTGGTTCTTGCCCGTCGCCGGGTTGACCGTCCACAGGTTGCCGATCTGGTCAAAGTCGTAGGCCGGCACCCCGCCCCGGTTCACGCGCAAAGCAGGTAGTCACGCGCAAAGCAAGGGGCAGGGCGTAGGGCGCGCCCCTTGTGTTTTACTTCCCGGCGTCCGGGGTTTCGGCGGGCATTTTGGCGCGGAGGCGCTGCTCGGCGGCGGCGCTCCAGTATTTGCAGTCCAGTTGCAGAAAGACCGAGGTGTAGGGGATAGTCATGTTGGTCTTGATAATCAAAACGCGGAACGTCTGCCCCGCTTCGTCCAGTTTGTGGATGATTTGCTCGTGCGGGATGCTGGAAACCTGCTGGGAACCTAGAATCTGCTTCAGCGCATTGCGATAATCCGTGACGCCCGGCGCATCCGCTTCATCCACATAGTTTAGCTCGGCGTCCGTGTAGACGATGGGCCGGACGTGCTTGGAGCCGGCCAGAGCCTTGAGCACAGTCTTCACTGCCTCAGTTTGATCGGCATCCGTCACGATTGTCTCCACGCCGGGGCTGGTTTGGGCCGGGTAGGCGGAGTTTACTATGGCGATCCAGTTCCGGTGGCCGTACAGGGGAACTCGCTCGACGATAGTCTTTCGCCAGTCGCCTGGGGAGTTGGCTTTCGCCGGGTGTCCTCCTGCTGCAAACGCGGCCAGCGCCGCTGATGCTGTCATCCATAAGAGCCAGTTCATTTTCATCGTGTCTCTCCTTCGTAGTCTTACCAATAGTTTACCAGAGATGCGGGGCAGTCGCTTTCTCTGACTGCATCCCTGCGTTATGTTTATTCTTGCGGCTCATGCCAGGAAAAGAAGCATTGAGGGCATTGTTTCGCTCGCGGCGTCTTCGTCAAGGCTCCGCACCGGGGACAGTAATTCAGGAAGACCTCTTCCGCCTGCTCCGTCAGTATCCTGTCCCGAACATGGATCATAAACTGTTCCGAACCAGGTTCAAGAAGTTTGCGGATTTCCGGGTCAGAAGACACCCAATCCTTACGAAGCATAGTTTGCCTGGCTGGCGACGTAGAATTCTGTGCCTTTTCCTCAACAATCATGGACCTGTATGCGGCGCTTTCTCGTGCAGTCATCAAATGGGGGTAATAAACAATAATGTAGCGTGTTAAAGCATCCATAACTTCCACTGTTCATCGGCTATGGTCTACCAGAGATGCGGGGCCAAAGCCCGCGCTTTGAGCCTGTCGCGCTCATTGAGCAGACGTCCGCTTGTTTCGTGATCTCCCCGCTGCATGGCGTCTTCAGCGGCGGTTTCCAGTGTTTCCACGGTTTCCCGTATCTGAGTTATCAGGTCGCGCCGCGCCTGCGCTTGCTGGATTTTGGCCTGAGCGCGCGCGAAAAGTTCGGTCGCATGATTGGTCGTCATGGCAAGGCGGCTTTTCTGAATGGCGAGTTCAATCTGAGCCTGTTTGTATTGCGCCTTCATCGCCAGTGCTCGTGCTGTCTCAGAGCGAATTTGTTCTTCTTCCCGGCGCATCGCTGTTTTCACGGCTTCTGTGGTTTCGATAGCGTTCTGCAAAGATGCCTGTGTTTGCGTCAGCGTGAGCAGATACTGGCTCCGTTCTGCAAGAAGGCTCTGCCCCCGTTCCGTATCTCCTTCCTGCCGGGCCAACTCCGCACGCTCCTCAAGCCGCGAGATAGTCTTCTGTGTCTGGTCAACGATGGCTTCCAAATTATTCTTCTGGGTAATGGCCTGCACGGCGCGTTCCCTGTTTTTGGCCTGCGCTTCGCGCATTTGCTGCTGGGCTTGCTGCAACAAAACTTCGGCATCGTCCACGGGCGGCTTCTTTTCTCGCTTGGAAAACAGAATGAGAGCGCAGGTGAAACCGACAAGGACGCCGAGAAAAGATTGTTGGGAGGATGGGGACATAATTAAGCGGAGGAGGCCGGCAGGCGCTCCCGCAGCGTGTAGACGCCGTTGTCGCTGACCTGGACAAAGCCCAGGCGGTCATACAACCGGCAGGCGGGATTGTAATTCTCCACATGAAGGCGCAGCGGCAGACGGGTCGCTTCGGACTCAAAGATCAGTTCTTGCAGCAATGCCGTGCCGATTCCCTGGCCGCGATGTTCCGGCAGCAGGGCAATGTCCAGGATGCAGATCTCATCCGGGCGGCGGTCCACATAGAGCCGGCCAATAGGAACGTCGTCACGCAGGAGCAGGTCGTAAGCAGCGTTCGGATACTGCGCGTGGTAGTAAGTGTGCTGGGCGGTGAACTGCTGATGCAGAAAGGCCGCTTTCTGCGCGTCCGGCCAGCCCAGCACGGCTAACTCTTCAGCCCGCGTACTTGCATAAAGCCGCAGGAGAAACGCGGCATCCTCCGGCTGAATGGGATGCCGTATGAGATGGGCGAGCGGCGAGGCAGATAGTTCAGGCATGGGACTCAGGCTCTCTCAACAATGAGCGCGCGGTACCCGAAGCGAGCTGGCACGAAGCCGCCCAGAGAGCGGCGCATCAGCGGGCCGAAGGGTGAATGCAGCGCGTTGGTATCCAGATGACAGGCGGCCCACTGCGGCTGGCCCAGGGCCAGAACATAGAGGCCCGGCTGAAGTTTAGGCTGACCGGGCGCGGCATCCGTCCGCAGGCGGCAGAATGTTTCAGTCCCCTCAGACAAGGCAGAGAGCAGCAGCCCATCGTGCGGCAGGACCGGCATGGTAAAGCGTGCCTGGGCATTGCTGCTATGGACGGCAGCGGTCCAGGCGTGGAAGGGGACATGCTGTTCGTCGCCGTCAATCATGACCGGGAAATGGGCATTGATGGCCCGCAGCCGTTCGCCGCCGCCATGCCCCTGTACGATCAGGCGCGCGCCGGAGTGGCTCAGCGAACTGTTGCCGGTCGGCAGATGCCGGGCGTCTACCAGGTGCGTCCCGGTCCAGAAAGCCACCGAAAGGGTTGAGTTCCGGCGGTGGCGCGGCCTGCGACCGGGCGGCTTCCAAACCAAGCGCGACCGCGCCCACGGTGCAGGCTGCGCCCCGCAGGAAGTCCCGGCGGGGGAGCGAAATCGGATCGGTGTCTGTCATCGTGGCATCTCCTGCGCCGGGGCTAGTTGCGGGCCGGAAAAACCCCTTGCAGCGCGATAATGAACAGCAAGGTGAGATACGGCTGCATGTTGTTGTGCGGCTGGCTTCCCCCTGCCGTGAAAACCGCCGCCGGGTTGGCGGTGACTGTGGGCCGCGTCGCCGCGTATAGCCCGGAAAATCTCGGGTTGACGACCGGTTCGGCCAACGCTGTCCCGGCAGGGCTGTTTGTCGTGGCTGCCTGCGCGCCGCCGTTCAGGGGGTGATCATGGGAAGCCATCTGGTTGATATTCAGCGTCACGCTGGTCTCGCCGCCGGTCTGACCGAGATTGTAGTTCGCAAGGCCCGGCCCCTGTCCCGGATGCACGGGCGCGCTGCCTTGCAGGTTCGGCAGGGCAAAGGTCGTCTGTCCGTCCCCGCCATAGGTCGTTCCCAGCAGCGAAAACAGCGCCGTATTCTGAGAAATCGGAAGGAGCTGCCCGTCGCAGGTCGCCCAGCCGGTGGGCGCAAAGTTGAAACCGACGATGCGGATTTCTGCAACAAAGGGTTCCGACATGGTTCTTCCTTCTGTGTGTTTAATTCTGAGACGGGTACACCCCGAAGAGGGAAATGATAAAATTCACGCACAGGTACGGCTGATTGTTGTCGTGCGGCTGGCTGCCCCCAGCGGCAGTCAGCGCCGAGGCGGATAGCGCAGTCGCCGTGCCGGTGCCATAGACCTGGCGCGTGGCGGTGGCCGGGACATTGCCGGAAAGGCTGCGGACGGCGGCGGCGTCCGTGGACCCGTTTAATGCGTGGGTGTGGCTCGGAAGCTGGCCGGCGGTCAGCGCCACGGTCTCCTCACCGCCGCTCTGGCCCTGCGTGTAGCCATTGCCCTGATGGATCGGGAGGCGTCCGCGCAGATCGGGCAGGGCAAAGGTCGTCTGCCCGTCCCCGCCGTAAGTCGTGCCAATCAGATTGAAGAGAGTATCGTTGTCCGCGATGGACAGAAGCTGCCCGTCGCAGGTCGCCCAGCCGGTGGGCGCAAAGTTGCCGCCGAACATGCGAATTTCACCGACATAAGGCTGCGACATCGTTCTCTCCCTAATTGCGCGAGGGGAAAATCCCTTGCAGCGCAATGACAATGTTGAGCGTCAGGTAGGGCCGCAGGTTGTCATGCGGCTGACCTCCGCCTGCGCTGCCGATAGCCGAGCTTGCCATCTGGGTCAGCGATGTGGCCGGGCCATAGACATTGCCCAGGCCCAGCGGCGCAGTCGCTGGAACGTCGCCCGCCGGATTGCCGGCGCTGCCGGTCGCGCCTGTGCCGGACAGAGTGTGGGTATGTGTCGGCATTTCCGCCGGGATCAGCGTGTGCGCCGTCTCGCCGCCGACCTGCCCCTGGACAAACCCATTGCCCTGGTGGATCGCCGTCTGCCCTTGCAGGTTCGGCAGAGCAAAGGTCGTAATTCCATCGCCGCCGTAGGTCGTTCCCAGCAGCGAAAACAGCGCCTGGTTCTGATTAATGGGTAGGAGCTGCCCGTTGCAGAGGGCGTAGCCTTTGGGGGCAAAGCTGAATGCCACAATTTTCAATTCACCCAAAAATGGCGTTGCCATAGTCCCTCCCTCTGATACTCATCCGAAGACCGCCTCATAGCATCGCTGGTCGGCATCGCCGCTAACCGGCACCAGAAAGATCTCCATCACGCCGAGCGCTTCGTGGGACAACCGATAAATCTGCTGTGGCAGCGCCGGCAATGGCGGCCCGGAGAATCGCAGCGAAAAAGGCCGTCCGTTTGCGTCGCTGCGCCCGCTCCGGGTCGCTTCGGCCAGCATCAGCGGGATATCAACGGCTTCCCATCGCAGATGAAAGACCGTCCCCTGCTGCGACGCGAAATCCTCCACCCTGACCGTCTCCAAACGCACCATCTCCGCTATGTTGTCCATTCTTCGTGATTAGCCTTTTTATTCTATCACGAAGGGGGAGGCCTGTCAAGTTTGACCGACGCTTTGCCAGAGTAATCGCCTGATCACATGCTGAGTCCTCTTGCTTCAGTCCTCGTGGCGGCCCATTCCGACGTTGGCTGCGTACCTCCCATCTTCCTCCCAATCGTGATCGTCATGATCCTGATCGTCCATATCGTCCCTAAAGTCAGGCGATGTCCCGGCCCGATAAACAAACTCCGATACGTTTGGCTGCTGCGGCAGGGAAGGTGCCGCCGAGGAAAAGGGCGGCAGGATGAATGCGGCTGACTCTGAGACATTGAACTTTGGCATGGGGCAACCTCCGGGTAAATACGGATACTCAGCGCAGGACTCTGTGTATGCCGGATTATTCCATAGAACCGAGCAGGCTTCACAAAAAAGATTTGGCTCACACCGGCCAGTTTTCCCACAATAACTCTCACCTATCACATGACAGCAACGGTGACGCATATCGGCGAGACGTTCCGGGGCAGCCCCGCCCTGCCGTATCGCTTTGCCGTCACCTGACACCATGCTGAATAAAGCATCAAACACCGAGGGCGACGGCACTCCCTATGGCACTGTGGCAAAGCTGGCCTAAAACAGCGCTTACGCCGGAACGCCGGGACTTGCCTACCTGACCGAGTTCCTGCCCCATGCCGGAGAATACGCCGACGTTTACTGGCTGGCCGAAAGCATCAACAGCGGTGACATCCTCGCCTGTCCGCGCTGCCATTTCCTCCGCCTGCCCCAGCGTCCGTTCCCGATTGACGCCACACACGCGCAGCGGATCGTGGCAGGTAAATACCCCGCGCCGGTGGACGACTGCGATGTCTGTTCCGCCGTGCCCGAAGCGGCAGAACGGCTTGTCTTTCCGGGGGAAACATCTTGCGGCACGAACGGGGCGGACGCGCTGGTGTGGGCGATGATGGCCGAAGGGCGTGAGAAGGCGCGGCGCATGGCCTGGGGCGAAGTCTAACAATAACACTCATCGGGGTTCTGCCTCAGTGGGTCTTCTGGGGATACGAAAGGAACACGACATGACCGAGCCGAACGACGCGCTCCGCACGGCAGTGACATCCGCCGGGAAGCGTTGCTGACACGGCATGGCTCGCCCATCTACCTGGCCTGGAAGCAGCACCTGAGTGGGAAGGGAGAAGGACCCAAGCCGCTCCGCAGAAATGGTTCTACAACCTTGTCCACATCGCCGCCTGCCTGCCGTTTGCCGCCCGCAGACCGGAATGGGCGCCGCCCCACGTTGCCTGCCCTCGCAGCCGTGATGATCGGCGCTGGCTGCGAAAGATGACCCTGGTGACTCATCTCGTAACGTGGAGCATTTTAACGCAGGCGGAGATGCAGCCAAGCGGCGATGAATAAGCGAGAGGAAAAATTGAAGAGAGAAACGGCCCGCCGGCAATTAAGCCAACGGGCCTGTTTTGAGTCGCTCACTCTCCCCAAAGAGAGATTACGGAAACATTGCGGAGCGGCGCTGCTGCCTCCGCAGCAGGTAGACGAAGAAAGGCGCTCCCAGAAACGCGGTTACAATGCCGACGGGCAGTTCGCGCCCGTCCGGCAGAATGCTTCGGGCCAGTGTGTCGGCCCAGACCATGAGAATGGCCCCGCCCAACGTTGCCAGAGGCAGCACGACGCGGTGATCCGGCGTGCGGGCGAGACGCCGAGCGATATGGGGACTCATCAATCCGACAAAGCCGATGATGCCCGCGAAGGCCACTGTCGCCGCCGTCAGCAGCGACCCCATCACGATCAAAACCGTTTTAAATCGCTCCGTTTCCACGCCCAACTGCTGTGCGGACTCTTCGCCCAGCGCAAACAAATTCATGGCCCTCGCTTCCAGCATCAAAATACAGAGTCCGGCCAGCAGAAAACCCAGAGTCACGCCGCACTGCGCCAGAGTCGCATCCTGAAGCGAGCCATTCAGGCGAAACTGAAGGTACTGAGCGTCATTGGGGTGACTGAACTGAAGAAGCAGAGTGGAAATGCCGCCCAGAAAGGCGCTGAGGACGACCCCGGCCAGCAGCAGCGATGTGATCGCGACGCGCCCCTGTTGACGCGCCAGGGTATAAACCAGAGTCATCGCCCCGACCGCAGACCCGAAGGCAGCCAGGGGCAGCCCCAGACCGCCTAGACTGCTTTCCTCATGCCGCAGCAGAGTTGCCTCCGATCCCACCGACGCGCCTGCGGAAACGCCCACAATATAGGGATCCGCCAGTTCGTTCCGCAGCAGGGCTTGAAAGGCGACACCCGCAGCAGCGAGCGAGCCGCCGACGAGGGAAGCCAGCAAAATGCGCGGCAGCCGCAGGCTCCACAGAATGATGTCATTGGGTGCCTGCCCCTGCGGCCCATCCCGCAGGGCGATCCAGACATCACGCGGGGTCAGTCCCGCCTGTCCGATCCACGCGGCCAGAAGCATGGAGGCGAGGAGGAGTCCAACGGCAAAAGAACCTAACCCCCCAGCCCCCTTCCCTAACAGGGAAGGGTCGCCGCTTGCCCTCCGGGTAGCCAGTGCTGCGGCGGGGTTAGGTTCTTTCGCCGTGTTAGGTTCGGGCGGCTTCCTATTTCCCATGCAGCGCCCGCGCGACCAAAATCAGCCCATCTGCCAGGCGAGGACCGGGCCGTGTTGTCAGGTCGTTCGGCAGCGCATAAAATCGGCCTGACTGGACAGCCGGCAAACGGCTCAGAAGCGGATCGGCGCGAAACGTGGACTGCGAATTTACATCACCGAGAACTACGTCAGGCGGGTGCGCCACGACCTGCTCGCGGGAGAAAGTCCCGTAATTCAGCACGGAATGGCCGACATTGATCCCGCCTGCCCGTGTCACCAGATCGTCCATAAATGTTCCCGCTCCCGCCGTCCACAGCGGATTGGTCTGAACAACAATCAACACACGCGGACGTAGCCTTTTATCACGGTTCACAATCGCTGCCGCCTGCTGAATTTTCGCTCCATCTGCGCCACGACTTGCGTTGCCTGCGCCTGCGTCCCCGTCCTCGCCCCGATCTGCCGCAGGCTTGTTTCCACACCGGCCAAAGATGTCGGACGCACGGCCAGAACCGGCTGACCAAGCTGCTGCAAACGCGCGACCGCCCGCGCGTTGGCGACGGCATCAGCGACGATCAAATCAGGCCGCAAGGCCAGGACTTTTTCATAGCTTGTGTTGACATCCCCGATCTTGTCGATCTTACGGGCCGCAGGCGGATAATCACAATAAACCGTGTCACCGACAACAGATTGACCCAGTCCCAACGTAAACAGCATTTCCGTCGTCGCCGGGGACAGCGAGACGATCCGGCGCGGCACAGCGGCCACGGGTGAGGTCAGCGCCAGCAGCAAAACAAAGAGGAGAAATAAACGTTGAAGCATGGCGTTACTATAGCCGCCGGGAAGCGGTGGTGTCAAGCCAAAAAACGGCCTAAAAAATAAATGCTAAAAAATTAGCAATATCTCTTGACAATTCGCCAAATATATGCTAAATTTTTAGCATGAATGCAGACAGCCCGTTAAGCCGCCGTGAGCGGCAGATCATGGACATTGTGTATCAGCAGGAAAAAGTGACCGCCGCCGAGGTTCAGGCCGCCCTGCCGGACCCTCCTTCGTATTCCGCCGTTCGCGCCCTGCTCGGCATTTTAGAAGCCAAAGGCCACTTGCGGCACAGCAAAACCGGGGCGCGCTATGTGTATCTGCCGACCCGGCCCCGTTCCAGCGCTGCCCGCTCGGCTTTGCAGCAGGTGATGCAGACGTTCTTTGGCAATTCGGTGGAAAAGACCGTGGCGACGCTGCTCTCGGTTTCGGACACGCCGCTCTCCGAGCCGGAATGGCAGCGTTTGTCGGCTTTGATTGAAGCGGCCAAAGAGACCCCTGAAAGAGGAGAAAAATGACGTTACTTGTGGCGATCCTGCTGAAAAGCCTGCTCCTATTTGCCCTGACGGGCCTGGCGCTGCTATGCCTGCGCCGGGCGTCGGCGGCCGTTCGCCATCTGGTCTGCCTGCTGACGCTGGCCGCGCTGTTGGTTCTGCCTGTTCTGTCCCTTGCCCTGCCGGGCTGGATCTTGCCATTTGCGGCTCTGCCGATTGCCGCGCCGACTGACTCGGCCTCCGCTGCTGCGCCCCTTTCGGCAGCAGTGGATGCTTCCCCGGCTGTGCTTTCTTCGGCTGTTCCGCCTGTGCTGGTCATGCCCGCCGCTGCCTCCGTGTCTCCCGGTGTCCCGCGCAGAGGCTTTCCGTGGCCGATGGCTCTGGCTGGCGTCTGGCTGCTTGGGGCTTTTCTGGCTGCCCTCCGGCCTCTGCTCGGCTTTTGGGGCATCGGGCGTCTGCACCGCGTCTGCGTCCCGGTCACGGATGACAAAACACGAGAGTTGGCGGTTCAGGGCGCAAATGCTCTGCGTCTGGCACAGATACCAACGCTGCTGCAAGCTGTCGTGGCCGTGCCGATGACCTGGGGCTGGCGCCGCCCCGTTGTCCTGCTGCCGGAGAGCGCAAGTGGGTGGCCCAATGATCGCTGCCAGGCCGTCCTGCTCCATGAAATGGCCCACATTCGGCGCGGCGACTGGCTCTGGCACCGTCTGGCCGACATCGTCTGCGCCCTGTACTGGTTTCATCCCCTCGTCTGGGGAACCGCCCGCCGCCTGCGGGCTGAAGGTGAGATCGCCTGCGACGACTTAGTTTTGTCATCCGGCATCGCCGCGCCTGACTATGCCCGTCACCTCCTGGAAATTGCCCGCGCCCTGCCGCCCAAGTCTGCCGCGCCGCAAGCCGTCCTTGCCATGGCGCAGACCTCACACATTGAAGGAAGATTGAAAATGATACTGGACAAAACTCAAAGCCGCCGCCAAACAACCGGGCGTGTTGTGATGACCGCGCTTGCCCTCAGCGCTGTTGTCTTCGTGCCGCTGGCGATGCTTCATCCGATAGCGAAGGCGCAGTCGGTAGCTTCTACCCCGTCAGTGTCTGCCTCGGCGCACGATCTGCAAGCGTCAGGGCCTCAAGTGTCTTCCGCTGCTGTTCCCATTGAACTGGCAGGCGTGACCGACGCAAAAGAGCCAGGCGGCAACTGGTGGAGCGCATCGGGGGCTTCTCTGTCAAAGCCTGTGTTCAACACGGCGACCTCACATGATTATCAGACGACGCTCTCTTTCAATCCGGGACAGCGAAGCCTCCTCTTCGCCTTCCGTTTGCCTCCGTCTGCGAAAAATGTTACCACCCTGCTCAGTGCGCCAAACAGCATGAGCTCCAGTTCAGGTGGAGTTCTGGCCCGGCAAGATGCAGGGCCAGGAGAATTTCGACCGAAGCGACGCTGAACCAGCAGACGGAAGGCTTGCGAACGCTGTCAGCCATCTATCCTAATTCGGTCGCCAAAGCATCCCTCCGCGTCGGCGTCGCCTCCGGCCCGTGGAAGGTCTCCGCGTTCGAGACGATCACGCCAGCGGGTGAGAGTGGGCAGACAGGCTGTACCGGGGGCCAGAAGATCATCCTCAGTCCCTTAGCGCAGACCGCAAACGGCCTGTTCCTCACCGTCTCTACTGACTCGACAGACGATATCCGAGTCGTTGCCGTCAACTTGCAGGGGGATGAACTTCTGCCCGCTTCCATTGGTGGGGAAAGCATTGACACGCTGGATCAGATCACCGCTCGGTTCTCGCAACCATTGTCCCAGATTAAAGAGTTCCGTGTCGAAACACGACCCTTCACCTGGACGGAGTTCAAGAACGTCGCCCTGAAGCCCGCTCCGTAGCTCTGCCGCTCTGAGGAGACCGACCATGATCCTGCCAAAACAGACACAAACAGCCCAAGACTTTGCCCTCTGGGTCGCTTTGCCAATGGTGCAGACCTCCCAAATTGAAGGAAGGCTAAAGATGATACTGAACCAAACCCAAAGCCGCCGCCAAGCAACGCGGCGTGTTTTCCTGGCCGCGCTCGGTCTGGCTGCCGTCGTGCTTGTCCCGCTTGCCACCCTGCGGCCTGCGGCTCAGGCACAGGCGCTCACGCCGGAAGCCACAAGAAGCGGCCCGGACGGAGCAACGGCCCAACTCAAACAGCTTTACCATATCCTGACCGTTTATCGCGCACGTCACAACGGCGCATTCCCGGCGACCAACCTCCCTGCGCTCCTTGCGGAACTGACCGCGCATCCGCAGGAATACGGACTGCCGGAACGCGGCGCGGGCAATGCCCGTCAGGCCCTCCATCTTTTCACCAGTCCTGACAGTCAGTTCATGGATGGCGGCAGCAAGGCGTATGCGGACAAACTCATCGTTTATTATCTGCACAACAAGCGGCCTGACGGCACGCTTGTTGGAACAGCCAAACGCGCAGGCACACGGGATGTGTTCGCCTATACCAATCTCTATTTTCGCAATCATCCACACGGCGCGACTGGGTTTTATTTAGTGTTGTGGGACGACGGCCAAGTGGAAAAGATACCCGCACGTCGTATCCTGACCGTTCGCGCCTATGATGTCATTGGTCCCGCCGGGGCCTCCCAGGCAGCCGCCCGGCGCGGCGACAAGCAGATTGCCTTTCCCGGTGAAGCTGGCCTTTCCTGGGGTTAAGAAAGAAAATGTGATGCGCCTTCCTCAGTTTCTTGATCCCATGAAAATGGGCCTCTGGGCCGCGCTTCCGATGGCCCAGACCTCACAAGTGGAAAGCAGGCTGAAATTGATCCTGAACAACGCCCGTAACCGTCGCTCCCTGTCACGGCGCGTCCTCTTTACTGCGCTTGGCCTCGGCGCTGTTGTCTTAGTGCCGCTGGCAATGCTCCATCCGATAGCAAAGGCGCAAGGGGCGGATGCGATTGCTGCCGTTGCCGTGCCGCCAGATGGTTTACGGGTGGAACTGGCAAGCATTACAGATTCGCTCGGACCAGACCGGAAACCGTGGGGCGTGGAGGGAAATCCTGTACTGACCATCCATGTTAACAACAGCGCTCAGTATCCTCACTTTTCCGTGCCGCCGGGGCAGCGCAGCCTGTTTTTCTCGTTCCGCCTCCCGGCGGCTAATTCCAAGAGCGCGGCACAATTTGAGGTTCAGGGTGCCGCGCCGGGCGGACTGTCCATGTCGCGCCCTGCTACACACGGCAAACCGCCAGGAATAATGATGAGGATGCAGGGGATGATCATTAACTCGGAGGGACTGGATACCGTCGCTGCTGCCCTGCCAACTTCGCTGACGAAAACGACGATCCGGGCAGGGATCGCGTCCGGCCCGTGGACGGAGACGGTTGACTGCCCGAAAATGCCGGGCAAAGTGCGGATTTCGCGTCCGGCCGGCGATGTCATTTTCACTCTTCTGCGCCACACGCGCGTTCAAGATGGGGCGGTGTTCATGGTCACGGATCATTTCCGCAGCCACAGCCCGCTGACGGCGCAGAACGATTTGCAGGTCGGGCTGCATGACGGCGAAAACTACCAGCGGTCAGTCTTTGCGTTAGATCGCGCAGGACATGTGCTCCAGGAAATCGGGACGAGCGGCCTGACCTGGCCGGACGAGGCTGGTCACATCAAGACGATGCAAACGGCGCATATTCCTGCCGATCTGCTCCATCGCGCGGCAGCATTTCGTCTGGTCGCCCGGCCCTATCAATGGGTGGAGTTCAAGGACGTGTCCTTGCAGCCGGTCAAGTAACGGAAGCCAGCGCCGGCAATGTCGCAGCGAAATGGCAGGCGGAGAGGTGATCGGGGCGGGCAGTGTCAAACGGCGCGAGGGGCGGCTCCTGCTGGGAGCAGATGTCTTGGGCGAAGGGGCAGCGGGTGCGGAAGCGGCAGCCGCTCGGAATGTCTATGGGGGAGGGGACATCGCCCTCCACGGTCGCGGAGGCGGCGCGTATGCCGTCCACGCTTGGCACGGCGGCCAGCAGTGCGCGGGTGTAGGGGTGGCGCGGGTTGTCGTAAAGTTCGTCCGAGGGCGCGGTTTCTACGATCTTGCCCAGATACATAACGGCGACGCGGTGACTGATCTGGCGCACGGCCCCCAGGTCATGCGCGATAAAGAGCAGCGCGATGCCCGTCTCTTCTTGCAGTCGCCGGAACAGATTGAGTATCTGGGCGCGGATGGAAACGTCCAGGGCGGATACAGGCTCGTCGGCGATGATGAGTTTAGGCCGCAGGGACAGGGCACGGGCGATCCCGACCCGCTGACGCTGCCCCCCGGAGAATTCGTGGGGGAAGCGCCCGGCGGCAGACTGAGGCAGGCCAACCTGTTCCAGTAGCCGATTGACCTCCGCCCGTGTTTCGCCCTTCGGCACGACCCCATGCACCCGCAGCGGCTCTTCCAGAATAGCCCCAATGTTCATGCGCGGGTTCAGTGAGGCGAACGGGTCTTGAAAGACGATCTGCATATCTCGCCTGGCCCGCCGCAGCATTTCCGGCGTGAGTGCCAGCAAGTCGTTTCCCTCAAATATGACTGAGCCGTCCGTCGGCTCAATTAAGCGCAGAAGGCACCGGCCCAGCGTGGACTTGCCGCAGCCGGACTCGCCGACTAGCCCCAGCGTTTCGCCTGCTTCCAGTGTCAGGTCCACGCCGTCCACTGCCCGAACCTCCTCGGTGACACGGTGGAATGGACCCGCCTGGCGGACGATGGGGAACCGTTTAGTCAGATTTTGGACTTCGAGCAGGGGCATCAGTAGCCCCGTATACCCCAGATGTCGCGGGCATATTCGGCGATGGTGCGGTCGCTGGAGAACTTGCCGGTGCGCGCGACGTTCAAAATCGCCTTCTTAGCCCACACGCCGGGATTGAGATACTCCTGCCCGGCCTCGCGCTGCGTTTTGATGTACGATGGCAGGTCGGCCAGATGGAAATAGGTGTCGCCGCCGGGCAGGAGCGTGTCAAATATCCAGCGGAACAGGCCCGGTTCGCCGGGGCAGAAGCGGTCGGAGTTCAGGGCATCCAGCACGCGCCGGGTGGCCGGGTCGCTGTAGTAATCCCAGGTGTGGTAAGTTCCCCGATAAGCGCATTTCATGGATCTGGTCGGCGGTCAGGCCGAAGATGAAGATGTTGTCGTCGCCCACTTCCTCTTTGATCTCAATGTTCGCCCCATCCAATGTGCCCATGGTCAGCGCGCCGTTCATCGCAAATTTCATGTTGCCCGTTCCCGAAGCCTCCGTGCCGGCGGTGGAAATCTGTTCGCTGAGATTGGCGGCGGGGATGATCTTTTCGGCGACTGAGACGCGGTAGTCGGGGACGAAGACGACGGCCAACTTGCCCTGCGCGCGCGGGTCGGCATTGATGGCCTGGGCCGACGCTGTTGATCAGCTTGATGATCTGCTTGGCGGCCCGGTAGCCCGGCGCGGCCTTGCCGGCGAAGACATAGGTGCGCGGGACAATCGGGTCCGTCCCGTCTTCGGTCAGGCTGAGATACTCGTGCAGGATGTGCATGACGTTGAGAAGCTGGCGCTTGTACTCATGGATGCGCTTGACCTGCACATCAAAGAGCGAGTCCGGGCTGACGGTGATCCCCTGCGTCTCTTTGATGAACGCCGCCAGTTCTTCTTTGTTGATCTGCTTGACGCGGGAAAACTCCTGCTGAAAACTCGCGTCCTCGGCCAGCGGCTCCAGCGACGCGCAGCTTGTCCAGATCGGTGATCCAGCCGTCGCCTATCGCGCCGGTCACCAGCGCGGCCAGGCCGGGGTTGGCCTTGAGCAGCCAGCGGCGGGGCGTGACGCCATTGGTCTTGTTGTTGAACTTCTGGGGCCAGAAATGGTAGAAATCGGGAACCAGCGAGTTTTTGATCAACTCTGTGTGCAGAGCCGACACGCCGTTGACGGAATGGCTGCCGACAATCGCCAGATGCGCCATACGCACTTTCTTGTCCGCGCCTTCTTCAATAATGGACATGCGAATCTGCCGCCCGCCGTCATTAGGCCACTGACGCGCGACTTGCTCCAAAAAGCGCCGGTTGATCTCATAGATGATCTGCAAATGGCGCGGCAAAACGTACTCAAACAGGCCGACTGACCACCGCTCTAATGCCTCAGACATCAGCGTGTGGTTGGTATAGCCGAGTGTCGCCGTTGTGATCTCCCATGCCTTGTCCCAGTCCATGTGGTGAATGTCCACAAAAACCCGCATGAGTTCGGCGACTGAGATGGCCGGATGCGTGTCGTTCATCTGAATCGCGACCTGATCGGCAAACTCGTCAAACGTATCGTGCGTTTTGCGATACCGGCGGATAATGTCATGGATAGCGCAGGAAACCAGGAAATACTCTTGCAGCAGGCGCAGTTCTTTGCCGGCAGCCTGAATGTCCGAGGGATAGAGGACTTTGGAGATGCGCTCGGTCGCGATCTGCTGATCTACAGCCTGATGGTAATCACCTTCGTTGAAAACCTGCATGTCAAATTCCTGCGCCGACCGAGCCGAATAGAGCCGCAGGAAGTTGACTGCCTGCCCGCCATAGCCGGGAACCGGCAGATCATGGGGAATGCCGACCAGAGGCCAGGTATCAGTCCAGACGGCCCGGAATTGTCCGTCTGCGTCGCATGTTTCCACACGCCCGTAGGCATGGACCAGGCATGGCTCGTCGCGCCGCTCAATCTCCCAGGGAGTGCCGTGGGAAAGCCAGTTGTCGGGCTTCTCAATCTGATACCCGTTGTGGATCTCCTGCCGGAACAGCCCGTATTCGTAGTTAATCCCGTACCCATAGCCCGGCATCCCCAGAGCAGCCAGCGAGTCTAAGAAACACGCTGCCAGACGCCCCAGGCCGCCGTTTCCCAGCGCGGCATCCGGCTCGGTTTCCCTGACTTCATCTATGTCCACCCCGCGCAGCTTCAAGGCTTCCCGGCACGAGTCCCACAAGCCCAGATTAATCAGCGTATTGCCCAGCGTCCGACCCATCAGAAACTCCATGGACAGGTAATACAGGCGTTTCGCGTTCGCCTCCGTGTATCGCTGCTCGGTCGCGAACATTCCATCCACCATCCGGTCCCGCGCCGCCAGGGCCAGGGACCAGAACAGGTCGCGCTCCGAGAGGTCCTCGCAGTCCCGCCCCAGGGCGTATTTCACATGGCGGCAAATTTCCGTATTGATTTCTTCCGGTGTCAGGGTTGGGTTCATGGCCGCAACGGCCGGTGTTTCAGTGGGCATAAGGTCAGTTTCTTTCTTTTGGGAGTTAGAAGGGGTTGGTTGGCGATTGAGATCCAGACCATGCCATAAATGGCACGGCTATACGGCGCAGACGCCAGTAAGTATCGCTTCGCGGCACTCGGACTTATCTCTTTCTTAGCCCCGCGAAGCGGGGGTTTGTGGCCGCAGGCCGATTAGCCGTGCCATTTATGGCATGGTCTGGGAATATTTTACCCCTGCCATCAGACTTTGAGCGGTCGCACAGCAAATTAATTCCGCAATCTCAGATCGTTGAACCCATCGCCGCAGGAATAGCGCCCTCGTAGGCGGCACGCAAGTCGCCAACAGAAATGTTTACAAGGTAGCCCGAAGATGTTTTGCTTTCGATCTGCAATTGCGGGCTATCACAATCTTCACCTATTGACCATACCTCACCCATTGCTGTTAGACGGCAATCGGCAGGCAACTTCTGGCCCTTAACCCACTGGTGAAACTTGTTATTGTCTTCTTCGGAAACGCTGAAAATGATGCCTGCGGTCTGTTCCCCGAAAAGCGCCAGCGCATCAGAACCGTCGCCGTGAAAAACAGTCACATTCGCGCCAACGTTGCTTGCGATACAGCACTCCGCAAGGGCCACAGCCAAGCCGCCATCCGAAACGTCGTGCGCGGATTGAACAAAGCCAATCTCAATCGCCTTGCGAATGAATGCTTGCACCCTTTTCTCTGCTTCCATGTCCAGTGCGGGAGGAGTTCCGACCTCTCGCTCATAAAGTGCCGATAAGTATTCACTGCCCCCAAACGAGGGTTGAGCGAAATTGATAAACCAGATCATATCGTCATTTTTCTTAAACCCCATCGTCACCCGCTTGTCGGCATCAGGCAGAAGGCCGATCATGCCGACGGTGGGGGTGGGGTAGATGGCCTGCTCCGGCGTCTCATTGTAAAACGAGACGTTGCCGGAGATGACCGGCGTCCCGAATGCTTCGCAGGCGTCGGCCAGACCTTCGACGGCCCGGCGGAACTGCCAGAAACCTTCGGGCTTTTCGGGCGAAGCGAAGTTCAGACAGTCGGTGACGGCCAGCGGGGTCGCGCCGACGCAGCTTAAATTGCGGGCGGCCTCGGCGACGGCGATCTGTGCGCCGACATAGGGGTCCAGGTAGCAGTAGCGCGGGTTGCAGTCGGTGGTCAGGGCGATGCCTTTAGAAAAACGCCCCCCGGCCCCCAATTCTGGGGGAGACAGAGCAGAACTTTCCTCTCCGGTTCCCCCAGGATTGGGGGTTAGGGGGCCGGATTCGCGCAGGCGCAGCACGGCGGCGTCGGCGGCGCCGGGCAGCACAGTCGTCTGCGTCTGCACCATCGAGTCGTACTGGTCATACACCCAGCGCTTGGAGGCGATGGAGGGCGATGCGAGCAGCTTCAGCAGAACCGCGTTGTAGTCTTCGGGTTCCGGCAGATGGGACAGGTCGGCGGACTGGACTTCCTGAATATAGGCCGGCTCGGAGGCGGCGAGCGAATAGGTCGGGCAGTCATCGGTCAGCGATTGGGCCGGGACATCCGCCACGACCATCGCCTTGATCTTTGAGAATGACACGGCCCGTGTCCGTAATATGACCGATCACCACCGCGTTCAGGCCCCATTTATGGAACACCGCCGCGACTTCGTCCTCATGCCCCTTGTCGATGACCGCCAGCATCCGCTCCTGCGACTCGGACAGCATGATCTCATACGGCGTCATGCCTGCCTCGCGCTGCGGCACGTTGCGAACGTCCACATCCATGCCGACGCCGCCTTTGGCGGCCATCTCGCAGGTGGAGCAGGTCAGCCCCGCCGCGCCCATGTCCTGAATGCCGACGACATGGCCGGTCGCCAGCGCTTCCAGCGTGGCCTCGATCAGCAGCTTCTCGGCGAACGGGTCGCCCATCTGCACATTGGGCCGCTTGCTTTCCGAGTCCGGCCCGAGTTCCACCGAGGCGAAGGTCGCCCCATGAATACCGTCTTTGCCCGTCGCCGAGCCGACATACAGCACCGGATTGCCCACGCCTTTGGCTTCCGCCGACGCGATCTTGTCCAGCGGCACGACGCCGACGGCCATCGCATTGACCAGCGGATTGCCTGTATAGGAGGGGTGGAAGTAAATCTCGCCGCCAACGGTGGGGACCCCGACACAGTTGCCATAATGCGAGATCCCGCCCACGACATGCTCAAACAGATACCGCGTCCGCGCATCGCCATTTTCCTGGTCAATCGGCCCGAAGCGCAGGCTGTTCAGAGATCGCGATTGGGCGTGCGCCCATCGTGAAGATGTCGCGCAGGATGCCGCCGACGCCCGTCGCCGCGCCCTGGAACGGCTCGACGGCGGACGGATGGTTGTGCGATTCCATCTTCATCACAATGCCGATGTTGTCGCCGATGTCAATGACGCCGGCGTTCTCCACCGCGCCCGTGTCCATCGCTTCTTTGTACTTCTTGAACAGGCGCAGCACGGGCCGGGAATACTTGTAGCCGCAATGCTCCGACCACATGACGGCGTACATGCCGAGTTCGGTGATGGTCGGCTCCCGGCCAAGCGTCTCTAAAATCTGGGCGTATTCCGAGTCGTTCAGGCCCATCTCGCGGTAAACTTTAGCATCAATCATACTGTGTCCTATCGGGCTATGAGTTTTCGTCCGGCCAGAAGGTTATGGGAGCGCGTGCACCATGCCAGATATGACGCACACGCACTATGGGTGGATCGAGACTGTCACTTTTATGTACGCTGAACAAAATGCGCCATGCCGGGCCGCTGCGTGTGCGCCGATAGATTAACACGCGCAAAGAATCGCTGGGACGGACACGCTGAAAAGGCTGGTTCTCTGTTGCTATAAGACAACGTTCTGGATAAGTCGCCAGACTGCGGATCGCTTCCAGTAACCCGTTGCGCCACTCATCCGCGATACTTAGGCCGCTGATGCCTGCAAGCCGCTCGTATTCCTGATCGATCTCATCCTGTGTTGCCTCCGCGAACCGAACAGCATATACAAGCGGTTGATCATCATTTTGATCAGTGCTTCTCATGCCGCCGCTTTCTCTGCGAGGCGCGTCCGGCGTCGTTCCGCAATCCGCGCTTCATAATCTTCCAAAGAAATCCAGCGTCCAGAGGCAAAGTCCTGCTCGCTCTTATGTAAAGCGGCTAACACTTGCTGTGTCTCCTCTTCACTCATAACAATGGGTGCAAAGTCCGCTTCCGCTTCTATCAGTAGGGCGCTAATTGCTTCTTCAGGTGTCTGACCGCGCAGGGCAGCGACAGAGCGCAGTCGGGCTTCGGTGTCGGGGGGTATAGTAAGTGTCATGGTTTCATGTCTCCAGGGGCTTTTGGCCTCATTATACCTCGTCAGCCAATGGGAGCAGTCGGCGGCTGTCGTGAAGGCGTGACCAGAGCCACATAATCCGTCATCTGTTCATCTGTTCAGAACTTCCTTCAGTGCGGCGATGAAACGCTGATTTTGCGGCATTGTTCCTGTCGTGACCCGGAGGTGGCGGGGGAGGCCCATGCCGTGCGCGGAGCGGACAATAACGCCCTGCCGCTGCAATGCCTCAAAGACTTCGCGCGCATCCCGGCACACTTGGACGAGAACAAAGTTGCCTTCGCTCGGCACATAGTCCAGGCCCATTTTCTCGAACTCCTGGTAGAAAAAGTTTCGGCCCTCGGCGTTCAGAGCGACGGTGCGGGCCACATGGTCGCGGTCGCCGATGGCGGCAGCGGCGGCGGCCTGCGCGGGCAGGTTGACGTTGAAGGGGGAGCGCACACGGTTTAACACTTCCGCGATTTCCGGGCGCGTGATACCGTAGCCGACGCGCAGGCCGGCCAGGCCGTAGGCTTTGGAAAAGGTGTGAAGGATAACGATGTTGCGGCCCTCCCACACAAAAGGGCGCAGATCAGGTTTGTCGGAATCGGAGACATACTCGTCGTAAGCCTCATCAAAGACGACCAGAACGCTGTGGGGAAGTTGGTCCAAAAACCTCTCTACGGCGGCCCGCCGGACCAATGTCCCAGTCGGATTGTTGGGGTTGGCGATAAAGACCATGCGCGTCTTTTCCGTCACGGCATCGGCCATCGCGTCCAGATCATGCGTATAGTTTTTGAGCGGCACTTTGACGGCCGTCGCGTCGCATTGAGTGGCGTAGATTTCATACATGGCAAAAGACGGATCGCCTTGCACGATTTCATCGCCCGGCTGTAAAAACGTCAGGGCCAGCAGGTGCAGCACTTCATCGCTGCCGTTGCCGAAAATCAGCGTGTCCTCGGGCATACCCATTGCCTGCGAGACCGCCCGGCGCAGGGCCGGGGCGCTGCCTTCCGGGTAAAGCGCGATGCCGCCCGCGACGGCGGCGAGGGCTTCCAAAGCGCGCGGCGAAGGCCCCAACGGGTTTTCATTGGAGGCCAGCTTGATGACATCTGTTAAGCCTAACTCGCGCTGCACCTCCTCAATAGGCTTGCCCGGCACGTAAGGCCGCAGCCGGGCAATGTGGTCGGCCACCGAAATCGTCTGCATCTTTGTCCCTTTCTTGTCGCAGAATAGTGTAGCATAATTTTTAATCAAATCTTAACAAAAGTTTTATATAAAAGAGTTGACGTTTGGGTATAATACGAGTATAATAACATTGTCGCAACCGTTGCGATACCCAACAAGGCGTGACAGTGCTGTGCGCGCGGCGCTCCTCTGAGCCAGTATTTGAATAGAAGACCCCAGGAGAAACCCGTCCTATGCATCGCAAATGGAACAAAGAAGCAATCGCGCTGGAAATTCTCAGCATGTATGAGTCCGGCGAAAATCTGAACTACTCCAGCGTCGCCGGCAACAACCTTTCGCTGCTGCGCGCCGCCACCCGCTACTTTGGTACGTGGGAAGACGCGGTTCGGTTTGCCGGGCTGGATTATGATTTGATCCGCCGCTACAAGTCATGGACCCGTGAGCGGATCATCGCTCGCATTCAAGAACTTCATGCACAGGATGTCAACCTGTCCTGGCGCAATGTCTGCCTCAACGTAGACCCGCAGTTGGCCGCCGCCGCCACCAAAAAGAGCCATTTCGGCTCCTGGCGCGAGGCGCTGGAAGCCTCCGGTCTGGATTATGATGCCATTCGCCGTTACCGCGAATGGGATGATGAGCGGATTCTCAAGATGGTCCGCGAGTTCCACACCGAGGGCAAAGAGTTGAACGCCAAAAACATGGAGATGGAAGACATCACCCTGATTACGGCGGCCCGCCGCCGGTTTGACTCCTGGCACAAAGCGCTCACCGCCGCCGGTCTGGACTACACCGAAATCGTTCACCGCGCTCCCTTCAAGCGCGGCCTGGGCCGGGGCCAGAGCAAGCGCACTGCCGCCGCCTCGAAATAGCATTCTTGAAAATCGCATACTCAAAAAAGCGGCCCGGCTCATTTCGTTGAGCCGGGCCATTTTTTGTTTGACAGGGACTTACTCAGTCGTCAGAGCCAGCCTTCCATGTAATCGAAACTGATAGGGCGTCATCCCAATCGCTTGATGGAAGGCGTGGATGAAGTTGGTGCTGTCGGTATAACCGAGATCGGCCGCGATCTGCGGAACCGGCTGGGTCGTCCCTTTGAGAAGAAAACAGGCTCGCTGCATCTTCTGTGCGCGCAGGAACTGGCTGGGCGACTGACGGAGCTGTCGCTGGAAGGCGCGCGCCAGATGCTCGCGGGACACGCCGACCGCCGCTGCCAGTTCCGCCACCTGGAAATTCCTGTCGCTGCCCGCCTCCATGATCTGCATTGCCCGCTTCACCAATTTTCGCTCCGGGGCCAGCCCCTCGGTGTTCTCGGCAACATCTGCCAGCGCCAGCAGCAAATCCATCACCAGCCGCGCTCCCTCGGCGGGGCTGATGCTGGCAACCACGAATTCTTGCGATTGCTGTGCCAGCAGGCGGCGCAGGATGGGCGCCTTTGCATCCAGCGTGTAGCGCGCGCCGTACCGCTCCGTCAGCGCCCGCACCATTGCCTTCGCCGGCAGGCCGACAAACGTGAAAGCCAGGAAACGCCACGGTTCGCGTCCGCCCGGCGGATAACAGTAACAGATACTCGGATCGTCAATCTCCATCAGGAAGCCTTGCCCGGCGGCGATCCGGCAGGTGCTGCCCTCTCTGGAAAATTCGCCTGCGCCCTCCAGCGTGTAACAGAAATAGCAGTGGTCTTCCCGGCTTCGCAGCCGCCCCTCCGAGCGGTACCGTGTGTCACAAACACTCTGAATGCTGGCCCAGCGGGGACGTGGAAAAAGCGGCATTTCCTCCTGAACCTGAAAGGAGACCGCCGAGTGGTAGTCAATCAACCGGGTATGGGACTGAAGCCACAGGTCTACTTCTCGCTCAGGTGCCAGAAGCGCCGTTTTGAGCGAAGGCACATAGTCTGTCAACGGTTCTAGAAGCTTGCTTTCTTCGGCCATGGCTTCTCCCCCTTAAAATAATTGATACAGTATCACAAAATCACAATTCAAGTCACATTTTCCGTCTTGACGCTACACTTATTATACTGTATGATTGATGCAGGCATACATAAAAAATTACGAAAACTTTATAATTACGCCAAATGACTGCCTGAATTTGAGCCACTTTCGGCCATTCGCTCCCTGTCCGCTGTCCTGATTCGATCCTGGCAATTGTCATTGCTCCAGTTGAGATTATTTTGCAGAAGGAACTTTTATGAAACCTATATCACAAAAACCCGCTGTTCGCCGCTCTCCCCAAACGGAAGCCTATCAACCCGCTCGGACGGCCCGCCGGATGGCCTCGGCCCTGGGAACAGCGGCGATGCTGCTTCTGGGAATGCACGCCGTGCAGGCGGCCAATAATGATGCCTGGGGCACTGGGCCGACCAACGCGAATTTCACCGGCAATAACTGGACATTAGGAACTACCACCCCCGGTGGGAACACAGGAACCATCGCTGCCGGCGACATTCTCTACTTCGGCACGTCCAGCACCACGACGCTAACTGATGACGAAACGGCAGGCTTTAGTCTGGGTGGGTTCACGTTCAACGCCGGGGCAGCCGCCTTCACCATCGGCGGCAACTCGTTTGCTCTGGGCGGCGGCATCACCAACAACGGCACCAATCTTGAAACCATCAATGATGCGTTTACGATGGCGGCCCAGCAGACATTTACAACGAACACGGGCGGCGGCAACCTCACACTGAGCGGCGCGATCAGCGGCGCGGGCAGCATCATCGCGGCCGGCACCGGCACGCTGAACTTGACCGGGCCTGTCACCCTCACCGGCGGCACGAGCGCAGCTGCCCCGACCCTGCTGATGAACGCCACCGGCACCACCGTCAACTTGAGCGGCACCGGCACGAACATCAACAGCATTGGCGTCGGCTACAGCGGCGCTAACAACACGCTCAACATTACGGGCGGCACTACCGCCCTGACGAATGCAGCAAATGGATCAATCGGGCTGGCTGTCGGAACCGCTGGGGGTTCCGGCGTGGTCAATCAGACCGGCGGCAGCGTGACCATCTCCAACAACCTCAGTCTCGGCAACCAGGGCGGCGGGTACGGCAATTACAACCTCTCCAGCGGCGCCCTGAGCATCAACGGCATGCGTAACGGCGGCTTCGACACCAACGGCAGCGTTGACAGCGGCGGCTACTCCCTGTTCAATCAGTCCGGCGGGACCGTCGGCCAGACCGGCAACACCGTTCTGGGCCGGGGAGCCACTACCACGACGGCTACGAACGTGAACGTGATGAACCTCTCCGGCGGCACGTTCACCCAGTCGGGGAATAACCTCTTCCTAGGCTACTCCGCCGGTTCCGTCGGCATCCTGAACGTCAGCGGCGGCACCCTGTTCAACACCAGCGGCAATACTATCCAACTCAATAACGGCAACACCGCAGCGACCACCAGTATTTTGAACCTCAATGGCGGCACCGTACAGACGAACGGAATCACCAATCTTAATACCACAGGTACAGCCATCGTCAATTTCAACGGCGGCACCTTGCAGGCAAACGCCGCCTCAACCACCTTTTTCGGCACCAACAACTTCACGAACGTCAACATCTTCTCCGGCGGCGCGACGATTGACACCCAGGCTAACGCCATTACTATCGGGCAGGCGCTGCTGGCGCCCGCCGGCAGCGGCCTGAGCAGCATCACGGTCGGAAGCGGTGGGGGAGCAGGTTACATCGGCGCTCCGATAGTGAATATCACGGGCGGCGGCGGCACAGGCGCGACGGCGGTCGCGAACATCAACAGCAGCGGCGTGGTGACAGGATTCACGATCACAAGCCCAGGAACAGGATACACCAGCGCTCCGACCGTGACGCTTTACGGCGGGGGCGCAACCACGGCGGCGACCGCAACGGCCGGCGCGCCGACCGCCAATACCAGCGGCGGCCTCACCAAGATCGGCACGGGCAACCTCACCCTTTCGGGCATAAACACCTACACCGGCGGCACAACGGTCAGTAACGGCACGCTGACGCTGAACGCCGGCGGCGGCAGCGGGGCCGTCCGGGGCGTCGTCAACGTCAACTCCGGCGCGACACTGCTCCTGAGCGTCAACAACGCGCTGGGCTACAATGCGGGAAGCCAGGTCACGACGGTGAACATCAATGGCGGCACCGTCAACACCACCGGCGCTCTGAGCGATGAAGGCTATATCACGAGTTTCAACCTGACCGGCGGCACCCTCGCCTATACCGGCTCCAATGCCTCCAACGCCTATCAGTTTAACGCAGGCGATGCTTCCGCTCCCGGCATCACGTCCAATGCCAGCGCGACCACGTCCACGATTAGCGGCGGCCTCAACATCCGCAGCGGCACTCTGGGCTTCAATGTTGCCAGCGGGACGACGCCAAGTGGAATAGACCTTCTGGTTTCCGGGGTGATCAGCGCAGGCTATGGCATCAACAAGACGAACGCCGGGGTGATGGCCCTCACCAACGCGAACACCTACACCGGCACGACGACGATCAGCGCCGGGACGCTGGAATTGGGTAACGGCGGCACGACTGGTACGCTCGTGACCAGCAGCGCCATCACGGACAACGGAACGTTTGCCATTGATCGCTCCAACGCCGTCACACAAGGCACGGACTTCAGCACTGCCGCCATTACGGGAACGGGCGGACTGACTCAGGCCGGCGCGGGAAATACGACACTGAATGTTACGAATACCTACACCGGCGCAACCGTGATCAACGCTGGCACGCTCACACTGACCAACGGCAACAATGGCGGAGGCTCTCTTTCCGGCACGCCCACGATTACGGTCAATTCCGGCGGCACGTTAGTCCTCACCAATCAGGACACCCTGGGTTACACAGCAGGCAAGGAAGCCCTGGTTATTAACAGCGGCGGACTTGTTCAAAATAATGGAACGGGAAAACGCGATACCCTCCAAAACACCCTGACCATGACTGGCGGTATCCTGGGCGGCTCCAGCGTCGGGGATGGGATTGGCGCGTTTTCGCTGGACGCGCAAAGCGGAAACACAATCACAGCCACCTCCGATGCCAGCGGCAACGCCGCGCTCATCAACGCCAGTTCAGTGAATTTGCAGGTCGGCAACGAGATTTTCAACGTTACACACTCCGGCACGGCGGCCTCGGATTTGACCATTAGCTCCGTGATGAATGGTGGCAACGGGTTTACAAAGACCGGCAACGGCATCCTGACCCTCTCCGGCGCGAACATTTACACCGGCGCAACAGCGGTGAGCGCCGGAACACTCGCTCTGACAGGTTCTCTGGCTGGCTCCAGCGTTTCCACCAGCGGCACCGGCACGATCACGGAAGCCACCGCCGGGGTCATCGGTGGAACCGGCACGACACTCACGCAGGGCAGCACAGGAACGTCCACCCTCTCCGGCGCGAACACTTATACGGGCGCGACAGCCGTGAATGCAGGAACCCTGGCGCTGGGCAGCGGCGGCAGCCTCGCCAATACCGCCGTCACGGTGGGCAATACCAGCACCTTCGCGGTGAAACCCGGCGTCGCCAGCGCGACCAACGCGCTCGGCGGCTCCCTGACCCTGAACGCGGGCAGCAACTTCACCATGCAGGATGGCGCGATCAACACGTTCAACGTCACCGGCGCCTCCACGCTCGCTCCGGCGACTGCGGGCATTGCCCCCGTCCTGTCGTTTGACCTGTCCGGCACCAATGGGGTGACGGACTTATTGAACTTCTCGGGCGCAGCCACAAACACCACCAATGTCTCCGTGGCTTTTGACGCGCTGGGCGCCCTGACGACCAACAACACTTATACCTTCCTGACCGCGGGATCAGGCTTGACATCGGCGGACTTCACGCTTGCCAGCAACCGCGTGGCGTTCGGCAACACCGCCTACAACCTCTCCCTGAGCGGCACGGCCACCTCGGAGACCGTCACCATCGGCAGCTCCGGCATCCCCACCGTCTATTACGACGGCCTGGGCGGCGCGACCGCGCTGAACGCGACCAATGGCGGGACTACCAACTTTTCCACCGACGCGGCAGGCACGATGGACGCTGGCGGGCAGCCGTCGCTGCTCTCGGACGTGAACTTCACGGCCACCAATGTGACCACACCCCAGACCATCGCCTCGCTGGGACAGAGCTACAACGTCAACAGCGTCAACTTCCTGAGCGGCGCACCGGCGATCACCCTCAATGCCGGCGGCGGAACCGGTCAGACCCTGACAGTCAACGGCAACGGCATCACCAATGCCGGCACGAACAACCAGACGCTGAACGTTCCCATTGTCCTCGGCACGGTGTCTCAATCCATTTCTAACACCGGTGCCGGCATCCTGACCCTGGGCGGCACGGTCAGCAACGGCGGCTTCAATCTCACCACAGCCGGCACCGGCGCAGTGAACATCAGCGGCGTAATCAGCGGCACAGGCGGCCTGATCAACACCGGCGTGACCACCCTTTCCGGCAACAGTTCCTATACTGGAACGACTACCATTAACGCCGGTACACTCAAATTGACCGGCGGCAACAACGGCAGTGGCGGCGCTCTCTCAGGCACACCCACGATTACGGTTAATTCCGGCGGCACCTTAGTTCTCACAAACGCGGACACTCTGGGCTACACGTCAGGCAAGGAAGCCCTGGTTATTAACAGCGGCGGACTTGTTCAAAATAATGGAACGGCAGTCCGTGATACCCTCCAAAACACCCTGACCATGACTGGCGGCACTCTGGGCGGCACCAGCGCTGGGGATGGTCAGGGCCTTTACTCGTTTGACGCCCTCAATGCGGTCACAGCCACCTCCGATGCCGCCGGCAACGCCGCTCTCATCAGTGCCAGCAAAGTCGCTTTGCAGGCTGGCAATGAGGTGTTCAATGTCACACACTCCGGCACGGCGGCCTCCGATTTGACCATCAATTCGCAAATCATTTTCTACGGCGGCGGCAGTGGACTGACCAAGACGGGCAACGGCATCCTGACCCTCACCGGCGCGAGCACCTATGGCGGCACAACAACCATCAACGCCGGGACACTTGCTCTGACCGGCTCGCTTAACGGCACGGCCATTTCCAGCGCGGCAACCTTTAATGAAAGCAGCGCCGGCAGCGTTGGCGGTGCCTCTTCCCTGACGGTCACCGGCGGCACAACAACCCTCTCCGGCGCGAACACTTACACCGGCGCGACTTTAGCCAGTGCCGGAACACTCAATCTGACAGGCTCGCTCACCGGGTCCAACGTCTCCACCAGCGGCACCGGCACGATCACGGAAGGCACCGCCGGGGTCATCGGCGGAACCGGCACGACACTCACGCAGGGCAGCACAGGAACATCCACCCTCTCCGGCGCGAACACTTACACCGGCGCGACCAACATCAGCGCCGGAACTCTGACCCTTTCGGGATCACTGACAGGGACGACCATCACCAACGCCGCGACTTTCACGGAGACCGGGGCGGGGGGCATCGCCGGAGCATCCTCGCTGACAAATACCGCAGGGACAACAACCTTGGGCGACGCTGCCAACAGCTTCACCGGCAACATCGCCGTTAACGGCGGCACAGTCATTGCCAGCGCCGGAACCACGACCGCGAACACGGCCCTCGGCAGCGACACTCCGGCAACAAACCGCACGATCACCGTCGGCACCACCGGCGCCACCCCTACGACGGGCATCCTCAGCTTCACGATCAACGATGTCTTCGGAACCAACACGGCGGCGAACATCCCCGCCATCACCGTCAATAGCGGTAGCCAACTCACCTCCACCCGCTTCAACACCATCGGGGCCATCACCCTCAACGGGGCGACACTCTACCAGAACTCCACGGACGGCGGCACCATCACGTCGCAGTATCAAGGCTATCAGTTCAGCGGTGGCGTCACCGTGCCCACAGGCGGCGGGTCCGCCTCAACCATCTCCGCTGGAGGGGTCAACGGCGATCAACTCTCAAGCGCCGCGGGCGGCACGACTTTCACCGTGGGCCAGACGGGTGCTACGGGTGGCGACCTGCTCGTATCTTCCCGCCTGACCGACAGCTCGGCGGGTAACAACTCGCAAGTCGCCGGCTCATTGACCAAGGCCGGCGCAGGCACGATGGTTCTGACCGCCGTGAACAACTACAGCGGCGGGACAACCGTCAACGCCGGAACGCTCGCCCTGAATGCCGCATCCGCAGACGGCTCCGGGGCAATCACCATCAATACCGGCGGGACTGTCACCATCAGCGCCCCGACCACCAGCGCGGGCGTTGGCAGCGCTCTGGGCAGCGGCGGCGTCATCCTCGCGGGCGGCACTCTCAAGAACGCTCCCACCTTCACCGCCACATCAGCGGCCGGGGACACGTCACAGGGCAACAACATCCAAAATGGTGGACTGCTGACATTGACAGCAGGCACCACCTCAATTCTGGACTTTGGAGCCGGTAACACAGGAGCCGTTTTCAGCTTCTCCGGTCTGTCTGACACCAGCACGGGTAACACGGTGCTGAACGTTTATGATTGGAGCGGCGGCTACCCGCAGTCCTACAACCCGAACACGCTGATGGCGACCCCCGGCAGTGACGGTGGCGACGGGCTGGATCAACTATTCATCGGCAGCGGTGTCGGCACCGGCACGGCGCTGACCACCGCGCAATTAAAGGACATCCATTTCTTCTCGGACGCGGGGACTACGTCATTAGGTAATGGAATGTCGGTGCTGCTCAATGACGGGGAGATTTCTCCGGCCCCTGAGCCGGCGGAAGTGGCGACGCTATCCATGATCGGTCTGGGTCTGGGCGGCTTGCTCCTACGCGCTCGTAAGCGCCGTATGACGGCGACTCCCGGTGTCTGAGAGCCTCTCACAAATTCCATTCAGAAGCCCCCTTCCCTCCATTATTGGGGGAAGGGGGCATCGTTTTTGTGGAAAGGTCTTGGCAGAAGGGATGGGGGTATAATTTCTGTGCATGGCGAACAAAAAATGACAAGCGAAAGGCGAACTCCAATGAAACCACTGTATTCCCTGCTTCTCAGCATCTTATGTATCTTTACACTCGGAACCGTCCCCGCCCGTGCCGACTACCGTCAGAAGGCGGAAGAGGCCACCGACTACATTCAGAGCCATTTTTACGACGCTTCCGCCCATCGCTACCATCAGGCCTATCCTGCCGATCCGAAAGCGCTGCCCTATGATTTCATGTGGGCCAATGGCGTCCAATTAGCTGTCCTGGCTGCCGCCGCGCAGCAGGACCCAGCCAAATACAAGCCGCTGCTGTATGACTTCACCGAGGGTCTGCAAGCCTACTGGGACCCGACCGCGCCGGTTCCCGCCTACAATGCGTACTGCTCCGGGCCAGGCGGCACGGATAAATACTATGACGACAACGAGTGGATTGTTCTGGATTACGCGGAGGCTTATCAGGCCACGCGCGATGTCAAATTCCTACAGTTAGCGCGCGCTACTCAGCGATTCGTTTTGAGCGGCTGGGACACTGCGCTGGGCGGGGGCATCTACTGGAAACTGGATCACCAGTCCAAAAATACCTGCTCCAATGCTCCTGCCGCTGCCGCCGCCCTGCGGCTGGCGGAAGTGAGTGGGGATCGGGGCCAGATCGGTTGGGCTATCGCGATTAAGAAGTGGCTGAATAGCACGCTTCAGGACAAAGATGGCCTGTATTGGGATAATATCAATCTCAAAGGCGATATTGGCCGCGCGAAATTTTCCTACAACACCGCCCTGATGATCCGCGCCGATGTTCTGCTATTTCAACTTAGGCATGACAGAGCCTCTCTGGCTGAGGCTCGCCGCCTCGCCGATGCTGGCCTGGTCGCCTGGACCGACCCTGCGACCGGCTCACTTCAGAAAACCGAGGGTTCGACACGGTTTACCATCTGGTTCTGCGAATCGCTGCTCCGCCTCTATGATGCCACCCATGAGGTCAAGTATCTGGACGCTGTCCGCCATCAGGCGGCTTTTGGTTACAAATACGCCCGTGATCCCCAGGGCGGCTACTGGGACCACTGGGTCACTACGCCGCACGACCCCAATGAGCGCAAGACGCTGATTGAAAACGCTGCCGCCGCCCGTTTGTTCTGGCTGCTGGCTCCCTATCCCGAAGAGACCCCTGCCCCCATTATTGGGGGTTAGGGGGACGCCTTTCTCTGCCGCCACGTTGTCAATTCTGCCGGCCCAATTGCTTCGCGGGCTTCTCCACTCCGCAGCGCGGCCAATTCTCCTTCCCAATCGTAACCCCAGTCAAAGGCTTGTCTGAGCGCGTCATTGTCCGCGCCGGGGTGGCAGACGATCTCCGTCAGGCCGGGCCGGGCATTCTTGAGATAAGCGGACAGAGTGTTCGCCGTAAGATGCCCGGAAACAGCCATGCCGGAGAAATGGTCGGATGTTCGCAGTCCGGCGGCCATGATGTAACGGCGCGAGATCTGGGCCATCACCCGCAAAGCCGCTGTCTGGGCGCGTCTGCCGGGGGAAATCGGAGCGAAGGCTGGCCCGTCCATTGGGAGCCGGATCGCCCCAATGCCGTACTCGGCGGCGAGGGGGCAGACGACGCGCATGATGCCGGGGAGGGCGTGCAGATGCTGGTGAGAATCAATGTGGCTGAGTGTCAGCCCTTGCCCCAATGTCATGTCCAACTGCCGTCGCAGGGATGTGGCGACTGTGCGTGCGGGGAGTTTCCCACGCCCGTAGTCAGACAGAAACGTGGACAAGGTAAGGGGGCAGCCGGGGACGCCGACGAGGGTATAGTGCAGTCCCAAATCCAAGCCGGGCAAATTTCGGCAGCGGCGGACGGCATCCGCAAAGGCCGGGCCGAGCGGCATGAGGCTGGCCGAAGTGACCAGCCCTTCCCGATGTGCCAATTCTATGCCTGCGTTCAGTGCCGGATGCAGGCCGAAGTCGTCGGCATGGACAATGACGCGAGCGATTGCCACGTTAGGGCCGGGCCGGACGGGGGCGCGGTGAGGTTGTTTTATTTGTCCGGCGCTCCCCAGCCGCGCGGCGGTACGCGGCCATCTCGTGCAGGATTTTCCACACGACCGAGGATGAGGCCAGGGTGGAAACGCCCGCCGTGCGCTCATAGTAGCGCATCGGCAGTTCCGCAATTGTGAAACCCGCCTTGTGCGTCTCAATCAGCAGTTCGGCATCAATAAACGAGCCTTCCGATTGCAGCGTGATTTTTTCTAAGATAGCCCGGCGGAATAATTTAAACGCAAAGTTGACATCGCGGACTTTCAGGCCGAATAAGACGCGAATCAGGCGGTTGTAAACAAACGACATGATCTCGCGTTTTGGCCCCTCTGCCCGTCCCTGCCGGTTGCCGATCACCATGTCTGCGTTGGCCGTGAGTGGGATCGCCTTCAAAGCATCGTCCATCTGAATTGGCAGGTCGCTGTCTATGTACAGTATCCAATCTTTGGTCGCTGACGCAAAGCCCGTCCGCAACGCCCCGCCCAGCTTGCGGTTCTTCGCATGGTGGACGACGCGCAGTTCGGAATGTGTCTGCGCCAACTGATCGGCCAAAGCCCCGCAGCCGTCGGTGGAAGCGTCGTCTACAAGGACAATTTCCAAATCCGATGTGATCTTGCGTCCGGTCTCTAATGCCTGCGCCACGCAGTTTTCAATGTTGCCGATCTCGTTGTACATCGGAAACACGAACGAGAGGCTCGGCAGCATCGCCCTCGGCGCAGTGATATTTTCTTTGTCTGTCATGCTCATTTTTCCCTGACTGTCAAGCCCCCCGGCCCCCAATAATGGGGGAGTAAGAGAGGAGAAGCGCGAAGGCCGCACTAAGTCTTCTCCGGTTCCCCCATTATTGGGGGCTAGGGGGCCTCGGCTTCGCTCGGATCAGCACTGTCCGGGCATACCGCTGTACTATTTCGTAATTCGTGACGCCGTACTTTTGGCGCAAATCATCCAGCACTTCGGGTCGCGTAGCATATACCACGCCCGGATGCGCCAGAATGTCCCGCGCCGCCGCCGCATGGTCATCGGTGTAGACCACGGGCGCATCGGCATAAAATCGCAGGCTGGGATGCTTCAATCCCAGCGCATAAATAGAGCTTCCCGGCAGAACAGCGGCATCGGCGGCCACGGCCATTTTTCGCTCCGATACATCCACCTCGCGCGTCTTCCACGTCGGCGAACACCAGGCGATTAACAAGAACCAGACGATTCCAAGCCCCGGTGCTGCCCAGGGACGTGGGGCAATCAAACAGGCTGGAATCGTGGTGATTGCGACTACACCCCATAATGACATCGTCTGGGGTGCGATGCCATACTTAGCTTGAACTCTAAACAGAAAAGCCAGCGCGGTCATAAACAAAACTGCATAAATCCATAGAGGCGCAAAAAACGATAAAGTTTCGCGCCGGCTTGCAGATTTGGCTTTCTGCTTTTCACTCTGTTTTGCCAGCCAGTATCCTACTAACACTGCCGCTGCCGGGTAAAGCGGGAAAATATAAGTAATCAGTTTGCTCTGCGAGGCCGAAAAGAACACGAAAACAAGCGCGATCCACAGACCCAGAAACAGCGTTGGGCTGACTTTGAGCCGCTTTCGCCAATCTTCCCGCCCCTGCCGCCAGGCCAAAATTAATGCTCCCGGCAAGGCCAGCGACCAGGGGAAAAAGCCCGCCAGCAGCACCGGCAGAAAGAACCAGAACGGACTGGTGGATTGATGCTCGGCCTGCAAATACCGGGTGACATTGTTGGCTTCCAGAAAGCCGTCTATGAACAACTGCCCATGCAGGCGGATCATCGCCAGAAACCAGGGCAGGGCGACAATCAAACACAGCGCAAACCCGCCCCAGAGGGCCGGAGACAGCAGACGCTTCGCCTGCCGCGTCAGGCAGAGATAGGCGATAGTCTGCGTTCCGATCAACACCAGCGCGACCGGGCCTTTGGTGAGCGCGGCCAGCCCCGTCATCACGCCTGCCAGCGCGATCCAGCGGCCCTGCTTGGTGGTCGTCCAGACGTACAACGCGAACAGGGCCAGAGTGAGCGTCAGGGCCAGCGTCATGTCCGTCACCGCCGCGCGGGCTAGCAGAAAGAACTGAACGCACGTCGCCAGCGCGAAGCCTGCCCACAGAGCTGCGCGGGGCGTGGCGGGAAACGCGCGGCGGGCCAGCGCATACGTCGCGGCGACCAGACCGATTGCCCAGCAGGGCGGACGGCAGGCGGGCCGCGAACTCGGACACGCCCAGCAGCCGCATGGCAAGCGCCGTCAGCCAGTAAAACAGCGGCGGCTTGTCAAACCAGCGCTGCCCGCCGTAATGCGGCGTCAGCCAGCCGGCCCAACTCGCCCCGGCCATTTCCTTGCCGACCTGCCCGTAGACCGGCTCGTCCACATCAATCAGCGGCAAACTGCCGAGCTGCCACAGAGAAACAAATGCCGTCCCGATGAGCAGCAGCGCGAACCACAATCGCTCCCGGCTTTGGGGAAGCGGCGAAACTGTTTCTTGAGCGCGAATAAGTAATTATACCGGCGGCAGGGGCAGGCTGTCAAACGGCGACGGGAGCGGGCGGTTGAAACCGCAGCAACAAAAGCACGAAACCGGCCTTCGCCGGTTAGAATCGGAGTCCGCGCAGGTGGGCATTGTGACTTTGTTGCCGCGCTCACGAAGTTGAGCGAAGCACTTCAGTCGCCCGCAACCTCCACGCGCCGTCGTTCCCAGCGGATCCACTGGAAGCCGAGCAGGACCAGCAGGGTGATGGCTTGCAGGACATAGGAGAGGTTCGCAGACACGCCCGCCGTCCGCTCCATACTGCCTGAACCTGCCGTCAATGCGCCGAAAAAGAGGGCGGAAGCCAGGATGCCCCACGGGTTGAGCCGGCCCAGCAGGGCGACGGCCACGGCGGCAAAGCCGTAGCCCGGCGCGTAGTTCTCGTACAGCGTCCCCACCACGCCGGACAGTTCCACTGCCCCGGCCAGGCCGCACAGCGCGCCGCTCCACAGCATCGCCGTCAGCCGGGTTCGGTCAACATCCATGCCCGCAACCCGCGCCGCTTCCGGGTTCGCTCCGACGACGCGCTGGGCGAAGCCGGCCCCGGTGCGAAAGAGAAAAACGGCGACGACGCAGACCAGGGCGAGCGCCAGCGGAAACCCCCAGTGCAGCGTCGTTCCCGGCCACAGGGGGGGCAGAGTGGCATTGGCGGGAAGCGGCAGGGAAGCGGGCTGGGCATGACTGCGCTCCTGCATCGGTCCATGCACGAGATAGGATAAAAGCTGGGCGGCGACAAAGTTCAGCATGATCGTGCTGATCACTTCCGGCACGCCCCGCTTGACGCGCATCCAGCCCGCCAGTCCGGCCCAGAACGCCCCGGCCAGCACCCCGGCCAGCAGGATTAGGGGAATGAGCAGAAACGCGGGCAGACCGTCCAACCCATACGCACCGAGAGCGGACGCGGCCAGCGCCCCGACCAGAAACTGTCCTTCCCCGCCGATGTTCCAGAGCCGGGCGCGAAATGCGACCGCGACGCCCAGACCCGTCAGCAGCAGGGGGATCGTCTTGGTCAGCGTGTCCGTGATGGCATACGCATTGCCGAACGCGCCCATCCCCAACGCCGTCAGGGCTTCGCGCGGACTTTGATGGGCAGAAGCGATGACAAGACACGTCAGCGCGAAGGCGACGAGCAGGGCAGCCAGAATTCGCAACGCCCCGCGCGCCAAAGTCAGCCATGCTTGCCGCCCATCATCAAGCCCAATGTCTCGCGCGGCGTATTCGGCGGGACGATGCCGACGCTTCGGCCCTCATACAGCACGGCCACTCGGTCACTAAGGGCAATGACTTCGTCCAGTTCGGTGGAGATTAAGACCGTCGCGCCGCCCTCCGCCTGCCGCTGCCGCAGCTTATTATGGATATAATCCGTCGCCGCTACGTCCAAGCCGCGCGTCGGACTGACGGCGATCAGAAGCGACGGCTTGCGCCAGAGGGCACGGGCAATGACGATTTTTTGCTGGTTGCCGCCGGAAAGCGAGCGGGCTGGGAGGGTGAGGTCGGAGGCGCGGATGTCGTAATCGCGTGCAAGTTGGCCGGCAAAATCGCGCAGGCCAGGCCGATCCAAGAACAACCCCAGCAGCCCCCGGCGAAAGCGTCGCAAATGAGACGCTTCCAAAGTCAAGTTGTCCGCAATGGACAGTGCCAGCGCCAGCCCTTCCGTGTGCCGGTCGGGGGGGATCAGCGCGATGCCCAGCCGTTCCAGATCGCGCGGGTTGAGACGAGGAATGGCCTCGCCGTTCAGCGTCAGGCTGCCCGTGCGCCACGGGCGCAGGCCCGTCAGTGCTTCGGCGAGTTCCGCCTGCCCGTTGCCATCCACCCCGGCAAAGCCCAGCGTCTCGCCGGGTTGAAGGCTGAAGGCAATGTCGCGCAGGGCCACGGCATCTTTGCCGCCGTCGGTAGAAAGGTTAGTGACGGAGAGGAGGGGTGCCCCCGGCACTGGAAATGCCGGGCTACTTGGAGAAAGTCCCTCCGGGACTGAGGAGCGGGTTGCGATAGCCTGTCCTGAGTCGCGGAGCGACTTTTTGCTCTTGGGTAGCCCGGCACTGGAAGTGCCGGGGTCCTCTGTCCCCACCATCCGCCGGGCTAAATCTTCCGAGCTGGTCTCGGAGACCGCAACTGTGCCGACTGGACGGCCCCGGCGTAAAACCGTCACCCGGTCGCAGAGCGACATCACTTCGTTCAGTTTGTGCGAAACAAAGACCAGCGATTTGCCTTCCGCCCGCAGAGTTCGCAGGACAGCAAATAGCTCATCTATCTCATGGGGCGCGAGAACCGCCGTCGGCTCATCAAACAGCAGGATTTGCGCCTTACCGAGCAATGCGTTTAGTATCTCCACGCGCTGCTGCGTGCCGACCGGCAGATCAGCGATGCGGGTGTGGAGGGGAATAGACCAGTTCAGCCGCTGGGAAAGTTCTCCGGCCTCGCGGAGCGGCGGCTGCTTTTCCCGGGAGGCCAGAGCCAAATTTTCGCTGACGGTGAACGTCGGCACCAGCAGAAAATGCTGATGCACCATGCCGATCCCCGCGCGGGCTGCATCGACCGGCGAGGCGAACTGCACCGGCTGACCATTCAGCATGATCTGCCCTGCCGTTGGCGCAATCAGGCCGCGCAGGATGTTCATCAGCGTGGATTTGCCCGCGCCGTTTTCGCCGAGCAAGGCGTGTATCTCGCCCGGCTGGAGATCAAAACCCACGCGATCCAAAGCCACCGTTTGGCCGAAGCGTTTGGTGATGCCGCGCATTTGCAGACCCCCCGCCCCCAATAATGGGGGAGCCAGAGGGGAGACGCTTTCTTCTCCTGTTCCCCCATTATTGGGGGTGAGGGGGTCTTTCACGGCTTTCCGGTGACGGACAGTTTGCCTGCCGCGATGTCTTTAGTGGCCTGCTGAATTTTTGCCTTGCCTGCGGCGGGTATGACACCCGCGAGTTTGGGGTTGTCAATCAGGCGCACGTCGTTTTCTTTCAGCCCCAGCGGCAGCGTCTGGCCGTGGAACGTGCCGTTTTTGACCGAGGTGGCAACGTCTGTGAAGGCTTTCGGGATGTCCAGAAAGACGGACGACAGGACATTAGGCGCTTTGCCGTTTTCATCAGCATTGACACCGAACGTGTAGACGCCGGGCTTGGACCCTGCGGTCTGGAACATCCCTGCCGCCGCCGCATCGCAGTTATGGGCAATCGTATCCGCGCCGCTGGTCAGCAGGGCATCGGTCTGTGCCTTCGCCGCGCCCGTGTCCGTCCAGCCGTTGATATAGGTGATCTTGAACGCATATTTGGGGTTGACGGCCTGCGCGCCATTGGCAAAGGCTTTCGCGGCTTTGGAGACAGGCGGCAGTTCCTGACCGCCGATAAATCCACCTTTGCTGGTTTTGGAAACCATGCCGGCTTCCATACCCTGTAAATAGGTGCCTTCTTCCGTAGAAAAGTGCAGCGCGGTGAGATTGGCCGCCGTATTCTCTCCGCCGGTTGTCACAAAGGCGACTGTGGGAAACTGGGCGGCGACTTTGGCTGCGGCAGGGCCAAATTCGTCTCCGTGCGCGAAAATGACGTGGTAGCCCTGCTGGGCGAAATCCCGAAACGCGCCTTCAAATTGGTCCGGCTTCAAATTCTCCTGCTTGGCGACCGAGGCCCCCAATGTTTTCTGAATGCGCTGCAAACCCTCATACGCCGACTGGTTCCAGCCGCCGTCCGTGACCGGCCCCGTCGTCAGCAGCGCCACTTTGAGGGTTCCTGTCACCGGCGGCAAGGGTTTCACGCTGGCGGTCGGTACCGGTGCAGGAGGCCCGGATGCCTCATCCGGGGCTTTGTGACAGCCGACCGCCAGCAAAGCACAGGAAGCAAGTATGGTACAAGACAAAAGTCGGGTGAGTGTCAATGAAATGCCTTTCGTCAAAAGAATATGTTCTACGGTGCGAAAATATCAGCAGTAGCAGCAGACAGTGTTGCGAAGATACGCGACGTGATCATTTCCGGTTCCGTATAAACGCGCACGCTCTGCGGGCCGTCGGGGGTCAATGCCAGGACTTCCACGGTCCGCTCGTTAGGCCGCACGACCCAGCATTCGTCCACGCCAATGGCGATGTAGTCCATTAGTTTGTCGTTCAATCGGCGTTGCGTCTCACTGTCCGAGATGATTTCAACAACGAGTTCCGGGGCGACTTCCAATGGCCCAATCTCCGGGATGCCTCCGCCTTGTGCCAGGCGGGCATGGCTGACAAACAGCACGTCCGGCTGCCGTGTTTGCAGCCGGGGCCTGCGCCGAATGAGAACATCGTAAGGCGCAGAAACGATGTTGCCGAGGCCGCTTTGCTGCTCAAAATAATAGAATAAACGACCGATATTGCTGGCGATTCTTTGGTGACGATAGGTTCCTCCGGGCATAAAGATTCGCACTCCATTGATGATGTCGTAACGTCCTTCCGTGATCGGCTCCGCCATGTACGCTTCATAGGTCAGCGTTATGGGGGCAGCTTCCAGCAGAGTTGCCATCAATTCTCCTCCTGAAAAGAGTTTAGAAACTGTATAGAAAGAAGATCAGGCGACTAAAGTCACGGCAACAAGTTCATGAAACCGGCCTTCGCCGGTTAGGAGGTGATCCCAAATCCGAGTCTGCGAAGGCAGACTTCGTGCTTTTGTTGCTGCGGTTTTAACCGCCGGTTCCGGGTTTCTATACAGTCTCTTAGCCGGGCGGCCAGGTCAAATGCCGCCCGCCCAGAACGTGCAGATGCAAATGGTCTACCGACTGTCCGCCATCGCGGCCCACGTTGACCACGACGCGGAAGCCGTCTTCGGCCAGTCCCAGTGTCCGGGCGACATGGACTGCCGCCTGCATCAACTGGCCGAGCAGCAGGGTATGTTGGGGTCCGGCGTCCAGCAAATTTGTCAGGGGCTGTTTGGGGATGATAAGAACGTGGGCCGGCGCCTGCGGGGACACGTCCCGGAAGGCCAGCACTTGATCATCCTCATAAACAATGTCGGCGGGAATCTCGCGCCGAATGATCTTGTCGAAAATCGCGTCGGCCATTTATGCCTCCCAAATGCCGAACGCATCGCCGCCCGGCAGAACGTCGGTGAGCCTGACGGGAACGATCTGGCCGCGCAGAGACACGGGCGCTTCCAACTGCACCCGAACATAATTGCCCGTGTAGCCCGACAGCCAGCCGTCCTGCGCGCCTTTGGCTTCGATCAGAACGTCCACAGTGCGGCCCAGATCGCCTTTCGCAAAGGCTTCCTGGCTGGAGACGCAGATCGCAGAAAGCTCCTGGTGCCGTCGTTCTTTCTCTTCGTAGGAGACATCATCGCTCAACTGCGCTGCCGCTGTACGCTGCCGGGGCGAGTAGCGAAAAACGTGCGTCCGCGCAAACTGCATCCGCCGGGCAAAGGCCACTGTGTTTTCAAAGAGTTCGCGCGTCTCGCCCGGATAGCCGACAATCAAGTCTGTGGTCAGTCCAATGCGCGGCATTCTCATCCGCAGTTTATCAACAATTTCGGCAAAGAAACGGGTGTCATAGGGCCGGTTCATGGCCTGGAGAATGGTATCGTCGCCGCTTTGCAGCGACAGGTGCAGATGCGGCGCGATGTTCGGATGCGCGGCCATCGTGTCAATCAATGGGTCGGGAATTTCTACCGGCTGCACAGATGATAATCGGACGCGCTCAATGCCGGGAATGTCTGCCACTGCCAACATCACATCGGTCAGATCCGGGCCTTCGCTGCCGGTTTCCGGCCCATACGCGCCGACGCAGACGCCCGTCACAACGATCTCTTTGGCCCCGCCCGCCGCCATTTGCCGCGCCTCGGCCAGCACATCGGCGAAGGGGCGGCTCGCCATGACGTTGCGCGTAAAGGGAATGGAGCAGAAGCCGCAGAAGTAGCGGCAGCCGTCCTGGACTTTCAAAGTCGCCCGCGTTCGGTGCAGAGCATTGGGGCGATTACCAAGTGTTTCCAGCGCGATCAACCCGCCGGGAGCGGCTTCAGGAAAGACAGCAACGGCAGGCAAAGGGGCAGATGCCGGTGAAGACGAATACTGCATCAGGTCGGGAAACGCTGCCAGCACATGTGTGGCCGTTCGCATCTTTTCGCCGTTCGGTACGAGCAGAGCCGCGCCGTCCACGGCTTCACCGGTGTCCAGCGCCATCTGCGCGAAGCACCCGGTCAGGACGACGCGCGCCCCTTCCTTCTGCCGCGCCGCCCGGCGGGCCATGTTCCGGGACTTGCGGTCGGCGTCTCCCGTCACCGAGCAGGTGTTGATGACATACACATCCGCCGGTTCGCGAAAATCCGTCAGCGTGAAGCCTAACGCTTCAAAGCTCTCGGCCATTCGCTCGGTTTCGTATTGATTGACCTTGCAGCCTAAAGTGGTAAATGCAGCCGTGGGCATGATACGACGGAGTGTACCGTAAACGGCAGAAGGCTGTCAAGAAAACGCCTCCCGCAACGGCTTCTGCTTCGTTTCTGGGTACAACAGAGTGACACGTCAGATGAAGGAGATCAAATCATGGACACACAGGGATTGCCTCGGGAAGAGTGGGGCGCGTTTTTTGATGATCTAAGCCGCCAGTACGAGCAGGGGATGGTTAGTGTGGATGTCAGCGGGGACGGCCTCTCGGAGCAGCCGATATTGCAAAGCCTGCCGCTTCTCGGTATCCAAGTGAACACCAAAGGCAGCGATGCAGGAAGCATAACTATTATCGCCGGGGAGGGGATAGACACGGCCATCTCGCATACGATTGCCGCGCCGACAGCAATTTATGTCGCCCGTGACGCCGACGGCAGCATTGCCGCTGTCCAGATTGACGCGCCCGAACCGGCCCAGACGCGGATACACTTTCTGTCATCCCATGCACTCAATGGTAAGAAAGAGTGACTTGGCCTTTAAATATGTGTTTGAATGACAAAGGCCGGGGCGGCTGCCCCGACCTCTGTGCCTGGCGGCTGCCCCGACCTCTGTGCCTGGCGGCTGCCCAAAATTGAGGAGGTGTAAAATATCATGGTAAAACTGCAAGCAGTCATGGAATAATCCTGAAATTCTTCTTATCGCCCTTTCCGTGAAAGGACGGAATTGCCATGATCACTGCACAATCAAAACCGATCACCATGGCTCCAGAACACGATGTCGGGGCAGAGATGCCCTTGCCGGATGCGCGTCAGTGGCCTTTTGTTTCGCTGCGCGGCAGCAACGGGCGTATTCTCGGCGTCATTGCCTGCGTCGCCCTGGCCGCGTGGGCGATCCGCTTTGAGAATCTTAACGATCCTGCACTTTTTCCTTTGTTTTTGTTTTTCGTGGGCCTGTCTCTGCTGTCGGTCATTCTCCCCGCCAGCGGGCCGCGCGGCCAGCGCGTTGGCATGATTCCGGCGGTAGGTCTGGCTGCCGTTATGCTCCTGCCGCCGGTGGTCGCGCTGCTGCCGCTTCTCTTAGCCAATACAGCGTATGCTTTTTCACGGGATATGCCCCTTTCCCGGCGCGGCGTGTATGAGCGTGGTGCGTGGCTGCTGGCGGCGATGCTGGCGAGCGGCGCGTTGCACTCGGCGCTGCACGGGTCGCGCCCGTGGAATGCGCCGCATTACCCGTTCGTGCTGATTCTGGTGTCGCTGGTCTATGGCGGGATCTATGTCGGCGGGCGGCTGTTCGGGCTGGGAAGGCATTTTCATGCCGAGCGAACGGTTCGGCGTCATGCTTGGGCCGGCTGGCGGCTGGAAGCGATTACGCTGGCCGTGACCACGCCGGTCGCCGTGCTGATGGCGCTCGTCTATGCGCCCCTGGGAATTATGGGCGAGTTGGGGGCGGCGTCGCTGCTGGCGCTGTTGCTTCTGGTCGCCCACTTCGGCTTTGAAGTGTCCCTGCTGCATGAACAGGTCCGAGCCATGGAAAAAATCAGCGCTGTGACTGTCTCGCAGACCAGCCCGGCCAAAGTGATTGAGCGTTTTTTGCAGGTCAGCAGTGATCTCGTTTCCTGTGACCGCGTCTGGTTCTGGCTGACCGATGAGTCGGTAACGCGACTGAACCGCCTGGCCTTTGCGCCTGCTCGCGCCGTCCTGCCGCCCGGCGAGGCCGCCAGTGTCCGGTTCGGAGAGGGGCTGGTCGGACGAGTGGCGGAAGACAAAAAGCCTCGGCTCGTCCGCGACGGGGCATGCGACCCGCGCCTGACCCCGGGGGAGCAGCGGCGTGATGCGGCTTCATTTTCGTTGCTGCTGCTGCCGCTGGTGGCGGGCGGTGAGACAATGGGTGTGGTGCAGTTGGAACGCGATTCACCGGGGACGTTTACCGGGCGCGAACTCATTCGCCTTCGGTCGCTGGCGAGTCAGGCAGCAGCAACACTGGCGAATGTTCAATCCCATCAAGATGTCTATAGCCAGGCCGTGACCGACAGCTTGACGGGCCTGTACAACCGTCGGCACATGCAGGCGGTCCTGCTGGACGAGCGTCGCCGCGCCCAGCGCTACGGCCATCCGCTGTCCGTTGTCATGCTGGACGTGGACAGCTTCAAGAGTTATAACGATACCTACGGCCATGTCCAGGGCGACGTGCTGCTGCGGATGCTGTCGGGTTTGCTGCGCGAAAAAGTTCGGGGCGTGGACATCGTGGGCCGCTTTGGCGGCGAAGAATTTATTATTGTGATGCCGGAAACGACCTCGGCGGAAGCGTATCAAACCGCCGAGCGTCTGCGTCAGGCCGTGGCCCAAACCATGTTCCCAGGCTTCGCCGATGACCCGGATCTGGTCGTCTTTAAGACAATCAGCCTGGGTCTAGCGACATTCCCCGACGACACTGATGATACGCAGTCTCTGGTCACGCTGGCCGACAATGCGCTGTATCGCGCTAAGAACGGCGGCAAAAACCAGACCGTGCTGGCCGGAGGACTGGGCGACTAGCAGAGGGCAGGGGGACCCGGTTCCGTTGTCACGGAGCGGTTCCCGCCGCTCCGCTGCTTGGACCTGCCGCCGCTCCGCTGCTCACCCCGCCCGTTCGCGTTTCCGCCGTGCCATGGACTGCACTTCCGGCTCCCATGCCGGATCCCATCGCGCCCGGACCGCCGCCCTGACTGCTGCCCGACACGGCGGGAGCGGGCGTGGCATTGCCCGCCGCTCAACCTTCCGTGCCAAGTTGCGGCCCGACGGCCTGATCTGCCGACTGACCGGTCCCACCGGCGCTTGTTCCGCCGTGATTATGTGTCAGCACGATGCCGGCGACCACGGCGGCAGCCACGACGCCGAGAATAAGCCAGACGAGCAGCATCTTTGGGATCGCCTGCGTCTTGTCGCCGCCATCCGGGCTGGGAAGACTGGTTGGCATTGTCGTTCTCCTTTTGCCTGCTTTTTCCCGACAAAAAATGGCGGTAAACCAGTCAGGCATGCGTTAGGCATTCAGGGGCAAAAATAAAACCCGCTTCTCCTGAGAAGCGGGTTTCATGTTTCAGACATTGATCCAGTATTTAATCCCGGCGAATGCGCCGCAAGATCTTGCTGTCGCTCACTTTACGCGCACGATGCCGCTTCGGCGTCCGGGCGAGGGCCGGGATGGAAATGTCTGTCGCCGTTGCCGTCAGCGCCAGATAGAAAATGGCCGCCAGGGCCAGATACCCGCACAAAAACCACAATACCATCGTCGTCTTTGACCTTTCCTAGAACCATCCGTACATTTGCGGGTGGGCTTTTGCTATTGTTATACCACAAGCAGCGCCGAAATTAAACAGAGACTGTATTTTGAGCCACAGTATCCGCCGGAAGCAGGGCAGGCGTGAGTGACGGCGCGTGCCACTCACTCGCTTTGTACTCGCTCCAGACGCGCTCGTATGTCTTTGTTGTCTGGGCAGCGATTGTGTTCCAGTTAAACCTGGTGAGGACACGCTCATAGGCCGTTTCCACCATCCGCTTGGCCGTTTCCGGCTCGTGCAGCAGCTTCAGCAGGCCGTCGGCCAGCGAATTCGGGTTGCCGGCGTAGGTCGTGATGCCGGTGACGTTGTTATCCACCACTTCCGGCAGGCCGCCGGCATCGGAAACGACGACCGGGACTTTGGCTGCCATCGCTTCCAGGGCGACAATGCCGAACGGCTCATACAGGGACGGGAAGCAGGCGATGTCAATGACCGAATAGATCTTCATCAGGTCTTCATCAGGAACAAACCCGGCAAAATAAACGTGGCGCTCCATGCCGAGATACGCCGCCAGGTTGATGAGATGGTCTTTATGCCCACCACCACAAATCAGCAGCTTGGTATCGTGGTAGCCCCAGCGCACTTTGGGCAGAGCTTCAATCAGCACCTGCACGCCCTTCTCGCGCACCATGCGGCCCACGAAAAAGACGATCTTTTCCTCCGGGGCAGCGTAACGGGCGCGGAATGCCGCGCGCTGCTCCGGCGTGAATTGGGGCAGGTGGAACTTGTCCGCATCCACGCCGTTCGGGACAACATCCATCTTGTCCCAGGGCGTATGCAGGGCGTGTTCGCACTCGCGCTTCATAAACTCGGTGCAGACAATCACGCGCCAGGCTTCGTTCTGCAAGTGCCATTCTACCGAGTTGATATATTCCTGCGTCGGCCCTTTGATGCCGTTGTTGCGGCCATATTCCGTGGCGTGGATCGTGGCGACCAGAGGCAGATGGTATTTGTGCTTGAGCGCGGCGGCGGCGAAGTGCGCCAGCCAGTCATGCGCGTGGAGCAGGAGCGGCGCTTCTGTGTCCTTTGCCAGCAGTTCCGCGATCAAACTGTCCGCCCGCGCCAGCATGGCATCATTGAGAAGCTGGACCCAGTGGATAAAGTCATTGCCCGGCCCCGACGGCGTCACGCGGTACAGGTGAATGCCGTCTTCCACCTCTTCCGCCGCCGCGCCGGGGTGTTCGCAGGTGACGACATGGACTTCGATGCCCTGCGCCGACCAGCGCGTGCGCCAGGCCGTAGACATGGGGCGAGATGCCGCCGACGATTTTGGGAGGATATTCCCAACTGAACATAATGACGCGCATGGTCATTGCGTGGACTCCTTTTTTTCCGCCCGATGCCCGATGTCGTTGCGATAGTGCATGTGGTCAAACGAAAGATTTTTAATGGCGGCATAGGCGCGGGCGCGGGCCTGCGTAAAATCATCGCCAAGAGCCGTCACGCCCAGGACGCGACCCCCTGCCGTGACTACGTTCCCCTCTTCGTCAAATTTCGTTCCCGCGTGGAATGCCACCACATCGGACAGGTGCGCGACTTGATCCAGTCCCTCAATCGGCAGACCAGTCGCGTAAGCGCCGGGATAGCCGCCCGAAGCCAGGACGACGCAGACCGCGCTTTGCGGCTTCCAGCGCACTTCCACTTCGTCCAGGTGAGCGTCGGTAACGCCCAGCAGAATGTCTACGAGATCGGTTTCCAGCAGCGGCAGCACCACCTGTGTTTCCGGGTCGCCGAAGCGGCAGTTAAACTCCAGAGTTTTCAGGGAACCGTCTTTGGCGATCATGATTCCCGCGTACAGCACGCCTTTGTAGGGGATGCCGGACTCGCGGATGGCCTCCACGGCGGGCCGCAAAATCTGTTCCACCGCCTGCTTGTACAGCGCGGGCGTGACCGCCGGGACAGGCGCATAACAGCCCATGCCGCCCGTGTTCGGCCCTTCATCTCCGTCCAGCGCGCGCTTATGGTCCTGCACGGGCAGCATCGGAATAATCGTTGTGCCATCGGTGAAAGCCATGAGCGAGGCTTCCTCGCCTTCCAGAAACTCTTCCACCACCACGGCGTCCCCCGCCGCGCCGAAAACGCGCTCCTGCATGATCTGTGTCAGAGCGGTCTGCGCCTCAGCATCCGTTCGGCAGATAAAGACGCCCTTGCCCGCCGCCTCGCCGTCCGCCTTGACCACCAGCGGAGCCTGCGGCTGTGCGTCAAAGTGGGAGCGGAGGTAGTAAGAAGCCGCATCAAACGAGGTAAACGCGGCAAAGTGGGCCGTGGGGATGCCGTAGCGCAGCATCAGCCCTTTGGCATAGGCTTTGGAGCCTTCGATCAGAGCCGGCTCGCGCGCCGGGCCGAAGATACGCAGGCCGCGCTGCTCGAACAGGTCCACGATGCCGGCAATCAATGGGATTTCCGGCCCGACCACGGTCAGGTCAATGCCGTTTTCAATCGCGAATTGCAGCAGGCCCTCGCTGTCGGTAATCGCCAGCGGCACGCACTCGGCGATCCGCGCGATGCCCGGCATTGCCCGGCGCGCAGTAGACGCGGCTGACCTGCTGGCTTTGCGCCAGTTTCCAGACCAGAGCATGTTCGCGCCCGCCCCCGCCAATGACCAGAACTTTCAGCATAACAGGTCTTTACCCTTTAAAAGCCCGTCGGCTCATCCGTGCGTGACAAATCAAGGTCCACGAACTTGGCAAACTCGGGCATAAATCCGACCTTGACCATCCCGGTCGGCCCGTTCCGGTGTTTGCCGACGATGATCTCGGTTTCTTCCATCTCCTGCCGCTCCGGCCTGTTCCCCGCCCTCCACATTGAAGGCTTCTTTCATCTTGTAATACGCTTCCCGGTACAAAAAACACACCATGTCCGCCTCCGCCTCGATAGACCCGCTCTCTCGTAAATCTGAAAGCATCGGGCGCTTATTTTCGCGGCTTTCCACGGCGCGGGAAAGCTGGGACAGGGCGATGACAGGGACTTTGAGTTCGCGGCCCAGGGATTTCAGGCCGCGCGCGATTTCGCCGATCTCCTGCACGCGGTTTTCCGTCCGGCGGTGCGAGCGCATGAGCTGCAGGTAGTCCACGACGATCAGGCCCAGCCCGTTATGCTCGGCCATCAAGCGGCGGCACTTGGCGCGCATCGTCAGAGCCGAGGTTTCCGTGGCGTCGTCAATGAAGATGGGCGCCTCATACATTCCCTGCACGACCATCGCCAGCTTGGTCCATTCATCTTCGGTCAGATGGCCCGTCCGTAACTTGTGTGAGTTGACCCGCGCCTGCGAGCAGAGCATCCGCAGAGCAAGCTGCTCTTTGGACATTTCCAGCGAGAAGATCGCGACCGGCTTTTTCTCTTTCAGGGCCACATGCTCGGCGATGGAAAGACAGAGCGAGGTTTTTCCCATCGACGGCCGCGCTGCCACAATGATCAAATCGGTGTTTTGCAGGCCTGACGTGATCATATCAAAGTCGTGAATTCCGGTGGAAAGGCCGGAAATGCGCGGACTTCATTTCGCTGAGTTCTTCGGCCTTGTCGTAGACCGAGAGCAGCAGGGTGCGGAGGGGAGAAAAATAAGCGGTCGTGCGCTGCTGGGAGACGCTGAAGATGGCGCGCTCGGCCTCGTCCAGCACCTCGCCGACATCTTCCACCTCGCCGCGCGCCGAGCCGATGATCTCCAGCGAGGCTTCGATCAGGCGGCGCAGGGTGGCTTTTTCTTCGACGATCTTGGCGTAGTATTCGACGTTGGCCGCTGTGGGAACGGTATCAAAGAGCGCGGTCAGATAGGCGATGCCGCCGATGGCGTCTAACTTGTCCCGGTTTTTCAGTTCTTCCTGAACCGTGATCAGGTCAACCGGCTCGTCCCGCTCGGCCAGAGTCGTGATGACGTCAAAGAGCGTCTGATGGTTGTCCCGGTAGAAGTCTTCTTTTTCAGAGAATCTCAAAGACTTTTTCGACCGCCGAACGCTCAATCAGCATCGCGCCCAGAGTGGACTGCTCCGCCTCAATCGAGTGCGGCGGCACATACGCGCCCAGCGGCCCGCCAGCCCCGTTTCCGTTACCGAAAGGCGTTGCCGCCGAAAGCCGCCTGCCGCCGTTGTGGCCGCCGGAACGCCTGCTCTTCTTTCTCCCACAGGGATCGCTGCGCTCAGGCATCCGTTGCGCTCTATTCGGCGACAACAGCGACTTTGAGCGGCACGGTTACGTCCCGGTGCAGCTTGATGGGAACGTCATACTCGCCGACCGATTTAATCGGGTCGAGCAGGCCGATCTTACGCTTGTCTAACTTGACGGACAGGTCGCGGGCGACTGCCTCGGCGATGTCGGCAGCCGTCACGCGGCCATAAAGGCGGTCGTTCTCGCCGGCTTTGACGCGCAGAGTGACCGTCTTTTCCGTGAGCTGTTCGGCGGTGCGTTCGGCTTCCGACAGCAGCTTTTCGGTTCGGCGGTCTTCCAGAGCGTGCTTGGTTTGCAGGTTCTTGAGCGCCCGCCGGCGGCTTCGACGGCGAGTTTGCGCGGGAACAGATAATTTCGGGCGTAGCCGTCACTGACAGCGACGACTTCGCCCTGCTTTCCCTGATGTTGCGATGTCTTGCAGCAGAATGACTTTCATGGCGTGGCTTCCTTTGGGAGCTTTCATGGTGTGGTTTCCTTTGTGGTTGTGATATAAAAACGCCTCCCAACCCCCACCCCAATAAAACCTTAATTCTGGGGGAGTAGGAAGGGCCGGCTTTTCTTTTCTGGCTCCCCCAGAATTGGGGGGTGGGGGCAATCAGCGTGACTGCCGGTATTCCAGGCCGACTAGGCCGCCGGGATGACGCCCCAGGTCTTCGCCGCCGACGATCAGGCCCAGATCAGGAGTCAGTTTCAGCGTACCGCGCGCGTCTAAATGATAATTGTTCGGATCGTACACATCAAATGATAATGTCGCGGGCTGTCCCAGGCCGATGTCGCCTCCCAGAGACAGCTTGGATGCGTAAATCCCGGCCCGCACGTCGGCGGCATTGCGTTTTCCCAATCCGCGCCCCGCCTGCAAGATCAATTTGTTCGAGTCAGTGAAGCCGTAAATCCCTGCCCGCACAAACGTAACGGGGGAAACGCCGAGCGGCACAAGCGCATCAATGTCAGTGCGGAAGTGGCGGGCGCGCGTGTTGACGCACCAGATCCACGCGCGGCAAATAGTAGGGCGCTCCCAAAGACGGGGCCGGCGTCACCGAGGGCAGGGTGGACGCGCCGGGCAGGACGACTGCCCCGACACCCGGCGCGACCACGACGGCGGCTGTCTTTTTGCGAACCCCGGCCAGATGGTTTAAGCGTTCCAGTAATGTTCGGGTTTCTTCGCTGCTGTCGTGGATATTCTGGATCGTGTCTTTGAGATTGCTTTGCACCTTCGGGTCGCTTGTCAGCGACTGAAAATTGGCCGCCGATGGCATTGAGTTTATCGGTGGTCGCTTTCAGATTGGCGACGGTGGCTTCAGGTTCTGCGTGCACGCCGCCGGTCTTGAGGGCTTCATTCGTTTGGCCCGTGATGCCCGCGACGGCGGAAGTCGTGTCGTTCAGATTATGGATGATGTCCGCGATCTGGCCCCGGTTCTCGCTGCGTCGTGTCCCGGATGGAGGCCGTGGTCGCGGCGATGTTGTTCAGCGAAACCTGCGCCCCCGCCTGCGTTTGCTTCAGCAGTGCCTGTACCTGGGCATTGTCCGAGATCAGCAGGCCGTTCAGTTGATTGGTCAGTTTCAAGCCATTGGCGGAGGCGGCATTGATGTTGCCGACTGTCTGCGTCAGCCCGCCCTGAATGCGCGGGTCGGCAGCCAGTTTGTTCGCCGTGTCCAGCAGTTTGTCCACTTTCTGTGTGGTGCTGCGTCGCCTGCGCCAGCAGATCATTGGCCTTGTCAAACGAGGAAGCCAGATCGCCGGTGCGTTCCCCATACAAACCCGGCTCATCTTCACGAATATTACCTTGCGGCTGCTGGGCGGCATTGGCGGGCGGCAGGACGATGACCGTGCCGCTTGTGCCGAGCAGGGGCGTGACAATGGTGAAGCGCGACCCGCGCGGGATTTTAAGGATCTCGTTAGGTCTTGACTTGAAGCCGCATGTCGGCTTTCTCGGCGTGGGTCAGGCTGACTTTTTCCACTTTGCCGATCTGCACCCCGGCCAGCGTGACGGGTGTATCCGGCGTCACGCCCCGCGCATCGTCAAAGAAAACGTCAAACGAATATGTGTTGCCGGCGGTGACTGTGCCGCGCAAAAATATGTACATGACGACAAACAATAGCGCCGCCAGCGCAAAGACCACGCCGACCCGTCCTGCGTTTCCCAATGTCGCCATAAAAACTTTCGCCCTTCGTACCCGCCGCGCCACTTCAATCGGCCCATGCGAACGGCCTTCAATGAACTGCCGGACAATCGGATTGTCCGAAGCCTGCACCTCGTGCGGGCGTCCCCGTCGCCAGCACCTGGCCTTCGTGGATCATGGCGACTTTGTCGCTGATCCGAAAAATGCTGGTGATGTTGTGCGAGACCACGATGCTGGTGACGCCCAGTTTATCCCGCATCTGCATGATCAATTCGTCCACAACGCTTGCCACGACCGGGTCCAGCCCGGACGTCGGCTCATCATACAGCAAAATCTCCGGCGACATCGCGATCGCCCGCGCCAATCCTACGCGCTTGGCCATGCCGCCCGAAAGCTGCGAGGGAAACAGAGCTTCCGTGCCCGGCAGGCCGACCAGAGCCAGCTTTTCGGCGACGATCTGCTTGATCTCGTCCAGCGGCAGTCGGCGGCGGCGGCGCAGGCCGAAAGCGACATTCTCAAAGACCGACAGCGAGTCAAACAGAGCGGCGTATTGAAAGACCATGCCCATGCGCTCGCGGACATGGTTCAGTTCGTTTTCGCTCATGCCGACGATCTGCGCGTCGCCGATGCGGATCTCGCCGCTGGTCGGCGCGGTCAGGCCGCCGATGCAGTGCAGCAGGGTCGTCTTGCCGCACCCGGACATGCCCATGACGCACAAGATCTCGCCGGGCGGACGCCGAGTGTCACGCCTTTGAGTATCTGCTTGCCGCCGACCTCGTAGCGCAGGTCTTTGACTTCGATCCACGCCGGCTCATGCCACGCGGTTTCTCGTTTCGGGCCTCGAATCCGGCATCAAAACGACACCACATCGTTGAACATGACATAGGTCATCGCGAAGTTCGCGAGGTAGATCAGCACGATGGACAGCACGACGGCGTTGGTCGTCGCCCGCCCCACTTCGGTGGCCCCGCCGCGCGTTTCCAGCCCCTGATGGCAGCCGACCAGGGCGATGATCAGGCCGAAGACGACGGTCTTGAAGATGCCCTTCAGAAAATCATCCGGCACCAGAAACTGTTTCATGGAGTCCAGAAACGTCCCCGGCAGCACGCCCTGGGTCGCCGCCAGCCAGTATCCCCCCAGCAGCCCGCCCGCGTCGGCCAGCGCGCAGACCAGCGGCACCATGATGACGGCGGCGAGAATGCGCGGCACGACCAGATACTGGATCGGGCTGACCGCCAGCGCGCGCAGGGCGTCAATCTGCTCAGTCACTTTCATCGTGCCGAGTTCGGCGGCAATCGCCGAGCCGGCGCGGGCCGCGACCACGACGCCGGTCAGGACCGGCCCCAGTTCCCGCGCAATCGCCAGCGCGACGACGGCCCCGGTAAATCCTTCTGCGCCATACTGCTTCAGAAACGGCGCAAAATACAGGGCCAGCACCGCGCCCGATGTAGACGTTGTCAGCAGGGCGATCGCGACCGAATTGACGCCCAGCGAGGCCATCTGCTCCAGCAAATCGCGCACGTCCACGCCGCCGCGCACGGACTTGATCGCCCGTCCCAGCAGGATCAGAATCTCGCCCAGATACACCAGCACGACCACAAACGGGTTCAGAAGCGCAGCCAGAGCCGCGCCTTTGAGAGGAGCCGGTGAGGCCGCCGGAGCCGGTACTGCGGTCGTTTGGTTCGCCATGTTCGCCCCTTAAATCCGCTACAGTATACTGGTTTCGGCGTGAGGAAGTCAAGTTTGGCTCGCACAGAAGGGAACCGGAAGCCGCGCGGCGAATGAAAGACGCATGAAAAAAGCCTTGATGCTTGCTCTGGACATGGGAACATCGTCTGTTCGCGCCATGATTTTCGACACGCGAGGACGCCCTTTGCCGGACGCTGAAGTGCAAATGGCTTATGTGCAGCGGAAAACCAGTGACGGCGGGGTGGAGGCGGATGCGGAAACGCTGCTGGAACTGACCGCTTCGTGCATAGAACAACTGCTGCGAAAGACAGACAAAGAGGCGAAAATCCGCCTGGCCGGGGTGGGAATTTCGTGCTTCTGGCACAGCCTGTTGGGCGTGGGTGAGGAGGGACGGGCCGTGACGCCGCTGTTTTCCTGGGCGGATACCCGGTCACAGGCGCAGGCGGAAGCGCTGAAAACGGATATGGATGAGGCCGCATATCATGCCCGAACCGGCTGCGTTCTGCACACGTCTTACTGGCCTGCCAAACTGCGTTGGCTGCGCGAAACGCAGCCGGAGACGTTCGCGCAAAGTCCGGCGCTGGATGTCGTTTGGGGAATATGTCGCCCTCCGCCTCTTCGGGCAGACTTCGTGCAGTCTGTCTATGGCATCGGGAACGGGGCTGTTTGACCAAAATGCGGCCAATTGGGATAGCAAGGTTCTCTCCACGCTGGGTCTGACGCCCGCGCAGATGAATCCGCTGGCAGACCGAAACGAACCGCAAACTGGCCTGACGGACGATTGGGCAAAGCGGCTGGCGCCCTTGCGCGACCTACCGTGGTTCCCGGCGGTTGGCGATGGAGCCTGCTCCAATATCGGCAGCGGGGCGACGGGGGCCACTCGCATCGCCATCAATGTCGGCACGTCAGGAGCCATGCGAGTCGCCGTCAAAGCCGAACGTATAGACATTCCCAACGGCCTGTTCTGCTACCGGGTAGACAAGGAGCGCTTTTTGATCGGAGGCGCGTTTGCCAACGGCGGCAATGTCTACGCCTGGGAAAGCGAAACCTTGCAGCTCGGCAAACGCGAGGCCATGTCCCGCCGTCTGGGAACGATGCCGCCGGACGGGCATGGCCTGACGGTTCTGCCCTTCTGGGCGGGCGAGCGCTCCCCCGGCTGGCATGTCGGGGCCAGGGCGACCGTCACCGGCATGAACCTGCACACCACCCCGCTGGACATCCTGCGAGCCTCTCTGGAAGCCATCGCCTATCGCTTCGCGAAGGTGCATGACCTTCTCATACAGCAGTACCCGCAGGCGCAGGAGATCGTCGCGTCGGGCGGCGGTCTGGTGCATGACCCCGCCTGGATTCAGATCATGGCCGATGTCTTCGGCGTTCCTGTCACCGCCTCCAAAGTCTTTGAAGCCTCCAGCCGGGGCGCGGCCCTGCTCGCCCTGAACAGCCTCGGCTTGCTTCCCGACCTGTCCGCTGTGCCGACCTATCTGGGCAAGACCTACGCGCCGAACAGCGACAATCACGCCGTTTATAAGAAGGCCCGCGCCCGGCACGAAGAATTGTATGCGAAGATGCTGACATAACGCGCACGGGGCTGAAGGTTTTATTGGGGTAACCCCCGTGCTTCAGAAGTGCAAGCCCCCGCCTTCGCGGGCGAAGACAAGCCCCCGCCTTCGCGGGCGAAGAGCAGAGTGTCTTTTATCTTCTGCCCGCGAAGGCGGGGGCTTGCACTTCTGAAGCACGGGGGTTACCCCAATAAAACCTTCAGCCCCGTGAAATCTTACTCCTGCCTCAACTTGTTCAGGCCCGCCTCCAGCGAGGGCCGGATATGCCAGAAGTCGCGGAAGGCGGCGTATTCTTCCGATGGTGGCCCGATCCCAGCCTGACCGCTGCGCTTGACGGCGCGGATGAGCAGGTTTTTGGCGGTGTGTTCCAGCGCAATAAACTCCAGAATCTGAACCGAATAGCCGGCGCTTTCCAAGAGACTGGCGCGGGCGCTGTCCGTAATCAGCGCGGCCAGACGCTCTTTGATGATGCCGTGTTTAAGCATCGGCTTCATCACGTCACTGGCAACCTGCCGGAACAACTCGTGCTGGCAGCACGGCACGGACAGAATAACTCGCGCCCCCCATGCGACCGCTTTGACCAGGGCATCATCGGTGGCTGTGTCGCAGGCATGCAGCGTCACCACCAGGTCTACCGGCGAATCCGTTTCATATCCCTGAATGTCTCCCACGGCAAAGGTTAAGCCTGTATAACCCAGGTCCTGCGCGACCTGCCGGCAAAACGCGACCACGTCTTCCTTCAAATCCAGCCCGATCAGGCCGACCTGCCGCTGCTTGACGACACAGAGATAGTGGTACAGGGCAAACGTCAGATACGCTTTCCCGCAGCCGAAATCTATGATGTTCAATGGGCCGCTTTTCGGCAGGCTGCCTGCCACATCGTCCACCATTTCCAAAAAGCGGTTGATTTGCTTGAACTTGTCCCGTTTGGCGGCGACTACTTTTCCCTCCGCCGTCATCACACCCAGGCGCACCAGAAAATCAATCGGCTCATCTTCCGCCAGAAGATAGTTTTTAGGGCGGTTGTGTTCCATCGGCGCGGCAGTTTTGGCTGCGTCCTTTGCGCGGACCGTGACTTTGCCCTGTGCGCTCACGGCAACCTGAAAATCGCCCGACTGCGTATAAAAATAACCCTGCCGGAATGTCTCGCCCAGCAGCGCAAGAACCCGCGTCTTCGCTTCGGACGCCGTCAGGTTTTCATGCTTCACTTTTTGCGCGTAGCGAAACTCAAACTGGTACAATCGCTTTTTGCGGAGAACGACGGGCCGGACAGTCACTTTGCGGAAACTGTCTTCCTCACGACTCGTCGCCTCGCTCAGTGTCAGGGAAATCAATGTTTCTCGGTTGAAAACTTCGTTTACAAGTGTTGGGAGTTCGTTCATGGTCTCATTTCTAATCGTCTGGCAGTCGCGGGTACAATGATAGTATAACACATGGCAGGACGGGTATCCTACAATCATGACCCTCAAAGAACAAGTCAAACAAGATGTGGAGCGGCTGGACGAAGGAAATCTGCAAGAAGTCGCGGAATTCGTGGCTTTCCTGAAATTTCGCACTCGCCGCGCCCCGACGCCGCCTCTGGATGACGAAAAACTGGCTGCTCTCTATGCGGAATTCGCGGCAGAAGATCGCGCTCTGGCTGAAGCAGGAATGAACGATTATGCCGCGGGACTTGCGCGAGAGGATGCCGCCCTGTGACTGTCCAACGTGGCGAAATCTGGTGGGCTGATCTTGATCCCATACGCGGCTTCGAGCAGGCCGGCGTGCGCCCTGTGTTGATCTTCCAGAACAATGCTGTCAGCCGCTTTAGCACAACTTCGCGTCCTGGACATGGTGCGTCTGCGAAACAAAGTCGGTCAAGTCAGCGGTCAAACACTCGGTGAGATTGAAAAGTGCATCCTTTTCACGATGGGAATTTCAACGTAAAATGACGCAAAGCATAGTGTATCTTGTCGGCGCGGGGCCGGGTGACCCAAAACTGATCACGGTTGGCGGGGCGGACGCTCTTAAAAGGGCTGATGTGGTTGTCTATGACCGATTGGCCCATCCCGCTTTGCTGGATTATGCGCGGGCGGGCGCGGAGCGCGTGTATGTCGGTAAGCAGGCGGATCGGCATGCGATGAAGCAGGAGGACATCAACGCCCTGCTGGCCGAACGGGCATTGGCAGGTCAAACTGTCGCGCGGCTCAAAGGCGGTGACCCGTTTGTGTTCGGACGCGGGGGCGAAGAAGCCGAATATCTGCGTGAGCGCGACATTTCGTTTGTGGTCATTCCGGGTGTCACATCGGCCATCGCCGCCCCGGCCTATGCAGGCATTCCCGTGACGCACCGGGACGCGGCTTCATCGTTTGCCGTGATTACGGGCCATGAGCGCGACGACGGGCGCGAGTCGGGGACGCGCACCGCAGGCCAGGCGGAAGGGCGGCGGCAGTGGGACAAGATCGCCTGGGCGGCAGACACGCTGCTGTTTTTGATGGGTGTGGAGAACTTAGAGGAGATCGCCGGGCAGCTTCTGGCGCATGGCAGGGATGCTGAGACGCCGGTGGCGCTGGTCCGCTGGGGAACCTGGGCCGGGCAGCAGGAAACGCTGGTCGGGACGCTGGGCGACATCGTGGAACGGGTGCGGGCGGCGAACTTTAAAGCCCCTGCTGTGACGATTGTCGGCGAAGTCGTGCGTTTGAGGGAGCGGCTGCGCTGGTTTGACATCGGGCCGCTGTCCGGCAAGCGCATTGTGGTCACACGAGCGCGGGAGCAGGCATCGGAATTCGCCGAAAAGCTGCGGGCGCGAGGCGCGGAGCCGATTGAGTTCCCACTCATCCGAATCGTGCCGCCTTCGGATGGCTATGCCGCGCTCGATGACGCCATTATTCGCGCAGGAACCTATGACTGGATTTGCTTTGCCAGCGCTCCCGCCGTCCATGCCTTCTGCGACCGGGTGGCGGCCGCAGGCAAAGATGCCCGCGCCTTTGCCGCCGCACAGATCGCCGCCGTCGGTCCCGCCACCGCCGAAGCCCTGCGCGCGCGGGGATTGGCACCGGATTTTCTGCCGCAAACCCAGACGGGAGCAGGTCTGGGCGAGGAGTTGCCGGGCGAAGCGTTCGGCAAAAACTTTCTGGTTCCCCGCGCCTTAGAGGGCGACGATGCGCTTGTGGACAGATTGACTGCCCGCGAAGGAACCGTGGACGCCGTGGTCGCTTATGAGAACGTCTTAGACGGAGCGGGAGCCGAAGAAGTGCGGGCCAGACTGTCGGCAGGCACGATTGACGCCGTGACCTTTACCTCCTCGTCCACCGTCAAGAACTTCGCCCGCGCTCTGGGAGAAACGACTCTGCCCCCTGGCGTTGCCGTTGCCTGCATCGGCCCCAGCACGGCCAAAACGGCAGCCGAACTGCTGGGGCGCGCGCCGGACGTCGTGGCGGGGTCGCCGACGGTAGACGGCCTCCTGACCGCTCTGGCAGGCTTGTGGGCAGCATAGGGGCGTCAGTCTTCACACAGCGGCAGCAGGCTGGCGTACATGCGTTTTGCCGCTTCGGGAGGGGGCAAAGCCCAGAGTTCGTCGCTGAACATTTCTATTGAAAAACAGCCTGAGTAGCCGTGCGTCTCGATCTGGCCGAACAGGGCGCGCAAGTCCAGGCAGCCCAATCCCGGCAGAACGCGGTCGCTGTTGCAGTTGGAAAAGCTCGCCGGGCTTGTCCGTCATATCGTCCACATGGACGTGTTTGATCATGGCGACGTTCCGGGCGTCCAACTGCTCGAACTTGGACGGTGTGCAGTGGTAATGGGCAGGGTCAAACAAAACGCCAACAGCGGCGCTGTCGGAGCGGCGGGCGACTTCCGCCGCCGTTCGCAGAGATTTAACGACGGGTGACCAGTTAAACTCCAGGGAGAGGGTAATGCCGGTATCCTCAATCTGCCGCGCGACATCCCCGAACGCCGACGCCAGTTCGCCCAGAGGGTCTGCGGCAGCCGAGAGATCGGCGGGGCCGTCCGTGCCGACCACCATGATCGTCGCTCCGAGTTCCGCCAGCAGCCGGGCATTCTCCACATGCTGCCGATGGTTCTGCGCCCGCTGATCAGGCGGCGAAAATGCTTCCAGGCTGGTCTCAAAGCCGCCGATGCAGTGTAGGTGATGTGCGTCCAGCAGGCGGCGAACGTCGGCCACCGAATGCCCCTGATGGAGATAATCTTTGACATGGCCGAGCATGAATTCCACGCTTTCAAATCCAGCCTCTGCATACGCCAAAAGGCGCTCTTCCAGCGTACCGCCGCCTGTAGACACGGAATTGATCGCAAGTTGTGATCTTTTCAATGCGTTTTCTCCTTGATCTCACTGATTGCATCTCGGTATTGCCGGTTCCTGTGCCGATCAGAGCCGCGCCCGGCGCGGTCATTCGGCTGGCTTTGTTGCCGCTCAGGGTTGTCCCCGCACTCCCGGCGATCCAGATGGCGCTGGCCGCATCGGTTCCTACGATCTCGTTGCCTGTGACCTGAGTGTTCGCGCAATGGAGAATGCCGACGACGGCGCTGGGAGCGGCTTCAGAGGGGTTGGCCGGATTTTTGTACGAATCGGTAAATATGTTGCCCGTGAGGACAAGGCGGCGGCTGCCCTCCGCCAGCACACTGGGACCAGGGCATCCCCACACACGGTTATCCAGCACCCGAGCGTCTGCCACTCCCAGCAAATGGATTGCGCCCGTAGGGGTTCCCGCCGTGTACGGGCGGCGAATGATGTTTTTCGCAACAAGAACATGGTCGGTGTCGCTGATCTGGATCGCGCCGACGCTGGAATTGAGAAACGTATTCCCCGTCACTGTCGCGCCGTGAGTGGCGCACGGCAGAGCAGGATCAGTCTTACCCTCCGCCCAGCCCGCTCCAATACTCAGCGCCGCCTTGCCCGTTCCCCAGCCGTTGCGGAACGTGGTTTCTTTGAAGATATTGTTGCGGACAGTGATGTCCTGCACGGTCGGCCCCTCAAACCACCAGGCGTCACACGTCAACGCCAGGCCACCACTGATGCGCTCAAAGGTGTTGTTCTCGAATAAACCATGCCGGAAACCCTGAATCATCACCCGCACCCCGCTGTCATGGAAATAGCAGTTGCGAATCGTGAAGGATTCGGGCCGATTCGCGCTGTCGTTCTCTGCATAATCGCCCGGTGACACTAAAACATTCCGGTCCAGCGTCAGCCGCCTCAGCGGCTTATCGTCAGTGTCTCGCGCTTTCAGAATGTCTTTGACCAGATGGTGCGCGTCGGCCTGCATAGCCGGGTCGACTATGTCGGCAGCGGCAAGCACTTTCGCGGAAGCGTTCGGCTGGAACCCGGCGCTTGTGTAGAAGTTGAGCGTATCACCGGGCGACAAGCCGCCGCCCCAGGTAACGACCGTGCGAGGCGTTTCCTGCCGCAGGCAGGTGAATAGACCGCCGCCGCCATAATCAACCAGGTCATCGGCGGTGTTGCCGAACTCGCAGCCGTCAAACGTGACGTTGCCGCCGCGACTGCCCATCTGGCAGCCGCCCGCCGCCATCAGGCGGCTGGTGCCGGGTCGGCGGATGCCTCGGATATGAATAAATTTCCAGGTTCCTGTGCTGCTGCCCCATCCGATGCCGGCTTCGGTATAGACATCTAAATCCTTGATGGTGAACCCGTTGCAACTCAGTGATGAGATCAGAAGCGGGCTGCCGTGAATGCGAAAAGCCACCAGGTTGCCGGGCTGATAAATATTTGAGGACTTATCCAGTTTCACAGATACCATCCGACGGGCGGCATCGTCCACCGTCAGTTTGTTGAAACCAGCCCAGGAGGGATTTTCCAGATAGAGGCCCGCCGGTGAGAAGGCATCCACCGTGCCTTTCGTCGCTGAGGCGACCTCATAACCAGGGAGGATCTGGACGGTCGCTGATCCGGTCGCTGGGTCATACGTCAGTATCCGCCCCTGCGTGCAGGGCGGGATGGCGGCATCAATCTTGGCCGGACCGATGAGTGCGATGTTCCGACTCTCATTCAGAGAGACAAAGCCGCCGCCATTTTCCATGACAAACTCAACCCCGGCCATACGGAGTGTAAAGTCCTGGACGCCATGAAGGTTCAGCGTGCCGTCCCTGTTGACATAGAAAAGGCCGTCATTGCCGCTGGCGGGAATATGATAGACACCAGGGGGAAAAGTAAACTCATGCTTCCCTGCGGCGACGGCGTCGTTGAAGCGTTTGAGCATCGCTTGGCCCGCCGTAATCTGTTCCCCTTTCTGAGCATCCGTGTAGGTTACGGGATAGACCGGCGCATTGACGTCATAAGCCGCCCTCGCCGACGCCACGCTCTGACATGCTACTATCGGCAGAAGACCGAAGACGATCTGCGGAAAGCGAATTTGGAACATGATATTTCTTTCCAATGTTAGATTTATAGGTATCACCGTTTTTCACACTGTCACCGGCCCCGTGAACACCGGCGCGGTGTCGCGAACCTGGCATGTCGTGTCCGGCGCATAAGTGAGCGCATCGCCGACGGCGTTCTGGCCCTTGATGGGTTGGGCGAACAGGACGACTTTGCAGGGCGCGTAGGCCCGCCAGCCGAACTGATCCACAATGATCTGCCCAGACACCGGCGGAGCGGAAGCCGTCGCAGGCGTCAAATCCGGTTCTGCTCCGCAAAGTCCGGCCAGGCCGAAAATCAGAAGCGCAGCGCCGAGAAATGCGCGAGAAAATAAACAGATCATCATTATCCCTTTGTTGTTTGGTCTGTCTGCGTGACTTCTTTCACAAATCGTTTGTGACCGCCTTCCTAACTCTCCCCCGGCGTCTGGGTTATACTCTTTCTATCAACCGAGCCAGAGGCTCCCCCGGAGAAACCCATGCAGACCAGCGCCACTTATAAATTGATCGTCGTCACCGACAAGGCTCCCGCCCTCAGCGGAAACAAGGCTGCTCGCGCCTCTCAGTCTCGCCTGCTGCGGACATTGGTTCAGCGGTGGGACTTGATTGGTGTCGTTTCCCTGATGCTTTCCAGCGGCGCTTACGGCCTGTACGCGCTGTCGCATCTGGCCCATTTTAGGGCCATTTCTAATGCCCGTAGACTTCAATTTCGCGCAGGACAACGTGGCGGCCTGACGCCTGGCCGCCCACGAGTATCACGTCTTTGGTGGCCCCGCCGCCGAAGGTCGCGTCGTGGATGAGCAGGCGAATCTTCTGCGTCGTGACCGGGCGGAAAGTCAAGGGGAAGACCCAGTGGTCGCTGAAAAAGCTGTCAACGGTCGTCCGATTGTTAGGCGTGTAGACAGGAAATGTCCGGGGCGGCTCCTGCACATGCTGAAGGGTTTTCCAGGCACCGCCCGCGCTGTATTGCAGTTCAAAATCAAGCAAAGTAGACTGACTCTGCCAGGGCGGGGCAGCATAGACAATCACGCGGGCGACCTTGCGTGGAGCGGGCCACTCCATCTCCACCGTGATCGGCTCGCGCGGCGGCGCGAAATCCTGGTCTTTGGCCCAGCTCGTGTCGTCGCTCCACGGGTCGGAGCCGTTGACCTGCGAATAGTACCAGTTCTCATACAGGCCGTTGTGCAGTTTGTCCAGGTCATCCGGCTTGCCGGGCGCGTTCACGGTGACACCCGACAGACGCGCGAGATTTGCGCCGTAATCCTGCGGCTGAACGGCGATGGTCTGATTGGCGGCCAGTTCAACATAGACCGGCAATTCTGAGACCGGAAGCGTCACCTGACCCTTGTGGAGAGGCAGGTTGGTTGTGACGCCGAACGGTGAGACTGTCCGTAATGCCCTGCCGCCCTGCACGGTCAGGCTGATCTGGCCGTCAGGATCGCCTGCGCTGAGAAACGCCGCGACGCGCTTGCCGGGGCCGACAAAGTCGCTGCCCAGATACTGCGGGTTTCCTGCGGGGCCGAAATCATAGGCGCGCTGGAAGTTTGTGCCGTAGAGTTCCTCCGACCAGACGCGCAGCAGGGAGGCGGCGGGGTTGACGCTGCGGTCTTCGTTTTCCCACCACGTCGGAAAATCCCAGAAACCGTGGCTGATGTCATACCAGTAATGGTTATGCTCTTTGGGGATGCCATGCTGCTCGTAAACCATCATCTGGTCCATCGTCCAGCGCCCCTGCAAGCGCGGCTGGTACGAGCCGTAGACGGCGGCGAAATAGCCTTGCTCGGTCTGCCACTTCTCAATATGGCCCAGCCCGTATTTTGCCAGCAGGCTTTCCAGCGTGTCCAGGGCCAGGCGGGCCATCTCCACGTCGCCGTTGACAGTGTTGTAAGCGTGGAACGAAAAAGCGTCAATGGACTGCCCGCCGCCTGCTTTGAGAAAGTCGTCTATCCAGCCCAGCATATTTCCCGCCGGGGCGATCCCGACCGTCCCCGGCCCCATCACTTTGAGCTTGGGATTGACCGATTTGACCGTGTCATAAAACGGCTTCATCTCTTTGACCGCGAAGTCTGCCCCGCTGCTGCCGCCATTCGGCTCGTTGCGCGGCTCCAAATACGGCACATCGTTCTGAAAGTGCGTGACGATCTTGCGGACGCCGTCCAAATCTTTGGTGCCGTTGGGAAAAGCCACCATCAGGACGCGCTTGCGGACGGGATCAAACGGCAGGTACATTTGCTTGTCAATGGCGATCTCGCCTTCTAGTTGCTTGATTGCCTCATCGGGCTTGCTGGCATCCGGCACGGACAGCCGCTCCGGCCCCATGCCGAGGACATCCCGCGTTGGCTGGTCGCCGATGCCGTCCCCGCCGCCTGGCGCGTCTTTGGGCGCAAGCGGCGGGAAGTGCGGGTCGCGGCGGAAGACGGCAATGTTGGTTCCCCCGACGATCTTGCCCCAGGGCGCTCCCTGGTCGATGTCGCCGAAGACATACAGCTTGTACCAGCCCGGCAGCAGGGTTTTGACTGTCAGAGACGCCCCCGCTTTGCCCTGGTCTACCACCGTTCCATAATAGTCGCGTACCAAATAACTCGTCGCCGGTCCTTTGCCGCCGACAGCAAACGAGATCGGCTCCCCCACATAAAAGATCGGATTGCGTCGTCCCGGATCCAGCGTCACCATATTCGGCGGCGTCTTCCAACTCCATCCGCCTGCCTGAACGGGGCGGGACAGGGGAAAAAACGTTAAGGTGGCAAGGAGCGCAATCAGCAGTCGCTCCCATTTTTGTTTGGACATGAGAGAACCTCTCGCGAAAGTCATTCCTGGGCATCCGACTTTTCCAATTCTGCCGCGAGGGCAGGGTGGTTTTCGGATTTCGCGTAAAACAAAACCGTTTTGCCTGCTTTGTCACGGGCGTTGACCTCGGCTCCATGGCTGAGAAAAAGACGGGTCGCTTCAATCGCCTCCGGCTCCCGGATTCCCGGCATTTCCTTCAGGATGTTGGCCAGACTTTTGTCTTACTCGGTGTCCGAGGAATGAACATCCCAAACCATTCTTGTGCCGTACTCTTCGGTGACAGTATAAAAGAGGGCAGTCGCGCCACGAGTGTCTGTAGCGTTGATTACTGCGCCATGCGAGAGGAGAAGTAGTAAGTCGTATCGCCGTCTTTGTCTTTCGCATTGACATCCGCACCATGATTCAGCAGGAGATTGATTTCTCGGCGTTTGGTGCCTTCAAAGACCGGCGCGTCACTCGCTGCTGCTGGGCCAGACAAAACCAGTTTTAATGCACTATTGCCCTCGTTGTCCCGAAGATTGACGTTCGCTCCGTTTTCAATCAGCAGCGTCATTATTGGAACTTCGCCATGCTGCGCGACTTCCAGCAGAGCAGTTCGTCCGTCTTTGTCGCGCGCATTCACCGCTGCGCCGTGGGCCAGAAGAAATTTGACCTGCTTCAAGTCGCCCCGCAGTGCAGCAGTGATCAAGGGCGAAGACGCGGCCTCGGCTGGCCCGGCCAACGTCACAAACAGAAGGATGAGGAAAGAACAACGGCGCATACAGAATTTCCTTCTAACCGAACAACCTCACTCATTTCCGGGCAGGCGTGTTCAACGCAACTCCGGCGAAGTCGGAATTGCCGGCAGCGTTGAGCGCCAGGATATGATAGTGGTAGTAAGTCCCCAATTGTATGTTGTCTCTGTCGGTAAATCGGACGCTGTGCGCGGGCAGGTCGGCGATTGGCTGGAAGACTCCGCCGGTTCCGATTTTCCGCAGGATGCGGTAGTGGGCCGTATCGTCGGCGTGATCCTGCCAGGCGAGGTCTATGCGGCCCTCGCGGAACGTCGCCGTCGCGTTGGTGGGCGTGACCGGGGCCGTCAAAGTAGGAACGGTGGGGGCGGACGCCCCCGGATTTGATCGGCGCAGGCCATAGGCGGCCAGGGAGTTGTTTGTCCCGATATAGACCCGGCCATTGACGACGGAGGGAACCGTGAAGCGCAGCAGGACGCCGGGCGCGTCCGCCGCCCCGTCGCCCTGCGCCGTGCTGTAGAGGGACTGGGAAAAGTTCGGACCATCAAAGGCGCGGAGCGTGTTGGAACCCCGATCCAGCAGCCAGAGAATAGCATTTCGCCCTGCTTGGCAGGAAATCGTTCCCGTCGCGCCGGGAAATCCGAAGTTGCTCTCGGACTGAACGGCGGGCTGATCTGCCAGACGCGCATCGTGGAGCGGGAATGTCTTGAGGTGGTCTCCATCGGCGGCCAGAGACAGCCGCCCGTCAAAAAAAGACGGCGCGGTAAAGATGCGCCCGACCGCATCGCGCACCTCCTGCCAGGCTTGATCTCCGTCCGGGTGGAAGCGTCCCATTTTGTCCCGGTCCAGCAGAAATATCCGGTGGTCTTTGCCGCCGCCGATCAGCAGATGCCGGTGTGCGGCGCTGCCGGCGGCATCGGGCAGAACGACCACGCCCCCACCGCCCACATCGGCGTCGCCACCATTGAGCGCGTCAAAATTCTGAGGGACAAAGTAGTCCACGACTTTGAGGCCCCAGCCGTTTCTTCCGGGGTGGGCCGGCGTGGTCATAGTATCTACAGCCAGCTTCAAAGAAGCGTTGCCGTAGTCGCCCCGGCTGGGAAAGCCATCCGCGTCCAGATCGGTATCAAACGTGCCGTTGCCGGTGGAGACATACAAAAAACCCTGCGAAATCAGCCGCGATCCGTCCTGCGCCCATCCAGATGCCGCCCAGGCCGCCGTTGGGCGTGTCATTGAAGACTGCCGCCGGCGTCAGATCGGACGCGCGGTAGCCCAAAATCCAGCCATGATAAGGGCCGATGTCGTTGTGCGAGGCGAAGGCGAGGTAGATGATGCCGCCAACCAGGGTCAGGCCGGGCCGCTGATTTTCTCGCATGGCATTGAATGTCACATGCCCGTTCTGGCTGCCGTCCCCGGTTCCCAGCACAGTCGGCCCGGCGAGATAGACTGTCCGACTGTCCTCCCGCGCCGTGTCGCCAATCAGCGCAGGGTGCCTCCGATCCTGGCCCGTCTCCACATTCAGCGCGTGCAGGCGCTGGACGTAGTGCGGCTGGCCGTCCCGCATTTCCTTTGTCACCGCGCTGACATACAGGGTGCGCGTGGCGGGGTCAATGACGGGCGTGCCGGTGATGCCCATTTCCGGGAAAATGTTCTGGTCGTTCTCAATTTCCGGGGCGGGAACGGATGTGACCCCGGCTTCGGGCCGAAGAAAACTGGTGTGCCAGAGAACCGCGCCGCTGGCAGCATCCAGGGCGTACACGCTGTCATGCTCGGTGGCCGCAAAGACAACATCATGCCGTCCCGGCGCGGGGCTGGTCCGAATCTGCACCCGCGTCAGCAGCAGGGGCTGCGCGAACACCTGCCCATCCATGGGGACGGAGAAAACTTTGCCGAATGTCTGCGGGGAGACCGTCGCGGGTGTCAGAACTGTTTCCTGGCTGTTGATGCCCTGCGCGCCCGGATCGCCTCGCCAGCCCAGCAAGTCCGCCGCCAGCGCTGGCCGGAGCAGCATTGTTGCGATCAGGCCGATCATCACCCTGACCGCAGATTTCCAGTTGCCTCTGTGCATTTGCTGTCTCATTTGTTTGGTTCCAAAGGGATTTGCTGGCCTTCCGAGATCGGGCCGACCCACATTCTTTCGCCGCCTGTCGTGGTGGCATGAAATCTGTCCGGCAGGCGCAGGCGGGCGAGCCCCAGCCCGCGCAGCGTGACCGTGTGCCCGGTTTGGTCAAAGCGGACACAGAGACGGCTGCCCTGGACAGGGATATTATCTACCCCTGCTGCGTTCGGCATTCCCAGCAGCACAGGGAAGCCTTGATCCAGTACGACCCCGTTGTGCCACAGAACACTGTCGATCATCAGCCTAGCCCCAAATGCCGAGGGGCGCACCCCATTGGGAACCGGCGGATCGGTTCGCGTGTAGTCTTCGGAAAAGTCGCCTGCCCGCGTCACGTCGCGCAGAGCCAGATCCGCCATGCGCTCCGCGTCGGCGACCTGTCCCGATTGAAACAGTCCCAGCGTGATCGGCTCCAGGTCGCCGAACCGATTCTCCCGAATGCCGAACGGGGTATCCGTGTTGAAATGCTGATGGAAGACGGCGAGCATGGTGTCCCGCGCCTGCTGCGGCAGCAGGTCGGGGTCTATTTGCAGGCCCTTGATGCTCCATGTTTCATTCGGAGCGCCCCGATTGGTTTCGGACGTATAGATGCGGTACAGCGTGTCCCCCGGCGGGGGCAAGAACCAATGCAGATAGTCGGCGGCGGCCTGCTGGCGCTGTGTCTGCCAGAACGCGGCCTCGTCCGGCATTTTTAAAGCGTTCGCAATCTTGATGGCGTACCCGATGTCCACAATCTCGTGAACAACGAACTCGTTGTCCTTGAGTGTGCTGGGCTTGACATCGTTCAGAGACTTGTTCGGGTATATCCAGCGGGGATGGGTGATCTTCCAAAGCAGAAACCGTTTCAAGGCGGGATAAACGTGGCGCAGTCTGTCTAAATCGCCTGTCTGCTGAAATAACAGCCAGAACGTTTGTGCATAGATCGCCGGAAGGGCCTCGCCGCCAATGTAGCCATCTACATCTACCTGGGTCATGATGCCCTGAGCCGCCGCCCAGCCGATCTGTGGGTCCACCAGAGCCAATGCCTGTAGGGCGACTACGCCATCCCAGAGGCCCGACGATTCGGAGTGGGGTGCGCCGTCGGTCCACAGAGATGGCTTGCCGACACAGACCTGCGGGTAGGGAAAGCCGTTTTCCGGCATGGGCGGCAGTGTGTTTTGGAGGAAAAAGACCCACGCGCGATAATAGGAGCGGCGGACATCGCGGGCCGTGATGCCTTTGGCATCTACGGCGCGAGGCGTAAAATCCAGCGGGCGCGGCACGGTAGCCAGCCGCCGGTTCCAGGCCGCTTCGCCCCGGCGTAGGGCTGCTGCAAACGCCGCCGGGGACGCCTGCGCCCGCACCGAGGCTAGTTCCGACGCGGAGGATTGTGAAGTCGGGACGAAACGGGTGGCCACGATGATCTGATCTTCGGCCTTCAGGCTGTTAAAATCCACAGCCCAGAGGCCGGAAGTCGTTTCCAGACGACGGACCGGACGGCTGAACGCCAGCAGGGCATGATATCCATTTCCTTGCAGCATCAGTGCTTGACGCGCTGCATCCCACTGGATCCTTCCATCCGTGAACTGCCCCGTCAGACGCAGAGCGCCTGTTTTAGTTTTCACCACACGAAGGCGCTGCACGACAGTGTTTTCATCCGCCAGCCCGGTCGTCGTTTCCGCCGACACTTCTCCATGTTCCGCAGACCCACTCACGCCTACCTCATGCGGCGCCCAAAGATATTGCCGGGGAGCGGCTTCGCCCAGAGAAGCGATAAACTGAAGGCTGGAGACAGTCGTGCTGTGGTCCGGGCCGCCGATGGCCCAGAGTTCCAGCGTGAAGGTTTTAGTCCCGTGCCAGCCGGTCTTCGCAGGGAGGTTCACCAGATACGCACCGGTCTGACCGTTGTCACTGATGAGAGTGGCTCCGCCGCTGTCGTCATGGACTTTGACCGCCCACTGGCCCTGAGTGGTGAGAACTTGGACGAGCAGGGCAGGAGTGCGGTCCAAATCTACGGTGACTGTGCGGCTGATGTTGCCGTAATTCCCGGTCGAAGCAAGGCGCGCTCGGCCACCCTCAAAGTCAGCCACGACTGCGCTGGTTTGCCAGTCGGCAGGGGTGAGACTCACGCTCTGGCGTTGCGCGGCGGCGCTGCTCGTTATCAGTTGCCAGGACAAAAACGCGGGCAGGCGCGCAGGCGCAGCCCCCACATAGTAAGCCAGATCGGTGGTTAGGACATCGCCCATGAACTGTGACATGGGGTGCTGGGCGTAGTCGTAGGTCGGGTTCACGACCAGGCGGCTCAGGGGCAGACTGAGCCAGCGCGGCTTCGCCGGCTGATCAGTCAGAGCCGCGCAATTGACTGGCCCCAAAGCATCCTGGGGCGGCAGAGGCGGCGCCGCCTCGGAGCGGGGGACGATCCCTGCCGCCAAAAAAAGGCTGAAGGAAAAAAAGAAAAGGCCCGAGCAAAACGGGAATTTAATTTTCATTCCGATCACTCAGAGGAATAGAGAAGGAAAACACGCTGCCTTCGCCGGGAACGCTTCGGACGCTGATTTGGCCGCCATGCGCCTCGGCCGTCAGTTTGCAGAAAGTCAGTCCCAAACCAGTGCTCATCGTGCGACCGCCGTGGCGTGAGGCTACCTGACCGAACTTTTCAAAGATACGATCAAACGCTTCGGATGGAATGCCCTCACCAGTGTCGCTGACCGACAACAGCAGCGCCTGTTTGTCGTCACTCAACTGCGCGCTGACCGTTAAGATTCCGCCGGCAGGGGTAAATTTGATGGCATTGCCCAGCAGGTTGACCAGGACGCGGCGCAGCTTGTTTTCATCTCCGCGGAACGCAGGTAGGTCGGGGGCGATCTGAGTTGTGAGTGTCAGGCACTGGCTTTCCAGCAGCGAAGCCACCTGACGGACCGCCCCAGCGACAAGAGCGGCAGCATCTAGAACAGCATAGTCCAGCGGCATAGAGCCGGCTTCCATTTTTTCCACTTCCAGCAGGTCGTTGATCATGCCCAGCAGCGTTTCGCCGCCACTGATGGCAATGCCGATCATCTCCTGCTGAACCGGGTCTAGCGCTCCGACCGTTTCCAGCGTCTGCATCCCGGCGATCACCGATGTCAGCGGTGTGCGAAGATCATGGACGATCATGTTCTTGAGATCGTCGCGTAGCTTTTCCAATTCCTGCAAGCGGATGTAGTTTTGCTGCAACTGCGTAAAAAGGCGCATTTCGCGGTCATGCCCGCGCTTTTTTTCCAGACAGGCGCCGATCCGCGCTTTGAGCAGAGTGGGGTTGAACGGTTTGGGCAGATAATCTTCCGCACCCATTTCAATGCAGCGGACGACGCTTTCCATATCGTCCAGGGCAGAGATCATAATGACTGGGATGTGGCGCAGCGCCTCGTCGGCTTTCATCTGCTGCAAGACCGCGTAGCCATCCATTTCCGGCATCATGATGTCCAGCAGAATGAGATCGCAAGGCTGCGCCCGCACGGAAGCCATCGCCTGATGTCCGTTTTCGGCCATCGCCACGCGGTATCCCTGACGCTCCAGGCGGCGTCCCAGCACGTCGCGGTTCATCTCGTTATCATCTACGACCAGGATCAAGCCTGACGAATCGCCGGGGATGGCTGGTTGATCCGTCTCGCTTGCGGGCTTCTCCTGCGGGGCGGCTCTGCTCGCTCTGCCGTTGTTCAGTAGGGCCAGCATCTGCCGCCCAGCGGCGTGAATTTTCTGCAAGTCCGGCACAAAGCCGGGCTGCCCTTCCTCCTGGGCCTGCTCGGTCAGCATCTCGCTGTAGCCGAGAATCTGATTGAGGGGCGTTCGCAGCTCGTGGAGGAATTGCGCCGACAGTTCGGTCATGCTGCTGTTTCTCCGCTGCCGGGGGCCGCCGGCAGCAGCGCTTCAATTTTTTCCAGAAGGCGCGAAAGCTCAATCGGCTTGGTGTCGTAGTCGTCGCAGCCCGCTTCCAGGGCCTTGTCTCGGTCGGAAGACATGGCATGAGCGGTGAGGGCGATGACAGGTATACGCTGCGTGGCGGGAGCGGATTTAAGTCGCCGCGTCGCTTCCCAGCCGTCTAAAATAGGCAAACTCATGTCCATCAGGATCAAGTCCGGTGCCTCGCTCTCTGCCAAAGCAAGACCGCTTTCGCCGTCAAGCGCGAGAACCACGTCATAGCCCCGACGCCGCAGGCGGCGCGAGAGCATGTCGCGGTTCATTTCGTTGTCTTCCACCAGTAGAATTTTAGACATGGGTGTTGACCTTTGAGGCCCCCCTGCCCCCAATAATGGGGGCGGGGGGGAGTATTACTGGCACAGCCCAGTCCGTCAGTAGGTCACGCACCTGATGCATCAGTTCGTCCCGCGAGCATTTCCCTTTGTCCAGAACGGCGTGAACACCGCCGTTGAGGCGGAGCGTCTCTTCGCCGGTGAGGTCTTTGGCCGTCAGCACGACGATGGGGATGGATCGCCACTCGGGGTGCCTTTGTAATTCAGCCGTGAATGCAAAACCGTCCATTTCCGGCATGATGAGGTCGAGCAAAATTAAGGCGGGCCGGTTTTGGCCGACCCGCTCCAAAGCGACGCGCCCGTTTTCGGCTTCGCTGACGGCCCATCCATGTTTTTCCAGCATCGCGCGCATCATCTGGCGCGTCACGGCATCGTCTTCCACCAGTAGGACGGGGCAGGGCGGATGCGGGCAGCGGTACTTGGTTCAAAATCTGCGCCAGACGATTCCGGTCCGTCGGCTTGGTCAGGTAATTGTCTGCGCCCAGCGCATACCCCCGCTTCTTATCGTCCATCATAGTCAGCATGATGACGGGGATGCTGCTGACCGTGGGATCGGCTTTGAGTTGGGATAGCACCGTCCAGCCGTCCATGCCGGGCATCATTACGTCCAGCGTGATGGCGACCGGCTGGAAGCGCCGCGCCAGACGCAGCCCCTCCTCGCCGTCATTGGCGGTCTGCACCGCAAAGCCTTCGCCCAGCAGAAAGCGGCGCATCAGGTCACGCTGCGTCGCATCGTCATCAATGACCAGCACGCGCTGCCGACGAGTGGCCGCGTCTCAATGTTCGCGCGCACGCCCGGCGCGATAGCAACGGGGGGAAACGGAGAGGAGGGGGACGCGGCGGCTTCGATGGCTGTGTGTTCCAGTTCGCTGACGGCGGCGGGCACTTTGATCGTGAATGTGCTGCTCTCGCCCGGCACGCTGTTGACGGTCACATCGCCGCCCATCAACTGGCAGAAGCGGCGCGTCAGGGCCAGACCCAGGCCCGATCCGCCGAACTTGCGCGTGGTGGAGGTATCCGCCTGGCTGAACGTCTGGAACAGCTTTACCAACTGCTCCGGCGGTCATGCCGATGCCCGTGTCCGAGACGCGAAACCAGATCCACTCGCGATCTTCCATGATTTCACGCGACACTTCCAGCGAGATGGCGCCTTCTTTGGTGAACTTGGCGGCGTTCGACAGCAGGTTGAACAGGCTCTGCCGCATTTTGGTCATGTCGGCGTGCATCGTGCCAAGATCCGCGGGACAGTGCACGCGCAGCGTGTTGGCGTTGGCCTTGACCAGAGGCCGAATGGTTTCCACGACTTCCTCGATCAACTTCGGCACGCTGAAGGTTTCCAGGTAGAGTTCCATCTTGCCGGCTTCAATCTTGGAAAGGTCGAGGATGTCATTGATCAGCGACAGCAGATGCTTGCCGGCGCCGTGAATCTTTTGCAGGTCGGGCAGGAAATCCTGCACGCCCTGATCGGCGGCTTCCTCCTGCAGCATCTCCGAGTACCCCAGGATAGCATTGAGCGGCGTGCGCAGTTCATGGCTCATGTTGGCCAGAAACAGGCTTTTGGTGCGGTTGGCGGCTTCGGCGGTTTCCTTGGCCTTGGCGACCTCTTCCTCCGCGCGCCGACGCTCCGTCACGTCTTCCATCGCCAGCACCAGCAGTTCGCCGTGGTTGCCCGCCTTAAGCTGACGCGCGTTGAGCAGCATCACCCGGCGCCCGATGACCGGGGAAACGTGTGTTCCAGTTCAAAGTCGTTGAAGACCGAATTCTTGGGCACAATGTCTTCCAGCAGCGTTCGCAGCGCGGGAATATCCCACTGCCCATTGCCCAATTCGTAAATCAGACGGTGCTCGGTTTCCTCCGCAGAGACATGGAAGGTCTGATAGAACGCTCGGTTAGCGGAGTGGACGCGCAAAGTCGTGTCCAGCATCAAGAGCGGTTCGCGCACTGTGTCTACGATGTTCTGGGAGAAGGTCTCAATCGCTTTCAGGTCCGCTGCCGCTTTGGCGACTTCTTCTTCCGCACGCCTGCGTTCAGTCACGTCCTCCATCGCCAGAACGAGCAGTTCCCCATGATTGCCCGCCTTGAGCTGACGCGCATTGAGCAGCATCACCCGTCGCCCAATGACGGGAAACGTGTGTTCCAACTCAAAATCGTTGAAGACCGAGCTCTTGGGAACCACATCTTCGAGCAGCCGGCGCAGGTCAGGAATATCCCACTGCCCGTTACCGAGTTCGTAAATGAGGTGATGCTCGGTTTCTTCCGCCGAGACTTGGAAGGTCTGGTAGAAAGCGCGGTTGGCGGAATGGACGCGCAGGGTCGTGTCCAGCATCAACAGAGGTTCGCGCACTGTGTCTACGATGTTCTGTGAGTAGGTCTCAATGGCCTTCAAATCCGCCGCCGCTTTGGCAACTTCTTCCTCGGCGTGTCGTCTCTCGGTGACATCTTCCATCGCCAGCACCAGTAGTTCCCCGTGATTGCCGGCCTTGAGCTGACGCGCATTGAGCAGCATCACGCGGCGGCCAATGGACGGAAATGTATGTACCAGCTCAAAGTCATTGAAAACCAGGCTTTTGGGAACCACATCTTCGAGCAGCCGCCGCAGGTCAGGAATGTCCCACTGCCCGTTGCCAAGTTCGTAAATGAGGTGATGCTCAGTTTCTTCGGGCGAGACTTGGAATGTCTGGTAGAAAGCGCGGTTGGCCGAATGGACGCGCAAAGTCGTATCCAGCATTAATAGCGGTTCGCGCACTGTGTCCACGATGTCCTGAGAATAAGTTTTGAGTGGCATGGCAAATTCCTTTCGCCGTTAGCCAAAAAGTGAGTTGGTTAGAACTCGTCAATAAGGGGCGCGTCAAAGTCATCGCTGATCCATAGCACCTGACTCCAGGTAAGACCAGCAATGCGTTTTGGAAGGGGAAGCGAATCGCTTTCTTCGGCGGAAAGCAACTGTCGCCCCATGGCTTGAAGCAGTTTCTCGGCCTCCTGCCCCTGCCGCGCTGCTTTCTCGCGCAACTTTTCTTCCATCTCCGGCGTCAGTTCCAGCATCATGGTCATTTGATTACCCCCAGCGACACAAACAAGATTACATACTTGAGAGATTATCGCTGACTTTTGCGGAACTATTTTCTGCCAGACTGAGATAGTACGTAATTCTTCGTGTATATGGACTAAACTGTTCACGAAAGCGAGATAAGGGTAATTGTAGCGGCTTAATAAATGATAGAATTGTCATGATAGAAGCAAAAATCGCTGCAAAAGCAATTCAAGCAACGCATAAAGGAAAGCGAATAATTCTGGCTAACAATGGTTTGCCCCTTATGAAATTACCCAAACAATGAGTTCACCAGGCCGCCGTCTACGGAGAGGGTCTGGCCGGTGAGATAAGTGGCCTTGTCGGAGGCGAGGAAGGCGACGAGGTGGCCGAGTTCGCGCGGATTGCCCAGGCGTCCCAGAGGAATGGCTTTAGCGGCCTGTTCGGCGACTTGCTCCACGGTGTAAGGGGTGCCTTCGGCGCGGGCTTCATACACATGGCGGATGCGGTCGGTATCAAAGGAGCCGGGGCAAACGTTGTTGACGAGAATGCCGTCGGGGGCCAGTTCCACGGAGAGGCTTTTCGCCAGGCCGATCACGGCAGGGCGCAGGGCATTGGAGAGAAACAGGCCGGGAATAGGCTGCTTGACGCTGGTGGAGACGATGTTGATGATGCGTCCCCCGCCGCGCTCTTTGGCGGCGGTGAGGTGCGGGAGGGCCGCGCGGATGAGGCGCAGGACAGGCCAGAGGGTACTGTCCAAGCCTGCCTGCCAGTCCTTCTCACTCAAGGCAGCAAACTTGCCGGGGGATGGGCCGCCGCCGTTCGTGACCAGGATGTCTAGCTGGCCGAAACGGCCTAGCGTCGCTTTCAGCAGGCGCGTGATCGTTTCCGGGTCGGTGACATCACCGGCGACCGTATGCACGTCCGCGCCTTTGACCGACATGACCTGGCGAATGGCCTGCGCCGCCTGCGCGAGTTCTTCCGGGCGGCGTCCGTTGATGACGACGCGGGCGCCTTCGCGCGCCAGCGCTTCGGCGCACGCGCGCCCTAATCCTTGCGAAGAGGCCGCAATCAGGGCGACCTTGCCGGTGAGTCCCAGTTCCATGCGGGTAGTATACCCGATAGGCGAGCCGGCTTCAGTTCGCGATAAATCGGAATGTCTGAGTCAGAGGCTGAAGCTTGCCGTCGTTGGAAGGGGGCGGGCTAAGGAAGGTCGCGAGCGGAGCAATGGGAGGATGGTGTTCGCTTTCCACGATTTGCAGTTGCGCCGCAGAATTGGTGGAAGTGGGCTGGTAAATAAACGTCACCGTATTGATGCCCTTACGAAGCTGCATCGTTATGTCTCGGTCCACCAGGCCATAATAGGTTCCCTGGCGCGCGCTGTTCAGCCGCACGGTCAGACGGGCATTGCGGAGGTACCCGCGAAGCCAGTGGGAATGCTCCGTCGGCATGGCGCGCCCTCCCAATGGATCGGATGAGACAAGCGGGTTGACGTTGTCGCGGCTTCGGCTGGCGCCGCGCAGGAGCGGATCAGAGACGGCATCTGAAGACCCCGAAGCGGACACCGCGGCTCCCGAAGGGGTGTCGGCCGATGCGCTGGTGTCCGTAGAGGGGGAGGCAGGTGCCGAGTCGGGTCCGGGCGGCGGCCCCTCAACAGGTTGACCATCGCCGCAGCCCGTCAGCAGCAGCAGACACAGCAGTCCCCAGTAATGGGGGGCGAAGGGGACTTCCCGTGAACTTTTCATAAGATCATCCCTGCTCCTACCGTGACATTGGTGGCTTCGTCTATCAATATCACGCTGCCCGTCGCGCGGTTGCGATGGTAGGAATCAAAAAAGAGCGGCTGGGTTGTCCGCAGGGTGACGCGGGCGATCTCGTTCAGGCTGACCGTTTTGCTTTCCGTATGCTCCTCCAATGTGCTGATGTCCAGCTTATAATCAATGCTTTTGACGATGGCCCGCACTTCCCGCGTCGTGTGCCGCACGGTGTACTTGCCGTTAGGAATCAGGCTCTTTTCGCCCAGCCAGCAGACCATCATCGTGATATCCTGCGAGACCTGCGGCTGATTGCCCTCAGCAACAATCATGTCGCCCCGGCTGATGTCAATCTCGTCTTCCAACGTCAGTGTTACCGACATGGGTGCGTAGGCTTCCGGCATTGCCCCTTCAAACGTGTCCACAGACTTGACGCGCGTTCTTGTCCCGGACGGCAGGGCCTGAACGGCGTCGCCGGGCCGGAAGACGCCGCCGGCAATGCGTCCGGCATAGCCCCGGTAGTCATGATATTCGGTAGATTGTGGCCGAATCACATACTGCACCGGGAACCGTCCATCCGTGTGGTTGACATCATTCTCAATTTCCACGGTTTCCAGCAGCGACAGCAGGGTCGGGCCTGTGTACCAGTCCATGTTCTCTGACGGGTCCACCACATTGTCCCCATGCAGCGCGCTGATGGGCAGAAAGTAGGTGTCCGGCGTGTTCAGGCTGGCCGCGAAGCTTTGAAAATCTCGCTGGATGCCGTCAAAAACGCTTTGGTCATACTCTACCAGGTCCATTTTGTTGACGCAAACGACGATGTGGGGGATGCCCAGCAGAGACGCGATAATTGCGTGCCGCCGCGTCTGCTCAATGACGCCTTTGCGCGCATCCACCAGAATAATCGCCAAGTTGGCCGTGGACGCTCCTGTGACCATATTTCTTGTATACTGGATATGGCCGGGCGTGTCCGCAATGATAAACTTGCGCTTGGGCGTCGCGAAGTAGCGATAGGCCACATCAATCGTGATGCCCTGCTCCCGCTCCGCCCGCAGCCCGTCGGTTAAGAGGGCCAGATTGACCCCTTCCTCGCCCCGCCGCTCGCTGGTGGCTTTGATGGCCTCATATTGATCGTCAAAGATCGCCTTGCTGTCATACAACAGCCGCCCAATCAGCGTACTTTTGCCGTCATCCACGCTCCCCGCCGTCGTGAAGCGCAGCAAATCCATGTCCAAGTAACCAGTTGTTGAAAAATCGCTCATTCCGCCAAATATCCCTTGCCGACCGCATCCGCGATCACTGTCTCTATATAATTCCAGAGGCTTTCCGAGCCTTCTCCGACGTGGTTGTTACGCTCTAGCACTTTTGCCCGCGTGACCCCATGCTCCTGCCAGCTTCGGCCCTGCGTATGGTAGTTGTGTAATATGGGCATCAGGCGGTCCAATGCCACCGCGAAGCGGGCTTCCGGCGTCTCACGGGCCTCAAATTCCTGCCATAACTGGTGCATTTCGCCCCGCTGGTCATCCGGCAGCAGGCCGAAGATATGCTGCGCGGCGGCTTGCTCGCGCTCGGCTTTGATGTCATTCCCCGCCACATCATAGCAATAGGTATCGCCGGCGTCTATCTCTACCACATCATGCACCAGCAGCATTTTCAGAGTTTGCAGCAGGTTGACTTCCACGTTCGCATGTTCGGCCAGCAGCATCGCCATCAGCGCCAGATGCCAGGAATGCTCGGCGGAGTTTTCGCGGCGCGGGTCGTTGATGAGATAGCTCCGCCGCAGGATGCTTTTAAGTTTGTCTATTTCCAGAATAAACGCGATTTGCTGTTGCAGCCGTTCAGAGTTCAATTTTGCTCCTGCGATTATGCCAATAAAATCCGACCTGTCCTGAAATCAACCACTAGACGCCCACCACGAATGAAATCTAAGCCAAGTACCCCATCTATAGATAGCGAAGGTGTTAATGTATGGGCTTGCACGATGAAATCTGCTCGCTCCTGCCCCAGCGCATCCAATTTATCCAACTTAACGAGTGGGACGGAAATAACGCCGTTTCCAGTAATCACGGGAACATGTCCCTTGTTCATCTGTGCTGGATCAATCCCAACGGCAACGAGGGCACGGCGGCTAATCGTCGTTTCTGTTGAGCCAGTGTCAAGTGCGAGGCGAGCCACGCCATTTCCATTTGGGCCATGTATACTTAAGGGGAAAATAATTAGGCCCTGGGTTGGATTAAATGGAATTGTCATGCCCAAATGTTCAACAAAACCGACATATCCGGGGCCGGCCCGAAATAAAGAGAAGCCCAGCGTCGTATCTGCTGCTGCGTCGCCTCCTCATAGACCGTGTCTGGGTCCTTACCATGACTGACGACTCGCCCCCGTAGGACTTCCAGATATTCATTCAGTTCCGGGTCAGCGACTAACACCCACTCCCCATCAAACTGCACTTCCATTTCAGCGCGTGTCAAAACTTCATTCATAGAACAACTCCTTCCGGTTGGGCTACGTCAACCAGCATCTCACACTCATTAGGATGCACCTGCCGCAGACGCCGCCAGTCTTCTATCTTCTGGTCGTCCAGCAAAACATCGGGTTTGGGCAGAAAGGCGGCGAAGCAGTCAGCAATGCCAAACTCTTCCGCACTTTGGCGGGCATAGCTGGCTCCGCCGGAGCTCCAGCAATAAAGCTCCCGCACCTTGCTGATGCGGCGCCCGGATGTGCTGGATCGCTATTGGCATCGGTATTCGCTTCGTGCCGTAGCTGCGGACAAAGGTATCGTCAACGTCTACATAAATGACCAATGTCCGCTCCTTTCGCGCCTGTTAGAAGTACCCCTTCACTCTTTAGCTATCATGTCAGTACAATGCGGCCCGTCCGAAAATCAACGACCAGACGCCCGCTGCGAATAAAGTCCAGGCCGAGTAGGCCGTCTATTGGCAGCGAAGCCGGCAGTGTGTGGGCCTGAACAGTGAAACCGTAGCGCTCCTGCCCCAGCGCGTCCAATTTGTCCAGAGTGACGAGAGGAACGGAAATAACGCCGTTCCCAGTCAACACTGGAACAGAGCCTTTGTTCATTCGCGCCGGGTCAATACCAACGGCAAGAAGAACGCGACGACTAATGGTTGTTTCTGTCGCCCCTGTATCCAGCGCGAGATGGGCGACCCCGCTTCCATTTGGCCCATGCACGTCAACGGGAAAAACGATCAGGCGTTGTGTAGGATCAAACGAAGTTTTCATGCCCAGATATTCAGCAACACCGACATGTCCGGCGGCGGCCCAAAATAAAGAGAGGCCCAGCGTCTAATCTGCTGCTTCGTCGCTTCCGCATAAACTGCATCCGGGTCCTTGCCATGACTGACTACCAAACCACGCAGGACTTCCAAATTCTCGTCCGTCTCCGGGTCGGCAATCAGCACCCACTCCCCATCAAACTGCGCTTCCATCTCAGCCCGCGTCAAAACTTCATTCATTGGGCAACTCCTCAACGACTTAACAAACGCCTGCAAGAACGAGACCAGTTCTACCCGTCCGACTTCTCCATGTGTGCAGGCATTAAGGAAGAGCGAACTGACATTGTGAGAGCGATCGTCAACCTGGGCTATTAAATTCTCTACCTGGCTTAATGCTTGGCGGACTTTGGCATAACCCACTCTGCGGCTCCAAGCCCTCACCAAGTCGGGTTCCTGAGAAATCGCATCAATTCCGCAGCACTCACGATCGCAAATGACTTCGCAATGGAGAAAGCACTCATGTAATGGCGAAGGTACGTCAATATCAACACTCGGTATCATCCTAGAAGTACCCCTCTTTTTTGCGATCCTCCATAGCCGCTTCGGAGCGCTTGTCGTCGGAGCGGGTGCCGCGCTCGGTGGTGCGGGCGGCGGCGACTTCCTGGATGATTTCTTCTACGGACGTTGCGGGGGAGACGACCGCGCCCGTACAGGTCATGTCGCCGATGGTGCGGAAGCGGACCTGGCGGATTTCGGGCAGTTCGGTGGGGCGTTTGTTCAGGTAATCGGAGTCGGCCAGCAGGACGCCGTCGCGCTCAATCACCTCGCGCTCATGGGTGAAATAGAGATTAGGCAGCGCGATATTTTCCTGCAAGATATACTGCCAGACATCCATTTCGGTCCAGTTGCTGATGGGGAAAACGCGGAAATGCTCACCCAGATGCTTGTGGCCGTTGAACAGGTTCCAGAGTTCAGGCCGCTGGTTTTTCGGGTCCCACTGGCCGAACTCATCGCGGTGCGAGAAGAAGCGCTCTTTCGCCCGCGCTTTTTCTTCGTCGCGGCGCCCGCCGCCCAGAGCCGCGTCGGCTTTGAGTTCTTCCAGGGCGTCCAGCAGCGTGACGGTCTGCAAGATGTTACGGCTGGCATTGAAACCCTTTTCTTCCACAGCACGGCCTTGATCAATCGATTCCTGCACGGAACGGACAATAAGCTTGGCGCCGATGGTTTCCGCCCACTGATCCCGATAGTCCAGCGTTTCCGGGAAGTTGTGACCGGTGTCAATATGGAGCAATGGGAACGGGATGCGGGCCGGCCAGAACGCTTTGCGGGCGAGGTGGCTGAGGACGATGGAGTCCTTGCCACCGGAAAACAGCAGCACAGGGCGCTCAAACTGAGCGGCCACTTCGCGGATCACGAACAGGGACTCGGCTTCGAGTTCCTGAAGATGAGTGAGAGAATAAGAATGCACGGTCATAGCTTTATTTTACCACAAGGAGAGTAGTAAAGGAAAAAGGCCGTGCGAAGGGGGAAAGTTCCCCGTAAAGCCGAATGGGTCAGCGCCTCATCAACGATTACTGTAGCAGTAGGCCGGGTAGCCGTCGCGCTGCAAAATCTGCGCCTGCTTCTGCGCTTCCCCCGGCGGGTAAATACCCGTGTCCACCGCATAGCGTATCGTTCCATCAGTGGCGGCAATGGTGCGGACGGCGGCATGGAAGCCGTTGTTATGGAGGGCGCGCGCCAGGATGTCGGCATTACGGGAAAAAGGAAACTTCGCGACCAGTACATGATACCGAACAGGAAAGCGGGAATGGAGGAACAAAGGCCGCAGGGCTGCCGCAGGACGTAGCACGGCGGCTCGTCGGAGGGGAGGCAGGGGCAGGCTCTGGGGGAGGGGAGAAATGACGACGGGCCGGTATGCCGCCACAGGCAGAGCGGCAACAGGAGCAATGTCAATGGGGGCAGCGGCCATGGCATTCAGGCCAGCGACATGCGGCGGGTCTGCCCAGATAAAAAAGCGCCGCGAGAAAACGTTTTGCTGATTGTTCTGCGCGGTCGCCGTGAACTCGTACTTGCCGGGAGCGGTGGGAGTCCAGGCTGCGCTGCACAAGCTGCCTTGTGCGATCGCGAACACGGTGGGCGGCGCATGGCCTTTTTGAGAAGACATCTCCAGGGCGGCGCTTTGGCCCGGCGCGAGTGCGACGTAGGCGGCGATCATCACGCGCGATCCGACAGGAACATGCTTGCCGGCGCTGGAAGAAAGCAGGGTGACTGAGAACGGCACAGGGTCGGCAGAGGACAACGTGGGAGGCGTTTGCGCGGTTCCCTGGCGGTCCGGGGGAAGGTGGTCCGCAAGGGGGGCTGGAAATGCCCGCGTGACGCCCGTTGGCGGCTTTTTGCCGACAATCTTTGGCACGGCCACAAGAAGAAACGGCACAGCGCCCAACAGGGCGCAAACCGCCACCATCTGCCGGAGATCGCGGCGTGTTTGGCGAACGGGCGGCAGGAACGCGCCGCATTGATCACAGACAGCATTGCCGTCAGCCTGTTCGGACTGGCAGTGATGGCAGAAGAGCGGCATGGGCGGGTTTCTCCTGTGGTGGCGTTTGTCAGATTATCGCGGCAGGTCAAGGCGGGCTGTGAAAGCAAGATTGGGATCGCCTCGCTGCCTCAGCGTCTCGCAGAGCGTCCGCAGGCTGGGGACGATGCGTGTTTGGGATGTTTTGCCGTTGATTTCCAGCGTGAGAGGCCTGGCGAAATCTACCAGGCGGCTGTCCAAAAGCACGGTTGCCGAGGTGACATTCGGCGTTGTGGTTACAACAAGATGGTTGTCGCGGCAGGCGGCGTCAATTTCCTGTGTTTTGCCCGGCGTCTTTGTCTGGAGCCAGAAACAGTCAGTAATGACGTCGTCGGTCATCAGCCAGGTCACTTCGCGCGGGACCGGGTTGCGAACGGCGGGAGTCATCTGCGCGAGAAAGTCCCGATCCGGCAGGCCCCCATGCCCGAAGCCGGCTTTGATGTCTACGGTGACGGGATAGATGTCTGTTCGATGCCCGCGCAGCGCCTGCACTTCGGCGGCGAATTTCTGATCTCGCTCCAGCCGCCCGTACATCGTGTCGTGGTCGCCGACCATGACAGTGAACGGCGTGGTGCGAAGCGTTTTGGCCGTTGTTTCGCCATCGGTCGGCGCGGAAGCAGAGGCGTGAATGGCGGCGAACAGGTCCGGCTCCTTCGGCCCGATGGCAAACGCGCCGTAGCCGCCATGCGAGTAGCCGATCAAAAAGACTTTGTTCGGGTCTACGTCGCCGAGCAGCAGGAACTGCCGGACCAGGTTGGCGATCAGGGGATATACGTAAACATCATAAAAGCCGTTCCAGGTGTCATTGGGGGCGCGCAGGGCCAGATACAGATACCCGCCGTTTTCTGGATGGTCTTTGTAGTAAATCTGCATCTCCTGCCACTGCTCGTCGTTGACTTCTTTGGGCGCTCCGCCGCCGCCGTGCATGGCGATGACCAGCCCCCATCCGTGCGCGGGCCGTGTCCCGACAGTTTTGACCGTATACGGGCTGAGATAGGTTCCGAATCGCACTTGTTTGGCGTCAAAATCCTGTTTGGCTGCCGCGTGGATTGGCGCGTTTCGGTAAGCTTTCCAGGCAGCTTCCCGTACCGCCGAATCGTTCTTTTGCAGCAGCTTTTCCAGAGTGGCTGGAAAGGTCCACTGCGCCTGTTTTTCCGGCGAGGCGCTGAAATACGCAGTCAGCGCCGTCATCAATGTCTTGTGTGCGGCAGCACTGAGGGAACTTTCCAGACGCATCTCCACGATTTGCGGCGTGTCTGTTCCCATTGACACCGACTGCCGGGCGGTCTGGTCGCCGCGCGCAGCCGCGATTTCCAAAGTTTCGCCCCGATGCACGTCAAAGGTCAGCAGATTGTTCAAGTCTGCTGTCTCGTCCTTACTGATGCCGTTTCCAATCACAGCCCCGCCGGACTCGTGTACGGTGACGTTCGCTGCCACACGCTTGCCGTGGGAATCAAGCACGTTGACGAGAAGCCGTGCTGTGTACGTCGTCTTTGCGGCTGCCGCTTGCGGCGCGTAACGGGCAGTGACATTGACGGCGGGAACAGATTGGTTGTCCGTAGCCCAGACCAGCGGAAAAGCCAGGCCCGTCTTCTGAAAACTGCTGGCGTAAATGGCATGGGCGGGGTCACTCGCAATCGCTTCCGAGGCATCGTGCGTGAACCAGGCATGGTCCAGACCCTGCGCGTCCGGCTCTGATGCGCCTACAAAATGCCAGCCGCCGTCCCAGACTTCCACCCAGGTATGGTTGCCGCGCCCGTTCATCCACATTGGCGTGCCGGCAATGCGGGCGGGAATGCCGACGGAGCGGCAGGCGTCTACCAGCAGAATGGACAGCCCGGAGCAGGAGGCTTTGCCGCTTGCCAGGCTTTCGCACGGGCTTTGGTCAGGGCGCGACCGCTCGGTGGAGTAGTGCACGTTCAACAGAGGAAATAATTTCTCGTTCAGCCGCTGTGCGGCCTCGCCTGGCGTCCGGCAGCCTGTGATCAGGGGCAGCGCTTTTTCGCGCAGCATTTCACGCCAGTCATCGCGCGTTTCAGTGAGACTGGCATAGGGCAGGACAGCGTTCAGGAACACGGACTTGGGAATGCTGGCTTTCCAGGGCGATTTCTGCCAGGCTTCATAAGCCAGCGCGACGTTTTGGAGCAGAAACTGTGCGGAAAGCGTGTGCCGATCCGCGTCCGGCATGTTCTGGATCAGAAACTGCATTCCTTCCCGCTGCGCGGCAGGCACACGCTTTAGCGCGAGGGTGGTCTCTGCCGGGGGCGGGGCGGAGGCGCATGAAGGCGCAGTCAGAGGCATCATTGTGACAATTCCTATCCCGATTCCCAGAAGCCACAGGCGATTCATGAATTTATCTCTTTCGTTGTCGGCGTGCCGACCTTGAGCAGAACGACTCCGTGCGCGGGGATTGGGACGGTGAGCGAGGCCCCAATGATCCCCAGGTCACGATGCAGCCACAGGTCGCGCACAGGCGGCTGCGGGCCGGACAGTCCCAGCGCCGCCCAGGAAACTGTGACCGGGGCGGCGCTGTTCCCCAGGTTGAACAGGCCGACCCCCTGTGTTCCATCACACAGCGGGCGTGCCCAGACTTGGAAGTTGTTTCCCGTCACCACGGGCTTCGCTGCCTGGCCCAGTGGGTCCTGATCCACGGCGAGAACTTCGTCATTCGTCAGCAGCATCGTGGTGGAAGGATGGAGCATATTTGGATCAATCTGCGTCAGATCGCACGAGAGTAGCAGCGGCGCGGCTTGCAAACTCCACAGCGACATCTGCGTCTTTTGCTCGTCGGGCGTCAGATGCGAGAAGTGCAGATTGCCGAAGCCGGTCCGACCCGTCATGAGCAGGCCCGGATTGTTCCAGTGGCCCGGTCCGGCGCGGTCCGCCACCTGGGGATGCCCGAAGCCGTTGGCGGCTAAAACGGGCCACGAATCGTACATAGCGGGCGTCGTCCCCCAACTGTTCGCGCCGGCTACCGGCCCGGCCCAGTCCCACGGAGCATTGCGCCCATAGGTGGAAACAGCGTAGACAATATCCCGACCAGCTGCATTCAGAGCATTTCGCATTCGGGCAAAGGCCGTCTTCATGTCGGAGGGCGGCTTTTGTTTGTCCACGGTCAGCGGGCACCAGTCATAGCGCAGATAATCAATGCCCAATTCGCAAACGTCTGCGCGTCTTCAGTTTCATGTCCCAAGCTGCCTGTGTAGCCCGCGCAGGTGTGCTGAGTTGCCGAAGACGACAGGCCGAGTTTCAGGCCCTTGCTATGCACGTAGGCCGCCAGCGCGGCCATGTCGGGAAAGCGCTTATTGGCGCGCATCCGGCCCGTCTTTTTGTCTCGCGCACCCTCCCAGGTGTCGTCAATAATGATCGTCTGGTAGCCGTGCGCCGCCAGGCCGGTCTGTATCAGCCGATCCGCCGCCTGCCGGATAGCCCGGTCCGAAACGGTGTCGGCGTAAATGTTGAACGAATCCCAGCCCATCGGCGGCGTCCGCGCCAGGGCGCTGGCGCCGCACACAAAGGTCAACGCGGCTTCGGCCCGGCCTGCGGGACTTTGCACCGTGATATGAGCAGTTGTGCCGCCTTCTTTGACCATCTGGCCGGTGACGATACCTGTCTTCGCGTCTAATTGCAGTGCTGCCGGCAGATCGGCGCTGGAAAACAGCAGAGGCGTCAGCCCCGTCGCCGGAATGCGGAACACGACGGATCGGCGGGGAGAAGCGCCGACAACGCGCGGATAATGAATAACTGGCATCTGACCTAGCGCGGGCAGGCCGCAGGCTGTCCCAAAGACAAACAGCGTCGCTATGACAGCGCCGGGCGAACGCGCCTTCAACCCGGCACCCGCCCGCCGCCATTGACACCGGCGACTCGGTATCCTTCCGCTTCGCGCACCAGCAGGTAGTCGCCCTGCGCCAGAAACCCGTCCTCGCCCCGCACCGTCACAATTACGTTGGCATACTGCCCGGAGTGATCGGTCCAGACCGGGCCAAATCGGGCCGTGCGGCAATGACCGAACTCCGGGTAATGACTTTGAATCATTTGCAGGAAGCTTTGAGGCGAAGAAAAGCGGTGGCGCAGGCCCTCACTCTGATACTTCATGGCTTGCGTGGCGTTTCCGGTGCGAAAGCCGTCCAATTGAGATTGAATGGAGTCCGTGACCGCGCGCCGTTCCGCCCCGGTCGCGATATGCCAGGTGTGTTTGTCCACCTCCTGCCCCTGGGCAGCCGACGGAATGCGCTCGCCCTCCTGTTCGGCTTCCGGCGGGAGCGGGTGCGCGGCGATCTGACGATGCAGCGCCAGACCGCCCAGGGCCAGACAGAGGGCGACAAAGGCGAGGGCGGAAAGAGATCGGGTATTCATACGGCTTTCTCCAGGTATCTTATTCGCGAATGCGGGCGGCAATCCCTTCCCCGTCAAATTATCCCCGTAAACTTACCTGCGGATCGCGCCGCCGTATTCCGACAATTCCCTTATGCCTGCCTTTGTCTCTCATCCGCGGCCCGTGCTGATCGGCCTGCTGCTTGTTGTCATGACGGGAACCGTTTTTCACGCCGTTCCCACCGCCGGGTTTGTCCGCTGGGATGACGGCATGCACGTCTACGCCAACCCATACCTGCACCCGGTTTCCTCGGCCAATCTCGCGCGATTTTGGAAGACGCCTTATCAGAACCTGTACATTCCCCTGAGTTACAGCCTGTACGCGCTGCTGGCGGCGACCGCGCATCTGCCCCGTCCCGTCCCGACGCCGGACGGCCTCTGGATAAGTACTGGATCCGCGCATCTTTCACGCCGCAAGCCTCCTGCTGCACTTAGCCAATGTCCTGCTCGTCTTCGCTCTGCTGCGCCGTCTGCTGCCCTATCCCCGAACGGTCGGCAGCGATTGGGCAGCAGGCGCGGGGGCGCTGCTGTTCGCGATCCATCCCGTTCAGGTAGAATCGGTAGCCTGGATCGCTGAGATACGCGGCCTGCTGTCAGGTTTGTTTTCCCTGCTGTCACTGCACGTTTATCTGCGCCAATGTCCCTCCGCCCGCGAGGAACCTAACCCCGGCGCACAAGAACCTAACCGCCAAGAACCTAACCCCGCCGCAAGCGGCGACCCTTCCCTGTTAGGGAAGGGTGAAGACTCTTTTCCTGCTGCCCAGAATTGGGGCGGGGGTGAAGACTTTTTTCCTGCTCCCCCTTCCTTAACAGGGAAGGGGACTGGGGGGTTAGGTTCTTGGCGGGCGAGGGCGCTATCGCCGTGGTTCCTGCTTGCCACAATTTGCTTTGCGCTAGCCCTGCTGTCTAAGCCATCTGCCATTATCCTGCCGCTGCTGGTCGTAATCCTGGAAACGCTGATCCTGCGTCGCCCCCTGCGCGCCTGGCGCTGGGGCATGGCGGGCTGGGGAGCGCTCTGCGTCGTCTTTTTGCTGCTGACCCATGCCGCCCAGCCGGTGACCGAAGACATCGTGACGCCACTCTGGACCCGGCCATTTATCTCCGGGGACGCTCTGGCGTTCTACCTGGGGAAACTGTTCTGGCCGACCGCGTTGGGAATTGATTATGGGCGCAGCCCGGTCTGGCTGGTGACGCAGAGATGGTTTTTTCTTTCCAGCCTGGTTCCCCTCGCCGTGGGACTTGCCGCCGCGCTGGGCCGTCGCCGCGCTCCGTGGCTGACGGCTTCGGTCGTGTGGTTTGCCACTGCCTTGCTGCCCACTCTGGGGCTGACGCCGTTTGTGTTCCAGGTGTACTCCACGGTGGCCGACCGTTATCTGTATCTTGCCCTGCTGGGTCCGGCGCTGGGACTTGCCTGGGGGCTGGCGCTTCTGAGCCGAACTGAAGTGCCTCGCCTCCAATTGGCGGCCTGGAGCGCGTGCGCGGCGGCTCTGCTGCTGTTCGGGCTGGGCAGCCAAGCGCAGTCCCGCGTCTGGCAAAACAGCATTCCCCTGTTTTTGCAGGCGCTGGCCGTGAACCCGCAAAGCTGGGGGGCGTGCAACAATCTGGCCCTCGTCGCTCTGGACCGAGGTCAGCCTCTGGATGCTTTGCCGCTGCTGACCGAAGCCATACGACTGCGGCCCGGTTTTGCCGAGGCCCATGCCAGCCGGGGGCTGGCGCTGCTGGAGATTGGGGAGCGGGGGGGGGCGGAGGCCGAATTTCGCGCGTCGGCCCGGCTGAAGCCGGGCTACGCGCCGGCTTACACCGGCCTGGGAGATGCGCTGCTGGCGCAGGGCCGGTCCGGGGAAGCGGCCAAAGCGTACCGTCAGGCGCTGGCCCTCAATCCCAACTGGCCGCAGGCGCGGCAGGCGCTGCAAATGGCGGAGCGCGCTATCCCCCCGACCCCGGCCGCTCCGTGAAAACCAGGGTGCCCAGGATCAGCCTCTTGTGGGGGCGATCCAGCCGCCACAGCCAGGCATGGCTGTTGAAGATCGCGATGATGGTGCCGGAAACAGCGTCTCCTGCCGGCGGCGGGGCGATGGTCAGAGCCAGCAGTCCCTGCGCGTTCTGATGCCAGCGCAGCGGCGATTGCCCGGCCAAAGGGCGTGCCGCGCCCGCGCTCTGCTCCTGCCAGGCAAATGTTCCGCTGCCGTCGCCGGCAAAAGTAAATGTCAGACGGGCATTTGCGGAGGACCGGCTCGTCAGCGCGCTGTCCCATATCCCGGTCGGCGACAAATCAGATTCGGAAATGGACGGCGCGCGCTGCTGCCAGAAAAACGCCAACGCCAGCGCGGCCAGCGCGAGCGTGGCGATGAGGGCGAAAACCGGCAAGGGTTGCCGACGCGCGGGAAGCATCGGCGGCAGGGCCGGGACGGCTGCGGGCGGTTCCCGCCGCGCCAGAGGCGGCAGGGTAAACTGCATCGTCCGATGCAGCGAGGCATCATCAGGCGAGGGCAGCGCCGCTCCGGTTCGGAAGTGATACCCGCAGTTCTCGCAGACCTCCTGCTCCAGAAAGGTCATCGTCTGGCAATGCGGGCAATATTTGCCGGCCCGAGGCGTCGTCATAAGCGAATTGTACCGGGGACGGTCTGAAAAAGCAAGCCGCTACTGCTGCTTGTTCTCGGCCAGGGGATCGACCTTCTCCAATTGTTCCGCCAGTTCATGCTCGGCGGCGATGGCGCGCAGCTCTTCCTCCGAAATCCGGCATTCCAGATGCTTCATGAGTTGAATGACCAGATCTGTATTGTGTTCCAGGTTCCGAAGAACCACCATGACCTCTTTCTCAGCCTTCTGGTTGACCTCAAAATCAAGCTGGGCGCGTATTTCGGAATGGCGTCCCTGGACGTTCTGCCCCACCATGATGAGCGGCATCAATAAGATCTGAATCACGTTGCTGATCAGGAGATAAGCAACAAAGGCCGGGAACGGATCAAAGGACTTCCAGTGCAGCGCGGGAATTTCCGACGCCAGAATATTGTAGCTGGTCCAGAGAATCGTCCAGGCCAGAATCAGCAAAAAGAAGCCCATGGAGCCGACTTTGTCGGTGATAGCGACAGCCAGTTTATCCAGCGGGCTTAATCCCTGCTGATAGACTATGTTCGCATTTTGGACCGGCGGATGGTCATGCTCAAAGTGAGGCTGCCGCAGCCGCTGCCACAGATCACCCTTTCCATTGGTCGCGAGTTCCTCTAGAGGGGCCGGTGCGGTATTGGGAAGCGCCGGAGGTATCGGTTGCGGCATTGTCGCCGCGCCTGCTTCGGACATGCTTTGTTGTTTCCCTTTCCTGCATTTGTCTGTGGAAAAGACATTCACTCCGGCAGTGTCAAAATCCTGCACAGAGTGCACGATATCCTCAATTAAGTCGTCGGCATCGCCCTCCGTTGGCGATGCAGAAACAGTCAATCGCCTTGGGCTTTGGATTCGGGCGTGTCGGTGCGCCCGCTTGGCTTTCGGCACTCCCGGCGTGGTTTCTCTCGCCGTGCTATAATGGAGACATGTCACCCTTATCCTCGCTGCCGAAAACGCCTGCTGTCCCGCCTGCGCCTTCCTCCTGGCAAATTCTCAGGGTCTGGCTGGGGCTGGGATGGCAATCGTTTGGCGGCGGCATGGCGACGCTGGCCTTGCTTCGCAAAGCGGTGGTGGATGAGCAGCGGTGGCTGACGGACGTGGAGTTTGCGCGCTTCTGGGCTCTGGTGCAGCTTGCGCCCGGCATTAACCTGCTGGCGCTCATTATTCTGATCGGGCGAAAAACGGCAGGCGTGAGGGGTATTTTTCTGGCCCTGCTGGGTCTGTTGCTGCCCAGCGTCGGCATCACGCTTCTGCTGACAGCCACCTATGCCCATGTCCAGCAGGCGCCACTGGTGCGGGAGGCGTTGAGCGGGATCATTCCCGCGGTGGTGGGGTTAGGACTGGTGACGGCCTGGCAGATCGCGCGCCCGCCGCTTCGTCAAAGCCGACGCGCGGGGTGGGGGAGTCTGAGTTTGAGCCTGCTGCTGTTAGCTGCCAGCGGTCTGGCGGCGGGAGGGTCGCATTTGCCTGTGCTGCTGATTTTGTGCGGCGCGGGCGGCATCGGCGCGGTCTGGAATGTGTGGCGACGCCGGGGAGCGGCGCGATGAATGCTGCTCTGTTTTTCTGGCTGTTTTTGAAAGCGTCGCTGTTTTCCACGGGCGGCATGGGGAACCTGCCGAGCCTGCATGCCGATCTGACGGCCCGACACTGGGCGACGGAGCGGCAGTTCGGCGAGTCCCTGACCATCGGACAGATCGCGCCGGGACCGAGCGGTCTGTGGGTGATCAGCCTGGGGTATTTGACGGGCGGGCTGCGCGGCAGTCTGCTGGCCCTGCTGGCGATTCTGCTGCCGCCGCTGCTCATTCTGGCCGTGGAGCGGCTGTACCGCCGCGTGCAGGATCATCCCGCTGTGGAAGGGTTTGTGCAGGGCTTGGGACTGGCCGTCGTCGGCGTGTTTGTGGTCGCGCTGGGCGGCATTCTGCACAGCGTCGGCTTCAGCCCCCGCAACGGGCTGATCTTGCTTGCCGCCGTGGGGTTGGCCGTGTCGCGCCGGGTGCCGGTGATGGCTATTGTCGCGCTGACGGGAGTGGCGGGGATTGTGTGGCGGGGATAGGAAAGAAGCCCCCCCCAGCCCCCAATAATGGGGGAGCAGGAGGGGCTTCCTGATTTCCCCATTATTGGGGGTTAGGAGGCTGCTTCTCTACTTCAAATACTGATCCAGCGGCGGGTTCAGCAGCGTCTTGACATCAGGCGTGTTGATGTTGTCCAGAGTGACCAGTGTGACGCCGGTGTCAATGTTTTTCGGCACCGTTTTGCCCTGGATGGCATCCACCACGGTTTTGACGCCGAGATAACCCATCTTGAACGGGTCCTGGACAACCAGGCCTTGTAGCTCTTTGGCCTGCAAGGCCTGCACTAAATCCGGGGCGGCGTCGAAGCCGACGAACTTGACTTTGCCCAGCAGGCCCGCGTCTTTCAGGGCCAGACGCATTCCTCGCGTGTTGGTCTCATTGGACGCGAAGACGCCGTCTGTCTGGCTGCCGAAGCGGGCCAGGAGATTTTGAGAGGTCTTGTAAGCGGTGTCCGTCGTCGGGCCGCCGTATTGATTGCTGGACAGGACGGTGATGCCGGGGTTCTGCTTCATGGCTTCCAGGAAGCCTTTTTCGCGTCCCTCGGTGCTGGCTGAGCCTTGCGCGTAGGGAAGCAGCAGCACGCGGCCTTTGCCGCCCAGGACTTTGGCAAGCTGCTGCCCGCCCAGCATTCCGCCCTTCTCGTTGTCTGTGGCAGCCATGGAGACATAATCCTGGCTGTTCAAACCCGAGTCAATGATGACGACCGGGACTTTCTGCTTGGCCGCATCCTTCACCGGCTGTACCAGCGCCTGGGAGTCCAGCGGGGCCAGGACAATGCCGTTGACCTGCTGGGTCAGAAACGTCTCCACAACATCAATCTCGCCGTTGCGGTCGTCCTCGCGGACCGACCCTTTCCAGAGGATGTTGACCGGGGTTCCCGCCGCCGTCAGCTCCTGCTGGGCTTTGACCGCGCCGGCATGAACCGATTTCCAGTATTCGTGCGTGGTTCCCTTGGGAATGACAGCGATCTGGAGCGTCTTCCCGCCCGCCGCCGGCTGGCTCTGAGTGGTCTGCCCGCTGCCGCCCGTGGTTCCGCTGCCGGTTGCCCCATTGCCGTTGCCGGCGTCGTTGTGGCAGCCCGCCAGGGCCGCTGCCAGGGCGAGCAGGGCGACCGCCAGCCCTGATCTCTTTTTGCACATGATGCTCATACGTCGTGTTCTCCTTGATGTCCATTGTTCCGAAGGACTTCTTTCACCCCGTCAGTGCGAGGCTTCCGATCTTTTCCTGGGTGGCGTCCGCCCGGTCCACTTCGCCGGCCACGCGCCCGTCGCGGATCACGATAATGCGGTCCGCCATGCCCAGCACTTCCGGCAGTTCCGATGAGATCATGAGAATCGCCACGCCCTGACTGGTCAATTCGTTCATGATTTGGTAAATCTCCAGCTTGGCCCCGACATCAATGCCGCGCGTCGGCTCATCAAGAATCAAGAGCTTGAGAGGCGTTTGCAGCCACTTGGCAATCACCACTTTCTGCTGGTTGCCGCCCGATAAGTTGCCGACGCGCTGCTCAATGGAAGGGGTCCTCACCCGCAGGCGCTGCACGCTTTCCTGCGCTTCCTGCCGCTCCGCCCCGCCCTGAATGAAGCCGCCGGATGTCACTTTTTCCAAAGACGCCAGCGAGACGTTTTCCCGAACGGTCATGTTCAGGATCACGCCCTGGTCTTTGCGGTCTTCCGTCACGAACCCGATGCCCGCCTGAATCGCATCGCGCGACGACCGGGGGTGGAACGGCTGGCCGTCCAGCGTGATTTGTCCGGCGCTGAACGCATCGGCCCCAAACAGGCAGCGGGCGATCTCGGTCCGGCCCGACCCCACCAGCCCCGCCAGCGCGACCACTTCGCCGGCGTGAACCGTGAAATGGATGTTGTCCAACACGCCTCGGCGCGACAGGCCCTTGACTTCCAGTACCGGGCGGCCCGGCGGAACAGCGACCTTGGGAAACGTTTCGTCCAAATCGCGCCCGACCATCAGTTTCAGCACGGCGTCCCGCTCAATGTCGCCGATGCGGCTGGTTCCCACCGAGCGCCCGTCGCGCAGTACCGTCACCGAGTCGGCAATTTGAAAGACTTCTTCCATGCGGTGCGAGATATACACAATGCCGATGCCCTGGGATTTCGACTGCCGGATCAACCGCCAAAGGTTTTCCAGTTCGTGGTCGGTCAGGGTCGCGGAAGGCTCATCCATGGCGATGACGCGCGAATTACGGCTGGTCGCTTTGGCGATCTCCACCATCTGCCGCTGCGCGATGGACAGCGGCCCGACGGGCCGGCGCACGTCCAGGGTTTCGCCCAGATTCTCCATCAGCGCCTGCGCCTCGCGGCGCATCCTGGTTCCGTTCACCCAGCCGGGCAGGAGGCGCGGCTCCCGTCCCAAAAAGATATTCTCCGCGACGGACAGATGGGGGACGAGCATCAATTCCTGGTAAATAATGGCGATCCCTAAGTCCAGCGCGCGCTGCGGCGTGTCCACGGTGACGGGCTTGCCGTCCAGAATTATCTCGCCGGCATCGGCGGGCTGCGCCCCGGCCAGAATTTTCATCAGCGTGGACTTGCCCGCCCCGTTCTCGCCCATCAGGGCATGGACTTCACCCGGCGCGACGGAAAGCGAGACATTGTCCAGGGCGCGGACACCGGGAAACGATTTGCTGATGCCGCGCATTTCCAGGATCGGCGTCTGTGTTTGAGGGGAGGCTGTCATAGTGTGCCTCATTCTAGCATTCGCAAGGCATCCTGTCAAGCGATTGGAAAAAGCCCGTTTCAGTTCCGGGCGAACCACTGCTCCAGATCAGCCATTGTGCTGAAATCCAGCAGGGCTTCTCCCAGGTCGTCAAGCTGCTCCGGCGAAAGCTGGTTCAGCCGCTGCGTGGCCTCGGCGGGAACCGCGCCCAGGCGACGCTGGAGCAGGCGGATGAGCAGCGTTTCTTTGCCCTGCGAAATCCCCTGCGAAATGCCCTCGGTTCGGCCTTCCAATCGGCCCTGTCGTTCCCAGCTTGTCATCAGTTCCATCGTTTCTTTCCTTTCTTCCGGCAGAAGCGCCGAAAAAGCGCGCTCATACTGCTTCATTTCCTGCGCCGACAATCTCAAGTAACTCTCAATAAACACCCCGATCAACGTCGCCCTCGCCGGGTCCAGTTTCAGGCTTGCCAGCAGACGCAGGCATTCCAGTTTCACGCGGGGCCGGTCTCGGACGCTCATCCTCATCTTTGCCATCAGTGCCGTCGCGACTGGATTGGGCTGCTGGACGAACTTGCGCCAGGGCAGGCGGTTCAATTGGATGACCTTGTAGTGAAAATCCAGCACCGTCCCGCTCGGAAAGGCAACTGTGTAGCGGTTTGGTTCCGGTCGACGTGGAGCGTCATAAGAGAAGATTACGACCGGAAACACGGGCAAGTTATGTTTCTCTGTGAGCCGCGCAAAGTAGCGAAACATGCGCTTGGGGAAGTCCGCCTGTGCTGTTGATTGGTTCTCCACATGGATGAGAAAGAAGGCGTCCTGTTCTCGTAATCTGGCCCGGACAATCAAATCCACCTCATGCTTGTCCCCAGCCGTGATGTCGGTGAAGACCTCTTTGTCCAGAAACTCAAGTGACCCATGTTCCAGATGCGGGGCGAGTTCCGGCAGGAACGCCTCCACGAACTCAACAAAGAAGGTGGATAGAAGTTCTTTAAACAGGCGGTCATGATCCATAAGATGATTATACCCGAACCATTTCTTCCAGGGAATAAACCGCCCACTCGCACGTTTTCCGGCGGCGTGTTACGATAGGGTGTGGCGTTCTAGTTGGATCTCACGCCATATTCTACTTTGGATGGAAATACGGATGATGCAACTCCCTCCTTTCTCTCGCCGCACCCCTACCGACGCCGCTTCCGGGCGGCTGGCCCTGTGCGGCATACCCCTGACTCTGCTCGGCTTTGGCCTGCTGGCCTTTGCTCCATCGGCGCAGGCCCGATGTACCAATCACAAATTATGGCTCCTTCAGCGGCTACTCGGCGAAAGCCATTGCAACTGGGCTGGACAATGCGACGCACATTCTCTGGAACAAGACCAACGGCACGGCTTCGCTCTAGAATGTGTCTCCGACCGGCGACTACACCTATGCCACCTATGGGCCATACAGCGGCTATGCTGCCGTCAGCCTCAGCGTCGGTCCATAGCTTTCTCAACAGGCCCGGCGATTTCTCGGCGGGCCCTTTTTGCAGAATGCAGGCAGTCATGCTATAATAGCAGAATTCGTACAACGCTTCGGGCAAGTGGAGAGAGTGAGGCCCTTACGCCGATGAGGCGGCAGCGGGAAAAGCCATGATACTGCGACTGTCGGTGAACCTGCCGGAAGATAAGGCATATATTCGGACCACCCGGCTTCTCAGCCGGTGTCTCCTGGAAGACATCAGCGTGGTCAAAGCTGACATTGACGACGTGGAAATTATCCTCAGCGAACTCTGCTCCAATGTCATCCGCCACGCCCATTCCCAAGCGACGCACTATCAAGTCACGCTGGAGTATTACGAGCCGCGCGTCGTGATCACCGTGATCGATCAAGGACAGGGTTTCGCCCCGAAAGACATTGCCCCGCCCGGCACGATGCGCCCGGAACTCGGCGGCGGGGAGCGTCTGGGCGGATTCGGGCTGCTGCTGCTGGAAGGCCTGTCCGACAAGCTGGATTTCACCGAAACCGATCCGCACGGAACCACAGTGCGCGCTGAGAAAAGCCTGCACTATGCGACCCGCGCCGATTCGGACGAAGCCGCTAAACGCGATGAAGGCAGCGGCGGCATGGCAGAAGTCAACGCTTCGTAAGCGGTAGTTGAGAAAAATGCCTCGCCGTTCTTGACAGAATGCGCCCTGTTTGCTATAGTAATGTTTACCGCAGACTCAAAATAGCGCGAGGAGCCTCCCCTTGTCCGAAAATCTTTCCGAAACGATCACTCATGTCGCCCAGGCTGGCCCCTTTCAGCCGAATTGGGAGTCGCTGAAAGCCTATCAAATCCCCGCGTGGTACGAAGACGGTAAATTCGGCATCTTCCTCCACTGGGGCCTTTATTCCGTCCCCGCCTTCGGCAGTGAGTGGTATCCTCGGAACATGTATCAGGAAGGCAGCCCCGAATATCAGCATCACCTCGCCACTTACGGCCTGCCCGACCAATTCGGCTACAAAGATTTTATCCCCCTGATGAAATACGAGAACTATGACCCCGGCGAGTACGCCCGGTTGTTTGCCGAAGGGGGCGCGAAATTCGTAGTTCCTGTGGCCGAGCATCACGACGGATTTCCCATGTACGACTCGGCGCTGACGCGCTGGAACGCGGCGAAGATGGGGCCGGAGCGCGATGTCGTGGGGGAACTCGCCGAGGCCGTTCGCCAGCAGGGCCTGACATTTGGCGTGTCCAGTCACCGGGCGGAGCACTGGTGGTTTTTTGACGGCGGCCGCAAGTTCCCCTCCGATGTGCAGGATGCCGAGTACGACGACCTGTACGGCCCGGCCCAGCCCGCGCCGCAGAACTCGGACGATGTCACGCAAAACCCGCCCGATCCGGCCTTTCTGGAAGACTGGCTTCAGCGGACGTGCGAACTGGTGGACAAGTATCAACCGCAATTGGTCTGGTTTGATTGGTGGATTCATCAGGAAGCCTTCGCGCCCTACTTGCAAAAGTTCGCGGCGTTTTATTACAATCGCGGCGCGGAGTGGGGCAAGGGCGTCGCCATCAATTACAAGTACCATGCCTTTCCCGAAGGCGCGGCGGTCTTTGATGTGGAGCGCGGGCAACTCTCCGGCATCCGCGCGCAGCTCTGGCAGAATGACACGTCGGTCAGCAAAAACTCCTGGGGATACATCCAGAACCACGATTACAAGACCGTGGACTCTTTGGTCAATGATCTCGTGGACATTGTCAGCAAAAACGGAGCCTTGCTGCTCAATGTCGGCCCGAAGCCCGACGGCACGATCCCCGAACCGGAACAGCAAATGCTGCGCGAGATCGGGCAGTGGCTGAAGGTCAACGGCGAGGCGATCTACGGCACGCGCCCCTGGCATGTGTTCGGCGAAGGCCCGACCGAGGTGCAGGAAGGGGCGTTTACGGATGTCAACCGGGCCGAATTCACCGGCCAGGACATCCGGTTTACGACCAAAGGCGACACGCTGTATGCCATTGCCCTGGCCTGGCCGGGCGAACAGGTGACAATCAAAGCGCTGGGGACAGACGCGCCCTCGGCCATTGGAGAAATCACCGAGGTGCGCTGCTGGGCCATGACGGCCCGCTGAAATGGGCGCGAGACACCGACGGCCTGACCGTTCAACTGCCCGCCGACAAGCCCTGCGATCATGCGTACACGCTGAAGATTAGCCAATGAAGCAACACACTCGCGGCATGATTGGCAGACCATGCCATATAAGACCATGCCATGAATGGCACGGCTATCCGGCGCAGACGCCAAAAAGTACCGCTTCGCGGCACTGGGATTTGCCCTATCTTAGCCTCGCGAAGCGGAGGTTCTTGGCCGCAGGCCGGTTAGCCGTGCCATTCATAGCATGGTTCCTCTGTTCGCTTCTTCCTGTCAGCGCCGCCGCTCCCGGCCCCATCGCATTGCCCCAGCCCATCTCGCTCAATGCGGGCTGGCAATTGCAGGACGCGGCCAAAGTCACGGCGGGGGGCGACGCGATCACGCAGGGTGGCTACCGGCCTGTCGGCTGGCACAAGGCGACGGTTCCCGGCACCGTCCTGACCAGCCTCGTCAACGACGGCGTGTACCCGGAGCCGCTGTACGGCGAAAACAACCGGCCCGACAAAATCCCCGACAGCCTGTGCCGGGCAACGTACTGGTATCGTACAAGCTTTGCCGTCCCACGCTCCTACATCGGCCGGCATGTCTGGCTGCGCTTTGACGGCATCAATTACATGGCCGAAGTCTGGCTCAACGGGCATGACCTGGGCAGCATCAAGGGCGCATTTGCGCGTGGCCTGTTTGATGTCACGCCCTATGCTCTGATCGGGAAGCCGAATAGTCTGGCTGTACAGATTTTGCCGCAGCCGCATCCCGGCCATCCTGTGGAGCAGACGGTCGCCGCCGGGGTTGGCCCGAACGGCGGTGAAACGGCGCGGGACGGGCCAACGTTTTTGTGCAGCATCGGCTGGGACTGGATACCGGGCATCCGTGACCGGAACATGGGTATCTGGCAGGGCGTCTCGCTGTCCGCCACCGGCCCGGTCACGGTCAAAGATACCTATGTCACCTCGGATTTGCCCTTGCCCCGCACGGACTCTGCCGATCTGACCGTGCAGACGACGCTCACCAACGTTACTGCACAGACACAAAAAGGGGTTCTCGTCGGCACGTTCGGCGCGGCGACATTTCGCGCCCCCGTGACACTGGCCGCGAACGAGATGCAGGCAGTGACTCTGACGCCTTCCGATGTCCCGGCACTGCATGTGTCAAACCCCAAACTCTGGTGGCCCAACGGCTACGGGCCGCAAAATCTGTACAAGCTGCATTTGCGCTTTGTGATCAATGGCCCCCTAACCCCCAATAATGGAGGCGGGGGGGCTGTCTCCGACCAAACGAATACGTCATTCGGCATTCGCAAGATCACCTACGCCGTTCCCGACTCGGACAATCTGACGCTGTCCGTCAACGGCGTTCCCATTCTGTGCAAAGGCGGCGATTGGGGCATGGACGAGGCCCTGAAGCGCATTCCTGCCGCGCGTCTGGATGCCCAGGTACGGATGCACCAGCAGGCCAATTACACCATGATCCGCAATTGGGTCGGCCAAAGCACGAGCGAGGACTTCTATAATGCCTGCGACAAGTACGGCATCCTGCTTTGGGATGAGTTTTTCCAGCCGAACCCCAACGACGGGCCGAACCCGGACGATGTAGACCTGTACATGGCGAATGTCCGCGAGAAGATTTTACGCTTTCGTTCCCACCCCGCCATCGCCGTCTGGTGCGCCCGCAATGAAGGCTTCCCGCCGCCGATCATTGACGCCGGCATTCAAAAGCTGATGACGGAACTGGAACGCAATCGTCTCTATCAGCCTTCGTCCACCTCGGGTCGCGGCGTCAACTCCGGCGGGCCGTATTTCTGGCGCGCACCGCGCGAGTTTTACAATTTCGGCGAACCGTTCAAGACCGAGATCGGGTCGGTGTCTATCCCGACGCTGGAAGCCATTCAGGCGATGATGCCTGCCAAAGACTGGAACGTGATCAACGACGATTGGGCCAGCCATGACCTGGCGCGCGGCGCGCAGGGTGGGGACTGGTACCCGCGCACGCTGGCTGCGCGGTATGGAACCATCAGCAGCCTGGCGGACTTCGCGCGCAAAGGCCAGCTTGCTAACTATGAAGCCTTCCGGGCCATGTACGAGGGCCGGGAAGCGAAGCTGTTCCATCCGGCGACGGGTGTTATTACGTGGATGAGCAACCCCTCCCAGCCGTCTTTTGTGTGGCAGCTCTATAGCTGGGATCTGGAGCCGAATTCTTCGCTGTTCGCCTGCCGCAAAGCGTGTGAGCCGATCCATGTGCAGACTCAACCAGAATAACTGGCACGTCATGGTCATCAACAACACGCCGGGCGCGCTCACTAATGTCACGATCCATGTTGCGGTCTATAATCTGGACGGGTCGCTCCAATACGCCCATGACGACAAGGTGACGGCGGCTCCAAGCGCCGCAACGGATGTGGGTCTCGTTGCCTTCCCCGATGGGCTGTCCGCCGTTCATTTCGTCAAACTGGAACTGCGCGGCGCCCAGAAGAAACTGCTTTCCGACAACTTTTACTGGCGCGAAACGCAGCAGGACAACTTTCAGGCCCTGAACGATCTGCCGATTGTCCCGCTGACAGCCCATCTGACTTCCCACAGCGCCGATGGCAAACTGTCAATGGCTGTCACGCTGCATAACCCATCCAAGTCCGTTGCTCTCATGGCACACTGGCAGTTGCGACGCCGCCATTCTAGTCAGCGCGTCCTGCCCGTCTTTTACAGCGACAATTACCTGTCGTTTCTGCCCGGTGAAAGCAAAACGATCACGGTGGAGACAGCCGCCAAAGACTTGGGCAACAACTCCCCGCTACTGGTCGTAGACGGTTGGAATGTGACGGTGACGCCCTCGGACGGTATCGCGCCGAACCTTGGGGCGCAGGTCAAGGCGTCGCCCGCCGTCGCTGCGGCCCCAATTGCGCGAACCGGGCCGCTCAAGATCAACTGCGGCGGCAGCGGTAATGACGGCCCTTTCTTCACGTTCGGCGCGGGTCCCGCTTCCGATGATGGCTTCGTCACCGACACTGAGTTTGTGGGTGGCAGCACGAAAACCGTGGGCGACCCGATTGACACGAACATCCCACATGCCGCGCCCCAATCAGTCTATCAATCCGAGCGGTGGGGCGTCTGCGCCTACACGCTGCCCCTGCCGAAACTGCCTGCCGGCCATACCTACACCGTTCGTCTGCACTTCGCCGAGACGACCTATGATGCCGCCGGCAAGCGTAGGTTCAACGTAGATATCAACGGCAAGCGCGTCCTCACCGATTTAGACGTTTTTGCCGAAGCAGGTGGCAAGGACAAGGCCCTGGTCAAAGATTTCCCCGGCACTTTGCCCGACGCGCAGGGAAAAATTATCATCTCGTTCACCGTCGGCTCCGCCGATCTGCCCAAAATCAGCGGCATTGAGGTCTTTGACCCACAACCGTGACAATAAATCCTATGAAAAATACTATTGCGTTTGTTCCCCGGATTGAAATCCGGGTCTTTGATAAGGCGATCGTCCGCCTGCGCGGACAGAAGAGCAAGCCTGCCGCTCTGCTTCCTATGTCCGCGCAGGCGGACAATCGCCCTGTTATAGCCCTGGAATTCATTCCAGGGAGATTCTATGCAAAAGGTCTATTCAGCCTGCTGGTTGGGGTTACTTGCCTTGCCTCTGCGCTTGTTCAGGCTGCGCCAATTCCGGTCGTTTCGGTGCAAAAAGACGCAGGCGGCGTAACTCTGCGGATGCAGCCCGGAACCATGCGCCTGCAAGTCTGCGCGCCACGCGTTATCCGTGTGACTTACAGCCCGACAGAGACGCTGCCGAAGACCAAAAGCCTGAGCGTGATTGCTATATTCGCTCCGATCCCATTCCATCTCGTGTCCAATGCTCAATCTGTGACAGTGAATACCGGACAATTGCAGGCACAGGTCAGCCGCGCGACGGGCGCGGTGCGCTTTATGGATGCAAAGGGCCGACCCATCCTGAGCGAGACGCCCGGTGGCGGCAAGACTCTGACACCCACGACGCTGGCCGGGCCGACGCCGGAAGCGGCGTATCAGTCGCAGCAGCGGTTCGTTCTGCCTGCCGATGAGAGCATTTATGGCCTGGGGCAGCATCAGGACGGGTACATGGATTACCGGCACAGCGTGGTGACGCTGGAACAGCAGAACCGTGAAGTCGCCATTCCATTTCTGGTTTCCAGCCATGGCTACGGACTTCTCTGGGACAACCCTGCTTTTACCAAAGTCTCCGTCGGCACGGAAGATTTTGCTCCCATTCCAGCCTCTCACCTCCGCACTCGGGACGGTACATTTGGCGGCCTGACCGGGGAGTATTTCCAGGGACAGGATTTGAAAACGCTGGTGACAACGCGGACCGATCCGCAGGTGGATTTCAACTGGACCGGACCGCCGGCTCCGGGTCTGGGGCAGGAAAATTTCAGCGTCCGCTGGTCCGGCTCCGTGCAGGCTAATCTCGCCGGGGATTACGTTTTCTCCACGGGAGCGATGACGGCGTCCGGCTCTGGATTGACGACAAGCCCGTAATTGACGACTGGAACATCCATGCCGCCAAAACGGACACTGGCGACAGTGCATTTCGCGCAGGGCAGCCGGCACACGATCCGCATGGAGTATTTTCAAGACACGCGCGATGCCGTCGCCCGCCTGGCGCTGGCGCCACCGGGCAGCGCCGCACAGAGCGTTGTTTCCTGGGACTTCGGAAGCGGCGGAGGCGATTGATTACTACTTCTTCTACGGGCCCTGCTCTGGACACCGTCATGGCCGAATACCGAAACGCGACCGGGCAGGCGCCGATGCCGCCCAAATGGGCGCTCGGCTTCTGGCAGAGCAAAGAGCGTTACAACACGCAGCAGGAGTGGCTGGACATCGCCGAAGGCTACCGTCTGCGCCAGGAGCCGATTGACAACTGGTGCAGGATTGGTTCTACTGGGACCCGTTCCCGTGGGGATCGCACAAGTTCGACCCGAAGCGCTACCCGGACCCGGCGGCGGCCATCGCCCAGCTGCATGACAAGTACCACCTGCACCTGATGATCTCCGTCTGGGGCAAGTTCGATCCGGGCAGCCCGACCAACCCGGACGCCAACTTACGACACCATGAACGCCCAAGGCTATCTGTATCCCGCGCATGGGCGAAGCCGCCCAGCTATTACGACGCCTTCAACCCGGAGCGCCCGCGCGCTGTACTGGCAGCTCATGCGCGACCAGATCTTCACCAAGGGCGTGGACGCCTGGTGGCTGGACGCCTGCGAGCCGGAGGTCAACATGCAGGCGTTCCGCCAGGTGCCGACCGGCGCGGGCCTGGGCTGCCCGCGTCCTGAACGCCTGGCCTCTGATGCACACGACCGGCTGTCTATCAGGGCCAGCGCCTCGCGAACCCGAACAAGCGCGTCTTTATCCTCACCCGCTCCGCTTATGCCGGGCAGCAGCGCAACGGGGCCGCGACCTGGTCCGGCGACATCACGGCGACCTGGGACGTCTTCGCCCATCAAATCCCCGCCGGCCTGAACTTCTGCCTGTCCGGCATTCCCTACTGGACCACCGACATCGGCGGTTTCTTCGTCAACTACCCCGGCGGCTCCGAGAACCCGGAATACCGCGAACTGTTCACGCGCTGGTTCCAGTAGGGCGCGTTCTGCCCGATCTTCCGCGTCCACGGCGACGAATACGTCCCAAAGAGCTCTGGCGCTTCGGCCCGGACACCGAGACAAACGCTGGTCAAGTACGACAACCTGCGTTACCGCCTGATGCCCTATATCTACTCGCAGGCCTGGCAGGTGACTCACAACAGCGGGACGCTCATGCGCGCCCTCGTCATGGACTTCCCCGGCGACAAAACTGCCCGCGAATCGTTGGATGAGTTCCTCTTCGGCCCCTCCCTTCTGGTTTGCCCCGTGACCAAGGCTGGCGCGACGACGCGCTCCGTCTACCTGCCCGCCGGGGCATCCTGGACAGACTTCTGGACCGGCCAGGCGCTCAAAGGCGGTCAGACCGTCACGGCTGCCGCGCCCATTGACACGCTGCCGCTGTATGTCCGGGCCGGCGCGATCGTCCCGATGGGGCCGTTTCTGCAATATGCCACGGAAAAGCCCGCCGATCCGATAGAACTGCGCGTCTACCCCGGCGCGAACGGCTCGTTCACGCTCTATGAAGACGAAAACGATACTTATGATTACGAAAAAGGCGTTTACGCCACCATTCCGATTCGCTGGGACAGAACTCGCCAGACTCTGACAATCGGCCCGCGAACTGGCGCGTTTCCGGGGATGCTGAAGCAGCGCACGTTTCATGTCGTCTGGGTGCGCCCCGGTCAGGGCCAGGGCCTGCCGCTCACGGAAAAACCAAACTCGCTCGTCCATTTTGACGGCAAAGCCGTCACTATGACGCGCCCCGGAAGAACCTAACCCCGCGACAAGTCGCGACCCTTCCCTGTTAGGGAAGGGTGAGGACAAAGATTGCCTCTCTTATCTTACTCCCCTCCCTTAAGGCTTTATTGGGCTAACAGGGGAGGGGCCGGGGGAAGAGGTTCTGTGGGCCATTATTTCTAAAGGAGAAATCTATCACTATGACTTCATTTGCACCCGCCGCCGATGGTGTTGACCCCAATTTGGTTCCTAAAAAGACCCTCGCTTCCGGCGCGAAAATTCCCGTCATCGGGCTGGGGACGTTCGGCTCAGATAACTATTCCAATGCCCAGATCGCCGAGGCCGTGCTGGGCGCGGCGGCGGTCGGCTACCGGCACATTGACTGCGCTTCCGTTTACGGCAACGAGAAGGAAGTCGGCCAGTCGCTGCAAACCATCTTGCAAGGCGGCATCCCGCGCGAAGACCTGTGGATCACATCCAAACTTTGGAACGACAAGCACGCCGAAGAAGATGTTATCCCTTCGTGCCGTCAGTCCCTTTCCGATCTGGGACTGGACTATCTTGACTTATATTTAGTCCACTGGCCGTTCCCGAACTTTCATGGCAAAGGCGTGGACGTGACTGCCCGCGATCCCCATGCCCGCGCCTACATCCACGCGGATTACATGAAAACCTGGCGGCAGATGGAAAAACTCGTTGACCTGGGTTTAGTGCGGCATATCGGCACGTCCAACATGACGATCCCCAAGTTAAAGTTGGTGCTGGCCGACGCCCGCATTGCGCCCGCCTGCAATGAAATGGAACTGCATCCCCACTTCCAGCAGCCCGAACTGTTTCAGTATGTCGTGGACAACGGCATTGTTCCCATCGGCTATTCTCCCATCGGCTCCCCCTCGCGCCCTGCCCGCGACAAGACCAAAGATGACACCGTAGACATGGAAGACCCGGTGATTGTCCAGATTGCCAGTCGCCTGGCCGTTCATCCCGCCGTTGTCTGCGTCAAGTGGGCCATGCAGCGCGGCCAGATTCCCATACCCTTCTCGGTCAAGCGTCCCCAGTACCTGAGCAGCCTGCAAGCCGCCGTATCCCCGCCGCTGACCGATGCCGACATGCAGGCCGTCGCGGGCATTGACCGGGGCTGCCGCCTGATCAAAGGCCAGGTGTTCCTCTGGAAACCCGGCCAGACCTGGGAAGACCTGTGGGATTTGAACGGCGAAATCACGCCGCCGTAGCAGCCAAAGGCTTTTCGCGGTACAATACACAAATCCTGCTGCCTGATGGAGACCGTCATGGCTTTGCCCGCGCTTTACGCACAAGACCCGGTTTTAGACAAAGACTGGTACACCGAGGACGAATACTTCGCTCTGGAAGATCGCTCTCCCGAACGCTGGGAGTTTCTGCCGGACGGCCCCCCGAACCCAAACGGGCCGCCTCTGGGGCGTATCCGCGCCATGAGCGGCGGGACCTACGAGCATGGCATGATTGGCGGCAATTTGGTTACGGCTTTGAATAATGCCTTTCATGGGGCCGGCATTCAGACGTGTCGCGCCTTCGGCTCGGACATAAAAATCCATCCCGCCGAGGGCCGCAACACTTACCCAGATGTCGGCGTAGTCTGTGGCAAGCCGGATCGTTACTTGGGGCGGCGCGACATCCTGACCAATCCCATTCTCATTGCGGAGGTGCTTTCCCCCTCCACCGAGGGCTATGATCGCAACAGCAAAAAAGCCAGTTATCAGACAATCCCAACCTTGCAGCATTATCTTCTGATTGCCGCAGACCGGGCGTATTTGGAGATTTACACGCGCGAAGAAGCGGGCTGGCTATTTGAGGCATGGGAAGGCATGGACGCCCAGATACCGCTGTCTGCGCTGGGAATAACGCTGACGCTGGCCGACCTGTACATTCAGGTGGAGTTTGAGGATGAACTACTGTGAAAGTAGAGGTGAAAGTGAACCGAAAAAATCCAGGTCTGGCCGAGCCAGAGCCAGTGAGTAAAAGCGATAAACTACTCTTTTATCGTTGCGCTGCCATTGGCTGGACCATCGCTGCCGCCCTCTTCACTGCATATGCCTTTTGGAAGGATGATTATCATCTGAAAGGGACGGCAGGGCTTGGCTGGTTTATGGTAGTCTGGACTTGGGGCTTTTGGTATTACGAGCAGCGCAAGATTGAGCGAAGCAACAGATTGAAATAGCACAATAACCTTCTCACAGCCAGTTTTGCCCAACAGTACCAGTCGCGCTAACCTATCTTCTGTCCGCGAAGGCGGACAATGGGCGTCTGCGCCCTACAGCGAAGGGCTTTAGCCCATTGATTAAGAGTAGCGTAATTAAAGGAAATCAGTGAAGACTATGACAACAACGAACGCAGAACGGACAATGCAGGGCGTGATTTTGCCCGGCAACAGCACGGTGGAGTTTCGGGAGCAGGCGATCCCAACGCCGGGGCATGGGCAGGTGCTGGTGCAGATGAAGGCGTCTTCCATCTGCGGCAGCGACATCCGGGCCATCTACCGGGAGCATCTGGGCGTTGGCGATGAAGCCTATCGCGGCGTGATTGCCGGGCATGAGCCGTGCGGGCAGATCGTGGAAGTCGGGCCGGGCTGCAAAGAATTCAAAGTGGGCGACCGGGTCGTGCTGTATCATATCAGCGGCTGCGGGGTCTGCGAGGACTGCAAGGCAGGCTACATGATCTCCTGCCACTCCAAGCACCGGGCGGCTTATGGCTGGCAGCGCGACGGCGGTCATGCGCCGTATCTGCTGGCGGAAGAAAATACGTGCGTCCATCTGCCGGACAACCTGACTTATGAAGACGGGGCGTTAGTCGCCTGCGGCTTCGGCACGGCCTGGGAAGCGCTGACGCGGATCAATGTCGGCGGGCGGGACCGGCTGCTGATTACGGGATTGGGGCCGGTGGGTCTGGCGGCGGCGATGCTGGGCAAGGCGCTGGGGGCGTCGCAGGTGATCGGCGTGGACACCAGCGAAGACCGCATTGCATTGGCGCGGGAAATGGGCCTGGTGGATGAAGCGTTTGTCAGCGACGCAGACGCTCTGGACAAGATCAAAGCGGCGACGGGCGGCAAGGGCTGCGAGACCAGCGTGGACTGCTCCGGGGCTGCGCCCGCGCGTCGGCTGGCCTTGCAGGGAACCCGGCAGTGGGGCCGGTGCGCGTTTGTGGGCGAGGGCAACGATGTTCAGTTTGATGTTTCGCCGTTTCTGATTCATCCCGCAGATCACGCTGTATGGGTCGTGGGTGACGAGCCTGAGCCATATGGAAGAATTGGTGGAGCGGCTGTCGCGCTGGGAACTGCACCCGGACAAAACGGTGACGCACCGCTTTTCGCTCTCGCAGGCTGCCGAAGCCTATGACGTGGCCGACAAAGGCCAATCCGGCAAAGTTGTAATTGTTTACGACTGATTGATGTAACCCAGGCGTTCGTCGAGGGATTGAAATCCCTCGCTAGGAGAGGCGTCCTTCGGACGTAGGAAACATTACGAAGGCAATTCTTCCACCCGGAGGGTGCCTCTTCTAGCGAGTGGTTTTCAACCGCTCGTTTCTAAAGGAAAATCACTGTGAGTTCAACCGTCACTGCCGCCGCGCGCGCCGATAAACCGGCGGGCCTGTCGGCTTCGCGCCTGCTGACCGTGCTGGGGCCGTTTATCGGCCTCGCCCTGGTGCTGATTCTGTTTTCTATTCCCGGCGATGTGCGCGCCCACTTTTTAACTTTGGGCAACATGCGCCTGGTCGCCACGCAGACCGTCATTGTCGGGCTGGGCGCGCTGGGAATGACCCTGATCATTATCAGCGGCGGCATTGACCTGTCCGTCGGCTCCGTGCTGGCCCTGACCAGCGTCATCGCGGCGGTCGTGCTGCGCGGCGGGCATTCGCCCTGGCTCGCCATCCTGGCCGCGGTGCTTCTGGGCGGCCTGGTCGGCGTGATCAATGGCGGGTTGATTACGGGGCTGAAGGTGACGCCGTTTATCGTGACGCTGGGAACGCTGGGAATTGTGCGCGGCGCGGCCAACTGGCTGGCGCAGGAACAGGCCCTGAGCGCGCCGGCGACCTGGCTCAACGATCTGGCCGCGACCCTGCCCACGCCCGCCTGGCTGATCGTCACACCGGGAGTATGGATCACGCTGGCCCTTGCTATCGTCACTGCCATTCTGCTGCGCTACACGGTGCTGGGACGTTATATCTTCGCCATCGGCTCCAATGAAACGACCTCGCGCCTGTCCGGTCTGCGCGTGGACTTCCTCAAAATCTCTATTTACGGGCTGGCGGGCCTGTTCTTCGGGCTGGCCGGGGCTTTGCAGTTCGGGCGTTTGGGGCAGGGCGACCCGACCGTGGACGTGGGAACGGAGCTAGATGTGATTGCCGCCGTCGTCATCGGCGGAGCGAGCCTGTCCGGCGGCGAAGGGTCGGTGCTGGGGTCTATTTTAGGGGCGCTGATCATGTCGCTGCTCCGCAACGGCGCCCAGCAGATGGGCTGGCAGCCCTACGTAGAGCAGATCATTATCGGGGTGGTCATCGTCGCCGCCGTCGCCCTGGACCGCCTCCGCCACCGCGCCCCGTCAAAGTAGGGGAAGCCCCCTAACCCCCAATACTGGGGGAACCAGACTGTCTTGTCCGATTCCCCCAGTATTGGGGGCTAGGGGGTATGTTCCGGGCGCTCGGCCAGCCAGTCTTCCAAAGTCGCCACGCGCTCCGGGTGCTGGTGGCTGCGCGCCAGGAAGCCCGCTCCGTGGCCGATCATCGGGTCCTGGTCGGTCGGCTGATAGCGCAGATCCACGCTCCAGCGCACATGGTCGGAGTGGTTAGGCGTGGACATATGGATGCAGCGGTCATTGAACAGAATCGCGCCGCCTTGCGCCAGCGGGATCGGAACCGGCTGAACTTTTTTGCGGATCTGCGCCAGATGCGCGTCGTCTATTTCCGTGTAACCTGTTCCCGTGTAGGTTTCGGCATGGTAGGACAGCACCTGCGTCTTATGTGTGCGCGGCCAGATATGCAGGCAGCCGTTCACCTCGTCAGCATCCACCAACGGTATCCAGACCGTAATCACGGGGTTGGAGTTGGCGTCCGGCCAGTAGGACTTGTCCTGATGCCAGGGAACCGCGCCGGCGGCAACGCCAGGGACTTTGGGCCGGGTGTTGTACACAGGGTTGGAAAAGATTTCGCGGCCTATGAGGGACTCCACGGCGTCCAAAATCTTTGGATTTGCCATCAGGTGAAAATAGCCAGGTCGGCGTTCGCGCCAGGAGCGGCCAAACTTCAAGAACTCCTCATCGCTGAGGCCCTCAAACAATCGCGCAAGACGAGTCTCAAAGGGCGCGTTCTCGTGCCGGTTGGCGACAATTCCCCCGGCGAACAATTCCTGCGCGATTTCCTCCACTTTGTCGGTCATGGCCTGCTGGGTAGGTTCCAATTCCTCATCAGTCAGCAGATGCGGTAGGACAAGATAGCCCTCATCGCGGTAAAAATCGGTCTGGGATGGTGTAAGAGTGTTTGTCATGGATTTGATTGCTTTGGTGCCTGAAACCAGCCGAGAAAGGCATCCGTTCGCGCAAAGTATTCCGTGATGCCGGCGGCTGTCAGAAGCGCGCGAGTCTCAGGTGTGCTGAAATCGCGGGAATTGCCGCTGAGAAACACCTTTTTCTCCTCTGGATTTTGGCGCGCGTGGTCTAGAATGATGGCGAGGATAAGATTGTCCGTCGGGTCTTTTGTCGGCCCGGCTGAGAGGTCTTGAAGAAGCGCTGCCGCTGTCAGGGGCAAGAATTCAGCAATTTGAGAACCCTCTTGATTTCCCGCCAGCCTTTCCTGAATATCGCGCAGGCGGCTTTGAAATCTCGTTCAGTAGATCGCCATTTTCTGTTCTGGCCTGCTGAAGATGCTGAACCAATGCTTTGGCATGAACTGAGGTCAGGTCACGGCGTAACTGACTGATCTGACTGCTCAAAGTGTTCTCAAAGATGTTACGCCGCTTTTCTTCATCTTCATAAACGGACCAGGCTTCCATCAGGCAAACAGCGGGCAGGGCAATCCGCAGGCTGGCAGGTGAAACACGCAGCAACGCTTCTGCATGAATGTCTCTGCCCATAGCAAATCCTGCCAGGAAATTTGTTTCAATGTAAAGGATCATTTACCAGGGTTTGTCGGGGGCGTCTTCGTTCTTTGTGTCGCCGTCTTTTATCCGGCCTGCCAGTCCGATTTGACTCAGTTCTTCAAAAAAAGGCGGTGCCTCCGACTTCCAATGATAAGCGACATCCTGGAGCCAGGTCTCAACGAGGCGGATCAGGTAGTGATTGTAGATGTTTTTGTCGCGAAACTCAGGATCGTAGAATGAAAGCGCGTCCGCCGTCGGCAATTGGAGCCGCTCGGAAAGCGCCGAGCCATCCCACCCGAAGATGCGAATGTCTTCCAAAGTGACGAGCATCGCGTAGGGCAGGGCCATGCCCGCTTCCTGTAGATCGCCCACAAGCTGCTCCCGATCATAGACATTTTCACGAGGCCGCGCTTTCACTTCAATCAGCATCACCGGCGTGTTCTGGGCGTCCAGCGCAATGATGTCGGCGCGAATCGGGTTCAATGTTTTCATGCCGCTTCTCCTGGTGAAATTATACCCAGCATTCAGCGTGGGACGGGGATTTTCTCTAACGCCTCTTCAATAATTTGCGTCCCCGCGATGCCGCCGTAGCGGGTTTTGGTATCCAGCATCATGCGGTGGGCGAGGACGGGGACAGCGAGGGCGCGGACATCGTCGGGAAGGGCGTAGTCGCGGCCTTCGGTCAGGGCGCGGGCTTGAGCGGTGCGGAACAGTGTCAGTGAGCCGCGCGGTGAGACGGCCAGGCGGATACGCGGGTCATTGCGCGTCCAGTCCACCAACCGCAGGATGTATTCCGCGATGGCGCGGTCTACGCGCACGCCGCGTACCTGCTCCTGAAGGTCCAGAATGTCCGCGCAGGAGACCACAGGGAGGAGGCTGTCAAACGGATGGCGCTCGTTCTGGCTGTACAAAATCTCCATCTCGTGGGGCAGATCGGGATAGCCCAGCGTGACCCGCACGGCGAAGCGGTCTAGCTGCGCTTCAGGCAGAGGATAGGTGCCGTGGAAGTCCGTCGGGTTCTGCGTGGCGACCACAAAGAAGGGATGGGGCAGGTCGCGCCGCTTGCCGTCAACTGTCACCTGTCCCTCGCTCATCACTTCCAACAGTGCGGACTGCGTGCGCGGCGACGTCCGGTTGATCTCGTCGGCCAGCACGACATTGGCGAAGACCGGTCCTTCGCGGAACGTAAACGAGCCGTCGCCGGGGTTATAAAAACTGCTGCCGGTAATGTCGGCGGGCAGCAGGTCCGGCGTGAACTGAATGCGCCGGAAGACGCCGTCCATCGAGCGGGCCAGCGACTTGGCCAGCGTCGTTTTGCCCGTCCCCGGCACGTCTTCCAGCAGGGTATGCCCGCCTGCCAGCAGCGAGATCAGCAGCAAACGGATGCTGTCCGGCTTGCCCCGAATCACGGACGCCAGATTGGCTTCGATCTTCTCAATCGTCTCGGTAAATGTGGCGATCATGCTTTTTCCTTTCACCCCCCCCCCCGCCCCCAATTCTGGGGGAGCAGGAGTAATTTCCCCTCTGGTTCCCCCAGAATTGGGGGTTAGGGGGATTTCTCCATCGCGCGCAGTTCGGCGTCAAGCCGCGCGATCACTTCTCCGCCGGGCGCCTGCCCGAAGCGGGCCAGCCCATATTCCCGCACGAAATCCTCTAAGGGCGGCAGGCGCAGTTCTTCTTTTTCTTCCACCACGCGCAGATGCTCCCGCCAGGTGCGGCCTTCCGGGCAGGGCAGCCCCCGGCGCGTCAGCAATGCCTCAAAGCGGGCAGCCAGCGCGGCCAGAGCGGCATCGGGGCGCGAATACTGAAAGCCAAGCGCGGCCTGTTTTCGCCGCTGCCACCAGCGGTAAAGCTGGGGCAGGAGTAGACCCAGAATTAAGAGACAGAATACGACAGACTTTTGCGTCCAGGTGGACGTGATCAGCCAGTTGCGGGTTGCGCCGAGCAAATCCTGAAGCGTTTCCCAGAGACGCCACCAGATGGGGATTGGGCCAGCCAGGTGGTCAGGTCGTCCATTGCCGGGCGTCGCGTCCACCGTCACCCAGCCGACGCCGTCCACCCAGCTTTCCGCCCACGCATGGGCGTCCCGCTGGCGTACTAATGTCCAGCCTTTGCCGTCGCTTTCGTGGGCAAAATAGCCGGAAACATAGCGTGTCGGGACATGCAGGGCGCGCAGCAAAATGACGGCGGCAGAGGCGAAGTATTCACAGTGGGCGGATTTGCGCTGCAAGATAAAGCTGGAAATCGGCTCACCCGACCCGGCATTGACCGTCAGGCTATAGGCATTGTTTTGGAGCAGGAACTTCTGCACGGCGGCGACTTTGTCCTGCGGGTCTGTCAGGCTGCCGCCAAACTGCCTCGCCTTTGCCAGCACGCGCCGGTCAATATCGGGCGGAACGGCGAGGTCGCGCTCACGCTCCGAGGCCGTCGGCGGCGCGTCAAAAATGCCCTGCCCCGGCGTGATGTCATACGTCAGCGGGTCCGTGTCTGCTGCTTGCGTCCGCAGCGGGCCATCCGAATCCGCCGCCCATTCCAGCAGATGATTTTCTTCGGGCCGCACCACTCCGCTGTGTAAAGGCACGAACAGCAGCCCGACGGCATCGTCCATTCGCACGACGCGGGTGGTTACTGATGGCCCCCTAGCCCCTACCACCGTTGACAAGGGGGGGGGAGCCAGAGAGTTTTTTCCGGCTCCCCCATTATTGGGGGCAGGGGAGGCAATGGGCCGGTACGGCTGAAATTTGCGCTGCTCCAGCGAGGGACTCCAGGCGCGGCTGGAATAGGTGTCAAATGTCATGCCGCGCAGATACGGGTCATCGCCCAGGTTCTGGATACGCAGCACGCGGGTCAGCGAGTCGCGCAGGGTAAACGAAGAGCCGAGAAGAGGCTGGCCGCTCATGCCCATGCTGACCGACGAGTTTTTACCCGAAAGAAACTTGGAGCCGAGCGCGTTCAGATCGCCCCGGTAAATATAAAACCCAGCGTGAGTCGCCGCGCCTAAACTCAAAGCAATGGCGATGGGAACCAGTGTCAGACCAACGGGGATCGCCGCCTGCGGGCGGAAGTTCGGCAGGGCCAGAGTGAAAAACAAAAAGTAAGCCGGGGCCATGTACCAGAGATAGTGGTACGCATCGTCAAACGTGCTGCATCCGGCCAGAAATACAAGCGCGGACAGGACGACCAGAAGCGGGGCGCGCGGCCCGCCCGTCGGCTCACGACGCCAGTATTGCAGCACGATTTCGGACGCCATCATCAGGGCGAACGAGTAAAAATAGCGCATGTCCAGAAACGAGTTCTGGTCTTTGGTGGCTGTGACCAAATAGCCGAATACGGCCCCGCCGCAGACAATGATCCGCAGGGTCCATTTCGTCAGCGTGACATTCTCATACCTGGCCCGAAAGGCATACGACGCCAGCATTCCCAGCGCGAGGCAAGCCAGCGGAACAGCCGCCCCGCGCTCAGGGCCAGCGCGGCAAAGCCGATCAGCGCAGCCACAGCGGCAGGCCAGGGTGGGCGGGCCAGCCCCCCCACAGACCCCCTAGCCCCTAATTCTGGGGGAACAGGAGAAGATATTTCTGCTCTGGCTCCCCCAGAATTGGGGGCGGGGGGGTCTCTGGAAATCTTGATCATATTATCTCCACCTCGGCATCCACCTCCGCCGAGGTCAGCAGAGTGAGTTCCATTCCCCGGTCGGACAGCGGCGGCAGGGTGCAGGGGCGGTCACGCACGATAATCACTTTGACGCCCGCGCCTTGATCCCGCAGGCGCTCTACGAAGTCCTGCCGGGTCTTGTCCCAGTCTAAAAAAACGCAGACGATCATAGCGATCTGCGACAGATGCTCCAGCAGTTCTTCTTCCAGCTCGTCAAAATCTTCCCGGTCCGAAGCGTCCACGCAGGCTAATAAATCTAAAATCTCATCTAAGTACGCCAGGCTTCGGCCTGCCGTAAGCTGGTGCAGTTCCGGGCCTGCCGCGAACAAGTCTACCAGATATTCCGACCGGGCCATGAAATCGCTGACAGACGCGCAGACCGAGACGGCCCGTTCAAAGGCGCGCGGGATGGGAGCGCCGGGCGGAACGGGAACGTAGGTATCCAGAATGACCGCGGTTCGCAAAAAGTATTCTTCCCGGAATTCGCGCACGACCGGGCGGTTCAATCGCGCCGTCGCCCGCCAGTCAATGCTGCGGATCGGGTCGCCTTCCCGGTACTCCCGGTTGCCGATAAACTCAAACGAATCGCCCAGATGGGAAGCCAGAGCCACCCCGCCCGGCTGGTAACGCCGCCCGAGGGGAGCATCGAGTCGCGCCAGCGGCGTAAAGCGCGGGTAAACCAGCAGGGGCCGATCTTCGGAAAAAACAGCCTGCGCGACCATCAAACCGAGTGGAAATGCCGTCTCTACACGATAACCTTGCAGCCGGTATGCCCCGCGCTGCCGGCAGAACAGGCCCAGACGCGCCCGCGCCGCCTCGCCCGGCTTCAGAACAGGCAGCGCCGCGCCTTCCTCCGGCACGGCGTCCACCCAGGGCGGCAGCCGGTCCGGCAGCACGGTCAGGCCAGCAGCCCGTTTGCCGCGCGACACGACTTCAATCTCCACCGGCAGCGTTTCGCCCGCGCTGACCCGCTCGGCGTGCGAGGCGCGCAGGGTGACGCGCGGCCGTGCCGCCCACATCCCGACAAACGCCGTCGCCCACAGCCCGCAGGCGTAGGTGAAGGGAACATACCACTGCTGATCCAGTGAAATAGACCCAAAGGTGAGAAAAAACATCGTCGCAATGAGGAAATAATGGCCGACGCGGGTAAACCGCTGCGTCCAGACGCGCCAGACCCACGGAAACAGCAGCCCTCGGAACAGGGGATGGTAGGTCACATCTTTGGTCGCCGTAAAGCCCGTCAATGGCGGCAGGTACGTATTGAGCGTCAGCGGCGACCCTCTGCGATAGGAACGATTGGGTAATGGGGTAGACATGGTATTCTATTGGTATAAACGCTCAAAGGAGTCAAAATGGTTCGCGTTCTGTTTGTTTGTCTGGGAAACATCTGCCGGTCGCCGATGGCGGAAGCCGTGTTTCAGCACAAAGTCCGCGCGGCGGGGCTGGAAAACGAGATCGAGTTGGATCTTGGCGGGAACGGGCGAGTGGCATGTCGGCAACCCACCGCATCACGGCACGCGGGCGATTCTGACCCAGAATAGGATTGATTACACGCACCAGGCCCGCTTGATTACGGCGAAAGATCTGGACGACTTTGATTATGTCCTGACGATGGACAATGCCAACCTGCGCGACGTGCAGGCGCTGGGAAGTGGCCGGGCTGTCGTGCGCCCGTTTCTGGACTATGCGCCGGATAGTGCGTACCGGGAGGTTCCCGACCCGTACTATACGGGCGGCTTTGAGGGCGTCTATGCCCTGGTGGATGAAGCGGCGGAGGGTTTGCTGAAGGCGATCCGAGAGGAAAAGGAAATTTAAGAACCCACCCAGCCGCCGGCAGGGTGGGTTCCTCGGAGTCTTCCAAAGCCTGTTTACTGCGCCCTGGCTGCCGTGACGGCGAGCAGGGCTGGGACGCCGCGCCGGTCAGGGCCGTAGACAAAATCAATGCTTTTGATTTCTTTGTCCGGGCTGGGGTTGTTCCACTGCTGGGAGTAGGCAACGGCGGAGAATCCCGTCGTCCCAAACGGCTTGGTCCAAGCGATCTGCGCGCCGGGCAGAGCCGTGGGCGTTTTCTGTTTATAATCGTCTACATTAATCTCGGCATAGACGAGCACTTTGGCCTGCGAACCGTCAGCGTAGTTGACGACATAATCCGCCATTTCGTACTTCTTGCCCTGTTTGATCTCGTCGTTATTGCGCCGGTTATCTATCCGGGCCGCTTGCAGGAAGAACAGGGCATCGGCCTTCGCATTGACCGGGATGCCGCTGACATGGTCGGGCAGATTTCCGGGAATGCCGCCGCCGCCCAGCATGATGATGTTCGGCACGGGCGAGGTTGTGAAGTTGTAGAGGTTGTAAGTGACGCCTGCAAAGGGCTGCCTGCCGCGCGGCAGGTCGGCAAAGGTGAACTGTTTGTCGCCGAACCACCCCTGATCGGTCACATACTGGTTGACCTGCGCTTTAATGTCCAGAGGCGTAAATGTCAGGTTATTGGCTCCGGCAATGATCGTTTTTCCGCCGGAAAACGGCGCGTTGAGGTTACGCAGCAGCGTGGCGAGGATCGCCTGTTTTTTGCCGGTATTTTCCGGGTTGGCTTCGCTGTCTTTGAACTTGACGTTGCACAGGATCATGCCGCCCGCGCCGCGCGGATATTCCAGCATCGCGCCGATGTTGAGCATCGGCTTGACCTTCTGGTAGAAAGAGGCCGGTCGGGCCGCTTTCAAGTAGATATTGTCCAGGCCGATATTGGTGTCGCCAGGCTTTGGGGTCCACTGTGCGATTTGCAGAGTAATGTCTTTGGCCGTGCGCGGCGGGCTGATCGGGAACGTCTGAGGGTCGCCGTTAGGCTGAACATCAAACGAGACCTTGTCCGTGCCGTTAAAGACAAGATTGACTTTGTTAGTCGGGGAGTAATTGAGATCCTGCACATATGTCCATTGTGTGATGGTCTGAGGCTTGGGCAGCGTGATCGGGATGTCAAACGTCTTGCCGGGATCGGGGCCTGGGAAATTGATAATCAGCGGCCAGAAGCCGTCCGCCTGCGTGTAGTTGTTGATGATCTGCCCATAGCTGCCCCAGGAGGATTTGCCGAACGGAGCGACTTCGTCGTAATCCAGCACATAGCTGTAGGCATCCGTGTCCGGGTACTGGCCGGCGGACCAGCCGAAAATCTGCCGACCGGACCCCATGACGATATTGGAGGTTGCTAACCCCGCCGTGAGCGGGCTGCGGACAACGGGCCAGGTCACTTTTTCCTGCCCGTAAGGTCGGATCATGTGGTCAACGCCGACGATTTTGTTGTAATCGCTGAGGCCTTCCGGCGTCAGGTTGTTGAACAATATCCAGCCGCCGCCCTGAGTGAACGCACTGATTTTCGCGGGGCTTGCGGCCAGAGTCTTCAGATTGGCAGGCGAGGCGTTGATAACAGCAATGGAGCCGGGCCGGGCAAGCGCCGCCAGCGGATCGGCGGCTTTGTCATAGCGCAGGCCGACAGCATCCAGCGCTTTGGTCAACTGCGGATTGTCGGCGGTCACGGCGGAAACGGGATGGAAGACCTGTTTGTAGCCCTGGCCGTAGGCGATCATGTTCAGCAAAAGCTGCTGTGCGACCGCATTGGTCATCAGCTTTTGCCCGATCAGCAATTGACTGATCAGCATCTGGCCTTTACCGACCGACATCTGCGCCAGAGCAGTCTCTTGAAGCTTCTCGCCGCATTGAATCAGCGATTTGCCGCCGGAGGCGGGCTTGATGTACGCATTGCGGTAAACCTGACCGTCCGGCCCCCAGGCGAAGAAGTCCCGCTGCTCCAGGCCGCGCAGGATCGGATTGTCGGCATCTTCCATAAACGCAATGCCGCCAAAGTTTGTGTCCGGGGCCATCTCGCCGGGAATGGCCTGGTAATGCAGTGGGTTTGCCTGTTCCAGCACAATGACGGTCTTGCCGGTGGAGGCGAAGGCGGCCAACTGGCTGGAAGTGCTTTGGACGGGCGTCAGGGCATCTTTGCCGACAATCAGCACTTTGGCCCCGCCCGGAGCCTGGCTGAGAGCGCTGATGCGCGTGAACGGAACGCCCTGACTCGTCAGGAACGAAACCACCGAGCCTGCGGGATCGTAGACGGCGACTGAAGCGCCCCCGCCCGGACTGGCGACTAAAGTCGCGGCAACAAGTTCACGAAACCGGCCTGCGCCGGTTAGGATTGAGACCTCAGTTCGCGAAGGCGAACTTTGTGTTTTTGTTGCCGCGACTTTAGTCGCCTGCGCTCGCCGGTGGAAGTAGCGAGCGGTTCTCATGGCGGGAGCGAGAACCGAAACCGGCCTGACATCCTGAAAGACCTGCTTGCCATTCACTGTCAGAGTCAGAGTCCAGGTTCCGTCTTGACGGGACGTAACGGTCGGCATCGGCACCACGACATCAAATTTCTCATCCAGCCCCGGCCCGACTTTGTGCAGGCTGCTCGGCCCGGCCATTTTTTTGCCGCCCAGAGACAGTGTCCATGCCAGAGTGATCGGCTGAACTTCGTGGGTGTCGTTGAAAATGCCCAGCGTCCGCGTGACGCGCTGGCCGGAGCGGAACGTTGAATCCCACTGCCGGCACAGCACGGCAATCGGCTGCCACGAGTTGTAGTGCAGATCGGTTTCGCCGCCGAACCAGAAGTGGAAATTGATGCCGAGCCAGCGGTAGCCTTCGGAGAGCATTTTCGCCCCCAGACCGCCCGCCGGGTGTGCCTCGGCTTTGCCGACAAACGCCGCTTCGCCGCCGATGGTCGCCAGATCGGACAGCTCAATGCCGCTCAAAAAGTAATCCTCGCCAAAGAGAATGGGCTTGGCCTGCGTGATCGGCCAGACCTGCCGGTGCGCGTAGCCTGCCTTGTCATAAGCGCCTTCCGGCAGGCTGGAAAGCGGCGGGGCCATGTAATGCCCGCCATAAATAGGCAGGGACTCGTCTAAGAGGGCGTTTCCGCCATCGGTCATGGCGGGCCGCGTCGGGTCAACTGCCGAAACCACATCCCATGCCTTTTTCATTTCCCGCGTCGAGATGGCATCCTGTCCAAAGACGTGGGAGTTAATGAACGTGATCTCGTTCTCCATCGACCAGAGGAAGATAGACGGATGGTTGCGCTGCCCCTTGACCCAGGCGGCAAGCTGATGCCGCCAATTCTCAAACAGGGCGGTGTTGGCGACGTCATAGAAGCCGTCCGCGCCTTCGCCATCTAAGATGCCGGTGCGGCGGGTGACGATGCCGTGTGAGTCGTAAAAATCCAGCGCGGCGTTCAAATCCAGGCCACTGAATGTGCCTTCACCCCACAGCCGCTGCATGGTCTGGCCGTGCTTGCGCCAGAGCGCGACGGCTTCTTCATCGGCCCGCCCATAGTCAGCCAGATCGGCCCGCCCATGCCACGGGACGCCGTTCAAAGTAAATTGCGGGCCGTGCCAGTCCCATTCCCGGAAGCCGAACTTGGTCGTGCGCTCATCTATCGCCTGACCGCTCGCACTCAGGGCCGTGACGACGTTGTACTGAGTTGGGGAATCCGGCCACCAGAGTTTGGGGTTGGCCCAGCCTTCGGACAGCTTGACTGTTTGGTCCTGCCCGGCGGGAACAGTGACGGATTGCGGCGCAAACGTCTTTTCCGCCGCGCCGCCTGCCAGCGGCACGACTTTGTTGTCGACTGTCACCGTCAGCGGCTGATCGGTGGGGTTGTGAACGGTGACTTCCAGTCCCAGAGTTTTGTTTTTGACCGACGGAAGGGCGAACACGTCCGACGTGTAGGCTTTGCCGGCCACGACCAGGGACGGCTCGCGCAGCAGTCCGCTCTCGTAATGGGACAGTACCGGCATGTCGCACTTGGCCCAGCCGTTGTAGTGCCAGAAGCCGAACGGCAGATACTGGGGGTGTTTGGCCTCATCCGTCCGCGCATAAAAAAAGTCTTTGATGCCGACCCAGACTTCGTTGTCCTGACCCGGCTTGACAGCCTGCGTGATGTCGCAGTCCCAGGCGGCATACAGGTCGCGCGTCCAGCCGCACTGCCGGCCGTTGACAAAGACCGTGGCAATCATGCTTTCGGCAGGAACGTGCAGATACAGTGACCGCCCTGCGAGTGCGGCCGGGACATTGACTCGGTCCGCAGCCAGTAGCGATGCACATAGGTCATTTCGGGAAACGCGCTGTTGCGGTCGCCGGGGACGCTGATGGCGTGCCAACTCAGATCGTCGGCATTCGGCGCGGCTTTGATCGGCCCCAATCGGTCATCTACCACCATTTCGTCATCGGCGGCGATCTGCCAGGTTCCCTTCAGCGAAGTTGCCGTCTGCGCGGCGCCGGTCGGGGCGGTGACGGCGAAGACTTGAGACGCAGCCGTCTTGTCCGCTTCGCTGCGTTCACCCGGTTTGTGCGGCCCGTCAGGATGGAACGGCGTCGTGGTCAGGCACAGCGCGTCGGAAGCGTAAAGAATATGCGCGTCATTGCCCTTTTCGTCTTTGTATTTGGTGAGGCGGATTTGCAGCGTGTGCGGGCCGGAAGCAATTTGCTGCGTCCCCAGCGGAACCCAGCCGATGGGGTTCCAGGTCTGCAATTCTTCCACGTCTACGCTGTCTGCGTCGGCCTTGACCGTGGTCCACGCGCCGCTGTCCACGCGCCAGTCAAACGGCGAGCGGACGCGCTCAAAGCCCAGTCGGTCCCACAGGTCATACCGCCCGTCTTTGGGGGCAGAAAAGTTGTAGGTCAGCATGATGCCGTCGGTGGGCATCTGCTTTGCCACGTCGCCGGCCTCCATGTTGATCTTGAGCCAGTTGCCGCCCGAAAGATACTGCGGCCGCCCGACATTCTCAATGGAGGGCTTGATGCTGTCCGGCGCGACGGAAGCCGGCGCTTCGCCTTCAATCCAGATCGTGTCCGCCGCGACTGCCTTTGTCGCCGGCATCATCAGAGAAAGCGAAATCAGGGAAAACAGGCACAACGCCAGAGTTCGCCACTTGCTGCCAATCATGTTCTTTATCCTGTAAATCTGTACTGAGAAGCCCCACGCCCCAATTCTGGGGAGCCAGAGAAGAGAGCGCTTGCGTCGGCTATCCTTTTCCTGTTCCCCCAGAATTGGGGGTGAGGGGGTCTCTCGCGGCTTTTTATTCACCTAAAAGCTGCTTCTGCCGCGCCGTCGCCTGAGCGATCACGTCCGGGTTCCACAGGGAAGAATAGCGCATGGGGGGATATTGCTGACGGATAATCTCGTGTCCGTAATGAATCTGCATCATGTATCGGCGCTCGTGTTCCGAAGAGTTGAGCCACGCCCCGTGCCACAGGTCGCCCCGAAACAGGCAGACATCGCCCGCGCGGGCCATCACTGCCTGGGGCGCGATGCCGTGCCAGGTGGACTCGTCACAGGGCGGGCGGCCCGCGCGGTGGCTGCCGGGAATAACTGTGGTGGGGCCGAGGTCCGCCGTCATATCGTTGAGGTAAAAATGCGCGGTGGACGTAAAGATCGGTACGCGCACATGGGGGTCTTCGTGAACCGCTTCCGGCAGGCTGATCGGCAGGTAGTCAATGTGAATGCCCATGGCGCGGCCCTGCCCGGTCGTCCAGAAACTGCCGCCGGTGACGTGCGCGCCTGCGTCATGGATCGCCTGAACCACATCAATGACGCCGGGCCGGTCTATATACGTCAACAGGCGCGGGTCCTGCGGAAAGTCCGTGACCTGGTGGCGATTGTAGCACCAGTGTTTGACGTTCCACTTTTCATCGTCCGGCCCGCCCTTTTCGTCCATGAGGGCGCGCAGGGCGGAGACTTCGTCCCGATCCAGAACGCTCGGGAAGAGAACATAGCCGTCGGAGTACATCCGCGCGACGGCTTCCTCTACTGAAAGCGGCTGGGCTGGAGGAAGGTTTTCCAGCGGCCCTGCATACAGGGTGCTGCCGCCGCTCTTTTCTCCATGGTGGCCGCTGGGCGTCTTCAGCGATGACCTTTCCGTCACTGTCGGCATTGGCGCGTCTCCTGTTTCGTTTTTAAGATAGGACTTCTGCTCATGTTCTTGTTGGTATCATAGCACGAAACAGGCGGTAAATCCATAGGATAACTGCGCGTTTGCATAGGAGATTTGATCAATCGGCTCTCTCAGGTATAATCGCTCCATGCAGTCAACAGATGATTTGCCGGAAGGGCTTTGTAACGAAGCCTCTACCCTGCGTATCTTACGGATAGACGATCAGTGGCGTTACATCACGCTGATGGCCAAGGCGCATGGGGTGCGTCCTGACAGCAAGACGGATTTTGTCACGGATGGGTTTGCCCTGAACTATGTTCTGCGCGGCCAGGCCGTCTACCGTGAGGATAATGGGCGCACCCATGCGCTGACGCCCGGCACGCTCTTTCAGCGGCTGCCGGGCCGCCGCCACAGCACCTTGATTGACCCAGCCAGCGACTACGCGGAACTTTTCCTGGTCGTGGACTCAGCGACGGCGCTTCAATTCCTTGCTTTGGGGCTGATTGCCGATGTGGAAGTCCTGACCGTGGGGAGGCAGGAGGAAGTGATTGAGGCGTTCCGCGCGCTCCGGCGGGACATGCAGCGCCCGGAGACGGAACTTCCGACCCGACTGGCTCTGGCGCGCGTCCTGGATTTCCTGAACACTCTTTACGCTCTGGCCCGGCGGGGTGATGCCGACGAGGGCGGCTGGGAAGAGATCATTCGTCAGGCCTGCGTCCTGCTGGAACGCGATCTGGACCAGCGACTGGATTTGACCGAAGTCGCCTGGCGGCTCGGCGTCGCCTACCCGACGTTCCGCCGCCGGTTTCGGGAGGCGATGGGGATCTCGCCGGGGGCTTACCGGGTTCGCCGCCGTTTAGAGCAGGCGCGTTACCTGCTGCTGGAAAAGCCCGTCAAACAGGTCGCCGATGAGCTAGGCTACAGCGACCCGTTCACGTTTTCCGCCCAGTTCAAGGCGCACTTCGGACAGTCGCCCCGGCGCTTTCAGGGGCAGCCTTCCCCTGGGCAGGGAGCGACAGCGACTTCCAGACGATCTCGGTGAGATTAGCGGCCGGCCCCACCAGGAACAGGGCAAAATACGGCGCGTGGACGTTGCTCATCAGCCGCAGGACGCACTCGGCCCCAGCGACGGCGACGGCGACCGCGCACTGCGCCCGGACACCGCTGACGGTGCTTTTCGGGTCGGTGATCATGAAAAAGATGAAAAGCTGATACACCGGGCCGGTAATCGGCGCGATTTCGGAGAGGAAGGGATGCCCCGGCAGCAGGCTCCGCAGGCCGGCAAACGCGGCAAACGCCGTGACATACGCAACGCAGATGTGCAGCCGTTTCAAGCGCCACAAAATGACCGAGCCGAGCGTCCAGACGATCAGCATCGGCGTCAGCGTGTTGCCCCACTGAATGGTCAGGCTGGCAACGGCGGCGGGGGCCAGAAACAGCATGGCTGAAATGCCGAAGTTGGACGGGTTCCACAGATGCCGGCCCTTGACGCGCAGCACATACTTGGAGAGAATGGACAGAACCGCGCACAGAGCGAACGGCCAGGCGAACGGGGAGCGAATCAACACGCCGACACTGATGCCCGACACATACGCGCTTGCCAGGTGCGGAAACTTGCGATACATCAGCAGGCTCAGAACGATTTCTGCCCCGATGCTGGCCCCGATTGCCAGCAGCGTCTTTGGATAGCTTTCCAGAATGCCGTAAGCGATCTGTCCAACAATCAAAATGACGGTGATCAGAATGGGCGCGACAAAGCGCACATCAAACTGCGGCCTGGGTGCGGCAGTCGGCGGCGCAGGGGTAGTTGGCGAAGGCGGCCAGGTAATCATCAGACTTTCCCATCTAGCGCAAAGCCGCCGCAGAAGAGAAGGTAATCTCTTCTGCGGCGGTAGTAATCTATTCAGGCGAATGGCGGACCGCCGCTAAATCGGACTGAACGTCGCCACGAAGCCCTTGGGTGCCTGTCCCATGAAGCCAGTGCCAGCAGCAGCGTTTGCAGGATTATCCTGATCATTGCCTGGAGCAGTGGCCGCGGCTCCCGGCGAAACGGAGTTGGGTCGGAGATATTTCACATGTCCGTCACAGAGGGCGAAGTTGGAAGCGCCGGTGTGTACGGGATTTGCGGTCCAGGGGAAAGGAGTAGTAACGGCGCAATTGCTGCTGCGCGGTGGATTGCCCATGTAGCCCGTCGCCCACTGTCCTTTAGACTGATCAACCCAGCCTGCGCAATTATCGCCGCCGTCACCTGCCGGTGAACCGCCGGACGGGGATGCGTCATCGTTGGCCGGAGCGGTCACGTCCGCCGTGACGAGTTGATCTTCACAAAGAAGCACAGTGCTGGCGGGGGCGTTGAGAATAGAGAGCGCCTGACCGCCGTTGTTGGCCGCGTTCGCCAGGAGATTGTTCAAGGAGTAGGAAACCGGCACATAGGCGGTTCCGACCGGCTGACCCGTGGAATCATCCGGGCATTTGAAGACGCCTGTGCTTTTGACATAGGTGTAGACACGGCCGGCCCAGCCCCGTCCCTGTCCGTTGTTGCTGCCGGGGAACTTCTCATCGGCATCCTGTTGATATTGGATGATCGCAAGGCCTAATTGTTTGAGGTTGGACTGGCAGGAGGCGCGTCGGGCGTTTTCCCGGACCTTCTGAAAGACCGGGAAGAGAATAGCGGCGAGAATCGCGATAATGGCGATGACGACGAGCAATTCAATGAGCGTGAAGCCTTTTGGCTTCGGTGTGATGTGTTTCATAACATCTCCTTTTCCACAGTCGATAGGACGTAGATTTATGCGGCTGCTCATTCATCATACTACAGATATTTCGCTTTGTCAATAGCCACAAATAAAACATTTTGTGCAGTAATAATCATAAGAAAAGGGCAGGTTGCGAACTGCGAACAGGCCGCTTGCTGCCACACAGAATCAGCCGGTAACCGATATCAACGTTTTGTCTCCCTCGCGCAGCCGCAGATGCTGATTTGCTCGGACATGGGAGAACACGTCAACATGGCCGCTCGGCCATTTGACGCTCATTTTTAGGACGAAGGCCGCTTTGCCCAAGCCGAGATGAACCCGAACGTCTGAGGCCGACAGGTATGAACCGTCTGTGTGGCAAAAACGCTTTTGCGTTAGCCCGCCCGCCGTGACCGTGACCATTGCCCCGATCCCGTCCCGGTTGCTGCGGGTTCCAACCAGCTTCAGCGACAACCAGTGTCCGACCGGAGCGCTCTCGTTGTGCAGCAGCAGAGGCGCGCCTTCGCTGTCTACGACCAGGGCGTCCATGCGCCCATCATTGTCAAAGTCTCCGATGGCAAGGCCGCGTCCGACAATGGGGCGGGGCAGATCAGGTCCAGCACGATCAGTCAAATCCACGAAAATGCGCCCGTGGTCATTGCGAAATAACTGTGTCGGCTCCCGATAAGTCGCGGTTTTATTGAAAGAAGCGACGTTGTCATAGACATGGCCGTTGGCGATCATCAGATCCAGCCAGCCGTCATTATCAAAATCCAGCCATTTTGCCCCGAATGCGACATAGGGTTGAGTTGGCAGAGCGATCAGCACAGAGGATGATCGTTCCTGGAAGATATTATCTCCCTCGTTGTGAAAAACAGTCTTTGGCTCTCCCTGGAATGCGGCGGTGAATAAATCAAGCCGCCCGTCATTGTCATAATCGGCCCAATCAGTTCCCATGCCCGCATGAGATAAAAAACTTGCGCCGAAGGCGGTTCCCGATTGGCGACCGATGTCCCGGTAGTTCTTCCCGATATTTTGAAAGAGGTCGCCTGGCATCGTGTCATTGGCCAGGTAAAGGCTTGGCCGACCAGAGCCATTGTAATCGGCAAAGGCAACGCCCAATGTTTTGCCGGAACTGGCTTGTGTGTCCCATTGGTTCGTGCAGTCGCGAAATTTGCCGTTGCCTTCATTATGGTAGAGAACGCCATGTTCAGGCAAGTATTCTTGGGGAGGGCAAGCCACAGGGAGTGAATTTTTAGGGCAAAAGCGCTTGCTGGTTTTGGGATCAAACTGAACATAATCGCCGACATACAGGTCCAATTTGCCGTCATTGTCAATGTCCGCGAATGCCGCCGACGTTCCCCATGGCTGCGGCTTCAGCCCGGCTTGCTGCGTCACATCCCGAAAGCCGGTGCCATGCTCATTGTGCAGCAGCAGCCCGGTCCGGTAGCCGCTGATGTAAAGGTCGTCGTAACCGTCGTTGTCATAGTCGCCGACAGCGCACCCTAAAAAATGCCCATGCAGCTTGTCCAGGCCCATCGCGTGCGTCACATCGGTAAAAAGTCCGTGTCCATCGCCCTTGTAGAGCGCCAGTTTCGGCCCCACTAGCAGAATATCTAAATTGCCGTCATTGTTGTAGTCCAGAAATGCACATCCATTGCCGATGGTTTGCAGGATGTCCAGAGGCCGCGGGCCGGGGATTGACCAGCGGTAATTCAGTCCTGCCTTTGCCGCCATGTCCACAAACAAGGCTTTGGACTCGCCGGGACTGCCGATGGCGTCTTTGCCGGAAGGGGGGGGCGGGGCAGGTTTGTGATTGGAAGACCAGGACCCAGGACGAGGCGTTCTGGAAACAGGAGCAACATAGGTATCCGGCTGCGGAGAGCAACCCGACAGGAAAAGCAAGAGTAGGGCAGGAAGGGCAAGCCCCAGCGGTAGAAGGTTACTGAGGTTCTTGAATGGCATGGAGTTTATCTATTTGTGGGGCGGAAATGGTCTGAACAGGCCGACCATCGGGCCAGCGGATGACAGCGCGTTCCATCTGCGGGTTCTGGCCCAAGTGTGGTTGGAGAAGGCGGCCAGATAATCATCAGACTTTCCCATGTAGCGCAAAGCCAGTGAGATTATTGTACCACGAAATTGTGCCGAACATCTCAGCCGGAGGAGTGACCAGCCTCGCGCGGCTCTTTGTCGCCTTCTCGAATGACAATAAAGCGGTCTGCGGCCAGATGGTGAAAAATATCGCGCTGCCCGCTGGGCCATTGGACGGTCAGGTCCTGCACGATCCGCGCTTTTCCAAGACCGACGTGAATGCGTTTGTCCGAAGCGGAAAGATAAGAGCCATCACTATGGCAAAGGCGTGTCTGGGTCAGTCCTTCCGTCTTGACCGTGACCATTGCCCCGATCCCGTCCCGGTTGCTGCGGGTTCCAACCAGCTTCAGCGACAACCAGTATCCGCTTTGTCGACTTTCATTGTGGAGCAGCAGGGGAGCGCCCTGGCTGTCGGCAATCAGCACGTCCACTTTGCCGTCATTGTCGAAGTCTCCAATCGCCAGTCCACGCCCCAGGATCGGCTTGCTGAGGTCCGGCCCTGCACTTGCGCTTTCGTTGACCAGCCGCCGCCCATGATCGTTATGGAACAGGAAGGTCGGTTCCAAAAAAGAAGTCCCAGGCTCAATATCGGCAATGTTGTCTTGGACATGGCCATTCGCGAAGATCAAATCCAGCCAGCCGTCGTTGTCATAATCCAGCCACTTTGCGCCAAACGTCAGCGGACGAAAGCTGGGGTCATGAAAACCCAGAGGCGCTGATACTTCGCTGAACAGCCCGCCGCCTTCATTGTGAAAGATCGGCTTGGTCGCCAGAGAAAACGCGCCGACAAACAGGTTGGGGCGACTGTCATTGTCATAATCACCCCAGTCCACACCCATACCGGAGTAAGCAATGGCATGGACATAGGCAATGCCTGCCTTCTTGCCGACATTCTGAAACCCAGTTTCCTGATTCTGAAGAAGATCACTGGGCAAAGTGTCATTGGCGATCATCAAACTCTGGCGGCCCGAAGCATCAAAATCGGCGAAGGCGACTCCCAGCGCATTGCCTGAAACCTGATTTACTCCCAGAAGCGCCGTGACATCTTGAAACTTGCCCTGACCGTCATTGTGATACAACACGCCGCGAACGGGGGCATAAGTGTCCGGGGAACATGCGCTCATCATCCCTTTAGGCAGTGAGCAAACCCGAGGCCCTTTGGCCGCATCATACTGGACATAATTGCCAACATAAAGGTCCAATTTGCCATCGTTGTCAATGTCCGCGAAGGCCGCTGATGTTCCCCATGGCTGCGGTTTCAAGCCTGCCTCCTGGGTGACATCCCGAAAGCCTGTGCCATGCTCGTTGTGCAGCAGCAGTCCGGTCCGGTAGCCGCTGATGTAAATGTCCTCATAACCGTCATTGTCGTAGTCGCCGACCGCGCAGCCGAGAAAGTGTCCCTGGAACTTGTCCAGTCCCGTCGCGTGGGTCACATCGGTAAAATGCCCTTTGCCGTCGCCTTTGTAGAGCGCCAGTTTTGGCCCCACCAGCAGAATGTCCAGGTCGTCGTCGTTGTTGTAGTCCAAAAACGCACATCCGTTGCCGATGCCCTGCAAAATGTCAATGGGGCGCGGACCATCCAGGGTCCAGCGGTAATCCAATCCCGCCGCCTGTGCCACATCCGTGAAACGCACCGTGCCGTCGCCCCACTGAGCCGCCGCCGTTTTCGCGGCCTGAAACTGTTCATAATAGCACCATCCCACGAATATGGCCACACCGGCCAGTGTCAGGAGATAGGGCAAAACACGGGAGTTTTTTGTCATGCTGCAAACCGCTATTCAAAAACAAACCGCCGGGAAAGAAGCGCGAACGCACTTTTCCCGGCGGCGAAGCAACAGGCGACAGATCTAGTCGGCTTCGATGGTGTAATATTTGAGCGCGCCATCGGCGGCCTTCGTATTGAGGAAGTCCACCCGCACACTCTTCACATGTCCGTCCACGAAGACGACATTGCAGAGACTGTTGTGCCGGCAGGCCGCCTGATCAAGAACGGGGTAAGTGCCGCCCAGGTTGGGAGTGGGGTTATTGGCGACCACATCCCAGCTTGTCTGGAAGCCATTGCCGCCGGGATCAGTCATGATCCCATCCAAGAGCTCAATCGTGCCGGCGGGTCTGGATTTGCGACAGATTGATTGTGATTTTGTTGCCCTGATCGCGGATGCCGAACGGGCGATGATGCGCGCCATCCCCAGCAGCATAGTAAGCAGCGTTCACCACATAGCCACCATTCTGTGCATTCGCAAACGCATTGGTGACGGGCGTCGGGGGTGGCGTAACAAAGGTGCTGCCAGAGACGTCGGGGCAGGTAAATGCGCCGGTGGACTTCACAAACGGATAGATGACATCCGACCAGCGAAGCGTCTTGTTGGCCCAGGTGCCATCGGGGGAAGACCAAGCTGGCGGCTGGAGTTCGTCACTGTCCTGCGTGTACTGGACAATGGCGAGGCCAAGCTGTTTGAGATTGGACTGGCAGGAGGCTTTCCGGGCATTCTCACGGACCTTCTGGAAGACCGGGAAGAGGATAGCCGCGAGAATTGCGATAATGGCGATGACGACGAGCAGTTCAATCAGTGTGAAGCCTTTTGACTTCGGTGCGATGTGTTTCATAAACATCTCCTTTTGACAAGCCGATAGAATGTGGATTTATGCGGCCTCTACCATCATACTACAGAAAGGTTTTTATGTCAATAGCGTCCAATAAAACTTTATGGCGTCTCAAGAATTGTTTGGAGTTTATCTATTTGCGGCGCGGTGATAGTCTGGCTAGGCTGGCTGTCGGGCCAGCGGATGACGGCGCGCTCCATCTGCGGGTTCTGGCCCAGACCGAAATGCAGGCGATGATCGTTCTGGGCGCAGAAGCCGCTGGCGGAACTGACTTCCTGCAGCTGAGACATTTCCTGGCCCCGCGCGTTCTTCCAATACAGCCGCACCTGCGCGCCGACGGCATCCCGGTTGGCATGGGTGCCTTGCAGGTCAAACTCAATCCAGTGACGGCCCGGCGCGACGGTATTTTTGTACAGCAGCAATGGCCCGCGCTGGGTGGCGACCACTACGTCTAAGGCCCCCGTGTTCCACAGATCGGCGACGGCGACCGAGCGTCCATCGTGGGTGTCCGTGACGCCGACCGCGCCGGCCACGTCCACAAACTTGCCGTAGCCGTCGCCGAGCCAGACGTGTTTCTGCTCTGTACCCCGACAGGCTCATGTCGCCGATGGGGGGCCAGTTTTTGGCATCCGAGATAATCGCGCTATTGCCGCCCGCGATCTTGCCATACTCATACCAGTAATCTTTGTCCCGGCTGGCCGAAATGTAGCCGTCGGTCAGAAACAGGTCCAAATTGCCGTCGTTGTTCAGATCGGCGAACTGCGCCCCGAAGCTCCAGCCGCCGAGTTCCACGCCGGCTACCGACGCCAGGTTATCGTAATGCAGCGCCGACGCCGAGGGCGGGCCGGAGGGAACCCACAGGTTGTTGCCCTGAACTAAATTGCCCGGCGCGCTGATGTTGGTGACATAAATGGCGAAGCGGCCCTGGTTGAGAATGTCGCCAAAGGCCACATTCATGCCGCTTTTGGGCCGGTAGCCGATATTGGCCTCGCGCCCGATCTCCTGGAAGCCCTTGCCGTTCTGATTGGCGTACAGTTCGGTGACGCCGTAATCGTTGGCAAAGACTAAGTCCGGGTAGCCCGTCCCGCGCAAGTCCGCCGCGCCCACGGCCAGCGTCCATTTGTGGCTGCTGATGCCCATCTGGGCGGTCACGTCCTGAAACTTGCCCCCGCCCAGATTGCGGAGCAGATACTTACGCCCTCCGTTGTTGGCGTATTCAAAGCTGTCCGGCATCATGCGCGTATTTTTCAGATGCCACAGGTCCACGCCGTCCGGGTAATAGCCGCAAATAAGAAGGTCTAATTTGCCGTCGTTGTCGTAATCCACCCAGGTGGCGCTGTTGGCATTGACCCAGGCGGGCAGACCGGCCTGCTCGGTGACGCGCGTAAAGCCTTTGCCCCCATCGTTGTGGAAGAGTTCCGGCTTGCCCCATTTATAAAGCAGCAGGTCGGGGTAGCCGTCATTGTCGTAATCGCCCCAGCACGCGCCCATGGAGACGCCGGTTCCGGGTTTGTTGACATCGGCGATGCCGAGTTTCGCGGCGACATCTTCAAACTTGCCGTTGTGCAGATTATGATACAGGTGGTTCTGGCTGCCTTCGCCGCTGTTGGTGACATAAATGTCCGGCCAGCCGTCTTTGTCGTAATCTACAATCGTGACGGACGCGCCCATAGACGCTACCTGCAGCATGATATGGGCCAGCGCGTGGTCCAGGGTGGGGGCCTGATGGGTAAAGTCAATCCCGCTCTGGCGGGCGACTTCCTGAAGCGCAAACCCGTAGCGCTGAAGCGCATCGGCATTTCCGACCGGGGCCGAGGCCGGGGGTGGCCTGCCGCTCGATGGTTGAGCCAGGCGACTGTTCCAAGCAGGGCAACAAAGAGAAGTGGCAGAAGGAAGCGAAGAATGCGGCTTTGCATAAGACTTGAAGAACCCCCTAACCCCCAATAATGGGGGAACAGGAGAAGAACCTGGCGCAGAATTTCCCCGCTGGCTCCCCCATTATTGGAGGCTGGAGGGATTTCATTGTAACACAATACGCGCCCACAATGAAGTCCGTCTCAACCTGCCCGTTTTCGCTCTTTTGCCCCCTGTTTGGCGCGCAGATGCGGCAGCAGGTCCGGGCCAGGCACAAATTGATACCGGCGCTCCAGCATCGCCGACAGGCGGCCACGGGAGGGCAAGTCCGACCCGTCGGCCGCTCCGTCCAGGCAGGGAGCCGGTCCCAGGATGCCGTCTTTTCGCAGCGTTTCCAGCGCATCACGCCACTGCTGGATCACTTTGCCGGGATTGGTCCGCGCGGTTTCTTCCCACGGGACATGGCTGTTATGGAGAACGGTCCGCATTTTGAGCGGGTGCTGCGGCGTCACGACCGTGCGCGTCTTGCCGTCTTTGGTCATCTCCTGGAACGTCATCCTGGAAGCCTGGTTGTTCATCTGAAAGACCAGATACCAGCCGATGCGCCGCTCCCACTGCTGCCGTTGAAGGTCATATTCCGCCAGACGCTTCAGGTGAATGCCCAGCATGGCCCGCTCCTGGACAAATGGCCGCGCCCATTCCCCCAGCGTCAGCAGATAGCCGGTCGTTTCGGCGTCCATCTCGTCGGGGGCGGCGGCGCGGCGGAAGAGGCGCGACCGCTTGACCAGAAACGGCCCTTCCGCCATAACAGCCGTCTTTCTTCGCCGCCCGGTCGCCGGCTCCGTCCGCCATAGTTCTGTTTCGCTGCGGATCTGCATCCCCTCCGAGCAGAGCATTTCAATCCGGGCCACGATCTGCTCTTTCAACTCCCGCGAACGCTTGCGCGGGTCCATGCCGCGCCACAGGAAGTAGTCTTCGGTCAGCAGTGGAAAGCTTGTCTCGGCATTGGTCCCGTCGGTGCGGACATAAAAGGCGCTGACCGCCAGGGCGGCGATGTCCCAGGTCATTGGGTCGCAGAACTGTCGCATCCTGCCCGTCCGCCAGAAGACGAATGGTGTTCCCACCCTGCCGACATTCACTGTCATCCGGCGATTCCTCGTGACAGGCGCGGAACAGAAGCGTCATCAGAGGCGGCTGCAACAAAAAGCGGCTGCGAACGCGCGGCCCGGCCAGCGGCGCGGCTGTTCCCGCCGCTCGGCGAAGGGTGTCATAGTGCGCCCGGTAGGCTTCCCTCGTTTGCTCAACGCTCAGGAAATAGTCATCCTGGACCGCTTCCGCATCCCGCCATCGCTCGGCATCGGTGGCATTCGCCTCGCGCCAGACCGCCGCCAGTGCCGCGTCGCGCTGCTGTAAAAGTCGTTCGCGCTCGGCTAATTCCCCGCTTTGACGCATGATCTGAAGCAAAGGCTCACAGCCGCAAAGATCATGCAGCCGGGGAAGACGCCCGCCGCGCGGTTTGGACTCTTCAAATAAATCCCAGGCATGGCTTCCCGTCACCAGATCGTGGAGCATTCGCCCGCAGCGCGTCGCCTGAGCGCCGTAAGCGCGTTCCGCCTTCCGCAGCGCGCCTCGCGCAGACGGCATCACAGCCTCGTTCGTTTCCAGGAGGGCTTGCTGGAGCTGTTTCAAGAGGGCTTCGGCAGTTTCATGAGGCCCCCCCGCCCCACTTCTGGGGAGCCGGACGGAGAGGGCATCTTCTCTTGTTCCCCCAGAATTGGGGGTTAGGGGGCGGCCTGTCTCGTTCATAATCCGAAATACGGCGATACCAACTGATCCAGCGTCCCAGCCTGCACGTCCGGCGTCTGAACGGCCGTGCTGTAAAACTGCGCTTCCCGCAGAAGGCGCTGCGGCGCGGAGGTCTTCAAGTGGGCGCGGCCCCCGGTCGCCACGACGGTCGCGTGGGCGGCGCGCAGGGCCAGGACGTTGGCGACGGATCGCGCCCGCAGGGCGATGGGTCTTGTACTGCGGGTGAGCGGCGCAGTCGCAGTTCCACGTCAGCGCCTCACGCCGGCAATTGTCAATCTCAAAAGTCAACGCCATCGCGGTCGCAGTCAGCCCTTCCCGTCCCGGCTGCCGGGCCAGGGCATGGAGGTATTGCAGGCAGCCACGGGCGCACCCCAGGGGCAGCGCGGCATGGGTGGTGATGCCCAGAGCGTCGGTTCGCGCAAGTTCCTCGGCAGGCTGCCGGCGCAGCACGTCTGCCTGCGGCACAAACAAGTCGCGCACCTGCACTTCCACCGTATCGGACGCCGCCATGACCACCAGCGGCAGCGGATCACTGGCGGTCAGGGCGGCATCCTGCCGTTCGCGCTCCACATAGACAAACAGATGGTCGCCATTCTCCAGCGAAGCGCCCAGCACAAAGCCGTCCAGCAAGGACCAGCCGGTGATCCACGGAATGTGGCCGCTCAATCGCCATCCGCCGGGCGCGGCGACGGCGCGCAGGGACGGCGGGCCGGACCGCCGCAGATGGGACAAGGCGATGCCGCAGTGAAGGCGTCCCGCGGCCAGCGCCGGCAGCAGCGCGCGTTTCAGGACGGGGTTGCTGCTTTCCGCGACAAACTTGATCCCGACTTGAAGCTGCTGCTGCGTGAACGCTGTCACGCCGCAGGCTGAAGCCAGAATCTCGGTGTATTCGTGCCGCGTCACTTCATCGGAAGCCAGACCGCCAAACTCTCTGGGGATGCCCAGACCGAACAGCCCGGCCTCGCCCAGATGCCGAATGTTGCCCGTGACTGGTCCGTGAATGTCCCCTCCATCGGCCCCCCCCGCGCTGGGCCGCAGAAAGTCTTCGGCCAGTTGCCAGACGGTGTGCAAAAGTTCTCTGTCCATAGCTGAATGATAACACAGATGGTCGCTTTCGTCAACCCGGCTTTTCTTCGCTTCGCATCGGCTTTTTTTCACCTCGCGTCAGAAATTGCGCGGCATTTTCCCTCTCTAGGGAGGCCAATTCGCACTCTAAGCCACTCAAACAAGACTTGCGCTTAACATGGCAACTCGGCCTTTGTTTTGGAGTAACATAATCGCGAGGATAAAATCATGGCCCATATTGCCCTGCCGGAGGGCTTGCCCGGCATCATCGGCCCACTGAGGCAGTATCCCGAAACGGCCCAGCACCTGAGCGGGCTGGCTGAAGCCCTGCTGCGCGGGCCGTCGTCTCTCACGCCGGCGGAGCGGGAAGTGATCGCGACCTATGTTTCCTCGCAAAACGAGTGCGTCTTTTGCACGGCCTCGCATGGCGCGACAGCGCGCTTCCTGCTTGGCCCCGATGCGGAGGTCGTGGATGCCGTCAAGTCCGACTTTGAGCGCGCCCCCATCAGCGAAAAACTGAAAGCGCTGCTGGTCATTGCCGGCAAAGTTCAGTTGGGCGGGCGGCGCGTGACCGAGGCGGATGTGGCGCGGGCAAGGGCTGCCGGCGCGGACGACAAGGCGATCCATGACACCGTTCTCGTGGCGGCGGCGTTCTGCATGTTCAACCGTTATGTGGACGGCCTCGCGACTCTCATTCCCGATGACCCGGAGGCCTATGTGCCGATGGGACTCGGATTAGCCAATCATGGCTATCTTACCACCCCAAAGGAGCATTCCACTCATGGCCACTGACGCCGAACATCAGCAACTGCTGGACAACCAGAAGACCATTCTTGAAAATCAGCAGGACATCAAGACCAATCAAGCGTCCATTCTGGGCAACCAGCAGCAGATCAAGTCCAACCAGGACAAACTTGAACTCGATTCTGGAGAATCAGCAAGGCATTCTGGACAACCAGAAGACGATCATCGCCAATCAAGAAAAACTGCTTGCCAAATAAGAGAGATGATCAGGCTATCGCGCAATGACGGCGTTGTGTGCTATGATTAACGCCAGATGACCCACAAACGAGACATCGCTGCCATTGCGCTGCCCCTCTTGGTTCTGCTCGGCGCTCTGGCTCTCTGGGCCGGAGTGACCAGCCTGCGCGTTCACGGACATTTGTTGATTCCGGCCTATGACACGCCTTCGCCGCTGGTCGTCGCGCAGAGCGCGCCCGACGAACTCCACTCGGGGCGGCTGGTCAAAGACATCGTCGCGTCCCTGTTCCGGTTCGCCGTCGGCTTCGGCCTGGCGGCGGCTCTGGGCGTCCCGCTCGGTCTGTGGATGGGCAGCCGCCCGCGCCTGCGGGCCGCCCTCCTGCCGGGCGTCAATTTTTTTCGCTGCCTGTCGCCTCTGGCCTGGTTCCCCTTCGCCATTCTCTGGTTCGGCATCGGGGACGCCCCGGCGATCTTTTTGATTTTCATGGCCTCGTTTTTCCCGATGACGCTGTCCACGATGGCAGCAGTGGCTAATATCCCAGTCGTCCATTTCCGCGTCGCACGCGATTATGGCTTTCATGGCTGGGAGATGCTGTCCCAGGTGACCCTGCCGGCCATTCTGCCGCAGGTCATTACGTCCCTGCGCGTGACGGCGGGAATCGCCTGGGTGGTCATCGTGGCAGCGGAAATGGTGGGCTGCAAGGACGGCCTCGGGTACGGCATCTATGACGCCAACAACGCCCTGCGTCTGGATTTGGTCGTGCTGTACATGGTGCTGATTGGCGGTCTGGGCGTCGGGCTGGACCGCCTGCTGGCGCAGCTCACGCGCCTGCCGAGCGTGCGCTGGGGCTACGAGCGTTAGGAAGAAGCCCCCTAACCCCCAATTCTGGGGGAACATGACTAAGAAAGCCTTTCCCTCTGGCTCCCCAGAATTGGGGCAGGGGGGCTATCATAGAACTATGAACGAACCCGCTCTGCATTTGGATCATGTTTCCCGCGCTTTTGGCTCCGTTTCCGTGCTGGCTGACCTGTCGCTGACGATTGAAAAAGGTGAGTTTGTGGTTCTGGTCGGCCCTTCGGGCTGCGGCAAAACCACGCTGCTGAACGTCCTTTCCGGCGCGCTCCCGCCGTCGTCAGGAACAGTGACGGCCAATGGCGTACTGCGGACGGTGTATCAGCAGGACGGCCTGTTCCCCTGGCTGACCGTCCGGGACAACATCGCGCTCGGCCTGCGTCAGATGACCAACCTGGGCGCAAAAGCCCGCGAACTGGACGATCTGCTGGCCCTAATCCGTTTGGAAGAGTTTGCGAACCATTACCCGCACCAACTCTCGGGCGGGATGCGTCAGCGCGTGGAGATGGCCCGCGCCCTCGCCGGCCAGTCCGACGTGCTGCTGCTGGACGAACCGTTTTCCGCGCTGGATTACCAGACCCGTCTGCGCCTGCGGCGCGAACTAGCGCGGCTGCTGGCGTTGCGCCCGCGCACCGTTGTCTTCGTGACCCACGACATTGAAGAAGCGGCCCAATTGGCCGACCGCGTTCTGGTGCTGACCGAGCGCCCCGCGCGCATTCAAACCGAACTGCGGCTGGACACCCCGCGCCCGCGCGACCTGACCTCGCCCGTCGTCGTTGACGCGATGGCCCGCATCATCCGCGACCTGGGACTGGAAGAGCCGGAGACCCTTGCTTTATGAACTGGAAACCGCTGCTGTTTCTCCTGATCCTGCTGAATGCGGTTGGCGCGGCCTCGGCTGCCCCAGCCGAACCTATGCCGGTGCGTCACTTTCTGCCGGGATCGGCGTCGGCAGACCCTGCCGACACGCTGACGTTTGACCCCGGCACAGGCAACCCCCAGCTTTCACTCGTCCCTGGGCGCAAGCCGGGAGAGAAAGCGGCGCGTTTGGATCAAGGGGCGTTGGTCGCCGCTCCGTTCCCCATTGCGCGGGCGTTCACACTGGAACTATGGTGCCGCTTGTTTGGGCGAGGCGCGATGCAAGGAAATGTCGGCGCGACCAACGGGATGCTCGTCGCTGTCGGCGATGGCTATTGGAGCGGCTGGCGGCTGACCGTCACTTATCCCGAGGCGTCCGTGGGCTTTGAGATCGGTCGTCCCCAGCCGTCGTCTTCGGTCAGCCTCAGCGGCGGCGCGCTGGCAAGCGGCGCGTGGCAGCACGTCGCCACTTCCTGGGATGGAAAGGTGATGCGGCTGTACGTCAATGGCCTGCCCGTCGCCAGTGGCCCCTATGATGGTTTGTATACGCCGCCGGTTGATGGCAAATTGCGGATCGGCTTTGCCAGTGCGGGCGTTGGCTCCCTGAAGCTGGATGTGGCCGAGGTGACGGCGTATGATCAGGCGCTGGACCCGCTCACGATTCTGGAAGCGGCGGCGGATGCGCCGCTGCCGGAGCGTTTTCAGGCCGCCTTCCGGCAGGCGCTGGACGCCCAGGGGCGGGGCGATACCTCGGTGGCACTGGCAGACTTTCGCGCCCTGACAACACAGGCCGGGGTGCCGCCAGCCTACCGTGCCGCGGCGCGCATGGCTGTGGCCCAATCGCTGGCATTGCCGGAGCCTGCTTCGGCGGCGCGGGAATACGCGGCGCTGGTGGAAGGCGCGGACGTGCCGGAGGCGTTTCGTCAGTCCGCCGTCGCCGCTCTGCTGAACCTTTTCAGCCGGGGAGCAGCCGGCGACCTCCCGCCGCACACCTTTGAGAGTCTTTTGAAGCTGCCAGGCGGCACACCCGAGCAGCGGATCGCCGCGCTGTTTGGCTACGCGCGGGCCTTGCGTCAGGCGCATGAGTACCCCCAGGCACAGGTCCAATACGACCGGCTGCTGGCGATGCCCGAACTGCTGGCGCGTGACCGCTGGGAGGCGGAACTGGAACGGGTGCATGTCCTAACCGAGACCGGCGATCTGCCGGTGGCTCATGCCGCTGCGCTGTCGCTGTCCCGTGAGGCCGGAGCGCCGGGATATGACCGTTCGCTGGCATTGCTGGCCGTGGCTCAGAGCGCCATTCAGGCGCATGAATATGCCCTGGCACGGGAAATCTATCGGGAAGTGGCGACGCTGCCTGATGCACCGACGCCTCTTGCTGACGACGCCCGCGCCGGTCTGCGGGAAGTAGATCGTCTGGCGGCGGGCCTGACTGCCGAAGACCCGGCCCAGAGTCGTGTTCTACTGCCGCCTGACCCGACGCCTGCCCGGCGCCTTTATGTCGCTCCCAATGGCAAGGATGATAACCCCGGCACACGCGACTTGCCATTCGCCACGCTCGCCCGCGCCCGCGATGCTGTCCGCGCCCTGCGCCCGCTTCCGCGCGGCGGCGTTCTTGTGGTCGTGCGCGGCGGTGAGTATCGCCTGACTGAAAGCCTCGCCCTGACGGCGGAAGACAGCGGCACGGCGGACGCGCCGATTGTCTACGCCGCCTCGGAGGGCGAGACGGCTGTGCTGACCGGGGCAGCGACTTTGGGCGGCTTCGTGCCGGTGACAGACCCCAGCGTGCTGGCCCGGCTGCCCGAGGAAGCGCGCGGTCATGTGCTGCAAACCGACCTGCTCGCGGCGGGCGTCACCGACTTGGGAAAATTGCTGCCGCATGGGTTTGGTCAGGCCGCCGTTCCCCTCCCGGAACTGTTCTTCAATGGCCGCCCCCTGACCCTGGCGCGCTGGCCGAACACGGGATTTGTGCTGACCGGGAAAGTCACGGACACCGGCTCACAGCAGGACGGGCGTGGCATGGACTTTGAATACGCGGGCGACGAACCGGCGCGGTGGGCGAAAGACACGGATGTCTGGCTGTATGGCTACTGGTACTGGGATTGGGCGGACGAAAACTTGGAGGTCGCATCCATTGACCCGGCCACCCATCACCTCCGCACGACCACCTCCACCTCGTATGGCGTTCGTGCCGGCCAGCGCTTCTACGCTTACAACATTCTGGAAGAATTGGACGCGCCCGGCGAATGGTATCTGGACCGCGCGCACGGCCTGCTGTATGTTTACCCTTCCGGCGATATGAAGACTGCCGATGTGCGCTTCTCCGTGCTCAACACGCCGCTGGTGACCATGAACGGCGTTTCCCATGTCACCCTCCGGCGGCTGACTTTGGAAGGCGGGCGCGGGGCGGGCGTCACCATCACCGGCGGCGACCATTGCCTGCTGGCGGGCTGCACCGTGCGGCGGCTCGGCGGCGATGCCGTGCTGATGGACGGCGGCACGGATCATGGCGTCTTCGGCTGCGACCTGTACACGCTGGGCCGGGGCGGCGTTCAAATCACTGGCGGCGACCGCAAGACCCTGACGCCGGGCGGCCTCTTCGTGGAAAACTGCGATATCCACGACTTTTCCATTTTGGACCGCACGTATACCCCGGCCGTTCAAATCGAAGGGGCTGGGAACCGCATCGCCCATTGTCATTTGCACGACGCCCCGCATCATGCGATCCGCGTGGAGGGCAATGACCATTTGATTGAGTTCAACGAGATAGATCATGTCGTGACTGAAGCCGACGATCAGGGCGGGCTGGACATTTTTCAGAACCCGACGTACCGGGGCAACATTTTCCGGGATAACTTCTGGCACGACATCGGCAGCGGCCTGAACGCCGTCGGTCAGGCCGGCATCCGCCTGGATGACGCCATCTCCGGCACGCTGATTGAGGGGAACATCTTCCAGCGCTGCTCCGGCGGCAATTTTGGCGGCATTCAAATTAACGGCGGCAAGGAGAACTGGATTGATCACAACCTGTTTGTGGACTGCAAAACGGCTATCAGCATCGGTTTCTGGGGGGAGTCGGGTTGGAAAAATTTCCTCGCACGCCCGGAGATCGTAGACATGACCACCAAGTCCGTGGACATCCGGCAGCCTCCCTACAGCGCGCGCTACCCGGAACTGGCTCACCTGGACGCGAATGTCGGCGTCAACTCTATCTGGCGGAATACGGTCGTCAACTGCGGTCAATTTTTTTCGGGGGACCTCAGCCGGCAGCAGACGGCGGACAACGTGTTCACGTCCGGCTCCGGCGCGTCTTTGCCCAAACTCGCCGCCGCCGCGTCCCTCCCGCTGGCGGCGATGGGCCAATATCCCAGCGCGGATCGCGCGGTGGAGTCCCCCTAGCCCCCAATAATGGGGGAACCAGACAAACACATTCCTGCTCCCCCATTATTGGGGCCGGGAGCATCTTTCTATTGACAACCAAAAGGAGACTACTCATGTCCTCATCACTCAAAATTGGCCTAGGCGTCGTCGGCGTGATTGCGCTGCTGGCCCTGCTGCGCTTACAGCCCTGGCATCACAGTCAGGACGCCACCATCCACACCGGCCCGGCCACCAGCGACGTCCGGCAGGCGCTCACCGTTGGCTTTCTGCCCGTTACCTGCCACCTGACCTGCCCGGTCACGGATTTTGCCACGCATCAAAGCACGACCGGAACCCGCTTTGACTCGCAGCGCTTCACCGACTTTCCCACGGTCGCTGCCGCGATCAAAAGCAAGCGCATTGAGGCGACGTTTATGATCGTCCCGCTCGCCATGAAGCTGCGTCAGGACGGCGTCCCCGTCAAAATCTGCTATTTAGGCCATCGCGACGGCTCGGAGATCGTTGTCCGCAAAAGCGACCCGGCCAAAAGCCTGCGCGACCTGAAGGGCAAAACGCTGGCCATTCCCAGCCCGTACAGCAATCAGAACCTGGTTCTGCACGAGCTGATGAGTAAGCAGGGGCTGGCCCCCGACGACATCAAGGTGCGCGTCCTGCCGCCGCCGCAGATGCCGACGGCGCTTGCCAGCGGGGCGATTGACGGCTACTTTGTCGGTGAGCCGTTCTGCGGCAAGGCGGAGATGGACGGCACGGGCCGCGTCCTGTATTACGCCAAAGATGTCTGGCCGCACTTTGTTTCCTGCGCCCTGGTCGTGCATGAAGACCTGATTAAAGAGCATCCCGAGCAGGTCCGCGATCTGGTGTCCGGCATCGCCTGCTCCGGTGCGTGGGCCGACAGCCATCGCATGGAGGCTGCCAAAATTGTCGCGCCCATGTACCGCCAGAACGAGAAGCTGCTGGAATATGTTCTGACGACGCCCAAAGACCGCGTTTCCTATTCCATGCTGACGCCGACCGACGACGACCTGCAACAGATCGCCAATGCCGCCTTGCAGCAGAAAATCTTGCAGTCGCCCGTGAAAGTGTCCGACCTGGTGGACCGCGAGTTTATCCCCCAGGACATTCAGCCCGCCGACATCAAACTGGCGGAAAAGTAGGTGAGGGGAGTGTGACAAAAGAAGGCCCGGCGCATATAGCGCCGGGCCTTTTTTGGGGACGGAGAGTATGCGCCGTGGTTAGGGCGTCGGCGGGACATACTCATACGCGCCGATGCTAGGGGGGCTGCCGTAGGCGACGCCGTCATGGTCGGTGGGGCTGTAGTCGGGGGCAGAAGCCGTGCCAAGCCCGATGCAGGGCGACGTGCCTTGCAGGTGCAGGTCGGTGGCGCTGATGAACTGCGGGCTGGCCCCGAAGTTATAGTTGCTGTCCGGCATGGCCGAGCCGTTGCTGGCGTCGTCGCAGTAAGTTTCCGTCAAGCTGCCGCCTAGATTATTAACCTCGCCGCCATAGGAGGCGGTGTCGCCGTAAAGGATGTCGTCGGTTAGCGTCTCCGTTCCCCCGTCATTATAGACGCTGCCGCCATAGGTGGCGCTGTTATTGGTGAGCGTACAACCCGTCAGAGTCAGAGTGCCAATGTCGTTGAAGGCGCCGCCGCCAAATGCGGCGCTGTTTTGTGCGAAGGTGCAGCCGGTGAGCGTTGCCGTGCCGCCGTTGAAGAGGGCGCCGCCGAAGGATCCGCCGCTGTTGCCCGTGAGCGTACAGTTCGTCATCGTCAGACTGCCGGAGTTGACATAAACGCCGCCCCCGTAGGCGCTGTTGCCATTCTGGATAGTCAGGTCGGCGAGGGTGACGGTCTCACCGTTGAGGATGAACAGCCGATTGCTGCTCCCGCCGTCCAGGATGGCTTTCGTGGCTCCATTCTGGCCGGTCACGGTCAGGTTTTTGCCGCCAAACGTCAGGTTAGCGTTGCCGGTTCCCAAATACGTGCCGTCCTCAATGATGACGCTGTCGCCGCTGAGGGCCGTGTTGATGGCGGCTTGAATCGTCAGCTTCGGGCTGCCCATCGAGCCGTCGTTGCTGTCACTGCCGGATGTGGCCGACACGTACTGCGGGCTGATGTGCGCGTTGACCCCCTGCGTTAGGATGCCGGATGTGCTGCTCATGTTGTTCGTGTCCCCGCCATACGAAGCCGTGATGGGATGGCTGCCCGCCGAGAGCGTGGACGTGGTCAGTGTTGCCTGTCCGCCTGTGACGCTTCCGGTGCCAATGCTGGCACCGTTGTCGTAGAACGTCACCGTTCCCGTGGGGCTAACCCCCACCACTGTCGCTATGAACGTCACGGACTGGCTGGCAATGAACGGGTTGAGGCTGCTGGTCACTCCCGTCCCCGAAAGCGCCTGGTTGACCACCTGCACCAATGCTGGAGAAGACGCGCTGCCTGCGTTGTTCGTGTCCCCGCCGTAGCTGGCCGTGATCGGATGACTGCCCACCGAGAGCGTCGTCGTGCTAAAGGTGGTCGTGTCGTAGGCGAGAGTGCTGGTGCCAATGCTCACCCCGTTGTCGTAGATCGTCACCGTGCCTGTCGGCTTGTTGCCGGTGACTTTGACCTTGAAGATCACCTTCTGGCTGAAGCGCGACGGGTTGAGGCTGCTGGACAGAGTGGTCGTGGTGGTCGTCACCGGGTTGACCACCTGGGTCAGCGCCGGAGACGACGCGCTGGGGTTATTGTTGGTGTCCCCGCCATAGCTGGCGGTGAGGGGGTGACTGCCCACCGAAAGCGTTGAGACGGCAATGATTGCGCTGCCGTTATTGAGCGTGTTGCTGCCGAGGCTGACTCCGTTGTCGTAGAACGTGACGGTGCCGCTGGGTTTGCTGCCTCCGGTGACTGTGGCGGTCAGGAGAACCTTCTGTCCGAATGACGAGGGGTTGAGGCTGCTTGCCAGGGTGGTGTTGGTGGCGGCTTTGTTGACCACCTGGGTCAGCGCCGGAGCCGAGGTGCTGCCGACGTTGTTGGCGTCGCCGCCGTAGGAGGCGGTCAGGGAGTGGCTTCCGACGGTAAGTTTGACGGTGCTGAATGTGGCGACGCCGCCCGAGGAAAGCGCCCCGCTTCCCAGGAAGGTGGCTGCATCATAGAAGTTGACCGATCCGCGCGGCTGATTGCCGGTGACTGTGGCGGTGAGTTTGACGCTCTGTGCGAAGGTGGACGGGCTGTTGAAAGTGGTCAGGGCGGTGGTGGAAGTGGTCAAGGCGGAGGCGCTGGCCTGGGCCGGGTCCGTGATGAGGCCAAGCAGGCACAGAGCCGGGAGGCCGAGCATCAGCGCAAAACAAGCAAGCGAACGGACCGTGCGCGGGAGGCGGGCGAGCAGAACGCGGGAAAGCATAAGAGCGGACCTTTCTAATAACGCGGGCAACAAAGCCGTGCAGGCAGAAAAGTCACGCGGCTGAGTGGTTCCCGGCCATCACTGTGCCGGGCAATCATTATTGATTGTCAATTATTTCGTTTTAACAATCCTGCATAAAGTATGCCAAGTCAGGTGGTTTGGTGCGAAGAGAAGAAAGATTTTGCCAGGAAAGCATAATAAAATGTGATTTTATCTACAATAGCACTCTCTTTTCTTAACCTCTTTCCCCTCCCGAAGCGGGAAGGTGGTGAACTTGTATGCCTTCGGCATTACTGCGTAGGAGCCAGGTGGGTTCCTTGCTTTTCCATCGGGTATACTCCCCGTTACCCATGAACATCCAAAAGGCGACCGCAAAATATGAAGCCTGGCTGGGCGAGTGGACGACGCTGGTCCAGGCCGACCTCAAGTTCAAGCATCAGCAGATGGCGACCGGCCCGTTTCCTTTCCTGCGCTCCACGTTTTATCGCTGGGCGCAGCTCTTTCCCAACCTCTGCCCCGATCTTGCCCAGGCGCCCGCGCTGCTGGCGGTCGGCGATCTGCATATTGAGAACTTTGGGACGTGGCGGGACGCCGAAGGGCGGCTGATCTGGGGCATCAACGACTTTGACGAAGCGCACCAAATGCCCTATGCGCTTGACCTTGTCCGCCTCGCCGTCAGCGCCGGTCTGGCCGAAAGCCTCCGGTGCGACGGCGCGGCGGCCTGTGATGCCATTCTGGACGGCTACGGGGCCGGCCTGAAGGCGGGCGGGCACCCCTTTGTGCTGGCCGAAACGCACGCCTGGCTGCGGGACGTGGCGCGTCAGCATCTGGGCGATCCCGTTCAATTCTGGAAAAAGATGGACCTCCTTCCCAAAGTGGACGATGAAATGCCAGCCAGCGCGTTGGAGGGTATTGAACATATGCTCCCCCGCCCGCGTCCTCCGTATCATGTCGTCCGCCGCCGGGCCGGGCTGGGCAGCCTGGGCCATATGCGCTTTGTGGGTTTGGCCCAATGGCAGGGCGGGCAGGTCGCCCGCGAGGCCAAAGCCCTGGTCCCCTCCGCCTGCCTCTGGGCCGCCAACGGGTCCGGCATGATGGAGATTTTGTACCAGACCATCCTGACCCGCGCCGTCCGCTGCCGCGATCCGTTTGTGGAACTGCGCGGCCAGTGGGTCCTGCGCCGCCTGGCCCCCGACTGCACCCGCGTTCCCTTAGAATCGCTGGGTGAAGAGAAAGACGAATTGCGCTTGCTCCGCGCGATGGGCTGGGAAACCGCCAATGTCCATCTGGGCAGCCCGGACGCCGTCAAGAAGGTGCAAAGCGACCTGAAAAAACGCCGCTCTGGCTGGCTGCATTCGGCAGTGGAAACGATGATGGAGGCGACGCAGCGGGATTGGAAAGAGTGGAAGAAATCTGCCGCTGCCGAGTGAATATGACGGTAAGGCAGTGTTCGGAAACTCGCATTCGGTGCATACCGCTGGGAAGATGAGCAGAGATGAGCCTAATAAGCAAGTTGTTTGTCGGAGAAGTCGTCGTGGAAATTGAGGATGCTTCTCCCAAGCCGACTAAATCCAAGCGGGTGGGAAAGACAGAGAAAATTTTAAGCGGTCATTGGACACTGGATATTTTCTTTGGATTGATCTTGGGCCTCTTCTTCACTCCATTCGTGGCGACGGCTTTTTATATGTTAGAACCTTATCTGTCGCCGAAGCGATTGGACATGACAACGGCAGATTCCCTCTGCGCTTGGGCTTCGGTGGCATCGGGTGCCGTTCTGTTTTTAGTTTCTGCTGGTCGGCGTCACTGGCTATTTGCGCTTGCCTTCGCCTTGACCAGCGTTCCCGTGTCGGCGCTCTTTTTTAGCGTTGTAGGTATGGCAGGCGGCGGAGCGAATTAAGCCAATAAAACCATGCCATAAATGGCACGGCTGTCCGGCGAAGACGCCGAAAACTCCCGCTTCGCGGGACTGTAATTAGCCCTTTCCGAGCCTCGCGAAGCGAGGGTTATTGGCCAAAGGCCGTGTAGCCGTGCCATTTATGGCATGGTTTTCCTAGGTTAAGTTTATGCCACTCACACTCACACGCTGCTTTCTCTGTCTGATTGCTCTGGCCGTGTCCTGCGCCGTGCTGACGTTCAGCGCGCCTGCGCGAGCTGACCCCCCGCCGCTGGCCGGCAAGCGCGTTCTGTTCCTGGGCGACAGCATCACGCAGCATGGCCGGTATATCACGCTTCTGGAATATTACCTGGACAAGCGGTTTCCCGGCAGCCATTTTGAATTTTTCAGCCTCGGCCTGTCTAGCGAAACTGTCTCCGGCCTGTCCGAAAAAGCGCACCCGTTCCCTCGTCCCTATGTCCATGAGCGCTTGTGGGCCGCGCTGGACCTGGTCAAGCCCGATGTCGTCTTTGCCTGCTACGGCATGAACGACGGCATTTATCACCCCCAGAGCCAGGACCGAATGGCCGCGTTCCAGGCCGGGATCAAAAAACTCCTTGCTGTCTGCAAAGCCGCCCATGCCCAGGTGATTTTGCTCACGCCGCCGCCCTTTGACCCCCTGCCGGTCAGTGGGGCGACCCGGCCCGACGGCGCGGACGACTACAGCTATATGAACCCCTATGCCCACTATGACTCGGTGCTGAATGACTACGCGCAGTGGGAGAAAACGCTGCCCGCCGCCGACGCCCAGGTGATTGACCTGCACGCGCCTCTGTTGCAGTATCTCATGCAGCAGCGCCGGACGAACCCGAAGTTTTCATTCAGCCCGGACGGCATCCATCCTTCCCCGGTCGGCCACCTGCTGATGGCGCAGACGATCCTGACGAGTCTCGGCCTGCCGACACACAGCGACGATCTGAACAAGGAACTGGCCGCTGTCCAGGCCGATCCGCTGTACGCGCTGGTGGAACATCATAACAGCCTTCGTGCCGATGGCTGGACACCCTATGTCGGCTACACGCGCGGCGATTCCGTCAAAACATTCTCCATTGAAAACGCCGAGCAGGAGGCCGCCGCCGTGCAAAGCAAGATTGATCAACTGCGGTCTGCCGGAGTGCCTTAACAAAAGAGCTAGTCAGTGGTGAGCAAAATAGGCACGGTTTTTGGGGTGGGGAGGTAAACTGGAAGCGATGCAAAGCGATTGGAAAGAGTTGAAGACGGGCGCCGTTGCCAAGTGAAAATGACATAACGGAATGTTGAGTTCTCACAAAGTCGTACCGGCCTTGTTTTGGCATTGTCTCACAAAGTCGTACCAGTCAGCGTCGTGCCGGATGGTCCGCTCCGGCAGTACGACTCTCCAAAGAACGCGAGAGGTCTAGCACTGGTTCCTCTCGTGCGGAGGGACTCTGAGTATGTCTGGGACACGGCGCGGACATACTACCACCTTTCAGGAGCGCGTCCTGATTAGCGAGCGGGCCGCAGCAGTACATCCGCACCGTTTTTCCATCGGCAGGCGTGAAAACTTCTTTTTGTCGCGTCAGCGTGTTATGCAAAACCAGAGGTGTCATGCGCTTATTATAGCACATGAGGGCACGGTGAGAGGGTATACTGATTTCTGGTTTGCCTACCAAGCAGGCTAAATCCTCTTAGGATAGACTGTAAGTGCGGCCGAACCGCCGGATTCCATAACGGAAATTTTCGGCATAAGAAATCAGGTAGTGTAGATTGGTTGGTTTGGTGCAATTTCCTCATGGTTACTGAGAAACTTCGTCAGCTAGACACTTGCCAGGGGGAAGATAAAGCGTCCCTAATTTTGGGCTTAACCAAGCGTACTGTTCTTTCTTCTGCTGGGTACGATTACCTGATGAAGGTTTTGCATTCGGATGAGGATGAGCTTGTTAGATTTGCAGCCGCTGTATCACTGTCATATGCCAATCCTCAGAGATCATCCGAGGCTGTGATCCCGATATTTCTTGAGGCCATAAAGGATGCGAAGCCATTAGTCAAAGCATATAAGGCCGTTTCTGTGAGCGGCTATAATGCTGTAGATGAAATATGCGTTGTTCTTAGCATCGTTGGTAAGGATCAGGCCTCGTATATTGTTCCTATTCTACTTGAGGCACTAGATAAGTATCGCAGTTATAATTCTGCTATGGTAGCACATGCTTTACTTGTCCTGGTATTCAAGGGGGACGTAAACCATGACGGCATTGATTTTCAACAACTGAGTGAAGGCATAACCTTCCAGCAACTAAATGTAGAGCAACAAAAGGTTCTACGACAGATTGCAACAAGTGAGAAAACTTGGCGTTACAATATGAATATGGCAGAAACCATGGACTATTTCAAATTACCAACTTCAAGAGAAGCACTGATGCGATTCTGCGGCATTGGATGAAGTTTAAAGTAGTATGCGGATTTTTCTGCCATTTCCCGCTGTTTTAGATGAAGATCGTTCTAATTTACAGAAAAATGAATGCAAAATCACGTTTAATCCGCCGTGCTAATCTGATAGTAATATGCCATAAGCACCATATCGGAACCATTGCCATTTCTAGGAATGAATAGCGGCTTACTTCAATCATTCAATCGTCCATTTCCTGTAGCCTCTACCCCAGATGCAAGAGTGTGACGGCAGAGATACGGTGCCCGTCAAATGAGGCTTGCACTTCGGGGAGGAAATCCCTGCCTCCATGCCGAACCGCCCCGCCAATGCTCACTGAAGATTGGATTTTGGAATGACACCCATGACAGTCGGTGTTGTCGGCTGCGGCAACATCAGCAACATTTATCTGGAAGCCCCCAAAAAGTTTGACATTCTGGACATCGTCGCCGTCGCCGATTTGGACTTAGACCGGGCTAAGGCGAAGGCCGAGGAACATGGCATTGCCCGTGCGATCACACCCGAAGCGCTGCTGGCCGACCCGGAGATTGAGATCGTTATCAACCTGACCATTCCCGGCGCACACTATGACATCTGCAAAGCGGCGCTGGAAGCCGGCAAGCACGCCTATGTGGAAAAGCCGCTGTCGCTGACGCGGGAGCAGGGGCGCGACTTGCTCCAAACTGCCAAGGCCAAAGGTCTGCGGGTCGGGGGTGCCCCGGATACATTCATGGGCGCGGCCCTGCAAACGTGCCGCAAATTGATTGATGACGGAGCCATCGGCCAGCCGATTGCCGCAACGGCGTTCATGCAGGGGCGCGGCGTGGAAAACTGGCATCCCAACCCCGGCTTCTTCTTCCTGCCCGGCGGCGGGCCGATGTTTGATATGGGGCCGTACTATCTGACGGCGCTGGTTTCACTGCTGGGGCCGCTGCGGCGCATCACCGGCTCCGCTCAGATGTCGTTCCCGGAACGGCACATCACGAGCGGAGCGCGTTCCGGCGAGAGCCTCGTCGTGGAAACCCCGACCCACATCGCGGGTGTCATGGACTTTGCAGGCGGCGCGGTGGGAACCATCATCACGAGCTTTGATGTCTGGGCGCACAATCTGCCGCCCATTGAAATTCACGGCTCGGAAGGCTCGCTATCCGTTCCCGATCCCAACATGTTTGACGGTGTGGTGAAACTCTGGAAGGACGGCAAGTGGGAGGAAGTTGCCCTGACGCACGGTTATGCCGAGAACAGCCGGGGCATCGGCGTTGCCGACATGGCCTATGCCATTCAGGAAGGCCGCCCGCACCGGGCGAGCGGGGAACTGACGTATCATGTGCTGGATGCCATGCACGGGTTTTTGGATGCTTCGCGGGAAGGTCGGCATTATCTCCTGGAAAGCGGGGGCGTTCGCCCCGAACCCCTCCCGGAAAAGTGGCCGGCATGAGTCTCCGTTGGGCCGTCGGCATGACTCTGGCCCTGCTGGGGCTTTCCGGGATGCTCCGGGCGCAGGAGGCAGCGCCGCGTGATCTCTACGCCGACACCTGGGTCGCCGCCGACGGTCTGGGGCGGGTTTTGCCGACGGACGCGCAGGCCGGCCCGCCGCGCCGGGATAAAACCGTCGGCATGTTTTATTTTCTGACGTCTGAACGCGGCGGCGATGGGCCGTATGACAACACCCAGATCCTGAAGGCGCACCCAGAGGCGCTCAGCGATATTCACCATCCCGCCTGGGGGCCGCTGAATGCCTCGCATTACTGGGGCGAACCGCTGTTTGGTTACTACGCCAGCGATGACGAATGGGTGCTGCGGAAACACGCGCAGATGCTCGCCAATGCCGGCGTGGACGTGGTCATTTTTGACAATTCCAACAGCGTCACTTATGACAAAGCCCGCAATGCGCTTTGCCGCATCTGGGAAGATGTCCGGCGGCAGGGCGGCAAAACGCCGCAAATCGCCTTTCTTTGTCCTTTCGGCGGGCCGGGCGGCGCGTCCACGCTGGGTGAACTCTACGACACGCTTTACGCGAAGGGGCGGTTTTCGGACCTGTGGTTCCGCTGGAAAGGCAAGCCGCTCGTCCTGGCCGATCCGAGTTATGCCGACCAGCCGCTGACGCCGTCCTCACGCCAGCCAACCCGTCTGAGCAGCGGTGACACGCTGGGCCAGACCTTCACTGCCGAAAAGCCCTTTGTGGCCGTCGGCGGCGAGTTTCCGACCTGGAATGCGACCGGCTCCGGCATGACGCTGACCCTATACGCGGCGGGGCCGGGCGGCAGGCGTCTGGCTCGGCAGAAGTTCCAGAATGTCGCCGACAATGCCGCCCTCCTGCTGAAGTTGGGCCAACCCCTGCCGGCGGGCAGCTATTACCTGGAAATGTCGCAGCCGGTTGGCCCCATCGGCTGGTGGGGCAGTTCCGGGAGCGGGGACAGCGGCGCGTTTGCGGATGGCGAATCGACGTCGGGAAGCCGTGCGCTGCATGTGCAGTATGCCGGAGAAGCAGCAGCGCAAACGGTGGAACCGAAAACGTTGACACCCGAAGCTGCCGCCGAGCGCGCCCGCAAAATGCGCGACTTTTTCACGTTTCGCACGCCGATTGCCGTTTATGACCAGACCCATCCTGCCCCCGGCGGCTGGGCCTGGCTGCAAATCTACCCCCAGACTGTGCAGACCAGCCCGGAGGGGGACGCGGAACAAATCACTGTTGGCGTCGCCCAGAACTGGAATGCGGCCACGCATCTGGCACCCATGAGCTTCCCCGGCGCGTTCGGACGCAGCTACCACCAGGGCAAATGGGAGACGGGGCCGGAGGCCGTGCGTCAGGGCTACAACTTCGCCGAGCAGTGGAACCGCGCGCTGGAAACCAGCCCGCCCTTTGTGTTTGTCACCGGCTGGAACGAGTGGACAGCCGGATTTTATGATAATTGGGCCGGCTACAAGGCCCCGCCGGCGATCTTTGTAGATGAGTTCAATGAAGAAAACAGCCGGGACATTGAGCCGATGAAGAACGTAGAGGGCAGCGGGCATGGCGACGATTATTATTATCAGCTTGTCGGCAATGTCCGCCGCTACAAAGGCGTTCGCCCGCTCCCTCCTGTGACGCCCCGGCCTATCAGCATGAGGAGCCGTTTTGATGAGTGGAACAGCGTCGGCCCGGAATACCGTGATGCAATGGGTGACACGGCCCACCGAAACGCGCCCGGCGTCGGCCATGCGGGGCCATATGTCAACACCACCGGGCGTAACGATATTGTCGCGGCCAAAGTCACCTATGATGCGAAAAACCTCTACTTTTATGTCCGAACCGCGCAGAATCTTACTCCCAATACTGACCCCGATTGGATGCTGCTATATCTCAATACGGACGCAAACCACCAAATAGGCTGGCTTGGCTATGATTTTGTCATCAACCGCCGTGTCGGCGGCCAAACGACCAGTCTGGAAAAGAACGTCGGCGGAAAATATCAATGGCAGCGTGTTGGTTCGGTCCAGTACGTCGCCCGAGGCCGCGAGATGGAGATCGCGATCCCACGGGCCGCACTGGGCATCACGCATCTGCCGACGACATTGGACTTCAAGTGGGCCGATCATTGCTTTCGGCGAGGCGACTGGACGGACTTCACCCTCAACGGCGATGCCGCCCCGGACGACCGTTTCAATTACCGCGCCAAACTGCTCGCGCCCCCGTGAGCAGAGGGCGGAATGCCGCCCTCTGCTTTTACACACTGACGATGAGATTATGGACGGCCTGGATCAATTTGCTTTTGGAAATGTTGTCGCCGGGACAGTCTTTGTGCGTCGTCCTCGGATCTTCCTTGTGGAACCGCAACGTGTGGCTGTCCAGACCCATTGCGCCATGCAGCGTTGCCAGGCAGGAAACTAGATTGCGTCGGATCGGATCGCCAAACTCCTCCGACATATACTCGCCCAGTGTTTCCACGCCCCACGAAACCGCGTTCCAGGATGGGCTATGCACGCCCGGAGTTGTCAGCGGCGTGAAGACCCAGATGCCGTTTTGATCCACAAAGCAGTGCGGCCCCGCGCTCCAGCCCTGCGTGTCCCGATAAAACTCCTGCAAATTCAGCATGTGCTGGTGCGTGAACCCCTCGGGCCGCTGCGCCAGCGTCGGCGCGCTTGTGTTATGCACCACCACAAAGTGCGGGCGCCAGGCCCCGAAATCCAGCCCTTGCACGTACCGCTCAAACTCCTCCGGCAAAAACCGCCTGCCGACAATCCCCTTCCACGCCATGTTCGTTTCTCCTTGGTGTCGTGTGACAGTAGTTGAAACTTCTGTCTACTATTACTATAGCAAATAGGAAAGGGCTGTCAATCCATTTTTGTCACCAGTTTTCGGGGAATTTTTTGCGTCGTCAATTGAGGTAAAATGTCTGCATGTCAGACACCAAACCCCTAGTTTCCGAGCGTCGCCGCTACCTTGTCACCACCGTCGCCCAGGCCAAAGAGATCACCGTCCAATGGCTCACCGAAATCGAACTCAGCCATGTGATTTCTCTGGGCCTGCCCGAAGTGGATGACCGCTACCACATCTGGCGCGTTCCTCTGCTGCGTCAAACAGACAGCGTGAAAATCGGCGAAGCCGTCATCGAAGCCTATACGACGACCATCCTGCACGAGAAAAGCACCCGACCGGAGATGCTGGAGGCGCGTCTTCTGAAAAAAGAAGAAGCCCGGCAGGAGAAGAAACGCCGCGCCGACTTAAAATATCCCATCTCTACCCTCCGCAATACCATTGGATTGGGTGATTGCGTGGATTTGCTGGACGAAATGCCGTCCGAGTCGGTGAACCTCATTTTTACGTCTCCCCCGTACTTCAATGCCCGCCCGGAGTACAGCGATTACGAGCAGTACGAGCAGTATCTTTTCAAAATGCGTCAAGTGATTAAGCGGGCCGGGCGCGTCCTGAACGAAGGCCGGTTTTTTGTGATGAACACGGCCCCGGTCCTCCTGCGCCGCGCCAGCCGGAGCGAGGCCTCCAAACGCATCGCCGTTCCCTTTGATCTGCACCGGATTTTCACCGAAGAAGGGTTTGATTTCATTGATGACATCATCTAGAGCCTGTTATGCACTTTGAAGTCCCAGAAGGGCCTGTAGGCCCTGTACAGCACCAGATATGGCATTGGGGACCAGCGATCCACGCCAGTTGCAAAATCGCAAGCAAGTAGGCTGATAGGCTTTATGAGTAGAAATGAGTCCCTGCTGTTCCAAAGTGCATAACAGGCTCTAGGTCAAACCCGAAGGCGCGGGGTGGGCGACCGGACGCGGACGCCGCTTTGCCGCCGACCGCAATCCGCTTCAATACAAAGCCGTGCCGGTGACCGAATACGTCCTGGTCTACCGCAAACGGACTGATCTGCTGATTGACTGGCACATCCGCAACCACCCCGATCAAGACCTAGTCACTGCCTCAAAAATCGGGGATGACTACGAGCATACCAACATCTGGCGTATCCAGCCTGATAAGGGGACGAAGCGCCCAGCGGTCGTCCCAATGGATCTGGTGCGCAAAGTGATCTCGCACTATTCGCTTAAAGGGGATGTGGTTTTGGACCCATTCGCAGACGTAGGGACGGTCGGTGAAGCCGCTGCAAGATTAGATCGGGGTTTTGTCTTGTTCAAGTCAAACGTAGAAAAGTTCACAGTTATCCAGCAGGCATCTCCCTCCTGGCTTGATGAAGGAGCGGCTGAAATCCTGATTTGGAGTTCACCGATAGATTTTTTAAACTGATGTGGCAGCTTTTCTCCGACAATGGGCTTTAGCCCATTGTGAGGAGAACTATCTCCTGACTTCTGGGTATAAACGCAGCAGAAAGCAGGACTTCTTTATGCGTTTTGGATTTGCCGTCAAAGTCTTGGGTCAGGGCGGGAATATTGCGACGATTACGGCGGATCGGGGGATGCCGTCCAATGATGCGCGGAAATGGCAGACCGGGCCGCATGTGCGGCAGAGCATCGCCTATGTCCGGGAGATTTTTCATTATCTGCACAAAACGGACATCCACATGTACCGGATGTCGTCGGATTTCGCGCCCTATCTGACTCATCCCGACATGCCGCAGTTTCACGGCCAGTTGGAAGAAGCCAAAGATGAACTGGCCGAACTGGGGGCGCTGGCCCGCGCTTATGACATCCGTCTGAGTCTGCACCCGTCGCAGTACATTCTGCTCAACGCGCAGGATGAAGAAGTGGCACGCAAAAGCATTTTGGATTTGAACGCGCAGGCCAGAATCTTAGACTTTATGGGCTGCGGGCCGGAAGGCGTGGTCGTGACCCATGTCGGCGGGGTTTACGGCGACCGGGCATCGGGCATTGCCCGGTTTATCCGCCGGTACAAAGCCTTGCCCGAAGAAACCCGGCGGCGGCTGGTGGTGGAAAATGACGATGCTTCTTATCCTATTACGGATGCCTTGCGGATCCACTCAGAGACCGGCTGCCCGGTCGTCTTTGACAACCTGCACCACTTTTGCCTGAACCCCGAGGGAATGCCGATGCGTTCCGCGCTTCCTGCCGCCCTGAAGACATGGCCCGAAGATGTTGTTCCGAAAATCCACTATTCGTCGCCCTCCACTCACTTTGAGCCGACCGTGGAAAAAGAAAAAGGGGAAACGGGGCGCGAGCGGACGGTGACAAAACTACACGCGCCGCGCCTGAAAGCCCATGCGGACTTTATCAATCCGATGGAGTTCGTTTTGTTCTGGGAGAACGTCTGCGCTGACGCCCTCCGGCCCTTTGACATCATGTTGGAGTCCAAAGGTAAAGATGTCGCCCTGCTGCGTCTGCGGCGGGAACTTGCGCGGCAGCGGGAACGTCCCATGATTGTGGGATAACTGTGCAAGAAAAAATTACAGGAGGCGCGCGAAAAGGCCATAATATGATATAATAAGGGTGTATGCAGCGAACATCTCATGCCTCCAGCTTCACCCCGCGCATTTCTCATTCCGCGCATTTATCGCTCATTATCTGGCCGACATCGGCACTATCAACCGGGAGGTGGTTCTTTATGAGCAACATGCGGACATCGATCAAGTGCAACTGCGGCCAGCGTATCATCGCCAAGGACGTGGTGCAGCACGGGTACTACCTGCGCCTCTTCGGTCCGAGTTTCGTGTATGTCAAGTTCCGCTGCTCGCGCTGTAAGAAGCTGGGCGAGCAGTTCATCAAGCAGGAGGAATGGGAGGAAGGCATCCTCAAAGACACAGCTGCTGGAAGTCTCCCATGACGAGAAAGAGCAGTTCACGGCCAAAGGCCCCATTGACATCAACGAGGTCATTGATTTCCACTTTGAACTGGAAAACCTGAGCGACTTGAAATCACTGGAAACGGCTGATCCCGGCCAAGAAGCAAAAATCCCGCTCCACGCCGCAATCCTGAAATTAAGCTGGACGCTTGCGACCAAATATCAAACTGCGCCGGAGTGGGCTGTCGCCCGCTCCGGCTTTTTTACGCCTGCCCCGGCATAAAAGGGCAGGAAAACCCTGTTCGGTTCGCGAAACAAAATACATGGCTGAACAATTGACACTGGACGAAGTTTCCCGCGTTGCTTTTCTTGCCCGCCTGGAACTCACCGGCGAGGAAAAGACGCGGCTGACCACCGATTTGAACGGCATTCTGGGCCAGTTTGCCCGCTTGCAGGAACTGGACACGGACGGCATCGCCGCCGACCTCGCATTCGCTGCCGCTGCAAAATGTCTTTCGCGAGGACACGGCCCGCCCCTCCCTGCCGCGCGAGGCGGCGACTGCGAATGCCCCGGAAAAACGCGACGGCAACTTTATCGTGCCGCAAATCATGGAGGATTAAGACGGCCCCTTGCCCCTAATACTGGGGGTACCGGAGAAAAATTGCCATTTCCTTCTTGCTCCCCCATTATTGGGGGCAAGGGGGCTGATTTGAAAGATTAACCCATGCAGTTATACGATCTCACCGCCCATGAACTCGGCGCAAAACTTGCCAAACGCGATGTTTCCGCCCGCGAAGTCACCGACGCGGTCTTGCAGCGCATCGGGCAGGTGGAAGGCCATGTCAAGGCTTATATCACCGTCACCGAATCCGTCGCGCAGGCGCAGGCTGATGCCGTGGACAAGGCCAGGGCAGGGGGCGAGACGCTTTCGCCGCTGGCCGGCATTCCGCTGGCTTTGAAAGACAACCTTTGCACGACGGGAATAGAGACCACCTGCGCGTCCAAAATACTCAAAGGCTTCGTGCCGCCCTACAATGCGACTGTGGTGGACAAACTGGAAGCCGCGGGCAGCGTCTTTGTCGGCAAGGCCAATTTGGACGAGTTTGCCATGGGGTCCAGCACGGAAAATTCGGGCTTCTTCCCGACCCATAATCCCTGGGATCTGCATACCGTCCCCGGCGGCTCATCCGGCGGTTCCACCGCCGCCGTCGCGGCTGGCGAGGCGGTCTGGGCGCTCGGCTCGGACACCGGCGGCTCCATTCGGCAGCCGGCGGCCTTTTGCGGGGTCGTCGGTCTCAAGCCGACCTATGGCCGCGTCAGCCGCTACGGCCTGGTCGCCTTCGCGTCGTCCCTGGACCAGATCGGCCCAATCACCAAAGATGTCCGCGATGCCGCCCTGCTGCTGAACGCCATCAGCGGCCATGACCCCCTGGACAGTACCAGTGTTGTTCGCGACGTTCCCGACTACACCAAGTCGCTCACAGGAGATGTGAAGGGCCTGAAACTGGGCGTTCCCAAAGAATACTTTGCACAGGGCGTTGACCCGGCGGTCGCCGACGCCGTCCGCGCGGCCATTCATCAGCTTGTCTCCATGGGGGCCGAGGCCGAAGAAATCAGCCTGCCGCACTCCGAGTACGCTCTGCCGACCTATTATATTCTCGCCCCCGCCGAAGCGTCCTCTAACCTGGCCCGCTACGACGGCGTCCGTTTCGGGCATCGGACGGCCCGCGCGACCAACCATGTGGACTTGTTTGAAAAGACCCGCGAAGAAGGCTTTGGGGCGGAAGTCAAGCAGCGCATCATGATCGGCACTTATGCCCTCTCCGCAGGCTACTACGACGCTTTTTATCTTAAGGCCCAGAAGGTCCGTACACTCATCAAGCGCGACTTTGACCGGGCCTTCGAAAAGTACGATGCCATCATTGCCCCGACCGCGCCGACCGTTGCGTTTAAAATTGGCGAAGTCGCCGACCCTCTGGCGATGAAACTGAACGACGTGCTGACCATTCCCGCCAACATGGCCGGCATCCCGGCGATCTCGCTTCCCTGCGGGTTCCTGCACGGTCTTCCCATCGGCCTGCAGCTCATGGCTCCGGCCTTCGGCGAAGAAACCCTGCTCCGCATTGCCCATGCCTACGAGCAGGCCACCGAGTGGCACAAGCAGCGCGCCCTGCTGGAACGTCAGCGGCACCTGCATGTGGAGTAAAGGAAAGTGTCATGGCAGCGATTGAACTAGAACGCCGCGTTTCTTCGGAACCTCTTTCTTCGGAACATCTGCTGCACGAAGTCTCGCAGCTTGACACGCCTGATTTAGACAAGTTTCTCGATCAGGTCATGCGGCTTCGCGCCGCACGCCGCACGCCGCATCTGTCAACAGAGGAGTTTGACCTACTTCTGAAGATCAATACGCCTCTGCCTGAAGCAGCCTGGAAACGCTACAGCAAACTTCAGGCAGGATTGAGGGCCGACAAGCTGACAAAGGCTGAGTATGCCGAACTGCTGCAACTGATTGACGTGGTTGAAATAGACAACGCGCAGCGCATCGGGCATCTGGCAGAACTGGCTCGGCTGCGCGGGACAACGCTGGATGTGCTTATGAAGTCGCTTGGCATTGGGCCGCGTCCTCATGCCTGAGCCGAGGCTGACAGAGCGGCAAAAGGAGATTGTCACTAGCCAAGCCAATGGCATCTGTGAATACTGCCTGAGCCGATAAGATCATTCTCCCGACCCATTCTCGGTAGAACACATCATGCCTCGCGCACACGGCGGATCAAATGATCTGGACAACCTGGCTTTGTCTTGTCAAGGGTGCAACGGCCATAAGCACACAAAAACCGAGGCGATTGATACTGTCAGTCATAAGCATGTCTCTCTATTCCATCCCCGCCAGCAGCGATGGCGCGATCATTTTGAGTGGAACGATGACCTCACACTCATCGTCGGCTTGACTGATTGCGGACGTGCCACAGTATCCGCATTGCAGTTAAACCGGCCCGGCGTCATCAATCTTCGCCGGGTTTTGGTTGTGGCGGGCCTGCATCCGCCGGAGGAGCGAGATGAATAATCAATTGTTGTCCCTTTGTCTTGTCGCGCTCTCCTGTTTGTGGCCGTTCGCTGCGACGGGGCAGCCCGCACGGAGAACGCCGATGATTGTGAAAGAAGTAATGCCGCGCCATCAGTCTTTATATCAAGAGGCGTACCGCCCACAGTTCCACTTTACTGCACAAGAGGGATGGCTCAACGACCCGAATGGGCTGGTCTATTTGGACGGCGAGTACCATCTGTTCTTCCAGTTTGAGCCTCAACTGGATGGCGCAGACCCACGTAAAATCTGGGGGCATGCCGTCAGCACTGACCTGATCCACTGGCGTCAGCTTGACCATGCGCTCCTGCCTGACGCGCTCGGCCCGATTTGGTCCGGGTCCGCCGTGGTGGATGCAGAGAACACCTCGGCATTTGGCCGCCCCGGACATCCGCTGCTTGTCGCGCTGTATACCGCTGCGGGCGGGGAGTCGCCGGAGTCGCAGAGCCATGCTTTTACCCAGTGCCTTGCGTACAGTCTGGATCGCGGGCGCACCTGGACCAAGTATGCCCATAACCCGGTTCTGCCCCATATCATCGGCGGAAACCGGGACCCTAAAGTGGTCTGGTACGCGCCAACTCGCCGCTGGATCATGGCCCTCTATCTGGACGGAAATGAGTTTGGTCTGTTCGCGTCTCCCGACCTGAAGACTTGGTCTCAAATCCAAACGCTGACCTTGCCCGGCAGCAGCGAATGCCCGGACTTTTTTGAGATGCCGCTCGAAGGCTCCCACGAGCGCCGCTGGGTTTTCACTGCTGCCAACGGGCATTACCAAGTCGGGACCTTTGACGGCAAGCTCTTCACGCCGGAAACACCGCTTCTGGCGGGAGACGCCGGCGCGAACAGCTACGCCGCCCAGACATTCAGCGACATCCCCGCCCGCGATAGCCGACGTATCCAGATCGCCTGGATGGCGGGGGCAGCTATCCCAGTATGCCCTTCAACCAGCAGATGAGCTTCCCCTGCGCGCTGACCCTGCACACAACCCCGGACGGCCCGCGTCTGTTCCGGTGGCCCGTGCGGGAGATTTCCAAACTGTACACAAGTCAAATCCGCCTGCATGACATCGCGCTCGCGCCCGGCGCGGATCATCCGGTTCCCGCGTTTTCGGGTGACCTGTGGGACGTGGAGGCCGAGTTCGCCCCGGACTTCAAATGCCACTGCGTTCGGCCTGCGTGTCAGGGGCGTGGATATCCATTACCGTGTTCATGAGGGTGTCGTAAGCTGTCTGGGCCGGCAAGTTCCTTTGATGCTGGAACATGGCCGGGTCAAACTGCGCCTTCTGCTTGACCGAACCTCGCTGGAGTTATTCGGCAATGACGGACAAGCCTCGCTGACCTCGTGCTTCCTTCCATCGCCTGGAGACACGGGTCTCTCGCTATACGCCGAGGGCGGAACCGTCACTCTCCTCTCGCTGACCGCGCACCCCCTCCGATCCGCCTGGCCGCAGACCAAATAGGTCTTCACAGAACAGGCCAATTCGCGGTAAAATTAAGAAGGGCCAGGAGAGGGAAACATGGTGACAGCAACACGCACGAAAGTGAATGCAAAAGTAGATATCGCGCTCCGCGATGAGTGGCTGCGAACAGTGGACGGCCTGGCAGGTCAAATAGCCGAATGGGTGCGGCAGGAGCCGGAGTGGTCGTTTGTGGTGCAGGAAGTCCAGGATGTGGAAGGGCCACTACTAGGCCAGTACCTCGTCACCGTCTGGGGTATTTACACACCGGATGGTGAAGTGCGCCTTGAACCCAAAGAACAGGATTTCCTCGGCCGCCAATTCGTAGAATTATATGTCTGGCCAACCCTGCGCCGCGTTTATCTTTTGCCTGCTCTTGATGGACAGGGATGGCGGGTTCGGACAGATTCGGGCATTTTTCTGCGCCAAGCCTGGAATTGCGAGAACTTCATTTTGCTGATTCGGGATTTAATTGAAGCAGATTGAGTGCGATCTACATTCAGAGGCTTCGGTTGGTGCAGTCGGAATTTCGACGCAACGGACTCAGCCTCTTCGCTATGTAAACCGACACTGGCAAAGGCAGAATATTCCGCAAGAGATGGGCGACTTGAAGCCTAAAGACTTCGTACTGGCCAATCAGAACTTGGAAGCGACTTACTTTATTCGCCTCTACGCAGAGTTTGAGGGTATTCTCAAAGACCATTTAGCGACAAATCATTCACGTATCAAGGTTCCAGAAAAACCTAGAGTGGATTGGCTCATCAGTCGTGTCATACAAGCGGAAAGCATTTCCCTGGAGTAGCCATTGCGAGTAAGGCTGGACGCGGTACGCGATTACCGTAACTCAATCGCCCATCGCACTCGGCGTGTTGTCCTGTTCATATCATTCGGTGACGCAATTTCCACGCTCACCAGATTTGTTGCCAGGCTACCCGAACCTCTGTCTTAAAATCTGCGAAAACAAACTCACGAGAAGCAACTTATGACCACTTATGAACCTGTTGTCGGCATGGAGTGCCATGCCGAGCTTTTGACCGAAAGCAAGATGTTTTGCGGCTGCGCCAACGAGTTTGGCGGAGCGCCCAACACGCGCACCTGCCCCGTTTGCCTGGGGCTGCCCGGCTCGCTGCCGGTCATGAACCGGCAGGCGGTGCGCTCTGGTGCTGCGGACGGCGCTGGCCCTGAACTGCGAGATTTCGCGGGACTGCCTGTTTGCGCGCAAGAACTATTTTTATCCCGACTTGCCCAAAGGCTATCAGATCTCGCAGTACGATGACCCCATCGGCATGAAGGGCTATCTGGACATCACGCTGGAAGACGGCAGTACCAAGCGCGTCCATATCCGCCGGGTGCATCTGGAAGAAGATACGGGCAAACTGATCCACGCGGGGGGCAATGAAAGCGAAGTGGACTACAACCGCAGCGGCGTCCCGCTGATGGAGATCGTCACCGAGTTTCCGCCGGACATTTTCTCCGCCGACGAAGCGCGAGCCTATCTGGAAAAGCTGCGGTCTATCTTGGTCTATCTGGGCGTCTCCGACGGCAAGATGGAGGAAGGGCATCTGCGGGCCGAGCCAAATCTCAGCATTCGGCCCGCGGGAACGGACGGCGTCGGCGTCAAGACCGAGATCAAGAACCTCAACTCGTTCAAGTCGGTCTACAAAGGCATTCAGTACGAAGTGGAACGGCAGTCGGCGCTGCTGAATTCCGGCGAGCGTCGTGCGGCAGGAAACGCTGGGCTGGAATGACCTGCGGGGCGAGACATATCACATGCGCTTCAAGGAAGAGGAGCAGGAGTATCGCTACTTCCCCGAACCCGATCTAGTCCCGCTGCACTTTGACGACGCGGACATTGAAGCGGCCCGCGCAGGCTCTGCCGGAACTGCCGGATGCCAAGCGAGAACGGTTCGTGACGCAGTATGGCCTGCGTGATTATGAAGCGGCCATTCTGACCGCCTCGCGGCCCCTGGCCGATTACTTTGAGGCGGCCGCCGCGGGGCGCGGACGCCAAAGCTATCGCCAACTATGTGACGGGCGATCTGGCGCAACTGCTGAATGCGTCCGGGCAGGAGATCGGAGAAACAAAAGTTACTCCCACAAACCTGCGCGAACTGATTGCGCTGCGCGAGAGCGGCAAGATCACCAACAACATCGCCAAGACCGTGCTGGCCGAGATGTTTGAGACCGGCCAAACGGCGCAGGCCATTGTAGACGCGAAGGGCCTAGCCGCTGTCTCCGATGACAGCGCCATCGCCGCCGAAGTGGACCGGGTCATCGCCGAGAACCCCGACGTGGTCGCCAAAATCAAGGGCGGCAACGAGAAAAGCAAAGGCTTCCTGACCGGCCAGGTGATGAAAGCCATGAAGGGCCAGGCGCGGCCCGATGTCGTCAATCGTCTTCTGGACGAGAAACTCGCCTCTTGATGACGAAAGGACTTACAAAAGATGCCTGACTCAAAAATTGATCCGAATGACACGCTTGTACTCTTCGCGGATTTGCAGGCCGGTATCGCTGATCTGCCACTCACGATTCCCTACGAGTCTCTGCAAAAAGGCGTTCTGGCTTTGTCTCGCCTCGCCAAGCTCTTTGACATGCCCGTTATCGTCTCGGCAGTGCTGGATCAACAGGGAAAGCCGGCCAAGATCATGCCTGAGATAGAGCAAGCATTAGGAGAAGTGAGCATTCACTATAGAACGACGGCAGATTCCTTTGATAATGAGGCAATCAAAACTGCCATTGAAGCCGCCGGGCGCAAGACAGTCCTTATCTCCGGCGTGGCAACTGAGATCGCGGTGCAATTGCCTGCGCTCTCGGGGGCAGACTTAGGATATCGCGTTTTTGTCGTGGTGGATGCGATAGGCGGCCTCAGCCAGCGAACTGAAGAAGCGGCGTTTCGCCGAATCACTCAAGCCGGAGCCTCAACAGTTTCTGTGGCGACGCTTGCCGGAGAAATCGCGGGCGATTTCCAACAGCCGATTGCCCAGCAAGCGATCGCCATTCTTTTTGAGATGGCGGGTGGCTCATCAGATTAGATTGGAGGCCGGCCATTGGGCAATCACGCTTCGCCCGCCCTCGTGATTATCTCCGCGATGATTACGCCTGCTTTGCTGATTCTCGGGTCAGGATCGCTTGTGGCGACAGCCCTTCAGAGATTGGGGCGCGCTGTAGACCGGGTCCGGTTTCTTCTTCAAATTTCCGAGGCTGAAGCCCAGAGACTTGGGTGGACGAAGGAAACCCTCAACCGTTGGCTGGAACGTCATTCGGAACGATCCATCATCGGGGAAAGAGCCGTATCTTCTTTTTTCGCGGCTGTCGGGATATTTGTTGCGGACTGTCTTTCAATCGCCGTTGATTATTATTTTGCCAATACTTTAACCTGGCTGCCGGTGAGCCTCACCATTATCGGCATGATTTTGATGCTTTGCGGGGCTTACTTCATGCTGCTGGAATCGCGTTTAGCCACCGCCCAAATCCGGGAGGAGATTGGATTGAAAAATTGATCGAGGCGTTGTAAAAGGAAATCTTGATGACATCTGAAGAGCAGTTGGAAGCCAACAAACAGTTCGTCCGAGCGCACTTTGAGGAATTTGTCAATCAGAAGAACTCATCCGTGATTTTGCAGAACATGACCCCGGATTTTTACGATCATGATGGGGCGGGCGGTCATCCGACCGATCTTGCGGGTGATCAAGCGATGATGGAGGCGATGTATCGGAAATATCCAGACATCCAGGTCAAAATCGAGGAGATGATCGCGGAAGGGGACCGGGTGGTCTGCCGAAACACATGGCGAGGCACGGACGCGCAAACAGGTCAGCCGATGGAGTTTCACGGTTTTGTCCTATGGCGGTTGCGGGACGGGAGAATTGCAGAACGCTGGGCGACCGTCACAGCCCCAGCAGAAGTTGTCGCCTCCCTCTCTGAGCAGCCTGAGTGAGACGCGCTACTTCTTCCTGCAAATCCTAAAAATCGGCCCGGTAAAAAGTATCGCGTGGACAATGCGATGGGAACAATGCCCCGCAAAACATGGTATAATAAATCATCTTACACAAAAAGGAGGTATCAACAATTGGATCATAGTTTACAGGGCGGTGGCGAGGGTTAAGCCCTTTTAACCTTCGGGGCGGCTCAACCTACGGGTGATTCCTCACGCGCAGGTCATGAATGGCTACCTTTGCCACCGGCCCACCCAAGAAGTTTCCAGACCGAGTCTTAGGACGAAGTTTGACGACTGACGGAAGCAGAGACAGCGAGGTGTTTCGCAGCGCCGCCGTGAGGCGGAGTGCGTATAGCCTCGCTGTTTCCCTGTCTGATTATCCCCTATGGCGTATTCTTCTTTCCTCTGCCCCATTGATGAGTTTCAGATTGAGCATACTGTCATCTGCGGGCAGACCTTTCGTTGGCGTCTGGACAAAGAGCGCTGGTGGTCCTGCCTCCTGCCTCAGACCGATCCCCTCACCGGACGGGCCCGGCAACAGCTCGTGCGATTGTGGCAGGACAACGACATGGTCTACTACGAGACCAGTCCCCGCCCGCGCGATCTGGCGCTCGTGCGCGATTATTTCCGGCTGGACGTAGACCTGCCCGCTCTTTCCCGGCAATTTGCCGAAGCCGATCCGCACATCCGCCCCGCCATGCGCGAGTTTGCCGGCCTGCGCGTGATTCGGCAGGACCCCGTGGAGTGCCTGTTTTCCTTTCTCTGTACCTCTGCGGCCCCGCTGTACCGCATCCGCCGCACCATTGCCGCCCTGTGCCGCGAGTACGGCGACCCCTATCCCGGCGGCGAAGTGGCGGGTCTAACGCACGAAGGCTTTCCGCCCGTTCACCGTCTGGCAGAGGCGTCTCTGCCCCATTTGACCCGGCTGGGCCTGGGCTACCGCGCCCGGTACGTGAAAGAAACGGCGGAGCAGGTGATGGCGCGCGGCGGCCCTGCCTGGCTCTTCAGCCTGCGCCAACTGCCCTACGCCGAGGCCAAAGCCGCCCTGCTGACCCTCCCCGGCATCGGCGAGAAAATCGCTGACTGCGTTTGCCTGTTCTCGCTGGACAAAGACGAAGCCATCCCCGTAGACACCCACATCCGCAGGATCGCCAACCGGGCCTATTTCAGCGAAACCCCTGCCGCCAAAACGCTGACCCCAGCCACCTACGCCCGCATCGGTGACCGCCTGCGTCAGCAGTTCGGCCCCATGGCCGGCTGGGCGCAGCAGTATCTGTTTTTTCATGACCTCTACCTTAAAAACCAGTGGTCTGCATATACCGCTTTGTACCAGCCTTTCGTCGAACCGGTCCAACCGCTCAAGAAAGACCCCAGGAAGTTTGGACCGTCTTGATTCCGAACATCCTGAGTCGTTCCGCTCGAAACGAGGTTTTTATGCCTACGCTGACCACTCCACCCACGGGAACCGTCACATTCCTGTTTACCGACATTGAAGGCAGCACCAAGTTCTGGGAACAGAACCCCACTGCGATGAGTCCAGCCCGAGCACGCCATGACGTTCTCCTGCGCGATGCCATTGAGACCAGCGGCGGGTATGTCTTCAAGACCGTCGGCGACGGCTTCTGCGCGGCCTTCCCCACCGTCCCCGAAGCCTTGCAAGCCGCTCACGCGGCACAGATTGCCCTCGCCAACGAGATTTGGGAAACCGAAACGGCAATCCGGGTCCGTATGGCCCTCCACACGGGTGCCGCAGAAGAGCAAGATGGGGACTACTTCGGACCGCCGCTCAACCGTGTGGCAAGGCTCATGGGGGCGGGCCACGGCGGGCAGATTCTCCTATCCGCCGCAACCCAGGAACTCACCCACGATACCCTGCCCGCCTCGGCATCCCTCCTGGACCTGGGTTCGCATCGCCTCAGGGACTTGGGGCGGCCTGAGACCGTGTTCCAACTCCTGCACCCGTCGCTACCCGCCGACTTCCCACCGCTCCGGTCCCTGGACAATCCTGATCTGCCCAATAACCTGCCCCAGCAAGTCACTTCCTTTGTCGGTCGCGAAACGCAGGTGGCCGAAGTGAAGGGCCTGCTGAACAGGACACGCCTGCTGACACTCACCGGTAGCGGGGGAAGCGGAAAGACCCGCCTCTCCCTCCAAGTGGCCGCAGACCTACTGGACGGCGCGGGCGACGGCGTCTGGCTCGTGGAACTGGCCGCGCTCTCCGACCCTGCCATAGTGCCCCAAGCGGTCGCCAACGTGCTGGGTATCAAAGAGGAGCCAGGCAAGGGCCTCCAGCAGACGCTGGTGGCCGCATTGAATGCCAAGCGCCTCTTGATCGTGCTGGACAACTGCGAGCATTTGATCGCCGCCTGCGCCTCCCTCGCCGCCGACCTGCTCCGAGGCTGCCCGAACGTTCACATTCTGGCGTCCTCGCGTGAAGCCCTGAACGTCGCAGGTGAGCAGACCTACCGCGTCCCGTCACTGTCGCTTCCTGACCCCAAGAAGACGCAGACAGTCGAGAGCCTGTCGCTGTTTGAGGCCGTGCGGCTGTTCATCGAGCGGGCACAGGCCGTGCAGCCGTCCTTCGCTGTGACGAACGGCAACGTGCCTGCCGTGGCCCAGGTATGCTGGCGGCTGGACGGCATCCCGCTGGCGCTGGAACTGGCGGCGGCACGGGTGCGCTCTCTGCCGGTGGAGCAGATCAACACGCGCCTGGATCAGCGGTTCCGCCTGCTGACGGGCGGCTCTCGAAACGCGCTCCCCAGACAGCAGACGCTGCAGGCGCTGATCGACTGGTCCTACGACCTGCTGACCGCTGAGGAAAAGATGGCTCTTTGCCGCCTGGCAGTATTCGCAGGCGGCTGGACGGTCGAAGTGGCAGAGAGAGTGATTACAGGCGAGGGTTTGGAAGGTGAGGGGATTGAGGATTTTGAGGTGCTGGACCTGCTGACCTCGTTAGTGGACAAGTCGCTGGTGGTGTACGAGGAGCAGGGGAACGGGGCGGCCCGCTACCGCCTGTTGGAGTCAGTGCGCCAGTACGGGCAGGAACGGTTGGCCGAGACCGGTGCGGGTGCGGAGATGGGCCGACGACATCGGGATTACTTTCTGCAGCAAGTGGAGAGGTCGAAGAGTGATTTGGAATGGCTTAAGGCGGAACGGGATAACCTGCGGGCGGCACTGACTTTCTCATTGGAAGCGCAGGAAGGGGCCGAAGCCGCCCAGAGACTGGGCATTGCGATGTTCGATTACTGGCTTAAAACAGGTGAACTCGCGGAAGGGCGTGCCTGGCTGGAAAGAGTGCTGGAGAAGGAAGGCGAAAGCGGCTCTCCTAAGCGAATGCAGACGTTGCACGCGACGGCATTCCTGGCGATGCAGCAAGCAGGCTTCATCCGTGCGGAGGCATTGGCGAGGGAATTGCTTTCACTGGCAAAACAACTCGGTGATGAGCGCTGGCAGTGTATTGGACTAGCCATTTTAGGGCACGTTTGCAACGATCTCAAGGAAGCGCAGGGTTTCATCGAGCAGGAATTAGCCATCCAGCGACATTCAGGCTACGAGGTTGGAATAGCCAATGCGCTCAGCCAACTGGGTCTTTGTCTTCTCAAACAAGGTGAGCCACGATTGGCTCGTCTCATCCTTGAAGAAGCGATGGCCCTAGCTAAAAAAACAGGGAGTTCAGGAACCATTAAGGAGGTTCGTGGCTGGATGGCGCTTCTGTCACGCGCAGAGGGAGATTGGGAAGCTGCGCGGACTTATTGGGAAGAGGAACTCGCATCGGAACGAGAGAGAAACGAAAATGTGGCCTTCTTGTTGCGGGACCTGGGCGCGGTCTACATTGCGCTAGGCGATCTCAATGTCGCCAGAGCGATGATCTCTGAATCGGTACCGGAGTTTGAACTGATCGGGAATCCGTTTGGTCTTATCCGCTGTTTAGAGGGGCTTGCTCAAATAATTGCCGCCCAGGGCCAGTCGGCACGGGCGGTCAGTGTCTTCGGGGCGGCGGAGCGGCAGCGAGAGACGCATAATATGCCGCTGCCGCCCCTGGACCGGTCCGACTACAATGCTGTCCCACAGTTGCGTGCGACGCTAGGCGAGGAGTTTTTCACTATCGCCTGGGCAGAGGGACAAGTGATGACACTGGATCAAGCCGTAGCTTACGCGCTTGCGAACGAGTAGCCCCACGGTTCCAGGTATATATTTCGCTAGCAGGTGAGTAGAGTTTCCGGGACAGATGTCGCAGAACGGTATTTTATTTAGAGATCTGTATCAAAAAGGCGCTTGGGAGGCGTATACCGCCCTGTACCAGCCGCTTCAGGAACCAATACGGCCACTCAAGAAATGAAACAATCCTGGCTCGGTATCAGTGTGGCACTGTGGGGAATGGGAACTGGGGCATGGGCAGGGCCGCCCTACCTTACGGATGACCCGGATCCGGTGCCGCTGCATCATTGGGAGGTTTACACCTTTGCCACGCGGGACCAGACGCGCGGTTTGGACACCGTCGTTGGCCCCGCGCTGGAAGTCAACAATGGGGTCGCGCCGAACACGCAGATTCATCTGATTATCCCCGATACCTACGTTGCACAGGGCGGCATGAGCGCGCGGGGGCTGGGCGACGTTGAGGCAGGTGTCAAGTATCGGTTTCTCCCGGAAACGAAATCCCGGCCTGAAATCGGCACGTTCCCGCAGGTGGAGTTACCCACGGGCGATCCGGCGAAGGGGCTAGGCAATGGACGCGCCTGGGTCAAAGTTCCGGTCTGGCTGCAAAAGAGTTTCGGGTCGTGGACGACCTACGGTGGTGGCGGCTATGCATACAATCCAGCCCCTGGGCAGCGCAACTCCGGCTATGGCGGTCTGCTGGTTCAGCGCACTCTCACCCGGTGTCTGACGCTCGGCGGCGAGGTTTTCCTGCAAGGGGCATCGGCAGAAAGTTCGCAAACGGGAATGCAGGTAGCGGGGACGCGGTCGTCGGCGCTCTGGAACTTCGGCGGCGAGTACAATTTCACGCCTGACTTCAGCCTCCTGTTCAGCGCAGGCCATTCGTTCCAGGGCGACGGCAGCCGTGTGTTGTACCTGGGCTTGTACCGCACCTGGGGGCCGGGCGCACCGTGAAAACCCCGCCAATCGCCGCTTAACTTGACAAACCTCCGCCGAAAAGCCTATACTAAACCATTCCAAAATTGGCTCGTGTGGAGGATTTTTACTTTGGCGCATCATGTAACTCTGATTCGTGGCGACGGCACCGGACCTGAACTGGTGGAGGCGACTCGGCGCGTTCTGGAAGGAACCGGCGTGGCGTTTGAATGGGATGTTGTGGAGGCCGGCGTGGACATTATGGAGACGGCGGGGACGCCGCTGCCGGACAATGTCCTGGCATCCATTCGCAAGAACAAAGTCGCTCTCAAAGGCCCCATCACTACCCCTATCGGGACCGGCTTCCGTTCCGTCAATGTTGCGCTGCGGAAAGAACTGGACCTGTACGCCTGCATCCGCCCCTGCAAATCTTATGTCGGCGTCCGGTCTCGCTACGAGAACATTGATCTGGTCATCGTCCGCGAAAACACGGAAGACCTGTACGCCGGCGTGGAGTATCCGGTAGACAGTGCCGAAGCAGGCCAGATCATTGACATGGCCGGCGGCAAGATTCGCCGGGACGCGGCCATTTCCATCAAGCCGATTTCCCGAACGGGCAGCCGCCAGATCGTCACGGTCGGCGTTTGAGTACGCCGTGGAAAACGGGCGCAAAAAAGTGACCGCCGTCGCCAAAGCCAACATCATGAAGTACACCGACGGCCTGTTCTATGAAATGGCCCGCGAAGTCGCCAAAGAGTATGAAGGCCGTGTGGAATATGACGAGTGGCTTGTCGACGCCATGTGCATGCAGCTTGTCCAGAAGCCCGAAAACTACGACATTCTGGTCATGGAAAATCTGTACGGCGATATTTTGTCCGACCTATGCGCTGGTCTGGTCGGCGGCCTGGGCGTCGCGCCCGGCGCCAACATCGGTGTTGACACAGCGTTGTTTGAGGCCACGCATGGGTCAGCCCCCAAGTACAAAGGCCAGAACAAAGTCAACCCGACCGCGCTGATTTTGTCGGGAATGCTGATGCTCAAGTACCTGAAAGAAGACGCCGCCGCCGCCAAATTGGAAAAAGCCGTCTCCGAAGTCATCGCCGAAGGCAAAGACGTGACTTATGACATGAAGCCCGACCGCAACGATCCCACCGCTGTCGGCACCAAAGAAATGGCCGACGCCATCATCGCCAAAATGCAGGCGGGGTAGGGGGCCGGGGAGATCAAATGGAAGAAGATGCCCTCTGCCTGCGGCTCTTTGACGGCCTCCCCCACTTGTTGTCGCTTACTAAAGAAATTGCGGACCGAATGAACAACGAGCGCGTCTCACCCTATCCGGTACAGGATGAACTGCGTGAGCAGTACCGACGGCGGGGGCTGGCTTTCTGCTGGTCTATGCCGCTGCGACATTATGGGCCTTGTCGGCAGTGCAAAGAGCGGTTCACAGAGATATGGTATCTTTTGGAGAACCCAATGGGTAGCCTGGAAGAGACGCGCAAGCTAGGCATGAGGGAGAGTAAGATTCATGCTGTCCGCGTTCACGGCGATCACTTCACAGAGGCACAGCGTGCTTTTTTCAGAGGGCTGAACAAGAGAGATGCGTTCTAACAATTTGCAAAGAAGAGGCTAAGATATGGCTATTGCTGAACGCGAACTCCTTTTCTCGCTCAATCAAGGTCAGCCACTCCCGCTTCGATGGAACCAAGACTCAGTATTATGAGATGGCAGAGCGGGGATGGTTTCAAGGAAAGCGCGTGGAGTTGATTGAGGGAGTAATCATTGAAAATGCCTGCTATGGGAACACCACATTGGATCGCCATGCAAATTATTGCCAAGCCGCTGGAAAAAGCGTTTGGCGATCAATACTTTGTCAGCAACCAATGTCCTGTCAATTTGGGGCCGGTCTCAGACCCGGAACCGGACTTTGCCGTGATTTCAGGTGATCCCCTTGCTTTCACTGCGCTGCCTAAGATGGCCGCGCTCATTGTGGAAGTCTCCGCTTCGACACTGGTTTACGACCGAACAACCAAAGCCAGTTTGTATGCCCGTGCTGGAATAGAGGATTATTGGATTGTCAATCTGGGAGACCGTCAGATAGAGGTTCATCGGCACCCCAATTCAGAATCTGTCCATGCCCTACGGGTATGGCTACGGCGAAATCGTTGTTTACAAAAGCGGCGAGTTCATTCGGCCCTTAACCGTCCCCACGGCTTTGATTGCCGTTACCGCTCTTTTGCCATAAACAGAAACGAGGGGAATTATGGCTATCGCTGAACGTGAATTAATTGCAGTCTCCGAAGCCATGGTATCCAAAAATGGAGACCCCGCACTCTTTCAATGGACAATCCAACAATTCCATGAAGCAGGCTAAAAAGGTTTGTGTGAGGGCCAGCGGGTCATTCTGATTAAGGGAGAGATACGTGCCATGCCGCCTGTGGGTGATATGCATTCCGGTATTGTCACATTGGCTGGCGATGTTTTTCGGTCTTTCTTTGGCAGTGGCTTTTTCGTCCGAGAGGAAAAGCCGTTCAAGGTAGGGAGAGCAACAGATCCACAGTCGGACATAGCCGTAGTGGCCGGAAGTATTCGCGAGTATTTGTATCAGGGCTAATCGAGCGCGGCTTTGATCGTGGAAGTTTCCGACTCAACGTTATTGTATGATCGCAGCAAAAAAGCGAGTCTCTATGCTGGCGCGGGTGTGGCGGACTACTGCATTATCAGTATAGACCAAAAGCCCGGGCAAATTGAAGTGCGTCGGCAGCCGGCGCGGGACGAAGCACAGCCCTATGGTTTCGGCTATCAGGAAAAGAAGACTTATCAAAGCGGGGAAATCATTCAGCCGCTGAACGCGCCGAGGCCGGTTGCGGTTTCCGCGTTGCTGCCCTAATTTACATCAAGGAGAAATACACAGAAAATGGCTTCTGGAAAGAAAAAAGTCAGCGTCATCGGCGCGGGCAATGTCGGCGCGACAGTGGCGTTCCATGTCGCGCAGCAGGGGTACTCGGATGTCGTGGTGCTGGATTTGCCGGACGATTTGACGCTGGAAAAGCCGCGCAAGACCGGTTCCATGGCGCAAGGCAAAGCGCTGGACCTCAATCAAGTGTCGCCGATTGTCGGCTATGACGGGCGCGTCAAAGGCACGTCCGACTATACTGACACAGCGGGGAGCGACGTGGTCGTGATCACGTCGGGCCGGCCCCGAGGGCCGGGCATGTCCCGCGAGGACCTGCTGGCGGTCAATGCCGACATCGTCCAGAGCGTGGCCGCTCAGGCCGTCCAGCATAGCCCGGACGCGGTCTATATCATCGTTTCCAACCCGCTGGATGCCATGTGCCATGTCGCGCTCAAAGCCACCGGGCTGCCGTCAGAGCGCGTGATCGGCCAGGCGGGCGTTCTGGACAGCACGCGCTACCGCAACTACATTGCGGCGGCGGTCGGTGTTTCCGTGGAAGACGTGCAGGCCTATGTGCTGGGCGGGCATGGCGACCAGATGGTTCCTGTCCGCAGCCTCACTACCGTCGGCGGCATCCCCGTTCAGAAGTGGGTAGACCTGGGCAAGCTGACGGCTGATCAGTTGCAGAAAATTGAAGATGACACGCGGCAGGGCGGCGGCATTTTAACCGGCCTGATCGGCACCAGCGCCTGGTACGCGCCCGGCGTGGCGACGGCAGAAATGGTGGAAGCCGTGCTTTTGGACCGCAAGCGCATTTTAGCCACGACCGTTTTGCTGCACGGCCAGTACGGCGTCAATGACCTCTACTTCGGCGTGCCTGCCATGCTCGGTGCGGGCGGTGCGGAAGAAGTTTATGACCTGACCAAACTGGCCCCGCTGACAGAGATTGAACTCGCCGGCATCAAAGAGTCGGCGGAGAAAGTTCAGGGAACGGTGGACAGCCTAAAATCGCTGGGCAAGCTGTAGCTGGCTCTTCTGCGGTGTGAAGCGATTGAATTATATATGAAAAGGTGTATAATAACAGCACATGCCAGTCACTTTGAAAGACATTGCCGAGCGGACCGGGGTTTCCGCCAGCGTTGTTTCCACTGTTCTCAGCGGGCGTGACAACGGCACCTTTGTCAGCGACAGCACGCGGCGTAAAGTGCTGCAAGTGGCGGAGATGCTGCACTATACCCCTGTCCGCGCGGGCCGGCCACGCGGCAGCAAGCGTCTGCGACGACAACATACCGAGCAGTTTATCGGCGTTTGGGACCCGGACTATAGCCCGCACAGTGCCTATCTGGTTCAAAACCTGCAAACGGCTTTGCGCGAGTATGCCCAGGAGCAGGGCGCGGAGGCCGAGGATGACTATGGCCTGCGCCTGCTGACCACGGAAGACCTGCCGCGTCTGGATGCGCTGGGGATTATGGGGCTTATTCTGCTTTCGGCCTCCCCCTTGCCGCGCGAAGCCGCCGCCGCCGGCATTCCCTGTGTCATGGTCGGCGAAGTGGACAACCCGCCGCGCGAATTGGTGCAGGTCCATCTGGACAATCAGGCCGCCGGTCGTTTGTTAGGCGATTATTTGTGGGGGCTGGGACATCGGCAAATCACGCTGTTATCGCCTCTGGGAACGCCGCGCTTGACTCGTCTTCGGTTTCAGGGACTGCAAGATGCCTGGGCAGGGCAGGGCGGACAGCTCGAAGGAATCGTCCATCAGCCCTATGATACGATGAAAATATTGGGAGAACGGGATCAGATTCGCCGCGTCGTGCTGAACCTCTTCGGGCCGGACGCACCGAAAGAAAACCGGCCCACGGCGCTGGTGTGCCATGATGAGAACGTCGCCGCCATCGCCGCCCAGACTCTCGCGGAAGTCGGCCAGCGCGTTCCGCAGACGGTCTCCCTGGTCGGGTTCGGCGACACGCCGCGCCTCGCCGAAGCGCTGACTCCTCCCCTGACCGTCATCCGCCGTCCCGTCGCGCAGATTGCCAAAACCGCAGTCACCGCGCTTTACGAGATGCACGAAGCGGAGATGCCGGACGCCATGACCGAGCGCGACATCAGCCTGCCCGGCCAGTTGATTCTCCGCGCCTCCTGCGCCTCCCCGGCCAGACACTGAAAGAGTTATCGGCATGCCTCAGATTCACCCCCTAACCCCCAATTCTGGGGGAACCGGAAGGGAGGGCGTAGCAAGCAGCACCCCCACTTTTTCTCCTGCTCCCCCAGAATTGGGGGCGGGGGGGCATTCTCTGCGCCATCCCAATCTGCTGCGCCGCGAAGAGACGCTGCTGGTCGTCGTAGACATGCAGGAGCCATTTCTCAAGGGTATCCATGAGCGCGAACGGCTGACGGCCAATGTCCGGCTGCTGATGGAAGCGGCTGCTATTCTGGACGTTCCACTTGTGCCGACTGTCCAGTATGTTGAGCGTATGGGCGGATTGGTTCCCGAAATCGCTTCCGCGCTGCCCGTCTCCACCGGCGCCCCTCTGGACAAGCTTTGCTTTTCCTGTGCCGGCAGCGACGCTTTTTTGTCCGCCCTCGCCGCCTCAGGCCGTCGGCAAATCCTTCTGTGCGGCGTGGAAACCCATATCTGCGTCTCGCAGACGGCGCTGGATTTAATACATCTGGGCTATCAGGTGCATGTCGCCGCCGATGCCGTCTCGGCCCGCTCGCTGGAAAAGCACAAGCTGGGCATGGAGCGGATGCGTGACAGCGCCGTTCTCCCCTGTGCGGCGGAAGCTGCCGTGTATGAACTGCTGCGTCAGGCAGGGACACCGGAATTCAAAGCCATCCTCAATCTCGTCAAATAGGCCACTCAAGTTTTCATCCATATTCTCCGATAATCACGGCAGAAAGTCAATGTTCGCAAGAGAATGAGGACAGACTGTGCCGACATTAATGGACACAAAACTGAAGCAGGAGCGCCTGCTTCGTATCATTGAAGACGAGTTGCAGGACCTGCCGCCCCTGCCCGCCGTGATCGTGCGCGTCATGCAGACGATCAATGATCCCAACACATCCGCCACAGACCTGAACCGGCTGATCTCTGCGGATCAGGCGCTGGCCTCCAAGGTGCTGCGTCTGGTCAACTCCTCCTATTACGGGTTTCCCCGCAAGATTTCCACCATCACCAACGCGGTCGTGATTCTGGGCTTCAACACGGTTCGCAACCTGACCACGTCGCTGGGCGTTTTCAATGCCTTTGACGCGCAAGGTCAGAAGACGGCTCTGAACCGGGATGATTTCTGGGCGCATTCCATCGCCGTCGCCGTTGCTGCGGGCGTGGTCGCCCGGCGCAAGGGCATCGGAGCGAAATCCGTGGAGGAAGTGTTTATCGGCGGTCTGATGCACGACATCGGCAAGCTGTTTTTGGATCAGTATTTTCCTGACCAATACGCCATCGCTATCAAACTGGCCGGCGCGGCCCGCATCTCCATCTGGGAGGCCGAAAAGACCGCGCTGGGCGTCGGCCATGCCCTCGTCGGCAAACGGATCGCGGAAAAGTGGAACCTGCCGCCTTCGCTGACTTCCATGATCACCCTGCACCACCAGCCGGTTTTCGCCAAAGAGTATTTTGAGATCACTGCCACTATTCAGGCCGCCGATTACGTGGCCCGCAAGCTGGGCCTGGGAAACTCGGGCGATCCGCTCGTGCCGCCGCTTGCGCCCGAAGTGGAGAAATGGCTGAACTTCACGCCGCCCGTCTGGGAAGCGATTGAAACCGACGTTTGCCGCAAGTTTGACGAGTCCAAAGAGTTCTTAAAGGTTCTGTGACCCTCAACTTCTCTCTGACGCCAGTTAAAACCATCCCTGTTCATGCATTTACAAAAAAAGCATTGACAGGGATGGTTTCTTTTGGTAGTATGTGTTCGTGCCAATGAAGGTAAAAGAGGTCATCAAGCGGATTGAGGAAGATGGCTGGGTATTCGTTCGGCGCGGAGGTCGTGCCAGCCACCGTATTTTCAGGAAGGATGGTATCCGGGAAGAAATCACAATTTCCGGCATCGGCAGCGATGAGGTATCGCCGGGCCAGCTTCAAGACATCCGCCGAAAGTCAGGGTTGCCTTTGAGATGAGAAGGTTCATTTTATGATAGTCACCGTAGTTTTAGAGCAGATGCCGAATAATTGGTGCGCCCATGCGCCCGGCTTGGCAGACAGCATCATCGCCACGGGAAAGACGCGGGAGGCTGTGATCAAGAACTTCCGAGATGCGATGCTTGATTTGTTTGACTACAAACGGGAGCAAGGCGAGGAGGTGCCGGACGTCACGGCGCTGGAAATACATGAAACACGGGAAATCGCCACACTGGAACCAATGCTGGCAGTAGCCTGAGCACTTCAACAATCGCACAGATCGCATCAGCCGCCTGGAGAATCATCTCCCGGCGGCTTTTTGCTTTGTGCGGCGCGGAAACTGGTATAATCTTCCCATGTCTCATCGTGGGGAGGTTCTTTTATGCTGCTTGGTGTGGAACGTCTGGTAGACTTGATCGGCCCGCAATGCTCCGCGCTGACGGAGGCCGGGCTGGAGGAGATCGTGAGCGCCGTGCGCGGCGGGGACACGGCGGCGCTGGCCGGGACAAACGGGCATTTCGCGGCGACGGCGCGGGAGGGCCAGACCGTGCGGCTGGCCCGGACTCTGGGCTTTCCACTGCGCTACTTTGTCGCCAAAATGTTTCACGGGCCATTTCTGGTCGTCTCCGACCGCATTGATTCTTTGTATGACTGGTGTTGCAGTGAAAAAATCGGCTGGCAGTTTGATCCGCTGTACACGCGCATGGTTCCGGCCCATTATTTAATTGAGATTGATCAGATCGGCTGTCCCGACCCCGCTCCTCGTTACCAGCGCTTTTTTGAGCCTCCTATTGGCGAAGGCCCGGCCGATATTGACGCGGCAGGCGCGGCCTATGCTGAAGCAGCGCTGGACGCCCTGCGGCGCTGGCTGGGCGCAATTCCCGACGGCGAGCCGGTGGGGCTGGCATTCTCCGGCGGCGTGGACAGCGCGTCGGTGTTTTTGCTGGCCCGGCACGCGCTGCAAACACTGGGCCGCGACCCGAACCTCGTCCGTGCCTTCACCCTGGATTTAGGCGGCGGCGAGGACGCGGCGCAGGCCCGATCCGTCGTGCGCGAATTGGGACTGGAAGACCAGTGGGAGGTCATCACTGCCCCTGCCGAGGATGTCAGCCTGGAAGAAGCGATCCGTGTGATTGAGGACTATCATCCTCTGGACGTTGAGTGCGCGGCGGTCGCGCTTTGCCTGCTGCGCGGCATCCGCGCGCGTTATCCCAGTTTGAAATATCTGCTGGACGGCGATGGCGGCGACGAAAACTTTAAAGATTATCCTCTGGAAGACTCGGACCTGACTCTGTCCAGCGTGCTGCGAAACCCGATGCTTTATCAGGAAGGCTGGGGGGTGGATGCCATCAAGCATAGCCTGACTTATTCCGGCGGTCTGTCCCGCTCTTACGTCCGCACCTACGCCCCCGCGCGTCAATACGGCTTTTCTGCGTTTTCGCCCTACACCGACCGGGCCGCCATCGCTGCTGCGCTGGCCCTGCCCTTTGAGCAGGTTCTCGGCGGCAGCGTGGAGCGGCTTTATACGCTCAAGTCGGAAGTAGTCGCAGCCGGGGTCAAAGCCGTGACCGGGATCGCCATGCCGATTTCCCCCAAACGACGCTTTCAGGATGGGGTGGGGGGCGGCGGTGACACGTACCGAAAATGGCGCGTCAGCAAAGCCTGGTGCCGTCAGGTATTCCTGCGCCAGTGGGAAGACCGCCTGCGCGAAGCGTGGGACCCGCAGGGCGAGCGCTTTTCCGGCAACGATCTGTCGCGCCCGGCACCTCTGGCGCGATGAGCATAGACGCTATGTTTGGAAAGTACCCCCTAACCCCCAATTCTGGGGGTACTGGAAAAGAACCCTCTGCTCTGACTCCCCCAGAATTGGGGGCGGGGGGGCTTTCTGCGGGGCGAAATCGTTGGATCATGGCGCGGCGCGGGCCGAAGAACCAGCTTGACCCGTCCCATCCCTATGCTTTCCTCTGGGAAGAAGAAAGAGATGCAGCGGGGGAGATGGTGCCGACCGCGATAGTCTTCTTGACCAATCGGGAATGCCCGTATCGGTGCCTGATGTGCGATCTGTGGCAGAACACACTGGATGCGCGCGTTTCCAGCGGGGCGATTGCCGCCCAGATACGCTTTGCGCTGTCGCGCCTGCCGCCCGCCCGGCAGATCAAGCTGTACAATGCCGGCAGTTTCTTTGACCCGCAGGCCATTCCGCCGGAAGATTATGGGGAGATCGCGGAAAGCATCCACGGCTTTGAGCGTGTCATTGTGGAATGCCATCCGAAATTGATCGGCGACCGCTGCCTGCGCTTCCGCGATCTGCTGGCAGGGCAATTGGAAGTCGCCGTCGGCCTGGAAACGGTCCATTCGGGCGTCTTGGAACGGCTCAACAAGCAGTTCACCGTGAAAGACTTTCAGAAGTCAGCGGCGTTTCTCCAAAATCACGCCCTCGCCCTGCGCGTTTTTCTGCTGCTTCGGCCCCCGTTTCTCACCGAGGCGGAGGGCGTTTTCTGGGCTAACCGCTCCCTGGAAGCCGCTTTTGCGGCAGGCGCTGCGGTCTGCTGCCTGATCCCAACCCGGCCCGGCAATGGGGCAATGGAATCACTGGCCGCGTCAGGCGATTATGCCCCGCCGAAGCTCTGCTCTCTGGAAACCAGTGTGCAGTATGGCCTGAGTTTGAACCAGGGCCGCGTCTTTGCCGACCTGTGGGACATCCAAAAGTTTTACTCCTGCGCCTGCTCTTCCGCCCGCGCGGCGCGGCTGGGTGAAATCAACCGGACGCAGCGCCTCCCGCCGCCGATTGTCTGCGATGACTGTGAAGCATAAGCATAAGCCCGATCCATGCGTTGAAACGCACGGCTAATCGGCGAAGCGCCAAGAAGTACCGCTTCGCGGCACTGGGAATCGCTTTCTTATCCCCGCGAAGCGCGGGATTTCCGGCGTCCGCGCCGATTAGCCGTGCGTTTCAACGCATGGTTTGGGGCTGCTATGAATTGATATGAAGACTGATTACGATCTCGCGATCATCGGTTCCGGGTTCGGCGGTTCGCTGCTGGCCCAGGTTGCCTGCCGCCTCGGACTGTCCGTGCTGCTGCTGGAGAAGGGCAGTCATCCCCGGTTTGCTATCGGCGAGTCTACGTCGCCGCTGGCGAATCTGCTGCTGGAACAGATCGCGCAGCGTTACGACCTTCCCCGTCTGCTGCCGCTGAGTTCTTATGGCCCGTGGCAACGCACGTACCCGGAGATTGACTGCGGCCTCAAACGCGGTTTTACCTACTTTCACCACCGCGCCGGCCAGGCTTACGGGAGCGATTCGGAGCGGCGTAATCAACTCCTGGTTGCCGCCAGCCCGCACGAGGAAGTGGCCGACACGCACTGGCTGCGCGCGGATGTGGATAAGTTTTTGATGGAGGAGGCTGTTGCTGCCGGAGCGGATTATCGGGACCAGGCAGCAATTACCGCCTTTCAGCAGACTGCCAATGATGCTTCGCTGCTGACCGTGGAACGGGGTGGAACAAAGTTCATGGCGCGGGCGAGTTTGGTGATAGATGCCACCGGGCCGCGCGGGTTTTTGAGCCAGGCGCTTGGCTTGCCGGAGGCCGGATTTACCGATTACCCCGCCACGCAAAGTCTCTATTCGCACTTCCTGGGCGTCCGCCCCTGCGGCAGCCTCGCGGACAGTTCGCCAACCGAAAGTCCGCCGTATCCGCCCGATGCCGCCGCTGTGCATCATGTGTTTGACGGTGGCTGGATGTGGGCGCTGCGCTTTGACAGCGGCGTGGTCAGCGCCGGTTTCGCGTTGACCGACGCATTGGCCCAGGAAGTCGGGTTAGTGGAGGGCGAGCCGGCCTGGCGGCGCTTGCTGGCCCGATTCCCGTCCATTGGCGAACAGTTTTCCCAGGCAGAGGCGATCCGCCCGTTTTCGTATGCCCCGCGACTGGCTTACCGGACAAGTCAAGCCGCCGGCCCTGGCTGGGCGATGCTGCCTTCGGCGGCAGCTTTTGTTGATCCGCTGTTCAGCACCGGCATTCCGCTGACGCTTCTGGGGGTGGAGCGTCTGGGCCGGATTTTGGAGGAAGCCTGGGGCAGCGATGATCTGCAAGCGCGTATGGAAGAGTATGAGGACACTACTTTGCAGGAGGCCGACGCGACCGCGGATTTCATCGGCGGCTGCTACGCGGCCATGTCCCAATTCCCCGTCTTTGCCGCGCTGTCCATGTTCTATTTTGCCGCCGCCAGCTACAGCGAAATGGCGCGACGCCTGGATAGGCGTCATTTGGCGACGCGATTTTTGCTGTCGGGCCATTCCGAATTCGCATCCCGCCTGCGCTGCTGCACCGCCTGGGCGCGGCGGGAGAAGGGCCAGGCAACAAGCATGGAAATCGCGAACTTTGAAGCATTCGTAACAGACGCGGTGAACAGGGTCAACATCGCGGGTCTGTGCGATCCGCGCAAACGCCACTGGTACGGAGTGGATTTGGCAGACGTGGTTCAGGGCGCGGCGAAATTGGAGATGACCCCGGCCCAAATGCAGGCCCTCCTCAGAACTGCGCCTGGGCGCAGTTCTGAGTCAACGGCTTTGCCTATTTCATGGTATTGACTTCGGCCAGCGCCTTTTTCTGGACGCTGGGCGGCAGGGGCGCGTAATACAGCGCGGCGGCATCCTTCTGGCCGTCGGTCAGCGCCCATTGCAGGAACTTTTTGACCTCGGGTTTGCTGTCAGGATAAACCAGCAGGAACGTGAAGCCCGTAATCGGGTAGCCATTGGGGTCTGACGTGTTGACAATCACTTTACGGAAGTCCGGCGGCAAGGTCACGCCCTGCGCCGCCGCCGTGGTGGAGTCCACCGAAGGCGCGATAAAGTTACCCTTGGCGTTCTGCACGTCTGCGAAGTTGATTTTGTTCTGCATGGCATAGGCCAGTTCCACATAGCCGATGCTGCCCTGGTTTTGCTGCAACAACTGGGCCACGCCGGAATTGCCTTTGCCGCCCAGCCCGTTCGGCCACTTGACCGACTTGCCGGACTTCGGACCATTGGCCCAGTCCGGGCTGATGGCGCTGAGATAGGTCGTGAAGATGTTGGTCGTTCCCGATCCATCCGACCGATGGCAGGTGGAAACAGCGGTGCTGGGAAAAGTCTTGCCGGGGTTCAGTCCGGTAATGGCCGGATCGTTCCAGGTCTTGATGGTTCCTAAAAACATTTTCGCGATCACATCGCCGCTGAGATGGATGTGGGCGGGAACGCCCGGCACATTGTAGGCGACGCAGACGGCTCCGGCGACGGTGGGAACGTGCAAAATGCCGGGCGCGGCCTTCATCTCCGCGTCATTCATCGGCGCGTCCGAGGCCCCAAAGTCCACGGCATGCGCCGTGATGTTCTTGATGCCGCCGCCCGACCCGATGGGCTGGTAGTTGATCGCAACCCCGGTCTTCTGCTGGTACTCCTGGAACCATTGCTGATACAATGGCTGCGGGAATGTCGCGCCCGCGCCGTTCAGCCCCGCCCCGCCCCCGGCAGGCGCGCTCTGCGCTGTCTGTCCCGGCGTTGATGTTCCCGAATCCTGTTTGCCGCAGCCGGCCCCGAGGAGCGCAAAGAGGGCTGCCCCCGCGAGCGCAAGCCGCGCGGTTCTAGGTGATAGCTTCATTGATTTACCTCGCTGCAATTGAAATCACGACTTATTATGCCCGGCGAATGTTAAGAGAATGTTAAGAGAATGTTAAGAACCGCAGGCTTCGGGGCATGGCCTATTCCAACACGTCAAAAAGTTCCGGGTGGGCTTCCTGGGTGGCGACGGCCTGGGCTTTTTTAGCGCGTCTCAACTGCGACCGAAAAATGCTATAATACAGGCACTGGAGAAAGGCCGCGTAGCAGGCAGGGAGGCTTTGCAGAATGAGTGGAGCGGGACAGCCGCCAAAACGACCTGCGTCTAAACGAACCGGCACGAAAAGCCGGGAGAAAAACGCCTGGGAACGACTCAAGACAGACCCAGACATTCTTGACGCAGTGCGTTTTCTCAAGAAGGTTTTGATCGGCGTTGTCAAGATGATGGTGGCGGTCATCTTTGTCGGCCTGGGCGCGTTGGCCCTGGCTCTTGTGATCCATCAAATTTATGCGGTTCTGGAAGCGCGCCATATCGCACTGCCGAAGTGGGCGCACGAGAGTGAAGTGCAAGGCACCGGCGCAGTGTTCGCCATTCTCGTTTTACTGACCGTGGTGATTGTCGTCAAGGATGCATGGCGGGTGGGACAGGAAGAGAAAGAGAAACCCGATGAATAGGCTTATTTCACAGATGTTCGTTCAGCGCGGCTTCTGGGGCCTGCTGGCTCTCTCGTGGGGGTTCATGCTGGGCGGCGCTCTGCTAATGACGGCGCTTACCTACGGACTGGCCGCCGCTGGTTGCAGCCGCTGGAACGTCACCTGTTTTCAAGGGCTGATACTGGCGCTTATACTGCCTGTGTTTTGGGTGACAGCGGAGCGAGAGTACCGTCAGCGGAATATCACGACGTTCAACGGCTTCTTTAAAGCCTTCTGGTTTTCGGTCTACTTCGGCGCGGCCCTTCCGGCGCTTTATGCCGTCGGCGGCTTCGCTTTATGGCGTGAAGGGCGGCAGCAAAAACGTTCTGTGACAACCCCTTCCCGTTTCCAGGCGGAACCGTGCCGAACCGGAATAATCGGGTTTATTCAGAATTTGACCGGCCCCACTTTCTGCAAGCCAGCACGTTGACACTGGAAACCTCTGAACCGAAGATGCGCTCAGTCATACTCATTAAGCCGGTTTTCCGCCGCGCTCATCCGCTCAGTTAAACGACTGGTTACAGCATCTACCCGAGCAAGTTTTATGGATAATTCCTCTACCTGGCTTGTGAGATCAGCGATGTTCTGCTGCCAGCCGGCCAGGAATACGGACAAAAGCACCCAATCCCCTATAACCCCACTGCCTTCGCATTCAATACAGTGAATATCGTCGCCAGTGGTGTTCATGTGTATCATACCGCTTCCCTGGCATTTGGCGCAGGGCCGTTTGATCTTGAGGGGAATGTCGCCGTCTAACTCTGTCTCGAAATCGCCGTCCATTCGGGCTACCTTTCTTGTCTATTCGGCCATGTCAAAGAGTTCTGGGTGGGCTTCCTGGGTGGCGACGGCCTGGGCTTTTTTCAGCACCTCTAAACTCATCGGGATTTCCAGGCGTTTGTGCTGCTCCACCATGTCGGCGATGGTGACGATCTGGATGCGCGGGTAGTTGCGGCCCATCATCTGATGCTGGTAGAACCCGGCGTCACCGGCCTCGGTCGTCATGCCTGCGGTGGGCGGCTGAAGCGTGAGAAAAATGGCGAGTTCGGCCTTTTCGCGCGTTCGGTCGTTGTTGAGTTTGCTAATGTCGCCGCGTCCCACCGTGCCGGACTTGACCTGAAAAACGATTTTGGCATTGTCGTTGGCCCCGGTCATAAAGTACGCGATGCCGTCAATTCCTTTGTCGCCGCCTTTTTTGTCGTTGATGATGGCGCGGTTGTTGGAATAGGTGAGGACGGCCCACTTCTCAAACTCTTTGCGGACCCGGTCGTCTTTTTTGAGCGCCAGCGCCTGCGCGGAGGCCATGTCTTTGGGAACGCCGTTGAGGGTGATTGTGTCCAGAACGCTTTTGCCGAACTGCGCTTCCAAGCGCCGCAGGATAAGCGAAATGGACTGATAGGTAATGTCTATGCCGATCCATTTCCGCCCCAATTTTTCCGCCACAGCAATGGTTGTGCCGCAGCCGCAATAGGCATCCAAGACCAGGTCGCCAGGGTCTGTGGACGCCTTGATAATCCGTTCCAAAAGCGCTTCCGGTTTCTGCGTCGGATAGCCTAATTTTTCGGCGGTCGCGCCGCGCAGTTGGCTAATATCGGTCCAAACATCCCCGGCCACCGGCCCCAAACTTTCGTCAAGATACCTTTTCCGCATGATGCGGCCTTCGGGCGTCGCCGGGAAAAGCAAAAGCCCCTTTGCGTCTAATTCTTCCATTTTTTCAAGCGAAAGCGCCCAGCCGTTCTGGTGCGGTTTGTAGCCTTTGTAATCATAAGTCAGGTTGGGGCGTGGGTTTGGACTTCGTAAGTCACTTGTATTGAAGCGACGTGCGCCATTGGGAATGATTTGCGTTTCTTTTTCCTGTTTGGTCATGCGGCGCGTCGTGCCGTCCGCCAGTTCCACATATTGATACCAGTCTTCCAGCGTCCTTGCCTGAAAACTGTCATGCTGCTTGTGGAATGTATAGCTGCTGCTTTTCGTGTAGAAAAATATGCGGTCGCTAATATAGCCGAATTGCCGTTTGGCGTCGTTGTGAGCATCGGCACGTTTCCAGGCAATTTCATTCCGATAATCGCCCCCAGTGACAACAAATACCGCATCCAACACCAGTTTGAGATAGTGACTGGCAGTGGGATCACAGTGCAGGTAGAAACTGCCGGTGGGTTTGAGAACGCGGTGGATTTCCGTGATGCGAAGGGTCATGCTCACCAGATATGCCAGCAGGCTGCCCTTCTTCAAGACCACCTCCAGCCCCTTAATCAAATCCACCGTCTGCGACGTGAAGCGGCCCTGATCATTGGCGAGGATTTCCGTAAAGCCTTCCCCGGCCATTTCATCCCAGACCCAGGTATCAATAAACGCCTGCGCCTGCGCCCGATCTTCGCCGCCGATATTGTTGTAAATCTGGTTGTAGTTACGTTTGGAATTGAACGGCGGATCAATGTAGCACAGGTCCACCGTCTCGTCCTGAAGGTACTTGCGGTTGCGGAGGATTTCCAGATTGTCGCCGTAAAAGAGGGTGTTCTGGGAGGTAGTCATGGGAAAGGATGTTCGGCGGGCGGAGAGGAATTTCCTGCGGGGAGAGGAAGGGCGGCCGGATCGTTCAGTTTTAGGAGCGGGCGGTTGAAACCGCAGCAACAAAGGCACGAAACCGGCCTTCGCCGGTTAAGACTTGAGTCCATGAATGTGGGGCTTTATTGGGGTGACTTCGTGAGCTTGTTGCTGCGGTTTCAACCGCCCGCTCCTAAAACTGAATAGCCCAGGGAAGGGCGGGTGAACCCCGCCCCTACCGAATGGGCGCAGTCCGCCCCTACACATCGCGGCCCGGCGCGGTCAGGATGTCGTCGGGCGGAGGCTGCGCGCCGCCGCCGACGCCTTCAATATGATACACTTTGCCTTCGCGCACCAGCAGATAAACGGCGTGGACGGTGACGCCGTCCTGGCCGGTCACGGTGGCGGGAATGGCGAGGTGCGCGCCGGTCAAATCGCAGTGGGCCGGGCCGAATTGAACGGTCTTATAGTGCGCGAACTCCGGGTAAACGTGCACCATCATGGCGCGAAAAGCGTCCGGCGACGCGAAGTTTTTCCGCAGTCCGGCGCTCTGGTAGGTGATAGCGGTTTTGTAGTCGTCTTTTCCAAACGCTTTGAGCTGCGCCTGAATAGAATTGATGGCAGCCAGACGCTCGGCGGCTTTCGCCAGGCGCATCGGCGGACCGGCGTCCTCCTGCCCGCGCGCCAGGGGCGACAGCGTGAGCGCAAGGCAAGCGGTGAGGGAGAGAAAATGCAATGGACGCGATTTCATGGCCCGACCTGTTTCTAGAGCCTGTTATGCACTTTGGAACAGCAGGGACTCATTTCTACTCATAAAGCCTATCAGCCTACTTGCTTTCGATTTTGCAACTGGCGTGGATCGCTGGTCCCCAATGCCATATCTGGTGCTGTACAGGGCCTACAGGCCCTTCTGGGATTTCAAAGTGCATAACAGGCTCTAAGGCGACAGCTTTCGCACCGGCATTCTCCCGACTGAGAACGCGAAGACGGCGAAACCGCGCTTGCGGGAATTGTACCCGGAATCGCGCAGGTGGAACCTAGCCGGGCGGCAGAAAATAAAAGGCCAGGGCGATGATGGCATAAGCGGCTAAAAGCTGTGCGCCTTCCAGCCAGTGACACTTGCCGTCCCCCGCGATAAAGGCCGTGATGATGACGCTGAAACCAATAGCCGTTAGTTCGGGGACGGAGAAGATATAGGTCATCGGGTGATGGAACAGCAGGCTGGCAAAGACCAGAGCCGGGGCGACAAACATGGCGATCTGCGTGGACGAGCCGATGGCGATATTCATGGTGATGTCCATTTTATTTTTCATCGCCATCCAGACCGCCGTGGAATGCTCCGCCGCGTTGCCGATAATTGCCACGACGATGATGCCGATAAAGAACTGATTGAAGCCCAGGGCATGCGCCGCGCCCTGAACGCTGCCCACCAGCAGTTCGCTTTCCACAGCCACCAGCGCCGTGGCTGCCGCCAGCACAGCCATGGCGGTTCGCTTGTTCCAAATCGGCGGGTCTTCTTCCGCTTCCTCCTCGCAGTCCCGAAACAATGACTCATGCGTCCGCAGCGAGAACCAGAGCGAGGCAAAATACACCACCAGGAGAATCCCCGAAACCCACAGCGACAGATATTCCACATCCGGGTTGGCCGGGCTTTTGCTGCGATGAAACGCTTCCACGAAAATGGCCGGCACGGCCAGCGAAATAGTCGCCAGCACCAGATTGATGGCGTGCAACTCGGCCTGATCCTGGTTGAACGTCTGGATTTTGTGCCGGACGCCGCCCGCCAGAATACTGGCTCCCAGGACGAGCAGCAGATTACCGACAATGGAGCCGACGATGGAAGCGCGGACCAGGGGAATGAGCGCGCTGCCCGCATGGAGCGCGAACAGGCCGATGATCAGTTCCGTGGCATTGCCGAATGTCGCATTCAGCAGCCCGCCCCAGGATGCCCCCAGATGCTTCGCCAGTTCCTCCGTCGCCTTCCCCATCATCCCCGCCAGCGGCACAATCGCCAGCGCCGCCGCGAGAAAGACCCACAGCGGGTTCATGCCCGGCAGGGAATGGAGAATGAGGCTGACAGGAATGAAGACCAGGAGCAGGTTCAGACCGCGAAAGAAGCGAAGCAGGGACCTCATGCGGCCATTGTACCCGGAAATGCCGACAGGAGGGAGAGGAGGCTGATTCACTGATGCTGTGCGGCTGCTTCATTCATCGTTTTTGTCTTCCGGTTCCAGCGATTGTGCTCCATGCAGGACACGCATGACCCGAACATAGCCCTCAGTTTCATCTTCATCCGGCTCAACAACGTGAAACAATAGGCGATACTTGCCGAAAAGAAGCTGCCTGACAACCGTATCTGAGTAACGTGCGTTTTCCCGCGCTGTCGGGCAGCGATTTGGGAGCATTGATAAAGATGCCAGAGACTTGGCAAACCCTGACCGCCATCGCTCGGCTTGATTCAGGGTTCTCCAATTGTGGCCGAGATAAATGCTGTCCACATCAATCTCGGCTTTGTCTGTCAACTCAACAATATAGGTGTTCACGGCAGAGTGAGCGCTTCCTCATAAGTCATCGGCTCCGGGTTGAAGTCAGTGGGGATATTATGCCGGGCGCGGAAGCTGGCGTCCCATTCCGCCACCGTCCGTACCCGCCCAGCAAGGCTGTCTTCTAACCCTTCCCGAACCGCCTGCACGTCTCGCTCATAGGCAGCCTGTTCCAGCGCATTCGCCAGCAAAGAAGAGGCGATTTCCGTTTTATCCTGCCCCTTCTGTTCCGCTATGTCAGTGAGCAATGCTTCGGATGCGGGCGGAAGTTCCAGTGTGATGGTCATTGCTCTTGTCTCCTGTCCAATTCCTAATGCCGTGATTGTACCAGAAAAGATACTGTCCTTGCTTTTTTAGCACGACCCTGGGCAACAAGCGGATCATCACGTCCGATTCTCGCGGATGCTATTATTGCCTAAAGGCAAGCAAGGTCCATGGCGAGGACACTGGAAACGGGCCTTTCCGGGGAGGCGGTTCCGCCAGTCGCTTTTTTCGCATTGCGGCAGTGTGAAGGAAGCGAAGCAGGGACCTCATGCGGCCATTGTACCCGGAAAGCACCGGGTCAGAGCCTTTTCAGAGCCTTTTCAGAGCCATTTGCGGCGTCGGAAGTAGCCCCATTCGGCAATTCCAGTGGCCGCCATCAGGCTGAGCGCATAGGGATAGCCATAGCGCCAGTGCAGTTCGGGCATGTTCGTGAAGTTCATGCCGTAGATGCCGCTGATGGTCGCCCAGGTCATCAGAATGATGGAGGCTGATGTCAGCACTTTGACGATTTCGTTGAGCCGGTTGGACGCGACGGCCAGGTGCGCGTCCAGCGTCCCGGACAGCAGATCGCGGTAGGTGTCAATGGTGTCAACCACGCGGATCGCATGGTCGTAGACATCCTGGAAATAGGCGAACAATGCGCGCGCCCGCTCCCGGCGGCGCGACTCCATCCCGGCGTCATCCTCCGCCGAACTCGACCCGCCGCAAAAGGACGTTGACGGCATCCCGGAGCGGGGCCACATACCGGCGCATTTGGAGCAGGTCGCGCCGCACGGCGATCAAGGTCGGCAGCGGGCTTTGCTCCGGCTCGCGTCGGCTCACGCGCCCCCAGAGATGAAATTCTTCCTGCGCGGGGCGCAGGATGAGCCTGCTCCAGCGCGTCAATCCGATCATCATAAGCGTCCAGGGCCGGGTAATAGTCATCCACAATTGAGTCCAAAAGCAGGTACAGCAGAAAGTAAGGTCCCTGCTTCTGCATGTCCCGATTGCTTTCCCAGCGTTTTCGCGCCGTCTTCAGCCCCTCCGAATCGCCGGTATGCAGCGAAACGACATAGTTGGGGCCGACGAACACATGGACTTCCGCGCTCCGCTCAACGCATTGTCGGCTGAGGTCTTCGCGCTCCGGCGCAGGCCGCCATTCATGGGCGACGACAAAGATGTAGTCGCCGTATTCCACCACTTTGGGCCTCTGGTCGCGCTGCTTCAGGTCGTCAATAGCGAGCGGATGAAAGCTGAACTCGGAGGCCAGCATCTCGAAAATCCGCGTCGGTTGGCTCCGCAATGTCCAGCCACAAGACTCCGCCGCCGTCTTTGTCCTTGAGTCGCGCGTCAATCTGTTCCGTCGGCACGTCCTGCGCCGCCTGTCCGTTGCCGCTAAAGTATTGAGAAGTGAGCATGGTAATAGCGCAGAATGGATAAGAGGAAAATGGCTGAAATCAGCATGACCCGTTCAGAACCAGTCGCACCGGCGCTTCCAGAGTCACTTTGTTGGAAGCGTTGGCCAGGGAAAGGTAGCAGCCAATCGCCGACAGAGCAATGCTCCTGTTATTCACGAGCGGGCACTTTTCATGTAGAGCAGGCGGGCGTTGCGCTCCATCTTGGGGTTGAAGGGGTCTAAGCGGCGGGCGCTTTCGTAGTGGCCGAAGGAGTCCATAAACTTGCCCTGGCGGTAGCAGACGTAGCCGAGCAGATCATGCGCCTCGCGGTCGTCGGGAACGGCGGCGCAGTAAGTGCGGAGGGCGTTTTCCGCGGCGGGATAATCGCCGGTCAAATACAGGTCGCGGCCCAGATTTTTGCGGGCTTTGGCCCAGCGCGGGACCAGAGACAGCACTTGACGATAGTCGGCGGCGGCGGCACGAGGGTCTTCCAGATAATCATGGCACAGGCCGAGGGCGAAGTGCGTGTAGGCATCATCCGGCCAGTCCGCCACGACGCGCTCCAGATGCCGCAGGGCATCGGAATAGCGCTCGGCTTCCAGATGGTGGCAGGCCAGAAAGAAGTTTGCCCAGGATTGTCCAGGTCAAAATCGTACAAAGCGCGGGCGTGCGAGAAGGCCTCGCCAAAACGGCCTTGCTCATAAGCGGCGCGCACAGCGTTTTCGTGACGCAGTGCCTGCCATTTTTTTGACAATTGTGAAAATAATGTCATGGGTATGTCCAGCCGTTGTAGAATGCGCCCATTATAAACCGAGGAACACATTCTGTCAAGCGGGTGAGGCTTTCCCCCAGAATCCGTGCAGGTCCAACCGGCATGACAGTTCGCGGAACGACGCAGCGCAGAATATTCAGGCAAACTGGAGAAAGCGCAAACCGGAAGAGCTGGCGCGGCCTTCAGCGCGATTTGCGGGAGGCAGCCGCCTCCTTTGTCTTGACAAAGCGGGAAACTTGTGTTATCATGAGGACTGAGATGAAACGTATCAACTGAACCATCCCGAATATTTCCTGAAAGGCAACGCCCATGAAACGAAGCCGTCACGGTTTCACTTTAATTGAACTGCTCGTTGTCATCGCCATAATCGCGATTCTCGCTGCGATCCTGTTCCCTGTCTTCCAGAAGGTGCGCGAGAATGCCCGCCGCGCTTCCTGCCAGTCCAATCTGAAGCAACTTGGACTGGGCTTTATCCAGTACACCCAGGATTATGATGAGACGCTGCCGCCGGGGAACCAAAACAACAACAATGCCGCACCTGCCTGGGATGCTGAGATTTACCCCTTCGTCAAATCCACCGGCGTCTATTCCTGCCCGGACAACTCCACTGCCTCGCCCGCAGGAAAAGTGAAGGCTTCTTATGGCCTCAATCTCTATCTGGAAATACAATCCGCTTCGCCCATCGGATTAAACCAGGCTCTGGTCAATGCGCCCTCCAATCTGGTGCTGCTCTATGAATTTGACCAACTCGGCGGCACACTGTCCACAGACCCTTCCAATCCGAACAGCACCTCTGGTTCGGAAACAAACGCCAACATGGACCATGTGATCATCGGTTTATTCGGCTCGTCTCCTCCCCTGCGGACGCGCCATGACGGCAATACCACAGCAAGCGCCAATTACCTGGCTTATGATGGACATGTCAAGTACCTGAAGGACTCCTCTGTTTCATTCAGTAACAATTTCGCGCTTCTGCCCAATCCGACAAATGTCCCTTCGTCCCAACTCACCGCCGGTCTGGTGATGTCGTATAATTACAATTAAAGCAGGGCAGGAAGCATGAATAGCAGCAATGTCGCCGACAGAGCCATGACAGTGGTTCTGAGTGTTACTCTTCTGCTGACAGCCTTCGCCGGCTGTGCGGAGGCCAAGCCCAAGATACCCCCGCCAACGGCAACTGCGGCGGTTTCCGACTTGACGCCCCGCTTTTCGCCAGGAACGCGCATTTTGTTCCAGGGAGACTCCATCACCGACGGCGGGCGCGGGTACGGCGATGACCCGAATCATGTTTTCGGGCAGGGCTACGCTTATCTGATTGCGGCCCGCTGCGGCGCGCACTTCCCCGATCAAAACTGGACATTTTTCAATCGGGGCATTAGTGGCAACAAAGTGACCGATCTGGCCGGGCGCTGGCAAAACGACGCTCTGAACCTGAAGCCGGACATTCTTAGCATTCTAGTGGGTGTCAACAACTCCGGCAGCGTGGTGGGCAGCGGCGGCACAGGCGGCGTCTCGGCGGAGCAGTACGAGCAGGTCTACGACGGCATCTTGCAGCAGGCGCTGACCGCCAATCCGAACATCAAGTTTGTCCTGTGCCAGCCGTTTGTCGCGCAGACCGGGCATGTGCTGGAACACCCCGATTTGTGGAATGCGGAAATCAAAAAGCGGCAGGTCGTCGTGGAGCGGCTGGCCTCGAAGTACCATGCCCCGGTCGTCCATTTTCAGACACTGTTTGACGACGCCATCGCGCATTCCAAGCAGCCAATCACCTACTGGATCTGGGACGGCGTCCATCCTACCTATGCCGGGCATGAACTGATGGCCGAAGAATGGCTCCGCACGGTCAATCAATTCTATTACAGCAGTAAGCCAACTCCGTCGTCGGTCACCATGACCCAGCCTTGAAAGGCCAGGCTAAAAGATTACGAAGCCCCTCCGGGGCTAAGAGAGACATCCCCACCATTTCTTCAGCCCCGAAGGTTTTATTGGGGTGAGGGGCTTTGTGGTCTCGTAGCCCGGCCTTTCAAGGCCGGGAACAATCATGCCTAGAAAGTAGTAACCTTGTCCCGTAACATGCTTTTCCGCCTGGCCGCGCTGCTTGCAACGTTGGTCGGGCCAACTCTAAATCCCCCAGCATTGGGGGCCGGGGGGACTCCTCTCCGCGCCATAACTCTGCCGGGCGATCAAATCACGCCTGTCGGCGATTCGGCCCTGCCGGACAGCGGCGCGGCGTCGGATGTCGGACAGGGCGCGGACAAGGCGATTGACGGCGGTGGCGACAAATATTACAACCGCTCGCACTACGGCGGCGCTTACAGCGGCTCCGGTTACATCGTCACCCCGACCCTCGGCGCGATGGTCGTGACCGGCCTCTCGGTCACATCGGGCGACGACTCTCCCAATCGCGATCCCGCTTCGTTCAGCCTCTACGGGTCCAACGACGGTGGCAAGACATTCGCGCCCATTGTCGTGGGGCAGGCCATTCCGGCCTTCACGGATCGTCACCAGAACCAGCGGCTGACGGTTGCCAATGCCAAAGCGTACACCACGTACAAATTGATCTTCCCGACTGTCGCCGGAGGTCCCGACATGCAGGTAGAGGAAGCCGATTTGCTGGCCCCCGCGCCCCCCGGAACCAAAGCGCTGACGCCGTTCCCGCCGCCCGTCGGCCTGAGCCTCTGGTACACCAAGTCGGCGGCGTCCGGCATGAACGAGGCGCTGCCCATCGGCAACGGGCGTCTGGGCGGACTGATCTATCGGCGGCACGTCTCAGGAGCGGATCGCGCTCAACGAAGACAGCCTGTGGACCGGCGGCGATAACCCCTCCGGCGACTACGGTCACGATGGGCGGCTATCAGGCGCTGGGCGATCTGCATATCACCCTGCCCGGCCATGGCTTTCCCGCCCGGTATCAGCGCAACCTGGACATCGGCCATGCGCTGGCGCATGTCACGTACACGCGCGGCGGCGTGACCTATCAGCGCGAGTATTTTGCCAGCCATCCCGATCAAGTCATCGTTGTACGGCTGACTGCCGACAAGCCGGGCGCGTACACCGGCAGCATTGACCTGAGCGGACGCCCACGGCAGCCAGTCCATCGCCGAGGGCAGCACGATTACGTTCGCCGGCGCGCTGTCCAACGGCATGCAGTTATGAGGCGCAGGTGCAGGTTGTCGCGCGATGGCGGGACCGTCACCGCCGACAATGGCAAACTGAACTTCAGCCATTGCAACAGCCTGACGCTCTTTGTCGGGGCCGGCACCAGCTACGCGATGGACTATGCCAAGCACTACCAGGGCGATGACCCCCATGCGCGAGTGACGCAGCAAGTTCAGGCCGCCTCGGCCAAGCCTTATGACGTCGCTGAAAGCCGCGCACATCCGCGATTTCCAATCGCTTTTCCACCGCGTAGCACTGACTCTGGGCGCATCGCCCGCCGCCCGGCTGACCCTGCCGACGGATGCACCGCAAAGTTCTGGCAACCGATGGCGAGCGACCCGGAGCTGGAAGCGCTGATGTTCCAGTATGGCCGCTACCTGCTGATCTCCTGCTCCCGCCCCGGCGGGCTGCCCGCCAATCTGCAGGGCCTGTGGAACGACAGCAACAACGCCGGCCTGGTACAGCGATTACCATGCCAACATCAATATCCAGATGAACTACTGGCCCGCCGAGGTCGACCAACCTGTCCGAGTGCCATCTGCCGTTCCTCGACCTGGTCGAGAGCCAGATCCCCGCCTGGCGAAAGGCGACGCAGGCCGCGCCGGAATACAAACTGGCGTCCGGCGCTCCCGTGCGCGGCTGGGCGATCCGCACGTCGCACAACATCTACCGGCGGCATGGGCTGGAACTGGGACAAGACCGCCAATGCCTGGTACTGCCAGCATTTCTGGGAGCATTACGCGTTTACGGGCGACAAAGAGTATCTGCGAGACGATGGCCTACCCGGTCCTCAAGGAGACCTGCCGAGTTCTGGGAAGACCACCTGAAGGCGCTGCCCGATGGCCGCCTGGTCGTGCCCAATGGCTGGTCGCCGGAGCATGGCCCGACGGAGGACGGCGTCAGCTACAACCAGGAGATCGTCTGGGACCTGTTCACCAATTACATCCAGGCCAGCGCCAGTTCTGGGCGTCGACGCCGATTACCGCGCCAAGGTCGCGGCCATGCGCGACAAATTGGTCGTCCCCAAGATCGGACGCTGGGGCCAGTTGCAGGAGTGGATGGAGGACATTGACGACCCGAACGACCATCACCGGCATACGTCGCACCTGTTCGGCGTCTTCCCCGGACGGCAGTTCACGCTCGCCAAGACGCCGGACATGGTCGCGGCCGCTAAGAAGTCTCGCTGGTCGCGCGGGGCGACAGCGGCGACGTGCGCGAATGGTCCTTCGCCTGGCGCACCGCCCTCTATCGCGCGAATGCACGACGGCGAGGACGCGCACCGGCAGTTCGACCAATTGTTCTCCGACCGCAACACCTGTCTGAACCTCTTCGGCCTGCATCCGCCGCATGCAGATGGACGGCAACTTCGGCATCACGGCGGGCATCGCCGAGATGCTGCTGCAAAGCCATGAGGGCGAGATCAACCTGCTGCCCGCCCTGCCGCACCGCCTGGGCGCAACGGCTCCGTCACCGGCCTGCGGGCGCGCGGCGGCTTCACGGTCAGCGAACACTGGCAGGCGGGGAAATTGAAAACCGCGACCATCGTTTCATCTCTGGGCGGGCCTTGCACTGTCCGGGTGGGGACACAGACACGCACCCTGCCGACCAAACCCGGCGGCAGGTACGCGCTGAATGGGGATTTGAAGACGGTTCCGTGAAGACCCATCCTGGCTTATTCTGGTCAGGTTTTGGCTAGTTAGGGTGCTGGGAGACGGCTGCCGTCCGGCGTTTGAAGGCGCGCAGGAGCAGCCCGCCCAAACCCAGACCGATCAGGGACAGCGTTGCCGTTTCCCCTGGTTCCGGCGCGGCGGACGGGCTGCCGAACATGACATCCAGGTTGTTCCCGGTGACGCTGTAGGTCGGCGTGTATGTCTGGCCATTGTTAAACAGCGTGGAAATGTTACTGGCATTAAAGCCGCTGATCGCGCCTGTATCCTGGAACAACGTGTATTGCGTGCCGGTCAGCAGGCTGCCGCCAGCCTCATTGAAGTCAAATGTCACGCTGGGGCCGAGCGACAGCGTGTTTGTCTTGATGAGATCATTGGCAGTTCCCACTGCCGCCGTCGCGCTGCTCAGATCAAAGTCCAGCATGGCGCTGTTCAGTGTCGCGCCTCCGGCATTGCCGACCGTCAGCGTGCCTGCCCCATTGAAGTTGCCTGCGCTGTTGCTGCCGGGCGCGAGAACGCTGCCGTTCGTGACGCTCAATGCGCCGCTTGAGATGCCGGTGCCGCTGAAAACCGCGCCATTGCCGCCGCTCACCGTCACGCCGGCCGAGCCGGTCGCGGAACCGCTGGCGTTCGTAATCGCAAACTTGCCGCCGCTGACCGTCGTCCCGCCGCTGTAGGTGTTGCCTGTCCCAGAGAGCGTCAGCGTCCCCGCGCCGGTCTTGGTGAGGCTGCCGCTGCCGGTGATGGTTCCGGCGTCCGTGCCGCTGCTGACACTGGTGGTGTCGCCGCTGCCCACTGTCAGCGCACCGCCGTTGAGCGCGGTGATGCTACCGGCCGTGCCGTTATTGGTCAGCGACCCGCCGCTGAGTGTTCCCACCGTGCTTGTGCCGCCGACCGTGGCCGCACCGCCGTTAATAGTGGCGAAGGTTCCATTCCCGCCGACCGTGGCCGTGCCGCTGTCAAAGCTGCCGGTCACACTGCCATTGGAAGCGAAGCTTGTCTTGCCGCCGCCGGTCAGTGAGGCTAGGGTGCTGGTGCTGGAGGCCGCGCTGAAGTTGAGGCTATTGGCCGTTGTATCGCTATTGCTGACGGCTCCGAGGGTCTGGTTGCTGTTGGCGAATGTCGCCGTGCCGCCTGCGCCAATGGTGAGCGCATTGCCGGAGAACAGGCTGCCGGTGGAACTGACTGCCAGAGTGCCGCCGCTCACTGTGGTCAGACCGGCATAAGTATTCGTCCCGCTGAGTGTCAGCGTCCCCGCGCCTGTCTTGAGGAGGCCGCCATTGATCACCTGAGTGGAAACCGCAAGTCCGGGAGTCGTCACTGTGCCGCTGCTGACGCTAACAGTACGGGTCGCGCCGCCCAGGTCTAACTGTCCGGCATTGGCTGCCGAACCGCCGCTGGCGATGCTGGCCGTTCCCGACGTGTTTTGGCTGGTGATGTTGCCGGCCAGCGTGATCTTGCCGGGCGTGGCGCTGTCCGAGTTGACCGTGATGATCGGGCTGCCCGTGCCGCTGAAGGTCAGATCCGTGTCGCCGCTGACACTGTCGGTCGCGCCGCCGACGGTGAGGTTGCCGCCTGTGGTCACGAGATTGGTTCCCCCACTGACAGTCAGTTCGCCGAAGGTCGTGGGGCCGCTGACAGTGTTCGTGCCGCCCGACCAGGTGGGATCGGTGATGTTCACCGCTCCGGTGCCGTAGCTGACCGTGCCGCCGAGAACGTTGAGGTTTTTGATGGTTTCGCTGAAGTTGTTAAAATTGAGTGCGCCGGACGAGATGCCGAGGGTGGACGTGTCGGCGATCTGGTTGGAGGCCAGCAGTTTGAGCGTGCCGCCGTTGATGGTGACATTGCCGCCGATGGCGTTGACCCCGGCGGTCTTGCTCAGGTCCATTTCGCCAGCGCTGATTGTGGTCAGTCCGGCATAAGTGTTGGCGGCGGTCCCGGAAAAGGTCAGCGTCCCCGCGCCGGTCTTAGTGAATGCGAGATTATTATTAATTCCCGCTCCGCCCAGAATGCCGCCGTAATTGTCCGCGCTGCTGTTGTTGACTGTGAGCGTGGAGATGCTCCCATTGCTGCCAATGACTGCATTGGCCGTGCCTGTTCCCGAAGTGGTCAGGCTGCTGATGGTTTGATTGACAGCATTGCTGGCATCGCCGAGTTGGAAAATGCCGCTGCTCGTGGAATTTCCCAGCGTCACTGCTCCGGTGGATGACAAACTGCCGACTGTCGTTCCGCTGAGAGTACCAAGTTGGAGTGTGCCGCTCTGGATATTTGTGCCGCCGCTATAGGTGTTCGCCCCGGAGAGAGTGAGCGTGTTCGTGCTGAGACTGCCCAGCGTGAAGCCGCCGCTGCCGGCAATAACGCCCGCGTAGGCGCCGTCGGCGGTCTGGTTCACCGTGAAAAGCTGGCCCCCGTTGTTGATCGTGGCCGTGTTCGTCCCGCTAGAGGGCGTGGCAATCGTGCCGCTCAACGAGCCGGATGTCGTGGCGGCAGTCGTGGAGAGGTTCAGCACGGTGGCGGTTCCAGCACTGGTGTTTGGGTTGTTGACTGCCAGCGTCCCCGTGGTCGCCCCCAAAGTCGCGCCGACGCCGCTCACGGTCAGCGTCCCGCCATTGACGATTGTGCCGCCGCTGTAAGTGTTGGCTCCGGTCAATGTCAGTGTACCGGCCCCAGACTTGGTCAGGCTGCCTCCATTACTGGTGAGGGCCGTTCCAAATGTCACGTTTTGGCTGTTGGTATCAATGCTGTAGGCTTGATTGACACTAGTGGAAAATCGGCCTGAGTAGTCATTCTGATTGGCGCTGCTGTATTGGAGCGTGCCGCCGCCGAACACGATGGAACCAGCGTTTGCTGCCGCTGATTTTCCCAGCGGCCCGGATGTCCCCGCTGTCTCAGCTTTGCCGACATTGAGGATGCCGCCATTGAGGTTAGTCACGCCGGTGTAGATATTCGCGCCGGAGAGAGTGAGCGTACCATTGCCGATCTTCGTCAGGCCACCCGTGCCAAGGCTGCCGGAGCCATCTACAATGCGGCCAGCATATGCCGCAGGGCTGGTATTATCACTGCCGACTGTCAGTGTGGCACCGCCTAGGATCACATTGCCTCCGTTGGAAGCGCCGCCAGTGAGTGAACCGATGGAGTTACTGAAGCCCGTAATGTCAAGGTATGTGCTGTTGGCAGTTCCCAATGTTACTGCGGAATTGATACCGAAAGCTTGGGTGCTACCTGCCTTCAGTGTACCACCACTGCTTGTTGTTGCGCCGCTGTAAGTGTTCGCGCCGGTAACTACCCATGTTCCTGAGCCGGATTTAGTCAGCGCGGTCTTGCCCCCTGTTCCGTCGGCAAGGATGGGAGCCAGGGTGTTCATGCCGGCGTTCATACCCGTCAGCGTCAGAGTCCGCGCACCACTGCCGCTGTAAGCAATGGCATTGGACGGCCCGACGCCATTTCCCGCAAATGTGATCGTGTTCGTGCCGGAGGCGTCCAGAGTGCCGCCGAGATTTGTCAGTGTGAACAGGCGATCTGTGCTTGTTGCCGAGCTGCTGTTGGCGTATTGCAGTGTCCCGCCGTTCAGTATCAGATTAGCCGCTGCATTGCTGGACTGGCCGATGCCGCTGGCCGCGCCGCCATTGCCGAGACTCCCGGTGCTGAGTATGCCGCCGCTGATGGTCGTTGCGCCGGTGTAGGTGTTTATGCCGGAGAGGGTCAGCGTGTTAATGCTGCCGCTGCCGCTGCCGAGAGTGAAGCCGCCAGCGCCTGTGATGACGCCCGCGTAGGCGCCGTCGGCGGTCTGGTTCACCGTGAAAAGCTGGCCCCCGTTGTTGATCGTGGCCGTGTTCGTCCCGCTAGAGGGCGTGGCAATCGTGCCGCTCAACGAGCCGGATGTCGTGGCGGCAGTCGTGGAGAGGTTCAGCACGGTGGCGGTTCCAGCACTGGTGTTTGGGTTGTTGACTGCCAGCGTCCCCGTGGTCGCCCCCAAAGTCGCGCCGACGCCGCTCACGGTCAGCGTCCCGGCATTGACGGTCGTCCCATCGCTGTAGGTGTTTGCCCCAGTCAATGTCAGTGTCCCTGACCCGCTCATGGTCAGCGCGAGATTGTTATTGTTAGTTCCCGTGCCGCCGAGGAGGCCGCCATAAGTATCCATGCCGCTGTTGTTGACGGTCAATATGGAGACCACCGCATCGCCGCCGACCACCGCGTTGGCCGTGCCACCTGCAGTGGTCAGGCTAGTCACTGTCGTATTGACCGGGCCAGTGAAGTCACCGAGTTGGAAAATTCCGCTGGTGTTACCGGTGGCATTGCCCAGCGTCAGGGTATTGCCGGCAGACAGGCTGCCAAAGTTGCTGCCACTGTATCCGAGGACAGAGCCCGTTCTGAACCTGTGTGCCGCCGCTGTAGGTGTCCGCGCTGGTCAAGGTTAGTGTGCTGGTGCCAGTCTTGGTCAGAATTCCTGGGCCATTTATGATGCCTGCGAATTTAAATATCGCGGTGCCGTTACCCTGGAACGTGGTGTTATTTGTTAAGGTTAATGGGACGTTTACGTTATAGGTGAGGCCAGCAGCGCCTGCAAGCGCATTGAGATTGATGACAGGCGTGGTCGAGACATTACTTGTGAAGCTAAGTCCTGTGGCTGGGGAAGTGTTGTTGATGTTGATGACGCCCACGCCTGAAGCCGGGCCTGTGCCTTGCAAGTCGAGAATGTTCAACACGAACAAACCCGAAATGTTATCAGTATTCGTGTTATTTAAACTATTTGCCAATACCGTCGTGTTGGAACCAACGAAAGTAAGTTCCGTCATGGCGGCACTGACGGGAACAGCCGTCCAGTCGGTACCAGTAGCCCACTTGTCAGTGATAGAAGTAACAGGTGTGTAAGTATACACAGCCGCCTGCGCCCCGTGCAGTCCGAGCAGCAGGAGCGCGGCGGCGCCTAGCGCGGAGGCGGCATGGCGGGAGCGGAGGGCCGGGCGGTGCGTTTTCGCCCGAAGCACAGTGGCAACAGCGAGCTTTTTAAGAGGGATCCTGCATAACACTTCTTCCTGCATAAATCAGGCCAACTGCACCCTGAGTTGATGGCTGGGACGAGACAGAAAAACGGCGCGTAAGCAGCCACTCATTCCAGCCTGGTTCATTATATAGGACATACGCCTGGATGTCAAGGTAAACCGGGAAAAAAAGTACCAGGATTTTTCATATTTTTTTGGCGGTGGTCTCATTTTATGGTGGGAAGCGCGAGAACATTTTGACGTGCCGGGTCGTCTTTTTCAGTGTGGCGGCGGAACGTCGTCATTTTGGAAAAACAAAGAAAGTGAGAAACGCTATGAAACCGATAGCAAGCAGATCCCTCGCGCGCCTTCTGGCCCCCGCCGCATTGCTGGGGGCGCTGCTGCCGCTGGCCGCCCATGCCGACCCGCAAGACTTTCCGGGAGACCGTCACGTCTTCCAGGGCGGGCGGCCGGTTTTCCCCGGCAATCCGCAGGAGCAGCCGGGCGGGATGCACTGGCAGAGCGACGTGGACGACACCGTCGTCGTCTACATCCACCGCCGGGATGTGCGGACCGAGACCCGTTCAGGCAAGTCCGCCAGGGACGTAGACGCCCGCCTGTTCGGCTGGCTGCCGGAGCGCCCGGTGGCTGTTTTCCTGCGCCATGAGGAAGGACGCGGCCATGTCCGCATTGTCCAGCAGCCGTCGCCCGAGAACGATTGGACCGCCGCCGTCCGCATCCACGACCCGCAGCCGGGCCGCAGCCACTATGAGTTTGAACTCGGCTGGCAGGACGTGGGCCGGCCCGCCCGCGTCTTTGACGGCGGCCTGGACCGGGACTGACGAAACAGGCATCTCTGACAGAGGAGGGGCGAACGCTGTGTTCGCCCCTTATTCTTGTGTGCGCCCTCGGTCAGCGTGTGGGGTATAATTGTTCCTATGGATCATGACCGCTTGTTCAAGGAACTGCTCACCGCTTTCTTTGCCGAGTTCGTGGAGGCGTTCCTGCCCCAGGTGGCGCAGTTCATGGAACCAGCGTCCATTCAGTTTCTGGACAAAGAAGTCTTCACCGACATCACCGCCGGAGAAAAACACGAAGTAGACCTGATTGTCCAGGCCCGATTTCGGGGGCAGGAGACGTTTTTTCTCATCCATGTAGAAAACCAGTCTACGGCGCAAACCGACTTTCCCCGGCGCATGTTCCGCTACTTCGCCCGTCTCAGCGAAAAACATGACCTGCCCGTGTATCCCGTCGTGATCTTCTCCTATGACGCTCCCCGGCGCGCGGAGCCGGATCATTACACGGTGGCCTTTCCCGGCGAGACGGCGACGCTGGCATTTCGCTACAAAGTCATTCAGCTCAACCGGCTTTCGTGGCGCGTGTTTGCCCGTCAGCCAAACCCGGCAGCGACGGCGTTGATGACCAAGATGAAAATGAGCGCTCGGGACCGTCCGCGTGTGAAATTGGAATGTCTGCGCCTGCTGGCGAGCCTGAAGCTGGACCCGGCGCGGGCGACATTGATTGGCGTGTTCATTGAAAGCTATCTGCAACTGTCGGCGCAGGAGAGGAAACAGTATGAGCGGGCCTTCGCGCAGCTTCTCCCGGAAGAAAGGAAAGACACGATGGAACTGATGACAAGCTGGGAACGGCAGGGCCGGACGGAGGGCATCTCACAAGGTAAAGAGACGCTTGTCCTCCGCCAACTCCGGCGTCGCCTGGGCGCGGTTTCCGCCGAAACCACGGCGCGTCTGGATGAGCTTTCGGCGGATCAACTGGATGATCTGGGCGAAGCCCTGCTGGATTTCGGATCGGTCACTGATCTGGAACAGTGGCTGGCCCATGCCTGAACTTTACACGATTGGCTATGAGGGGAGTGCACAGGCGGCTCTGCTTCAGACACTGGTCTATTACGATGTCCAGACGCTGCTGGACATTCGCGAACTGCCGCAAAGCCGCAAGCCGGGCCTGTCCAAGACCGCCCTGGGTCTGGCGGCCCATGACTACGGCCTTCAGTACGCCCACATCCGTGCCCTCGGCACACCCCGTGACATCCGCTATCGCCGCAAAATTGACCATGATGAAGTCGCGTTCCGCACGGACTTTCTGGACTATCTCGCGACGCAGGATGAAGCGATGCAGACCCTGGTCGCGCGGGCAATCTCGGAGCGCTGCTGCCTGCTCTGCTACGAGGCGGACCCTCGTCTGTGCCACCGCTGGTTTGTCGCCGAACGCGCTGTGGAGATGAGCGGCGGCGCGCTGACCGTGGTGCATCTGGCGGTCACACCGCCCGCCTGATTTTTCTTATTCTTCGGCCAGCCAGGCGAAGCGGGGAAGAATGCGCTGAAGCAGGCGCGGCAGAAAGCGCAGGCCGCCTTCCACCAGATGATGCTCGGCCAATTTGGACAGCCAGTGTACCAGGGGAGTTCCTACCACGCTCGCTGTCACCGAGAACGCCGGGGCGGCCAGCGCCTTCCCCAGCAGCGATGTCGCCCCGTGCGCGATCAGCCAGAGCAGCCCGGCAAGGCTGCTCACAGCGACCGGAAGCAGTGCCAGCGCTGCAAGGAAAATCCAACACCCTGCCTCGTCAAGCCACTTGTCGGGAAGCTGGACCAGTCCAATAAACAATCCGTAGACCGCCAGCAGGGCCAGCGCGATCTGTATCCAGAGGGGCGCGTGCGGGATCAACGCTCTGGCGGACGTCAGGTAGGCATCCGGCAGAGCAATCACCAGGCTGGCAAGAAATCCGAACCTGTCTTTGCCCCAATCCAGCGGCCCGCTCATGGCGTTGATGCGGTCGTTCGCGCTTGTAAATCCGATCTGCTCCTGATTCAGTTCGCTTGTATCGCCCGGCACGACGACGCGGGCTGGCTGGCGGATAAAGGGCGTGATGCCCGCCGGAATGCGGCCCTGCCCGGTCGTGTCCCGAAAATAACAGGGCATGTCGCCCGCCTGAAAGTCGGCGCGGCCGGGGATCAAGTCGGCGGTGATGTGAGAGACGCAGTCATAGCCGACGCGGGGGCACTGCTGCCGGACCAGGCGGCGGCGCGCTTCGTCGGCGTTAAATGGGGCGTCCCACTGGAACCAGTACCATTTGTGTTCTTCCATGAAATGCTGGTAAAAGACGCTGGCCACAGCGAATGGCTGCATCCGTCCGAGCGCGCGGGAAAACGCGGCATTGGAGGCGATCAGCTTCTTCTGACCGTCCGGGCTAGTCATCTCCAATGTCCCTTCCAGCAGGATCGAGACGGTGAAGATCACGGCGGCGATGCGGAACTGACGGCGCATCCAGTCTGCCCACGGCGGCAGATGCATTACCGACGTTTCCTGCTCTTCACCGTCTCCTGCCGCATGGCCCGGCGATATTTGCCGGCAATTCGGGCGCGCAGACGGACCCGTGCGCGGCGGGACACCCACAGGGTTTTGCGGAAGCGCCGGCGCTTCGCGGCAGTCTTCCGAGCTGCCTTTCGGCGCACAGGCTTCGTCTGGGGCGTGTCTTCGTTCACGGCGCTGGCCTCTCCCTGGGAGGATTATACCATGTGCCCTTTTCCGCCCCCGCAAAATTGACAGGAAAAAGGTCAAATCCTGGCGAATATCTCACGCATTGGTCGCGCGGAAGCGGCCAGACGGGAGAAAATCGCGATGGACAAGAAAATGCTGGGCAAGGCCGCGCTGATGGTGGGCGGAGCCGCCATCGGCGCGATTGTCATTCCGAAGATTGTTCGTGCGCTCCAAAGTCCAGAAGCGGCGGCTCTGGCGGAAGGATTAACCGAGGCCGTTGACCACAAGGTCGGCTGGCACACGCTGCCCACCCCGCTGGGCCTGCTCAGTCTGGTAGAAATGCGCCGCACGCTGCGGGAAAAGATCTGGTCAGCACGGAAAAGCCGGGTGCGCTTCTGGACCCCTCGCCCCCGCCGCCGGATTATGGGACCGCGCGTTCCATTGACGGCACGTACAACGATCTGAGCCAGCCGCGCATGGGCGCCGACACGCGCTTCGGGCGCAATGCCCCGCTGGGCTATACCTACCCGCGCGAAGACCTGCTGCTGACCCCCAATCCGCGCGTGGTCAGCAAGGAACTCATGACCCGCCACGAGTTCCAGCCGGTTCCGGTGCTGAACCTGCTGGCAGCGGCCTGGCTTCAGTTCCAAATCCGCGACTGGCTTTCCCACGGCATCTCGCCCAAAGACGATCCCCACCTCATCCCCCTGCCCGACGGCGACGATTGGCATGAAAACCCCATGCGTATTCTTCGCACGATGGACGATCCAACACGGACGCCGGACGAAGCACATCTGCCGCCGACGCACCTCAATGTGGAGACGCACTGGTGGGATGCGTCCCAGATTTACGGCAGCACGCCGGAGTTCCAGCAGACCGTGCGAAGCTATCAAGCCGGCAAACTGAAGACTGACCGGGACAATCTGGTCGCGCCCGGCAAAGACGCGCTGGTCTCGCAGGCCAATGTCGCGGGCTGGTGGGTGGGCATGGAACTGATGTTCACTCTATGGTCGCTGGAACATAATGCCGTCTGCGACGAGTTAAAGCAGGCCTATCCCGATTGGAACGACGAAGCGTTATTTCAGCGGGCTAGACTGGTTGTGGCCGCGCTGCTGGCGAAAATCCACACGATTGAATGGACGCCCGCCATTCTCGGCCATCCCGTCCTGCAAATCGGGATGCGCGTCAACTGGTGGGGCCTGGCCGGGGAGCAGATTCACAAGATGCTGGGGCGCATCAGCGGCAGCGAGGTCCTCAGCGGCATTCCGGGCGGCGCAACCGATCACTTTGGCGTGCCGTATGCCATGTGCGAGGAGTTTGTCGGCGTTTACCGGATGCACCCGCTGATTCCCGACGATTACCTGTTCCGGTCGCACCAGACGGACGAAGTCATTGCCAAATATGTTTTCGGCGAACTGGCGGGCGTCCACGCCAACCATGTCATGCACAAGCACGACTGCGCCGATGTGTTTTACTCGTTCGGGCGTTTGAACCCCGGCGCGATTGTGCTGAACAATTACCCGAAAGGCTTGCAGAAGTTCACGCGCCCGGACGGGGTGGTCATTGACCTGGCCGCCCACGACATCCTGCGGAGCCGCGAACTGGGCGTGCCGCGTTACAATGAGTTCCGCCGACTGATGCACATGACGCCGTTCGCCAGCATTGACGAGATGACCGCGAACCCGGACTGGGCGGCGAAGATCAAGCGCGTTTACGGCGACGACATTGAACTCGTAGACTTATCCGTCGGCCTGTTCGCCGAGAAATTCCCGGAAAAGTTCGGCTTCAGCGACACCGCTTTTCGCATCTTCATTCTGATGGCCTCGCGCCGCCTCAACAGCGACCGCTTTTTCACCGTGGACTTTCGCCCCGAAGTGTACACGCCCGAAGGGATGGACTGGGTTCAGAACAACACCATGAGCGACGTTCTGCTGCGCCACTTTCCCCAGCTTGCGCCCGCCCTGGCCGGCGTCGCCAACGCTTTCGCGCCCTGGAACGCGGCGGGCAGCGCGCAGTAAAGGAGAACACCATGTCTGAAACTTTGATGCCCGCGTTTCGGGAGATCGGCGACGGCGTTTACAGCCTGACCCAACCGCTGGGCGAAGGCGGCCATGTTCATGCGTTCCTCTGCGACGACGGTTCCGGGGAGCTGACGCTCATAGACACGCTCTACGACCAGGACGCCGCCCTCGTTCTGGACGCCATTCTTCGCCTCGGCAAAAAGCCGTCCGCGCTGCGCCACATCGCCATCACCCACGCGCATCGCTCCCACATGGGCGGGATGGGCGCCTTGAAGCGCGTCACCGGCGCTTGCCTGTGCGCGCACGGCTGGGAAGCCGAGATTATTGAGGGCCGGAAGCGCTCGCAGCCGGCGTCGTGGTTTCCTGGAATGCCGGTGAGCATTTACGCCCCCACGTACCCCTATCAATACGGCCAGAATCTGAACCTGGGGAAGCTGCCGCCGGTCACGGTGGACCAGACTCTCGGCGACGGCGACCGGGTCGGGCCGCTGACAGTTCTGGCCGCGCCGGGCCATACGCCGGGGCATCTGGCGTTCCACTGGGCGGAACGGGACATTGTGTTCGCGGGCGACTCGGTGGCGACCTGGCCCGCGTTCGGCCCCGGCTGGCCGGCCTTCAATCTGGACCCGCCGCAGAACCAGCACAGCATCGGACGCATGGCCGCGCTCCAACCTGCCACGGTGACGGTCGGACATGGCGAACCCATTGAAGGCGATGCCGATGCGAAGTTACGTTCACTGGCGACGCCCGGGTGACTCAGGCCAGATGCAGGAGTGCGAACACGCCGTAGGCCGCGCTGGACCCCATCAGCGCCACCACCCCGACCAGGTCCCATTTGCGCCCGATCCGGCGCAGCAATCTCGTCGTGCCCGTTGCCTGACCCGCCGCGCTGACTGGCGCTGCTGCGTGGAGGGCGCTGCTGTGAATGTTGGTGCCGTTGATGTTGTTGTAAATGGCCTGTTGCATAGTCGTGTCTCCTCAGTGTGTTTGGTCTTGCTTCGTTGTTGAAACTATTATAGACACAAAACCAGACCGAGGCTGCGGCATGCGTCACGCGCCCTTTGTGAACTTTGTCACTCCCCCTAAGGGGCGCTTTCCAGCATCCCCTTCAGACGGTCGAGGGCGCGGCGCTGCAAGCGGGACACATGCATCTGGGACACGGCCAGATGTTCGGCCACTTTCTCCTGAGACACGTCCTCAAAGAAGCGCAGCCGCACGATTTCGCGCTCGCGCGGCCCCAGATGCTCCAGGGCATTCCACAGGGGCAGATAATCCACCAGATCCCGGAGAGCGGGGTCGATTCGCCCCACCTGATCCCTCAGACACGCGCCTTCCTCCGTCTGCCCGTCTACGGGGGCATCCAGGGAGACGGGCTGCGTGAGCCGTCCCATTTCCATCGCCGCCAGCACCTCTTCTTCCGTCACGCCCATCTCCTGCGCGACCTCCTGCACAGTCGGGCGGCGGCCAAGGCGGCCTGTGAGGTCGCTCTCGGCCCGCTGGGCGTTCATCAGCCGGTCCTGCATCTCGCGCGAAGGCCGCATCTGCCAGGAGCGGTCGCGCAGATAGTGCTTGATTTCTCCGAGGACTGAGCGCGTGGCATACGCCAGGAACGGGCATCCCCGGCCCGGATCGTAACTGTCCAGCGCCCGGATCAGGCCAATCGTCCCGATCTGGGTCAGGTCTTCCAGCGGCTCGCGGCGGGAAAAACGGGAGGCCAGGCGGTGCACATAAGGCCGGTAGTAAGTGACGATGCGGTCACGTGCTCGTGCATCGCGGGAGCGGGCGTAATCCGCAATCAGGCGTTCCATGGTTGGGGGGGGAGCGGCGCTCCGTGCGGGTTTGCGGGGAGAAGCGGGCGCTTCCGGGGCAGGTCTTTCTGGCTTCAGGGTCATGGGGGTCTTACTTCTTTCTCAGAACTCTCTTCCTGCTGTGTGTCCTGCATAAAGAATGCCAAAATCGCGCCGATCAGTGGAACAAGTAGATTTACCAGCAAATCCCCCACGGGGGTCTGTGAAGACCGTTAGGGGAACAGAAACCTGGGCTTTTCTCGTTTCATGTAGTATGAAAGAGCAAGGTCCTCTCGCACCCCGTGGTTCCCTGATCCCGATCAACACCGAAGACTTGAGCCGGGACGAGATTGAAAGCGCCATTCTTCAGGTCCTGTTTCTGGGCCACCGGGCGGCGGTGGACGAGACCAATGTCGGCCAGGCGCTCTGGCAGGCGGGCGAAGGGATTGCCTCTGCCGCCGTCACCCTCTGGGCCAATGCGTTCGCTGACCAGTTCGGGTTCACCTGGGAGCGGCGACGCCTCTTCGGCGACCTTTTGTTTTCGCTGGCCGAAACGACGGATCGGGAATAACAGACTGGCTTGCCTTCCCCCTTGCGGCCCGTGATATAATGGACTCATGTTATCACGCCGTCCGCCATCAGGCTTGCCTGAGAGGAACCCGCTGCCATGAAATCACGCCTCTCTCCAGGCGTCTTCGCCTGCCCGCTGGCTTTTGCACTGCTTGGCATTGCCACACTCACTTCTCTGTCGTCGGCTCAGGCCGCAGACATTACCACCATCGCGTCCTTCACGGGTGCTGGCCCCGGCACGAATGGGCAGTTTCCGTTGGGGCCTCTGACACTGGACGGCAATGGAAACCTCTTTGGGACGACGAGTTATGGCGGCCCAAGTGGCCAGGGTACGGTCTTTGAGATCGCCGCTGGTAGCACGACCGTGACTACCCTCGCGGAATTCGTCAACCTCCCAAATGGGACCAATCCCGCCGGTGCTTTGGCACTCAACAGTCAAGGAAACCTCTACGGGACAACTCAGAATGGCGGCTCCCCCGGCGGTGGCACGGTCTGGGAAATCGCCGCAGGCAGCACGACCATCACCACCATCGCCTCGTTTGGCTACAATCCGGGCGGAAACACTCCCATTGGCGGCGTGACGATTGATAGCCAGGGCAATCTGTACGGGACCGCGAGCGCGGGCGGCGCGAATAGCGCCGGCACAGTTTGGAAAATCGCCCACGGCAGTACGACCCTCATTACTCTTGCTGCATTCAACGGTGTAAACGGCGACTGCCCCACTGCTGGTGTGACGCTCGACAGTCATGGAAACCTATTCGGAACGACAGAATGGGGGGGCACCGGTCCCAATGGTGGCGAGGGAACAGTTTGGGAGATTGTTCACGGCACAAACATTATCATAACCCTCGTGTCCTTCAATGGTACGAATGGTTCCCTGCCTTATGCCGGTGTGACGTTCAACAGTAAGGGAGACCTTTTCGGGACAACACAACGTGGACTCTCTGGTTACGATGGCAGAGTTTGGGAGATCGTTGCAGGCAGCACGACTCTAACCACTTTCGCAGCTTTCAATAACACGAACGGAAATGGTACCGCTGGCGGAGTCACATTTGACAGCAGTGGAAACATCTTCGGGACAGCAGGCGGTGGCGACCCCAACAACGATGGCACCGTCTGGGAGATTGTCCACGGAACCTCTACCATCACCACAATCGCTAAATTCAATTTCACGAACGGATTCAATCCTGCCACGGGAGTGACGCTTGATCACAACGGAAATCTCTTTGGAACCACCTTTGGCGGCGGCTCTGTCATATCTAGTCTTGGTTATGGCGTCGTCTTTGAGGTCTCTGGCGCGGCGACGCCGCCCGCTCCTTACACGCACCTTTTGTGGAACCACACCTCCGATGGGCAGGCTTCTCTCTGGACGGTTTACGCCGACGGTTCCCATGCCAGTGTTCAGTACGGCCCCTTCTTCGGCTGGAGCGCAAAGGCCGTTTCCGATGCACCTGACGGTTCCGCGAACCTGCTGTGGACAAACACGAACGGCCAGGCCAGCCTTTGGAATGTAACTAGCGGCGGCTACACCGATACCTTCTATGGCCCCTACGCGGGATGGACCGCCACGGGCCTTGCCACCGGCCCCGACGGCGTGACACGGCTGCTCTGGGACAAGACCGACGGCACGGCCTCGCTGTGGACGCTGGTCGGGAATGTCTTCGGCTCATTCACCCACACCGAGTACGGCCCCTTGCCCGGCAGGACGGCCAAAGCCATCGCCAGCGGGCCGACCACCACGGATCTGCTCTGGACAGCGACCGACGGCAGCGCGAGCGTCTGGAACGTGACCGCCAATGGTTACACCGACACGGGTTACGGCCCCTATCCGGGGTGGGGGGCGTCGGCGCTGGCGGTCGGCCCCGACGATGGCGGGCATCTGTTGTGGGATAATGCGGACGGGCAGGCATCCCTATGGGCGCTCACCGGGGACATCTTTGGCACGTTCACGCCGGTCCAGTACGGCCCGTTCCCCGACTACGCGGCTCGCGCGATTGCGACGGGGCCGGACAACGTGACGCACATTCTCTGGAACAAGCCCGACGGCACGGCGTCTCTGTGGGCCGTGACCGGGAGCGGCTACACCTACGCCACTTACGGGCCGTTCGCGGGCTGGACCGCCGTCGCCCTCAGCGCCGGGCCGTAGGATGCTATCCCGGCGAAGATCCTATCCCGGCTCGCTGAGGCTCGCCACCCTTCCCTCGAAAAGGAAGGGCAATCGGAGAAAGAGACGCAATCGGAGAAAGAAACGCAGTCGGGAATGCTCCGGCTTTTCTAACTCCCTTCCCTTCGAGGGAAGGGTGGCGAGCCTCAGCGAGCCGGGATAGGATCCTTGGTTTAAGAAAGGTTTTCTCATGCACACACGAACTTGTCACACACGCATTTTTGCAAACTTCTTCGCCTGCCTGATGGTCTGGGCCGCGCTTGGCTTTGTCACGCTCGGCGCGGCGCAGGCCGGCGGCATTACGGTCATTCATTCGTTTGCCGGCCCGGACGGCGCCGACCCTCATGCGGGTCTGACCCTGGACAGCAGCGGCAATCTGTTCGGAACCACCTACGCGGGCGGCTCCGCAGGCAAAGGCACGGTCTTTGAGATCGTCCACGGCACAAACGCCGTCACCACCCTGGCGTCGTTCACCGGCGCGAAAGGGAACGCGAACGGGGCCATTCCCTATGACGGCGTGACGGTGGACAGCAGCGGAAACCTGTTTGGAACCACGGAACAGGGCGGTGCTTACGGCTATGGCAACGGCAGCGCCGGGTATGGCACGGTCTGGGAGATCGCCCACGGGACGACCACGCTGACGACGATTGCGTCCTTCAACGGCACGAACGGGCTTGCGCCCATCGGGGGCGTCACCGTGGACAGCCGCGGGAACCTGTTTGGAACCACGCTGGAAGGCGGCACGGCGGGGGCGGGCAATGTCTGGGAAATTGCCGCCGGCACAAGCGCCATCGTCAGCCTGGCGTCGTTCACCGAGGTCAATCCCATCGGCGGCCTCCCCTGGGGCAATGTCACTCTGGACGCCGCCGGGGACATTTTCGGCACGACCGAGGTGGGTGGGGTAGGCGGGGCCGGCACGATCTGGGAGATCGCCGCCGGCACGACCACGATTACTACCCTGGCCTCCTTCACCGGGACCGGGACAAACGGGGCTAATCCCCTGTGCCAACTGTCGCTGGACAGCAGCGACAACCTGTTTGGAACCACCAACTCCGGCGGAACCGGCAGCGAAGGCACGGTCTTTGAACTCGCGCATGGCAGCGGAGTTATCACCACTCTGGCGCAGTTCAACGGAACCAACGGCGGCGGGCCGGGGAACATAGTCACGCTGGACAGCAGCGGCAATCTCTTCGGGACGGCCTATGCCGGCGGCGCGAACAACGCCGGCACGGTCTGGGAAATCCCCCACGGCGCGACGCTGACAACTCTTGCCACCTTCCCCGGCGGCGCGGGCGGGGCCGGTCCTCGGGGCGCGGTGACATTTGACCGCTTTGGCGACATCTTCGGCACGTCCGGCGGGTCCGACAACTATGGCTATGGCGATGGCGCGGTCTGGGAGATTTCGCCCAGCCAGACCCATCTGCTGTGGGACAAAACCGACGGCACGGCCTCCCTGTGGGCTGTCAACCCGGATGGCGCTTATGCCAGCGCCGTGTATGGTCCCTTTTCCGGCTGGACGGCCCGCGCCGTCGCCGATGCTCCCGACGGCACGAACTGGCTGCTGTGGACCAACACCAACGGAACAGCAAGCCTCTGGCACGTCACGGCGCTGACGGCAGGCGGCTACACGGTTACTCAATACGGCCCCTATCCCGGCTACACGGCTGTTTCGCTGTCCGTTGACAGCGGGGGCAACCCGCATCTGCTGTGGGACAAGACCGACGGCACAGCCAACCTCTGGACTGTCAGCCCCACCAATGGCACTTTCACTTACACCAGTTATGGCCCCTACGCAGGCTGGACCGCCAACGCCGTGGCGTCTGGTGCGACCGTGACCGATCTGCTATGGACCAATGTCAATGGCACGGCGTCGGGCTACCGCATTGCCGCCAATGGCAGCCTGACTTATCACAGCTTCGGCCCCTACAGCGGCTATACGGCCAAGTCTCTGTCCGTTGGCCCGGATGACGGCGCACATCTCTTGTGGGATAAAACCGACGGGACAGCCCTGCTGTGGAGTGTAGACTTCGGCAGCGGCGCGTTCACCTACAACTCCTACGGGCCATTTAGCGGCTACGCGGCCAAAGCCATTGCGACGGGGCCTGACGGGGTGACACACATCCTGTGGGATGCTGCGAACGGCACGGCTTCGCTGTGGGCTGTGACCAACACTGGCTACACATACACCGCCTACGGGCCGTTCAGCGGCTGGACGGCAGTGGGGGTGAGCGCCGGGCCATAAGGGTTTGAGAGTAAACGCCGGTGCCGGCGTTTACTCTTTCGCTCGGATTTTTTTGCTTTCCACGTAAGCGCGCAGGAGGCGGATGTCGCTGGGATGATGCAGGATGGTCGTAAATCCATCCGCCATCGTGATCGTGGCCCGGTCGCCGCCGTCCTTGTCAAAGGTGGCATGCACGATCTGATCCAGGTTGAGCCATCGGTGCGGCTTGCCATCAGCGTTATGGGTTTCAAACCAGGACATGGTTCCTCCAACGTGACTTCTTCGTAACTCAATCGGAATTTTTCAACATTCCTGCCCACAATCTTACCCAATTACGACCACTGAGTAGGTCACATTGGGCCTCACTCCGTCTTATCTCATTCCAAGTTGCTTTGCAAGCGCAGCGTCTAGTGGATAGAGAGCCTCTTTTGGCAGCAATGGCTTTGTCTTTGATGCATTACCGGAATTTATCAGGCCGTACAGCTTTCTCGTCAGCGGAGTATAGTCGTGGATTTCAGTGACCCATTCCTGTACGTAGCGCTCAATGATGTGCCTGCTAAGACCGACTTGAATGCTGTTATGAGTTCAGCGTCTCGCCGCGCAGGGATCGCTCCGGGTCCCATTGGACATGAACTGCCGCGCTTCTCGAACTGCCGCTGCCAATCCTCATCGTCCTGATACACGCTCTTTTCAGGGGTGCGTCAGGACAGCCAGTGAGAGCGCTTCTTCCCAGCCTTTGCGCGTCATGCGGACGGCCAGGATATGCTCCTGCCCGGACTTTCGGCCCCAATTGCTGCGTTCCATCAGCCACAGAAACGAAGGCTTGATCCAGGTCATGCGGCTGAAGGAAAATGGCGCGACAAACGTGCCGTGCTGCAAAGCCGCTTCGGCAATCGGACGCGGGAAGGCTTGATAGACAACAATCGTGTCCCGGTCAAAATCAGCGCGTATCTCACAGAGAGCGGCCATTCTGCTTTTTCGTCCATAAAAGGTGAGGCCCAGAGGAATACCCATCCTCCAGGCCTCGGTTTGCTGCCATTGGGGCAAGCCACCACGTTTAAGTTCCGGTTCACTCTGAGGTCGTCGTGTTTTACTGTTAAACTACCCCCGCCTAAATCTAGGAAAGATGGAGCAGGGAGGGGGAGATGCGCCCCCATCCGACAGACACCGACCGGGAACACTTGATTTGGCCTGCGGCAGCGAATGCTGAATCTGGAGTAATAGTCTCAGTCTGGGTTGGCCCGGACGCTGCCTCTTCCGATTGGGCTACCGCCCCCGACAGTGGGGCGGGCAGGATTTGAACCTGCACTGTCGCGCTCGCGCCATCAGCGTCAGTCTCAGTTTCAGCTTGGACTCACGGCCTCAGTATACCTCATCTAGCCAAACAGGTAGCCAAAGAGGGCTGCGCCGACTTTCTTGTCCGCCGCCTCAATCGCATTGGCTTCCTCACGGGCGTATTTGACGGCCTGCTGCAATTTTTCCACGCGGTCCAGCAGTTCTTTGACGCGGCTGGCGGGAAGCGCGCCGGAGAACTTGATGGTTTTCCAGTAGCCGACGATGATGTCTTCCATGTACATCTCCACCTGCGCCGGGTGTTTCTCGGTCGCCTCGGCCTTGACATGGTTGCGCGGGACTTTCTTGGTCTTGGCGGTCTGCACCGGCTCAGTTACATAAGCATCCGCGGACGGGTCAAACGTCCATGTCTCGGATGGGTCCAGCGTGGGCAGTTTTCGGACAAACGTCAGCATGTCCACAAGTTGCTTTTCCAGAAACAGCAGGTACGTCGCAGGAACATCGGCAGCCAGCGTCCGGCCATCCACCACGATGTCCGCTTTGGCCTGACAATTGGCCCAATCTTTAGCCGCCGTGACGTCAAACAGCTTGGTCAAAATCTTGGCCGTGTCTTTGATGACAGTCTCCGCCGACGCCTGCACACGGGTAAATTCCGGCGGAAACTGTTCGCCTTCTTCGTCTTTGGGCTGATAAGTGCGCGAGATGCCCGCCAGCAGGCTGGGCTTCTGCAACAAATGATGCGCTTCGGTCAGTTCCTGAAAAGACGTACTTTTGACGCCCTTTTCAATCGCGATAATTTGATTTAGTTTTGCGGCCATGTGTTTCTTCCTCTCTTGTGTCTAATGCCGGAAACCGAGTGCGCTGCCGCTCGTCGTCAATTCAGCAAGGCTCTCGGGGGCGTCCAGAGTGGTCGCGCCTTGCGTTGTCTGAAAAAGTGTTGACATATAGAAAAAAGGTGCGGTATAATCTGTGCAAAAGGGACTAGGATTTCCTGGTCGGCAAAAAGCCCTGGTGTAACCGGGGCTTTTTGTTTTTAGGGGAAGATTTTTAGACCTCGCACCAGACCCGGCCCGATGTAGAATCTTGGTCGTAGTATCTCATATGCCGGATTGGGTTTGGTTGAATCAATGACATAGCGGGCCGTTGGATAAGCAGCGAGATCAGCCATCTGCATCCCAATCATGTTCATCTCCTTTGTTCGGAATGTCAGATGAAATTGTATCTGTTTAAGACGCTCTGCGGAGAGGTAAACATTGCCTTCATTCACAAAGCGATAAAAACTCAGGCTGAGTTGATCGTCTTCTTTCTTTCCGCGCGCTTCCGCCATGACATACACTTCTGTCTGACCTGCCTGCTCCAATAGTGGTAGAAGTCGCTCCAAAGCAAACTCCATTGCCAGATCATAAGGATTTTGCGCCGCTTCCCCATAGCGGTCTTTATGATGCTGCTTGCGGATCATGGCAGCAATCAGAGTGTATGTCTCCATTGCCATGATCTGGTTGACGCGGGCGTAGAAGCTGTTCCGGCGGCCTGCGTTACTCAAAAAAGCATATGCGCCTTTCTGTTTACGGATGTCATAGGAACGCAGGATAACGCCCTCATGCCCGAAAAAATCCATCTTGAGTTGGTAGACAGCGGGGACAATCTTTTGAGCATAATCTGTACTGTCACAAATCACAAGGACAAGCCCGAAGACAGGATAATCTTTGTCTACCAAAGCCAGAGTGTGATCGCCGGTCTCATCCAGATAAATGATCAATGGCATAAAGTTCCTGCGTCCTCAACAGTGTCAATGCCTGAAGCCTAATGCGCTGCCGCTTGCGGTGAGTTCGGCCAGGGCTTCGGGGTCGTCCATGCGCTTGAGGTGGGCTTTGAGTTCTTCCACCAACTCCGAGGAGGCATCAGGGTATAATGTTCGTCCACAAATCGGCAGGGACAAACTGCGACAGATGGCCGACATTCGCGGTGGCAAGGACGAGGTCGGAAATCGGGGCGGGCAACGTCAGTGCCTGCGCGGCAAGCAGTACGTCAATGTCCAGTTTTTTCGGGTCGCCGGTCGGCAGCCCGCGCCGCCGTGACTGCGCCCAGAGATCAGCCGCCATGAGCATGGCTGAGGTCGTCAGCGGCAGGTAGCGCAAAGCTGCCTTCAGCGCATCTAACTTTACGATCCCTGCGCTCTTTGCTGCCCGCAGAAGTTCCCGCCGAATCTCGTAATCTATCACTTCCGGCAGATAAATCTGATGGCCGGCGTCCACACAATCTGCCGCCCATGCCGTGATCGCAATCACTTCCGGGGTCTGTGCCGGGTTGGAAAGCAATCCGAGCGGCGAAGAATCCAGAAGAATGTGTTTCATTCCGGGAACAGAAGCCTTTCCCCGGTCGCCACGCGGTTCGCGTTCAAAGTGCGCTTGAATTCATCCAGGTCCTCCTGTGCCTTTTGTATCTGCGTGGGGTCATTCGTGGCCTCGTCCCGCAGCCAACCCCGCAGCAGAGCGCTGGCAGTCTGATCAGCGTCAGTAGCCGAAGGCTCATCTGGCGGCAAATTCATTGTCAGGAGCCGACGCGCGGCTTCCTCCGGCGGGATGCCCTCCTGCCGGGCGGCAGCCGCCAGCCGCCTTTCCTCAGTCGGCGTCAGATCAAGTGTCAATATCATAGTTGTCCTCCGCACATTTTTCTACCCAAAAATTATATCCGGCTTCTGTGCCCCAGTTCCAAAAAGTCGGTTTCAAGCTGGCCTGGACCTATTTATGTCCACAAATCTGACCGATTAGAGTTGATTACATCTATCGCTATGGCACTGTTTTAACGCTATCGTATGCCTTAGTCTGATCAGTATAATCGTTCCCCTCTGACTGTTTGAGTTGTTCATCAAGCCAACCTGTATTGACCACTCTTATTGAATGGTCTACAAATAGGGTAAGGTCATGCTTACAGAGTAATAAGTATTGCTCCAAATAATCTTTATGTATTACGTCTATTACTGTTTCTCTTCCTGAGCCAAAAGGAAGACTCTTGTTCGTAATACAGTCAGTTGTTCTGAGCATAATGTGAGGCACTTCAGCTAACTCAAAATCTTCGCCTTCTTTAGTTGCAGCAACCAAAGTACCTTCATATACAATGACGCCGTGAATGATTCCTGTCCGCTTATTTTCGTTTTTTCGTTTCGGGTTGCTACCAAAGAAACGCTTATGAAAATCAATCACATACCAGATATTTTTCACGGCCTGATATATGTCTCCGCCGGCATCCCTACCAAAAGCTTCCAAATATGTACGGGCCACAGGTATGTCAGAGCAGTAATGATGTCCTCTTAGAGTAGTATTATTGGCCCCCACCAACAAAGAATGGATTTGCGATACGTCAATATCGGTCACTAGTTTAAGACGATCAACCAAACCCATCAACGTCATATAATCTGTAGTATCGTTAAAAAATACCCAGGGTTTGTCGCTAGATTTGCATTCAATAAAGAGGAACAGGCTGGTAGGACCAAAAGGCCACTCACCTTTACGATCCTCATTTCCCATTATCACGAAAGCATCTATCTCGTGCGGCTTATCTGTGTCATCAGTGAAACTGAGGTTAGGGTAAACAAGGAATTCCAATTCTCTCAGTTTATTGATTACATCTAGCTCAAGTGGAAAACCGCTTTTCTTGATCTCCTTTATGAGTTTCTGTTTCAGTTCTTCATTCATATCTAATGCCTAAAGCCCAATGCGCTGCCACTCGCAGTTAATTCAGCCAGGGCTTCGGGGTCGTCCATGCGCTTGAGATGGGCTTTGAGTTCTTCTACCTGAAGCAGCACAGACTCGGCGAACTGATCATCCAGACTCGTCGCGCCTTCCTGGGCGCGCTGCAAGGCGGCGGACACGAAGGCTTCTTTGAGGTAGGCGGGCGTGAAGCCTTCCGTGCGCTCGGCCACTTTCTGGGACAGCGCTTCGGCGTCAAAGCCGGGCGTCAGACGCTGGCGCAGGGCGGAGCGATTCAGGAGGCGCAGGCAAAACTCGCGCCGCTCGGCCAATTGGGGCGGGCCGATATGAAAGACGCGGTCAAAGCGGGACGGGCGTTTGAGCAGGGCTTCATCAATGCGGCCCGGATGGTTGGAGGACGCGACTACCAGAAGTCCCTCGTTGTTTTGGAAGCCGTCCAGCTCGTTCAAAAAGACCGTGCGGTTGTCTTCATGCACCAGGCCGTCCAAATCCTCAAAGGCCAGAATGCAGGGGGACAACTGACGGGCGCGCTGAAAGATCGTGCGGATGGCGTCGTCATGGGAGCGCTGCTGCAAGTCGCGGACATAGAGAAACGGCAGGTCCGGCAGGGCGGCGGCGACGGCTTTGCAGATCATGGTTTTGCCGGTGCCAGGCGGGCCGACCAGGAGAACGCCCCGACGCCAGGCGAAGCCCAGGGCGGCGTAAGAGTCGCGGTTTCGCACAAAGCCTTCCACGGCTTCACGGATGCGGGACAGCGTTTCCGGGGGCAGCACGACATCGTCCCAGGTCACTTTGCCGATCTCCCTGTCCATGTCCGGCGCGTTCTCCCACCCGTGCATGTAGCGCAGGCACCGGCCCGTCGGGCGGCTGATAAATGCTGCCATTTCCGCAGCGAACTCGGCCAGGGAGGCGGGCGCGTCGGCCAGAAAAATGACGAAGCCGACGCGGGAGCCGCTGGGAACGAGGGCCACTTCCAGGGCGTGACCGCGCCACTCGCCAGCCCACCAGCCGACGTATGAGACGACCTCTTCCTCTCCCGACTGTCCGCGAAACCCGTCCGCGCCGGGCACGAGGCTGCGGATCGGGGCCGCTTCGGCCTCCATGTAGCGGCGAAGCTGCATGCGGTCCAGATACATCATCAGGGTCGCGCCGCCGGGCCGGGCGCGGCGGATGTCCCGCAGCAGAGCATCCTCGCAGTTGTCGCCGAACGCTTCCGCGCGCAGGGCGTTGTTGAGGGCTTCGTTGCGCCAGTCCGTTCGTTTGTCTAAATTCAGCGGTGTTTCCATCGTGTTCTTTCAAAATGCAGAACGCCCCCGATGCCAATGCGGCAGGCGAAAGCGCGACAGACAGTGTACCTGCCTGCCGCCCATCTTGTCAAGACAAGATGTGCCGTGCCTTGAAAGGCACGGCTAGACGGCGCGGACGCCAAGAAGTACCGCTTCGCGGCACTGGAAACCGGAGGTTGCCTGCTCCTATCCCCGCGAAGCGGGGATTTCCGGCGTCTTCGCCGTCTAGCCGTGCCTTTCAAGGCATGGTGTATTTTTTTGCCCGCGAAAGTACCGGACTTCCCCCGCATTCCTGCCGGTTTCTGCCGTTTTTCCTCGTTTTGGCCTGTCTTCTGCGTTATGGATTGGCATAGAATGAAACGAGGGAGTAGTATGTTGTATCCATTCGTCAGCAAAAACAATTTCAAGAACCATTGGTTGACCGGCGCGGCCGTCGCGCTGGTTTTGGGCGGCGGCAGCGCCGCCCGCGCACAGACATTCACATTCGTCGGAGCCGGTGACAGCAAGGTGGTAACGGTGTCCGACAACGGCGGGGCGAGCTTCCTGAGCGGCTATGCGGGCCGCTACCAGGGGCAGCTTGGGTCCGGGCCGAACATCGGCATTTTCTGCGTGGACCTGAGCCACGAGATTCACAGCGGCGACACCTATGCCGCCAACACGCAGTACCAGATCACCAGCCCGGCGGGCAGCCTGAGCGGCAGGTACTACCAGGGCGGCCTGTCCTCTGCGCTCACCAGCGGCGATCTGGCGGCGGTGACGCTGACCCAGGCGACCACGCGCAGCAGCGAAGTGGCCTACCTGGCCGACAGCTTCCTTACTGCGACCAATTTTAGCGGCGCTTCCGGCAGCACGGACCTGACCACAAATCTGACCGCGATCAACCTGGGCATCTGGGACATTGTCACGGATGGCGGGGACGGCCTGACCTCCGGCCAGATGCAGGCCGGCGCAGGCGATGCCGCCGCGTATGGCGGGCTGGTGAGCTTTTACGAAGGGCTGGCGGCGAACCACGCCAGCTATGCCTCCAGCACGGCGACCTGGATTCAGGCCCCGCAGCAGACGCCGGGCCAGCACCTGCAAGACTATGTCTATGAGAAGCCCACCCCCAATCCGCAGGCCGTGCCGGAGCCGGGAATGCCGACGTTCCTCGGCTGCCTCGGCCTGGTCATGGGCGGCCTGTGGCTCCGCCGCCGGCAGCGAAAAGCCGTTCGGTCGTAGGCACAAACCCACAAGCGATACGCAAAAACAGCCCGGCGCACCTCGCGCCGGGCTTTTTGTCTTTTGAACAAAACTTGCTGTTTGTCCGGTTTACGAACAAAAAACGCGGGGTATCTCTCAGCCCGGTAAAGTCTTATTAAAGGAGTCACTCTCATGCCGGAGTCGGAAGAAAAACAGGCGCAGCCGCCGCAGCATCAGGATCAGCAGCCAGGGCGCGAGTCCGAGATGACGCCTCGGCCCGTCTTTATTCGGGACAGTTACAAAGGCAGCGGCAAGCTGGCGGGCAAAGCTGCGCTCATCACCGGCGGCGACAGCGGCATTGGACGCGCGGTGGCTGTGCATTTTGCCCGCGAAGGCGCGGATGTCGCCATTGTGTACAAAGACGAGCATGATGACGCGCGGGAAACGCACCGTTTGATCGAAGCCGAAGGACGGAACGCCATCGCCATCGCCGGCGATATCGGCGAAGAACGCTTCTGCCGGCAGGCGGTGGAAAAAGCAGTCAGTGCGCTGGGGCATCTGGACATTCTGGTCAACAATGCCGCCGAGCAGCATCCGCAGGAAAGCATTGAAGACATCACCGAGGAGCAGTTGACGCGGACGTTCCGCACCAACATCTTCGCCCAGTTCTTTTTCGTCAAGGCCGCGCTGCCGCACTTGAAAGCAGGCAGCGCGATTATCAACACGACCTCCGTGACCAACTACGCCGGCAGCCCGCAGCTTCTGGATTATTCCTCCACCAAGGGGGCGATCACGGCATTTACCCGCTCCCTCTCGCAGAGCCTGATCAAACAGGGCATTCGCGTCAACGGCGTCGCTCCCGGCCCGATTTGGACGCCGCTTATTCCGGCGACGTTTCCGCCCGACAAAGTGGCTTCGTTTGGCTCGGACACGCCGATAGGGCGGGCCGGCCAGCCCGCCGAAGTGGCGACCTGTTTTGTTTTTCTGGCGTCGGAAGACGCCTCCTATCTCGCCGGCCAGATTTTGCACCCCAACGGCGGCGAGATTGTGAATGGTTAAGGAACACCATGCCCGATAACAACGAAAAAGATGGACGGACAGTGCGGATGTATGACCGCCCGGAGGACGCGGACAAACCGCGTCCCAATCCGATGATGCTGGTTTTGATCGTCGTCGCGCTGCTGGTCGTCGCGCTGCTGGCGGCCAAGTTTTTGTTCCACGTCCACTTCGGGCTGGGACACATGCTTCACTCAGGATCATAGGAGTAAACCATGGCGACAAAGGTGACGCTGAATGACGGCGGGCTAGGCATTTTAGAAACAGAATCGCAGCTTGTCGGCGCGGAAAAGGCCGTTATTCTTCTGGATACGGGGAGGCGCGTGATCGTTTCCCACTCAGCACTGATCGCCAATGGAGAGAATAGCTACCGGCTGCCGTTCACGACGGCGGAATTAGAAGCGCCGGGCGGCATCGGCGGAGGTTCCGCAGAAGACACTCTGGTGATGACCAGGCCGCAGGAGGACACCGTTGTTGTTCCCGTCATTGCGGAAACCCTGACGGTCGGCAAGCGAACCGTCGTGACCGGTGGAGTTCGCCTGACCAAGCGGGTCTCGGAACACGAAGAGACGGTGGATGAGCCGCTCCTGCGGGAAGAAGTGCGTGTCCACCGTCTGCCCATCAATCAAATGGTTCAGAAAGCGCCCGAAGCGCGTTATGAAGGGGACACGCTGATTGTCCCGGTCCTGGAAGAAGTTCTCGTGGTGGAGAAACGTCTTATGCTCAAGGAGGAAATACACATCCAGCGTTTGCAGACCGAAGTCCGTGAACCGCAGCAAGTCACGGTTCGCACGGAAGACATAGAGGTTGAGGAGATTGCTCCTGCCGAGCCGCGTCTTTAGCGGCCCCTTTAGCCCCCAATACTGGGGGCATTCTTAACGAAAAGACCGAAAGGAAAAAACAATGGCAAAGACAGTAGTCGGATTGTTTGACGATTTCACCGAGGCGCAGGGCGTCGTGCAGGATCTGGTGAATGCCGGGTTCCGACGCGACGACATCAGCATTGCCGCCAACCAGACGGCCAGCGGCTACACGGGCGACGGCTTGACGACCGGGGACACCGGTGAGGGAACCGGCCATGCGGTCGGCAAAGACGCAGGCATCGGCGCGGGTGTTGGCGCGGGCATCGGCCTCCTCGCCGGCCTGGCCGCATTGGTTATCCCCGGCATCGGACCGGTGCTGGCCGCCGGTCCCCTGGCCGCCGCTCTCGGCGTGACAGCGGGCAGCACCGTGACAGGCGCCGTCATCGGCGGCGTCGCGGGCGGCCTGATTGGCGCTCTGACCCATATTGGCGTTCCCAAAGAACACGCGGAATACTACGCTGAGGGCGTCCGCCGGGGCGGCACTTTGGTCACAGTCAACTCGCCTGACAATCAGGCCGAGCAGGCCGTGGACATTATGAACGGCCATGGCGCGGTGGACATTGACGAGCGCGGCACGTCTTACACAACGGGCGGCTATACGGGCTACAATGAGACCGCTCCGGCGTACACGCATGAGGACATCACCCGTGAGCGCGGCCTGTACGGCGGCGGGACGACGGGAACAGTCGGCGCGACAGGCGAGACTGTCATCCCCATTGTGGAAGAGCAGCTTGCGGTCGGCAAGCGGCAGGTGCAGGGCGGCGGCGCCCGTGTCCACACGTTTGTCACTGAAACGCCCGTTTCAGAAAGCGTGACACTGCATGAGGAGCATGTCACCGTAGATCGCCGCCCTGTGGACCGGGCCGTGTCCGATGCCGACCTGTCCGCCTTCAAGGAAGGCACGATTGAAGTGACCGCAACCTCTGAAGTCCCTGTCGTCTCCAAAGAATCCCGCGTGGTGGAGGAAGTGGTCGTCGGCAAAACCGCGACCGACCGCACCCAGACCGTTCAGGACACCGTCCGCCGCACCGACGTGGACGTGGAAAATCTGGAAACGACTCGCGCCGCCGATGTCAATAATCTGGATGAAGACGAGACGCTGGACGCCACCCGGACGACCGCCGGCAGCCGGTAAAACGGCCCCTGGAAGAACCTAACCCGGAGACTTGCCGGCGGGTTAGGTTCTTCCGGGCTTATTCGGAAGGAACTTCATGCCAGACCAACTTGCCGGCGTCCTGCTGGACATTGACGGCACACTGATTGACAGCAACGACGCCAACGCCCGCGCCTGGATGGAGGCCCTGCTGACACACGGCCTGGAAATTAATTACCTCCAAATCCGCGAAGCCGTCGGCATGGGCGGCGACAATTTCCTTCCCAAAGTCGCTCACATCCAAAGCGGCAGCCCGCAGGGAAAAGCGATCAGTAAAACGCGCGGCGAGATATTAAAGCAAAAATATCTGCCGACCTTGAGAGCTTTCCCGCAGACAAAAGAACTGCTGACCCGCCTGCATCAAGAGGGCCTGAAATTAGTGGTCGCCACTTCCGCCAAAGCTGACGAGGCCAAACCGCTTTTAGAGTTGACCGGCGCGGCCCATCTCATAGATGTCATCGCCACAACGGAAGACGCCGAAAACTCCAAGCCGGACCCCGACATTCTTCAAGCCGCACTCAAAAAATCCGGCCTGGCCCCGGACGCCGTTGTCATGCTGGGCGACACGCCCTACGATGTCCAGGCAGCGCAAAAAGCCGGCGTCGCCAGCATTGGCGTCCGCTGCGGCGGCTGGAGCGCGCCCGATCTGAAAGGGGCAAAGGCCGTCTTCAACGACCCTGCCGACCTGCTGGCGCACTTTGAAGATTGGGTTCAGTGATCCAGAACCAGCACCAGGCATTTGGCCGAGCCGCCGGCCTTGATAAACTCGGATAAGTCGGTCTCATAAACCGTGTAGCCGCGCGACCTCAGCGCCGCCGCCAGCGCCGCGCAGCCTGTGTTCATCACGACCTGCTCCCCGATCACCACGGCATTGCCGCCGAAGCGCAGGGCGTCATTTTCAGTGATAATAATCTTCTCGCCCGGCAAGGACTCAATGGCCGCGTTGGCCGCCGAGTCAAACGCGGGCGGATAATAGGCAAGCAGATCGTCCGAGACAGGGATCAGGCAGGTGTCCAGGTGATACCAGCGGCCATCCACAAGCCGCAGCGGCAGAACGTCCACGCCCAGCAGCGTTCCCACCCCCCGACAGGCTGGTTCATCCGACCTCTGCCCGTAGCCGGCCAGCAGCAAGTCGCCGTAAAAGAGCGCATCGCCCTCGCCTTCAAACGACCCCGCGACTTCTTCCGTGAGCGGCTTCAAATGGAACCCGTTTTCCAGCATCCACTGAATAAAAAACGCCACTTCGCCCTGCCGTTCCACGGGCCGGAAGCGCGACGGCACAAACAAATCGCCTTTGATGATCCCGGCATTGGCTGTAAAGACCATGTCCGGCAGGCCGGGCTGCGGCGGCACGAGGGCCACATCTGCCCCTACTTCTTCCCGCAGGATCGTATAGAGCGCCTGCCACTGCCGCTGCGAAATCCCTGGGTCCGGGCTGTTCGCGATCCGCATCCATTCGTTGATTTCGTAGGTCACATCAAAATGTTCCGGTGCGCACATTAAAAGTCTCATGGATTGCTTTCTAACAGATATTACTTACGGGCTTCTGCAAACAAGCGATAATGGAGTGAACTCCTTCGCTCTGTGGCGCAGACGCCCACTGACCGCCTGCGCGGGCAGAAGAAAGGATTATTTCCTTCTCCACGAAGGTGGAGACTGGGCCGCAGGCCATGTAGCGAAGGGCTTTAGCCCATTGGCGGAGAGATCACCCCAGATGCAGCAGCGAGTAGGCGATCAATAACCCGGTCGCGCCAATGATCCAGCGCCAGAGCTGCCAGCGGCCCCAGCCCGGCGAGTCCAGCGCGAAGGCGCAAGTTTGCAGAACAAGCAGGACAATGACCGGCGTCACGGTCTGAAGCAGCGCCAGATGCGCGGGCTGAGACCCGGCGGCGAGGTGTTCCAACGTCCGGGACAGGGACCATCCGCACAGGCCGGCCAAACCCAGCGGGAGCAGGCGCGGGGGCCAGGCGATGTCGGCGGCCAGGGTCAGGACAAAGACAGACAGGAACAGCAGGCCGCTGGCGACAAAGCCGGGCTGGTACAAATGGCGAATGTCCGCGTGGCCGATCTGCACAAACAACCCGGCGAGGGCGGGCAGAGCCGCGCACAGGAGCAGGGGCAGGTACCACAGGGCAATGCTGCCCCAGGATAGGCGGGCAGAGAGAATGCTGGCGGCGACGGCGATCTCCTGCCGCCCGCCGGACGTTTCTAAAACAACTGTCTCAGCATAGGCCGCGGGCGTGGACCAGACTCCTTCGGTCAGAACAGTCAGGGTCAAGGTCTGGCGGCGGCGCGTGCGAAAGGCGGGCGGTTCCACCCGCACCCAGCCCGGCGCGGCGGCGACCCGGCCCTCCAAAACGCCCCCGCCGTCATTGCGGAGCGTCACCTTGAAGCTGCGCGTCTGACCCCGCCGGAGGACGCCGAAATGGACCTGGGTGTCGCTGAGGACCGCCTGCGCCCCGGCGAAATCCGCGTGTTCGCGCACCAGCTTCCGCTGGGCCGGGTGGACAGCCAGCGCTTCTTCCAGAACCAGCGCGGAACCCGCGGCGTCGCCGGTTGCCCGCAGTGCCTGTGCCAGCTCTTGAAAATACTCCGGGCGGCTGGGGTCCAGATGGACCGCGCGCTGAAGCAGCGGGAGAGCCTGGGCAAAGAAGCCCTTTTTAGCCTGCCGCTGGCCTTCGCCAAAGGCCCGGCGGGCTTCCTCGGCGGTTTCCAGCCCGGCCCGATACAAAAAATCGCGCAGCCGGTCGTCCTCTTCGCGGTCTGGTTCCCCGGCGACTTCTTCGGCGACACGGGCGAGCGGGTCTTCGCCGATCTGAGTCAGCCAGCGGGCCAGCCCGCCGCCAAGCAAGGCATCGCGGGAGGCGTCCCACAAATCAGGGGCGCGAGTCAGGAAGCCATCAATGTCGGCTATGTCAGGGGGGAAACCGGGGAGCGTGGAAGCCCCCGTCCCGAAAGATCCTATCCCGGCGGACAAGTCCGCCACCCTTCCCTCGAAAGGGAAGGGATTCGGAGAAGAGCGGGAGGCTCCTTCCCTCATAGCCCTTCCCTTCGAGGGAAGGGTGGCGAGCCACAAGGCGAGGCGGGATAGGATTCTCTGTCGCCGCCCGCAATTCCGCCGCCATTTCCCCTGCCGCCCGATACCGCTGCGCCTTGTCGCGGGCCAGGGCGCGGGAGACAATCGCTTCCAGGGCCGGCGGCACGTCCGGGCGGAATTGGTGAACGGGGAGAAGCGGGTCGCGCTCAATCGCCATTTTCCAGGCAAAAGGGTCTTTGGACTTGGCGACTTGAAAGGGACGGCGGCCCGCCAGCATCTCGTACAAAATCACGCCGACGGCCCAGATGTCGGATTGACGGTCGGACTGCTCTTCAGGGTGGAAATCTTCCGGGGCCATGTAGGCGAATGTCCCCGCGCCGCCGGCGAACGAATGCGTTCCCAGCACTTCGGCCAGGCCAAAATCTACTAATTTGACCACGCCCTCACGGGTCAGCAGGATGTTGGCGGGCTTGATGTCGCGGTGGACCGTGCGCTGGGAATGGGCATACGCCAGGCCGTCGCAAATCTGGGCGGTGATCGCGACTGCCTCGGCCACTGGCAATTGCGGAGTCTGACGCAGGATGTCCTGAAGGTTGCGGCCCCGGACATACTCCATGTCAATGATGACCTTGCCGCCGATCTCATCCACGGAATTGACCTGGACAATGTTCGGGTGGCGCAGGCGGTCCAGGACCCGGGCTTCTTCCAGAAACCGATGCTTTTCGTCGCCCTGGGCGGAAATCTCTTTGAGGGCTACTTGCTTTCCGAGAAGCGTATCTTTGGCAAGGTAGACGATGCCCGACGTTCCATGCCCCAGCACGTCCAGGCGCTCATACTTGCCCAGCATTTCCAGAGGCACGTTAGAGGTACCTCTGCCCGAACTTGCGGGCGAATGAATTCGCAGCAACAAAGGCACAAAACCGGCCTCCGCCGGTTAGGATTCCGAGTCCGCGAAGGCGGACTTTGTGCTTTTGTTGCCGCGAATTCATTCGCCCGTTCTTTCTAAAGCTGTCCGACAAAAGCCGGGGCAGTGGAGGCGGACCGGCGATGCCCGTAGTGATGGTAGCCCGTTCCGTAGTGGTTGTAGCCGGTCCCGTAGTGACCGTAGTGACGGAAATGATGGAAACCGGCGGCAGTGTCCGCAGGCGCTGAAGGGGCGGCGGCATGAACCGGCGCGGGCGGTGGGGGAGGCGGCTTGGGCAGAAGCGACGCCGGGGACGGGATCGGCGGCAGGGGCGTCGTGGATGGATGGGCGCGCAGCACTTTGAGCCGCCCGGCGTCTATCAGATAAATCGTGCCGTCGGGCGCGGCGGCGATGGCCTGGGGGTTCGTCAGGGACAGACGCGCGACCAGGCCGAGTGGTTCGCCGTTGGGCCGGTATTTGGTGACGGTTTTGGCAATCGCATCCGAGACATACACATTTCCCTGCGGGTCGGTCGCCGTGTGCAGCGTCGCCCCGCCCGCGCCCAAAGCCCCGGCCGGGGCGGGCGCCTGGGCATGAATGAACGGCAGGCTGAACTTGTATTTGACCTGGCCGTCCTGGGACAGCGCCATGACCGCGCCGGACAGGGCGGCGACCGTCACCGCGCCGTCCTGCGGATTGACGGAGATTAAGTCGCCGCGCACCGGGTTGAAATAAAAGACTTTGGGCGCATCATACGCCACATGGGCCGGGTCCGGGGGGCGGGTCGGCAAAGGCGGGGGCGGCGGGACGGCAAAGGGTGGCTTCGCCTGAAACTGGTAGCCGCCATGGAGCAGAAGCGAACCCAGCCAGGTGGACGTTCCCAGTCCCAGCGCGATCAGAAGCGCGGCCAGCGCCAGCCACACGCGCGACCCGTGGCGCGGGGGTGGGACAAGTCTATTTGGCGGTCCTGTCTCATAGTCCGCGGTTTCCTGCTCGTCCGGCGCGTACTCTGGTTCGGGTTCCGTTTCCCGCGCGGCTTCCGCGCGCCGCGACCCGGAAACAAGATCGGCGACGCGAAACCGCTGGGTGCGCGTCCCGACCTGAAGGCGGGCGACGACGGCGGTGATATTGTCCTTGCCGCCGCTTTTGCTCGCCATCTGCACCAATCGGTCGGCGGCGGCCTGGGGCGAGGCGGTTTGGGACAGCCCCTTCACCATGTCTTCTTCGGTCAGCATGTTGCTCAGGCCGTCCGTGCAAAGCAGGAGCAGATCGCCGGGCCGCGCTTCAAATTCAGCGACTTCAGCCGTCAGCGCCGGCTCAATGCCGACCGCCCGCGTGATGATGTTGCGGAAACGGGATTTGCGCGCGCCTTCTTCCGAAATGGCCCCGGCCCGCACCTGTTCGGCGACATACGAATGGTCGTCGGTGAGCTGCTTCAGCGCGCCGTCCCGAAGCAGATAGGCCCGGCTGTCCCCGGCGTGCGCGACATAGAGCATGTCGCCTTCAATGACGGCGGCCACACAGGTCGTCCCCATGCCCTTGCGGTCTTCGTCAGCGTGGGACAGCTCATAAACGCGGGCATTGGCTTTCCGCAGGGCGGACGCGAGGGCGTCACTGATGACGACTTCGCCTTCCTGTCGGCTGTCCAGCATTTCGGCCAGCGTTTCTTCCACGGTCTCCACCGCCGCATGGGCAGCCTGCTCGCCGAAGGAGCGCCCGCCCATGCCGTCGGCAATAATCAATACGCCGTCGGCGCGCATCTGCCGCTTGCGCGTGTCCACAATGGCATATTGATCTTCGTTGTTGGGCCTCTGCCCCGGATCTGTTTTGGCGCCCGCAGTGACATTCATTGGTACACATAGTATAACCGCTGCGGGCGAAAATGGCAAGTGGGCTGGATTGCAAAAAGAAACAGGCGCGTCATTTATCCTTGTCGGACAAAGTCGTGAGGGCCGACACGGCCCCGTTCGTTTCCAGGACTTTGCCGAACGAAAGGCTGACTTTGGCGCTCGCGCCCGAGACGCCCAGCACGGTGACGGTAGGCGGCGAGCTGTAGCCGGAGCCGCCGCCGGTGACGACATAGCCGGTGACGACGCCGTTTTTCACCAGGGCATAGGCTGTGGCCGGCGTGGTCGGCCACATCTCGCCCCGGCTGCGAACATAGCGGTAATAGTTGGAAACGCGGTCCAAATTGTCATTGGTGACTCCATAGGGAGCCAGGGCGGCCATCAGGGCCGCTTTGTTATCCCGCACTTGCTGCGGGTCGGGTCTTGTGCCGGCGGGCGCGGGGCGGACATGGCGGAACGCTTCGCGGAACACCTCCGGCGGTACGCCGAGCGCATTGGCGACCAAAATCACGGGTCTGCCGCGATCCTGCGGGTCGGTGTCATGGCCGCCGGAAAAAACAACTGGGACATGAGTCACCGCCGCGTCGGCCCACGCCTGGCTTTGCCAGACCGGCGCGGCCATCAAACAGAGGGCGGCCATCAGCGGCAGCGCCCTCCGCAGCCAATTCGGTTTCCAATTCACAAAAGCGTTCATGGTTGTCCTTTCTGTTTGTCGCCATAGTTTACCCCTGCCTGCTTCAAGACGCAAGCGCCTGCGGCTATTTGGGCGCTGAATGAGGCGAGCCGGCAGGCGGAGCATTTTTCATCGCCGCTTCAATCTGTTTCCGCTCCTCCGGGGAGGCCGGACGTCCGTCAATCGTGACAGTCGTGCCGGGGTCCTCGGACGCCCCGGACTGTACGCTCGTTGCGGCGCAGCTTCGCATCAGAACCAGACACAGGCCGAGTGCGAGAAACCCCGTGCCGATCATACCGCAAATGCGCCCGGCTTCCACCAGCCCGCGCTGGCTGACATCCCCGCTGCTGCGTTCGTAGCGATCCAGAACGCTCAGGGCGTTGTTGCTCATGCTCCAGGCGACCGGCCCGAGGAACGGGCATACGACCAGGCTCAGGATGCCCAGCACCAGATAGGTGGATCCCGTCACCGGATTACGAGGGTTCATGTTTTCTTTGCTTTCCGCGTGACCATGTAGAGAACAAAATGACCGTTCTCTTTTTTATGGTAGTACAGTCGCCGCCCGTCGGCGGAGAGGGTGGGGCCTTCCACAAATCCCGTTATTCCAGCGAGTTTTTCCGGGACGCCGAACGGTTCGTCTGTGCGCCGACGCGCGGCGCGGTAAATCGCGGGCTGCGCGGTGGCCGTGATCCTGGTGACGCCCGTGAAGAATAGTTCCAATCCGTCACCCGAAATGGCGGGCGCGTAGACCAAGCCAGACGCATTCACATTTTTGAGGATGTCGTCGCTGTGGGGATCGCGCTGGAACCCGCTGCCCTGTTTGGTCGCAATGACCAGAACTGCGGCTTTGGGCTTGGGTTCGCCGGTGAAGTCGCCGTCCACAAAGTACAGCGTGCTGCCGTCCCCGCTGATCTCGGCGTCAAAATTGACGATGCCCGGCTGCTGCCGCGAAACGCCGGGAACGAGTTCCACGCCCGACACAGTCCCGTTGACAAACTTTCCGCGATAGAGTGTGGAAAAGGTGCGCTCATAGTCGCGCGGGGAGACAAAATAAAGATTGCCCGCCCTATCCATGCTCGGCACCCCTTCCAGCGCCGGTGTATTGACTCCTCTGATTTCCCCTTGAAAATCAAAATGCAGATCGTCTACGCGCCTGGCATAATACAGGTTTGTGTTGGTTGGCGGCTCATTTCGGTTGTTGAACAGCAGAAAACGTCCGTCTTTGGTCAGGAACGGCTCCATCGCATCCCCGCTGTAGCCACGAATGACGACTTTTTGTTCGCCGTGAAAGAGGCGATACTGGACCTCCTTCTGCGCCTGCCCCGGACGCTGCCCGCAGCCAATCAAAAGTAGCAGGGCCGCAAGGCAGATACTAGCCGCCAGGGGAACGCCGGTCCGAAAACGTGTGCATCGGATAATCATCGCATCATTATGGCTGTTCCCGTGCGGAAATGGCAAGCGTGGCCTGGGCGGCGGCGCGGACGCGGGGGGAGGGGTCGTGGGCGGACAGGGCTTCCAGGACGGTCCGGCTGGCGGCGTTGGGCGGCAGGGAGTCAATGGCGGCGAGGCGGACGGCTTCACGCTCGGAGCGGGTCAGGGTGTACAGAAGGTCTAACGCTTCCGGGGTCCGCAGGGTTGTCAGGGCTAGGATGGTGGCTTTCAAGGGATCGCCGGACAGGCGGGAAATGGCCGCGCCGAGCAGCGCCGCGGCTTCGCCCGCCTGCGTTTTGGCGATCATCAGGGCGGCGTAGGCGGCCAGACGCATGTCGCGGTGCTGGAGATAGGGTTCCAGCACTTCTAGGGCGTGCGGGTCTTCTAACTCCACCAATGCCTGCATGCACTCTTGCAGGACTTCAGGAGTTTCGTTTTCGGGATGCACCAGCCGCAGTGTCAGGGGCAGGCGAGCGGCGACGCTTCCGGTGAGGGACAAGGCCCGCGCGGCAGCTTTGCGCGGCTCCATTTTCACGGTCGGGTCCGAAACGCTGTGCGCGAAGCCGCTGCGGTCAAACAGCAGCAGGGCGATGTCGCGAACGCAGTTCAGGTCACGAATCTGCGCCAGGGCCAGCGCGCAGTTCGCGCGCAGAAACGCCGCCGTGTCAAAGGGAACGCCGCCGACGGCTTCAATCTGAGTGGTGCGGATGCCGACCCGCAGGATGTCGGCGGCAGGGTAGTAGCCCAATCGGCCCAGCGCAAAGGCTAGATTGGCGCGAATGTGGCAGCCGGGATCGTTCTTTGGCCCGTCTTCGCACAGGAATCCGAACCGCTCGGTCATCGCCAGGGCCGCACGGTCATCAGCAGACGTGCCCAGAGCCTCGGCGGCCAGCGCGGCCACATACGGCGACTTGTCGGTCAGGGCTTCCAGCAGCAGCGTCTGCCGCTCGCCGGCTTCCGACTGCGCGGCGAGTTTGACGGCCTTGATCCGGTCCGGCGTCTGCCGGGAGCGCAAAAGTTTTCGGATTTCTTCGGGGGCCATGCGCGCCTACCTCCCCGCCTGCTTGGGCAGTTCCCCGGTCTTTTCCCGCCAGGCGGCAATCAAGCGATCCTCGTAATCGTCTTTGTCGCTGTCCGCGATCTGCCCTTTCCCTTCCAGCCAGGCCAGCGTGCGGCGGACGCCTTCCCGGAAGTTAATGGTCTGGCCGGTGTAATTCGTGTCTCGCTTGATTTTGGAATTATCAAACACAGACGGCCATTCCAGGATTTCGTAAGTAGACCCGGACCAATGAGGAGCAGCTTCGCGTAGCGTGTCGGTGGAAATATGAACGGGGTCAAACGTGCCGCCGCAGACTTCAGCGACCTGCGCGTGGTACTGGTTCCAGGTAAACCACTCGTCGCTGGTGATATTATAGGCTTCGCCCAGGCATTTGGGGTTGTCCATCGTGCCAATAAATCCGCGCGCCACGTCGTCCACATGGCACGACGCCCAGAGCGAGTTGCCGTCGCCCTGCACGATGAGCGGCTTGTTCTTACGCAGGCGGTCCACAAACGTATCGGCGGGGCCGAACGAGCGAATGATGGAGCCGCCTTCGCCGTAGGAGTGAGAGGGACGCAGGATGGTCACGGGGAACTGCTGATCGGTAAACGCTTGCAGCAGCAATTGTTCACAGGCGATTTTATTTTGGCCGTAAGTCCCGATGCTGTGGTACGGCTCGGTTTCCGTGGTCGGGATTTGCTGCACGGGGCCGGAGTAAACGCAGACGGTGGAGCAGTGCAGAAACTGCCCGCACCGTCCCGCGAAGGCGCGGACGGCAGACGCGGAATCGTCCGGGTGAAACGCGACCATGTCCACGACGACATCGTAGGTCTTATCAGCAAACGTCGCCTCAAAAGCCGCGTAATTCTTGCGGTCGCCTTCAATGACACTGGCGCCCGGCGGCAGCCGGTTCTCCGACTTACCGCGATTGAACAGCGTTACCTGGTGGCCCACTTCCAGCAACTGCCGCGCGATAGACGTGGAAATCAGCCCCGTGCCGCCGACAAACAAAACGTGCATGGCATTCTCCCCTTTGAGTGCTATTGTACCCTTTTTGCCGGGGAGACCCCCCCGCCCCAATTCTAGGGAGCCAGAAGAAGTGGGGAGCCAGAAGAAGCTTGTTCCCTCCGGTTCCCCCAGAATTGGGGGCTAGGGGGCCGTCAGTGCGCCTCAATGCGCCGTAATTTGATAGGTGATGGTTTCGGGCGTCTCTTGCAGCGTTTCCAGATAACCGTCGTCCGCCAGCCGTTCCAGGGCGGCCACTGTGGGTAAATCTCTTTTCGGAAAGGCTTTGATGCCGCCCTGCCGTTGAATGATCTCGATCAATAATTCGCCGCCCTGACCATTTAATAGGCCGATAGGACTCAGTCTCATGCCGCTACCTCGTCGCACTTGTTCTTGTTTACCATTATGGCTGTTCAAGGCCTCGGCTACAGAGGGAACCGCTGTTCGCGAAAAAAGAATCGCGCGAGTCTTGACAGGCTACATTTAGTGTGATATACTGAAACTCCACACTAGATATAGGAAATCGTGCGGGAAGGGTAGCCCAGGAAATTTCACTTCTATGAAGTGTCCGTATTGCGGCGAAGACAATGATGCCGTCCTTGACTCGCGGCCTTTGCGCGACGGCGAAGCGATCAAACGACGGCGCGAGTGCAAGCACTGCGAGCGGCGCTTCACCACGTTTGAGACCATTGAGGAGATGCAGCTCACGATTGTCAAGAAGCCGGACCGCGACGGCCACCAGCGGCGGGAGCCGTTTGATCGCAACAAACTGCTCCGCTCCCTGCGCGTGGCCTGCCAGAAACGGCCCATTTCGGAAGAAACGCTGCAAGATATTGCCGACGACATTGAGCGCACGCTGACCAACCGCCTGGACAAAGAAGTGGCCTCCAGCGACATCGGCGAAATGGTGATGGAGCATCTGCGCCGCTTGGACCAGGTGGCCTATGTGCGTTTCGCCTCCGTGTATCGTCAGTTTGAAGACGCCACCCAATTCCGCGATATTGTGAACCTGCTGAAAAAGCAGGGCAGCCGGCTAAGAAAAGAGTAAAGAGGAGAGAAAATGGCAGAGCGAAGCAATGGGAAAAGTACGTCCGGGACCACCCTGGACCTGATGGGCGAGGAAGAGACCGTTAAGCCGAAGGCCGCGCGCAAGTCCGCTGCGCCCGCCGCTGCCGTCAGCGCCGCCCCCCCGGAGATGGGCGGTGCCCTGTTTGGCGGCGATGAAGTGGACACCGAGGCCAGGCACCCGGCCCATGTCCCGGTCGGCAATTTCCCCGCCCCCTCGCAGATCGCCCTGGTGGAAGACAAGGGCGAGGCGTCCGATCCGTTTGCCGAAGACGATCCCTTTGAGGACACCGTCATGGCCCGAATGCTGGCCGATGAACCCGCCCCCCTCGCCAGCCCGCTCCGCGCCGCCCGCGAAGAACTCAACCCGGTCGTGGCCGAAGCACTGCCCGTAGAAATGCCCATAGAAGCCGCGCCCGACCTGGAAGCCATCGCTGATCCCGTCGCGGCCCCCGAAGTGGAGCAGAAAATGGAGACGCCTATGCCCGCTGCCACCGCACCCGCGGCCAAACCGTCGCCTGCCAAAACGCCCGCCGCCCCAAAAGCAGCCAAAACAAACTCTCCTGGTCTCACCGTCCCGCGCCGCTATACCCAGCCCGGCCAGGATGTCTGGAAGACAACTGAGTGGGAACTTCGCACGGCCAGCATCGTCGGCAGCGACGGCACGGTTGTCTTTGAGCAGAAGGGCGTCGAAATCCCCAAATCGTGGTCCCAGCTTGCCACCAACGTCGTCGTTTCCAAATACTTCCGGGGCCAGATTGGGACGCTGGAACGCGAGTATTCGGTCAAACAGCTTATTGGTCGCGTCTCCGACCGCATTTTAGAGTGGGGCAAGCAGGGCAGCTACTTCGCGACAGATGAAGATGCCGCCGCCTTCCATGACGAGTTGCGTTACATTCTGCTCCATCAGTACGCGGCTTTCAACAGCCCCGTCTGGTTCAACTTGGGTTGGGCGGGAAGGAGGCAAGCTGTCAGCGCGTGTCTCCCCTATGATGTGCGCGTCAATACCGACCGGGGACTACTGCCGATTGGCGAGATTGTGCGCTTGTTCCAGTCCACGCCGGACCCGCAGATTGCGACTTACGCGCCTGACGGTACGCCTTCGCGGATTGTCGCCGCCGTCTGCAACGGGCGAAAGCGCGTCGTCAATTTCCACCTGGCTGACGGCTCAACTCTGCGCTGCACCTCCAACCACCGCGTTTTCGTGCGCGCGTCCAAAGGCGAGATTGTGGAGAAGCAGGCCGGCGATCTGGTGATCGGCGTGGATCGGCTGATCCTGAACCGCGCCGTGCTACTGCCGGAGGCGTCTCCTCAAAGTCTCCACTCTATCACGCCAGACGCGGACCTGGCCTGGCTGACTGGCCTGATGGTTGGCGACGGCTACTGCGGTCGTTCGGAAACGCTGACCAGCGACACCTGGGACCTCAAGATCAACACCCCGCCGGAGAAAGACCGGGCCGAGGGCATTCTGGCGCGCTACGGCGTTCCCTTCCGCACTCATATTAAGTCGTGGGGCTTCTGTCTGCGCGGGCATGGCGCGGTCAGCCGCGCGTTCTGGTCCGCTCTGGGGCTGTGGGGCCGCGTCGGCGATAAGCAGGTTCCCGAGTGGGTTTACCGAACGAGCGCCGAAAATGTCGGTGCTTTCCTGGGTGGTTTATTTGATGCTGATGGTCATGTCTCGGAAAACGGAAATCGCCGCCTGCCCGTCTTTTCCAATACCAGTTTGCCGCTGATGCAGGCGACCCAAACGCTGCTGCGCTCTCTGGGCATCTATGCGTCCCTGACTGCCTACACTGACGCCCGCGAGGATTACGCCCGCAAGACGTCCTACTCGCTGGGCATCCATGACAATGTTTCTGTGGAGCAGTTTGAAGAACTCGTCGGCTTTACCCATGCCCACAAGCAGGCGCGGATGACGGAGCGGCTCATTGAGACCGCATCTTCCCTGCGTTCTGCCGACGTTTTGGTTGTCAGCAAGACGCTGGGCGGGCCGGAATATGTCTACGATATTCAGACCGAGAGCGAGACATTCTGGGCCGAGGGCATCCTGCTCCATAACTGCTATATCAATGAAGTGGACGACACGATGGAGAGCATTCTGGACCTGTACAAGACCGAAGGAATGCTGTTCAAAGACGGCAGCGGCAGCGGCCTCAATCTGTCCACCCTGCGCTCCTCCAAGGAGCCGCTGGAAGCCGGGGGCCGTTCCAGCGGGCCGATCTCGTTTATGAAGGGTCTGGACGCCAGCGCCGGCAGCATCAAAAGCGGCGGTTCCACCCGCCGCGCGGCCTGTATGCGCGTGCTGGATGTAGACCACCCGGACATCAAAGACTTCATTGACTGCAAAAAGGACGCCGAAGAAAAGGCCCACGCCCTGATTGACGCCGGCTATTCCGGCGCGTTCAATGTTCCCAACGGCGCGTATGACACGGTTCCGTTCCAGAACGCCAACCACAGCGTCCGCGTCACCGACGATTTCATGCAGGCCGTGGAAGCCGACGCGGCGTGGGACACCAAGTTCCGCCTCACCGGCAAAACCGCTGAGACCGTTCGTGCCCGCGACTTGATGCGCGGCATCGCGCGAAGGCACCTGGGTCTGCGGCGATCCCGGAATGCAGTACGACACCACCATCAACGACTGGCACACCTGCGCCAACACCGACCGTATCTACGCCTCTAATCCGTGCAGCGAATACATGTTCTTGAACTCAACGGCCTGTAACCTGTCTTCGCTCAACTTGATGAAGTTCCGGCAACCGGGGACGATGGCGTTTGATGTGGAGTCGTTTGAGCATGCGGTTCGCATGATGATTACCGCGCAGGAGATCGTGGTCGGGCTTCGCGCACTATCCGACGCCCGAAGATCGAGCAGCGGTCGCATGAGTATCGCACGCTGGGCCTGGGCTATGCCAACCTGGGCGCGCTGCTGATGGCGGCGGGTCTGCCTTATGACAGCGATGCGGGCCGCGCCTATGCGGGTGCGGTGACAGCCTTGATGACGGGCCGCGCGTACCATCAGTCCGCCGTGATCGCCCGCGACTGCGGCGGGCCGTTCTCCGGCTTTGCCGAGAACCGCGACCCGATGCTGCGCGTCATGCGGAAGCACCGCGAGCATGTGGATTACATCAACCCGAAACTCATCCCCGATACGCTGCTCAAAGCCGCCCGAACGGCCTGGGACGAAGCTGTTTCGTTAGGTGAGTTGCATGGCTATCGCAATGCACAAGCCACTGTACTCGCGCCAACTGGGACCATCGGCTTTTTGATGGATTGCGATACGACGGGCATTGAGCCGGACATCGCGATTGTCAAATACAAGTCCCTGGTCGGCGGCGGCATGATGAAGATCGTCAACCAGACCGTTCCCGAAGCCTTGCAGCGATTGGGCTACGACGAGGCGCAGGTCGAGGAGCATCATCAAGTTTATTGACGAGAACGACACCATCGAGGGCGCTCCCGACCTCAAGCCGGAGCATCTGCCGATCTTCGACTGCGCGTTCCGCCCGATGAACGGCACCCGCTCCATCCACTACCGGGGCCATATCAAGATGATGGCCGCCGCCCAGCCGTTCATTTCCGGCGCGATCTCAAAGACCGTCAATGTCCCCAACGATGCCACGGCGGACGACATCGCCGAGACCTACATGGAGTCCTGGAAACTGGGCCTCAAGGCCGTCGCCATCTATCGCGACGGCTCCAAGCGCACGCAGCCGCTCAACACCAGCAAGGAAACGCCTGCCGGCGAAAAGACGGGCGCAGCCCTGAGCGTCGCCGAAGAACAGGCCCTCACTGCCCTGACCCCGCCCAAAGCCGTCCGCCGCCGCCTGCCCGATGAGCGGGCCAGCGTCACCCACAAGTTCAGCATCGGCGGCCACGAGGGCTACCTGACGGTCGGCCTGTACCCGGACACCCATCAGCCCGGCGAGATCTTCATCCGCATGTCCAAGGAAGGCTCCAGCATCTCCGGCCTGATGGACAGCTTCGCGACCGCGATCTCGCTGGCCTTGCAGTACGGCGTCCCGCTGCAAACGCTGGTGGACAAGTTCATCCACTCGCGCTTCGAGCCGTCGGGCTTTACCGGCAACAAAGAGATCCCGATGGCGAAGTCGGTCATGGACTACATCTTCCGCTACCTGGCCCTGCGCTTCCTGCAAAAAGAAGACCGGCACAATGTCGGCCTGCTCGCCGACCAGGAGGACACCTACGCCGCCCCGGCCAAACTGCCGACCCCGCCGCCCGCCCCGGACCCCGCGCACGACACCAAAAGCGGCACGCTGACCAATGGCAATGGCAATGGAAACGGCAGCAACGGAAACGGCACGGGCAAGGCCCACAAGAGCGGCAGCGACCTGGCCCATCTCGCCGACACCAACACGGCAACCATCACCGAGCATGAGCGAGAAATCTACCGGATGCAGTCCGACGCCCCGCCCTGCCCCGAATGCGGCGCGATCACGATCCGCAACGGCGCTTGCTACCGCTGTATTTCGTGCGGAACCAGCTTAGGCTGCTCGTAGTCAAATCATGCCGGAGGCGTTGATACGCCTCCGGCATTTCTGTTTCAGGGATGAGGGCCAATCATGTCATGGACTGAGTTGCTTGACGGCATTCTAATGTCGGACGGGAACCTGACGATCCCCGGTCAATGCCATTACCCTCGCTATCAGCAAACCTGCAAAGAGCCGACGTTTCTTCAGTGGGTCAGCTCCTGGCTGCCAACAGAATCACGGATTAGCGGTCCGCATCCGTCTGGACCCTATCAATACTGGCTGTTAAGCACACGCACAAGCCCTATCTACACGCCTTTTTTCCAACACTGGTATCCGCAAGGCAAAAAGAAACTTCCCGCCGATTTAACAGTCACGCCGGATTTACTGCTGACCGAGTACCTAGGCGATGGTTTTCTTCTGGCGGATGCTAAAAAGAAACTTCAGCGTATAGAGCTGGGAACCTATGGTTTTGACAGACAATCTCTGTTAGAACTGTTGCCGAAACTGGAACAGGCAGGGCTAACCTTTCAACTGAAACCCAACAACGCGCTCCATTTGCGAGGTGGTCGCGTCAAAACGTTCTTAGATTACGTCAGGCCTTGTCCCGTGCCTGCTTTGGCTTACAAATGGCAATCCATAGAAGTCGCTGATTTACTGTGGAGGCGGATCATGGCAGTGGAGCCTGTGGAAATATTCAACAGGCCGGGCGCTGCTGTCCAAATTACTTTGGAGTGCGGCCATCGTTTCCGCAAGCCTGCTTCGCGGTTAAGATCGCCAAGCACAAATCTTATGATTTGTGGTTTGTGTCGGCAACAGGAGAATACCGGAGTGGTATAATAGAATTTGTAGTACGTTTGAGGGGGTTTGCTCTACCAATGTTTATTCTCATATTTTTGGCTATGGGTAGCTTTTCGCTCCTAATGCTATACGCAGTCAATACTCTTGACGGTAGGATCAAGAGTGGGAACTGCAAAGCGGCTGTCTTCAAGGCTTGTATCATTACTATTTGCCCTGCTATAATGGCTATTCTTTTGCTGTTAGAACTTTGCGGTCTTTCCCACTGGAATTATGACTGGAAGGATTACGTCATTCTGGCTCCTCTTAGCTATGGTTCCGTTAATGAGTGGCGCAAGGTTTGCCTACTTTATCGTCAGCAACGTAATAATCAATTCACTACTGTATCTGAGGTGAAGTAATGAACGCACCTGTTTTAGAATTGGAAGGCATTTGGGAAGAAGTGGCCGCGCACGCACCGGAACTGGCGGGGCGGCGGGTACGGCTGTCAGTTTTGCCGATAGCGGAAAGCCATGATGCCGCCGAAGATAATCCAGAAACGCGGGTCTCTACGGCTGGCTCTCTCCTCAAGTTTGCGGGAACATGGCATGGCGACGACTTGGAAGAATGCTTGGAAGTGGTTTATCAGACGCGAGGCTAATTCCAGTTGACAGGGCAGGCTCCGCAGCATTTCGAGATACCTGTTTTATTCCCAGCCGAGTTTGATGAGGACGAAGGCCAGCAGGCTTGTCAGGGCGATGGACAGGCCGAAGGATTTCCAGAAATAGGTGTTCATAGTGTTATTCTCCCGGCGCGGTGTTCGCGCCAAACGGTCAGAAGCAGGCCGATAAAAGCGGGCCACCAGAGGAAGTCGTTGAAGACGTTCACCCACAGCGACGACCAGGGCAGATGGCCCAGTGCGTGATGCCAGGCCCAGCCCAGCGGCCCCAGGACTTTGCCGATCAAACCTAGCAAGGCAAACGGCCAGAAGCGAGGCGGGCTGACGGCGACGCAGGCGTAGCCAATCGCATACACGCCGACCAGCATCCCGATGCAGGAGGCCAGCAGGGCGGGAACGGGGCCGGCAGCGGTTTGTTGAAAATGGGTCATGCCCATCCAGTCCAGCAGCAGGCCGGGTTTCAGGCCGACAATTGTTCCCCAGACGGCGTTGTAGACTGTGGCGGCCCAGAACCAGGGCTTGTAGACGCGCCACGGATCAGGTATCAATTCCTGGCTCATTCCTAATGGCTAGGCCAGCCTCGCTCTCCTGTGCCGGGCACTGGCGTCCGCCCAAACGTTTCCGTCTCAGAAACCCAATGAGGGCCTGGGCGACTTGTCTTGTGGCCTGTGCAGGCGCCAGTAGTCCGGTACGTAGGCGAGCAGGTAAACCTCCCGCAGTTTCCAGACCCCGCCGATCCTTGTCCACGTCTCGCAGTCGCGGTACTTAAAACTCAACCAATGCTTTTCGTGACTCGGATCGCTGCGCGCCTCCATGTCGTTCAAGACGCCCATGCCCTGACCGGAGTTAAGCGCCAGCGCAGTGTCGCCGAAGACCACAAGTTTATCAATATGGATGGTGGCGCTCTCCACCGTATACGCGCCAAACTCTCGCGCGGCAGCCGGAAAGTCTTTCAGCAGAAGGGCCTGCGTCAGGAGCTGGTCGAGCCCACGCCTCTCCGACTGCGGCACGTTCATATCCAAGAAAGCCAGCGGGGAGCCATTCGGCCCTTTGATCTGAAGATCCGGCGTGGTTGTGCTGCGGACGAATGCAGCCAGGGCGGCGGCGTCCTTGTGATGCACGGCTTCGCTAAAGCGCTCATAGTCAGCGGCAAGTTCACGCCGCACTGCTCCGTCATCCGCAGTGAAGTGGGACGCCCCGAGCGGGTTTTGAGCGCGTCCTTCAAGAGCCAGCGAAGTCACGGCCATTGCGATCGCGCATGACCCTATGATGACAATCGACCGTTTTCCTGTCGTCACGTCATTCCCTCCTTCTCTTCCATTCATTTGTACCCTAAACATCGTTGTATCGCGTGGCAGCCCGGAAGCAGGAGTTGTAAAGACGCCTGGGATCACGCGCCAATTCCCAGTTCCTTCCACAGTTTGTCCACGCGGGCCTTCACCTCGGCGGGCATGGTCAGCACGTCCGGCCATTCGCGCGTGAAGCCTTCGTCGGGCCATTTGCGGGTCGCGTCCACGCCCATTTTGGAGCCGAACGCGGGCAGGGGCGAGGCGTGATCCAAGACATCAATCGGGCCTTTGACGAACGTGATGTCGCGCTGCGGGTCAATGTTGGCGAACGCCCGCCAGACGGCTTCGGCGGGGTTCTGCACGTCCACGTCTTCATCAAACACAACGATGCATTTGGTAAACATCATCTGCCCCAGGCCCCAGAGCGCATGCATGACTTTGAAGGCATGGCCGGGGTAGCGCTTTTTGATGCGGACCAGGGCGAGATTGTGGAATGCGCCTTCGGCGGGCAGATGGTAGTCAATCATTTCCGGCACCATCAAGCGGGCCAGGGGCAGGAACAGCCGTTCCGTCGCCAGGCCGATGTACTTGTCCTCCATCGGCGGCGGGCCGACAATCGTGCAGGGATAAACGGCGTTTCGGCGGTGTGTGATGGCCGTGATTTTTAACACCGGGTAATCGTCAGCCAGGCTGTAATAGCCGGTATGGTCGCCGAACGGCCCCTCGCGCCGCCGCAGGCCGGCAGGGACGACGCCTTCAATGACAAACTCGGCGTCGGCCGGGACTTCCATGTCAATGGTCTTGCACTTGACCATCTCTACGGGTTTCTTACGCAAAAAGCCCGCAAAGACCATCTCATCAATCTCATCCGGCAGCGGGGCGGTGGCCGAATAAATTATGGCCGGGTCGCCGCCCAGAACGATGGCGACGGGGATGTCCCGGCCTTTCGCTTCAAAGTTGGCGTAATGCCGAGAGCCGACTTTGTGCCTCTGCCAGTGCATTCCCGTCTCGCGTTGTCCCTGCTTTTGAATGCGGTACATGCCCACATTGCGCTTGCCCGTGCCTTCATCTTTGGTGAAGACCAGCGGCAGCGTGATATACGGCCCGCCATCCTCCGGCCAGCAGGTGAGAATCGGCAGTTCGTCTAAATTGGCCGCATCCCCAATTTTAACTACTTCCTGGCAGGGCGCAAACGAAGAAGAAATTAACTTCGGGCTGAGTTTTCCTAAAGCCGCGAGCTGCGGCAAAAGCTGCATCTTGCCAAGCAGGGTGGGGGGCATGTCCGAGGGCAGTCTGGTGAGCGCGGCGATTTCGTGCGGCAATGTCTTCCAGATCGTCCGCGCCCAGCGCCCAGGATATGCGCCTGCGCGACCCCATCAAGTTAATCGCCAGCGGGAACTTGGACCCCTGCACGTTCTCAAACAGCAACGCCGGCCCGCCGCCCGGCATCTTCATCACCCGATTGGCGATCTCCGTGATCTCCAGTTGCGGGCTGACCGGCGTTTGAATGCGCCTCAGTTCCCCCGCTCGGTCCAACCGCCCGATAAATTCGCCCAGCGACGCATACGCCATTAACTGCCACCCAATCTAAAGACTTACTCCGTGCAATTTTTCACAATGTCAGTCACAGTATACCCAAAAACTCGCATTCCGCGCAGTGAGCGGGCGGGGCGGGGGTGGCATAATATGAAAGTGTAGGCGCGTTGACCTACCAGAGCCGCTCCGCTGAGATCAGGGATGTTCCAAGGCGTTTCTGTGCCGAGGCCGCCAGGTCCTCACCCTCCCGGCTCACCGGCGACTGCCTGAGCGCCCAATGCTGCGCGCTGGCGGGCAGTCGTCCTGGACCGGAAGTATAGGAAGTGGAAGAAAAGGAGTTCGTCGATGGTCTCTCAAATGCCGTATGCCGATAAAGCCCGCGTCTTTGCCGCCAGCAGCGTAGAAGATGAAACACAGGCCCGTCAGGAACTGGAAAACTGGGCCAGAGGGCATGGCTACCAACTCGCCCGCGCGGCGGGAACATTTACTATTTTTGGGCGCGATGCCCAAGCGCGCGAGTGGGTGCTGCTGGAACGGCCTACCAACCGCAATTGACCCCCCGCCCCCAATAATGGGGGAGCCGGACAGGAAGGCCTCTTCTCGTGTTCCCCATTATTGGGGGCTAGGGGGCTTCCTGGCACACCGTCAGGTACTGGACGCTGAACTTTTCGTCGGCGTCTGTCCAGACTTTACGGACGGCCAGGCCCGCCGAGGCAGCCAGCCGCGCGAAGTCGGGGAGGCTGTACTTGTAGGAACACTCCGTCAGAATTGTTTCCTCTTCCTCAAACTCAATTTCTACGTTACCCAGATGCACGGTCTGGGGGCGGACGCTCATCAGGTGCATTTCAATCCGCCCGGCCAGAGCATTGTAAAATGCGTAATGCGTAAACCCGTCCAGGTCAAAATCCGCCCCTAATTCGTCGTTGATGCGCCGCAGGAGGTTCAGATTGAACTCCGCTGTTACCCCCTGACGGTCGTTATAGGCCGGCTCCAGAATCTGGGGCGACTTCTTCAAATCCACGCCAATTAACAAGCCGCCGCCTGGACCGCAGACGTCCGCGATATGATGGAGAAAGGCCCGGGCCTGATCCAAATCAAAGTTGCCGATGGTGGAACCTGGGAAATAAACAACTCGCGAACGAACCGGCTTGCGGCTGCGCGGCAGGGTGAACTCGGCGGTGTAGTCGGCGCACAGGGGCAGGATGTCCAGATGCGGGTAAGCGTCAGATAGGCGGGCGGCTGTATTCCAGAGATGCTCGCGCGAAATGTCCATCGGGACGTAGCCAGCCAGATGCGGCAGATGGTCCAGCAAAATCCGCGTCTTCGTGCTGCTGCCGCTGCCGTACTCAATCAGCAGGCAGTCCGGGCCAAACAGTGACGTCATTTCGCCGACATGGGCGCGCATGATGGCGGCTTCGGTACGGGTGGGATAGTATTCGGGCAGTTCGCATATCTCGTCAAAGAGCTGCGAGCCGCGCTGGTCATAAAAGTATTTGCAGGGCAGGGTCTTTTCAAACGATTGCAGTCCGGCCAGGACTTCCTCCTGAAACGTGTGAAGGTCCGGGGCCAGGTCCAGCAGGGCGAGTGGCGGCGTTGCCATAGGGGTTAAATATCCTTTGCTAATCGTATTCCGGTGAACTGCCAGCGGGCATCGGGCGGGAAAAAGTTGCGATAGGTTGGGCGCATGTGGGAGTGAGACGTGGCGCACGACCCGCCGCGCAGCACAAACTGATTGCACATGAACTTGCCGTTGTACTCGCCCAGCGCGCCCGGCGGCGGCGCATAGCCGGGGTAGGGGGTGTACTGGCTGCGCGTCCATTGCCAAACATCGCCGTACATTTGCTGCAACGTCCCTGGCTCTGCTTCGGCCGGGGTCAGCGGCGCAGGATGGAAGCGGCCTGAATCGGCGAACGTGCCGCAGAGCGGAACGCCTTCCGACGCGATCTCCCATTCGGCTTCGGTCGCAAGCCGCGCCCCGGCCCAGTGCGCGTAAGCGTCGGCCTCAAACAGCGAAACGTGGCAGACCGGTTCATCCCACCCGACCGGCTGCATCCCGGCCAGAGTGATCGCCTGCCACTCGCCCGGACGCTTTTCCCACCAGTAAAACGGCGCCTGCCAATTGTTCGCCTGCGCGACATTCCACCCTTCCGACAGCCAGAACTCAGGCCGCGCGTAGCCGCCATCGTCCATAAAGGCCAGATACTCGCGGTTGGTGACCAGGCGCGAACCCAGGGCGAAGGCCGGGGCATATTCTTTATGGCGCGGCGTTTCATTGTCAAAGGCAAAGCCCGGCCCGGCCCAGCCAATCTCGCGCACACCTTCGGTAAACGCCATCCACTCCATCGGCGGAGGGGCGGCGGGGGGAATGTCGCGGCGCGGGCGATAGACCGGGCAAAGGGGATTCTCAAAAAAGACGTGCTTGATGTCCGTGACCATCAGCTCCTGATGCTGCTGCTCATGGTGCAGGCCAATCGTGACCAGCGGCTCCAGCGTCTGCAATGTCTCTTCACTCGCATCGGTCAGCAGCGTTTCCATGTGCCGGTCCACATAGGCGCGGTATGCATACGTGTCTTCCACGGTGGGCCGGGACAGCAGGCCGCGCTTGGGCCGGCAGTGGCGCTCGCCAATTGTGTTGTAGTAGGAGTTAAAGAGAAAATCGTACTGCGGGTGCAGGGAATGATACTCGGCGAGATGGGGCTTCAGCAGGAACGTCTCAAAAAACCAGCTTGTGTGCGCCAGATGCCACTTGGTCGGGCTGACATCGGGCATGGATTGAATCACGTAATCTTCCGGCAGGAGCGGTTCGCAGATTTTTTCGCTGAACGCGCGAACGGCTTGGTACTGGTCAAGCAGGGACAGGGACGACATCGTGAAGCCCTCACATTCTAAGCCGGCTTTGGACGCCCGGCAGGCACAGCGGTTTTACCCGTCTGCTGCCCGGTTTAACCGTGCCGACGTGGCAAAAAGTTCCCCGGCAGGAAATTGTCTCGGGGAACGCCAATAGTCGTCTGTGGAAGAAACGCTGACCGAGATCGTGCGGCGCGGTGCGAACGGTGTCTGGGGGCTGGGGCTGTCGGACGCGCAGTTGGGCCAATTTGCAGACTTTGCCCATTTGCTGACCGAGTGGAACGCGACGCGGATGAACCTGACGCGGCTCACCTCGCCGCGTGATGTGGCCGTGAAGCACTTTCTGGATTCTCTCGCCTTGCTGACGGTCGTCTCGCTGCCCCACGGCGCGCGTCTGCTGGATGTCGGAACCGGGGCGGGTCTGCCGGGGCTGGCTCTCAAAATTGCTCGAACCCGATCTGGTTGTGACCTTGCTGGATTCGACGGCCAAAAAGCTGCTGTTCTGCCAAACCGTCGCCGACGCGCTGGGGCTGGACGGTGTTCAGACCGTCCATGCACGGGCGGAAGATGCTGCCAGGCAGCCCCAGCTCACAGGGCAGTTTGACGTTGTCATTGCCCGCGCCGTCGCGCCGTTAAACCGCCTGCTGCCCTGGCTGGCCCCGTTCGCCGCGCCGGGCGGCCAGATCGTTGCCCTCAAAGGCGTGGGCGTGGCCGAAGAATTCGCCGCCGCGCATCCCGTTGCTCGCCGTCTCGGGCTAACAATGGAGCCGCCAACAGCCGTGTCTCTGCCGGAAGCCGAAGAACCAATCGTGCGGCAGATGGTGGTTGCCCGCCGTGCCTGATTTAAGGAACACTCATGAGTACCCCGCCTCCGCCCGTCGCGCCGTTCTGTTCGCGCTGCGGCGCTCCGAACCCGAATGCTCTGACACAATGCGCCCACTGCGGCCAGAGCCTGCTGGCGGCGTGGCCGCCCCCGCCCGGCGGTCAGTATCCGCCGCAGGGCTATCCGCCCCAGCCGCAAACCACCATCGGCGGGTTTGGCGGGCTGATACCCTACAAGAACGCATCGGCATTGACGGCCTATTACCTGGGCGTGTTTTCGCTTGCTCCCTGTCTGGGAATTCCGCTGGGCATTGCCGCCGTTGTCTTAGGCTTGCGCGGGCTGAAGTATGCCCAGACCTATCCTGAAGCCAAAGGCGTGACGCATGCCTGGGTCGGCATTATCGTGGGCGGTCTGTGCAGCCTGCTCAACAGTGTTGGGCTAATCGCATTTCTCCTAAGCTTGCGGCATCCATAGAGGCACCAATGATTCCCCCGCTTTGCCGTGTCACTCTGCTGGGCGAGTTCAAAGTTCAAGTCGGCGCGCAGGTCGTCACGCGCTTTGCCAGCGGCAAGGCCGCCGGCCTCCTTGCCTGCCTGGCCTGTTCGCCGCGGCGAGCGCATCCCCGCGAGGAACTTCAGGAATTGCTCTGGCCGGAAGGTGGCCCTGCCGGCAGCCGCCTGAGCCTGCGCGTTGCGCTGAGTTCCCTGCGTCACCAACTGGAGCCGCCCGATCTGCCGTCCGGCAGCATTTTGCAGGCGGATCGGGTCAACATTCGCTTGCGTCAGGAGGCGGTGACGACTGATTTGGCCGAGTATGAGGCGGCCTTGGACACCGCCGCACAGGCTTTGACTCCTGACGCTCAGATTGTCGCGCTCCAGCAGGCCGTCTCCTTGTATGGCGGCGATCTGCTGCCCGGTTTCTTTGAGGACTGGGCCTGCGCGGAGCGGGAACGGCAGGCGCAGCGCTATCGCGCCGCGCTGCGGCAGTTGGCGTCGCTTCAAGAGCAGCGCGGGGCGGCGGACCAGGCGCTGGACAGTGCGCTGCGGGCTGTTCTGAGTGATCCGTTTGATGAAGAAGCCCGCCGGGCCGTGATGCGTCTGTATGCGACGATGGGCCAGCCGGAGGCCGCCCGACGCCATTACCAGGAACTGGAGCGGCTTCTTCATGATGAATTGGACGTGAGACCTGACGCGGCGACACAGGCTCTGGTCAACGCCCTCCCGCAGACTTTCGTTCGGGTCCGAAACTCCCTCGCGCTCCCTCCCGCTCTTGAAACAAGCCACGGCGCGCGCGGAGGCGGGAACCTTTCTGCCTTTGCCGTTCACGCGCTTCTTTGGGCGGGAGGAAGAGATGGTGCAGGCGCAGGCGCTGCTCGGTTCCCCGGATGTGCGGCTGATCACGCTGACCGGTCCGGGCGGTGCGGGAAAGACGCGGCTTTCCCTGGAACTCGCGCGTCGCGAAGCGGAGGCCGGGCGGCTGGTCCGGTTTGTGCCTCTCGAGGACGTGGCGAATGCCGGGCAAATTCCGCTGGCGATCCTGGAAACGCTCGGTCTGACGCCAAATCCCGAACAGGAACCCTGGGAGCAGGCGGCTCTGGCGCTCAAGGAACAGCCTGGGCTGCTGATATTGGACAACATTGAACAGGTGGTGGAAGAGGGCGGCCCTCGGGTTTATGCCCTGCTGGAGCAGTCGCCGGCCTTGCGCGTTCTGGCGACATCCCGGCAGCCGCTGGACATCAGTGGAGAGCGCGAACTGCCTGTTCCGCCCCTGCCCATCCCGCAGGCCGGGGAAAGCAAGGACCATCTGCTGGCCTGCCCGAGCGTTCATCTTTTCCTGGACCGGGCGCAGGCGGTTCGCCCGGACTTTCAGGTCACTGACCGAAACGCGGCGGCGGTGGCGGCGGTGTGCCGGCGGCTGGAAGGTTTACCCCTTGCCCTGGAACTGGCGGCGGCCTGGGGACGGACACTGACGCCCGCGCAGATGGAGGAACGTCTGGCGCATCGGTTTGATCTGTTGGTGAGCAAGCGCAAGGACCTGTCGCCGCGCCACCGCGCGCTGCGGGGGACCATTGAATGGAGTTACCGGATGCTGACCCCGGCGCTCCAATTGTTTTTTGCCGGCTTATCGGTCTTTCGGGGCGGCTGGACACTGGAAGCGGCGCAGGCCGTCTGCGAGGACAGTCAGGCGCTGGAAGGTCTGGAGCAGCTGCGGGAGCGTTCGCTGATTGTCGCGGAAGAAACCGGGAATGCGACAGGAAATGCGATGCGGTTCCGGCTCCTGGAGGCGCTGCGTGAGTTCGGCTTGGAGCAATTGTCGCCGGACGAGCGGGCGCTGCGCGAGCAGCATCACGCGGATTGGTGTTTGAAGCTGGCGGAGGCAGGCGAGGCTGGTCTGCGAGGCCCCGAGGCTGAGCGATGGCTGAACCGGCTCACGATGGAGAGCGAGAACCTGGACGCGGCTTTGGATTGGAACGAACGGCGGCCGGACCGCCAGGAACATCGGCTGCGCCTCTGCGCGGCCCTGGCCCTGTTCTGGTCCGCGCGTGGTCTGGTGGTGGAGGGAAGACGACGGCTGGAAGAGGCCCTGCGCGCGAATGTGTCTGCTTCCCCTCCCGTGCGGGCCGTCGCCCTGTTCGCCTCAGGCCACCTGGCAGCGTACCAAAACGAACTGGACGTGGCGCTTACCCGATACCGGGAGAGCCTGGCGGTCTGGCGGGAACTGGGGGATCTGCCCCGAATTGCGGACGCTCTGCTTCAATTAGGGCTTCTCGTCGGGATGCAGGAGGGGCAGGAGGCGGCGTGTTCGGTGCTGGCGGAATGTCTGGCCCGAAAGCGGGCACTGGGCGGCCAGTATGGGATCGCTCAGGCGCTTATGGCCCAGGCTGACGCCGCCCGGCATGGGGGAAAAATGACGGAAGCGACCGGGCTGTACAATCAGGCTCTGATCATCTTTCAGGAAAATGGCTGGAAGACCGGGGTCGGACACGCGCTGGGCAGTCTGGGGCAGACGGCATTTCTGCAAGGCGATTACGCACAGGCACGCGCCGTTTATGAGCGGAACCTGGCTCTTTTCCGAGAAGAAGATAATCTCTATGCTCTGGCGCATTGTCTCTCCATGCTCGGCCACATTGCCTGTGAGCAGGGAAACCTGGACACCGCCCACGCTTGCTACTTGGAGAGCCTGGCCTGTTTTGGGGCCGCCGGGCGTCAGGCCGGAGTGGCGGTGATGCGGGAAAACCTCGGCATCGTGGCGCAAATGCATGGCGACACTGATGCCGCCGAGCGATTGTATCAGGAGAGCTTTTCCTCCTTGACCCAACTGGGGGCCTCCTGCGGCATTGGACGCCTGCTGGCCTTCCGCCTTGCGCCTCTGGCGCTGGAACGGGGACGCCCTGCCGAAGCGCAGCGTTTAGGCGAACAGGCGCTGGCGCTGTTTCGCAGTTCCGGCAATAAATGGGACCTGGCCGCGGCCCTTTGCGCGCGAGCGGAAGTGGCGGCGGCCCTGCGGGAAACCGAGCAGTCACGGGCGCTTTCGAATGGAAAGTCTGGCGACGGCGCAGGGGCTGGACAGCCCGGAAATGCTGGCTTCGCTGCTGGAAAGCCTGGGGATGATCGCTGCCGAAGAGGGCTGCTGGGAGGAAGCGCACGCGCTTCTCGCGCAAAGCTTGGGCCTGTACCAAACCCTGGAACGCAAGCCGGGGCAGGCGCAGGCGCTTTCGCGATTGGCAGCCATCGCCGCCCGGCAGAAAGACGACAGTCAGGCGGCCTATCTCTATGGGGAAAGCCTGCGGCTGTGGCAGGAAATGGACCATCCTCTCGGCATCGTCCTGTGTTTGGAAGGATTTGGCTGCCTGGCGGCAGGGTTGGAGCAAAGTCTGGAGCGCGCCGCCCGCCTGCTGGGCGCGGCGGCGCAGCAGCGCCTCTCCCTCCAAATTCCCTTGAAATCAAAGCCGCAGAAAGACGTGGCTCAGGCGATTGCCGCGGCGCGGGCCAGGCTTGGCGAGGCTCATTTCGCTTCGTGCTGGGCGGAGGGGCAGACACTGGCACTGCCGTCAGCCGTCGCCTTTGCTTTGGACGAAAAAATGATTGCCGTTGGAGAAAACCCGGAGAATTAACGTTCTCATTAACGTTTGATTAACGCTGCCGCAGTAGAATCCAGGGTGAAGAGACTCAAATGGGAGGAGATTCACCATGTTTCACGATTGGACGCTGGAACTTCTGCACGATGCGGAAACCGGACATTCCCCGGTTTCCCGCCCCCGGCTCCGGCTCGAACGGGTAGAGAAACGGAAGCATCAAACGTCGGCGAAGCGGCGTGTAGACTGGATCAATGTCTTGATGGTTCAGTTCACTCTTGCCGCCTGGGCCGCAACTTTGATTTGCCTGTTTCAGATTGGTCATGCCCTCGCGCCGGGAACGGCGTCTGTCTCCCCGGCAATGCGCCTGGCAGCATTAGTCCCGGAAAGAGCGCAAAGGGGAACGCCGCCGCCGGGATGCGTGCTGCCGCCGACGAAATAAAGGCTGTGCACGTCTGGCGAGACCTGGGGCGGGCGCAAAAATCCCTGCCGCCAGCCATTGGACGACAGACCATAGATCGCGCCCCGATAGGTGTCGTAGCGGCTCTGGAGGTCCCGTGGCGTCCACATCTGCTCCACGAGAATACGGTCGCGCAGGCCCGTGAGGCCCATGTGCTCCAGTTTGGACAGGACCAAATCACGGTAGCGAGGCGCTTCCCGACGCCAGTCGAATTCCCCTCCGGCTCCCCCAGAATTGGGGGCAGGGGGGCCTCCCAGGGCAGGCGGATTGGTCATGACGAACAGATTGGAACAGCCGGGCGGCGCTTTGGTCGGGTCGGTGACGGACTGGCAGGCGACGCCCACCGTCGGGTCTTCGGCGGGTCGCTTCTGGTCAAAGATGGCGGCAAATTCGGCCTCCCCGTCGTCAGGCAGAAACGAGTTATGATGGGCGAGTTGCGGGTAAGTCCCCTGAATGCCCAGCAGAAGCAGAAAGGCCGACGTGCTGGGTTCAATTTTGGCAATGCGCGCGGGCGTCCAGGCACGGCGGGCCGAAGCGGGGACAAGAGTTGTCAGCGCCTGAAGGCAGTCGGCGTTGCAGACGACCACATCGGCGAAGAGACGCTCGCCGGAGGCGGTGACGACGCCTCGCGCGCGGCCCGCTTTGACCAGAATCTCAGCGACAGGTGTGCTTGTCTGAAACCGTCACCCCCAGCGACTTGGCAGCGTCGCGCAAGGCTCCGGCGAGTTGGTACAGCCCGCCCCGGACATAATAGGTTCCCTGCCGCCACTGCACATCGGCGACGGTGGCGAAGATACCCGAAACGCGGGCCGGATGAGAGCCGCTGTACAGCGCGTATAGCTCAAATATCTGGCGCAGACGCGGGTCGGCGAAGCAATCTTGAACTACGTCCCGTAATGTTCGCCAGGGCTTTAAGGCGAGAAAATCGCCTAACTGCTGCCATTGAGCGGGGGTAGGGATGCCGCGCACCTGTGCGCCGAAATCCTGACGCAGAAACGGGTCGGTGGTCGCGTCGGAGACTTGCCGGGCGTAGGCCAGAAAACGCCGGAAACCGGCTTCGTCGCCGGGCGCAAAGGCGGCAATGGCGCGGGCAGCGTCTTCGGGATCGGCCGGGGCGTCCAGCGTCGCGCCGTCCGGCCAGTGGTAGCGGCAGACCGTGTCCAGGCGGACCAGGTCCAGCACGTCTTCCAGACGCTGCCCTGCCGACGCAAACACTTCTTCCAATGCCCACAGCATCGTCAAAACATGCGGGCCGGTGTCAAAGAGAAAGCCGTCTTTGGCCCAGACGTTCAGCTTGCCGCCGACGCTGTCGTTCTTTTCCAGCAAGGTGACGCGAGCGCCCCGCGCGGCCAGCCCAATCGCTGCCGATAACCCCCCGATGCCGCCGCCGATCACGATCACATCTCTACTTCTGCTTGACACTTTGCCTCTGCTGCGTTATCATACCCCCATGAGTTTGAAAACACTGACGGTTCTGCTGCTGGCGCTTGCGGCGTTGATGCCCCGCTTCTGCGCCGCTGACCCCGTGCGCCTGGTGGTCTGGGGCATGGAGTCCAGCGCCGAGTCCAAGGACATGGACGCCAAGATCGCTGCGTTCGAGCAGCGGCACCCCGAATATCAAGATCGCGGCGCTCTCGATGGGCGCGGGCGCGATGAACCCGCAGAAACTGATGACCGCCATCGTCGGCGGCGTTCCGCCCGATCTGGTGCAGCAGGACCGCTTCACCATCGGCGACTGGGCCAGCCGCGATGCCTTCCGCCCGCTGGACGATCTGCTTGCGGCCGACGCCCATTCCGCCGATCCGCTGGCGATCCGTCAGAGCGACTACGTCCCGGCGACCTGGGCCGAGACCGTCTACCAGGGCCACGTCTACGCCATCCCGAACAGCACCGACGACCGCGTGCTCTTCTACAACCGGGCGCTGTTCCGGCAGGCCGGGCTGGACCCGGACAAGCCGCCGCAGACCTGGGACGAGATGATCGCCGACGCCAAACGGCTGACCGAAGCGCGCCCCCAACGGCGGCTATGACGCGGCTGGGCCTTGTGCCGATCTTCGGGCAGGGCTGGCTCTACCTCTGGTCCTGGCAGGAGGACGGCGAGGTCATGTCGCCCGATGGCCGCCACTGCACGCTGGACAACCCGCAGACGGTCAAGGCGCTCGCCGCGCATGGTCTCCTGGTACGATGCGCTGGGCGGCGTGGACGCGGTCAACGCCTTCTCCGGCGGCTTCGGCAGCGATGAGCAGGACCCGTTCATCACCGGCAAGCTGGCGATGCGGGTGGAGGGCGACGGGTTTATGAACGCCATCGCCCGGTACAAGCCGGAAATGGATTTCGGCGTCGTCCCGGTTCCGGTTCCGGAGGAACGCCTGCGGCATGAAGGGCGGTTCGCGCACGATCCGACCTGGGTGACCTGGTCCGGCGGCTTTTCGTTCGCGATTCCGCGCGGCGCGAAGCATGTCCGCGAGGCCTGGGAGTTCATCCAGTGGTTCAACTCGCCCGAGGCCGCGCTGATCGGCGCGCGGGCGCAGGCCGCCTATGCGCACAGCAAGGGCCGCCTGTATGTCCCGGCCTCTTCGCCAACATTCCCGCCAACAAACTGGTCTTCGATGCCTACAAGAGCACGCCTGCCGCCCAAATACCTGCAAGGCCAAGCAGGTCAGCACGCGATCTGCTGCCGGACACGAAGTTCCGCCCGGTCACGTTTGTCGGGCAGCGGCTCTGGGACGAGCAGGTGCGCGCCGTGGACCGCGCCCTGCGGCACACGCAGACGCCCCAGCAGTCGCTGGCCGACGGGCAGCGCGCGGTGCAGATCGAACTGGACAGCGTCGTACAACCGCGAGGCGCACCCGCTGCTGCCGCTCCGGCCCGGTCGCCGTCGTGGTCGCGCTGCTCGCGCTGGCGGGCTTTGCGGCTCTGGGCCTCGGCACTGCCCGCTGGATGCGTCAGCGGCCGCGAGGCGGCGCGGGCGGAAGCGCGGGCCGGCTTTCTGTTTATCCTGCCCTGGGCGTTCGGCTTTCTCGTCTTCACCCTCGGGCCGATCCTGGCCTCCCTGGTGCTGTCGTTCTGCGACTACGATGTCCTGCATCCCGCCGCGCTGGGCCGGCGCTGTCCAACTACATGTCCCTGGTCACTCTGGATCGCCCGCTGGTCCTGAAAAGCCTGGGCAATGCCGCTCTATCTGGCCGCCATCGGCATCCCGCTCGGCATGGCGACCAGCCTGGCCATGGCGCTGCTGCTCAACACCAAGACTGCGCGGCCAGCAGTGGTACCGGACGTTCTTTTATATGCCCAGCATCGTTCCCGTCGTGGCGACCTCGGTGCTGTGGGAGCTTTATCCTCAACTCCGACCCGAACCGGGGCCTGGTCAATGCCGTCTGGCAGGCGACGATCTCGCACTGGTTCGGCATCTGCCGCCGCCCGGCTGGCTGTCGGTGCCGTCCTGGGCCAAGCCCGGCCTGATCTTCATGGGCCTGTGGGGCGCGGGCGGCGGCATGATCCTGTGGCTGGCGGGCCTGCAGTCCATCCCGCGCACGCTCTACGAGGCGGCCTCGCTGGACGGCGCGGGCTGGTGGTCGCAGTTCCGCCATGTCACGCTCCCGATGCTCTCGCCCTATATCTTCTTCAACCTGATCATGGGCACCATCGGGGCGTTGCAGACATTCGAGACGGCCTACATTCTGGGCGGCACCGGCGGGGGCAGCAGCACCGGCCCGGACGACAGCCTGCTGGTGCCGGTCGTGTACCTGTTCAACAACGCCTTCCAGTACTTCAAGATGGGCTATGCCAGCGCCCTCGCCTGGCTCCTGTTCATTCTGATTCTGGGCCTGACGCTGGGCCAGCTCAAGCTCGCCCCGCGCTGGGTGCATTACGAGACGGAGGGGAAATAAGATGCCGATGAACGCACTTTTCTGGCTGTTTTCGGTCGCTGCTCGGCTACGCGGCCTTGACCCTCTGGGTGGCGCAATGACTGCGGGCGTTGCGGCGGCGCGAAACGCCGCTGATTGTCGGCCTGCTCCTGCTGCCGCTGGTGACCGTCCTTGTCGCCGCTTTCGTCGCCGCCGGTCGTCGGCGGCTGGTCCTGGCGGCGCTCGTGCTGCTCGGCGGGACACTGGCACTTGACGCGAGATCTGGCCCCGCGCGAGGCGCTGGTGCCGGAGCGGGAGACGAAGCTGACGCTGCTGCATCTGGTGTTGATCTCCGGGTCGGCGCTGTTCCTGGTGCCGTTCGTCTGGCTGGTCGTCACCTCGCTCAAGACCGATGCCCAGATCGCCGTCTATCCGCCGGTCTGGATGCCCGCATCCCGTGCTCTGGCGCAACTACCCGGACGCCCTGAAGTTCCTGCCGCCGGACAGCGACTACGGGCTGCTCAACCTGGCGAACACGCTGATCATCGCCGTGATGTCGGTGGTCGGAACCGTGCTGTCGTCCAGCCTGGTCGCCTACGGGTTCGCGCGCCTGCGCTGGCCGGGCCGGGACTGGCTGTTCGGCGTCCTGCTGGCGACCATGATGCTGCCGGACGCCGTGACCATGATGCCGCGCTTCCTGATCTTCCGCCAGCTGCACTGGATCGACACGCTGCTGCCGCTCTGGGTGCCGTCGTTCTTCGCCTCGGCCTTCAACGTCTTTCTGCTGCGCCAGTTCTTCCTGGGCATCCCGCAGGAACTGGAGGACGCGGCGAAGATCGACGGCTGCGGGCCGCTGACGACCTGGTGGCGCGTGATGCTGCCGCTGGTCAAGCCGGCCCTGGCCGCCGTGACGATCATGACCTTCCTGGGCGCATGGAAAGACTTTCTGGGTCCGCTGATCTACATCTCGTCGCCGGAGAAGATGCCGCTCTCCTATGTGCTGCAGCTCTACAATTCCGCGCACGGCGGCGAGCCGGGCCTGCTGATGGCGGCGACCACCCTGGTCGTCCTGCCGGTGATCGTGCTGTTCTTCTTCACCCAGCGCTACTTCATCGAAGGCGTCTCCCTGGCCGGCATGGGCGGACGCTAATGGGCGTTAACGTCCGCTGATCAAAAGCGCGGTCAGGGCAAGGACGGTCAGGGCCAGATAACACGTCTTCGGCAGACTTGATCGCGGACCAGTTTGTGCCGCTGCTTCGCGAGTTCATCTCTTATGGCCGTGGAGTGGGGTACTTTAGTTCGGGTTAGTTTCGGATTGCGGCGGAGTGAATAGCAGGGTTTGTGTAACATAATGGGCCAAAGCAAAATACCTTTGTCGATGCTTGTGAAGGTAGCAAACAGGTGACATTGGAAGATTACATGAACAAGTTCTCTGACCTGAGTATGGACAAGAGCGCCGCCCGCTGGACGGCGCTTACGACCTATCAGGCCCCGCACAAACCTCTGCTGCTACTCTCCATCTGTGACCTGTTTGCAGAAGGGGCTATCACGCAGAACCTAATTGAGCCTTCCTTAGAACTGGCCGAAGTGTTTACGCTCTACTGGTCGCGTGTCATGCCCCCGGATCGGCGTGGCAACATGGCGTTGCCCTTCTTTCACCTGAAAAGCGAGAAGTTTTGGCACTTACTTCCCTTGCCCGGCAAAGAGGCTTACGTTGAGGCCGCCAAACAAATTCGTTCGTTGAATGAACTTCGTGAGACGGTTATTGGAGCGAAACTTGACGAAGACTTGTATGCCCTGCTGCATTTGCAACTCTCTCGGGATGAACTTCGCCGAGTCCTCATTGAGAAGTATTTTACCCCCGAGGCGCAGGCTGCCCTCCTAAATCAAGGCGTCGTCAATCAGGAAGCGTACCAGTATAGTGAAACACTGCTCAAACAAGCCAAAGACAAACTTTTCCGCGAAGGTGCTTTTGCGGATTATCAAACAACTTCGCGAGATCAGGGCTTTCGTCGGGCAATTATCAGCGCTTATGCTTACCACTGCGCCTTCTGCGGCTTGAAAGTGCTGACACCAGACGGACACACCGCTACCGATGCCAGTCACATTGTGCCGTGGAGCAAGACACATAACGACGCCGTGGATAACGGGATCGCTCTTTGCAAGTTATGTCACTGGGGATTTGATGAGGGACTGTTGGCAGCTTCGGCTCAGAATATCGTGGTTGTGTCTGGCCTTGTCAAAGCAGATTATAACATCCCGGCGCATCTGCCGAATTTGGCTGGAAGGCCATTGACGCTTCCTTGTGAGGAAGCCTTCTGGCCGAGTCAGGAAGCCTTAAAATGGCATCGTCAAGAAGTTTACCGGGTTCGGTAAGCTGCTGAATACACACCATTACTTTAAGTCATGTTTCTTGCGGTGTTCAGCGAGCGCAGCTAGGTCTGGATAGCAATTCTTTGAGGATGGCAGGCGAATGGGTGCATTAGGATTGATAAAGCCAGGAGTATATTGGAAGCGCGAAGACACAATAATGGTGTAGTCGTCAGTGATGCCGAAACCGCCATTGTCAAAGCCCCAGTGGTGGTCTTTGCAGAGGGCTAGGCCGTTGCTCGGGTGGTCATCGTGAAAAGTCGCGAATGGCTTGATATGAGCCGCGTTGATAATGCTGCTCTTTTCAATGCGTGCAAACTGGCCGCAGGCTGTGCAGGTGTCATCATAAACCGCACGGATAAGCTGCGGGAAAAGTGCGTGACGCACATAATAGGCCGTGTCGTCGGCTGTTTCTTTCACCCGTTTCTTGCGTTGCTGGCTTTGCGATTCATCAATTAACCTCTCCAATTGTGCTTTAACTGGGTCGGAGGCAATCCGTGGCTGAACTTGGCCTTGCGCGATTCCAAAGTAGACTTGAAGTAGATGTTGCCGGAGAACTTGCCGAGCTATCTTATCCTGCAATGTCTCCCAAAGGTCCGGTGAAAATTGAGCATAGTCTGCTCGCTTCCGCATATCATTGACGGAGTTCGGCTGACCAACTTCTCTGCCTGTCAGGGATGTTCCGTTCCTGATTAATTCCCAAAAACCGTCTTGGAGCAAATAGCGATAGGGATTCCATATCCGTTCTAGCCAGTTCCCCGCAGGGAGCGGAAGGGCAGCCCAATTCTCCCGGAAGGCAGCAACAAGTTCCACTGTGAGATATATCTTGTTATCAGTAATATGGCCCCGGTCAATTTCTTCAAGTATGGAGAGCAGCAGCACCGGCTTGTGGGGCGCTATCCCCATATTCCGGTGAAGGTTACTGAAAAGATGAAGATATTTGCTCAGTGTCTGCGCGTCCGTTACCAAGTTTTGTTTCCCCTGTCGTCCATTCCTTTTTTCAGCCGGGAATAGCGGAGGGCAAAGGTTTCGTGGCCAAAAAACGAGCCCGAAGCGGGAACCGAGGAAGGCGAGGTTGACGGGGTGAGAGTCATTGATCTATTATAGCCAATGATGCCGAAAAAGTCAAAGCCGCCAATCACTTCACCCCTTCAGCCCCGAAGGCGCTTTTTGGCGTCCTCACCCGATAGTCGTGCCTTTTCTCCTACCCTCTCCACGCAGTGCCCCTAGTCGCAGAGCCTCCGTAGCGGGATGAAGGGAGGGTGCCGAGGAACGAGCCGGGTGGGGTCCTCTTCCTTGTCGCCGCGACAGTCGGAGCAAAAGGCGTGATTGAACTGGAACGTCTGGCGACGGCGGTCTGGATACGCAATCGCGAGCATGTCACTGACCCACGCGAAGTCGCCCAGCGCATCCATGAGTTAAAGCCGCACATCTCCCTCCCAGACGCCGAAGAAGCCGACCGCCTTGTCACCACAGCGTTGATGTTGACGCCGACGCCGTCACCATGACCGCGCAGGAGACCCAATTGAACCGCCTCTTGAACGCGCTGTACGGGCGGTAAGGGTATAATGGGAGAAACGTGCTGACGAAATCCTGGGAGGAAGCCCGCCATGACGACCGTGACCATTGACGACGACCTGGCCTTGCGCCTGCGCGCCCTGCGAAACGGAGGGGGCGATTTTCAACCGGGTGGTGGCTGAAGCCCTTGCCGAAACGGTGCGCCGCTGGGAGTGGGAGGCGGTGGGACGGGCCGAGATGCAGGCGATGCTGGATGGGCCGCGCCGCCCATTTGACCCGCAGGCGTCTACCCAAAACGCGCGGGAGAAATATGGCTGGACGGAAGACCTTTCTCCTCTCTCAAACGAGGAACTGAGGGATCGCTACGAGGCAGGCCTCGATGCCCTGGCGCCGGAAAAGCTTGCGGAAGCAAAGCATCTCGGGCTGCTATGAACGCTTCTTCTGAAGAGCCGCCGCGCCGCTTTGCCATTGTGGAAAGCGACCGCTTTGAAGTTGACTGGGACCGGGCGATCCTCTTTTTCAACCGCTCACTTGGTCCTGACCGCGCCCAGGAATGGGCTGTGGGCTTGGCGCGGGCGATCAGCGCCCTTCCCGATTTCCCAGGCCCGCTGTCCCACGCCCGAGACGAAGAAGCGTCGGACTTCTACGGCCGGGAAGTGCGCCGCCTGCTTTACTACGGCCCCACCCGGCGACGATCCGGGACGCCTGCCCGCCTGTTGTTCTCCCTCCTGCCTCCCGACCCGGATGAGCCGCCGGAGACCGCCGAGACAGTCGTATTTTTACTGCGCCTTCTATTCGGGGCGCAGACCCTCCAGCCGGATGATCCCCAAGAATAACCTCTTTTGATGCTGACCCTGCCGCCGAAGCGGAACTGCTACCCGCTTGTGGGGCGCCTTCTCCGCGGGGTCAGCCAGCCGGGCAAACGAAATCACCCTAAAGAATCCGGTCAATTTCGCCATTATCAAAGCAGGGGCCGCACCGTTCTTCAAGTTGTCACCACGACGCCACGACACAAGGAAAGGTACACCCATGCCCACATCAGATGCCGGCAAAGCCATTGCCAGCCGAAACGCCACCACTCACGGACTGTTCGCCCGTGACGTCGTCCTCCCCTCCCTCGGAGAAGACCCCGAAGGATACCGACAGATCGAACAGCAGTGGATGGCACAGCTCACCCCCAGAAACCTCCTCGAACGACACTACGTTGAAAAGATTTCCGCCGCCAGTTGGAGACTGCGTCGTCTGCACCGCTGGCAGGCACAGCTCTTTGAGGACGACACCCTCACCGAAGACGAACGACTGGACCGCATCGAAAAAGTCATGCGCCATGAGACCGCCCTGCATCGGCAGATCGACACGGCGGTCAAAATGCTCAATAAGGACGTGCCCCAATTGTATCAGCGGCGTGTTCGGGATCAGGTGCTGGAAGACACGCAGATTTCGGAGCGTGAGTGCCGGGAAGATTGGGAAGACAACAAGGCGGTAGACATGGAAACGCGCAGCCGCCTGTGGCGCATTCGCCAGGCGACGGAGCAGGCGATGGCCGATCTGGCGGAGGCTCCGTTAGACACGGCGGCGGACAAAGTGGCAGATACGTTGGCAGAGACTGTGCTTGAGGCAAAGTGCGAAGCCGAGTTGTTGGAAAACAGCGAAAACGAACTGCCTGGGGAAAGGCTTTCCCTCTCCGCTTGCGGCTCCCCTCAGAGTGAGCAGTGGTTAGCGCCGGGGGAAGAGCGTTTGGGCTACCCGTTTTATGGGATGACCTTCCGCCCTCCGGCGACGGTGGCGGCTTTGTCCGACCCCGAGGAGCGCTGTGCGGGGCCTCGGCTCCCTTACCCTTCCCTCACAGGGAAGGGTCGGCGCCGGGGTTAGGTTTTTCTCCCCTGCAAACTCTATGTCCGGCTCCAATCCTCCACCCGAAGGCTAGGGATTTTAAGGTTTTATTGGGGGCTGGAAATCGGCAGTGTTACAGGTGACGACGGTGAAGTTCATGACCGAGGCATGGGCGGCCAAACGGCAGTCCATTTTCCCGATCCGCTTGACGGAGGCATCGTAAGCACGATACACTTCCTCGGCGGCATTGGTGTAGGGAAGGATGTTGTACACACGAAGACGCTCAATCAGGCGCACGAAATAACGCGAAGGGGCTTCAATGTCTCGGAACGGCTTTTGGTCGCGCACTTTGTTGATTTCTGCGAGTGCGCCGCCGAGCATTTCCTCAGACGTGATCGAACTCACCCAAACCTGTTCCGGGGGCGTCCGTTCCAGCCGCCGAGTGATCACCAAGTCCGCCCGGAAGACCCGCTCCATCGTATCGGCGTCAAGGAAAAACATGGTGACTAGGGAATGTTGTCGTCCGCATCCATCTCACGCCGCCGCTGACGAATATTCTCCATCATCGCATCCAGCATAGGATCATCCTTGAATGCCCCGATCACCGAGGCCCAGTGGTCGTGATATGGTCCCACTTCCGAAGGTTCCTTGCCATCAGCCGAGGTATCGGCGGTAAAGTCGTTCCCGTCAATCAGCGGCTCAATGAGCGGCAGTGTCGGTTTCTCAAGTGTTGTTTCGTTTGCCATGGTCTGCCTCCCTTTCAAGGCATTATACATTATACCCGGCCCGTTCCTCCTGTGCTGCCGAGGGGCGCTTACACCACGGAGGAGGTCGCCGCCACGGTGTCAACGGCGTCGGGGTGCGGGAGCGCCGCCAGCGCCGGTTTCAATGTCACCGGCGTTTTGAGCGGCAAAGAGGCCGACGAGTTGCCGATCTCCAGGGTCGCCGCGCCCGGCTGAAGGACAAACCGCTTCTCGTCTTCGCCCCAGTACCAGAAGGGCTGCGCCGTGTACGGCACCTCAAAGACGACCGTCTTTCCCTCGCCAGGCTTCAGCGCGACGCGCTGGAAGCCGGCCAGTTGCCGATGGGGGCGCTTGACCGGCGAGGCCGGCGGTACGACGTAAAGCTGCACGACCTCGGCTCCGGCGCGCTTGCCCGTGTTGGTCACATGCACCGAGACCTTCACCGACTGGCCGGGGCCGATCTCCGTGGCGTTCGCCCGGAGGCCGTCCATGCGGAAGCTCGTGTAGCTCAGGCCGTAGCCGAACGGGTACAGCGGGTCGCCGTCGAGGTACATGTAGGTGCGGCCCTTGTGGATGTCGTAATCGTGGCTGGGCGGAAGCTGATCCAGTGAGCGGTACCAGGTGCAGGGCAGCTTGCCGCCGGGATTGGTGTCGCCGAACAGCGCCTCGGCAATCGCTGTGCCTTGCGCCTGCCCCGCGCAGACCGCGCAGAGGATGGCCGGTAGATGCGCCTGCTCCCACTCAATGCTGACGGAGTTGTTGGACGAAAGCACAAGAACGACCTTCGGGTTGACGGCGTAGACGGCCTGGATTAACTCCGGCTGGGCGCCGGTCAGGCCGATGGTGTCGCGGTCATGCGCCTCGCCGTCCACGTCCCCGTTGACGCCGCAGACCATCACCACAACGTCCGCGTCCCGGGCCAACTCCACGGCCTCGGCGAACGCGGCATCGTCCCTGGCCCCGGTGACGCCGCAGCCGCCGTGGAAGGTGATCTGCCGCGCGCCCTTCTGGACGACCGGCGGGGGGACCGGAAGCAGGGTAAGGCGCTCCAGGTTGATGATGTAGCCGGTGCCGCCTTGGAACACGACGAAAATGTCATGGAGGCCGGTCAAGCCTGCCAGCGGGAGCGAGACGTCCACCAGATGGTCCCAGCTTCCCGTGCCGGGGACGGTGAACGTCCCGACCAGCGGCCCGTCCAGCTTGTCCAGATGGACATCTATCTGGCCGCCCGTGCCTGCGCTCGCCACTTTGGCGCGCATCTCGGTCTGTCCCGTGAAATCCACGGCGTGGAACTTCGCCCAGTCGCCGTTGCTGATATAAGCCAGTTGGGTCGTGCCGAGCGGGGAGTTCTGCGTGGTGATGCCCCCGTGCGTGGCGACGGCGTCTCCGCCGGAAATAAAGCCCACGCTGAGCGGCAGCCCGAACCGGGCCGCGAGTGCCCGGCGCGGGGAAATCTGCGTCTTCGGGGAGCCGCTGTAGCCGCCGAGATGGCAGACATCGCCCAGCGGGCCGATGATAGCGATCTTCTGGGTCCGGCGCTGGTCCAGCGGCAGGAAGTTCGCCTCGTTTTTCAGCAGCACCAGCGACTGGCGGGCGGCTTCCAGCGCCAGCGCATCGTGGGCCGGCCAGGGCAGGTTCGCCAGGGTGATTGACTTGTACGGCACCTGTGCCGGCGGGTCCAGCGTTCCCAGCAGGACGCGCACCGTCAGGATTCGGGCGACGGCCTCGCCGATCTGGGCCTCGGTGACCAGTCCCTGGTCCACCGCTTCCTGAAGGTGATGCACCATCGTATCGCCGCAGTTTACCTCGCAGCCGGCCTTGATCGCCATCGCCGCGGCCTCCGCGGGCGTCTTGGCGTAGTGGTGCGGGTTGTAAATGTCCGCGATGGCGTCGCAGTCCGAGTTGACAAAGCCTCGGAAGCCCCACTGGCCGCGCAGCAGGTCGGTCAAAAGGGTCTGATCTGCCGAGCACGGCACCCCGTTGATGGCGCTGTAGGCGCTCATGAACGTGAAAACGTCGCCCTGGATCACCGTCGCCCGGTAGGAGCGCGTGTAATACTCCCAGAAGGAGCGCGGGTCCACCGTCGCCGAGACCGAGTCGCGGTCATTGTCCGTGTTGTTGGCGATGAAGTGCTTGGAGCAGGCGGTCGTTTTGAGCCAGGTCGGGTCGTCCCCCTGCATGCCCCGGACGATCTGGACCCCGAGCGTCGCGGCCAGACAGGGGTCTTCGCCGGGCGCCTCGTAACACCGGCCCCAGCGGGGGTCGCGGTGCAGGTTCAGGGTAAGGGGCGAATACAGGCTGATGTTGTCATGGGCGCGGCACTCGTCGGCGACGACGCCGTAGACTTGCCGGGTCAGTTCCGGGTTCCAGGCGGCGGCCAGCGCCAGCGGCACCGGAAACGACGTCACCTGGGGGCCGGTGCACAGGCCGTGCAGCGCTTCGTTGGAATAGTAATTGTAATCGGGCAGGTTCAGACGCGGGATCGCGCCCGCTCCGGCGTTGACCTGGCTGATCTTTTCTTTCAAGGTCATCTGGGCGGCGAGGGCCTGGGCGCGGGTCCGGGCGCTGGCGTAGGCGGCGTCCGAGATGCCGACCCGCCCCCCGTCCGCGTTTCCGCGCCCTGCCGCGCCGGACGCCTCGGTCGCGCCGCCGACACCGAGCGCCAGCAGGGCCGCCGTCGTGGCCGCCGCTGAAAGGAATTCTCGTCGGCTAAGTTCGTTGTTGTGTGGTGATGTCATAAATACCTCCGCCGGCCTGGGTTACGCTGCCGAGGATTTTCAGCAGCCTGGGCGCAGCCGAACACACTATTGGCCGTTTCCCGCCCGGAATCCTGCATGAAAAGCGACAGGGCGCTTTTCCTAGCGCCGAACTTGACAATGGGCGTCGTTTTCGCCCATAATAACTGTCCCAACAACGAACTTTTTAGAAGCGGGAAGCCATTGTGGACGTGAACCCTGACGACGTTTTTGACATCGCGATTATCGGCGGCGGGCCGGTGGGGCAGTACGCGGCTTATTACGCCGGCCTGCGCGGCATGAAGACCAAAGTGATTGACAGCCTGCCGGAACTCGGCGGGCAGCTCGCCGCGCTGTACCCCGAAAAGTACATCTTCGACGTGGCCGGCTACGCCAAAGTCTATGCGCGCGAACTGGTGGACAACCTCACCGAGCAGATGATGCAATACGGGCCGGCCCTGGCGCTGGACGAAAAAGTCATGAACCTGACTTCGCAGGATGGGCTGATCACGCTGGAAACCGCGAAGGGCCATCTGCACTACGCCAAATCCGCCGTGATCTCCTGCGGGGTGGGGGCGTTCATGCCCCGCAAGATCGCGCAGGCGGGGTTGGACGAACTGGAAGGGCGCGGCGTTCATTACTTTGTCAGCGACAAATCCGTCCTGGCCGGCAAGCGTCTCATGGTCGTCGGCGGCGGCGACAGCGCCTTCGACTGGACGCTGAATCTGTACGACTCGGCACAAAGCATCGTGCAGATCCACCGCTCGGACAAATACAAAGCGCACGAAGACACGATCCAGAAAGTCATGGCCCTGCCGATTGAGTTCAAGACGTTCCACGAGGTCAAGCAGGTGCATGGCGAGGAGCATGTCCAGGGCGTCACCATCTTCGACAACCGCACCAAAGAAGAACAGTTCTTACGAGATGCGACGAACTGCTGTTCAATCTAGGCTTTCTGACCGATCTGGGGCCGATCAAGAAATGGGGCTTTGAGATCGTCGGCAACTCCATCCATGTCAACTCGCGCATGGAGACGAACATCCCCGGCGTCTACGGCGCGGGCGACATCGTGACCTATGACGGCAAGCTGAAACTGATCGCGACGGGCTTCGGCGAGGCGGCCATCGCCGTCAACCACGCCAAAGCGCACATGGACCCGTCCGCCAAAGTCAACCCCGGCCACTCCTCGGAGAACGTGCCCGGATAAGAAGCATTGACCCCGAAGGAGAACGCGAATGCTGGTAGAATACCCCTACGCCCAGCGCTACCTGTTTACGGCTCTGGAAGTGACACCGGCCCTGTTCCAGCATTTGCTGGCCGGGCTGACCGACGAGGAGGCCGACCGGCGGCCCGACCCAGACCGCTTTTCCATTCGCGAGATCATGGCGCACCTGGCCGACTGGGAGCCGGTCTTTCTGGAGCGCCTGACACGGATGCAGACCGAAGACCACCCGACACTGCCCGGCTACGATGAGGGGCAATGGGCGATTGACCACAACTACGCGCAGTCTGACTGGCGCGCGCAGACCCGCCTGTTCGCGGCCCGTCGCCAGGAACTTGTGGACTACCTCCGTGCCTGCGCCCCCGCCGACTGGCCGCGCACCGGGAACCGCCCCGAGATTGGCGACATCTCCTTCGAAGTCACTGGCACTTCTCATCCCCCTGCATGACACCTACCACCTGCACCAGATCCGGGAGTGGCGTCAAGGCTCCGCGCCATGACCGTAGAAGAGACGCTAGACGAATCGCTGCTGGCAGAGTATCAGGCCCAGCTCGCCCGTCTCCACTATGACGGCTTCGGAGCCGTTACCGCGCTTGTCCTGTCGCCCCGACCAGATCAGCACGAACTCGTCTTCTCTCTGCGGGTTCTGCCCGAAACCGGGCCGGAAGGGCAGTATCCCGGCAAGCAGTGGTGGCGCGGAAGGCTGGTACCGGGCCGTCAAATCTCCGCTGTCAATGCCGAAGTCCTGGACACGCTGGATATTCCCTACGATGTGCCCGGCGATAATCTAATCATTCGCGGCCTGGACCTGACGCAGTTCGATCCGGGCGACACGCTGCGGCTCGGCGAAGCCTTGCTCCGGGTGACGCCCACGCCGCATCGGCCCTGCTCCAAGCTGGCCCGGCGCACGACCCTGACTAAGATGAAGGCCCTGAGCGGCGGCCGCCTGCGCGGGCTGATGCTGGACGCCTTAGAACCCGCAACCCTTTACATCGGTGACGCTGTGGAACGCCTGCTCCTGCCGCCGGACGGCGTTTGACCCGCGCCGCCTTCCGGTATAACAGGCCATGCTGTCCCGCAATGCCCGTCTCGTCCTGGCTCTGACCTTACTTGTCCCGTTCGCCTCCGGCTGCGCCCGCCCGCAGCCCACCGCGGACCAGGTGGCCGGCCCGACCACGCCGCCCGACCTGCGTCTGGGGCCGACCCCGCCCGGCGGACCCAGTGAAGCCGCGACCGGCGCGGGTGCCGGCGGCTCCGCCGCCGGAGGCTATGAAGCGGGCCGCGTCGGCAGTTCCCTGGAAGCCCCGACCCTGCCCCCGCAGCCTTACGGCGTCACTGACAGCCGCATGTCCCCCGTCGGCAGCAGCGGCTCCGGCCTGGGCGACCGCGGCAATCCCATCCCGCCCGAAGTCTCCCTCGCCGCCCCGCCGGACAAAGCGCCGGAAAAGGCAAAGCCGAACCCCGCCCGATAAACAAATGCGAGGGCCGGAGGCTTTTTCGGCACTTTCTAAGCCGTCTCTAATAGGCGCGGATACTGCGCGTTTATGTGGAGGATGAGTTCGCCAAACAGGGTGTTGGCCCAGGCAAACCAGCTTCGGGTATAGCGGGTGGGATCGTCTTTCCAGAAAGATTCGTGCATAAAGCCGGTGCCGACGTGAGTCTCTTTCAGCGTCTGAAGACAGGTCTGGATTTCGTCCTCCGACTGACTGGTGAGCGCCTGCATCGTGACGGCGATGGGCCAGATCGTTCCCGCCCCCGTGTGCGGACTGCCCACGCCCCGCCCGGCCTGCCCGGCGGCGTAGTAGGGATTGGCATGGCTCAGGATAAAGCCACGGGTGCGGACGTAAAGCGGGTCTTCCGGCGGACAGTATCCTAAATAGGGCAGACTGAGCAGGCTGGGAACATTGGCGTCGTCCATGCAGTAGTGGGAGCCGAAGCCGTCTACTTCATAGGCGAAGATGTTTCCCTGAGTGGGGTGGCGGACGATGGCGTGGGCGCGTATGCCCTGGTCAATCTCGTCCGCCAGCGACTCCGCCCCGGCGGCGTCTTCGGGCCGGCCCACAACGTATCGCCAGAGGATTGCCAATTGCCGGAGGCCGACGACGGCCAGGGCATTGGCAGGAATCAGAAACGGCAGCAGGGCGGCGTCATCGGAGGGCCGGAACGGCGACTTGCTCAGGCCGCAGCGCTGCGCCGGCTGGCCGAGGCCGCCCCCGGCCAGGGTCTCGGTGGGGATGGGCGAGACGCGCTGAAAGCGGTACGCCCCGGCGTCCTGGGCGGCTTCTTCGGTGGAGGCTTGTTCGCGGCGGATGGTGGCGACGATCCGCTGCATGGCCGCGTGCCAGCGTCCGTCAAAGCAAGACGTATCCTTTGTTGTTTCGTAGTACCCCCACGACAGCCGAAGGACGGCGCACAGGCTGTCCAGTTCGTACTTGCGCTCGTGGAGGTCGTCGGTCATCTCGGTCAAATCCGTCACCCAGTCGCTCCGGTGCGGGGTGCGGTTGAACGCATTGGCGTAGGGATCGCTCAGGACGCAGCGCACCTGCCGGTGGATCACCCCTTGCAGGAGCCGCTGCAAAGCCGGGTCGGCAGGGGCGAACGGCAAATACGGCCAGACCTGAGCCGTCGAGTCGCGCAGCCACATGGCGTCAATGTCCCCGGTCACGACAAATGTATCGGGCCGCCCCGCATCGTCTGTCCCCAGTGTCACCGTGGTGTTGAGCGTGTTGGGAAAACAGTTGCGAAACAGCGCCGAAAGGTTCGGATCACGTATCTTGCCGCCGACGTCCGCGATCACCTGTTCAATCACCGGACTGGAAAAACACCGCTTCCCGACTTCAGGCCGCTGGTTCATAAAAACTCCTTTTACGCCGGATGAGGTCAATTAAGTGGCTTTCAGGTTCAGCTCTGCCCCGGTCAGGCCGGGGGAAGCAGCGCGGAGGGTGATCCCGCCGCCGCGCGTCGCCGCTTTGACCAGCACCATGCCCAGGCCGTTGAAGGCGCTGCGGGTGGGGGCCTGATTGAGTTCGTGGCTGGCGGGGTCGCCGTTGCCGACTCCGGCATTGACGCCCGCGCCGCGCACGGAGAATGTCACCAAATTGCTGGCGGTCGGCACGACGCGCCCCTGCGCGTCCACAATTTCCACCGTGACGGGAACCGTATCCTCGCCGTCGGCCAGCAGGACGGCGCGGTCGGCGGACAGGCGGATCGCCGCTGGAGCGCCGGTCGTTGTCACGGTATCGGTCGCCGCGCTCACGCCGGCGCGGGTGCCGACCACTTTCACGGTTCCCGGCTGGTAGACGACGTGGTCCCACTGCACATGGCCGAACTTCGGCATGTCCTGCGCGCCCTGGCTGACACCGTTGACGAACAGTTCGACGCGGTCGCAGTTGCTGAAGCACCAGATCGGGACCGTCTGCCCTTCTTTGCCGGCCCAGTTCCAGTGCGGGAAGAGATGGACCAATGGTTCTTCTTGTTTCCACCAGGCCTTGTAATAGTACGCCACGTCCTTCGGGAAGCCGCAGACGTCCAGCAGGCCGAAGTTGGAGCTGATCTCCGGCCAGGGGTACGGCGACGGCTCGCCCCGGTAATCAAAGCCGGTCCAGGCGAAGCCGCCGAGGACGAACTCGCGGGAGCCGAGCGGCTGCCAGGAGCCTTCCGGGGACTTGTAGCTGGACAGGTGGCCCGCCGCCCTGTCTTCGTGGTAGATGCCCCGGCAGGTGACGTCGCTGGCCGTTTCGCTGCCGAAGACCGGCTTTTTCGGGTACTGCGCGTGCAGCCAGTCGTAGTCCCCGTAGTTGTAGTTGACCCCGAGCAGGTCTTCCACCGCCCCGAAGCCGACCAGCCAGCCGTTGCCGGTCCCCGCATTGTCTGCCGTCGTCACGGGCCGGGTCGTGTCGTGCTTGTGGACGGCGTCCATCAGCGCGGACAGCATCTTCGCGCCGTAAGGGTCGCCCTGGATGCCCCATTCTTCGTTCGCCATGGACCACATGATCACCGACGGGTGATTGCGGTCGCGCCGGACCATCTTTTCAATGTGGTCGGTGTGGGTGAAGGTGGACGACGTGGACGCTTTGGTTTCGACGGCGTCGCCGGGATGACGGGTCTCGTCCATCACAAGCAGGCCGAGATCGTCGCAGGCGTCGTACATCGCCGGGGTCATCGGGTTGTGCGAGCAGCGGATGGCGTTGCAGCCGAGCTGGTCCTTCAGCCGCTGCATCCGCCAGTAGAGAATGCTGTCCGGCATCGCGATCCCGACCCCGACAAAGTCCTGGTGGTTGCACGTCCCTTGCAGCTTGACCGGCTTTTCATTGAGAAAAAAGCCGTGATCGGGGTCAAAACGCAGCGAACGAATGCCGAACTTCTGCTGAAAATCGGTCTACGATTTTCCCGCCCTCGGAGACGGTCGTGAGCGCCTGGTATTGATTGCGCTTCTCCAGCGACCACAGGGCCGCCGAAGCGATGTTAGCCGTCTGCGTGATCTCTAAGTCGCCCCCGGCGGGGACGTTGTGGTCGCTTTGCGCTGTCGCTGCCACACGCCCGTCGGGGCCGACAATGTCTGTGCGGACGGTGACGGTCCGGGCGGCGGCTCCGGCATTGGTCAAGTGCGTCTGGATCGTCAGCGCGGCGGAAGGCACGAGGAGGACGTTCTGGACCTCACTGGTGACGTAAACGCCCCAGGGGATGACATGGAGCGGGTCGGCGACGTTCAGCCAGACATGGCGGTAGATGCCGCCGCCTTCGTACCACCAGCCTTCGCCGCCGCGCGCGTTGACATGGACAGCGATCACGTTCGCCCCGCCATAGTTCAGGACGTCCGCAATATCCACATGGAACGGGTCGTAGCCGTCGTCTTGAAAGTAAAGCTGCTTGCCGTTGACATACACTGTGGCGTTGCGGAAGACGCCTTCAAAGTAGAGCCAGACGCTCTTGCCCCGGTCGGAGGCGGGCATGTCAAAGTGCTTCCGGTACCAGGCGGCGGTAACGGGCAGCGCCCCATGCCCGACATCGCCTTTGGGGTCGAAGTCGCCTTCCACCACGTAATCATGCGGCAGATGCACGGTCCGCCAGGATTTATCGCGGAACGCCGCAGACGAGAAATCGTTGTGCGGGTCCACCACGCCCATCGTGACAGGCTCCGTCAGACCACCCGCCCCGCCGATGTTCTGCACGAAGACGGTCAGCACGTTCGGCCCGCCGACCTTCCACGCCGGGTCGAGGGCGACTTCAAACGGGCTGTCCCAGCCGGTGTGGTCAAGCAGCTTCTGCCCGTTGAGGTACACGGTGCCGTTGTCATCCACCGACTCAAAGTGGACGGTCCTGCCCGGCCCGGCGATCTCCGGCAGGACGGTGCGGAACCAGCCGCCGCTGTTCTCCGCCAGCGTGCCGGTTCCAGGCGTGGTCTTTTTCCAGTTCGCGCCGCTGGTATCCAGGCCGGGGGCGGTCATGGCCGGTGCCTGATCCGCCGTCCCCGGCGTCCAGACCCAGTCGCTGACGGCGGTTCCCAGATGCACCGGCTCTTCGTGGGTAAAGCGCCAGTCGGCATCCAGCAGTTCTAAACGGCGGGGCGCAAGCAGCATGGCTGCCGCCGAATGATCGTCTGCGGCCCGTGCCTCTTTCCAGGAACTCAGGGAGAAACTTGCGGCGGCGATGCCTGCCATACTGACCTGCAGGAACTCACGACGTTTCATAATGATTTACCTCTCGTATTGACAGCGCCTTTTGAAAGTGCCTTCTCGATCCGCCTGCTGCCTCGCTTCCTATTGCAGTCGCAGGAGGACTTACGGGTCATGTTACGGACATTCTGGAAGATGCGGAAGGCAATTGTGGCGATGTCGGCGATGCTGCAACAGTATAACACTGGATAAAATCAATGTCAACCGGAGACTTCGCCTTTCCCCTTGACGCCCCCCTGCCTTTGGACTATAATAGACTCACCGAACTCTGCCAACTTTCAGGAGACCCTCCCATGCCCTACGAAGGACAAGCCGCCATGCTCAACGAAGCCGGACGCGACGTTGAAGTGGAAGCAATCACGATTGACGACCCCGGCCCCGGCGAAGTCCTGGTCAAACTGGCCGCCTCCGGCGTCTGCCATACCGACCTGACCGTCAAGAACTTGAACGGCAACGGCATGGCCTTTCCCATCGTGCTGGGCCACGAGGGCGCGGGCTACATCGAGGCGGTCGGCGAAGGCGTTCAAGGGCTGGAAAAGGGCGATCCGGTCGTGATCGCCTATCGCGCGCCCTGCGAGCAGTGCCCCGCCTGCCGGCGCGGCGACCCGCGCCACTGCTACATGGCCCTGCGGCCCAGCCAGCGCATCCGCCGCAAGCGGGACGGCGCGCTCTGCTCGCAGGTGCTGCGCTGCGGCACGTTCGCCACTCATACGGTCGTCCATAGCAAAGCCGCCATCAAGATGCCCGCAGAGATGCCGCTGGACAAGGCGTGTCTGATCGCCTGCGGCGTCGTCACCGGCGTCGGCGCGGCCATGAACACGACGCCGGTCTTCCCCGGCGCGCGCGTCGCCGTGATCGGCTGCGGCGGCGTCGGCCTGTCCGTCATCCAGGGCGCGAAGTTGCAGCACGCGCGGCAGATCATCGCCGTCGACGTGAACCCAGCCAAACTGCAGTAGGCGAAAGAGTTCGGCGCGACCCATACGGTCAACGCCAAAGACGGCGATCCGGTCGCGCAGGTGCGCGCGCTGACCGAAGACGGCTGGGACGGCGGCGTGGAGTTCGCGTTTGAGGCCACCGGCATCCCCAAATGCACCGAGCAGGCCGTCAAGATGCTCTCCTACGGCGGCACCGCCACGACCATCGGCTTCCCCGCCGCCGAGGACGCCGTCACGCTGAACCTCGGCGACATGGCGACCGGCGTCTACTGGAACAAGGCCGCCCTGCGCGTCTGCCACTGCGGCGATGCCCTGCCGTCCCACGACTTCCCGCTCCTGGCCCAGCTCTACCTGGACGGCCAACTGAAGCTGGACGAAATGGTCACCAGCAAGATCAAACTCACGGAAGTCAATGAAGCGTTTGAAGCCATGCACCACGGCGACGTGCTTCGCAGCGTGATCGTGTTCTGAGGTAGAGGGTAATGAATCTGGCTGCCGTCCTGGATCGCGTGTCCCAAAACTGTTTGCGCGGTCAACCCGCTCCCGACGACCTGCGGCGGCTCTGGCAGGCTCAAATCGAGGGCGACGCCGAGCCTCTGAATGCCGCTGATCTTGTTCTTATAGAGGTGTTCGCCCCAGACTTCTTCGAGGGCTACCGCCCGCAGGACGGAGTGCCGCCGGACATAGCCCGCGCCTACCAGCGGATGTTTGAGCAAATCGCGTTCATCGGCCAGGTTGGTGATGGAAGCCTGCTGGGCTACTGGCTAGGCGAAGAACGCCGTCCCGTGGCATCGTGTCCTCTGGTGGAACTAGATACTGAGGGGCAGTTCTATCTTTGGGGCACCAATTTATCCGAGTATCTGCTGCTGAAGGCTGACGACTGCATGAGTATGAGTTTTGGTGAAGTGCAGGCATGGCTGGTGGCGCACGGCAGCGCAGTCGGGGTATATAGTCCCCAAGACATCCGACAGAGGCTGGGAGCGTTCGTAGACCCCAATGTGCAATTTGACAGGTATTGGGATGAAGAGCAGATGGTATGAAAGCCGCTTCTCACAGCCGCGCTCGTATTGAGCCGTTGAAAGGAAAAGATGATGCAAAGAGATCAGCTCATAGAGGAAGTCTTGTCAGCCACTACGCTTGAAGAGTGTGAGCGAGCGAAGAATTTCGATTATCGCCTGGATGCAAGATCATCCAAAAGATTTTGGGATTTTAGACGCGGGTGAGCAGGTTGCCATGATCATGGATGGCTATTCGCAGGATGCTTCTGTGTCACGCTCAGTTGCTTGATTGGAAAATGACCGCCATAGGCAGGTTTCTTATGCAAAAAGTGACACTGACACTGGCAATCGCGGCCCTGCTCTTTTCCCTGGTCGCCCTGCTACGTCCTCCGTTTCCCATCGCACACGCGCAGACGTCGGCAATGGGGGATGCCTGGCAGGCGGAGCGGAACTATCCGCCGCTGGTTTTTCATAGCCGGGCCACGCTGGATTGCGCGATTTCGTCCAGCAAGAATGGGCGGCAGGTGATGACCACAGTCAGCGGGCAGGGGTTTACGTTTGACACGCCGATGCTGCCCATCAAAGACGGCTCGGTCAAGGTGCAGGAGCCAGGGATGCACTACAAGTTCAATGCGTTTCCAACTGCGGCCATTGCCGCCACGTTTCAGGGTCTGGGGCGTGGGACCATCACGGCCATGAAGGCCGAGGTAGAAGTGGATGTCAAGCGTTACCGGCAGCCGGGCGGGCCGGGAACCGATATTAAATTCCAGGCGCAGGACATCAATGCCGACGGCGCGTATGTGGAGTTCACCGGTGTCTTTGTCCGAATGTCCGACAGCAAGCGATTTCCGTTTCGCGTCCTTTTTGGAAGCGTCAACGCCGGCGGCGGCGATGTTTTTCCGGCGGATGCGCGGCGCGACACGATGATTATGTCCAAGTCTGTCCAACTCGGTACGCGCGTTCAGCCTGCGACGGTGACAACGGCTTTGTATGAAGCCGAAGACGATGTCGCGATGTTGAAGTAGGGAATACACCATGAACACTGCAAAAACGGTATCGGGCATCCCGCCGCTGGCGGGGCTGGCGACTTATGAAGAGGCCGCCCGCGTCGGGCTGGGCGTGGATGAAAACGTGGACCGATTGCGGCGGCTAAACTATGTCGAGGCGCGGCTGTACGAGATCTCCGCGGCGTTTCTGAACCCGACGCCGGAATGGGAGATCAAGGGCGCACTGAGTCTGCACCTGTATCTGGACGGCGAACATAGCCAGGCGCTGCGAGACCGGGTCGCGGAACTGCGCCGGCCGCCGCTGTATCTGGACGAAGCGCCCGACGACAAATTGCAAGCCTTGATGGACGAGGCGATCCGGGCGAAGAACACGACGGAACTGCTGACCGGGGTCTTCGGCGTCCTCCGTCCGGCTCTGCTGGCAGCCTACAAAGAACATCTGGCGGCGATCAATCCCGTCTTTGATTTCCCCACCGTGCGGCTGCTGCGACAGGCGATCAGCGAAGAAGAGCAGATGCTGGAGTGGGGTAAGCAGGCGCTGGCGGCTGTGACGCAAACCGAAGAATCGCAGCCAGTGGCCGATGCGTGGGAGAATCATCTGCGGGCCTATTTGCAGGCAGCGGGCGGCATTACGGGTCAGGAGGACGTGCCGGGCGATTTGCGTCTGCCCGCGCCGCGCGCTGTGGGCGAGTTCGTCCCGGACGTGGACCCCAAGCGCGACGCGCGTTCGGGCGAGATTTACAATTTCCATTACCGCGCCAACGACGTGTATTCCGACCCCGCTGCGGGCTGGGATGAGCGCAATCTCGCCCTGATGTACAAGCGGTTCCACGAGATGGATGTTCCTGAAATGATGGCGAGCATCGTGCTTCAAACTAAGGGCAAGCCGTGGGAGTATTACCGGGACATGGGACGGCAGACTCTGGGACGAAGCGCGGCATTCCATGATGGGCGAAGTCTGGTTCGCCAAGTACCACGTGGATTGGAGCCGCTACCCCAACCATGTCGGCTGGGCCATGCACTTCGAATCTGGACCGGACGCCGCTGGAGCGCCACATCATCCTCTATTACATCGAGCAGAGCCTGATGAACGGCAAGACCGGCAAGCGTCAGGAGTGGCTGATCGCACAGAAAGCGAACGATCCGCTGGCGACCTATTTCCAGGACTACGACTGGGCCGATGAGGTTCTGCACGCGCAGATCGGCCGGCGCTGGCTGAAGCCCGATTTAGGAACGGTCAAGGACATTCTGGACCGGGCCGGGGAGATTATTGCCCGCCCGACGCCGTCGCTGGACTCGCGCAGCCAACTCGCGCCGCAGGAGGACTGGTGGCCGCGCTATGTTCAGGACATTCTGGGCAGGCCCAGCACGTCAGTGGCGGGTTCAGACAATCCGGTCATCCCGAAGTTTGAGACGATTTCTTCAGGTTAGAAAGTTAAAAGATATGCCGGAATTGCCGGAAGTGGAGACTCTGCGGCGCGGGCTGGAGCGGCATCTGGTGGGGCGGACGCTGGGCGAAACGCGCGTCCAGGTCACCCAAATGATCCAGGGAACTGTTTCCGATCCCGCGCTGTTTTCACAGAGCCTGCGTGGTGCGCGTATCGTTTCTGTGGGTCGTCGCGGCAAGCACTTGATTATTGCGCTGGATTCCGGGTATTATCTACTGTTCCATTTGAATATGCGCGGGCAGATGCTGGTTACGCCTCTGGATGCGCCGGAGGGGAAGTATCTGGCGGCGGCTTTTCCGCTGGACAACCAGGCCGAACTTCGCTTTCACGACATGTGGCGCTGGGGCGAGATGCGGCTGGTGACGGAAGACGAACTGGCAGCCCACCCAGCCCTGGCAGGAATGGGGCCGGAGCCGCTGGCCCCGGCCTGGACGCCTGAACTTCTGGCCGAAGGGTTAAAGAAGCGTTCCAAGACGGCCATCAAAGCCGCGCTGCTGGATCAAAGTGTCGTGGCCGGCGTCGGCAACATTTATGCCGATGAGTCCTTATGCCGCGCGGCAATCCGTCCCTTGCGCCCCGCTGGGTCGCTGACATCGGCAGAGATTGTAAGACTTCACCGCGTGATCCGGGAAGTTTTGACCGAAGCGACCGAAGGCGGCGGGACGACCAGCGACAATTATGTGGACGCGGAAGGGCAAGTCGGGCGTTTTGTGCCGCGCGTTTATGATCGCGGCGGGAAGCCGTGTCTTTCCTGCGGGCTGCCGCTGACCCGTATCCGTGTGAGCGGGCGCGGAACCGTCTATTGTGCGTCCTGCCAAAGATAATTTAAGAATCAACCGAAGATAACAACGAAACCAATATGAACCCCGACCAATCCTGGGACAATCGTGTCCCTATGCTGAGGAGCACTACGAAATTATGTCGGCCGTAACTGAAGATGTTGTGACGAGCGAGCAGGCTGCCGCCCCGGCAGCGGAGGCGGCCCCCGAAACCATATCGGCCCCGGTGTCGCCTGCCCCGGATGCCAATGGAACCGCGCCTGAAATTGTCGGGGCCGTTTCGGAGGCAAGCGAGCCTGCCCCCGTTGCCAGCCAGCCAGCCGCCGCTCCCGCGGCCGCCGCGCCGGTCGCAGAAGCCAAGCCCGCGCGGGAAGAAAAGCCACTCAGCCAGTCCGACTACGAGAGTATGTTCAAGGAACTGGCCGAAGGCGATGTGGTCATCGGCACCGTCGTCCATATCGACAAGGACGGCGTCCTGGTCGATGTCGGCAGCAAGAGCGAGGGCATCATTCGGCCCAATGAACTGTCCCGCGAGCCGTATGACAACATTGAAGATGTTGTCAAGGTCAACGAGCAGATCAAAGTCGTCGTCATCGGGCGGACCGAAGAAGGGCAGCTTCTGCTTTCCAAAAAGCGCGCCGACTTTGAAAAGGCCTGGGACAAAGTGATTGAGGCCATGAACAGCGGCACAATTCTGCACGCGATGGTTTCCGAGCGCGTCAAGGGCGGGCTGGTCGTGGACCTGGGAATCCGGGGCTTTGTTCCCGCCTCCCATGTCGGCTCCGGCGACTTCAAGCACCAGAACCTGGACAAGTATGTCGGCCAGAGCATCCCGCTCAAAGTCATCGAGGTGGACCGGGACCGCCGCAAGGTCGTCCTGTCCAACCGCGAGGCGACCGAGGACGAGCGTCGGCAGCGGAAAGAAACCACGCTGGGCGCGCTCAAAGAAGGCGATGTCCGCAAGGGCATCGTCCGCCGCGTCACCGATTACGGCGCCTTCATTGACCTGGGCGGCATTGACGGCCTGCTGCACGTCTCGGAAATGTCCTGGTCACGGATCAAGCACCCCAGCGAAGTGCTGCGGAACGGCCAGGAACTGGACGTCATGATCCTCAAGCTGCAGCTGGATCAGGGACGCATCAGCCTGGGTCTGCGCCAGATCCTGCCCGACCCGTGGACGGAAATCGGCGAAAAGTACCATGTCGGCGACATCGTCAAGGTAGAAGTCTCCCGTCTGGTTCCGTTCGGCGCATTTGTCACGCTGTCGAAGAGGGGGTGGAGGCAATCATTCCGACCCAGCGAACTGTCCGACCGGCGCATCGCCAAGCCGTCCGATGTCGTCAACCCCGGCGAAATCGTGGAGGCTCGGATCATGGAAATGCGGCCTGACGAGCGCAAGATGACCCTGTCCATTCGTCGCATGGTAGAAAATGCCGCTCCCGCAGCCGTTCATCCCGGAGCCGGACTTGGCGGCGGTGGCGGCCGTGACCGCGGCGGACGCGGCGGACGCGCGGACCGCGATGTGCGTCCCTCGGATCGAGAAGGCGGCGGCCTGACCCCGGCTCCGCCGCGTGAGCGGCCCCGGCGTGAGCGCAGCGGCGGTGGCGGCGGACGCGGCGGCCGCGATACTGGCTACGGCGGCGATTCGGAAGACGATTACAAAGAGTTCAAGAACTACCGCGCCACTCAGCGCGAAGAGACCTTCGGAACCAGCCTGGCGGACGTTTTCGGACAGCACTTTGGCGCGGCAGCCAAAGATGCGGAAACCGAGACCCCGGCGGAAGCCGAGGGAACCGAAGGGGAAGCCGCAAAAGAGTAAGCACAAATCGGAAAGGCCCCTGCAAATCGCAGGGGCCTTTTTCTTGGGATTTCCATGCGAATCTTGGGCATCACCGGCGGCATCGCCACCGGCAAAAGCGCCGTGACACGGATGCTGGCGGAGTTAGGCGCTCCCACCATCAGCGCCGATGCTCTGGCCCATCAACTTCTGTCGCCAGGAACGGCGACGACATTGGCAGTGCTGGCGGCATTTCCCGAATGCGCCGACTCCTCTGACCCGACGCGCCGGACCATTGACCGCCGCGCCCTGGGCCGCTTGATTTTCGCGGACGACGCCCGCGCGTCTGCGATTGGAGGCGTTGACGCATCCCGCCATCATTGCCGCCTTGCAGGAACAGATCGCCCCTGGCGGACTTCCGATCCGGTGCTGCCTGCCGCTGCCGCCGAAATCCCGTTGCTGTTTGAGGCGGGCCTGCAAACTCTGGCGGACACCGTAGTCGTCGTCGCCTGCGCCGAGACGGTGCAGATCGCCCGCCTGTGTACTCGTCTGGGAGTGACTGGAAGCCGAGGCGCGGCGTCAAATCGCCGCCCAGTGGCCGCTGTCCGAAAAAATCGCGCGGGCAGATGTTGTCATCACGACGGACGGAGATTTGGAAGACACCCGGCGTCAGGTGGAGGCGCTGTTGGAAGACATTATGACTGAGATGACGCTCCCATCAAGGCTTCACGCTCTGGCTGACCGGCCTGTCCGGGTCAGGCAAGTCCACGCTGACCGGCCATCTGGCCCGGCAGTTTCCGCGAGCGCGGCTACCGCGTAGAACTACTGGACGGCGATGAAGTGCGGACGCACCTGTCCAAAGGCTGACGTTCTCCAAAGAAGATCGGGACATCAATGTCCGCCGCATCGGCTATGTCGCCCGCCTGCTCGCCCGCAACGGCGTTATCGCCCTGACGGCCGCCATTTCTCCCTACCAAGACGTCCGGCACGAGGTCCGCGCCGAACACGAGGCCGACAGCGTCCCCTTCGTAGAAGTCTACGCCGAAGCGAGCCTGGACGCGCTTGGCCGAGCGGGACGTCAAGGGGCTGTACAAAAAAGCCCTGGCCGGCGAGATCCCCCACTTCACCGGCGTCTCCGACCCGTATGAGCCGCCGACGCATCCTGAAGTCGACGGTTCACACCGACCGGGACACGGTGGAGCAGTCATCTGGCGCAGATACTGGGGGAATTAGAGCGGTCGCGGGCTGATTGGCGGTAGCAAAGAAAAAGAGGACCAGAAGCCTGGTCCTCATCTGTAATTTTGCACACTAAGTAGATGTAATAGCCCCTACCGGGCTCGAACCGGTGATCTCCCACGTGAAAGGCGGACGTCATAACCACTAGACCAAGGGGCCGTCATTCATTCTCGTTAAGGCGAGTTCCATCCACCTCCCCACCTTCTGACGCATGATCGTGGAATACGAGCGGACCTGACAAGTGCCGTAGAGTTGGAAGTTCCCTTTGTTATAGCCGCTTGCCCGGCTGGCCGCTTCTCGGGTCGTGATGAAACTGATGGGACGGCAGTTCCGTTACTTTCTGCCAGAAGACTTCCGCTGTTTCTCTTGACAGACCAGGATGAATTTGGATCGCACAGCGCATTGATGCCCGTGTTACCCCTATCTTCCCAAAGAACTTAAAGCCCTTCTGAATGACGCGCGGATCACAATTGGTCAAACACAGTTGATTTCCGCTCGTTTTGCTCCCTTCGCCAATGTAGAGCGCCAGCCCAAACATGAATTCCGGGTCTTGCGACAGTGTTGCGTATTCTTCTTCCGCTTCTCGCTGATACTCCGCCCAGCGTACATCGCGGCGAACGCGCTCATTTTCGAATGAACTTTTCACGCCCCGCAGTTTGACGGCATTGCAGACCTGATATCTGCTCATCCGTCAAATTGATGTCGCGTAGCCAGAGGCTTAATGTACTTTTGGAGACACAGACTTCCTGGAGAATGTCAGTGTAGCTCCGCCCCTGTCGGCGCAATTCGCGCGCCCGTTGTTTTTCCTCGAACCTCATGCCCGCCGCCGCCCTCCTGGCCTGGAAAAAGAACGCCGTATTTATACCTCAGCCGCCCGGTCTTTGTCAACCCGCTTCCTGAAAGAAAGGAGGACAAAGCCGGGCGGTGGGTGTGCAGCGCATGTCACAATTCGGAAAGACAGATTCAGTGGAGCGCGGTGGCAGTTCGCATTTCGCTGGGCAGGACGCGGCGGGCGCCGGCGTAATGCGCCTGGTAGTAGGCGTCGCTCAGGTTGTCCATGCGGACGCCTTTGTGGGCATTGGCCGCGTGGATGAACTTGCCCTCGCCTGCGTAGATGCCGACATGGGAAATGCCGTGCTTGTAGGTGTTCTTGAAGAACACTAAGTCGCCAGGCTGGAGCTGATCGTTCGGGATCGGCGCCCCGTGATAATACTGCTCGGTCGCCGTCCGGGGCAGGTCCACGCCGCCCGTCGCACCGAGAATGTAGCGGGTGAAGCCGGAGCAGTCAAAGCCGGAGCGGGACGTGCCGCCCATCACATAGCGCGTACCGCGAAACGCATAGGCGGCAGCGACGACATTGCCGCTGTGCAGCGCCTGGTTCTGGGCGGTCACGCGCGCCATACGCGCCTGCCCTTTGACCACACGCGCGTTATGAGCCGCTTGAAGGTGCATCAGGTGCATCTGGGAGTGAATCTGGTGCGTCAGCCGTCGGTTCAGGAGATTGAGTTGATGCGGTGTCAGCACAGGCTTTTGGAGGAAGGCAGGAGACATCGGCAGAGATGTCGCAGGCCGCGCCTGGCTCATGTGAGCGGAAAGCAAAAACACGCCGGCATATCCAGTCAGCGCCGTCAGGGCAAGCAGGGGGCGGCGGGTCTTGTTCCACAAGCGGCTCGGCCCAAGGTCAAAGTTCAGTCGCAGCAAAAGCAAATTTTCCTTTCGGGTTCATCTTTGGCTCACCTTCTGTAAATCTTCAGGGGCAGATTCTTCAGAGGCGGCAGAAAAAGACTTTTCGAGAAGGGAAGGCTATCGGGAAACGCTTCCAAAAGTCTGTTGTAAATTCGTGCAATTTTTCACAACCTCTTTATCTTAACACAGGTTTCTCATTTTCGCAAGAGAAACCTGGAAAATTTATCAGTTTTTTTGCTATCAAGGGGCTTTAAAGCGGCTTTGTGGCACAAGACGCCTGAAGACTCCTCGCGCAATGCTTGCATTAAAACGACTTTTGCGATATAATCAAAGGCATTCACTGGATGGGAAAAGAATACGCATCTCATGTCTGATGATCTTGGTTTTTTGCTCCGAGGCGGCCCGGTGATGTGGCCGCTTTTTCTGTGCGGCGTGGTCAGCGTCGCTATTATGATTGAGCGGTTTCTCGCCATCGGCGCGGCAGTACGGAACAATGAAGTGTTAATGGCGCGTATCGCAGAATTGCTTCAGGCCGGGCAGGCGCGGGCCGCGCTGGAGTTTTGCGAACAGTCGCCGGGGCGCATCGCCAAAGTGGTCGCGGGCGGCCTGCGCTCCACGCATCTGGACCATGTCTGGATCGAGCGCTCTATGGAAGAAGTGGCGCTGAAAGAATTGCCGAACCTTTATGACCGTCTGGGCGTCTTAGATACCATCGTCACCCTGGCACCGCTTCTGGGATTGCTGGGGACCGTCACCGGCATGATTCACGCCTTCAATGTTGTCGGCAGCGCTGGCGCGCTGGCCAGTCCGACCGCGATTACCGGCGGCGTTTCCGAAGCCCTGGTCGCCACCAGTGTCGGTCTGACCATCGCTATTGCAACGCTTCCTGTCTATAACTTTCTGACCGAGCGCGTCAAGCAGAACATCGGCGAGATGGAATTGCGGGCGGCCCAATTTTTGAATGTCATTGCGGTGATGAAGCAGGGGGAGGGTCCGCATGAAACTGCCGCGCACTGAGATGAAACGGGCGCGGATCGAGATCATTCCAATGATTGACACGATCTTTTTCCTGCTTGTCTTCTTCATGATCGCCAGTCTGTCCATGGTGCCGATGTCGGCGCACAAAGTCAACCTGCCGGCCAGCGACACCGCCACGCTGAAGCCGCAGGAGAAAGTCGTCGTCACGATCTCCAAAGAAGGCGACTATTATGTGGACCGGCAGCGGGTGACGGAAGATCAGATCAAACCCCTGGTCGCGGCCAAAGTCAACGACGACCCGACGATTGCGGTGATTATCAACTGCGATAAAGACCAGCCGATTGACCATTTTCAGCGGGCATTTGAGTTGATCAAACAGGCAAACCCTGCGAATGTCATGGTCGCCACCGACCCGGCATCGGCCAGCGCGCCTGCGCCCAACGCGCCGTAATTTTTGCAGGGAAAGCGACAAAACCTACAATGAAACTGCCACGCAGCCAGATGAAACGGGCGCGGATCGAAATCATTCCGATGATTGACACGATTTTTTTCCTGCTTGTCTTCTTCATGATTACCAGCCTGTCCATGGTCCGCATGAAGGCCATGAGCCTGACTCTGCCCCGGCCCGCATCATCGTCTGCCGCCGCAGCCTCATCGCCAACGGACAGCCAGCATCTGGTCATCCTGACCGTCAGCGATGCCGGCGGCTACTATATCGGGACGCGGCCTATCGCGCCGGAGACCCTGAGCGCGGAACTGGCGGCGCGTTCCGCCGCCGACCCGCACGCCATTGTCGTGCTGAACATCGCCAAGATCTCAGACCGCACAGACATTGATCAAAATTATGGATGTTGTCAACCGCGTTCGCACCCCGGATGGTCAGGCCGTGACCACGCTGATGGCGACGGAGCCGGTGGATAAAACCGGCCGCTCTCTGGTCGTCCCGCCGTTTCCCAATGGAAGCAAACCATGAATAAAAAGACGCGAATTGCTGTCGCTTATCTCATCTCCATTTTGCTGAACGGCGTGTTCTGGCTGGGGTACGCCCGCGAACTGCGTCAGGCGTCCGCCAGCGTGCCGAAGCAGAAGCCCGATGCCGCCGCCCGGCTCAAAGCGCTGACGCTGGGCCAGTTCAAGCCGCTCCCGCCGCTGCCGAAAAAAGAAGTCAAGCCGCCGGTTCTCCGGGAAACAAAGAAGCCGCAGGAAACCAAAGACAGGGCCAAAGAAGCCGGCGCTGAAGGCAAAAAGATCGCCGACAGCCGCCCCAAGTCTGAGTCCAGCGACGGGCGCAGAGATCAGTCCATTGCCGCCGGCCAGGAAGCGCAAAATGCCGTCGGCCAGGGCCAGAGCGCCGGCGCGTCGCAGTCCGGTTCTCCGCAGCCGGGCACCTCCGGCCAGGCCCTGCCGCAGGCGGGCCGACTGGCGCGAGGCGGCGGGGCGCCCCGCCAGACCGGGCAGAATTCGCAGGCCGGCGGTCACGCAGCCTTGCAGGCTCAGGCCGGGGCGGATCGCACAAGCCTCAACGGCGCACGGATGGCGTCGGCGCAGACCAAATCCGAGTCGCTTTCCAGCCGGGAAGACCAGTCGCAGAACGACGCGGCCAGCGACAAGGCCGCTCCCAGTGAGACAAGTGCGAAAGCCCAGCCGGCAACTCAGGCCGAGAAGCTGGCTTCTCTTCTGAAATCGGGTACGCACACCGACAAAGAGGGCGACGACAAGCAGGGCCAGGATTCCAAATCCCCGGAGCCGGACAAGGCCAAAGACGACCATGAAAAGCCGCCCAAACCCGGCAATCTGGTCGCCCTCAAAATTATCAAGATGTGGACCCCGAAGCCGGGTCAGAAGTTCAATCTGGCGACCAGCCTGAACATTGTTCTGCCTCCGACTTTGGAACTGGTTCCCGGCCCGCCCCTGACACCCGATCAGCTTAAGCAGGTGCAGGACCTGCTGCGCCAGCAGAAGCTCAAGCATGTCTCGCTCAACCGCAAGCAGCTCAAAAAACTGATTGAGGCCCAGCGGATTGCCGAAGACACCAAAAAGCCGGAAAAAAACAAGCCCGGCGATGAAGGCCGCAAACGCGAGGCCAAGCACGATCCGCATGAGCCGCATCCCATGCAGCCGCACACGGCTTCGGCCCACACCCCCACCACGCCGAAACTGGCAATGGCCCGGCCTCGTTCGCCATTCACCTACCGGCAGTGGAACAGCGACATGGGACGCCGCTGGCAGCCGGTCAATATGTCTGTGCAGGACAGCCTGCCGCCCGCCGCGCCGCCTCCCCCGGATGTGCCGTCTGATGTGATCCCGCCCCCGACACAAAACGGCGACACTCCCGCCAATCCCGCCGCGCCCGATACGACGGCTCCTGTCCCGCACAATGGAAGGGTCGCGCCAGCCACCCATAACGCTCGCCCGGTTCTGCATCAACCGACGCCACTAAAGGCCGTCCCTCAGCCCAACGCGGCCACGCCGCCGAGCAATGCCGCCCCACAGAATGCCGCCCCGCAGAATGCCGCCCCACAGAATGCCGCCCCACAGAATGCCGCCCCGCAGAAGGGTGCGGCTGTCCCCGGACAGTTCCAGGCCACCATGCCGGCTCAGGCAGAGAATCCTTCCCCCGCCGATCCGGCTCACGCGCCGGATGCTCAGAATGGCACGGCGGCGAACACTCTGCGGGACGCAAAAACAGGCCAAACCGAGGTGCGCGAAGCCCGCAACCTGACAAATAAGCAGCCCAATCAACCCACTCAGCCGGGTTTGCCCGATGCTCCGCCGGCCACTCCCGGCGCACCGGCCCCGCCGGCCGCACCTGTCAACGGCGCTCCGGTGAATGGCAACCAGCCGCCGCAGCCCGGCACGCCGGACAATCCGGGCCAGCCCGGTAATCCCACGAATGGTCAACCGGCCAATGGTCAACCCGGCACGGCGCCGCCGGCCACTCCCGGCGCACCGGCAAACCCCGGCACACATGGCAATCCGACGCCCGCCCAGCCGGGCCAGCCTGGAAATCCGGGCCAGGTAAATCAACCCGGCCAGCCTGCACAACCGGGCCAGCCCGGCGCCCCGCCTGACACGCAGGGGGGTAATCCCGGTCAGCCGGGTCAGCCAAACAACCCCGGCGCTCCCGCACAGCCGGGAAATCCGGGGCAGCCTGCCAATCCAACGACGCCGGGGCAGCCGGGAAACCCGACAAATCTCAATGGCGGCAACCCGCCTGCTCAGGGCGGCGCTCCGGCCAATCCGGGAGCGCCAGGCACAGACAACAACCCCGGCGGCGCTCCCGCAAACCCCGGCGCACCCGCAAACCCTACGGTCGGCGGTCCCGGCAATCCTCCGGCGACTCCGACAGGGCAGCCGGGCAATCCGGGCCTGCCCGGAAACCCGACACAGCCCGGGCAGCCGGGTAACCCTGGACAACCAGCGCAGCCGGGTAATCCCGGAAACCCTGGCCTTCCGGGCCAGCCTGCACAGCCGGGAAATCCCACGAATCTCAATGGCAATGCGCCGGGCAACCCAGGAGTGCCGGCCAATCCGGGTCAACCGGGTACGCCGGGTGCCCCGGCGCTGCCGGGTCAGCCGGGAAATCCCGGCAACGGGAACACGCCGCCGGCCAATGCGGGAAACCCTGGACTGCCTGGGCAACCAGCCACACCGGGCAATCCTGGTAATCCAGGGCAGCCAGGCCAGCCAAACAACCCCGGCCTTCCCGGTCAACCAGGGAATCCGGGGCAGGCAACTCAACCGGGTAATCCTGGGCAACCGGGTCAGCCTGGCAACCCAGGAAACCCAGGCGCACCGGGCAACCCCGGTCAGCCGGGTAATCCTGGTCAGCCGGGACAACCCGGTGCGCCTGGCGCTCCCAATAACTTGAATGCAGGCCAACCCGGTCAACCTGGAGCGCCGGGGCAACCAGGCCAACCTGGCGCTCCCGGTGCGCCTGGACAACCCGGTCAGCCAGGACAGGCGGGGCAGCCCGGCCAGGCAGGTCAGCCGGGGGCGGCGGGGCAGCCGGGGCAGGGCGGCACGCCGGGGCAGATTGGCGGCGGGATTGGCGGCGGGGGCAATCTGGATGCAGGAACACAAATGGCAAGCGCCGGCGACGCTTCAAGTGGCGTTCTGACAGGTGAGCAGCCCGATGGAATGCAGGATTCGGTGCCGCAGCCGGCGGAAAACACGGAATCCACCGGTTTTGAGACGCCCGCCGATGCTGCCTCGCCGGATCTGCCGTCCGATGACTCCGGCGGCGGCAAGAAGGGCATTCCCGGCGCGCTCGTCCTGCCGCCCTCCCCGCCGATGGGAACTGAGACCGGCAAAGACCCGACGCCGCATCCGGTCAAGACCAACATCCTGACGCGCCCGACCGGCAAAACGGCCACGCCGGTCAGCCCGGTCACGGAAATGACGCCGACGGGGCGTGAAGTCCTGCCGCGCAAACTGATCCCCTCGCCGTTTGGAATGCCTCTGAAGACGGCGACGAAGGTGATCCCGCCTGCCCTGACGGTCGGCGCGACCAGCACACGCGGCCTGATCCCGGTAGTGATCATGGAACGCCCGCATCTGGCCCTCGGGACCGTCGCCGACACCATTGACCCGCCGCTGCCGCCCGCCAAAGGGATCGTGAAGGCGCAGACGCTCGCTCCCAAACAGGAAGCGGTCAAAGAACAAAAGGTCGCCCAGACCCCGCCGCCGACCGAAAGCGCCCGCCCGACTGAGAGTGTCAAAAAGACTCCGGCCATTGTCCGGCAGGTTAAAAACAGCGAGGGCATCAAAGAGGGAACCGAACAGCCCCTGCCGCCCACCCCGCTCCCAGACAGCGACATGGAAGTGGGCGATGGGTCGGGCCTGAAGGGCGACTACTTCCTGGGACGCCGCTTTGATCAGTTCCAGTTCACCAAAGCCGATGCCAACATCAACTTCAAGTTTGACCAGATGCCCGACGGTTCGCCCAGCCCCAAAATTCCCGCCGGCAGCGACTACACGATCCGCTGGACCGGCAAAATTGCGGCGAAATACTCGGAAACGTACACGTTCTACGCGGCGGCGGATGACGGCGTGCGGGTCTGGATCAACCATCAACTGATCATTGATGACTGGAGCCTGCATCCGGTCACGGAGTTCTCGCACAAGTTCACGTTCAAAGCGGGCGAGCAGTACCCGTTCAAAGTGGAGTATCTGGAAAGCGCCGGCGGCGAAGCCTGGGTGCGGATGTACTGGTCCAGCCCCAGCCAGCCCAAAACCTTCATCCCCGAAGACGCCTTCTTCTACCCGCTGCCCAGCGATGAAGAAGACTTGAAGCGCGACAAAGCGCCGTTGTAACCTACCAATCTTGAGGGAGCAAATGGACTGGTTAGCTGCCTTAACTCTTGCATCGCTGATTGCGGGTCTCGGTTGGTTGTGGTGGCAGTTGGGGCGTTCGAGCGAAAGGCAGTATGAGATATGTCCATCGTGCGGACAAGTCAGCCTGTACTGTTTCAATTTTATCATGGCGACGGTTCTTGTCAACGGGCATAGAGCGCCTGATAGCTGGTCATGTCACCGCTGCGAAAACTGCCACAAATGCTTCAGGCATATGCGGGATGGGCGCTGGCTACCATCCTGGGATGAGGAATGAGACGGAGTAAGACAAAGTTCAGATGACAATTTGCAGTTTCTTCGGTCGGGCGTGCCATGTCGCTGCGCTCGGCATTCTTTTATTCGCAGTCGGGGGTGCTCAGGCGCAGGTGGCGGCGGGCGGGCCGCAGCCGGTGACGTGGTTTCGGGCAGATGCCATTCATGGGCTGGCGGATGGGGCAGTGGTCGCGACCTGGCCGGACAGCAGCAGCGGCAAAAACGATGCGACTCAGCCGGTCGTCGCCCAGCAGCCCAGCTACGCCATGAACGCCGTCAACGGTCATCCGGCGGTGCATTTCACCGAGGCGACAAAGACGCAGTTGGCTTTTCCCCGGCTGGTGCAGGACGACTTTACCATTGTCTGCGTCTTTCAAAGCAAGCAGGGCCTCGGCGCCGGCCCCGGCTGGTATGACGGGGCGGGCTTGGTGGACGGCGAAGTGGAGGGCGTTCATTACGATTTCGGCCTGTCCCTGAGCGGCAGCGGACAGCTTCTGGCGGGCGTCGGCCATTCCGACGCTTGGAATGACACCTACATCAATTCCGACGGCGGTTTTAACGACGGCAAGCCGCACATCGTCGTGCTGGAGCGGGTGAAAAGCACGGGAGCGGTCACGCTGTATGTTGACGGCGATCAGGCGGACACCGCAATCGGCAACACTCTCTCCCTTTCTGATCCGCCGCGCCTGACTCTGGGGTCGAGTCCAGACTCAACAAAAGCTATTTGACCGGTGACATCGCCGAAGTGCAGATTTACGCCGCCGCCCTCAGCGACACCGAGCGGCACGCGACGGAAAGCGCCTTGCGAACCCGCTACGGCATTCCCGTGCCGCCGCCCGAATCGCCGCCCTCGGATGTTCCGGCCGCGGCACGATTAAGCCCGGTCATCCTGCCGCCTGACCCGAAGCCGGCCATTCATGGGCCAAAGATCGTCGGAGCCACGCCGCAACGGCCATTTTTGTTTCTTATCCCCGCCACCGGCGCGGACCCGCTGACTTATGCCTGTCCCGATCTGCCGATGGGGCTGAAACTGGACGCGCAGACCGGAATTATCTCCGGCAGCGTAGTTTCTGCCGGCAGCTACACGCTCCACCTGTCGGTCAGCAATGCCCAGGGAACCGCCAGCCGCGCGCTGACGCTGGTGTGCGGCGATCATGCCCTGGGGCTGACCCCTCCGATGGGCTGGGATGCCGTCAATTTTTACGCCAACCAGATTGACGATGAAAAAACGCGCAACGCGGCGGACTGGCTGGTCAACAGCGGGCTGGCCGCGCACGGCTATCAGTACATTCACATCAGCGACACCTGGCAGGGGATTCTGGGACAAAAAGACCGGCGAAATCCTGCCCAATCGCCGCCGCTTCCCCGACCCCAAAGACCTGGGGGACTACCTGCACAGCAAGGGGCTGAAGTTCGGCCTGGCGTCCGCCGGGACGGAGCATACCTGCGCGGGCTATCCGGGCAGCCAGGGCCACGCGGCCCAGGATGCGAACACGTATGCCGATTGGGGCGTGGATTATCTGGAATACGCCTGGTGTCCCCTCGCCGATGTGGACGAAACCAAGGCGGCGAGTAATGAAGGCCCGTCTTTCAAAGAGATGCATGACGCTCTCCAAAAGACAAACCGGGATATTTTCTATGCCATCAATAATTTCGGCAAATACAACCCGTGGGATCTGGGCCTGTCGTCCGGCGCGAATAGCTGGGTCACGTCCCATCAGATTTATGACGACTGGAAGATCGTCGTGCGGGATTACTTTCCCAGCGCCTGGGTGTTTGAGCATGGCGGCCCCGGCCATTGGAGCAATCCCGGCCTGCTCATGGTCGGCAAGTTCGGCGCGGATGCCCCCCACACGACGCGCCTGACCTATCCCGAGCAGATGGCGCAGATGGCGCAGGCGGCCCTGCTGTCCGCGCCCTTGTGGTTAAGCTGCGATCTGTCCTCGCTGGACCCAAACACGTTTCACCCGTCCACCACGGCGATGCTGACCAACGATGAAGTCCTGGATGTGGATCAGGAGCCCGCTGGGCCATAATGCCGATCAGGTCGTGAGCAATCGGGCGTTCCAGATTTGGTCCAAGCCGCTGGCGGACGGCACCATCGCAGTCGGATTGTTCAACTTAGGTGACACTGCTCAGACCCTCAAGGTCAGGATCGGGGCGCTCGGCCTAGCCGGCCCGCAGCCGGTGCGCGATCTCTGGCTGCATCAGGACCTGGGCGACTTCTCCGGGGCCTTTGCGACCGAAGTCCCCGTGCATGGCGTCGCCCTGGTCAAGATCGGCCAGCCGAAGTCTTAAAGTGGCTCCTCGGAGGTCCTATCCCGGCTCGCTTGAGGCTCGCCACCCTTCCCTCAAAGGGAAGGGCAATCAAAGAAAGAAACGCGGTTGAGAACGCTCCTATCTGTTCTGGCTCCCTTCCCTCCGAGGGAAGGGTGGCGAGCCTCAAGCGAGCCGGGATAGGACTTCCTCCGGCTCCCCAAAATGGGGCGGCCAAGCGACTGACACAACCTATGACCTGTAAAACCTTACCCTTGCTGCTGTTCACGCTCGCCGCGTGTACGCCTGCCGTTCTGATTCGGGCGCAGGAGGCCGCGCCTGCGCCGCCCGCTGAAGCCACGGCACCGGCGGCCACGCCTGCCGCCAAAGCCGCCAAGCCGCCGCCGGACCCCAAAGTCGTCGCGCTGATGGACGCCATTCACGCCAAAGACCTGCTCCATGTCCGCGCAATGCTGGCCGCCGGGCGTGACCCGAACTCAAAAACGGACGACGGCACCACGGCTTTGATGGCGGCGGCAGGAACCGGGGACGCGCCGCTCGTTAAGCTGCTGCTGGACAAGGGCGCATCGGTGGATGCCGTCGCCTTTGACGGCGACACGGCCCTGCTGGAAGCCGCCCACAAAGGCAGTGTTCCGGTCCTTCAGATGCTGCTGGACAAAGGCGCGGATGCCAACGCCGCCGACAAAACCGGCGTCACGCCGCTCATGGAAGCCGCCCATGCTTCCAATCCCGCCGCCGTCACGCTGCTTCTCAGCAAGGGGGCGGATGTCAACGCCGCCGACAAAAAAGACGGCTACACCGCCCTGATGATTGCCGCGTATGCCGCCAGCGCCGCGACCGTGCAGACCCTCGTAGACCACGGCGCAAACATCGCCGCGCAGGATCCTGAACGGGCGGACGCCGCTAATGAACGCCGCGTTTTCCGGCAACGTGGTCAGCCTGAACCTGCTCCTGAGCAAAGGCGGCGACATTTACGCCCGCGACAAAGATGGCTTTACCCCCCTGTCCCTGGCGGCCGGCGCGGGCAATCTGGCGAATGTGCAGGTTCTGCTGAGTAAAGGCGCGAACGTCAACGATAAAAATGCGACCGGGTTCACGCCCTTGATGCAGGCGGCGGCGTCCGGCAGCCTGAAGATCATGCAGCTCCTGATCGCCAAAGGGGCCGAAGTCAGCGCCCGGACAAACGGTGGGGCAACGGCCGCCATCGTCGCGGCCTACAGCAGCCGGGGCTACGCCGTCAAACTGCTTCTGGACAACGGGGCGGATGTCAACGCCAAAGACAACACGGGCCATACGGCGCTCATGGGCGCCGCCTTCCGGGGCAACGCGGCGCTCGTGCGCCTGCTGCTGGACCGGGGCGCGGACATTACGATCAAGACCGATACCGATTTCACGCCGCTGATGCAGGCCGCGTATTCCGGCAATGCGACGATTGTCGGGATGCTGCTGGACAAGGGGGCGGACTTTGAGGCGCGCAACAAATCCGGCTATACGGCGCTGATGCAGGCCGCTTCCGCGAGCAATCTCGCCGGCGTTCAGCTTCTTCTGGAAAAAGGCGCGGATGTCAACGCCAAAGACGGCAAAGACCAGACCGCCCTCTGGTGGGCCTTGCGTTACCGCCATGACGAAGTCGCCGCCCTGCTCCGCAAAGCGGGCGCGCAGGAACCCGAAAACCTGCCGGACGCCCTGCCGCCCGCTCCCCCGGAGCAGGTCCATGCCCCAATTGGCGATACGCCCGTGAAGCCATGACTATTTTTGTCTTTTGCTTGACAGAAACCGGAACGTATGTTACAATCATTCAGCACGTATCTATCGTATATACCAGAAGGAGAAAGTCATGTCACTTTCACAGTCGCCGGAACACCGGCAAAAGGGTTTTACCCTGATTGAACTGCTCGTCGTCATCGCCATTATCGCGATTCTCGCCGCTATCCTTTTCCCTGTCTTCCAGAAAGTGCGCGAAAACGCCCGCCGCGCCTCCTGCCAGTCCAACGAAAAGCAACTGGGCCTCGCCTTCGTCCAGTACGTTCAGGACTCAGACGAGAAAATGCCTGGCGCTAACGCTGCTTACTACAAAGCCGGCGGAGCATGGAATGACTATGTGGGTGGTTGGGCACAAATGATCTATCCTTACGTCAAATCCACAGGCGTCTATGCCTGCCCGGATGACAGCACGGGGGCACCTAAAGTCTCCTATTCCATGAACTATGCCATCTGGAATAACGACAACAATGACGGAGCTGACAATGGATTGAGCCTCGCCTCGTTTTCCTCTCCCGCGAATACCCTTGTCGTCTGGGAGGGCCGAACAACCACAATTGATCCCTCGACTGCGGTAACCAGTTCGGCCACGGCTGCCGGGCAAGCCGACTGGGACGGGAACCGACTTGCCAACTGGCACGACAAGGACACGACCCATGCGGCAAACTATCTGGCGCAGGATGGTCATGTCAAGTACCTGAAGTTCCCCGCCGTTTCCTGGTGGAATAACAGTCTTGCCCCGGGCCGGGCCAGCCCGGATGCTCTTCCTGCCGGTGTCGTGCTGACCTGCAACTACAATCCGACCTACTAATCTCGAACCTAGCCCACAGGTTCGCAAAAACCGAAGGCCGCCGGAACCAATTTATGAAGCATGGGTTCCGGCGGCTTTCTTTGTCCGGTTATGCCCACGACCGGTTTTTGTTAGAGGCTTTCAGTGGCCTCCTCCGCTTCTTCCGTCTAATACGACTGCGGTTTCCTGCCGGACTTCCACAGCCTCCGCTCCCGCCGGTTTCTCCTGAAGTGAGAAGACGCTAGAGACGGTTGAGAAATGAGCGCAAGCGAACTACCGTCTGAGTGAGATGTTGTTGTTCCAGAGTGAGGAGCATTTCGTCGGCTGTTTTAGCGGGATGACGCAGATTCTCACGCTGGTTCCTCACGGCCTGAGCGACCTTCTTCCAATCCAGGCCCAAAAGGTGCAGGATAAACTCGTCCGGGTGCTGCGCCTTAATCCCGTAAGGGTGAAGTGTTTCTGAAGGAAAATCGGAAAGGTTATAAGTAACGATGATGCGGGCTTGCCCACGAATAGCCGCTGCCAAAACGTGCCGGTCATCGGGGTCCGGCAAGGAGAGAGTGGGGATTAAGTGTTGGTAATCAGTAACAAGGCAGTCCTGCACATGAGCGTCCATCAGAGAGCGAACCCGTTGCAGTTTCTCCGGCGGGAGTTCGGACCGATCTTTTTGCACGTTCCGCATCCATTCCTCATGGATTTGATCCGTCCATCGGGCAGGAACAGGTCTGTGAGGGCCAGATGCATCAGCAGATCGCGCAGGGGGGCGGGATAAAGCACACAGGCGTCATAAAAAGCGATAAGAGCAGCCATGTTTTCCGCTCAGGCGGCCTCAGTAGCCCATTCCTAACTCCTGCGACAGAGCAGCGAGTTCTTTCAGCGCCTCCTGTCGTTTCTCAGCCATACGGCTTTTATAAGCAGCCAGGTCCTGAAAGAGAACGCGCCGATGGGAGCCGACTTTATGGAACGGGATTTGCCCGGTTTCCAACAGGCCAATCAAAAACGGGCGGGAGACATTGAGAAAATCTGCCGCTCGCTGTGTGGTGAGTTCCGCAGGAGTGGGAGTTAATAAAACAGCATTTCCCTCGGCCATCTCCTCCAGAATGCCTACCAATAGACGAAGCGCCGCCGCAGGAAGTTCTACGACTTCTCGCGTTTGATCCCCTTCCACAATTTGTAAACGAAGGTCCTGAGTATGATCAAGATGCGGCAGGAGCGCTGCCGTCTGCTTTCCCGTGCAAGCAAGCTGTCTTGTTTATTGGGAGCGACGGCTAATACGGCAGTCATAATTCATTTCCCCTTTCAATCTATTATGGCAGGTAAACGAAATAAACGCAACTGCCGCTCTCCGCTCCTGTCATTCTACTGACTGATGTTACGCACCGTTCTCCGACAATGGGCTAAAGCCCTTCGCTGTGTGGCCTGCGGCCTAGTCTCACCCTAATAAAGCCTCCGCCTGCGCGGAGAAAGAAACGGCCTTCTCTTCTGCCCTTACCCTCGGTCAGTGGGCGTCTGCGCCACACCCCCCAATAAAACCTTAGCGAAGGAGGTCACTCCATCGTGCAGAAGCCTTGCGTAACATCAGTTACTGAATGCTTTCCTCCGCCTCTTCCGTCAATACTATTGCGGTTTCCTGCCGGACTTCCACAGCCTCCGCTCCTGCCGGTTTTTCACGGGGCGTCGTCACCCATTCCCGGTCATGGGCCAAGTGGCTGAACTGAGCGATCAGCGTGACGGCCAATTTTAGGGTCGTGTAGACAAGGTGAAACAGGCCGTAAACCCAGTACCACGCGCCCAGTCCTTTGCGGGCGCGGGGCGGGGCTGAAGGATAGGTCGCCAGCAGGACAACGGGCCGCAGCCCAGGTTCAGGATGCCAGCGGCGATGAAGAACGGGTTGCCGAACCAGTGGATGCGGAATGCCGGTGAGGGCCGACGTAATCAGCGAGCGGGAAAGAACTGGATGGAGAGGGCCGGATAGATCTCCCGCCAGGCCAGCAGGTAAAACCAGAGCGCTTTCTGGACGGGGTGTAGTGGGGCGAACGCATCAGCGATCCGGTGTGACGCAGCGCGACTTCCAGCCAGCCCTGCGCCCAGCGCTTGCGCTGAAGCATCCAGTGACGGACTTGCAGCGGGGCCAGTTCCGCAGAAACGATGCCGGCGGTCATGGACCAGGCGGAGCCGTCCAGCAGGGAACGGACACTGACATCAATGTCCTCCGTCAGCATGGCCGGGTTCATGCCCAGTCGCGGCCAGGACCTCGCGCCGCCAGTAGCCGTTGGAGCCGCCGAAGATGGCCGTTCGGCTCAGATGGGCGCGGCCCGGGTGGGAGACGGCGTAGATCGTGTCAAACTCAACGGCGATGGTGCGCGTCAGCCAGTTATGGGCGTGGTTGCGGATCACGCACCGCCCCTGCACCATGTCGCAGCCGTCGCCCAGCCAGCGCCAGGCGCGGCGAAAGCAGTCCGGGGCGGGCAGGTGGTCGGCATCATAGACGCCCACGATCTCCCCGGTCGCCGCGCCCAGGGCGGCATTGACATTCTCCGCCTTGCTCTTGCTGCCCGCCACGCGCAGGGGCAGCAGGCGCGGGTCGCGGGCGGCCAGTTCCTGCAGATCGGCCTCGATGGCCAGCGACTCGGGCGTGTTATAGGCGAGAATGACCTGGAACCGGTCCGGCAGGGACATCGACCTGGGTCAGCATGTGCTGAACGGTCTCCAGGATGATGTCCTGCTCGTTGGGAAGGTAGGCGGCGATGATGGCGGTGCAGTCGGGGCAAGGGAGGCAGGTCGTCATGGGCGGCTTTGTCGCGCCGGGCGGCACGCGCCAGGCGGCCCAGGCCTCCCAGAGCAGCATCAGGCTGGTCAGGGCGTAGACGCAGGTGACGACATAATGCAGCCCTTCCACAAAGCCGGGGTGGGCGCGGGCTATGAAAATGTAAATGGCGGATGGCAGGGCAGACGAGCAGCAGCAGACACCAGCACGACACTGCCCCAGGGCAGGGGATGCGGCTTTGCCCGCAGCCGCGCGGATCGTTTTGCCCAGCGGCGACGCCAGGATTCGGCTTTCAGCATGGCAATTAACGACCCGCAGCCAGCGCGATGTTGTCGCGGCCGGCGGCCTGCTCCTCGATAAGCGCCGCCGACGTTGGCGGCTGCCCGTCTTCATCAAACATCACAAGCGTGTTGACCCCCGTCAGCAGCCAGCATTCCGGCAGGTACAGGCCACTCACGGCAGATTTCTCCGGGTAACGGCCTAGATTGTGTCCGTTCAGCCAGACGAAGCCGCGCGAAAGGCCCTGGGGCGAGACGCGCAGAATCGGATGAGGGCCATTCGGCAGCGGTGGCGCATACCGGAAGGTCGTCCGGTAGAAGGCCGGGCCGCCCGAAGTGTTTCGGCGCGACCAACGGATGCCAGGCCGTCTCGGCGGGCAGCGTGACGCCGCCGCGCATCTTCCAGCCCGAAACAGCCGGGCCAGGCAGAATCCCTTGCAACATCACGGCTCCCAGCATTCCGCCTGCCCCCGCCGTATTCTGAACAGCGACGGCCAGAACGTTCGGCCCGCCCTCCCGCCAGGCGCTGTCCAGCGAAACGTCGGCATTGGCATTGACCCCGATGTCTGTGGCGATCCGCTTGCCGTTCAGAAAGATCTGCCCGTTGTCGTCAATGGAATTGAAATGGATGTGCCGATGCGGGCCGGGAATGTCCGGCAAAACCGTTCGGAACCAGGCCGAGCCGAGCCGCCCGTTGAAGACATCGGTAGACGTGGTGGCGTCCTGCCAGTCCGGGCCGGACGTGTCTAACCCCGGCGCGGCTTTGCGCCGGGCATCGCGTATTCCCCGGTCATCCGCCTGCCAGCGAAATTGAGTAATGTCTACCGACTGCGCCGCGCCTGAATCGAGCGTGACCGTGCCGGAGACGCCTTTTTTGTCTATCTGATCCAGCGGGCCGATATAAGCGTGGAGTTTGGCCCGGCCATAATGGGCGGTCAGCAGCGCCAGCGGATTGTCACCTTCGCGCAGCGTGAGAGGCAGCGAACGCGCGACAGGATCATTTTTCCGCTGCTGAACACTGCTGCTCACCGTGTGGACGCCGTTCACAAACACTGAAACCCAGTCCCCGGCATCGCTCAAATCCAGATGGAATGTGCCGGCGCTGGGCGCATGAATGACCGTTCGGTACCAGGCATACGCGGAGCGGTCGCCGTCCGCGCCCATCGGCTGCGGGTCGGGGCCGGCCAGCCAGGCGGTGTCATTGTAGTTCGGCTGCGCTTCGGTCGCGCCGGGTGCGGCCTGCCACGGGCCAAGCGTGGGAACACGGGCCGAGGCGGGCAGGGGACGGAACGGCTGAGGCGGCGTCAGTGTGCGCGGACCGGGATCATCGTCCAGAAAGAGAAATGCTTTCTGCGGAGTCGCCGGGCTGTCTGGCCGTCGTTCGGTTTGCAGCACGAGATGCCCATCTTTTATTTCGGCCTCGCCGACATAATCCGGCCCAATCACCACGGCGTTTCGCCCGGTGTTCTGGCCCTGGAATTGCAGCGGCACGAACCAGGTCCGGTCGGCCAGATGATCGTTCATTACCAGCACGCGCACAAACTCTCGCCCGGCGTAGTAGGTGTACGTTTGGAAAGCAGTGTTGTTTGTGGGGGCTTTGGTTTTAATGACGGAAGTCCCCTCCGAACCTGACCCGGCGCTACGCGCCGACCCTTCCCTGGCAGGGAAGGGTAAGAAATTACTTCTGACACCCCCTTCCTTGACAGGGAAGGGGGCTGGGAGGTTAGGTTCGGAAGGGCGACCCTACCTCTCAGACGCACCTCCAGCGGACTGTCGGGCGGGCCGTAGACCACCAGCGTCGTAAAATGGCCCTGCCGATTGATTCCTAAAATGCGCCCAGCCGCCATGTCAATCTTGACACCGGGACAAAGGGGAGAGTTCTCTACAATCGGCACGATCTCCCCCGGCGCGACCGTCAGCGGCCCAGCGGTGGGATACGCAATCCCGTCCGGCCCTTTAACCTGCGTCGTCACGGCGCTGCCGCCCCAGGAGTTATCCAGAAAGATAATTGTGCCGGCGGGAGATTGACGCGCCGTGACGGAAACACCCGTCGCCACGCCCGCGTACTGCTCACCCACATTGACCGAGTTCGCCAGGATGTCCGAAAAGCTTGTTCCGAATTGGGCGGCGCGTTTGACGCGGTAATAGATGTCCCGCAGATCGCCGGTCTGGCCGATGGGAGCGCCGAAATCGTAATTTGTCCCCTGCTCATCGCAGTTCCAGCCGTCAAAGTTCGTGCCGCCGGCGATGGTATAGTGCGTGTACCCCGCCCCGCCATAGGCCAGCACGCGCCAGGTGGCCTCGTCCAGACGGGCCGCTTTACCCGGCTCGGAGCCGTAAACGTTGATCCAGCCGGTCCAGAACTCGGTGCTGTACCAGGGGCTGGTGCGCCCTGTTAAGTCCAGTGGTTCGCGGCCTGCCGGGTTGTCGCTGTGGTTCAGCCCGCTGAAGAAGTGCGGCACGGTGATGCCCAGACTCAGCGCCTTGTTACGCAGATGCACAAAGTAGGGGTTCGGCTGGCCGTCGCGCGGGTCATTTCCGCGCTGCGAATGGTAGACCAGGTCCGTTCCCGCCCCGCGCGTGTCCTCGTTTTCCAACTGCACCATGATGACGGGGCCGCCGTGCGTGATCTGATTGCGCGCGACGATGGGCAGCAGATGGTCCAGCCAGCGGTCCATGGCCGTCAGAAAGGGCGCGTTGTCGTCGCGGACGATCAGTCCCGGCTTGAAGCGCAGCCAGACCGGCCAGCCGCCGCCTGTCCCATTCGGCATTGACATACGGGCCGATGCGGACGATGGCGTACATGCCCAGCGAATGGATCAGCTTCAGGTAGGCGTCAAAGTCTTGGTCGCCCGAAAAGTCGTACTGGCCTTCCCGCGGCTCATGGTAGTTCCAGAAGGCGTAGGTCTGGACGGTGTTGTAGCCGGCCCGCTTGATCCGCAGCAGGCGGTCGCGCCAGAGGGCGCGCGGGACGCGGCTGTAGTGGAGCGACCCGGCGACGATAAATGTCCGCTTGCCGTGGACAAGAAACCCTTTGCCGTCAAAGTCTATGAATGGCCGGGCGGCGGGCGCGGCGGGAAACAGATTGTCATTGCTGCCCGGAAAGCCCGCCGCGAGGGCAGGGAAGGCGGCAAGGCAGAAGGCGAGGCAGGCGAGAAGGCAGCGGCAGTGCATTAAACGCGGCATAGCTTTGCGAGAAGGTTCCCTACGCGGAAAGGATTATCCTGCCCGTCGTCGTTGTTACTCAAACAGACAAAAAAATCTTTGCCCTGTTTCATTCTTTTTTGGAACTTTCGCCGAATGTCTGTCGCTCTGAACTTTGGAGGAAACAAACCCATGACAATTCGCACTTGCAAAGCAGCATTTGCTCTGCTTCCCGCTACTCTCGCCCTGATGGCGCCCGCGTTCGCGCAGGTTCCCGCGCATCACCCGAACTTTATTCAGCGCCACCCGACCATGACGGGCATCGGCACCGGCATGGCGACCCATCACGCGCTGAAAGTCGCCGCCCGCAATGCCAAGATGCACGGCAAGCATCTGAACTGGGCCGAGCGGCACCCGACCCTGTCCGCCATCGGCGTCGGCGCGATGACCCGCCACGAGATCAAGGCGCACACGGCCCATTAAGGCTGGATACTGCCCATAACAGCCGCCCGCCGGAACGTGATGTTCCAGCGGGCGGTTTCATTTCGTCAGAGCCGGGTCGTAGCTTTTCAAACGAATCTCCGAAAAACGCGCCTGCACCCCGTTTGCCATGACCCCGACCTGACCGTAGTTTAGCGGCGGGCTTTGCCACTCCGGGTAATCGTAAACGATGGGTGTCAGGAGATGCCCGTCCAGGTAGGCGATCAAATGCTCTCCCACGATGTCCAGTCGCAGGCCGCGCGGCGCTTTTGCATGGGGGGTGGTCTGGCCCTCAGCGAGCGTGGTTTCCTTGCCCTGGTCAAAGCGAGACAGCCGCCACCGGCTCTTGCCCTCCCACTGGCCGAGCGCAAACCGATAGAAATTATTTCCGTTGGCATGGACAATCAGGCCCGCGCAGTCACCGTCGGCGGCAAATTTCGCCGCGACATAGGCGGACAGGGTGATGTTGCCAATCTGCGATCCATTTCCGGCCAGCGCCAGGCCTTCGCCCGTTCGCGTGTTTTCCGTCCCTGCCCAATTGCCGGAAACCATCGTCCAATTCGGCAGGGGGAGGGGGCGCGGCGGAAAGGCCGATGTGGCCCCATCGATCCACAAGTTCTCCCGCGCCGGCTTGTCGTGGATCGGCAGCGGCGATGTGACGGCGGCGACGATAGTGCCATGTCGCTCGATCCAGGCCGACTGCACGCCCAGCGCGAATGGCTTGATCAGCGATTGGACGCCTGCACCTACGGCTTGCCGGTACTCGTTCGTTCCCGATTTTAGGACTAATGTGCCAGGAGACTTCAGCAGGCCCAACGCCTCCACTTCGTCGGTCGGAACCGGCCCCTGGTTGCGCTGCGGGTACTTTGTCGGGCCTGCGGCGGCGGGAGTAGCCCGATGAAAAATCGTGACCACGTCCTGCTTTATAGTCGGCTTAATCCCCGTCTTGAACCAGTCGGCGTAGTAGCGGGTGATCGGCTGCAAGGACATAAACGTATTGACGGAGGGGGCGACCGCCGACTCGCCCCAATCGTTCCAGGTGATAATTTCCACCCAGCGGATGCGGCCCCGGTGCGCGACATTCCACGCCCAGTCCTGCCGCCAGGTGGTGCTGAGACGCGGGGCCGTGTACCAGTGCGCGCCTGAGTTCATGTACAGAAAAGTCGCTTCTCCGATCTGCATAAAGTCGCGCGGCCAATAATTCAGCGCCCGCTCCCGCGTATTGATCGGGCCGGCCATCGTATTGACATTGTCGCCGGGGCTGAACGTTGACGTAGCGAAGGCGAATGTCTGAAAGCCGGTCTGGGGGTCGTTGGCGTAAGGGTGGGAGTAGATCGGCCAGCCCAGGCTGTGCATCGCGCCGTAGGCGATGGGTGTTCCCTGCGCGGCCATCCAGTCCACCAGGTCGCGCTTCTCGCCCGCGGAGTAAGAAATAGTCTCCTGCGGGCTGTAAGTTTTGGCATCCGGGTAGCCCGCGCCGTAGGGGATGACGACCGGCTTGCCGTCAAAACGGAGCAGAGCGGGCGAGTCTTTGGCGAGGTCAATCCAGTGCTTGATCTTGTCGCGCTGCATCTGGGGCGGGTGGTCGCCACCGTTCGGGTTGTTCAAGGTTGCATAATCCGGCTGCAAGCCGATCTTGAAGCCGCCGACGATCTCCGCCGCTTTGAGCAGTGTCTGCCAGGTGGTGCGGTACGTTTCATTGTCTTCCAGTTCGTCCACCATGAACCCGTCAATGCCGTAGGACTTGGCAAGCCGTATCTCCGCGACCCGCGAGTCCAAATTGGGATCCGGTCCGCCGCTCGGATACAAAATGGGCCGCGCCGTCAGGTTGTCATGGGCCGGGCTGTACTGCGCCGAGTACCAGTAGGTATTGCCGCTGATGCCGAGCGCGGGAAAGCACGGCATATAGTGTGCCAGAACCAGATACGGAGCCGGGTTCGGAGTCGGAGTGGCGGCTTCGGTATGGGGAAGAATGCAGAGCAGGCAGAGGATGAAAAAGAGCAGGTATTTCATAGGCAGAGTATACCTATGAGTGCTATAATACGGCAAGGAGCCTGAACAGAGGTGATATCCAATGAGGAAGCGATACAAAAGCGATATGATGGCGGCGATCCACGAGACGGCGGAAGACCATCTTGCCGCCGGAATTATGCCCATCCGCTCACTGCGGCTTCTGTCATACCTTTCCTACAACCGAGGGTAAAAACCGTTGACGATAGATTACAATCAAAGCGAAATCGAGAAATGGATCAATCGGCTGGCTGATGAAAATAATGCTGTTGTCGCTGTAGCCATTTTATCCGATATGGGAGAAAAAGCGCTTGATGCAGTCTTGGAGGCTTTTTCAAATCCCGTCAACCGTAACATGGTTGAAAATGCGGGGTCCGTACTGGTACGTATCGGCAAACCGGCAGTAAAACCACTGCTTCAGATGCTTGGAAAGGAGGAGGGGCGCTTACCTGTGGCTTCGACATTGGGCTATATCTGTGATCACGATGCGGTAGAGCCGCTGATTGATATGCTGAAAAGCAAAAATAAATGGTTTAGATGGACTGTTGTGCGTTCTCTGACAATACTAAAGGATAAAAGGGCAATTGAACCTTTGATCCAACGGCTGCGAGATAGGTCGTCAACTGTACGCTTTGCAGTGATTGTGGGTCTTGGGGAAATGGGAGACAGCCGCGCCCTTCCTGCTCTGGAAAAGCTAAGAAGTGACAAATCGCCTCGCATCCAAATGGCTGCCGCAGAAGCGATTGCAGAAATAGAAAAGCGAGAAGCAGATGGAGCTTGTGCGTAGGGCGATTTTAAAAGCCAGATCATTCGCTATTCGCGAATAGCGAATGAAAGGGTATACTGCTGCTATGGTACTCAAACCCCAAGATGTTCTCATACTGCTCAAAGTTGCACTGCTGGAAGGGCAGGAGTGGACTTATCCTTCGCTCTCCCGGAGCCTGTTTATGAGCGTGTCTGAAGTCCATGCCGCATTGAAGCGGGCGGAAGCGGCGCGCTTGGTGGACTTAACGCGCAAAACAGTCCGTAAACAAAACCTGACGGAGTTTCTGGTTCATGGAGTGAAGTATGCGTATCCAGTTCAGCGTGGCAGAGCGACGCGCGGGGTGCCGACGGGGTATGCGGCTCCCCCGTTAGCGGCCTGTTTCCCTCACAGTCTCGCCCCGCCGCCCGTTTGGCCGACGCCGGACGGCGCGGTGCGCGGGTATGAGTTTGCGCCGCTCTATGCCTCTGTTCCCCAGGCCGCCGCGCAGGACAGCCGCCTTTATGAGATGCTGGCTTTGGTTGATGCCGTTCGTGACGGCAGTGCGCGCGAGGCAGAGTTAGCCGTCGTAGAACTGCGCCGTCGACTTCAATCAACAAATACCGGAGAAGGTACATGAGTAATGTGCCGCAAGCCAGCATCAACGGTATCATGCGAGTCGCGGAACAACTGGGAGCGCGGCGAGGGCAGGTCGTCTTTCTCGGCGGTGCTGTGACGGGACTGCTTCTGACAGACCCCGCTGCACCGGAAGCGCGTTACACAGAAGATGTGGATGTTCTCATTTCCGCAAAGTCTCGCCCTGAGTATTACCGCTGGGAAACGGCTTTGGAAGAGTTGGGCTTCGCTCGGCGTCGGCAAGAAGGTGATCCTATCTGCCGCTGGACTGTTGCCGACGTTGTGGTGGATGTGATGCCGGTCGCAGAAGAGATTCTGGGTTTTGGCAATCGCTGGTATGCCCCAGCGCTTGAGGCTGCCACAACAACGACGCTTGCAGAAGGCATGGATATTCGCATCGTGACAACTCCCCACTTTCTGGCGATGAAAATTGAAGCGTTTCGCAGTCGGGGGCAGGGCGATTATTTGTTCAGCCGGGATGTGCAGGACATTGTGGCTGTGGTGGATGGTCGCCTGGAGCTGATGGAGGAAGTTCGTGAGTCGGACCAACCCCTGCGCCTTTTCCTGGCAGAAGCGTTTGGTAGCTTTTTGGCAGAGGAAGCATTTCTGGATGCTCTCTCCGGTCACATGCTGCCGGATGCGGCCAGCCAGCGCCGCGTTCCACTCCTCATGGACAGGTGCCGACAGATTGGCGCGATTACTCGCTGACGGAGATGCCGATTTTGCGCTGGACATCTTCCAGAACGGTCAGGCCCCGGCGGACTTTGTCCAGGCCGTCGCCGATCATGGGGATCATGCCGTTTTTGATGGCGGCTTCGCGGATGACGTGCGTTTCGGCCCCTTCCATCGTCAGGCGGTGAATGTGCGTGTTGGCGACCAGAACTTCATGGACGGCGACCCGGCCCCGCGTGCCGTTTTTGTCGCATTTGACGCAGCCTGGGGCTTCAAACAACTCCATACCCGGCTCCGTCACGCCGCCGAGCGCGCGGAACATGGCGAGCGTGTCTTCGTCGGGAAAATACTCGCGCTTGCAGTGCGGGCAAAGCCGCCGCACCAGGCGCTGGGCGACGACGCCGACAACGGTGGAGGCGATCAAGAAGGGCGGAACGCCCATGTCAATCAGACGGCTGACCGCGCCCGCCGCTTCATTGCAGTGCAGGGTGGAGAGGACCAGGTGGCCGGTCAGGGCCGCCCGGAACGCGATCTCGGCGGTCTCAGAGTCGCGGATTTCGCCGACCAGGACGACATCCGGGTCCTGACGCAGAATGGCGCGCAACTGACGTGCGAATGTCAGCCCCGCTCGCTCGTTGACATTGGACTGGCTGATGCCTTCCAATTCGTACTCCACGGGGTCTTCGCAGGTCATAATGTTCGTCGCGGGCGAGCGCAGGGCATTCAGGGCGGCATAAAGGGTCGTCGTTTTGCCCGATCCCGTCGGCCCGGTCACCAGAATGATGCCGTGCGGCTTGCGGATGAGGGCGTTAAATGCCAGCAGGTTATGCTCCGAGAAGCCCCAGGTCATCCAGGCTCATGCTGGCCGTGCTGCGGTCCAGAATACGCATGACCACGCGCTCGCCGTACTGGGTCGGCAGGGTAGAAACGCGCAGGTCAATCATTTTGCCCTCAACGCGCAGACCAATGCGTCCGTCCAGCGGCAAACGTCGCTCCGCGATGTCCATTTCGCCCAGAATTTTAATGCGGGAAACAGTCGCCGCATGCAGGTTGCGCGGCACGGTCTTGATCGTCTGCAACTGACCGTCTATTCGGTAACGGATCAGAAAGTCTTTTTTGCGCGGCTCAATGTGAATGTCTGAAGTCCGCCGCCGGACGGCTTCCGAGAAAAGCGTGTTGACGAAGCGAATGACGGGCGCCTGCTCGCCCTGGCGCACCGTGTCGTTGAGGTCCAGCTCGTCTTCGTTCGGTACAGCCAGATCCAGCAAGTCCAAACTCGCCAGCTCAATCGTCTCGCTCATCGCTGACGAATGGGCATCATCCTGGGACGCATGGTACGCGCGTTCCAGCGCGCCATGCAGGCCGGTTTCGCTGGCCAGAAGCGGCTCGAACCCGCCGGCGCGTTTCGCGCTGCACATGGTCAATCGCTTCCACATCCCACGGGTCCACCATTGCCAGCCGGATGCGTCCCGGCTTCCCTTCGGCATCGTCTTCCACGGAGAGCGGGATTAAAAAATAGCGCTGGGCGATCTCATAAGTCACCAAGGCGACGGCAAAGGGGTCGGGGATTTCATGCGTGACATTGACATAGACTGCGTCCATCTGCACGCTGCGCGCTTCCGTCACCTGTTCTTCATCGGCCCAGCCGTTGGCGATCAAAACCGACCCCAGCCGCTGTCCGGTGGAGGACTGTGTTTCCAGCGCCTGCTTGAGCTGGTTCGAGCGTGATATAGCCCATCTCGACCAGGATGTCGCCCAGACGAGGAGTGATGGTGCGTGGTGCGCTCAGTGTCTGCATGGTTCTTATTTAATACGACGGGCGAGCCGCCGTGACGACCGGCGAAATTCGGCCATTGGCGATGACCGTGATGTCTCCCTGAATGTCAGTCCGCCAGACCGCGGCTCCCGCCGCCTGCAAGTGATGGAGCGTGGCCTGATCCGGCGGATCGCTTGGCCCGCAGGAGATCACGGCCACAGCGGGTGTTGCCCTGCGGAGCAGTTCCGGGGTCGGTGACCGCTCGGCATGGGCGGCGACTTGCAGAACCAGATCCGAGCAGGGGCCGTCGCACGCGATCCGCGGCCCGCCCTGGCTGATCAAATCCCGTTCCGCCTCAGAAGTGGCCGCGCCCTCAAACAGAAACGCCGCGCTGCCGTAGTTGATGCGGCAGACGAGCGGGTCGCGCCGGGCCGCTTCACCGCTGTCGGGAGGCCAGACGGTGGACACGAACAGCATGGCGCCGATCTGAATGGTATCGCCGGCATTGGCGGTGCTGGACGGAATGTGCCGCCGCCGGATCGCTTCCAGGGCGTTGCGCCGCGCGTCTCCGGCAGCCGCGACCGGGTTGTCCCAGACCTGTGTCACGCCCACTCCGCTTTCCAGCAAGGCCGGAACGCCGCCGATGCTGGTTTCGTCGGGCGAGGTCAAAATCAGCAAATCTATGGTTTTGACGCCCAGACGCCGCAGGGTTCCTGAGACGACAGGGGCCGCCTGCGCGCTTCCGGCATCCAGCAGAATAGCGCGGCCCTCCGGGGTGCGAATGAGCGTGCAGTCCCCGTCGCCGACCGCCAGAAAAGTCACCGTCAGCTTGGGCGCATCGTGGGCCGGATGGCTGCGATGCCAGGCCGTTCCGAGCAGCATTCCGATCAAACCCAGGGCAATGAGCAGCAGGGCGATGCTGCCGCGCCACAGAACGTCGCGGTTCATTTCGCCTGCCTCTTTTGCCGGTTTGTTGGGGTGATTATCGGCATTTCTCCGTGTTTTTGCAGGGGTGAGGGTTGCATGAAGCATTATAGCACGAGCGAACCGCGAACCTTCTGACTAGCACCCATATAGCACTAGGGTTGTTTCTTAGGCATCTGTTCGCGCCGCAGTTGTGGTAAAATGCTGCCTGCTATCAATGGTAAAACTTGCGAAAATAAATTGTTATGCAAATTGTACGAACTTTGGCTAAAATTTTCCTATACTTGTTAGCAGAATTGTCTTGTATGATAGTCGGCGCTATCGGTGGCGGATGTATCTATCCCCTGTTCTTCCCGATTTATGATGAAACGCCCGCAGATGGACTTGGCATACTTGCGTTTGCCTTTTGTGGGATGATTCTGATGGGACTGGCTGGCCCATTTTTGATTATGCTTGCATCAAATCTAATTAGGAAGCGGCAGATAAATGAGAGACGCTTGCATGGCTGCCCCGCTGATGGGACACCTTCGTCTATTGGGGATGATAGCATCTGGCCGCCACCGCCGATGGGCTAACATGTTTGCATTTGCGCCTTTCTAATCTGTCCAATCCGAAACTTAGCAGGATGTGTTTGTGACCTTTTTCACAAACCCTGCTTCTAAGACTTGCTTGCGCTCTCTGCGATACGGTATAATAGCGGCACGATGACTGTGCTGCGGCTGCAAAGCGTTTCCATGGCCTACGGGCGACGCGCGCTGTTCTCCCAAGTAGATGCCGAAGTCTCGCCGGGCCAGTGCCTGGCTGTCACAGGGACAAATGGCGCGGGCAAAAGCACGCTGCTTCGCATTCTCGCCGGCCTGTTACGGCCCGAAGAAGGCCGTGTGGAGTTCGCGGGCCGCCGGGGCTACGCGGCTCCTGACGTGCAGCTTTACGGCGAACTGACCGGCGACGAAAATCTAGCGTTCTTTGCCCGCTTGCTCGGCGTCTCGCCGCATCTGAACGCGGATTTGCTGGCCGAAGTGGGATTGCCTCGTTCGCGCGGGCAGGATTTAGTTTCCGCCTACTCATCGGGAATGCGTCAGCGTCTGAAACTGGCCGTCTCGCGGCTCGGCGATCCGCCCCTGCTGCTCTGGGACGAGCCGACGGCCACTTTGGACGCGGCAGGAAAGGGCCTGGCCGATGCGCTATTGACCCGGCACAAATCGCGCGGCGGGCTGGCCGTTGTCGCTACCAATGATGAGGCAGAAGCCGAACGCTGGGGGGATTTGCGGCTCACGATTGGGCGTTAAGTATTGGATAACCTGCGCCGGGGCCATCTTCCGCAAAGACCTTCAGGTGGAACTTAGGACACGCTACGCGCTGGGCGCGGTTCTGCTGTTTGCCGTCACAACGCTGATTGCCGTGTCCGCTGCGGTGGGAACCGTCCCGATCCATGCCGAAGTGAAGGCCGCGCTGCTTTGGATCGTGCTGCTGTTCGCGGCCCTTTCCGGTCTGGCCCGCGTGTTCGTGCGGGAAGAAGAGGCGGGAACCGCGCCCTTGCTGCGTTTGACCGCGCCGGCAACGGCGGTGTATGCCGGCAAATGGCTGTTTAACTGTGCGTTGGTCTTCGCCGTGCAGATTGTCAGTGTGCCGCTGTTTTTGGTCGTCCTGCCGCTCGAAACCGTGAACTTTGGCCTGCTGTTTGGTGTTTTAAGTTTGGGTGGCCTCGGATTGGCGGGCGCAGCCACGTTTGTCGCGGCTTTGATTGCGCAGGCGTCGTCAGGCAAAAGCGCGCTGTTTTTTATTGTCGCGTTTCCTATTTTGCTGCCCTTGCTGTTGATCGCCGTGCAGGGGACAATTGGGGCATTTGACACGCTGGCCGTTCATCAGGCGCGTTCCCGCTCAGATCTGGGGGAACTGGCAATATACAGTCTGGTGATGACGACGGCGTCATTTTTACTCTTTGAGCATATCTGGCATGACTAGCTCTAAGCCGCTTTGCGAAAATCGCGCTTCTCCTGCTTGCTGGGCGCGGCCACGGCGGGCGGCTTTTTGTGGCTGCCGCCGGTGCCGATGTTCCGCAATCCCGACCTGACGCGGATCGTCGTCTTCCACGTTCCCTGCTCGATTGTCGGCTCCCTGGCAACCGCCGTTGGCGTCTGGTACGCCAGTCCGCTACCTGTGGAAACGCGACTTGCGCGATGATATCAAGTCGTCCGTCTCATTCGGCCTGGCGATTTTGCTCTGGTCGCTGACCACAGTCACAGGCGCGATCTTTGCCAAAGCCGAATGGGGCGCATACTGGAGCTGGGACATCAAGCAGACGTGCATCGTCATGCTGCTCTTGATCTACTGCGCGTATTTTGCCCTGCGCGCGGCGATGGATGATGGGCGCAAGCGGGCATCTGTGAGCGCGGCTTATTCCCTGTTCGCGCTGGCCGCTGTCCCGTTCCTAACTTATGTTTTGCCGAACTCCACGCCCAACACACTGCATCCCAAAAACACTGTGTTCAGCGCGGAGTATTGGATCGTCCTCTGGGCCTTTGCGCTGGGATTGAGTCTGGTTTATGTCTGGGCGTTCCGCCTGCACGTCGCCGTGGAAATGGTCGGGCTGCGGCTGAACCGCGGAAGCCCAGGCCGCGTCACAAAAAGTCTCGGCCCGGCCCGTCGTCGTTGAGGCGCGGCGCTGACATGCAAAGCCTGCTGCCGTTGATGCTGGTGCCGCTGCTGATCTGGGCGGCTGTCTGGGGCTATTTATGGAACCTGGACGGCAAAGTCAAGCGTCTGGAACGGGAGATGCAGCAGCGAGACGAAACCGAAAGCGAAGACGCATGAAAAACAAAGGGGCCATTGTCGGGCTAGTCATCATTGTGGCCGCGCTCGGCTTCAGCGCCGTAGCCTTCAAGAATAACCTGGTCAATGCCGTCCCGTTTCAGGAAGCCGTCAAAGCGACCGATTCGGATGTGCAGATCATGGGCGCTCCCGTGGCGGGAACCATGAATTACGACCAATCCCTGCACGCCCTCCGCTTTAATCTGCGCGATACATCGGGCCAGACCCTGCCCGTCATCTATAAAGGGCCGAAGCCGGAAGATTTAGACACGGCCATGAGCAAGGCCGTCGCCATCAACGCGACGGGAACGTATGACCCGAAACAGAGCGTTTTCGTCGCCGAAACGCTGCTGGTGAAGTGTCCGTCTAAGTATCAGGGGCAGGAGACGACGGAGCGAAGGTACGGGGGTTAGGATTCTTTCATGCCACTCTTTGGAACGATCACAGTCTGGGCCGCGCTCGTCGCGCTCCTCGTCTCGCTAACGTGCTACCTGGTCGCCTGCGCCCGGCGCGGGGCGGCGGATGGCGGCGCGGTCTGGGCGAGGGCGGGGCGGGCCGCATTTTTTCTGGCCGCGCTGTGTGTCCTCGGCACAGCGACGGCCCTCGGCACGCTGCTGGTGACGCACCGGTTCGACGTGCAGTATGTCTACGACCATTCGGCGCGGGCGATGGCGCCCGCTGTACTACTTTCCCTCGTTCTGGGCCGGGCAGGAAGGCTCGTTTCTGCTGTGGGCCTTCTGGATCTCTGTGCTGGGCGTCGTACTGGCGGCCACTTCGGGCGCGGCGGAGCGGCGGGTCATGCCGATTTACGGCTCCGTGCTGCTGTTCCTGGTGGCCATGCTGACGATCGCGCTCGCCGTTTCTGCCGACGCTGGATGAAGCCGGGCTGCCTGCCGTCCCGCCGAAGGGCTTGGGACTGAACCCGAACCTCGAAAACTACTGGATGGTGATCCATCCGCCGACGCTGTTTCTGGGCTTCGCCGCGCTCACCGTGCCGTTCGCCTTCGCGCTCTCTGCCCTCTTCTGGCGCGAGTGGGACGGCTGGCTGCGCCGCGCGCTGCCCTGGGGCCTGTTCGGCTTCGCCGTCCTGGGCCTGGCGATGATGATGGGCGGCTACTGGGCCTATGAGATGCTGGGCTGGGGCGGCTTCTGGGAATGGGACCCGGTGGAGAACGGCCCGTTTGTCCCCTGGATGGGCCTGCTGGCGTTCCTGCACGCCGCCCAGATCCAGCGCGTTCGCGGCAGCTTTGACAAGCCGACCTTGTTGCTGGCCCTGCTGCCGTTTTCCGGGGCCTTGTACGAGACCTTTCTGACCCGAACCGGCATTTTAGACAAGTTCAGCGTCCATTCGTTCTCAACGCTGGGCGGCGTCGCCAACAACTTTCTGCTCGGCGCACTGTTGACTGCCGTTATTGTCTCCATCGGCGCGCTGCTCTGGCGAACGAAAGCCTTGCCGAAGGGCGAAAGCGCGACGGACGATCTGAAGTCTCGCGAGTTCGGTTTCACCATGGCGATTGTACTGCTGACTCTTGTGCGCCGTCATCGCCGCGCTGGGCCTGTCCGCGCCGCTGCTGACCGGGCTGGGCGTCAAGCTGCATCTGGCGGATTTCCAGGGGGCGGTGCGCGAAGATTACCACAACAAGGCCCTGTTCCCCCTGGCCGTGCTGCTGGCTCTGGGCATGGGCATCGGGCCGCATCTGGCCTGGCGCGGCAAGGGCGGGGCGGACAGCGGCAAACTGATCTGGAGCTACGCCCTGTCCGTCGTTGCCGCCCTGGGCTTTGTCCTGGCAAGCAAATATCTCGGAACGGGTTTGAGCGGCCTAAGACTGGTGCCGCAATTGCTGCTGTTCACGGCGTCGGTCTTTGCCGTCATCTCTAACCTCGCGCTCCTGGCGTCGTCTGCGCGGCCCGCGAATGCACAGTTTGACCCGCCCGGTTTGGACCGTCGGCGGCATTCTGTCGCATGTCGGGGCGGCGGTGATGCTGGTCGGCATTGTCTGTCTGGTGACGTTTGTTCGCAAAGACCCGGACGTTCTGCTGGTCCAGAACCGCCCCGCCGGTGTGCTGGACGGGGCATACACGATGGTCTACAAAGGCCAGTCCGGCGACTGGCAGACGGACAGGGACAACACCCTGCTCTTTGATGTCGCCTCGCGGGACGGCAAGGAGCATTTTACGGCCCATCTGCCCTTTGCTCTGCGGCCCGTGGAGGGCGGCGAAAAGAAGATTTTCGGCCACCCGGCCATCGTCCATCATGCGGGCGGCGATCTGTACTTGGCGCTCAAAGACGGCCCGGACGAGTTCTACAAAAAGCCGGTCTATCAGCCCAAGTTCAAGCTGGGCGATGTGAAGCAGCATTGGCCCCTACACGGTACGAATTCGTGCGCTTTGATAACCCCATGGGCGCGTTTGTCCGTGCGACCGGCCAGATGCCCGACAAGTTTCCCGTGTCCGCCGTACTGCGCGTGACCTATCAGGGCGTGACCACGCAGGTCATGCCGCAGTTTATCCGCTTCAAGGACAATCCGAACCCCAGTTCGCCGGAGTTAAAGCTGCCCGGCGGGTGGCTGGTCGGCTTTGCGGGCATGAACGCGGGCAGCTTGGATCAGAACAATCCCGGCGATGGGGCCATGAACGAAGCCGCGTCCATCACCCTGCGTGAAGACACCGGCCCGCCCGTAGAGGCGTTTGAGCTGGAAGTAACGACACGCCCCATGATCAATCTGGTCTGGATCGGTACGCTGCTTCTGGTTCTCGGCGGCCTAGTCTCCATGCGCCGCCGCATTCTGGAAAACCGCCTGGTCCCGATTGCTGACCTGGCTCCCCCCGCCCCCAATCCTGGGGGAGCCAGAAGATCCAGTTCTTCTCCTGCTCCCCCAGGATTGGGGGCCGGGGGGCGGTCTCGCCGCCGCGCTAAACCCGCGCCTTCGCTGTCCTCCACCAAAGGCGCTGGGAGATAAGCCATCATGCGCCTGCGCCAACTGCTTAAAAGCAAGATCCACCGCGTCACCGTCACCGAGGCCGATGTCAACTATATCGGCTCCATCACCCTGGACCAGGATTTGCTGGAGCGCGTGGACCTGTGGCCGGGCGAGCTAGTCCATGTCTGGAACGTCACCAACGGCGAACGCTTTGAGACCTACGCCCTCGCCGGCGAGCCGGGCGCGGGCATGGTTCGCATTAACGGCGCCGGCGCGCACAAAGCCCGTCCCGGCGATATTCTCATCGTTGCCGCCTTCGCCCTCGCTGACGAACCGATCCAGCCCAAAGTCATCCTGGTGGACGAGCGGAACCATTATCTGCGAGATTTGTAGCCATGTTTGAAGTCCGCGTTGAAAAAACCATCGCCTGCGCCCACCGGCTGTTTGATTACAACGGCCCCTGCGAGACCCTGCACGGCCACAACTACCGCATTGAAGTCGCTTATGTCGGCACCGAACTGGACCGCTTCGGGATGCTCGTAGACTTCACCGACATCAAGAAAGCGTTCCATGCCATTCTGGATACGCTGGACCACACCTACCTCAACGACCTTCCCGCCTTCCGCGACGTATCCCCCTCGGCGGAAAATATCGCCGCCCATATCTTTCACGAACTGAAACGCACGTCGTTTGACCGGGCCACCCTCGCCCACGTTTCCGTCTGGGAAACCCCCACCCAAGTCGCTGTCTATCGCGCCGATTAGCCGCTGTCCTGCGCGTTGCCGTTGTTCTGGCTGACTCTTGTTGGCATTTCCCTTCTGCTGGCCGCATAGCAACGCAATTACTTCGCGCCGCTTATTTTACCCCGGACAGGTCGTAGACAAGGGCGTGGGAGAGGCCGCCGAGGTCATCCAGGCGTTCGGCAAGTTTCAGCGTTCTAGCGCATGCCCCCTGGGACATCGGGAAGGCCAAACGCACTGTTATGCTCTGCCCAGGCGCGAGTTCTTTCCCATCAAAGTAGACATTATGCACGGCTTCCAGCGGCGTGAAGCCGGAGGTTTTGACGTCATCACTCGTCGCCAATGTAGCGGCTAGGGAAGCGTCAAAGTAGGTGTCCTCCCAGTTACGGTTGGTGACGGTGATGGTCGCCACCAGAAAACGCTGACCGTCGCCTGCCGAAATGGAATCAAAGGGGCCGGGGGCGAAACTGGCGGAAAGCAAGGCGATGTCATAGCCGCCTGCGATGTATGCCGTTCCCATCTGGGCGGGTACTTCGGCCCGCGCGGTCGCGCCGCTGCTGTCGGCAGGGTCGGCATAGGGGGCGGGGATCGGCCTGACGAGATTTTTTCCCGTGCCGAGCGGGTAAGTCACGCTTTCTTCGTCCACGCCGACACGGCCCAGCGTCAGGACTAATTTCGGCAGCGGCCCTTGCGCCGGGACAACAGCACAGGTAATCAAATTTTCCAGGCTCTGGCCGGGTTTGAGCGTGGCCGAGACTTTTTCTTTCTGATCCTCGCGCCGGCTATCCCCGATGTCGTCGCGGATTTGATCGTCCGTGTCTACCGTCTGGAACAGCGGGCGGCTGGTGAAATAAAAGATGGAGTGGTTCGGGTTCTGGATGCGGTAGTGCAGGAGGAGCAGCTTTTCGTCGGGCCTGGGAACAACGGTACCCCGCCCGGCGATGGTGAAGCGCCCGGCGCTGTATTCCACCCGCGTCAGCGTGATGTTCACCGGGCCGTATTCGCCGCCGTCACTGACGAGGTAAGCTTCGCCGAACACCCCATTCCCGCTGCTGACGACTGGCCGCGTCTTCCCCTTCGCGTGTTTGGCGTGGGCAGCAAAGGCGGGCAGGGCGGCAAACATCCCGCACAGCAGCATGGCGACGATTTGATTGAACATGGCTGTCTCTCCCGCTTCTTGTTCACCACGGGTCAGGGAAATGCCTGCCTGTCAAAACACTTCCCCCAAAAAGTTCGTGGCACTCCCCGAAGAAAACATGGTACAAATGCTGTGGAGGAACCGATGCACGAACTACAGGCGATGGACCTGGCTCGACGCTCTATTCTCGTGGCCCTGCAATTATCCCTGCCGATCCTGATGCTCTCGCTGGTCGTCGGCGTCATCGTCAGTTTGTTTCAGGCGGTGACGCAGATTCAGGAGCAGACGCTGACATTTGTGCCGAAGATTATTGTGCTTGTCCTGGCGCTGGTGATCTTAGGCCCCTGGATGCTGCACACGATTGTCGGGTTCACGGCGGGCCTCTTTGCCAGTCTTCCCACGACGATCCAGTAGGCGGCTTCTCCCATGTTTGATCTCGCCGCGTTCTCCGCCGACTCGTTCTGGGCCTTTTTGCAGGTGTTTGTCCGCGTTTCCGCCCTGTTTGTCACCGCGCCGGTCTTCGGCAGCCGGGAGATTCCCGCCCAGGTCAAGGTGGGTTTGTCCGGCATCATTTCCCTGGTCCTGCTGCCCATCGTTAAGACAACGCTGGGGCCGTCTGCGCCTTCTTCGTTGTTCAGCATGACGGCTATTCTGCTGGGGCAGGCGCTGATCGGGCTGATGATCGGGCTGGTGGTGTCCCTGCTCTTTGTGGCCGTGCGAATCGGGGGCGATTTGATTGACTACCAGATGGGGTTCACGCAGGCGGCGACATTTAACCCGCAGTTCAATGAAACCGTCTCGCCGATGGCGAGTTTTCAGTATCGCTACGCCATAGTCCTGTATCTCATCGGCAACGGCCACTGGCTGCTGCTGGCGTCATTGGAGCGATCCTTTAGCAAACTGCCCGTCGCACAGCTCTCGGTCACGGGCTTGACCGGTTCCTTCACCGATCTTTCGTTTCAAATGCTGGTCGCGGGCCTGCAAATCGCCGCCCCCGCCGCCGCCGTGCTGCTGGTGACGGACATCGCGTTCGCGTTTCTCAACCGGGCGATGCCGCAGATGCAGGTGTTTTATGTGGGGATGCCGGTGAAGATTTTAGTGGGGCTGACTGTGGTTGTGGCGGTGCTGCCCCTTCTGACGTATGTGGTCTCGCAAATGGTGATGGGTTCGCCCGATGACATCGCTACCCTCCTGCGGGGGATGCACCGGTGAGAAGAACCCATCCCGCGTCGCCTTGCGGCTCACAAGTTCGCCACCCTTCCCTCTGTCTTGGGATGCTCCGCCGCTTGCGGTGGAGAGCCAGGGGTGGCGACCGATGAGCCGGGATAGGAGGCGATAACTGTGCTACAATGACAAATGCCTCTGTGTCATGCCGCGCACGCTGTTTACGATACTCAGTACCACCTGGTCTGGACGCCTAAGTACCGCAAAGCGGTGTTAGGCGGCATGGTAGGCGTGCGTCTGGACGCTTTGCTGCGTGAGATCGCGGCGGCTTACGAAGTCAGTGTCACTGAATTGTATGTGGGTGCCGATCACCTTCATTTATTGATCACCTTCATTTATTTTGTTCGTTTCCGCCGCGTGACTCGATCTCTGATGTGGTCAGTCGCTTTAAGAGCCTGAGTGGTCGGGCGCTGTTTCGTGAGTTTCCGTCTCTGAAGCAGCAGTTGTGGGGCGGCCACTTGTGGGGTTCGGGTTATTTTGTTCGCACGGTGGGCGATGAGATCACGGCGGCCTCAGTCATTCGTTATATTCAGAATCATCGGGTTTGTCCCGAGGATGGTCAAGATGATGGTCAACTTGATTTATTTGGGTTGTGACCGAGGGGTTGTGAGCGATGGGTTGTGACCGAGAGGTCACCGGGTCGGTCACAGATTTACCTTATGCCAAGAGGCTCCCGAATGCTCCGCCGCTTGCGGTGGGGTCTCCCTTTACTCGAAGGGAAGGGTGGCGAACTTGTGAGCCGGGATGGGTCTCTAAATGCCTGAAGGCGAAGAAAAATCATTTCCCGCGACGCCCCGGCGTCGGGAAGAAGCGCGCAAAAAAGGACAGGTGGCTCGGTCGGCGGAGTTCGGCGCGGCTCTGACCCTGCTGGCCCTGGTTCTCGCCCTGCATGCCCTGCTGCCCGGCGAGGCGGGCCTCAGCCTGCTGCGGGACATGCAGTTCGCGTTTCGTTTCAATCCCCACGACTCGGAGTTCACGTTCCAGACCGTGCAGCAGTGGCAGATGCGCGGGATCGGCTGGGCGGCCCGGCTGCTCCTGCCCGCCGGATTGCTGGCCGTGGCGCTCAGTCTGGCGGCGGGGATCGGGCAGGTGGGGTTTGCCGTCACGCCGGAAGCGCTGACGCCGCAGTGGAGTCGTCTCAATCCGGCGTCCGGGTTCAAGCGTCTCGTCTCCCTGCGCGGCTCCGTGGAAGCGCTCAAAGGCCTGCTTAAGATGGCGCTGGTCGGCGGCATCTGCTACAATACCCTCCGCCATGCCATTGAGTCGGGCGAACTGCTGCGGACGATGCGAATGCCTCTGCCGGAAGCCATCGGCGTGGCCGGCAATCTGATCTGGACATTGGGCCTGCGCGTCAGCGTCGTCCTGCTCCTCCTCGCCGTCGCCGATTTCGCGTATCAAAAGTACGAGCTGGAAAAATCCCTGCGGATGAGCCTGTCTGAGATCAAGCAGGAGATGAAGCAGTCGGACGGCGACCCGCAGATCAAGGCGCGTATTCGCAAGACGCAGCGCGAAATGTCCAAGCGCCGCATGATGCAGGACGTTCCCAAGGCCGATGTCATCGTCACCAACCCCACCCATTTCGCCGTCGCCCTCCGCTACGAGTCGGGCGGAGCGGCCCCCAAAGTGGTCGCCAAAGGCCAGGATGAGATCGCCGCCAAAATCCGTGAGATCGCTCGCGAACACAAAGTTCCCCTCGTAGAAAACAAACCTCTGGCCCGCACTTTGTACCGTGCAGTAGAGATCGGCCATGAAATTCCCGCCGACCTGTACGAAGCCGTCGCGCAGGTTCTGGCCTTTGTTTACCGCACGTATGGCCGCCGCCGCAACTAAACTTTATATAAATCCCCTGCATGGCTGCCAAAAGCAGGGATTCCTGCCTGCGAGCGCGAACATAGTTCAAACTCAGGAGGGCGGGAGCCATGATCAATAACAGCGGGGGAATGGAACAGGCCGTGGCCGAGAAACAGACTCAGGTCGGCGGTGACTGGTTTTTCTGGATCGCCGGATTTTTCGATTGTCAATTCTATCATTTCTCTGACAGGAACCAACTGGCATTTTGTCATCGGTTTGGGAACGACCGAGTTGTTTGATGGGTTTGCCGGACAGAGCGGCACGACCGCAGGCAAAGGCATCGCGCTTCTGCTGGACATCATTGCCGCCGGTTTTTATGTGCTGTACGGGTTGTTTGCGCGCAAAGGCGCGAAATGGGCCTTTATTACCGGCATGGTCTTTTATGCGCTTGACGCCGTTTTGCTGCTGGCGTTCAAGGACTGGCTTTCCGCCGCGTTCCATGCGTATGCGCTGTTTCGCATTTTTCAGGGCTTCCAGGCCGCGCAGCGTCTGGGCGTTCTGCGCGCCCAGCAGGCGGCCTATCCCACCGGCGCGTATGCGCCGCCGCCATCCACACCCTCCAGCGATGTCTGGCCCCCGCCTCCCAGCGCGTGATGTTTGAGTTGTGTTTTGTGTCATAATATAAACTATGAGCGTGAGCGAAATCATTCTTTTCATTGACGGCGCTTCCAAAGGCAATCCCGGCGCGGCTGGGATCGGGGTTCTCCTGACGACGGCGGACGGCGAAACGATTGCCGAGATCGGCGAAGGCATCGGGCAAACCACCAACAACGTGGCTGAATACAGAGCCTTGATCCGGGGATTGGAAGAAGCGCGGGAGCGCGGGGCGACGCGCCTGACGGTTCATACCGACAGCCAGCTCATGGCGCGGCAGATGGAAGGGCGCTACAAAATCAATGCGCCCCACCTGCGCGCGCTTCAGCAGGAGGCCAGCGCGCTGTGTCGTTTATTTCCCGGCGGCGTCACGCTGACTCATATCTTGCGCGAAGGCAATGCCCGCGCCGATCAGCTTGCGAACCAGGGGGCCAGGCTGGCAGGGGCTTCGTAACAGTTTTGCGACGGTATCATTTATTTCGGATAAGGCAGTAATTGAATGGTCTGTCCCTATTGCAATTTTAAGAACGCTTCCAATGCCCTCGTCTGCAACCAGTGCGGGATCATTTTGCGCTTGGGCCGAACCAGCCGATTCGTGCCGCAAGGCGGCGGGCAGGGAGGGGGCGGCTTCGCCTTCATGCGCGGCCTGTTTCCCGGCAATCGCCTGAAAGGGCAGCATGCGGCGCTGCAAACGCGGGTGGAAGAACTGGTCAAGGAGATTGAGGAGCGGTCGGAAGAAGACCTCAAAAAACCGGAACGCGCCCAATCCGCGCGTCTGGCGCTCGGCGCGCTCCATCTGCTGCAAGGCGAAGTGGAGAAAAGCGTTCAGTGGCTTCAGCAGGCCCGGCAGGCCGGCAGCGCGGAGGTGGAGTTTTTCAACAACGCCGGCGTCGCCCTGGCCCGGCGCGGAAGCGTGCCGCAGGCAACGGAAATGCTGGATCAGGCCGTGCGGGTCAGCCCGAACATTGTGCTCCCTATGCCAACTTCGCGCATCTTTTTTCCGAGGCCGGATTGGAACCTGATCCCGAGGGGGCCATGGCCGCGCTGGGCCAGATTCAGCGCGCGCTGGCGCTGGAGCCGAAGAATCCGGCGCTGTATAATCGTCTTGGCCTGATTTTCTGCCGGGAGCGTCGTTACGAGGAAGCCCTCCCGCAATTCCAGCAAGCCTTTGCCCTGTCCGCCGGAGACGCTGCCACCCAGGCGGATGCTCAGAACAATCTCGGGCTGGCGCAGATGCTGACGGGCGATTTTTCGGCGGCAAACCAGGCCTGGGAAGCCGCGCTCAAACTGAACCCCAACCACGCGCATGCCCTGTCCAATTTGAGCCTGGTCCAGATGCACGAAACGGTGACCGGCCCCGCGTTGGAGCGGCTTCAGCGCGCGGCCCGCATTGATGCGGCCGGCGCCGGGGTGCGGGGGAACTACGGCTATGGTCTGTGCCGGGTCGGCGCGGTCAACGACGGGCTTCTGGAACTGAAAGAAGCCGTCGGCCTGAACTCGCGCCTGTTTGAAGCTCTGTATAACCTGGGCAAGACCTATGCCGATCATGAGGCGTATGACATTGCGGAGCGCTACCTCGCCCGCGCCCTGCAATTCAGCCCCCGCTCCGGCGAGGCATTGACCGCTCTGGGCGTCGTCAAAACGCAGCAGAAGCTGATCCCGCAGGCATTGCAGTATTTCCAGGCCGGCGTGAAAATCTGGCCGCAGTCGGCGCTGGCTCGTTTGAATCTCGGCATCGCCCTCGGCCTGGCCGGAGACTACCCGGATGCTACGCTGCATCTGAAGAAAGCCGCCGATCTGGACCCGCAGAATGCCAATGTTCCTGCCCAGATGGGCTGGCTGAATATGATGCAGGATAGTATTTCCGCCGGGCTGGAAGAGCTGGGGATTGCGGTGCGGCTGGACGAGCATCTCTCGGAAGTGCAGAACAACTACGGCGTCTGCTATATCGCCCTGGGCAAGCCGGAACTGTCTCTTGCTCACTTCAAGCGCGTGCTGGAATTGACGCCGGAATTCCATGCGGTTCATTATCAGTGGGGATACGCGCACGCCAATCTGAAAAACCAGGATTCAGCCCTGCGCGAATGGGAATTGACGGCGCGCTATGAGTTGGCCAATGCCGACTGCCATGTCAATCGGGGCGTCATCTTTTATCAGAAGGGGCAGATTGATGAGGCCATTGCCGAGTTCCGGCACGTCATTGTGCTGCGTCAGACACGCATGGAAGACTTTTCCAACCTGGGTCTTGCTTATGCCAAGTCGGGTCTGCTGCTGCGTAACGCCAGCCGCAACCCGCAGGACCCGCGCATGAAGCAGTCGGTGGACCGGCACAAGCAGGCCATTGACATGTTTGACCGCGCCCTGGTGATTGACCCGCGCAATGTGATGCTGCATTCCAATCGCGGCCTGGCCTGTTTCTTTGCCAGCCAGGCCGAAGAAGCCATGCGCGAGTGGGGGCTGGTCTCGCAAATTGACCCGGCGTATGCCCGGCGGCGCGGCAAGCGGCAGCAATCCGAGTTCGACGATTCGCAAATCGCGTTGGTGCCGTTCTCGGTTCCCGAGCGAGCCGCGTCCATCCCGCCCAAGACCGGCCCCTACCTGCCTCGCTATCTGGCGGGCTACGATACCGAAGAGTGGGATTTGATCTTGAACGATCCCGCGCTTGCCCGCCTGTCCGAACTGCGCCGCGAACTGCGCCGCCTGGACCGCGACGTAAACGCAATGTAGTCACTGCCCCCCGGCCCCCAATTCTGGGGGAGTTAGAACAGAAACAGCCCCGGCGCGTCCGCCGGGGCTGTTGTCGTTCATCATTCTATGGACACGGGCCGCACGGCCACGTTGATCAGGAGGGCGAGTCAGGAATGCCGTCGCCCTTGCCGGCTATGTCAACGGCGGCTTTCCCGCCGGCATCGTACACGGGAAATCATCCCGCATAGAGGACGACGCCTGGGCGGGCTTTGTTCCAGGAGAATACAGAGGGGCGATTAAAATCGCGGCAACACGTTCACGAAGTCGGCCTTCGCCGACTCGATCCTAGTCCACGAAGGTGGACTTTGTGCTTTCGTTGCTGCGGTTTCAACCGCCGGTTTCTATCAGGGATTGATCATCGCCAGGCCGCTTGATTAAGCTGTCCAATCTCAGCGCGCGCAGGGCCAGGAGCAGCGCTTTCCGCGCTTCGGGGCTGGACGCGCGGCCTTCGGGCGACAGCCAGCGGTCGCACAGCTTCTGAAGCCGCTTTTCGGCATACTCATCGGCCCATTGTTCTATCTTTTCGGTCACGCGCGGCGCTTTGCGCGGCGGCGCGGCGCGCGGGTTCAAAACGCGCGTCACATGATGGCCGACTTCATGAAACAAGGTATACGCCAGATGCAGGCGCAGGGCAAAGTCGCGAACGGGGGCCGCCAGCGGCAGCAGAGCCGTGACGTGCGGCTTGAGATACAGTTCAATCGCGCAGCCGTGATGATCCTGCCGCCAGATGCCCAGAGACTTGCCGCGTGGGTCGTCATCCCGGAAAATCAGCGTGTCCAGCCGGCGCAGATGCTCGCGCGGCAGCGCGGCTACCGCTTCCTCCACCGCCTCCCGCAAGAGTTCCTCGCCGCCGATTTCCTCATAATTGTCTGTTAAATGCCAGTCCAGGCGCATAGCTCTCAGTCCCCAGACGCTTCGTTAACTGCGGTTTTGTGTGCGGGTCGGTCAAAGCTGCGTCGATTTTTTTGCAATGCTGACTTTGATGGCTGCTTCCGGCGGCGTCCAGACCCGGGCGGTGGCGTGAGGATTTTGGCGTAAAACAAGGTGTAATCGGCGTTCACGTCGCTTTTGGCATCCAATACGAAATCTACGGCGGAACCGATCTTGAGGTTGTGTAGGGGAACGCTGAATTGGTGCGGCTGATGATCCGCGTTATCTTGACGGCTCTGGCAAGCGCCCTCTACAAACACCGAGACTATCGTGCCGTTGCCGTTGCCGGGCGTCTGTGTGCTGATATCTACGCGCGCTTCGCCTTCAATCGTGCTGATCCATCGGCGCGCGGCCGCTTGCATCGCGCTGGGACGCTCGCCGGTTTTGCTGATTACGGGATACGGATTGCTGCCGGCGGCAGGTTTCCAGGAGCCGCCGTCAAACACCGGCAGGGGCTTGAAATCGCTGAAGGAATATGCGCCGGCCTGGACCAATGCCGCGTCCAATGTTCCGAACGACCAGCCACGACCGCTCTGCGCTTCAGGATACCAACTGGAAAGCAAATCGGCAATCGTATCCCACTGCGCTTTGCCGTTCACGACGATGTTGGTTGTCAAGGGGCCGAGCGTGACTAGGCGGCCCTGGGCGCGATTTTGCGGATCATAGACGATATTGTCGCTGACGACGGCATCTTTGATGGCGGCCAAACGGATCGGCGCGCGGAGGGGATCGCCGAAGTTGTCGTCTATCAGGCCAAAACCATGCCAATTTTCGTCCGCGAAGGGCTGATTGAATATGTTATTTTTGATCGTCAATCCTCTGGTCTGGGAAGCGTCAATGAGCAGGCACGGCCCTTCCAAAAAGTTTCCCGTAATCGTGACATTCTGGGTAGGCATGGAGCGCCGGATGCCGCGTCCCGGACGTCCGCCGGGGTTGAGCGAAACAGTGATGCCATGGGCCATGTTGAGGAGCCGGTTGTCCCGGAAGACCGTGCCGCTGGGAAAAGCCCTTCCGTATAGCCGGCCCAGCTTTCATTGGAAATGTCAATGCCGCCGCCGATGTTCTGAAACGTCGTGTTTTTCACCGTGCCATCGGGTGCGCCGTTAATCAAAAACCGCTGCCCGGTATCGTGGAACCAGCAGTTCTTAATGACGAATCCACGCGCTTCCTGCGTATGCGTGTCAATCAGTGTGTTGGTGGGTAGGGTGAGGCTTTTGTCCAGCGTGACATCCCAGACTAGATCGCCTTTCGCCCCGCGGCGCTTGCCACCATCGCGGTTCCCAGAAACTCCAGTTCTGTAAAACTCCAGAAGTCCAGCCGCTGGCCGGGATAATACGCTCCCGTCAGCAGATAATGGTCCGGGGCCAGTGTTTTGGAGATGGCTCCGAACTGCCCGTGCAAATTGACTTCATCGTCCGCGAAATACGCGCCTTCGCAGCGATCCAGCATCGGCCCCCGGCCGATGCCGCTGAAGTGAAATCCATCCGCGCCGAAGGCGTGCAGGCGGTTCGTGCCGGGCCGCCGCGTGCAGCGGACGCGCCGGTAAACGCTGCCGCCTGGCCCGCCCGCTTCCAGCACGGCCATGCCGCCGCCGGCATAGACATTGACGTCCTCAAAGCACATGCCGCCGCAGTTGATAGAGCGGAGCTGCTGGCCGGTGCGAATGACGCAGGCGAGGTAGTCACCGACGCTGACGCCCGGCGCGGGCGCTTTGATATCCAAAAGGCCGGTTCCGGCGCGGCGGCTCCACGAACAGCCGAGAATGCCGTTACGAATGTAACTGCCATCGGGACGGTAATAGGAAATTGTGCGATTGCCGCTGTTTTCGCCTGGCGCATAACCCGGCATTAGTTCGGCGCTGACAGTGCCCGCGCCCGCGTCAAGGGCAGTAATGCGGCCCTGAAAAAAAGGCAGCGGGTCGCAGTCTATCGTCAGGCCTTTGACGATGACATTGCGGCAGTCGTCAAACTCCAGGCCATGAACGAGCGGCGGCTCAAACCAGAACGTCACGCCCGGCGCGTTCAGCGTAACATCGTGCAGGTCCTTGATGTGCGGATAAAGAGAAACGTCGCCGGAAAAGCGGTAATTCCCCGCTGGGAGGGTCAGTTGCTGCCCCGATGCCAGGGCGTTGATTTTGTCCAGCACGGCTTTGCCCGCCTTGCGCTGCGCCGCTTTCTGCGCGTCGGTAAACTGCGGGCCAATCGGCAGATCAGGCCGCCATGCCGTGCAGGGTTCGGAAAGCACCTGCGCCTTCCAAACGACGGAGCCGGAGGAAACCGCCATGTCTACCGCCGCGCCTTTGGGCAGATCGGTCAGCAAGATGTCAAAGCTGTGCGGGATCGTGTCGTCCAGGGCCAGGTTTCGTTTCCAAGCCTCCCGACCATTCACCAGCACACGGCAGGCCGCGACGCTCGTCCCGATCTTCTGAAGAGTCCCAACTAGGCGAAGGCTCCCCGTGCGCGAAGGACGCCAGCGGCGCACGGCGGCCAGAGTTGAGGTTCGCGTGGCGGCCAACCCGTTACGGGTAATGCGCGGGGCCGTCGCGCCTTTGTCTCGCCAGACGCCGCCCCCGAATTCTTCCAAAGGGAAAAATAGTCCCGGCGCGTACCCGGTTGCCTCGCTCCAAGAGCCATAGCTCCAGCCTTGGGCGCCCTGTGTGCCGGAGAAGTCCGCGACGCTGTCGGCGACGGCATCGTCAAAGTTCCCGGCCCTCAAAGGCACAGTCTTCGCTGCGAAGGCCCCTATCCCGATGGCCTGTGCCAGACCCAATAGCAACCCCATTCTCAGCCATATTTCGCGCATCTAAGGTTGCTGATTCTTCGGCGGAATGCGCTCAAAGATGCCGACGTCAATATATTGGCCGCCGGCTGTTTGGTGGCAGTGGACGGCGAGTCAGTTGTCGGCATTGGGCTTGAGGCTTTGCCGCGCTTCCTGGCTGAGCGGGCGATATTCGTAGGAGGAAATAAAGCCGGGCGCGGAGTAGGCCGGGACGCCGTTGATATAGACATCAATGTCTTCGTCGTGGTAATCGCGGAAGACGAGCCGGCTGATCTGCTGCGGGGTCAGCGGGCCAGGATTGAACGTGCGGCGGAGCCAGATGTCGCCGGGCGTGTCCGTCCAGGGCGTGCCGATGATGCCGTGGCCGGGCGCATCGGTCCCGAAGCCGCCCGGGCCCTGCTTCCAGGCGGAAGTCGTCGAATGACGGCTGGAACCAGTCTGCCGCCGGAGCGGTCGTCGTGTATTTCCAGGTTTGGCTGGTCTTCTCCGAGGTCGGGACGATCTCCCGGTAAGTCGGGGCCGGATATTGGAAATGGTTGGCTTTGGCGATGGCGGCCGGGTCGCATTTGAGCGTGCGGTCATAGGTCATCAGGCCGTTCAGTTCGGTCTCGACGTCGGTGATCTGGGTGTAGACCGCCGCGCTCAGGCCCTGCTCGTCGCGGAAATGTCTTGAGCTGGTCGGCGAACTCGCCGTAAAGCTCTTCCAGATCGGTCCCGGTTTTGACATTGGTGTAGCCGCCGCCGGTGGGCCGCCAGGTGTGGCCTTTGACGACCAGGCCGATGCCGCCGTATTCGCCGCAGGCCAGCGCCTGGGTCTTGCTGGGCGGCGGGCAGCCGGGAGGCGGGTAGCTGTGGACGTCCATCACGTCGCCCGCATCGGCATAGCCGCCGCCGCTGGCCTGGTTGACCAGCCGCGAGGGGTCAAGATGTTTCACCAGGCTGACCAGGCGCGGCGTATCGAACTGCCCCTGGCCTTCGTTGAAGATGTCCCACATGATGATCGACGGGCTGTTCCAGTGGGTCTGCACCATCTCCCGCAGTTCTTTCTCAAACTCCGGCTTGTCTACGGGCGGCGTGATGATCGGTGTAGGAATTGGGCGAAGGCATGTCCTGCCAGACCAGCAGGCCCAGTTTGTCGGTCCAGTAGTACCAGCGGGCCGGCTCGACTTTGATGTGCTTGCGGACCATGTTGAAGCCGTAGGTCTTCATGGCCTGGATGTCGGCTTTCAGCGCGGCTTCGGTCGGCTGCGTGTAGATGCCGTCCGGCCAGAAGCCCTGATCCAGCGGGCCGATCTCGAAGACGAACTTGTTGTTCAGGAACATCTTTTTGACGCCATGGTCTATCCCAATGGAGATTTTTCGCATCCCGAAGTAGCTGCTGGACTTGATCGGTCACTGCGCCATTTTGGCTCATCTCGACATCTGAGATCATAAAGGAACGGGACTGCTCGGAGACCAGAGCTTTGGATGGGCGATAGGAATGGACAGGGCCGCGCCGGGCTTGCCCGTCGACCGTCTGAACGACTGCGCCGTTGTCCCGAACGGTGACGATGACTTTCGTATCTGGCGTTGGGTTCGTCGCGTTGACCGTGACGTTGATCCGGCGCGTGTCTATGTCGGGGACGATTTTCAGGTCTTGGACCGATGCGCGGGCGACCGGTTCCAGCCAGACGGTCTGCCAGATGCCGGTGGTCGGCGTGTACATGATGCCGCCGGGATGAAGGGTCTGCTTGCCGCGCGGCTCTCCGGCGTCATCGGTCGGATCAAAGACCCGAACGATCAGCTCCTGCGGTCCGGTTTCCGTGAGATACGGCGTGACATCGTAGCTGAACGGCAGGTAGCCGCCCCGGTGAATGCCGACGCTTTTGCCGTTGATATACACCTCCGATTCGAAGTCCACCGCGCCAAAGTTCAGCAGGATCTGTCTGCCTTTCCAGGCGGGCGGCACGATAAAGGAGCGCCGATACCACAGCCGGTCGTGATGCTCCATGACGCCTGACAGGGCCGACTCCACGGGGTAGGGAACCAGAATCTCGCCCGACAGTTTCTGTCCGACCGGCACGGCGTCGCCTTCCGCGCCGCTCTGGTACTGCCAGATGCCGTTCAGATTGAGCCAGTCGGCGCGCGTCATCTGGGGCCGGGGATAATCCGGCCAGGGCTTTTTCGGGTCGACCATTTTGGCCCATTTGGTCATAATCGGCGCCTGCTTGGCCTCCCAGGCCTGCGCCGCGCCCTGGGTGAGCAGCGCTAATGCGCCGACGAAACACAGCCATTCTGAACGTTTTGTGAGTAACATCGTGGGGGTTATCCTAAAATGTGCAGGCCGTTGTCCACATACAGCACTTCGCCGGTGATGCCGCGCGCCCAGTCGGAAACCAAAAATGCCGCCGTGTCGCCGACTTCGCCGATGGTCGTGTTTTTGCGAAGCGGAGCGCGCTCCACGGATTCGCGGTACATATCGGTAAATCCTGTGATGCCGCGCGCGGACAGCGTCATGGTCGGCCCGGCGCTGATGGCATTGACGCGCACCTTCTGCGGCCCCAAATCGTTTGCCAGATAGCGCACCGAGGCTTCCAAAGCGGCTTTGGCGACCCCCATGACGTTGTAATTCGGCACGACCCGCTCGGAACCTAGATAGGTCAGGGTCAGGATGCTGCCGCCCTCGGTCATCAGCGGCTCGGCGGCTTTGGCGGCCACGGTCAGCGTGTAGGCGGAAACTTCCAGCGACTGAGCAAAGCCGGCGCGGGACGTGTCCACAAACCGTCCGCTCAAGTCTTCCCGATGGGCGAAGGCCGCACCGTGGATTACAAAATCCACGCGGCCAAACTCCCGTCGCAGTGTCTCCTGAAAGGCGGCGACCTGCTCTTCGCTGGTCAGGTCACAGCCTTGTATCACCGTGCGATCTCCGCCGGGAAGCGTCGGCGCGAGCTTACGCACGTCTTTTTCCTCGCGCTCGCCCAAAAACGACAGCGCCAAGCGCGCGCCCTCGCGCGCCAGACTTTGCGCGCAGCCCCAGCAGAGTGATTTCTCGTTCCGCACCCCGTAGATAATGCCCTGCTTGCCGTCCAAAATGCCCATTTGTATATCTCCTCGTCCCAAATCGCTGTCCGCAGTGTAGTCCAAACCGCCGCGCATTGTCAAGTTTTTGGCAGGAGAAACGTTTGGCCGTGCCGTATGATACAGCACAATGGCACTGCCGACTGGAACGGTCACTTTTCTGTTTACCGACATTGAAAGCAGCACGAAACTGTGGGAGCAAAGCCCGGAGGCCATGCGGCTCCTGCTGGCCCGGCATGATGCGCTCCTGCGCCAAACGATCTCCGAGGAAGGCGGCTTTGTGTTCAAGGCGGTCGGCGATGCTTTCTGCGCCGTGTTTGCTGAAGCGCCTCCCGCAGTCAGCGCGGCGCTCCGGCTTCAGCGGGCGCTGCAAACCTGGCAGGAGCCGGGGATGCCGGACCTCCGCGTGCGGATGGCCCTGCACACCGGGCAGGCGGAGGAGCGGGACAGCGACTATTTTGGGCCGACGCTGAACCGCATCGCCCGCCTTCTCGCCATCGGGCATGGGGGGCAGACCCTGCTCTCGGAAGCGGCCCGCACCCTGGCGCTTTCCGATCTGCCGCCGGGCGTGACGCTGCGGGATTTACAGAGCCACCGGCTCAAGGACCTGTCGCAGCCCGAACATGTCTGGCAGATGGATCATCCCGACCTCGCCGCCGATTTTCCGCCCCTGCGCTCGCTCGGCGCGAATAATCTGCCGATCCAGATGACCTCATTTGTGGGCCGGGAAGAAGCCCTGGCGGATGTCAAAAGCCTGCTGTCGGAGCATCGGCTGGTGACGCTGACCGGGCCGGGCGGCGCGGGCAAAACGCGCCTGGCCGTGCAAGCGGCGGCGGAGATGGAAAAGGGCGACGGCATTTGGATTGTGGAACTGGCCGCTCTGGCGCAAACGGCTCTCGTGCCGCAGGCGCTGGCAAGCGTTCTCGGCATCCGGGAAGAAGCCGGGCGGCCTCTGCTGCAAACGCTGGCGGAGACACTGAAAACCAAACAGATGCTGCTGATTTTAGATAACTGCGAGCATCTTCTGGATGCCTGTGCGGGTGCTGCACAGTCTATTCTCAGCGCCTGTCCCCTGGTGACGATTCTGGCGACCAGCCGGGAGCGTCTGGGCATGATGGGGGAGCGGTTCTATCAGGTGCCGCCGCTGTCGCTGCCGGACCCGCACCGGCCTCAGTCCGCCCAAAGTCTGCGGCACTTTAAGTCCGCGCGGCTCTTTGCGGGCCGGGCGGCGTCCAGCAGCCCCGATTTCGCCGTCACCGATTCCAACGCCCCTGCCCTGGCCCAGGCTCTGTCACCGCCTGGACGGCATCCCGCTGGCGCTGGAACTCGCCGCTGCCCGCGTCCGCTCCCTGTCAGTGGAACAAATCAACCAGCGCCTAGATCAGCGCTTCCGCCTGCTGACCGGCGGCAGCCGGACGGCGCTGCCGCGCCAGCAGACGCTGCAAGGCCTGATGGACTGGTCTTACGAACTGCTCACGGACACGGAGCGAGTCCTGCTGGCCCGGGTATCCGTCTTTTCCGGCGGCTGGACGCTGGCGGCGGCTGAGACGGTCTGCGCGGGCGACGGGATTGAGGATTGGGAAGTGCTGGACCTGCTGGCAAGCCTGGTAGATAAGTCTCTGGTTCTGTATGACACGGAGCGGTATCGCCTGCTGGAAACCGTCCGCCTTTATGCCCGTGACCGGCTGGCGGCGGGGCCGGACGCCGAGGCGGTTCGGGAGCATCATGTCAACTTTTTCCTGACACTGTCAGCGGAAACGGAGCCGAAACTCTATGGTTCGGAGCAGGGTCTCTGGCTGAACCGGCTGGAAGCCGAGCATGATAACTTCCGTGCGGCAATGGCCTGGCTCACGGGCCGCCGTGACGCCGTCCGCGCGGTGCGGCTTGCAGGTGAAATGGCGCGGTTCTGGATGGTGCGCGGCTATCTCAGCGAAGGCTGCGCGGCGCTGGAACAGGCGCTGGCGCTGGGGTCCGAAGTGTCCTCGGCCCGCGCCTATGCGCTTTCCATGCTGTCCAGCCTGGAAACGACGCGGGGCGACATTGCCGCCGGCCTGGCCGCCTGCGAAGCCTCGCTGGCGGTCTGGCAGCGGCTGGACAATCCCATGGCCGTCGCGATGATGCGCTCCAATGTGGGCGTTCTGCTGACCCAGCAAGGCGACTTCGCGCGGGCGAGAGCCATTTTAGAAGAAGCGCACGCATTTCAGGAACAGGGGACTAATAAAGGCGCGTTAGCCTCCACTCTAGGAAGTTTAGGCGAAGTCGCCCGCTACGAGGGTAATTTTGCCGAGGCCGAAGCGCTGGCCCGGCAAAGCCTTACCCTCTGGCGCGAACTGGAACAGCCCGTCCCTATTGCCATCCAGCTCAACAACCTGGGCCGGATTGCCACGCGGCAGGGAGAAACTGCCCAGGCCGGCGCTTATCTGCGGGAAGCGCTGACGCTGCGGCGCGAGCTGGGCGACCAGAAGGGGCTTTTATGGTCTCTGGATGCGGTGGCAGGTCTGGCCGCCGCCCGAGGCCGACTGGCCGAGGCGGCACGGCTTTTCGGCGCGGGGGAGACTCTGGAAGCCGCTCAGGGCATTCTGTCGTTTCCGGTTGAAATCGGCGAACGGGATCATTTTCTGTCCCAACTGCGGGAGGGTCTCACGCCGGACAAATTTGCCGCGGCCTGGACCGAAGGACAGGGTTTGACACTGGATGCGGCCGTGACTCTGGCACTATTGGAAACGGAATATTAGCTTTTGCTTGACAATGCCTGTCATTTGACGCTATAATAGCGCAATAGCCCGAACATACGTTGCCGAACATTTGTGCCGTAGGGGGAACTTTCGCCATGTCCAAACCGATTTCCAATCGTCAGAAACAAATTTTACACTACATTCAGCAGCACATGGATGCCCATGGCTACCCGCCCACCGTCCGTGAGATCGGAACCGCCGTCAGCCTGTCGTCGTCGTCTACGGTGCATGCCCATCTCAAGACGCTGGAGGAGCAGGGGCACATTCTGCGGGATGCCGTCCTGACTCGGGCCATCAAGCTGGTTCCGGGCGGGACCGGCGAAGGCCGTCCGATGACCAAGCCGGTTGTTCATGTCCCGATTGTCGGAACCGTCGCCGCCGGCAAGCCGCGTTTGGCCGTGGAAGACATTGAAGACGTTTTCCCGCTGCCGACTGACTTCATCTCCGGGGACGGCTTCATTCTGGAAGTGCGCGGGGACAGCATGATTGAGGACGGCATCCATGACGGCGATTATGTTGTCGTCCGCCGCCAGCCGTCTGCCGATAACGGGGAAACTGTGGTCGCCATGATTGACAACGAAGCGACGGTCAAGCGATTTTACAAAGAAAAGATGCGGATTCGCTTACAGCCGGCCAACAAGCGCATGAAGCCGATGTATTTTGACGACATTCAAATTGCCGGCAAAGTGGTCGGCCTGGTTCGCCGTCTGGCGTAGAGGTAGCCCCCTAGCCCCCAATTCTGGGGGAACCGGATGGAAGAAAGGTCGGGGGAACCCCGCCCCTACGGGCTATTTCTCGGAAAGAAACCTTGCTCATGCCGCATATTGAAAACCACGTCGCCATCAACGCGCCGCTGGAAAAAGTTTACGCCCTGGCGCGCGATGCCGAAGCGTTTCCGCAGTTTATGCCGGATGTGGAAAGCGTGACGGTGCAGGAGCGCAGCGACGACGGCAGCCGGGCCGTGGTGGACTGGGTAGCCGTCGCCTCGGATTTCAAGCTGAAAGTGCGCTGGACCGAGGAAGACCTATGGGATGATGCCGCCCATGTCCTGCGCTTCCATCAACTCAAGGGCGATTACACGGCTTATGGCGGCGAATGGACATTCACGTCCGAGGGTGACAATGTGACGCTGTTCCAATCCGCGTTTGATTACGAGCTGGACATTCCCCTGATCGGCCCCCTGCTCAAAGCCGTCGTCGCCCGCTTGATGCACTCCAACACGCAGAAGATTTTAGACGCCATCAAAGTCCGTGCCGAGTCCGGCGGTTAAAACCGCGGCAACAAAAGCACAAAGTCCGCCTAAGCGGACTCAGATTTCCCCAACCGGCGAAGGCCGGTTTTGTGCTTTTGTTGCCTCGCTAACGAAGTTGAGCGAAGCACTTCAGTCGCCCGGTGGGTCTCCGCCTAAAGCCCGTGCCGGGCAAGTCGGGTCGGCCTGACGACGGCAGCATTCAGAGCCTTGTCGGAGGCAATCTGGACGCCGACATAGTAGTGCTTCAGGATTTCCAGATAGGTTTTGCGGTAGGGCGGGCTTGCCATTGCGACTGCGCCGTCCTGGGACATTCCCAGGCCATGCCCCCAGCCTTTGCCGTCAAACTGATAATCCCCCGTCGGTGTCCGTGTCAGTGTCACCCGCGTGCTCCGCAGGGCGTCATATCCGAGAATTTGCCGTAATTGCGGGCCGGTCACGGTTCGCAGCGTCCCATCCGTCCCGGCGACCGTCGCTGTCGTGATCCGCCCCGAAGCGTCCAGCCCGTCAAGCGTGAGCGAAAGAAACTGACTGACGCTCTGTGCGCGGGTCTCGCGCCAGAAGCTGCGCCAGTTGAATGGGAGTCAAGGTGAATGTCCAGGTGTGGTATTTTTCATTGACGGCGTAATCCTGCCCGTCGCGTGGATCGGCGTCTCGGACGGCCTGTAAATACGGGCAGTCGCCGTTCGTGTCGCACGCGGTCATCCCGCCGCTGTCGGTGGAGTAGGGGGCGTCAATCAATTGACCGGCGTAAGTCAGGATTTGACCGCGCGTATCATCCACGGCGGCATTGGAAAGAGTCGTTTCCCCGTTCACGCCCAGATACCCTTCGCAGTGCGTCGTGTCGTCCAGGTCAAAGCCGTCCACACGGCACTTGCCCCGGTTTTTCAGGGCATACGTCCGGGCGGCGACCGCCTGCGCTTTCATGGCTTCCAGCGGCACGTCGGAGCCGATCTCGGCGGGGATGACGCCGTAGAGATACGGCTCCAGGGAGATGGTATTGATCACGCGAAACGTGCTGTCGGCTTCCCGGCGCACCGTTAGAAAGCCCCGATAGCGCCGCCAGGGAATGCCGGTAGCGCCGAGTGGCCGTCCGTCCATGCGGGCAATCTGGACAAAGCTGCTGCCCCCCGGCTGAACAGTGAGGGCGGCGTATCCAGCAGATACCGGTACGTCTTTCAAGTCACCGGCCCGCGCCAGCGTGATTCCCGTGGGTGTGACGGTCGCCTTAAAGATGGCATGGGGCGCACCGTGTGCCAGCACGCGCCCCGAAAGCGCATCGCTCAAAGTAAAGGGCTTGTCGCAGGAAAGGAGCAGGAGCGTGGAATGACGGTAGACATGGTCCAGGCCAATCCGCAGGGGCGCAGGCTGGGACGTTCCGGCAGACGAGGGCAGGGCGGGGACTCATCAGCAGCAGGGCCAGGGCAAGACAAGGTGGGATGAGAAACGGGCGCATTCTTCCTCCGCTATGACTCACAGCAACAGCCCAGGAAAGGTCCCTGAGCTGCGTCTATTGTACCATGAAATTCTGACGGTCGGCAAAAAAGCCAACAAATTATCGGGGTGACAGGACTTGAACCTGCGGCCTTCCAGTCCCGAACCGGACACTCTACCAAACTGAGCTACACCCCGTTGTTCCCGCGCACATCATGGCGCGGGCGAGTTATCATAGCCGATTTTACCCCTGTCTGTCAAGCCGTGTTGCGAAAGTTCGCGAATATGTGTTAAACTTGAAGGGACGATTTTGCGTAGAGTCACTTAATATGATGTCCCAACACCGCCGTTTGCTGCCGATGGTTCTGCTGCCGCTTCTGCTTTGCGCGTCCGTAGCGGCGGCTCCCAAGAGCGGTTCGGCGGCCCCACCGCAGGATTTACAGGGCAGCGCGCAGGGCGTGACCTTTAACATGCTGGATCCGAAGCATCCCGGCAAGATGCTCGGCCTGCTGCGCGCCGTTTCGGCCACCGGGCAGTCCACGCCGACGGGGTTTGTGGGCAGCATGACGAATGTTTGGGCCAGGCTGTACCAGAGTGGCGTCCCGTCTGCGGTGTTGACCGCGCCCCATGTGGAAGGCAGCAGTTCCAAGAAAACCGCGATTGTCACCGGGACCGGCGGGGTCGTCGTCAAGTCGCTGACGCAGCCGGGGACGCGGCTGACGGCGGACAAAGCCGTCTGGTACGCCAGCCTCAATCAAATCGTGGCGACCGGTCATGTGTTTTATCGCGACGGCAAGACCGGCGGCACGATGACCGGGCCGTGGATGAAATCGGACACGAAATTAAAGTCAGTCATGATTGGGTCGGGCCATGTGTCGGTCAATTTGTAGCAGCCCCCTAGCCCCCAATTCTGGGGGAATTGGATAAAGAAGGGTTTCCTCTCTGGCTCCCCAAAATGGGGGATGGGGGGTATTGTGTGAATTGTATTGCGTCAATTTACCATTTCTATTGCGACGGTTTCTATTGCGACGGTCGTTGCGTTGGCTCTGTCCCCATTTGCCTTGTCAGCGCAGACCGACCCTGACAAACCCGCCGGCAAGCTGAAATTCGGCAAGGTGGAAGGTGATGTTCAGTACAGCAAGCTGACGCCGAGCCAGTGGCATTTTACGGGACATATTAAAGTCACTTCGGATGCTTACGATCTGGCTGCCGAAGACCTTAAAATGTATTTTCTGCCCGGCAAAGGCGGCAAGATCAGTCTTTCAACACTGGAAAAGGCGACGGCGGACGGGGACGCGCAGCATCAGGTGGAGGCTCGCATCGAGCAGCCTTTGGAGAAGATTTCCGCCTATGAAATCCTCTCCGATCATGCCGTCTACACCCCGGATAACTCGCGGCCCGGCGGGGGGCAAATGATTTTCACGGGTCATGTGGTGGTCAACTCGCATTCTGGTTTCCTGGTCGGGCCGGCGACGGGGACAATGGAGAAAGCCACCGTTTTGCTGGGAACGGGCAGCGAATATCCGCAGCTTGAGACCGGGCCGGCGCACTTTGTCGCGACGCCGGCTCAGTAGGAACTCCCAAGAAGCCCCCTGGCTCCCCCATTATTGGGGGCTGGGGGGTAATCTGTAAATAAAACTTATGCCAATACTTCGGGCCGAAGGGCTGCAAAAAACGTATAAAGGCCGCAAGGTCGTCAACGGCGTCTCGGTGGAAATCGCGCCCGGCGAGATCGTCGGCCTGCTCGGCCCCAACGGCGCGGGCAAAACGACCTCGTTTTACATGATGGTCGGCCTGGTCAAGCCCGACGGCGGGCGCGTCCGGCTGGACGATCACGACATTACGCGCCTGCCCATGTACCGGCGCGCGCATGAGGGGATCGGCTATCTGGCGCAGGAGCCGAGCGCGTTTCGCGGCCTGACAGCCGCGCAGAACATCATGCTGGTTCTGGAAATGCTGCCGGCCTGACTCGCGCCGAGCGGCAGGAACGGCTGGAAGACTCTGCTTGCAAAGCCTGAAAATCACGGGTCGCCGCGAACGATCTGGCCCGGCAGTTGTCGGGCGGCGAGCGGCGGCGCGTGGAGATCGCCCGCGTTTTAGCCACTCGGCCCGCGTTTATCCTGCTGGACGAGCCGTTTACCGGCGTGGATCCGATTGCGATTCGAAGACTTGCAGGAGATCATCGCGGAACTGAAAACGCGCGGCATCGGCGTCTTAATCACTGACCACAATGTCCACGCGACGCTGGCGATCACCGACCGCGCGTACATCATTTCAGAAGGAGAAATTAAGACATCGGGAACGGCACTGGAACTGATCAATGACCCCATCGCGCAGAAGTATTATCTGGGCGAGAACATTACGCTGATGATGCGGCGCGATGCGGAAGGCGCGCTGACGCTATGAAACTGCTGGACCGATTGATTCTGAATGATCTGGTTCCTAAACTGCTAATGGGCGTCGGCCTGTTCTCTACGCTCTTTTTCGCGCTGGGTCCGCTGATTGCCGCCACGCGCTTTTTGAAGTCCGGCCTTTCGCGGCTGGTCGTGCTGGAATTCATGGGCTGGGATTTTGCCGGCTTTGTGTCCTTTACCCTGCCGCTGGCGATGCTGGTGGCGGCTTTGCTGGGCTTTGAACGGCTGTCGCGGGACAGCGAGGCGGTCGCCCTCTTCGCGGGCGGCATCTCGTTCCGCCGTATGATCCTACCTGTCTTCGGGCTGGGCATCCTCGTCAGCCTGTTCGGGTATGTCTTCAATGACCATGTGGCTTCCTACGCTAATCAGCGCGTGGCCGACATCAAGGAGCATTACGAAAAGTATCTGGGGGAAAGCCACAAGCCGTTTGACTTTGCCAGCAGCAAAGATGGCCGTTTGATTACGGTACATATTGAGAACGGCTATGATGTGGAGGCGAAGGCCATGCGCCAGGTGACGATTACCGAGTACGACACTGCCGGGCATCCCACCGTGCTGCTGTACGCGGACCGGGCGCAGGCGCACGGGACGAACTTTCTTTCCTGGACGCTCCACAATTGCACGCAGGTCACCTGTCTGGCCCCCGGCGGCGTCACGACGTTTAACAATCTGGAATTCCACGAACTGAATGCAACGCCCGAAAATCTCAAGTTTTTGCAGCGCGACCCGGACACGCTGAACTTCCGCGATCTGCGGCGACAGATTGACGCTCTCAAGGCCAGCGGCGGGAAAGTGGCGGACATCCGTAATGCGGAAGTGAGCCTGTGGTTTAAGACCTCGCTGCCGTTCTCCTGCCTGATCTTCGGCCTGGTGGGCGCTCCGCTGGGAATGCGTTCGCCGCGCTCGGCCAAAGTCAGCGGCGCGGTCTGGGCATTGCCGATCATGCTGGGCTACTACGTGATCTACATGACCATGAGCAACATCGCGCAGGGCGGCGGCGCTTCGCCGTTTCTGGCAGCGTGGCTGCCGAACATTTTGGGCCTGATTATCGGCTCCGGTCTGGTTTGGAAAGCTTCCACCTAGAGAGATAGGTGCGACACTATGGCTGCGGCAGTTTTATTTGCGTTTGTTTTGTTTGTCATGGGCGGCGCGACCGCCTATCTCGGCGACCGTCTGGGCAGCTACATCGGCAAAAAGCGGCGCTCCTCTTTTGGCCTGCGCCCTCGCCACACGGCCATGCTCTGGACGGTCGTCTCCGGCGGGGCAATCGCCGTAGTGACGCTGCTGCTTCTGCTGGCGCTGGACGGCGCCGTCAAGACCGCTCTGCTGCAAGGGGCGCAGTTGATTGCGGAAAAGTCCCTGCTGGAGCAGCAGAACCGGGCGCTGACGCGGCGCAATCTGGCCTCAGAACAGCAGGCGCAGGCGGACAATCTGCGGGCAGTGCAGGCGCAGGCAAAAGCGGATCGCGGGCAGCAGGCATTGTTGGGCGTGTCGGCGGCTCTGGGCCGGGCCAACGTGGAACTGTCCGGCAGCCGGGTCGCCTTGCAGCAGCGGCAGGCGGCGCTGGCCGGAGCGCAGCAGCAGCTTCTTGTCGCCCGAAGCGGCCTGGGCGGCACGCGGCAGGATCTGAAGCGGGCTGAAGCGCGGGTGCGCGCTGCCCGGCAGGGCGTCCTCCTCGCGCAGAAGCAGTATCAAGCCGCCGATGCCGAGGTGGTTCGCGCCAACCGCAGCGTTCTCAATCTGGTGATCAAGCAGGATCAGTTGCATGCTGAAAATAACCGCCTGGTCAGCTTGAACCGCGCCCAGCAGACACTGGTGCAGGCCTCGCAGGGCCACGCGCTGATCTTCCGCCGCGATGAGGAACTGGGCCGCACGGTTGTGTCTGCCACTCAGCCTCTGGACTCGGTGCGCCGCGAACTGGCCGTCTTTCTGGATGGGATTGAGTTGACAGCCCGCCAGCGCGGCGCAGGGGGTCTGGATAACTCACCCGCCGTCGCCATTCCCGCGCTGGGTGAAGACGTCAAGAACGCATCTGCCGCGCGTGAAGCCGCCCTGGATGCTCTTTCGGAAAATATCGTCGCCCAGGGCGGCTTCATGCCCAGCATCGTCGTTGTGGCCGATGCCCGGTACAATACGTTCCGGGGCGAGACCGTCAAACTGGACCTGCGGCCTTATGCCAATGTGATGGTCTTTACGCGCGGCATGGTCATCGCCACCGGCGCGGTGGATGGCGGGAAGTCGGAAGACGTCATTCTCAAGCAACTGCAAGCGTTTCTCACCGGGCAAGTCCGCGCGGTCGCCCTGGATCGCGGCATTATCCCGATCCATGATCCGCAGTCCGGCGAACCACTGGTCGGCCAGCCGATAGAAAGCGAGAAATGGCTGGCCCTGGTCAAGCAAATCCAGCAAGTCGGGCCGAACGCCCGCGTGACCGCTTCTGCCGTGGACGACACCTACAGCGCCGATCTGCTGCGTCTGGATTTGGAGGTCACGCCCGGCGATGCTTCCAAACCGCCCGCCACCACGGCGGCAGTGCAGGAATGAAACATGGCTGAAGCCGTTCTGGCGATTGATCCGGGACGGGCGAAGTGCGGGCTGGCGGTCGTGACCGGGCCTGCCGCTCCCCATTGCCTGGAGCGGTGTGTCGTGGAAACCGAGCGGCTGACACTGGCGGTCGGCGAGATTCTGCGCCGACGCCCGGAGATTTCGCAGAATTCTTCTTGGGGATGCGACCCACAGCGCGACCCTGCGGCGCGCATTGGAAGAAACATTCCCCCAGATCCCCCTGCTGATGGTGGACGAACACGGCACTTCTCAGCGCGCCCAGACGCGCTATCTTCAGGAAAATCCCCCGCGCGGCTGGCGACGTTTCCTTCCCCCCGGCCTGCGCTCTCCCGAAACTCCTTTTGACGATTATGCGGCCATTTTACTGGCCGAGGATTATTTTTCCAAAAAAATGGATATATAGCGCAAGATCGTGAAACAAATGCGGATTGCGTTTGTCTCATGGGATGGGAGCCGCCCCTGCACTTGCGGCAATCCCCCGCCGACCCTCCATTGGGGAAGGGACGGCGCGCATCCGGCGAACCCTCAACGCATGACAGATGAAACAGTCTGCGCGAGGCGGCATCGGGAAACGTGAGGCGTCCAGAAAACGTCCGAGACCTGTAAGGCAACATGGATACTTACGGGAAAGGGACGCTTTCAGACTGCCAGCCTTTCGCGCTCTGCTCCTCAGCGACGGCCGTTTTGCCTGGCCAAGAGACATGAACCGGGATGCGAGAGTTACGTTGCAGCCCTTGCTGCAAGGAGAGACAGTCTATGAAGAAGTCACTTGTACTTCTCGCCGGTGCCAGCATGGCCTTTTTGGGCCTGCCCGCCGTGTCCCACGCACAGGCCAGCGGCCCGTTTGCCGATGTGCCCGACCGACCACTGGGCTTACCAGTCCGTGGACACCCTTCAGAAAGCCGGCATCGTGATCGGCTACCCCGACGGCACCTACGGTGGCCGCCGGCCCATGACCCGCTATGAGTTCGCGGTCGCCATCGCCCGCCTGCTCGCGCAGATGAATACCAAGCCCGGCGTCACTGCCGATGACTTGAACGCTCTGCGGACTGACCTGGAAAATCGCATTGCCGGCAACACGGCGGCGATTGACGCCCTCCGCACCCTGGTCAACGGATTTCAGCCCGAATTGACCCGGCTCGGCCAGGATGTCGCGGCGGCAGATGCCCGCCTGGATGCCCTGGAAGCCCGCGTCAATGCCCTCAGTGGCCGCCTGGATCGGGACGAGGGCATCCTCGGCTCGGTCGTGGACGAGCAGCGCCGCGTCAAAGTGACCGGCGAAGTCAACTTAATCGCGGAAGCTCGCTCTTCGCGCCATCGCAACGCCGACGGCACCTATTCCGGCTTCCTGGACAAAAACGGCGTCACGGACGGCGCGACCGGCTTCGGCGACCGGCTGCTGTCGTCCTCGGACGTCTACCATGACGTTCTGCTGCACATTCGGGGCCGGCTGGCCGACACGGCGACGGCGAATGTTGACCTGGACTTCGGCAACTATCTGAGCCAGGTCGGCAACACGGCCGCCTTCCCCGGCTACTCCGCCGGTGGCGTGGCTCCCTCCGTCTTGGCACCCGGCAGCCTGACAGCGGCCAATCAGTACGCCAATGTCTACAAGGCGTATCTGGATGCAGCCGTTAAGCTCGGACCTCTGGGCGGCGCGGAACTGCTCGTCGGCCGCTTCGGCAACCAGTACACCAAGTACACGCTGCGCCAGGCGGATGCCGACATCTACACTAACCTGCCCCAGACCGACTCCGGCGACGTCATCTTTGATGGCGGCGCGGTCAACCTGAAGGCAGGCCCGGCTAAGATCAATGCCTGGGCCGGCAAAGACAGCGCGGTTCAGTTCTCCGAGCTGTACGGCGGCTCGACGGCTCTGGGCATCACGGCCGCGACGGCACAGAACCGCCCCGGCGGTCTGATCGTCGCCAACCATGCTGGCGCGCTGGATCAAGGCTACGGCGTTCGCGCCACCTTCGGCGCCCCGGAAGGCGCTGTTCTGGGCGCGACCCTGGAGCAGTTTGGCCTGACCAACAACGGAGCCAATGGGCTTGGCATCAATGACGGCCTGAACGACCCGAACCGGACCGATGCCAACTCGCAGTATAACCGCCTGACCGTCTACGGCGCGGACTTCAACGGCGCGCTGCCGTTCGGCATTCCCGGCGTCAAGAAGGGCGGCATTCTCGTGGATGCGTCTTATACGGTCTCCGCGCATGGCTTCAACCAGGGCTTCAACAACGTCGGCAACAGCTTCCGCTATCAGTCCACGGACGACCAGCTCGGCTTCGCCGTCGGCCCCGTTCAGCTCAAGGGCGGCTACCAGTATGTCGGCCCGGACTTCTCCGCGCCCGGCTACTGGGGCAAGGTTGGCGCTTGGACGAACCCGACCAACGTGCGCGGCCCGGTCGTGAGCGCGAAATATGCGTTCACCCCCAAACTGAGCCTGAACGCGGACGCCCAGTGGTACAAGGCGGCCTATGGCAGCAACAAGGACGGCACCGCGCTGGCGTCGCCGCTTCAGCAGAATGACCACCTGAATCGCTATCAGGTTGGTATCGGCTATGGCCTGACCAGCGCCTATGGCGTTGACCTGGGCTACGAGAACGTTCAGTACGATCTGCGAAACAACAACGGTACACTGGCGCATGGCGGCCATCCGACGGAGACTTATGTCACCCTGGGCCTGGGCCACACGATCAGCACCAACGCTTCCGTCAAACTGCTCTACCAGATCGTTCACTACGATGACAAGGGCACGTTCTTTGACCGGGCCTCTGAGGTCGGCAACAACGGCAAGACGGAAGGTGGCGTCGCAGGCGCTCAGTTCCAGTTGAAGTTCTAACCTGACCCGTTAGGAACCTAACCCCGGCGGTTCCCGCCGACCCTTCCCTGTCAGGGAAGGGTGGGGAAGGTATTCACCCCCGAAGCTTACGCTTCGGGGGTTTTCTTTTTGCGTGAGGCTATTATCGGGAACACTGTGAGGCGCGGGAGGCGTCTAAAAAGTAGCCGATTCCTCGGCAATTTTTTCAAGGAGAAACAATCATGCAAAAAACACACACATCCGCCAGCCTTGTGGCGGCGGGTCTCGCGGGAACCGTTCTGGGCGCAAGCCTGATAGGAGGCATTGCCCATGCGGACCTGCTCGAGCTCCGTTCTCAAAGGGGCGGGCATCGGAGTCCTCGTCAAGCAGTTCCAGCGCCCTCTCAATGACGGCATCAACAAATTGACCGGAAGCGCCGGATCAAGCCGCTATGAGGCGACCAAAGTGGTGCCTATTGTCAGCATCGGTCAGGGCGGGTATGTCGGGGCGGTGCAGGTGTCCGGCCCGCAAGCGCAGGTGGACCAGGTGCAGGCGGTCGGACAGGTGGAGGGCGGTCTGGTCGGCGACCGGTTCCGGGTGCGCGCCTTGATCCCGATTAACACCGAAAAGCCGTCGGATTTGAGCAGCATTCGCCGCGTCAAGGGAGTGGGTGTCAGCGCGATTGTGGATGCGCGAATTTAGGAAGACCCAGAACCCACCCCGGCGTAAGCGCCGGGGTGGGTTTTTCCAGGTGGGTTACTACGGCACACTGACGGTCTGTGTCACGCTGTTGCCCGCCTGATCCAGCGCCTGCACTTCCACATGATGGCTTCCTGAAGCGAGGGCGGGCAGCGTCAGCGTGAAGTTTTCACGGGGCGAGTCAAACAGGCCGTCATCGGCCTGGGCGGCGATAGGATCGCCGCTGTCCACTTTTCCCTGCACGGCTTTGACAAAGGCTAAACCCGTCTGCACAGTTCCATGCAGAGTGACGGTCTTGTCGGCGTTGACCATCGGTGTTCCGAGCGTCAGGGTCGGCTTGGCGTTGGCGATTAAGAACGGCGCGGAGGTCGCCTTGGCGGTCAGCGCCCCGTCCGGGTTGCTGGGCTTGTCGCTGGCGATCACCTGCACCTGATAAGTCCCGTCGGGCACTTCGGTCGTGTCCCAGGAAAACGAAGTCTCTTTTAATCCCTGCGCGGGTTTTCCTGCGCTCGTGTCATCCGCGCTGGTCGCACTATTGTCAGCCACCTGCGCCATAATATGGGCGCGCACGGCAGGCGGCAGATCGCCCTGCTTGTCCAGATTGGCCTGGGACTCGGCGGTGCGCGCCGCCGCGCTCTTGGCTGGCTTGCTGCTGCCGGTCGGGGTCGCGCGCTTTTTGATCAGCGTCCATGTCTTACCGCCGTCGGACGAATACGAGACATCGTAAGTCAGCGTGTCTTTGTCCGGGTCGCTGGCCGACCACTGGAGCAGCGCAGCTTTGGCAAGGGCATCGCCGCCGACGGGCTTGACGAGGCTTATCGTCGGCGGGCGGTTGCGCGGCAGGTAGTACAGGCTGACATCGCGCAGGCGCGGCGTCGTTCCGACTGCGAGGGAAGCGGCGTCGCCGCTGAAAACGGCCTGATACTGGATATAGCGGGCCGGGGGCGAGGTCACGGTCTGTCCGCCGGAGGCAGCGTAGGGCGCGGACCAATCGCTCCACGAATCGTCGGGCCGCTCCACGTCCCCGGACCGCGTTTGCAGCGTCACGGACGTGCCGGTTGGCGTGTCCGCTGTCCAGGCCAGCGTTCCCCAGCGCGAACGCAGACCGGCGTCATGCACGGTGGATTGGAACGTGCCTTGCAGCGTGTTGCCGTCGGTCGCGCCGATTTTGTAGACGCTTCCGACAGTTCCCGTCCCGGCATACACCGCGCTGCCTGCCGGATCCACGGCCAGACTCAGAAACTGCTCGTCGGAGGCGGCGACATAGGACTGCACGGTATCGTCCTGATTGATCTTGTACACCGTACTGCCTGTGCAGGCGTACACCGCATCGGCGGCATCAACCTTGACGCTTAAAACGCCCCCTATGGAATGCCCCAGGAGCCGCTTGGCCGTGCCGTCGGGGGCGATGCGATAGACCGTTCCCGAGGAAGACGTTCCCGCGTAAACATTGCCCTGCGAATCGGTCGCGAGGGCCGAAATACCCGATTCCGGCGCATCATACAGAACGCTGCTCTTGCCGTCCGGCGTGATCTTATAAACTATCCCATCCGGCGCGCTGCCCGCGTAGATATTGCCGTCTTTGTCCGTGGCAAGCGAGAGAATGTGCGCCTCGGGTGAAGTGAACAGAGGCTGGCTTGGGGCATCGCTGGCATCTGCGATTGACTGTACCCTGGGCTGGCCGCCCTGATATGTTCCATCGGGGTTGCGATGGCGTGTAACACGGCTTTCTGCAATGTCGTTTACTTCGCCGGTGACTTTGAACCGCCGCCCGCCCAGAAGGTAAACACGCCCTGTGCCTCCGCCTGTTGCGACAGCAATTTGATCGTCCTTAATCACTGCCAGCGCTGTGATGTATTTTTCTTTTGCCGTGAAAACTTTGACGCCTTTGCCGTCAGGTGTGACCCGGAAGACAATGCCATTCGGGGCAGTCCCGGCATATAAATTACCTTGACTGTCCAATGCCAGCGCGGTCACTTCCAATTCTTTGGTCTGGAAAAACACTGTCGCTTTGCCCGCCGCGTCCATCTTGTAGATGACCCCGCCGTCGCCTGTTCCCAGATACAGATTGCCCTTGCCGTCCGGCTGGATCGCCCAGACATAGTTCTCCGTTGTATCGGCCACTTTCTGAAGCGCGGGCGAGAGCCGGACATCGCCCAGGCTGGTGACGGCGACGTTTTTCAGTGTTCCTGCCGCGAAGTCGCTCATCGCGCCCTGCCGCCAGATTTGGGGCAAACGCCCGACGGGCTTGATCGCAGAGGCCCCCCCCGCCCCTACCACTGTTGACTCTTGGGGGGAGCCTGAGAAGATGACGTACTCTTTCCCTCCCCCCCGTTGTCAGTGGTCGGAGGGCTAGTTCCGTCTCCCCCAGAATTGGGGGCCGGGGGGCTATCCGGGACCGCAGGCTTCGGCTTGCTTTGCAGCAGCCCTGCTGAATCCATCAGGACAAACTCATCCGAGTCGTCGCCCCCGGTAGACAGGGGGGTGGGGGAGGCGCTGTCGGAAGTCGCTGCCGACGAATCAGTGCTGCTGCCGGCAGGCATCCCGCTGCCGGATGCAGAGGAGGCGGCACGCGGCGCTTCGGAAACGTCTTTGCGGCGAACCATAATGTTCAGCGTCTGGCTGCCGGAAACGATGTACGGCACTGTCTCGGTGACTTTGACCTCGTCGCGCTCGGTCTTCAGGCCGGTGGAACGGCTGGACTGCATGACCTGCGCCAGCGTGGGCGGCAGCCCCGAGAGCTTCTCGCCCTTGATGCTGATGGCCGAAGTCGGCAGTGTCAGACGCGCGACCAAGTCGTCATTATGCGGCTTTTCCGCCCACTGCTTCGCGAGCTGTCCGACATTGGCGGCGGGTTCGGATGGCTCGGCGGAGCGAAGCTGGATCAGGCCGCCCAGCAGGCTGGTGACTCCGCCCGAGGAGCCGCCGCCCTGGACACTCAGCGGCAGCGTCCCATCAGGAGTGGAAAGGGGAATTTTGACCGAAACCATGCGCGTATACAGCGGCTGCTTGTAAGGCTTGAGGACGACGCCGACATCCACCGTGTCGCCGGGCGCAAAGTGGGACTGCTTCACAAACAGGTGATCAATCTCCGCCGTGTCGTGCCGGTTCTGGATCGTCACATCCATCTTGACGCTCTTGACGGCCAGCGGATAAAACGGGTTGGAGGCCAGCAGGTTCATCAGGCTGCTCAGGTCGGCAATGGCGCTCTGGTCAATGGAAAGAGCGTCATAAAACGTGTTGACGCGCTTGACGTGGCCGATCTCTTCCACATCCACATCCAGTGTGACTTTGGCAATGGAGTCGCCCGGCTGCCCATGCACCTGCTCAATGGCGGCATCGGCGATCTGCGAGACGAACTGCCCGGTCAGCAGGGGATGGTTGATGATGCGGACATGGAAGCTCTTCTGCCGCTTGATGGACTGGTCATCCACGAACACCGTCATCGGCACCATCTGCGGCATCGGCCCGATCACGCCGCCGACGGAAAAAGGCCGATCCTGAAAGATGCGCCCGACAGTTTTAATCGGCGAACCGAACTTGACCGAGTCCTGATAGGAGGGATAAATGTCTACGACATAGGCCGTGGTCAGGGCAGCGTCAATCGGCCCCAGGCTAGTAAACGGATGCCCGAACAGCAGGAGCCGGTTGCCGTCGCGATAGGTGACAGTTCCCGTCGCGGTCAGATCAATGTCGCCCTGCACCAGCGAGACGCCCACCGCCGAGCCGGGAACCAGGCTCGCGCCTTTGGCTAAAACATTGCTGGCCGCGCTCGGCCCAGCGCCGCCGCCGGCCATGACATTGAAATGGAAGGGCGAAAGCGCTTCCTGAAGCCGGGCGACGCCCAGCCCATTCATGCCGCTGACCGTGATAGGGATATCCAGCGGCTGAAAATTCCCGGTCCCGGCACCGCCTGCGCTTTTCCCATTGCCTTTACTGTCCGGCGGGGCGGCACTCAGGCTGGAGGGCTTGTCGGGGAGGTCGGGACTCCAGGCATCAAACATATCTTCAATCGGGGTCGCGAAGCCGATGGGGTCTTTGGCGAACTGATTGCCCAGCGAGATCGCCCCGACCAGACGGTTGTTGATGTAAATCGGGCTGCCGCTCATGCCGTGGGCGATGCCGAGCGCGCGCGTGACGGGCGGGCCGTCGGTGGCGCGGAACATGATGTAGTCTTTGCCCTCGTTGAAGTTGGCGACCACACCCAGAATCTCAATGCCGAACCGATCAATCTTTGTGCCTTTGAAGACGGTCAGCGCATAGCCGCGCATTCCGGGCCGCAGTTCCCCGACGTGCATGAACTTTTTCGGATCCCATTGAAGCCGATGTCCAGGCGCGGGATGGGTGATCGGGACCGGTGGAATTGCGTGGGCGGGTGATGCTGCGAGGGCAAAAGCCGCCAGCGCGGCAGAGAGGGCAAGTCGGAGTTGGTTCATATTAAGGATTACTCTTGTCGTTGGGTGGTTAGCCCCGGTGTTAAAACACCGGGCTACTCGGAGAAAGCCCCTCCGGGGCTGAAGACCCTGCCAGGAACTCTTCAGTCGCGGAGCGACTTTCTCCGGGTAGCCCGGCACTTCAGTGCCGGGTAACAATCGCTTTAGTCAATGAGTTTTGTCTACGCTTTCCCGGCATAGACTTGTTCCGGGTCAAACTGCGCTTCCGTGATCGTTTGCCATTCCTCGTTCTCCGCCGACACTTCCCGGAAGTAGCAGGTCGGGTGGCCCGTGTGGCACGTCGCGCCGATGGGGCGGGCCAGAACGAGCAGTGAGTCGTCATTGCAGTTGATTCGCAGCGAAACAAAATTCAGCGTGTGTCCGCTGGTCTCGCCCTTGGTCCACAATTTCTGCCGCGAACGGGTCCAGAACGTCACTTTGCCCTCGCGCAAAGTCTTTTCCAAGGCTGCGCGGTTCATAAAGCCCAGCATCAGCACGTCTTTCGTGTCCGCGTCCTGCACGACAGCGGGGATTAATCCGTCCATCGCCTTGTCCCACCGAATTTGTTCCATGATTGAAGCCATAAGCGTTACACTCGCAAGAAAATCTTTCGGCGACGTAATTCCAGCAGCACGAGCCAGACGACAAAAATATAGCCCAATGTGTACGCCCAGCCGCCGTTGTAAGGGCCGAAATGCGCGACAGCGGCATGAAGCAGCGTTTGATCCAGCGGCAGCCGCGTCCCGTTTGGTCCTGCCCAGGTCCATTCGCGCAAAATAAACATCTTGAACAGAATCGGCCCGACATAAGCGGCAATGGCATTGGAGCCAAACACCGTCAGGGGAAACACGAGCCAGCGGCAGCCCCCTACGTCCACCAGTGCGTACAATGCCGTGAGCAGCAGGCAGCCCAACCCCGCCGAAAAGACAACATAAGACGCGGTCCAGACCGGCTTGTTGAACGGCAGATTAAAATGCCACAGCCAGCCCGCACCCAGCAGAATGCTCCCTGTCGCCAGCAGGAGGGCAACCTTTCGCCCTGATTTCGCCTCCCCGCGCAGGGTGTCCCCGATGGACGTGCCGATCAAGACAAGAGCAGCGGTCGGCACGACCGAAATGATCCCGTCCAGATGCACCGGCTGCAAGTACGTCTGGTTCAGATGTGTGATCAGGTTGGCATCTTCCGTAAACGAGCCGCGCCCGATGCCCGGAACCGGCAGAAACTTGATCGCCGCCCAGTGAATAGTCAGCAGCCCCAGCGCCACGGCCAGCCGCCGCGAGAGGGGCAGGGCATACAGCAGCGCGGCGGCCCCATACGCTAATCCGATGAGCTGCAAAACGTTGAGATCAAAGAGCGGCTTTTTGGCGATGCTGGAATCAATCAAACAGCCCAGAAACACCAGCGCCAGCGCGCGGCCCAGTATCTTGAGGTCCTGACGCCACAGCGGCAGTCCTTTTTTGCCTGCGCTGGCCGTGGAAAAGGGAATCGCGACGCCGACGATCAGCAGAAACCAGGGAAAAATCAGATCGGCAAACCGTATGCCGCCGTTCCACGGCGCGTGTGTGAGCTGCGGCGGTGTCCGCGTGTCCAGCGCGATATTGTTGACCAGCAGCATTCCCGCAATAGTCAGCCCGCGAAACGCATCCAACGAAACGAGTTCGCGTTTTTGAAGAGTTTAACCCCGCCGCAGAGGAACCTAACCCCCCAACCCCCTTCCCTGTCAGGGAAGGGGGGGCAGGAACAGCGAGACCATTCTTATCTTCACCCTTCCCTCCGAGGGAGTCGGGTGCAGTTGCGCCAGGGTCGCCGCTTGCTCTCCGGGTAGCCAGTGCTGCGGCGGGGATAGGATCCTGCGCTGGGGTCATGTTCGGGGTCTGGCTCCGCCGCACCGACCTGTTCATAAATCCGGGCGCCCATCGGGAACTTACCCCAGCCAGTGACGCACGGCGGCGGCAAGGGCAAAACAGGCCAGCATCAGCGGCGGGGCGCAGCCGGCGCCTTTGGCGAACGCAACCTGGCCCTTGACATCGTGGCGCGGATTGATGACCGGCGGCGACAGAGAATAATCCGGGGCGGAGATCGCATATCGTTCCGGCGCGCGATTTCCGCGCCAGACGTGCAAACCCGCGTTGGTGTTGCTGGGGGGGTAATTGGAGGTCATCTGGAAAATGGTCTCGCCGTCCTCCGAATTCAGCCGCCCGCCTTGCCAGCGCAGCCAGCTTGCGCCGGACTCATCGGTAAACCAGCGGATGCCCTGCCAGCCCGGCGGGGCCAGTTCATTGGTGACCGCTTCGGGATATTTCATCAGACCGGGCGTGCCGCCGAAAAAATAAGGGCCGATGTCCATCCGCGTGATGCCCGGACCGTTGGTTTCTTCGGCAATGTGCAGTTGATACATGAAGCCTGTCACCACCTGCTGGGTCTCAATATACGGAGCGGTAATCGTCGGCATCTTGGGGGCAAACCTCCTGGAAAGAACACTTTAAGAATACGGATGGGAATAAGCCTGCGATAAATTTCACAAACGCGCTTTGACGACATTGTACCAGAAAACAGGGTCTTTTTGCCAGCGGAGGAGTGAGGAATACACCCCGCTGAGTCCTCTTTACCAATTCCGTTGCAAAAATGCAGGAGAAAAAAGTCATTTTGGCGAAAATACCGCTTGCGTAAAAATCTTCGGCGTGTTATAATCATTTCGCCAGACCCGTGCAGGCGCATCTTTACGCCGACACCCATGGTTTGGTTCCGAGGACGATCACACCGGAGCCGCGGCGGATTGCGTTTAGGCAATCCGACCAGCCGCCCTTGAAGGGCTTGATGAAGCCCCATAACCCCCAGAGCCTTGTCAACGCATTCGCTGACATCATTTGCATTTGGATTCGCACTTGGTCACTGGTTCGCCGCCCCAGGCTGCTCCGTCTCCAGGAAACAGAATGTTTATCCTTGAGACCGACCAGCTTCAACAGCGCGCACGCAACCAAGGAGGTTGTATTCGCTTGAAATCACTGAAAGTCCCACGCTTCGCTCGCTTTGCCCTTCTGCTGTCCCTGTGGACGGCTCTGTCTTCGCTGGCTCTGGCTGCTGGATTTCTCCAGGCGGCCCCACTGGCGGCTCATGGTGGCGGCACCGGGCAGGCCCTGGCCCTGCGCGCGGCTCTTCGCGCCCTGGTTCCCCCCGCTGCCCGGCCGTCTTCCTTCCGGGAGATGGGTGTGCCGGCCAATCTGCGGCACGCATCCGACGGTCGGTATATTTACAGCAAGTCGGGGCTGCTGCACTCCGGGGCCATCCGCAAGTCTCTCGCCGGCACCACCAATTCGGCTCAGGTAGATGAGGCTGTTCAAACATTTGACGTTTTCAATCCGCCGCCCGGGTTCACGCCCACGCAAGGACCCTCGCTGACACCGACGAACCTGACTCCGATCTGGACTGCCGATGAGACCATGCTGGTCTTCTCGTCCAACCGGACCGCTTCGGGCAGCGCCGGGCTGCGCTTCCACCTGTGGGCGATCCCCATCAACGGCGGCACGCCGGTTCAACTCACCGACAGCCCCGCCGGCCCGGGCGGCGGCGAACTCTTCCCCGCCCTGAGCGCCGGCAACAACGCGCAAATCGCCTTCACCTCCGATGCCCAGTCCCCCGGCACGCAGAACCTCTACACGATGCCATTTACAGCGACGACGGTGAATGTGGCCAACCCTGCCGTGATCACCTCGCTGACGATCCGCACGGATGCAGCCGGCGCGGCTGGGACAGGCTTTGACAACGTCCAGCGGCCCACGTTCTCGCCGACCAACTCCGACCAGATCATTTTCTCGGCCCACAGCAACGCCGGCAACTACACCGGCCACTATCATATTTACTACCTGTATGCCAGCACGGGCGGCTATAATCCGGCGGCCGCCTCGCTGCCGGCGAAGATCACAGACGGTCCTGCCGATGATACGGATCCGGCCTATTCCGAGGATGGGCAGCTCATTGCCTTCGCCTCCACCTCACCAATTTTGACACCGACCAACACCGCAGCTACTTCCGATCCCAACACGTCTTTGATCCTCACGACGACGCCGGGTACGCTCCGCAGCATCTTCCTGATCGGCGGCGGCGGGCGCATCGGGTTCGGCAATCTGACCAACAACGGCAGTCCCGTTACCCTGTCGGGAACCGACAACTTTGGCCCGGCCTGGTCGTCTTCGCGTCGTAACCCGTATACTAACCCCGCGCCCGGCACAGAATACCTGGCCTTTGCGCGCGGAGCGAGCATGGCCTCCCCGCACGACATCTACTATCTGGCGGTGCTGCAAAATATTGATGCGGGCGGCGAGAGCGGGCGCTCCAATGAATCGGCGACCACGCCGATTCCGGCCAGCACTCCGGTTTATCAGGACAATGCCGGCGGCCCCGAAGTGGTTGACCCGAACTTCCCCGGTCAGGACTACAAAAAGGACAATTATCAGGAAACGAATGGCATCACCGCCATTACGCCGGTTCCAGGTCACGGGCGGAACCGTTGACCCGGTCAACACGGCAGTGGTCAATACGCTCAACGACCCGAATACGCCGCCCGCCGTCTACAGCACCGATCGTTCCGGGACATTCACTTACACGTTCAAATACCTGACTCACAGCCCGACCGATGCCAATGCCCTGAAGGCGCACTACCGCGTGCGTCTGCATCTGTCCGATCCAAAAGACAACAAGGTCGGCCAGCGCGTGTTCAACATTGCCGTCAATGGGACGACGGAGTTTGTGACCGTTCCCAACCCGGCCACGGGGCTGCCGACAACCACGCAAAACATTGACATCGTCCAACTGGCGCAGGTGGCTCCCGGCAAGGTGGATGGCGTGGTGGTGGATGCCGCAACGCAGGCTCCCATCGCCGGGGCCACGATCACCGTCACGGACTACACGACCGGTGCCGTGATCACCACCAATCCTTCCACCATTACCACCACCGCCGGAACAACCGCCTCGCCGACCGGCACCGGAAGCCCCATCAATTATCTGGCTGCTCTGCCCAAAGGCACCTATCTCGTGACCGTCACGCCCCCCGCCGGCAGCGGATATGGCGCTGAGTCTCAGGTGGTTGATGTCAATTCCGGCTTCTTTGCCCGCGCTGACTTCGCGCTTTCCCAGGGCGTCGGCACCGTCAGCGGCGTCGCCACCGACTCGACCGGGAAAACGCCCATTCTGAACGCGACCATTACTTTAACTGATGTTAAAACGGGCGCCAACGTTGTGACCACTCCCGCCGTTGTCACTACGGATGCCAACGGCGCCTATTCGCTGACTGCGCCGCCCGGCACATACTACATCACTGCCACACCGCCCGCCACGTCCGGCTATGCCGTTCAGACCGGCACAATCACCGTGACCGTCGGCAATGTCACCACCGCGAACCCAACTCTTGCCACCGGTGTCGGCACCGGCTTCGTGGGCGGCTTGCTGACGGATTCGGTCAGCGGCCTGCCCATTGTCGGCGCGACGGTCAAACTGCTCAATCCCGCCGGGGCCGTCATCGCCATCACCCACACCACCGCGGCCACCACTTCGCCCATCGCCCCGGTTGGAGATGGCAATCCAGTCAACTATTACTTCCTGGTGCCGATTGGGACCGGAAGCCTGCAATTCACGGCCTCCGGCTACACCAGCCAGTCTCAGGCCGTCACCGTTGTCAACACGCCCCCCAACGGGACGACTCCCGCCAATGCCTTTGTGCGGGCCGACAAGGCGCTTGTCAACACGACGCCCAACACCGGCCAGAACACCGCCGTCGTGCTGGACTTCTCCACAACCGCTCCCACCGGCACGGTTTCCGTCGCCTTCACCCCGGTCGCCGGCGATCCCCCCATCGTGGAGGCATTGGAGCTGATCTCGGACAGCAACCCGGCGACCAGCAGCGGCTTTGGTGACGCCAACGGCACGTCTGCGGTTTCGGCTCCCAACCTTATTTCCACGATTGGCGGCGTCACCAGTTCCACGACCGGCGGGGTCACAACCTTTAACCCGATGGTGACGCTGACCTTTGAGGATTCCCCTAGTGTCGGCACGCCGTCCAGCTTCAACCTGTACCGTACCATTGGGACGCCGACCACGGAAAACAATCCGCCGGTGACCAGCCCGTCGGGAACGGAAGGCGCGAATCCTTATCTCGCCAATCTAGTTCTCGGCACAATCCCCGGCGTCAACATCATTGATGCCGGTCTGGACACCACAACGGGCCTGGAGCGCTACACGTTTACGGATATGACGAATACCGTGACCGGCGCTAATGTCACCCTGGGTTCCGAGTATTATTACCAGCTCACGGCGACATTTCAGCAGGTCGTGACCCCGGAAACGGCTGCCGGCGGGTTGAACCCGGCAGTTCAGCTCAACACAGACGATAATCCCGGCCAAACCAGCACGGCGGGCAACGTCTACGATGACGTTTACCCGACCTGGTCGCCGTTCATCACCGTTTTCAGCATCGCCTATTCTTCCAACCGGACTGTCTCTTACAACAACCCGGCGGCGAACAACGCCCCCTCCGAAACGGCGGTTTCCATCGGGCAGGGCGGCAGCCTGGGCGGCACGGCGGTTGTGGGGGCAAACTACGCAGGCATTCTGGAATCGCAGGTGCTGAACCTGGATCCGCCCACGCTTCTGCCGTACAGCGGCAACGAAATTGTCCATGTGGCCGATTCGGCGGGCAACACGACCCGTTACGGCATTCAGCCCGGCCAGACGGTCAGCTTCACGGTGCGCCTCAGTGACCGCGAGGCCGGCATTGACAACGGCAATCCGCTGGGGCAGCCCGGCGATGCCGGCGGCGCGGACCCGACCAAGCCCCAGGTCTTCATTCAGGTCAAGGACCCCGACAGCAAATATCAGGATGCCCAGCAAATAGAGCATAAGGTCTTCGCCAAGGATTTTGATTACTACTCGCAGGTCAACAACACCGCCGGCTTTTTTGACAGCGGCAGCTCTTCCCTGCTGATGAACGGCGGCTCGGCCTTTGGAACCGGCTCCAACTATGAAGGCTTCAACCCGTTCGTCGTCAACAACAACCTGATCTTTTACCCGCAGCGCGGCTCCATCGGCGGCATTGACGGGCCGGAAGCCTTCCAGCAGGGCATTGGTCCCGGCGCGGCCGGCAACAAGTCTGCGACGATCTCCATTGGTCAGAGCGGAGGCGGCATCAACCCGGCAATCGTGACCGATGCCAAAGGCAACCCTATCCAGGACTCAAACAAGAATCCCGTCCTGAACCTGCCCGGAAGCGACCCGAATCGCTTCATTCCGTGGGGGCCGGAGTACGAGTGCCAGGTCGTCAATCCGCAGTTCTTGACCAATCCCGGCTCAAAATATCAGGTGGGAGATACCGGCCTGGCCGATTACGCCACTCCGTACTACCTGGCCGGCGTGGACGATCAACAGCCATTCAGCGGGTCCGGCAAGCAGCGTCCGACCACGAACCAGGGGAACGGCGCTCCGGCCGAGTGGCTCCAGCTCACGCGCCTGCCGGATGCCCAGCAGGACGGTCAGGGCGGGGTGCTGTACACTGTCACCTGGAACCACGCCGACTTCCGGCAGCGACTACTATCTGGATGTGATCGCTTTTGATAAAGCGACGCCACCGACCGCGTTCAGCCAGAGCAGCGGGCTTTTCCAAAGCAACTGGCGCATCTATGACAACATCTGGGGGTTCAGCACGGCGGCATCCCTCAACAACAACGACATTCTGGTTGTCAGCGATTACGCTTTGGGCCAGAAGTTCGCGGCGACAACCTTCGGCGGCCAGCGCGGACTGCTCAACCTGGTTCCCAAACTGTATGGCGCGGAGTCGTATGTCACCGACATTGACGTCAGCCTGTTGCCAAACGCCATCTATCGCACGTCTATCTTCCCCGGAGCGAATCCCAACAACCCGCAGACGGAAGTGCTGAAACTGGGAGATTACTATAATCCCGATAGTCAGTCAACGGATGCCGTTGCCGACCAGACTAACTATGGCTATGGCGTCCTGAATGGCCTGGGCGTTAACTCCTACTTTGACCAGTTCATCAACGATAGCGGCACAATAGACGGTTTTCCGGCGGTGCGCTCGCAGCAGTATAGCATCTGGCGCATCCTGGCGCGCGGCCCGGTGCCGAACGCTGTCTTACAGGCCTACGAGCCGAGTGTCGTCACACAGCCTGCCGTGAATGACCCCGGTTCACCCGGCAAAATCAACGTCGCTGCCGCGAAAGTTCCGAGTGCGAACCGCTGCGTCCTCTGGCTTTCGCCCTTTACCGGCGATGTTTTGAGCGGCCCCGGCACCCTAATTGATCCGGCTACTCAGACTTCCCTCGCGAGCTTTGTCAAGGCGGGCGGGCGGCTCTGCATCTCCGGTCAGGACGTCGGCTCCGCGCTCGACTCAGGGCGGCACCGTCAATAACGGCGCTTCGGGCTTCCTGTCCACCGTGCTAGGCGCGACGCTGGCGACCCCGAACGGGGGAACCCATATCCCTGTGCCGACCGGCGCAAGCACAACGAGCAACCGCATTACCAACACGCCCTACTTCGACGGTCAGGTGGAGGGAAACTATCCCGAATTGTCGCCAGGCAATACAACAGCGACTGTTGCGCCCGGTCAGCGGCTCATCCGCGTTTCCAATAACTACGACGGCAATGCCTTTGAAACGGTCTTTGTTCCCACCACGGCCTATGCCGGCAACTGGCGCACGGACGGTTCCCTGGATCAGCTCGGGCCGTACATTCAGGCATTCCCGCCCTCCCAGACCAACGAGACCAACAACGTCGTCGGCCAGATTGACACCATCACGCCCAACACCGGCGCGTTCGTGGACCTCACACTGGCCGCCTTCACCAATCCGATCCCGCCCACAGATAACGGCAACGACAATGCCGCTTCCGCGCCCGGCGGCGTCGGCCTGATCTACACGGAAAACCCGATCACCGCGACCGGCGGAACCGGCAGCAAAGTCGTCTATGCCACCTTCGGCCTGGAAGCTCTCAGCACCGAATACTATCACCAAACGCTGAATTTCAAGCCCAACGCCTCCATTTTTCTGCCGCGCAACCAGCGGCAGAACATCCTGCACAATATCGTCAACTACCTGCGAACCGGCTCCATCGTCGGCACCGTCCGCTCCACAACCGGCAACGGTGTGGCAGGTTCCGGCGTTCCCGGCGTCACCGTCTATCTTGTCTCGGCCTATGGCCCGGCGATCCCCGGACGCGGAACCTTCAGCGCGATCACGGACGCTTCCGGCAACTACCGTATTGACGGCATTGAGCCGGGCGACTACACACTGGCTGCCTACCGAGCCGGATTCACGCGCACCACGTCTAACCCCGGCACTGTCTTCACCGTGGAAGGCGATACGACGCAGCAGGCCGGCCTGACCATCAGCCAGGCAACCGGCGGCAGCATCAGCGGGATCGTCACCGACGGCGTCAACCCGGTGCCGAACGCCAACGTCATCTTCACAGCCGCCGACGGCACGACTGAACCTGCGACCACTGACGCGAACGGCAGATACAATCTGCCGACCGTGCCGCCCGACACCTACACCGGCACGGCCTCCAAGGTCGGCTTTGCCAATTCGGCATCGCAGATCGTCACCGTCACCGCCAACTCCGTCAGCTCTATCAACTTCGTGCTGAAGCCGGGGCCGGGGACAGTGACCGGACGGGTCATTAGCGCAGCCACCGGTCTGCCCATCCAGGGCGCGACTGTTTACTTCGTCGCCGGCAGCCCGGCGGCGGTGGTGACGACGGCCACGACGAACAGCGCCGGCACGTACACCGCGACGGTTGCCGCCGGCTCTTACACGCTGACCGCGACAGCGACAGGGTACGCCGAAAGCACGCCGCCGGTTTCGGTGCTCGTGGGCGGCGGGCAGACCGCGACCCCGGCTGACATTTCACTGGGAACGCTCACCACCGGCACGCTCGGCGGCCTGGTGACTTCGTCCAGCAGCACTCTGCCGCTGGCCGGCGTGACACTGACCATCGTGGATGCGAACACGCTCCAAACCGTCTCCTCGCCGGTCTCGACCAGCACGGCGACAATCGCCTCGGATGGAGCGCAGATCAACTACGGCCCGGTGACGCTGCCGTCCGGCACCTACACCGTCACGGCGACCCGAAACGGCGTTTCCGCCGGCAGCCAGACAGTCACTATCAGCGCAGGAACATTCACCCGGCTGGACTTCAGTGGCGTCGTCGGCGTGCCGCCGATCCATACGTTCTCGGCGGGCCTGAACTTCCTGTCACTGCCGTATAATTACGCCGGCTCGACCTTTGACAGCCTGTTTGGGACCCTCAATACGGCTCCTCTCGGGACAACGGCCAACGGCAACCGGTCGCATGTCGCCGTCTGGGACCCGACTCAGAACGTGTATGCGCTGGATCCGACGGCTCCGGCGGATGCGCTGCGGCTGGGTGTCGGCTACTGGATATTCCTGCATCAGCCGGTCGGCATCGCCCAGGCGGGAGCATCGCCTTCAGGCACCGTCACCGTGGCCCTGCACTCGGTTTGGAACCAGATCGGCGTTCCCAACATCAACGGCGTCCCGGTTTCCAGCCTGACGTTTGACATGGGCAACGGCCAGACGCCGCTCACGTTCGCCGCTGCGTCCAGCAGCCAGTACCATGTCATTTCGCCGACGCTGTACCGTTATGACGGCAGCGTGTATCAGCCGGTGGCCTCCACCGACACGCTTCAGCCCTGGAACGCCTACTGGATCCGGGCCTACGTGGATACGACCGTGCGGATTCCGACCGGACAATAAAGCGGACCTGAAAGCCCCCTCATCCCCATAATTGGGGATGAGGGGCTATCCTGATAGTTTTTAGGCATTGAATTGAGGAGGGTTTTCCCCGAGTGAAACACTTGAAACAGCATTGGATCGCGCAGCCTCTGAGCGTTCTGCTCTCGGTCTTGATGGCGCTGCCCGTTTTCGCCGTCTTTCTGATCCAGGGTCCCCCGGCCCAGGCGCAGGGATTGGCCAGTTCGCAGCCGACGTGGGCCGTGCTGGACTTCGCCAATCCGTCCGGCTACGGAGGCTCCGATGTCGGACGCCTCGCCGCCGACTCCTTTGTGGTGGAACTGGCAAAGCTCAACCGCTACGCTGTTCTGCCCCGGCAGGATCTTCTCAGCGGCATTGAAGCCGAGAACCTGACACCCCCGCTGAACCTGACCTCCATTCAGCGATTGGGGCAGCGTCTGGGTGTGCAGGCTATGGTGGCCGGCGAGATTACCTCCATCTCCTTCTCGCGCGACCGCCGTCAGGCCCGGGTCGGCCTGGTCATCCGCGTCATTGACCCCCGCTCCGGCCTGCTGCTCAACGGCGCGCTGGCGGAAGGCAACTCCAACCCGCGCCCCATTCCCGTCACCGATGAAGAGCAGCTTGTCAATGAGGCGTTCGGCAATGCCGCTTTTAACGCCGTCAAGGCCATCGGCAAGTTCAACCTGCCCGTCGCCACAGTGCTTCTTTCCGGCGACAGCGGCCTCAACGGCAACAGCCAGACGGTGACACTGAACAAAGGCACACGCGACGGCCTGTATCCGGGCCTGGACATGATCATCACCCGCAACGGCATCGTGACCGGTCAGGTCCGGGTCAGCGATGTCACCAACAACGATGCCAATGCGGTCATCACGGACTTGGGGATCGGGATAAAGCCGGAAGACAGGGCAACGGCGATTTACCACCTGCCGAGTTACACGATAGACCGTACCACAAAGATATTTAACACCGCGACGGCCGGGGATGTCTCTGCGGATGCGCCTTCTTCGGGAACGCGCCACAGCGCGTTCAGCGGCATCGGCGGCATCCTGGTCGCCCTGCTGGCGGCATTTTTAATCGTGGAAGCCGTAGGGGCGGGCCATCATGGCACCGACAACTCGCTGGGCGGGGCGGGCATCAATGGGACAAGCGCAGTGGCCGGACGCGCCGCTGAATTAGGCGGTCCGCTGGCCAGCGTCCCGGTAGGCATCTCGTTCCCCTCCGGCAGCTACATTCCTGTGGCGGTGCGGATCACGTCCAACATCGGCAACATCGCGCCGGCCAACTTCCTGGAGTTCCATGTGTATCGCAGTGACTCCCCGGCAGTGTTGAGCAATCCGGGCGCTCTGGGCTTCGTTCCGACGGTGACGACCAGCAGCAGCAGCAACAATGGTAATAACAACAATAACGGAAACAATACCGGTACCCCAACACTGGGCATCAATGGGTTCGGTCAGATCCCACTGCTGGCCCAATCGGGAAGCGCTCCGCTGGTGGTCTTTGATGACCCCAACCAGAAGCCTGCCATCATTGCGTCCAAGCCGGACCCGGTGGACAGCGGCACACTGGTGACACTGGCTGTCACCGAGCCGAACTCAACGGTGAATGGGGTGACGGCCAACTTCGGCCTGCCCGGCACGGGTCTTGTGTTCGGGCAGCGGGTCTCGTATTCGATCGAGGCTCTGTACATTCAGCCGTCCACCTTTTCCACCGGCACGATCAACCCTGGCACCAGCGGCACTGCCGGTTCCAACAACACCACCGGGAACAATAACAACAATAACAATAATAACAACAACAATAACAATAACAATAACAATAACAATAACACCAATACCAACGGAACCAATACCAGCGGCACGACGGGCGGGCATGCGGAGACGTTCCAACTCACGGGGCGGCGCAATACCAACCTGGTCACGCTGATTGAGCCGGTCATGCCCGAAGCCAACGCCGTCACCGGCACCGGGCTGTCCAACATCAACATCACGGTTCATGCCACACGCGGCGCGGATGACTACATCGTGCAGATCAGCACCGATGCCGGCTTCTCCAATCAGCAGACCTTTCATGCCCAGCCGGGCGCTTATGCCAACTCGGCGACCCCGACTGCGCCGACCCAGGGCGCTTTTGTGGCCTTCAACAACATCAACCTGACCACCGCGTTCCCGAATGGGACGGTGTTCTTTTACCGCATCGGCGCGCGGGACTCCGGTGACGGCCCCAACACGCCGTATGTCTTTAGCGACCCGCTTGCGCTGACACTCACCGCCGCGATCCGCTCCCAGGGAATACGTTTCCATGGACGGCAGCGCAACTGACCGAGACGCTCAGAGAGGAACCTTTCAATGCTTGACAAACTCACATACTTCCGGCGCACCCTGGCCGCCGCGCAGGTCCTGGCACTGCTTGGCTCGCCCGCCTGCCTTCTGGTCGCGGCTCAGGCGCAGGAGGTCCCGCCCGCCGCCTCCCCGGCGGCGCTGCCGCCGCCGCCCGCGGACACGACTGCCGCCGGCTCCGGGATTCGCATTCCGATGAGTCCGGTGCAGGCCGGACCGATCAAGACGATCCTGCTGTTCCCCTTTGCCAACGGCATTTCCGCCACCGACACGTCGGGCGGCTTCAGCCCGGACATTGTCGGCGCGCGCGTGGAAGATGCGATTAAGCTGCGTCTGAACATCATCGGGCGCTACAAGGCCGATAGCTTCTCGCCCAATCTGCCTCAGATTCAGCGCGCGCTGGAAGAGTCGCGCGTGGAGGGCTTGACCGAAAACGATCTGACGCCTCCCTATAACGACGCGGGCCGGGGCGATAAAATCTCCACGCAGATCGGTACGGACGGCTACCTGCTGGGGTCCATCGAAGCGCTCAATGTCGATCCCGCTACCCGCAGCGTCACCCTGACTGTCAGCGCCACCCTGTACAACACGCAGACGGGCGGCGCAGTGAAGAGCCTGGCCTATACGGGCCACGGCATTTCCTACAACGCCACGGATGACCCGGATGCGCTGCTGCAAAGCGCGATCAACGATGTCGCCGGTCATGTGGTCTCGGCCTTGAATGCCGGCGCTGCCAGGCAGCAAGAGGGGGCAATCAGTATGGCGCCGCACGATTACGTGCGGGGTAGCCGCAGCAACAGCGGCTCCATCCTGCTGGGCCTGTTGATTGCTACCGGCATCGGGTTTGCCATTTCGTCCTCCCATCACAGCAGCGGGAGCAGCAGCGGTTCAACGACCACGACGACGACCGGAACAGGCACGGGCGTACCTAGCCCCCCCACGATTACTGTCACTGGAGGCACTCCCCCGCCATTCCCAAGTCCATAAGCCACAACGCCCTGCCGTAACCCAAAGGCGCACGGCAGGCACGCCTTTCTTTAATTGACCACCATGCGTGATACATTTCGCCGGCTGCCTTCCTTCTTTCTTTGCTCTGCCGCGCTGATCTGCGCCTTCGCGCCGCTGCCTGCCCGCGCGTCCGGCAGTCTGGGCCTGGCTGCCGCGCCGGACGTGATCTATGCCGACGGCAAAAGCTCCACCATCCTGACGGCCACCGTGCGCGACAGCGGCGGCAATCCTGCCCCGGACGGCACCTCCGTCCGCTTTACGACGACGCTGGGGCGTCTGACCCCGGACACGGCCACGACCACATCGGGAGTTGCCCGCGTTTCCCTGACCAGCGCGGCGCAGGAGGGAACCGCGACGGTGACCGCGACGGCCTTTGCCGCCAAAGCGGACGGCTCCTCGGCGGGCGGAACCAGCGTTGAGTTTACCGAAGACCGCGAATCTCTCTTTGACAAAGACGCCCGCTGGATTCGCGTGGATTGCCCGCAGTATCTGATTTACAGCGCCGATTGGAAAGTCGTGGAAGCGCAGGGGAAGAACGGCTCCGCCCATCTGGCCTACAAAGCCCTGGACATCGCCGCCGATTCGCTGCAAGTGGACTTGCAGACGCAGACGGTTCTGGCCCATGGGGTCGTGATGCAGCGGGGGCGGCACGTCCTGCGGGCGGCGGAGCTGCGCTATGATCTGGTGACGGGAAATGGGAGCGCCATTCTGGCGGCCGGGGCGGCGCAGTCCAATGCCAGCGTTCTGGTGACCGGCTTCGGCCTGGAAACCTCTCCGCAGCCCGTCGACCCCGGTCAGGCGACTCTGGAAACCAACCCGTACCGATTTGAAGACCTGTCCGACAGCCGCGTTGTCGTGGCCGCCCGCGCCATCACCGCCGCGCCCGGCGACCAGATCCAGTTTCGCCGGGCCAGCATTTACAGCGACGGCAAGAAACTGCTTTCCGTGGCCTACCACGTCATGCCGATGAACACGGATCAGACTCTTCGGCCAGCAGGTTCTCGGGATCGGCTCACAGGGGCTTTTTGTCAACATCCCCTTTTATTACAATGTCACGCCGCACAGCAAAGGGACAGTCTATCTGCGGAATTCCGCCGTCAATGGGGCTAACCTCAGCAATGGATTGACGGCGGGGACCTCGTTCTTCAGCAACCATTCCAGTCATACCGGGCTGGCCCTGGACCTGGAACAATCTTACGAGATCGGGCGCGGCGGGAGCGGTCAGTTTCTGGTCAACGGCATCACCCGCTCCGAATGGGGCGCGCAGTGGACGCACACGCAGCGCATTGATGAGGTGACGAGCAGCTATCTGTTCGTGGATTATCCCTCGCATCGCAGCATCTATGCCTCGTCCAACCTGTCCCGCCAGTTTGAAGGCTTTTCGCTCAACATGACGGCGTCCGGCAGCCATGACCCCGGTGAGGATGGCTATTCGGCGTCCAGCATGAGCTTCAATACCTACTTGCAGACCAACCCGCGTTCGCTGGGCCATTCCGGCCTGAGTTTCACCACTGATCTTTCCGAGCAAAAAGGCCAATTGACGGAAGATTCCCCTGCGACGGGCCGGATCGTGACGCCGATTTCTACGACTTCGGTGGATTTTCGCTTGTTTACGGCCCCACTGCATCTGGACCGCCGGACGCTGTTTACCGACTCCTTTGCCATCGGCCAGGCATGGAGCGCGACCAGCAATCGGATCGCCCCGACGGTGGATGCCAGCCTGGGCCTGACTCGTTCTTTCCGCAAGAGCGACTCCCTCCGGCTGAACTACACGTACCGTTATGACCCGCTCCTCAGCCAGATTGGTTCATTTTCTACGGGGTTAAATCCGCTGGAAGCCCTGGCCCGCTCCAACACGCAGCAGCGGCTGTCGGCCACTTACCTCACCCTGCCGCTGCCGCGCCTGTCGGTCTCTTTCTCCGGCGGGTATGGCCTGCCGCTGAATGACCGCACGCTCTTCGCGACCGCTCTGTACCATGTCAACAACGACTGGGGCCTGGGCATGGACGCCAGCTACGAGCGGTATGTGCTGGACAGCTACCGGGACGTGGAATACCTGGTCAGCCGCCGCATCCTGGGCCGGGATTTGGTGTTTTACTACTCCACCAAAACCAAGAAACTGCGCTTTGACTTCGCCGAGTTGAGTTTCTGAACTTTGGGCAGACAATCGTCGCCAATTTTTGCGTGTAAAGGGAACATTTGGTCGGAGTTTGGCGTCATTAAGGATGTGATCTCCTTATCTTTGCCACTCCGATTTTCCTAAGAGGATTCTGTGATGGCAGCCGCCGCAGCGCTTTGGGATTGCTGCGGCGGTTCTTTTTTTGCCTAGCCCCTAGCCCCACCCCAATAAAACCCCAATTCTGGGGAACCAGAGTAGGATACTGGCGCAGGCCACTCCTGTTCTTTCCGGCTCCCCAGAATTGGGGGTTGGGGGGTGATTTGGTCTAAGCCTTCTTTTCTTCGGCGGCTTTGGCCGCGTCCGCCGCTTTCTTTTCTTCTTCGGCTTTTTTGGCGGCTTCTTCAGCGGCTACAATCTTGCTTACTTCCCCCTGAAGCATCTGCTTCATGCCCGCCAGCGCCGCCTCATCCCAGCCCAGAATCTTGTGCAGCACGCGCCCTGTTTTGCCGGACACTAAATACAGGCTCGGCAGATGCGAGACGCCCCAGAGCCGGGTCTGGTACAACTCGTGGTCCAGAAGCACGGAAACTCCCGTCAGACCATGTTCCTCGGCAAACTTCGCCATCTCCATCCGGTCGCCTTCCGCCACGCCCAGCGCAGTCCACTTCTGGGTCGGCGTCTCGGCTGTCCAGGACTGCACAGCTTCCAGCGCGCGCACGGACGGGGCCGAATCGGGCGAAAAAAACACCACGACAAGCAGGCCTTTGCCGCGCAGCTTGGCGGTGTACTGATAGATGCCCTTGGTATCGCACAGGCCGAAATCCTGAATGGGGCGGGCCGTTCCCATTGTGTTCGCGCCGTAAAACCGTTCCGTAAGTGCCATGCCATCTCCTCGAAAACGTTGAATGCGCGTATTGTACCTGAATTCGCCTGGATTTCTTGAAAAGCGGGGTACACTGTTTTATATTGTGAAATGTTTCACAAAGTCAGTTGTAAGCAGGCTTGACCGAAAGGCAGGACCGGACGATGAAAGATGTGGCGATTGTTGGTGGCGGCATCGCCGGAATGGCGACGGCTGCGCGCTTGCAGGCGCAGGGGCTTTCAACGGTTGTTTTGGAAGCGCATGGAATGCCCGGCGGCTGCGCCGGCTATTTCCATCATCGGGGATTTTCTTTTGATGTCGGCGCGACCACTCTGGTGGACTTTGATGCTGGTGGCCTGGGCGGCGATCTGCTCCAAAGTATTGGCATGGAAGCGTTTGCGGGCGAAGCGCTTCCGGGGTATGTCGCCTGGCTGCCGGATCGCGTTGTCCCCCTGCATCAAGATCAAGACGCCTGGGCGCGTGAACGGTTGAAAGCCTTCGGCGATACGTCTCGCCATCGCCGCTTCTGGTCCTTTTTGGACGATCTTGCCGGGGTTTTCTGGAAGGCAAGCCGCCGGGGAGCCGCGCTCCCCTTCCGCTGCCTGCGCGACATCACACAGGCCGTGGGAGCGCTGGGAGTGAGCAATATCCCCAAGGCAAGATATCTGCTTTGGACAATGGGAGATGCCTTGCGCGCGTTTGGCCTTCGCGAAGACCGGGCGCTGGTGGGGCTGCTTTCCATGCTGATCGAAGACACGGTCCATAGCTCCGTTGACGAGGCGCCCCTGATCAACGCCGCGCTCGGCATCACCATTCGGGGCGCAGGATTGACGCGGGCGCGTGGTGGAATGCGTGGTTTCTGGCAGGCATTCGCCGCGCACTATCGGTGCCTGGGCGGCGAACTCAAGGTCGGTCACTGCGCCGAAGGCATCACAGGATCAGAAGGCGCGTTCTGCATCCGCACAAAGCGCGGCGACTGCGATGCGCGTCAGGTGGTATGCGCCCTTCCCGCTCCTCTCGCGGCCCGGCTGGGGCCTGAACCCGTCGGTGAGGCGCTTGCCCCCTACCTGCGCCGGGATGCCGCTGCACTCGGCGGGGCAATTGTCCTCTTTCTCGGCGTACCCGAGTCGGATGTTCTGGGGCAGGACTGGACGCATCACCAGATTTTATCGGACTACTCATCTCCGCTGGGCAATGGAAATAACATGTTTATTTCCGTGTCTTCGCCCGGCGACACCGAAAGCGCTCCCCCTGGCTGCCGCGCTGTCATGATCTCCACGCACTGCGATTTGGAAGACTGGGACGGGCTGCCGCCGGACAGTTACCAGGCGCGAAAGCAGGCGATGGGGGAGCGGCTGGTTGGGCTGGCCCGTCGGGTGTATCCTCATCTGGGAAAGAACCCCTGCGTTTACCAGGTGGGGACGCCCCAGACGTATGCGCGTTTCACGCATCGCCCGCGCGGTGCGGTCGGGGGCGTGCGCCTGAGCCTTGCCAATGCAAACCACCTTGCCATTCCGCACGATCTGGGACTGCCCGGCTATCATCTGGTCGGAGACACCACCTGGCCGGGACTTGGCACGGTCGCCTGCGTTCTAGGCAGCCGGATCGTTGCCGAACAAGTCCTCCGCCGCGCTCGTTCCCGCGGCCTTGCAAAACTGGAGACATCCCATGCAAACCAAATCCGCCGCTCCGCCTCTCCCGTCGCTTGAAGATTTAGGGACCGATCTGCTGGCAACGACCCCCCGGCAAAGGCTCTGGGCATTGGCGCGTCCCTTTCTCGGCCTGCTTGCCTACTGCGTCGTGATCCGCCTGGGCGGGTGGTATGTCGCGCCGATCCTTGTCTTCTTGATCTTCGTTGCCGTCGTCACCGTCACCCATGACATTGTGCATCGCTGTCTTGGTCTAGGACAGCGTCAAACAGACTGGGCGCTGTTCGTGATGGGCGCGTTTTTGCTGGAAAGCGGCCATGCGTATCGCGCGACCCATCAGCAGCATCACCGCCTCTTTCCTCAGGATGACGATCCTGAAGGTGAGCCGGCCAAGCACTGCTTCTGGCGCGCGATTCTGGCTGGTCCGACTTTTCTGCCCAAACTCTGGTGGTGGGCCTATCGCCGCGCTCAGAACGACCCGCTTCAGCGCCGCTGGCTTCTGGCCGAGGCCGCCTTTTCCTTGATCGCTGCCGCCGTCGCCCTGGTGCTCCGACAGACTATGCCCGCTCTTCTCTTCTACGTCGCCCTCGTGATTGTGGGAAGCTGGGTTTATCCCGTCCTGACCGTGCATCTCCCCCATCGCCATTACGGCGACACTCCGCTGACACAGACGCATACCCTGCGTGGGCGCTTCATCCCCGCCCTGTTCCTGGAACTGACGTACCACCTGGAGCATCATCTGTACCCCCAGGTGCCGAGCCATAATCTGGCCCTTTTATCCCATCGCCTTGACCCTTTCTTGGAAGCAGCCGGGGTACGGCCCTGGCATGTGCCATAAAGGCATGGTCTTCTCACACCAGGCCAGTCCGTCCCCTAAGCGCAGGGTTTCGTTGGTGCTGGACAGAGTGGCGGCTGGAACATAGAAGCGATAATTCCCTGCCGACAAATAATAGCTACTTGTCAATAAAATGGGGTATAATAGCCATGTCAACACGCCGCCAATCCGCACCGAATACCCACCCGAGCGGTGGGGTAGCAGGCTTTGCCTGGTTAGGACGGATGGCGGCGCTGCTGTTTTTCAGCCTTTCTCATCACTTCCTGCGTCATTCATTTATTCAGCGTGAAACTTCCAAATATTGAAGCGTGTGCCGATGCCTTCGTGAGTTCGCAGACTGTCCGCGCCGATACGTGAGGCTATATGCCGAACAAATTCCAATCGGTGCGCGCTGGTGCTGTATTCATCTAGGTCGTAGCCGATTGCGCCAGTGAATAGATTTGCAAGTTGCAATAGGTCATGCCGCTTTGAATCCACGGGTTGAAGATTGCGAACGATTGCCGATTTTTCTCCCTGATGAAGCCAGTAATCGTTAATTTGCGTCTGTAAATCCCGCCACCGGCCAGACCGCTTATTTTGCCGGTCGTCTGCGTAGATAATATAATCGTGCATTGGAACTAAATGCCTTGAAAGGGCATAAAAATAGAAATTGAAAAAGGCGTTCTCCCGGTCATTGTCATGGAGCATTCCGTAATCTATTTTATGTGTGTCAACAATGAGGCATTTGAACTCTGCGGTCGGATGATTGAAAAAATGTCCACATACTGTTTGTAAATCGACAGCATTCCTCAGAAGACTTTCCCCCATTTCATTTCTGCCGTTAGCACTTCTTTTTGACGAAATACAGTCAAATCTGCTTGTAATGTTCGCTCAGGTTCGCCGCGTGGAATAAAAAGCATCCCATATAGCATAAATCGGTGCGCGTCTTGACGGCTCTCATCGGCGTACACATGATAGAAGGTCAAAGCATCTTCCTTCCCTGCGTTTTCCCAATTTGGGACTCGCACCACGCCAGCACATCGCCGAAGCGCAGGGTTTCTAAAGAGCCGAAGAGGGGATGACGGCTGATGCGGGCGCGGGCCAGGGCGGGGGAAGTCAGGCCGCAGAGGAAGCGGGCTTGCTGGCGCGGCTCCTGCAGGGCGTCGGGATGCTGGGAGAGCGAGAGTTTGCCAGGCGGGGAGGTCCAGCAGTTCTTCCGGGGTTCCGGGTGCGTCGGTTGGGGGCAGGACGGCAGGGCGGCCTGTGAGGCAGTAGGTGCAGTGGCCGCAGGGCGCCTCGCGCTTTTCGCCGAAGTAGCCGACCAGAGCATTGGTCTGGCAGCCGTCGTAGCGTCACCAGGTCCAAGACCCGCCGCAGGCGGGCGACTTCGGCCTGCTCGCGGCGGAGGAAGCGCGAGGCCAGGTCAAAGGCCAGCGCCTCGGCATCTTCCGTCTCGCGCCCGCGGGTGTACCGCTGGCGGACGTCGGCCACTTTCAGCATCGCCCAGCCCTGCTCTTCCAGATACTCCAATGCCCGGACAACGCGGCGGCGCTCCACGCCCAGCGCCTCGGCGGCCTCGTCCGGGTTCAGCGCGTACCAGACGGTGCCGCGTTTGGCAAATTGGAAAAGAGTCGCGGACGAAACTCCGCGTGCGGCTCCTGAAAGTGGCCGAGGATCTCCGGCAAGCGGAGCAACGGCTTGACTTCGTAGCCCGCGTAAAACGGCGTTCCCTGATGCAGCACGCCGTCCAGCTCCAGATAGGTCAGGGCCGTTCGCAGCACCAATTGCCGGATGTCATGTTGATTGGACAGCTCGTACAGAGCCACATCGAAGCTCCGGCCCGCGCGACAGCAGATCGGTCAGCAGCCCGCGCAGGGCGGTTTCGGTCGGCGTGTCGCCATAGGCGAAGTTTTCCAGGGTCGGAACGTCGTCGGGGCAGGCCAGCATCTCGACCGTGGATTTGACGCCGTCGCGCCCGGCCCGCCCGATCTCCTGGCTGTAGCTTTCCAGGCTCTTGGGCAGGTTGTAGTGGTAGACGTAGCGCACGTTGGCCTTGTCGATGCCCATGCCGAAGGCGATCGTGGCGACGACGATGCCGTTGTCGGACGCCATCCAGCGATCCTGCACTGCCGCCCGCAGCGCGTCATCCATGCCCGCGTGATAGGCGTCGGCGGGAAAGCCCGCGCGCCGTGCAGGTCGCCGCGACCCGCTCGGCCGTCTTTTGCAGGGTCACATAGACGATGGTCGGGCCGGGCTGCGCGCTTGCCCAGCCGTTTCAGCAGCAGGGCGTCGCGGTCCTCGGCCTGCACCGGCGTGATGCTGAGGTTGAGGTTGGGCCGGTAAAACCCGGTGACGACTGCGGCCTCTTCCGGGATGTCGAAAGGCCGCGCAGATGTCCTTGACGACGGCGGGCGTCGCCGTCGCCGTCAGGGCCAGCACGCGCTCGGCGCCGACAGATCGGCGCCGTCTCGGCCAGCTTCAGGTAGTCGGGCCGGAAGTTGTGGCCCCATTCCGAGATGCAGTGCGCCTCGTCCACGGCGAACAGCGCGATCTGGCGTGCGCTGAAGCAGGCCCAGGAACCGCTCGTTGTTGAACCGCTCCGGGGCGACATACAGCAGCTTCAGCGTTCCCGCCTCCATCTGCTCGGTGACGTCGCGGGCTTCCGGCGCCGGACAGCGTCGAGTCCAGCCGCGCGGCGGCGATGCCCTGCCGCAGCAGAAAGTCGATCTGGTCCTTCATCAAGGCGATCAGCGGCGAGACGACCAGCGTCAGCCCTCGAAGCGCAGCGCGGGCAGCTGGTAGCACAGCGACTTGCCGGCGCCCGTCGGGAAGACGGCCAGCGCGGCGCGATGTTTGTCCAGAGCGCTCGATCACGGCTTCCTGGCCGGGCCGGAACTCGGAAAAGCCGAAATGTTTTTGCAGAAGCTGTTTGGGTGTGGTCACTTTGGTGTCTCAACAAATTCTCTTGCACAACGCGCCGACCTATGGTAAAATACAGCATGGCCTGCTCACGCTTGCTGCTTCTTGTTCCGCTTTTGGCTGCCGGACTCCTGCTTGCTCCGCGTGGCGCGCAGGCACAGCTCATTGTCACCGGACCGCCGACGCCCGCCGCGCAGGCGCTGGCGTCGTGGTGGGATCAGCACATCCCGGCCCGCTACCGGGCGCGCGGGCGGTTTGAAGTGCACCCGCTGACGGACAGCCAGATGGACGCCTATTTGCAGGAAAGCAGCGGGAATGCCTCCGCCGACCAGAGTTCGCACGCGGACGATGGGGAGATTGACGGCGTGTTTGAGGACAATCCGCCCCGGATCACCCTGCGAATCCCCAATTCAGACCCGCCGGACATGTACACGTTCGCCCATGAGTACGGCCATTATGTCTGGTTCACGCTTCTGAGCCGTGATGACCGCAGGCGCTATGAGGCTATCTACAAGAAGCAGAAGGCCGCGCATCATCTGGTCACGCGCTATGCCGCGACCGATGTGGAGGAAGGCTTTGCCGAAGCCTTTTCGTTTTATGCCAATGAAGCGCCGATCTTGCAGCGCCGCGACCCCGCCTCTTACCAATTCCTGAACCAGTGATGCCGCATCCTGAAGCGCGGGCGGCTCGTCCCGAAGAAGCGGAAGCCGCGCTCCAAACCCTCTGCGCCGGCTTTCGGCTGGACGTAGATGCGGCCCGGCCCATCTTCTACGGCGACCCCTATTACGAGCTTTCCCACAAGCGCGTTTTTTCTTTGCCGGATGTGGGGCTTGTGTCCTGCCTGACCATCGTTCCGACCGTAATTCGTGTCGGCGGCGTGCCGGTTCCGGCGGGGGGCATCGCCGGAGTTGCCACCCGGCCCGAGCAGCAGCGCCGGGGCTATGCCGCCGCTCTGATGAAAGCGACAGTCCCCAGCCTCTGGGATGAACTCGGCTATCCGCTTTCCCTCCTGCACCCGATCTCCGCGCCTTTTTACCGCCGCGTTGGCTGGGAAACCGCCTCCCGCGCCTTGCACTGGACCGCGTCTCCCGCCGCGCTTGCCCGTCATGCCGAAGCCGCCAATGTTCGTCCCGCTGTCGTTTCTGACTGGCCCGCGATTATTCACATGCAGAATGAACTGACGCAGGCCGAGACCGGGGCGTGTGTGCGCGACACTCGCCGCTGGCAAATTATCCAGATGCCAGTTCCGGGCCGCGAAACTTATGTTTATGAGCAGGCCGGGGTGGTGACGGGGTATGTGATCTGGGAGCGGAGCGAAATCCTGGAACTGCTGGAGATGCAGGGGCGGACGCCGGAGGCGCGGCACGGCCTCCCTGGCTTTCTGGCCCGTCAGCCGGAGCCGCTGGCGGCGTGGCTGACTTCGCCCACGCTTCTGACACGCTTTGACCTGCCCGGTTCCGACGCCTCTTTGGAGCCGGGCGCGATGCTGCGAATTGTTGACCTGGAAGCCGCTTTGACCGCCGTCCATGCGGCTCTTTACGCTCCCCTTCTGACCGAGACCGGGGCGGAATTGACGTTGCAAATCGCTGATCCGCTGCGGCCCCGTAATGAGCGCCCGCTCCGGCTGACACCTTCCGGCATTACTCCGGGGGCAGCCGGCGATCCTTCCCGGCTCCAAACCGATATACTTACCCTGGCGCGGCTCTATTTCGGCGACTGGCTGCCTTCGGAGGCTTTTGCCGCCGGCCTGCTGAGTGTGGACGCTCCCGCGACCCTGGCTCTCGCTGACCGATTGTTTCCACTCCGCCAGCCTTATGTCGCGCCGCTGGATCAGGTGTAGGAAAGCAGAGGCCCCCCGCCCCCAATAATGGGGGAGCCGGAAAAGCAAGGCCGCTTTTCGCTTCATCCTTCCCAGTTAGGGAAGGGTCGTAACTTGTTGCGGGGTTAGGTTCCCCTCTGGCTCCCCCATTATTGGGGGCGGGGGGCCTCTGCTTTCCTACCTCCCCGTCAGCGCCGCCAGCGTTTTCGCGTCCAGTGTCTTTTCCCCGCTATCGGCGCTGATTTTCAAGGCCTTGCCGCTGTCCAGAACCACCAGCACGTTGTCGCCCAGGCTCGTATAGGCGGCGAGGGCTGGGAGCGCGTGGAGCAGGGCAAAGTGTGCGTCGCTGAACGCCTGCACGACTGTGATCGTCGTCTGTTTGGCCGGATCGTAAGCGCTGTCGGTCCAGACGCCGTTTTGCAGAATGAACGTCTTGGACCCCGCTGTGCGGACAATCTGCTGCACGGCGGCGGCTTCGTCCCTGTCATAGCCGGCCAGGCCATTCGCGACACTGGCGCGTTTGGCCGCATGCAGGGTCTGGCTCTGGGTCGTGGCGAGAGAGCCGCTGACTGCGCTGAATTGGTCCATCATCGGGGCCGCGCCGGTTGCTGTGGGATTGCGGTAGACCATGCCGCCCCCGCCAAAGCCACCGGGCGGCAAGGCGTAGATGCGGGACGGTATGCCATTGCGAAGCATCGGCACCGGATGGTCTATCGGCATGGGCGGGACGGGCGTCTCTTCCCCGTTTTTCGTGACCAAAAAAGACGTGTAGGGCGTGATGACGCCATATTCTTTGGACAAGCGGACGATCTCGCTGACAAGTTCCGGGTCTTCGGAGCTGGTGGAGCCTTCGGTCTGGCGCAGGCGGATGGCATCCAGCAGGTAGCCGATCTTGCGCGTGGCCCAGAGGCGGGGCAGGAAATTGTTGGTGTCGGTGACGGCGGGCAGGGCCGCGCTGAGGGTGTAGGAGGCAGGCCTGCCGTTGACATTGCCCGTCAATTTGGCCGTGACGGGGCCGGACCCCGTGTAGCGGCCCGCAATGAGCAATTGGGAACCGGCGAACAGATCCGGCAGTTCATCGGTGCGCGGGTAAACTTCGGCGGTTTTGACCCCGTTGATTTCCACCTGAACGTCGGTCAGGACAGGAGACGCCACTTTTTTGTAGAAGCGGGAGACTTTGGCTTCAATGTCCTCTTCGGGGCGTACATAATCCGAGTCGCCTTTGTTGGCCTCGGCCAGCCGGTCCAGAAAGTGAACGTCCACATCGTAGCCGACGCCGAAATCAAACAGGCGAACGCCGCGCGCGCGGCTCAGAGTGCGGGCATCGGCAGTAATCTTGGCATCGTCCGTTTCGCCCACCGTCGGCAGGCCATCCGTGAGGAAAACGATCATGCTCTGTCTGACTCCCTCAGGATTGGGGGTGGGGGGGTTATCGGGAAACATATGCAGGGCCGCATCCAGCGCGTCGTGAATGTTCGTGCCGCCTTCGGCCTCAATGTCACGGACAAACGCCATCCCGCGTTTGATATTGTCCGGTGTGGCCGGGAGCAGGCCGTTGGGGCTGAGGATGTCGTTGGTCTCGTTAAACGTCATCACGTTGAACTCGTCCCCGGCGTGCAGGTTTTGGACGATGTAGGCCAGCGCGCCGCGCGCCTGTTCAATTTTCGGCCCGGCCATGGAGCCGCTGCGATCCAGCACCAGGACGATGCGCTTGGGTTGGGGCGGCGCATCCGAAAGATTTGTTTTCGGCGACGCCATCAGCAGGAAATAGCCGGAGTCCCGCTTGCCTTCCCGATTTGGTTCATAATCGGCGGTTTGCGCGTGCGGCAGGGAAACATTGTAGGCCAGCAGGGACAAGCCGACCGGGTCATGCCGGGTGGTGCTGTAGTAGAGGATAAAATCATCCCGCACCTGCTCGTCTTTGGCTTCCCACGTCACAGTGGCAGTTTTGTCACTCGTATGGTGAATGCTGACCTCATGCGAGGGCGAGTAAATGTTGGCGAGCGGGGCGTCGTCGGCCAGTGTGACCTGCACGGTCGTCTCGCGCGGGGCATGACCTGCCGTTTGTCCGCCGCCCAGCGTGCCGCCGAGGAACGAATAGACGTACTTGCGGGCATCGCCCCCGTCGGTTTTGAGCGTTTCGGCGTAGCGCAGGGTCACTTTGCGCGTTGCGTGGGGCGGGACAGGGTACAGCTTGACTTCATACGCGCCGCGCCCGACATAGCGCAGCAGGGCCGGGTCGCGCTGACGCCGGACAATGCTTTCATACGTGTCCGAAGCCTGGTCTTTGTCCAGAAGCTGCGCGGTCATCTTCCGGTCGCCATCATATAGTGCGAAGTCGGAAACGACTGCGCCTTCCGGCAAGGGAAACAGATAGGAGCCTTCCTGCGCCCGCTCCGTGTCATTGCGCCAGGTCTGCGTGACCTCGGTCTGTGCGACGCTGCCGGTGATGGTCGTGGCAATGTGGACGCTGTCCACGGTCAAAATCTGCTGGATAGGCGGCCACCAGATCGGCGGCAGGGGATGAATGGGGCGACCGGGCCAGATGGGGGAGGGCGAGTCAATCGGTCGGCGGATGTCCGGGTCTTGTATGACCTGGGCGTGCGCTGTATTCAGAAAGCCCCCCGGCCCCCAATTCTGGGGGAGCAGCAGGGCGAGGGCCAACAGGGGCAGGGTCAGCAGCCAAAGACGTTTGGGCAGGTTCATGGTCGCGTTCTCCTTGCGAAATCGCTTTTACCCGGTTAGACCCTCTCACAAGGCAAGGACTTCAATTTGAGACGTGATAAAAACGTTTTGCCTGGTGAAGTGTCCTACTGCCAAGAGAAAGGGCCGTTTGTCCTGCGCCTCCCGCATGGTTCCGATAAGTTTCAATTATGTCATATTCAGGCGCAATGCAATACTAGTTACTGCTTTCCTGTTCAGTGCGGCGCGACGCTCGGCTGTTGCTCACTACTGTGTCCAGGCTGTATGATACAGTTGACGAGATGAACGGCAGGATAAGCGTCCAGACCCGTACAGTAGCCACGCACACTGATGAACGAATGAGCCATAAGGCCGCCATCACCTCTGCTGGTAGGGTGAACCGCCTTTTGGAGAATAGCGTTATTAGTAGCCAAGTCACTTCTCGACCCATCACGGAGCACACAGAAGACCGTTGGCCCCCCACCATATAGGTTGACAAAGTGATGCCCCTTCCATCTCCCAGAATCCTCGGGTCGCCCGGAAACTACCAATATTTTCCCTTTGTACTGAACATCAGCCACTGCTTTGTCACGCCAATATGCACGGCACATATCTAAAGCGTAGACAGAGGACGATACGCCCGATGGCACTACCACAATTTTGGAAATCTGTTGCGGGTGTAGTATGGCTCTATGACAACTCACCGCACCCATAACGAGCAAGATGGAGGAGACGATTACTGCGCGCTGAGTTGAAGATTTGGTGTAAGAACATCATCAACGCTTTTGGTTCCGATAAGGTGTCAAATGTAATATTCGAGTAGCTTGAACTGGTGCCTGCGAGCCTGCTCACGATCAGTGCCTGCTATTTCGCGCCACAACCGTAAGAGCGGACCGATTAAAAAAAGATGTGAAACCGCCCCTTACTTTGACCGTCCAAAGCTGGTGGTAAACGAATTGAACATGCTTTCCATCGGGAAGCCATCTCAACCCATGCGGCATATCACTGACACGGTGAAAGCTTGCTCTATTGAAGCTAGTCTGCCCAATGACGCGCATTCCCATACCATCCGTTTGACAGGTCCCCACGAGGAGACTGTATCCATTATTCGCCCCTGGCAGCCTTTTCTCTAAGAGCCAGGCGAGTTCTTGTTCCATCTGGTGATAACACAGGATTCTCGATTTCCCGTGCGCCAGGCGGTAAAAAAATGGAATACGCCTTCACTTGATCTGCACCAGCCCCAAGCCGAAAACTGTAAAAGGGCCGAGAAATGACTTGATCATTGGGATCACCATCTTTATCACAGGTCGCAAGTACACAGCCGGGACCAATGAAACCAAGAAGATAGCTCTGCATCAAATCCCATCCTCCCTGTGTTCCTCTGGGTAAGCCAATCGCCTTCTGAGACCAGGCATCAGAACTTCGATCCGCAATCACGGTATACAGGCTCTTTTTTCCGGCGAAGAGCTGCACCCAATGCCGGCTGTCAGGCAGCCAGAGCGCGTCGGAACCACTGACCCAGTAGGCATGTTCCAGATGAGGATGTCTGGTGCACGAGAAGCCATCCTGAATGCGAAACATCTGAAAATCATGGAAATCATTAATTGAGGCCTCCTCCAAAACCCATTTCCCGTCAGGAGACAGCAGACCATGAATGAATTGACGATCGTTCTTAATCCACACGGACTTGGGCGCACTCTCATCATCGGCAGTATCGTCATGCCAGAGTGTGAGGCCCCCTTGCTTTATCACCCGCCAAAGTGTAAGATCCCCGATCTTTATCAGGTGGGGAGTTCTTAATGAAGTGCGAACCGCGACGGCTTTCAAGTCAGGTGCATTGGTGCCGGGTACACTTGAAATGATCACATTTTGGGCAGTTCCTTTCTGGCTTACGCAAATCTCGCCGAGCATGAAAATCGTGAGGATAGCTGCCGAAACGATTTTTGTGATGGCTCGTCGCTCTATATTATCATTTTTATTAGAACAGGTCATTGCAGCGTAATCGCCATTCTGCTTCCGATAATTTCCGTTATGTAAACTCCGAGGCTATTGTACACGCTAGCGGTGGAAACGTCTAGGGGCGTGACAAAGTTCACAGGGGAGACGTGACATCTGCCGCAGCCTCGGCTTTGATTTGTGTCTATAATAGTCTCAACAACGAAATCACAGAGATGGGGAGACACAACCATGCAGCAGGCACTTTACAACAATAGCAACGGCAGCACGATTGTCAAGACGACCCGCCCGGCCAACGCGGCGGCGCGAGCGACGGACGGGACAGGTCTGCTCCGGTGGATCGGTCGCAAATGGGACTTGGTCGGGGTGGTGACGCTGATGGGGTCAAGCGCGGTCTATGGCGTGTTCGCGCTTCTCCATCTGGCCTGAGATGCGAGAGCAGGGACTGGTTTGCCGTCATTTCAGCGGGCGGAGGGCGGGTCGGTGGTAAACGGCACAGAGACGGCGCAGGGACCAGGCCGGGCTGTCGGCTCATCGTCAGTCGTCAGGGACAGGGGAAAGCGGGTGACGCCGCCGTTGGCGCGGACCGTCACCGTGTGGGGGCCGGGTGAGACGCCGGACAGGGTGTAGGCATTGCCGCGCACTGACGACGCCTGGACGATCCCGTCAAGCAGGATGCGGTAGCTCGCGATGGGTTTACCGATGGCCTGCCAAACGACCGGGACGGAAGAGCCGGATACGCGGCTGTTTTTCAGCGGGCTTGCCACGGTCAGAACTGTGCTTTCCGGTGCCTGGCCGTGATAGACCTGCACCAGAGCGCGCGCCAGGTTCAGATAAAAGAACCCCCAGCCTGGCCCCGCCCCGCCATCGATCCCGGTGCCGCCACGCCCCAGGCTGGCCAGGGCCGCCGGTTCAAATTCGTCACTTAGCTCCGTGCTGTACTGCTCCCCCCATTCGTTAAACTGATGCAGTACCAGGAACCGGGGGCGCGTGGTCAGCGCGGTCCCAAACTCCTGCACCCAGGTCGCCCCGCCTCGCTTGCCGAATGAGCCGGGATCGGTCCAGCCTTTGCCCACGCTGAACCCGGCGTCCACGGTCATTGCCTCCGCAGCGCCCTGATAGTAGGTCGTGGTGGGAGCGACGTATTGATCCGTCCATGACCACCAGCCGGGCCGGTCGGCGACGCTGACCCACTCCCAGCGCAAGGTAAACTCGGACGTGTCCGCCGTTCCCTGCCTCGCAAGCTGCGCGTCGTTCAGCACGGACAGGACGGTGACCAGCGGCTTGCCCAAATAGGTCACGAACAGCCCGGCGTATTTCGGGTTCACCACGAAATTGTCGTGAACCCACTGCATTTCCTCATTCAGCGCCGTCATGCTGAAAGGCGGGGCCATCCCCAGCAGAAGCTGCACCTGCGGCGTCGGCAGTCCTTCCCGGCGCATCTGCGCCAGGGTGTCCAGCAAGACCTGGGTAGTGCCGACCATCTCAATGACCCCCGGCAGGCGGTCCGCCCAATGGTTGGCGCTGGTCAGGTTGTTGCTCCAATCCACCTGCAAAAAGTTGACGCCGCTCTCATCCATCCACAGGATTTGCTGACGGATGACGTCCGGGTTGGCGGAGGCATAGCTGCCGAGCAGGGGAACGCCCTCGGCCCCGCGTCCGCCGTTGATATGGGCATTGTAGCGCGTAAACCAGGGATACCACTGGACGCCGATCAGATGGGCGGGGTCCACGACCGGCGAAAACCGCCGGGGCTTGACCACAACGCTGATTAGGTTGGAATGGGCTGACGCCGGCGGCAGGGGCGTTCCCACCGTGAAGTCGGCTGTCTGCCCGAAAGTCTTGGTCGGCCACACGAAGTCGGGGGGCGGCGGCGCGACTTGAATGCGCGCCGTTTCCGCCCAGGGCAGCGGCAGAATAAACATCGTTCTTCCCTGCCTGTCGGTCACGCCCTGCGCTCCCCATTGCCGGCCGTCCACATAGGCCCATAACTCCTGCCCACCGACGGGCTGACCGAGCCGAGTCGCGACCGCTGTCACGATGACTGACTTGCCGACCGGGATGCGCGCCGAATCCGCCGTGATCTGAAGACGGAGGCTCGCCTCCGCGCGCGCCGGAATGTATGCCGTGGCGCAGAGCCACGCCAGCATCATCAACACGGCTGCGAATTTTCTTGCCATTGGTTCACCCCATTGCTTTCTGATGTTCATGCATCAATTTAAGGCCGCTGCGCTTGTGCCTTCGGCGCCTGCCGCTGTCATTTCCAGGCCATAGACGCGGACGCCGAGTTCACGCGCGTCGCCATCCGTCGCCTTTTCGCGGTGGGGCGACCAGGTTTTTCCCGTCAGATGCACGTTGATGACTGGCTGGCCTGTCGTCAGAGCGGCTGGAATATTCAAATGCACGTCCTGCCCGTCGGGTTTGACTTCCACGCTGGGGCCGCCGTCTACGGAGATGTGAAATGGGGGAGCGCCGACATGGCCGCCCAGCCACAGGTGCAGCGTGTAGGCCGCGCCGGGTTTGACGGGCAGTTGCAGGCGGGCGTCTCCCATTGTCCAGCGCGCAGTAGAGAAGCCTTTTGGGGCGTCAGCAGCGGCTTCGGGGCCGTACCAGCCGGACAGCGCATACACTTCATCCCCCGCCGCGCCGATTTGGAGGCGGTAGTGCAATGCCTGGGCGTCCGGCAAAGTTGGCGGCCCTTCATTCAGGCCGATCTGCGCTTTGGGGCCGATCCCGTTCTCAACCTGCACGCCGCTCGGCTGCAAATTGCCCAGGACGATAGCGGCAAAGACGCCGGGCCGCAAGACGACAGCAGGACCAGGCTTGTCAAAGGTGCAGCCCTGGACAATAAGACGGCCTCGCTCGGCGGCGAGAACCCCGCCCGCAGGTGTGTCCACGAAATGGCAAGCGCTGAAGGTTACGGCGGTATCGCCTTGAAGCAGGGCCGCATGGGTGGTGTTGGCCCAGAAGTTGCAGTTGACAAACTGAACCGCGCCATTGGCGCCAACGCTGGTCACGACGCCGGTGTTTGCCCCGCCGCTGAAGCTGGTGAACTCGCCGTTGGTGATCTGAAGGCCGACATCCTGAATGTGGTCAATCTGGACGCAGGTCTGGCAGAAATCGGCCCCGATGCCCGAAAACTGCCCGTTGCAGGCCCCCGCCGGGGTTTGGATAAAATGGTAGCCGATGTGGGCGGCGAAGACGAACGTGTTCTGCACGTATTCCCAATCGGTGCGGCCAAAGATAAAGGCTTCCAGATGATCGGCCATGTACTGGCCGATGTCCAGGTCTTTCGCGCCGTTCGCCGACGGGTCCCCGCTGCGCGGCCAGTAGTGGCAGTTGAAGTGGACGTTTTCAATCCGCCCGATGTCCGAAGTCGTGTCTACGAAAATGCCACGCCGCAGAACGCAGCCATTCACGTTGCGGATCAGGTGCAGTTCGCTCCACGGATGCCCGATCTCAATGCCCTGCCAGGCATTCACAAAGGTCACGTCTTCCACCGTGTTGTGCATTCCCTCGCCATGAATAGCCCAGGGATACGGAACAATGTTTCCCCACTTCTGGTCCGGCCACAGCAGCGTGAAGCCCCGCACGGCGCAACTCTGGTGCATTTCAATCGCCGCTGGCCCGTCTTCCCGCCCGCGTCCGCCCGTGATCCTCAACGTCGTTCCTTTGTCCAGCGCGGCGTGGTGAGGCGCGTTCCAGCTTCCCTGAAGCGTCACGCCGGTCGGGATGCTCAGGCTGCCTGCGATGAGATACTGTCCGGGCGGCAGGTCCACTTCGCCGCCGGTCTTGCCCGCCCGGTCCAGAGCCGCCTGAATGGCCGGGGTATCGTCAGTCGTCCCATTGCCGGCCAGGCCGGGGAAAATTGGGGCTGCGCCCGCTGCCGCCGCCCAAAAAAACAGCATGGCATGGAGCGTTGCCGTGTAAGCATAAATTCGCATAACGCCATTATAGCAGAACCCGGCAAACTTCGGGGTAAAGATGCCCTGTTTCCAGCCCATAATAGAACCATCTGACCCGCCAATCGCTGCTCGACAAAGGCAAACCCGTGGAAACGCGGGGACGCAAAGCCCAGGGCCTGACCTCGTTCCGGTAGTTTAGGAACGAGCATGGCTGCCTCGCTTCCGAAAGTGCGACAGCATGTACATAGATAGCAATACGTCCGGCCCCATTCTAGAACAGGGCCGGACGTTTTGCCGTCATATCTCCAGAATTTATTCCCTAGAGGCGGCGGGATGACCTGCCAATAATAAGGGCATGAAAGTGATTCGGCACGCAAGACACGCCGACAATGTGATGCGGATTGAGGGAACTCTGGCTGTTTCGGGGGTCGGCGGCGGCGTCCTGCTCTGGTCGCAGGCAACCCATCTGGACGGTTACGGGTTCGCCGTCGCCGCTTTTCTCAGCCTGGGCGGCATTCAAGCCGGCGTGCGCGCCCTGCGAAACTATAACCGCTATCAGCGGGGCGCTGAGGGTGAAGAGGGCGTCCTCCAGACACTGCGCGGGCTGCCCGACGGCTACCTCGCGGTCACCAATTTTGTCGTCCCCGGCACGCGCCAGGGCGACACGGACTTGCTCATTTTCGGCCCTGCCGGCGTTCTGGTCGTGGAAATCAAAGCCTACACGGGCCATTACGCCTGCCACGGCGACTCCTGGTTTGCCGTCCACACAGACGGGACGCGCCAGCCGCTCCGCAGCAGCGTCTCGCGCCAGCTCAAGCGCTCCCGCAAATCTATCTCCCACTATCTCGTAGACTGCGATGTTTCCGCCCCAGTCCACGCTGTCGCCGTCTTCCGCCCCGGCGTCCGGCTGGAACTGTCCCATCCCACCGTGCCGGTTCTCACCCAGGACGGCCTGCGTGACTACATTCTTCAATTGCCTCCCGCCCCACGCCCTTTGATTGCGGCGGACCTGGAGCCTCTGTTCGCCCCTGCTTTGCCTGTCCGCAGCCTGCGCGTACCGCAGTTGTCGCAGTAGGAGCTCGGAACCCACCCGGCACAAGTGCCTTCCCCCCCGGAACGGGAGGGGCAGGAGAAGTGCAAAAGAGAAAGTCCCGCGACCGGGACCGTCTTTGTTTTAACCTCTTTCCCCTCCCGTTTCGGGAGGGAAGGCGCTTGCGCCGGGTGGGTTCCTAACGCGGCGGCAGCGAGACGCCTCCCATGACCGGCTCCCTCATCGTCGCATGTGACTGTGCGACAATGGAGTTGCCCCTCGTAGGCTTTGGTGGGACCGGCGGCGCAGGCGTTCCCATAATGGGGGGCTGCGTTTTCGGACTTGGCACGGCGATTTTTCCCATCAAAGGCCGGTGAGTGGGCGGAGCCATGTGCGGCTTTTGGGCAGGCTTGACGGCGGATGCCGGCTTTTTAACCGGCGTCACCGCCTGGGCCGCGCCGTTCCAGCGCAGCAGGCCTGTCCCGCAGGACAGCAGCAGAGCGGCGGCATACGAGAGCTTCTTTGCCAACTTCACGCGCAGGGCGCGCAGGCCGACTGGGCAGTCCTGAGTCAGCATAGTGCCGTCCGCGCGGGTGTAAAAGCGGACGCACAGACGGCCTTCCTTCTCCCAAACAAGCGCCTCGGCCTCATCACGAGTCATTTCCGACAGGTTGTAGACATTCTTGCGGCAGCCCGAACAGAAGCGGACCTGGTCGGTGCCGGCCATCTCGTCCCAATTGGCAGGACAGGGCGCGGCGACCTGGATTTGTTCCAGCGGAATCATGGCAGTTTCTCCTTTAGCCTTTTTGACCCGTCTGCGGCGGAGAGTCTTCAATAATGCTTGCTGGTCCTACCTCTCTTTCCCCTCCCGTTTCGGGGGGGTTATTGGGGGAAGGTGGCGAACGTGTTCGCCGGATGGGTTCTTCTCGCGGGTACAATCCTCCTATGATCGCGACTTATGACGATTTAACTCCCTCTGCGCTCGCGCCGCTCGGCTTTGATGACCCCGCTCAGGCATGCCGGGTGTTGCAGGGCATGGCCGGGCATGACGTGCCGGACTCGGCATTCAATCAGTTTCTGCGCGTGATCATTTCCGACATGGCAGCCTGTGCGGACCCGGATCGGGCGGTCGCCAATCTGGGACGCTGGGCCGAGGCGGTCGGGAGCCGGGCGTCGGCTTATGCGCTGCTGACGGCTTATCCCGCCGCGGCGGAGATGCTGGTGACGACGTTTGCCGCTTCGCAGTTCTTCGCCGATCTCCTCATTCACACGCCCGAATATCTGGAAGTGCTGACCAACCCCCGCATTCGGGACCGGGGACGAGACGCCGACGCGCTCTGGGCGGATTTGTCGCGGCGGGTTGGCTTTATGAAAACGCCCAATGCCCGGCGAGACGCCTTGCGCCGGTTCAAACCGCCGGAAGTGCTGCGGATCGGTGTGCGCGACCTGCTCGGCTACGCCGACATGCCGGAAACAGCGCGCGCCATCAGCGACTTTGCCGATGTCTGCGTCCGCATGGCCCTGCAAATCTGCGCCTATGAGCCCCCTAGCCCCCAATTCTGGGGGGATCAGAGTAGAACACAGGAGCCGCCCACTCCTGTTCTTTCCGGCTCCCCAGAATTGGGGTTTTATTGGGGTGGGCGGGGGGGCGTTTTCACCGCGCCGCCGTTCGCGGTGTTCGCGCTGGGCAAACTGGGAGGGCAGGAACTCAACTACGCCTCCGACATTGATTTGATCTTCGTGCATGGCGACGAGATGCCTGCCGCCGAAGCCGTCAAACTCGGCGAGGCTGTGCGGGACGCTCTGGCGAAGGCGACCGATGCCGGTTTTGTGTTCCGCGTGGATTTGCGCCTGCGCCCGGAAGGACGCTTCGGGCCGGTCTCGCGGTCGCTGGAGTCCTGCCGCGCCTATTACGAATCCTGGGCCGAACCCTGGGAGCGGCAGGCGTTGATGAAGGCGCGGTTCGTGGCGGGGGATGCGAGTGTCGGCGCGGCCTTCGCAGCAATGGCGGAGGACTTCGTGTATCGCCCGCGTGTGGAAGAGTCGTTTGTCGCCAGCATTCAAAACAACAAGCGGCGGCTGGAACAAAAGATCGCGCGGGCGGGCGACTCCGATGTCAATGTCAAAGAAGGCGTCGGTGGCATCCGCGATGTGGAGTTCACGGTTCAACTGATGCAGCTTGTCGTCGGCGGGGCCAAGCCCCATCTGCGCGGCGGCAACACGCTCCACGCGCTTGATGCCCTGACTGACGAGGGACTTCTGAGCGGCAATGAGCGGAACACTCTGCGCGAGTCCTATATGTTCCTGCGGACGGTGGAACACCGGCTGCAACTGCGCGACGAACTGCCGGTCCGCTGCCTGCCGCGCGAGGCCGGGGAACTTGCGCAAATTCGGGCGGCGGCTGGGCTACACAGACGGCGAAGCGTTTCTGGCTGATTACCGGCGGCACACAGGCCGCGTCCGCGCCCTGTTCGTGCGCCTGTTTTACGGAGCAGGAACCAATGTTGTCATTGAGCCTGCCTCGCCGCTTGCCGATTGGGTGCTGGCGCCGGATGATCCCATCGCGCAGGTGTCTCTCCGGCAGGCGCTGCTGGAACGCGGCTTTTCCGATCCCGATGCCGCTTTGGAACTGCTGCGCCGAGATGTCGCCGGGTCGCAGTACGGCGGCATTCCGCCCGAAGCGCGGGCATCCTTCGCCGCCCTCGTTCCGGCCCTGCTGGACGCGGCAAGTCAGACGCCGGACCCTGACCAATCCCTGCGCGGCTTAGATGCGCTGGCAGATGCCGTCCCGTCCCGCGCTGCCCTGTACCAGACGCTGACCGAGAGCCGTTCGCTCCTGCCGCGTCTTTGCCTCCTGGCCGGGAGCAGTTCCTACCTTTGGCAGATGCTGCTGGGCCATTTGGAACTGCTTGATCTGCTGGCGGATGACGAAGCCATGGATCAGCCGCCGACTTACAAAGTAGGCCCCTCCACCCGTCCTGCTCTTTCTCTTCCGGCTCCCCCAGAATTGGGGGTGGGGGGGCGGTCCGGGGGGGCCTTCTCGCCGCCCAGGCCCGGCGGGCGCGTCTCAAAACAGGCGCGAGGGATTTGTGGGGCCTGGCGGACACCCCGCAGATTATGGCCGAAGTGACGCAGGCGGCGGAAGCGACACTGGCCGGCGCACTGGAACTGGCCCGGCAGGAATTGAACTTCACAGTCCGCTTTACAGTCATCGGCCTGGGTAAACTCGGCGGCGGCGAACTGGGCTACGGCTCCGATTTAGACGTTCTCTACGTCGCCGACCCCGGCGAACTGGCGCTGGCCGTGCGGCTGGCCGAGCGCACTCAGCGTCTTCTCAAGGACGACCTGGCGCGTTTCGGCTTTCGGTACGAGATGGACGCCCGCCTGCGCCCCGAAGGCCGCAAAGGCCAGTTGGTCTTGGACGTTGACTCGTACCGTGCCTACTACGCCCAATCGGCCGCAGACCTGGGAGCGGCAGGCCCTGCTCAAAGCCCGTTTTGTCGCCGGGGACCTATCGCTGGGGCGCGAATTTCGCTGCCCTGGCCGAAACGGTCGTCTACGGCCCGCCGCTGACCGACGCCCAGGCCGGAGAGATACGCTCCATGAAGCGGCGCATTGAAACCGAGCGCCTGCGCGACCCGCACGACCTGAAACTGGGCCACGGCGGCCTCACCGACATCGAATGGACCGTCCAATTGTTGCAGCTTCGCCACGGCCCCCGCCGCCCGCGCCTGCGAACGCCCGCCACGCTGGACGCCCTGCGCCGCCTGCGCGACGACGCCCTGCTCACGCAGGCCGATTGGGAAACGCTGTCGGAAACCTATCTGCGCCTGATCGGGCTTCGCAACCGCCTTTACCTGAAAGCGGGCGTCCCCACAGACACCCCCCTCTCTCTGCCGGACGATTTGCGCGCGAAAATGCAGGCCGCGCGGGAAGTGGGTTTGCGTGTATTCTACGGGGAAAGTTAGCCGCACAGCGCGGGGGGCTATTGCACCAGCCGGAGCAGGATTGCCACGACATCATCCAGAGAGGCGCTGGTATCAATCTCGTGTCCCGCGACTCTACGCAGCAATGGCTCTACGGTTTCCGTCAAACTCAGCACACGAGCGACTTCCTCAGGATGCTTCCCATAAGAATTGTTTGTCCTTGTGCCTAAGCGTTTGACAATAACCTCCGCAGGCGCACTCAGCAGCACGATGTGGTCGAACTGGGGAAGGAACTGTCCCATATTCGCCGCACATCCGCTCAGGAACAACACGTCGGCGTCCTCGGCGGACAGGAGTTCTTGAATGCGGTCCTGACGCCACACCCAGTCCCGCTCCGGTTCCACGGGCGACCCGGCTACCCCCGCGTCGCTACTGACCTCCACCCACTCGGAGAACTCATCCGAGTCCGCATCCACGGCCTTATATCCGCGCGCCGCAAGATCGCTAATTACCGTAGACTTGCCGGTTCCAGACATTCCAGTCAAAAGCACCCGCTTCACTGCCTCACGATCCCTTCGTCACTGCTTTCTGACGTAAGTGTACCCTTGCTTCTCCGTAAAATCCTCCTAACTTTTTTCGGACAGGACTTGACAAAGGTGTAACTCCTGCGATATAATTAGCTTATCACGATATATCGTGATAAGTTTACTGCGAAAGGAGAACAGATTCTGGACCTGATAATTTTGACGCTCGCCTTCCTGGCCTTTGTGGCCTGGCGTATCAACCGCTTGCTGACAGGAACCAAACGATCACGCTTTTAAGCGTTCGTGACCAGCCGTTTCCACGGCACCATTTTGATACAGAATTTTGATAAAGAAAGGTAACATTCACGTGAAAGACCATACTATGCGACACGACACAGAGACACGGCACCGTCACCACCCGGAACACAGCCACGGCCACGAAACCGGGCATCACGGCGGGGAACACCACGGTCGCGGCGGCGGGCCGCCCCACCACGGCGGCCGGGGCGGACGCGCCCGGCGCGGTGAGGCGCGGTATGTGCTTCTGGACGCGCTCCGCGACGGCCCCAAGCACGGCTACGAGATCATCAAGTCCCTGGAGGAACGCTCGTCCGGCGAATACGCCCCCAGCCCCGGCACGGTCTACCCGACCATGCAGTATCTGGAAGACCTGGGCCAGGTCCGCAGCGAACAGGGCGGGGAGCGGCGCGTTTACCATCTGACGGAGGCGGGACAGGCCGAACTTGACGCCCGCGCCGAGGACCTGAATGCCTTCTGGTCACGGTTCGGCAGTTCGACCACGTCCGCCGCCACCCAGCCGGAGATCGGCTTCCTGCGGGAAGAGCTGGACGACCTGGGGCGGACGGTCTGGAACGGGCTGCGGGGCCTGGCTGACCGGGACGACGCGGCGACGGTGCGCCTCGTGCGTCAGGCCGTTGAGCGCTGCCGAAGCGAGATCCGGGGGATCATCGCCCGGAGCGCCTCGCAACCCGAGCGGCCTTCCCCCGACGAACTCACGAATTAGAAACGTCTCAGCCCGGCGACGGGAAAAGGAACACAATTTATGGAACTCAACACACGCGCTTATGACGACTATATCGCTTCTCTGTTTGCTCCGCAGGACGCAGCGCTGACCAGCACGATTGCGGAGATGGAGCGGGAGAATGTTCCGGGGATCAATGTCTCCGGGACCGAAGGCAAACTGCTCCATGTCCTTGCGCTCACGGTCGGGGCAAAGCGGATATTGGAGGTCGGAACGCTGGGCGGTTACAGCGGCATCCATCTCGCCCGCGCCCTGCCGGACGACGGCCGGCTGATCACCCTGGAGATCGACCCGCACCACGCCGATGTCGCGCGCCGCGGCTTTGAGCGCGCCGGCGTCGAGCACAAGGCGGAAATCCGTGTCGGCCCCGCTTCGGAAACGCTGCGGCAGATGGCCGCCGCAGGCGAACCGTTGTTCGATCTAATCTTCATCGACGCCGACAAAGGCGGCTACGTGGAGTATCTGCGCCTGTCGCTGCCGCTTTTGCGCGAAGGCGGCCTGCTGCTCGGCGACAACACGCTGCCGGAGGCCGTTCTGACCGAGGAAGAGAGCGGCACCAAACGCTATAACGCGGCGGTCGCGCAATGCCCGGAACTGACGACCATCGTCATTCCGGTCCTGCGCCAGCATGGCATGGACGGCCTGACGGTTTCGTTCAAACGCACGCCTGTTGCCTGAATCCTGACTTTGCCACGCATTTCAATGCGTGGCAAAACCGCGTCACATCAGTAATTAAGTTCGGAATCCGATTAGGCCCTCAGTATCAGTGTGGCAAGGCCAATCACTACTGCTATGTCAGTTATGACCATCAAGAGCCACCAAAACATCTGTGACGGCTCGTTGAGGTTAGCGCCGGTCATGACCACTTCAATGAAAACAAACCCTGCGAACCCAACCAGAGCCAGCAGAGCAATGCCTAATCCCTTGAGGATGTACTCTACTTTCCTGCTCATCATGTCATTTTCCAAAGATCCCTACACGGCAAAGGTAGTCGTAATCTGACTATTCTATAGCAGCTCTGCGAGAGCATTTTTGCTAGGCAACTGGAATAGGGAAGAAGTGGAGGCCATGCGCCTCGCAGAAATTAACGAAGTCCCCCAACTCTTGGGCACCGTGGCTGTTGCCTGGAAGAGATACAGCCGCAGGAACTCGTGTAAAGCCCAATAGCTGTTCCCTTTGGCTGATGGCTAATCCAATTTCTCAATTCTGAGGAGTAAAGAGAAGGATAGGAAGTGCTGTCTCCCCCGCGAGGGGTCATCACCCAGCCTGAGACATTCGCGTGGCTGAGTACGATATCAGCGTCCCGATAATCGGACGGATGAGAACCAGCAGATTTGACTAGAATCGTGTGTATGGCAACAATGCCTAGCAACGCTATAAGCAAGCCCAGCCCAACCTTGAACTTTAGTGTTTTCATCTCTGTCATCTCCGGCGGTTTGGCCGCGCTGAAATCTATGTATCGTCAGGTCTCTGGCGATGCGATGCGACTTTTAAGCCGGCTGGCAACCACGAGACCCACGACTAGGCCTGGAATGCCCAGGATGCCCAAAACGGCAACCCAGCCTTGCCGCCCTTTGCTTTGTGCCATCTGATACAGGCCACAGGTACACAAAGCGATGCCCACCCAAACTAAATCCCTGGTGGCCGGACTGCCGGGCAGGGAACCGGGGTGTATGACACCGACAAGGTCCATTGAGGCAAGACCCTGCGGCAACTCAGCCAGTAAGCCTAAGAGGACAAGAACTAATCTAAAGATGGGCATAAGCGTTACTCCAATTCTGATAGTGACACAGTGTGTACAACTGATTGTAGCATATTCCCAATGATGGCAAGCGTTTGCCTGCCGCTATAGGCCATTTGTGCCTTCCGTCTGGGGGCGCAGACCAGCGATCTTGCCGTCCGGGGTTAGGGCCAGGAGGCAGAGAACGGGCGTCTTGCCATACACGGCGCGGTAGCGATACAGGTTCAAGCCATCTTTGTCCTCCCGCTTCAGAAAGGTCAGCGCGCCGAGCGTCCCCAGAGTGGACAGGGTCTGGTTGCTTTGCGCGATGACTGTGGGCGTCAGGGCCGCGTTCATTTGCGGCGTGAAGCGGGCGGGGTCGGCTTTGCCCGCTGCCAGATCTGTCAAAACGGCGCGGAGCAGGGCGGTTGTCTTCGGCTCAGGGTCTACGGCGGACGCGATTTCCGAAGGGGGCGCGGGCAGGAACCGCGCGGCGATGCCGGCAGCCAGCGAGTCGGTCAGGGGCGTGCCGTCAAAGGCGTTGCTCAGGAGAATGACGGTCAGGTGGTCGTCAGGGAACCGGAAAAGGCTGCTGGAATACCCCGGCTCCGCGCCGCTGTGGCCGATCAAGCGATGCCCCCGGTACTCGGAGACGATCCAGCCCAGCCCGTAAGAAACGGGCGTGCCGTCTGCGAGTTTCCCCGGCGTCTCCATTTGCCGGATCATGGTGGGGGTGAGCAGGCGGCCATCGGCCAGGGCATCCGCCCACTTTGCCAGGTCGCCCACGGTGGAAAGCAGGCCGCTGTCGCCGAAATTAATGGCCTGGGGAAAGCGAAGCGTGTTGCGCGTCAAGGCTTTGCCGTTCCAGTTATAGCCCGTTGCCAGAGGGGGAGGGGAAGGCGTTTTCGGATCGGCAAGACGAGCGGCTGTCATGCCGGCGGGCCGGAACTCGTGGGCCGTGAGGTAGTCGGCAAAGGTCTGGCCCGAAACTTTTTCCACGATCATCGCCAGCAGATGATAATTGGTGTTGCTGTAAGCATACTTCGTGCCGGGCGTGGACTCCAATGGTTTGTCTTTCAGTAGCGCGATCACGCTTTCGGGCGTCTGGTATTTTGCCAGATGGGCGTAGTCCAGCAATAGTCGGTAATTGGGCAGGCCAGACGTGTGCGTGAGCATCTGACGCACTGTGATCGCGTTCCAGGCGGTGGGCAGATCGGACAGGTATTGCGAAATCGGAGCGTCCAAACCCACTTTCCCGGCCTCGGCAATCTGCAAAACGGCAACAGCGGTGAACGGCTTGCTGCACGATCCCAGCCCATAGACAGTGTCCGGCCCCGCCGCTGTTTTTCGCTTCACATCTGCGAGGCCGTAGCCCTGCGCTTTGATAATTTTCCCGTCCTGTACGATGGCGACGGTCAGGCCGGGGATGTGCCGGGCGGCCATTTCCGATTGAATGTAATCGTCCAGGCTGCCTGCATGAACCGGCGCAATCGCCCACGCTGCCAGAACCACAGAAATCAGCAAGGGAATTATCATCACAAAGCGCATGGGACGCAGAGCCTTCCCCGGATTAGAAATCCGGGGCTTTTGACGAGCAAAATGTCCCTGCGGGACAGGCTTTCGTCTGCGAAGCAGACATTCTGCTCTGCTATAGCCCCGGATTTCTAATCCGGGGGCATCGGTGCGTAACATCAACTACCAACCTTCTCCGCGCCCTCGGTGAACATTTTGCGAATGATTTCTTCCGCCTCTACCTCGTCAATGGCGATGTCCGCAACGGGCAGGCGGGTCAAAACGGCCCCAGCGACCTGGGCGCTTTCTGTCCGGGGAACTTCCAGGGTGGCATGGGCGCCGTCAAACGCAATGACTTTGCCGAAGGCGGCGACCTCGGACTCGGAGACAGCGCGCTCAAACGTCAGCCGGAGCAATTTGCTGTCCGAGTAGCGGGCAATCAGAGACGCCAGGCGGTCGTCAAAAATCACGCTGCCGTGGTCAATGATAATCACCCGGTCGCACAACTCCTGGATGTCCTGCATGTAGTGAGACGTCAGAATGATCGTGCTGCCCTCGCGCTGCTGGAACAGCCGCAGAAACTCGCGAATGCGCTTCTGCGAAACCACATCCAGCCCAATCGTCGGCTCATCCAGAAAGACGACTTTGGGCGCGTACAGCAGGGCGGCGACCAATTCGCACTTCATCCGTTCGCCCAGCGATAGCTTCCTCACCTGAGTCTTGAAGCAGCGGCCCCAATTCCAGCAGTTCCGTGAGTTCAGTCACACGCCTCTGATACACATCGGCGGGCAGTTCATAAATCTCTTTTAAGAGAAGAAACGAATCCGAAGCGGGCAGGTCCCACCAAAGCTGGTTTTTCTGCCCCATGACGAGAGAAATCTGACGCAGGTACGGATTGCGCCGCTCCCAGGGTGTGTAGCCCAGCACGCTGGCCCGGCCTGACGTCGGATACAGAATGCCCGACAGCATCTTCAGCGTGGTCGTCTTCCCCGCTCCATTTGGCCCCAGAAACCCGACGATTTCGCCCTGCTCAATCGCAAACGACACGCCTTTGACGGCAGGGACATCCGTCGTCTGCCGCGTGTACAGCGATTTGATCGTCCCCCGCAGCCCCGGCTCTTTCTTCAGCGACGTGAATGTTTTGGTCAGATTGTCTACTTCAATAATGGGCATATTAAGTCCAGTACAAAATCCGCGCCTGCGGGAAGCGGCGCGGAATTTCGGCGTAGAAAAAGGCCTTCAGAGACTTCATCACGTCCGGCGGGTAGACATATTTGACGCCGCCAAACTTGTTCCGTTTTTGCGCCCGCGTTTCCTCCGTCATGTCCAGGCTGGTCTTGGGATACCAGGACAGCAAAACGTCTTTGGAGCCGGGCGTGAAGCGGTGTGTAATCAGTTCAAAGGTCAGGTCATCAGAAAAGCCGACGGCGGCCTGCGCTTCGTCTAAAAGCTGCGTGTAATGCTGCGCCCAATCGTCAATCGGCATAATCGGGGCAATGACCAGTCCGATGGGATAACCGCCCCCGCCTTCGTGATGGGGCAGGGCCAGGCGGCGCAGGGCAGCCAGACGGGCGGACACGGGCGCGACGCCGCCTTCCAAGCGGCGGGCGATGGGATCGGCATTGACCGAGGCGCGCGGGCGGGTGTGGCCGTGGTGGGGCAGGTCCAGCAAAGGCTCCACAGCATCAAACTTGGTCGTATAGCGCAGGTAAGCGTCCCGGCGTGTCCCAAACCAGCGGATCGTTTCCGCCAGGCTGCCGGTCAGGTGTTCCAAACTCAGCGGGTCGGTATAGCACGAGGCTTCAAACGTCGTCCCAGCCGCTTCATTGCGCCCTGCGCCCGGCGTCTCATAATGGGCCAGATTGTCCAGAATGACCAGCAAATTGGCAAACACGCGGATCACAGGCGGGCCGGCCAGGCTGCCTGCCAGATAACAATACTGGCAGTGGGCCGGGCAGCCTTCAGCGAGATGGAACTGCCAGTCGGCGGATGGCGGAATAGGCTGAAGCTTGAATGCACCGGGCGCAGCGTTGACAATCGCCAGTGTCCGTTTGGCCTTGTTATATGTTGCCCGCGCATCCTCGCCCCGGAGGTTGGTCAGCCGATTAGTTTTGAGGATTTCCACAGGAACCCCCAGCCCTTCCACGCGCCGCTTGATCTGCTGCCCCCAGGCTTCTTGAAGTGCGGCGGGTGTGAAAAGAACTTGCTGCGGCATCCACAGGCGGGGCTTAGAGAGCATTTGGGCAGGAGGTTCCAGAAGTGTCAAAGTCATAGTATTTGAACACTAGGACGGGGTGGGGTGTTCCGAGAGGATACCCCTGCCCTGAACGGCAGGGCTTTAGAAGTGCAAGCCCCCGCCTGCGCGGGCGAGGAAAGATTTGGGTCTTCTGCCCGCGTAGGCGGGGAGTTGCTCTCTTACAGCACGGGGGTTACCCCAATAAAACCTTCAGCCCCGTGAAACTTCTAACTGCTCGCGCTGGAATAAGACCGGGTAGCGTAGCGCCAGAACAGGACGCTGGCGAGGAAAAAGAGGGCAGCGAGAAGCGGGCCGACGAGCAGGGCAGGGGACATGAGCCGGTGCGTGAGCGCCTGCACGGGAATGGAAGCGAGGAAAGCCAGCGGCACGATGTAAGTCAGGACAAACTGCGCGCCGGGGCCGAAGGCGCGAAACACGTCTATCGGCGTCCGCCCAATGGAAAAGATCGTGTCCAGGGCAACAAACAAATTATCCAGTCGGACCAGCCAGAACGAAAGCGTCATGGTCATCAGGCTGATGGCGTAAAAGATGACAACGCCGCAGAGAAGCAGGAACAGATACGCGGCGATGTGCGGCGCAGACGGCAGCGTTTGGAGGCGGGACAGGCCATAAACCAGCAGCGCGCAGGCGCCGACCAATTGGCCCAGATTGTCCAGGGAGATAAAACGCAGGGACACGAAAAACTGAGAGTTGACCGGGCGCAGCAGCGTGAAATCCATTGTTCCCAGGCGAACCTGATTGGGCAGATCGGACAGGTTTTTGTAGAACAGCGTGTCGGTCAGGCCGCGCAGCACGGAATAGGTGCCGAGCAGCAGGAACATTTGCCCCTCGCTCCAACCCGCAACGGACTGTGTGTTGGCGAAAATCAACTTGATGAACAGCACCAGGGAAAAAAGCCAGCCCAGGTTGGTCGCGACATTGGCCCAGAAGTTGGCGCGAAACTCCACCGCCTGACGCAGACAGTTCCGCCAGAACGCGCCGTAAAGCCGGAGATGGCGAATCATAACGATAATTTTACCTGATTTTTTTGCAAATGGCGATAAGCATGTTTAGACCAAACCAAAATTGGTTATAAAGTGTGTGTCAGAGTCAATCTCTGTACATAAACTAGAACAAAAAATCAGGACTATTCGCCAGGATGGCGTCTTAAGCAGACAGGGATGTGACGACTTGCAGGGAGGGAATACCCAAATGTTGATGTCAATTCTGATGTGGCTTGTGGTCGGCTTCCTCGCCGGCCTTCTGGCGAAGGCCATTGTTCCCGGTACGGCGGACAAGCCGCGCGGTTTCTGGGGAACAGCGATTCTAGGCATCGTCGGCGCGATTGTCGGCGGGTTCATCTATTTTATGGTTTCGGGCGGCAACCGGGGCTTTACCACCGGGCTTGACCTGATGAGCATTCTGTGGGCGACTCTGGGCGCGATTGTAGTTGTCGCCATTGAGCGCGCGGTTTCTGGTCGGCGCGCCGTTTAAGATCGCTTGAAACACAACTGAATAGCAGCAAAGAGACCGGGGGCCTGAAAAGGCTCCCGGTTTTTTCAGATCCTATCCCGGCTCACAAGTTCGCCACCCTTCCCTCTGTCTTGGGATGCTCCGCCGCTTGCGGTGGAGAGCCAGGGGTGGCGACCGATGAGCCGGGATAGGAGGCGATAACTGTGCTACAATGACAAATGCCTCTGTGTCATGCCGCGCACGCTGTTTACGATACTCAGTACCACCTGGTCTGGACGCCTAAGTACCGCAAAGCGGTGTTAGGCGGCATGGTAGGCGTGCGTCTGGACGCTTTGCTGCGTGAGATCGCGGCGGCTTACGAAGTCAGTGTCACTGAATTGTATGTGGGTGCCGATCACCTTCATTTATCGATCACCTTCATTTATTTTGTTCGTTTCCGCCGCGTGACTCGATCTCTGATGTGGTCAGTCGCTTTAAGAGCCTGAGTGGTCGGGCGCTGTTTCGTGAGTTTCCGTCTCTGAAGCAGCAGTTGTGGGGCGGCCACTTGTGGGGTTCGGGTTATTTTGTTCGCACGGTGGGCGATGAGATCACGGCGGCCTCAGTCATTCGTTATATTCAGAATCATCGGGTTTGTCCCGAGGATGGTCAAGATGGTGGTCAACTCGATTTATTTGGGTTGTGACCGAGGGGTTGTGAGCGATGGGTTGTGACCGAGAGGTCACCGGGTCGGTCACAGATTTACCTTATGCCAAGAGGCTCCCGAATGCTCCGCCGCTTGCGGTGGGGTCTCCCTTTACTGTTAGGGAAGGGTAGGAACCATCTTGCTACCCTCCCTTAACAGGGGAGGGGTTGGGGGAGAGGTTCTTACGGGGCTGGGGAGAGATTCCTACTCCGCCCGCCACAGGAAATAAATGCCCAGACCGGCGAACAGGAGAGCTGGCGACCAGGCGGCCAGCGAGGGCGGCATCTTGCCGGCGACGCCCAAAATCTTGGTCAGCAGCAGCGTGTTCCAGGCGACCCAGACCATGATGATGCTCAGGAAAATTCCCATGTAAGCGCCTGCGCGGGCGAAGCGCAGGGCCAGCGGCGGGGCGCACAGAGCAAAGGCGAGACAGATAAAGGGCAGGCCCAGTTTGGCGTAATAGTTGAACGCGATGACCGTGTTGTCTTGACCCGTTCGGGCCAGCGCCTGCATCTGTGCGCCGAGCTGCGCCATGGTCAATTCTTCCGGCGTATCTATGGCACTCTGGGCCAGGCTGGCCAGCGGCACTTGCAGGTTCAGCGTGACCGTTTTGGCAGACGCTTCCGTGCTGACAAAGCCGTCCCGCCCAAATGTTGTGATGTGGGCGTCGCGCAGGGTCCAGACATCACGGTCGTAATCGGCGCTCTGTGCGGTCATCAGCGTGGGAAATGCGCCGGTGTCGGGCGGGTTCTCAAAGATGGTCAGCTTGAACAGTTGCAGCTTCTCGGCATTGCCGCCGGGGTCTTTGCGGATTTCCCCGATGTGAAACGCATAATCCTGGAACGTAAACACTTTGTTGGCGGCCACCGTCGGAGAGCCTTGCAGGGAATAGGCGAACATCTGTCCCTGCGTCTTCTGGAACTCGCGCTCGGCGGCCGGCACCACATAGTCGCCGACCAGAAACGATGCCACACTGGCCAGCAGTCCCACGAGGAAGATGGGCAGGAACAGACGGCGCAGCGGGACGCCTGCCATGCGAATGGCCGTGATTTCCGAGTCACGGGCCAAGCGGTTGACGGCCCAGGCGGAGGCCAGGGCGACGCCCGGCGGCAAAGTGAGTGGGACGAGAATGGGAATGTTGAAGGCGATCAGCTTTGCGACCACCATGACCGGGATGCCGTTGCGGACGATCTGCTCAATCAGGGGAAACAGCGTGTTCCCGACCAGCATGACGACAATGAGCAGGATGCCGCCGACAAACGGCAGCACCATCTCGCCCAGCAAGTAGCGGTCCATGTATTTGAGCATAGCGTTACCGGGCTACGGTCCCGGCGTCGTCGCTTCCGTGTCTTCCCCCAGCAAAGGGTTGTCGCTTTCGACCGGTGAGGGTTCTTCGCTCGTAGCGCAGTAAAGCGACTTCCAGACGCAGGAGCAGTTTCTCATGCTCGTGAGCCGAGTTCTCCCGGTCACGGCGGATGTCATGCTGCATCTCACGCATTTCTTCCGTTAGAGCCTGTATTTGTTTCTGAATCTCGGCAATGTCCGTTTTGTTCTTCTGAGTGTCCTGTGTCAGAAACGCGATCTTTTTGGCAAAATCGGCCAGCAGTTTCCACATGGGTCAGGCTGCCTTCTGCTTCGCCGAAGTCCGCATTGCCTTGATTTCCGCCAGGAGTTCCCATGTGCGCGCCTGTGACCGAGCAATCTCTATGTCGTCACGGCGCATCTGCTCCCGCAGCCGATCTATTTCCGCAATGCACTCCGAGAGCGTTTGTTTCAGATAGGCCGCGTCTTCGGCGCTTGGCATTGTCAACAATTCATCCATTAATTTAACCTCCAAAAAAGTATAGCACATGGGGAATGGAAAGCGAAGCGACAGGAAGGCATCAGGCTTCATGCCCCTCCACCCGCCGCTTCAAAGCGTACCGCAATGTGCTATACCGTTCTTACTTGCCGCGACTGTATTTCCTTAGTCCGACCAACAGAATCGGCAGACCACACAAAAACAGCAGCCAACTGGCATCTTCCCAGACTTGTCGGCCACCGGCGCTATGTTTTGATTGCAGGTCGCAAAGTTTGCTCACCAGCAGCAAGACAAGGCCGGACAGAGACAGAATAAGTGGCCCGGCCACTTTCGTGCCGGACCGTCTCAAATCCAGTGCAAGCTTGAAACAGCCAATGAAAACACTTACAGTCAGAACGGCGATCAGGATAACATCTAAAGCAGCCATGTTCATTTCTCATGTTTTGATGCTAGGGTGAGGTTCCGGGATGCTCCACCCGCCGCTTCAGATCGTACAGCGCGGTTTGCAGGCGGTGAAATGCCTCCACAGTCGTGCCGTAGGAGGCAAAGTAGTGACCGTTGTTGTAGCCCTTGTCGGACAGGCCGCGCAGATGGTCGCTGGCCCCCATGCGCCGCCAGGCTTCCAGGGTGGCCGGGTCGCCGGTCGCACGAACTGCCGGTTCCAGGCGCTTGAGTACTTCGTAGCAAAACTGCTGCATCTCATTGCCCAGCCAGGCGCTCGTGTCGCGCTCGCGATCTGCCCAGGAGATCGTGGAATAATCAGGAACATCGATCTTGCCGGTGACAGGAGTATGGGCAATCGCCTGAGAGGGCGTGGCCCATTCCAGGTGTGGGAACTGCGCGATTTGCTCTGGTAGGGCGGCCCAAAAGTCAAAAATGCCGGTCTTGGCAGGAATCTGATCCCCCAGCGTCTCATAATCCATGGCCAGCAAAATCACCGGGTCGGCTTTGCCGGCCAGCCAGCGCGCATAATTTTCCGCGGTCAAAGGGTAACCGTCCCAGCTTCGGTCGGCAAACCGCATGGCAATGTCGTCGCTCAGGCGATAGTTCCGCAGCAGGACCGGCAGGCGGGAGGGGCTGGCGTAGACAAAATCCGGTGAGCGCCATCCCGCCATCAGCCAGTCCACGCCTTCCGTCAGGATGCCCCGGAACCCCATGTCCTGAATGCAGGCGGCCACCGAATTGTTGTACAGCATCTCGGTATTGCGAAACACGGCGGGTGTCTGGCCGAAATGGCGCTGGATGGCTTCGCGGTGGAGCGCGACCTGTTCCCGAAACTCCACGCGGGCTTCGTCAAACAATCCGGCCAGGCTGTGGTAGTAGGTTTCGCCCGTAAACTCCGCCATCCCCGTGTCCGCCAGTTCTTTCCACAGGTCCAGCAGGTCCGGCGCGTATTGCTTTGCCTGGGTCAGCAGCGTTCCAGACAGGCCAAAGGCGGCCCGGAACGGCTTTTCCTGGCCTGCCTGCCGCCGCGCCAGGTCCAGAATCAGGCGCGTGGCCGGGTAATAGCACTTCTGGGCGACCTGGAGAAAAATTTCACGGTTCCGTGCCTCGTCAAAATAATACTCGTTCAAATCGGCGGGCGCTGATTGTCCCTCCGGGTGCCGGGTCTGGGCCGGGCGCAGGCGAAACGGCTGGTGGGCGAAAAAGAAAGGAACGACAAGCGTCATGGGGTATACTTCTACCGGCAGAGGCGTCTCACCCGGACGTAATCTGAATGCTGAAGTTGGTCACGGTCAGGTCGGCGTCGGTTGCGGCGTCCGGGAAGTTTGTCACCGGCTGCGCCACGCCATTGATATATTGATAGACGACATTGCTGGTCGTGTTCTGATAACTGTACGGCTGGATCGTTCCGTTTGTCTCCAGCGGAATGTTCAGAAAACTGTTGCCGGTTTGACCGGGAAGCTGCAATGTGCCGTAGACCTTGTTGGCGTCTAAATTGTCGCTGGGTGGCGGGGTGACATTGGTGGTGACGAAGCTGACCTGAATGTCCTGGATCTGGGCCAGCGGCGTACCCGAGGTCGCCAGGGCGGACAGGGGAATTTGAAAGGCGATGGTGTTGTTGGCCGCCTGCGCCTGCACGATGTACTGGGAGGATGGCCCGCCCAGAAAACTCGTCTGAAGCAAGTTGGCGCTGACCGCGTAATAGCCGATATTCGCGCCGGTCGGGACGCCGCTGTTATATTCCACGAAGTTGGTGAACGCACCGGCGGCAAACCCATTGCCGTAAGGCGGTCCGACCACCGGGACAGGGCCGATATTTCCGTGGCCGTTGATGTTGAAGAGGACAAAGTAGTACAGGGTTGGGTTCACGCTGCCGGCCAGCGTCAGGGTCACAAAGATTTGCGGCCCGGACGTCGGGCTGCTCATGGCCCCGCTGGGCGATTTGGCGCAGCCGGCGGGCAGGAGCAATAGCCCCGGCAGAGCCGCCAGCAGGTGCCGGCGCGTGAGTTTCAAGTCTTCCATTGCCAGAGATTATAGCAGGATTCGCTCTCCCTTGACAACAACAGGACAAATCGCCGCCTCGTCGTTAGTACCCGCCACGGAAGGACCCACCCCGCCGCCAGGGGCGGGAGGGGAAGGCGCTTGCGCCGGGGTGGGTTCTTCTGGGGTGCATAGCGGCCTGCCGCTCTGGCAGTCTTTCGGTCTCGCCGTCCTATCCGGCCTCTTGCTGGCGGGCGCGCTGCCGCATCTGGACTGGGGCTGGCTGGCGTGGTTCGGGCTGGTGCCGTTTCTGCGCCTCTTTCCCTTTCGCCGCAAGCGCGCGGCCTTCGGCTATGGGCTTTTGCTGGGCGTCTTTTATCTGGGCGTCATGGCCTACTGGGTCGGAGTCTTCGCCGCGCATATTATCAGCCCGGCCTTGAGCGTCCTCGGCTGGGCGCTGGTGACGGCCTATCAGGCGTTCTACATTGGCGTCTGGGCCGTCGGCGCGCAGTGGCTGTGGGGGCGAGCCAATCCCTGGGCGTGGCGGCTGGGCGTGCCGGCTCTCTGGGCCATGGTGGAATGGTGGCGGCAATCCGGGTCACTGGCGCTGGGCTGGGGCGATCTGGCGTACACGCAGCATCTGGCCCTGCCGATCTTGCAGATGACCAAACTGACCGGCATCTGGGGGCTGGCGTTTTTGATCGTGCTGGTCAACGTCGCGCTGGCGGAAGTCGTTGGAAGAACCCACTCCAGCGCAAGCGCCTTCCCCCTCGTCACCGCTGCTTTGGTCGCTCTGGCGCTCGGTTATGGCTTTTTGACGATCCGCACGGAGCATCTGCGACCCACGTTTGTCGCCGCCGCGCTGCAAGGAAACATCAATCAGAATGTCAACCAGGACCCGGCCTATGTTGCGCGGGTTGTGCAGACGTTCACGGCTCAGAGCCGGGACGCGGCGGCCCAGGGGGCCAGGCTGACAGTGTGGCCGGAGACGGCCTATCCAGGCTACTTGCGGGCGCAAAGCTGGGTGCGGGCCGCGGTGGCGGCGGAGGCCGTGCGTGACCATCAAACCGCCGTGATCGGCGGCGTGGAGTACGATGAGGGCCAGAACAAGAACGCCAATAGCCTGCTTCTGATGGACGCGAGGGGAAATGTCACTGGCAGCTATCAAAAGCGGCAGTTGGTGCCGTTTGGCGAATTCACGCCGGGGCGTCGCTGGCTGCCGTTCCTGGAATCGCTGCATGTCACGACCTTTGACATGAAGCCGGGAGCGGACACGCAGCCCCTCTTGGACGCCGGGCCGGGGATCGGCAAGATCGGGGCGACGATCTGCTTTGAGTCGTCCTACCCGCGCTTTCTGCGGGAACAAGTGGCGCGCGGCGCGGGCCTGCTGGTAGTCTCTACCGATGACGCCTGGTTCGGGCGCACGGCAGCGGCCCGACAGCACTCGGCGATTGCCGCCGTGCGCGCGGCGGAATCGGATCGCTATCTGATTCGAAGCGCGGCGACGGGCGTTTCGCAGGTGATAGACCCGACAGGGCGCGTGCTGGCCGAAGCCGATTTATTCCGGCCGGCCGTCGTCAGTGCGCCGGTTGAGTCGCGAACGACACGGACGCCCTATGTGCGCTGGGGCGACTGGTTTGTGGGCTTCTGCGCCCTGCTGCTGGCAGGAGTGGCTCTGCCATACCGCAGAAGAACCTGAAGAACCTAATGCTCGTGTTCGCCGCTCAAAAACTTTTCGTAATTGGGGCCGGTGACGCCGCAGTCCCAGTGTTCGTCGCCCCGATAAAGTTCCAGGCCGGCGCGCAGGCCGCCGGGGGGGAACAGCGAGACAAAGCGGAACATGGCCTGTGTTCCCGGCAGGAGCGTGCCGGTGGAAACCAGGTAGGTCGGCGAGTCGTGTTCGTTCAGAGCCACCTCCCAGTGCAGGCGGGACCAGCCGCGCGGGACGCTTTTGTGCATCCAGAAACCCGACTCGGGACCGCCCGAGGTCAGGCCCAGAAACAGCGGTTTCGGCTGGTATTCGGGACGAAAAAAATAGGGGCCGATGCGAATTTTCGTGATCGCCGGCTTGCCTTCTTCCGCCCGCAGCAGCAGTTCAAACAGGAAGCCGTCATTGCTCGCCACGCAGGTGAGCTGAGGGGCGACTTCAGGAATAATCATGCAATCCTCCAAAACGTGAACGGGAAAATGAAACGCGCTGTTATTATAGCACATAGAACAGCACACACAGGAGCCAAGTATGGAACCGAACGACATCTGGGCCAGGGTATTTCAAATCGTGCGTCAAAATCTGGCCGTGCCGACCGTCTGGCTGGCGATGCAGGCGGTGCGGCCATTGACCATTGACGGCAACTATTTTGTCGCCGGACTGCCCCGGAAAGACGAGCATTTTGCCGCGCATTTGCAGGACAATTCGGCCTCTACGGCGATTGAAGATGCCCTTCGCAGCGTGACCGGGCGCATTCTGGCGTTTCGGCTGATTTCGGGCGACACCCTCGCCGATTGGGAGGCGCAAAAAGCGCTGGACGAGGACGATCTGATGGACTTGCCGGAGCCGGTGTCCGCGTCCGAACCCGCGCCTGCGCCGCGTCAAGCCGCCGAACCACCACCGGCATTCTTCCGCTCCGAATACTCGGCAGCTCCGTCCGCGCCGGTTCCCGCCCCACCGGTCAGCCGCCCGCAGCCGACGGCGGCAGCGGCGGCGTCCACGCGCTCGGTAAGCCAGTCGTGGGAGGAGTTGAACTCGCGCCTGGGCCATGGGTTCAAGACCGCGCCGTTTATTAAATATCCGCACGGGCAGGCGCAGTATGTTTTAACGGCGGTCAAGTTGATCTCCGACACGATGGATGTCCTGATGCCGCCGCCCGGCGCTCCGCGCGACGACCATCAGGAGCGGATGCTGGCCAAGGCAATTGAGCGGCTGGGCAGCATCATCAATCTGGACCCGATGTTCTTGTCACTGGAACTGTTTCGTTACCGTGAAGCGCAGGGCAAAAATCCTGATGTTGACCTCTAAAAGAGAGAACCCCGTGGAATCAGGAGAGGCCAATCAATGACACGAAATTATTATGCCCTTTGGTATTGCCTTGACCACAGTAACCGCTATCTGATCTGATACACCAATCAGTCAGATGGCGTTTTCATAGGTCAGGACAGGCAGATACCAACCTTTGCGACAAAATTGGACCTTCACATATTTGCCCAGGCACATGGCATTTTGATTGTGTCGGAAGAGCCGATATTGCACAACCTTGATCGTGTGCTAAAAGATTTGAGCCGCAAAAAACCTGCCCAGCTAAACTGTCAGGAATTATTGGCGGCGTGGAATCTGCTGGGCGATGTCTCTAACTCCGTTGGAGGCAGCTTTGACGAAGACAAAGCCCATGCCCATAAGATTTATGACAAGCTATTCTGGGGCTGCAACCTTCCTGCCGTGACACCGGAAGGCAAACATTACGTGCCGCTTTGGTCTCGTGGAGAATACTCAATGATGCGACAGATACTGGGAGAAGGCTTGGCTCTGTTTCGTCGTCATATCCATTTGCAACGACAACAGCAGTCTTGACATTGCCGCATCGTGTGTGCTAGAATATGGTGTCTTTGCAGAGTGATTGCTTACGGAGGAGCATCCATGCCGGCTTGTTTGGTTTGCTCGCAGTCATTCCCCAATTGGGTAATGATTGATGGACGCCTGCGGAACTTACAACGTCGCAAATACTGCCTTGTTTGCTCGCCGTTTGGGACGCGGAACCATCGCCCTCTCCATAAAGCGAAAACATGCCGTAACTGTGGTCAGCCTATCGGTTCCAAGTATTCCCACTGCTCTAATGCCTGTCAGGTTGAGCGTCAATACCGGGATTGGATCGTGCGCTGGCTGGCTGGATTGGAAAGCGGAATTGGCGTCGGCGGCAGAACATCAACCAAGATTCGTCGAATATTTGATTGAGACGCGCGGAGAGCGTTGCGAAGTCTGCGGTTGGGCGGAACGAAATCCCATGACCGGCAATGTCCCAATCACATTGGATCATATCAACGGTAATTCTGACAACAACCAACTGGTCAACCTGCGATTATTGTGTCCGAACCATCATAGCCTGACGCCCACTTACGGCAACTTAAACCGGGGTAAAGGTCGCCGCAAACGAAAATGATGGGGCTGTAGCTCAGCTGGGAGAGCGCTTCCCTCGCACGGATGAGGTCAGGGGTTCGAATCCCCCTCAGCTCCATAGAAACATAAAATCGCCGCTCCAATTGGAGTGGCGATTTTGTGTGTTGAGCCTATTTCACGTGCATCGCGCGCAGAGCGATGTCACGGGTGAAGGTGGGGACACGCAAAAGTAGAGAACGGCTCTGGGAGGTCAGACGCTGCGGCGGAGAGGGGACGCCGCGCCGCGTGTCCCACCAGACGATCTGGTAGATGCCGGGGCGTGGCACGGGGAGCGTCAGCCGGATGTCGCTCTGCGGCTGTGGCAGGCGGCCCGCGCGGTCATTGTCCCAATTGGAAGCCGGATTCTGAAGCCAGACCAGCGTTTCTCCGGTGGCGGCATCCTGAAGCGCCGCCGTTCGCAGGAGCGCGTAGCGGGATGAGAGGGCATGGGTCAGCGTCAGAGGGCCGATCTCCAGCCAATCTCCATCGGTGTTTTCCAGCGTCAGTACATGCGGGCCGGAAGGGAGGACAACGGTGCGATCCGCATTGAACACGGCCTGGTAGATGTTGCCATACTCCGGGAATTGCTTGGTGCTTTCGTAGCCCCCGCCCTGTCCCGGTGTCGCGTTGAATGGGAAATCGCCAATCGCTTGGCCGTCCAGACCCACCCGCAGGTGCGCCTGGCTGGAAACGGTTCCAACATGCACGGTCAGCGTCCCCGGCTGCGGCAGGTTTACCTGAAGGGTGAGGACGCTGCGCTGGTCGGCTTTGTCCGGGCCAAACAAGACAGAGAGAACCGGCCCGCCGACGGTGGTTCCGTCCGGGTGAACAACGACGGGTGAGATGGCTTTTTCGCCCCAGCCGGCCGTCGGCGCGAGAACCAGATCGGAAAATGTTTCCGGCCCCGTCTGCCCCCGTGCCGGTGGCGGTAGCGCAAGGGGTGCGAACCGGCGGCGCGGCCAGTCCACCGTCGCGGCGAACCGTGCCAGCCCGGTGAACTGCGCGTACAGATTTTGCGGGTGAATGTAATTGTCCCACCACCAGATGGACGCCCCGCCCGCATCGCCGGAAAGGGCGCCGGCCCAGAGGCCATTGTGCAGGTTGGTCGCCATGCCGGATGGGTCAAATTTGGCGTCGGAATTGCGCCAGGAGATGCCGAACTCGCCCATCAAATGCGGCTTGTGATACCCGTCATGGGCGCGGGCATCGTCCAGAATGACCGGGGCGATATCGCGCAGGGAGCCTTCATCTCCGTAGCGATGTGTCTGCGTCAGGTCAATCCCCGGCAGGTCCCAGACCGATGCTTCGCCCGTAACGGCGTAGGAGTTAGTCACCAGATGCCGGTACGGGTCGTTGGCTTTTAAATACGCCGCCATTTCCTGTATCCAGGGCGCGGGTGCAGCTGTCTCGTTCCAGAATTCCCAGAACGCGAGACTTGTTTGTGCGCCGTAGCGGGCGACGAGGTAGCGCAGGTGGCGGCGATATAGGGCGCGGGCCTGGGCATCGGTCCAGAAATCCGCGGGTGTGGCGGCAGGACCGCCGTTGGCTTTGTTATAAGGGTTGACCGGCCACTGTCCTTCGCCGAAGAATCCTCCGGTCGTGAACTCCCCGTAAGTCCCCAGTGCCAGCATACACTCCACATGGTTTTGGGCGACCAAGCGCAGGACTTGATCAAAATACCACGCATGGGCAAGATCGTAGCGGCCCAGGCTGTTCGGCCCATGTTCCAGCGGGCGATTTGCCATCCACACCCGGGCATAGTTGCCGCCTGCCTGAGACAAACGGGGTAGCCACGCTTCATAATCTCCCAGTCCGGCTTTGCCGGCCCAGCCCATGTTCTCGCCGACCGGAAAGAAAGCCGTGCCATTGTCAAATTCCAAGTAACGGTCGCTGCCGGGCGCGCGGCGCACAAACCCAGCGGCGCGGGTGGGCTGCACGGTGAAAGAAAGCGCGGGGGATGCGCCCGTTCCGGAATGGTCGCGGGCGGTGACGACCAAGCGCCAGCGTCCGGGCGCGGGCGGGCAAAAGCGGACGCGCCATTCGGGCTGACTCAAGGGAGCGAGTGTTTCGGTTCCATCTGGGTTCTTCTGGCGGCGGAAGTCTTGAAACCAGAAGCCGGGAACGCGCAGGGTCTGGCCCTTCGGCCCGGAAAACGCGGCGTCCACCGCGATCTCGTCGGGATCAAACGGATTGGCGTAGGTCTGATCCAGCGTCACAGTCCATTCGGCCTGGCCGTAGGCGGCCAGACTTGGGGCGGGCAGGGGACGAACGACGACAGTGGGGGCAGCCTGAGCGCGCAGAAGGCAGGCGAGGGAAAGGGCGCACGCAAACATGAGGTAACTTGGAATGCGGGCGACTAAAGTCGCGGCAACAAAGGCACAAAACCAGCCTTCGCCGGTTAGGATTGGATTGTGAGTCCGCGCAGGCGGACTTTGTGAATTTGTTGCTGTGGTTTTAACCGCCGAGTTACCTGAGTGCGGTCGCGGGAATATCTTCACGGCGCGGTTCCCGCCAAGCGATAGGCTGTCGCGCCTGGAATTGTGTTGACCCGGAACTGTGTCCATCCGGGCGGCAGAGCGGCAGTTGGGTGGGAAGACACAGCGCCGAGCGAATGGCCGTCCGCATCCAATGCCTCAAGATGAAGCGGCAAGAGCTTCGGGTCTATCCGGGCGGCATTCAGGGCAACCGAGAAGGGTTGTGTTCGCGGGAACGGGATCAAGCGCCAGACGCCGGGGCCGGTTCGTTCCAGAGATACGCTGCCATCGGTGGCGATTTTGCCGAAGTGAACCATTTTGCGGGCGATGTTGGTGTGTGCGGCGCGTTCAGGCGACAATTGACCGCCGGTGCCGGCAATGACAGGCTGCCAGCGAATTGTGTTGCCGCCGTCAGAGACGACCAGGGTGCCGAGCGTAAAACGGTGATTGCCGTCATCCGGTCCGGTCAAGCGCAAACGGTCGCCGCCCAGCGGCTTGTACAGACCGACTTTGAGGGCATAAGTTCCGTCCGGCAGCGCTTCGGGCAGGGTGACGTCCAGGGGAGCGCCCTGTGTGATTTCCCCCACCGGCCAGGTTTCCGGAACGGCAGGCAGGCCGGAGCCAAATTGAAATAAAATGTCCTCGGTTCCTGCCGCTCCCTTGCCTGTGACATGGACAAAGGGAACATAGCCCGTCGGAATAGGCTCCTGCACATCCCAGCGGAACGAGAGTTGAAAGCGGCGCGGGCCGGATTGCGAGAAGTTTTCCACTCCCGGCGTCACGCGCAGGCGCGGCTGCGGGGCAGGAGTGGTGGTGCGGGCATTGGCGAAGATGCTGTCCGGCGTTTCGGCATAGTCGGCGACCACCCCGTCACGCCAGGCAGTATAGGCCAGCAGGTCTTTGCCCCGCGCCAGCCAGCCGAACTGCGGCAGGGTCAGCGTAGAAGCCCCCCCGCCCCCAATAATGGGGGAGCCAGAATGTTATCTCCGGTTCCCCCATTATTGGTCGGGTGCAGTTGCTCCGGGGTGAGGAGGCTTCCTGGCAGCGGCTTTAATGAGACAGCCAAATCCTGGGCGCGGCTGTTGGCCCAGACAGTCAGGCCATTGTCATAACGAACGCGGACGCGATCCAGTAGGCTGCCCGAAGCCAGCGCGGCATTCGTGCCGCGCCATTGCCCGGCAATGTCATAGTCAACCCCGACGGCCTGAGCGGTGGCGTAGCGCTGTGTCACGGGCCGCATCAACCCATACTCCTGCCAGACAAACGGCGGCTGGTTGCAGAGGAGGGCGGCAACGAAGCCCGCATGCCCGTAAGCGATTTCCTGCATCCGGTATTGATCCAGTATTTTCATCGTTGGCAGCCCTTCTTCCCAATCGGGGTGGCTGCTCGCCTGGTACCAGCGCTCCAGATAGCCCATGCCGTGATTGAATTGGAGCGGGTGGATTTTGAGCAGATCAAAGTCCACAAACAGCGGCGCGGTTTCGCCGCCGTTGCTCGGCACGCCGATTCCAAACTGCGCCTCCACGCCGTCCAGCAGGCCGCTCCAATACCAGTGGTTTGCCCCTTCTCCCAAAACCGGCCCGCCGTGAGTCTGCCGAAACAAAGCCCAGAGGTCGCGATGAGCGTTCCAGACGGTCTGAAACTTGCCTGCGCCGGGCTGATCTGCCCGAAAGTCTACGTGGAACCAGGGCGGCACGGCGGAATGGACATCTAAATAGCCGGCGTTTGTGCCGTAGTCGGCATGAACTTGGGGCGTGATTTTACGGGCATATTTGACAATGACCGCCGGGGCCAGGGCATAGGACTGAATCTGGTTCTTCCAGGCGGGGACGAGATGCCCGTCCGAGTCACGGGCAACGTCATTCTCGTCATAGCTCGGCGCATTCGGATAGAAATCCACATAGTTTTCGTGCAGGGAAAACAAATTGCCGCCTGCCGTGCCGGCTTGCGCCCACTGACGCATCCCGGCGTCGCCGCCGAGTTCGGCCTGCGCCGGCAGGACATCGGGCAGCTTATTGTCGTAGCCGCCGTTCTGCCAGTCATGGGCAATAGTCAAAAAGTGGGTCATCCCGTAAGACGCATACTCGCGCAGGCGGGCGGCGTTGTCGGCAAACGACCCGCCCCAGACATCCAGCACCACTTTGTCGCCCAATAACTTCCGATACGGCGAGGGCGGATTGGCGGGTGTCGGCAGAACGCTGTGGAAGTCCGGCGAGACGGCGAAGTAGGCCGTTTCTTGAACGAGATTTCGCCGCCCGACGGTCAGGAGCAAATACTGCGCTGTCGTGCCGTCAAGGGCGCTGGCCTGGGAATGGGTGTGGTCCACAAAAACATGGGCAAATAGGCCCAGGTCGGGCAGAAAATGGACTGGCCCCAGATACGGCACGATGACATTCCGGCGGAACGCCACCGGACCGATGTCGCCAAAGTGAACGGCGGCGACGTAGGGGTCAGAAGAACTCACTTCGGCGCGGGCGCAGCCGTTGCGCGGCGGGTATAGATCGGCGGTGACTGTGATCGTCCGATCCCCGATTTTATAGCGCATCTGCCGCCGAACGGAGCCATCCGGCTGTGCTGTCTGCGTCATCAGCCGGGACACTTCGGGTGCATCGGAGCGCACGATCTTTCCCTCTGGGCCAGCCAGGTCCAGCCATGCCCCATGCGCCAGACCCAGCGGGCGGGTCTGGCCGGGAACGGTCAGCGTCCAGCCGTCCAGCAAGTCCGCTGCCTTTGGATTGGCCTGAACGCGGGCCAGGAAAGCTTGCGCCGGGGAAGCCGTGGGCGAAACGCTGCCCCAGGACGACGCGGCGGATGCCAGGCCCGACCATTCCGGCAGCGGCGGCAAGGCATGAACTTGTGCCGGAGCGCCGGTGACGGTGATCGCCCGGTCGCCCCAGAGGGCAAAGTCAAACGAGGAGTTGCGGGCCGGGCCGGGGTCGGTCTCAAAACGCAGGGTGACGGTTTTTCCAGCCTGGGGCGTCAAATCAAATTGGAACGCACTCCAGGCGCTGTCCGTCTTCAATCGGTCCAGCAGCGGCTTGCCGTTCAAAAAGACACGAAACACGACGCCGTCGGACTTGCCCGGCGCATCCGCGCCGGTTTGCAGCGCGACGGCGAACGCCAGCGTGATTTTGGCCGCATGGGGCAGGGCAAATTTAAATGTCTGGTCTGTTTCACCTGTTCCGCCGCGCCAGGGCGGATGGAGCAGAAATGCCGACCGGCCATTCTGGGGTCCGACCGGCTGGCACGCAATGCCGGTGTCCTCTTGAAACGGCCCGGTCCAGCCCAGCGGCATTGTCCCTGTTCGGCCATTGTCGTAGTGGTACGTGACGCTGTACAGCCCGACCTCGTCCAGCCGGGTCACGCCGCCGGGCAGCGTGACGAGGGGCGCCGCCTCCTGAGCGCGGACGCCGAGGGGCAGCAGGCAGAGAGCAAGGAGAACGATCCACGGGGCTGAACCCCCGTGCTTTAGAAATGCAACTCCCCGCCTTCGCGGGCAGAAGACATAATTTCTTTCGCCTGCGAAGGCAGAGGCTTGCTCTTTTAAAGCACGGGGGTTCAGCCCCGTGCCTCTCATGGCACGCGGCATAATTCTACCACCAGTAAACGCAGATTGGAGGCCGGGTCGTCGGCAGGCGCGGTTGCGTTCAGGGCCGCGCCGCCAGGGATGCTTTTCATGGTCATATCGCTGGCAAGAACCCGCGTCAGGCCGTCGCGCAGGGCGGGATACGTCCATCCGCGCGCCTGCTCCTGTAAGTCTTTGAGCCGGTACGACTGCCGCTGCGTGATGCCCAGCATTTCGCCGGACATCACCGATTGCACTTCCGGCGGCAGGCCGCCTTTGATGTTGAAGCCATTGAGCCTCTGGTCCGCCAGGTATTTGGCTCCCCACAATTGCCGCAGGTGCCGGGCCAGCATGACGAATGTGCGTGCGGCGACGGCGTCGGGTTTGTCCCCGACATCCAGCATCTTATCGGCTTCGGCCAGCGCCCGGCGCGGGTCGCGGTGGCCGACCGCATCCAGCAGCGTGAAGATGTTGTCCTGAACCGTATGCAGCCCGACGGCAACGGCATCGGCCTTTGTCACCTGGACGCGGTCACCGGTATGGGCGATGGCCTTTTCCAGTTCGTTGAGCAGAACATGAATGTCGCCCGTTTTGCCGCCCCCGCCACGCTCGGAAGCCGTCGCCTTCGCCCGATCCAGGATCAGGGCCAGCGCTGCCGGCTCTATTGTTTTGCCGCGTTCTTTCAGCAGAGCATTGGCCCGCGCTTGCAAGCCGCTTTCGCCGGGCGCGTCGCACAGCACGGTCGCGCCGGATTTGGTGACGGCGTTCAGAAACTTCGTCCCCAGCGTTTTGCCTTTGACTTTGCCGGCGTCATATTCCGTCGCCGCCGTCACCAGCACCAGGCAGGTCAACTGCCCCAGTTTCGGCAGGCCCGCCGCCAGCACTTCCTGATCTTCTTTCCCCAGCCGATGCACATTGGTCACAATGACCACGCGCCGCTCGGAGGCCATCGGAACGCCGCCCGCCGACGCGAGAATGGAGCGTCCTGCTTCACCCGGCTCGCCCGCCCCGGTTGGTGGAATGTCCCGCTCTTCCCGGTCAAAATCGGCAAATGACGGGTCCAGCAGCGGGGCTGTCAGCTTTTGCAGCGCCTCGCGCTTCAGGGCATCGTCGCTGCCCAGAAACAAGTAGACGCGCTCAATGGGCTTGGGAAAGCCTTTGGCAAGTTTTGAATAATCCAGTTCCATAGAATTGGTCCGCAACTCTCACACTGTCTCGTGTAAGATGCCTTCGGGTGTGACAGTAGCGGCATAGAAGAATATCTCCTCATAGCCAGACAGAAGATATAACTTATCACGTCCCTGGAGAATAGATTCACAATAGGGCGTATCTCTCAACGCTTCGACGAGCGCAAGTGAACCTAATGTCAGCCACAGAAGATAGCCACTCATACCATGAAAGTTTGTTTCGCCGCTTGCCGTCCAATCCAAAAGGATATCGTCTAATTTACTAACATGATGGTCACTTAGTTCAGTCTTTTCCTCCCCGAAAAGCTGACTGAATGGGTCAAATATATCTGGGCCGAAGCAGCCTTCCATATCCGCCCCACTGATAATCCTCTTACTCAACAGAATGTTGTGAAATTGCGACTCCGACATCAGGCTCTGCCCGCCAGGGCTGTAAAGCCGGAAGGTTTCGGGGCAGTCGCCCAAATCCAGTACAAGAAACTGCCAGCCTGCCTTTGGGTCAAGAGACGACAACCCCTGCTTTGCCCAATCTGTCAACGTGGCGAATGCAGCTTGAAAACCGTGGTTTTGCGCCTGATTCCAATAATCCTGCTCGTCAAATACTGTCGGATTATTACGGGCGAATGCAACAACTTGCGCTATGCTTTCCTCTAAAGATTGAGTATTGCGCGTAATCTTCTGCACCTGCTCAAATATAATTAGCCACTCATCCATAGCTCTCTCTTTCTATAATACCAAACATTATGGGAAAGCGCGTGAACGCTTCCTAGCCCCGCGAAGCGGGGGTTTTTGGCGTCTGCGCCGAATAGCCGTGCTATTTATGGCATGGTATTTATTGTCTGGCTCCCCAGAATTGGGGCAGGGGGCTTCTTCTCGCCACTCGCCGCCATAGCTTGATCCACCAGGCGCGGCGGGCGGCAGACTCAAACTGAGCCACCGCCGACTGCCAGTTTTCGGACTCGGAAGCGGCTGCCGTCCCGTTTCCGTAGCAGGCGCGGGCAAAGGCGCGGCTGAGGTCGGTGACAAGGGAAGCAGACAGCCCAACGCCCAGGTCGCGTTCCTGTGCGATGAGAAATGCCTCGGCGCGGGCGGCATATTCGCCCGGCGTCTCGGACGAGCGGCGGGGCAGGCCCAGACGGTTTAGGGCGCGGGTCATGCGGGCGTACTGCCGCCCCAGAGTCGTATGGGGAGTTTCGGCCACAATTGGCTCCCGCTTCTTTGCGCCGCGCCGCCGGTCAAAGAGTTCGGTTTTGACCACATAGGCCAGAATCAGCAGGATCACGCCAAGCAGAGGCCAGACAAACGCTCCGCCCGACGCGAGGGCCAGGCGCAGACGGGACAGCCAGCCGGTTCCATATTTCCCCTGCGCCGTGGGAACGGTGCCGTCGCTGCGCGAGCCCATCGTGGGGTCAAACGCCACCCAGCCGGTGTGGGGAAAGTAGACTTCGGTCCAGGCGTGTTTGTCTTCGCCGCGCAGGTTGAAGCTGTCGCCGTCGGGATCGCCCGGCGCGAAACCGGTGGCAAGGCGGGCCGGAATGCCTGCCGTGCGGCAGAGAACCGCCATGGAAGACGCGAACATGTCGCAGTAGCCGCGCCGGGTGTCGCCGAGAAAGGCATGGACATGGTCAATTTCGGGCGGAATGGGCGGCACGGCCAGGGAGTAAACGCAGCGGCCCGACACCCATGCCCGGAGCGCCAGGGCCTTGTCGAGCGGGTCGCGCTGATCCGGCGGCAGGTCTTGCAGCGCTTCCCGCACCATTTGCTGATAAAAGAGCAGGTCGGCAGGCCCCGTGACATCGTTCGCGCCCTGGCTCAAATACAGACGGCGAATGTCAAACGAATAGTCCGTCCCCGCGCGCCGCAGATGCTCCTGCACGGCGGGCTGCATCGGATCGGGGGCCGGCTGCGAGGCAACGGTGTACGGGAAGCGGACAGGGCCGTGGTCGGCGAGGTCCAGCCGCCCGTCACGGCAGAACTGCGGCGCGCGTCCATAGCGGTCCAGGTCTCGGTCCAGAAGAATCTGGCGCGGGTTGGCGGCATAGTAAAACTGGCCGGTGTCGCCCATCACTTTGAACGTCGCGGTCAGGGTGGGGCCAAACGGCGCCGCGGAATCGCCCGGTGTCAGGTCAGCGGGAAGGTCATAGCTCCAGCCGCTGTCGCTGGGGCTGCCGCCCGGAAGCGGCGTCGTCTGGTTTTCCTGTGATGTTTGCCAGCCTGCGCCGGTGTACACGTCATAAGTGCGGCCGCGCCAGAGATGTTCCTGCCCGTCGCTGGGCGTGACACGCATCACGACCTCGGCGCTGGCGGACCAGGCATCGCCGGTGCCCAGTTGCAGGTTATCATCGTCAGAGAAATGCAGGGCCTGATTGCCGGCATTCGGCGCAGCGTGGCCCAGCCCGGCCAGATGGCGGATCGCCTGGGCCAGCGACAGGCGGGCAAACACGGCCTGAGCCGGGACAATCACGACCATTCCCGCCAGCAGCACGGCCAGCGCGCACAGGCCCGTTTGCGCGAACTGCGCGCCCAGCAGACGCCGGTCCGCCGGCTTGCGGTCGGCTTGGGCCGCCCGCGCTCGGTTTTGCAGAAAGTTCTGGTGGATCAGCAGAAAGATGACGGTGAGAATAAAAACGCCGAAGCAGGCCAGGACGGGATCGTTCAGGTCTTCGGAAGCCGCCAGTCCCAGAGCGGCCATGGCGGGAACCGTGGTTCCCATCACCCGGTTGTCGCTGTGCAGCGCCCAGCTCCACAGCGTGGACAGGCAGGCAAGGCCGGCCAGCAGATGCAGGCCGGCGGTGTCGGCCTGGACCGGCAGAAACTGTTCGGGAGCGAGCTGCCCGGTTCCCACCGCGGCCAGGAGCAGCAGGGCCAGGGCAGCAAAGCCAAAGTCTATCTGACGAGGCGCAATCCCCAGCCGGCGGCTGCCGTAGGAGAACAAAAAGCCCAGGCCCGTCAGCAGCAGCGTGTCCAGCATCCAGGTCGGATCGGGCGTCGGCAGGGCCGCATTGGCGGCGAGAACGCCGCACAGGGTAATGATCAGTCCTGCCAGATACAGCGGCAGGCTGGGCATTTCCTGTATTTGCTCCGGCGTCTTAATCCCCGCTCCAGCCATAATCGCTCCCCTCTAAAATCGCCTGCAAATCATCGCCCCGACGCACAACGCGCACGGACGGCCCCCCAAAGAATCCGGCAGGCCGGGGCGTCCGGCGCGGAACGAACCGGCGTCCAGCGCCAGCCCGAAATGCTGGCCGCCGCGCGTCGTCCATTCTTCCAGAAAGCCGAGCAAGGGCGGATTGGAAAAGTCGGGCGTGACCACGACCAGCGTGGCCGTCTGCGCGCGCCCTGATTGATCTTCCCGCAAGGCCGAAGCCAGTGTCTGCGGCGAGTCGGCCTGCGCGCGGGCCAGAAGGTCCAGAAAACGCGGCATTTCGTCGATTCGCGCGGCGGGCAGACTGTCCTCCGGGCTGATCGTCTGGGTCAGCAGACGGACCGAATGGCCGTGCTGAAGCAGGTCCTGGAGCAGGGTTGCGACCAGTGTGACCGCGCATTCCAACGCGCTGCCCTCATCCTCGCCCGTGCCGGTGTAAGCGTCCCGCGCGAGGTCCAGGGCGACAAGGACGTCCAGCGTGACCCCCTGCGCGTACTCGGTCACGGCCAGCACCCCGGTCCGGGCCGTCGTGCGCCAGTGGACACGGCGCAGCTCGTCGCCCGGCTGGTATTCGCGGACGCCGTAAAAGTCATCGCCTGCCCCGCGCGTCAGGGCGCTGGACTGGCCGCGCCACCCCTGCGAGGCCGCGCCGCGCAGCCACGAGTCGCGCAGGGGAATCAGCGCAGGGTAGACAGTCAGTTCGGAGACGACGGGCATCTTCTGCGAGAACGTTTGCAGGCCGAGCGGGTCCGTGGAATACACCTGAGCCGGGCCGAGCGGAAACACGCCGCGCCGCCGCGCTTCTACCCGGCAGTGGGTTTCCCCTTCCTCGCCGGGCCAGAGGCTCAGGACAAGCGGCGGCGGGGCGGGAGAAAACTGAACGCCGCGCGGCAGTTTGTCGCGCACCAGCAGGTAAAACTTGGGCAGTCGGCTGGTGTTGCCCAGACGATAAGACACCCCCACCGTCTCTCCCGCCGTCACCGACAGGGGCAAAATGCGCTCACAGGTCAGCCCGCCGAGCATCAACCAGCCCATCAGATAGGAGACGGCGGGAATCAGCCACAAAATCGCCGCCATCAGATACAGGCTGGGCAGCCCGAACAGGACGGCGACAATAGCAACAAACAATCCGGCGACGTTGAGGACAAGGCGTTTCATCGGGTATTATTGCTGTCATTGTACCCGAATGTCCGCTCGAAAATCCCGGCCTCAAAATCTTTGTTTCCATGTCCGAAAACGGCGAGACAGCGATCCCCGCAGGCGTCATAATAGAAATATGACACTGGATGCCGCGAGTTGCTATCAGGCGCTTTTGACCCACGATGCCCGCTTTGACGGGGCCTTTTTTGTGGGCGTTTCCACGACCGGGATTTATTGCCGCACGGTCTGCACCGCGAAAACACCCCGCCCGGATCGCTGCGCGTTCTATCCCAGCGCCGCTGCCGCTGAACAGGCCGGCTTTCGGCCCTGTCTGCGCTGCCGTCCCGAACTGGCGCCAGGCCAAGCCAGAATCAACGCCCTGGGCCGGCTTGCCGCCGATGCCGCCGAGCGCATTGAGAACGGTGCGCTGACGGAAGGAAGCGTGGCCGATCTGGCGGCAGAAATAGGGGTTAGTGAGCGGCACCTGCGCCGGGTGATTGAAACTGAGTTTGGCGTCTCTCCGGTACAACTCGCTCAGACGCAGCGGCTGCTGCTTGCCAAACGCCTCCTCACGGATACCGACCTTCCAATCGGCGAGATTGCCTTCGCCAGCGGCTTTTCCAGTTTGCGTCGCTTCAATGCCCTGTTTCGGGAACGCTATCGGCTGAACCCAACCGATTTACGGAAGGCGCGCACCGCAGAGGAACCGCGCGAGACGCTGGTCTGCGAACTCGCCTTTCGCCCGCCGATGGATTGGGACTCGCTCTTGAAGTTTCTGGTCAAGCGCGCCTCGCAGGGCGTCGAGATCACGCAGGGAGACCTCTACCAGCGCACTGTCGCCGAGGGCAAACATCGCGGCTGGCTTACCGTGAGTCCTGTGCCGGCCAGAAACATGCTCTGTGTCGAAAGTCTCTGTCTCGCTCGCGCCCGTGCTTTCTCCGACACTGGCCCGTGTGAAGAGGCTTTTTGATCTGGCCGCCTCGCCGTGCTGGATCAACGCCTACCTCGGCCCGATAGCCGAAGCGCGGCCCGGCTTGCGTGTTCCGGGGGCGTTTGATGGGTTTGAGACGGCGGTGCGCGCTATTCTGGGTCAGCAAGTCAGCGTTCAGGCCGCCTCAACGCTGGCTGGCCGCTACGCGGCTGCCTTCGGGGAACCATTGATCACGCCATTCCCGGCCCTGACGCGCATTTCGCCCACGCCGGAGCGAATCGCGCGGGTCAAGCTGGAAGAGATCACAGCCCTCGGCATTCTTGCCTCGCGCGCTCACTCAATTTTGGCGCTGGCGCGCTGCGTGGCGGATGGGCATATTGTCCTGCACCCTGGCGGCGACGTGGAGGCAACCATGGAGCGGCTGAAGGAACTGCCGGGCATTGGGGAGTGGACGGCACAATATATCGCCATGCGCGTCCTGGCCTGGCCGGACGCCTTCCCGCACACTGACCTGGGAATTGTCAAAGCGTTGGGCGAGACGAACCCAAAACGGATATTGGAAATCGCCGCTGTATGGAGTCCGTGGCGAGCTTATGCCGCCATGCATCTTTGGAAATCACTGGAGACCCCTTTATGATTCATTACACTTACTATGACAGTCCGATTCAGCCTCTCTTACTCACCTCCAATGGCACGGCTCTGACTGGCCTCTTTCTGGTCGAACACAAACACGGCCCGGAAGTCGCCCCCGACTGGGTGCAAGATGATGGGGCGGCTCCGTTTGACGAAGCGAAGCGGCAGTTGTCGGCCTATTTCGCGGGGGAACTGACCGAGTTTGACCTGCCACTCGCGCTGACCGGCACCGCGTTTCAGCAGGGGGTTTGGAAGCAGCTTCGGCAAATCCCCTATGGCGCGACGGTTTCCTATGGCGAACTGGCCCGGCGGATGGGGCAGCCGAACGCCTGCCGCGCAGTGGGGTTGGCGAATGGGCGCAATCCGTTGTCTATCATTGTGCCGTGTCATCGGGTCGTCGGGGCTGGGGGCAAACTGGTCGGCTATGCTGGGGGGCTGGCGCGCAAGGAAGCGCTGCTGGCATTGGAACGAAGAAGGGAACAAAACGGGCTGTTTGGGGGTTATACAGAAGGGGCAGGGTACGCAAGGCTGCCCGTCAAGGAGAAACCTGAATGAACCTCTGGAAACAACTCTCGCGCATGATAAGTATGACCCGGCGGGTCGGCGGCTGGCGGGCGGCGATGACGCTTCTGCAAAGCGCGCCCAAACATTTGCAACTGTTCCGGCGTCTGCTGGCTGATGTGCGCGTTCCCGTCCTGGCGAAAGTGGTTTTGGTCGGCGCGCTTGTCTTTGCGGTCAGCCCGCTCAACGTCCCGCAGTATATTCCCATTGTCGGCGCTCTGGATGACATCGGCATTGTTCTGCTGGCCGGCAATTTCTTTCTCAAGCAGGTGCCGCTGCCGGTCCTGGTCGAGCATCGCCGCGCTTCCGGCCTGACCGATGGCTTTGAGACAGCCTAGCCCAAAGAAATAAAAACGGGCGCGGACCAATTGAGCCGCGCCCGTTTTTTGCTGCCGAACTTGCTTACATCGTTTTCTTCATCATCATGGGCTTTTTGGCGCTCATGGCGGCGACTTTCGCCTTGCAGGGCGCGCAGGTGTAGTAGGTCTTGCCGTTCATTTTGATGGCGACCGGCATTTTCGCGGACTTGACAGTTCCCAGCGGCATTTTGCAGAAGGGACAGGTCGCGCCTGTCATCTTCATGGCATGTTTCGCGCCGGCTTTGGGCGACGCAGCGACCGCGGCAGTGGCGATGAGGCTGGCGGCGAGCAATGTGGCGGCAGCAGCGGACAGTAATTTTGTCATCGTGTTTGATCTCCTGAAATGTGTAATAGACGGGCAATGTTTGACGGACAAGAGTAGTATAGCACACAAGCGCCCAAAACGCAAACGCGGGAATAGAATAATTGTGGTACAATGACACCATGAAGCGACGCGGCTGGCTGGTCTGGGGAGCGTTATTGCTCTGGCTGGCGGGCATGATCCCGACTGGGACGCCCGCCCGGCCGTCTTGCTGCCTGATGCGCGCTTCCGCCAGCGCCTCCGTTCCTGCTGCCATGCCGTGCTGTCCGCCTCGCACTGCCCTGCGAACGGCCCATGCCTGCTGCATGATGGCTGCTTCTCCGGCCATGCCGCCTCCGACTGTGCGAAGCTTTCTGTTTCTGTCGGGCGCTGTCCCCGTGCCGCACCTGTTCAGGACGGGCTTTCTTCGGGCAAAACGGACAGCGCGTTCAGCTTCCAATCCGGTTCCCTTGCGACACCCGTCGCTCTGCGGTTCCTGCGGGCCGCGCGCTCCCCCTATTTCTCCTGATGCCCGCGCCGATTGGCGCAAATTCGTCATTCACTCATTTTGTATCAGGAGAAACTTTCATGAAACACTGTCTCGCCCTTGCGGCCGCTCTGGCCGCGCTTTCCTTCGGGTCAATGGCCGACGCGGCGGTTCCCCATGCGGCTCGCCCGGCCCACGTCAAGGCGGTGGTTGCCAAAGCCGCCGCGCCCGAGACGGCACAGGGGTCAAGCTGCTGCGCGGGCGGCAACTGCTGCGCGAACGGCGCGTGCTGCGCCATGGCCGGCTGCTCCCAGTCCGGCGGCGCGTGCTGTGCGCCTGATCAGGGTGCCTGCACCGCCGCCTGCGGCTGCCTGACCATGACCTGCTGCGGCAAGTAAGCGGCTCGGGAAAACGGTCCGCTTCCTCTGGGAGTGGACCGTTTTTCTGGTCTTCTCCAGCCCTTCTCTTGACATTTACTGCCAGATATGCCATAATGTTACTATCTTTGAGCATTGACTCTGTGTAAAGGATAAGCTATGGCTGACGAAGAAACCCCCACGCCCGAAACCACTTCTGAGACAACTCCCGAACTGCCGTCCGAGACACCCGAAACCGGCTCCGCCGTCGGCCTGATGGCGCTGGCACCCGTGCCAATGTCTATTGGGCGCGAAGTCATTAACGTGAGCATTGAAGACGAGATGCGCCAGTCGTATCTTGACTACGCCATGTCCACCATCATCGCCCGCGCCCTGCCGGACGTGCGCGACGGCCTCAAACCCGTCCACCGCCGCATCCTCATGGCGATGAGCGACCTGAACCTGACCCCCGCCGGCCAGCACCGCAAATCCGCCAAAATCGTTGGGGAGTGTATGGGGAACTATCATCCTCACGGCGATCAGGCTCTCTACGCGACGATGGTTCGCATGGCGCAGGACTTTAATATGCGCTACCTTCTCGTGGATGGGCAGGGAAATTTTGGCTGCTTCACAGGCGACACCAAGATCAAATTGCTGGACGGCACGGACAAGTCCTTTGCGGAACTGGCTGAATTGCCTGCCGAAGAAGTGTTCCATGTCTACTCTGTAAATGCCGACGGCCAGATTGTTGTCGGTGAAGGCCGCCATGCGCGGATTACCCGCCGCGACGCGGAATTGGTGGTAGTAACGCTGGATAATGGCGAACGCATCCACTGTACGCCGGATCACCGCTTCCTGCTCCGCTCCGGCATCTACAAAGAAGCGCAGTATCTGACGCCGACAGACAGCCTCATGCCGGGCTACTTTGACACGGCGGCGTTGCAACGGGGTGAAAGCAGCGTTTCGGCAGGGCCGGAGCATTGCAGTTACCATGTTCTGTTTACACAGTCGCTGGAAGATCGGGCGGACGTTTACGACATTACCGTAGACGAGCATCACAACTTCCTGCTGACCAGCGGCGTCTTTGTCCATAACTCTATTGATGCGGACCCACCGGCGGCTCAGAGATACACGGAGGCGCGCATGGCGCCGTTTGCGATGGAGATGCTGCAGGACCTGGACCGGGACACGGTGGACTGGACGGAGAACTACGACCAGACCCGGCGGGAGCCGACCGTGCTGCCGGCCAAGTTCCCCAACTTCCTGTGCAACGGCGGCTCGGGCATCGCGGTCGGCATGGCGACCAACATCCCGCCGCACAACCTGCGCGAGATCGTGGATGGGGCTGATCCATCTGCTGGACAACCCCGAGGCGAGCGTCGAAGACCTGATGGAGTTCATATCAAGGGGCCGGACTTCCCGACGTCGGGCTTGATCCTCGGCACGAAGGGCATCAGGCAGGCCTACGCCACCGGGCGCGGCTCGGTCGTCATGCAGGCGCGGACGCACCATCGAGCCGATTGAAAACGGGCGCAACCAGATCATCATCACCGAACTGCCGTACCAGGTGATCAAGTCGCGGCTGATCGAGCAGATCGCCGACCTGGTCAAGCAGAAGAAGATCGACGGCATCGCCGACCTGAACGACTACTCCGACCGGACGGGCATGCGGATCGTCATCACGCTCAAGCGCGAGGCGTACCCCAAGAAGGTCCTGAACTTCCTGCTCAAGCACACGCCGCTGCGCACGACGTTCGGCGTCAACATGCTGGCGCTGGTCGACGGCCAGCCGCGCATGCTGACGCTGCAAAGACGGCTCTGGGCTACTTCCTGGACGCACCGGCGCGAAGTGATCATCCGCCGGACGCTGTTTGAGCTGAACAAGGCCAAAGCGCGGGCGCATATCCTGGAAGGGCTTGCAGATCGCGCTGGACTTCCTGGACGAGATCATCGCCCTGATCCGCGCCGTCGCGCACAGCCGAGGTCGCGCGCGGGCGAGATGATGTCGCGCTTCGCGCTTTCCCAGCTCCAGGCGGACGCCATCCTCGCCATGCAGCTCCGCGCCCTGACCGGCCTGGAGCGGGAGAAGCTGGAGAGCGACTACAAAGAACTGCTCAAGCAGATCGCCTACTACGAGGACATTCTTGCCAGCCCGGCCCGCGTGGCGCAGATCATCAAGCAGGAACTGCGCGGCCTGCGGGACAAGTACGGCGACGAGCGCCGCACCCGCATCATCCCGATGGAAGCCGAGGAGATCGGCGACGAGGACCTGATCCCCGAAGAGGAGATGATCGTCTCCATCACCCGCGACGGCTATATCAAGCGCGTCCCGAAAGAGACCTATCCCGACCCAGCACCGGGGCGGCAAGGGCCGGATCGGGGCGGCGACCAAAGAAGAGGACGCCATTGAGCATCTCTTCGTCGCGACCACCCATCACTACATCCTGTTCTTCACCGACCGGGGCCGCGTGTATCGCCTGAAGGCGTATGAAGTCCCGCAGACATCGCGCACGGCGATGGGGACGGCGATCATCAACCTGATCAACATCCAGCCCGGCGAACGCATCACGGCGACCGTGCCGATGAAGGAATACAAAAGCGTTGAGGGCTACCTGCTGCTGGCGACCGAGCGGGGCGAAGTGAAGCGGACGAAGCTGGCCGAGTTCGCCAATCTTCGCAACAACGGCCTGATCGTCTTCGACATTGAAGAGAACGATGCCCTCAAGCTGGGTCGCGCACACGACCGGCGAGGATGAGGTCATCTTAGTCACGCGCAAAGGCATGGCGATCCGCTTCCCGGAAGAAGCGGTGCCGTCGCGCGGACGTGCGGCGGGCGGCGTTCGGGGCATCCGGCTCTCCGAAGCCAAAGACGATCATGTCGTCGGCATGGGCGTCATTCAGCCGCAGTTGGACCTGCTCGTGATCGGCGAGCGCGGCATGTCGAAGCGAACGCCGATGAAGGAATACCGGATCACCAATCGCGGCGGAATGGGCATCAAGACCATGTCCTTGACCGAGAAGACCGGCGACATCGTGGATGCCAAGATCGTCAGCGACGAAGACCGGCTGCTGATTATGACCCGTGAGGGCATCACCATTCAGCCTGCAAAGTCGCCGACATCCGCTCTATTGGCCGCAGCACCTCCGGCGTCAAGGCCATCAACCTGGCCGACGAAGACCGCGTCGCCAGCGTGGAGCGCATGGTGGAAGCCAAATTGCCCCCGGAAGAAGTCGTCCCATAACCCAACACGAAAACAGCCCGGCGCAAATGCGCCGGGCTGTTTCTTTTAAAACATTGGAACCTGGGAAAAGTGTGAGGCGCAAAAAGCGCCCCCGGTAGGATTCAAACCTACGGCCCTCCGCTTAGAAGGCGGATGCTCTAGTCCTCTGAGCTACGAGGGCGTATCGGGAAGGTCAGCCGCGGGAAATCTTTCAAGCGAGGTAGGAGAATCGAACTCCTGACATCAGTTTGGAAAACTGGGGTTTTACCATTAAACTAACCTCGCCGATGCTTGTATTATACGCATTCCGGCAGGGATTGTCAAGGGTTTGCAGCGATGCCCGCCGTGCCTGTCTGTTGAATTAGTGGCGATCCTGGTGTAAAATACAGGCGGTATGGCAAGTTTAGCTGTAAGGAAGTGCAATGAAGCAAAGTAGTCAAGCGCTGTTGGCGGCGCTGGTTTTTATCGGAACGGCGCACAGCGCGCAGGCGGCCCATCACCGGCATCGTCATCATGGGCGAAAAGGGACGGAGGAAATCAAATTAGATCTGACGCCTGTCGCAGTGCTGCCGTATGTGGTGCCGGAGGCCGCAAACGACCCGGCGCGGGCGAGTTATCTGCGGCGCATGAACCTGGAAAACGGCGTGGAAGTCCGCAGCACCCGCTGGATCACGCCCCCGGATGTGACGACGCGGAACCTCTTTATTCTCAGCGTCACGCAGTCGCTGGAAGGCGGCTTCAACTCGGTCAATCTGTATGACAAAGGGGTTCTCTCCTGGGGCGTCATGCAGTGGACGGCGGCGACCGGCAGCCTGCCCCCGGCACTGATTTATATCAAGCGCCGGCTGATGCAGACGGGGCAGGCGCGGGTCTGGAACAAGGTCTTTGTGGCGCAGGGCTTGGACGTGGACAGGCGCGGGCTGATCGCCTACGGCAAGCCGCTCCAAACCCCGACCGACATGCGGCTGGCCTTTCGCGGCTCCGCCCTGCCCGGCAACTACGATCCCAAAGTCGCTGGTTACTGGGCGACCGTGATGGCGCGGGCGGGTCGTCAGCCCGCCATTCAGCAGTTCCAGCAAGAGTATGCCCAACGGATTGTAGACGGCGTCTTGACCATGCCCGTCCCCGGCGTCCCGTATCATCTGCCGGGCCATGACACGGCCACCGTGGCAGCCCTGACCGGCGGCGATCCCTTCGCGCAGGCGCTTGTCTTCGCGCTCTGGACCAACAACCCGCGTCATGCCCAGGAATATGTCGCCGATGCCGCCCGGTCCGCGCGGAGTGTCTCAGGCAGCGACAACCCTGCCGAATGGGGAGATGGGACGTTCCGACAGGCTTTGCTCCAGCGCTGCCGCGCGTCTCGCTTCAGTAACTGGAAGCAGAGGGCGCAGCTCATCCAGGCGCGGGAGTACGCCATGCGAAATTCCGCGCCGGAAGCGCTGACACCTTACGAGCAGCTTTGCCAGACGGCTCTGGCGGCACGGAAAGCCCGTCTGGTCCAACTGGCGAGCCGCCATAAGCCCGCGCCGCCGCGTCAGGCATCGGACAGATAATCGGGTATAATTATCGGACGTGAAAAGGCTGATAAAACCCCTTCTAATCCTGCTGGTTCTGCTCGGCCTGGCCGTCACTGTCGGCGTGAGTGTCAATAAATCCCTGCATAAGCCCCCGCCTCCGCCGCGCACGGTCACGACCCGCCTGGGCGACATCGTCCTCCGCGTGTCCGAGACCGGCACGATTGAACCCGTTGACAAAGTGGATGTCAAAAGCAAGGCGGCGGGCCGTCTGCTGTCCATCCCCATTCAGGAAGGCCAGTATGTGACCAAAGGGCAGCTCATCGCCCTGGTAGACCGTTCGCTGATTGACCCGCAGCTCACACAGAACCAGGCGCAGCTCAGGCAGGCGCAGGCCCGGCTCGCTCAGACCCAGGCTGAGTATGAGTTGCAGGTGCGCCAGACCGCTGCCGCCATTGCTCAAGGGCAGGCATATTTGGCCTCGGCTCAGACACATCTCGCCGTCGTGGCGGCCAGTGCGCGCCCGCAGGAGCTGGCGCAGGGGCGTGAGGCCGTTTCGCGGGCGCAGATCGCCTATGACGATGCCCTGCGAACCCAGAAGCGCAAAGCCGCCCTGCTTGCGAAGGGCTTCATCTCCCAGGCGGATTACGACTCGTCCCAGGTCGCTGTGGACACTGCGGCAAGCAGCCTCGCCACGGCCCAGGAGCAGTTGGCGCTGACCCAGGCCGGGCCACGGGTGCAAGACGTCAACGATGCGCGGGCGCAGGTGGAAGCCGCCCGTGCCCAACTGGTCACCACACAGGCCAATGCCGGTCAGGATGAAGTCAAGCGCTCCGACATTGCCCAGGCCCGCGAGGCCGTCGCCCAGATCAGCGGCAACATCCAGCAGCTTCAGGTCAATATCGGGGATACCCACATCCTCGCCCCGGCCTCCGGCATGGTCTTGAAGAAGTACAAAGAACCAAACGAGATTGTCCAATCGGCCACGACGGGCTTTTCCGACGCCCAATCCATCGTCGCCACGCTGGGCAGCCGTCTGGAAGTCAAAGTCGGCATCAATGAAGTGGACATCGCCAAAGTTCCCGCTCATGCCCCGGCGACAATCACCGTGGACGCCCTGCCTGCCGCCTCGTTCGCCGGCTACGTGACCGAAGTCGCCCCCGCTTCCACCAATGCCTTTTCCGATTCCAGCAGTGGCGGGAGCAGCGGCGGCACAAACGCCATTTCCAAATTCTCCGTCAAAGTCGCCTTTGCCCATTTTGACCCGCGCCTGCGCTCCGGCATGAGCGCCAATGTCGGCATCATCAGCCAGCAGCGCACACATGTCGTTCTGGCCCCGCTGGAAGCCGTTCCGTTTACGGCTTCGCGCGGCCAGGTGACAGTTCTCAATCCCAGGGGCAAGCAGGAAAAGCGCACGGTCGTGACGGGCTTGCGTAACGATACCGATGTGGAAATCGTTTCGGGCTTAACGGCGGGCGAAAAACTCGTCGTGCCGCCGCTTAACGGCGCAGGCCGCCGCAAGTCAGACATCGGCGGCAACGGGTAGGAACCCACCTATGAAGAACCCACCCGGCGGACAAGTCCGCCACCCTCCCGAAACGGGAGGGGGAGGAGAAGTGCAAGAGAAGAATACCGACGGCAATCCTTTTTCTTATCTCTTTCCCCTCCCGTTTCGGGAGGGAAGGCGCTTGCGCCGGGTGGGTTCTTAAAACATCATGTACCAGCGATCCCGAAAAGGTTATGTGGAACAGCAGATTGAGCAGATGGCTTTCTTTCTTGCCAAAATCCTCCTCGGCGTGGAAGGTGGGCAGTTTGACACGGCCCTCGCCGAAACCGCCGATGCCTGCAAGAAGCTGGTCGGGCTGAACATCGCCACTCTGCCGCTCCTGCCCGACGAAACGCTGCTGTCCCTGATGCAGCGCAACGGGACTTTGGACGCGGGCAAGTGCGTCGTGGCGGCGACCCTGCTGGACCAGCAGGCGCGGATTTTTGAGCGGCAGACCCGCACGGTCGCCGCGCAGGCCGCTCTGCACAAGGCGCTGGTGCTGCTGATTGAGGCCCTGCGGCATGAGGAAATCTTGCGGACGGAGAAGTACCGGGAGCAGATCGCGGATATACTCCTACGCCTGCACGGCTACGCGCTGCCCGATTCGGTGCAGGCACGGCTCGCGGCGTACCGGCGGCTGGAAACGTAAATAGAATTCCTGCACAAGTCCCCGGCCTGGAAGACCGGGGCTATGGAAAAGCAAAATGTCCGCTACGCGGACCCAAGAGGGGCTAAACAAACGCATCTTCTGTCCCGGAGGGACATTATGCCCTTCAAAAGCCCCGGTCTTCCAGACCGGGGGAGGTATGTACAAGAAGTCTAATGATCCTTCTGGAATCCATCCGTGTCGCCCTGGCTGCCCTGTGGGCCAACAAGATGCGCGCCCTGCTGACCATGCTGGGCGTCATCATCGGCGTCACCTCGGTCATCGTTATGATCGCCATCGTGCAGGGCATCCGGCAGCAGATTCTGGATCAGTTTGCGGGCAACGGGGCCAATCTGATCTTTGTCTCGTATCAGCCCAAACTCGGCAGCGTCTCGCGCGGCGGCTTCGGCGGGCTGACGATGGACGATGCGCGGGCGACCGAGGCGCGCGGGACGTTGATCGGCATGGTCAGCCCGGACGCGCAGACGTCCGTAGTCGCGCAAGTCGGCGGCAGCCGCCGCTCGGTCACGCTGACGGGCGTTATGGACACATTCAACCAGACCCAGAACCTGCCCCTGGCCGCCGGCCGCTTTCTCAGCGCGGATGATGTCGCCCATTGGGGCAAAGCCTGCGTCATCGGCCATAAAGTGGAACAGGACCTGTTTGGAGATACAGATCCCATTGGCCGCGAGCTTCGCTGCACCACGGAGGACGGTTCCGACGTTTCTCTGACCGTCGTGGGCGTGCTGGAAGAAAAAGACTCCAATCCCGGCGGCGGCGACTTCAACAACTCGCTCTACTCCTCCCTGACGACAGTGCAGAAGCGGTTCACCGGCAGCGACAAGATCAATGGCTTTTCCACGCGCTCCCGCGAGATCAGTCAGGTAGAGACGGCGGCGGACCAGGTCTGGAGCATTCTGAAGATGCGCCATCCGCTGAACTACAAAGACTTTGTGGTAGACACGCAGGAAGGCATTTTGAAGCAGCTAGATACCCTGCTGGGCGGCATCCAACTGGTGCTGGGCGGGGTAGGGGGTCTGGCTCTGCTGACCGGCGGCATCGGCATCATGAACATCATGCTCGTCTCGGTCACGGAACGGACGCGCGAGATCGGCATTCGCAAAGCCGTCGGGGCCACTCGTGGCGCGATCCTGCTGCAATTTGTCGTGGAGGCGATGGTCGTGTCCGGCCTGGGCGGCTTGATCGGTGTTTCCTGCGGCTACGGCCTGGCGAAACTCATTGACCATTTCGCCCACAAAGTCCTGCCGACGTTTGTTCCCTTCTGGGCGACCGAACTGGGCTTCGGCTTCGCCGTCGGCGTCGGCCTCTTTTTCGGCATTTATCCCGCCTTCCGCGCCGCCAAACTGGATCCCATTGCGGCTCTGAGATATGAATGAGGCTGCCGGGAACTTCTGAGGGACGCCTTTCGTCCTAAAGGATGGATTGAGAGAAAGAGGAATGGTGATGAAAAAGTTTGGCCCTGTTCCCTGTCGCCTTGTCGCGCTTCTGACCGGCGTTACGCTTGCCTGCTTGCCTCACGTTGCGTCCGCGCAGGGCATCAGCGACTTTATGCGCCCCGGCACGTCCACACAGGGAAACGCCCCGCGTTCCAACGGTTCTGCGGCCACGCCACAGACGTCGCCTGCACCGAACACGGTTCCTCAAACCATGCCGCAGCGCTCTGGCGCGGGTCTCGCGCAGCCCATGCCTGCCTATAACACCTATCATCATGGGCCGATGGTCGTCCTTCCCGAAGCGCCTCAGCCTCAGACGCTGTCGCCGGGTTTTCGGTTTCGCCGCCGGGAGCAGTATGATTCGCAGGGAACCTATAATACTTATAATGACCCGTATGCCAGTGATTCGATTCGGCAAGGCACAGTCCCCATTGGCCCCGGAAACGGCTTCTTCAATAATTCTATTCCACCTATTGGTCCCGGCAATGGTTTCTTTAACAATTTAACGCCGCCCGTCGGCCCGGCAAACGGCTTTCCCAGCACGCCGAACCTGCGCGTGACAACCCCGACCAGCCCCGAGGACATCGCGCCCCAGTCTTACCGTCACGACTATTTCTACACCACCACGATTAACACCGAGCCGATCATTGCCGGCGGCCCGCCGCTGCTGGGCGGTTTTTACTACGGCAACTACTGCGACACGCCATTCACCACCTGCACCTATCCGTCGGTGTACAGCGTTTATTCGGGTATCCCGCAGTACATTTTCCAGCCGAACGTGATCGTCGCAGGCCAGGTAGACACCCCGCAGTATGTCACGTCCTATCAGCCGTTTTACCCGCCGACGTATCAGGTGAATTACAACAATAACTATTACTATTTCGCCAGCCCGGATCGGGCGCAGGAACTGGAAACGGGCGGCGATCAGGCGCAGGCGGCGCTGCAAAATGCGTACCCGGCCAGTTCCTATCAGGCGGCTTTTGCGGACATCGCGCGGGCATGGACGGACGGCGACATTCAGCCTCTCCGCAAGCATGTCCGCGACAGCGACACGCGCATCAGCGTTTCCCTGAACAAGAAGTATTCGTATTCCATCGCCTCGGGGGATTTCGTTCAAATCACACGGGACGCGCTGGATCGCCTGAACACGGTCTCGTTCCAGTTCACCCAGCTTCGCAAGGCGAAAAATGGCGACGTGACCGCTTTCGGCAAGCATGTCTATCGCCTCGCGACTGCTGCCGGCAATGGCGCAGACCCGCAGGCTGGGGACACGGTGCCGTTTGATCAAGCCGCGCCCGATGATGTGACAAATGCCCCTGCGCCCGGCGACCAGAAGACTGTCTACGTTTCCTACACCCTGCATCATGGCAGCGACCGCTGGTACATCATTGCCATCGATCCGTCCGCAACTGATCTGGTTTCCTCCGAAGACAAATAACTGGCGAAGACAAATAGGCGGAGTCGGGAACTTTTCCCGACTCCGCCTCCGTCCATTTACCAGTACCATGTTTGAGGAGGAACCTTCGCTTGAGTTTACGAATGCCCTGCCATCCCGGCAAGGCGCGGTCATACGCCGCCCTTTCCCTGACTTTGCTTTCCGCCACTTTGCCGCTTTCCCCGGTTCTCGCTAAAACGGTGCGGCCCCATTCGCATTTCACGAAACATTCCGCGCGGCCCGCTTCGCCGTCATTTCCGCTGACGCCGCGCATTCCCGGCAAGGCGCTGCCGCCGGTGCAGACACTCCTGGTTCGCAATGATCTGCCGGTGATGGGAACCAACAACGGCGTCCGGCTGTGGGTGCGCGGCGACGGCAGCGGCGCCGCCCTGCGCGTTCGTGTTCTGGCCCCTACCCGTGAAGTGTCCCCGGCTTCTGACCCGATGCCGCGCGATGAGTGGATTTCCGAGCCGATCCCCGTCACCTTTCTCGGCTGGCGGGAATTGGTCCTGCCGCAGACCAAGTTTACGCTGCGCCCCGCCCCCCCCGTTCCGGCTTCGCTGGACCTGTCCCTGCCCGCCGATGCCCAGCCCACCGCGGCGACGGATGCGCCGGCCACGGCATTTGACTGGTCGGCGGCCAACGGCCTGGCGCTGGATGTGACGACAGCCCGGCAGGCGCAGTTGATCGTAGACGACATCGCCTGGGTGACGCTGGACGCCAGTGGGCAGGGGACGGACAGCACGGTCGCCACGGATTTTGAGACCGGCAATGTCGGGGCATGGAAGCCGGTCGGGACCAGTGAAGAGGCCGCTGCCGTCACTTACGGCGTGACCACGCAGCCCGGACTGGTGCATGGCGGGCGCGTCGCGTTCCGCCTGACCATCACGCCGCCCGCCCTGACTCGGCAGGCGGCGCTGCGGTCGGTGCAGACCGCGATGGACGCGACTGGTGAGCCGTATCTGGTCTGGAAGCCGGATGCCCTGTTCGCGCCGGTTCTGCCCGCGACGCTGCCGCCCGCCCGCGGGGCGACATCCGAAATCACGCTGCAAGCCTGCCCGGAGCAAACGCAGGCCGCGACCTTCTGCCTGTATAGCCCGGTCGCTCTCAGCAATGTCATCGTTTCTCTCCCGCAGGACTTGCAGGGCATCGGCCACACGCTGCCGAGCAGTTCCGTGGACATTCATGTCGTCAAAGTCTGGCCGCGGGCCGGCTCCGGCCCCCTGCGCGACCCGGATACGGCGGGAGACGTTCCCGAACTCCTGGTCAAAGACGACCGCGCCGCTCTGTCCGGCCCGGCCCCTGCGGTTCGCCTGACCGGCCCTGCCGTGTGCGACATTCCTGCCGACACCACCAAACAGTTCTGGCTCACGGTCTCCGTCCCGCGCAACACGCCGTCCAACAACTACATCGGCAAAGTGATGATCACCGGGCGCGGCCTGCCGGCGCCGTTCAGTGTTCGCCTGGTGTTAAGCGTTCTGCCGCTGCGCCTGCTGTCGCCTGCCAAGCAGTACGGCATTGACCTGCGCTCTCGTCTGGACCCGGCTCCCGCCGCCCTGCCCTCGCCCGACGGCAAGGAACTGGTGACCGATTTCGTTTCCAAAGATGTCCTGGACCGGCAGCTCGCCGACATCTACGCCCACGGCTTCACCATCGCGACTCTGTATGATTCACCCGACACGCTCTGGGACGCGGTCACGGAATACAAAGCCTGCGGTCTTGGCACGTCGTACAATCTGTACAAGGGCGACGGGGACCCGAAGGCGATTGAAAACGGGCGTCAGTCCCACGCCTGCCCCGCGCTGACATATTACACCGACCCGGAACCGACGACCGCCGCGCAGGCGCGCATGGCGCCGCTGACCAAAGCGGGCATTCCCAATGCGACCTACATTCCGCGTCAGGCCGACTACGACAGCCTGCAAGCCGACACCGATCTGGCCGTTTACAATCGCGACTCGGAGTACACCCAGCAGCTCCTGCGGACCAAAGGCCAGCGCATCTCGCAAACACGCGACTGGTGGTACTGGGATGCCACTGACGAAGACCCGAAAACCAATCGCGTGGACACGGGCTTCCTGCTCTGGCGCGCGAACCTGTACGGCGCATACCTGCCGGATTACCAGACGGCGTTCGGAACCGATCCTTACGATGAGACCTCAGTCGGGGCGTGCCCTTCCAAAGCCGCCTTCCGTCCCCTGATGCTGACCTATCCCGTTAAAGACGGCGTATTGGACACGCTGCAATGGGAAGCCTGCCGCGAGGGTGTCAACGATGTTCGTTACCTGACCACCATGTACGCCGCGCTGCGCGAATGCAAAGACGCTCATATCGCCAAGCCGCTCGTCACCGAGGCCGAAACCTACGTCAAGACGTTCCTGGACAAGCCCCTGGCGAACCTGCCCGACGACCAGTACGACACGTTCCGCGCCCAGGTCGCCAACTATGCCATGTTGCTCCGCAAAGCTGTAGACGCCTACAACAAAGCGCACGCTCTTCAGTAGCATCTCCCGGCAGGATAGGATATGCTATACTCTCCTGTAGGCGTCCGGCGGAAGGAGCATGACAATGGCCCAGAAAGCAAAACAAACGAAGACCGCTCAAGTTGCTAACTCTGCTCAGAACGGCAACGGTTTCCACAAAAACCATTCCTGGGTTCCCGGTGATCCTGTTGAGACCCACCCACTTGCCGGCATCGCGGGCAGCTATCAAGATGACCCGTTCTGGGACGAATTTCAGCAAGCTATGAGGGACGCTCGCCGCGAAGAAGATGAGCGCGACTTCCAGGGTCTGAAGGACGAGTAGTGCGTGTACGCACTGGATAGCGACACTTACAGCCGCTTCCTGCAAGGGGAGGGAAAAGTCACAGCCCGGATGCTGATGACCCCTCGGAGCAGTCTTTGGCTTCCAGCGATTGTCGTAGAAGAACAGATCCGTGGCCGGCTGGCCGTTCTTGCCGGGTTGAACTCAAGCCGCAACGTAGACAGTCTTAGAACGCCGCAGGCTTATGCTTTGTTTTTGAAGACGCTGGATGATCTTCATGCCTTTCATTTTCTGCCCTACACGGCGGAAATGGAGGCTCTGTATCAATCTTGGCCTGCTGCCGTCAAGCGATTGGGAACGCGGGACTGCCGCATCGCCGCAACAGCGATTGTCCACGGCTTTACCATCGTGACTTGCAATTTGAGCCATTTCCAGCCTATCCCCGGTATCATTGCTGAGGATTGGAGCCATTAAAGGAGGTTCAGATGGGTGCCACGGGCTGGAGCTTCCTGGTTCCTTATCAGGAAGACATGGAACAAGTTCTGGAAGACTTAAAGCAGGCGGAGTTTGAACGCGGCGCTTATGAGCGCCCGCGCGTTGAGTGGGACGCCTGGGAAATGTTTGGTCTGGAGTATGCCCGGGATGAGGATGAGAGAGAAAAACTGATTGAGCAATTTGGTCTCGATTCGCTGCGCCGCCCTCTGGCCGAAGTCGGGATCAAAGGCTTTCCCGACTGGCTGAAGGCTCTGAATGAAGCGCCGGAAGTGCGGACGCGCGAAGACCTGGAAGTGTTGCAGCAGTTCAGTTCCAGCGGCACGGGTTCCATTCTGGACATCAGCCGGGCAGGAGAGCTTTCGCCACTGCCCCCGGAGTATCTGCGCCAGCAATTCGGTACGGAGCGGCCCACGCAGGTGCAGGCGCATCAATGGCAGATGCGAATACCCCCCATTTCGGAAAATCTTTACAGGTGTGGGGAGGGAATCTACTTCGTCATTTACAAAGACGGACAGCCTGACGAAATTTGCATAGAAGGCCGTTCAGGGGACTAGCCAAGTTTAAGCAGCGCGGCCGCCGGGTTTGCCGGGGGCGGGATCGTCGTCCGTGACGACTTCAATCTCCACCGCTTGATACAGACGAACGGCGAAGCCGTCTTCCATCATAGCCTCGCGGACGCCCAGGGCGATCTCCAGATCCTCGCAGACTTCAAAGGCGACATCTTCTCCCGCCTCGCCGACCACGATGTACGTTTCTTCGTCGTCTTCCATCTGGCTGCCCTGGTCTAACAGCGTCAGGGGAACGGGTGGGGCTTTGCGCTGGGCGTTGCCGTTCGCGTTGTGGTGTGCCATCGTCATTCGGCTCCTTCGGGGATGTCGGGATTGGGTTCGGTCGCGGCCTTGCGGGCGCGAGTTCGGCGCGGGGCGGCATCGGTGAGCAGTTCCACGACCAGGCGGTTAAATGCCTGCGCCTGTTCATCATGCGGCAGCAGGCCGCTTTTGTCAAAGACGGTCAGTTCTGCGCGGGCATTGGCGGCCAGAAACGCCTCAGCATCGGACAGCGGCGTCATCTGCGCTTCCCGGCCCCAGACAATCCGCAGCGTTTTTTGCGTCAGATTAGGAAAGACTTCAGCAACGCTGTGATTGAGCAGGCCGCTGAAGAACGACGGCGGGGCGTTTTGCGCGCCGTACTGATGACACGCGGTGGAATAGTGGTCCAGCAGGGCGTCATCCACATAGGACGGGTCAAAATACGTCTCGTTCATCAGGTAGTGACGCAGGTAAGGCAAACTCGTCACGCCGTTGTACAGGGTGGTTCCCAGCAGCGGCGCGTGAGTGAGTTGATAGATTGCCTCGGAGGCAGCGTCGGGCGGCTTCGCCAGATGCCGGAACCCCGTGGGGCAGACCAGAATCAGGCTCTGCACTAACTCAGATTGGTCACTGGCCGCTTGAATGGCATACGCAGACGCGAGAGAAGACGCGATTAGGGCGACCGGCTCTTTGACGACTTCGCGCAGGAACTGCTCTAACTGTTCCACGTACTGACTGGCCGTGTAGCGAATGCGCGGCTTGTCCGACAGTCCAAAGCCCAGCCAGTCGGGGGCGTACACCTGGTAATGTTCGGAAAGCGCGTCAAAATTCTTGCGCCACTCGTAGCCCGATGCCCCGGCGTAAATGCCATGCAGCAGCACGACGGGCCGGCCTTTGCCCTGACGGGCGTAAAAGATGTCGCCGTAAGGCCCCGGCCAGAAGCGGCCCTCGCCGCCGAGCGTGTTGCCCAGCGCTTTGGCGCGGGAAAACACGGCATTGTTGGCGGCGGCAACCGCTGCCGCGCCCGCTCCGGCCCACAGCAGCGTCTTGAGAGTTTTGTTCATCGGATGCGCTCCTCGCTTGGTTGGGGCTAGTATACCCGAATTTCGCCCCCCTGCCCCCAATTCTGGGGGAGCCGGATTGTCAAATCTCTGGCAGGGTTATCTATTTTTCTTTGCCATGAAAGTAGGCGGCCAGGGCGGTTTCAAACGCATTGCCGTCGGCTGGCCCAGCGGCGGCATAATGCCAGTATTGGGTCGCGAAGAAGATCGGCGCTGCCTGCTGCTTTTGCATCTGAGCGGCCAGCGTGAGGCCGAGCCGAAACTGGTTCTGCTCCGACGTAGGGCGTCCGGCAGGGATGGCGTAGGCGTCTAATGTCTGGTGGTCGGCAGAGTGATAAACGGCATGAAAGATCGGCGTCAGCGTCCCCGGCAGAATGATATCCTGGTCGCTCTCTGTCCGCTGCCATGCGCCAGACACCGACGTGAATTGCAGCGGCATGACATCGTTCAGTCCGGCAGCGGCCACAGGAAGCGTCGTGAGTGGTTCCGGCTGAACGATACTCACTGCCGGGCCTGTCGGCGCGGGAGTGGCAGACACCGCGCGGTGATGCCGCGCGGCGGCGGCAATCAGCACGACTGCAATTATTAGGGTCGCGACGGTGAGGGCGATGATGCCTAAACACGCGCCGAAGGACTGCTCCTTGAACCGCTCATCATCCTCGGCTTTGGCCTGCTGAAACTCCGGCGATCCTTCCACCTGAGCGCGGGCTGCGGCCAGTTCTTCCGCCGTGGCTTCATCTACGGCCACGAGAACCGCGAAGCATTGCGGGCAGGTTTTGGAGCGGAGGTTTTCGTACTGAGCGCCGCAGCGCGGGCAGACTTTCGCGAGCATAACGTCATTATACCTGCGGGTTGACCCAGCGCGCCTTTGCCCGTGCGATGCGGGCCAGCGACTCGTCTATGCGCGCCTCTGTTAGCCGTCCGTTCTCTACCGCGTTCACCAAAGCGTCACGGATCGCGTACTGCGTTTCTTTCGTGTGGCAGCAGAGCAGAATGTCCGCCCCGGCGAGAACGGCCCGCACGGCGGCTTCGGGAGCGCCCCAGCCGTCCGCCACGCCCTTCATTTCCAGATCGTCGGTGATGATTAGCCCGTCAAAGCCCAATTCGCCGCGCAGCAGGCCGGTCAGAAGGGTGGGGGAGAGCGTGGCCGGTAGGTCTGGGTCAAGCGCGGGAAACAGAATGTGCGAGGTCATCATCGCGCCCAAGCCAGCCTCAATCGCGGCGCGGAAGGGAACCAGTTCCACCGCGTCCAGTCGCGCCCGTTCGTGCGAAATGCGCGTCAGGGCGTGATGCGAGTCGACCTCCGTGTCCCCATGTCCGGGGAAGTGCTTGCCGCAGGCCAGAATGCCCGCATCCTCCTGAAAGCCGCGGGTCGCCGCCGCGCCCATCTCCGCGACCAACTGCGGCTCGTCGCCATACGAGCGGTTCCCAATCACCGGGTTGCGCGGGTTATTGTTCACATCCAAAACCGGCGCAAAGTCCCAATTAAAACCTAAATCCCGCAGTTCTTCTCCGATAGCCCGGGCAGCTTTTCTGGCTTGATCGGGATCATTCGTCAGCCCGATCTCGCGGGCGGGCGGCCGCGCGGCATAGTCCGGCGGGCCAAGCCGCTGCACCCGTCCGCCTTCCTGATCCACGGCCACAAACAGCGGCGGCAGGCCCTTGTCTCTGGCCCGTGTTTGCAGTTCGGCAATCGTCGCCTGCGTTTGCTCCGGCGGCCCGACATTGCGCCCCATCAAAATCACCCCCCCAACAGCAAGGTCAGCAATCAGCGCTTTGGCATGGGCGCTGACCCGTCGGCTTTTTTCGGGCGTCTCGCCCTGCCAGCCAAAAAGCAGCATCTGTCCGATTTTTTGGTGGATGGTCATAGGCGTTTAGGAGGTTGGTAGCCTTTCGGAGAGTAAGGTGGGGTTGCGGTGGCGATGGGTATGGTGAAAGTCATCGGGATACTTTGGATGTCTACACGTTGCCGAATGATGATGGTAAAGTCTTTCAGGATTGGCGGTAAGTCTTTATTCCTAGGAGCTTATAGAAATGCCTTTGCGCGTGAAGCGCCAGGCAGGATTAGGCGGCAGGGACATTGCATAATTAGCTGGCGTACTATTTCCTCCGTTAGAGCATCCTGACAGGTGGTAAGGCAGTGGGAAAGTGAGGCTGATCTTAACCGGCTTTCCGAACGTCCGCGCTAAGGGGGAGTTTGGGAGGGGATATGCGACAGGAGTATCTTGAAGTTTTGGTTGAACTGTGACGAAGAAGTTGAGTGCTCCACCGTACAAGGTTGGTCGGAAATTCTCTCCCTGAGCAGGAAGAGTGACTGCAATACCGCTGGGCGTTATCGTGGTAAGCGGTTCCGGCAACGAAAGATAATAAACTTTTTCGTGATCCAGACGGTAGGTATTTGGGTCATATTGTACGGCAATGTTATGAAATATGACTGGTTCGTCATAGATTTCAAATTGACGTAGTTCTGCCGTCAGACGCAGGGAATGGTTCATGCGTGGATACGGATCATTTCTCGCAAAGCCATAAATGCCCCCGTACCTGCGCTCAAAGCCTTTGTTAAATACGCCATTTCGCCCGTTAATTAGTGTTCCATAGGTGCTGTCGTAAGAAATACCATTCCGGCTGTGTCCGTCGTAATCGTAAGGCTCCCACTCCTGAGAAGCGTCTGTTATCCTGACATCCCACTGATGCGAGTTCGGCGGCAGGATCGGGTGCAGGAGGTATGCAATTTCCCCTATTTGCCCCGGTTGTCCAATCTGTTGATGCCATGCCTGGGCTGACATGGTAATACCCTCTTTGGTGACGGTATCCGTGATTGTGGACGGCGCAGGAACGGCATGTCGCATCGGCGGCAAACGCGAGATGCGCCAGTGTACGGAATGGCCGAGTTGATCCGCAATCGTAAAGTCTACATATCGGCAGGCATCGGAATAACCGCTTGGCAGGCTAGTGAACACTAAACACTTAGCTGCTTCGCCGGGCGGCAGATAATATCCTTGATTGCGTAGGTGCCATTCCAGAGGAAGCGTCTCGCCTGTAGACAGCCGTGCCGTCACCGAGAGGGCTTTACCAAACGTGCTGGAGCCTGAGTCCATCTCATTCTCATTCAGCAGGCTATCCAGTGGCGGCTTGATCCACAAGCCCAAAGCGTCCGCCGTGTCTATGGCATCCGCGCCATAGCCTGTTTGAAAGTTCACATCCTCATACTGGAACCCACAGAACGCCTGTCCATACTTGTTTTGCTTTTGGCCTGGACGCTGAATGTCCAGCAAGGTGAAGCCTTCTTGCGCTTTTGGCGTAGAAGTATCCAGAGCCGGCGGCAATTGCAGAGTATTAGCCACGCCGCCGCGTGAGTGGACATACCAGGTTCCTATCCCGGCAACGGCCAGAAGCAGCAGTATCACCAGGAGGCGGCGCGGGGACAGAAAACGGCGGGCAGGGAACGTCGGCATACAGGCTTCTTCACCAGTACAGGGCCAAACTCCTGCCGACTATGGCAGTGTGACCATGCCGAGCAGGCGGGGGCCGCGCGCTCCCGTTGCGGCGGGTATGTTGGCGGGGAGGCCGTGCATTCGGGCGGCGGCGAGGAGGGCGAAGGCGAGGCTTTCTTTGGCGTCGGCGGGGATGAGGCCAGCATGGGTCGCGAACGTGTCATGCGTCTCTAAGGCGACGGCGGGGAGAAGTTGTCGGAGGCTGTCCATGACGGCGCGGTTATGGGTGCCGCCGCCTCCGGCAATGAGACGGTCCGGGAGGCGCGGCAAATGGTCGCGCAGGGCGTGGGCAATGCTGCCCGCGACGAACCGGGCGGCGGTGGCGAGGGCGTCCGGGGATGAGAGGAAAGCCGCCTGGCGGAGAAAGTCTGCCACATAGGCGGGATGGAAGAGTTCTGCGCCGGTACTTTTGGGCGGCGGCAGGGCGAAATAGGGGTGAGACAGGAGGACGCGGACAAGGTTCAGGTCGGGCTGGCCCGATGCCGCCAGTGCGCCGTCCTGGTCGTAAGGCTGGCCGGTGAGGGCGAGGGCAGCGCCGTCCAGCAGCAGATTGCAGGGGCCGGTGTCAAAAGCAAGGGTGTCGGCCAGCGCGGCATCGGCGGGAAGATAAGTGACATTGGCGATGCCGCCCAGGTTCAGGGCGACGCGCGTTTCTGTCGGCGAATGCAGCAGGGCGTAGTCGGCGAAGGGAACAAGCGGAGCGCCTTCGCCTCCGGCGGCGATGTCGCGGGCGCGGAAGTCCGAAACAATGGGGATGCCCAGACGTTCCGCGAGTATAGCAGGCTGGCCGAACTGCAAGGTCGCGGGAATGGCTGCGCCGGAAGAGGGCGGCGCGTGCCAGACCGTCTGCCCGTGCAGTCCCAGCGCGGCGACATTGGAAATCGGGATGCCGACTTCCAGGGCGGCCTGCGCGGTGGCATCAGTGTAGAGCGCGCCGAGTTCGTAATGGAGAGTGGCAATCTCGCTGATGGAAACGGGCTGGCCCTGACGGACTGCCTCAAGGCGTGTCCGCAGCCCGGCAGGGTAGGGCGCGTAGGCGACGCCGCGCAATTTAATCGCGAAGCGCGGACGAGGCGGATCGGCGTGGAGGATAGCGATGTCGGCAAAGGCCGTGTTGATGCCGTCCAGGCTGGTTCCCGACATCAGGCCGGCGTAAAGGGGCATAAGAGTACCTCTGACTGCAACGCGCCTTTGGTCCGCCGTCTTCTGGCTCACCGAGACCAGTCTGGGCTACTTGCCGCCCACTGAGTTTGAGGAGCGATTTGCCCAAGACCAGACAATACTATACCTGACAGTAGTATGCCTGCTTTTGCAGAAAGCCTACTGCGGGATTTCTATGAAGAATACATCGATTTGTTGACAAATGCGGCGCGGCCTGCTATAATAGCCCAGATCGTGACCTTTAATCCCGTCCTGCGAGGCGGAAAAGGCAGCGTCCCGGGAGTTTCGGCCCTTCTTTATTGGGGTTGTTCTCTTTTGCGCCCCTTTCCCGCTCGCCCCTAGAGCGCACCTATGCCCTCCGATTCTGCACAAATCGCTGCCATCATGGACGCCGACGAAATGCGGCGAGCCTGGACGCGCATCGCCCATGAAGTTCTGGAAAAGAATCGGGGCGTCAAAGATCTTGCCATTGTCGGCATCCTGCGGAAAGGCGCTCCCCTCGCACAGCGACTGGCCGACGCCATTGAGCGCATTGAAGGCACGCCGGTTCCTGTCGGACAGCTAGACATCTCCCTCTATCGCGATGATTTTCGTACCTATCAGCCCAAAGTCGGCACCACGCAAATTCCCTTTGACATTGAAGGCAAGCGGCTGGTTCTCGTGGATGAAGTCATCTTCACGGGCCGCACCGTCCGCGCTGCGCTGGGCGCACTGGTAGATTTGGGCCGCCCGTCGGTGACGCAGCTTGCCGTCTTGATTGACCGGGGCCACCGCGAGGTGCCCATTCGCCCGGACTACGTCGGCAAGAACCTGCCGACCAGCCGCCAGGAGTTCGTCAAAGTGTTTCTGCGCGATTTGGACGGTGAGGACAAAGTGGTCATTTACAAGGAGACGGAGAAGACGCCCCCCGCCCCCAATAATGGGGGAGCCGGATAAAGAAGGACACGCTGATTTTTCCTTTCCTGTTCCCCCAGAATTGGGGGTTAGGGGGCTGACCTATGAAACGAAAAGACCTCTTAGACCTGCAAAGTTTGGACGCGGACGAGATCACTTATCTTCTGGACACCGCGCAGTCGTTCACAGAGATCGTCGCGCGGCCTGTCAAAAAAGTGCCGACGCTTCGGGGCAAATCCGTCGCCACGCTTTTCTTTGAGCCAAGTACGCGCACGCGCACCTCGTTTGAGGCGGCAGCCAAAATCATGTCGGCGGATACCTATAGCCTGGCCGGGACAACGAGCAGCGCCGTCAAAGGCGAATCGCTCAAAGACACGATGCTGACGCTGGACGCGATGGGGATTGATGCCTTTGTCATTCGCCACTCCTTCAGCGGCGCGGCGCATCTGGCCGCGAAATATGTTCCCCATAAGCCCGTCATTAATGCCGGCGATGGGACGCATGAGCATCCGACGCAGGGATTATTGGATTTGCTGACCATTCGGCAGGTAAAAGGCCGTATCGCAGGGCTGACCGTCGCGATTGTCGGCGACATATTGCATTCCCGCGTCGCCCGCTCCAACATCTGGGGGCTGCACGCGCTAGGGGCGAAGATACGGCTCGTCGGCCCGCCGACCCTGCTGCCCGCCGATGCCGAACAGTTGCCCGTGGAAGTGTATACCAATCTGGAAGACGGGCTGCAAGGCGCGGATGTGGTCAACATCCTGCGGATTCAATTGGAGCGCCAGGACGCCGCGTTTTTCCCCTCCATTCGCGAGTATGCCCGCCTGTTCGGGGTCAGCAAGGCAAAACTGAAAGTCGCCGCGCCGGATGTGACGGTGCTGCATCCCGGCCCGATGAACCGGGGCGTGGAGATCGCCTCGGCGCTGGCCGACGATTCGGAGATTGCCGTCATTACGAACCAGGTGACCAATGGCGTCGCCGTGCGGATGGCTGTGCTGTTCTGGCTGATGGGAGCGACGGCTTCGGCCTCCTGAAATTGATCCTGAAAATTATCTTATGTCTTCTGAGGAGAAAACCGAGTGAGCGTCAAACGCGCTATGCGCTATCTGGTGGGATTGATCATCGCCAGTGTCGTGTTAGGGGTCGGCCTGCCCCTGATCGGCATTCCTTCTTCCAAGTTCCTGCCCCCGCCTGTTATTTACAGCCATGCTCTGGGGAAAACTTATGGCCGCGTCACCGGCAAAGATGTCTCGCCGACAGCCAATCCCTTCAATGTCGGGGATCATACGTGGATAGTCAGTTACCAGTTTCCGGCCCATACCCCGCCGCCGCGCGGACAGACCACGCCTGGCCCCATTCAGGTCTATCGCGGTCAGGCGCGGGTGGATGAACAAACCTATGAGGCTGTCAAAGCCGGCGATCTGATCCCGCACATCAAGTACGAGACAACCTACCCGGACATCAACGGCATTGACGATCCCAGCGCCATTGCCTTTAACAATGGTCGCAGCGTTGGCCCCGGCAGCAACATCCTGAGCGGTTGGCTCCTCTTTGTGCTGCTGGATTTGCTGCTGGCGTATCTGTTCATGTCCCTTTTTGAGCGTTTTGGAACGAAAGAAGACATTTAGACCACGCAATGAAAGAATTGCAGCCGCCACTGGATTATGACGATAGCAGAGCGAAAAGTCGCCTTTACCTAAAAGATGACGAGTTTACCGTCTTCGTCAATGAAGAAGCCCTAGCCGATCTGCGTTGGAGCCTCTGGTGGCTGGCGGCAGAAGCCCCTCAAGGCGAGGATGTTTCTATTCATTCTTTCTGGAAGGGCCAACTCGCAGGTAAAGGCACGGAAATCATCTACTGCGAAATCGCTTTGACTGGCGAGGGTCGCTCTCACAACCCTAAGAGCGATTACCGGCTCATGCTGATTGACGGCGACCGGCATCGGCTCAACCTATACGTAACGCGGGAACCAGCGAAGGATGCTTTTTTCGCCGTGCAGAAACTTGGTTTCAATGGAAAAGCTACTCAAAAGGTGCAAATCTTTGGCCTGCTCTGGATCGTGCCACTGACGGACTCACTTTGGCCTGCGACAAGGGCTGACGAAATAGAATTATGACAAGTTATCTGCTCAAAAATGGGCGTGTGATTGACCCGGCGAATGGGCGGGACGGCGTGGCCGATGTCTTGATCGGCGAGGACGGCCTGATCGCGCAGGTCGGGCCGAATCTGGACGCCGGGCCGGAAGCGACAGTCATTGACTGCGCGGGCAAAGTCGTCTCGCCGGGCTTGATTGACATGCACGTTCATCTGCGCGTGCCGGGACAGGAATACAAAGAAGATGTCGCGTCGGGAACGGCGGCGGCGGCCAATGGCGGCTTCACGGCCATCGCCTGCCAGCCGAACACGTCCCCGCCGATAGACCACAGCAGCATCGTCCAGGACATCCATCGCGCAGGCAGCCGGCGCGTCCGCCCGTGTTCACGTTGTCGGCGCGGTCAGCAAAGGGCTGCAAAACACCGAACTGACTGAGATGGCCGATCTGAAAGACGCCGGTGTTGTCGGCATCGGCGACGACGCCTTTCCCGTTCACAACAGCGGCTTTCTGCGGCGGGCGATGGAATATTGCCACATGCTCGACCTGCCGTATATTGCCCACTGCGAGGACAAAGATTTAACGGGCGACGGCGTGATGAACGAGGGCTACGTGTCTACGGTGCTGGGCCTCAAAGGCATTCCGCGCAGCGCGGAAAATGTCGGCACGGCCCGGAATATCCTGCTCGCCATGACGACCGGCTGCCGCCTGCATATCCTGCATGTCAGCACCAAAGAAAGCGTGGAGATCATCCGCCATGCCAAAAAATTCGGCGCTCCCATCACCTGCGAGACCTGCCCGCAGTATGTGGCCCTGACCGATGAGGCGTGTTATGAGTACGACACCAACGCCAAAATGTCGCCGCCGCTACGCACCAAAGCCGATCAGGAAGCGATTATTGAGGGGCTGCGAGACGGCACGATTGATGCCATCGCAACCGACCACGCGCCCCATGCGCCGCATGAAAAGGAGCAGGAGTTCGCCCGCGCCCCGTTTGGAATGCTTGGCCTGGAAACGTCGCTGGGTCTGGTCGTCACACATCTGGTCAAGCCGGGCATTTTGACGCTCTCGCAGATGGTGGAAAAGATGTCTCTTGCTCCGGCCCGCATTCTGGGCGTTCCCGGCGGGACGCTCTCGGTCGGTGCGCCTGCCGACATCACCGTCTTTGACCCGGACGCCGAATGGACGGTAGATGTGAACCAGTTCAAGTCCAAGTCCCGCAACTCGGTTTTGCAGGGCGTGACGCTGACGGGTAAGCCGATTATGACGTTTGTGGGCGGACGGCAGATTGGCCCCCTAACCCCCAATTCTGGGGGAACTGGAGGGGTTACATGACCCAAGCACATCTCGTCCTCGCGGACGGCACAACCTATACAGGAACCGCCTTTGGCGCGGCCGGCACTTCGGTCGGCGAAGTCGTCTTCAATACCGGCATGACCGGCTATCAGGAGATTTTGACCGACCCCTCCTACGCCGGGCAGCTCGTCGCCCTGACCTACCCGCTCATCGGCAACTATGGGGTCAACGCCCGACGATTTCGAGTCGCGCCGCGTTCAGGTGGCGGGCTTTATCGTCAAGGAACTGGCCGACGCGCCCTCCAACTGGCGTTCGGAGGGAACGCTGGACGGCTTTCTGCAAGACGCATGGCGTCGTCGGTATCGCCGGATTGGATACGCGGGCGCTGACCCAGAAACTGCGCTCGGTCGGCGTGATGATGGGCGCGATCTCGTCCGAGAAGACGCCCGCAGAACTCACGCAGATGCTGGCGTCGCGCGGCCGACTATGATGCGGTGGAATATGTCGGCACAGGTGACCACCGAGCAGCCGTATGTCTGGCCTTCCGCCACGGGCGAGACGCAATACAAGATCGCCCTGCTGGACTGCGGCGTCAAGTTCAACATCCTGCGCTCCCTGGCCGCGCTGGGCGTGTGAAATCACGGTGTATCCGTCCCACACGCCCGCCGAGACAATCCTGGCGACCAATCCCGACGGCATCTTTCTGTCGCCTGGTCCCGGCGATCCGGCCCTGCTGGGGGATATCGTGCAGACCGTGCGCGTTCTGTCCCATGCCAAGCCGACCATGGGCATCTGCCTGGGCAATCAGATTGCTCGGCTGCGCCTTCGGCGGGCATACGTTCAAGCTGCCGTTCGGCCATCGCGGCTCGAACCATCCCGTCAAAGATCTGGAAACGGGCCGGGTCGTGATCACCTCTCAAAACCACGGCTACGCCCTGGCCGCCGACGGCTTCGACGATCCCGATGTGGAGGTCTGGCAGATCAACTTGAACGACGGCACGGTGGAAGGCCTGCGGCATCAAGACGCTGCCGATCTTTTCCATCCAGTACCACCCGGAAGCCTCCCCCGGCCCCGCCGACAGCCAGGGCTATTTCGCCCGCTTTCTGCAGATGATTGACGAACACAAATGAGAAATCAACCCCACACGTTTGACAGTCGTTTTCGTCTGGTTCCTGCTCTGCCTGGTGTTTGCCCCAGGTATGGTCAAAGCGGACGCCCCTCTTCCACTGCCTTCGCCGTGGCAGTCGGCGGACATTGGAGCCGGGACGCTGCCCGGCGCGTCCTCCTTCCAAAATGGCTCTTTCACGATTACTGGAGCAGGTAGCGACGTTCAAAACACGTCGGACGGCTTTCGCTATGTCTATCAACCGATGCACGGGGATATGGTCGTCACTGCCCGGGTTGCTTCCCAAACCAACACAGACCCCTGGGCAAAAGCGGGCGTCATGATTCGTGAGGGTTTGGACGCGGATGCGAAAAACGCCTTTCTGGCGGTGACACCCGGCAACGGGGTGACGTTCCAAAGCCGGGGAAGCGCAGGCGGGGCGACGCAAACGGAACAAGAGCCGGAAATCGCGGCCCCCATCTGGCTCCGACTTCGCCGTGTCGGCAGCAGCATGACAGCATTCCATTCTGCCGATGGAAAAAGCTGGAGTCTGGTTGGCTTGCCTCGCATGGTTCCCTTGAGCGCGACGGTTTTTGTGGGATTGGCAATGACCTCCCATCAAGAGGGAACGCTCGGTCAGGCGATTTTGGATCAGGTTACTGTGGAGGCACAGAAATCCCAACCGGCTGACCCGCGTGATCTGAGTGTGACGGTCAGCGCCGTTGAGCCGGGTATCTTCCATCTGGTCGCCTACCGCAAAGGCAACGCGCCGCCTCCTGTCAGTCCCTACGTGGTGGAGACGGAGGGGACAATCGTGCCAGGCCAAGTTCAGACCGCGCAGGGGACGCTGACTGTGTCCCGTGACAATGGCATCCGTCTGCGCGATAAGACCGGCCATGACCTGCTGCCGTCGGGTACGATTGGTCTGGCGGGCGACGCCATTATCCTGACGCTGACCCATGACGCCCATGAGCGCTTCTACGGCGCGGGCAACGAGAGCGAGAACCATGCGGGTGACCTGACGCACCCGTCTGGGACTCAGGTCGTCAACAACGGGACACGCGCATCCCTTTCCTCTGGTCCACCGGCGGATGGAGCACGTTCGTCGCCAACAACCAGACCGGGACTGCGTGGCACGAGGACAAGGGAACACTGACCTGGCCGTTCCCGGTCCCGCTCTTGACCTGTACCTGAGCGTCGCGCCCGACGGCTACGGCCTGCTGGACGCCTACTCGCGCCTGACCGGACGCGCGCCGATCCCGCCGCGCTGGACATTCGGCTTCATGCTCAGCCGCTGGGGCTACGCCGATGCCGCCGACGTGCAGGACAAATGGCATCAGTTCCGCGACCGGCAAATTCCCGTGGATGCCTTTATCTACGACTACGACTGGTTCAACAACGACTGGGACTTCAACCCGAAGACGTTTCCCGCCGGCAGCCTGGACACAGATGAAACAGATGGGGCTGCACTTCGTCGGCATCCGCAAGCCGCGCATCAACGGCGCTAATCTGGACTACGCCCGCAGTCAGGGCTGGGTTCTGAGCAGCCCGCTGGGGACCGACCTGCGTTTCGATCTGCCCGCGGCGCGTTACTGGTGGTGGAGTCACCATGTCCCGCTCGTGCAGGCGGGCGTCGACGGCTGGTGGAACGACGAGGCCGAGCAGACCAGCGATGAGTTCTTCCAGATGGCGCAGACCGAATGGGACGGCTGGCGGGCGATGAGTCCGCGCCGCGCCTGGTCCATCAGCCGCGCCTTCGCGCCGGGAATGCAGCGCTTCGGCGCGGCTGTCTGGACCGGGCGACATCAACAGCGACTGGGAGACGCTGGCAAACCAGCCGGGAACGATGCTGAACTGGAGCCTGGCCGGGATGCCCTACATCGGCCAGGACATCGGCGGCTTCCAAAGCACGCCGACGCCCGGAACTGTACGCCCGCTGGATCGAGGAAGGCGTCTTCGTCCCGGTCATGCGCGCGCACGGCACGTTCAATTCCCCCCGCTGGCCCTGGGCCTTCGGCGACGACGTTCTGGCGGCGACCAAAAAGGCCATCGAACTGCGCTACCGCCTGATCCCGTACCTCTATACCTTCGCCGCCCAGACGGCCGCCACAGGCGCTCCGCTGATGCGCCCGCTCTTGCTGGAGTTCCCGCAGGACGAGAAGACGTTCAACCTGGAAGACGAATGGCTGGTCGGCGACCGTCTGCTGGCCGCGCCGGTTCTGACACAGGGCGGCGCGCGCGACGTGTATCTGCCTGCGGGCGGCTGGTACGATTTCAACACCAATGCGCCTGTGAAGGGCGGCCAAACGCTGCACGTGCAGGCTCCCCTGGACACTATTCCGGCCTATGTCCGCGCCGGAACGATCCTGCCGCTCGGCCCGGTCCTGCAATCTACGAGTCTGGGCGCGGAAGACCCGCTGGACGTGCGCGTTTACCCCGGCGCGGACGCTGCCTTCACGCTGTACGAGGACGACGGCGACACGTATGCCTATCAGCAGGGCGCGTCCAGCCGCATCCCCATGCGCTGGGATGACCAGCGGCGCACGCTGACCATTGGCGCTCGCACGGGATCATTTCCGGGTATGCTGCCTACACGGGCAGATGCTCGTGGTTCTGCCCGGTGGCGCGAATAAAGGTGTCACCTACACAGGCCGCTCCGTGCAGGTTGGATTTTGACGGTTGGACGCGGGAAAGGCCGGTTACTGGGAGCCTTCCTGTCTTTGCTGCTTCTTTTGATCCTGCCGCGCGTCGTCGCGTTGGATGCTGACCCGCCGCCTGCGCTGGACTGGAACCCCGGCATCTGGACCGATGAAGGCTTTTACACCTACACGGCCCGCAACGCGGTTTTGTTCGGACATGCGAACCTGGACGAATGGAACAATCGCCTGCTGTCGCCCTTGCTGGAAGGCGTTCAGCGCTTTGTCTTTGCCCAGTGGGGAGTGAGCCTGATTTCGGCGCGGGCGATCTCCGTGGCGGCTTCGTTTCTGGCGCTGGTCTTCTTCGCCGATGCCCTGCGCCGCTGGTTTGGACCGCGCATTGGCTGGACTGCCCTGCTGCTGCTGGGCGGCGAAGCGACCTTGATCTTTTATAACCGGCTGGCCCTGCTGGAAACGCCCGCGCTGGCGTTAGTCTGCGCGGCCCTCTGGGCCTTAAGCTGGGAGCGGCCCGCCGGCTGGCTCGTCGCCGGCTTTCTCGCCGCTGGAGTGGTGGGTATCAAGACGACGTTTCTCTTGTTCCTGCCGGTTCCGCCGCTGGTGTGGGCCTGGCGCTGGCGCTCACCGTTGTTTCGTGCGGCCCCCCTGCTCTGGTACGGGACGGGCGCGCTGGCTGGAATGGGGCTGTATCTCGCGCTCTGGGGCATTCCTCATGGGGCAGAAATCTGGCGGCTGAACCACTTTTATGCGACCCGGCAGTCTGCGCCGCATGGATTGGGACAGTCGCTTCGGCTGGGAATGCAGTCGGTTGGGGGGTGCCGAAAGGGCCTGCTGCAATTTTTAGAGACGCGCTCGCCTGTTTTAACCACGCTGGCTCTGCTCGGCCTGCTGGCCGCGCCGATGCAAGAAGTTCGGACACAACGCGCGGCCCGACGTCAGGATGTTTTGCGGCTGTTCTGGCTGTGGGCGATTTTGGTCTGGCTGGCGCTAGGGTTCTCGCGTTATGCACCGACGCGGTATTATCTGGTCATGTATCCCGCGCTTGCCGGACTGGCCGCCTGCACGCTCTGGCGGCTGCCCCGACTGCTTCGTGTGCCAAAAATGGCTGTCTGGGGCAGGCTGTTAATGTTTTTGCTGGTCTATCATGCCTTGCTGCCTGTGTGCTATCTACTGACGCATACGCTGTATGCCCTGCCTGCTGCCATTTTCGCAGTGGTGGTTGTCTGGGGACTCCGCAGCGTATCAAAAGTTTTGCGGGCGGTTGAAACCGCAGCAACAAGTTCACGAAGTCGCCCTTCGGCGACTCAGATTTCAGTCCACGCAGGTGGACTTAGCGCCTTTGTTGCCGCGAATTCATTCGCCCGGCCTCTAGCCGCCATGCTGCTCACGCTATTCGCGCTTATCAGTGGCGGACAGTGGATGTTCTGGTACGCGACACGGGGCTACGAAACGCGCACGGCTTCCCGTCAACTGGCGACCCTCGTGCGCCCCGGACAGGTGATTGCCGGCGACTGGGCGCCCAATTTGTGTCTGGACAACAATCTACGCGGCGTTCCTGTCCTGCCGGATCTGGCGAACTGGCGCGATCCGGTCCATGCGCTCCCTGCCGACTACGTTCTGCTGACAGAGACGCCGTATCCGCGCCATTTCTGGCAGACACAGGCGCCGGGGGTGATTGTGCCGCAAAATTTGGTGCAGCGTTTCAACATTCACGGTCATCACCTGTCCCTGTTTCGGGTGCCGAAGCCATGACGAAATTTAAAACACCGCTGCGCTATCTGCTGGCCCTCATCATGGTCACGGCGGGCATTCTGCACTTTGCGCGGCCCCACAATTTTATCAAAATCGTGCCGGATTGGCTGCCCGCGCCGCGAACGCTTGTCTATGTCAGCGGCTTCTGTGAGATATTGGGCGGGGTGGGGCTGCTGATCAAGCGCGTTCAGAAGGCCGCGGCCTGGGGATTAGTCGCGCTGTATATTGCCGTCTTTCCGGCTAACGTCAACATGGCCGTCAACCGAATTTTGATTGACAATCCACTGATACTCTGGGGACGGCTGCCGTTCCAAGCCGTCTTGATCGCTTGGGCGTGGTGGTATACTCGCCCTGAAGAAGCCCCCTAGCCTCCATTATTGGAGCCGGGGAGTAACAGAGTCCTATTTCCGAAGGAGGAAATATCATGCCCGACACAGAGACTGTTTCAACGACACCCGCCGTCAACCCGGCCCCGCTCGGCCTGTGCGCCTTCGCGCTGACCACGTTTGTTTTAAGCGCCGCCAACGCCGGTCTGCTGACCGGCGGCAAAGGGGCCGTCACGATTGTTCTCGGTCTTGCGCTGTTTTATGGCGGCCTGGCGCAGATGCTGGCCGGCATGTGGGAATTTAAAGTCGGCAACACGTTTGGCGCGACCGCGTTCACGTCTTACGGCGCGTTCTGGGTCGCTTTTGGGTCGTCCGTTCAGTTCCAGTGGATCCCCGAAGGCAGCAACGCGATTGCATTCTTTCTGCTGGGGTGGACTATTTTTACTCTGGTAATGTTTCTGGCGACGTTCCGAACAACTCTGGGACTCATGGTTCTGTTCGGCTTTTTGCTTGTCACCTTCCTGCTGCTGACCCTGCACGCCTTCAGCGGCGTCGCCACGTTTGGGCAGTTAGGCGGCTATCTGGGATTGGCGACAGCGATCATTGCCTGGTATAACGCTTTGGCCGGCCTTCTGGTCGCCACTAAATCAGGGTTTACCCTGCCTGTGGGTCCAAGAAGTTAAGGCCACGAGTTGAAGCTGAGTGATCTCTATCCCTGGTGGGAGGATTCCCATCAGGAACTGGTGGAAGCCGTGGAACTGCTGAAAGAGTGGCAGTTGGAGACTGAGCCGGGACCGGGCGGGCGTTCCCTCCACCGCATTCTGCTGGAATTTATTCGGGCCGAGCGGTACTGGATCAGCCATCTGGCCGCCGGCCATGCCGAATACCGTCCGCGTCCCGAAGACTACCCGGATGGCAAGGCGCTTGCCGAGGCATTGAAGGCCACGCGCGAAGTCACTCTGCGCGTCTTAGAACCGCTCGGCCCGGACGGCCTGCGCGCCGTCCGCACCGTGCCGGGCGACCCGGCGACAAACCGCTACGAAACCAACCGCCCCATCGGCTGGCTGTTCTGGCACGTTTTGGAGCTAGAGTTGATCTGCCGGGGCCAGATCATGCAGCGCCTGGAAGACGAAAAAGCGCGGGGGTAGGCTCTTCCGAGATAGAAAACGTATCATGCCAAGAAACACAAACATCCATAAGGTCCTTGTCATCGGCAGCGGGCCGATTATCATCGGGCAGGCTGCCGAGTTTGATTACGCGGGAACGCAGGCGTGTCAGTCGCTGCGCGAGGAAGGCATCTCGGTCGTTCTGGTCAACTCCAACCCGGCGACGATCATGACCGACCCGGAAACAGCCGATGCGGTCTATATCGAGCCGCTCAATGTCGAGTTCGTGGAGCGCATCATCGCCAAAGAGCGGCCCGACGGCCTGCTGCCGACGCTGGGCGGGCAGACGGGGCTGAACCTGGCGACCGAACTGGCCGAGGCGGGCATTTTGGAGAAGTACGATGTCAAACTGCTCGGCACGCCGCTTTCCGCGATCCGCAAAGCCGAAGACCGGGAGGTTTTCCGGGCGCTTGATGCACGAGATCGGCGAGCCGGTCCCGGAGTCCTGGATCATCGAAGACGAAGTCGCGCTGGAAGAACTGTCGCGAAATACAGACGCGCCCTGGCCGCTCATCGTCCGCCCCGCCTACACGCTGGGCGGGACCGGCGGCGGCATTGCGCGGACGCCCGCGCAGTTGGTGGAGATCGGAACGCGCGGTCTGAAGCTCTCGCCTCGTCATCAGGTCATGGTGGAGCGGTATCTGGCCGGCTGGAAAGAGATCGAGTACGAGGTGATGCGGGACAGCGCCGATACCTGCATCACGGTCTGCAACATGGAAAACTTCGATCCGATGGGGATGCACACGGGCGACTCCATCGTGGTCGCGCCCTCGCAGACGCTTTCAGACAAAGAGTATCAGATGCTGCGCACGGCGTCTCTCAAGATCATTCGCGCGCTCGGCATCGAAGGCGGCTGCAATGTCCAGATGTCGCTTGACCCCAATTCGTTCTCCTACTACATCATCGAAGTCAATCCGCGCGTCTCCCGCTCGTCGGCGCTGGCCAGCAAGGCGACCGGCTATCCCATTGCCCGCGTCGCCGCCAAGATCGCCATCGGTCTGCATCTGGACGAGATCCCCAACGCCGTCACGCAGAAGACCCTGGCCTGCTTCGAGCCTGCCCTGGACTACATCGTCGTCAAGATCCCCCGCTGGCCGTTCGACAAGTTCACCCTGGCCGACCGGCGCATCACGACCCAGATGAAGGCGACCGGCGAGGTGATGGCGATTGACCGCTCCTTTGAGGGCGGCCTGCTGAAAGCCATTCGCAGCCTGGAGATCGGTCAGGTCGGTCTGCGCCCCAAGAACGCCGATCAGTTGACCGAAATGGAGATTGAATCGGGGCTGACCCAGGCCACCGACCAGCGGCTGTTTCTGATCGCCGAAGCCTTCCACCGGGGGATGCTGGTTTCCGAAGTGGCCGATCTGTCCGGCGTGGACCCCTGGTTCCTGACCAAAATCCAGCGGCTGGTGCAGTTTGAGGACCGTTTGCGCGTCACACTGGAAATTGTTCCGCCCGTTTGAGCCGCTGAACGAAGAGGCTGAAGCATTGCTGACCGAGGCCAAGCGCAAAGGCTTCGCCGACCGTCACCTCGCCGAAGTGCTGGGCCATCCAGGAAGTCCATGTCCGCGGCTGGGTCCAGACGGCGGGCCTGTCGCCGGTCTATAAGATGGTGGACACCTGCGCGGCGGAGTTTGAGGCGGCGACGCCTTACTTCTATTCCTGCTGGGAGCAGGAGGGCGAACAGTAGCGGCTCACCTGTCCGCTGGTTTGTTCGCACTGACATGATCGGGGGGCGGCGGCCACACGCCCTCATATTCTTGACTGGCTTCCGCCAACTGCGTTCGCCTGGCCTTCTCCTGCGCCTCGCGCTTCGCTTCGCGCCTGTCCCCAATCAGGAGATAGACGAGGAAGACGCCGCCGACGGTGAGACCAATCACCGTCAGTACAACAACCTCGGACATAGGGATCATGCTGTTTTTGCTCCGCCCAAGCGTGGGGTGAGACCATACAGAACCTTTCGGTATTATCTGGTTCCGATAAGTTTCAATTATGTCATATACAGACAGGCGCAGGATGACACGGCAGATTAATTTCACTTCTCTTGATGCCTGCAAAGGAAAGAAGCCTCAAGGCACCAGCCGTAGGCTTCCTGTTATATCTGCCACCTTCGCATGTAAACCCCGTTCAAGCAGAACGTAGGCCAGCGCATCTCGATAGGCATACCATTTACCGCTTTTCCTGTAGATGTCATGGAGAGTGCCATCAGAGTTCAATACCCTGTTGTAAGATAAGCCCTTTACCAAATCCGGTGTACTGATATTCCTCACTCGCTTCTGAACTTGCGCCAAAATCTGCGGCGTATAACCAGGACGCACATTCTTTAAGGCATCAGCCTGGGAAAAACGATACGTGTGGTCCTTACTCGCGAGCGCAATTGCTATCGTTTTTTGTATTCCACTCTTTGTATAGGGAATATGATATTCGCGATTGATCGCGCCAAGAAGAAATGGGGCTTGCGTACAGATAGTTTGACGGGTTCCCGTTTTGACATTGATGACGGTGATTAATATATAGGATGGCGAAGTGGACTCGTTGTAGAGAGCGTCGGCAAAATAATCCTTAGCCTCTTTTGCTAAAGCACCATGTATCGAGTAAGCAACCAGAACCGCTACAAGCAAGCACTTCAAGACAATCGCTCGGCTCATCATTACTTCGGTTCCTCTTTCCGCAAAGTCAGGCCACCTCAGCCGTTATGGGCATCGCCTCTGCCATCGGGCCGGACGCCGTTCATAACCACAAACTACTGCCCCGCCCGGCTCCGTTGCCATCTGCCTCGGTTCCGATAAGGTGTCTTATGTCGTATCAGGAACTGCTAACGATTTGGCCCTTGCCCAAGTCTATGTCCCCCGTGCGGCTGTACGAGAGTGGCTCGCGCTGCCGCCAACCGTGCGTTCCGGGCCTTATGAAAGTCCACCAAGAAAGTATGCCACAACAGCAAGAACAATACCAGGGGAACAACCCCGCAACCAATTCCCGCCTCAGCCTCTGTGCCAAAGATACCAACGCCGAAAAAACAGAGGAAAAACGCCAAGATGAAAGGAATGGCAAGACACAGAAGGAAACTGAATACAGGAGACTTGTGCAACTCAACGACGTTGAACCAAGTCAGAACTGACCCGATTACCAGACCCGCGACACAGGGCATATATTGAATAGCCCGCCACGCGAACGCCCACACGAACTCCCTCAGCAAAAATCCCTTCCAACCTTGCGGCATTTTGCAGCCTCTCTTATTGAGATATTCCCAAACCTTTTGCCACTGCACAATTCAGTCAATTCTGGTTCCTATAATTGGCGTTATGTAATCTCTGAACGATCATTTGGCCGTCTGAATACGTCTCGCAATACCTTTTGGTCTTTGAGTGTTGGCTGCGCGAAGCGGTCGCCAAGACTGAATGCCAAAAATCCATGTCGTCTCCCGCGAAAGGATTACACGGAGCCGTCTTCGGCGCTCCGGCCCAGCCAGCCGAACAAGTATGCCAGTGTGCTGACCAGCAGCGGCACACAGACGACAAGAATTCCCACATCCAAATTGACTATGGATTGTATTGATTCGGTATCCTGGTTGCCGTGCTTGCCGACCGTGTGAATATACCCGCTCATGGGAATGCCCTGCTGCAAGGCGGCATGAACAGGGAGCCAGAGGACCAGGGCAACGAGAAGCGCCGGCGGGCAGAGAATGAGGACCCAGACGAAAGCCGGAGACTTGCCCGGCCCAATCCCCGCTCGGAGACAATTCCCATACCAGACGGCAGCTTTGTGTAAAGAATCGCCCATAGGAAGCAGGGGGATCGAGATTACTTCGGCGTTGGCCCGGTAGCCGGAGCATCCAAACGGGCGACTCCGTCCATCGCGGCCAGCGCCAGCACGCGCGGTTTGACAATGGCTGCCCAGACTTTGTAGCCACTCGCGTTCAGATGCAGACCGTCTGTTCGCTCCAAAGCCGGCTGCGGACGGCCATCGGCGGTCAGGAGCGCGTCATGCGTGTTGATAAAGTCCAGCTTCTCCGTGGGGGAATTGGTCTCAAAAATCCATTTCTGTATCAGATGGTTGGTTTCCATCACCTCGCCCTCCTGTTTCCAGCGGGCCACCGTCGGATTGATTGAGATGTAGACAATGCGCGTGTCCGGCAGTTCCCCATGCACTTTAGCCACGAACGCCTGAAAATCCTGGAACACCTGCTCCGGCTTTTTGTTTCCGTAGGCGAGATCGTTAGTCCCGGCGAACAAAACGATGATTTTGGGTTGGTAGGGAACGGCGATGCGATCCACGTACAGGGTGTTGTCCTGGATGAGCGATCCGCCGAAGCCGCGATTGATGACGGGGATTTCAGGGATGTCCTCGGCCAGCGTGGTCCAGAGCCGGATGCTGGAGCTACCCATAAAGAGCACCGCGCCCGTCGGCGGCATCTGCTTCTGATCAGCTTTCAGGAAAGCGTTCATTTCCGGCGCGGCGTTCGCCCCGGCAGGCAGCGGCGCGAGGGCCGAGACTCCGGTTTGCGCCATCACCACCGGACCGTTCGTGAGGCCAAGCCAGAATGTCCCCATCAGCAGGGCGCTTGCCAAGAGTTCGAGCCGAAAGTGTCTTGAAATGTTTCATAGTGCATCTCCTTGCTGCCACCAAACGCTCAGAAAGCCGCGTCCGCATTCAGCCGATCATCCATGGCCTTCTGCAACTGGTGGATATGGGCGGCGTTCTGGCCCAGGTCGCCCCGGCCCAGGCGAGATCGGGAACGAAGGGTGACGCGGGTCTGGCCGTGGCCCAGGGACATAACATACACCGTCACATCGTCGGTGAACGCGCCGAGGAGGGCGCGGACTTCGGCTTCCAGGGCGTCGTTTTCCGTGTCGCGGGACACAAAATGCCAGCGCGGCAGGCGGCGGATAGCCTGTTCGGCCACGGTCAATACGCGGTCCACTTCGGCGTAATACACTCGTGAGCGCATCTGTGGGTAAGCCGCGCTCTCCCCCGTCGTGACATCATGAACGAAAAACAGGCGGCGGTTTGTCCAGCCCCAAACTCCGGTTGCCAGAAGCGCCAGTCCGCCGCCGGCCATCAGCCAGCCCTTTTGTTTGCTGTTCATAAAAATTGCTCCTGAAAAATAGCCTACCGCTGAATCACCGCCCCCGATTGCGCCACTTTTCCTAACTCTGCTGAGGCCGCCGCCCGTACACCGGCATCCGGGTCTTTGGCCGCCAGTTCCGCCAATGTCGCTTTGGCGGAGAGACACTCTAAGGGGCGCCTCCAGCCTATGCCGGGCTGCTGAAGCAGGTGGCCTATTGACTGGACCGCGAACCATCGCTTCGCCGGGTCCTGGGACCGCGCCTGTGCCGTAAAATAAAATAGAGCGTCGGCATTCCCATCTTGCAACGCCTCCAGGATATGCACTCCCTGTAGCTGCTTTTCTCGGGGCAAGTCCAGGGCGTAATACTTCACCACATAGAAAGTCGGCGTCAGGAACAGCAGGAGGGCAATGATGCCCGTGATGCGCATCAACCATTTGAGGGCCGGAGGGGCGGAAGGTTTGATTGGGACAAGTTTCAACTCAATGGCTGCCATGCCTCTATTGTACCCGCTAGAACCGCAGCAGAACCTGAAACGTCAGACGATGGCGCACCTGGCCGGGTTCGTCGCGGGGAACGTCGCGCAAATACTGGTACAAGCCCCGAAAGGTCAGGTTGGCGCTGGAAGCGTAGGTCAGGCCCAGCGATTCGCGGGACGCATTGCTGTTGCCGGTGGGGTAGATAAACAGAGAGCGGGAGATGGCGGCGCTGAGGCGGCCTGTGAAGCGGTAATCGCCTTCCGCGTAGTAACCCAGGACGCGCTGATCCTGGTCTGCGCCGGCCACCAGTTCGCCCCGCGCCGTGGTTCGCTGGAAGCCGTAGGAAACATCCCCGGCGATTCGGCTTTTGCTCACAAAACGCTCGTCGCGATTGGCGCGCACCCGCACCGGAAGGCGGCAATTCTACGGCAAATGGATTGGCCGCGTCCAGATCCGTCACCGGCAGACGGCCTTGCAGGAGTGAGCCGCCGACATTGACCACGCCGTTGCGCGTCGTGAACGTTCGGCCCAGGCGAAATGTGACCACTCGGTTCGGGTTCACTTCAATGTGGTTCGGCCCCATACCCGTCGTGACGGAAAAGTCGTAATTGAGATACCCGTACAGCCGGCCTGACAGGGCAACGCCGAAATCCGTTCGCAGGCCGAGCGACTGGGCGTACAGGGGCTGAAGGATCAGCAGATGCGGATCGTACACGGCCAGCAGGCCAAACGGAATCTGAAACTGTCCGGCTTTGACATAGGCAGTCGTGCTGGTGTCGGTATCCACCGGAAGCCGGTACACAAAATACGCTTCCCCGACCTGAAAATCTTTGCCGTGCGGAATATCCGGCGGGTTCTCCGAAATCAGTTGCAAAAACAAGTTGCCGGTAGCGACACCTTTGCGGATAATCGGGTGCTGAATGTCCAGTTCCGTCGTGTTGACCCAAATGCCGCCCTTCCGCCCGGTATCTGCCGTGCGGGTGCGGGCATCCAGCGCGCCGCTGATCAAAAAGCTGCGTCCCAGAGGAATGGGATTGGGCAGGGGAACTTCGGGGGGCGGCTGATCGGTGGGGGGCGGCAGGGAAGGCGCCGGGGCGAAGGCAAGGGCCGGCGTCGTTACCTGGCCGAGCGCGGCCAGCGGCAGCAGGGCCAGGCAAAGGGGCAGCAGGAACCGGGACAGGGTGGCAGGGAAGAACATGGTTTCTCTTGACAGAGTTTCTCTTGACAGAGCGGCGTGATTGTGACACAATAACAGACAGAGAATAACCCGCGGATGTTTCATCAATTTTTCGCGTTCCCATCCATCCCGGAGAGACAGGCTTTTGCCCTTGACGGACCTCGCAGCCAGCGCGTACTCTCAAAGTGTCCCCGACCCGGCACTGCCGGACTCAGCGACGCCGGATCAAACCCTGCCGGATCAGCATCTGGTAGCCCTGCATGAAGTCATCGGGGCGGTGGCGCGGCAGGCCGATCCCCGCGTCACACTGGGTTTGATTGCCGAAAAGGCGCGCTTTTTAACGGGCGCGGCCAGCGCCGCCGTCAGCCTGCTGGATGAGACGCGCTCGCTTCTGGACTTCGCGGCTGTGTCCGGTCTGGATGCCGCCGACATCCTCGGCCAGAAGGTGCGCGTGGAAGATGCTCTTGCGGGCCGGACGGCGCTTTCCGGCGAGATTTATCTCGCGCATCATCCCGATCCCTCCCCCCCCGAACTGCTGTCCGCCGACCCCACCGTCGCGGTCGGCGTCGGCCTCCGCTCCGCCCTGGTCGTCCCTCTGTATCTGCACAATCAGCCCGCCGGCGCGCTCAGTGTTCTGAACCGGCGGGATGACGGGGCGTTCAGCGGCGGCGATCTGCTCCGCCTCCAGACTCTGGCCAATCTGGCCGCGCAGGCGCTGCGCGTGGATGAACTGCGGCGGCAGGCAGCGCAAAAGCAGCAGGAACGGGACATTCTGTTCCGGGCGGCGCAGACGGCTTCGTCCTCGCTGAACGTTCAGGAGGTGCTGTCCAATGTTCTGGCGACCGTCGCCGGCAGCATTGAAATGACCGCCGGGGCCGTGTACCTTTTGAACGATGAGCGGACCCGACTGTACATCGGCGCGGATCGGGGGTTGGGCGAACAGGACAATGACCGGCAGCTTGCCGCCGAGGGAAACGGACTGGCGGCGCGCGCCCTCGCCACCGGGCAGCCCTTGCGCCTCAACGATGCCGAAGCGGAGATGGCGGACGATCCGCCGCTGCCCCACATGCGCTCCCTGCTGCTCGCGCCGATGGTCGCCCGCTCGGTGGCCGAAGGTCTTCTGGTGGTCGGCTCACGTCAGGCAGGCGCGTACAGCGCCGCCGATGCTTCGCTGCTCTCCGCTGTCGCCAGCCAGGCGGCGGTCGCGCTGGAAAACGCCTGGCTGTATGAAGACGCGACCCGGCGGGCGCAGGAAGCGACCGCGCTGTATGAGCTATCTCAATCCGTCGGCGCGACCTTAAGCCTCAACCGTGTGATCCACTTTGTCGCCGACAGCGTGCTGGGCCTGCTGCACGTAGATAAATTCGCCCTGTTCCTCTATAACCCGACGGCAAATTGCCTGGAAATCAAAGTGTCCCGCAACATTCGCCGCGAAACGGCGCAGGCGATGAAGCCGCGCATGGGCGAGGGCATTGCCGGCTGGGTGCTCGAATTTGAGACGCCCACGGCGGTGCAGGATGTCTCGGCGGATCATCGCAACCGGTCCTGCCCGATAGACGGCGAGGGCGTCACGTCCCTGGTCAGCGTCCCGTTGCAGTCCGGCGACCAGGTGATCGGCGTTTTGCACGCCATGAGCAGCCGCCGCCGGCTGTTCACGGTCGGCGAAATGGAACTGCTCTACACAATCGCCAATCAGGTTGGGGCAGCCATCGCCAATGCCCAGATGTACGAAGAGGCGCGGCAAAAGTCCGAGGAAATTCGAAAAGGCGTCCGCAGAATCGCCCGCGCTCTCGGTTCCTCACTGGATGGGCGGCAGACCGCGCAGACCATCGCCGATCTCGCTCTGGAAATGACCGGGGGAGACCGCTGCGTTTTATTTGTTCTGGATGCCCAGGGCAATCTCACCCCGCGCGCCGCGTCCAACTTTAAATCCGCCCTGACCGCGCTGACGCCGATTCCGGGCGGGGACGGCGGACGCGGCCCAGAAACCGCGACCGGGTTTGTGGCCCGGCGCGGGCGCTCACTGACGATTGAAGATTTTGCCAAAGATCTGCGTTTCGTCCTGCCGGCCTTCGCGTCTCGCGAACGTGTCACGGGGTATCTGGGCGTGCCGCTGAAACTGGGAAAAGATGTGCTGGGGGTTCTGGAAATCTACACCCGGGAGCCGCGCCGGTTTACGTCCGACGAGATGCGGCTGATGATTACGTTCGCGAGTCAGGCCAGCGTCGGTCTTCAAAATGCCCTGCTGGTGGAGCAGGCCGGGCGGCGTCTGGATGACCTTCAAGCGCTGGGCAGGCTGGGGGAAATGCTGGGACAGGCGCGTGATGCGGACGGCGCGGAACTTTTCCCGGACGCGCTTCGCTTGGTGGGTGAGGCAACCCGCTCGGATGCCGGTGTTCTCCGTCTGTACGCTCCCCACCCGCGCGCGGATGTGTTTCGGCGCGCCGGGGAGGATGAAAACAGCGCAGAGATGACTGATCTGCTGCGCGACCTGTCCGCGCAGGTTGAAAAACGCGCAGCAGGAGCGCCTGCTGCCGGACGACCATGCGGCGCCGACGCTTGTTCTGCCGATCCCTGCGCTGCCGGCTTGTCCCGCGCAGGGCGTGTTAATTCTGGTGCGCGCGCCGCAGCGGCCTGCCTTTGACATCCATGAGCGCCTGCTGGCAACGACGGCGGCCAATTTATTGTCCGCGCGTTTGCTCTGAATTTTTACGGTTTAACTGCCGAAGATACGGGCATCAATGGATGGAAACGCCCGAGACCGCTCTGGGTAGTCAATGATTATGATGATCAATCAAGAAACTCAACTTTTTCTGGAAGTTCCGGCGCTGCCGGAATATGTTGGAAAAATCCGCCGCCAGGTCGCTGATTTCACGCGCCTTCAATCCTGGGGTGACATAGATGCGGACGATCTTCTTTTGGCCGTCGGCGAAGCCTGCAACAATGCCGTGAATTACGGCGGCAAAAACGAGGCCAATCCGCGTCTTTTTGTGACCTGTCAGCGGCTGGATTCCGGCCATCTCCAGGTTGATGTTCGCAATCAGGGCAATGGCTTTCATCCTGATTTTGACCGCCTGGGCGACCTGCCGGACGACCAGTTCGCCACAAGCGGGCGCGGCTTCGGGTTGATGCTGGCCCTGGTGGATAGTGTTCAGGTGCTGTCGGATGGGCAAAACACCACAGTGCGTCTGACAAAATCGCAAACCATCTGACAATTACACTTTCGGCAGGCGAATGTGCCGGGTATAATAAGCCTCAAACCACGTTTTCATCGTGCAGCGAGGCGCCATGACCGATCACCCGACACCTGACGACGAAGTCCGCACCGGCAGCGAACGTTTCAACCTCAACGCGCCCCGTCCCACGGGCCGGCCTATCTACGAATCCCAACTTCTCCCGACCCGTAAGCGCCGCCGCTTTTCTCCATGGCTGGTTGTGCCGCTCCTGCTCCTTGCCCTGGGCGGACTTCTCTACATTCTCCTCTTTGCTCCGCGCCCTCGTCCTTCAGTCAGCACGGCAGGTATGCTCGTGTATGCCTCTGACGCCGGTTCGCCCGGCGTTTCCCATCTTTGGATTGCCCAGGCCGACGGCAGCGGCGCGCATACCCTCACCAGCGGCCCAGGGGCTGATTCCAGCCCGACGTTTACCGCCGACGGCAGGCAGGTCGCCTTTCTTTCCAATCGCGCGGGCGGCGACAATCAGATTTATCTGGTGGACGGCGACGGCAAGAATCTGACGCAGGTGACGCGCACCGGCGGCGCAAAATCCATGCCGGCCTTTGCGCTCGGCAGCAATTCCCTGCTGGGCTTTCTGTCCGGCGGAACTCTCGCCGTCACCGATGTAGACAAGGGGAATGTCAGCCTGCTTCTTCCGGCGCCCGGCCAGAGCTCCCATCCCGACACGACTGATCCCAGTCAGGCGCAGGTCGCCTCGTCCACCGCCGTCGGCTTCTCCTGGAAGCCCGCCCCGGACGCTTCCCATCCGGGCCTGGCCGCTGTTCTGGACAGCAGCGGCATTCAGACGCTGGCCGTCCTGCCGGATCTGGACAGCCCGCCGCGCCTGACTCAGAACGACCAGCCGAACGGCCCGCCGCTGGCGGCGGCGGACAACATCAGCCTTGCCTGGGCGCCGGACGGCTCCAAAATGGCCGTTGCCCTGCTGCATGTGCTGGGGCTGCCCGGAGGAAAGAAAGGCTCGGCGCTGCTGCAATTTGACCCGCAGGGTAATGCCCAAAATGCAGTGATGCCGCTCCTGCAAGACCCGGCGATTGGCCCGCAAAATCCCGTGTTTTCGCCGGACGGCGCCCAGATCGCCTTCGAAGTGTGGCGGCAGCCGGACCTTGCCAGCCGTGTCCGCCTCGGATTGTTCCTCGTCCCTGCCACGGGCGGGCTGCCGCGCGTCCTGGCCAAAGGCGATGCCGGGGCGGCGCAGTTTTCCGCCGACGGCGCGCAGGTTTACTTTCTCGCCCGCCGCCGCGACGGCGGCCATGACCTATGCCGCATCAATACGGATGGGAAGGGTGTGTCCCGCCTTTCCGACGGCCATGTTGACATAAACAGTTTCGCGCTTTCGCCGCAGGTGTCGCATCCATGAGAGAGAAGCTCCCCGAGAATATAGGGTCAGGGGTCTTCCCCCGTACTGTTCTTGCAAAGGCAACTCCTGTGTGGTATACTGGGGAACATTTAGAGAGTAGCTCGGCAGCCCTGTCTCGTCCGGCTCGTCCTCAGCGCCGATGAACCAATTTTTGGAACGCCTGCCCTGGCGCGTGGCGGCCCTGGCCGGGTTAATGGTGGGCGCGATCAGCCTCGTCCGTGGGGCCGATGCCTGGACCAGCCTGCTGCGCGTGGGAGCGGCGTTTCTGCTGTTCGGCCTGTTTGGCCTGATCCTGCGCGCGGCGTTGCAGCAGGGCCTGCCCCATCCGCCTGCCTCCGAGGGCCGGGGACAGCTTTTTGACCAGAAGACGCCGGAACTACCCCCGGATGAGCCGGGCAAAGACGATATAAACTAAGGCAGCAGACCGCATGGCGATAGCAACTACCTTGAACATCCCGGACCTCTGGAACCGCTTCAAAAAGCGCAGCGACCAGAAGGCCCGCGACCAGATCATCAACCACTACGCTTATCTTGTCAAGATCACGGCGGGCCGGGTTGTCACCAGCCTGCCGCCGAATCTGGAGCGAGACGACCTGGTCAGCGCCGGAGTCATGGGGCTGATTAAAGCCGTGGATCAGTTTGACGTGACCCGCCAGGTCAAGTTTGAGACCTATGCCATCGCGCTGATTCGGGGCGCGATCTTAGAGATGCTGCGCGAGGAAGATTGGGTGCCGCGCTCGGTCCGTGACAACGTCAAGGCGCTGGAGCGGACGTATTACCGGCTGGAAGTCCAGCTTGGCCGCCCCGCGACCGAAGAAGAAGTGGCGACCGAGATGGGTCTCTCGGAAGCTGAACTGCTCAAGCTCCTCGTCAACACCAGCCGGGCCAATGTGCTTTCTTTGGACGACATGCTGATTGGCGGGGGCAGCAGCGATGGCGAGCGTCTGCACCTGACTGACGTGCTTCAGGACGAAAACGCCAATGTTGTCGCCGATGTGGAATTGACCGCCATGAAGGCCGCGCTTACGGTCGGCATCGACCGCCTGCCCGACCGCGAACGCCTCGTAATCTCTCTTTACTACTACGAGGGCCTGACCTTCAAAGAGATCGGCAAAGTTCTCACCGTCTCCGAATCTCGTGTCTACCAGCTCCACACCCAGGCCGTCCTCCGCATGCGCGGCTACCTTCAACGCGACTCCGCCCTGTTCGCGAAAGATTAGCGCCTCGGCACTATTTGAGCGTGGCGACTAATCGGGGCTGGAAGTGCAGGCGGTCGGCGGCGACGCAGAGGGCGCGCAGGCCCTGCCAGCGTTCCGGGAGCGGGTAGTCTTTGCCGTTGAGGTGCAGATGCCCGTACAGCACGGTTTGGACGCCATGCTGCTTGAGGATCGGCGCGAAGACGGGGAGCGGCGGGTAGTGGATCAAGGCAAATTTGTGGGGACAGTCTCCCAGGGCTTCCAGACGCCGGGATAGCCGTGTGACTTCCCGCGCGATGATCTTCTCGCATTGGGCCTTTTCCGCCTCTGTGCTGCCGGGCGCGGCATGCCCGATCCATCCGCGCGTGCCAGCGACGCCGACCTGCCCGTCTTCGGACACGAACGGGGTGTCATGCAGGCCGGGATAGTCCAGCGCTTTGTCCGAATCCCACCAATAATCATGGTTTCCCTTGCACAGCACTTTGACGCCGGGCAGCGCGGCTAGCCAGGCCAAGTCCGGCTCGGCGTCCGCCCGCTTCATGGCCCAGGACAGGTCGCCGGGCAGGAGCAGCAGATCGTCGGGCGCAATGACGGCCCGGCAAGCCCTCTCAATTTTCGCCGGGTGGTCGTGCCAGTGTTCGCCAAAGATGTCCATCGGCTTCGGCTTCGCAAACGAAAGATGCGTGTCGGCCAAAGCCCAGATGCGTCGCATAACAGAGAATTATACCCTATGCGAACAAACCGCTTAGGGTATAATTTCTGCCATGACACTTCCAGGTGGTGCGGCGGATAAAAGTGGGAACCGTTACGAGGGGCTGTGGACGGCCTATTGCATGACTGAAGTTATGGCAGAACAAGCCTCAACTATACGTCTCGAACCGCCTGGGTCTGCCGGGGAGGGCGTAGAATTCTTCCTGGAAAAGAATGGCATTCGTGAGTTTCATCAGGTAAAACGACAACATAGCGGCTTGGGACACTGGTCTTTGGCTGTTTTGAAGCAAGAGCAAGTTCTATCTCACTTTTGGAACAAGTTGACAGCTACGGCTGACCACTGTGTATTTGTGTCTGCTTATGCTGCTCATGAGTTAGCAACGTTGTCCCAACGAGCGAGGGATGCCCAAAGCTTTCAAGAGTTTGAGGCTGAGTTCATCCAGTTCAAAGGAGCCGCCGCAGACTTCGTAAAGTTGCGAGGATATTGGCAGAACTGTTCGTCTACTGAGGCTTATGAAGCACTTCAGCGTGTTCACGTCCGTACTTCGGATGAAGTAACACTGAGAAGCCAGGTTGAATATCGGTTGGCAACATTAGTTGAGGGGGATGCTTCTACCGCATTAGCGGCTTTGACGCAATTTGCTCTTGAACAGTTACACCAAGAACTTCGGGCTATTGACCTATGGCAATATCTTGAAGCGAAAGAAGGCCTCCATCGAAGGTGCTGGAACAATGACCCACATATTCTGGCGTCGGTAGATACAGCGAACGCGCGTTATCTTAATCCCATCCACCAAGACGCTATAGCAGGAGCAGTTATTCCCCGCAAAGAAGTTGCCGACGCTATGAACACTTTGTCAGTGCCATCCGGTAAAAGTAATGTACTTTTTACTGGTAACGCAGGGACTGGCAAGAGTGGTGTCGGACTACAAGTGGTAGAAGCTGTTCGTAAGATTGGCTGGCCTGTACTTGCATTTCGTATTGACCGTTTAGCAACGATGTTATCGCCCAAAGATGTAGGGCGACAACTTGATCTCCCTGAGTCTCCAGTTACGGTGCTAGCCAACATAGCACAGCGGCAGGACTGCCTATTACTCATTGATCAACTTGACGCTGTGAGTAAAGTCTCTGGTCGCAACCCTCAATACTTCAACTGTGTCGGCGAAATGATCAATCAGGCTAAAGCCCATCCCAAGATGCGCTTGGCTCTGCTGTGCCGCAAGTTTGATATTGAAAATGATGAGCGATTGAGACCGCTTATTGGGCAGAATGGGATCGCGGTCGAGAATTCTTGTTGGCTGTCTATCTCAGGAAGCGGTCCATGAAGTTGTCGAAAAACTGGGGCTGGATGCTAGTCGGCTTACCGGAAAACAAATGGAACTGCTCTCAGTGCCACTACACCTGAAATTGCTGTCTGAGATTGCCTCTGACACTCAATCTGACCCACTGACATTCGCTACAGCGCGGGATTTGTACGATCATTATTGGGAACACAAACAGAATGTGGTTAGCAGTCGCTTGGGCCGGTCTATTCAATGGACACACGTTTTAGACCTTCTTTGTGACTATATGAGTGGTCGTCAAGTCTTGACCGCTCCCAAAGATGTCGTCGCTGATTACCGGCAGGATGCGCTAGCAATGGCTTCTGATCATGTCATTGTTCAAGATGGTTCGCGCTACGCTTTTTTTCACGAGACCTTTTTTGATTATGCTTTCGCCCGGCGTTTCGTGGCACGGGGAGGTGAGTTACGTTCCCTGCTATTGAGCAGTGAGCAATTTCTATTTCGGCGGGCACAGGTTCGCCAGATACTGCTGCACGAAAGGGATGAAGATCGGCCCAAATATCTAGCCGACTTAACTTTTCTCCTGTCCAGCCCTGACATACGCTTTCATTTGAAGCAGGTTATTTTCGGCTTACTTAGCCAACTTACAGCGCCGACGCTTGATGAGTGGAATATCCTCTCTCCTCACTTGAAGGATACTATCAAAATAAGCAATCCCGAACACGATTTGAGCAATGAAGTTTGGCAAGTTCTTGGCACGACTCCCTGGTTTCGGCTAATTGATTCTAACGGCGTCATCCAGCAGAGATTGGAGAGCCAAAATGATGCTTTAGTGGATCAGACGGTACGCTACTTATCGCTGATTGCAAGGGAGGAGCCTGACCGGATTGCAGAAATCGCTCAGGGCTGGGTAGATAGAGATGAAAAATGGAATGAAAGACTACTCTATCTGGTGCAATGGGTAAACCTTGAAGCCAGCCGCTCCTTATTTGATCTATTCCTGCACCTGCTTAACCAGGGAACGCTTGACCAACTAGGGATGCCATTCGTCTCCAACAATGGCATTATGTCCTTGTACGAACTTCCTAAGAAGCAACCTGAGTGGGCTTGTGAACTGTTGAGCGATTACTTTGAAAGACGTTTGCAACTGAGTTTGGCACAGGGGCAAAACGATCCCTTCCATGATGACCTCGGTACAATTTCCGACCAGTCTACGAACGGTGCTCTTTTAGACTGTGCTACCGGCGCACCGAAGGCATTTGTTGCAAAGTTGTTGCCGTTTATGTTCCGCCTTATGGAGTTGAACGCCATCTATGACGGAGAGCCACCTTGGAAGGATAGGATTTGGCCGTTTCGTATTTATGGCGTTGGCTATGGGCTAAAAGAAGAACTTATCAGTGCAATGGAAAGTGCCTTACGCATTCTGGCAAAACAATCGCCGGAAGACTTCATGCCATATGCCATCCAGTTGCAAGATGTAGACTATGAGACGGGGCAATTCCTCTTGATTCGTGCTTATGAAGCGAATGGGGAATGTTTTGCTGACGATGCAGTGAACTATTTGTGTGAAAGGCCAGCTCGATTATACACAGGCTATACGGATAACGGGTATTGGGCTACTCAACAACTTCTTGATGTTGCAACACCACATTGTTCTGAAGATAGTTTGCGGACAATTGAGGGGGTTGTAATGAACTACTATTCTTGGTATGAGAGAAGTAAGCAAAGCTATCATAAGGGCTATGGAACGCAGTTCGGAAGAGCACAATTGACTCTACTCAACGGCATTGCTAAGGCACGTCGCTCCACGCCGGCGACCCGCCGATTAAAGGAGTGGCGTCGCAAGTTTTCGAGTACAAGATAATGAGCCTGCACGTGGTATGATTGGTGGCGTCGTTGGATCACCGCTTCCTGCCTCAGCAACGGACAAGATGACCGACAGGCAATGGCTTCAAGCGCTTGCTCGGTACACAAGCGAGACAGATGGACGAGATCACGGCTTTAGCCTGATTGGCGGCGCTCATCAGTTATCCGGTGTATTGGAGCATAAAGTTACACAGGAACCAGAACGTTATGCAGAACTCATGTTAAGGTTCCCCGAAAGCTTCCATTCTGACTATTTTGATGCAGTGTTGCGTGGAATTGGGAAAGTAAATGAAGAGGTTGAAATCGCGCTAAAGGTATGCCGACGTTGCCATCAACTTCCAGGTCGCCCTTTGGGAGGTTGGATATGTGATCCTGTTCGTAAGATAGTGGAAAAGCCACTGCCTGATGAATTATTGGAGCTAGTTGGCTGGTATGCAACCGAAGCGACTGAAGGCACAGAAAATCATAGCAGCGATTTAGAATTCATCGGGCTGAACTCTACACGCGGTCGTGCTGCATTGGCTATGGCAGATACTCATTTATGCTGACAAAGAGCGTGCAAAATTTTTCACTCCGTACTTAAATCAGATGGTTCAAGACCCTTCGTTAGCAGTACGCTCTTGTGTTGCGGCTGCCTTGACTGCCACATTGAACTATGATCGTCAAGTGGCTGTCAATCTGTTTGTGAAGATTTGTGATGCTGATGATATTCTGCTTGGGGGCTACCATGTAGAGAATTTTATTTATCATGCATCGCACACTCACTATCATCAACTCTTGCCGCTTCTCAAACGAGGCTTGGTGTCCGCAAATCCAAAGGTTGTAAACTCAAGTGCGCGATTAGCTTGCATCAATGCTCTGCTATCAGAAGAGGCCTTATCGCTCGCTCAAAGTTGTGTTAATGGAAGTGAGCCAGAACGTAGGGCGGCGGCCCAGGTCTTCGCGGCCAACCTCCCAACTGCTAGCAATCGCCTGCTTTGCGAAACTGGTCTTATTCAACTCTTTAATGATGAAAATGAGGAGGTGGTGAATGAGGCGGCTTCTTGCTTTCGATACCTCAAAGATGACCAGCTAGGCGCTTTTACAAGGCTCGTGGAAGCCTTTGTCGCTAGTCCGGCATTCGCGGCAAAGCCATTTTTCCTTATGCACGCTTTAGAAAGCACTACTGCAAAACTTCCAGATGTAACGTGCTTTGTCTGCGAACACTATTTAAATATAGTAGGCAAGAGCGTCAGGGATGTGCGCCAACGCTCCTTTGCGGATGCCAAAACGGTGAGTGATCTAGTTATCCGTATTTACGCACAGAGCACGGACATTGATACTCAAAAACGTTGCCTTGACATCATTGATCACATGTCTGAGTTGAGTGTCTATAGCCTCCAACAAGAGCTATCCCGCTTTGATCGCTGACTAGGCAAGTCATCACGTCGCATTAGCCGATTACGATTGACGGCTTGACAAGGCAAACCCGCAGGCCGTATACTGTACGCCTATGGCCTCCACGACAGTCAAGCCGCCGACCGGCCCCGTCGCGCCTCTGCCCGGTGACGGCAGCGGGAATAAGCCGTCCGGGATCGCGCGGGCGACCGGTCTGATGATGGCGACGGTGCTGCTGTCGCGCATTCTCGGCGTCCTGCGCGATGCGATCATTTCCCATTATTTCGGGCGCGGGCCGCAGACAGATGCCTACAACGCGGCCTTTACCGTCCCCGATCTGCTGTTTTACCTGCTCCAAAGCGGCGCGCTGTCGTCCACGATTGTTCCCATCCTGACCGAGTACCGGCAGCAGGGGAAAGATCGGTCGGCGGACAAGACGGTTTCCATTGTCGCGTCCACCATCTTCGTCTTTATCGGCCTGCTGATTTGCGTGATGTGGATCAATGCCCGTGCGCTGACGATCTGGCTGAACCCCGGCTTTGACGAGTACCGGATCGGCCTGTCCGTGCCGCTGACACGCGTTTTGCTTCCCGCGCAGATGTTCTTTTTCCTGGGCGGCTTGATGATGGGCGTCTTGTACTCCCGCAAGCAGTTCTTGATTCCCGCGCTTGGCCCGGTTATTTATAATTCCGGCATCATCTTCGGCGGCGTCGTTTTGCACCACTGGCTCGGCATTCACGGCTTGGTCTGGGGAGCCATCGGCGGGGCGTTTCTGGGCAACTTTCTGATTCCCTTCCTCGCCGTCGCGCGCCTGGGCGTGCGAATTCGGCCCTCGTTTGACGTGACGCATCCTGCCGCGATGAAAGTCTGGCGGATGCTGCTGCCGATTGGGCTGGGCGTCTCGCTGCCGAACATTGACCAGATGGTCAACAAAGCGTTCGCGTCGTACCTGGGACCGGGCGACACGACGGCGATTATGAACGCCTACCGCCTGATGCTGCTGCCCTATCGGTGTCTTCGCGCAGGCGATGGCGTTGGCCGTCTTTCCCACGCTGTCCGGGCAGGCGGCGGAGAATAATCTCCTCGCCATGCGCCGGACCATGAACCAGTCCCTGCGAAACATTCTGTTCCTGACCGTTCCGGCCTCTGCCCTGATGTTTTTGCTGGCCGAACCCGTCATTACATTCCTGCTGGAAAGCGGCAAATACACCCACAACGACACGCTGGTGACTGCCTCCGCTCTGCGCTTTCTGAGCCTGGGAATCTTCGCCTGGTCCTGCCAGTCCCTGCTGACGCGCGGCTTTTACGCCCTGCAAAACTCCAAAGTCCCGGTCATTTCCGGCGCGATTGTGTCTGTGCTGTTTGTCGCCATGAACGCCTATGTCGTGCGTCCCGTCATCCAGGTCAAGGCGCGTGTCGCCGCCTTGACGACGCAGGTGCAGGCTCGGCAAAACACGCTGGATGCCGTGCATCCGTTGGTCAAGCCGGCAGCAGACGCCCAGAACCAGCTTGCCGCTGGGCTATCGTCCGTGCGGCCTTCGCCGGACGGCTTACCCTCCAATCTTGGTCAGGCGCAGGACAAATTGACGCAGCTTGTGTCGCAGATCAACGCGACCGATACCGAGGCGCAGGCGCGTCACGATCAGGCGGAGGCCGCACTCTGGCAGGCGCAGTCCGAACTGAAAGCGCGGGCCGCCACCGCGGTCAAGGGATTAGGTCTTGCCACGACGATTGCCGCCACAGTCCATATGCTGGCCCTATTCTTTTTGCTGCGCCACCGACTGACGGGCCTCCAAACCCGGCGGCTGCTGATCAGTGTCGCCAAAATCATCTTCGCCACTGCTGTTTTGTGCATCGTGACTCTCGTGCTGCGCCGCGTGGGTGGGGCAATTACCCTGACCCTGCTGGAAATGCCGCGCTTTGCTCTGCTGTCGCCTAAAGTCGGGGCCGCGATTGTTCTGGCTCTTGCCGGGGTAGGCGGCATCGGGAGTTATTTATTCGCCGCCCGCTTGCTTCGCTTGAGCGAACTGCAATCGGCGATAGACTTGATACGTCGGCGCAAACGCGGGTAAACTGAACTACTATGGACATCTTTGAGCGATTCAATTCCAAGTTCGGCAAATGGTACGAGGGCCTGTTCGGCGGCGATGCGGGCGAACTGCGGCCTAAAGACGTGCTACGGAAAATTATCGCCGCCATGGAAGACCATCGCAAAGAGGGTTTTGACAGCAAGATTTACGTCCCGAACAAATACATTCTGGAACTGGCCGTGGATGACCCCGAAGAGCGCGAGTATCTGCTGTCATTTCTGGATGAGGAAGAACTGGTCGCCGTTCTGCAAAAGTTTATGGCGCAGAACGGCTATAAAACGCGCGGGCCATTAGACTTTACCATTGCCGAAGTCCCCGAAGCCGAGCGCGAAGGCCGGGCCGAAAAGCTGCGGGTGAAGGTGCGGTATGAGAAGGGGGAAGCCAGCCCAAAGGAACCTAATCCCGGCGCAAGCGCCGACCCTTCCCTGTTAGGGAAGGGTGCAGAAAAGCCATCTTCTCCTTCTGCTCCCCCTTCCCTAACAGGGAAGGGGGTTGGGGGGTTAGGTTCTTCGGGGTTAGGTTCCGACGACCTTCCCACGGTTGCCGGCTTTGATCTGGACGACGAGCCGGGAACCGTTCCCGCCGTCGCCTGGGCTTCCCTGGCCGTCACAGGTGTGGATGGCCGCAAAAGTCTGTTCAGCCTGACCAAGCCCCTCGTGCAGATCGGGCGGTCGCGCAACATGGGAAATGATCTAATTTTAGATGCCGACGGGATGGTCTCCAAAAACCACGCCCGGCTGGAACGCGAACGCGATGGGGCATGGACGCTCTACGACCTGGGCAGCACGAACGGCGTCAAAGTGGGCGATTTGCGCGTGGACGGTAACCGCATCCTCAAAGACGGTGACGACATCCTCATCGGCGCGACCCGCTTGGTGTTTCAACAGGCCGATGCCCGGCCCGCCACGCCTTCCCCGTCCGCCACTGCGCCGCCCCGCCGCGCCCGCTTGATCGGATTGGACGGCGAACCGCACGTACTGGCCTCCGAAACCCTGGTTGGCCGCGCGGTCACGTCGGACATCGTCCTGGCCGATCCGTCCGTCTCTACTAAACACGCCCGCATCATCTCGCCCGATGCCGCCACTTACACGCTGGAAGACCTGTCAGGTGAAAACGGCACGCGCGTCAATGGCCGCGATCTGCCGCCGGGCCGCCGCCTGCCGCTGACTGACGGCGACATCGTTCTCTTCGGCAGTGTGGAACTGCGCTTTGCGAGTGGGAGCGCATCGAGCTGACCCATGAACATCCTTCTCGGCCTCCTCCATTATGCCTTCCTCGGTCTGCTGGTTCTTTTGCTCCTCTACATCCTTGCCCTCGTCCGCCGCCATCTGGATTGAGACCCGACCCCTCCCTGCTTCAAAAGATTCTGCCGTGGCCGGGCAAATCAAACAATCTCCTCTGCATTTCAGGTAAACTGACCCGTGGCGTTATGCAATATCCGCGCCTCGTTCTGCCTGTCGGCGCTTTCCGGGGCCTTCCGTGGAAAGCATTTGCAAAGAAAGGATGTTGTCCCATGCTCACTTCTCTTCGCGCCCTGCCGCGCCCCCTCTTTCTGCCCGCGCTCGTCCTCTGTGCGCTGGCACTCCCGTCTCTGGCCGCGCCCTGTTGCGCCGCTGCTGGCAGTCCCCCGGTCGTCAGCGCCAGCATCAGCCCCGCGACATTGCCCGTCACCGGCGGCGTCATCACCCTCACCGCGACTGTGACCGATCCCGGGAGTCTCGCCATTACCAGTGTTGTTGCCAGTGTGGCGAACCACAGCGGCTATATCACGCTCTACAACGGCGGCAGTGGCAATGTGTATACCGCGCAGTTCGCCAGCAGCGGCAGCAACACCGGGGTGGCCCCGCTGATCTACACGGCCAACGTGACGGCCACTGACGCTCAGAGTTTGTCCACGACCGCTTCGGCGACGGGCCAGACGGTGCAGGCGAACGACAGCACCCCTCCGTCCATTACCAATGCCGGCATCAGCCCCGCGACATTGCCCGTCACCGGCGGCCTCATCACTCTCACCGCGACTGTGACTGATCCCAATAATCGGGCTGTTACCAGCGTTATTGCGAGTGTGGCGAACCACAGCGGCTACCTCACACTCACGAACGGCGGAGTCGGCAGTGTGTACACTGTGCAGTTTGCCAGCAGCGGCGCGAACACCGGGCTTGTACCACTGACCTATACCGCTGTGATCACTGCGACGAACGACTTGGGCCTGACCAACAGCGTCGCTGCCTCCGGGCAGACTTCACAGGCGAACGACCACACCCCTCCGATCATCAGCAATGCCGGCCTCAGCCCGACGGTTCTGCCTTACACCGGCGGCGTCATTACTCTGACCGCCACCGTGACTGATCCCGGCAGTCGGGCCATCAACAGCGTTATTGCGAGTGTGGCGAACCACAGCGGCTACCTCACTCTCACGAATGGCGGAGTCGGCAGTGTGTACACTGTGCAGTTTGCCAGCAGCGGCGCGAACACCGGCCAGACGCCGATTACCTACACGGCGGTCGTGACGGCGACCGATGATTTGAGCCTGACGAATAGCGCGGCGGCCACCGGCCAGACCGTGCAGCAAGACAGTTCGCAAACCGTGCCGCAGACAAGCCATACCCACATCTTATGGAAGAACACGAACGGCACGGCGTCTCTGTGGAGCGTGGGAAGCGATCACACCTATACGTACAAACAATACGGGCCCTACGCCGGCTGGACCGCCACGGCCATTTCCGACGGCCCGGACGGTGTCGCCCACATCCTCTGGAGCCACACCTCAGACGGCCAGGTCGCGCTCTGGGACATCACTGGCAGCGGCTACACAGCCACCCTGTTTGGCCCCTTTGCCGGCTGGACGGCCACGGACATCAGCAGCGGGCTGTAAAGATGGAAAAAAAGATGGAAAAAGAGGGTAGGGGCGAACCTTGTGTTCGCCCCTTTTCTTGTGGACACATGATAGCCGGAACAGACGAGTGCCTCTCATTTGGGTATAATCAGACTATGAGCCTGTTGAATGATGGGAAAATGGACAAGACGCAATTGACCGTGGCTGCTCTGACTGACCGCTCGGATGAGAACGAGTATTGGCATCGGCAGACGCCGGAAGCCCGTTTAGAAGCATTGGAACTCATGCGGCAGGTGATGTATGGCTACGATCCTTCTACCGAACGACTTCAAAGACTTCTTACGGTTACTCAACGAGAACCACGCTGAGTACCTGCTGGTCGGTGGGTATGCAGTCAGCTACTATGGCCACCCACGCGCCACCGGCGACATAGACCTCTGGATCAGCACAAATTTGGAGAATGCGGTTCGTGTCGTGGCGGCTTTAGAGGCGTTTGGCTTTGGAAGCGCGACGCCTTCTCCCGAATTGTTCTCGCAGCCTGATCTTGTTATCCGCATGGGCAACCCGCCTTTACGTATTGAACTCTTGACGGGCATCTCCGGCGTGGATTTTGACGAGTGCTGGCAGGCGCGGGAGACTGCCGTTCTGGATGGTGTTCCCGTCACTATCATTAACCTCAACAATCTAAAACTCAACAAAAAAGCAAGCGGCAGGCTGAAAGACCTCAACGACCTGGATAACCTGCCCTGATTTCCCGTCTGCGATTCGCCCCCATCGCCCTGCCCGAACAGGCGTCCGCCTTTGGGGTATAATAATGGCATCATGGCCGTTTCACCCACGCTGGAAGAAAAACTCAAATCGCTCCCTCAGTCACCTGGCTGCTATCTGTATAAAGACTCGGCGGGCGAGATTATCTATGTCGGCAAGGCGATTAACCTCAAAAACCGGGTCCGCTCCTACTTCCAGAAGGGCGCGAAGCATTCGGCCAAAACGCGCAAATTGGTTTCGCGCATTACCGATTTAGACATTATTGTCGTGGACAGTGAGCTAGAGGCGCTGGTTTTAGAGTGCAATCTCATCAAGCAGCACCGGCCCCACTACAATGTCCGGCTGCGTGACGATAAGCATTACCCCTATCTCGTTCTGACCATGAGCGAGCCGTTCCCTCGTCTGCTGGTCACACGGCGGGTGAAGCAGGACGGGAGCAAATACTTCGGGCCGTTTACCAACTCTCGCGCTGTTTGGGACAGTCTGCGGCTGATTTATCGCCTGTTTCCCCTCGTTACCTGCCGCAAATCGTGGGACAATACGCCCGTGCAGCGTCCCTGCCTGTATCACCACATGGGCCGCTGCCCGCACGCGCCCTGTGCGGGCTTAGGCAATCAGGAGGAGTATCGGCGGATGGTGGACGACGTGGCCCTGTTTCTGGACGGCAAGCAGGAAAAACTCGTCAAGCAGCTACGAGCCGAGATGGACGCGGCGGCGGAAGATTTGCAGTTTGAGAAGGCTGCCCGCCTGCGCGATCAATTGCAGGGCATTGAAACCCTCATTGAGCGGCAGAAAGTGGTTTCCACCAATCAGGCTGATCAGGATATTGTCGCACTGGTCAACGACCAGGGCAAAAGCGCCGTGCAGATGTTCTTTATCCGCAACGGCAAATTGATCGGCCAGGAGCATTTCTTGTTGGACGGCATGGAGGGCGAGGAGGGGATTGAAAGCGCGACGGCGGAGTTTGTGAAGCAGTATTACCAGGAAGCGACGTATGTTCCCAAAGAAATTATTCTGCCGGCCCATGTGGAAGAAACCGTGATTATTGAGCAGTGGCTGAAGCAGAAAAAAGGAACCAAAGTTACCCTCACCGTCCCGGAGCGAGGGGAAAAAAAGCAGTTGCTGGACATGGCGGCCCACAAACGCCAGGCTGGCTTTGGACCAGATGCAGGCCACGGCAGCCGCCGAACACGACCGGACATTAGGCGCGCTGATGGAACTCCAGGACGCGCTCGGTTTGGACACGCCCCCGGAGCGCATTGAAGCCTTTGACATTTCCACCATTCAGGGCAGCCATTCGGTCGGCGGCATGGTGGTCTTTCACGACGGCAAGCCGCTCAAATCCGATTACCGGCGTTTTAAGATCCAGAAGCCGACCCATACGGGTGAGCCGAACGACTTTGCCATGATGCGCGAAGTTTTGACGCGGCGCTTGAAAGAAGCCCAGTCCAACAATCCCAAGTTCAACACGCTGCCCGATCTGATGCTGATTGATGGCGGCAAGGGGCAACTCGCCGTCGCTGTCTCTGTCGCCGCAGAAATGGGGCTGGAACTGAACATGATCGGCCTGGCGAAGCAATTTGAGCTGGTTTATAAGCCCGGCCAGTCCGACCCGTTGGTGCTGCCCCGCAATTCCCAGGCGCTTTTCCTGTTACAGCGTGTTCGTGACGAAGTTCACCGCTTCGCCATCACCTACCACCGCACCCTGCGCGGCAAAAACGCCACCATGTCTGTCTTAGACACTATCCCCGGCATCGGCCAGACCCGCCGCCGCGAGTTGTTAAAATTCTTCGGCAGCGTAGACAAACTCAAACACGCCAGCGTAGAGCAGATCGCCAACGCCCCCGCTATGAATAGAAAATTAGCGGCAACAATCCATAAGATGCTGAATGGAGGAGCTGCGTAATGGAGATGTTGACGCCGGAACAACAAGAGCAACTTGCCAAAGTTTGGCGTTTGCGTATGGAAGGCATCAAGTCGGCTAAGAAATTGCAGAATGATGAGGCGGAAGCCCTTTACTGGCAGGCTCTTCGGCTGCATGAGGAAGTGTTAGGGGAAGAAAACCCTGGCATCGCAGAGAGCCTGAACCAACTTGTGTTCTTCTATAGCACTCAGGATCGGCGCGTTGAGGCGGCAGTGTTGTTACAGCGCAGCCTTGCTCTCCTGCGGCGAAAACCGGGGCCAGAACAACGGCGTATTTTGCAAACGCTGGATGTGCTGGCAATCCGCGCCCAGCAGCTTGAGCGATACGAAGACGCAGAGGCATATTTTAAGCAAGTTCTTATCGCGCGGGAAGATTTATTGGGGCTAAATCACTTGCGGGTTGCCGGAACATTGGAAAAGTATGCTGATCTTCTTCATCAAATGGGCCATGAGGCTAGGGCACGAGCAATGGAAGAACGCGCGAAAGCGATACGCGGCAAGTGAGGTACAATATGGCCGTGGAGAAACGAAAATGACGATGACATTGGCACCGAAAATGAGGCGCGGCTTTGTGAACATGGGAGGATCAGGGTAGTGGCTAGCGTCATGTTAATCCACTCCTCATTCTCTGGGCGAACACATTCCGAGTAGAGCCAGGGATCGTCGTAAACGACATCATAGCCCCCCGTAACCCAAGTTGTGACCTATTGAAATCTTCGCTTTCAAAAAATGGTCATTTTGTGTCTGAAGGTGCGCCTGCATCAATTCCGTGATCGCCTTGTATTCTTCGTATGGCACACGGCAATAGCTTTCCTCAGCAAAATAAGGCATGCTTCATTTCTTGCATCACTTTTTCTTTAGTCACTCCCCAATTTCAAGACGCTCATGAAGGCTTCCTGGGGGATTTCGACGCTGCCGATGCTTTTCATGCGCTTTTTGCCCTCTTTCTGCTTTTCCAGCAGCTTGCGCTTGCGGGTGATGTCGCCGCCGTAGCATTTGGCGATGACGTTCTTGCGGAGGGCTGAGATGCGCTCGGCGGCGATGACTTTCGCCCCGATGGCGGCCTGCAGCTTGATCTCGAACTGCTGGCGCGGGATGACTTCTTTCAGCTTTTCCACAATCTGCCGGCCCCGCTCCTAGGCTTTGTCGCGATGCGTGATGAACGACAGCGCGTCCACGGGGTCGTCGTTGATCTTGATGTCCAGCTTGACCAGATTGGACGGCTCATAGCCGCTCATCTCATAGTCAAACGACGCATAGCCCTTGGTGCGGGACTTGAGCTGGTCGAAGAAGTCCATCAGAATCTCATTCAGCGGCAGCTTGTAGAAGATCATCACCCGGTCTTTGGCCGGATACTCGGTGCGGACGTAGACGCCGCGCCGGTCGCGGGCCAGGTCCATGACCGTGCCGACATAGGTGGACGGGATGATGATGCTGGCCGTGACATACGGCTCGTCCATGCTGGCGATCTGGACGTGGCGGCGGCAGGTTGGCCGGGTTGTCCACTTCGATCGATCTCGCCGTCGGTCAGATGCACTTTGTAGATGACGCTCGGCGCGGTCGCGATCAGGGTCAGGTTGAACTCGCGCTCCAGACGCTCCTGCACGATGTCCAGGTGCAGCAGGCCGAGAAAGCCGCAGCGGTAGCCGAAGCCCAGGGCCGCCGACGATTCCGGCTCGAAGGTCAGCGCGGCGTCGTTGAGCTGCAGTTTGCCGAGCGCTTCTTTCAGATCGGGATACTGGTTGCTGTCTACGGGGTAGAGGCCGCAGAAGACGACGGGCTTGGCCTGCCGGTAGCCGGGCAGCGGCTCCGTCGCCCCGTCCGTGGGCGAGGGTCAGCGTGTCGCCGACGCGGCAGTCGCCGACGGTCTTGACGCTGGCGGTGATGTAGCCGACCTCGCCGGTCAGCAGCTTCTCGACCGGCTTCATGCGCGGCGCGAAGATGCCGACGCCGGTGACGTCAAACGTCTTGCCCGGTCGCCATCGTCCGGATCTGCGTGCCCGGCGCGATCTCGCCGTCCACGGACGCGCACATAGGCGACGACGCCGAGATAGGCGTCAAAATGGCTGTCGAAGATCAAGGCGCGCAGCGGCTTGTCGGGATCGCCCTGCGGCGGGGGGACGCGCCGGACGATGGCCTCCAGGATCTCTTCCGTCCCGATGCCCTCTTTGGCCGAGGCGCGGATGGCCTCGGTGGCGTCAATCGCCAGCACTTCCTCGATCTCTTCGGCGACGCGGTCCGGCTCGGCGGCGGGCAGGTCGATCTTGTTGATGACCGGGACGATCTCCAGATTGTTGTTCAGCGCCAGGTTGACATTCGCCAGTGTCTGCGCTTCGACGCCCTGCGCGGCGTCTACGACCAGCACCGCCCCCTCGCAGGCGGCCAGCGATCGGGAGACTTCGTAGGTGAAGTCCACATGGCCCGGGCGTGTCGATCAGATTGAGTTCATAGTCAATGCCGTCGTGCGGCTTTATAGTTCAGCCGCACGGCGGCCATTTTGATCGTGATGCCGCGCTCGCGCTCGATGTCCATCGAGTCGAGGAGCTGCTCCTGCATGTGCCGCCGCTGCACGGTTCCGGTGAATTCCAGAAGCCGGTCGGCGAGCGTGGACTTGCCGTGATCAATATGGGCGATGATGCAAAAATTGCGGATATGTTTCTGATGGTCTGCTGAAATTCTCTGGCATGGTGTGTTTATTATACCTGAGACGTGTACTTCGCCACAGTATTCGGTGGAAGCGGAAAAGTTAATGAAGACTTAACATAGTTTTATATAAAAAACTAGCTGAACCGGGTACAATGTCTTCAGCAAGGGAAAACATGATGACACTTGAACTATTGGAACGATCTCCAAAGAAAACTGAACCCAAATTACACGAGTGCGCGACGTGCTGCCATAAAGACCGCGTTTACCTGACCTCTCCCGACGGCGCTCGCTCTGCCGCCGTCTGGCGCTGCGGCTTGCTTTCGCAGAAGACAGGTGACGAAGTTCTGGTGCAGCCGCATGAGAACTGTTTTGAGCATCGCAGCCTCACCGACCACTGGGAGGAGACGCATCTGGCGCTTGTTCGCTAGAACAGCCGCTCCATTTCGGCGAATTCTTCCCGATATTCTCGCCCAACGTCTTGACAAAAAAGGTCCCGGCGGCGTATAGTAGAGACTGAGGGAATATCGCCGTGGCGCGCAGCAATTCAAATAGAACAAATGGGGCTGGTGGCGTTTTAAAGTTTTTTGGGGCCGCTGCTGCCGCCATCGCGGGCGGCATCGCGATTGGCTTTCTGTTTGGCGGAATGCATCCCGCGCGGCCGGTGGAGCCGGTGGAGCAGCAGCCGCAGCCCGTTGTTTCCACGCCCACGGCGCCTGTCGTGCCGCACGTCGTCCATCCGCACCTGACCAACGGCGACTACACCGCGCCGGGCGCTCCCCGCATTGCGATCCATGAGGAAAGCACGCCGATTATGCGCCGCGTGGATCGGATTGTTCCTGCCATTTCCCCGGATCCCGAAGCGGCGCAGGAAGCCGCGCCGCCCGCCAAGCCTGCCCGCCCAAACAACCCTGCCGCGCCGGCTGCTCCCAGCAGCGATAGTCATGATGCGTCCGCCCCACCCGCTCCCGCCAATGGCGGCGACACCACATTCCCATCGCCAAGTGATAATAGCGCGCCGCCCGCCCCGCCCCCTGCTCCTGCCGACCCGGATTTTGAGCGGGTCGGCAAACCGGGCGACTCCGAGTCTGGTCAGGAAGGCGGCGGCAAAGCTCAGTTCCGTGTTCAGACCGGGGCGTACACCGATGAAAGCAAGGCCCGGAGCGATGCCGACCAGTTGCGAAGCGAGGGGTTTAATACCAGCACGCGGAGCGAACGTGAGGGCGACCATCTGGTTTATAAAGTCCAGGTCGGCGCGTATCGCTCCAAGGCGGGGGCAAACAAAGCCGCGGATGACCTTCAGAAAAAAGGTTATCCGGCTTATATCTCGCCGATGGGGCCGTAAGCTATTCTGAGCGCGGGTCCAGCGCATCGCGCAGGGCATCCCCTAAAAAGTTCAAGCTGAGAACCGTCAGCGACAGGCACAGGGCGGGGTAAATGATCAATACGGGGTGTGACCGCCAGTAGTGGGACGTTCGGGCGATGCTGATCATCTTGCCCCACGACGGCAGCGGGTCCTGCACGCCAATCCCGAGAAACGACAGCGTCGCCTCGGCAATAATCACGCCGGCAATGTCAATCGTGCTGGCGACGACGATGGGCGACAGCAGATTGGGCAGAATGTGGCGGCGGATGATCTGGCCGCTCGGAATGCCCAGCGCCCGCGCCGCTTCCACAAACTCCCGCCCGCGTAGCGACAGCGCCTGCCCGCGTACCAGCCGCGCCAGCCCCGGCCAGCCCGTAATCGCTAGGGCGACAAACAAATTGCCGATGCTTTGCCCGTAAACCGCCATGATGAGAATGGCAAGCAGGATGTCCGGGAACGCAAACATCATGTCGGTCAGCCGCATCAGTCCCAGATCGGCCCAGCGCCCATAATAGCCCGCGATCAGCCCAATCGGAATCCCCACCAGCAGCACAATCGTCTCCACGCCGACGCCTACCGACAGCGAAACGCGCGCTCCGACGGCCAGCCGTGTCAGCAGGTCGTATCCCGAATCGTCCGTCCCCAGCCAGTGCCGGGCCGACGACGACGCGCTGATGTCTGCGGTCGGATGCGCGTAGCTGTAGGGCGAGACGAGCGGATAGACGATTGCCAGCAGGACGATCAATGTCAGGACAACCAGACTGATCACAGCCAGCGGGTTTCGCCACAGCCGTTTCCAAACCGCGAGGGTAGGGTGGGGCTGCGCGAGTGCCAACCCTGCCGTCTCCTGCCGCTCCTGTTCCAGTTGGACGCTCATCCCATCCCCTCTGTCGCCTTGACGCGCGGATCCAGAAAGGCGTACAGTAAGTCCGTCAGCAGGTTAATCCCGACGAAAATCACCGCCAGCAGTAATGTCGTTCCCTGAATGACTGAGTAATCGCGCTCCCCCAGCGAATCAATAGAGGCTGCGCCGACGCCGGGGATGGTGAAAATCGTTTCCACGACAAATGATCCCGACAGCAGGTAGCCAAACGAGACGCCTGCTGTCGTCAGCACCGGCAGAAAAGCGTTCTTCAAGCGCGTGCCTGAACAGGACTGTCATGGGCGATAGTCCTTTGGCCCGCGCGGTGCGGATATAATCCTGCCGCAGCGTTTCCAGCAGCGACGCCCGTGTCATCCGCGCGATCAGGGCGGCAGGGCGAGCCGCGAGTACCAGGGCTGGCAGGACAAGGTGATCCGGCGAAATGGCCCACAGATTGTCCTGCGCGGGCGTCGGCAGCCAGCCCAGTTGCAGCGCGAAGACGAGAATTAAGATCGGAGCAAGGACAAAATTGGGAAGTGTGACACCAATTAGCACCGAGGTCATCAAGAGCCGGTCCAGCAGGCTGTTCGGCTTCAGCGCGGCGGCGACGCCGGTGAGGATGCCGACAAGCAGGGCCAGGGCAATGGCGGCGACAGCCAGCAGAATGGTGTTCGGCAGGCCACGCTTGAGGAAATGGGCGACGGGTTCCCGGTCACGCAGAAACGACCGGCCCAGATCGCCATGCGCCACGCCCGCGAGATACAGGCCATAGCGCGTCAGCACCGGCTTGTCTAGCCCCAGATCATGCCGCGCCTGCGCGACGGCGGCAGGCGTGGCCTTGTCCCCCGCCGCAATCAGGGCCGGATCGCCGGGCGCGGACGCCGCGATAAAAAAGGTCAGCGTGCAGACGGCCCAGACCGAGAGCAGGGCAAGGCTGAGACGCTGAAGAAGAAAACGGAGCATAAAGCATCAGAAAAGCCCCGGCCTTGAAAGGCCGGGCTAAAAGTATACAAAGCCCCTCCGGGGCTAAAGACTGGCAACCGTAGACACTTCTTCAGCCCCGGAGGGGCTTTGTGTTCTTGAATAGCCTGGCCTTTCAAGGCCAGGGCTTCACTTCGCCAGCGTCAGATTCTTAAAAGGCAGATGGCCCATCAGGCCGTCATCTAAGTTTTTGACATACGGCTTGACCAGTTCAATGTCTTTTTGATAATACAAGGGAATCAGAGGAACCTCGTCGGCGGCGATGCGGGCGGCCTGACGATAGAGCTGGCTACGCTTGGCCGGGTTCTGCTCCACATCGGCCTGATCGCAGAGCGCGTCGAACTTTGGATTGGAATACAGCGTGTGGTTCTCGCCGCCGTTCGTATGAAGTAGGATGGAGTAGTAATCCTGCTGGTCCAGATAATCCGCCGCCCAGCGGATATGATAGCAGTCCAGGGCGTTGTCATGCTCTTGGTCTAGCAGCGTCGCCCACTCCGTCACTTTCGGCTGGACGGTGATGCCCAGATTGGTCTGCCACATATCGGCCAAGAGTCCGACGGTCTTGCTCAAGTCGGGATAGGATTCGCGGAACGAGATATTAACGACCGGGAAGCCTTTGCCGCCGGGATAGCCCGCTGCCGCCAGCAGGGTGCGGGCTTTGGCCGGGTCGTAGGGAATGCCCTTGAACTGAGGGTCAAAGCCGGGGATGCCTTCGGGCAGGATGTCTTCCGCGATGTCCAGTTTGTTCGCCAGAACGACCGATTGGATGCGCTTTTTATCGGTGGCATAAGCCAGCGCCTGACGAACGCGCACATCGGCGAAGGGCTTGAACGTCTTTTCGTTCATGCCCAGGTAATAGGTCGCCGCGCGGGGCCAGTATTTAATCTGGTCCTTGAGATTCGGGTCTTTCTCATCCGCTTCCAGATCGCCTTTGGCCTCATCCACGATGTCTAGCTGCCCGGCCACATACTCATCATGGCGCGTTCCGGCGTCTTTAATAATGGGCCGCTCCTGCCCGGCCAGATGAGGTGCGCCGCCCCAGTAAGCGGGGTTCGCGTCCAGCGTCACTTTGGCATCCCGCTGATACCCGGTCAGCTTAAACAGGCCCGTCCCCGCCCCGCGTTCCACAGCGTCATCAGTCAGTTCCACCCCGTCTTTGGCTTCGTTTTGGGAGACAACGTAGCCCGTCGGGTAGGTGAGGGTGTAAATCCAGTACGCTTTGGGGGCGGTGATGGTGATGGCGACGGTCTGCGGGTCTATCACTTTGACGCCTGTCAATGCCGTCGCTTTGCCGCTGTTTTCTTCTTTCGCGCCGACAATGTCGCCGAGATAGGACAGGGCGACGGTGGATTTGAGGGCGGGATCGAGCGCGCGCCGGAGGGAAAAATAAACATCCTGCGCGGTCACCGGGCTGCCGTCTTGAAATTTGACATTCGGGCGCAGGTGGAACGTGTACGTCCGCCCGTCTTTGCTGATGTCCCATTTCTCGGCCAGCGCCGGGGCCAGTGTATTCTGCGGCGTCCACTGCACCAGCCCTTCAAAAATCTGCTGAAGCACGTCAATGGTCGTCCCGTCCTCCACTTTGGCCGGGTCAAAGGTGGTCGGGTCAGCCAGCAGCGGGACGCGCAGAATGTTGGCCGCAGGCGGCGCATCGGCGCTCTGCTTGTGGCCGCACCCAGCCAGAGCGAACGCGGCCAGTGTCAGGGCCAGAGGAAGCGGGCGAAATTGAAATGTCAAAAGCGGTCTCTCCTGTCAAAAGTCGGGTGAAGATGCCCTATTATACCACGCAGGCCAAAAGGTTGCGAAAAAACGCTTGACATCCCGCGAAATCTGCTGTACAATGAAGGCAGGACGCTAAACGTGAGCGTGTCGTGGCCCCTGCCGATCTCAGGAAGGTAAATCATGTCATGCAATCATCCGCTCCTTCGTCTATCCGCTCCTTCGTCTATCCGCTCCTTCGTCTATCCGCTCCTTCGTCTATCCGCTCCTTCGTCGCTAGTCTCGTGCTGATCCTGTGCCTTGTGCCTGCTCACGCCCAATTCAACCCGCAAGCCATTAGCTCTGCCGTGGGCGGAACCGATAACGTCACCCGCATCCTCTGGAACAGCGGCGGCGGCGTCTTCTCCCTCTGGCGCGTCAATGCCGACACCACCGTCACCCCCTACAGCTTTGGACCTTTCACCGGATGGAGCGCCACCCAAGTCGCCCTCGGAGCCGACAACATTCCGCGCATCCTCTGGAACAACACCAACGGGCAGGCTTGCCTCTACAGCGTCAATGAAGCCGACGGCAGCTACACCACCAATACCTTTACTCCTCTCAGCGGATGGACCGCCAAAGCCCTGGCTGTCGGCGGCAACAACACGCCGCGCCTGATGTGGAACAAGACCGATGGAACCATGTGCCTGTACAAGATCAACACGGACGGCACGTTCACTTCCAGCACGTTCGGCCCCTACACCGGCTACACCGCCGCGTTTCTGGCCGTTGGCCCCAACAGCATTCCCCGTGTCCTGTGGAACAAGACCGATGGCTCGGTCTGTCTGTGGACCAACGCCGATGGTGCTAATCCCTCCACCACTTACAATCTGTACGGCCCCTTCACTGGCTACACGCCGCTGGGCATGGCCGTAGACGGCAGCAACTTTGTCCGCATCCTGTGGAACAACTCTGCGGCCAGTTCCGTGATGCTGGGAACGGTGGACACCAGCGGCGCTTACACCAGCCAGACCATCGCTTACCCCTCCGGCTGCACGCCGAACGGCTTGACGGCTGCCGCCGACGGCAGTGTTCGCGTCCTGTGGAATGCGCCCAACGTGGGAACCGGCGGGTCGGTTCAGTTGGGGATCATCACCAATGACGGCACGCCAGGCCCCACGACGACGCTTTCGTCTAATCCGACGAGCAACCAGCCGCAGTCTCCGGGTTCGTGGGTTCTGGATCACTACGCCTGTTCGGGAACCACAACCGTCAGCGGCAGCAGTCCCTTTTCGTGGCCGGCGACAGTTGGCTTAGGCGCTTCCTACGATGATTCCTCCTACACAAAAGAGGCCGGCACCAACATTTCTTTTGATGCTTCCGGGTTGTCTGGCGTTTCCCGGTCTCTTTCGGGGACGATTTCGCCGGTCTTTGTTTGGAGCGGCCCCGGCAGTGCGCCGGGGGGTACGGTTTCCGTGTTGTTGCAGTCGGACGCTTATGGGATGGTCAGCGCCTCCAATGCCAATGATGGCTATGCCGGTGATGTGGCGACCTGGGATACCTATGCGTATGAAAGCCTCGGCACTCATGTGGTTTCGGTTCCTGTCACGGCGGGTCAAACCAGCTTCAATGTGCCGAATTCCCCTTTGATGTTTGGCAAAGACCTGACGGGCGCTTTTCAAGCGGGTGTCGGTTTCAACGCTTCTCTGTTGAATGGCACCTTGACGGGAACAAAACCTGTCGGTAACTCGCAGGAAGCATTGACGGGGGAGCAGATCACAGCCAGCGTGAGTGTCCCGACCGGCTATACGGCCACTTACAGCTGGTCCGTGATGACAAACGCCCAACCCGCCGCCGCTGCTGATGCGTTTGAGACTTACAATGATCAGGCAGCAAGCCATCAACTCGTTCTGTTGTCCGATGATCCTTCTTACACAACTGGTCAAACCTTCAGTTTCTATGATAAGTCGGCTGAGACAATCATCATTCAATGCATTGTGAAGCTTACCTCAACAGATGGCAAAACAACCTTCACTGTGACTGTGCCATTCCAGGCGATTACTATAGTGAAGCCAAGTGTGACAAATTGGGGGATTACAGGTGGAATTGTGAAAGTCAACAACCAACTTGAATCAATTGGCTTGTTAGGACTACCGGGCGACCATATATATACAGATGGTCAAAGTTGGCATGATGTTTCAATAAATGTTCCGAAACCATTCGTAGGCGGACAATTTTGTTTTGCACAACTTACTACACCTGACCGTAAGTATTATCGTGTATTGCTTCCAGGGTCAAAATCTTCACCTTTTTACCAAGTTTTGAACAACGGCGTACAGGGATTGGATAGTGGATTTCCATACTTACACAAATGGACGATCCCGAATCAACCTGCAAATGTTGCGCTAGATGTGGACAGTCCGCAAATGTTAATTCCAGGCATCTTTGGTAACACTATCCCGGTCCATGACGATGGTGGCTCTCGCTGGAATCAAGTCGTTGGTAACGATAAGTTCACGACCTGGCTGATGTACCAGCCGCCGACATCAGGTGGTGTATCTGTATGGATACCTCTCCAAAATTATTCTTGGGGGTGGTCAGGAACTGAACAAGATGAAGATCCTAACCCGGATGACACTCCTAGCTGGTCGTTTATGGGCGGCACTCCAAGTTCACGCCTTTCTTATACGCCTGTACCTACAAGTTCACCTCCCACTTGGCTCATCAAGCATACTAACTCTGATCCTACAGGCCCGCCTTAGTTAACTTGAGCAATAGCCTTCTCTGGCACTGATCGTTCTATCCCCAAACTGGGACCTTCCCGAACGTGGATTATAGGAGTTTTCGCATGACAAAGATTGTTGAATTAAAGCCTTTTGCAACAGCGTTGTTTTTTTCGTTTCTGTGTCTACCCGTCACTGCACAGCAGACAATAGGATCGACTGCCAAGATAGGATTACAAACTATAAGCATTAGTGATAGATACACGGATGATGAAGGGAATGACATTCTGAACCCTCCACTGGCTGCCAAGTACGCCCATGGATTAAAACATCTTGAGGGTAATGGTCTTCGGGCTAAGTTACCTGCTGGTCCAGTTGATCCAAAGGCTAGAGAAAGGTATTTTACCGCGCAGGACTTGCGAGATATAGGATTTGCGTACCTGGCTTATCATCGCTATGATAAATCTATCGCACGGCTCAATCTGTCGCGTGATCTATGGCCCGATTCGGCTGCCACTTATCGCTGGCTGGCTGAAGCCTACGAAGCCAACGGGCAAGCCAAAGAGGGAATCGTGAACTACCGTCTTCTATTTTATGGCTGGCCGGGGAAATATGTTCCGACTGGAAACAACGACCCGGCGAAACCAAAAGAAATACCGAGCGACAAGCCCAGCGATTATGATCAGCCAAACCCTGAGGAGAGCGACCCGACCTTGCTAATGCGTTTTTCACTTTTGCTCCAAGAGACAGACCAAACGGCAGAAGCGAAATTGGTGTATGAGCGAGGGATGCAGATGCTGGCGGCGAAGTTCGGAGCCAATGGCGAACCCCTGCCGCCTCTCACGACGGCTTCTTTGACAGCGCCGGGAGCATTGGAAGCCGCGACCCGAACGGCTCTCGCCATTGACCAAATCTCATACCAGGACAGGAGCGAGGCAAAGGAGAATTTGAGGCAGGCGCTTGTGTTGCAGTCGGATTCCTCCTCCGCCGCTTTTCACCAGACAAAGATGCTCAAGCAATAACATTCCGGTTCTGCACAAACGCCCGGTTTCTCTACAGGAGGCCGGGCGTTTTTGCGGCGGCGGTTTCTTTTGCAAAAAACGCTTGACTTTTTGCGCGGGCTGTGTTACAGTAGGGGAGTGACGCTTTTGTGTCGCCGATTTTGCTTGCACCGATCCAAGAGAACTCGCAGATCACCCACTGCCGTGTCCGCAACACCACCCGCCTGGAGGCGCACCGAATGAAAATCTCGTTAAAGGGTTTGACCACTGCGGCGACCATGCTGGCCGCTGCGCTCGGACTCAACCTGCTTGGCCCGCACCGCGCGTATGCCGCGCCCGGAAACCTTGTCCTGCCCGGCGAAAGTGATCTGGGCGTCACCATTCTCAGCCCTGACCCCCATGTTCCATTGACGGGACTGAAGCCGGTGGAGATTTCGGCGTTCTATCAAGGCACGCCCGGCAACCAGATCGTTTCCGTGGACTTGATCTTAGACGGCGTCAAGGCGGCGTCCAAAACGCTGGACGTGCCGGAAACGCGCGGCGTGGTCTCGTTCCTGGTGGATGCCTCGCAGCTTGCCGCCGGGACGCATAAGATCGTGGTGCGCGCTACCGCCGCCGACCAGGAAGTCAAGTCGGCCAAAAGCGCCTTTACTTTCGGCGCGGGGGACAATGCCGAGCCGATGAGCGGTTCGCCCATCGCCCCGCTGCCCGTCAATCCCGCTATGACATCGGTCGCGGCTCCCGTTCTGCATCTGGTCAATCCCGCGGAGAACGGCAAGGTTCAGGGCGTGGTCACTCTGCGCGTGGAAGCCAGCGATCCCAGCGGCAAAGCGCCATATGTGTCCCTGTTTATTGACAAAACGTTCAAGACGCTGCGAAACTTCGCGCCCTACGAGTTTGAATGGGACACGACCAATTATCCCAACGGCGTCCATACGATTGAGGCATTCGGCTACAACGATTCGCCCAATGTCGGCCACTCGCAGGCCATGCAAATCTATGTCAACAATCCAGGCGGCGAGACCCATATCCGGCGCGATCTGCTGGACAGCCCCAAAGTTGTCAGGCCGGTCATGTCCGACACCGTTCAGCCGGCTCTGCCGCGCCGAGCGTCCTCCCGTCTGGTCCTGGCGCATCCGGCCAATGCCGCGTCCCGGACGCTGGCCTCCAAGAAGAGTCTGGGACGGCCCCTGCCCCTGCGACGGCCCGATCTTCTGGCGTCCGAAGCGCCCTTTGCGCCCATGACAACCGCGCGCGCCGCCGCCACGCGCGAAATTCTGCGGCAGATGGCCCGTGTGGAACATTCTTCCATGCACTTCGGTTCGCTGAATTTCGGTACCGAATTGTCTTCTCCCTTTGCCACGGAGCGGCCCGCCCAGCCGGCAGCGACCGCAACGCCCCATTTGATGGCGCTGACGCCGATGCGCGGTTACAAGCCATTGCCGGCTCCTCCTGCCGCTGCGGCCACGCCGACGGCGACCGCCGACACGCCCCAGGCTGGCCCCGCCCCGCGCGTTCCTGGCAAAATCACCCGCCTCCAGCGAATGGCATCCCTGCCTTTGCTGCCAACTGACCTAGCCGTGCCTGTTCTGACCGCGCCGCGCATCGCGCCGGAAGTCAAGATTGCCTCGTATCGGGCGGAGATGCGTTTGGCCCGTGCCGTCGTCCAGCCGGCTCTGCGAATGCACCCCCTGCGCGTTCATTTCCCCGCCAGCCTCGGCAGCCTGCTGCGAAGCGTCGGCCAGACCTCTATTCTGTTCAACCACACGACCGTGAAGCTGGATCGCCCGATTGCCGCCCGTCAGGGGATCGTGTTCGGCCCGCTGCGCCAGATCTTTGAGCATGGCGGCGGAACTCTGACCTGGCAGGCGCGTACCGGCACGGTTCATGCCAAAAACGCGACCAAAGACATCGTCTTGACGATTGGCAACAACCAGGCGCGGGTCAATGCCAAAACAGTCATGCTGGACGGCAAGCCGTACCTGATGACGGGCCGGACAATGGTTCCCCTGTCGTTTGTCGGTGCGGCCCTGGACGCAGATGTGCAGTACGACGCCGCGACCGGGCATCTGCTCATTACGAGCAAGAATTAATTGCCCCCCCAGCCCCCAATTCTGGGGGAGCCGGAGCAGAAAATCCCCGCGCCTTTCGGTGCGGGGATTTTCTATTTTGGATGGCCTGTCTGCTGAAGGGAATGAACATACGCCGTCAGCAGCTTTACTTCGCCGGCCTTGAGCTTTTTCCCGAAAGGCGGCATCTCGTTCTTGAACCCGTTCTGAATGGCCTCGGCGATCACAGCGTCCGGCAGTTGCAGCGCGTGCAGGTTCGGCCCGTCGTCGCCCTGGGCATTGGCCCCGTGACACGGCGCGCAGTTCGTCAGGAACAACGTATGTCCCGCCGCGACCAGACGGCTTGAGTCGTTAACAGTGCCCTTCGGCTTTTCCTGGCGAGAAGAACTGAGGGGAGAAGAACTGAGAGACGCAGTTGTCGCTGTGACCAGGCACACGGTCAGCAGAGTCGCCATCCAGAGAGTTTTATTGTTCATAGCGGCTTACTCTCAGCAAGTGCTGCCAGGGGCGAGTCCACCAGGGCGACGGAGCGCTGGCCGGAAACAAAATTGACCTCTGTAATCCCCAGCACATGGCGCAGATTCCCCGCTGGAACCTTCATCGGCCCCGGCGTGGGCGCTGTCCCCGGCGCCGGCTGCGGAAAGGCCGTAGACATGGCGGTGTGGAACGAGACGCTGCCTTCCACTTTCTGCTGCACCTGATGAATGTGACCGTTCAGCACCGTGACCGAGCCGAAGCGCTTCAAGGCGGCCAGCGCCTGCGCGCCATCGGACGTGCCCCATCCCCACTGTGGGTAGACCTCCCAGAGCGGCATATGCGCGAATACGACAATGGGCGTGCTGCTGGAAAGGGATTTGACATCATCCCGGAGCCAGGCAAGCTGTTCCGCGCCGAGATTGCCCATGCCGCCGGCTTTAAGATCCAGAACATTGACCAGGCCCAGAAAATGGGTTCCCTGCTGGTCAAAGCTGTACCAGCCTCCCCCCCGCGTGCCCTTCCCGTAGCGCTCCAGGTAGAGCTTCCCCCATCTCCGACCACATCATGCTCTCCGGGGACCGTGAAGACCTGGCCTGTGCGCGTTTTCGCCCCTTTCAGAATCTGGGAAACGGTATCAAACTGATCCGCCTGTGCCAGTTGGGTGAGATCGCCGGTATGCAGGATAAAGGCTGGTGGTGTTGACAGTGCATTGATTTTGTCCACCGCAGCCTGAAACGTGGCGGTGACATCCGAGTTGGCGGCTTTGCTGAAGCCGATATGACTGTCGCTGATCTGGACGAACGACCAGTCGCCGCTGGTCGCGTCCGCCGCATCCCCGAAGACGCGGGAAGACAGCAGCCCCCCGCCCAGCGTCCAGAGAACGCCGGTTCCGGCCCACGCCATGCATTTCAGAAATCCGCGTCGGTCAATGCCGTCCCCGTTGTGGTCATGGAGCAACGTGTCCTGTTTGTCAGTTTTTTCGACCATCATTCATTGTGTGCCTCCCGCGCCCATGAAGAGTCATGTAGAGTGCCGATTTGCCGGCCTGAAGCGCTTTCACTGAGGCAGACCCATCGGGGCGCAAATATATTCCCGCCCATTTTGCGTCATTCTGTAATTTTTTCGGTGGAACGGGAGTAAAACAGGAAAAGCGCAGGTCTTAATTGTAGGAAGCCCCGCGAGATTTATTCGCAAAAGGGCTTCGCAAAGGAAAACGATTGTTGCGGCATCACAATCAGACCCGTTTGGAACAGGCGCGTTTTCGAGCAGATGATCCTGCCCCATCAGGAAGCGGCTTACAATCTGGCGCGCTGGCTGACACGCAATGACCAGGATGCGGAAGACATTGTCCAGGAAGCGTATCTGCGGGCTTTCCAGTATTTTGCCGGCTTTCAGGGCGGCGACAGCCGGGCCTGGCTGCTGAAAATCGTGCGGAACCGCTGCTACACCTGGCTCAAGCAGAACCGCGCTTCGGATCTTGTCTCTCTGGATGACGAGACGCAGCAGTATGCGAGCGGCGAGGACGGCCCTGAGCAGGTCGTTCTGCGACAGGTCAACACCGCATTGGTCAGGCAAGCCCTGGAAGAACTTCCCGCGGAGTTTCGCGAGGTAATAATTCTGCGGGAGATGGAAGGGCTTTCGTACCGGGAAATCGCTGCCGTCATTGACGCGCCCATCGGCACAGTCATGTCCCGTCTGGCACGCGCCCGAAAGCGTTTGGAGCGAAGGCTTGCTGAATACGACTGTCAGGAGTGAACGATTGGACTGCGAACAGGCGAAAATCTTGATGCATGGTTATCTGGATTCCGAACTGGATCTGATGACCGGCGTGGCAGTGGAGCAGCATCTGAAGACCTGCCCGAACTGCGCGCAGGACTACGCGAATTATCAGATGCTGGGAGCCGCGCTGCGGGACAGTTCTCTTCGCTATCCGGCCCCCGCGAGATTGCAGGTCCGAGTTCCTGTCTCCCGCCCTCCTGCCGCGTCTTTCGTGTCCTCCACGAGACTTTGGTTTGCCGTCGCCGCGTCTCTGGCCCTCGCCTGCCTCTTCCTGGGAAGTTTCTTCTATTTCCGGCCCGTCACCCACGCCGCGCTGCCGTCCGGCAGCGACATCGTGGCTCAGGAAGTTCTGGACAGCCACATCCGCTCTCTTATGGCGAACCATCTCGTGGACGTTGTTTCCACCGATCAGCATACCGTCAAGCCCTGGTTCAACGGCAGGGCGCCTTTCTCGCCGCCGGTGGAGAACTTGAAAGATCAGGGATTTCCCCTGCTGGGCGGACGCCTGGATTATCTGGATAACCGGCCTGTGGCGGCGCTGGTCTATCGGCGTCATAAGCACATTATCAATGTGTTTGTCTGGCCGGCCTCTCCGACGCTGCCTGTCCCTGCCGACGGGGCCACGCGCCAGGGCTATCATCTCGTTCACTGGACTCAGGCGGGAATGGTTTTCTGGGCCGCTTCCGATCTCAACAGCGGCGAGCTGCAGCAATTCGTGACTCTGCTGCAGCAGCGGATTCGGTAGGTATCGGCAGACAAAAAAGCCTCCTCTCTTCCGAGAGGAGGCTTTTCGCGTTCTTGTGTTTCTCTTGACGCCCGTGGTAAACTTAGGCATCGGAGGCCGTTGGCGTTTTCGTCTCCGGCTTGCTCTCGGCCTTTGTCTCTGTTTTTGGCTCGGCTTTGGCTTCTGTTTTGGCCGGCTCCGCTTTCGCATCCGATTTCGCCTCGCTGCTTTCGGATTTGGCCGTGTCGGACGAAGTCCCGCCGGACTTAGAACTCCCTTCGGACTTCGGGGCGTAATCGTTCACATAGAAGCCCGACCCTTTAAACGCGATGCCTACCGGGTAAACGCGCTTCCGCAGCCCGCCGCCGCAGGACTCGCAGGTGGTCAGGGCATCGTCTTTGATACTTTGAAAGACTTCAAATTGGTTGTGACAGGAAAGACATTCGTAGCCATAAGTCGGCATGGGACAGTTGTACCTCGCAGCGTTCGGAATTGAAAATGCACCGCTATTATAACACATTCTTGCGAAAGGACGGTTCCCGATGACTTCTGCCGATCTCCATGCCCTGACGACCGAGGCCATCAACCCCGATCTGACCGACATTGACGCTCTGCCGCTGGAAGCCCGCCTGCGCCTGATGAATGAGGAAGATGCGCGCGTGGCCGGGGCTGTCGCTCCCGAAATCCCGCACATCGCCCGCGCGGTGCAGCGCGCGGCGGCTTCGTTTCGTTTGGGCGGGCGTCTGCTCTATGTGGGGGCCGGCACCAGCGGGCGTCTGGGCGTTTTGGACGCCTCCGAGTGTCCGCCGACCTTCGGCGTCCCACCCGGGCTTGTTCAGGGCATCATTGCCGGCGGGCCGGGGGCGATGTTCCAGGCGGTGGAAGGCGCGGAAGACGATCCCGACCTGGGCGCGGAAGCCATGATCGCGGCGGATGTCACCGAGCGCGATACGGTCGTCGGCATCAGCGCCTCGGGGCAGGCACCGTTTGTCCTCGGCGCGCTGCGGCAGGCCGTCAAACGCGGCGCATCAACAGTCGCCCTCACCAACAACCGCCCTTCCGAAATGGAGTCTGTCGCCGCCATTACCATCGCCCCCATTGTCGGCCCCGAAATCCTCGCCGGTTCCACCCGTCTCAAAAGCGGCACGGCGCAAAAAATGGTACTGAACATGATTTCCACCGGCGCGATGATGGAGATCGGTAAGACCTACGGCAACCTGATGGTGGATGTCCAGGCTACCAACCGCAAGCTCAAAGCCCGCGCCGTCCGCATCGTCTGTCAGGTGACCGGGGCCACGCGCGACCGCGCCGAAGACGCACTGAGTCAGGCTGGCGGCTCCGCCAAACTCGCTATTATCCTCCTGCAAACCGGCGCGACGCCCGACGACGCCCGCTTGCGCCTTGCCCGCGCCGGCGGCTTCCTCCGTCGCGCCCTGTCCGAAGACAAAGTGTGAAGTGAAGACAAGGTATAATGTCCGTGGGAGGTAAAACAATGGCACAGCAAGTTTTGGAAGGAACCTGGGAAGAAATCGCTGCCCACGCTGGCGAACTCGCCGGGAAGCGGCTGACAGTGACGATAGAAGAAGATGTGTTGGAAGCGTCTAACATTATCACTGGCTTGACAGACATACCCATAGTTGGACCGCCGAATGAAAAAGCGCTGTCAGTTTTGCGAGAAATCGCCGAGCGCCAGAAAGGACGCCCGGACACCTATGGCGAGGATACTGTTCAGATAATCCGTCATGGAAGATCAGGGCCGATGTATGGGATGGAATATGTTGAAGATTAACGCTGGAGCACTCGTGCTGGACGCCAGTTCAGCCGTTGCCATTGTTGCGAAAGAAGGTAGCCGCGAGGTAAAAGCAAGGGCTGCCATCACAAATTATACCAGCAATGGATTTCTGCTTTTTGCGCCGGGCGTGATCGTTTCTGAGGCTCTCTATGCCCTTTGCAACCGAGAACAGAACAGGCTGTTGACACCACAGAACTACGCTCAGTCACTTCTTGACCTACAGACGCTGATGACGACTGTTTTTCCGCCGCCAAACGGGGAAAGTTCGCTGATCCAACGCGCCGTCCAAATTCGCGCCAGCTATGGGTGCAGCCGCTCCGCCGATGCACTTTATATTGCGCTTGCCGAGGAACTCTCGCAGACTTATACCACACGCCTGCTTACTTTTGATCAGGGAATTCCTAACCAAGCCGCCCGCAACGCACCAAGCGTCAATGTGCATTTGCTGACATAAGACCCTCATAACGCATCATCTGAGTAAAACAATGCAAGCGATGGCTTTCCCAGAAGATTATATTGGGGCAGTTTTGTATGTAGAGCCGTGGTATGGGTGGGGCTGGACGCAGTGTAGCAATCCACCCTGTAGTGTTGATGCTCGTTCGATAAGCGTGCCGGAGGGCTTTCATGTGCGCGTCAAGTATTTCTGGAAGTTTCGCGATGATCCGTGTGGACTGTCTTCCAAACAGCACGGGCTTGTCGGGGTTGTGGAGCAGCCGGGGCATCTCTTTGATGATTTTTGGATTGCTTGCAAAGAGCGCGGGTTTAACACGCGCAACTTCACAAGTCGGCTCTGCCTGCACTGGGACCTGAATATCGGTCCAGAACGCCCGGTCGGGGGCCATCCCTGTATCCCTCTTGGCTCGCCTCTCTATTATGGCTCTGGCATTCTTGCTCAGACAGCCGAGCATTATCACGAAATTCATGGACAAGAGAGACCAGGCGAAATTGGCTGGAAAATCCTAAATGCCTTCTCTGCCCCCCATCCTGCTCCGCATTCTGGCCTTTTTCTCCGCGCTGCTCATTCTCGGCGGGGCGGCGGGTGTGGTGGCGGGGACGCTGGGGCCGTGGGCGACGTTTAAGCTGTTTCATAACATTGAGGTCAATCTGCCGGGCATCGTCTTTCTGTGGGGCGGGCTGTGTCTGACAGTCGCCTCGCTGGTCTTTCTGGGAATGCGCCGGTCGCCCCTCCTGTGCCTTCTGAGCGCACTAGGTCTCTTTTATTGTCTGCATCAGGCGCAGCATGACGTGCCGGACGGCATTCGGCGGCAGATTATTGGGGCGCAGGGGGCGTTGCTGCCGATCAATCGCCTGCTGGATCAGTTCCATATCAGCGACCCGACCCGAACCTGGCCGATTGAAGTGGCGAGTTTTCAAGACCTGAGAACCGATCTGCTGGGGGAGGGGCTAACGTGGACAACGGACGGGGCGATGGTATTGCTGCTCGGCAGCGTTCTGGGCCTGCCGAGTGACCCCGTCGCAGTCTGGGTTTACACCCGCACTGCTCGTACTCGCTGCCGTGCCTGCCATGCGCGCTGGCCGGTCTCGCGCCAGGCTAAGTTTTGCCCTCAGTGCGGCGCGTCCACGCTTCCCAGGCACATTCGTCTTTGCCCGCACTGCGGGACGCAGGCACGGCGCAATGACCGTCACTGCGTCGCCTGTGGGACGGATTTGCCGGTTCAATAACGCAGATATGCCTCGGAAATCGCGCTGCCGATCTCAATGCAGCGAAGCTGTACCTGGTCCAGATATTGATGCAGCCCCTGCGCGATGATTTCATCGGTGGTCTGGAAGGCGAGGTCGGCGTGGAGAAGCCCGATCAGGCGCTCGGCCCTATTGATGGCGGGATGCCCCTTGGAACCGCTGATCTGGCGCAGGGCGCGCTCCGCCCGCGCGACGGCGTAGGAAACGGAGGCAGGGAACGCCGGATTGCGAACGAGGAACGAGACCACTTTAGCCGGCGTGATGCCGAAGCGATGGGTCTTGCGGAAGGCTTCAAATGCGCCGACGCTTTTTAAGACGGCGATCCACTGATGCTGGTCCAGCGTCCCCCCCACTTCCTCGCCGCCGAGCAAGATGTGATACTTAACGTCCAGTATCCGCGCCGTTTTGTCCGCCCGCTCTAAAAACATCCCGCACTCTAAAAATGCGCGCGCTTCATCAATCGGCAGTGTCCGATCCGTGATGCCGTGAAACAACTGCGAGGCGTTCTTGACCTGACTGAAGAAGGCATGGGGTGAGGCGGCCAGAATCTTGTCCACATCCCACCGGGTCACTTCCAGAAAGAACATGTTCAGGCTCTCATACATCTCCGACGAGAGCATTTCGCGGACGCCGCGCGCATTCTCGCGGGCGCGGGTGACGCAGGACGTAATGGAGTTGCCGTTGTCGCGGCAGAAGGCGAAAAAGTCCAGCACGTTGCGCTCGACCTGCGTGTCGTTGTAGAGCGTGGCAAACTGGTCGGCATCGCCCGAGATAGCAAGAATCGGCCCCCAGAGCGCGGACGGGTCGCTTTCCCCGGTGTGCGCCAGCGGGAACGCGCCTTCCAATTCGGAATGGTACTGCACATCCACGATCCGGGCGGTCGCCTCGGCGCGCTCCACATAGCGCCCGATCCAAAACATCGCGTCGGCTTCACGAGCAAGCATAAGGTGATCCTTTACAGGAAACGGGCGACTGAAGTCGCGGCAACAAGTTCACGAAGTCGGCCTGCGCCGACTAAGAAGTTCTTCTCCTAACCAGCGAAGGCTGGTTTTGTGCTTTAGTTGCAGCGGTTTTAACCGCCCGCTTCCTCATTCTTTCTCATTTATCTCTGCCCATTCTTGTTGGAATGTCTGCCTGCGATGATGCTGTTCCTGACATTGAATGTAATGCTGAATGCGCGGCACGTCGGCTTTGGAAATAGTAAACGCGCCGTAAGCGCCCTGCCATTTGAACCAAGTTCCGGGCGCAAGACGATGTGTAACAAGATGAGATGATGCGCCTTTAACCTGTTTGGCGACCTCGGCAATCGTCACCGTTGTCGGAAGCCGCACCAGGAGATGAACGTGTTCCGGCATCGCATACTGATCTATTACCACGACTTTCAATTCCGTACATTCCGCCTGAATGCAGGAGCCAATAGTAGTCTTCCACTGCGGCTCAATAATCGGCAAACGATCCCAAGTCGCCCAGACCAGATGGGCATATAGCTGTGTGTACGGTTCGTGCATTCCCTCGCACCTCATTCTCTTCCCTGACTTCTCTTAACCGGCGAAGGCCGGTTTTGTGCCTTTGTTGCCGCGACTTCAGTCGCCCGTCCTGGGTGGCACTGTCGGCGGCGGAGGCCAGACACCGTGCAGTGATTGCAGCGCCATCTGGGCAGGCGAAGCCGGAAGGCGGGTCAGTTCACGCAAAGTCCGCCAGAGCATCACAATGCTGTAGAATGATAGGAGAACGGCCCCATAATTGAATAAATCAGAGGTGAGATAAATATTTAAACGCGCCCCCAAACCAAAGTAGTGGTGCATATCCAGCGCAAGGCGGTTTAGCCCATCCAAGATGGAAGATACCGCCGCGGGACTGGCCCACCGGAGGTGTTGATTCCAACCTGGTCGCGAGACCACAACGACAATCAGCAACCCGAATATGATAAACAGCAGATCAAAGATGCTGTGGAAAATATAATTGAATTCAACTAGGCCACCATACCAGGGTGGCAGAGAGTGCATAATATTACCCCTCCACTACCCCCTGCACCGGGCGCGTCTCCTTCTGGCCGAATCCCTGCATCTGAGACTGCTTCATGCTGCCCATGCTCTGAGACTGCGATTGGGACTGACTGAACGGACGCGCCAGCACCCAGGTGTCTTTGGAGCCGCCGCCCTGGCTGGAATTGACCACGTAGGAGCCTTTGCGAAGAGCGACGCGCGTCAGGCCGCCGGGGATGATGGTGATTTCTTCGCCCATGAGAATATAGGGGCGCAGATCAATGTGCCGGCCCTCAAAACCATCCACTTCCGGCACAAAGGCCGGGGCGCGGGAGATTTGAACAAGGGGCTGGGCGATGAAGTTGCGCGGATCGGCTTTGATCTGCGCCGCAAACGAGTCCTGCTCGGCTTTGGTGGACTGCGGCCCCATCAGCATCCCATAGCCGCCCGCCTCGTTGGCGCTTTTGACGACCAATTTATCCAGGTTTTTGAGGATATGGTCGCGCTGGGCATCGTCGGCGGAGAGGAACGTCGGAACGTTGGGCAGAAGGGCATCTTCGCCCAGATAATACTTGATCATGGCCGGGACATAGGCGTAGATGACTTTGTCGTCGGCAACGCCCGTACCGACGGCGTTGGCGAGGGCGACATTGCCAGCTCGGTAAGCGTTAATCAACCCTGGTATGCCTAAACTGGAATCGGGGCGGAAGGTGAGAGGGTCCAAAAAATCGTCGTCAATACGCCGGTAAATGACATCCACCCGCTGCGGGCCGCGCGTGGTCTTCATCCAGACCAGATTGTTTTCCACATACAGATCACGTCCCTGCACCAGATCAATGCCCATCTGCTGGGCCAGGAAGGCATGTTCAAAGTAAGCGGAATTGAATTCGCCAGGTGTCAGCAGCACGACGGTCGGGTCTTCAATCTGCCGGGGCGAAACGTAGCGAAGATTGGTCAAAAGCTGGGAGCAGTAGTGATCTACGGCCAGGACGCGGTTTTCGCGGAACAGGCCGGGGAAGATGCGTGTCATCAGCATCCGGTTTTGCAGCACATACGAGACGCCGGAAGGGGAGCGCAGGTTGTCTTCCAGAATGTAGTAGTCGCCCTTGTCATCACGGACTAAGTCGGTGCCGCAGATATGGACATAGATGTCTTTGGGTACAGGAGCGCCCAGCAGTTCGCGCCGGAAATGCTTGGCATTGACAATGAGTTCACGCGGGACGATGCCGTCTTTGAGGATCTTCTGGTCGTGATAAACGTCGTGCAGGAATAAATTGAGGACATGGAGGCGCTGTTTCAGCCCGCGCTCGATGCCGACCCACTCATCATTGGTCATGATGCGCGGCACAAGGTCAACCGGCATCGTCTTTTCCAATCCCTGAGTGTCGCCGTAGACGGTAAACGTGACGCCCTGATTGAGCATGCTCATCTCGGCCATCTGCGCGCGCTGCCGGAAATCACGCGCGCTCAGGGATTCTAACGTTGCATGGAGACTTTTGTAGTGCGGGCGAGGCTGATTCTCGGCGAGAAACATCTCGTCGTAAAAGCCGTCCAGGGTGTAATTGTCAAAAAGGGACATAAAGCAGCGGCATGCTCCTTACCAAATAGCATTAGGTGCCGCGCCGTTGCGGGGGATAAGGTCATTATAGCAGAAGGGAACCTGAGTGTCAAGCAAACGGTGTATTCTCCGTAGAAATCCAACAGTAGGCGTGTTGCGAGAGCAGGCATACTACTGTTATGGAAACCACTATTTTGATCGCCCTGGTCTGGGACTTGCACACATAAGGGCGATGCTCTGGGACTGCTCGCGGAGCGTGTATACCCGGTTCCCAGCGGGATTCGCGTCGTGTTTCTGCCCGATGCCTTTATGAATCTGGCTCATCTGGATTCAGGTCATGCGATACCGGCCAGTTTTCCCACAGGATTTGTCCCGGTTTCAGGCCGGGTGATTGGAGGGTGTCGGAAAGAATGCCGAAGGCGATGGGGCCAGGCAAAGCGCCGATGACTTCGCTTTCCACAACGGCGACATCCATTTCATGGGCCTGGCGTTTGACCGTTTGGAAGACGGCCAGCAGAGGGGTGTCGGCAGGGCGGGTCAGGTTCATGGAAACCTGCGTCAGCCCGCGCGACGGCAGGCGCAGCCCCAGGGCGCGAATGCCGGGCAGATGCGGCACGGCGCGCAGCTCGCGGGCAATGGCGCGGGCAATGGCTAAATTCGCAGTCGCTAGGACGACATTGTAGGCAACCAAAGGGCCGCGCGCGCCGACCACGACCGCGCCTGCCGTGGGGTGAGGAACGGGCGGGCCGAAGTCCGGCAGGAGCGTCCGAAAGGCTTCTTTTCGCACTGCGGGAAGCGTGCGGCCATCGGGAGCGGCGGCTTCATAGAGGAACACCGGCAGCCCATGACGCGCGGCCAGTTCCTGCCCGACTGCGCGGGCCAGAGCCGCGCACTCGCCCAGCGTGATCCCCATGAGCGGCACGAACGGCAGCACGTCCAACGCGCCCAGGCGAGGATGTACGCCCTGATGCTCGCGCAGGTCAATCCGCTCCACTGCGACGGCGGCAGCGGCCAGAGCCGCGGCGCGGACGGGTTCGGTCGGGCCGACAAAAGTCACCACCAGGCGGTTATGGTCGGGGTCCGCGCTCCAATCAGCCAGACGCACTCCGGGCGTATCGCGCACGGCTTCCACAATCGCGCCGATGACGTGCGCCCGCTGGCCTTCGCTGAAGTTTGGGACGCACTGGATCAGCGCAGGCATGGGTCACAGTTTTGCTGCATACATTGTCCTAATAGCCGCGCGAGGAGCTGTTGTAGCTTTTGTTAAAGCCTTGGGTAAATCCCTGGCGGAACTCAGGACTGGCGACTAGCGCCGCGGTCAGAAGTATCCCAAATAGGATAAATACGGTGCCTATGATGCCGCAGATGCGCCCGGCATTGACGGAACCACGCTGACTGGGGTCGGCCTCGCCCCGATCAATCGCGGCGACGGCGCTGTTTCCCATGATCCAGGCGAACGGCCCCAGGATGTTGCACAGCAGAATGCTCAAAATGCCCAGCGTCAGGATCATCCCGCCATTGACCTGGTTTCGGTACTGCGGGGGATAATAGCCGGGCTGGGCGTAGCCGCCCTGGGCGGGAGGAGGCCAGGCCACGGGCTGGCCGCAGCGCGGGCAGACCTGTTCGGTGGGCTGAAGGCCAGAGCCGCAGCGAGAACAGTACATGACAATAATCCCTCCTTTGCCCGTCTACTCAGGCCGCTCAAAGCGCAGAAACGTGATACGCGGGGCATCTTCCGACGTGAACTCCAAAATCTCGTCGGCGTTGACCTCGTCGCTGATCAAGCCCGCCGCGTTTTTGTGATACACATGAACTGGATGCGTGACGGCATGGGTCAGGGAACTGTCGGTTTCACCCATCATGATCTCAATGGCGCCTACCTCGCTGCCTTTTTCTTCATAGCTGATCCCGACCAGCGGCTGCTTTTTCTGCGCGAACTGCGGGTCGCCGGCGGGATCAAAGATCAATTCTACCGTCACCAGTTCTCCCTGGCGGGTACGGCTGAATTCGTCAAAGTAACTTTTCCAATCGGATCGAGAAATTTCGCGTGTGGGCATGGTGTATCTCCTGGCGTGTTGCTGCCCCTGTTATTCCCATTTGAGCCGCGGAGAATCCTGCTGGGGAGCCGGGATAGGATCTTCTTCGCCCAAACTTGGGATGAGACCTCTTTAGGAACCACCCGCAGGGGCCATTTGTTAGGGACAAAACATGAGAACTCCCGAACTGCTCCTCACGGATGCCCATTTCTCTCTCGCCCTGCCGGGCTTGCCGCCCCCGGACTCGGTTGCCATTGCCGCAGGCCGCATTCTTGCGGTCGGCAGCCGTGCGGACATGGAATGCCTGGCAGGGCCGGCCACACGGCGCATTTCTCTCGGGGGCGCGACCCTGCTGCCGGGCTTTCACGATGCCCATTGCCACATTCTGGGCTTCGGGCAGACGCTGGCCCTGGTCGCGCTGGGCGGGTCAAAAACAATCCCGGAGATTGTGATCCGAATGCAGGCGCGGGCCGACGCCGAATTTGCTGGGAAAGAAACATGGGTGCGCGGGCGTGGCTACAATCAGAATGTGCTTGCCGAGGGGCGTCATCCGTCCCGGCAGGATTTGGATCAAGTCGGCGGCGGGCGGCCCCTGGTCTTGATCACTCATGCCAGCGGCCATGCCGTCGCCGTCAACAGCCGCGTTTTGCAGAAGGCGCAGATCACGCGCGAGACGCCGGACCCGCCGGGAGGCACGATTGTTCGGGATGGGGCCGGGGAGCCGACCGGCGTGCTGCTGGAAACGGCGACCCAACTGGCGTCCAGCCTGGTTCCCGAACTGTCTCGCCCGGAGAAACTCGCCGCGCTGGGCCGGGCGTCATCGGCTTTGCTCGCGATGGGAATAACCAGTGCCGTAGATGCCACGATGGGCGTCGCTGCCGGGGATAGCCTGGCCGATATTGCCGTCTATCAAGAGGCGGCAGACAATGGCGCACTGTCCGTCCGCTGCACCCTGATGATGGGGCTGGCCCAGCTTGCCACCCTCCATCCGATGATCTCTCCCCGTGATCTCGCGCCGGACACGGATTTCGTGCGAGTTGGTCCGGCCAAAGTCTTCACCGACGGCGCGCTGACCACCCGGACGGCCCTCCTGCGCGCGCCGTTTGATGACCCTTCCCAGAGCCTGGGACCGCCGTTTGGAGGGCAGATGAACTGAATGCGCTCATCGAAAAAGCCCACCGCGCCGGCTGGCAGATCGCCGCCCATGCCATTGGGGACGGGGCGATTGATCTGTGCTTAGATGCTTACGGCAAAGCGCAGGCGCGTTACCCCCGCCCGGATGCCCGGCACCGAATTGAACACGCTATGCTGCTCTGGCCGGACCAGATCGGACGCCTGGTTCGCTTGGGCGTTCTGCCTGTCTACCAGCCTGAGTTTATTAGTCGTTTCGGGGACGCTTACCATGACGCTCTGGGCGATGCGCGTTCCCATCGCCTGATGCCCTATACCGAAACGCAGGGCGCGGGCCTGCCGCTCGTCTTCAGCAGTGATCTGCCCGTCGTTTCCGGTGCACCTTTGGACGGCATCGCTGCCGCCTGCCTGCGTCAAACCCCCTCGGGCAGCGTTCTCGGCTCGCGCCAGCGCGTCTCGGTCACCGACGCCCTGCGCGCCTACACGCAGGGCGCAGCCTACAGCGTCTTCGCCGAAACTGACCGGGGCCAGATCGCGCCGGGCCAGCGGGCGGATTTCGTCGTTCTCAGCGCCGACCCGCTCACTCTGCCGCCTGACGAATGGGCGGGCGGCCTGCGCGTACAAGCGACGATTGTCGGCGGGCGCGTGGTTTATGGGGATTTATAGGGGCTGAGAGTCAGAAAAAGGCTGGGAAGTTTGGTACAATAGTTGTCATGGAACTTACTGGACTGCATCATGTCACGGCCATCACCCGACATGCCGCCCAAAATGTCGCCTTCTACACGCAGACGCTGGGGCTGCGGCTGGTCAAAAAGACCGTCAATCAGGATGACGTATCGGCGTATCACTTGTTTTACGGCGACTCGGTCGGCCATGCCGGGACTGAAATGACCTTCTTTGATTGGGCGCAGGCCGCTCTTAATCACAACGGCATCGGCGCGATCTCGGCAACCGCGCTGCGCGTTGCCGGCCCCGAAACTCTCGCTTGGTGGCAGCAACGATTGGACAGCGCAGGTATCGCCCATGAGGGCATTGCCGAAGTCGCGGGCCGCCTGACCCTGCGCTTTGCCGACCCCGAAGGCCAGGCGCTGAGTCTGGTCACGGACGGCGGCGCTCCCGGCGGAACGCCCTGGGACAGCAGCCCCGTTCCGCCGGACAAGGGGATACGCGGTCTGGATGGCGTGACCCTGACCGTGCGCCGGCTGGCGCCGACGGCCAGAGTTCTGAGCGAAACGCTGGGTTTCCGGCAGACGCGCGAGTATCTGGGGCCGGAGGGCCACGCCGTTGTTGTTTTTGAGACAGGCGCGGGCGGGCCGGGAACCAAAGTGCATGTCGCGGAGCGGCCCGATCTGCCGCCTGCGCGTCAAGGTGCGGGCGGCGTCCACCATGTCGCGTTCCGCACGCCCAATGGCGAGGAGCAGCAGGCATGGCGGGAGCGGATTGCCGGCGCGGGCCTGCCGACTTCCGGTTTGATTGACCGTTTTTACTTCCAGTCTCTGTATTTCCGGGAGCCGAACGGTATTTTATTTGAAATCGCCACCGACGGCCCCGGCTTCGCCACCGATGAAGACCCGGCGCATCTGGGCGAGAGTCTGGCCCTGCCGCCCTTTCTGGAACCGCGCCGCGCCCAGATCGAGGCCGGCCTGCGCCCGCTTTAACCGCATGAGTATTCTGGAAACTGCCCTCTTGTCTGCGCTGGATGCGCGTTCCGATTGCTTTGAGCCGCGTCACGAAGCGGCGTTCCGGCTTTTCAACGGCTTCTATGAAGGCTGCCCCGAATTATGCGCTGACCTGTACGGATGTACACTCGTCCTGCATCACTACGCCGATCCGCCCGATCTCGCATCCGAGTACATCGCGCAGGCCGCTCAGTTTTATCAAGAGCGTCTGCCCTGGCTGCGGGCCGTGCTGGTCAAGGCGCGGTACGCGGACACCGAAGAAGCGCGGCGGGGCGTGTTGGTATCGGGCGACGCTCCCGACCGCCATGTGCGGGAAAACGGCGTCTGGTACGCCATAGATTTGCAGATCAATCAGGACGCCGGTTTTTATCTGGACACGCGGCATCTGCGCGAATGGGCGAAAGCAAATCTTGCCGGCAAAACTGTGCTGAATACGTTCGCCTACACGGGCAGCCTCGGCGTGGCCGCGCGGGCGGGCGGTGCGTCCCGCGTGGTGCATCTGGACCTCAAGCGAGCCTTTTTGAATGTCGCGAAGGACTCGTACCTACGCAACGGATTTGCCATCCATCGGTCGGACTTTCTCGCGGGCGATTTCTGGCCGCAGATCAGCCGCTTCAAGCGCGAAGGAGCGCAGTTTGGCTGCGTCATTGTGGACCCGCCGCTGTTTTCTCGCACACGCGGGGGAACGGTGGATATGGCCGAGGACAGTCAGCGCGTTCTCAACAAAGTGCGCCCGTTAATCGCCGACGGCGGGTATCTGGTCGCCATCAACAATGCCCTGTTTGTCAGCGGCCGGAGCTATTTAACCATGCTTGAGGGCCTTTGCGCTGACGGGTATCTGTCCATAGAGAGCCTCATTCCCGTCCCGCAGGATTTTGTCGGCTTCGCAGCCCTGGATGCCTCCGCCCTGCCCGCTGACCCCGCGCCGTTCAATCATCCCACCAAAATCGCCATCCTGCGTGTGCGCCGCAAAGATGCCGGGTAAATCGTCACTCCGTGCGCCGCCGCTGGGAAGGACGCGCGAGGCGGCTGGGGCGCTGGGCTGCGCTCTGGTTGATCCCGGTTGTCTGGAAGGCGGACAGGTGCAGGAGGCAATTCTCAAACTGCAAGGCGGCCCCGGACACGCGCGGGCCGGACAGGCGGACATCTTTGCCCAGGCCGACGGCGGGGTGAACAGTGGCATTCGCCTGCTTCAGCGCCTGGAGCCAGGCTGCCACGACCGAGACAGGCGGCGGGGCATCGGCAGCGCCCTCTTCCAGGGCATCCAGGGCATACGAAGCGACCAGTTTTGGCAGCGTGGCGGTCAGGGTCGGGGAACAGTCAAAGAGGTCTACGCCTACCAGCTCCCGGCCCAGCGCGAAGGCTGCGCCGACTTGCCGGGGCAGGGGCGTTGCGAGGCGGGTTTGATAATCGTTCAAGTCAGTCTGATAGCGCCGGGTGACATCATGCAGGGCATGTGTGTCCGAAGAAACAGCGAGCCGATCCAGTTTGCTGCTGATGTCGGACCAGACGCGGGACTGATCGGCGCTTGCGCGACCGGAAGAAGCCAATGCCTCCGACACTTCTCCGACTTTCTTTTGCCGCCCCCGTGCATTATAGTGGCTGCCGCCCGATGCGAAATGCGCCGATTCCTGCCGCCAGCGACCTGCCTCAACACACGTCACGGGAAGGGTGATGGTGGAATGGGCATCCACCAGAACGCTGGTATTGATAATACGGTTCTGCTTGGCCCCGACCAGTTCTTCGCCGTCCAGCAGAAGAATCTTATCGCTGCCCCGGTTGGTCAGGAGCAGTTCAGGAACCGTGCCGCTCGCGCCTTTTTCCTCAATCGTCAAAACGCCTGCTTCCAGTGCGGCATCCAGCAGAATGTATGGGGCTGCGTCCAGGTCATCGCCCAGAAGTGGGTACAGGCACAGCCCGCCGAAGCGGGCGGGCTTCCCCAGCGTCACGCCATCCAGCCGCGCCTGCCAGGGGGCAGAGAGAGTTTCCAGTGTGGTCATTGTTTGCGTTCCTCGCTGTATTTGTGTTATGATAAGCTGCTCGCTGCGAAACGCAGAAACCGGAAATTTTATTTTTCCGGCTTTTAGACCACCCCATGAGTACGAACAGAGAAGATAATCCATCAGCGCGGCCAGACTTTCTGCCTCCGCTGCGAAAGTGGGCCAGGACCGGTGTCGTGATCGCGCAGCTTGGGGAAATGAGCCATCTTTCGCGTCCTGCCATCCTGCGTCGGGCGACGGAAACGGACAAAGCGCGAAGGCTGGAGCGCGAAACGCTGATCGCACTGGTGCGGGGCTATCTGCGGGCAGGCGACAGAGACGCAGCGGATGCGGTGCTGGATCGCTTGGTCAAGCGTCTGCGTTCGGCCATTCGGAGCAAAATTGCTTCGTGGGGAATGTCGGCACCGACTGATCGGGAAGATGCCGAGTCCGAAGCCGTACTGAAAATCATCGGCTATGTTTCCAGCCTGACGCCGACGGAAGAGATGTGGGAATGTAACTTCGCCCATTGCTTCAACCAGCGCATGACCACAATTTTACATGCCCTGACCCGTCGCCCCATTCCAACGGCTTCGCTGACGAATGACCGTGACGGAAATGGAGGCGAAGGGCGGGACGGTCTGGCTGAGTTGCCGGATACCCGCGCTCAGTCCCATTTCAAGGACATTGAGGCGCGGGAGGCTATTGCCGCGCTGTGTCGGCAGGAGCCGAAACTTGGCCCCTATCTGTATCTTTTGCGGGAAGAATGGACCGATGAACAGATCGCCGCGCATCTGCATGTGACCACTCGCACTTTGCGAAACTGGAAAGTAACAGCACGGCAATTTCTCGCGCCGCATGTCTGAATTGAGACCGACCATGACGGAAGAACTCTTCACTTTGCCCGATGACGCCGACGTTTACGAAGTCGTCCAGGCGTTTGCCGCCGCCTTAGACGCGCGACCCGATGACCGGACGCTGCTGACGCGCTGGACGGCGCGTTACCCCCGGTTTTCCGAAGACTTGATCGCGTTTGGCTACGCCCGCTTCGCCTTTGGCTGGTCGTTAAATGACCCTGTGGAAGACGAACTCGAGCCGGCCAAAGTCCCGTTGACAAGCCTGGTAGAAGAAGCCAAAACGTATGGCTATACTCCGCAGCAGTTTGCGCGAACCTTACGCCTGGACACGCCGCTTCTGACACGACTGAACCAGCGTCTGCTGGATGTCGGCACGGTTCCACGCACTTTGATCCATCAGATGGCCCGACTTCTGGACCGTTCTTTGGAAGAAATCACCGTGTATCTGAGCCAGCCGCCCCGCCTGGCTGCGGGCGCGCAGTATAAGGCAAAGCAAGCGCCAATGGTGCGCGAATCCAGTGCGCCGCCGAGCTTTGCAGACGCGCTGGATCGTCTGCCGTTGGAAGACCGGGACTACTGGCGGGCGCAGATTGCGGCGGGAGGGACTGTAGCCGATGAGTGAAATCCGACGTCGGGCATTGCGGCAGCGAGCCGAGATCGGCCTGGAAGATGATCAGCCGCATTCGGCGGAAGCCGTGGTCCAGGCGTGTCTGTCCGCGACGGGGTTAGAACGGTGTTTTTTACGGCCCGATGACGATCTCCTGGCTGGAGCGCAGGCGGTTCTCAATCGGGAAATGAACGCGATTTTTCAGGACGAATCGCGTTCGCACGCGCAGCAGCAATATGATGCCGTCCATGAGTTCGCGCATCTCTGGCTGCACGGGGGAATTTGCCGCTGCGCGCATGGAGACCTGACGCCCGGCGAGACCGGTGAGCCGGTGGGCGGCGCATGGAGCAAAGTGGATGGCTACTCGCCCCGGCAGCGGCGCGAAAATGAGGCGAACTCCTTTGCCGCCGAACTGCTGCTGCCCGGCCCGCTCGCCCGGCATTTGTTTCTGGTAGAAAGGTTGTCTTCGGAGGCTATCGCCGAGCAGTTAGGTCTGCCCGCAAGCCTGGTACTGCGGCAGTTGGCGGACTCGGTTTTGCTGCCGCCCCTTTCCCAATCTACTCCGGCCTCGGAAACGCCGGCGTCTCAGGCCGTGGAATTGGATCAGTATCAAAAAGCGGCGGCCCATGTAGAGGTCGGGCCGCTGCTGCTGGGAGCCGGGCCGGGAACGGGCAAAACCAAGACACTGGTAGGGCGGTGCCAGTTTCTGACCCAGACACTGGGCGTCCCTGCCGAACAGATTCTAGCCCTGACATTCTCCCGGCAGGCCACGCAGGAGATGCGCGAACGGCTGGTCCAATCGGGCGTCGGCACCCACGATGTTGGTCCCTGGGTCGGCACGTTCCACTCGTTCGGGCTGGACATTCTTCGCCGCTTCGGCGACCGTCTGGGGCTGCCGCAAGATGTCAAACTGCTGGACACGCTGGACGCTGTGACGCTGCTGGAAAACCACCTGCCTCGGCTGGGTTTGGACGTTCTGGACAATCTGTACAATCCCGCCATTCATCTGAGCGGCATCGTCCGTCAGATTTCGCGCGCCAAAGACGAGTTGTGTTCGCCCGAACGCTACGACGAACTTTGCCGGGAAATGTCGGCACAGGCCGAGCAGTCGGCTCGCGAATTTGCGGCTCGGCCCGGCAATCAGCCAGTGCGAGAAAAAGATGCAGTGGCGAAAGCGCTGGAGCAGGCCGCGAAAGCCGGGGAAGTATCGCGCTGCTATGCGGTGTATGAGGCGCTGATGCAGGAACATGGCTTCCTGGACTTTGCCGATCTTATCTCCCGCGCCGTCGCTCTGCTGGAAGCGCACCCGGACGTGCTGAAAACGCTGCAATCCGAATATCCGCACGTTCTGGCCGACGAGTATCAGGATGTCAACCGCGCCTGCGCCCACTTAGTCCGGCTGGTGGCCGGTGAAAACGCGCCGGGGCTGTGGGCGGTCGGGGACCATCGGCAAAGCATCTATCGCTTCCGGGGCGCATCTCCGGCCAATGTCGCCGCCTTCCAGCAGGATTATCCAAACGGGCAGCGGATGGAACTGGGCATTAACTACCGCTCCCGTCAGCCGATTGTGGACCTGTTTGGTGTCGCCGCAAGCAGGATGGAGACGGCGGGAAACCCCGAAGAAGAACCCACCCCGCGACAAGTCGCGACCCTCCCGAAACGGGAGGGTGAAGAGGTAAGAGAAGAAGATGCTGTCCTAACCTCTTCCTCCTCCCGTTTCGGGAGGAGTACCCGGAGTGAGGAACGAACGAAGGGGGAGGTGGGTTCTTATTCGGGGGAGGTGGGTTCTTCGGAGATCGCTTCCCTCTGGCATGCCCAGCGTGGCACAGCCGCCAACTCCTCTTTTCCCGCCGTGACGCTCGCCGTCGCCCCCGATGAAGAAGGGCAGGCGGATGGTATCGTGCGAGCCATCCGCGATTTGCAGGCAGCGGGCCATTCCTTGCGCCAGCAGGCGATTTTGTGCCGCACGCATGGGCAGGCCGAAAGCCTGGCCGCGCTCTTGTCCGTGCGGGACATTCCTGTCCTCTATTTAGGCGCTCTATTGGAACGGCCCGAAGTCAAAGACCTGCTGTGCCTGCTGTCGCTTTTTGCCGACAAAGATGGCTCCGGCCTGCTGCGCGTCGCCGCTTTTCCCGAATATGCCGTGCCGCAGGCAGAAACACTGGCCCTTCTCCAGCGCGTTTCGTTTGACCAGACGCCAATGGCAGAAGCCTTGCAAGACGTGAACTTGCCTGACGGTCTGCGGCGGCTGGGCGGGCATCTGGCCGAACTGGAAACCATGGAGAATGACCCTGCCGGGCTTCTTCGGCATTATCTGTTCGGGCAATCGCGCTACCTGCGGCATTTGACGGCGAATGAGACGCAGTCCTTTTTGCGAATGCAGCGGCTGATGGCGATCCATCAATTGCTGGGTCTGGCGGCGACCTTTGACCAGCGCATAGTTACTCCGCATGGACAGGCCGGGCCGACCGGCAAAGTCCGCGAATTTCTGACGCATCTGCGCCGCCTGCTGGCAGCCGGGGAAAGCCTGCGCGGCGCGGTCCCGCCCGAGGCGGAGGAATTGGATGCCGTTCGCATCCTGACCGCACACGCCGCCAAAGGACTGGAATATCCAGTTGTCTTCCTGCCCAATCTGGGCGCCGGGCAGTTTCCGGCGCGAGGACGGCACGATGGCATCCCGGAACCGCCGGGCCTCGCCCCCTCTGCCGGGCAGGCAGCGGATGAAGAAGACTGCCTGTTCTTTGTCGCTCTGTCCCGCGCCCGCGACGTTCTGGTGGTTTCGCGGTCGGAAACGAGCGGCTCGGATCGGGCCATCAAGCCTTCTCCGCTGCTCTCGTTCATTCAGCCCTGGTTTGAGGCAAAAGGTGTAGAAGAGAGTGTGTGGCCGTCGGGCCGCGCTGCCTCCGAATCTGAGGAGGCGCTGATGCCTGCGCCGGAAGACTTACCGACGTATTCAGCGTCGGCACTGGAAACGTACCAGCGCTGTCCTCGGCAGTATTATTACCAATACGAAATGAACCTGACCGGGACGTTCACGCTGGGCGGCTATCCGCAGTTTCATGCCTGCGTCCGGCAGTCGCTGCGCTGGCTGGAAGATGAGCGGGCGGCGGGACGTGAACCGACCGAGGCAGAGAGCGCCGCGCAGATGGAAGCCGTCTGGGCTGCGAACGGTCCGGTCGGTCATCTGCACGAAGACAAATACAAAATCAGTGCGCTGCAAATGCTGCGAACGGCGGCAGAGGTGAGAACCGAGGCGGAGGAACAGATGGACACGAAGACGCTGCACGCGACCTTGAATGGCTGCTGCGTGCGCGTCCGGCCTGACGTGGTCCGGCTGAATAAGGCCGATGGGACGCTCATCGTTGCGCGTCAGATGACCGGCAAGCCGGGTGATGACGACAAAATCGACAAACGTTTGGCACTGCTGCGCCGCGCCGCGTCTGAGACGCACTCGGATCGCCCGCTGCGCCTGGAAATCCGCTATCTGTCGGAGGGAACCGCGATCCGCGTTGAGCCGCCCGCGACGGATTATAAGGCCAGGCTGGAAGCGGATCGGGTCGCCAAGTACGAAGATGCCGCGCGAGGGATTACCTTGCGCCAGTTTCCGGCGAAACGAAGCGACGAATGCCGGTCCTGTGCGTATGGTCTGATCTGCCCTCTATAAAATTCTCTAGGAATGCTTCGGCCCGATGTCGCCTGCGACATCCGCGCCCAGATCGCTGTCATTGGTATTGCCTTCGTCAATAGCATCGCTGTCCGTTGTCAATTGCCGGTCGCCGTCGGGCTGGCCGTCCAGTGAGTTTTCTGCCGACGCGGTAGGCGGGCGTAATGGTTCCAGGGACATGGTGGGAATTCTCCGTTCCGATTTCTTTCCCACCTTTACCCCGCAGGAGAGAAGAAAAAACGCCCGGTCAGGCTCTTGCCCGCAGGAATGCCGCGACACAGGCCGGGTCCCACTGAGTTCCGGCGCCTTCTTGCAGAATAGTCAGCGCCCGCGGGGCATCCATGCCCTTGCGATAGGGACGGTTGGTTGTCATAGCAGAGTAGGCATCCGCGACCGCCATCAGCCGGGCGATCAGCGGGGTTTCTTCGCCGCGCAGACCGAACGGGTAGCCCTCGCCGTCCCAGCGCTCGTGGTGATGGCGGACCGCATCCAGCATGTCCTCAAAACCGGGAACTGCTCCCACGATGATGGCCCCCATCATGGGGTGCTGCTTGATCGCTTCGAAATCCGCATCACTCGAGCTTGCCGGGTTTGCGGAGGATGGCGTCAGGCACGCCTATCTTGCCGACATCATGCAGCAGGGCGGCGACTTCCACCACATGCAGTGCGCGCTCCTCCATGCCCATCGCGCGCGCAATCTGGACGCTGTAAGTCAGAACGTCCTCCGAATGCTTGCGCGTATATCGGTCTTTGTTGTCCACTGCCGTCACCAGAGCGTCCAGCATAGAGAAGCCCTGAACCGAGCGCGCCATATCCTGACGCAGTCGAAGCGCCTGTCCCTCGTCCTCGCCGCCGGATTTGGCGACGCGCAAACGGGCGTCGGCGGATTCCAGCATCTCCAGACGTCCCGGCCCGTCGCCGGGCAGGCAGGCGATGCCGAAGGAGATCGTCAGCGGAATCGAGCGTGTCGTAGCCGGGGGGGCGATAACCTACCTGACTGATGGCCTCGCGCAGCTCGCCGGCCAGACATGCCGCGTTTTCCCGCGACGCGCCAGGCATGAGCAGAGCGAACTCATCGCCGCCAAACCGGGCCAGCGTGTCCGCGGAGCCCAATGCTGCTGTTCAGAATCTGCGCGACCTGCCGCAGCAGATCGTCGCCGGCCAGGTGGCCGTAGGAATCGTTGAAGAATTTGAAGTTGTCCAGGTCCAGCAGCAGCAGGGCCAGCGGACGCGCTTCGCTCGCGGCGAGTTCTACCTCGTTTTCCATCTGCTTATGGAAGGCGCGATGGTTTAACAGGCCCGTCAGCGGATCGTGATCCGCCCGTTCCAGCGCCTCGGCCAGCAGGGCTTCCGTCTGCGCCAGCAGTTCCTCCCGCTCCGCTTCCAGCGCCACGCGATCCCCAATGTCTTCCGCGATGACATAGACACCAGTGATGGTATTCTCCACCAAGATTGGTACGGTTGTCAGCCGGGCCTCCACACGATGCCCGGACTTGTGCAAAATCACCAGTTCATGCGTCTGCGGCAGGCCTTGAAGCGCCTGGGTAAAACGCTTTTGCGCCTCGGCCAGATATTCCGGCGCGACCAGCAGGGTGAAAGACTTCCCTGTAAGTTCCTCCGTAGAATACCCGATGAGACGTTCGCACGCGCTGTTGGCTGTCAGAAAGACGCCGCTCTGGTCAATGGAACAAACAGCAGAGGGATGATGCTCAACCAGCGACTTGTACCGATGACGGCTTTCGGTTAAGAGTTTTTCCGCCTGCTTGCGCTCCGTGATGTTCTCGTGGGCGACGATCACGCGCACCGGGCCATCACCGGGGAAAGGAGTGACGCGCAGGTTAAACCAGCGCTGCTCTGTGGGCGAATGGCAGGGATATTCCTGTGTGAATGTCTTTTCTTTTCCACTCAGCACGGCCCGGATGCCGTCCGCAACCTGCTGCGCTTCTTCCGAATCCCGTCCTTTTGCTTGATCGCAGACCCGAAGATAGTTGTCGCCCACTCCCGGCGCTTGCCGCCCGCCCGGCTTTTCAACCGGACTGGAATTCTCGGCGGCGAAATTGCGCCAAACTCGGTTCACGGCCAGGATCTCCCCCGCCGCGTCCAGAATGGCGATCTGAGCCGACAGGCCATCCAGCGTGCCCTGGGCCATTGTCTCAAAGGCGCTGCGGGCTTCTTCCGCCAGCAGCCGCTGGCTCACATCATTGGCAATCACCATGCGCGCGCTTCGGCCATGAAAGTCTATGGCATGTGAGGTAATCTCCACCCAGAGGATCTCGCCGCTTTTCTTGCGGTGTCGCCAGAGGCCTTTGTTTCCTTCCCTGCGGCCAGGCTGTGACGCTTCCAAACGCGCCCACTCTTCGGAGGGGCGAATGTCGCAGAGGGTCATGGTCAGAAATTCATCTCGCGTGTAGCCGTAATGCGTCAGGGCAGTGTCGTTGACCGCCAGAAATTGCAGCGTCCCGGCATCGTATACCCACATCGGGTGCGGGTTGTCCGCGAACATTTGCCGGTATGTGTGTTCGCTCGCAGAAAGATTGACTGCCGCGAGGCGCAGCTCCATCTCGCTGACCACGCTGGCCGCCAGATCGCGCAGCGCCTCCCGCTGCGGCGCAGGAAAATGGCGCGGCTTCAGGTCAAGCAGGCAGAGTGATCCGACCGCCTGCCCTTCCGCCGTGATCAGCGGCGCGCCGACATAAAAGCGGATCTGCGGGTCACCGACCACGAAGGGATTGTCTGCAAAGCGAATGTCCCTCTGCACGTCTTCCGCAACCAGAACATCGCCGGAAAGAATGGTGTGGGCGCAGAACGCCATGTCGCGGGGCGTTTCGCGCAGGCTGAGGCTGACGCTCAGAGGTCCCTGGCAGGTCTTGAACCACTGGCGGTCTTCATCAATCAAGGTAATGAGCGCCAGCGGGGCATCAAAGAGTTCTGGCTGCCAGCGAGGCAAGGCGGTCAAAAGAGGCTTCCGGGGGCGTGTCCAGGAGAGAATAGCGGCGCAGTGCAGCGAGCCGGGCTTGCTCATCAGGCGGAAGCGGTGCATTCAAAACAGAAGTTCATTTCTCTGGCGGTGATTCCGGGCCGACAGCGGGTTTGATTTAGTATCGGCAGAAACCAGGTAATTTTTAAGAGGATACTTTCAGCGACATGGTGTTGTACCATAGATGTGAGAAGCTTTCCAGAAACGTATCCCAAGAACCCGCTAAAGTTCCGGGCGCGGGAAACCAAAAATACAGGTGTGCTTTCCCCAGAGAAAGACGCTCTCATGAATAAATTGCCACGCAGCGCGAAACTTTATCTGGTTCTCATCTATTTGCTGGGCGTCATTGCTGCCGCTTATGCCGTCACCACGCCTGCGCCGAAGATGCAGGGGGAGCATTGGGAACTCGGCTTGTTTCTGATCCTGGCGACGCTGGCCGGCAGCAAAAAGATTCGGCTGATGCGGACCGGAGCGCGGAGGACCACGTCTCCCTGTCCCTGACCTTTGTGCTGACCTTCACCGCGATTATCCGCTTCGGCCCCAGCGCCGGCGTTCTCGTCGGCGCGATTGGCAGTTTGTCCAACGGCCTGTTTCCCAAGCGCCAGCCCTGGCATCAGATCGCCTTCAATGTCGCGCTGACCATGCTGGGAACCTGGGCCTCCGGCCTCGGCTATCTGGCCCTCAACGACCAGCAACTGTTTCTGCGCGTGCCGCAGACCTATCTGGCGGTGGTCGCCGCCAGCCTGTGCTATTTCGTCCTCAACACCGGCGGCGTCGCCACCATTGTCGCCCTTTGCACCGAACAAAACCCGATCCGGCTCTGGAAGGGGACATTTTTATGGACTGCCCCCAGTTACCTGGCCGGGGCGTGCGCCAGCACCATGCTCATGATGCTGTTTGGCCGTCATGCCGGCATCATTCTGCTCTTTATTTCCCCGGTCATCTATGCCGCGCATCAATTTTACGCGACCACGGCGGCCCGGTCGGAAGAAAAGCAGCAGCATATTGAAGAATTGCAGCTCAGTCAGGAGCATCTGGCGGACCTGTATCTGGCGACGATCAAAAGCCTGGCGCTCGCCATTGACGCCAAAGACCAGTACACGCATCAGCATATTCTCCGGGTGCAGCATTACGCCGTCGCCACGGCCCAGCACATGGGGATCACCGGGGTGGAACTGGAAGCGATCAACACGGGGGCTTTGCTGCACGACATCGGCAAACTGGGCGTTCCTGAGTATGTCCTGCTTAAGCCGGGACGATTGACCGACGAAGAGTTCGCCAAAATCAAAAAGCACCCGGAAATCGGCGCGGCCATTCTGGACCTGTGGAGTTTCCCTGGCCCGTCCTGCCCGTTGTTCGCTCGCACCATGAAAAGTGGGACGGCACGGGCTACCCGGATGGATTGAAGGGTGAAGAAATCCCGCTCACGGCACGCATTCTCGCGGTCGCCGACGTTTACGACGCCCTGACTTCTTCTCGTTCCTATCGCCATGCCTGGACGCATGAACGCGCCTGTGAGGTGATCCAAAAGGATCGAGGCACCCACTTTGACCCGGCTGTGGCCGATGCGTTTCTGGAAGTTATTCCCGGTGTCGTGGAGGAAATGGCGCAAAACGGCGAAGGACCGCTGATCGTTTCGGCGGCGGGCAAAACGGCCACCAGCAAGGCCGATCAAGCGGCGCGAGACATCCACCGCGCCTCTTCGGAACTCTGGGCGTTGTACGAAGTCGTGCAAACGCTGTCCTCGTCCCTGGGGTTGCAGGAAACGCTGGATATTTTGAGCCGCAAGGTGGAAACGATCCTGCCCGGTACCGCGGCTTTATTCCTGCTCAACGACGAAGAAACAGACCATTTGCATGTGCGGACTGCCGTCGGCCTCAACCGGGAATACTTCACCGGCGCGCGCACGCTGGGCGAAACGAGCGGCACGCTTCAGGTCGCCCGCAGCCGCCACACCTATCTGGGCGAGTATGAAGCCGATGATCTGATGCTGACCTCTTCGCAGTCCACGCAGTGGGTCAGCCTGAACACGGCCCTGATCGTTCCCATCGTGCACCAGGGAGCGGTGCTGGGGACGATCAACCTGTACCACCCCGACCCGGATGCCTTTGGGCCGCACGACAAGCAGTTGTTGGAAACCATTGCCGAGCGCGCGGCCACGGCGCTGTATAACGGCCTGCTGTTTGATCGGACGCGCTCGCACGCCTTTACTGATCCCCTGACGGGCCTGTACAACCTGCGGCACATCACGCAGCATATAGACGACTTGTGCCAGGACCCGCACGGGGAGCCGTTTGCCCTGCTGTGCCTGGATCTGGACAGCTTCAAGCCGATCAACGATAATTTCGGCCATCAAAAGGGCGACGAGGTGCTGCGGGACCTCAGCGCGCTGTTTTTGGAAAACATTCGCTGCGGGGACATCATCGCCCGCTACGGCGGCGATGAATTTTGATCTTCGTCCACGGTGGAGGACAGGCCGAGGCCGCCGCCCTCGCCGAGCGCCTGCACCGGGGCGTGGATGAGTATGAGCCGGGCCTGATCCACCCGCGTCTGGGCGCGCTGCGCCTGGGAGTTTCCATCGGCTGGGGCTGCTTTCCCGCCGACGGCCAGGATTTCCCCGCGCTGATCGCCGCCGCCGACACCCACATGTACCGCGAAAAGACCGAGCGCAAACTGGGCAGTCTGGCCGACCCGGACCGCTTGCACCTGGGCGCTGAGTTCTCCCTGCCCCGCGCCGCGTAGACACTACCATCTTTCGCCGGTTGAAAATTTCGATTTTCGGGAACTATCGTCAAAAGGATTGCATTATAGTATCATATATGATATAATAAATCCACAAAGGCGGGAACCTGATTGGGAAGGCGCAACAAAAGCTTTGAGAAGTGGAAGGATGCCAAGTCCCCAATCAGTGCTGATACGGTAGAGACCGTAGTCAACGAGATCTTTGCAGGGCGAGTCAAGCCCGGTGAAGGATCAAGCCACCTTTACAAGATTCAAGTGCCTGAGCTAAAGCACCTGCCTAAGTATCAGTTCGGCTTGGTAACTCTTCCGCTTAAAGGTGGTCAGCAGGTCAAAGCATTTTACTTGAAACAGTTGTATGAGGCAGCGCTTCTGTTGGAACTGTATCCGCCGAAGGAAGACACAGAGGGAGAGACCGATGAAGAGGATGAGTAACAGTGTATCGCAGCAGGAGTGGGAAGCACTGCGGTATCCGGTGACTTTGCGGCAATTGTCCGCAGATGAGGGTGGTGGATGGCTCGCTACCATTCCTCTCCTGGGCGAAGCTGCTTTCACGGCAGACGGGGAAACTGCCATCGATGCACTCGAAAGTTTGGAGGCTCTACGGCGCGATCTTTACGATGATGTAATCGCGTCTGGACAACCTATTCCTATACCTCAAGATGTGACCGATGAAAAAAATCTTCCCAGTGGAAGGTGGATTATGCGGACTTCACCGCAGCTTCACGCGGAGATACAGGAAGCTGCGAAAGCTGCGGGCATGAGTCTCAACGCTTATTGCAACCATGCTTTGGAGCGCGGTCATGCAGTTGGGTCCATGCATCGTGCCGCACAGGAGTTCGTCCAGGTAGTCGCAAGTGCGACTACCTCTCGGATGACTCAGCCTACTCCTGCGGCGCTAGCTATTCCATCGCAGGCGGGATGGGCGGCTTCGCAGGAATGGGGACATTGTCTGACGCTGAACGCCAATAACAAGGTAAGTGAAAAGTCTGGCAAGGTTCAGTCCATTATTGGCCCTTTCGCCAGTACTAAATATCCATATTCACGAGTTGCTTGAAATAGTAGGAATTGCTGATGGGAGCACACATGGAGCATTTGCCGATTACCCCTGAGTTGTACTTAAAGACGCTGGAAAGCCTCATCCTGAAAATCGTCTGTGTTGATGAAGTTACCGCTAACTGCAACCGGGGCCTGCTCAATGCGGGGAAAACATCTATCGGTTTAAATTCAAAGACTTTCTCGAGGCAAACGCCAGACGAGTATTTTTCTTATATTACCTATCAGCTTACCGGTTCTCAGGACGATACTGTGGTGCTGAGAATTGAAGCTACATTTTGTGTCATTTTTGGAGCAAATGAGCGTGTTCCCGAAGGATTCTCAGACATCTTCAATACCAATAATCTTCCTTTGACAACAATGCCTTATTTTCGAGAGATAGTAGCTTCTCTCACAGGGCGTATGGGCTTGCCAACATTCACTATACCTTACGACATTTTTTCTGGTGGCGAGGCCACATCAGAGGCTGATCAAGAGATTCAGAGTGCACAACCGCCTCTTTTGTCGGAACCACCCACTAAAAAGCCCCGTCGTAAAAAAAATTAGTACAGGTGTTTTCTTGAAAGAAGCGCAGCCTAACAGCGGCTGCGCTTCTTTTTTATCTCTCCTCCTGCTTTTCCCGTATCTCGCACAGTGAGTTATTCCTCCTCAGACGGCATAATTTCAAGTAGATGGTTTCTTCCGCTCCCGATAAAGGCAAACCGGCTGCAAAGCCGGGACGCAAAGCCAACGGGTCTTCGCACTCACGGACGAGGCGAAGAAGGCCGGGCCGCCGAACGGGCGACACTTTTTCTCTGGGCCGGAAAAGCCACGTAAACACAATCCTTTGCAATTGACAAAGGCAAACCACCCGAAAGGGTGGGACGCAAAGCCATAGGGCCTAATCCTTCGGGTACGGCAGCCTGGCTACCAAAACTGCGACAGTTACGAGGGAAAGAAAACCAATGAACAATCAACCACAGGGCGCTGCGCGCCTGCGCTCACTTCGCTCAGGCCGTGCCTGGCGAACGTCGGCCTTTGCCGCCGGCACGAACTCTTCTCCTGGCCGCGTCGGTTCTGGCCGGCACCGCCTCGACCACAACTGCCCCGACGGATGCCTTTCTTGCGAAGACGATGGCGTCTCATCCAGCTTCAGGCTGGACTTCCGTCATCGCCCGTGTCAATGGCGATCTATCACCTGAGCGCCAGGCACGGCTCAACGCGCTAAACGCCGAGGTGACCCGTCACCTGTCCCTTATCGGCTCACTGGAACTGCGCGTCCCTGCCAGGAACGTCGCCCGGCTGGCCGCTCTGCCATTCGTGACGCACCTTTCTTACGATGGGGTTGTTCGCAAGACAGACGAATTCACAACCGGCCACACCGGCGCGGATGTTGCCCTTCAGCAGTATGCTATGACCGGTACCGGCGTGAACGTCGCTGTCGTAGACAGCGGCATCGGCGGCAATCACGACTTGCAGACCAGCCTCTTCAGCCCCGGCCAACGGGTGCTGGCAAATGTCAACTTCGTCCCGGATCATCCGGGTGCCACAGTCCCCGCCGGCGGGCAGGGGGATGCACTAGACCACTGCGGGCATGGCACCCATGTCGCCGGCATCTTGGCGGGGGACGGGGAAAGCTCCATGGATTTGGATGCCTATAAAAGGCATATGCCAGATACAAAATATAAGCACCATTTCCTGGGGATCGCGATCAATGCCGGGCTTGTCAACGTGCGAGTTCTGGATGGTCAGGGAAATGGCACGGTCGGCAGCGTGCTGGCGGGAATACAGTGGGTCGTCGCCAATCATAATACCTATGGCATCCGCGTCATGAATCTGTCGCTGGGGCATCCGGTCAGCGAAAGCTACACCACCGACCCGCTCTGCCAGGCGGTCGAGGCTGCCTGGAAAGCCGGCATCTTCGTCGTCTGCGCTGCCGGCAACAATGGCCGCGCCAACTCGGTCAGCACATCCGGCATGGACAATGAAGGCTGGGGCACGGCCTACGGCAGCATTGAAGCGCCCGGCAATGATCCGCTGGTGATCACGGTCGGAGCCACGAAAAGCATGGACGGCAGCCGCGCGGATGACCGCATCGCCACCTATTCCAGCCGGGGTCCGAGCCGCCTGGAATCTGGTGATGAAGCCGGACATCATCGCGCCCGGCAACCAGATCATCTCCACGCTGGCGCCTGGCTCATATCTGGACACAGGGTTCAGCAGCACAAACCAACTGCCGCAGTCTGCGTACATGATCAACACCGACCCGAACCATGTTTCGGGCGCTTACTTCCGCTTGTCGGGGACTTCAATGGCCGCTCCGGTCGTGTCTGGCGCGGCGGCCCTGCTGCTCCAGGGTAATCCCAGCCTCAGCCCCGATACGATCAAGGCCCGCCTGATGCTCTCGGCGGACAAATGGACGGATCCCAGCGGCAACGCCGATCCGTTGACCTATGGGGCGGGCTACCTCAACATTCCGGCAGCCTTGACCTGCACCGCCTCCGTGCCGACCATTATGAACGCGGCCAGCCCGGCGTTGAGTGTGGATAATCAGGGAAACATCTGGATGGTGGACGCCTCTGTCTACGGCAGCCATGCGGTTTGGGGCAGCCATGCGGTTTGGGGCAGCACGTCCGTCTGGGACAGCCACGCTGTCTGGGGGAGCCACGCTGTCTGGGGCAGCCATGCTGTCTGGGGTTCTGCGATTGGCCTTCTGTCCGCAAGCCATGCCGTCTGGGGCAGCAGTGTCTGGAACGACCACGCTGTCTGGGGCAGTTCCGCCACCACCGTAGACCTGACTTCAACGGCTATTAAAGGGGAGTAGCATGAGCAAACAGCGCACCTACCGCGAAAAGGCGCCGTCTCAAGTTTGCAACTGCATTCTCTGGGGTGGTTAACCAACACCGGGGAGGAGTGCAGCCGCACTCCTCCCCGTTTTTTATGTGCATTCTGGGTACAAGGAGGCCAGAAAGCGAGGCGGCAAGAATGTCTGCGATAACATTGACAAACGCGCAGCAGGAAGAACTGATGCGTCAGGCGCTGGCCGAAGCCAGGGCGGGCATCGCGGAGGGGGAAGTGCCCATCGGCTGCGTTTTAGCGCGGGACGGGGGAGGGGAACTGCGGATCGTGGCGCGCGGGCATAACCGGGTTAATGCTCTGGGCCGCAAGAACGCCCATGCGGAAATTATGGCCTTTGAGAACGCCGGCAGCCAAAACGGCCAGCCGCCGGTCCTGCCTCTGGATGCTGACGATGTGATTCTGGTATCCACGCTGGAGCCGTGCGTGATGTGCCTGGGGGCGGCGATGGAGTCGGGTGTCAAATTGGTCCTGTTCGGTCTGGAAGCGCCTGCCGACAACGGCACGCTGCGCGTCAAACCGCCCCAAAGCCCGGAAAGCAACGCCCCCGAAGTCAAAGGCGGCATTCTGGCCGCCGAAAGCCGCGTCTTGTTCGCGCAGTGGCTGGCGGGAAAAGAAGGCACGGAGCAGGCCAAATTTGTTGAGCAGCTGCTGGCGCTGACGGCTTAAAATGCGAACGGCAGGCGCAAGCCCAGAAAGCCGGCCAGTAGGGCGGCGACGCCGAGCAGGCCGGCGGTGACGCCGAAGTACCAGATTCGGCGGTTGTGGGTCAGGGCGGCGACGGCAGACAGGGCGATGGCGATCTGGCACAGGCTGACCGAGAAGGCGAAAATCTCATGCTGGTTCTTTTTCCGCTCGGACTCTTCGCCGTTTTCTTTTGCCTTGGCTTCCAGTTCCTGAGCGTCTTTTTGCAGACCCGCCTGCTTGGCCTTATAATAAGCGGCCTGACGCTTGTCTTCGGACGCGACGGGTGAGCCGGGCGGCAAGGCCTGGGCGGAGGTCTTGTAGATCAACGCCTTCAGCCCTTCCGCCTGATAGTAGTTCCAGGTGTCAGACGCCTGGGTCAGATGGCCGAGCTGATCGTTTTTCGCCAGCAGCGCCTCGTTGACAAGCTGGCCCGCCCGCAGAGCGCCGATGGCGGCGAGGACAGCTAATAGGGCGGTGACGACGGCGATGAAGCGCGTCCAGTTGTCTTTGCCCTTCTCGTGTGCCCCTCCTGTTTTCCCCTGCTGCTCTTTGTGCGCTTCTTCAATATGCGCCTGCGCGTGTTCCAGCGGGACTTCAATCTCTTCCGGCACAAGCCTTCCCTCCTACGTTGGCAAAATGTTTATGTGGGCAGCGTATTGATGGCGCGGGCGGCGATGACGGCGATTAATGTCAGGGAAATCAGCGCCTGCATCATCATCAGCAGCTTGGCCCAGCGTGAGAGGACGCCCGTATCGGCCGGCGACAGGGCCGTGCTGCTGTTGAAGGCCAGGAACAAATAATCCACAAAGCCCGGCGACCAGTCGGTTTGACCCGCTTCGGCCAGTCGGTCGTCGGACATCTGCATCTGCGGAAACAAAAACGAGCCGTGGCAGTGTCCGGGCCGCATGTCGCGCTGATTGGGGCCGCCTGCGTCCAGGTGCCAGTACCAGAGGGCGAACACGAGAATGTTGGTCATCCAGAGCGCCGCAGCGGAGAGGAGCAGGCGCGTCGGCGCTTCTTTATGGTTCTCCATACCGGGGATGAGGAGCGGGCCGACCAGCAGAAACAGCGAGGCCAGCATGAAAAACGTCTCCACAGCAGCGACGGTCATCCCCAAAACGCGATTGACGTTGTGATGGCCGCGCATGTGTGCAAAGACAGTCGGGATCAGAAGCGGTCCGACAATCGCGGCGGGCAGCCAGCGTGGTCCAAATGACAGATGCTGCGGCAGGACAGCGAACAGGCCGACCCCGCCCAGCAGGGCGACAATGGCAGGCCAGCGCGGCTCGGTGTCGTCCTGGAACTGCTGAACGCCGTGCCGGACGGTCTCTTTCAAATGGTGCGTCAGGCGGTCCTTGTCGATGTCCGAATGTTCTTCCCCGTTTGGGTGGTGCGATTTGGAAAACACAATGGCTCCTTTACCGATGGATGAGCTGTCCGTAAAGCGTATAGGCACCGAACAGCAGGCCGATGGCGATGACCAGCCGGCGGACGTTTTCCTGGCCGACTTGCCGGGCCAATCCCGCGCCGCCGTAGCCGCCGATAATGGCGGCTACAGCCATCGGCAGCGCCAGATGCCAGTTGACCTGCCGATAAAAGATAAATGTGAGGGCGCCGACTCCATTGATGCAGACGGCGGCGAAGTTTTTTAGCCCGTTCATGCGGTGGATGTTGGTCTGGCCGAGAAACCCGAGCGCAGCCAGCATCATGATCCCAATCCCCGCGCCGAAAAAGCCGCCGTAAACGGCTACAAAGAACTGAAAGACTAGCCCCCCTGCCCCCAATTCTGGGGGAGCCGGAGAAGAACCCCCCGCCCCCGCTTCTGGAGGGCTGCCCCGGTCAATCCAGCGCCGTACCGGGTCTTGAACCAGAAACAAAAACGTCGCCGTGAAGATCAGCCAGGGGACCAGGCGGCTGAAAATGGCCGCCCCAATATGCGTTGCCAGATACGCCCCGACTGCTCCGCCCAGCAGGCTGGGCAGCCCCATCGCCAGCAGATCGCGCCGGCTGCGGCCCATCTCTTTTCGGTAGCCCCAAAACGCGCTCAGGGACCCCGGCACGAGCGCGACGGTGCTGGTGCCGTTGGCGAGGACCGAGTTGCCTGGCCCCAGCACGGCCATGAGGGCGGGAAAGGTCAATAGCGTTCCGCCTCCGGCCGCCGAATTGATCGCTCCGGCAGCCAGGGCGGCGGCTAGGAGGAGCAGAAAATGAAGCGCCCAAGGATGAAATGCAAAAATCGGCATCGCTTCTAGTTTACCCGCCGGGGCAGGAAATCCATTCGGCGGCGGCGAAACAAAGGGCATGGCGCGTACTGAAATAGAGCAAACAGACACCGTGGAAGCTGCGGACGGGGGGACAGCGGGACGCGAAGCCGCGCCCCGGACCGGAATTCGGGCCAGGGCGCTGGTGATTGGCGCGCTGGCTGTGGCGGCGACGGCGTTCCTCGTGACCTGGGCCGAGATGGTGCTGCAAACCCTCAAAATCGGGTATTTGCAGTTTCCGCCCGTCGCGCTGGGCCTGCTGCTGCTGGTGGTGGCGATCAGCCGGGGGACAAAGCGCATTATCCGGCGCTGGGACCTGACCTCTTCAGACCTGCTGGTCATTTACAGCATGACCCTGGTCGCTGCCATGGTTTCCTCGCACGGCGTTGTGGAGAAGTTCATTCCCCTGCTGCTTCAGCCCAAAAACGGCTCCAATGCCAACAACAACTGGTTCGGCCTGTTCGCGCACTGGATTCCGCAGCGCGTGGTTCCCTGGAATGTCGGCGACCCCAACCCGCAGCTTGTCGCGGATGCCTGGAACAACAAGCTGACGCGCGGCCAGAGTATTCCCTGGGACGCCTGGATCGCCCCTGTTCTGAACTGGGGATTGCTGATCTTTTTGGTCCTGTTCGCGTTTCTGTGCCTGATGGCAATTCTCAGGCGGCAGTGGGTAGACGGCGAAAAGCTGTCATTTCCCCTCGCGCAGCTCCCCCTGGAGATTGCTGGCGACCAGGACCGGCCTGCGTTTTTCCGAAACCCCGTGATGTGGCTGGGAGCGGCCATTCCCATCGCCATTTATATTGTGAAAGGCCTCCACCAGATTCAGCCGACGGTTCCCGATGTCCCTATTCAGTGGAGCTTGAGCGATTATGTAACGAATCCTCCCTGGAATGCGATGGCCTGGAGCGTCATGTTTATCGTGTCGTTCGCGGCGGTTGGCTTCTTTTTCCTGCTGCCGACGGATGTGCTGTTTTCCATCTGGTTCTTTTTTCTATTGTCGCGCGTGGAGCAGGTTGTCATGATTTCCTTGAACCAGCCGACGCCGGGGATGCCGATCTATCCGCTGCCGCTGTTTCAGGGTTATCAGACGATGGGCGCTTATCTGGTGCTGACTGCCTACTTTCTCTGGGTCGCGCGGCCGCACCTGCGCCGCGTCTGGGCGACGGCTCTGGGCCGTCCCGGCGGCTACAGCCGGGCGGAAGATGCCGAGGAGATGCTGCCGTACCGGTTCGCTGTGCTCGGGCTGTTCGGCAGCATTGTCGCTGCCGCCCTGTGGACATGGGGCATGGGGATGTCGCTCTGGCTGGCCCTGTTTGAGCTGATCATCTTCATCTTCGTGACGGCTCTGGTCATGGCTCGCTCCACGGCGGAGGCCGGAATGCTGATGACGGAAACGACGTTCCGCCCGATTGACCTCTACCGAATGTTCGGCAGCACCCATGCGCTCGGGCCGCAGAACATGACGATCCTGGCATTTTTTGACAACCTGTTCCTGCGCGATCAGCGCGGGCTGCTGCTAACCGGAATGCTGGACGCGGCCCGTCTGACCGACGGGGCGCGGGTTCGCCGCCGCTCTTTTGTGGGCGCCCTAGCGCTGGGCATTGTCTTGGCGTTCGCCGTCGCCGTCCCGCTGGACATTTACCTGCCGTACCATCTGGGCGCGGTGGGGCATATGGACAACTGGATGACGCAACTCAGCCCGCAGCAGACGTTCGGCGACTATGCGCCGTATTTCGCGTCGCAGAATCCGCTGCCCGCCGGATCGTCGTGGCAGATGCCCGCGTTTTTCGGCGTCGGCGTCTTGATGACGGTTTTCCTGACGGTGATGCGAACGGCATTCTTCTGGTGGCCGCTGCATCCGCTGGGGTATGCCCTGGCCGGATCGTGGAGCACGATTGAGTTCTGGTTTCCGTGCCTGCTGGCCTGGATGTTCAAGTCGCTGATCCTGCGCTACGGCGGCATGAGTTTTTACACCAAAGCCCGCCCGTTCTTTCTCGGTTTAATTCTCGGCGAGTTCGGCATGGCGGTTTTCTTTGTGTTGCTGAATGCGATTTCGGCTGCCATTTCGCCCGAGCATAAGATCCCAGCCCCTGGATTTCCGTGGGGATAGGGGCTTTCTGGGGCCTTTACGCCCCCATTTCCCCCTCCGCCGCGTCCGGCGTGCCACCGTCTCTGGGACCGGGCCGGTTGTCGGCTTCCACGCTGTGCGCCGCATCCGGGTCGCGGCTGCCTGCGAGTTGACCGGGGTCGCGGTCAAGTTCTGGGTCGCTGCGCGGGTCTTCGGTCGGGCTGGTGGCGGGGAAAGCGTAGTCCAGGGAACCGGGCGGCGGCGCGGTCTCGCCTTCGGTCATCTTGAGCGGCTCTTGTTCGCCGGCAATTTCCGCATCTGCGCTGTCATCTCCCACCTGGTTCGGGTTCATCGGATCGGTTCGGCTGTCCATGTTTGGCTCCTTCCAGTCTGCTGCTTTTCCCATACCCGTTTTTGTAGATTTACCACGCATGGCGGGTTTGGGAATACCTTGGGCGACGGTACTCTTAGTACGGAGGATGACAGATAATGGACGAGAAACAAGAGCAGGTGCATGGGGAAGATCTGGCGGATGGTCTGGGTGAAGCGGAGACATTGCCCGGCGGGGGCATCACGGTGGGCGACGCCATCCCAGATATGCCGCCGGGAAGCGAAGCGCCGGGCGGCGGGTTGACGGCGGATGATGTCGCGCCGCCGACTTCCTTCGGCGATCCGACCGGCGACCACATCACCGGGTTGACGGGCCTGCGCGGATAGCATTTTGTAACCTGCCTGTAACCTAGTCCCGTTTGCCGCCGAAGGTTCCCGGCAATATTCAGACATGAGTGACGGAAAATTGCTGCTACTGGAAATACTGGACAAAAACGGGGGCGAACGCGCCTTTCCCAAAGACCGAAACGCCCGCTTGCTCCAACTCCTTCTGGAAATGGAACGAGAGGGCAAAATTGAACAGGTTGAAAGAAACACAAGAGGAAGTGGTTTATCGGCTGCGAGAGCGGGTTTAGCGCAAGTCACGGCGGGCTGTTTCTACTCCACACCCTCGCCGAAGGGTATATCGCGCTCCCGCACTCTCCTCAATCGCCACTCGGCAAACGCAAAAAGCGGCACGGCCAAGCCCAGCGCGTACCCGCTGCCCAACAGCAGACGCAGGGACACGTTTTGCCAGGAATTGAGCGGGTCTAACGGCAACAGATAGAGGATCAAGGCGATCCCGCCGCCTACTAGCCCTACAAAGAGCAGCGTTGACGCCCCGCGTAGCGCCTTCGTAAAGATCGGAAACGTTGCCAGAGCCACGCCCAGCCCGACGCCCAGAAGGAACAGCGCGGCGACAAAGGTCTGGCCGACTACCCAGGCGATGAAGGCCCGGCCAGGGCCGACGGCGGGCGCGCCCAGCGCGTAAAGCAAAAGGCTGCATCCCCCCAGCGCGGCCCACAGCGTGGCGTAGCCGGATGTCTGACCGAACAGTTTGCCCCAGAAAATCTGCCGGCTGGTCAGGGGCGTCAGCAGAATAAATCCCCAGATGCCCCGCTGCCGGTCTCGTGCGATCAAGTTTTCCCCAACCGTTTGCCCACGAAAACCGACGGCATAGCACTGTCCGGCCAGTAGCAGAGAAGCCAGGTTGGTCCAGACCCATAGGGAGACCATGCTCATGTTGCCGAAGCCGCCAAGTCCAAAGAAATGGAAGGGTGATAACATCAGCGTCGCCCCGCCCACAATGTCTGGGTAGGCCAGGGCCAGCATAATGGCCGCCAGCAGTGCGCCGGGAATAATGTAGCGCCAGTCTGCCCATCGGCCCGAGCGCGTTCGGGTCCGCATCTCGTAGGTGAACAAGGGGTTATCCGTGCGGGCTGTGATCCAGGCCAGGAGGCTGGCCGTTTGCGTCTGATTACGAATGGAGAGGGGGCGGAACCCCACCGGGGAAGAACCTAACCCCGAAGAACCTAACCCCGCCGCAAGCGGCGACCCTTCCCTGTTAGGGAAGGGTAAAAGCGTCTTTCCTGCTCCCCCTTCCTTGACAGGGAAGGGGGCTGGGGGGTTAGGTTCCTTCGGGGCAGAGGGGGCTGTTTTGAGCGCCATCTTCCACCCGCCCACCACGATCATCAGCAGGCCGGTCACGCTTGCCCCGCCAATGCAGACGGGAAACGACGGCAGCGCGCCGATCTGCCAGAGCGGAAAGCGCTGGAGCAAACCTGCGCCTTCGGGAAACAGGCGCAGCCAGGCTGAAGCAGGGCTGAGAGCGGTCAAATTCCAGAGGATAGAAAAGGGCAGCGAGAGGGCGACAATCGGCAGGCCGTACAGCAGGACGCGCGAAATCAGAAGCGTGGAGAGTGGGCCAGGCAAAATGCGACGCAGGCCGACAGCCCAGATCACGGTACCCAGAGCGGCCAGAACGATTTTGCCGACTATCTGGTAAACGGCAGGGGCAAGTGGCGACAGGCCGCCTAGCGCGCAGGCCAGCAGGAAAGTGACGACGGCCACGCCCAAAGGGCGCATCGCCCGCTTGACGGCGCGGCGCAGGGTCAGAAACACGGGACGCCGCAGTTTGCTCTCCTGGCTGGCTCCCAGTGCGCGATGGCAGACATTGGGCAGCGAACACCCGCCCAGCAGCAGCGCCAACCCCGCCGCGTCCCAGCCGTTCAGCCCTGGAATGCCGCCGGCCAGAGTCGCCGTGTCGCCGCTTTCCACCCAGGCTTTCCAGACCACGCCCAGCGCCAGCAAACCCGCCATTCGCGCCACCCAGCGGGCCACGGTTCGGGACCGCGAATAGATCGGCAGCGCCCGCATTTCCTTCGCATCCCCGGCGGAAAGGGCCGAGGCCGAGTCCAAAGCCCCCGCCACCCAGTTCAGCGCGGCAAGCGGCAGGACAGGAAGCAGCGGGGACAGCGGAAGGTGGAAAAAGTCCAGCGGCCCGCCCAGAATCTGGACCAGATAGTAGGGCCAGCCGAAGACCAGAAAGAATGGACCCGCCCGGCCCAGCGTCAGATGCAGGGCCAGAAGCAGATGCGACAGCCAGCCGCCGCCAAACAGTCCCAGAATCTGGCCGACAAACAGGCCGCCCAGCAGAAAAGAGATGACCGTGGCCGAAATGGCAGACCGGGGCGTCGGCTTCCGCTGCCGCGTGCTCAGCATCTTGCCCTGCGCTGTCTCCGGTGTCGCAGCCAGACCAGATAGGGCGGGGAGAGCGTAGGAAGGCGGCGCGTAGGCGATGAGCGCGAAAAGAACGTACAGCAGGCCGATCTCGCCGGCGGAAAGCCCGCCGAACTCGGCCAGCAGCACATAAATCGGCAGGCCTGCCAGCGCGATCAACAGGGCCGTCCGGGCCGGGCCGACGCCCATCGCCAGCAGCATCTCCGCCCGCCGCAGCGGTGTCAGCAGCAAGTCCGGTAGCGTCCCCCGCCGTGCCTCGTCGCCCAGGGAGACGGTCAGGGCATTTCGGGCGTTGGCGATCAGCAGGGTATGGGCAAACGAAAGAAAGATCACCAGCGCGGTCGGCAGCCGCGCGCCGAGAAAAAAGAACAGCATCCGGCTAAAAATAAAAGAGTGGAGACGCTCCACCCACAGCCCGGTCAGAAGCAAGCCGCCCATCACGCAAAGAGCGACCAGCAGACGCCAGCTCAGAGAAAACCGGCGTATCTCCATCCGGCTCGCCTTGACCAGAAAGGGGTTGTCGCGCAGCCAGGCCGGGCCGCCTGGCTCGCGCAGGCCCAGGTCCGCCAGGATTTCGCCTGCCATCCAGCGCGTGCGCCGCAGCCAGCGTCCGGGTCGTCGTAGGTAATGTGTCAGTTTGGGCAAAAGGAATTCAGACCCCCCGGCCCCAATAATGGGGGAGCCAGAGCAGACATAGCATTGGCTTTTCCTACTCCCCCATTATTGGGGGCTGGGGGATTTCCTACGACGCGAACATTCGCCACGGGTTGGGCGTTTCTTCCGCCGGAGGCGTGAAGTTGGTCAGCGCCTCTTCAAAGTCCTCGCGCGTCAGCACGCGCTTGACGTCGGCAGGGCCTTCGGACAGACGAATCAGCGCCTGCAAGCCGGCTTCATTGACGGCGGCTTTGATATTCGCGCCCGAATACCCCTCCGTTCGCCGCGCCAGTTCGTCCAGGTCAACGTCTTCGGCCAACTTCGCGCCGGACGTGGACAGGGCGAACAATTGCCGCCGGGCAGGTTCATCGGGCAGGGGGATCTCGATCTCGCGCGAAAGACGCCCGCCGCGCAGCAGCGCCGGATCCAGCATGTCCCGCCGATTAGTCGCGCCGACCACAAAGATGCGTCGGTTTTTGATCAGCCCATCCATTTCGTGCAGAAACTGGTTGACCACTTTATCGCTGTACTGGTTGACGCCGCCCGACCGTGAGGGCAGCAGGGCGTCAATCTCGTCCAGAAAGACAATCGCCGGGGCTTTGGCCCGCGCCTCATCAAACAGCCGCTTGACGGCTTTTTCGCTTTCGCCGAGCCACATGGAATTGATTTCAGCGGGACTGGTCGCAAGAAAATGGCAGTGCGACTCGTGGGCCAGGACGCGCGCAATGGTTGTCTTGCCCGTACCGGGCGGGCCGTACAGCAGCAGGCCGGTGGGCGGCTCAATGCCGAGGTCGCGGGACAGGCTGGGGTTTTCCAGCAAAAGCTGCATCTGGCGCAGTTCGCGCTTGGTGCGGGCCGGAAGAACCACATCGTCCCAGGTGACGGCCTGCGCGGACTGGCTTTTGCCGTCACGCGCCCACGTCTCGCGGCTGGCGGCCTGGTCAAAGGCGTGAGCGCGTTCCCGATAGGCCGTCTCGTCCGGCGAGAGGGCGGCGGCGGATCGGGCGGCCTCGGCGGCCGCCTCGGTCTGGCCCAGATAGCGCAGGGACAGGGCGAGGGCATGGCGAAAACGCGGGTCGTTCGGGTCCAGTTGGATCGCCTTTTCCAGTTGAATCACGGACTGCCGAAACGCTTCCCGGTACTGCACGATCCAGTCGGTCTGCCCCAGCGCTTTAGACGCAGCCAGCACGCCCAGCCCCAGCACGGACGCGGCCAGATCGGTGACGCCTGTTCCTACGCCTTTTTCGCGCAGGGCGGGCGGCAGAATGGCCTCGGCCCGCCGCTGGTAGGCCAGCCCCAGTTGGTACGGCCCCATGGCCTCGCCGGGATGCCGCGCAATCGCGGCCTCAAACGCGGCAATGGCGCCGGGATGTTCCCCGCGCCGGCTGAAATCTATCCCGGCCAAAAATGCCGGGTCTTGCATAATCGCGCTCATGCCCTTATTCTACCCGGATTCGCCTTCATTCGCGGGGCGCGCGAACCGCCGGGAAAGTGAATCTGCGAGGAACTCGCTCCAATCGGGACGGTCTGGGGCAGAAGCCTGCTCCGCCTGTGCCAGACGGACGGCTCGTATCTTTCGGCCTCTGACAAGCGCGTTCATTTCGGCCTGGGAATGGCGACGGTGGTGGACAGATTGGTCATCCGCTGGCCCAGCGGAAAGATGCAGACGCTTAAGAACTTGCCCGCCGACAAGATCATCACGGTCACGGAGAGGCCGTAAATTCGGCGCACAGCAGGCCGAAGTAGTGGTCTACTTCGTAAGCGAGGAAACTGGCTCGCAGTGAAACTCGCTTCTGAACGCCGATCAAGGACAGGGTCTGCCAGTACGAGTCGGCCAGCGCGGTTTCCGGCCAGTCTTCCGGCCATTCCAAGAGGCGCGGCAGATCGTCCGCTTCAATCGCCGCCTGCATCGCCGCGTCATACTCGGCGGACACAGGCGTGAACCCATACGGCCCGTCGGCAGCGTGTCCATGCCCCTGATCGGCGCTGACAATGAGTGCGACTCGGCGGCCCGACTGCTCTGCCGCATCCACTAATGCCTCGCCCCAATCTACGAGCTGCATGCGGCCCACGTCCCGCGCGGGGCAAGCGACCACCGAGGGCAGGGGCGCAGGCGTCAGCAGAACCAGCGGAATGGTAACACCCCAATCCAGCGGCAAAGCCCCGTCCGGCTCCGACGTTTGCAGAGGCGCAACCGGCACCCCCATTTCCGTTGCCCGATAGGCCCAAGCCGAGGCCAGGTCCAGGTCCGTTTCCACGCCCACTTTGATTCCGTCCAGTTCGCCGTATCCCCGCGCCGTGATGCCTAGCGAGATCGCGCCTTCCACACCGATGCCGTGCGGTGTCAAAATCGCCACAGCGTCCGGGCGGGCGGCTTCCAGCGAGCGGCGCATCTGCGCGAGGGCCAGGCGGCAGCGAGGAACCGGGCCGGGCGCGTTCTCTCCCAGCAGCAGGTTTCCTCCGTGCGGGGCAATGCAGGCGTAAACAATAGGCATGGGGACTTACTTTCCAGGGAGGCCCCCTAACCCCCAACCCCCAATTCTGGGGGAACCAGAGGGAAAGAGGCAGAATCTTTCTTTTCCTAATCTGGCTCCCCAGAATTGGGGCGGGGGGCTTCCGGGAGGCTTCTACTTTTTGGACATGTGTACGGCGATCCAGTCGCCGATGAGGGTCAGTGCCGCCGGAGAAAACGTTTCTTCAATCCTGGCGTACTCGGACGGCGAACCCGTGGTCGCCGTCTGGAACAGATGGTTCAAGCCCGGCAGTTCTTTGACAGTGTAGTCCGTATTGCCGCCCGCCTTCAGCGCGGCTTTGATGGCCGCCAGGTCTTCCTGGGGCGGCACCTGCAAGTCGCGAGAGCCGTCCAGCGCCAGGGTCGGGCATTGGACCTTCTTCAGCGCCGGAATGGGGTCGTAAGTGAGAAAATAACGAAACCAGGGCGAAGCGGCGACACTGCTCTGCGCGTCCACAAAGGCTTTCGGATTGCCGATCTTTTTCCGCTCCTGCGGCGTCGCTTTTGCCAGCGCTTCGGTCACAACCTGCCGCGCTTGCTTTTCGGCGACCGCTGGGCTGGTCTCGCGCTTCATCACCGCGAACATCTTCTTCTGCACCGCCTGGTTTTCGGCGATCTGCGCCGCGCTTGCTCCCTCCGCCCGCCCGATCAGCGCGCCTTGTTTGAGCAAGATCTGCTCCCCGGTCTGTCCTGGTCCCGCCAGCAGAACAATAAAAGCCACGTCGCGAGACCGGGCTGCGATCATCGGCGCGATCAGGCCGCCTTCGCTATGGCCGATCAGGCCGATTTGTCCGGGGGAGATTTCGGGCAGGGTTTGGAGATACTTCAATCCGGCCTCTGCATCATTGGCGAAGTCCGCCGAAGTCGCCGCCTTGTAATCGCCGGTGGACGCGCCGATGCCGCGCTTGTCATAGCGCAGCACGGCCAGTCCCCGGCGCGTCAGAGCATCGGCTAAGACCCAGAACGACTTATGGCCGAAAATTGTTTCATTCCGATCATTCGGCCCCGACCCGGCAATCAAGAGGACGGCGGGAAACGGCCCGCTGCCTGTCGGCTCGGTCAGCGTCCCCGCCAGCGTCACACCGGCGGCGGCATCGGGAAAAGTCACCTCTTTGACTGTGTAAGGAAACGGCGGCTTCGGCTCCTGCGGGCGATTCAGCGTTGGGGGATGATCGGTGCGTGTCCATGTCAGCGGCAGCGCCCCGTTTCCCTGGCTCCAGGTGCCGACAATGACCTTGCCGTCGGCGCTGAGTTTGCCGTCATACAGTGCGCCAATGGCTTTGGATTCCAGGTGGACGGCATTCTTCGTCAGCGTGACCTGGCTGAACGGAATGCCGTTCGCGGCCTGGTCAACGCTGTCCAGCGTGCCGTTGAAGGGGCCATCCGGCGTCGAGATGAAATGCGCGACTAGCCGCAGAGTCGCGCCGCCTGCCGTGAGCGAGCCGAACCAGTCACCCGTGAGACTCGGCGGCGTTTGCGCCCGACTCGCCGGGGCTATCAGGCCGAGCACTGCCAGCAGAGCGAAGACGATCCAGACCCGTAGAATGTGTACGATAACCCGTTTCACGGGGCTAAACCCCCGTGCTGTAAGAGAGCAACTCCCCGCCTCCGCGGGCAGAAGAGGCGAACAATCTTGCGCCCGCGCAGGCGGGGGCTTGCACTTTTAAAGCCCTGCCGTTCAGGGCAGGAAAGACTTTCGCAGCGCACGTTAAAACCGGTACCCTGCGGTCAGGTTCAGGCCGCTCAGGTCAAAGCTCTTAATGCGCGAGACGAAGAGATACCGCGCTTCCAGATACCCGCTGTCACCGAAATTGACGCCCAGCAGGCCGCTGCCGCCGACTCCGGCGCGCAGGCCGGAATGAACGTTATAATCCCCGGAGCGCAGATCAGCCAGGCACAGGTCGCCGGTGATGCCGTAAAACACGACATTGGGACCATTCTGGCTCAATGCCTGCAAGTAGCCGATCCCGATGGGAGCCAGAAAGGCGTGGTTATCGCCCTTCTTCTGATACAGGATCTGTCCGTCAAATGCCACCTGGCCCTTGGCGCTGATCGCGTTGATGTTGCCGATGCCAATTCCCAGGGACGGCCAGGCGCTGCCGAATTGATCGCGCGCTTTGCCGGCAGTGGGTAGGTACACGCCGATTTCCGGCCCGATCCGAAACCGCGATTTTTTCCGAGGCGGGGCGGGTGTGGGCGTTGTGTCCTGGGCTGGCGTTGTGGTTGTATCCGGGACGGGCGCGGCAGCCGGCGCAGGCGCTGCGCTGACCGGCGGGGCGGGCGGCGTGTCCTGAGCCTGGGCGGCGGGTGTCGCCAGAGCAAACGCCAGCAGCGCCCCACCAATGAGAAGCTGCTTTGTCAATCGTGCTGTCATGCGCTCATGTCTCCTTGTTGAAATCCGAGACCCCCTCGCCCCCAATAATGGGGGAATCCGAATGAGGCTGTCCATTCTGCCTCCCCCATTATTGGGGGCCGGGGGGCATATTCTAATAAATGGCCTGTTCGGTGTCAGGGTCGAACAGGTGCGTTTTGTTCAGGTCCACTACCACATCCAGCGCTTCCCCGTCTTTGGCCTGGGTCTCTGCGTCTATTGTCGCCACCAGGTTGTGCGGGCCGCACGTCAGATACAGCGTCATGATGTCGCCCATCGGCTCCAGAACCTCAACGGTCGTCCGAATAGTGTTGCCGGCCGTCGCTTCTATCGGGTTCTTCAGCCCCTTATCAAACAAGTCGGGTGGGCGGACGCCGAAGATCACCGGCTTGCCGACCCAGGCCGCTAACTTGTCGGACTGAACGGCAGGCGCAGACACCGTGAATGAACCCGCGTCAATCAGAAAATCTTCGCCCTGCTTTTTCAGCGTCGCCGGCACGAAGTTCATGCTCGGCGTCCCGATAAAGCCCGCCACAAACATATTGACCGGATGGGCGTAAATCTCCATCGGCGCGGCGCACTGCTGAAGCACACCTTCCTTCATCACCGCCATCCGGTCGCCCATTGTCATCGCTTCCACCTGGTCATGGGTCACATAGATCGTGGTGATCCCCAGACGCCGGTGCAGCTTGATCAACTCCGCCCGCGTTTGTACCCGCAGCTTGGCGTCTAAGTTGGACAACGGCTCATCCATCAGAAAGACCTGCGGCTCGCGCACAATGGCCCGTCCCAGAGCCACGCGCTGACGCTGGCCGCCGGACAGTTGCCCAGGCTTCCGTGCCAGCAGCGGTTCCAGTCCCAGCAGGGCGGCGGTGTCGTTGACGCGCTTCTGAATGTCGGCTTTGGGGACATGCCGCAGTTTGAGACCGAAGGCCATGTTCTCGTAGACGCTCATGTGGGGATAAAGCGCGTAGTTCTGAAAAACCATGGCAATGTCCCGGTCTTTGGGGGAGACATTGTTGACAAGCCGTTCTCCAATGCGAATGTCTCCGTCGGAGATGTCTTCCAGCCCGGCAATCATGCGAAGCGCGGTGGTTTTGCCGCAGCCGGAGGGGCCGACGAGGACCATGAACTCCCGGTCTGCAATTTGCAGGTTGAGGTTGTTGACGGCATTAACAGTTTTCCCGGCGCTGTCAAAGCGTTTGTAGAGATTGTGCAGAGTGACCTGGGCCAATGAATGCTCCTAACTGCGTCTTTGCTTTGCGGCGTCATTCGGCAAAGAACAGGCGAATTCCTGCTAGTCGCGGAACCCCCTCCCCCTGCGCTCGTTCCTCTTCAGAACCCCTGCAAAAAGCTGACGGCCAGGATGCGGCGGCGCACCGTCGCGCCGTAATCCGCGCCGCCCGCGCTCGATCCGGCAGGCAGGGCCGGGCCGGTGTAAGGGTCTTCCCAGTAATCGTCGTAGCGCAGACCGATGGACTGGGCTGCGCCCAGGTGGTAGGCCAGGTTCAAGTCTACCGCCCGTTCATGGGGCGCAGGAAAGTCGTCGGAAACGCGGACGCGGTCGCGGGCTTCCACCGCGAAGTTCAGGCGCGCGGCGAGGCGCTGGCCGATCCGCAGAAAGACCTCGTTTCCGTTCGGGCCGATGGGATACCCCTGCGGCAGCCCGCCGTCAATGGAGGCCAGACTCGTCGGCAGGGGCGGCAGTTTGGTATAGGTCTCGCGATCCGTGTGGGCGTATTCCAGAGCGAAGTCCGTGCCGGAGCGGGTGAACGTGTCGGCGCAGCCCAGCAGGTAGCCGATCTTGCGCGGGGTAATGTTCCCCTTTCCCAGCCCTTTGGGCGCTTGCAGATCGTCAATATAAAACTGGCCGTAGACCCGCGCGGCGCTCCCTGGCCCCGAGGGGCGCACCGTCAGGCCCAGGTTGAAGTTGTAATTGAAAACGAACGGCTCGTGGTTGTTGCCCAGATACAGTTTCTGGTAGGCGTAGTAGGGCAGAACCTGGAGGGGTGCGTGCTGAAAGCCGAGAGAGGTGTAATCTTCTTCTACCGAAAGCTCCGTCCGGTCGCCAAGCGGATGCTCCAGCCGCCGCGCCCCCCGATAGATACGCTGGCCGTTGTTGTTGTAGGTGGACAGGAACTGCGTGAACCGGTAGTCGCCCAGGCGATGGCCCAGAGAAAACGGCAGTTCCACCTGCAAGGTCGGACGCGAAGGCGCATTATCGCTGACCATCATGTCGCCCTGATAGCCGCTTCCCCAGCGCTGCCGTAATTCTCCGAGCGTCACACGCAGACCCCGGTTGCTTGTGGCGGTCACATAAGCTTCGTCAATGCCGTCTAATATGTCCGGGTTGTCCGCGCCGTTCCTGCCGTCCTGACCGAAACTGACCGAAGCATGATCGCGCGTCTGCCGGTAGATATTGGTCAGGCTGACCGTGTACGCCCCGTCCCGTCCCAGAATGCCCAGCAGGCGGGCGCGTCCCAGCGCTTCGCCGTGCCGCTGCCAATAGGAACCGCCGCTGTCCGGGCTGCGCCCGCCCGCTTCCAGTTCCGCGAAGCCCAGCAGAGCGGGAGAGGAGGATTGGACGGGGGCTGTTTGATCGGTCTGATCCTGGTTTTCGCTCAGTTCCTGGCCCAGCAGATTGCGGCAAAAGGCGAGGGCGGCGACTGCGCGCGGGTCGGTGGGTTCGTCCGTGATGGCGCGCACCCAATCGGCAAACTCCTGGCGCGTGTACAGGCGTCCGGTCACGCCCTGAAGGTCGGTCGCATCGGGCGCACCGGCGCTCAGAAGGTGATGCGCGGACAGCAGCGCGGCGGCGTCATACAGGGCCGCGCCGCGCGGCACGAGGTCTTCGGGAGACGCGGCGCGGGCCGGGGCCAGACTCAGGGCCGCCAGAACAAACCATGCGGCGAGGAGAATCTTCATAGCTTGGCGGTATCCGGCTCGCTGACGGAGCGCAGCGGGCCGCCGCCCGGCGGCACTGCGCCCGCGCCGGGCGTTAGTCGCGCGAACACCGCTTCGTAGGCATGGGCGACGCTCGTGCGGGTGTAATTGGCCTCCACATGAATCCGTCCTCGTTTGCCCATCTCCACCGCCCGCTCCCGGCTGAGATAAAGTACGCGAATGGCCTCCGCCAGCGCCTGTGGGTCTTCCGGCTCGATCCGCAGCCCGCAGCCGGACTCCGCGATGACCTGCGCGGTTTCGCTGTGGGCGTCCACCGAGGCAATCAGAGGCCGGGCGACGCCCATAATTGTGAACAATTTGCTGGGGACAGAGTCGTTGGTAAAGCCGCGACGCAGCGGGATCAAGCCGAGGTCGGCGGCGGAATAGAATCTGGGGGACACGATCATAGGGCTGATACGGCAGAAATTGGACGTTTTTCAGCCCCATTGTTTCCACCTGCGTTACCAGTGCCGGCTTGGATGCGCCATTGCCGATGATCGCGAACTGCACGTCAGGCAGATCACGCAGGAGTGCGGCGGCTTCCAGCACGGTTTCCAGCCCCTGCGACATGCCGACGTTGCCCGCGAACAGGGCCACAAATTTGTCGTCCCAGCCCTGCTCGCGGCTGAACGAGTTGCGGCGCGGGTGGGGGGAAATAAAGTTCGCGTCCACGAAGTTCGGGATGACAGTGAGTTTGTCGCCCGGAACGCCTTTGGCCAAGAGGTTGCTGCGAAAGCCTTCCGAGATCACGGTGATTGCGCTGGAATGGGCGTAAACAAACTTTTCCAGTTTCTTGTAGCCGGCGATGGCCGCCGGGTTCTTCATGACGCCCATGCGGATCGCGACATCGGGATAAATGTCTTGAATGTTGGACACAAACGGCACCCCGCGCAGTTTGCCGAGCAAATAGGCGGACACGCCGTTGGTCAGCGGCGGCGAAGGGGACGGGGTGATGATAACATCCGGGCGGGGCATCAGCAGGCCGGCGACAGTGGACAGCAGGGTAAACGACAGGTAACTAAAAAAGCGCGGGATCAGCTTGTCTTTGTCTTTCGGCACATAGGCCCAGACGCGGTGCACGGGAATCTTACCCTGCCGCTCGCGCGTCCAGAGCTTGCCCCGGTACTCTTTCCAGATGGCGTTTGTGGAATAATGCGGCATGCTGGTGACGACGCGGACGTCATGCCCCTGCTCCGCCAGCTCCTCCGCCAGACTGGCCATCACGATCCCCGTGGCGGCGCTGTCCGGCTGATAGAACATCGTCAAAAAAAGTATTCGCATGAACTCCCTTGCCCTCGCGTTCCCCATCCGTCTGCGCCGATCGGCTCATTGACCCCCGCTGGAAAAAGGCCCCGGCTGCTCCAAGTTTCGCAATGCCCGTAAATATGCTGTCTATTATACTTCTTTTGCAGTCTTTTTCGGGATGTCAGGCTGTCGTAGTTTCCGCCAGCGGCAGCCGGCGGGCCGGTTCAACCAGCAGGCGCGAGACGGCCCGCTGCACTTCCTCTACTGTGATCCCCGTCATGCAGCGCGGTTCCTCATAAATACAGGTCTTGCAGCGGAAATCGGCACCCGGCAGGTGTCCCTCACCGCACGGGCCGCAGGGAAGCTCATGCGAGATGACGACATGACCCTCGCCCCATGGACCGGCGCGGTGATGGCAACTGGAGCCGAAGACGGCCACCGTGGGCACTCCCATCGCCGGCGCCATGTGTGTCGGCCCGGCGTCATTGCCGATAAAGCACCCGCAGCGCGTGAGCAGAGCCGCCATCTGTCGCAGCGTCGTTTTACCGACTGCATTGATGACCGCCTGGCCGAGCGGTTTTTCCAATGCCGCGCCGAGCGCTTCTTCGCCCGGCCCGCCGACCACCAGAATGCGCGCGGCTTTTTCTTCATGAAGCCACTGCGCCAGGCGCACAAAATTCTCCACCGGCCACTGCTTCAAGACCGAATGGCCCGTCGTCGGGCTGAGGGCGACCAAAACCTCGCCGGGCGCCAGTCCGTGCGTTTCCAGAAATGACCGGGCAAAGGCTTCGTCATCCGCATCGGGCAAAATTTCCAGTGATTCATCTTCCACGACGCCGCCAAGAAACGAAACCACGGCCAGGTTCTGCCGGATGTCATGCTGCAAAGGAGCCTGCGGCAGCGTCGCTGTGAACAGACGGTTATAACCCCGGTTCAGGCGACGGCGACGCTCTAAAATGTCCTCTGCATAGCCCACGCGCCAGGGAGCGCCGCTGAAGCAGGCCAGAAACGAAGCGTAGCTGTTGTCGGCCAGCAGGGTCGGCACCAGAGCCAGGTCAAATTTCCTGACGCGCAGATGACGCCACGCGAACCAGAAGGCTCTCCAGGGCAGCAGAAAGGGCCGCCAGATCGGGGCCATGCTGTTGGGATAGGCGATGACTTCATTGACGTGCGGTGATGTCGCAACCAGATTGCGCGCTTCCGGCTTGACAATCAGCGTGATTTCCGCGTCCGGCAGCAGGCGGCGCAGTTCGCGCAGAAATGGTGTCAGCCACACCACATCGCCGATCTCAAAGAGATGCACGACGAGAACGCGCTGGACCTGGGACAAGTCCAGCGGCTGGCCGTGCCGGTCTCTTCGTCCGCGCATGATCCGGCCCGCCAGGGCCGCCACGATTGTCTGGGAGGCAAGAAGCCGGGGCAGCGCCAGCCGGCGGCGTGACGCAGCCGTGATTTCCAATGCGTTCCTGGCTTGTCTTTCTTCTGCGAAGACATAACTTACCTGTCGGGATGCTCTTTCAGCCACGCCACCGTTTGTGCGGTTCCCTCCTGCTGCGTGTATGGGAGCGGGCCGCAGATTTCCCGCAGCGGCTCCATGTTTTGCGGGCTGTCCGTCAGCAGGTTTTTCAGCCGATAAGAACTCATCGGCGGGTTCTTCATGCCCGCCCGCTTTAACAAGTCGCCGACGACCGCCGCTGCTTGGAGAACCCCTAGCGGCACTTCGCGAACCGGCGGGGCGTTCCAGGCGCGTCGGATCATCTCGGCCCACTCGCTGACGACGATGGGTTCATAATCAGCCAGGTAGAGGACGCGGCGATGAATTTGTTCCGGGGGGCAGCCGGCGAGCGTTGCAAGCTGGAAGATAGCGTTGCCGACATAGCCGAAAGACTTCCGCACACGGATGCCCTTCGCCTGGACATACCGCCCGCGCCCGACCGTCTGGAAAAAGGCTTTATAAGGCTGGTTGAACCACGGCCCCCAGATCGAGGTGGGCCGTACTAAAACCCAGGGAAAGTCATCCCCCGCCGTGGTCCGCACGATCTGCTCCCCAATGACTTTGCTTTCGCCATAAGGGTTAGGGGGGCAGTAATCTTCGTCGGTTTTGGGCTGATAGCCCGGCGTGCAGACAAGCTGCGACGACGCGAAGATCACCCGGCCCGCGCGGCTTGCTTTTGCCGCCGCCACGGCGTTTTCCACGCCGATTGTATTGGCATCATAGGCGCTCACGGTGCGGCCGTTAATGTCTGTGCGTGCGGCCAGATGAAACAGGCACTCCGGGCGAAACATTTTGGCGGCGGCGACAAAAGCGTCCTGATCGCGAATATCCAGTTCTTTCCAAAAAGGCCGGTGAGCGGGATTGGGTGGCGGCTGCTGGTCCAGGTTCAGGACTTCCACGCCCTGCTCAATCCAGTGCTGCACCAGGTTGATCCCGATAAAACCGGACCCTCCTGTGACCATAACTCGGTTCATAAAACGCTTTCACTTATCCGTTTTTTTGTCATAAATGTCCTTTGTTTGTCCATTATACTCTGCATTCAGCGAAAATAGGCGTTCGCCTCGTCGCGCCGGTCACGAGGTTTGCGGCCGCGTCGCGAACAGCGCAGGCGCATTCTGTGAAATCCAGGTGATGTCCCGGTTGGCCGAGGGAGCGGTGCAGTTCATAAACCTGCCTGTGGCATGGCCTGCATCATTGTGCGCGACATAATGGAACAAAGGCACCGCATCCAGGCTGGTCACATTCGCCAATGAGACATACACTTCCACCTCTTGACGAGTGACTTGCACCGGAGACGTGTCGGCAGAGACACAGTTCTGGATCAATCCCCCGTTCCAGATCAGGCGCAGGGGCGTCGTTCCGTGAGTCAATCCCAGCGAGACAGCGTATTGATTCAGGTTGAGAAACCGGCAGTCATTCAGTTCCAGCAGATCAATATGGCCGTAAACGATGCCGCCGGTATTGCTGTTTTTTCCGATTCGCGCATTGGAAGGCCTGCCGTCAAAGGTGCAGTGGTTAAGTTTAATGTTGTCACTCGCGCCCGGCCCGCCGCCATAGAGGGCATAGCCTGCCAGATTGGAAAATAGTCCGTTGTTGATCGTAAGGTTTGTCGAGGCTCCCTGGTTGTTCACGCCGGCAAAAAATGACGGGGAGGCGGTTTTGCTGTTGCCGAGCAGGGATAAGCCTTCAAAGAGGATATTGTTGCTGACAGAATTGGGATTAAAGGCAATGCCGGTGTTTTTGGGAAAGCAGATTTGCGTGTTGCTGAAGCGAATGTTGTCGTTGTTTCCGCTGAACTGGATTCCAAACGGGCTATTGTAGACATAGAGATTATCAATCAAGATGTCCTGCCCGCCCTCAAATAAAATGCCCGATGTTGAGGAAGAATCTACCACAACGCCGGAAATGATGCCGTCATTTCTGGCGATGATGCCGTCCCGCGCAATGAGCCAGATGTTTTTGATCACCCATCCTGCTGTCTGAACGTCAATCCCGGTCCCGTTGCCGGTATAAAGCATCAGGTCCTGTGCCACGCAGCAGGGCGTGCTTAACGCGCCCTCCATTCCATTGTGCGGGACTCCTCTGTATCCCTGTTGATTCGGCGTGATGAATACGGCAGGCTCGGTCGCTGAAATTTTCTGGCCTGCCGGGTTGGCTGCCAGCACGCTGCCCAGGCTGATGATCGGCGTGGCTGGGTTGCGGTTAATCGCGGCGGAAATGATCAGGCGCGTCGCGCCTGGCCCAGCCCCGCGCAGAGTGCAGCCTAACGGAACGGTGAAACCTTCCCACAGATACCAGTCGCCCGCCGGAACATAGACTTCAATGGGACATGGCAACTGATTATAATCGGACATCGCTGACGCGCAGGCATTACGAAATGCTTCCGTGTTGATCTTCGCCTGGGCGGCTGTCCGCACCCCCGCCGTCGCGGGATTAACGCCCAAGTTATCAAAATAGTCGGTGACGCTGACAGAGTGGGGGGTGGCGGAAAAGGTTCCAGGGACGGGGTGCGTCTCGGCCAAGGCCCGTCCGGCGCCTGTCAGCATGGCGGCTGTGCCGCCCGCGATTCCCATTCCCAGCATCTTCCGACGCGAAATGGATGATGTTTGTTTGATCATTGTTGTAATACTTTGTTGTGTTGTGCGCGGATGGAACTTTATGGCTGCGTCTGTTCCGCGACGGCGGGTTCCGCGCCCGGACTCCCCGGCGCGCGGCCCGGATAAGTGTTAAAATGACCTGCACGCTCAATACCAGAAAGATTACTTCCACATAAGAGAACTCAAACATGGTTTTGACGAGGGAGAGAGAAAACGGCTCACGAAAAAATGTGAACCCAAGCCAGCCTGACAACAGCACATAAATGACCCGGTCCAGCAGGTTTTTGTCTCGTGATTTGAGATAACTTAGAAATCCGCCAAACCAGCCCATGAACAGCATCGTTCCCAGAATGCCGAAGTTGATCATAAACGAGAAGAAGGGAATTTTCTGCGCCGCCCGGCGAAAAGATGATGAATCCATAATCCACCGGGTTCAGCATGAAGTCCATTTTATTGGGCAGCAGCAGAAATGGGATCAGGTTGATGAAATTGCTGACCAGAAAAATAGGAAACCGGATGATCTCAAAAGCGCCTTCCTTGAGGAAGTAAATCAAGGAAAATCCTGTCCACAGCGGCTCAATGAACACATTGATGACCGCGCCTCCCAGACTTAAAGTTTCCTTGAGCCAAATCACTCCAAAGACGCCGGTGGCGACGAAGATAGCCGAAAACACATTCAGAGCCGCCTTGCGCGTAATCCGCTGGAAGTAAACGGAACGGTAGATGATCAGCATGAACAGGCTGCATAGGAAGTATTCGCGTCCGCCCAGGGAAAGCACCAGGATCAAAAGAAAAAGTAAATGACAAAATACCGGTTGACGATCATCTGCCGAAACGAGGCCTTCGTATCCTCATTCAGTTTGGCCGCATACACAAATGCCAGAGATAGCAGAATCACGCTGCTGGCGGTGAACGATCCGTATACCGATGTCTCGCCGCGCGTCACCAGTGTCTCAGGATGAGCCGGGTCAAAGCCCGCGGTGTATCCCTTGAACAGACCGTCACGAAGCACGAATGCAAAAGCGGCTGCTGCCAGCGTCGTCAGCAGCAAGGGGACGTCCAGAAGGCGAGGGTAAAAGAAAGTCTTACGGTAAGCAGGGGCGCGGCCGGCCAGCCGCTGCCGGATCCATGCACTGCCCAGGAAAAGGCTCAGGTAGCAGCCCAGGCACATCAGGAGGTACAAATCCAGAATCGGCTCGGAGATGGCGTCAAAGATACTATACCATGCCTCCATTCTCGGTCCGTGTCAAACAAATGCAGGATGCCGACGATGATCGGCACAATCCAGTAAAACACGAACCCGATACTGAACATGAAGATATGGTTAAATTCGATCCCCCCTCGTGTGAAACAGGATTTGAAGACGACCCATCCGATCAGGGCAACATTGACGACGAGGAGAAAATAGACTAGGACCATGAGGACCTTTCGGTTCGCGCCCGATTATTCAGCGCAGGACGATTTCGGTGGTCCGGGAGGAAGCGGAAGGCCGCATGAACCTTTTTTCAAAGACAAGATGAAACAGATACGCCAGCGCCAGCGCCAGCGCCAGACCGACGGTATAGAGAACCACTAATCGTTCACCGACTGCCGCATGCCGCGCCGTCAGCGCCAGGGCCACCCGAGTCAAGATCGGGTAATGGATCAGGTACAGGCTGTAGGAGAACGCCCCGAGCCGCAGCGTGGGCCGGGTTTCCAGCGCCCGCACGACCGGGGGCACTGAGGCATGAGGCTTTGTCACGCGCACCGCGCAGTACAGGATCAAACACGTCGCCGCCGCCCCGGCCAGCGCATCCTCGGCAATGAAGCTGTCTTTCAGGCTGCTGGGCATCATCAGCACCGATCCGGCCAGAAGCAGGAAAAAGATGGCGGCCAGGCTTCCCCAGGGCAGCCGCGCCCGGCGAGCCGCCCAGGTCGGCGCAAAAGAAATCACCGCTCCGGCCATGCCCATCGCGAACAGCCCCAGATACCACGGGCAGGCCCAGTCAAAGTTGTGGCTGGGCGTGAGCAGGAAGTGCGGCAGCAGGCTCATCGCGTAGCCAACGCCCAGCGCGGCCCAGACGCCAAAGCGACGCCAGAGGGGCAGCAGCAGGGCTGGAAAGAAAAAATAAATCTGCCATTCGGTCGCGACGCTCCACAGGGGCGGGTCAATCGCCGTCACCCAGGCCGGGCTGAGATTGTGAGCCAGCAGCAGATGGGACAGCAGATTGCCCGGCGACAACTGCGGCCCGATCACCGGGTCGTGGAATGGCAGGGAACGGTGTTTGACCAGATGCGCCCCGGCCAGGGCCAAAACCGAAAGTGTCAGAGCGGCGTAGTAGGGCGGCAGGATGCGCCGCGCGCGCCTCTGGAAGAATTCCCCGACGCCGCCGCGCAGCCGTCCGTCGTCCGACCGGGCCACTGGCAGCATCAGGCAAAAACCGGAAAGCACGATAAAGACGGAAACCGCCGGATGCCCGATGGCGACAATGAGTGCGGTGTTGACGTGGGCGAAATTCACCGTGGCAAGTTCACCGGCATGGAACAAGACCACATACAGCGCCGCCAGCCCGCGCAGCCCGTCCAGAAATTCCAGACGCAGGCGCAGCGTGGACGCTTGCAAAGCGTCCCCGGAAACACCGGAAGGAGAAACGTTCGCGGAAGTTGTGGACGTGGATTGAATCATCCTTAATCCCCTGCCAATGATGGGGCTTAGCATTCGGCGGCGTTCTGCCGGCAGCCTGTACAATAGTTTACCCAATGCGCGCCTAAATCCACGCCAGACCCGAAGGCTGCCCGGCCTGGGAAAAGTCAGCGCAGGGCGCAGCGATAAACCTCTGCCGTGAGTTCCGCCGTATGCCGCCAGGAAAAGCGGGCGGCCTGCGCCAGCGATCTGCCGCGCATGTCTTCATGCAGCCCCGGCTCGGACAGCACGCGCCGCAAGGCCTGCGTCAGCCCGGCTATATCGTCCGGGGCCAGCAGAATGGCAGCCTCGCCCGCCACTTCCGGGATCGATGATACATTGGTCGTGATGACCGGGGTGCCGCACTGCATGGCCTCTAAGATCGGCAAGCCGAAGCCTTCAAACAGGGACGGATACACAAAAACCTGCGCCTGGCTGTACAAAGCCGGCAAGTCTTCATTGGCCACAAATCCAATGGTCTTGACACGCTCCCGCAGATGAAGCTGCTCCAGAGTGGCGAACATTTCATCATACATCCAGCCCTTGGCGCCGGCCAGAACCAGCGTCGTTTCCCGGTCGTCCAGCGCGGCAAAGGCGCGTAAAAGCATCGAAATGTTCTTGCGCGGCTCCAGCGTGCCGACATACAGCGCATACGGCGCTTTAATCCCGTAACGCGCGAGCATTTTGCTGTCCTGGGTCGGCGCGAAACGCGCGTCCGCCGCCAGCGGCGTGACATGCACGCGGTCGGCGGAAACGCCGCTCAGGCGCACCAGGTCCCGCTTGGTATTTTCCGAGATCGCCAGAAATGCATCGGCCTCTTTGACCGCGCGCCGCAGGCCGGACGCCATCAAAAGACGCACATACCGCGTATGGTGCTGCGGAAACAGCAGGAATGTCAAATCAAAGACGGTGACGATCAGCGGGGTTTGTTTCTTCGGCGGCACCAGCAAAACCGGCGTGTGGACGATGTCCGCGCCTGCCATCGCTTTCGTGAACGGACCGGGAAGGCCGGCCATATTCCAGAGCCAGTAGTGCAACTGCCGGGGAAGCGGCGACGGCATGGTCTGCGCCTCGGGATACCCGCGTTCCTGCGCCCGCGCCGCGATCACTTCCGGCGCAAACAGGGTCAAGAGACGCAGATCAATCCCCGGCATGCGCGAAAGTTCGCGCGCGACCTCCACGCTGTAGCGCGCGCTGCCCGCCGCAATATTCTGATAAAGCGCGTCCGCGAGATAGGCAACTTGCATGGTTAATCTTTCAGCAGAAACCGTTGATTTTCCGGCAGCAGTTGCTTTCGCAGATACTGAGCAAATTGGACATATCGGTCCGGCGTCATCATTCGGACCAGCAGACGCAGCGCCAGATGGATCAGGCCGATGAGCAGCCGGACGCCTCTGGAAAGCTGCTGCTCCGGCCCGACCATTTGCCCCCCCGCCCCAACGCCGGGCCGGATGCCTGCCGCGCGGCTTGCTTGATGGAATGAGCGGGGGCCGACTGCAAACGGCAGCGCGGCGACTGCCGGGCGGCGCGTCAGAGTCCAGAACAATATCCGTTCCAATCCCGAAATCTTTTCGCCATTCTCATACGCACCGTAAGCGTAAGGCAGGGCGGAATATCGCGCATGACCGGCCTGGGCCAGAAGCCGGGCATACTCATGATAGGGTGCGGCTAGGTCCGGGCGCCCGGTCAGCGTCACCGGCCGCCGGCCACGGCGCGCGAACAGGTCAAAGTGATCTTTGTATGCATTGTGCGTGACCTGCTCCAAATTTTTGACGTCTATCCCGCTGAAATGGATAAACGCGACGGGTTCGCCCGAGGGCAGCACGGTCAGCGTCTCCCCGGCCTGCTGCAATCGCCGCTCATGGAAGTTCCAGTAGGCGATGTTATAGGCCATGCTTTTGAGAATCAGCACTTCGTCAAAATAGGCCGGCGTCAGATCCATCCATTTCTGGTCCACGAACAGGTTCATTTCTTTTAAAACCAGGCACCAGTCAAACAGGCGGGACGACCACCAGGCCAGGAAGCGCTCTGCGACATCCCCCGCGCGCACCGCGATGAACCCGAGATTGTATGCGCCGGCTTCCAGAAACGCAAAATCGTCGGGAATGCAGCCTTCGCCCACGGGACTAAGGCTGTGCGGGGTGAGGACAATGGAATACTGGTTCAGCGCGTCCAGCAGGCTCTGTCAGACGCCGAAAACAGCGGATGTCCGGGTCCAGATAAATTACCCGCTCGGCGCCCCCTGCAAAGAGAGTTTGGAAGACAAACGGCTTGACGGCGGTGCTGGCTTCCGTCACGTTGTATTTGAACACAAAGGCCGGGTAATCGGCAATCGCGATCTGCGCGGGGGTGAGGACGCGAAATCCGCGCGCTTCTATCTCCGAAGCGAACGCGCCATCCGCATCGTCCATCAAAAAAATGGCAAACTCGGCCTCGGGATGATGCGTCTTCACCGACTCGCCCAGGACAAACGCATAGGCAAGATAGTTGCGAGCGACAATGGTAAAGAACTGCGTGGGCAAATTGTTCATAATGAGTCAGGAACCGGCGCGGCCTTGATGTCGGGAGCAGACCGCATGCGAATAACCCGCGCCGGCGAGCCGACCGCGACGGCATAGGGAGGAATATCGCGCGTCACGACGCTGTTCGCCCCGATGATGGCGTGATGGCCGATGGTGACGCCTTTCAGCGCCATGACGTTCTCGCCCAGCCAGGCAAAATCGCCGATTCGCACCGGCGCGACTTGCAGCGGCTGAGAGCCGACATAACGGTCCAGATCGTCAAACGTGTGGTCATGATCCGTGATATAAACATGGCTGGCGATCAGGACGCTGCGGCCAATCGTGATTTCCGACGCCGCGCCGAGGTGCGAATACGGCTCAATCGTCGTCTCATCCCCGATGGTAATTGTGGGCGTATAGGTCTCGCCGCCATGCGATGTAAATGCCTCAATCCGCGCGTGATGCCCGATCACAACGCGCTCGCCCAGAAATATCCGGTGGGGATTCCGAAGAAAACTGACCTTCTGGATGCGTGTTCCGTGTCCAATCGTACCCAGAAACGGCGTGTAAAAGCAAGTCCACAGCCGCATCCGCAGCCGGTACGTCTGGTTCAGCAGGGCAAAAAAACGCTGCTTGAAGGGCAGTGTCATGGCTTTCCTGGTCGCAGCGCCCGGCGAAGGGCGAACGCTGCCTGCACGGCGGCGTCCGGCGCGAACAGCACCGGCAGCAGGACAAGCAGCAGGAATGGGTCTGCCCCATACGCCCGCAGCAGGCGCTTTGCCCCCTCACGGCAGTTCATCTTCGGCTTTTCTGCGGAGGAGCGTCGCTTGTAGGCCAGAAGAAACGGAAACAGAAACCCGCGCAAATGCTGCCGAAAGACCTGCTGCGTCACCTGCGGCGCGTAGCCCCTGGCCCGCGCATGGATCATCATCTTCTGAAATCCGGTGACAAACACCTCAAAAAAGTTATAACCGCCAATGTAATTGTCACGGACGGCCAGGAAAGGCTGACGAAGAACCAGCGCGCCCCGATCCAGCGTGTCCAGAAACAGGTAGCTTAACACGAAATATGTGCCGATGCGCTCGTCATATCCCTCGGGCCGCAGCACGCTGCGCCGAAACGCCACCACCGACAAAAACGTGATCCATGTCCCGAACAGGCTCAGGCAGGCATCCCGATCCGGCAGCCGCACGTCTCGGTCCAGCGCGAAGACCGCCGAAGACTCTTCGCACGGGTCGTTCTGGAATGTCCGCATATTCAGGCAGATGGCGTCCAGATCGGGATGCGCCGCAATCAACGCCAGCAGTTTCGCCAAAGCCCCCGGCAGCAAAATGTCGTCGTCGGATACCACCAGGACGAACTCGCCCTTGGCGCGCTCAACGACGCCATACAGGTTGCGGTCCATGCCGATGTTTTCCGGGTGCCGAATGTATTGGAGTTTGAGAGCGGGACAGTGCTCCTGAATCGCCTGCACGATTTCAGCAGTGTTGTCCTCGGAGGCATTGTCGGAGACCAGAATCTCCACATCGGCAAACAAACCTGCGCCGCCCTGACTTGCCAGCGCTTCCAGCCCCTCCCGCAGCAGCGCGGCGCGGTTAAAGGTCGGAATGCATACCGTCAATTTCGGCGAGATAGGACTCGGCACTCAAAGGTTCTCCGCGAGAAGGTTATCTTGAAGCGGCGGCTCGGCCCCATGCCACAGCGCGCGCTTTTCAAACGAACAGCCATGTCCCGCCGCCCAACCCGACAGTCAGGCTGACAACAAAATAGCCCAGCATCATTCCCATCGCTCCATACTGCCTGCCCAGAATCACGCTGGCGCCACCGGCCAGCAGGCCCCAGAGCAGAGACATCCCCAGAAACGGCTCCTGTTTGTGCGCGCGCAGATACACCGCTTCTGAAAAGATCACATGCGTGACCACCGTCGCTCCGAGCAGCAGCGCCAGCGTCACCGGCGGCAGGACGCGCAGGCGCAGGGGCTGGTGAAAATGAAAAAGCGCCAGATCGCCGAACCAGATCAGCAGGCAGCCGATGATCAAAACGCCCAGCGACTGCCAGAGGCTGGGGAAAAACCGGCGATCCAGTTCTGCGTACTCCCGCCGGGCGATCAGCATTCCGAACGGCGCGGATTTTGTGGAGACCCACGCTAGGGCTACTCCCCCGAGAGCCGTTGCGACGGCAATGCTCAACCCCAGGCGTCCAGCCTCTGCCGGCCCTTTGTAAGCGAACAGGAGCGGATTAAACAGGCGGAAAATAAAGTATCCACTGAGCCAGCTCAACCCCATTTTCCATTGCAGCGGCCAGACTTCCTGCTTCCAGCTAATCGCATGCTCCGAGGACGCTTTCCGCCAGAGATCGGCGATCAAGCGCCGCTTGGTATGCCAGAGCCAGCCTGCGCCCCCTAAAAACATCACGGTGTTCGTGATTGGCGCTGTCGCCAGCCCCCAGTGACAGACCAGCGCGCCCCAAAACAGCACGCTCCCCGTGATGCTCTGAAAAACCTGAACCCGTGTGATCTCAGCGATTAGCCCGCACCCTTCCAGTACGGCCACCAGCGGGCTGAGAACAAGCGATCCAGACGTGACCAGGACGATCCAGAGCCAGGGCCACTGCCAGGCGATCTGCGTGCCGGACGGCTCATGCCGGTGGAAAAACAGCCACCCGCCCGGCATGACCAGAAGCGCCACCAGCAGGGCGACGACGCTGTACCAGGTGACGCTTAAGCGCAGCAGGGACGACAAACGGGCCAGGGCGACGGGATCGCCTTCCAGCAGGCCAGTTTCGTTCCAGTGGAGATGGGCACGTTCATGGCTGGCGAACTGCACCAGCACATACGCCAGTCCCAACTCAAAAAACACCTGCATCGCCAGGATGTCGTTGAATGTAAAGTAGAACCCCTGCTCGTCTCGCGAGAGCGAGCGCGTCAGCAGTGTCAGGGTGACGAGGCCGGAAATCGCGGCCCATCCGCGCCCGATGACGGCGAAGGCCACTGCGCGATCTACGCCGAGGCGCTGACGCAAGCCGGTCACGGCCGCGGCGTTGACGCCGGCAGAGATTTTTTTGTCCCTTGTCATCCCTGTCGCGCTTTCCCGCCACTGTTAGGCCGGACTGGTCTTTCTTTGATATTCTTCGCTTTGATATTCTTCGCTTTGATATTCTTCGCTTTGATATTCTTCGCTTTGATACTCTTTCGATAACGCGCTGTAATCCCTCCTCCAGAGACACCTGGGGAACCAATCCGTCAGCCGCTGCAACCGGGAAATGTCCGCTCGCAGGCTCATGATCTGATCGGCATGATACGGGATTTCCCCAAAGCCCAGGGCTAAATCGGGGTTGATCTGATCGCGCAGACGCTCGACCAGGCTGCGGATCGTGCGCGCCGTGCCGGACGCCAGATTGTAAATCCCGCCTGCCTCCGGGTGTGAGGCGAGCAGGGCGACCGCCCGCGCGGCATCGGCGACGTAAAGATAGTCCCAGACCGGCTCGCCCGTGGTCAGCGCGGGCCGCTCCCCTCGCAGCAGAGACTGCGTCACATAAGAAATCAGGCCGCGTGGATGATCCCCCGGTCCGATAAGTCGCGAACGGGCGCAGCCACACATACTCCATCCCCAGCAGCGCGCACATCTTGGCGGATGCCAGGCAGAGCGAATATTTGCTGATGGCATACAGCGTGTTTGGCTCGGGCCGGGTCGCCTCGCGGAGAACTTCGGGCAGGTTGCCGTATTCAAAAGCCGAGCCGAAGCCGATCCAGCGCCGGGCGCCGGCCCTGGCCGCGCTCTGAAGCAGAGCCAGCGAGCCGGGCAGATTGTCGTCAATCTGGGTCAGGTCGTTCTGGTAGCGCCCGCTGTTGCCGCCGGCCCATGCCAGATGGAACACCACCTCGGGCCGGGCGTCTTTGATCTCGGCTTCCACCTGGGCGACAGTTTGGAGATCGCTGCGAATGATTTGCGTCTGTGGCAGAAGATGCTGGATACGTCCGGTGTCGCTGGTGGGCCGCAGCAGCACGGTGACGGCGTGGCCGTCCTGGAGGAGACGCGACAGCAGAGGCGAACCGAGGAAACCGGCGGCTCCCGTCACCAGACAGCGCATGTTAGCCTGCCGCCATTTCCCGTCGCCCGCTTGAAAGGACATATTCATGCAGGGCCGAGAGCATATAGTTTTTATGGGCGTCGGAGAGGCCAGGATAAACGCCAATCCAGAAGACATTGTTCATGACAAAATCGGTGTTCGGGAGATCGCCGATCTTGCGATGCTGAATATGGGCATATGCCGGCTGCTTCAATAGATTCCCTGCGAACAGCAGGCGCGTTCCAATCTTTTTGGACTCTAAGTGCCGCACCAGTTGATCCCGCGTAAACGGCGCGTCTTCGCGGACAGCAATGGGGAACCCGAACCACGACGGGTCGGAATTAGGCGTCGCCTGGGCAAAATCAGCCATTCCTGCAAGTCCTGCAAGCCTGTATGCAAATACGCGAAGTTGCGCCGCCGCGCGGCGATAAACTCCGGCAGCTTTTTGAGTGCGAGACTCCCACCGCCGCCTGCATGTCGGTCACTTTCAGGTTGTAACCAATATGCGAGTAAGTGTATTTATGGTCATAGCCGCAGGGCAGGTCCCCCAATTGCCATTCAAAGCGCTTGCCGCAGGTATTGTCTTTCCCTGGTTCGCAGTAGCAGTCGCGGCCCCAGTCGCGGAACGATTCGGCGATGACTTTGAGCCTGACGTTGTTCATGAAGACCGCGCCGCCTTCGCCCATTGTGATATGATGGGCGGGATAGAAAGACGCCGTGGCGATGTCGCCGAACGTGCCGACTTTCTGGCCGTTGTAGGTCCCGCCGATGGCGTCGCAGCAGTCTTCCACCAGCCACAGGTCATGCTTTTTGGCAAACTCGCTGATAGCCGTCATGTTGCCCGGATTGCCCAGCGTGTGCGCGAACATCAGGGCGCGCGTCTTGGGGGACAGGGCTTCTTCTAGCTGAGTGATGTCCAGGTTATAATCGGGGACAGTGACATCTAAGAAGACCGGGATCAAGCCGTTCTGAATGATCGGGTTGACGGTGGTTGGGAAACCCGCCGCGACTGTAATGACTTCGTCGCCCGGCTTTAAACGCCGGTCGCCCAGCGCAGGCGAGGTGAGCGTCGTCAGGGCGACAAGATCGGCGGAGGACCCCGAATTGACCAGAAGAGATTTGCGGACGCCGCAGAAGCGGGCGAACTCGCGCTCAAACTGGTTGGCAAACCGGCCCGACGTGAGCCAGAAGTCCAGGGCCGACTCAACCAGTGTCTGCACGTCGGCGGCGTCAAAGACGCGCCCTGAGACCGGCACAGGGCTGACGCCGGGAACAAATTCGCGGGCGGCAAATGCCTCATCATGGTACTGCACCACCAGATCCGCGATCTGCGCCCGCAGTGCATCGGCCTTCGATACCTCGGCTTGTTCGGTCATAACTGTCTTTCTTGCTGTTGAGGGCGGAAATCCTACCCCGGCTCGCTAAGGCTCGCCACCCCTCCCTCGAAGGGAAGGGATTACAGAACCGCAGGGCTTCTAGCTCTTCTGTTACCCTCTCCTTCGATGGAAGATGCAGAGCCGGTAGGCGAATGAATGCCACAGCATCATACTAAGGACGGCATGGACTCTGGCACAGAGCCTCGCTCAAACTGGTATTGGAAACGCTGATTGTCGGTGCCTGACAACAACCCAATGAGTGAAGTTACCGAATTATTCGTGAAAACAAGGAACCAGGCGTCCTCGAATGCAAGATCATGGAGAAGCACTTGCTCGGGGCCAGGGTCTTCCAAACGTTTCGACTAATGCTAGCAGACCCTCAACCGGATTTGGATGTCTTGCTTTTGCTTGATAGATGCTCTTGATACGCTCATTCGGAATAGCCCACAGCAAATCATGGAACATTTGAGCGCCTGCGGCGTTCAGGTGAGACAGAATACCATCGTACTGACCTCCTGTATTTTCTTTGGACAGTAAGGCCAGCATCAGGCGGAGCGTCTTAATCAGCCACTTGTTGTATTGATTAGAGAACTCATGCACCATTTTGCTGACGGCTCTTGTTTGTATGAAGGGATCGATCGGGTCTAAAGGGTTACGAGGAGCTACCTTCCTTCCGCCCGCGAAAAGTTGAGCCGCAGCAATTTGGATGTCACGCCCAACGGGTTGTAAGAATTGAAGTTCCGAAGGCGGGCGCGGATGCACAATATGTCGGTCAATGTAGTTGCATAACTGCCCCCAATACTCATTTCTCACACGCACAATCTCTTCTGGTCGATCTGGTGCTCCTCTGGCCGCTGCCAGGGTCGGATCATTGGCCAGTCTGACGAGTGCAGCGGCATTGCGAAAAAGACTTAATGCTGGTCTATCAGGCCACGACCGGATTTTCTATGTGGTCAAAAACTCCGTGTACCAGGCGATAGTCTTTTCCAGACCCCCATCCAGCGTGTACAGCGGCTCCCAATCCAGCATTTTACGGGCTTTGGCCGCGCTCAAATACTGGTGTTTGATCTCGTTGCTGGCCTCGTTGCGGATGTCCGGTTTCAAATCCGACCCCATCAAGTGCAAAATCTTCTGTGTCAGCTCCAAAACGGTCACTTGCAATCTCGTTGGAGAAGTTAAACGCTTCTCCGCGCAGGGCCGGGTTCTGCGCCAGGCTCTCGGCCAGGAGCATGTAGGCCGCCGCGCCGTCTTCCACATAGAAATAGTCGCGGATGAAGCTGCCGTCGGAGCGGATGACCGGAGCCTGACCGCGCAGGACCGAGCGGATCGTGCCGGGAACGATGCGGTTCCAGTTCAGATCACCGCCGCCGTAGAAGTTGCCGCAGCGCGTGATGGTCACGGGCAGATCGTAGCTTTTGGCGTAGGTATAGGAAATCAGATCGGCACAGCTTTTGCTGACGTCATACGGGTGCTGGCCCTGAAGCGATGTGGTCTCGTCGTAGGGCAGATGCTCTTGATCGCCGTAGGCCTTGTCCGAAGACGCGATCACAATTTGTTTGACACGAGGGGAGCGGCGGCAGGCTTCCAGCAAGCGCCACGTTCCGGCGATGTTGGCTTCAAATGTGGAGACCGGGTTCCGGTTGGCGATGCCGACAATGGTCTGAGCGGCCAGGTGAATGACCGTGTCAATCTCATGCTCGCCCAGAGCGCGCTCCAGGGTTTCCTGGTCGCAGATGTCGCCCCGGACGATCTTAACCCGGTCTAAGTGGCCGGACCGGACCAGTTCGCAGTCTGGAATCCAGTCTCGCACCAGGCAGACTACATCCGCGCCGGCAGAGACAAGCGACTTGACCAGCCAGCCGCCGACCAGGCCGGTCGCGCCGGTGATAAACGTCGGACGGTCACGCCAAAACGCTGAACTGTGCGGGATTAATCGTTCCATCTCAAACTTTCCAGGGCGCTTTCCCTGTCTGCCAGAGATGTTCCAAAACTTTTTTCTCGCGCAGGGTGTCCATACACTGCCAGAAGCCTTCGTGCCGGTACGCCACCAACTGCCGGTCGGCGGCCAGGCGCTCCAAGCCGTCAATCTCCAGGTTGCTGGCATCCCCCTCCAGATAGTCAAAAATGGCCGGCTCCATCACCATGAAACCGCCGTTGATCCAGCCTTCCCCGATTTGCGGCTTTTCGCTGAACTCGCTGATCAGGTCGCCGCCTTCAAAGATCAGCCCGCCAAAGCGGGATGGGGGGCGGACGGCGGTGATGGTGGCGATTTTCCCATGCGCCCGGTGAAAGTCCAGCAGCGCGGCGATGTTGACATCACACAGGCCGTCGCCGTAGGTGACCATGAACGTGCCGTCATTGATCCAGCGTTGCAGCCGCTTCACCCGGCCGCCGGTCTGGGTCTGCTGGCCGGTGTCCATCAGGTGAACGATCCAGTCCTCGGTGTCTTTTTCCAGATCTCTCACTTCGCCGCTCGCCAGGTCAACCCGCAGGCTGCCGCCCAGGATATAGTGATCCAGAAAGTAGCGCTTGACGATTTCGCCTTTGTAGCCCAGGGCCAGAAAGAAGTCTTTGAAGCCGTAATGGGCATACGAGCGCATGATGTGCCAGACGATAGGATGCTCGCCGACTTCCACCATGGGCTTGGGTTTGACTTCCGTTTCTTCGGCCAGGCGCGTTCCCAGCCCTCCCGCCAGAATGATCACTTTCATCGTGAATCTTTCAAATCTTCCCTAATGCTTGCCGGTTCCTGTTCCAGTGGGCGTGATCTCCTCGCTCTCCATCGGGGCCTTCAGGCCGCTGCCATTGGAAGACGCGACCCTCGGCACAGTCAACTGATGGGTTACCTGAGCTTCACGCAGATACTGCCGGGCGACAGCCGCCAGGAACAACAGCAAAATAGGAACAAGACAGAGGAGAGCCATCTTGGCGATCCCCATGTCCGCGCTTACAGGTGGGATCGCATCGTCAATGATCGTCATTCGGTTCTGCGCCGAGGCGTTGTCCAGCCGGATTTTCGCCGCCTCGGACAGCGTCGCTTTCAGGACTTCCAGCCGGATCGCGACTTCGGTCTGAAGCCGGCCATACTCGCCGGAAAGGACTCGATGCAGGCCCAGCCGCTGCCGCGCGTCTGCGATCTGCTTCTCCAACAATGCCTGACGCTTGTAGAGCGCCTGAATTTGCTCGTCGGTACGGATGTCGGGGGTCGTCAGGCGTTCCCGGACGCCTTCAATCTGCCGACTCAATTCCGCCTGATCCACATCCAATCGTGTCTGAGCCGTGATGACCCGCGCATTTTCCGGTCCATAAAGATTAAAAGCCGTGCGGTACTCAGCCTGGTCCTGCTTGACGCGCCCGCGAATGTCAGCGAGAAGCAGATCGTCGGCGGGAACGCTGGACAGGTTTTCCAACTGCTCGTTCACCAGGGATTGCTGTGTCTGGCGCACGACCTGAGCGGCGCGCAGATCGGCCTGCACCTGCGCCAAAGCCGTATACATCGTGCCCATGCCGGAGGCTAAATCGGTGGTGTCCGCGGCCGAAGTTGGCTGGGAACGCGGTCCACGCGGCGCAAATTCCGATTGAACGTCAGCATCCGCGACAGAGCGGCTTCATAATCGGCGCGTTTGTTGCGCTCCTCAGTGGCTGCGCCGCGCAGCAGGACGGAGCCTTGGTCGGTATCGCTATTGGTGTAATAGTTTCTCAGCGCCTGTGCATAGTCATTGGCCGCCTGCGCCACCACCATCTTGACCTGCTGAGAACTGGGGGACCGACCGAAGGAAAAGCGTGGCGGGGCGGGCAATGTGAGATTGATGTATACCAAGCCGTCAGTCCCGGTGTCTTCGGGCTTGATGCTCTTCATGAGCAGTTCCAGGGTTTTTCGCTTATTCTTTTCGGAGGGCGGTCCTGGAAAATATAGCGGCTGCAAATGAACGCGGTCCTCAACATACTGAGCGGCTTGGCGGCTCTTGAGAAAACCTAAATACACTTTTCCCTGTCCGCTCCCGCCAGTCAGCAGACTGTTCAGCCCTCCGCCGGGCAGGGAAGGCTGCTGGATGGCCACCGAGACATTGGCGGTGTAGGAGCTTGGGACGAGGCAGAGGGCAAGCAGCAGAAGGAGGCACGCGACCAGCGGCCCCAGCCAGAGCCAGGTTCGGATCTGCCGCTTGAAGATGCGGGCCAAAAGCGGCCCGTCAATAATGATATCGTCTTGTTCCACGTTGATTGACAAGAGTTTTGAACCGCCGGAACGTAGTTGAGCATTGCGCCGGTCGGACAAATGCGCGTGTGGGATCGAGGGAGCGGTTCTGTTTCTGCAAAAGTATAGCCCAAACCGCTCCGCTTTGTCAAATCGCCGATGCTACAGCCCGAACACGCTGGACAGCACCTTCAGCGTGACCGCCGAGCCGACCAGCCCCTGGAAGAAGTCGCTGAAGCCGCTGCCGCTCCGGCTCGACTTTCTCCGCCAGCACTTTGGTCGGCACCAGAATCAGATCGCCCGGTTGAATCGCCCCGGCCTTGCTGGCCGGTATCAAACCACCGCCGGCATGGATGACTTCAATCCGGTCTCGCGCCGCGTCCGGCGTGAAGTCGCCCGCGCGTTGAATGTAGTAGTCAATGGATTCGCCGGGTTTGAACACAACGCCGCTGGACCGAATGACCGCGCCGACGACCTGCACTGTGGTCGGCGTTTCCGGCACCACCAGAGTGTCGCCATCTTTGAGCAGGAAATCTTCCGTGCCGCCGGGTCGTTTCAGGGCCTCGGTCAGCCGGACCGCGACGCTGCCGTTGGGCTGAAGCTGGCTCGGTGTCAGAACGCGGCCCTGCGAAACCAGATTGTTCTGGGAAAGATTATTGAACAGTCCGGCGGAGTTTGCGCTGGCCGCCGTGTTGCTGGCGGGCGAAAGTCCGGGGATACCGATCCCCACACTGCTGGATGTGCCGCTGGCTGCCGTACCTGCCGCCTGGATCAATTCCAGGTTGGCTTTGGCGCGTTCGCGCTGATACTGGCTGAGGTTCAGCATGTCGCTCATCTGACTGATGACCTGAGCCAGATTAAGCTGGCCGGTCGTGACCAGAGCGTCGGAAGTGCGCGTGAACTCCGCGCCTTGCGGGAACGCTTCCGGGCGCAGCCCGCCCGCTTCCCGAACAGCGTCGCTGAGACGCATATTGCGGGCGACCACAATCGGGCCGGGTCGGTTGACCGCGCCGGTCACAGTGACCACCAATGGGTGGTCGCGGAGGCTGCCATTTCCCTGCACTGCCACCACGTCGCCATCCTGAAGCACCGTGTCGACGCCCAGAGGAGCCACGCCCGTGGAATCATAGGCGACCGTGAGAGGCGCAGCCTGCATCACCGGGTCGGTGACGGGGCGGCGCGCATGAGCGACCGTCACCCGCGTGCCTCCGCCCGGCTTGAAGGCTCCCGCCAGTTTGAGCAGATCGCTCAGGCGCATTCCCTCGCCCCGGGCGTACAGGCCGGGCGCAACCACATCGCCCAGAATCTTCACCGTATGATCCGGCGTGAAATGCGCCTCGCCGACACGATAAACCGCCAGAATGTCGTTGTCTTCAATGGGCAGGTCCTGAGTTGGGTCGTCGCCGCTCAGGACATCGTGCAAATTCACGTAATCGTAGGCATAGGTCCCGTCGCCTCGCTGATGCAGCAGAACTGCGCGGTTCAGGTAGGCATCCGGGAGAGGCCCGCCCGTGTCCAGCAGCAAATCGCTGACCCGCATGTGGTCGCTCTGGGTGTACAGACCGGGCCGCTGCACCGCGCCGCGCACGGTGACCTGGCGGCGGCCCAGATAAGCGACCTCCGGCCGCGTGTAAAGCTGCAATCGGTCAAATCGGGCCAGAGGGACGTTTTGAGTCGTGTCGCCGTCCAGGGCTTTGGCGATGTCCAGTGAGATCAGCGTGGTCGTGTTGTCCGGGTTGAGCCGGGTCAGGTCGGCCCGGTCCAGGTAAGCATCGTACAGCGGGCCTCGGGCGCGCTGAATGAGGTCTAAAACCCGCATCCCTGGCGTCAGCGCGTAATCGCCTGGCTGATCCACCGCGCCCGCGACCGTGACCCGGTTGGTCAGAATTGCCCGGACGGAAGAAATTTCCACGCTGTCGCCGTCGTACAGATGGGTGCTGGCGACCTCGGCGCGATTTCGCAGGTTGACATCCACAATGACTCGGTTCGTGCCGCTGTTGACGGTGTCAATGTGAATGTTCTGGTCCACGCCGGAGGGTTTGACGCCGCCCGCATAATTGAGCGCGTCGCGCAGGGTTTCGGCCGGAGTCAATTCGTAGATCGCCTCCTGCCGAACTTCGCCGCGAATGGCGACGCGCGAAAGTCGTTCGGGAATGTAAATATTGTCCCCGGATTGCAGAGCAATGTCGCCATTGCGGGCGCTCGGATTGCCGGTTGTGGCCCCGATCAGCGGATAAATGTCCAGAGTGCCGGCCAGTCGGCCATTCCGCAGGACGCGGATGTCGCGCAGGGAGCCGCTGGCTGTAGGACCGCCCGCCGCGTTCAGCACGTTGAATGCCGTCGCCGAAGCGGGAACCGTGTAGGTGCCGGGGGCAAAGGCCGCGCCGCTGACCGTGACCTGAATAGTGCGTAATTGCCGCAGGCTGACCGAGACGTCCACATTGCGGTACAGCCTCTCCAGCCGCTGGCGCAGAATGTCTTCTGCCTGTGTGGCCGTCCGGCCCGCGACACTCACCCGTCCTAATTCGGGGAGGCCGATCCCTCCTTGAGCGTCCACGGTCGTGGCGAATTCACGCGGCGCGATGGTCAGGGCGCTGTAACGAACCGTTACCGAGTCGCCGGGCTGAAGCTGATAATTGGGCGGCAGGGACGTGAGGACATTCCGATACAGGATGGCGACTGGGTCCGCGACCTCGCCGGTGACGGCATTGGTTGGGTTATTGGCGGCATTGCCCGAAACCAGCGCATCGTCGCCGGGAAACTGAATGTCACTGCCCGGAGCCGCCGAATCACCCGGAAAAGCATCCGGGCTGGAAGCGTTTGTGTCACCAGCCTCGACGCTGGGCCGCCGACGGCGAAGCCTGTTTCCATTGGCATCCACAGTTCCCATGTCGGTACTATCTTGGCTGGTCGCGTCCGCGTTACTGCCGTCCGCGTTATTCCCCTCCGTAGTGCCCGTGTTGACGCCGTCCTGGCCGAGGTCGCTCATTCCTCCCTGTCGGCTGCGAGGCGAAGGGGGAGACGCCAGACTGCCGGCGCTGTAATCGGCGCTGTCCGCATTGCCGTTATCCACGCTGCTGCCGTCTGACGACAGGGCGCGGCGGCCTGAAACGGCGGCTGCGCCCAGAGCGGCTGCGCCAGCAGCCTCGGTCGCTTGATCGCCGCTCATATCGGCTTGATCACTGCCGGTCTGATCACTGCTGTAGCCGCCTGAATTGTTTGGGGCGTAAGTGTTGCCGTTTGACAGGCGCGTCGGGTTCTGGCGGCGCGCATTGTTCCCGGAACGAACGGTCGTCCGGCTGGTCGGCGCTGGTCGGGGCAGCAAAGCGCGCCGTCGGGCCACGATGATCTGCCGGGCGGGCTGAAAAAAGTCATAACCAAACAGCGGCAGCGGTTTGGCGCGGCGCGCAGTTCCAAAGGCGTTCGGGTCAGTGGTGAGAGTATAATCGCCCGGCTGGCGGGAGGGAACAGGGAAGAAAAGGCGATTGAGCTGATTGCCCGGGTCCAGACTGGTGCTTCCGGTACCCTGCGTTGAGTCATTGATTTGGACCGGGTTGATCGGCAGCCGGGGCCGCCGCCGGACCGTCCGGCCATTTCGGGTAGCCGTGGCACTGGTTCGGCCCGTCGTGTCCACACCCACGCGCGGGTTGGGAATGGCTTCCCCATTTCGGCCAATCGCGCTGTCGCCGCCGTTCGTGTCGGAATTGACCGGGCCGGCGTCATCGGCAAGGGCATCGTCAGTCTGACTATCACTGGTTTGAACCGCGCCGTTTTGCCTGCTGACTACCGCGCCGTCATTCGTCGTGCCGTCCGCGGGGGGAATCTGCGCGGCGCGTGAGCGGGCGGCCCCTTCCTGGGCGATCCCGCGCAGCGGCAGCCAGAGAGTGGCGCTGGATACCGCCAGCAGAGAACAGGCGGCGCAGCAACGTATCAACAAGCGAGAGTGATTCATAATCTATTCACGACCCTGGGTGGAATTGTGGAGATAAGATAGGCATTCAGACATTCGCAGAGGGCGAATGATCCGAAAAAGAGTATACATCATTTTTTCGCGATTTTGCTGTTTTTTTGTGACTTGGCAAAAAAACACGGTGAAAGCAGGATTTAGTCGGGCGGGGCAAGAAACATGGGGGGAAATTATGTTTAACCCCCAGCAAATTCAAACGCTGCGCGCGGCGACAGATCGCATCATTCCAGCCGATGATTACCCCAGCGGATGGGAAGCGGGTGTCGGTGACTTTCTTTTGCGTCTGCTGGCCCTGGAGCCACGCTTTCTGCCGCTGTATCAAAACGGGCTGGACGCGCTGGAATCCGAGGCGCAGGCGGCGTCCGGGCAGACGTCGTTCGCCGCTCTGGCCGCTGCGGCGCAGGATGCCCTGCTGGCGCGTCTGGAAGAGGAAGGCAGCGAGTTCTTCGGTGTTCTGGTGCAGCAGGTGATCGAAGGCTACTATGCCGATCCAGGCAACGGCGGCAACAAGGACGGAGCGGCGTGGGAAATGATCGGATTTAGGGTGACAGGATGACCGATTACGATGCCATTATTGTCGGGGCCGGAGCGGGCGGCGGCGTGGCGGCGGGTTTGCTGGCCGAGGCCGGCAAGCGCGTCCTGCTCCTGGAGCGCGGTCGGTGGCTGACATTTACGGAGGTCGGACGCGACCACCTGCGGAACCAGCGCCTGTCGCAGTACGGCGTCAATGTCGGGCCGAATCTGGAGGGCAACCCGCGCGTCGCCGTCAGCACGGACGGTCACGAAGCCGTTGTCGGGCCGCTGGGCGGCGGCTACAGCAACAATGCGGCCTGCGTCGGCAGCGGCACCATGGTTTACGGCGCGATGGCCTGGCGCTTCCTGCCGGATGACTTTCGCATGGCGTCCAAATATGGCGCTCCCGACGGGAGCAGCCTGGCCGACTGGCCGATCACTTATGAAGACTTGGCACCTTCCTACGAGCAGGCGGAATGGGAAATAGGCGTTTCGGGCGACGAGGAATTCGGCGGGCAAAAACCGGCCTCGCCATCGGCCCTATCCGATGCCGCCGCTGCCGCTGAACGCCCAGGGCCGGGCGCTGCGGCAGGGGGCGGCGAAATTGGGCTGGGATACGCAGACCGTGCCGCTGCTGGTCAACAGCGTCCCTTACAACGGGCGCGCGGCCTGCATTCACTGCCAGCACTGCGTCGGCTTCGCCTGCCCGACGGATGCCAAGAATGGCACGAAAAACACGCTAATCGCCCGTGCCCTTGCGACAGGCAATTGCACGCTGGAAACCGAAGCAATGGCGGAGCGGGTAGACACCGACAGCGCCGGCCGCGTGTCCGGCGTGACTTATTGGAACAAGGCCGGGGAGCGCGCCTCTGCCCGCAGCGCGGTTGTGGTCGTCTCGGGGGGCGCGATTGAGACAGCGCGGCTGCTGCTGAATTCCAAATCTGCGGCGCATCCCCGCGGTCTGGGCAACGCGCACGATCAAGTCGGGCGACATTTGCAAGGCCATTATTACGCAGGAGCGACCGGCTGGATGACAGACCCGATCTGGGACGGCGTGGGGCCAGGCACGACCACGGCGACCATCAATTTCAGCCACAACAATGACGGCATTGTCGGCGGGGGGATGCTGGCCGATGATTTTATCATGCTGCCCCTCGCTTTCCAGAAAGGCCGCGTTCCCGTCGATATTCCCCGCTGGGGCCTGGCCCAGAAACAGTGGATGCGCGACCACTACACGCGAATGCTGATGGTGACGGGGCCGGTGCATGAAATCCCCAGCCCCGATGCCCGCGTGGCTGTGGATGCCGAAGTCCGCGACCAATGGGGCCTGCCCGTTGCCCGTCTTTCGGGAACGACCCACCCGGAAACTTTGCGCGTGTATGACTTTATGCGCGCTCGTGCCGAAGAATGGCTCCGCGCTTCCGGGGCCGACGGCGTCTGGAGCAATCCCAGTGGCCTGTATCTGAGCGCCGGCCAGCATCAGGCCGGAACCTGCCGCATGGGCCATGACCCGGGCACGTCCGTCACCAATGAGTGGGGCCGCGTCCACGGGCACGATAACCTGTTTGTCGCTGACGGTTCCCTGCACGTCACCAACGGCGGCTTCAACCCTGTCCTGACGATTTTAGCCCTTGCTTACCGCGTCGGCAATCAGATAGTTAAGACGTGGTAGTCCGCTTCTCCCACGCCTTGCCGCCGCATTCCGTCGCTTGGCGCGCGATTTCTTCTTTCAACTCCTCATAACCGACGATCCCCCAACCGAAACCAATCCGTTCGCCTCGGCCCTGCACAACCCCGTTGTTGTCATCATCGGCCAGCCAGTAATCCTCAACCTGCCGCCAGAGTAAGCGTTTTCTGCCCAGTGGAGTGATGAGTATAAGCTTCTCTGCATCCGTTTCCAGGCGGCAAGTGAGATAAAAGTACCAGCCCGCCAGCCACAACGCCCCAAATGCGCCGCTGCCGGTAAGAAGTCCCGCTACGCTGCCACCGAGAGATATCCCCTGCGTTACTATCCAAGCGAAAAAGGCCAGCGTCAGGCACGGTATTAGCGACAGCCAGAGCAATGCCCGAAAGATGCGCGTCCTGTAATGATAGACTCGCGCCCCAATTCCGACCTGGCCGGTGCTCCAACGCGCCGCCTCGTCGCCCAGTGCCTCCGGGTTAACACGGTTCTTCCATTCCCGATCTGGAGACTCGGTTGCGTAACGCTGGACAATCACCTGCAAAAGTGTCGCCTGCTTGACACTTGCGAGAAAGTCAAACTCGCCCTGCCGCGTTTCCACGAGATAACGCACGGGCAGCGCACCCAGCCCTGGAACTATTCCGTAGCCGGTCACCTCCGGCCAGGCTGCTTCCACCCGTCGTGCGCCATCCTCAAACATGAGACCGCTCGTGTCTGCCGTAATGCGCTCCGCCTTGCGACGCCCTGCCGCACGGTATTGGATCAGCGGGATCAGTAAGAATAGGCTGAGGGATCCGACCAGCAGCAGGTAAAGACCGGCCGCCGCCAGCGTCATCGTCCAGCCAATGAGTTCCTGCTGTTGCGGCAAACTGCATGGTGGGCTGAATAATCAGGGAAACCACGAACGTCAGGAACAGTTTGGCCCATATGCGCGGCACCCAACGGTTTTCGAGTGTGTTGTAGTGAAAGACGCGCGGCCAGGGATCAACAGCGCGAGTGCCCAAGACCTGCCAGGTGTTTGCAAGGCTGTTTGCTGCGTGACACTGCACCTGCTCCCGGAGCGCGTCCGTCCCGGACCAAAGGTTCGTGACGCCGACTTTGCCTGCGTCCGTCTGGACAACGGAAACCACCGTCGGGGAGGCGACGCCGGAGCTACGCTGATATTTTGTCGGGATTTTCTCGTAGTAGTCGCGAACTTCTTCCCAACTGGCTGTTTTCCAGCGCCCCATCCCGCGCCAGCGCAGACCGTTTCCATCAGCACTCACGCAGGCACGCATCAGCCAGAGCGCCGCTCCCAGCGTTACGAGCAGACAGCAGGCGGAAAGTGCCTCCCACATGACTGTCTCTTGAGGCGTGGGCGGACCCGTTTTGGTTGGCGCGTGGGAAGAGCCTGCGGCGAGAGCAGCATAAACGGCTGGAAAGATGACCCAAATCCAATAGACCGAGGGCGGACGGCAACGGACAGACATATTTTGTCTGACACGGAAAGGACGGAAATGTTGCGGCTATATCAGTTCCCAAGCCTTCAGCACGGAAAGCAGCGGGGGCAAGGGCGTTTCCCAAAGCCAGTTAACTTGCAGCCAGAGGCCCGGCAGCATCGCACTGTGATATTTCCCTGCTGCATCCGGCGGCACGAGGCGGTAAATGCCGTTCGCGCCGCGCTGGTAGAACTCCGCTTGTTCCCTGATTGGGTCAATCAGCCAGTATTCAGGAACGCCGCCTGCTTCATATTCAAAGAACTTGTCTCCCCGGTCCCGCGCCCGGCTTTCCGGGCTGATGACTTCAACGATTAAATCCGCTGGGCCTTCCAGGTAAGTGGGCTTCATCCGCGAAAGATTGACAGTGGCGATGAAAAAAATGTCCGGCGCTCGGCCAGGAAGCTGCATCGCCGGTTTCATTTGATAAGGCTCGGTTCGCACTTCGCCAAGCTGCCGAACTTCGGCATAAATCCGCAAGGCGGCAAGCAAAAAACCTGCTACGTCCTGATGGCGATTGGAAACGGGACTCATCGGGACGACTTCTCCTTCCACCCACTCAACGTGTGAATTTTCGTCGGTCCGCTCCAAAAACTCTTCGTAACTAATTTTAGCTTGCGTGTCAGCCTGCGCCATAGTTTGCGTCGCGGTCGTCATCGGTGGGCCTCTTTTGTATATGCCGCCGATCCACACCCAATTTGGAAGCGGGCGGGGCGGCGGCTTGTCGCGGATAATTCGTTCCATCGGCAGGATGTCACGCAGAAGTTCACTCACCCACTCATGAGCGCCGATGTCGTAAGCGTAGCCGTCCCAACGGTTGAGCATTGCCCGAATGAGAACGCTGCACTCTTCATTCCTGTCCCACAACCCTTTCGAGGAGTTCTACACTAACTCTGCTCTGAGGCGGCTTTTGCATCAGCGGTGTCCATTCAGTCATATCTTCGCCGCTGAGTGACATGATACGCGCCTCCATAGACTGAGGCAGCCCTAAGTTCCATTGAGCGCAAGCATGGCGTCGGCCATATTCGGCCTCCCTCAGCCGGGAGCCAGACAGCGCCATTTTCAACAGCCCAGAGCCGCAGTTCTGCCTCGGTGACTTCCGCGCAGGCAATCAAGTCAAAACCGGGCGGAATATACATGGTCGCTCTCTCGTGCTTATGAGAAATTCGCCCGCGTGATCGCGCCTTCCGAGGCGGATGTGACCGACGCGGCGTATTTTGCCATCACTCCTGTTGTGTAATGCGGCGCGGGAGCGACCCAGCCTGCGCGGCGGCGGGTGAGTTCTTCGTCGGAGACTTCGGCGTGGATCAGACGCTTTTCCACGTCCAACGTGATCAAGTCGCCTTCTTGCAGCAGGGCGATGGGACCGCCAACGCTGGCTTCCGGGGCGACGTGGCCGACCATCAAGCCGCGCGTCGCGCCGGAAAAGCGGCCATCGGTGACCATGACGACCTGGCTGCCCAGGCCCTGCCCGACCAGGGCCGCCGTGACGCCCAGCATCTCGCGCATTCCCGGCCCGCCTTTGGGACCTTCGTAACGGATCACCACGACGTCTCCCGGCTGAATGCGGCGCTCTGTCACGGCCGCCATGGCGTCTTCTTCGCGATCAAAGATGCGGGCGGGACCGCTGTGCCGCATGGTCTCATAGCCGGCCAGCTTGATGACCGCGCCTTCGGGGGCGAGATTGCCCTCCAGTATGACGATGCCCCCACGCGGTTTAAAAGCGTTGGCGACCATGGAAATGACCTTCTGACCGTCAGCTTCTTCGGCTTGGGCGGCTTCTTCGGCCAGTGTCTTGCCCGATGGGGTGGGGCGGTTGCCGTGCAGCAGGCCCGCCGCCAGGAGGTTCTTCGCGACCAGGCGCGTCCCGCCCGCGCGGTGCATGTCGGTGGCGACATAATGACCGCCAGGCGTCAGGTCGGCGATCACCGGCGTCCGCTCGCTGACGCGGTTGAAGTCATCCATCGTCAGCGGCACATTCGCCTCGCGGGCCAGGGCCAGCAGGTGCAGCACGGAATTGGTAGACCCGCCCGTCGCCGCCGCGCCTGCGATGGCATTTTCAAATGCTTCTTTGGTTAGATATGTCGCTGGGCTTGACGCCGCTTTTGAGCAGTTGGACGATCATGTGACCGGCCCGGACGCCGACATTGTCTTTTCGCGGGTCCGCCGCAGGGACGCCCGCCGAACCCAGGGAGGCCAGGCCCAGAAACTCCATCACAATCGCCATCGTGTTGGCCGTGAACTGCCCGCCGCACGATCCCGCGCCGGGGCAGGCGGCGTCTTCCAGCTCGCGCAGGTCGTCGTCAGTGATCTTGCCCGCGTGGGCCGCGCCGACGCCCTCAAACACGTCCTGAATAGTGATGTCGCGGCCTTTGTAGCGCCCCGGTGCAATGGAGCCGCCGTAGAGCAGCATTCCGGGAATGTCCAGACGGGCCAGCGCCATCGCCGCGCCCGGCGCCGTCTTGTCGCAGCCGACCAGGCAGATCACGGCATCAAACATGTGACCCGCGCAGACCAGTTCAATCGAGTCGGCAATGACTTCGCGGGTAACCAGTGACGTTTTCATGCCCTCCGTGCCCATCGTGATGCCGTCGCTGATGGCGATGGTGTTAAACTCCTGCGGCGTCGCGCCCGGCCTCGCGAATGCCCTGCATGACTTTCTGCGCCAGATGCCGCAGATTAAAATTGCACGGCATGGTTCCGATCCAGGTAGACGCCACGCCGATAATCGGCTTCTTGATATCCTCATCGGTCAGCCCGATGGCTTTGAGATAGGAACGGGCGGCGGCGCGGTCGCGCCCTTCGGTAATGACGCGGCTGCGCGCTTTGGGGTCATAGGCCATAAGTGAAAAATCTCCGATACCAGACGGTTTTGAAGATTATACCTGTGGGGGCGGGAGATTGGCAACAGCGAAGCACTTGACAAATCGGTTAAAATTGATTAGAATTGCTCCAAATCCATTCAAGAATCGCGCAGTAGTTGATGAATTTCTCAGACTTTCAGCCGACATAGCAAATGCTGCGATTGGTCGCCGGCATTGATGAATTCGAAGGGGCCTGGCGGGCTTTGCGGAATATCGCGCCGGAGCGGTCTGACGGCTCTGCGGCGTGTCGCCACGATTGAAAGCGTCGGTTCCTCCACGCGCATTGAAGGCGTGCGTCTGACAAATGCTGAAGTAGAAGCACTGCTGTCTGGGTTAGAAGCGGCTTCGTTTCGCTCCCGCGACGAGCAGGAAGTGGCCGGTTACGCCGCCCTGATGGAAACGGTGTTCGGCAGTTGGGAACAAATCCCGCTGACCGAAAACCACGTCAAACAGATGCATGGCATTCTGCTTCAGTACAGTGCCAAAGATGAGCGCCACCAGGGATACTACAAAACGCTGCCGAACCATGTGGAGGCGTTCGGGCCGGACGGTGCATCGCTGGGCGCCGTCTTCCAAACAGACAGCCCGTTTGAGACGCCATTCGCCATGGCATCGTTGATCGCTTGGACGCGCGAAGCCCTGGATTCTGAGGACCTGCATCCCCTGCTGGTCATCGGCGTTTTCATCGTCCGTTTTCTCGCCATTCATCCGTTTCAGGATGGCAATGGCCGCCTGTCCCGTGTCCTGACGACGCTGCTGCTCCTGCGCTCCGGGTATGCGTATGTGCCCTATTCTTCTCTGGAAAGCGTGATTGAGGAAAATAAAGAAGCTTATTATCTGGCCCTGCGGCGCACGCAGACATCGCTGCGCTCTGCCCTCGCCGAAACGGGGAATGCAGAGAAGAGGGTAGATTGGGAACCCTGGCTGCGATTCTTTCTGCTGTCCCTGCACATGCAAAAGGCACGACTGGAAGCAAAAATCAATCGGGAAGAATTGATTGAGGGGGCGTTGCCGGAACTTTCAATTCAGATTCTGGAAATGGTTCGGGAGCGCGGCCGCGTCAAAAGTTCCGAAATCGTTTCGGTGACCGGCCAGGCCCGGAGTACTGTGCGAAACCGGCTCAATGAACTGGTCGCGCGAGGCCTGCTGGATCGGCACGGCCAGGGGCCTGCCACCTGGTATGTGACAGACCGAGGGCAATCAGCATAAATTTCGGTCTTAGCCTATCGCCGGAAGGAGAATGGCGTGGACAGCGGCTTCAGGTCGCTTAGTTCGTCGTCATCGCCGGATTTAGACGGGAGATTGGCGAACGTCGGCACGGACTGAGACGTGGTCGGATAGGCCGGGGCGGACGGCTCACTGTTCATCATAGTGGGCGTGCCCAGGCGCAGCGAATGCAGCAGGCTGGGGTCCAGGCCCTTCGCGACGGCCGCTTCGGGGGTGATCTTGCCCTTAATCACCAGTTCCTGCAAGGCCTGATCCAGCGTCTGCATCCCAACAGTAGAGCCAGTCTCAATGATGGACGGCAGTTGGAACGTCTTGCCTTCGCGAATGAGATTTTTGACCGCCGCCGTCGTTTTCATAATCTCTAAGGCGGCCACGCGCCCGCCGCCGATCCTGGGAACCAGTGTCTGAGCAATGACGCCTTGCAGCGATTCGGAAAGCTGAGTGCGAATCTGCGACTGCTGATGCGGCGGGAAAACGTCAATGATTCGGTCTACCGTCTGCGCCGCCGAGGACGTATGCAGCGTGCCGAAAACCAGATGCCCGGTCTCGGCGGCGGAGACGGCCAGCGAGATCGTTTCCAGATCGCGCATTTCCCCGACGAGAATTACGTCCGGGTCTTCGCGCAGCGCGGCCCGCAGGGCGGACGGCGAACGACTCGGTATGGACTTTGACTTCGCGCTGGTTGACCAGACACTTCTTGTGCGGGTGGACAAACTCAATCGGGTCTTCCACCGTGAGAATATGCGCGGCCCGCTCACTGTTGATCAAGTCTACCATCGCGGCCAGCGTCGTAGACTTGCCCGATCCGGTTGGCCCCGTCACCAGCACCAGCCCGCGCTCCTCGCGCGCCAGTTCGGCCAGAACCGGCGGCAGTCCCAGGGCGGCAAACGATTTGATCTCGGTCGGGATGACGCGAAAGACCGCGCCTTCGCCGCGCCGGCCCACAAAGAAGTTGACGCGGAAGCGGGCCAAGTTGGGGATTTCAATGCTGAAGTCTAAATCGCGCGCCTCTTCAAACTGTTCTGCTGCTCGCCCGTCAAGATGCTCAACATCATCATGCGGAGGGCGTCCCGCGTCAATTCTGCGTAGGGCAGCTTCTGCATCTCGCCGTGCAGGCGGATGGTCGGGGGCGCTCCGACGGTCAGGTGCAGGTCAGAGGCATTGCTGGCGACGGTTTTTCGTAACAGTTCTTCAATGTCCATACGCAGAGTGATCCTCTCCAAAAATCAGAAAAATCTAAGCGAAAGTCATGGCAATTGCTTTATTTTCGGCATCTTTGCTGTGTTTCTTTACCCGTGAACGAGCGTCACAGGTTCCGCCAATGAGGATACCACACAAGCATGGCTCTGCCGGTGACATTTTTGATCGGAAGGCATCCCCAATAACGGCTGTCATTGCTATTGCCCCGGTTATCACCCAGCACAAATAGCGTCCCCGATGGTACCTTGAACCAACGCTGTCCCCCCGCAAGGACGAGGTCAAGGCTGTCAGGCATCAGATAATCCTGGTCCCCGCCGAGCAGATACGGCTCCGGCATCGGCCCTTTTTGCCCATGGAAATACACCAATCCATCTTTAACGCGCAGTTCGTCACCCGGCAGGCCAATCACGCGCTTCACCCATTCCGAGTCCCTGTCGCCATTCACCAGCGATAACTCTGGAGTTGGCACATGAAACATCACAATGTCGCCGCGCTGGGGCGACCGGACACGGTAATACAGCTTATTGGCGATCATCCGGTCATTCACATTGAGTGTCGGTTCCATAGCCGGTGTCGGTATGTAATAGGCTTTCAGAAAGTAAGGCCGAATCACCAGAAAAACCAGAGCGAAAGCCGACGGTATGTACAGAAGACTGCATAGCCAGAGCGCCGCTATTTTCGGCGGCGCTTTTTGAGTGACAATGCTGTGCGTGACTCGGTCATGGAGAGCCTGTTTGGACGGTGTCAGCGCGACAGGCAGGTAGTCCGCGATTCCAACCAGGTATTGAAGCAACGCAAAAGCCACAATATCCAAAACAGCGCGGCCCAGGCTGCGGCCAAACCCAAGCGACTGCCATGATTCCGTCTCAACACGAATGCCTGCCAGGCGGTAACCAAGCGTTTGCCGCCCGCTGCAATTCCCTATCGCAAAATAGAGGATTGGATTTAGGAAGACGCACACAGCGGAAATAACGAAGCAGGCAGTCGCGGAAACGCCCAGCACATACAGAACAGACCCCAAACAGAGAACTGCTCCCTGAAGCAAGCCGACGATAAACCAGTCGCTCAATTTTGCCAGTGTGCGGATTCCAAAAGTAGCCGGCGATTGCGGCGAAGTGATTTCATTCATTGGATGACTTATGCCGCTCTGTGGCCATGCTCTCACCGTCCCCGGTGCATCGTGCCGCGCCGCCGGGATGAGATTTGGTTGCTGACCAGGTTGCGCGTTTTGGACTCGTCCGCTGTCTCGCGCGGCTTCGGAGGTTGGGGCTTTTCGGCCTTTGGCGGTCCGTTTCGCTCCGGCTCTTTGGTGAGGGCGGGCCAGGGGGCGGTTTTGGTTTCTTCTATGAGTTTGGGTGGGAGAACTTTCGCCAGGACTTCGACCATTTCCTCCACGACCGTCAGCATGCGGGCGGGCGTTTCGGGAGTTGCGAGAAAGACGACATCGGGCAGGAACTGGTGCTGCATGTGGTGGCGGGACAGCTTTTTGAGAATGTCCTGCGTCAAATGCGTTCCCGTGAAGCGCAGGGCGACGCGGCGTTTTTCCGCGACGACGCTGCTGATGCCGACTTCCAGGCAGCGCAGGCGCAGGCGCAAGAGGGCCAGCAGGTTCCAGACAGGCCGGGGCGGATCGCCGTAGCGGTCTTCAAATTCGTCTTGGATGCGCTGAACGTCGTCGGGTTTGCGAACAGCGGTCAGCTTTTTGTACATGAGTATCCGCTCGGCTTCGGACGGAATGTAAACGCTGGGAATGAGCGCATCCAGCGGCAGGACGACGTTGGGCAGTTCAAACTCCCCTTCCATCGGCTCGCCTTTGAGTTCATTGATGGCGTGGGACAGAAGCTGCGTGTACAGGTCAAAGCCGACCGTGGCGACGGTTCCCGACTGCTCCGCGCCGAGCAGATTGCCTGCGCCGCGTATCTCTAAATCGCGCAGGGCGACTTTGTAGCCGCTGCCTAAATCCTGAAACTCGCGCAGGGCGCTCAGGCGTTTTTCGGCCACGTCGGACAGCATCTTGTCTTTGCGGTACAGCAAATAGGCGTAGCCCTGACGGTTGGAGCGGCCCACCCGGCCCCGCAGTTGATACAACTGAGCCAGGCCCAGTTTGTCGGCGTTGTCCACGATGATCGTGTTGACATTAGGGATGTCCAGGCCGCTTTCCACAATGGTCGTGCAGACCAGGACATCAAACTCGCGGTCCTCAAAACGCAGCATGATGTCTTCCAGATCGTCCGCGTGCATCTGCCCGTGACCGATCTCGCACTTTGCGCTGGGGACCAGCCGGCGCAGCTTTTCGGCGACATGGGAGATGCTTTCAATCCGGTTGTGCAGGAAATAGATCTGGCCGCCCCGGTCCAGTTCGCGCAGGATGACTTCGCGGACCAGTTCGTCATCGTATTCCTTCACATACGTCTTGATCGGCATCCGGCCCTCGGGGGGATCGTCAATCAAGCGACATATCGCGGATGCCCGACAGCGACATGTGCAGGGTGCGCGGGATGGGCGTCGCCGTCAGGGTCAGCACGTCCACGTTCTTCTTCATCTGCTTGATGCGCTCTTTGTGGACAACCCCGAAGCGCTGCTCTTCGTCCACGACCAGCAGACCCAGTTTGTGAAACTTGACATCTTTGCGACAATATCTTGTGCGTTCCGATGACGATGTCTACCGTGCCTTCGGCCAGCCCTTTGAGTGTCTCCGTCGCCTCGGCTTTGGAGACAAAACGAGACAGCATTTCGATCTTGACGGGGTAGGCGGCCAGACGCTCTCGGAACGTGCCTAGATGCTGCTGGGCCAGGATCGTGGTCGGGCAAAGAATGGCGACCTGACGGCCCGAATTGACGACTTTGAACGCGGCGCGAATGGCGACTTCGGTCTTGCCGTAGCCGACATCGCCGCAGATGAGCCGGTCCATCGGCTTGTCGTCTTCCAGGTCTCGTTTAACATCCTCAATCGCCGCCATCTGATCGGGCGTTTCGTCATAGGGGAAAGCGTCCTCCATCTCGGTCTGCCAGGGCGTGTCCGGGGGAAGGGCATGGCCTGTCGCGGCTTTGCGGGCGGCATACAGTTTGATCAGTTCCGCCGCCATCTCCTGCACCTGCTTTTTGGCCCGCTTGGTCGCCCTGGCCCAGTCGCCGCTGTTCAGGCGGGTCACGACCGGGGCGGATTCGTGCGAGCCGATGTACTTCTGTACGCGGTCTACCTGATCGGTCGGAACATAGACTTTGTCGCCCTCGGCGTATTCCAGCAGCAGGTAATCCCGCTCCGCCCCGTCCGCGCCTTTAAGCCGCGTGATGCCCGCGTAGCGCCCGATGCCGTGAGGATATGGACGACATAATCCCCTTCGCGCAGTTCCAAATAAGACGTGATCTTCAGGCCTTCCTTGAAGACCCGCTTTTGCGGCTTCTGGTGCGCCCGATGCCCGAAAATATCCACATCAGTTGCCAGCATCAAGCTCGCTTCGGGCAGCTTAAAGCCGCCCAGCAGCGAACCTGGAACCACGAACACGCCTGCTTCGCCGCCCATATCCAGCCGGTCCTGCGGCGACGCGGGAATCTTATGCTCGGCCAGGATCTGACGCAACCGCTCCGCCTGCTCGGTGACAAGGACGCAGCGAAAGCGCGCGCCCAGCCAGCCGTCCAGGGCTTCAAAGAAAGCGGGCAGCCGCCCGGCAAAGTTCTCCATCGCCCCGGCCTGAGTGGGAATGGAGCGGTCAATAGTGACGCCGTCCAGCCCGCGCGCGAGAAGGGAGAGGAAGACGCCCCCTCGCCCCAATTCTGGGGAGCCGGAAGGGGAGACGCCTTTCTGCCCTTTCTTTTCTTGTCCGGCTCCCCCAGAATTGGGGGCAGGGGGGGCGATCCGCTCCACCAGTGTCTCAAACCCGCAGGCGTGGGGCATATCCGGCGTCAGAGCCTCGCCGCGCGCCGCTCGCGCGGTCACGATCTCGGCGATTTCGGTTTCCCGCTGCTCCCACCGCGCCTGGGCCTGGCTTGGCTCATCCAAAATAATCAGGGCATTGGGAGGCAAATAATCTAACGCGCAGACGGCATCGGGATACAGATACGGCAGGTAATACTCCATCGCGTCAAAATAGGCGTGCGCCCGCATCTGTGCGATGTCGCCTTCCACACGCTCTTCCAACCGCTCCGCATGTTCCGCGCCCCGGTCTTCCAGATTGGCCTTGCGTAAAGCCGCTGCCCTTGCCGGCAATTCGCGCTGCAATCGCGCCGCCGCCTCGACAATGGCCGCGTCTTCGTAAGGGATTTCGCGCACGGCGGAGATTAATAGGGCTTCGGATTTGCCCACTGACCGCTGGGTTTCCACGTCAAAGGGGCGGATGCTTTCAATTTCGTCGCCGAAGAAGTCGATCCGAAACGGCAGGCGGGCATCGCCGGGGAAAACATCTAAAATGCCGCCGCGCCGGGTCCACTGCCCGGCCTGCTCCACCGCTTCCACGCGCTCATAGCCGAACTCCACCAGGGAGCGTTCCAATTGACCGATGTCTACCGTTTCGCCAACGGCAAGCTGAACGCGCCGGTCTTTAAGTTGTTCGGAGCGCACTGTCCATTGCAGCCAAGCCCCAATCGGCCCGACCGTTACCCGTGCCTGTCCATGCGCCAGCTTTTGCAGAGCCGCCACGCGCTGCCCCAACAGGCCCAGGTCAGGCGCTCCCTCGCCGAAAATCAGCGTTTCCGTACGACGAGACTAAGTTCGTCAGTTCATCCTCGGCGACGCCGTAGCGGGCCAGATCGGCGCACAATCGCCCGGCCTGTTCGGCATTGTAAGTAATGATGACGAGAGGCCGCATCGTATCACGCTGCAACTGCGCCAGCAGCCAGCCTTTGGCCGGCACCGGCAAGCCTTCCAACTGTGTCACGCCGCCCGCCGCAACTGCTTTCTTTAGTTCCTGATACGCCGGATAATCTTCCGCCAGTCCCGGCAGTTCTCGCAGATCCATTCGCAATCGTTTCCTTCCCAGACCACCAAAACCTGTGACGCACAAAATGGCTTCGGCGAGTTTTACCCGCCCAAGCCTGCTGTGTTTCTTTTTGCCGCTTAATTATACCCGTTTAGTTCTCCCTGTAACGCGCTTATGTGGTAAGTTGTCTCTAGCCGGCGCAAAAAAGCCCGTCGCCTGCGGGTGGGCAGGCGACGGGCGGTTGGTTCTCCGTGGTGGGAGGGCGAGGAGGGCCGTGTGGGCTTATTCCCCGTAGGCGGCGGTGCAGAGGTCTACCGCGTCGGTGCTGGAACCCCAGAGGATGTGGCTGGCCCAGACGCTGGAACCCCAGATGACATGGCTGGAGGACAGGGTGCTGGCGCTTTGCAGGGCATTGCTTCCCCATATGACGTGCAGGTCCGTGATGTTAGTTCCCCAGATCACATGGCTGCCGGAGACGATGCTGGCGGCATTCAGGTAGACATTGCCGGAAGCGTCTTCGGTCAGCGCGGGGCTGAGAGCAGGCTGCGTGGCAGTGACTGTATTGGCCAGGGCGGCGGGGATGTTCAGGTACCCGGCCCCATACGTGCAGGGGTCAGCCGCGCCGGTGGGGCTAACCCACTTATCGGCGCTGATCATCAGACGCGCTTTCACGGTGTCCGGGGTCAGGGTCGGATTGGCTTGCAGCATCAGGGCGGCGGCCCCGGTGACGACCGGTGCGGCCATGGACGTGCCGGAAAGCTGCATGTAATTGCTGGAAAGGCCCGTTCCGCTGGTGGCGTAATAGGACATCGGCACCTGGTCGTTGACGGCGTACTGCGTGGCAAGGTAGCTGCCGGGCGCGTCCAGAGAAATGACTTTGTTGCCGGGGGCGATGATGTCCGGCTTCAGGATCAGGTCCAGGCGGGACGGTCCCCGGCTGGAATAGGTCGCAATGCGGTCATGGGCGCGGATGTGATCCATGAACTTTGTTGCCCCGACCGTGATCACGTAGGGGTCATTGCCCGGTGACTGAATGGAGCCGTAGGCCGTTCCCCAGCCTTCATTTGCCGCGCCCGATTTGTTGACCGTATTGGCGCGGCCTGCATTGCCGGCCGCACAGACCACCACAATGCCGTCTTTCCAGGCTGTTTCTACTGCCTGGCAGAGTGGATCGCTGACATAGGACTCGCCGACCGGGTGGCCCAGCGACAAATTCATGACGACCGGATTGGTGTACTTGTACTGGTTTTTGATCTGAATGACGTACTGGACGCCGGCCAGCACCGAACTGACCGTTCCCATGCCGTACTGGTCCAAAACGCGGACGCTGGCGATGTAGCTGCCCCGCGCGATCCCGTGGAACGAGTGGGTGAAGCCCGGCCCGCTGGAAGACGCGCCGCTGCCGGCAATGATGCCGGCGACATGGGTTCCATGGCCGCACTTGTCCACGACGCTGGGGTCTCCGGCGACAAAACTGACGGCGTTGTAATAGCGGCCAGTGAGGTCGGCATTGGGGGCGACGCCGCTGTCAATGACGACGCTGATCACGCCCTGCCCGGTCAGACCGGTCTGCTGAAAGGCGACGGCGTCCCCGCTGGAGTTCTCCGTGAAGTCGTCGCATTTTTTGACCGGCGCATCGGAAGACAGATGCGTCACAAAAGGCAGCGCGGCCACGCGGCGCAGGTTCCGTGACGGAATGGTCGCCGCGACGCAGTGCAGAAGCGGCAGGCGGCGGGTGATGTCCGCGCCTAGAGATTTCAGCGCCGTCTCCTGAGACGAGTTCGAGGCCGCCGTTCCCCTGAAGGCCTTTGACCTGAAGGATGACGGGCGACCAGCCCAACGCTGACCGGGCGGCCAGAGTCGGGGCAAGAAATGAGTCAGCCTTGGCAGCTAAATTGTCTGCGCGGGCCGTTGGGCTGGCCGGCAGCGAGCCGGCCATCCCCAGAAACAGCGCCGCTGCCGTCAGAGCCGGGGCGCGTTTCCCTGTGTAAAATGGGTTCATGTGTCTTTTTCTCCCTCGTAACTGTCGCAGCTTTGGCAGCCCGGCGGCCATCTCCCGGAATTGCGGAGGAAGGCCCGTGGCTTTGCGTCCCACTCTTTCGCGTGGTTTGCCCTTGTCAATTGCGAAGGATGCGTTTGCGTGGTGATCCGTCCCGACGTGAGAGTCGCCCTTTCGGCAGCCCGGCTGTCTTCCTGCCTCATCCCTGAGAGTTACCAACTTGTTGAAGACCCGTGGCTTTGCGTCCCGGCCTTGCAGCCGGTTTGCCCTGTATCGGGGGCGGAGACCATCTGTGTTAGATTATGCCGTTCGCGGGAGGGAAAATAACTGCGAGAAGTGCCAGAAAAACAGCTCTGGGAAATAATCCCCAGGGCTGTTTTGTTCTTCACAGGCAGGCCGTCTTTTACTGTGAGATCGCGCTGCTGGTGCGCTGGGCTACGTTGCCCCGCTCTGTCAAAGGTGTAAAAGGTGGAAGTGTTGCCTGCCGTGACGTGCCGGGAGAGCAAGCCCGAAGCCCCGAACGTGTTGACCGCCAGCACGTTGCCGCTGCTGTCTAATTCGCATACCAGGTCGGAGCCGTCATACAGATAGTAGGTGCGAACGCCCGCACCCGTCTGCTTCCATGCCCGCAAGCCGTCCCCCGTGTACCCGAAACTTGCCCCCGTGCCTGATAATAGCCCACATAGTCCTGCTCTTTAGGGCAGGGCTATGTGTAGGCGGTTTTCTACTGCGGGGCCGCGCCCGCGATGATGAGCGCGCCCTGGTCGGGGTGCAGGTACTTTTGGATGGCGGCGTTGACCTGCGCGGGCGTGACGGCGTTGTAGTAGTCGGCGCGCTTCTGGATGTAGTCCAGGCCGAGGCCGTAGTCTTCGGCAACCAGCAACTGACCGGCGACGCCTGCATTGGTTTCCAGGCGCAGGGGATAGACGCCGGTCAGGTACTGCTTGGCCTGGTGGATTTCGTCGGGCGTGACGCCGTATTGGCGCACCTGAGACAGGATCTGGCGCAGCAGGGCCAGGGCGCGATTGGCATTTTTAGGGTTTGCGCCAACGAAAACCTGGAAGGGGCCGGAGCCGTGCTGGGCGTCAATGAACGAGTAAACTGAGTAGGCCAGGCCGTTCTGGTCGCGGATGGTCTTACCCAGGCGGGAGCCGAACGTGTCGCCGCCCAGAATGTAGTTCATGATCTGCGCGGCATAGAAGTCCGGGGCGTTGCGCGTCAAGCCGCCGTTGTAGCCGAAGAGCAGGCTGGTCTGCGGCGCATCGGGCAGGACGATCACCTGCGGCGCGGGCGCTTTGGCGGGCGCGGGGACATCCGGGATGTTCAGCGTCGGGTGCGGGCGCGGCAGGCTTGGGCCAGTCGCCGAAAGCGGCTCTGAATCTGCGCGCAGGGCGTCGGCACGTGTTGACATCGCCGACGATGACCAGCACCGTCGTGTCCGGGCGGTAATAGGTCTGGTAGAAGGACAGCAGATCGGCGCGCGTGATGGCCTTGATGGCGGCTTCGCTCTGGTCCAGGGTCGGCTCCCAGTACGGGATGGCCTTTCGGGTAAAGCGCTTGAGCGAAGGCGATCTCCGCCTGCGTGCCCGCGCCGCCGGTGCCGCCCGTGTCCTGCCGGGCGTCTTCCAGGCCGGACAGGGATCTGGGCGCGCAGCTTTTCCAATTGGTCGGCGGGGAAGGCCGGATGCCGCAACTCGTCGGCCAGCGTGGACAGCATCAGGCCGAAGTCTTCCGTGCGGCTATGCCGCCGACAGGCTCGGCAATTCGAGCCCCCGCCAATGCCGACGCTCGCGCCGACCGATTCCAGCGTCAGGGCCAGTTGCAGCGCGGACTTGGTGGTCGTGCCGCGCCCGAGCATCTCCGCCGTCAGCCCGGCCACGCCGTACTTGCCGTCGGGGTCGAAAGGCGCTGCCCGCGCGGATCAGTCCGTCCAGAGCGACGGTCTTGTTGGCATGGTTTTCTTCAATGATCAACGACCATGCCGTTAGGCAGAACGACGCGCGTCGGCTTGGGCCGCTCGGCCAGGCGCGGTCGTCTTTGGTCGCCGTATTGAACTTCTTGTCCAGCGCGGCAAGAATGGCCTTCTGGCGCGGGTCGGTGACAGGTTTGGCCGCGCCGAAGTTGTCCACGACCGGCGGGGGCGGCGGGTTGGAGCCGGGCGGGAGCGGCTGCGGCTCAAAGAGGGCGACCGTGCGATTGTCGGGCGTGAAATACTGCTTGGCGACCCGCTGGATGTCGGCGGGCGACACCTGGCGGATCCTGTCCAGGTAATCCGCCAGATAATGCGGAAAGCCAATGACCGCGAAGCGTGCCGATCTGGTCGGCCTGCTCGGAGACGCTGTCGTTCTGGTAGACAAAGCCGGCTTCCGCCTGCTTGATCGCGCGCTGCAATTCGTCGGGGGTGACCGGCGTGGTTTGCAGCCGGGCCACTTCGTCTTCCAGCGCCTTTTCCACCGTTTCGTTGCTGACTCCTGCGCTCGGGGTCGCATCAAAGGTCAACAGGTACGGGATCACGATTGTCGTCGTCGCCGGCGTCGCGGACTGGGCCAGCCCTTTTTCCACCAGGGCCTGATACAGCCGCGCGCTGCGGCCTCCCGACAGGATGCCGCTCAGGACATCCAGCACGTAATGGTCCGGCTGGCCTGTCTGCGGCACATGGTAGCCGATCAGTACCTGCCCGGTCGTGCCGGGGCGCTTGAGGACGACGCGCCGCTCGCCGCGCTGGGGCGGCTCGGGGGTGATGTAGTGCTGCTCCAATTTGCCGGCGGGATAGACGCCGAAATACTTCTGGCAAATGCCGACGGCTTTTTGGGTGTCAAAGTCGCCCACCATGACCACGATGGCATTGTTCGGCATGTAGTGCTTTTTGTAGTAGCCGTAGATGACATCGCGACGATTCGCCACGGCTTCCACATCGGAGCGCCAGCCGATGGTCGGCCAGTGGTACGGGTGAGCCGTAAAGGCCGTCGGCAGGAACGCATTCGTTTCCAGATCAAAGCCGGGGCTATTGTTGTCGCCTTCCAGTTCCGAGCGAACCACGACCATTTCGTGCGCCAGTTCCGTCGGGTCAAACTGGGAGTTCTCCATGCGATCCGCTTCCACGCGGGCAGCGAGTTCCAGCCGGTCAGACGCGATCAATTCGTGGTATTCGGTGCGGTCCTCCCCCGTGCTGGCATTGATCTGCCCGCCATTGGTGAGAAACAAATGGTCAATCGCGCCCGGCGGCAGGTCGGTCGTCCCCTTGAACATCATGTGTTCCAGAATGTGCGACAGGCCGGTCTGCCCGCTGATCTCGTTGCGCGAGCCGACTTTGTACCAGACGCTGAAATACACCACCGGGGCGGCGTGGACTTCTTTGGAAAGGATGGTCAGGCCGTTGGCAAGATGGGTTTCGGTCACCATTTGGGCCTTGTCATAGGATTGGGAAACAATCGTGCTGTACATCGCTCCCCCGGAATTGGGAGCAGGGGGGGCGGCATGAACCGTCGGCAGCAGTGCGAGGGCCAGCAGAGCGGCGAATATCTTGGAAAAGTGACGCATCAGGTCGGGTTTCTCTTTCTGTCTTCGGGGAAGTCTTTTTCCTTACGCGGAAGAAGCCGTGCGGGGTTCCGCTGCCTTCGTTGTTGGTGGGCCAATCTGATGCGTCTGCCCTTCGGCGGCGGCGAAGACATCCAAATCGCTGCCGGACTGTGCGGCCAGGGCGCGACACTCCGCCGTCAATGCTTCCACGGCGGCATCGGAACGGGTCGGATCGTGGTGAAACAAGGCCAGCCGCTTGCAGCCTGCGTCCAGGGCCAGCCGGGTCGCCTGCATCCCGGACGAATGCCCCCAGCCCCGATGGGTAGGCAGTTCAACATCTAGGTACTGCGCGTCGTGGATGAGCAGATCGGCGCCCTGGCAGACAAGCAGGTAAAAATCGCGATCCGGCCCGTCCGGGGGCAGTTCATTGTCCGTCAAATACACGAGAACGCCGCCCTCGTCCTCGATCCGAAAGCCCCACCCGACGCCGGGGTGACGGATGGGAAAGGCGCGAACACGGGCCGAGCCGACCTCTTTCCAGCCGTCGCCCATTTCGTCAAACTAAATCTTGGCCCGCATTTCTTCGAAATTGAACGGGGAAGTATTCCTGCTCCATCTGGTCGGACAGCATCTGCTCCAAATGCGCGGTCCCGCCCGGTCCGCCGATGATGCAGATGTCACAGGTCTTTCGGTACGCAGGCGCAAAAAATGGGAAACCCTGAATGTGGTCCCAGTGGCCGTGGCTGACAAACAGGGCGTAGGAGCATTCCCCCTCGCACTCCGCCGCCTGCCCCAGTTTTCGCAGGCCCGTCCCGGCGTCCAGCACCAGCAGCGGCCCCTCACGCAGCCGGACACTGACGCAGGGCGTGTTTCCGCCAAAGCGCACGGTCTCCGGCCCCGGCGTCGCAATGGACCCGCGCGTCCCCCAGAATGTCACCTGCATCGGTGGCCCCCTTCTTCGCTTCGTCTTTCACCCTTCATCCGTCCAATTCCTTTGCGCTAAACTCCCGCAGCATCTTTTCCTGCCGCATCATCCCGCAGAATGGCTTGCGCCTGCTTTCTCTGTCAAACCCGGTCCTTCAGGAAAGTGCATGGGAGGGCGAGGTCGGTGAATAGAAAGGTGACCATTCCGGACGACAGGGACATGGTAATGGCTCAGTACGACAGACAGGCGGGCTTTTCCTGCCGGTTTTTTGTGTCACAGGGGACGGCCGCAGCCACGGCAAACGGAAGTGCCGGCGGGGTAAGCCTCGTGACAGGACAAGCAGTACGGGCCGCTTTCCTCGGTCAGCCGGTCGTCTTCGGGCAGTTCGTCCGGCAGCAGCGGCGTCTGATCGTACATTCCGGTACGAGGAACATCGCGCAGGCGGCGGAGATCGTAGCGGCTTTCCCGACGGCGTTTTCCCCAGATCCAGGCGGCAAAGACGATGACAAGCCCCAAAATAATGACTGGAATGGCTTCCCAGGCGCTTCCCGGCATGGAACGATCCTCCAACTCAATTATAACACGATTTCCTCATTTTGCGCGCCCAAAGGCCGCTGCCGGTCGGGTACCATAGAAGAAATTATGACCGACTTGAAACTCACATTTCTTGGCACCGGGGCAGGGACGCCAAGCATAACTCGCAATGTCAGCAGCCTGGGCCTGTCCTGGGTGCAGCGCGGGGCATTGTGGCTGTTTGACGCCGGGGAGGGGACCCAGCAGCAGATTTTGCGCTCACCCCTGCGCCTCAGTCAGTTGGAACATGTCTACGTTACCCATCTGCACGGCGACCACGTCTTCGGCCTGCCGGGAATGCTGGCCAGCCGGTCGCTCATCAAGGACATTCTGACGCCCGTCACGCTTTTTGGACCGCCCGGCCTGGAAGACTGGCTGCGTTTGACGCTGCGCCTGACGGGGACCGGCATCCGTTACCCGCTGACCGTGGAGACCGTGACCGAGGGGCTGATCTATGAAGACGATGCCCGGCAGGTCTTCTGCCGCCTGCTGGCCCATCGCCTCCCGTCCTACGGCTACGCGGTGATGGAAAAGCCGAAACCGGGGACGTTTGACGCCGAACACGCCGGGCGTCTGGGCATCCCCGCCGGACCGCTGTATGGGCGCCTGAAAGCGGGTGAAAGCGTGACCCTGCCGGACGGGCGGGTTGTGGACGGGAAAACGCTGGTCGGCTCGCCGCGTCCGGGGCGCAAGGTCGTCATTTGCGGCGATACAGGCGTCACGCCTGCCGTGGCTGAACTGGCGTTGGGTGCGGACGTGTTAGTCCATGAAGCGACGTTTTTGAATGAGCAGGCTGACCGGGCGGCCCTGGTCGGCCACTCCACGGCGGCAGGCGCGGCCACAGCGGCACGAGAAGCGGGCGTGCGAACGCTGATTCTGAACCATTTCAGCCCGCGCTACGAGTTCCGATTCCGAGTCGCGTCTGCCGCAACTGCTGGCCGAAGCGCAGGCAATCTTCCCGAACACGCTTCTGGCCTGCGACTTCTGGACTTATGAAGTGTGAAGCCGGGGTGGGTTGACGCCGCCCCTCATTTCGGCTATCATGGTGTATGATGAACACCAATTTGGACAACGAGCAAACTTACGATCCTTCTCTCTTCCCACGTCCTTCGGTGACCACCGACATCGTCGTCTTCACGATCCGCGAAAATAAAGAGCGGCAGAAGCGCCTGCAAGTCCTGCTGATCCAGCGCAAAGGCTGGCCGTTTGCCGGCTACTGGGCCTTGCCGGGCGGATTCGTCCGGCCCGAAGAAACACTGGATCAGGCGGCGGGCCGGGAACTGGCTGAGGAAGCCGGTGTCCGAAACGTCTTTTTGGAACAGCTTCGCGCCTTTGGCGATCCCGGACGAGACCCGCGCACCCGAGTTATTACCATCGCTTACACCGCGCTCATTGCCAGTGATCAGATTGTCCTGCGGGCTGACACCGATGCCGCCGATGCCCGCTGGTTTCCATGGGACGCTCTGCCCCCTGAACTGGCCTTTGACCATCAGCAAATTTTGGACTGCGCTGTTCAGAACCTGCGCGCCCGCCTGGACAATGACCTGCGTGTTGCCGCCGCTTTGCTGCCGACTCGCTTCACCCTCACCCAGATGCAGGAGGTCTATGAGACGCTGCGGGATCGTTCCGAAGACAAGCGCAACTTCCGCAAGTGGGCACTGGGGACCGGCTGCCTCGCGGCGACGACGGAAGAGCGGCGCGGCGCGCATCGTCCTGCCCTTCTCTATGAGTTCACCCCCGAAGACAAGGGCTAACGACTTGCCTCCCCTTTGAAGGCAGCAAAAAATTTCCCGACAAATAGTGTTAATTTTACGCGAAGTATGGTATAGTGTCAATAATACACAAATTGGAGGCATGGCATGGCAATCAAATTTTATCGGGAGCGCGAACAGCCCTATGGCTGCTTCTCCAATTTCTCTAAACACAGTTTTCAGATTGACGGGATGCCCTGGCAGACCGTTGAGCATTACTTTCAGGCCATGAAGTTTGTCGGTACGCCGCAGGAAGAGGTGGTTCGGCTTGCCCCGGCTCCCATGATTGCCAAGCACATGGGCAACGACCGACGCCATCCGCTCCGGCCTGATTGGAACGCGGTCAAAGACGACATCATGCGCCGCGCTGTCCGCGCCAAATTTGAGCAGCACGCGGATCTCCGGGCGGTTTTGATCCAAACTGGCGACGAAGAGTTGATTGAGAACGCGCCCAACGACGCCTACTGGGGGTGCGGGGCGGATGGTACCGGCAAAAACATGCTGGGCAAGATTTTGATGGAAGTACGAGGCGAAATGCGATGAAACTCCTCACGGAGCGATACGCTGCTCAGCAGTCACGCTGGCCCCAAACGGGAAGGCATATTCTGGCACAGTTTGATAACGAGAAGATCGTCGTCTATCAAGCCTATTGCCCGGAGATAGGGCGCTCTGCCGCCAAGCAGCAACGTTTCGGCGGCTCGTTTTCTTTGACCCGCATGAGCTGGATCAAGCCGAACTTTCTTTGGATGATGTACCGCTGCGGCTGGGCGACCAAAGAAAACCAGGAGACAGTTCTGGCCGTCTCCCTACGTCGGGAGGCTTTTGACGCCATTCTCGCGGAAGCCGTGCCGTCCACTTTCTCGCCCACACTTTACAGCAGCGAAGCACAATGGAAAGAGGCGCTGTCACGTTCGGAAGTCCGCTTGCAATGGGACCCTGACCATGCGCCCGATGGAGCCAAAGTGGAACGCCGTGCCCTTCAACTTGGCCTGCGCGGCGACTTTCTGGCCCGATATGCGCGTGAGTGGATTGTCCACATTGAAAACATCACGGATTTCGTAGTCAGCCAGCGCCAGCACGTTCAACCCGACGGCTGGACACAACTGGTGACGCCGCGCGAGGATGTTTATCCCGTGAACGCGCCGTTGGTGGCACGAATTGGGCTGACGGTATGAACGAGACGCTACACCCCTTAAGACTGGAGCAAGCAGTTATCGGCTGCCTGCTGGGAACGGCGGTCGGCGATGCGTTGGGCCTTGCCACAGAAGGGCTGACCCGGCGGCGGCAGACGCGGCTTTTTCCGAACCTCGCCGGTCCGCGATTGATCGGCAAGCGCGGCATGGTTTCGGACGATACAGAGCATACTTGCCTGGTCGCGCAGGCGTTGATTAAGTTGGCGGGTGAGCCGGATCTATTCACCATTGCTTTCGCCCGGCGGCTGCGCGTCTGGCTGCTCGGGTTGCCGGCAGGCATTGGCTGGGCGACGCTTCGCGCTGGTCTGAAACTCTGTTTGGGTGTCTCCCCGGAGCGTTGCGGCGTTCCGTCGGCGGGCAACGGACCCGCCATGCGAAGCGCGCTGCTGGGTGTCTGCTTCGGGCATGAGCCGGAACGCCTGCGCGACCTGGTGCGGGCTTCCTCGCGCCTGACGCACACAGACCCCCGCGCCGAAATTGGGGCGTTGGCCGTGGCCGTCGCGGCGCATTTGTCCCATGAAGGGGTAGGGGACTTGCCCTACGCCTTTCTGCGGACTATGGAGCGTCTGCTGGGGCAGGAGGACGCCGGCTTTCTCGCCCTTGCCTGCCGAACCGCTGCGGGTGCAGACGCGGGAGAGACGACTGAGGCGTTTGCGGCCTCCCTGGGCGCAGGCGAGAGAGTTTCCGGCTATGTCTATCAGACAGTTCCCGTCGTTCTCCATGCCTGGTTTCGGCATCCCAGGGACTTCCGGGCGGCGACGCTGGCAGTCGTCCGCTGCGGGGGCGATACGGACACGACGGCCGCCATTGTCGGTGGCATTGTCGGCGCGTCCGTGGGCAAGGACGGCCTGCCGCTGGAATGGCTGTCCTCTGTGTGCGAGTGGCCGCGCACGGTGGATTGGATGGAGCGTCTTGGAGCGCAACTCGCCGAAGTTTGCGCGTCCGAGACGCCGCAAAGGGTGCAGAATTTGCCATTGCTGCCGCTGCTGGCGCGCAATTTGTTTTTTGCTGGCGTTGTTCTGGCGCACGGCTTCCGGCGGCTTCTGCCGCCGTATTGAAAGGAAAAACCAATGTTAGGAGTCGCCTTCTTCAAAGGTCAGCCGACCGATTACATCATCAAATATGTCAGCGGGAAGGTCACACGGCAGGGGCTGGGACAGACGTTTTACTACCTGACGCTCAACACGCAGATCGTCGTCATCCCGACCAGCACGCGAGACGCCAATTTTATCTTTAACGAACTGACCAACAACTTCCAGGCTGTCACGCTGCAAGGCCAGTTCACCTATCGCATCGTCAATCCGACGCAGGCGGCGACGCAGCTCAACTTCGCGTATGATATGCGCCGCCAGACGTATGCGGCCAAAGACCCGGAAAGCCTGCCCGCGCGCATCGCCAACATCATTCAGATGGAGACGCGGCGCGAAATCCAGCGGCGGACATTGGAAGAAACGCTGCGCCAGTCGCAGGAGATCGCCGTTGTCACCCTCGCCCGCATTCAGGAGCAAGGGCTGCTCCTTTCGCTGGGCGTGGAACTGACCAACCTGTATGTCTTAAACGCCAAGCCTACCCCCGAAGTTGCCAAAGCATTAGAGGCGCAGTATCGCGAAACCCTGCTGCGTCAGGCGGACGAGGCCATTTATGCGCGGCGCGGGGCAGCGGTGGAGGAAGAGCGGAAAATCAAGGAAAGCGAACGGGCAACGGAGATCGCTCTGGAACAGCAGCGGCGGGACTTGATCGCCCTGGAAGGCGACAACGCCCAGCAGGAGGCCGAATACAAGGGCCGAGCGACCGAAACCCTGGCGGAGTTTGAGGCGCGCGCCGCCGAAAAGTCTCTGGCTGTATACCGGACCATGGACCCGCGCATCGTCCTGGCCGTTGCCTTGAAGCAGATGGGGGAGAATGCCCGGCGCATCGGCAGTCTGAATATCACCACCGAGACGCTGGGATCGCTCCTGAACGCGCCTGCTCCGGCAGAGCAAGTGTCTTCGGGCGATTAAAATCGCGGCAACAAAAGCACAAAACCGGCCTTCGCCGGTTAAGAATAGGTCAAAATCTTAGTCGCCGAAGGGCGAGGCTTTATTGGGGTGACTTCGTGAACTTGTTGCTGCGGTTTTAACCGCCAATCTCGGCAAAGGAGGATCGGCAATGGCTGCCTATGAAAAAGTCGTGGTTGTCACCAAAAAGACGCCGCTGGAAGAGCTGATTGAGCGGTTCAACACGCGCGAGCAGGCACGGTTTTATCTGGAACACAGCGGCGTCTCGTTTGCGGAGTACGAAGCCGCCCATGCGGCCTACGGGCAGGCTGTCAGCCAGGTCAAAGCGGCCCTGCCGCCCGGAGTGCGCTCGCAGTGGATCGAGCGGGCATTTGTCCCCAACTTCACCTTCGGGCAGGAAGATTTTGTGGTCGTTGTCGGCCCGGACGGTCTGGTCGTCAATACGGCCAAGTACCTGGACGGCCAGCCCCTGCTGGCGATTAATCCCGATCCCGCCCGCATCGACGGGGTCCTGCTCCCGTTCCGCGCCGAGGAAGCCGGCACCTGCCTGCGTCCGGCTCTGCGCGGCGAGTTTCGCCGCAAGCGGATCACGATGGCCCGCGTCACTTTGAACGACGGCCAGACACTCCACGCCCTTAACGATTTCTTTGTGGGACAGCGAACACATCAGTCCGCCCGTTACCGGCTGCAAGTGGCCGGGGCCGGCGAAGACCAGTCTTCCAGCGGCATTATCGTCTCCACCGGGGCCGGCTCCACAGGCTGGCTCCGCAGCGTCATAGAAGGCGCGGCAGGCGTCATGGAAGCCGTCACCGGCCACGATATTCGGGCTGCCCGCCCGCAGGGGCGCTTTGACCGGGAAGCCGATTATCTCTGCTACAGCGTCCGTGAACCCTTCGTCAGCCGCGTTTCCTCGGCCAGCTTCGTGTTCGGCCGCATTGAAGCCGGTCAGTGTCTGGAAGTCACCTCGCAGATGCCCCAGAACGGTGTCATTTTCAGTGACGGCATTGAGGACGATTATTTAGATTTCAACAGCGGGCGCATCGCTCAAATCGGCGTCGCGGACAAGCGAGTCCACTTGATCGTGCCGGATGCCGCAGACGCCTCGCGGTAAATTTTCTGCCGCGCCGCGGAAGTGGATTCGGATTATCTTCAAAAGAAGGAATATGCGGGCCGGCGTACAATTATACGGTTGACCCCGGAGATGTTGCGGGCGCTCTGTCGCGAACATTGTTCCTGTGAACATCTCCGAGGTGACTCCAAATGCAGCGACCAATTGACTCTCTGTGGGCAAGCGCGCTCCTGGCATGCCTCTTCCTGTTCGCTCTCTCGCCGGAGCAGGCCGTCGCCGCACCGTCCGCGCAAGCGGTCGTGATCGCGGAGCGCGGCGAAGTTCAATTTCAGCGCAGCGGAACCGCGCCCTTTCTCGCCCTGGGATTTCAGGCGTCTCTTTACCCAGGCGACACGGTCCGTACCGGCCCCGGCGGCAAAGTGGCTCTGCTTTTCAGCGACGGCTCCCAGATCAAACTCAATGGGAATTCCCGGCTGACACTTCCCGGAAGCGGCTCATCGCCGCCCGAAGAAAATCTATTCCAGGCGATTGTGGGCGTTTTCTGGGCGCATCTGCGTCCGGGGTCCCGATTCCAGACGGGACCGGCCATTCCGCCAATGCTGTGGTGCGGGAAACGGAAATCCTGGTGGCCGTCGCCGATGACGGAACCACGACGCTGACTGTGGTTGAGGGAGAGGCAGATCTTTCCGGCGCGGGCCAAACTGTAACACTCAAGACGGATCAGCAGAGCGTCGTTCGAACCCGGTCAAGCGCCGACGCCGCCGGTCGCCGTGGATGTTTCCGGCTTGATCGCCTGGACCGCCGATGTCACCGCGCTGCCGCTGGAATTGGAACTGCCGCCCGCCGCTCCGGCACCGCCCGGCTCCGCCGCCTCGTGGGTCAGCCAGGGTCAGGCGCTGCGGGGGCAGGGCGATCTGCCGGACGCGCTGGCCGCGTTTAATCAGGCCGAGCAGTTGTCCCCGAACAACACAGACGCGAGGGTCGGAATGGCCCTCACCTATCTGTCGCAAAGCAGGACGGCGGAAGCGCGCGCCGCTCTGGATCCGGTCCGCAATCAGGCGATGGCGCAAGCGGCGCTGGGGCTGGCCGATTTGCACGAAGGCAAGGCGGAGGCCGCCGAGCAGTCCCTGAAGGCGTCGCTGGCCCAGAACCCCGACTTTGCCCCCGCCCGCGCCCTGCTTGCCCTGGCCTATCTGGCCCGAAACGATCTGCCCGACGCGGAAACGGCGGCTCGCGAAGCCGTGCGGCGGCAGCCAAACTCCGCGCAGACGGCAGGCACGCTGGCGATGATGCTATTCTTCGCGGGCAAGACCGGCGAAGCGGCGGCAGCTCGGCAGGCGGTCCGGCTGAACCCCCTGTCCCCCTTTGCGCTGCTGACCGAAGGTCGTTCCCTGCTGGCGCGTCAGCAGTCCGATGCCGCTCGCGCTGCTTACGAAAAAGCGGCCGCTCTGGCCCCGAATTTGTGGATCGCGCATCAGGAACTGGGTCTGGTCTATCTGCGGCTGGACATGCCGAAGAAATCGGAGGAAGAGTACCACATCGCCTTGCGTCTTAATCCGGCTTCTGCGGACGCGCACACCGGCCTGGGTCTGTCCCTGAGCCATCAGGGCCAGTCTGCCGAGGCCGAAGCGGAGCATCGGCAGGCCATCGCTCTGGACCCCAACAATGCCACGGCGCACTACAATTTAGCCACGCTGCTGGTGGAACAGGGACGGCTGGATGCGGCCCGGCAGGAACTGGAACAGGGCGTCCAGGCTGCGCCGGAGCGAGGGATTCTGTACGCGCGTCTGGCAGAAATCAGCCTGTACCGGCAGGACTTGTTCGCGGCCCAGGAGTTCGCCCGCCGCGCCGTGCGCCTGCTGCCCGATTCGGCTCTAGCGCACTATGAACTCGGGCGCGTGTATCTGGAACAGGAGCGCACGGTTCAGGCCGAGCAGGAGTTCCGGCAGGCGACGACGCTGGATCGGCAGTTCGCCTCCGCCCGCTATGCGCTGGGCTTGACCGAAGAAAAGACCGAGGGCGGGCTGCTGAACTCGTTCGGGTCGCTTCTTGGCTCGGCGCTTGTCGGCAGTCCGGCCAGCACATTCAGCTTGGAAAACTTGCAGACGCCCGGCGCGGAACAGCGCATTCAAGCGGCCTTGCTGGACCCGACTGTGGTGCGCGTTGCCTCGCGTTCTTATGGAGACGCACAATTAGACGCGCAAGGTGGGGAATTAGGGACGCGCGATCTGGCTGGGTCATATCTGACCGACACTTCCGATGGGCGCGGGGTGCGCGGCGTCACCGGGGAAGAGCAAGCCACGAATGGCGTCCGCGCCAACGCCGACAGCAAGCGAGACACCGCCAGCGTTGTCGTCGGCCAGAAAGCCTCAAATAGTCCCTCGGGGGTGCTTCTCACAGGCGACTATGAAAACTCCTCTCTCGGAGTGAATGATGAAACTGTCGCTGGCAGTGAGACTCAGCGTTTCCATTTGCATCTGTCGCATCTGCTGGCCGGAGTCAATGTCGCGGCCGGCGAGCATAGCCGTTTGCGCGCGCTGGTTCAGGTGAGCAAGTATCTGTTTGGGCTGAACGATCTGGCGTCGGCGGACACTTATAATAAATTTGACATCCGCAGCGTGAATGGGGAAGTGCGGTGGGACTCCGCTCTGAATGAAGTGAATCTTTTCAGCGCAGGCGTCTCCCTCGGAAGTCGGCGACGGCTATCAAACGCGAGCATGATCTTTGACCCTTCCTTGCCGCCGATCTTGTTTGTGAACGACTTTAAGTTACAGCCCTACCAGGCTTACGTTCGAGACGAGGCACGAATTAACTCACATTTGACGCTGATCGGGGAAATGCAAGTCCAGCGCCTGGACACGTTCATCCATGCAAACATCATTGGCCTGCCGGGTGTTTCGCCGTCACAAGAAAGCCATCAGAAGACATTTGGGCTGCCCAATGTGATTCTCACTTATGTGCCGGATACCCGCAGCGCCATCCGGTTTCGCGCACGGCGCTTGTTCGCGACAGTCAGTGACTTTCAGCTTCTCGCCCCGACCGATGTTTTCCTTGTGTCGTTCGCCGGACTGCCGCAGGCAGCCTCTGTGGCTGATATTCCGTCTTCGGATGGAACCAGCGTTGAAGTTGAGTACGACCGCACATTCGCGGATGCTTCTTTTGTGCGCGTGGATGCTTTTCAGCAGGATATTCGGCAGGCGCTGATCGCGATTGGGCCGGTCGGAGGGCCTTATGCGAAAGGCCATATCCACGGGGTGCAGGCGAGCTACGAAGGGCTTCTGAGCCGGGACCTTTCTTTCTACCTGAGTGGCGATGTTAATTACACCCATGACAGCGACACGGGCGTTCGTATCGCGCAGGTGCCGGATTTTGACGGTCTTGCCAGCCTTCAATATCTGAACCGCGCCGGCTATTATGCTCAAACTGCCTATTATTACCAGGGCAATCGGGTCGCTGCGGATGATGACCGGAGCCATTTAGGCGGCTTTGGGGTGCTGAACCTGCGCGTCGGCAAGCGATTTGGGCTGCGAACGAACATTTTTCTTGAACTCAACAATGCCCTGAATAAAACGTATGATGTGTACGGCATCCTTCAGCCCTCTCGCGGGCTTTCCGTCGGCATTTCGCAGCGGTTCTAAGCGCCCCTCGGGAAATGCAAAGGCCGCGCTGTTGACAGAGGCGGCCTGACTGCAATCCGCAGGACGTTCAGGCTGTTAATGGACCGCAGGACCTTAAATCGGTTCTCAGCCCGGTTGACAGGTCAGCAGGCAATGCTCGTATCCAATCGGATTGTTCCTGAAGTCGGCGGCACAATGAGAGCACAGTTCGTCGGGTGAGACTCCACCGCCTCCTTGTTTGAGTTCCGTCTCAAGGTCAGAGAAGAGCTCGAGTTAAAGCTCCCAGCAGCCTCGGGTCTTTGGAATAGTTGCGGATCAAGTCAAGTCCGACAGCCGCCGCATGATAGAGAAACGGAATGGAATCGTCTGCCAGGTCGTCCTTTTTCTTCAGAGGGGGGTCGGCGCTTCCAACTGCTGTCATCTCTTTGCTCATGTTCCTTCGGTCTCCTTTAGTGTGGTGGCATTAGCAGGCCCACTGCGAAACTCATACAGCCGGTTTAGCCACGGCATGATGCATTGGAAGCATTGTAACACAAATGTTCAGTGTTTGTACGTATGCTTGCTGCGGACGAGAAAATTTAATTTTGCTGGCTTCTCCCTTTCCATTATAGTCGCGATTTTTCCGGCAGGGTGTGACTAATGTCACAGTTGCCCGATGAAATTTGTCACAGAGAATGCTCGCTCGGCAGGGCTGGAGGTTGCGTCGGTGCAGTTCCCCAAACTGGATGGCAAATGGTTATTACGGCTGCGGCTGGCGCGTGTGGCGGCAATAACGCTGGCGACAGTGCTGGTTTGCGGCTATCTGGACCAGTTCACACAGATATTTGATCTCCTGGAACAGAAAACCTATGGGGAGCGGCTGGAAGTGATGGCGCGGAAGAGCAATCCTGTGGCGGCGCGCGCCCGGCAGCAGATCGTCCTGGTGACAATCGCCGACACCAGCTTTGATCCGTCTGACCACAGCCTTCCGCCGGGGCCGCTGCTGCCGCGCGCCGATCAGGCTCAGGTGATCCGGGAACTGACTCAGGCTGGCGCGCAGGTAATCGCCTTTGACTTGTTGTTTGACACGAAGCAGGATAATGACGACGCCTTGGCGGAATCGATCCGAAAATCACCAGGCCGGGTGCTGCTGGCCTGCGGGGACAAAGGGCTGGAGCGGCCCCAGATTCTGCCGCCGGAACAGAGACTGCTGAATGCCGGCGCGCGCCGGGGGCATACCCGGATGCCGATGGAACTGGATCGACCAGCCATCAACCGTCTGGAACCTGTGATCTTGGATCGCGCGCAGCCGGTGATCGCCTTCAGCGTCGAGGCCGTGCGTATGGCAAGTGGATTGCCGGATCAGCCGCCCCATCGGACGGTGGACGGCTGGCAGATTTCCGGGCTACCGGTTCCGACGGACTCTGATGGGACGTTCCGAATCCGGTACCTCGGATCGCCCGGCAAAACTTTCAGGACGTTTCCCTATGAAGACATTCTCCATGCGACACCAGCGCAGGCGAGTTTTTACCAGAGCATTTTCGCTCACAAGATCGTGCTTGTCGGGGACACGACGCGCATTGATAAGGATAATTATCTCACGCCGCTGGGGGAGATGCCGGGTGTGGAAGTCCAGGCCAATGCCGTCGCCACCTTGCTGACAGGCACCTTTATCCACGAAGCGCCCTGGACAGTAAACCTCGCGCTGCTCCTGGGTCTGGCTTCTTTCGCGGCCCTGCTGGCCAGTGTGTGGCGTCTGCGCCGGGCGGTGCTGTTTCTGGCGCTTCTGCTGCCCGCATATTTCCTCTTCAATGTGTGGATGTTTGTGGAACGTGACGTTTTCCTGCATCTGGTCGCTCAATCCACCGTGATCATTTTAACGGCGCTCGGCGTTTTGCTGGAGCGCGGGCTGACCGAGGAGCAGGAAAAGACACGCATGCACGGTCTTCTCCAGCGTTATGTCAGCCCGCAGATTTCCGGTTACCTTCTTCAGCACCCGGAGCTTCTGGGCCGCGCCGGCAAACGAGTGACCGGCACCGTGCTGTTTTCCGACATCCGTGGATTCACCGCCCTTTCGGAGGGGATGCCCCCGGAAGAGCTGGTCAGCCGCATGAACGAGTACTTTGAAGCAATGACCGACATCGTTTTTCGGCATGACGGCACCGTCGTGAGCATGGTGGGGGATGCGATGCTGGCTTTGTTCGGCGTTCCGGCGCCGTATTCCGACCATGCGCGCCGCGCGGTGGCGGCGGCGATAGACATGCAGGACGCTTTGACGGACCTTCAGGAAAAGTGGCGCGCGCAGGACCGGCAGGTCTTCAGCATCGGCATCGGCATCAACACCGGGGAAATGGTGGTCGGCGATGTCGGCGGCCGGCAGATCATGAACTTCACCGTGTACGGCCTTCAGGTCAACATCGCTTCCCGCGTAGAAGGCTTGAACAAGGATTTGGGGAGCAGCCTTCTGATTACACGGGCCACGTACCAGGCCGTGGCCGAGGAGATTGCCGTCCGTGGCCCGCTGCAAGCGCCGGTCAAGGGCGTGGAAGACGCGCTGGAAGTCTTTGAAGTCCTGGGCTGGCGGCGCGAAGTTATGTCGGCTCCCGTCCCCGCGCTGACCGAGTGACTATTCTTTTCCCTTGACCCGCTGTGCTATAATGCCCCAACGCCTAAGCCGCAGGCGACTCGCATGGAAGATGCGGGCGCTGCTTGAAGGATACGCTTTGTTTCGTTCCCATTTGTTCGCTGCCGCCCTGACGCTCGGTTTCGCCGCGATGAGCGGCCCAGGTGCCGCGCAGGCGCCGATTGCGGTTCCGCCGCCCCCGCCTCCCATCATTGTCCCGCTGCCTCCGCCGCCCATTGTGAACGCGCCGCCATTGGCCGTCCCGCCGCCGAATTCACCGCCGGCCTATGTTCCCTTCAAGAACCTGCCGGCTGTCCAATTGGATGAGGCTAACAATGGGGTCGGAATCGCGCAGCAGACGGCGCGGGCCAAGGGGGTGCAGGGGCGCGTTCTCTGGATTGACGGCACGGCGAATCTCAACCGGGTCAACTCGGCGGATAAGATCGCCGCGCTGATGACGCAGATCAGAACAGCGGGGTTCAACACCGTGGTCTTTGATGTCAAGCCGATTGTCGGCCTGACGTTGTATCCCAGCAAGTACGCGCCCAAGATCACTTCGTGGGTGGGGGGGAGGACGCTGCCGATTGAGTTTGACCCGCTGGCGGAGATGGTTAAAGACGCCCACGCGAACGGCTTGCAGCTTGTCGCCAACATGAACACGTTCAGCGAGGGGCACCGGGACTTTAAACTGGGGCCGGGCTACCAGCACACGGACTGGCAGACGACGCTGTATGAGCCGAATCTATCCCTGATGTCCAACGCGGCGGGTGCATCGCCGTTCACCCTCTCGGACCGGGCCAACCAGCCGCCGCGCGATCCGGGCCAGCTTGCTGTCTACACCGATTTGTCCCGTGTCTCGGCCCAGGCGGGAACACTGGTCGCTTTGCTGGATGCCGACATGCGCGTCGTCGCCCAGATCGACGGCGCGGCCCTGTCGTCCGTCTCGGCCAACGTCCCGTCCGGCGGCAGCGCGCTCCAGGGCGGCAGCGCCGCCGGGGACTGGCTGCGCCGCTTTGCCCCCGTCGGCGCGCAGCTCTCGCTGCTGACCAATTCGTCGTTTGTTCCCATCAGCGCGCGGCCCGAGCAGCAGGTGCCGCTGATGACCAATCCCAATAACCCGGAAGTCCAGAACCGTCTTCTGACGATGATCGCCGAAGTCGTGCGCGGCTACCAGGTGGACGGCGTGATTTTTGACGACCGCCTGCGCTACGCGGGAATCAATGCCGACTTCAGCCCAATCACCCACGCGCAGTTTGAGAAGTATCTGGGCCGCCCCGTGCGCTGGCCCGACGACATCTTCACGTATCAAATCCTGTACCCCTCGCTGACACGGCGTATTCAGCCTGGCCCGGACTATGACGCCTGGCTCGTTTTCCGCACTCTGACCATCCGCAACTGGCTCGCCAGCGCCGTCGCCACCGTCAAAGCTATCCGCCCGACTGCGACCGTCAGCGACTACGCCGGGTCGTGGTATCCTGATTACCCGTCTCTGGGATCCAACTGGGCCGCGGATGATTTCTCCGCCGGCCTGCGTTTTCTGACGCCGAGCTATCAGAAGACCGGCTTTGCCGGGCTGCTGGACTGGCTGACGACGGGCTGCTACTACCCGCCGGGAACCATTCAGGATGCCGTCGCAGCGGGCCGTCAGGCGGGGGAAAGCGTGGAAGCGGCGGGCCAGTTCTCCAATCGGGCCGTCAATGACCAGACCTGGGTGTACGCGGGGATCGCCTTAAGCAACTACAACGGCCACCCGGAACTGCTGGCACGGGCGTTGCAGGCGGCGGCGGCGTCCACGCAGGGCGTGATGGTCTTTGACCTGTCGCACAACATTGACCAGTTCTGGCCGACGTTCTCCGTCGCTTTCAGTACGCCCGCCGCCCCGCCCCAGGCCGTGCCAGGCCTGCTGGACGATGTCCGCAAACAGCGCGCCGCCCGCAAGGCGTCCGGTCAGCCCGACCCGCCGGTCATTTTGTACGGCGGCACGCCGGGAACGGGGCTGTAGAAAACAGATTAGGAGGGGTTTTAGGGGACGAAAAGAGGCTCAGTGATGCGCCTGGCTTGTCCCACAATGAGATGTCCCTCTGGATCATAGGGGAGCTGGATCACCCAGCCATACTCGGTGTCCGGCCATTTCCCTTTGGGGAGCAGAGTCGCCGGATCGGCGCCGAGCGCCTGGAGGAGCGGTGGAATCTCTTTGTGGTGCCAGCAGATAAGAATGTGTTTGCCGCCGGGATGGGACTGGAGCGCTGCGACGAGCGCCCCAACTTCTTTGTCCGGGAATTGGTCCTCTATGGGCAGCCGCAGCACGCTGCTGAGTGGTTCCAGCGTCAAACGCGGGCGATGGCTTTTTTGGGTGTCAGCGGCTGCAATCAAGTAATCCACGCGCAGAGGCTGCGCGTTGATCTGATAGGTCTGAAAATACCGCGCGTAAGCCAGAGCGCGCTGCCGGCCTGTCGGTGTCAGTCCGGGGCCGCTGTCCGGCTTCTCGGCATGGCGGATGATCAGAATCACGGCATTCGCCAGCGGCGGCGCGGAATGCGTCGGATCTGCATGGACGCCAGTTCTGAGCAGCGTCAGCGCCAATAGAAGGGGGAGGCATCGAGTCAATTTCAATAGGATGCCTTTGTCACTTTGATCCGGTCAATTTCGTGACCGTTCTCATCAATCTGTGTCATGGTCAGCGTCTTGCCGTCCAGGTCAAAGACTGTCAGTGAATGCCGGTCGGAAATAAAGTTGGCGACATAAGGCGTGTTGCCATCGTCAGGATGGACCCACCTGGTCGGTTCGCCCGTGTAATCAACGTCATAGAGATGCTTGCCGCCTGCGCCCGTCGTGATGTAAATGATCCCATTCGGCTTTGTGCGCGTCCTGCCATCGAACATGGTATCAAGCGTGAACCTGCCGGGAACCCGGCGGTCTTTCGCGTTCACAGCGGCGGCTTGAGTGGCATTGCCGGGCGCAAAGCGCAGCGGCTTTGTCCGCTGGTAAGTGTGCTCATGACCGTGCAGCGCGATGTCTACCCCATGCTTCTCAAAAAGCGGCGAGAGAACGCGCATGTGCTGCTCCTCGTAATGCTCGGCCCCGACATTGAACGCCGGATGGTGGTAGACCACGAACTTCCAAATCGCGTCAGTTCCCGAAAGGTCTTTTTCAATCCATGCTTGCAGGGCGGCGTCGGTCGGGTCTATGTAAACATTGGCATCCAGACAGAGGAAATGAGCGTCGGCATAATCAAACGAGTAGTTTGCCTGGCGGGGAAAGCGCGGCCCCGCCGCGCGGCGGAAGGCTTCAATCGGGGCGTCCGGGCCGATCATGGGAGTGGGCTGAGAGGGCGGCGGGCCGTTGAGAGGCAGGGACATCGCCGTGTAATACGCCAGCGAGTCCGGGTCTTTGGCGAAATCGGCGACGGGGCGCTTTTCGGCGTCTTTCGCGTGAACGTCGTGGTTGGCGATCACGGTGTAGAACGGCACCGAGCGCAGCAGCGGGGCGCCGACGGTCGGCCCGGCCTGGGAACTGTTGTAGACGGGAAAGAAGTAACGAGCGTATTCATTGTCTAAGCCGCCGTCATACACGTTATCGCCTGTGTTCATGATGAAATCGGGCCGCGCCCGATAGGTCTGGTAGGCAATGGCCCGGTCGCTGATGTCCCCAAACGAATTGTCTCCGAAGGCGACAAACCGGGTCTTCGCGCCGCGCGGCTTGCGGGTCTGGAAATAGCCTTCCGCCAGAATTTGACCGTTGCCGCGCACCCGGTAATAATAGGTCGTGTTCAGGTTCAGGCCGGCCATAGTTGCTGTGTAATTGAGCCGGCCTTCGCCTTCCCCGGCGTCGCCGGAAAAGCGGGGCGTCGCCGCGACCCGCGCGGTTTTGCCGTAAGACTTGCCGGGGCCGAATTCTACCAGGAAGTCGGCAGGCCGGGCCTGCGTCTGCCAGCAAACGAGAAGGCTCTCCTGGCCCTCCGTCAGCACACTGACCGCGCCGGGCTGGAGATAGGGCAAGACGGTAAAAAACGGCAGGACAGGCGCGTTCGGGCCAGGGTCAGGCGCAGCAAAGAGGCCCTTTCCGATGGGTGTCAACGCCAGGAATGTGACGCCTCCGGCGGCGCGCAAAAATTGTCGCCGGGTAATCAGATCAGACATGGAAACCCTCATCTCTGGGAGAATGGCTGGAATAATGGCAAAGATTATACCGCTGACAGATTAAGAAAATGTTAAGAATGATTGTTAAGATGTGCCAGGTCTGCGGGACGATGTCCGCAAGCAGCGCGCGGCCCGCAAGGCGTCGGGCCGGCCCGTTACGCGCGCTGGTCTGTGTCTTTGGCGCTCTAAGCCTGCTCTCAGTCCCGGTTCAATCCCACCCTGCGCCAACCGGAAGATGTTCAAGGGCGCATTTGCGGTCAACAATGGCTCAGATCGCACAGGTCACTCACGGACCAGTCGGGGCTGCTGCTCTCTTTGTGGAGGGCGGCGCTGTGGTTGCTCTGCACGGCGAGCAGCGGTTTCCGATGCAGAGCGTCTACAAATTGCCGATTGGCATGGCAGTATTACATCAGGTTGATCTGGGGAGGCTGAACCTTACTCAGCAGGTGCAGATCGGGCCAAGCGACCTTGTGCCTCCGTCCCGAGGCAGCCCGATCAGGGACAAATTCCCGCATGGGACGAAGATGACAGTCTCCGAACTGCTGGCTGCCATGATGAGCGTCAGCGACGGCACAGCTTCAGATGTCCTGCTCAAACTGGTCGGCGGGCCGGAGCAGGTAACGGCCTATCTGCGCGGGCTGGGCGTCCGGGACGTCGTCGTGGCGACGTCCGAAAGGGCAATGGCCCAAAATGAGTTGGTGCAGTACCAAAATTGGGCGACCCCGGACGCGATGGTCAGCCTGCTGCGCGCCTTGCAGCAAGGCAGGGGTCTGTCGTCGCCCAGCCGTCGACTGCTTTTAGGCTTGATGGCCGGCAGCAAGACGGGGAGGGAGCGGATCAAGGGACTGCTTCCCGCCGGCACGGTCGTCGCGCACAAAACGGGGTCTTCGGGAACCGTCAATGGCTTGACGCGAGCAACAAACGATGCGGGGCTGATCACGCTGCCGGACGGCAGGCATTTGGCTGTAGTGGTCTTCGTCTCGGACACAAGGGCGAACGAAACGATACAAGACCGGGTGATTGCCAAAATCGCACGGACCGCCTGGGACTGTCAGGGTGAGTCTGGAAGGCCGCAGGCAGAGCCACATCCGGGCAGGTGATAGGGCACGTAGCAGTCGGGAGATTGAACGGGCTGGTGGCTGACAATAACAAGACGACCCGCTCCCGCGCATCTGCACTGGCGGGACTGGAAGGACCGGAGGGCAGGAATCTCGCTGCTGTGCGGGTTCTTAAAACCCCTGCGGCGCAAACCACTTCTCCGGCGGCGTTTGCGCGATGTAGAACTGCTCCATCCGCATCGTCTTGACATGGCCGTCCATAAACGCCACGTTCGTCGTGTTGTTATGGCGTGCGGACGGACGACCATCATACTGGTCGTTCAAGTCTACGTCAGGCGCGGTCATTTTATAAGCATTCATCCTCACTGTCGTTAAGTCCGGGATGTTGCCAATGGAGCCGACCCCCAGTTCTCCAAGCATCAACGTATTGGAGGGGGATTGAAACGCAGCCAAAGAGAGTGTCGCCTGGGGAGCATCCGTCTCGTCCACGAACGTGACCTCGTTCAGCCCATACGAATTGGTTGTATCCACGGCATCGGAGGGGCAAAGACGAAGCTGCTTGTTGTTGACATAGGAATTGATCATGTCCGGCCAGAGAATGACGGTCACGCCATCAGCGGCGTAACTTGCCGTGGGCGGAATAAATTCGTCAAAATCCTGGGTGTACATGGTGATGCCCAGCGCCAGTTGCTTCTCGTTGGAGGAGCAGGCGGCCCGCCGGGCGTTCTCTCGGACTTTCTGAAAGACCGGGAAGAGGATAGCGGCGAGAATCGCGATAATGGCGATGACGACGAGCAGTTCAATCAAAGTAAAGGCTTGAGTAAAGCCGGGTTTTTTCACTATCAAACTCCAGATAAGAGTGTACCGGACGTGGGGCAGTCTGTCAATAGGACGACTTCCGATATGGAAATGTTCACGGCTAGGGTATCATTCCACGCAGGAGGCAGACTTATGAACAAAACTTTTGGACTGCTGGCCGCGCTGGGCCTGGGACTGGCATTGACGGGTTGCGGCAACACGCTGTCCGGCGCGAAGCAGGACGCCGCGCAGGATACGCAGACAGCGCGGGACGCGGCGGCGACCGCCGCGCAGAAAACGCAGGCAGCGGCTGACAAAGCCGGAGCCGCAGTCAAGGCGGTTCCGCAGAACATGGACGCGAACGCTGTGGTGCGACCCGAAGTCAAGACGGCCTTGATCCGCGACCCGGTCTTGAACGACAAGCGCAACGTCATTGATGTCAACGGTAAAGACCACACCATCACGCTCAACGGCCATGTCGCGGACGCTTCCATGAAGCAGCGCGCGACCGAAGACGCCCAGGTCGTTCTCACCAAGCGTCATCCCGACTTTACCGTGGACAATCAGCTTCTGGTCGGCGCGGGAGCGCAGTAGAAACTAGGTTCGCGTCGCCTGGGCTGGGATCTGTCTTGATGGCTGAACCTTATCAAGTAGAGAAATGGGTTTGGGCGGAGGCTGACTTCGCGCGTATGGGCTGGCATGATAGTCAAATTCATGCCTTTCCCTTCTCTCCCGAAACTTTTGAACTGCTCCTAGGCATAGACTACATTTTGGAGTGGTTACAGCCTGATTCGGGAGAAACATATTTCAAATTCTGGGTTTCCGCCTACTTTGGTATGGAGTTATCAAATGAGTGATGCAAAACGACAAATTGGATTCCAGCAGATCGGACTTGGTGGAATACTCAAGCAGTATAGGCTCGTTGTGCCTCCTAATCAAAGAGAATATTCTTGGACGAAGGCATATGTAGAGCAATTGCTGACCGACTTTGCCAAAGTTGTGAGTGATGAGGAACCAGAATATTTCCTTGGGACTATTGTAACCATCCCTCTTACGCCAGACACTCTTGAAGTAATTGACGGACAGCAACGACTTGCGACCACTGCGCTTCTCCTGGCCGAAATTCGAAATTATCTGAAAGGTAGCGAGTCGCTTATTGCTGAGGATATTACCAATGGGTTTTTAACGGATATTGATCGTGGGAAACGTGAGCGCGTCGCTAAGATGCAGATGAATGTTGATGACAACGAATTTTTTCGGGCTATGATAGCAGACGGGGAAGCTCGCCCGAAACCGTTACGACCATCACATGAACTAATAACTACTGCTGCGGAAATGTCGGCCTCTCAGGTCAATGCTATCGTCAGCGGACTAAATCCACGCGATCACGGTGATGTCTTGAACAAGTGGATAGAGTTTATTGAACACAAGGCCATGGTTATTCTGCTCAAGGTGCCATCCGATGTAAACGCATACAAAATGTTTGAGACATTGAACGCTCGCGGCCTCCGAACATCTCAAGCGGACTTAATCAAGAATTATGTTTTTGGGCAGGCCGGTACTCGGCTTCCTGAAGCTCAACAGAAGTGGGCCATGATGAGGGGCGCACTTGAGTCAATTGATGAAGATGAGATCACTCTTACATTTTTGAGGCACGCCCTGATTGTTCAGAGCGGATATGTTACCGCTTCCGAAGTATATGACGCTGTTCAAAAATGCTCTAGGGGATCGGCAGGAACAATCAAGTTCGTATCCATTATGGAAACTCTGGCTGTCTTGTATGTGGCAATGCTAAATCCAGAGAGCGACAAGTGGAACACATACCCTAGACTTTATTCGAAAGGCAATCAAGACCCTTAACCTAATCAATATAAAAAATCTTCGTCCGTTGATGGTTGCTATTGCATTGAAATTCGACGCGAAGGAGACTGATAAAGCCTTCAGCCTATTGATCTCATGGGGTGTTCGGCTCTTAATAGCCTCGCGGACAACTACGGGTTCGGTTGAGATACCATTGTCTGCGTCCGCAAATGGGATATTTTCTGGTGAGATCACCAACTTGAAAGAGCTAAAGGCCAAGATGTTGAGAAGTTCATACCGAATGATGAGCAGTTCCGTCAAGCATTTGAAGTTGCTACCGTTTCTAAAGAAACTTTCGCTCGTTATTATCTTAGGTCACTTGAAAGAGTGGCGAAAAAGGAACCTAACCCTTGGTTCATACCGAACGATGATAGCCAAGTTATTACGTTAGAACACATTTTGCCTAATAATCCGTTAGGGTATTGGCCGCACTTTACCGATGATGCTGTTCGTGCGTATGTAAAGCGCATAGGCAATATGGCACTCTTGTTAGCAAAGTCAAATTCAGACTTAAAAAGTGGCGATTTTGCATCTAAGAAGAGTGTTTACAAAAATACCCCTTATGTTACAACAAGTATGCTGGCTGGCTGTAAAGACTGGACCGAAGAACAGATTAACAAGCGGCAAAAGGTTCTGGCTGGCTATGCGCTTTCAGCATGGCCGTTGTAAAGGTGATTGGTTTTAGAGATACAATGCTCATTGGACAACCTGCGCCAAAGAAGCTAATAGCAGAGACGCATTCTGCCTCCGATTACAAGATGTTCAAGGCTGGTTTACGCCAGATACTTTTCGCTTCCAAACTAGAGAGCGATCTGCGCGAAGCCGAATAGCAGAAAATCCCAGTGAAGAAGCCAGTCCGCAAAAGGAAAGCCGTCTAGATCTGCTTTGGTCTTTCAGAATTAAACTGCGCTAGCCGGGTTACACTCCGTACATCCGGGTGGCACCGCAGTTCGGCCAGAATAAGAAATTGAATTGTCAACGCGCGGCGACCACACTTTTTTAGATGCCGCTCGTGACCTATCTGCTTCTGCCGGGGCGTCAGGTTGCAAACACGCGGTTGTGAGGCTAGAGTTGACCGCAGGCTGGAACACAGACGCAGCCAAAACGTTAATCCTGGCCCAACGGGCAAATCCTTCCTTGCCTGAAAATAGAGAGTATTCCCTAGCTTACTCACGTGAAAGAGTTTACAATGATGTTTCAAAGAAGAGAAATGCAGTTCAGAGACTCTGTTCTCGTGCGTGTTCTCATGATGCTCTCGCTCCTGATGTCGGCGTCTGGACTGATGGTTTCGTGCCAGGCCGCTCCGTCCGCTCCCGGGGCCTGGGAGCCGGCAGGCTGGGGCGGCGGCGGACTGTTCTGGTCTGCGGTCTTTGATCCCACGCGGCCCGGCGTGATTTACATGGGCGGCGATGTCGCCGGAGTCTACAAGACCGACGACAACGGCAGGCACTGGCGGCTGATCAACAATGGCCTGTCAAGCTATGCCGTTTATTCTCTGGCGGTCGCTCCCAGCGTTCCCAATCTGGTGTATGCCGGAACCACCGGCGGCGTGTGTCGGAGCACAGATGGCGGCGAACACTGGCAGGCGCTTCCTGAAACTGTGAAATTGGGGATCAACGCCCAGCGCGAAAAAAGCGTTCGTGCTTTGGCCGTTGACCCCCGCGATGGGAACGTCGTTTATGCAGGGACGCCTGCCGGAAAAATCTTCAAAACCGCCGATGGCGGTCAGACGTGGCGGCAGGTCTACGAGTGCCTGCCGGTGGGACAGGTGTCTGCCGTGGCAGTCAGCCCCCGTCGTCCTGCCACCGTCCTGGCCGCCACGACCAACGGCGTCATCCTCAGCCGGGATGGCGGCGCGACCTGGAAAAATGCAGTGGGGCCGGGCAGCGCGGCCAGCGTCGCGATTGCTCCCACCGATCCCAATATCTTTTACGCCGGCGCCGGGAATGTTTACAAATCCACCGATGGCGGCGAGACCTGGAACGCCTGCGGCGCAGGGATTGATCCCAAAGCGCCCGTTGTGGAAGTGGCGGTCAGTCCGAAGAACGCGCAGACAGTCTGCTGCATCGCGACGCAAGGGTGGAGCGGGCATTTTTATGCCAGTGCAGACGGCGGGCAAACCTGGAAGGAGACAAATCGGCTGCGGGCAGATATTGACGCTGACCCGACTCTGCCGGAGGAAGCCGAAATCAAAAACGCCGGGACCGAGCCATTGAGCAAGCCCACGAATCTGGCGATCAGCCCGGTCGATCCGGCACAGATGATCATTGCGGCGAACTGGCGGCCCTGCGTCAGCGAGGACGGCGGACGCTCGTGGTCGGAGCGCGATCATGGGGCAGACATTTCCGTGGTGTATGACATCCGGTTCAGCGGCCCGCGCGTCTACGCCGGAGCGATGGATGAGGGCGTTCTGACAAGCGCGGATGGCGGCGCGCACTGGCGGCAATTATGGCCGCGCGCCTGGGACAAGAACCTCAGCGGCCATGACTGGCGGCTGGCCGTCTGGAACCAGGGCGCGACCGACCGCATCCTCAGCACATGCAGCCCGTGGGATGCGCCGGGCGACCGCGTCGTAATCAGCGAGGACGGCGGGAAAACCTTCTCGGTGGTCTCCGACGGATTGCCCGAAACGCGCCCGACGGCCAATACCATGTGGGGCCAGGGCTATCTTCGCGCCCTGGCTCCTGATCCCCATCACCCTAATGTCGTTTATGCCGGGATTGACGGTGATGTCGCCGCGGGCAAGAGCGCAGGCGGGATCTTCAAGTCGGAAGACGGCGGGCTTCACTGGAAGGCACTTCCGAATCAGCCCCCCAGCCGCCGGATGTTTTTCGCGCTGGCGGTTGACCCCACTGATTCGCGCCGTCTTTACTGGGGAACCTGCGGGGCCGATGGCGGCTTGTACCGCAGCGACGATGCCGGCGCTTCCTGGACGCGCGTATTTCAGCAGGAAACCTGGATTTTCAACGTTCTGGTCACTCCCAGCGGGGTGATCTATTGCCCCGGTCAGAACCTGTGGCGCAGCGCGGATCATGGACAGACCTGGACGCAATTGACACACGGCAGTGACGGCCAGATTGTCGGGCTGGAAGTGGACCCTCGCGATGAAAAAACGCTTTGGATTTCCTCAACGACCTGGGACGAGAGCGACCACGGCTGGGTTCACAAGACGGTCGACAGCGGGGCGACCTGGACAGACATCACAGCGAACCTGCCGTACCGCAAGCCGCTGATTTTGCGCTTCAATCCGGCCGCCAATGAACTCTGGGCGGGCGGAGTTGGGCTGTTCAAGATCAAACAATAACGGGGATCGCGCATGACCTATCTGCTTTTACCGGGGCGTCAGATCGTCAACACGCGCTTTCAGGAAGAGTATCTGAACCGCATTCTGGGGCTGGACCTGGCGACACTGCCGGCCATGCTGGGCGAGGCGCCGCCCGGCAAGGCCTCAGACATTGTCTTTGCCGTTACCTCCTGCAACAAAAGCAACAGCCGGTATAATCCGCTGCCGTTTGAGATTCGGGCCATTTTAGTTTACGAGTTCGCCCGGCGGCTGAAAGCCGATTTCGGCGTGGCGTTTCACATTGTCGGCATTCCGCACTATCCGCCGACCTACCGCTTCGCAGCTCTCGTGTTGAAAGAGATTGCCGAGCAGACGGAGGGGCGGCTGACGCTGACGCCGGCTAACACAGTCGTTTTCTCCTCCACGCCGCCCCTGATTGACGAATACGGGCGTCTGGGCTTTGCCGTGCTGCCCGGCGAGTATGACGCGGCGACGAAAACCTATACTGAGCCGACCCCGAACGTCGTGACGCAGCAAATCGGGGAGGGGACGCTGCCGCTGGAACAAATCCCCCTCAGCAACAGCGCGCGGGTTGTTTTTCGGGACTTTCCCGACGCTGTGACGCATCTTCGCAGCCTGTTCCACGATCCGATATTGACCGAGCAGGGCGATCTCACGGAAACGCGCAACTACGCCACGTACACGCGGGCAATGGCCGAGGCCATAGACTGGAAGTATGCCGAAATCAAGCCGTTCCTGCGGCCCGGCAAGATCGTGGACGAAGGCTGCGCCGATGGCGCATTGCTGGAACGGATCGCGCGGGACTTCCCGGACAGCGATCTCTTCGGCGTGGATTTGTCCTCCGAAATGCTGGCGCGGGCCGGCGAGGCCAAGCGAGCCGGGGCGTTCGGCCAGTCATTTGTCTTTTTCAAGCAGCAAAACCTCATGACGCTGGTCTCGGAGGCCCAGGCGCGGAGCGTGGACACGATCCTTTGCAACTCCACCCTGCATGAACTCTGGAGCTACGGCCAGGGCGCGGAGACAGTCCGCGCGTATTTGCGCGGCAAGCAAAAGCAATTAAGATCGGGCGGCGTTCTGGTCATTCGCGATGTGGTTGGGCCGGATGATAAAGACAGCGTGGTTTTGCTGGAATGCGGTCAAACCGATGGCTTGCTGACCGATGACCCGGCAGCCGATGTGGCCGCCCTGTCCACATGGTCCCGCTTCGGGCGGTTTCTGCGCGACTTTCGCCCGCATGAGCCGCGCCCGGACGTGGAAACGGTCACCCACGAAGGCCGGACGCTGTTCCGGCTGCCGCTGGGACTGGCGATGGAGTTTGTCGCCAAAATGGACTACACCGAGAACTGGCTGTCCGAGATGCACGAAACCTTCTGCTTTTGGAGCTACGCGGATTGGGCGCGGGAACTGGCCGACGCCGGCCTGCGCCTCCTGCCCGGCTCCCATGCCTACCTCAACCCGTGGCGCGTCCAGAATTCGTTCCAAAAGCGCGTGCAGTTGTTCCATTTGGACCTGACGCCGCGCCCGTTCCCCGTCACGAATTTGGTTCTGGCGGCGGAAAGGTCTTCAGGGGCCGAATAGTCCGGGGCGGGATCAAGATGCGTTTTTCCGGCGGATGGTAATCCGGGAACTTCGGATTGCACGGCGCAGGCGTCGCTCCGACCGGCGTTTCGCCCCGCAGCAGCGCTTCCAGGGCCTCAAACATTCGGGCGACGATCTCCGCCGGGTCAAATTCAATCCGCGTGATCTCCGTTTCCCAGCCCAGCAAAGCGGGCAAGTCGCGGTTGGCATGGGTCGCAATGTGAATGTCTTCACCGACACGCAGCCCCTGCCGCCCCATCGCCATCAAAATGCCCTGGGTCATCATGTCGTCGGTGCTGATAATCCCGTCAGGCCGCAGTCCGTCCCGCTCGGTAAGACGCATCAGCGCATCAAATCCCTGTCCTGGGAATGACTGCATCCAGAAGGGAGTCAAAGTGGCCTGGGATGTGCTTCGCGCCGCCAGGTCCTCCCGGAAAGGCAGATCATGGGCCGCCAAAGCGTCCAGAAAGACCTGGCCCATTTCTGATCCAAACGGGTCCGGCCAATGGGGCGACTGCGGGCTGCACAGGGCCAGCGCACGGCAGCCCCGTCCTGCCAGTTCCGCTACGCTCCGCTCAATTACTTCTTGTCCCGATACCCAGAGAATATAGTTTGACGCGCCGCCGAATGACACCACGGGGACGCCGCCGCGTTCGATCCAGCGGGTCAATTCATGCGGCAGACCGATAGACAGAACGCCCTGTACATTATTGCCGGCAATGTCGGCGGTCAGCCGCTCGTGCAGCAAGTCAGTGATCGGAGCATCTGTTGCGCTCTGCCCAAGCTGCATGAAGTGAATGGAGAGGTTTTCTTCCCGTGAACCCGCCCGCTCCCGCGCCGAGGCGATCAATTGACTCCACACCGGGGACGCGCCGACATCCAGCAAATAAGACGGGTCGCAGATCAGGCACAGGTTGGGGTGGAGAAGGCTGGGGGAAACAAAAATGCCGCTGCCTTGCCGCCGCCAGATCATGTTTCGGTCTTCCATATCCGCCAGGGCCGCATTGAGCGTGGCGAGACTGGCGCCCAGATCCGATCCGAGCTGCCGTATGGAAGGCATCTGCCCGCCGGGGCCAACCGTCCGCGCGATCTCTTCCAGGCGAACGCGGACAGATTTTTGTTTGGAAAATTTCGCCATAAAATTGTTTCGCTACAATTGACAAAAACCCGTGAAGCGTGATATACTCAACCTGTCAATCGCTTTGGTCGCTCCGGGACCATTGTGAGTGTACCTGAAATTGTGCTCCGCTGCTCTTGTTCCGTTGTTCTCTTGAAAGGAGACCTTCCATGCAACGCCGTTCCGGTTTCACGCTGATCGAAGCTGCTCGTTGTCATCGCAATCATTGCGATACTGGCAGCCATTTTATTCCCGGTCTTCCAGAAGGTGCGCGAAAACGCCCGACGCGCAAGCTGCCAATCTAACCTCAAGCAACTGGGTCTGGCCTTTGTCCAATACACCCAGGACTCCGACGAAAAGTACCCGGCCTGCTCCTCCGCGAACTACTGGAACACCGAAGACTGGGCCGGACCCATCTACACTTACGTCAAGTCGAAAGGCGTCTATACTTGCCCGGATGATTCAACCGCTGCCACCAGCCCCGCTGTCGCCCTGTCCTATGGCCTCAATGCCAATTTCGCCCCGCCCACTGGCGGGATCGCGCTGTCTCAACTCCAAGCCTCGGCTAACACGGTGGAATTGTTTGAGGTTGTCAAAATCACCGGCGATCCCAGCACCGACTTTTTCGGCGTCAATGCTTCCGCCACCGGCGACGGCACCTGCGGCACCGGCTACAACGGCGGCCAGTACGCAACCGGCGTGTTTCCGAATGTCACCAATACGGCGTCCAGTCCGTATTTGGCTCTGACAGGACGCCATTCGGACGGCTCCAACTTTCTGCTGGCGGACGGTCATGTCAAATGGCTGCGGGCAACGTCGGTTTCGGCAGGTCATGACAATGCGACTGCCGGTGATGGCGGGGGAACGGGGGCTTCTTCCTCGGGCGGCTGCACCACGGCGACCAATGGAAACTTTGTGGGGAACATTGCGGCTGCCAATACGGGTAACAGCAGCTACACCGCAACGTTCAGCACTCTCTGAATGAGGGCGTAATCCCGATGACACTTTCTACTGCCACTCTTTTATTCGCTGCTCTGGTTCTCACCGGCTGTCAGCCCCAAACCGCACGAGCCGATCCGCCCGGCCCGCAGACGATCTATGGCGAGGCCTATCAAAACGGCTGGTCATTCGGCGGCTGGGCGAAGTCCGTCCGCGCGGACAGTCTTGACCCGGTTCACGCCGGCAACTTTGCCATCGCCGTCAACGCCGGTCCCTACGAAGCCCTGTCTCTGCGGCACGCGGCCTTTGACACCACGCCCTATGCCGCCGTCTCGTTCTGGCTGCGGGCGAGGCCCGAAACGAAGCTGAAAATCCAGGCATTGCGAGGGGACAACGCGCAGGCGCAGACCGAGGTCTTGCTGGCGTCTCCGCCGGGGGATCGGTGGCGGCATTACGTCGTTCCGCTGAAAGCATTAGGCGCGGACGCTAAACCCGACATGACGGGGTTCTGGATTCAGGACGCGGGCGGGCAGGGCGCTGAGTTCGCCTTGGACGACATCGCGCTGGTGACGTCGGCAGTGGGCGACGGCGAGACGGACGCCGGGATGCCGCCGCCCACGCAGCCGATGCTGCCGGCTGTCTCTGTCACTGTGGACGCGGAGGCAGGCCGGCACCCGATCTCGCCCGACATCTACGGGGTCAATTTCGCTGGGCCGGAACATGCGGCCATGAATGTTCCCCTCAACCGCGACGGGGGCGACACGGAGACGCGCTACAACTGGACGATCAATGCCCATAATATCGGGGCGGACTGGTATTTTGAGAGTGTGCCGGTGGGCAACGCCGTGCCGGGCAAGCAGGCAGACGACTTCATCGCGGCCAGCAAGGCCATCGGCGCGGAACCGATGGTGACGATCCCGCTGGTCGGCTGGGTGGCGAAACTTGGTCCGAATCGCGAGAAATTGGCGTCATATTCGGTCGCCAAATACGGCCCGCAGAAAGAAACGGACGCGCAGTGGATGCCCGATGCGGGCAAGGGCGTCAGAATGGACGGCACGGTCATTGCCGACAACGATCCCCGCGACGCCAACATGCCGTCCGACCCGGCGTTCATGCGCGGCTGGGTGGAGCATCTGGTCGGCAAGTGGGGCAGGGCCGACAAAGGCGGCGTCCGCTACTACCTGATGGACAACGAGCCGAATCTGTGGCACCTGACTCACCGAGACATTGACCCGAAGGGCGTGGGCATGGACGAGTACCGGGACCGCCTGTTCGCCTACGCGGCCATGGTCAAGAGCGTGGACCCGTCCGCTCTTGTCGTCGGCCCCGAAAGCTGGGACTACAACGGCGCAAAGTATTCCGATGCCGACATCCATCAGGCGGGTCTCAGCGGCAACTGGAAAATCATGCCGGACCGGCAGGCGCACGGCGGCGAGGACTTTTTTCCCTGGATTTTGGATCAACTCCGCGCTCATGACCGGAAGACAGGCAGGCGATTGGTGGACATCGCCTCGTTCCATTACTACCCGCAGGAGGGCAACGACTCGGACGTTTCCACGGCTATGCAATTGAAACGGAATCGAACCACGCGGTCACTGTGGGACCCGACGTACAAAGCCGAAAGCTGGGTCAACGATACGATAGACATGCTGCCGCGCATGAAAGCCTGGGTGCGAGACCATTATCCCGGCTTGAAAGTGGCTCTGACCGAGTACAATTGGGGCGCGGATGATTTCGCCAACGGCGCGACGGCGCAGGCGGATGTACTGGGCATTCTGGGGCGTGAGGGGATTGACATGGCAACTCGGTTCAGCGCACCGAAGCCGGGAACGCCGGTCTTCCACGCCTTCCAGATGTATCGCAACTATGACGGACGCCAATCCACCTTTGGGGATATGTCACTGCAAACCACTGTTCCCGATCCCGACACGCTGGTGGCATTCGGGGCCTCGCGCCGCACAGACGGCGCGGTGACGGTGATGGTCATCAGCAAGGTTCTGTCCGGCCAAACGCCGCTGACCCTGACCCTGCGGCACGTCACGCCTGCCGGCCCGGCTCAGGTGTGGCGGCTGAACGCGCGCAACGTCATGGAGCGGCTTCCTGACACGCCCTGCCGCGCCGGGCAGATTGCCGCCACGCTGCCTGCCCAGAGCATCAGCCTGTTCGTCGTCCCGACACGGCCTTTGCACCAATAAAGCGCATGATGAACAAAGCCTGGATGCTCTCGCTGTTGGTTTTGCTGCTGCCGGCCGTCGACTGCCCTGCCCAGACCCCCGCTGCGCCCGTCGTCATTGTCAAGATGGACCAGCCGTTCCTGTTCACTTATGGAACCTGGGACAAGCGGGCCAAGATCGAAAACGGCGTGGCGGCTTTGGACGCTGACGGCATGACTCCGCAGGGCGGCGCGGGGGTTAATCTGAACCCAAGTCTGGACCTGACGGTGCGGGTCGACGACAGCCCCGGCCTGCGTGTGCAAATCGGCCCGCGCAATACGCTGAAAATGCTGAAACTCATGCTGAGTGACACTGGCGGGCATCAGGGAACGTGGGACTCTGCCCTGCCCGCCGTGTCTGCGCCAGGCTTTGTGATTCTCACGCCTGCCGACGGCGCTCCGTTTTCGTATCCTAACGACATCGGCAAAACCGGGCCGCCTGACCTGGGCAAGATCATGCAGTGGCAATTGCTGGGCGATTGGGGCGGGGCGGGACCGACCGATGTCAAAGTCAGCGCCATTCTCGCTGTCGCGCCCGACGCCGCGCTCCAAACGCAGCGCGAGGCGCTAACGCAGCGCGATGCCGATGCCCGCGCGCAGGCCGTCAAAGACCGCCAGGCTGCCCGCGCGAAGTACGGCAAGATAACCCCGCAGTCGCCGATTATTGAGACTGTTTATGCCGCCGCACCGGATGTGCTGGCCCTGCAAATCCACACGGGTAAGATCACGCCGTCTCACTTGAGCGCGTACACGCCGCAGCCGGGCGACGCAGCGAAAACGCACGACAACGCGACGTTTCTGACGCGCGGCGGGCAGGAAATCGGCTATCTGATCGGGCCAAAACACGATGGCCTGGTCACGTTTGAAGGCTTTACAGGCGATCCGCTGCTCACGGCTGAAGCGGACGACCCGGTGAACTACACCATCAAGTCCGATGATGACCCGAACTTCGCGCCGGCAGTCCGCCCGACCATCGTGTCTCGCAAGTCCAAACCCGATGACTGGCAGCAGCCCAAGCGCTCCAATCTCACCCTCCGGCATAGCGTTTATCTGACCCTGCCCCATGCGCTGATGCCGGGCAAGACATACACAGTCACGCTCTCCAATATCAATGTCCAGACACCGACCGTGACACTGGCCTTTGATCCGGCCAAAATCTGGAGCGAGTCGGTCCATGTCAATCAGGTCGGCTTCCGGCCCGACGACCCGTGCAAACGCGCTTATCTTTCGCTGTGGATAGGCAGCGGCGGCGGGTATGCCTTCCCGGACGGCCTGCCGTTTCGTTTGGTAGACGCCGCGACGGCGAAGACGGTTTACACAGGCAAAGCCGGCCCGGCCTGGGCAGGCGACAAGCCGGAAAAGATGCACACGACGCGCAACTTCAACGGCACATCCGTCGCGCTGGTGGACTTCTCAGGCTTCCAGACGCCGGGCCGTTATCGCGTGGTCGTGGACGGGGTGGGGGCTTCGTATTTGTTTGAGATCGGACCGAACGTCTGGAAGAATGCTTTCCAAATCCAGATGAAAGGCTTCTACAACCAGCGCAGCGGCGTTGCCCTCGGCCCGCCGTACACGACTTTCGTCCGGCCCGCCGACTTCCACCCTGGCGTTCCCGGCACGGTTCCCATCACCCAATCCACCTATTCCATTCTGGACGGCGGCGACCCGCAGAAAGACCTGGCGAACGGCGATACCGGCAAGCCCGTCCCGGAAGCCTGGGGCGGCTACCATGATGCCGGGGACTGGAACCCGCGCCGTATTACGCACATGCGGACGACGACCTTCTGGCAGTTGCAGTTGTTGGAACTGTTCCCCGACTACTTCCGCACCCTGTCTCTGAACATTCCCAAATCTGCTCCTGGCCCGGACCTGCTGAATGAGTGCCGGTTTGAACTGGATTTATTCCGCCGCCTGCAACTGCCCGACGGCAGTGTGCGCTTCGGGATTGAGACGAACGGCGACCCGATTGATGGCGAGGTAAGCTGGAAACAGTCCATGCCTGCCTATGTCTACGCGCCCGATGTTCAGTCCTCCTATGTGTATGCCGGCATCGCCGCCCGCCTGGCCCGCGTCCTGGCCGCCTACGATCCTGCCGGGGCAAAAACTTACCGCCAGAGCGCCCTTCAAGCGATAGCGTGGGCCGAGGCCAACCGCCGAAAACGTCAGGCCAATGGCACCTGGGCAAAACTCAGCAGTGAGGTGATTGACGACCGCAATCTCTCTGCTGTGGAAGTCTACGCGCTGACCGGCGACAAACACTGGCACGACGTCTTCCTGGAAGACACCCCGCTTAAGGCGACTAACCCGCCGCCCTTCTATGGCAGCCTGCAAAAGCGCGATGCGGCCTTTTCTTACGCCCTGCTGCCCGCGAAACTCGCCGATCCAACAATCAGAGCCAACGCCGTTCAGTCCTTGATCGCCGACGCCGACGGCGCGCTGGCTTATCAGACAGAACAACGCCTGGGGCATCGCCTCCGACGACCCCGGCAAGCCGCAGTTTCTGGGTTTCTACAGCACCCCGCACGGGGCCGTTTCGCTCCTGCGCGCCTACCACCTGACGCATGATCCCAAAGTATCTGGCCGGAGCCGTTCAGGCCTGTCTGTTCCCCGGAGGCGCAAATCCCAGCAACATGGTTTACACATCGGGAGTGGGCGCGAACCCGGTTCGCCATCCGCTGAACCTGGACAGCCGTCTGACCGGCCAGCCCGCGCCGGTCGGCCTCACCCCCTACGGCAATGTAGACCTGGCTCGCTGGGGCGACCAGGCCTGGATCACCTGGCCCATCACCTACTACTTCGGCGCACTGTCCCAGCCCAATCCCACCGAATGGCCGACCACGGAAGCCTACTTTGACGTCTACTTCATGCCTGCGCCTGAATGAGTTCACCATGGATCAGACGATGGGGCCGAATGCCTTTGTCTGGGGCTATCTGGCCGCCCGCAAGTAAAAGCCTGTTTGTGATGTGCCGGGTGGAAACAGTGTATAATAGCCCTGATGATCCAACCTATCCAGCAGGAATACACGGCCCGACATGCGCGGCATCAGGGGGAGCAGGACAGGTTCGCGCGTTTAGACAGCCGCCTGGCCGACTGGCGGCTCTATGTTGTACTTGCCGCTGGCCTTGCCGCCTGGCTTTCTTTTGGGCGGCATTGGTTTTCGCCCTGGGCGTTGCTTCTGTTCGTCGCCGGCTTTGCCGCCTTGATGGTCTGGCATGAGCGCGTAGTCTCCCTCCTGGCAATTGCCAGGCGTCGGACGGCGTTTTACGCGCTGGGATTGGCGCGGCTGGAAGACCGCTGGGCGGGACAGGGCACGCCCGGCACGCGCTTTCTGGACCCGAAGCATCCTTACGCGATTGATCTGGACATATTTGGGCCTGGCTCGCTGTTTGAGCTGCTTTGCACGGCCCGCACCCGTGCCGGTGAGGACTGTCTGGCGGCCTGGCTTCAGGCCCCGGCGGGATCGGAGGCGATCCAGGCCAGGCAGGAGGCAGTGGCTGAATTGGCTCCCCGCCTGGATCTGCGCGAAGACCTTGCGCTGCTCGGCGAAGATGTTCGGGGTGTTCTCCAGCCTGACGCGCTGGCGGCCTGGGGGCAGGCGCCGGTGCGGCTGTCCTCCCGACGGCAGCGCGGGATCGCGCTGGGGCTGGCAATCGCCACGCTTCTGTCGCTGGCTGTCTGGGGAGTGGGCGGGGGCAGCCTTCTCTTTTACATGATTGTCGTCGCGGCGCGCGTCTTTGAGTGGCCCCTGCGCGGGCCGGTGAAGCAGGTGCAGCGAAGCCTGGATGGGCCGCTGCGCGATCTGGGCTTGCTGGCCGCCCTGCTGGCGCGGCTGGAAACCGAGACATTCCAAGCGCCTCGTCTGCGAGAATTGCAGCAGGAACTGTGCGCGGCTGGCGATCCGCCTTCGGTCCGTATCGCCCGACTGCAAAGCCTGGCCGGTTCGCTGGAAGCGGCCAAAAACCAGCTTTTTTACCCTTTGGCTTCCCTGCTTCTGTGGGCCACGCAATTTGCCTTCGCTATTGAAGCCTGGCGAATGGAGAACGGCCCGTCCCTGGAACGCTGGCTCGCTATGGTCGGCGAGTTTGAAGCCTTGAGCGCCCTGGCGGGCTACGCGGGCGAACATCCCGCCGATCCGTTTCCGGTCATCGTGCAGGCGGAAGACGGCGCGCTGTTTGAGGCCGACGGCCTGGGGCATCCGCTCCTGCCTGCCGCCCAGGCGGTTCCGAACAGCCTGACGCTGGACGCGCGGGCTTCGTTGTTGATTGTCAGCGGCTCCAACATGTCCGGCAAAAGCACGCTGCTGCGCGTGGTCGGCGTCAACAGCGTCCTGGCTTTGGCCGGCGCTCCCGTCCGCGCCCGGTCGCTCCGCCTGACCCGGCTGCATCTGGGCGCGTCCATCCGCACTCAGGACTCGCTGCAAGGCGGCATTTCGCGCTTTTATGCCGAGATTTTGCGTCTGCGCCAGATCGTTAACATCGGGCGCGATCAGCCCCCGCTGCTGTTTTTGATTGACGAAATCCTGCACGGGACGAACTCGCACGACCGGCGGCAGGGGACGGAAGCCATCGCCCGCGCTTTAATCTGCCAAAACGCCCTCGGCCTGATCACCACGCACGATCTGGCCCTCGCCGCCCTGGCCGACGACCCCGCCCTCCGCGCGGCCAATGTCCATTTTGAGGATCAGATGACCGACGGCCGGATGACCTTTGACTACCAATTGCAACCGGGCATCGTTACCCAAAGCAACGCCATCGCCCTCATGCGCGCTGTCGGCCTGGAAGTGTGATCGCATGTGGGCGGCGCTTGACAGCCTGCGCCGCCACGCGCTATAATCGACCATTCTCACGAGGCTGCGACTGCCTCCGCCCAAGTCGCTGAAAGGAGTGCTGACCGATCACGCGCTGACGAACCTGTTTTTCGCTCACCTTGCTGACCTGCCCGCACGCCTCGCGCCGACCCTGCCCCCTGTGGTATTGGGCGGCGTTTTTGTTTGCCTCTGATCTCCGCCGAGCTTTTCGCTCACGGGCCGCTGAGACCGTCCCACCTTTTCCATGACAACACTGCTGACCGCTTCGCCCCTCCCGCGCCTGAAATCACCCGAAGATGCGCGTTTTCAATCCCTGCTTGCCCTTGCCACGCGCAAAGAGCGCGACCGCCGGGGGTTGTTCTTTGCCGAAGGCTTGCGCTTTGCGGCGCAGGCGCTGGCCCATCAGGCTGCCATTGAGGCCGTTCTGGTCGTCCCCAAGATGCTGACGCATTCGGGGGGCGAAAAACTGCTCCGGCAGATGGCGGCGCGGGGCGTTCCCCACTGGGAAACCACGCCGGAACTCTTTTTGAGGCTTTCCCGCGCCGAGGAACCGCAGTGGATTGGGGCCGTCATTCGGCAGCGCTGGGAACGGCTGGACCAGGCGGCATCTTCGCCGGGCCTTTGCTGGGTGGCCCTGGACCAGGTGCAGTCGCCCGGCAATCTGGGAACGATCCTTCGCACCGGCGATGCCGTCGGCGCGTCCGGCCTGATTTTGATGGGCGATGCCGTAGACCCTTATGACCCGGCCTGCGTCCGCGCGACGATGGGAGCCATCTTCGCCCAGCGTTTTGTGCGAACTTCCCCGAAGGAGTTCGTCGCCTGGAAGCGGCGCACAGACTGCCTGCTGGTCGGGACATCGCCGCAGGCCAAAGAAGACTTTCGGGCTGTCGCATACCCGGCGGGAACCGTGCTGTTTATGGGCGGCGAAAAGAAAGGGCTGTCCCTTGAAATGCAGCGCCTGTGCGACAAAGTCGTTCGCATCCCTATGGTCGGCAGCAGCGACTCGCTCAACCTCGCCATTGCCACAGGCGTGATGCTGTATGAGGTTTTCAGTCAGCGCTCTCTGGTGTGAAGGCGCTCCGCAGTTGACAAGCGGCCACCGACGCTTCATACTAGGGAAATGCTGACGGCGACTTTTATTCATGCCCCTGGGGTCGGGCCGGTGACGGAACAGTCCCTATGGGCGCAGGGGGCGACCTCGTGGCAGGCTTATTTGGACCGGGCCGATGATCTGCGCCTGGCCCCGCGTCACCGGCTGGCCCTGGGGCAGACACTGGAAGACAGCGTGGTTGCGCTGGAAGAGGCCCGTGCCGACTATTTTGCCCGGAACCTCCCAAAGCGGGAACACTGGCGCGCGATTTCTCATTTTCCGAAAATCGGCTATCTGGATATTGAAACCGACCGCGGCATGAGTCCCGATTCTATCACTTTGATCGGCCTGTATGACGGCCTGGAGATGCGCGCGTATGTCAAGGGCGAGAACTTGGCGCAGTTTGCCTATGACTGCCAGGATTTTGACGGCTTTGTGACATTTTTTGGGACGGGCTTTGACGTGCCGTTCCTCAAGCGGCGTTTTCCCGTTTTAGAGTCTGTCTTTGCCGACCGCCTGCACATTGACCTTTGCCCGCTCTTGAAGCGGCTGGGTCACACGGGCGGATTGAAGCGCATTGAGCAGCAAATGGGGATCGCGCGTGTGCCGGAAGCCGAGGGCCTGTCCGGCATGGATGCCGTACGCCTGTGGCGTGTCTGGCGGCGGGGCGGGCGGGGCGCCGAAGAAGCCCGGCAGTTGCTGCTGGCGTATAACCGCGAGGATGTGGTCAACATGCAGACGCTGTTGGAGTACGCGCTGCCGCGTATTCGGCAAAAGGCCGGGTATAATGCCTAAGAATTTCGCATTAAAATTTCATCTCAAAGGGGGACTTTTCTCATGACCCAGCAGGAAACCGGCGGGAGCGGCACGGGAGAACCCGATCTGACCGAAGAAGTGCAGACGCAGCCGGAGACAGCAAATCAGGCCGGGACGGAGATGCCTGCCTTGAACCGCGCCGAACGGCGCGCGCAGGCGAAAGGCAAGAAAGCCGGCGGGTCGGGGCCGAGTTCCAGCCTGCCCGCCTCCGGGGTGGTGCGCGGCTCCAACCCGCGTCCGACCGGCGCGACCATTCCCGTTCGTGTGAATCGGACCGGCAGCCGGTCCAAGTAATCCCGCCGCTTCAGGAGAATATAATGCCGCTTTTTTCTTCTCGTTTCGTGGCAGTGGTCGCCGCCGGCTTCAACGCTGCTGGCCGGCGCTATGCCCGCCACCCAGGCCCAAACTCCGCCTGCCGCGCCGCCGGCCAAAGTGGACCCGGCGGCCCGCGCCGTTTTAGACCAGATGGCCGCTGCGTATCAGGCGCTCCAAACCTATTCCGCCAAGATTTCGGTTGAATCCACGACGGGGGCAGCCGTTCAGAAACAGACCGTCCGCGTGTCGTTTCTGCGGCCCAATCGGGCCAAAGCCACGGTTGCGGACTCAACCGGGCCGGTGGCGGAGGTTGTCTCCGATGGAGTCAGCCTGTATCTGCTTTCTCCGCGCGACAAGCAGTATCTCAAGCAGGCCGCGCCCAGCGCCAATGTCATTCCTGCGGTGCTGTCACAAGCGCGGGGAGCGCTCCTGCCGACCGTGGCCGGCAGCCCCCGGTTTCTGGATCGCCTCTTTTCTCAGCCCGGTGTGACCGTCACGCTGGGAACGCCGCTCACCGTCGCAGGCGTTTCCACTGATACCGTCACCACGACGCTGCCCAGTCAGGGCAGTAACCAGATGCAGGTTATCTTTTCCATTGCCACCACCGACCACCTGCTTCGCCGCGTGACGGAAACGGCGAGTTTCACGCAGGCCGGCAAGCCGCACACGTTTACCCATACAGAGACGGTAATTGACCAGGCGCCCGGCACGGCCCTGACCGCGAAGGACTTTCTGTTCGTCCCGCCGCCCGGCGCGAAAAAGGTAGCGCCGGAAGCCATGCAGCCGCCCATGTACGACCCGCGGCTCAAGCCCGGCGCGCGGCCTTTTGCCATCGCAGCCCGCGACCTGAGCGGGAAGCCGCTGAGCTTGGCCCAATACCGGGGAAAAGTGGTGCTGATGGACTTCTGGGCGACGTGGTGCGGGCCGTGCGTCGGCGAGATGCCCAATGTGATTGCTGCCTACAAAAAGTACCACGCCCAGGGCTTTGATGTCGTCGGCATCTCGCTGGACCAGGATAAGACCGCGCTGACCTCGTTCCTGAAGCAAAACAAAATGCCCTGGCGGCAGATTTACGACGGCAAAGGGTGGGGCAGTGAAATTCCGGGCCGCTACGGCGTCCGCGCGATCCCATTCGGGTTGCTGCTGAACCGCGACGGCACCATCGCCGCCGTGGAGGCACGGGGCGAGGCCCTGCCGGCTGCGATTCAGGTTGCGCTGGCGAAGAAGTAGGAACCTACTGAGAAGAACCACCTGGCCTTTCAAGGACGGGCCAGGACAGCCTCGCAGCATTCTGTAGGCGCTCTAATGCTGGTCTTTGTCGTTCAGCGCCTGCATCTTCTTTTCCCGGCCCTGAATGAAGAGGAATAATGCCAGCGTGATGACAATGGAAAGACCGGTCACGGTCAACGCGACAACTCCCTGATGTGGCAGCATGATTAGATAGTCCTTTCGTAATGCAAATCCGATAACAGTTCCGACCAGAGCGAGGGTGGCACGTCGCCCACGGTGTAGAAAGAGCCGGTGACGCAGATCAGATCGTCCGGCCCGGTTTGAGACAACGCGGCGCGGACGGCGTCGGGAACACCCGTGTCCACGACCTGCACCTCGGCGATGCCCAGCCGCCGGGCCGCGTCCGCCACATCAGCGGCAGGGCGCGGGCGAAACGCGGGCGCGGTGGCGATCAGCAAAGCTGGACACAGCGCGGCCAGTGGCGCGAGAAACGGTTCCGGCTCGTGATGCCGGGACAGGCCGACCACGAAAACCACCCGCCGCCGATCCGCCCGGAACTGCGCCCGCAGTGATTGGGCCAGCACCTGCGCTGAAAGCTCATTGTGCGCGACATCAATCACGACCGTCGGCTGCGCGGCGATCTGCTCCAATCGCCCCGGCACCCAGGCTGTTTCCAGCCCTGTCCGCACCACGTCATCGGAGACCGTCGGCAGCCTGTCTGCCGCAATGGCATCCAGCGCCGATACCGCCGTCGCCGCATTCCATGCCTGAAACTCCCCTTGCAGCCGCAGGCGCACATCCCGCAGAGTGCGCTGAGTTGTTGCCAGTGTCACGACTCCGTCCGGCTGAAAGCGGGGCGGTTCCACGGAAATCAATGGGGCGTTCCGTTCGCGGCAGATCGCGGCAATGACGTTCCATGCCTCTCCGCCGACGGGAACGCCGGTGACGCACGGAACGCCGGGCTTGACGATCCCCGCCTTTTCCGCCGCGATCTCGCCCAGCGTCTCTCCTAAAAGTTCGGTGTGATCCAGGCCGATGTTCGTGATAACTGTCACCAGCGGATGGGAAACAACATTGGTCGCGTCCAGACGCCCGCCCAGCCCGACTTCCAGCACGGCGAGGTCTACCTTCTGTTCGGCCAGCCAGCACAGACCAACCGCCGTTTTCAGTTCAAACTCCGTGGTCGCGCCGTGTTCGGTCCCCTCCAAGTCCTCCACATAGGGCCGAATGTCCGTCACCCAGCGGGCAAAATCCGCGCGGGGAATCATCTCCCCGTTGATTTGGATGCGCTCGCGGACATCGTACACATACGGCGACAGATACATCCCGACTTTGTAGCCCGCCGCCTGCAAAACGCTCGCGGCCATCGCCGTCGTGGACCCCTTGCCCTTTGTCCCGGCAATGTGAATGACCTGCAATCTCTCCTGCGGATTGCCCAGGCGACCAAGCAGGGTCAGGAACCGCTCATTGCCCAGCTTTACCCCCAGCCGTAGCCGCCCCTGCATGTACGCCAGCGCCTCATCAAACTCCATACGGCGGCTATTATACCCGATGACTTACAATGTTTTGACAGTGTTATCTCGCTCCGCAGATGGGTATGATGAGCCAAGCAGGAGACCAATCAGAAGGAACAGGCACAAGGGAAGTGTCGTCCATGACCCGGAACCGGACGAAAGCGCGTCCCGGAGAAAGCAAAAAACGCCATGATGACTTCTCAAAGGCCAGAAATACCCCTCGCGGAGCCTACCCCGCGCCGGGCGAAACGACCGCATCGGGTGACGACGGATACCGGCATTCATGTCCTGCTCGCTCACTACGCCCGCACGCGGGACGAGCGCGTGCGAGACTCCATCATTGCCTATTATCAGAAATTGGTTCGCTCGCTGGCCTGCCGATTTTTATCCGGGACGGAGCCGCTGGAGGATCTGGTCCAGGTCGGCACGATTGGTTTAATCCGCGCGATTGATCGCTACGACCCTGCCCGCGCCCTTCCATTTCCCGTCTATGCTTCCCCGTCCATCGTGGGCGAGATCAAACATCATTTCCGTGACCGGACCTGGCAGGTCAAAGTCCCGCGCTGGCTTCAGGAGCGTTTGCTGCGCGCCCGCCGCGTCGAGCAGACCCTGATGGCGCGTCTGGACAATGCGCCCACGCCCGCGCAGATCGCGCAGGAACTGGGCGTGACGGAGGAAGATGTGCTGGAAGTGATGGAGATGGGGCGCAGCACACGGGCGGTTTCGCTGGACAGGACACTGGACGCGGGTGGGGGCGAAGATGGGGCGACCCTGATGGACCGTCTGGGCCAGCGGGATGCCGCCCTGCTGGATCTGGAGGCCTATTCGGATCTGCGCCGCGCTCTTGTCTGCCTGAACCCGCGTGAGCGCGAGATCGTCCGTCTGCGCTTCTTTGATGATCTGTCCCAATCGGAAGTGGCCGAGCGGTTGGGCATGTCCCAAATGCACGTTTCGCGCTTGCAGCAGCGCGCTCTGGGTCGCCTGCACGGCATTCTGGCAGAGTAGGGCACAGCCGAGAAGAACCCCGAGAACCCCGAAGTTGCCCCCTAACCCCCAATAATGGGGGAATAAGAAAAACCTTCTCTGGCTCCCCCATTATTGGGGCGGGGAGGCTGACTTTTCTCCCACCGAATTTCCAGGGAATAATTACGCTCGTCCAGATACCGGCGCTGCCGCGCTTTGGGCTGGAGCGCGACCCAATTCGCGAAACGGGTCGGAACCACGACTTTCACCCAGTGCCGCCCGCCTTTCGTAAAGGGAAACGCGGCCCAGCCGGGCTTGCCTGTCTTCTGCCCGTCAATCGGACCATAAGGATTGACCAGTGGGGCGTCGCCTTCCGCCAGAGCCTGATATTCGGGCGGCAACGCCGCATGGTCTGTGCTGAGGCGAGAATGGCCGATGATGGTCAGCGGCGCATGGCCTGCTGTGTCACGCTGGAGGGCGGCGGCATCCAGGGAGCCGGTCTCAAACAGCAGGAAATTGGCGTGCGTGTGGATGCCTGTGTGACTCAAGTCTATGCGGGAAGCGCGCGGGATGAGGATATGATGCGGCGTTTGCGCGAAGGCAGGGCCGGCGAAAGCGCAGAGCAGGAAACTGGTTAGGAGTTTGCCGCCGCGCCCAATGGGGAACAATAGAGCGAAAACTTTTCCCAAATCACGCCCCTTAGAAAGCATACCTATGGCTGTTGAACAAGCCGAAAAAATATCCAGTCACGCACAGAGTCCCGACACGGAAGCGCAGTTCGTTCTTCAGAAGGTTCAGCCGGCCCTGCTGGGATTGATGGATGGGTCTGTCTCCACGCTTGCCCCTCTGTTCGCCGCCGCCGGGCTAACCCATAGTTCGCACAGCGCATTCTTTGTGGGCTTGGCCGCGTCGGTCGGGGCCGGGATCAGCATGGGCTTGTCCGAAGCGCTCTCCGACGACGGCGAAGTGACAGGGCGCGGCAAGCCTCTGCTGCGCGGCGTCATCACCGGCGCGGCGACCACGCTGGGCGGGATGCTGCACACGCTGCCGTTTCTCATCGGTGTGCTGGGTTTGGCGCTGCATCTGGCTTACGGCGTCGTGGTTGTGGAACTTCTGACTATTGCCTATATCCGTTATCGTTTCATGAAAACCCCGCTGGCGCAGACAGTCGGGCAGGTCATCGTCGGCGGCGGAATTGTCTTCGCCATCGGCCTGTGGCTGGGACGTCTGGGAGCAGGCTGAACCATTGTGGCCGACACCTACTCCGGCATCAAAGACGGCGACGCGGTCGCCTGAAGGAACATTTCTGTCACCCAGAACCGGCCCATGCTGTCCCGATACAGCCCAACGCCGACTTTGGTAAAGCGCGCATCCAGGATATTGGCCCGGTGACCGGGGCTGGCCATCAGTCTTCGGTGAGCGTAATCAACATTGTAAACATCGTTGGTGACATTGCAGTAAAAGATGTTCTCGCCGACCATCGCCGATGCGGGTTGATCTTCGTCCCAATCTCGCAGGGTCTTCTGATAACGATCCTGCGGCGTTGCCAGGGCTGGCGTGGGTGAAAAATGATCAAAGTAACCCAAGTCGCCCATTTCGCGCGAATGGGAGCGGGCTGCCTCAGTTAAAATCGGATCGCTTGTCAGCGGTTCCAATCCGCGTGTCGTGCGCTCGGCATTGATCGCCGTAATCAGTGCCCGTTCCTCACTCGCCTCCCCGGCCGGCGTGTTGAGAAGAACAGGAGGCGTGCGCGGCCTGATTTGTTCCCGCGCTGCCCGCTGAGAGGGCGTCGGCGGGACGATCATCATGAACTGGACGTTGTCCTTGATGGCCGTAATCGCGCCGGTCTGCCTTTGCCCACGGGAAAGGCTGCTCTGGTGATGACCGGGGGGTCTGGGATTTACATGGCGGGTGCCTGTTTTTGCATGAAAAAAGACGGAAGCGGTCAGAAGAAGTGGAAAAAGCATCAAAACCCTTGCCTTTCTGCCGGGCGAGTGAATGCCAGGGGTACTTGAGCGGGGTTCCGTGCAATGTGCATGGCTAAACGCCTTTCTAAGTGTATTTTCATTATAACACGGAATTGTTGCCGGGAACAGAAAAGAGAGGCCGTATGTCAGGGCTTTTTTATGAATTTGGTTTGCGTGGGGTCACGCTGCGGAATCGGATCGGCGTTTCACCAATGTGCCAGTATAGTTCCGAAGACGGGATGCCGAATGACTGGCACCTGGTTCACTTAGGATCGCGCGCGGTCGGCGGCGCTGGGCTGGTCTTAACGGAAGCGACGGCGGTGGAAGCGGGCGGGCGGATTTCGCCCCAGGATGCCGGCATCTGGTCGGACGCTCACACAGAAGCGTGGGCGCGCGTGACGCGGTTCGTGCGCTCGCAGGGAGCGTGTGCGGGCATACAGCTTGCCCATGCGGGCCGCAAGGCGTCCACGGCTCGCCCTGGGAGGGCGGCAAAGGCGTCTCCGATGCTGACGGCGGCTGGGAGCCGGTCGGGCCGAGCGCCCTGGCCTTTGACGACGGCTACCGCCTGCCGCATATGCTGACGCGCGAAGAGATCGTCGCCATTCAAGCGGCCTTTGCCGATGCGGCCCGCCGCGCCCACAAGGCAGGGTTTGATTGGCTGGAACTGCACGGCGCGCATGGCTACCTGGCGCACTCGTTTTTGTCCCCGCTTTCCAATCAACGGGAGGACGAGTATGGCGGCTCGTTTGAGAACCGCATTCGCTTTACATTGGAAACCGTTCAGCAACTGCGCCGGGTCTGGCCTGACGACAAGCCGCTGGCCGTCCGCCTTTCCTGCACGGACTGGGCGGAAGGCGGCTGGACGATTGAGGAGAGCGTGGAACTGGCGCGGCGCTTAAAGTCCGAGGGCGTGGATTTGATTGATTGCAGTTCCGGCGGGGCGGCCCCTCATGTCCGAATCCCCATTGGGGCGGGCTACCAGATACCCTTCGCGGAGCGTATCCGGCGCGAAGCCGGCATCCCCACAGCCGCTGTGGGAATGATTACCGCGCCCGCGCAGGCTGATGAGATCATTCGCAACGGGCGGGCTGATCTGGTGTTTCTGGCCCGCGAACTGCTGCGCGACCCTTACTGGCCGTTGCACGCCGCCCAGGCGCTGGGGCAGCGCGAAAAAGCCGTGCCGCCCGACCAATACGCGCGGGCGTTTGTCTGAACTTTTTAGAACATTGCCTTTGCTGACGGCAGTTCTGGCAATTCTCCAACAGGGTCCCCGAAGCCCGCCACGTCTTCTCCCAGGCCGACCGCCACGCCGTCTGGGAGGCCCTGGCCGAAGACTTCACGCCCGCCGCCCTTGCCGACTTAGAGTTTGCCGAAGAAGCCATGCTGGACTACCTGGGAACGCATGACCGCAACGCCCGCTGGCAGGTGCAGGACTTTCTGGCGGAGCAGCCTTCACGCTCAGATTGAGTATGGGTGGAAGCGCAAAATAACGCAAACAATCGGAGTCAAGAATGAAAAACTTCTTCATTGACTTGGGCATCACAACCCTTGTTTTCTTTCCCGTGTTCATATTTACTTTTGCGATGCTGTGGCGTCTCAAATCCAGGGGTTTCTACACGATATTTCTAGGTCTATTCTTTGGTGTCATCATGCAACTTATCGGATATGTCATAGCGCCGCAAACCATGCAATATCATCGGGGGCCGGGAATAGGGTCAGTTTTGCAGGGCATTTTGGGAGGATGTTGTGTGCCAATGTCATTGATGGTATTTTACCATTTGGGACAACGGCAGAAGAAAAGCAATGGATTGAAGCCAAACAAGGAGTAAACCACTCTCACGAAGGCGATTTTTGAATGCCCGGCTCTAGGAAGGCATAGTTCGCACGACGAACCGCAATTTAGGTTATTTCCACTTTTTATACCGGCTACGTTTCTCCAGCAAGAGGCTGGAGTGACCTATAAAGACCTCGCATGGATCGTAGTTTGTCCAGAGCGCTTCGCTGCGTTTATCCTTTGTGGAATGGATAGTCTTTTCCAAACTGGTAGTTTTGATCCATTTCGGGGCCGGATAAAGTTGATCCATGAGATCGCACTGATAGTTAGAGATTGCTACTCTGCCGGAAACCGCATTCAGCGTTTCTGCTAACTCCCGATGCTGCTGATTCGTCATTTCATAGCCATAGGCGCTGGTGTCGCCGCGTGTTTCATGAAGGTACGGCGGATCACAGTAAAACAAAGTCTGCGGCGAATCGTAAAGATTGATGACGTCAATCGCGGGGCGGTTTTCAATCTGGACGCGCAGCAGGCGATCCGCGATCTCCGGCAGGGCCTCCACTCCGCCCAGCCACCGGCTGACAACGCCGCTCATGCCTGCGCGGCTTGTATCCTTGCAGTTTGCCCAGCGCCCGATGCTGGCTGTCTGCGCCAGACCCGTTCGCACCTGTCGCGCCCGAACATAAAACCGACGTGCCCGTTCCAGCGGCGTAAGATCAGGTTCCAGAATGCAGGCGATGCCGAACTCCTCGCGCGAAAACGGCGTCAGCCCAATCGCTTCTACAAGAGCAGCTTTTTGTTCTCGCAGCACCCGGAAAAAGTTGACAACCTCGCCGTCCAAGTCATTGTAAGTTTCCACCGGCGAAGGTTCGCGGTTGAGCAGCACCGCGCCGGAACCGGCAAATGGTTCGCAGTAGTGATGTGTCTCAGGAAGAAGCGGCAGCAACCAATCTAAGTGGGAGAACTTGCCGCCATACCAGCCAAAGGCAATCAGCTTTTTTTGTTTGAGTTTTGAAACAAGGGGCGGCTTCGCGCGTTGACTCGGAAGTGGGGTGGCTTTTTCTAGCGAAGGCATGGTCATGAGGTTTCTCCAGCATTGATTGTACCGCAAAAAGAAAGGGAGCAGGCCCGCTTGCCTGCTCCTGTCGTGCTTCTTCGCTTCGCTTGCCTGCGAGTATACCCTATTTCATCTGCCCAGTCGCGTCCAGTTCATCATCGGTTGTGTTGGGGTGGCGATTTTTGACCGGGATGCGGTTCGGGGTCGGCTCACGGTCGCTTGATGTGGGAGACCATGTGCTGGAACGGCTCGGAGTCCTGGGCGAGTTTGCCTTTGGCGTCATACTTGCCGTTGTCCGCGTCGTCATCGTAATCGTCCAGTTCTTCGCCGTCGGCGACCGGGCGGCCCTGGTATTGGAGGGCGCGGTCGGGGATGGTCTCCACTTGGAAGCCGCCCGCGCCCGATGTCCTGGGGCAGATGGGTGCCGAAGCCGCGCGCGATGCCGTCGACTGTGCCGGTCTGGTCGGTCGCGAAGATTTCGTCCTCGTTTTCTGCTGAATACAGATCGTCCGGGTCCATGCCTTCGTCACGGCGCGGGATCGGCTTGCAGCATTTCGGCCTCAAAATCCGCCTCGCCGCCATCCACGCCGCCGACGCTTTTTTCCGGCGGGGCTGAGGAAGACGGCGTCGCCGGCGTGCTTTTCCACGATGTCGCCCAGGCTGCCGACCTGCGCCGTGTCTTCATCAAATAGCTCGTGATGGATGCTGTCGTGCTTGTCCAAACGCTCTTTTGCCATAGATGATCCTGCTTTCGCGGGTTTAGTGTCTTTACCCAGACGTTCCTTTGTTGACAAACCCGGCGGTTTCGGTTAGAATGATACGGTTCTTTTTGCGTATTGAGATTTGGGAGGCGGGAAAACGATGCAACTGGCCGTGATTACCGATGAAATTGATGCCGATGTGGGCCATGCCCTGGATGTCATGGCCGAATACGGCGTGCGCGGGGCGGAGCTGCGGCAGATCTGGGACAAGAACATCGCGGAAGCGCCCCGCGACTACTGGCAGCGGGCCAAAGATCTGCTGGATGCGCGTGGGATGACCGTGGTCGGGATCGCCTCGCCTTTCTATAAATGCGACCTGCCGGGCGCTGAGCCGGACGGCCCGGCGGGGCCGCTGCACAGCGCGTCGGCGCGCGGCCTGGGCGACCAGATCGCCCTGCTGGAGCGGTGCATTGAGGCGGCGCACTTTTTCGGCACGAACCTGATGCGCGTTTTTTCGTTCTGGAAGCGCGGGCCGCTGACGCCGGCCGCTGGAAGAAAACATCACGGATGCCTTCGCGGAGCCGGCGGCCATGGCCGAGCGCGCGGGCAAGATTCTCGTCATCGAAAACGAACACGCCTGCTACCTCGGAACCGGGGCGCAGACGGCGCGCGTACTGGCGGAGATCGCGTCGCCGTCCGTGCGCGCGGTCTGGGACCCCGGCAACGCTTTCATGGACGGCGAACAGCCGTTCCCGACCGGCTATGAGGCCATCAAAGATTTTGTCGCCCATGTCCATGTCAAGGACGCCGTCGTTGCCCCCGGTCAGCCCCTGCCCCGAATGGACCGTGGTCGGCCAGGGCGAGATTGACTGGGCGGGGCAGATCGCCGCCCTGACGCCGTGACGGCTACGCGGGGTGGCTGTCGCTGGAAACGCACTACGCGCAGCCGACGAAAGAAGCCGCGTCGCGCGCCTGTTTGGACGCATTAAAGACAATGCTGGCCCACTGAGGGCCACAGGAACCTAACACCGCCGCAGAAGAACCTAACCCCGCCGTGAGCGGCGACCCTTCCCTGCCAGGGAAGGGTGAAGATGCTTAATCTTTCTCCCCTCCCTTAACAGGGGCGGGGCCGGGGGAGAGGTTCCGAGGCCGAAGGGCCAATCTAAGGAAAATCGTACACCAATGTCATTGAACTCGTTTCGCAACGGCCTCGGCCATATCACCAGCAGCCCGATCGGTAAATGGTCGATCTTTGTAGTCGGCGCCCTGCTGGTATTCAGCCTGGCTTTCTCCTGGAACATGGGCGGCCCTCTGGCCGGCGCGAACGGCGGCGCGGGAGGCGCGGCGGCGCAGACCGGCGACGATGTCATCGCCACCGTCAACGGCGACCCGATCACGCGGAGCGACTTCGAACAGGAACAGGACAGCTTCCGCCGCCAATTTGAGCAGTTCGGACGCACGGTTTCCGTTTCGGAGGCACCCCTGCTGAATAACACCGTCCTGGATCAGCTTATCAATGCCAAACTGCAAGTGCAGCAGGCCAAGAATATGCACGTCACCGTCACCAACGACGAGATTCAGAAAAAGCGGGCGGAGATCATCGACCAGTCGGGTTTGCGCGAGAAACTGAGCCTGCCGGCGACGGCATCCGTGGACGACATCAATGCGGCTCTGGCCAAGGCGGGCAGCCCGCCCCTGTCGGAGACTCTGCCGGACGATACCGTCCGCGCAGATGATCCTGCTCGGCGATCCGCAAAGCGGCCAGCCCGGCAAAGTTCAGGCCACGTTCAACAACGGCATCGTGGTCTCTGAAGACGATGCGCGTCAGTTTTACACCAAATATCACACGCGCCACATTCTGATCGGCAACAAAACGCGCTCGGATGTCCAGGCCAAAGCCCAGGCGGAGCAGGTACTGGCCAAGGCCAAAGCCCCCGGCGCGGACTTTCGCCGCGCTGGCTAAACAATACTCCGACGACCCCGGCACAAAAGCAAAGGGCGGCGATGATGGCTTGATTGACCAAACACCCCTATGTGCCGGAATTTAAAAAAGCCGCGTTCAGCCTCAAGCCCGGCGAAGTGACGCCGGACGTGGTGGCCTCGCCGCAGTTCGGCTACTTCATCATCAAGCTGGATGAAGTCAAAAGCAGCCTGCCCCCCGACTTTGAGAAAAACAAAGCCAAGTACATGGCCGACATCAAGCAGCAGCAAGCGCAGTCAAAGTATCAGGATCTGATGTCCAGTCTGAAAGACAGCGCCAAAATTGACATCAAAGACCCCGCGCTGGCCGGCGACCGCGCGCTGTCAGAGGCGTCGCGCCTGGGCAACCCCATCCAGTCTCAGCCGAAGTATCAGGAAGCCCTGGCCGATTACCAGAAGGCGCTGAAGGCAAATCCACCTGCGATGCAAAAGGCGGCGATTGACGCCGCGCTGGGCCAGATTTATCAGCAGCAGCATCAGAATTCCACAGGCCATCGCCGCTTATGGGGACTCGCTGAAGTCCCGCGACGATCCGGCTCTGGAAATGACTCTGGGGCAGCTTTACGTCCAGACCCATGACAAAGACAATGCCCTGACCCATTTCCAGCAGGCCTCGTCGCTTGCCTGGAACGATCAGGGGACGCATGTTGCAGCTCATGATGAATTTTCAGCAGCTCGGCCGCCCCGATCTCGCTGCCAAAGAATCCGACTGGCTGAAGCAGTACACCAAGGCGCATCCCGCCCCCGCCGGTGGCGGCGCGAATGGCTTCCCGATGATGCCGCCCGGCGCGGTTCCCACAGGCGCTGTCCCTGGCGGGCCGCATCCCGCCGGCGTGATCCATGTGGGGCCTTCCAAGCAGCCGATCAAGCCGACGCAGTAGATGGATTGTCACGGGGCTGAAGGTTTTATTGGGGTAACCCCCGTGCTTTAGGAAGTGCAAGCCCCGCCTTTTACTCCGCTATGGAGCGAAGCGACTAGGAGGCGCGGGCGCAGGACTTTTTATTTTTCTGCCCGCGAAGGCGGGGAGTTGCTCTCTTAAAGCCCCGCCGTTTAGGGCGGGGTATCCGTTATGCCCGATCCGTTATGCCCGGAACCCTGTATCTCGTCGCCACGCCCATCGGCAACCTGGAAGACATCACGCTGCGCGCCCTGCGCCTCCTCCGGGAAGCCGACGTGGTCGCGGCGGAGGACACACGTCATACGCGCGGTCTGTTGTCCCATTTCGAGATTGCCACGCCGCTGATCGCCTACCATCAGCACAGCGAGGCGGGCCGCACGGAGAATTTGATCCGGCGTCTGGCCGAAGAGGGCCAAACCATCGTCCTGGTCACGGATGCCGGCACTCCCGGCGTCTCCGACCCCGGCATTAGCTGGTTCGCGCGGCTCTGGCGGCGCAGGTTCCCGTGGTCCCCGATTCCCGGCGCCAGCGCCGCCCTCTGCGCCCTGGTCGGCAGCGGCCTGCCGACGGCCCGCTTCGCCTTTGAGGGTTTTTTGCCGCGCACGAAATCCTCCCGCCGGGCCAAGCTGGCCGCGCTGGCCAGGGGCGAGACGCGCACGTTGATTTTCTACGAGTCCCCGCAGCGCGTGGCGGAAACCCTGCGCGAGATGGCATCTGCCTTCGGCCCGGAACGGCCCGCCGCCGTGGGGCGCGAACTGACCAAAAAGTTTGAGGAGTTCGTGCGCGGGACGCTGGGCGAAGTCGCCGCGCATTTCGCGGCCCATGAGGCGCGGGGCGAGATTACGATTGTTGTTCAGGGACTGGCTGGCGACAGTGACAGCGAAGATATGCTTCTGTCCGCAGAATTGGAACCGACCGACCTTCCCACCGCCCTGCGCGCTGCGCTGGCCGCCGGCTTGAGCGAACGCGACGCCGTTCGCCGGGTCAGCGTGGAGCTAAAAATCTCCCGGCGGGATGTTTACGCCGAAATGCTTGCCGGCAAAATGCCGGCGGGCAGGCCGGCAAATTCGGACAGTGCATGACGGCTCTGGCTTCGTTGCAGCGGCGCCTGTCGGGCAGGGTAGGGCGGGATGCACCTGCCGGGTTTGCGCGCGGCGCGGCGGCGGCGTTTGTGATCCAGGGTCTGGGATTGCTGCTGGCCTGGATCGTTCAGATCGCCCTTGCCCGCGCCATGCCGCGCGCGGATTTCGGTATTTACACCGCACTATCTGCACTGATGACCACGCTGGCCGTCCCCGCCACGCTGGGACTGCCGGTGGCACTGGCGCGATTTCTGCCCAAATATCGTGTTCACAGTGATTGGCGGCATACTCAGGGCCTGCTGCGGTATTCGCAGGCGGTGACTTTGGGGGCCGGCTGCGGCCTGGCGCTGCTCACTGGGGGAATTGCTTTGGCGCTTCGGGCGGGTGGTCCTCCCGGGGCGCTGCTCGTCGGGCTGACGCTCATTCCCGCGCTGGCTCTGTCCACTCTGCTGATGCAGACCCTGCGCGGGATGGGGCGAATTGAACAAGCGATCTCGCCGTCAGCCCTGCTTCAGCCCTTGTTCATGCTGCTGCCGCTGGCGCTGCTGCTGGGGATCGGGACAAAGATCGGGGCAGGAGGCGGGGTCACGCTGCTGGCGGTCTCCACTTGTGGCGCTCTGGCCGTGCAGTACGCCTGGGTAAGCCGGCGGACGCGGGAAGAGATCGGCGAAGCGCCGATCCAGCCAGCTTATGAAACAAGCCGTTGGCTTCAAGCCGCCTGGCCGCTGCTCCTGGCGACCGGGTTTCAGATGGCGCTGGCGCAGATGGACATTCTGACGATGGCGGCCCTGCGGACTGACCGCGAGGTCGCGGTGTATGGGGCCGCTTATCGGGTGTCCCGGCTGATCGGCTTCTGGACTTACGGGGTGTATCTGGCCCTCGGCCCGGTGATCGCGCGCGCCCATGCGAGCGGGGACAAGCCCGCGATGCAGCGAGCGGCGACGTGGGCGGTGCGCTGGACGTTCTGGCCCTCCCTGGCGGCGATGGGGCTGCTGTTTGCCCTGGGCCGGCCGCTGCTGTCGCTGTACGGGCCGGGGTTTGGGGGAGGGTATGCGCCGCTGTGCATTCTTGGCCTGGGCTTTCTGGCGAACACCGGCGCGGGTCCGGGCATGGTGGTTCTGAACATGACCGGGCATCCGCGTGTCGTTTCCTCGGTCAGCGGCTGGACGGCGCTTGTCGGCATCTTGCTATGCCTGCTGCTGACGGCGAAACTGGGGGCGGCGGGCGCGGCTCTCGCTTCCGCGCTGGCCATGGCCGGCTGGAACATCGGGTTAGCCATCTGGGTGAACAACCATCTGGGCATTCACGTCTTTTTTTGGAACAAGCCGGCATCAGCGAAGACCTCGGCGAGAGATGAGCGGGAAGAAGGGTAAGCGCGTGTCTTCAATTGACCGATCCGAGGGCCGATCTGAGAACGTAAAAGTCCTCTACATCGCCGGTATGGGGCGTAGCGGCAGCACACTTCTGGGGCGGCTGCTGGGTCAGCCATGCGAGTCGGTCCATGTCGGGGAGATTGTCTACATCTGGCAGCGGTCGTTTCGGGAGCGCCATGTCTGCGGCTGCGGCCAGCCGTTTTTTGCGTGCCCCTTCTGGACGGAGGTCTTTCAGCGGGGCTTCGGCGGCTTTGATCATGTGGATTTTGAGGACATCCTGCGGACCAAGCGGATGCTGGAACGGACGCGAACCCTGCCGCGCCTGCTTTGGCCCTGGAAACCTGCGGAGCAGCAGCGTCAACTGGCTGATTACCGGCAGACTCTGGCGACGCTGTATCGGGCGATTGGGGAAACGTCCGGTGCCCGCGTCATTGTGGACAGTTCCAAAAGCGAAGTGTACGGCTATCTGCTGCCGACTGTGCCGGGGCTGGACGTGCGCGGCGTGCACCTGATTCGGGATAGCCGGGCCGTCGCACATTCGCACCAGCGCCGCAAGTCTGACCCCAACCTGGAAACGGGCCACCTGCCGACCGTCAAGCCGGCCCAGGTCGCCGCGCTTTGGAATGCTACCAACCTGATGCTTTCGCTCCGGTGTCCCGGTCAGCCTACCCTCCGTCTGCGGTATGAGGATGTGGTCGCCGCGCCGGAACAAACGCTGCGCCGGCTGTGGCAGCTTATGGATGAGCCGACGCCGGCTCTGGATTTTCTGGCGGAGCGCCCCATGATCCTGCGTCCGAACCATACGGTCGCCGGCAATCCTGATCGCTTTCAGTCCGCCGTGAATCTGCGTCTGGATAACGAGTGGCGGAAAAAGATGCCCCTGGCCCAGCGGCGTTTGATGACCGCTTTGACCTTTCCATTGCTGCTGCGTTTCGGCTACTTGGCCTCCGGGGAGACAGTCGCGAGTTCCGAGCAGACACAGCGCCCCGCCTTGCCCTAGAATGTGCTATAATGACAGCCGTATCCGATTTTTAGAAAACGGCTTGCGAGGAGAAACGAACCCCCATGGAGCGAAAGCTGACTCAGGAACCCCAGTTTGACATGGAGACGCTGCGCCGGAAGTGCGATGCCTGGAAGACGCACGGCGCGTCAAAAGTTGTCATTGAGTGGAGCACGGGAACCGGGCCGACCCTGTTCTACTACCCTTCCGGCGAGCGCAGCCAGGGCGTCAAGTGGACAGTCGCGGTAGAGACGTACAACTACAACGAGATTTATGCCGATTTTATTGAGCATACGCTGATCCCCCGTCTGCGCGAGGTCATCCATGCGCGCGGCCTGACGGAAACGGTCTTGAGCGTGGACTTGCAGCCCCTGCAAATCCAGCGCCAGCGCCGCCGTCAGATCGAGCGCGCGCAGACAGCGACTGCCGGGCATCATTAACCCGGCTGGAAAAGAAGAAGCCCCAGCCTTGGGAGGCCGGGGCTTCTTTTTTGTACCAAACGTGGCTATCGTCAAAGTGGGGCCACGTCCCAAATTCTTTTCACCCCGTTTTCACCCCCGAAACCCTACATTTTGTGCGTGGTAGAGACCACCCTCTATATCTAGCGTTATCCCCCAGAAAAATAATCTGAAAATTATTTTCAAATGCCCTTGACAAATACGGGCATGATGCCGTATAGTTGTATCCAAGTGGAGGCTAGGGGTGACTCAGTGGAGGAATGGTGGTTTTTCAAGGGGAATTTGACCATAGTGTGGATGACAAAGGGCGCGTCATCATTCCCACCCAGTTTCGTTCCTCGCTGGGAGTGCGCTTCTACTTGACTAAAGGCTTCGATGGATGCATCTTTATTTATACCGAAGCGGCTTACAATGATCTGAGCGACACCCTGAATAAACAAAGCCAATTAGACAAACACACTATGCGCCTTCAGCGCTTCTTTACCTCGGTAGAGGCCAGTGTGGACGGGCAGGGGCGCGTTGCGATCCCGTTCAAACTGCGCGAACATGCGAAGATCACGGAGAACGACACGGTGGTCATCGTCGGAGCCAGCAGCCGCATTGAAATCTGGAGCAAGCCGGTCTGGGAGAAATATAACGACGAAGAACTGACCGCCGATATGATCACCGAATCCGCGCGCGAGCTGGGCATTGCATGACTGGCCCCCTCACCCCCCATAATGGGGGAACAGGAAAGAGAGCCTCCTCTGGCTTACCCATGATTGGGGGCGGGAAGGGCGCTTCGGGCAATCTGCCCTATCATATACCCGTTATGCGCGGCGAAGTCAAGACCGTCTTGAACCCGCAGCCGGAAAAAGTTTTTTTGGATTGCACGGTCGGCGGCGGCGGGCATGCCCTGGCCCTGATGGAAGCGCTTCAGACCCGGCGGGCGGCTGATCGGTCTGGATCAGGACCCGGAGGCGTTGGCGGAGGCCGCCCGGACGCTGGCAGGGTTCGGCGAGGCGGTGACGCTTCGGCAGGCACGGTTTGACCAACTCGGTCAGGTTCTGGACGATCTGGGCGTGGTCACGGTAGACGGTGTTTTGTTTGATCTGGGCGTCTCGTCTCACCAACTGGATACGCCGGGTCGTGGGTTCTCGTTCAAAGAGCCGGCGGCTCTCTTAGACATGCGAATGAACCCCGAAGCAGGTGGCCCCGGCGCGGCGGACCTGCTGAACACGCTGGGGGAGCGGGAACTGGCGACGCTGATTCGGGAAAACTCCGATGAGCATTGGGCAGCGCGCATTGCCCGCATCGCGGTGGAGCGGCGGCAAAAAGAACCCTTTCAGACGGTCGGGCAGTTGGTGGAAACGGTCTATGCGGCCATTCCCGTCCGCGCCCGGCCCGAAGACAAACATGCGGCGACGCGGACCTTTCAGGCCCTGCGGATCGCAGTCAACGACGAATTCACGGTTCTCGGACACGCGCTGGAGAGCGCTGTAGATCGCCTCAGTAAAGGCGGCACGGTAGCGGCGCTCTCCTACCACTCTTTGGAAGACCGCATCGTCAAGCAGTTTTTCGCCCGGTTGTCCGGGCGCGGGCCAGGCGTGGATGTTTACGGGAACCCGCCGCCCGCCGTCGTAGAACTGTTGACGCGCAAGCCGCTGGAACCCGAAGGGGCGGAAGTCGCCGCCAATCCGCGCGCCCGTTCCGCCCGCCTGCGGGCCGCCCGTAAATTGTAGAAATGGCCTCCTGGCCTGCCCCCTAGCCCCCAATAATGGGGGAACAGGAGAGGTCATTTCCGGCCCCCCAAAATTGGGCAGGGGGCAGAAGACACTCAAGAGGAAAAGCGATGCTGGAAACGAGAAATCTGCCGATCTCACCCCGAACGCGCCGCCTGGATGCGCCGCCGCGCGCCGCCTCGCCCCGCGTTTCCAGTTCTGCCGCGAAGTCGCGCTCTCAAGTTAACGGGAACGCCGCTCTGGAACGCGCCCTGCCCGCGCCTCGGCCCGTCGTCCGTCCTCCTGCGCCGGCCCGGCAGAGCCGTTTGGGCCGCTCGGAGATGCGCCTGATGGGCGCAGCCACCACTTGCACCGCCGTTGTCTGCGGCCTGCTCCTACTGTATCTGGCGGCCTACGCCCATGTCACCCAGCTTGGCATAGACCAGTCCCAGGCGCGCGCCCAGCTTCGCGATAACCGCCTTCAAAATGAAATGCTTCGGGCCGAGCGGGACCGTCTGCAAAGCCCGCAGCGCGTCATCGCCGCCGCCGTCGCTCTGGGCATGACGCCGCGCGAGGGGACGCCGATTGCCTATGTCGCCCCGCCACCCCGTGCCGAGCCGAATCGTGCGGCGGGGCAAGACGGCAGCCGGGAAGCAAGCGGGACAAGGGGCAGGGAGCAGGGGACGAACGGTGGCACGACAGCAGACAGCGCATCAACATCTTTCCATTATTAAGCCGCGTGCGACCACGGTATTCGTCACCGTCGCGACCCTGTATCTGATGCTGGCCGGGCGCCTGGTCTACCTCCAGGCAGCCCGGCACACATATTTTCAGCAACAGGCCGATGCTTACCGTGTCAGCAAAAGTGTGCTGCTGGCGCGGCGCGGCCTGATTCTGGACCGCAACGGCGACGCTCTGGCCAACAATGTCCCCGCCGCCGCAGTGTATGCCGACCCCCAGGAAGTCGCGGACCCCGTCGCAACTGCTGCCCGTCTGGCCCCCATTCTGCACGAAGACCCGACCCGTCTCCAGGCCCTGCTGACGCCGCGCACTGCCCGTGTCCATTATGTTTCTCTGAAACGACACCTGACTGTTCCCGATGCCGACGCTCTGCCCGTGGCGACCCTGACGACGGCGATTAAACAGGCCGGCCTGACGGGGGTTTATGTGGTCGGCGATACCAGCCGCTTTTATCCCGACGGCGCGCTGGCGGCTCAGGTTCTGGGCTTTACCAACCGTGACGGCGTGGGTGTGGAAGGGCTGGAGCATAGCCAGGACGCTCTGCTGCGCGGGCGTGACGGCAAGATCGTCGCCGAAATTGATCGGGACGGGCGGTTCCTGCCCGGCACAACCCGCCGCCGCGTTGAGGCCGAAAACGGCGCGGACATTGTCACGACCATTGACGAGCGCTTGCAGCATGTTACGGATGACGAACTGGCGAAAGCCGTTCAGGCCCATCATGCCGATCATGGTGTCGCCATCGTCATGGACCCGCAGACCGGCGAAATTCTGGCCCTGTCACAAGCCCCGTCGTATAATCCAAACGCGCCGCGTCCTGTGGGCAAATTGTCCAAAGCCGATGCCCTCAAGCTGTCCGCGCGTTGGCGCGATGGGGCTGTGTCTGATTTATATGAGCCAGGCTCCACGCTCAAGACAATTACGGCCTCCGCCGTGCTTCAGGAACAGGGACTGGACATGATGAATGTCCACGTATACTGCTGCCCGACGCTGCAAGTGGGCAAGCACGTTATCCACGAGGCCGCCGACGCGCTCACCCGCAACCTCGGTTCCCAGAACCTGCGCGGCGTCCTGCGGGTCTCTTCCAATGTCGGCATGGCTCAGTTCGGGATGCGCCTCGGCGCTCCCAAATTGTATGAGTACGAGCAGAAGTTCGGCTTTCTGGATGTTCCCGGCTCAGGGCTGCCTGGCGAAACCAAGTCGCCCTTGATGGCCGCCGACGCCCCCAACAAGTTTACCGGCGGTATCGGCTGGTCCAATATCCAGCTTGCCAATATCTCATTCGGCCAGGGTATTTCGCTGACGCCGTTGCAGCTTGCCACGGCTTACTGCGCGGTGGCGAACGGCGGGACTTTGATGCGTCCGCACATTGTCCGCGCCGTTCGCCGTGACGGGGAGGAAACGCCGGTCGCGCCTGAAGTTGTCCGCCGCGTTTTCGACCCGCCCGTCGCCGCTGCCGTCCGCTCCATGCTCGGCACCGTGGTTCAGTCCGGCACCGGCCAGCCCGCGCAGATCGCCGATTTCTCCGTGGGCGGCAAGACCGGATCGGCCCAGGTATCGGGGCCGCGCGGCTATGAAGAAGGCCATTTTGTCGCGTCGTTTGTCGGCATGTATCCGCTTTCGCACCCGCGCCTGGTCATTTACTGCGCTGTCTTTGAGCCGCAGGGCATCCATTGGGGGGCGTCTGTCGCCGCGCCCGTCGTTCATAATATCGCCCGTGAGGCCATGCTTCAGATGCAGGTGACGCCGGATGCGCCGGGAACTGTGGATTGGGATGACCATCTGAAGTACAAGTTCCAGGCGAAGGCCAAAGAGCGCGAGGCAAAGCGTCGGCGGGATGAGCCAGGCCCGGTGATTGGGACGCCATAAAGAGCCTAACCCCGGCGGTTCCCGCCGCTAACGTAGTTGCGCGAAGCTCCTTCCCTGTCAGGGAAGGGTAAGAAGTTATTTCCAACTCCCCTCCCTTAGCAGGGGAGGGGCTGTGGGAGAGGTTCTTATGGGCCTTCCGCAAACAACAATCATGAAACTCAGCGAGTTAATCGAAAATATACCGAATATCCAGCGCACGGGCGAAGATGTGGAAATCATCGGCCCTCGCCTATGACTCGCGGCAGGTGACGCCCGGTGCGCTCTTTGTCGCCCTGCGCGGAGCTAAATCCGACGGCCATGACTTCATCGCGCAGGCGCTGAACAAAGGCGCGGCGGCCCTGATGATCCATAGCGACCAGGCGGGCTGGTACGGCGCGCATGGTCTGCCGACCGTCACGGTTCCCAATACGCGCGACGTGCTGCCCAAACTCGCCGCGACGTTTTACGGCGAACCGTCCCGGCGACTGGATCTGATCGGCGTCACCGGAACCAACGGCAAGACGACCACGGCGTACATGATCGAAAGCATCTTTCGGACGCTCGGCGAACGGTCTGGCCTGATCGGAACCATCGGCGCGACGATCAACGGCAAAAGCGTCCCGCTGGAGCGAACCACGCCCGAAGCGCCGGATTTGCAGCGCTTGTTTGCCGACATGGTCGCAGGCGGGCGTTCGGCGGTGCGTCATGGAAGTCTCGTCGCAGGGCATCCTGGCAGGGCCGGACGTCGGAATGCGCGTTTGATACCGGCGTGTTTACAAATTTGACCCAGGACCACTTAGATGCCCACGGCGACATGGACGCTTATTTCGCCGAAAAGCTGCGCCTGTTTACCGAGTATCCGTCAGCGTTCCCGGACAAGCCATTCAATGCCGTCGTCAATGCCGACGATCCGTATGGCCGGCGCATCATTGACACTTTGGAAGCGGCAGGCCGCCCCGTCCTGCGCTACGGCCTCCGAAGCGCCGAACGCCGCGCTGCGAGCGACGATGGACGAAGCACGGCCTGATGGGACGCGCTTCACCGTGACGTATCAGCCGCTGCAAGGCAGTGCCGTGGTCTTTCCTGTAGACCTGCGCCTGGGCGGGCTGTTCCAGGTCGACCAATGCTCTCGCCGCTATCGGGGTTGCGCTTCTGCGCCGCGTGCCGCCACGCGCGATTCAAGAACGGGCTGGAGGCGCTGACTGGCGTGCCGGGCCGCTTTGAACTGGTCCCGACGGGAATCGTGGCTTCACGGTCGTCGTGGATTACGCGCACAGCCCGGACGGATTAGAGAACGTCTTGAAATCGGCCCGCGCACTCAATCCCACGCGCCTGGTCTGCGTGTTCGGCTGCGGCGGCGACCGTGACCCGAAGAAGCGCCCGCTGATGGGCCGCATCTCATCCGATCTGGCCGATCTGACGGTGCTGACCAGCGACAACCCGCGTTCGGAGAACCCGGATGCGATTGTGGAAGATATTTTGGTCGGCATTGAGGGTGGCCGGGACAATGCGAAGCGTTCTAGTGGAGGTTGACCGGCACATTGCGATCAAAAGAGCATTGTGCGAACTGGCACAGCCGGGCGATTTGATCGTGATTGCCGGCAAGGGACACGAAACCGGGCAGACCTTCGCGGGTGGCCGCACCATTCCCTTCGATGACCGGCAAGTCGCGCGGGAGGCGCTGGCCGAGTGCGCTTGACTTATTTTCCCTGCCCTGAACGGCAGGGCTTCGGGAATGCAGCTCCCGCCTGCGCGGGCGCAAGATTGTTCGCCTCTTCTGCCCGCGCAGGCGGGGATTTGCTTTATTAAAGCACGGGGGTTCAGCCCCGTGAAACGGTTGACCCTGCGTGATATCAAAGAAGCCTTAGATTACGGGTCAGGTCCCGGCGGCGAGGGCGTTGTCTTCACCGGCATTTCCACGGACACGCGGACGTTGCAGCCGGGTGATCTTTTGTGGCTCTGGTCGGCAAGCAGGCTGACGGGCATCAGTTTATCCCTCAGGCCCTGCGGGCCGGCGCGGCAGGATTGGTCGTGTCTCAGCAGGTGGTCGCTTCGCTGGACACGCCGGTTTTGCGTGTCCCGGACACGGAAGTCGCTTACGGCCTGCTCGCCCGTCACTGGCGGGATCGGTTTGACATTCCTGTGATTGGCGTGACCGGCAGCGTCGGCAAAACAACCGTGAAAGAAATGCTGGCCGCCGCGCTCTCGCCGCTCGGCCCGATTTTGAAGACAGAGGCCAGCCAGAACAACGAAACAGGTGTTCCGAAGGCCCTGCTGCAATTGACGCCCGACCACAAAGCCGCTGTGGTGGAAATGGGGATGCGCGGCAAAGGCCAGATCGCGTATCTGTGCGGCATCGCCCGGCCCGACAGTCGGCGTCATGACGCGTGATTGCCGACAACCACCTGGAACTGCTCGGTTCGCTGGACGCCATCGCCGATGCCAAAGGGGAACTTCTGGAAGCTTTGCCGGAAGCCGGCGTGGCTGTCCTGAATGCGGATGATCCTTATCTGCCGTACTTAGCGGGCAAAGACCGGGGCGCGGGTGGTGACTTATTCGCAGAACCCACCCGGCGCAAGCGCCTTCCCTCCCGAAACGGGAGGGGGAGGAGAAGTGCAGGAGGCGGCGGGTTTTTTCGCTAATAACATCACACAGACCGAAGATGGCTGGCAGTTCACCGTGCGCGGCGTCCCCGTGGAACTCAAAGCGCTTTCGCGCCATGACATCGGTAACGCTCTGGCCGCTCTGGCCGTTGCGGACGCGCTGGGCGTATCGCTGGCAGACGCGGCTCATGCCCTGCAAACTTACACGCCGCCGCCGATGCGGATGCAGGTCGTGAAAACAGGGTGGGGTGGAACGATCCTGAACGATGCCTACAACGCCGCGCCCGCGTCGGTCCAGAGCGCGCTGGAAACGCTGGCAGGTTATGGCAAAGGCCGCAAGATCGCTTTTCTCGGCGATATGCGCGAACTCGGCGAACGTGCAACCGAGGCGCACCGGGAACTTGGGAGAGCGCTACTGGGCAGCCTGGACGCCCTGTACACCGTCGGCGGGTTGGCCGCGCAGATACCCGCTGCCACGCAGCGGTTTGCGGACAGCGAAGACGCCGCCCGATTTGCGCGGGAAGCGCTCAATCACCCCCTCGCCCCCAATAATGGGGGAATAAGAGCGGGCGACGTGATGTTGGTGAAAGGCTCGCGGGCGATGGCGATGGAAAAGATCGTAGAGGCGCTGACGGCGCAGGAGGCCGTTGTCCATGCGGGTTGACCCGTACCCGCTGGGGTTCCACTGGCCGCTGTATCCGCAGGCCCTGGCGGCGTTTTTGATCGCCTTTGGGATTGTTCTGCTGCTCGGCCCGCGCACAATTGCGTTTCTGCGCGTGCTGAAGTTCGGCCAGAACATCAACGAAGACGCCCCGCAGCGGCATCAGCAGAAGCAGGGGACGCCGACGATGGGCGGGCTGCTGCTGGTTCTGAGCCTGCTGCTGACACTTGGTATTGGCATCATAGCCGTGCCGTCCCTGCGCCCGCTGAGCGCGCCGCTGCTGGCGGTGGTTTTGGTCTTTATCGGCCCATGCCGGACTGGGCTTTCTGGACGATTTTCTCAAGGCCCGTCGGGGCAAGTCGCTTGGCCTGAAGGCGCGGCAGAAGCTGGCCGGGCAGGTGGTCATTGCGCTTGCTGTTTGTGGTCTGGCTGGCCCGGACCGCGCAGGCGACCCTTTACGACGACGGTGCTGGTTTGGAGGCAATCTCAACGTTGATCTGGGCTGGGGGTATTACGCGCTGGCGTTTTTGCTGATGATCGGCCTGTCCAACGCCGCTAACCTGACGGACGGATTGGACGGTCTGGCAGGCGGCCTGGCGATTTTTACCTATCTGGGCCTGGCGCTGACGACGCACCTGTACTTTCCGCAGTTGCCGCTGTTCGGGTTCGCGCTGGCGGGCGCGTGCCTGGGCTTTTTGTGGTACAACGCGCACCCGGCCAAAGTGTTCATGGGCGATACGGGTTCGCTGGCCCTGGGGTCGATCGTTTGCGGCGATGGCAGTGATCGGAAAAGCAAGAAGTGCTGTTGCTCGTCTTCGCCGCCGTGTTTTTGATGGAAATGTTCAGCGTCATGCTGCAGGTGAGCGTCTTCAAGGCGACGGGCGGCAGGCCGCACGGGCGGCGGATCTTCAAGATGACGCCGATCCATCACCATTTTGAGTTGTCTGGCTGGGCCGAGACGCAGGTAGTCGCCCGCTTCTGGATACTTGGCATCCTAGCGCTGATTTTGGGCTGCTGCTCGCGCCGCTGGATGTACTGGTGGCTGTGAGAGGCCCCGCTCACCCCCAATCCTCGGGGGAACGCGGAAAAGAGAACCTGTCCTGCATCTGGCACCCCAGAATTGCGGAGCGGGGGGCGATCTGTATGACCGAGTTCTGACAACGAGTTTCAGGGCAAAACCGTCGCCGTGGTTGGTCTGGCCCGCAGCGGCCTGGCCTGCTGCGACGTGCTGACGCAGCTAGGCGCGACCGTCATTCCCTATGACGGCAAGCCTGCGGCTGACATTGCCGATGCCATGGCGGCAGTGGAAGCCTTGGGTCTGACGCCGCTGACTGGCGGGGCGGCTCTGGACTATGGGGCGCTGGATTATCTTGTCACCAGCCCCGGCGTCCGCAAAGATGCCGCCGTGCTGCAAAATGCCGTGGCGGCCGGCGTTCCGGTGCTGGGCGAGATCGAAGCGGCTTATCGCATCGCCCGTGCGCCGATTTTGGCGATCACCGGCACGAACGGCAAGACGACCACGACGGTGCTGCTGGGCGAGATGCTGAAGGCGGCGGGGATTGAGACGTATATCGCCGGCAACATCGCGGCGGGCGACATCGCGATGCCGCTGATCAAAGCGGCGTATCTGGCCCCGCCCGAGGCCGCCATCGTCGCCGAGATTTCGTCGTTCCAGTTGGAGTGGATTTCGACGTTTCGCCCCAAAGTCGCCGCCCTGCTGAACATCACGCCCGATCACGGCGACCGGCAGACATGGGAAGAATATGTCGCTGCGAAGTGGCGCATCTTTGAGAACCAGACAAAAGATGATTTTGCTGTTATCAATTGGGAACTGATGCGGAAATCTACGGGCCATATTTCAGCCGACTTTCTGCCGAAACGCTCCCGAATTAGACCTTCCGTATGGTTTGTGTCTGATAGGGAAGACGAACACACCATTTCCGCCGAGGGCGGCAAGATTTACATTACCGAGTACGATGATATGTTCGATATTTCTGATATCAAATTGCCGGGCCAGCACAATGTTGAGAACATTATGGCGGCTGCTGCGATGGCGCGGCTGTTTGGCATCGGTGCTGAACCTATTCGCCAGGTGGCGACTACCTTTACCGGCGTCGTGCATCGGCTGGAATATGTGGACACAATTGGCGGCGTCAAGTACGTCAACAACTCCATGTGTACCAATGCCGCCGCGTTTGAGAAGTCGTTGGAAGCCTTGCCGGAGCCAAAAGTGGTCATCGCGGGCGGCGTCTACAAAGGTGACGATGTGGCGAAACTGGGCGAGGCCGTGGTCAACAACAATGTCCGCGCATTGGTTTTGATCGGGCGTTCCGCGCCGGAAATAGAAGCGTCTGCGCGGGTGGCGGGATACGAAAACGTACATCGGGCCGGAACGCTGCCAGAGGCGGTGATGCTGGCGAAAACGTTGGCACAGCCGGGCGATACAGTGTTGCTGGCCCCGGCATGTGCGTCGTTTGATATGTTTAAGGATTTTGAGGACCGGGGCGATCAGTTCAAGGCGGCGGTGCGGGAACTACGCCGGAGCGGCCCCAGGGCTGAAGGTTTTATTGGGGTAACCCCTGGGCTTTAACAGCGCAAGCCCCGGCTTGCGCGGGCGAGGATCATTGCCCTTCTTTTGCCCGCGCAGGCGGGGATTTGCTTTTCCAAAGCCCGGCGGTTCAGCGCCGGGGAAACGTAGGCATCCACATATGAGCGTCACCAAAACATCGGACCGAAAAATACGCGAACAAAACGCGGCGCTTGCCATCTCCAATCGGCAGCCGATGGACAGCCTGCTGCTCTGGCTGACCTTTCTGCTGCTCGGCATCGGCATCGTGTCCGTCTACGATGCTTCCTATGCCGTCGCCGTGGAGAAGCTGCACGGCGACTCGTTCCACTTTGTCAAGATGCAGGTCGGCTGGGCCTGCGGCGGCCTGCTGGCTCTCTGGGGCGCGACGCGGCTGCCATACTGGCAGTGGAAGGGTGTGGCGACCGTCGGGCTGGCGGTCTCGGCGATTCTGCTGCTGGTCGCCGTGCTGGTGCCGCATGTCGGCATTGCGATCAACGGCGCGCGCCGCTGGCTGGGGCATGGACAGTTTCGGGCGCAGCCGTCCGAACTGGCGAAACTGGCTCTGGTGCTGTATCTGGCCCGCGTGCGTCGGCGGGAAATCTCAAAATCAAACGGAGCTTCCAGGAGGGCTTGCTGATCGCCTCTGGGCGTGATCGGGCTGCTGGCCGGATTGATCGCGCAAGGAGCCGGATTTGGGAACGGCGATGGTGCTGGGAGGGACGGGACTGGTCATGCTGTACCTGGCCGGCGCGCAGCGTCAGCATCTGGCGGGCATTCTGGCCCTGGTCGCGGTCGGAATCGGTCTGTTCGCGGTCTCCAAGCCGTACCGGATGCACCGCCTGACGGCATTCTTAGACCCGAAGGCGGATCAATACGGGACAGGCTATCAGGTCTGGCATGCCCTGATCGCGCTGGGATCGGGCGGGGTCGGCGGCCTGGGGCTGGGGGAGGGGCGCGAGAAGCTCTTCATCCCAGAGCCGCGCACGGACTTTATCTTTCCTGTGATTGCCGAAGAATGGGGCCTGATCGGGACACTGGCGCTGGTCGCTCTGTTCGTGTTCGTCGCCGCGCGGGGGTACACGATCGCGTATCGGACTAAAGACCCGTTCGGCGCGCTTCTGGCGGCGGGCATCACAACGCTGATCAGCTTGCAGGCATTGATCAACATGGCGGTCGCGACGGCGTCCATCCCCGATACCGGGGTGCCGCTGCCGTTTATCTCGTATGGCGGGTCGTCGCTGATGCTGATGATGGCGGGCATCGGCATCCTGCTGAATATCTCGTGCTACCCGAACGGGCCGGATGGGGCGGCTGCGCGACACCCTTGAGCCGAATGAGGAGGAATGGAACCGGCGCTGGGAGCGCGGCGCGTACAAACCGTCCGTGATGCCGTCTTCTCCGGCTTCGGGGTCCGGCGCGTGGACCGGTCCCGGCGCGATACAGGCGCGTTTCGGGATTGAGGGGCTAGGGGGCCTGTCTGAAAACCATCAAGATACTTGTGACGGGCGGCGGGACAGGGGGCCATGTCAGCCCGGCGCTGGCCGTGATCCAGACGCTTCAACTCATGGCGCAGGGAGCGGATTGGACGCCTGAGTTCCGCTATGTGGGCAGCCGGCACGGGGTGGAACAGGGACTGGTGGAGGCGGCGGGGCTGCCGTTTGTCGGCGTCCAGAGCGGCAAGCTGCGTCGGGCGTCCCGCCTGCGCGGATTGCTGACGCTCAAAAACCTGGCCGATGCGTTTCGCGTTCCTTTGGGAGTCGCGCAGGCGCTGAATGAAGTGCGGCGGTTCCGGCCCGATGTCGTGCTGGCGACCGGGGGCTATGTGTCCGTCCCGCCCGTGATCGCCGCCGGCCTGCTGCGCCGGCCTGTCTTGATCCATGAGCAGACCGTGCAGATCGGGCTGGCGAACCGCATTGCCGCGCGATTCGCCACGCGCATTGCGCTGACGTTTGCGGGTGCGGCCCAAGAGTTGCCGCCGCGTCTGCGAAGCAAGACATTCGTGACCGGCAACCCGGTCCGGCAGGCGATGTTCGGCGGAGACCGAGCGCGGGCCGTGGCGCGCTTCGGCTTTGACGCGGAAGACAACAGCCTGCCGACGGTTTATGTGACGGGCGGGGCTTTGGGGGCGCAGAGCATCAATCGCGTGGTAGAAACTGCCTTGCCCGAATTGCTGCCCGCCTGCCGGGTCATTCATCAATGCGGCAAACAGGACGGCGAACGGATGGCGTCCGTGCGGGCGAATTTGCCTGATTGATTTGCAGAAGCGTTATTGCGTGATCCCGTTTGTCGGCGATGAGATCGCGGACATCTTCGCGCTCGCTGACTTGATTGTAGGCCGCAGTGGGGCGGGAACCGTGACGGAAGCGGCTGCGGTGGGCAAGCCTGCGCTCTTTATCCCGCTTGTGCCGACGGGCGGGGACGAGCAGACGCGCAATGCCCAGCGTTCAGTGGACGCGGGTGCGGCCATTTTGCTGCCGAGCAGCGAATTGGACGGGCCGCGCCTGCTGTCCGAAATCCAGGCGCTGCTGTCCGATCTTCAACGGTTGACGGCAATGGGGCAGGCGGCGTTGACGCTGGCAACACCGAATGCCGCTCACGACATTGCCCAGGCGCTGCTGGGGCTGGCGAGGGAAGGATAGGATGTCCCGTAACCTGTGGTACAATAAGGGACTTTGATCCTGCGAAGAAGCAAGGCAAGTTGAAGGGAAGCGAACATTCCGTGAGCGAATGCATCCATTTTATCGGTATTGGCGGGGCGGGCATGAGCGGCCTGGCCCGCGTTCTGGCGCGGCAGGGCGTCTGTGTATCCGGGTCCGACCTGCGCGAGTCGGCGACGCTGGAAGCGCTGCGGCGGGAATCCGGCATTCGCGCTATGGCAGGGCATGAAGCCGATAACTTAAACGGCGCGACATTAGTGGTCGCGTCCGCCGCCGTCAAGAAGGACAACCCGGAGATCGTCGCCGCCCGCGCGCTGGGCATTCCGGTCATCTCCCGCGCCGAAATGCTGGGCCGGCTGATGGCCCGCTATGCACGGAGCGTCGGCGATTACGGGAACGCACGGCAAGACGACGACGACCGGCATGACAGCAATGGTCTTGGAAGCAGGCCGGCTGGACCCGACCGTGCTGATCGGCGGCGATTTGCCTGCTTACGGCGGCAATGCCCGGCTCGGCGGGAGCGACGTATTCCTGGCCGAAGCCTGCGAAGCGTATGACTCGTTTCTGGATTTGGACCCGCAGATCGCCGTCGTCACCAACATTGAGGCGGACCATCTGGACTATTACGGCGATCTGAACAACGTCCTGCGCTCGTTCCGCAAGTTTCTGTCCCAGGTGACGGGGACGGCGATACTGTGCGGCTACGATCCCAACGTCCGCGCACTGACCGAAGAGATGCGTGGCTGGCCGTCGCCGCCCGCCATTGTGACGTTTGGTCTGGAAGAGGATGTGACGCTGCGCGCCACCGATATTGACCCGAACGGTGCAGCGCCCAGCTACACCGCCGTCTGGCAGAACGAGACCCTGGGGCGGGTGACGCTGAACGTGCCGGGGATGCACAATGTTGGCAATTCCCTGGCCGCCCTGGCGGTCGGCCTGACGCTGGGCGTCCCGTTCGCGCTGGCTGCCCAGGGCTGTACGCCTTTACGGGGACAGGGCGGCGTTTTGAGCGGCTGGGAGAAACAAAGTCCGGCGTTTTGGTGATCGACGATTATGCACACCATCCGACCGAGATACGGGCAACCCTGGCTGCTGCCCACCGCGCGTACCCGAACCGCCGCATGGTGGCCGTATTTCAGCCGCATCTGCCATCGCGGACGCGCGATTTTAAGACGCAGTTCGCGGAAAGCTTCGGCGAGGCCGACCATGTGGTGCTGACCGACATTTTTCTCGCCCGTGAGCAGCCGCTGGAGGGCGTCACGGGTGCAGGCCTGGCCGCGCTGACCGCCAACCGGCGCGGAGCGGACCATGTGACGTATGTCGGCGACAAGAGTGCGCTCCCCACGCGTTTGGCTGATCTCGTGCAGCCGGGCGACTTAGTGCTGACGCTGGGTGCGGGTGACATCCGCGCGGCGGGCGAGGGCTTACTGGCGGTACCAGCCCCGGAGGAACCTACCCCCCCAGCCCCCTTCCCTGACACGGAGTTGGGTGCAGTTGCGCCAGGGTCGGCGCTTGCCCTCCGGGTAGCCAGCGCTGCGCCGGGGTTAGGTTCTTCAGGGGCCGGGGGACTGGCATGACCACCAAACGAAAAGTGGCTGTGCTGATGGGCGGCACAAGCGCCGAGCGCGAAGTCTCCCTGTCCACGGGCCGACAGATATTGGGCGCGTTAGACGCAGAAAAATACGCTGTGACGCCGCTGGACACGTCCGATATTTCGGCCCTGCTGAATTCCCTGGCGACTGACAGGCCCGATGTGGCTGTCATTGCTCTGCATGGCAAAGGCGGCGAGGACGGGACGGTCCAGGGTCTGCTGGAACTCCTCGGCATCCGCTACACCGGCAGCGGCGTTCTGGCAAGCGCACTGGCGATGGATAAAGCGATGTCCAAGCGCGTCCTGATGGGCGCGGGTGTTCAGATGCCCGGCGACCGAACCCTGCGGCGCGGGGACCATTCGCCGGGCGGGGACCTGCTCGTGCCGCTGATTGTCAAGCCCAATGCTCAGGGGTCCACGATTGGCATGACGATTGTTCGCCACACGGATGAACTGACCGGGGCAATCGCGACGGCTTTTGAGTACGACGACACGGTTCTCGTGGAGCAGTTCATCACCGGAACTGAGATCACCGTGCCGATTCTAGGCAATGCCGAACTGGAAGTGCTGCCGATTGTGGAGATCGTGCCATCGGGCGGCTTCTACGATTATGAAGCTAAGTACACGCCCGGCGCGACCGATGAAATCGTGCCGGCGCGCGTTTCCGACAGCATTGCGGCGGAAGCCCGGCGCATCGCCTGTCTTTGCCATCGAACGCTCGGTTGCCGGGGGATGTCTCGCACGGACATGATCGTGACGGCGGAAGGCGAGATTTACACGCTGGAAGTCAACACCATTCCCGGCATGACTCCGACCAGCCTGCTGCCCCGCTCGGCCCAGGCGGCAGGATATAGTTTTGGTCAGTTGCTGGACCGATTAATCAACCTCGCACTGGAATAATGGAAGAGGAAGCCCCCCAGCCCTCAATAATGGGGGAGCCAGAGGGGTAAGCCGTGACAATCCTACTCCCCCATTATTGGGGGCTGGGGGGACTTCCGAGAAATTGGAATAAACCATGCACAAGCGAACGCATTTGACGGTGACGGACAGCAAACTTCGGATCAGGCTGCCTAAAAAGCGCGCCAACCACAAGCGGCGCAACTGGAACCGGACGCTGCTGGGCATTGCCCTGTTTCTGTTTCTGGCCGAGGCCGGGGCGCTGCTCTTTGCGAACCCGTATTTTCGCGTGACCCGCGTGCGCGTGGATGGGGCGCAGACGCTGACGCCGCAGCAGGTTTACGCCGAAGCGCAGGTTCCAGACCGCACCAACATCTTTTGGATGCTCCGGCAGCCGTTCGCCCGGCGGCTGGCGCAGGACCCGGTGATTGACCATGCGGAGCGGTCGGTCGCATTGCCGAATCTGCTGGTGCTGACCGTGACCGAGCGGCAGCCGCGCGTCGTGCTGTTTGGCCGGGGACAGTTCTGGCTGCTGGACAAAAAAGGCATTCCGTATCGACTTCTCCCAAGACCCCTGCCGCAGGTGCCGCTCCTGCAAGTGTCGCGGGCGGTGATGCCGGAGACCGTGACGCTCGGGAAACCCCTCCCGGCGGTCTGGCTGTCCGATGCTTATCGCCTGCTGGCTTTGCTCCCGGAGAACCCGGATTTGGAGGGCGCAAAAATAACCGTTGACCAAAACATGAATTTATGCTTAAATAGACAGGATAACTTGCAAATCCGGCTGGGCCAGCCGGATTCTCTGTCGCAGAAACTCGCGCTGGCCGATGCGACCGTGTCGGCGCAGGGCGGAGCTTTGGCGCGGGATGCGGCCTATATCGATGTAAGCTGCCCGCAGCAGCCGGTGTACAAGCCGCGCGGTCACGAGGACGAAGAAGGAACGGGTCAAAACCGGAACGAAGATGATCGAACGCAAATCCCGAACCGATTGACAAGATGCCGAAACGGGACCGCCAGAATTGGTGGGCAACGATTTTCGTTTTGTGCGCTCTGCTGGGAGCAATGCTGGGTCTGTCGGTGAAGACCCAGACTGTCAAGCAGCACCAGGATACGCTGGACCGAATGCAGGGCAATGAGACACTGGTAAAGGCCAATATTGACGATCAGCGCCGCATCGCCGAGCTTCAGAAGGAGCTGGACAAGGTCAATTCCGCAGCGCCTTCCGACACGCTCCGGGTCAAGCTGCTGGCAAAACAACTGGCGCAAGCGCAGTTTCTGGCGGGACTGACCGATGTCAAAGGGCCAGGCATTGTCGTCACGCTCAATGACAGCAAGATACCGATGCCCGCGGGAATGCCGCCGGGCGCTCTGGGAGCGACGCCGCCCAATATCATACACGACACCGACATTGGTCAAGTGGTGAACGAACTGAAAGCCGCCGGAGCGGAAGCGATCTCCGTCAATGAACAGCGCCTGGTCGCGGTCAGCCCCATCCGATGCGCCGGGCCGACCATTTTTGTCAACAACACGCCGCAAACGCCGCCTTACGTCATTAAAGTGATCGGCGATCCGAAAACCCTGGCGACCGCACTGAACATGTCCGGCGGCGTTGCCGACCAGATCAAGCACTTCGATCCGGCGATGTTCAAAGTGGAAAAGTCGGCAAAGCCGCTGCTGATCTCCGCTTATGCCGGCGGCATTGAGCCTAAGTATGCCGCGCCGGCCTCAACGATGACTAGTCAAACGGATAAAAAGTCGGGGGTCTAGGGTAAATCTATGGGCTGGTTTGCACTGCTGGCAGGCGCGCTGGGGTTTGGGTTGGTCTACTTCACTGGGGCTGCCCTGCCGCCTCAGTACGGGCAATATCTGTCGCTGGCCGCCCTGGCCGGTCTGGACTCGCTCATTGGCGGCATCCGGGCCGGCACCGAAGGCAAGTTCAAGAGCAACGTTTTTATTTCCGGGTTTCTGACGAACACTTTGCTGGCGGCCTTTCTGGCCTATCTGGGCGACCTGCTCGGGCAGCCGCTGGGGCTGGCCGCCGTGGTGACGCTGGGCTGGCGAATTTTCGTGAACCTGTCCATCATCCGTCGGCACTGGATGGAGGGGCGTGGCTCCGACAGCCGAAATGCGGCCCGGTCATCAGAGTAGTATCCACGGATTAGAGATTCAGCGCGTCGGAGCGAAAAGGCAGGGGGAGCAGAGGAGGTGGCGAGGGACTGCGTCGTCGGATTAGACATCGGGACGACCAAAGTTTGCACCGTGGTCGCGGAGATTGAAGAGCCGGGCCGCATCAACATTGTGGGGGTTGGCAACAGCCTGTCCAACGGCATCCGCAAGGGCGTTGTCATTGACATTGACAGCGCGGCGCAGGCCATCGTGGACAGCGTGGACAAGGCGCGCGCCATGTCCGGCTACGAAATTCACCGGGTCATTGTCGGCGTCACGGGCGAGCATGTTGCCTCGCTCAACTCGCGCGGCGTCATCGCCATCACCCATGCCAACCGTGAGATCACGGAAGAAGACGTCGCGCGTGTCCAGGACCAGAGCCGCGTCATCGTCCTGCCGCCTGACCGCGAGATCATCCATGCTATCCCGCGCTCGTACTCCATAGACGGCCAATCAGGGATACGTTACCCGGTCGGCATGTCGGGCACGCGGCTGGAGGTGGAAACCCATATCGTGACCGGGGCGGTGACGTTCTTGCAGAACGTCGGCAAATGCGTTCACAAGGCCGGTCTGAGCATTGAAGCGACCGTGCTGGAGCCGATTGCGACCGCCGAGTCGGTGCTGCTGGATGACGAAAAAAAACTGGGCGTCTGCATTGCCGACATCGGCGGCGGGACCACGGACATTGCGGTCTTTGTGGACGGCGACATCTATTATTCATCGGCCATCCCGGTCGGCGGCAGCCATGTCACCCACGACATCAGCGTCGGCCTGCGCGCCTCGCACGAAGAGTCGGAGCGCGTCAAACGGGCCAGCGCCGCGGCCATGGCGAACCAGATGAACCCGGAAGAGCTGTTTGAGGTCCTGAGCCTGGGCAGCGATGAGCCGCGCCTGCTGCCGCGCCGCATTTTAGCTGAGATCGTGGAACCGCGCATGCACGAACTGTTCCTGATGGTGCGCCAGGAGATTTTGCGGTCAGGCTACTACAACCTGCTGCCGGCGGGGATTGTGCTGTCCGGCGGCGGCTCGCAGCTTGTCGGCGCAGCGGAACTGTGCCGGCAGGTGACGGGGATGCCGACCCGCGTGGGCAGCCCGCGCGATGTCGGCGGCATCTCCGCCGACCTGCGTTCGCCCGTTTACGCGACCGCGATTGGATTAGTCCAGTACGGCGCCTTGCACCATCACTCGGGCCGCCAGTCCGCCCGCGAAAGTTCGCTGATGACCAAGTTCCAGCGCTTCTTCGCCCGCATCATGGCCCGCGCGGTCAATGGGTAGTGATAACTTTGGAATGACAAGTTTAGGGAGAATGACTGCATGGAGGCCTGGGAGAAGTGGTGGCGAATGGCGCAAGATTCCTATGCTTCCGCGCAACTGTTGCAGGAGCATGGGCAAATCAGGGCAAGCGCCAGCCGTAGCTACTACGCTGGCTACCAATCCATCACTGCGCTCTTGCTATACCAGGGGCTGATACCGCCGGGTAGTCGTGAGGCTTGGAGCCATGACATAATCCCTGAACTCGTGCGAGAACTACCCAGTAAACTTCTCAAGACTGACGTGAGCAAGGATCTGGCAATTCGTCTTGAAGCATCTTATGAGCTGCGTCTCATTGCTGATTATGTCAGTGCCGTCGAGGTGGAAGCCGCTAAACTAAAACGATCGCTCAGAGATGTCGGTTTTATCTACAAGGTGGTTCGGGAAATCTTGCCGCAGGAGGAAGCATGACAGCAACAGCGTTTGTGAACAAACAAAACAATGAGGAGATTTACGAATGGCTCCAAACTCAGGCTGAAGAGCTTGGCCTACATGTCTCCTTGCAGACGGAAAAGGCGATGCTTGTAAGCGGCTGGCTGTACTTGCCGGTGTACATAGAAAATGTGACTGACGCCTACGACAATGCTTTGAAACTTCAGCAGTTGGAAAATACATGGAATGATCGCGAGCCACAGCCTGAGCCGCCGCTGTTTCTGATACCGGCAAAACACCCTTTACGACAGGCGGCTTGGGAAAGAGTATCAAACGCCCTGCAACGAAAGATGAAGGCCATAGATGCCTTTGGCAAGGCTACAAGTCGGGAAGAGCAAGAGAAAGCGGCTGCTGAGTTTCGGAGCGCGGAACAGGCGGAGGAACAAGTGCATCGCGCCTATGAACAGATCATGCCCTGGAACGAGCGCGCCGCCTGATGCTTGCCCAGGGCGCTTCTTCGCCCGCATCATGGACCGCGCCGTCAGCGGATGCACAAATATTAGGCTTGGTGTACCCGGCAATTTTGATGCCGGGTCATTGCATATTGACATAATTCCGGGTATCCTGAACAGACACTGACGCGCAATACCAATAGCAATCAAAAACTTAGTTTTAACACGCTTTTCAACAGAATTTAAGGGAGACGAATTTCAATGGCACTGGGATTACGAGATGACTTAACGCCGTTCGCCAAGCATCAAAGTGATCGGCTGCGGCGGCGGCGGCACCAACGCCGTCAACCGCATGATTGACGCCGGCCTGACCGGGGTCGAGTTCATCGCGATGAACACCGATATCCAGGTGCTGGACATCTCCGCCGCCGACTATAAGCTGCAGCTCGGCGAGAACCTGACGCGCGGCCTGGGCGCGGGCGGCAACCCCGAAGTGGGCCGCATCCGCCGCCGAGGAGTCCAAGAGCGACATCAAGAAGTCGCTGGAAGGCGCGGACATGGTCTTCATCACGGCGGGCATGGGCGGCGGCACGGGAACCGGTTCGGCCCCGGTCATTGCCGAGATCGCCAAAGAACTTGGGCATCCTGACCGTCGCCGTCGTCACCAAGCCGTTCAAGTTTGAAGGCCCGCGCCGCTCGCGCCTGGCCGAAGAGGGCGTGGACAACCTCAAGGACAAAGTGGACACGGTCATTATCATCCCGAACGACCGCCTGCTCGGCGTCGTGGAGAAGCGGGCGACCCTGGTCGAAGCGTTCAAAGAGGCCGACGACGTGCTGCGGCAGGGCGTCCAGGGCATCTCGGACATCATCACCATCCCCGGCATCATCAACGTGGACTTCGCCGACGTGCGCGCGATCATGCTGAACGCCGGCACGGCGCTGATGGGCATCGGCGTCGCCAGTCCGGCGACCATCGGGCCGATTGACGCCGCCCAGGCCGCCATCGCCTCGCCGCTGCTGGAGACCAGCATCGAAGGCGCGCGCGCGGCCCTGATCAACATCACCGGCGGCCCGGACATGACGCTGGCCGAGGTCCATGAGGCGACCGAACTGATCCAGCAGGCGACCGACGCCGAGGACGCCAACATCATCTTCGGCATCGTCCAGGACCCCGAATATGAAGGATGAGGTGCGGATCACCGTCCTGGCGACGGGGTTTGACCAGCGTCCCCCCGCTCCCGCGCCTGTTGCCGCCGCGTCCGGCCGCACGGTCCTGGCCGCCAGCGGGCGCTCCAGTCAGGGCGGCATGGAAACGGCCACGGCTCCCGATCCCGTCACCCAGCGCCAGCCCGCCGACAACGACGTAGACATTCCTGCCTTCCTGCGGCGGCGTTAAACACAAGGTGGCTCCCGGTGTAGACGCCGGGGGCCGCTTTCTTTTGCCGATGTCTCGTTCCTAGTCTAACCCCGTGCCGGTTCCGCCATGGTCTCCCGCGCACGACGCGCCAGGGCCGGCAGTTCGTCCTCGTTTTCCATGACCTGCGCCAGATGGCGCATCCGCCGGGGGGAGGCGGTCTGGCGCATGACATCGGAGTGCGTCTGCTCCACCCAGAAGCGGGCGGCGGAGTTGATGAAGCCGCGCAGTTCCCGCACCTCGCCGTCCGTTTCGGCCCGTCGGCAGAGGTTCAGCGTGAACATGCGCCGCCGGTTGCTGCCCCCGAAGGCGGCGTGGTGCAGGTTATGGTTAAAAACGACCACATCCCCCGGCTGCGACTCCAGGGCGATGCTGGGGATCTGGGAGGGGAGAACCCCGAAGTTCTGCTCCGGCTGCGCGACTTTCCGCAGGGACGGCAGCCATGGGCTGCCGATGATGTGACTGCCGGGGATGACACGCAGGCATCCGGTGTCGCGCGTGACCGGGTCCAGATAGAACGCCATCTTCACATACAGGCCGACATCGTGCCATCCGTCGGAATGCCACCCCGTGTCACCGACATAATAATTGGCGTCGCCGCCGAGGTAGTTGAAATCCTCCCCGACCAGTGAAGAAGCGACTTCCAGGACCTTTGGATGGTCCAGAAGCGTGCAAAGTTTGGGACTCGTGTCCGTGCCGCTGATGGTTCGCTGCGTCCCCTCGTGCGTCCGGTTCGCGAAGACCTCCTCAAACCCCTCGTAAATCCAGCCGATGCCCTCCGACAGCAAGCCTGGGAAGACCAGGTAGCCGAACGTGTCAAAAAACGCAACTTGCTGCTCGCTCAATGCCATGAGATTTATCTCCTGTATTAGCCCCTGTGTTTTTGATAGGTTCGCAGCTTGCCCCGGAATTCCTTCTGTAACTCGCCACGGCCCTGGCTAGAGCCGTCGCATCACGGCCTCCAAATGCTCGTCCGCGCGCTCGCGCATCACCTGTTCCGTGAGGGGTCTAATGCCGAACTCGGCCCAGGGTGGGTAAAAATGGGGTGGTCCGGGCAATTCTTCCATCAGCGCCAGCAGATCCCAATAGGGAGGGTACGCGAACGAAGCGCCGGCCAGGCGTTCATAAGCCCGCAGAAATCGGTCGGCGGCGGAAACGCCGTGCAGGTAGACGAGATTGCGGCGGCACCAGGCAATATCAAAGTGGGCATAGCCCCGGCAGCCGTTCGGCCAGTCCACGATGCCGCTAACCTGTTCTCCCTGCCATAAGACGTTGTTCGGGTGATAATCCCGGTGGATCAGGCATTCCGGCGCGGGCGGGGGCGGTCCCTGCGCGATGGCAATGGCCTGCTCCCAGAGATGGGGAACGCGCGACCATACGGGCGGTGCCAGGCGCGTCAGGTCCACATAAGATTTGTAGCGCCAGGGCAGCCCGTCGGCGGAAACAGAATGGACCGGCAGCAGGGCGGAGGCCAGTTCGTGCAGCCAGCGGTCTAAGTGGTTGGGGAGCAACACGACAGTTCCCGGCAGCCGGCTCATCAGCAGCAGGGGAACGCCGTCCAGAAAGACGCCGTCCGGGTCACAGGCGAGGGGAGTGGGAACAGTAAGTCCGGCTTGCGAAACCCGCTGCAAAACAGAGGCTTCCCGCTGCGGCGCATCAGGTTCTTCCGCCCGCCAGACGGCGTTGTCGTAGAGCCGCAAAACGCAGGGGAGCAAGCGCGGTCCATGCGCGATGTCCAGTGCGTACAGAGTGGAGGACGTTGATCCCCTCAGCCATTGGACGTTTTGGACCTTCGCACCTCGCCCCATAGCCTGTGCGGCCCAGCGCACCGCTTCGGCAGGCATCTTCATTAGGCATCCGCTTCCGATAGCTCCCACGCCTGTTCGGCCAGTTTCTTCATCACCAGACTTTGCTCCCAGCGGTCGCTGAACTCGCGCCCGTCGGGCAGGGTGATGGCGTAGCGCGGCGGGCCGAGTTCGGAGGCGAAGGGGAAGACATCGCCCGGCCCGGCGTCTTTGCGCCAGTGGGACATGGCCCTGGCCCAGAGCCGAACAAAGAATTGCGCCGTGTCGCCCGACCCGTCGCCGACATCGACCTGCACCTGTTCGCCGTTGGAGATGCGCCCGTGCAGATGCGAAATGCGCGACAAGATCGGGTCCATGCGGTCAATGGCGCGCTCGTCTTCCCAGCCGTAAAACTCGCCGATGACCACAAAGTGGGACAGATCGCCCGTAAACGTGACTTCGGGCATCCGCTCTATCAGTTGCAGCGCCTGATTGAGACTTTCGGGGATGTTGTTGCGGTGCGTCTCAATAAAGAGCGTTAGGCCGGCGTCGGCGGCGATTTGGATGGTTTCACGCAGGAGAGGAACAGCCTCGGCCAGCGGCAGGTACGGGTGATATGGCTGGGCGAAAACATAATCGGCCCCCAGCCGTTTGGCTTGTTCCACGACCCGGCGCGTGTCTTCGGGGGAGAATGGATGGTGGCCCAGAACCAGACGCAGGCCGGTCACCTCCAGAGCCGCTTTGTGCCGCGCCTCGTCGCTTTCATCCAGCCAGCATTCCACGGCCTCAAACCCGGCTTCTTTGACCCGCTGAAACTTTTCCGTCAGCGTCCATTCTTCGCCCGGCGGCGCATTCATCGGCAGGCCAATCAATGACCACAGCGAGTGCTGAACCCGCAGGCGCGGGGCATTCTGGCTGCCGTCGTTGTAGCGCAGGAGAGGGGGAGTCATTGGCTTTGTCCGTTTCGGAGCGTGTTAGGCGTGTCCGTCGTCACGTTCGTGCTGACAGCGGATTTCGTTTCCAGGCGACCCACGCGGCCTTCCAGCCAGGCTCAGGGCTTCATCAAAGGAGATGTCAAACTGATGGCTCGTGCTGTGCATTTCGCTGATCTGCTGCTTGAGGGCTTTGAGTTCTGCGATCACCGATGAATCCTGCGGCAGAGCGTCCGTCTGCTGCCCGCCGCGCTCGGCTTTCAGACGGGCGATTTTTGCCTGCGTGGAGGTCCAGATGATCAATGAGATGCCGCCGAATAGCCCCAGCATACTGAGGAATGCGCCCAGTGCGTCTCCCATGTTCGTTTCCTTTCTAACTCAGCCCGATGCGCTGCACTTCTTCCGGCATCGTTTGCGCGCGTGACGGCGGCGCATTCTTCGTTTCCATGCGATTGACCCGCTCTTCCAGACGCTGCACCGTGTGTTCCAGGCTCATGTCAAACTGAGTGCTGGTGTCGCGCAGTCCAGCGATCTCAGCCCGCAAAGCCTCCAGTTGCCGGGTCACTTCGTCGCTTTGCCCCTGCTGCAAGCGCAGTCGCATTTCCAGTCGCTTTTCCTGTGATTGTAGGATGCGTTTGACTGTATCCGCGCCGATTCCCAGGACAATGGCGCTGATAGGTATCATCAAGGCGAGAGCGCCTATATCCATTGCTGTTTTCCTTTCACATTCTCACAGCCGCGCGAAGTTGCGTAAAATCGCCAGGCCGACGGGGCCGGACTTTTCCGGGTGGAACTGGGTGGCCCAGACGTTGCCCCGGTGCAGGGCGGAGCAGAACGGCCCGGCGTAGTCTGTGGTCGCGGCGATGTCGGCTTCTTCGTCCGGCACGCAGTAGTAAGAATTGAGAAAGTAGGCCATCGGCGCGTCTCCGGGCAGGTCTGCGCCGAGCGGAGAGTCTGGGACGAAATCAAGGTTGTTCCAGCCGATCTGCGGGATTTTGAGGCCCTGTCCTGACGGAAACCGGCAGACGCGGCCCGGCACGATGTCCAGACCTCTGACGCCTTGTTCCCCTTCCTCGCTTTCGGTGAGCAAAACCTGCATGCCGACGCAGATGCCCAGGAACGGACGGCCTGACGCGATAAACTCCAATACGATTTTGTCTACGCCGGAGCGCCGGAGGGAGTGCATGGTGGAGTCAAACGCGCCGTCGCCGGGCAGTACGGCTTTGTCGGCCCTAACGACTTCGGCGGGATCGTCGGTTACAAACGCGCCGTCCATGCCGACCTTGTGAAAGGCTTTTTCCACGCTCCGCAGGTTGCCCATGCCGTAGTCTATGATTGCGACGCGCATCAGCGCACCCACTGCTTGAGGAGAGGAAAGGCCAGCTTTTTCTCGGACGGCTGGAGGCTGGCCCGCGCAATCACTTCGTCTGCCAGGGACTGCTGGGCGGCGACTGACAGCATAGACAGCCAGACCAGTTCTTTGCCGTCCGCGCCGTGGACCGAGAAAGTGCGGGCGAAATCCAGCCGCGTGACCTGCTCCCAGGTCGCGTCTTTGCGGCCCAGCAGAGACCACTGATGCAGGCCGCGCTCGTCCACCGTCAAAGTAAACAGGTTCGTCAATAAAATGGCGGCGAAAAAGACCAGAAACGGCAGGGCCAACATCAGCAGTGAGCGAGTGTCATGGTGCGCTCTCGCCAGGCCCATGCCGACGACGCCGACCAGACTGAACAGGACAGAGCCATAGCGGTACGCCGGGTCGGCGATGAAATGTGTGCGGAAATGTGATTGGCGCGGCGGGTGTGGTGGGCATGGGTTACAAGACCCCTTTCGTGCTGGGGATGCCGCTGACGCGGTCATCCATGCGCTTCGCCATGTCCAGCGCGCGGCCAAAGGCTTTGAACGCGGCTTCGGCGATATGGTGCGAGTTCGCGCCGCGCCGCTGCTCAAAGTGCAGGGTCAGGCCGGCATTGGCCGCGACGGCCCGGAAAAACTCCGGCACTAACTCGGTATCAAACGTGCCGATCTTGCGGGCTGTGAAGGCGAAATCGGAGACTAATAGCCCGCGCCCGCTCCAATCTAACGCGCAGGACACTAACGCTTCGTCCATCGGAACCAGGGCATGGCCGTAGCGGGCAATGCCGGCTTTGTCGCCAATCGCTTCGCGCAGGGCCTGACCAAGCGCGATGCCGACATCTTCAACCGTGTGGTGGTCGTCAATGTGCAAGTCGCCTGCGGCCTGCACGGTCAGATGCAGCAGGCCGTGCCGGGCGATATGGGTCAGCATGTGGTCAAAAAAGCCGACGCCGGTAATGATCTCGCTGCTGCCGTCGCCGTCGAGCGAGAGGGTGAGCGTGATTTCGGTTTCCGACGTTCGCCGGGTCAAGTTGGCTTCGCGTGGTTGTGTCATATAGTGATTACTTCGGTGAGGTCATTGTACCAAACGGGCGGGGTTTTGTCTAGCGGCGGGTTCCTATCCCGCAGGGCCAGCGCATCTAAATTCAGAATCGCCTCTCAATCAATGGGCTAAAGCCCTTCGCTCGGTGGCGCAGACGCCGATTGGCCGCCTGCGCGGGCAAAACAGACGCGGAACAAACATAAAACAAGCGCAGACGGACACTTGCTTGTCCCCGCGCAGGCGGTGACGGGGCCGCCGGGCACCCCGCGAAGGAGTTTCGTCATTGAAAATCGTACATCCGTTCCCGAAAAATTAAGATGCGCTAGCCCTGTCCTATCCCGGCTCGCTTGAGGCTCGCCACCCTTCCCTCTGTCTTGGGATGCTCCGCCGCTTGCGGTGGAGAGCCAGGGGTGGCGACCGATGAGCCGGGATAGGAGGCGATAACTGTGCTACAATGACAAATGCCTCTGTGTCATGCCGCGCACGCTGTTTACGATACTCAGTACCACCTGGTCTGGACGCCTAAGTACCGCAAAGCGGTGTTAGGCGGCATGGTAGGCGTGCGTCTGGACGCTTTGCTGCGTGAGATCGCGGCGGCTTACGAAGTCAGTGTCACTGAATTGTATGTGGGTGCCGATCACCTTCATTTATCGATCACCTTCATTTATTTTGTTCGTTTCCGCCGCGTGACTTCGATCTCTGATGTGGTCAGTCGCTTTAAGAGCCTGAGTGGTCGGGCGCTGTTTCGTGAGTTTCCGTCTCTGAAGCAGCAGTTGTGGGGCGGCCACTTGTGGGGTTCGGGTTATTTTGTTCGCACGGTGGGCGATGAGATCACGGCGGCCTCAGTCATTCGTTATATTCAGAATCATCGGGTTTGTCCCGAGGATGGTCAAGATGATGGTCAACTCGATTTATTTGGGTTGTGACCGAGGGGTTGTGAGCGATGGGTTGTGACCGAGAGGTCACCGGGTCGGTCACAGATTTACCTTATGCCAAGAGGCTCCCGAATGCTCCGCCGCTTGCGGTGGGGTCTCCCTTTACTCAAAGGGAAGGGAGACAGAATAAGCTGGAGTATTTACGATACCGTTTCTTTTCTTATTGCCCTTCCCTTTGAGGGAAGGGTGGCGAGCCTCAAGCGAGCCGGGATAGGCACCTCATCCCCGCAGCCAGTCCAGAACCTCGTTCACGTCGTCAGCGACGACATCCGCCCCGGATTGGCGGAACAGCTTTTCGTTAGCTTTGCCTGCCGGACCGGTCAGTACCTGGGCCGAGAGGAAGGTTACGGGGGCGTGCGCGGCGTTGAAGGCCTGCACCGTTTTCAAGTCGTCCAGGGCGTCGCCGATGTAGACGGCATGGGAAAAGCCCAGGCGCTGGGCCAGGAGCGCTAGGCCACCGGGTTTGGGCTTGTGGAAGCCATCGCGCTTGGTGACCATTGCGGCGTCCGGGATCATGCTTTCCAGTTTGCAGAACTCACGCCCAATCAAGGCTTCTTCCCACGTTCGTCCGGTCTGGATGCCTAAAATCTTGTCGGTCGGCAGGCGGGCTAAATCAAGCAATGGCCGGTCGTTGTTGATGTAGCCCCGACCGGTGTACAGTGTGGGCGCGAAACCGTAGAGCCGCCGGCAATACTCGCCCGCGAACATCTCCTGGAATATCTGTTTGATCAGATATTTGCGATAGTCCGTCTCCACGGCAAGCCGGTCATCGCGGGTTAGATGCTCAAAGGCGATCTCTTCCGCCGCGCGCAGCCAGCCGCCGCGTTCTTTGATGCGGGCGGCGGTGCGGGCGAGGTTCGGCTGAAGGACATTGAGCGTCTCCGGCGCGGCGCTGGGATGCTCATGGCCTTTGGCGACGTAGTGCAGGACAAGGGCGCAGGTCAGGTCCCAGTCGTCGTTGAACCCGCCTGCGTTCTTGTATAGTTCAATGTCTGCCGATGTCAGCAGATCGTCGGGCGCGGGCCAGCCGAGGACGGTCCGCAGGTAGTAGGGAACCGCGAGGCAATTGACGACGCGGATGCTTTGCGTGATGTCTAACAAAACGCCGTCCATGTCAAAGATAACGGCGTCAATGTGCGGGCGCTGGGCGAGGGCGAGGGGGGTGGCGTAAATCATAGCGGCTCCTCGGAGAAGGAAGTCCCCCCTGCCCCCAATAATGGGGGAGCCAGAGATGTGAAGATTTCCCCTCTCCGGTTCCCCCACTATTGGGGGCGAGGGGGCCTCCACGCATCCGCGCCGCCGCCGCGTGGGCGTCAAAGCCTTCGGCTTGGGCGAAGCGGGCGACATCTTCCGCCGCCTCAGACGCCGCCTGCTGGGGAATAGTACAGGACGCTGGTGCGCTTCATGAACGTCGCGACGGACAGCGGCGAGGAGAACCGGGCTGCGCCTGCGGTGGGCAGCGTGTGGGAAGGACCCGGCCCAGTAGTCGCCGATGGGGGCGGAGGTGTGATCGCCCAGCAGCACGGCCCCGGCGTTTTTAACCAGGGGCAGAACAGACAGTGGCTCCCGCACCATGAGTTCCAAATGCTCCGGCGCGAGGATGTTGGACAGGGCCAGCGACTCAGCCAGCGAGTTTGTTTTGACAAAAATCATGTTGGCGAATGTCGCCTCCAATATTTCCTGGCGTGCCAGTGTCTCACGTTGCCGTGTTAATTCGCTTTTACATTTTTCCAATATCTCAGAAGAATGAGATAATAGGACACCTTTGTTGTCGTGTCCATGCTCGGTCTGCGCCAGCAGATCGGCAGCGGCAAAGGCGGGGTTCGCGCCTTCGTCGGCGACGATGGCGATTTCGGACGGCCCGGCCAGCATGTCTATCCCGACCTCGCCGTAGACGAGTTGTTTGGCGGTGTTGACGTAGGCATTGCCCGGCCCGACAATGATGTCACACTTTGGCACAGTCTCTGTGCCATAAGCCATCGCCGCGATTGCCTGCGCCCCACCGATTTTCAATAACCGGCACTGTCCCCCATGCTCTTCCACCTCAAGAACAGCGGCGCTGATAAGTTTTGAAACCTCTCCTAATCTATTTGGCGGAGTACAGAAGACGATTTTTTTTACGTCAGCGACGGAGGCCGGTATGCCCGCCATCAGCACAGTGCTGGGGTAGGTAGCCTTGCCACCGGGGACATATACGCCGACTGTTTCTACAGGCTGTAGTAGTTGCCCTAGAATTGTCACCGCGTCCTCAGAAGACATTTGCATCCATGACTGCAAATGACCGAGTTCCCAATGATGAAACTTCCTGATTTTTGTCGCTGCGTGCTGGAGAGACTGATGTCCCAAGAGTGTATCAGAAACTGCTTCATGATCTGCGATAAGAACTTCCTCAGAAATCCCTAGTTTCTCCGTTGTCGCCTCCGGCCAGTCAAAGCGGCGGGTGTATTCTAAGACGGCGGCGTCGCCGCGTTCTTTGACATCATCCAAGATGGCGCGGACGGTCGCTTCAATCTGGGCATCGCGGGCCGTATCGCGGGCAGTCAGGGCGGCGTGAATGGTTTCAAGAGCTGTCGCGGGCAGTATCAAATTGGCGCATGGTGGGGTTATTATACCCGGTGGGTATAAGACAAAAGCGCCATGCCATGAATGGCACGGCTAACCGGCGCAGACGCCGAAAACTGCCGCTTCGCGGCACTGTAGGAGCGAACCTAGTGTTTCCTCTTCCAATCCTAGCCCCGCGAAGCGGGGGTTAGTGGCCGCAGGCCGGTTAGCCGTGCCATTTATGGCATGGTCTTCATATTGGGTGGAGTAAGTGACATGGCAGCGCGGTTGACGGAAAAAAGCCGAATGGGAAAGGCCGTCGTCATGGGGGCGGGGACGATGGGCGGCGGCATTGCCGCGCAACTGGCAAATGCGGGTTGGTCGGTGCGGCTGCTGGATGTGACGGAAGAAACGGCGCGGGCGGGATGGGATCGCGTCAAAACCAGCAAGCCGCCCCTCTTGTATGTGCCGGAGTTTGCCGGACGCATTCAGACAGGAAGCATAGACAGCGCCGGGGATTATTTAAGCGAGGCCGATTGGGTAGTGGAAGCGGTTGCCGAGAAGATGGCCGTCAAGCGGGCGGTTCTGGCACAAGTGGAAGCGCAAGCAGGGCCAGATGCCGTCGTTAGCAGCAACACGAGCGGGCTGAGTTTGCGTGAAATGACACAGGGACGGAGTGCAGATTTTCGGCGGCGCTTTCTTGGCTCCCATTTTCTGAACCCGCCGCGCTACTTGAAGCTGCTGGAAGTCATTCCGCTGCCAGACACTGACCCCTCTGTGGTGGAAGGGTTTGCCAGATTTGCCGAACAGGTGCTGGGACAGCGCGTGGTGTTTGCCCGCGACACGCCCGGTTTTATTTCTACGCGCATTGGCATTCGGCACCTGCTGGACAGCATCCGGCTGGCCGTCGCGCATGGCCTGATGGTGGAAGAGACGGACTTCCTGACCGGGCCATTAATTGGCCGTCCACGCAGCGGCACGTTCCGTCTGGCGGACATGATTGGGCTGGATATTCTGGCGACGATTGCGTCGGATCAGGCCGCGCGGCTGCCAAGTGAAAGTGAAGGCTGGACTCTGCCGCCGGTCGTGGCGCATCTATTGGCAGAGGGCCATGTCGGAGCGAAGAGCGGGGCAGGGTTTTACAAGCGCGACGGGGCGCAGACGCTGGCGTTGGATTTGAACACGGGTGGGTATCGGCCTCGGCGCGAAGTGGAAAGGGCAGACCCTGGAATGAATTCCAGGGCTTTAAGGAAGCGAATGTCCGCCTTCGCGGACAAAAGAAAAGTCACCGAAGGTGGTTCCTCTGTCCGCGAAGGCGGACAGTGGCCCGTTTTAGCCCTGGATTTTAATCCGGGGGCAGATATTAGCAGGGAGGGAGATCGGGGTGGCAGCTTTATTCATGGCCTGCTGAACGCGCTGGCTGACTATGTCGCGCGGGTCGGGCCGGGGATTGCGCACGACGCTGAGGACATAGACAGGGTCATGCGCTGGGGCTTTGGCTGGGAGATGGGGCCGCAGGAGATCGCGGATTGCCGCGCAGGGGTTGAGAGGCGGCAGCCTCGGCAGGACGCCCCGGAATACCTGTCGCTTGCCGCGCTGAAAGAGGCGGGGGGAACAGTCTGGGAGACGCCGGAAGCCACCTTGATAGACATGGGGGACGGGGCGGCCTGCCTGGAATTCCATGTCAAGATGAATGTGTTCAGCCCGGCTCTGTGCGCGTGTGTGAACAGGGCCAGGGAACGGGCCGAACGGGACTTTGCCGCTCTGGTGATCGGAAATCAGGGGCCGCACTTCTCCGCCGGGTATGATGTGAACCTGTTTCTGGCAGCCATGGCGGCGGAAGATTGGGAGGGCATAGACCAGAGGCTGCGAGAGGTGCAGCAGGTATTTAGCGATTTACAACATTCCATAATACCAGTTCTCGCTGCGCCGCATGGCTACACATTGGGCGCGGGCTGCGAGTGTGTGCTGCACTGCGCGTCGGTTCATGCCGCCCCGGAACTGTACATAGGCCTGCCGGAGACTTTGGTTGGGGTGATTCCAGCAGGCGGCGGCACAAAAGAACTGCTGGCGCGGGCGATGACGGCGTGGGGCGGTCAAGGCGATGCGTTTCCGTTTGTAGAGCGCGTCTTTGACCGGCTGATGTTCCCCCGGACATCGGGCAGCGCGGAGGAAGCCCGGCGAAATGGGTTCCTGCGTCCGGGGGACAGCGTGGGACGCAATGCCGACCGGCAGTTATATGAGGCCAAGCAATTGGCGCTCGGTCTGGCCGAGGCCGGGTATCGCCCACCGACACCGCGCGGCATCCGGGTTCTGGGCAACGAATTTCTGGCCCGATTGCGTATGAAGATACATCACCTATTTCGGGCGGGAACAATGACGGAGCAGGACCGCTTGATCGCCGACCGGCTGGCCTGGCTCCTGAGCGGCGGCGTGACCCATCCGCAGGAGGTCAGCGAGGAGCATCTGCTGCGTTTGGAGCGCGAAGTGTTTCTGCAACTGGCCCAGACGCCGAAGTCACAGGCCCGGATGCGGCACACATTGACAACGGGCAAGCCGCTGAGGAATTAGAGGTCCACCATGCGAGAAGTGGTCATTGTCGGAATGGCACGGACGGCGATTGGGCGCGCGCCCAAAGGGGCATTGCGCTATACCCGGCCTGATGATCTGGCCGCCATTGTGCTGCGTGCGGCGCTGGAACGTGCGCCGGGGCTGGCGGCGGAAGAAATAGATGACGTGATTTTAGGCTGCGCGACGCCGGAAGCGGAGCAGGGGCTGAACGTCGCCCGCGTGGCCGCCTTGCGCGCGGGGCTGCCCCAATGCGTTCCCGCCGTCACCCTGAACCGATTCTGCGCGTCCGGCCTGGAAGCGATTGCGGTCGGCGCGGCCAAAATCGCGACAGGGCAGGCGGATGTGATATTGGCAGGCGGGGTGGAAAGTCTGAGTCTGGTGCCGTTCATGGGAGAAACAACGCGGCCCAATCCGTACCTGATGGAACACGCGCCCGATACGTATCTGAGCATGGGGCTGTCTACCGAAGGGGTGGCGAAAAAATATGGCATCACGCGCGAAATGTCTGACGCGCTGGCGCTGGAAAGCCACCAAAAGGCCATTGCCGCGCAGGACGCGGGCCGGTTTGACGACGAAATTGTGCCGGTTCCTCTCCCTGATGGCGGGGTGTTTGACCGGGATGAAGGGCCGCGCCGGGAAACGTCCCCGGAAGCGCTGGCAAAACTCAAACCGGCCTTTCGCGAGGACGGCATCATCACAGCGGGCAACGCCTCGCAGCGTTCGGACGGCGCGGCGGCGGTAGTGCTGATGACATCGGAGAAGGCGCAGGAATTGGGGCTGACGCCCTGGGCGCGCTTTGTCGGCTACGCCGTCGCCGCCGTCGCTCCCCAAGAGTTCGGCATCGCCCCGGCATTTGCTATTCCGAAGCTGCTCGGTCGGGTGGGCGTGAGGCTGGAAGACATTGACTTGATTGAGTTCAACGAAGCCTTTGCTTCTCAGATGCTGGCCGCGAACTGTTTGTATCCCTTGCCAATGGAGCGCGTCAATGTTAACGGCGGCGCGGTCGCTTTGGGGCATCCGCTCGGCGCAACGGGGGCACGGCAGACAATCACGCTGCTACATGAGGCCCGGCGGCGCGGGGCAACATTCGGGCTGGTGACAATGTGCGCCGCTCTGGGGATGGGCGCGGCAGGGCTGTTTGAGATCGGATAGATCAGTGGGGCGTGAGGCATAGGCGCGGCGTTATACCCGGCCTTGAAAGGCCAGGCTAATCCCGGCTTCGCCGGACAAAGCCCCTCCGGGGCTAAAGATCGGCAACCGTAGAAACTTCCTCAGCCCCGGAGGGGCTTCGTACACTTTTAGCCTGGCCTTTCAAGGCCGGGCGGACTTCAAAAACCCCGACGCGGCGGCGACTTTCTCCACGCTTACACCTGTTTCCATGCCCAGGCTGTCCAGCAGGGTGACTAAATCTTCCGTCGCCAGGTTGCCGGGGGCGCCGGGGGCGAAGGGGCAGCCGCCCAGGCCGCCCGCTGCGGAGTCAAAGACGGCGACGCCATGCGAGAGGGCGGTTTGCACATTCGCGAGCGCCGTGCCGTATGTGTCGTGAAAGTGGTAAGCGGTCTGCGAGAGGGGCAGGATATCGGCAAGGGCTTCCGTCAACTCGCTGACTTGCTCCGGCGTGGCTTGGCCGATGGTGTCGCCGAGCGAAATCTCGTCCACACCCATTTGCAGGAGTGCATGGACGACGGGCAGGACTTGCGCCGGGGCAATCAAGCCTTCGTAAGGGCAGACAAAGGCCATGGAGACATAAGCCCGCACCCAAAGTCCATGCGTCCGCGCGGTCGGCATCAGGGCGCGAAAAGTATCCAGCGATCCGGCAATCGTCATGCCGATGTTGCGCTGCGTGAATGTCTCGGAGGCGGCGGAGAACAGGGCAATGGCGCGGACATTCGCCGCTAAGCGCGTTCCAGCCCTTTGGCGTTCGGGACCAGAGCGGAATAGCGGACGCCAGGGCGGGGGCGAAGTTGGGTAAAGACTTCGGCGGCGTCGGCCAATTGGGGAACGCGCGTGGCGCTGACAAACGACGAGACTTCAATGTCGGTCAGGCCAGCGTCGGCCAGCATCTCCACGAAGCGGACTTTCTCCGCTGTCGGGACAATGGCAGACTCGTTTTGCAACCCGTCGCGCGGCCCAACTTCCACGATGCGGACGCGCCTGGGAGTGTTTGGCTTCATGACGCCGCCTCCGGGGCTGGGAGAACGTCCACTAACATAACACCTTGCTCGACCCGCTGCCCCGGCTGAACATGGATGGCGCTGATCGTTCCCGCAAAAGGCGCTTCGGTGGTCGCATAGACTTTCATGGCTTCTATGATGACCAGCGGCTGATAGGCTTCTACCGCCTGACCCTCGCTGATTTTGACTTCCACGACCACGCCGGACATCGGCGCGGTCAGCGCGCCTGAAGAACGCTTACGCCCGCCGCCGGCTTTTCGGCTATCCGGCACGGTGAATGTGAAGGCATCACCCCCCAGCGAAACTTCCAGACCGCGCGGCGTGTTCGCGAAGGGCACGCGAAAAACGCGCTCACCTTCGGTGATTTGCAAGACACCGCCGGGCAGGCGGCGGGCAGTGACGGAATGCTCCGAGCCGTCCGGCAGGCGCACGCGCCAGCCGTCACATTCCGGTTCGGCTTGCAGGGTGATCACATCGTCGCCATGCTGGAAAGTTAGCTGCATGATGTTGGTTTGGCTGGAAGGTCCTATCCCGGCGTCAGGTTCCGTCGATCAAAGCGTCCAGGGCGCTGTCATCCATCGCGTCTACCTGACGGAGAAACGCATCGCGCTCCTCGCGGTAGCGCAGGCTGAGTTCCCGACGCATCTGTGCCTGCACCAGACGCGCTTTGTCCGCGCGGGTTCGGCAGACCAGGCGCGGGACCGGAGTCGGTTTGCCGTCTCGCAGGGCGATCATAGTCAGGTGGCAGGAATTGGTGTGGCGCACCTGACCCGTCGGGATGTCTTCGGCATGGACATTGATCTCCACTTCCATAGACGAGCGTCCAACATAGGTAATGCGCGCCTCTAAATTGAGCAGTTCGCCCACATGGATCGGCTCATGGAAATCCACGCGGTCCACGGCAGCGGTGACGCAGACGGTGCGCGAGTAGCGGGCGGCGCAGACATAGGCGATGTTGTCCACGAGGTTCAGCACATGGCCGCCGTGGACATTGCCGAAGAAGTTAGCCCATTCCGGCGTCATGAGACTGCGCGACTTTGACTTCGGTTTCGTCGGCGTATTTGAAATCAGTCATAGTTTTCTGAAAGAAGGCCCCAGAGTCCCCCTAGCCCCCAATAATGGGGGAATAAGAGTGGCCGCAGAAGGCAAACAGTTTTTCCGGTTCCCCCATTATTGGGGGTTAGGGGGATTCCTAATGGGCTGGATCTACCCTGTATTCCGCCAGCCGCCGCCAATTCGCCAGGGGCTGTCTGCGTCGCCGTCCGCTATAACTCCTGCTGAAGACGCCGCGCGGCGCGTGAGCGCTTCGCCGGTCAGAGCCAGCAGTACGTCATTCGGAATGTCCGCGCAGAGTGTCCAATCGGCCAGATGCTCGGTCAAAAACGCGGTAGAAAGTTCACCGGCCTGAAATGCCGGGTGCAGGAGGATGGCAAGCAGGTAGGTGATATTGGTCTGGACGCCCAGAACGTGAAAGTTTTCCAGTGCCTGCTCCATCCGTGCCAGCGTCTCGACCCGCTCTGCGCCATGCACGGTCAGCTTCGCCAGCATGGGATCATAGTACGGCGAGACTTCGCCGCCGCGTTCCACGCCCGAATCCACGCGGATGCCCGGCCCGGTGGGTTCAATCCACTGGGCCAGACGCCCGACCGAGGGCAGAAAGCTGGCGGCTACATCTTCGGCATAGATGCGGACTTCCAGGGCATGCCCTCGCGCCGTGATTTTGTCTTGAGTGAAGGGCAGCGGCAGCCCGTCCGCCACTTGCAGTTGCAGCCCGACCAAATCCAGCCCCGTCAGCAGTTCTGTGACGGGATGTTCCACTTGCAGGCGCGTATTGACCTCCAGAAAATAGAAACGGGCTTCGTCCTCGGATGATTCTTCCAGCAGAAATTCCACGGTTCCGGCATTGACATAGCCTGCCGCCCGGCCCGCACGGAGGGCTGCCTCGGTCATTTTAGCCCGCAATTCCGGCGTCAATGCAGGCGAGGGGCTTTCTTCCATGATCTTCTGATGCCGTCGCTGGATCAAACATTCGCGCTCAAACAGATGCACCAGATGACCGTGCGCGTCGCCGAAAATCTGGACTTCCACATGCCGGGGTCGGGCTACGTAACGCTCTAACAGCAGTCGCCCGTCACCGAACGATGCCAACGCCTCGCGCCGGGCTTGGTCGCATAGGTCAGCGAACTGGTCAAAGTCGTCCACCCGGCGCATCCCGCGCCCGCCGCCGCCTGCCACAGCCTTGATCAGCAGGGGGACACCGATCCGTTCGGCTTCCAATTGCAGACGTTCCGGTGATTGATCGTTGCCATGATAGCCCGGCACAACCGGAACGCCCGCCTCTTCCATCAGCCGCTTGGCCTGACTTTTGTCGCCGAGCAGGCGAATGACGTTTGCGGGTGGTCCGACAAACGTCAGCCCGGCGTCAGCGCACGCCTGCGCGAAGTCGGCGTTTTCGGACAGAAAGCCGTAGCCGGGATGGACAGCATCCGCTCCGGCTTTTCGCGCCGCGTCCAGAATGCTTTCAACACGCAGGTAGCTTTCGGCTGCCGGGCCGGGGCCGATGGCAAAGGCGGCATCGGCCAGCGCGACAAAGGGCGCGTCCCGATCCGCCTCCGAATAGACGGCAATGGGCGACACGCCTCGTTCGCGGCAGGCGCGGATGATCCGCACGGCGATCTCGCCCCGGTTGGCGATCAATAATCTCTTCATCCGGCAAACCCCGGCGTCCGTTTTTCCAGAAACGCACCGATGCCTTCCTGTCCTTCCGGGCTAACGCGCAGGCGGGCGATACACTCGGTCGTGATGCCGGCCGCATCGGCGGGCGTCATTCCCGCAATGTCGCGCAAGAGATGTTTAATGGCCGCGACTGCCTCCGGCCCGGCTTGCAGGGCGCTTTCTAGGGTTCGCTGCACGGCAGCATCTAACTCCTCCGGCGCGGCGACCTGCTGAACCAACCCCAAGCGCAGCGCGTCTGCCGCCGAAAATCGTTCCCCGGTTACAAACAGGGCGCGGGTTGCGCCGGGGCTGATCTTTTGCAGCACATAGGGCGCGATCACAGCGGGCGCGAGTCCCAGACGCGCCTCGCTGAAGGCGAACCGGGCGTCCGTGGCGGCAATGGCAATGTCGCAGACGGCGACCAGCCCTGCGCCGCCTCCGATGGCCGCGCCCTGGATAGAGGCAACCGTCACTTTCGGACATTCAGCCAGCGCGGCAAACATCTTCTGCAAGGATCGGGCATCGGCTAAATTCTCCGCCTGCGTGTACCCCGCCATGCGCGCCATGTACGCCAAATCCGCGCCCGCGCAGAACGATTTGCCTGCGCCTTTGAGAGTGATAACTCGAACGGCGCGGTCGGCGCTCAGGCGAGCGAGGCAGTCGGTCAATTCGGCGATCAGCGTCTCGTCCAGGGCGTTATGAACGTCGGGACGGTTCAACGTGACCTCAGCCACTGAGGCGTACCGGCTGACGAAAAGAGTTTTGTAAATCATGGTATTCCTGCCTGAAGATCTGGGCGCCATCTGCCGACAAATGTACCAGGTTGATAAACGCACTGCGCTGCAAGAAACGACAAAGCGCGAGAACCACGGAGAGGTTACCATGAACGCATCTACATTTACGACTGATGACCCCAGCGCTTCTCAGGGCAGCTTGCCTGAGTTTTATAGCAATCATCCCGAAGCCAACCGTACCCTGCGGATGGACTCCGGCGGTGTCTGTCAGTTTTGTGCCCGGAAGTCCGCCCGGCGCGTGGAACTGCATTCGCCGCTCTGGCAGGCCGGGCCAATTATGTACGGCGAGTGCTGCCTGCCTCGGGCCGAAGCCGCACTCCTCACTCATTCTCCCGGCGTCCGGCTGCATTCTGCCTCGGTGTATTTGCCCGGCACAGCCGCCGGCAAGCCTTTCAAAGCCTGGCAGGCGGCGGCCGCCGCAACCGGCCTCGGGGCTGTGGTTGTCTGGCTGGAGCGCCTGCTGCACCTGGGCCTGTTCAAGTCTTTCTAGTCGTCTTGGTTGCTACATCCGAAACACGCCGAATTGGGTTTCGGGAATGGGCGCGTTGTAGGCGGCGGACAGGCCCAGCGCAATCGCCATGCGCGTATCCATTGGGTCCAAAATGCCGTCGTCCCACAGGCGGGCGGTGCTGTAATAGGGGCTGCCTTCGCGCTCATACGTTTCCAGCGTGGGGCGCTTGAACTCGGCCTGCTCTTCCGGGGTCATCATTTCGCCGCGCGCCGCCAGTTGGTCCTGTTTGACAGTCAGCAACACATTGGCTGCCTGTTCGCCGCCCATGACTGAAATTCGCGCATTCGGCCACATCCAGAGCTGCCGCGGGCCGAAGGCACGCCCGCACATTCCGTAGTTGCCCGCCCCGAATGAGCCGCCAAGTACGACTGTGAATTTGGGAACGGCGGCGTTGGCGACGGCCATCACTAATTTCGCCCCATGCTTGGCGATGCCTTCGTGTTCGGCTTTCGTCCCCACCATAAACCCCGTGATATTTTGCAGGAAGACTAATGGAATGCGTCGCTGGCAGCAGAGTTCAATAAAATGCGCCCCTTTTTGCGCGCTTTCGGAAAAAAGAACGCCGTTGTTGGCAAGCAAGCCGACGGGGTAGCCGTGCCAGAGGGCGAAACCGCAGACCAGAGACGCGCCGAACAGCGGCTTAAACTCGTGAAAGCGGCTGCCATCGACCAGGCGGGCGATGATCTCGCGAACTTCCAAAGGCCGGCGCAGGTCGCGCGGGAGAATTCCGTAAAGTTCGGCAGGGTCGTACAAAGGCTCTTCCGGCGGGGCCAGATCGGCGCACACGGTCTTGCGATGGTTCAAGCCGGACACGATCTCGCGCAGGAGTCGCAGGGCGTCGGCGTCGTCTTCGGCCTCATAATCCGCTACGCCGCTCAGGCGGGCATGAACATCCGATCCGCCTAGTTCCTCCGCCGTCACTTCTTCCCCGGTCGCCGCTTTGACCAGCGGCGGGCCGCCTAAAAAGATCGTGCCATTTCCCTTGACGATAATCGCCTGATCGGACATCGCCGGGACATAGGCCCCGCCCGCCGTGCAGCTTCCCAGGACGGCGGCGATCTGCGGGATGCCCTCGGCAGACATCCGCGCCTGATTGTAAAAGATGCGCCCAAAGTGGTCCCGGTCGGGAAAAACTTCGGCTTGCAGGGGCAGGTACGCGCCGCCCGAGTCTACCAGGTAGAGGCAGGGCAGATGGTTCTCGCGAGCGACTTCCTGCGCGCGCAGATGCTTCTTGACCGTCAGGGGAAAATACGTGCCGCCTTTGACAGTCGCATCGTTGGCGACAATCAAACACTCCTGCCCATGCACCGGCCCGATGCCCGTCACAATGCCTGCGCCCGGCGCTTCGCCGTCGTACATCCCCCACGCGGCCAGTGCGCCAAGTTCCAGAAACGGCCCGCCGGGATCAATCAGCGCGTCAATCCGCTCCCGCGCCGTCATCTTGCCCCGCGCCCGGTGCTTTGCCGTGGCCTGTTCACCACCGCCCATCTTGACGACAGCCAGTGCGTCCCGCAGTTCCTGAACCAAGCCGCGCTGATGCGCGTCGTTCTCTCGGAACGCGGGCGAATGGACATCTACGATTGTTTCCAGCGGCTGCATAGTCTTTGTTGCCAGTTTCGCCACAAATGCCAAACTTCCTGCTTGACGCGGTACAATGAAGATTATGATTAAGTGTCGATGGGAGTCCAAAGAGCCGGGCCGATAAAGAGCCGGGCCGATAAACGACCCGTCTGGGAAAAGCAAATCGTCCTGCGGACGCCGGAGAAACCGTCGCTGCTTCCCGTCCGCAGGACGGTTGCCCTTGTAGACGGGTCGTTTATCGGCCCGTTTGCCAATCCCCTCGGCCCTGTGCCGTGGACTCAGTAAAGAGTACGTCTTTGGGAAAGGAAACGGTTCAATGGTGAACAGTTCAATGGCAAACAGGGGCTGCTGTGCCGGGGGCGCATGGCTGCTGGACAATGCCGCAGAGGGCGAGATTTTCGTGCCGGAAGATTTGAGCGCCGAAGCCCGACTGATGGGGCAGACGGCGGATGATTTCTTGCGGCGCGAAGTTTTACCCTTCACCGAGCAGATTGAGAGCGGGGACCATGCGCTGATGCACCGGCTCATGCAGCGGGCGGGCGAATTGGGGCTGCTGGGCGCGGACGTGCCGAAAGTGTACGGCGGGCTGGGGCTGCCCTACACGACCTCAGCCCTGATTGCCGAAAAACTGAACTGGCAGCAGTCGTTCGCGCTGACGCACGAAGCGCACACGGTCATCGCCACCTTGCCGCTGCTGTTTTTCGGCACGGACAGTCAGAAGCGGCGTTATCTGCCCAAACTCGCGACAGGAGAATGGATCGGCAGCTTTGCGCTCAGTGAGGCCAATTCCGGCTCGGATGCGCTGGGGGCTTTGACAAAGGCCGTGCTGTCGCCCGACGGCAGCCAGTATGTTTTGAACGGCACGAAGTCCTGGATCACCAACACGGCCTTCGCGCAGTTGTTTACGGTCTTCGCGCAGGTGGAAGAACCTAACCCCGGCGCAAGCGCCGACCCTTCCCTGTTAGGGAAGGGTGAAAGCAAGAGCAGCCCTTCTTCTCCTTCTGCTCCCCCTTCCCCTTCCCTGTTAGGGAAGGGGGTTGGGGGGTTAGGTTCTTCGGGGGTTGGGGGGTTAGGTTCTTCCCGGTACCGCTTCACAGCGTTTCTGGTGGAGCGCGATTTTCCCGGTGTCTCGTTCGGGCAGGAGGAGCGCAAGCTGGGAATGCGCGGCACGTCCACGCGGCGCGTCATTTTAGACGATGTGCCTGTCCCGATGGAAAACGCTTTGGAAGCGGGTAAAGGACAGTATGCGGCGTTCTGCGCGCTGAACATGGGGCGGTTCAAGCTGCAAGCCGGGACTGTTGGCGGTCTGAAAGAAACGCTGGCCGTCTGCGCGCGCTATGCCAGGGAGCGGCGGGCGTTCGGACACCCGCTAAACGAATTCGGGCTGGTGCAGCACAAACTGGCCGAGATGGCGGCGCGGACATTTGCGCTGGAAAGCATGGTGTATCGTCTGGCGGGCGATTTGGACGGCGTGTTTGAAGGCATTATTGCCGATGCGCCGGAGGCATCCGCCCGTTACCATCAGGCGGCGGAAGAGTACGCCATTGAGTGCAACATCGTGAAAGTCATCGGGTCGGAGTCCTACAGTCGCTGGACCGACGAAGCCATTCAAATTCATGGCGGCTACGGGTACACGGAAAACTTCACCGTCGCCCGCGCCTGGCGCGATCAGCGGCTGCTGCGGATCGGTGAGGGAGCGAATGAGATTGTCCGTCTGGCGATTGTCAATTTGCTGCTGAAGCGGGACGCACAGGGCCGCTTGCCGGTGCGGGAGGCCGGTCGGGAAGCAGTGGCTTCGTTGTCCCGTGCGGATGCCTCCCGCCCGTCTGCTGATCCGCTGACTGCCCTGGCTGACTTGTCGCGTGACACTCGTTGCCTGGCCCTGGTCCTGCTGCATCAGGCCACGGAACGTCTGGGAAAAACGCTGCCGGACGCGCAGGAGATTGTCGCCTCGGTCGCCGATGTGGTCTGCGCGGCTTATGCGCTGGACAGCATCCACCGCCGCTGCGAGACGCTGCACCGTCGCCAACTGCCGCAGCTTGAGACCGCATTGCTGGCTGCGCGTGTCGCCGCCCGCGGCTTTGCCGACGAGGCAGTGATTGCCACGCGGCAGGCGCTGAACTCGCTGCCTGCGCTGGATGGGAGCCATTGGCGCGACGCCTCCGACAGCGGCCTGCGCCGCCTGCTGGAACGATTAGAGCGTCCCCAGGGTAATCCGGTGCAATTGCGCCGTGAACTGGCTGCCTGTGTCATTGCGAGAGAAGGGTATCCGGTGTAGGGAACCAGAGTCCCCCTAACCCCCAATAATGGGGGAACAGAAGAAAGAAAATCTGGCTCCCCCATTATTGGGGCTGGGGGGCTTTCTGGAACCATCAACCGTTCGCACTTTGTAGTATAATGAGCGTACAGAAGGAGTCAGCAAAACCATGAAACGTCGTGATTTTTTAAAAAGGGTCTGGCCGCTGCGGGCGGGGCCGTGCTTGCCAAGACGCTGCCGGCGTCGGCGGCGACGGAGCGGGCGCAAATGGCGCGAACGCTGCCGACCGCGATGACTGAGACCGCCGCCGGCTTTTATACGCCGAACCGCGCGCCCTTGCTGCCGACCGCGTTTCAGAAACTGCCTCCAGGCAGCGTCACGCCCAAAGGCTGGCTGCGAAAGCAGTTGCTGCTGCAAGCGGACGGCCTGAACGGACGCATGACGGAAGTGTCGGACTACCTCAAATATGATGGCAACGGCTGGGTGGATGCCAACTCTACGGTCGGCTGGGAGGAAGTCCCGTACTGGCTGAAAGGCTTCGGCGATCTGGGCTATGTGCTGGGTGATCCGCGCGTCATCGCGCTGGCGGCCAAGTGGATCGAGGGCATCCTGGCCGCGCAGTCGCCGGACGGCTGGTTTGGGCCGAAAAACCTGCGAACGTCGCTGGACGGCGGGCCGGACATGTGGCCGCACATGCCGATCTTAAACGCGCTTCAGTCCTATTATGAGTACAAAAACGATCCGCGCGTGCTGACGTTTATGACCAAGTATTTCGCGTTTCAGAATGCCGTGCCGGGGCCGCAGTTCGCCAAAAGCTGGGCCGGCGTGCGCTACGGAGACAATTTAGAGAGCGTCTACTGGCTGTACAATCGCACCGGGGAGGCTTCGCTGCTGGACCTGACGCGCAAGATCCATGAGAACATGCGGGACTGGACCGGCGGTATCGCCTCGTGGCACAACGTGGACTTTTCGCAGGGGTTCCGGGAGCCGGCGGAATACTGGCTGCAATCCAAAGACCCCAAACACCTGGCGGCGACCACGCGCAACTATGACACCGTCATGGGGACATTCGGCCAGTTCGCGGGCGGCGGCTTTGCGGGCGATGAAAACATCCGGCAAGCCTATCATGACCCGCGTCAGGGGTTTGAGACCTGCGGCATCGTGGAGTACATGCACTCGTTTGAGATGCTGACGCGCATCACGGGCGATCCGATCTGGGCGGATCGGTGCGAGGAGATCGCGTTCAACTCCATGCCGGCGGCCTTTGACCCTCGTCAGAAGGGGACGCACTATATCACAAGCCCTAACTCCATTCAACTGGACGGCACGCCCAAAGGCAATGACTTTAACAATGACTGGCCGATGCAGGTTTACATGCCCGGCGTCCATAATTATCGCTGCTGCCCGCACAATTACGGCATGGGCTGGCCCTACTACGCCCAGGAAATGTGGCTGGCGACGGCGGACAAGGGCCTGTGCGCGTCCCTCTACGCCGCGTCGGAAGTTCAGGCCAAAGTCGGGGATGGGACGACGGTTAAAATCACGCAGGCCACAGATTATCCGTTCAGCGACACGGTGCTGATGACGCTGGCCGCACCCACATCGGTTACCTTCCCGCTGTATCTGCGTATCCCGCGCTGGTGCCAGTCGCCGACCGTGCGCGTCAACGGCAAGCCCATTGCCGTTCAGGCGGGGCCGCAGTCCTATCTGGTCGTGGAGCGCGCGTGGCAGAATGGGGACAGCGTGAGCCTGCATCTGCCGATGACCGTTTCGGTGCGAACGTGGGCCAAAAACAACAATTCCGTGTCCGTAGATCATGGCCCGCTGTCTTACTCGCTGGCGATCACCGAAGACTGGAAGCAGACCGGCGGCACGGATCAATGGCCGGAATACTCCGTCATGCCGGCCTCGGCCTGGAACTATGGCCTGGACCTGGACGCGGCCAACCCGGCGCATTCGTTTGACGTAGTGCGAAAAGGCGGAACTCTCGCTGAGAACCCGTGGACTCATGAGACCCACCCGGTGGAGCTGCGGGCGAAGGCGCGAAAAATCCCCAATTGGCAGCCGGACGCGCACGGAGTCGTCGGCGTCTTGCAGCCCAGCCCGGCGAAGACGACCGAGGGCGTGGAGACAATCACGCTGATCCCGATGGGCGCGGCGCGTCTGCGGGTTACGTCGTTCCCGACCGCCAGCCCGGCCCCTGATGCCCATGAGTGGCAGGCGCCTCAAAAGCCGGCCATGGCGATCACGGCCTCGTTCGTCCATGACGACCTGAACGCCGTCAGCGACGGCCTGGAACCGGCTAGTTCCAAAGACGAGAGCATCCCCCGCCTGACCTTCTGGGACCACAAGGGAACCGCCGAGTGGGTGCAGTACGATTACCCGAAACCTATGAGCCTGTCTGCCGCTTCGGTTTACTGGTTTGACGACACCGGCGTCGGCCAGTGCCGGGTGCCTCAGTCGTGGCGTCTGCTGTACAAAGCCGACGATGGCACGTTCAAACCCGTCGCCGCTGCCTCCGCCTACGGCACGGCTCCCGACAAGGACAACGCGGTCGCGTTCGCGCCGGTCACGACGACCGCCCTGCGCCTGGAATTGCAGCTTCAAAACGGCTTTTCCGGCGGCATCCTGGAATGGAAAGCCAAGTAGGCGGAAAGAACCCACTGAAGAAGAACCCAGCCCCTGCCTATATAATGGCGCATCGCTTCATTTCACGGGGCTGAACCCCCGTGCTTTAAGAAAGCAACTCCCCGCCTGCGCGGGCAGAAGACCCCAATCTTTCCTCGCCCGCGCAGGCGGGGGCTTGCACTTCTAAAGCCCTGCCGTTCAGGGCAGGGTACTTTGTGAGACCACCATGACCATTTCATCTGCCATCCTGCCAATCATCACTCAACGCCGCCTCGCCGCGTTGGTCTTTTTCCTGACCCTGCTTCTGCCGTCCGCCCTCCATTCCGCCACATTGACCGTCCCCGCGCAGTACGCGCACATTCAAGACGCCATCAATGCCGCCCAGAACGGCGACACGGTTTTGATTGCCGACGGCACCTACACCGGGCCGGGCAATGTGGATTTGGACTTTGGCGGGCGCAACATCACCGTTACGTCTCAGAATGGCCCGGCCACGACCATCATTGATTGTGAGGGTTTTGCGTCCAACGATGGTTCCGGCAACCATGAAGGCTTCTACTTCCATAGCGGTGAGACTGGCGCTGTAGTCAGTGGCATGACCATTGAAAATGGATATGAAGTTAGCACAGGCGGCGGTATTTATATTGGAAACAGCAGTGTTTCCGTTCAAAACTGTGTCATTAGCAACTGCATTGCTAACGAAGGCGGCGGTATTTACAACGATAGTAGCGGTGGTACAATTATGGTGACTAACTGTACCATCACCGGCAACAATGCACAATACGGCGCTGGCGTCTATGACTTCAACATTAACAACCCAATTACGCTGACCAACTGCACTATCACTGACAACAACGCACAATTCAATGGCAACGGCGGCGGCGTTTATAACGCCAATTACGGCGGCACGGTTACAATGACGAATTGCGTTGTCACCGGCGATTCTGCACAAAGCTGTGGCGGCGGCATCTACAATGGCAATTATAGCGGCGCGATCATGCTGATTGCCTGCTCCATTATTGGAAATACCGCCACAGCCGGCAGCGGCGTCTATGACTTCAACTCCGGCAATGTTACAACCGCGATGTTGGATTGCACTATTACTGGCAACACCGCGCTTTCTAGCAGCTTATATAGTAGTGGTGGTGACCTGTACCCCTTAAACTGTACCAATTGCAAAGTGAGTATTGACCCGAAAGGTAGAATACTCGTATGCACAAAAACCAGTTCACCGACGCACAAATCGTCGCCATCTTGCAGCAAGCCGAAAAGGGCGAACAGACCATCACAGAGGTTTGCCGCCAGCACAATGTCTCCGAAAACAGTTTCTATCGCTGGCGCAATCGCTTCGGCAATGCTACGGCAAACGAAGCCAGCCGCCTGCGCGAACTAGAAAAGGAGAATGCCCGCCTCAAGCGCCTTCTCGCTGAACGCGACCTGGAGGTAGACATCATCAAAGAACTGCTTCAAAAAAAGTAACGGAAGCTGCCGATCCCGTCCAGGAGCGTCGTGCCTGTGTTCACTATGCCAAAGAACGCGGCCTTTCGGAGCGACGAGCCTGCCATCTCGTCTGCCATCTCGTAGAAATTGCTCGCTCCACAGCCCGCTATGCTGCCCGTTCAGAGGAGGAGCAGCCGTTGGCCGATCAACTTGTGCAGATCAAAGAGCAACACCCGCGCTTTGGCATCCGTCGCGCTCACGCTCTGCTGCGCGGCAGCGGCCAGATCATCAATCACAAGCGCGTACAGCGGCTCTGGCACAAGCACGGGCTGCAAGTGCCCCAGCGTCCCAAGAAGCGAAAGATCAAGACGGGCCGCACGGTGGCTTGCCAGGCAGAACGCCCCAATCACGTTTGGAGCTACGACTTCCAAGAAGATGCCTTGTTGTCTGGGCGCAAGGTGCGTCTCTTGAACATCTTGGACGAGTTTACGCGCGAATGGCTGTCCGTGACAGTAGGCGTTTCACTCACCAGCCAGGCGGTCATTGCCGCGCTGAGGCCCTTGTTTGCCACGCGCGGCGTTCCCTGCTTTGTTCGCAGTGACAATGGTCCTGAGTTCATTGCAGCTGATGTCAAGGCATGGCTGCAAGAAAATGGCTCTGTGCCGCATTACATTGATCCAGGCTGCCCGTGGCAGAACGGCTTCCAGGAGAGCTTTCACGGCAAACTGCGCGACGAATTGCTGGATCGCGAAGCCTTTGCCTCGGTCGCTGAAACTACGGTGCATCTGGAAACGCACAGGCACTGGTACAATGAAGAGCGGCCCCACAGCAGCTTGAACTATTTGTCGCCTGCTCAGTTTGCGCGGGCTTGGCAACAACAGCAGGAGGCGGAACAAATTATAAGCAAGCCTGCTGATTAACCAGAACACTCACTTTGCCAGTGGTACATAAAATGGGGTACACAACAACAAGAGATGGCGGCAACGGTGGTATCTACAACTACAATAGTGATGGCACAATCGTATTGACCAATGACATCTTCTTCGGCGATACAGGCAGTGAGATTACAAATGATCGTAACAATACCGTCAGTGCCATAACTGACTATTGTGACGTGCAGGGCGGCTATCTCGGCACGGGCAACATCAATGCCGACCCGCTGTTCGTCAATGCGGCGACCGGCGACCTGCATCTGCGGCCCGGCTCACCTTGCCTCCGCGCAGGCACGGCCACCGGCGCACCGGCAACCGACAAAGACGGCATCACGCGCCCAGACCCACCTAGCATCGGAGCCTATGAACTCGGCCCCGGTCATTCCCAGCTTTTGTGGAACAGCGGCAGCGGGCAAGCCTGCCTGTGGAGCGTCAACCCCGACGGCACTTATGGATTTGCCGTCTTCGGACCCTTTCCCGGATGGAACCGCAAAGGCAGTCGCCGATGGGCCGGACGGACTGGCCCATTTGCTGTGGACGAACACCAACGGCACGGCACTCCTCTGGAACATCCACGCTGACAGCACTTACACCTTCCATCAGTACGGCCCCTTCCCCGGATGGAGCGCCGTCAGCCTCAGCGTCGGCGGCGATGGTCAGGCGCACTTGCTCTGGGACAAAACCGACGGCACGGCCAGCCTGTGGAGCGTGGACACAAGTAGCGGCGCGTACACGCATGGCGAAGCCGGGCCTTTCTCCGGATGGACGGCGGAGGCGGTCGCGTCGGGAACCAGCGTGACTGATTTGCTGTGGAGCAATACCAATGGCGCGGCGGCAGGGGTGCGCTTTCGGGCGAACGGAGCGGATTTCTCGCTGTTTGGCCCATTTGCCGGGTATAGCGCCGTGGCATTATCGGTCGGGCCGGATGACGGGGCGCATTTGCTGTGGGACAAGACGGACGGGACGGCGGCATTGTGGAGCGCGGACTTCAGCACAGGGGCATACACGCCCGCGCTGTACGGGCCGTTTTCGGGCTGGGCGGCGCAGGCGATAGCGACGGGGCCGGATGGGGCGACGCATCTGCTGTGGGACAATGCGGACGGGCAGATTTCGCTATGGAACGTGACGGGGAGCGGGCAGACACGCATGCAGTACGGGCCGTTTGCGGGGTGGACGGCAGTCGCTCTCAGCGCCGGGCCATAAGCGATGTCGGGGACAATCGCTGTCATGGTGCAACGGTTTTCGTTCTGGCTGGGCCTGCTGCTGGGAGGCGGGACCGCGTTCGGCACGCGCCGCCGATGGCTGCCGGCCCCGCGCCTCCCTCGCCCTGATCCACTGCTGGACTTGGTCGGAGACGCCGTGATTGCCTGTGACGCTGCCGGCGCGATTTCCTACGCCAATGCCGCCGCCCGGCAATGGTTCGGGCCGGACGCGGACGGCATTCATCAACTCAGCTACCCCAGCGGCCAGCCTGTCCCACCGGGGCAGCTTCCCCTGACACGCGCCCTCCGAACCGGGCAATCTGTGGTAGGCGCGGGCTATGTCTTTCTGACGACCGAGGGAACGCGGCGCGTTCTGGACGTTGACGCCCGCCCGATCTCAGGCGGCGCGATTTGCGTCTTCCATGATGTCACGGCCCGGCAGGAGGCCGAGACGCGGGAACGGGAAACGGCACAGCGGGGGCAGGTTCTGCGCGCCCTGTGCCAATGCCTCAGTGCCGCAACAGACGCGGAAGAAATTGCCCGAGGCACGGTGGAAAACGCGCTGGCTTTGCTGGATGGTCTGGCCGGGGCGCGAGTCCGGCTGTATGCGTATGACAGTGAGCGCAAGCGCCTGACACGGCTGGCGTCCGCCCCGGACGCGCGCCCGAAGCGGCCCCGGTCGCACAGGCAGGCGCAGCCGCCGACGTTTCCCTTTGATGCCACTTCGCCGTTGCTATGGCAGGTGTACATCGCCCGCGAGCCGTTTGTCAGCCATGACCATTCTTCCGACTTGGGGGAAGCAGAGAGCGAAGGGGCCACTTGCGCCTTCCCCCTCCTGGCTGGCGGCAGGGCGCTCGGACATCTGTCCGTGACTTGCCCGGCGGCCAATGCGTTCGGCAGCGCAGATTTGATGGAGGCGCTCACGCAGATCGCCGCCCTCGCCGCGCCGTCTCTGGCCTCCCTTCAGCAGGCGGCGGAGGCGGCGCATCTGGCGAAACAGAGCGCGGCCTTGCGCGAAATCGCCCTGACCGTGACGCAGGAGCAGTCACACGATGGGCTGGCGGATTTCGTCGCGAAGCAGGTCAAAAGCACGTTGGAATGTGAGATCTGCACACTGGCAGTCCAAGAAGATAACGGACTGCGCTTAGTTGGTGCGGACTATCAGGAGGCATTGCTTTTCCCAACGCGGCACGCGCCCAACGATCCGGCGTTGATCGGCTCTGCCGCACAGGAGGCGGTCCGAACGGGAAAGACCGTGCTGTATCCGGCGCGGCCCAACCGCACGCTGGATGCCGGGCTGTGGCGGGCATTTGCCGGGCAGTCAGGGCACCATTCCGTCGTGTCTGTGCCGCTGAGGGCGGGGCAGGGGGCATTGACCGTTTATGCGGCGGGCGAAGCGCCCTTCAGCAAAGCCCAGATCAGCTTTTTGGAGACGGTGGCAGCCATGCTGTCAGCAACCCGCACAAGTTTCTGAACGAATTTTCGTCGCCGGGCCGCAGGCAAAGCGCCCCGACGATGGCCCTGTCAGCAGGTTCCCCGAAGAACCTCTCCCCCGGCCCCTCCCCTGTTACCCCATTAAAACCCAAGGGAGGGGAGTCGAGATAGAGAAGAGGGCGCAGCAAGCAACGCCCCTACGTCTTCACCCTTCCCTAACAGGGAAGGGTCGCCGCTTGCCCTCCGGGTAGCCAGTGCTGCGGCGGGGTTAGGTTCCGAAGGGTGAGGTTCCACCCTGCCGTAAGTGATCCGGGCGCGATTGGGCGTATCGGCCAGACCCGCATAGAGGCACCAGGCATGGGCGACGCATCGGGAACCATCTAGTCCCACAATGGCGTCCCGGTAAGCGTGCATTTGATTGATGTCGTCTCCTTCTGCGCCTGGTAGGTCATAAGGCTTAAACTTGGCGTCCAGTATCCAGACCCGGCCTGCCGCCCCGTCTTCTTCCAAAGTAATATCGGGCTGCATGGTGTGCGACAATGACCGCTCGCCCTGTGCATACGTCGGATTGTAGAACAGGGACAGCCGCTGCCCCTGCGGTGAAACAAGGCGAACACGCGAGGGATTGCCCTGGGCCAGCGTCCAGGTCAGGCGGCCTTCGCGAACAGCGAACAGATCGGGCGTCGCGCCGCCGTCTCCAAGAATGGGCGTCCAGCCCAGCGCGCGCAGGGCGTCCAGCGTGGTAAACAGGCACCAGGTCTCATACAGCCGCCACGTCTCGCGTTGCGGCAGCGTCAGCCGGGGATGGTTCCATTCAAACGCAAAGCCGGCGCGGTAACGAGTCGTCTCTCGGAAGATGACAGCATAGTCAGGGCGGGCCATCGCCCGCTGTGTCGGCGGCTTCGTCCAGGCGTTTACGTCGGATGCCACCTCTTCCCACCAGTCCCCGGCCAGCAGCCCTTGAATTCGCCGGGCGCAGCCTTCCGCCCGCGCCGCCGCTCCGGCGGCTTCCTCCGCTTCCGCGATTTGCCGAATGGCGGCGCAGTCTCGCACCAGCCTCCGCAGGAACGACTTCACGGCCCGGTTTTCGGGCGTGTCCGCTGTCAGCGTCGTTGTCGTTTCGTCCAAAGTACGGGCGGCCTCGCCGCGACGGACGGCTTGCAGGATCGCCCCCGTCGTCACGCGGTGGGCGCGGGACGGCGGCGCGACCGGGCGCATGCGGGCAGCCGCTTCCACGATCGGCGAACAGCGAATCTGCGGTATCGCTTGCGCCAGCAGGGGCAGCGCGCGCTCAATGAAGCTGAGACGCTCAATCGGCGATTTGGGCGTGATTAGTGATCCGGCGGCAATGTCTAAATCCTGCCAGGGCTGACCGGGAAACAGGGCCGCACCCACTGCCAGCGAGACGCGGGCAATGTCATTCAGCATTTGCGCTCGCTCATCCGCCGTCAGCAATCGCCGCCAGTCTATCGGGTCAAAGTCAGTCATTGTCTTTTCCGGCGGTTGAAACCGCAGCAACAAAGGCACGAAACCGGCCTTCGCCGGTTAGGATTTTTTTAGTCTGCGAAGGCAGACTTTGTGTTTTTGTTGCCGCGATTTTAATCGCCCGCTTAAATCGTTCGCTTGAATGGTTCATCTCCAACGTCAGTCATAGAACCGGATGTATCCTGTTTCCAGCCCGGAAGTTCGCATCCGCGCCAGTTTGGCCGCGGTCTGCGTCAGTTGCTCTGTTTCTGCCCACGAGTGCAGCCGCGCCAGGAGCGGGGCCAGCGTTTCGCTTAATCCGTGCAGCTTCGGCAGGACTTTCTGGCGGATTTGCAAATCCAGGGCCAGCGTGAAGTTCTCGGCGATGTCGGGCAGGAGCAGGCCCTGGCCTGTCTCGGCGTCAAAGCTGTTGGCAAGGAACATCAGCACATCGTCGCGGACGCGGTACGCGAAGTGCAGGCGTTGGGCGTACAGCAGATCGTTGACAGCCTGAAGCGCGGCCAGAGCGCGTTCGGGAAAAGCCGCGTCCCGCAATGACAGCCGCTCCCGCGCCCGCCCGACATTCGTCACCCGGGATGACAGAAACGACGACTGCCGCTGCAACGCCGAAATGCCCAGGTCTTCGTCTAGCCGCGCCGGACCCTTGCTGCCCACCACCCCCGCCAGTTTTGGCGCTTCGTCAAAATCCAGCGTGTTGGCGCGGTCCAGCACCTTGCGCGAGAAGCCGTGCGTCGTCTCGTCCACGTTGACTGTCCCGGTCACAAAGAAATTCGGCGGCAGGACTAAATCCGGCACGTCTTCCGAGAGCGGGATGCGATGGGCGCGGGATTCGAGGGCCGACAGATAATCCGCCAGATAATGCTCCACGCGCGCCAGATTCATCTCATCCAGACACACGAAAAACGCCCGCTGCCGGTTCTCCGGCAGGGCTGCCAGGCGAACGATGTCCAAAAACGGTGTGGAAACGTAGCGATTTGCAAGGACATTGTGATAGCCGAACAGGGCCGTGGAGTCGTTCCAATCCGGTCGCACGGGGATTAAGCGAAACTGACGAGGATGGTGGCCGGTCAACGCCTCGGCGAACAACTCAGCCAGGCGCGTCTTGCCCGTCCCGGACACGCCGGACAAAATAGCGAACGGTTTGGTTTTCAGAGCAACATAATAGGAGCGCAGGCGGTGCGGGGGAAAGGTGAAGCCCTGCCCCAGCGCGTACTCTTCCAGGCCGGCCAGCAGCGTTGTCTCGGTCAGGGCGGGCGTCGGCGCGGCGTAGGAAGCGCCGGGTTCTTTCACAAGCGCCGTCCCGGTGCCTGCTAGAGCCGGTACGTCCGTGCGAAGCGCCTGATCTACCTCCGGGTACGTTGCCAGTTGGAGCGCGGCGCGTACCTGCTCATAGACCACAAAAAGCGCCAGCAGGCTTTGCGCCGCGTCCGGCGGCTCGTTCGCCGGGATAGAAAAGCCGTAGCGCTCCGACGCTTCCGCCAGCGCCTCGCGCTTCTGTTCCGCCGTCAAAGCCAGACGGCGCAGGGCCGGGCGAGTCACGAGAGGGTACGTGTCCGGCAGAAAGGCGCAAAGCAGCCCGGATGCCGTTTGTATTCCTGTCCCGCGTACTTCAAGAAACCCGCGCAGGCGGTCTGGGAGAGGCTCATCGCCAAACAGCAGACGGCGCAGACGCGCATCAAAGCCTTTCGGATCACTCGCATACAGCCGCCGGGACAGGTTGCCGTTGGGGGCCATTTCCGCCGCCGCGCGCAGCAGTCTGGTTCGGGCGTCTTCGGTTAGCGGCCGCCCCGCCCGCAGCCCGCTTTCGGTCAGCGTCTCGCCAAACGCCTGGGCGGCAGCCGCCTGAGCCTCCCGCCGCGACCAGAAAAGGAAGCGCCGCTCGCCTTCGTCCAGACTGCCGCGAATTGCGGCCAGCCGGGCGCGCTGGGTATCGTTGAGGGTAAATGCCATGCGATCTGTCTTTTGCTGAGACTAATTCGCATTTATTATACCCGAAGCAGCGCGCCCCGTCACCAGATACAGCGGGTCGGATTGGCCGGGAGAGGGGCTGATGTCAAAGGCTTCAATCTCGTCCCATCCGCCGCTTTGCTCAAAGTACAGGCGAACCAATGCTGTGTGCTGTACATCATTGGTGCCGAGCCAGAGGCGGGTCGCTTTGGTGGGAAAGCAGCGGTTGGAAAAAGAAACCATGAAGCAGCCGCCGGGCCGCAGAACGCGGCGGACTTCCGCAAAGACTTCAACGGGGTGGAGCAGGTACTGGACGCTGACCGTGCAAAGCGCGACCTTAAATGAAGCGGTAGGGTAGGGGAGAGTGGGAACCGCGTTCAGGTCCTGCACCGTAAAGTCGGTCAACTGCTCATTGGCGGCTAATTCCGCTTCGTTCATGCCCAGGCCAGTCACGCGGCGGCAGCGAGCGCGGACATCGGCAGGCAGATGGGAAAGATAGGCGGACATCAAATCCAGCACGTCGGCGTTGTCAGGGATGCGTGGGCGAAGAAACGCGCCTAAGGCAGCAATCGCGGCGTCATCAATGTGGGCGACCAGGCGCGGCGACTGATAAAACAAACGGTCCGAGGTCTCGTCCTGACGGCGGAAATACTCGGTGGGAATGTCGTCTAATCGCATCGGTCCATTTGAATGCACTCAATGAAAAAGGCCGCCAGTCGCTGATGGCCGTCATCGTTCAGGTGGGCGTCATCGGCGGACAGCGACGCGAAGTTGCGTTTGTCTATGCCGGAGTTCGTGTAGGCATCCGCGAGTTGCAGCGTATAGCGTTCACTGAGATGGCGTACTACCTGGTTGTAATCTTCCAGCGTCAGGCCCAGATCGTTGGGCGTCTCGGCGTCGGCGCGGTAGGCCAGGGTGCTGGTCACCACTTCCGCGTCCGGCAAATTTTCAATCAGCCCGCGCAGGACTGTGTCATAGTCCCAGAAAAAAGTCCCCTGCTGGAATTTGCTGGGATCGCCCAGAGGGCAGGAGGCGGCAAAGTCGTTCGCCCCGTACAGAATGATAACCATGTCGGGCTGCGCGTTCAGAATGTCCGGGACGCGCCCGATGCCGCTTTCTTCGTTGACCACCAGGCCGCTGTCGTCGCGTCCCGTCATAGTCGTCCCGCCGATGCCCAGATTAATCTCTTCCCATCCCAGCGTCCGGCTCATCAGCGAGGTGAATCGTTTTTCGGGCTTGGACGCTCCGACGCCTTCCACCGTGGACGCGCCATAAAATACTGCTTTAGTCATTCCCACTTATCCCCCGTGCCGGCAGAATTGAACCGTCCCCCGACACGCTAGGCGATGATACCTGTTCAAACGGCAGGCTCAAAAAAGAACGCGATTTCCGAGAGGGCCGGCTGATCTACAGGCAGCGCGGTCATTCGCAGCCGGAAGCGATCCGTGGTCACGGCAGGAAAACGCAAAAGGCGCTGCGCTCCCACGGCCTGGGCCTGCGCGATGGTTTGCCAGCCGCCGTCCTGCCAGGCGTCCATTTCCCAGGCGTCTATCCGCTGGCCCAGGGCAGATATTCGCGAAGCCGAATCACATTCACGGTACGCGGCTGCGGCAGCGTGAGCAGGGTCTCGCGCGACGTGTACAGGCCATTCTGGGCTTCGGGTGCGAACGCTGCCTCCTGAGCAAAATCCTGCGAAAACAGCGCGTCCCGATGCGCGCGGAATTGGCGCAGAGATGCCAGATCGGGGTCAGGAATGCGGCCTCGCCGATCCGGCGCAAGATTTCAGCAGCAGTGTCCCGCCGCGACCGACTGACTGAAAGTACAGGTCCGTCAAGTTTTTTGCCGTGCGTACCCGGTCGGTTTCGCTCTCGTGCCAGAACCAGCCGGGACGGATGGAAACATCGCATTCGGGAATCAGCCACGTTTCGCCGTCCCGATCTCCGCTGTTGAGTTGCTGCGGATTTGCCTGTCCCGGCACGGTGTCGCGCAGATGCAGCGTCGCCCAGCACGGATCGCCGGCGATGCCGTCTTCATTGCCGATCCAGCGCACATCCGGCCCGGCGTCGGAGAACATGACCGCTTCCGGCTGTAATTCGCGAACGATCTGCCAGGTTTCGGGCCAGTGGTAGTACGTCGCCGGATCAATCCGCCGCATTTCCCTGGCCCCGCCATAAAAGCCGTCGCCCCCGTTTGCGCCGTCAAACCAGACTTCAAAGAGCGGCCCATAATTCGTCAGCAGCTCCCGAAGCTGCGGGCGATAGATCTTCTCAACATAATCGGGAGTGCCATACAGGGGGCTGTTGCGGTCCCACGGAGACAGGTAAACGCCGAACTCAATGCCGGCCTTCCGGCAGGCCGCCGCCACTTCCCCGACCACATCCCCGTTGCCGCTACGAAAGGGGCTGCTTTGCACGGAATGGGCTGTAGTTTTCGTCGGCCATAGGCAAAAGCCGTCATGGTGCTTGCACGTCAGGATCAAGCCGGCCATGCCCGCCTCTGTCGCCACACCTGCCAGAGCATCCGCGTCAAAGTCTGTGGGGTTAAATTGGGACGGCGACTCGTCGCCATAGCCCCACTCTCTGTCAGTGAACGTATTAATCGTGAAATGGACAAACCCATAAAACTCCCTGGCCTGGTGACGCTGCTGGCGCAGAGAGGGGATTGGGCCGTAAGGCTGAAGTGTAGTTTGATGTGACATAGTTTTAAATTGCTGACAGCAGGACTTGTTCAGTCTGATTTTCGCAAAAGCGCCATTGCAGGCCGCCCGGCAATGTCTCGGCAGCGTATTCCAGATGCACGACGCGGCGATGGCGCGGACTCTGAGACGCCGATGAGGCATGAAGCAGCAGGGGCCGCATCAGCAGCACACCGCAGCTTGGAACGGGGCAAACAACGCTTGGAGACTGCCGACGCCGCTCTTGAATCTCTTCCGAGGCCAGCCGCCCGCTCAAGTGTGAACCCGGCAAAACTTGCAGCGGCCCGTTGGCCTCGTCGCAGTCGTCCAGATGCAAGCGCACCGTCAGCATTCGTTCCAGAACGGACGCGGGCGGCTGAACATGAACCACGCCAGCCTTTTCCGACCATGGCCCAAAGCCGGCCACATCCTTCTTTTCCTGAACAGCAATGGACAAATCCTGATGCCAGACGACGTTCCAATTGGCATCGGGTGTTTTGTCAAAGAGAATGCCGCGCACCGCAAAGCAATCCGGCCCCAGAATGGACGCCACGAGTGAGCGCAGTTCGGGTGACATCGCCAGCGTTGCCACTTCCGGGACGACTTCCAGAAGGTTGCGGATCGCATACACGCTGTCACGCCGCCGGATGCTCGGATTGTCTTCCGCCTGATTGAGAGCGGTAATCAAAGCCGCGACTGTCTCGGAGCCTACGACGTTTTGCACAATCGCGAAGCCGTCCTGGTTGATGGCATCAGTCAACGTGGTTTTCATCCTGCCAGTGTCACCTTTTGGTACTCATTTTCGCACGGCACGCCGTCGGTCAGGAGCAGCGTTTTGGCGTCTAAGTCCATGATGACCGATGTTACGGTGATGTAGTGGTTCTCCGGCGGCTCCAAGCCGACGGCCGCGTGGCGGCAGATGCCGTAGGGGTAGCGGACATGGTCGCGCAAATCGGATTGCAGGTCGGCAATACTCACGCTTTCCCGTGCGGACAGCAGTTCGCCCATGCGGGAGCGGCGGCCCATCGAAAAGGGCCGCTTGGGGTTGGGCGGTTCGACGACGCCGATTTCCTGTGGCTCGGTGAAGTTGTTGGTATGCACGAGGCAGCCGCCTTCGCAGCCCAACAGGCGCAGGGCGTCCGGCGCGGCTTCAATATCTACCACTTGGTTCGGCGTCTGCGCGATCAGAAAGTTGGTGGAGCAGGCGCGGGCCTCGTCCGTGACCACTTGGACGGCGGCGTCAAAATCGCGGGAGCGCAGTATCTCATAGCAGCGGACATGGAACGGCCGGGCCAGGCGGGACCAGTCATCGTCCACGCTGGTCATGCCGTTGATGGTAAGGCCCACGCCCCGGCTGTTGAAGCCGATCTTGGCCCCGACAATCCCGGCTTCCGTAAAGGCCAGGGTTTGAAAGCCATCGGCATCGGTCGTATGCAGAACCGCGCCCTGCACCTGCGGAATCCAGTCCCAATTCTGGCCGAGCAGCAGATGCCCATTCGCCGCCGCTTCGGGCAGAATGGCAAAGGCGGTGCAGCCGTCCACGTCTTCCGTCATGGCGTTCTTGCCGAATTGATAGTAAAGAATTTCGTAACGCACCTGCAAGGCCGTCAGTTCTGCCAGCCCGAAGCCGGAGCCGTCGGCGACGCCGCGCAGGCTGGCGTAATAGTCCGCGTTCTGACTCTCAATCGCTTTGCCGTACAACTTGGCCCGATCCAGCACTTCCGTCCGCGACAGCTTGGCTTCGCGCTCAAACCGCAGAAAATAGACGCCGAGATTATGCGCGATGCGGTTCTGGAGGGCCTGCCCATGCTGGACGCCCTGTTCATACGCGGTTCCCGTGAGATGCACAATAGGCAGTGTCATTCGGTTTCCTCTTTTGTCCCGGTGGGACATTTTGCTCGTCAAAAGCCCCGGTCTTTCAGAGATGTGACGCAAGGGCCTTTGCACAATGGGCTAAAGCCCTTCGCTCTGTGGCGCAGACGCCCAGTGACCGCCTTCGCGGTCAGAAAACAAAGGGACAGCCGCCCTTCTTGTACCCGCGAAGGCGGTTACTGGGCCGCAGGCCACAGAGCGAAGGAGTTCACTCCATTGTCAGGAGGAGGCTGCGTAACAACTTCTAACCCTTATCCGGCGGCTTCGGCGACGGCGGCCAGACCCCTGCTTCTTCGTGCTGGCTGTATGGCGGCAAGTTGCCCGGATACGGCGCGGTGCGGTTCACAGACTGCCACAGTCGAAACGCAGTATACAAGGCAAGCAATCCTACGCTTCCGTTGATTGCTAACTCCAGATAGTTCAGAAGAGGGCTGCGAATTCGCATCAACAATCGTATCAGTACGAAGAAAGTGAGAACAACAACCAGAATGTTGCCGATAAACCCAGGCAGCAACCACGAGCGATAGTGCAATTTGCCTTTTTCGCGTAACCGTGTCAGCGTCGTCCCATTGATAAAACAGATTACCACAGCGGCCACGAACATAAAAAACATATAATCTTCATAAATGTTGTAAAAGGTTGCCATGTTTCAAGAACCCATCGTATTACTTCTCGCGCGTCAGCATGATCTTTTCCAGTGTGTCCGGCTTGGTCAGCGTCAACGTATCTTCCGTCAACTGACACTGATAGGTCGCCTCCATCGGGTTGACAAGCGGCATCACTTTCTTTTCGCCGTTTAAGACGATCATGCGCGTTGTCGTCCGCTGGGTCAGTGTGTCGTCGTGGAACATAAAGGTTCCCTGCGCCGTCAGAAGCCCTTGTGGGAGCGTTGCTGTGACGGTCTGCGTGCCGTCTTCATGCAATTCCCAGCGGCAGGGGACGGTGAGGTTGCCCGTCTTCATGCTGCCGCGCCAGTCGCCGGCAATGGTCTGGACCGGCGTCCGTGCGGCGCAGCCGGCAAACACAGTGCAGGCCAGCAGGAAGGGAATGTTTCGGCGGCATCGCCGGGTGTGGGAGCCAGTGAGAGCGTCCATTTTTCTGCCTGTTCGCCAGACATACACTTGTTTCCTGCGTTCGCGAGGCGGACCGGCAAATGCGGGTATAACGGCAGCACGAGGAGGCGCATATGAAGATACCCCAGTCATTATCCAAACGAGTTCCCGGCCATGTGGGCGGTGCGTGGCGAATTTGGAGCTTAATGAAGTCCCTGAGCGTTCAGGAGATTGTGGAGGAGGCCGAGCGGCCCTTTCATCTGGCGCTGGTGGGGACGGACGACCAGACCGCCCTGCTGGCCGCGCGGCTGGCGCTGGAATCGCCGGCCCCGCGCGATCTGGGGGCGCAGGGACCTGCCTACATTCGGCCTTATGTCGGCTTCTATGCCGATGCCAAAACCGCGCCGCCGGGCAGCCTCCCCCTGGAAGCCGATCCGCTCACCGCTGATGAGGCGCGATTGGCGGAAACGCTGGCCAAGATAGTCGTGGCGCATCCTGATCTACGGCTGGCTTTGGCCCGCCGCATTCCCGCCTTTCGGCCCGCCGTGGTCGCGCAGCTCATCGCTGAAGCGTCCAAGCAAAATGCGAAAATCGCCCTCGTCTCCGCGCTGCCGGGCGTGCTGCCGTTCACCAGTTTTCTGTCGCCTGCGACTGCGCTGGGCGACATGGTGATCCTGACCCGAAATCAGGCCATTTTGCTGCTAGAGATCGCGGCGGCATATGGCCGGGAAATGGACCTGCGGGCGCGGGCGCGCGAACTGCTGCCGGTTGTCGGCAGCGCGTTCGGCTGGCGCGCGGTCGCCCGTGAATTGATCGGCCTGGTCCCCGGCGGCATCGGGCTGGTGGTCAAAGGTTCGGTGGCCTATGCTGGCACCTACACCGTCGGCAAGGCGGCGGCCATATATTACAGCACCGGCCAGACCCTGACGGGGGAGCGGCTGAAGCAATTATACCGCGATGCGCTTCGCGATGCCGGGGCGCGTGTCCGTCCGCTGCTGCCGCGCCGCAAGCGCCGCACGAAGGTTGACAAACCGGCAGACTTGCGGGTATAATATCGCGCAAACTTTGGCAACAATTGCTGTTAAACAGAACGTATAGGTAAGCGCTGGTCGTTCCGCCTCCACTCGTGCGGTTGGAACGGGCAGTGCTTCTGTGTTTTAGCGACAAGAATTACAGAAAACAAAATCCCTCCCGCGCAAGGAGATTGACTGACTTGGGTGACATTGAAGAGATCGTGCTGACCCCCGGCGGGTACAAAGAACTGGCCGATGAACTGGAATCGCTTCGCACGACGGAGCGGCGCGAAGTCGCCGAGCGCATCCGCGATGCGATCACATACGGCGAACTCACGGAAAATTCCGAATACGAAGACGCCAAAAACGCCCAGGCTTTTCTGGAAGGGCGCATCGAAGACCTCAAACATATCATGCAGCTCGCTCGGCCCCTGGACATGGAAGAGATTTCTACCGATCAGGTGGGGCTTGGCTCCGTCGTCACCGTGAGGGATGATCTGGACGACTGGGAATTCACGCTGGTCTCTCCCGTGGAAGCCGACCCCAGCCGCGAGAAAATCAGCGACGAGTTCCCGGTCGGTGAAGCTCTAATCGGCAAAAAAGTCGGCGACGCCGTGACCGTCACGACGCCCGCCGGAAAAACCCGATACGAGATCGTCGCCATCCGCAAATAGCAGTTGGCGCTATGGGGGCGGGGCTTGCTCCGCCTCTCTCTATTGCCAGATAACTATACAAAAGCGAAGATTGCCATAACAAGTTAGTAACGAGTTAGTGAGGAGCCGATAAGGAAAATGCCATTCGGATTTCGCAAGTCTGTCAGCCTCGGCGGGGGCGCACGAGTGACGTTTTCCAAGTCAGGAATAAGCAGTTCCATTGGTGGCAAAGGCTACCGAGTCACCAGTGGGCCTCGCGGAACACACGTTACCATTGGGGCTGGTGGGATTCGCTATCGGCAACGGATTGACGGCTATCTTGGGCCAAGAACTTCTATTCCTCCATCCCCTTATCCGCGACCTACGCCTTTATCAAATGTAGGTACGCCCATTGTTACCGCTGATGCAAGCCAACTCGTTGAGTTATCCTCGGCCTCTACTTTGCAACAATTGAACGAAGTTAGCCATAGGACGACATACGCTTGGATGGTACTCCTTGGCGGCTTGATCTTAGCCTGTCTAGCATTCCAAATCCATTTCATTATTACTGGTCTTCTGCTTTGTTTGACTTTGTACCTCGCTTCCATTGTCAAAAAGTCTGACACGCAACGCCGCACTTTTCACCTAGAATACAAATTGGAACCATCTGCACAACAGCGTTGGGATATTTTGGCGCACTCTCTTTCCGCACTTGCAAAGGCGCAACGAATTTGGCGTATCACGACGCAGGATCATACTTATGACTGGAAGCGAAATGCGGGTGCTTCCTCATTACTAAATAGAACGCTTGCTGGTGTGCAGCAGAGATCCTCGGCTAATATTGCCAGCAATGTAACCCCATACTGTCTAAACATTATCGGACAGCAGTTTTTCTTCTTCCCTGACCGAATATATGTATTGCAAAATGGGATGTACGGGGCAGTAGAATACACAAGCCTTATGCTCGGGTCGGGGCAAACTCGTTTCATTGAGGAGCAGGGGGTTCCTCAAGATGCGATGGTTGTAGGAACGACATGGAGATATGTTAACAAGGATGGTGGGCCTGACCGTCGATTTAATAACAACCATCAAATTCCCATTGCACAATATGGGGTGGTTGAACTCCGGTCGGCGACAGGGCTAAATGTGCTGTTGCATGTGAGTTCTTTAAGTGCTGTAGACCAATTTAGTTCGCTCTTTATGTCCTTTCAGGGTTATGGAGAACCGCAGCACCGGCATAACGAGCAGCAAACACCGCCGCGACCTAAGCCTCAACAGGCCCCACCCCGTCAGGAAGCGCCTAAGCAGAATCAGCGGCGGGCTTCTACCGCTCAGGAGCCTCCGAAATCCTCACCTATCAACTGCTACCAAACTCTTGGCCTCTCAGCGTCCTGTACTAAAGAGGAAGCGAGTGCGAAATACCGACAGTTGGCGATGGCATATCACCCAGACAGAGTCAACCATCTGGCCCCGGAATTTCAACAATTAGCCAACAATAAGCTTCGGGAGATTAACCAGGCTTATGAAGAGATAAAGCATCTACGAGGTTGGTAATCGCTAAGATCAAAGCTAACCCGCTAAAAAGGAAAACACGCTTGACCGAAGAGACACTACCTCAAAACTTACCTGCCGCCGAAGGCATGGACCCCATTCGCCTGCAAAAGTTAAATGCCTTGCGTCAGGCAGGGCGCGACCCATTTGCGCTGGAACGGTTTGACGTCACCCACTATGCCCGAGAGATCGTCAGTGACTTTGAGGGGCTGGAGGGGCATACGGTTTTTGTCGCCGGGCGGATCACGTCCCTGCGCCTGATGGGAAAAGCCGCGTTTCTGGACATCACCGATGCGACGGGGCGCATTCAAATTTACGTTCGCAAGGATGAGATCGGCGAAGAACTCTACGCGGATATTGGTCATCTTGATCTGGGCGACATCGCGGGCGTCTCGGGCTTTGTTTTCAAGACCAAGACCGGCGAAATCTCGGTGCATGCCCGCGAGTGGACACTTTTGTCCAAATCCCTGCGCCCCCTGCCGCTGGGCAAAGAATACGAAACCGAAGCCGGCGAAGAAAAGCATTCGGGAGCGCTCAAAGACCCGGAACTGCGCTACCGGCAGCGGTCTGTGGACCTGCTGGTCAACAAAGACTCCCGCGAACGGCTTTTGAACCGCATGAAAGTCGTTCGGGCGATGCGAGAGTATTTGGACGGGCATGACTATCTGGAAGTGGAAACGCCCGTGCTGCAAACAGTCGCGGGCGGCGCTGCCGCCCGGCCCTTCCTGACCCATCACAACGCCCTGGATTTGGAGCTGCACCTGCGTATCTCGCTGGAACTCTATCTCAAGCGGCTCATTATCGGCGGCTTGGACCGTGTGTATGAGATCGGGCGCGTCTTTCGAAACGAAGGCATTTCCACCCGGCACAACCCGGAATTTACGCTGATGGAAGTCTACGCGGCGTATGCCAATCTGGACGACATGATGACACTGGTGGAAGGCATGTATCGGCATATCTGCCGCGTCCTGCATGGAGCCGAACAGTTCACCTATCAGAGCAATTTGATAGATCTCGCCCCTAATTTCGCCCGGCTGCCCATGCTGGAAGGCATCCAACAGAACGCCGGGGTCGCGCCTGCGGAACTCCAAACGCTTGACTCCGCCCATGCCGTCCTGCGTCGTCTGGGCCTGCCGACCGAGAACGAACCAACGGTCGGGGGCATTATTGAGAAGCTGCATGAGAAGTACACGCAGCCGACGTTGATCCAGCCGACATTTATCACCGATTTTCCCACGGAAACCTCGCCGCTTGCCAAAAAAGTCCCGACCAATCCTGCGCTCACGCGCCGGTTTGAGATTTACATGGCCGGCGCGGAACTCGGCAATGCGTTCAGCGAGATCAACGATCCCCTTGACCAGCGCGAACGGTTTGCCGAGCAGGCGAAGATGCGCGCCAGCGGAGACGCTGAGGCGCATCCGATGGACGAGGATTTTCTGCGGGCGATGGAATACGGCATGCCGCCAACCGGCGGCTTCGGCGGCGGGGTGGACCGTCTGGCCGTCATCCTTACCGATGCGCCGTCCATTCGCGATGTCATTCTCTTTCCGCTCCTGCGACCGGAGCGAGGCTAGGCCTCCCCCGCCATGACAACTGATTCCCTACAGCGGGCTTCCGAGGGCCAGCATCGGCAGTTGTCTGGCCTGCTGTCCGGGCTGGTCATCCTCGCCGTCAGCCTGCTCCTGCTTTCCCTTCTGCTCAACAGTCTGGCGGAGCGGCAGTCTCCATGCCGCCCGCCAATGCGCCCTGCTGTCTGCGGACAGCCTGTGGGTCTATGGCGTCGTGCAGACCCCTTCTGTCGGCTCGCCAGGAAACCCGCCTGCGCTCCCGGATCCCGCACAGCCTCCCGGCGAAGCGCTGCCTGTCGGTGACTGGCAGGCGCTTTTCAAGGGGATGGGGGAACAGCGCTCCCGGCTGCGCGCCCTGCATCCGCAGGAAATCCACCAGACGGATGCGGCGTGGAACGCTTTCACCCTGTCCTTGCAGCAAACCGGGCAGGTGAATTGGCAGACGGCAGACACGTTGCGGCAAGCGTTTCGGGACGCGGCGGACGCGCTCCAGGGGAAGGCCATTGAGCATCGTAATCAGGCGCAGGCGCTGACCGGGGCGGGAATCATCCTGCTGCTGGCGCTGTTTGTCCAGGCATCCGGTTTGCTGCGCCGAACCCGCCGGGAGGCCGGGGAAACCGAAGCGGCGCTGAGTCGCCTGGAAACACTGCTGGAAGCGACCGGCGAGGGCGTGTATCAGGTGAACGCGCAGGGGCTTTGCACCTATATCAATCCGGCGGGAGCCGCGCTGTTGGGCTATCACCCGAAGGAACTCTGGGGCAAAGAGATGGGAAGCCTGCTGTACACCAATCCCGATGAAGTTTCTCCCTCGGAATCCGCTTTGCAGGACAATCCCGTTCGCCGCGCCCTGAAGTCCGGCGAGGTGATGCGTCGGGACGACGATCTTTTGTGGCGGCGCGACGGCTCCTCGCTTCCTGCCGCGACACTGGCCTCGCCGATCCGTTCGGAGTTTGGGGTGCGCGGCCTGGTCGTCACCTTTTCCGATATTTCAGAGCGCAAGCAGGTGGAGACCCTGCGGGACGACCTGACCAACATGATCGTCCACGATCTGCGAACGCCTCTGACGATTCTGCTGACCGGCGTTCAGACCCTGAAACTGTTAGGCGAGCGAGACGAGGTGGCCGGCGAAATTCTGGACAATGCGATTGCCGGCGGGGTGACGCTGCTGGGCATGATTAACGACCTGCTGGACATCGGCAAACTCGAAGCGGGTTCCATTGCCCTGGAAAAACACTCGCTTGCTCCTGCCGACGTGATTGAATACGCCCTGACACAGACCGCGCCGCTCGCCCAGTCCAACGGCCTGCGCGTCGCCCGTAACATCCCCGCCGGCCTGCCTTATATTGAAGCGGATGAAGACAAACTGCGCCGCGCCCTGGTCAACCTGCTCGGCAATGCCGCCAAGTTCACCCCGCGCGGCGGCATCGTCACCATCGCCGCCTCCTATGACCCCGCCGAGCAGGCCGTTGTCTTCGCCGTCGGCGACACCGGCGAGGGCATTCCCGCGCACGCCGTCAAGCGCATCTTTGAAAAGTTCGGCCAGGTGGAAAGCCGCAAAGCGGGCCGCAAAATGTCCACGGGCCTGGGCCTGACCTTCTGCAAACTCGTCGCCGAAGCCCACGGCGGCCGCATCTGGGTGGAAAGCAAACTCGGCAAAGGCAGCCGCTTCCTGTTCACTATTCCCACAGATTTAGCATCAAAGGGTAGCATGTCATGAGCCACAAAAGAAGGAACAATCTATGCGGAAGGCCAATAGAAGGTTATGAATAAGGCCCCAATATCCACTCCAAATCAACAGCCTGAAATGGCTGTAGAATGGAATAACTTCATTCGCTTGCTGGACCTCGCCCTACATAATGCCTCAAAATTGACGCGCGTTCCTATCAACGCTGATAGATGGGAAGAGGTGTTGGAAGCAACGTTTCGAAAACTCGGCTATACAGTAAACCGGCCTGGTACTCATATGCCTGGTGTAGACCTCGTTGTCAGCAAGCAAGGTAGTAAGTCAATCAATATCTCTGCGAAAGCAGGAACTGTTAATGCGACTGCGAAGACTGAAGCCACATTAAAATTCTCCTCGTATCGTTTGTCTCATAAGAAAAATTTACCGTTGCTAGAAAATAAAGTCGTCTATCTGAATCGTGAATTGGGCGAAGTTGATTGGTATTTGTTCGCCTCCCGAAACACCTCCCAGCAGGAGAAAAAAGAAAATCTCCGCAGATATTATGTATATCTTGCAAAACAGAGCATGATTTGGCAGACCCAGCTTAATGATTGGGAAGGTGACAATGAAAAGGGATGGACGCGCTCTCAAAGTAATGGAGTTAAGTTGACTATTAAGCCCCCAACAATGTCTTATCAGCTATGGATTGATGTTCCGCTTAGACTTTTCGGCAAAGGATTGGTTGATCTAGACACCAGTGAGGCGGGGACTTTGTTGCATCAATGTGATATAGAGGATATGATAAACGAGTTGGGGAAAGAGATTGATTTCTTGTTTGAAGAAAAACTTACAAGAAAGTGATGATCTGATGAGGCTGTGACAATTTATGCAAAATAATCTGTTTAGTCAGCATAATATTCGTGAAGGATCAGAAGCCTATTCAACAAGTCCAGCGCTAGGATGGGAAGAATTTGCTAAAGAAGTTACTACCGCTTTAAGCAATGCTTCCAAACTGACACGCCTACCCCTCTCTGGAGATCGTTGGGAAGAGATACTGGTGAGCGTCTTTGAGCGTTTAGGGCAAGAAGTAACATGGCGGCCAGGCTCGCATGCGCCGGGGGCCGATATAATGCTTGGGCGTGGCGGTACTGATCTTATCAAAATCTCGGTCAAGGCTGGCTCCTTGGCTCTACGGGCTAGAACCGAGAAGGTCTTAAAATTTTCCTCATATCGTTTGACCCGTCATACCAGCATAGAAGCAAAAATAAAATTCATTGACGAGGATGCGGACCACGTCAATTGGTACTTGTTTGGCGCGAGGGAAGACACTTTCTCAAAGCGTAGTTATCATATCTATTTGACAAAAGCTACCATAATTCAAGCCGCAACAGCAGAGTGGGAAGAAGTCAAAAGCGGTTGGATTGGCCTACAGCCTAACGGGGTGGTGCTTGCCATTGTCAAAAACATGTCTGACCAACTCTGGGTTGATATACCACTGCGCTTGATAAACGGTTCGCCCAATCAGATCACTGAGGAAGTCGCAGGCGCACATCTCGCTACAATCACAATCCCAATAGAACAATTAGGCTCACGAATTGATTTGCTATTCTCCGATTTTCTTGACCAAAACCAGGAAGGGAGTAAATGACATGGAAGCATTAAGAGGGAAGCGTTCTCTTGGCGCGGTTTACACGCCAGCAAAATTATCAGAGTTTATGGCTTCGCTGGTGCCGCCTCCCCTCGGTGAGCGCTGGAATGTTTTGGAGCCGGCTTGCGCGGATGCTCCCTTTCTGCAAGCCTTCGCTCGGCGCTGGGGGCGGCATCATGCCCTGACCGGAGTGGAACTGAATCTGGAAGCGGACAAGGCATTTACTGTGCTGAATGCTCGCCATGTCCACGCGGATTATTTGCTTTGGGATGCGGAAGAGCGCTACCACTTAATCATCGGCAATCCGCCTTATGGCATCATTGGGGACGCTTCCCATTATCCGATACATGGTCTGCTGGATGCCAAACAAGAATACAAGAGACGTTTCCAAACCTGGCACGGCAAATATAATGTTTATGGGGCGTTCATAGAACATTCCGTCAATTTGCTCCATGAGGGAGGCCATCTCGTTTTTGTCGTGCCTTCTACCTGGCTGGTGCTTGACGATTTTGCCCCGCTCCGTCGTTTTCTTGCAGAACGCGGCAGCCTGGATGTTCACTATCTTGGCAAAGCCTTCGAGGGCGTTTCTGTGGTTGCCGTCGTTCTGCATTTTGTCAAAGGGCCGGAGCATGAGCGATTAGCTCTGTACGATCAAGACCAGACGCTTGCGGCCCGCGATGACCATTATCATGGCGACTTGATTTGTTTTCGGACACCAGAGACGGATTCGATTTGAACAGCAGTCAAAAGTCGTGCTGGGCGATCTGTTTGATGTCCGGTTTGCGGCGCGAAGCCCGGAATACCAAAAGAGCGAATGGGTCAGCAATGTGCCACAGGAAGGGATGCTGCCGGTTCTGACAGGGCGCAATCTGAAACCCGGCTGGATTGATTATGAGAGGAACTACAGCGACCTGTGGATTAAACCCGAAGATGTGGGGCGTATGCGGGAATTTTACACGCGCCCCCATATCGTCGTTGCTCATACAAAAGGCGCAAGGGTTGTTGCGGCTTATGACCATCGCTGTTTTGCCTGGCGCGAGGATTTTCACCTGGCGCCCCGTTATCCTGTTGATGAGGAGGCGGTCACTGCGTACTTGAACAGTCAATTCGTACAAGATTATGTAAAAACCCTGTACCGGGACATAACGCCCCACTTGACGCGCACACAATTGCTGCGTCTTCCCATGCCCCAGGAAACTGCTCGGAACGCGCCTGTGTCCACTGTCCAATTGCAGCTACTCATGGAGGAAAAGTCAGCGCGTAAGTACAGAAAACGGGCAGTCATTGCCGGATAATATTGATGACAAGTACGCTCACACAATCACGCTCGGTTTTGTATTGGTCCTGGCGCAAGTGGCGGGCGCTGGTGGGGATGTCCGTGCAGGATGGGCTGGCGTACAAGGCCAATGCGTTTATCTGGATTATGACGGATGTGACTACAGCAGTTGTCATGCCGCTGATCTGGCTGGCGTCCTACAATGGCCGGGCGCAGATTTACGGCTTTTCGCCCTCGCAGATGGTGCTGTATTATCTGGTGATGCTGTCCATGACGGGCTTTATTGAGTCGCACATCATGTGGGACATGGCGGCGGATGTCAAACAGGGCCGGTTCAACATTTATTTGATCCGGCCTGTTTCCTACATGACATATATGTATGCGTCCAATCTCGGTTGGCGCGTGATGCGGACGTTTCTTTCGGTTCCGATCTTTATCGTTGTCGCGCTGGCGTTCCGCCGCTACCTGCCCGATTTAGGCGCGGGGCATTATCACATCGGCCCCGTCTTCTGGCTGTCCGTGCTTCTGGGGCATTTAGTTTCGTTCTCCATCACATACGCCATTGGCCTGCTGTCACTGTGGCTGTATGAAGCGCGTTCGTTGTTCAATTTTTATTACCTGCCCCTCATTATCTTTTCCGGGCAATTGGCGCCGCTGACTCTTCTGCCGCCTGTTTTGCAGGCGATTATTCGGTGGACGCCTTTTCCGTACACGCTGGCGTTTCCCACCGGCATCTTTCTGGGTAAATTGAGCGGCGGGCAAATTGCCTGGGGGCTGGCGGCGCAAGTGGTCTGGATTGTGCTAGGCTTGCGCCTGGCCTCGGCTCTGTGGCGCGGCGGCGTTCGTCGTTTTGTCGCCTTCGGCATCTAATTTATCATGAAAATGAACGACCTCTCGCCGATTGCCCGCAAAGCGGGAGCCGCACTCTTAACCTTGCTTTTGCTGGCGCTCTGCACGTGGGGAGAATTGAGGCTGGAAGACTCTTCCGGCGTCAATCGGCCCTACACCATCTTTTACCTGATTCCTGTCGCGATTGGGGCCGCCCTGCTGGGGATACGTGGCGGCATCGTGACTGCCCTTGCCGCGATTATCCTGGCGCGCATTTATCTTTTTTCCGACAACAAGCACGGGTTGAGCCTGCTGTCTTCACCGGACATGGCCGAACTGATTGAGTTCGGCGCACTGCTGGTAGGAACGCTGACAATCGCCGTGATTACCGGTCAACTACGTTCCACTCTGGGCAACCTGCATCAAACGAATGAGGAACTTCAGGACGCGAACCAGCGGCTGACGGAGAGCGAGGAGCAGCGGCGGGCGTTCAACCGGGATGTCCTGCTGGCCGTGACCGGCGGCAAACTTCGGCTGATTGAGTCGGCGGAAATGCCGCCCGCGGATCTCGTCTCGCATGCGCCGCTGCTAACCCAAAATCTGCGTGATCCGGTTGACGCCAGCACGCTCCGCCAGACACTGATGCAGGTGGGACAGCGCGCGGGAATGGATGCCGAGCGCATCGGCGACCTTTGCACCGCGACCACGGAAGCCGCCACGAATGCCATCAAGCATGGCAACGGGGGGCAGGCAACGGTCTGGACGGCAGGCGATTCGGTTACGGTGCAGATTGAGGATCATGGGACAGGCATTGCGCCCGCTCATCTGGCACGCGCGACGCTGGAACAGGGATTTTCCACCCGCGTCTCGCTGGGCATGGGCTTTCACCTGATGCTGCAATCCACCGATGCCCTCGCCCTCTGCACGGATGCCAAAGGCACCATCATTCTGCTGCAAGTGACGAACAAGCCCCGTCCCACGATGGAAGACTCCCTCCTCGCCCGCTACGCCAGCGTTGCCTGACCAAGCGATGGATGTCGCCGCCTTCGCCCTGTCATGCTGAACTCTTTTTCCGCAGGCGTCTTCCCATAGCGAAACCAGGCCCGTTTCTGCGGAGAAACCTTGTGGCTGCGGATGTAGCGAATGCTGTAGAACGCGGGATGCTTACGTCTCCGTCGCCGATACGCGGGATGCTTTTTCTCCGGCTGTGCCTTCCGTCGCAACACCTCATGGTCGCTAATCACAACACCCAGACGACTCGACGGTTTCCAATCGCGAGATGATCAGTATAGGCGTACTTGAGACTTTGTGAACCGATGTTTGTCCGGGTTCATCATAGTTTATCTCGGATTAGCGGCCGCGGCCATACCCGAAAAAGGTGGAGAGTTGTTCTTGCAGCGCGAACTGCGCTTCATCATTCAGTGAGATTAACCGTATTTCAGCGAATGCTTCTTCCGCGATGACCGCCTTTTCCAGCAGTCCCATGTAGCGGAAGTCTACAAAAGATTCTTCCATAAAACTTGAGGCTTCCAGATAGAAGGTGCTAAAAATAGAAGGTGCTAAAAACCTTGTTTTTGCGGACATTTCCTTTTCTCTCTGAGGGAACCTCCGCTAAAGGGAAGACGCCTGCTGCCATGACAAGTTTCGTGGAGGGTTTGTCGTATTCGCAATCATAGGTGACAAGAATTGCGCGGGTGTTTATCGCCGCAAGATGCTTGAAAGCCCTGTCGGACATAAGCGATGGGGAGGCTGTCAAAGACATCGCCTTGACTGACCTCCCCACGCAGTTCGTGAAGGTACATGGCATCAATCCGTAGGCAGCGTGGATTTGTCTGTGGAAGTGTCTGCGTCCGTCTGCCGCGCCTTCAGTTCCGCCAGAAACTGCCGTCGTCTTTCCGCCAAAAGGGGAACCGGACGTTCCTCGGTCGTATCCGCTTCAAATTCCTCGGCTTCGTAACGTCGCGTCAGTATTGTTGCAGGCGTTTCCGATTTCTGCTTGGCTGTCTGTCTGTCCTTAGTGAGCGTCTTGGTCATTTTCGGTTTCCTCCCACACTTGATACAATTATACCCATACGTCGCTTTCAACGTCACGACGATTGCAACAGTGTTACTTGATTGAGCGATAGGGCCGCCGAGAGCGCCCTGTCACGCTGAACTCTTTTTCAGCAGTGTCTTCTCATAGCGGAACCAATCCAGCAGGTATATCCGTGCTAAATATTCCTGCTAGGGCACCAGCCAGCCAATGACATAATGAGTTTCAGGCTGTGGATAAAGACCCATAAAGACTTTTGTTTTCTGTAATCCCCCTGGTGATAGAGGAGGAGGGGATTGATACTGGTCCGCTGGAAATGGCAGGCCATAATAGCAGTTGTCTTGGGGATTTTCTCCCACCGGCATCAGATTTATGTAGACTCCATATTCCATTTCATGTCCTGAAACATTTTTTGCTGTCACCTCTAAATATTGCCCCGTCGCCTCTGGATACTTTCCTAGAGAATTGACAAAGCGCGTTGAGTACGGACAAACTAATACTCGGCCGATCTCTGCATCCGGGTTCTCATACCTCCTCACCATATTCGGAAAATCTCCTACATCAGTCGTTTTTATCAGGTTCGGGCCGCTGATGACAAAGGTGTGATACTTCTTGTCCATCTGTCCATGCAGATGCAAGGCTTGAACCAGCACCGACAGCGGAACGGCCAGATGACCGGACGGCTTGACCTGGATCGCCGCGATTGGCATGACACCGGGCTTGGCGTCCACTTGCACGATACGCGAACCCGCAGTGAATTTCAGCGTATGACCATCCCGACTGAAAGTGGCAGAGCCGGTGTGAGTATTCTCAGCCAGACTTGCGTCTAACAGGCTGGCAATGCCTTTTAACCCAACGAGGAAACTTCCATTTTTGACGTGCGGGATGATGGGGTCTGTGTAGAAAACGTGGTACTGGTTGATTTTAAGAAAAGTTTCGGAAGTGTCAGCGCTTGCGGCTGAAAGCACAACACTCATGAATGCCAGGCATAGCATTGCCGCCAGATGGTTTTGCTGACAAGTTCTATGGGAACCAGAGATATTTCTCATCAAGTCACCTTGAGTGTGACCACCGTTGCGCCTGCGCCGCCCTCTTCGGCATCGGCGGTCGCATAGTCGTCCACCAGAGGATGGCCCTGCAAGTATTCCTGCACGGCGCGGCGCAATGCCCCCGTTCCCTTGCCATGCACCAGACGCGCCCGGCTCAGGCCGGCGGCGTAGGCGTCGTCCAGATATTTTTCCACGTTCTGAACGGCCTCATCGGCGCGCTGGCCGAGCAGGGTGAGCTGCGGGGTGATGGCCAAAGACTTCTGCATCGCGAAGCTGGGGGTGTCGCTGTCTTTGCCGTTGCCGCCGCCCCGCCCCCAATCCTGGGGGAGCCGGAGGGAGAGGGAGCGGCTTTTCTGACTCCCCCAGAATTGGGGGCGGGGGGGCTATCCCCCACCAGCAGCAGAGTAGAGGGTGGGACGCTGACGCGCATCGCGCCGACCTGGACGGGAACGGCGACGTCGTCGCGCGGGTCTTCCAGCAGTTCGCCGGCCATGCCCAGAGTGGTGATGCGGACGCGGTCGCCCCGGCGCAGGGGGCGGTCAGAGAAGACTTCGACGGGCGTGGGCTGGTCGGCGGCCAGGCGCTCCTGAATGGCAGCCTGCAAGTCACTGCCGATGTCTTTGATCTTCTGCCGGGCGCGCTCGGTCTGCTTGCCCTCGGTCTGGGCGCGGCGCAACTTCGGCCAGCGTGTTGTCCACCTTGTCCTGCGCCCGCTTTAAGAGGGCGCGCGCTTCTTCCTGCGCCTTCTGCCGGGCCTCGCGGCGCAGGGCTTCCAGATTGGACAGTTCCTCGGCATAGCGGCGGCGCAGCATCTGCGCTTCAATCCGCGCCTGCTCCGCCGCCGCGCGCCTCGGAGAGAGCCTGGCGGCGGCCTTCTTCCAGTTCGCGCAGCAGATCGGCCGTCTCATCGGAACCGGTCAGGCCCTGCGGGCATTGTCCAGAATGCTTTCCGGGATGCCGAGACGGCCCGCGATGGCGAAGGCGTTGGACGAGCCGGGAATGCCCTGCAAGCAGCCGATAGGTCGGCGAAAGCGTCTGCTCATCAAACTCCACGCTGGCGTTTTGAACGCCCTCGGTCGACGAACGCATAGGTCTTCAGTTCGCCGTAGTGGCTGGTGGCGATCACGCGGGCGTCTTTGGCGCGCAGATAGTCCAGGAGGGCGCGGGCCAGGGACGCGCCTTCGCCGGGATCGGTTCCCGCCCCGACTTCATCCAGCAGAACCAGGGCGTTGCGGCGCAGGTCTCTGCAGGATGCGAACGATGTTGCTGATGTGGCCGGAGAACGTGGACAGCGACTGCTGCAAACTTTGCTCGTCGCCGATGTCCGCGAAGACCTGGTCGAAGACGTTCATCTCCGCCCGCGCGGCAGGGACATGGAGGCCGCACTGCGCCATCAGCGTCAGCAGGCCGGTCGTTTTGAGGCTGACGGTTTTGCCGCCCGTGTTCGGCCCGGTGATCAGCAGGATTTTGTTCTGCGCCGCGCCCAGTTCAATATCTATCGGGACGACAATCTGCGGGTCAATCAGGGGGTGGCGGGCGGACAGCAGCCGGGTCAGGCCTGCTGTTGTTCAGGGACGGCTCAACCGCGCGGTGCGCTTCGGCCAATTTGGCGCGGGCGGCGATAAAGTCTATCTCGCCCAGCGCTTCGGTCGTGACCATCAGGCCTGCTGAGACGCGGCGGACACTGTCGGTCAGGCGCAGGCAGGATCCGGGCGATTTCCTGCTCTTCTTTGATCGCCAGTTCCTTGATCTCATTCCCAGATCCACGACCACCTGCGGCTCCATGAACAGTGTCACGCCGGAAGCCGATGAGTCATGCACGATGCCGCCGAACGCGCCTCGATGCTCGGCTTTCACGGGGACGCAGTAGCGGTCGCCGCGCTGCACAATGACCGGGTCCTGAAGCATGGCTCGCATCGGCCCGGTCACGATGGCATTCAGCCGCTCCAGCATCCGTTGCGAAGCCACTTTGCGGCGGCTGCGTATTCGTGCCAGGTCCGGCGAGGCGGAGTCCAGCACCATGCCCGCTCAGGCCGATGCTGGCATTGATCTCCGACTTCCAGCGACGGGAAATTGGCCCAGCCCGGATGCTTTTTCGGCCATGATTGGGTAATCGGGCGCGATCTTTTGCAGGAAGAGCTTGAGCGAACGCGACGCGGCGGCGACGCCGACGATGTCCAGCAGCCCATGCGGGTCCAGGGCCGCGCCGATCTCCGCCGACCGAAGGAGCGGGCGAATATCCGTGACGCCGCCAAGCGGCAGGTTGCCTTTGACGCTCATGAGCGTCCGGCACTCGGTCGTCTCATCCAGACGCGCCTTAGCCTGCGGCAGCCAGTCTGAGGGCGTCATCGCCTCGGCTTTTTCTCGTCCCAGCGAACAGGCAGTCTGGTCGGCCAGTTGTTTTCGGATCGCGTCAAACTCTAAGACGCGCAGTGCATGTGTGTCCATAATGTTAAAGATGAGTGTACCCGAACCTAGCTCCGCTCCTGCTCTGCTCCCCTCCCTTAGCAGGGGAGGGGGTGGGGGAGAGGTTCTTCTGGGAACCATTCCGCTCCCCTGGGTGTCTTATATTTGTAGAACACGCAACCACAGGAGAAAACTCCCCATGGCTTTTCGCCTTTTACGATATTGGTTGGCATCCATGCTGGCTCTGGCGCTGGGGACGACGGCCTATGCCGCGCCGCCCAGCATTCAATCGCTGACTTCGGTTAGTGTCAAAACCTTGCAGGCGAGCAGCGAGATCGTCACCGAAAATCAGGACGAATTGAAGAAAATTGACGGCGATATTGCTCTGGCTTACCGCCTGCATCGCGGGTCAATGGCCTATGAGCAGCCCGGCAAGATACGCATTGAAGCGACGATTCCGCATATCGCAACCGGGTACTATATTATCAACGGCAACCAGAAGCTGACCGTCGCGCCCTTTGTCCACAAGGTGCAGGATACGACCGGTGCACCCGGCAAGCGGCAGACCCTGCTGGATTTCGGCCTCGTCCCGCCGGAACTGCTGACGGATTACAAAGCGACTTTCCTCCGCAAAGAGAGTGGCCTGTGGTGCTTCCAGCTTCAGCCCAAACAGGCAGGCGAGACGCAAAAAGATCTGGTCTGGATTGATCCAAAGACGCATGTCACCACGCAGCGGTATAATTACAACCGTGACGGCAAATTAGTCAAGTGGTTCCTGTACAAGAATCCCATTCTGGCTGCCCCCGGAGTTTACGTGCCGACGCGCGTTGAGCTGTACAACAGCGAAAACAAACTGGCCGGCGCGACCGTATATGAGGGCATTCGGGTCAATCAGCCACTCAGCGACTCGCTCTTTAAAATCTAAACTTAATAAAATCTAGCCCCAAGACTCAAAAGCCTTGCAGCCATCCGTCCCCTTATCCATTTCCCCACAAGCCGCTCGCCGCCCGGATCGTCGCTTCGATCTGGCAGTGGGCGGTTTGCTGGCGGTTCTGACGATTTTTCGCCTCTGGTATGATAGTTCGCATGAACTGATACAAGATGAGGCGTATTATTGGCAATGGTCCCGCCACCTGGATTGGGGCTATTATGACAATACGCCGTTGATGGCGCCCGTCATTCGCTTCTTCACCGCGATTCTTGGTCAGACAGAACTTGGGGTTCGTGCCGGGGCTACGTTCTGCTTGCTCCTGATTTCGGTCTTTGTCTATCTCCTCGCCAAGCGGCTTTTTGGTACTACCATCGCGCTTGTCTCCGTCGTGCTGGCGAATTTCGTACCCCTATTCGCGGCCGGGTCCGTGCTGATGACCCAGGACCCGGTGCAGATCGTGTTCTGGGCTGCCACACTCTACCTCGTACAGCGCGCGCTGACAGACCGCCCCCAATGGTCCTGGTGGATCAGCGCCGGGATAATGGCGGGTTTGGCGGCGCAGTCTAAGCTGAATGCATTAGCGCTGCTTCCCGGCGTTTTTCTCTACATACTGCTTTCCGACACCGCCAGGGAGCGATGGCTGCGCCGCCCGGAGCCGTATCTGGCAGGCGTGATGGCGCTCCTTGTGTTCGCGCCCTTTGTCTGGTGGAACCGCACGCACCAGAATGCCTTCTGGATTCATGCCCATGCCATGGCGTCGCGGGGGACGGGACATGACGGGTTGAAATGGGTTTGGCGGTTTTTAGGGGATCAAGCAGTTCTGCTGTCGCCGTTCGTATTTCTGACGTATCTGTATACTTTATACGACGGAGCGCGGCGCGGCGTTAAAGAGAAGCAGGACAATTATTTATTTCTGTGGTGTCCCAGTTTGATCGCGTTCTCGTCCGTGATGGTGACAGCCCTGCACAGCAAAGTAGAAGGAAATTGGGCCGTAGATGCCTACGTCACGGGAGCGATTCTGATTGCTGCCGTCTTCGTTCGGGCCTGGGAGAGCCGCCGGAGGGCAGGGCGTCTCTGGGTGGGATTGAGCGCGTTCTTTTCCATCTTTTTAGGGCTGGCCGCTTTTTTCCCGGCGATTATCTATGGTCCCTTTACGGCTTTCCAGAGACCCATGCCGCGATTTCTGGAACAAGCGGTCGGGCGCACGAATGAACTCTATGGCTGGCGGACGCTGGCCGCGCGAGTCGCGCAGGAGCGGGCGGCGATGGGAGGCGACCCGTTCGTCTTTGGGATCAATTACCGGATACCCTCGGAAGCGGCGTTTTATCTGCCCGGTCAGCCGCAGACCTATTCGCTGTTTCTTCATTACAAAGCCAGCGAGTATATGTTCTGGGAAAACCCGGACGCTCTGAAAGGCCGGGATGCCGTATTCATCAATGACACGGACACGCAGGATCATTTTGACGATCTGCGCGCCGTTTTCACCCGCATAGACCCTCAGCCGCCGCTGCTCATTTTCCGCAATCCGCCGTATGCCGCTCCGATACGGACCCTTCAGATCGTCCGCTGTTACGGCTTCCACGGCTACAATGTCCAGCGCTGGCAGGACGGCTGGTAACGATGTTTCTACTACGCTTCCCTGCCCTGAACGGCAGGGCTATCAAAGTACAAGCCCCCGCCTGCGCGGAAGAAATAACCATTTCTCCACTGCCCGCGCAGGCGGGGAATTGCTTTTCTGAAGCATGGGGGTTACCCCAATAAAACCTTCAGCCCCGTGAGAAATCACGCATTGACCTTCGTCCGTTTGTACTCCACATACCGCCCGTCCTCGCCCCGCAGAAACATACTGTCATCGTCCGCGCCCGGACTGTAGACGAGTTTTTCCGGCTTGTTGTCGGTATACAGGGTCAACTGATTCTGCGCCAGCACCCAGACAAAGACGCTTTTGGGCTGTTTACCGGAAATGCTGCCGCGCGATCCGGTGCTGTTGTCGTTGAACACATAAAAATCGCTGGACTTGGCCTGCCAGCGGCCCACCAGAAATTTGGCCGGGCCGCTGTTATCCCCGCTGGACGTTCCGCCGCCGGACAGGGTGATCGGAGGGCTGATTGGCGTCGGCGCAGGCAGGGGAGCCGAGGGAGCGGGCGCGGGAGCGCTCACCGGGGGGAGAGGCGCGGAAGACGCATCGGATCCTTGATCCAGATTGCGCGTGAAGAACACGGCCCCCAGCACGAGGACGAGGACGATGGGAATGCCGATCAGCAGCGCCCTGGGCAGTTTTCCTCCAAACGTCAGTCCTGACGGGGCCGTTTGGTAAGCCGGCGGGGCATAAGCGGGCGGCGGCTGATACGTCGGCATCGGGGGCGGCGGAGGCGGCTGGAAGGCCGGGGCCTGTGGGGGCGGCGCAGGCGGCGTGCTTGGCGGCGTGGTTTCCACATCTGGCAGCGCCGGGGCTTCGGTCTCCGTCACCGCATCTGCTTCCGTGGTTGTTGCCGCTGCCTGCGCCGGCTCCGGGACGACCGCATCGTCGGGTACCGGCCCCTCAAAGTCGGCTCCGCACTGCGGGCAGGACGTGCGGCCCGCTGCCTGCGGCGTATGACAACTTGGACATTCATAAATCATGCTCATGGCGTTCCCCTTTGACTCCGTCCCCTCGGAAAGATTGTTTTGAAAGATCGCGAGGCGCTTACGGGTCGCTTGTGTCTCTCCAATACTGCTCGTTATCCTGTAAATCTATCAACAGCACGGCGGAACAGGGCTGGCCGGCGTTGTTGCTGTTCAAATCCCACATATTCGCCTCCAGACAGGTCTCGGTCGGACGCAGGGCGCGAACGTGACCGTCGGCGAACAGCCAGTTGCTGCGGCCCAGATGTCCGGCATACAAGTCTGTGTGCGAGCCAGGCGGCGTAAAATCACAGCCGCCGCAACCCGGCATCTGGATCGGCGGGTTCGGCGGATTGTTCAGCTTCCACTTCGCGCTGTTGCTTTCGCCGACCAGAAAGATCGTCGCGGGATTCTGGGATCTGGCTGAGGCCGATGGTCGCACCCAGAGCGGACGGCAGCAGAACCGTGTCATTGCCGCCATACGAGATGGGAAACTGGTTGTCATCCGGCCCCGCGAACTGGGCATTGTACGGATTGGAAGGGCAGGCGTAGACCTGGACGCTTTTGGCGTAAGCATTGGTGAACTGCCGCCAGCTCACGGTGAAGCCGCTGCTGTCGGCGTAGGCAATGGGCGGTAAGCCTTCGTCATAGTCCTGTGTGTACTGAGCCAGGGCCAGCCCGATCTGCTTCAAATTGGACTGACAGGCCGCACGACGGGCGTTTTCGCGTACCTTCTGGAAGACCGGAAAGAACACCGCCGCGAGAATCGCGATAATGGCGATGACGACGAGCAGTTCAATCAAGGTGAACCCGTGCCTTGACACTCTTCTTTGGCCCGCTAATTGATGGCATTGCTCCATCCGAACGTACCCAGCCTCCGCTTGATTATTCCGCAGGCGGACGGTGATTTCCTGCTTATTTCTCGTCCCGGCGCGTCGCCGTAAGAAAAAGCCGCCGCGTCGTTGCCGGGGTCACTTTCGTCCGCTCGGCGATGTGGTGTCCGACAATCCAGAGAATGCCTGCGTCGTCGCCCACAATAGGGACACGATGCCGCTCTGACTTTAGCACTTTGGCCCTCCCAAAGATGTCCGAGATTTTTTTCGTATGCCCGCCCATGCCCAGCGGCGCGATTTTGTCGCCAAAACGCCAGTTCCGCAATGTCAACCTATTGCCCACAATGGCGTCGGCATCCAATGCGACCGTGCCGCTTTCATAATCCGCGCGCACAGCCCATTCCGTTTCTGGGAGAATTGCTTCGCCCGGAATCGGGAGCGGAACCGAGACATAGGCAAGTGCTGCGGAGACATTCGTGAGCGATAAAGTCAGCATCTCACTCGTGACGCGAAGCAGGCAAATTGGGTGCGACAGCGTCAGGCTGCCCACTCCGGCAAAAGGCTCTGAGACGGCTCGGCTGGCCCACTCCAGATGCTCATAGCTGACGCCCTCTGTCGTGCCGCGCAGTTGATGAATAGCCTGACGCAGAACATGGCGCAGCAGAGCGGGATGCAGCACTGCCAGAGCGGGACGATCCAAAGTGAGGTGGAAAACGTCCCGCTCGCGCGTCGCGTTTGCCAGCGCCATTGCCGCTTGTTGGTGAAGATAATCGCTGTCCCGCGCGGCAATTTCGGACAGCCGCAGCAAAGCGTCCGCGACCGCCGGGTTGTAGTCTTGCTCCAGAAGCGGCAGCAATTCCAGCCTGATCCGATTGCGCGTATAATGCTCCGGGGAAAAATTGGAAGGGTCCCGGCGCGGCGTCAGGCCATGCTCAGAGCAGTACGCTTCTATCTCGGCGCGGGAAACGTCCAGCAAGGGACGCACATAGAGGCCGCGCACGGCGGGAATGCCGCGCAGGCCGTCCAGCCCGGTCCCGCGTAAAATGTGGAGCAACACTGTTTCGGTCTGGTCGTCCTGCGTATGCCCTGTCGCGATTTTTGTCGCCCCGATCTGCGCGGCGATCTGTTCTAAAAATGCGTAACGCGCCGTGCGCGCCGCCTCCTGCTTGCTGCACCGGCTCTCCGCGGCCAGCCGCGCCACATCGGCCTTTCCCAGATGGCAGGGAATGCCGTGCCCGTTGCACCAATCCGCGACCCACGCCGCCTCCGCCGCCAACTCTTCGCCGCGCAGCCCGTGATCCAGATGCGCTGCTTCCACGCCGGCCAGCCCCTGTCTCTCCCGTCCTGCATGGAGGGCGTGGAGCAGGCAGAGCGAATCCGAACCGCCGGAAACGGCGACCAGCGCCCGATCCTTCGGCGAGAACAGAGACCAGCGGAATCTCGAAAAGCATGGTTGGGTACCCGAATCAAACAGCAATCGCCCTCTCATTTTACCGCATTCTGCCGCACAGACGTATCCCCGCCCTCGCAAGCGCAAGGGCGGGGTCAGATTCTAGTGCCTCCGGTCATCATCTAAGATCCGGTAGAATCGTAACGGAAATCGTTGTCCGTTTTGGAGCGCCAGAGATTTTGGAAAAAGCGATACTTGACATGGCCGTCGGAATAGCCGACATTGGTCCCGCCCCGGTGACGCACGGCAACGGCGGCTTGCGAGTTGGAGGCCGTCCAGCCAGTGGCCGGATCGGTATCGTAGCTGGTCGCATTGAGCGTTGTCGGGTCGTTATACTGCGGCGTCAGCGATCCCCGGCCCAGCGCGCCGTCTGCCCTGGCCGCGTCCGCCACGATCAGAAAGCCGGCGGGGTTTTGAATTTTCGCCAGCGTCACCAATTCATTGAATCCAAAGGCTGTGTTGGCCGCATTCGTAAAATAGGTATGAGAGGCCGCCGAAACGCCTGTCCCGGCGGTGGGAATGTTGCCCTCATTGATGTTGAAGCCGTAGTCGTTTGCCCAGTAAATCACAGCCGCGCTGGGCGAACCGGCGGCGCCGGTGCTGGTTCCGTTCCAGGCCAGCCCGTCCGGGCATTTATAGACGCTGCCATCGGTTGCCGATCCCTTTGGGACATAGCCGGCCAGGCGTCCGCGAATGCTGTATTGCAGGGCCAGCACATCGCTGGGTTCATTGGCAAGTATGCCTTCGCGCTCGGTGACGGTGGGCGGGAAGGTCTCGTCATAGTCCTGAAGATACTGCGTCACGCCCAGCAGGATCTGCTTTTCGTTGCTTTCGCAGGAGGCGCGTCGGGCATTTTCCCGGACGCTCTGGAACACGGGGAACAGAATCGCGGCGAGAATCGCGATAATCGCGATGACGACGAGCAGTTCGATCAGAGTGAAGCCCGCGCAGGAGGCCGGGCGGCGTGAACGACGATGCGTGAAACGGGTCATATGTTTCTCCTTGTGTGTTAAACCTTGTGCGTGAGACGATGAAAAGCCTCGCATCCCTGTCTGGTTTGGGGTGCGAGGCCTCTCGTGGACGAGTCAGCCGATACGCGGAACGAAGAAATCAGAGAATAAGTCAGACAAGCCGGATTTTTTCGGTCTTGTCTATCTGAATAATCCGTCCGTCCTGTATAATGATCTGGACAACGCCATGCCGAATGCTTTGAATTGCCTCCTGAATGGCTTTCAGTGACAGGCTTTCCGGGGCGGGCGCAATGGTCGCTGCTGCCTTTTTGGGGGACGGCTCACCCATCAGTTTCTCCTTTCTGCTTCTCCTTGTTCCATCGGTCTGCCTCTATTATGCCCATGTTTTACTAGTTTGTCAATAGTAAAAGTTCTTTTATTGAAAGTTTTTGAATTGGGGCATAACAAATACATGATCAATCCAATGCTATGGACCCAAAACTCGCACTGCTCCTATTGCGGCAGCCGCTACCCTGCCGATCTGCCCTGGCCGCGCCGCTGTCCCCACTGCGGCAATCTCACCTATCGCAACCCATTGCCCGTCTCGGTAGTCGTGCTGCCTGTCGGCGACGGCCTGCTGCTGGTGCGGCGCACGAATGAGCCGCAGGCCGGAAAACTGGGGCTGCCGGGCGGCTTCATTGAGATCGGCGAGTCGTGGCAGGAGGCGGGGGCGCGCAAACTCTGGGAAGAAACAGGCATCCGCATCCGCCCGGAGAGCATTCGCTTGTTTGACACCCTCAGCGCGCCGGATGGGACGCTTCTGGTCTTCGGCCTCGCGCCGCAGTCTGAGGCGGCTTTACCCGCATTTCAGCCGACAAATGAGACTTCCGAGAGGGTGATCGCGCGGGGACCGCAGGAACTGGCGTTTTCCACCCATACGGAAGCGGTGGCGCGGTATTGGAAAGAAAGGGGAATTCGTGATGAGCAAGCCAGCGCTGGATGAAAAAGGGGTCGTGATCGCCTGCGAACATTGCGGCAAGAGGAACCGCGTTCCCTACGCCCGGCTGGCTGAGGCCGGGACCTGCGGCCATTGCCAGACCGCGCTGCCTTTCGTGGCAACGCCGCTGGAGGTTGACCGGGAGGCGCGTTTTGACCAGATCGTTTCCGCCTCGGCCCTGCCGGTCATCGTAGACTTCTGGGCGCCCTGGTGCGGGCCATGTCGGCAGGTCGCCCCGGATCTGGAAAAAGTCGCGCGGGCGCGGGCCGGGCAGTGGCTGGTCGTGAAGGTAAACACCGAGGCGCTGCCGGGTCTCGGGTCGCGGTTCGGCATTCGCTCGATCCCGACGATGGCCGTATTTTCCGGGGGACGCGAGGTTGCGCGGACTTCGGGCGCGCGGCCTGCCCCGGCGATTGAGGCCTTCGTGCGTGAGTGTATGGCCGTCTGAAGCTGCCGGGAATGCAGGTGTTAAAGACGAATGCCGCTGTACTTCCGTGGCCCTGTCAGCGTCTGCGACTTGCCGGCGAATGTCACGGTGGCAGTGACGCCCGGCGGCAGCGACAGCAAGAGGTTCATCGCGCCGTTCTTTTTCTCGGCTCGCACATGGATCTGTCCCTGCGGCGTCGGTACGGTGCCTTCGGCCCAGTCTAAATCCCCCAGGTCAGGCGCGATTTCCGCTGTCGTGTAGCCGCCGCCGGTGGGGCGAATGCCCAGGACGCGCTCGGTCAGCCAGCTTGTCGGGCCGGACGACCAGCCGTGACAGAGACTGACAAAGTAGCCGTGGTTGCCGTCGGCGTACAGGTTCCCGTGAAAGTCCGACTTGGGCCAGCGCGGGTCATAGGCTTCCCAGCAAGTCGTCGCCCCTTCGGCCAGCATCCCGCCCCAGTAGTCGCGCAGGACGCGCATGGCGTCTTCGTTGTGGCCCGCCATGCTCAGGGCATAGATGACATAGTTGTTGTAATAGGGAGAAATGACCCCGTTGTTGTACGGCGGCGTCCCGGTCTTATCCCACGCGGCGCTGTCCGGGTTCAAGATCGTCGCCGCAATGGCCTGTGTCTGGGCCGGAGTGGCTGCGCCGGAGTAGACCGCCATCGCGTTTTCCTCCAGCCGATTGCCATAGGTATTGGTCGCGGCATCGGGCAGATACTGGCGGGCAGCCTGCGTCAGCGTGTCGGCCCAGGCGGCGTACTTGTCGGCGTTCGGCTTGTCGCCCATTTCATGCAACAGAAACACAGCATCATGGGCGGCCTTAACATAGAACAGATGGGTCGCGGCGCGGGCCAGCGGGCTGTCGCCGTCGAAGCCGGGCGACCAGTCCACATACGGCCATTTGCCGTGTTTGTTGGCGAAGACGTTCCGGTCGTCCAGCTCGCCGCGCATGTAGTCCAGCAGGGAAAGCAGGCGCGTCGTGCTGTTTGGCGAGAAACGCGTGTCGCCGATGTGCCGCTGGAAGTCGGCCAGCGTGCAGATCCAGGCGCAGGAGTAGCCGGGGATGCCGTTGACGTGATCCTTCGGGACGCTGATCGGCGGGCTTGCCGCCCTGCGCGTCGTCGCGCAGACGCTGCATAGTCTGCTCCATCAGGAACTTGTCGGCAAACACGGTGTCAATGACGCGGCCTGAGACGTGCAGATCGCCGATCCACCGGGCGCGGTCCCGCTTGGGCGCATCCCAGATGTCTTCCTGCATGCACAGATGCGCGGTGTACGCGCCGGTGTACCAGAGTTTGGTCAGCAAGGGATCGGAGCAGGAAAACGAGCCTTTGTACTCCACGGGATAGTATTTGTGGTCTACGGCGATGCGAAAACGAATCGGAGTTGGAGCGCCTGCGACAGCCGCCGGCGGCATCACAATATGGACATACCGAAACGCACTGTAGGGCGTGTAGGCTTTCGTCCCCGGCGTGAGTGAGAGCAGATGCAGCCCGCCCCAGGGCGCTTTGGTCGCCTCTTCCAGAGACTCGCCGGTGCCGATTTTGACGCTTCCGGCTGTCAGTGGCTCAATCTGGACCCGCCCGGCGATTTCCTGGCCGAAATCCAGCGTCATGCCCGGCTGATCTGCCGCGCCTGCCGGGGGCGGCGTGACGGTGAGAGTTGCCGACACACCCGCGCCGGGCATCCCGACCACATGCGCGAATGGCAACGTAAGATGGGCCAGGTAAGGGGCCGAGGCGTCATAGCCCGGCCATCCTTGCAGCCCGCCCGCGCCGCTCCACGGGTTTCCCAGCAGCGGCGCGACTTCCTTTGCCGGATGCCATCCGGCGCCCTCAAAGGCTGCGTCGGTCCAATCGGTCGGCAGGGCCGCCTCGGTGGACACTTTCCAGTGTTTATCGGTCTCTATCGGCGTCAGGTCGGACATTTCCAATCGCGCCACGAAGCCCGCCGCGCCGCCGGCATTGACCGCTCGCACCGCCAGTATGTTGGTGCCAACGGTTAAGAATGGTGCAATGTTGACCTGATGGACGTGCTGCCAGACATTGATGTCGTTCGGATCCGGCTGCGACTGATCCGCCTGCTTGCCATTGACGAAAAGTGTGAAAAAGTTATCGGCGGTAATGTAAAGCGTAGCCGTCTTGGGAAGGGCTTTGAGTTGAAAAACGCGCCGCAGGAATATGGTCTGATTATCCTCGGTCGTGTCCGCCCAGATCCACTGCGCCGCCGACGCAGAAACAGCGGGCGATTTTGCCGACGCGGGAAGGGGAAGACCATAAGTGGGATCCAGGGTTGGCGGTCGGTCCGCCGCCTGCGCCTCGCATGTTGTGTTCAGCGTCAGGATACAAAGAAGAAGGAGGGGCAGCGAGCGTCGCCGGAAATTGTCTGGTATACTCATGGCGCTATAGTACCATAAATTTCTAGCCGGGAGAAAATCGTTTGGGAATGATGATGCGGGGCGGGCCGCCGCCCGGGACCGAAAAAGCCGCTGAAGCCAGATACCGTCCGGCGGGTCGTCCAGACATTCAATCCCTACCACCCGCAGGTCATTGGGATTACCGGGGCTGTTCTGCTTGCCGCTGTGCTGGGGCTGCTGCCGCCGTTTCTGCTTCAGGCCATCATCAACAAAGGGCTGCTGGCGCAGGACATGGAGGTTGTCCTGCGTGACACGGTTCTCAGCCTCGTGGCGACGCTGGGGGCGACGGCGCTGACGCTGCTGTACGGCTACCTCAGCATCCAGGTCGGGCAGCACATCATGCGCGACCTGCGGAACCAGTTGTATGACCATCTTCAGGGTATGGCCTTGAAGTTCTTCGCAGACACGCGGACGGGAGAGATTCAGTCGCGGCTTGCCAATGATGTCGGCGGCGTGCAGTCGGTTCTCAGCGACACGGCGGCCAGCGTTCTGTCCAATGTTACCACGGTGCTGTCTACGCTTGGCGCGATGATTATTATGGATTGGCGGCTCACGCTGCTGTCGGTCGGCATCCTGCCCGTTTTTGCGCTGATCGGCGCGAAAGTGGGCGAACTGGCACGGGGCGTGCGCGGGACGGTGCAGACAAATCTGGCGAGCATGAACGCGACCATGCAGGAAACGCTGTCCGTGTCGGGCGTTCTGCTGACGAAAACCAGCGGGCGGCAAAGTCTGGCGCTGGAAAAGTTTGCCAAAGAAAACGAAGCGCTGACGGACGCGCAGATCAAGCAGGCCATGATTATGCGCCTGTTTTTCAACTTGATCGGCCTGACCTTTTCACTGACGCCGGTACTGGTTTACTGGCTGGCCGCTGATCTGATCGTCGCGCATGGCGACCGGCATCTATCCCTGGGAACGATCGTCGCCTTCACGACCTTGCAGGCCCGTTTGTTCTTTCCACTCACGGGGCTGCTGAACGTGCAGGTGGACTTTACCAGCGCTCTGGCCCTCTTTGACCGCATCTTTGAATATCTGGACTTGAAGCAGGACATCACGGACGCCCCCGATGCCCTGGCTCTCTCCCCGGATCAGATTCGCGGCGCGGTCGCCTTTGAGCGAGTTGCATTCCGTTATGACCCGGATCAAGCGCAGCCTACGCTCTCGGACATCACGTTTGAAGCCGCGCCGGGGCAATTGATCGCTCTGGTCGGTCATTCCGGCGCGGGCAAGACCACGCTGACCTATCTGCTCCCTCGGCTGTATGATGTAGACAGCGGGCGGGTGACGATTGACGGGCATGACATCCGCCGCATCAAACTGGAATCCTTGGGGCAGGCCATCGGCGTTGTGACGCAGGAAACGTATCTGATCCACGATACGATCAAGGCCAATCTGCGCTATGGCCGCCCCGAGGCGACCGAGGCGGAACTGGTCACGGCGGCCCAGGCAGCAGCGATCCATGATCATATCGCGTCTCTGCCCGAGGGGTACGACACGGTAGTCGGGGAGCGCGGCTATAAATTGTCGGGCGGGGAAAAGCAGCGGATCGCCATTGCGCGGGCCATTCTTAAAGACCCGCGCATTCTCATCTTAGACGAGGCAACTTCGGCTCTGGATACGCAGTCGGAACGGCTGATTCAATCCGCCCTGACGCCGCTCATGGCAGGCCGGACGACGTTTGCCATCGCCCACCGGCTGTCCACGATCCTTGCCGCCGACCTGATTTTAGTCCTGGAAGGGGGGCGTATTGTGGAACGCGGCACGCACAGTCAACTTCTCGCGGCCAATGGCGCCTATGCCCGTCTGTACGCCGCCCAGTTTCAGGACAGGCTGGAGGAGGGGATGGGAGCAGGGCTTTCGCCTTGAATCGCGGCAACCAACTCCTGTGAACAGAGGCCGATGCCCGGAATATAGCGCACGCGCGGGTCTTCGCACTGACGAATCCATTCAATCAGCGGTGACTCGTCCAGCAGGTGCAGGGCGCGGCGGGCATCGGCGGCCCGCACCATGCCGCTTTTGGCTGCCTGATCGCACAGGGCGCGGACATCGCCGGGAACGGCAGTCTCGGGACGCGGCGCAAGCGCGAAAAGGCTGCCTGCTGCTTCCTCCGCCCGCGCCAGAACAAGTTGAGCGTCAATCGGCTTGCGGCCCAGCGGGAATGAGAGGAGAGGGGTATCCCAGTCGCCGCACGCCTCCTGCCCCAGCAGAATATGGGCCGTCGAATCGCCGCGCGTCAGCTTGAAATCCGGCAGCAGAACGCCCTGCGCCGTCACCACCGGATCGGGCAGCCGCTTGATACGCCAGCCGTTTCCTTCCCCGCGCGCCCGCCGTTTCAGCAGGTCTTTGTGCAGCAAGTGAGCCGCTTCAAAGCGGCGCCAAAATGCCGGTTTTTCCGTGTGTTGTTTCCGCGGCATTCCCAAAATGCGAAGCGTCTCGGTTCCCAGCGCCAGCCGGAACTTGCGCGTGCCGAGCAGCGCGTCGGCATAGCCGGTCATGGCCCGTGTGCCGTAGGACTGGACAAGAAACAGCAGGCAGCGCGACAGGCGGCCCGGACGACGCGGCAGAAGTCCTATCCCGGCGGGCAAGCCCGCCACCCTTCCCTCCGAGGGAAGGGGGTCAGAAAGTGTTACCGTCTCACCGGAAACGACGGCTTTAAGGCCCAGGGCGCGGGCGAGGGCGCGGACCTCACTCGCCTCCCCGGCGCTTAATGGCAGCCCCGACAGGACAATTTGCGTTGCGCGTTTGAGAGGCGTGTCCAGGGAATGAAAATTGTACAGGGCAACGATGTCAGCGGGCGTGGGGATGGCACCTGTTCGCGTCAGGACTTGGTTGTCTTCCGCGTCCAGGTGCAGGAGTGTGTTCCACTGATGCGCGGTCAGGCAGAAGCGCTCACCGAGCGCCGTGTAACGATCCGCTTGATTTGCCTCAGTTAGAAAGCCGTGACACTCTTCGTTGACATGAGCATAGGTGCAAGCGCGAACGTCTCGGGGCCGTACCAGGCCCGCTTCGTGCAGACGCATTGCCGCCGGGCGGCCTACGATCTGCGGGAAGTCCGGCGTTTCGTACTTGTAGAATTGACCCAGGCAGGCGACAATGCCGCGCGCCAGGCGGGGATCGCCAAAGAAATCGGTCATGGCTTGGGCGTCTAAATCGCCCCGCCGCTTGCCAACCGAGCTGTCAAATGAGCGAATGGCGATTTCCAGCCGCGCCATCGCCTTCTTGTCCTTGATCTGGTGCGGATAGACGGATGTGGGAACGCTGCCGCCCGCGCTCTTGCGGGTCGTTTTTTTGAAATCTTCCAGGCGAAAGGCCATGTTGTTGCTTTCTAACGCCCGGCCTTGAAAGGTCAGGCTACGAGGTTACAAAGCCTCTCCGAGGCTGAAGACTTTGTAGCCCCGGAGGGGCTTGGGGGTTTGAGTAGCCCGGCCTTTCAAGGCCGGGTGGGGGCCTCCTCCGACTAATTTATCCTGCTTCCGCCTTCTCGACCGGCTTGCGGCGGCGGGCCGTCTTGACCTCGCTGGTGCCGCGCGAGACGATCTCGTAGAGGTGCGCGTGGCCCGGCTTGGGGCGCAGGACGCGGCCCAGGCGCTGGATGTACTCGCGCGTGGTGGACGACCCGGACACGACGATGGCGACGTTGGCATCGGGCACGTCCACGCCTTCGTTCAGCACGCGGCCCGTGACCAGTTTGGAATAATGGTGCTGCCGGAACTTATCCAGGATGTCCCGGCGCTCCTCGGCATGGGTGCGGTAGGTGATGGCGGGCAGGCACAGGCGGCGCGACAGATCGTTGACCAGCACGTTCCATTCGGAAAAGACGATCACTTTGTCGTCCGCGATGCTGCCCCAGCAGCTCTTCGACCTTCTGCACTTTGCGCTCGGCGTTCATCGCCAGCATCCGCGCCTCCCGGTGGGCGCGCAGCGCCTGCCGGGCGGCAGGGTCATGGCCGGCGCTGCCGTATCAGGGCCTCAAACAGATTGCCGCGCCGGTCATCATCAGCTTGGTGCGGTTGGCGGCCATGTACCAGGAAAATTCCGCCGTCAACTGGTCGTAACGCGCCTGCTCGTCGTCGGTCAGATCGACAGAGACGCGCTCCACTTTGTAGTCGGCGATGTGCTTGTCGCGGGCCAGCGTCGCCGGCTGCCGCTCAAAGACCGTCGGGCCGATCAGCAGGCGCAGGTCGTCATGCCGCCCATCCGAGCGCTCCAGCGTGGCGGACAGGCCCAGTCGGAACGGCGCGTCGGCGCGCGTGGCAATGGTGCGGTAAGAAGCCGACGGCAGGTGATGGGCTTCATCAAAGACTCAGCAGGCCGAAGCGTGACAAATCCCGCCTGGGCATGGCGGCCGAGTCGTAAGTAATGACCGTAAGGGGCCGCTCCGTCCGAAAGCCGCCGCCGATCATGCCGACGGCGTCCGGGGCCAGCCCAAAGCGCGCGCAGATGGTGTCATGCCACTGATGCAGCAGGTCAATGGTCGGCACGACCACCAGGGTGGAAACCTTCATCGCCTCCATCGTCATCAGGGCGACTACGGTCTTACCCGCCCCAGTCGGCAGCACGACGATTCCCCGCCCATGCGCTCGCCCCCAGGCGGTCAGCGCTTCTTTCTGGTAGGGCCGCGGCGTGACCGACAGCGCGGGCAGGTCAAACGGCAGCGCGTAGTCATCACTGGCCGTGTCCAGCCAGGCAGTTTCCGGCTCTTCTTCGTCGGTTTCGTCCCCGGCATCCAGGCCGGCGGCAAAAAGGTCGGGTTCGATTTCGCAAATTTCGGGTTCGGGCATGATGGCCTATCAAACCCGGCCTTGAAAGGCCAGGCTATTCGGAGAAAGCCCCTCCGGGGCTGTGGAGTTCAGCCCCGGAGGGGCTTTGTGTTTTTGAGTAGCCCGGCCTTTCAAGGCCGGGTGTCAAAGCCTTACGCCGCCATCCGCAGCCGCGGCTTTTCTACTTCCGGCTCGTCAAACAGCGACAACTGCGTGTACTGCTGCTCGCGCTTGGGACCAAAGCCCCACAACTGACGCAGACGGCCCGACTGGGCAGCCTCAAAAAGCTGCTCCGGCGTCTCAATTCCCAGCGTCTCATGCAGACGCTTTGCCGTGCGCGGGCCGATGCCCGGCACGGACATCAAGGCCAGCATGTACGGCGGCAGATCGGCGCAAAGCTCGGCCAAGTAAGCCATCTCGCCGGTCTGGGCCAGTTCTTTCAGCTTCTTTTGCAGTCGGTCGCCCAGGACGCCTTTGCGATGCCGGAGGAATTTCTCTTCCTCGCGCAAAGTGGCAACGGCATCGTCCCGCCGTCCCATCAGGGCGCGGGCGCCGTTTTCATAGGCGCGAATACGATACGGATTATCCTGCTGATCGCGCAGCAGCATGGCGATATTGAACAGCGTCGCGGCCAAATCTCGGTTATTCATTCGGTGGTTCATGGGGTGTTTCCTGTGTGCGAACTTATGTTCTATTATACCCGAAGTGATGAGTTTTGTCTACGTTTTTCTGAAGAATCTTTGCTTGACAGAGGAAGGAAATCGCGGTATGATAGACAACGGCGAGGGAAGGGGAAACAACAGCGTGGCGGCTCATTTTTGTTCGCAGTGCGGTCAGGAAGTGTCTTCAACGGCCCGGTTCTGCCCGAACTGCGCGGCTCGCTTGGGCGCGGCTCCGCCCGAGGCTGCCCCTGCCGCCGTCACCGGAATAGACGCTGCCGCGCAGAAGACCCGACGCCTGCTGGTTCCGGCCCTGGCCGTCGCCGTTCTGGTTCTGGCAATCGCCCTGGTTGTGGCAAGCCGCCGTCAGCCGTCCGTTCTGGTCGCGCCCCTGCCGACTCCCGCGCCCGCCCCTTCCGTTGTCAGTGCCCCCACTCAGCCCGCGCCCGTCGCCCCGCCCCTGACCAATGCGCCGACCCAGCCGCCGGCTGCCGGCCCCGCCGCCACCAATGCGCCCACGCCTCCCACACCGACCCTGCCGCCGGATGTGGCGGCCTATCTGAATTTTTTGCAGGGGATTGAGCAGCGGCGCATTGCCATGAACAATGATCTGTCCGGGGCGATGACGATGATGACCGCCGCGCAGGGAATGCAGGGCGCGCAGGCCGACCCGGAAGGAGGCGACGATGCCGCCAAGCAGGGGACGCAGAAACTCAGCCAGGGTTATAATGACTACGCGGTGAAGTGGCAGACTTTGATCCGCGACTTCCGGGGGACGCCCGCCCCGCAATCATGCCTGCTGCTGGCAAACCAGTACCTGAAGTTCCTGGCGGACTATCCGACCGTGATCACCAAGTTGCAGGTCGCCCTGCTCAACCACGATGCCAGCGGCCTGCCGGACTTGAGTGGCGTCACCCAGGTGCAGGCCCAGATTGACGCCGACGGCGCACAGGCTGATGGTGCGCTGACTCAGTTGTGCAGCCGCTACGGCGTCCCCAAACCCTTCACCATTTCTTCCGAAGGTGCTTCCCCCTCGCTGCTGGGGCATTGAAGCTGAACATGGAATCCGGGCATTAAAATACCCGTCTGAGAGGCTTCGCCGAACGTCCTGGGGACGCAGGAGCACTTCGCCTATTCTTTTATCCGCAGGACAATCAGCCAGGGACAAATTCCGGTCATGCCGCATTTTTTGGCGTTACATCAGTGAGTCGGTGAGAGAGCCGCTTTGCGGTATAATTCAGGATAGCTCAGGCAAACAAACTTTACAGAAAACAGTGCAAAAACGTATTTTTCCGCCCGGCAAGCATCCGAGCGGCAAAGCATGGCCGGCAGCCTACATATGTTCTTATGTCAGCCCATCCCTCGGCGGAGCAATCTATCGGCCCACGCGGTGGCGAGAAAGCAATTCGGGCAAAGAAATGACCATTGCACATCTCCTGGCAGACAATGGTTACCATGTTGTTCTCCTGGAAACGAGTGCAATGCCAGATGTTAAGACGCCGGATGCGGCTGTCAGACATACATACATCTCGCCAGAGCGAAGATATGGAGTTCTGGGAGTTCAAGCGGCTCACGGAAAATGTGACTAATGCACAGGAATATGCACAGCGAGGCGTTTGAGAAGGCAAAAAGCAGGCAGGAATAATTCTCTTGTTTCTCTCCGAAGATATAACTTCCACAGGCGGCATGGAAGCTGTGAACCGTGGAATCTTGAATGCTTTGCGCTATGACGGGCAGTGTAAGGTTCACAACATCGTATTACTCGACCGATCAGGCGAGATGCAAATCTTAAGCCGGGAGGCCCTTGAAAATGGACAGCGTTTTTCAGAATTTTAAGGACGTGATTGCCCGCGCCCAGGAAGGTGGTTTTCCTGAACTGGCGAAACTGGTGCTGCGCGGCAAGATAGATTATGCGGTTGAGCGTGGGGTATCTGACGCTGCGCCAGGCGCAGTTTCTGGACGAGGCGCTGGGGAATGAGGCTCCTCGAGCGCTACGCTGATATTCTGGAAATCGCGACCTTTGGCGATCTGGATAGGTCCTCGACAGAAAATTCGGGCAGGAAAGTCCCCGCGCTACACTGATCCCGGTCAGACACCTCATGCTGCGTCCACGAGCGTCAGATGGGGCTTTTCGGAGTGGAGCGGGGCTTCGGGTACGTCCGGCTTTGGTTCGGCGAGGCGGCCTAGTTTGCGCTGCGTCTTCTGGCGATACATGCGCGAATCGGCGGCGGAGATCAGAGTCGCGCAGTCCGGGCCGTCGGTGGGGAAACAACCGAAGCCGATAGAAACGCCGAGACGCAGCGTGCCGAGTTCCGCATGGATCAGGCCGGGATCATACGCCGTGACGGCGGCGGACAGGCGCTGGCACATGGCGCGGGCTTCGGCCTGACCCGCGCCCGGCAGAACGATCAAGAATTCGTCGCCGCCGTAGCGGGCCACGATGTCGGAGTCGCGCACCACGTCCTGAAAGATCGCCGCCAGGTCGCACAGGACGCGGTCGCCCTTTTGATGCCCGAAGTTGTCATTGATCGGCTTGAAGCTGTCCAGGTCCAGGCAGAGCAGCGTCAGAACATCTCAGGTCCGGTCCGCGGCGGCGCAGAGGGCGTCCACTTGCTGCGTCAGGTAGCGGAAATTGTACAGGCCGGTGAGCGGGTCGGTGATCGCATGGGAGCGTGTCCGGTCAAACAGCAGGCCGTTGTAAAGCGCCATCGCCGCGCGCTCGGCAATGGTTTCTAGAAGCTGCTGGTCGTGCGGCCCGAAGGCATTGGGTTCCGGGTGATAGAGGTTAATCGTGCCCAGCACTTCCCCTTGATGCACAATCGGCACGATCAGGGCGGTCCGCAGCGTCTCCCAGGCAGCGGACGCGGCGAGGATTTGCAGATCGGACGGGTCGTACTCGCCCCGGTAGGTTTCCCGCCCGGTGGCGACCCGCAGCGAGCAGCCGCCGGGATCGCTCGCGCCGGCGCCCTGAAAAAATTCCTGGTTCAGCCCGACCGCGGCCCGCGCCACTAGCGAGCCTTCCGTCCCCTCGCGCAGCAGGAACAGGCAGGCGGTTCCGGGCAGGATCGCGCCCAGCTTGCGCCCGAGAATCTCCAGCGTTTCTTGCAGGCCCAAGCTGGACGAAAGCGTCTGCGCGACTTCGTACAAGGCCCAAAGCTCCGAAGACGCGCGCTGGATGTGGCGGACGGCATCGCCGGCCTTGACGATGGTTCCTGCTTCCGCCGGTTCTTCGTGGTCGGGGGCGGGCTGCCGGGCATCCTCTTCGGCCATTTCGTCGATCACGGCGGCGAAGGCATGGACGACGGCGGGATCGAACTGCGCCCCCGCCGAGCGCCGGATTTCTTCCAGGGCGGCCTCATGGGTCCACGCATTGCGGTAGGAACGGGAAGAAGTTAAAGCATCGTAGACATCGGCAACGGCCAGAATGCGGGCGCTGAGGGGGATTTCTTCGCCCTTCAGCCCGTCCGGGTAGCCCGCCCCGTCCCAGCGCTCATGGTGCGATTTGACGACCGGCAGCACCGGCCAGGGAAACTTCACCGCTTCCAGAATGGCCGCGCCGATGGCGGGGTGCTTTTTGATCTTGGCGAACTCTTCATCGGTCAAGCGTCCGGGTTTCAGAAGCACATAATCAGGAACGCCCAGCTTGCCGATGTCATGCAGCAACGCTCCCGTGTTGACGGCTTCTAACTCGCCGCCCGTCATGCCCATCTGCCGAGCAATGGCGACGGCATAGCGCTGGACTCTCAAAATGTGCTGGTGCGTGTACTGGTCTTTGGCGTCTATGGCGAGGGCCAGGCTTTGGATGGTCCCCAGATACAGGTCGGCCAGACTTTCAATGTGCCGCTGCCGCTCCTCCGCCCGGTTTGCATAGACCGCGTAGGCTTGATAGGTCAGCCAGGCGACGGGTGTGACAAACAGCAGCAGCCGCCAGGATTGGCTGCCGCAGACCAGAGCGGCCATCGTTCCCACGCACGCGCCGAGGAAGTAGCCGGGGGCGGTCCATAAAAAATGTTCGCGCCAGACGGACCCAACCCTCTGGCCGGCGCACAGCGCGATCACCGCCGCCGTCGCCATCGTGTTCAGCCCAAAATAGACCAAACTGGCGGCGGCCACGGCAGGAACGGTCAGCGCCGGATGCAGGATCTAACTGCCCCCCGTTGAGGCTGAGAAAGGTCAATCCGGCCAGCCACGACGAAATGGCGGCGACGCCGGTGTTGAACGCCATTTGGAACCCGCGCTGCTGTCGGGGATACAGACAGGAGGATAGGCAGCCCAGGGCGCCGATGACCAGGGCGCCCTGCGGGCCGAACCGCAGCAGTGCCGCGAACGTGATCGCGGAGCCGAGCGACATAGACCCGGCATCCTTGTCTCCCGTATGCCGCATCAGGCTGATCTTTTTGCCGTAGGCGACAACAGCCAAGGCCAGAAAAAGTGCGATCTCCCAGCACTGCGCCCCGACCGGCGGCAGTGTCGTCCGGGCAGCCCACACGGCTGTCAGCAGGGCGGCCAGATAGGTCGCGATGAGATACACTTGCGCTTTTGCCGGCAGGGTCCGCATGAAAGATTCTGAAGCCTCGCTTCTGATTGTCGGCAAATCGGGCCAGAAGGCTCAGTGCCACAGGGCGCGGAAAAACTTTTCCATTTGCTCCTTTTTGCTTGACCTCCAGCCAATGCTGTGTTAAGATGAAGCCACTATCGGCCCTTGCAGCCTGAAGGTGTGCGAAATGTTTCTGTCAGATCGCCTTGATCTCATAACTGTAAACGCAACGCTTCTAGACACCGCACAACGCCCGATTACTGGGGGCGGCATCTTGGTTTCTGACGCGGACCATCACGCCTTGTCAAGCCCAGATGAGGTTTCACACTTTTCCGGCTTTCAGGGTCAAGTCACTGTCTATGTCATTGCCCCTGACCCCTCTAGCGACACTTATTACATTCAAGGGTCTGCTCAGGGGTATTTACCGACGACAATACAGGTGACTTCGGCAGAGCAGATAATTTCCGTCACGATTGTGTTGGAGCCTAAACCCTTGCCCTCGTATCCGCTCACGACAGTGCGAGCGAAGATCGTTGAGGAGAATGGACAGCCTATCCCCTGGGCGATGGTATACATTCTTGATGCATCAGGGAACTACCTGGATAATTGGTTTGATGATGACACGCTAACTGATAAGCAAGGTGAGGTTGAGAGGCACCGTCCGAACAGGCGGCGTCTATACTGTTCTCGTTCTTACTGATGAGTATCCGCGAACGACACGAACAGTAATTTCAAAGCCAGGCGTCTTGCCCATAACAATCGTGCTAAAGCAAGAGGACGAAATAAGCCAATAGATGCTCCGTAAAATAGAAAATGACTTCTTCAATCATCAGGCGGGGCGGCAAAGCCGCCCCCCGACGGTCGGTTCAACCAGGCACAATGCGGCTCAGATGCACCAGACCCACCGTGGCCGAAGCCACCAAAGAGAACAGGCCTGTACCCAAGCGGAACTCATCGCGCAGGATGCGCCACGCCTTCACCCGGCGAACCCCATGCTCCACCGGCACACGCTCGGAAGCGGCAAACCGGTTCTCGTCTTTTTGCTGGGGCGTCAGGTCTTTGGCTTTTTCTCCGGCCTTGCCCCGTTTCTTCTTGTGGGGCAGAAGCATCTCTGGCACGCCCTGGTAGCCCAAATCCGCCCGACGCGCCGCCTGCGGATACTGCCCCGCCGCCGCGCTTTGCTCATAGAGCGTTTTGTCAGGCATCGGACCAGGATAGCCCGGCTCGATGGCGAGGACCTCGCCGCGCTTGTCCGTGATAATCTGCGTCTTGACCGTATGGCGCTTCTTTTTGCCCGAATAAAACTTCTTCTGCACAGCGGGCAGGCTAGGCCGGGACAGCGGCGTCTCGAAACTGTCCACCAGCAGCAGATCAATTGTATCGGGATGCCAGGACGGTTCGCGTTTGGTCCATTTCTTTTCGGCGTCCCACCGATGAGCCGGGCAAACATCGCGCAGGAGCAGAACCACTTCGGCGAAAGTACGTTCACTGATGTCGGCACTGACACAAAACATCTGGCCCGCGACCGCGTGAGAAACGTTGTGGCGCAGATATACTAATGTCAGCAGCACTTCCTGATACGGGTGCAGTTTGCGGGGGCGTCCCCCACCGACGGCGCGTTGGCGTTTGGGTTTTTCCTGCTGCTCGGCATAGCGACGGGTCATCAATTCAGGCAGAGCTACGGCCAAGAGTTCGCCCAATGCGGCGTGTTCCAGTCCAAACAAAGCACGGACGCGGTCATTGGGATAGGTTTGCAGTTGGTGAAGGTTCATGCCTTCATCTTCGGCAATTTACCAGCCTCTCTCTATTTCACGGAGTATCAAATGAACCATGCTGCGAAGATTTTTATCTGCGCTTTGGCTTTATTTGGTGGCTTGGCACCCTCGCTTTTGGCACAAAACACCCGCTCTTCCCGAATACGGGAGATACCTCCTCGCTACTACTCAGCGACTATTCTGTGTCTTGTCAGAAACGAAGCCGGACAGCCGATCCCTAATGTCATGCTGACAATAGAACCCACTGCCTTTGACGTACCCAGGCACTATAGGCAGGAATTTCTGCCGGTAACAATACGCTATCCCACCGACCAGCGAGGCTGCTATGAGTTTCGCCATAAAGTGCCGGGAGTGTACACCATCGATTTGGATGGGGGAGACCGCTATGTTGGCAGTTCCAAAACGGTTAAAGTTAGATTGCATCATACCGTAAGAGTTGTTTTTATTCTGCACAAACCTCGCTGACGCCTGCGTTTCTGTTGGAAGATGCTATCGCTAATCCCTGAGAGACTGCCCGCGCCTTGTCGCTTCCATGAGGTATAATAGCCGCCGGAGGGCTGACAGAATGCTGGTAGTGACAGGCGGGGCCGGGTTTATCGGGAGCGCGCTCGTGGCCGAACTGAACGCGCGCGGGCGGGATGACATTCTCGTGGTGGATGATTTCGGGGACGGGCCGAAGTGGAAGAACCTGCGCGGCAAGCGGTTCCAGGACATGGCCGCGCCGGAAACATTCGCGCATGACCTGACGGCAGGCGCGTACAACGGGCGGATTGACGGCATTCTGCACATCGGGGCCATCACGGACACGTCGTTTCCCGACATGGATGAACTGCATGTCCGCAATGTTCGCTACACGCGCACCCTGGCGCAATGGTCAATGGCAAATGGCGCGCGGTTTGTGTATGCGTCCAGCGCCAGCGTCTACGGCGACGGCGCGCTCGGTTTTTCGGATGATGATTCGGTGACGCCCACGCTTTTACCGATGAACCCCTATGCGTTCTCCAAGTGGTTGTCGGACACCGAAACCATCCGCGAAGGCTGGACCGGGAAAATCGCCGGTCTGCGCTTTTTCAACGTGTTCGGCCCCAATGAGTATCACAAGGGCCGCATGGCATCCGTGATCTGGCACGCTACCAATCAAATCCGCGAAACCGGGCAGATCAAGCTGTTCCAATCCCACAAAGAAGGCTACGCCGACGGCGCGCAGGAGCGGGACTTTGTGTATGTCAAAGATGTCTGCGCCGTCGTCCTCTGGTTTCTGGACCACCCGAACGCCAACGGCATTTACAATGTCGGCACGGGGCAGGCGCGGACCTTCAATGACCTGGCCGCCGCCATCTTCAGCGCCCTGGGCAAGCCGCCGGACATCACGTACATCCCCACGCCGGAAAACATCCGCAATGCCTACCAGTATCACACCGAGGCCGACCTGACCCGCCTGCGCCGCGTCGGCTGCGATGTACCCTTCACGTCCCTGGAAGACGCCGTTCAGGACTATGTCGGCCACTATTTACAAAATGAAGCCAACCCTTATTTGTAGCCGCCGGAAAAGAACCCCCCGGCCCCCAATAATGGGGGAGCAAGAGAAGAAGCGGTCTCTCCTGATTCCGGCTCCCCCATTATTGGGGGCTGGGGGACTCTTCTCCTCCTCCTGCTGTGCCTGCCTGCCATTGCCCAGCCTGACTTGCCCAACTTTCACCCTGTCGCGCCCGGCATCTGGCGCGGGGCCGTGCCGTCTCTGGCAGGCATGAAGCAGCTCAAGGCGATGGGCGTCAAGACAATCATTGACCTGCGAATTTCCCCGCACCGGGTTCAGCGCGAAGGGCAGCAGGCCCGCGCGCTGGGCTTCCGCTGGATCAACCTGCCGATGGGAGCCGACCCGCCAACTCCTAAGCAAGTCGCGACACTGCTGGCAACACTCCAAACCGCCCCGCAGTCGCCGGTCTTTGTCCACTGCGAACACGGCGCGGACCGCACCGGCTGCATGATCGGCATCTACCGTGAAACGCAGCAAGCCTGGACGTTCCCGCAGGCCTGGGCCGAGATGCGGCGCGACGGCTTTGATCCGCGCTGGGGCAAACTCAAAGCCGCTGTGCAGCAGCGGGCGAGATAGCCAGGGACTAGACCTTCAGCACGATCTTTCCCCGCACCCCTCCGGCCTGCGCTTTTTCCTGCGCCTGCCGCGCCTCCGACAGCGGCAGGACAAGCCCGACGCGCACTCGGAACTTGCCCCCGTCTATCAGGTTCGCAATCCCTTGAAGCTGGTCGCCGCTGGGGTGCACCATAATCATCTTCGCCGTGACGCCGTACTTCGCCGCCGCTTCCCCGTCGGGCGGGGCGGTCGTCGCCACAAGCGTTCCGCCCCGTTTCATGGTCGTCCAAGACCGCGCCTGCGTCTCGCCGCCGACAGTGTCCAGCACAAAATCCACAGCCTGCGCGAACTCTTCAAACTTCTGCGTTTTGTAATCCACCACCGTATCCGCGCCCAGCCCGCGCACATAAGCCTGGTCGTCGCCGGACGCGGTCGCGATGACTTTGGCGCCTTTGTTCTTCGCGAACTGTATGGCTGCCGAGCCAACCGCCCCGCCCGCGCCATAAATCAGCGCGGTTTGCCCTGCCGACAGGCCGCCGATCTCGGAGAGAGCCTGCCAGGCGGTTAGGGCGATGGGAACGGCGGCGGCTGTTTCAAAGTCAATGGTTTTGGGCTTAAAAGCCACCGCCCCCGCGTCCGCCGTGACATATTCCGCATAAGACCCGTCTCGGATCATGCCCACGCTGGCATAAACTTCATCGCCTGGCTGGAAGTCTGTGACGTTCGGGCCGACAGCCTCCACCGTCCCTGCCGCATCCAGCCCTAAAATCAAGGGCAATTTGTGCGGAATCTGCGCCTCAAAGTAGCCTTCCCGAATCTTCCAATCCGCCGGGTTGACGCTCACCGCCCGCACCCGGATCAAAACTTCGCCCGGTCCCGGTTCGGGCTTCGGCGCGTCCTCATATTTCAGCACATCCGGCCCGCCAAACTCATGCAATCGTATGGCTTTCATTGTTGTCATGGTGTCATTTCCTCACGCCACTTATACCCATCTGTGTTGACTTTGCCGCTTAGGAGAGCGGGTATACTGGTGCTATGCACATTCTTTCATCATCTATCACAGCGTTCGCCGGGGTTTGTGTCTTATTTTCCTTTCTGTCTTTACCAAGCAACCTTTGGCTGAACTCAGCGGACGACCATGTGTTGCATTTCTCAGTACCAGTGGATTATCGTAGGGGGAGTTATGGACTTGCTGGTATCTTGGTTTTTGGAATACTTATGTTCCTGGTTCTTTCCGTTGAAAATCCAAAGACCGCAGGAGTTTTATTGTACATATTCCCCGTCGGCGTCTTTGATGTATTCTTCCTTCTTTACTTCTTTTCACTCGCTGAGATTAGTATCCACTTGAAGGAGCGGTCATACGAGACAATCTCGCGCATATTCTGGCGCACCATTGTCTATCGGGGTTCCCTGGACGATTTCCGGGCCGTTTATGTCTCGTGTAGAAACTCAGTGTCACTTGTTTATAAGAAGCGTGGGCTACGAGTTGGACGTGTTCTGCCCATTGGCAGTGCCGGTTTTGGGAGGAGTGGGGCCAAGTTTGCTCAGGAAGTCGGGCGGCTGACGGGTCTTGAAGTCGTGACTAAACTTTGAGGGCAAGGTCATCCGCCGCCCTTTTAATTGACTTTCCACGCTCTCTGGTGCTATAATTCGGCGTCGGTTGCCGCCCTTGATGGAGCGGTGAGGCTGATTGATAAGGACACTTTGAGCAATGGCAAACACCGTGGTCGTGGGGGCGATGTGGGGCGACGAGAGCAAGGGCAAGCTGATTGATTTTCTGGCCCATGACAAAGATGTCGTGGTGCGCTGGGGTGGCGGCTCCAATGCGGGCCACACGGTCGTTGTCACCGATGAAACCGGGCAGGAGCAGGAGTACAAACTGCACCTGGTTCCCGCCGGCATCCTGCACCCGAACACGCTTTGCGTGGTCGCAGACGGCGTCGTGCTGGACCCGGCCTCGTTTGTCGGGGAACTGACCCATTTGAAAGGCCGGGGGGTTTCCTGCGAGAACTTGAAAATCAGCGGCAATGCCCATGTGGTTCTGCCGTATCATAACCTGCTGGACGAACTGGAAGAAAAGCGCAAAGGGCGGCGGGCATTGGGCACGACCGGGCGCGGGATCGGCCCGGCCTATCAGGACAAAGCGGCCCGTGTCGGTATTCGGATGCGCGAGTTTGTGGACCCCGCGCTTTTTGCCGAGCGTCTGGCCGAAGTGCTGGAATACAAAAACGAACTCCTCACCAAGATTTACAACGTCGCGCCGCTTTCCGCCAATCAAATTCTGGCTGAACTTTTGCCCCATGCCGAGGCGCTGCGGCCCTACGTGGACGACACCGCTCTGCGTGTGGCCTATGCCGCCCGGTCCGGCAAAAAAGTCCTGTTTGAAGGCGCGCAGGCGACCCTGCTGGATATCGATCTCGGCACCTATCCTTACGTCACCTCATCGCACCCCTCCGCAGGCGGCGCGTGCATCGGGACGGGGTTAGGGCCGACCCAGATTGACCAGATCATCGCGGTTTCCAAATCCTACACAACGCGCGTCGGTGCCGGCGCGTTTCCGACCGAGCAGACGAATGCCCTCGGGGATTTAATTCGGGAACGCGGCATGGAATACGGCACGACCACGGGCCGCCCCCGCCGCTGCGGCTGGCTGGATGGCGTCGCCCTGCGTTACTCGTCGCTGGTCAACGGCTTGACCGATCTCTATCTGGGCCATATGGACGTGCTGACGGGCTTTGACGAAGTCAAAATGGCGGTTGCCTACAAACTGGATGGGAATGAGATTGTAGATTTCCCCAGCGATCAAAGCCGCCTGTGCCGCTGCGAACCTATCTATAGGACCTTTGACGGCTGGCCGGAAGATGTGAGCGAAGTGCGCGACTACGCCGCTCTGCCGGACAACGCCCGCCGCTTCGTGGAAGCCGTAGAAGAATACGTCGGTGTGCCGATCACGACCGTTTCTGTCGGACGCCGCCGCGATCAAACGCTGTTCCGCGAGGCTTAACCTATGAGCGTCCTGGCTGCTCCGCCGCCCCCAGCGCAGACATTTCTGGACGATCTTACGCCCGACTCCGGCCTGGTCCTGCGCCGCTGGACTGTGGACGAGTATCACCGCATGGCCGCTCCCGTCATCTTCGGCCCGAAGGAACGGCTGGAATGGGTGGATGGGGAGATTTATGTGCGCGGCAGCGGCTCGCCCCGTTTGTTCAATCGTCGCGAGTATTACCGCCTCGCGGAACAGAACATTCTCCAGCCTGACGAACGCACAGAGTTGATCTACGGAAGGATAATCGCGCGAATGAGTCCGATGGGCAGGCCGCACAGCGTCGCGGTGAGCAAAACGGCGGCTGCCCTGGCCGCCGCGTTTGGTGATGGCTATGCCGTTGAACAGCAGATGTCCATGCAACTGGAAAGCGGGTTGGAACCGCAGCCGGATGTCATGGTTCTTTCCGGCGTTTCCGATGATTACGCCGACGCGCCATTTGCTTCGGATGCCTTGCTGCTGGCAGAGATTTCCGATGCCACTCTGCGCTACGACCGAGGCACGAAAGCCAGGCTATACGCCACAGATAACGTGCTGGATTACTGGATCGTACACCTTCGCGCACGCACCCTGGAAGTGCGCCGCCAGCCGGAAAACGGCGAATACCTGAGCCTGGACGTTTATGGGGAAGGGGAAGCCGTTGCGCCGCTTGCCGCTCCAAACGCGCCTGTGCGCGTGACCGACTTGCTGCCGCTGGCGCGGCTCAGGAGCACCGGATAAATAGGACAAACTATGCGTAAAAAGATCATTGCTGGTAACTGGAAAATGAACAAAACGGTGAGCGAGGCCCTCACCCTTGTCAACGAACTCAAGCCGCTTTTAGCGGGGAATACGAGCGTGGATGTGGTCGTCTGTCCGCCCTACACGGCTCTTTATGCCGTCCATGAGGCGCTGAAGGGGACAACGCTTGGCTTGGGGGCGCAGGATGCGTTCTGGAAACCGAGCGGCGCGTATACATCGCAGATTTCGCTGCCGATGCTGGCGGATGTCGGCGTGCAGTATGTCATTCTCGGCCACTCGGAGACGCGCGGGCGGTTCGGCGTAGCCGAGCCGGACCTGACGCCGGATTTGATGAAATCGTTCGGCGAGACGGACAGTGGGGTCAATGTCAAAACAAAAGCTGTACTGGCGGCGGGGCTGGTGCCCATTGTCTGCATCGGTGAGACACTGACCGAGCGGCAGAACGGGCACACGGACGCCGTGATTCAGCATCAGGTGGCCGGTGCTCTGGAAGGCATCCCTGGCGTGCAGGTCGGCACGCAGATCGTCTTCGCGTATGAGCCGGTCTGGGCGATTGGAACCGGCGAAACCTGCGCCGCTGATGAGGCTGACCGGGTCTGCGGCGTCGTCCGCCAGGCCGTGCAAGACGCTTATGACGAGGGCGTGGCCGAGGCGATCCGCATTCAATACGGCGGCTCTATGAAGCCGGACAATGCCAAAGAGTTATTGTCTCGCCCGAACATTGACGGCGGTTTGATTGGCGGGGCCAGTCTCAAAGCGGGCGATTTCGCGGCCATCGTTGCCGCTGCGGCCGGAACCTAACCCCGCCGCAAGCGGCGACCCTTCCCTGTCAGGGAAGGGTAAGATTGGCCTCTCATCTCCTTCTGCCTCCCCTCCCTTAACAGGGGAGGGGCTGGGGGAGAGGTTCTTCGGGGCCGGGGGCAAGGCTGCGGACGTTTGTTTTTCTCGTAAAATGGGGACAGTAAAGGCAGAGTTCTTTTATTTTGAGAGGTGCAAACTCATGGAACCTGTACGCACTGTCAAGCAAACTGCTGTGATCGCTCTCGTCGCTGCCGCCGGACTGTTTTGGACCCGGCCAGCCGTGCCGATACACTCTCCTTTAACAATGCGCCGGCAAGCAATGTCGTCGCTCAAATGAGCCATCGGTACGGCGTCACTATTGTTTTTCGGGGCAACGTCAATGCCAATCTCCCTGTGACCTTCGCGGTAGACGACCCGGATACCCCGGCGGGCCGCCTTCAGGCGGTCAGCGACCTGGCGAATGCGCTGGGGCTGGACTTTCAGAAAGTCTATGTCGTCAGCAAGATCGACGCCGGCGCGACCGTTCCCGAAGTGCAGGTAGACAGCAACGGCCCGGTCAATTTTGCCTCTACTAAAGTGCCGGCTCGCGAGGCGATTGAGACGGTTGCTGCAGTGGACAGCGCACTCGCCCAAATCAACGGCGCGGTCACAGGGGATGTCACCCTGCCGCGTCGCCGCATGACTGCCATAGACGCAGCGGCGCTGATTGCAAAGCAGACACAGACCGGCTGGAAGGCGTATTACGGCCTGTTCCGGCGTGGTGAGGAACCCTCGCGCTTGGATGGCATTGTCGTAGATCGCACTAATCAGGGCCAGCCAATTACGGAACTGCCCCTGCTGACCTATCGCAGCACCATTGCGACGCCTGCGCCGGTGACGACTTCGATCACAGCGCCCACTCCCAGCCTGCCTCCGGCCACTCCCAATGTGGCTACCGTGCCGAATACGTCGGCGGTCACCGCTCCCGCATTCGGCGTGTCGCCTTTCGGCTATTCGCCCTATGGGTATAACCCGTATGCCTATAACTCCTATGCTTACAATCCTTATGCATATAACCCGTATGTTTACGGTAACCCCTACGCCTCCGCGTATGTCGCCCCGGACGGCAGCATGAGTTCGCCCGGCTATGTTTACACGCCGGGCGTCGGCGTGGAAGACGCCGTTCCGGGCTACAATGCGCCGTCCAGCAATTTCGGGCCTGGCTCCAACGTCGTCACCATTCCCTGAACCCGAGCCGTCCATGTCTGACCTTCTCGCAGCGAGTTTGATTCGCACCATCCCGGACTTCCCCAAGCCCGGGATTTTGTTTCGTGACATCACCCCGGTTCTCGGAAATGCCGCCGCCTTTCAGGAAGTCGTGGACTGCTTTGTGGAAGGGGCGCAGGGGCGCAGCCCGGACGTGATTGTCGGCATTGAGTCGCGCGGCTTTTTGTTCGGCGTCCCGGTCGCGCTGGCATTGGGTCTGGGCTTTGTTCCCATCCGCAAGGTCGGCAAACTGCCGCATCAGACGGTTCAGGAAGAATATGCGCTGGAATACGGTACGGCGGTGGTGGAGGTGCATCGGGACGCCATCCGTCCGGGCCAGCGCGTTTTGATCGTGGACGATCTGCTGGCGACGGGCGGCACGGCGCTGGCTTCTGCCCGATTGGTGGAGCAGTTGGGCGGCGCTGTAATCGGGTTCAGTTTTCTGATTGAACTGGGTTTGCTGCCGGGTCGGCAAGCATTGAGCGGCTATGAGGTGCAGGCGCTGCTGACGTATTAGGAAGCCCCTATCCCAGCCGCAAGTACAGTCCAGCGAGAGCCAGCACAGCCAGCGTGGCGAGGATGTAACGCGGTGCAGGGCCTGGAAACTCCCCGGACAGCGTCGGCAGCAGCCGCGAAAGCCCGCCGCCGGCCAGCGCAAATAGAAGCGGCATCAAGGGCAAAAGCATGGCGGCAGGACTGGTGAAGGAAAGCACGGACGCAGACAGCAAATACATCGCGGCCCAGGCAATCACCGGCAGCCAGCGCGCCCGGCGCATCGCTTCGCTGATCTCGGCGCAAAGCGGCAGCAGGAACCAGAGGAGCAGAAGCGACGACGGCGTCCAGAGCCAGAGCAGCAGCCCCCTGTGAGGTTGGAATGTCGGCAGAAGCAGCGTGCCATGCCCCATCGCGATCCGTCCGCCCCAGGCCGCCAGGACAGGAGCCAGGAAAATGGCTGCGCCCATCAGCGCCCGTTTTCGCTGCTGCGCGAAGGACAGGCCCAGCAGCAGCAGGCCCAGCAGCAGGCCATCGGGGCGAATCAAAGTCGCGACGGCGGCGAGGGCCAGCGCAACCAGAGACGAGCCGGCGACGAAGGCGAACAGGGCGCAAATCGTCAGCAGTGTAAACCCTGCGCTCAGGGGCGCATGGGTGGCGCTCTGAAGAAAGGGCAGGCAGGTTGCTGCCAGCAGGCCGGCAGCCACTCCTGCCGCCCGATCTCTGGCCCGCCAGCCCAGCAGGTAAAGCGCGGCCACAATTCCCGCGCCCGACAGTATGCCCGCGGCATGAGCCGCCAACAGCCCTGTCGTTTCCGCCAGAACTGCCAGCGAAAGCCCGGCCAGAGCGACGGGCCAAACTGCATCCAGCGGCTGAAAGCGGGGACGGCTCTGAACGCGGGCGGCCTGCGGGCGCAGGACAGGCCGCCGGGGCAGAGGCCGCGGCGGGTCGGGATCGGACGGGGGAGGGGGCTGGGCCATGCGGTTTCCTTCAATGGGTGCTGCGGCATGATAGCATACGGGATTCCCCGGTGTCAAGACTGATGATTTTGCAGGAGTCAAATTGAAAAAGACGTTTGCCGGGTTCATGCTTCTTTTGACAGCGCTCTGCCTGCCTGTGTGGCCGGATTCGCTGCCGCCGCCGGTCGTGCCGCAGTGCGTGGGCGTGAACATCCACTTTACGGGAACGCCGACGCGCGATTTAGACGGTTTGAAGCAGGGCGGCTTCGGCTGGATACGCATGGACTTTGTCTGGTCTGAGGTGGAGAAAGTCAAAGGGCAGTATGATTTCTCCGCCTATGACACGCTGGTTGCCGGCCTGGCATCGCGCGGCATTCAGCCGCTGTTTATCTTAGACTACGGCAATGATCTTTACCAGACCGGTTCGCCGCGCTCCCCCGAAGCGCGGGCGGCCTTTGCGCGCTTCGCGGCGGCGGCGGCCACGCATTACCGGGGCAAGCCGATCTTGTGGGAGATTTGGAACGAGCCGAACGGCGGCTTTTGGAAGCCGCAGGCGAACGTCAAAGAGTATGGGCAGTTGGCGCTGGAAACGGCGAAGGCCATCAAAGCGGCAGACCCGAAAGCGACTGTGCTGGCGCCGGGAAGCGCCGGCATTCCGCTGGATTTTCTGGAAGGCGTCTTCCAGACGGGCATCCTGCATTACATTGACGCCGTTTCCCTGCATCCCTATCGCGGCGACAATCCCGAAACAGCCAGTCATGATTATTCTGCTGTGCGGCGTCTGATCCGGCAGTACGCGCCCCCCGGCAAATCCATTCCGCTGGTGTCTTCCGAGTGGGGTTACAACACGGTGGACGTTTCTGAAGACATACAGGCGCAGTATCTGGCGCGTCAGTGGCTGTCCAATCTGACTCAGGGCGTGCGCCTGAGCATCTGGTACGACTGGCATGAGGACGGCACCGACCCGAAATATACGGAGCATCATTTCGGGACAGTTCGCTTTGATTACACTCCTAAACCGGCCTTTCTGGCCGGGCAGAAACTGACGCAGGCACTGGGCGGTTATCGCTTTGTCAAGCGTCTGCCGCTGGCATCCGACGGGGATTATCTGCTGCTCTTTGCGCGCGGGCCGTCCGCCAAACTGGCGTATTGGACGACCAGGGATGACCATGCCGTACAGTTGCCGACGGCAGGGTCTGCGCCCCTGACACTGACGCGCAGCCCGCAATATCAAGACGCTGGCGGCGATGCGGCATTACGGGCGGCGGCTTCATGGTCAGCGGCGGCTGCCGACGAGTTTTATGCTCAGGGGGAGACGCCCCGGCTGATTTTGACCTGTCACGGCGTGGACACTCGCCCGCATCGCGTTCGGTTTCAGGTTCAAGTCACGACGCCCATGGGCGAAAAGAATATGGCTCCGACGCGCGAGGCGGCTGTCGGAGCCGGATTGACACAAACGGTTCCCCTGCCCGGCCTTTCTCGGGTCACTGTCAGCGCGCGTGTCTGGGTGACGCTGGATGGCGTGCGGCAGCCCTACGCGCAGGAAGTGACGTTTGCGCCGACTGACCCCCTGCGCCTCTCAGTCGCGCCGCTGGCGAAGGATCAACTTCAGCTTCAGATTGCCAACCCCGCCGGAACTACCTTTTCCGGCTCTCTGGCCCTGATCCCTGCCGGGCGCGCACTGACGACGCCGGTGCGCGTGTCGGCGGGGCTGAAAGAAATTGAGGTAACGCTGCCGAAAACTTCGGGGAAAGTCTCGCGTGTCCTGCTCCAAGACACACACGGCAACCCTGTGGCAGTTCTGCCGATGCCGCGCTTCGTTCCCCTGGACATCGCCCCGTCCTCGTTGAAGGCAGTTTTTGACGGCGATCTCAAAGTGCCTTCCACAGTACAGCTTGCTCCCCTGGAAGGCCCGCCGCCCGGCGGCGCGGCTCTGAAGGTAGATTATCAGTTCGCGCCCGGCTGGTCGTTCCTGCGTCTGGTTCCGCCCCCATCCACGCCTCTGCCGGGGCAGCCTCTGGGGATCGGGCTGTGGGTCTACGGAGACGGCAGCGGCAATCTGGTCCGCATGCGCTTCCAGGATGCGACGGGACAGGCTTTCCAGCCCTCCTCGCCGGACATGAATTGGACCGGTTGGCGCTTTGTGTCGCTGCGGATTGTTCCCGCGCCGGGCGAAGCCGCCGACTTCGGCCATTGGGGCGGGGCAAACGATGGGAAAGTGCATTATCCCGTGCAAGTTGACACGCTTTTCCTGCTGGATTCCCGTGCCGACGCTCCGAAACATGCGGGAACAATTTGGATCAAATCGCCGGTGCTGATTTACAACTGATGTTACGCGGGATGGTTGCAATGGAATAAATTCCTTCGCTCTGTGGCGCAGACGCCCACTGACCGCCTTCGCGGACAGAAGAAAGGCTAATCTTGTCTCCGCGAAGGCGGAGGCTTTATTAGGGTGAGACTAGGCCGCAGGCCACAGAGCGAAGGGCTTCAGCCCATTGTCTCCGCTCCGCAATTCGGGTATACTGAGGGGCAACTTACTTGTCAAGGGCGATACTCACTCCATGAAAGGCATTATTCTCGCGGGCGGCTCCGGCACCCGGCTGCATCCCCTGACACTGGCTGTCAGCAAGCAGCTCATGCCGGTTTACGACAAGCCGATGATCTACTACCCGCTCAGTGTTCTGATGCTGGCGGGCATTCGCGGAAATTCTCATCATTTCCACCCCGCACGATCTGCCGCACTTTGCCAAGCTGCTGGGCGACGGGCAGCGTCTGGGCTGCACATTTGAATATGCCGTGCAGATCGGAGCCGAACGGACTGGCCCAGGCATTTGTGATCGGCGAAAAGTTCATCGGAAAAGACAAAGTGGCGCTGATCCTGGGTGACAACATCTTTTACGGGTCGGGGATGGCCGCGCCTGCTGCAGAGACAACAACGACCCGAACGGCGGGGTCGTCTTTGCCTACCATGTGCAGGACCCGGAGCGCTACGGCGTCGTGGAGTTTGACCAAAACTGCCAGGCCGTCTCTATCGAAGAAAAGCCCGCGCATCCGAAGTCGCCGTATGCCGTTCCGGGACTCTACTTGTACGACAACGATGTGGTGGAGATCGCCCAAAACCTGACGCCCAGCCCGCGCGGCGAGTACGAGATCACGGATGTCAATCGAGCCTATCTGGCGCAAGGGCGTCTCAAAGTCGCGCATTCTGGACCGGGGCGTGGCCTGGCTGGACACCGGGACATTCGCCTCACTGATGCAGGCGGGGACATTTGTTCAGGTCATTGAAGAGCGGCAGGGCCTGAAGATCGGCTGCATTGAAGAAGTCGCTTATCGAATGGGCTTTATCACGGCGGAGCAGCTTCAGGCGATTGCCGAGCCATTGATGAAAAGCGGCTACGGGCAGTATCTCCTGAGCCTGCTCCAGCCCACATTTTTGCAATAATTTCTATTCACGAAGGGAAACACAGATGGCGGAACAGATTACGACGGCCTCCGGGCTGCAATATGTGGACGAAGTGGTTGGCACGGCCCCAGCCCGCAGGCCGGGCAAAAAGTCACGGTGCATTACACCGGCACCTTTCCCGACGGGCGCAAGTTCAACTCGTCGCGCGACCGCAATCACCCCTTTGAGTTTAACATTGGGGAAGGCCGGGTCATCAACGGCTGGGATGAGGGCGTCATGACCATGAAAGTCGGCGGGCGGCGCATTCTGACCGTCCCGGCCCATCTTGGTTATGGAGTCGCGCGGCGCGGGCCGGCGTTATCCCGCCGAACGCGACCCTGGTCTTTGATGTGGAACTTCTGGGCGTGGGGTAGGGAATGCCATGCCGACCAAACTTACTTCGTCCGATTTTGGGCCGGACTTCGGGCCGCACCTGTCCACGCAGCAGTATGGCGGCGGCCCGCGCATTGACGGCGTCAAGCTGATCGACCTGCGCCTGATGACCGACGACGGCGGCTCCTTCGCGGAACTGGTGCGCTTTGACGAGTCCGGCCATTTGGAGGCCATCCCCAGCTTCCAGGTGCGTCAGTCGTCCTATTCGCTGGTTCTGCCGGGCGCGATCAAGGCCTTCCATCTGCATTTCAACCAGGAGGATGTCTGGTTCGTCCCGCCAACCGACCGTTTGCTGATCGGCCTGGTGGACGCCCGCAAAGATTCCCCTTCTTACAACGCCACCATGCGCTTTGTTCTGGGGGCAGGCCAGGCGCGTCTGCTGTATATTCCGCGCGGCGTCGGGCATGGCTGCGCCAACATCGGCACTGAGCCGGCGACGATTCTCTACTACGTCAACCAGCACTTCAACCTGCAAGACCCCGACGAGCGCCGCCTCCCCTGGGACATCCTCGGCGCGGACTTCTGGCAGATGACACCGGGTTAGCGCCATGCCAGACGAGTTTCCTACGGTTTACTGGCCTGCCTGGGAGGCCGACGCCACGTTCGCGCCCGGTGAGCAGTTGCCCGCAGAAAGCGAAGGGCGACTGTGGGCCGCCCTGGTGTTTGTCTTCTATGGAGACAAAGTTGCCCTCGCGGACATTGAGGGACGCGGGCTGTGCATCCCCTCGGGCCGCATTGAGCCGGGCGAAACGGTGGATGAGGCGGTCGTGCGTGAAGCCTGGGAAGAAGCGGGGGCGCGTCTGGACCCCAATCGCCGCCGCTTGATCGGCTGCTACCAATTGACGCCGCGCAGTCCCTCACAGGCCGGGACGACGCGCTACTGCCCGGTTTTTGTCGCCGAAGCCTGGGGCTTTGAGCCTATTCCCTTCGGCTCCGAATCGCGCGGGCTGGTTCTGGCCTCGGTGGAAGATGTCGCCGAAGTGTATTTCATGTGGGATGCGCTGATGGCGGCAGTCTTCGCCTATGCCGAAGACCGCAAAAATGCCCTGTTCCCCGCCGGCCTGCCCCTCTCCGCGCTGACCGGCTAGACCCGCATAATGTTCAGCAGGTTCGCTCGTTCAGAACCAGACACTAGGCGGGGTGAAGAAGCCAGTACCATGTTTTCTGTTATGAACGTTCGTCTCTGTTCCAATCTTCATATCGGACAGCAGTGACGTCTTGAATGCGCGAAAAATGTCTGATGTTGCAGGTGACAACGGAGAAATTGTGTACAGAGGCAATTGCGGCGATTCGGCAATCCTGGGAACCAGCACGTTTCAGTGAAGCAGGCCAGGATTGAAAAAGTCGCTCGGCTTCTTCCTCATACCGCAACATCCGACCATTTTGCCGGAAGTTGTCCATCTGCCGGGATAACTCAACGAGACCGTCAAAAGCGCGTGAAATCTCAGGTGAGTTCTTTTCACGCGCTGTATTAATGCTTTTCAATCGTCCCTTGAATAATTCTTCTGCCGTGATTACGCACAGGTGAATTGTCTCTATGGGTTGCTGCGATATGCGGCGGCTGATTTGTGCGTCTCGCCTTAAATACTTGCTGTACGTGTCTGTGTCCAGAACAAACAAGTCCTACTCCGGCAGGTCGTATTTGGCGTCCATCTTGCGCCGGTCTTCCTCAATGGCAGCCATCATCTCGTCCCAGAATGGATCATCGGCAAAACTGCCCGCGAAACTGTCTAAGGCCGTCCGCTGCTCTGCGCGATGCCTTGTAATTCCGTTGTCATAGATTGCTCTGTCTCATAAGTCGTCCCGTTCTGACGTTGCGGAGCGTCCCCATTGACAGGTTCCGTTTGCTGGCTGCTTAAAGTGGACGGTGTTTTAATCATTTGCTGCCCCAATCAACAGCCGTACTTTCGCCTCTGGAAACTGGCGAATTCGCGCTCACGCCTATTCCTAATCATAGCACGGTGAAGGCATTGGTGTCAAGTTGAGATAAGAACGTAACCGAACTTCGGGTCACAACAAAGTCGTTATTTGATTGCCTGCCCCTCTTGAACAAGGACATCACGCCGCTCGGCCAGCAGATGTTGATTGGCGCGTTCTATGGGCGTAAATTGCGCTTCAATGGTCGCTGATGTTTGGGCTGGTGTGGGTTGATACCAGGCGAACTTTTGGAATTGATGGCGGAGCGGGCCGTCTTTGAACAAATACCCGTGCCGCGCGTACATCTCGTTCATAGCATAACGAACCCCGGAATAGCTCCAGCCCTGAATGTCGGCGTCGTGCAGATAGGCATTGCGCGTTTGAGGAAAATGTTCGCCTTGCCGGTTCGGGGAAGTGCTGCCGGTGTTCACCCCGTTGGGTGACGTAAATGCTTCGCTGACATTTGTGGTGGCGCTGTAGGCCGGTTGTATTGGCGTTATAGAACTTCCTCGGCTGGCGGTTGTTCCTTTAGTGACCAGTAGCAGTACGATAATCCCCACGGTTAAGACCGCTATGACCGCCACAGCGCCCACGCAACCACCCTTCGCCTTCGGTTCTGGTAAAGTAGTCGTTGATTTTCTTCTTTCCCGTTCATCTTGAAAAAAGGCCTTTATGCCTTCCAGTCCTGCACATTGTTCTGGAAGGGAACCAGTGTTCGTAGTGGCGTTCAGGTCTGCCCCATGTTGTAGCAATACCTGTGCTTTGGCTATGTTGCCTATCAAGGCTGTGCTATGCAGCGGTGTCCAACCAGCTTCATTCCTAGCATTCGCATCTGCCCCTTTTGTGATCAAATAGGCTGTAACCTCAGGGCCAATAAGACTTGAATGCAGAATGGAATCGTCAGCCTCATATCTCGCCCGCAGATTAGCTCCTTTGTCAATTAACAATTCGGCTATCTCAAGATATGATGGCTTTTCTGCATCATCAATATCACTATCTGAATATTTCCGAGCCACAATCTGCAACGGAGAAGGGGCAGGAGCGGTATCTTTAGAATCAACATCTGCACCGCTGCTAACCAGCAACGCTACTATATCCTTATATCCGCCTCTAGCTGCCAATTGAAGCGGCGTCACTTTCTCAAAGCCGCGCTCTTCAGAAATGTTGGGGTTAGCCCCTCGTTTAATCAGGTAAGCGACTATTTCTTTATGGCCTTCTTCAGATGCCAATATCAGAAGGTCACTGCGAAAGTCAGGGCCATATCCTTCTGAACTCGTCCACACCTTGCTCACAAAGCCTACGGACTTCGCCCAAATCCCCTGATCGGACAGAAGCAAGTAATTTCCTATCAGGCGGTAGTTCATTTTCTGGCATCGGCTTTATCCTTATGGTCGTGCTTAATGACGTTTTTTATAACTGAACGCGGTAGCTGCCCTTAACGCTGCCCCGGCTCACATACTCTTTGCTGTTGACGTTGACGGAAATCTCCGCCCCAGAGTCAATGTCCAGATTGAATTCCGCTTCGCCGTCGCTATTCGTCTGCTGCTCCTTCACGCCGCCGGCAAGGAACTGGTACACCCAGATACTGACGCGCTCTCCCTGCGCCGGCCTGCCGTCACTTTTCACAACCCGAACCAGAACATTCCGCATTAGTGTCTCCTTCTGCGCGTTGTTGAGTGTCGCGCCCCGCTGTTGCTCTTGCGCCACGCCTTCACCAAGTCTTCTTGCTAGGACTGTGAGTATATTATAACACCTAATATGATATTTCTTAATAATAAAGAACCTAATATCATACTTTTTTTGTGCAAAAGAGCATTCATACCCCGATGCAGCAGGTCTTTATCCGGCTCTTACGGGAGGTGAGAAGGGAGGCAGGCTTAACGCAGGTAGAACTTGCCGAACGGCTGGACGTTTTGCAATGCGAGATCAGTAACTATGAGCGAGGAGAGAAGCGGCTTGACATTGTTGAGCTGAGTCAAGTTGTGGACGCAATTGGAATACCGCTGAGTGAATTCATTGACCGATTTGAGAAAGCGGCAGGAAGAAAATAGACGCTTCCAAAGAGCGTCAGGGATGAGGGATGATCAGGAAGACGGTGATAACGCCTTTGCCGGGGCCATAATACCAGAAGACGCGAAAGGCGGCGGGAGTGTTGTTTTCAACATAAGCCTCAAACACCTTCTCGCCGCCGGGGCCGGAGAGGGTATGAAACTCATGGGTTTGCAGGCTGGGCGAACGCAGATTGGTCGCCATGAGTCCCAGAGTTTTGAGAACTTTGAGGTGTTTTCGGAAATCGTTCGCCGCCAGTTGTTCTAACTCGAGCTTGCGCTTCCAAAGTCAGAACGATCTGGAAGTTCATTCTTCGGCAATTTCCAGGTCGGCATACTCGGCGAAAGATTGCGGCGCGCTGACACGCCCGGCTGCCGCATCGTCCAGTCCGCGCCGCGCGGCGGCGACATGGGCCGGATTGTTCCAAAACCAGGCTTCGCGCGGGGGGGGCGATGAGACAGGCATCGGTGAAATTTCACCTTCGGCCAGGTTTGTGACTTGTTTCGCTTTTTCCTGTGTGGCTGCCATGACTTTCTCCCCGGTTTGTTCCTTCGGGCTTTCCAGAAGTATACAGCAAATGCCCGTCGGAAGTCAATCGGCGCGAACAGCAATAGTCAGGCTCGTCCGATTTCCAGGGCTTTCATGGCCATGGATTTGACGGCTCCGACGGCGGCGACGTTGGCTTCATAGGCGCGGGTGGCGCTCATCATGTCCACCATCTCAGTCACGGTGTCTATGTTGGGCATGTTGACATAGCCCTGCGCGTCGGCGTCGGGATGACCGGGCTGGTAGACGCGCTTGAACGGGCGGGTGTCCGGCACGACGGCTGTCACCTGGACGCCTCCCGAAACCGAGCCTCCTTCACTGTCCTCGTCAGACAGTCCGGCCAGAGTCTGCGCGAAGGATGTTCCCGCCGGGGCGAACTCCACCTGCTGACGCCGGAATGGGCCGCCGCCGGGCGTGCGCGTGGTGTTGACATTGGCGAGGTTGTTGGCGACCACATCCATCCGCAGCCGCTCCGCCGTCATGCCCGAGGCGCTGATTGCCAGCGTGTCCATAAATCCCATAAGTTAGCGTCCTCCCGCAATCACGTATTTCAAGCTGGCAAACTGTCCGCTGATGAGCTGCGATGCGCCCTCATAATAAATCTGGGCGGCGGCCAGACGGCTGGTTTCAGCGTCAATGTCTACGTTGTTGCCGTCAAGCCGCATCTGACCATTGCGCTGGGTGATCATTGTCGGTGATGAACTTTGAGCATCGTCCAGTGTCAAGTGGCGCGGATCGGTTGTTGCCTCGGCGACATCGCCGCCGGCCTGTGCATCTTCCAGCAGGGCGGCAAATGTCGCGTCCTGCCGCTTGAAGCCGGGCGTGTTGACATTGGAAATGTTGTTGGAAATGGCCTGGATGCGGGCGGAGCCTAAATCCAGCGCCTGCGAGAGCGCGGTAATGGCAGTCGTGTCCATGATGCAAGTATCGGCAGGTTGCGCGAAAAACTTTAGGGTTTAAAGAACGCCTGTATTTCGGGTAAATCAAACTATGATTTTACGATTGGCCCTGGAATTGCCGGAAGACCTTGCGTATGTCCGCATCACGCGCACGCTGGGACGCGCCCTGCTGGACTTTCTTCAGGCGGACCCTTCGGACATTGACGACATCGAGATTCTGGTCGGCGAACTCTGTGCCAATGTTGTGCGCCACGCCCAGTCCCACGATGGCAAATACCAGGTGACGCTGGAATACTTCAGCGATCATGTCGGCATCATCGTGAAAGACCAGGGGCCGGGTTTTCAGTTCAAGGACGTGCCGCTGGCCGGGACGCAACGCGCTGATTTCGGCGGCGGGGAGCGGATCGGCGGCTATGGCTTTCATCTCATCCAAAGCCTCTCCGACCGCCTGGAGTTTTACCGCACCGACCCGCACGGAACGACCGTTTGCGCGGAAAAGAAACTGCGTTACCGCACGGATGCCGCCGCCGCGGATGCCGCCCGGCTCAATGCCTCGGAAGGACATGCCAGCGTCACCACAAGTTGACCTGGTGGGCATAGGCGCGGGTTGGGAGTTCTCCAGCTTCAGCAATGATGGCAAACCGGCCTGGCATCTCTTGCAGCGACCGAATGAGGGCTTGCAGTGCAGTCTTCCCGCTGCCGGTGAGTTCCGCGCGATGAATGTCACCGCGTCGTCTCTGTCGTCCCTAGCCGGGTCGGTGATCTCAAGTCAACAGCCATGATTAAAAGCTATGTTTGGTCTGTAGTTCCGCAAACACGTCCTCGGTGGGCCGCGTCCCGCCCTCCTGGATGGCTTGCTCTCCCTCCCGAATAGCGGCGATGAGGCAGGCGCGTTCCAGCCGTTCCTCCGTCTGTTGGTAAGTCACGGGGTCAACCAATACCGCCTGCACTTAGCCGTTGACGGTCAGAAGCATTGGCTCCTGCGTTTCGTTGAGGCTGTCAATAAATCTGCGGGCGTTGCGCTGGAAGTCAGTCAGGGAATGGGAGATCGTGAGGTTTGCCATAGCGTTTTCTCTCATGTGGGAGTCATGCTTATTCCATGTTACTCTTTTCTGCGGCTTTGTGTCAAGTCAAGCTGGCTCGTACTGTCGCCGAACCTTGTAGCCATTAGTAGTCTGTGATAACGTCCTTTATCACAGACTATATCAAGGCATCGCAAACGGTAGTTTGCACGATTATCCTTCGTTAAGACTTTATACCTGTGCGGTGAGCGGTGATGACAGCCTGCATAGCTCATCGAAGGCATTATCCAGGTGCGCCCTTAGCTGGCACGATGGGTCGGCGAACCAGGAAACGACTGCGTAATGGAAAGCGGCCATTCCAGTTTGCGCCGCCAGAGTCGCTAACCGTTCGTCAACACCACGATGGCGTAGTGCCACAGCCATGTCCTCAGTCAGAGCGGCTTCCTTCGCTAGCTCACGTTCTTGAAGTGCGGGAGTATTGGCGATCACTTGCTGCCGGGGGACGGAGAATGGTCGGTTGTCCTCTAGTACCTGCTCGACAGATAGGAACGCTCGGTACAGGATTTCCAGCGGCTGTAGTGTCTCAGGTGCTTCGGCTATCGCGCCAGTCAAAGCTGCCCCCAGCGTGATCTGACCGTCGAATAGAACCTCGCGCTTGTCGGGAAAATGTCGATAAAAAGTTCGCTCCGTGACGCCAGCGCGGGCGGCGATCTCAAACGCAGTGGTCTGATCATAACCGCGTTCGCAGAACAACTCTAAGGCTGCTTGCTGAAGGCGTCGGCGTGCTTCTTCTCCGCTTCTGGGCATGTTCCCATTATATCTTCAAACTTGACATATTTACTATCGCTAGGGTGCTGACATCCACTGTCGCTGGGGTATAATGTCATAGACTGACACAACGATGACAGCAGGAGAGACGGATAAGGCCTCGCTGCTCACTGTCGCGTGAACGGAAACCGATAGAGCGCAAACAGCGCTATGCGAAAGGAAAATTAGCCATGTCACAGGATGCGAGTACAAATGCAGCGAAGAAGATGAAGGCGATGATGCTGCCCAATTTTGGAGGAGGCGACCAATTTCGCTTGGTAGAGATCGAGCGGCCATCACCCGGACGCGGGGAAGTTCTCGTTCGGATTTCAGGAACAAGTGTGAACCCTGTGGATGCCAAAGCCCGTGCCGGTGAACTGCCGCAGATGTTCCCGGCGGAGCGCCTGCCGTTGCTGCTCGGCTTTGATGCCAGCGGTCGTATAGAGGAGGTGGGCACGGGTGTTACGGACTGGCAGCCTGGGGATTCGGTCTATGGCTTTCCTGGAGCAGACCCAGGCACCGCCATGAAGTTTAGCCGGGGCACCTTCGCGGAGTATATCTGCCTTCGTACAGACGAAATCGCCGCCTCTCCCCAATCCATTCCGCTCGCTGATGCAGGGGTGATTCCTCTGGCAGCAATGACGGCCTGGCACGGTCTGATGACGCAGGGCGAAATGCAGCGCGGTCAACGTGTGCTGGTCCAAGGGGGGCAGGCGGGGTTGGGCACTTCGCCGTCCAGTTCGCCCACCGTCTCGGTGCGATCGTGTACGCGACTGCCTCGGGTCGGAACACAGAATTCCTCCGGGAGTTGGGCGCAGACGTAGCGATTGACTATCACACGGAGCAGCTTAAAGAGCTTGCGGGCCAGATGGACCTGGTGTTCGATTTGGCAGGGGGCAAGACCGAAGAGAGTTCTTGGGCTGCCTTGAAACCGGACGGTATGCTCGTTCTGGCGGCGGGGCAACCAAACCCTGCTCTTGCACGTTCACCCGGCCAGAGAGGCCGTTTTGCCTTGTCGCAGTCAACTCCCGACGACCTGGGGCGCGTGGCGAGAATGTTGGACGATCAGCAACTATGTCTCACGATCTCCGGGCGCTTTGCGTTAGAGCAGGTCGGTGAAGCGCAATCGCGATTAGAGCGTGGCGGTTTTAGAGGCAAATTGCTGGTGACCGTTTCTCAGGAAGCATGAGGTACGCTATGTTGATGGCTTTCGCGCAGCGGCCAAACTAGTACCCTGTCATGGTAGAACTGATAGAAAACTTTTGGCCAATCACGCTTCTGAACTGGCCTTGAGATAGCCTGAAATGAACCTATCTATTCTATCGTGACAGTACACTAGGTAGTGCGACGCTTAAAGCCTCATAATCGCCATTATGAAAAACGGCTCGGCCATTAAGGTTTTAGTGTCGGCAGTAGTTTGGCGAAGAGATCGGTAAACTCGGCCACGCTAGGCTTATGTTTAGATTGAAAGCGCAAGGTCTGATAACCGGCGGCGTTCGTGATGGCATCGCGCTGGCGGTCGGTGCACGCAACCGTCACCACAAGTTGATCTCCTGGCCCAAAGTTGACAGCCTCGCCGCAACATCGGGTATACTGCTGGGAAAAGTTTGCGAGGGAACCGACTTGGAACAGATGATCACGCTGGGCGGAAACAAAAAAGCGCGCCGCGCTTACGGCTTTGACGAGGTGGCCCTGATCCCAAGCGCCCTGTCCGTAGACCCGCGCGATGTGGAAACGGCCTGGACCCTGGAGCGGCATCGGTTTGCAATTCCGGTCGTCGCCAGCGCCATGGACGCTGCGGTGAACCCCCGCGTGGCCGTTGAGATGACCCGTCTCGGCGGCTTCGCTGTCTTGAATGGGGAAGGGCTGCAAACGCGCTATGCTGACGCCGAGGGCATCTTGCAGGAGATTGCCGACTTGCCGGCTGAAGGCATCATTGAAAAGATGCAGAAGCTGTACACGGCCCCCGTCCGCGATGACCTGCTGGCCCAGCGCGTTCAGGAGATCAAAGCGGGCGGCGGCTTTGCCGCCGTCGCCGCCATCCCGCCCAATGCGCCTCATCTTGCCAGTGTTGCGGTGGAAGCTGGCGCGGATCTGTTCGTCGTTTCCAGCCAGGTTGCCACGGCTCGCCACTATTCCACCCATGCCGGAACAGTAGACCTGGCGCAATTTTGCCGCGATTCGCCTGTCCCCGTCATGGTCGGCAACTGCGTCTCGTTTCAGGGCGCGACCGAACTCATGGAAGCCGGCGCGGCTGCCCTGCTGGTCGGTGTTGGGCCGGGCGCGATTTGCACGACGCGCACCGTGCTGGGCGTCGGCGTTCCCCAGGTCACGGCGGTCGCCGACTGCGCCGCTGCCCGCGATGCCTTTGCCGCGCGCACCGGCAAATACGTTCCCCTGCTGGCCGACGGCGGCATCAAAAACGGCGGCGACCTGTCCAAAGCCATCGCCGCCGGGGCCGACGCCGTCATGCTCGGCTCGTCGGTTGCTGCCTCCACCGAAGCCCCCGCGCCGGGCTATTCGTGGGGGATGGCGATGTCCAATGCCGACCTGCCGCGCGGCACGCGCATTAAAGTCAACATCATGGGCAGCCTGCGCGAAATTTTGCTTGGTCCGGCCCATAAAGACGACGGCACCATGAACCTCGTCGGCGCCCTCCGCCTGTCCATGGCGACCTGCGGTGCGAAGACCATCGCCGAAATGCAGCAGGCGGAAATGGTCGTCGCCCCCCAAATCCAAACCGAAGGCAAATCCATGCAGCGCGCCCAGCACGTCGGCCAGGGGCGCTAATCGGCCATGGAAAGATGGCGAGATTTGAGCGAAGACAGTTTACAGGCAGCCGAAACTTTGCTCCGCGAGGGCCGTTATCGCAGCAGCGTCAGCCGCTCCTATTATGCAGCGTATTGCGCCGCAACACATGAGATTATACAGCGAATAACCTCTTTTCCAGGCGGATGGAAAAATCCGCCGCATGAAAAACTGCCGCTCTATGTGGAAAATAATCTGTCAATGGCAGGCTGGGAAAGAGACAAAATAAAACGCCTCCTTCGCCTGTTGCGTCGTTTCCGCGAAGACGCCGACTACCGACCGTATCGGATCGTAAGTTTTCAGATCGCTCGCGACTGCATCCGCGATGCCACAAGAGTTCAACGCTTGTTCCGGGAGAATTAAATTGAGCGAAAAGGAAATTGTAGAGGTCGTAGGACGCTACTTGAAAGATAAGCATCCCGGCGGCGTCACGCTGGAAGCATTGCCACAAGGTGTTCGGCACGAACAAGATTGGTGGTATGTAAACGTCCGTTCCTCCTCCCAGCCTGCTCGGCGCTATGAATACTATGAAGCCTTATCGGACGCAGAAACAGAATTAGAAGACACAGAACACATTACAGTTGTTCTGCTTCCGGTAGAGCCGGAGAATGATGGTGTGGATATTGAAAACATTGCCGCATGATCGTCAAAAATCCATTGAAGGCAACTCCATGCAGTGCGCCCCGCACGTCGGCCAGGGACGGTAATCCTGTTTACATCTTTAGAGAAGACTATCATGCTTCCACGACATAGTGTTGGTTTTGGCTTTGGTCCGCTCCGCTCACGGGTGTGCTATGCCTGGCTTTATCTCATTATTGGGGAAGATCATACCTGTTCGTGGGTCTGACCCTATCTTCATTCTATTGCCTGCGGGCGATTTTGGTTTATCGTCGGCGCTTCAATCGGCTCGCTAAACGGAAGGGAGAGAAGAAATGACAATTACTTTAAAACCCGAAACGGAAGTCTGCCTGCGTGAGTGGGCAAAGCGAGACAACACGGACATAAGTGAAGCCGCCAATTCTCTTTTGTTGCACGTTCTTGGGGATGACTACGCCGCCTCAGCAAAAGCAGAGATTGAAGCCTCGTATCGTGCGATGGCGGCAGACAAGGAACGCGAAGCGGAAGCATTGGAGTGGGCGGAAGGCACATTAAGACTGCCATGGCTGTTCTTCTCGGTACAAGCGGTGCTTGGGCAACGATAGAAGCATCGTTACGCTCACGGCATTTAGAGGCTACTCATCCGCGCGATCTCACATTCTTATTGCAGCAGGCGAAACTGCGTCAGCAAAGCGGGATCGAACCTTTATATCTGGATTTCGATAGAGAACTGGAGGAAACAGGGAGGCAAATAGATCAACTGCACCAGCAATTTGCCCAGAATGCCTCAATTTTAACACAGCATTTCACGGAAGAAATAAGACAGGCAGAACGAAAATTATCGGCATATCGTTCACATTTATGGTTGCTGCAATGGACGACGCTGTTGTTTCCGAAATTAAAAACGCTTCGTCGTAAGAAGATGCTGCTAGAGCAGAAAGATCTTGTTGCTCAGGAGTTGCGCGATGATCTCAAACAGAGGCGGCTAGAGTACGCTCATAAGCGTCAGCAACGTGACGAAGTAGTGCGAAGGTGTTTTCAACAGATTGCTGACAATATCACTTTTTTGGAGAAGATTCTGAGTTCGCCGGAATTGGCAGGGGGCAATGCGGAATTGGAAGTCATAGACTGCTTAAGGGCTTTGCCAGATACATATTATGTCTGTAGTGATGTGAACCTGAGAGCAACACGAAAAATTAGATTTCAAGGGGAGTATCTCCAGACGGCACAGATAGACCATTTGGTTGTGGGGTCAGGCGGCATTTTTGTTTTGGAAGTGAAGCGGTGGAGCAGACAATTTATAGAGCGCGGTAATTTCTTTGATCCCTATAAGCAGGTAGCGCGGTCATCTTATCTCTGCTATGACCTATTGCGTGGGCATATGCCGGGTGTTCGGGTTCGTAGCGTTTTAGTCAACTGTGGGGAATTGCCTCCTCGTCGCGATGATTTCCACATAAAAGTAGTAACATTACCGGAACTGCATGGTTATCTCGCTTGGTTTCGCAAACCAGTTCTGAATAAAGAGCAGATTGCACGAATAATAGAAATCTTGCGAGTTTAAATATGGCTGATATGTCCCAAACAACCGACGCTTCAATGAATGCCGAAATCTGGCCGAGCCTGCCTCTGGAAGCCTGGCGGAACACGTATGAGACGCTGCACATGTGGACGCAGATTGTCGGCAAAGTCCGGCTTGCTTTGGCTCCGCTTGTCAACCATTGGTGGCAGGTGCCGCTGTATGTCACGGCGCGGGGGCTGACCACTTCGCCCATCCCTTATGGAACCCGTACATTTCAGATAGACTTTGACTTTCTTACCCACGAACTGCGGATTGAGACCGGCGAGGGAAGCCGTCGGCAAATCGCTCTGGCCCCGCGCACGGTGGCCGATTTCTACCGGGAAACGATGGCCGCGCTTCATTCGCTGGGCATTGATGTTCGCATCTGGACGATGCCGGTCGAAGTGCCGAACCCGATTCCCTTTGAGCAGGACACGACGCATAGCGCCTATGACTCGGAGCAGGCGCAGCGGTTCTGGCGCATTCTGGTGCAGGCGGATCGCGTGCTGACCGCCTTTCGCGCTCGATTTATCGGCAAGGTCAGTCCGGTGCATTTTTTCTGGGGCAGCTTTGATCTGGCCGTGTCCCGGTTTTCCGGCAGGACTGCGCCGCCCCATGCTGGCGGCCCGGGCATAGCGGATTGGGTGGCGCGCGAGGCATATTCTCACGAAGTCAGCAGCGCGGGATTTTGGCCCGGCGCGGGGCTAGGCTATCCGGCTTTCTATGCCTATGCCTATCCGACCCCGGAAGGCTTCGGCGACCACGCCATCTTGCCCGCAGAAGCCTTCTACAGCAAAGATCTGGGCGAGTTCCTGCTGCCCTATGACGCCGTCCGCACGGCCCCGTCGCCCGCTGAGATGCTGACGGCGTTCCTGCAAAGCACCTATGAAGCGGCTGCCGATCTGGGCCAATGGGACCGCGCTGCCCTGGAACGCCCGTCACTCATTGCGGCAGGCTAGGGTACAATCAAGCATAAAGGCAACCAATCTTATGACAATCTACATTTTTGGCAATGCGAGGTGGCTTCTATGTCTCTGACCCCGCAACATCAGGATCAGCCGATCCTGACCAACTACGCCCCGCGCGGCGCGACGTGGCAGCGAGGGCGTGACGCCCGCCGAACTCGTCCTGGTGCTGGACTTCGGCGCGCAGTATACGCAGCTCATCGCCCGGCGCATCCGCGAGTGCCATGTCTACTGCGAGATCCTGCCCTATGACACGCCGCTGGACGTCATTCAAGCAGCGCAATCCGGTCGGCCTGGTCTTCTCCGGCGGGCCGTCGTCGGTCTATGAGCCGGGCGCGCCGCAGATCGACCGCGCCGTTTATGACCTGGGCCTGCCCATTCTCGGCATCTGCTACGGGATGCAGGCGATGGCGCACGATCTGGGCGGCAAGGTCAGCGCGGCGACCCTCAAAGAGTTCGGCAAGACGCGGCTGGACGTGCTGGACCCGACCGTGCTGTTTGAGGGCCTGAACCCGGAACTGGTCTGCTGGATGAGCCACGGCGACACCGTGGAAGAGCCCCGCCCGGCTTCACCGTCTCCGCCGCCACCGAGAACTGCCCGGTCGCCGCCATGTACGATGCCGACGCGCCGCTTTTACGCCGTCCAGTTCCACCCCGAGGTCGTCCATACGCCCTGGGGCACGGAGGTCATTCGCGGCTTTGTGGAAAAGGTCTGCGGCACCGCAGCGGCCTGTGGACGATGGGAGTCGTTCATCGAGCAGCAGGTCGCGACTGATTCGGCGAGCAGGTCGGCGACCAATCAGGTCGTCTGCGGCCTGTCCGGCGGCATTGACTAGCTGCACCGTCGCCGCCTTAGTCCATAAGGCCATCGGCGATCAACTGACCTGCATCTTCGTCAACCACGGCCTGCTGCGAAAAGGCGAGGCGGAGGACGTCCAGCGCCGCTTCGCCGCCGCCTTCAACATCAACCTGATCACGATCAACGCCGAAGAGCGGTTTCTCGAAGCGTCTGGACGGGCGTCACCGACCCGGAGCGCAAGCGCAAGATCATCGGCGAAGAGTTCGTGCGCGTCTTCGAGGAAGAGTCCTGCAAACTGACCGACGCGACGTTTCTGGCGCAGGGCACGCTCTACCCGGACGTGATCGAATCGGGCACCAAGAGCGCGGCCAAGATCAAGACGCATCACAATGTCGGCGGCCTGCCCGAAAACATGAACTTGAAGCTGGTCGAGCCGCTGCGCTTTCTGTTCAAGGACGAAGTCCGCGCCGTCGCCGAAGAGCTGGGCCTGCCGCAGCGACATGGTCTGGCGTCAGCCCTTCCCCGGCCCCGGCCTCGCCATTCGCATCACCGGCGAAGTCACCAAAGAGCGCCTGGATCTGCTGCGCTCCGCCGACTGGATCATCATTGACGAGATCAAACGCGCGCGGCCTGTACCGCAAAGTCTGGCAGTCGTTCGCCGTCTTAGTGCCCGACCAAAAGCGTCGGCGTCATGGGCGACCAGCGCACCTATGCCTATCCCATCGTCCTGCGCGCCGTCACCAGCGAGGACGCCATGACCGCCGACTGGGCGCGTCTGCCCTACGAAGTCCTGGACCGCATCTCCAACCGCATCGTCAACGAGGTCCCCGGCATCAACCGCGTCGTCTTGGACATCACCAGCAAGCCCCCCGCCACGATTGAGTGGGAGTAAGGCAAGATGAGTCGCCATGAAATAGCCGGGCCTCCTGATCGTGCAGTTGCTGTTGGGAATGAGATTCGGGTGCCCCTCAGCATGAGAAATTTCCGGCTCTACCGAGACTCGCAGGCTGTTACGGCAACTCTAGGCTTGGTTATGACTTTGGGTTGCGGCGTCGGCTTCACCGGCGTTGCCTTGTATAACGCGGTCATTGACGCCGCCCATCGTGAAGGGTGGATATACGCCACTGGTGGCGCTGCTCTACTTCCACTTATGATAGGCCTCGCAACTTGGCCTGCTATGCAGACTGCAAAGACTCTCACAAGGACGCTAAAGGAACAATTGCCCGCTCTGGTAATCAACCCGGAAGGCATCTGGGACTACTCCTCAAACTATGTCTTTGGCTTTATATCTTGGAGTGAGATTGAAAGTGTCATCGCAACAAGCCGCCATTCGCCCAATTTGAACAAAGACTTTCCCGGCATCGCCTTCGTAGTCAAGAACAAGAACGTGTTGCTCCGCCGTAAACCCAGTCTAACGGGTGCTTGGCTGGCCAGTGATCCAGAAATCTCTAAACGTCGGCAAATTTTCATACCACAAGGTAGAATTGATGCACCCGTTGAAGATGTAGTGTCACAAATCAATGCTTTTCGGGCGAGGGTAACACAATGAGCATGACAACATTGGAAGAGCGCGTGAGTGCATTAGAAGCGCAGGTAGCGCGCCTGCTGGCAGACAAAAAGGCGACGACCACCGAAATCCCCTGGTATGAGCAGCGTTACGGCGCGTTTCAGGACGATGAGATGTATGACGAGGCCATGCGGCTTGGTGCAGAATATCGCCGCTCTCAGCCAACAGCGGCGGAAGAAATTGAGGCGCTGGAAAAGGCAGGCGTTTATGTACCCCTACCTGATGGACAGTGACCACATTTCTTTGATTGATCGCGCCGGACCGGAAGGAAGGCGAATCATTGCGCGAATCGCCGCGCTTCCGCCTGACAGCGTGGCCGTCAGCCTGATTAGTTACGAGGAGCAGATGCGCGGCTGGATGGCGGAGATCGCCCGGATGCAGAGCGTTGACCGCCAACTCGCCGCCTATTCGCGTCTGGACCGAATGCGAAATTACTACTGCGTCACTCCCATACTCCCCTTTGACGAAAAGGCGTTGGCACAGTTTCAGGATTTGTGGCTGCTGCGGCTCCGTGTCGGCACGATGGACTTGAAGATCGCGGCCACGGCGCTTGCCAATGAGGCCACAGTGATTACGCGCAATACCGCTGACTTCGGCAAAGTTCTGGGTCTTACGGTGGAGGATTGGAGTGGCGGGTAGGCAATCTTTATTGTCAAAATTCCCCGGCATCAACCGCGTGGTCTTAGACATCACCCACGATCCACTCGCCATGGTTGAGTGCGAGTAAATGCCATGACTGATGAAGAAATGTATCAGAAGTGTCCGGTTCAGTATCAAGCCCTGATAGAGTTGAATGACGAACTTAACTCTGTGTTGCACGCGCAACAACTTCGCTCGGATGTTGTAGACACCAAGACTGTTGTAGGTTGGCTGAGGCTATTGCACAATCTTGTGCAGGATGGTCTACAGCATCCACGATACTCGTTTGCAAAAGATGATCAGTATTACGAGGGTGGTGGCGCTGGAAATGCTGAAATTGTATATTTGAAAAAAGAGTTGGAAGAGTGGCTGGCGGAGCAGTTTCCCGGTGCGGAAGTTTCCTTAGAACTGGGGCGTCCGGGAACAAAATTGAGTGGAATTTTGGCCTGGAAGGGCTTTAACGGCTTAGAGCCGATAGACCGTCAAAGTTTATTGAGGCGCGCTATTCGCGCCCGGTTTAGCCGAGAGGATGAACTTCGCATTTCCATTATCATCACGCTGACGCCTGCCGAGTATGGAGTTTACCGTGAGCCGCAGATGGCTTGAAGTTGCTGTTCCATTGAGGAGAACCAATGCCGGAATTATTGTTTGAGATCGGGTGCGAGGAACTGCCCGCCACGTTTGTGGCACCGACGATGGGGCAGATGGAGCAGGGGTTTCGCGACAAGTTCGCCGCCGCGAAGTTGTGGGACGCGGAGAGCGGCACGGTGCGTGTCTATGGCACGCCGCGCCGGTTGGTCATCCATGCGACGGGCTTGGCCGGTCGGCAGGCGGATGAAACGCTGCAAGTCAAAGGGCCGAGCCAGGCGGTGGCGTTTGACCCCGAAGGCAAGCCGACCAAGGCCGCGCTGGGCTTCGCGCAGAAAAACAAAATCGCGCCCGAAGAGCTGGCCGTCGTAGACGGCTACGTGCAGGCGACCGTGATGCGGGCGGGACGGGACGCGAACGAGATTGCCGGGGAACTGCTGCCGCAGATCGCACGGGAACTCTCGTTTCCCAAAGCCATGCGCTGGGGGGCGGGCAAACTGCGCTTCGCCCGGCCTATTCGGTGGATCGTCGCCCTGCTGGACACCGAGATGATCCCCTGCGGTATTGAGCATGTGTCGGCGGGGCGGACGACGCGCGGGCATCGGTTCCTGTCACCGGACGAAGTGGATGTCCCGAACCCAGGCGCGTATTTTAACATCGTGCGCGAAAAACGTGTGCTGGTGGACCCCGCCGAGCGTCGGGAAATGATCGTGGCGCAGGCCCATGCGCTGGCGATTGAGGCAGGCGGGCAGGTGCAGATCGCGGAAGAGTTGCTGGAAGAGAACGTGCAATTGACCGAGTGGCCGACGGCGGTTCTGGGCGGGTTCAGCCCGGAGTATTTGTCCCTGCCGCGTCCCGTGCTGGTAACAGCCATGCGGAAGCATCAGCGCTATTTCCCCCTGGTTTCGCCGGAGGGGGCGCTCATGCCGAACTTCATCGCCATTCGCAATGGCGGCGATCAGTATCTGGATACCGTGCGGACGGGGTTTGAGAACGTGCTGGCGGCTCGCTTTAACGATGCCCGTTTCTTCCATGATTTGGACGGCAAAACGCCGCTGGCGGAAAAGATGGAAGGCACAAAAAGCATTGTCTTTCAGGAAAAGCTGGGATCAGTCTATCAAAAGTCGCTGCGCCTCGTGAGCATTCTGGAAAACGGCAGTTTGCTGGATGAACTGGACGGCGCAAATATCGGGTTCGTGACCCGCGCGGCCCAGCTTTGCAAGGCCGATCTTGCCAGCGAGATGGTCAAGGAACTGCCCGCGCTTCAGGGTGTTGTCGGCGAAGAGTATGCCCGGCGTGACGGCGAACCCGAAGAAGTCGCTGTCGCCATTGCCGAGCATTACAAGCCGAAAGGGGCCGGGGACCCTCTGCCCGCCACACTGACAGGCCGGCTGCTGGCGATTGTGGACCGCGTGGACACACTGACAGGTTACGTCGGGCTGGGCATCGTTCCCAGCGGCACCAGCGACCCGTATGCTCTGCGCCGGGCCGCCGCCGGCCTGGTCGCCCTGCTGGCGACTTCCGACACGCTCCCCGCCCCCGACTGCCTTTTTGACGCAGCCTGGAACGCTTACGCTGAACAGGGCATCACGCAGACGGCCACGCGCGAAGCCGCGTATGCCAGCTTCCTGCTGCTTCTCAGCCAGCGTTTAGATGCCGCGCTGGAAGAAAAAGGCGTGCGCTACGACATCCGAGACGCGGTTCTGGCAACGCCCATTCACAGCGTTTTTGAGACTCAGGCCCGCGCCCTTGCCTTGAACAGTTTGATTGACACGCCGGAAGCCAAAGACGCCCTGGCGGCGGCCACGCGGATCGGCAACATTCTGCGCTTCGCCCAGAAAGAAGGGATTGTCCTGCCCGCCGATGACCCTACTCCCATGCTCACCGAACATTCTTCCGAGCAGACACTGATGGACGCGCTCAATGATGCCGCCCCGGTCGTCTCCGGTAGCCTAACGCGGGGCGAATACGCAACGGCTCTGGTTGCCTTGGCCGCCCTCCGCGCCCCGGTAGACGCCTTCTTTGAAGCCGTTATGGTCATGGTAGACGATGTGGAGCGGCGTGACAATCGCCTTCTTCTCCTGGCCCGCCTGCGCGCCCTGTTCGCCCAATTCGCGGACTTTGACCGCATCGTCACGGGGTAGACATGGGAGAGGAAAGCCCCCTAGCCCCCAATTCTGGGGGAACCGGATCGGACGCCATCCGCGCCGTCATGGACACTCTGGCGGCAACCTATCACGGGCGCGGCGCGGTAGAACTCGGCGATCCCTACCAGGTCCTCGTTGCCACCGTCATCTCACAGCGCACCCGCGAGGAGCAGACGACCGCCGTTTCGCAGCGCGTCTTTGCCCGCTACCCCGATATTCCCACTCTGGCCGCCGCCGATGAGGCCGATCTTTACGACCTGCTTCGGGGCAGCGAATACCGGGAAGAAAAAGCCCCGCGCCTGATTGCCCTTGCACAACTTCTGGTAGAGAAGCACCGCGGTCAGGTTCCCGACAGCATAGACGCGCTGCTGACCCTGCCCGGCGTCGGGCGCAAAACGGCGAACTGCGTCTTGATCTATGCCTTCCGCAAATCCGCCCTCTGCGTGGACATTCATTGCCACCGCATCACCAATCGGCTGGGGTGGGTGACCACGAAAACGCCTGATCAGACCGAAAAAGCGCTGGAAAGTATCATGCCGCAGGATTTGTGGGCCGGCAGCAACCGGCTCTTTTTGCAGCATGGCCGGGCGCTCTGTCTGCCGACGACGCCGATTTGTTCGCGTTGCCCCGTGCGTGAATGGTGCGCCTACGGCCAGGATGAGGCTGCGAAGAAGCGGTAGTGAGGCTCGCCTTTGGAACGATCCGGCGTTTGACAAGTTTGCCTGATATGGGATACAATGGGCGCACTGTGGCCCAAAACGAATTTTCGCTGGACACGCTGTGGGAACTGCTGAAACAGGACGGGCCATCGGGGGATGAAGGCGCGCTCGCGGACTGGCTGACCGACTGGATCAGGGACGAACTTCCCGATGTTCGGCTGGAACGGATCGGAGAATCGGTTCTGGCCCTGCGCGGTCCCCGGCCCGCCGTCGCGCTGTTCGCTCACACCGACACGACCGGCTGGACGCTCGGGTACGACAAGCGCTTGATCAAGATCGGCGGGCCTGCCGGGGAGCCGGGCGATGCCATCCGTCCGGCAGGAATGCCGGACGGCGGCAACACGCTGGCCCGCCGCAAAGATGGAAGCTGGCGCGTCAAAGGTAAAACCACAGCCCCGCCCGGCTCGCGCTTGGTGTATGCCGCCCTGCCGCGTCAGGACGGCGACGAGATCATTGCGCCCTATCTGGACAACCGGGCCGGCGTCTGGGCCGCCCTGCATGCCCTGAAAAGCTGTTCCCGTATCGCCGTTGCCTTCACGACCCAGGAAGAGCATTCCGGCCAGGGCGCCCGCAGTTGCGCCCGCCGGCTGCACGACGCCTACGGCATATCGCAGGCGCTGATTGCCGACATCACCTGGGACACCAAGCACATTCGCTGCGGTCAGGGACCGGTGATCTCTCTGCGCGACAGTTTAGTCCCGCGCCAGCGCTATCTGGACCGAGTTCTTGTCTGTGGCGGAAAACAGCGGCCTGCCGTTCCAGCGCGAGATCGAATCGGGCGGCGCTTCCGACGGCGCGGCCATTGAGCAAAGCGGCGTCCCGCTGGACTGGGTTTTTGTGGGCGCCCCCGAAAAAGGACCGCACACTTCCCGCGAACGTCTCTGTCTGAGCGATTTGCAGGGCATGGCCGCCCTTCTGGTGCATCTGGTGAACGGATTGAGCGAAGAGTAGGAGAAAGTACCATGACAATTACACTGCCGCCAGAGGCGGAACCGAAATTGCGCGACATGGCAGAACGGGTGGGGCAAAACCCGGATGTTCTCGCTGGTCGGCTGATATTAAACAGCCTTGCTCAGATGGAGCAGGAGTTTGCAGAAGATGTTGCCGCCATTCATGAAGCTATGGAAGACGTTCGCGCCGGTCGCGAACGGCCCTATGAAGAGTTCATGGCAGAGCAGCGTAAACGCTATCCTAATTTGACCGTATCATGACAACATACCATGTCAATGTGACCGAAGTCGCTGAGGGCGAGATAGATGCTGCGCTCCAGCATCTTCTCCTTCGTTCCCCCGATGCGGCGGGCCGTTTTCAAAAAGAGATGGATGAAGCCATTTTATCTCTCTCGGAAATGCCGCGTCGTTGCCCATTCGCGCCGGAAGACGGAATTCTTGACCGCCCGATACGCCAGTTAATTTACCGTCATGGCAGGACGGCTTATCGTATCTTGTTTACGATCTTTGAGGAAACAGAAGATGCTCCGCCCTTTGTTCGTGTTCTTCGTGTCCTCCACGGCGCACAGCGGCATTTAGGACTGGATGCAGATCAAGCGGACGAAGAATAATTCACCATGCTGGATATCAAACAAATCCGAACTGAACCCGAACGGGTCAAAGAACGCTTGACGGCGCGGCTGGCCGATCCTGCCGCCATTGATGCGGTGCTGGACGCTGATACGCGCTGGCGGGCGGCGACTTCCGAGGCGGAAGCCTTGCAGGCCGATTTGAACCGGCAAACCAAAGCGTCGGGTCAAGCCATCGGGCAGCTCATGAAGGAAGGCAAGCGCGAGGAAGCCGAGGCCGTCAAAGCCGGTCTACGCGATTTGGGCGACCGCATTGCCGCCCTGAGCGCCGAGGCGAAGCGTCTGGAAGCCGAGCGCGACGACCTGCTCTTTTATATCCCCAACCTGCCTTCGGAAGAGACGCCGCCCGGCCCGGAAGAAAACTTTCAGATCATCAAAACCTGGGGTGAGCCGAAAGCGTTTGACTTTGAGCCCAAAGCGCACTGGGATTTGGCGACTGAACTGGACTTGATAGATTTCACGCGCGGGACTAAGCTGTCCGGCAGCGGGTTTGTGCTGTACAAAGGGGTAGGGGCGATGCTGGAGCGTGGCCTCATCCAGTTCATGCTGGACCTGCACCGGACCCGGCACAGCTATATAGAGTGGTCCACGCCGTTCTTTCTGACCCAGGACAGCGTCAAAGCCAGCGCCCATCTGCCCAAATTCCGGCCCGAAATGTACCACGATGCCGAAGATGATCTGTTTGCCCTGCCCACCGCCGAGCCGGCGCTGGTCAATATCCACCGGGACGAGCTTTTGGACGGGCGAGACCTGCCCCTGAACTATGTCGCCTACTCCCCCTGCTGGCGGCGCGAGGCGGGCGCGGCGGGCAAAGACACGCGCGGGCTGCTGCGCGTCCACCAGTTTGATAAAGTGGAAATGGTCAAGTACACGCTGCCGGAGACATCCTATGCCGAGTTGGAAACGCTGCTGACGGATGCCACGGACGTACTGGAAGCGCTGGGCCTGCCTTATCGGGTCAAACTGCTGGCGGCGGGAGATATTTCATTCGCCGCGTCCAAGTGCTACGACATTGAGATTTACGCGCCCGGCGTCCAATCCTGGCTGGAAGTATCGTCGTGTTCCAACTGCGAGGACTTTCAAGCGCGTCGGGGCAACATCCGGTTCCGGCGCGAACCCGGCGCCAAGCCCGAATTTCCGCATCTCTTGAACGGCAGCGGGACCGCCCTGCCACGTTTAGTGGCGACCTTGCTGGAGACTTACCAGCAGCCCGATGGCAGCGTGTCCGTTCCCGAAGTCTTGCAGCCATATCTGGGCGGGCGGGCGGCGCTGACGAAAGAAGCCCCCTAGCCCCCAATTCCGGGGGAATCGGAGAAAAGCGACGGATGCAGTTCACGCATGAAATTTCGCTCGCCGCGCCCGCTTCCTGGCGCGAGGTCTGGGCGGACTGGAACGATGTTCATGCTCTGCCGCGTCTCTTGTCCCATGTTCGCGCCACGGCGGAAGGTGATACCGAGGACCTGGCCCGCTTCGTCATTGTTTTGGAAGCCCGGCATGTGGAATTTGCTGTGGAGCGGACGATGTGCGCCGAACATACCCTATGCTGGCAGAGCCTGGGCGAGAAGTTTCTCTACGTCCTGACGCTGCGCCTGGAGCCGACCAAAGACGGCGGCTCTCATGTCACCCTCACCGTCGCTTACGACCCGCCGGGCTTCCTCCCCGATATCGCTGAATCGCTGGGCCTGAGCCGCAAGTTCAAGCAGACATTAGAATCGGACCTGCACCGCTACATTCATACTTTTCAGTCCCGCCACGCTTCCGATCACTCCGCACCCGAACTCGCGACGGCGGGCTAGAAGTATTCCAGGAGCCTAGTGTCACACCTGTGTCACAATCGTGTGACACTAATTAACCGCCCGAAATTCCCCGTACAGCCAGGCCAGATCGGCGGGCGTCCCGCGCACGGCCTGCTCTACTGCCTGCTCATAAGTCACAAAGTCCAGGTCCGACGTGCCGCTCTCGTAATCCGCTGCCAGCGCCTGCGCCGCCGCATTCAAGGCGACCTCAAACTGCACAAAGCCTGTTTCTGCCTCATGCCAGGCCCGCCCGATCTGTGCGCCCCGTCCTTTGCTGCCGGGAACGGCTTCCAGAAATGGATAGTTCCATCCCGCCGGCTTGTTCAGCGGCGTCGCATAAAACGTCAGTTCCGCCGTTCCGATTTCCAGGTTCGGTTCCGCGCGCACATATGCCCCATCTTCCAGCGTGTCCGGCCCGGACTGCGCCCGCCGCGCCAATGCTTCCCACTGGCCCGCGTCCAGGTTCCAAACAGGTGTCTCGTCGCTCATACGGCTATTGTACCCGCCGCAACTCATCCGGCGGCCAGTGTCAGGGCATAAACGGCTTTCGCGCCGACGGCTTGGAGCGCGGCAGCGCATTCCGAAAGCGTACTGCCCGATGTCGCCACGTCGTCAATGAGCAGCAGCGTCTTTCCCGCTACGGTCTCCGGCAGATGGACAGCGAACGCGCCCGACAAATTGCCGCGCCGGGCGTCGCCGGCCAGGCCAACCTGCGGGCGGGTGGGGCAAGTGCGAACCAGGGCATTTTCCAACAGCGGCAGACCGATTTCCACGCCGACCACGCGGGCTAAGCGCTCCGACTGGTTGTAGCCGCGCAGCCGTTGCCGAACCGGGTGCATCGGGACTGGGAGCAGGGCATCAAAGCGCAGATCGTTCAGGGCCGGGGAGTTGTCGCGGGCGAAGGCGGCCAGTTGCTTGCCCAGCGGCAGGGCCAGTTGGGGGCGGTCGCGGTATTTGAAGTGGTGGATAGCCGTTTGCAACACACCCTCATACGCGCCCAGCGCGCGGGCCCGGGTAAATGCGGGCTGCCGGGCCGCGCAGTTGGCGCAGCGGGCCGTTGGGGTCAGAGTATGGCCGCAGGTGTGGCAAAAGGGCGCGGCGACGGGGACGATTTGCGCGGCGCACGCGGCGCACAGGCCGGACTCGCCCAGCACGCGGCAGACCAGGCAGCGCGGCGGATAAAGCAAAGTGAGGAAGGGATCAAGCAGAGCGGTCAGCATAGGAACCCACCCGGCGCAAGCGCCTTCCCTCCCGAAGCGGGAGGGGGAGGAGAAGTGCAGAGGAGAAAGCTATCCCATCATAACTCTCTTTCCCCTCCCGTCTCGGGAGGGTGGCGGACTTGTCCGCCGGGTGGGTTCCTTGCTACACCCCTGCCTCGTCCATTGCCTCAAAATAAGCGATCTCTTTGAATGCGCGGTAGCGCGTGGCAATGTCGGCCTGAGACAGCGTTCGCATCCGGTTTAGCGAGAAATCTTCCACATTGTACGAAGCCATGACGCTGCCGTAGATCACGGCTTTCTTGAGAGTGGGAACGCTGATGTCGTCGCGGGACGCCACATAGCCGATGAAGCCGCCAGCAAACGAGTTACCCGCGCCAGTCGGATCGGTAATGTCTTCCAGCGGGTAAGACGGCGCGGCGAAATGCGAGTCGCCGCTGAACAGCAAGGCCCCGTGTTCGCCTTTTTTGATGATGACGGTCTTCGGGCCTAGCGCCTGCAAGGCTTTGGCGGCTTTGATGACCGACAATTGCCCCGTGAGTTGCCGCGCTTCGGCATCGTTCATAAACGCAATATCCACGCGCTTCAGCACTTCCACCAAGGCATCACGCTTGCCCTCAATCCAGAAGTTCATCGTGTCGCAGACCGTCAGCATCGGATTTTCCACCTGCGTCAGCACCTGCAATTGCAGTTCCGGGTCAATGTTCGCCAGAAAGACATATTTGGCCTGTTTGTAAGCGTCCGGCAAAACGGGCTGAAAGTCGGCAAAGACGTTCAATTGCGTGTCCAGCGTGTGCGCGATGTTCAGGTCAAAGTCGTAATATCCGGCCCAGCGGAACGTCTTGCCGCCTGCAATGGTCTGCACGCCCGCCAGGTCAATGCCGCGTGAGGCGAGAAAGTCCAGATGCTCGCGCGGAAAGTCGTCACCGACCACGCCGACAAGCTGCACGGGGGAAAAGAACGACGCGGCGACCCCGGAATAATCCGCCGCGCCGCCCAGCGTGTCTTTGACTTCCCCGGCGGGCGTCCGCACCGAGTCCAGGGCCATGGAGCCGACAATTAAAACCGGCGAGCGCGTGTCAGTCATAAAGTTTCCTTTGCAAAAAGAAAGCCCGCCGCAAGGCGCGGGGGCTGTTTTGTGTCAATTCGTGGGCGAAAATGGTGACCTCGGCGCGATTCGAACGCGCGGCCTTCTCCTTCGGAGGGAGACACTCTAATCCGCTGAGCTACGAGGCCAGAGCAAAAACAGTCTACCCAAAATCGGCGCGGCTTGTCAAGATGCACACGGGGCTAAACCCCCGCACTTTAGAAAAGCAACTTCCCGCCTGTTCACCCCGCTACAGAGCGAAGCGACTAGGGGCGCAGGCAGAAGAGTAGGGGCATGCACGGAGGCCAGCCCTCCAGGATTTGTTCTCGCCCGCGCAGGCGGGAGCTTACACTGTTACAGCCCTGCCATTCAGGGCGGGGCAATTTGGCTTGCAGGACTTTTCGCAACGGTGGCGAAAGAACCAAAAGATTATTACTTTTAGGAGGGTTGCATGAACGTCAAAGCAAACGTTAAACTCGTCATTATCCTGGCTCTGATTGCGGCTGCCGTGTGGTTTGTCGCCTTCCCCCGTCCGCGCGTCCTGCCCGACGGCAGCCTCGGCAATTTCTCGCTCGTGCAGATGTACGGCATGCAGTTTGCCGATGGCCGGATTGAGAACATTATGACGTCGGAAAAAGAGGAAATGAACACGCCCCTCCAAACCGCGTCCGGGGGCTGCCGGAAAGGGACCAAGATGAAAGCCATCGGAGCGCGTCTGTCCGCCGATGCCCAGCAAATCACGACCTTGCAGCCGATGGCCTACCCGCGCAAAGCAAATCGTTACAAAGCCTATGCGGCGGTCTTAGCACAGGCGGCTAAGGCATTTCAGACGAGTTCCGATAACTGCGAGTGAGAGAATGATCCAAAGGTTGCGTCCTAAAGATGAAATGGCCTGCAATTCCCCGGTGCTCAGAGAAGGTTTCCGGGCCGCCTATGTCAAATTAGACTCGGATGAATTGGTGAAGGAACTATGCGGGAACGGTGGCTTAATGGAAGGGCACTCAACCTTCACTCTGAGAGGTTGCAGGTTCAACTCCTGCCCGTTCCCAGACCGCTCGGCGTTCGCGTCGGGCGGTCGCTTCGGGGGCCGTGGCGTAACGGAAGCGCGCGGATTGCAAATCCGAGGTGGAGGTTCAATCCCTCCCGGCTCCACCCATCTGATTACTTTGGAGATGCTATGACTATTCCACCGCAGGATTGGGAAGTCTGCCTGCGCGTCCTGCAAGCTATCTCAGACTGCCCCTCAGTAATCGACAGCGACGATCGCATGAAGACCCTGATCGCCAAGATCCATACCGAGGGCAAACGCGGGGCGCGGTTGGCCGCCCGGCAGATGCGGCGTGATACCGACCGCTTGCTTGCCATGAATACAGGGGTAGTCCAGGCGCAGTGTGCTGGCTCGCAAACACCAGCGCTCACCGACAGCGCTACCACCCCCGTGCAACCGCCCGTCACGCTGTTAAGTGAAACTCCCTGCTACATCTGCAAACAAAACTTCCGGGAACTTCATTCATTCTACCACCGGCTCTGCCCGACATGCGCCGCGTTGAACGCCAGCAGACGCAGGCAACGGGCCGATATGACCGGGCGAACCGCGCTCGTCACCGGGGGACGCATTAAGATCGGCTACCAGACTGCCCTCCGGCTTCTGCGCGACGGGGCGCGTGTACTTGTCACGACCCGATTTGTCGCCGACGCTGCCCAGCGCTGGGCCGCAGAGGCCGACTATACCGAGTGGCAGGATCGTCTCCAAATCTATGGTCTTGATCTGCGTCACATCGGTCAGGTTGAAGCCTTCACCCAGCACCTGCTCGAACACCGAATCCGCACTTGACGTTCTCATCAACAACGCGGCTCAGACCATTCGCCGTCCTCGCGCCTTTTACCAGCACTTACTTGATGCAGAAGACGCTGCGTGTCCCTTACTGGAAAATGGTGTCGTCCACACTGCCACCTTGCCAACTACGCAGGAGGACTTCCCGATGGGGCAGTATGACACCGACGGCCAGCAAATTGACGCTCGGACAAACAACAGTTGGCGGCTGCGCCTCGGTGAAGTCGAGACTCAGGAGATGCTGGAAGCCCAGTTAATCAACGCCGTCGCCCCCTTTGTCTTGAACAGCCGCCTGAAGCCGCTGCTGCTGCGGTCGCCGTTCCCGCGCCGGTTTATCGTCAACGTCTCCGCGATGGAAGGCCAGTTTGGCCGGGGCGGCAAGACGGTCTTCCACCCCCACACGAACATGGCCAAGGCTGCCCTGAACATGATGACGCGGACTTCCGCCGCCGACTACGCCCGCGACGGAATCTACATGAACAGTGTTGATACGGGGTGGATTACCGACGAGAACCCGCTCCCGCGCAAAGAATATATGCAGACGGAGCGCGGGTTCTTCACTCCGCTCGATGTTCACGACGGCGCTGCCCGCGTTCTGGCCCCAGTCTATGACGGTCTGTCAGGCTATGACCCCCTGTTCGGGAATTTCCTGAAGGACTACGTTCCGCACCCCTGGTGAGATAATACGGTAGAACAAGCCGATGCAAACCGAAGAGCCTCTTCACTGTCCCGTCCACCGGGTTGAAGTGATCCCCCGCGATCCTTCTGAACTCGTGCCATTGCTGACCCATCTTCGTGCCAATACACCTGTCGCGGATGCTGTCACGTTCCCGTGCGGGACGGTGCTGCCCGATGGACGGTTGGACCTATGCAAGCAAGCCCTCGGCCCAGCGGGATGCCGCCAGGTTGTGGAGGCTCTGGAGGTGAACGCACAGATTGTCAGCCTGATGCTGGGCACGGATGGCATCGGCAACTCTGGTGCGAGGGATGTTGCACGGCTTGTGGAATGCAGCCGCTCCATCGAGGTCCTTTACCTCGGCTGCAACAACATCGACGCCGAAGGCATCGCGCCGCTGGCGGAGGCTCTGGCCGATCCAATGCTGTCCATCTCGGGGCTGTGGCTCAAGCGCAACCCGCTTGGTTCGGTCGGGGCGCGTCGGATCGCCGCTCTCCTGCGGAACAACTCCACTCTTCGCGTCCTTGACCTGGTCAACACCTGGCCCGGCGACGGCATGGCAGAAATCCTCAAGGCGCTCACCGAAGACAACTGGACCGTTCAAGCGGTTGTACCTGGGCGGCAATGGCCTTGGCCCTGCCGATGCTCCTCGCTTGGCGGCTTTGCTCCGTGCCCATCCCTCCCTCCGCGCTCTCCTGCTCAATGTCGGTCATCTGGGGAATGAAGGGGCGTTTGTTATCGCTGACGCCCTTAGAGACAACACGACATTAGAAGAACTCGGCCTGGCCAGCAACGCTATTGGACCGGTCGGCGCTGCCGCCCTGTTTGACGCGGCTACTGTCCATCCTGCGCTCATGGTCCTTGACCTCGGCTGGGCCAACTCCGCCGCTGTCCTCGGCGCGGCTTCCAACCGCTTTGATCATCGCGCTACCTCTGCCGCTGTTCGTCTCCTCGCAGGAAACCGAACGCTTCGCACCCTCGACCTGCGCGGCACAGGTATCTCAGAGCGGGAGAAGGACGATCTCGCCGCTGCACTGACCGAAAACACCACCCTGCGCCGTCTGCTCCTGGACGGACCGGCGCACCCGCTCATCACGCGGTTGTTGGAACGCAACTGCGCGCTTACGCCCGAACCGCCGCGTCCACGTGATGTTGCGCTCACCCGAAGCGTTTACCGCACTGCCTAATCGGTTGACATTGGCGGTCTACTTCTTCTTGCCGGTCGCGATCTGAATGAGTTTGCGGACCGGGTCAAAGTAGTCGTCCACCACGCGCTCTTTCAGGGGAATAATCGCGTTGTCGGTGATATGGATATGCTCCGGGCAGACCTCGGTGCAGCATTTGGTGATGTTGCAAAAGCCGATCCCCGCTTCGCCCCGCAGCGGCGCGCGCCGGTTGGCCGTGTCCATCGGGTGCATTTCCAGCGCGGCGAACCGGACCATCTGACGCGGGCCGAAGAACGCATCGTGGCGATTATGCTCGCGCAGGACATGGCAGACATCCTGGCACAAGAAGCACTCAATGCACTTACGGAACTCCTGCACGCGGTCCACATCCATCTGCTGCATCACAAACGGCCTGGGCGCATCCGGGGCGACCGTCAGCGGCGGAATCTTCTCGGCCATGCGGTAATTCCAGGAAACATCCGTGACCAGGTCTTTCAGCAGCGGGAACGCGCGGAGCGGTCCGACGCTGATATTGCCCGTGGGATACTGATCCACGCGCGTTTTGCACATCAGTTTGGGTTTGCCGTCCACTTCGGCGCTGCATGAGCCGCATTTGGCCGCTTTGCAGTTCCACCGGCAGGCCAGCGAACTGTCCTGATGGGCCTGGATGTAATGGATCGCGTCCAGCACGACCATGCCGGCAAAGGTCGGCACTTCATATGACTGGATTTCGTTGCTTTCGCTGTCTCCGCGAAAGACGTTCAAGGTGATTTTCTCGGCCACAAACTCCTCATTTCTAATCAAAACACGTCTCGGAACCCGCTCGTAAGAACCCACCCCGGCTCGTTCCTCGCCACCCCTGCCCGAAACGGGAGGGGCAAGAGGTTAAGAGCAAAGAAGGCTGCTGGCTGATGCCTTTTTTCTCCTGCACTTCTCCTCGCCCTCCCGCTTCGGGAGGGGAAGGCGCTTGCGCCGGGGTGGGTTCTTCGGCCTGCGCTTGCGCCGGGTAAGTCCTTACCCCAGCACCAGCAGCGATACTCCCTGACGCGGGAGGGGAAAGCGCACTGTCAGCGCCCCGTTCTGAACGCGCACCGTCTCCGGCGGATGCAGCGGCGCAAGCTGTCCGGCCTGCTCTAGCTGCGCGAGTTGTGCAGCGGTCGGCTGTGCGGGCGAACCCATCTCTTTCCATACGGAAAACGCATTGCTATGGGTTTCATCAATGCGAAAATGCGACAGCTTCTTCTTCCCCCAATCCAACGGCAGGCCGCTCAAAACTATTTCTACCGCCGCATCGGGGCCGGCAGCGTCGTCATCATGGTAATGCCAAGCGAGCGCGGTCAGCGTCTTTCCGTCAAAGGCGGCCAGCGCGGATACGTCGGGGGCGGCACGGACGCCGCCTTTTTGGATTGCGTCTAGCCCCGCATCCCCGTTGCTTTGGACCGCCAATCGCTGCCCGCGCATCCGACTCATCATGCGGAAGACGTTCAAAACAGGCAGGTCAATCCCGCCGCTCATCAATTGCCGAAAGCCCGCGAAATAGGGCTGATCCTCAAACTCAAAGGCCCATGTCAAGGCCCCTTCCATGTTGACGCCGTGGCGGTCCGCGATGTCCTGAATACGCGCGAAACTCGCGGCTGTGTACGAGGCATACAGCGTCCCGTTGCGGTAGCCTAATTGCGGCCCCTGGCAGGCCGCGCAGCCGTCCGGGTCCGACTCGCCGATGACGATAGGTTTGCCCTTAAACTCCGGGAACTCGGCAATAACGCGGCAGCCGGAGTCAATGTCGTTGATCTGATGCGCGATGCCCATGCGGACATGGCTGTCGGTAAACGCCGGCGACCCTTTGGCATGGAACGAGATAAAGTCCAGCGGCGACCCGATTTGACCCGTCACAGAGTTGGTTCCATGCGCGCAGTGTTCCAGGAAGCGCCGCAGGGCGTCGCCACCCGCCCCGCCCGCGATCTCCGCCCCGCCGACCCGCGTGGTCGGCAGGGCGCGGCGGACGCCGTTTACGGCATAATCATAAAGTTTGTTGTACTCTTCGGGCGTTCCCTGCCAGTAGCCGATGTTCGGCTCGTTCCAGACTTCCCAGTACCAGGACTTCGACTTCGGCGCGGCCATATTTGCCCACGCAATGCTTCGCCCACTGATAGCACAGTTCGCCCCATTTTTCATAGTCTTTGGGCGGATAGGCCCAGCCGGTGTAAATCTCGTCGTACTTGGCGTGCGGCGTCCAGTGATGCCGGTACGGTTCGGGCCTGGTGGACAGCGCCTCCGGCATGAACCCGATCTGCACATACGGCTTGACGCCGCGCTCCAGACCGGCGTCAAAGATGCGGTCGACGATGGTCCAATCGTAGATCGGCTGGCCCTGCGCGTCTTCCGTGTAGGCATTGGTGGATCCCCATTTCAGGGCGGGCGTGCCGTCGCCGGTCGTCAAGAGGTTATGCGTCCGAAAAAAGACCTGGTGCGGGGCAAGTTCTCCCAGTTCCGCCAGCAGCTTTTTCCCGTGCGCCCTATACGCATAGTTCGGTTCATCCGCGCCAAAGAACCGCCAGAGTGGCCGCAGTTCTCCTGTCGCCCGCCCGGCATCAATATTGATGCTGACCGGGAATGTCTCAGCCTCGGCGGCCAGCGTTAAAGGCGCAACGGCCAGAGCGACACCCATCATGCGAAGAACCTCACGCCGCGAAAGCTGGTGGTTGATGGTCATCCGTGTTTTCTGACCTGGATCATCAGGGGCGAACCCGACAGATTCACGCTGACCTGAGAACCCTGCCCGGCAGCGATGGCGTTCAAGCCAATCAGGGGATCATAGACCTTGTACTCATCATCGCCGCCAAAATTGACCGTGACCGGGTCAGTGGGCGGCGTCACGGGCGCATTGGCCTTCGGGTCCCAGATTTGCGGTTCGTTCCAGACCACAATAAATATGCTGCCGTCGCTCTTGCTGACTGACAGGCTGCTGCCCGCCGCGCCCGCATTCGTGACGCCGCTGACGCGATAGGCCGGCGGCTTGGCGGTAAACTGGTCAGTCGTGTCCTGGAGCAAATTCTTGACATTCGCCAGCGCCTGCGCGGCGGGCTTGACGCGCCACTGGTAGTCAAATATCCCGAAATGCGACTCCGCGCCGCCATTGCCGGTCGGATCGCCGTCGGGCGTGTCGTCCATGAGTTGATATAAATACGCCCGGTAAACGCCCTTTGCGGTCAAGTCAAACATCTGGTTCAGAATGTATTTGGCCTGAGTTATGTTGTCACAGCCGCCTTGACCGGGTTTACCCGCCGTCGTCTGGCCCCACTCGGAGACGCTGACGGGTTTGTTCGGCGTGGCGGCAGCCTTGTACCAGTCATCAATCGCCGCAAAGTTCCCGCCACCGAAGTTGGACGGCTGCCGCCCGTTCCCGGCGTAGAAGTGGAAGTTTCCACTGTCCACATTGGGAGAGACATCAGGCAATTTGGCATAATCCGCCGGATCGCCGCTGGCGATGCTGGGCGCGAGCAGTTTGACTTTGGACAGAGTTCGGTGTGCTTTTTCGCCACTCATCCAGCGCCTTCGCCCAGGCCGCATAGTTGCCGGCAAAATCTTTCGTCCGGTCGGTCAAATCACCGGGGCCATGTGTGCCATTGCCGACGCCGTAATTGTTGATCTCATTCGGCCCCTCAATGGTCTCAATGCTATCCGCAATCTGCGGAATGAGCGCCTGCTGACTTGCCAGCGTTACATTGGGGGCATTGAGGTAGCTGATCATCAGAACATCGGCTCTCAACCCGTCGGGAAAATACGGCTTGCTCCTGGCCGCCAGATCTTTCCAGGCCGCGATGTCAGCCTGCCCGAAACACCCGATACGGACACGGGAAAACCCGATGATGTTCAGGGCATCCGCAATCGCCTGAACATTCCGGTAATTGTTCTCGCCGAAGTGAACATTGACGCCAAACGTGTTCAAGAAATCCTGCGCCTTGATGTTCCGGTCGGTCACGCCGCTCCCCTGCGCCCGTAACTGCGTTTGACTGAGGCCGAAGAGCAGGGTAATCACAGCGAGGGCGCAGAGGGTGGCAGGTCTTTTTTCTCTCATCACTTGATTAGCGCCGATGAAAGGACCATTTCTGGCAGTTGTTGCCCAGTGAAGTCCACAGCCCGATACCCGCTCCATCTGTCAGCTTACAATCACCGATGTCCAGAGCCACGGTTTTGCCGCCGCTTTTGGCAAGAATGGTGTAGGTGCCGTCGTCGTTCTGCTGCAAAAACCAGAGCCTGCGTGTCGCGTTTGGCGAATGGGGCGAGGGCGAGTTTGCTGCCCGGTTTGGCAGGATCGTCACCGGCGGTCAGCGCCTGCGACGGGCTGCCGTTTTGCAAGAGGCTGTAATAGCCGTCGCCCTGATCGGTCAGCGTCCAAGCCTGGCTGTCGGTGTTGTTGTCCGGCCACATTTGCAGGGACGCCGGGGCTTTGACACTGGTCAGGACCTCGTGGGTAGCCAGAAACGAGGTCACTTTGTAAGGGCCGGGGTCCAGCACCGCGCGGGGCCAGCCGTCCAAGTCCCAGGCGAACTTTTGGAAATTGACGGTGGTCGCGCCGGCTTTGTCCCTGGCCCATTCGTAATGGGTGGTGAGCCAGTCGCCATCGGTGTCATGGAGCAGTCCGACATGGCCCGGCCCGACCTCGTCATCGGGCGGGCGGCCCGTGTTGTTGTCGGTCACGGAGCCGAGAAACAGCGTGCCGCCGCCCTGCATCATATCTTTTCCGGCTTTGTCCAGATAAGGGCCGGTGACGGATTGGGAGCGACCCATGCGGATATTATAGCGGCTCTGGCTGCCCTGGCAGCAGCTATCCCAGTTGACCCACAGGTAGTAGTAGCCGTTGTGAAACGTAATGTACGACGCTTCGCCGTTGCTGGAAATGTTGTAGGTCGTGGGATTAGTCGTGGAAGCCAGTCCCGTCGTGGGGTCCAGTTGTATCAGCTTCACCCCGGACACGAACGAGCCGTAAGACAGCCACAGAGCGCCCGCCGCATCCTCAAAGACGCACGGGTCAATGTCGTTGACATCGCCGCCCTGCACCGAATGGACGACCAATCCCTGCTCCACCCAGCTTTTAGGGTCCAGGGTCGTGCTGGTCGCCAGACCGATGCCGGAATTGTTGGTGCCCCACACGGAGTAGGCCGAGTACAGGTAATACTTGCCGTGATACAAATGGATGTCGGGTGCCCAGACGACGTTCTTATTGCCGGGAACGGTTTTCTCCAGCCAGTCCGGCGGGTTGGGCAGCGCCTGCCCACGATTGGTCCAGTGCAGCCGGTCTTTGGACGAAAACTGCTGCGTCCCCGTCCCGGTCCCATAAATCCAGTATGTGCCATCTTTGGCCTTGATCATGGTGGATGGGTCCCGCACCAGGCAGTCGGTCTCCACAGCAAAAACTGGGGAAACGGCCAGAACAACTGCCAGCCATAAGGTCAGTACGAATGGGCGCTGTCGAGGGAACATAAGTTTCATATTAGGTTCTCAGCCAAGCAGGTAGTCACTCAAAGTTTTCAGCAGCCTTTTGTGCCTCAGCGGTGAGATGCTCCCGATTGACCCGGCAATACTGCTACGGGGCAACACTATGAGAAAGCCGATTGCGGTTTCGGCAATATCGTCACCAACAGTTCTGTATCCGGCTCTAGTTCAAACGGCGCATCCAGAAGGATTTGCTTGCCGTCAAAATGCGCCGGTAAAGTGATTGTTTCCATTGCCGCCTCCTCACTGATTCAGTATAGCGTTTTGCGCGACGAATGTGTCTTGATACGATGAACCGCCCGATGCCCGACCCGCACCCCCCAGAGTTGCGCGTCATCGTTTCGGTCAAACAATGGCTGCGTGGCAGACAAAATGTTCTCTCCTAGCGCGTAATCGCCCGTCTCAATATCTATGGCGACGATTTTGCCCGTGTTGCCTTCCTCCACCTGGGCGCGAACCTGCCGCTCATAAATTTCCGTGCCGCGCCGGGCGGATTCTTCCTTGCTGTAACGTGACTGCCGTACTGGCATAGTTTTACTCCTCACGAGCCGCGATGATGCCGCGCGAAAACTCATTGTCTTCTGCGCGAATACCGAGCGCCAACATCATGGCCCGCGCTTTCTGCGGAGTGGCCGTTGGATCGTCAGGAATGCCCATCAATTTGCTCTGTTCCGCGACCAGGCACTGTATTTCCTTTTTGTTCGCGAAGAGTTCTGCCGTGGTTGATTTTCGGGCGACAGCCATTTCTATTGCCTCCGTTATTAGCCGTTCGCTTGTACGCCTCTGCGTAAAATCTTCATGTATGACATATTCGGGTCGCGATTTTCCCAAGCACCTTTGATATGCTCTACAAGTTTTGGCAAATCTTTTTCAATCGTTGATCGCCATAAATTTAAGTCATACTCCAAAACTCTTAGCATATTGTCTACATCAAAAATTTTCCCTGTTCCAGTAGACTTAATTAGTGCAACAGGTTTGTTTTCCGCCATCCTAACCCCCAATTCAAAAAGTACATTGGGATTATGAGAAGTTAAGTCTGCTATAACCAAATCAGCTTCCAAAAGATCATTGATAATCGTTGATTGAATAATATCGCTCCCATGTTTGTTAGCTGTTTCTACCGCAAAGCCAGCTTCAATTGCAGCAGGTGTAATTAGACTTCTCAATACCTCTGCAAAAAAGCCATTTGGGTAGTCATTGTTTCTCTCAACAAATGGCATGATTATAAAAACTTTCAGTTTAGATTTATTCGTGCCTTTTGGCTCACCGACGATAACTGTAGCGGGTACGGTTGATGTTCTGCCGTTGTTGCCGTAAGTGCCGTTTTGGTGGGCGCTATCTGAACCTGCTTCTATGCCTAACTCTTGACAGTTGCGCTTGAAAAGACTGGAGAATTCTTCATGGATACTAGGGTCTAATCCAAATTCCTTCTCAAGAGTATTGCTAAGATATTTCATTTCTGGTAGCGAACTACCCTTATAATGTTCGAGAACCTTCTTGTAGATAGCGATTCGTAGGAATGCCTCTATCTTTTTTTCACGCTCTACCTGCGGATTAGGAGCATAAACGACATCCCTTCCTGCATCCGTTAACTTAATTTCTGCTGTTTCTCTGGTCCCAATTGTCAGCCCAAAATCGCGCGAAGCAGCCGTTAGATAGAAGAATTTGTCCGTTTTTGCACCGACTCCCACAGCAACTGCTACTTGAGAACTGGCCCATGGATTACCGCCATTTAATTCTTTGATCTTATAAGCAACGCTTAAGGAATCTTCTAAGGTAACGCGCGGGTAAGGCCGTAACACTTTTGGTGTTATGGCCTTCTGTGCCGTTATTTTTTTGACAGGCTTCTTGAAGGGCGCTTTTCGGCGATTGTTTGGTTTTATAGGTGTTGTAGGTTTTTTAACAACAGAAGACTGTTTAGGTGACGTAGTATCTTCTGGCGGTGGTATTTGTTCCGTTGTTTTGGTGTCTGAAGGTATCGCTTGCTCTTGATTTTCCAAAGTGCTATCTTCCACCTTTTCAGCATGTTCCATTTCTACTTCTCCTCAAATAACGCTGCCAGTTCGGGCGGCATGGGGGGAAGGGGACGGGCGGTGATGGTGACGCTGTCGCCGTTTTTGACGGCGATGAGGTTCTTGTTGCCCCACTGCGGGTCTTTGTCGGGGAAGTCCAGACGCCACTGCGCGCCCCGGCTTTCGCGGCGCTCTAGGGCGCAGCGGACGATGATTTCCGAGGTTTTGAGCATGAAGCGGATGTCTCTAGCCCCGTGCCAGCCGGGGTTGAACATACGGGAGCCTTGAATGCACAGGTTTTTGGCGCGTTCCTGCAAACTCAAAATCGTGTTCAGGCACTCGGTCAGGCCCTCTTCGGTGCGGGCGATCATGGCGCCTTTCTGCATGGCGTCCTGAAGCTCGGCAGTGAGCGTGTAGGGGTTCTCCGATCCGCCGCTCTCAAAGGGGGACAAGAGCAAAGCCGCTTCTTCTTCAATCTGGGTGGTGTTGATCGTTCCGGGAGCAACCGTTTTGCTGTAGGCCGCTGCCGCTTCCCCGGCGCGTTTGCCGAAGACGAGGATGTCCGACAGGGAATTGCCGCCCAGGCGGTTCGCGCCGTGCAGGCCCGCCGCCGATTCGCCTGCGGTGTACAGGCCGGGAATGGTAGTCGCGGCGGTTTCGGGGTCGGCCTTGATGCCGCCCATCGTGTAGTGAATGGTCGGGTAGACTTCCATCGGCTGCTTCGTGATGTCCACATCGCCCAGGGCGTGGAACTGCTCGTACATGGAGGGCAGTTTGCGCTTGATGTAGGCTTCGCCCCGGTGGGTCACGTCCAAATAGACGCCGCCATGCTCGCTGCCCCGGCCCGCCAGGACTTCTTTGTAGATGGCGCGGGCGACCACATCGCGCGGCAAAAGCTCCGGCGGGCGGCGGTTGTTCTTTTTGTCGTCCAGCCAGCGCGCGCCCTCGGCGTCGCTTTCGGCGAACTGACCTTTGTAGTTCTCCGGCATGTAGTCCGGGTTGAACATGAACCGCTCGCCGTTCTTATTTTTCAGCACGCCGCCCTCGCCCCGGACGCCTTCGGTGATCAGCAGGCCGCGCACGCCGGGAGGCCAGACCATGCCGGTCGGATGGAACTGCACCATTTCCAGATCCATCAGTTCCGCCCCGGCGTCATAGGCCATCATCAGACCGTCGCCGGTAGACTCCCAGGAGTTGGATGTCACTTTGTACATGCGGCCCCAGCCGCCGGTCGCCAGCACGACGGATTTGGCCTTGAAGACCACAAAGCGGCCCGTCTCGCGCGAATAGCCGAACGCCCCGATGACCCGCTCCCCGTCTTTGAGCAGCCGCGTGAGCGTGACTTCCATGTGAACGCTCATGCCCATGCTGACGGCTTTGTCCTGCATGGTGCGAATTAACTCTAATCCCGTCCGGTCGCCGACGTGGTTCAGTCTTCGGTAGGTATGCCCGCCGAATGGCCGCTGCGAGATCAGGCCCTCCGGCGTCCGATCAAAGACTGCCCCGTATTGTTCCAACTCTAAAACGCGCTCCGGGGCATCTTTGGCGAATATCTCCACCGTGCGCGGATTATTCAAGAACTGCCCGCCCTTCATGGTGTCCATGAAGTGGACTTTCCAGTTGTCCGGTTCGCCCATGTTACCCAGTGACGCGGCCACGCCGCCTTCGGCCATGACGGTGTGCGCCTTGCCCAGCAGGGACTTGCAGACCAGGTTGACGCTGCACCCCGCCTCGCGGGCGGCCACCGTGGCGCGCAGCCCTGCGCCGCCGGCGCCGACGATCAAAACGTCGGATTCAAAAGTTTCGTAAGAGTTCATGAGAGAGTCACAATCTAAGGAAGAAGGCGGTTGAAACCGCGGCAACAAAGGCACAAAGTCACCCCAATAAAGCCTCCACCTTCGTGGACTAAAATGCAGTCCTAACCGGCGAAGGCCGGTTTGGTGCCTTTGTTGCCGCGACTTGAGTCGCCCGGTGAATTAGAAAAACCGCACATCATGGATCACGCCCGTCGTCAAGCAGCGCACGTAAATGTCGGTGAGAACGACCGAAAACAAACTCAGCCAGGCCCACAGCGCATGGTTTTCGTTCAGATGCGTGACGCGCTCCCACAGGCCATGCCGGGTTTTTGCGCCGGCCGAACACGAGAAGCAGTTCATGCAGCCGCCGGACATGTGCCGCCACGAATGGCAGGAAAACGTGTACATGCTGAGGAGAACGACATTTGCCAGGAAGATCAGCGAACCGACGCCCAGCCCGAACTTGCCGCCGAAATCAAAGGCCAGAAGCGCGTCCCACCACAAAATCGCCAGAATGATCACGGCGAAATAGAACGCATACCGGTGCAGGTTTTGCAGCACAAACGGGAATTCGCGCTCGCCGGTATAGTTGCGGCGCGAAGCCACTTCGCTGACGCCGCAGGCTGGCGGGTCCCAGAAGAACGCCCGGTAATACGCCTTGCGGTAGTAGTAGCACGTCGCCCGGAAAAACAGCGGGAACGGCAGGATAAAGATCGCGGGCGAAACAGTCCAGCCGAATATCTTCCAGCCGGTCACAATCGCGGGCGAATAGAACGGCGACAAATAATTCGCCCCATTATCCGTGTACAGATAATGGGCATTCTCAAATGTCCGCCAGGTGGCGTACACGGCAAAGCCGCCCAAAACAAGAAATGTCAGCAGGGGCTGGACCCACCAGGCATCTTTCCGCTGCATCTTCGGCTGCGGGCGGGGATGGGTGGGGCGAGGGGCGCGTTCAGGGGTCGGAATGGGAGTTTCCTTCAAGGCCATGCGATTTTTCCTTCTAAATCTGCGCGCGGACGACGGCATCGGAGAACGGCGCAGTGTCTATAGGAATTATGACACCGCCGCCCGGAAAAAGCAAGCAAGTTGACGTGTCAGTTGTGTCACTGGCAATAAATGTGATATAGTATTTGCGGAACCCAAATACCGGAAGCCCCGACAACACCATGAATAAAGCAACCCAATTTCTGTCAGCCCTGGCCTGCCTTCTGGCCGCATTCGCTTTGTCCGCCATGACGGCGCGCGCCGAAGACGCCCCGCGTCGGATTTTGCAGGTAGACTTTTCCAAAGATGCGCCCGCCGCGATTTTGACGCCCACAGACGCCGCTGCGGGAATCCTGACCACTGACCCTAATGAGGAAGTCGGCGGCAAGAAATCGCTCAAAGGCGATTCGCGGGGCAGCGGGGCCGAATGGAATGAGTTTTTTCATTCCAAGCCCGGCCTGTTCCCGCCTGAAGAGGCGTACACGGTTTCGTTTGATTACAAAGTACTCGCCCGCGCCGACAATGCCAAGTTTTACGCGCTGTTCCGCCGAGCGGGGGGTGGAGACCAGGGCGCGGGCTGGCAGGAGTGGGCGGGCCAGCCCGGCGCGACCGGCCATATTCAGATGGCCTTCGCTAACCGCGATGTCGCGAACGGCATCCTCATTATCGGCATCCACAATGCGGGCGCACTGGCGATCAACAACATCACCATCACGACCGACCCGGCGAACCGCCCCGTCTCCGCCGATTGGCCCAAGCCCACACGCACCTGGAAGTCGCCGGGCAGTACGGCCTATTATGTGGACGCCATCGGGGGCAATGATGCAAATGACGGCCAGAGCGCCGCGCATCCCTGGCGCACTTTAGATCGCGTGAACAGTGGCGAGTTCGCGTCGGGGGATCGGATTCTTCTCAAATCGGGCGGCCATTGGACTGGCTTTTTGTCGCCCGGCGGCAGCGGCGCGTCAGGCAAACCCGTTCAAATTGCTGCCTACGGAGCCGGCCCGAAGCCAACCCTTGACGCCGGGGGCAAATGGCTGGCGACGGTCTATCTGCACAACAGCGAGTATTGGGACATCGGCGGTCTGGACATCGCCAACCACGCGCCGGCCCCCGTTCCCCATCTGGCCGGCGTTCAGGTGCAGGAGGACAATTTCGGTGTCGCCCACGACATCCGCCTGCACGATTTAGACATTCACGATGTCATGGGCAGCAATGTCAAAAGCGAAGGCGGCGGCAACGGGATCTCCTGCGGCAGCGGCGGCGACACAGTGAAAACCCGCTATGACGGGCTGACCATTGAAAACTGTCATCTCTCGCGCACGGACCGCAACGGCATCACCCTGGGCGCCTATTACAAACGCCCCGAATGGCCCCTCAGCACCCATGTTGTCATTCGCGGCAACTTATTAGAAGACATCGGCGGCGACGGCATCGTTCCCATCGGCTGCGACGGCTGCCTGATTGAGCATAACATCCTGCGCGGCGGGCGCACCCGCGCGTTAGACTACGCCGCCGGCATCTGGCCCTGGGCCTGCGACAACACCGTCGTGCAGTACAACGAAGTCAGCGGCATGAAAGGAACCAATGACGGCGAAGGCTACGACTCGGACTATGACTGCCGCAATAGCCTGTTTCAGTACAATTTCAGCCATGACAACGATGGCGGCTTCATGCTGATCTGCAACGACGGCGGCCAGCACATGCCCTGGAACATCGGCAACACCGGCACGATCATCCGTTACAACGTCAGCGTCAATGACGGCCTGCACACGTTCAATATCTCCGGCCCCTGCCAGGATACGCAGATTTACAACAACACGTTTTACCTGGGCAAAAGCCTCAACATCCCGATTGTCGCCAGCGGCAACTGGGGCGGGGCCTGGTCGGACAACACGCGCTTCTGGAACAATCTGTTTTACGTGGACGGAAAAGCCCATTTTGACTTCGGCGGCATGACCAACACCGTCTTTGACCACAACGCTTTCTGGGGCAACATTGCCGCCCCGCCCGCCGACCCGAACGCCGTCACCACCGACCCCAAACTCGCCGCGCCGGGAAGCCGCGATGCGACAGGCTACACGCTCCAATCCGGCTCCCCCTTGCGTCATGCGGGTAAACCTATCCCCGAAAACGGCGGGCGCGACTTCTGGGGCCATCCCGTTCTCGCCATTGGCCCGCCGGACATTGGGGCAGATGAGGTGAAATAAGGGGTCACGGGGCTGAACCCCCGTGCTTTAGAAAAGCAACTCCCCGCCTGCGCGGGCAGAAGAGTAGGGGCGCTGCTTGGTGCGCCCTCTTGTCTCTTCCACGCCGTTTAAAGAAAAATGAAGTTATTTGCTAGACTTTGTTGCGGAGTGAGGGCAGAACCATGATTTAATTACCGCATCCTAAAGCATGGGGCGGTTTTATATTCCGGCTCGTAATCGTGTTGCTTTTTATTGTTAATGACATAGTGTTCTTTGTCTGGCGTTGGAACAAGCCACCGAGTAATCCCGGAGGTCCTTTAGCGCCAATGGGCGGATGGGTGATGGCGTGGGAGTTTTCCATGTATATTTCCCCGATGATAATTTTTCCTTGTTTGTTGTCTGCTGTCCTCTTCTTGCGGCAACAACTTATCCATAGAGTAGCCAGCCAAGAACGTCCGCATATTTAGTTCGTAAAAAAGTGTTTCTTTCTCGCCTCTCACAAAGGACTATCTTTCATGCCCGACACTAACGCCAACATCTCCAACGCCTGCGGCCCTGATTGCGGCTGCTCTCCTATATCACTGCCCCGGCGCGGCTTTCTCGCCTTGACCGGGCTGACCCTGCTGGCAGGCGCATTAGAAGCCTGGCCCCGGCCTGTCATGGCCGGGCCGTTTGAGGCATCGGACTTTGCCGCGTTGATTCCGCCGGACAAGAAACTGGACCCGAAATGGGTGCAGTCGCTGTTTGCGCGAGGCGAGCGGGAAGTCTACACCAAAAAGCGGGGTGAGCTGCGCTATATCGGGATGCCGGTGGGCGGTCTCTGCTGCGGGACGCTGTATCTGGGCGGCGACGGCAAACTGTGGCTGTGGGACATCTTTAATCAGAACCAGGAAGGCGTCGTGCCGCAGAATGTGGAGTGGGTGAACTTCAGCGGGCAGCATTCGTCCGTGCCGCCGCGCGATGGCGCGTCTTATGTCGGGCCACGGTTGGAACAGTCGCCACTGGAACAGGGTTTTGCCCTGCGTGTCAACGGCGTCACGCGCCAATTAGACGCAAGCGGCTGGGACGAAGTGGCGTTCATGGGCGAGTACCCCATTGGCACGGTGAAGTACACCGACCCAAACTGTCCGGTGACAGTCACGATGACAGCGTACTCGCCCTTTATCCCGCTGAATGCTGACGATTCTGGGACTGCCGGCGACGATCTGCGAGTTCGCATTGACCAACCACAGCGCCAAGCCTGTGACGGCGGAACTGGCCGGCTGGCTGGAAAATGCGTGCAGCCTGCACACGGCGCAGCCTGGCGTCGGCAGCCGCGTCAACGTCGTGCAGAGTCTTGCCGGAGCGACCCTGGTCGCTTCTCACTTTGACACCGTGCCGCCCGTACCGGCTGCCGATGCTCGTTCCGACATCATAGTCAATGATTTTGAGCGAGACACTTACGCGCCCTGGACCGTAACAGGCGCGGCCTTCGGCAAAGGGCCGGTGGCGCGCGCGGATATTCCCGGCTATCAGGGCGATCTGGGTGGGGGCGGCAGCCATGTGGTCAATTCCCATGCGTCCGCGCCGGGCAGCACGGTGGAAGAAAAGGATACTAAGACTGGCACACTGACCAGCCCTGCGTTTACGATTGATCGCCATTTTCTGACGTTCTGGATCGGCGGCGGCGCGAACGTGGAGGAAGTCGGGCTGCGGCTGATCGTGGATGGCCAAACCGTGCGCCGGGCTGCGGGCCGGAACGAAAACTTGATGCGTCCGGCGCTGTTCAATGTCAGCGAGTTTACGGGCAAAACGGCGACGATTGAGATTTATGACCATGCCACGGGCGCTGGGGCAATGTCGGCGTGGATGACATCGTTCTGACGGATCATCCTGCCGCCCAGACCGTCAGCGCGACCGACCGCGATTTTGGGACGATGGCCCTGGCCCTCTTAGGCAGCGGCGTCGGCCATGCGGACTGCGACCCGGCCCATGTCTTTGACGCGCCCGAACAAAACCCTCTGACTCCCCCAGAATTGGGGGCCGGGGGGCGATCTGCATTGATCGGGGCCATCACGCAATCAGTCCATCTCGCGCCGGGGCAGTCGCAGACGGTGACTTTTGTCATCGCCTGGCATTTCCCCAACAGTGGCCTGCATGCGGCGGAAGCGGAGACGGGCAACTATTACGCCAAACGGTTTTCCGACGCAGGGGCCGTCGCGCAGTATGTGATTGGTGAATACCCGCGCCTGTCGGCAGACACCAATCTCTGGCGCGACACCTGGCACGATTCTACGCTGCCCCACTGGTTCCTGAACCGGACTTTTGCCAATACATCCATTCTCGCCACCACGACTGCCCATCGCTTCGGCACGGGCCGGTTCTGGGCCTGGGAAGGCGTCGGCTGCTGCGAAGGGACGTGTACCCATGTCTGGCACTACGCGCAGGCAATGGGGCGCCTTTTCCCGGAACTGGAGCGCATCACGCGCGAGCATGTGGACTTTGGGACGGCCCTGCATCCCGACGGCGTCATCGGCTACCGGGGCGAAGGCACCGGCCCCGCGGTGGACGGCCAGTGCGGGCGCATTTTAGGCGTCTACCGCGAACATCAGATGAGCGCCGACGGCGCGTTCCTTCAGCGCGTCTGGCCCAATGTCCGCAAAGCCATGGAGTGGCTGATGCACCATCCCCAGGACAGTAATGGGCTGCTGAACGGCGCGCAGGAAAACACGCTGGACGCCGCCTGGTACGGCGAGATCGCCTGGATCAGTTCGCTGTACGTGGCGGCTCTGCGGGCAGGCGAGGAGATGGCGACGGAGAGCGGCGACACGGACTTCGCCCGCCTGTGCCGGGATAAATCCCTTCAAACGCGGCAGGCCATTGAAACTCAGCTTTTCAACGGCGAATGGTTTATTCAGAAGCCCGAGCCGGGCCGCGAAAACGCGCTGGGAACCTACGGGACGTGCCATATTGATCAGGTGCATGGGCAAAGCTGGGCCTGGCAGGTGGGGCTGGGGCGTATTTTAGATCGTGACAAGACCCTGAGCGCCTTGAAGGCATTGTACAAATACAACTTCACCCCCGATGTCGGCCCCTTCCGGCGGCACAACACCGCTGGCCGTCCGTATGCGCTGGCCGGCGATGGCGGGCTGATCATGGCGACTAACCCAAAAGACCTGCCCCATCCATTCGGCAACTCGGCGGACTGGCAATACGGCTACTTCAATGAATGCATGAGCGGCTTTGAGCATCAGGTTGCCAGCCACATGATTGCCGAGGGCTTGCTGCTGGAAGGCCTGGCCGTCACCCGCGTCATTCATGACCGCTACCACCCTGCCCGCCGCAACCCCTACAACGAGGTGGAGTGCAGCGACCACTATTCCCGCGCCATGGCGAGTTACGGCTCATTTGTCAGCCTGTGCGGGTTTGAGTGCCACGGCCCCAAAGCGCATCTGGGCTTCGCACCACGCCTGGCCCCGGAAAACTTTCGCGCCGCCTTCACCGCCCCGGAAGGGTGGGGAACGTTCTCTCAGACCCGCCCCGCTAAAAAACTCCACGCCGGCCTTGCCCTGCGGTATGGCCGTCTGCGCCTTAAAACTTTGGCCCTCGCCGGAGATTTCGCCAAAGTGACTGCCCACGCCGCCGGTCAAGCCGTCCCTGCCGTCGTGTCCACCCAAAATGGCCGCGCCTTAGTCACCTTTGCTCACGACATCGTTCTCCAAAAAGGCCAGGAATTGACAGTGGCGCTGAGTTAGCATAATTTGGCGTTGACAATTGCCGGTCAAACGTGTTATGATAAAGGCGCAGTAAGACAACCGAATGATCACGGGACAGAGGCAAAGGCGTCTCTTCCGCTCCTGCCGGCGTTTGCCGGAATTGAGGAGTCGAAGGACGCCTTTTTCTGGTTCCCCCATTATTGGGGGCTAGGGGGCCTCCAGCTATCCAGTTTTCCCGGTATTTTACCGAGGATAACGCTGTGAACAGACTGTTTATTTCCGATTGCAGGGCAGGAGAAAGCATGAAACACGTTGACATGGTCGTCATCGGCAGCGGGCCGGCGGGACAGAAGGCGGCAATTCAGGCCGCCAAACTGGGAAAAAGCGTCACGCTCGTGGAGCGCAATCGGATCCTCGGCGGCGTCTGCACCCACACAGGAACCATCCCCAGCAAGGCGCTGCGCGAAGCCGTCCTGCACCTGTCCGGCATCCAGGCGCGTGGCTTTTACGGCGACCGGGAGGGACGCGCGAAGCCAAACGAGATCACCATTGAAGACTTGATTGCGCGGGGTCAGCAGGTCATCCGCACCGAGATGGAAGTCATCCGCGAGCATATGGTCCGCAACGAAGTGGAAATCATCTGCGGCGAAGCCAAATTTGAGGACCCGCACACCATTCGGGTCGGCCATCAGCACTCGGCGGAACTCATTGAAGCCGATCACATTGTCATTGCCACGGGAACCATCCCGGCCAAGCCTGCATCGGTTCCGTTTGACAAAACCCAGGTGCTGGACAGCGACAGTCTCCTGGAACTGGCGGCTCTGCCCAAGAGCATGATCATTGTCGGCGGCGGCGTCATCGGCACCGAGTACGCCTGCATGATGGCGACCCTGGGCGTGCGCGTCATCCTGACCGAAGCACGCCCGGCCCTGCTGGACTTTGTGGATGCGGAGATCAGCGAAGCCCTGCAATACCGGATGCGCGCGATGGGTGTCACGCTGCGTCTGGGTGAACGGGTGGACGAAATCCGCGTCCTGCCCGACGGTCTGGTGCAGGCGACTTTGCAGTCCGGCAAGCACCTGCGGGCGGACACACTTTTGTATTGCATCGGGCGGCAGGGAACAACCGATCGGCTGGGTTTGGAAAACGTCGGCCTGGTCCCGGACAACCGGGGCCGGCTGAAAGTCAACGAAAACTATCAAACCGACGTGCCGCATGTCTACGCCGTCGGCGATGTCGTCGGCTTCCCCGCCCTTGCCTCTACCAGCATGGAGCAGGGCCGACGGGCAAGCTGCCATGCTTACGGGGAACCGACCACGTCCATTCCCGAACTGTTTCCGCTGGGCATCTATTCCATCCCCGAAATCTCTATGGTCGGCAAGACCGAAGCGCAGCTCACCGCCGACGGCATCCCCTACGAGGCCGGCGTCGCGCAGTACCGCGAAATCGCGCGAGGGCAGCTTTTGGGCGATGAAGTCGGGATGCTCAAGCTGCTCATCCACGAAGAAACCCGGCAAATCTTAGGCGTCCACGCCATCGGCACGGGCGCGACTGAACTCATCCACATCGGCCAGGCCGTGATGGCCTTCAAGGGAACCGTGGACTACTTCATCAACAATGTCTTCAACTACCCGACCCTGGCCGAGTGCTACAAAGTCGCCGCCCTCAACGGCTCCAACAAGCTGCGCCTGCTCTGGAATAACGGCGACGAAGGCCACCACGCCACTGCCGATGTCTTAATGGAAAAAATCGCCGCCTGAGTCGTGGTATAATCTTCGTATGACCGCACTGCTGGAAAAAGCCATTCAAGAAACCGCGGCCCTGCCTGACCGCGAACAGGACTTCCTCGCCGCTCTCCTGCTGGATAACCTGGAGGATGTTCGGCGCTGGGACGCCCAGTTTGCCGGCTCCCAGGATGTGTTGGAAGAACTCTTTGATGAAGCGATGGAGGAGTATCAGGCGGGCCGCACCCGCCCGATCAATGCCTGACCGTGCGCTCTCGCCTCACCGATGCCTTCCGCAAAGATTATCGTCGGCTCCCCGCCGATGCGCGTCGTGACGCCTTGAAGGCGTACCGCCTTTGGAAAATAGATCCCTCCCACACTGGTTTATATTTCAAGGAAATTAAGATCACGCAGACGAAAAGTTTCTGGTCGGTCCGCACGGGATTAGGCTATCGTGCGCTTGGAACCCGGCCTGAGCCTGATCTTCTCGTCTGGCACTGGATCGGGTCACATGCGGAATACGACCGGCTTATTGAAGCCCGTCGCGCCAGGAAGAAACAGGTTCTCTGATCCTCGCCGAGTGCTACAAAGTCGCCGCCCTGAACGGCTCCAATAAGCTGCGCCTGCTCTGGAACAACGGCGACGAGCGCTTCCACGAAGGCCACCACGACACCGCCGACGTGTTAATGGAAAAAATCGCCGCCTGACCGTCCGAAACAAAAGCCCCGCCGAGATTTCGGCGGGGCTTTTTCTGTGCTTGGGTCATTGACAAAGTGTATCATCTGTGATACACTTCATTTGTGAATATCACCGAGCGCCAGATCAAAATGCTGGTTTTGGAAGACGGCAAATGTCCGTTTGCTGAATGGTTTGACGGCCTCAAAGACATCAAAACCAGCGCCATAGTTGATGCGCGTTTAGCCCGTGTGGAGGCGGGCGCTCTGGGAGATCACGAGAATGTCGGCGGTGGTGTCTGGGAACTAAAAATAGACTTTGGGCCAGGCTACCGGGTCTACTACGCAGAGGCTAATCAAGTCATCGTCGTGCTGCTAGGCGGTGGTGTTAAAAAGAGCCAGTCCGCCGATATTGCCAGAGCCAAAGGCCTGTGGGAGAAGAACAGAAATGATCCTGAAAGACTACAACGAGACTTACGCGCACAAGATGCGAGACAAGACGTACCTGAACGCCTATCTGGAAGCCTGTCTGACTGAAGGGCCGGAAGCCTTTTATGTGGGTCTGCGGCGCGCGGTTCAGGCACGGGAAAACGGCTTCACCTGGCTGGCCGCACAAACAGGATTAGGCCGCGAGAGCCTGTACCGGGCGCTCAGTGCCGAGGGCAATCCTTCGTTCCGCACCATCTTCAAGGTCTTGCGCGCCCTGGAAGCCGATGTCAATATTCTGGCCCAGGCGAACTCAGACGCTGTGAGCGGAAAAACGAAGAAGTATAGCCGAAACGCCCGAACTGCGCCGTCTGTCGCCACGGAGACGCTTGCCCACGCTTGACCTTGCTTGCCAGTCAATTGCGCCTGCTCTGGAACAACGGCGACAAGCGCCTCCATGAAGCCTACTACGACACCGCGGATGTCTTGAGGGAGAAAATCGCCGCCTAGTCAGTCGAGACAAAAGCCCCGCCGAGACATCGGCGGGGCTTCTCTTGTTCCGCAGAACCGGCGGTTAGCTAGAGTCTGCGGCTCACTCAGGTTTTCCGACAATAAAACTCGCATTCAGTGAGGCGTTTGCCCTGTCCATTCATTTTTGGTTGTGGGTAGTGTAGATAGATCCGATTTCCTAATACCATGCTTCTTCAGGTAATTCATTAAGCTACTTCAGATAGTTCTTTCCTATTACTGAAGCCTCTAGGTCATCTCGAAAGCGTTGAATGAGATCAAAAATCTCTTTATAAATATCCTGAAAGTCTGAGCGTAACACTTCCACCCGGTCGCCGTGAGCTATGCCGTTGCGGTAACGTAGAAGTTTTTCATCCACAAAATTTTGTTTAGTGGCATAAAGGAGCGGATCGATTCCCACAAGAAGCAGAATTTCAAAGAGTAACTCGTAGTTAAGATTGCTTTCCGTAACTATCGCAGAGGCCCATGGAATTTTAGCCTTAACTAATCGATCCGAAAGTATAAAATCCGTGATTTCTAGATGGATAGAGGTTTTATTTGTCACACTTGCATCTCGGAATTTTGATCTGAGGCATAATGTGACGAGAGTGGGAGAAAGATCACAGTATCTCATACCAAGTGTTGAGACATGGTTGAGGTAGGCTTTTGACGAATTCTTGATAAAACCTTCCCAATGAGCATAGAGGATACAGATACTACCACGAATTAAAGGCTGTTCTTCGTGAACACGGCATCTGTTAACCATAAAAAGGTTAGTAGTTAGTTCCTTCTTTCGCCAAGCAAGTTCTTCGTTAAGAAAATCATTCAACTCGGCAGATGAACGGATTTTCATGGCCGAAAATTATCGCGCCCATACGGAACAGTATAAGGGATGCGTGTAGAAGCACGAACTCCTGAGCCGATCTTAGTCTGTAAAGCTCGATCTGTCCAGACTTTCTGTGCAACCGTGACTATGTCGGGAACTTTGCCTCCTTTAGTGTATTCTTCATGGTGATAACCAAGACCAAGGGCTATGATCTCAAACGAAGAAATCAGAAAACCACCACTGAAACGTTGCTTTGCGGGAACATAGCGCAAGAAACTTGTCTCTCCCATGTTTTTTGCCAGCAAGCGGAATGTGTGATAAAAAGCCTCCCCCTCACGTTTCCTGTCATACTTGGCATTTAAAGCCAGTCGTTTAGCTTCTTCAGTTAGAAAATCGTGAACATCTCCTACTTCAGACAAGCGCTTATTCTCAAGTTTTCTAAGGACCAGAAATCGTAACACGAGTTCTACATTGTATTGCTCGTCAATTGCCTTATCCGTAAGGGCTATACATCGGTTGAATTCTTCATCCCGTGAGAGTTCGATCACCCAATTGTAAAAATCACGGTTCACCATAATAAGCAGGCAGTTTCTAAGTTCTTGTTCAGATAATTGACTGCCTCCTGTGTTAAGACGTTGGAATAGTTCGTACTTGCTATTGGGATCGCTTTCCCGCAAGACTATCTGCACATCTAATTTTGATCGTTTGATTAGTAGTTCTTGATCCTTGCTCAGATAATCACTACCCTTCGTTCCATCCCCCCATTTTTTGCCTTTTAATGATGGTAAATAACTTGTCCCTTGGAGAATCAAAGGGGGCATTTTTTCGGAATTTTCGTTTTTTAAGATACCTGCGAGTTCAAAAATGGTGGATAACCGCTGAAGCCCATCAATAACGTCCCAAACTCCATCTTCGCGCTGCTGCACGAAAATTGAAGGAATTGGAATACCGAGGAGAAGAGACTCAATGAGGCGTGATTTCTGTGCCTCACTCCATCGGAAGAAACGTTGGAATTCTGGATGGATGTCTATTTCATTATCACGGTATAAGTTGATTAGCTCACCTATAGACATTGCATAAGCATCTGTATGTATGGAAGCTCTTCTTGCTGAAATCTCAGTTTCTAGTGTCAATATTTTGCTCCTGTAATCAAATTACCAGTTAGTTCCTTATGTAGTGTTTCTATACTTCACGCCTTCTGATCTCATGCTCTGCTTGTAGATATCTAAGTTGACGCATGTCATGCTATTTCTTACCCCAAAAGGTAAGTCTGCTATCCGGCGACTTTTTGGGTCGCTTGGTGAATTGCCTGCAAAAAGGTGTCTTCTTCACTGTGCAATTGAGCGTCAATGGCGATTTTGAGGCCGTTCAGAGCCGCGACGGAGGGGAACGTGGTCAATACTTCGCCGTCAGGCTTAAATGCCCGCAGCACGTAATCGCTTCCGGTCAGGCTGAATAAAGCGGTCAGGGCCGGCCCTAACGTCAACGCTTTCTGCAAGGGTTTCTTTTGCAGAACGAGGATATTGCCATTAAACTCCGTCGTGTAGCAGGGGCCAGGGTAGGGGTCTCTGGGAGCCGGGTCTTCTCGCCACAAGAGTCTGTCGTTTCTGTGTCAGCTCCATCAGATCGGTGACAGCAGTGACCCACTTCTCGGTTGTAAAAGCGATAGCAGTTTTCGGGCTTTCCATCATCTATAACCCTTGCGCGAGGTTTTGCATCTCCGTGAGAAGCTGATACATGCTCGTTAAGAATGCCCGCAGAACGCGCTCCGTGGGATTCTTTTCATATTCGGATAAGTTAATCAGAACTTGATCCAGAGAACGGCGGCGCATCCCTTTCAGATAGGGGCGAAGCGAGTTCAAATCACCTTTGGTTTTGCCGATCTCATCCGAGATTTCATTTTGTGTCCCACGGAAATCATTGAGAAACGCTGAAATCTTGGAGCAATGATCGTCCAGTTTCGCGGCATGTTGTGGGTAGACGACAAGCTGTTTCCTGACCTGATAAGCCCCAGCGGTCAAGACAGCAGTGACGATGAGACCTAAAATGGAGCAAACGTCACCGATTCGCCCCATTGTATCTTCCGGCCAAAAACTCATCCCTAAATGGCTTCCTGCCCCTTACGGCTCTCCCTATGTCATGCCTACGAATTTCAATACTTGTATCATACCTGAAAAGGTATCAAAATGTTAAGATTATCCCGGTCTAGCTCTGCCGCTGGAGCGTGGCCGCGAGGGGGAAGTGGTCGGAGGGGAAGGGGCGCTGGCCGTCGCCATGCAGGATTTGGGCGCGGACGATCTGCCATTCGGGGGACAGGAAAATGTGGTCAATGGAGCCGCCCGAAGTCTCGCCGGTGAAGCCGTGAAATGTGCCCGGCGCCTCCTGGGGGAAGGCGGCCAGGGCGCTCTGCGAGACGGGCGAGTCGGTGGCGATCAGGCGCAGGATGGCGGGATTGTCGGGCGGGGCGTTGAAGTCGCCGGTCACAATGACAGGGTCGGTGGTCGGGCGTTCCCAGATGCGTTCCAGGAGAAGCTGCGCGCTCTTTTCGCGCGCCGCCTGCGACTCGTGATCCAGATGCACGTTATAGAGGTAAAAACTCGCCCCAATCTCCCGCTCCGTCAGATGGACCCAGGTGCAGAGGCGCGTCACCCGGTTGCCCCAACTGCGTGAGGGTTCATCCGGTGTGTCGGAGAACCAGAACGTGCCGCTGTCGGTCAGTTCAAACGGGATTGGCGGTAAAGGATCGGGCAGAACTCACCCGATTCGCGTCCGTCCTCGCGCCCCACTCCCACGGCTGCGTAGAGGGGCAGAGCGTGGCAAATCTGGTCTAGTTGCCCGCGCAGCGGTTCCTGAAGCCCTAGCACGTCTGGCTCCCAGCCGCGCAGCAGGTCCAAAACGCGGGGCCGCCGGTGTTCCCAGCGATGCGCGCCGTCGCCAGGCGCGTCCCAGCGGATATTGAAGGTTCCTACGGTGAGCGTCTGTGTTGTGTTCATGAGGTCGCTTTGTATTCATCCTCCTCCGGCGCAATTCCTGCTGAGGTGTTTGTGAGGTAAGCCAGAAGCGCATCCCCATAGGGCGTCATACCCCGGTAGGCGAGAATGGCGGGCGGGAGGCTCTGGACATAGGCCAGCAAGCGGCGGCGCTCCTGCGGGTCGGCGGCGATTTCTCCGATGGGCGTCAAGTACGTATGGATCGTGAATAAAATTGCGCCGGTACGCGGCAGGCGGCTCAGGGTCTGGCGCTCGCGCCTCAGAAAACAGCGCGTGCCGGCGTTTTCCGGCGTGACGGCCAACCACGCGGGCTGCCATTCGTGGGCCAGTGCTGGAGCCAGGTTCAAGCGGTCGGTCGGCGAAAATGTCCAGTTCCAGCGCCCCACGGGGCGGCCCGGCTTCAGGCGGCGCAGCAGCAGATCAGCGGACGGTCCGGCGCGTTTGGCAAACTCTGGCACGGGCGCATGGATGGCTAGGAGAGGCTGTCCCAGCTTTTCTTCCAACGCCCAGCCCGAACCGAAGCACACGTGGCCGGCGACGCAGACGATCTCGTCGTCATCGCCTCGCGCGTCCATTAAAACCAAATCCTCCTGAAACTGACGTCCCAGCCAGTCCCAGACGGGCCGGGGCAGAGTTTCCGATTGGCCGGGCGTAAAAGTTGTCGCTGTTTCCAATAGAGAGTTCGTCCAGACCCATTGCCTGTTTGATTGCGTCAGACCGAAGTACGCGGGCCAGGTCCGGGCGGCGTGGGGCAGCAGGAGTTCCAATGCCTCCCACGCGGCGGGTTCGGCCTCGGGGGGACACTGAATGTAGTACGCCAAGTCGCCCGCGAGTATCCGCGCTTTGAGCGCTAATTGTGCTGCAAACCGATCCGTCTCCACGTCCAGCAACGGAGCATTCCAGGCGCGGGCGTCCATGTGCAGGGCGTAGACGTCGGGCAGCGGTGGAAGAAGGCAGGACATGACGAAAGTATACCCCCAAGGGATTTCGAGAAAAGGCCCAGAGAACATTCCAGGCTTGCATGCGTCACTACCCTAACATTCGCCCCTGGGGAAAGAGAAAATGAGTATGAAGATAATCGTCTGGCGCTCTCTCACGCTGGCCGCGTTGCTGGTCTCGCTGGCGCTGCCGCTGACGGCGGCTGCTCCTGCCAACACCGCCCCGGTCAAGGCCGTGCCGATGCCGCTCAAACATTTCGTCTACATCATCCAGGAAAACATCACCTTTGATCACTATTTCGGCACTTACCCTGGAGCTGACGGCATCCCCAAAGGCGTCAAGTTCGCCTACCAGCCTGGCGAAACGCCGCAGGTGACGCCCTTTCACCTGAGTCGGACATCTATACCGCACGACCTCAACCATAGCTGGCAGGCCGCCCATGTTTCCGCCGACGGCGGCAAGATGGACGGATTCCTCTGGGGCGAGTGGCCCGAAGCCCTCTCCTACTACTGGAAGGGAACGCTGCCCCAGCCGGACCCCGAAGACATCATCCCCGTTTCCGGGCCGCTGACCCAGGCGGGCGGGACCGGCGGCGGAAGAAAGAATGGGCGTCCGCGCCAGCGCGCCAATCGTGCCATCGCTCAGTTTGATACCGACGGAGACGGCAAGCTGGATGCGAAAGAACTGGCCGGCCTGCTTGCCACTCTGCCGGGCGCTCCCCAGGCTGCGGCGAGCGTGCTGAAACAGTTTGACGCGGACGGGAACGGGCAGCTCGGCCCGATAGAACTCGCGGCGTTCTTCCGGCAGCAGGCACCACCAGCTAGCCTGGCTGGCGCATCCGCCGAGAGTGAAGCCGTCGCCGCCGGTCGCCTTCCGACGCGGCACCTATCGGCCCCGCCTGCCGGGCCGACCCCGACCTGGGTCAACAACACGCTCTCTTATTATGACTGGCACGAAATCCCCAACTACTGGGAGTACGCGCGCCGCTTCACCCTGTGCGACGCCTTCTTCTCCTCCCTGGCCGGTCCGAGCGAGCCGAACCACCTGTACACCGTGGCTGCCCAGTCCGGCGGGCTGGTCAACAACCCGCCGCCGAACCTCGCCGGGCAGGATGGCGTGTACACGTTCCCGACGATGGCCGAATTGCTGGAAAAAACTGGCGTGAGCTGGAAGTATTACGACGAAAAGCCGAACCCCCACAAGCACAGCCTGTGGAACCCGATGCCGGGCTTCCGACAGTTCCAGCAGAGTCCCACGCTGATGTCACGGCTGGTAAGCCTGGATCAGTTTTACGCCGATGTCAAAGCCGGAACCCTGCCTGCCGTCTGCTGGATCGTGCCGACTCCCCAGGACAGCGAACATCCACCCGCCGACTCGGCCCGGGGCATGCGGCATGTCACGGATCTGATCAACGCCGTCATGGGGAGCAGCTTATGGAAAGACACCGCCATCATTGTGACCTGGGACGATTATGGCGGCTTTTACGATCACGTTGCCCCGCCCAACGTAGATCAGTACGGCTACGGCCCGCGCGTTCCGGCTCTCGTCATCTCGCCTTACGCCAGGCCCGGCTACATCAGCCACGCGCACTACGACTTCACTTCGCCCCTGAAGCTGATCGAGACGCGCTTCGGCTTGAAGCCGCTGACGGCGCGCGATGCGGCGGCCAGCGACATGCGGGATTGCTTTGACTTTGCCCAGAAGCCCCTGCCGCCAGACCCGATCACGCCTCAAACGAAACTGGACTTCTCAAAACTCAAGACGACCCGGCCCTGAATATGTTTCTTATAGCCCCGCCTGCCGCCAAATTTTGTCCATCGCCGCGCCGACAGTCTTCAAACGCGCTTCATCTGAAGGCAAGTCGGCTAACTCTTTCTTGAACGGCTCCGGGACGACAGGGCCGTCATAGCCAATGGATTTCAAGGCTTGCAGGAAACCGGCGATGTTGATGACGCCGGTTTCGCCGGGCAAGGCGCGCGTGCCGTCTAATTGCTGGTCTATAGGAACGCCTGCCGGGGCGTCGTTGACATGGACATACACCACGTGACGCGGGCGTCAGAGATTTGAGGCTCTCCATTGTGCCCTGCGACGTGTACCAGTGCCAGCAGTCCAGCAGCAGACCGACATTCGGCCCAATGTCCCGGCCCAGCCCCAGCATGGCTTCCATCGTGTGAATAAACGGGTGCGTCTGGGTCTGACGCAGCGTTTTTGGGCCGATGAACTCCAACCCCAACGAGACGCCGTGGTCACCTAAAATCCGGGCAATCGGCGTAAAACGCTGGACATGGAACTCGTAATTCTCGTCGTAAGGCCGGTCATTGGAACACGGCATGATCCAGGTGGAAACGCGCGTCCCGCCGATGGCCGCTGCCGCCGCGGCCAGCCGGGGCAGATCGCGCAGACCGGCCTGCCAATTCTCTTCCGAGCCGCGCCAGTCTATGGGCAGCCCCCAGCCGGCAGGCCGAAGCCCGGCCTCGGTAAAGAGCCCTCGCACGGCCTCTACGCCCGATGCCGCGATCAAATCGGCGATCTCCGAGGGGCTGAATTCCACGCCATCAAAGCCGCCGATTTTGGCCGCGGCGAGGCTTTCTTCTAAATTGGCCGCGCGGACGCCGATGGCGCCGGGGCTAAGTGCTTTGTACATCGTCTCTCCTGTCAAACCGGTCACGAATGGTTTTCAACCACTCGGCTTTAGCTCTCCCGAATCCACACCTGCATCTCGCCCGACGCGCGGTTGTCCCAGGCGAAGTAGGGAATGGCCGTGATCGGAACCGAAACGGACGCGGGCGGCTCGGCGCGGTACAAACCGTCGTTCCAGGCTTCTCCAGAAATCCGACTGGCCTGACCGCGCAGGACGACCACGCCGCCCAGAGTGTCCGGGTCAAAGGTGGCGGACAGTTCCGCCTCACGAGGCAAGACGAGCGTGTCCAGGTCCGCGCCGTTGTCCGCGCCTTCCAGGCAGAAGACGACCGGGCCGCGCTGCAAGGCGACTCGGCCCCGGTCGGCGTAAACGCGCGGGTCGGCGTAAATGCGCTCCACCGGCATCGGCAAATCCAGGGTCAGAGTGTCGTCCATCTGCCATTCGCGGTCTAAGACCGCGTAGCCTTTTTGGACATCTAACGTGACAGGCTGGCCGTTCAATGTCAGGCGCGGTTCGCGGCACCAGTCGGGAAGGCGCAGGCGCAGACGGAAACTCGCGGGCTGCTCCGGGGCGACGGTCAGGGTGATTTTGCCATCCCAGGGATAGTCTGTTCGCTGCGAGACAGTGACAGTCTGCCCGGCGAGGGATAAGTCGGCATGGCCCTGGACGTACAGATGCACGGCAATGTCCGAGTCGTTCTGCGAATACACGTACTGACCCAGCGAGGCCAGCAGGCGGGCGATGTTGGGCGGGCAACAGGCGCAGCCGAACCATTCCTGCCGATGGTGCTTGCCGACACTCGCCAGCGGGTTGTCATAAAAGAACCTGGCGCCGTCTAATGAGACGCCGCTGAGGACGCCATTGTAGAGGGCGCGTTCCAGCACATCGGCATATTTCCGGTCGCAGTCCAGGTGGAGCATTCGGGAGGCCCAGAAGACAAGCCCGATGGCGGCGCAGGTCTCGGCGTAAGCGGTCCCGTTCGGCAGATCAAAGTCGGCCCCGTAGCCCTCGTTGGACGCAAAGCCCCCGATGCCGCCCGTCACATACATCTGCGCTGTCGTCAGATGGCCCCAGATACGCTCGCAGGCTTGTTTCAGACTCGCATCATTCGTGCGACCAGCCAAATCTGCCATGACCGTGTACAGATACATGCCGCGCACGGCATGGCCGGTCACGCGGGACTGCTGACGCACGGGTTCATGGGACTGGTTGTATTCGTAATTTCTGGCCCAGAAGTCTTCGGGCTTTTCGCCGCGCGTTCGGGCTTCTTCGTCAAAATAATGCGGCTGCCGCCCGCGCTCATCCACAAAGTATTGGCTCAGGCGCAGGTACTTTTCTTCACCGGTCGCGTCCGCCAGCTTGACCAGGGCGAGTTCAATCTCCTCGTGGCCGCAGTAGCCGCGCTTCTGGCCCGGTTCCGGCCCAAAGACGGTGCCGATGTAGTCGGCATAGCGCTGCATCACGTCCAGTAAAGTCGTCTTGCCGGTGGCCTCGTGATGGGCGACGGCAGCCTCAATCAAATGGCCCGCGCAGTACAGTTCATGGTCGTCGCGCAGGTTGGTCCAGCGCCGCTGGGGGGCGACGGTGGTAAAATAGCTGTTCAGGTAGCCGTCCGGCTGCTGGGCGCGGGTCAGCAGCCCGATCACATCATCCAGCAGGGCGTCCACTTCTGGATCGGGATGGGTTGCCAGGCTAAAGGCCGCCGCCTCAATCCACTTGGCGACGTCCGAGTCCCAGAAGATGTGCTGATCCGGGACGGTCTGAAGCGTCAGCGCCTCAATGCGCCCGGTCTTTTGGCACTGCTCGTATTCAATAGGAATGGTCACGTCGCGGTTGACGCGGATGCGTTCCTGCCAGAACCGGTCGTCAATGGTCACCGCCTTGAGCGGCGCGGGCCGCAGCCCGTCATCGGCAATCGTCATAGAAAAATCTCCTGGGTTCGGAAAGTGCTGTCATGGGTGGTATTTATGATAGCATTTTTCGCCCTGTTGTGGCTATTCGTTCACCATCTAGACATGCTATAATGGAGCATGATGCAAGAAGGGGGCGACCTTGCGGCCACCCCCTTCAAGACTCCGTACCAATTTCGTCTTGCGACTACATCGGCAACTTCACTTTCCATTATGACACAACCGCACGAAAAATCAAGCCCTGAAGAAGAAACTTTTAAAACCTTTGAGCGAATGATTTCTCGGCAGAGGCTTCAAAGATACCGGCGTGCGACGAACAGTAAACAGGAGGCTATCGCGCTGTATCTGTGGAATACTGCTCTCAGTGAATCGCTCTATCCGGCGCTGCAATTTTTTGAGATCACTCTGCGAAATGCCACTCATCAAGCCCTTTCAGCCCATCGGAGCAACCAACCAAGATGGTTCATGGACATGACATTGCTTACGAGGGAGCACCACCAAAAGCAGGTGTTGGAGGCATTACAGAAACTGCGCGATCAGAATAAGGGGCAGTATCTAGGGAATGAAACCGACCCAAACTTTCCTAAAGAACCCCATCGCGTTGTCGCAGAATTGTCTCTGGGCTTTTGGATCAATCTTTATTCTGACCCGTATACGTCAAGCATAGTCAATAGACCTCTTGCATAAGGGTCAGTCGTTGAGTTCATAATTGTAAAGGGCGGCAATCAAGTTGAAGCGCAGGCCAAACCGCTTCCGACGGTTGCGGTAACGCTCCGACAGGATGCGAAAGATTTTCAGGCTCCGAATAATGTGTTCAGCCACGAACCGTTCCCGTGCCAGTTGCCGATTTTGCGCTTTCTGCCCTTTGGTCAGCGGGTGATGTTTGCTCTTTTTATGCGGGACTTGGCTGTTGTAATGGTGCTTAACTAACCCCAAATAGCCGCTGTCGGCCAAACACTTGGTCTGCATCGGCATCGCCGTCCGGCTTTGCTGGAACAACTTGAAGTCGTGCAGTTTGCCTGCGCTGAACGCCGTGGCTAGGATTTGCTTGGTTTTCTGGTCAGCGACTATCTGCGCCTTCTGCGTGTGACGCTTCTTCTTGCCGCTGTAGCTGCGTCGTTGCTTTTTTGGGGACGTTCCACCGGACATTCGGTGGCGTCCATGACCACGACTTGATACTGAGTGTCGCTCTGGAGGAGGGACTTTTTGCCCGGCAGACGGAAGCGGCCCGACTGCATCAAGGCGTTTCCTACCACCGCGATGGTACGGCAGACGGCAGATTCGCTGACCCCGTAAGTTTCGCCGATGTGGGCTTGGGTGCGGTACTCGCGCCAATACATCAGCGTCAGCAGGAGCCGATCCTCCAAGCACAGTTTGGGAGTGCGCCCGCCGGAGGGCAGATGCTTTTGCAGGGCGTCGCACATGTCTAAGAATGTCGCCGGGCGCACCCCGGTTAGACGCTTGAACGGGCCTTCGGGCTTATCTTTCAAATCAGCATAGAACATGCTGACAGTATACTACCCTTATGCAAGAGGTCTAATGTAATATCGCAGGAAGTCTTCCCTCATGGCCCCAGAGAGATCACAAAGGATAAGCGGCAAGACATGATCTACCCGCGATTGCGCGAAGCGCTTGATCTCAGGAATCGTATATTTCACTATGAGCCAATTTACCACTGGACTCTTCCATCTAAGGCAATGTCTCTCAAAGAACGGCATCAGCGCCTTTGCGAAGTCATTTCATGGATATGCCCGGTTCAGTCCGTGTTTTTGAAAGGCTTAGACCGCTTTAGAGAAGTGCATGATGAGGGCAAAGAGCGGTATTTTGAGAAGGTGCAACTCGCCTTTTGGGAAGACGAAGAGCAAGCAAAAGAAGAGTGAGGTTATCTTATGACCAAAGTGCGGCTTGGCTATGTCGGGTGCGGTTTTATGGCGCAGAAAGTCCATCTGCCCAACTTCGCAAGCATTCCCGAATGCGAACTGACGGCCCTGGCCGAGGTGCGCGGGGACGTGCGCGAGAAAGTGGCGGATCGGTTTGGGATCAACAAGCGCTATGGGTCGCATTTGGAACTGGCGGATGACCCGGAAATCAATGCCGTGGCCGTCTCTGCCGATTATTCGCTGCAAAGCCTCATCGCCGAGGACTTGCTGCGGAGCGGCAAAACGGTGTTCATGGAAAAGCCGATGGCGACGACTCTGGCCCGCGCCCAGGCCATTCTGGACGCCGAACAGGCAGGGGGCAGCCGCTTGATGGTCGGCTACATGAAGCGTTATGACGCGGGCAACCAACTGGCGAAAGAACACATTCAACGGTTCTTGGGCAGCGGCGAACTCGGAAAAATCACGCTGATCCGCAATCACGGTTTTTGCGGCGATTGGACCGCCGGGCTGGACACGCCGATGGAGAGCAGTCAGGAGCTGATGCCGCTGACCCAAACGATTGTCCCGGACTGGCTGCCGGAGGGGCGTCAGGGATCATATCTGGGCTATTTGCAGCAGTGGACCCACAACATCAATCTCATGCGCTGGCTGCTGGACGCCGGGGATGATGCCCATGTTCGGGCGGTGGATTTGGATAATGACGGCATGACCGGCGTCGTGATCTTGGAGATCGCCGGGATCCGGGCCGTTCTGGAGTCGGGCAGCCTGAGCCACTACCGCTGGGACGAGCAGACCCAGGTCTATTTTCAAAGTGGCTGGGTCAAAGCCGACGCGCCGCCCCTGCTGCTGCGCCAGGTTCCCGCCGATGTGGAAATCTATAAAGCCGGAGCGACCCAGGAATTCACGCGCATCCTCCCGCAGCCCGCCTGGACCTGGTCTTACAAGCGCGAAGCGGAGCATTTCATCCAATGCGTTCAAACGGCGCTCCCGTTTGATTCCTCGGCTTCAGACACGTTGACAGATGTGCGGCTTTTTGAGGAGATTTACCGGGCATGGCTGAGGGTTTAAGAGGTAGCGAACCTGTGCAAACGGGATGAATTAGGTCAACGTCATTTCAGTCATGGAGAATACATCAAGGGCTTGACAACCATATTTTTCTGTGTTAAGATGTCACCATCAGTTTCACTTCAAAGGATACATTATGAAACGTAAAGGGTTCACTCTGATTGAACTGCTCGTCGTGATCGCCATTATCGCGATTCTCGCAGCTATTCTCTTCCCTGTTTTCCAGAAAGTGCGCGAGAACGCGCGGCGCGCTTCCTGCCAGTCTAACCTCAAACAGTTGGGGCTGGCTTTCGTCCAGTACACCCAGGATGCTGACGAGAAGTATCCCATCGGCAACAACTGCACCAAGGGCTGGGCTTCCCAGATCTATTCGTATGTCAAAAGCACCGGCGTTTACAAATGCCCGGACAACTCCACCGGCGCGACCGCTCCGGCTGTTCCTGTCTCCTATGCAGTGAACGATGGGGTTTTTCCCGATCAAAATGGCGGCTGTAACAGCGGGCAATCGGCAGCCCTGGCAAAGTTTAGCGCGCCGGCGTCCACTGTTTTGTTGCTGGAGGTACAGAATTACAGCGAAGACGTCACGAACCTGGCGAATACAGGTTCTCCATCCGCAGATGGCCACTGGAACTACTATGGCGGATATCCGACTGATGACGGCGCGAAATATGCGACCGGAAACTTTGCCGGAAATATCGCCGCTGGGAAGACAATCGGTTTGATTGGTACGGGTACAGTCCATAATGATGGGGCCAACTGGCTCGCCGCCGATGGACACGTCAAGTTCCTGCGTCCCGTGAGCATTTCCGTCGGAAAGAATGCAGCGGCAGCGGGCAACGCCGAAAATAATGCGGGTGAGCTCGCGTCTGGGACCGGTGCGATGAACACGGGCGGCGGACAGGGGACAGCCGTGTTGACCTTTTCGCTGACCTGAGTTCGTCTCAAAAACTCGTCACAAATTCCGATTCATTTTAGCCTCCGGCATCGTCCGGGGGCTGTTTTTGTCAGGGGTTGCATTCCCTGCAAATTGTGGTACAATACATTGTGCCTTTATTCACAAAGTCGGTGCAGTGTCGCTTTAGAATGGACAAATAGCCATGAGCAGACGAATGACGGAACTGTTGGTGGAGACGGCGGGGCTGACGCAAGTCTACGACAAAGTCCTGGCCGGGGAGCGGCTGACGTATGATGACGGCTTGGAACTGTATCAGAATCCGAACTTGAACGCCGTGGGCGCGCTGGCGAACATCGTGCGGGAGCGGATGAACGGCGACAAGACGTATTACGTCCGTAACCAGCACATCAACTACACCAATGTCTGCAACAAAGGCTGCAAGTTCTGCGCGTTTTACGCTCAGAAGGGCGGCCCGGACCCGTACACCATGAGCATTGAGGAAGTGCAGAACCGCCTGCGGGCGCATCTGGACATCCCCATCAAGGAAGTCCACATGGTGGCCGGGCATCAATCCCAAACTGCCCTACCAGTACTATCTGGATTTGCTGCGGGCCGTCAAAGCCGTCCGGCCCGGCGTCCATATCAAAGCGTTTACCTGCGTCGAGATCGCCGAAATCCAGCGTCAGGCGAACAAGCCGCTGGCGGAAGTCTTCGCCGAACTCGAAGAGGCCGGATTGGATCAGCCTGCCGGGCGGCGGCATCGAGATTTTGTCGCGACCGGGTCCACATGGAACTGTTCGGGCGCAAACTCGTCCGGCGACCAGTGGATCGAGATCTCCAAAGCGGCGGCGCGAGGCGGGCCTGACGCAGTACGCGACCATGCTCTACGGCCACATCGAGACCGTCCCGGAGCGCGTCGAGCATCTGGTCAAGATGCGGGCCTTGCAGGACGAGACGGGGCATTTCGTGACGTTCACGCCCGCTGTCGTTCCACCCGGAAGGCACGCAGTTCGCCGATCTGCCGCACCCGACCGGCGACGGCGACCTGCGCGCCATTGCCGTCTCCCGCCTGATGCTGGACAACTTCCAGCATGTCAAGACGTTCTGGATCATGAACACGCCCCAGGTCTCGCAGCTTGCCCAGTGGTACGGCGCGGATGATCTGGACGGCACCATCCACGAGTACGAGATCACCTATAAAGACGGCGAGCAGGGCAACAAGCAGCAGGTGCTGACCCGCCCCCAACTCGTCAATTTGATCGTGGAGGCGGGCCGAACGCCCATCGAGCGGGACAGCTTCTACAACGAAGTCAGCGCGGCGGATGAACTCGACGATCCGGTCCGGCATGACCATTCAGAGCCTCGTCCAGCCCTGCCCCTCGCGATGCTCCGTTAGTGCGGCGATCATGGGGCGGGCGGGCGAAGACAATCCGGTGCCGGGCGGCAATTTCCAGGATGCGTCCGACATCCGGCGGCCCCGGCGGCAGTTGGTTCAGGCCCTGAAAGAAGTCTTTCAAACCCGCCCGGTGTGACGATCCAGAGAAATTGGCCCGGCGTAGACCCGACGTTTTTGAATGTATGCCGGCTGCCCTGCGGCGCATGGATGCAGGTTCCGGCCCGCACCATGACGTGCCGCCCGCCGTCGCGGAACTCAAACCGGCCGCTGAGAACATAATAAGTGCCGTCTTCGCGGCCATGCTGGTGCAGCGGTGGCCCCATTCCCGGCGGGATGGTGCAGAGAAACAGTGAGAAAGCGCCCCCGGTCTGCTCCTGCGACAGCAGGCAGATCGTGTGCTGATTGAGGACGGCGTATTCCGCGCCTTCGCCGGGATCAACGAAGGTCAGAGATGGGCTGGGCGGCGCGTCAAGAACAAGTGTGCTTGGCATGGGTTTATTCTGCTTCCTTTGTGTGATACTCCTAGAGTTCCACAAAAATCGGAAGCGCGTTGTGACAAATGTCACATTTTGGAAAGGCGGCTGAAAATGGCGCTGGCAGAACGTGAGTTGACTCCCTTTTCCCCGGCAGGGAAGGGGGCCGGGGGGTTAGGTGACTTTGGGAGCGGGGGGGCAGCCTCCTCCATTGACGACATCGCCGAGAAAGTCTATGCAGGCGAGCGGATCAGCGCGGGCGATGCCCTGCGCCTGTTCCATCACCCGAACATTGTGGAACTGGCCGCATTGGCCGACCATGTCCGGCGGCAGAAGCACCCGGACAACGTCGTCACTTACATCGTCGGGCCGCAACATCAACTACACCAACGTCTGCTGGGTCCGCTGCACCTTCTGCAACTTCTATCGCATTCCCGGCGCGGAAGGCGGCTACGTCCTGCCGCGCGAGCAGATCTTCGCAGAAGATTCAGGAGATGGTGGATGTCGGCGGCATCGAAATACTGATGCAGGGCGGCCTGAACCCGAAACTCAAGATCGACTGGTACGAAGACCTGTTCCGGGCGATCATGGAGCGCTTCCCGAACGTCATCCTGCACGCCCTGTCGCCCGCCGAGATCATCTACATCAAGAAGCTGAGCAAGCTGACGATGGAGGAGACGCTGACCCGGCTGAAGGCCGCCGGCCTGCACTCCGTCCCCGGCGGCGGCGCGGAAGTGCTGACCGACCGCGTGCGCCAGTGGATCGCGCCCTACAAAGACACGGCCGAGGAGTGGCTGGACTGTATGCGCGTCGCCCAAAAGTCGGCCTGCGCACGTCCGCGACCATGATGTACGGCTCGGTGGACACGCTGGAGGACCGCGTGGAGCATTTCCAGAAGCTGCGCGACTTGCAGGACGAATCGCTGGCCCTTTCTCCGACGGCGTTCACGGCCTTCATCGCCTGGAACTACCAGCCGGACGGGACGGAACTCGGCGGCACGCGCGCCTCGGCCTTTGACTACATGCGGACCATCGCCATCGCCCGCATCTTCCTGGACAACTTCCCCAACATCCAGGCCTCCTGGGTGACGCAAGGGCCCGCGCGTCGGGCAGATTGTCCCTGCGCTACGGCGTCAACGACTTCGGCAGCACGATGATGGAGGAGAACGTCGTCTCCACGGCGGGCTGCGTCTTCACCGTGCCGATCGAAGAGATCGAGCGGCTGATTATCGACGCGGGCTATGTTCCCCAGCGGCGAAACACGCGGTATGAGCTGGTGGACTAAGGAGGGAAAACTATCGTTTCGCGCCATACTGTTTTAGCAGTGCCACGGTTTGAGCGAAGTGCCTCCGCTCGGCGACCATTAACGCCGTCTGGCCGTCCCGCTTCGTATTAACATCGGCCCCATTGTCAATCAGCAACTTTTCCATGTCCAAAAGTTCGTGCGGCCCATCGCCCATCGGCTGCACCCCAACGTTAATATGATTATCAACCGCAGAAATCAGGGGCGTCCAACGGCTCTGCCGAGCCTCTATATCCGCCCCATGTTTAATCAGCAACTTGGCAGAGGACAAATTACCGCCCGCAGCTGCTAGCACTAATGGAGTTGCGGAACTACTCGTTCTTGATCAATGTTCGCTCCACGTTTGAGCAGAAGGTCAATGCTCTGTTCATCATTGACCTCCGCAGCAGCGGTCAACGCGGTCTGTCCACAGCCATTCACAGCGTTCACCTTTGCCCCAGTCGCTAACAGCGCTTGAACTTGGAGAGGATCGTGACGGAATGCGGCTTCAATCAGTGGATTAGCCCCGCACGGATTTACAGCCGCTTGTGAACTTTCTGTCCTCTGGCGAGTACATCCCCAGAGGCAACCGGCCAACAAAAGACAGCCGGTAATAAAGATTGGCTTGATTTGCTTCAAAACAATACCCCTTACTCAGTTCCGAAAGCCCTCTTGACCCTATCTATCTTTTGCGCTCCCGCATTTCCAGACGGCGCATGGGCATGGCGTCAATCGTCCCGAACAGTTCCTGATTAGTCGGATAATCATGCCGCACCATTTTGATCGTGCCGTCTTTGCCGATCAAATAGAACGCCGTCTGGCCCGGCGGCGCATGATAGGCGCGGCTGACGGCTCCCGTCGTATCCGTTAAAATGTAGAGCGGCGGGGCGGCGACCGTGTTCAGCGGGTCACTGGGCCGCAGAATGGCGAGGACAACCAGATCGCGCTCCTCGTATTCTCCACGGTGGATTTGGTCCAGAGCCTGCCGGGTCGGGGCGAAGACAAGGACGATCCGCTTGCGGCCCAGGAACGAGTGCAGGCTGATCTGCCGGGGCTGCTCCCCGCCGTTCGCACCCATGGTGCCATCGGCAGGGAGAGTAAAGGCCGGCGGGCGGCTGTCTTCGCGCAGCAACGGCATTCTCGCTTTCAGAGGGGCAGCGTGAGCCATCGGGAGAAAGGCCGCCGAGAGAGACAGAACGGCGGCCAGTAAAACGCAAGGCTTCATGCGTCTCTTTTACCCGCGCAGCAGCCCGCCCAGAACATCCCCGACGACATTTCCTGACGATGAACTGCCCCCGCTGCCGCTGGGCGCGTGCCGGAAGATTTCTTCGGCCAGGTTGACGACCGGCATGGACTGGAGCCAGATGCGGCCCGGCCCGGTCAGGGTCGCCAGAAACAGGCCGTCGCCGCCGAATAAAATGTTGCGGAAGCCCTTCATGCGCGTGATGCCAAACTGCACGCTCACATCCTGGACGCCGACATGGCCGACATGCACTTGCAGGCGTTCGCCCGGCTGAAGCGTCTTTTCCACCACTTCTCCCGACAGGTCCAGGAAGACCCAGCCCGGCCCGGTCACTTTTTGCAAAATAAACCCCTCGCCCCCGAAAATCCCGCTGCCGATCTGCTGGCGGAAAAAGATGTCGAGCTGCACCGACGCTTCGGCGCACAAAAACGTCTCTTTGCGGCAGACCAATGTCTCGCCCGGCGCGAGCTGCCGGGCGATGATGGTGCCGGGAAAGCGCGGGCAGAAGGCGACCAGGCCGGCAAAGCCGCTCTGGGCCGAAAAGTGGGTGACAAACAGCGACCCGCCGGAGAAAGAGCGCATCAGCCCTTTCAATACTCCGCCGCCGGTGTTCGTGTCCATCGTGATGCCGTCGGTCATCCAGGCCATTTGATGGGTCTGGCTGAAAACCATCTCGCCGGGCTGCAAGACCATTTCCAGCGTCTGCAAAGTCGTTCCCAGAATTTGATGCTGCATGATTGTCTCCTTTGAGGAATACCCTCTGGTTCCCCCACAATTGGGGGCTAGGGGGCTGAACGAAAAAGCCGCTGCCGAAGGGTCAGGCAGCGGCGGATAAGAGCAGGAAATAGAAAGTTCTCAGGATTGCTTTTTCTTCAGAATCGGCAGTCCGGTGTTGGCGTTTTCGGAGACTTCGCGGCCTTCCGGCAGGGTCGGCTCCGGGCGGGATCTCTCATCCTTCTTGTCCGGGTCCTTCGCGAAATGGTAGAGGCGGGTCGTGCCATTGGCGGAGGGACTGCTGTACAGATAATACTCCGTGCCGTTCTTCTTGCTTTTGACGCTGTAAGGCATGTGTTTCCTCTCTGTCGTGGTCTTCTCGCGATTATTCCGCGCTATTCCTCGCGATTCCTGCCCCTGTCCAAAAATATTTTTCGCTACCAGGCGAGCTTGGCTCCGGCCATCAGCCGGTTCCAGGGAAGCCGTTCCAGAACGCTGTCAAAGCGCAGGTCGCCGCCGATCAGACGGGCGGCGATGCGCGTCCCGCGCGGGTGCTTGACCCCCATCTGATAGCACACTCTGGGGAACTGGTAAAAGAACTTGGCAATGGTCAGGGCCGCGTCGTGGCTGGCCCCGAACTCCTGCCGCAGCGTCTCGGTCCAGTCGGCGGCGCGTCCCGCCGCAATCACCCTGCCGGCCAGCGCCCCGGACAGGCAGGCATAGGAGATGCCGTCGCCAAACAGCGGGTTGACCAGGCCCGCCGCGTCGCCGGCCAGCAGGACGCGCCCATTCCAGGCCGTCACCGGCTCCGACCCGCCCCAAATCGGCAGGGGGTGGCCGTGAAACTCAATTTCCTCTCGCCGCTTGGGCACGCCCAGCGCGTCTAAATAGCCCAGAATCCAGCGCGCCAGTTCGTCTTTGCTGGCCTCGCCTTTGCCCTCCGCCGTGCGCCGACCGAACATGCCTGCGCCGACCGACAGATGCCCGGCTTTGGGAAACACCCAGGCGTAGCCCTGCTTGACGCCGTACTCTAAATGGGCGACTTCGGGCCGCAGGCTGTCATGCCCCTGCCCCCATTCGTGCGGGATTTCCGCTTCCAGCGCAATCGCCAGCAGCCGCGACTTTCGCAGGCCGGCCATCCGCGCCACGTTCCCATTCGCCCCGTCCGCGCCGACCACATGGGACGCAAAGGAGACATCTCCATCTGCCGTTGTCACCCGCACGCCCGTTTCGCCGTCGGGTTCCACGGCTTTCACCGCCAGCCCGTCCCGCACGTCGCATCCCGCCCGCGCGGCCCGCTGGGTGAGCGCATGGTCAAAGATGCTCCGCTGCACCATCCACAGGCTCATCGGCGGCTCTGCCGGGTCCGGGTTCAGCGCGGCGAGATGGGCGTCGCCGAAGTCCCATGTATGCCGCAGATGCGTTACCGTTGCTTCGACGAACGCTTCGGGGATTAAATTCGGCAGGTCGTTCGCGACCGTCAGCGGCACGCCCCCGCCGCAGGTCTTGTAACGCGGCAGTGCCCGCTTTTCCAGGATCAGGGTTTTCAGGCCCGCCGCTGCCGCCTCATAGGCCGCGCACGCCCCCGCCGGCCCCGCGCCGCAGACAATCACGTCGTACTGATGGGTCATGGGGTTATTATAGCACACCGTCAGTTTTCACGGCTCTGAGGTCATGTGCCTTGCAGAGTCACGTAGAACAGGCCGTCTGTGGTGACTCCTGCCGGTTCACCAATAGGTGCAATGCCTGGCTGCTGGACGGTGGGAGTGATTGTGTTGCCGGACACCAGGTTGCCGAAAGCCAGCGGCCCGAGGTCCGTGTCGGCAGCCGTCGGGGCCATGTCCGTGATTGTGTACGGATAAGCCCCGTAAACCGTGGACAGATTGATTTGCGAGTAGTGCAGGCCGGATGGGTTGCTGATGGCATTGCCTGTGATGGAGTTGCCCGAAATCGGATAGGTACAGGTGGCTCGGCTAAACCCGCGAAACGTGATCTCCATCGCTGTCAACCAGGGTGTTGTTGGAAACAGCACAATTCACCGCGCCGTCGTAAAACTCAATGCCCCGAAAATTATTGGTCAGCGTATTGCCGGTGATGGTCACGTTCTGGGTCTGACAATTGGACATCGCCATGTTGCGATTGACAAACTGGTTCTGGCACAGGAGCGCCTCGCCGTCATTGCGCGTTGTGTCTATCAGGCCCAGGGTTTGTATGACGTTCCCGCTGATCACAAGGTTATTGGCAAAGGAGAACTCGATCCCGCCGGTATCCGAAACTCGCGGGCTGGCGACACCGCCCACCATGGTGAAGGCGTTGTTGGCCACGATCCCGCTGCTGTTCCCGATCAGGAACCGGCCCTGCTGATAATGAAACGTGCTGCCCAAAATCGTCACGCTCGCGCAGTTTCGTGCCGAAAAGAACCCATGCAGCGCAGCCAGCGCCTCAAAGTCGCAGTTTTCAACATCCACGCCGCTCGTATAATCCAGGATGAGACTGCCGCCGTTGCCCAGGTTCCAAAACAGATTTTTGAACGCAATGTTGCTGCACGGCTGGCTGTTGCTCAGGCAATTGGCAAAACTACGCGCATACGGCGGAGGATCGGCAGGAGTTTGATTGATGATCGAAAGGCTGGAAAGACCGGCTCCATTGACCTTATAGAAGCTCACCAGCGCACCTTTGTCATTGGAATTGCCGGTGCCGATGAGGACTGTCTGCCCTGGCCCGTCCCCGGTCAGGTAGGTGCCGGAGTAAAGAACCAGTCCCTTGCCCGCGCTGTTATTCATCAGATAGGTGCCGGCGGGGAGGTAAAGAACGCTGGAAGGGATGTGTCGCAGATAGAGTATGTCCGCTGTGAGCGCCGGGAGATCATCAGTGACCCCGTTGCCCGCCGGGTGCGCCGGGAGGCGCAGATCAGTCAACGCATTGAAGACTTGCGGGGAATTCTGCGCGAATGCCGGCGACGGCAACAGCCCGATGACAGCCGCCAACGCACAGAAGAAAAGCAGGCAGAGGTGCAGTTTCAGGCCGCACTCCGTGGGGCGTGAGGCCGCCGGGGATAAAGGTTTCATGATACAGTCGTCGCTTTCTGGCATACCTGATGCCGGAGCGCCAGAAAAGCAAGTGCAAGTCCGGCCGGCCTTCGTGCCATTGACTACTTCTGCACAAATCATGCCAAGCATACTTACCGGCATCATTCCGGCAGACTGTGTGCGCCGGTGGTGAGGGCGGGCAGGAACACGGGGTGGAATGAGGGTGGAAGGGACTGAGGGTGCAAACGGTTCTAGGATGCAGCATTTAGGGGATTTGCAGACCGGCTTTCTTCAGCGCGGCCCCCACCGTCTCTCGCTCCTGCAATCCGACCAGATAAGCCACGAGGCGGCCTTTCCGATCCAGAACAACCAGTGTGGGAATAGCGGTGACTTTGTAGGCCTTGCCGGCCGCGCCCGCTGCGTCCCGATACGCCGGGAAGGTATAGTGATTGGACTTCAGGAACGCGGCAATCGTCGCCGGCTCCTCGTCGCTGATCGTCATCACCGCCAGACCTTTGCCGCCGAACTCGCGGGCCAGCGCCTGCGTTTCCGGCAGGCTTTTGCGGCAAGGCGGGCACCACGTCGCCCAGAAGTCCAGCAGCGTGACCTGCCCGCGCAGGGAAGACAGTGTGACCGGCTGCCGGTTGCTCAGGCGGCTGACCGTGAAATTGGGCGCCGCCGCGCCGATAGCCACCGGCGGCGTGGATTCTCCCCCGGCCGCGCTCATGTCGGTTACGCTCTGGCCTTTGGGCAATGTGGTGTCAAAGGCCGTGGACGCGACAGGCTGGTTGGTGACAATCCGGCGATAATCTTCCGTGGTGCTGGAACTGGTGGGCAGGACAGACTTTTTTGCCTGGGGCAGCTTCTGCGCTCCCATCATTGCCATCAGGGGGGCGCTGTCGTAAGTGATCTGCCGGATCAAATTGTCGCGCGTGCTGATCGCAATCGCCGTGTGGCCGTAAAGCCCCTGCGCGTACAGCAGAACCGTTTTGCACGGCTCATCCCCAATGACCACATCCGGTCCGTAGGCGATGGGCATTTTGCCCGTGTCGGCCAGTTTCGCCAGATTGTCCGGCCCGCCAAAGAACTGATACAGCAAGGTCCCGCAGAACATGGGATGCCCCATCTGCATGGAAGAGGCCTGGGCGATAGTTGCGGGAGCGGCATAAGTCATGGCCGGCAGCGTAGTCATGCTGCTGTACTCCACCAGATGCTTTCCATCGGAAACCGACGTTTGCACGAACCCCACGCCGTAATGTGAAGATGTGACTTTGAATTGATTGGGCCGGACATAAACAATGGCGCGGACATCCGCATCCTGTCCCGCCGCTTTAGGCAGCGCGACGCCGCCAAAGGTTTCGTTCCAGCCGCACTCGGCCTGAAAACTGGTCAGCGCCTGGTAGCGGCTCATGCTTTGCTTGAGGAATTCAGTCGCGCTCACCGGCGCGTCGGCACCAACGGGAACGGCCCCCCACGCCAGCCAGAGGGCGAGGAGAACGGGCAGGGGCCAGCAGATTATCGGACGCTTCATCAAAAAAGACCTTTCTCGCAGGCTAAGAAACTGTGTAGAAAGCAGATCGGGCGATTGAAATCGCGGCAACAAGTTCACGAAGTCAGCCTTCGCCGACTAAGAATTTTATTCCTAACCGGCGAAGGCCGGTTTTGTGCTTTTGTTGCTGCGGTTTCAACCGCCGGTTCCTAGTTTCTATACAGTCTCTAAACAACAAATGGGCAGGAGCAAGCCTCGCGATTAACCCCCTTGACATCCGCTACCCTGTGCGTGAGTGGTACGCCTACAGGCAGGACACCCAGACTAAGAAGTGTTGATTGACTTCAGACTGGGAAGACGACGTTAAATCGCTCAATTAAGAGGCGGACAATAGTGATGAGTTGGGTTCCGTCACTGGAACTTTGAAGTTCTCTCACGATATGAAATTCGTGATCTGCGGGAGAGTACCAGACCATTGCAAGGCTGCTGTCTCTCGCTTCCCAGGGGTATTCAACGTTTGGCCCGCCTGCGCCTTTCGGCACATCCGGGTGAAGTGATTCGATGCGCCCGAACAGGCCAGCGCTGCGGTCAAGAAATTCACGAAAGGTGGAGAAGTTGGCATATCCAAGCGCCCGTGCCACATCGCGCCGCTTCAAATGCGGGCGAAGCCGGGTGAAGGCCTCATGGGTATAGCCGGGATCGCTTCCCGCTCTTTGCAGCGCTGCCTTCGCCAGTTTCTCCATCGCCATTTGCAGAAAATGGCCGGGATGACACGAAGGAATGTTGTCACGGTCCTGCTGTAGCAGCAGTTCAAAGACCTGGAAGTCGCTTGCCGCTTGCGTCAGGAACGCTTCGCTCTGCGTCATACGATAACATGCCTGCGGTCTCCGAAATGCCAGCCCTCCGGGAGAGGGAGACTGCCGCTTTCGATCCGCTGCCAGTCGCGAGATGCGACTTGAGCCACTGCGCTCGGAAACGGGAAATCTGCGGACTGGCCGAACCGAACAGGGCGAATGGCGTCAACGCTCGGAAATCGGTCACTGACTTCAAGGAGCCGCACGGACGCTCCCTGCGGATCGGGAAAAGAATAAGCAGTGAAGCTTGCGTCTTCTAAATCCCGGTGCCAGTTTGCCAGCAGCGTGACGGCTTCCTCATAGTGATGAGGAACGGCTTCCAAGTCTAACATTGCATTGTCTCCTGGAAGCATTATACCCCGTTAGGCCATGATCGCGTGGACGAGTTCGCCGGAGACGTCGGTCAGGCGGAAGTCGCGGCCCTGGTAGCGGAAGGTCAGGCGCGTGTGGTCCACGCCCAGCAGGTGCAGCATGGTCGCGTGCAGGTCATGGACGCTGACCGGGTCTTTCGTGATGTTGTAGCAGTAGTCGTCCGTCTCGCCCAGCGTCATGCCGCGCTTGATGCCCGCGCCGGTCATGTACAGCGAGAAGCAGCGCGGATGATGGTCGCGCCCGTAGTCGGTCGCGGTCAGACGTGCCCTGCGAATAGACCGTGCGGCCGAACTCCCCGCCCCAGACGACCAGGGTGTCGTCCAAGCAGGCCGCGCTGCTTTCAGGTCCTGAATCAGCGCCGCCGAGGCCTGGTCCGTGTCCATGCACTGCCCGCGAATGGCGTTCGGCAGGTTGCCGTGATGGTCCCAGCCCATGTGGAACAGTTGGACGAACCGGACGCCGCGCTCGGACAGGCGCCGCGCCAGCAGGCAGTTGGCGGCGATAGGAGCCGGGGCGTGTGGACGTCCGGGCCGTACATGTCCAGAATGTGCTGCGGCTCTTTGGAAATGTCGGTCAGGTCCGGCACGGACGCCTGCATCCGGAAGGCCAGTTCGTACTGCGCGATGCGCGTGGCGATCTCCGGGTCGCCGACCGCGGTCTGCTTCGCGTGATTGATCTGCGCCCAATTCGTCCAGCATCTCGCGGCGCGTCGTCCGGTCCTCGCCGTCCGGGTTGGAGAGGTACAGCACCGGGTCGCCGGCATTGCGGAACTTGACGCCCTGATGCTGGGTCGGCAGGAAGCCCGATCCCCAGAGCCGGTCATAGAGCGGCTGGTCGTCCTTGCGGCCCGATGCCTTTGGAGGTCAGCACGACAAACGCGGGCAGGTCCTGGTTCTCGGTTCCCAGGCCGTACGAGAGCCAGGAGCCGATGCTGGGACGGCCGGCAAGCTGCGAGCCGGTCTGGAAGAACGTGATGGCCGGGTCGTGATTGATCGCCTCGGTGTACATGGAGCGGATCAGGCACAGCTCATCGGCGATGGCCGACGTATGCGGCAGCAGTTCGCGAAAGCCACATGCCGCTTTTGCCCTGCTGGGCGAACTTGAACAGGGAGGGCGCGACAGGGAACGACGCCTGGCCCGAAGTCATGCCGGTCAGGCGCTGCCCGTTGCGCACGGACGCCGGCAGGTCCTGGCCCCGGTATTTCTCGAGCTGCGGCTTGTAGTCGAACAGATCGATCTGCGACGGAGCGCCCGACTGGAACAGGTAGATCACGCGTTTGGCCTTCGCCGGGAAGTGCGGCAGTCCCGGCAGACCGCAGCGGCAGCGGGCGGGGGCCGGCGATGAGCAGTCGGCACGGCGGCATAGCCTTCATCCCCGAAGATCGCGGCCAGCGCGGCGAGTCCCAATCCTGCGGCGCTGCGCTGAAGAAACGTGCGCCGGTTGATGGCGTCCTGAATTTGAAGTATTTTGTCCATGAGTCTTATTATTCCTTGGTGATGGTCTCATCCATGTTCAGGATGACGCTGGCGGTGGTCGTGTAGGCCGCCAGTTCCGGCACGTTCAGTTTCGGCGTCGCGGGGAGCCTCGCCGATGCTGACCAGTTTCGCGGCGGCGTCGGGGTTGGCGCGGTATCGCGCCTCGCGCTTCTGCACGCCGCCGATCAGGATGCGAATCTCGCTGGCGGTCGGGCGACGGCCGACAGTGCGGCGGAAGGCGTAGGTGATGCGCGGCTGCCGGGCGTCGCGCCGCCCTCGGTGAGCATGTGCTGGGCCAGCACGCGCGACGCCTCCACAAAGGTCTCGTCGTTCAGCAGCGCCAGCGCCTGCAAGGGGCGTGTCGGTGCGCGCCCGGCGGACGCGGCAGGTGTCCCGGCCCGGAACATCGAACAGGGACATCAGCGGCGGCGCGGCGGTCCGCTTCCAGATCGTGTACAGGCTGCGTCGGTAGAGACCGTCGCCCTTGTCGTGCCTGGTAGTTGCGCAGGTTGCCGTAGACGCTCAGTTCGTCCCAGATACCGTCGGGCTGGTGGCGGGCGGACGGACGGCCCGCCGATCTTTTCGACCAGCAGGCCGCTGGCGGCCAGCGCCTGATCGCGGATCACTTCCGCCGGCAGCCGGAAGCGCGGGCCGCGCGCCAGCAGGCGGTTGTCCGGGTCGCGCCGCCACTCTTCCGGCGTGGCACTGGACGACTGGCGATAGGTCGCGCTCATCACGATCTCTTTCTGAATGGCCTTCATGTCCCACTTTTTCCGCATGAACTCCGTCGCCAGCCAGTCCAGCAGTTCCGGATGGCTCGGAAACTCGGCGCGGACGCCGAAATCCTCCGACGTCTGCACGATCCCGATGCCGAAGAACTTCTCCCAGAAGCGGTTGACGGCGACACGGGCGGTGAGCGGGATTGTCGGGGCTGGCGATCCAATAGGCCAGGCCCAGCCGGTTGTTGGGCGCTCCCGGCGGCAGCTTGCCGAAGGCGGCGGGCAGGTGCGCCGTCACCACGTCGCCGGGATGGTCATACTGGCCCCGGAGCAGGACATGGCACTCGCGCGGCTTCGGCATCTCGTCCATGACCATCGTGGTCGGGATGGAGCCGTCAAGCGCGTCACGATCTGTGGCGACTTTTGCCCGGTCGTCACTCAAACTGCCGGTAGTCGGCGTCGGTCTGCACGCAGGCCGTAGCCGGGTCAGTGCGAGCCTCTGCGCCTCGGTGCGCTTGTCCGGGGCGAGGGCAAGCATGGGCCGCAGCGGGCCGGTTTCGGCGATGCAGCGCGACTTCTTCTGGCGCAAGGACGCGGTTGTAGAGGCGCACATCGTCCACTTTGCCCTTGAACCCGTCCGCGCCGGTGCGTCCGCCGATGCGGAACGATTGCGGTGCGGATGGTGTCCGGTCAGGGCGCTCGACTTCGGTGTCATGGCTCGACCAGCCGTCCGTTGATGTAGATCTTGATGCCTTCGGGCTTGCCGGACCCGTCGTAGGTGACGAAGAGATGCGACCATTGCCCGTTGGGGATCGTTTCTTTCGCATTGACTTTGAGGGCATTGTCCGGCCAGTGGTGGATGATATGGACGGCAGGGCGTCCGCCGGCCAGATAGATGTCCCAGCCCCGGAAGCCGTCGCCGGCATCCATGCGGGAGATCGGGGAGCCGCTGCCATTGTCCGGGTTGACATAGCACCCATAGGAGAATGGCTGATCGCGCTCGAAGTCGCCCTGAGCTGGCAAGATCAATATCGCTCGCGCCGTCCAGCGTGACCGTGCCGGACGCATAGGCCGCCGGCTCGATAGATCGGCTTGCCCGTACGGCGACCGCGCCCGGCGGCGAGCTGGTCAGAGTCGGGTGCAGCGAGCGAGTCCGGTTGCCAGCCGCGTGTCCGCATCGGCCAGCGCCTTGCCGGCGATCGGCCGCGTCCGCGCCGTCTTTTTCTTTTGCGGCGATCTGCGTATCCAGGTCGGTCAGCCGCGTCGTCAGCGCCGCCATCTGCTGCGTCTGCTTCGGGCGTGGGCGATTTGATGAAGGGCGGATGGTTGACCGGCTGCTCCACGCCGCTGCCGGTCTCCGGGACGTTGTTGAAGTAGGCGTAGAACCGTAGAAGTCCTTCTGCGGGATCGGGTCGTACTTGTGGTCGTGGCAGCGGGCGCAGCCCATGGTCAGGCCGAGGAAGACAGCGGAGGTCGTTTCGACGCGGTCGATGACGGTCTCGGTCCGCCACTCTTCGGGGATGACGCCGCCTTCGGTGTTGATCCGGTGGTTGCGGTTGAACCCGGTGGCGATCTTCTGGGACAGGGTCGCGTTCGGCAGCATGTCCCCGGCGAACTGCTCGATGGCGAACTCGTCGTAGGGCATGTTGCTGGTTGAAGGCGTCAATCACCCAGTCTCGCCAGCGCCACTGGTACCGCTCATAGTCGGCCTGGTAGCCGTTGCTGTCGGCGTAGCGCGCCATCGTCCATCCAGCTTGCCGCCATCCGTTCGCCGTAGCGCGGCGAGGCCAGCAGCCGGTCCACCACTTTCTCGTAGGCGTTCGGCGAATGGTCCGCGAGGAAGGCATCCACTTCTGCGGGCGTCGGCGGGATGCCGGTCAGGTCCAGCGAGACGCGGCGGATCAGCGTCGCCCGGTCGGCTTCCGGCGACGGTTTCAGCCCCTCTTTTTCCAACTTCGCCAGCACGAAATAGTCAATGTCGTTTTGCGGCCAGGTTTTGAGATGAACGGCGGGCAAGGCGGGGCGCACGGGCTTGACAAACGCCCAGTGCTGCTTGTACTCCGCCCCCTGCGCGATCCAGAGTTTCAGCGTCTGCTTGTCGCTGACGGACAGCACTTGTGGGAGTCCGGAGGCGGCATCTGGATCGGGCCGACGCTGGAAATGCGCTGGACCAGTTCGCTCTTGGCCAGGTTGCCCGGCACGATGGCGCGTTCCCCGCTCGCCAGCGTTTTCGTCGCGTCTTCGCGCACGTCCAGGCGCAGACCGGCTTGCAGCCCTTTGGGGTCCTGCCCGTGACAGGAGAAGCATTTCGCGGAGAGGATCGGGCGGATATCGCGGTTGTAGTCCAGCTTTTCCACGGGGACCGTTTTGTGCGGCGCTGCTATTGGCGTGGATGCCAGCCCCAATGTGACAAAAATCAGCGAGATAAAAGCTGCGGTTGCGAGCATGGCGACTCGCATGGTGGTCTGGACGTTCTTACGCATCCCTGATTGTAACATAGTTATTGGAATTTATCAAGAAAAAGCCCCCCGCACCCACGGTTCTTCTCTGGTTCCCCCATTATTGGGGGTTAGGGGGTCTCTTCTGTCCCTTGCAGCATGGCGCGGGGGCGGGCATCCACCATTTCCTGCGCTCTTCTCCGCTCCGACAAGGACGGCGGCGGCATCGCGGGCCTGACGCATGAGGTTGGGGGGGCGGTCACGGAGATCGTGAGTGTCGGAGGCGATGACCAGGGGCCACTCGGCGGCGTGGGCGAGGATGGCTTCGGCTGTTTCTTTGGGGCGCGGCCCGAAGCGGCCCAGCAGGCTGCCGGTGGTGATTTGAAACGCGATGCCCAGATCGGCGCAGGCTTCCAAAAAGGACAAATTGCGCTGAATGTCCGCGCAGCGTTCAGGGTGGGCCAGGACGACCTGGAACCCGGCGTCCTGAATGGCTTCAAGTTGTCCAGGCCATCAGGCGGGAAGGCGCTCAAAGGGCGGCTCCACCAGCGCCCAGCGGCCTCGCGTCGCCCAATGTCCCGATTTCGCCGTCCCGCAATTCCTGCGCGACGTGCGGGCCGATTTTGATTTCCACGCCCGGCACGACCTTCAGCGGAATTTCGGCCTCGATCAACGCAATTTGCAAGCTCGGCGACATGCTCGCGGACGAGTCGGGGGGGGCCGGCGCCGCAGGAACCAGCCCCGATGCGGCGTGGCGACCATCGTGTCCGTGCCGATGGCGACGGCCATGACGCGCCATCGCCAGCGCCTCGCGCCATATTGACGCGCGCCGTCATCCACGCCGGGCAGAATATGGTTGTGGATGTCAACAAACAGCGGCTAGTCGCTCCTCACGCGAACAGAATCTGAGACAACCATGACCATCGCGGCCGTTTCGGTCCGCAGAATGCGCGGGCCAAGCGAGACGACCTGAGCCCCGGCCTTGCGCGCCGCCTGCACTTCCCGCGTCGTGAGCCCGCTTTCCGGGCCGATAACTACGAGAATGCGTCCCGGCGCTCTCGGCGACAGCTGCCAGAACGCGCTTCGACAGGGAATCGTCCTGCTCGCCTGTGATACGGCCAGCAGGGCCAGGTCGAAATCGAGCGGCTGCGCCAGAACATCGGCAAAGCTGCCTTCGACGTGCAGCGAGGGCAGGATCGCCCGGTGTGACTGCTCCGCCGCAGTCTTGACGATGGCTCCCCAGCGCGCCAGGCGCTTTTCCTGCCGCTCGCCCGTCAGATGGTCAGGCTGCGCTCGACTGGCGAAGGCCCAGAAGCCGCACGCGCCGATCTCCGTGCCGCGCTGCAAGCACCTGCTCCATCTTCTCGGCCATCTTTGGGCAGCGCCTGCGCGACCGTGATCTGCACAGTCGGCTCGGTCTGGGGTAAGAACGGCTCGCCCAGCCGCGCCATCGGCCTGTGTCTTGCCCAGTTCCAGTCAGCGTGGCCGGCCATTCCCGGCCCGTGCCGTCCAGAACGGCGATCGTGTCGCCGGCCTGCGCGTGCAGCACGACCCGCAGATGGTGCGCGTCGTCGGCATCCAGCGTGACGAAGCCGTCTGCAATTTGATCGGGCCGGACGAAGAAGCGGGTCACGGTTATCCACATGCGCGTCCGGAAGATGAGCGCGACCCATCTCCGCTGTCGGCGCGTTTCTCGATGGGACAGCCGACGGCTTCTAAGGCCTGCCGCACGTCGGCTTCGCGGGTGTCAATGATGCCGGAGGCGATGAGCATGCCGCCGGGCTCGAGCGAGGCCAGCGAGTTCTGCCGACATGCCGATGATCACGTCGGCCAGGATATTGGCGACCACGACATCTAACGAGCCGGTCGGGCAGCGCTTCCTCGACTTGCGACGGAGACGCCGTTGACGGCGCGTTTTCGCCGCGCGATCTTGACGGCCAGCGGGTCAATGTCGTTGGCGACCACACGGACGCGCGCCGAGCTTGGCGGCGGCGATGGCGAGGATGCCGGAACCGGTGCCGATATCGGCGACCGCATGTCCCCGGCTGCACATAATCTTCCAGCGCGGCCAGGCAAAGCTGCGTGGTGGGGTGGCTGCCGGTGCCGAAGGCCATGCCGGGGTCAATGACAAGGGGAATGTCGTCGGGAGCGAGGTCGGGATGTCTCCCAGGGCGGCGTGACGACCAGGCGGCGGCCGACGCGCATCGGCTTGAAGAAGGCTTTCCAGGCGTTGGCCCAGTCGGCTTCTTCCACGTAGCGCAGGGTCAGCTCCGTGCCTGCGCCTGCGATGCCATAATCGCGGCAGACGGCGCCAGCGCGTCTTTGAGTGCGCCAGCCGGTCTTCCAGACGGTCATCCACCGGCAGATAGCCGGCCACGGCAGGGCGGCTGCGCGGTTTCCCGTACTTCAAAGCCGCCGCAGCCGACGGCATTGAGGGCATCGCCGACGGCATCCACGGCGTCCGCTCCGGCGTCAATGCTGATTTCCGCCCAGCGCATAAGTTCATTCCTATCCCGCCTCGCCTACCGGCTCGGCACCCTTCCCTCTGAGGGAAGGGAGTAAGATCGGCATATCTGTCCTTATTCCCCTTCCCTTCAGGGAAGGGTGGCGCACTTGTGCGCCGGGATAGGAGTTTCCTACTTGTGCGAAACAGCGTCTTTGACCTTCTCGAACAGGCCGCGCTCTTCCGTGTGCAGTGTTTCGCCGGAGGCGGCCGCAAATTCTTTGACGAGCCGCCGCTGCTCCTCGGTCAGACTTGGCGGGAACCTTGCAGCTTGATGCCGACGATCTGGTCGCCGCGCTCCGGGCTGCGCGTATTGACATCGGGAAAGCCTCTGCCGCGCAGGCGGAACGTCGTTCCCGGCTGCGTGCCTTCGGGAATGGTCAGCTTCTCCGTGCCGCCCAGGACAGGCACTTCAAAGGTATCGCCGAGAGTGGCCTGCGCGAACGAAACGGAGCGCTTCATACAAAACATCCATGCCGCGCCGCGTGAAGTGGGGGTGCGGCTGAACATAGATGATGACATACAGGTCGCCGCGCGGCCCGCCGCGCAGGCCGGCATCGCCCTGGCCCGGATCCACCAGCCGCGTCCCGGAATCCACGCCGGCGGGAATGTCAATGGAATGCTCACGTCGTCTGGCGCAGGCGGCCCTGTCCCCGGCAGGCGGGGCAGGGGTCGGGGACGATGCGGCCTTCGCCCCGGCAGCGGGCGCACGGCGCGACGGTGGCGAACGAGCCGAGGATGGTGTTCTGGACATGGCGCACCTGGCCGGTGCCCGAGCAGGTCGGGCAGGTTTGCGGCGCCGTGCCGGCTTTGGCGCCGCTGCCCTGGCAGGTCTCGCAGGCTTCCAGACGGGACAGGCGCAGGGTCTTGTGGACGCCGAACGCCGCTTCTTCCAGCGTGATCTCCAGATCGTAGCGCAGATCGTTGCCCTGCGTGGCCTGCTGCCGGGCGCGCTCCCCGCCGCCTGTGCGCCCGGCGGCGCCGCCCGCGCCAAAGAACATGTCGAAGATGTCGCCGAAGCCGCCTTCGCCCATGCCTCCGAAGCCCTGGGGCGACCCGTCATGCCCGTACTGGTCATAAACCTGGCGCTTTTCCGGGGAGGAAAGCACTTCGTGCGCCTCGTTGATTTCCTTGAATTTTTCCTCGGCTTCGTGGTCGCCGGGGTTAACGTCCGGGTGGTAGTGGGCGGCAAGCTTGCGGTAGGCCGAGCGGATCTCCGCGACGGATGCCGTTCGCTCGACGCCCAGCACTTCATAATAATCGCGTTTGGTAGCCATAGAGTCAATTTCAATATCGGTCGCAGAACACACAACAAAGAGGGGCCGGATGTCCCCGCCCTCAGAACAACACCGCTGCCGGCGGTTCCAGTTCCGGGAGGACATCCGACCCCGCACTGCTTGTTCCGCGTCAAACATCGCGGAAGTCACTGTCGCCATCGCTCTCCTGCGCGGGGGCCGTCTCCGGGTCGTAGAAATCGGCCACAACGCTCTCTGCTTCCGGCTCTGCCAGCGGTTCCAGATGAACTGGCCGCGCTCGGGAATCGCCGTCGGCGCAGCCGCAGCGCCGTTCTGACGAGTCTTGGCTTCGTAAAAGGCGTTGCTGAGAGCCATCAGGGACGTGTTCAGGTCGTCCATGCCATGCCGGGCGGCGGCGGTGTCGTAGTTGTTGAGCGAGGCGGTCAGAACGCCGGCGGCTTGATTGACGGCTTCGATCAGATTGGGCGGAACCAGTCCGCGCGCATCGGCGGCGATCCGCATGGCCTGTAAATCTGCTGGTCTGCTTTGTTGCGGATCTCCTGCTCCTCGCGCCGCTTCTCGTCGGCCTTGCGGTACTGCTCGGCTTCGTGCACCATGCGCTCCACTTCGCTTTGGCCCAGGCCGCTGGAGGCAGTGATGGTGACTTTCTGCATGTTGCCGGTCGCCGTGTCTTTGGCGGAGACATGGACAATGCCGTTCTGGTCAATGTCGAAGGTGACTTCGATCTCGGGCATGCCGCGCGGGGCAGGCTGAATGCCGGTGAGCTGGAACTTGCCCAGGGTCTTGTTGTCAACGGCGAAGTCGCGCTCGCCTTGCAGCACATGGATGTCCACGGCGGACTGGTTGTCCACGGCCGTGGTGTAACACCTGCGAGGCCGAGGTCGGGATGGTCGTGTTGCGCTCGATCAGCTTGGTGAAGACGCCGCCCTGCGTTTCGATGCCCATGCGACAGCGGCGTGACATCCAGCAGAACGATGTCCGTGACCTGGCCGCCGAGAATGCCGGCCTGAATGGCCGCGCCCTGCGCGACGATCTCATCCGGGTTGATGCCTTTGTGCGGCTCCTTGCCGAACATGTTTCGCACGCGCTCCTGGACAATCGGCATCCGGGTCATGCCGCCGACCAGCAGCACTTTCTGAATGTCCTTCGGCTCCAGCCGGGCGTCCTGCATCGCCTGCTCGGTCGGGCGCGATCATGCGCTCGATCAGGTCCTGGGTCATGTCTTCCAACTGGGCGCGCGTCAGAGTCAGTTCCAGGTGCGCCGGGCCTTCCGGCGTGGACGAGATAAACGGCAGGTTGATGCTGGCGGTCAGCAGCGTGGACAGTTCGATCTTGGCCTTTTCCGCCGCTTCTTTCAGGCGCTGCATCGCCATCCGGTCTTTGGTCAGGTCAATGCCGGTCTCTTTCTTGAATTCGGCGGTCATCCAGTCAATGATGCGGATGTCCCAGTCATCGCCGCCCAGATGCGTGTCGCCCGACGTCGCCCGCACTTCAAAAACGCCGTTGTCCAGTTCCAGAATGGAGACGTCAAACGTGCCGCCGCCCAGGTCCCAGACCAGCACCGTCTGCTCGCCCTGTTTGTCCTGCCCGTAGGCCAGAGCGGCCGCCGTCGGCTCGTTGACGATACGGACGACGTTGATGCCGGCGATCTGGCCGGCGGCTTTGGTGGCCTCGCGCTGGGCGTTGGAGAAATAGGCCGGCACGGTGATGACCGCTTCGGTCACGGCATCGCCCAGAAACGCTTCGGCGTCGGAGCGCAGCTTGGCCAGAATCATCGCCGAAATCTCTTCCGGCGAGTATTCTTTGCCGTCAATGGCGACCTTGTAGCGGGTCCCCATCTGGCGTTTGATGGAGGAGATGGTGCGGTCCGGGTTGGTGATGGCCTGGCGCTTGGCGAGCTGTCCGACCAGCCGCTCCCCGGTTTTGGAAAAACCGACGACCGAAGGACACAGACGGCTGCCTTCGGCCAGCGTAATGACGACCGGCTCTCCGGCTTCATCAATGGCGGCCACGACCGAGTTGGTCGTTCCCAGGTCAATCCCCACTGATTTCGGCATGTCTTTTTCCTATGCAGCGTGCGCGTCGTCTTCGACGGCTTCGTTGGCGCTGCGTTCTGCGGCGCGGTTGTTGGGCAAGGACGCCATCATGGCGTCACCGTTCGTCGGAGCGGCTTCGTGGGGGACGACCGCCCCGTCCGTTTCCACGGCCGTGACCATTCCCGCCGCGATCTCTTCCAGGGCGATGGTGAGCGGGTTGGTGGAAAGGGTATCGATCAGGATCGGCGCCCCTTCCTTGATCTGCTTGGCTCGCTTGGCGGCCAGGACGACCAGTGAATAGCGGCTCTTGACTTTGTCTTCAATGGTGTCTGCGGATGGATAAATCAAATGGAAAGTCCTTTATTCAGTCTATCTGTCCGGCTCCGGCGCTGTCCAAACCCCTTCCATTTCCAGAATGAGTTGGACGCCGTTCATGTTGACGCCGCGCTCTTCGGTCAGGTAGCGGATACGCGCCAGAAGGGCGATGTCACGATCCGAATACAGACGCCGGTCTTTGGCGGTGCGTTTCGGGCGGACGATGCCTTCCTTGTCCAGCACACGCAGGGTCCAGGAAGGCAGGCTGCGAGCTTGGCGGCGATGCTGATGACGTACACCGGTTCATCGGACGCTTCCGCCTCGCCCTGCTGCCCGGAAGACATAGGAAGGAACCCCTGACTGCCTTGCCTGCGGACACAGGCCAGACAACATTCTTCCATACATTATAGTCAAATTTCGGAAGAAACGTCAAGCGGTGTTTGCAGAAGCTCTGAAAAGTTGCTGTATAATGAAGCCATGTCTCTCCGTAAGCGACGACTTGTAGCCAGCTTGGGCACGATTCTGGTCCTGGCGCTGGCTCTGGTCGTCTGGACGCTGAACCCCCACCGTAAGACCCCGCTGCGTAAAGTTTTCAACCCGATGGAGTGGGTGCGCCACTGGCAGGGCCGGGATCATTATGATCCGGAACAGGCGCTGCTGCAAGAAGGTGATCCCCATGTGCCCGAAGTCGCTCTGACATTTGATGACGGCCCGGACCCACGCTACGGCCCGGCTATCGCTGCGATTCTGAAGCAGAAACACGTTCCCGCCACGTTTTTTCTGGTCGGAATGCGCGTCAAAGAACATCCCGAAGTGGCCCGTCTGCTGGCCGACGATGGCTTTGAACTGGCAAACCATACCTACAACCATCAGGACTTGCCCACGCTCAAGCCGCACGAGATCGCCAATGAACTCCGCCTGTGCGACCAGGACATTTATGCCGCCACAGGCCGGCATACCACGCTGATGCGTCCGCCCGGCGTCCAGTATAACGACAAAGTGTTAGCGTCGCCAAAGCATTGGGCTACGTGACTGTCTCCTGGACCGTCGGCGCGCACGACTACGAGCCGAATACAACGGCGAGTTTTATCCAGGAGCGCGTTCTGGATGAAGCCGCGCCCGGCGCGATCATTCTGCTCCACCAGGACACGCCCGCGACCATGGCCGCTCTGCCCGCCATCATTGACGGGCTTCGCGCTCAGGGGTTTACCTTCGTCACCGTCGGCCAAATGCTGGACCGCCTTCATGCCAAACGCCCTGCCCCCGCGCCTCTACCCACGCCTCCAACAAAACTAAACCCGGGCACTTGACAAAAATATCACGCTCTGGGTAAACTGCCTCACCTTTTTATCTTTATATAAAGATGAAATAATAAGACCAACTTCTGCAACGCCGCAAGAAAGCCTCACGCGCCATGCCTGCCATCAAGCCGGTGACTTTAAAAGATGTAGCCGAACGGGCCAAAGTTTCTCAGTCTGTGGTTTCCACGGTGCTGAATGAGCGTCAGAACGGCATCTTTGTGTCGGAAGGGACCCGTCAGAACGTTCTGGCGGCGGCGGCGCATCTGGGATATATCCCCCGTCACCGCGCCCTTCCTCCCATTCGCAAGCCGTTTCCCGCCCGCCGCCCGAACGCCGCCACCGAATCGCATCTGGTGGGCGTTCTCTTGGGACGGCGCTTCGGCGGCAGCCTGTTCACCGACACCTTTTACGGCATCAATGAAATTCTGGCCGCCCATGGTTATCACCCCCTGATGCTGGATACTTACGCCGACACCTATGCGAAAGCGGCAGAAAAAGAGGCGGACGGCCTGCGCTACGCCCGCGATAGCGGCTTCGCCGGCGTTGTCCTCTGGCATGAAGGCGGCCATGCGAACGTGGATTTGATCAAAGGTCTGCGTCAGGAAATGCCCCGTCGTCGCCATTGACCGCCGCGTTCCCGGCGTAGATTTGGACTTTGTCGGCACCGACAATTTCCGGGGCGCGTATGAAGCGACGCAGCATTTGATTGCGCGCGGCCACACGCGCATCGCCCACCTGACCCGGCTGGAAACGACGGAAGCCGCCGCGGACCGATTATGCGGCTATCAGCAGGCCTTGCAGGATGCCGGCCTGGAATTCCATCCTCGCGATCTGATTTTAGTGCGCGACAGCGGGCGGCGGCTGGACTCCGGGCAGTTCGCGCAGATGTTTTCGGGGCCGAACGCGCCGACCGCCGTGTTCCTGCTGGCCGACTTCTGGGCGCCGCTGGTGGTGGCCGAGCTGCGCCGCCTGGGCCTGCGCGTGCCGGAAGACGTGGCGCTGGTCGGCTTTGACGATGTCGTGCCGCCGGGCCTGGAAGACCTGGGACTGACCACGATGGCGCAGGATTTTGACGGCATCGGCAAGACCGCCGGCTCGCTGATTTTGCGGCGAATCGCCGACCCGACCGCCGCCTGCGTTTCCCAAGTTTTTCCGGCCCGTCTGGTTGTTCGCCACTCCACTCTCGGCTACGGCAGCTTCGCCCCCGCCGATTTGCCCGCCCCAAGCCCATTCCTCATGCCCGCCCTCGCGTCATCGTAGACCACTCTTGAGTTGCCGTAGACCAAACCCGGTATTTTTACTGTCTCGCCCGCGCCGTTTCGCCTGCCGACAATCAGGGGAGACCACGCTCTCTGCGACAGTATTTTTCTCAGGAGGTCACGCGACGATGTCTCTGCACCGTTTTGCTGGTTACTTTTTTGCGCTTTCGGCCTGCTCAACCATTGCCTTTGCTTCCTGCCTCATGGACAAGGCCGCACCGCCGGACGCCACCCTCGCGAGCGGGCCTGTCCTTTCCATTGTCCCGGCGTTTAACAAACATCACGCGCGGGTTCCGCCGCGCCGACAGGCCACGCTCAAAGCGGTTCTGGTGGCGCGCGCCGACTAACTCTTTCTCTTGGCGTTCTGAAACAATCCTCGCTTTTTTGTGTCTATGGGGTATACTCTGTCGTCTGACGGCTGCCGCCGGAGGACACGCAATTGCGAGGATGTTTTTATGCCCCCGGACGGATGGTTTCGCCGAAAATCCAAGTTTGCCCCCGTGCCCGCCGCCCAAACCGCGGCGCAGGTGCCCGAGGGAGTCGCCACCAAATGCGCCCGCTGCGGCGAGATTCTCTTCACGAAAGATTTTGAAAAAAACCTGAAGGTCTGCCCCTCACTGCGGCTTTCACCACAAGCTGACGGCGGAGGAGCGGATCGCCTATACCGCGGACGAAGGCTCCTGGCAGGAACTGTTTGCGGGTCTGCGTTCGCTGGATCCCCTCGGCTTCAAAGATTATCCGGCCAAGCTGGGCAAAAGCGTGGAAGCGACGGGCCTGGCCGACGGCGTGGTCGTCGGCACGGCGACCGTTCAGGGCGTGCCGCTCGTGCTGGGCGTCACCGATTTCCGCTTTATGGGCGGCTCCATGGGGTCGGTCGCGGGCGAGAAAGATCGTGCGGGCCATGGAGGAAGGGATCGCGCGGCGTCTGCCGGTGGTTCTCTTCACGGCCTCCGGCGGCGCGCGGATGCAGGAGGGCTTGCTGTCGCTGATGCAGATGGCGAAAACGTCCGCCGCCGCCGCGCGACTGGCCGAAGCGAAACTTCCCTACATTGTGGTGATGACCGATGCGACCATGGCGGGCGTTCTGGCCTCCTATGCCTCCCTGGGCGACATTCATCTGGCCGAGCCGGGCGCGACTGATCGGCTTTGCCGGGGCGCGCGTCGTCGCGCAGGCGACAGCCCAGAAGCCGCCCGAAGATTACCAGACGGCGGAATGGCAGCTGGCGCACGGCCAGATCGACCCGATCGTCGCCCGCCGCGATCTGCCCGCAGACCCTCGCCACTCTGCTGACGCTGCTGTCACCGCCCAGAGTCTCGCCGCCGTCAACGCCCCGCCTCACGACGCGCAACGGCAGCAGCGCTGTCCCGGTCCTCGCCGGGTTGGAGGGCGCGCATGGCTAGTCTGAACGTCCTGGACTTTGAAAAATCCATTGCCGAACTGGACGAAAACCTGTCCAAACTGCGCCAGGTCGTCGCGGACCGCGCCAACCCGCAGAACAAGCCGGATCTGCCGGACCAGATCGCAGAACTGGAGGCAGCATCGGACGGCTCTGCTGGAATCGCTGTTCGCCCATCTGACGCCCTGGGACAAAGTCCTGCTGGCCCGGCACGTCAAGCGGCCCTACACGCTGGATTATGTCAGCGCCATCTTTGAGGATTGGACCGAACTGCACGGCGACCGTCTGTGTGCCGACGACGGCGCGATTGTCGCGGGCCTGGCCAAACTGGACGGTATCCCCGTCGCCGTAATCGGCCATCAGAAAGGGCGCGACTTGAAGCAGCGCCAGCACCGCAACTTCGGCTCGGCCCGGCCTGAAGGCTTCCGCAAAGCGGGCCGCGTCATGCGCCTGGCCGCGAAATTCGGCCTGCCGATCGTCACGCTGGTAGACACCGCCGCTGCCGCCGCCGACATCGCCGCCGACGAGCGCGGCATTTCCGAGGCCATCGCCCGTTCCATGTTTGAGATGGCGACTCTGCCGGTTCCCATCGTCTCGGTCATCATCGGCGAGGGCGGCAGCGGCGGCGCGCTGGGCATCGCCGTCGCCGACCGCGTCCTGATGCTGGAACACGCCGTCTACTCGGTCATCCCCCCCGAAGGCTGCGCCGCCATCCTGTGGCGCGACCCGGAGCGCAAGGCCGAGGCCGCCGACGCGCTCAACCTGACGGCCCAGCGCGCCTTAGAACTGGGCATCATTGATGGCATCATTCCGGAGCCGCTGGGCGGCGCGCACCGGGACTGGGCCGAGGCGGCAGCTAGCGTCAAAGACGCCCTGCTTCAGAACCTTCGTCCCCTGCTGGGCATTCCCGCGCCCGCGCTCGTCGTCGCAGCGTTACGAAAAATTCCGCCGCATGGGCCAGTTCATGGAATGCCGCCCCTCTCCGAAGACGGACACACTGAAGACGGACAGACGAGGCTGCCTGACCCATGCCCCTGAAGTATCAGCGCCCCCGAGGCACCCACGATCTGTACCCCGGAGCGCCGCCTGGGAAGACGACAGCGACCGCTGCCAGTATCTGGAAGACGAGTTCCGCGTTCTCTGCCGTCTCTACGGCTACGGCGGAGATCCGCACCCCTGCGTTTCGAAGACGACGGAACTGTTCAAGCGTTCGGTCGGTGAAGCCACGGACATCGTCACCAAGGAGATGTATACGTTCCTTGACCAAGGGCGAACGTTCCCTGACCCTGCGCCCGGAAAGCACCGCCCCCGTCCTGCGCGCGTATGTGGAGAACTCGCTGCACGCGCAGGGCGGCGTCGCCAAGCTTTACTATTGCGCCCCCACTTCCGCTATGAGCGAGGCAGAAGGGCCGCTACCGGCAGCACGAGCAGCTTGGCGTCGAGGCGCTCGGCACAGACGACCCTGCGCTGGACGCCGAAGTGATCGAATTGGCCCTGGCCTTCTTCCGCCGCGTCGGCATCCAGAACCTGACGCTGAAACTCAACTCCGTCGGTTCGCCGGAGTCCCGCGCGGCCTATCTGGTCGCCCTCGAAAGACTTCGTCGAGCCGTATCTGGCCGAGTTCAGCGAGGAGGGTCAGGCCCGTTTTGAGACCAACCCCCTGCGCCTGCTGGACACGAAAAACCCGCGCGAACTGGAAATTCTCTCCGACGCGCCTATCCTCTCCGCCTACTTGACCGAGGACGAGCGCGCCCACCACGAAACGCTGATCGGCTACCTGACGGATGCCGGCGTCGCTTATCAAAACGACCCGTTTCTGGTGCGCGGCTTTGACTACTACACCAAGACGGCGTTTGAGATTCAGTCCCCGGACCTGGGCGCGCAGAACGCTCTCGGGGGCGGGGGACGCTACAACAAACTGGTGGAGGAGATCGGCGGCCCGCCGACGCCCGGCATCGGCTTCGGCCTGGGCATGGAGCGCGCCCTGATCGCCCTGCAAGCCTTGAACGTGGAACTGCCGACGCTGCCTGGTCCGAAAGCCTATATCATCACGCTGGGAGACGCCGCCCGGCCAATCGGCATCAAACTGCTGGCCGACCTGCGCGCGGCGGGCATTTCTGCCGAAACCGAGTACGGGGCAAAGCAGCATGAAGGCGCAGATGCGCGCCGCCGACCGCGCCCGCGCCCGCTACGCGCTGATTATAGGCGATGACGAGGTGGCGCAAAGCGTGATCCAGCTTAAGAGCCTGCACGACGGCTGGCAGCACACAGTTCCATTGGCCGAAGCCGTGGAATGGCTGTCGGGCGACGATCCGCCCGCCCGATGAGCAGCGCACTGCCGCTATTAGCCCGCTGGCTGCACACCGTCGCCCTGTCCCTCTGGCTTGGCGGCCTGGTCGCTATCGGGGCCATCGTCGCCCCGGTCGCGTTTCACATCGTCCGCGCCGACCCCGCGCTGGCCGGCGGCATCGCCCATCAAAACGCCCTGGCCGGCGGCATTGTCGGCGGCAGCCTGCACGTCTTCAACTACGTTTGCTACGCCTGCGGCGCTCTCCTGCTTCTTGCCAACGCCCTGCTTCTGCCCCAGGCCCCTCGCCGCTGGATCATTGCCTGTCTTGTGACTTCCGCGCTTCTGCTGGCCTCCGCCCTCTACCTTGGCCTCTGGCTCACTCCGACTATGGACACGGCGCGCAGTCTGGGAAACATGACCATCTTTGACCGCCTGCACCATCAGTACGAACAACTCTCCACGCTGCTGCAATTCCCCCTGCTGCTCCTGCTGGCCCTCTTCGCCGCGTTGTGTGATGGAAGTGATGGGAGAAAGATCGTACTTTGAAAGGCACGGCTAAGGTTTTATTGGGGTAATTAGTCTGCGGCCAGAAACTTCGGCTTCGCCGGGCTAAGAATTTTCCCTAGTCCCGCGAAGCCGAAGTTTTGAGGCAACCGCACTTCTGCTGTTTAGCTAGGCAACAAAGTGGCGGCATTGATTGAGACCTGATTTAGCTCCTTCACAAGAACAAAATAGCCTTCTATAGCAGAGTTTACGGCTGACAGCATACGCTTAAATACTCCCTTAAAATCATCAGGCTTGCTGAAAAATGCCTCAACTGCAAAAACTACTAGTAGGGGTAGGTCCTCAGTTGTGCCTTCATTCCTGATGGTACATTTAACAGCCTTCCATTCTTCGCTGACTTGATTGACGGTTTTGTAGGCCTGAGAAATATCAGCGAAAACATTAGTAGCATTGAAAATAGTCATCAATGACAGAAATTGCGAGTCGTCCTCATAGATAAGAACGTAAAACCTGGTACTCTCCTGTTTAAAGGTGATGTCTCCGTCAGCATCAATCCTAGGAATAAAGCCCTCCTCTTTCAGAAAGTTGAAGACAATATCTCTTTTTCGATGGTGTTATTTGTTCCATGATTTTATGTTAGGCTTACCTGGGCCTTTGACAGGTCTGGGATTCCTTGCAAGATTTGTCAGAAACCGGGTGTTAATTTCTTCGACAATTCTAGGGGCTTTGGCGTTCATTTCGGCATCCACATCGACCTCATGCGATTGTTGTTCAGTGACACTCAAGCTAATCCTGTCCGATTTTTTGATGGATTGTTGGGTGCGGTGCCTTGAATCAAAACAATTCCTGTTAGGCAATACCTCGTCTACGACGCTGAAAATGGATTGTATGTTTGCCACTTCTGTATGTTCGTATGTTATATGTTGATCAGCCGTATCATCGTGATAATCCCCCCCAGAGACATCGGCGATCTGATCGTTATGGTCGTTCGCAGACACTAGTTTAGGATTTGACATTGAAGGAAGCAGCACCTTTGCCATTAATCCAATGCCAACTAATCCCGCAAGGCAAACGAGTGTACCCACTATCGGAATCAACTTGAACAAGAAGATCATTTTGTATTTTTCCTTTTCGTTTGAAGTAATATCAAATTTTGGGGCCGTCTAGAGAGGAACTAATTTTTAGATATGCCTTTTCTGCCACGATACATAATACGAGATATATTATGGCAATTCCTCTACTGAACTGAAACATTATGTGAAGTTCGGTTGTATGAGGTGGCCCAATAATTGTATCCCAAAAATACATTCCTAGATAGCCAGCCCCGACGAGCGTTGCTATGATGTAAAGCACATAAATAATCTCGAAATGATCCCTATCTTTATGATCATGTGGAATTGATTTAACATCTTGCATCACAGCGACCCCAGACATCACACTCAGAAAAGTTATCTCTGGGATATATTCAACCACACTGGTGAGAGGACGTTGAGCAATTCCACGGCAAAGAATCTCTAATAAAAGTGGAACTGACGCAAAGCCAATATTTACAAAACACCACAAGACGAGTTTTTTGCTCCGGCTATACCACGCGGCCAATTTATGAAACATTAAGGCCTACCCCAGCCAGCCGATCTTTTTTGTCTCCTCCATCCATTACGGCTTCTACAACTTTGCACGGCCTCCCCACCTTCTTCACACCTTCTGGTTGTGTCCGTTTCTTGTAGACCTCCAGGTCGGGGCGGGCAATCAGTTTGCGACCGTATTTTTCCAGAAACGGCAGACGGCCTGTGGTCATAGCAATATGGACTGCTCCTCCTGTGACCCCAAGCAACTTTGATGCCTCTGGCACTGTTAATAAGTCGTCATTTTCCACATAATCATTATAGCCGAAAAAGATTAAAACATCTACAATTAATCTCATTAAACTATAGTATTCATAGTTTAAATCCGATGCCATATGGTGTTCATCGGCTCAAAGGGCACCCAGCAGACGAAGGTCAACAAAGTAGCTATGATCCTCACTGGTTACACCTTCTTCCGCAACGAATACAACACATTATCAAATTATTTCCGCGTTTCTTAGTTGCCGACGATTGTCAAACTGCCCCTTGCGTTTTCCCCGCCACTCGGTTATAATAAAAGCATCATTCGGGTTGTCGGTTATCGCCTCTGAAGGAGGAAGAGTTATGTCCCAGATTTCTCAGCAGGTCGCGCGTGCCGGATTGTTCGGCGTGCTTGGTTTGGCCGGTGTGGTCGCGGTGACGATGGTCGCCGGCAGGCATTCTCCCATGCCTTATTCTCCCCAAAACGCGCCGGTCGTGGCCGACAGCGCGACGCTTCAGACCGGCTTTGGGCATCTGCGGCTGGCTCCCGCCGTCACGTATGCCAATCTGACGGTCTACCCCGTTTATGCTGAGGCCATTGCCCCGGCCCGGCCCGCTGCGCCGGAGTTTGTCACGCTGGCCGAAGGCATGGACAAAGGCAGTGTGCAGGCGCAGGAAGGCGAGTGCAACTGCGCGCCCCGTCCAACCACGCTGTCGAACCTGCCTGCCGGCGTGACTGTTCCCGGCCCCGAAGTCACCAATGCGTTCCAGGGCCAGGAACATCGCGATGCGAATGTGCTGATGGTGACCAATGTCGCGCCCAAGCCGACCTATGTTCCCGACGGGCAGGTCGTCCCCGGCGGCGGGCAGGACCGGGGCGCAGCCAGTGATACCGTGGTTCCCGCCAGGAGCGCTCAGGTCAGCGTCGCCGCGTTCTGCGTGGAAGCGCATCGCTCCAGCGGCGACAGCGCGAACTTCCGCAAGAATGTCGCCATCGCCATTCCGTCCGTCCGCTATGCCATGCAGGTTTCCGGGGAACAGCAGCCGGTCTGGAACGCCGTGCGCGTCGCCACCCGCCATTTCGGCGCGATGACGCCGACCGGCACATATGCCGCGCTGATCCAGAACCAGGGGGCGCAAATGGCGACTTTGCCGTACACCGACGCTCTCACCGTGCCGATTCAAGCCGCCACGCCGGGCCGGGTGGTTGGCGTCGTGGCCGCCATCAACGGCCATGTGGTCTGCGCCGACCTGTACCGCAATCCGACCCTGTTCAACCAGTTGTGGCCTTCGCTGCTGCGCTCCTACGCCCTGCAAGCGGCGATGACGGCACCGAAACCGGGCATGCAGCGCACTGTCGATCAAGCGGCGACCGCGCACTGGCTGGCTGCCCTGGACAGCGCACCCGGCACGCCGTCCCGTGCGGCGACGCTGACGCAGGTTGCCCGCGTGTCAACCAGCACCGGGGCAGGCATTCGCACCGTTGCCGTGACGGCCGAAGGCTGCCCATCTCATCTGGCCCTGCTGCATGAGGCGTTCTGGACACCCGCCGCTGTGCTGACGAATTAGTGCCTGCACCCCCCCGCCCCAATAATGGGGGAGCCAGAATGCTTTCTCCGGTTCCCCCAGAATTGGGGGTGAGGGGGCTTCCTGGGACTTTGGAGAAATATGCCAAGCGCCGCTTCCATCCGTCAACTGTGTCCGATGATTGAGGCGGCGCTTTCCTTTGTCGGGGCGGGCATCGCCGGCGTTCTCTGGTGGCAGGACCGGACAAACGGCGATCTGCCATGCACCAGTCAGGGCGGCTGCGAGATCGTCTGGACAAGTCCCTGGGCGCACATCGACATCGGGCCGCTGCATGATGTCCCGGTCGCCCTGCTCGGCCTGCTTGGTTATGTCCTGCTGCTTTCCCTGTCCATGTTTCGGCTGGCCTCGGAAAGCGGCAAAATTGAACGGGTGATGCACCGTCTGACGTGGCTCGTCAGCGCAGGCGGCACGGCCTATTCCTGGTATCTGCAATGGGTCGCCCATTACAAAATCGGCCATTTCTGTATTTGGTGCCGCACGTCGGCCATTCTCATGACCCTCATTTTCCTTTTGGCAACCTATGAATACATCACCTCCCGAAAATCCCTCGCCTCGCTCTCTGTTCCCGGACGAGGGAACCCCGCTGCCGGCGCGTAAAAAGGTCAACAAGAATCTGTTTCTGGGCATCTGGCTGACGCTTCTGGCCGCGTTGGTCGGCGTCATTGTCATCGGTAACCACTTTATGACTCCCGGCGGCGGATCTGGTGGAGAACCACCCCCCAAACCTTTGCCACAAATGGATGTCGCCACTCTGCAAGCGCAGTGGCCGCAGATTGTCGCCCATGCCGCCGCGCCGCCGCGGGGCAATTCCAACACGCCGTACACCATTGCCGAGTTCGGGGATTTTCAATGCCCGCAGTGCGGCAAAGCCCGGCCCGGCCTGGAAAAACTGCTGGCGTTATATCCCGCGCAAATCAACCTGATCTTTATTCATCGTCCCTTCCCGAACATACACAAGTGGGCCATTCCAGCCGGAGCAGCCTCGGAGATCGCCGGGACGCAGGGCAAATTCTGGCCCATGTATGATGTGCTGTATGACCATCAGGAAGATTTGGAAACGGGCTTCTACAGCGATTACGCGGCCAAAGTCGGCCTGAACAAAGCCGCCTTCCAGAAGGCATTTGACGCCGGGCAGGGGCAGGACAAAGTGGTTGCGGCGGCCAAATTTGCGGACTCGCTGAATATACAGTCTACGCCCACGATCCTGGTCCATGACAACAAATCGGGCGCCATCACGATCTATGTAGGCACGGATGGAACGAAACTTCCAAATGGCTCCCCCCAATACCCTGGCGTCAAAAATCTGGTCGCCAATCCTCCCTGGGCTAAATAGGAGACTCGCCATGATCACGGTCGCCAATCGCATCTATGTCAAACCGGAATATGCCGACGCCTTTGAGAAGGTCTTTCGCGAACGCGCCCGGCTGGTGGACGGCATGCCCGGCTTCCTCTCCAATCAGGTTCTGCGGCCTGTCAACGAAGGGCAGCCCTACGTCGTGCTGACCCACTGGGCCTCCCGCGAGGATTTTCTCGGCTGGATCCGCTCGGATGCCTTTGTGAAGGGCCATGCCCAGTCCGGCACTTTGCCCAAAGACGCCTACTCCCAGCCGAACGTGCTGGAACTGCACGAGATCATCCAAGACTCCACCCGCCCCGACATGGAACCGGAGCCGCATGGCGGCCCGTTCAAGATGCACTGACCATAATGCCGCTCAACCGGACGTTTTCTTGTCTTCGCAGACCGAAGGCTCCTGAGCATACAGGTTTTGCGCCGACTTTCCCGTATGGCGATTATCTGGCTGGTCGGCGGCTTCATTTAAGCATAGATTTACGCTCGGCCAAGCTGCCAAATGTTACATAACGCCCTTTATTGGTACCATATGAGACCGAAAGGTTTTGTTCTGTATGACTGATGAATTGTTGGAAGAACTCTGGCTGAGCGTTGAGCGAAAGTTAAGCCTGACCGTTGAGCAGTTGCAGCAGCGTATTCTTCTTGATCCTGCCGATGCCGAAGCCTATACATTGTTAGGAGTGGCTTTCTCTCGTCAAGATCGTTCCCAAGAAGCTGTCCTGGCATTCGAAACAGCACTCCGGCTTGATCCTGGGGATGACACTGCCCAGCTTGCGCTCGGTATGCTAATCGTTGGTTCAACGGATCGATCCGAGTGCGGAGTTATTGAAGTTTTTAGAAGAGATTGATGGGTCGTTGCTACGAAGGATGCTGGCGAGAAGATACCAATTGAAAGTGGCTCTTCCTCATGTGGCCGATGCCAAACCGCCAATTCCCTAATGGGCCGTGATAGCCGCTATCAGAGGCCGAAATATTGCATAAGACACCTTATCGGGCCCAAAATGCAACACATGTTTTGATGCCAGAAAAATCCACGCAAAGTAGTTGGAACAGGCAGGGATTTTCGGGACGGGCGGGGAAGTAGCAGGGGGCGCGATTTTTATGAGGCGCGCTTGGGATTGATAACTACCAAAGGGGAATAGAAAACTTGGCAAATGATTGGGATGCAGATTTGATCGGCGGGGCGACGGATGACTCCGCGTACAAGGGCAAGCCGATTGGCATTGGCGTCATCGGCACGGGCGGGATCGCGCAGGCGGTGCATCTGCCCGCCTACAAGAAATTGCAGGACGAAGGCAAGGTCAAGATTGTCGCGCTGTGCGACATCAAGCCGAACAAACTGGCCGAAGCGAACGCTAAGTTTGGCCCGGCTCAGACTTACGAAGACTACAATCAGCTTCTCGCCAACCCGGAAGTGGAAGCGGTGGATGTCTGTACGCCCAACTTCATGCACAACCCGCCGGTCGTGGCGGCGTTCGCGGCGGGCAAGCATGTGATCTGCGAGAAGCCCATCGCGCTCAACGGAACGCAGGGGCAGGGGATGGTGGAGGCCGCGCAAAAGGCCGGCAAGAAGTTTCAAGTCGGCCTGAATATGCGCTTCGGAGCCGGGCCGCAGGCGATCAAGCGGCTGACGGATGCGGGCAAGTTCGGCGATATCTACTACGCCCGCGCCCAGGCATTGCGTCGGCGCGGCGTGCCGATGTGGGGCGTCTTCACCGAAAAAGACAAGCAGGGTGGGGGGCCGCTGATTGACATCGGCGTTCATATTCTGGACATGACCCTGTGGCTGATGGGCCATCCCAAGCCCGTCTCCGTCAGCGGCACCGCCGCCACCAAGTTCGGGCATCGGTCGGGCCATGTCAATCTCTTTGGCAAGCCCTGGGACCCGAACAATTTCACCGTGGAGGACTTCGCTTCGGGCTATGTGAAGTTTGAGAACGGGGCATCCCTGGTGCTGGAATCGTCGTTTGTGCTGAACAACGACAAGGAGCGCTTTGAGACCAGCCTGTTCGGCACCGAAGGCGGCGTGTTTTTAGATTTGCACAACGACGCCAACACGCGCATCTACACCGAAGAAGCCGGGGCGCTGTATGACAGCCAGCCCGTCTTCCTGCCGGGCGTCGCTACCCATGAGCAGGAAATCCGCGCTTATGTACAGTCCATTATTGACGACAAGCCCGTCGCGGTGCCGGGCGAGCAGGCCCTGATGGTCTCGCGCATTCTGGACGCGCTGTATGAGTCCAGCGACACAGGCCGCGAAGTGCGGTTCTAACGACATTCCCTGCCCTGAACGCCAGGGCTTTGGAAGTGCCGGCCCCCGAGGGTAAGGGCGAAGATTCTTGATCCTATGCCCGCGCAGGCGGGGATTTGCTTTTCTAAAGCATGGGGGTTCAGCCCCGTGAGACCTTATGAAAGGAGAAACTGATGAAAGCTACTCTCTCTGCCTCGGCGGCTCTGCTGGCCCTGTTCTGCCTGCCTGCCCTGGCCGGTGCGCCGCACGGGAGGCATAATGCGCCGGTTCCTGCACCGACTACGGTTACGGATGCGTTGAATCAGGTTGCCGGCAAAAAACAAATCGTCGGCCTGACGGAAAACAATGGAACGCGGTTACTAGGGCGCGTTGTCAGCGGCGACCACGGGCTGTATGTGGTGCAGACGTTTCACTTCGCCGGCCCGCCCAATGTGACGACGCAGGCGACGACGCGGACGACCGGCTCCGGGCGAAACCGGCGCACGGTTCACGGGACGACAAAAATCTACACGGAGACGGCGCTGCCCGATGATGAAGCAGTGCGTCTGCTTCTCAGCGGCGTGGCCGGCGCGACAACCACCCCGCTGGAGGTCGCCGGGCCGCGCCAGATGCTTGCCCCGACAGACGTGAAATACCTTCAGACCCTGTCGCCGCCGGTCGTGCCGAAACTGCCCAAACCCGCCGCCGGCCAGCCGGTCGTGGTATCCCCGAACGCTGCTTCCAAACTCGTTTGGACGCTGACCACGCTCTGGCCGCCCGCCGCCGCTGCTAAAACAGAGGCAGCCAAGCCATAAGATCCTTTCCTGCGCTAGAAAAAGAGCCGGTACTGAACGTCCAACTCTCGGATACGCAAGTTCTGTCCGTAGAAACCCTCGGTGTTGGCCGGGGTGAAACCGTCGCCGGGGACCGGGACGCTGGGGGTGAGGGGAAAGGCATCCTGATGATAATTGTGGAAGATCACTTCCACGCCGTTTCGTTTGTCCGGCGCATACTCCGCGCTGAGAGCCAGATCCCGTGAATTCGGGGCAGGGAAGGCGTCATTGTGGCGGCGGCGATCCCGGCCCTCAAATGCGACATTCAGGCGGGGGGCGAGACGCTGGCTCAGACGCAGGAAATACTCGCGGCTGTTCGGGCCGGTGGGCAGGCCGATCTCCTCATAAATCCCCTTCTGCCACTGCGTCGCGGGAATGCGAGAACTATAAGTTGTCGGGTCGGCAAACGTGTATTCCGCGATCACTTCTGTTTGGGGCAGAGGGTGGAAGGCAGCCCCGGCCAGATACGCGATCTTGCGGGGCGTGCGGTAGCTTTGATGGCCCGGCGTCTGGATGTCGTCAATCCCCAACTGGCCGTAGACGCGCAGGTCCGGCGACGCGGCATACGTGAAGCCGAGGTTCAGAAACGAGTTGAATGTCTGATCCAGGCCGGAAATCCGCAGGCCGCTGATGTGGAGATTGGCGCTCTGGCTGCTGTAAAAGTCAGGAAGCAGGCTCACTTCCAGGGAACGAGAGCTGGACGAGATGAACGCTTCCTGAAAGTCCGCCGTCAGGCGCGGGTTGAACGCATATTCCAGGCGTCGCCCCTCAAAATACTTGCGCGTTCCCTGGTCCTGGAATGTGGCCGCAAACTGCGTGAAATGATAATCGCGTCCTAAATGGCTGCCCAGGCTGAACGGAAATGCTACCTGGAGCTGGTCAAAGGCGGGCGCATTGTCCGAAACCATCGTCGCGCCCCGGTAGCCTGGCCCCCAGCGGTTGTACATCCGGCCCAAATCCACCCGCAGCCCCCGCCCGCCGTTCAGTTCCAGATACGCTTCATTCAGCGCCGAAAAATCATGTGCGCCCAGATCGTTATTGAAGACGCGGCGACTGTCTTCCGGCCAGTTGGACGCAGAAACCGCGTAGCGGAGGTTAGAACGCAGGCTGCCCAGCGCGGTCACGCGGTAGATGCCGATGGCTCCGCTGCCGGGCTGTTCGATCCCCTCCTGTCCGAAGGCGCAGTTCGGGTTGGACATATCCGCTGACGGAAGCGGCGGTCGGCGGCGTGTCGGCGGCGGAAAGGTCTACGCCGTCGGCGTCCAGTTCCGGCTGGAGCTGATCAATCGCGGTGTGCAGGGCTGTGTTGGCTGAGTCGTTCTTCTGCACGCGGTCAAACTTCTGCGGCTCATCCTGGATCAAATGCTCCAAACGCCGCGCCAGTTGCTCGCGCGTGTAAAGCGGTTCCCCCAGAAAATCTTCCGGCGTGTCCGATGCTCCAAAGGCATCGGTCCGCGCCAGCGTGGCGAACGCATCCAGCAGCGTGCTGCCGCGCGGCACAATGTCGGTCGGTGCGGCAGTCGCTTGGACACTGAACATGCCGCCGAACACGAGCGACAGGACAAGCAGGAGCAGGTTTTTTTTCATAACGTGGGAACACGGGCGGTTCGAAGCAGAGACATAGCGGCTGTTTGCCGCTTCATTGTACCAGACAGGGCTGGACGTGTCAACCAGAACGGCGCAAAGCCAGGCGATTTTGGGTTATAATAAAGGAGTCATTTTCCTTGAAAGTCATGCCATGCTGGAACACGAACCACAGGAACACTCTGTCCCGCCTTCGGCGGCCCAGATTCGCGTCACGCCGGAAGAACTGGCAGCGGCGCTGAATGCGCTGGAAGCGGGGAAGCTGGAAGCCGCCCGCCATCTGGCAGGCACGGTTCCTATTGGCGAGGTTGTCTCAGAAATGAACCTGGAGGCAACGCCGGAAGAAATCTGGGCGCAGGTGCAAAGACAACGCACACAAACGCAGCCGAAGGCAGTGGAACAGGCCCAGACGCAAAAATTGACGGCGGTCATTCAAAAGGCCGTCACCCGGCGGGTCTTGCGCGGCTGGTGCGACATCCGGGGCTGGCTCTGGGTCGCGTTCTGGTGCAGCGGCGGCCTCGGCTTGCTTTCTTCCGCTCCGCACTGGTTTCACCATAACACCCCCGTTCCTGGTATCCACATTACCGGTGACCGCGTCTTGGGCAGTTACAACGTCCAGGGAACCGGGCCTCAGCGGGATGTGACGGTCTCCGGCGATCATGACGCCATTACTCTGCGCGGCGACGTCCGTAATCTGACGGTGGAGGGTGATGGCAACCTCGTCAGTGTGTTTGGCAGCGTGGAGGCAGTCACGGTGGACAATGACGGCAACATGGTCCATTGGACGAAAGAACTGCCCGGAAAATCCGTTCAACCTGTGATTAACGGCGATGGTAACAAGGTCGGATTGGCCGCGAAATAGTCCAAGTCCGAGTTATTTCAGGTATAATAGTACGCTATGTCTCAAACACTTTTGCAGGATCACCTGCGTAACATCGCGATTATCGCCCACGTTGACCACGGGAAGACGACCCTGGTGGACGGAATGCTTAAACAGGGCGGCGTCTTCCGCGCCAATCAGGCCGTCGCCGAGCGCGTCATGGATAAGATGGATCTGGAGCGGGAGCGCGGAATCACCATCGTCTCCAAGCACACGGCCATCACCTACGGCGACACGAAAATCAACATCGTGGACACGCCCGGCCATGCCGACTTCGGCGGCGAGGTGGAGCGCGTCATGAGCCTCGTCGACGGCGTCCTGCTGCTGATTGACGCCGTGGAAGGCCCGATGCCTCAGACTCGATTTGTGCTGTCCAAAGCCCTGCAAGCCGGTCATAAAGCGGTCGTCGTCGTCAACAAAATTGACCGCCCCAATGCACGTTTGGATTACGTGGTGGATCAGACCTTTGACCTGTTCGCCGCCCTGGGCGCGAATGAAGAGCAGCTAGATTTCCCCATCGTCTATACCATAGCCCTGCAAGGCACAGCCACTCTGGACCCGGCCCAGGCGGGAACGGACCTGACGCCGCTCTTTGAGACCATCGTTTCCCACATCCCGCCGCCGCAGGGCGATCCCGACGCCTCTTTGCAGTTGCGGGCGACGACGCTGGATTATGACGACTACAAAGGCCGCATCGCGATTGGCCGGGTCAACGCTGGGACGATCAAGACCGGCCAGAACATCGTCGTGGTCAACCGCGAGGGTGTCAACGTGCCGGGCAAGATTGCCCAGGTCTTCATCTACCAGGGCCTCAACCGGACCGAAGTAGACGCGGCGGAAGCGGGCGAGATCGTCGCGATTTCGGGCCTGCCGGATGTCAACATCGGTGAAACGATTGCCTCCCGCGAGAACCCGGTCGCTCTGCCCGGCATGAAGGTGGATGAACCAACGCTTCGCATGACCTTCGGCGTCAACACCTCGCCGCTGACGGGCCGCGAGGGCCAGTGGTCTACCTCCCGCAAGCTGCGCGAGCGCCTGATGAAAGAGCTGCAAACTAATGTCGCTCTGCGTGTGGAAGACACGGACTCCGCTGACCAGTTTTCTGTTTCGGGTCGGGGTGAACTGCACCTGGCCGTGTTGATTGAAACCATGCGCCGCGAAGGCTATGAGCTTCAGGTCTCGCAGCCGGAAGTCATCTTCCACGAGGAAGACGGTGTCCGCATGGAGCCGCTGGAAGAAGTGGAGATTGACGTCGCCGAGGAATACAGCGGCGTCGTCATTGAGCAGCTAGGCCGCCGCCGCGCGGAAATGCTGGATATGAACTCGCCGGGCAACGGCCATGTCCACATGCGCTTCAAAGTGCCGACGCGCGGCCTGCTCGGCTTCCGCAATCAGTTTTTGACGGAGACTCGCGGAACGGGCGTCTTGAACTCTCTTTTCGCGGGTTATATCGCCTACACGGGTGACATGACTGTGGAGAAAAATGGCAGCCTGCTCGCCAGCGAATCGGGAATCACAACGACCTTTGGCCTTGCTGCGGCGGAAGAGCGCGGCATCCTCTTCGTGCCGCACAACATTGAGGTTTACGAAGGCATGATCGTCGGCAAAAATGCCCGCGACACGGACCTGGAAGTCAACGTTTGCCGCAAAAAGCACCTGACCTCCATGCGCGAGTCCAACAAAGAGACATTCATGCGGCTGGCCCCGCCCACGGTCATGTCCCTGGACCGCGCCATTGAGTATATCGGTCCCGATGAACTGGTGGAAGTGACGCCCAAAAACATTCGGATGCGAAAGCGCGAACTCAACCCCGACATGCGCCGCCGCCAGTCCAAAGCGGCGAAGTAATTTTATTCGCGAAACGCTGTCAGGAATTCTCTGGTATCCTGAACGGGAATGGGAAACCCTGTTCGTACCCCATCAGTCAGGATGTGCTTGCGATCCAGGGTCACAAGCACGTCCGCTTTGGATTTGAGCGCGGCAGCGAGGACATGACGGTCTTTTTCCGCCGTCAACTCCGCCCATTGTTCCTCTTCCTCCGGTGTAGTCGGCTCACACAATTCCAATTTCACGGCCGCTAATAGTAAATAAAATCTTTGGAGCGCAGTCGGCGTCATCTTGGCCTGTATATTGCGTTCTGCCTCCTGAAGCACCATGCGGCTCCCTACCAGAACCAGCAGCAGAGTTTGTGCCAGCAAAATAATGGCGGAAGACCCGCCCGTCTCCGAACCGGCAGCCGCCATCCAGCAGGTGGCATCCAGAAAAACGCGCTTCATCTGCCAAGTAATCTCTGAACTTTATCAGATAGTTCTGGAGAGAGCTGATCCTCCTGAAGAAAAGTGTCAATCTCTGCCTGCGAGTATCGCGGTTCCTCTGTCTCCATCCTGGCAAGCCGGATCAAAAAGTCAGGGACAGAAAGTCCTTGATGAGAGGCTTTCTGTTGTAAAACTGCTTCTAAGTCCGATGGCAACTCCAGCATGACGGTCATAGTCTACTCCTTTTCTTGAAAGTATACCTCAGCGCAAGCGCGAACTCAATCCCGACATGCGCCGCCGTCAGTCAAAAGCGGCGAAGTGAACGCAAGAAAAACGCCCCTGCCATTTTGGCCGGGGCGTTCTGAGCTTTCGTCTGAGTTGGCGGTGAATTATTTCCGTCGGGCGTGAGCGCGGACGCTGCCGGTCGGGGCGGGAGTGCTGCCGCTGACCAGAATCGGGTTGCCCGTTGAGTCGGGAGCGACAATCAGAAGCTGGCCTGCCGTCAGTGTCTCCGTGTCGGTTCCGGTCTGGATCACATCCTGGGTGGTGCCGTCCGGTAAATCCAGTTCCACGGTAGCAGTCACCGTAATGGTTTGTGATCCCGGCGCGGCGAATAGAATGATGTTGTCCTGTGCGTCAATGTTGGTCTGAGCGCGCGCCCCTGCAATCGCATTGGTGATGGTCGCAGTGGTGCTGAGAAGCGTCGCAGTTGTCTTAGCCGGGGAGGTGGAAGGGACAGTGGCAGTGACGACCTCCATGACGGCGGCATCGGTGGGAGCGACGACAGCGACATCAAAATCCGTTCGGCTGCTTTGCGGCGGGGTGAATGTGTCCGACAAAGTCGTGTAGAAGTTGTGCAAACCCGTTTTCGCCAGAGTGGGAGTAAGCGTAAATGGCGCCGTGAAGTACTGCGCGTTGCCGATGGGATTGTTGCCGATGGCCGCCGAGTTAAACGTCAAGGGCTGACTGAACGTGGGATCGTCTGTGGACTTCAAAACCACGGAACTCGTGTTGAGGTCCACTTTATTGCCGTTGCGAACGCCGGTGCTGATGGAAGCCCCAAAGACGAAAGAGCCGGTTGTGGGAGCCGCGGTACCGATAGCGCCGCTGACGTAGGAGCCGCCCAGCGGGAAGCCGAGCGGAATGCCCGTTGAGAACTGAGAGGCCAGCACCGGCAACGGCCCGGCACCGGAAATCGTCGTGTACTTTGTCGCACCGGTGAGGTAGGCAGTTTTCAGATCCGCGGATTCCAGGCCGCTGGCTTCCAGGGGTTGACCAGTATTGCTGGCGGCTCCGGCGCTGAGGCCGTAAATAACCGGACCGCTGTCCTGATTGGGCGCAATGCCGTTGGTCGTGGTGGACGTGCCGCCGCAGCCGCTGAGGCCGAGGCCCAGCGCGAGGCCCAGGCCGGCGAGGGGCAATGTTTTTTGGATGGATAGGGTTTTTCTCATGAAATTCGCGTGTTCCTTTTCAGAAAAGTTCATTCAAGGCCGAAGGAGGCCCCCTGGCCTCCAATCCTGGGGAAAGCAGAAGTGATTTTTCTGCCTCCCCCTGGATTGAGGGCTGGGGGAATGGCCGTCTTAGAACTTGTGGCGGAAGCCAAAGCTCAGGAAGATGGGAGTGAGCGATGCGTTCGGGCCGTAGTACTGTTCGCCCTGCGGCTGCGCGGCGGTCGGCGACCGGTAGTAAATCTGCCCTCCATAATTGGACGTGGCAAACACCGTGGTCGTCAGCCGGTTGAAGACATTGTCCACATTCAGGAACAGATTCGTCAATGGCGTCAGGTAGAAATTGCTGTTCAGCGAGATCTTGTAGTGCCACCCCGTCCGACCGATGTTCGGATTCAGCGGCGTCAGGGTCTGGTTGTTTAGAACCACGACCGGAACCTCGGTGAAGTCCGCGTTGCCGACCAGTTTCTCCCCGTGCTGAGAGTCGCTGCCGCCCAGGAAGTTGCCGTCTGTTGCCGCGCCGCCCGCGAAGGGGAAGCCGCTGCCGGCATCCAGAACGGCGCTCGTCTCAAACAGGTGGTTGAACCGCTTGCTGACGACGGCGGCAACTGTGTGCCGCTGATCGTAAGACGGCGCGTATTCCTGGAGTTGAAACTGATATACTGCGCGTCGGTCAGCGTCGGGTCGCTCACCGAGTTAGCGAAGTACGGCAGGTAGCCGGTGTCAAACGCGCTGCTGGTGGCCCGCGCGACCTGATTGGTGTAGCTGATGTAGCCGTTCACGTCGTAATCGTTGCTGGCCTTCTTGCTGAAGACGAATTCCGCGCCCGAGGCCTGGCCGCGTCCGTTGTTGCGGTATTGCAGCGGGTAGGGGCTGCCGACGTAGCTGGCATAGTTGAGCTGGATCAGGTCGTACTGCTTCTTGGAGAAGCCATCCAGCGAAACGGCATACTGCCCGCCGAGCGCTTTGAACGACTTGTCCACGCCCAGATCAAAGTTCTCCGAATATTCGGGATCAATCGCACTCGGCGTATAACGGCTGTTGATTTTGGCAAGCTGGGCTGCCGGATTTCGGGCCGTGGCCGGATAGATCGTGTTGGTTTCAGGCGCGTCATACTCCGTATAGCGCGTTTCCGCGAATTGGGAGAAGCGGTCAAAGGTGGCATGGAACGCCAGATCGCGCGAGGGCGAAAAAGCCGCGCCCAGACGCGGATCGGTGTAGCGCTTCGTGTAGGGCGCGATCCGCTGGGTGTTGTCGTATTTCTGCGAGGCTGTGCGGACGCCCAGGTTGAACGTCAGCTTGTCACCGACCGGCTTGAGAATTCCGGCGAGATACAGAACTGTCTGCTTGGGATTGATCAGGCTGCTGCGGTCAGTGTAGCCGGATGAGCCGACGCCGTTGGGATCGGTGTACGAGAACTGCGAAAGGCCGGTGATGACGTGGTAGTTCGTCCGAACCGGCAGGTAGTAAGCGCCGGCATTAAGCTGGAACTTCTGGTTGAGTTGATTCTGGTAATCCACCTGATAGCCCTGGCTGGTGGAGGCGTCTTTCCGGTACTGGCCGTTGAAGGCTTCCAGATGGCGGTCCAGCGTGCTGTAAACGCTGTAAAACCGGGCGGTGGCAAACGAATTGGTATTGAAGCGATGTTTCAGGTTCACATAGCCCATGTCGTAGTGCTGCGTGTCCTGCGACGTATAGGGGCCGGGCTGCTGGGTGAGGTCGCCCGTCGCCTGCTGCACCTTGAAGTTGGAGGTCGTGTTGTAGATGTAGTTTTCCAGCCCGTGCGCGTAGTAGGCGGTTATGGTGTTGTTGGGGTCGGCGTAGTAGTTGAACTTGACCGACGTGTCCTGCGAATCAGGCAGGTTGGTGACGCTGAATCCCTCAGTCGGGAATTTGTTGCGGAACCGGATCGTGGACAGGTAGTAATCGTACTTCCCGTCGTTGCTCACATCGCCAAGCTGGGTGTTGGTTCCGATGTACTGCCAGTTCTGGCCAGGGCCGATGGTCAACTCGGTGATTCCCTTGACACCCTGCGCGTGCATGTCACGCCCGCTGGCCGTGATCTCATTGATGAAGCCGCCGGTCGCGCCGCCGTAAGAGGCGTCCGCGCCGTTCGTATAGAAGTTGGCGCTTTTCAGGCCGACTGTGACCAGGTTGGTGCCGAACTCATTGGTGATGGGGTTGATGATGGAGATGCCGTCCACTTGAAAACCGACCTGGAACAAGTCCGAGCCGCGAATGTGAACATAGCCGCCGGGATCATAGGTGATGCCGGGCTGCCCAAAGAGCAGGCCGGGGAACTGGTACAGGTTGTTCGGCTGGGATTTGTCTTTTTGCTCCGCGCCGGCCGAGATGACCCCGCCGGTGGCAATCCCGCTGCGCGGAACGCCGCCGCCAACGGCAGTGCCGCGGCGCTCTACGACTTCTTTCTCCAGCGAGAAATCCAGCTTCGCGACCAGGTCCTGCGTGACAGTCGTCTTGACGGAAGTCGTTTTGTAAGTTCTCAGGGTAACCTGAACGGTATAGATTCCGGGATCAAGGCCGTTGATGCTGTAGCTGCCATCCGGCTTCGTAACGTCGTTCACATGCGCTTCCACGACGACGACATTCGCGCCGGCAACCGGCGCTCCTTCGGCATTTTTGACGATCCCTTGCAGCGTGCCGGTGGTAGCGGCGCGGGCTGCGAACGGAAGAACGCTCATCACGATAGCGATGAGGAGAGTGAAAGCATGGTTTCTGTTGGAAAATGCTCTCTGCATGGTGTACCCCCTTCTGAAATTGCGAACATTGTACGCGAAAGCATGTTCCGTCAAAGTGAAGCGCATCTTTCAGCGACCTTCATTCTGAGGGACAGCCGGCGTCAATGCCGGATTGCCTGCCCGGCGGCCTTGAGAGGCAGGCATGTTTCTATTTTACAACAATTATACGGGGAATTCCTCCTGTCAGGGCGACAGAAAGAAAAAAAGTTTCATTTTGCTGATTTTTTGGTATGGGAGGCACGAAAAAAGGCGAACACAAAGTTCGCCTCTTTCCTAGAGTTCGCCTTTTTTGAGACCGCAATCAATTGAGAGGATACGTATACCGCTGCTGCGAGACTTGCGGATAATGATCCTGAATGGCCGGCTTGCAGTGGGTGCGTGAAATAGCGTCCACGCATTTCTGATCAATATCCGGGTCGCCGCAGGACTTTGCGACATGCGCGTGTCTCACATGGCCGGTTTCGTCAATCTCAAACGAGATCGTTACTTCTTTGGAAGCCACCCCGCTTGTATCAATACCGCTCAGATCCGGCTGCTCAAAGTCTCCGCCGACAGGCCCGGCATCCTCTGACTCTACTTCCCGCCAGCCTTGTCTGTGTACTTCCACCGGCGGCGCGGGCGGATCGTGATGCACTTCCACTGGTGGAGCATCATGATGTTCCACGGCCGGCGGCGTGGGCGGTGTTGGCGGCGTCGGCGGCACGTCGGCGGTCGGTCCCTTCACCTCCGGCGGCGGCGTGTAGCTGGGAACCGCAGGCGTGACAGGGCCGGGAGGCGGCGTATAATCAGGCACGGTGAAGGTAGGTTTGGCGAATTGCGATTTCGTCTGCGCGACCCGAACCTGCTTTACAATCGGCTGCGGGCGCGGCTGGAGATGCACGATATGCAGCGGCGGGGGCGGCTTGATGTGCGGCTGCGGTTTGGGCGGCGGCGGGGGCGGCGGCGGCTTGACCTTGTGCTCCTTGGGCTTGGGCGGGAGTTTTTTGAAAACCTTGATCTGCGTTTCGCGCATCGCCGGCACCGCGCCGCTGCCGAAGATGTCGGAATGGGCGACCCAGAAGATCCAGCCGAAGTTGACCACCACCGAGGCCACAAAGGCGTAGCGCAGGATGCGATCCGAAAGCGTCCGCTCACGCACCAGCGGGTCCACGGCAGGTATGTCTTGCGGCAGATCGGGCAGCGGCAGGTTGTCCAGGGGCAGTTTTACGTTCATGGCAGTTTATGGAGCGGGCACCGGGCCGCCCGGGTTCGTCGTCTGCGTCGCGATCATGACGCCGACAGGATCGTTGGGATGTCCGGGAATTTTGACGCTGTTCACGGCGTCCATGACATCAATGATGTTCTGCGTTGGCCGAGTCTTGTCCACATTGACGATAAAGACGGTGTCTGGTTTGGCGTCCAGTCTTTTCTGCATTTCGTCCTGAAGCTGAGATTGTTCCACCGGCGTCGTGTTCAGAAAAAAATTTCCGGCGCTGTTCACGGTAATCATTACCTGCGGCGGCGGCGGGCCGGAGTTGGCGCTGCTCTGCGGCAGGCTGACATCCATACCGTTCATCTTCACCATGGACAGGCTGGTGAACATGAAGAAAACAAGCAGGAAAAAGATCGTGTCAATCATCGGGATGATCTCGATCCGCGCCTTCTTCATCGGCTGCCTTTGTATGTTGACCCTGTTTTTCATGGATGGCTTCAATTTTCCCCGAAGGGGAGGCAATTTCTTAATTCATCGCCGTTTTCGGTGTCGTTGCGATCATTAGGGCGGCGGGATTGGCCTGCTGCGCGATGTTCAGCGCATACTGAAACTGCTCCACATTCTGATCTTTGTCGCAGTTAATGACCACGACCACTTTGGGGTTGTCGGCCACTTTGGCTTGCAGGTCGGGCAGAATCTCCTGGTATGTGACCTGTCCCCGATCAATGTAGAAATGCCCCTCTTTATCCACTGTCAGTACCACTTTAGTCACCGGTTTGGAATTGGCCGTGCTGCTGATCGGCAGAGCGACCTTTTTGGCCGACATCTGCACCATGGACAGGCTGGTGATCATAAAGAAGACAAGCAGGAAAAAGATCGTGTCAATCATCGGGATGATCTCGATCCTCGCCCGTTTAAGCTCTGGTCGCTGCAACTTCACCGCGCAAGCCCTCCCCGCCGCGCAGGCCGGCCAGGATGTTCATGAGCTGCGTCGCCCGGATCTCCATCTCGGCGATAATCTCTTTGACTTTTTCGGTCAGGTAGTTGTAGCCGACCAGAGTCACGATGGCGATGGCAAGACCCGTCGCCGTGGCAATCAACGCTTCCGCGACGCCGCCGGTGATCGCGTTGGGATTGTTCAGTCCTGCGGACGATCCAACAACGTGGAATGAGCGAATCATGCCCGTGACCGTTCCCAGCAGGCCCAAGAGCGGGGCAACGGTGATGACCGTGTCCAAAACACCCAGCCTCCGATACAGCAGAGGCGTTTCGCGCAGCGCCAGCTCTTCCATCGCCCGCTCAATCGAGTCTGAGTCCAGGTTGCGGTTGCGGATGCCGTTAGCCAGCAGCGCGGCCACCGGCCCGGAGCGGTTATCGCAAATGTTGAGGGCCTCGTTGACACGTCCCTGAGTCAAATGCTCGCGCACTTGCTCGGAAAGCGATTCATTGTCCGCGGAAGCTCGCGTGATCGCGATAAACCTCTCGATCATGACGGCAATAGACAAAATCGCGCACAGGAAAAGCGGCCACATGACCGGGCCGCCTTTGAGCAGGAATCCGATCCCCGTAGCGTCAAGTACGTTCATGGCTGGATGTCACTCCTTTTAGTGAAAAAAACTGAATTTAAAAGACTCCCTTTGCGACCGGGCGGCTTCGTCCGGGTAACAGGGAGCCTTTCTGGAACAGCAGCGTTCGCGAACAATGAAGGTGGCAGGCTGAATTGAAGTCCTTGCCCTCCCTGTTGACAGAGTTTACCGCCATTGACACAAGCTTAAACATGGGCCTGCGCGAGTTTGCCGGGGATGGGCCGATATGGGATTATACACAAAGCAGGAAGATTTGTCAACAAATAAAGATTTTAAAGAGTGTCTAAATTAAGTCGGCATTAAAATCACAGACCTGTGCTGGCAATTTCGGTAAGGCGCGCTTGGCCCGCTGATGCCGGTTCCAGGCATACACGAACAACGCCACCACCCGTGTCAATGCCCACAAGCAACGCCAAAAACAATGTTTCCGACGACCTAACCTCGCCAAATAGGGCTTTGTTGGGGTAAGGCTTTAAGAATTGTCCGGCAACTTTCGGCACTGCCGAGAATACATCGGGCTTGACAGGCCGGGCCGTAGCGACTATAATAACGGCAGACAATTTCATAAGGCCGCTGGGGGTGCCAATTCTGGCTGAGAGGCTCTGCGCCAACCCCGACAACCTGATCCGGGTCATGCCGGCGGAGGGAAGCGGACGACCGGCATTGGCAGTTTTTCTGCAAAGGGCCGCCGTTCCGTTTTTCAGCGGAACGGCGGCCTTTGTCATTTTTACCCCCCCCGACCCCCAATAATGGGGGAGTCAGAGGGTCTGAAAGAGGAGCAACGGTATGGCATCTGCAACGCACAATGGAACGCAAAACGGCGCACGGCTGGACCAGGGCAAGACCCCGGAGGGCGACGGCTCGGGCGAGTATCGCTTCCCCGCCTCGCGCAAAGTCTACACGCAGGGACATCTGCACCCGGATGTGCGCGTGCCGCACCGCGAGATTTCACTGTCTCCGACGCGCGACCACCTGACCGGGACGCTGGAAGCCAATGCGGCCCTGCGCGTTTATGATACCAGCGGGCCGTACACCGACCCCGATGCCCATATTGACATCGCGCAGGGTCTGACGCCATTACGCGGGCTGTGGATACGCGGGCGGGAGGGCGTCGCGTATGCCGAGGTAGAGCCGAGCTACCGGCCCATTGCCGGCCATTCCGACCCGAACCTGCCCCTGCCGCCCCGGCGAAAAGCGCTGCGCGGAACCGGGCAAGTGACCCAGATGCAGCAGGCGCGGGCGGGCATCATCACGCCCGAAATGGAGTTCATCGCCCTGCGCGAAAACCAGGGGCGGGACCGGGCGCAGTCCGTCGGTCAGCATCCCGGCCATTCGTTCGGCGCGGCCATCCCCGAAGTCATCACGCCCGAGTTTGTCCGTTCCGAAGTGGCGCGCGGGCGGGCCATTATCCCCGTCAACATCAACCATCCCGAATGCGAACCCATGATTATCGGGCGGAATTTTCTGGTCAAAATCAATGCCAACATCGGCAACTCGGCCGTGACTTCGTCCATTGAAGAAGAAGTCCACAAAATGACCTGGGCGACTCTCTGGGGCGCGGACACGGTCATGGATCTGTCTACGGGCAAAAACATCCATGAGACCCGCGAATGGATTTTACGCAACTCGCCCGTCCCTATCGGCACCGTTCCCATTTACCAGGCATTAGAAAAAGTCGGCGGCAAAGCGGAAGAGTTGACCTGGGAGATTTACCGCGACACGCTGATTGAACAGGCCGAGCAGGGCGTGGATTACTTTACCGTCCATGCCGGCGTGTTATTACGCTACGTTCCCATGACCGCCAAACGCACGACGGGCATTGTCTCGCGCGGCGGCAGCATCATGGCGAAATGGTGCCTTGCACATCACAAAGAAAGTTTTCTTTACACCCATTTTCGCGAAATCTGCGAGATCATGCAGGCGTATGATGTTTCGTTTTCGCTTGGCGACGGTCTGCGCCCCGGCTCCATTGCCGACGCCAACGATGAAGCGCAGTTCGCGGAACTGAAAACGCAGGGCGAACTGACGCAAATTGCCTGGGATCAGGGCGTCCAGGTGATGAACGAAGGGCCGGGCCATATCCCGATGCACATGATCAAAGAAAACATGGACAAGCAGCTGGAATGGTGCCAGGAAGCCCCGTTCTACACGCTCGGCCCATTGACCACCGACATTGCCCCCGGCTACGACCATATCACCAGCGCCATCGGTGCGGCCATGATCGGCTGGTTCGGCTGCGCCATGCTCTGCTACGTCACCCCCAAAGAGCATCTAGGCCTGCCGAACAAAAAAGACGTCAAAGACGGTGTGATCGCCTATAAAATCGCCGCCCATGCCGCCGACCTCGCGAAAGGCCATCCCGGCGCGCAGTCGTGGGACGATGCCATCTCCAAAGCCCGCTTTGAGTTCCGCTGGGAAGACCAGTTCCACCTGTCCCTCGACCCGCAGACGGCCTTGGAGTTTCACGACGAGACCTTGCCGCAGGAAGGCGCCAAAGTCGCCCACTTCTGCTCCATGTGCGGCCCCCACTTCTGCTCCATGAAGATCAGCCAGGATGTCCGCAACTACGCCGCCTCGCTGAATGTGGTGAAGGATAGCCCCCTAGCCCCCAATTCTGGGGGAACCGGAATGGGCGAGGAAGCGGTGGCCGCAGGTTTAGCCGAAAAAGCCCGCGAGTTCCGAGAGCAGGGTGGGGAAATTTACAAGTAACGGAGGCACAAGATGGCTGTTTTAGAAGCAGATGTCGCGCCGAAACTGTTGACCTATGAAAGTTATCTTTCTGAAGGCGTTGTCTACGGCCGGTACGATATCATTGACGGAGTGCGCCACTTCATGCCAAACCCAACACCTTTGCATCAGGAATTCGCCGGTAATATCTATGAGTTGTTGAGGGCCTGGCAGCGACTAACAAAAAAAGGCCGTACTTTCATGGCTGCGCGTGATGTTCTAATCAGCGTTCATCCGATGCGGACACGCCAGCCGGACGTGCTTTTCATCACACACGAACGCATCGGCGGTCAGCCGCTTTCTGACCCTGCTCCCTTCGGACAAGCCCCGGAGTTGGTGGTGGAAGTTCTTTCGGACAGTGACACGCGGCAAATGCGCTTCGCGAAAATCAGCGACTTTTGTGCGGTGGGAGTCAATGAGTGTTGGCTTGTGAGCCCGGAAACCGAATCGGTAGAAGTGCTGCGGCTCACTTCTGAGGGGCCGGTGCGCGAAGCGCTTTATGGACTGGGTCAAACGCTGCAAAGCATTACGTTCCCGGACCTGACGCTTGCGCTGGATGACATCTTTCGCATTGAGGAGTAAGCCAATAAAATGAAGGACGTGGAAGAAAAACTTGTACGTTATTTTTCTGATGGAGGCTGGGAACTCTATGACGGCGTGAGGACGGCACAGGACTCTGTTCTCACAGTGCCGGATATCGTGATTTCAGTGACGCTGAATTCAAGATTGAATACAAGAAAACAAGTTTGGCAGGTTTGGAAAGGCAGGTTGTCTGTAGAAAATGCCCTGGCTCAAATTCCTACAAGCGCATCACTGGAGGATGAAGTAATACCCTGGAAAGAACTTCGGTAGTGGCATATGCAGTATTGTTGTGGTAGACTAGGTTCATGGTCATCGAGATCCTCCTCTGCCGCCACTGCCAGAGCAACAACGTCATCAAACATGGGCGTGATAAACGCGCTGTTCAACGCTTCCGTTGCCGCGACTGCACGCGCACCTTCCAGAAGCCCGAGGCGGACCGAAGCTACACCCCCGCCTTCCGCGCGCAGGTGCTCGCCGCCTACCAGGAGCGAGCCTCCATGCGCGGGGTCAGCCGCGTCTTCGGCATCAGCCGCCTGACACTGGCCGCCTGGCTAAAAAAAAGCCAAGTCGCTGCCGCCGCTGGCCCGGACGCTGAGGCCGGCCCGGCCCGATGACGTACTGGAACTGGACGAACTTTGGTCGTTCGTGTTCCGCCGCAAAGACAAGCGTTGGGTGTGGCTGGCCCTGTGCCGGCGGACCCGGCAGATCGTCGCCTTCGCCGTGGGCGACCGGGGCGAGAAGACCTGCAAGCGCCTGTGGCAGCGGATCCCGCCTTCGTACCGGCGCCTGCTGTGCTTCACCGACTTCTGGGAGGCCTACAGCAAGGTGATCCCGGAGACCCAGCACGAAGCCACGGACAAGGGCGAAGGTCAGACGTGCCACATTGAGCGGTGCAACAACACGCTGCGGCAGCGGCTGGCGCGGTTCGTGCGCCAGACGCTCTCGTTCAGCAAGAGTGACCAGATGCACAAGGTCTGCTTGCTCCTGTTCGTCCACGACTACAACCGAACCAGATGGATCAACGACAATGCCAAATAGGCCACTACCAGAACTTCGTCATCTATTCCAGAACATATGCGCTATAGAAGATATAGCAGGAGCGAAAGCAACAAAAATACTTCATAAGAAACGACCGTGCTTGATCCCGGTCTACGACAGTATTTTAGAAGAATACTGCAAGAAGCGCATACCGCGGTGGTCATCATTATCATGGGCAGATGGTTTAGTTGAGTATATGAAAGTTTTCCGAGTTGACCTACTGGCAAACCGAGACGAACTTCATACTCTTTGCGAGATGATGGCCGCTCGTGGCTGGCCGATTACACCCGTTCGGGCTTTGGAAGTCTTGATATGGATTGAGACTGAGCCAAGCGGCGAATATCGGAAAGGAGAAAATTAAATGGCACTCGCTGAAGCGGAAATCACGCCTAATATCTTAACCTACGAGGATTATCTCCGCGAAGGGGAAATCAATCAACGGTACGACATCATTGATGGGGTCAGGATTTTCTATATGGCTTCTCCGTCTATTCCACATCAGGAATATGCAATCAATATTCTGGAACTTTTGCGCGCCTATCAACGCCAAACCCGGCGCGGCAGAACGCTCAATGCGCCTTTGGACATTCTAGTATCTCGCCGTCCTTTACGGACACGGCAGCCGGATGTGCTGTTTATTAGCATTGAACGATTGCAGGAGGCAGGCGGTAATCATGCTGATGTTCCCTTGACGATAGGGCCGGAGATTGTTGTAGAAGTGTTGTCAGGAAGCGATACACGCCGGGTGCGCGCCGAAAAGATTGCCGACTATTGCCTGATTGGCGTCAACGAGTGCTGGCTTGTCAGTTCTGAGGCAGAGACCGTTGAAGTTCTGCGACTGACGCAGGAAGGGCCTATTCGCGAAGCCCTTTATGGATCAGGACAGACGCTGCAAAGCCTCACATTTTCTGATTTGACACTTGCACTGGATGACATTTTCCGCATTGAGGAGTAAGACAATGGCCTTGATGGAAGCGCTTGCGCCCGCCATGCAGACAACAACAGAAGATCGGCTGACCATTGGCGGCAAAACATTTCGCTCCCGCCTGATGCTCGGTACGGGCAAGTATCGCAATGCCGTAGAGATGAATGCGGCGTTGGAAGCGTCGGGCTGCGAGATCGTTACTGTCGCCCTGCGCCGGATTAATTTAGACGCACCCACGCGCAGCATTCTGGACGAAATAGACTGGAAACGCTACCATATTCTGCCCAACACCGCCGGCGCACGGACAGCGGATGAGGCTGTTCGCACGGCGCGGCTGGCGCGGGCGATGGGGCTGAGCGACTGGATCAAAGTTGAGGTCATTCCCGATCCGAAATATCTTTTGCCAGACCCCATTGGTACGTTTGAAGCCTGTCAAACACTGGTCAAAGAAGGCTTTATTGTCCTGCCCTACATCAATGCCGACCCGGCGCTCGCCCTGCGGCTTCAGGAGATTGGCACACACACCGTCATGCCGCTGGCTTCGCCGATCGGCAGCGGGCAGGGGGTTAAGACGCGCGAACAGATACAGATTATCATTGAGCAGGCGACGGTCCCCGTCGTGGTAGATGCCGGAATCGGTGTACCCTCCGAGGCCGCACAGGCGATGGAAATGGGCGCGGCCGCGTGTCTTATCAACACGGCCATTGCCCGCGCTGCCGACCCGGCACAGATGGCGGAGGCGATGCGAATGGGCATGGAGGCGGGCCGCAAAGCCTACCTGGCGGGCCGGATGCCTGTCCTGCCCTACGCCAGCGCCAGCAGCCCGCTGGAAGGCATTGTGCGATAAACCCTGAAACATTGCTTGTTCCCGAACGTACCCGCAAGTAGTAAACGTGGAGGAAACAAAGCAATGCGAACGATGTTTTGGATTTTAGCGATGGCAGGTTGCCTGCTGGGTGTTACCCCGGTGCAGGCGGAAAAGCCGCTGATCGGGCTGTCTCTGGGCGTGCCGGAAGGCGGCGGCGCAACCGATTTGATTGCGGCTGCCATGACGGCAAAGACTAGCCGGGTGGGGTTGATGTGTGTCAGCGCCAAATGGAGTGACCTGGAACCGAAACCTGGTGTTTACGCGCTGAAGTCGATTGACGATGCCGTCAACGGTGCGACTGCTCTGGGCTTTCAGGTGGCTCTGACGATCCAGACGCTGGATACCAACAACCGGACGCTGCCCGCCGATTTGCAGGATAAGCCGTTTGATTCGCCGGACGTGCGCCAGCGCTTTGATGGGATCTTGCTGCAAATCCTGCCGAAGTTGACGGGCGTCGTGCGCGAAGTCAATCTTGGGAACGAGGCCGACAGTTATCTGGGGAGCCATCCCCAGGAATTAGAAGCCTACGCTGGTTTGGTGGAAGCGGGGCGAACCCGGCTGCGCTCCGTGCGAGCCAATCTCCCGGTCGGCGTCACCACGATGTTTGACGGGCTGAAAGCCCACCCGCAAATCTTTGAACGGCTGAACCGCAACATGGATGTCGTGACGATGACCTACTACCCGATGACGGCTGGGTTTCAGGTGCGGCCTGCCTCCGATGTGGCTCCTGATTTTGACGCGATGGCTGCCGCCGTCGGTGCGAAACCGTTGCTTCTACAGGAAGTCGGCTATCCGGCGGATACGTCGCTGGGAAGTTCGGAGGAAAAGCAGGCCGCCTTTGTGGATGCTGTGTTTAACGCGCTTCAGAAGCATCAGGACAAAATTGGTTTCGTCAACTTCTTCCTCATGTATGACATCGGCGAAAAATTGGCGAATGTGTTGACAACCAATTACGGGCTGGCCGACCCCCATTTCCACGCCTTCTTGGGCACTTTGGGGCTGCGTCAGGCTGATGGAACCCCGCGTCAGGCCTGGCTGCGCTTTGAGATGCGCTCTGCTCAGTGGGCCAATGGGAAGCCATGACGAACCTGCCGCGTCCCTGCCTGATGCTGGTGACCGAGCCGTCGCCGCGTCTTACGGAAATTATCGCGGCAGCCGTCGCGGGCGGCGTAGACATCGTGCAGCTAAGGGACAAAGCAGATGATCCGACTGATCTAATGGAAACAGCGTGGCAAGTGGGGGACGCTATTCAATTAAAAGCGTTGCTTGTCATCAATGGCCGTATGGGGCATATATTAGTCCGTAAAACCGACGCCGATGGGGTGCATCAGCCGACCTCCATAGCGCACGCGCGCACTTTGATAGGCGATAAACTCATTGGCCGCTCGGTTCATTCTGTGCATGAAGCTAATAAAGCCGCCAGTGAAGGCGCGGATTACCTTGTGGCCGGGACAATCTTCGCCTCGCAAAGCCACCCTGACCTTGAGCCGATGGGGCTGGAATTTCTGCACGAGGTTTGCGCGGCAGTGACAATCCCTGTCCTAGCCATCGGCGGGGTGACGCCCGAGAGCGCCGGGGACTGCATCAATGCCGGCGCGGCGGGTGTGGCTGTGCTGTCGCCGATAATGCGGGCTGAAGATCCCAAAACAGTCGCGCAAGCCTATCGGGCGGCGATAGATGCAGCTTGGAAGGAAAAGTAATGCAGTTGACTATCAATGGAGACGTGCGGGAAGTGGACGGGGCGGTTACGGTGGGAGAGTTTTTAGCTTCGCGCAGCCTAGCGGCCAGAATGGTTGTCGTAGAGCAAAATGGTGAGATCGTGCCGCGCGATAAGTACGACCAAACGCCGCTGGCCGACGGGGATATTCTGGAAATTGTACAGATGATGGCCGGAGGCTGACAGACCCGGCTAGCCGGGTCTGTCAGCCCTCGCTGAAGGGACGCGCGATCAATGATCCCGGTCGTGGTCGTGATGGCGTTCGGCTTCGTTATGTTTGTCGCGATAGATCGCGCGGCTGTCCTGGTTGTAAACGTGCTGGAAATGGCGGCGCTCACCGGCTGTGAGATGCCCGTCGTCCATCCGGCGGTCGCGATGTTCCTGATACCGAACACGCGCTTCCCGCGCATTCAGCCGGCCTTGTTCGCGGCGGGTGAGCTGGCCGCTGTCCACGCCCTGCTCGATCCGCTGACGCTGGTCATGCTGGCGATCACGCAGGCTATCGGCCTGTGCGGCCATCGGTAAAAGTGTCATGCCCGCCAGCGTTGCGGGAACCAGGCATTTCAAAACAAAGGTGTTCATTGTTGGTTTTCCTTACTGTCGCAGTGGCGACATGTGACTTGACGACAGAAGTTTCAATAATGTTTCAGCCTCGTAAATCATTGCATCCTTCACGCCGCTGGGCGTTTACGCTGATTGAACTGCTCGTAGTCATCGCCATTATCTCCATCCTCGCCGCTGTTCTGTTTCCCGTCTTCCAGAAAGTGCGGGAAAATGCGCGGCGGGCGACATGTCAATCCAATTTAAAGCAAATCGGGCTGGCGTTTATGCAGTACACGCAGGACTACGATGAAGTTTACCCCTGCGATGTGTCTGACCCCTACCTCTGGGAAGGGCAGCACTTTCGCTGGCCCATCATGCCGTATCTGACGCTGGGACAAACGAAAAACGCGGTCGGCTTTGGCTCGGTCGGCGGCGCGAACACCGCCGCGTTTTTGCACTGCCCGTCGGACTCAGCGACAGGCTTTGATGCCACATCCTATGCCTACAGCGCGGCGTTTTACCTGACGACGGCCCAGACCGGTGCCGTGACTGACTACACCTGCCTCTACACCACGCCCTGCGCCGGGGCGGCTCCAACCCCGACGCCGCAGAGCCTGGCCCAGGTGGCGTCGCCAGCCCGAAAGATACTTGCCGGTGAGTGGGCGGACAACCATGACAGCCTGAATGCGGGTGGCTGGTGGACAGGCAATCTGACCTCCTCACGCGACTATCTCTTTGCCGACGGCCATGTCAAATATCTGCGCGCGTCTGTTTTGACAGGCGCGCAGGCCAGTCCCTACCCGGACGGCTTTCCTGACCCAAACGTGACGCCGGGCGGCCTGTCTGGTTCTGACATTCCATGACAGACAAGTCAGCAGACATTGTAATCATCGGCGGCGGCGTCATTGGCTTGTCCATCGCCTGCGAACTTGGTCGCCAGGGCGCTTCCATCGTTTTATTGGATCAACGGCAGCGCGGGCAGGCGTCTCCGGTCGCGGCGGGAATGCTCGCGCCGCTGGCCGAGGCGAACGAGCCGGGCCAGTTTCTGGATTTGGCACTGGAAAGCCTGCGCCTCTACCCGGGCTTCCTGGCGACATTGCGCGAAGAGAGTGGCACAGACGTAGCATTATGTGGACCGGGTATGCTGCGCGTCGCCTTCACCGAAGAGGAAGAAGAAGCACTTTGCCGCGCCTTGACCTGGCAGCCGGCGCTTGGCCTGCCGCTGCACTGGCTCACCGGTGCGGAGGCGCGCGTCCTGGAACCGGCGCTGTCGCCCGCGATCCGTGCGGCCATTCTTTCGCCCGCCGAAACGCACCTGCCGCCGCATCGCCTGCTGGCCGCGTTCACCCAAGTTTGTTACCATTACGAGATACGCACCCTGCCCTGGACTGCGGCCACCGGATTGGAAGTTTCTCATCGGCGCGTGACTGCCGTTCATGCCGCGGAGAGCCGCTACTCCTGCGGGGCCGTTGTCCTGGCGGGCGGAGCCTGGAACCCTTTCCTTACAGACTGGCTCGGCTTCTCCGTTCCCGTCTTCCCCCTGCGCGGCCAGATTATGACGCTCGAATCCAAGAGCGAACCCCCGCTCAAAGTGCCTTTTCAGCACACACTTTATACGCATGGTTCCTATCTGGTGGCACGGCCAAACGGCGAAATCATCGCCGGGGCGACTGAAGAAGAAGCCGGATACTTGGCAGAGCGAACGACCGAAGCGATGCAGTCTCTCCATCGCGCGGCTCTCAGTCTCGTTCCTTCCCTGGCGGCGTTCGGCGCGGGACAGACGCGGGTGGGGCTGCGCCCGATGAGCTTGGACGGCCTGCCGCTTCTGGGCCGTATCCCCGGTTTTGAGAACGCTTATCTGGCGGGGGGGCATGGGCGCAACGGGATTTTGCTGACGCCGATTACCGGGCAGATCATGGCCGATGCGATTTTGAACGGCACTGCGCCTCCCACGGCCTTTGACCCGGCCCGCTTTGGAGGCCCGGCGTGACCCTTGTCGCGCTCACCATCGCCGGCTCCGATCCCAGTGGCGGGGCAGGCATTCAGGCTGATCTCCGCACCTTTGCCGCCCTCGGCGTCGTCGGCGTCTCGGCTATTACCGCGTTGACGGTCCAGAATAGCCTCGGCGTTCAGTCTGTTCATCCTGTCCCCGCAGACGTTCTCGCCGCCCAATTAGAGGCCATTTTCAGCGACATCAACGTCAATGCGGTCAAAATCGGAATGCTCGGCGGAGCCGATCAGGTCCGCGCCGTCGCTGCCGCCCTTCGCAAGTATCAGCCCCCGAACATCGTCCTTGACCCCGTCTTGGCCTCCTCCGGCGGTGTTCCATTGCTGGACGACGCAGGCCGCTTGGCTCTGTTGACTGAATTGATGCCCCTGTGCGATCTGGTGACGCCAAATTTAAATGAGGCTACGGCATTAACAAGTTCTACTGTTGACACCATTAGGACTATGGAAATGGCCGGAGAGCGGCTGCTGGAAATGGGTGCGAGGGCGATACTGGTCAAAGGCGGTCATCTGCCGGGGAAGCCTATTGACGTTTTACTCATCAAGGATGATAAGCATGGTCCCTATGAATTCTCAGAAGAGAGAGTTGAGACAGAGCATAACCACGGAACGGGGTGTCTTCTATCGTCCTTCATTGCGGTCTACCTGGCAATGAACAAAGGCGCTCCAAGTGCGGTCTTTGAGGCAAAGCTATGGCTTTACTATGCGCTGAAAAGCCCCATCGTAATTGGAAAGGGGGTTGGTTATCCCAACATCCTTGAAGCGCGGAATGCCCATCGTCAGGACGAGTACCAGCAAGCTGTCGCCAAATTGCGTGGTGTTTATGTTCTAACGGATAGTGAGCTATTCCCAGGCAGGACCCATGAAGCCATTGTAAAGGCGGCGCTCAAAGGTGGTGCAAGCGTGGTGCAGCTTCGGGAAAAGGCCACCCCTCTGCGCTCGCAGATAAAGACGGCTCAATGGTTGTTCCAGCTTGCCCAAGCGAAAAAAGCGGTGTTCGTCGTGAATGACAGTGTAGATGTCGCGCTGGCCTCCAATGCTGATGGTGTTCATTTAGGGCCGGACGATATGGCTCCCGAAGATGCCCGCCGACTGATGGGGCCAGACAAAATTATCGGCGTCTCGGTCGCCACAGTGGAAGAGGCAAAAGCCGCCGCGCCTTATACGTCCTATTTCGGCGTCGGCGCGATCTTTGGTTCTAAGACGAAATTGGACGCGGGCGAGCCGGTTGGGGTGGGGCGCATTCAGGAAATCAAGGCGGCGTTCCCGCTCATTCCCGTTGTCGCTATCGGCGGCATCAATGCGGAGAACATTGCCGAAGTCGCGGCGGCAGGAGCGGATGCCGCCGCCGTTGTCTCTGCTGTCGTTGCTGCCCCGGACATGGAAGCGGCCACGCGGGACTTGGTGCAGCGATTTGCAGCCGCTTCTTCTGCCCGCGAAGGCGGGGAATTGCTTTTCTAAAGCCCAGGGGTTACCCCAATAAAACCTTTAGCCCTGGGAAATCTGAATAATCGCCCGCACGGCTTCGTCCGGGCCGCACAGAATCAATTCGGAGCCGGGCAACAGCGGGAGAGGCAGGAGCGAAGGGGCTTGCAGGGAACCGGCTTTGCCGCGAAAGGCCAGGATGCGGACGCCCTGTTCGCGCCATTCGGCCACTGTCTCTGGTCCTAAAGGCGTCTCCACCGGATAACGCCCCGCCAGAAAAGAGAGAGCGCCGATTTGGAAGGGACGCAGGGCCAGCTCATCAGTGGCCGCGCCGACAAAGGCGCTGACGGCGGCCTGCGATGCGGACAGCGCGTGGTCAATGGCAAAGGCATGGGTGATCTGCTCGGCGAGGGCATCGTCGAACACGCGGGCGACGGTGGTGATTTGCGGGTTCTGCCGCTTCGCATACAGGCTGGCCTGAACGTTCGCCAGTTCATCATTGGTGCAGGCAATGAGAGCCACGGCAGAGGCAACGGAGACCTGATCCAGAGCACCCGGCAGGGCAACATCCCCGGCCAGCACCGGGATACGGGCGGGCAGCGCGCCGGCAAAACGCTCATCGGGCGCACGGCTCACAATCGCCACCTCCAGCCCCAACTCGTCCAGGGAACGCGCGGCCCGGTAGCCCAGATTGCCCAGTCCAGCGATGACGATGTGGCCGGACATGCGGCCCGCCCGGCGGCGCATGGTCTCGCCCAGACGTTCCGCCGTCGCAATAGCGGCCAGATACGAGAACATGATCCCCAGCAGCGCGCCGCCGGTCAGCATGACCAGGCAGCCGAATAACTTCAGCCAGTCCGGGCTGTCTTTGAGGCTGATGTCGCCGTAGCCGGTCGTCGTGGCAGTTGTGACGACGAAATAAACCGCATCCACCAGCCGCAGATGCAGGGAATGGCGGAAGACAAACACGGAAGCGACCAGAACCGCGGTGAGGAAAGCCGCCATCTGCGGCAGCCGTGTCGGACGGCGCGGCGCGGCTGCCTTCGCGCCGCGCCGCCGTTTCCGGCGTCCCTCTTTTTGCCAGCCTGCATTGCGCGTCACGACCCGCAGCACGGATTGGCTCGGTCCGCCCAGTAAAATCTGTTCGCCGACCACCAGGGGTTCCCGCGCCAGCGCTCCCCGCACCGGCTGCCAGGCGTGACCGTTTGCAGATCGGGCCAGAACCGCGCTCCCGAAGCGGAGTTTCAGGTCGGCGGGGCTGCGTCCCTCCAGCGGGGAACCGGGCCGGACGGTGAGATGGCAGATCGGCACTTCGCCATCCCCCAGACGCAGGGTTTCCAGAACGCGGTCGCCGCAGGCGGCGGCCACAAAGGCCGGCGCGGCCAGGGCTGAGACACTGTACGCCCGGCGCACGTTCCAGCCCTGTTCCAATTGGTCGGCGAGAAGCGGGTCAAAGGCGCGCAGCACGACAGGGACATCAGGGGCGGTCTCGCGGGCGGCGACCGCCGCGCGCAGGTTGTCCAGATCGGTTTCCGACAGAGCCAGCAGGCAGTGCGCCCCGGCCAGTCCCGCTGTCCGCAACGCTTCGCCGGTTTCTTCGGTCAGCGCGTCCTGTGTTTGAATGTCCGGTCCCAGCAGCGAACCAAGCGTGTCCGTATCGCCGCGCAGCCGCACGACCGTGACGTTCGCCCGCCCGGCTGCCAGCGTTCGCGCCACCCGCACCGACAGGCGGCTCAGGCCCCAGATGACAAACCGCTTGCCCGTCAACATGCAAGTCTATTGACCCCGCCGCCGTCATTCTCCTGCTTGTGTGGTATACTCCCTAATGCAAGCAGCCCGCAAGCCTCAGCCTCCATCAAAGACTGTGCGCCCGTTCAACGAGTTTCGAGGGGAGAACACCAGGATGAATGCAGAGGCAGAACGGGTCATTCGGCCCGATTTCGCAATTGTGGCAATCGCCGCTTCCGCTGGGGGATTAACAGCCATCAGCGCCATTCTCGCGGCCCTGCCCGCTGACTTCCCTGCCGCCATTGTCGTTGTCCAGCACCTCAGCCCGCATCAGCCCAGCCAGATGGCGGACATTCTGCGCCGCCGGATTGCCCTGCCCGTGACGCAGGCAGTGGAAGGCGACACGCTTTGTCCCGGCCATGTGTACCTCGCGCCGCCCGACAAGCATCTCATCGTCAATTCAGACTTCACGTTGTCACTGACCCATACTGGTAAAGTGCATTTCGTCCGGCCGTCCGGTGACGTGCTGTTCCATTCGGTCGCGGCTAGTTTCGGCCCGCGCGCCATCGCTGTGATTTTGACCGGCGGCGCCAGTGATGGGACGGCAGGCATCCAGGCGATCAAACAAGCCGGCGGTGTCACCATCGCGCAGGACGAGGCCAGTTCCGAGTCGTTCAGCATGCCGCGTTCTGCCATTCAGACCGGCGCAGTCGATCACATCCTCCCGCTTGATGCCATTGCCCCTATGCTTCTTTCACTGGTGGTTCTCCATGACCCCGTCGCGTAATTTCTAACGAGCAGGGACGTATTCCTTGAAATCTTCCAAGGGCTCATCAAAGTCCGGCGAAATCCAGACCATCCCTTTTGCCGTGCCTGCCTGACGCCGGGGCCGGGGCTTGTCTTTCTTTGCTTCTGACCCGTTGACCGATACCAGTTTGGCGATGGGCTTGTCATCCTGCGTGATGACGACATCTTCACCACTTCCGATTTGGGAAATCAGGCGCGACAACTGTGCCTGAGCTTCTTCCACTGTGACCGTTTGCATGGCTTGCCTCCCTTAACATTATAGCCTGTTCGTGTCCGAATCGCTATGGCGCGACCAGCACTTCCACGCCCGCCAGAGAAAGCGCATCCGCTAGGGCTTCCTCGGCGGGCGCGTCTGTGATTAAAATGTGCGCGGCGGACAGAGGACAGATGGAAGCAAAAGCGGTTGCGCCCAATTTGCTGCTGTCGGCCACGATCACAACCTCGCGGGCGCAGGCGATCATGGCCCGTTTGACCTGGGCGGCATCAAAATCCACGACGGTATAGCCAGCCTCGGCATGGACGCCGTTGACACCCAGAAAAACACGATCGACATGCAGCCGCGACAGAAACTCTGAGGCCAGCGGCCCCAGCGTTGCCCTCCGACGGGCATGGACCGCCCCACCGATGACCACTGTCTCAATATGGCCTGGCGGTGCGTCCATGAGTTCCCAGGCCGCTTCCAGAGAGTTTGTCACCACCGTCAGCCCGATCCGCTCTTTCAGCCGCGCGGCGATCTCAAACGTCGTCGTGCCGGCGTCCAGCAGCACGGTTTCATGGTCTTGAACATGCGCCGCCGCCGACGCCCCGATCCGCGCTTTTTCCGACTGCCTCGCCCGTTCGCGCTCGGCATAAGGCGGTTCGTACAGCGTCGTCTCCGGCAGGATCGCGCCGCCGTGCGTCCGCCGCAGCAGGCGGCGATTTTCCAATGTGCCTAAGTCGGCCCGGATGGTCGGCGCGGAAACGCCCAGCGCCTCGGTCAGTGCCTCCACCGAGACTTTGCCCTCGCGCCGCACCCGTTCCAAAATTTCTCGCTGCCGTTCTTCGGCGTACATAGTTTCGTTTTCTTTCGTTTATGCCTTGACTTTTTTCGGTTTGTGCTGTATGATAAATTATTATAGCAGAAGAAGACGCAAATGAAAAGCCGCGCGTGACGCTGGCGGACATCACCGCCGCCCTGCCGGGTGTCCGCGCCGTCGCGCGTCATACGCCCGTGATGACCAGCGCGGGCGTCAGCCGCCGCATTCCCGGCGGAGGCGACATTGCGTTCAAATGCGAAAACTTGCAGCGCACCGGATCGTTCAAGATACGCGGCGCGACCCATCGCTTGTCGCTGCTTTCTTCCGAAGAAAAAATGCGCGGAGTGGCTGCCGCCAGTGCCGGCAACCATGCCCAGGGCGTCGCTCTGGCCGCCACGCGGCTGGGTGTCACCGCCACCATCTTCATGCCGGAAGGGGCCAGCATCGCCAAGATCAAGGCGACCGAGGGCTATGGGGCCAAAGTCATTCTTATCGGCAGGACGTTTGACGAGGCTGTGGCCGCCTGCCAAAACTACGTTGCTGAATCGGGCGCGGTGTATATTTCGGCTTACGACGACGACGGCATTATCACGGGGCAGGGGACGCTGGGCCTGGAACTGCTGGAAGACCTGCCGGATGTAGAGACCGTTCTTATCCCCATTGGCGGCGGCGGCCTGTTTGCGGGCGTGGCGACAGCCTTGAAAGAGTCGCGCCCCAATATCCGCGTCTTCGGCATCCAATCAGAAGGCGCGGACTCAGCCGTCCGCTCGTTTCATGCGGGCCATCTGCTGCCGCGCCAGGCGCCGATTCGAACGATCTGCGACGGCATTGCTATCAAGTCGCCCTCGCCGCGCACGTTTGGGTATATCCAGAAGTATGCCGACGACCTGGTAGCTGTTCCCGATGATGCTGTGGCCGCCGCCATTCTGCTGCTGTTGGAGCGGGCCAAGTTAGTTGTGGAACCGAGCGGTGCCATCGGTCTGGCCGCACTGCTGTCTGGCCGCGTGACAGCAAAGGGCAAAACCGCAGCGATCTTGTGCGGCGGCAATATAGATGCTCTGGCTCTGGCGGACATCACCCAGCGCGAAATGCTCCGCGCCGACCGTTACCTGCATCTTTTCACCGCCTGCGATGACCGCCCCGGCGCTTTGGCTGCTCTGTTGGAAGTGGTCGCGGGTGAGCGCGGCAACATTATCAGCGTCACTCATAATCGTCTGCGCCCGAATGTCGCGCTGGGCATGACCGGCGTGGAACTGCTGGTGGAAGTCCGTGACCGCCCGCATCAAGAACGAATTATTGCTGCCCTCGCCGCGCAGGGCTACCCGACAGAGAGAATGGATTAGAATGACCCCCCAGCCCCCAATAATGGGGGAGCAAGATGGATTGCGATTTCCGGTTCCCCCATTATTGGGGGCTAGGGGGCTATCAGGAGTAAATTATATGACACCCGAAACAACCGTATACAAAGGCCTGGAAGGCATCACAGCGGCGGCGACGCAAATCGCCGAGGTAGACGGCCAAAACGGCAAATTAACCCTGCGCGGCTATGATGTCAGCGAGCTGTCCGGCAAAGTCACGTTTGAAGAAGTCGCCTACCTGCTTTGGAATGGCAGTTTGCCCAACGCCTCCGAATATGAGGCGCTGAAGTCCGAAATGAGTCAGGCGCGCGAATTGCCCGGTCCCGTCATGAACGCCCTTGCCGCGTTGTCTCCGCACGCCGAAGGAATGCACATTCTCCGTATGGGCGCATCCATGCTCTCCATTGGCGATTCCGACGTGGACAGTTTAGACCTGGCCGGGGCCAAACGCCGCGCGGCGCGATTGCAGGCGCAGATGTCGGCCATTGTCGCGCACACCTGGCGTCTGCGTCAGGGCCAGGACATCGTTCTTCCCAAACCGGAACACGGCCTGGCCGAAGGCTTGCTGTATATGCTGGAAGGGCGCGAACCTGACCCGGCCCGCGTGGACGGCCTGAACGCCTACCTTGTCGCCGTCAGCGAACACGGCCTGAACGTCTCCACCTTCTGTGCCCGTGTCGCCATTTCCACCGACTCCGATATGGTTTCGGCCCTCACCGCCGCTGTCGGCGCGCTCAAAGGCCCCAAACACGGCGGCGTCCCCGGCCCCGTCCTGCACATGCTGCGCGAGATCGGCACCCCTGACAAAACCGACGCCTATATCCGCGCTGAAATGGCATCAGGCCGCCGCATCATGGGCTTCGGCCACCGCATCTACAAAGTCCGTGACCCCCGCGCTGCCCTGCTGTCCGCCGCCGCCGAAAAGATGGCGGCTCTGACGAACGACTACGAATTGCTCAATCTTACCAAATCCGTTGAGCAGACAACAATTAATGTCCTGGCCGAACTCAAACCGGGCCGCGACCTGTACGCCAATGTGGAACTCTACGCTGCCCTCATTCTCCACGCCGTCGGCGTCCCGTCTGAAATCTTCACGCCGGTCTTCGCCATTGGCCGCACCTCCGGCTGGACCGCCCACATGATTGAGCAATTGGACGGAAACCGCATCATCCGCCCCAACTCCGTCTACATCGGCCCCCGTGATCTCAAATGGCAGCCGATGGACGAGCGAGGTTAGGAAGCCCCCTCGCCCCCAATTCTGGGGGAACCAGAGAAGAACCAGATTATCCTAAATCCTGCTCCCCCAGAATTGGGGGCTGGGGGGGTGATCTGAGGAGAAATACTCATGGCGACCGTGACACAACCGAAACCAATGGCTTTGAGGGCTGTGGAATATCCAACCAGGGATGGGAGACTGATGGGAGAAACCGACAAACACCGTGAATTGATGGCGTATCTGATTGCCGCCCTCAAAACCTATTTTGCCGACAAACCGAACGTCTATGTGTCCGGCAACAACTTTGTCTATTGGGAGGAAGGCAACCCGAAGGCGCGTATCTCGCCCGATGGCTATGTTGTCTTCGGCGCCGAGATGCGCCTGCGTGATTTCTACAAATCCTGGGAAGAAGGCGGGCGGTTGCCGAATGTCGTCTTTGAATTTACTTCACGCAAAACTCGCCGTGAAGACACCGACACGAAGCTGCCCCTTTATGAGCAGACGCTGAAAACGCCCGAATACTTTCTCTTTGACCCGACCGGCGACTACCTGCGTCCTCGCTTGCAAGGCTATCGTCTGGAAAATAGCCGCTACGTCCGGCTGGAATTGGTCAATAACCGCCTGCATAGTGAGCAGTTGGGGCTGGATTTTGTTCAGGAAGGCGAGCGGCTGCGTCTCTATGATCCCGCCAAAGCCTCAATTCCTGCCGACAGCGTTAGAGCAGGCCGCGCAGCTTCAAGACGCCGAGGCGGAAGTGGCGCGGCTTCGGGCTGAGATTGAAGCATTGAAGGCCAATCCGAAGGATTAAGATTTCATGGACATTGCCGCCCTGGAACAACAACTACGTGTTGCCCAAGAGCGATACGGAAAAGCCTGCAAGGCGATGGCTCCGGTTCATAAAGGTGGTGAGTGGGAAGAGTTACGCGCCTCTCATGCTGCCCTTCTTGTCGTGGAGCGAGAATTGGCGGAAGCTAAAGAGGAAGAATATGCTGTTCCCTGCGATTTCCCCGTTCAATGGGATGCTGGGGCACCGATCCCCTTGCTCATTACTAAAGTGCTCAGAACATTCTTGCTTTTTCATATCCGTGTATTTGATCCAAATTGGGACGGAACATATGTAAATATTCAAGACCCTGCCAATGCGAATGCTGATCCGATGGCCCTGGTTGAGTTTGAGAGATGTGTTTCGGCAAAACTCGGCGCACCAAACGATGAAGTGCTTGAGGGGCATCCGCTGTTTGGAAAAGGGCAAGAATCTTATACCGCACAACTCGTACATAACTCAAAATGGCTGGCGGAATTGGAGAATATCAACAAAGTACATTCCGGTTACAAGGCGGATCGCTGGCGCAACCGAAATCACTACATCTTCTGGTTTCACGATAACACGTTCGAGTGCATAGCTCAATCCTACAAAGTAGAAGTCTTTCACGAAACATTAGCCCAAATACTTGCGCGTGTTTATGACCGCATGAATTAAAGGAACCTAACCCATGCCTAAATCACTGATGATCCGCCCGGAAGAAGTCCGGCGGTCGCACCTTATAGAGTTCCAGCCGATCCCGGCCAACCAGTACCACAAGACCATGCGGGAGGAACTGGACAGTTTCGCCCGCGAGGATCTGGTCCGCATTCATCGCGATATGGCGGTCATTCGGACTTTTGAGAACATGCTGCAAGAGGTCAAGACGACCAAAAAGTTCCATGACGTTGAATATAACCACCGAGGCCCGGCGCATCTCAGCATCGGGCAGGAAGCGTCGGCGGTCGGGCAGGCGTATCTGCTGGGCGTGGATGACCATATCTTCGGCAGCCATCGTTCGCACGGCGACATTCTCGCCAAAGGCCTGTCGGCAATTGAAAAGCTGGACGATGACGCTCTGCTGTCTATCATGCAGAACTATTGGGATGGGGCGATCCTCAAAGTCATTGAAAAGGACGGCGACGGGTCGGTCAAAGACCTGGCGGTCGACTTTCTGCTGTATGGAACGCTGGCAGAGATTTTTGGGCGCGAGAATGGTTTCAACAAGGGCATGGGCGGCTCCATGCACGCCTTCTTTACTCCCTTCGGCGTTTATCCGAACAACGCCATTGTCGGCGGGTCGGCGGATATTTCCGTCGGCGCGGCGCTGTTCAAGCGTGTCAACCGCAAGCCGGGCCTGGTCATCTGCAACATCGGCGACGCTTCGGCAGGGTGCGGGCCGACCTGGGAGGCGCTGTGCTTTGCTACCATGGATCAGTTCAAGACGCTCTGGGATGAAGCGTTCGGCGGCGGCCTGCCGCTGATTATGAACTTCGTCAACAACTTTTACGGCATGGGCGGGCAGCCCGTCGGCGAGACGATGGGCTTTGGAACGCTGGTTCGCATGGGCGCGGGCCTGACCCCGGACCAGATGCACGCCGAGCGCGTGGATGGCTACAACCCACTGGCTGTGATTGATGCCATCGCGCGCAAGAAGGAGTTGTTAGCACGCGGCGAAGGGCCGGTGCTGCTGGATACCATCACCTACCGCTTCAGCGGTCATTCGCCCTCCGATGCGTCGTCTTATCGCGAGAAGTCAGAGATCGAGGAATGGCGGCAGGTGGACTCGCTGCTCACCTATGGTGAGGAACTCATGCAGAACGGCCTCGCCAGCCGCGAAGATTTAGACGCGACACACGCCAAAATTGATGCAGCCATTTTCAAGGCGTACAAAAAAGCCATCGACTTAGAAATATCGCCCCGCGCCGATCTCTACGCGACCGGCGGGCTATTAGAAACAACGATGTATTCCAACGGCAAGGCCGAGTCGCTGGATATGGACCGGACGCCGGAAACGCTCATGCCCCGCGAAGAAAACCCGCGCGTTAAGCAGATCGCCAAACTCAGCCGATCAGGGGTAGGGGAGAATGGCGAGGCGCTGCCGAAAGGCCGCTGCATCAATGTCCGCCATGCGCTCTTTGAGGCCATCTTTGACCGCTTCTACACCGATCCGACTCTGGTGGCTTACGGCGAGGAAAACCGGGACTGGGGCGGTGCGTTCGCCGTCTATCAGGGCTTGACTGAGGCGCTTCCCTACCATCGTCTGTTCAATAGCCCGATCTCCGAAGCGGCCATTGCCGGAACCGCCGTCGGCTACGCACTAGAAGGCGGGCGGCCCTTAGTTGAACTGATGTACTGCGACTTTCTGGGGCGCGCGGGCGACGAAGTGTTCAATCAGCTCTCCAAGTGGCAGTCTATGAGCGGCGGCTTACTAAAAATGCCCGTCGTCCTGCGCGTCTCGGTCGGCTCCAAATACGGCGCGCAGCACTCGCAGGACTGGACCAGCCCTGTGCGCCCATATTCCCGGCCTGCAAGTCGTCTTCCCCGCCACGCCCTACGACGCCAAAGGCTTGATGTATTCGGCCCTCACCGGCACCGACCCCGTCATCTTCTTTGAAAGCCAGCGCGTCTACGACCAGCCCGAGTTGTTCCACGGCACGGACGGCGTTCCCGTTGGCCCTTACGAAATTCCCTTCGGCGAGCCGGACATCAAGCGCGAGGGCAAAGACTTGACCATCCTCACCATCGGCGCAACCCTTTACCGTGCCTTAGAGGCCGCCAAGACTTTGGAAGCCGATTACGGCCTGTCCTGCGAAGTGATTGACGCCCGCTCCATCGTCCCGTTCAACTATGATCTGGTCGTCAAATCCGTCGCAAAAGACCGGCAAAATCCTGCTGGCCTCCGACGCCTGCGAACGCGGCTCTATCCTGCAAACGATGGCCGCCAAAATCACCCAGTTCGCCTTCAATAACTTGGACGCCCCCCCCGTCGTCGTCGGTGCGCGCAACTGGATCACCCCGCCCGACGAGGTGGAAGACGCGTTCTTCCCCTTCCCCAGCGACTTCCTGGATGCCATCCACACCCACATCCAGCCATTGAAGGGCTATGAAGTCAAGCGCCGGACGGATACGGAAGACCTGATGCGCCGCAGCAAAGAAGGCGTCTAAGATAACAACAGGGGCGCGGCAAATGCCGCGCCCCGTTTCTACCTCTCGCTCTTTACCAGAGGATCGGCACCACGCCGGAGGCCTTTATATTCTCGTCGCGGGTAATGAGTGTCACTTGGTTGCCCTGATCTGCCAGAACGAGCGCGGTTGTCACGATCTGACGGTCATGCATTTCACCGATCATCGTCCGGCTCTGGCTCCGATCTATCACTGCGCGATCCATAGGTTAAATGATGATGCGGGGATCGGCCTCTATTGCGGCCTGTAAGTCCGCCACTTTCAGCGGAGCCACCTTGCCATGCTCCACGATCCAGCAGCACTCACCGTAAGCCGTCGCTGGTAATACCAAATCATTGGAGGTGTCCTGCAAAATGCTCTCAGCCGCGGCACCCAAGCGTGGGCTGTGGCCCGGATACCAGAGGAGTGGGTGAGTGTCAAGAACGTGAAAGTGTTTCACAGGCCGGACCAATCTAGCCCTTCATTGGAATCGCCATGAAACTCGGCGGCCTTGAAATCCTCATCCGTCAGCGTTCGCAACTGCGGGAGCATACCCAGGCGGATGAACTGAGCCGGGGACGTTTCCGCCTCACCGTCGCTTTCAAGGTACGTCACCAAAACGCGCCGGCCATGACCAGTCTTCGGGATTTCGTTCAACTCCACTTTGCCGTTCCGATAAACGCCTTCTATTGTCGTCAGCATCTTCACCAACCTCCACCAGTATTATAGCATTTTTCAACTGATGCCAAGCTTTACACTTGAGTCGCAGTGGCCGCTTCGTCTTGGGGAGAAGGCTTGGCACTCTCGGGCCCTTGCTGATTTCAATTATACCGTCCCTTTTTCCGCACAACAGCAACATGACTCTCCAACGCCTCATCGTCGTCATACGCAGCATCCGCCCACCTATAATAGAAGGCCGGTCCCCATTTGCCCTGCTCAACTGAGGCGATCACATTTGGATAATCTGGATGGGCTTTTCCTGGAAACCAGACCGCATGAACTTTACCGGTATCACCATATATGTCCCAGTCATAACCGGGACCGCATATCCACAGGCCCTCCTCTTCAGAAGCGATCATACCTAGGTCGGAGCCTGTATATAGGTCAAAGTAGTGTTCGCCGGGAGATTAAATCATCCGGCAGTCATCATCTGATTCGGTAAACCATGTGTACCCATTTCTGAGAGTGAATGTTCCGTCGTAGCCATTGATCCCGTGATTAAAATCGTTTTGTTTGTCTTGAGCATGAGCGTAAATTTCGTCCGTACTCACTGCACTTATCATAGCGAGTTGTATGCTTTGTTTTTCATTAATTGACTACCGTACACTTTTCTGTGCATCTCATTTGGCCGCCTGAAATCCGTAGCCGGACGAGCAGCGGCCAGCCTTCATTGAGACAGTGCTCCAGCCAGTGCAGGCCGAGTTGAAACAGGCTCAAATCGCACCGTTTGGCCCGATGAATGACGTTCTGCCAGCCGCGTCGGATGACTTCGGCTCCCAGACAGACCATCCAGTAGTACGCAAGGCTTGTTGCCATGAGAAGCCGGGACAGGCGATCTGGCTGGCGGAAATGACTGTGGCAGAGGTAAAAGCCCTGGCTCTTTTGATCCGAAAAGAACGTCTCAATGCCGAAACGCTTCTTGTACCAGAAACGGGCATCACCGAGAAAATCCAGGTTACTCACCAACAACAGTGGCTCTTTTTGGCCCTGCTCCCAGACGGCTCCGACCAAAACCGGGCCAAAGCCTTGCTCGGTAAAAAGATGTTCGCACAGTTCCACGCAGTCGCCCGGCTGCAACTCAACCTGCGACAGCGAAAAGGTTTCGTCCGGCCAGTCCGCTTCGGCAAGCAGCACATTCTTGGCGGTGCGGCAAACAAAGTGCCAGCCAGCGCCCTGAATGTCGGCCAACAGGTCGCATCCGTCAAACTCGCCGTCGCCCGGAAAGACGACCTTGCGCCCGGACGGAACAAGCGCTTTGGCTTGGGCCAGAAGATGCCGATGCCGCTCCTGCGATAAGTGTCCTTTCTTGGCTTGGACGACCTGCCAGCACAGGGGCAGGGCGCGTTTCAGTTTTGCGCCGTTCTGGTTGTCTTGCTCGAACAAAACGCTCACCATCAAGGCCATGCACTCGCGTCCGACCTGACTTGCGTCCATGACCAGCACTAGTGGACCGGGCGGCAGGCTGGCAATGAGGTCCTGAGCATAAGGCGCAAAAAAGTCTTCGGGCCTAACCGTCGGGTTTTGTAGGAAGCGGGCGAACCGCTTGGCCCGGCTCTCTTGCTTGCTGCGGTCAGGCGCTTTGCTGGCAATCGCCGGCAGATGTGTCTTCTTGCTGCCAACGATACCGCACACTAAGGGACGAAAATGATGTCAAGGCGGCCAATGTTTTCAGGTGCCAGGCTAGATTACCGGTCGGCTCTGTGGGATACAGTTGCATCAAAGCCGAATGTATGGCCCAATAACGTCTGAGGTTGTCGCTCATTTGAGTTTACTTAGGGTACTCCAGAACTGTGGTAAGAACTAGAATACCCCAAGCGGCAACCTTAAATGAACGCAAACTAAAAGTGTACGGTAGTCAATATAACAAAAGAAAGCAGATACAAAAATAGAAAATGGGAAAGTAAAATTGTGGATAAGTCAGTGGAAAACCCGTACTTGATCAGAACGAACGGATGGGAGCGCGTGACACGTCCAGGGGAGGCGGACCAGCGGATTGAAGATATGCGGGACAGTGGCAGCCTTCGTTGACTCAGACCTCACCTGATTATGCTCAGAGTGATTCAGAGAAAAATCCGCAGGGTTGAGAAGCAGTTCGGTGAACAGCATGCCTCAGAACGTTTTGCAGGAGCGTGGAGCGGGCACAACAGGTGTAGCAGTACAAAACCGGTAGAAGGCTGTTTCGTAAACAGCAGGTCCGCGGTTCGAATCCGCGTGTCGGCTTCCTCCCCCTTCTTATCAGTTAATCATTGGCCCTGCCGTTGTTGACACATCCCAAGCAACAGAGAGGCCAAGCGGTCACAGATGCCCTCCGCTTTTTTCCTTCCGCCCCTCAGTTATCTCATAATAGATGCCTAAACCGGTCCCGCGCCTAAGACCCTGCGCTGCTACGCCTCGTTTCTCTGTCTCCCCGGAAGGAGACCTCCGGGGCACTCCTGGATCACCTCCGTAAAGCGTTTATACCGCCCTGCCGGGGGGTACATCCAGGGCGGGAATCAGGATAAGAAAGTTCCTTCCCGATAAATATCCCGCCCAATAATGGAGGCAACATAATGGCTGAAACTACGAGGGCTGATGACGCGCGGACTGACGATATGGATTCAATGGACACAGGGGACGAAACGGAGCCGGCGACGCGGCACGACGTAGCTGAGGGTGGTGTCCTCGGCGCTGTCGGCGGCGCCATCGTCGGAGGGCTGGCGGGGGGGCCTCTCGGGGCCTTGATCGGGGCGGTGGTGGGCGGCGTGGCCTCGGCGGGCGCGGTGGACGTGGTAGACAAGCACGACCACGATTTTGCAGGCACGCCACACGGCGACGCGGTCCCGGAAGGTGGCGCGATTTATGAAAGCGCAGACACGCCCCTTCCCCCTGCCGGAGCTGTCGCCTACGTATCGTCTGTGGACACGCCTCAGCAGGCGGCGTCTGACATGAGTTCCCATATCCGGGAACGGGCTTACGAGATTTACGACCAGCGGGGGCGCGGCGACGGCCAGGAAGTTCAGGACTGGCTGGAGGCGGAGCGCGAGGTTCCTTCAAGGCAGATCAGCAGCGTAGGATAGACCGCTCGAACCCGGATTACCTGCGAAGGAAGGCCGGCCTTAGAGCCTATTCCGATAGTCTGTGGTTTCGCCGCGAGGTCGCCACCGATCTAGGTGTGCCGCGTCAACTCGTTTCCGGCTACGTTGCGGGTGAACACGGGACAAATCTGGTTCCCCTCTGGAGCAGCGTGCGCGTGTACGGCCTGGATGATGCGGAAACGACGGCGGCGATCAGCGCCTTGCGAGGTGGCGGGACCGCAGCGGATTTCCCCGACCGCGTGGCCCAGGCGCGCGATTCGATCCAGCACCTGTTCCTGACCGACACGCGGGCTGCCTTTGAGGCCGTCGAAACCATGCCGCCCGATGTGCGGGTGCAGATCCGGCCCTAACTGACGCACCTCTCGGGTTCGCGCACAGTGATGGCGACCGCAAACGTGACGGTGGATATGGTGCGGCAGATGATGGAGGGGAAGGCGTCTACGGCATCCGTGGGGCGCTCGGGATGCCGCTGATCGTCTCTCATCAGGGCGTGGTGCGCGTCCTGACGCCGCCGGTCTGGCAGGAAGAGGCTCGGGCTTTACATGAGGCTGCCGCCGCCATCAGCGAGAAGATCGCGCGCTGGACAGGAACAGACCCATGATTGGGCTGAATGGAAATGGCCTGGACAAGTGGATCTTCCTTCTGAAGCTGCGGAACCGTGCCGGCGTCCTGCTGTCCCTCACCTCTCTGTTTGCCGACCGTGGCGTCTCCATTGAGAGCCTGACTGCCCATGCCGGCAGCGGGCCGGGGCCGGCTTACGGCACGGCCATCCTCACCTTCGCCGCGCCCCCTGCGAAAAAGGATCACCTCGCCCGCCTGCTGGACCGCCTGGCTGCCGTTCAGGAGCTAACGGAGTATCGTTATGAGGACGCCGAACATGCCCGCAAGTCCGCGCTTGCCAGCGTCACTCTGTCTGCCGCCGACTTGATTGCCCGCCTGCCCCCCGGCATCCTCTGCGACATCGTCTCTACCAGTGAAGGCTCCACGCTGGCCCTTCTGCTGGGCACGTCCCGCCTGCTTGACACCACGCTGGCCGCTTTGACGGAGCAGGGCGCGCTGCTGACGATGGATTCGACCGTGATTGTGGTTTAGGGCCTCTCCGTCACATTGCCTGCATATTCGCCCACTTCTCTCAGTTCACCCAAACGAGGAAGCATCGCATCTTCCTGATCGGATGAAACCATGCCATAAATGGCATGGCATTTTAATCCTCCGTGAACAGGTCTTGTTGATTGGCGTTCTTTTGCTGTTTTCCGGCTTTGTAGCCGAGCAGGCTGGCTTTGCCTTGCGCGGGATAACGCGCCTTTGCCTGGCCGTCCAGCAGATCAGCGACGGTCAGGATTTGCACCCTCGGATAGTCCCTGCCGCCGGCATCGGTCCAAAAGCCCTGTTTCGTGGCCTCGTCCAGCATGGGTTTGGTCACGTCGCCCATGCAGAGAAAGAAGCCAATCGCAGCTTTTTCGCGCGTGACGACGTGGCAGAAATCGCGGATCAGTCCCACCTGCACTTTGCCGCCCTTGACCTGCACGACGGCCCGGTGCGGCGTGTCGTCCAGGTCCAGAAAGTTGAGCCAGCCGTCAATGCCGCTGTCCGCGCCCTTTTTTGTGAGCGGGTAGGCGTCAATCAGCGTACAGGCCCAGATTTGGAAGCGGTACGGGTCTATCTCAAACAATTGCCGGGCGCTTTCAAAGTCCTGTGGGAAGCCGTCCACCTGCACTTTGCCTTTGAGGTCGTCAAAGCTGTTTTCCAGGCGGCTTTTGATGATGGCAATGGAAACGGCGGTGATGTCTATGCCGATCCATTGCCGCCCCAGTTTGTGCGCCGCCGTGACGGTGGTTCCGCAGCCGCAGTAGCAGTCCATCACCACGTCGCCGGGATTGCTGCTGACACCAATTATTCGCTCCAGCAAGGCTAATGGCTTCTGTGTCGGATATCCGAGGCTTTCCCCCTGTGATTGGACAGGAGGTACATCTGTCCATACATTTTGTAAAGCTACTCCAGGCATCTCATCAAGATAGCGTTTATATTGCGGAACTGCCCCTGGCTTCGTTTGGACGACCCGGCCATCGGCAATGAGTTGTTCCATCCTTTCTTTGCTGTAACGCCAATGACGGGAAACGCCCATGACTTCGTAAAAAGGGTTGCCTTTTGCAGCACCGCCCGGCCCAGACATATCAGAAAGCCTGTATCTCCGTTCAGTGACGGGTTCAATATGTTTATAAAAAGACGCTGTATACTTATCTTCGTAAACTGTGTAAAGAGTATTGAAGGTGAAGACCTTACTCTTGGTATAGTAGAGGATGATATCAGCAATGTTGCCGTAGGCTTTGCGGCCTTGTTTGGCGTCATTGTGGGCGGATGACCGCTTCCAAGTGATCTCATTGCGGAAGTTCTCCGGCCCAAAAATCACGTCCAGAATAATTTTGAGGTAATGGCTGGCAACCGGATCGCAATGCAGGTAGAACGAGCCGGTCGGCTTCAATTTACGGTGTATCTCAAACAGCCGGATCGCCATGTTCACCAGATACGCCATCATCGGCGTCTCTTTCAGAAACTGCCGCAGGGCTTCGGTCGTCGTGGCAAGGTCGCGGTTCGGGCAGAACAGAACGATCTCCTTGTAAGCCGCTTCGCTGTCCTCGTTCCAGACCCAGGTATCCTCAAACGCCGCTTCCTGCGCCGCGCTGGCCTTGCCCGTTCGGTCCTTGAACAGCACAAAGAAATTGCGGTTGCTGTTGAACGGCGGATCGCAGTAGCACAGGTCCACGCTTTTGTTTTCTATCTTTTCCCGCAGGACATTGAGGTTGTTGCCGAAGTACAGGACGTTCGTCTTCATGGCCGTAGGGTTCGCCATGCGCCGTGATGAGTTCCTGCCGGGCAGGGATGCTAGGTAATGACGCCTTTGATCTCGGATCGCGATCCACGATCATAGTGTTTATGTAGTCTCCATGTCCATACGTAATTTGTATGTACAAAAAATCAGATGTCAGGTATACTTATCTTCGGAGAAAATACCTATGCCCGTGACATTGGAACCTAATCAGGATTTGGAAACCCGGCGGGAAGCCCGGTTCAACTGCCGCACGACGCCGACCAATCTGCTGGTGCTGAAAAAAGCGGCCTCGTTGGCAGGTCTGTCGGTCTCGCAGTTCGTCATGAATGCCTCACTGAATGCCGCTTACGATCTCATTCAAAACCGACATCATACGCTGTTAAGCCAGCAGGATTGGGCGGTCTTGACAAAGATTGGGGAAAATCCGCCCGCGCCGACCGAGGCCATGCAGGAACTTGCCAGCCAGCATCGCGCCCGGAAGGGCATTGACCGTTGATCCGCGAACTCCTGAACGAGACGCACCAACGGCGTAAGTTTCGTTGTGAGAGCGAAGCCTTGACCGTCTATTTGCGCGCCCACGCTCTCAAGAACGACCGGGAGAACCTGAGTCGGACGCATGTCGTGGTGGACAATCCGGGGGAGACTCGTGTCATGGGATACATGACTCTCGCGAACGGGTCGGTATCCCCGGAGATCATCCCCGGAAGTGGCCCGCCTCACTACTCCCGCGGCACCTTGATTCTGGCGCGGTTGGCCCGTGACTTTGTCAATCGCTCTGCGTCATGCCGACAACTCCGGCATCTTTGCCGTGGAGGTCATTGCCAAAGATGAGAAGGCGTAGGCATTCTACCAGCGCTACGGCTTCCAGCCGCTTATTGATGACCAGTTGCATCTCTATTTGCCCCTGACTGCCATCCCCGATGAATTCCGACTTTGACAAGCCTAACACCGGCTGACAGAAACGCCCGCTCCCTTGAGAGCGGGCGTTTCTGTTTTGTGCGATTGGCGAACAGGTTAGACAGCTTCGGCTACCTTCAAGTCGCCGGAGACGGATTGGAGGCGGATGCTGCCGACGCCGTCGCCCAGCTTGCCGGAAGCGTGCCGCTCGGTCAGGACAGCCTCGGCGACGGGGAGCGAGAAGGCCAGAGCGCCGCTGGTTGTGTTCATCTCAATCCGGGCATTGGCCCCGGTGGCGAGGTCCAGCGTCAGGTCGCCGCTGACGGTCGTGCCGGCATAGGAGCCGGAAAACGCACCGGAAAAGGCCCAGCGGGCGTCGCCGCTGACGGTCAGCAGGGACACGGCGGGGCTGTCTACGCCGCTGGCGACCACATCGCCGCTGACGGTCTTGACGATGACTGTTCCCGACACGTCCCGCACTTCGGCGTCGCCGCTGACAGTTTCCACCTGGACCTGCTCGGCGCGCAGGCCGGACACGGACGTTTGGCCGCTCTGGGTCCGCACGCTGATGCGCGTTCCCGCCGCGCCGTCGGTCACGGACACATCGCCGCTGGCCAACTCATAGGTTGCTGTGCCGGATGCCTGCGCTTTCCGCACCGTTAAATCCCCGCTGCGACTGCACAGGCTCAGAGTCTCGCCCGTCAGTTCCTGCGCGTCCACATCCCCGCTGCTGGTTTCCACGGTCAGGCTTCCGCCCGGCGTGTTCCAGTGCGAAATTTGGACCGCGCCGGAAGCCGTGGAAACGCGCGTCTCGCCGCCATTGCCGCTCGTTTTCCCCACAGCCACATCGCCGGTAGTGGATTTGACGACAAGCGCGCCGGCCAGCCTCTCGGTCGTGATGCCGCCAAACGTCGTGAGGGCTTCCAGCGGCAACTGGCGCGGCACGGAAATCTCGTAATCCACGGTCAGTCGGTCGCGGGCATCCTGCGGGGCGGCGACGCCGATCTTGCAGCGGCCATTCTCTATTTGATGGGTCAGGAATACTTGCTGAAGCAGCACCCGCGCGTCGCCTTCTGTGGCGGCCCAGGCGCGTTTGGTGACGGCGGCTTCGGCGGCTCCCTCCATCCCTTCCACGCCGATAATTTTGATGCTGCCGTATTTGTTTTCCAGGGTCAGCCGGTCCGCGCCGCTCCAGGTCACGGACGTGTGGCTTTCCTCGCTCGCTTCCGGCTGTCCTATCGTATTGTCGGGCCGATCTTCCGCCGCACTGTGGCCGAAGTCAATATTAAAGTCAAAGCGCATGGCTTTGCGGCTTTCATGGGCCGCGCGCCGCGCCTCGTGCGATGCCTGCCGGGCGGCGGTCTTGGCGGTTCGCAGAGCATCGTTCTTCAGCGAGTGCAGCCCGCGCATCGCTTCGTCCACGGCTTTGTTGATCTTGCCCATGTCCAGATCGGGCCGGGGAAGGTGATCCAGCACTTTGCCGGCAAACGACGCTGCCTGCCCTGCCGTGCGTGCCGCCTGAGCCGCGCCCAGCTTGCCCTGCAAGTCGCCGAGTTTGCCCTGCAATTCAGCAAGTTTGGCCTGCATGGATGCCATCGCGGCGGGATCAGGCGCGGGCGGCGCGTAGGGTGGGGGCGGTGGGGCAGGGGGCGGGGGCGGCCCGGACGCTGATGCGGTTTCGCGCACGGCCCGCAGCAGAGAATCGGCCTGCTCTGCGGTAATTTTGCCCTCGCGGAGCATATTCAAAATCAAAATACTTTCTTCGCTCATAAGACAACCTCCTGGTTGAGTGGGACAGCAGACAGGGAACGGCGGGGGCGGGGCTGCCACTGCCCCCGCTGAATGGCAAGGCGCAGCAGCAGCAAACCGGCCAGAGTGCTGACAACGACGCAAACGACGCGCGCTTCCGGGCCGAACGGACCGCCGGTGAGCGCGAATGGCCCGGAAAAATGCGCGTGAATCAGTGTGTAGACAGGGTTCGCCGGCTCACCCGAGTCAGGCGCTCCAAAGATGTTGTTCTCAAAGAAGTTCCAGGCCCAGTGGATACCGATGGGCAGCCACAAACGCCTCGTCAGCAGGTAGCCCGCCGTCATCAGAATGCTGGCCTCAAAATGGCTTTCTGCCTGCATCCTACATCTGCGCCATGCAGGCGCAGACGGCAGCGACGGTGGTGACGACCAGCAGGGCCAGCCCTCGGCTAAAAAATCGATCGGTCTGTGTGTTCATTGCAATCTCCATCTCTAAAGGTGCGCCATGCAGGCGCAGACAGCGGCAATTGTCGTGACGACCAGAAGCGCCAAACCACGTTCTATCCAGCGGTCTATCTGGGAACGCCGCACCGGCGCGGCGGCGATCACAGCCTTGCGCGGACCCTGGGTTTCCACGGGCCGCTGCGGGCGCTCCCAGTCCCGCAGTTCCAGGTGGCCGCGCGCGGTCACGCGCGGGGCGGTTTCCCGCAGTTCTTCTTTTCGCAGTTCTTCTTTCTCTTGCAAGGCGATCATTGTGTGTCTCCTGTGGTCATTTGCCCGGACAATTCTTGCAGCGCGCGCAGGCCGGACTCCGCATCCATCGCGCCGGTCTGGATGGCGGCCAAAATCTCTTTGCGCCGATTGGCCTTTTCTTCCGCCGTCATCGGCGCGGGAGGCGGCGGCGGCGCCGAGCCGTCGGCAAAGCCCAATGTCGCCAGCAGCGCGTCCAACCGGGCGCGGACTGTTGGGTAGGAAATCCCCAGCGCCGCCTCCATGTCGCGGATCACACCCCGGCAGCGCAGAAACGTCTCCATGAAGCGTAACTGTTCGGCGTCCAACTGCCGATAAGGGGCCAGGGCGAAATGGCCGCGCATCTGGACGCCGCAATCCAGGCAGGCCGTCTCCGTAATTTCCAGCGCCCCGCTGCACAGCGGGCATTTATTAGGCATCGATTGCGTCATAAGTTTTACTTCCTTAACTATTATAGACTAAGATATTAAAATTGTCAATACTTACATTAAATTAATTAATATATTTTTAAGTAATATAAAAAGCCGGGCCGATAAACGACCCGTCTCCAAGAGCAGACACCCTGTGGGCTAAAGAGAGTTTTCCTCGTCCGCAGGACGCCTGCTTTTCCAGACGGGTCGTTTATCGGCCCGGCTCTTGCATTAGGGGCTTGCGCCCCATTGACGCCCTGCCCTCTGCCGGATATAATAAGCCATGCGCTTGACTCCTCGCCTTGTTCTCCTGCTGGCCCTCGGCGCGCTGCCGCTGCTGTTTGTCGGCCTCGCCCCCTGGCTTCTGGATGCCGTTCTCCTCTACAATGCCCTGCTGGCTGCCTGCGCCATAGCCGATTTTCTCGCCTCGCCCCGGCCCGAGAACGCTCTGACGCTGGAACGGACGGTGGACGACAAACTTTCGCTGGGCGCGTCCAACCCCGTCACCCTGGAAGCCCGCAACAGTTCCACTCAGCCGATCAAACTGACCGTGCGCGATCTGCCGCCGCCGACCTTTGACCTGGACAGACCAGCCATGCTGACTCTGACCCTGCCGCCGGACCCGCGCCCGATCTGTGTCACGTACCATGTCACCCCGCCCGCCAAAGGCGACTTTGCGTTCGGCGATCTCTATGTCCAGTATCCGGGCCGATTGGGGCTAATTATGCGTCAGGGCAAAATCGCCGCCCGGCGCGAGGTCAAGGTCTATCCCAATCTTCTGGAAACCGCCAAATACGAGCTGCTGGCCCGGCGCGGACGCTTGCAGCAGTTGGGGATACGCAGCACCAAAATACGCGGCGGCGGCTCCGAGTTCGAAAGCCTGCGCGACTATGTGCCGGGGGATGAGTACAAAAAAATTGACTGGAGCGCAACCGCCCGCCGGGGCAAGCTGATTTCGCGCCAGTACGAGGCCGAGCGCAGTCAAAACATCGTTCTGCTGCTGGACACAGGCCGGACGATGCTTCAGCCCGTGCAGAAGATGGCAAAGCTGGATTTTGTCGTCAACACGGCCCTGATGCTGGCCTATGTCGCCGCCGCTTCGGACGACAAAGTGGGTCTGATGGCCTTCGATGCCGACATCCGCGTCTACCTGCCGCCCGCCAAAAGCAAAGCGCAGGTCTACGGCATCTTGGAGAGCCTGTATAACCTCGATGCCCGCATGGTGGAAACCGATTACAAAGCCGCTTTCCAGAACCTCGCCACCCGCTGGCGTCGCCGCTCCCTGGTGGTTCTGTTCAGCGACCTCGTAGACCCTGAACTCGTCCGCCCAGATTTTAGACGCCGTCCCCATGCTGGCCGACATGCACCGCCTGGTCTGCGTCACTGTCAGCGACCCCAATATCCTGCAAGCCGCCAAAGGCGTCCCCCAGGACGGCGCGGGCGTCTACCAGAAAGCCGTCGCCCAGCAGGTCTTGCAGGAGCGCCGCGCCGCCATCTCCATCCTCAAACGCCGCGGCGTCTGGACCATAGACAGCCCCCCGAGGATTTGAGCGCGGATTTGATCAATCACTATTTGGACCTGAAATCGCGGTCGCTGATTTAGGAGGCAAAACATGGACAAAGCGCAATTCTGGCGATTGATTGAAGAGGCGAAAGCGAAAAGCGGCGGCGAGTGTGAGGAACAAGCAAAGGCTCTGCGCTCCTCCTTACTGCCGCTTTCGGCTGATGATGTCGCCATTTTTGAGCGACTTTTCAATGAGTTTCGCGAGGCCGCTTATCGGTGGAATTTATGGGGCGCAGCTTATTTGATCAATGGAGGCGGCTCTGACGACGGGTTTGAGTATTTTAGATGGTGGCTGATAGGACAGGGAAAAGAAATCTTTGAGGCTGCGCTGGCTCACCCAGACGATCTGGCGGATCTAATCAAAGATGACATCGTTTGGGGCGACGGGCAGTTAGAATGCGAAGACATAGCCTATGTGGCTATGGAGGTTTACGAGCAAAAGACAGAGCGCGAATTTTCATCTGCTGAGAGCGGATTTCAGTCAAGTGAGCCTGCCGGAATAAGATGGAAAGATGAAGACCTCGAAGCAATGTTTCCGAAGATAGCGGCAAAAATAGCGGCGCAAGCCTGAGACCATGCCATAAATGGCATGGCTACCCGGCGAAGACGCCAACAACTCCCGCTTCGCGGGGCTAAGAATTAGCTCTTCCCAGTCTCGCGAAGCGAGAGTTTTTGGCCGAAGGCCGTATAGCCGTGCCATTCATGGCATGGTCATTTCTTGGGCAAGGTTTCAATTGTCCCGAGGACGCAGCTATCGTTTTCAGGCGGCTGCCGTAGATGTAGAAGAGAAGAGCGGCGAATTGGAGGCCGGCGAGGCTTAACTTGGCCCAGTGAGGCAGGGACGAGTGGGGCAGATGGCGCGCGTCAGTTTTCCTCTTTTGGCGCTATGCCAATGATTTGATCGTAAACGAGGCTGCGATTGACGAACGTCAATAATTCGCGGTGCTCCAGGATAAATACTTTCTTTTCCTCAAAGTCTAACGCCGTAAATTGATCCAGCAAGACAGCAGCTTCCTCTTCGGATAGGGTTTGAGGTGGGGGGTTCTGAGGCACGGTTTTCATTGTATCCAGCCTTTCAAGAGAAAAAGACGGTCCATCTCTTCCGAAATCACTGCGAATGCAGCATCTTCCCAATAAACAGGATAAATCTGCTCGCTTGGTGAAAAACGCAAATCTTCAAACTGCTGCTTGATTGGAGTGCTTTTGCAGCGGCTGGCGACATATTGTGTGTAGCTTCTGGCAAAGAGTTCCGACCAGGAGAGCACATACTCTACATAGACCTGATCTGCATCGTCCACGCTTCGTAGCCAGGTCAACCAGCGGTATGAGCGGCTAACGCGGATGGCTTGACGCCAATCCGCAATCGCTTCATCAATTTCTGAGGCAAATTGCCCTGCCAATGATCCCAGCGCCTGATGCTCAAGAAAATGCCCGATCTCATGCAGGCAGGAAAGTTCAGGATAAAGCGCCCCTCGGCTGATCGTAATCGTTTTCGGTAACCCGGTCTGTAGATCACAAATATAAGCCCCTTCCCGATCCGTAGCATCATCGCGAACAATCGGCAAGGAAGGCAGGACGCCATCGCCATGAATTGAGGCCACAGCAGCAACTGCCTCATGCAGCGGTGAATTGCCGGGGCCAGAACCTATGCGAAAAACGATTGATAGCGGCCTCCCTGCCTGTTCCATAGAGTTTACCTCTTTGCGTGCAGATTGGGAGCCATCGTTTTCAGGCGGCTGCCGTAGATGTAGAAGAGAAGGGCGGCGAATTGGAGGCCGGCGAGGCTGAACTTGGCCCAGTGAGGCAGGGACGAGTGGGAGACGTTGCCCTCCAAGATGCCCGCCGTGATCCAGAGGGGCAGCGTGCCGACCATCATCTTGCAGGCATCAATGCCATTGTTGATGAGGGCGTCTTTGCGCGAATAGATGCCCGGCGCGATTAGTGACCAGCCGATCAAGAGGCCCGCGCCGCCACAAATAAATGTCGCGGACAGTTCGCAGACGCCGTGCGGCAGCAGTCCTGCCCACATAGAAGTCAGATGGCCGGTCGGCTGCACGAGCGCGTCCAGCGCGCCGATCATCACGCCGTTCTCAAACATCAGCAGGATCGGAGTAATCAGCGTAATTCCAAAGGCGAACGCGGTGATCCCAACCTGCGTATTGTGGGTCATCAGCGCCCCGGAGAACGCGATGCCTTCGCCGACCGAAATGTCGCCGTTGTCCGCGCCGCCTTTTTTCCAGAAGTCCACGCTGTCGCGCAGCCCGGCGGGAATCAGGGCGCTGTTCTGAGTGGGGTCATGACGCACCATTTCATAGGCCAGAAACGCGCCGACGACGTTCAGCAGGATGGCGGCCACGACAAATGCCATGCGCTTTCGCATCACGGCAGGCAGGCCATACGCCAGAAAACGCCACAGCCGGGACCAGCCGCCGGACTCTTCGGCGTAGATGACCCCGTGCGCGTTGCCGACCAGTTCATTCAGGTATAATACGAGATTGGGATTGGCTCCCTGCGCCCGCGCATACGCGAGGTCGGCGGCGGCCCGTCGGTAGAGCGAGCCGAGCGCAGGCAGCTCTTCGCGGGAAAGATGCTTCAGCCCGCCATGCTTGGTGCGCTCCACAATGATGGAAAGCCGCTCCCAGGTCGCCCGTTTCTGGTTAATAAAAGCGCGTTCGTCTATTGCCATGATGCCCGTGATTATACCGCAAAATCGGCAGGAAGAAAGAAGTTGGACGCCGCGTGATGCAAGAGGCACCTGATAATGCGGACGAACTGAAGCGATGTGTGGAAGATGCGTTTGCCGACGCGATTTATCCTGGCGACGACAACATTACCATCAGCGACTGCGACTGCGCGGAGTGCAGCGATACGCGGGAGTTTTTCGGGGGCAAGCACTGGCGCGTTCTGGTGGAAACCGATCAGAACTTGATGTTCTTGTGGGGCGGTCTGGCGATTATGTCGCCGGAAGCATGGCGGTTTTATTTGCCTGCCTACCTGATTTCGGGACTAGGGGAGGGCATTGAGGACTGGGCGAAAGCGAACAAAGCCGAAGATGCGCGCCAGGCAGCGCTTTGGGCCTTGTCTCCCTTGGGAAATGCTGGGCGTTTGATAGACTTGTTTGAGGAACGCGCTTCTGGCTTTACTCTCGCCCAGCAAGATTGCATCCCTGCTTATGCCCAGGCCATGAGTGCATTGGAGCCGGACGAAGAGAACTACGCGGCGGCAGCCGCTTTTTGGAAAGACAGAGTCGTGCGGACGAATAGAAAATAATTATGTCTCGAGAAATCTTAGTTGTTACACCGGAAAACATTGAGATTGAATACGAACTGGCCGGCATCGGCTCGCGCTTTCTGGCGAACCTGCTGGACACATTCCTCCAGCTTGCCGTGTATGCCCTCATCTGGATTGTGGTCGGCATCGTCGCGGGCATTCTCAGCCTCGCCGCGTCGGCGTTCGCCTCTGCGCTAGGCCAGTTCTTTGCCGGCACAGGCATGGCCTTCGCCCTGGTCGCTGGCTTTCTCGTCCTGTGGGGCTATTTTATCTGGTTTGAGACCGTCTGGAACGGCCAGACGCCGGGCAAGCGTCAGATCGGCCTGCGCGTGATTCGTGACGGCGGCTACCCGATCAACATCTACGCCGCGATTGTCCGCAACCTGATCCGCATGATGGACGGGATGCCGGTCGTTGCCGTTGGGCTGATCCTAGCCGGCGTTTTCGGCAAAGAGCCGCTTGTGGGTGCGCTGGGCGGCTTGTGCATTCTCATTCCCCTGATGTGCATGCTGCTGTCCGCCCGCTATCAGCGCCTGGGCGACTTTGTGGCCGGAACCATGGTGGTCAAGCAGCGCGCCCCGCGCGTCCCGACGCTGGAAGCCCTCGCGCCTCCGCCGCGCGTCCTCCCGGAACACCTGGCTCCCTACGCGCTGGCCGACATCGGGCGGCATGTCTACGAAATGACCGTTCCCGAATACCGCGCCGTCCGCCACTACATTGACCGCCGCTGGCAGTTGCCCCCGCAAATCCAGCAGACCGCCGCCATGCGCCTCGCCGTCCCCCTCATGCAGCGCCTGGGCATCGTCCCCCCCACCGGCGTCATCTCCGTCAACTACGCCGACTTTTTAGAGTATCTCGCCGTCGCGTTTGAGCAGTACCGGGGCGTCAAATGAAGTTTTCGGCTGGCTGGTGGGTCACGGTCTCGCTTATCCTCTTGCTGGCAGGCTTCACCCTGAAAGCCTATCAGCGTGACCGGGCTACCGAGCAGCTTGCCGTCGCAATAAACCAACATGCCTCGGAACGAGTGGCCGCTCTGCTGAATCAGGGGGCAGACCCGAATGCTCGTGACTGGAAGACATTCTATCAGTACCGCGAAATGCCTGCTCCAATACCCTTACCCTGGTACGAAAGATATTTTGCTAGGTTTCTGCACCCCAAATCACGCGCTGCTCCCTACGATTTCGCGCCGACCATGTTGATGGTTGCGGCTTTTCATGGTGACACACAGATTGTCAAAAGTCTTCTTGACCACGGAGCCGACATGACGCAGAAGGGATGGAATTTGGATGAGCCGGAATATGTCGATGGGCCATTGGCCGAAGCAATACGCGGCGAAAATGTTCCTGCGGCGCTTTTGCTCATTCGGCGTGGAACGCCGGCGGATACCAATATCCGGGATAGTTACGGAGCGACACCGCTGATGGGTACCGAACAACCCGCAGTTGTTGCGGCTTTGATTGACAGGGGCGCAGAAGTCAATGCGTGCGACAATTTCGGCGATACTCCGCTCCTGCTGGCGCTTGGAAATGAGAATGACCATCAACCCGAAACGGAGGCCCAAAAGGCCAGCATGGTTCAGTTTTTGCTTGCAAAAGGTGCAGACATCAATGCTGTCAACCAGGTACGGGAAACTCCCCTCTTACGCGCGATGATTTATAAAGACTACCATGTGATGCGCCTGCTGCTGGCTCATGGGGCAAACATCAACTCTTGCCTTAAGGACGGTAATACTGCGCTCATCCATGCTGCCTATGCAGGAAAAATTGATTGTTTGGACTATCTTCTTTCACAGGGCGCCGCTGTCAACGCCCAAAATAACGAGGGCGAAACTGCGCTCATTATCGTTTTCCAGATGCCCTACACAGAGCCGGACAAAAACTCGCGTATCGCTATAAAGCGATTGCTGCTCCGCTACGGCGCAAACCCGCGCCTCAGGGACAAGCAAGGCAAAACAGCCGCCGATTATGAGAACGAAGATAACCCGGATAGACCAGGGAGTTAAGCCTGCGGCGGAAATGGGAGAGTGAGCAGTGAGCGATTTTGCTCTTTCCTGTACAAGCGGACATTTCTTTGATATAATGAGTATGACGTAATCCATATCTCATCATTCAAGAGGAAAATCATGCAGTGTCCTAAATGCGGATTTGTCATGTCGGAACTGGACACGGAGTGTCTGCGATGCAAGCGGATGGGTGGGAATGCGGCGGCTGCACCGGCCCGGTCTGTTTTGACTGCCGCCCAACCCCAGACGGCGCAGGCGATGCGCGACGAGGAAAAAGAATGCCCGCGCTGCGGCAAAGCGACCAATGCCAGCGCGACGGTCTGCGACAAGTGCGGCTATGAGTATCAGCCGGATGTCAACCGCTCCGAGCGCTATCAGCGGCTGCTGGCCGAAGAAGCGCAGGTCGCACCGCCGCCTTCAACGCTCAAAAAGACGGTTCCCGCGTATGTGAGCTGGCCGATCATCGGCGCCTGCCTGCTGGCGATGTGTGGTGCGGGCTGGGCCATGTTCGGCTCTTCCCTGACCGGCGAAGGCGAAGCCGACAGCAGCGTCTCGTCGCCCATCATCATGGCCCGCCATCACAAGCCCCATGCCGGCGGGGCGATGCACGCGGTCACTTACAAGGTGACTGGCACCGCCAGGCAGGCCGTCGTCACATATCGCGGTGCGGACGGAGCGCCCACGCCGGCCCCACAAACAGTAGACCTGCCCTGGATTGAGAACTTCAGCGCCAAAACCGGGACGGCTCTTTCTGTGTCGGCCAAGCCGGCGGGTGGGACGGGGAAAGTGACTGTGGGAATTCATGCGGACGGCGTCATCCGCCAGCAGACGGATTCGCCCGGCGCGGACGGCCTGACCGCTGCGACCGACAAATTGTAAAGCTACTGTTGAGTTTCTTTTAACCGCCAGGCATTCTCCATGCCTGGCGGTTTTTTGTCCTACGGGATGCGTTCGCGGTTCCGCACCCACTCGCCGCGCCCGGCGACGGCGTGGACGCCCCCATGAACAAACCTCCCGTGGCCGTCTTTCTTGAGCCAATCGGGATTTGTGGACATAATCAACGGCTCGGCGCGTAAGCTTGGAATTCGTAAATCGTCGGCGAGTTGGAGGCGTCCAGGATATTCAAGCGCACATAACGGGCGAGGACGGGGGCGAATGACGCATGGAAATCGTTTCCGACATCGGTCCCGGCCAGCGCGATTTGCCAGGCATCATTTTCCTGAAGTTTATACTCGATCTGGAACTTGCGGATGCGTGGGGCAAACTCGCTGAGGTACACACGCGCGATCTGTGTCGGTTCGCCGAGATCCACTTGCAGCCAGCATTGTCGCACCCCGTCGTTGGTGGCCCAGCGCGTCTCGGAGTCGTCGTCCACGGCCTTGTCCGCCCCCAATTCGGTTTCGTTGCCATGCACATCCGAGGCCGTCGCGGGCTTGCCGCTCAAGAGGGAAACCGGGGCCACGGACGCTTCATACGGGCCGTGGAAGATGCCGATCCGGGAGAGCGTCGGGCAGGCTTCGGCGCGCGTGATGTTGACCCGCACTTTCTCGGAGGTGATGGTCGGGAACCAGAGCAGCCGCTTGTAGCCGATAGTGGTTCCTTTGGCAATCGTCTTCCACTCGCCGTTTTCCCAGGCATCCACGGTGAACGCGCGGATACGCTGCCCTAAAGGGATGTACTCTTGCAAAAGAACATTATTGAAGGCTGTCGGCTTGCCGAGATTGACTTTCACCGAGGCCGCCGTGATGGTGTCGTCAGCGGCCCAATAAGCATCCGGTTTGCCGGAGACGACATTCGCGGGGGCGAACCGCTTGCTGCCGCCGCGCGTGTTGGTCGCCGTGACCGGTTTGCCTGCCGCCAGATCTTGCGCGAAGATCGTTTTGATGGCCTGGCCGAACTCGTGGAGCCGGGCGACATCGGGATCGGTAAACAGCCCGCGCCGGTCCGGTGGGACATTGAGCAGGAACACCGTGCCGTGGCCGACCGAGGCGTAATAAAGCTTGAGCAGGTCCGCCAGGGATTTGACGCTGCCGTCTTGAGAAGCATGGTAGTACCAGCCGGGACGGATCGAGATGTTGGTCTCGGTGGGATACCAAAAGCGGTCGGCTTCGGCGCCGCCCCAGTTCCAGACCGTGGTCGGAGCCAAGCCCGCTTCATTGCCGACCCAGCGGATATTGTTCGTCAGGTGCGTCGAGCCATCGCTGAAGACAACGGCATGCGGGGCATACTTCTGGATGACGGCGTTGAAGGCCGCCCAGTCGTAGGTCTGCACCTTGCCGTTCGGCCCTTCGCCGTTCGCGCCGTCCATCCACCACTCGGCCACATCGCCGTAGCGGGTCATCAGCTCCTGCATTTGGTTTTCGTAGTAGGTGTTATAGGCGTCGCCCTGCCCGTACAGCGGTGAGTTCCGGTCCCAGGGCGAGAGATACAGGCCGATCGGCATTCCTTGGGCATGGCAGGCATCGGCAAATTCCCGGACGACATCGCCCTGACCGTTTTTCCAGGGGCTGGACTTGACCGAATGCTCGGTGTAGGCGCTCGGCCATAGACAGAAGCCGTCGTGGTGTTTGGCGGTGAGAATGGCTTCCTGAAAACCGCCGTCTTTCAGCGCCCTGATCCATTGGCCGCAGTCCAATTGGGTCGGATTGAAAAGCTTTGGGTCTTCGTTGCCCTGTCCCCATTCGGCATCGGTGAAGGTATTCATATTGAAGTGGACAAAAGCGACGAGTTCTCGGCGCTGCCAGGCAAGCTGCGCCGGGGACGGAACCGGACCGTAAGCGACAGGCGGGGGCGTCTGGGCCGAAGCGCGGCTGCCCAGCGCCACGCCCAGCAGTAAACAAACAAAGAAGGTGAAAAAAATTCTCATCGACACTATTATAGCAGTTAATTCGTATAATGTTATCGCCGGGCGGATTTTTGTTCAGCAGAGCGTCGGCAACTTTTTCGCGTCTGGCGTGTCTATGAGATTAAGCACATGGAAATGATATTTGATGGATTGTTTGCGCTGGGCCTGCTGCTGGCCGGGTTCTGGGTCTGGTCGGTGCGTCAGAGCGTGACGCGGGATCGGGCGATGGCCGAAAAGGCAAGGGAGCAGGCTGAACTTGAGGCGCGGCTTCAGCGCAAAGGGGAGCGCCTGCGCTGCCTGAACTGTGAAAAGACGTTTCGCGGGCCGCTGCTGGAAACAGGCTGCCCGCGCTGCCACCTGAGTTCGTTTGTCGTGCCGGAAGCCGAGTATCAGAAAGAGGCGAAGCAATAAACTATGGCAACTAAATCAAAAATGCCGGGAACTCCGACCCTACCGACGCTTTCGGGACGCACAAAGACGCTGGGCGTACTGGGTCTGCTCCTGCTGGGCGCGTTTCTGTTCCTGAACATCTCGCTTCAGAAGGGCGGGCATATGGCCGGGCCGACCTATATCGCGCCCGGCAATGTCGGCCTGGTGATCGACAACTATCATGGCGTGATTGAACGCGACCTGATGCCGGCAGGGACGCACTGGCAGGGCATCTGGGAAACGGTGATTGAGGTGCCGACCGCGCAGCGGACGCTGTCACTGACCAATGCCGACCCGACCGGAGCCGTGCAGGTCAACACGGCCTCCAACATGCTGCAAGTGGATGTTTCCGCGCAGTATCGGATTGACTCGGACAAAGCTGACGACCTGTACCGCGCCTATCAGGACCAGTTCGCCGATCTCAATCAGTTCGAGGCCGTCAATCTGGAGCCGGCCGTCAAAGGCGCGATCAATTACGCCATCGGCGACATGGACACGGCGACGGCCCTGACCACGGCGGGCAAGCAGAAGGCCGAGACAGGAAGCGCTGAAGACGCTCAACGACGAATGGGGGGCGCGCGGGATCGTCTTTTCCAACCTGATGATCCGGGGCATCGAGCAGGACCAGGCCAGCAAAGACCTGCTTTCCACCACGCTCTCCAAGATGCAGGAGATCGACAATGCCAAACTGGCCTTGCAGCAGCAGGGGTTCGACAACCAGACCCTGCTGCAGCAGGCGACGGCGGAGGCCAAAGTCAACCGCCTGCAAAACAGCACGCTGACCGACCTGTATGTCCAGGACCAGGAGCTCGGCCAGGTCAAGAAGCTGTACCTGCCCAGCGACCAGCTGATGGGGATGCTGAACAAATAAGTGAATAGGCCCAAATCGAATGGCCATACGGCCTAAGGCCATCATGAAAACTTTTCTTGATCCTCGCCGTTCTTCTTGTCGCCGGATTTCTCCTGCTTCGCAATACGAGCGGGTTTGTGGTCAAAACCGGCAATGTCGGCCTGGTCATCAACCATTACACGGGCCGTGTGGACTCGCGCGTCCGCCATGCCGGGTTCAATGCCCAGCCGCCGTTTTCCGGCAACGAACTGATCGAAATCCCGACCTATGAGCGCACCTACACGATGGTGCAAAGACTCGGGGGAGGGCGCGCACGCCGGAGATGACAGCGTTCTGGTCAATACGCTGTCGTCCAACACGCTCAACGTGGACACCAGCATCACCTATCACATCGCCTGGGACCCGGCCCACCCGGAGCGCATGATCGCCCTGTACGGCAAGTACCGGAACCAGTTCACGGACTTCAGCAACTTCGAGGAATCGCAGCTTCGGCCAGCGTTCCGGCAGGCCATCGTGGACGCCTTCGGCCTGGCGACCACGTCGCAGAACATGAGCGGGGACGGCAAAAAAGCGGCGGCCGCTTATGCGCTCAAAGAGCTGAACGACCGCTTCAACCCCGACTCCATTGTGATTGACGAGGTGCGAATCCGCGCCATTTATCCCGACGACGCCACCAAAGTCGCCCTGCGCTCCCGCTTGCAGGCCCAGCAGAACCTGAAGCTGTCGCAGCTCAACCTGCAATTGCAGCAGTTGGTCAATCAGAAGTCCGTCCTGCGCGCGCAGGCCGAAGCCCAGGCCGCGCAAATCCGCGCCGCCTCGCTGACCCCGCGCCTGGTCAAGTTCCGCCACATCAAAGACATTGAGATCATCGGCGTCCCCCGCGGCGCCATCATCAACCTGCCGCCGGATACGGCCCCCGATACAGGCGCAGAAGCGGCAAAAAGCGCGGGCGGGCAGTAGGATAGGGACATTCAGTTTTCAAAACGGGCGACTAAAGTCGCGGCAACAACATCACAAAGTCTGCCTTCGCAGACTAGGATTTAATCCTAACCGGCGAAGGCCGGTTTCGTGTTTTTGTTGCTGCGGCTTCAACCGCCGGGAAAACTGAATGGCCCTGGGCAGTAGGAGAAGCCGGTAGGAAAAACGGGCGTCGCCGGTGAACTCTCCTCCATGACAACTCAAAGTCCTGCGACTGACCCTGCTGCACCGTCGTCTGAGCGCAATGCATTTCTGCGGATCGCCCTGCTGATGGCGGGAACTGTGTCTGTCCTCACCCTCGTCGGCACATTCTCCGCGGAAAAGTTAAGCTTTCTGTACAAAGACCAGCTTCATCTGACTGCGGGCGGACTGGCCTCCCTGGTCGTCCTGCTGGCGATTCCCAATTATCTGCGGCCCTTTATCGGGGCCGGGTCGGATTTCTTCCCATTGTTGGGCTACCACCGGCGCTCCTACTATGCCCTGGCCGCGCTGCTAGGCGCGCTTGGCTTCTTCGGCCTGTCCGTGCTGCCTCACTATACGTATCTCACCACGGCCATGCTCGTGATCGTCACAATCGCCGGGGGAGTCACTCTAATGATCATGGCGGATGCCGTCATGGTCACGGTCGGCAACAAAACGGGGACGGTGGGACGAATTCAGGCAATTCAGCAGTTTGTGCCGCCCCTCCTCGCGCTGCTGTATCTGGCCCATCTCGGCGGCTATGTGACGCAGCACTGGTCCAACGCCCGCTGCTTTCGCACGGCGGCGCTGATGGCTCTGATTGCCCTGCCGCTCACTCTGCTGATTGAGGAGAGGCGGGGCGGCCAGGCGCAGAGAAAACAGGAGACGGCTGAGGAACACGCGGCACGTCTTGAAGGCAAGAGGGCGGAGCGTACCCAGACAGCCGCTGCTTTGCGGCAGGCCGCCCGCTCCCCCGGTCTGTGGGCCGTGGTCGCGTTCGTCTTTTATTTAATCTTCACGCCCGGCACCAACACCGCGCAGTTCTACTATTCGGTAGACACGCTGCACTTCACCAAGCAGTTTCTGGGAGACCTCGGCCAGTATGGTGCCGCCGGCGTCATGCTTGGCATCCTGACCTTCGCCGCCGTCTCGCGCAAACTGCCCGTGCTGGCGCTGACGCTGGGTGCCTGGCTGCTGGATTGTTCGCAATACCTGCTGGATTTCACGCTGCATAACCATCTTTCCGCGATAGTCCTGACGTTTGTGGGGGCCTTCTTCGGCATCATCTACACATTGAGCCTGTTCACGCTGGCGGCGCGCGCCTGCCCGCCCCATATTGAGGGAACGATCTACGGCCTGTTTGTTTCGGCGGTGGGCCTGGCCGGAACATTGGGTGAAAAAGTCGGCGGCAGTTTGTATGACTTCTTCGGGCCAAACAACCACCACAGCACCGCCTATGCCTGGTATGCCCTGAACGGCGTCGGTCTGGCCTTGACAATCCCCGCGGGATTGCTCATTCTGCTGCTTCCCGCATGGACCAAAAGCCGCCGTTCGCTGTCGGAGATGTCTGAAGCGGTTTCCTGACAGGGTACAATCACCCCCTGAATTTCTTCACCCCCTTGACATAAACCATTTGACCATAGTATAATATGGTCAAATGGATACCCCAAAAACGGAACCCAAAGATTACTTTGAGATGGAGACGCCCACGCAGTGGAAAGCATTCTCCCATCCCTTGCGGCTGCGAAATTCTGAAACTCTTAGCCGGTAAAGCCCATACGAACGAAGAACTGGCGGCAGTGCTGGGGGAGAAAAGCGGCAAACTGTATTTTCACACTAAGAGACTGCTGGATGCCGGATTGATTATCCTGGAAAGCACCCGGCAGAAGGGGCCGAATACGGAGAAGTTTTACCGAGCCATTGCCCGCAAATTTATTGCCCCAATACCAGTAAGCGATGGTGTTACGCCACGCTTGGAAAGGATGCTCAGGTTAGCCCTGGAGCTTTACCGCCGCGCCTGGCAGGAATCAAGTGGTTTGACCCAGCAAACTGAGTTTGGCTTTCACCTCGTCCTGCCGCTTGATCCGCTCCGCCGAGCAGAGTTCGTCGCGCGCCTTCAGGCTCTGCGTGATGACTTTAAAGCGAGCGGTTCGACTGCGGACGGAGCACACCCTGTTGTGTTGACAGTCCTAATGCACACGCTTGATCGCGCTGATTCTGCTGATAGCAGCCAGTGAGAAAGGTCTCCCCATGAAACAAAAAATGATGCTCTCCCTGCTTTTGCTCGTGATGCTTCCCTCCATGCTCCGAGCGCAACAGGTCAATAAACAAGAAGGCAAAAAAGCGGCGGAACGGCAATTCGCAGCGTGGCTGGACGCTTTCAACAGCAGAGAGGACACTGCCCTGCCTCAGTTTCTTCACAAGAACCGCCCGGATGCAAAAGACAGGGTCGCGGGTCAAATGAGGCTTCGCGTCATGACAGGCGGACTTTTGCTGAAACAAGTCCAGGAAAGCACACTCACGGATTTCAAGGCAATTTTGCAAGCTCGCAACTCGGATACGGCTTTTTTCAGCGTACTGGAAAGAGTCGAACTCGGCAGTGCCTCATCTGATCCGGCAACTTGCCCTCCTGCCCGTGCCGATGCCGGCAGCCTTCGCACCCGTGCGACGCACCGAACAGCAAGCCATCAACTCCTGGAAAAACCACCTGACAGTGGAGGCCGCGAAAGATGAAATTTCCGGCACGGCGCTTCTCGCCAAAGACGGCAAAATCGTGTTTGAGGAGGCGTATGGTAAGGCCAATCGTGAACAGAACACTCAGAATCTGATAGACACGAAATTTTCTCTTGGCTCATTGAACAAAATGTTCACCGCCGTTGCGATTATGCAGCTCGTGCAGGCCGGTCGCATTCATTTGGATGACCCAATCAAACGCTATTTGCCTGACTATCCCAACAAAGAGGCGGCGGCACAGGTGACCGTTCATCAGCTTCTCACCCACACCAGTGGCATGGGGGATATCTTCGGCCCGGAGTTTGCAGCCTATCAGTCCAAGCTGCGGACGCTTCCAGATTATATTCGTCTCTATGGCAGTCGGCCTCTGGCGTTCAAGCCCGGCAGCCGGTTCGCCTACAGCAACTACGGGTATGAAGTCCTCGGCGTCGTGATTGAAAGGGTAAGCGGGGAGGATTACTATGCCTATGTGCACAATCATATCTTCCGGCCCAGCGGCATGACCTCAACCGATTCCATTCCCGAAAATGTCTCTGTTCCCAACAAGGCGCAGGGGTACGAACACGGCGATCATGGACAGTTGACACCGAATACCGGCGACATGCCGCCACGCGGCACTGCTGCCGGTGGTGGTTACTCAACGGTCGGCGATCTTTTCCGGTTCTCGGAGGCGCTCAAGCAGCATAAACTGCTCGATGAAAAGCATACGGCCCTGCTCCTCAGTGCAAAGGTTGCCACCTTTCCCGGCTGCCAGTATGCTTACGGCTTCTATTGTACGGATTACGGAGGCTTTCCCTGGAGTGGACATGGGGGAGGCGCGCCCGGCATCAATGCTGAGTTGCAGTTTAATATGCGCTCGGGGTACGATGTGGCGGTATTGACGAACATAGACCCGCCTGCCGCGCAGGAGGCGGCGGAATATCTCATTTACCGGCTGCCTCTCCAGTCAGCAACTGCGAGATTGTAACTCGCTCCCCTGTCGGAGATGTCTGAAGCGGTTTCCTGATAGGGTACAATCACCCTATGCAAACCGCTTCACTCATCGTGTGTGTCTACGCTGTCCTTGTCATTCTCGGCGGCATAATGGGTTTTGTCAAAGCCAGCAGTCGTCCCTCTCTGATAATGGGAATCCTCGGCGGCCTGCTCCTGCTGGCCGCCGGTTATGGCATCGGCAGCCATGCCGTCTGGGGCTTGCCGCTCGGCCTGATTTTGATCTCCTTTCTGCTGGTCTTCTTCGCACTGCGCTACCTCCGCAGCAGCCCGCGCGCCTTTATGCCCGGCGGCTTGATGAGCATTCTCAGCCTGCTCGCGCTGATCGGCCTCGCGCTGACCTGGCGACGGTAAGTTTTCTCATCCCGCATCTAAAATATGTCTTCATCGCCTGTTTTGTCTTGCTTTTGGTTCCATCAACCTCGGCGATGGGCTTTGGACGGTGGGGGCTATGCAGGCACAATCAGCCTCAAAAAAGGCTGGGCCGGCATGGCGATCAGGGCAATGTCTGGCTGACCGAAGGCGGCGGGATGCGAGTCTCTTCCGAACGCCGGCTGGTGAGGCATCGGCAAGCCCTCCTATAACATCGGGAATGGGAAATTCCGCAAGCGGGGTCTGACCCTGACACCAGATAACACGGAACCATATAGGCATCCTGATAGGCATCCTGAACTGTATTTCAAGCGTGGTTCTTGGAACCTCGCCATGACCATTAAAATAAATTTTTTGACGCCGGCAGAAATGCAGGACAACAAATGATTCTTGGTGTATAATAGACCGTCAGTTCGGCTTTGCCGCTGGCAACCGCCAATGGACTCCGCTAAGGATGGGGAGCCGCGACAACACTACGGAAGGGTCTGTCCATGAACACCGCCACTGCCTGGTCCTCGCTTCGTTCCGCCGTCACCGCCTTTGCGCGCGAAGACGACGGTGCTTCCCTTGTTGAGTATGTTCTCCTGGTCGCGTTGATCGCGATTGTGTGCCTCGGTGCCATCACGCTCCTGGGAACCAACACGAACGCCAAACTGGGAGCCGCTGCCAGCGCGCTTCAGTAATCTCTTTTTTCTCTTGCCGCATGAATTTTGTCACGGATGGCCTGCATTCTAGGAAGGAAACCAACCATGATCACCACCCTGCGCTCTGCCGCTCTTCGCTTTTTTCGCGATGAAGAGGGCGCTTCTCTTGTTGAGTATGTCCTGCTTGTGGCGCTGATTGCTGTTGTCTGCGTGGGCGCGATCACCCTGCTCGGCACCAACACGAACAACAAACTCACCACAGCGGCGAACGCCCTGAAGTAATCCCATGATGCTTGCGCTGGCGATTTTGCTGGCGCTGGCCGCTGCCTGCGACATCCGCGCGCACCGAGTTCCGAACTGGCTGTCGCTGGCCGGGCTGGTTTTGGGCCTGGTGTGGCACATGTTTTGGGGCGGCTGGCCGGGCCTCCTCCAGTCTTTGGGCGGCATCGGCATCGCCGCGCTGGCCCTGCTGCCCTATGCTGTCCGCGCTCTGGGGGCGGGCGATGTCAAACTGCTGGGGGCGGTCGGCGCATTGATGGGGCCGCAGTTCCTGCTCTGGACGCTGCTGGGGACGCTGCTGGCGGGCGGCCTGCTGGCGCTGGGCTGGGCCATAGCACGCGGGGCGCTGCGGGAGACGGTGACAAATGCACTGTTTGGACTTCATTTGCTGGGTGCAGGAGCCGGGGTGTCGTCACTGAGGGCCGCGTCAAAGGCCGGTAAAATGCCGCTCGCCCCGGCCATCGCGCTTGGCGCGGCCTTTGCCTGTTTGCATTTGAGGCTTCTCGGATGAAATCACGGCGGCAGCGCGGCGCGGCTTTGGTGGAATTCGCCCTGGTCAGCGGCCTGCTTCTGCTGCTGCTGTTCGGGATCATTGAAATGGGCCTGCTGTTTCAAGATCAGGCCGAGGTCAGTCAGGCGGCGCGGGAAGCCGCCCGGTCTGCTTCCGTAGGCGATCCGACGGCGACAGTGACAGGACGCGCGATCAGCACGGGCATCGGGCTGTCTCTGGCAGCGGCCAATGTCACCCTGGAACAAAGCGCGAACGGCGGCACGACCTGGACAACTCTGGGCAATTCGGGATCGTCCAACAATGCCGTTTCGGGCAGCCTGGTGCGCGTGACGGTGACGTACAGCCACCCGCTCGTGACCTCTTATGTCTTTTCCGGCGGCAGCAAAACGTTGTCGGCTAAGATGGTGATGCGGCGTGAATAAGAGTGTCAACACCCAGCAAACCGGCGCGGCACTGCCGCTGGTAGTCTTCGCGCTGACCGCCCTGCTCGGCGTGGCGGCGCTGGCAATTGACATTGCTATGATGACGCTGGCCCGGCAGCGGGCGCAAAATGTCGCCGATGCCGCCGCGCTGGCCGGCGCAGCGAATTCGGCCACAGCCAGCCAGGCCAGCACGGCGGCCACTCAAGTGGTCACAGCCAACAATGCCAATGGGACAGCGTTTGGCGGAGCCTCGGTTGCCCTCGGCGCGGGCAGTTCCGTTACGGTGCAGGGGTATGTCAATGCGCCGCTGTCGTTTGCGCCCGCGGTCGGCTACACGCCGACGTCCACCGATGGCATCGCGAACACGCTCTCGGTTTCCGCGACGGCGACGGCGTCTGTTCAAAATGTGTGCAGCCTGCCGCCGGGTTCACCCATCGCGCCGTTCGGCGTGATTGGGGATGATCCGACAAACACCGACCCGGCCATCGCCTATGTATCCGCGCTTCTCAGCGGCGCGAAAACCGTCACGCCGGGCGTGTATCAGCCCACCAGCGCCCAGGTGGTTCTGAAAATGAACTTGTGGTCGGGCAGCAATTTAGTTGTTGCCGGCAGCTTCACGCCCATTCTGATTAGCGGCAGCGGGATGGCCTATTTCAACACGATCTCGCAGACATCCGACCAGACGCTTTCCGCCAATCAAACACTGCCGAACGTGCCATTGTCTTATGACAACGTCTCTTTTACACGGCAGTATCTCGCGGCGCGGCTGTCGGTCAGCAACACGGCGTACAGCCATGCGTACTCCACGTATGACGCCTGGTTCAATGCCGGCGGCTTGGAACTGCCCACGGGGACATTGCCGGAAGACCATCTGCTGATCGTCCCTGTGGTCAGCCAGTCTGCCAAAAACCAGTTGGCGCCGGTGACGATACTCGCCTTTGCGACGTTCTTTGTGGATCAGCCGTACCCGATGTCGCAGACGGGAAACGGCGTAGCATTGGGGCGCTTCATCGGTCTGACCGTAGCGAATGGGTCGGGCGGCGGCTGTTCCGGGGCCGGCGATAAGACCCTGCCCCGTTTGACTGGTTAATAATCGCCTCTGCTATCTCAACATCTATTGCCCGCGAAGGCGGGGAATTGCTCTATTAAAGCACGGGGGTTCAGCCCCGTGAAAAAGGTGCCGTCCGTGTTTGTTGTCCAATCATCAAGACCCGGCCCGATCCGGCCAAACCCACCTCGCACTTCTGCGCGCTGGGGAACGCTGGCGCTGGCCCTCGGCGCGGGACTGGCCGCCGCCCTGCTGGCGTTTCTGCTCCTGCGGGGCCGCATGGCATCCGGCGCGGCAACAAGCGATCTGGTTTCGGTGGTGGTCGCCGCCCAGGACATTCCGGCCCGCACCCGGCTGACGGACGCCCTGCTGCAAGTCCGCCGCGTGGCGCCCGCCGAAGCGCCGGACGGGTTCGTCGCGAGTCGCGCCGATCTGGCCGGCAAAGTCGCGATCCGTCCGATTTTGTCCGGGAAAGCCATTCTGGCACAGGCGGTGGCCGCGCCCGGCGCAGCCCTGGGCATGGCCTTTGCCCTGCCGCCGTCTCAGCGCGCTGTCACTGTCAGTCTGGACCCCGCCGACGGCGTGGATGAGTTTGCCCGGCCCGGCGACCATGTAGACATTCTGGCGACAGATGAGCCAGGAACGGGACCCTCCGAGACGCGCACGGTGCTGCAAAATGTCGCTCTGCTGGCGGTTGGGTCGCAGACTTCGCCTGATGACGATGCGCCTGCCGCCACAACTCCATCCGGCGGTTCGGGCGCGTCTCATGTCACCGTCGCGGTTTCGCCAAGTCAGGCGCAGGCTCTGGTGCTGGCGTCCAGCCGAGGCAAAATCCACCTGGCCCTGCGCGCCGCCGATGATGATGCCGTCGCATCCCTGCCTGCCTTTCCGGCTCCGGTTGTCCAAGAAGAGCCGCCTGTGGTGCCGCGCGCGAAACCTCAGCCGCGCCGGGAGCCGCCTCCTCGGCCAGCCGTGACGCCGACGCCCGCACTGCCAATCTTGCCGGTGGTGGCGCTGCCTCCACCGCGCCCTGCCCGTGTCACGATTATGGTCATCAAGGGCAGCCAAAGCCAGACAGTTTCGGTAGTTCCCTAGCGGTCATCTGAATTGGTCCCCTGGCCCCCAATAATGGGGGAACCTGAAATGAGAAACAGCCTCTCCTGCTCCCCCATTATTGGGGGTGGGGGGTATGCTAATATGTCATCAGCCCAAACAACCTGCGGCCTTTTGTGTCTGGCATTGACCCTGCTGCCTGCCGCGCTGCTGCGCGCCCAGGAAGGCGACGATGCGCCTGCCGCGCCTCTTGTAACACCGGCGGCTGCGGCTCCTGCGCTGCCGGCCACGACGCCCGCCGATAAGACGCTTCATGTCGGCGATTCAGACATATACGAGTTTGACGGCATGACCACAGCGGCCATCGGCAGTCCGCTTGTCGCCGACATCGTGCCGCTTTCCGGGCATCGCTTACTGGTCAACGCCAGAGCATTGGGGCAGACGACGTTGTTTGTCTATGACCGGCAGGGCAAGCATCGGCTTCGGCTGGCCGTCGTGCCGCCCGTGCCCGAACTAGGCCCGCTGGCCGCGCAGGTGCAGGCGGACATCGGTTTGCCCGGCGTCACCGCCCGCGTCATCAAAGACACCATCTTCCTGGAAGGAACCGTCAGCAGCGTCGTCGCCCTTCAGCGCGCCACTGCCATCGCGAGCGTCTATACACCCCGGTTTCGTAATCTACTCACCATCGCCCCGGCCAAAGACGATGCATCGGAACAAACTCTGGCCCAGACATACGCGGCGTTATTGACAGCCAATCTGAAAAACACCGGCGTTCAAGTACAGATAGTGGACGACAAGACCATTGCGCTGACCGGAGAGTACGCGCCGCCGCGCGGCAGCACGGAAGAACTCTCACCGGAGCCAAAAACACGCCCGCGCAAGACGCGCGCCAGCCATGCCAAACGGGCCGCAGGCGCGGCGTCAAGCGACGGCAGCGATGACGTGCCGAACTCAGACACAACAATGGACCTGGCTGATCCGCCGAAAAGCCAGCCAGACGACAACCAGCCGCAGAGTCCGTTTGACCGTTTGCTCGAATCGCTGCCAGCCGAACTCAAGGTCATTAATCTGGTCAACATCGCCAGCCGGCCTGCTCGTCAGATACTGGTTCGCGCGAAAATCATAGATATTGACCGCGTGGCTTCCAAGAACCTGGGCATCAATTGGGGAACGCAAAGTTTGGATACCTCGCGGCAGGGAAATGTCTACTCGTTTCAGCCGCAGCCCATTTTGTTCGGGCAGGTGGATTCAGGCGTTTCCAGCACCTTGCTGGGAGGCGGCGGTCTCAAACGCCTGTATTCCCTCGCCGGGCAGCTTAACCTGCTGATCTCCGAAAACAAGGCGCGCGTTCTCAGCGAACCAAGCCTCATGGTGCTGGACGGCAATGAGGGCAGCATCCTGGTCGGCGGCGAGATTCCCATTCCCGTGGCCCAGAGCAGCAACGGGACGAACGGGGTCAGCGCCTCCGTGACTATTGAATACAAGCCTTACGGCGTCCGCCTCCTGGTCAGTGCTTCCATTGTAGGCGACAGCGCCGTTCAGATGACGGTGACGCCGGAAGTCAGCGAATTAGACTACAACAACGGGGTGCAGATCAGCGGTTTTCTGGTGCCGGGGCTGAGTGTCCGGCGTGCGACTTCCACTCTGCAAATGTCCGATGGCGAGACCCTGGTCATTGGCGGCCTGTACAGCAACACAACCTCACGCCAGGTGGAGCGCATCCCGCTTCTCAGTCAGATTCCCGTCCTCGGCGAGTTCTTCAAAAATACCGTCACGCGGAAAGAAGAAAACGAGCTGCTGATATTAATCGAGCCGCAGATCGTCACGCCGGATACGCCCGGCACGCATCCGCCCCCTTCAGGAAGTCTGGAAAACCCGTCCATTGCCCGGCCTGATGTCGGCAAGTCAGACTTTGACCAGGACTTTCCCGACCTGCAACGGAGCCGCGCAGATCAGGAGAAACCCGGCCCGCCGGTCAATCTGCCCCCGATTTCCACGCATGCGGAGGCGCCGTGACCATCCGTGTGCTGATTGCCGACAGCCAGGCCGCCCGGCGGGAACAGCTTCGGGCAACGCTGGCCGACGACCCCGACATCGAGCTTGCCGGGCAGGCGCGTGACGGGCAGGAAGCCCTGCAAATGGCCCACGCCTTGCGCCCGGACATTGTGCTGCTGGCTTCCGACCTTGCCGTCAGCAATGGGTATCAAACGGCGGAGCGCTTGGCCGCTTCGGGGCTGCCACTGGCAAGCATCCTCGTTTCAGACAAAGACTGGCCCGACGACCTGCGGCACGCGATGCGGGCGGGCGCGCGAGAGCATCTGGCGTGGCCCTCTCCGCCTGCCGCTCTGCGCGGGACGATTCGGCAATTGTACTCTGAGATTCAGCGGCGTCAGAGCGCGGCCTTTGCCGCCGAGGCCGATCCGCGCCTTGCCGCAAAAATTATCGCTGTCAGCGGCGCAAAGGGCGGGATCGGCAAAACGACTCTGGCTGTCAATCTGGCGACGGCGCTGGCGACCCAAACCGGCGAACCGACGGTTCTGCTGGACCTGTACACGCAGTTTGGAGACGCCGCCATGCTGCTGAACGTGTCGCCTCGGCGCACGTTGGCCGACCTCACGCGCTTGGACGCCGCCGACCTTGACGAACGACTGCTGGAAGACCATTTGGAGAGGCACGAGTCCGGCCTGCGCCTGCTGGCCGGAGCGACTGCCCCGCTGCCGCTGGATGCGCTTTCGCCGGACAGTCTGGACCAGATTTTAGGATTGCTCAAACGCAGCTACCGTCATATCGTTCTGGACGTTCCTCCTGTCCTGCACGCGACGACGCGCCATGCCCTCTCGCATGCATCTATCGTGCTGCTGATCGCCAATTTGTTTGATTTGACGACGCTGGCTGACAGCCGCCTCTGGCTGGAAGAAATGGCGGGCCGGCATGTCTCGCGTTCGGCCATTCAGATTATCCTCAACCGCGTGTCTTCGCGTAATCGCCTGCAAATCCCCGATATTGAGCGCGCGCTGGGCTGCCCGGCTTCGGCCTTGATCCCTAACGACGGCAAGCTGGTTCCCGCCTCGGTCAATGCCGGTCTGCCGTTTGTCCTCTCCCATCCGCACAGCCGCGTCGCGCAGAGCGTTATTCAACTGGCCTGTTCGGTGGCCGCTGCCTCTGCCCCTCGCCCGACACCGACTGAGCGCCGCCCGGCGTTTCTGTGTGCCCTGCGGCCAAAGGCAGGAGGGCAGACATGACGCTGTTAAACCTGCCGCCGGAAGGAATGGCGCTGAAGCGCCGCCTGCACACCCGTTTTGTGGCCGAGGCGGATGTCGCGCGTCTGAGCCGCCTGCCCCGTGCCGCCCTCCTGGAGCAGGTGGGGGCGCAGTCTGCGCGTCTGCTGGCCGAAGAGGGGCTGGCGTTTAACGGGCGGCAGCGCGAGGCATTGGTAGAAGCCGTCATGAGCGAGCTGGTCGGGCTGGGGCCGCTGGAACCGCTGCTGCAAGACGCGGGCATCACGGAGATCATGGTCAACGGGCCAGGGCAAATCTACGCCGAGCGCGAGGGCCGATTGACGCGCGTGGACGCGGCTTTTGACGATGCGGCACATCTGCTGCGTATTATTGAGCGCATACTCTCGCCGCTGGGGCGGCGCGTGGATGAATCATCTCCGATGTGCGACGGCAGGCTCACTGACGGCAGCCGGATCAACGTCGTGCTGCCGCCCCTTGCCGTGAACGGGCCAATTCTCACTATCCGCAAGTTCGCCCGGCAGCCGCTGACCATGCACCGTTTGACCCAGCTTGGCACACTGACTCCCGCCGTGGCCGCGTTTCTGCGCGCCTGCGTCGCTGGTCGGCTGAACATCCTCGTTTCCGGCGGCACGGGCAGCGGCAAAACGACCACGCTGAATGCGCTGTCCTCGTCTATCCCGGAAAGTGAGCGCATCGTCACGGTGGAAGATGCCGCCGACTTCAACTTCAGCAGGCGCATGTTGTTGCGCTGGAAAGCCGCCCGCCTAATTTGGAAGGACGGGGCGAAGTCACCATCCGCCAACTCGTCCGTAACGCCCTGCGAATGCGTCCTGATCGAATTATATTGGGCGAAGTGCGCGGCGGCGAGGCATTGGACTTGCTCATGGCCTTAAACACCGGCCATGACGGCTCGCTGTCTACGATCCATGCCAACAGCCCGCGCGATTCGCTGGCTCGTCTGGAAACGATGACCCTCATGGCCGGGATGGACCTGCCGCTGCGCGCCGTTCGGGAACAGATCGCGTCCGCCGTGCAGCTCATCCTTCAGCAGCAGCGGATGCGCGACGGCAGCCGCCGCGTCACCCATGTCACCGAGGTTTCCGGGATCACCGGTGACGTGATCAATTTGCAGGACATCTTTCGCTGGGAAGCGCGGGGTGTGGACACTGAAGGCCGCGCCCAAGGCGAGATGCGTCCGACGGGCCTCCGGCCTTCGTTCGCGCCCCTTCTGGAAGCGCAGGGCGTGTCGCTGCCTTCAGAGCTATTTGCGTGAAAAATGCCCCTACGCGCTTTATCTTCTCCTGTTCCCCCAGAATTGGGGGCTAGGGGGCCATTATTATGCACCCATACTACATCATTGCCCTCAGTTTTCTATTCACCGGCAGCCTGGTATATGCCGTTGCTGAAGCGCGAACGCGGCAGACGCGGCGGCTCCGGGACCGCTTGGACCACGTGACCGGGCGCTTCCAGTTTATACCGCCCGCCGAAGCCAAAGCGCCGCCCGGTCTGCGCGCCGACTCGTTCCCGACCGTCTCGCGGTGGCTGGATGGCAGCGACCTGGAAAAGCGCCTGCGACTGGCGATGATCCGCGCCGATCTGCGCTGGCGACCGGGAGAATGGGTTGCCCTGTGCGCGGCGACTTCGGCGGCGTCGTGTCTGCTCGGCCTGCTGGCGACACGGATGCTTTTGACGGGCCTTGTCATGGCCCTGTTGGGGCTTCTGCTGCCGATACTCGTTTTGAAGAGTCGGCAAGCCGCGCGGCGAACCCGATTTGAAGCGCAGACACCGGATGCGCTCCTGCTGATGACCCCATCCCTGCGCGCGGGCCATGCGTTTCTTTCCACCATGCAGACCGTCGCGGACGAACTGCCGCCGCCCCTGGCTGATGAGTTCCTCTGGGCTTCCGGCGAGGCGCGTCTGGGTGTCCCGCTGGAAACCGCCCTGGGCCGCATGGTGGAGCGCGTTCAATCGCCCGACTTAGACTTGATCGTGACCGCCATTTTGATCCAGCTTCCCATCGGCGGCAACCTGGCCGAAGTGCTGGATGCCATCGCTGAAACGATCCGCGAGCGTGTGCGGATGCAGGGCGAGGTACGGACGCTGACGGCCGAGGGCCGTCTTTCCGCCATCGTACTGATGGTCCTTGCCCCTGCCCTGGCCCTGCTATTGCATCTGCGAAATCCTGCGTATTTCCAGCCGCTATTGGAAACCCTGTCAGGCCGCTGGATGATCGGCGGGGCCATTGCCGGGCAGATTTTGGGCGGCCTGATTATCCGCCGCATGGTCACGCTGGATGTGTAAGATGTTTCCCTGCCCTGAGGTTTTATTGGGGTGAATGGCAGGGCTTTGGAAGTGCAAGCCCCCACTTACATGGGGGAAGAAAGATCACGTCAACATCTTTTGCCCGCGAAGGCGGGGAATTGCTTTGCTAAAGCACGGGGGTTACCCCAATAAAACCTTCAACCCCATGTCATTCCAGAAAGCGCAGAGCCTTGAACTCAATGCTGATTGTGATTATAATCGTTTTAATGGCGTTCCTGGCTGTGACGCTGCTCGCCCTGGCGATAGGCGGGCTGCTGGGGGCGGATCGGGAGGCGGTCGCGCGGCGGCTGGACGCGCTGACGCCGCAGACGGCTTCTGCCGACCCGCTGCCCTCTCTGGCGGAGGTGCAGCTAGAGGGAAGCTGGAGTGAGCGGCTCTGGCAGCCGGTTTTACGGCGTCTGGCGCGATTGGGCTTGCGCCTGCTGCCGTCGGGTCAATCCGAACGTCTGCGTTCGGCTCTAGCGCGGGCGGGTAATCCGTCAGGGCTGGGGGAGGGGGAGTTTGCGGGCCTGCGCGTCCTGTCCGTTTTCGGATGCCTTGTGTTCGCGCTGCCGTTTTGCTGGCTGGTGCCGCAGTGGGGCGCACGAATGCTCCTGCTCATTCTGGCCGTTGTGGTCGGGCTGACCCTGCCGGATGCGCTGTTGGAACAGGCCATTCAGCAGCGGCAGGCGCGAATACGGCGCGCCCTGCCCGATGCGATTGATCTGCTGGTCGTCAGCGTGGAGGCCGGTATGGGATTGGACGGGGCATTGGCGAAGGTGACGGAAAAGATGCGCGGACCGCTGTCCGAAGAGCTAGCGCGGGCGATGGACGCAGTACGGCTGGGCAAAACGCGCAGTCAAGCCCTCAAAGACATGGCGGCGCGGCTGGATATGGGGGAAGTGAAAACGTTCGTGGCCGCCGTCACGCAGGCCGAACTGCTAGGGGCCAGTATCGTGCAGACCCTGCGGGCGCAAAGCCGGATGACTCGGGCAGCACGGCTTCAGCGCGTGCGGGAGCAGGCGGCGCAGTTGCCGGTCACGCTGCTGTTCCCGCTGGTCGTTTTTATCTTCCCGGCGATCTTCGTGGTCTTGCTAGGGCCGAGTCTGATCCGTCTGTATCAGGCACTGACGCGGATGGGTTAGGCAACAAAAAAGCGGGAGGCTTTTGCCTCTCGCTGGGGGTTCGTTTTTGCGAACGTGAATATAGTATATCACAAGGCTGAGATATTGTCAAGAGAGTATTATTCCTCGCTTCTGCCACCAGAAGGAGTGAATTGGCCCACTGTAGGGCGTCATTCCCTGCAATCGCGAAAAATTATCCCGGTCATAACGTATCACTGGCTTTTATTTTGTCTCGTAAATGTGTCAAAATAAAGCCGTGAAAAAAATCAAAGAAGTGCGGACGCGCGGGGCCAAGCCGCATGACCCGCAGACGCGGGCCGGGCAGGTGACAGCGGCGGTGCGCGCATTGGAAAAAATCGGCGCGGCGTTCAGCGTCGCCGATGTCGCCGAACGGGCCGGCGTCTCGCGGGCGACCATCTACCGCTGCGCGGAACTGCGTGAGATCGTGGGAGCTAAAGGTGACGGGCCGCGCCTGGTAGACGCCGCCGTTCATCAAAAACTGGCAGCGCGATTAGATACGCTCAAAGCGAAGACCCGTGACCTGAAGCGGCAGATCGCGGACGCCGAATCAAGCTGGGAAGAGATGCGGGATCGGGCCAAACTGGCCGAGCAGAAACTGGCCCAGGCCGAGCGTCGGGCTGAAACCCTGGCCGCGCAAGTACGCGGCGGGACCGGCGGGGCATTAGGCGCGGTCGCCGGTCATTTGGGGCCGGAAGAGCGTCGTCGCGCCCGCCGCATCCTGGCACGCGCTCTGCACCCGGACCTGTTCGCCCAGGATGACGCGACGGCGGCGCTGGCGACGGAACTGCTGAAAACGCTGAACGCGCTGGCGGAGTGAGCCAAGTGGGTTCCGGCAGGAAATCCGGCCTCCTGCGCCGAATCGGCCTCCATGCCTGATTTACTGGTTCCCCTCTATAAATTGCCGCCGCGCGAACAGGGCGCGGCCAGCGTGCGCGCGGCGGGGATAATTATCCGCCGTGCCAACACGTTTGAATTCACGCCGCTGTCCGAGTTCATCCGCACCCACTTTTCGCAAGGCTGGTCTGATGAAACGGCGGCCACGTTCGCGCGGCAGCCCGTCACCAATTTCATCGCAATTGAAAACAAAAAAATACTGGGCTTTGCTGCCTTTGAGTCCACGCGCAAAGCGTTTTTCGGCCCGACCGGTGTTGACGCGGCCCAGCGGGGACGGGGCATCGGCAAGGCGCTGCTGATCGAGTCGCTGTGGGGCCTGCATGACCTGGGCTATGCTTATGGGATCATCGGCGCGGCGGGGCCAGTGGATTTCTACCAGAAAGCCGTCGGAGCCATTGTCATTCCGGGCAGCACGCCCGGCGTCTACGCAGACTTGCTGCGCTGATTTTCGCGCCTCCTGCCATGTTACTCCGTCCCGCAAGCGCCGCCGCAGCACCCGCCGGGAGCGCCGCAATGGAACGGTTCGGACGAGCCGCCGGATCGCCCGCCTTCTTTGACGACCGGGTGGGCCATCAGCGAAATCTTGCGGGCGGTTTTTGTCGCGCCGCAGCGCGGGCAGGCGGTGTCGGCGGCATCGCGCCGGCTGGCCGGCAGAAGCGCCTCAAAATCGGTATGGCAATCGCGGCAGACATATTCATACAGGGGCATCGGATAACCTCTTTCTGTTAAAGTATTGTACCATGCCTTGAAAGGCATGGTCACGCTACGGCAGGCCTCCCGGCAGGATTTCAAACTGATTGCCCCACGGGTCGCGAGCATAGAAGCGCGGGTAGCCCATCGGGATGACATCGTCGTCTACAGCATAACCCATGCCGAGAAAGCGGGCGCGGGCGGCGTCTACATCGTCGGTCGCCAGGGCGGTGTGGCCGTCGCCGACAATTCCCTCCGTTGGGTGACTGATATGAAAAACAATGGCGCCTGCAGAGAACCAGAGGACGGGAACATGCGCCAGGCTGTCCGGCTTTTGCACTTCTGTCAGTTCCAGAGCGTCCCGGTAAAACAACCGGATGTCCTGGGCGAAGCGCCAGGGGCCAGCAAGAAAATGTGATGCGCGGTCATGTTGATCCTTCCGTCTGGTTCCCCCCATTATTGGGGATTAGGGGGCCTTTCGGGCGACAACATAGGCAAATGAGGCCATTGTGTCTTCCGGGGGGCGATACGTCCAGTATTCTGTCCGATCCAGCGGCAGCCAGCCGGCATCTTTGGGAAAATATGTCAGCAGTTCATCCGCTGTCGCCGTAAAGAAGCCGTCAATCTCCGCCCCCCAGGCGGCCATCGCCGGGCTGAAGACGCCGACGGCGCAGAGGCCGTCCGGCTTCACAGCCTGCTTCAGCCGTTCAATGTGGACGGGCGCTTCGTCGGGTGTCAAAAACTGGTATACATTCGCGGCCACAGCGAGATCGTAAGTTTCTGAGGGATAGGCAAAGTCGCGGACATTGCCCAGAGCCAGGTCTACCCGTTCAGTCGGTATCTCACGCCGCGCCAGCAGCGCGCGGGTCTTTTCCAGCCCTTTGGGGGATACATCGCGGGCAATGACGCGCAGCCCCGCCCCGGCCAGAAACGCCGTGTCGCGTCCTTCGCCGCTGCCCAGGTCCAGCGCCAATGCGTTTTGGGCCTCGCCGCCGAATTTCTGGAACCAGGCCAGTGCGGAGCGCGTGATCTGGCTCGGCTCCTCACCAAAGAAGTAGCCGGCGGGGTCGGCGGCATATATGGCGTCCCAATCACGCGGCGGCTGAAAGGCAGGCATGGCGCTCTATTCGGCAGAGAGGGTACAATTCCCTGCGTGCCACAAATTTTAGACGACGAACTCGCTGAATTCTTGCTAACACCATCGGGACGCTCCTTGCTGACCGAGGCTGACGCCCTGCTGGCCGCGCGAACGGAGACGCTGCCGGCTCTGACGCGGCTACGGAAATTTGTTCCGCCGGAACAGGCGGCGGCGGCCTGGGAAATGGCGGATTTGCGGCGGCGCGGGCAGGCTAAGTTTGGACCGAAAGCCGCCGAAATGTACTTTGCCCGCGAGGCATTAGAGCAAGCGTCGGGGCAGGGGACAGCCGCATATCACGCGCAGCGATTCGTTCAGGCCGGCCTTGTCCGCGTTGCCGACCTGGGCGGCGGCATCGGCGGCGATGCGCTGGCCTTCGCCCGTGCCGGCCTGCGCGTGACGCTTTATGAAGCTGATCCCATCCGCGCCAAGTTTGCCGAAGAAAACGCCCGCGCGCATGGTTTCTCGGAACAAATCACGGTGATTCCGACAGACATCACTCAGACCAGCTTTACCACCGAGGCTGCGTGGTGGGATCCGGCTCGCCGCCGGAACAGCCGCCGTGTTTCCGATCCCGAAGAATATTCCCCGCCTCTTTCCTGGCTGGAGACGCTGTATTTTGAGGGCATTGGTGTCAAGCTGTCTCCGGCGATCAATCATGCTCTGGCAGAGAATTATGGGGCCGAATTGGAGTTTTTGTCCGAAGGGGGCGAATGCCGGGAAGCCCTGCTCTGGCTGGGGAAACTGCGCTCCGGCAATGCACTGCGCGCGACCGTGCTGACCGCCGAAGGGCCGCTGACACTGGCGGGAGACGCGGACAAGCCGGGCAGAACGCTGACATCTGCCTCCGGCGATTACCTTTACGAGCCTGATCCTGCCGTGATTCGCGCCCATCTGGTCGGAACGCTGGCCGCGCAGTTGGACGCCGCGCCTGTAGACCCGCAAATCGCGTACCTGCTTGGCAATCGCCTGATTTCCACGCCGTTTGCAACGGCTTACGAAATCTTAGACCGCTTTCCTTACGGTAAAAAGCGCTTACAGGAGGCGCTCTCGGCCCGCGATGTCGGACGGGTCATCATCAAAAAACGCGGCTTTCCACAGGAGCCGGACGAAGTCCGAGGCCAACTCAAGCTGCGCGGCTCGCAGGAAATGATCGCCGTCCTGACCCGCATCGGAACCGGCCACGACGTTTTTTTGTGCCGGGTGGCTAGAGAAAGATGACTCGTGCCGATAAAAAATTCAACTTTGCGGCCTGCCTGACCGATGCCGTAGGCTGGCCGCTGGGCGGGGCGCTGTTTTCCAACACGACGATCCTGCCGCTGTTCCTGAAACATTTAGGGGCAAGCAATACGGCCATCGGCTGCTTGCCTGCCCTCTATAACCTGCTGATGTTTCTGCCCGGTTTTCTGGTTGTCGGCTACCTCAACCGGCTTCCACGGGCGCGGGGGTATCTGTTCACGGTCGCCTTGATTGAGCGGTTCGCGCTGCTGGGCCTGGTCCCGCTGACCCTGCTCTGGGGACGGACGCATCCCGGCTGGCTGATTGCGGCCCTGTTCGGAGCCATCACGGTTCATGCCGGCGCGATGGGCTCAATCAGCCGGCCTACTGGGTGGTCGTCGGAAAATGTGTTCCACCTGCATGGCGGGGGCGATTATTCGGCTATGCAGGCGGCGTCGCCGGCGTGTGCAGCCTGGGCATGGACGGCCTGCTGCGCCGTCTGCTGTCCGGCCCGAACGGCGGCTTTCCACAGGGCTACGCGCTTTGCTTTTTGATCGGCTTTCTGCTGATGACGGTCAGCGTACTGCCGTTCGCCGTTATCCGTGAGCCAGTCGGCCAGCCACGGTCCGAAGATGATCCGCATACAGGTCATTATGGCCGGGACAGCCGCCGCGTCTGGCGGACGAATGACGGCTTTCGCCGTTTTCTCTACGGCCAAGTCGTCTTGACGCTGTCCATGCTGGCCGTTCCTTTCTATGTTTTGTACGCCCAGCGCCATCTACGCGCCGGGACGGATGCCGTCGCGGGTTACACGGCGACTCTTGTTTTAGTAGCCTCGTTCGGTGGTCTGGGCTGGGGCTATGGCAGCGATCACTTCGGCAACAGGAGCATTCTCCTGGCTTCCTGCGCCTGCGCGGCTCTGGCCTCGGTGTTTGCCCTGTTCGCGCCCACGCCTCTGCTCTTTTTCGGAGTCTTTGCCCTGCTGCGCTCGCCGCGTCGGGCGTGGGCCTCGCCGGAAACAACATCGTGATGGAGTACGCCGGCTCGCCGCGCGAGATTCCCCTGTATACGACGCTTTACAATGCCGTCACTGCCCTGCCCCGCGCCGCCGCGCCGCTGCTCGGCGGCCTGCTGGCCGACCATGCCGGCGGCTACCAGGCTCTGTTTCTTCTGTCCGCCGCCCTGTCCGTCGCCGCTCTGCTGCTGACTCTGCGCGCGACGGAGCCGCGCCGGACGGTTATTCCAAAAAATCCTATTCCAGAGGCGCTGCCACATTCTGCCAGGAGATAAGATTGTACTGGCTGCCTGTGGTCGGAAAATACGGCGGCGGGTTATTTCGCATCCGGGCATCATAGTTAAACTGCGTGTTGAAGCCGTTGGTCAGTTGAAGGTTATTCCCGAACACACCGAACGTGCCGACTGTGCTGGACAGGTAGCCGCCCATGTTCTCCCACAGGCCCACCGGGCGAGAGTCAAAGTGGTCGGCATCATAAATGCCCGACGCCAGAACCGTGCCGTCCATCTCAAACTTGTTCAAGGCGCTGCCCGTTCGAATCGGTCTGGTCTACCAGGACGTTGTTGGAAATAATGCCGACTGTTCCTGCCTTGCTAGTGAAGCCGGAGTCATTTTGCTCGGGGACATACACCGGCGTACCTTGGGTCGGATCGCTGGTCGGATTGCCGTTGACGTCAATGTACTCCGGCTGGCCGGAAGCGTTTGTCGCGACCTGGCGTTCCGTATTGTAAGTCAGGCTGCCGTCCATGTTGCAGTTGTCGGTCTGCGGCGTTGTGATCGTCAATGCGTTGTTGTGAAGCAGGTTGCCGCTGGCGTCCAACTGGTTGTCGGCGACCGTTCCATGCAGGCCGCCCGTTTTGGGATCGCCCTGGGACCCGATATTGCCATTCGCGTAAACAACTCCATTGGTTGTGCCGGCCATGACGCTGATCGTGTGCCAGGTATTTCCGGGACCGTAGCGCTCCAGCGTGGTCAGTCCCGAGCTGGGACTGATGGTGATGCGCTGCTGAGTTGCTCCCTGCGTGATCGTGATCACCTGGTTTGTATTGTTCGGCCCCGATGTGCTGAGGGCCATCTCATCCACGTTTCCCTCAATGTAAATTCCGCCGCCGGGGCAGAGAGTAGCTCCGGTCGGGTTCGTAATCGCGCCGTTGGTGGCTGCAGAGAGTTGTTTGTTGCTGGTCGTGGGGAAGGGGACGACGGGCGTTCCGGTCTGCACGGTGCTGGCACCGCCCGCCGCAACATTCAGCCACTGGTTTGTCTGCGACCCATCCGGGTTCGTGATCACCTGCGGCGGTGTATTGGGGTTCCAGTTGTTCCACCAATCAATGCCGTTAGGACTGGAAACCGAGTAAGCGTCGCTGCCGGTGTAGGTAAACATCGGCAGGCTTCCCGCCTGGCTCTTCCAAAAGACGTTCTCCGCCACGCCGTTGGCATTGTTGTCATGCACGGGGCCGTCAAAAGTCGTCAGGCCGCTGACCCAGAAGTTGCCGGAATTGTTCCAGGAGTTCAGCAGAACCAGATACTGGCTCAAGCTGCCCTGCTCCACATACGCCTGAACGACCGCCGTCATGCCGTTGCTGACTCCCACCGATTCGATCAGATATTTCTTCTGGGTGCTGGTCGGACTGGTGACATCGTTGTTGTATGAGTCCGGGTAGATGCGAACCGAGAAATAGCTGTTAGGGTCGCTGGTGTTGGGAGTGACCTGGGCGCGCGGCGGCGATCCGACATTGGTCGCGCCCCAGAGAGTGGGGGCAAACGCCGCCGAGTTGTTGGGTGGCGCGGCCTGGGCGCTGAGCCAGGACATCGTCATCTGGATGCCGGACTCGGCCATATTGAAGGAGGCAGAGGATTGGGTGCGGGCCTTGCTGGCCTGGATTCCGTTTCCAGCCTGTCCCATCAGTCCGCCGGTGTTTTTTCCCCCGCTGGCGATGACGCCGACTAGGGTCATCGCCAGGATGCCCATTAAAATGAGCATCGTGGCGACCATTCCCATGCCGCGCTGCATTTTTCGACTGTTTTTGTGTTGCATGAGAGATGCCTGCTGTCCTAATGGTGCTGGAACGGGTTGTTGCTGCTCTGCGAAATGTTCGTCTTTGCGGGCGGGCTGGCCTGATGATCACGCATGTAGACGCATTTGCCCGTAAGCTGGCTGCTTGTGTCGCCGTTTGCGTCGCCCTCTTCGTTCGTCTCCGTGCCGTTGATCGGGCTGTAATAGGCGCTGATGATTTTGACTTCGGCCTGAAACGGCTGCGGCACGCCGGCATCGGCGGGACGGACAAACTGCACCGCGTTCGGCGACGTGGACACACTCTTACAGAGCGCGACCGGCGGATGCGCGACTACATCAAAAGAGTTGTTGGCGGGAACTGTGTACTGCCACAGGTAGGTTCCCGCGCCGGCAACCGCGCTTCCTGTCGGGTTCGGGTCTGGCGTTCCGTTTGGATCGCCTCGGTAGATCAGCGTCACCGCCGTGCCTGCCGGACGGGAATCATACGGGGTAACGGACCAATAGCTGCCGGGGCCGGAACCGCCGGTCGTTTTCTGAACCTGAATGGTCAAAACGCCGGCTTTATAGTTATTGGCGGCCGGCGTCAGGGCGGGCGGCGCGGTGATCTGGATCGCCGTGTTGACCGTAAAACCGTTCAGGGTGGTGGAGAATTGGCTGAGCGTGGTGTTGGTCAGCGCAATCCAGCCGTCTTCCGCCGTGTTAGCCGTCTGACTGGTGGGCAGCGTGAACGACTGCGCCTCCCGAACCTGACTGATGATGCTTTGAATGCAATTGGCGGCATCTGCCGTCGCGTACATCTGAGACTGCGTTCGTACCGTCAATCGTGACGAGTTGATGATCAGGTCCATGCCGCCTAGAAATACCAGAGCGATAAGCGACATGGCAATCAGCGCTTCCAGAAGGCCGAAGCCTCCCTGTGTTCGGCGACCGGCCCGGCGAGCGCGTTTTGGAAGCGTGTTCATTAGGAGGCATCCTTGGAAATAATTGACGAGACCGAGGTGGACCCGTTGGAGACGCCGCCGCCGGTCCAGGCGATTGTCACGGTGACATAGGCCAGGATGCCGGCAGGAGCGCCGGCTGCGCTGCCGGCGGGCGTCGCGCTGTAGTCTTGAATGGTGATGCTCCCGGTGCTGCCGGCGGGGAAGTAACCCTGGGTCGTGCCCGAACTGGTCAAGTTGTCTACGGTGGTGAAGTCAAATGACCCGTCGGCGTTCTGGCCGTCAACAATACCGAGCGAAGAGAGTTTGGTCAAGGCTGTCCCGCTGCCGTCACTGAACAGCTTGCTGTACCCGGTCGTGCGAAGCTGTCCATCTTGTGCTGGGCCAGCATGGCCCCCTGGGCGTAGTTGCTGCTGTACTGCGCGCCGCGCACGGCCATCGGGAAGACGGCGGCGAACATCAGGATCATCATGGTAAAGACGGTCATTGCCAGCACGACTTCGGCGAGGGTAAAACCACGGCGTCGCCGTCGTATTTCGGGTTTTGTTCCAGTATGTGTGCGCGAGGCGCGGTGTTGGCGAGAGTTCATGGCCTGTCCTCTGGATGCCTGCGTGCGGCGCGGCGTGATAATAGGCTATTGTTGATTATGGCGCGTTGGAGCTGGGGGATTAGAGGTAAAAATACGAGGTTCTTCCTTAATACCCATGGTACCACTTGCCGCCGATCTGATAGTCCACTGAGGCTGCACCCGTCGCGATGCTGCATGTGGGGGCGACATTGACGCTTCCGGGCGCATACGCGCCGCCGGAGGGGCAGACAGGCACGACCCGAATGTAGTTCGGGCTGGTCGGGTTCAGCGTGAGTTGATAAAGTCCGTTGGGGCCGCCGGTGGTCGCCGTGATGCCATCCACGCTGAACGTTGCCGTGGACGAGGCCGACAGCTTGTTGTCCATCATGCACTGAAGCTTGGCGCTGTTGATCTGATACAGATTGGCAACGCATGCTTTGGCCCGGCTCGTTTCACGCGCGCTGACAAAGCTCGGCATGGCAATCGCCAGCAAAAAGCCCAGAACCAGCACCACAACCATGATTTCAATCAGTGTGAAACCGCGCCTGCAACAAGATTTGTTACATGCCATGATAAAATTTCCCACTGGTCTGATAATTGGTGTCCGCGTTGGCTCCGGCGCTGCCGTCGCCGCTGATGCTGCACCTCGGCGTCAAATTGATCGCGGTCGCCGCTGCATACGTGCCATTGGAGGGGCAGGCTGGAACGCTCCGCAGGTAGCCGGTTCCACCCGCCACATATAAGTTTGTGGCGATGCTGGGGCCGGTGCCATAGTTGGCGGCGTTCTTCTTCTGGTCCATGCACCACTGCTGGGTGGCGCTATCGATCTGCTTGAGGTTGCCGATGCAGGCTTTAGCGCGGGATGATTCACGCGCGGCCACAAAGTTGGGAATGGCGATTGCCAGCAGGATACCGATAATCAGAACGACTATCATGATCTCTACGAGGGTGAAGCCGCGTTGCCGAGCAGCACGGTGTCGCTGTGGTTCAATGTTCATGGGGAAACTTTCTTGACTGGGTCAGGGTCTTTCAGAGATGAGTTTTGCAAAAACGGGAAGGGCGGCCATTTTCCGGGTCGGCGGACGGTGTGCCTGCCGACACTGCTGGAGGCCCTGCTCGGCATCCGCGCAGGTGAAGAGTGTAAGGACATTTTGGTACGATGTTTCTGCGGTCGCGTAATCGGCCTGCTGAAACGCCAGTTTGGCGCGCGCCAGATCGCCGGTTCCATAGTTGAGCGCCAGCAGGCTCAGGTAGTGGTCATCCAGCAGCTTGCCTTCAAAGACGCCGCGCAGGGCGTATTCCTGCCAGACTCGCTCCGTTTCGGCGTGAAGGGCGGCCTCTGAGGGGCGCTGGCCGCGCGGGTACAGCCGTGTGGTCAGTCCCACCTGCGCCATGTCATAGTGACGGCTTAGATAAACATCAAACCCGACCGGCTTGCCGTCGTCATCCGTGAACGCTGGGGTTGCGCTGAACCACTGCGGGCCGCCGGACGGGCAAAGCGCGCAGACGGGCGTCCCCTTCGCCAGCGCATCCCGGATCAAACGGCGCAACGGGTCTTCGGTAATCGCCTGCATCGGACTGAGCGAGTGGTCGGGATACAGTGTGTGGATTTCGGGGTAAGCCCGGCCCAGCATCTCCACATACCAGGCGTTGGCCCACTGCTGATAGCCCGGATCGTAGATCGCGCCGAGCAGGGTACGCCGCACCAGAACGACATCCGGGCGGCAATTTTCCACATCCTGCAAATACGTCACTGTCGCCGTGGCCGTGTCGTCCCCATTTTCGATCAAAATCCCATGGGGGGGGACCGAAGCCAGCAGGTTGCGCCCGTAATCATAGCAGGTCCAGTTTCCGCTCAAATCCACCTGTCGGTGCGCCAGCGCCTGCATCGGGATCAGCGCCAGGACGCAGAGCGCGCCGAAGGCAGCGAACGCGGGCCGTTTGACCGGGTCCAAACGTGGCTCCAGCGCCTGCCACAATCCAAGCAGGCCGCGCCCGGTGCAGGCGCTCAGGACGATGTAGGACGGGATAAAATAGATATAGGCATTGTAAATGCTGTAGTTGACGACGAACGCCACATTGACGACGAGTATCCAGGTCAGCAGCAGCGCGAGCGGGCGCTCCGGTGAGCGCCGCCAGAACAGGCCCAGGCCAAGCGCGGCGATAGCGACCAGCGGCCAGGAAAATTCCAGATGCAGTCGCGTGGCGGCTGTCAGGAGGCGGCTAAGGGCTGCCTGCGCGGTTTCATGAAACATGGCTCCGGCATAGGCACGGCCCGTCACATGATAAAAAAAGGCGAAGGGCGTCTCAATATCGCCCCAGTTATATACCGGATGCGCCCGTGCCCGCAGGGGCAGGTACAGATAGGTCAGGAGCGGCAGCGCGCCGACGCCAAGAGCCGCCATCCATTCCCGCCGGACAGATTGCTCACGGAGCCGTCGCAAATGCGGCGCGGTCCAAAGCAGAAACAAGACGAATCCCGGCAAAAACAGCGTATTGGTCTGATGGCAGGTCAACGTAAAGCCATAGGCCAGGGCAAGTAATCTCAGGTCCTTTGCCTGGCATCCCCGGCTGCGCCAGCGCGCGGCCAGAAACAGCAGCAGGCAGGTGAAGAAGGCCGCCAGCGTGTATGTTTCCGTGATCAGAGACTGCTGCCAGAAGGTGAAGCTGAAGGCCAGCAGGCCGCCCGCCATCAGGGCAAGTGGACGCGGCAGCACGAGGGCGCGGGCAAAGCCAAACAAACAGGCTACGGCGAGGGATCCGAAAACGGCGCTGAAGACGTTCATCCGCCAGACAATGCTGCCGACCGGCAGGATCAAAGTCCAGAGTTTGCCCAGAAGGCAGTACAGAGGGTAGCCGGTGGGGTGGGGGATGCCGAGCGTCGCAGCCACTGTCGCCAGTTCGCCGCAGTCGCCCCAGTACAGAGTCGGGCAAAGCGTCCGCAGATAGGTCGTCAAGACGACGACGAACAGCGCCAGGGCCAGAAGATTATCGCAATGTTTTCGCAGAAGGGACAAGTTCATCGTGTTCTCGCTCTGCCGCGCAGAATTGCCGGAATGGTTTCATTGTCGGCGGCCTGGGCGCAAAACTTCACCCTGCCCTGATTTACCATTCAGCGATTTAACTTCAGCCTTAAAATACTTTCTGTTAAGCCTTGCTAATCAAAGAAAATGTGATATAATAGAAAAACGAATCGGTTCGTTAATGGAATTAAATGACACGAACCGTTTCGCATTGTTTTTCCGTAGTCAAACAGCGCGACACGAGTCTTACGGGATGAAATATTTTTCATGTATGCGAATTATGGGAAAATACTGAGTTATGCCTACGATTAAAGAGGTGGCACGAGCGTCCGGCGTGTCACCGGCAACCGTCTCGGAAGTCCTTAACAACGGTCATCGCCCAGTCAGCGCCCGTACTCGGGAGCGTGTCCTCGCAGTAGCGCGAGAAATGGAGTATCACCCCAGCGCTATCGCGCGCGCGCTCTCCACGGGGCGTATGAACACTCTGGGTCTGGCAGTATTGCACCAGGGAACTTCGCTCTATGACAACTCTTTCCATATGACCGAGATTGACGGCATCCTGTTAGTCACCACGCACTGCCAGCAAAGTACGATGCTCTGCACCTTCCAAGACTGGAAAGAAACGGAGCAGATGCCCCAATTCTTCGATAATCGGTGTGATGGTTTCCTGCTGCTGATCCCGCCCGCCGAGTGCGCCTTGCCCCAGATCCTGCGCGATCGCAAGATACCTTTTGTGATCGTGAGCGGTCGGGATGCGTCTGGCCAGGCTACAAGCGTGGATGTAGACAATGTTCGCGGTGCTTTTGAGATGACCCAGTACCTTCTTGGGCTGGGGCACCGTCGGATCGCTTATGTCAGTCATCCCTGGGACCGGGCGTATCCGTTTTGGCGTGAGCGGCGGGAAGGCTTCCGACAAGCGATGGCCGACGCGGGCCAGGATGGTGCTGAGATGGCCGAAATGTCGCCTGATGAGATATTGGCTCTGGACTGGTCTGCCCCCGCGAGGCCGACGGCTGCGCTGTGCTGCTACGACAACATGGCGATCCGTCTCATAGAGGACCTCACACGGCAGGGGGGGTGTGTTCCAGGGAATATCTCTCTCGCGGGTTTTGATGATCTCCTTCCTGCCGCCGGCAGCCATCCCGCGCTGACCACCATGCGCCAGCCGATGCGTCAGATCGGGATACGGGCCGCCGAATTGCTTTTAGCGCAGCTCAGCGGCGAAGCTGAAGCAGGTCATCAGGAATTACTGCCGACGGAACTAATCGTCCGAGATTCCACAGCCCCGCCTCCCATTTTTGGGTAAATATAACCGGGGCCATCAAGTCCACAAGCCTTGCCTGAGCTCTGCGGATGGCTTATCACAGGCATTTTGCAGGCCGGAAGCCGGATGCACCGCCTCCGCCAAAAAGGAAACGACCATGTATTACCCTCGGACAGAAGCCAAACGCTCGGGCTTCACGCTGATTGAACTGCTCGTCGTCATCGCCATTATCGCGATTCTCGCCGCGATACTCTTTCCCGTCTTCCAGAAAGTGCGCGAAAACGCCCGCCGCGCTTCCTGTCAGTCCAACCTCAAGCAGCTCGGACTGGCCTTCATCCAGTACACCCAGGACAGTGACGAAAAAATGCCCAGCGGCACGAAAGGCACCAATGTTTTCACTGCCCTCGCCACAAGCGGCCAGGGCTGGGGCAGCCAGATTTATCCCTTTGTGAAAGCCACTGGCGTCTATGCCTGCCCGGACGACAGCACCGCCGCGCCCAAAGTCTCTTACGAATACAACTGGAACATGGCGTACCCAAATCCTATTGCCTTGTCTCAGTTCAGCGCTCCGGCTTCCACCGTAGTCTTGTTTGAGACGCAGGGCTGGGCTAATTGCGACCCGTCTGCGGGCGAAAATACGGACCCGGTGAGCAACGGCCTGACGCCGGCAGGAGTGCAGATCCAGGGCGCTACTCCCAACGGAGGTCAAATCATCGCGTCCATCAACACGACGGGCCAGGAAAGCGAGCGGCATGACCAAACGGCCAACCAGTATTCTTCCAACTATCTGCTGCAAGATGGCCATGTCAAGTACCTCAAAGTTCCCGCCGTTTCTGCGGGGGCGGATGCCGGCGCGGCTGCGACCGGAGAAACGCTGACGAATGCTGCAGGAACCGGGGCGATGGCAGCGCCGCGCATTGTCACCTTTAGCTTCAACTAAAGACGTAAGAAAGACAATGACCATGAACAAAATGGTTCGGCTGTTTCTGCTTTTGAGCGTTCTGGCGCTTCTGGGCCTCCCAGGCACTTCGGTGCGCGCACTGCAAGGCGCGACGGGCATTGCCGACCCGTCCACCATCACCAAGGTCAATGGGGTCTATCACATCTTTGGGACAGGCAACGGAATTTATCATATCACGTCCACAGATCTGGTCAATTGGGCTGTCGCCCCGGCGGTGTTCCCGTCGGCCTGGCCGAGCTGGATCAACACCTCCGTCCCCGGCTTCAGCGGCACGTTCTGGGCGCCTGAAGTCCATTACATGAACGGGATGTATTACCTGTATTACGCCTGTTCCACCTTCGGCTCCCAGACGAGCGCCATCGGCCTGGCGACCAGCCCGGACATGTCCACCTGGACGGATCAAGGGGCGGTGGTCACTTCCAATAGTTCCCACCCTTATAATGCGATCGACCCGGCTATCTTCCAGGACGCCAACAACAACCTCTGGCTTGTGTTCGGCTCGCACTGGAGAGGCATCTACGCGGGGCAGTTGAGTGCGACGACAGGAAAGCTGTTGAACACGACCTTCTACAACCTGGCGAACAACAATCAGGCTGAGGCGTCCTACGTCGTGCGGAACGGAAGCTACTACTACCTCTTCTACAACGTCGGAGCGTGCTGCCAGGGTGTGAACAGCACCTATCAGGTTATGATGGGCCGCTCCACCAATCCCCTCGGCCCCTACCTGGACAAAAATGGCACATCCCTGACGAACGGCGGCGGGACACTGTTCCTGAGCACCTCCGGCCGCTACATCGGACCGGGGTGTGTGGGGGTATTCAGCGAGAACGGGGTCAGCTACCTCAGCTACCACTACTATGACGGCAACGCCAATGGCCTCCCGACATTGAAGATCCGGGACCTGCTCTGGGATGCGTCCGGCTGGCCCTACGTTTCGGACTGGGTCACCAGCGGCACGTATACCATTCTCAACCAGGCCAACGGCCTGGGATGGGATGGCGGCAACGGCGGCACGCTCCAGCCCCTGGTGCAGAACCCCTACACCGGTCAGCTCTCCCAGCAGTGGGGCTTCACCCAGCTCACCGACGGAGACTATACGATCAACTGCGGACAGGGCGGCCTGGTTGCCGATGTGTTCAACGGCTCGTCCACTGCCGGCTCGAAGCTCAACCTCTACTCGTATGGAGGCGGCCTCGGCCAGCAGTGGAACGTTGACCGCAACAGCGACGGGGGGTTGGTGATGGAGTCGGTGAATGGAAATTGTGTCGTAGACGTGCCCGACGGCACGGCGGCGCCCGGCACCCAGCTTCAGATCTGGGATTACAACGGACTCCCGACCCAGCAGTGGTTGATCACTCCGGTCAGTGAGACTTACACGACGACTGTCCCGAACGGCACCTACGTCCTCACACCGCAGGACGCGCCGAGTTCCGCGCTGGATGTACGGGGCAGCAACACCAGCAACGGCACACAGCTTGACATCCACGCCCTCAGCGGCGGGGCCAATCAGAACTTTCTCTTTGATTTGCAGGCCGACGGCAGCTACCGCATCCGCACTGCCCTTCCCGGTAACCGCTGCATTGATCTGCCTAATGGCGACACGACCAACGGCAACGTTCTCCAGCTTTATGACGATAACGGCAACAGTGCCCAACGCTGGCACCTTATTCCCATTCAGCCTGGCTGGTATAAGATCGCACCCGAAAACGACATTGACAAGGCCATGGACGTCACTAATTTCGGCACTGCCAACGGAACACTTGTTCAGTGCTGGGACTATCTGGGTGGCACCAATCAGCTATGGAGCCTGACGCCCCCGAACCCGGCGCCGACCGTCACGATCCTGGCTCCCGCCACCGCACTCGCCGGCAGCGCTGCCTTCACGCTGACCCTGACCGGCACCGGCTTCCTGCCCTCCTCGGTAATCAACTGGAACGGAGCCGCCCTCACCACAACCTTCGTCTCCGCAACGCAGATCAAGGCGTCCGTCCCTGCCTCTGACGTGGCAGCCGTGGGAACCGACGCGGTCACTGTCGCCAATCCCGTCCCCGGCGGAGGCGTATCCACTGCCGCCAACTTTACCGTCAGTGCCCCGGCACCGACTGTCACGACCACTCTCCTCTGGAATAAGTCTGACGGGACGGCTTCCGTTTGGAACGTCAGCGCCAGCGGCAGCTACACAGTTCATCAGTTTGGCCCCTTTGCCGGATGGACCGCCAAAGCCATCGCCGCTGCCCCCAATGGACTGACCGAAATGCTCTGGACCAACACCAATGGCACGGCTGCTCTCTGGAGCCTGGACAACAGCACCGGCAAGTACACCACGACCACCTATGGCCCCTTCACCGGCTACTCCGCCGTCAGCCTCAGCGTTGGCGGCGACGCCAACCCGCGTCTGCTGTGGACCAAAACCGATGGCACCGCCAATCTCTGGACGGTCAACCACACGACCGGCAAGTACACCTACACCAGTTACGGCCCCTATGCGGGCTGGACTGCCAAAGCAGTCGCGGCAGGCGCGACTGTGACGGACCTGCTCTGGACTAAGACGGACGGCACGGCATCCGGGTATCGGATCGCCGCCAATGGCAGTTACGTCACCCATAGCTTCGGCCCCTTTGCCGGTTATTCGGCAGTAGGCTTGTCGGTGGGGCCGGACGACGGGGCGCATCCGCTGTGGGACAAGTCGGACAAGACGGGCGGCACGGCCAGCCTGTGGAGCGCGGACTTCAGCACGGGGGCGTACAGCTACACGGCTTACGGCCCGTTCAGCGGCTGGTCGGCAGTGGGTGTGGCGACGGGTTCGGACAACAAGGCGCACCTGCTGTGGGACAACACCACTGGCACGGCTTCGGTATGGAACGTGACGGGCAGCAGCTACACGTTTACACAGTACGGGCCGTTTGCGGGCTGGACAGCGGTCGGGATCGCCGCGCCGTAGGAACGCTTGCCAATTGGTTTCTCTCATCGCCGGGACAAGGCGATTTTACCGCCTTGTCCCGCTCTCTCAGCACAACAAACATATGAAGAAAGAGACGATCATGAACAAGAAACAAGGCTTCACCCAAGCATTTACGCTGATTGAACTGCTCGTCGTGATAGCCATTATCGCGATTCTCGCAGCTATCCTCTTCCCGGTCTTCCAGAAGGTCCGGGAGAATGCACGCCGGGCAAGCTGCCAGTCCAACCTCAAGCAGATTGGCCTCGCCGTTACGCAGTACACCCAGGACTATGATGAGGCGTACCCAGCGCTGTATGCCAACGCCTTTCCCGGAACCTACCGCTGGATGGATGCCATCTTCCCCTACATCAAAAGCACCGGGGTCTTCAACTGCCCAGACGATGTTCAGACGCACCAGTATGTCAATGTCTCCACGTTGAACACGACGATTGCTGCAACCACCCCGGCGAACTTCGGCAGCTATGTGGCGAGTGACGCCTATTGGGGCAACGGCGGTTCAGGAGCCAGTCCGTGGAGCGGCCCCCTCAGCGGGGCGCAGTTCCAGGCCAACACGTCGGTCGCTGTAGACGATCCCTCCAATACCTTCCTTGCGGGCGATGGCAACGGCGCGTTTCAACTCGCCTGGCAATACAACACGGGCGTCAGCGCTCAACCGACCTCTGTTGATACCACGTCGTATGCGCCTTACAGCAGCATTGAAGGCTCGTTCTCTACAACGACCAACCTGGAGGGCGCGCTGATAGCGCGGCACATGGATTACACCCAGGTGCTGTTCTGCGACGGCCATGTCAAATCCATGCGACTCTCAACCCTGCTCACCCAGTCACCGCAAACCGCCTCTACCTGTGGACCCTGGCAAGCCGCCAATAACCCTTGCGGGCTGGTCTACTTCACCCGTGCTGCGGACGGTCAATAAGAGGAATAATTTGCGCCCTGCCTATGCAAACCAGCGTCGGCAGGGTCGCCACTTTCGGTTCCAGCGCGTTCGGACAGCCCATGAAAAACGAACTCGTAGTATTGTTAGTCGCGGGGGCGATATTATTGCTCCTTATACTGGTTCCCAATACTCAGTTGATGTTGAAGGCCAGTGGTTCGCAAGATACTACTCGCTCAGCCGATACCGCGAGCCGGGGGACTGGAACATCCCTCCTGCCCGCGGATGCGCTGGCCGCCCAATACTTTGCCAGCGACGCTCCCTGGTTCAAACAGAACATTCCCTTTTTTCGACTGCTCCGATCCGCAGATCAAAGAGATCTACTATTACCGGTGGAAGCTCTACAAGTCTCATCTCAAGGACCTGGGCGAACGGGGCTACATCGTCACGGAGTTCCTGGACGACGTATCGTGGTCGCTCAAGCCCTACGAGAGCCTCAACGATGCCACCGGGTTCCACATCATGGAAGGGCGCTGGCTCCGGGACCGCCGGTACGTGGACGACTATATTGACTGGATGTACCACGGCGGCAACGACCGGCACTTCAGCGAGGCCATCGCGGACGCCGCCTACGACAAATATCTTGTGGACGGAGACCGCGCGGCCGCGACCAAGAACCTGGACGAGATGAAGCGCCTCTACCGCCAGTGGGATGACCACTATGACACGGCCAAGGGGATGTATTTCATTGAGCCGCTGCTGGACGCCACCGAATACACGATCTCGTCCGTGGATGCCTCGGGCGGCCGGGATGGGTTCGGGGGCGGCGATGCTTTTCGGCCCACCATCAACAGCTTCATGTTCGCCAACGCCCGCGCCATCAGCAAGCTCTCCGCGATGACCGGGGATACGAAATCGGCGGCGGAGTTTGCCGCCGACTCGGTCGCACTCCAACAGCGAGTGCAGACCAACCTCTGGAACGAAGGCTTCCAGCATTTCGTCGACCGATACAAAGTCAGCAACGAGTCAGTGCATTACTGGGACTTTATCCGGGGGCGCGAACTGGCCGGCTACACGCCGTGGTATTTCGAGTTACCCCTCGCAGATCCCAAATACGTCGCAGCCTGGGGCCATCTGCTCTCCCCAGATCAGTTAGGCGGTCCCTACGGCCTCCGCACTGTCGAGCCGTCCTACCAATACTATCAGCGACAGTACCGGTATGCCGTGGAAGATGGGGTCCGCAAGCCGGAATGCCAGTGGAACGGTCCGAGTTGGCCGTTTCAGACCACGCTGGCGCTCGGCGGCCTGGCGAACCTGCTCAACGATTATCCCAAACAAGAGATTATTAGCCGCGACGATTACGTGCACCTGCTCCAGCAATACACCCGGCAGCACTACGCGAACGGCCAGCCTGATCTCCAGGAGGACTACGACCCGGACACCGGCCACGTCATCGTCGGTCTCCATCGGAGCCACCACTATAACCACTCCGGCTACAACGACTTGATCATCACCGGCCTGGCGGGACTGCGCCCCCGAGCCGATGACGTTTTGGACGTGAACCCGCTCATTCCAACGGACCCGAAGGCAGCCCATCCCATCTCGTATCTCTGCCTGGAGAACGTATCCTACCATGGCCGCCTCGTCACCATCGTCTATGACCGCGACGGCAGCCGCTACCACCGGGGCGCGGGTCTCTCCATTTGGGTGGATGGCCGGCCAATGGTAAAATCCTCGCCGTTGGGCAGAAAACTGGTACCCCTTCCGAAGAGCGCGGCGGCTCCCGCGCCCCGTCCTGCGCTGCCGGCGGACCTGGCGGTCAACCTGACCCGGAGTGGTTTTCCCGTTCCCGCCGCCTCCACCAACACCGATCCCAATGATCTGTACGAGGCCGTTGACGGACGTGTCTGGTTCTATCCGGGTAGTGGTTTCCGTGCGGTTGTTGTCAGTGTCTCCTGGGTAAATCTTTATCATGGTTATCCAAATCCTGCACTGCCGCTATTGCCAAAGCCAGAACGTCATCCGTCACGGCAAAGATAAAAATGACCACCAACGCTACCTCTGCCAGGACTGCCGACGCACTTTTCGGCAGAAGCCCGAAAGCCGCTCTCATCCCGAAGAGTTTCAGAAGAAAGTGGTGGCTGCCTATCAGGAACGCCCTTCCATGTGTGGCGTCTGCCGCCTCTTTGGTATTGGCCGCAACACGCTGACAACCTGGTTAAAAAAAAGCCAATCACTTGCCGCCACTAACACAGACGCTGGCTCCTGCTCAACCGGATGACGTGCTGGAGTTAGATGAACTCTGGTCTTTTGTTGCCCGGCGCAAGAACAAACGCTGGGTCTGGCTGGCATTGTGCCGCAGGACACGCCAGATTGTTGCCTATGCGGTCGGAGACCGCAGCGAGGCGACCTGCCGCCGCCTGTGGCAACGCATTCCCTGGTCTTACCGACGGCTCCTGTGCTTTACCGACTTCTGGGAAGCCTACCCGAAGATCGTACCCGAAGATCAGCACTTGGCCAGCGGCAAAGGCGAGGGCCAGACCAACCACATCGAGCGGTTTAACAACACACTGCGTCAGCGGATGGCTCGGTTTGTGCGCCAGACGCTTTCGTTCAGCAAGTCAGATGAGATGCACGAGAATTGTTTGCGGTTGTTTTTGCATCACTACAACACGAACATGGCGCGAGGCGCACTCGCACAACAACCAGGCTGAGACCACTACCTCTATCCGAACGTGCGGAATTACTGGACTAACCTCGGATCGCGGAACCCAAGCGACTGGTTCAGCGTGGATTTAGGCCATCCCGAGACTGTCAGTTCAGTACGGCTGTATTTCTATGGCGACGGCGCGCAGTTCAAAGCGCCTACGCGCGTTACCCTCCAATACTGGACCGGGCAGGAATGGGCGGACGTTTCAAACGCCGAGAACGCACCGGCCAGGCCGGTGGAAGACGGCGAGACGAGGATCACGTTTTCGCCCGTGCAGAGTTCTCGGCTGCGCGCTGTTTTCGGCAACCCCTCAAATGCCGCCATCGCGCTCGTGGAGATGAAAGCCTACGGCACGAAGACCGTCATGACTGAGCCGCCGACGCATGTGGCCGGGCTGCCTTTGGAACTTGCGGACCTACTGGCAGAACAGTCGCGTACTGGGGAGTTCAACGGGGCTAACTGGCGAGATGCAGCTAACGGCGGCTTTTTCGCCTTCAGTCTGAACACCGTGCCGAATGCCGCGAACGCACTCGTTGTCACCTACTGGGGCGGCGATGCCGCTCTCGGAACCGCAGAGCGCCGCTTCAACATCCTGGTGGACGGCGTCCAAATCGCGGAACAAATGCTGGAGAACAACCAGCCGGGACAGTTCTTCGAGGTCACCTATCCCATCCCGACCGCACTCTCTCAGGGCAAAACGAAGCTGACTGTGCGTTTCCAGGCCAAACCCGGCGCCATCGCCGGCGGCGTTTTCGGGGCGCGTCTGGTGCGACGCTGACAGGTCACGCGGAAACCCTCTCTCAAGTGGCGCGGACGCGGTTCCACATCGCTTTTGTGGTGGCTGGTTTGCCGTCATTTCCACCAACCGTCAGTGAAAAGTATATTTGTATTAAAAATTGACAGAACATAAAATCAAGAACATAATAGAAACGAATCGGTTCGCGTTGCGTAACTTTAGCAGCGAACCTCTTCGTGTTTTATTTATTGACACCTCAAAGAATGACGCAACCATACCTGTCTGAGAAAGTATCAGCACATGAGAAAGATCGTATTATCCCTGGCGGTTCTGGGATCGGTGATGCTGTTCTCGTTGGCGGGACTGACACAGCCGGACAATGCCAAGCAGGGCAACACACAGGGTCGCTCAACGAATACAGCGAACATTCGCTGGAAATGTTCTACTCAAAAGAGCCTGTGGATGGACAAACCTGATGTTGTCGTCTACAATAAGGTGCCCGTTCCCACGTCGCCAAGGTTCCTGGTACTCGTGGATTCCAAACGACGGGAACAGGCCATTGACGGCTGGGGTGGGTGCTTTAACGAGCGCGGCTGGAAGGCCCTGGAATCGCTCTCCGAGGCTGACCGCAATGAGGTCATGCACAGCCTGTTTGACCCAAACAACGGGCTGAAACTTAACCTGTGCCGCACTCCCATCGGGGCCAGCGATTACGCGATCACACTCTATTCGCTGGATGAAACACCGGGCGATTTTGCCCTGAAGCATTTCAGCATTGATCGCGACAAGGAACAGTTGATCCCCTTCATCAAGGCGGCGCTGGCGATACGGCCCGACATGAAACTCTGGGCCGTGCCGTGGTCGCCCCCGTCCTGGATGAAAGACAACAACAGCCTCGTCTCCGGCCATATCCGGGACGATCGTCAGACGCTGGACGCCTTGGCCCTCTATTTTGCCCGCTATGTCCAGGCTTACAAAGCAGCCGGCGTCAACATCAGCATGGTCATGCCTCAGAACGAGCCGAACATGGCCACCAACTATACCTCCTGCCTCTGGACGGGCGAACAGTTAGCCAAATTTATCGGCTATCATCTGGGGCCTCAGTTCAAAAAGCAGAGTATTGGGGCCGGCATCTTTTTGGGCACTCTCAACGAGTCAAGCAGAGGCGGATACGCTTATTGGGTTGGGCCGGCCATGCAGGACCCGAATGCGCGCCAGTATGTCAGGGGTCTGGGATGCCAGTGGGATGCCACCACAGACATGGCAGAGACGCACTTTCTTTTCCCTGACCTCAAACTTATGCAAAGCGAGGCGGAGTGCGGCCAAAGCAATGCTAATAACTGGGGATTCGCCGAATACCAATATCAACTGGCTAAGAAATGGTTCGGGGCGGGAGCAAGTTCTAACATGGTGTGGAACCTCGTTCTCAATGAAACTGGTCTCAGCACGGGGGGCTGGGCGCAGTGTTCGCCCATTGTGGTGGATAGGAAGAGCAGGAAGGTCATCTATACGCCTTATTACTACTGCTACAAGCATTTCTCGTATTTTATCCAGCCCGGTGCCCATGTCATCGCCACGGAAAGCACTTGGGGCGACCGCCTTGCCTTTGTCAACCCAGATGGCGAAGTCGTGGTCGTTATGGGCAACTCCGCCGACGCAGCTCTCCCTATCGCCTTGAACATTGACGGCAGGCAATCCGAGGTCATTACCCTGCCGGCGCATTCCTTCAGCACGTTCACCTTGCCGCCAGGACGTGCTGCCGAAGATTGAAGGCAAAAATGCCATCGTGAATCGCCACAGCGGGAAGGTATTGGGGGTCGCCGGGAATAATAAAGCTACTTTACCGTTCGCGCTGTCCACAGTGGAAAAACATTGGACACAGCCGACTGGAACTACGCCGAGGGCGGCAAGGTGCAGCAATAGGGTGACGGCGACGCCGGGGCGCAGCACTGGTTCTTCGAGTATGCAGGCAACAACGACTTCTACATCCGCAGCCGTTGGAGCACGAAATGCTTGGGCATTGCGGGCGCGAGCAAGAGCGCTGGGGCCAGCGTCCAGTAGTTTTTCCGCACGGCGACCCCACTCTCCAATGGCGTCTGATGCCGGTGAGCGGGTTAGAGAAATCGCCGCTTACGTTTGTTGCTCCTAAACGTCCGAGGGGGCTAACGGCTACGGCCAAACCGCAGGCGGTCGCGCTCCATTGAACCGCAACCGAGAAGCTGATTTTGCCGGTTACACCGTCTTTCGCTCTACAACTCCCGGCGGCCCCTATGGCACAATTGCCCGGGGCGTGAAAGGCAGCAGGTTCGTTGACAGCAGGGCGAAGGAGCGTCGGAAGTATTTTTACGTCATCAAGGCGGTTGATTCTTCCCTCAACCAGTCCGACTTCTCCGCTGAAGCCGACGCAGCGCCCGGAACCGACCCTGCGCTGCCGTGAGGCAACTTGTTTCATTGAAAGGGATGCATAAAGGTTAAGTAGGTATGATCCACATTACCATCCGAGACGAACAGCCTGGGGCTGTCATTGATAAGAATGTCTATGGACATTTCGCTGAACACCTGGGACGCTGCATCGACGAAGGCATCTGGGTCGGCGAGGACTCGCCCATCCCCAACACGCGCGGCATCCGTAAAGATGTCGTCGCCGCCCTACGACAGATCAAAACTCCCGGTCCTGCGCTGGCCCGGCGGGTGTTTTGCCGACGAATATCATTGGAAAGACGGGGTCGGCCCGCGCTCGGCCCGCGTCCCGATGGTCAATACGCACTGGGGCGGCGTGCCCGAGACCAACCAGTTCGGCACCCACGAATACTTGGACCTGTGCGAACAGATCGGCTGCGAGCCATATATCAACGGCAATGTCGGGAGCGGAACGGTCCAGGAGATGCAGGAGTGGATCGAGTACATCACCCACGGCGGCGACTCGCCGATGAGCCAGATGCGCCGCGCCAACGGGCATGAGGAGCCGTGGAAACTCAAATACTTCGGCGTTGGCAATGAGAACTGGGGGTGCGGGGGCAACATGCGTCCCGAATACTATGCTGACCTCTACCGCCGCTACGCGACCTACGTCCGCAACTTCAACGGCAACCAGGTTTTCAAGATTGCCTGCGGCCCCAACGAGGGCGATTATCAATGGACTGAGACGCTGATGCGCGAGGCTGGAAAATACATGCACGGCCTGACCCTGCACTATTACACAATCCCGACGGGTGATTGGGGGGTCAAAGGCGCGGCCACCGGATTCGACGAATCCCTCTGGTTCTCCACGCTCCAGAAGGCTCTCCGCATGGAGGAGTTAGTGAGCAAGCACAGCGCCATCATGGACAAACACGATCCTCAGAAGAAGGTCAGTTTAATCGTGGATGAGTGGGGCGGCTGGTACGACCCGGAACCAGGCACGGAAACAGGCTTCCTGTATCAGCAGAACACTCTGCGAGACGCCCTCCTCGCCGGGCTGACCCTGAACATCTTTAACAGCCACGCTGACCGGGTCCGCATGGCGAACCTGGCGCAGACGGTCAATGTCTTGCAGGCCCTGATCCTGACGGACGGCCCGCGCATGGTCCTGACACCCACTTTCCACGTCTTTGACCTCTATAAAGCACATCAGGGCGCGACATCGCTGCCGATTATGATTGATGGCGGCGGGGTGTACGCCTATGGCGCGGCCAGCATTCCGCAGGTCAGCGCCTCGGCGTCGCGCGACGCACGGGGAATGATCAGCCTGACGCTCTGTAACACCCACCCCTCCGACGCCGCCGAAGTTCGCTGCCACCGTGCCGGCGCAGGCGGGGGAGAAGTTGAAGGGAACGGTCGTTACGGGGGACGCGATGGACGCCCATAATACGTTCGACGCCCCCGACCGGATCGGCGCGGCGGCGCTAGACGTCTCCGTGGCCGGCGACGAGTTGGTAATCACTCTGCCCCCCATGTCCGTCTCGCTGGTTCGCCTCTCCTGAGTGACAAACAAACAAACAAAATGAGGATGCCGATAATCGGCATCCTCTGAGATGGAAGGAAGCCCGCACGGCTACATGCCGTGGTAGAACTTTCCGCCGGTTTGGTAATTGGTGTCCGCGCTGCCTACGCTGATGGAGCAGGTCGGTACGCCGGTGATCGTGACCGCGACGGCGTAGGCGCCGGCGGTCGGACAGACTGGAAGGGCGCGGATATAGCTGCTCGTGCCGGTCAAATCGGTGCCGATGTTCGGGCCCGGCGCCGTAATTGCTCATCGTCTTTTTCTGGTCCATGCACCACTGCTGAGTGGCGCTGTCAATCTGCTTGAGGTTGCCGACGCAGGCTTTGGCGCGAGAGGTCTCACGCGCGGCGACAAAGTTAGGAACGGCGATTGCCAGCAGGATGCCGATAATCAGAACGACTATCATGATCTCGACCAGAGTAAAGGCGCGGCGTCCGGCTCTCTGTGGATAAGACATGGCCGTGATCCTCTCTGGGAAAGAAAAAGAGGATGCCGGAAATTGGCATCCTCCCTGTGTGAGACGGATCTGACAGAATTACATGCCGTGGTAGAACTTGGCGCCTGTCTGATAGTTGGTGTCCGCGTTGGCTCCGGCGCTGCCGTTGCCGCTGATGCTGCACTGAGGCGTTGTGGTGATCGAAAGCCGCAGCGGTATAAGCGCCGTTGGACGGGCAAGCAGGGGCGGCGCGCAGGTAGCCAGTGCCACCGGAAACGAACAGGTCGGTGGTGATGCTGGGGCCGGTGCCGTAGTTGCTGGCGTTCTTCTTCTGGTCCATGCACCACTGCTGGGTGGCGCTATCGATCTGCTTGAGGTTGCCGACGCAGGCTTTGGCGCGGGAGGACTCACGGGCGCTGACGAAGTTGGGGATCGCGATTGCCAGCAGGATGCCGATAATCAAAACCACGATCATGATCTCGACGAGGGTAAAACCCGTCGCCTTCTTGGGGCGGAAAAACTTCATACGAAACTCCTTTTTCGAAACGGACGATTGGTAATCGGTCCACGGGGCGGGTTTCCGCTTTTGCTTGTTGTCGCGAACAACCTCATCCGGTGACATTTCCAATATCGGCGTCCCCTCAAGGCTTCTTTAGGGCAGCCGTCTCCGCATTCTTGCCGGGATTTGAAAAATTACAGGCGGATTGAAAAAAATGCGGCAAATTGTCAGCCTCCCCTTGACATTCGCCCAAGCAGGCGTGTATACTATGCCAACTTTCCTGCTATGCTCCCTCAAGGTTCCCCCAACTTTCAGGAAGGCGGCAGACGACCCGGAGCGATGACGCGCCGGCCGCTTTGTGAAAGGTCTGTCGCTCACCCCCAGCGCATCGCCGCGCCCGTTTTCTCTGCGAAAGAGGCAAGCCGACATTGGTGTCTTCGATGACACCTGTGTTGTCGCTTGGCCTCTTTTTCTGTGCATTTTTGGCACGTTTGGCAGAGAAACGGAATGAACCGCGATGGCATTTGTAGTAGAATCTGTGAAAGTCGTGATCGCCGATGACGATCCGCTGACCCGGCTGGACCTGCGTCACAGTCTGGAAGATATGGGGCTGCGCGTACTGGGGGAGGCGGATGACGGGCGGCAGGCGCTGACTCTGACCCGCGCTCTGCACCCGGACCTTCTGATTTTAGATGTTATGATGCCCCGGATGGACGGGCTGGAAGCCGCCCGCGTCGCGCGCAGCGAGAGCCTGGCCGCCGTCATGCTGCTCAGTGGATACGCCGAGGAAGACATGATCGCTAAAGCCGATGCGGCGGGCGTCCTCGCTTACCTTCGCAAGCCGTTCCGGCAGGAAGACTTAGGGCCGGCCATTGCCATTGCCCTGGGTCGGCATCGCGAACGGCAGGCGCTGGAAGCCGATGTCGAAGATTTGAGAGAGAAGATGGAGGCCCGCAAACTGGTGGGCCGGGCGAAGGCCTTGCTGATGGAGCGTCACAACCTGAGTGAGCGCGAGGCGTTTTACCGAATTCAGGCGCAAAGCCAGAACCTGCAAAAGCCGGCCCACGAGATCGCCAAGGCCATCATCACCGCCAGCGAATTGGGGATGTAATTATTCTTTGAAAAAAGTTGAAACAAAACGATAAAACCAGCATCTATATGCCTGTTTAGGAAAAAGCGTTCAAGAAAAGATTTGCAAGGCGTCCAACACGAAGACAAATCATTGAGAGACACACTCAGGAGGATTACACATTGCGACAACTCACGCTCAAGACTGCTCTGGCTCTCGGAGTCGGACTGACTGCCCTCGGCACCTGGTCCGCCGTTCAGGCGCAGGACGCGCCCGGTGGCTCCGCCCGCCAACGGCCCTGGGCCGGCCACTCAGCCGCCGCCCGCGCCGGGAACTACCCAGCCCGCGCCGACCCAGCCGGCGGCTGCTCCGACGCCTCCCGGCACGACGGCCGCTCCGGCCGCTCCCGCTCCGGCCGCGCCTGCTGCCCCACCGCCGAACTACAAGCTCCAGTACAACGGGTTGATTGACGGGTATTACCTGTTCAACTTTCGGCGACCCGAAGAACATTTCTCAGGGCGGCGGAGAGCCGTATTACGATACGCGCCACAACTCGCCGGCGCTGTCTCTGGCCGAGTTGAACGTATTCGCGAACGCCGCGCCGATGAAATTCGGTTATAAAGCGACCTTTATGACTGGAGACACCGCCGACATCAACCATTACGGAGTCGGCACCTCACTCGGAGAGGCTCGCTACAAAAACGTTCAGCAGCTCTACGGCACCTATTCCTTTAGCGCAGACGGCGCGGGTGTGGATGTCGGCAAGTTCTACACTCCCTTCGGATACGAGGTGACCGAGTCCAACGGCAACTACAACTATTCGCGCTCCACCGCCTACAACTATCTCCCGTTCTACCATGCCGGCGCGCGCATCTACACGCCGGTTCCGGGCCTGGCCGCCCTGACCGCGACGCTTTACGTTGTGAACGGCATCTTTAACACGCCGACAATGGGTGTGCAGAATGACAGCAAGCGGCCCGGCTTCATCGGGCAGTTGAACTATACCGATCCCAAAGGCAAGTTCACTCTCATCTCCGAGCTTGGCCTGGGCAAGCAGAAAGATCCCTCCGCTGTCGGAACAGGGACTGACACGAAGGTCACGCTGAACGACAACAACTTCACGTACAACTTCAATGCCAACATGCTTGCCGGCCTGGATTACGAATACCGCAAGCTGACCCCCACCAGCGGTGGGAAAGAAACCACGAACGGCTATGCGGTTTATTTCCGCGATGCCCTTACTGCCAAAACCGCTGTCGCCCTGCGCTTCTCCGGCGCAGATGATAAATACGAGGGTGGTTCGGTTCTCGGTGCAGATCAAACCATCCGCCCGTATGACATCACCGCAACCTACGAAATCAAGCCGGTCTCCAACTTCCTGACCCGCTTTGAATACCGTCACGACCATACCAACTTCAACGCCTTCTATTCCGGCGGAGACGATGCTGTGTCTGGTCCTTCCAAAAAAGATCAGGACACGATCAGCGTGTCCGGCGTGTTCACGTTCTCGCAGTAGACCCCAAGCAAAGCCCGGCACTGGAAAGTGCCGGGCTTGTTTTGGTATAATAGACTTATGTCCAAGCCCGCCGTCATGGAAGATGGTTTCCGCCTCACGGAAGAAGCCTCTCTCGGCCTGCGCGCCGCCCCGCGTCTCTGGTCGCCCGGCGAGGTTCCCGAATCTGACGCGCCCCCGCCTGCCGTTGCGCGCAAAACCGCGCGTCGCCGCGCTGCATCCCCGGTTGCTCCTGTTCCTGCCGAAACGCGCGACCGCTATAGCCCCACGATCAAAGAACTGCCTGCCGAAGAACGCCCCCGTGAACGTCTTCACGCCTATGGGGCGCAGGCGCTGACCACGGCGGAACTGATTGCCATTCTCATCCGCGTCGGCAACGGTGAGCGCAGCGCCGTTTCTCTGGGAGAGTTTTTGCTGGCCGAGTTTGGCAGCATCAAGGGCGTCGCTAATGCGTCTCTGGAACAGTTAGCCAAAGTCAAAGGGCTGGGCGAGGCTAAAGCCGCCCAGATCAAGGCCGCTATTGAATTCGGCAATCGCCTGTCCCTCTTCAGCGAGGAAGGCCGCCCCTCTATCGGCGGCCCACGCGATGTCGCCAACCTGCTTATGCCCGATCTGCGCTATCAGAAGAAAGAACATCTGAAAAGTCTTCTGCTCGATACTAAGAACCGTGTTCTGGCGATTAAAACCGTCTCCATCGGCGACCTCTCCTCCTCCATTGTCCACCCCCGCGAAGTCTACAAAGATGCCGTGATCGCCTCCGCCGCGTCCATTATCGTCGCCCACAACCACCCTTCCGGCGACCCGACGCCCTCCTCAGAAGATGTGTCCGTGACCAAGCGGCTCATTCAAGCGGGCGAGATCATGGGCATTGACCTACTGGATCATATCGTCATCGGTGACGGCGTCTTCGTCAGCCTCAAAGAACGCGGGCTGATTTAATCTGGGTATATTAGAGACCCGCTTGCGTCGCCCGGCCTGTTCGGCAAACCCTCTAGGTACTCGATCAAGAAGGTTAAGAAAACATATGAAGTCTTCCTCTCCTTTGCCATTCTCCTGGCTATGCACCATTGGCGTTGCACTATTCTTCCTGATTTATTCCATCTCGTTTTCAGAGGTTGTCGCGGAAGCGGCGGCATCATCTGCGGATCAGGTTTTTAGCGACGCCCTGTTACCAAGCGCGGCACGCCCCGTAGGAGCGGCGGTCCAGGGAACTTCTCTGACGGAGGGTGGGGTCAAATGGAGCGCCAACCAGGGAGTTACAATTAGCGACCAGGGCGCGACTTCCTCCGTACCCGGTGGCGCACATCATCTCATCAACAATTCCGTGGCGGGCACTATTCATCTTCACGCAGATATTGATGACCGAGGGAGCGGTTTTACCGGAATTGCTCTTGGCCGTGGTGATCTCAGTGGGAATTTTTGGGCCAATTTATCCCTCTTGTTTTATGTCAGCGGAGACCGTTACAATCTTCTGGTTGAGTCCAAGGATGCTATTGCCAACGTTGACAAGACCATCTTGCACACGGACGGGCTGAATAAATTGGATATCTCCGTCAATACCGTCACACGCGCGGTCACGGCCAGCATCAACGACAAGGTCGTGCTGAACAGTCTTATCTTGCCAGCAAGCGTGCGTTTGGCAGACATAACAGCAGCCGGCTTTCGCTTCAACGAGCCGGTCACAGCGGGCAAGCCATCCGTCAGCAATTACCGCGCGGAAGTTTCCACCAAAGGCAGGATGAGATTGAACCCTGTGGATGTCGGTATGTTCTTTCTCGCTCCCAACCAGGAGTCCATATTGATCTGGCGCGTGGGCAAGCCCGATCCAACCACCTCCCTAGCCTATGTCGTGAGGGATTACGAAGGCCGCCAGACCAGTAGCGGCACGGGCCTCCTGTCGGGCGATGGGACACTAACCGTCACCGAGGTCTTTCCGCGCGGGTACAGCGAAATATATTTTCCAGCCGCCAGCCAGACCTTCGGGTTGGTCGCTTTAGAGCCGCATGTGGGGCCAGCCGACCCATTTTTCTGCATGGATTCGGCCCTCTCAGGACTTGAATTAAATCCCGTCAGGCAGGCATCACTCATTCAGAGCCTCTCGCGGAGTGGAATCGCCATGTCGCGTGAACGAGCGGGAGCGGATGGCGTCCGAAATATGTATGCCGAGAACAAAGTCCCGATTTTGGAGATACTCGACGAAGGTTTGGACAGTCCGCCGGAACTCGCGCCAGACCTTGAGAAATTGGCACAGCATTGGAAAGTGTGGGGGGGCGTGGAGGCCAGCAACGAGCCGGACTTGAAGGCGTTTCCCGCAGATCAATACGTTCCCCTGGTCAAAACCCTCAGTTACGCCCTGAGAAACGCGCACTCGCCAGCGCCGCTGGTGTCGGGAGTCTTTGCCACAGCTCCACCGGGACCGTTCTTCGACACCTGCCTGAGTAACGGCATCCTCGACGATTCCGATGCCGTCAGCTTCCATTCTTATGATCGGGCCGGGGATGTCGAGGGAACAGTAGCCCGCTACCGTGCGTGGCTGAAAAAAGGGGGCAAGGAAGGGATGCCCCTCTGGCATACGGAATGCGGATGGGCGTGGGTGTTAGGGCCGGATCGCCCGCCTCAAAATCAGGATGCCGTCAGCGCGCTGGAAATCTCGGCAAAGGCCGTCGAGTCGAAAGTCTGCGGCGTGGCCCGATATTTTCCTTTTGTCTATGTCTATTACGAAGAAGGGGCGAAAAATTTCGGCATGATGGGCCGCGAAGTCACGCCGCTCCGCAGCATGGCGGCGTATGCTGCCTGCATTCAAGCACTTTCTGGAAAGAAATATCTCGGTGATATTCAAGGATTGGGGAACTCCGTCAAATTGGCTCGGGTTTTTGGCAGTTCCTCCGATGCGGAGTGCGTCGCCGTTATTTACACAGGCGCTATCGATCCAAAGTCAACGATCCCGTTTCCGGTCAAGGTCACGCGCGCAGCCGGGGCTGACGGCAGAACACTCGCCTTTGGCAATGGCGCTCTGCCTGTGCCGGATGGTCTTGCCTACGTCTGGATCAAGCGCACAGATCTCGCGGGTAAACTGAAGGCAGACACCGATGCGATGCGGCTGTATCAAATCGGCAGGCATCCTCTGGTCCCGGCGCGGCGTGCCTCATCCCTTGTTTTCCAGTTCCTCTCGCAGCAGACCCCGTCCCGCGCTTCTGCCCGAGGGTATCTGATCACGTCAGAGTTGGCGCATCAGCTTCCCCTAACCGTCAGAATCAATAATCTGTCGCCGTCGCCGATTGTCTTTACTCCCGAATTGTCCCTGCCGGGGAAGGCGGCGGAAAAGGCCGCTCCGGTCACAGTCCCGGCAATGGGACACAGCGACATCGCCTGGAAACTGGCTGCTGCCTCCCAGTTGGACATTGCAGAGACCCGATTTATTTCCCTCTCCGGCAGAGCGGCCAGCGGGGTTCAGCCCCTGCCTTTGGCGATCCCATTCGTCATGGAGGGGACCTTAGAGCAGCACCTCGGGAAGCACAAGAACCATCTTCCTCTGCCGATCACGGAATTGAGCCACTGGACCGCAAACATTGCCGGTCAGGGCCGATCTGATTTCTCCGTGACTCAAGACGGGACCTGGCGCATGGGCGTGACGTTTACCGGAAACGGAGACAAATGGGCCTACCCGAAATTCAATTTGTCCGAGAAAATTGACCCGGCAGACTATTCAGGGTTTTTGATCCGGGCGCGAATTCTCCACGACGCTCGCGGTGTGGCTGTCATCGCAGAGTCGGACGGCGGCTTGCCGAGTTTTTGGGTAAGCGATCTTTTTCCAGCGGATGGTGCATGGCACGTGGTCTACGTGCCGTTCGCGGAGTTCAAAGTCGGGCCAGGAGGGGCAGGTGATCAAAACACACGTCTCGATCCGACGGCCTGGAAAACGATCAGCATTGGCATGGGGAGCAATACTGCGGACAATGCTTTAGAGGTGAGCCATTTCCTGTTGGTCGGCGGAAACGGTGACTGAGAATGCAAATCGATCAAGGACTTTTTAACGGCCATTCCCTTCAACCTTAACTGTCATCTGTTTATCCTCGTTGATACGCTTCGCCCAGAGCGGCAGGGGGGGCGGAGTGGAAGCGGGAACGCAGGAGCAGCGCCATCAAAGTCAGCAGGTAGGGCAGGGCCAGGAAGAACTGGTAGGGAAAGCGGGCGCTGGATGCCTGGAACTGGAACTGAAGCGCAGAGGCCATCCCGAACAGAAGAGCGGCGAGGGCGACGCCGAAGGGGTTCCAGCGGCCCAGAATAACCACGGCCAGGGCGATGAAGCCGCGCCCGGCGCTCATGTTTTCCACAAAGCCGTTCGTGTAGCCCAGGCTCAGATACGCCCCGGCCAGCCCGGCCATTGCGCCGCCGGCCAGGGTCGCGCCGACCCGAACATACTTCACCCGCACCCCGGCCCCGTCCGCCGCCGGGGGATACTCGCCGACCGCCCGCAGGCGCAGCCCGGCGCGGGTACGGAACAGCCAGAGCCAGCACAAGGGAACCAGCAGCCAGGCCAGATAGCCCAGCGCATTCTGCTCAAACAAGGCTGATACGATTTGCATGGGGAGCGCGGGCGATCCGTGGAGGGGGTGCAGCGCGGGCAGGGTCAGCGGCGCAAAGGCCGGGGCCGTCGCGCCGTTCAGTTGAGGAATGGCACGGAAGAAAACGCCGGTCAGCCCCAGCGCCAGAATGTTGATGGCGGTGCCGACGACGACCTGATCGGCTCCCAATCCTACGGCCAGACCGGCGAACAGAGCCGCAAGGGCCATGCCGGCCAGCAAGGCCGCGCCCGCTCCGATCCACGGGCTATGGCTGTGAAAAGCGGCGGCGAAGCCGGCCAAAGCCCCGGCCAGCATCATGCCTTCCATGCCGACATTGATCACGCCGGACTTCTCCGCCAGTGTTTCGCCCAGCGCGGCCAGCAGCAACGGCACGGCCAGACGGATGCCGGTAAACAGCAGGCCAATAATCACCACGCCCCAGGCCGCTTCATGCATGGGCGGCTACAACGTCTGCCGCTTCCGCGCGACTTCGGCCAGATGCCGGGCCTCGGCGTCGTCCAAGTCAGCGGAGTCTTTGCGCGCGGCTTCCGCCGCTTCGCTGGCTGCGTCCATCTCCAAGCTGGTCTGGACTGGCCTAGCGGCTTCGGGGGCGGGGCGGGGCGCGGATTGAAGAGACAGATCGGCGACATCGGCCAGCAGGCTGTAGCGCAGGGAGAATTTCTTTTCCGCCCCCGTCAATTTGTTACGGGCCTCATCCGAAAGGCCGTCCAGCCACTTTTTCCGCATGGCATCCGTGCCGGCCTGATGCCGCTTCCGTATTTCATCCGGCAGGCTTTCCGGGTCCACGGTGACATTGGCCGTGCCGTCGGTATAAAGCTTGGTGAGCGTTCCGGTCAGGCCGCGATAATGCGGGTAAAACAGGCCGGATTTGACATCGGCGGCGCCCGCATCGCGGTCCGACAAGCGGACCGCCGCGCCTTCCGTCAGTTTCGTGGGCATAGATGGTTCTCCTTTGAGGCGTTTCTGTTGAGGCTCTTCTGTATGTTTGGCCCAGGCCGAGCGCCGGGTAAAGCCTAACGGGGTAACACTTTTATGGCAGACATTTTGTTTCTGATCGGCGAGATTTTGCTGATTCTGGCCCTGGTTGGGCTGGTCGGCGTGATCGCCTGGCTGGTGATGACCGCTTTGCGCGCCAAAACTGCCGTGACGACCGATGCCGGACGGCTGTACAAGCGCCCGCTGGCGGCGACCAAGAACCTGATTGCGACCGGCAAAGGCATTGCCCAGCAGGAGACAGTGCGCGTCAAGCATATTGGCGCGTCCGCTAAAGACGCTATCGGAGCGGTTCAGGTCGCGACAGCAGAGATCAAAACGGCAGTGGCAGGCGTTCATCCTGAAGAACTTCAGCCTGCGATTTCCACCCTGCAAAACGCTTCCAAAATTATGAGCCTTGCCGCGAAGTTCTCCCAGGCAGCCGCAAAGCAAGGGCCATCCCGCTAGCTCACTTTTTCGTCGTCGCCGCGTCCAGTGCTTTCGTGATGTCCGGCACGGTGACATGCATCTCGGAGAAATTGCCGGGCATCACGGGCTGTCCGTCTACAGCGACGCCCAAGTCTCTGACAGCCTGAGCTGCCGGAGAGCGGTCTTCGGCGGGAACGTCCAAATCTACGATCTCCGCGGACACCCCGCCCCGGCTCCGATTGACATAATCCCGGATCGCTTGCAGCGGCCCTTTCAGTATCTCCGGGTTCGCCTGATTCGCCTCATCATACACCCAGCCAACCTGAATGTGGCGTTGCGCTGTGGCCGGATTCCCGACCGTCTCCTCGGCAGGCAGCGCGTCTGTCAGCGCGGACTGCTGGGAGGCATTCGCGGCGGGAGCTGCGGCCGGCTGGCTCTTTGCCTGTGCCGCCTGCTGCGCCTGCTGCTCCAAATCGGCGTCCGTCGGCGATGCTTTCTTGATGCCCTGGTTCAGAAATGCCAGGGCGGCAATAAGTATCACAATGCCGACAATCAAAAACAAACGGTTCATTCCGTTCCTGTCTCCTTTATTCCCAGAAACGCGCCCATGCGTCCTGTCACGCCGTCGCGCCGGTACGAAAAAAAGTCACGGCTGTTGCGGAACGTGTCTTCGTCACAGACGGCAATCGCCTCGGCCCGCAGGCCGGCCTGCAACAACTGCCCGAAAACGACCTGACGCAAATTCAGGTTATATGTCCCGCTGATTTCATTCCGCAAGGTCACAACATTGTTCAATCCCCGCGTGCTGGTCAGTGTGCGGAACTGATCAGCCACTTCCGGCCCGACTTCATAGCTGTCCCCGCCGATGCTGGGGCCGATGGCGGCGAGGCACGCCGAGGGGCGACAGGCAAATTCTTCCGTCATCGTCCGTACTGTGCTGCCGGCAATGTTGGCGGCTGTCCCGCGCCATCCGGCATGGGCCAGTCCAATGGCCTTGTGAACCGGGTCCACCAGATACACGGGAACGCAGTCCGCGAAAAAGAGCATCAGCAGTACATTCGGCGTGTTCGTCACCAGCGCGTCCACGCCGGGAAGAGGTGCTGCTCCGGTTCCTTCCGCGACAACGGCCACGCCGTCGCTATGGGTCTGCTCGGCCAGGGCCACTTGCTTTTCCGCGAAGCCCATCTCCGCCCACACGCGCTGCCGGTTCGCCTGAAATCTGGTCTCGTGCATCGCCGCTATTCGCGCCCAAATTCAGCGTGTTGTAAGGCGCAACGCTGACCCCGCCCGCCCGTGTCGTGAAGCCTTGCACGATGCGCGGCAGCCCGGACATAATCCGCGCCTGATACAAGGGCAAATCCCCAATCGGCTGTTTGGTCCACCCGCTCATTCTGAACTCTCTATTTCCCAGGCTTCCTGCTGTGTGATTGGCGCTCGTGAGGCATGGCGTATGTGCATCACCAGGACAGTGGGCGCATCGTCGGGTGCTGTTTGCAGCGTGAAGAATATCTGGTAGGCAGGCCCGCGCCGTATCCGGCGAAAAAGCAGTTTGCGTATCGTCACGGCAAAAAGATCATCCTCATCTGCAACCGGCAAACTTTCTGGGAATAAAGAGAGCCGCCTGATTTCGGACTCTAGCCCTTGCTGCCAACCATCGGCGATTTCTTCGTCACTACTTCGCAAGAAATGCTCCCAGGCCGCAGCAATATCGGCGCGAGCAAACTGCGTAAGCCAAATCGCCCATTTCGTAGGCTGCACTTCGTCCTGTCTCAAGCCACCGTCTCCATTAGGTCTGCACTTTGCGGTTTTGCCTCCCGCCGTTTGCGCCGCTGCTCACGCTCTGCTTCCATTTCAGCGACAAAATCTTCAAAAGCAATGGTGCGCCCCGCTTCAATGTCTTCCAATCCTGCTTGAATTCCGGCAACAGATGAGGCAAAGTCTTCCAGCCCTGCGTACTCGGAGAGGTTTATCTGTAGATCGTTCTCTACAAGCCGCATCAGGTAATCGGTGATATTCTGGCCGCTCTTGGCCGCCTGCCGCTGAAGAAGGATTCCCATGTCGGGGGATATGTCTAGCGTGACTGCCATCGTTTTTCCTCATTTTCTTTCTAGTCCGCCAATTCGTACAGGTCCATGTCGCCGGACAGCAGGGCGTTTTTCGTGGAGTCCGCGCAGAGCGTTTCCAGTTTCGCGAGATACTCGCGCACGGTCATCACGACGGTGGCGTGGGACCAGGTCAGCGGCGAGACGGAGATCGGGTCGCCGTTGTAGGGGTGTAACTGCTCGGCCAGGACGCCCGATTCCAGCGTGTGCTTGCGAACCCAGTCCAAAATCTCCAGTGCGCGGGTCAGGTCGGAGAGCGTTTTGGCTTTGGCAATGTACCATTCGGCCAGCCAGAGGGTGCAGATGATCCACGGGTTGCCGGGGACGCTGCCGATGTCCTGGCTGATCTGGTGGTAATAATCATTTTCGTAGCGCGCCAGGCCCGCCGATTTCGGTCCGGCACCAGAGACGCTCTTCAATCTGCGTCATGGTCGACACCACTTTGGGGTCGTCGGCAGCCAGCATCCCGAATTGGAACACGCCGTACAGGCAGGCATCAATCGTCACATCGGCGTCAATCGCGCCCGTTTTGGGGTCAACAGTGATACGCCGGACGAAGCGCTGACGGTCTTCGTCCCACAAATGCTTGAGCGCGGCGTCTTTGATCTCCATCTGGGCGGCCCGGAACTCAATCGCCCGCGTCTCATCGCCAAACGTCTCGGCGAAGTTCGCGGCGGCGTTCAGCCCGGCCCAGACGGCGGCGACGGTGAAGGTGTGAATACCGTGCCGCTCCTCCCACAAATCATAAGAGGGACCGGGCAGATCAGTGTGCGGCTCACGGTAAGTGGTCATGAACTGGCCGGCGCGACGGATGAGAGGAGCATAGAGGCCCCGGATAAACTCCACATCGCGGAACCGCTCGTAATGCTCCCACAAGGCCCACAAAACCAGCGCGGTTTCATCTTCCTGAATGGGCAACTGCAAATGCCCCTCGCCGTCGGCCCAGGGGTGCCACGAGGAGCCAAGCGACTTGTCCGGGTTATATTTGTGCAGCAGATACCCTTCGGGCAGCAGGACGTCTTTGCAGAAGTTGTAAAAATTGCGCGTCACATCCGGCTGGCCCGCCATGTCCAGTGCATAGGCGACCAAAGCCCCGTCACGCGGCCACATATAGGAATAGGTGTCGTTGTTGAACGTCAAATAATCGGAGTCGTTGGCGGCGAGAATCGCCCCCCGGTTGTCAATCTGCGTTCGCAAAATCAGCAGCGACTGTTTGTAGAGAGTGACCAACGGGTCCGGCAGGTCGCCGTAGGGAATGTTGTCTTTGTTGACCCAGCGGTTCCAGTAGATGCGGACTCGGTGCTGGAAAAACTCCGGGCCGCGCTGCACGCACCAGGTTGTTGATTAGCTTGACGGCGGCGTAGTCTTCCCCTGCCGCCAGCCAGTAGTAGACAGTCGCCGTGCGGTTCAGGGTCAACATGCGCGCCGATGGTGCTGTCCACGGCTCCCTGTGCGACCGAGTTCATACCGAGAACGCCATCCTCGGCGTCCCGCCACGTCCCTTCCGCGCCGTGGGCGCGCGAGACGCCGATGGCGTAGTGGTGGACGCCAAAATCCGCTTTAATGCCGTCGTTACAGCTGACATTGGCGAGCATCCAGGTCTTGCCCTTGTAGTGGATCACGGCCTGCAAGTTGGGGGCATAATAGGCCGTGTTGCCTTCCGAGGATTCGTTGAGGTTAAAGTCGTGGTGCCAGAACAGGCGAACATCGCGCGGCATGGGGCAGGAGATTTTCAATCTCCACCTTGCGGATATACAGGTCACGGTCAAAGTCCACGCAGTCCCGGCAGACGAGCCGCAAGCCCAGGCCCCAGTGGGTCGCTGTGACTTCCGTGATGAGCGTGTCTTTTTCGTAGCGCAGTGTTTTCTGCCAGGCCGGCTCGTAAATCCAGGACATCTGGCCGTCGGTCCAGACGCCGAACCGGCAAGCCTGCCCGCGCGTGTGGTTGGCCTGGCCGACAAAGGGATAATACACATCGCGCAGCGTATAGCGCGAATCAAAGGTCAGAAGCAGATTGCCGTTGCCAATGGGAATGTCTCGTGGCATAATCTCCCCATTATACCCCCGCAGTTCTCTTTCCTGCTTGACGCCTGCCGCCAATGCGGCTATAATACAGGATATGGCACGAAGGCGGCGGAAAGCAAAAAAGCGGGAGCGGACGTTGGGGCAGGCCATCGGCCTGGGTCTGGCAGCGACACTGGGAGTCGGGCTGGTCATCTTGTTTGTTCAACTGCTCATCCCCAGCAGCACCCTGCATCATTTATATCGGCTGATTCAGGGCGCTTCCAGCGCCACGCTGCGCGGGGGACGGCTGTTTCAAGAGTGGTCGGAGGATGTTCAAGAGCAGGAGGCGCTGTTCTCTACCCCATTTTCGCTGCTTTGCGGCGGCCTGGTTCTCGGCCGATTTGCTCCTCACTATGCTTCTTATAAGCGCGTTTTGATTGCCGGCGCGTTGATGGCTTTCGGCATCATTGCCGTTTCCCTGGCTTTTGTTTGGCCCGCTGCCGTGATCCAGCAGGAAAAAATGAATACGGACCAAGGCGGCATGACTTGGCACATCTCCGCGACTCTGGATAATTTGATTGTTCGTCAAATCCTCTGGGCATTGGCCTGGATCGCCGTCTGCGTTCTGGGAACCTGGCTGGGTCTGCGCCTGCGGGATCGCAAGACCGCCCCCCGGCCCCCAATTCTGGGGGAGCCGGAAAGAACCCTCCCGGCTCGTTAAGGCCGCACAATCTCCATGCCGACCAGCCGGACGGCGTTAGCGGCTAGGACAATTCCCCCTGCCGTGTGATGCAGCGCCCCCGAGACGACCATTTTGTCTCCCATGATTGCCGGTGGAATGAGGCCCGGCGCATCTACCCGGATGGCTGGCTGGCCGAAGCCGTCGGCGATGAAAAAGTGGTCACCGAGTTTGTCTGAGCCGCTGGTGACCAGCACTGCGCCCAGCACGACACTGGCTCCTTCCGGCTGTGCGCCGATGCCGGTGACAAGGGAAATGGAGGCTGAGTGATCTGGCTGCACCACGGTCAGGCGTGCGGTTCGGCCCGGACGCACACTGGCATACAGCTTTTGAGCCGCGCCGGGCAGACCTGCCATGACGTTGTAAGAGCCGGGCGGCAGCCGGGCGAAGGCGAAACTCCCGTTGCCGTCGCTCATGGCTTCCCGATGGACATTGCCGTCCGTGCGTTCCACCACGACTTTTGTCCCGTCTGCGGGCGTCAGATTGTCTCCCGTGAGCAGTGTTCCCAGGATCGCGCCTGTCGCGGGATGGGTCTTCCACGGCATCGGCGGCGGCGGTACAGGGTGCTCAAAAATGCCCTTTTGCGGCAGGGCGGCGAAAAGTTCCGTATCGCCCTCCACTTCCTGCCCGTTGACGCCTTTGGGTGTATCGTAACAATACACCACCGCTCCCGCCGCCCGGTGCCCTTTCTCCGTCGGCAGCCGCGTTTGCCGAATCTGGGCCAGCGTATCGGGGACGAGGTTCAGATACGCGCCGATGCCTAAAGCCGTTTGATGCCCATATTGCCGGTCTTTGGCGAATTGGCTCCAGCCAGCCCACTTGGCCTCGGATTTCGTGTGCGAGAAGTAGGTCATCGGGCAGTTGAGGTCTAAAATTCCCTCGCGCATCCAGTCCCGCCAGGGTGCAAAGACTTCAGTGTAGGCGGCGCTGTTCGCGTTATACTCGGCGTCACTCGCGGGTGCATCGCCCCAGCAGATCGTCGCCGCGCTGACAATGATCTTCGGCTTCAGCGCGACGGCGTTCACATAGACGCGCCGCACCAAATTCGTCACCTGCTCCCGCCGCCATGCCCGCCAGCGCGGATCGTTCCACACGGGCTGCCCGGTTGTGCCGTAACGCGCATTAAATCGTGCCACCGAAACGGGATTGTAGCCCCAATGCCCGACCGTTTTACCGTCGCCCCCGTAGCGGATAAAATCTAAGTGAATGCCGTCCACATCGTAATGCCGCACGACATCCATGTAGACGCGAAACGTCCAGTCTGCCGCCTGCGGGTTGCCGGGGTCAATCTTGGTCGCCTCGGTATCAAAATCCGCCCCCGTGTCCGACAGCGACAGCCATTCCGGGATGCACCTTCGCCAGTGATCCGGCGCTCGGCATTGCCCCCAATGGCGCAGGCATTGATCCAGGCATGCACTTGAATGCGCGTTTGTCCCTTTGCATGGGCATGGTCGCACAGATATTGCAGCGCGTCAAAGTGGTCCGGGTCATCCTGCGCCCAGTCTTCATAATGCGTGTCATAGTACGCATCCGCCCGCTTCCGCATCTGCACAAACACGGCGTTGCAGTGCATCGCCCGGAGCCGGCGGAGCAGCAAATCGCACTGCGCGGGCGTCTTGAACCCATCGTTAAACCCATCCACCCAGAACGCCCGCAGTTCGGGTCGGTCGGGTGGGGGAGCCGGTTTAGCCAACAGGGGAAGGGTAAGCAGAAGCAAGGCCAGGGACAGCAGGGCAAAGCGAAGACATCTCATGCCTAATTATAGCCGATTTCACAATTCGAGGCAATCGGATTTTATTATAAGGCCAAATTTGACAGGCGGGCGTTTTTGCCTTATAATAAGTGAGCCGAACGCCTGAAAATAGATCAGGCGCTCTCTACCTCCAATAGAAAAGGTTTCTTATGCAACATCTAATTTCGCTACACCGCCGGGGTTTACCCTGATTGAACTGCTCGTCGTGATCGCCATTATCGCGATCCTCGCCGCTATCCTCTTTCCCGTCTTCCAAAAAGTCCGCGAGAACGCCCGCCGCGCCTCCTGCCAGTCTAATCTCAAGCAGATCAGCCTGGCCGTCATCCAGTACCAGCAAGACTATGACGAGAAGATGCCGACTGCTAATCCAGGCCCTGGTACCCCCGGCGTCGTGAATGGCTGGATCTATGTCATCACTCAGGGGACCGGCGTAGCTCAAGGCTATTTTGATCCGACGCAAGGCTCCATCTATTCCTACATTAAAAGCAAGGGCGTCTATGTCTGCCCGGACGACTCAACGAACGCAGGCAATTCTTATGCCATGAACAGCAATGTCGCGGGCGCAGCCCTGAGCCAGTTCAACACGCCAGCTTCCACCATTCTTTTTGATGAGGAAGCGGACTGTGTGGGAACACAGCAGACGGCAGGGAGTGACGACGCCTTTGATTCCATTGTGGGTAACACGTCGCAGATAAAAACCGTCCGTCACAATGGCGGTGCGGTCTATGCCTTTGCGGATGGTCATGTTAAGTATTACCTCAACAGTCGGCTGCCGCTCAACGCGGTTACGAACGATCCGAGCGGGGCATGGTATTCGCTGTAGTCCAGAAGCAGAAGCAATTTCATCAGAGGCCAGGGAGTTTTTCTCCCTGGCCTTTTTGTTTTTGAAACCGCTTGACTCTTTTATCATATTGTGTTATTATGGCTTATGTAACGAATTGATAAGATAAAGGAGGCAGGGAAATGTGGCAACGATTTACCGAACGCGCTCGCAAAGTCGTGTTTTATGCACAGGAAGAAGCTGGCAGGCTTGGTGAGAACTTTGTTTCCACTGAGCATCTGCTGCTGGGGCTAATTCGCGAGGACGACAGCTTCACCGCGCACGTTTTAGAACGCATGGGGATTGACCGGGGCAACATCCGCTCGGAGATCGAGCGGCAGGCTACACACGGTGCGGGGCGGTTGAGCCAGGACATGCAGCTTACGCCGCGCGCCAAGCAGGTCATTGATCTGGCCTATGCCGAGGCGAAGCGGCTCAAAAATAACTACATCGGCGGTGAACACCTGCTGCTGGGGCTGATCGCGGAAGGGGACGGTCTGGCCGCCAGGATTCTGACAAGGATGGGCATGACGCTGGAAACGGCAAGGGAGCAAGTGCAAAAATCTCAAGAGGAGGAGGCGCGTGCCAAAGGAGCCTCGGAAGAACTGTTGAGTTTGGACGAAGCCGTTAAGTTTTTGGGAACCAGCAAGCCAACATTGTACCGCCTGCTCGGTCAGGACGAGATCAAGGGTCTGAAAGTGGGCCGCCAGTGGCGGTTTCGCAAGTCCGATCTTATTGCCTATATGCAGCGCAGCCCGGTTGCGGTCACTGCCGCGCCCAAAGAGGATTTAGACATGGAACTCGCGTTTTTCGCCCGGCAGTTGTCTGAGCCGGAGGCGGATGGCATGGCTGACTCCGAGACCAAGACCATCCGGCTCGCGTACAAGATTATGCAGCTTGCCATTCAATCACGCGCCTCCGACATACATCTGGAGCCGAGCCGAGACGATTTTCTGCTTCGCTACCGCGTAGACGGCGTTCTCCAGGAAACGCGCCGCCTGCCGACCAGCGTCCGCGAGTCACTGACGGCTCAGTTTAAGACAATGGCTGAGATGGACGTGAACGAGAAACGTTTGCCCCAGGATGGGCGCATTCCGATTCGATCCGAAGACAAAGACTTTGATCTGCGCGTTGCGTCCATCCCATGCGCTTACGGCGAGGCCCTCACCATTCGCATCCTGGCGAAACAGGATTTGCTGCTGGGTCTGGACAAACTCGGTCTGGCTCCCGAGAACCTGACACAAGTGAGGAACATCCTGCGCCAGCCCAACGGCATTTTCCTGGCGACCGGGCCGACCGGAACAGGCAAAACGACTCTGCTGTATAGCTGCCTTCTGGAAGTGGCTGACCGCGAGAAAAAAACGCTCACGCTGGAAGACCCGGTTGAGTGCCTCCTGACGAATGTCACCCAGATGCAGATCAACAAAAAGGCTGGACTGACTTTCGCCGCCGGTCTGCGGGCGCTTCGCCGTCAGGACCCGGATGTGATTTACATTGGCGAAATCCCCGATGGGGAAACCGCCGCCTTGATGGCGGAAGTGTCGCTGACCGGGCATCTGATCCTGTCCGCACTGCACACCAGCGACGCGCCTTCGGCCTTGCTGCGTCTGACGGACATCGGCGTTGAGCCGTATCTGGTGACTTCCACTGTGAAAGGCATCGTCGCCGTGCGCCTGTGCCGCTGCGTCTGCGAAAACTGCAAAACGCCCACGGACATTTCGGTCGAACCGACTTTGAGCCATGTCACCCGGCTTGCCGCCGAAGGTGGCTTTCAGGTCCCGGCAGACGCCGTCTTTTACCGTGGCACAGGTTGCGATCAATGCCGGGGCAAAGGCTACAAGGGCCGGATCGGCCTGTATCAAGTCCTGACCATGAGTGACGCCCTGGCCGGAGCCTTGCTGCGCCGTGCGCCCGTGGAAGAACTGACCAAGATCGCCGTCGCTGGCGGAATGCGAACCTTGCTGGCGGACGGCATTCTTAAGGCAACCGAGGGGCAGACGACCGTGGAAGAAGTGATGCGGGTCGTGTCCGTGTCCGGTTAAGAAACAGGTTTCTCCGACGCGGGCATCGGGAACAAAGGAGAGGTTCGCCCTCTATGTTCAGTGAAGAAATCCAAACGGGGGCGGGAAAAGAGACAGGACTATGGCCGACTTGATCACAGGTATTTTTCGGGATCGCGCGGCTGCCGAGCGGGCGGTGGCCGATCTTCAGCAACTGGGCTACACCCAGAACGACATCAGCGTCATGATGAATGACCAGACGCGGGCGCGCGACTTCGCCGCCGACACCGGGACCAAGGCTGCCGAAGGCGCAGGGGTCGGCGCGGGAATTGGCGGCACGCTGGGCGCAATCGTCGCCGCGCTGACTGCGGGCGGGGCGATAGTGGCGACGGGCGGCGTGGCGGCTCCCCTGGTCGCTGGCCCGCTGGCGGCGGCTCTGGCCGGGGCGGGCGCAGGTGGATTAGGGGGTGGTCTGATCGGCGGGCTGGTCGGCGCGGGCATTCCCAAAGAGCGGGCCGTGCAGTATGAGACCGATCTGAACACCGGTGGCATCCTTGTCGGCGTCCACGCAACTGCTGCCAATGCCGCGCAGGTGCAGCGCGTTCTCATGTCCGAAGGCGCAGTAGACGTGCAAGGGGAGACGGCGCTTTAACCTTTGAGGAACCCACCCGGCGAACTTCGGCGCCGGGTGGGTTTCTCTTTGAATCCCTAAAGCGGTCCATTGTAAATGCGCGAACGTCGCTTGAGGGGAAGGCTGCGGTACGCCAGGAGTGCGGCGGCGGAGAGGTCACGGACCTCACTCACCGGATGGCATTTTTCAGGCCGCTCGGAGAGGTTTTGCAGGCACCATTCAATGGTGTCCGTTCCCAGATGGCCCGCATCGCAGACCAGGTGAGCGTCTCCGCCGGCCCCGTCCAGATCATACAATTGCCGCAGAAGACCTTTGATATGGGCATCCGACACGGCGTGCGGGAATGGTTGGAGGGACCATTGACGGCAATAGCGGTAAAACTGCTGATTTTGTGTCTTGTGTTTGCGTGTGCTCATGGGAAGGGTGTGCCTGGGGCAGAGAAGCGGCCCATCAGCATGACCGATGCGCCGCTTCCCCGAAAACTATTCAATTGTGCTGCCAATTCAGCGGCCTGATTGCCGCTGAGAGAAATCCGAAGGTCGTGTCCGTGACGAAACCGAACTCAATGAAACGTCATGCCGAAAAGCGCGGAGGCCCGCGCTCCGGGTCTTGAGTTTCGAGATGGTATTCAGAAAGGCAATGAACGTGCATTTCATCCTCCGCGGCAACTTGGAGCTGACCGAATGATCAGCGACAACACGATGGACTTACCAGACGCTCAACACAACCTCCATGCGATTTGATACGTGGATTATACCCACATCTTCACGCTTTCTCACAACTCTGTCAAAAAAACTAAATTAATTTTTGTAGAGTCAGCAGCGCGAGTCCGGCAAGCCGGGGGAGTTTACTTCGTCGGCCCAGACCACAAACTTTTTAAGGGTGGAAGGGCCGAAGGAAGTGGTGATGGCGCAGTCGGCGGCGTCCCGCCCGGTCGCCATCAGCACCCAGCCGATGCGGCGGATGTTGTGACGGGCATCAAACAGGTGCCACTGACCGCCGAGATATACCTGGAAACACGCGCTGAAATCCATGGGGTTCACATCTGTCGGGACGCCGATGTCCCCCAGATAGCCGGTCGCATAGCGGGCCGGAATGTTCAAGGCACGGCAAAAAGCAACGGCCAGATGCGTGAAGTCGCGGCAGACGCCCCGCCGGGACTTATACACGCCGAGGGCGCTCTTGTATTTGTCGGCGAATGGGTAGCCGAACTCCACATTGGCGAATACCCAATCGCAGACGGCCTGGACACGCGCCCAGCCGGTCGGACCGTCCCCGAACAGGTCCCAGGCGGCATCAGAAAGCAGATCGGACTCGCAGTAGCGGCTGGGAAGCAAAAACTGGAAACATTCGGGCGGCAGATCGGCGACTGAATGCTGGACGGCATCGGCCACCAGCGGAAGAACCACGCCGGGGTCCTCCACGACAAAGTCATTGCACAGCCGAAGCATTCCCCGAGGGGCAACGATGCGGGTGCAGATGTTGCCGAAGCTGTCCGTGAAGTCGGTGCGGGGAACCACCGGCTCGATGGTCAGACGTTCCGGCTGACGCAGATCGGCAGCGCGGTCGGGCAGCGTGTGCAGCAGCAGCAGCATGGGAACCGGAGCCGGAATGTCAAAAATAATCTCGTAACCCTGGCGAATAAACATCACTTTCTCCTGTCAGGCGGGAAACACAAGGGCGGGGTTACGTCTTTGGCCCACGGATATCGTTTGCGTCAGTGAGACGCTGGTTGTATCATACCTCAATTTGCGGGTAGTATAACTCAACGGCATCCTGCCAAACCCGGAAAGAAGAAAGAAATGACCTATTGTTTGGGCCTCACCACTAAGCGGGGCTTAATTCTGGCCTCGGATTCACGGACAAACGCCGGCTCCGACCAGGTGAGCGTCTGCCGGAAGATGCACATTTTTGAGCAGCGTGGGGAGCGCGTGTTTGTCGTGATGACCAGCGGCAGCCTTTCGCTCTCGCAAAGCATCCTGACACTGCTGCGGCGCGACTTTGACCACGGGGTAGGGCTGGCGACAGTGGAGACAATGTATGAGGCGGCCCGCGTCATCGGCGATCAGGTGCGGCACGTCTCGGATATTGACCGGGCCGCACTGGAAAAAGATGACTACAAGTTCAATGTCAACTTCATCATCGGCGGTCAGATCAAAGGCCAGCCGCATGATTTGTACATGATCTATCCCCAGGGCAACCCGCTGTGCGCCTCGGAAGACTCGCCTTTTTTGCAGATTGGCGAGCATAAGTATGGCCGGCCCATTCTGGTGCGCGGCATTCGCTACCATGAAACCTCACTGGAAGAAGCGGCTAAGTACGCCTTGATCTCCATGGACTCCACCATGCGCTCCAATGTCGCCGTCGGACCGCCGATTGACATGGTACTGTACATGGCTGATCAACTGGAAATCAACTGCCGACGTCGCTTCACGGCCTCCGACCCGGATTTGCGCGAAGTTCACACGCAATGGGAACTGGCCCTGAGAAGGGGCGTCGCCCAGCTTCCCAATATTGACTTTGAAACTTTCGGGCAGAAATAACCGACTTAAAACTTCTCTTAGAGAGTATCAAAAAACTCATTTCACGGGGCTGAACCCCCGTGCTGTGAGAAAGCAACTTCCCGCCTTCGCGGGCAGAAGAAGGTGTTACAGAGAGTTGCTTGTTGTGCTCTATGATTTTTGAGATGAAAACAATGGAAGCTATGTTACGGCAGTACGAGCGGCTCACCCAATTGATACACCAAAAAGCGTTCTCGAATTACACCATTGATCCTGCTACAGATGCTGAGATTGCCGATGCAGAGGGGGAACTCGGGGCTGTCTTTCCCGACAGCTATAAGCGGTTTCAGAGGGACTTTGGTTACTTCCGGGGGGCTGTGCCTGATGTTTACACTGTTCGCCCTTTGCCACACCCGATGCTAAACATTGTCGGAATCAACTTCTCGGAGCGCAACGAGACCTACCCAAACCTGCCACTGCACCTGATCGCGTTCAGCGATAACAGCGCGGGCGACAGCTTCTGCTTCGATACATTGAGGCTCACAGGCGGGGAATGCCCTGTCGTTTTTTGGGATCACGAGAAGGATACAGATCAGCAACCCGAGGAATGGGCGGAAAACTTCCTCGATTGGTTGGACGAAGAACTCAATAGTTGACGACCGTTAGGTCGTATTTTTCCGGTTGCCCGTCAGGTCAAAGACGAACGAATAGACCTCTTGCGTAAGTATCAAGTTGGCCGTCCGAAGTTATAAATGGCGGCAATCAAGTTGAATCGCAGGCCGAAGCGCTTGCGCCGGTTGCGGTAACGCTCCGACAAAATCCGAAAGATCTTGACACTGCGGATAATGTGCTCCACCACAAACCGCTCACATGAGAGTTGCCGATTGGCCGCCTTCTGCACTTTGGTCAGCGGATGCAGTTTGCTTTTCTTGTCGGGCAGACGGCTGTTGGCATGATGCTTTCTCAGTCCCAGGTAGCCGCTATCGGCCAAACACTGTGTCTGAGGAGGCATTGCGGTTCGGCTTCGCTGGAACAACTTGAAATCGTGCATCTTGCCCCGACTGAAGGCCGTGGCTAGAATGCGTCCTGTTTTCTAGAATGCGTCCTGTTTTGGGGTCGGCGACGATCTGCGCTTTTTGGGTGTAACGCTTTTTCTTGCCGCTGTAGCTGTCCTTTTGCTTTTTTGGGGACGTTCTACCGGGCATTCGGTGGCGTCCATCACGAGTACCTCAAAGACGATGTCGCTTTTGGTCAAGGCTTTCTTGCCCGGCAGAGTGAACTCGCCCGAGCGCAGCAGAGCAGTTTCCACCGCCTGGAGGGTGCGGCAGATGGCCAACTCGCTCAGGCCATAAGTCTGGCCGATGTGGGCTTGGGTACGGTACTCGCGCCAGTACATCAGCGTGATCAACAGCCGGTCTTGCAGGCAGTGTTTGGCTTGGCGTCCGCCGTGAGGCAGATGCTGCTCGAGTGCCTTGCACATCAAAAGAAACGTGTCCGGCGGGACGCCGGTGAGCCGCTTGAAGAGAGGCGGCTCCAACAAAATGACATCGGCGTAAAACATGCACACAGAATACCAGACTTACGCAAGAGGTCTACTGATGGGCGGGGCGAACTTCTCGCCTCTACTACGCAGGGATATGACGACGTGATCCAGACTTCTTATCAAAAGGAGTTGATCAAGACAGTGCTGGATTTTGCCCGAAGGTAACCACAATGCCTACACAAATCGGAATGCCACCCGAACAGACCCAGAGGCCGGTAGTATCAACCGACCTTTCGGATTTCGTGCCTGAAAGTAGCACCGACCATATTCTGGCACTCCTACAAGAGTATACGGGTAAGTTGAAGGGAGCCCAGGACGAACTTCAAACTCGGCAGCAACAGATGTTTGCCAATGCGGTCCTTTGCTATGGCGGCGCTCTCGTTGGGGATGTTGTGATAGATGCTTTGTTTTATGGTAGTGGTCTCAGCCTGGTTGTTGTGCGAGTGCGCCTCGCGCCATGTTCGTGTTGTAGTGATGCAAAAACAACCGCAAACAATTCTCGTGCATCTCATCTGACTTGCTGAACGAAAGCGTCTGGCGCACAAACCGAGCCATCCGCTGACGCAGTGTGTTGTTAAACCGCTCGATGTGGTTGGTCTGGCCCTCGCCTTTGCCGCTGGCCAAGTGCTGATCTTCGGGTACGATCTTCGGGTAGGCTTCCCAGAAGTCGGTAAAGCACAGGAGCCGTCGGTAAGACCAGGGAATGCGTTGCCACAGGCGGCGGCAGGTCGCCTCGCTGCGGTCTCCGACCGCATAGGCAACAATCTGGCGTGTCCTGCGGCACAATGCCAGCCAGACCCAGCGTTTGTTCTTGCGCCGGGCAACAAAAGACCAGAGTTCATCTAACTCCAGCACGTCATCCGGTTGAGCAGGAGCCAGCGTCTGTGTTAGTGGCGGCAAGTGATTGGCTTTTTTTTAACCAGGTTGTCAGCGTGTTGCGGCCAATACCAAAGAGGCGGCAGACGCCACGCATGGAAGGGCGTTCCTGATAGGCAGCCACCACTTTCTTCTGAAACTCTTCGGGATGAGAGCGGCTTTCGGGCTTCTGCCGAAAAGTGCGTCGGCAGTCCTGGCAGAGGTAGCGTTGGTGGTCATTTTTATCTTTGCCGTGACGGATGACGTTCTGGCTTTGGCAATAGCGGCAGTGCAGGATTTGGATAACCATGATAAAGATTTACCCAGGAGACACTGACAACAACCGCACGGAAACCACTACCTGTTTTATATCATGCGCTCGGCACATGTTCCCTGGCTGCAAATGATTGCGTTTCCCCTCGCTATACTGCTGCCATTTGTATTATACTGGCAATGGCAAAAAGGACGGCAGCGGGAAACCGAGGAAAAGCGAAAAGCGATTTCCCGCCGACTGGAGCCAATCATACAATGGGCCATTCAGATTTATGAACACGCGGAACGTGACGAGGTAAGACGCCTGGAACTGAGTTTGCGTCTGAAAGAGGCGGAGACTTATACCCGCTTCCTGAACAAAGATGCGCTAAAATAAGCGCTTGTGCGGCACGGAGCTATGTTCAGTATCACCAATGAGAAAGTGGCCGGCTTCCTGCCGCGCTGGGCCGGGTTTCGCGGGTTTTCTATCCTGTTTGATAACCCTGGCAAGTGCCTGATGCCGTCAGGCGGACATTTGAACCTGGCCTGTGATGTGGACGGCGATCTCGCATTGACATTTTATCAAGCCCTGCGAAATGCTTTGAACTGTCTGAACCCGGACCTGCTCACGACTGCCTACCTCTTTTGCCCGCTTCCTCCGGCCTCCTATCATGTGACGGTCTGGGACGGCGGCAATGACGGCAATGCCGCGCAGGTGGTCGGCACAGAGCGGCAAACGATGGAAAGGTTTCTGGTCGGTCTTCCTGACACGCTGACGCCGGCGCAGGAAGTGACGGCCTTGGCGCGAATCTCGCCTTTGGTGACCCGGCAGGATTGGAATATCCCATTTGAATTTGACCGGCTCGCTCTTTGGGGAAATGTGGTCGTTGTGGCTCGGTTGTCTCCGACCGAGGCGTCTCAGGACGCTTTCCAGGCGTTTGTAGAAGAACGTCGCCAGCTGTCCGCCGCTTTTCGTCAAGTCTACGGCATCGGTCCTTCCGAGAACTATGTGCCGCATGTCTCACTCGGCTACTTTGCTAATCGGGAAGGGGCGCAGATGGCCTCCCCTTGCCTGGACAATTGGAACCGCGTCTTTGCCGAGCGAATGCAGGGACTGACGCTCACCTTCCAGAGCGCCGCTGTGTATGGCTTCACGGATATGGCGACATTTTTCAAGACTGCGGAGTAAGGGCTGCGGCGTTTTTCGGGTGCCGACCTGATCAGAGTAGAGCGAGACGGCGGCGCACGTCTCGCAGGCTGTCCTGGACCATGTTCCAGTCTTCTTCGCAATCCTCCTGGGTCCAGACGCGCAGAGCCGCCTCGTAGTACGGGATCGCCTGTTCCAGATTGCGGCGCATGTCCCCGGACGGCATTTCCTGCCAGGAATTGCCGAGGCTGTTCATCGTTTCCGCCCATGTCTCGGGAAAATCTTCTTCCGTATAAACCTCCAGGGCGGCCTGGTAATACTCACGCGCTTTGTCCAGATGCGCCGCCCGGTCACCGGGCATGTTTTGGTAAACCTCGCCCAGATTATATTGGGTCAGCGCCCAGCCGCTCGGGAACTCGGCGCGGGTGCGGACGCGCAGCGCGGCTTCCAGATACTCTACGGCGCAGCGCAGATTCGCCTCGCGGTCGCCGCTGGGCAGCAGGAAATAGGAGACGCCGAGATTGTGCTGTGCCCGTGCCCAGATTTTGGGATGTATCTGCTCGGTCCAGACTTGAACCGTCGCCTCAAAGCAGGCGATGGCCCGGAGATTATTATCCGCGCTTTCTTCCGGGTCCTGGGCCGGAAGTTTTGCCCAGACAATGCCCATGTGGTTTTGCGTGTTGGCCCACGGCTCAGGGTAGGCTTCCGGCGTATAAACGTTCAGGGCTTGACGCAGACACTCCATCGCCTCCTGGAGCTGCTCCGCCGCATTGGGCGCAGGCAGATGAATGAGGCAGAGAGCCAGGCCGAGGCTGGCTTCGGCCCACGCCTCAGTCTCAGGAGGGAATACGCTCAAAGCTGCGCGAAAATGCTGGGCGGCCCGATGCAGGAGCGGCGGGCGCGGCGCCATCGGCGTTCGCCACAAAGCCTGCCCCAGCACGGCGTTTGTCCTGCCCCAGAGGCTGTCGGTCAGGGCGTTTCGATCATCATCATCCAGACTAATTTCCGCCCACCATGTCAGCAAGGCGCGCGCCTGCGGCACGCGCAGTGTGTCAAGCGCCTCTTGATGTTCCGCCGCCCAATCGTCCAAGGCGAGGCCGGGGTCGAGATGCCAGCGATGATAAAATGCCAGGGTGGTCTCTCCACGTCCCTCCCAGTGGCTGGCGAACCAGCCTTGCTGAATGCGCGCGACGGTTTGCGAGCAGCGCGCCCGCAGCGCCTCGCGCATGGCGCGGTGCATGCGGTAGAAACCGTCCGGCTGGGCCAGCACAAACGAATAGCGCATCATCTGCTCCCAGCCCGCCCGTCCGTTGTGGTACTGCCGCTCCCCGTCCAGGGCCAGCGCCGCCGCTTCGTCAAACTTGGGCGTCAGACTGAGGGCTTCCACCCATACGCTCCATGTTGCGGTTATGCAGCGATTTCAAGAAACGGGTCGCCAGAGCGCTTGCGGTCTGTGACGAAGGTACCTGGGCGAACATCGCTGGGGCCGGATCCGCGCCTTCCGTTTCGCGTGTATTCAGAACGATGTCGGCGCAGAGGGCCAGATACAGGGAATGGCAGGCCAGGGGATCGGTGGGCGTGGGCGCGGTGTTGGCGCAGCGCAGGATCGCTAGTTGCAGCGGCGTCGGCTTCTCGCCGCGGGCTGCGCCGATGCCACGCTTGGCGAGAAACTCCTGGGCGTCGTCCTGAGACAGCCCGCCCATGAGCTGCTGATCCAGCAGTTCCTCCCAATCCATGTCCGTATCCGCCCAGTTCATCTGCTCGCGTCCCGTAATGACCAGCAGCACCCCGGAGGCCAGGCAGTATTCCGCCAGCAGCCGGACCCATTCATCCAGCAGGCGGGCCTGCGCGGATGCGCCGCTTTCGCGCCCGGTCCACAGCGACTCATACGTGTCTAAAAAGATCACGCCCCGGCAGGCAAAACCAGGACGTTCCGGCAAGTTCTGGGCCAGATCCTGCGTGAAACGGCGCACCAATTCATCCTGCGCGATCTGGTCGTTCTCCAGCAGACGCTGATTCAGCCCGATGACTTCCTCGGTGCCGCCGACCTTGCGAACCCATTGTTCCAGCGTTCCCGACTTCTGCATGGCCGCGTTGAGTTCCGTCCCGAACACCCGCGTTGTGGCCCGGATGATTTCCGGCGTGAACTCCAGGGCGGCGGCGAAGGCGGACTTGAGGCGCGGGCTGACTTGGACCATCGGCGGCGCTTCGCCGCCCTCACGGGCGAGAATCACCGCCAGGCCCAGATCAAAATGCGAGAAATCAATGTGAAAATTGTTTTCCAGATCGGCCCGCAGCCGCAGCAGCGCTTCGCGGTAAGACTGGGCCTGATCGGTGATGTTTTCCAGATTGAAACGGGCAAACGGCAGTAGCGGCTGCGTCGCCTGCAAATCGGCGCAGAAGCTTTTGAATGAGGGTCGTCTTGCCGATTCCGCCCACCCCATAAAATACCAGCGTCTGCATTTCCTGGTCTTCCGGGGCGGCGACATGCCGATGGAATGCTTCAATGTATGGCAGCCGGTCGGTAAAATATTGCAGTCGCCTGACCGGCGGCCTGACCGGGTGTTTGTGCGAATGGATTACGTCTCATAATGCAGATTTCGCAGCAAGAGTGCTGCCGCACGCGAATATCTAAGAATCATACCCGACAATCAAAAAAATCTTCTCGCCGGAGCATGCGCGCGGGTATTTATTCACAGGCGATTGGGGTATAGTGATGCTGCGGGTTATGCTGTTCCGCATCATTCTCATTCGCGTGCTCTTTATGAGAGCCTACTCAGAAAGGTCCTTTTGCATGAACAGTATGACGCCGATCATTGCCCGCTCCGTGCGCGCTCTCCTGCCGCTGCCCCTGCTGCTTTCCGTGACTGCCGTGCAGGCCCAAACCGGCCCGCCGATCCCGCCGAAAATCACTTACACTGTGACGGGACAAGGCCTCACCGGTTCCGGGAATCACACCTACTTCTACCAGGACATTTCTTTCACTGTCTTTGGTTTTTACAATGTTTCCCCCCAGATCGTCGCCAGTGGTGTGGACAACATCTATGGTTTCTCCAATTTCGACATTTGAGGCTGCGGGAGGCATCGTCACCCCGGCTTCGCTGCCGCCCGGCTATACATTTAATGACAACTCGGATTTCGTCCTCCACACCATTTTGCCGTCCCGCGCCATTTTTGCGACCGATCCCTTGTCCGGGTTCAATCTTGTGACGGACATTCTCGATACCGGAAATCCTCCTCTCCTGGAAGATGAGCCTTTTAATCTGCTGGACAAGGATGGCAATGTCATCGCCACCGCCACCCCGCAGCCGGTGCCGGAGACGGCGACAGGGTGGTCTCTGGGCCTGCTGCTCGCGCTGGGCGGGATCAGCCTGTGCGTGACAGCCCGCCGTCGCCGCCGCCATCTCTCCGATCATTCAGGAAATTAGCGCTCCGGCAGATGATTTCGTAAACGGCAACTGAAGAACCCTGGGACACGGCTTTGGCCATGGTTCCAGGGTTTGTTTGCGTGAGCAGGAAAAAGGCAAATCCCGCACGAAAGAAGGGGGGCGCTGATGACGCTGAAGGAGAACTCATATGGCGAAGACGTTGGAACTGCCCGCGCTGGGGCAAACAGATGGAAGAAGGCACGATCACCCGCTGGTTCAAGGCCGAAGGCGAGGCGTTCATAAAGGGCGAAGCGCTCTATGAAGTGATGACCGACAAGGTCAACATGGAAGTGGAAGCGCCCGAAGCCGGCGTACTGCGCAAGATCCTCGCCCCCGTCGACGCGACGGTTCCGGTCAACGATCCCGTTGCCATCTTCGGCACGGCGGACGAAGACATTTCGGGTCTGCTGACTGGGGAAGAACGCTAACTCCCCGGCCCCCTTCCCTGTTCAGGACGGGAGCGCAGAAGGCTGCCTCATCCTTCCCCTCCCGCTTCGGGCAGGGGTGGCGAGGAACGAGCCGGGGTGGGTTCTATGGGGGCGCGAAGGCCGCGTCTTCGCCAGCCCCCGCGCCCGGCGCTATGCCGACGAGTACGGCGTGGACATCGCAAATCTGGCCGGACGCGGCACGGGCATTGAAGGGCGCATCGTGGAGGCCGATGTGGTCGCGTTCTACGAGGAGCAGCAGGCGCAGAAAAAAGCCGCGCCGCGCGTCTCGCCGCTGGCCCAGCGCGTCGCCGCGGCGCATGGCGTCTCAGTCGAGACCGTGCCGGGAACGGGCCAGGGCGGCAAGGTGACGCAGGACGATATCAAGCGCATCGTAACGCCGACAGTGCCCGCAATCCCCTCTGGCTCCCCAGAATTGCGCGCGCGTGCCGGGCATCTTGGCGAGAAACCACCGTCATCAACCTGCGCGGGATGCGAAAGATGGTGGCCGATGCCGTCGCCCGCAGCGCCGCCACCGCGCCGCACGTCACGCTGACCCTGCCGGTAGACATGAGCGAGGCGACCCGCTTCCGTCAGCAGGTTCTGCCCGCCATCGAGAAACGCACGGCGTCCGCGTCTCATTCACGGACATCATCGCCAAAGCCGCCGCGCGCGCCTTGCAGGACCATCCCGTACCTGAACAGCACGCTTGCCGGCAGATGAGATCACGCTGTACCAGGCCGTGCATCTGGGCATCGCCGTCTCGCTCGGCGCGGATGGCCTGATCGTCCCGGTCGTCAAAGACGCGCAGGCGAAATCTCTGGGCGAGTTCAGCCAGGCGCTCAAGGCTCTGGCGGCGAAGGCCAAAGGCAACTCTCTGGCGTCCGACGAAGTGACCGGCGGAACGTTCTCGATCACCAACCTCGGCACATTCGGCGTCACGCAGTTCAACCCGATCATCAACCCGCCCCAGACTGCCATCCTCGGCGTCTGCGCCATCGCCGATACGATTGTCGCCGTCAAGGGACAGCCGCAGGTGCGCCCGATGATGAACCTGTGCCTGTCCTTTGACCACCGCGTCACCGACGGCGCCCCCGCCGCCGCGTTCCTGGCACGCTAAAAGAAACGTTGGAACAGCCATATCTGATGTTCGCGTAGGAACAAACTATCATGCCTAATGGCGATGACAAGAACTGGGTCCGGCTTTGCGCCGCAATCAACGGCTTTCGTTCACGCTATCATGCCTGGCCGACCCAAATAAGATTGCTCCCAGGATGCCTGGAAGACCTTCGTGGGCATTTGTTTTCTTCGGAGGCATTTGCCAAAGTGGAAGAAAAGTTGATCTTCATTCCCGATGCGGCGGTTGGCATGGCGGCGGAGGATGAAAGCGGAAGAAAATACGACTATGGGCATGAAGGGTTTCCCAAGCAGCCGCCCGACGTTCACGCCGTAGTTTGGCTTGGCGTTGAACCGGATCAACTGGAAGATTAATGCCAGTTCTGGATACCACCGAGTTTGATTTTTCGCAGGAACACGCACTAGGGGCGGACAAGATTGCCCGACGTCGGGCGATTGTGCGGAATGAGGACGCGCAGGCTGTGCTGCATGTGGGCGTCAAGTCGCCTGTGCCGTGGCTGGACTTGTATCCGTCCGAATTTGCCCTGGCCCCCTTAGAGACGCAGACGCTGACCGTGGAGCTTCGCCCGGAGCGGGCAGGCCACGCGGCATTGGCTCTAACCGAAATCTCGCTCTTCGGGCAATATCTGGCGATTCGGGCGGGCGAGGCGGGCGCACTGCCGCTGGACGTGGAACTCGGCATCGCGGTCATTCCGCCGCTTTCCAACTGCCCCCACTGCGCCGCCGACCTGCCCGAAGGCGCGACCGAGTGCCGCCGGTGCGGGGAGCGCATTCGGCTTTGCCTCGTCTGCGGGACGCCCAACACCTGGCTCGCGAAAGTCTGCCGCCTGAACGCGGGGCATGTCCTTCGGACCAGAACGACTGGCGAGCCTGCACCCGGCGGCGACTCGTCACATGCTCTTGCCTCCGAGCGTTCTCTGGGCGTGCATCTGGCCCGCCGCTGGTCGTTTCCGGCGTTTGCGCCTACACGCGCTGCGGAGGCTTTGGAATGGAGCGCGCCCCTGGCTGCGTTCGGCATGGTCATCGCCTCAGCGATTGAGACGCAGGCAGGACGGGCAACGATTCAGGCATTTGACCTGGCGACCGGCGGGGCGTTATGGGACTTTGACCTGCCCGACTCGCACGGCATTTACCCTGACCGGGGCGCGATGGCGCTGTCTGAAGACGGGCTGCTGTACGCGGCCACATTAGGCGGCTCCGTGCTGGCGATGGACGCCATTCGCGGCACGCGCCGCTGGGAAACCAAAGTCGCCGGGGCGGTTTACGGCGGCGTCACACCCGCCGGCGACTGGCTCCTGGTTCCCGCCGGAACAGAGTTATGTGTGCTGGATCGCCACGATGGCCGTCTCCTGCGGACGCTGCCGGTCGGGACGCGGCTGGACACGGCCCCGGCGGTCCTGGGCGAGGCGGGTTATCTGGCCGGCGACGACCACTGCCTCCATGCCTTTGACCTGGCGACTGGCGCGGTCTTGTGGAAGACCGAAACTGACGGTCCGTTTGACGCCGCGCCGCTGGTCCGGGATTTCACGGTCTACGCGGCAACGATGGCCGGCACGGTTTATGCTTTTGACGCGGCGACAGGAGCCATTCAATGGCGCGTCAGCGTCTCCTCGCGGCCCGTCGCCGTCACGCCTGCTCTGTCCTCTGACGGCCTCTTGTTTGTCCCCTGCGATGACGGCTTTCTGCACATCGTCGCCGCCGGAACGGGCAATCTCATCCGTTCGCGCCGCCTCAGCGGTTCACCCTTGCGCTGCGCTCCCGTGTGCAGCGGCCACACCGTTTTCGCGGGCGCGGACGACGGCAACTTGTACTCTCTGGACGCCGAATACACGGTTCAGCGCGCCTACGAGACGACCCCCGGCACGCGCCTGGCAACGGCGGGCTTAGCCCTCTACGGTGACACGCTTGTCTGTGCCGCTACCAATGGCGTACTGTACGTTTTGCAGGCGACGGCCTGAAAACGTCTGCCCACTGATCCTCTCCACAACTCGCATCATAGTCTGTTGAAAAATATTTGCCTGCCTGCTATAATTACCACTTGACAAGGCTAAATTATATGTTATAATGCTTATGTATTCGTATGCACAAGCAGACACTATTTCATGGCTTAATTGCCCCTCGCCCTCAAAACGCCGTTAAACACGGCTCACGGCTAGCAGTCTGAGTTGTTGTTCTTGACAAAGGATAAGCAGAATTGAACAACAAAAAGTTGACAACTTTTATGCTAACTGGTCTCGGTTTTTTAGCCGGCAACAGCGCTTTTGCCGGTATCACCGTCACTGGGTTCAACAACTTCAGCCTGAACGGCAGCCCGAGCACTACCAAGCCCACTGTCAACGCTGCCCAGGATACTTTGCAGCTCACGACGCAAAGCAACACTGAGGCCAACAGCGCTTTCTACAAAGTGCCGCAGAGCATCAGCAATTTCAGCACCAGTTTTACCTACACTGACACAAACACCGGAACCCCCGCGGACGGCTTCACCTTCGCCTTGCAAAATCAGGGGCCAGGTGCCTACGGGGGCAACGGGGGCAATCTCGGTTATACCGGCATCTCCGGCAGCAGCGCAGCAGTTGGGTTTGATATTTATAACAGTTCTACATCAGGGTTTGGCACGAACGGCTCTACGAGTGGCTATACTTCCACCGGCAGCGTGAACCTGCGAAACGGCACACCGGTTCAGGTCAATCTCGCGTACAGCGGGACGACACTGCAAGAGACGTTGACGCAGGGGATGAATACATTTTCCACTTCTTACACGACTAATCTGGCAACCGTGCTGGGCAGCCAGTACGCCTATATCGGCCTGACCGGAGCGACCGGCGGCTTTAACGCCGCACAGTCTATTTCCAATTTCACTTTTTCGTCTGCCGGAAATCCCGGCGGCACTGGACTGAACGGATCGTTTTACTCCGTCAGCACCAGTTCTACCTATAATGGTTCGCCAAAAACGTTGGCGGATGCACAAACTTATATTGCAGGTCACTCTGCCACCGGAACCTTCACGGCGGACAGCCTCAATTACACCGGCTCTGATACCACCATGCTTAAGACTTTTCTTGGCTCTGACGGCGCTTCTTATTCCAGTGCCGACCAGATTCTGAGCACCGGCATCCTGGAACTGAAGGGTTATATCAACATCACGAGCAGTAATCCAACATTCACGACGAACACCGATGACCTCGGCAGCATCACCATTGGTGGTCAGCAGATCGTGACATCAAATAATAATTCAGCGACGGGGACCTATACCGGTGCGCTTGGACTCCAGCCCATTGATATTTTGTACACGAATTATCAATATGGCGGTAACACGGGCGGTGCTCACCTTACCATTACCGAGAATGGTGCAGCAATCCCCGGTTCAGCGTTATATCCTGCGTCTCCCGCACCGGAGCCGGCGGAAGTGGCGACGCTCTCCATGATCGGTCTGGGCATGGGCAGCCTTCTGCTGTGTGCCCGCCGGAAGCGCGTTGCCGCGTAAACTTCGCCGTATTCTATGACTATGCAGCCTGCCCGTCGCTGTCCAACGCAGTGAGGGCAGGCTTTTCGCGTTTCAGCCGCTCCTGCCCGAACGGACAGACATCCTGCACCACGCAGCGCCCGCAGGCGGGCTGCTGATAAAAGCAGCAGCGCTGGCCGTGCAGCATCAGAATCTCATGGTGGTCGTACACCTGCTGGGCCGTCCATGCGGGCGGCAGTAAGGCTTCCAGAAGCGCATGGGAGGGGCCGACTGATACATTGGCCGGGATCAACCCTAGACGAACCGCGACGCGGTGATGGTGGCTGTCTACCGGCAGGGCGCGGCGATGCAGGCGGCTGAAGGCCAGCACGGCGGCACTGGTCTTGGGGCCGACGCCCGGCATCCGCTCCAGCCAGGCGCGGGCTTCGGGAACGGACATCGCGGCCAGAAACTCCAGCGACAGTTCTCCCCGCTCGTCTCCAATACGCCGCAGGATATCCTGCAAACGCGGCGCTTTCTGCTCCGGCCAGGTGCAGGCCACAATCGCCCTTTCCACCTCCGCCGTCGGCGCATCCCGCACACCAGCCCACTCAGGAAACCGCGTCCGCAAGTTTTGAAACGCCTGATGTGAGTCGGCGTTCTTGGTTCGGTGCGACAGGAGGGAGGAGACCAGTTCGCTCAGGGGATCGAGTTCATGGAAATACGCAATCGGGCAGCCATACTCCGCGCATAGTCGGTCATGCACAAGCAAGACTTTTTCGGCGGGGGCCAGGGAAGAATAGGGAGGTGTAGACATTGGGGTTGTGAAGGCGGCGGTTTCTTGGCTTGATTTTATGACTTTGGGGACGGAACGCCGATTGCTTTCGTCCAAACACCGATGCCCCAGTCGCCTCGGTAGCCAGGCAGGTCGGGCTTGACGATGTTGCCCTTGATTTTCACAGCCTCCGCTCCGAGGATAAAATTTCCGTACAGGGGATGGCGCATCGTATCCAAACCCGCCTGCGAAAGAGGAATTGGGCCAGCCCCGTCCTGTAGGACGCCTGACAGGTTGAAGTCCTGGAGGTATTGGCGATGCTGGTGTGGGTAATCAATCCTATTATTTGTCAGGATGGCGCCTTCGGTATTGAGCAGAAAGATGCCAAAGGCACCGGGCCGGATAATGTGATTGCCATCGATTAGGATATCGCTGTTATTGGGCCACCCGAAGAAGGTGGGCGGGTGGAAGAGGCGTTTGCCGAAAAGATCGGCCACAGCAATCGATCCCAGAGATCCCTTGATCTGTCCATCGGTATGTCCCACCGCTTCGCCGTCAACGATTGTATTGTCCCGGATGACGATGTGATGAACGAATGGTCCCTCCAGGAAAAAGCTTTCGGGAAAAATCGCGATCCCAGCCCAGCCGAGACGTGCGATGATGTTGTGATCAATCGTCACGTAATTTGCCTTAACGATGACTCCGCGGCTGTTGCTGTCATGCAGGTAATTGTGGCGTATGATGGCGCCGTTGCCGCAGTAATCGCCGCTGCTGACAATCGTAAAATGGGGCGCTTGGACGGGGCGGGTGAGTTTGACCGCGAGAAGAACAGCAAGATCGGGCGGGAATGTTCGTACAGAAAAGCCCTGTGCTTGGATCGCGGCGGGCACGGCTTGAATTCGCGCGTCCACATCCGGTCCCGTGACCTGTGTGACGGACGCGACAACGGCTGTTCCGCGAGGCTGCGCGCCAGCAAAATCGTACAAGTTCAGAGTCATGCCGGGATCAATGTCGCGGCCGAATGGCGAGGCAATGAGGAGCCGATCCGGCGCGGGCTGAGATTTCAACGACGCTCAGGAAGCCATGAACCGCGATCAGGTCGTCTCCCGTATAGGAAAAGTCGCAGTTCTCAACGGTCGGACCCCGGCGCACCCGGCTGGAATGGAAACCATCTCGCCAGCAGCTCAACAGCCTGTCCGATCCCGGCTTTCGGCCGATGACACAGCCATCGTAAACGTTACCGCCGGGGCCGCTGTCGTCGTGGATCGCAAATCCGGCCGCCGCATAGATGCGATCCTTGCGGAGCGTGACATGATCGCAGTTCTTGATGTTGAAGCCAAAGGACCCCGTGTTCACGGCGACCACGATTCCGTAGCCGGGGAGCACGGCATCCGTATTCTCCATCGTATTAAAAATCCGGTTGTTGAGCAACTTGATGCGATAGCGATTAATGCCTAGGGGATCGAATTGGTAGGCGGCGTCCCAATCCAGGCGCACGGGATCGCGGCCATCGGGCGGATAAAATGCGGTGAATTGAGCATCGGATTGCGGAATTCCGTCTTGAGGCGGAAGATGATACCCAGGGTTGAGAGTGATCTCCAGCGTTTTCGTTTGCGGGTTGACCGTCGTCACCACACCCTGCATCGTTGGAGAAGGATCATTGTCTACGGTGATCCCGGTTACCGTCACGTTCCGGCAGCGATCAAGACGGACTCCCCCGAAGTTGGTCAGCAGGGTAACGCCGGATCCCTGTATCTGCGCGTCGCTCCACTGTCTCAGGGTAAAGCTGGCATCCGGGCCGGCTGGGAAAACATACACGCCCGGAGGGATAGTAAACGAACGAAGGCCCTGATTGTATTCGGCCTGAATTCTCTTCAGCAAGGCTGGGCCGTCCAGTGTCTGCTGCGGGACGGCCTCCACGGCGGATCCGCCGGGGCGTAACCAGGCTCCGCCAGAAAGCAGGGCCGCGCTGAAGAAGATCAAAGCCGAAAGTTTCCAGATGCGACTGTTCATGTCTGTTTCTCCACCGGTGATATTCTCAATCCTATTCTTGAGTCCTGTCCTGCTTCGGTCGGGATCCGGTTGTCCTGAGCGACTTTGGCCGAGAGCGTCACATGGGTCAGGCTAATTCAATTACTTGTCCATCGTAAGCCAGTTCAACACTGAGGGATGAGACCGGTTCGCTCAGAGGGTCCAGTTCATGGAAATACGCAATCGGGCAGCCATACTCCGCGCACAGCCGGTCATGGACAAGCAAGACTTTTTCAGCGGGGGGCAAGTTGATATCGGGTGAAGTAGGCATGAACTCATGCTACCACATAGAGCAAGAAAATAACCTGTCAAGGAATGATGGAGCAGGGGCGGGAGGGTCTTGGGACGAGTTGCCCCTCTATTACAGCCTCTATTACAGATAGATGCCTTCTTCCAGACGCGCTAGAACTTCGATGACCTGTGCCACTTCGCCATTTCGGATCATCTCAACAGGTCGGCGATAACCCAATGAAGGAACCTTTTTATGGAGCCAGGGCTGTATGGCTTCCGGCTTGAGGAGACGACCCAGGATCGCCGTCACTGCTTCCATGTCGGCGGCCTCGTGCATGACGACCGTCATTTTCGGAACGGTTTGGGAAGCCGGCGCACCGTTAGACATCTGCGGTTCGCTGTTTTGTGGTTTGGGCTTTGTGAACATAAAAAGCCGCCTGCGACACGAGATTTATTCCCGGAGTACTTGATTTGAGTATACCACATCCTGAAGCCAGCAACGACTCAATTTCCGCGCATTCCACACAGTCGCCCAAGCGGGAACCCGCGCCCACAAGTTCTCAAACGCCCGGTGCGAATTCGACTTTCTTGGTCCGGTACAGGGACGAAATCAGTTCGCTCAGAGGGTCCAATTTCACATCGGGCGTGGTGGGGATGAATTCATGTTGTTCAAGATAGCAATGCTGAAAACTTGCAGCGGTTAATCGGTCATTCTGCTAATAGTCTCTAAAGGGACTTAAACCAACTCTCGTCTACCTCAACAGCCTCAACCATTTTGATGCTTACACCGAGCTTTAACTCTTTGAGACGGCTGACAAGTTGCTCCCCGTCAATCAAGTCAATCGGAGGTGCTCCGTCTCTGGTAGCTTCTTTGACGGCTTCCCTCGTGAAAGTTCCCGTAGTGATAAAAAGCCCTTTGTCTGTTCGCCCTGTCATGGCTCCCCGGAAATCTCGTATCTGACTCGGGCTCACCGATCCCTGGTATCGCTTGCACTGGAACAGCACACGAAAACTCAGGAAACCGCTCACCCTTGCTATGCCAATACCGTCTATCCCGCCATCACTGGAACGCCCTGTTACTTCAACTTCAATAAATCCTGACTTCTCTGAGTAATCGCTGTGCAAGACGCTCAAATGCCGCTGGTGTCAAACCAAGAAGAACCTTATGTAGCTGCTCATGCCATTCTGAAGCTTCCTCAGGCATCTCCATTTCCAGTGATAAGACTGGAGTTGTAGCGACATCAGTCTGAGTTACATCTACTGGGTTTGGAGTCTTCTTTCTGGTGGCTTCACGAAACGCACGAGTAATTTCCTTCGGATTAATCTCTGCAACTTCAATGACATCCCAGGTGAGAGACCATATGCCTCGCCCAGAGTTCGTGATAAGACTCGCCTTTTTGAGATAAGTAGTTGCTCAGAAGGTGGTGGCTCATTGAGTATTGTTGGCCTGGTGCGCTCGATTATAGTCATGGATGAACAAGGCTAGGCAGACCTTGTGCATCCGGTCGCTCTTGCTGAAGGAAAGCGTCTGCCGCACGAACCGAGCCAGGCGCTGCCGGAGCGTGTTGTTCCAACGCTCAATGTGGCACGTCTGCCCCTCACCCTTGTCCGTGGCCTGATGCTGCTCTTCGGGGAGGACTTTGCCGTAAGCGTCCCAGAAGTCGGTAAAGCACAAAAGCCGCCGGTAAGCGGGTGGCACACGCTGCCAGAGCCGCTGGCAGGTTTTCTCGCTGCGGTCACCCACCGCGAAGGCGACGATCTGGCGTGTCCTGCGGCACAGAGCCAGCCAGACCCACCGCTTGTCCTTCCAGCCAGACCCACCGCTTGTCCTTGCGGCGAAAGACGAACGACCAGAGTTCATCGAGTTCCAGTACATCGCCCGCCTGTGCCGCTTGGAGTGTTTGCGTCAGAGGCGGCAGGGTCTTGGCTTTTTTTAAGCCAGTCGGCCAACGTCAGGCGGCTGATGCCGAAGATGCGGCAGACGCCGCGCATGGAGGCGCGCTCTTGGTAAGCGGCCAGCACCTGGGCGCGGAAGTCAGCGGTGTAACTGCGGTCATCCTCGGCCTTGTGGAAGGTGCGTCGGCAGTCGTGGCAGCGGAAGCGCTGGACGCCGCGCTTGTCGCGTCCATGCTTGATGAGTTTCTGGCTCTGGCAGTGGCGGCACAGGAGGATTTTCGATGATCATGACCACAGTTTACCACAACAATACTCAATGTACCACTACCGCTCAGAAATAGGTTAAATATGCAAGAATAGCAGCATGGCAAAACTCAAAAGCATCGATCTCAGCCCTGACGCGCGGGCCGCTCTGGAAAAAGCCTGGCGAACGGGCAAGTCCCACAGCTTTCGCCAACGCTGCCAGATGATCCTACAAAAAGCCGACAGACGCCCCTCCAAAGAGGTCGCCAATCAAGTCGGCTGCTGCGAGCCTGCCGCCAACTCCTGGCGCAAACGCTATCTCAAACGCTATCAAGAACACGGTCTGGACGGGCTGAAGACCCGCCAGGGACGAGGCCGAAAGGCGATCCTGCAACAAGAAACCGATCTGCCTGCGGTGCGCCTGGCGGTGCAGAAAAATCGTCAGCGCGTCAGCCTCGCCAAAGCCGAACTGATCCAGGAACTGGGCAAGGAGTTTTCCACGCTCACCCTTAAGCGGTTCCTGAAAAAAACGGCTGCCGCTTCAAGCGAGTTAGACGCTCTGTAAAGAACACGCCTAACGCCGATGTCTGCGAGTTCAAGCGTGAGTGCCTGGCAGAGTTTGAGCAGTTATCTGAGCAAGGTAACATTGACTTGTTCTACGGCGACGAGAGCGGCGTGTCTCTGGTACCGTGCGTTCCGTATGCCTGGCAGTTTTGCGATGAGCGGGTGGTCATGCCCAGTGAGCGAGGCGGCGGGGTCAACTGCTTTGCCCTGCTCTCGCGCGACAACCGTTTGCACCTGCGCCTGACGCAAGAAACGATTACGTCGGCTTGGATCAGTGAACAATTAGACGCTCTTTCGTTGATGCTGACGCGCCTCACGGTGGTAGTCTTGGACAATGCGCGGGTGCATACCAAAGCGATTAAAGAACGTTGCCATATTTGGCAGGAGCGTGGTCTGTTCGTGTTCTTTTTGCCGACATATTCGCCGCACCTCACCCTAATAAAGCCTCAACATCGCCGAAGTGCTCTGGCGCAAGCTTAAGTACGAGTGGCTGCGGCCTGAAGATTACGCGGACAAAGAGACGCTGCGCCTTGCGGTTTGGCAGGCTCTTTCGGCGGTGGGGCAGTCATTGACTATTGGCTTCTCGCCCTTCAAGAACAGGTACTTATTATTGATGTGGATACACTACGTAATGCCTGTTCTCAGGGCGATTTTTTACATAGCGCTGCCCGCCTCCTTGCCGCTGAGATGGAGAAAGATCAGAGACTCTGCGACTTCGCGGCGGCGGGGAATGTAGCGCAAATAGCTGTTTGGGTAGAGCAAGAGACGCCTCTCCTTGAAGCTGTTCGGACATTTGTGTCAGAGGATATGGCACACCTAGCACCAGTTTCTATAGCGAAGCGGCTTATCTGGAACTACCCTGATTTATCGGCAGAAGGGGCTGTGCAGTCAGGGATGTCCCTCGGGGCGGCGATACGGCGCGGTCACTTCGAAGCGGTCAGATTGATGATCGCGCAGGGCTGGGATGTGAATGCACCGCAAGCCGATGGGCGTACTCCGCCATTCTGGGCGGATGCACATGGGCAGCCGGAGATCGCGGCTCTGCTGATTGCAAAGGGATCGCGGCGAGACTCGGATGCTCCGAAGTCGGAGTCAAATTCGCTGGCGCAAATAAAAGCCAAAGTAGCAGACATCTCGCGCCGCTATTTGCAGACGGTGGCTGGCAGTTCACATTTGCCGGAAGGAAAAGACGTTGGCTTAATCCATGCTGCGGTTCAATCCGGCGATGCTGAAACGTTGGTACACATGATTGCGAGCAACAAGGCGCTGGTGAGCGTTAAAGACAAAAATGGCAATTCAGTATTGCATAAGGCCACTACCGGGGAAATCGCCCGTTTGTTAATTGCTCATGGAGCCGATGTTGACGCGCGTGGATGGATGGGCAACAGACCACTTCACGATGCAGCGTCTCACGGTCATTTCAATGTGACGCGAGTATTGATTGAGAGTGGCGCGGATGTCAATGCGACCCGACAATATGAGATGACGCCTTTACATTGGGCGGCACGAGGCGGTCATGCCGCTGTCGTCGCTTTTCTGATTGAAAGTGGAGCAGTCCCAGATGCGGAAGATGGCTGGGGTGGAACACCTTTGACGGACGCCATCAAAGCAGGGCATGATGAATGTGCATTTAGTCTCATCGCGCTTGGCGCGGATGTCAATCGGCCACTGCACAAAGATAGTCCTGGAGCATTGCTGAAAGACGCAACTCCTCTGCATTGGGCAGCAAAGTTTGGGCGTGTTGCTGTCGTGCGCTGCCTGCTTGAAGCAGGCGCTGAACAAGAAGCGATAGACTGTCAAGGCAATACCCCCTTGCATCAAGCGGCGGCGGCGGGGCAGATTGATGTGGTGCGCTGTTTGTTAGACATGGGTGCTGATTTCCATTGCCGGAATATACATCGTAATACGCCTGAAGGCGAGGCGAAAGAGAATGATCACAAAGATGTGCTAGAAATACTTCGCCAGTATGAGAGGCAATTAGGAAAACCCATTGAGCCGGAACTGCCGGCATCGCGAAAAGTTCGTGCACATCCTCGGCATCAAGAAGCCGTAACCCTCGCACGTCGCGGGATTCTGGCACGCTGGAAGGTCGGAGAAAAAAGCCCGCATCGGGTTGAAGAATATGAAACGGAACATCCGCGTTTTTTACGATCTGGCTGTCGCCGCGGACGGAAATACTTTCGCCGTTTTGACACCTGCAAAAACCGTAGAAATCCGCTCTTGGTATGATTTGCGCCATGCAACGGCCATCGAAAACCCCGTTGAGAGCGAATATGGACTGGAGGCCCTAGCTTTGTCTCCCGATGGGCGCTGGCTTGCTTTAGCAGGTGGCGAGGAGGAAATTCACCTCATAGAAATCTGCACAGGCCAATCAAGAGCGCAGGTTGAAGGCGGCGAACGCACCGGTCCTCTTGTGTTTGACGCGAGTGGAATGTTTTTAGCGAGTGCCTGCTCCTTCCAGGGCGGGGCGCATGTCCGCATAGATCGGGTGGAAGCAGAAGGACACCTGACACCGCTTTATAAAGAATTAGACCGTAGCGATTATCAGACGCCTAACAGTCAGTTTGTGGATACGTTAGTGTCTCTGGCGTTCAGCCGAGACTTCACGCCGACTGGCCCTCTTCGAAACCTCCGCTATTTACCAGGAACGGCATCCTGACGGGTGGCGCGGTAACCTCGTCCTGTTTTCTGTTGAGACAGGCGCTATGCAGTGGATGCGTTCTGTGGACGGAGCCGCGACAAGAGACACGCGCCCGTTGAAGGATATTGGCGACCAGATGGGATTTGTAACCGAAATCTTGTTCTTAGACCATCATCAAATTATTTGTGGCGCTGGTCAGGGAACGCTGCTCGTCTACAATGTGGAAGATGGTGAGTTACTCCAGCGTATTAGTCTCCACCGAGATGCCTCTGTGCGATCGCTTCGACTTAGATGGCGGCGGAACCTTATGGATTGTATTGGATGACGGTGAGTTGATGAACATTTCCGTTGAAGGAATCAAAGTTGCTGGACAACACTAAAAACTGTGCTGCTGGCTGTCTGTTCGGCCTCGCGCTGGGCGATGCGCTAGGGGCGGAAACGGAGTTTATTCACAGCGTCAGTGAAATTGTCCGGCGCTTTCCGCCGCGTGGGCCGCAGGAGCCACGCGGCAATCCCATGCGCGTCACCGATGACACGCAGATGGCGCTGGCGGTCGGCGAAGCCTTGCGCGCAGCGGAACCGCCATATTCGGCGGCAGCGCTGGAAGTGCCATTGCGCCGTGCGTTTGTTGCCTGGGCCAACAGCCCCGAAAATGACCGTTCGCCAGGCATGACCTGTCTCACTGCTTGTGCGCGTCTGGATCTGGGCATGGCCTGGACGAAGGCGACTGTTGCTGATTCCAAAGGCTGCGGCGCGAACATACGGGTCGCGCCGGTTGGATTGCTGCCCGGTGTCAGCGGCGAGACACGCGCGGCAATTGCACAATTTCAGGCGGCGCTGACGCATGGACACCCTACTGCTCTTGCCGCTTCCGACTTGACGGCCTGGACAGTCGCTGATCTGGCAGCAGGGGGTGATATAAATACCTTGCCGCGCCGTCTGCGGGTGTATGCCCTGTCCCAGCGCACGATTTACCACGACGACTGGCTGGGTACGCTCTGGCAGCGGTCTAATGATTCGTCCGCGCAGGAGTTCATGGCGCGCGGCTGGGACGAATGCCTCGGCGTCCTCGCAGCGTTGGATGTGGCGCTTGACGCCTATGACCGAGACGCCGACCCCTGCGCCATCACCGGCGAAGGCTGGGTGGCCGAAGAAGCGTTCGCCACCGGTTTGTTTTTTGCTGTTCCCCGATGACCCTCTTGCCGCCCTGCGCCGCGCCGCCGTCAGTTCCGGCGACTCCGATTCCATTGCCTGCCTCACTGGCGCGTTTGCCGGAGCATATTACGGTCTGGACGCCTGGCCAACCGACTGGCTGCGCCGCATTGAGTATCGGGAGAGGCTGCACGCACTGGGGGAAGCATGGGAATAACAGGACAACTTCGAGTCCCTACGGCACAAAATCCGGGCGTTCAGACCTGCTGGGCCAGATCGGGGCGACCCATCCGGCGCAAAAAAGAGGCCAGAGCGATATGGGTACGCAGGTCATGGGGGAATTTATGCACCAGCCACTCCAACTGGAACTGCGCCTGCCGGTACTGCCCATCCTCTTCCAGAAGCCGAGCACAGTGCAGTCCCGCCGTTGTGTCTGTCGGGTTCAGCCGAAGTAGGTCCAGTGTATGCGACAGGGCCGTGTGCCGTGCGTTCACCTGCTTCAACACCTGCGCCAGCGCGTTGGCTTCCTTGGACTGGTCCATGCGGCCGTAACTGGCGATCAACCCCGTCAGTATGGGTTCGGATGAGGGATTGAGCTTCTTGCCGGCGAGATACACTGGCAGCGCCTGCGCCGGCTGTCCGGCGTTAAGATAAAGCTGCCCCAGAACGCCAATCACGCGCATATCCGTAGGCAGGCTGGCATACGCACGCCGCGCGTGATCCAGACCTGTCCGCAGATTACCCGTCGTGGGCGGTTCATCCAGGGCAATCTGGGCCATCAAGTAATCCGCTTCGGCGTCCTGCGGGTGCGCCCGCGCATAGGGCGCGAGGTCCCGTTCGGCACCGGCAATGTCATTGTCAGCGATCTCCTGCCGGGCGAGTTCATGGGCAACGTCCGGCGCGTCTGGGAGAAGCTGACCGGCGCGGCGCATGGCGTCCAGTGCCACCGGACGGTTGTTCAGAGTGCCTTCCAAAGTGCCGTAAAGCGCCTGTGCCTGCCCGCTGCTAGGGAGCAGTGCCGCGGCGCGTCCCGCCGCGTCAGCGGCCGCCTGCGTGTGGTCGAGCGCCTTCTCCACGAGGGCCAGATGAAGCGCCACGTCGCCGTCGCCGGGGAGGAGTCTGGACGCTTCTTGATAGCAGCGCGCGGACTGGGGGTATTGACGCGTCTGGGCGTAGAAGTCTCCTAATTGCACCCAGCACAGGGGAAATCTCGGGTCTTCCGCGATGCCTTGCAGCCACTCATTTTCGGCCTGTTCGCTCTGACTCTGACGAGCATAATCCATCCCTTGAAGATAATGGGTTCTGCCAGGGCGCGAGGATTGATGCCAGAGCCACAAGGAGGCGACCGCTGAGAGGCCGGCGACAAGGCAGAGTACGATCACGGCCCGTCGGCTCGGCTTGCGGCGTGGAGACGTGGGAGCAGAAGGGGGAGTCGTGCGTGAACGAACTTTGGAACGAGACGACATAGGGCACTTCAAAAGAAGAATAAAACCACCGACAGGTGTTGTCCCTGCCGGTGGCGATGAAGTGAGACTGAAGCAGTGCCAATGGAAGTGGCAAGGGCGCTACAAGCCGCGCATCGTGAAGTAGTAGAAGAAGCCGTTGGCGTTAGTGGACAACAGCGTGGCCTGTCGCATAGCCTTCACGTGACCGTCGCAGAACAGGACGTTCAACAAGTCAGGGGCACCGTGCCGGAAGACGACTGGGTTGCCGTCAATCGGGCCGGGAGATTGGTCTGCGCTCTGAACATCAGGCTGGCCGCCCCAGGTGCTGGCGACCAAACCCTTATTGTCGGAGTCCATCTGGTAGGCGCCGCCGCCGTCTACGACCCAAATGCAGGTCGCCGGAGACTGCAACGTGGCGAGGGTGTAGCCGGCTTGACCAAGGTTATTGCCGGGGCCAATGTCGGGTGCCCCGCCGTTATAGTTGTAGGAGTTGATCGCGTAGCTGCCGTAGTAAGCCTCGTTGGGCGACGCGGGGTTGCCGGGCGTGTCGTACTGGCTGACCGGAACATAGGTGCCAGTAGAACTGGCTCCGGTCGCGGCGCCATTGACGCCATTGATAGGGTAGCCGCCGCTGTCATCGGGGCAGTGAAAGACCCCCGTGCTTTTGACGAATGGGTAGATGGCATCCATCCATTTGTAATGGATGGGGCCATTCGCCAAGTTGTTATTGGATGCCTGCCATCCGTTACCCTGGCCGTACCAAGCCGCCACAAGCAATTCATCACTGTCCTGGCTATACTAAATCAGAGCCAAGCCGATCTGCTTCTCGTTGGACGCGCAGGAGGCCTTGCGGGCGTTTTCTCGGACTTTCTGAAAGACCGGGAAAAGAATGGCTGCCAGGATCGCGATGATGGCGATAACGACGAGCAATTCAATCAGCGTGAAGCCGCTTCGGCTTCGGGGATGGGTTAACATGATTCTTCTCCTGTTAGTTTAGACTGAGCCGCGAATGGCAAGACGGCGGCGCTCGTCTCGCCATCTGTCGTGGGAAAGGGTCTCCAGGAGTTGGCACCAAAAACAGCCAATTCTCGTGTGGTATTGTTAACCATTTCCGACCAAACACAACCAATTATAACACCGTCTTATTTTTTTGTCAATACCCCGTCAACGATCTTCATAAACACAGTTTATGAACGCAATTCCGTCTGAGAATGACGCCCCAATCGTACACTGCTACTGCCTTGCAGGAGTACCGGGGTGAGAGGCTCACCCTGACTGATTGACATCAGGGGCGATCTGTGCTACACTAAATCATTCACTTTGGTTTTCTTTGGTGGTTCTGGTCATGCTTACTAAACTTATGGGGCGTCCGCAGTTGTTTCTGGCGCTTCAGGAGCGTATCGAACAGGAACACTATGCGCCTGGCTCGTGGCTGCCTGCGGAGCGGGCGCTGGCGCGTGAGTTCGGCGTGGACCGCTCCGCGATCCGTCAGGCTTTGAGCCAGCTTCAGGAGAGGGGGCTGATTGTCCGTGAGGCAGGAAGGCGGCCCTGGGTCCGGGAAAGATCGGCCGCCGACTCCAGCAAAAGCGGGACGGAGCGGCCGGCGGAAGTCGGACGACGGATGATCGCGGCGATCCTGCCGCAGCACCCTCTGTATCCGGCCTCGCTGGCGATCATGCATGGTATCAATGCGACCCTGCGCTCCACAGAAGCCCCGTTTCGCCTGCAAGTCATTGACACGCACGGCGGCGATGAGCGCCGAGAAATTCTTCTGGAAAAGCAGGCTCTGGAATCCATCGTTCGCGAAGAAATCGCCGGCGTCGTAATCTGGCCCCTCGGCGGCGCGGAAACCTTGCCCCATCTTCGGGAATTGGAGCGGCGAGGGATCCCGGTCGTCTTTGTTGACCGCTTTCCCCCCGAACTTCCCTGTGACTTCGTCGGCGCTGACAACCATGCCGGCATCGAAGCGGCCATAGAATATCTGCCGGCGAGCTCGGCCATCGCCGGATCGCTCACCTCACCACCGATGAGCAGTCAACCGCGGTTCTGGAGCGCTTTATGGCTTACCGAGAGGCCATGCTGACCACCGGCATCGTCCCGGACCCAAACTGGGTAGTCAAAGTTCCGCACGAGAACTCAAAGGATGTTTCTCCGGCTTGCCGTCAATGGTTCTCGCTCTCGGAACCGCCGACCGCGGTAGTTACAATGAACGACTCAATGGCCTATCACTTCATGGCGGAGTGTGAAAGACACGGCAGACATATCCCCGAGGACATCAGCGTAATCGGGTTCAACGATCTGGAACAGCACTCCCCGCGCCCGACCCTGCTGACCACGCTGCATCAGCCGTTTGCCAGAATGGGCAGCCGCGCCGCCGCTCTGCTCCTTCAACGCCTCAATCAGGAAGCGCCGACGGAGGCGCGGCAGCACATCCTCCTGCCGGCCCCGCTCATTAAGCGTGTCACCTGTCGCGCGCTTTCCTGAAGATTCCTTTTCACACTTTGCGGGAAAAACGGTTACGCCGAAAACTCATCCCGCGCGGCCCGTGTCATCAATTCCTCCACGGCCACGGATGGCGACAATCCGTGGTGAAGGACGGCGTTGATCGTCGCGAAGACCGGGGTTTGGACGCCATGCCGCCGACTAAGAATTTGAGCGGCCAGGGCTGTGGGAACGCCTTCCGCCGTCTGGCGCAGCTCCTGATGAATCTGTTCCAGCGATTTGCGTTCGGCCAGACCCAGGCCGACACGGTAATTGCGCGAGAGTTTGGAAGACGCGGTCGCGATCAAATCTCCTACGCCGCTCAGGCCCAGAAACGTCAGCGCCTTGCCGCCTGCGGCGACCCCAAGCTGGGTCATTTCCATCAATCCGCGCGTCATCAGCGCGGCTTTCGTGTTGTCTCCAAAGCCCAGACCGTCTGAGAGGCCCGCGCCGATGGCGAGGACGTTTTTGAGCGCGCCGCCCAGTTCCACCCCCTTGACATCGCTATGCGTATAGACGCGAAAGGTCCGCTCGGTCATCAGCATCGCCTGCGCCGCTCGCGCCTGCTGCGGATCCAGGCTGGCGACCACGGCGGCGGAGGGAACCCCGCGCGTCAGTTCTCCGGCGAGATTGGGGCCGGAAAGGACAGCCAGGCCGGCATAAGCGACATCTGAGAGCAGTGTGGTGATGACTTCGGAAAGCGTGAGGCCGGTTTCCGCATCCAGCCCTTTGGTGGCGCTCAGGAGCGAGGTCCGGGAACTGAAAAAATCGGCGGCTTCAGCGACCACGCTTCGCACGCCGTCGGATGCGACCGCGATAATGACCCAGTCCGCGCCCGTCACCGCTTCCTTCATGGCGGGTGTGGCCTGCACCGTGTCAGGGAAGGGAACATTCGGCAGATATTTGAGGTTTACCCCGCGCGTCTGAATGTCTTGCATCAGGTCGGGATCGCGGTCCCACAGCCGCACGGCATGGCCTTTGCTGCCGAGCAAATGCGCCAGCGCGCTCCCCCAGCTTCCCCCGCCGAGAATGGCGATTTTTTGTTGCTCCATCATAGCCTGTATTATAGCCAAAGCGCTCTGTTTTGACAACTCTCCTGAAGTGAGGGAGCGACTTCTTTCACATGCGGAACGTGACGTGCTTCACAACCCCAATTTTTACCAGCAGGTATAGTCACCTCGTTCCTACCCAATGATTATGGGCAGGCATAAAATCACAGTCGGCGGCATGAAAGGAGGACCGCTGCCATCACCCATCTAGGTCAGTTCAGGACACACAATCTTTCTCGTGTTTGTGTCGCATGAAAACTCTGTCTTTAAGGAGACCCGACCAATGTCGTACAAATGGTTCTACCCCACATTCGCGTTAACATTGCTGTTAACGATGACCGGGATCAGCCGGTCCGCTTCCCCGGCGCCGCCTGCGCTGGTTTCCGTGCCTGGCAGCATTGCCAGTGGCACCTTCGCTTCCGTTCCGGGGGCCGCTCCCGCAGCCGTGCACCCGCTTCACCTGACATTTGCCCTGAAGTCCGACCGCGAAGCCGGCCTGCAAGCGTTTCTGGATTCGCAGCAGGATCGCACCTCGCCCAATTATCATCGCTGGCTGACGCCCGATGAATTCGGCCAGCGCTTTGGCGCGGATGATGCGGACATTCAGGCTGTCGTGGCCTATGCCGCCTCCAAAGGCTTTGCCACCCACGTCTTTTCCAATCGCCTGTTTGTCGAAGCGGACACCACGGTCGCGCAGGCGGAATCCGCATTTGGTGTCAACATTCAAGGCTTCCAGCGACCGGCGGAAGCTGTGGCGAAAGGGGAGCCTCCGACGTTCTTCGGTCCTGATCAGTCGCCGCGCGTCCCCTCAGTCATTGCCGCTCGTCTCAAGGGTATTTTTGGATTGACCGATTTTGTCCAGATGCACCCGCACACTCAAAAAGCGGCTCCAACCCATGCGGTTGTGCCGATTCACGATGTCGTGAAGGCGACAACAGGAGTGGCGGCGTCCGGGGGCAGGTCTATTGATGGCAGTGCTGCTCCCTCGGTTGCGATGAACCCGTCTTTTTCCGGCTCTCTCAGCCCGGCGCAGCTTTCCACCGTGTATGAGTTTGATCCGCTGCACGCTCTGAACGTCTACGGTGGGGGCCAGAGTGTCGGCATTTATTCCCCGACGGGAATGAACCTGTCCGATGTCAACGCTTTCGCTTCGGCTTACGGTCTTTCCGGCTATACGCTCAACGTCGTCAATACTGACGGCGGAAACACCAACAATAGCGGCGACCTGGAAGCCTGCCTGGACGTGGAGACGATCATCGGTCAGGCGAAAAACGCGACGGTCTACATCTACGAGGAGCCGAACGACGGCAGCCTGAATGCGTGGAACCGAATCGCCAGCGACAATCTGCCGGTCATCTCCAATAGCTGGGGCATTGGTGAAGTCTATTGCCACAACAATGGTCTCAACTGGTATGTCAGCTCCTGGGGAACGATCTTGTCCCAGATGCAGTCGCAGGGCATGTCCCATTATGTCGCCACGGGCGACGGCGGCGCGTTCTCCGGCGGCGTTTCCAATGTGAATATGCCGAGTTCGTATCCCGGCTCCACGGCCACCGGCGGCACGGAAAATCTGACAGACGACGGCAGCAGCCACTGGGTATCGGAAACCGGCTGGTCCGGGTCAACCGGCGGCCTGAGCATTTACTGGAGCCTGCCCTCCTGGCAGAGCGGGCCGGGCGTCTCCAATGGCTACAGCAATGGAATGCGCCAGGAACCCGACATTTCCGCGCTGGGCGGGCCGACGCCCGGCTACAACATCTACCGTGACGGCGGCTGGTGGCATGTCTGGGGCACGAGCGCTTCCACGCCCCTCTGGGCCAGCGCCAACGTGCTGATGAACCAGGGCATCGGCGGCCGGACCGGCAGCCTCAACTCGTTCCTGTACTACCTCGGCACCTATGTCAATGCCTTCAACAATGCCGAAGTGTATCACGACACAACGACCGGCAACAACGGCTACCCGGCCACCAGCAAATGGGATTACGTGACCGGCTGGGGAACCGCGCGTTTCTGGAAGCTGTACGCCGATTACGCCCTGCCCGCAGACCTGTATCCCTTCACGCCGGGCGGTTGGAACACGCCGGTGATGCTGTCCAACAGCAGCTCTTCGTTCACAGAGCCAGCTTACTTCGACAACCTCACCACGTACTACATCACTGGATCGTTCGCCAACAGCGGCTCGGCGGACGCGAGGAACTCCATCCTGAATGTCAATCTGGATGGGACAGACCACACGGTCAATATCATCTCGGACCCGGTCAATTACTTCGTGTACTACCAGAACATGTACTCAACTACGCTCTCGCTGGGGCCGCACACCTTCACTCTGACCGCAGACAACAACGACTGGGTCTACGAGAGCAACAAAAACAACAACACTTATACGCGCACGATTACCGTGCGTCCGTATAACGATCCCTTCGTGCGTGCGTTCGGACTTTCCGGCTCGTCCGGCAATACCATTGGCACGAACGCTTATGCCAGCAAGGAATCGGGAGAGCCTAACCACGGCTATAACAGCGGCGGAGCCTCTGTGTGGTATGCCTGGACTGCGCCCAGCACCGGGTATTTCAACTTCAATACCGCCAGCAGCAACTTTGACACCACGATGGGCGTCTACACCGGCTCCAGCGTAAGTGCGCTGACGACGATTGCCGAAGACGACGACAGTGGCGGCACTCTGCAAAGCAGCGTGACGTTCCTGGGCACTGCCGGCACGACCTACTATATCGCTGTAGACGGCTACAACGGAGCGACCGGGAACATTGTGTTGAGGTTCAGCAACGTGGCGCCGCCTAACGACAACTTCGTCAGCGCGCAGGGGCTGGGCAGCGCTGCCAGCGGCACGGTCAATGGCGCCAACGCCGGGGCCACTCTGGAATCCGGGGAGCCTTCTCTGGGCGGCCAGTCTGTGTGGTATGCCTGGACCGCGCCGAGCAGCGGTGACTACAACTTCAACACGTTCGGCAGCAATTTCAATACCGAACTCGGCGTGTACACCGGCTCCGCCGTGAATGCGCTAACGACCGTCGGCGCGGATGATGATGCGGACAGCACGTATCAAAGCAGCGTCAGCTTCACCGCCGTTGCCGGCACGACTTACTACATTGCGGTAGACGGCTACTCAGCCAACACCGGCGGCATTGTGCTGAACTGGCAGCCACTGGCCGTCACCGGCCTTTCGGCCAGCCCCAGCAGCATTGTGGTCGGCGGCTCGTCCACCGGCACGGTCACTCTCAACCAGAACGGCACTCAGCCGGCCGGCTCAGTCGTGACGCTGCATAGCAGCAACTCGGCTGTGACAGTGCCTGCGACCGCGACGGTTCCGTACTATGCGACTACTGTGACGTTCCCCATCGCGGCAGCCGCCGGTTCCGTGGGAACCACGACCATCACGGCCACCTACAATGGCGGCGCGGCGAAGACCACGGTGCTGACCGTCGCGAAAGCCGCTACGCACATTGCGGTGACAAATGTCACCGGCACCATCGGCACGTCCATCAACCTGACGGCGACGCTGACACGGACCTCAGACAATACCGCCCTGAGCGGCAAAACCCTGACCTTCACCGTGGATGGGGTCACGGCAGGAACGGCCAATACGAACGCCAGCGGCGTTGCCACGCGGGGATTCACAATCCCGACGTCGCTCTCAACGGGGAACCACACCATTACGGTGACGTTCGCCGGTGACACGTCCTACAATGCCGGCAGCGGGACAGGAACGCTGACCGCCAAAGCCAACACGACGCTGACCGTCACCAACACGACCGGCGCTCTCGGCCAGACGGTCACGCTCAAAGCCCTGCTGAAACGGGCGACGGATGGAGCACTGATTACGGGCCGCTCCGTCATCTTCAAGATAGATGGGGCCGCGGTCGGCTCGGCGACGACGGATAGCACCGGTACCGCCAGCTACTCGTACCACATCGTCACCCTGACAGTCGCCAATCACACGATTGCAGCATCCTATGCCGGCGAAGCGCTGCTGAACGCCAGCATCGGCTCAGGAACCCTGACCGTTTCCAAAGCGGCTACGCACCTCGCGGTGACAAACGTCACCGGCGCGGTCGGAGCGACAGTCAACCTGACAGCGACCCTGACGCGCACGACTGACAATGCAGGCGTCAGCGGCAGAACGCTGACCTTCACGGTCAACGGGGTATCGGCAGGCACAGCGGCGACCAACGCCAGCGGTGTTGCCACCCGGTCGTTCGTTATCCCAGGGACGGCAGCAGCCGGCAGTGAAACGATCAGTGTCGCCTTCGCCGGTGACACCAGCTACACGGCCATTACCGGCACGGGAACGCTGACGGTGGCAAAGGCTGCCACCACCCTGACCGTGACCAATGTCGCGGGCAGTCTGGGCCAAACGGTGACGTTGACCGGCACGCTCAAACGGACATCGGGCGGTGTCGCTCTCAGCGGCAAGACGCTGACCTTCAAGGTGGACAGCACCACGGTCGGCACGGCTGTCACCAGTTCCAGCGGCGTGGCCACCCATACGTTCGCCATTCCGGGGACCTTCACGGTCGGCAGCCACACGATCACCGTCTCCTTCGCCGGTGACACGTCCTACGGCACCAGCGCCGGCACGGGAACGCTGACCGCGAGCAAGGCCAGCACGGCTCAGACCGTTCCGACGGTTTCAGGAGCGCACGGCACGACCGTGACGCTGACGTCCACCCTGAAGCGCACGACCGACAGCGCCGTCTTGAGCGGCAAAACGATCAGCTTCAAGGTCGGTTCCACGACTGTCGGCTCGGCGACGACGAACGCCAGCGGGATCGCGTCCATCTCGTATGGCATCCCCGCCGCGACGGCTCCGGGGAACGAGACAATCACAACCACCTTTGCGGGCGATGCTTCCTACAACGCCAGCACAGGCACCGGAACGCTGACCGTTCATTAACAACAGCGCTTCGGCAGCAGTCTCTCCAGTCCGGGCGGAAACGCCCGGACTTTTTTCTTCGCGCGCCGGGAACCAATGTTCTAACTTTCCCGTTTATAACTTGTACAGCGCTCGTTCCACCCCTGCCGAAGTGACGGAAAAAAATGGAATGGCCGCTTCTTTTCGCGCCTGCCCTATGTTTCATCCGCAAAAATGCCGGGTATTTTCTGAAGTTGCCAAAAACTGCTTGACAAACCCGCACGGCCTGTGCTACAATGAGCGTTCGTGTGTTCCCCTAGGAGGTTCCGTTTGAAAGAGATTTCAGCATACCACAAAGCAGACGACGCATGTGGTAGACGTCCCCAACCTCGTTGAACTCCAACTCGATTCTTACCGCTGGTTCCTGGAAGAAGGACTGAATGAACTGTTTGAAAGTTTCTCTCCCATCACCGATTTTACCGGCAACCACTCGATCTCGCTGGTAGATTTCACACTGGGCGAGCCCAAGTACGACATCAATGAATGCCGCGCCCGCGACGTGACTTTGGAGTCGCCGATCAAGGCCCGCGTTCGCCTGTCAATCCAGCGGCGCGGAAGTGATTGAAAGCGAAGTGTATCTGGGCGATCTGCCCCTGATGACCGACAAAGGCACGTTTGTCATCAACGGGGCCGAGCGCGTCGTCGTGTCGCAGCTTGCCCGCTCGCCCGGCGTCTACTTCAAAGACACGCTGGACTTTTCCGGGCGTCAGTTGTTTTACGCCACAATCATTCCGAGCGAAGGCGCCTGGGTGGATGTGGAAACCGACGCGACCGATGCCATCACCGTGCGGATCGGGCAGACCCGCAAGTTCCCGATCACGACCCTGCTGCGCGCCCTGAACCTGTTCCCGGTCGCCTCGCCGAGCGGTGTTCAGTCCGTCGCCTGGGGCGAGCTGGAAGGCAAGCTGCTGGCCGAGCCGATCGTGGATCAGGACACGGGCGAGGTGCTGGTGGAAGCGGGAACCGTGATGCGGACGGCGGAACTGCGCCGCATCGAGAAAATCGTGCACTGCCGAAGACGATTTGAAGTCGAACTGCCGTCCACGCCCTGCGACACGACGCCGGAGATCATCCAGCTTTTCGCCGAGCGCGAGACCATTCTCAGCCCGACCCGCGCGACGATCTTTGACCCGACCGAAGTGGAAGTGGAAGTCAAGGAATTCAACGAGGACGGCACGCCGGCGATGAACGCCGACGGCAGCTTCAAGAACGCCCCGGCCCGCAAGCGCGTTCCCTATGCCGCCGCATGACATTCAGGATGCGGCCGGCAAGGTGATCGTCACGCGCCTACGACAAGATTGACCGCGAGACCGCGCGCAAGATCGAAGCGCTGGCCCTGAACACGCTGGATGTCATCTACCTCAACAACTATATCGTCGCCACGCTGGATCAGGAAGGCACGGCGGTCTACAGCAAAGAAACGGCCCTGATTGACATCTACCGCAAGATCCGGCCCGGCGACCCGGCCACGCCTGAATCGGCCCGGTCGCTGATGAACTCCATCTTCTTTGACACCCGCCGCTATGACCTGGCGAAAGTCGGCCGGCACAAGATGAACAAGAAGCTGGGGCTGTCGCTGCCGCTGACCATCCGCAACATCACCAAAGAAGACGTGATCGCGATCATGCGCTACATCGTCAAGCTGGCAGGCGGGCGACGGCAACGTGGACGACATCGACCACCTGGAAAACAAGCGCGTCCGCTCGGTCGGCGAACTGCTCTACTCGCAGCTGCGCCTGGGCTTCCTGCGCATGGAAAAGGTCGCCAAAGAGCGCATGACATCGCTGGACAGCGAGAACATCCTGCCGCAGGTCATTCTTAGCGTCAAGCCGATCTCGGCGTCCATCAAGTCGTTCTTCGGCTCGTCGCAGTTGTCGCAGTTCATGGACCAGACCAATCCGCTGGCGGAACTGACCCACAAGCGGCGTCTGTCGGCCCTGGGACCGGGCGGTCTGTCGCGCCAGTCGGCCAAGCTGGAAGTGCGCGACGTTCACCACTCGCACTACGGGCGTATCTGCCCGATCGAGACGCCGGAAGGCCCGAACATCGGCCTGATCGGTTCGCTGGCCGTCCATGCCCGCGTGGACCAGTTCGGCTTTATTGAGACGCCCGTACCGGCGCGTCATCAATGGTCACGGTCACCAACGATCTGGACTGGCTGCCCGCCGACGGCGAGCATACCTATCCGGATCGCGCCGGCCAACACGGTGCTTGAAGCCGGACAACACGTTTGTGGACGCGCTGGTGCAGGTGCGCCATGAAAATCAATATCCGGTCGTCAAAGTCGCCGAAGTGGACTACATGGATGTCTCGCCGCAGCAGATCGTTTCGGTCGCGACGGCCATGATCCCGTTCCTGGAAAACGACGACGCCAACCGCGCCCTGATGGGCGCGAACATGCAGCGTCAGGCGGTCCCGACCCTGCGGCCCGACGCGCCGCTTGTGCAAGACCGGCATGGAGAAGCGGGCGGCGATTGACTCCGGCGCGGTCATCATCGCCCTGCGCGCTGGCACCGTCAAGCGGGTCACGGCCGAAGAGATCGTTGTCGTCGTCGGACGAAGACGGCGGCGAGGACACCTATCGCCTGCTCAACATGCTGCGCTCCAACCAGGCGACGTGTGTCACGCAGCGCCCGGTCGTCACAACGGCCAGCGCGTGCGCGGCTCGGCACAAGAGGTCAGTGGTTCACGCGATCTGCTGGCGGACGGCCCCTGCACCGACGGCGGCGAATTGGCGCTGGGACAGAACGTGCTGGTTGCGTTCACGCCCTGGAACGGCTACAACTTTGAGGACGCCATTCTGCTGTCGCAGCGGCTGGTGCGTGATGACGTGTTCACGTCCATCCATATCGAGAAGTACGAAGTGGAAGCCCGCGACACGAAGCTTGGCCCGGAAGAGATCACGCGCGACATCCCGAATGTCGGCGAGGATGCACTGAAGGACCTGGACGACCGGGGCATCATTCGCATCGGCGCGGAAGTCCGGCCCGATGACATCCTGGTTGGCCGCGTCGCGCCGAAGGGGCAGGGCGAACTGACCGCTGAGGAGCGGCTGATTATCGCCATCTTCGGCAAAAAGGCCGAGGAAACCCGCGACGTTTCCCTGCGCGTCCCGCACGGCGAGAAGGGCAAGATCGTAGACGTCAAAGTCTTCTCGCGCTTCAAGTACAAAGATAAGACCGGGCGCGTCTTCAACTTCTCCAAGCGGCCCGATTCGATGTTCTCCGACGAATGGGAAGGCGAGCTGGAGCGGCTGTCCGGCGATGAACTTTCGGCAGGCGTCAACATGCTCGTGCGCGTCTATATCGCGCAGAAGCGCAAAGTCATGGAAGGCGACAAGATGGCCGGACGGCACGGCAACAAGGGCGTCATTTCGCGAATTCTGCCGCAGGAAGACATGCCGTTCCTGCCGGATGGAACGCCGGTTGACATCGTTCTGAACCCGCTCGGCGTTCCGGGCCGTATGAACATCGGCCAGATTCTGGAAACGCACCTGGCCTACGCCGGCAAAGTCGCTCGGAGTCTCGTTCGTCAACCCGATCTTTGAGGGCGCGACGGAAGCGGAGATTCTGGATGAGATGTCGGTCAATATGCTGAAGTACCTGCGCTACGACGCTCTGCGGACGTATGTCGAGAAAGAACTGCGGATTGATCTGGGTGAGAATTTAACGCAGCTTCAACTGCGCGCCCGGTTCCGCAAAGCACTGGAAGAAGCCGACCGGGAGCCGATCAGCAATGACGCCAAAGAAATCCGGCGCAAAGAAAAAGTACGGGAACTCTCGGAAACGCATGGCGTCGGCCTGCTACTGAAAACGCTGGAAACGAAGCTGCGGAACTCTCCCCGGCACGGCTGGAACAGGTCGCGGCCACTGTCGCGGCCCCGCCCTCCGTGCTGCTGCCGGACGATTACGATGGCAGTGCCCTGGAAGAAGATGAGGCCAATCTGAAGACCGTAGACGGCTACGACTTCGGCGGCCATCGTGGAGCGGGTCCAGCAGAATGTCTGGAAGCGCAGTCGGCATTGACGAGAAAACGGCCAAGTCGTGGGTGCGCGATGGTCTCTCAGGAGACTTCTTCACGCAGCCGGTCACTATCGGCACGATCTACATGCTGAAGCTGGCTCACCTGGTGGACGACAAGATCCACGCCCGCTCGACCGGCCCGTACTCGCTGGTCACGCAGCAGCCACTGGGCGGCAAGGCGCAGTTCGGCGGCCAGCGCTTCGGCGAGATGGAAGTCTGGGCGCTGGAAGCCTACGGCGCGGCCTACACGCTTCAGGAGATCCTGACGATCAAGTCCGACGACGTCCTGGGCCGCGTCAAGACCTACGAGTCCATCGTCAAGGGCGACGCCATGCTGGAACCCGGCGTTCCCGAATCGTTCAAGATTCTGGTCAACGAGCTTCAATCACTCGGCCTGAAAGTGGCCGTGGAAGATGAGGACGAGAAAGAGATCGACCTGAAGGACAAGGAAGAAGACTACGGCGACGGCGAGGGGAGAGGACGGGGCCTGCGACCCCGCCTGCCCCGCGCCGAAGCAGAAGCCGAAGCATTGTTCGGCGGCTAATCGCCCCTTCGCGACGGGGGGCGGGTCAAACAAATTGACCGCCCCCGTCTTTGTGTGTGATATGTGTGTCGGTTTACGGGGAGCAAAGCAAACATGACAGATGCCAGCGCATTTGACAAAATTCGGATCGGAATCGCCTCGCCGGACGAGATCCGCACCTGGTCTTACGGCGAAGTCAAGAAGCCGGAGACCATCAACTACCGTACGTTCAAGCCGGAGCGCGACGGCCTGTTCTGCGAGCGCATCTTCGGCCCGGTCAAGGACTGGGAGTGCCACTGCGGGCGCTACAAGAAGGTCAAGTTCAAGGGCATCATCTGCGACCGCTGCGGCGTCGAAGTCACCCGCTCCAAAGTCCGCCGCGAGCGCATGGGCCATATTGAGCTGGCCGCGCCCGTCTGCCACATCTGGTATCTGAAGGGCGTTCCGTCGCCGCTGTCTCTGCTGCTGGACATCTCGCCCCGCCCGCTGGAGAAGGTGCTGTACTTCGCCTCCTACATCGTGACCTATGTGGATCGCGGGCGCATCAACAACGAGATGGAAGAGTTCAAGATCGCGCTGGATGAGCGCGTTCGCGAGCTGGAAGATCAGCGCGATGAAGACATCGAGCAGGCCCGCGTTGACGCCGGTGCGGACATCAAAGCCCATCAGACCCGCCCGGACGACCTGGAAGAAGAGCGAAGAGTCGGGAACCCTGGGACGAGGCGCGGATCGTTGAGCGCAACCGTCACATGGAAGAAGAGCTCAAGGACATCGAGAAGGACTCGCTGGAGCAGATCCAGCCTTGCGCGATGCCCTCACTGCTTCTGGACGAAAAAGTCGAAAAGCGGATGCTGCTCGCCGAGGACGACTACCGCAAGCTGGAAAGCCTGCTGGACATGCTTTCCGACAAACTGGACCGCAACCTGCGGCTCAATGAGTCGGACAGCGAGATCGTCCGGGCCGGCCTGGGCGGCGCCGCCGTCAAGGAACTGCTGCAGGAGATCGACCTGGAAAAGCTGGCGGCTGACCTGCGCGCGGAGATCGCCATCACGCAGGGGCCGCGCCGCGCCCGCGCCATCAAGCGCCTGGAAGTCGCCGAGGCGTTTATCATCTCCAAGTCCCGCCCGGAGTGGATGATCCTGGACGCCGTGCCGGTGATCTCGCCGGAACTGCGCCCGATGGTGCAGCTTGACGGCGGCCGCTTCGCCACGTCCGACCTGAACGACCTGTACCGGCGCATCATCAACCGCAACAACCGTCTGAAGAAGATCACGGAGATTCGCGCCCCGGAAAGCATCGTCAACCACGAAAAGCGGCTGCTGCAGGAGGCCGTGGATGCCCTGATCGACAACGGACGCCGCACACGGCCCGTGGTCGGCTCCAACAACCGGCCCCTGAAGTCGCTCTCGGACATGCTCAAGGGCAAGGAAGGCCGGTTCCGCAAGAACCTGCTCGGCAAGCGCGTGGACTACTCGGGCCGTTCGGTCATCGTCGTCGGCCCGCGCCTGCAGCTGCATCAGTGCGGCCTGCCCAAAGAGATGGCGATTGAGCTGTTCAAGCCGTTCGTCATGAAGGCGCTGGTGGAGCGCGGCTACACCAGCAACATCAAGACGGCCAAGCGCATGATTGACAAGCTGAAGCCGGAAGTCTGGGACGCGCTGGAAGAAGTGATCCGGGAGCATCCTGTTCTGCTGAACCGTGCGCCGACCCTGCACCGCCTGGGCATTCAGGCGTTCGAGCCGGTGCTGGTGGACGGCAAGGCGATTCAGGTCCATCCGCTGGTCTGTACGGCGTTCAACGCCGACTTTGACGGCGACCAGATGGCGGTGCATGTGCCGCTGTCGGCGTCTGCTCAGGCCGAAGCGCGCATTCTGATGCTGTCCACGCACAATCTGTTCTCGCCTGCCGATGGCCGGCCGATCGTCGCCCCGGCGCAGGACATGGTTCTGGGAGCCTACTTCCTGACCGTGATGCAGCCCGGCGAGCCGCGACATGAGGCGTATCGCAAGCCCGCAGGACGCGCAACTTGCCTATGCGACTGGTCAGATTGGCTTGCAGGAAGGCATTGATGTAGCATTTCCGAACGGTGACAAATTGAAAACCGCAAGGCGCACGACCGCAGGCCGCCTGCTGTTCAATGACATCATGCCGGACAACATGCACCCGTTTATCTTTGAAATGCTGGATAAAAAGTTCACTGATAAACAGACTGCGGGTAAGCGCGAAGGGGTAGACGACGGCGGGTACAAAGGCAATGGCTTCGGCAAGAAAGAACTGGGCGCGATTATTGCCGAATGCCACCGCCGCAACGGCGACACGCGCACGATCCAATTGCTGGATGAACTGAAGGCGCTGGGCTTCCAGGAAGCGACCAAAGCCGGCATGACCGTGGCGATCACAGACATGGAAGTGCCCGAAGAGCGCAACGATCATCCTCAAAACGACCGAAGACCATGTCAAGACGGCTCAATCGCAACTACCAGCGTGGCCTGATCACGCGGCGGCGAGCGCAAAGAGCGCGTGCTGGAACAGTGGCAGGGAGCGGCGAAAGACGTCGGCGAGGCGATCTTCAAGACCATCAAGCCGACCAACCCGATCTTCATGTTCACCGACTCCAATGCGCGCGGCACGCGCGGCCAGATCACGCAGCTTTCGGGGATGCGCGGCGTCATGTCCGACCCGTTCGGCAACATGATTGAGGACTTGCCCGTCAAGTCCAACTTCCATGAGGGCCTGAGCGTTCTGGAGTATTTCGTCTCTACGCACGGCGCGCGCAAGGGCCTGGCTGACACCGCCCTCCGCACCGCCGACGCCGGGTATCTGACCCGGCGCCTGGTGGACGTCTCGCAGGAAGTCATCGTCCGCGCTGACGACTGCGGCACGGAACTAGGGCATCTACCAGGAAGAGATCAGGGACGGCAACGAGGTCGTCGAGCCGCTGCAACAGCGCCTGTATGGCCGCTTTGCGCTGGAAGACATTCTCTATCCCGGCGGGCCATGCGAAGGCCGGCGAGATCATTGTCGCCAAGGACGAACTGATCACGCAGGACCTGGCAAAGTTGATCCAGACCAGCGGCTTGAAGCGCGTCGGCGTCCGCAGCCCGTTCACCTGCGAACTTCGCATGGGCATCTGCGCCAAGTGCTACGGTCTGGACCTGGCGAACTCCAAGCTGGTCGAGCCGGGCGTGGCGGTCGGTATCATCGCCGCGCAGTCCATCGGCGAGCCGGGGACGCAGCTGACGATGCGTACCTTCCACTCCGGCGGTATCGCGCAGAAGCAGTTGACCGGGCGTCGCCAACGTCCGCGCCCGCAAGCAGGAAGCGCTGAAAGAACTGCACACAGGACATCTCGCGCGGTCTTGTCTCGCTGGAATCGCAGGACGAAGCGCCCGCGCCGACGCGCGACCGGGGTAGACCGAGAGCGTGTCCGGGCGGTCCAGGCGGTCTTGAAGGTGCTGGAGGATCAGGTCGGCGGCCTGCTGCGCGTCGTGGAGCTGTTTGAGGCACGCAAGCCGAAAGGGCAGGCGATTGTCACCGAGTATGCCGGCACTGTTGCTGAAATTGAGATGAAGGGTCTGCGCCGCGTCATTATCCACACGCCGGTCGTTATTGACGAGACATACGGACACGCGGCGTCACCGGCGAAACGCTGGCCGAAGATGTCTACCTGGGGCCGCACGCCGACACGGAAGGCATGACGCCGACCGCAGCCAAGCGGGCGACGGAGATTCCTGAAACACTGACGGCGGGCACGGAACTGACCGAAAAGCACATCAAGAAGATTCGTGAGATGGGCATTGGCGGAAATCAAAATCCGCAAAGCCAGCCTGGTTCCCTATCGTGGTCAGTTGCAGGTCAAGAAGGGCGATGTCGTAGAAGCCGGCGACCGGCTGACGGAAGGGCCGCTGGACCCGCAGAAAGTCCTGGATCTGCAGGGCATTCGCGGCGTACAGAACTACGTCGTGCGCGAGATTCAGGCCGTCTACAAGTCGCAGGGCGTGGACATCAACGACAAGCACATTGAAGTCATCGCCCGGCAGATGCTTCGCAAGCGCAAGATCAAGAACCAGGGCGACACGGAGTTCCTGCCCGGCCAGATGGTGGACAGGTTCGAGTTCATGGATGCGAACACCAAAGTCCGCGAAATGGACCCGCCGGGAACCGAAGCCACCGCCGACTGGCTGCTGCTCGGCATCACCGAAGCCAGCCTGGCGACCAACTCGTTCCTGTCTGCGGCGTCGTTCCAGAAGACCACGCGCGTCCTGACCGAAGCCGCCGTGCGGGGCAAGAAAGATTCGCTGATCGGCCTGAAAGAGAACGTCATCATCGGGCGTCTCATCCCCGCCGGCACGGGCCTGCCGCAGTACCGCAACCTGGAGCCGAAGCTGGAAGGCATTGACTCCGCCACCCGCTACGCTGGGGTGGGGAACGGACGCGGCGGCAACGGCACGGCCACATTGGAGCGCGAAATGAGCGCCGAAGACCTGGCTGTCATCCGTGAAGCGACCGGCACATCGGGCGAGAGCCTGTCCCTGCTGGCCGAACGCGAAAGCCTGGCCGCAGGCGTGGACGAGCCGACCATTGACAGCGACTCGGACTCGGCTATGTAGACTAACGCTTGATGTGAAATGAAATCGCTCATCCTGAAGCGAGAAAGGAACCGAAGGCTCCGCCGGCAAACTATGAAACAACCCTTTGCCCGAGGTGCCCCATGAATATGCCGACGGAAACCTTCTTAACCACATTATACACCATTGTCAACGACTGGTATCAGGTCCACGTCCCTCGGCTGCTGCCGCACAAAGCCGGGACGAAGCCACTCTTCTCAGACAGCGAGGTCATCACCTTGTCCCTGGCTCAACACTGGCTCGGCTTCTCCGAGGAGCGTGAGTTCCTGCGCCGTATGAGGAATGACTGCCTGCCTCTGTTTCCGCGTCTGGTCAGCCAAAGCCAGTTCAACCGGCGGGCACGGAGCCTGTGCTGGCTCATCAACGCTCTGCGCCAGCATCTTGTGGAGCAGATGGGCATCGCCGAGGCTCCCTGCCAGATCATTGATGGTACGCCGGTGCAAGTGCGTCACTGGCGACGCTTCGGCAAAGGCCACTTGCTCTTACCCGAAGCGGCACTCGGCTACTGCGCGACCAAGAAGGAGACCTTCTATGGCTTGCGTCTGCTGGCCTTGACCACGCTGGACGGTATCATCCTCGAGTGGGACCTGTTCGCGGCCAACACCGATGAGCGTGAGGCTGCACAAAACCTGCTGGACAACTGCCGCGACTTGTTTGTGCTGGGCGATAAAGGCTTTCTGGATCAAAGGCGTCAATCCGTCTTACAGGAAGATCAGGGTCTGCTGCTAGTGACGCCCAAGCGCAAGAACCAGCACAAGCAGAACCCTCCGGCTTGGGATGCCTTAATGAACCGGACACGCCGGATGATCGAGACCACGTTTGCCCAAGCCAAAGGCACGTTTGGACTGGAGAAGCCGCGTGCCAGGAGCGTGTGGGGCATCCTGAGCCGGGTTATCGCCAAAATTACCGGATTGACCATTGCGGCCAAGCACAATCGGGAGCAGGGTCACTCCCCGCTCAGGCTGGCGGAGTTCACGTTTTGAGCCAACCCAACCAAATTCAATTCACATCAAGCGTAACTATGTAATCTTTGTGAACCCGGCACCGAAAGTGCCGGGTTTTTCTTTTGAAATCGGCACGAATAAAATAGGTTGCCATTCTCAGTAAAGTTTCCAGATTTCGTGTTATGATCCCCGTGAATTAAAGCCATTAAGAGATATTGACATGAATTATAACGGCATTTTGGTAACGAACGGCTTGCCTGCCTCAGATATAGAGTCCGATGCCACATATCGGGGTGTTTCTTATGGTGCAGCATGGCCCCTTGAAAATATGTATGCCCCAGAGGTTAATAACGAAGATAAAGACCTGATAGATGAGATAAACGAACTGCATTCGTTTTACTACCCTGATGGCACATACCCGCTTGAAGTTGTTGCCGACCTTGACGTCATCAGCCGCTATGTTCAACGCTGTCTGCTCCGCAATCTCCCCGTCAGAACCCTCATATGCGCGACCGAGCGCTCTGAACCTGCTGTTTCACCTTCTGCTGTCACTCATTTGCTAAAGCAATCTCATCGCCTGGGTTACGACTATGCTACTAGCTCATGTCGCTATTCTGCTGTCTACCATGATTTATTCCCTACGTCCCCGCAGCTAGAGCCTGTTATGCACTTTGAAATCCCAGAAGGGCCTGTAGGCCCTGTACAGCACCAGATATGGCATTGGGGACCAGCGATCCACGCCAGTTGCAAAATCGGAAGCAAGTAGGCTGATAGGCTTTATGAGTAGAAATGAGTCCCTGCTGTTCCAACGTGCATAACAGGCTCTAACCTCTTATTGGGCTAAACTTAACAGCTACGGGCTTTTTGAAACAACTCTGGATCTGTCAGAATATTTAGAAGCGCGGGAAGGAATAATAAGTTCAGCGATAGAGAGATATGAATTCATAAATGGTCATAAAGTGCGCGTAACTCCCCTTGAAGACCATGGGGATTTTCTACCTATAGAAGTGTGGGAACTGCAATGGCCTGAACGGTAGCCAGTAATTTTAGATAGCAGCAGGAAAGCGCTCACAGCCAATACGTTTGGGGCTTCGAGTTTGCATCGCCTGAAGACACACGAGACCGTGCCATATCACGCCTTCTGCATAATTTTTACTCCCAATCCCTCAAACCCTTGACATTCGGGGGAACGGGCAGTATAATAGGGAGGTTGTTTTCAGTAAACTTTGTCGCGCCGGCAGCGGCAGACAAGTGACGCGCTGTGCAAGGGGGCATCGGCCAGCTTCTCATTTTTCCCTTTTCGGGACCTGAGCTGGAATAGAAACACACCACAGTTATCTGTGACGTCGTCTTGCCCCGTGCCGCCGCCAAGAGTCTCAGCGGCAAGCGGGGTGTTTTCATGCCTCCCGCCACGCAAATTAACAAAGATTTTACACGCTCCGAAAGGACACAGTCGCGATGCCGACGATTAGCCAGTTAGTACGCAAGGGCCGCAAGCACATGACCAAGAAGAGCAAGGCGCCAGCCATGAAGGGCAACCCGCAGAAGCGCGGCGTCTGCCTCGTGGTGCGAACGGTTTCTCCCAAGAAGCCGAACTCCGCCCTGCGAAAGATCGCTCGTGTGCGCCTGACGTCTTCGGGCCGGAACAATCCCGGCACGGAAGTGACGGCCTACATTCCGGGCATCGGGCATAACCTTCAGGAACACAGCGTTGTTCTTATTCGCGGAGGGCGCGTCAAGGACCTGCCGGGCGTGCGCTACCATATCGTGCGCGGCACGCTGGACACGCAGGGAACCAAAGACCGCAAAAGCAGCCGCTCCAAGTACGGCACCAAGCGGCCCAAGCCGGGCGCTCCCGCAGCCGCCGGAAAGAAAAAGTAAAGGATTCTAAAGATGCCGCGTAAAGGACCCGCTAAGAAACGAGTGATCCTGCCCGATCCCGTCTACCACAATCGCCTGGTGACGCGCTTTGTCAACCGCATGATGCTGGACGGCAAAAAGAGCCTGTCCGAAACGATTTTCTACAAAGCGCTGGACGGCATTGAGGCCAAAACAGGACGCAAGGGCATTGAGATCTTTGAACAGGCCGTGCGAAACGTCATGCCGCAGGTGGAAGTCAAGCCCCGCCGCGTCGGCGGTGCGACCTATCAGGTCCCGATGGAGATTCGGGCGGATCGCAAAACATCTCTCGCCCTGCGCTGGATTGTGGCCGCCGCCCGCCGCCGCAATGGCAAGACGATGATTGAGCGGCTGACCGCCGAGCTGACCGACGCCGCGAACAACACCGGCGCCGCAGTGCGTCAGCGCGAAGAGAAACACAAGATGGCGGATGCCAACAAGGCATTCGCGCATTATCGGTTCTAAGTTATCAGCCCCCGGCCCCCAATTCTGGGGGTGTAGGAACTTGCCTTCTCTGGCTCCCCCGTTATCGGGGGCTGGGGGGCTATTGGAAGCAGTAAACAATGGCACGTGAATTTAGTCTGGAACAAACACGGAATATCGGCATTGCCGCCCATATTGACGCCGGCAAGACCACCTGTACCGAGCGCATCCTGTATTACACCGGACGATCTTACAAGATCGGCGAGGTGCATGAAGGCGCGGCGACGATGGACTGGATGGAGCAGGAGCAGGAGCGTGGGATCACGATCACCAGCGCTGCCACCACCTGTTTCTGGGGCCTCTACCCAGCAAGGACCCGGCAAAGGCCGCGCAGGGCGCACGCGAAAACACGCATCGGATCAATATCATTGATACGCCGGGCCACGTCGACTTTACGGTCGAAGTGGAACGGTCTCTGCGCGTTCTGGATGGCGTCGTCGCTCTGTTTGACGCCGTCGCCGGCGTTCAGCCACAGTCCGAGACGGTCTGGCGGCAGGCGACCAAGTACCGCGTTCCCCGTATGTGCTTCGTGAATAAGATGGACCGGACCGGCGCGGATTATTTCTTCGCCGTCGGCACCATCAAAGACCGCCTCGGCGCGAATGCCGTCATGCTGCAAATCCCCATTGGGGCCGAGCAGGACTTCGAGGGCGTCATTGATCTGGTGGAAAACAAAGCGATTGTCTACAAAGGCGATGACGGCAAGGTCTTTGAAGTGGTGGACATTCCTGTCAATTTGCAGGAGCAGGCTGCCAAGTATCGCGCCGAAATGATGGAAAAAGTCGCCGAATGCGATGACGAACTGATTGAAAAGTTCCTGATGGAAGAGCCGATCACGCCGGATGAACTGAAAAAAGCCATCCGCAAAGGCACCATTGATCTTCAGATCGTCCCGATCCTCTGCGGCTCGGCCTACAAGAACAAGGGCGTTCAGCCGCTGCTCGATGCGGTCATCGAATACCTGCCTTCGCCGATTGACAAGGGCGCGGTGACGGCGATCAACCCGGACACGATGAAGAAGAAATGCGTGAGCCGTCCGATGAAGCGCCGTTCGCGGCCCTGGCATTCAAACTGATGAACGATCAGCATGTCGGCAATTTGACGTTCTTCCGCGTTTATTCGGGCAAGCTGACCAAAGGTTCTTACGTCTACAACGTCAACAAAGGCAAGCGGGAGCGCATCTCGCGTATTCTGCGGATGCATGCCAACAAGCGTGAAGAAGTAGACGAAGTCTTTGCCGGCGAAATCGCCGCCGCTGTCGGCTTGCAGTTGTCCACGACCGGCGACACGCTGGCGGACGAGAAAAGACCTGTCCTTCTGGAAACGATCACGTTCCCGGAGCCGGTTATCTCCGTCTCCATTGAGCCGAAGACCAAAGTCGACCAGGAAAGCATGGGCAAAGCCCTTCAGCGCCTGTCTGCCGAAGACCCGACCCTGCGAATTCGCACCGATGAAGAGACCGGCCAGGTCATTCTGTCGGGGATGGGCGAACTGCACTCTGGACATCATCATTGACCGAATGCGCCGCGAGTTCAAAGTGGAAGCCAACCAGGGCCGTCCCCAGGTCGCGTACAAAGAGACCGTCAAGAAAATGGCCGAAGCGCGCGTTCCTTACAAGCGCCAGTCCGGTGGTAAGGGCCAGTACGGTGACTGCGAACTGCGTGGTCGAACCGCTGGAACCCGGCGAAGGCTTTGTGTTCGAGAACAAGACCGTCGGCGGTTCGATTCCCAAAGAGTTCATCAGTCCGATCCAGGCCGGCGTCAAAGAAGCTATGGAAACCGGCGTCTCCGCAGGCTACCCGATGGTAGACCTCAAAGTCAGCGTTCGTGGACGGCTCGTTCCATGAAGTGGACTCGTCGGAAATGGCGTTCAAGATCGCCGGCTCCATGACCTTCAAAGAAGCCGCCCGCAAGGCGCAGCCAGTCATCAAAGAGCCGATCATGGCGGTGGAAGTCGTCACGCCGGATCAGTTCCTGGGCAGCGTCGTCGGCGACCTGAACTCCCGGCGCGGCATGATCGAAGGCCAGGAGCAGAGCCACGGTGCGCACGATGGTCATCAAGGCCAAAGTGCCGCTGGCCGAAATGTTCGGCTATGTGACCAGCCTGCGCTCGATGACCCAGGGCCGCGCGTCCTCTACCATGGAGCCGTCGCACTACGCCGAAGTGCCGCGCAACGTTTCGGAAGAACTCACGGCCAAAGCCGCAGGCAAAGACTCTCGTCCGCCAACAATAGTAATACTCGTGAGATACACTGACAGGAGCAAATATTATGGCAAAAGCGAAGTTCGACCGTGACGAAGCCTCACGTCAACATCGGCACCATCGGGCATGTCGACCACGGCAAGACCAGCCTGACCGCCGCCATCACCAACGTCCTGGCCAAAGCCGGCAGGAGCTACCGCCACGCTCCTACGCCTCCATCGACGCCGCTCCCGAAGAGCAGGCGCGCGGCATCACCATCAACACCGCCCATGTCGAGTACGAGACCGCCGCCCGCCACTACGCCCATGTGGACTGCCCCGGACACGCCGACTACATCAAGAACATGATCACCGGCGCTGCCCAGATGGACGGGGCCATTCTGGTCGTCTCCGCTGCCGACGGCCCCATGCCCCAGACCCGCGAGCATATCCTGCTGGCCCGTCAGGTGGGCGTGCCTTCCATCGTCGTCTTCCTCAACAAAGCCGACATGGTGGATGACCCGGAACTGATTGAGCTGGTGGAACTGGAGGTGCGCGAGCTTCTGTCCAAGTACGAGTTCCCCGGCGATGACTGCCCGATTGTGGTCGGGTCAGTGCGGTGAAGGCGTTGGAAGGGGATCAGTCGGAGATCGGCGAGCCTGCGATCCTGCGTTTGATGGAAGCGGTGGACAGCTTTCATTCCGACGCCGGAGCGTGATGTGGACAAGCCGTTCTTGATGCCTGTGGAAGACACGATGACGATCACGGGTCGCGGGACGGTGGCGACGGGTCGTGTGGAGCGTGGGGTTCTGAAGGCTGGGGAGCAGATCGAGATCGTTGGCATTCGTGAGGCGACGAAGACACGGTGGCGACGAGTATGGAGATGTTCCGCAAGACGCTGGACACGGTTCAGGCGGGTGACAACGCGGGCATTCTGCTTCGCGGTGTGGAGCGCAAGGACATCGAGCGTGGTCAGGTGCTGGCGAAGCCTGGGAGCATCAAGCCTCACACGAAGTTCGAGGGCGAGGTTTATATCTTGTCTAAGGAGGAGGGCGGTCGTCACACGCCGTTCTTCAAGGGTTATCGTCCTCAGTTTTACTTCCGCACGACGGATGTGACGGGGAACCTGGACTTGCCGGAGGGTGTGGAGATGGTGATGCCGGGTGACAACGTGACGATTGTGGGCGAGTTGATCGCTCCGATTGCGATGGAGGAGGGTTTGCGTTTTGCGATTCGTGAGGGTGGTCACACGGTCGGAGCCGGCGTCGTCACCAAAATTATTGCCTAAGGTTTTGCCCGTAGGGGCGCGAATAATCGCGCCCCTACATTTTGTGTCAGGAGCATCTGATTTATTATGCGTCGTGATAAAGTCCGTATCCGTCTTCGCGCGTTCGACCATCGCGTGCTGGACCAGAGCGCTGAGAAGATTGTGGATACCGTCAAGCGCACCGGTGCCCGGATTTCCGGCCCGGTTTTGCTGCCGACCGAGAAGAACATTCTGCCGATGCAGCGTTCAGCACCTTCGTGGACAAAGAGTCGTTTGAGCATTTTGAGATGCGGACGCACAAGCGTCTGATTGACATCCTCGATCCCGGTCCGAAGACCATTGATGCTTTGATGCGATTGGACCTGCCTTCCGGCGTGGACATCGAAATCAAACTGTAGGCCCCCCCCCTAGCCCCCAATAATGGGGGAGCAGGAAAGGCCGCTTACTTCCTTCTGGTTTCCCCATTATTGGGGGCTAGGGGGCTTTCAATCAAAACCGCGTCACGTAACGAGTTGACCCACACTCGCCAGGTGCGCCGTGGAGGAAACAATGCCAAGTTCCATCTTGGGGAAGAAGCTGGGCATGACCCAGATCTTCGAAGAGGGCGGTCGCGTGACTCCGGTCACCGTGATCTGCTGCCGGTCCCTGTGTCGTTACACAATTAAAAACTATTGACAAAGACGGTTACTCTGCGGTGCAGATCGGGTTTGAAGATGTCAAAGAGCATCGCCTGAACTCGCCGCAGAAGGGCCACTTTGCCGCCCATGAAGTCAAGCCGAAGCGGACCCTGCGCGAGATTCCGATTGATGAAGGCGAGACCCTGGCTGAAGGCCATGAGTTCAAGAGCCGACATCTTTGCCGCAGGCGACAAAGTCGCCGTCACGGGCATCTCCAAGGGCAAAGGCTTTGCGGGCGTTATGAAGCGCTATAACTGGCGCGGTCATAAGGCCACGCACGGCGCGTCTACCAGCCACCGCAAGCCGGCCTCCGGCGGCGCGACCGATGCCGCGCGCACATTCAAAGGCTCAGGCAAGCCGGGCCACATGGGCGATGCTCAAGTGACTCAGCAGGGATTGCGCGTTGTCCGCGTGGACACCGAAAAGAACCTGCTCCTGGTCAAAGGGGCCGTCCCCGGCGCGAACGGCGGCCTGGTCATGATTAAGAAATTCATACGTTAGGAGGAACACGACCCATGCCGGAAACCATTTCCAGAAAAGCGGATGGCAGCAGCGGGGGGAGTGTCTCCCTGAGCGAAAAACTGTTCAACGCAAAAATCAATCCCGGCCTGATGCATCAGGCCGTGGTCAATGAGGCCACCAATAGCCGTCAGGACACACGCGACACCAAAACTCGCGCCGAAGTCGCAGGCGGCGGACGCAAGCCGTATCGTCAAAAAGGTACAGGCCGCGCTCGCCAGGGAACCATTTCGGCCCCGCATTATCGCCATGGCGGCATTGTCTTTGGCCCGCATCCGCGCGATCTGTCGGCCAAACTGCCCAAAAAAGCCCGCCGGGCTGCCTTGGCGTCTGCTCTGTCCACAAAAACGGCTGATGATGCGATTATCGTTACTGGACAGCCTGACAATGGAGACACATTCCACCAAGACAGCGGCGGCGCTTCTGAAGACGCTTGGCGTCACGGGCAAAGCGCTGGTCGTGCTGCCGGATGTCAACCTGACCATTTACAAATCGTTCCGCAACATTCCGGGCATCGTTGTCCGGGTCGCGCCGGCGTTCTCCGTGCGGGATGTTCTGGATGCGGAGCGAATCATTTTGACTCAGGGCGCGTTGGACAAACTGGACTCAGTTTACGGCGTTGCAGACCCGGCTGAGGAGGCGACGGCTTAAACCATGAGCGCAATTACCAAGAGTCCCTATCAAATCATTGTTCGCCCCATTGTCACCGAAAAAAGCGTGGCGGGCGGCGGCAGCAACCAGTATACATTCGTCGTCGCCAAAGAAGCCAACAAGTACGAGATCGCCGAAGCGATTGAGCGCATCCAGGCCGATGTCAAGAATGTGATCAATGTCATTAATGTCAACACGATGGTCGTCAAAGGCAAGACCCGGCAGGGCCGCTTCTTCAAGCGCGCCAATCGGGGCCGAACCTCGGACTGGAAAAAAGCCATTGTGACGCTGAAGGCGGGCCAGTCCATTGAACTGGTTGAGGGAGTTTAACACACATGGGAATTAAACGATACAAGCCCACAACGCCGTCCCAGCGGTTCCGTACCGGTTCGGACTACTCTGAACTGACGGCCTCCAAGCCGGAAAAATCGCTGACCCGGCCTAACAAACACAGCGGCGGTCGGAACAACAAGGGCCGACGCACAGCGGTCAACACGGCAGGCGGCAACAAGACTGCGTACCGTATCATTGACTTCAAGCGCGACAAAGACGGCATCCCCGGCAAAGTCGCCACCATTGAATACGATCCGAACCGCTCTGCCCGCATCGCCCTGGTGTTCTATGCCGACGGCGAAAAGCGTTACATTCTGTGGCCGGTCGGCGTCAAAGTCGGCGACCCAGTCATGGCCGGGCCGACTGCCGACATCAAGCCCGGCAACGCGCTGGCTTTAAAGAACATCCCGGTTGGTACGCTGGTGCATAACATTGAGATGATCCCCGGCAAGGGTGGTCAGGTCACGCGCACCGCCGGCGGCTTCGCGCAGCTCATGGCCAAAGAAGGCAAGTATGCCACTCTGCGGCTTGCGTCAGGCGAAATGCGGATGATCCTGCTGGAATGCAAAGCCACCGTCGGCCAGATCGGCAACATTGACCACGAAAACATCAAGCACGGCAAGGCCGGCAAAAAGCGCTGGCTGGGCGTTTACATGCACAACCGTGGCGTTGTCATGTCGCCGCGCGACCATCCGCACGGCGGCGGCGAAGCCAAGTCTCCCGTCGGGCGCAAAAAAGGCCCGGTCTCGGCGACCGGCGTTCGCGCGCATGGTTTCCGCACACGCCGGAACAAGTCAACGCAGAAGTTTATCGTTCGCCGCCGAGACGCGAAGTAGGATCAGCCCCCCAGCCCCCAATTCTGGGGGAGCCAGAGAAGACAAGCTCCTACATCCCCAGAATTGGGGGCTGGGGGGTTCTGAGGAAAACAATTTATGGGACGCTCACTCAAAAAGGGGCCGTATGCCGACCCCAAGCTGCTCAAGCGCATTGACGATATGAACGCGCGCAACGAAAAGCGCATCATCAAAACCTGGTCGCGTCGCTCAACGATCTTCCCACAGATGATCGGCCATACATTTGCCGTGCATGACGGGCGCAAGCACATTCCTGTCTTTGTCACGGAGAACATGGTCGGCCACAAGCTGGGCGAGTTTTCAATCACGCGCACCTTCAAAGGCCATGCCGGCCAGAAGGACACGCGGACGACGCGCGGACGGTAGGAGAGAAGAAACATGAATACCGCTGCACGAGATCGCGCTCTGCTCCCTGCCGTCAAGGACGTGCTGGGACGGACGCCGGTTTCCAAGCTGAAATTGTCCAAAGAGCAGGACGGCAGCCTGAAAGTCGCCCTGCATACCAGCCGCCCGAACAACGTGCGAATGGAAACCCAAGCCTTGACCGACGCTCTCAAAGAGCAGATCGGCGGCGACCGGGCGCTCAAACTGGAAGTCGTGCCGGAAGCGCGCGCCGTTGCCAAATGGGTGCGGACATCGCCGCGCAAGGCTCGCTTGGTGATTGATGCCATCAAAGGCAAGCGCGTCTCCGAAGCACTTGCCATGCTGCGCTTTATCCCGAACCAGGCCGCTGAACTGATCAGCAAAGTCCTGATTTCCGCCGCTGCCAACGCGCAGGACGGGTGGGGGGCGGGAGCCGAGGAACTGAAAGTCCAGAACATCCTCGCCGACGGCGGCCCAAGCCTCAAGCGGGTGAAGCCCCGCGCTCAGGGCCGTGCCTATCGCATCTTGAAGCGGACCAGCCATCTGACGGTGATTCTGACGGATGCACCGCCCGTCGTCACCCGCCCGCGCCGCACACCCGCTGCCGCTGCGGTTCCAGCCAAGCCGAAGGCGACGAAGGCACCTGCCGCGCCCAAAGCGCAGACTGTGACCGAGCAGGCGAAAGAAGAAGTCCTGTTGGACACCCCGGCAACACCAGTGGAAGAAACACGGCAGGTTCCCGGCTCCGAACAGGGTGAGGGTTCTACGGGCGACTCGGCGAACACGCCCGATGCTGGACAGGCGCCGAAAGCGTCTGCCGCTGTGTCCGCCGAGGAGCCGCATGAGGCTACGCCGGTGACGGCTTCGGATTCGCCGGAGATTGACGTGTCCGACCGTGCGCCCGACTCAAGTGAAGGTGCCGACCAGAAGCGGGAAGAGGGAGAATAATTTATGGGACAGAAGATCCATCCCGTCGGGTTCCGCGTCGGCGTGAACCGGGACTGGGAAAGCAAATGGTATCTGGACAAAGGCTACGCCAAAGCGCTGGTGGAGGATGTCCATATCCGCGCATTCATCAAAAACAGCAAGACGCTGGCGAACGCTGCCATCGCGCGTGTGGAGATTGAGCGCGCGGCGAACCGTGTGAAAGTCACCCTGCATACCGCCAAGCCCGGCATCATCATTGGTCGCGGCGGCAAAGGTGTGGACGATCTGCGGGCGGTTCTGGAAGACAAGTTCAAGAAGTCGTTTCAGGCGAATGTTAATGAGATTCGCCACCCGGAACTGGACGCGCAGCTTGTGTCCGAAAGCATCGCGCAGCAAATTTCCAAGCGCGTTTCCTACAAACGTGCCATGCGTCAGGCAGTCACCCGCGCCATGAAGCTGGGAGCCAAGGGCATCCGTATTCTTTGCTCAGGCCGCTTGAACGGCAGCGAAATGGCCCGCAAAGAAGGTGACCGCCTGGGCAAGATTCCTCTGCACACCCTGCGCGCCGACATTGACTACGGCTTTGCGGAAGCACCGACGACCTATGGCAATATCGGCGTCAAAGTGTGGATTTACAAGGGCGATATTCTGCCCGGCCAGAAGCGTCTGACGACTGCCGACATCGCGCTTCAGCAGCAGCAGCAGCGCCGCTTAAATGCCGAAGAAGGCTTCGGCGACCGCGCTCAGGGCGGTGGTCGTGGCGGACGCGGCGGCAGCGGCGGTGGTCGCGGCGGCAGTGGCGGCGGACGCGGCGGCGGTGGCCGTGGCGGAGCCGGCGGTGGTCGTGGCGGCGGCTTTGGTGGCGGCGGCGGTGGACGCCCCGGCGGTGGCGGCGGCTTTGGTGGTGGCGGTGGTCGTCCCGGCGGCGGTGGCGGTGGACGCCCTGGCGGCGGTGGCGGCTACAGTGGCGGCGGTGGCCGCTAAATAATCAGCCCCCCAGCCCCCAATTCTGGGGGTGTAGGAATTTGCCCTCTCTGGCTCCCCCAGAATTGGGGGCTGGAGGGCAACGGAGAACAACAACTATGTTAATGCCTAAGAAAGTCAAACGCCGCCGCGTTCATCGCGGTCGGCGCACCGGGCCGGCATCCGGCGGCAACCATGTGGACTTCGGCGAGTTCGCGCTGCAAGCGCTGGAACCCTGCTGGATGTCCAACCGGCAGATTGAAGCCGCCCGTATCGCGATGACCCGTAAAATCAAGCGCGGCGGAAAGATCTGGATTCGCGTTTTCCCGGACAAGCCATTCACCAAGAAGCCTGCCGAAACCCGTATGGGCAAAGGCAAGGGTGCGCCGGAAGGCTGGGTGGCCGTTGTCAAGCCGGGCCGGATTTTGTTTGAGATGGCCGGCGTTCCCGAAGAGTTGGCCAAAGAAGCCATGCGGCTGGCTCAGCACAAGCTGCCCATCGCAACCAAGTTCGTGACGCGCCATGAAACTTCGCTCCAGATTGCGGCTCATGCGCTGACGAGCGAAGCCGTAGAGGAGAGGAATAAACGATGGCTGAAAACGCAAAAACAAAGCAGCGCCGCGAGGCCCTGCGCGGCATGAGCGAGGCCGACCTCGCCGCGACGGTAGCGGTCGCCCACAAGAGCATCTACCAGTTCCGCAAAGATCGCCTGAGCAAGCCCCAGGACAATGTGAAGGTCGTGCGAAACTCCCGCAAGGAGATCGCCCGCGCTTTGACCATTCTGCGTGAGCGGGAACTGGCTCAGGAAAACAAGGATTAAGACATGGCAGAAGAAACGCACAGCCAGGAAACGGAAGAAACCCGGAATCGCCGCAAGGTTCGCGTCGGTGTCGTTTCCAGTGACAAGATGCAGAAGACGGTGGTGGTGACGATCAAAAACCTGGTCCGTCACCCGGTTTATGGCCGCTATTCAGAAACAAGACAAAAAGTTCAAGGCGCATGATGAGAACAATGACGCTCACATCGGCGACACGGTTGAGGTCATGGAAACCCGCCCGTTGAGCAAAGACAAGTGCTGGCGCGTCGTTCGCGTGGTTGAGCGAGCCAAGTAAGCCTCATCTATTGCTAGGGTCGGCATCAAAGCCAGGCGTCTTCTCATCAGGGCGTTTGAAACTGGGCCGGCAGCGCAAAGGAAACATTATGATTCAAGATTACAGCCGCCTTCGGGCGGCAGACAACAGCGGGGCGCGCGAATTGATGACCATTCGCGTCCTCAAAGGCTCCAACGCCAAGTACGCCGGGATCGGCGATATTATCGTCGCTGCCGTGAAATCGGCGACGCCGGGCGCGCAGGTCAAAAAGGGCGACGTCGTCAAAGCCGTTATCGTTCGCACCCGACAGGCCATTCGTCGGCAGGATGGTTCCGTGCTGCGCTTTGACGAAAACGCTGCCGTCGTGCTGACCAATAACCTCGCTCCGCGCGGCACCCGTGTCTTTGGACCGGTCGCCCGTGAACTGCGCGAATCCAAGTTTGAAGGCGCGATGAAGATCATCTCGCTTGCCCCGGAGGTGCTTTAACTTATGTACACCCCGCCAAGAAAAAAAGGGCCGCGCCGCAATGACGCGCAGTTTACCGGCAAAATCCGTCTGCGATCTGGGCGATCTAGTCCGCGTGATCGCCGGCAAAGACAAAGGCAAAGAAGGCACCATCAGCCGCATTTTGCGCGCGGAAGGGAAAGTCGTCGTAGAGGGCGTCAACATCGTCGATCAAGCACGAAAAAGCCCGCCCGCAGCCGCAGCGCACATCCATTGGTGGACGGCGCTCCGCAGGGAGGCCGCATGGAAGTGGCCGCGCCGCTGGACATCGCCAAAGTGCAGCTTGTGGACCCCGCCGACGGCAAAACCGTGACCCGTGTCGGGATCAAGACAGATGCCAATGGAGAGCGCGTGCGCTTCGCCAAGAAGTCGGGAGGAGTGATCAACACCAATGGCTAACGAAACACAAATCGCAGCCGCGCTTGAAGACAAAAGTATCAGGAAGAAATCATTCCCCGGCTTCAGAAAGAGTTCGGCTACAAGAATATCATGCAGGTGCCGCGCATCGAAAAGGTCGTCCTGAACATGGGCGTCGGCGCGGCGGGGCAGACCGGCGGCGACGCCAAGCAGCTGGACGGAGCCGTCAGCGATCTGGCGACCATCACCGGCCAGAAGCCCGCCGTGACGCGGGCCAAGAAGTCTATCGCAAACTTCCGGCTGCGCGAAGGGGCCGCGATCGGCACGAAAGTCACCCTGCGCGGCGCGCGGATGTATGAGTTCCTGGACCGGCTGCTGAACGTGGCCCTGCCGCGTGTGCGCGACTTCGGCGGCATCAACCCGAACTCGTTTGACGGGCGCGGCAATTTCGCCATGGGCCTCAAAGAGCAGTTGACCTTCCCGGAGATCGTTTACGATAAAGTGGACAAAGTGCGCGGCATGGACATCATCATTGTGACCAATGCCAAGACCGATGCCGAGGCGCGCTCGCTTCTCAAAGCCGTCGGCGTGCCTTTCCGTGGGCGAAAAACAGGGCGAGCGTCTGCAATAGGTCGGATTTCGCGGAATTTCAGGTATAATAACGCCTGTTTTCTCTGCCTATTCACCGTGTTCGGAGGAGAATTTTGGCCAAAGAGTGCCTGATACAAAAAGCCAAGCGCAAGCCGCAAGTTCGCCGTGCGCGGCTACAACCGATGTCAGCTTTGCGGGCGTCCCCATGGTTACATGCGGAAGTTCAGCATCTGCCGTATCTGCTTCCGCGAATTGGCGCATCAGGGATTGATTCCCGGCGTGACCAAATCGTCCTGGTAGAACCATATCAATCAAAACCATATCGAGGCGGCGGCATTTGCAGCCGCGCGCCCGTCTGATGGGAGAATAAACTATGCCGGTCAGTGATCCAATCGCCGACCTCCTTACGCGTATTCGCAACGCCAACTGCGCGAACCACGAATCGCTTGAGGTGGACTCTTCCAACGTAAAAATTGAAATCTCTGCGCATCCTGCACGAAGAGGGCTATATCAAGTCCTATGAAGTCGTGCAGCAGCCCGTCCAGAACAAAATCAAAGTGACCCTCAAGTACGGCGCCCGCAACCGCGAAAAGGTCATCACGACCATCAAGCGCGTCAGCAAGCCGGGCCTGCGGATCTACAAATCGCACGACAAACTTGCCGACAGTCTTGCGCGGTCTGGGCATCGCCATCGTCAGCACGTCGCAGGGCGTGATGACCGCCAAAAAGGCCCGCAAACTGGGCATCGGCGGCGAAGTCCTCGCCTTCGTGTATTAAAGGAGTTTCCCATGTCCCGTATTGGAAAACTGCCGATCCCATTGCCGCAGGGCGTGGACGTGCAGTCCGCAAAAGACGGTCTGGTGACTGTCAAAGGCCCAAAGGGAACCCTGTCCCGCCAGATCCACCCGCGCATGATCGTGGAAGTCGCGGATGGCACGCTGCTCGTGAAGCGTCCGACCGATCAGGAAGATGATCGCGCCCTGCACGGCCTTACCAGGTCTCTGGTGAATAACATGGTCGTCGGCGTTTCTGCCGGCTACAAGCGGGTGCTGGAAATTGAAGGCGTTGGCTACCGCGCGGCCAAAGACGGCAAGAAGCTGGTCCTCAGCCTAGGCTTCTCGCATCAGGTTCCGATTGAGCCGCTGGAAGGCATTGACTTTGAAGTCGGCCAGGATACCAACACCCGCCGCCCGTTCATCACGATCAATGGCATCGACAAAGAGACGGTCGGCCAGCAGGCCGCCGTCATCCGCAAACTGAAGCCGCCGGAGCCGTACAAGGGCAAGGGCATTCGCTACCAGGGCGAAATGGTCCGCCGCAAGGCCGGCAAGAGCGGCAAGGCCGGCGGCAAGGGCGGCAAGAAAGTAAAGGTGGGGTAACCCCGCCCAACAGATCCGGCTCATAACGCGGACGCTGATACGTCTGTGACACGGTGGGCCAAGAGGAAACTCGTACATCATGGCGACAATCAACAAAAACGAGGCGCGGCAAAAGCGCCATACTCGCGTTCGCAAGCGCGTCAATGGAACGCCGGAACGGCCCCGGCTGAACGTCTACCGCAGCACCAACAACATCTACGTGCAGGTCATTGATGATCTGGCCGGACGCACGCTGGCCGCGGCATCTTCGCTGGATGCCAGTCTGCGCGCCGACAAGGGCGCGCGGAGCGCGGGCGGCAACATTGAGGCTGCGAAAGCCGTCGGTGCACTTGATCGCCGACCGCGCCAAAGCGGCGGGCGTCACCAAAGTGGTCTTTGACCGGGGCGGCTATTTATATCATGGGCGCGTGCAAGTCGCTGGCCGACGCCGCCCGCGAGAATGGACTGGATTTTTAAGCTATGGCATTGATTAACCCGGACACGCTGAATCTGGAAGAGCGCGTCATCCAAACCAACAAAGTTCAGAAGACCACCAAGGGTGGCCGCACCATGTCCTGGAGCATTTTGATCGTGGTCGGCGACGGCAACGGTTATGTCGGGGCCGGTATGGGCAAAGCCCGCGCCATCCCCGATGCCATCCGCAAAGGCGTGGAAGCGGCCCGTAAGAGCCTGGTCCATGTCCCGATGGTCGGAACAACCATTCCGCATGATGTTCTGCTGCGGCAGGGTGGGGCGGAAGATCATGCTGAAGCCTGCCTCGCCCGGTACCGGAATCGTTGCCGGCGGCTCCGCCCGCGCCATTCTGGAAGCCGCAGGCGTCAAAGACGTGCTGGCGAAGTCGCTGGGGTCATCCAACAAAGTCAACACGGCCTGGGCGACTATTGCCGCCTTGAAGCAGCTCAAGCGGGCGACAGATGTGGCCCGCCTGCGCGGCAAAAATGTCAACGAATTGGTTTCCCGCGCCGTCGCGCAGCAGGCGGCGGATGCCGAGCAGGAAGATCTGGCGCACGGCATCGCCAGCGTCGTGTCCGATGAGCCGACGGTGGTGGCAACGGCTGCACCGCCGACGCTGTCGCCGCGCCTGCCGAATCGGCAGCGACCACTGAAGCTGCGCCGACGGATGCGGCCGCCTGCGTCCGAGCCGACGACCGAAGGAGGAGCGTAACCCATGGCCGAAGCAGAGACTAATTTAAAGATCACCCTGGTTCGCAGCCTGATCGGCAAAGAAAGCAGCCAGCGGCTGACGGCACGCGCCCTGGGGTTGAATAAAGTCGGTTCCAGCGTGACTCAGCCGGACAACGGCTGCATCCGTGGCATGATCAAGAAGATCACGCACGCTCTCAAAGTGGAGACGGCGGATGGTCAGCTTGTTTCGCAGCCGCGTCCGCGCCTGGGCCGCAAGAAACATTATGGTCCTCATGAAGGGCTGGGAGTGGGACAATGAATCTCTCTGAATTGAAACCGAACGAAGGCGCGCGCAAGCCGCGCAAGCGAATCGGGCGCGGTCCCGGCTCCGGCACGGGCAAAACCGCCGGCGGCGGCCACAAGGGCGACAAGGCGCGTGGCAACACCAAGCCCGGCTTTGAAGGCGGCCAGACGCCGCTGCATCGCCGCCTTCCCCAGCGACGGGGCATGGGCGCTGCGGGCTTCAACGCGCCGCGAAAGCAGGGCTATTCTGTCGTCAACCTCAGCGCTCTGGAGCGCTTTGCAGATGGCGATGTGGTGACGATTGAAACCCTGGCCGATGCCGGTTTAGTCGGCAGCCTGAAAGACGGCGTTAAAATTCTGGGAGACGGCGCGCTGACCAAAAAACTCACGGTTCGCGCCAGTCAGTTTTCCAAAAGCGCGGAAGAGAAGATCACTGCCGCCGGCGGCACAGTTGAGATTGTGTAAGCGGCTCGTATTGAGGCAAACCCATGGCTGTTAAAAGACCCACTGCCAATGCTGCCCCCTCCCCCGGAGGCGGGGGTGGACGTTCGCGACCCAGTGTTGCTCCGCGCAGTTCGCAAACTCCGTTTGTGGAGGCGATGATTGCGGCCTGGGCCATCCCTGAGCTGCGCCGCCGCCTGCTGTTTATTTTCGGCGCGTTCGGCGTTTATGTTGTCGGCCTGCACATTCCCCTGCCGAACCTCCGAGCGGACGCTCTGGCGGCGGCTTTCAAGGGCGGCGGCATTCTGAGCCTGGTGGATGTGTTTTCCGGCGGTGCGCTCAAGAAGGAAACGATCTTTGCAATGGGGATCGTGCCCTACATTAACGCCTCCATCATCATGCAGCTTCTGACGTTTGCGATCCCGCAATGGCAGGAATTGTCAAAGGAAGGCGAATCGGGCCGCAAGCGCATTGCACAGTATACACGCTATTTGACGATGGTCCTTGCGCTGGCACAGGCGATTGGGCTGACGACTTACCTGAATCACTATGGCGCTATCGTCGGCGGCTTCCTGGGGACGGCTCAGATCATTATCACCATGATCGCCGGCACGGCCTTTTTGATGTGGCTCGGTGAACAGATCACGGACAAAGGCATAGGCAATGGCGTTTCGCTGATTATCTTCTGCGGAATCATGGTGCGCTTGCCCAGTCAGGTTGTCAGCGTTATCCAACTTGTCGGCGCAGGGTCGGTGCGGCCGTGGCAGGTGCTGATTCTGATTGTGGCATTCTTTGTGACCGTCATCGGCATTATCTTTGTCACGCTCGGCCAGCGGAAAATCCCTATCCAGCATGTCCGCAAGATTGTCGGCAACAAAATGTCTCAGGGCGGCACGTCCTACCTGCCGTTCCGCGTGGCCTCGGCGGGTGTGATTCCGATTATCTTTGCCCTATCCATTCAGCTTCTGCCGGCGACATTCGCGCAATTTGTTCCCGCGACGACCAGGCTGGGCATTTTCCTCCATAATGCCACCAACTGGCTTTCACCGGGTTCCAATCCGCTCACAGCGCTGGCGTATGCGGTGATTATCGTATTCTTCACGTATTTTTATACGGCGGTGACAATGAACGTGGAGCAGATCGCCGACGACCTCAAGAAATACGGCTCGTTCATTCCCGGCATTCGGCCCGGCAAGCCGACGATGGAGTATCTGGACAAAGTGATGACACGTATCACGCTGGCAGGTGCATTGTTCTTAGCCTTCATCGCCCTGCTGAATTACTGGATACCCTCGCTGACCGGCACGACAGGAGCCTTTACTCTGATTGGCGGAACAGCCTGCTGATTGTGGTCGGCGTCGCGCTGGATACGATGCAGGCGATTGAAGCGCAATTGTTGATGCGAAACTACGAAGGCTTTATCCGGTGAGGCCCCCTAACCCCCAATTCTGGGGGAACCGGAGAAGAAGGGCTATTTCTATTCCGGCTCCCCAAAATTGGGGCGGGGGGGGCTAAATGCGTTTAGTTCTGCTCGGCCCGCCGGGCGCGGGTAAGGGGACGCAGGGGCAGGGGCTGGCCGCGCATTTCGGCGTACCGCATGTGGCGACGGGCGACATTGTACGGGATCACATCGTCCGACAGACCGACTTTGGGCGCAAAATTGAAGCGGCCATCGCTGCTGGGAACTTTGCGTCCGACGAAGACATTTTATTCTGGGTCGGTCAGCGTTTGTCGGAGCCGGATGCTCAGAACGGCTACATACTGGATGGCTTCCCGCGCGATCTGGCCCAGGCGGAGGCGTTTCAGTCGTCCCTGGATGCCGTTTTCTGGCTGGCTGTCAGCGATCAGACGTTGATTGAGCGCATGACAGGCCGGCAGGTCTGCCCCCGGTGTGGCAGCGTGTACCATGTGGTTCACTGCCCGCCCAGGTCGCTGGACAATGCGACCGTGACGGCAGCAATCTGGTACGCCGCCCGGAAGACGCTTCGGAAAAACTGCAGCATCGTTTGGAACTGCACGAAAGCCAGTTGCAGCCGCTGGAAACCTACTATAGCGCACGTTCACTGCTGATCCGCGTGGATGCTGAAGGCTCCCCGGATGAAGTGACAAATCGTCTTTTAGACGCGCTGGCTGCCAGGCCGCTTGCAAATCGCGAATTTTAAGGGTATACTACACGGATGATTCGGCTGAAGACGCCCGAAGAGATTGAAATGATGCGCCGGGCCGGGCGTGTTGTGGCAGAAGCATTAGCGGCGATGCGTGATGCCATCGTGCCGGGCGAGACGACCACCCAGGACCTGGACGAAGTGGCGGCGGAAGTGCTGAAAAAGCGAGGGGCAAAGCCGGCCTTGCTGGGATATAAACCGTCCTTCAGCCGCGTGCCGTATCAGCACCATACCTGTATTTCGGTCAACCATGAAGTTGTCCACGGTGTGCCGAGTGCCAAACGCATTTTGCGCGTGGGCGACATCGTGAGCCTGGATCTGGACGCTTCAGTAGACGGCTGGTGCGCGGACGCTGCGCTGACAGTTCCGGTCGGAGCGGTCTCCGCATCTGCGAAAAACCTGTTGACGGTCTCGCGGGAAGCGCTTTTCAAGGGGATCTCGCAGGCGCGCGTCGGAAACACGGTCGGTGACATCGGCGCAGCGATCCAGCGCCATGTGGAGCGCAGTCGCTATAACGTAGTTCGCGACTTGGTGGGGCATGGCATTGGCCGGACCCCGCATGAAGACCCGCAGGTAACGAATTACAAGCCGACGGGCCGCAGCGAACGCTTGCGAGCCGGTATGACGATCTGTATTGAGCCGATGGTCAACATCGGCAAATCGGATGTGGGGCATCATAAAGGCGACGTCTGGACGATCTTTACGTCCGACAATTCGCTATCCGCGCATTTTGAGCATACCGTGGCGATTACAGAGGAGGGACCGGATATTTTAACGCTCCCGCCCTCTCAGGAGAAATAAGGAGTTTATGGCTCGAAGACCACGCAAACAGCATGTCGCGCGCGACGAGCGCCGCGTCGAAGAAGCAGAAACCTACGCGAAAGAAAAGGCGATTGAAGTGGAAGGTGCCATCGCGGAGACTCTTCCGAACGCCATGTTTCGTGTGACCATTGAAGGTGGGCATCAGGTGCTGGCTCAGGTCAGCGGCAAGATCCGCATGAACTTTATTAAGATTCTGCCTGGCGACCGGGTCAAAGTGGAGCTTTCTCCCTATGATCCGACTCGAGGCCGTATCTTGTACCGCTATAAGTAGGAGAGTACGATGAAAGTACGGGCATCGGTTAAGAAAATCTGTGACAAATGCAAGGTCATCAAGCGCGACGGCGTCGTCCGTGTGATCTGCGTCATCAAAAAGCACAAGCAGCGTCAGGGGTAATCGCCCCCCAACCCCCAATTCTGGGGGAGCAGAACCAGCCTACTCCGGCTCCCCAGAATTGGGGCGGGGGGCGACTTTAGGAGGCATCTTTTGGCACGTATTGCAGGCGTTGACTTGCCGCGCGACAAGCGGGTGGAGTACGCGCTCCTTTCCATTTTCGGTATCGGGCTGACCAGCAGCCGTGACATTCTCGCCAAGAACGGCGTCAGCCCGGACACGCGCGTGCGCGAGTTGACCGAGTCTGAAGTAAATAAATTGCGCGAGACCATTGAGCGCGAGTTTCGCGTTGAGGGTGACTTGAAGCGGCAGATTCAGATCAACATCCGGCGTTTGTCGGAGATTGGCTGCTATCGCGGCATCCGGCATCGCAGGGGACTTCCCGTGCGCGGCCAGAAGACCAAAAGTAACGCCCGCACCCGCCGCGGCCCGCGCCGCGCCGTCGCCGGCAAAAAGAAACTGAAGAAGTAGTTCCCGCAATGCGGGTCCTGTACCGCCGCTCGCCTATTTTAAAGGCGTTGGGACGGGATGATAGGAGACAGCACAGACCGAATGGCACAGAAGAAAACAACAACGCGGCAGAAGCCCAAAGAAAAAAAGAACATAGCACAGGGGCTGGTGCATATCAAAAGCACGTTCAACAACACCATCGTTTCCATCACCGATGTGAAGGGCGATTTGATTTCCTGGGCCAGCGCCGGCTCCGTCGGCTTTAAAGGTTCGCGCAAGGGAACTCCGTTCGGCGCGCAGCTTGCCGCGGAAAACGCTGCGCGCAAAGCGCAGGATCATGGCCTGCGGCGCGTGGATGTCCATGTGAAGGGGCCGGGGTCAGGCCGCGAAACGGCGATTCGCGCCCTGCAAGCGGTCGGCATTGAAGTCAGCATCATCAAAGATGTGACGCCGATCCCCCACAATGGCTGCCGCCCGCCCAAGCGCCGCCGCGTTTAATTCGAGGAGACCTAACGAAGAATGGCCGCTACCACCACTGGCCCGAAACATGGGCCGGTATCCAAATCTGGAGATGCCCGCTGCCGGCAATGCCGCCGCGAAGGCATGAAGCTTTATCTCAAAGGCACACGCTGCTACAGCAAGAAGTGCGCCATTGAGCGCCGCAATTACCCGCCCGGCATGCACGGTCAGGGAATGCAAAAAAAGACCACCGAGTACGCGCATCAGCTCCGCGAAAAGCAGAAGATGAAGCGCACCTATCGCGTGCTGGAGCGCCCCTTCCGCAACTATGTGGATGAAGCCCTGCGCCGCAAAGGCGTCACCGGTGAAAACATTCTGTCGCTGCTGGAAACCCGGCTGGACAATGTCATTTACCGCCTGAATTTGGGAGCCTCGCGCGCCCAGGCCCGCCAACTGGTATCGCATCAACACTTTTTGGTCAACGGTAAGCGCGTGGACATTCCTTCGTATCAGGTGCGCGTCGGCGATGTCATCACCGTGCATGACAACAGCCGCAAACTCGGCCCGATGCTGGAATCGCTGCGCGGCATGGGCCGCCGCATTCCCGAATGGCTGACCTTTGATGCCAATGCGCTGGTCGGGAAAATTGTCGCGGTGCCGACACGAGACATGATTGATACCGAAGTTGCCGAGCAGTTGATCGTTGAGTATTACTCGCGATAGTGACGCCGGCCCCGCTGATGCGGCGCTGACGCCGGGATTAGAACCCGCCGCCTCGGCGGGTTTTTGCCTGTTCCCGCCCGGTTCTCCGGGGTCTGGGTGACAGGGAGGAGTGACGAATACGATGCCAGAGTTGACTTTGGAACCGACTGCGCCGCGCATTGAGACGCTGGAGCAGACCGGCGCCTACGGCAAATTTGTGGTGGAGCCGCTGGAGCGCGGCTATGGCGTGACGCTGGGCAACTCCCTGCGCCGCGTTCTGCTGTCGTCCATTCCAGGCGCTGCCGTGACCTCCATCAAGATTGACAGCGTTCTGCATGAGTTCTCGACCATTCCGGGCGTCAAAGAAGACACCACGGAACTGATTCTGAACCTGAAAGATCTGTTCGTCAAAGTGCATGGGCGGCATGGCATTCTTGCCAACGGAACGAAGCCGGAACCGCGTGTTATCAAAATTGACGTGACTGGACCGGGCCATGTGACCGGCGCGGACATTCAGTGTCCCCCGAACGTGGAGATCGTCAATCCCGGAAGTGCATCTGGCGACCCTGGCGGACGACAAAGCGCATCTGTCTATGGAATTGACGGTGGATGAGGGCAAAGGCTATGTTCTGCCGGAAAAGCAGGACAAAAGCAAGCAGGTGATCGGCGTGATCCCGATTGGCGCAGCCTTTACCCCCGTCCGCAAGGTCTCGTTCAATGTAGAAGCCACGCGCGTCGGTTTCAAAACCGACTTTGAGCGCCTGACCCTGGAAATTTGGACCAACGGTACGATGGCTCCCGGTGACGCGCTCAGTCAGGCCGCCTATCTGCTGGAAACATTTTTTCATCGGTTTGTGGAGTTTCCGCAGGGGATGGGCGGTCGGCTCGTCGGCGCCAACGGCGCGAGTTTCTCGCTCGGCGCCGGCGGAGCGCCCGACGCGCGTATTGAGGAACTGGACTTCTCGGTTCGCACTTACAATTGCTTGAAGAAAGCGAACGTCTTGACCATCGGTGATTTGCTTCAGATCTCCGAAAGCGATCTGATGCAGATCCGCAACTTCGGCAAGAAGTCGCTGACCGAGGTGAAAGAGAAGCTGGCATCCCTGGGCCTGAGCATCCTGGGCGCGACCGATGACGATACGGCTTACGCGGATGCCGACGACGATGAGGGCGACGAAGACGAAGACGCGGCGGTCGCCGAGTCCGACGAAGAGTAAAGGAACCATTCATGAACCATCGCATCGGTGGCCGAAAATTCGGTCTGCCCAGCGACCAGCGCCGCGCTTTGCTGAAAAGCCTGGTGCGCTCGCTGTTCATTTATCAAACGATCAAGACGACGGAAACGCGCGCCAAAGACGTGCGCTCTATCGCGGAAAAGATGATCACGGCGGCCCGCGCCGATACCCTGCACGCGCGCCGTCAGGCCCGCCGCTATCTGGCCGATGAGACCCTGGTGCATCACCTGTTCACGCAGATCGCGCCGGAGTTCAAGACCGGCTCGGGCTACACGCGCACCGTCAAAATTGGTCAGCGCCGGGGCGATGCGGCGACCATCGTGCAGTTGTCGCTGGTGACTGACCGCGAGTTCGGCATGCCGGTCACGCCGGAAAAGACAGGGCAGCCTGGTCGCGCTCGATAATGCGAGGCGGACGCTGAAGCTGACCGTGGAGTACGACGGCACGGACTTTTGCGGCTATCAGACGCAGGGGCAGGGCGAGCGCACCGTGCAATCCGTGCTGACACAGACTCTGTCCCGCCTGCTTCCCCGCGAGGAAGTGACCCTCTCGGCGGCAGGCCGCACGGATACCGGCGTTCATGCTCTCGGCCAGGTGGTGTCGTTTGAGACAAATAGCGATTTGCCGCTGGAACGCTGGGCCATTGCCTTGAACAGCATGCTGCCGCGCGATCTGGCTGTCGCCCGCGCTGAGGAAGCCCCGTATGGCTTCCATGCCCGCTTTTCGGCCCGGCAGCGGACTTATGGCTATTTGATCTGGACGCGGCGGACCCGCTCGGCCATTTGGAACCGCTACAGTCTGCACTATCGCCGCCCGCTGGACATGGATGCGATGCGACAGGCCGCATTGTCGCTCGTGGGAACGCATAATTTCGCAGCCTTTGCCCGATCCGGCGGCGATCCGGGCGCAACTACCGTGCGCGATCTGCGCCGATTGTCCGTGCGGCGAATGCGTAACGGTCTGCTGGTAACGGCGACCGCCAACGGCTTTCTGCGCTCAATGGTACGCAATTTAGTCGGCGCTCTGCTTGCCCGTTGGGGCAGGGGATTCGCCCGCCGAGGCTTTAACCGAGATACTGGCAACGGGAGACCGCACCCGCAACCCGATTGCCCCCGCCGCGCCGCACGGCCTGTGCCTGCTGCGTGTGGATTATTAGGACGGCCCCCCGCCCCCAATAATGGGGGAGCCGGAAAAGACAAAGAGAAGTCTTGTTCCCCCATTATTGGGGGTTAGGGGGCTTCTAGGGAGAAACGAAATGTCAAGTTATATCGCAAAACCGCTGGAAATGGAAAAAACCCGGAATTGGATCGTTCTGGATGCCACCAACCAGCCGATGGGACGAGTGGCTGTGGAGGCCGCCAAAATTCTGCGCGGCAAAAACAAGCCTGAGTTCACGCGCCATGTGGACTGCGGCGACCATGTCATCATCATCAACGCCGACAAGGTCCGCCTGACCGGTAACAACAAAAAGGATGAGCCGATTTACCGGCATACCCTGTATCCGGGCGGTATCCGCAGCGTCACGCGCGGGCGCGAGATTGAGAAAGATTCCGTCGCCGCCATGATGCGCGTTGTCAAGGGAATGCTGCCGCATAACACGCTGGGTTCGGCCACTTTGAAGAAACTGCGCGTCTATCCCGGCGCAGAGCATCCGCATCAGGCGCAGAAGCCGCAGGATATCGCATAAGGAAAAATTATGGCAGAAACGACACGCTATTACGGGACCGGAAAACGCAAGAATGCTATCGCCAAAGTCTGGCTCTCCAATGGTCAGGGCAATATCAGCGTCAACAACCGCACGACCAGCCACTATTTTGGCCGCGCCTCGTTGGAGGCGCTCATCATGCAGCCGTTTGAAGTGACGGAGACAGTCGGCAAGTTTGATGTCTTTTGCCGCGCCCAGGGCGGCGGCATCTCTGGGCAGGCCGGCGCTCTGCGCCACGGCATTGCCAAGGCTCTGGTCGAGTCCGACCCTGACATGCGGCCAATCCTGCGAAAACTCGGCTACCTGACCCGCGACCCGCGCGTCAAAGAGCGCAAGAAGTATGGCCGCAAGCGCGCCCGACGCGGCTTCCAGTTCAGCAAGCGCTAAACTGCCTTGTCCATTCTGACCGTCACGCTCAATGCCGCCGTAGATAAGCTGTACATCGTTCCCGGTTTTGCCGTTGACCAGGTGCATCGGCCCGCCGAGATGCGGGTTTTTGCCGGCGGCAAGGGGATCAATGTCGCCCGCGTGTATCAGACGCTGGGCGGGGATGCGCGGGCCACCGGGTTTCTAGGCGGCAGCAATGGGGAATACATCCAGCAAAGCCTCCGCAGGGAAGGTATTGCCGGTGACTTTGTGGAGGTGTTTCAGGAGTCACGCCTCTGCATGGCGGTTATCGATCCGGTGGCCGGCACACAGACGGAGATCAACGAAAACGGCCCCGAAGTGACGAACCAGGAGTGTGACGCTCTGTTTGCGCTTCTGCGGGAACTTTTGCCTGGCTCTGACGCCGTAGTCATATCAGGCAGCGTTCCGCCGGGGACGCCCTCAGACATTTATCGCAGCCTGATTCGTCTGGCGCAGGATGAGTTCGGCGTCAAAGCTGTTCTGGATGCCAGCGGCGAGGCTCTCAGTTGGGGAATGACAGCCAGCCCTTTTCTGGCAAAGCCGAACGTCCATGAATTAAAAGCGCTGGAAGTCGCCGGCGATGGTTGGGGCGGTTCGGCGCAGGCGCTGCGTCAAAAGTACGATTTGCCGCTGGCGATGGTGACGGGCGGCTCACGAGGAGCCGTGATCGCTTCGCAAACTGGGGTTTGGGAAGCTGTGCCGCCGCCGATAAATTTGGTCAGCGCGGTCGGCTCGGGCGATTCTCTCACCGCGGCGTTTCTCTGGGCATGGACGCAGGGATGGGAGTTATCCGACGCGCTGAAGCTTGGCGTTGCGGCGGGTGCCGCCAATGCCGAGACTTACGGTTCCGGCTTTTGCTCCCGTGACCGAATCTTTGCCCTCGCCGAACAAACGACCGTGAACAAAATCGGCTGATGGGCCGTTGAAATGGGTGAGGATAAATCGTTGCTTCCCCTCGCATTTGGCTTCAGTCCACCGGACATCGCCATCATTCTGGTCTTTGCTCTGATTATCTTTGGCCCCAAGAAACTGCCGGAGATCGGCAAGCAGCTCGGCCAGGCGATGCGCGAATTGCGGAAGGTAACGGACGAACTGACGGGAACGGTTCATTCCGTGCATCAGGAGGTGGAGTCGGTCTACAAGCCGGTTCTGACGCCTCCCACCGAGTACGCCGGCAACCCGTACCTGACCACGAGCAGTGCCACGGTGGAAAAGGCTGTTTCACATCGTCCTTATGATCAGGAACCCGAAGATTTAATGGCCCCGGTTGTTTCCTCGGCGGTTCACACGGAGCCGCCGATAGCGGACAACGCAGACGCGAAAGGACACTGACATGCTACCTCTGGCATTTGGTTTTGCTGGACAGGACGCTGTAATTATCGCAGTTGTCGTCCTGCTCCTCTTCGGCGGCTCCAAGCTGGCCGGCTTTGGCAAGTCGCTTGGTCAAGGCATCAAAGAATTCAAAAATGCGACCAGCGATGATGATAAGACGCTGCCCCCGCCCACGACATCGGCCTCACCGATTGCGACAACGCCGCCCGTCGTCGCCAGCGGCGTTCCAACCGAGGAGAAATAACGAATGGTACATGTGATCCAGATCATCCTGCTGGTGTTGCAGGCCCTTGTCAGCATCGCCTTTATTCTGATTGTCATGTCCCAGACGACAAAGAACGAAGGGCTGACGGGTACTATCGGCGGCAACATCAGCGCCAATTTTAAGGGCAAGCCCGGTTTTGAAGAGAACCTGCAATCCTACACTCGCTATCTGGGAATTGCCTGGTTCGCGATCAGCATTCTGGTCGGCATTGCCTTTCGCAATAGTTAAGCCTGTTGACAGGCAAACGACCCGCCGGAGCATTCCGGCGGGTCGTTTTATCGTCTCTTTATCGTGCAGCCTTCAGGCGGCTTTGCGCTGGCTCTGATCCTGATGCCGCTGCGATTCAGTCCATTCCCGCAGGGTCATGGCATTCTGCTGAGGCTCTTCCTGTGCGGTGGCGACGATGTACGAATAAAAAGCGATGGCGGATAGGACATATCCGGCAGCAATCCACAAAAACATAGCATCACTCCCCTTTGAGACTATTATCGGCGCTTCCCCTCCTCTTCTTTACCGTAAGAATGCGGTCTCCTGTTCCGGTTTTGATCGTCTAAAATTCTCATGTGATGAGAATTTCCGAACATCGTTTCGCCCCACTCTCCTCTTTTGCTGATACTCGCTGCTATTTAAGATATAATATAGATGTCCGTGATGACTGCACCGGTTTAGTGAGAGGAGAGAGAAATGGATACAATTCTTGAGACCAATGCCGCGGTGGAAAGCGTCCGCCAAGCTTACGATGGCGGTTCCGACCGACCCCGCCCCGAATGGGTGCGCGGCACCTGTCCAAGCTGCGGGGATGAGCTTGTTTCCAACTGCTACTATGTCGGTGGAAGAGGCTACTTGGTGACTTGGGAGTGCTGGAGCTCGCTGCATGACAACCCAACCTGCAACTACCGCAAGGTACTGTAGAAAACATAACTGAGACCTAACCTGGTTTAAGGAGAAATGACCATGAACACGTATGAGAAGAACGACAATGGCAATGGGCGGGAAGTGACGAAGATTCAGATCTTCCGCTTTGTTGCCAAAGACAAGATTCTGGACATCACCGATCTGCTGGCGTTTGACCCCAAGCGCAGCAAGATCGCGTTCACGCTGGTGGAGTTTGACGAAAACAATAAGGCCACCCAGCGCGTCCGCCATTATGTGGACGCCGATGACTTCAAACTGATCTGCCACGATCTGCTGGCCGGAACCTTCACCAGCTTTGAAGATCAAAAGGGCAGTGCCCATGACGATTACACGGAAGCCCGCGTTCTCAGCTTCAAGAAGGAAGCCAAGTACCGCCAGCCCTATGTCCTTCGCATTGACAACGGCCAGGGCGAAGTCTACGGCCAGGGACAGGTCAAGATGGTGAAAGCCACCGACAGTCTGACCATCCAGATGCCGGAGTTTGATGCCCGTAAGATGGCGCTTGTCGTCCTGGATTACATCCACGAATGGGAGATGATCCATTTCCGAAAGCGCCAGGATGCCCGCACTGTGACCTTTACGCTTTCGCCGGAAACAGCGGAGCCGACCAGCCCGCAGAAACTGGCGGCGTAACAACAAAACAATGAAACCGCAGGACAGGGAATTAATTCCCTGTCCTGCGGTTTCATTGTTTTGGGTAAAAGATAAAGACGAACAGGAGGAGACGTTCATGAATAACGGTATCGTCAATATAGCCAGTCCCTTCTCTGTCCCCCAAACACTTGACCGGCTGGAGACGGCCTTATGTGAGAAAGGCATCAAGATTTTCGTGCGGATTGATCAAAAAATGGAGGCGGAAGCGGTCGGGTTGATTCTGCGTCCGACGCAGCTCCTCATTTTTGGCGACCCGAAAACAGGAACACCTTTAATGGACGCCTATCCCTCCCTGGCATTGGATTTGCCCTTGAAGGCTCTGGCCTGGGAAGCCCCGGAAGGGCAGGTCTGGCTGAGTTACGATCAGCCTTCCTACCTTCAGGCGCGGCATGGCTTGCCGCAGACACCATTCTCCGCCGTGGAAGCTTTGATCGCACAAGTCTTGCGCTAAGGGCTGATGCCAATGAGGGGCGGCTATTCTTTGCCGCCGGAAAACTTGGCTCCTTCCACAATGTAGCGCTGCATGACCAGGAAGACCAGCACAAGGGGAGCGACGCCGACAGCGGCGGCGGCGAACAACTGGGCCAGGTTCTGTGTCTGCGCCGTCAGGAAAGTTGACAGCACAACTTGCACGGTCCACGAAGAGGGGTCCTGACCAATCACAAGCGGCCACAGGAACGAATTCCAGCTACCGATAAAGGTCAGTACCCCCAGAGCCATCAGGATGTTGGTGGAGTTGGGCAGGAGCAAATGCCAGTAAACGCCGAAATAGCCCAGCCCGTCCAGCCGCCCGGCTTCTTCAATCTCGGTGGGGAAGCGCAGATAAAACTGCCGGAACAGGAAAATAGAAAAGGCGCTGAACAGGCCCGGCGCGATGATGCCCCAGCGCGTGTTGACGCCGCCCAGATAGGCCATGACCGCAAAGGTCGGCACGAATGTTACCGCACTCGGAATCATCAGCGTGGAGAGAATCAGGAAGAAAACAACATTGCGCCCTTTCGCGGGAATGCGCGCGAGGGCATAGCCGGCCATAGACGAAAACAGCATCTGGAAGAACAGCGTCACAACTGCAATCACGGCGGAATTGATCAACCCTGTGAGCATTTGTGGGGGCGAACCGTCAGTGCCCGCTTCAAACAACTTGCTGAAATTGTCTCCATGCGGCTGCGATGGCAGCCAAGCCCAGTGAAATGACGTGATCTGATCATCCGTCATCAGCGCGTTTCGCAGGATCAAATAAAATGGGAGCAAAAACAGCAGTGCCAGCACCAGGAGCAGGCCATATCGCGGGAACCCAGGCAAAAGAGTACGAGGCTTCATTGGCTTCCTTTCATGGCTGGTCTTCTTCGATGACTTTGACTTCTTCGAGAGGCATACCACCACTTTCAATGAATGCCCACAGGTCTGTGCAGAAGAAATGATCAATCGTGTGAATATGTGGATTGAGCAGTCTATCCGTTTGCATATTCGGACGTATGTCGCAGTAGTAGACGCCATCCAGCGGGTTCAATTTGACCGTAAATGCTTTGAAGTGACCGGAGAGAAATGTCGAAATTGATCCCATATTGATCCTCGCGTTTCCCAGATTTTCGCTGAACGTCGTTCAGGAAAATCGCAATGTGCGGAAGCGCCGTTTCAGTCAGCTTGCAGTACAGAAACTTGTCCAGGAAGATTTTATCAATGCGGTCCTTGCTGGACGTTTTAACCGAGCCAATTCCTTTGAGTTCATCGTTGCCGTAAAGCAGTAAGTCATGCTGATAACTCATGTGGAATTGAAGTTCCGCGCCAACATAAACGGGTACTTGAACTGTTCCGGTGCGGCACTCAACACCAACAGCGCGGATTAGAAATTGAACAAATCTCTCAAACAGATCGCCGTTAATCTTCCGCGCGAAGGTGGAAGCATTCGCCGGGAGGGCATCCAAAGTCGCGCCTATGGATTGTTGAATGGTGTAAATGCCTCGCGTCAGCACCTCGCGCTTGCTGTCATTTTGCGGCAAATCGCGAACGGAGCGGAGAACATTCAGAATTCGGCTGTCAAAATTGCGGAATTTTCTGCATCATACATCAACCGTGAATTGATGGGGCGGCTAATATTAAAATGTCCCTCTTCTTTGTATTGGAAGAAGCGGTAATGGTTTTCGTTCTGGGAAACGATCACTGCCTGAAGGCCATCAGCGGTGAAATCTGAATACCTGCGACAGAAATCTATGTAACTCTCCAGATCGCGAAAGTTGGTTTTGTCCCGCGCAGTGTCAACCAGTTTCTGAAAACTCATCGAATGCTCTCGCGCCGAGCGGCGACTTTTCGATCATGTTCTATCCACTCTGCCACGCTTCTAGGCGGGACGGTATTGATCCGTTTCACTGCCCAGCAGTTATATGTCTCGTTGAGATCACAGCCCAGCCAGCGACGTCCCAACTGCTCCGCAACGACCAGTGTTGTCCCAGAGCCGGAAAAAGGATCAAGGACAAGGTCGCCTTCACTGGATGAGGCGAGAACGAATTTTCAAACCAGTTCTTCCGGTTTTTGGGTCGGATGCGGTGTTTTTTCGCCCATGCCATTGCAAGTTGTCGGGATGTCTAAGACATCTTTCGGTTTTGCACCAAGCGGGTGGGGCGTCCAATCGTCGCGGTTAGCGCCGCTTCCGTACTGGCTTGTCACTGCCTGCGGATGTGCAGGATATTTCAGGGTATGCGTCCCGTAAGGAATGCGAATATCATCCACATTAAGCCGGACACGACCCGTCTTCCGAAAGTGAATAATGCTTTCATGGGAGCGGCCCCAATCGTTACCCAAATTGGCTTTGTTCTTGTAATGCCAGATAATCCAGCGGCAGGATTGAAAGAAGCGGGAGGCCGGGTGCTTCAAGTCGGCAAGAACCTCAGAATATCCGCAAATGTACAGCGAACCATCGGGTTTGAGGATACGCGCCGCTTCCTTGATCCAGTTGACCGACCAGGCGATGTATTGCTCCTGGCTCTCAAAATTGTCCCACTCCGCTTTGTTGATATTATAGGGCGGGTCGGCGAAGATTAAGTCCGCAATCCCCGAATCCAATGCGCTTAACCAAGTGGGCGAGTCGCCTTGATAAAGCGTTCCGTTCGGATGTTCATAAAAGGGCAGAGGCGGGATGCTCACTTATTCGACTCCCCAAACCCGAAGAGGCGGCCTTGAATGAGCGTAATGGCGACAATCAGGGCAGTCAGGATGAAGCCGCCTGCCGCGCCGCGCCCGAAGTCCTGGCTGCTGAGGGCGAGCGAGTACAAATAGACAAGCGGCGGGCGGGCCAGAGACGCATTGCCGACGGACGACCCACCGCCGCCCAGAATATTATAAAACTCATCAAACGCTTGGAAGGCCGCGATGAGGTTCAGGAGCAGGACGGAAATGGAAGTCGCTTTGAGTTGCGGCAGGGTGATATAGCGCAGAACCGCCCATCCCGACCCGGCCCCGTCCACCGAGGCCGCTTCGTAAAGCGACTTGGGAATCTCCTGCAAGCCGGCCAGAAAGATAATCATAAAAAAGCCCACTTGCAGCCAGAGCCGAACCGTGACCAACACCAGCCAGTACCAGGGTGGGTTGGCCGTCCCGATCCAGGCAATTGGTTCGTGAATGAGGCCGAGACTCAGGAGCAGGTGATTGGCGAAACCGAACGAGAGGCCGTTGAAAAGGCTGATGCGCCAGATGAGCGAAGCGACGACATACGAGACAGCGGAGGGGATGAAAAAGACGGTGCGAAAGAACGACCGGCCCCAGCCCGCTTTGTTCACCAGCAAGGCCAGACCCAGCGAAACGGCAAACGTCAGCGGGACGATAAAGAGGGCGAATATTAAAATGGTCAGCAGTGAACGCAGGAACGCTTCATCGGTCAGTAGATCCGTGTAGTTCCGCAGGCCGATAAAGTGGCCGGGATGGATCGTATTCTGGGCATGGGACAAACTGAGCAGAAAACCCCAGATGATCGGCACCAGGGTAAACACGGTGAGGCCGAGGAGCGACGGCGCGACAAAAGCCCAGAAGGCCAGCGTTGCGGACCTATCGCCGGACGAAGGGCGGGTGGGACGGGGCTTGCGGCTGACACTGGCCGTCGCCAGAGGACTTTCCGCCGGGGTGTTTGTCAGGGACATGAGGGTTTATTCCAGGGCGCGTGTCAATTCCCGTTCGCACTTTTCCGCCGCCGTTTGGATTTCGGGGGCGGCGGGTCGGCCTTGCTTCACAATGTTGGTGACGGCGTCCGTCAGGGCGGTTCCCATGGCAGCGTTCCATGTCGGCGGCAGCGCGCGGCCATAAGCGGCCAGGTCTTTGACGGCTTGTGCCGGGATCGGAGCTTTGCAGGGCCGTCGCGGTCTGGGCGACGCTAGCGCGGGGGGGCACATGGAACCCATAAGCCAGGCACCAATCCTGCTGCTCTTTTTTGTTTGTCACCCAGAGCCATTGCACGTATTTCTTGGCTTCCTCAATCTGTGAACCCTGGGTGTTGACCATGGAGGACCAGCCGCCCAGAAACGTGGCGGGCTTGCCGCCAGAACCGAGGGCGGGCCAGGCCATGCCGCCGACATCACTGCCCAGCGCTTTCTTGATCGCCGGATAAGACCACAGCCCGCCCCACTGCATCGCCGCCTGTCCCTGCGTGAAGGCCGAAGGGTCCCACCAATCCGAGGGAGCGCCAATGAGCAATGCGCCCGAGTCGTTTAATCCCCGCAGCTTTTCGTAGGCTGCGACGGTCTGGGCGTTGTTGAAGACAATTTTATCCTCTACCAGAAAATCGCTCCCCGCCGACCACGGGGCAATGTTGATCAGAGCGCTGACGCCGCCATCATTGCCGACAAACAAGCCTTTTTGATTGCCCGAAGTCAATTTCTTCGCGGTCTGAATCAGAGCATCCATGGTTGCCGGCGGCTCCAAACCGGCGGCTTGCAGAAGGCTATGGCGGTAATACAGAATGCCCGTGTCATCCAGCATTTTGACGCCGTAAATTTTGCCGCCGACCGTGTTGGCGGCGAGGTCTTTGGGGGAGAAATCCTGGCGCACATCGGGGGGAAACAGGTCATCCAGCGGGGCGACTTGCTCCGCGCCTACCATCGCCGCCGTCAACTGGCCCTCAAACACGTCCGGGCCGTTGCGTGTCAGCAGCGCGGTCGCCAGCTTTGTCCCATAGTCACCTGGCACCCAGACGACCTGAATGCCGATGTCCGGGTGGAGTTTCATGTACTCCTGGGCGTAGCGCTCCACCGCCGCCTGCGTCCCGGTTTCGCCGTACTGGTGATACCACTGAGTCAGCGTGACGCGCTTGCCGGGCATGGACGGTCGGCTGCTGCATCCGGCCAGCAGAGCGCCGGCAGAGAGCGTTGCGACTTTGAGAAATTCACGGCGATTGCCATTCCAGGTATTCATCGGGTTCTGGATGGGCTATTCGGCGCAGTTCACGCCAATTCCTGCTAATCTAGCGTCAGGAACAAATTGTTCAGGGATTCGGCCAGGGTGGGGTGGGCGAGAACGGCGTCCCGCAGGATGGGGTACGGCAGCTTGCCCAGCATGGCGACTTCTAAAACGGCCATGATCTCGCCGCCTTCCAGGCCTAAAATCGCGCAGCCGAGGATTTGCTTCGTCTCGGCGTCTACAATTGCCTTCATAAAGCCGCGCGTTTCGTCCGTTTCAATCGCGCGGGCGACTTGGCTCATCGGCAGTTTCGCGACTCGGATGTTCCAGCCCGCTTGCGCTGCCTCTGTCTCGGTCATCCCCACACGGCCCAATTGAGGATCGGTAAAGACCGTGTAGGGTACGGGGCGGTCTGTCGTTGTTCGCTGCCCTCCTTCCAGCAGATTGGCCTGGAGGATGCGAAAATCGTCATAAGAGATGTGCGTGAAAGCCGGACCGCCTTTCACATCGCCCAGCGCCCAGATGCCGGGGACATTTGTTTCCAGCCGCTCATTCGTCTGGATGTAGCCCTTGTCGTCAGTCTTGACCCCGGCTTTGTCTAAACCCAGTGTGTCTGTGTTTGGGGTGCGTCCGACCGCGAGAAGCAAATGCGATCCCGTGACTGCCATTTCTCCCGCCGCTGTTGCAACCGTCAGCGACACTCCTTCCGTCGTTTTTGCCACGCGAAGCGCTTTGGCGGCGAGATAAATCTCCAATCCGTCCTCACGCAGGATATTCGTCATTGCTTCAGCGACATCCGGGTCTTCACGCCCGAGAAGATGCGGGGCTTGCTCAATGATCGTCACCCGGCTGCCGAAGCGGCGGAACATCTGGCCGAATTCCAGCGCGATGTAGCTCCCGCCCAGTACAATCAAATGTTCCGGGACCGCATCCAGTTCCATGACCGAAGTCGAGTCCAGAAACGGCACGGTGTCCAGGCCCGGCAGTTTGGGAATCAACGGGCGCGCGCCGGCGTTCAGGAAAATCTGCGCTGCTGCCAATGTTTGTATTCCACCATCTTTCAGCGCGACTTCTACAGACTGCGGGCTGGTCAAACCCGCCTCGCCGTAAATCAAGTCCAGGCCGTCAATCTTCTGGATTTTCTTTTCCGTGCCGCCCCGAAAGTCCTCCACAATGTCCTGCTTGCGCTGCCGCACTTGGGCTAAGTCTACCGTGACCGGCCCAACGTGTACGCCATAGTCCCCGGCGCGGCGGGCCAGATAGGCGACGCGGGCGCTGGCCACCATCGTCTTCGTCGGTGTGCAGCCCCGGTTGACGCAGGTGCCACCCACAGCCTCGCGCTCAATCAGCGCCACGCGCCGACCCGCTTTCGCCAGGGCGCGCGCCAGAGGATCGCCGGACTGTCCTGCGCCGATAATCACGGCATCATATTGTTGTGTCATTGGAATAATGCCTCTTTCAGAGGTTGACTGCTTGCCCGGTCTGCGCCGAATTCTTTTGCCGCCAGCGCCACGCGCAGGCTGACTGCCCCGTCTTTGGCTGTCACCAGGCGCTTGTGCGACTGGGTCGCGAATTGAAGCAATTAAATCCGCGAGGGCATCTTGTACGGCGGTGCGATAAACAGGTGTTGGCACGTCCAGATATTTGGTGGCCCCGACGCGGGCGCTCACTGCGTAGTCGTTGCCGTTGCCTCGGATCGTCCGGTCGCCTACCGAAAACCCTGCGTCCTGATCGATCCTGACACGCAGAATGCTTTTTAGCCCGGCCAGCCCTGCATCGTCTACGACGGCGTTCAAGCCCAATCTGTTGGGAATCCAGCCCATGAGATTCACATGCCCACGCTCAAAGGCAAAGTGCGCGGTTTGCCTTTCCAGAGCGCCGGGGCGGTTGAAGGCGTGGTAGTACGAAGCCTCGACGCCGTTGGCATAGGTCACCAGGGCCTGTACGCGATCTTCTTTGCCCGTTCCGTCGTTTCGAGTCCAGGTGTGTCCCAGCACCGTCTTGGCAGGAGACCCGGCAATCGCGCCGATGATGTCAAAGAAATGGACGCCGTGTTCGACAAAGATGCCCCCCGACGCTACCGGGTTCCAGAACCAGTGGTCGTCCCCCAAACCCTCGTCGGAAGCGTAGTTTTCAAAGCCGATGTGGGTCAGGGGGCCAAGCCAGCCTTCTTGCGCGATAGTCTGCACCACCTGATAGAGCGGGTTATAGCGCATCACAAAATTGATGCCGGCGACTTTGCCCACGTCTCTGGCTGCCCTCAAGATGGCCTGGGCATCGGCATTGGAAGTCGCCAGCGGCTTTTCTACGAAAACATGCTTGCCAGCGCGCAGAGCGGCGACCGCCATCTCGGCGTGCTTGTCAGGCGGCGTGACGATGTGGACAAGTTCCACGCCTGGGTCTTGGACTAACTCGCGCCAGTCGGTGTAAGTGCGCGGAACGGAATACGTGGCGGCGAGGGCGGCGAGATTGGCGGCCTCCCGCCCGGCAAAGGCAACCACACGGGCCAGGCCAATGTCCTGATAGGCGCTGGTACAGAACGCGCCGAAGCCGCGTGGGCCAATCATGCCGATGGCGATAGGGGAATAATTCACAGGGAGATTTACCCGGCAGGCGGCGGCGGTAAACGGGGCGAAGATGACCCCCGCCGCAAGCGGCGCCCCCAGCCCCCGCAAGCGGCGGGGGTGGGGGCTTCTCCTAGTGTGGCAGACCTACACCGGGGGGAACGGTGGCGGAAGGCTCGGTGTGACTGATGTTCTCCTGCGCGCGGAAAGCCGCATCGCTGCCGGGATCAATCTAAGTCACTTTTTGCCAGTAAATCCGCGCCTGGGTGACATTGCCCAACCCGACGGCGGCCTGCGCCATATCCATGTAATGCTGCACGGCATTCTGCTGGGCTTCTTTCCCGGAGGCGCTGGTCGGATCGGCCTGCACGGCTTTTTCCCACGAATCCAGCGCGGAGTCACGCTGCCCTTGCTGCCAGTACAGGTTTCCCAGGTTATCCAGAGCGGCAGCGTTGGCAGCGTTGGCCTCAATGGCTTTCTGGTAGGCGTTTTGCGCTCCCAAAAGATCGTTGCCCTGGCTTGCTTTGATCCCCTCGGCCGTATACGCCTGGGATTGTCCGATCCGGGCCTGGCTGGCTTCCTTAGAATCCGGCGGAGCCTTGTCAGCGGCCTCCGCGTAGGTCTGGGCGGCGGCAGTATAATTCCCCTGGCGAAGCGCATCGGCAGCTTGCTGCGTGAGCTGACCTGCCTCCACGCGCCGACTGTGGGCGCGAAGCGTGGTGAAGACAGTGCCGATCCCCCAGAGAATCAGGGCAAGGATCGCCAGCAGTCCAAAAACCGGCAGAGCCAGACTGAAGAACTTTTCCAGGGCTGGGCTAAGGCGGCGACTGCGTCGCCGAGAGCCGGGCCGCTGAGAAATGGAGGCGGACGTATCCAGCGGTGCGGATTGGCTCGGCGGAGTGGAGGTCGCAGGGGCCGGAAAAATCTGTGTCTGTGCCAAATCTGCGGATGTCGCCGATGTCAGGGCCGGCATCCCGGAGATTTCGGCAGGAACGGTGCCGGTGTCCAAAGTCAGCGGCAGGCCCGGCGCGAACGTCAGCGGGAGCAGTCTTGCCCACGTGGGCGGCCTGAGCGACTTGAGGCGGGGCGGTCAGGGCGAACTTTTCGGCGCGCAGGTCGGCGGCCATCGCCGCCGCGTTCTGGTAGCGCAGGTTCGGGTCTTTGGCCAGGGCGCGCTGCAAAATCTGCTGCAAGCGGACTGGGGACGCCGACCGGCATGGTCGGCTGAATGTTCATGATGTTGTACGTGATGGTGATGACGCTGTCGCCGACGAACGGCTTGCGCCCGGTCAGCATCTCGTACAGCGTGATGCCCAGCGAGAACAGGTCCGTGCGGTGGTCTACGGTCTGCGAGGCGACCTGTTCCGGGGACATGTACGAGGGCGTGCCGAAGACCTGGCCCTGAGACGTGATGCTCGGCTCTGCCGTGATGCGGGCGATGCCGAAGTCGGTCAGCTTGATGATGCCGCCGGGGAGAATGTGGACGTTGTCGGGCTTGACATCGCGATGCACGACGCCGCGCGAGTGGGCATAGGCCAGCGCGTCGCAAAGCTGGAGGGTGATCTCCACGGTCTCTTTCAGCGGCAGCGCGCCCTGCATCTGCAGGATGTCGCGCAGGGACTGGCCTTCCAGGTACTCCATGACCAGGAAGTGCCGGTCGTTCTCCTGGCCGACTTCGTGGATGGTGACGATGTTGCGGTGGGACAGCGTCCCGGCGGCCTTGGCCTCCCGGTAGAAGCGTTCGATCCGCTCACGCTTCTGCGCTCCGGCCAGATGCGGCGGCAGCTGCAGTTCTTTGACGGCGACGCGCCGGGCCATGGTCGGGTCAATGGCCTCATAGACGATGTCGTTGGAGCGGGCGATTTCCCGGATGATCCGATATTTGCCGAGGATGGGATTGGAAGAAACGGCCAAGTGTCAATGTCTCCTGAAGCGGATCCTACTTACGCCGGCCCCAGCGCGATGTCTTTTCTTCCTTCGCATTAGCCGATTGAACCGCAGCCGCGTCATCGGACGCGCCCTGTCGCCGGCTTCAAACGGCGTCAGAGCGCGCACGGAAAGGACGACGGCGGTGATGTTGTCTCGCCCGCCGCGCTCGTTGGCGTATTCGACCAGAGACATGGCGGCGACGGAGGGGCTGTGCTCCTGCACGACGGCCTGCATTTCATGCGCTTCCAGATGGCCGCTGAGGCCGTCGGAACAGAGCACCAACGTATCCCCCGCAGAGATTTCATGCGTCATGATATCCGGCTCGACCGTGGCCGCGGTGCCGATGGAGCGCGTGATGATGTTGCGGAACGGCGAGACCTGCGCTTCCGCCAGCGTCATCGTTCCCAGCCGCACCTGCTCGGCGACCCAGGAGTGGTCGTCGGTGATCTGAGCGATCTTGCCGCCTCGGAGAAGATACGCGCGGCTGTCGCCGACCTGGGCAATGGTGAGCCGGTCCTCACGGATAATCGCGGCCGTCAGAGTCGTTCCCATGCCCTGCCGGTCAGGGATGGCCTGCGCGGTGTCGTAGATCAGCGCGTTGGCCTCTTTGACAGCGTGGCGCAGACTGGCTTCGGTATCGGAGGAGGGACTGGCGTAATAAGTCTGGATGACCGTTTTCAGGGCCAGTTCGCAGGCGATCTGGCCGGCGGAGTGGCCGCCCATGCCGTCGGCGACCGCGTAAAAGCAGCCTTTCGTGGCGAGGACCGCCGGGTCTTCCGGCTCAAAGAAGTCAAACTTGTCCTCGTTGTTGTCCCGCACCCGCCCCAGATCGGTCTTTGCGCCAAGTTTAAGGGTGGCGACGATGTGGGGGACGCGCCCGACTTCCGCCCAGCCTTCGCTGAGTTCATCTCGGTCCAGACGCGCGGTTTTTTCCTGGCTTGTATTTTCCGAGCCTATGTTTTGCAAAATCTGGCATATGATTGGCTTATCCTTCGGCGGACGTTGGGGCATCTTCTCTCGTCACACCGGACGTGGGTGTATCCTGCGGCTCCGTGTCAAGGATCGTGCGCTCCGGGTTCGGGGCATCGTATTCCTGGGCGTTTCGTTCGCGAGGCTCTGCGGGTGGTTCCTCCGTCGCCGTCTCGGGTGTCAATTCCCCGTTTGACGTGACAGGTTCAAATCGCAGCGCCGTCCCGCCGATCAGGATCACGTCACCGGGTGAAAGAGTCACCGGCTCATTGGCACCGAGCCGTTCCCCGTTCAGCAGTGTTCCATTGGTGCTGCCGACATCCGTCAAGCGGAATACATCCTCGTCGGCAATAATCTGGGCATGGCTGCCGGAAACATAGGGGTCACCCTGAAGCACCACGCTGTTTTCTGCGCGCCGTCCAAAGGTCGTGACGCCCGGCACGAGAGGAAATCTCCGAGCGTCGCCGTCACGCATGTCCACGAGATAAGCAAGAGCGACGGGGGGTGGACCATCCGGTTGTTCTACTTCTGCCTCCTCACTCTCTTGGTGAAAAGGAATATCGTCGCTTCTGGTTGGTTCGTGCTGCGGCAGACGAAACACGGTTTGGATGCTTCCGAAGCGCAGCAAATCCCCGTCAGTCAGATGCCGGGAAATATGCGGGACAAGCAGTTCGTTATTGAGATGGGTGCCATTCGTACTGCTTAAATCTTCCACGCTCACCAATCCACTCTCACCGAATTCCACCCGTGCATGCTGGCGAGAGACGGTCTTATCCGGGAGAAGAATGTCGGCGCTCTCCCGCCCAACCAAATTCAGGCCGGGCCGCAGCTCGGTAAATCCGTCCGTTTGGCTCCTCCAGCCTTGCCTGTCTGGCGGGATCAACTTCGGGGGGAAGGTCAAAGCCGCCATCCGCGTTCATTGAAGACAGTTGGTAACCGCATTCGGGGCAAAATTTATCGGTCGCGGCGATGCGCGCCTGAAGGACAGGACACTGTGCCTCCGCTCCCATCGGGCATCGCCCGAGCCGCGCAAGACCGGTGTTATTGGCGACGCCCAGAGACAGGCTGCTCTCCGCGCTGTCTGTGGAAAATGTCTCGCCCCAGGCGGCCAGGTCATACTCCGCTCGCCGGGCCGGCGTTGTCAGCGCCTCATACGCCTCTTTCAGTTCGGCAAAGGCGGCTTCATCATCCAGATTCTCCTGAACCAGACGGCGGTAGGCCTGGCGGATTTCTTCCAGACTGCATCCCACCGGCACTTCTAATATAGCGTAATAGTTTTTCAATCGTTCGTTACCAGGCGGCGCTTCACCGCGTCTTGCCTTGATCCAGTGTGTAAATCGTCCCCATCAATGTCTTCTCAACCGACCCGCCGCTCTGAATTTCCTGCATCGCCTGGGTGATTTGCTGGGCCTGCGTCAGTTTGCCCCGATCCAGCATCAAAGTCTTGGTACGGTTTAGCTCCTGCATCACCTGTGTTCGGTCGATCTGCTGAGTCTTCATGCCCATCACGGTCTTGTCCAGGGACCGTGCGGCACGTGCCACTTCTATCTCCGACTGCACCCGTGGGTCCAGTCCCGTCGCGATCCGCGCCCGGTCGGAAGTAAACTCTATGACGACATCCGAAGCCAATTTTTCCTGCTTGCCGGTGAGCGCATCGTCATAAAACAACTCGGCAACTGCCAGCCGGTAAATGCCCGGACGGGCGAGCCGTCATTTCCATCTCCCAGAGAGAAGACAAGCCTGTCCCCGCTTCGACATCAATCAATGTCACTTCTGCGCTGCGCTGGCCCAGGGCCGGCTGCTGACCGTAGACCTGGCGAACTGCAACGCCGCGCGCCAAAGCAAGCCGGAGCCGCAGGTTCCGAGCGCTGATCCGCATCAGCGTGTCAAGTTCGCGCCGAAAGACTTCGGGAATGAGTTCCGGGCGGGCGATATAATAGTAGTTGCCGCCTGAGCGCCGCGCAATCCCGGCCATCAGTTCTTCATTGTAATCGGGGCCGAAGCCGAGGGCCGTGACGGTGATGCCACGGGATTTTTGTTCGGCGACCTGGCCGACAATAGAGGCAAAATCGCGCGTTCCCGCCGTCGGCTCGCCGTCTGTGAGCAGCAGCACCCGATTGAGCGTGTTCGCGGTCTTCACCGACGCCACCTGCTGGCAGGCGGTCATCAAGCCCTCATACAAATTGGTCGTGTTGCCGGTATAAATTCGGTTGATGTAGTCCTTGACCATGCCCTTGTTGACCACGCGCCGAGCCGGCATGATGACATCCGCGCTCTCTTCAAACGTGATGACGCTCAAGATGTCGTCGGGTTCCAGCAGATCCACGACATACGCGCAGGCGCGCTTGGCGTAATCCAGCGGCTCACCCTCCATGGAGCCGGAACGATCCAGAACGAGGGAAATATTTAACGGCAGCCGTGTTCGGCTCCCAGAGCCGGCAGCGCGGACATCAAACAACACATGTTCGCGGACAAGGTCAGCGGCCAGCGCGTAGGAATTGCCGGGAACAGGGGTCAATGTCAGCGTGCGCGCGCCTGTCGCGGACGGCATCCGGGTGCGGTTCCGGGTCTGCCATGGTTGTCCGGTTCGGGTCTCCGCTTATCATCCGGGTTTGATTGGCAGCATTTCCCAGCAGGCGTGTTTTGTCCAGGTCAGTCATCTCTGAGCCTATTATAACAAAACCTGAGCCGAATGTCTAGGGGCATGATCTTTAATACTGATGGAACAGCTTTAATGCGGCGGATTTTGCTTTGGTGGAGTAGCGATCTGGATGGTTTCGCCCTCGTGCAAATTATCGGAAGGATTGGCAACAATCTTCTGGGCAGTTTGCAGCCCGGACGTGATTTCAATCGTCTGACCGAAGTCTCGTCCGACCGTGACCGGCTGAAAATGGAGTTTTCGGTCCCGGCCGATCAGAATCACTTGTGTTCCACCAGCATTCGTGACCAGCGCCGGGTCGGGAATGAGGATGACGCCGCCGGGGTGCGGAACGCGCAGGCGGACCTGCGCGAACATGCCGGGGCGGAGAATTCCATTCCGGTTGTTCAGATCAACTTCCGCGACCAGAGTGCGTGAGGCGGCATCTAACGCCCCCGTTGTGCGCGTAATCGTTGCCGTGAAAACGCGGCCCGGAAGTTCGCGCACGCTGACCTGAGCGGTTTCGCCGACCCGGACCGTGCCGATGTCGGTTTGCGGCACATTGATGTAAAGCCGCAGCGTATTGATCTGTGCAATGGAAAACAGGCTGGACGACTGCCCGCTGCCTCCGCCGCTCCCCGACCCGCCCGGCGAAGAACCGCCGCCCAGAGCGCTGCCGCCGGCGGCAGCGCCCAGGCTGGTGGTTCCCGCCGCCCCGCTGCCGACACTGGAACTGTCGCCGCTTCCGCCCGCCGCCCCGCCGGACGTGGAAATTAACGCCCCAGTATCTACGTTGCGGGCCGTGATCACGCCGGCAAACGGCGCGGTCACGTTTTGAAACGATTGCAAAGAGGCGTAGCGGGCGACATTAGCCTGGTTGGAGCGGATGTTGGCGGCGGCAGCGGCGACATTGGCCCGGCCGGAGCGGACATTGGCGGCGGCGGCGGCGACCGCGGCCCGGCTGGAACGGACGCCTTCCGCGTAGGCCCGGACATTGGCCTGGCTGGACTGCACGGCAGAGCGGAATGCCTGCACATTGGCCTGGCTCGCCCGCAGGGCTGCGCCCAGCGCTTCCACATTGGCCTGATTGGTCTGATACGCGGCCACGGCCTGGTCAGTCGTCTGCTGGTCAATGGCGCCATCCGCCAGCAGGTTCTGATAGCGCTGGGCGGTGACGTGGGCCAGGTTAAGATTGGCCTGCGCCTGTGTCAATTGGGCGCGCTGCTGGGCGGAGGCTTCCTCGGCCTGCGCCAGCGCGGCGCGGGAACGGGCCAGATCGGTCTGCGCCTGCTGCTGCTGGGCCTGCGAGCGCGACAAATTGGCCTGAGCCTGGGCGACATTGGCTTGCAGGTTGGAAACATTGGACTGTGCCTGGGAGAGCGCCGCCTGCGATCCGACAAGCTGCGCCCGCGCCTGAGCAACTTGCTGATCCAGATCCGGCGTCTCAATAATCGCCAGCGTCTGCCCGGCCCTCACTGTGTCCCCGATGTCCACCAGCCAGCGACGCAGGTAGCCACTGGCTCGCGCGACGACAGCGGTTTGCTGGACGGCTTCCAGGTTGCCGGGCAGATCCAGTTCATCAAACGGTGGCGGCGTCTGCGCGGTGACGGCGTTGACCGTCGGCGTCGCGTTTTTCTGCGCTTGGGCGTCCCGGTTGATCTGCGGGCGGCGAAGCAAACGGGGGATCAAGCCAAGTATCAGCAGAATGCCGAACACGACAGCAAGGATCAGGGCGATGCGCCAGAGGCGGCTCCGGCCATTGTCTTTTTTTCTGTCATCGCCAGATGGCTTCATCCCGCTCTGGTCGTCCGGCGGCGCGGGCAGCAAATGCTGATTGGGGGCGGGCCGGTGAGCAGAGGTTGATCATCCGTCGGCCCGGTCAATTGCGTCGCGGAATGGGAATGTATTTCTGGTGGTGTGTCTTGTGCCATGCGTGATGTGTTTCTAAGTTGCTGAAGCAGACTCTTTGGTCGGGTGACGATGCTTTGCCGGCTGCGGCTTGTCTGATTCTTCGTCTTCATCCTCTTCGTTGGTCGGCTTCGGCTGCGCTTTCCGCAGGACCGAATACGAGATCGGCACGATGAACAGCGTGGTCAGGGTCGCGATCAGCAGACCGCCAATCACCGCCCGGCCCAGAGGCGCGTTTTGCTCGCCGCCTTCGCCCAGCGCCAGCGCCATGGGGATCATTCCCAGAATCATCGCCAGCGCCGTCATCAAGACGGGACGCAGGCGCGTATACCCGGCGTCAATGGCTGCCTCAATCGCGTTCATGCCCTCTGAACGGCGCTCATTGGCGAAGGTGACGACCAGGACGCTGTTGGCGGTGGAAACGCCGATGGTCATGATCGCGCCTGTCAGAGACGGCACGTTTAGCGTGGTCTGGGTGACGAACAGCATCCACAGAATGCCCGCCAGTGCGCCGGGAGCGCCGGACACGACCACCAGCGGGTCCAGCCAGCTTTGGAAGTTCACCGCCAGCAGCAGGTACACCAGAACAATCGCCCCCAGCAGTCCCAGGGTCAGGCCCGAGAAACTGGTATTCATGGACTGCACCTGCCCGCGCACCGTGATCGTGCTGCCGTGCGGCAGCTTCTTGTGGACGCCTTTAATGGCCTGATCAATGTCGCTGGCGACGCCGCCCAGATCGCGGTTCTGCGGGCTGGCGATAAATGTCATACGTCGGCTGAATGTTGTAATGGCTGATGACCAGGGCCGACGTGTCATGCGAGATGGTGGCGATGTTGGACAGAGTTTGCGGCTGGGTCTGGCCCGGCACGGACAGCGGCGTATTAAGCAGGGCTTCAGGCGAGTCCAGCCTGTACTGGGGAGTCTGCACGGTGACGCTGTAAACGACGCCGTTTTGCTGGTTCAGGAAGTAATTCGGGCGCAGCCGTGCCCGTCCCGGCCAGCGAGACGAGCAGAGCTCTGCGAAACATCCCGCTGGGTCAAACCGACCTGCGACGCCCGCGTCCGGTCAACATCCACCCGCAGGCTGGGAGCGTCGGTGATCTGCTGCAAATGGACATCCGCGGCGCCGGGAATGCCGGCGATCTTCGCCTGCAACTGCTGGGCCAGGGCCAGATCATCGGTGGCATTCCTGTTGGGGCCGGAGACTTGAACGTCAATCGGGGCCGGCAGTCCGAAATTGAGGATCTGGTTGACGATGTCGGCGGGCTGGAAAAAGAATGTCTCATCCGGGAACTGCTTAGGCAGGCTGCGGCGCAGCGCCTGAACGTAGCTGTCAGTGGCATGGTGTTTGGGCTTCAGAGTTACTAAAATTTCGCCGTCGGACGGCCCCACGGTCGCGCTGTCGCCATAAGCGAGATTGACAAAGACCGGCTCCCCAATGTTGTCCAGCACCAGGCCGGTCTCGTCGGCAGGAACGGTCTTACGAATCTGATCTTCCACCTGACTGAAAATGCGCGCGGTCTCTTCCAGGCGCGTGCTGGGCGGGACGCGGACATGGAGCCGGAACTGGCCGGCGTCCACCTGCGGGAAAAAGTCGCGTCCGATGAACGGGTACAGGCAGAACGAGAGCGCGCAGAAAACGACAAAGACAAGGCTGACGCCTAACCGATGGTCCAGAACCCAGGTCAGCCGGTCTCTATAGCCCTTTCGCATCCGTTCAAAATGTTTGTTGAAGGTGGCATGGGTGCGCCAGACCAGCCCTTTTTTCTGCTTCTCCGCTGCTTGCTGCGTCTCGGTTTGTTCTTTGTTCTTCTGTCCATTCCGCCCATTGCGGCCATTCTTGTGAGGCTGCCCGTTTTTGCTGCTTTGCGCGTCTTCCTCATGACCTTCCTCGGCGAAGAGGGCGGCTTCTTTGGGCAGCAAAAACATGGCAAAGGTCGGCGTCACGGTACGAGACAGCAGGTAAGACGCCAGCATGGCGAAGATGACTGCTTCGGCCAGCGGCAGGAATAGGTAGCGGGCCACGCCGGACAAAAATGCCATCGGCACAAAAACAATGCAGATGGAAAGTGTGGAAACCAGCGCCGGCAGGGCGATCTCCGCCGAGCCTTCCAGAATCGCCTGCCGCAGCGACCGGCCCAGCCCCAGATAACGGTTGATGTTCTCAATCGTCACCGTGGTATCGTCTACCAGGATGCCGACGGCCAGGGCCAGCCCGCCCAGCGTGGTCGTGTTCAGCGTCTGCCCTAGCGCGTTTAAAACAACAACGGAGGCGAGAATGCTGAGAGGGATGGAAACGGCCACAATCAGCGTGGAGCGCAGGCTGCCCAGAAAAAGCAGGATCATCAGGGCCGTCAGGCAGGCTGCGATCACCGCCTCGCGCACGACGCCCTGCACGGACGCGCGCACGAACACGGACTGGTCGGCAATCAAGCTGAATTTTCAATTCCGGCGGCAGGGTGGACTGGATGCGCGGCAGGGCAGCCCGAATGCGCTGGACAACGTCCAATGTAGAGGCCTTGCCGCTTTTGTTGATTTGAATGAGAACCGCGCGTTTGCCGTTCTGGTTGACGACGTTCTGCTGAATCGCATAGCCGTCGCGCACCTGAGCGACATCGCGGATCGTTACGATGGCTCCGTTGACATCTTTAATCGGCAGACTATTCAGAGCCTCCACAGCGTCGGGGCTGCTGTTGATGGAGACCGTGTAGTCGCGCGTCCCGATCTTGGCATCGCCCGTCGGCAGCACCAAATTCTGCGCGCTGATGGCGTTGGAAACGTCATACGGCGAAAGCCCATGCGCGTACAGCGCCTGCGGGTCAATATCAACGTTGATGATGCGCCCGCGTCCGCCAAAGGGCAGGGGAACCTGCGCCCCCTGCACGGTCGCCATCTGGGTGCGGATAAAGTTGGTGCTGAGGTCGGACAGTGACTGCTCGGGCAAGGTGTCGCTGCTGACGGCGGCCTGAATGACCGGGACATCGCTGGCGTCGTAGCGCAGGATGTATGGAGGCTGCGTGCCGGGCGGCAGAATGCGCTGAATCGTCTGCGAAGTCGCCACGACCTGCGCGATTCCCTGCCCGACATCCGCGCCCGGCTGGAAATAAATCCGAATGACGCCGACACCCGAAACAGACTGCGACTCGGTATGTTCAATGTCGTTGACCGAAGTCGTATAAGCGCGCTCCGACTGCGTGACGAACCGCTTTTCCATGTCGTTCGGCGTAAAGCCTGGATATGCCCAAATGACGGTCACGACCGGCAAATCAATGGCCGGAAACACATCCGTCGCCATCGTCAGAATGCTGCCGACGCCGAGCAGTAATATCAGCAGGGCCAGAACGGCAAAGGTATAGGGCTTACTGAGGGCAAGTCTGACGATCCACATGAATTAGACTTTCTAGCGGCTTCCCATCGCCCGCACCAGTTGGGCGAGCGATGTTTGATAAAAGAACTGGGCGCTCGCTAGGTTATCCCGCGTCCGCGCCAACTGCGCCAGTGCGTTCAAAACATCTAAGAATGTTCCCAAGCCCGCCTGATAACGCTCCTGAGCAAGCCGCACGGCCTCCTGCGCCTGCGTCACCCCGGTCTGCGCCGCGCCGACCTGCGCCTGGGCATTGCGAATGTTCAGGCTGGCCTGCCGCACTTCCAGCGCAACGCTGAGTTTGATCTGCTCCAGCGTCAGTAGCTGCGTCTGCACGTCCACCTGGGCAGACCGGACGCGCGACCGGGTCGCGCCGCCGTCATCCAGCGGCACGGCGATCTGTGCGCCGATGTTGGCATACGAGCGAGGCGTCGTCACCGAAGCGATATTGGTCTGGTCGGCATACGCGACTAGGCCGAGCGTGGGCAGGAGGGGTGATCCAGCCAGCTTGACCAGCCGCCGGGCTTCCCGCAGATCGGCAGCGACCTGCCGTACTTCCGGCCGGTTTGCCTGTGCGACCTGTGTGCTTTGCCCGATGTTGACCGTTTGGTCCAGATCGGGAAGAGGGGGCGGCAGGAGCGCAATCGGCTGATCGGGATCGGTTCCGAGGAGAAAACTGAGATCCGCCTGTGCCAGATCCCGCTGATCCTGGGCCGCGATCAGTTGCTGCTGGGCCGTGGACAGTGCGGTCTGGGCCGTCAGTACATCAAAGCGCGAGACAATCCCCTGCCGAAGCCGAGACTCCGTGATGCGAACATTTTCCTGGGTATAGCGAACCTGCTCTTCCTGCGTGTCTACTCCGGCCTGGGCCAGCAGCACATTGAAGAAAAGATTCTTGGCGGCCAGCGCAGTCTCATTCCCCAGCCGTTCAATATCCAGGGCGTAAAAATCCCGCACATCTTTTTGCGCGTCGCGCGCCGCTGACAGCAGGCCAAAGAGATCAATATACTGGCTGACGCTCAGGCGGGCGGCATAGTCATTGCGCTGTCCGACCGCTCGGCTGGCCGTGGTTGCTGTCACCGGGCTGCCGGCGTCATTGCCGCCTCCAGCGCCGGAGTCTGCCGGACGCGGCTTCACGTCCTGGGGAGACTCAGCAGCAGCGCGTGAGGCTGTCCGTTCCGGTGTCACAGGCGTATTGACGGCATAAGCCTGTGTGATCGGTGGGAGCGTAGGCATGATAAAGCCAGGGATTTCCCCGAGGCCGGGTCCGGCAGTACCTGTGCTGCCGTTTCCATTCGCGGGTGCCGGCGGCGCGGCTCCCGGAGGATTACCCGGCGTGATGGTGCCGCCGTTTCCCGGCACAACCGTACCTGGCTGGACTGGCGGTGTCGTTCCAGGATTAGCGGTTCCAAGATTGGCGGGGGCGGCTGTGCCAGGCGGAACAATGCCTGCGCCGCCGGCACCCGGAGAATTTGGCGTTGGCAGGGGCGTGATGCCGGGAACAGGACTCGTTCCGACGCCCGGAGTTGACCCGCCGATGGGAGCGGTCACGCCGGGGGAAGTTTCGCCGCTGCTGGGGGCATTCCCGCCGCCTCCTCCGCCGACAAAAGTGGTGGAAAACCCATTGCCCTGATCCACCACGACCGGGATTTGCCCGCCGCCGGGCAGCGTCGGGTTCTGGATCGCCGGGGTCGCCAGTGTCGGGGGAAAGGCATTATAGCTCGAATAAACATCCGTCGCGTCCGCGCGGATCTGAGGCCGCGCCTGCGCGTTGACCTGCGCGATTAGCTCCTGGGCCTTTTGCAGACGCTGCCGCGCGGCTAGCAGGCCGGAGTTGCCACCCAGGGCACGCGCGACCACATCAGCCAATGTCAGAGGCCGGCCTGGCGCTGGTGATGGAAGCCCGCTGGAGACGCCTGCGGCCGGGCCATTGGCAGCAGGCGCAGCACTTCCCGGAACCACAGCCGCGCTGGGGCCGGATGTCGCCGGTGTCTGCGCCTGCGCGGGCAGGGGGGGAACGAGTAAAGCCAGGGTGGCAAGGAACATCTTCGCCCGGCAAAATTTTGAGATCGCCGGGTGATGCCGGGTTCCACACATAGCTGGTGCTTTCAGGTCGCTCATTCAAAAGAAAAGTGGATAGAAATGAAACTGAACAGGAGGAGACGGCAGCACTGCGGTCCGCACTTGCGACAAGCACGCTGCTGCTTGTCCATCATTGCCTGTGTTACCCAGCGCTGTCAACAAACGAAACCCATACTTTGATTACGCGATCTCTGCTTGTCATGTCAGCCATTAAGGATAAAAGTCTTTGGCGTAGTAGCGAAGTTCCGCGGTCTGAATGTTCGTGCCTTGCGGCGTGGAGTTAAACAGGAACTCAATCGTGTTTTCTTCGCCGAAACGCACCAGCGGGGTGACGTTGAGTATCAGATCGTGACGCCCGTAGCCCACCCCTGCCGGGTCAAGACGGCTGCCGTTAAAGAGAAGACCCCGAATCATTTCGCCGGTCTCGGTGCGCGCATAGACTACCACGTTCCGGCCCGCGTGCGCCCGATTGATGACGACGCGGCGGCTGAGGAAGCGCATGTTTTTGGCGACGCCCGGCAGCGTCACCGGTCCGGCGGCGCGCATCTCATCAGCATAGCCTTGCCATTCGCCGGACAGGTCCTGCTTGCCTAGCGGGTCGGGGTTATAGGTCAGCCAGTACGGGCAGCGCACGCCGATCAGCGGCACGGAGCTGTGAATGTCCAGGGCCACATGATGCGTCGTGCCGGGCTTTAACACGCCGCCCAGGGCGTCGTCCCAGGGGCCGTTTCCGAGGAAGCGCCGGTCATAAATCAGCTTGCCGTCCAGAAACGTGCGCGCGGCAGTGACATACGCCCCGCCAGGGATTTGGTTGCAAAGCAAAACGGTTCCGGCGTTCCAGTGGGCCGGCACCGTGAACGTGCGGCGAAGCATGATCCGCTGCGGTTTGGGTGGGCCGGCGTCAGGCCACAAATCCAGCCTGCGCCGTTCCCAGGCGTGGTCGTCCAGCGTCGGCAAAGCCAGCGCCTCCGCCTGCGCGTCGGTCAGACTGTCTATGCGCTGGTATGCCCAGCCGTCGGTCAGGTCCAGCGTAAAGCGCTGCATCTCCGCGCGCCGGGGCAGGCGCTTTGCGGGCGGCCTCTTCGTTCCCGCCCACCAGCCGCGCTGCAAGTTGACCCATTCCAGCGGTGACGCGGCGACATCGGCGCGGGGCGACACATACATCACGGTCTGCCAGGGGCGGAGGGCGATGCCGGGGACCGTGTCGCCTCCGTCGGCGCGTGTGATAGCGACCGACTCACTGGTAAGTAGATCGGTCAGCGACGCGGGATGCACCCCCGGCAAAAACGTCAGGGTCGTCGTGAGAGCGTTCGGCGACTCATTGAACAGGACCCAGATGTCCTGCAAGCCTGTGTTGCCGACGAAGTGCCGGAAATGCAGACCCTGCGCGGAAGTGTAAGTGGCGGGAACGCGACGGACGCCGAAGTGAGCCGCGATCAGCCGCATCGGCGCAGGATTATTAAAATCTGTGCCGACATGGACGATCCAGCCTTTGCCGAGCGGGCGCATTCCCGCGGCGACCGTGCCGTCCGTCCAGACGAGCAGGTTTTGACACTCCGGCGCGACTTTTGTGAGAGACAGACCGCCGGAGCGCGTGGAACCGACCCAGGGGCCGCCGGAAAAGATCGTCTGGCCTGGATCTGCGGCGAAGCCCAGGCCCTTGCCATAGACATCCACGTCGTTGACATGGTAGCCGGTCAGCCGGGAGATCGGCCACGAGTCGGCATGGACATCGTCATGCCGCCCCGTTGGGCCGTTGGTGACAAAGACGCCGCCGCCGCGCACATACTTTTCAATGCCCGCGACCAGCGTCTCGCTCATCACGTTCGTCCCTGTGTCCACAATCATGCGGAAACCCGCGGCCAGCCCGGTCTCAAAATCATCCTCGCTGATCCCCGCGCGAGGGCAAAAGTCCAGAAGCACACCGGCGGCATTGGAGCCGCTGTAGTAGCCGCCGCGCGGCAGGCGGCCCGTCGCCCAAGGGAACCCGGTGATCTGCTGGCTGAATGTGCTGTACAGAACGCCGACCTCGGCGAACGGCACGTGATACTTGCCGATCAGGTCGTACATGGCGTGATTGGCTTCCAGCGTCTTCAAGGCCTCCGGGTTCCACTGGATATCACCCAGGGTGAGGAAATAGTGGACGCCGTTTACGCCTTCGGTGATCCAGCGGCCAAAGAAAGCCTGAAACTGCGCGGCGTCCGGCGCGGGGCTGCCGGGTTCCGCCGATGTGGGAAACCGCATTCCCGCCATCATCACCGAAGGCTCGTCGGTCCAGAAACCGGCCATCGCGCCTGTATCGTGAAACCGGCAGCCATAATCCTGCGCGACTCGCTTAAACGGCGCGACATATTCCACCGCCATCAGGTTGATGGAGCGATCCGGGTCTGCCTGCCTGATCATTTCCACCCCGCGCGCGAGCTGCGCTTTGCGATACCAGAGCTGCCAGTTGACAAAATCCGCCCACTGCGCGTTTTTCTGCGGGCCGAGATCGGGATATTGCGCCGGCTTGACGCCCGTGAGATAAGTGCGATAGCAAATGATGCCGTGCGGGACGAGCATCGCCAGATGGTTGGGGCCGGCGTGAAGCGCGTGAGTAACGTCAAAGACCGCCCAATGCGAAACGCCGTCTCCGCGCGACTGCCCGGCGACTTTCTGGCCGTTGACGGACACGACAATCGTCTCATTGTCCCGCGTGGACATGTCCCAGATACAGAGCGTCACCTGCGGGCGTGCGGTTAGCCATTTGGCAGGCACGTCCACCAGGCGGCGATAAACCAGTGGGTGGCGCGGCATGGTCAGCATCCGGTCATTACCCGGCGCGACGAACTCATCCCAGCCGCTGTCATCAAAGTCCGCTCCATACCACTCCGGCGGCGCTTCGGTGGTCGGCTTGCCGTCCGTGCCGACGACATACTTGACGCGCCAGGTTCCGCGCAGGTCAATCGCGTCCGGCCCAAAGCCCGCGAACTCGGCGATCTCCGGCGCATGAATATCGCTCCACGAATGAAAATGGCCGGGAGCGCCATGCCAGCGTTTTGACACAGTCGCCAGCGCTCCGTAGCTCTCTTGAAGGAATTGGCGCATCGACTTGTCGGCCAGCGGCCCGTATTCCAGAAAGGCGCTTTGCGGCGACTCAGCCGTCTCGGCGTGCGGCTCCAGCCAGCCCACGATGTTGGGGTCGCCCGCGAAGTTCCTCACCGTTTCCTGCAAGACTCCCAGCAGCGCGTCTTCTCCCGCCTGTGAGTTCCAGGAAATGGCGCCGCTCGGCCCGCTGTCATGGGCGACGCCGTAAAAGCCGCCCAAAAACTGCGGCGCTTTGAGCTGCGTCTCTTCGCGGTAGCGGTTGCCCATCCAGACTATGGGCCAGGCATTTTGCAGGTTGATATGGACGGGAATGCCCATCTGCTTGGCCCGCACCTGAAGATAGCTCCACACCTGCACGTCGGTCATGCCTTCCGCCGAGTCAACCGTGAGCGCATTGGTCCACAGCACCAGTCCTAAATCATGGTCTTTGGCAAAGTGCAGGTCCGTATTGAAATCGTAATCCGCCCCGTCGTTGGGCGCATGCGGCGGCGTCTGCCCCGGCGCGTAATAGGACATCAGGCCATATTTATCCCACCGATCCAGCCACATGGGGACTGTGACGCGCGTCCCAAAATCCGCAGCGGAAAACCCGTGCGGCAGCGTGGCCGCGCATATTTCCATCATCTGCTCTTCCGAGGCGGCGGCAAAAATCAGCACATCGGTGCCGTGCGCCAAGCACGCGACCGCGCCGCCCGCTGACGTGCGCCGAATGGAGATGGATTGGCCCAGGACAGAAATGGCTGCCTCGGTGACGCCCGGCAGCAGCCCCAGATCGGACAGGTACTTGGCCTGCGTCAGATGCGCTTTCTGGGGGACTCGCAGACGATGTGAGTCAGCGATGACTGCCCCGCGTGGAGCGTGCGAAATGTGCCGGAAAGAGTTCCGTAGCCGCGCAGAGTGACCGGCGACAGCGTGACGGTGGGCGTGGGCGCTTCGCCTGCTCCTGCGGCCTGCCGTGTGAGCAGATCCAGCGAACTGAGCGCAGATAACAGGCCCGCAGAAGCGGCCAGAAAAGAGCGGCGCGAAATGTTCATAGCTGCGGAACCTGTTCCACCTGTGCGGATAGGATTGTCACTTTGCCCGGCAGCCAGTCATTCATGGCTGGGGACTGAATCAGAAACGTATTCGGTTTGCCGAATTGAACCCAGGGCGTGACATCCATGTAACTTGGTCGGTCAATGTCAAAGAACATCACTTTGTTGTTGACCGCCAGGTATCTTGGCGCCGCCCCATTATCCCACTTGATACGCAGAAAGACATGAGACTTGCTCCATGCCGTGGGGATCGTGAGTGTTCGGGTTGCCAGCATCCCGGTAAAGCTGCCCGGCAGCGCTGTTGTCACCTTTCCGTGGTCTTCATCTACCCACACGCTCCACGGGCCGGCCAGCGATAGGGTTGCGGCGGCGTGCGGCTGACGCCAGAGGCTGGCCCCGCTGCTGTAACCGTCTTCGTTCGCGGCAATCACCAGCAGGTTCGGGCCGGAGAAATGAAGCAGCGCGGAAACGTCTCGCCCGTTTTCATCGCCGGCCCCGACGGGCTTGCCGTTCAGATAGGCTGACCTGACGCCGTTGCCCAGACGCAGGTAATACATGTCGCCGGGATGCCACGAGGGCGGCGTGGTCCCCTGCCAACGGTACAGGATGGACTGACCGGGCGCGGTGGCGATTTCGGCGCATTTGGGACGCACATTGTTTAACGCCAAATCCCAGCCTGGCTCGCTGTCGGGGGAAGTCGTGAGGGTAGTCAGCCGCTCCGGCGTCACGGAGGCGGCCTCCACGACCTTGCCTCCCGTCGCATCAAAATTGGCGTAATAGACCGGCAGATTCTTGGGATAGGTCACGGCTTTGCCGGGCAGCGACTTTTTCCAGGCCACGGCCAAGTCACTGTACCAGTCTGAAACCGTATCGGCGGGCGGGCGAGGCGACTGCACGGCCAGGATTCTCGTTTCCAGCGGCTGCATTGCCAGAGAAAGGTGCGCCGTGCTGCCGTCAATTTTGGCCTCCACCGGCTGCCCGGTCTTGGGATCAAAAACCTGGGAAATGGGGAACGAAGCGTTCCAATCGGTCGTGAACGCCTGGGTGTCTTTGTCGCTGGGATTAAACAGCACCAGATACTCTTCCGTGCCGTTGTTCGCGATGTAGCGGTCCCGCCAGACTTTCTGCGTGTCCGCCGGCACGTCGGGCGGCACTCCCAGACCCGTCAGCAGGTCCAGCAGGAACGCATTCTGACCGTCGCCGGGCCACCACATGCCCGCCTGATCATACGAGTCGCGCCAGAAGGGGCTGCCCAGGACGATCACGCGGCCTTTGCCCAGTGTCCGCATCCCAATGGCAATGGCTCCGTCCCGGTAGCGCGCCAGCGCCTGTGTCCCCGGCGCGACCGGCTCCAGGGCAATGCACTTGTCGGCGAAGTTGTAGCCGGAATAGTCAATGCTGCGGCCTTCGTTCTCAAAGTTCTGGCCCGCCAGTTTGGTGAAGATCGGCTGATCGGGAAGGATCGACAGAAAGCTCCCCATAGGGCGAACCTGCTTGACGTGGAAGCCCGTCAGGGACTCAACGGGCCAGGCATCGCGCTCGGTCGGCGTATGGCGGCCTGTCTCCTGAAGCGCGACAAATGTACCGCCCTGCTCCACGTAATGCCTGATGTCGGCAACGGTCTCTTTGGACATGACCCATGTCCCTTCGTCCCAGAGGACTTTGTAGCCATCCCCCAGATGCCGCTTCAGGCTGGGTTCGTCCAGATAAGCATAGGAATAGCCGAGCGATTGAATATCGCCCCGGCCCAGATCAAAGACGTAAGGAGTAGCGCCGCTCTCGCCTGGCGCGAGACGATTGTTGAGGCCCGACCAGATCAGGCCGATTTCCGGCTTCTTCAAGTTGTAGCGATTGGCCAGGTGCAGATACGGAAAGTTCTCCTGCCAGAGGGGCGTGACTTTGGAGTACATCATCGCTTCCACGTCAATGAAATTATCAAAGGCGTTGAGGCCGGAAAGGGTAAACCAGCCGAGCCAGCGCTTGAACCCCATGGGATCAACCATGCTTCCCGAGGATTCGGCGGAGGCGCGGACGCCATACGGGTAGCCCAGGCGTTTATCCCAGGGAACGAAAAACGCTTCATCTCCGGTGTTATGTCCGAACGCTCCGTAGTCGGCCAGCAGGGGGGTATAGGCGCTCTTGTCGCCGACGGCCATGCTCTTGATCGCGCGATTTGGGTCTGTCCCCCGCATGGTTTGAAGGGTCTGCCGCTCCTGGCCCACCGCCATGTCCGTCAGGTAGTCGCTCCAGTCTACAGTCCGGGCATTCAGCCCGGAATCCCGGTGCGGATACCGTTCCATCGGTTTCGTGGACAGAAAGAACGTGCCGGGCATGTACGCGCGGCGCGGCGCATAGCTGAGGTGATTGATCCCGGCATGGACAAGTCCGGTGACGTCTTTGGTGCCGGCGATTCCCCATCCGCCGGGGCCGCTCAGGCCTCCCATATCCACGCCGTTGAACCAGATGTGATTCGGCGCTTTCGGTCCCCCCGCCTCTGTCAGCGAGGCGTCAATCAGATACAGCGGGCCTTTGTGAGCGGCCAGATAGGCGGGTTTGACGGTGATCGTCCCCCGGTACCAGAACGGCTTATAAATGTACTTGAAGAGCGCGCCGACCTCGCCGCCTGGAAGCTGGAGGGAGAACCAGCGGCGGTCGTCAAACCCGCTCCGCGCATACCCCGACGCCAAACCCGGCTGGAGTTCCGCCCTGTGCAATCGCCATGTGTGGTCCGCAAACACGCTGTCTTTATCGGCCCCAAACAGCGCATAATCGTTGGGAAGGGGAACCTGACTCCATGCGGTGAAGTAGTTCGGATCGTGATGCCAGGCTTCGCCTAGCGAGGCCAGCGTATAGCTGCGCTCCGTTTGCAGCCAGTGAACAAAGTTCGCTCGGTTGTTTTCCCCCGTGTCATCCCCGGACTGCGCGCTGCCGACGCTCATCTCGCCATGCGGCTCATCCCAGTCTACAAGTTGGGGATCGCTGACATATTGGGCCATCACATTCTGATAATCCCAGTTCCGATATTGCAGCAATTTCGCGCCGCCATTGCTGATGTCCCCGTAATAATCTGACGTGCTGGTGAAGAGAGTGCCGGGCTGCGCGAGGTCAAACGGGTCAAGCCGCGCGATGTCGTTGTCCCATTCCAGCCAGCGGGCAAAGTGAAAGGGACGGTCGTACTTACGCACAAAGTGCATGGTCTCCGCCCGCGCGCCATCCCCAATATGAACCGTCAAGCCATTCTTGGTGAGATACTGGAAGTGCGGATTGACGACATCCTGCATCCCCTTCGGGTCATCGTCAAAGGGGTCATAAGGCGTGTACCAGGTGCCGATGCCCTTGTCCGACCACTTATCCAGATAAAAAGGATAACCATAAGCCGCATCATACAACTGCGCGCCCGGAACCAGCCGCACTGCGGCGGCAAATGCCGCCGCCAGTCCGTCTTCCCCCTGCCCGGCGGCCAGCGGCGCGGTGAAGCAATAGGCGTCGCTGCCCGACGCCAGCACTAAATATGCCCCTAATCCCGGACGGACCAGCACGGGAACCGCCTGACCGGCAATTTGCAAATTTGTCCAATGGGAAGGAACGGTTGCGCTCTGGGCCATGTCATGAACCAGCTTGTGGATCAGCAGCGTGGCATGAGCGGGACTGTCACACGTAAACTTCATGCCCGCGCCTGCGGGCAGAGGGGCAGCCTGCACCGTGCCGAACCCGCGCAAATCCGCCGCGCGGGCTGGGCCATCCGCGAGGATGAGGCCGAGTAGGCACAGAGAGTACACGAATGCGAGAATTCGGGTCATGATCATTTTCCTTCTGAAGAGGCCCCTAGCCCGAAATATCCTATCCCTGACCCGTTCACATTCGTTCCGAGCCTCTCCCTTCCCTCCGAGGGAAGGGTGGCAAGGCTTGCCGAGCCGGGATAGGATCTTCTTGTCCTCAGTCTTACTACGACAATTCCACGGTCAACGTGCTGTCAGGCTTGACCACCACGGGATGCGGCAGCGCCAGCAGAACGCTGTCGCCGCTGCGGGTCAGGTGGACTAGGACAGTGGTATGGCCCAGCAGCGCCTTTGCCTTCGTGACAGTAGAAGCCGCTGCCAGATGCAGATGCGCGACGGCGATTTGCCCGGAGACGATCTTGACCTCCGAATGCTGCTTTGCCCCCTGCTGAGTCTGGCTGAGACTGCCCCATCCCTCCGGGCCGGTGAAAAATGACCTGAAATGGGCCGTCTTTTCCAGCGGCTGAAAGCGCAGCGTCTGGGTCAGGCCGTCATAGTGGAAACCGGACAGGGCCAGCAGGAGCGACCATGACGACATGGCGCGGGCGTAATGCCCGCCGCACTCCACTTCGCTCCACGGATTACGCCCCATCGGCGGGCGCGGGACGCCGTCATAGCGCTCACGCGCGCCTTTCACAATCGCGAGGCCCTCGTCCACCAGACCTTCATACAGCATGTGCGAGGCAACCTGATACTCCACGCCGGTCCAGACTTCATCCACATAGGGAATAGTGCTGGCTGGACGCCCGCCTTTGGGCCAGGTGCAGATCAGCAGTCCTTTGTCCGTGCCGCCCGCGAAATAGCGCCAGTGGTGATGAAAATTGGTGAAGTCGGTCCGCCAGTTATGTTTGTACAGCGAGCGCAGGGCCGTTTGAACGTGCGCTTTTGGGAGCAGATAGCCCAGATCAAGCTGATGCGCCCACCATTGTCCGAGCAGTTGATCGGCCAGGCAGCCCGGCCCGTACTCGCCTTCCCGCGTCAGGTAATCCGGCAAGTTTTGCTGATAATACTCGCCGTTCCAGCACTGGGCGTCCAGGTTCGTTCGACCCGCTTCAAAAACGGTTCGGAAACGCGAGGCCGTCGCCGTGTCGCCGGCGCGTTTCGCCATCTCTTCCCCCGCGCGCAGAGCGGCGAGATAGTAGGTCCCGATAAACGAATTGACGCCGTGAATGGTATTGTCATAGGTGTTGGCCTGCCCATCACTGAGCGTTCCGGTCGGCTTCCCGCCGGAACTGGCCGCGTCACGGGCGATTAAATACTCCACGGCCAGCTTGACATGCGGCCAGTAGCGATGCAGCAGGGATGCGTCAGGTGAGTTCAGGACTTCCCGGTAGGCCTTTAGAATCGTGCTGGCGTGGCCGTCGGTGAACGGCTCCTGCCCGCTGGGGTGGGGCGGCGAGGGAACGTCGGTCCGGTTGTTGACGCCGCCGTCCGGCCTCTGCTGGTGTTCCAGGTCAATCCGCCGCATGTCCCGCTCCAGGTCCGGGAACAGGCGCGACAGTGTCTGCTCATAGCCCCAGACGTGCGTGCAGGTGGGATCGCAGCAGCCATTCGCGCCTTCCCACCCGTAGGTGTCGCCGTTGGCAATACGGAAGGTGACGCCGATATGCCGGATGGTGCTGATCTGCGAAGAAACGCAGTCCAGCATCCAGACCGGCAGCGTGCTGTCATAAAACGTGCGGCGGAACGCCTCCGTCTTCGCCCGCAAGGTGGGGAAAGCGGTCGCAGCATGGCGGATCACCGACGGGGCATCGGGCCATGCCTGCGTGTAAGAGTTGCCGAGAAACGCGCCGCTGGCGTTATTGTACTTGTTGGGATAATGCCAGGCCAGAAAGAACGGAACTTCGGCGGTCGCGCCGGGGGCAATCTCTACCGAGGAAGCCAGCGCACCGTTGCTGGTTCGTCCCTGCGCGGTTGGCGCGTTAGTGGGTGCCTCAGACAGAGGCGCGAATTTGCCCTGTGCGGCGAATTGGCTCAAAATGGGCGAAAAGTCATCGAAAGCGGTCTGCGCGGTCGGATTTCCGCCCAGCGTCGCCAGCGCTATTGTTCCATAGCCAGGCACTGTGTCGGGAATGCTGCTTGGGACGGCGTAATCCACGCCAACCAGACCCGCGACTGTGCGGTACGCCTGCTGCCGAGGCCCAAACACAGCGGCATCGGCGGGCGCGAGTATGGGATCGCTGTAAACAATGACCTGGCCCAAACCGACGGCTCGGGTAAACTGCTTCGGCAGATCCGCCGGCAAAGTTCCGAGCAGTGCGGTGAGCGTCGCCAGTGTGGAGGGCGAAAGCGCGGCGTCGGAAAAGACGATTTGATCTACGAGGATATGCCCCCAGGCACCCGTTTCTTGGTCCACGATCTCCATATGCGCGATTTGGCCGCGAAACTTATGCACCTGCCACTGCGCCGGCATCAGAGTTTCCGAATTCTGGCCGGACGTTGCGCGCACGACTTTGCCGTCCACCACGAGCCGTATCTGCGTTCCCGGATGATCCCCGCCGCCGACCAGAAACCGAATCCAATCATGGTCAATGGTGAACGGCCGGCTGGTCAAGCGCCCGGTAGAAGCGTCGCCACCCAGGAAGGAGTTGACCAGGCCCTTGCCGGTAAACCCGGACACCGGCTGCTGGTTGTCCAGCGTGCCGGCCGCCGGGTTCTGCCCAAACGCTGTCCCTTCGGCTGTCCAATGTCCATATCCCTGCTCAAAGTCCTCAAAAACGGTGTCGGCTTGGGCAGGAGCGGGCTGGTTGTTTCCCGGCGTCAGAGCGAGACGATACGCCTGGATCAGCGGCAGCGTTTTGCCGGAAAAGATCAATGTCGCGCCGCCGCCGACGGCTTCCTGGATGCCGCTCAAGGTCTTTTCCGGGAAGTCCTGAGCCGCGTCCTCCAGCCAGATCACGGCCTCTTCAGGCCGGGTCGGAGGCTGCGCGGCCAGATGCTGCACATCTTCAATCGTCAACTGCCAGGGCCGTTCTCCGCGGAAGGAAATGAGCGCATCCGGGTTGACGTTCGCGTACAGGTGAATGCGGCGCGTCAGCGACGGCAGAGGGCTGGACATGGCGCTCATGGAAAGCATCGTCAGGCCGTTCTCGTGTGAGACGGTATTCACATTTGCGCCGACTGCCGGATGCCGGACAGTCACGGCGCTGAGTGGCGGCTGACCCAGCGCATCATAACCAATCGGGTTCTGCATCAGCGCCGCCAGAGACACGGGCTGCGTCTGCGCGGTCGGGTTGTGCGCTTGGAACACAAAGCAAATCAGGGGCAGGGAAGAAAGCGCCGTGTCCAGCGGAGCGAAGGGGGTGAAGGCGGACAAACTCAGTTCCACGGGCAGGGCTGGGTCGCGATAGTGCAGGTCTGCGAAGGGGTACTGACCGGTCATCTCAATCCGCGCGACTTGCGTCATCGCCTGATCGCCCGTTGTTTGGAGAAGACGAGTCGTCTCCCCGACTTTGACGGCGAAGACCAGAGGGACAAACCCGTCCGAGAGGGTATTGAACAACTGCCAGTTTTTGAGCTGCCCCTGCGGCCCAATTTCAATGTTCCCGGTGCCGATGCCGCCCAGCGGCAGGCCGACGTCGGTATGAATGCCGGATTGATAAACGCGGGGGGAGCCGGGCTGACGCAGGTCGAGCAGCCAATCGGCCAGGCCCGCGCCGTCGTCAGGCGCGGCGTCGCTCCGCGCCGCCCCCGGCGTTGTCAGCAGTGCGCCCGCCGCGCCGAGAGTCGTCAAAGTGAGGAATTGCCGGCGCGTCACGCCGTCCTCATTTGCGCCGTCATTTGGCGGGCCGCAGTGGCCGGAGCAATTACATTTTCGGTACATAGGCTTGCTTAATAGGGTGTGTAAAAACTGATCGGAGGCCCACCCACCCCAATTCTGGGGAGCCGGATGAAGAGAATCCCGTTCCGGTTTCTTCTCCAGTTCCCCCAGAATTGGGGGTTAGGGGGCCGGCCTGTCGGCCGGAATCCTTCCAAACTTGATCCAGCCAGCGCCACGCGCGGCGGTCGTTCTCGCCGGACCAGTCATGGGCCAGCCCCGGAAGCGGGACGTAGGTTTTGTTCCGGCTGCCGAGCCGATGATACACGGCATACACGCTGAAAGGCGGGGAGACGGGATCAATCAGGCCGCCATAACAATAAACCGGGCAGTGAATGTCGGGCGCATAGTTCATCGGGTCATAATACCCCCAGCAAATGCCTGCCGGCGACGGGTCCGCGGGCGGCGCACCGAGGAGGTCCATGCCGTCGGAATGGGCCGGCCCATTGCAGTGAGCCACCCACGCTAGTTGCGGCTGATTGGGCGAGTTCGCCAGCCCGGAAACAACCGCTTTGATCCGAGGGTCCAGGCCGGCGGCGACAATGCCGAGCCGCCCGCCCTGGCTGCCGCCGACGACGGCAAGGCGCTCAGGGTCTACGTCTGGTCGTGACAGCAGGTAATTGACGGCCTGCATGACGCGCAGATGCACTTTATAATAGTAGTAGGCGTCTACCGGCTGGTACTGCTGGGCGTCATAGTAGCCCGGCAGCTTGGGATATTCCCCCGGCAGATCAACGTCCTGGCCGTGAATTTCGAATGTCCATGGCGACGTACCCATGCCGGGCATGTTCCAGGGGCCGGGGACGGGCGTTGAAACCCGCGCCGGGCAGGACCAGCATAGCAGGGAAAGGGCCAGGCCCTTTAGGTTTGGCAAGCCAGGCGAAGACGCGACCGCCGTCCGGCCCGGCGAAACTGATCTTGCAGCTTTCCACTTCCTCGGTCTTGTGGCCGGTGGGATCGTAGTCCGGCGGAATCGCGGCGCTCGTGACGTTGTAAGTATTGATCTGGTCACGAGTGAACGTCTCCATCGGGGTTTCTTCTCGCGCATCCAGTGGAATTTTCGCCAGTTCCGCTTTGGCCCTGTCCCAGAATGCTTTGAAGTCCGCCGGGCGCGTGTCGCGGATCGCCATTTCCGAGACGCGCCATCCGAAAACGCAAAGCCCGGACACCGGGCGCGGCTCGTTCGGTGCCAACTCCATGCCAGTATTGAGGCTGACCCGTAAATCATAAAAACCAGGGGGCAGACCGGCCGGGGCGACGGCAATGCGAAATCGGTTCGCCGTCAGCGCTTCCGCCTGACCTGCGCGAAACGGTTTGTCTATCATGTTCCGGTGCAGCGTCCAGGTCAAACTGACACAGCGCAGGCCGGCCTGGCAGATAAACTCCAGTGGGCCTTTTTTGCGCGGCAGCATCTCCGGGCGGAACAGCAAATCGGCAGACTGCGGGCTATAAAAGCTCAAATAAGGCGTCTGCGGCCCGGAGCAGGTGTCATCGTAAGGCAAAGCTAGATTGCTGTTCATGGCGTCTGCGGTTTCCGTGAGCAGCAGGAGGGCAATCGCCGGAATCGTAAGCAGCGAAACAAAGCTGTATTTCATCTTTCTAAAGCTTGGGCAGAGGCGCGGGGACTGTTCCCGGTGGATTGAAGGCAAGCGCATCCAGCCCAAACAAGGTGTTGGAGGACTGGGCATTTTTGCCGGTCATCGTCACGACAAGCGTGGCGGGGCCATCCGGCAGAGTCACGACGCCGAGGTCTACCGGTCCGCTGGGGATCACGCCCATGTTGTACCCGTCAAAAGTCGTGTCCAGCAGCTTGCCGTTCAGCGTAAACGAGACCTGGCCGTAGTCGCCGGCTTTTGTGAGGTAGGCAACGAGGTCATATGTGCCGGCCTTCTGCGCCGGGAGGGTCAGCGTCAGCGTATCGCCCGTCTTGGCTCCGTTCCAGAAAAGCTGGCTGTTGTTGCTCCACAGTTTACCAAAACTTGTCATCGCCTGCGGCCCCGCGCCGCCGCCGGAGGCGGCGGCATTCAGGGCCTCCGCTTCCAGTCCATGCGTAACGCTGAAAAGCGGCTTGGGCGGCGCGGGGAGAGCCAGCGCCGAAGCGTCAGGCATCGCAGACCAGGACTGCACCGGTCCGGTGGCATACCAGTAGGCCACCGACGAGTAATAGATATCGTTGGAATCGCCATTGTCGCCGCCATGCTCAATTTGCGCGTCAAGCGAACTTTGGAATGTCGGCGCATCGTTGAGAAACCAGCGCAGGCAGTCAATTCGTCCATGCCCGTCGTCTTTGACCAGCAGGGCATTCGCGGGGAGCGCGTTCGGCCCGGCATTAAAATACCAGCCGCTGTTGAAGCAGTCTTCCGTGCCGGTGCCGTTCCACGGACCGATTACCGTGTTGGCGTCCTGCGACGGCAGCCAAGTCTGTGCATCAACGCGGAATTGATCGTCGCCTTCTAAAAATCCGAGACCGCCGGTGCCGGCCATTGTCTGCACGATCCCGACAAACCGCCCGCGCTGCCCGGTGATCTTTGTCCAGATGTGCGCTATCTTTGGCTTGGTCTGCTCCTGAAAAAAGACCGCGTGGAAATAGCCGGTTGTGGCCGCGTCAAACGTTACCCTGGCAGCCTCGGCGCTCCACATCACCGGCTGTGCCACCTCGGACTCGTTCTCCAGCGTGAAGCGGGCGGAGCGGGCGAACGGCATGGGGAAATCGGCTTCAAACGAGCCGTCGGCGGCCTGACTGAGCAGCAGAGTCTGGAAAGGCTTGCGGCCATAAGCGTTGCCGAAAAAGTCGGCGACCGGCGCTTCTATGTCCGGCGTCTTGTGACCGTCAAAGTAGCCGCGCAGCACCAGGCGGCGCAAATCGGCGTCCGTCGCTTTGGGGAGCGCCAGCGCGATGCGGCGGATCACACCGGGGCCTTTATAATCTCCCAGTTTTATTGTCTGATGGACGCCGGCGATTTTGGAAGCGGCGGTCGTCGGCAGCGTAGTCGCCTTCGGCGAGGCGCCCCCCGCCCATACGGCGTTTGCCGCATCTACGGCAGATTGGTCGCTGGCCGACAGCGGGAGCGAGAACGATGTCGTCGGCGTGTCTTTGGGGAAGGTGAGATAATTCACCTGATAGTAGACCCCCTGGCCGCCGAGAAGCTCAATGCGGCAATGGTGGGCGTAAGTAAGGGGCAGATAGCTGTAGCTGCCCCCGGAAGAAAGGCCGCACAGGGGCGCTTTGAACGGGGCGAAAGAACCATCAAAGAGACGGTGGCACGGCGTGTCAATGACCGGGTTCGGAGCGTTGTCAATAAAGATCTTGATCTCGCCGCCCGGATTGGCCGACCAAAGCCGGACCACGGCGCCGGGGCCATCCATGTCTGCCATCACGCCGTCTTTGCCGTCCCCGGACAGAAACTTGCCGCTGTCGTCATTGCCGCCGGTGCGGTCATAGGACGATTGCAGAGACGACGACCATGTGTGCAGGTTCGGCAACTGCGATAGGTCAAACTCCTGGCGCAGCAGCGTGTCCATGCCGATCCTGTCGGGCGCAGACAGGGCCGGGGCGAACGCGCTGCATAACAGCAGCAGAGCAGCGGCCATGATTCTCACAATTCTCATCCTTTACCCCCGTATTTTGCCAGCATCTGCGCGGCGTTCTCTTTCGTGACCTGATCCGTTGGCAGTACGCCGTTTTTTTTGCGGCGTCTGTTTTTGCTCCAAAATCTTGACCGCGTAGTCAATCGCCTGCGCCCCGCCGGTGGGCTTGCGCTGAAGGATGACTGCGAGAACGATGATAATTCCCTTGAGAATGGCCTGATATTCGGACTGAATGTTCCGCAGGCCGAGAATGTTGTCCAAAATGCTGAGAATCAGCGCGGCATGCAGCAAGGCGGCTTGCCCAGCCAGGAACCCTGAAACGGCAAACACAGTGATCTGAATGCGCGTGACGGCGACCACCGACAGGCGCGCGGCGACGGAATTGCCCCCGACGGCGTACACATGGCGTCCAAAGCCCGTGCGGTTCAGCAAAAACGTCGCAATGACTCACGCGCCGACAAAATAAAACAACTGTGCGGGGATGGCAAGCCCAAAGACAATGACCTGACCGGCGAACAAATTTGTGAAGAGCGGAGACGTTCAGAACTCGAATGCCGGAGAAGCTTTTGCTGATGGATTGGATATGGAGCATGATTGAGAAAAGTGTACTGCTTAAGACAGTATATGTTTTATTTGCATTGCTGTCAATAAGACTTGACTGGCTTCACACTTCTAATTTCTTTCTTCAATCTCCTGGTGCAGAGTTTCACCGGGGCTGACTGTGACGCCCCAGGAAAGTGATTTGGTTCTCCCGTTAAGCGTCAGCCGTACTGTCTCAACTTCCAGATGCCCTTCCACCATCTGGATCGCGAGATGACGATCTGTTAAGGTGAGAGTTCCAAAGCCGCTCGCTGTGGAGAAGAAAATGTGAAATGGATTGCTGCTGATCTTGGGAGCCAGCCAGAGCGTCTTATCCACCGCAGAGTAGCGAAAGCCGGACAGCGATGCCAGCAGCGCATAGCTGGCCATGGCCCGTGCGTAGTAAGAACCACACTCGTACTCGTTGAAAGGGTTACGCACATGCCCGTCGTAGCGACTGCGGACAGCGTTCACAATAGTCAGGCCTTCTTCTACCAGTCCTTCGGCGATCAAATGGGAGGCAACCTGGTACTCAATCCCCGTCCACACCTCATCGCTGTAGACAAAGGGCAGCGACGGCTTGCCGCCACGGGGCCAGGTGCAGAGCAGCAGCCCCGGCTCATGGCCCAGCGCGTAGCCTGGCCTTTGCAGGCAGGCATGGACGAACAAATCCGGCTTGTAGTTGTGGCGGAAAATGGAGCGCAGGGTAGAACGGACATGCTCCGTATCCAGCGGCGTGTCTATGCCGTACAAGGCCGCCATCCAGGCACCGATGATGCCGTCGGAGAGGCAGCCGGTGCCGTACTGATACTTCGGGCCTTCCGCGCGATACAGCGAAAGCGTCTCCGGGTCAAGTTGGCCGGACTCCAGGCTGCGCTGGAAGGACGTGTCGCGCAGCCCTTCCCACTGCACCTGTTGCGCGTAATACTCCCCAATGAACAGTTCCGTATCCAGAAATCGGGCCGCGGTTTCGGCCAGCGCACCGTAGCGGGCCTGGTCTTCCGAATGTCCCAGCGCCTCGGCGATCCGCGTCATGGCGGACAGCGCCCCGACATAGATGCTGCCGCACATCCCGTCCGGTCCCCAGAACTCAATGTCATAGGTGTTGTGATGCGGCTCAAAAAGGCCGCCGCGATGCTCGGGGTCCCAGAGGGCGATGCAATAATCCAGGCTGCGCTTTGCCGACGGATACAGACGCCGCAGCCAGTCCCGGTCGCCGCTGATCTGCCAGTCCCGGTACAACTTCATCAGGCCGCCGAGCTGTCCGTCGGCAGCCGCATGGTAGCCGTGATCCGTTCGAGCCGTCGGGAAGCGCCGCGCGGAAGTTGACATGGCCCTGCTCGTTCATGGAGCGTTCCAATTCCTGCTCGCGCAGAGTGCGTTCTAATTTGGGGAACAGGTGCGGCATGGCCTGGGCATAGTTCCAGACATGGGTGCAGGAGCCGTGGCAGCACCCGGCCGTCGTGAAGCATCCTTCCCAGGCCCACACATTGCCGTTCTCCTGGCGCAGCACCGTCGGGGATTTCAGAATGGCAAGATTGCTCCCCACGGCATCCAGAACCGCCGACGGCAGCGTGGAGGAATAGAGCGCGTCTTTGAAAGCCATCGTCCGGGCGCGCAGAGTTTCCCAGTGAGTTTGGACATAGCCGGCAACTTCACCCGCGTCGCGCCAGAGGCTGGCGTAAAAGGGCCGCCATAGCGGCGCGATTTCGGTCGTGTCGCAGCCGCAGTCGGGGCCGCATGCCTCGGCCTGACGACCTACCGTGAGGGAAACATTGGGGAAGTGCCAGGTGAGCAGGATGGGGATCGTTGTTCTCTCCCCCGGAAGAAGTGACGCGGGAATCAGCAAAGAAGCGCCGCTGCGGCTATCGGACTCGACCGGCGAAGCCAGCGCGTTTTCGTGAAACTGACCGGCAGACACTTCTCGCCAGAGCATGGATAGCGCGTCAAACCAGCCGCCACGAAACCAGTTTGCTTTGATGCGCGGCGTTTGGCCCGGCGAGCAAAGAGCGGCGGTTCCGTAAGTCTCGTGAAATCGCCCTTCAGTGTTGGAAAACAAAACGCCGTTTTCGGAGAGAACTGTGTTTCTGGTTCCGGTCCACCCGGATGCTCCCAGCGCCAGATGCGAGGCGTGGTACGAGAACTCAAAGTCAACTGGTGCGTCCGACGTATTCTCAAACGAGTATTCTAAGATCGCGGTGGGAAGGCTAGAGGCGGCGTCATCGCCGGGGATGAACGGATTCCAGCCGACAATGCTGACCGACAGGGGAACGGCATCATCCTGCAATCGCACTTCGCCGAACGGGTATTCCGCCTGGAATTCACAGGATTCAAATCGCGGAAGACCTTCATGACCGCCTTTGCGATAGCCCTGCGCTTGCAGCCCTTGATCATAAAGCCGTTCCGGCGGGAGCGGCCCTTCCGCCAGTTTCGTCGTCGGCTTTTCGCCCTTGATGTGGAGCAGCGCGAAGGCCGCATCGGTTGATCCATGCCCATCGGCCAGCGCCGTCGTGGCGGGGTGATGATGCAGGGCGAAATCTTGCAGCCCGCCCTGCCCATTCAGGCAGACGCAGCCGCTTCCGATGCCGCCGAGGGGCATGGCAATCTGGAGCAGGTTTTTGTCACGGTACACGCGCCGTCCCTCGCGGGGCCGCAGCGGCTGTTCTTCGGCCGTCACTGTTGTCATTCAGATGTTTTCCAGAGAGTCTTTGTCGGGCAATGGTGGAAAGGGCGCGGTCGGCAGCGTCTGATACCAGAAAGCGACGCTCGCGATGTCATCCTGAAGCGGCAGGTAACGGCCGCCGCTGCGCCATCCGAGGGCCTGCATGGTGACCCGCAAATCCTGCTGAAAACGGACAGGGTCCATGATGTGCCAGCGGTACAGGCCAAAGCGCGTTTGCGACGCATACACGCCGTCGGGCCGGATCACCTGTGGCATTCCGGCGTAAGGCGTCGTGAACTCCTGGTATTGTTTGGTCGCCTGATTCTCAAAGTTGTACGAGCCGCAAAAATAGTCTTCGGTGCCGGTTCCGCAGATCGTCGGAAACTCGCCGTCTCCATCCAGATAGAACTTGATCTCGCCTTCGCCCCACCAGCCGGTGTTGTTGACGCCCCACGCCATGTAGGTCCCGACAAACTGCCCCTGTCCCTGTACGCCGTCCAGAATCGTATAGACATCTTTATATGGCAGAGGATTGACGCGCCGGAACTGCGCGTGAAAATAAGCGGCATCCTCCGGCACCTCGGTCAGCGTGTAGTTGATCTGGTAATACAGAACCATCTCCTCGGGCGCGATGTTTTCAAACGTGATGCGGCATTTCCTGCGGAACGGCATCTCCCAGTAGCAGTTAAACGCCGAGCCGGGGTTGACGCAGACGGGCAGGCTGCTGACCTGTGCGAATCGGCCCAAGCCGCAGGCGAAAAAGTCCCCGACGGGACACTCTACGGAGGGCTGCTCCTGATCGTCCCAGTAAATGCGGAGGATGGAATAGCGCCAGTTGCCCGTTGGGGTCATCCATATCTGCTTGATGGCGCCGGAACCATCAATCGCGGCGATTTCGCGGACTTCGCCGGGCTGGATTTTGATGGAAGGGGAGACCTTCCAGCCCCGCCCGAGGTCGCGCGATGCGGCAGCGCCGGTGCCTTCCGTGGCCGCTGCACCTTGGCCTTTTGCGCCGGTAAAGTTTTCCGGGGAGAGGGAGCGCGTCTGCGCGGAAGAAAGGCGGGAAAGATTGCCCAGATGAAGGCTCAAACCATTGAACTGAGACATTGCGCTGATGATTCTCCTTTGGGGGCGATGATCTTCGCGCCGGAGGCCGCCCCTTGACAAGAGACCCGGTGTATTGTATCATCTGTGCAAGATTATAGCACACGTTGTGTAACAGCGCAACCGTCGGCAATCGCCAGTGTCAAGGCTGCCCGGAAGCCGAATCTTAAGGAAAAAGAGTCGTGGCGAAAAAAACTCTTGTGATTGACAGAGATCCGATTTACCGAAACCTCCAGAAAGAGCTAAGACGGCAAATCCACCAGGGGGACTGGACAAAGGGGGCGATGATCCCGAGCCGGCGGGCGCTGGCTGATGAATTTCAAGTGTCGGTTCCCACCGTGCAAAAGGCGGTTGCAGATATGGTTGCCGAAGGACTTCTGCGCGTGAATGCGAAGCGAGGCACTTACGTTTTCGGCGATCCCGATCTTGAATCCGAAAACCAGGCGAAACTGAAGGATGGTTCGTCGCCTGGCCTGGTGGACAATGGTTTGCTGGCCCCAACGGATGCCCATGTCGGCCTGATGGCCGACATCCGCCCCGGCACCACGTTGTATTTTGCGAATGGCTGGTCCTATATCATCGTTCATGAAGCCGAACATGCACTGGCGCAATACGGGATCCCGTCCCGCTTTTTTAATCTGTTTACGGCGGACCGAAAGTTCGGCAAAGGCCGTTCTTCTGAGGGAAGCGCGACATCCGGTAAGGCGCTGCTGGAAGCAATACTGGCCGAAAAGCCTGCGGCCGTCATTCTGCATGAGAGCGTTATCCTCGGTCAAAGCCCAGACTTCATTCATCGGGTGGTTGAGGCCGGTGTCCTGCCGGTGGTCGTCGGCTACAAAAATTATGGCCCCGAATGCGTGAGCGTGATGTATGACAGCACCAATGCCGGCTATCAGGCGGCGAAGCATTTGATGGATCAGGGGTGTCAGAAGATTCTATTCTTCGCACCCTATCGCTCCGATTGGGTGGAAACACGGGCTGCGGGCGTCCGGCTGGCGGTCAAGAGCGCCGGCTTGTCCGATGACGCTTTGAGAGAGACGATCGGCCTGGGTGATGTGGAAACGGTGCTTCGCCATAGTGTTGACATCCACCCCCATATTCCCGCCTCCCATACGTATGCCTGCGAAGTGCTGGCGAACGATCCACACATCAATGGGGTCGTGGCTGTCAATGATGATGCAGCATTTGGTTTCATTCAGGCGGCCGAGGAATTCGGCTGGCGAATGGGAACAGACTACCGCATCATCGGCTTTGATGATAGCGTGGAGTCGCAGGCCATCGGATTATCCACCCTGCACCCGCCCTGCGCCAGCATGGGGCGTGAAGCGGCATGGGTCGTAGCAAGGTTCCTGCGTGGCCGGAATGATCTGGCATCGGTCGTTCTGAAATCCCGCCTTGTGGTCCGGGCATCCTCGAGCCGGGCGGGAGCAGAGCGAGCAGGCGCCTCCACCATCAAGGGGAGTTAGAAATCCATTGAACATTGAAAAAAGAGCCTGTCAAGCGTTAATCGCGGGCCTTGCCTGCTTTTTCGCCTCCTCCGCCATCGCCGGCGGCGTTCATCCCATCACCCTGACGACAATTCCCATAGCGCGCACACCGATTACCATAGATGGCAATCTGTCGGATTGGCCTGACACGCGCCCGGTGACGTTCGTGCCGATCAATCCGGGTCTGGTGAAGTCTAACGCCTCCGCGATGACTCAACTGCGCCGCCTGGGCGCTGCCGCCGACTTACAGGCCTGCTACGACAGCAAGGCGCTGTATGTCGGCATTACCTGGTCGGGCCTGAGCCGCGCCTCCGGCAGCGCGAGCATTGACCTGAATGTCCTCACCGACCGTGTCGTGCATATCCATATCGCGTCGGTCGCCGCCGGCAAGCGGCAAACCATTCAGGAGCGTATCGGGGACAAGCCGGCGTGGCATTCCCTGGCATTGACCGGCGCTAAATCTGTTTCCGCCGCTAAAGTGGGCGCTGTGATCCAGGAGATATGTATTCCCTGGTCCGATCTGACCAGAACCGGCGCGACGGCGGCGACCATGACCTTGGGCGTCGATTTAGAATGGTCCGCTCTTTCGCCGTCTTTCATCAAACAACTGCCCGCCGAGGCGCTTCATGCCAGCACCCACCTGACCGGCTGCTTCCTGACGGCCAGCAGCGCGCAGTTTGGGATGGGGCAGTACCTCAGTGACCCGAACACCTGGGGCCGAGCTCCATTTTGTTGACCATCCGCACGCCAATGGGATTCAAACCTCGGTCATGGCGACCGGCGCGACGGAAAGCTATGTTCCCGAAGTGCAGACGCCCATCGCGGTGGATGGCCGTTTGAGCGAGTGGAACCCGGCTCAGTTTCAGAATTACGACTATTTGCCCTCCCTTCTGGGCGACCGCTACAGCGCGAAATTCGCCCTGGCCTATGATGCCGATTACCTGTACATCGCCGAGCATGCGAAGTCTTTGGGGGGGCCGTACAACACGCAGCCGGAATCCACACAGGCGGGATACAACGGCGGCGACTGCTTGCAGATCCGTGTCAACGACGGGCATAACACGACCAACCTCTGCGCCTGGTACGATTCCGTCCGCAAACAGCCGGCTCTGACTGCCGACGGCTACGATCTCAAAAACCCGTATCTTTTGCAGCAGGGCGCGAAAGAGGCTTTCCTGCCCGATCCGACAGGGCAGGGGTATGTGGATGAGATCGCTATTCCCTGGCGCGCGCTTCCTGCGGGAACCGCGCCGCATCCCGGCGATACCTGGAAGGCAACATTCCAGGTCTGGTGGGCCGGCCTGAACCCGCAGTTTACCGCCTTTGCCACGCCGACCCTCGCCGTCGGCGGCGGCATCCCCTATACCTACCATCTTCCGCAGGAATCGGATGTGACGTTGAGCGTTTTCGATCTGCAGGGGCATCTGGTGCGCGCATTGGTCAAGAACGGGCATCGCCGCGCCGGAACCAATACCGAATACTGGGACGGCAGAGATCAATTCGGCAGCGCGGTGGCTCCCGGCAAATTTGAGGTGCGCGGGCTGATGCATCCTCCGATCAGCGTTCAGCATGTCGTCAGCATCGGCAACCCCGGCTCCCCCCCGTGGCCGACGCCGGACGGCAAAGGCGACTGGCTCAGTGATGAAGCCGCGCCGCAAGCCGCCGCCACGGATGGGACTAACGTCTATCTCGCTGCGCCTGGATGCGAGAAAGGCAGCATGATTATCGCCGTCGGCCCCGATGGCAAGCGCCTCTGGGGGTATGGCGAGGGGGTCAATCCCCGCTGCATCTCGCTGGCGGTGCAGGGAAACTATCTTTATGCGCTCTACTCAGGACCGCAGAGAGAAGGCAAAAACATCGTCAGCCGCGCCAATGTCATCTGCTTGAATAAAAGCACCGGAATTCCCACGGGGCTGAGTTCCCAGAAGAGCGATGTCCGGGTCGCGACCTGGCCGTATGTGGATCAAGTCGCCGGCCTCTGGGACAGGCGCGTCAACAAGACATTCACGCCCGAGAACTATGAAGGCCAGACCCGGTACTTCGCCAACGACATTGGAGAGCCAACGGACGCGGTCGGGATCGCGGCGACGGCTGACCGGCTGTATGTCTCCATGCTGTCTCAGAACCAGGTGCTGGTGCTGGATGCGGCCACCGGTAAACAGCTTGATACGATTCCCGTGACGCTGCCGGTGGGCCTGCATCTGCTGCCGGGCGGCAAGATACTCGGTATTAGCAGCGGCAGAGTCGTCACCATCGATCCGGCGACAAAATTGGTGTCAACCCTCATTGACCATGACCTCGTCGCGCCGCATGATGTGACGACCGACTCCGCCGGCAGCATCTATGTCAGTGATTGGGGCAGCTCGTTCCAGGTAAAAGTGTTCTCGCCGCTTGGGCATCTGCTGCGGTCCATTGGAAAGCCGGGTGGTCGCCCCTGGATCGGCAAGTGGGATGCCGATGGGATGCTCCTGCCGCGCGGCATCGCCGTCACCGGCGACGGAAAGCTCTGGGTGGCCGAGGACGACGCCTCCCCGAACCGCGTCAGCGTTTGGAACGCCTCCTCCGGTCAACTGATCCGTGACTACATCGGCCCGTCTCCTTATGGGGGCGGCGCGAATGTCTGGGTGGACCCGACTGATGCTTCCCGCGTCGTGGCGGAAGGCGTCCTGTTTCATGTGGATTATGCGAAAAAGACCTGGACGCCCGTCGCGACCCCCTTTCGCCGCATGAGTTTGGCTGAGGCCTTCGCCCCAAATGGAATGTTTGGCGGGGAACCCGGCAGCCGGACTATTGTCCATGAGGGTAAACAGTACGTTTACGTGACCAAGGACCCGTATGAGTTTGTGGTGCTGCGAAGAGACGGAAACCTGCTGACGCCGGTGGCGGCTGTCGGCTGCATCGGTCGGTACACGACGAACGCCGGGTCAACGATCAAGGTATGGGACAGCGACATCGGCGACCATTACGTCCCGCATTACTATCCGGCGTTCTTTGACGGCCACATTGGGGACAACTACGTTTGGATCGATAAAAACGGCGACGGCCAGGTGCAGCCGGACGAGATGCAGTGGGTTCACACGCTGACGCGCGGCGACAAGTATACGCCCGGCATGCTGCCGGAAATCTGCGTTGACTGGGGCATGAGCGCCGGCCCAGATGGGGCTATCTACATTGGGGGCTTCTGCGGCGACGAAAATGTGACGAGCCGATTGGACTTGCAGGGCTGGAACCCGAACGGCGCGCCCCGGTACGATCTGTCGTCAGCGAAACCGATTGTCCTGGATCCCAAAAACCACATTCAAGGCTTCTATGCCAACGACACTAACCGCCTGTTCATCGTCCACTCCTACGAGTGGACGACGCCCACCCGAACGATAGACTGCTATGATCGCGAGGGGAAGCCGCTCTGGACCATGGCCGCGCCGAAAGGGCCGCAGCAGCCCGACGACATCCTGGCGGACAACATCGTCGGCGAGTTCCATGAACCTGGCGGTGAGGATGTGCTGGGAACCTGGCTCTGGCATGCCAACTTCAAGCCCTATCTGCTCACCTCGGACGGCCTGTATGTCAGCAGCGTGCTGGATGACACACGCCTGGGGCCGACGGCCACCTGGGATGAATCGTACCGAAACTACTTCCAGGCGCCGGATGGCAGCGCCTATATCATTGACGGAGTCAACGACGCTTACCATATCGACAAAATCATCGGCCTGGATCATCTGCGGCGGTCCACTGGAACGCTCACCGTGACGGCTGCGGATCTCAGCGCCCTTACCAAAGAGGCGGCGCAGCTTGCCAACATGCCGCCGCCGATCCCGAAGCCCATTCTTCACCTCGCCTGGCTCCCAACGCCGCCGACTATTGACGGCAATCTCAATGATTGGAACATGGAGAGCGGGGTTGCGATGCAGGGCGCGCGAGGGCGTTCTGCCCGAGTCGCCGTCGGACGCGATCAGCGCAGCCTCTACCTCGCCTATGACGTGCATGGAGCGAAGCTAGTCAATAAAGGCGCCAACTGGCAGACCCTGTTCCTCTCGGGCGACTGCGACGACCTCATGCTCCACGTCGGCAAGTTCTCGCCGCACTTCGCCCCCGCCGAAGGCGATGAACGCCTTCTGCTGAGTGTCTACCAGGGGCAGCCAGTCGCGGTGCGCTATCGCCCGGTCGTGCCGGGCGCCGCATCGCCGACACGGCTGCTCGCCGCGAACATTGACGAGATCGTGAAGCTGCCTTCGGCGAAGATCGCCTACCAGCGGACGAATGATGGGTACACGCTCGAAGCCTCTGTTCCCCTGTCCGATCTCGGCATTGATCCTGCCAAATGGGATACCCTTAAAGGCGATGTCGGGGTTGTCTACGCCGACGAGACCGGCGACAACCGCGCCCTCCGGCTGTACTACTACAACCAGGATACGTCCATGACTGCCGACCTCACCACGGAAGCCACGCTTCAGCCTGGCAACTGGGGGGATATTGAGTTGCCGCTGGGTCCCAATCTGCTGAAGAACGGCGACTTTGAAGAGCCGTTCAGCGCATCCCCCGACCAGGGGTGGGTGATGTCGGCGGACCGAAACGGTGGGGGTGTGAGCCTTGACGGGGATGTCTCTTATTCTGGAGGCCACTCCCTTCTGTTGCAGCAGACAGTTCCCGTGGCATACACGCCGAATGCGTTCCAACTGCCGGATTACGGCGCCTTTGTCAATTCAGGCAACGGCGGCAAGGGCGGCGGGTTTAGCGAGGTGGTGCAGCGAGTGCCGGTGACCGGGGGCAAGAGCTATCTTCTTCGCTTCCATCTCCGCACCCTGGGCTTTCCCGGAGGCGAAAACAGGGATCGGGGACCAAATCGGGGTTACGCCTCTCTCGGAGCGTCCGTGAACTGGCTCGGCTCCGGCGGCTGGGTCTGGGTCGCGAACCATCAGGATTCGACTCCGAACTGGACGACTCTGTTTGAGGCGCGGGTCAATGGCGGCGGGGTTCCCACACCCTACGTCGCCCCGGTTGGCGCAACATCCGCCGAGATCAAGTTGGGCCTTTCGGTCAACCATGCGGATAGTCTTCCCAAAGCCTGGGTTGATGATGTGGAATTCGTAGAAGCGCCATCAGACTAGACAACGCCGTGAAGTTCCAGCCCGGCGGCCAGTTTGATCAGGCGGCAGTGGCAGTCGCGCCCCCGCCAGCCGCAGCCGATGACGGCAATGCGGGGCCGAGCGCGATCCGCTGTTGAATCCATCACTCACCTCTTTTGAGAATGCTGACAGTCAGTATACCGACTTTTTCACCCCGAAACAAGACAGGGAAAACTGCCAATTTTCGGCGAGGAGGAGTCGTGCGGTGGGGCAGGGAACAGTGCTTTGGAGCAATGATGATGCAATACTTTCGGCATGTTTGGATGGCGGTACTGATTTTGCTGGGCGTGGCGGCAGGCGGTGTCTGCGCGGGGCCGATGCCGCCTGCGCCTGCGTCGCTGCCGGCCATCACGTCCCGCACGCAGTTTGACCGGCTGGCTCGCATCACCGACACGCCCTATCCGCTGCCGCATCTGCTGTTCGTGATTGACCGCCGCAGCGGGAACCGCGTCTATTATGTCAACTCCCATCGCTATGCTTTTCACCGCGAGTTTGTCAACGGTACCTATCTGTCGCTGGAAACCGGGGAGCAGTTTTTTGAGAACAATTATTTGAACCCTGACCGGCGCTTTGTCATGGGAACCGTGGCCTATCAAACGCCAATCCGCAAATGGACGTTTGAATTCTGGGAAGGCGACTTGGTCCCCGCCACGCAGATCGCGCTGGCGGCGCACGCGCTGAACGCGACGTTTTTTCCCCGCTGGCGTTCAAACCAAACTCGCTGCGGCAGGAGGAAGCCTCGGCATACCTGCCCGGTCTGACGCGCATTCTGCCCGGCGACATCCCGATCCGTCAGGACTACCAGCCGCTCAATCTGGCCCGAACTGTGGGGCGAATTCGCCTGCTGCCGAAGGTTGACGAAAACACCATAATCGCCCCGGACGACATTCTGGTCACGCCCAGCGGGCCGGTCACGCTGCCGCCCATTGCGGGGCTGATCAGTACGCAGCCCTCCACGCCGCTTTCCCATATCAATCTGCGCGCCAAATCGCTGGGCCTGCCCAATGCCTACATCCGGGATGCGGCAACGCTTTTTCGGCGCTACGAGGGCCGCTGGGTCGTCTTTGAGACGCAGCCGGAGCAGTATCTGATCGGCGCGGCCACGAACGCCGAGGTGCGCGGCAAGCAGAAGCAGGCGGCCCTGCGGCATTCGCTGATGACGCCGCATTCCGATTTGTCTGTGACGGCCCTGGCGGATTTGAACGAGCAGCGGGCGGCCTCGGTGGTTGCTTACGGCGCAAAGTCCGCCAATCTCGGCGAAGTGCGCCATGCCAATCTGGCTGAAATGCAGGTGCCGAACGGCTTCACCATCCCATTCGCCTGCTACCAGCAGTTTCTGGAGCAGAATGGGTTGGTGGGGCCGATTGACGCTCTGCTGCGCGATCCGCGTGTGGCGTCGGATGCCGTCTACCGGCGTCAAAAACTGGCGGCTCTGCGGGCCGGCATTCAGGCCGGGCGGGTCAGCGATGAACTCAGCGCGGACATCCTGCGGCGCGTCCGGGCGGATTACGCCGGGCAGGGGCTGTTCGTCCGTTCGTCCACCAATTCCGAAGACCTGCCCAACTTCAACGGGGCGGGCATCTACACCACCGTCCCGAATGTGCGCGGCGAAACGGCGCTGCTGGAAGCCGTCAAGACCGTTTGGGCATCTGTCTGGAACCTGGAAGCCTACGATGCGCGTGAGCGCGCGGGCATTGACCACCGCAAAGTGTACATGGCCGTCTTGATCCAGACCGGCATCAATGCCGACAGCGCAGGCGTCTTGATCACAACCGACCCCTTCAATCCGCAGAATCCGGGCGCGGTCTATGTCAGCGCCAAGAAGGGGCTGGGCATCAAAGTCGTGGAAGGAGCCAAAGTGGCCGAGCAGCTTTTGTTTCAGCCGCGCACCAATGCTGTGCGGGTGCTGACACGATCCGGGGAAGACAGCCTTCTCCAATTTGATGCCCAGGGCGGCGTCAAAGAAACGCCCATTACCGGCCCGCGCGTGGTTCTGACCGACGACATAGTGCGGCGTCTGGCCCGCGTCGCCACACAGATCAAGCGCGTCTTCGGCGGCCGCGATCAGGATATTGAGTGGGCCGTTCAGGGCGGCCATCTCTATATCGTCCAGTCCCGGCCCTACATTAATCCTGGAAAGTAAAAACAGCATTGGCTTTGTTGACAATCCCCTGCGCGGCGTGCTACTATCCCACATGGCAGACTTGATTTTACGTGGCGGCACGCTTTATGATGGGTTGGGTGGGGCGGGGCAGCGGGGGGACATCGCTGTCACGGGGGATCGCATCACGGGTTTGGGCGATCTGTCCCAGGAGACGGCAGGGCGGACGCTGGATGTGACGGGGCTGGCGGTCACGCCGGGCTTTATTGACATCCATACGCACTCGGATTTTTCCCTGCTCCTGAACCGGCCCATGCGGAGCAGCATCGCGCAGGGCGTCACCACCGAACTGGTCGGCAACTGCGGCACGAGCATCGGGCTGGTCTCCTCCGAGGAAGTCTTTGCCCAGGAGCGTCGCTGGGCCGAGCGCGGCGGCGCAATGATTGACTGGTCTTCGCTGGGGGAATGGCTGCGGCGCGTGGATGACGGCGGGCTGGGGTGCAACGTCGCCACGCTGGCCGGGCATGGAACGATCCGCAAGGCGGTTCTGGGATTTGACAACCGCCCCCCGACCGCTGCCGAACTGGCGCGAATGCAGGCGCTGCTGTCTCAGGCGCTTGCGGACGGCGCGGTCGGCCTGTCCACCGGCTTAGAGTATCTGCCCGGTGGCTACGCGCAGCATGACGAAGTGGCCGCGCTGGCCGCGGTCGCTCGCGAGGCCGGCGGCTTTTACGCCACCCATATCCGCAATGAAGGCGATACGCTGGTGGAAAGCATTCAGGAAGCGCTGCGCGTGGCGGAAACGACCGGCGTCCCGCTTCAATTATCTCATCACAAATGCGAGGGGCGGGCCAACTGGGGCAAGCCGCATCTGACCCTGCCGATGATGGCGCAGGCGCGAGCGTCTGGGCTGGACGTGCTGACCGACCAGTATCCGTACACGGCGTTTATGACCGGCTTGATGGTGATCCTGCTGCCGCGCTGGGCCAAAGACGGAACTATGGAGGATACTCTCATTCGCCTGCGCGATCCAGTTCTGCGTCAGCAGATTTTGACTGAGATCGCCGCCGAACCCTGGGACTGGAACACGGTTCAGATCGGCATTGCCCGCAACCGCCGCGAGGCGCAGGGGCTGACGCTGGCCGAATTGGGGGCCAGAGCCGGCAAATCCCCGGCCGAGGCGGCCCTGGACCTGCTGCTGGATGAGGAAGGCTGGGTCGCCGCCGTCCATTTTGCCATGTCTGAGGAGGACGTGGAGTTTATTTTAACCGACCCGCACACCATGATCGGCTCGGACGGCGTCGCCAACGACCCGGCGAGCGAGCTGGCGGAAGACAAAACTCATCCACGTTCTTACGGCACCTATCCCCGCGTTTTCTCCCGCTACGTCCGGGATCGCGAAGTTCTGTCGCTTCCCGAAGCCGTCCGCCGCATGACCAGCCTCCCCGCCCAGCGATTGAAATTCACCGATCGAGGAACCCTGCGCGTCGGCGCATTCGCCGACATCACCGTCTTTGACCCTGGCCGCATCCATGACACAGCCACGTTTGACGAGCCGCATCAATTTCCGAACGGCATCTCTCATGTCCTCGTCAACGGGCGTTTGGCGCTGGACAGCGGCGCGCAGACAGACGTTCTTTCTGGGCGGGCACTGCGCCGAGCGAACTGACACAAAGAAGCGGCAGCGCCTTGCATAAAAGGCGCTGCCGCTTCAACTTTGCGTGCTTTAATACGGGCCGTAAATTGGCCCCATGGATGTTGTCGCGTCATTCGTTCCCAGCGACCACAGGGTAAACTCATCCTGGTCCCCGGAATAACCGCTCGTTGTAGTCCCCGGTGCGTCATGCTCCCAGATGAGCGCGGTGTTGGTGCTTGTCACAGGATAGGCATACTGGGCGTGCCAGCCGGGGTTGGGTCCATAGGTGGGACCTTGCGCTGTTGCTGCGCCGGCGGTATTCAGCGACCAGACCGATACCTTGTCGCCGCTGTAATTGCCGTTGACATCGGTCGTTCCCATGTTTCTCCAGAGCAAGCGCACAGTGTTGTCAGGAGCAATGAAATACTCGTTGCCCTGCCAGCCGACATAGCGGCCGTAAGTGGGGCCTTGCGCGGTCTCGGTTCCCGCTGCATTGAACGCCCAGAGCGAAACCTGATCGCCGCTGTAGGTTCCTGTTCCGTCGTTATTGCTATAGGTTCCCTCGTTGGTCCAGAGCATTCGCGTCGTGTTATCTTTCGCCACCTGGACATAGTTCACGCTCCAGCCTGGATAACGACCATAACTTGGCCCCTGCGCCGTCGCCTGGCCCGCCGCATTGAGCGACCAGATTGAGAGTATGTCGCCGCTGTAGTTGCCGTTGACGTCGGTCGTTCCGCGGTTGGTCCACACCAGGCGTGAAGTCTTATCAGGAGCGACTGCCAATTCCTCGCTCCGCCATCCGGGATACGGTCCGTAGGTGGGTCCTTGCGCGGTCGCGGTGCCAGCGGCATTCAGCGTCCACGCCGTCACCTGATCGCCGCCGTAGACACCGCTGGTAGTCGTTCCCTGATGATTCCAGAGCAGGCGAACTGTGCTGTCGCTGGCAATCTGTAAAAAGTTGGCACGCCAGCCGGAATAGGGTCCATAGGTCGTCCTGGGAGGTCGCTGTGCCACTGGAATTGAGGGTCCAGATGGTCACTTTGTCGCCGGCATAGTTGCTGCCGGTGTAGCTTCCTGTATATCTCCAGAGCATCCGCGTGGTATTGTCCGGGGCGACTTGTACTTCTTCGTTCGTCCAGCCCAGGTAAGGGCCATAGACTGGCCCTTGTGCAGTTTTTTTACCCGTCCCATCCAACGTCCAGATGGAAACCTCATCGCCCGTGTAGACCCCGGATTTGTTATAGGTGCCATCCGTCTGCCATTTCAGGCGCGTTGTGCCGTCCGGGGCGGTGTCAATCTCCGCCGCCGTCGCTCCGGGAAACGGCCCATATGTGGGGCCTTGTGCGGTGACATGGCCGTTGGCATCCAGCGACCAGACACTCGCCATGTCCCCCGTGTAATTTCCATTGACGTCGGTCACGCCGGGCTTCACCCAGAGAACCCGTCCGGCAACTCCGTTGAAGGTAGGAGACACGCTCTGTATCTGCCATCCGGTACCCTGCGCCGAGGCCGCAGTGACTCCCGCCAGCAGCCACAGTCCGGCCAGAGCGATGAGTAATAGCCCCGTTCGGCAGCATGCGCGGGTAAAAAACGACTTCGTGAACATTCTTTTCATTTTCGTTCCCTTTACGCCTTTCCACGTTCTGTTTTGAGAGATTTGAGAGAAATGATGGCATTCGCCACCATGACAGTATACCACGCCGAATGATAAGTGCGAGCGTTGGCGGCAGAGCCTACCAGGAAGGCTCTGCCGTTTTGGATCGCGAATGGCTTCAGTACGGGCCGTAAGTGGGTCCCATAGACGTTACTGTGTCAGAAGTGACGAGAGTCCATAGCGTGAACTCGTCCTGGAATGAGGAATACCCGTTCGTCGCGGTTCCTGGAGCGTCATGCAGCCAGAGGAGGTCGGTGACGCTGCTGGTCAGCGGATACGCATAAGAAGCGCGCCAGCCGGGGTTAGGACCATAGATGGGGCCGGTCGTGGTTGCGCTTCCAGCCGTGTTGAACGACCAGAGCGTGGTCATATCGCCGCTGTAGGTGCCGTTGGCATCGGTCGTTCCCTGACTGATCCACAGCAGGCGCACCGTATTGTCGGGAGCAATGTCAAATTGATTGCCCGTCCAACCGGGGTAGCGTCCATAGGTTGGCCCGGTTGCCGTTGCTTTGCCGACTGAGTTGAACGACCACAGCGAAACTTGATCGCCGCTGTAGGTTCCCGTGCCGTCGCCATTGCTGTAAGTTCCGGTGTTGTTCCAGAGCAGGCGCACCGTATTGTCGCTGGCAACTTGGAAGTAGTCGCCGCGCCATCCAGGGTAAGGCCCGTAGGTAGGGCCTTGCGCGGTCGCTGCGCCGGATGGGTTCAGCGTCCAAAGCGAAATCTGATCGCCGGTATAGTTGTTATTGCTGTCCGTCATCCCCCGTTTTACCCACAGCAGGCGCGTGGTATTGTCCGGGGCGCTCTCCCCAAAGCCGGTGGTCCAGCCGGGATATGGTCCATAGCTGGGGCCTTGCGCGGTCGCTTTGCCGGCGGCATTAAATGACCACACGGAAACCGTGTCGCCGCTGCCGCTGGCATAGCTTCCAGAGTGAATCCAAATTACCCGCGTTGTGCTGTCCGCATTGATCTGGTAAGAATAATCGCTGCGCCATCCGGGGTAAGGCCCATAGGTGGGGCCTTGCGCCGTCGCTGCGCCGGCGGAATTGAGCGTCCAGAGAGAAAGCTGGTCGCCGCTGTAGTTGCCGTTGATGTCGGTCGTTCCGGCGTGGTTCCAGAACAGGCGCGTGGTATTGTCGGGCGCGACCTGAAAGCCGTCGTCAGTCCATCCGGGGTAGGGGCCATAGGTGGGGCCTTTCACTGTGACTTTGCCGGTCGCATCCAGCGTCCAGAGGGAGACCGTGTCGCCGCTGGAAGTCCCGGTATCGCTGCTGTAGCTGCCGTCAATCTGCCACTTCAAGCGCGCGGTGCCGTCCGAGGCCACGTCAATCTCTTCCGCCCTCCATTCGGGATAGGGTCCATAGGTGGGGCCTTGCGCCGTGACATGGCCGTTAGCGTCCACCGTCCAGACACTCGCCATGTCGCCGCTGTAGTTGCCGTTGACATCGGTTATGCCAGGCTTGATCCAGAGCGCCCGCCCGGCAACGCCGTGATAGGTCGGAAACACGGTATTGATCTGCCATCCGGTGCCCTGCGCTGAGGCTGGCGTCCCCGCCGGCAGCCAGAGGCCGACCAGAGCCGCCAACGCCAGCCCGATGCGGCAGCGCCGGCCCCTGCCCAACAAATCCATGCACTTGTTTTTCATGATCGATCCTTCCGCCCCTTTCTTTTGTTCCGCGCTGAAAAGATGGCGGCTAATGCCGCCATGTCAGTATACCCCGGCTGACAAGCCTGAGACGGCAATGCAAAAAAAGCGGCAGCGCCTTCGTCATAAGGCGCTGCCGCTTTCCGTGTCTCCTGCTCAGTTGTACGGGCCATAGATCGGGCCGGCGGACGATTTTGTGTTCGACGCGCCCAGGGTCCAGATGGTAAACGCATCGCTAATCGGGGCGCTGCCGTTTTGTGCGCTTCCAGGCTGATCATGCAGCCAGAGAAGGTCGGTGAGGCTGCTGGTCAAAGGAATGGAATACTCCGCGCGCCATCCGGGGTAGGGGCCATAGGCGGGACCCGTCGCAGTTGCAGTCCCCGATTTATTCAGCGACCACAGCGAGGCCTGGTCGCCGGTGTAATCGCCGCTGCTGTCGGTGGTTCCGGGGTTGGTCCAGAGCAAACGCATCGTGCTGTCGGGAGCAATTTCAAAGTCACTGACACCCCAGCCGACGTAAGGGCCGTAAGCCGTTCCTTTCGCCAGCGCCTGGCCGGACGCATTGAATGACCACAGGGAAACGATGTCGCCGGTGTAATTGCCGCTGCTGTCGGTGCTTCCGGGGTTGGTCCAGAGCAGGCGGACGGTGTTGTCGCCGGCAATCTCAAAGTAGTCCGCGACCCAGCCTGGGTACGGACCATAGCCCGGTCCTTCCGCGATCTCATCGCCGGACGCATCCAGCGTCCAGAATGAGACCTCGTCTATGATGGGATTTCCGCTGCTGTCTGTGGTGTCCGCATTGCCCCAAAACAGGCGCGTGGTGTTGTCGGGCGCGATCTGAAAGTCGTTTGCGTACCACCCGGTAAAAGGCCCGTAAGTCGGTCCCTGCGCGGTCGCGGTTCCGGCGGCATTCAGCGTCCAGACCGAAGCCTCGTCGCCGGTATAGCTGTTATTGCTATCGGTCGTTCCCTGATTGATCCAGAGCAGGCGGGTTGTGCTGTCTGCGGCCACATCCAGATAACCACTGACATTCCAGCCTACATAGGGGCCATAGGTCTGCCCCTGTGCGGTGGCGATGCCCGAAGCGTTCACGGTCCATACAGAGACAATGTCGCCGGTGTAATTGCCGCTGCTGTCGGTGCTTCCCTGGTTGTTCCAAAGCAGGCGGACGGTATTGTCGGGCGCGACCTCAAAATCCTGATTAGTCCAGCCCGCGTAGGGGCCGTAAGCATCCCCTTCCGCTTGTTCATTGCCTGCCGCATCCAGCGTCCAGATCGAAACCGTGTCGCCGCTGTCATTGCCGTTGTTGTCCGTGGTTCCAGGGATCACCCATTGCAGGCGCGTCGTCCCGTCGGGCGCGACACGAAGGTTTTGCGCCTCCCACCCAGGATAAGGCCCGTAGACCGGCCCCTGGGCTGTTGCCGTTCCGGCGGAATTCATTGTCCAGACGGAGACCAGGTCGCCGCTGTAATTGCCATTGTTGTCCGTCGTGCCGGGATTGATCCAAAGCATACGGCTTGACCCATCCGGGGCAATCGCCTGGTTGAGAACCTCCCAGCCACCACCCCCACTCTGAGCGGAAGCCGGCGCTCCGCCCGCCAGCAGCCACAGTCCGACTATCGTCAATAGGATAAGCCCGAACCGGCTGCCCAAGTTATTGCTGTAGACTTTCATGCTCCAAAGACGCATTTGTAGCGTCATTTGTTCCCTACAAACTCATCCTGCGAATATCTTTGACGGGTAGAAATAAGTGGTGAGGATCATCCAGCAGCGGCAGGAAGCCATAGCGAGCATAAAACCGGGCGGCGCTATCATGGAGCGCATCCACAACGACAGCAAAGCAGCCTAAACGCATTGAGGCTTGCTGTGCATTGTACAGCGCGTTGAAGAGGAGTTGTTCGCCGAGACGCTGTCCCTGCGCCTGAAGGCTGACGGCAAGCCGTCCGAGCAAAACAATGGGAATAGATTGACGCGCGGGCAGTCCCTTTTGCGGGATCAGCGCACTTCCGATTTCGCCCATCGTCAGTGTATAGTATCCCAGAATCGTGGATGCGCCTGCGGCGGGAACGGCGACATAAGTGACTCCGATATCGCGCTCGGCATACTGGCGTGCCGCCTCCCGCAAAAATCGGTTGAGCGAAGGCTCGCCGCAGTCAAATGCGCTGCGGTCGTGTGCGCGTGTCAGCGGTTCAATTACCACTCATACCGCGCTCCCTCGCGCCGACCTTCCTTGTAACGCTCGGCGGCCTTTTTCGCCGCCTCTGTCGGCTCGCGCTCCTCATCCAGTGCCTCAACAAATCGCTGCCAGTCGCGTTCTGAAAGCGCAATCCGCATCTGCTGGTGCAGAATTTCCGAGGCCCGCGCGAGAGAGCTTGAAACAATAAAATCAGAAACATTAAGACCGGACAAGGCCGCCGCTTTCGCAATCGTCGCTTTCTGCTCCGCCGCAAGGCGAAAATCCACCCGCGCAGTCTTTGTTTGTGTCGTTGCCATGAGTATCTCCGTCAAGAGCATACCACATTGTACGGTCTATGTACACACGCTTGAACAGAGTTATCACTTTTCAACCGTGAGAATGTCACCGCCGGGTCAACTCTGAGTTTAGTGCGGCGATCCGCTTGGCGAGTTGAACGCTAACCTGGCTTTGCCGGGCGCTGGAACTGCTTGCAGGCATGGCATTCTGACGCAGTATCTCTAACGCTTCCAGGGCGGCATTCGGGTTGTTGGTCAGGCGCAGGGCGGTTTGATCGGCCTCAAGCAGTCTTTGGGCATTCTGGCGGGTCGTCACAGCAATGCTGACAAACATGGCGACGACCAGGATCAGCAGGAGCGAGAGCATCACGATCAAAGAGGTCAGGTGGCCGAGCGAGGCCAGCGGTTTAGCGCTTAACAGGACAAGGAAAAGGGCTGCAAGGATGACCAGACTCAGCGCTTTGCTCCAGTCGCGCGTTCGCCCGATCACGGACTGAGAGACCAGCAAAAAATTCATCTGGTCCGGGGTAGCGACTTCGCACAGTCTTTGGGAGACGACGATCCGCCCGCCGGATGCATTTTCCAGAAAGGCATAGGTCCTGGCCCGCCCGCTGTCCTCCACGGCCACCTCCGGCGGCGCCTGGCCGGGGGCGGCGGCCAACTGCCGCACCCGATCCGTGAGCGCCGGATCGGGGACAAGCGTGGTAAACGCTTTACGTTTCTTCTGAAAGTAAAGGCTGAGTGGAAGCAGCAGAAGGGCGGGAAGCAGCCGAAACGCCGCCGGAGGGATTCCGGCGGGAAGCCAGCTTCGCCCTCCAATCAGGAGAACCAGGGCTATGCCGCACAGGAGCAAGGGAAGCGCAGCAGACCACAGCGCCTCCCGCTCCCGCAGTGAGCGCTCCTGAGACGACATGGCCGTGACGGGGACGGCTCCTTCCGGGCCAAACAGCCGCATTGACGCCCTCTGCCCGTTCAATAGAGCGAAAGAGGATGCCATAAGGATCAGGACAAACCAGATGATGGAGGGAGACACTCCGCCGCTGTTCCCGGCTTGTCCAAACCACACATCGCCGACAGTCTGCCACTGGGGAAGGCTGCCGCCTGAGAACATCTGAGAGACCAGCCATCCCACCAGACAGAGCGTGGCTGGCAGGCTGCTCATGAGTTCAAAGCGCTTGCGGTTCTGCCGTGTTCGGTCTTTGCCGTTTGCCCAGCGAGACGCAAGTGCCTGACCGGCCAAACCGATGCCGGGAATCACGAAAAATGGGAGCAGTAAGAAGATCAAATCGGTCGGCGCAACAGTGTCGCGGACTTGCAGAAAGTCGCGCGAGTGCATCTGCTCCAGATCATACCAGCCATAGCCGCCGAAATCGGCGAAGGGAGCCGGCAAAGGGGCGCAAAATGCGACATCGGGAATGTGCATTGCGGGGTGCGGCTGGAAGCCCGCGCGGTGCAGCCCATCACAAAAGGCTCCAATCGGGACCGTGTTGGAAGCCTGCCAGACTCCAAGACGGCCCTGCCGCCGCGAGGTATGAACGGCAGTCCATTGGGTGCGCGGGGTTGGAGAAGACCATTGGATCGGCTGGGACTGTAAGGGGGTTGCGGCGACTGCGGATTGAAGCGCCTGGACGAGCTTCGCGGGAGGCACAGAGGGGTTGGCAATGACAAGCAGGTCGGTGCTTGCTCCCCCCGCAGTCACGACAAGATAGGCTTCTTTGTCGGTAGGCAGGGGATTAAGCGTTTGGTTCAGAAACTTGGGGACCAGGGTTTGAGACGCTTGCTGCACTTGCGCCTGAGCCGGGAACACCCCTGCCATCCAGAACATACTGAGCGCCAGTGCCAGGAGTTTGCATGCTGCTTTTGTTGGTGCCATAAGCCGCCTCCACCACGATTTCCTTGCTTATAGTTTATCCAGCAGCGCCAGTTTCAGCACCTCATCGGCGTGGGTGACGCACTCAAAGGTCATTTCGTCGCGGATGTTGCCGGGCAGGTCTTCCAGGTCTTTTTCGTTCTCGGCGGGCATGATGATCGTGCGGATGCCGGCGCGGTGGGCGGCGAGGACTTTTTCTTTCAGGCCGCCGATGGGCAGGACGCGGCCCCGCAGGGTGATCTCGCCGGTCATGGCGATGTCTTTGCGGACGGCGCGGCCTGTGAGGGCGGAGGCCAGGGCGGTGGCGAGGGTGATGCCCGCCGAGGGGCCGTCTTTGGGAACCGCGCCGGCAGGGACGTGGACATGGATTTCCAGGCGCTCGTTAAAGTCGTCGTCCAAGTCCAGCATCTCGGGCGCGGGAGCGGACATAGGACATGGCCGCCTGTGCGGATTCTTTCATCACGTCGCCGAGCTGGCCGGTGAGAATCAGGCGCCCGTCTTTGCCGCTGCATGGGCGAGACTTCGATGGAGATCACGTCGCCGCCGGACTCCGTGTAGACCAGGCCCGTCGCCGTGCCGATCTCGTCCTGCTCCTCCATGACGCCGTAGTGGTACTTGCGCTGGCCCCAGAAACTCGCGCAGTTCGGTGTCGCCGACTGTGACCGGCTCTGTTCGCCCCTGCGCGACGCGCCGGGCGACTTTGCGGCAGATGGCGGCCAGTTCGCGCTCAAAGTTGCGGACGCCCGCCTCGCGCGTGTGCTCGCGGATGATGCGCCGGATCGTGTCTTCGGGGATCGTCAACTGCTCTTCGGTGTCAGGCCGTGCTCTTTGATCTGTTTGGGCAGCAGGAACTGCTTGGCGATCTGCAGCTTCTCGTCTTCGGTGTAGCCGGAGAACGAGATCACTTCCATGCGGTCGCGCAGGGCAGGCGGGATCGGGTCCAGCAGATTGGCCGTCGTGATGAACATCACTTCGGACAGGTCGAACGGGACTTCCAGATAGTGATCGGAGAACTCGCCGTTCTGCTCCGGGTCCAGGGCTTCCAGCAGGGCCGAAGACGGGTCGCCCCGGAAGTCCGATCCCATCTTGTCGATCTCGTCCAGCATGAAGACCGGGTTGCGCGCGCCGGCCTGCTTCAGGCCCTGGATGATGCGGCCCGGCATGCGCGCCGATATAGGTGCGCCGGTGGCCGCGAATCTCGGCCTCGTCGCGGACGCCGCCCAGGCGAGATGCGGACAAACTTGCGGCCCAGGGCGCGGGCGATGCTCTTGCCCAGGCTGGTTTTGCCGACTCCGGGCGGGCCGACAAAGCAGATGATCGGGCCTTTGAGCGTCCCGGCCAGCTGACGGACGGCCAGAAACTCCAAAATCCGCTCTTTGACTTTGGGCAGGCCGTAATGGTCTTCGTCCAAGATCGCTTCCGCCGCCCCGACATCCAGCGTTTCATCGGAGTAGCGACGACCAGGGCAGGGCCAGCATGGTATCTAGATAGGTGCGGATGACCACGCCTTCGGGAACGCCGAACGGCATCTTTTCCAGCCGGTCGATCTCTTTGATGGCCCGCTCGGCGACCGGCTCCGGCATCTTCGCTTCCAGGGCTTTGGTCGCGGTACTCGTCCACCTCGCCCTGCCGCTCGTCGCGCTCGCCGAGTTCCTGCTGGATGGCCTTCATCTGTTCGCGCAGCAGAAACTCGCGCTGGGTTTCGCCCATCTCTTTTTCGACGCGGCTGCGGATGTTCTTCTGGATTTGCAGGATCTCGAACTCTTTGGTCAGCAGCAGGCTGAGTTTTTGCAGGCGCTCCTGCGGGTCCAGAGTCTCCAGCAGTTCCTGCTTGGTCTCGACGCGCAGCGAAGGCAGGTGCCAGGCGACATGGTCGGCCAGGCTGCCCGGCTCCTCGATGTTGAGCAGGGTGACGACGACTTCCGGGGGGATGTTTTTGCCGGTGTTGGCGATCTGCTCAAACTGCGCGATGACCGAGCGCATCAGGGCTTCGGCTTCCAGCGCCTGCACCGGGACGCGGGGCAGCCGCTCGACGCGGACTTGAAAAAACGGCTCGGCTTGCAGCCACTCGGCGATGCGGACCCGCTCCTTGCCTTCCAGCATGACGCGCACGGTGCCGTCGGGGACTTTCAGGATCTGCATGATTTCGGCGACGATGCCGATCTCATACAGATCGTCCGGCTCCGGGTCTTCCGTCGCCCACCTGCCGCTGGGCGGCCAGCAGAATGTGCTGGCTGCCGGCCATGGCTTCGTCCAGAGCGCGCACGGACTTTTCGCGCCCGACAAAGAGCGGAAAGATGATCTGCGGGAAATGGACGTTGTCGCGGATCGGCAGCAGGGGCAGTTCCAGCGGGAACGCCGGCGGGGCGGGCTTTTTCCGCAGACTGTCTCGGGAGCCTTTTGCGGGTGCGCGGGCGGCGTGGTGGTTCGTGGCCATAGAGGGAAGTATCCTTCGGGAAGTCGGCCCAATAATGCGGGAGCCGAAGAGGGCTGCCTCTCCTGCTCCTCCATTATTGGGGACGGAGGCGGCTTGGCTACGACGCGGCGCGGAGTTCGGGCGTGCACGAGTCCGGCGGCGACGTGCTGGCGGACGGTCTCGTCGGTGATGATGACTTTTTGACGTCGCGCTGGGACGGGACTTCGTACATGATGTCCCGCATCACTTCTTCAATGATGGTCCGCAGGGCGCGCGCCCCGGTGGAACGCTTGATGGCTTCCTCGGCAATGGCGTGCAGGGCGTCATCGGTGAACTGCAAGTCCACGCCGTCGTACTCAAAGAACTTGCGGTATTGCTTGACCAGGGCGTTCTTCGGCTCGGTCAGAATCTGCACCAGTGCCTCATGGTCCAGGGCGCGCAGGGTCGTGACGACGGGCAGGCGGCCGATGAACTCGGGGATCAGGCCGTAGCTTGCAGCAGGTCTTCGGGCAGCGATGTGCTGCAGCAAGTCGCCGCGCTGGCGGTCGCGCTTGCTTTCGATGGTGGCCCGGAAGCCGAGCGACTTCTGGTTCAGACGCCGCTCAATGCTTTCTTCGATGCCCTCAAACGCGCCGCCGCAGATGAACAGGATATTGGTGGTGTCGATCTGGACGTATTCCTGCTGCGGGTGCTTGCGGCCCCCCTGCGGCGGGACATTGGCGATGGTGCCTTCCAGAATTTTCAGCAGGGCCTGCTGGACGCCTTCGCCGGACACATCGCGCGTGATGCTGGGGCTTTCCGATTTGCGCGTGATCTTGTCGATCTCGTCAATGTAGATGATGCCGCGCTGGGCGTTCTTGACGACGGTCTGGATGTTTTCGCCGTTGTCGGCGGCCTGCAAGAGCTTGAGCAGGATGTTTTCGACATCCTCGCCGACATAGCCCGCTTCGGTCAGCGAAGTCGCGTCGGCGATGGCGAAGGGGACATTGAGGATTTTTGCGAGCGTCTGCGCCAGCAGCGTCTTGCCGCTGCCGGTCGGGCCGATCAGCAGGATGTTGCTTTTTTGCAGCTCCACGTCGGACGTGCTGGACATTGATGCGCTTGAAGTGGTTGTAGACGGCGACGGAGAGCGTCCGTTTGGCCTGCTCCTGGCCGACGACATACTGCGAGAGGATGCGGTAGATCTCTTTGGGCTTGGGGATGGCCCCAGACGCTGGTGAATCGTCCAGCGTGCGCAGTGTCGCTGCGGATGATCTCGTTGCACAGGTCCACGCATTCCAGGCAGACGCCGCCGTGGACCCCAGAATCAGCTTCTTGACCTGCTCCCGGCTCTTGCCGCAGAGCAGGCAGCGGCTGTCGTTGCGCTCGTTCCCGATTCTTGCCATGTCCTGTCCTTTATGCCCGGCGTCGGACGCCAGGCGCCTCGTGTCGGGCTTGCTACTTCTCGTTCAGCACTTCGTCAATGATGCCGTACTCGACGCCCTCTTGCGGCGTCATCCAGTAGTCGCGGTCAATGTCCTTGGCGACCTGCGAGAACTCGCGCCCGCAGTTCTCCGCCAGGATCTCGGTCAGACTTCTCTTGAAACGACAGACCAGGCGGGCCTGGAATCTCGATGTCCGAGGGCGTGCCCTGGAAGCCCGCGCTGCCCTGATGGATCATGATGCGCGAGTTCGGCAGCGCGGACCGCTTGCCCTTCGTGCCGCCGGACAGCAGGACCGCGCCCATGCGACGCCGCCATGCCGACACAGGTGGTCGCGATGTCGGGCTTGATGTGGCGCATCGTGTCGTAGATCGCCAGGCCCGCCATCACGTCGCCGCCGGGCGAGTTGATATAGACTTCGATGTCTTTGTCCGGGTCTTCTTTTTCCAGGAACAGAAATTGGGCGACGATGATGTTCGCCATCGTCGGATGGATCTGGTCGCCGATGAAGACGATCCGGTCCTTCATCAGGCGCGACCAGAGGTCATAGGCCCGCTCGCCGCGCGGGCTTTGCTCAACGACTGTCGGTATCCAGGTCATGTCAGTTACCACGCTTCTGATGGTCGTCGCCAGGCTTCTATCGTGTCGGCAGCTTCGGCCCTGCGTCTTCGGCTGTGGCTTCGTCTTCTGGCTTCGTCTGTCGGCCGGCGGTGACGACCTTCTCCTCGATTATGGCCGATGCCGCGCAAAAAGTCCAGCACTTTTTTGGTCTGCGCCCGGTTCGCGAGGCCTTCCAGGCTCGCCGTTGCTTTCCAGCACGGCGCGCATGGCCGCGGGCGTCGTTCGCTGCTCGCTCGCCCGCTCGGCAATGGCCGCGTCCAGGTCGGCGTCGGTCAGCGTCAGGTTTTCCTGCTCGGCGACTTCGCCCAGCAGCAGGCCGATCTGGATGCGCTTGTCGGCCGCGTTCTGCGGATTCGGCCAACAACTGCTCGCGGCGTCTTGCCGACCCGCTCCAGGTATTCTTCCAGCGTGACGCCCTCCCGCTCCAGCCGGCCCAGCAGTTCTTTGACGTCGTCCTCCACTTCGGCCTCCACCAGAACTGGGCGGGTACTTGATGGTCGAGGTCGCCAACGATCTGGTCAATCAGCTTGCTCTCGGCCTCGCTCTGCGGATCGCGCTGCAGCGACTTTTCCATGTCCGTCTTGCAGTTCGGCCGCGCAGCGCGTCCAGCGTCTCGAACTTGCCGTTGGAGAGCTTCTTCGCCAGTTCGTCGTCCAGCGGCGGGACCTCTTCTCGTGGACTTCGTTGACGTTGACGGTGAATTCGGCCTCCTCGCCCGCCAGATCTTCCTCGGGATAGTCATCGGGATAGGTGAGCGTGAAGGTCTTCTCGTCCCCGGCGCTCAGGCCGATGAGCTGCTCGTCAAAGCCGGGGATGTTGTCGGCCCCGATTTCGATCATGGTGGGCCGCGGGTCGGCGGCTTCGGGCCGGGCGTCCACGATCGGCGGAGACATCGGCGACCACCAGATCGCCCATCTGCGCGGGCCGCTCCACATCGGGGTATTCGGCGGCCCGCTCGCGCATCTTTTCGAGCTGCGTGTCGACGTCTTCGTCGGACAATTCATACTTGTTGCGCTCGACGGCCAGCCCGGTGTACGTGCCCGAGTTCGACTTCGGGCGCGAGCGGCACGATCGGCCTTGAAGATAAACGGCTTTTCGGTCGAGGTCAAGCTGCACCAATTCCAGTTTGGGCTGGGCGAACGGCTGACATCTTCCTGCTTCAGGCCTCTTCGTAGGCGGGTTCGACCAGCAATTCCGCCGTGCGCTGGCGGACGTCGGCTTCGGGGACGCGCTGCTTGACAAAGGTCATGGGCGCTTTGCCTTTGCGGAAGCCGGGGACGCTGACATACTTGGCGTACTCGCGGTAAGCGCGGTCCACGGCCATGACGACTTTGTCCGGTTCCACTTCAATCGTGAGGGCGACTTGGCACGGGTCAAGCGCCTCTTTGGTCACCTGCATGATGGTAGGGCTACTCCTGTGTACTTGTACTTCTGTACTAGAAAACGTTAGCGGGGAAAGCGCGATGTTTCGTTGGCGTCTAGTGTACCACAGCGGGCGGAAGGTTGTCAACGAAAACGCGGCTTGGAAACTTCCTTGACGATTGGGCTGTTATTGGGTTATCATGTAGGTGAAACAATGATATGAGAGAAACATGGGAAAGCCATGAGCGACAATGCCAAGTTTGGGTTGAAACTGCTGATATTCAGCATTCTAGCGATCCTGCTTATCCTGTTCATTGGGTCTGTTCCCATGCTGCTTGATAAGGCATTCCCGCACATACCAGATTAGATCGTTATTAGATCGTTGCCAAGCAAATTTCATTGGCCCAAACCAGTTATGCTTATGAAGACACCACTCCTGAATAAAACGGCCCGCTTTGTGACCGTTCTCCTGTCTCTCACGCTCCTGGGCGCGCTGGCAGCGCTGCTGACCGGCGGTGCGCCCAAGCCTGCGGCGCGGGCGACGGTTTACGTGTTTTTGTCCACCCAATGCCCGGTTTCCAAAGTCTATGCCCCGCGCCTAAACGCGCTGGCGCAGGAGTACGGCAAGCGCGGCGTGCGGATGATCGGCGTCTTTTCCAATATGCAGGAGGGGCAGGCGGAAGTCGCGGCGTTCGCTAAAGGGAGGCAGTTCGCGTTCCCGGTCGTGCGTGACGGGGATGCTTCTCTGGCGGCCAAGTATGGGGCGACCATGACGCCGCAGGCGTTTGTGATTGACCCGTCGGGTCGCGTGGTCTACTCGGGGCGCGTGGATGACAGCGCGGATGCCTCGCAGGTGCGCCGCCGTGACTTGAAAGACGCGCTGGAAGCGGTTCTGGCGGGGCGGCCTGTGGCACGGGCCAAAACCGTCGCCTTCGGCTGTATTATCCGCCGCCCTGCCGCGCAAATTGCCTCGTCCCAAATCACCTACTGCCGTGATGTCGCGCCGATTTTGCAGCGGCAGTGCCAGACCTGCCACCGAGCGGGCGAGATCGGCCCGATGCCGCTGACCTCCTACGCGCAGGCTGCCGCCTGGCGCGGGGACATCAAACGCTACACCCAGAGCCGTCAAATGCCGCCCTGGAAGGCCGATCCCGGCGCAGGCGATTTTCAGGACGCGCGACGGCTGTCCAATACAGAGATTGCGACACTCGCGAAATGGGCCGACAGCGGCGCTCCCGAAGGAGAGGCGAAGGATTTGCCGCCTGCGCCTCACTTCACCGACGGCTGGCCGCTGGGCAAGCCGGACATGGTCATGCAGCCCGACAGGCCTTACCATGTGGACGCCGACGGCTCCGATGTGTACCGCTGCTTTGTCCTGCCAACCGACTTCACCCACGACCGCTATGTCAGCGCCGTGGACGTGCAGCCCGGCAATCGGGCCGTCGTCCATCATGTGATCGCCTTTATTGACGGCACGGGCGCGTCGGCCAAACTGGACGGCCACGAGAAGGAGCCGGGATACACCAGCTTTGGCGGCATCGGCTTCCTGCCGACCGGGGCGCTCGGCGGCTGGGCGCCGGGCATCACGGCGCATTATCTGCCGGACGGCGTGGCGACCCAGGTTCCCGCCGGAGCGCGCGTCGTGCTGCAAGTCCATTACCACAAAGACGGCAAGCCGGAAACCGATCTGTCCCGCGTCGGCATCTACTTCGCCAAAGGGCCGGTGGACAAGACCCTGCACGTCATCCCCATAATTCACGGCCTGCAAATCCCGCCGGGCGACTCGCAGTACACGGTCACGACCACATCGGCGGCGTCTCCCGTCAATTTCCATCTGGTCGCTATCACCCCGCACATGCACCTGCTGGGCAAAGTGATGCGCGTGACCGCAACGCTCCCCAATGGGAGGCAACTCCCGCTCGTTTCAGTCTCAAATTGGGACTTCAACTGGCAGTCCACCTATTACTACAAACAGGCGCTTGCCTTGCCGCAGGGAACGCGCATCACGATGACGGCGACCTATGACAATTCCGTCCACAATCCACGCAACCCGAACTCGCCGCCTAAACTCGTGACCTGGGGCGAGCAGACTACCGATGAAATGTGCATTGCCTTCCTGCACTACACCCTGGATCGCGAGCATCTGGCGACGCGCGATCCTGGCGATAAGCCCGACGGGAAGATGGCGCAGAGATAGGGGTTGCTCCCGGCTTTTCAAGGCCAGGTTCCTGCTCAGAAATACTCCTGCACAATGCCGAACTTCTCGGCAATGCGCCTTAATTCATCGTCCGTCAGCCCATCCGCGAGGCTGTGATTGGCAAGGTTGAGGCAGTCGTAACGCGCCCCGGTTTCGGCATATTCAATCCGGTCCGCCGCCCGCTTGACCGACTGGTCGCTGCGGGCCATGACGCCGTGCTTGGCCCACAGCACGACACGATAATCCTCTTTCATCGCGGCCACGGTCACCTCCATGAGTTCCGATGAGCCGGGCAGCAGGAACGGTAAAAACGCCACGCCTTTGGGCAGATGCACCAGCGTTTCCGGCTGCCAGCGCAGGATGTGCGTGTTCAGGTAGCGCGTGTCCTGGTAACGCGGAATGTGGCTGAGATACGTCAGGTGCAGCGGCTGGGCATGGATGACTGCGTGAAAGTTTAAATCGTCGCGGGCAATCAGCGCCTGATGCACGGCCAGATGGGAATTAAACTCGCTGGTCGGGCGCTGGAACAGGCAGCGCGGCGACTGGTGTGCATCGTGGCCGTCAGCCCGCCGTCGTCCACGCGCAGGGCCGCCAGGTTCGCTTCCGGGTCGCGCCCGATCTCGCGCAGGCGCCGGCCTGAGCCGGTCGCCAGAAAGACTTTCCCTGCCAATTCCGGGACGGGTTGTGGCAGGAGATACGTCTGCGTCTTTGGAAAATGCGGCATCAGGTCAACGTCCCAGCCGAGAAAGACCGAGATATTTCCCGCCGCGCCTTCCGACGCTTCAATCTCTACCAGCCGCGTGCCGGCCTCGCCAATGAGCCGCATCATCTCTTCCAGCGGCGGATAAGGTTCTGGTATACGCATTGTTTCACTCCAAGGTTTATCATTTGTGGGACAGTAATAATCCCATTTTGGCAGGGTCGCGCTGCGGAAAAATGCCCTGACCCAGTTCAATAATCTGCGATGTCCTGTCCGCTTCCCGGTTGACGAATGCGATTGACATGCCGGCGTTCCTGCCTCCGTTTTGACTCAGGAAAAGCATTTCAGGAATGGTCACGTCATAGTAGAGATAATTCGCATCCCGACTGATCTTGTTGATCGCTTCTGGAAAAGGCGTTGACAATTCCAGGCCGTAGCGTCCATCCCAAAGGTACGACGTTGGGGCGTTATGGCTGAAGGCGAAACCGCATTCGTGATAATTCGCTCCAAACGTCTTTTGGGCGAGACCATTGTTGGGATCAAAGGCAATGATCATGGAGTCTCCTCCGTCCTTGAGATACCCGCTCTCACCCTCCTGAAGCGGCGAGACATCGTGGACACGCGCGATAATTCGTAAACCGCTCGTTGTCCAGCGGAGATCGTAATCCGCCTGAAACGGTTCCGCGCCGGGATGCTCGGGAATAGCCGTGTACGGCAAATGGGCGAAGTCAGCAGGGCTGCCGTCGTCGGGGCCGGGGGAAAACAGGAGGCAGCGCCCATCCGTGGCCGATGTTCCCAGAGACGACGTTACGCTCAGGCTGTAATAGACGGGGACGTTCAGGCTGTTGAAGTTGCCGTGATAGTCAGTGTTCGGCGTGATCTGGAGGGCGAGACTTTCGGACTGCGCGGGAGCAAGCGTCTCCTTGACCACGCCCGGCTGAAAAACGAACTCCGGCTTGGTTCCCACCACCGTAACTTCTGTCGCCGAGGGGGAGTGATTGGCGATTTCAATGGCGCGTGTGTAGCCGCGGACGTCAATCGGGGGAGCGGTCTGAACAGAAAAGACCAGCGGAAGAACCTGGAGGCCATTCTTGAGGGTCCCCGTCAGCACGCAGGGCTGCTTGGCAATGGCCTTATCGGCCAGTATCTGCGCCGAGACAATGCGCGTCTCCTGCGGTTTTAAGAGAATGTTGCCCTGGTTTTCAAAAGTCACTCGCAGTCCGTCGGGGCGGCGGCTGCCCAGAGTCAGCCGCTTCGGTGTTGCCCCTGCGTTGTGCAGGCTCATGGTGATAGTTGACGCCTGTCCCACCGCGATTTCCCGGTCAAAAACCTTGATTGCGGTGGGAAGGGATAAAAATACCTGGGTCGTATATCCGGGATCGGAGGCGGGTTGAGGCCATTTGCTGTGAAAGGCCGGAATAAAGGTCGGGTCCTTCCTGAGAGACATTAAATCCACGCCTTGTGCGTAGCGGACAAATCGGTCGTTTAAGACGACGCTGTTTTTTTCCGCCGTCAGAGTGCCCAGCGAGTTCCCAAACACGTCAAAGAGTTTGCATTGTCCCTGCACGGGAAGGCGAATGGTCACAGCATCATGGCCGGTGTTCCAAAAGGCAGCCAGCCCCTGGCCGTCAGAGCGTTTGAACAGATAGACAACCCCCTTGCCATCCGCCGCTGTCGTGCGTCCCACGGGAATGCAATCTAAGTAGAACTTGTTTTTAAACGCTTCCATAGGGACGAGCGGCGTCGAGTCGCCGCAAGGGAAAATAAAACCGGCTCCATCCAAATAGATGCTTGACGTATAGCCGGCGTTCAGAAGGATCGGCATCTTTTTAGATTGGAGATCGAAAGCGCCTTCAAACGTATAAAAGACGAGGCCGGACTCAGTATCCCACGCTTTCCAGCCGGGGTGGATTTGGTCAAGCTGCCGCCTGCTGTCCATCACGTTCTGGAAGCCCGCCCCATTTGGTTCAAGACCATACAGGTGCAGCCCGATCACGCCGTCCGCGAAACTGTTCTTGTTCTCCGCCGCAGCGGTCTTGATAAAATCCACCGGGATGTCGTTGAAGCTGCCCAGAATAGGTGTTGTGCCAGGCGACGCTTTCTTTACGGCGTTGTAAAATCCACGGTTATAGATCGCCCATTCCCGCGCGTCCGGCTCAGGACTCCAGCCGCCATAGAGATTGGGTTCATTGGAAAAGCTGAGGTGGCTGAACAATCCTTTGGTTCGGGTGAGAAACCGAGTGTAAAAGGGCTGCAACTCATCGGGCTGCCAGTTCCGGCCGATGTCGTGAGTGCCGCTCTGGGGGACGGTGTATCCGGTTTCCAATCCCGCGTTGTGGAAGGCTCGCAGCAGCGCCAGTGGGTCGCCGGGCAGATCGTTGCCCACGCTGTCAAACAGATAGAAATCCGACCACTGCGCTCGCCCTTCCCCCATTCCTTTGAGCATGGCGACGGTCTCCGGGATGTTCTGAGGAGCCGCTATGTCATAGTTATTGGGCATAAAAATCCCGCTGAAAGGATTGAACCGCGTATTCTGGACGCTTTTGCTGACATAAAGCTCCCGGTCTGCCAGAAAACCGCCCCCGGCATCCCTGACCTTTAGCCGCACGTTGAAGAAGCCATTGGGAAGCCCGCTGACATCCCAGCTCGCTCGGGTCTGTCCCACCGGCATTTCTTTTGTCCAGGTGCGCGACATCACGACCCTGCCGGTGAAATAGTTTTGCGCTTCGGCGGTGATCTTCGCCTGAGTCGCGCTCTCGGCGTCAAACAAAAAGTCTACTACATTCCGCTGGCCTTGCCAGAGATGCGAGTAGTGACCCGGCACCGAGATGAGTGCGTCAAAATCGGCGGGAAGCCGGCGGGTCACTTTGATGTCTCTAACTTCCACAACCCTTCCGGGCTGAACACCAAAGGTGATCATGATTCTGCCATTCCGCAGGCTGCCGCGGGCTGTGTCCGGCATCGTCATGTGATAGAACTGTTTGCCCCATTGTTGATTCATAGGGACAGCGGCTGGCTGGTTGGATCCGGTCAGATTCCAGCTTGATTCCGACAGGAAGGCCACCGACGGCGCACTGATGGCAGGCCCGGCGTCCACGCGCCCGTCCATCGTAATGTCCAGCGTCTCCCCGGCGAGAACATTAAACGGAGAAAGAACAAAGATCACCCGACGCTGCCGGGCAGTCTTCGGATACTGAATGCGGAAGCAGGCATGACCCTGGGCGGCGTAGGCGTCTAGATGCGCCTCCGGCGTCTTGTCCCAGAGGTCAATGTTCGCCAAAGACGCGGAACTGTGAACCAGATTGATCCGGCCCGGAAACTTCGGCTCAACATTGTACGCCATGTCGCTGCCGCCCAGCCAAAACGGCTTGTAGGCTATTTTTTCTTCGGTCGCGAAGACAAGCGGCACATACAGTGCGGGGTCCTGCCAGGAAGAGTTGGTCTGATCCCGCTTGGAGAAACTGAGCCAGTGTTCCTGCGGCAATGTGTCGGCGTCCTGATAAACGGCATTGAACGTCAGCGCCAGGCCGTTGAAGGGATAGATGCGGCGCGTTTCCGTCTGAAGCGGAATTTTGAGGAGGGCCTCCCATCCGCCGCTCACCAGCCGTGTGATTGCCTCGCCGTTGCTGTCTGTCTGGCCGTCCGTTGTCCTCGTGATGGTGTACTGCTCTTTGGCGACTAAACCGCCGGTTTTGCTGCCCTGTCCCATTTGGTCAGCGTGTCCTGTGGGCATCAGTAAAAACTCAAAGCAGTCTCTGTCATAACGAGAGCGGGATTGAAAATTCAGGATCGGGTCGTGAGCATGATACCGGACGAACAGAGCGTCAGGCGTCCAGGCCATCTGAAAGCTGGCGGCGACATCCCCCAACGGAGTCTTGTTGCTGCTCGTCGTCGGGATCGGGTACTGCGGCAGTTTGGCCCAGGCCGGGTCGTCCAGCGAAGAAGGCGCTGCGGCCGTGAACTCAGCGCGGGCGCTGTTCGGACCAGCCGGCGGCAGAGCTGCGCTGCCCCCCGGCACCGTCAGCCACGGCATCGGAGTGCCTTTGATGGCCGCATTGGAAAGGTCTATCCCATCCAGATAGAGATCATACTCTGCAATCTCCAGCGTGCCGGTGCCCGCGCCGCAGTCAATGTCGTAGCGCAGCGTGGTCGCTCCTTTGGGGACCTTCGCCGTCACAGTGACATCCTGCCAATCTGCAGACACCGGAATGGGGACATTGGCCGCGCCCGGCATATCGTGCGAGTCGGCGTCAAGGAACTGCACCGTGGCGCTCGCGCCTTTGATTGTAGTCAGATCGGTAATCCAGCGGCACCGGATATGGGTCGTGAAACTCCCGTCCTGTTCCTTCAGCGGCAGCGTGCCAATGAGCGCACTCCACTTGGAGGCAGGAAAGGTGACAGTGGCGTTATGTCCCGGCGTGGAAGGGATAAAGCTGGCATCGGATTCGGTCCAATTCTGTGCCGAAGCCAGACGTTCTGCCCCAAACACCTGGAGACGTTCCTGAGCCGAGGCGTTATTATCCATAAACATCATCAGGCCGATGATGACTGCCAATTTGGCAATACGCAGCAAGAACATTCTCGTTTTCATTTATGCTGTTACGTTAGCCAGCCAGACAGCCCATTCCTCCTGCCCACTGCCCTCCTCCACGCTGCTTTGTGCTATAATTGAGATTATGAGTAAACTGATTGAGTATCCGATGGATCTTCCACCCTTGACACCGGAAGAAAAGGCTGAATCAAGGCGCATCATTGCAGAGGCGAAGGCGAAAGGACATCCTCTTGCTGAGTTTGCCGGCATTTTTATGGATGATCCAACATTCAACGAATGGCAGCGAGCAATCCACGAATATCGCCAAAGTGTTGAGGACAATCCCGAAATATGAGCCTGGACATCCTGGATACGGATATGCTTTCAGACTTTGAGCGTGGTCAGCCGCGCGTGATGCAGCGGATCTTAAGTCAGCCGCTGTCCATGACTGCAATCACTGTGATCTCAATTGAAGAGCAATTTTCGGGCTGGCAGACTTATCTTCGCAAGGCAAAAACAACCCCAGAGACTGCGGAAGCTTACCAGAAGATGACGAATGCTGTGCGTGTATTGTCAGGATTCTATGTTGTGACGTTTTCGGAAGCCGCAATTCGCCGCTACAATGCACTTCGGGCGATGAAATTAAATGTCCGCAGTATGGACTTGCGAATTGCCGCGATTGCTCTGGAAGAAAATGCAACGGTCATTACGCGGAACTTGCGCGATTTTCAGCGCATTCCGGGCTTGACGTGTGAAAATTGGGCGGATTGAAAGAAATAACGGAAAGAAACTTCATGGCCGACATTAGACAACTCTTAAAAGAACGTATTTTAATTATAGACGGCTCTATGGGGGTTCTGCTGCAAAGCCGAAATCTCACTGAAGAGGACTATCGAGGGGAGCGCTTTCGGGACCATACTAAAGATGTTCGCAACAATCCTGATCTGCTGAACCTGACGCAGCCTCATATTGTTGAGTCGGTTCACCAGGCCTATCTGGATGCCGGTGCGGATATTATTGAAACCAACACGTTCACGGCGAACTCCATTTCGCAGGCGGATTACGGGCTGGAAGCCGTTACCTATGAGATGAACCTGGAAGCGGCGCGGATCGCGCGGCGTGCGGCGGACAAGGCAACGCTCCTGGACCCATCACGGCCCCGGCTTGTCGCGGGTGCATTGGGTCCGACCACGAAAACTATTTCTCTGGCTCTGGACGCCAACAACCCCGCCTACCGCGAAATGACCTTTGATCAGTTTGTGGCGACGTACTATGAGCAAGTCGTTGCTCTGACCGAAGGGGGCGTGGACTTTCTGCTGGTGGAGACCATTTTTGATACTCAGGTCGCCAAAGCCGCGCTGTTTGCGATCCAGAAGCATTTTGAGGAAACGGGCCGACGGCTGCCGATTATCGCGTCCCTGTTTGTGGATTTGAGCGGGCGGACGCAAACGGGCCAGACGATTGAAGCGTTCTGGAACTCCATTTCTCATGCGGGCCTGCTCGGCGTCGGGCTGAACTGTTCTCTGGGGCCGCGCGAGATGCGGCCTTTTATGGAGGAAATGGCGCAGTTCGCGCCGGTCTTTGTCAGCGCCTACCCGAATGCGGGTCTTCCCGATCCTCTTTCGGAAACCGGCTTCCCGGAAACGCCCCAGTCGCTGGCCCCACAGCTTCGGGAATGGGCGCAAAACGGCTGGCTCAACATTGTCGGCGGCTGCTGCGGCACCACACCCGCCCATATCCGCGCGATTGCCGAGGCCGTGCGAGACTGCAAGCCCCGCGCCCTGCCCACGATTGAGCCGTACACGCGATTAAGCGGTCTGGAAGCGCTGACGATCCGCCCAGACACCAACTTCGTCAACATCGGCGAACGTACCAATGTCACTGGTTCGCCGCAGTTCAAGAAGCTGATTTTGAAGGGCGATTACGAGGCTGCGCTGACCGTGGCCCGGCAGCAGGTGGAAAACGGCGCGCAGATCATTGATATCAATATGGATGAGGGAATGCTGGATGGCGAGCAGGCCATGACAACATTCTTGAACCTGGTCGGCCCGGATGACGCCATTTCGCGTGTCCCGATCATGGTGGATAGCTCCAAGTGGTCCGTTTTGGAAGCGGGCTTGAAATGCATTCAAGGCAAGGGCATAGTCAACTCCATCAGCCTGAAGGCCGGCGAAGAGAGCTTCAAGGAGCAGGCGCGTCTGGTGCGTCGTTACGGTGCTGCCGTGGTCGTCATGGCCTTTGACGAGCTGGGCCAGGCGGACACGACCGAGCGCAAGGTGGAAATCTGCACTCGCGCTTACAAGATACTGACCGAAGAAGTCGGCTTTCCGCCCGAAGACATTATCTTTGACCCGAACATTCTGACTATTGCGACGGGTATTGAAGAGCATAACAATTACGCCGTCAACTTCATTGAAGCCACGCGGCAGATCAAAGCGACCCTGCCCGGCTGCCATGTCTCCGGCGGCGTTTCCAACCTGTCGTTTTCGTTCCGGGGCAACAACGTCGTCCGCGAGGCTATGCATTCGGCGTTTTTGTACCACGCTATTCAAGCCGGCATGGACATGGGCATTGTCAATGCCGGAATGCTGGCGGTTTATGAAGAAATCCCTAAAGACCTGCTGGGACTGGTGGAAGACGCCCTATTTAATCGCCGCCCGGATGCTACGGACCGCCTGCTGGCCTTTGCCGATACGGTCAAGGGCGTGGTCACAACCGAAAAAGTGGAAGAAGCCTGGCGACTGGGGCCGGTGGAAGATCGGCTGTCCCACGCACTTGTCAAAGGCATCACGGATTACATAGAAGCCGACACGGAAGAAGCGCGGCAAAAGTACCCCAAGCCACTGGAAGTGATTGAAGGTCCGCTGATGGCCGGCATGAACATTGTCGGTGACCTCTTCGGCTCCGGCAAGATGTTTCTGCCCCAGGTCGTCAAAAGCGCCCGCGTGATGAAACGCGCTGTCGCCGTTCTGCTGCCCTACATGGAAGCGGAGAAAGCTGGCGTCGGGCAATACGCAGGCGCAGGGCAAAGTGCTGCTGGCGACAGTCAAGGGCGATGTCCATGACATCGGCAAGAATATCGTCGGCGTCGTTCTGGGCTGCAACAACTACGAGGTCATAGACCTGGGCGTTATGGTCTCGGCAGAGAAGATTTTCCAGACCGCGCGCGAGCGAAACGTGGATATCATCGGCCTGAGTGGGCTGATCACGCCGTCCCTGGACGAAATGACCCACGTCGCCCGCGAAATGGAGCGGCAGGGCTTTTCCGTGCCGCTGCTTATTGGCGGCGCGACCACCAGCCGCGTCCATACGGCGGTCAAGATCGCGCCGCACTACGGGCAGCCGGTCATTCATGTGTTGGACGCCTCCCGCGCCGTCGGCGTCGTCAGCAGCCTCCTGAGCGACGACCAGAAGCCGGCCTTTACCGCCGAAATTGCGCGAGAGCAGCACGTCGCGCGGGAGCAGCACGCCGGCAAGCGCAGCGAGAAAAAGACCCTGCCGCTGGCTCAGGCCCGCGCCAACAAAACGCCGATTGTCTGGCAGGCTGAGGACATTGCCAAGCCGTCGTTCATCGGCGTTCGTCCTGTCACCAATTTGCCGTTGTCCGAACTGGTCCCGTTTATTGACTGGTCGCCGTTTTTCCGCGCCTGGGAATTGCATGGCCGCTACCCGGACATTTTGGAAGACCCGACGGTCGGTGAAAGCGCCCGCAAGCTGCACGAAGAAGCCGTGACCCTGCTCCATCAGCTTGTCCGGGACAAGTCCATTCGCGCCAACGGCGTTTACGGCTTCTTCCCTGCCAATTCCCTCGGCGACGACATTGAACTCTACACCGACGACACCCGCGAACACGTTCTGGCCCGCTTCCATACCCTTCGCCAGCAGGGCGAAAAGACCGGCGAAAACGCCAATAAAGCCCTGTCCGACTACATCGCGCCCCGCGAAAGCGGCCTCGCCGATTATCTCGGCGCCTTCGCCGTGACCGCCGGAATCGGTGTGGAAGAACTCTCGCGCAAATACAAAGACGACTTGGACGACTACAACGCCATCATGGTCAGCGCCCTGGCCGACCGTCTGGCCGAAGCCTTTGCCGAGTACCTGCACAAACAGGCCCGCGCAGACTGCGGCTACGGCGCGAACGAGAACTTGACCAGTGAAGACCTGATCAAAGAGCGCTATCGCGGCATCCGCCCCGCGCCGGGCTATCCCGCCTGCCCGGACCATACCGAAAAGCGTACCTTGTTTGACTTGCTGCAAGCCGAAAACAACGCCGGAATCCAACTCACCGAAAGCATGGCGATGATGCCCGCCGCCGCCGTGTCTGGCCTGTACTTCTCGCATCCGCAGGCCAAATACTTCTCGGTCGGCAAGATTGAGAAGGATCAAGTGGAAGATTATGCCCGGCGCAAAGGCTTTGACCTGCCTACCATGGAGCGCTGGCTCGCGCCCGTCCTGAACTACGACCCTGATTAGGAGGTTTGCCATGTCCCAAACGGCTACCGATGCGCGGCCTGTTGCCCCCGCCGCGCCGCCGAAAATCACTTATGAGGAGTTTCTGGAACGCTATGACGGCATACGTGCGGAATGGATTGACGGCGAGGTTCAACTCATGAGTCCAGTTTCCAATGTGCATCAACGGATTGGTAATTTTTTGTTTCGCGTGTTGGCCGAGTTTGTAGAAGTGTATGATCTAGGCGAAATTTTCCAGGCGGAGTTTCAAATGAAGCTCTCGGACCTTCGCCGGGGACGTGAGCCCGACATCCTTTTTGTCGCAAAGGCGCGGCTGGCCCATTTGCGAATGAACCACTATGATGGCCCGGCTGATCTGGTGGTGGAAATCATCAGCCCGGAAAGCATTCAGCGTGACCGTGTGACAAAGTTCGCTGAGTATCAACGCGCCGGAGTTTTGGAATACTGGCTGATTGATCCAGTCACGCAGCAGGTGGACTTTTTTCAGCTTGATGGCTTTGGACATTTTCAATCTGTCCCGCCGGACTCCGAAGGCATTTATCGCTCAACGGTGCTGCCTGATTTCTGGCTGCGGACGGATTGGCTCTGGCAATCGCCTCCGCCGCCCCTGACCAGTGTGCGGAAGGCATTGAGTTTGCCATAGAGCAGTTTGCATCTTTTCTTGCTGCGCCCCATTGACAAAGCGGAAACGCTTGTGACATAATTCACAAGAGACGCGGGCAGGGAACTTTACCAGAGAAACTTGGAAGAAATCAGCCGCGCTGTCCGTGCCATTGATAAGGTATTAAGGGGAACACCATGCTTCCTGTCGCGCCGCCGCCAACGCCGCAGCTTGCGGATTACATCCCGCTGCTGATTCTCCTGATTGTTGCCGTCGTTCTGGCTTCCGCTTTAGTGGGAATGTCATGGATACTCGGCCCCAAAAAGCCCTCCGCCGCCAAACTGGCCCCGTATGAGTGCGGCGTTACCCCGGTCGGCTCGGCGCGCGAACGGTTCCCCGTCAAGTTTTATCTGATCGCGATGCTCTTTATCATCTTTGATATTGAGACCGTGTTTCTGTATCCCTGGGCCGTCACGTTTACGCGCTGGAACAGCCATGCGCTTCAGCTATTCAGCCTGGGCGAGATGGTCGTGTTTATCGTGATCTTGTTCATCGGGTACATCTATGTTTGGAAGAAAGGCGCGTTTGAATGGGAGTAGAACAGAACCTCGGAGTCCTCACCGTTCCGCTCAACAAAGTGGTCAATTGGGCGCGTCGCAACTCGGTCTGGCCGGCGACCTTCGGCCTGGCCTGCTGCGCCATTGAGATGATGGGCAGCACCAACTCGCGCTACGATCTGGCTCGCTTCGGCTCGGAAGCCTTTCGCGCCTCGCCCCGGCAGGCGGATTTGATGATTGTCGCGGGCCGCGTTTCCAAGAAGATGGCTCCGGTCCTGCGCCAGATTTATGATCAGATGCCGGAACCGAAGTGGGTGATCTCCATGGGCGACTGCGCTTCCTGCGGCGGCGTGTTCAACAACTACGCCATCTTGCAGGGCGTGGACCAGATCGTTCCCGTGGACATTTATGTTCCCGGCTGCCCGCCCAACCCGGATGCGCTGATTTACGCCATCAACCAGTTGCAGAAGAAGATTGACCGCGAGCATTTCAGCGATAGAAGATAGGACCCCCGGCCCCCAATAATGGGGGAGCAGGATTAGGAAAATTTATACCCTTCGGTTTCCCCATTATTGGGGGCTAGGGGGTCTGACAGGTGACTTATGGATTATGATGTCCGCCTCGGCCTGACACCGACCGACTTGCAGTTGCGCGAGATTCAGGTCAAGCGCCCGGATGAATGGGTGGACTTGAACCCCGATGACTGCATGGAACTGCGGCTGATTCAGGAGAAGTTCCCTGGATCGGTCGTGCAGACGCGCCTGTTTCGGGACGAAAAGACGATTGTGATCAAGAAAGAAAACATCGTCGGCATCTGCCGCCTGCTGCGTGACCGCGCGGAAACAAACTACAATTATCTCTCGGACATCACCTGCTTTGACCGACTGGACATCATGGAAGACGATGAACCCCGGTTTGAGGTGATTTACAATCTCTACTCCATGGGGACATTCCAGCGGCTGCGTCTGAAAGCGCAGGTGGATCGAAGACGATCCGGCCATTGACACCGTGGAAGGCGTCTGGCCGAATGCCAACTGGAACGAGCGCGAAGTCTACGACATGTTCGGCATTACGTTTAACAATCACTCCGATCTGCGGCGTATTCTGATGCCGGACGACTGGGTCGGCCATCCGCTCCGCAAAGATTTCCCGCTCGGCGGCGAAGAGATCGAGTTTACATACAACGTTCGGGAGCAGTAGGTCAAAGCCCCCCATCCCCCAATTCTGGGGGAGCAGGATTAGAGAAGCCTTTCCTCCGGTACCCCAGAATTGGGGCTAGGGGGCGATCTTTAGGAAGCAAACTGACATGGCAACCATTGAGCGAGAACTGCCCACGGCGGGGCCGGAAAAACCGCTGATCCCGCGCCTGGGTGTCGGCGTGGACGCCGAGCGCGTCCAGACCGATGACGGCGATCTGATGATCGTCAACATGGGGCCGCAGCACCCGTCCACGCATGGCGTTCTGCGCCTCGTCGTCGAACTGAACGGCGAGAACGTCATGAAGGCCACGCCGCACATCGGCTATCTCCACACGGGTCTGGAAAAGACCATGGAGAACATGACCTATTACAAGGCGCTGACCATCACGGACCGGGAAGATTACCTTTCCAACCTGATGAACAACCTGGCGTATTCCATGGCCGTGGAAAAGCTGATTGACTGCGAAGTCCCGCCCCGCGCCCAGCGCCTGCGCCTGATCCTGAATGAATTGGAGCGGATCGCGTCGCATCTGCTCTGGCTTGGTACGCATGCCCTGGACATCGGGGCCATGACCCTGTTCTTCTACACCTGGCGTGAGCGCGATGCCAGATTCTGGACATGAAGGAAATGATGTCGGGCGTCCGCATGATGACCTCGCTGGATCTGCCCCGGCGGCCTGCGCGGCGACATGCCCGAAGGCTGGTTCCATAAAGTCAACAGTTTGTCGCCGATTTCCCGCGCCGGCTGGACGAGTACAACCGCCTGATCTCCAAGAACCCGATCTTTGTTGAGCGGCTATCGGGCATCGGTGTGATCTCCGCCGAAGACGCCATCGCTTGGGGCATGAGCGGCCCCTCCCTGCGCGGATCGCGGCGTCGCCTGGGACATCCGCAAGGCGAACCCCTACACGGGCTATGATGAATTTGAGTTCGACATTCCCACCGGCACGAAGGGCGACGTGTACGACCGCTTCCTGTGCCGCATGGAAGAACTGCAAGCAGAGCCAGCGCATTCTCGTCCAGGCTCTCAAAGACGTTCCCGGCGGCCCCGTGATGACCAGCGACCGCAAGATTGCCCCGCCGCCCCGCGCCGAACTGGACACGTCTATGGAGTCTCTGATCCATCACTTCAAGCTGTTCACCGAAGGCTACCACCCGCCGATTGGCGAGTCTTATGCCGCTGTGGAAAGTGCGCGCGGCGAAAAGGGCTACTACATCTACAGCGACGGTAGCAACAAGCCGGCCCGCGTGAAGATCAAGGGGCCGTCGTTTCAACAACCTGCAAGCCCTGCCCAAGATGGCCGAAGGCCGCATGATCGCCGACGTGGTCGCCATTATCGGCTCCATTGACATCGTGCTGGGAGACATTGACCGCTGAGGCTTCCCGGTGGATGATTGGCAAAGCGTCCTGCGAAGCGAGTTTGATACAGAGGCAGGCTCGTTTCTTTCCAGCATTCGCATAGAGTCTCTTTTGGGATGATGAGGCTTTCAACAGGTTAGTTGGGGCGATGGAGGCGTGCTGTCGGGCGAAGGCGCGCGAAGAACAGATTGAGCGCTGGATTGCCTTGGGGTTTTGGTATGTATCGTGGTTCGTGGAGGACTGGACGACGCATCCCAATTTCCCAAAAGTGCGAACGGAAGAGTATTATCAGGCGGCTTGCGAATACCTGCATGGACTAGCGTACTGGTTCTTCTTTGACGATTCGGCCTGGACGGATGACGGCAGACAGGCCCGCGCGGAACTTAGCCGGTTGAGAGACATACGGATATTGAATGATTTCGAAGGACTGACGGTAAAGCGTATATGTTCACCGAAGAAGCCACAAAAAAACTCGACGCGATTCTTAAGAAGTACCCGACCAAAAAGGCCGCTCTGCTGCCTGCCCTCTGGCTGGCGCAGGAAGAAAACGACGGCTGGCTGCCGCGTGAGGCCATGAAGGATGTCGCCGATTACCTGGACCTGCCGCCTGCCGAAGTGGAAGGCGTCGCCACGTTCTACACGATGTACAACAAGGCCCCCATCGGCAAGTACCATCTGGAAGTCTGCCACAACATCGTCTGCATGGCGGTCGGCGCAGACAAACTGATTGACCACATGGGCCAGAAGCTGGGCATCGGCAAAGGCGAAACGACGCCGGATCGCAAGTTCACCCTGAACGGCGCAGAGTGCCTGGGTGCCTGTGCCAATGCGCCCTGCATGATGGTCGGCAATACTTACTACGAAGACCTGACAACCGAGAAGGCCGACAAGATTCTCGACGAACTGCGCGCGAATCCTGAGCGCTTTAGAAAACGCAACCACTTATGGCTACCGAACAAGTCAAGTTTCTGTTCAAGTACCGTGATGTCGCCAGATTACGATAACATGGATGTCTACCTGAAGCACGAGGGCTATAATGCCGCGCGCAAGGCGCTGACGATGGACCAGGATGCGATCATCAATGAGATCAAGCTGTCCGGCCTGCGCGGGCGGGGCGGGGCGGGCTTTCCGACGTTTATCAAGTGGAACGGCATCCCGAAGAACTGGGACCAGCCGCACTACCTGGTAATCAACGCCGACGAGGGCGAGCCGGGAACGGCCAAAGACCGCGACTTGATGGACTACATGCCGCACATGCTGGTGGAAGGCTGCATCATCGCCTCCTGCGCCATCCGCGCCAAGACGTGCTACATCTACATTCGCGGCGAGTACATGCGTCCCGCCCGGCAAGTCGAGAAGGCCATCCAGCAGGCGTATGACAAGGGCTTTCTCGGGCAAAAACATTTTCGGCAGCGGCTTTGACCTGGACATTTATGTCCACATGGGCGCGGGGTCGTATGAATGCGGCGAAGAGACGGCCCTGATGTCGTCGCTGATGGGCGAACGCGGGATGCCCCGGCATAAGCCCCCGGCTGCGCCCCTCCCGGTCGTCAGCGGCGTCTGGAAGTCTCCGACCATCGTCAACAATGTGGAAACCATCGCCACGGCTGTCCCGATCATCAATGTCGGCGGCGCCGAATACGGCAAATGGGGCACGGGAACGCCCGGAGCCGGACCGGCTTCGCGCGGCACCAAGCTGGTGACTGTCAGCGGCCATGTCAAGAAGCCCGGCAACTATTGAGATCGTGCTGGGAACGCCGATCCGCGAGATCATTTACGACATCTGCGGCGGCATGAAGGACGACAAGCCGTTCAAGTTCATGATTCCCGGCGGCTCATCTGTGCCGCTGCTGATTGAAGATGCTTTGGATACGCCCTATGATTATGAGAGCCTTGCCAAAGCCGGTTCGCTGCTTGGCTCCGGCGGCTTGATGGTGTTCAATCAGACCGTCAGTGTCCCGGCGCTGATGACGCGCTTGATGCACTTTTACGCCCACGAGTCCTGCGGCAAGTGTACGCCCTGCCGCGAGGGAACAAGCTGGCTGGTCAAAATCCACGACCGCCTGATGGCCGGTGGCGGGCGCTACGAAGACATTGACATCCTGAGCGATATCTGCAACAACATCGCCGGACGCTCGTTCTGCCCGCTGGGTGACGCCGCCGCCTGGCCGCTCGTTGGCCCGACCGGAACCGGCGGGGCTTTGAAGTATTTCCGGCACGAGTATGAAGAGCTGAGTCCGCAACGGGGCAGGCGGCAGAAAACGCGCCTTCGCGCCGCTGCAAATGGCGGCGGTGTAGGAAGGAAGCCCCCTAACCCCAATTCTGGGGGAACCGGAGGAATGCGCCCTTCTCTTCTCCTATTCCCCCAGAATTGGGGGTTAGGGGGCAGGATTTTTGGCATGGCGACTGAGCAGCACAGAGAATTTTATCAGCAGAACGGCTATGTGGTCGTCAAAGGCCTGTTCTCGCCGGAGGAAGTCGCCGCCTATCGGGATCATTTCATGGCCCTGCGCGCGGAAGGCCCGAAGCCCGGCGACATGGTGGCCGACACGCAGAACACCGGCGACCCGCTGAAAAAGTACCCACGCATGATCCACATGCACCGCTGGGATGAAACGTCTCTGAATTGGATGCTGGATGACCGGATCAGCGAGTGCCTGACGGCGTTTCTGGGAACCGAGCCGCTGGCAGTGCAGACGATGCTCTATTTCAAGCCCGCCGGGGCGCGAGGTCAGGCGCTGCATCAGGACAACTTTTATCTGCGGGCACAGCCTGGAACCTGCATGGCGGCCTGGATGGCCCTGGATGCCTGCGATGAAGAAAACGGCTGTATGCGGGTCGTTCCCGGCAGCCATGAATGGCCCATTCTCTGTACCGCTCAGGCGGACACATCAGCCAGCTTTACTGATGTCACGGTTCCCATTCCCGCAGGCATGGAAGCCGTTCCCGTCCTGATGGAACCCGGCGATGTCTTGTTCTTTAACGGTTCGCTGGTGCATGGTTCCTACCCGAACACGTCCAAAGATCGTTTCCGCCGGTCGCTGATCGGCCATTACATTGAAGACCGGGCCGAGCAGGTGACGAAGTTTGACCAGCCGGTTCTCCGCATGGACGGCACGGCGTTTGAGATCGACGGCGTGGAAGAAGGCGGCCCCTGCGGCGTCTGGGTCGATAAAAACGGACACCGCGAGATTGAAATGGCCGGCAAACAACTTCTAGCAACGGGCCATGAGTAGCCGCGAGAGGTAAGGCAATGAAGTCAGATTACCAGTATGTCGTCAATGCCGAAGGTGAAACGACGGGAGTTCTCCTTTCACCGAAAGCGTTTGAGGCTTACGAAGAATACCTGATTGACGAAGCGATGGCGCAGGCTGCGCGTGACAGCAAAGGGGAAGAAGGCATTCCCTGGGATCAGGTCAAGGCAGAATTAATCGCGGAAGGAAAACTTGACGCCTAACCGATACACGATTATCTTTCTACGCTCGGCTCGCAAGGAACTTGACAGCCTGGATGGACAAATGACTCGTCGTATAGCGGCAGCGATAGATGCGCTGGCAGACGAACCGCGGCCTCCCGGCTGTATCAAGGTCAAAAGTGAAGACGGCGTTTGGCGCATTCGTGTAGGCGATTATCGCATTGGCTATATCATAGACGATCCAGCCAAAACCGTGACTATTGTTCGTATCGGAAATCGCAGCGACTTTTATAATTAGAGATAGAGAACACAAGAGAAAATACGCATGGCGGAAACACCGACAGCAACAATCGCGCCGGCGCAGGGCAATACCACGGAAAAGCCGCCTGTAGAGATGGTCAATCTCAGCATTGACGGCAAGGCCGTGTCTGTGCCGAAAGGGACGCTGGTCATCACGGCGGCCTTTCAGGCAGGGGCGGACATTCCTTACTTCTGCCATCATCCGCGCCTGCGACCCGGCGGGCGCGTGCCGGATGTGCCTGGTCAAGATCGAGAAGATGAACAAGATCCAGACCGCCTGCACCGTCCCCGTGGCGGAAGGCATGGTCGTGGACACGATCTCGCCGGAAGTCAAGCAGGCGCAGAACGGCATTCTGGAGTTCCTGCTGATCAATCACCCGCTGGACTGCCCGATCTGCGACCGGGGCGGCGAATGCCCGCTGCAGAACATGACGTACCAGTACGGGCCGGGCGTGACGCGCTTTATCGACGAGAAGCGCCACTTCCCGAAGGCCGTGCCGATCTCGGACTATGTCGTGCTGGACCGCGAGCGCTGCATTCAGTGCGCCCGCTGTACCCGCTTCACCGAGGAGATTTCCGGCGACGGCGAACTGGCGATTGAGAACCGGGGCAATGCGTCGATCATCTCGCCGTTCTCGCCGGAAGGCTTCAAGTCCAAGTTCAGCGGCAACACGATCGAGCTTTGCCCGGTCGGCGCGCTGACTTCCCGCACGTATCGCTTCGCGGCCCGGCCCTGGGAGTTTCAGTCGCAGGACTCCATCTGCTCCATGTGCGGCGTCGGCTGCAACGTCGCGGTGCAGACGCGCAACGGCGAACTGATGCGGGTCAACTGCCCGGCTCAACGAAGATGTCAACGAGGAGTGGACCTGCGACCGGGGCAAGTTCGAGCAGTATTGGGTCAACAGCCAGTGACCGGGTCAAAGAGCCGCTGTCAGCGCTATGCTTCGCAGTTGCGTCGCGTGACCTGGGATGACGCTCTGGGCAGCGCCGCCAAGGCCTTGAAAGACGCCGCGACGGCAGACCCGAACAGCGTCGCCGGCATCGGCTCGACGCGGGCCTCCAATGAAGACCTGTATCTGTTCCAGCGCCTGTTCCGCGGCGCGCTCGGCACCAACAATTTAGACCACCGCATGATCGCCGTTCCCGATCCTGCCGATGCAGACCAGCATCGCGGAAGTCGGCGAGGCCAAACAGATCGTCGCGGTCGGAACACAGGTAGACGATGATCTGCCCGTGCTGTGGCTGCGGATTTACAAGGCGATCTCCAAAGGCGGCGCGAAGTATTTCCGCAATGATGATGTGCATTCAGCGGAAGTCGCGGAGGCAATTGCGGCAGGGCCGGGAACAGTTGTTCTCGCCTGGTACGCGCTGCCGCCAGCCGACATCGAGTTCCTGCGTGCGGCCTGCGCCGCTTCGGGCGCGAAGCTGAACGTGCTGCTGCCGGACAATAATTCCTGGGGCGCGATCCAGATGGGCATTCTGCCGGATCGCCTGCCCGCCCTGCAAGCGGTCGGCAATGGCGCGACACCGAAGTTTGAAGCGCTCTGGGGCGCTCCGCTCCCCGCCGAGCCGGGCTTGGACACGCGCGGCATCCTGGAAGGCTGTGTCAGCGGCAAGATCAAGACCCTGTACGTCATGGGCAGTGACCTGATGACGGCGTTCCCGGACAAAGAATTGGTGCGCGCGGCTCTGGAAAAAGTCCCGTTCCTGATCGTTCAGGACTTGTTCCTGACCGAGACCGGCAAACTCGCGTCGGTTTTCCTGCCCGCCTGCTCGTTTATTGAGAAAGACGGCTCGTTTACCAACATCGAGGGCCGCGTGCAGAAGTTCAAGAAGGCAGTGGAGCCGCGCGGCCAGAGCAAGCCGGACTGGCAGATCATTTCCGAGATTGATGTCGCGCCTGGGCAAGCCTGTTCCCTACTTCTCGCCGCGTGACGTGGCCCGTGAGATCGCAAAGGCAACCGCCCAATGACCACCATGAACTCTAATTCTTGGCATTATTTTTCAAGTATAGCGCGCATATCCCCGACCAGTATTGGTATGTGGATCAGCCCTGCGCGTTCGTTGTTCGCGTTTTGATCGGCGTGTTCGCCATTCTGCTGGCCGTGCCGCCGCTGGTCTGGTGGGAGCGGCGTCTGCTCGGCTGGATGCAGCAGCGGCAGGGGCCGAACCGCGTCGGCCCGTTTGGCCTGCTTCAGACCATTGCCGACGGCCTCAAACTGCTGTTCAAAGAGGACATGAACCCGACCAATGTGGACAAGGTGCTGTTCATCCTCGCGCCCATCGTGTTTCTGATTCCCTCGCTGGTGACGGCGGCGTGATTCCCTGGGGGCCGAGCTACACCTGGGGCGCGGTCGCGCCGAATGTCAATGTCGGCGTCCTGTATATGCTGGCCTGGGGGTCGCTGGCTGTTTACGGCGTCGTGCTGGCCGGCTGGTCTTCCAACAACAAGTATTCGCTGCTGGGCGGCCTGCGGTCGTCGGCGCAGATGATCTCCTATGAACTGGGCATGGGCCTGGCGATAATCTCGGTCGTTTTGCTGTCCGGCAGTCTGGGCTTGCAGGAGATCGTTGTCAGCAGCAGGGCTTTTACGCCGATCAATGACACATTGACGCACTATGGCATCGCGCTGCCGGCCTGGAACGTGTTCAAGTTCTTCCCGCTGGGCTTCGTGGCGACGTTGATCTATATGATCTCCATGCTGGCCGAAACAAACCGCGCGCCGTTTGACTTGCCGGAGGCGGAGACGGAACTGGTCGCCGGGTATCACACCGAATACACGTCCATGAAGTTCGCGACGTTCTTCCTGGGCGAATATGCCAACATGATAGTGGTCAGCGCCATCTGCACAACGCTGTTCTTCGGCGGCTACCATGCCCCGATCCCCTGGCTTGGACGAACTGCCGCAGGGGATTGTCAATCTGTACCACAACTGGCACATAGACTGGCTCACAGACATCGTCAATTCCCTGCATTCCTGTGGTCTGGTTTACGATCAAGGTGCTGGCGTTCCTGTATTTCTTTATCTGGATTCGCGCGACGCTGCCGCGCCTGCGCTATGACATGCTGATGAAGATCGGTTGGCAGGGCATCCTGCCGATTGCGCTGGTCAACATCCTGCTGCTGGCTGTCGGCCTCGCCGTCAGGATTACGGTGTTGCTCTGGCCGCCTGGGTCGTTGTCTTCGCGATCGGCCTGGTCGCCTTCGCGAAAAGCAAGCCGTCGAAGTTGTTCACAACCAACTCCCGGCGCGCGACCACGATCCAGCTTTATTCGCAGGCGCAGCCCTATCGCGCCGTCGCCGAGCATTCGGGAAGCGGCGGGCAGACGCTGCCGCCGGACGCCAAGATCGGCGGCTTCCCGGTTGCCGAAATCAGAGCGCGAAGCGAACGTTATTGACGCCGCGCTGACTGGAACGAAAGGTTAAATCCCCATGAGTCTCTGGGATGACATCAAAGCTCTCGGCAACGAGGTGAAAGCGCCGCTGACGGGCATGCGGATCACGCAGGGCTCTTCGCACGAAGCCCGCGTCACCATCCAGTACCCGGATGTGCGCCGCCCGATGCCGCGCCGCGCCCGCTGGCGGCACGTCCTGAACCGCTACGAGAACGGCCTGGAAAAGTGCATCGGCTGCTCGCTCTGCGCGGGCGCCTGTCCCGCCAACGCCATTCTGGTCGTCGCGGCGGAAAACACCGAAGAGGACCGCCGTTCGCCCGGAGAGCGTTTCGCCGCGCAGTACGAGATCAACATGCTCCGCTGCATCTTCTGCGGCTACTGCGAGGAAGCCTGCCCGACGCAGGCGATCCAGCTCAAGGACATCTGCGAACTGGCGGACGACAACCGCAAGGACTTGATCTACACGAAAGAAATGATGCTGGTTCCTGACCCGACGCAAGCCTTAAGCGACGGAACCATGACCGGACAACTCATCCTCTTCGGCGTCCTCGCCGCGATCTCGGTCGTCTGCGGCATCGCCATGATCCTGCAGGAAAACCCGGTGCGCAGCGCCCTGTACCTGGTGCTGGTGCTGTTCAGCGTCGCCCTGCTGTTCTTGACACTGCATGCGGTCTTTATCGCTGCCGTGCAGATCATCGTCTATGCCGGCGCGATCATGGTGCTGTTTATCTTTGTCATCATGCTGCTGAACTTAGGCACGCCGGAGCGCATCGTAGACCGCCTGCGCCGCAGCAGCGCTTGCCGGTCGTGTCGGGCCTTGCAGTCATTGTTGATATCTGGCTGACTGTCATTGCCGCCGTTCCGGCAGCCAGTCGCAGCCGCTGCCTGCGGCGCTGACCGGGCCTATGAGATCGGCATGGCGCTGTTCTCGGCCGACTGGCTGTTCCCGTTTGAGGTCGTCTCGATTCTGCTGCTGGTTGCCGCCGTCGGCGCAGTCATGCTGGCGAAGAAAAGGATTTAACCGTGCAGACTGATCTGATGTCGATCCCGCTGGATTATTATCTGATTCTCAGCGCCATCCTGTTCACCATCGGCGTCGTCGGCGTTCTGATCAAGCGCAACCCGATTGTGATCTTCATGTGCGTGGAATTGATGCTGAACGCCGTCAATCTGACCTTTGTGGCCTTTTCGCGCTACACAGGACGATATCGGCGGCCAGATGATGGTGATCTTTGTCATGGCGGTCGCCGCCGCCGAAGTCGCCGTCGGCCTGGGGATTCTGGTGTCGATTTTCCGCAACCGCACGTCCATCAACGTGGACGAGATTGATTTGATGAAGGGGTAGAAACCCCCAACCCTCAATAATGGGGGCAAGATAGGTTGCGCCTCGCTTCCTGACTCCCCATATTGAGGGCCGAGGGGCTGTCTGGAGCGCACATGCCGCATACTGACCCGACTTTGTGTACGCCTGGCTGATTCCGCTGTTTCCGCTTGTTCGGCTTTTTGATCAACGGCGTTCTTCGGCCCGCTGACGCAAGCTGCCGAAAGCCGTCGTCCGGCGGGCTGGCGACCGCTGCTGTGTTCGCCTCGTTCGTCGTGGCCGTGTATGCTGTTTCAGCATGTCACGGCGCGTCGGAAGGCGCGAAGCAGGCGACGGTCTACCTGGCGCCTTGGCTGATCGTGCCGACTGACCCGCAGGGTATTCATAGTTCCATGTCAATTTTGAACTGCTGATTGATCCGCTCTCCGTGCTGATGATGCTGATTATCACCGGCGTCGGCGGGTTAATCCACCTGTATTCGACCGGCTACATGGCGGCGGACAAGCACTATCAGCGGTTCTTCACCTACCTGAACCTGTTTATCTTCTTCATGCTGCTGCTGGTCATGGGCAACAACCTGCTGCTGCTGTTCATCGGCTGGGAAGGTGTCGGCCTTTGTTCCTATCTGCTGATCGGCTACTTCTTCGAGAAGAAGTCGGCGGCGGATGCGGCGAAGAAAGCCTTCATCGTCAACCGAATCGGCGACGTCGGCGTCTTGATCGGGATGTTCTTGATCTTCCACTACTTCGGGACGCTGGATTTTGTGACCGGCCATGACGGCGTCACGGGGATGCTGCAAGCCGCATCAGTGCTGACGGGACTGGCGACGCTGGACGACTGTCATCAGCGACCATGCTCCTGATGCTGTTCCTCGGCTGCACCGGCAAGTCCGCGCAGATCCCCCTGTATACCTGGCTTCCGGACGCGATGGAAGGCCCGACGCCGGTTTCTGCGCTGATTCATGCGGCGACGATGGTCACGGCGGGCGTTTATCTTGTTTCCCGGATGCACTCGCTGTTCGTGCTGTCCGACGTCGCGATGGTGACGATTGCGGTCATCGGCATCGCCACGGCCCTGTTTGCGGCGACCATCGGCCTGATGCAGAACGACATCAAGCGCGTGCTGGCTTACTCCACCGTCTCGCAGCTTGGCTATATGTTCGCCGCCTGCGGCGCGGGCGTCTTTGCGGCGGGCATGTTCCATGTGATGACCCATGCGTTCTTCAAAGCCTGTTTGTTCCTGGGTTCCGGCTCGGTTATTCATGCCGTGGAACACGCCATGCACGCGGCCCATGACAAGCAGGGGCATCACGGCGAAGTGGACGCGGCTCATGCCGAACATGGCGACAGCGCGGATGAGAAAAGCGGCGGGACGGCGGGGCCGGACCCGAACGACCCGCAGGACATGCGAAACATGGGCGGCTTGCTCGGGAAAATTCCAATCACAGCCGGGGCGATGATTGCGGCGACAGCCGCCATTTGCGGCCTGTGGCCGTTTGCAGGCTTCTACAGCAAAGATGAGATTCTGTGGCAGGACTGGCAGACAATGGCTGGCGGCGACTGGCTGTTCTGGTTCGTCGGCTTCTTCACCGCTTTGCTGACGGCCTTTTATATGGTTCGCATGGTGATGAAGACATTCTTCGGAGCGCCGCGTACCGAAGCTGCTAAGAACGCACATGAGTCCAGCCCGGCCATGATCATTCCCATCGGCATTCTGGCCGTCCTGTCATTCATTGCCGGCTGGCCGATCCTACCGCTCAACTTTGAAAAGTTCTCCGATTTTCTCGCCCCGTCAGTGGGTGTGACACCGGAGAAGCATCCGCTCATGGAATCCGAACTTGGAATCGGCACTCTGATCGCCATTGCCCTGGTTGTGATCGTCTGCTTCTTATCCTATCGTTCCACGAAGAACAATGAACTGATGTCGCCACAGGTACGGGCCAACCATGCCTTCGGCAGTGCGGGCTGGTACAACTGGGCTTTGCTCAATAAGTATTTCGTGGACGAAGCCTACAACTTCTGGTTCGTCAAGCTGGGCAAAAAACTCGCGAACTGGCTGTGGCTCAACTTTGACAAGCGCGGTGTCAACGGCATCGTCAATGGGGTGGGGGCGTTGACCGCCTGGTCCGGGCAGCGCATTCGTAAGACGCAGAACGGCTACGTCCGCTCTTATGCTTTCTCCATGGTGGCCGGAATTCTGGTCATCCTCGCCGTCTGCGCCGTGCGCGCCATTGGGCTGACCCACAAGTAAAACATTATGGAATTTCAAGGCTTCTTGACTGCAATGGTATTTCTGCCCGCAGCGTTTGCGCTGGCGGTGGCGCTGATACCCAAACAGAATCTGCGGCATGATCCAGGGCGTGACGCTCTTTGGAACGCTGGCGGCGCTGGTGCTGTCACTGTACCTGTACGGTTTGTACACGCATGATGCAGCGCAGGGCGGGCAGTTTCTGTTTGTAGACAAAACCGCGTGGATTCCGGCGCTGCACATCAACTATTACTTGGGCATGGACGGAATTTCGCTGCTGATGGTGCTGATGACAACCGTCATCTGGCCGTTTGTGGTCGGCGTCTCGTTTAAAGAGATCGGTGAGCGGACGCGCGAGTATTACTGCTGGGTACTGGTCATGGAGACCGCCGTGCTGGGCGTGTTTCTGTCGCTCAACCTCGTGCTGTACTACCTGTTCTGGGAAGCGATGCTGATTCCGATGTACTTTCTCATCGGCATCTGGGGCGGGCCGCGCCGTATCTATGCGACCGTCAAGTTCTTCCTGTACACGATGGTCGGTTCCATGGTGATGCTGGTCTCCATCATGGCCCTGTACTTCCTGGCCGGGTCCACGACGTTTGACCTGCCGGAATTGCAGCAGAAAGTGCATTTGGGGCTGTTCTCGGGGAAGCAGACGACGGAGATTTTGCTGTTCCTGGGCTTCTTTCTCGCGTTCGGCATCAAGGCTCCCGTGTTTCCGTTCCATAGCTGGGTGCCGGATGCGTATGCCGAAGCGCCGACCGGAGGCACCATTATCCTGGTCGCGCTGAAAATGGGGATTTATGGATTTATCCGCTTCTGCCTGCCCCTGTTCCCGTTTGCCGTCAAAGCCTGCGCGCCGGTGATTATCACGCTGGCTGTGATCGGCGTGATTTACGCCGCCCTGGTGGCGGCGATGCAGACGGACTTGAAGCGGCTGATCGCGTATTCGTCCATTTCGCATATCGGCGTCATCATGCTGGGCGTTTTCGCATTGACTTCTATCGGGCTGTCCGGCGCGGTCGTGCAGATGGTCAGCCACACGATCACGACCGGAGCATTGTTTATCATTGTCGGCGGGCTGTATGCCCGGCGTCAGTCGTATCAAATCAGCGCGTTCGGTGGCCTGATGGCGCCGATGCCTATGTTTACCGTTGTGTTTTTGATTGCGACGCTTTCGTCCGTCGCTTTGCCCCTGACCAGCGGCTTCACCGGCGAACTGCTGCTGCTGCTGGGGGCGTTCCAGACCCATCCCTGGGCCGCCGCGTTCGCCACCACGGCGGCTATCTGGTCAGTCGTGTACATGCTGTGGATGTTCCAGCGCGTCATGCACGGCAACGCTGGATAAGGAAGAAAACAAATCGCTGCCGGACCTGACCCTCGGCGAGAAGTGGGCGTTGATCCCGCTTGTCGTGCTGATCTTCGTTTTGGGCGTCTATCCGACGCCGACGGTGCTGAACCGAATCAACCCTTCGGTCAACACCGTGATGGCGCAGGCGGAAGCCACCTATGTTGATCCCTTCAAAACGCCGCTGGTCGCGCCCAGAACGGCTGCCCTGACGCCGCGTGTCGCTGCTGTGCCTGCACAGCCGAAAGGCTTGAATTAATGCCTCCGTTCCCGTTACTTCCATGGACCTACTGACCATTTCGCCGCTGCTGATTGTCGTCATTACGGCGATGGTGGTGCTGATGGTGGATCTGGCCCTGCCGCGTGACCGCAAGGACTGGTGCCTCGCGGTTTCTCTGGGCGGCATCGTGCTGGCCGCCCTGGCCTGCGGCACCCTCTGGCGCCCCAGCGGTTCGCCACTGAATGCGTTCAACGGCACGGTGATCGGCGGATGATTTCGCCCTGGTCTTTCAGTTCATTCTGCTGGTGGTCGCGTTCCTTTCCCTTTGCCTGTCGCAGAAATATATCCAGATCAAGGGCATCAACTACGGCGAGTATTACGCCCTGCTGCTGTTCTCTACATCGGGCGCGATGCTGATGGCGACTTCCGCGAGTTAATCACGATCTTTATCGGCCTGGAAGTGCTTTCCATTGCCCTGTACGTCCTGTCCGGCTTTGCCCGCACCGAAGCCCGGTCGGAAGAGTCGGCAATGAAGTATTTCCTGCTCGGTGCGTTCTCGTCCGGCTTTTTCCTGTATGGCATTGCATTGATCTACGGCGGCGCGGGGACGACCCGCCTGGACGCGCTGGCGACGCTCTCCCCGGAAAAGCTGTTCTCGCCCTACGCCGTCGCCGGCTTCGGCCTCTTGATTGTGGGCTTGGGCTTCAAAGCCGCCATTGTGCCGTTCCATGCCTGGACGCCGGATGTCTACGAGGGCGCTCCGACCTCGGTCACCGCCTTCATGTCGGCGGGGGCCAAATGCGGGGCGTTTGCGGCCTTAGTTCGCGTCGCCATTGTCCTGCTGCCGCTGTCCGATGTCTTCCACGACATCTTCTGGGTGCTGGCGATTTTAACGATGGTCGTCGGCAATGTCGTCGCCATCGTTCAGACCAACATCAAGCGAATGCTGGCTTATTCCAGCATCGCCCATGCCGGCTACATTCTGGTCGGCCTTCTGGCCGGCAGTTCCAGTTACGCTCTGCTTGACCCTAACATCCGCACGGAAGCCCATGCGGGCATTCTGTTCTACGTTCTTGCCTACACGTTTATGAACCTGGGTGCGTTCGGCATCATCATTCTGCTGGCGCGGCGCGGGCAGGAACTCAACAATATTGAGGATTTGCAGGGGCTGGCTGCGTCTCAGCCCTGGGCGGCGGCGTTCATGGCCCTGTTCATGTTCTCGCTGGCTGGCGTCCCGCCGACGGCGGGCTTCATGGGCAAAGTGTTTGTCTTCATCGCCGCCGTCAATGCCCACCAGTACCCACTGGCCGTGATCGGCCTGATCGCCAGTGTCATCGGCGCGGCGTACTATTTACGCATCGTCTACACCATGTACTTCCAGTCCGCCAAACGCGAATTCCCCACTCATGTCTGGCGCTATGCCCCCGGTGCCGATGTCGCCCTGATCCTCTGCGCCATTCTGACCCTGCTGTTCGGCATCTTCCCCTCGCTGCTGTACGCCCCGGCCCGCGTGGGAGCCATCTCCCTGCAAGTGTCGCCCGCCGCCTCGCAAGTGGTCGCGACCTCGCCGATTGCTGCACCCATCAAGCGAGCCAGCATTCGATGACAATTCCCCGGCCCTGAAGGGCCGGGCATTTTTGCTGGGCCTCTCTCACGTCGGCGACTTATGCAGATGCACCATTTTCCAGATGCCCTCTAACTTGACGAACACCCGCGTCTCGTTGATGGTGGAGAAAGCGGGCGGCGAGCCGTCCTGACCATAAGTGGTCTTGAGCAGCGTGTAATTGACGATGGCTGTGTCACCGTAGACCTGCACGCGCGGAGTCAGCAGGTCTAAGCGACCCGGCGAACCGTTGCCGCCGGACTCAATCAGCCGCAAATGGAACAGGACGCCGTCTATTCGGTGGGGCGCGATGTACCACTCGTAAGACGACATATCTTCCGCGCAGTGGTGCCGATGCACCGTGGGGTCTGACGTATACATCGCGTCCAGCATCTGCCGCGTCAGCGCCAGCACTTCCTCTTCCGCAGTCGGCATAAATCACCTCATCCCAGACGCTGTGCGAACGCTGCCAGTCGGCGTCAGGACAGCTCCAGGCGGCTGGCGGGCGCCTCTACGATGATCTTGACCTGTGCAGGGGAATTGCCGTCTTCGTCAAAGACCGTCAGCGTGTTCCTGCCCGGCAGCAGCCACGCCTCCGGCAGGTACAGCCCGTCCACCGGCGACTTCTCCGGGTAGCGGCCGAGGTTGTGACCATTCAGCCAGAGGGAGCCGCGCGACAGCCCTAACGGCGAGGCGCGCAGGATGGGATGGGGTCCGGCGGGTCCGGGCGGCGTGACGGTGAACGTCGCACGGAAGAACGACGGGACGCCCGGTGCCGCAGCGCTGGCCAGAGGCTTCCAGACGGGTGAGGCCGCGGGGGGCGGGATTGCGCCGCCGTGCATCTTCCAGCCGTGGATTTCCTGCGCGCCGGTAATGCCGCCTTGCAGCGTGACCGTGCCGTTCATGCCCCCGCCGCCGGAGGTGTTCTGTACCGAGACGGCCAGCACGTTCGGGCCATTGTCATTCCAGGCGCTGTCCAGCGAAACATCCGCCCAGGCGTTGACACCAATGTTGGAAGCGACCTGCTTGCCGTTCAGGAAAATCTGGCCGTTGTCGTCAATGGAGTTGAAATGGATACGCCGGTGCGGGCCGGGAACGGCAGGCAGGGTCGTGCGGAACCAGGCCGAACCGACACGCCCGTTAAACACGTCAGTGGCCGTGGTCGCGTCGTGCCAGTCCGCGCCGCTTGTGTCCAGACCGGGCGCGGCCATCTTGGCGGCATCGCCGGTTCCCTGATCATCGGCCTGCCAGCGAAATTTGTTGATGTCCACGGTCTGTGCCGGCGGGGAACTCAGCGTGACCGTTCCCGAAATGCCTTTCGCGTCAATCGTGTCCAGCGGGCCGTAATAGTTGTAGAGCTTGTTTCGTCCATAATGGGCGGTCAAAAAAGCCAGTGTGTTGACTCCGGCGTTCAGTTTCACCGTCAGATGCCGCTGAACCGGGTCATGGAAGCGCTGATGCACGTCGCTGCTGTCCGCCCGCTGCCCGTTGACAAAGACCGTCACCCAGTCCCCGGCATCACTGAGAGTCAGTTGATATGTTCCCGCAGCCGGGGCAGTGACGTGTGTCCGGTACCAGGCATCGGCGCTGATGTCGCCGTCCGCGCCCATCGGCAGGGGCTGTTCGCTGGATTTCCAGGCCGAATCGTTATAACGGGGCTGCGCGAACGGCACGGACGAATCCGCTTCCCACGCGCCGAGCGCCGGGGCGGCCGCCAGGGCTTTCGGGGTATTCGGCAGCGAAACCGGCGTCAAAGACATCGACGCGCCTTCGCCGTACAGAAGCAGGGGCAGGGGATGTGGGGTGATATCCAGCCCGCGATGCTCCGTGTCCAGTCGCAGCGCGCCGCCGGTGTCCGCCACCTCGCCGACATAGTCCGGCCCGCAGGCGATTATGCTGCCGCCTTGCAGGAACCATGTTCGGTCGGCCATGTCGCTGCTCATCGTCAGAATTTCGGACGCGATGGCCGCCCGTCTGGAAAACAGTGGACAATGGCGTCGCCGCTGGATACTTCGTTTTCAGCGTCACCAGGTTTCCGGTGACGCCCAGCCCCGCCGCCGGCCCGATGATCTTGGCATTTGCGGCCTGAAAATGCAGCTCTGCCGGCTCACCTGGCTTGCCGTAGATGACCAAAGTCGTGGTCGCGCCCTGCGGCGTGACGCCCAGCACATGCGCGGCGGCCAGTGTCAAAGTCACTCCCGGCAAGAGCGGATAGCCCCTGACGACCGGCATGATCTCGCTGGCATCCAGCGTGAACGGCCCGGCGCTTGGATAGACCTTTCCGTCCGGTGTCTTGATCTGCGTCGCCGCCGGCCCGCCGGTCTGATTGTCCAGGAACAAAATCTCGCCCGCCGGCCCTTTGCGATTCGTGATCTGGACGCTGCCGTTGGTAGATGCTGTCCCGTCGCCGCCGCCTGTCGCCAGCGAGTTTTCAATCACGTCGGCAAAGCTGGTGGCAAACGTCGCCGCGCGCTTCATCCGGTAGTAAACATCCCGCAGATCGCCTGTCTGGCCAATGGGGGCGCAGAAATCGTAGGACGCGCCCTGCTCATCGCAGTTCCAGGCGTCAAAATCCGTGCCGCCGACCAGCGTGTACTGCGAATAGCCGGAGCCGCCATAGGCGATCACTTTCCAGGTCGCCCGTTCCAGTTTGGCCGCCCGGTCCGGGGCGACCCGTACAGCCCGAACCAGCCGGTCCAGAACTCCGTGCTGTACCAGGGACTGGTGCGCTGGGACGTATCAAACGGTGAATCGCCCGCCGGATCGTCCCCGTGGTTCAGCCCGCTGAAAAAGAGCGGCACTTGCAGCCCCATGTGCAGCATCTTGTCATGGAACCAGCGGTAGTAGGTGTTGGGCTGTCCCTCGCGCGGATCGTCCCCCTGATTGGTGTGAATAGTCAGATCTGTTCCGCCGCCGGACTTGTTCTCATTCTCCATCTGCACCATGATGACCGACCCGCCGTGGTTGATCTGGTTCTGCGCCAGGATCGGCACGAGCTTGGCGAAGTATGGACTGACGGCCTGATAGAATTGCGGATTGTCCTGCATCGGCAGCAGGCCCGGCTTGAAGCGCAGCCAGAGCGGCAGCCCGCCGGTGTCCCACTCCGAGTTGACATACGGCCCCATGCGGACGACCACATACAAGCCGAGTGAGTGCGCCAATTTCAGGTAGGCATCCAGATCTTTGTCGCCGGAAAAGTCAAATTCCCCTTCGCGCGGCTCGTGATAATTCCAGAAGACATAGGTCTGAAGCGCATTATAGCCCGCCCGCTTGACGCGCAGCATCCGATCCCGCCACAGCGCGCGCGGCGTCCGACTATACTGCAATTCCCCGGCGGCGATAAACGTCCGCTTGCCGTTGATGAGAAATCCCTTGCCGTCGAAATTAATAAAGGCTTTGGCGGCGGGCTGAGGCGGGAAAATGCTGTCATTTTGATTCGGCCAGCCAAAGGCATGGGCGCGGATCGGGCTGAAAAGACACAGCAGAAGGACCGGCAGAAGCCGAAAAAGGCGCGAGGAAACTTTCATAAGTGGTACTACTCAGTATGGGGTGATTGTGGTTCCTAGACTGGCCCCATTATAGCAAGCGGGTCCAGGGCTGTCAAGAACCATGCCTTAGCTCCCGGCTCTGCCTTGACTTGGTCATGCCCCACCGGGTACATTCCGGGCATCCTTTGCGCGGAGAAAATACTTATGGCCCTGGCGCGTCAGTACGATGAGATCGAAAAAGACTTTTACACTGAGGACGAATACTTTGAAGTAGAACGCACATCCTTTGGTCGCTGGGAATATGTGAACGGCGAAATCCGTGCAATGAGTGGTGGAACCGCCAATCATAGTTCGATTTCCAGCAACATTGTCCGCGCCCTCGGCAATGCTCTCATTCCCAAAGGTTGCCGCGTTTTTGGATCTGATATGAAACTCCACACCGCAGATGGTATTAATACTTTTCCCGATGTCTCTGTCACTTGCGGATCGCTAAATTTTTATCGGGGCCGGAAAGACATCTTCACAAACCCTATTCTTGTTGTGGAAGTGCTGTCTGATTCAACGGAAGCATACGACCTGGGCGACAAATTCCGCCACTACCAGACGATCCCTTCCCTGACCGATTACTTGCTGATTGCCCAGGACGAAGCCCGCGTTCTGCTCTACACCCGCCACGAAGACCATTGGGACTTTCGCGACATCTCCGGCCTGAATAATTCCGTGCATCTGCCCTCGGTAGAAACGACGCTGGCGCTGACCGACATCTACGCCTTGATTGAATTGACAAGCGACGCCGCGTTTCAATAACGGCTGAGACCACAGTAGGGCATTTTCATGCGCGAAAGGCTACAACAACTGTGGGTTGTGAGAGGCTGGATTGGGGCAGTTATCACTTTTTTCTGCCTCTTGGTCTGGTATCATTACGACCCTGGCGGCTGTTCTTTCGTAGTCGGCACCATCTTCATTTTGCCCTTGCTGGTAGTCGCCTTCGTTGTATTCCCTCTTTATTTGCTGTTAAGGCGAAATTGATTTGCGAAATAGCCCTCGCTACAGGGTTCAAAGATGCAGTTCAACATGGCATTTCAACACGGAAGTCTGATATGGGTCGGACATCGCGCCTTGCATAAAATTGGGGCGGTTTCGCAGCAGTGCCACTTGAAGCCCTTGTTTAGATTGAAGCCATTGGCACGGAAACACCCGAACGCAGTGCGCGTCCGGGTGTTTCTATTGGGCTGGAACTTCACCACCCAAAACGCCAAACCAGAAGCAGATAAATTAGTACTCCAATGCCCATCATAACTCCAAGAAGATGCCGACGGCGGAAGTGATAGAGGCAGAAGGTTAGGCTCAGGCCTGAACCGATTATAAACCAAATCATTTCTATTAAGAGGGAGGGCGTATGTCTGGAGTTCGGAAAGGCATTGAGAATTCCGCTGCTGACGATGTAACATAGATGCGATATCAGGAAACCGTAGCCAGGGCCGAGCAGTACGTCCAACCAGATACGATTGACCCGGAAGAACCGTTCTCTCTTTAATGGCCCCTCTTCCCACGGAAATAAGCCACGCCGTTAGAGGAACGGGAGGCCAGATCTTGGAAGGGGGGGAGGGTTTGCGTTGATCCTCTGGTGGTAAAAGGGTTGAAGTCATCCTGTAAGCCGGATTCTGTGTTTGTGTGGCCATCTCTCTGGGACGCCGGTTGCCCGACGCCTCTAGCGGCGCTCAGGGGCGCGTCGGCGGTCGCCATTCCAGGCTCGGACGCTCGCCTCGAATCTCTGCCGCGCCCTCCGGCCTTGCTCCCGATGGGGTTTACCCGGCATCGGCGTCTCCGCCGACCCGGTGCGCTCTTACTTTAAGCCCCGAAGGGCCGCACCATTTCGCCCTTACCGCCCCAGCCTCCAATAACGGGGCTGGGCGGCGGTATGTTTCTGTGGCACTTTCCGTCGGGTCGCCCCGCCCGGCCGTTAGCCGGCATCGCTGCCCTGCGGAGTCCGGACTTTCCTCTGACACGCGCCCGGCGGCGCGCGCAGCGGCCACCCGGATGACTTCGGCCTTTATTATAGCACAGGATAGCCCTCAAGACGGTGCGAATTCTCTGCCGACAATGACGGCATGAACTGGCTGGACATCATTCTGGGACTGCTCATCGCTGCTATCGCCGTCGTCGGTCTCGTGCGCGGATTTGGCAAAACGGTCTTTGATGCGCTGGGACTGTACGCGGCCCTGTGGCTGGCGTCCATTCTGGCCCCGCTTCTCGCCGCCCATATCAGCCTCCATGCCGGCGAACCCGGCGTCAACCTGAGCTGGGCCTTCGGACTGCTGTTTCTTGTTCTCGGCGGCCTGATGCTGGGCGGGTCCTGGTATGTGTACGGCATGACGCAGCTCAACGCCGGGATTTTTGACAAACTGCTCGGACTGGCGGCCGGAGTGGTCGCCGGAGTCATCCTGGCCCATGTCTGTACCTCCGCGATGGTCACTTCCGACCCGCACCGGGAAGCCTCGGCAGCCCTGGTGGCGTCGGCAACCCTCGGACACGAAGTTTACTCGTTCCCCACCTACCACTCGGTCATGGACACCATCACCGGCGCTACCACCTATCGCCGGGAATTGCCCAACATCGACGGCAGAAACCGCTAAAACACCTCCAAATCCTGCTTTTTCCTCCCAAATTGGTCCGTCAGGGCGACAATCTCCGAAAACACGGCCTCCCACGCGCGAAAAGGGTTGACGCCCGAATCCCCACCGTGTATAATGACCTTATGCGACTGGTCTCTTCCCGGCATTGCTGCGGGGAAAGCGGCACTCCCTGGTCGCCATCAAGGACGTCATTATGCCAAGGTAACATTCCCGCCTCCAATTTACTCAGTCTGGGGATTGACCTCTTCAGCCAGGTCCAGCGCACTATGGGGGCCAGCAAAGTGCGCGCGCTGCGGCTCAAGCTGGGCAATCATGTCCTTACGGAGATCAAGGTCAGCCCGCTCACCACGGTCGCGACGGTCGATTCTTGTGGCGCTGGCGGTTGTCGTCAGCACCCTGAGCGTGGAAGTAGACCACGAGCCGGCCAAGTAATCTTTTTCTTACCTACCATTCTTCCATTGCCAGTGAGGCTCCCCTTGATTAGAACTCAAACCACCGATTGGAACATCGTCAACGACATCTCCGACCGGCTGCGCCAATCCCAACTGAAATACGCCGATATGTCCGACCGCGAGATCGTCTCCCGCGCCCAGCGCGGCGAGAATGCCGCCGCTGAGTACATGCTCTACAAGTACCGCAACCTGGTCCGCACAAAAGTCAAATCTTATTTCCTCGTCGGCGCGGAAAAAGAAGACCTGCTGCAAGTGGGGCAGATCGGGCTGTGGCAGGCCATCATTGATTTCCGGTCCGACAAAGCCATCTCATTTCCCGCCTTCGCCAAAGTTTGCATCACCCGCCACATCATCACCGCCATCAAAACCGCTACCCGCCAGAAGCAGATGCCGCTCAATCAGTCCCTGTCTCTGGAAAGCCCCTCCGAAGACCCGACAACCGATTGGAACTTGTCCGACATCCTGCCCAATCTGGACGGGGCCGATCCCGAAGACATGGTGCTGCGGAACGAGGACACGAAAATCCTGCACGAAACCTTGCAGCAGGTTCTTTCCGACTTTGAATGGCATGTTTTGTCCGGCTATCAGCTCGGCAAATCCTACCGTGAGATCGCCGCCGAATTGCGCTGCAAGACTAAAAGCGTAGACAACGCCCTCGCCCGCATCAAGCGCAAAGTCAGCGGCGTCCCCATCGGCAACGCCGACCTGAGCGAACTTTTGTAATACACTTATGAGCCTGACAGCGGAAAAAGTGGCCGCCCCAACTCTCACTTATGAGCAGTACCTGGCGGAAGGGGAGATCAACCGGCGATATGACATCATTGACGGAGTCCGAATCTGGATGCCTAACCCTACTGTGCGTCACCAGGATGTGCTGTTTAATATCGCGACTGCCTTGAAGAACTTCGGGCGAACCAGCGGGCAGGGCCGGATGGTGGTCGCGGCCTGTGACGTGTTGATCACTTATGCGCCGCTGAAGACGCACCAGCCCGATATATTGTTTATCAGCCATGAGCGCTTTGGAGACCGTGATCCGTTTGATCCGAGTGCTCTGGACCCCGCCCCGGAACTTGTGGTGGAAATCCTGTCGCCAGGCGATACCCAAAGAGTTTTGGAAGACAAGATTCAAGACTATCGCCGGGCGGGCGTTCAGGAATGCTGGATCTTCAATATGAGCCTGCAAACTGTGGAAATCCTGGGCCTGACGCGCGAGGCGGAACACTCCATGGCAGTCTATGGCGAAGACCAGCGGGTTCATTCGGCTGCCTTTCCATCTCTCACAGTCGCTGTGGAAGACATTTTTGCACAGTAAAGACGCCGGATTTCTATGCCCGCTCCTCTTCATGCCAAGAAGGGCGGGCTTTTCCATGCCTGTCGGGGTATAATTCACACGCCATGACATTTCAAGATTTATTGCTGACGTTGCAGCGTTTCTGGAGCGAACAGGGCTGCCTCATTCTTCAGCCGTATGATGCCGAAGTGGGGGCGGGGACCAATGCCCCGGCCACGGCCCTGCGCTCAGTGGGGCCGGAGCCGTGGAACGTCGCCTATGTCCAGCCTTCTCGCCGGCCTGCCGACGGGCGCTACACGCGAAACCCGCTGCGTGTGCAGCATTACTATCAGTATCAGGTCATCATGAAGCCGTCCCCGGACAACATCGTGGACTTGTATTTAGACAGCCTGCGCGCGCTGGGCATTCCGCTGGAGCAGCACGACATTCGTCTGGTGGAAGATGATTGGGAATCGGCGGCTCTGGGCGCGTCCGGCGTCGGCTGGGAAGTCTGGCTGGATGGGACTGAAATCACCCAGTTTACCTACTTCCAGCAGATGGGCGGCATCCCCTGCGAATCGATTTCCGCGGAAATTACTTACGGCACCGAGCGGTTGGCAACACTTTTGCAGTATAGGGATAGTATCTGGGATTTGGAGTACGCGCACGGCGTCTCGTATGCCGAGACGGAGAAGCAGGCGGAACTGGAAAACTGCATCTACAACTTTGAAGAAGCCGATACCCAGATGCTGTTTACGCTGTTTGACATGTACGAGAAAGAAAGCCGCCGCATTCTCACCACGCGCAACTTGGTCGCGCCGGCCTTTGATCTGGCGCTGAAATGCTCACACGCCTTTAACCTGCTGGATGCGCGCGGCGTCGTCGGAGTGGCTGAACGCGCCGCTTATATCAACCGAATCCGCGCTCTGGCGCGGGGCTGTTGCCTGGCCTACCAGAAGCAGCGCGAAGAACTGGGGCATCCGCTCCTGCGCCAATCGGCCCCCTAACCCCGGAGCAACTGCACCCGACGGAGCAACTGCACCCGGCCAATTCTGGGGGAACCGGACACAAGAGAAAGAACTTTCCTCTCTGGCTCCCCCATTATTGGGGGCTGGGGGGCGGTAACGATCTATGACACCTTTGCCTGCCACGCGATTAACCTCTTTTTACCGTAAAGCGCCTGTTCGGCGCTCGGCGCGTGTTTCGCAGTGGGAACAGGTGATTTTAGGAGTGTTGCTGGCGGTCGCCATGACCATGTTTGTCATGCAGGGTTTTTGCGTTTCCGGCGAGTGTATGCAGCCGCATCTCTACACCGGCGAGCGGGTCCTGGCGAATAAACTGGTTTATCATCTGGCATCCCCCCGGCGCGGCGACATTGTGATCTTTGACTACCCGAAAGACCCGCGCGAAATCTATGTTAAGCGCGTCGTCGGCCTCCCTGGCGAGACCGTTGCCATCCAGGGCGGCGAGGTGTCTATTGACGGCAAGGCGCTGCCGGAGCCGTATCGCATCTATGCGGCTCATGGTGACATGGCTCCGCAGTTTGTCCCGCATGACCAGTATTTCGTGATGGGCGACAACCGGGACGTTTCCGACGACAGCCGCTACTGGGGCGACCTGCCGCGCCGCGACATCATAGGCCGCGCTGTCGCCTGCTACTGGCCCCCCAGCCATTGCCAGGTGCTGCGATAGCCAAAATTAACGGGCATCAAGATGGAAAAAGAGACTGTATGGCCGCCGGCTCCAAGTAATCAAGCGCCACAAAATCATTCCGTAGCGAAGCAGTATCTTTTTGTCTCGGTTCCGTTGCTGGCTGTTGGAATTGGTTTTGTATTAGGTGTATTGGATGTTTATCGCTCAGATAGTGTAATTGAATGGGTTACTGTCGGTGCCGCTGCCATTCTTGGATTTTTGCAGCCAAAAACATTTTGGCTAGCCGCTTTCATTCTTAGTTTCTGCCTTTACCTTGTCCATGTTCTTGCAATTTCTCATGGCTTCCAACAGCCCTATGTGGAGAGGGATACAGATCATGCAATGGCATGCTGGGCTTCGCTGTTGCCGAACGGTTTGGGTGGCTTGATAGGCGCTGTGGTAAAATTATTTAATCAATATCAGCAGATTGGCCCAACGAAGCCCTATGTGTAGTAATGCTGGCGGGATGCGACGAGTTCATTCTACTTGGAAAGAGCCACGCATGATTGCAGGCCGTGAGCGGCGACTGTGGTACATGAAATATGGTTACCTGCAAACGCAATATATCAATCGGTGTCAGTATGTTGGTGAATACTGGAAACATAGATACAAGCCATACCGTCAGCCACATCCATCTCATCGTGGACCTAGTTATTCGGAATGGGTAGGTTTCTCACGACGGCAAGGCAGCCCAAAAGTGTGGTCATGCTCTTGGATCAGGCCCCGCAAGAAGCCGAAATGGAAGCCGCCCCGACCACAACCTAAACCTGCAAGAACATCGTCTATGAGTGAACTGAACTATGACGCCTTACGGCAGTATGCCGACGAAAACATCCCTGATCTGCTGTTTGTGACGGTCAGCGGGGCGCATTTGTACGGGTTTCCGTCGCCGGACAGCGATGTGGATTTGCGCGGGACGTTTGCCGCGCCGCTGGAGCAGATACTATCACTGGAAAAGACGCGCGAGACGTGGGAACCGAAGGCGATTGTCGGCGGAGTGGAAGTGGAACTGGTCGGGCATGAAATAGAAAAATATCTGCGGCTGCTGGTCAAGCCGAACGGGTACGTGCTGGAACAGATTTTCTCGCCCCTTGTCATACAAACCTCGCCCGCGCATGAGGAACTAAAGGCATTGGCGCAGGCGAGTTTGAGCAAGCGGCTGTATCATCACTACGCGGGGTTTGCGCGGGGCGAATGGCGGGATTACCAAAAGGCGGGCGTGGGCAAGACCGTCAAGAGGCTGCTGTATCTGCACCGCGTTCTGATGACCGGCGTGGTTTTGCTGACGGAAGGCGTGGTGGAAGCGAACTTGCAAAAGCTGAATGCGCGGTTTGGGTTTGACTTAGACCCACTTCTGGCTATGAAGACGCGGGAGCAGGCGGATGTCGCCGGAGACGATTCGATTTACACTGCCACGGTGCGCGAGTTATTTGAGCGGCTGGATTTGGCCTGGGAACAGTCGGCATTGCCGGAAGAAGTGCCGAACCGGGCGGCAATTAGTGATTTTCTGGTACGGCTGCGCCTGTCGGATAGGAATAAGGGGAATTGACAATTGATGGCAACCATTGAGCGGGAAACAAATGAAGATGTCGCGGAAGTGCTGCTGACCTCGGAGCAGATCGCCCGGCGCGTTGCCGAACTGGGGGCACAGATCTCGCAGGATTATGCCGGCAAGGAACTGATGCTGGTCTGCATCCTGAAAGGTGCCAACATCTTCCTGGCCGACTTGTGCCGACAGATCACCATTCCGCTCTCTTATGACTTTGTCGCTGTCTCATCGTATGGCGCGGATACCAAATCGTCCGGCGTGGTGCGAATTCTCAAAGACCTGGATGAAAGCGTGGAAAGCAAGCATGTCCTGGTGGTGGAAGACATCGTGGACACCGGTTTGACCCTGCGGCTCTCCTACCTGCTGGAAAACCTGCGTTCGCGCCGGGCTGCATCGGTGAAAATCTGCACGCTGCTGGACAAGCCCGCGCACCGGCGCGTGGAAGTGCCGGTGGATTACTTCGGTTTCAAGGTGGAAGATCAATTCGTCATCGGCTACGGGCTGGATTATGCCGGCATGTATCGGAACCTGCCGTACATCGGCGTTTTGAAGCCGGAAATTTACGGCGGCGGCTAGGAACTTTCCGACGTGCTCAGTGGTTTATAAATTGCGCGGCATATGGTATAATAACCCTGTAGCCGATCTCCCAATCGCAGTTCGGGTCACTTTGCCGCCCGGAACCATCCCCGATTGCGGATATGTTTTTGTTTTTCTGCCAGCGATTTGACCTTGACGCAATCCCCAACGCCGGAATTTTCGACCAAGCATCATTTTTTCCGGCCAGCCCGTTTATTCAGCGGTTTTCAGTCACCCATTCTTAGGCATCCATTCTCAATCAGCAATTCTCTATTTCGCTTACCAAAGGTAACCACACACCACAATGGCACAAGACGACACCGAGACTATCACGTCTCGCCCCCCGACAGACAATCCGATTCCGCCCCTCACCCCGCGCGCTCCCAGGAACGGCAAAGACAGCAGCAAGGACAGCGCGAAAGACAGCAGGGACAGCGCGCCGCCCGCTCCCGAAGCGGCCACGACCAGCATGGATGGAGCGTCCCCCCCGCCCGCGCGCCCGCCCGCCGAAACCGACAGCGCGCCTCCGTTGATCAAGTCCGGCGTCCTGGAAATCCTTCCCGAAGGCTGGGGCTTTCTGCGTCAAAACAATTTCGATCCGGGCAGCCAGGACATCTATGTCGCCCAGGCCCAGATCAAGCGGTTTAATCTCAAAACCGGTGATACCGTCACCGGCGCAGGTTCGGCCACCCAAAGACACCGAAAAGTATTACGGGCTGCTGCGCGTCGAGTCCGTCAACAGCGTCTCGCCCGAACAGGCGCGCAGCCGGGCCAATTTTGACGATCTTGTCCCGATCTATCCCGATGAGCGGCTGATACTGGAGACCGACCCCAAGAACCTGACCGCCCGCGTCATCGACCTGATCGCGCCCATCGGCAAGGGCCAGCGCGCGATCGTCGTCGCCCCGCCCAAAGCCGGCAAGACGACGATCCTCAAGTCCATCGCCAATTCCATCACGACCAACCACCCGGAAGTGCATCTGGTCGTGCTGCTGATTGACGAGCGCCCGGAAGAAGTCACCGACATCCGCCGCTCCGTCAACGGCGAAGTCGTTTCCTCCACCTTTGACGAGCTGCCGGAAAACCATATGCGCGTCGCCGACATGGTGCTGGAAAAAGCCAAACGGCTTGTCGAGTCGGGCAAAGATGTGGTAGTATTGCTGGACAGCCTGACCCGGCTTTCGCGCGCGTCCAACTTGACGGTCACGCCGTCCGGGCGGACGCTGCAGGGCGGCCTGGATCCGGCGGCCATTTATCGCCCGAAACGTTTCTTCGGCACCGCCCGTAATATCGAAGGGGGCGGCAGTCTGACCATTATCGCGACCGCTTTGGTCGAAACCGGGTCGCGCATGGACGACATCATCTTTGAGGAGTTCAAGGGTACCGGCAACTCGGAACTCAAACTGGACCGGGAGATCGCCAACCGGCGCATCTTCCCGGCGATCAACGTCAAAGAGTCCAGCACGCGCAAGGAAGAACTGCTTTACGACGAGGACAGCCTGAAGGCTGTCTACCAATTGCACCGCGTCCTGGCGGGGCTGGGAACCGTGGAGGCGACAGAACTGTTGATTGACCGGCTGAACAACAGCAAGAGCAACAAAGAGTTCCTGAAAGTCATCAGCAAGACAGGGCGGCGCGACGATTAACGGCATTATGACTTGCGGCATGAGGAAGTGAGGAAAAGGTGCCAGGCGATTTCGACAAATTGTTCGACGATGATTGGCGGCCACAGGACGCCGATCCCGATGGCTTGTCTTCCCTGCGCGATCAAAGCGCCGGCGGCATGAGCAGCGGCGGGGCAGGCGGCGAGTTTACTTCCGAAATGGAGAACCGCACCCCGCATTCTCTGCACGAAAAAGAAGTCAAAGTCATGGGCGTCTACGCGCACCAGGATCAGGGAACCATCGCCAACCACTTCGTCCTGCTGCGCGACAATCGGGGCCGCCGCATTCCCATCTTTGTCGGGCAGTTTGAAGCCTTCGCCATTTCCGTCGCTCTGGAAGGGGAATCGCCGGATCGCCCCTTCACGCATGACCTTATTCGCCTTGTCCTGGAACGGCTCGACGCTACCATTGAGCGCGTGGTCATTGACGACCTGTGGAACGAGACGTTCTATGCCAAGATCGGCATCGTCAAAGCCGGCGGGGAATCCATGGACATTGACGCCCGTCCCTCGGATGCCATCGCCCTTGCCCTCCGCGTCCGCGCCCCGATCTACATGGCCGAAAATGTGCTGGAAGCGACCAATCGAACCGAATAAATTACGGACGCGAAAGAGTGGGCTGGCTCTGAGCGGCTTCCTGGCTTTCGTTGCTGCGTTTGCCGCTTCGCCGCTAGGCGCGTTCGCGGCGTCCTGCACGACCCGGCCTCCGCAGCCGACCGGGAGTGTCCGAATCACTCGTCCCACCCTCACATTCCAAATCGCTCCCGTCGGCGATACCAAGATCATCGGTGTCACGCTCACCTTGAACCAGGCCGTCGTTCCCGCCACTTATTCCCTCGAAAAAAAAGCAGTCCTCTATCAGCCTGCCGAGCCGCTGCCGCCGGGCGATTACACGGTGCAATGCCGTGTTCTCCTCGATGGTAACTTCCACTATGACAAAGAGTGGCAATTCACGGTCGCGGCGGATGCCGTCAGCGATCTGCCGGAGCCGACGGCCCGGCAGCGCGCCGTCTTTGAGGCGGTGAACACCGTCCGGCATGCCATCGGCCTGCCGCCCTTTGCGCTGGACCCGTCCCTCTGCGCGGCGGCTCAGGCCCATTCCCACTACTTGTCCCTTTACAGTGACGCTTCCGGGCATGACGAGCAAATCGGCAGGCCGGGGGCCACCGGAGCCATGCCGCAGGATCGGGCTACCACGTTTGGTTACGGTTTCCCTATCGGCGAAGATGTTTCCGGGAATTCGTCCCCGCTCGTCACGGTCCCGATCATGGGGTTATTTGACGCGCCCTATCACCGTCTGCCGTTTCTCCAGCCGGAGGCAGGCGCGCTGGGCGTCGGCTCTGATGGGGTGCAGCCCCATTTATATCAGACCACTCTGGATTTTGGGCAAAGCAGCACGGATGCGGTTGTCGTTTCTCCGTTCCCGGATCAGACACACGTTCCGACCCGGTGGGACGGCAACGAAACCCCCAGCCCGCTTCGCATTTATACTTCGCCCACGCTGCCGGTGGGATACGCCATCGTCTTTGCCCATTTCGGCGCCGGCGACCATCCGATTGTCCTGTCTTCCGCCACGCTGACGACTGATGCCGGGCAGACAGTGCCGCTCTATATCAACACGCCCCGCAATGACGATCACCTGTCCAATGCGGCCATTCTCATCCCGAAACAGCCGCTCCTGCCCGGCGCTACCTATCATGTCTCGGTTCAGGCCACAACCGACGATGGGGAGGACATCTCCCGAGCGTGGAACTTCACCACGAGTGGCGGGGCTGTCGGCAATCCAGGCAGCCTGGAAGCGGCGCGACTCCACGCCGCTGCCGACCCGCTGCCAGTTCAGGTGGTGTATGCCCAGGCTCATCTGAACGTCACATTTGCCAGAAGCATCACGCGCCTTCAGTGCATCTTTGATGATTCGCCCGCCCCGACCAAGTCTTCCCCGCCGGTCTTTGAGGCCGATGGTGCCTGGCACGCGCGGTACGCGGTTCCCGCCTCTGCGCGTTCCTACCGGCTTGTCATGGAGCAGGGTGGGGAACGCCATGTCGTGACCAGCCAGATTTCCCCAATTGCAGGAGTGGCTCCGGCCCAAAACGGCGGAGACTTGAGCCTGCCGCAATGAGCTCTCCGACAATGGAGTGAACTCCTTCGCTCTGTGGCCTCCGGCCAAGTAGCCGCCTGCGCGGGTACAAGAAAGGCAACTGCACCCTTGTCTTCTGATCCTTGTCGTCTGTCCGCGAAGGCGGCCAGTTGGCGTCTCCGCCACAGAGCGAAGGAGTTCACTCCATTGTTGAAGAGATGCGCGTAACATCCATTCCTAAATATGGCAGTGGGAAAGCCCGCGCTTGGCGAGATACTGCTGGTGGTACTCTTCCGCCCGGTAAAAGGTTGATGCCGGGACGATTTCAGTGACAATCGGACGCTTGAACTCGCCCTGATGGGCCGCCTTGGAAGCCTGCGCGGATTTCTCCTGAGCCGACGAATGAAAGAAAATCGCCGAGCGGTACTGCGTCCCGTGATCCGGCCCCTGACGGTTGAGCGTCGTCGGGTCATGGTTGGCCCAGAAGACGTTCAGCAGGTCCTCATACGAAACCTGCGCGGGGTCATAGGTCACTTCGACGACCTCGGCATGGCCGGTCTGTCCGGTGCAGACGTCATGGTAGGTGGGGTTCGGATAAGTCCCGCCCGCGTAGCCGACGGCGGCGTCCACGACGCCGGGCATTTGCCGAAACGTCTCTTCCACGCCCCAAAAGCAGCCCGCGCCAAAAGTCGCTTTTTCCAATGTTTGCTCTGCCATCGTTTATATAGCTCCGTTCTGATATGCTGCTGTTGAAACAAAGCGGGAGGTGAGCCGGGTTCCCCGGAAAAAATATTTTCTGGGAGTATTGCAATTTTTGAAATAGTCTTGTATAATTGATTTAGCGATAAATCAGAGATGAAGAGAAATGCCCCCACATTACAGGATGTCGCCCGCGAGGCCGGCGTGGCCGCTATGACGGCTTCGGTCGTCCTCAATGGAGCCACGTCTTCCACGCGCGTCTCCGAGACCACCCGCACCCGCGTTCAGGAGGCGGCCCAGCGTTTGCATTACCGTCCCAATGGGGTGGCACGCGGGCTGTCCCGCAGACGCATGGACACTATCGGCGTCGTCTCTTCCTTTGCCGGCAGCGAAGTCAATCTCTATTTTCTGGAGGTTCTCAACGGTATTCTGGAATCCAATGCCAGGCACGGACAGAATACAACCGTGTTTTCCATCCCCGACTGGAAAACCAGTGAGGCGAAGACCCTGCAATTCTGTGATGGCCGTGTGGACGGCATGATTTTGATCGGGCCAATGATCAGCCGTGAGTTTGCCGAAACGCTGAAACGCCAGATTCCCTTTGTCACTCTGCACAGTGACCTGGAGCTTCCCGGCGTCCTGCGACTGGACGTGGATAATGCAGGCGGAGCGTTCACCATCGTGCAGTATTTGATCTCGCAGGGGCATCGGCGGATTTTGCATCTTGCCGCCAATCCGGCGCAGGCAGGCGTGCAGCAGCGTCTCGCCGGCTATCGCCGCGCTTTGGAAGGCGCGAACATTGCTTATGACCCAAGCCTCGTGCTGCCGGGTGAATTCTCCACGACCTGTGGCCGGGATCGCATGACCGACTGGCTGGAGCGGCATTGAGACGAGGCGATGCCGACGGCGGTCTTTTGCGCCAGTGACGCCATTGCTTATGGCTGCATGGAGGCGCTGGCAAACTTCGGAATCCGTGTTCCCGAAGATGTTTCCGTGGCCGGATTTGATGATTCGTTGATCTCGCGCATGACGACACCGCCGCTGACCACGGTGCGGCAGCCGTTCCGGCGAATGGGCAGCCGCGCCGTGGAATTGCTGCTTTCACCGGCCCAGGCCAGTGCCGCGGCGGAAAATGACCGCCCGGAAGTTTTTGACACCGAACTCGTTGTTCGCCACTCGGTCGGACCGCCGCCGACTCCGGCGCGGATGCCGCCCTCGTTGGCCGGCACGCACTGACCCAATTCCCGCTGCCGAAAGGAAACTTGCATCACATCTTTTTGATTTATCGCTAAATCAGACCCTATCACACAGAAACGAGGAAACTTCCATGTTGACACGCTGTACCCACCGAAACTCGCATCGCGCGGGCTTCACGCTCATTGAATTGCTCGTCGTCATCGCGATAATCGCGATCCTGGCGGCCATTCTCTTTCCGGTTTTTCAGAAGGTGCGCGAAAACGCGCGCCGCGCAAGTTGTCAGTCCAACCTCAAGCAGCTTGGCTTGGCAGTCATCCAGTACACCCAGGACGCCGATGAGACTTTGCCGCCCGGAACCCAGGGAAACTGGCAAAACGGCAGGGGCTGGGCCTCTCAAATCTATCCCTTCGTCAAAGCGGCGGGGGTTTATCAATGCCCGGATGATTCGACCGGCGGCCTGCATGTCTCGTATAGCCTCAACTCGGAACTGGTTCCCACGTTATGGAATGGCGGCCCCGTTCTTTCCCCGATCGCCCTGGCGAAGTTTCAATCGCCAGCCAAGACGGTTCTGCTGTATGAGGTCACCCTGGATTACAATGCAGATCCGACCAATCCGAGTGATGGCAACTCTGTCGCTGGCAATGGCGCGGGCCGACCATCCTACAGTGGTGTCTACGACACGGGCGTGATGGGAAGCATCCCCGCGCAGACCGCCTACTACAGCGCTAATCAGGCGGGAAACTGGTGGAACCCAACGTATTTCTACAACAATCTCACTGGACGCCATTCCGACGGCTCCAACTGGCTCATGGACGACGGGCATGTCAAATGGCTGCGCGCTACCGCCATCTCCGGTGGCCCGGACAACCCCACGGCCAACGACTGCGGTGCGACCGACGGCACCAAAGCGGCCAATACCGGCTGCGCCAATTTTGTGGGAACCATGAGCTTCGACTAAGTGCGAGCGCATGGTGAACTTCATCGCCCGGCAAACCGTCTCCCGGCTTGCCGGGCGATTTATGAGAGCAGGGCTGACGCAGTTGACGATTTCAGGGGAATGAGTTTATAATGGGTGTGAGGAACGCGCCTGAAGTCACCGGGATTGTCTGACATCCAATTGCTGATCGCCGCCCGGCGGTCACAGAGCGGCGGCTGGGGATGACGGCTGTGGAGCAAAAAATACATGAGGCTCCGGCAGAAGATCATCAAGAACCTGGTATATGCTCTTGTTCTTTGCGCGGCAATGTTTGCTTCCTTTGTTGGCTCTATCTTGATGGTCGCCGATCCATCACCCGGAAAACACCTCTCTCGTTCTGCCGGTTGGGTAGTGGTGTCCGCCTTAGTGATAAACATAGCGTTATGGGTGGCTGTCAGTGGCCTGAACCGATGGCGAAAGAAACTTTAGCATCTGCTGCCTAACAATTGTCCGGTCCAGTGGGTAGCGGGAACCATTTTCGGTGCGTTGGTTTCGTCGTTTCTGAACGGACCAAAATCGTCGAGTATTCCATAACGCAAATTATCGGAACAAAGTTGTGGGTGGGGCCAGTTAGAAAGGTGAGGGAAGGAGAATGGGGTTTTCCTCCACATTCACTACAGATATGGGCTATAGCAGAGCACTTCCTGAGTGGTTTGTTGAAAAGTGGAAAGATAGCGTCCATTTCCATAACGGCAATCATTTCCCTCTCTCGTCTACGAGCTTTGCCACGGTTTATCGGTATTGGTTTTTGTTGGAGCTGGATATTCAAAGGGCTTTGGTCGGCGAAGAATTTTCTCATCCTGACGAGGTGGTGGACGAGGTGGTGCTTGTTTACCTTCATGAATGTGGCGGGCTGACGCGGGTCAGGATTACCAAAGAGCATATTGAATATCATGACCCTGGCAGTTGGCGAAAAGCGGACTCGAATGCAGCACACGATTATGGTGATAGTTGCCTTGTGGATATTGCGAGCGCACAAGACAAGATAGACTGACACTGCTTTGCGCGAATTATTCTGACAATTCTGGTGAGGCTCATTGTTTTAAGCATAGCTAGATTTCCGAATATCCCATAAGACACCTTATCGGAACCAGAACGTGTACGCTGTCCATTGTGGCCGTGTTAGGTAATAAAGAATGGAAATTAACACGAAGAATTCCACCTTGCCAGTCAGCAAGAGAATGATGCCCACATATTTAATGCAGGCTGCTTACCGTGAAGACGCCGAACTTGTTCGCGTCCTTCTAGCAAGCGTGGAGGATGTGAATGCATGTGATGCTCAGAACCGAACCGCACTGGATTATCACGATCAGAGTTATCCTTACCATGAGGCATGGGCTGAGGCTTCCTGTGGATTATATTCAGAAACTGAGGTTGATGAGATTTTGGACGATGTCATTATAAAACATCAGCAGATTGAGCAAATGCTTTTGTCAGCGGGTGCTATTCGTGGGAAAAGGCAAGGTTAAAACGCGCTCCGCACCGAGTCCGCAAACGGCCCAATATGACATAATTGACCGTTATCGGAACCATTTACCATGAGAAAAGGTGGCTCTATGCACAATTCCTTGAAAGGGCAGCAAAGGTTTAGCCGCAGCAAAAAGATTGTCTTATGGAAATTCCTGTCACTGCTCCTGCTGCCTGGTGCGGCGCTGGCTCAGGCCGCGCCCAAAGCCATCCATCTGGAAGCCGAAGATGCTGCGTTGACCGGCGTGACCGTTCAGACCAAACTGCCCGGCTTTTCTGGAAAGGGCTATGTGGGCGATTTCGCCGCCGACGGCGCAAAGATCGTGTGGAGCGTTCCAAAGGCTCACGCGGGACTGTACGAAGCCCGTGTCCGCTACAGCGCGCCCTTTGGCGCGAAGGGCTTTGATTTAGTGGTCAACGGCCACAAGGCTTCGGGAACGCTGCCGGTGACAGGGGACAAATTCGCCGTTCAGTCCGGGGGCAAGGTGGAACTCACCGAAGGCGTCAACACCGTGGAGATTGACCGGGGATGGGGCTACTACGAGATTGACGCGCTGGACCTCGTACCCGCTCCGCCTGCCCCGCCTCTAGCCCCGGTGCCGGCGGCGCTTTCAGATCCCAAAGCGACCCCGGCAGCCCAAGCCCTGATGCGGTCCCTTGTTCAGAAGTACGGCAAACAGACTCTGTCGGGGCAGTATGACGACGGTGACACGGCTTACGTGCGTTCGGTTTCGGGACAAACGCCCGCCATCATGGGCGGCGATCTGATCGACTACAGCCCGTCGCGGGCCGCGCATGGAGCAAGCTCGCATGAAACGGAACGACTGATCCAGGCCGCTCACGCGGGCCAGATCGTCACCGTTACCTGGCACTGGAACGCCCCGGCGGGGCTGCTGGACACGAAGGACAAGCCGTGGTGGCGCGGTTTCTACACGGACTCCTCAACGTTTGATGTCGCACAGGCCCTGGACCACCCGGATTCGCCCGAATACAAACTGCTGCTGCGGGACATGGATGTGATCGCCGGCCAGCTTCAAAAGTTTCAGGATGCCGGCGTCCCGGTGTTGTGGCGGCCTCTGCACGAAGCCGAGGGTGGCTGGTTCTGGTGGGGGGCGAAAGGGCCGGAGTCATTCAAAAAACTCTGGCGGCTGATGCACGACCGGCTGACAAACGTCCATCATCTGCACAATCTGATCTGGGTGGACTGCTCCGGGACAAACCCCGCCTGGTATCCGGGCGATGACCTGGTGGACATCGTCGGAATTGACCAGTATCCGGCAGACCCCGCCGACCCCCTGAGCAGCGTCTGGGACACGCTGCAAAAGCAGTACGGCGGGCGCAAACTGGTCGCCCTGACGGAGTTTGGGGGCGTGCCGGACGTGGAAAAGATGCGCCGCTACGGGGTCCGCTGGTCCTATTTCGTTTCCTGGACCGGAGATGTCGGGCCACACAAAATGACCCCCGAAGATTTGAAGCGTCTCTACAATGAAGCTGCCGTCGTGACAAAGAGCCGATAGGAAGCCTCACATGCCCCAGCCCTCTGTTCCTGCACTGGTTCTACTCGTGGGCCTGTCTGGCGATGGACCCTGCCGGCGGCTTTTACGATGCCGAGGCGGTCTTCAGCGCCACTCCCTACACGACCGACAAAATCTGGTGGGTGCAGACGGAAGGCTGAACGCGCTGCTGCTGATGCACGCCCGCTACGGGCGGGAAACGCTGCGCTATTGGGCGGCCTTCCAAAAGCAATGGGACTTCATCCAGACGAAGCAGGTGGATCGCATTCACAAGGGGGCTAGGAGGCTTCTTCTCCGTCCTCCATCGCCAGTTTGTAGCCGAAGCCGCGCACGGTCTGGATCACGCGCGGGTTATTCTCGTCTTCCTCAATCTTCTGACGGACCCGGCGCACATACACGGCCAGGGCTTTGATGCCCTCTTCCGGTGCATTGCCCCACACCTGCTGGAACAGCCACGTCTTGTCCAGCGCGGTTCCCCGATGCCGCGCCAGCAGCAGCAGGACTTCATATTCCCGGTCCGTCAAATGCACCGGCCGGCTCTTTACAAAGGCGTCCCGATTGCGTAAGTCCAAAATTAAATCGGCCCGCAGCGTGATGGCATGCGCGTCTTCTTCCGGGGCGACGTATTCGCGCGACCGTCGCAGATGGGCCTGAATGCGCGCCAGCAGTTCCGCGGGGCTGAATGGCTTGGTGATGTAGTCGTCGGCACCGGCTGTCAGGCCGGCGACCTTGTCCACGCCCCCGCTGCGCCCGGTCAGCATCAGGATCGGGCAGCGCCAGCCCTGCTCGCGCAGGGCGCGGCAGGTCGCGAAGCCGTCCATGCCGGGCAGGGCCACATCCAGCAGGGCCAGATCGTAAGACGGGTCTTGGCGCAGATGCGCGGCAGCGTCTTCACCGCTGGAAACCGCCTGGACAAAGTATTCTTCCCGCGACAGCAGGCGCATCAGGGACTGCACGATGGCCCGGTCGTCTTCCACAATCAAAATCTTGCCGGCGATGATCACGGTCCTCCTTCGGAAGTTTCGGGCAGGGGCAGCCAGAGGGTGAACTGTGTTCCCCGTCCCGACGCGCTGCGGGCTTTGATCTCGCCTCCGTGAGCCTCCAGGATGCGGCGGCAGGAAAACAGGCCCAGGCCCGCCCCATCGGGCCGCGTCGTGAAAAACGGGTCAAACAGGCGGCGGCGATGAAGGGGCGTGATGCCCGGCCCCGTATCGGCGACGCGGACGCGAACGCCGGATTTGTGCCGGTCCAGCGTCAGCGTGAGCGTCCCCCCATTCGTCGCCCGCATGGCCTGCATGGCGTTCAAAACGAGGTTGACCAGGACTTGATCCATCTGCACGCTGTCGGCGGAGATCGGGGGCAGATGGCGCGGGGCGTGGAGGACGATCTGCACGTTTTCCAGCGCCGCCTGGGAGCGGATCAACTGGGCGATGCGCGTGACCAGGAGGGAGATATCGGTGGGAGCGCGTTCCGTCGTCGCCGGCTTGGCAAGGGCCAGCAGGCGATGGGTCAGCAGAGCCAGGCTGTCCACCTGCCGCCGCATGGCCTCCAGCGATTCTCGGCGCGCGCCGGGATCATTCTGATCGGCCAAATTCAATTCAATGGCGAGCGGCGTCAGGATGTTGCGGATGTCGTGGGCGACCGACGCCGCCAGCAGGCCAACCGCGGAGAGCTTTTCCGTTTCAAAGAGTTGCTGCTGGGTCAGGGACAGTGTGCTTTCCACCTTGTCCAGCCGGCCCGTCACGGTTTTCAGCGCCGAGGCGAGCTGCCGGGACTGCTCCTTGAGCTGGGCTGCCTGCGCCCGCACCTTCTCCTCCATGTTCCGCGCGCGTGTGATGTCCAGAAACGTCCACAGCCTCCCGATCACCTGCCCGGCGTCATCCACAACGGGCGCGGTGTAGCGGCGCAGCAGCCGGGGTCGGGGCGCGACAAGCGCCACTTCGTCTTCCAGCACGCGGTGCGGGTCGGCATACACGGCTTCCAGCGTTCGCAGAAATCCTTCCGGGTCTTTCAAACGGGGCGTCAGATGCGTCTGCACGTAATCGGGCTGCGCTTGCAGCGTGTCCAGACTGTCCAGTCCGAACATCTCGCAGAACCGCCGGTTGCCGATTTGGTCACGACGCGCCGAGTCGGACAGCAGGACGCCGTAGTCCGACGCGCGCAGCAGCGCCCGCAGCAGCAGCAACTCATCATTTTCCAGCATCGCGCGTGACAAAAAGGCCATGTCTCCGAACTATTCGCCAATCCCTGCGGACATTATATCACAGACGCTCCCGAATTAAAATAAACAAAAGTCTTTTTGCAATTTTCATAGAACTTTTGGTATAATGATTCGTCAGCACGATATTGGCGTGTGTTCTTTTTCTGTTCTCTTTCGCCTGACTCGTGTTCCCTGTTCGCTCCCTGGAGAGTTGTCTGGAGGCTTTGACCATGACATTGACCCCAACGGATACGCGCAAACTGGCGCACCTGCTGCGGCGCGCGGGATTTGGCGCGCGGCCCTCGGAATGGACGGAGTACGCCAAACTTGGCGTCGCCGGAACCACCGACAGGCTGCTCCACCCGGAAAGCGTCCCTGATCCCTTTGACCCGCTCCTGCATGAGATCGCCGGCGACTATGTGGACTTTGATGACATCGGCAGCGTCAAAAAGTGGTGGATGTATCGAATGTCCCACACGCCCCGGCCTTTGGAAGAGAAGATGACCCTGTTCTGGCACGGGCACTTCGCGACCGCCAATTTCAAAGTGGACAATCCCCACTGGATGTGGCAGCAGAACCAGACGCTGCGGACTCACGCGCTGGGCAATTTCCACACCATGCTGCAAGCCGTCTCGCGCGACCCCGCCATGCTGGTCTGGCTGGACGGTGTGGAAAACAAAAAAGGCAAGCCCAACGAAAACTACGGGCGCGAACTGCTGGAACTCTTCACCATGGGTGTCGGCAGCGGCTACACCGAAAAGGATGTCAAAGAAGGGGCCAGGGCCTTCACCGGCTGGCGCTTTGACCGGGACACGGCGGCGTTCTCGTTCCACCCCGACCAGCACGACGACGGCGTCAAGACGTTTCTGGGCCAGACCGGCAACTTCAATGGCGACGACATTCTGGACATCGTCGTCCGGCAGCCGCAGACCGCGCAGTTCCTTTGCACCAAATTGTTCAGGTATTTCGTCCATGAGCATCCCGCGCCCGCCGACATCGCGCCGCTGACGAAGACTTACTTTGACAGCGGCTATGACATGCGGGCGGTGATGGCGACGCTGCTCCATTCGCCCGCGTTTTACTCCGACGCCGCGTTCCATGCCAAGATTAAAAGCCCGACTGAGTACACCGTGACCGCCCTGCGGACGCTGGACGCGCCGTTTTCCATGGCCTCCAAGAACAACGCGCTGGGGTCCACGGCCAGCGCGATGGGGCAGGACCTGTTCAACCCGCCCAATGTCAAAGGCTGGCCGGGCGGCAAAAGCTGGGTGAACACGATGACCCTGATCACTCGCATCAACTTCGCCAGCAGTCTGGTGCAGGAGATGGGCCGGCGCGGCGTGATCTCGGCCCACCTGCGGCGCGGCATCGCCGCCTATGGAACCGCTCCGGGCGGCCTGAATACGCCCGAACAGGTGGTGGACGCCCTCTGGGCCTGGATGCTGCCGGGCCACACGCCGAGCGCACCGACCCGCAATGCCCTGCTCGGCCTATGCCCGCGAGGACGGGCAGCCGACCCAGATCAATTTTGACGGCAAAGCGCCCGGCCTGGTGTCGCTGATCCTGTCCGCGCCGGAATACCAACTGGCGTAACATGGCCCCCTCGCCCCCAATAATGGGGAACCGGAAGACGCTGAACCTCTGGCTCCCCCATTATTGGGGGCTGGGGGGCGGAGAACTTAACATGTCTATCTTTCAACCAACCACGCGCCGCGAATTTCTTGTCAACGGTCTGACCTTTGTCGGGCTGGGCCTGGCGATGCCGACGTTTCTGATGCAGGCGGCGCAGGCGCAGGCCATGGACCCGCTGGCCGTCAATCTGCCCCCCATTCCCGGCGGCAAAATCCTCGTTGTCATTGAGATGTCCGGCGGCAATGACGGCCTGAACACCGTCATCCCCTACACCGATGCCGGCTACGCCAAAGCGCGGCCCGTCATCGGCATTCCCGCCAACGACGTTGTCAAGATCAGCGACCGCGTCGGCCTGCATCCGAATATGTCCGCCTTCAAGGGCATGTTTGACAAAGGCCAGCTCGCCGTCGTAACCGGAGTCGGTTACCCGAACCCCAACCGCAGCCACTTCCAATCTATGGATGTCTGGCAGACCGGAAACACCGAGATCGACGTCCGTGAGCGCACCGGCTGGCTGGCCCGCTACTTTGACAAAGACGGTCATTTCCAGGGCAACCCCCTGTCCGGCATCACGCTCGGCTCGGCCCTGCCCCTGACGCTGTTTTCCGAAGGCGTTCCGGCCTCCGTCATCGGCGGCGGCTCCGACTTCGGCTTCCGCCAGGACGGCCCGGACAAAAAGCAACTGGAAACCCTGCGCGCTCTTTATTCCCAGGGAACCGTCGCCGGCTCCAATGCCGAGTTCGTCCGCAACGTCGGCAGCGAGGCCTATTCCAGCAGCCTGGAACTGAAAAAAGCCTTCAAGGACTACGACATCAAAGCCGGCAACCATGCCCAGTACCCCGCGAACAACGGCCTGGCGTCGGGATTGCAGACCATCTCCAAGCTGATCACCGGCGGCGTCGGTACGCGCGTTTATTACCTCAGCATCGGCGGCTTTGACACCCACGCCAACCAGCCGCGCCAGCACGCCAATCTTCTGGGCGGCTCGCCGACGCGCATCACCGCCTTCTACGCCGACCTGACCGCGCAGGGCCGGGCGAATGACGTTGTCACCATGACCTTCTCCGAATTCGGGCGGCGCGTCAAAGAAAACGGCTCGGCGGGAACCGACCACGGCGCGGCTAGCGTCATGTTCCTGGCCGGCGGCGGCATCAAAGGCGGCGTCTACGGCGACTATCCCAGCCTCAGCGACCTGGACGACGGCGACCTGCGGATGCACACCGACTTCCGCTCCGTCTACGCCACCCTGCTGGACAAGTGGCTGCAAACGCCCTCTAATCCGGTTCTCGGCGGGAACTTCCCGCACCTCAATTTCGTGTAGTATTTATGAACGCACGCATCCTGTATCTGGCCGCGCCTTTGCTCTTAGGCGCGGCCCTTTCCGTCTCTGCGGCTCCCAAAACAGCGGCTCCGGCCAAATCCGCCAAAGCTTCCTCTGTCGTGCCCCTGACCGATCCGGGCTACAAGGCTGTCACTACGCTGGAAGCCGCAGGCGTCGCCATGGTTCCCTTCCCGGATGTGCCGCCCGGCCACTGGGCGGCATCGGCGGTGGAAACTCTGCATCAGGCAGGGATCGTGCACGGGTATCCCGGCGGCGAATATCAGACGGGGAAATGAGCCAGTGAACCATGTCATGCCGATTAGCCGTGCCATTCACGGCATGGCTTTTATCTTGCTTCTCGCCAGCGCCGCCCTGGCGCACGATGTCAAAGACCCCGTCTGCCGCATGATGACGGATACGGACACAACGCCGTACCGAGAGACCGTCGGCGGCAAGACCTATTACTTCTGCTCGGACACCTGCAAGGCCAAGTTTGACCACTCGCCCGCGTCCTATTTGACCCTCGCCCAGCGGCTTCTGCATGGGCATCGCACCTATGCACTCACGCTCACCACTCCGCCCCATCCTCTGCCGGGCCGCCCGGTTCCCCTGACGTTTGTCATCCGCGAATCGCCGTCCGGCAAGGTTGTCCGCGACTTTGAGATCGTCCACGAGAAGCACCTGCATTTTCTGATGGTCAGCCAGGACTTCGGCTGGTTTGAGCATCAGCACCCGTTAATGGACGCGCGGGGCTGGTGGCATCTGACCTGGACCTTTCCACACGCGGGCCGCTACCTGCTGTTCGCCGACTTTACCCCGACCGATGGTGACAACCAAATCCTGCGGACAATGCTGGATGTCGGCGGGCCGCTGACTCAGATGCCCCCACCGCCGCGCCTTGTCCCCGACACGCACACCGTTAAGACAGTCGGCGACACGCGCATCGCTCTCCTGTGCCGCCCCTTGCCCTGGAAAGCAGGCCGCCAGACGCTGCTGACCTACACGTTTGCCGACATGCTGGGCCATCCCCGCACCGACATGCAGCCGATTTTAGGCGTCATGGGGCATCTGATCGCGCTGCGGGAAGATGGGAAAACCATTGTCCATACCCACGCCCTGCACGGAGTCCAGTCTGGCTCCTACGGCGCGGCGATGCTGGCGATGATGCAGGCGGGGCAGCCGGAAACGGTCCCGGTGACGCCGGACAGGGTGACACAAACCGGTCCAGCCCTGTCGTTCAAACTGACCCTGCCGAAGCCGGGCCGCTACAAACTCTGGGCGCAGTTCCAGCGGGTGAATCAGTGGCTGACCGTGCCGTTTACGGTGGAAGTTACGGAGTAGGGGAGAGACTTTTGCGCCGCGTGGTGCAGCGTCGGGTCATGGCTGATATTGCCCGGCGTGTCGGTGTAAACGGCTTCTTTCCGCATGGTAATGAAGCCGGACAATGCGCCTTCGGGGTGAGCCTTCGTAGACACCGTGACATAAGTGCGACCATTGAGGACCGCCTGCACGAGATCGGCAAACGACGCGATTTTGGGGTCTGTCTGCTTCACCAAATCCGTTTCCGTGATGCGCCGGGTCAGTGTGGCCGGCAGTGATCCCTCGGCTGCTGTGTACACGGTACACACGGTGGGGCCGGTGTGGTCGGTGTAAGAGCGAGAAATGTGCAGTTCTACAGTACGGGCGTCCGGCACATTTTTCGTGTCTACCTGCACCGTCGCGCCAGGATGCGCGAAATCAAACTGAATGGTCGCCGTTCCCGTCGCCGGGGGCAGGGCAGGGGAAGCAACCTGCGGGTGGGTCAAGTCGGCTTTCCAGACAATCAGCAGTTCACAGGCGCGTGTCGGCAGCAGAACGCCGCCCAGACAGAGCGTCCCGCCCAGCAGAGCCGCCGTCACTTGCTTTCTCAATGTAGCCTCCCAATAAAAGCCGCCCGCATCTCCTGTTTAAAACGAGATGCGGGCGGTTTTGGTTCCACAGGCAAAGGCCAGGGGCTGAGAAACTGTGTAGAAAGCAGACCGGGCGATTGAAATCGCAGCAACAAAGGCACGAAGTCCGCCTTCGCGGACTAAGATTTTGACTTATTCTTAACCGGCGCAGGCCGGTTTTGTGCCTTTGTTGCTGCGGTTTTAACCGCTGGACCCGAGTTTCTATACAGTCTCTTAGGCGGGCTTGACTTCGACACTTGCGCCTTCGGCGGTCAGCTTGGCCTTGAGGGCGTCGGCATCGTCCTTGCTCAGACCTTCCTTGACGGCCTTCGGGGCGCCGTCTACCAGGTCCTTGGCTTCCTTCAGGCCCAGCGCGGTGATCTCGCGGACGACCTTGATGACGTTGATCTTCTTTTCGCCGGCGGCGGTCAGGATGACGTTGAACGAGGTCGGCTCCTCTGCGACGGCCGGGGCGGCGGCACCGCCTCCACCGGCGGGCGCAGCGGCGGCGGGCGCGGCGGCGGTGACGCCGAATTCTTCCTGAAGCTGCTTGACGAAGTCGCTGAGTTCCAGCACGGTCATGCTTTTGATGGAATCCATCAATGCGGCGGTATCGGCCATGTTTCTATTTCTCCTAATGTGTTGTTGGCCCCTGGTTGCCCCAGCCCCAATTTTGGGGGATCAGAGTGAAATCAGGATCGCGTAACCCTTCACTCCCAGAATTGGGGGCCGGGGGGCATATTCGGTTAAGCGGCGGCTTCCGCCGCGCTTCGCCTCCGCCCTGCTTGTCGGCGATGGCTTGCAGCGTGAAGACGAAATTGGAAATGATCCCGTTCAGCGTCCCGACAAAGCCCGCGATGGGCGATTGCAGCGAGCCGAGCATCTGCGAGATCAGGACCTCGCGCGGCGGGGTCTTGGACAGCGCCTCGACCTGGGCGGTGTCTAAGACGCGGCCGTCCATGACGCCGGCTTTGACGCGACATGGCCTTGTGGTCGCGGGCGTAAGTCCAGCAGGACTTTGGCGACCGCGACGGGGTCGCCTTTGGCGAAGCCAATGGCCGTCGGGCCGGTCAAGATGCTCGCCCATCTGGTCGACCGGCATGGAGTCGCCGGCGGCCAGCTTGAACAGCGTGTTCTTGACGACCCGGTATTCGGCGTCCGCAGCGCGCAGCTTCTTGCGCAGGTCGGTCAATTCGGCCACGGACAGGCCGCGGTAGTCGGTCAGGATGGCCGCTTTGGTCTGTCCGACCAGTTCGCGCAGTTCGGCGACAAGTTCCACTTTGGCCGCGGCGGGTTCGATCGTGTATTCTTGTGCCATATGTGATTCACCTCCTCCTAGCCCCCTGCCCCCAATTCTGGGGGAATAGGAGAAAATAAATGCGCCCTGCGACTGCCGTAGACGGGGAGGCAGGTCGCAGGGCGCTTGGGGCGACGCGCGAGGGCGTGTCGCGAGCATTCCTGATACCTCGGCTGGCGGGCGAATTGCCCATTAATCCACGTCGGATTGACGCGGAACCGGCTGTCTACGGCGAAAACTTATGCAGTTCGGAAGCCCCCCGGCCCCTACCACCCTTAACCATGGGGGGAGCCAGAGGGATAGCCTTTTTCCGATCCCCCTTATTGGGGGTTAGGGGGCCTGCTATCCCTTGCCCGTCGCGATGGCGACGGCGCGGAGCGGGTCAATCCGGACGCTCGGCCCCATCGTGGTGGACAGGCGATCTTCTTGAAGTAGCGGCCCTTGGACGACGGACGGCTTGGCCTTCTGCAAGCGCGTCCAGCAGGGCGTTGAAGTTCTCCTGAAGCTGCTCGCTCGGTAAACGACGCTTTGCCGAGCGGCGCATGGACGATGCCGGCCTTCTCGACGCGGTACTCGACGCGGGTCGCCTTCTTGATGTCGCTGACGGCCTGGCCGATGTTCGGCGAGACGGTTCCGGCCTTCGGGTTCGGCATCTTCTGCTTGAAGGTCGCGCCCAGACGGCCTACCTGGCCCATCATGTCCGGGCGTCGCAAGGATCAGGTCGTACTGCTTCCAGTCCAGCTGGCCCTTCTGCACCTGCTCGATCAGTTCTTCCGCGCCCACCAGGTCGGCCCCGGCGGCTTCGGCGTCGGCGGCTTTCTGGCCTTTGGCGAAGACCAGCACCTTGCGGCTTTTGCCCGTGCCGTGCGGCAGGGTGGTGACGCCGCGCACCATCTGGTCGCCGTGGCGCGGGTCCACGCCCAGGTTGACGGCGACGTTGACGGTCTCATCGAACTTGGCGCTGGCGAGGCTCTTCACCTTTGTCCAGGGCCGGCATGCGGTTCGAGCAGTTCTTCGTCGTTCACTTGCTTGGCAAGCGCCTGGTAGCGCTTGCCGATGACTTGAACTCGGTCTTGCTTTCGCATTTTTTTCTCCTTGTGGTGCCAGCGGGCGTCGAGCCCTCCCACAGTCATGGCTCCCACCCGGCCTTCGATCCACCAGGCTAGGACGGAGACAAGCTGGCTCCAGGGCAATAGCAGCTGACTCCATGCGGCTTTCTCCCGACTCGATCGCGCATGCCTGATGAGGGCATCGGGGCTTCCTATCCCGCGATGTCAATGCCCATCGAGCGGGCGGTGCCGGCGATGATCTTCATCGCGGCTTCGACATCGTTGGCATTCAGGTCGGGCATCTTGGTCTCGGCGATCTCGCGCAGCTGCTGCTGCGTGATCTTGGCGACCTTGGTCTTGTTCGGCGTCCCGGAGCCGCTCGGGATGCCGGCGGCCTTCTTGAGCAGGTCGGCGGCGGGCGGGGTCTTGGTGATGAACGTGAACGAGCGGTCATCGTAGATGGTGATCTCGACCGGGACGATGGAGCCGATCATCGGGGCGGTTTTCTCGTTGTAGCCCTTGATGAACTCCATCATGTTGATGCCGTAGCCGCCGAGCGCGGGGCCGACGGGCGGGGCGGGGGTCGCTTTACCCGCATTGATCTGGAGCTTGACGACTCCGACGATTTTCTTTGCCATGTGCTGTGTATCCTCTGAATGCCCCCCGCCCCAATTCTGGGACGGAAGGCAGCTCTTCTGTCCCCCAGAATTGGGGGTAGGGGGTCCTACGAAATCTTCTCGATCTGGCTGAATTCCAGTTCCACGGGCGTGTCGCGGCCGAAGATGGAGATCAGCACCTTGACCTTGTCTTTGGGCGCATTGATCTCCTGGATGGTGCCGGTGAAGTCGGCGAACGGGCCGGAGTTGACGCGCACGGCCTGGCCGACTTCCCACTTGGGCCGGATGATCGGCTTGGTCTCGGACTCCTCCAGGGCCTGCTGATGTCGCGGATCTCGCTGTCCTTGACGATGCGTCGGCTTGCGTCGCCGACAAAGCCGATCACGCCGGTCGTGCTTTTGACCAGATACCAGGTGTTGTCGTCCAGCACCATCTCCACAAACACATAGCCGGGGAAGACCTTGCGGTCAATCTCGCTCTTTTTGCCCTGACGGACGCGCGATTCTTTCTCGGTCGGCACGAGGATGTCAAAGACTTTGCTCTTCAGCCCCATCGTCTCGGCGCGGCGCTCGATGTTGGTTTTGACTTTTTTCTCGTGGCCGGAGTACGTATGGACCGCGTACCAGTGCTTCTGCATGATATCTTTAAGCGGTTAACGCCCGGCGCTGAAGATTGCAGGTTGGTGGTCGACGTGCGGTAAGAGCGGCGTCCAGGCCGCCGACCCAGATGGCGACGGCCACGACCAGGGCCAGCACGACCGTGGTGGACTTGGTCAGGACATCGCGGTTCGGCCAGGAGGTCTTTTTCAGTTCGACCCAGGCTTCCTCAAAGAACTGCTGCGGGCTGGCCGGCTTCGGTTCGCCATGGCCTGCGCGCGGCGCTGGACTTCGGCCATGCGTGGATTGGCCGGCGCGGCGGCTTCTTCGGGCCGCCGGGCGGTGTCGGATTATCGTAAGCTTTTCGCCATAGGTTGTGTCTATTCTGCCTACAGACAGGCAAAAAAATGAACAGGGGGTGCGCCCCTGTCCCGGTGTCTGCGAGAAATGATAGCACATAGAACAGCGTTTGTCAAGCCATGAGCGACGAATTCCGAATTCTTTTGTGGATATTGCCCGAGTTCTACGGTTTATGCTATAATTCCGAAAGCCCTGACGACGCTGCCGTGCTGCAAATACGCATGGCTCAACCCCTGCCTGCCGGCAGTATGATTGTGTGGTCAATGATGGATTTGCCGAATGATGACCTGACACTGCAATGGGCCGAGAATTGGCTGAACGGTGTTGCCGACGGCACCTACACCATGAGACAGCGCAAACTTTCTTCCGTAGAAAAGCGGGGCGGCTTGGAAGCCGTTAAAACGCTCGCAGAGGAGCGGGGCGTCCACCTGCTTCTTCTGGAAGATGACAAAGGCGACACGCTCCTCGCGGCCAGCGTGAAGCCCTTCCAGGTCGTCTGCTGATGGACGCAAGAGCCAAAGTCGGTCGCTTTTCAGCGCTGTGGTTTGCGGTCAGTCTCTTTTTGGTTCCTGCCACCTTATTGGCTCAAACTCCCGCCGATGCGCCGCTGACCCCGGCACAAACGCAGGCGGCGATCCAAAACGCCCATGATGCCTGGGCACGAACGATAAAGGCGCTCAACATAGCGGAGATAGGCGAATCATTGACCAATAGGTCCGCAGGCATCATTGCCATTTTCGCCGTGTCCAGTGTGGCCGACCACATCATGTACAGCGGGCCGGATGTGCCCTCAGATGTGGAAGGCCGGGCCAGGCAAAGGGCGTTTACCCACGAGTTGAATACGCTCATGCTTCGCTATGGGTTAACCCCCGCCCTGAAGTACGGCGACCCTGAATATAGCGTCAGGACACTCCCTCCCGCGCTGCCGACGACCCTGCCGCTGCTCCTGGAAACCCAGGGACATCAGTTCCTGCGCGATCTGGATGCTCTCAATCGGCGGGTGAGACCGTGGGACAAGAATTACGACGAAGCTGGTAATAGTTTCAAGCGTTCTTTCAACACCTTTGGCGTGACAGTTCTGTCGCCCACCTGTGTTCGCCTGGATACGCATGACCCGCAGGCAGGCGTTGTTGAGGCGCGGCTAGAGGATGGCAAATGGAGAATTGATATGGGTGACTGGAAAAAATTTGTGCGCCTGTATCAGATGCAATCCAAAGCGCCGCCAAAAAGGTAGGCTCACCCGACCCCGTGAAATTCACCCGGCGCTAAAGCGCCGGGCTACACGGACAGAACCCTCTTTGGGGCTGTAGATAGAGGGACGAACCTTGTGTTCGCCCTCTTCACTTATTTTTCCCATCCAAACTCTAATTCATTCGCCCAGTGTTCCGCCCAGTCTACATGGAAAGAGCCGTTGCGCTTGGCGACGCTGCGCCCGCGTGAGAGTTCCATCGTTCCGCTGCCTGCGTTGTCGTTGACGCGGAAGGAGAACTTGACCGTCTGGCCCGCATCCAGCCGCTTTTTGACCGCAGGCATCTCCGACCAGGGAATGCTGCACTCCACAAGGCGCGTGCTGCCGTCGCGCGTGATGACCAGTTTGCCGCCGATGACCGGGCCATCCCAGGGTGACTTGGGCTGACGGGGGTAAAAATGCTTGTGCGGCATTCCCGGCACGGCCAGCCGCCAGATTTCCGTGCCGCCGCCATACTGGGGCGCGACCGGGTTCAGCGCGTATTCATAATCGGTGTCTTTGTAGGCCGTGAAGCCCGGCATGACGCCCGGCGGGTTGGTATACCAGGGCTTGTCGCGCTGCGGCAGGACGTTGAACGCGATCTGAACGTTGTCGTGATTGGGCGCATTGCCGGACGGCAGTTCCGGGTCTTTGCGGTAGGAGTAGCGGCGAACGCCGGGGGGCCAGGTCAATTTCTGGGGCGTTTCGCTGTCTTCGGAGCGCATGGGGGCAATCTGCGGATGCGGAAGCCGGACGACCTGGCTGGTTTCGGGATAGAAATAGTCGTCATCGTTGCGGGTGGCAAAGCGCACCATGCCGGGATCGGGCGTGGAATCGGCGACTTTGGCGGCGAAGTAGAAGTTTTTGGCGTCATAAGCCAGATAGCCTGTCGCGAAGCCCGCGCCGACGGACGTGTCGAAGTTCTTGAACGGAAACCAGGCGGCTTCGGTCAGCGTGGGCGCGGCGCTGCCCGCCGTCACGGTCTGCGGCAGGACGCCTTTCCAGTCGTCCAATTTGCCGTCCACGGTGATTGTCCGATGGGCGATATAATTGACATGGATGTCCTCCATGATGCTCGCCCGCCCGTCCGCGCCTCCGTCAAAGGTAAATTGGAGCGGGTAAGTGTTGGAAGGGACGCTGGGGCCGGCCACAATTTGGACCAGCGTGTCTTTGGTTTCCCCGGCGGCCAGAGAGATCGTTGTCTGGCCTTCAATGTTCAGACCACCCAAGGCGCAGTCCAGCGAACCCGTCACAGGTCGATTCAGCACATTGGTCAGCGTTACGCGCAGCGCGGGGTGCGACTCAATCGGGGCCGTCATATCATGGGCGACAATCGCGACCGGCTCAATCCCGTCAATGCGCCCTGTGCGAATGGCGTCCGTCAGCGCGGCAAACGAGCCTGGGGAGCCGTCAGCGCGCAGGAAAAAGCCGCGCCCATCCAGCGGTACAACGATTTTCCCGGCGTCAGCAGGGACTTTGTTGCCGTAAAAATCATACAGGCTAAAGCGCGGATCGGCGGTCAGGGTCAGGGTCGCGCCGCTCAGGGTCTCGGGTGTGTCAATCTGTGCTTGCAGCTTTGCCCGGTCGGCAGCGGGCGTCTCGGCGGGCAAAGCCGCAAGCTGCTTCCGAAGCTGTGCTTTGTGCGCGATCTCGGCAAAACCCCGCGCTGTGCGAAATGGCAGATGGTCTGCGCCAAACTCTTCTCCTAAATCCCCGACGATGACAACTGTACCGTCGTCCGGCGCGTTATTCAGGCCGTGAAAGAGCATCACCCAGGGCAGGCCATTTTGGAAAAGCAGCCTGTCAAACGAGCGCTCCCCAATAAAATGCTGGCTGGCTCCGACCGAAGCCGCTGTGGACCAGGCGTGAACGTAGGAAACCCGCCGGGTCTTGCCGTCCGGCAGACGCCGCTCGGTCTCGCCGCTCTCGCAAATGTTGCCGCCGAAAATCCCCATCGCCCGGTCGTAGCCTGCCGCCCGGTCGCCCGCGACCACGGCGGCGACGCGGTCATCGGTGTTGGCGACCCAGCTTTCCGTGTCCCAGATTTTGACCCGGCCAGTCGGCCCTTTGCGGTTCACCCAGTCTTTGACGGTCGCCATCGAGTCTAGGCCCTGATAATGGATGGACAGAAAATCAAACATCGGCAGCATCTTGTTCGTGCCGTCCGAAAATAGTTTGTCCATGGCATTAGAACTGGAATCGCAGCCGCCGACTAGGACCTGCGCGTTATCGGCTTTGCGCGCCTGGGCGACGCCCTGATACATGTGCGTATACATATTCCGGTAGCGCAGCATGTCCGCGCCCCAGCCGGAGATGGAAATGCCTTCCCAGGGTTCGTTCCATAGAGAGAAGGCGTTGATGGGACCTTTGGGCCAGCCGTAATCGCGGGCAAACTGGTAGCAATAATTTTGAAAGTCGGCATCATACGACGGCAGCCAGGCCAGGTCAAACTTGGTGTCCAGCATCACGCCCTTATCATCCAGCCAGGGCCGGGGATGGCGCAAGGGCTGGGTAGCGTCGTAATAGGCCCCGCCGCCGACCATGAACAGCACAGCGATATCGGCGGCGTTGTATTCCTGAAGCCGTTTGCCCTCGTCTGCGTACCACGTAACATAATCCTTGTCGGTCGTCGGTTTGTAGCTCTCGCCATAACGAATGGCATGGACATCCAGCCGCTTCAGCACGTCCGGGGGCAGGGAGTCCAGGCAGAACTTCGGATACTGCACCCGGCCCTGCGTGGCCTGGAAAGTGCGGACGCAGCTTGTCAGAAAGCGCCGCCCCGCCTGCCCCAAATTGACCACCAGCGCGTAGCCGCCGAAGCGCTCAGGAATGTCCGGGCTGATGGTCACATCCGCGTAGCCATGCGCTGGGACATGGACTGTAATGGGGACCGAGCCAGCGTCAGCGATTTTGAACACATGCGGCGTCCAGACATCGCCTGGCGCGCCTTTCGTGCCATAGGCGATGACGTTCACTGTTCCCGCCGTGTCCAATGCCGTATCGCCGTTGTTCAATATCTGAAATGTCCATGCCGGCTTGTCGCCAGGCCAGAGGATATTGCCGGGAATGCTGCTTTCCACTAGCTGCGCCTGATAGGCAGGCGGCGTTCCAGACAGGCTAAGCGTCTCGGCATAACCCGGCATGGACGCCCCCGTCACCATCTGCGCCCCCGTCGGCAGCGCCAAACCCGCCAGCAGAATTGCCGCGCAGAGTATCACTCTGCCTAATAGGCGAAAAACCGCAGGTGTCATCCCATTCTCCTTTGACGGCCTAAGTATAACAGCGCGCGTAGAGACTGTCAAGAACGCCTGGTTTGTGACATAATGATCCCATGAGACAAATAGTTTTCGCCTGCGCTCTGGCACTTCTGACCGGCCTGCCGGGGACAATCCCGGCCCGCGCCCAGTCTCTCCACTACACTACCTCCTGGGTCGGCAATTCGTTTGGCGGCGAACTCGTTCCCGGCCTGCCCTATCATCACCACGTCCAGATCAATGCCGATGATGTCTTTGTCGCCGCCGACGGAACGGTTTACACCGACACCGGCTGGGACGAGAATGGGTACGAGACGGGATTTATCGGGATGGCGATGTGCGCGGAGCATTGGAAGAACTCAGCCACGGCTGGGGACGCGGCGGCGGCGGAGCCGTGACAGCCAGTGACAAATATGTCTTCGCCGCCATGACCCAGAGCGGCGACGATGGGGCCAACAAAGACCTGAACAAGAACGGCCTGCGCCAGTACCCGGACCCGAAGAACGCCTGGATCTGTGTTCGGCGTTTCACCCGCGACGGCCACTCCGCGCCGTTCTCGTCCGGGCTGGGCTGGAAAAACGACATGCTGCTCGTCAATGCCGTGACGCAGGACGCGGCGGGGCATTACCCGGACGCGCCGATCACGGGCCTGGCGACAGATGGGGCCAGGTTGTTTGTCAGTGACCCCGCGCACCGGCAGATCCGCGTTTTTGACGCCGAAACGCTGGCTCAGCTGGCGTCCTGGCCGTGTGCACGTCCCGGCAAACTGGCCTGGGACGGCGCGGGGCATCTTTGGGACCTGGCGTCGGCAGGATCAAGCCGCGTCATCAATTGTCTGGACGGAGGGAGCGGCAGGCTGCTCCCGCGTCGCATCGCCGGAACGGCGGGCTGGGACCCGCAGGGCATCTCTGTGGACGCGCGGGGGCAGCTTTTTGTCGCCGACAGTGGGCCGGCTCAGAACGTCAAGATTTACTCGCTACGTTCGCCCCAGCCGAAACTGACCAGCACATTCGGCGTCAAGGGCGGCATTTTTTCCGCCCCCGCCGGGACGCCGGGCGTGCAGCGCTTTAACATGCCGGTCGGCGCGGGCCGGGACAGCCGGGGCAATCTTTACGTCTTTTCACGCGGCTCCGTCTCCGGCGGCGGGTCGGTGATTGAAAGCTACGCCTCAACGGGAAAGCGAAACTGGCAGTTATTCGGGCTGGAGTTTATTGACTGTGCCGAGCCGGACCCGGCTTCGGACGCTGATGTGTACACCAAAGAAGAGCATTTCGCGATGGACTACGCCCGGCCCGCCGGGCAGCAATGGACGTACCAGGGCTACACGGTCAACCGCCTGAAGTATCCTGACGATCCGCGTCTGCACACCCAGCCGACGTCGGTCTTTGTCCGGCGCATCGGCGGTAAATTGATCCTGTACACGACCGACATGTACTCCGATTCTCTCTGCGCGTTCCGGTTCGGTTCGGCCGGTGCAGGCGAATGCGCCGTGCCGGCAGTCCTGTTCGGCAAGCGCCACGCCCCCAGCGGCTGGCCCGCCGGTCAGCCCACCAAAGGCGAGTGGCTGTGGCGGGACACCAACGGCGACGGTTATATGCAAGCCGGTGAGTTCCAGCAGCCGGGCGGGGCAAAAGATGCGCCAAGTCTGTGGGGCTGGTCCGTGGACAGCCGGGGCGATGTCTGGCAGGCGACCGACCGGGAGGGCCTGCGCTGCTTCCCCTGCGGCGGCCTGGATGCCCACGGCAGCCCGATTTATTCGTATGCGACCATGAAGACCTTCCCCATGCCCGCGCCGTTTGTCGATCTTTGCCGGGCGGAATACGCGCCCGAAACCGATACCCTCACCCTCGCCGGCTACACGACGGATCACCCGCACACCGGCGGCGAATGGGGAACGGTCGGCTCGGAGATCGTCCGCTACGATCATTGGAGCCAGGGCAATCCCCAGCCTGCCCTGCGGATCGCGCTCCCTTATGACGGCAAACGCGACCCGCAGGTCTACATCAAAGCGATGTGCCTGGCAGGCGATTACGTCTTCGCAGTGGAAAGCAGGGACCCGGAGCGCGTCTTCGTCTATGACGCCCAGACGGGCGCTTTGCAGGGAACCATGCAGCCGGATGAGACGCTGGGCAGGAGCAGCGGCTGGGTGGACACGCCCTACGGCATCCGGGCCGCGAAGCGCAAAAACGGCGAATACTTAATTTTCGTGGAGGAAGACCTGGACGCCAAAGTCATCCTGTACCGCTGGACGCCTGCCCAATCTGGTTCCTCCAGTATTGGGGGCTAGGCGGCTAATTTAATCGTACCGACGCCGCCGGTCTGGGGGCTGCTGCTGCCCCTAAACAGCCGCGTGAAGCCTACCATGATCGTGGCTGTGGGCGAGGCGGCTTCCAATCCGGGAAAGCCCTTGCCAGATTGATCCCAGTTTTCCACCCAGACATTGTCCAGCGCCAGCATGGTGCCGTCACCCTGTGCGCGGATGCCGTTGTTATCGAAGTCCGTCACGCGCAGGTTGAAGCCTTGCAGTGTCACATGATCCCCTGAAGCGAAGATTCCCTGAGTGCCCGGCCCCTGACAGGTGAAATTAGCAATCTGCCCCGTGGTGCCGCTGCCGGGAACGAGAATGCCGGCGTGGCAAATGTCGGCATCGGCATTGACAATCCGAAACTTGCTGGTGATGCCGTGCGAAGATGCTCCAAAGAGAAATGCGGCGTTGTAACCGAGCGCGAAGATGTTGGAAAAATGCGGGTTGTCGTTGCGATAAGAAGCAATGGCGACGGCGTTTTGCTTGAGATAGCCCATAACCGGGGGATCGGAATCCCAAAAGGGCCAGAAATGGATGTTGTCAATTTTGATCACATCCTGAGCGTTGTCTATGGTGATGCCCGTTTGCAGCGGCTGGCCCCAAAGGCGGCTGATTGTCACGCGGCCTGCGCCCAGCATGGAAACGCCCACCGTCGGGTTTTGCAGGAACACGTTTTCCAAACGCACATCATCTGCGCTAATCTGAATGGCGGGCGGGTAGGGGCGCGGTGCCCAGCCAGGGGCAGGCGGCGGCTGCTCATGGTACATCGCCATGTCTCGCATCGTTGCTCCCCGCCCTTTCAGTGTTAGGGGGACGAAGCTTGTATCGGTGACATAGAGAGTGGAACCGTTCGCAGGCGTATACGGCGGTCCCCAGCCCGTGCCGGTGAGGATGACTTGATTGGACACCGTCAGCCCTGCGCCAAGTCGGTACAAGCCCGGTGGAAACCAGACCATGCCCCCGCCGTGCATCGCGGCTGCATCTATCGCGGCCTGTATGCCCGGCGCATCGTCGTGAACGCCATTACCTTTGGCCTCATACGGCGCAGCCGTGACGTCATGCCAGCCGGACGGCGAACTGTGGCCGCCTGCCGCCGGAGCCGCCGCACCGGCAGAAAGGAGCGTGCCTGCTCCTAATGTTGCTCCGACGATACCCTGCAAAAAAAGCCGCCGCTCCAGCGCAGACTGCTCCTCGTCCATGTTGTTCCTCTTGCCTGTGTCACAATACCTGTGACACAAGTGTGACATAACGGTAACACAAAAGCAAGGCCAAGCCGGGAGTTGGGTATAATGGGGCTGCCATCGCCGAAAGGAATTTGTTTCTATGACTGTTTACCTGCCGACTGCTGTGGTTGGCAATGATCGGACCCTGATCACGCTGGGCGCCTCGGCGGAAATCATGGGCTGGTTTTATCCGGCCAAAGACCATGCCCAGCAGATCCACCAATGTCTGCCGTGCGTCTATATCGGCCCGCCCCATGAAGGACGGCTGTCGTGGACCTGGGAACCGGAATGGGAGCGCCGTCAGGAGTATGTGGGCGCGACCAACATTTGCCGTACCCTCCTGCGCTCGCGCGCGGCGGGGCTGGAAATTGAGTTCTTAGATGTGGTGCCGACCGAAGGCGCGACGCTCGTTCGCCAGATCACGGTTCAGAACCTGTCCGGTTCGCCGCAATCGGTCGGTCTGTTTCATTATGGGGATTGGAACCTGGGCGGGCAGCGCACGGGCAATGCCCTGCGCTTTGACAACGCGGCGCACTCTCTCGTTCAATCCCACCGGGACGCGGCCCTGGCTTTGGGCGGGGATGCGCTGCAAACGTGGCAGTGCGGCAAAGTCGGGCGCAACTGGCATTCCAACGCTCTCAACGACCTGGACGACGGCGCTTTGACGTGCCAGGATTTGGAGATCGGTGATGTCTGCTGGGCATTCGGCTTTTCCACGCACTTGCAGCCACATGAAACCCTTCAGCGGACGGCTCTCTTCGCGCTGGGCAGCGGCCAGACCGACGCTCTGCACGCCTTGCAATCAGCCGCGTCCCGAACGGGTAAGGAGCATGGCGAGGAGCGTAAGCAGGCCGACGCCGCCTGGCTGGCTCCCGGTCTATCGGCTCTGGAACAGGCGCTGGTTCCGACACCGCGCGCGGATGCTTCCGGTGCGCTTTCTTCCGAACTGACCACGGCCTACACGCGCGCCCTGCTGGGCCTGCCTCTGCTCTGTGGGCCGGAAGGCGTCGCTCTGGCCGCGCCTGAGTTTGACTTTGAGTTTGAATCGTGCGGCGGCTATGGCTACTTCTGGCCGCGTGATGGGGGCGAATATGTCAGCGGCCTACTGGATGCGGGCTATCCGCAGTTCGCAGATCGCCTGTTTGACTGGTGTGCCAAGCATCAGGACCCCTCGGGTTTGTGGCATCAGCGGTATTTTCTCAACGGCGAACCCGGCCCGAACTGGTGCCTGCCGCCGGACATGCTGCAAATTGATCAGGTCGGCGCGGTGCTGTGGGCCTATGGAAAATGGCGCGGCGGCTCACCCGAAGAAGCGCTGCCAGAACATCGCGCGATGGTGAAAAATGCGGCGGATTATCTGCGGTCGCGCTTGACCGACAAAGGCGTGCATGGCAATGCGTTTGACACCTGGGAAACATTCATTGGCTCCTTCACCTACTCCAATGCCGCCCTCCATGCCGCGTTTCGCACAGCGGCTCTCTTGTTTCCCGGCGAAGGCTATGATGGCGACGCGCGCCGGGTCAAAGAGGGCGTCCTGACGCAATTCGTCCACGACGGGGCTTTGACGCGCGGTTTCAACGAGTGGGGCGAGCCGGACCGGACGATTGATTCGTCGTCGCTGGGTGCGATTGAACCGTTTGGCCTCTTGGATTTAAACGACACACATGACTTGCAGCTTGCCCAGACAACCCTGCGCGTGATGCGGGAACGTCTGGAAACCGACTGGGAAGGCGGCCAGGCGATCCGCCGGTTTGAGGGCGATGCATATGTCGGCGGCGTCCCGGCCTGCGTCAACACCCTCTGGATGGCCCGCTGCTGCTGTGCCGTCGCCGACCGTTTGGAGCAGATCGGCCAGCCCGGCGAGGCAGCGGCGCTGACAGAGCAGGCGCGGGTTTACCTCAGCACCGTTCTGCGCCGCGCCACTCCGACAGGTCTGCTGCCGGAACTCATGCAGGGGCCGGACGGCCAGCGCTACTGGGCCGCCCCGCACGGCTGGGCAATGGCGTCATTCGTTTCCGGGACATTGATGCTGGCGCGGCGTCTTGCGAAACATGGGGGGAAGTAGGAGGCCCCCTAACCCCCAATACTGGGGGAATTCAGATAAGGAATACACGCAAGGCTTTCTCTCCTGCTCCCCCATTATTGAGGCTGGGGGGCCTCCTTGAGCGCAAAGGAACAAAAGATGAAAACAAGAACATTAGGCCAGGATTTGCAGGTCTCCGAAATTGGTCTGGGCTGTATGGGTATGAGCGAGTTTTATGGGCCGGGGGATGAACAGGAGTCGCTGAACACTATTCATCTCGCCCTGGATCTGGGCGTGACATTTCTGGACACCGCCGACATGTATGGCCCGTTTACCAATGAACGGCTGGTCGGCAAGGCGATTGCGGGCGTCCGCGACCGCGTGGTTCTCGCCACCAAGTTCGGCAATGAGCGCCTGCCGGACGGCACGCGGGTCGGCATCAACGGCACACCCGATTATGTCCGCCGCGCCTGCGATGCCAGCTTGGAGCGGCTGGGCGTGGACTATATTGACCTGTATTATCAGCACCGGGTGGACAAAACTGTTCCCATTGAAGACACCGTGGGAGCAATGGCCGGGCTGGTGCAGGCCGGCAAAGTCAAGCATCTGGGGCTGTCTGAGGCATCGGTTACGACCATTCGCCGCGCCCATGCCGTCCATCCAATTACCGCCCTGCAAAGCGAATATTCCCTGTGGTCGCGCGACCCGGAAGCAGAGATTTTGCCCACGCTCCGCGAACTCGGCATCGGCTTCGTGCCGTACAGCCCGCTGGGGCGCGGCTTCCTGACCGGGCAGTTCCAAAAGCCGGAAGACATCCCCGAAGGCGACTTCCGGCGGATGAACCCGCGTTTTCAGGGCGAGAACTTTTACAAGAATTTGAAGCTGGTGGACGAAGTGAAGCAGATCGCGCAGGAGAAAGGCGTGACGCCGGGGCAGCTTGCGCTGGCATGGGTCTTGAGTCGGGGGGAGGACATCGTTCCCATTCCCGGTACCAAACGGACAAAGTATCTGCGCGAGAACGTCGGGGCCGCGGACGTGTCATTGTCCGACGAAGACCGCCGCCGGCTGGATGAGATCGCGCCCGTGGGCGTCGCGGCGGGTGAACGCTACCCGGACATGTCTTCCATTGACCGCTGAAGAGAGAAAGCCCCCATCCCAAAATTGGGGTGGGGGTAGTGTTTAACCGCCGCCACTGGCAGGGGCAGCGGGAGCCGCCGGAGCGGAGGCCCCCGGTGCACCGGGCGCTCCTGGCGCACCCGCCGGTCCGGGCGCACCGGCAGGGCCGGCCGGTCCCGGAGTGGATGCCGGCGCGGGCGTGACAACAGTGGTATGCGATGGCGGCGTGACGACGACGGGGGTTGTATCCGGCGGCGTGTTGTTACACCCGGCCAGCCCGGCTCCTAATGCGCCCAGCGCGGCCGTCAGGGCAATGGCCTGCGGCCAGCGGCGAGTCTTCGCCTTTTCCAGTGTGGAATGATCCCAGAAACTCATGCGTGTACCTCCTCAGATCAGCCTCGGAACCTTCATCGTTCCGATGGTCGGATGGTTCACTATGCCCGCTCTGTTCGTTTGCTAAACGCCGAATAACTCGCTCTCACTATTCCACTACCACGAACCATCGCCGCCTGCGGGCGGCCATAGCCCCTGTATTTGCCGCAGCATGGCGATCTGCCCGTAATGATACGCGCTGTGCAGAGCCGGGCATTCGGCCAGATCGTAGGCAATGCTGGCATCATCACGATCCGGGCTGGTCTGCTCGCCGTACTCCTGCGCTGTCTCGGCACAGACTTCCAGACCCTTCAGAAAGTCGCGGCGCAGACCTTCCCATGCGCCAATCTCAACCGGGGGGAAGGTATCGTCCAAACGGGCAGGCCGTTCCGGCTTCTTACCCCGCGCCCGCTGTATGTTCCGCTCCTGCCAGAAGTGCATATGCGCGACCAGCACGGCAATGGAGTAGGTCGAGCCGGACGGAATTGCAAGTGCCTGAGCTTCTGTCAAATCGCCCAGCAGCCTCTCCGGCGGCAGAAACTCGCCGCCGCCGGTCAGCATTTCTTTGACAGCATCTCCTGTGACTGCAAAACGGCGCCGATTCATCTGTGTCCTCACTGGCCGTCAAAAACCGTCACCAGGCCACCAGACAGCGCGGCCAGACTGGTAAGCCTCTTTGACTTCATCGTAAACGGCTTGCGGCAGATTGATCCGCCGGAGCATACTGCCATCGTCCCGGCTGACGGCAACGGTTCCCAACTCTTCCAGCGCCCCCAGGGTGAGATGCTGAGGCATGCCTTCCAGCCCCAAAGCGGTTTGACCCTGATTGCGCGCTTCGCCCGCTGCCGCCTGCAACAGCGTCAATTCTGAGGCGGCGTCCGCTGCGCGCCATTCGGAAAGGAACGGGATTTGCGCGGCATCGTCAGGAATCACCAGGGTTGTGTAACCGCCGTTCGAGACCGCCAGCCGCCGCGCGTTTTCCTGGTCCCAATTCCAGCAGACCCAGCGGTCAAAATAGAAACGGGGGCGATGAAATTGAAGCGGACGTGGGAATTTCCGATAAGTCTCGTCAAGCCCTGCCTCATCCATCAGGGGTTTGAGAAGGTGGGTAGTGGAAGATGCCTGCGGGTGAAGTGTGAGAACGGCGCGAGGCGCGTTCATGGCTGCCCAGCCCAGCGCTGCGTAATGGTCAGGGACGCCGGTGCCGAGCAGGGAAAAGTCAAAATTCTCTTGCTCCATCTTGGCGACAACTTCGGCCAGCAGACGCCGCGACAAGCCCTGCCGCCGAAATTCCGGCAGGGTGGCGACGTTGGCAATGCCGCCGCAAAGGAGGGAACCGCCCTCCCAAACCACCGGGCGGCGGCAAAGATGCACGGCGCTGACTAGGTTGTCATCGTCCCACGCACCGAGAGTATCTCCGGGCTGATAGAACGGATCGCCCTCGTAATAGCGCTCAAAGTAGCCGGGCGCTGTCTCAAAGATCTCTGCCAGAGGCGGACGGCCAGGGGATATTCCTCGGGTGCAACCACTCGCAGTTTGAGCGCCATCTTTAAGAGCATCCACTTTCATTTATGGCCCATGTGCTTGTCGAGTTAGCAGGATTAGTTTTTCGGCTCGTTCTCCGGCAATGGAACAAAGTCAAGTATCCTGTTCTCCGCAACCGTGATGATCCCTCTATCATCGCGATCTTCACCGCGCCATTTGATTGATCCCGAAAGCGTATAGCCCCACGGTTTCAGAAAATGTTGAATGAGATAGTATAACCATTCGTGGTAATAGTAAATTTCTCCCAGCCGTTCCACTTTATCCCTTGCCGGTCGCTAGTCGGACTCCACCTACACCAAAGGCCAGGTTGCGTACCCGGCGGTTCCCCGTCGTCCATGATGGAGTGATGGTCGAAGTCCTGTCCAAACTCATCGTCTGCCCCAGTAAAATATTCCCCTTCAGTACCCAGCGGCAGTCCGACGGCTATCCGCATTGGGTCAGGAATGTCATTTAGCATCACCTGAATACGCTTCATGCGGCGGGTTTGAGAGAAGCGCGTCAGATAAGCAAACTGGTCTGGCGTGAGCGGCCTATCTAATTCAAACCGCCCACGAAAAGTCGTCGTGTAGCCCATCTCTACTGGCCCAGCGCCTCTTTGACCAGACCGGGGATGTCCGCCGTCGTTTCAGCGACGCGGACGCCGGCGGCTTTCAGGGCGTCCACTTTGGCCTGGGGGCTGCCGGACGTGCCGGAGATGATCGCGCCGGCATGGCCCATGCGCTTGCCGGGAGGCGCGGTCAGGCCGGCGATGAAGCCGACGACGGGCTTGGTCATGGTCTTGATGTATTCGGCGGCGATCTCTTCATCGGAGCCGCCGACTTCGCCGCACATCACGACCGCTTTGGTCTCCGGGTCGGCCTCAAACAGCGGCAGGACATCAATAAAGCGGGTGCCGGGCATCGGGTCGCCGCCCACGCCGACGCAGGTGGTCTGGCCCAGACCCGCACGGGTCAGGGCGTCTACGGATTCGTAGGTCAGCGTCCCGGAGCGGGAGACGATGCCGACCGGGCCGGGCATGAACATGCTGGCCGGGATAATTCCAATCTTGCAGCCGTTCACGGTCAGGATGCCGGGGCAGTTCGGGCCGAGCAGACGCGACTTGGAGTATTTGACGACGTTGACGGCTTTGATCTCGTCTTCAATCGGAATGCCCTCGGTGATGCAGACGATGAAATCAATGCCGGCGTCCACCGCCTCCATGATGCCGTCAGCGGCCCCGCGCGCCGGGACGAAGATGCAGGTCGCATTCGCCCCGGTGGCGTCTTTGGCCTCGCGCACGGTATCAAAGACGGGCACTCCCTGCACGGTCATGCCGCCTTTGCCGGGCGTGACGCCGCCGACGACCTGCGTCCCGTAGGCGATCATCTGGGTCGCATGGAACTCGCCTTCGCGCCCCGTGATGCCCTGCACGATGACTTTGGTGTTCTTGTCAACCAGAATGCTCATCGTTTATCCTTTGCGCCGCTTGAAGTAGAAGACGGTGACGGGGACGTTCTCGTCCTCGCTGTCTTCGCTCCGCGTCGTCGTTGGCGCGGACATCGGCGACGGCGTTGACCAGTTCCCAGCCCTGCGCGCCGTGCTGGTTCAGGGTCTCTTCATCGGTTTCGTCATCGGAATCGCTGACGATGATCTTGTATTCAAACAGTTCGGCCATCATGTTCTCCCTATCAATTATCGTTTCAGTCTGCCAGAAGATAATACCCAATAAGTTTCGCGGTGTCTACCAGCGCGTCAGTATGGGTTCGCTCATAGGCATGCGAGGCATCTACGCCCGGCCCGATCAGGGCGACCCGGACATCCGCCCCGGCCCGCCACAGCGCCTCGCCGTCGGAGCCGTAGTAGGGATAAATGTCCGTCCGCAGTTCCATCCCATTTTCCGCCGCCAGTCGCCGCAGTTTGCGATTGAACTCCCGGTGATACGGCCCGCCGCTGTCTTTGACGCAAAGGGTGCAGTGAAACTCATCGGACGTTTGCCCGTCGCCGATAGCCGCCATGTCTACCGTCAGCAGTTCGGTTAAGTCCGCCGGAAATCCCCCTGCCGCGCCATGCCCCACTTCTTCGTAGTTGCTGAAGTGCAGGGTCGTTCGCTGCGCGGGTTTCTGTCCCGCCTCCTGCAACGCTTTGACGGCGGCCAGAACGCAGGCGACACCCGCCTTGTCGTCGAGATGTCGGCTGCGAAGAAAGCCATTACACTGCTCTATGCGCGGGTCCAAATACACAAAATCACCGACCGCAATGCCCAGCGCCTGCGTTTCGGCGGCGCTCTTTGTTCGGGCGTCAATCCGCACTTCCAGCGTCCCCGCCTCACGTTTCGTCTCGTTGACCGCCGCACCATGCACATGCGAGGACGCTTTGGTGAGCTGAACGCTGCCCCGGTACGTTCCCTTCGCTTCTGTGGCAATCGTTACGCCTTCGCCTTCAATCGCATTCCAGGCATAACTGCCGATCTGCGTCAGCGTCAGACGCCCATTGGCTTTGATGTCCTTGACCATCGCCCCCAGCGTGTCCACATGCGCCGTCAGGGCGCGCGGTTCGCCTTGTGAGCGGCCTTCCAGCGTGGCGACCAATGCGCCTTTGACCGTTCGGTTCGTCTTCAAACCTAGCTCTTGCAGAGCCTGCTCGGTGTAAGCAATCGCCTGTTCGGTATCCCCCGTCGGACTCGGCGTGTTCAGCAGGCCGACAAGAAACGAGGTTAGGTAATTGGTGTCAATAATCATATAGGGCGAAGCCAAAAACGTAGCCATATCTGCAAATCAAGCGTTACATTGTGTTTTACCAAATTGACTTTAATCCCAAGCAGGCGCAAAAAGTCTAAAACGGAGCATTCGTCAAAGCGACTAAACTCATCGCCTGGCCTTGCGGGGACATCAAGCCGTCTCCGCTCTTCTGGATCATCCCAATTTTCCTGTACCAAATAAGGAGAAACTTCATTTACGTTCAGCCAGGGAAAAACGGAAACGATAGCTTCGGGATTCCCCGCGTCCGTTCCGGGCGGTCTGCCTTCGGATGTTTCAACTTCCTGCACGAAATAGTCCAACATTTTGCCTTTGTCAAATAACTCATACTCCCAGTAATCTCCATCATAAACTCTGATAAGAAAGCCAGAGCATGAGAGTTCCCTACTAACAGATAGCTCTGCCTCGCGACGTATCTCGCGCTTCCAAGCCCACCCGCAATTCAGTGTCAAGACTGTCCATCCGCCGTTCGGCTGGAAAATGTTCAGAGCATCATCGTCATCGTACATTGTTTTCTCAAGTCTGTTTTCATGCTCGTATAGTTTCTCTAACACAAATCCCTTTTGTACGTAGAAGCGTTCAAGGGCCTCAAAAATGTCCTCTGGGAGAACTCCGTAGAACAAATTATAGGCAAGTGAGAGTCCCATAGTTCAGTTTTCGTCCCACACAATCGCCTCGTCATGCCCCGGCCAGGGTGGGGTGCCGCAGCAGAGAAAGACAAGAGCGTCCGATCCAGTGTTCTCCACCCAGAACCGGTAGCCGGTCGGAATGAGCAGGGCATCACCCGCCACAACGTCTGCCGCTTGCTCTCCGCTGCCGTCCGGCAGCAAACGATGAAAGCGGCCCTTGCCGCGCACGATGTACCAGATTTCCTCAATGGTCCGATGCGAAACGCAGGCGGTGCGCTCACCCGGTTTGACGAGCGCTTCCGCGAGGCTCAGACGGGTCGCGCCTTGCGGGCAGTCCAGCAGGACGCGGATTTCGGCCCCGTCAGGCGCGATGGCATCCGGCGTTTGTGACCGCTTTGATTTGAGCGCAGGTTGGGTCACGAGAAAATATCTGTGAGGCTCAGTGTGAAACCAGGTAAAACAGGATCACCGGCGACAGCGGCTGGATTGTCCAATATCTCCACGTCCTGACCAGGGCGGTAGATTTCAACGCGCTGACTGATGGGATCAATGAGCCAGCCGAGCATTGCCCCATTATCCCGATACTCGCGCATCTTTTCCTGGACTTCGCTGAGGCGATCCGTCGCAGAGCGTAATTCTATCACGAAGTCAGGACACAGTGGCAGGAACTTCTTGCGCTGCAAGGGTGAGAGCGATTCCCAGCGTGATAGTTCAATCCAGGCGGCATCAGGAGAACGCTTTGCCCCATTCGGAAGAATAAACCCGGTGGATGAGTCAAAGGCTTTGCCGGTCTTCCCCATGCGGTTCCAAACTACGAGATCAGCGGTCAGGTCTGCATTCCAACTCCCGGTCTCACCGCCTGCGGGGGGCATGATAATCAATTCTCCTTCCTTGGTCATTTCCAGCCGAAGGTCTGGGTACGCAGCCGCCAGATGTTCAAATTCCTGATCAGTACGAGGCTGCGGCGCTTCCACAGGCTCCCGCAGAGGTGGGAGGACGGCTTCAGCAACGGCCATAATAGTCACCTCATTTCGCGTAGGCCAGTGCCACGATCTTTTCCGCCGCCTCCTGCATGGTTTCGGCGGGGACGAGATTGGTGGTTTTCAGCAGTTCCGCGCCCTCGGCGGCGCGGGTTCCGGCGAGGCGAATGACGATGGGGACTTTGATGTCCAGGTTCTTGGTTCCCTCAATGATGCCCTTCGCCACTTCATCGCCGCGCGTGATGCCGCCGAAGATGTTGAACAGAACGCCTTTGACATTGGGATCGGACAGGACGATTTCTAGGCTGTTCGTGACGGCCTCGGCCTTCGCGCCGCCGCCGATGTCCAGGAAGTCGGCGGGCTGGCCGCCTGCGCGCTTGACTTCATCCATCGTCGTCATGACCAGACCTGCGCCGTTGCCGATGATGCCGATATCGCCGCCTTCCAGGCGGACGTACTGAATGCCCCGACGGTGCGCCTCAGCCTCAATCGGGTCCGTCTCGGACTCGTCCTTGAAGACCGTGAACTCCGGGTGCCGGAACAGGGCGTTCTCGTCAATGTCCCACTTGGCGTCGCCCGCGATGATCTGCCCGTCTTTGGTGATGACCAGCGGATTGATCTCGGCCAGGGTCGCATCCGTGCCGATATAGGCCGCGTACAGCGCTTTCAGGAATGGCACCGTCTTGCCGATGAGGGCCTTGTCGAACTTGGCCTCAAACAGCACCTGCCGGGCGGCGTAATCGGGCAGGCCGAGGAGCGGGTCTATGCAGCAGTTTCGCGATGTCGGCGGGGTTGTTGTGCGCGACTTCCTCAATGTCCATGCCGCCCTTGGTGGAAACAATCAGCACGTCCCGCTGCCGAGCGCGATCCTGCGTGACGGCAATGTAAATCTCCCGATCAATGTCCACGGCCTCTTCCACCAGCAGCCGGTTGATCTTCAAATTCGCGTTCGCCTGTGCGAAAAACAGCGTCTTACCCAGCAAATCTTTCCCGATGGTCTCGGCCTCGTTGGCATTGCCGGCGATCTTGACCGCCCCCGCCTTGCCCCGTCCGCCGCTATGCACTTGCCCTTTGATGACGACCCGCTTGCCCAGCGTCTTCGCCACTTCGCGGACTTCATCCGGGTTGGAGGCGACCTGCCCGGCAGGGACGGGAACGCCATACTGCTTCAAAAGCTGCTTCGCCTGATATTCGTGAATTTTCATCTGTGTTTCTCCTGATCAATCTCGATCTTTCTTAACCTTCGATCCGGCTTTTGCGCCGCCGAAGTACCCTATAATACCAGCTATAACCGCCAGCGGCACAGCCATAGCAAATCCTGGCCCAAGCGTCACGATGCCAAAATGCGCTCCCATGGCTGCACCCGCAGTTGCGCCGCTTATTGCACCTGCCCATCCGCCTTGCTTTTCAAAGGTCGCTTCTAAATCCTGTGAGACTTGGACAAGATGATGCTGACCTTCATCAAGCATTTTTTGCCGCACAGGCGCAAGAATGTCATGTTTGTCAGAGGTCATAAGCGGTTTCCTTGTTGTGACTGCGTATCGCTTTGATCCTGCGGAGGAATCGCTTTACGCTGTTGGAGGGGCGTTGTCGGGGTATTCTTGTAAAACTCACGTAGATTCTCAACATTTTGGGCAATCTGTTCAAGTTCTTCCGCTTGCTCTTTCCGGTGTCTTTCCCAGATCGCATTAGTTTGTTGAGTCATATGGCTGAGAATTGCCTTGACCTCTATTCCCAACACCGGCGTTGATGCAAGTTGGTCCTTTTGACTGAGACAATCGCGAAGAAATGTTTCACCAAGCCTTTGCCTCTTTCCTACATTCTCTTTGAGAGCGTCAAGTAGGCTTTCCCGATATTTTTGAGCGGCTGCGACATTGTTTTGTAGCACTTTGATCTGAGACTTTGATTCCGCATCTGTGAGCAACCGAGTGGCTGCGCCATAAGGTGCTTTCTGTTGCAGGCTTGCGATTGCTTCTTTTTCGTCGCGCTCCGCCTTATTCAAATCCTTCTCAATTTGCATGGCAACCGCTTGAAGACGTATCCACTTTTCAAGCGACATCTGCGTCAGGTTCTGAACCGCTGTTTGTTCGGCTTCTGATATGGCGCTTGCGGACTTTAAATCCAACAGCCACGCTGATAAGAGAACCAGTATGTCATGCTTACCCTTGACGGCAATTTGTTTGCTGCGTTCCGCAATTTGGCTTTCCGCCTTCTGGCTTTGCTGCATAACCCGGCAAATTGCGCGTCTAATGCGATATGTCCGTTCCAAGTCAATCATCAGCGATTTTCTTCCTGATTTCATTTGGCGGGTGCTTACCGGCAGGCACCAACACCGCCCGCACATTGACGACATTGTAGCGATTTAGGTCAAGCCGTTTGATCGTGGCCCGGCCAGTCGGTGTCTTTCCGAGCAATTGCAGGCTGTCCTCACTCCACTCAAAATGCCTGCTCCACCGATGTTGACGCGGGTGGTAGAGGCGGACGCTTCGGGCGGTCAAAGGGTCCGGGCCGCTCACCGCAGTGAATTTTCGGTTGTTGCAGCCAAGACAAGACCAAGCCAAGTTGTCTATATCATCAGAGCCGCCGCGAATTTTCGGGACGATATGCTCCACGGAGAAATCAGAAGATGAATGGGAGGCGGGACAGGAGCAATACTCGCAACGTCCTTCGGCACGTTCGGCAACCTGCCGTCTTGTTTCTTCAGAAATCACTCAGTCGAACCCGCACCGGACGAATGCCTAATTCCTTCATGAGACTTTGAACCGATTTGTGGCGGCGAGCGGAAAGTTCTGTCAGGTAAATCAAACGCTCCACGTCCCGCGCTTCCGTCCGATCTGAAAAGCCGATAAGTTCCTTTTGTTCATCGGGTGTTAATGTCTCTGCCTTTCGAAGTTTAACAAGGGCGCGGTAACGGTTCCAGAAGGTTTCCGGGAAACCTTCATTAATTTTCTCCAACAATTCTGAGTCCGTCATGGAGCGCGGTGCGGCGGGTGGTCCCAGTCGCGAGGCTGCCGCTTCTTGAAGAAACGTGGAAATGTCCACGCCTTCGGCTTCAGCGGCTTCGCGCACGCGAGTTTCCATTTCCGGCGGCAGATCAATGACGAGTGACATAAGGATATTTCTCCTACTCTTCCGGCAATTCAATGTCTTCCGGCTGGACGATGACGATTTTGCCATTGACCCTACCGGCAACGGGATTGCCAACGCGCTTGTGGTCCAGAACAGCTTCATGCACCGCCTGGTTAATCAAACTGGTCAGCAAAGCGCGATCTGAAAAGCGCCGTATAACTTCCTCGCGAGCTGCTTCTTCGGTCATCTCCGGCAATGTCGTAAACGTGTTAGCCATTGTCAGCAATCTCTTTCATCCGCTTCCAGGTATCTAAAAGGTGTACGATTTCTGATATTTCGCGTTGTCCTTCTGCCACAAGAAGGGTATTGCCGATCTGTGAGTTATCGTAAGCCGACCAAACATCGGCAAGGGGCAGATAGAGGCTGAATAAGTTCTTTAAGCCCGCGACGTAACGACGCCGAATGACCTCTTCGGGAATGTGGTGGCCGCCCTTCCGCACGCGCTCCGCCACACGGAGTATGTTCATTTCTGGACTGTCCAGCCAGAAGAACAGCAATTGGAACTCATATCCCACGGCCTGCAAACGCCGGACGCGAGGCGCAAGGGAACGGCTGGCAAGCGTCGTTTCCATGGCGAAATCTTCCCGCCGCGCTTCATGTTCGCCCATCGCATTGATGAGAATCCGGCTGGCGCGGGCGTCTTTGTTTTCGCCTTCGGCTTCCGGCAGGCCTTTGGCGATCTCGTCGGCGTTGACGTAGGAGATCGCATCGGGCAGGACAAAAGCGGCGCTGGTGGACTTGCCCGACCCGTTGCCACCGCCGAAGATGATAAACTGTGGGGGCTGCGCCAAACGTAGTCTCCTGCCTGTATTGTACCACAGGCAGGAGACGAACGCGGGTGAGGTTAGAGCGCGACTTTTTCGTTTTCGCCGGGGTGCGCGGGCTGGCCCGTCGCGGCGGCTTTGGCGAGGCTGATGACGTGGGCGACGACGCTGGAGGGCGCGTCCCAGTATTCGCCCTGGTCGGCGTTGATCTTGAGCAGGGCGATGTCCGGCTCGTCCACGCCTCTGGGGAACCAGGCTTTGAGCGCAGGTTCCCAGAGTTCTTCAATTTTAGCCTTGTCCCGGACCAACTCGGCCCGGCCGGAGAGCGAAACATAGGTCTGGCTCTTGGGGTCGGCGAAGCTGACATTGACATACGGCTTGTTCTCTATTTCATGGACTTTGGGCGAGTCGCCGTAGGTGAAGAACCAAACGTCGCCGTCAAACTCCACGTTCTTGTTGCAGGACATCGGGCGCGAATGCAGGCGTCCCTCGGCATCGTAAGTGGTCAGCATTCCAAAGTCAATGTCCTTGATCAGCTTGGCGATTTTCGCGACATTCTCCTGATGTGTGGCATGATCCGCCATTGTGGGTAAATCCTCTCTAAGGGGTACTGCCGTGTCATTACCCATATTCGGAGGAGGTTCTATCATTAATCGTACTTTGTCCACTGTCGGGGCGGCCTGCGCCGCCGTTTGTGTGCTGCTGCTCCTGCGCGCGGCCTGGGCCGATGCACCGCCGACAAAACGCATTCCGCCGTCCGCTGTGGACCCGGCGTTTTATGATTACGATGCCGCCGCGCCGTTTGCGGTGACGGAAAAGCCGTTTGGCGAGGAAAACGGCGTCAAAATCTCCGTTCTCACCTATCCCAGCCCGGTCACGTCCCCGTACCCGGTCAACAATCTGGTTACGGCCTATCTGTTCCTGCCGCCGGGGCCAGGGCCGCACCCGGCGATGGTGGTGCTGCATGAATGGAACGCCGGGTCAACCAAAGGCGGCTTCGCGCTATGCCAGGCCATCGTGCGCGCCCAGGTCGCCGCTCTCTTAGTGATTGAGCCGTACACGCTGAACCGCAAGCCCGATACGCCGAACAAAGAGGATGCGGAGATACTTTCGGGCAATGTCCCGCACATGGTCAACGCTCTGCGACAGGCGGTTCTGGATGCGCGCCGCGGGCTGGATTATCTGTCCCGTCGCTCCGACATTGACCCACAGCGGCTGGGTGTGGCAGGCATCAGCCTCGGAGGCGTTCTCAGCGGCGTGACGGCGGGCGTGGACCCGCGCATTAAAGTCGTTTTGACGCTGGTCGGCGGCGCGGACTTCGCGCGAGGCTTCTGGAACGGACTGCTGACGCGGCGGTACCGGGACGAGATTTTGCGAAGCGGCTACACGTATGACACCTATCAGGTCGCCATGGCCCCGGTCGATGCCGCGAACTGGCTGCCCGCGCGGCATTTTGACCCGGAAAACGCCCTGATGATCAATGGGCATTATGATCTGGTGATCCGCCCGGAGCAGGCCAAAGCGCTGGCGAAGGATTTGGGAGGAACGCACATCGTCTGGCTCAACACGGGGCATTACGGCGCGGCTTACAGCGCAAGCGAAGCGTCCAAACTGGCTGTTCAATTCCTGCGCGCCCGTTTCTTTGGCGAGACAGCGGGTTTTCATCGGCCCGACGGACTGCCGTCTCGGACAATCAAGGGCGGGCTGCTGTTCGGCGGGCATGAAGGCGTCACTCCGGTCATCGCCACGCCTCTGATCAATTTTGATGGGCCTGGCCGGTACACGCTGGATGGACAACTGACAACCCACGGGCTGTCCCTCGCGCCCTCCGCGCGAATTGGCCTGATTACGTCCGTTGGCGTTGAGTTTCCGCTGCTGCATGGCCGGAGCAAGCCGAGGCCATTTGTGATGTTCAGCTTGACGTTGTAGGAGTAGGACAAAGCATCCGCATGGCCTTTCTGCTGTTTCGGTTTTTGATTTCGCAGAGCGAAATAGGGTTAGCAGACAAGCGATATTGCCATTTTGGGATGAGGATTAGTAACCGAGCCAGCAATAAAACAAAAATTAGTTCGCTCTTTGGGGGAAAGGCGAACTAGGCCTAAAGGCGTACTTCCTGTGCCGTGACTTCCAGCAAAGGCTCAGAGTTTTGGAAATTGCTGTCGAACAGGAAGCGTCGCAGTGGCATTGCGTCAATCCATTCGCTCAGGAATCGCACGGGTCTATCCGTGGAACCGTCATGAACCCTGATAGCGGTCACGCCCGTGAATGTGACCTCCGTGCTTTTGCTTTCATTCCCAATGAGCGTCACCCGAGCCGTGTCCTCCTCTTGGTGCATGCCCTCGATATACATCCCGAAGAAGTCTTGGTCCGCGACGTAACCGACAAAACCTTTGGCGGGCGTTTCCAGTGCGCCCCGCCAGTCGCCTTCAGGCAGATAGGACACCCAGGCATTCTCGTCTGGCCCGCGTTGCAGCCATAGACGCCCGCACCGTTCGCACTGATGAATGCCCAGTGCAAACGGGGAGATGTGCCTAATCAGGATGTCGTCTACGACGCTGTCGTTCCCTTGGCTGAGAAGGTCGCGATAGTACCGCTCGCCGTAGAACCGGCGCAGCCATTCGTCACGATGTCCTCTTTGGATCGCAGCGATAAAATTCGCAACTTGGTTGGTCGCGCCATCATATACGGCTTCGTCGCCTGTGTCTCGGATAACCTCACCATCGTAGCGACAGGGAACTCGATTGAAGCCGATCACGTACCCGCACTTACACGCAAATTTGGACATTGGAACTCCCAACAAGCGCCGAAGTCTACTTCACTCTTCGTTCAAACTGTGAACTAAATACACGTTCAACGTTCAATACACTAAAAGCCTGCTGAAACATTTCGGCGTCATTTTCGTATCATCAGCATGACTTCATGCAAATCTCGCTTCTGGAAAGCAGCGATCTGGCTGCCGACGCTCGTCCTTGCTGGGTTAGCGACCAGTGCTTTCGTGAGTCCATTTACTGCTCGCGCCGCCGGGCCGCCCTCGCACAGGACGGTCACATTCTCACAGGACATCGCGCCAATTCTCTATCAGAACTGCACGTCCTGCCACCGGCAGGGTGAAGTTGCGCCCTTTACCATTTCCTCCTATGCGGATGCCCAGAAGCGCGCTCGGCAGATTGCCTTCGTGACACAGTCCCGCCTGATGCCGCCCTGGAAAGCTGACTCGCATGGGGAGTTTGAAGGTGAGCGTCGGCTGACGGACGCGCAGATCGCGCTTCTCCAGCAGTGGGCAGATCAGGGCGCAAAAGAGGGAAATCCGGCGAAACTGCCGCCGGCCCCGCATTTTGCGTCCGGCTGGTCGCTGGGGCCGCCCGATCTTCTCCTGGAACCGTCCGGCTCCTACACCGTTGGCCCGGAAGGGCTGGGACGTTTACCGCTGCTATGTCCTCCCGACCAATTTTACCGAAGACCGCTACGTCTCCACCATTGACGTTCAGCCGGGAAACCGGGCAGTAGTCCATCATGTGATCGCGTATCTGGATACCAGCGGCAGGGCGCGCGCACTGGCCGCGAAATCCAGCGATGGCAGCCCCGGCTATTCCAACTTTGGCGGCATCGGCTTCCTGCCGGCCGGGATGCTCGGCGGCTGGGCGCCGGGCGCGCTGCCGCATCGCCTGCCTGCCGACACCGGCATTCTGCTGCCGAAGGGCGCGGATGTCGTCCTGGAAGTCCATTACCATCGCGACGGCAAGCCGGAGACCGACCAGACAAAAGTGGCCTTATATTTCAACAATGGCGTGGTGGACAGACCCTTGCACCTGTTTCCGCTGGTGGACCTGGGCCTGCACATTCCGCCCGGCGAGAAAAATTACGAAGCCAAAGCCAGCGTGCCTGTCTTCTTTGATTCAACCCTGCTCACTATTTTTCCGCACATGCACCTGCTGGGCCGGCAGATGACCGTCACGGCGACCCTGCCGGACGGCACGAAAAAGCCGCTGATTGATGTTCCCGATTGGGACTTCAACTGGCAGGGCTTTTATGCCTACAAGCAGCCGGTCCATCTGCCCGCCGGCTCCCGCATCGATCTGGTCGCCCGTTACGACAACTCGGCGGACAATCCACGCAATCCCAGCAATCCGCCCAAAGTCGTCACCTGGGGCGAACAGACCACAGACGAGATGTGTCTGGCCTTCCTCGGCTTCACTGTGGATGCCGAACATATCCACCAGCCTAAGTAGGAAGCCGCCTGCGAATTTCTCTGAGAACATGGCCGCCGCCAATCGCGATCACAATACTGACCACGACATAGATCCACCAGGGTAAGCCGTGTCCAAAGGCAAAAACGTAGAGATACGGCAAGAGCCAGAAGAAGATGCCGAGCGCGATGATGCCTCGGATCGGTTTCTTCTTTTTGACGGAGGCGGCCAGCCAGGCCATCGTTCCCCAAAACAGCGGATGGTGGGCGAGATAAAGAACGGCGAAGACCACAGGATTAACGCCGTGCTGCGCTCCCAGAGCGATGACGTGGTGCCAGAGGTGAGCCATGAGGTTCAATCAAAGGGAATCGGCGGAGGCGGCAGCAAGGAGTTGGCCCTTTCGCAGGCCGCAAAGTAAGCAGCAATGGCCGCGCCGGTCACGGGCCGGTAGCCGTCGCACAAGGCAAACAGGTCTGCATCGGCAACCCAGGGAGCGGGAGTTGGCAGCGCCAGCGCCTGTCGTAACTCTTCAACCCAGCCCTGTTCTTCCTCCGTCACAAAGCGCACCTGCACCAGTGCGGCCAGATCAAGACCGTAGTGCACCAGAACTTCCAGGCTGGGGCAGCGGCCTGTTTCCAGATGGCGGCGAAGCAAGGCGGCTTTCTCCACGGGGTCGGTTACAGGCCGGCTGGAGGCGCGAGTGCGCCAGGCTTTGGTATTGTAGGGCAGCAGGGCGACCTGGGGCATCGCCAGCACCGCCTGCCGGTCAAACACAAGCAGTGCGTGCGGATAGCCTTTGCGGAGTTTGTCTCGCAGGAGGGGCGAGTCTGGCCTCAGAGAAAGATGAATCCAATCGCTCAGGCCCAGCATTCGGTCACGCCGAACAGCGGTTGCGCGGGGCGAGATGCCGCGTGACGCGAGGACGCTTTTGGCATACAGAGCACTGCTTTGCAGGACGTGCGGGAGGTAGTGCAGCGGCGTCGCGTGGTACAAGAGGGATAAATCACTCCGCAAGCCAGCCGTCCAGCCTGCGGCGGGCAAGCAGGAACGCCTCCACGCAGATCGGGTCCCACTGATTGCCCGCCCCGGCTTCCAGCAGCGCCAGCGCAACGTCCTCGGCCATGCCTTTGCGGTAGGGCCGGTCCGTTGTCATGGCGCTGTAGGCATCGGCGACGGCCATCAAACGAGCCGTCATGGGGATTTCCTCCCCTTTCAAGCCGAACGGGTAGCCTTCGCCGTCCCACCGCTCATGGTGATGGCGAATGGCATCCAGAGTCTCCTCAAAGCCCGGCACCGCGCCGACAATAATCGCTCCCATCATGGGATGCTGCTTGATGGACTCGATATTCTTCTGATGTCAGCCGGCCCGGCTTTCGCAGAACACGATCCGGCACGCCGATCTTGCCGACATCGTGCAGCAGGGCGGCCAGCATGACCTGATGCTGAGTCTCGTCAGCCAATCCCAATTCCTGCGCGATTTGATAACTGTAAGAAACCACATCTTCGGAGTGGCGGCGCGTGTAGCGATCTTTGGTATCCACTGCGGTTACCAGCGCGTTCAGCATGGAAAAGTCAGTCAGTGAGCAAGAAAGCTCGGCGCGCAAACGCTCGGTCAAGTCGCCCCGGCCAGTCCCGCCGGTTTTCACTCGAATGAGACGCGCATCGGCCGTGGCCAGCGCCTCCAGCCGTCCCGGACCATCGTCTGGAAAGACCGAAATGCCGACCGAGATTGTGAGCGGGATGATGGTGTCATATCCCGGCGGGCGGTAGCCGACGCCCTCCAATCCAGCCACCATCAGGTCAGCCTGCCGAACCGCCTGCTCGGCATTCGTGCCGGGCATGAGCAGCGCGAATTCATCGCCGCCAAAGCGGGCCAGCGTATCGCCGGGGCGGCAGACCCCACTGAGGGCGCGCGCGACTTTGCGAAGCACGTCGTCGCCGACCGAATGCCCGTAGCCGTCATTGAAAAATTTGAAGTTGTCCAGATCAATCATGGCCAGGGCGAGCGGGCGGCCTGTATTCAGTGTCACTGACGACTCCTGCTCCAATCGCTTGTGAAATGCCCGGTGATTGATCAGGCCTGTCAACGGGTCTCGGTCGGCTCGCTCGACTGCTTCCGATAATAAGTGTTTGGTCTGGCTTAGTAACTGCTCGGCCTCGCTCTCCAATCGTTTGCGCTCGGTTACGTTATTGGAGACAACGAGACGCGCCTCACGGTCGTTAAATGTCAGGGCGTGCGAATGGATCTCTACCCAGATGTCCGAGCCATCTTTGCAGCGATGCCGCCAGGGCCCGGAGACCTGCGTTCCCGCCGGCATGTACATCAGACTTTGCATCAATGCAGGGAAATCTTCAGGAGGACGAATGTCGGCCAGCGTCATCTTGAGGAATTCAGCGCGCGTGTAGCCGTAACACGCAACGGCTGTGTCATTGACAGCCAGAAACGCCAGGGTCTTGACATCATAAACCCACATGGGCTGTGGATTCGCCTGAAACAGCAGGCGGTATTTTTCCGCACTCTGTTTGAGCGCCTCCGTCGCCACTTTGAGATCGGTGATGTCGCGACTGATGCCGACCAGGCCGGAAACCGTGCCATCCACGCCATAAAGGGGGGTTTTTGTTGTGGAAACCCAGCGATGACCGCCGTCACGGTCCAGGATCGGCTCTTCGCGATTGAGCAGAGGCTGCCCCGTCATGATCACCTGCCGGTCATCGGCATCGTACAGAGAGGCGAGTTCTGACGGCCAGAGATCCCACACCGTCTTTCCGGCCACTTGCCCGGGAAGCAGATTCAAGTTCCGCCGATGGGTCTCGTTGTTCAGCAGGAAACGTCCCAAGCGGTCTTTGACATAGATATTGTCCGGCAGGCTGTCAATCAGCGTGCGGAGCAGCGTTCTTTCCTCGTTTAATACGGCTTCTGCCTGCTTTCGCTGGGTGATGTCACGCGAACAGCAGACAAATCGGTACGCCTGCCCCTGAGCATCATAGACCTGGGAAGCGGTTGTTTCCAGCCAGAGAAACGAGCCATCTTTGCACAGGCGACGCCACTCCATGCGGAACGAGTTTTTGTCAAGCCATTCCCGGTTGGTTCCTTCCAGCATGCCCTGACGGTCTTCCGGGTGGACGATGTCCAGCGTCCGACCATTCAGCGTCTCTTCCACACTGTAGCCGGTGAGGCGGTATACCGAAGGCGTGACATAAAGAAACTGTCCCTCGGCATCGTGCAGACTGACCACGTCCGCCATGGACTCGGCGAGCAGGCGATAGCGATCCTGTGTCTGACGCAGCGCATCTTCCACTTGCTGCTGCTCCGTGATGTCGCGCAGCGTAATCAGCCAGCGTCGGCAGCCGCGCGACGTGGCGGGCATCGGCACAATGTCCATCAACGCCTGCCGGGGCTGGCCGTCCTGCTCCCCGATCAGCGCCTCACCGCGCACCGGAACCCCGGAGGCCAGGGCGGCGCGCACATGAGCCGTCAGGGCAGGGTGCGCCAGCGCCTCAGAGAACACCGTGAGGGCCTTGCTTAATGTCAGCCCATGCAAGGCGAGACCCAGCCCGGATCGCATAAAGGCAGGATTGGCATAGATAACTCGAAAACAGGAAAGATCAGGGACATCAGACTCGGCAATCAAGACGGAATCGCGGCTCTGAACGATCAGCGCGTCCAGCAGAAATGCCTGCTCCTCCGGGGCTTGCGGGAGCCGGTTTACCGGGAGGAGCGACAGAGACTTGCGGGGACTAATTTCCGGCGTGACATCGCTGAACATAACTTGCTTTCTTCGGAACATCCGGCATCATAAATCCTGGCTCCGTAGCGCAGGGATTACCATTTTCCTTTTTTGACCAGTTCCGGCAGGGGATGGGCTTCCAGGTACTCGTCATAAGTTCCCCGGAAGTCAAGCAGGCCGGTCGGGGTAAAGGACAAAACGCGGGTCGCGACCTCAGAGATCAAATCGCGGTCATGCGAGACGACAAAAACCGTTCCTGCGAATACGGAAAGTCCTTCGGCCAGCGCCGAGACCGCTTCCAGATCCAGATGGTTGGTTGGCTCGTCAAAAATCAAAACGGGATGCTTTTGCAGCATCAGTTTGGCCATCAGCAGCCGGGCCGACTCGCCGCCGGACAACGCTTCGGTCGGTTTCAGGCTTTCGTCGCCCTTAAAAAGCATCTGGCCGAGCAGGCCGCGCACGTACTGCTGGCCCTGCGCTTCTTCATCAAAGGACATGATCCAATCCAGGGCGGACACGCCGGAAGCGATCTCGTTTCGGTATTCCTGCGGATAATAGCCCCAGGTCATGCTGCTGCCCCATTTGACGATGCCGGCGTCGGGAGTTAGATCTCCGACCAAGCAGCGAATCAGAGTCGTTTTGCCGACGCCGTTCGGGCCGATAATTGCCACTTTTTCGCCGCGCGAAACTTCTAAGTTGATGTCTTTAAGAATTGCGCGCCCGTCGAACGACTGGGACAGTCGATGCCACAGTGACCACTTCTCGCCCCGAAGGCTTTTTCTGATCAAAGCGAATAAACGGGCGCTGGATGTTGGACTTTTTCATCTCCGTCGGGGCAAGCCGGGCCATCTCTTTACGCCGGGACTGCACTTGGGAAGAACGCTGGCCGGCGGCAAAGCGGTTCACGAACTCCTGCAACTGCGCGATCTTTTTCCCCTTGTCTTTGTTTTCATTCTCAATGCGCTGCCGCGCCTGCATTTTATGCTCCACCATGTCATCATAGCTGCCGGGGTAAGTGATGATGGTATCGTAGTCAATGTCGGCGATATGAGTGCAGACGGCATTCAGGAAATGGCGGTCATGGGAGATGACAATGAGCGTTCCATCATAGTCCAGCAGAAACTCTTCCAGCCAATGGATGGTTTCCAGGTCCATGTAGTTGGTCGGCTCGTCCAGCAGCAGAGCGTCGGAGCCGCCGAAGAGGGCCTGCGCGAGAAGAACGCGAAATTTGTAATCATTGGGCAGGGTCGCCATCAGATCGGCATGCTTCTCATCGGGGATGCCGATGCCGCGCAGAATGGCGGCGGCTTCAATTTCCGCCTCATAGCCATTCTCGTCAGCGATTTGCGACTCCAATTCGCCCAGACGCTCCATCATGGCATCGGTAAATTCTTCCGCCTCACAAAGCGCGTTGCGCTCGTGCAAGGCGCTCCAAAGAGTCGGATTGCCCATCATGACGGTGTCTAAAATACGCTTATCATCAAAGGCGTTCTGATCCTGGCGCAGCACGCCGACTTTGCGCGGGCGCGAGACGGTTCCCCGGTTTGACGGCTCAATGTCGCCGGTCAAAATCTTCATAAACGTGGACTTGCCCGCGCCGTTCGGGCCGGTCAGCCCGTAACGATTGCCGGGGGTGAATTTGACGGAAACCTGGTCGAAGAGGGTGCGCGTACCATACGACTTGCTGACATCCTGAACGGTGATCATGGACAAAAAACTTCCTGAAATACGAGGTACCTTTCATTATACCATGCTTCAGGGCCGCGAACTCATGTTATAATAGTTGTAATGACAGCTTTAACTTTATCGGCTCCCGACATGACGGAGATTGCGACTGCGGCTTACCGCTTGACGACAGATGGCGTGATTTCTCAGGCTTATCCCTGGCAAGGGAAACTTTACCAGAGGCTTTCGGACCCGGTTGGGGACATCGGCGGCCTGCTGCTTGCGCCCCTCGGGGCCGGCAAAATGGAATCCATTGTCATTCCGGCTCTGGGGCAGCGACGCGGCGGCGCCCCCCGGCGCCTGTTCCTGGTCGGCCCGGACGGCTCGACGCTTGACGACTATCTGTACCGCCTTGTCCCCTACCTGCGCGCGTTCGTTCTCGCGGACGAAACGCCGCGCACCCTTTGTCTTGATCTGGCGGATGAATCCGATGAAGAAAACGTCTGCCGCCGATTTTTTCCCGACGGCACGGAAGATCCCGCTGTGGTCACCAATCCGCTGGAAGCGGATGTGGATTTAATTTTGACCACGTTTTCCCATTTCCGGGAGTTGTTCTTCGGCAGCGGCGGTGTTCACGCCCTGCCGGCTGCGCTGATTGGCGACGCTCCCTTGCGGCGTGACCTGTTCTTCTTTGATGAGGCGCATGGCTATGCGCCTGACGCTTTTTCCCGATTCCATCGCTTGATCGAATTTCTTTTTGCCGAAGACATGGATGTTGTCGTCGCTTCCAGCACCCTGCCGCCGGCTTTTGCGGAAGAACTCGGTTTTTTGGACCTTTTGCCCGCGCCTGACAGCCGGGTTTTGTCTGGGCGTACTTTGATTTATCAACCCTCCACCGAGCCGCTGTCGGTGATTGAGGCGGAAATTCGCCGCGCCGATCACTCACAGGAGCGCGTCATCGCCGTCACCGAAACCTCCTCAGACTCTGAGGCGCTCCATGCTCGCCTGGCTGCGTCATGGCCCCAAAGCGTCTCCCTGTATCATCCCGACCAACCCGCCAAAACTCGCCGCTCCACCTATGCCCGGCTGCGCGAACTGGAAAAACAAGGCGAAGGCTACCTATTGCTGACGGCTGGAAATGAGCTGGAAACCAGCGACCTGGACGCCACAGTCCTCCTGTCCACGCTTTGCCCGCCTGAAAACCTGATCCGACGGGCCGGACGCTGTAACCGCCGGGGCGATTTCAAGGACACACAGATCATCATTGCCGGAAACTCCCTTCCCTCGGAAGCCCGCTCCTTCAGCGCCCCTCAAACTGCCGACTATCTGGCTGCCCTGCGCTCCCAATCCGAGCATCCCTTTGATCCTGAGTTCTGGAAAGCATTCATCTGATGGATTCGCTGGACTTGGTTCGCGAACTGGTCGCCATTGCTGGCCCGCCGGGGCAGGAGGGGCAGGTGCGGGAGGCGGTGGCAGCTCACGCGCAGCGTTTGGGGTGTGTCCATGAGACGGATGCGCGGGGGAACCTGCTGCTGTCGCTGCCGGGGGCGGGGCGGCTGCCGGACGCGCCGGAGATTGTGGTCATGGCGCATCTGGATGAGATCGCGCTGCTGGTCACGCGGGTGGAGGGCGATGGGCGGCTGGTCGTGACCAATTTAGGCGGGCTGTATCCTTGGAAGTGGGGCGAAGGGCCGGTTCAGATTCTGGGGAGCGGCGAAGCGCTGACGGGGATTTTGTCATTTGGCAGTGTGCACACCAATGATCCCGGCAGCGGGGCCGCGCAGGCGCGGGAGCGGGCGCTGACATGGAGCGATGCGCGGATTTTTACCGGATTGTCTGTCGGCAAACTGGCGGCGCTCGGCGTGAGGGTAGGGACGCGCGTTGTACTGCACCTGTCCCGGCGGACGGTAACGGAGATCGGTGAATATGTGGCCGCGCCGTTTCTGGATGACCGGGCGGACCTGGCCGCGATGCTGGCCGCGCTGGAACAGATCGGAGAAACGTCGGACGACTGGCGCGAACGGGTCGTGTTCGCGGCGACAGTGGCGGAGGAAGTGGGCGGGCATGGGGCGCTCTGGCTGCTGCGGCAGCGGCCTGCGGCGGTCGGGATCGCGCTGGAAATCGGGCCGCGCGTCCCGGAAAGCCTTTTCCCGCTGGACGATCAGCCGACCGTCTGGGTCAACGATTCGTACAGCGCGATGCAGGCGGGAGACATTGAGCTAGTCGCCAAAGCGGCGGCAGGCATCGGGCAGCGCCCGCACTTTCAGGCCCTGTCGCGCGGCGGGAGCGATGCAAGCTGCGCGGCCTCGCACGGATTGGTTGCCCGCCCCATCACGCTGGCCTTCGCGGCGGAAAACTCGCACGGCTGCGAGATCATGCACCGGAACGCCGTCCCAAATCTCGCCTCGCTGCTCCTGGCGACGCTGCGCGCCCTGCTGGCCGAGTGAACTTTTCTCTCCTCTCAATGGTATATCAATGCAGAGGTAAACGTAATATGAAGCAGACACGCCGAGCAGTCATCAAGAATTCGCTGGCGACGGCAGGCGCTGTCGGCGCGGCATTGATCCTGGGGCGTTTCAGTCTGAGCAGCCTGGCCGACGCCAAACCCGCTCCCGCACATCATTTCGCCTGCGTCAAGACCGACGCCGAATGGAGAAAGCTGCTGACGCCCGCGCAGTACAATGTTTTGCGACAGGCCGGCACCGACCCGCCCTTTTCCGGGCAGTACGAGGCCAAGGGCAAAGGCATCTACAAGTGCGTCGCCTGCGGCAATGAACTGTTCAGCACGGACACCCAGTTTGATTCCGGCACGGGCTGGCCTTCTTTCTGGCAGCCATTGGCCAAGAATAGCGTCCTCACGCAAGAGGATAACAGCCTCGGCATGAGCCGGAACGAAGTCGTCTGCGCCCGCTGCGGCTCACATTTGGGCCATGTCTTTGATGACGGCCCGAAGCCGACCGGACTGCGCTACTGCATGAACGCGACCGCGCTGAAGTTCGTGCCGAAGAAGTAGCGACAAAAAAACCGCCGCTTCTGGTATGATAAGATTGTGGAAAGCGAATCTGACCCGGAAGCGCGTCAGCGGCTTAAGGCCGCCGTGGAAGAAAGCCAGGCATCGGCGAAGGAACTGACCAAAGACGCCGCCCTGCTTGCCCGGCAGGCGGCGATCCTGAAGGCCAGAGCGGCACAGACTCGCGCCAAATCGCAGGAAACGCGCGCGCAGGCGCGTCAGGTTCGGAACGATGCCGGCGACATCCTGCTCAGCATCCCCGAAGCCGCCCACACGCTCCACGTCGCCGAGCGCACCCTGCGGCATCTTTTGCAGGAGCCGGCCCTGCAAGCCTGCCTGATTGAGCGCACCTGCAAAGTCGGCATCTACCACAAGTTCATTCCCTTGCTGCCGCCTGAACTTATGGCGGAACTGACCACCCGCCTGAGCGCGAAAAAGCCTCATGACCCCTGACTGTTTTTCTCCCCATAGCGCGTGATGACGGCTGCTCCCAGCCGTTGGAACCCCTTAATGTCGCCCGCAAAGCCGGACCGGCCGTTCATTGTCATATACTGATGGGCGGCGACCACGCACGCACCTTCCCAGAAAATCTCCTGAATGTCATCGGGAATGGGTTCGCCGCCCAGACAGGTCGGTGCGAGAGGCAGCAGGTCCAGGGTGTTATGCTCCGTTCCCGCCGTCACGAACAGGCCGGCATCTCGCATGGCATGAACGTACTGCGAAAGAACTACGGGTGTGTTGCGGATCGGAATCAGTTCGGCGCAGGGAATGCCGCGCGCTTTCAGATCGGCGATGAGATTCTCCACCGGCTGCTCATACCCGGTGATGGGAGTCGTCCCGTCCGCCAGGGTGGGGTAGCAGGGGATGCCGCCCAAGGCCAGGATGAGCCGATACGCATGGTCAAAGTCCACAAACGTCTCGGTGACATACGCCGGCTTCCCGGCCTTCATCAGATGTGAGCGGATTTCGTTCTGAATTGCCACGGCATCGCCCGGCTGGGCTTTAGACGCAGTGCCGAAGGCGCGCTGAAGAAGCGCCCCCCGGTCCGACTCGTCCACCTGCTCAAACAGCGATTCCTGAAACGCCTGCGCGACATGGCGCTCCTGCAAATAAACCGTCTCGGGCCGGCTGCCGTGCCGCCTGACAATGCGTTCTTTGACAGCCTCTGCATCCAGCCCCGTCCCCAGTCCTGCCTGGGCGAACACCGCCGCCATTTTCTCCGTCACCAAACTCATGCGGGCCGCGTCGTTGTCCCGGATGACTTGCAGGAGTTGCCGAGCTTCTTCCGGCAGGGGATCAAAGCGCGTGATGCCTTTGCCGCAGAGATAATACTTGCCGGGATTGCCGGGATCATTGATTTTGACCCCCATCTGCACCAGCGATTCCACCAGCGTGATGATTTCCAGGCCGAACAGCGGGAAAATGCCGTGCCGGCTGGACTTCGCCGCAAACTCCGTGTAGATGGAATAATCGTAGTAGTTGGTGGCGCCCAGAACGCGGACATTTTGCGCGTCGGCCATCTCCACAGCCTGTGTGATGGTCTCAAATGCCGTAAAATTGGGCGGCAGATGGACATGGGCATTGACCAGCGGGCGCACGTCCGGCGCAAGCCCTTCGGCCGCCAGCGCGTCCAACTCGTCGGGGCTGCCCAATGTTTGCATGGTGCGGAGAAAGCTGTCTGTGGTGGTGGGCATGAGTGAGTGTTACCTGTGAGAATGTCTGAGACACGGGGCTAAACCCCCGTGCTTCAATAGTGCAAGCCCCCGCCTTCGCGGGCGAGGAAAGGCTACACTCTTTTGCCCGCGAAGGCGGGGAATTGCTTTGCTAAAGCACGGGGGTTCAGCCCCGTGAACTCAGTTTCCTGGCAATGAATTTCCGGCAAAGCGCGTAGTGTCTGGGCAGCCTGTTCCGGCGTTAAATCACGCTGGGCCTGGGCCAGCATTTCATAGCCCACCATGAACTTTTTCACGTTCGCCGAGCGCAGCAGGGGCGGATAAAAATGGGCGTGCAACTGCCAATGCCCGGTGTCGCTTTCCCCCGCAGGCGCTCCGTGCCAGCCCATGGAGTAGGGGAACGAGACTTGGAAAAGATTGTCGTAACGGATGGTCAGGCGCTTCAAGAGGTCCGCCAAACTGTCCCGCTCCTCCGCGCTTAATTCTGGTAGGCGCGGAACATGTCGGCGCGGCAGGAGCAGCGTCTCATACGGCCAGACGGCCCAGAACGGCAGCAGCGCGACCCAGTGTTGGTTCTGAACGACGATCCGCGCGTCTTCTTCTGTCTCTCGTGCCAAATAGTCTACGAGTAGCGGCTGCCCATGCGCCTGCTGATAGACACGCTGCTGCCGGTCTTCCTGGGCGGGTTCATTAGGCAGGAAATCGCTGGCCCAGATCTGCCCATGCGGATGTGGGTTGGAGCAGCCCATGATCTCGCCTTTGTTCTCAAAGACCTGCACCCAGCGGTAAACCGTTTCTAATTCGTCAATTTGCTCCGCCCAGACATCCACCACGCCGCGAATGGCGGGCAGAGGCATCTGCGGCAGCGTCCAATCGTGGCGTGGCGAGAAGCAGAGGACGCGGCACAGGCCCGAAACGGCCTGCCGACGCAGCAAAGGGTCGGCGCACTCCGGCGCGGCAGAAGTCTGGGGCAAAAGCGCGGCGAAATCGTTGGGGAATACAAACGTACCGGCGTAATCGGGGTTGCACTCGCCGCCCATGCGCGCGTTGCCGGGACATAGAAAGCACTTGGGATCATAGTGCGGCCGCGTGTCCCGCGCCGCGCTTTCCTGCTTGCCCTGCCAGGGCCGCTGCGTGCGGTGCGGAGAAACCAGAACCCAGTCACCCGTCAGTGGGTTAAATCGCGCGTGTGGCGATTCTGAGAAAATGTCCATGATAGTGAATTTTACCCGTTTTTGCCCCAAATAGGCGCGGTCAGTATAGCCCCCGCCCTCTTCTCCGGCACCCCCGGAATTGGGGGTTAGGGGGGCCTTTTCAGGGCGAGGCGGCGAACTTGCCGCAGGGGACAAAGGTCTGGGTGAAAGACGCGCCTGCGGTAATCTGGCCGCCGCTGATCAGTGACCCGGTCAATTTGGAGTTGCTGCCGAATGCAATCCGCCCGGTCGGCGTAAAGATCGTCCCGAACCATTCGTCCGAGCCGCCGTTTGCGGCTGCCGTTTGATCAAACTTGCCCAGGACTTCCCAGATTACTTTCCCCGCCAGCGTCGAGTCGGCGTCGGCAAACGCTTTGCCGTTGACAAACGTCATGACCGAGGGGGCTTCCGTCACGTCGCCGGTGACGAAAACGTGCAGGCCCTTCTGGGCCGTGACATTGACGAGTCGGAGGGACGATGACTGGCCCAGAGAAATGCTGGAAAAATAGTATTCGCCCGAGGTTAGATAAACTTTGCGATTGTCCGTCACTTTCAGCGCGCCGTACTTGCCTGGCTTAAGCGGTGCGTCAGGATCGCTCGCGCCGTCGTCTTCCCCGCCGCCGGCTTCAAACGTGTCCGCGACCGGGATCACGACCGGCGTGAACTTGGACGGTGTGACCGTCCCGCTGCCCTGCTTGGCTTTGCCGTTGATCTGGCCGCCGTCGGGAACACTGAGCTGCGTGGTGGTGACATTGCCGTTGAGCGTTCCGCCGATGATCGCGCCGCCGTTGGAAAGCACATTTCCCGTAATTTTATTGAAGGCGCTCTGGCTGAAGTAGCGGCCTGCGTTGATGTTGCCGTTGAGGTAGCCGCTTTGCCCGATCACAACATCGCCTGCCGCCGTGATGTCGCCGTCAAACGTGGATTGGTCCGCGGCTTTGAGGCTGCCGCCGCAATTGACCGTCCCTTTGATTTTGGAAGCGACGCCGAGCGCGATGTCGCCGTTAAACGTCAGGGGACCGTTGACCGTGCTGCCACCGGTGCTGGAAAATTGCAGCTTGCCGCCCGCTTCCAGACCGGCGCATTCGGTGGAAGGACCGAGAACAATGTTTCCGTTGCTGCCGACCAGACCGGTGTCAATTTTGGCCGGCCCGGCCAGAGCGACGACATCCCCGGCGAACAGAGCGTAGCTCGTCAGCGGCGTCTGCGCCGCGCAGCGGCAGGCGGGCAGCGCGAAGGCGAGCATGAGCCAGCCCCAGCGCAGGGCGCGTAAAGGAGAGGAAGGGGAAAGCATTGGGAAGCCTTTCTCGCAGAACCGTCTTTGTCCTGATCCCGGTACATTTGGGTTCATAATAACATAGAGGGCGTGTCTGTGTCAAATGCTTGCGAATGCGCCCTGGATTGGCTATAATGAAGGGAGAATGCAGTGCGAGCTAAGTAATTTTTATGAGCGCTGACCGCTTTAACTTTCTGGAGTTCGGGGAAGACCAACGTGCGTCCGACCCGGCGGCGACGGGCGGCGAGGAAACGCCTGAGCCGCCGCAGCGCGAGATCGGCGTGGACAGGCTGGCCGATGGTATGCCGCTGGCCCAGGTACGGATCGCCGATCCGCGCGGCTATCAGGGCTATCAGGAGGACGAGGACGGCGTGGTGACGCTGTCCTCACTGGCCGGGCAGGCCGGACAGCCGCCGACCAAACTGCGCGTCACGGAAGTCTTCGGCGAGCGCGGCGACAAAGCCGGGCAGTTCCAGTATCCAACCGGGCTGGCGGTGGACTCGGGGGGCGTGGTGTTTGTGGCCGATGCGTTCAACCACCGGGTGCAGCGCATCACGCCGGGCGGCGGCGTCGCCATTCTGGGCGGAAAGGGAACGGGCCGGGGCCAGTTTCTCTCGCCGCAGGGCGTCGCCACCGACGATGAAGACTCGTTTTACGTCGTGGAGCAGGGCAGCGGGCGCGTCCAGAAGTTCACCCGCGACGGTGTTCTGGTCCCTCGTGTTTGGCAAGCCGGGCCGGGGCGAGGGCGAATTGTCCAGCCCGACCGCCATTGCCGTGGCGCCCGGCAGCCGGGACATTTTCCTGGCCGACACAGGCAACAGCCGCGTGCAGCGTTTTGATTATCTGGGACGCTTTTTGAACGTCATTGGCGCTCCCGGCGGCCATTTTCCGCATCTCAGCAGCCCGCAGGCGCTGGCGACGGATGCCGGCGGCGGTCTGTCTGTGGCCGATACGCTGGCCGGGCGTCTGCTGTGTTACGACCCGCTGGGGCGGCTGGACCGGCAAATTGGCGGGCAAAAACGCTCGCCTGTCTCGTTCTACCAGCCCCGCGCCCTGGCAACCGACCCGGCGGGCTTGCTGTATGTGGCCGACGGCGGTGTGCCGGACGCGCTGACCGGCGAAACGCGGGGCCGCGTTCAGTGCCTGTCTCAAACCGAGGGCGGCGTTTTGGCGACCGTAGAAAAGACCGGGCGCGGGCTGGGCGCGCTTCTGCGGCCCGGCGGGCTGGCTGTCGGGCCGACGACCGAGGCCGGCGGGCGCAGCGGCCACCTGCGCGGAGACCTGTACGTGGCTGACACGATGAACCACCGCGTCCTGCGCTTCGTCTGGAGCTAAATCCATGCCCCTCTTTGCCAAACATTTCACCCTGCCCGAAGCCCGCGCCGCTCTGCCGGCCCTCCGCCGCCGCCTGCTGCGGATCGCCGATCTGCTGGCCGAAATCCGCCGCGCCCAGGCCACCGAAGGCGCCGGGCAAACCATTGTCATGCGCGGCAACGGGAAAGGCCCGATTCTTTTCGGCGCGGGCAAACAAAAAGAAGAAGCCCAGCGGCTGATCGAAGAAATCGCCGATGAAGGCATCCAAATCAAAGACTTGGAGCGCGGGTTGGTAGACTTTCCCTATTTTCTGTACGGCGATCCGTCCCGCGAAGTCTTTCTTTGCTGGCATCTGGGCGAAGATACGATTGGCTACTGGCATGAAATCGAGGCGGGCATTGCCGGACGAATGCCTCTCTAGCGTTGTTCTTTCCACGCAAATCAAAGCCGAAGCCGCCCGGCTGGGCTTTGCCCTGTGCGGTATCACGACGGCGGACCCGCCGCCGCATCATCGCCAGTATGTCCGCTGGCTGGCCCAGGGGCAGGCGGGCGAAATGCTGTACTTGCATCGCCAGGAGCCGAAGCGAGGCGATTTGAGGCAGGTCTTGCCGGGGGCGAAAAGCGTGATTTGTGTGGCGCTGAACTATTCGCCGGAGGAAGCCCCCACCCCCGGCGGGAACCGCCGACCCCTGCCCCCGCAAGCGGGAGAGGGGTCAGGAGAAGGCTATTCTTACCCCTCTCCCGCCTCGGGGGAGGGGCAGGGGTGGGGGCCTCCTTCGGGAGGCACCGCGCCAGGCGTCCTCACCGGCCCCATCGCCCGCTACGCCCGCTTTGACGATTATCATGAGACGATGTGGCAGCGGCTGAACGATTTGCTGGCCTACATCCAAACGCAATTGCCGACTGCCGGCGGCAAAGTCTACTGCGACACCGGGCCGATCACTGAGCGCGACCTCGCCATGCGGGCTGGGATGGGATGGATCGGCAAGCACACTAATCTGATTTCCCGGCATCTGGGCAACTGGTTTTTTCTGGGCGAGATTTTGTTAGACATTGACCTGCCGCCGGACACGCCCGAAACGACGCACTGCGGGACCTGTACGCGCTGCCTGCCGGCCTGTCCGACAGGGGCGATCACCGCGCCGTATCAATTGGATGCCCGCCGCTGCATCTCCTATCTAACCATCGAACTCAAAGGCAGCATTCCCATTGATTTGCGCCCGCTCATCGGAACGCGCATCTACGGCTGCGACGACTGCCTGGCGGTCTGTCCCTGGAACAAGTTTGCGGTTCGCGCCACCGACCCTGCCGTCCGTCCCCGCGCCGATTTGACCGCTCCCGATCTCCTGGAACTCCTCGCTCTGGACGATGACGGCTTCCGCGCAAAGTTCCAGAACAGCCCCATTCGTCGAACCAAGCGGCGCGGCCTGCTCCGCAATGTCTGCGTTGCCCTGGGCAATCTGGGCGATCCCCGCGCCCTGCCTGCCCTGGAACGGGCGGCGCAGCACGACCCGGAGCCGCTGGTGCGCGAACATGCGGCCTGGGCCATCGCGCAAATCCGCGCCGCAACGTAATTTCTCAATCCGGCCCTTGCGAAAGCACTGAGCCGGGCTGTTTCGATCACGCACGGAAGGCGCGAGGCAGTGAGCGGCGCGATAACCATCCCGTCAGCGCGGCAGTCAGACAGGTGATCGGCAACCAGGCGACTTCCAGCAGCGCAACCTGTCCGGCCACGTCATTCACGACCGGGTACTGCGGCCACCATTTTAACTCGGTTCCGTCAAGAACAGCGCCGAGAATGACCTCTCCTGCCAGCGCGGCAAAGGCACCCAATCCGGCCCACCGGGGCGTTCGGCGGCCAATGGCAATTCCAAGCGCCATGGGCAGTATCACAAAATCCATCCAGGCCAATATCGAACCAAGCAGGGCGCTGTCGCGATCCAGCCACGCCTTTAGCCACGGAATCTGGAGACCATAGGACGGGGCCTGAGAAACCCAAACAATGACCGGCGTACAGGCCAGCAGCAGAATGGGAAAAGACAGGCGCAGCCCGGTGAGCGTTGCCTGCCAAAATTCGCGCCGCGCCGTAGACCGTGCCGCTATCGCCCATTCTCGCTGCCACTCTTGCAGGAAATCATCCGCGCCCCCGAACTGGCCCAATGCTTCGGTGACGGCTTCGTCTTCGGCCAATCCGAGTTCGCGGTAAGCGTCCACACGCGCCCACAGGTGCTGGCGCAGCTCACGCCGCAGTTCGCCCCGGTGGAACGACGGCAGGCGGCGGGCCAGAGGCTTCAATATCTGGTCAAGATACGCTTCCACCCGGCGCGAGGCGCGGGGATCGGGTTCCATTTTCGGATGGTCCATGTGACGGTTCTCCTTCGGTCGTCGGGCGGGGAGCGAGGACGCGCCCCACGGCGGCGACAAACTCCTGCCAGCCCTGGCTGGCTTCGTCCAGTTTTTTCTGTCCCTGGGGCGTGAGGCGGTAGACTTTGCGCTCTCGCCCACCTTCCGGCGTTTCCCAGGCGCTGACGACCGCGCCCTCCTGTTCCAGAGTGTGCAGGGCGGGGTAGAGCGTGCCTTCGCGAAGCCGCAGCGCATTTTCCGTGCGCCGCTCTATCGTTCGGGCAATGCCGTAACCATGAGCCGGGCCGTCGCGCAGGGTTGCCAGGATCAGCAGAGCGAGGCCGCCTTTGAGATGTTCTTGCGCGGGTGTTTTCATAGTGTCATTATACATAGGGAAACTAAGTATGTCAAGAGGTTCGGTTGACTTCCCTCGCCCGTTTCGTTTATAATGAACCCGAACCGGCAATAGTAACAGCAGTCGGCGCCTGCGGGCGTCTTAAGGAGTGAAACACATGGCTGAAGTGGATTTGAAAGAGCTGGCGGCGCAGCTTCGCGTGGACAGCATTCGGTGTACGACGGCAGCGGGATCGGGGCATCCGACTTCGTCCATGTCGGCGGCGGATTTGATGGCGGTGCTGCTGGGCAAGTACCTCAAATATGACTGGTTCAATCAAAAGAACCCCAACAACGATCATTTAGTCTTCAGCAAGGGCCATGCCTGCCCGCTGCTGTACTCCATGTTCAAAGCGGCGGGCGCGATTACCGACGAAGAACTGCTGACCCTGCGCCAGTTCGGCAGCCGTTTGGAAGGGCATCCTAACCCGCATGTGACGCCCTACACGGATGTCGCGACAGGATCGCTCGGACAGGGCCTGCCCATCGGCGTCGGCATGGCGCTGGATGGCAAGTATCTGGACAAGTTGCCCTTCAAAGTCTGGGTGGTGCTGGGCGACTCGGAAGTGGCGGAAGGCTCCATCTGGGAGGCTGCCGATAAAGCAAGCCATTATAAGTTGAACAATTTAGTCGCCATTCTGGACATGAACCGCCTGGGCCAGCGGGGCGAAACTGATTTAGGCTGGAACAGCGCCGCCTATGCCGCCCGCGCCCGCGCGTTCGGCGCTCATGCCATTGAGATTGACGGGCATGACCTGGCCGCGATTGACCGTGCCTATGCCGAAGCCCTGGCGCAAACCGATAAGCCGGTCTGGATCATCGCCAAAACCGAAAAGGGGCATGGCGTTTCGTTCCTCGCCAACAAAGAAGGCTGGCACGGCAAGGCCCTGAGCGCCGACCAGGCCAAAGAAGCGATTGCCGAACTCGGCGGCGAACGGCACATCATCGTGGATGTCGCCAAACCCGAAGACTTGCAGCCCGCGACGCCGCCTGCCGCGCAGCCGTTGAAGTTGCCTGTTTATGAACTCGGAACCAAAGAAGCCGTCCGTAAAGCCTATGGGGATGCCCTGCTGGCTCTGGGCGCGTTCCGGCCTGATGTGGTCGCGCTGGACGGCGAGGTGTCCAACTCTACCCACGCCGACGAGTTCGGCAAAGCCTTCCCAGACCGTTTCTTTGAGATGTACATCGCCGAGCAGCAGTTGGTCTCCGCCGCCGTCGGCTTCGGCGTTCGGCAGAAGCGGGCGTTTGCGTCCACGTTTGCGGCGTTTTTCAGCCGCGCTTACGATCAGATCCGCATGGCGGCTATTTCCAACGCCACGATCAGCCTGAGTGGGTCACACGCGGGCGTCTCCATCGGCGAAGACGGCCCCTCGCAAATGGCCCTGGAAGACCTGGCGATGATGCGGGCGGTTTACGGCAGCACGGTCTTGTATCCGAGTGATCCCAACCAGACCGCGCATTTAGTTCTTCTGCTGGCCGACACGCCGGGCATCTCCTATCTGCGGACGACGCGCGAAAAGACGCCGGTGCTGTACAGCCCCGACGAGACATTTGAGATCGGCGGTTCCAAACTGGTCCGGCATTCCGACAGCGACCAAGTCGCCATTGTCGCGGCGGGCATCACGGTTCACGAATCAGTCAAAGCCTGTGACCGGCTGAAATCCGAAGGCGTCAGCGTCCGCCTGATTGACGCTTATTCGGTCAAGCCGATTGACAAGGAAACCCTGCACCGGGCCGCGTCCGACTGCGGCGGCAAACTGGTGGTGGTGGAAGACCACTGGTTTGAGGGCGGTCTCGGCGACGCTGTGTTGGACGCCTTTGCCGGCGTCGGTGAAAAAGCCCCGACGGTTCTCAAACTGGCCGTCACCCACATGCCCGGCTCCGGCAAGCCCGCCGAACTGCTCCACGCCGCCAAAATTGACGCTGACGCCATCGTTGAAGCCGTCAAATCGCTGCTGTAGAGAAACAGATAAGGCCGTCCTTGCTTGGCAGGGACGGCCTCCCAACAATATTGTGGTAGCCCTCATAAAAATCATCAATGTGTATATCGCTGCCAAAAAAGATGCATTTGAAAACTTCCTATGCGCGTCGTAGACATCATCTCAAAAAAACGGCAGGGCGAGTCGCACACAGACGATGAAATCAATTTTCTTGTCCAGAACTACACGCAGGGCGTCATCCCCGACTACCAGATGAGCGCCTGGCTGATGGCCGTTGTCTGGCGCGGGTTGATTGAAGCAGAAACGTTCGCCCTGACCGGCGCGATGGTTGTTTCGGGTGAGGTGCTTGATCTTTCCTCACTCCCCGGCCCATTTTTGGACAAGCACAGCACCGGCGGGGTAGGGGACAAGACTACGATGGCCGTCGTTCCGATTCTGGCCTCCGCAGGCGTTCAGATGCCGAAAATGTCCGGGCGCGGGCTGGGGCATACCGGCGGTACGCTGGACAAATTGGAGTCGCTGGGCGGGACGCGGACGGAGTTTGAGGCCACCGAAATTATCGATCAAGTCCGCACGGTCGGTGCCTGCATTTGCGCTCAGACCAGCCGCCTTGTCCCGGCCGACCACAAGATGTATGCCCTCCGCGATGCTACATCCACCGTTCAATCTCTTCCCCTGATTGCCGCCAGCATCATGAGCAAGAAGATTGCCGGAGGCTGCCCATCCATCATTTTGGACGTCAAGGTCGGTAGCGGCGCGTTTATGAAAAGCTTGGCCGACGCGCGCACTTTGGCTGATTTGATGATCAAAATCGGCGCGGCTCATGGGCGCAAAGCGGTTGCTGTTCTTTCCGACATGGACATCCCGCTCGGCTATAATGTCGGCAATCGGCTTGAGGTTGAGGAAGTTGTGACGCTTCTTCAGCACAATCCCTCAACAGACATGCATCTGCGGATGCTGGTACGAACTTTGGCCGGTGTCGGTTTTCTCCTGGCAGGCTGCGTCGCCTCGCTGGCTGATGGCGAGGCACTGGCCGAGGCGCAAATCCAATCAGGAGCGGCACTGGCGAAACTCGGTGAGATCGTTCAGGCGCAGGGCGGCGACACTCGTTACCTGCTGAATAATCATCCGCCGATTGCCCGCGTTGAGTGGGAAGTTAAGGCCACGCGAAGCGGCTATGTGCACGGGATTGATGCAGAAGCCATCGGTCTGGCAGCCATGCGTCTGGGCGCGGGACGCACGACAAAAGAAGATCACATTGACCCCACCGCGGGAGTTGTGCTGCGCCAAACAGTCGGCCAGGAAGTGACCGAGGGCGCTACGGTAGCGACCCTGTACACACGCGACGAAATCTCGGCCCGTGAGGCGGCGTCCGTAGTCTGGAACGCTTTCAGGCTGGGGCCGGAGCCGCCTGAGCCAAAACCTGTCATCTATGAAATCATCGGCCTCTAAATTGGCATCCGAGCAGGCAATCTTGCTGGAAACGCTGCGCTCCGAGTTCGCGCGTCTCAATGCGGCGCACTTTGAGGGCAGGCTGACGCTGCCGGAAATCGCGATTTCCACGCGCAAGACGTATGGTGGTTATTATCAGCCATCCCGCCATCGCATAGTATTAAGCTGGCAGGCGTATCAGGAGCATGGACTATCCGAAACGCTCAACACGTTTCGGCATGAAGTCGCCCATATTGCCCATCCGAACCATAGTCTCGCCTTCTGGAAGTTAGCTTACGCGCTCGGTGTCACTCAGCGTTACGCCGCTGCGCCCGTCCGCTCGCCGACGCGGAAATACATTTATGCCTGCCCCGGCTGCGGGAAGCGCTATGAGCGACGCAAGCGCCTCCGAGCCGCCTCCTGTGCGGCCTGCGACAAGCGTTATAACCCCCGCTATGCCCTTCGCCTCGTCTCTAGCGAGGTTTCTCACAGTGACCGTCCGGGTACAGTGGGATAAGATCGGCCAGGGAATGGCGGGTCACATTCAAGGAGTAACGAACATGCTAATACGTTTTTTGCGCCCGGGACGCATTGCGGCGGTCACAGCAGGTGCTGTATTCTCAATGATGGCACTGGCCGGATGCAGCCACGATGAAACCCCGCCGCCGACAGTCGTCAACGCTCCCCCGGCGCCTGCGCCCAATGTTGTCACTACCTCGCCCGGCACGACGACCGTGGCGACTACGCCTGATACGAAAGTCAACACGAATGCCGGCCCTGGAACGTCTAACGGAACGGATACGGCTCTGGCGGATGCCGTCAACACGGCCATCGTGCATAACAAGCAAATGACGGGCGCACGAGTTGAAAGTCCTCGCCACGGCAGGGGTCGTCACGCTGAATGGTCAGGTGCAGAACCAGCAGCAGAAAGCCCTGGCGGATACAACCGCTAGTAAGACGCCGGGCGTTGCCAGTGTCAAAAACAAGTTGATCATCGTCACCACGGGCGGGGCGAAGCCGAAACCAATGGTCATCACCAAGACAAAGACGATCATCGTGCATGACCAGGGTGCCCCTTCCGCTCCATCTACCGACGCAGGCAGCACGGATAATGGCCAGACACCCGCCCCGCCTGCGCCCCCGGAGCCGCCTGCCGCTCCTAATGCGCCCGCACCAGGCAGTAACCCGTAACAGAAGTCAGACGAACCTGTCGCCTGAAATTAACAGTGAAGCAAACTGGAAGCCACGGGTCAATCCCGTGGCTTTTAAAATCGTGGAGAACCGCACATGACAACGGCGCATTTGACTCAACGCTATTTACTTTTGAGCGTTTTCAGCGCCCTTCTCGCTGCTTTTTTTGCTCCGCCGGCACCAGCACAAAATCAATCGGTGACGGTCAAGCCTGCACTGGATAACAGCCTGCTGATCAACCCCGGCAAAGGCTGGGTGCAATATTACGGCGGTTCTCCCAACACGAACGCCTATATTGCGGTGGGATACGACCGAGTGTGCTGGGCCGACATTGAAACCAGCGAAGGCGTTTACAACTGGAAGCCCATTGATGACTTCATTCGAGTCTTTCACAGCAAAGGCAAAAAAGCGAGTTTCGGGGTGATGAACGTCAGCACCGGCATTGGAAAACAGTACGTGACGCCGAAGTGGGTTTTCAATGCAGGCGCACAGCCGCTGGCAGTCCCAGATAGTTCATCTCCGACAGGCCATCAAATCATTCCCAAAAGCTGGACCGATCCTGTCTTTCTCCAAAAGATGCATGATTTTATTACCGCACTCGGCCAGCGATACAATGGGAACCCGGCTATTGCCTTTATTGACATTCGCGATTATGGCAACTGGGGGGAAGGACATACAGGCCAATTGCAGGACCCAAGCGTCATTCTGACGCCCCCAGAGAGTCTGAAAAACAATTATTTGCTGCCTTATATCGGGGCATTCCCCAAAACCCGGCTCATTGTTCCCTGGGGAAGTTCGTACTACAGTGACATCTATGCGTGGGCGGTGAGCCATGGTGCTGGGCTGCGACGAGACGGTATTCTCAGCAAATGGTCTGCAAGCGGTGCCGAGATGATCCCGGCTTACGGGCATTCCCCCGCGATTTATGAATATTGCAACTCTTACGATGTCACGAAAGCGAACGGCTACTGGAAGCCCCTGTCGCTCTCTGCGTCGCTCACTGCATCCTCCGCGCCTAATGCCCCCCCGGAAAGCCTGCCGCTGACGCATTACATTGAGGGCGGAAAACCCAGCTATTTGCAGTGGGACGACCAGATTTTTCAGGATCACAGGCTTTATTGCAACTGGCTGGGCAATCATATCGGTTATCATTTTGTACTTCAGCAGGCGGCCCTTCCCACGCAGATGATCTCAGGGCAGCCGGCGACAGTGCATTGGACCTGGCTGAATGATGGCGTGGCTCCGCCCTATCAGCCTTGCGTGGTCGCGCTGGCGCTTCTGGATAGGAACGGAATTGTTGTCCAGAAGCAATGGGTGAGCGCCAGCGCCCCCGGGAATTGGACACCTGGCGTCGCCACGACAGAAACTGTCAGAGTCACTTTTCGGGGAATTCCTGCCGGTTCCTATCAACTGGCCGTGGGATTATTCACCGATCAGAAAATCGCAGCCCCTGACTATCTCCTGGGCATTCAAGGCAAGACTCCAACGGGTTGGTATGTGTTGTACAGCCATGTCCGGGTCAAAAGATAATTCATTGACACTCTGACGCTGCCATGCCATAATGGGACTTAAGGGTTGGCACACAATGAAGTTCAAGACCATTTTACTGTTCGGCGCTCCCGGCAGCGGCAAAGGAACACAGGGCAAGATTCTGGGCAGCATTCCCGGCCTGGTTCATGTCGCCTGCGGGGAGATCTTCCGCGATCTGCGCGTCGGCTCTCCACTGGGCCGCGTTTTTCTGGACTACAGCAGCCGAGGGGCGCTGGTTCCCGATGATTTCACCGTTGCAGTTGTGGAAAGAGCATATTGAAGGCTTGATCCGGCTGGGCCGCTATGACCCGGACACGGACATGTTGATTTTAGACGGCATCCCCCGCAATGTCGCCCAGGCGCGATTGATGGACGATCTGATTGATGTCAAGCGGGTCTATTATCTGGACTGCGATGACAAAGAAAAGATGTACCTCCGCCTCAAGCGCCGTGCCCTGCATGAAAACCGTTTGGATGATGCTTCGGATGCGACTATTCAAAAACGGCTGTACGTGTACGAAGCCGAGACTGCCCCGGTGCTGGGCTACTATCCGCGGGAATCAGTTCAGCGTATTGACACCGGCCTGTCGCCGATCGAAGTTTTGGCCGACATCCTCAGTGACGCGCGGCAGTTGATTGACGAAGTGGAAAATGAGAAAGAAAGTACAGACCCGGACATTGAGATATAAAGAAAAATAAACGGGAACAAAAACGCGCAGATATCGGTTATAATAGAGGAGACATGGGGGCGATTGGTTTCGATCGGGAGATTGATTCCTCAGGTCGCGAGTCGAGGCGCCGTTGGCCTCGTTAAAAGCGGCAAAAAAACAAACGCGAAGAACACTTCTTTCGCCACAACGCGCTCGTTCGCGTTGGCTGCCTAACTTTTCCTTCGGGACTAGCTAGCCAGTTCTAGCGCCGCTTTCGGGCGGCCCGTCCTGTCCCTTCCCGCCCGCCGAAGGGAGCCAGGGCGTCACCCATGCGGGCTACTGCGCGCGGACTGCCATCCGACGCGCGCGGGAAACAAAGGAAGGCTCGCGCCTCCGTCAGCCCGCCGACCGGCGGACGGGGCGCTAAAATTCAAATGGCCGGATATGCTTGTAGAAGCCTGAGCGATTCGCTGCTCGACACGACGGTTCAAATCCGTCCGCCTCCATCCCAAGCAGAAAAATTGCCCCCGACGGGGCGATTTTTCTGCTTTTTTGCACTTTTTCTCCTGATTTTCTTGACCAATGACTCTCACCTGTGTTAGAATGACCTTTAAGGTTGATACACAAACATGTGCTGCTTGCTCAGGAGAAACCCATAAAATGAGGACACTGCCTTTAAGCGCCCTGATTTCTTGCTGGTTCTTTCGCCCTGTCCGTCGCCTCTGTTTCCGCTCTGGCGGAGAACACACAGGCGACCATCATTGTCGGCGGGCGAACCGTGCCATTTCAGGTGAAGCCGTTTCTTGGTCCTGATGGTCAGGTAGAAGCCCCGGTGGATGCGGTACAGCTTTTCGGCGCGAAGTTTAACCCGAACAGCGATGGGACAGTCGGGGTCATCACCGCAAATGGCCGCCGCTTCTCATTTCCCTATACGCTGGTGGAAGGGCGCTACTGCGTCCCGTTTGCCAAAGTCGCAGAGGCGCTGGGCGGCACGGCGGATTGGCAGTCAGAGACCAGAACGCTGACAGTCCGCGCGAAACTGCAACTGGTGCGCCAGGATGCGGATCATCTGACGATCTATACGTCCTATCCTGTCTATTACAGCGTCAAACGGATCAATAATCCTGAGCGGCTTTATGTGGATCTGTTTGGCCTGGACCTGGCGACAACGCCGGCCAGTATTCCCAGCATGAGCGGGAGCGTCACCCATATTCGCAGCGGCCAGATGGACTATCAAACGGTTCGCATCACCGTGGATTTGATCAAGGGCGAGCCTTTCCGCGTTCTCAGCGGCATCCAGACAAATCAAGTGCAAGTCGCGCTGGGTGAGTCCGAGCATCCTGTATTACCGACTGTCCCCCCGGTGCCGGCTGCCGTTCGCCCGACACCCGTTGCCGTTGTTCCATCCCCGCAGCCCTTGCCAACCGCTATGGGCGCGGTCACGATCACCAACGTAGACTACAAAGTCATCAGCCCTGCTTTGACGCAGGTTGCCGTGACGACGAACGCCCCGACACATTTGATCCCCGGCGCATTGGACAATCCAAACCGCCTGACGTTTGATCTGGCGGGCGCGGCCCTGGACAAAGGGTTGAAACTGATTCAGCCGCTCGGCAACCCTGTCGTCACCGGTATTCGCGTCGGGAAATACATCACGCCTAATACGACATTTGGGCGCGTCGTTCTGGACCTATCCCGCATGGTGGGCTATTCGGTGGATACCCGCCCCACCGGCAGCGGCATGACTTACCTGATCAACGTTATCACCAGTGAGCCGACAGCCGCCATTCCCGTGCCGCCTGTGCCGGTACAACCCATTCCTGTCACGCCGCCGCCTACGAATCTCGGTCTGGCCGGGAAAATCATCGTGGTTGATCCGGGACATGGCGGAAAAGACACCGGGGCAAGGGACGAGTTCCGCACGGGGCAAGTCTTTGAGAAAGACATCACGCTGGCGATTGGTCGTCGCCTGCGCGACACGCTTCAAAAAGAAGGCGCGACCGTGCTGATGACGCGCGATGATGATACTTTGCCGTCGGTCATGTCCCGGCCTCAATTTGCCAATGACCATCACGCGGATTATTTTGTCAGCATCCATTGCGACTCCAGCGGCGGGCAGAACTCCCATGCCGGCACAACTGTCTATTTCCATGCGCAAAATAGCCTGTGCCGCTTGATGGCCGCTGACATTGGGCGGCGCGTCAGCGAGAGGTCCGGGATCGCTTACAATGGAGTCAAGTCCGACACGGTACGTTTCGCGACCGGTTTCGGCGTCCTGCGCGGCAGCTACATGCCCGCCGTTTTGATTGAGACCGGCTACATGAACAACGACAACGACCTCCTCAAATTGCGCGATGATGCCACGCAGCAGGCCATTGCGGAACAGGTCGCCGTCGGTTTGAGCGATTTTATCGCCGATCAAGTCCACATGGTTCGTTCCGCGCAGGGCGGGCAGGGTCTGCCCCGGAAAGCGTATTGACTTGAAGAAGACTTTTCCCGTTCTCATCTCTGCATTGCTGCTGGGATGTTTGGTGGCCGGCTGCCACAACGGCGGCTCAGAGCAGCCGGGCAGTCCCATAGTGACGACGACGCCCTCTCCGTCGTCTTCGCCCGGGACGCCGGAGCCGCCGCGCACTCATGCCGTTATCTATGTGGTCAACAAGAATGCCAAAGGCAATCAGGACCCGCTCATGGCCCGAACCGTCACTCTGGACAATCCGCAAACGCCCGCCCGTGATGCCGTAAACGCCCTTATCCACGCTGCTGACAGCCCGATTGCTTCAGGAACGGCGCTGCGCGGCATCACCATTGACAGCGGCGTGGCAACAGTGGACTTCTCGCAAGATCCGGTGAATGAAACCGGCGGCGAAGGTGGGCAGGGCGACGCGATGACGGCGCTGGGGCGCACGCTCGGACAGTTCCCGGATATTCGGCAGTTTCAGGTAGAAGTGAAAGGGCAGATCGTCAAGACATTCGGCGAGTTTACCACCGATGGCCCCATCGATGTCACGCGCCCCAGCACAGTTCAGCAAGCGCGCCGCTCGGAAGGAACGCCGCAATGACCTCAGCGCCGGTCTCCATCGGCGTATTCGACTCCGGGCTGGGCGGCCTGACGGTTCTGCGCGAGATCTGACGGCAGATGCCGAGCGAGTCGGTCCTGTATCTGGCAGATACCGCCAATGTGCCTTATGGCGACAAGCCGGTTTCCATCGTCCGCGATCTGGCCTTGCGCCTGACAGATCATTTGATCCATGCCGGCGCTCGGCTCGTGATCATGGCGAGCGGGACATCCACTGTGGCTGGGTTAGAAGCGGCGCAGCAGCGCTATCCCAGCATTCCCATCCTCGGGACAATCGCGCCGGGCGCGCGGGCAGCGGTAGAGGCGTCCGGGGGGGCCATCGGCGTTCTCGCCACGAATGCCACAGCCCACAGCCTCGCCTTCACCCAGGCGGTTCAAGCACTGGAACCAGGCCGCCGCGTCATAGAACAGGGCTGCCCGAAATTTGTGCCGCTCGTCGAGTTGGGCTGCGCGGAGACCGAAGCCGCTGAAGAAGCCGCCTGTGAATACCTCCGCCCACTGCGCCTGGCGGGCGTCCAAAGCATCATTCTCGGCTGCACCCATTTCCCATTTCTCCTCCCCGCGCTGCACAGGGCCGTGCGTCATTTCAACGATCCAAACTTCCGTCCCCTCTTTTTAGACCCATCCGAAGAAGCCGTGCGCGATGCCTGCGCGCTTTTGCCGCCGACACTCCCGGATGTTTTCCCGCAGATCGCCTTCGCCGCCACCGGCGACCCGGATGCATTTCGCCGCTATGCCTCCGCTCTGCTGGGCGAGACGCTCCTGCCGGTTGACTTGCTCAAACTGTGAAAGAACCCACCCGGCGCAAGCGCCGGGTGGGTTCTTCTGCATGGCTTCTTCGGGTATAATGCCGCGAACGCAAGTGGAATTTGAGGTGTCTTATGCCCCGTGAAGATGGCCGCTCTCTCAGCGAGTACCGGCCTATTACCCTGACCCGCAGCTATGCCCGCTATGCCGAGGGTTCCTGTCTGGTGCAGGTCGGCAATACCCATGTTCTCTGCACGGCCAGTGTGGAAGACAAGGTGCCGCCTTTTTTGAAAGGGCAGGGCCAGGGCTGGCTGACGGCGGAGTATTCCATGCTGCCCCGCTCCACCCATACCCGTTCGCCGCGCGATACGGGCAAGCCGAATGGGCGAACGGTGGAAATTCAGCGTCTGGTAGGCCGCTCCCTGCGCTCCGTCGTAGAAATGAATGCTCTGGGTGAGCGGACGATTACGCTGGACTGCGATGTCCTGCAAGCCGATGGCGGCACGCGCACGGCAGCCATATCCGGGGCGTTTGTCGCCCTCGTAGAGGCTCTCGCCTGGATGAAGGGAAAGAATTATGTCAAGACGCTGCCCTTTACCGAATGGGTCGCCGCCGTTTCCGTCGGCGTCGTGCGCGGCGAGGAGCGTCTGGACCTGGCCTACGAAGAAGACTCGCAGGCATCGGTAGACATGAACATCGTCATGACCGACACAGGCCGCTACATTGAGGTTCAAGGCACGGCGGAAGGCGCTCCGTTTGATCGGGACCGCATGAACCGCTTGCTGGATCTGGCGCACGGCGGCGTTCGTCAGATGCTTGCGAAGCAGCGCGAGGCCCTGGCCGGTCTGGTCTGACGCTATGCCGACCTTGATGCTGGCGACCAGCAATTCAGGCAAAGTCGCCGAGTTCCGCGCTCTGCTGGCCTTGCATCTAGATATGAGCCAGTTGACTATTCTGACGCCCCGCGATTGGCCAAAAGCATTGCCGGAGGTAGCCGAGACCGGGGCGACTTTTGCAGAAAACGCGCGGCTGAAGGCGCAGGCTCTGGCCGAAGTGACAGGCCTGCCCTCCCTGGCCGATGACTCCGGCCTGTGCGTAGATGCGCTGGGCGGCCTGCCCGGCCTGCGTTCGGCACGCTGGGCTGGCGCAGGCGCGTCGGACGCCGACCGGAACGACCTCCTCTTGGTTTCTCTAGCGACTGTCCCCCCGGAAAGGCGAACCGCCCGCTTTGCCTGTGTCCTTGCTCTTGCGACCCCAGCGAGAGAAACACTCACTGCGGAAGGTGTCTGCGAGGGACTCATTCTCAATGCGCCACGCGGAGAAAACGGCTTCGGTTACGACCCACTCTTTTTTTTGCCTGACCTAAGTCGCACGATGGCAGAACTATTGCCTGAAGAAAAGAACTTGGTCAGCCACCGTGCCAGGGCAATGGCCGGGCTGGCGGCAAATCTCCCGGATGTTTTGTTTCTTGTCACACAAAAAACTTGATATAGCTTTGCGCTTCTCTGTTTGAGTGTTGCGGAGAGGCGGGTATACCTTAGCAACCTTGCTTGACAATGGGGAGAAAAAAATGCATTTAGAGACATGGGCGGAAATTTCCCTGTTGATTTTCGGCGGAATATTTTCCCTGATTGCGGTCGGGTTATTAGGCGCGGTCGCACTTGCACTGACAAAATTGGTGAAACTCCTTGATACGGTGACAAACAAACTGGATCCGGTAATTGTGAAAGCGACCGATACCATTGAAACGGTGCAGCGCGTCACCGCCAATGTAGGAGAAAAGGCAGATCAGATACTGACGAAGGGTGAGGCCCTGACGGACAATGTTTCTGGCAAAGTGGAGAAAACGGCAGACGTAGTTCAACACGCTGTGACAGGTCCGCTGATCAATTTCAGCAGCCTCATTACCGGAGTTTCCAAAGGCTTTTCGGTATACGCTCATGCTTCTACGGATGGCGCGAAAACCAATTCTGACCACAATGGCTCAGGAAAGCAATAAGAACAATCTGAACGATTAAAGGAGTAATGTCAATTATGGCAGAGGATGAGAAAGACGAGAAATCGGGAGGCGCAGGCGGCTTTTTTGCCGGGCTGCTGCTCGGCGGAGCCATCGGCGCAATTTTGGCGCTGCTCTATGCCCCGCAAGAGGGTGGACAGACACGGGATCTGATTAAGCAGAAAAGTGACGCTTATTCCGATCTGGCGAAAACCAAAGCTTCAGAATTGACGGAAGCCGCCAAAACTAAGGCCGCCGAAATCTCCGACAAAGCCGGAGATGCCACCGACAACGCGAAAGCAAAAGCAGGAGAAGTTGCGGACAGCGCGAAAGCAAAAGCAGGAGAAGTTGCGGACACCGTAAAAGCAAAAGCGGCGGATGTCACTGATACCGTAAAAGCAAAAGCTGCCGATGCAACTGGGGCTGTCAAGTCCACAGCGGGCGACCTCAGCGCAAAAGCCACCGACAAAGTGCATTCTGTTAAGGACAGCGCGCAGGATTTGGTAGACAAAGGCAAATCTCTGGTGGAAACCCAGAAAGCCGCTTTCACTGAAGGCGTCGCAGCAGGGAAGCAAGCCGCGCATGATAAAAAAGAAGAACTCACAGCGTCCGTCGCGGCTGACGGGGACTCTGCTCAAACACCGTCAGCCAACATCTAACCGCTGATCACCACCAGCATAGAAAGTATACGCAGGAGGTAACTTAAATGGCAAAACCAGGACCGGCCGCCGGCTCCGAAGGGGCACGCAAAATTGCGGAAGCGCATCGCGGCTCCCATGACCACGACAAGGAAGGCGGCTTTGCCGCCAATCCCGATCTCGCCCGCGAAGCGGGTCGCAAAGGCGGCGAGACCGTCAAAAATCGCTATGGGCCGACGTTCTACCAGAGCATCGGCAAGAAAGGCGGCGAAACCGTCAAACGGGAGCGCGGCACAGAATTCTACGCCGAAATCGGACGCCGTGGCGGAGAAATGCGCGGCCAGCGAGCTGCGGCCCAGCGCAGCAGCGCCGCCACTGAGACGCCGGCAGGGACAGCCCCGCGCCGCCGAGGGCGGCCCGCGAAGAACGCCGCTTAATCATTAGCAGAAGCCCTCTTCCCCGATGGGAGGAGGGCTTTATTTTGTTTCCGTGACGACAGCGATTGCCTCAATCTCAACCCATACATCCAGCGGCAGCCGGGCAACTTCCACGGTGGAGCGGGCAGGCTTGACACCGGTGAAGTAGGCTCCGTAAACCGTATTGAGCGCACTGAAGTTGTTCAGGTCCTTGAGAAAAATGGTCGTCTTGACGATATTGTCCAGCGACAACCCCTCCTGCTTGAGAATCGCCGCCAGGTTACGAAGACATTGACGTACCTGCGTCTCAAAATCTCCTTCCACAACGCGGCTTGTCGCCGGGTCCAGAGGAATCTGACCGGAGATGAATATCAACTCTCCCACACGCACGGCGGGTGTATAGGGCGCTCCCTGCACCGGACCGCTTTCGGTGTAAATGCCAGTTTTCTGCATGATTCGTTCTCCTGACGGTTGTATGGCTTGCCTGATTATGGCTGCCTTCAAGGCATTTGTCAAACCTACTGGGCGCGGTGTGCTATAATACAGCATGAAAGCGATGGTCCTGGCAGCCGGCGTAAGATTCATCGGCCCCAATGTCATCGGTGAGGCAGTCCGCATCGGTGACCGTGCGTGTTTGACGGAGAGCAACCTACTGCCGGGCGCTTATATTTGCGCCAGCAAGCGCGTTCAAGATTTCATCATCGGCGACGGCTATGCGCTGCGTGTCCCATCTGCCAATCAAGAGGCAAAGCAACCATGATCATCACACAAACGCCGCTGCGAATTTCTTTTGCCGGCGGCGGCACAGATTTCAAGGGTTATTACGAAAAGGCCGGCGGCGCTGTGATTTCTTCGGCGATTGACAAATATATCTATGTCGTCATCAAAGAACGGTTTGACAGCAAGATTCGTGTGGGCTACACGCGCACCGAGATGGTTGATCAGGTCGATCAGCTCGAGCATGAACTGGTGCGCGAATGCCTGCGAATGACGGGTATCACGGGTGGTGTTGAGATCGCGACTATGGCCGACATTCCCTCAGAAGGCAGCGGGCTGGGTTCTTCCAGCACGGTGACAGTGGGGCTGCTCAACGCGATGTACGCTTACCAGGGCATCCTGGTGACGGCGGAGACCCTGGCTTCGGAAGCTTGCCGGATAGAGATTGACGTTCTCGGCAAACCCATCGGGAAACAGGATCAGTACATCGCGGCCTACGGCAATCTGAGGCGCTTCGATTTTCATGCCGACGGCACCGTGTCCACGCATTCGGTCAACCTGCCGGAAGAAAAGCGGCGGCGAGTCGGCGAAAGTTTGATGCTGTTTTACACCGGCATCACGCGCCAGGCGGATGTCATTCTCGCCGAGCAGAAGGCGAATATTGAGGAGAAGCGGGCCTCGCTGAACCGAATCAAAGGCCAGGTTGCGGAAGTGGAAGCATGCCTGCGGGGTGGTAACATAAACAAAATCGGGCGACTGTTGCAAGCGGGTTGGGAATGGAAAAAGCAGATGACCAGCCGTATCAGCACTTCTCAAATAGACTTTTTATATGAGCGCGCGCTGGATGCCGGAGCGGGCGGCGGGAAGATCGCCGGCGCCGGCGGGGGCGGTTTCCTGCTGCTGTACTGCCCGCCGGATCGCCAATCTGGGGTTCGCGAGGCGCTGGCCGATATGAAAGAATTGCCGTTCAGTCTGGAACGCGACGGAACAAAAGTAATTTTCAACGCCCGCCGTTAGGGGAACTCAATGCCTTTCGGCAATTACTCTTTGAAACTTTGCCGCACCGCCGTGCCATCACCACCACGAGATAAGGGATGTTCCGCAATGTAAGGGATTGCGTCATTCATACTTTTAGAAATTAGGACTTACGCAGTTGACTCCAAGAGTATGGTCGGCTTCTGCAAATACAGCCGAATGGCCCCATGTATGATATGCCCGGCTCCGGTAAGCCCGCCGAACTGCTCCACATCGCCAAAATCGACGCCGACGCCATCGTTGACGCCGTCAAATCGCTGTTCTAATCGGCAAAAATTAAGGCCGTCCCTGATTAGCAGGGACGGCCTTTCCCCATTGCGCCTCTTGGTTCAATAAAGCTTACTCCAATGGCATCAGATTGAAACCCATGAGTCCAGCCGATTGTGACATGTTTTACATCGTAGCTGTGACAAAAAGCACACCTTCTCTTTTCTTGTTGTTGTATACTTCCGCCTAACAGCACTCAATAAGGAGATAAGAAAATGACTCACTTTGCCCCCATGTCTGAAGCTGCCAAAGCGTCTTTTGCAGTGACATCCAGTGTCCGGTTAAGGCCCCATGCGGATGACCTTCTCGATTCGCTCGGCTTGTTGAGCGAACTTCCGGGAACCTGGATTGGCACCGGATTCAATCTGATCTGGCGACCCAATTTTGAGCCAATCGGGGGAGTTGACAGCGACCATTTTCTGGAAATCAATCTGACCCAGGAGATCACCAAGTTTGATTTCATCGGTGCGCCTATCCCGAATCGCGGACTAGCGCAGGACGACATCACGCTGTTTGGCGTCCACTACTTACAGCAGGTGAGCGATTTGGTCACACTCGGCGCGCTGCACATTGAGCCAGGCATCTGGATCAACATCCCTGCGACAACGCAGCCGGATGCGCCTCTGCTCAACGGCGTCGCTCGCCTTTCCACGATTCCCCACGGAAATGCGCTGGTGGCGCAGGGGCAGGCATTTGATGCCCCGCCGCCTCCCCTCTTCACGCCCGCGAATGTCAATCCGTTCCCTATCGGCGGCGGCCCTGCCATCCCTTTCCCGGAATTGAACCTCAGCGCGCCTGCCAATTTCCGCAGCACGCTGCCTCCCACCACCGCAATCAATCCAGCCACGTTGCAGGGCATTGTGGACAACCCGAACTCCATGCTCGAGGGCGCCATCGCTGGTCAGTCGTTTGTTGACATGACGGTCATTACGGTCGCGACCTCGGCAAGCATTCCCGTCACGGATGGTCCTCCCGTCACGTTCCCCAACGCTGGGGGAGGCGTGGAGAACATCGCCTTTCTGAGTTCGCTCAACGGCGTTCCGCCCCCTCCAGCGCCGCCGCACACGCTGCCAAACGCCGTTGCCACCGACATTTTCGCGACGTTCTGGATTGAGGAAGTGAATAACCCGTTTGCACCGGGCACATTCTTCCAGTTGCAGTATACGCAAACCGTTTACCTGAACTTTGCCGGTCTCACCTGGCCGCACGTTTCCGTGGCAACCCTGGTGAAGTCCAGCGTCGTTTAGCCATATGCCCGGCTATTGAGGCCGCTCCTGCCAGGCAGGAGCGGCCCTTTTCTTCTATTTAAAGTTGGTATGGTATAATGATATGGCAGGAGGAACCATAATGCAAACCCAAAAGCGGACCTACGCACTTCCAAAAAACACCATCGAACAATTTGAAAAGACGGTTGCCAGCGGGCAGCGCAGCATGACGTTAGCCCGCCTCATTGAAGAGTGGCTGGAAAGTCAACGTGAAGAAGCCTTAAAGCAGAATATTATTGAGGGCTGCCGGGAAATGTGGGACATTTATGCGGAAACTGAGCGGGAATACCATTCTTTAGAGGAGGAAGTTGCCCGTGCGTACTGTCCCCAATAAGCTGAAACGCGGCGATGTCGTGCGAGTCCGGCTTGATCAGATAGAAGGTTCAGAACAAGCCGGCGAACGTCCAGCAGTGATCGTTTCTCCCGACCTGATCAATGACCATTCCCCCGTCATCATTGTCGCCTCCATCACCAGCCAGAAAACTGACAGAGTATTTGCTTTTGAGGCGCTGATCGAGCCTCCTGACGGCGGTCTTTCCATGCGCTCAAAGGTCATGCTCATGCAGTTACGAAGCGTGAACAAAAGTCGGCTGATCGGTTACTATGGGCAATTGAATGAGACAACGATGCATGAGGTCGAACAGGCGCTGAGAGTTGCGGTTGGACTGCACTAAAACTTCATCCCCAGGTTCGCTGAGGCGTTGTAATCGGGCTGGGCTGCTGCTGCCGTCTGCTGGCGTTTGCCGCTGAGGGACAGGCTGAAGCGGTCGCCGAGGGAATGGGTGAAAGAGGCGGTGTAGGCGGTGTCGGGAGGCGTCGTCGGGTCAAGCTGGTTTTGACGGGTCTGGAAGCCGACTTTGAGATTGGTGGCCGAAGAAAAGCGCAGTCCCAGGTCCGCATGAATAGTTTGCTCCACATCGGGCGTGTCGTAATGGCGGGACCAGTCACACCCACCGGACAGGCCCAGCGCACCGAGATTGGTTTCCAAGCCGACGCCGTGCTGGGCCAAACGCTGAAGCGTCGCTGTGCCATCGTCCGGGTTCTGCGCGTAGGTGCCGATCAGGTGCACGGATTTGAGCGGCGACAGGGCGACTTTGGCCGAACTCGTGTCAAATTGGTCGTTAGCATCGGTGTCACTGACCGGGGCCATGCGGTTTTTATAAGAGCCTGAGAATTCCAAGAACGAAACCGGGCGTAGCGTGCCGCTGACAGATGCGACGGCAGTGCCGAGCGTGTCGGTTCCCGGCGCGTCTTTCTGGCGCAGGGCCAGCCCGGCGTTGAGCTGAAGCGTGGAATGCGGGGTCAAAGTCACGTTGACGGACTGTTGGTTGCTGGTCGCCGCTCCCAGACGAGTCTGCGCGGCGTCAGTTTCCAGCGACAGCGTCTTACCGGGCGTTAGCACGGTCTTTAAGTTGATCGCCTGGCTGTCATCCGCTGTGCCGGGGGCGTTTTTGCCATCATACGAGGCGCTGACCTGCATTTTTGCGTTCGGCTGGGCGGACGCCGACAAGTTCAGGGTGTGAGTCATGCCGCTCGTTCCAGTCGCGCTTTGTCCGATGCCGGCCTGCACCTGCGTTTTGTCGCTCGGGGTCAGGGTCAGGTTCAGCGATGTTTTCTGCGTGGCTGCCCCCTGGGTGTCATCGGTTGGGCGAGACTGTGCATACTGGAAATCAGCCTGCACTTGCTTGGTGGGCGTCAGGCGGCTGCCCAGAGTCAGTGTCTGCTGCCCCGCGCTCAGGCTGTCGTCGCCGGTGTTACTGAGGCTAACCCCGGCGCGGGCGAAGCCGAACGAAAACAATCCCCACTGGCCCGCGCCTGCCGATCCTGCCACGGACATTCCCAGTCGTTTGTCTACAGGCTCTGTGTCTGAGCCAGGCGTAGCCGTTTGGGGCGCATAAAAGAAGCGGGTGGAGAACTGCGTGTTCGCGCCGCCGCTCAGGCCCATCCCTACGCCCAGCGTTAGATCGCTCTGCGCGCCGTCGCTAGTCTTGCCTAGCGCATTGAACGAAAAATAGCCATGCTGACCTCGCAGCAGGTCCACGGAAAGCGGGATCGTCTGCCCCGCACCATTGCGCTCCGCTGTCTGGCTGCGGTCACACTCATAACTGATTTGGGCGGCGGAACTGGCGGGCAGGTCACGGGTGAACATAATCGCGCCATTGTCGGCGTCCAGGGTGTAGTCCAATCCGCGCAGTTGGGTCAACCCATTGATCTGCACCGACTCGGTTCCCGGCTCTATGTGTTTCCACGAAAGCGTGTATGGGCCGGACGTGCCGTTGCCGACGCAGACATCCTGCATGGGCGGTGTGGAGGCTGCGCCGAGATGGGCGAGGAGCAGGCCGGAAATGGCGAACAGGGCAAGAAATGCCGCGCGAAGGTGCATGGGTTTGTGACTCTCCAGCGGATTAGAGAGAGAAGCGGTGGGAATGTTTCAAAAAATAACGCCGGGGCATTGAAATGCCCCGGCGTTCGCTGTAGTCAATGCTGCTGCGTCGGGTCGTACACATAGTACGTGTTGTTCGGCAGGGCTTGAACGGCGTAATTCGCGGACTTTGCCAATGTTCCGAGCGGCGTTCCGGCATCCGCTGCCGAGAAATCTGCGCTGACGGTCTGCGTCGGAACCGTGTCGGCTTCCAGCACCACGGTCGCGCCGTAGTGGGCAGCCACGGCTTGCATGGCGTCCAGGAAGTTCGCGTCAGATGGCGCGGGCGTTGCTGGGCTGGCCGCGCCGAAAGGCGTGAAGACCACTTCCGAGCCGGGGTCCTGCTTCGGATCGTCCGGTGTCCACTGTACGAGCAGGTTCAGCGTGCTGCCGGCAGGCGTCGCCTGTGCGGCGGCGATAGGGATGGCAACCCCCTGATGATTGTCCAGGTGCTGATTCTTCAGCGCTGGGGTCGCATCGCTCAGATGCGCCGGGTCGGTGATCTGCTCGGTCGCCGTCACAACGTAAGCATTGACCGTTGCCGAGGGAACCGTCGCGGGCAGATGCAGGTGGAAATAATGATAATTGTTACCATCTTCCACCTTCGTATCTACCTGTTGAAGCATTTCCGGGTTCACGCTTGCGCTGGAACATGGGCCATAGACGCAGCTAGGGGTCACAGGCGGCGTTGGTCCAGGGCCTGGACGGAAGAACAACACGCTCAACAGAACTACTGCCGCCAGGGCGGCCAAGGCACCGCCGGTTGCGCGGCGATGCGGGACAGCGGAGAACCAGCCGGTGAATGTGGTGGCGGCGCGTGTCGTGAACGTGGTTTCGCGTTTGGCCTGTTCCAGCGACACGCGCTCCAAAATCTTGGCCCGGAAGCCAAGCGGCGCTTCCTGCTCCTGCATGGCCGGCATTTCCAGCAAGGCATAGACGCGGGCGAATTGGTCGTAATCCGCGCGCGCCGCCGCATCTGCCTCAAAGTGCTGCTCTAAGGCCATCTTCAGGGCAGGCGTGAGCGAGCCTTCCGCGTAATCCGAATATAATTCCTGCGCCCTTTCCAGTTTCATGGTGTCCATCCTTGCCGTGCGTATGTAAAAGACAGCCCCCCGGCCCCCAATTCTGGGGGAGTATGAGGGAAGACCTGTTCTTCTCCGGTTCCCCCAGAATTGGGGGCCAGGGGGCTTCTGAGATGCCTGCCCGCGTGTCTGACGGCGCTAGGAGTTGAAAAGTTCCCGGATGCCGGAAAGTTTTTCTTTCAGGGCCAGGCGGGCGCGATTGAGGCGGCTTTTGACCGTGCCGATGGGTAAATCCATAATCTCGGCGATCTCTTCGTAAGACTTTTGCTGGCCGTGATACAGAGTCACCATCGCGCGCTGATATTCCGGCAGGTCGCCGATAGCCTTTTGCAGAATCTGGGCGCGCTCGGTTTCTTCCAGGACCGCATCCGGGGTGGGAGAGGGGTCTTCAATCTGGCGAGCGACGCTGGACTCGTCCAGTTCCATGTACTCGTCCAGGGAGGAATGCGGGTGCGCCTTGGCCTTTTTGCGCTCATCCAGAAAGACATTGGTCGTGATGCGAAAGAGCCAGGTGGAAAACGACGCATCGCCCCGGAAGCTGCCGATGGCGTTGAAGACGCGCAAAAACGCATCCTGCGCGACATCGTTGGCGTCGTCATAGTTGCCGGTCAGCCGGTACGCGAAGTTGTAAACCTGCTTTTCGTACTTGCGAACCAGTTCATTGAAAGCCGCCAGATCGCCGCGTTTGCAGCGCTCAATCAGCCCCTTTTCTTCCGCCGAGACTGCCGCGCGGCCCCGCGCGTGCTGCGCTTTCGCCGCTTCATCCATGCTCTGCCCTCGGCGTTTTGATCTCCGGCGCATGTCTGGAAGAGTTCATAATGATTTTTGTTTTACCCAACAACTGTCTCCGTTACGCCCGCGCCCTTACGGGAATAGTATGCCGCATTGCCCGGCTCTTGTCAAGACAAGCGTTTCCCGCCACTATATTGTTCCCGCACGGCCATTATTCTTGATTGACGCCGAGCAGTGACTCCAAAATGCTCCGCTCTTCCACTGGCAATTCCAGCAAAATGCGCGGGTCAGATGGATTGCCTAAATCATAGTAGCGGATGGCCGCATCTAGCAGGTGCAAGGGCAGACGCATCTCCGCGATCTCTGCGGTTGTCTCCTGCCAAGTTTCCAGCCAAAGCTGACGAGTGGCAGGGCTGTTGAGGGAAGTGTTCATGTCGGGAATAGTATCTGTCAATGCCTGCCCTAGAAGTAGACTAAGGCCATGTTGGTTGTAGAGAGCAGTTAAGGTTTCCGCTCGTGCCACCCATTCTCCTGGATTGCTAGTGAGTAGATGACGAAATGCCTCTCTGATGACATCGGATAACTCCGCCTTTTTCTCTTGATACTGAGGCAGCAGTTCTTTTAAAGTGGTAAACGCTTCAGCCCAGCGGTCTAACGCCATCAGTGTTTCTACGCGATTAAGGCTGCTAAATGAACTGTTCTTATTCAATTGTATGGCATTATCATAGCTCCTGAGTGCTTCATCATACTGTTTTAGATAGTATAATGCAACACCTCTATTCTGCCATGATTCGGCATCATTAGGAATCTGGGTGAGCACTCTGTCATACGCATGAACTGTGGCTGTATATTGGCGTTGATTATTAAACACCATGGCTTTGCCTTTCCATGCACCTGTGAAAGACGAATCTATATCCAGAGATCGGTCAAATGCTAATAAGGCTTCCTGATATTTGCCCATCATGGCTAATACTATGCCTTTGTTCTGCCAACTCAAAGCGTCCGCAGCATCAAAGGCTAATGCTTGCTCAAAAACAGTTAGTGCTTCCACAAGCCTGCCCATTTGGCCCAAGGCTGCACCCTTGCTGTTCCAAAAAGAAACATCAGCTGAAGCAAAGACAAGTGACTGTTCAGATGCTGCTAATGCGTCTTCGTAACGCTCTAAGTTGTATAGCGCGATTGACTTATTGTTCCAAGTATTGCCATTTGCCGGCTCAAGTCTCAGTGCCTGCTCATATGCTGTCAAAGCTTCCTCATAACGATTAAGTTCATCTAAATGAAACCCTTTATAGAACCAATCAGAAGCTTCCCCCCGAATAGCAGTCAATTCCTCCATCACTTGCAATGCTTTTCCGTGATCTTTCTGAGCAAAAAATTTCTCCCAATCTTTTACGCAAGCTGCAACCATAGGATTGTCTCCATGCCTAGACTGGCGTAATGCCTCTCGTAAATGCTTCTCGGTAAGTAAAGCCCCCATTGGGAGTGAGGCTAGACGCCGTTCTAAATCCTCGCGAGTACACCAGAGGCGCAGGAAGTCTACGAACAACTTAATTGGCTCACCGCGCTGCTTTTTGACTTCCAGACACAGGCGCATCAGAGGCTCTTGCAATTCATAAAACGACTCGCGTCCAACGGAATGGGAGCGGACGTAACCCTTTTCGCGCAGGTCTTTTAATTGGCTGGAAATAGTCTGATGGGAAGCGTAGCTGCGCTCGGCAATGTCCTTGACTGGGATCGCTCCACGCGCATCAGTAAGGATTTCCACAATTTCGCGTTGCTGAGGCGACAAGTAGCGCATTTTGGATTGGTAGTAGGGCGTCAGTTCGTCCAGCATTTTGAGGAACGGTGAAACTAATTCGTCCAGAGCCTCGCGGGTCAGGAACTCGGAGAAGATGACGTAGACGCGCGGATTGCCGCCGGCCAAGTGATGCACGGCGCGGACGCGGGCGCGTCCGGCAGGGGTTTGCAGGAACGCTGTCAGTGGAGCATCTTCTTCCAATTGCGCGATTTTTGTTAGCAAAAGAACCGCTTCGTCCAGACTCAGGCCCGGCAGATGCTGAATGCGGAAGAAGTTATAAAACGGGGAAGTCTGGCGCGAAACGCCCCCAAATAGGCTTTGGGAAGTAGCGAGGATGGACGAAAAGCGCGTGTCCTGCAAAAAGGCTCGGAACCGCTTTTGCCCTTCCTCGCCTAATCCTTCAAACAAGTCATCCAGATTTTCGGCCAGCAAGAGGAGGGTGCGACTTCCGACGATTTCCCGGAGCAGATCACTGGCGGCGCGTTCAGCGGCGGCTTTTGTGGTGCCCTCTTGGACTGCGGCCACACGCGGGGCGAGAGTGGGGTTATCTTCCGCCAGGGCGCGCAGGATGCGCTGCAACAGTCCCAGGAACGACGAGACGCCCCATTCCTCTTCCCGCAGCCAGGCAATGAGGAGACGGTCGTTCAAGTCGCTCATCGTCCGCAGACGATGGTAGATGAGCGAGACTAAGTGTGTTTTGCCGATGCCGCGTGGGCCGACAAAGAGGGTGTGGGACTTGTTAGCCGTCAGTATGCTCTCACGTACCAATTCAACCGTGCGCTGGGCTTCGCGTTCGCGTTGGACAAAGATCGCTTCCAAAGCCTCTGGGGGCATTAAGCTGGGGGTGAAGCGGGACAAAAAGGCGCTTTTCATGGCGTGTCCTCCGGCGCGGGCAAGCCACGATGAAGCCGCCATGAGCGTTGGATAAGTGGGAAGCGGAACCGATACGCGCCCATTCGCTCCTGTACCAGATAATGATCACGCTGCAACAGTGTCAGGATATCCCGCGCTCGTTCTCCATCATCCGTGGCAATTTGGGATTTCAGTTGATTGAACAGGGAGTCAAAAGACAATGGATGAGGTGCCGATGCTATGGTGTCCAGAATTGCCAGGGCAAATTGGCGATCCTCCGGCACGGTGTAATAAGTGTCAATGCGTTCCCGGTAATGCCGCATGTGCCATCCATCCTGCGGGTCCGTCAAACAGAGTTGAATGATGTCTTCGACATGGGAAACACTAGCAGGTTCGCCTCTCTGGGCAATGCGGTCTACCACGAACTGAATGTAGAAAGCGTTGCCGTCACAGACCTGTGCGATGGCGCGGGCAGTGGCCGGGAGATCGTCGGTCGTGATGCTTTCACCCATGAGCAGTTTTTGCGCGACCTCTTCGGCAAATTCAGGCGCTAATGTCGGAACGTCAATCAGCTTCATGTCATTGGTTGGGTCATTGGCATAGCCAACCTTCTTAAACGATGTGATGACATTGTGCAGACCAATAGAGCCGGTGAACACCATCCGCAAGTTCCGATGCTGGTTCCGCATCTGGCGCAGCGTGTCCAAAATCTCCATCGCCGCGCTCTCACCAACATTGCGCGCGATGTCATAGATCATGTATGGCATTTCATCCCAGAACAGGACAATCCTACGATCCTGTTGCTCAACAAGGTCTGAGATTGTCGCCGTTAAAAGTTCTTTCCAATGATGCTGCGGGACGTTTTCAGGAAGTTTCAGCGCATTCCCAAGTTGCACACCACCCAGGTGTTTGAGAAGCGCCTGCATTCGCATCCCCGTTTTCTTCAGCGTACTCAAATATTGCTCAACGTCTCGGTACACATTTTCCGCGAATTCCAGCGGCGTTTTTGTCCCCTCAAGGTCGCGATAAATTGGCAGCATGTCAGCGGGCGCTTCCGCTTGCATCTTGCGGATCATGTTGGTTTTGCCGATACGACGCTCGGCGCTCAAAATGACGCTCTGTGTCTCAAGAGTGCGCCAAATCGCAACAATCAGTTTGTCTCGTCCGACCACATCTTCAGGCGAAAGTTGTCCTCCCACATTGACACGCATAAAAAACTCCCAATCAATGTACGTTATTTTTATTGTACATCATTTTTGACGTATTTATCTCTGGTGCGCGAATTTATGAAGAATTTCTGCCGCTTTTACCGATACAATAGCAGGAAAGGATTGCTGTTATGACTGTGACTTTATGACTGTGCTGTCTGATAATTTTCCCCGATTAGAGACTGGGCCTTCTATGTCTTCGGGACGGGGCGACTCCCAATGCGCGGCTACTCTGCTCTTAAACGAAGACGGGCGGGTGCAAGCGTTTGACGCCGAAGCGGAGCGCCTGTTTCACTGCCGGGCCGAGGATGCGCTGGGGCAGGCCATCTGGACGCTGCTCCCGGACTTCCCGCGTGGCCTGCTGCGTCCGGGTGAGGCCGCCGCGAATAGCCAGATTCTGCGTCTGGATGCCCGCCCTAAAGATGGTTCCTTGCTTCCTGTGGAATTGGCCCTGACCCGGATGCGCGTGGGGACGGAGCGTGTCTGGATCGGCGCGTTGTGCGATCTGACCCGGCATCGGCAGGCCGAAGACACGCTGCGCCGGTCGGAAGAAAGTTTCCGCAGTCTGTTTGAGCGTGCCATGATCGGCATCTTTCAGACCTCGCCCGACGGACATTTTTTGCGCGCCAATGCCGAGCTGGCGCGGATTTACGGGTATCCGACGCCGGAAGCGCTGATGGGACAGCCCGCCAGCGCCGCGCGCAGCCTGTATGTTGCGCCGGGCCGCCGGGCAGAATTCAAAAGCTGTCTGGCCGAACACGAAAGCGTGGTCGACTTTGAAATTCCAGATCCGCCGCCGCGACGGCAGCATGATCTGGATCTCCGAGAATGCCCGCGCTGTGCGTGCCGAAGACGGCAGCTTGCTGTATTATGAAGGCACGGTGCAGGACATCACCGCACGCAAGCGGACGGAAGAAGCCCTGCGCGAGCGCGAAGAGGAAAGCCGAACGATTTTTGATGCCGCCGGCGTCGGGATCGTCCGCGTGGATATGGCGGGACGGCTGACGCGCAGCAATCCGGCCTTTGCCCGGATGCTGGGCTATGCGACCGAAGAACTCGAAGGCATTGCCTTCGCCCGTTTGACCCATCCCGACGATGCCGCGGCCAATGTCCAGTGTCAGTGGGACTTGCAGGAGGGACTGCGCGACGGCTACCAGGTGGAAAAGCGCTACTGCCGCAAGGACGGCAGCCCGGTCTGGGCCGATCTGACGATGTCGCTGGTGCGTGACGGCGAAGGGAGGCCGCAGTTCTCCATCGCCGTTGTGGAGGACATCACCGAGCGACGCCGGTCTCAGGGGGAGATTCTGGCCCTGAACGGCCAGTTGGAGCGGCGCGTCCAGCGCATAGCGGCCCTGCACCGAATTGACATGGCGATCATGGGCAGCCCCGAAATGGAGGCTACGCTGGGCCTGCTGCTGGAACAGGTTCGGGCGCAGCTCGGCGTAGACGCCGCCACGGTGCTTATGTGCCGCCCACACACAGAGACGCTGGAATTCGCCGCCGGCAGTGGGCTGCGGCAATCGCATGACGGGCGTCGCCCGCAGCTTCTGGGCTTCGGCTTCGCCGGTCAGGCCGCCCGCGAGCAGCGCCTGGTGCATGTCCCCAATCTGGCCTGGATGCCGGATGTCTTCGCTCACGACGCGCACATGACGGCGGAAGGTTTTGTCGCCTATTGGGCTGTCCCATTAGTGGCCAAAGGCCAGTTGCGAGGCGTGCTGGAAGTCTGCCACCGGGCCGCGCTGGAAACCGATGCCGAGTGGCAGGAGTGCCTGGACATTCTGGCCGGTCAGGGAGCGATTGCGATTGACAGCGCGGCCATGTTCCGAGACCTGCAATCCTCGCATCAGGAATTGATGGAGGCGTATGAGGCCACCATTGAAGGCTGGGGCCGCGCTTTGGATTTGCGCGATCAGGAGACCGAGGGCCACTCCCGCCGCGTCACCGATCTGGCCGAGCGGCTGGCCTGCCAGCTAGGCATTGACGAAGCCGAGATGGTGCATGTCCGGCGTGGGTCACTCCTGCACGACATCGGCAAAATGGGCGTCCCCGACCGCATTCTGCTCAAAACCGACAACCTGACCCCAACCGAATGGCGTCTCATGCGCCGTCACCCACAGGACGCTTACGATATGCTGTCGCCCATCGCATTCCTGCGCCCTGCTCTGGATATTCCTTACTGCCATCACGAAAAATGGGATGGTTCGGGCTATCCACAGGGCCTGCGCGGCGATGGTATCCCCCTCGCCGCTCGCCTCTTCGCCGTCGTGGATGTCTGGGACGCCCTGCGCTCCGACCGCCCCTACCGCGCAAGCTGGACCGAAGCGCAGACGTTAGACCACATCCGCAGCCTCTCCGGTACCCGACTTCGACCCCCACGTCGTCCGCGTCTTCCTGGAAATGATGACCGGCAAACCCGACACCTCCCGCCCCGAGCCCCCTGGAAGGCGACCTGCTGCCCCTGCCCCGCGCAGCGTAGTTTTTCATCAGGGCAGTGCCTCGCGCGGTAACTTTCCGAATCTTCTTTTATTACTTTGGTAGGCGGATAGCCGGGGACGGCGATAGCGCAAAAGCGTGTGGCGTCAGTATTCGCGGGAGGCAGTCTTTGGGCTGACTCCATTTCTTACGTTAGAGGTATATACGCGATATATTTACTTTGTAACATTGTAACAGTTGAAATAAGACGTACACATGTGGTATAATTTTCCAAATCACTGCACAGCCCGATTAGGAGGAACCTATGATGCCAGTTGTTAGAATCTCGGATGCGACTCTGAAGAAACTTCAGCCGCTTGCCATTCCTTTGGAGGACAGCATTGACACGCTGCTGAACCGCCTCGCAGACGCGGCCCATAGCGGCATTCCCTATGAATTGCCGGTATTCACAGTGCCGACAGCCGTTGCCCAGCAAAAAACACCGACGTGTTGGGATGTGGCACCCCACGATAACCTTGCCTACACACGGATTATCAGTGTAGATTTCAACGGCATCAGCTTGCCTATCAAGGGGCGTGAATGGAACGATCTGGCGAAACATATTCACGAGGCAGCTTTTCAGAAACTCGGTTCTTTCAATGCGTTGCGTCTGGCAACGCGCGCCAAAGTCCAGCAAGGGAAATATCAGCAGCGTGGCTTTGAATATTTGCCTAACATAGACGTTTCGTTACAGGGGATGGACGCGAACGCGGCTTGGGACAACAGTGCGCGTCTGGCTCAGGCGATTGGCATCCCGCTCTCAGTGGAATGCGAATGGTTGAACGATCCCAAAGCAGCAAAGCCGGGGCAGAAGCTACAACTCGCCTTCAATCCGTAATAGCTGATGTGCGAAAGGCCGCTCTTTTAAGGAGCGGCCTTTTTTGCGAGATCCTGTACAACCAGCCATTTCTTTGCTATAATCTCTCCATCAAAGGAGAACAACTATAGCGATCCGAAATGAAGCGCGGGCGGGCCGCGCGAAACCTCAGCCCTGGTGGATGCCCGTGAATTTCAGCGGGTATCAGATGGTCTGGCTTGGCCCGGATCTGATCGCGGGGGTGACGCTGGCGGCGGTGTCTATCCCGGAGTGCATGGGGTACACGAAAATCGCCGGGACGCCCGTGGTGACGGGGCTGTACACGATCCTGCTGCCCATTGCCGCGTTTGCTCTGCTTGGCTCCTCGCGCCATCTGGTGGTCGGAGCCGACTCGGCGACGGCGGCCATTTTGTTCGCCGGGCTGATCGGGCTGCATCTGGCGCGGCCTGATTCGCCGGAGTGGCTGGCCCTGGCAAGCCTGGCGGCGCTGATGACGGGCGTTTTCCTGCTGCTTGCCAGCATTCTGCGATTGGGCTTCCTTGCCAATTTTCTGTCACGGACTGTTCTGGCAGGCTTTTTGAGCGGGGTAGGGGTCTCGCTTCTGGTCGGGCAACTGCCGGACATGCTGGGCGTGAGGGCGGGCGGCAATGGCTTTGCCCGGCATCTCGTAGAAATCGCGCGGGCGGTTCCCCGGACGCAGATGCCCACGCTGACGATGGCCCTGGCCGTGCTGGCGGTGATTTTACTGGCCGAACAGTTCGCCAAGAAGCTGCCCGGCTCTCTGTTCGCCGTGGCTCTGGCGATAACAGCGACGTGGTTCTTCCACTTAGATCAACACGGGCTTGTCATTGTGGGACGGGTGCATCCCGGCCTGCCCGCGCTCCGTCTGCCTCCCCTGTCTCTGCCGAATATGACGCGCCTGTTGCCCCTTTCCGCCTCCATGTTTCTGGTCATCGTCGCCCAGAGTGCCGCGACCGGGCGGTCGTTTGCTCAGAAATACAACGAGCCGTTGAGCGAGAACCGCGACCTTGCGGCCCTGGCGGCGGCCAACGCCCTGGCCGGTCTGTCCGGCACGTTCGTCGTTAACGGCAGCCCGACCAAAACCGCTGTCGTGGACACGGCGGGTGGGCGAACACAGGTGTCGCAGCTCACGACAGCCGGGGTGACGCTGGCTGTGTTGCTGTTCGCCACCGGTCTGATCGCTTGGCTTCCCAATGCCGCATTGGCCGCGCTGGTTTTTCTGATCGGCGTGAAATTAATTGACCTGCGTTCGCTGCGCCAGATTTACGCTTTTCGTAAGGCCACATTTGCCGTGGCCCTGGCCGCGCTGCTGGGGGTCGTGTTTCTGGGGGTGGAACAGGGCATCTTTGTCGCCGTCGGCCTGTCCATTCTGGACCATCTGCGGCAGGAATATCATCCCAAAGATGTTGTCCTGGTCTTTGCCGAAGGGCGCTGGACGGTGACAAAGGCCGATGCGGGCGTGGAAACGGAGCCGGGTCTGCTGGTTTACCGCTTTCAGGCCCCGCTGTTTTTTGCGAATGCCGACTACTTTTCGGCACGGCTCCAGCGCCTCATTGAACATGCCCCCCACCCGGTCCAATGGCTCGTGCTGGACCTGGTCAGTATGAGCGACATAGACTATACGGGGGGATTGATGCTCGTTGCCGCGCTGAAGCGTTTCCAAAAGCAGGGCCTGACCGTCACCTTCGCCCAGGCCGCCGATGTCCGGGAGCAGCTTGACCGCCTGGGGGTGACGGCGCAGGTGGAAGCCCCGCATCTGTACGAGACCTTCCCGGACGCCGTTAACGCCTACCAGAAGCAGGCGCCCCTGACGTAAGCAGTGCTGGACCGAGCCTTTTCGTGTTTACACCGCGCGGCAGGCGGCTTCCAGCGTCAGCCGGTGCAGGTTGACGAGCGCCGCCTGATCAAGATAGCGTTCCACATACCCGCCGGCCAGGACGAACGCGACCGGAAGGCCGCGTCGGCGGCACCACTCAAAGACCATGTTTTCCCGTTCTGCCAGCCGGGCCGCGCTGATGTCGGGCAGTCGCCCCGTTCCTTTTTCTCCGTCCGGCCCATACGGATCCATGCCGGCATTGTACAGGCAAAGCCCGAATGGGAACCCTTCCGCGTCCAGTTCGTCCAGCCGCTTTTGGACGGTCGGCAGGTAATCGTCGGCATTCGTCACCAAATCCAGCGTGTTCCGCCCGGCGGGGTCATAATCGTCAAACCCGCTGACCGAGATGTCTGTGTGCCGGATTGCGGGATGGTCTCCGATCAGCGAATGCGTCCCACCGCCGCAGTGGGCGTCCAAATCCAAAATAAGGATTGAACCGGCCCCGGCCTCTAAGGCTTTCAATGCCGCCAGCGCCAGACCATTAAAAGTGCAGAACCCCTCACCCCGATCATAACGCGCATGATGCAGGCCGCTAGAGAGAGACCCGGCCATATTCTCCGTCAGAGCTGTCCGCGCCGCCGCAACTGCCCCACCTGTAGACGCCGTGGTCATTGTCCACAGCTTCGCATCCCATTCAAACCCCTGGCTTTGCGCCACAGAACGCGGCTGCCCCGTCTGCACCGCCCGCACATACCACTCCTCATGGACAAGCCGCAAGTCTTCTTCCGTGACTGGCTCCGGCGCAACCAATTCCACGCCCGCGATAGGCCGCTCGTGCAGCGACTGCGCCACCCAGGACGCTTTGCGGGTGGTGTCAAACTCCGTATCGGACAGTGTGTAATCGGGACTGTAAAAAACTTTCACGGTTGTGTAGCTTTCCGAATGTCGGGGGCTGATTCCATGACTGGTTTAGCCACAGTAATCGTATAATTGATCGTGTTGGCGGAGACTGTCGTGTCAATCTGCTTCAGAAAATAGCGTGGGGCGTCGCAAACAATCAGCAGACGCGCTCCGCTTGGTATATTTGTGAGATGTGCTGCTCCCTTTTTGTCTGTCACTTTGTTGAAAGCAGGGTATTCGGCACCATGCTGCCAAGTATGGGGATCAGGACTAAAGGAAACGGTCAGCCCGGCAACTGGCTTGCCCGCCTCGTCGCGGAACGTGGCTATCTGCGTACCCAGAGGCGTGAAGGTGTAGAGATCGGGACTGCCGGTGCGGCGGTTGGCGCGTGTTAATCCAAAGCCATCCACGGCATTCTTGGAGAGAATGTCAAGCCTCTTGCGCCGGAACTGGCCGGAGTCATCGGCGGTGATAGTGGCGATAAGTCGTCCCGCTGGGTCTCGGAAACGAAGGACTGCGTTGGGGATGGGCTTCCCGGAACTGTCCCGCACGATCCCGTTAGGTGGGAATTGGACTTTCTGGAACACAGGGAAGAGGATTGCTGCCATGACCGCGATAATCGCTAGCACGGCGACGATCCCTTTGGGTGTCACCCCCCATACTTTCCAATCCATGGCTCCATCCCTCCTGCTCTAAATCAAATCCCCCAGCAAGTCAATCGCTTCCTGGACGCCGGCGGCGAAGACGGACAGGACCTGGTCAATCTGGGCGCGGGTGATGATGAGGGGCGGCTCAAAGCGGATGACTTTGGGGTTGTTGAGCGTGTAGGCGGCAATGACGCCCCGATGCACCATCGTGCCGATGACCAGTTTGCCGATGTCGCTGTCGGTGAACTCCACGCCAATCATCAAGCCCAGGCCACGCGCTTCTTTGAGGATATTGGGATGCTCCCCGGCGATACGCTTCAAGCCGTGCAGGAAGTATGCGCCATTTTCGGCGGCACGGGCGGGCAGGTCTTCTTCCAATGTGACTTCTAAGGCCGCCAGGGCGGCGGCGCAGGCCATCTCGCCTCCGCCGAAGGTCGTGGTGTGGATGAAGGGGTTCGTGTGGAAGACTTTTTCCCATAGGGCGGGCGTCGCCAGGGTCGCGCCGATGGGCATGACGCCGCCGCCGAGGGCTTTGGCGAGCGTCATGATGTCCGGCGCGACGTTCCAATGCTCCACGGCGAACATCCTGCCCGTCCGGCCCAGACCCGTCTGCACTTCGTCGGCAATCAGCAGAATCCCGTGCCGGTCGCAGATTTCGCGAACACGGGGGAAGTAATCGGGGGAGGGGACTTGGATGCCGCCTTCGCCCTGAATGGGTTCCAGAATGACGGCGGCAGTTTGGTCCGTGATGGCGGTTTCAATCGCGTTGGCATCGTTGAACGGTACGAAGGACGCGCCGGGCAGCATCGGTTCAAAGGGCTTGCGGTAGAGTTCGCGGCCCGTGACGGATAGCGCGCCCATGGTTTTGCCGTGATATGCGCCCACTGTAGATATGAAGTCGGTCTTGCCGGTTGCCATGCGGGCGATCTTCAAGGCCGCTTCGGCGGCTTCCGCGCCGGAATTGGATAGAAACGTGTATTGCAGATCGCCGGGCGCGAGTTCGGCCAGCCGGGCGCACAGATCGGCCTGCGGCTTGTTGAGAAATGTCTTGGACGCCAGCGGCATGAGGTCAAGCTGCCGCTTGACGGCTTCCACCACGCGGGGGTGACGATGGCCGAGCGCAAAGACGCCGTAGCCGCCCAGGCAGTCAATGTAACTGTTGCCTTCCCAGTCGGTCAGCGTGACACCTTCGGCAGAATGCTCAATATGGTCAAATCCAGCCACTTTGAGCAGCGCGACCTGTGTCGGGTTGACAAATTGGTGGTACTTTTCGATCACGTCCTGCGTGATAGCTTCCACTTCTTGAGGGGTTTGTTCCATACGGTTACTTTAGCCGAAAGCCGAAACCGTTGTCAAGACACGTTCAGCCCTCGTTGACGCCGCTTCTGTTCTGTGATATAATGGCACAAGATATAGACGGGTGTACGGGGTAAGGGGCGAAATATGGCAGGGGGGAATGGCAAAAACGGAAATGGGCTGAATGGGAGCGGTGCAGGGCTGCATTTTGCGATGCCGCCGCCAGCCTCGTCGCCTCGTGAGCGGCTGGCGATGGGAACCGTCGTGCGCGGCTCGCTTCAGACCGGCATTCAGATGAAGCTGGTCGGGGCGCGTTCGGTGGAAGACATCACAGCGGGCAAGTTCGTGGTGGTAGACGGGGAACGGCACGAATTCTTTGCCATGATCACAGATGTCACGCTGGACTGCGTCTCGCCCGGCGTTCTCGCCGATCCGCCAGCCAGCGCTTCGGCAGGGGATGCGTTTCTGCGGCAGGCGCTGGCCGGAACGGCGACGTTTGGAACGGTTACTCTGAAACCCCTGCTGATGCGCGTCAAAGGGCTGGGCGCGGAGTTTGAGCCGGTCAAGACTGTGCCGACGCATTTTAGCCATGTCGGAGAGGCGACTGAAGACGACATCGCAGACATCTTTGGGGCCGAAACCGAGGGCGGCAAGTATTTCACCCTGGGGTCGCCGCTGGACATGGAAGACATCCCTGTCTGCCTGGACCTGGAAAAGTGGGTGGAGCGCTCCAACGGCATCTTTGGCAAGTCGGGAACCGGCAAGACGTTTCTCACGCGCATCTGCCTGTGCGGAACGATCAAGCACCGTAAGGCTGTGAACTTAGTCTTTGATATGCATGGCGAATATGGCTGGAAGGGGACGACCGAAGACCCAACGCGCGAAGGCGTGGATGGCCTGAAAAAGTATTTCGGCAGCCGCGTCAGCGTGTTCACGATGGACCGGGAATTGTCGGCGCGGCGCAAAGTGCCGATAGAAAACGACGTGCGGATCCCCTACAGCCAGATCAGCGTGGAAGACATTTTGCTGCTGGCCGATGAGTTAAATCTCAACCAAAGCGCGGCGGAGACAACCTATCTTTTAGAGCAGCATTATAATAAGAAGTGGCTGGCGGCGCTGTTGAAGATGGACGGCGAGGCGATCAAAGAATTCGCTGAAGCCAGCGGCGCGAATGCCATGTCGCTCGGCGCGCTCAAGCGCAAACTGGGCCGCATGGTGGAAGAGTGCAAAGGGTTCTTGATTGAGGACGCCGGAGAGGCCGATGACGCCGTCCGGCAGATCATGGCTTGCCTTCTCAAAGATGTCCATGTCGTGCTGGAATTCGGAAATTACCGCAAGCCGCTGCAATATATGCTGGTCGCCAATATTCTGACGCGCCAAATCCACGCGCAGTATGTAAAGCTGACCGAGGATGCGATGGGTGACAAGGGCAAAAAGCCGACCCCGCTGGTGATTACCATTGAAGAGGCCCATAAATTCCTTAGCCCGCATCTAGCCCATCAAACCACGTTCGGCATTATCGCACGCGAACTGCGAAAATACAACGTGACGCTCTTAGTAGTAGACCAGCGGCCTTCGGGCATTGACTCGGAAGTCCTATCGCAGTTGGGGACGCGCATCACCTGCCTGCTGAACGATGAGCGAGATATTGACGCCGTTTTAACTGGCATCTCCGGGGCGCAGTCGCTTCGCAGCGTTCTGGCCTCGCTGGACAGCAAGCAGCAGGCGCTGCTGCTGGGCCATGCCGTCCCTATGCCGGTCGTGGTGCAATCACGGACGTATGACGATCAGGCATTCCGGGAGAGTATGGGCAGTTTCGGCAAAGCGGCTACTGTGGGAATGGACCTCAGTGACTGGAAGTAAGCCCCCAGCCCCCAATAATGGGGGAGCCAGAGGGAAGCCGTTCCTAATCCGACTCCCCCATTATATTGCCTCCGGCGTTACTTCGTTTTGGGGGCTGGGGGGGGGCTTCCTGCTCTTCGCTGCCCCCGTCTTCGCCCAGACGCCTGGGCCGCCGTCTCTGCCTGCGCTGCCCCAGGTCGTCATGGACGGCGCGCTGTCCGGCCCGATCAACCGCCCGCATTTGGAGCCAGCCCGCGTCGTTTATGGCGGCGAGGTGACGTTTGACGCGGACCAGGCCGACGGCGATCTCAAAGCCGAGCGATACACATTGCTAGGTCATGTTCGGCTGCATGAAACGGACACGACGCTGCGGGCCGGCGAAGTCACCTTTGACGGCGTCGGGAAAAGCGCATCGGCCTCTGATGCGCTGCTGACCCGCAGCGTCTTCTCCATTCGCGCCCCGGAGATTAACGGCACACCGGAACTCATCATAGCCCATGACGCCGACATCACGACAGTCTCCAATGGCGGTCCGGCGGACTATCACATTCGCGCCCAGACCGTCACGCTTGACCAAAAGACGCACGAAGGCTTTCTGCGGAACGCGACTTTGTACCTCTTTGGAGCACGTCTGCTGACGGTTCCGCGCGTTAAATTTCATAGCGGCAGTGGTGGCAGCGCAGCGCATCGGCAGGTGACAATCCCTGTCTTTGGGGCGTCCATGCGTTACGGAACTTATGTCAGTTTCGGGAGCAGCCTGCGCCTGGACTCGCTGCCGCTCCAATACCACCTTTTGCTGCCGACCCGCCAGTCTGTCGAAGCTACTCTGTCCAGTCGCCAGACGCTCTTTGCGCTGCGCCCGCCTGCCCTGCCCCCGCCCCCCCCCCCAGAGGACCGGTCACGCTTTTGGAACGCATTCGAGGCTTCGCAACAATTCCCCCTGGCCCCTTGCCGGAGGGGGATCCGCTCCTATTCCATGATTTCCTGCCGGAGCCGAACCCAATTCGTCTGGGGACCGCGCCTGCGCGCGGCGGGCTTGATCTGGCGGAAGACTTGTCCGTCCACATTGCTTCCAGTGGCCGCCGTCGTGACGATCTCTATGTCACCCGCCTGCCGGAGATGATGTTGAGCGGCCAGCTTCCCCTCACGCGCATTCCTGCCGAGTCGCCTGATGGCGACCCGCAGGCATACCGCGCTGCGCTGCGCCACCTTGTTCTTTATGCCGATGCCGAGGAAACCGTCGGCAATTACCGGGAGCAGCCGACCAACACGCGCGCCCGGCGCGTGCGGACGCAGGTTGGCTTGAGCGCGCGTCCGTTCCTGATCGCGCCTAACACTGTCCTGCTGCCGCGCCTCTCGGTCTCCTCCAGCGGCTACAGCGGCAGCCGAACGGCCTATCGCTATGATCAGGTTGACGTTGCCGTGAATCATTACTTATCCAACCTGACTGCCCTCGGCGTTCAGTTCCTTGCCAGCAATACTGGGGGAGACTCGCCCTTCAATTTTGATGTGCTGGACACTTCCCGCGAGATGGATGTCCGTCTCCAACTGGGAAATCGCCGTCTGGTTGTGGCAGGCCGGGTGCGTTATGATCTGGCGCACAGCGGAGTGATTGATTATCAGATTGCCGTCGCTCCCGCCCTGCGCGGTTTCACCCCCGTCTTTTCCTATAACTTCCGCGTCCGCAGCCTGGGATTGGGGCTTGAAGTCAAAGGCATTACATTCTGATATATTGTCATTTCAATTTTCCGCAAATACAGGTATTTGTATTGACATACATGAATTTTCTATGATATAATGACTATGATGATTACAGATGTAAGCAATTTTCATCGCGGCAAACGCAAGCGGGTGACGGCGCTGGGCTTCGGGGTCACTTTTTTGCTGGGGGCGACTGCATGGGCAGCCGCCTTTTTTGTGGCTGCTCCGCCGCCCGCCGAGTCCATTTCTTCCGTTCCGCACCCCCGCCTGCTGAAGCCGCTGCCGCTTTTGGACCCGCGCGAGGTGCAGGAGGGGGCGGATCTGCCGAACCCTCAATCACCGCTTCTTGTCATACATGACCGAAAGGAGCGTGTTCCTTTTGTGCTGATTGAAGGCGGAGTGGCGCAAACGCGGCGGGCGGCTCTGCGCTGCGGCGTGAATGAATTTGTGCAGAAAGCCGGAGCGCAGGCCGGGATAAACGGCACTTTTTTTTCTGACGCTTCCCTGCGCGGGACGGATCATGTTCTGGTTGGGCCATCGCTCTGCGGCAACGAGGCGCAGGCCGTTTTCAATCGGACGGATAACGTCGCCGCTCTGACAGGCCGGCCTTTAGTCTTGCTGTCGCCGGGCCGGACGCGCATTCTGCCATACAATCCGAAAACGATGACGACGCAGTCTTCTTTGGCGTTCCGCCTGCCGGGACTGACCGATGCTTTCCTCGGGGGAGTCTGGCTGGTTCACAACAGCGTGGCCGCCGATAAGGCGCATCTTAACGCTTTTCATGTCCGCGATGCCGAAGACCCCCGCCGTCGGGCGTTCTTCTGCCTGCTCCCCGATGGCAGCCCCGCCCTGGGCGCGACCACTTATGTGGCACCATCCGCCGATCTGGCCCGCGCCTTGCAGGCGGAGGGAGTGCGCGAGGCCGTTCTGCTGGACTCCGGCTTCAGCACATCGCTGGTCTACGGCAAAAAAATCCTCGTCACCGGCCACACTGCTCCCGGCATTCCCAGTCGCCCCGTCCCTCACGCCCTGGTCCTGTTCGGGAAGCCTGACCCTTCGGTGCGGAAGGCCGTTTTGATGGCGCGGGTTTAGTTCCACCCCTTAAATGAGAGTGTTCCCCATAAGTTGATCTTCGGCGGGTTACCAATCCTTTGGCGGCAACTTTAGCAGGGGATGATACGTCTCATGCAATTTCTCAAGCCGCTTCTGCACTTCTTCCCACGGCTTCAGAGAGAATGCCTGCGTCAACACGTTTAGTTTTTCTAGTTTATCTGCCTTACCACTTTCACGATAACGATGACCATCACTGCTGAGTAAGCCAATCGTATCTTCCCAACGGTATGCTAACTGTTCCAGGCCAAAGTATCCCACTTTACAGCCAAGACACAAGAACTCCAGCAGACTTTCACCTAAGACAAAGTTGGGCTTGTCATCATTACAAGGAACTGTCATTATGACCGGCGAGGCTTCTGCGATTTCGCCGTTGAAATGCAGTAAGCCGTAGTGAACGCTATCCCCAAGAGTGGATGCGAAAGTGGACGTATTGGTAGGAGTCGGATAATAACCCCAGTTCGTGGGAGGCATTTCCAAGAATAACCCAATCTCGCCGAAGGCACTCCTTTGCTTACTACCGCTCTTCTCCGCTTCTTCCTGCGCGACAGCCCATAGCTTTTCCAGAACAGTGTTTTCCATACGTCCCTCCCCTAAGCTAGCCCATGCACCTGCCGGACGCGCTCCAATAGGGGCATGATGTCCGGCTCTCGGACGGACGTGGGCGGCGGGCCAAGCGGGTCCTCTACGTCCGTGTCGCCGAGCCAGACGCGCAGGGTTCCGAGAACGCCCCAGGCCAGCGCTTCCAGATCGTAGCCGCCCTCTAAAATGCCGACTAACTTGCCGGGGCAATAGGCATCGGCGATCTCCTGAAGGCTTTGCGAGAGGGCGCACAGGCTATGCACGGTCAGGCGTTCGCGAATGCCGGCCACATAGGCGCTGTTGCGCCAGTGGGCGTCATAGCCCGCCGAAACAATGACCAGTTCGGGCCGGAAGCGATTGGCGAGGGGCCGCAACACTGTGTCAAAAGCTTGCAGAAAGCCCGCTTCGCCGACATCGGCGGGCAATGGCACGTTCACCGTGTAGCCTTCACCCGCTCCCTCGCCGATCTCTTCTATGGCTCCCGTAAACGGATACGCAGGCGACTGATGTGTGGAGAAATACAGCACGTTGGGGGAAGCGTAAAAGGCATCCTGGATGCCGTTGCCGTGGTGAACATCAAAGTCTACCAGCAGGACGCGCGACAGGCCATAATAGGTGACCGCATGAGCGGCGGCGATGGCGGCGTTGTTGAGGATGCAGAAGCCCATCGCGCGACCCGGCGGGGCATGGTGTCCGGGCGGGCGCACGAGCGCAAAGGCAGCGTCTACGCTGCCCGACATCACGGCGTCTACGGCTCCAATGGACGCGCCTGCCGCCGCTGTGGCCGCCGCCCAGGAACCTGGCGACGCGACGGTATCACCCGCGTCCAGATACCCGCCACCTTCCGCCACAATGCGCTCCACCCGGTCTAAATAGCTCGCCGTATGGACGCGCTCTAGCTGTTCCCGCGTGGCGGGCGTGACGGGCAGCCGCGTCAGTCGTTCCAGAACCCCCGACTGTTCCAGAAGCGCCATGACTTCGCGGACACGGGCAGGCCGCTCTGGGTGTCCCGCTGGCGGCTGATGTTCCAGAACGACGGGGTCATAGAGAAAGCCGACGCGGTTCTTCAACATAAAGACGTCCCTAAATCGGTAACAGGTCCGACGTCAGCAGCCTCAGATGTTCCGGCGGCATCGCCACGCCCTCCACAAGATGCTGTGGGTTCATCGGGTGCTGGACATCAAATCCGGGGAAGCCACCCCACCGGAAGCACTCGCGCAGGTATGGCACGAGCGTCATGTCGTGCCATTCATTGAGAACCAGGGCGTCTGCGAAGCCGTCAGGAACCTGGATCGCGTAAGGCCCTCCGCCGCTGACATCTGCTTTATGGTAGTAGTCTGGGGCAATAGAAAATATGGACAGCCCTAGCCTCCCCCCGTCATCCTCCCACCCGTCGAACGTCGGTTCAATCGGATAGAGAACGAGAGGGTCCGTGTAGACTTCGGGCCAGTCAGGATGAAAGCCCGTCAAGTCCACGCTGCCGACGACCTCATACCACGCCCGGAGAGACAGCGGCCATGGGCCGGTCTCGGCCTCCATGAAGTCAAGAACAAATTTCGTGTTATCTACAGGCGGAGCATAAGGTCCAAATTTGGTGATGCCGACGCCATTGAAGCGGCGATCACGGACAAATGAGCCTTCAGAGGTTTCAAACTGATAGCCGATGCCCTGCAAGCGCGAAACCAGATGTCGGACGTTCTCCCCGGCACGGGACATGGTTTCATAGGCAACGGCTAGCGCGTCCGACAGAATAAACTCCTGCCGGACTTGCTCACCGAGGGCTGTCAGTTCTGCCCAGACTTGCTCATGCTCACCACTTTGGTAGCGGGCAAGGTAGGTCATAAAAAGCCTAATCCTCGGGACGGTCGCCGGGGCTGATGCCGCGCTCGCTGGCTCGGTCGGGCGGATCAATGGTCATGTCGTGATTGACGCGGATCTGACAGGAAAGGCGGTACTGGCCCAGCAGACCGTCTTCTTCCAGCGTGGCGCGCTCCGTGGGATTGATTTCGTCCGGTTCGCCGGCGAGAAAATGAACCTTGCAGGTGGTGCAGCGCGCATTGCCGCCGCAGCGGTGCAGGATGTCAATTCCTGCGTCTTCAATCCCCAGAACGAGCTTTTTCCCGCTCTCCACTTCAAAGGACTTCCCGCCCTCAATTGTCACTGTCGGCATGTGTTGTTGTCTCCTTACGGCCCCCTAACCCCCAATAATAGGGGAACCGGAAAGGCCGGGTTTGTCTGGCTCCCCCAGAATTGGGGGCTGGGGGGCCGTATTTATCGGTTCCACCATTTGCGGCCCGAATCGGTGAGCATCCTGTCGGCGGCGTCCGGCCCCCAGCTTCCTGCTTCGTAGTTCGGCAGGTCGGAAGGCGGGTTCTTGGCCCAATGCTGGAGAATGGGCGTGATCAAGCCCCACTCGGCCTCTACTTCGTCATCGCGGGTGAACAGAGCGGCATCGCCTAAGAGAGCGTCCATAATCAGGCGCTCATAGGCGTCGTGAATGCGCTGGCCGAAACTCGTGCCGTAGGTGAAGTTCATGTCCACGGGGCGGACGACTGTTTTCTGGCCGGGCGGCTTGGCCCCCAGGCGCATGGAGATGCCTTCATTGGGCTGGACACGAATGGTGATGACATTCGGCTCCGCCGTGTCATTGGACTCGTTTGCCAGCAGCACCTGGGGAACATCTTTGAAACGTGATGTTCACTTCTGTCACGCGCTCCGGCATCCGCTTGCCTGCCCGCACAAAGAAGGGAACCCCGGCCCAGCGCCAGTTCTGAATATGCAGCTTCAGGGCGACAAACGAATCCGTCACTGAGTCTTTGGGGACATTCGGTTCATCGCGATAGGCGGGAACATCTTTGTCGTTAATCTTGCCGGCTCCGTACTGACCGCGCACGACACAATTGTCGCAGTCTTTATCCACCACCGGAGTGATCGCGCGCAGGACTTTGGCTTTTTCGTCGCGGATGTCCTGCGCGCCCAGGCTGTTGGGCGGCTCCATCGCGATCAGGGCCAGCATTTGCAGGCCATGTGACTGTACCATGTCACGCAATTCGCCCGCGTGGTCAAAGTAGCCCGCGCGCTGTTCAACGCCGACAGTCTCGGCGACTGTTACCTGCACGTTGTCCACATACTTGCTGTTCCACAATGGCTCAAACAGCAGATTGGCAAAGCGGAACACGAAGATGTTTTGGACGGTTTCTTTGCCCAGATAATGGTCAATGCGATAGATCTGAGTCTCGTCAAAGACTTGCTTCAACTCAGCGTTCAGCGCGCGGGCGCTGTCCAGATCGGAGCCGAATGGCTTTTCCACGATAATTCGCGTAAAGCCCTTGCTGTCCGGCTCGTTGCCGGGCTTCACAAGGCCCGCCTTGCCAAGCTGCTGAATGACCTGCGTGTAGGTGCTGGGCGGCGTGGCAAGGTAGTACAGACGGTTGCCTGCCGTGCCTTCTGTTTCGTCAAATTTGTCCAGACGCTCTTTGAGCCAGGTAAAGCCCTGGGCGTTGTCAAAGTCGGAACGATGGAAGACGATGCGGCAAGCGAACTTGTGCCAGGCATCCTGCGACTCTTTCCACAGGTCCGGCGCAAACTCCTGAAGCGAGCTTTCCAGTTCATCGCGAAACGAATGATCCGAAAAATCGCGCCGGGCAAAGCCGATGATCTTAAGCTGCTTGGGCAAAATGCCCTGAGCTTCCAGTGAAAAAAGTGCCGGGATTAGCTTGCGGTGCGTCAGATCGCCGGTTGCGCCAAAGATGACGATGCAGCAGGGCGGGATCGGTCTCTCCACCAGCAGCGTATCCGGGGCATCAGTCTTGTCCTTCGCCGTGTTCGATTCGGCGTGGTCTACTTCCTGGCCGACTTCTTCCGTATCCGGGTCTTGCGTTTCTGTCGTGGTCATAGTGACTCCCAAAAAGTTATTTGAGTGACTGAACATAGGCGACAAGCGCCTGTATCTGGCCGGGGTTCAGCATGTCTTTATAGGCCGGCATCCGGGGCGGAAAACCGTTGGAAATGTTGCGCGCGATTTTGGCATCCGGGTCGCCCAGGTGGTGCAGCGTTGGGCCAATCTTGCCCGCGCCGTCTTTGCCGTGGCAGCTCACGCAGTTTTGCACATAGAGACTGGCTCCTATGGCGACCATCTGCGAGGAGGCGGTGGTCTGAGCGCCATCAGGCGGCACGGGCTTCGCTTGCGGCGTCTCTGCCGGCTGTCCATGCGTGACAATGGCGGACACGCCGTAAGAGGCTCCGACCACCAATACGCCTGCAATCAGTCCCGCCGCCAGCCCTTTGAGTTCGTTTGCCATCTTGTGTCAGCCGCCTCCCAGCAGTTCGCCGCCGTAGTAGCCCGCTGCCGCCATTAGCCCTGCCGTGACGGCGGCGACGACCAGGTAAATGCCAAAGGCAGCCCGCGACGCTTCATTTTTTACGACAAGCCGCCAGACGGCCAGCCCGATCATCAGGCCGAACGCGGGCCAGACAAAGTCATGGTGCTTTCCCAACAGTCCCGTGCCTAAGAACTGCCAGGCGGTGATGACAAAGCCGGATAGCACGGCCAGAAACGACCCTGCCGCGCCGAGCAGAAGCGCGTAAAACCCCGCCGCGCGCAGATCGCGCTCGTAAGGCTCACGCCGGATCACATAGGCGAGAAAATCAAACACCACTGAGGCGATCATCAGCCCAATCGGAAAATGCGTGCTGCCGCCGTGTAAATTGCCCCAGAGTTTATCCAATATGTGTTTCCTGAAAGGACGGATACGGGAATCCTAACCCTGGCCCGTTCACGTTCGTTCCGGGCCTGTCCCTTCCCTCGGAGGGAAGGGTGGCGAGCCGCAAGGCGAGCCGGGATAGGATGTTCCTCCTACCCCTTCACCGACGAGTCAAATGACGTTTCCGTGGCCGCAATGGTCTCCGCCGCCTCGCTGGCCGATGCACCGGGCTGGATCTGGTCGGCGGTGCTGTCCGATGTGCCGCTGTAAGTCACTGAGTCGCCCGAACCTGTGGCGTCATGGACGGTGCCTTCCACGGATTTGACGGCATGGCCGCCGAACTCATTACGCAGAGACGCAATGACTTTGGCCGCAAAGTTTTCCGGCTGGCGGGAATGGAAACGCTCAAAGAGCGATGCCGTGATGACCGGGGCAGGGACGTTGTGGTCAATCGCCTCCTGAATGGTCCAGCGGCCTTCGCCTGAGTCCTCCACATAGCCACGCACTTTCTGCAAGTTTTCGTCGCTCTTGAAGGCCAGCACGAGCAGGTCCAGCAGCCACGAGCGAACCACGCTGCCGAAGCGCCACGCCGAGGCGATCTCGGTCAGATCCAACTTGTATTCGCTGGCGTGCAGGATGTCAAAGCCCTCGCCGTAAGCTTGCAGCATCCCGTACTCAATGCCGTTATGCACCATTTTGACATAATGGCCCGACCCTGACGCGCCCGTATACACGTAGCCGTCCGGGGGGGCCAGCGTTTTGAAGATCGGTTCGCAGAATTTGGCCGCGTCCGGGTGGCCGCCGTACATCAGGCAGTAACCTTCCTTCAGTCCCCAGATGCCGCCGCTGGTGCCGCAGTCAATGTAGTTGATGCCGGATTCTTCCAACTGTTTGCCCCGCTGCACGGTATCTTTGAAATAAGAATTGCCGCCGTCAATGATGATGTCGCCGGGGGACATGACCGCTTTGAGTTTGGCGATGGTGTCATCCACCGGCTTGCCCTGCGGCACCATGATCCAGGCCACTTTCGGCGTCTGCTTCTGCCCCTGAATGGCTTGCTGGAGATCGGTGACGCCGACCCCGCCCCGCTTTTCCACTTCGGGCACCTTGTCCGGCGACGTGTCATATCCATAGACGGTATGCCCGTCCTTCGCCAGCCGCTCCAGCATGTTCATGCCCATGCGGCCCAAACCGACCATTGCGATCTCCATGCGACAACTCCCTCCGGTGACATCTTAAACAACTCTGCGTTTCGCCGGTATATTCCCCGGCATGGTTCCCCTTCAATCCCCCCAATTCCTTCACCATTTATGGCCCGCTTGCAAATCAGCCCGCAAAGTCTGTATAATAAAATCCAATGACTGTGATACCCAATGACGAATGGCTGGCGGAGGGACGGCGTGTGCTGACCGAAGCGGCGCGGGCGCTGGACCGTCTGGCCGCCGACCTGGACGCTACGGCGTGGACACGGGCCGTCCAACTGCTGCTGGAAACCCGTGGCCGGGCCGTCGTGACCGGCATGGGCAAAAGCGGCAAAATCGCCGTGAAGATGGCCGCGACCCTAGCCAGTACGGGAACGCCCGCCCTGTATCTGCACCCGGCAGAAGGCGCGCACGGCGATCTGGGAATGCTGCAACCCGGCGACGTGGTGATCGCCTTCTCCTACAGCGGCGAAAGTGACGAAATCTCCGCACTCCTTCCCACCATCCGCCAAATGGAAACGCCGGTGATCGCGTTCACCAGTCGCCCGAATTCCACGCTGGGCCGCGCGGCGACCGTCGTGCTGGACGTTTCTGTCGAACGCGAAGCCTGCACTCTGAATTTGGCCCCGACTACCAGCACGACCGCCATGCTGGCCCTGAGCGATGCCCTGGCCGTCGCCGTCATGGGCGCCCGCAACTTCACGCCCGACGATTACGCTCGCCTCCATCCCGCCGGGACGCTAGGCCGCCGTCTGACCCTGCGCGTGGCCGATGTCATGCGAACCGGCGACGCCGTCGCCATTGTCTCCGACACCTGCACCGTGATCCAGGCCATGCTCGCCATCACCAAAGCCCATGCCGGCGCGGCCATTGTCACTGACAGCGATGGCCGAGTTTCGGGCCTCATCACCGACGGCGACATTCGCCGTCACCTGCTGGACAATCCGAACCTGCTTGCCAGCCCCGCCACTGAAGCAATGACCCCCAATCCCGGCGTCATTGCCCCCGACCTGCTCGCCACCGAGGGCCTGCGCCGCTTAGACGACTTCCACCCCCTCCCCGGCAGCAAAGCCGGCGAAGCCCCTGTGGTAGATACCGAAGGCCGCCCCCTCGGAATGCTGATGCTGAAGGATTTAGTCAAAGCGGGGATCGTGTAACCCATGAACGAAGTCTGGCCCCCGCCCCCAACAAATCAGCCGGAATTGCCGCCTCCGCCAGACCCCCGGTCACACAGCGGGCGAGATGCCCTTGTCACATCCTGGGTCGCCACTGCCTGCCTGTTGATTTTAGGGATGGTCGTCCTGGTTCAGCGGTTAAGCCATTACACGATAGATGGCTTAGGGTTTGTGTTTGCCTTTTGTTTAGTCAGTTTTCTCGTTTGCTGGATTACAGGCATTATTTACAGCTTAATGAGTCTGAAGACAAAGAACGGACAGAATGGCCTAAAGGTGTGCGCGGCCATATTCGCTGTCGTAGTGTTGTGGTTAGTGGTGGCTTACTTGAAATAAAATGCAAAACGTGAAACTCATAGTCCTGGACGTAGACGGGACGCTGACGGATGGGACGCTGCTGTACAGTGACGATGGCTGGCAGGCGAAAGCGTTTCATGTGGCCGATGGTCTGGGCATTGTGATGGCGCAGGCGGCAGGTCTGCGTGTGGCAGTCATTTCCGCCCGCATGAGCCGTGTTGTCACAACCCGCATGGCGGAACTGAACGTCGCTGACGTGGTGCAGAACTGCGGCGAAAAAGCGGCCGCCGTGGGGCGGCTGCTGAAAAAACATGGCCTACAGCCGGACGATGCGGCGTATGTCGGCGATGACATCAATGACCTGTCCGCGTTTGAAGCCGTCGGGGTCAAAATCGCCGTCGCCAATGCCGCCGAATATCTCAAAGCACAGGCGGACTGGGTGACGCCGCGCTCCGGCGGGCAGGGCGCGGTGCGGGATGCGATTGACGAAATCCTGCGGCGGCAGGGGCGATTGGATGAGGCGGTTGCCGCGTATCTGGCACAGGTGAGCGGGAGCGAGACGACGGGGCGACAGTAATCTTCTATGACCATCCACCTTATCCCCGGAATAAAATTCCAGGGAAACTCCCGTCATGCCAGAAGCATCTATGACCACGCTCCACATTCTGCACACCAACGATTTTCACGACAAACTCACGCCCGCCCAGGCGCAGAGGATCGGGCAGGCGAAGGCGGAACTGGAAAACGTCCTGCTGCTGGATGCCGGGGATGCGGTCAAGGCAGGCAATTTAGGCGTCCGGCCCGGCGGCGAACCGATTTTGACGCTGATGTCCGAGGCGGGCTATGACGCGATGACGATGGGAAACCGCAAATCGCATGTGGTGGACGCTTTGCTGCGATTAAAGATCGGCAAGGCTGCGTTTCCCATATTGTGTGCTAACCTGCGCTGGCGCGAGGACCGGGGCGAAACGCTGCCGACCGTGCCGCATATCATCCGAACGCTGCCGAACGGCCTGCGCGTCGGCGTCTTCGGGCTGACCGTGCCGATGGTGACGGCCCGCATGGCGACTCGCCACGCCAGCGCGTTTATTTGGGAGAACCCGCTTGTCATCGCGCGGGAGCAGATCACGGCTTTGCGCGGGCAGGTGGACGCGCTGATTGCCCTCACCCATATCGGTATCGGGCAGGATGAGCGCCTGGCGCAAACTTACCCGGAACTGGATTTGATTATTGGCGGTCACACGCATGTTGTTCTTCCAGAGCCGAATATAGTCAACGGTGTGCCGATTGTTCAGGGGGGCGGGGGCCGGACGAAGAACTTTTTGGGCCGCGTGACGCTGGAATGGGACACGGCTGGCTCAAAGCCACGCGTGATGGGGCGGCTGGAGTCTCTTGTGACCCGGCCTTAAAAGGCCGGGCTAAAAGTGTACAAAGCCCCTTCGGGGCTGAAGAGTAGATATTGCTGGACCTTCTTTTATTTTTGCTGACGGCCTGGATTGTGACCGCAGCGGGGCGGACCGTGCTGCGCCGGCTGCGGCTGCCTGATGACGCAACCCGTTTGGAGCGGAACCTGCTGGGCTTTGCGATTGGCCTGGGTCTGCTTGCGTATGGAATACTCCTGCTGGGGCTTCTGGGCGGGCTGTATCCGCTGGCGGGCTGGCTTCTGGTGGCCGCACTTGGTTTGCTAGGGGGGCGGTCACAAGGCGTCATGGCGCGAGAACTACGCGAAGCGCTCGCAAACGGCGTTCGGCTGCCGCCCTGGGGCTGGGCCGTTGCCGCGCTTTTCGCTTTGCTGGCGGCAATCCCGCTCATCGGCGTGTGGACGCCGCCCACCTTGACACGCGAATGGGACAGCCTTTCGTATCACCTGGCCGATCCCAAGATTTACTGGCAGGCGCACCGCATTGTCCCGCTCCCGTGGGAAAGCCACTCCAACTTCGCGTTCACAGCGGAAATGTGGTATCTGTTTGGGCTGATGGAAGGCGGCGTACCGCTGGCAAAGCTGTTCCATTTTGCCTGCGGGGTGGGGGCGTGTCTGGCGATTTACGCTTTTGGCCGGCGGCATCTGTCACCCACCGTTGGCCTGTTGGCGGCGTTATTGTTCGCTTCCACGCCGCTGGTTTTGTGGGAAGCGGGAACAGCCTATGCCGACCTCGCGCCGACATTTTTTGGGACGCTGGCGCTGCTGGCTGTCGCCAATGGCATCGCGGAACGCAACGAACGCTGGCTCTGGGTCGGGGCCGTTCTGATGGGCTTAACACTCAGCACAAAAGCCACTTCCTTGACGACGCTGGCCCTGCTGACGGCGGGTTTGTTGTTCTGGCGTCTGCGGGTGCTGAAACAAAAGCCTTTCCCAGCAGTGCGAACGCTCGCCGTCTGGTGCCTGCTCGCGCTTGCCATTGGTTCCCCCTGGTATGTCAAATCCGCCGTCAATACGGGAAACCCCGTCTATCCATTCTTCTATAAGATTTTCGGGGGGCGCGGCTTCAACTCTGCTTTGGCCGGGCGCTATGATGCGTCCAATGCCAATTTCGGCGTCGCGATGGATTCCAAAGGGAGCGATGCCAAAATGGTCCGAACGCCCAGTCAGGCGGTGCTTCTGCCCTGGAACTTCACAATGTACCTGCTGCCGGGCCATCCCGTGCCAAATCCGGCATTCCGGCCCTTCAATGACTTTCAATGGGAGATGAACACCCTTTCCCCGGTTCTGCTGGCCGCTCTTTTCCTCCCTGCATTTGGGCTACGCGCTCCAAGCATGATTAAGGCGCTGGGCCTGTACGCGCTTCTGTCCCTGCTGCTCTGGTTTGCGACCATGCAGTATGTTCGCTACCTGCTGCCGCTGCTGCCTGTTCTCTGCCTTCTCGCAGCCTGGGTCGGCGCGCGGGCCTGGGCGGAGCGCTGGCGGGCGGGCTACGCGCTGGCGGGTCTCGCCGCGTGTTCGCTGGTGTTTTCGCTGTACACAGGAGCAATGCTGGCCGCACAGGAAGCGCCGGTCGTCTTCGGGCAGCAGTCACAGTCCGACTACATCACGCACAACTTTGCCGCGTATCCGGCCATGCAGTTCGTCAATACGCAGCTTCCGCTCGGCACGAAAGTCGTCTTTTACGGCAACCCACTTGGCTTTTACTGCGACAAGCCATACCTCTGGGGCGACGCGCAGCACAGCACCGTCATCCCGTATGATCAAATCCATAGCGCGGGTGATCTGCGGGCGCAGCTCCTGCGGCTGGGCGTGACTCATATTCTCATCAACCGCCGGTATTTTGTCCCCGATCCCTCCGCACCGGATGCGCCCTGGGTCTACGCGCTGACCGCGCAGCTTGGGCCGCCGATCTTTGAAGCGCGCGGCGCGGCGGTCTACGCGCTGAAGTAACCCCATGGCGAAACGAAAGAAAACCAATTTCCCGGAACCCACCTCCCCCGCTTCGCGGGTACTTCTCCCTGTTAGGGAGGAGAAAAAACTGTCCTCCGGCCTCTCCGATAGCCCCTCCCTGACAGGGAGGGGTGGCGGAGTCTAAGCGAGCCGGGGTGGGTTCTTTTGCCGAGATGGGTTCTTCGGCGGGCGTGGCAGGCCGCCTGTATCCCTGGCAATTGGTTCTGCTCGTGATCCTCTACATTCTTCTCGCCGCCGGCTACAGCGCCGTCACGCCTGCCGCGACCTCTGTGCAGCATAACCCGGATGAAAACGCGCACATGCAGTATGTTCAGACGCTGGCGTCCGGCCATCTGCCCGTCTTTACGGATGTCGCGCATGGCTACGAAAACCATCAGCCGCCCCTGTATTATGCGCTCTGCGCGCCAGTTTATCTGGCAACGCACGGGCAGGGCGAGGCATCGGCGACGCGGGCCTGCCGCTGGGTTTCCCTGCTGCTGGGGATCTTCTTAATTCTCGTCACCTACCGCTGCATACTGACCCTGACCCCTGAACAACCCAATCTGGCACTGGGAACGGCGGCGTTTGTCGGCTTGCTGCCGTCCAATGTCGCTCTGTCGGCATCGGTCACGAACGATGCGCTGACGACGCTTGTCATTGCTGTCGCTCTCTGGCTGCTCGTCAGCCTTGTCCTCACTATTCAATCGGGCCAGGATACTGCTGCTGTTTCGCGGCTGGCTCTCTGGCTAGGCCTCGCTCTGGGAGTAGGCGTCTGGACCAAGACCCTTACCCTGTCCCTGTTTCTGACAACACTGGTGACGTTTTTGCTGCTGGCGCGGGGCGGGCCGGAACTGGCGCGGCGCTGCGCGCGGCCCGCCATCATTGCGCTCGGTCTGGGACTGCTTCTGGGTGCGCCCTGGCTCCTTCGGAACACATTGCTGTATGGCGATCCGCTGGCGCAGCATCTACTTCTGGTGACGCTCAACAACGGCGAAAGCAATACGACCATGGAGGTCATGGTTGTCATCTTTCACGGCGTCGGCGGTTACTTCGCCAAAGTCGCGCAGTGGGCCTTCGCGTCGTTCTGGGGAGGTTTCGATTCCATGACCCTGTTCTGGGACCAGAACCCGCAAACGTCCCGTCCCAACTTCAGCCACAGCCCGATGCCGACTTATCTCTGCCTGCTGGCGCTGTGTCTCATTTCCACTGTCGGTCTGTTCGTCGGCAGGCGACGACTGATGTGGGATGCCGGGCAGCGAATGGCTCTGGCGTCTTTGATGGCACAGATTGTTTTTACGGTGATCGCCTTCCTCAACTACAACGTCCACTTCTTCCAGGCGCAGGGCCGCTACCTGTATCCCGCCCTGTTGCCCCTGGCCTTCTTCTTCGTTCTCGGCTTTCGCGCCCTGCTGCCCCCCCCCGGCTGGTTTCCCGCCTTTGTCGGCCTTCTGGCGGCGGGATTGGTGGCGCTCAACATCTACACCCTCTTCGGCCTGCTCCTGCCGCGCTTCTCGTAGGGTATACTCCCGTGATAGAGACTGTATAGATTGTGCGGCCGAGACCCCCTCGCCCCCAATTCTGGGGGAACCCGAGGGGATCAGGCCGGCCTCTTTGTTCTTTCCGGCTCCCCAGAATTGGGGCGGGGGGGCTTTCTGGCGCGTTTCTATACAGTCTCTAAGTGGCCCATTCGTCTAGCTGGCCCAGGACGCTGCGCTTCTCGGCGCGGAAACCGGCGGTTCAAATCCCCGATGGGCTATCTTTGCTCTTTTATCTTTTTGACTTCTGTCAATAGTTGTTGACGAAAGACTCGGAATCGGTTATAATAAGGCAGGAGCGTCCCGAACGCCCGTCCCGTGAAGGCACCCCAGACCCATGCGCCGAACCAAAATTGTTTGCACCATCGGGCCTGCCACGCGCAGTCCCGAAGCCTTGCGCCACCTCATTGAAGCCGGGATGAATGTGGCCCGCCTTAACTTCTCTCATGGGTCGCAGGAACAGCACGCCGAAGTCGTCGCCCACCTCCGCCGTCTTTCCCAGGAACTCCAAACGCCGCTGGCCCTGCTGCAAGACCTGTCCGGGCCGAAAGTGCGGGTCGGCAACATCGCCGGCGAGGGTGTGACCTTAAAGCCCGGCGCAGAAATCACGCTGACGCTGGACGACGTGCCGGGCGACGAGCATCAGATCAACCTGCCCGTGCCGGAGATCTTTGAAGCCGTCCGGGTCGGAACGCATCTGATGCTGGATGACGGCCTGCTGGAACTGCGGGTCAAGTCCAAACGGGCTGAAGCGTTGGTCTGCGAAGTGGTGGTCGGCGGATTGCTGACCTCGCACAAAGGCGTCAATGTTCCCGGGGTCTCGCTCCCCATCGCCGCCGTGACCGACAAAGACCTGGAAGACCTGCAAATTCGGCATCGCGCAGAAAGTGGACTACGTGGCGGCCTCGTTTGTCCGATCTGCCAGCGACATCGCCGTTTTGCGCGGCGTCTGCGAAGCGGCCCGCGCCAAAATCCCCATCATCGCCAAGATTGAAAAGCATGAGGCCATCCACAACATTGACTGCGATCATGGAGGCCGTGGACGGCATCATGGTGGCGCGGGGCGATCTGGGCGTGGAGGTGCCGATTGACGAAGTTCCCGTCATCCAGAAGATGCTGATCCATAAGGCCAATCGGGCGGGCAAACCCGTCATCACGGCCACGCAGATGCTGGACTCGATGATTCGTAACCCGCGCCCGACGCGGGCCGAAGTCACGGATGTCGCCAACGCTATCTTTGACGGCACGGATGCTGTCATGCTGTCCGGCGAGACCGCCGTCGGCGTATATCCCGTATGACGCCGTCCGCATGATGGGTAAGATCGCCACACACACTGAGTCGTCGCTGGATTATGCCAAGATTCTGGACGAAAAGATGCACTTTGATACGGGCAAATCCATCACGGGGGCCATTGGGCAGGCGACCTGCGACATCGCGCAGGATCTGAGACTGCCGGGCTATTCTCACCGCCTCGGCGACAGGCCGCACCGCCCGCGTCGTTTCGCGCTACCGGCCCCGCGCGCCGATCATCTGCGCGACCAACCGGCAGGAGACTTATAATCGTCTGGCTCTTGTCTGGGGGGTCCATCCGATGATGGTGGAGATCGCCGACGATTCGGACAGCATGATGCAGGCGAGCCTGGACGCCGGCGGAGAAGTCCGGTCTGGTCAAAGACGATGACGTGGTGGTGATCACGGGCGGCGTTCCCGTGGGCCGCCCCGGCAGCACGAATTTCATCAAAGTACACCGCATCGGGCAGCCATTAAAGCCCGAGTGAAGTGTGATAATCAGTGGGGATGCGCGCATGAACCGAGACAATGACCGCAAAAGCCGGAGTCATTTTTCGCCGGAAGAGTTAGACGAATTTGCCGCCGCGCGTCGCGCGCGTCGCGCCCGCAACAGCCGCTGGAAGCGCCCTCGCCGCATTCTGGGCCTGTGGGCGCGTTACACGCTGCTGGCCGGGGTGATCGTGGTGACGGTGTTTCTCGCTTTCGGCCTGGTGGCTAAAGCCGTCCGGCCTTACCGCGAAGCCGGCATTCAAAGTGCTCAACTCGCCGAAACACGTTCCGAGAGCGATGCGCTGGCCGCCGAGAATACCGTTCTGGCGCGGCGCATCGCGTATTTGAAGACGCCGGACGGGATCGCCTCGGAAGCCCGCAAAATGGGCTTTCTGCGGCCCGGCGAAATTCCGATTGTGGTGGAAGGCATGGCCGGACAGTCGGGTATGAGCGACTCGTCGCCCGCCCCGACGGCGACGCCTGCCTCGCCGGAACCGACCCGCAGCGGCGGCGCGGCCAGCCGGTTCTGGCGTCACCTGACGGGACTTTAGTTTGAGGCCCCCAGCCCCCAATAATGGGGGAGCCAGAAAAGACGTAGGGGCGAACCTTGTGTTCACCCTCTTACTCCCCCGTTATTGGGGGCTGGAGGGATTTCTGAAAGTTTGAGGAGATGGCAAAAGAGATCATTGTCAACGTAGACCACCGTGAGACGCGAATCGCCGTCCTAGTGGACAAACAACTGACCGAACTGCACGTCGAGCGCGAACAGCGCGTCGTCGGCAACCTGTATAAAGCGAAAGTAGATAACGTCCTGCAAGGCATGGACGCGGCGTTTGTGGAGATCGGCCTGGAACGCAACGCCTTTCTGTATGTGGCCGACATCCTGCCCGAAGAGGATGAAGACGGCGGGCCGCGCCGCAACCGGCGCGACCTGCATATCACCGATCTGGTGCGCCGGGGCGATCAGTTGCTGGTACAGGTCGTCAAAGGCCCGCGCAGCACCAAAGGCTCGCGCGTGTCCAGCCGCGTCTCGCTGCCCGGACGGTTTCTCGTCCTGATGCCGGAAGCCAACAATCTGGGCGTTTCGCGCAAGATCGAAGAAGGCAAAGAGCGCGACCGGCTGAAGAAGATCGTCCAGAAGTTCCGGCAGCCGGGCAACGGCGTCATCGTCCGCACCGAGTCCGAGGGCCGGAGCGCGGCGGAACTGCGCCTGGATTATTTGATGCTGGTGGAAACGTGGCAAGGCATCCAGGCCAAAGGCGAAAGTCACTCCTGCTCCGGCGCTGATCCATCAGGACATGGGTCTGGTGCTGAAGATTCTGCGCGATGCCTTCGGCTCCGACGTCAGCCGCCTGGTCATCGACTCGCCCACCGACTATGCCCAGGCGCATGAGATCATCGCCCGGCTATCCCCCGACTTGCAGGACCGCATCGAGCTGTACGACGGCGACAAGCCGATCTTCGAGCAGTTCAAGATCGAGGCAGGATGTCGAGCGTCTGCTTCAGCGCAAGGTCCCCTGCCGTCTGGCGGCTCGCTGATCATTGACCAGACCGAGGCGCTGGTCTCCATTGACGTCAACTCCGGCAAGTTCACCGGCAGCAGTCGGCCTGTCCGACACCATCCTCAAGACCAACTTGGAAGCGACGGAAGAGATCGCCCGGCAGTTGCGCCTGCGCGATCTGGGCGGCATGATCGTCCTGGACTTCATTGACATGGACAGCGCGCGCGACAAAAAGGCCGTCATGGACGCCTTTGTCAAGGCGCTGAAAGACGACCGCTCGCGCACGAAGATCTCCAGCATCTCCGCCGCTGGGCCTGATCGAGATGACCCGCAAGCGCACGGGCGAGACGGTAGACACGGCGATGACCGAAATCTGCCCGTACTGCCACGGCCTGGGCCGGATCGACTCGGCGGAGACCGTCTCGCTGTCCGTCGAGCGCGAACTGCGGAAACTGGCGGCGACGACCCCGCATGAGGCGTTTGTCGTCAGCGCCCACCCGGACGTCTGCGCCCATCTGATCGGCGCGCAGGGCGAGGACATCGAAGAATTGGAGCGGGAATTGCGCCGCTCCATCTATGTCCGCTCGGTTCCTTCCTGGCATCACATCGAAAAGTACGACATTGACCGGCGGCAGCCTGCAAAAGTTTGAGCAGCCCTTAACCGCGCCGCGCCGGGGCCAGGTCGTAGAGTGCCAGGTCACGCGCGACGACCCGCACGGCGACCGCGCCCCGTGGGCCACCGCGCATCTGCTGCCGCAGCGGGCTTTTCAGGTGGAGATTTCCAACGGCGCGCGCTTCCAGGGCCAGACCGTCAAAGTCCGCCTGACCGATGTCCGCCGCTCCGTCGCCATCGGCGAAGTGCTGACGAGCGGCAACCCGAAAGGGCAGGGCGGGGGCGAGCGGCAGGGGCAAGGTTCGGAGAACGGGCGCGGCGGGCGGGAACGCGCGGCGGCTTAAACCGGGGAGCGCGGGACGATAGGGAATGCAGAAGTTCGATTTTCCACGTCTGATGTCGGAAGTTCGTCCCACTTTTGTTCCTTACAAGCAATTCAAAGTGCGAACGCGCCTGTCTCCAGAACAATGCCGGGAAAGGCTGATGTCTGCTACTCAACCGCAAAAGATGCCCGCGCTGTTTTCGGCTCCCACATCGTCCGATGCCCATATAGTCTTCAAGGGGCAAGTCGCTAAAACAGGTTTTATCGTTGTTCCGGTGGATCACAATGGCAGTCAGCGCTATCGTGGACCTCAGCCGTTCTGGCTTCTCGGACGCTTTAAACCTTCGTTTGGTGGCACGGATGTCGTGGTGCAGGTTTTTCCCAATCTGATGGGTTTTTTTGTTGCTTGCAGTTTGTTCGGGGCTGTTATCGCAGAGGCAATAGTTGCTTGGCAATCTTCCATGCTTGAGAAGCTTACATTTGGCCCCGTAATACTCGCTGAACTCCTGTTTACCTATGCAGTATTAGCGTTCCCTGTTTCTTTCAGAGCCTATCAGTCAAAGAAGACCCTCGAAAGATTATTTCAATAATCCGGCAGCAATTGACAAACGACCAGGCGTTGTGTCATCAGGAAACCGGCAAGGGTAAACTTTGGAGAATCGGCGCGGCGGGCGAGAACGCGCGGGGGCGTAAAAGGTGTTAGTACCCACGTCGCTTTGGTGCTGCTGATCAGGGTGAAGAAATATGGATACGCCCCCTATTGCACAAGGAGACCCGGAAGTAGCCGCTTTCTGGCTGCGCTTTCTCGTGTGGGTAGTGGCTGCTCTGCAAATCATTGGTGGCTTGTTTGGCTACTATTATGCCTTGATGAGTTCGCCCAACATTAACCACTTCGTTCTCCTGGCGGCTTTCGTGCTGTTCGGCGCTTCGGTTTGGGGCGGCGTTCTGCTGGCTCTGGATAGGTCGGGCGGCGTGATTGTCTCTCTCATCATCCAGACATTGCAGGCTATTCAGATTATAACGGGCAGCATAAACTATTCGTTTGTCTGTGGATTTGGGCTTTTCGTGAATCTCTATGCTGTCGGCATGAATTTTCAATATTACTATCCGGCGCGCATTACTTTTTATGGAGAAGCGCCGTCTAACTCTTCGCAAGTCGGCCCCCTGTTTCTTAGTGTGAACTTGGTAGCTGTTCTAGCGATTGCCTGTTTGATGCTTGTGCGGTCGGCTCGCTCCCAATTGCTCCTGGCTCAAGCGAAGGTCCTCGGAAAGGTTGACAAACACTGACTGGTTGTGTCATACTAACTCCCGTTGTCTTTGACAAACGCTTTCAAGGCCATTTGCAAAATCAGTGATGAGAGTTCGCGCACGCGAAAGGAAACGCAGTTAAATGTACGCCATTGTCCGAGCCGGCGGCAAGCAATACCGGGTGGAAGAGAAAAATATTCTCACTGTAGAGAAATTTCGAGGGTGAAGCCGGGGCGACGACGACCCTGGGCGAAGTCCTGTATGTCGGCGGCATTGACAACCCGCAGTGGGGCAAACCGACTGTCGCTGGGGCCAGCGTCACTGTCACCATTGTGGAGCAGACGCTGGGCAAGAAGATCAACGCCTTCACCTACAAAGCTAAAAAGAACCAGCACAAGCATTGGGGCCACCGCCAGCAGTTGACGAAAGTCCGCGTGGAATCCATTGCGGTCGGCTGATACCATTTCATTTTAACCCCCCGCCCCCAATAATGGGGGAGTAAGAAAAGACAGTCCTCTCTGGTTCCCCCATTATTGGGGGCGAGGGGGCCTTTCAGGAGATAATTATCATGGCACATAAAAAAGGGGTCGGCTCGACCCGTAACGGACGTGACAGCCAGCCGAAGATGCTGGGCGTCAAAGAGTTCGCCGGAGAAACCGTCAAGCCCGGCAGCATCTTAATTCGGCAGCGCGGCACGCAGTTCGATCCCGGCGTCAATGTCGGCATGGGGCGCGACCACACGCTATTTTCGCTGATTGACGGCATCGTCAAGTTTGAAGGCAAAAGCAAGCAGACTCGCCGCATCAGCGTGTACCCTGCCGTGGCGGCTCGAGGCAGCCCCGGTCACAACTGAAGCCGCCTGAATGCGCTCTTAGAGATTTGACACAAGTGCGATAAGCCCGTTTCCCGCAAGGGAGGCGGGCTTTTTTGCGTGCATGGAACTTGCAGGGCAGAGCGCTTTGTACCCAGGGTGAGGTGAACACCATGAAACACATCGTTTTTGTTTTCCTCCGCAGAAATCAGGACACTCTGACAGGTCAATTCTGACCAATTAAGAATATAACCGACGGAGGAATAGCCCAGGAGTTAGTGTAAAATCATTTCTGTGAAATGGAACCAATTCCCTTGTGGATAATAGCAATTTACAGAAACGGCCTTACACTACCAAAAAATCAATCTGACCGCAATTTTGCAATCCGATTGATCTTAAGACCGGCTTTATTTTTTGGAAAAGGGAAAGGGCGAACGATGGGACTTGAACCCACGACCTCCAGGGCCGCAGTTTCAATCTAGTAGTTCCAGGAAAAGCTTATCTGAGACCTATCTCACTGCATGATTCTTATACCAAATTTGCTCCGCGAAACAACCCGCAAGCACCAGTTCTCCTCGTGCGGCCTATCCAACCGCTTTTGCAGACGCTCTCCTGCCTAAGAGGGTTCTGCCGCCGGGCGAAAGCGCTTCTTGGAAACGCGCCGGGGTGCTTCGACCTGCTCTGTTTGCCGAAGACTCAGGCCGCGGGGGAGACTGCTTCTCGTGCAAGGCGCTGATCATTCTTCGCACGATCTCCTGGTCCGCGGCCGATAATTCCAGAAACTGAGACACTGTCTCCGCCAGGGCTTGGTCCATCGCATGGCTGTTCGCAGGCCAGGACGCAGGAGCCGTGCCGATCTGCCGCTCAGGATCAAACTGGATTTGCCTCTCCTCTGCCTTGGCTGCGTGGGACTGTGTTGCCTTTACGATCATCCATTCCCTGCCTCGCTTGCCAGGCGGGGCATAGTTATCTTCGGGAGGTTTCTGAAAGAAATCCAGCGTGGTAATGCCGAGGAGGCTGGCTAGTCGGGGCAGGTCGCCCGCGTTGACTTCCCCGGCACCTAGCTCGTATTGGGACAGGGCGGCCCGGCTGACGCCGAACTTCTCGGCCAGTTCTTCCTGGCTCATGCCCGCCGCAATCCGAAAAGTTTTGATATTTTCACCGACGAGCCGCTTGACGTTGGTGGCGGCTCGCTCGGCAGCATTGGTGGCGGAAGATCGTCGCGGCATAGAAACAGTGTACCACACAGGATCGCCTCTCACGGCCTTGTCAGCGCGCGCTGCTTTGCATTGCTGCCAGCACGTTGGTCAGGCGGGCCTGCAACTGGAACAGCTCGTCACCGCTGACAATGTGCACGCGCCGTTCGGCGGCCTGGCTGCGGAAGTTCGCGGGGATGGACGAGGCCGAGGCGCTGGAGATCAACATCTTGCCGCAATACGCGCCGCCGATCAGGCCGGCGTAATCCACGATGTCCTTGACGTAGTCCACCGAGGTCTCCCGCGTCGTCTTGCACTCGGCCAGCAGGAACAGGCCGGAGGGGTCAGGGCGGCAAGGGTGGCGAAGCCGCCGCAAGTGTACGGCGTGTGGCGTCGGCTGAAGCGCGTGTTCTACCGCGCCCCCTGTAGTTGACTGGTCCCCCGTTCTCACTCTCCACACCACCAACTGCCTGTACACTATTTCGGGGGAAGGTCAGGCCGGCGGCATCGGGGAGGCGCCTTCTTCCGGGCGAGAAGCCCCGTACTTTTACCAATTTGGCAGCGGCTTCGCGTCAAAACCGCGACATGTAGGAAATTGTATGATATAATAGATCCGGCACGACGCGCCGCCCCTTTGCACGACCGGGCGCCCCGTCGGGACAGCAGTGTGTCTTCAGCCGACCAGATCTAACGCGACTGACCTCGCGTGACCTATTCGCGCAAGCCGCCGCTTGCCGTCCGTCCAGAAAGGCTGCCCGTTATGTCCCGTCCGCTGCTGGCGCTCCTCGCCCTCTTTTTCCTTGCACTGGTCATGCCGTCGGCCCGCGCTGCCATGCTGACCGTCACCAACACCAACGACAGCGGCTCCGGCTCGCTGCGCGCCGCCATTGCCACGGCCAACACCGACGGCGGCGACGACACGATCACCTTCAGCCTCCCAGGGCGGCGTCTACCCGCAGATCACCCTGAGCAGCACGCTCACCATCACCGCCCCGATGACAATCAGCGGGGTGGGCGTGCTCAACCTCACCATTGACGGCGGCAGCCGCGTCCAGGTCTTCAGCATCAGCGGCGGCTTGACCGTTCGAGCCTGTCGCCCTCGTCGGCCTGACCATCGCAGACGGCAACGCCCCTCCCGACGGCGAGATTGACGGCTTCCAACAGGACGAGGGCGGCGCCGGCGGCGGCATCTACAACACATACGGCAGCGTGCTGACCGTGACGGACTGCGTCCTCACCGACAACACCGCCTCCGACTCCGTTTTAGACCCGGATTACACCGGCTTTGGCGGCGGCCTCTGTAACGACGGCACGGTGACTCTGACGGGCTGCATGTTCGGCGGCAACACCGCCCCCGACGGCCAGGGCGGTCGGCCTCTTCAACAACGGCACGGCGACGCTGACGGGCTGCACTTTCGCCGACAACAGCGTCAGCGGCAGCTTAGATGGCGGCGGGGGCGGCGGCTTCTGCACCGACGGCCCGGCGACGCTGACGGGCTGCACCTTCACCCACAACAGCGCCCAATACGACGGCCCCGAAAACTACATCTACGGCTCCGGCGGGGGCCTCTGGGACTTCGAGGCCCATGTCACTCTGACGGACTGCACCTTTGACAGCAACAGCGCGTCCAACGGCGGCGGCATTGACCATCTCGGCGGCGGCGGCGACAGCGACACGGTCAAGCTGACGAACTGTATCCTCACCCGCAATAGCGCGATTTACGGCGGCGCCATCGTGACCGGCACCTCCACCCCTATGGGCGCCACGCCTGATCCCGGCAAATCGGACACTCTGAGGAACTGCACCCTCACCGCCAACAGCGCGACCACCAGCGGCGGCGGCGTCTTTAGCAATGCCAGTTACGGCACGGTCGTACTGGACAACGACATCCTCTACGGGGATACGGCACCACGTAACAATGAGGCTGACAGCAGCGGCGGCACCGTATTCGCGGACTACAGCGACATTGACCAGAGCAACCCCCTGACCGGCACCGCCGGCGTCATTGACGCCGACCCGCACTTCGCCAACGCGCCCTACGACGTGACGCTGAGCGCCGGCTCCCCCTGCATCGGGACGGGCGATCCCGCCCAGGCCGGCACCAGGGACATCAACGGGGTCGTGCGCTTCAATCCGCCCACCATGGGCGCGCACGAAGGCTACTCGCTGGTCGTCACCAACACCAACGCCGCCGGCAGCGGCAGCCTGTCCGGGGTCCTGCTCACGGCTCAGTCCGCCCCGGACGCCGTCATCACGTTTGACCCTTACTTCTTCGGCAGTTTCATGACCATCACGCCGTCGGCGCTGCTGGAGTTGTCTCAGCCGGTGGAGATCATCGGCCCGGCCGCCGGTGTGGCCGTGTCGGGCGGCGGCAGCCACGGCGTCTTCCAGGTTGACAGCGGCGTCCCGGCGATCCTGACCGGCCTGACCTTGACGGGCGGCAGCGCCGCGTCGGGCGGCGGCCTCAACAACCTCGGCGGCAAGGCGACTCTGACGGGCTGTACCCTCACCGGCAACAACGCGTCCGTGGGCGGCGGCCTCTACAACAGAGACAGCGGTACGGCGACACTGACAGACTGTACCCTCACCGGCAACACCGCAGGCAACGGCGGCGGCCTCTTCAACATCGGCAACGGTGGCAACGGCAGCACCACGCTGACACTGACGGACTGCACCCTCACCGGAAACAGCGCGTCCGTGGGCGGCGGCCTCTTCAACGAGGACGGCGGGACGGCGACTCTGACGGACTGTATCCTCACTGGCAACACCGGAACATTCGGAGGCGGGGGTGTCGGCAACGGGACCACCGGTAACCCCACGCTGGCTCTGACGGACTGCACCCTGACCGGCAACCGCGCCCCCGAAGGCCCGGGTGGGGGCCTCGAAAACTTCGCCGGCAAGGTCACGCTGGACAGCGACATCCTGTACGGGGATACGGCCGCCAGCAGCAATGAGATTTCCGGCAGCGTGGTCGTGGGCTTCTGCGACATCGGCCAGAGCGGCTTCGCGGATGCCATAGACATCGACGCCGACCCCCTGTTCGTCAACGCGCCCGGCAACCTTCAGCTTCAGCCCAACTCTCCCTGCATCGGCAAGGGCGATCCTTCGCAGGCCGGCACCTACGACATTCTCGGCACGCTTCGCCCCAACCCGCCCAGCATCGGCGCCTATGAGGGAACGCCCGCCGCCACACGGACGCGCATCATGAGAAGCAGCAGCAGCTCCTCCCTCTACGGTCAAAGCGTCACCTTCACCGCCACCGTTGATAACATCTCCGACGGCAGCAGGACGTTCCCCACCGGCAGCGTTGAGTTCTACGTGAACGGCATTCCCGCCGCCACGGTCAGCCTCACCAAAGTCGGCGGCGTGGCAACGGCGGTGTTCACCACGTCCAGCCTCGCAGGCGGCACGGATTACATCACTGCCTCCCTGCTGGGCAACACCCAATTCGCTTCCAGCAGCAGCGACCCGTACCCCCACGACGTCGTCCCGGTAAGCACCAGCACGGTGGTGACCTCCTACGACAATCCCACCACCGTCGGCGAGCAGGCATCCATTTTCGTCCAGGTCGTCAACACCTCCCCCAACAGCAGCGTGGTCCCCACCGGCAGCGTCGCGTTCTACCTGAACGGCAGCACAACGCCCTTCGACACGGAGCCGCTCGGTTCCCAGAGTGCAGGTTACACCGTCTCCACCTACGTTTTCACGAATCCGGGAACTGACACCATCACGGCGAAATACCTCGGCAACAGCGACTTCACCGCCAGCACGGGCAGCATGCAATTCACGGTCAATCTCCCGCAGTTAAGCGTCTACGCGCTGTCCCCCGTCACGGCGGGCCAGCCCTTCCAGGCGAGGGTTTCGGAGTCCGACGCCGGTAACAACCCCTACACGTCCCCAGGCACGGTCACGGTCACCAGCACCGACCCGCGGGCCGTCCTGCCCGCCCCCGTCACCCTCACCAATGGCACGGCCACCGTCACCATCACTGACTACACCGCCGGCAGCCAGACCCTCACGGTTTCCAACAGCGGCGCGACTCCGGGGACGACGGCCATCACGGTCTCCTCGGACCCGCAGGCCGCGCCTAACATCTCGGTCAACAACGTCGTGCTCACGCGCACCAGCAGCACGACGGTGACGGCCTCGTTCACGCTGGTGAACACGGGCGTGGGGGCGGCCAGTGCCGTCAAGGTGACGGTGGCTAAACTCGGCACGGTCAGCGCGGCCGGCCTGCCCGCCCCCGTGAGCATCGGTGCCGGCCAGTCCCAGGCCTGCAGCCTGAGCTTCACCGGCGTTCCGCCGGGGGCCACGACCCTGACCCTCAACGGCACCTATACCGGCACGCCCAAGGGCGCCTCCACCGGCTACGCCTTCAGCGGCGGCAAGAGAGTGACCGTGCCCTGAAGCCCGACCTGATGCGCGGGCGCCCCTCCCCACAAGGGGAGGGGCGTCTTCCGACCCGCCCGAGTGGACCGCACCCACAGAAAGCAGACCTAAGAAAGCAAACCGATGAAAACATTCACGCCACTTTCCGCCGCCGGCCTCGCCGCACTGCTGACCCTTTGCACTTTTCTCGTTCCCCAGACCGCCCAGGCCCAGGCCCCGCCGGACCCTGGCACAGTCATCTTCACCGCCCCGACCCCCGGCCAGACCGTCATCGTCGGCACCCCCGTCTACTTCGACGCCGACTTCACCAACCTCACCACGAACACCTACGAGATCACTGGTGCCAGTTTCAACCCCACCGACCCGACCGTCATTGCCGAAGTCGCCGACGGGCAGATCAACACCTACTTCGACGGGACCGACGGCAGTGGCAACCCGTTCGCCCTGGGGCCGGGCGCGACGAGCGTGCCGGGCGTCTTCGAACTGGACACGGACCCGACCCTGCCCGCGGGGCAGACGATCTCGGGTCCGGTGGGCTTCGAGGGCTACCTTGCGGGCGACCTGACCCAGACCCCCATCGAGTTCGCGTCCCAGTCGTTCTCGGTCGTGACGGCGGCTCCGTCGGCGGCCCCGGAGCCTTCGTCGTTCGCCGACATCGGCTTCACCGGCCTCTTCGCCGCCGGGCTGATGCTGCGGGCATGGCGGCGCAAGGCGGCCTCCGGCGGCAGCGGCGCCTGACGACACAGACGGCAAGCAAATGAGGGGGCGCGGCCGGTTCGGGCCGTGCCCCCTTGTTCCTTACCTGTATTCGGCAGGCCTGCCGAACGGGATGCGCCCTCATGCGGGATTGGCGCTCATAGGTATCGGAGATCGCGCCTGGCCTCACTCCGCAGGACGTAGACCCTCAGGTGCAGAAAGCCGGTACCATCCCCACTCCCTTAGAAGATTTGTGAACGATAGAGGAGACGCTCTCACAGTCAGTGTTCCAAGAACTGGAACATCTCAGCGAGAAGATCAATCACGCGATCGAGGACTGCCGCGAGAACGTTCAACACCGCGAGAGTGTTCTGGGGGTTGATCCAACCGAACCGGCGAGACTGTTCAGCCTGCGTCTGAAGCTACTCCAGAAAGCAAATGACGGCAGGGGCCAGGCCAGACTTCACAGCATGATCGGGTATGAACTCAGAAAACTAAGTGGTGCATCCGGCTAGCTGACAGAGGTTTTGTCGTCTCCGCTTCCCATCTGCATGAGGCGCAAAAACAACCACTTGCCTCTCAACATCAGCGGCAAGAAATATTGCCGGACTTACCGGTAGATTTGCAAATCGCAAACTGGATCAAAACGAACCTGCCAAAGTTTGAGGCAGAGTATGCAGAAACTCTGTATGAGTTTGAGGAGGTTCAAAAGTATCTATCCAGTCAACCACGCCGCCTGACGGAGAAAGCAAAAGCAATAGAATTTCTGCGTAGTCACAGTCCTGAACAGATCAGAGACTGTATAGAAACTAGGAACCGGCGGTTGAAACCGCAGCAACAAAAGCACAAAACCGGCCTTCGCCGGTTAGGAATGAGATTCTTAGTCGGCGAAGGCCGAGGCTTTATTGGGGTGACTTCGTGAACTTGTTGCCGCGATTTCAATCGCCCGATCTGCTTTCTACACAGTTTCTCAGCGCCATGATACGAGAGCGCTTGTTGTACGTCATGTCCAACGTCAAAGTTCTTGAGACGCACTTCGTTTCAGGCACTTCCGGCTCCAGTCAAAGAACGCAAGCAACACCTCGTAAAGATGAGTTCAACATCATCTCTGTTGACATTTTTCTGAGGGATGCCGAGCACAAGTTTCTGTTTGCCAATCCGAAGCATTTGGACTCGTCCGGCAGCGATCCCAATCATCTGCGGCAGAATTACATCATGGGATTTGTGTTTCCAAGGGCCGACGGCACCTCTACTTTGAGCCTGACTGAAGAATGGTACGACGATCTGAATGAGGTGTACGAGACGCTTAATGCTGAAGACAGCGTCAACGAACATGAAATGCAGATAGCCAATTGAAACGCGGTCATCATAGGAGTAGAAGAATGAAAACGGACTTTCCAGGCATAGAAAGCCCTTCACGGACAAAAGCAAAAAAGTCAAGGAACGGCAGTTATTGTTCTCGGAAGAGCGATTTTCCCGGATGAACTACCAATTCTCACAGAATTGAAGCCGGTCTTCATTTTATCCGCTGTTTTTGATGAATGCCACAATTATATCTATGCCAATGAAGGCTTTTTGAAAGGTAAAATCTTCCACGAGATGGTTAAATTGATCGTGATGAAGATGCACGACGAGCGATCTTCACAGGACACCGTGCATTTTGGATAGTTGCCCCCGAATATCAGGAAATCCTTGCAAACCGTGTGAGTAGCTTTGACGAGCGTCTCCATGCTCTTCCTGAACATCTCCTGAATTCGCGCCTGGATGTGGAACATTACCAGTTGAGCGACCAGCAAATAAAGATCAGCAGGCAAAGATAACGCGGTCAGTGGTGATGCTACAGAATTTGAGAAGAGAGGCATTGAAGGCAGGTGAAAAAATGATTGCCGAAACGGAAGACCTTATTTCCAGCCTCTAAACTTTTGGAGCCAACTCATGTCCGCACAACCGAAACCTTTCTATACGCCCGAACACTATGTGGAACTGGAACGCGATGCTGAGTTCAAGAACGAATACCTTTCCGGCCAGATTTTCGCGATGGCGGGCGGCAGCCCGAAACATAGCAAGATCATCAGCAATGTCAACGGATCTGCCTGGTCACGGTTGCGTGGGAGTTCCTGCCAGGTCTACAACAACGATCTGCGTGTGACGATCATGCAAACCGGCCTTAAAACCTACCCAGACCTAACTGTTGTCTGTGGAGAAGCGCATTTTCATCCGTTGGACAAAGACAGTCTTATCAATCCAACCGTGCTGTTTGAGGTGCTGTCGCCCACAACGGAAGCCTATGATCGGGGCGAGAAATGGGCGCATTACCGGCAGTTGGATTCGCTGCAAGAATACCTGCTTGTCTCGCAGGACAAGGCGCTTGTGGAGCATTATGTCCGGCAAGAGGACGGCTCATGGAACTTCACCGCGATCAGTGACATTCAAGTCAGTGTCACACTACCCTGTTTAGGCTGCGAACTGCCGCTGACGGAGATTTACGACCGGGTGACGTTTGAGGAAGGAAAGCCTGCCGAGGAGGCTGGCAATCCGGGATGACCCTCAGCAGGGAACGACCGGCGAAGGCTTTTCGTACAGTTAAGTGGCATTGTTGCCGACAAGACGATAATGTGGTATACTGACACATTCCCCGCAGCGCTTTGAAGCGGTGATGTTTAGAAGTCTTCCCGCGTCCCAATGGCGGCGGGGAAGGAGGCTTTTGTTTGAACGCAAATCGCATAGTTCGCATACTGGTACCCATTCTGGTGCTGATCACCATGGTGTACTTCTTCGCCGAGAGCAACCAAAAAATGCTCCATATGGGTGAAACTCAGAAAGACCTGACTTACTCCCAGTTCCTCACTGAGATTGGCAATGACAACGTCAACGACGGCAGCTTTGATAAGGACACGTTCCAGGGTCATCTGACAAAAAACGGCGGCGTCACCCCGTTCAGCGTCTACCTAGGCCCCGATAACCCGCAGCAGCGCGAGTATTTGAACGAGCAGCTCGCGTCTCATGGCGCTAAAAATTTCGGTTACACCAAGCCGTTGATCTCCGACTCGGTGGCCGGTTTGGTCGTTTCGGTTCTGCTGCCGCTGGTCGTGATCTTCTTCTTCTGGATGTTCTTTCTGCGCCAGGCCCAGAGCGGCGGCAATCAGGCCCTGTCGTTTGGCCGGTCCCGCGCCAAGCGGCTCAACGACAACGTCCCCAAAGTGACGTTTGATGATGTTGCCGGCGTGGACGAGGCCAAGCAGGAACTGCAGGAAGTCGTCGAGTTCCTGAAGAACGCCAAGAAGTTTCAGGCGCTGGGGGCCAAGATCCCCAAAGGCGTCCTGCTGCTCGGCCCTCCCGGATGCGGCAAGACCATGCTGGCGCGCGCCATCGCCGGCGAGGCAGGCGTGCCGTTCTTCCATATTTCCGGCTCGGACTTCGTGGAGATGTTTGTCGGCGTCGGCGCGTCCCGCGTCCGCGACCTGTTCGATACCGCCAAAGCCAATCGCCCGTCGCTGATCTTCATTGACGAGATCGACGCCGTGGGCCGTCAGCGCGGCGCGGGTCTGGGCGGCGGGCACGACGAGCGCGAGCAGACCCTGAACCAGCTGCTGGTGGAGATGGACGGCTTTGACCCCAACGCGGGCGTCATCATGATCGCCGCGACCAACCGGCCGGACGTTCTGGACCCGGCCCTGCTGCGTCCAGGCCGCTTTGACCGCCATGTGACGGTGGACACGCCGGATGTGCAAGGGCCGCGAGGCGATCCTGAACGTCCATCTGCGCGGCAAGCCATTGGCCGAAGAAGTCAATGCTTCCAGCACTGGCCCGCCGGACGCCCGGCTTTTCCGGCGCGGACCTGGCGAACCTGGTCAATGAAGCCGCGCTGCTGGCCGCGCGCTACGACAAGACCAAGATCGACATGGATGACTTCAACGAGAGCGTGGACCGCGTCGTCGCCGGGCCGGAGCGCAAGTCGCGGATCATGAACGATCAGACGCGCGAACGGATCGCCTACCATGAGGTCGGGCACGCGATTGTCGGCGAACTGCTGCCAAATGCCGACCCGGTGCATAAGGTCTCTATCCTGCCGCGCGGGCGGGCGCTGGGCTACACCATGCACTATCCAACCGAGGACAAGTACCTGACCACGCGCCAGGAGTTCTTGGATCGGATCAGTTCGCTGCTGGCGGGCCGTGTGGCGGAAGAGATCGTCTACAACGAGGTCACGACCGGCGCATCCAACGACTTTGAGCGAGCCACGGCCATTGCCCGCTCGATGGTCTGTGAGTACGGCATGAGCGACCGGCTTGGCCCGGTCGTTCTGGGAACCCGTCACGGTAACCCGTTCCTGGGCCGGGACTGGAATGAGGAGCGCAACTACTCCGAAACAATCGCCGTGGAGATTGACAAGGAAGTACGCTCGATCATTGACGGCTGTTATGAGCGCTCCAAGGCAGATCCTCAACGAGAATCGGTCCAAGATGGATGAGATCGTGCGCGTCCTGCTGGAAAAAGAGTTGATTGAGCGTGAGGACTTTATCGCGCTGATGGAAGGTGCCAAAGTGCCGGACGCCGCCGGTTCCGCCGCCTGCGCCGCTGGCCCCCCCGACGGAGGGGAATGCCCCCGCTGCGCCGTCTTCCGAAAAGCCGCGCCGACTGCCAAACCTGCGGCCTGAACCCGCCTAACCCGATTAAACTGCCTCTTAGGGCGGGTCCATATTGAGAACTTGGCCCGCCCTTTTTTCTGTGTAAACTTTATGGATACCACTTACCGTTATCGTCTTTCCCGCCTTGTCCGTACCCAGAGCTCCGAAATCTTTTTGATCTGGGAGGAAGACCGGCGTATCGGACAGTTAGACCTGCATTATGCCATTGAGAGCCGCACCATTCATGCGACGCTGGTGCTGGAAGCCGATCTGCCCGTCACAGTGGAAGAAGAACTGCTGGCCCAGATTGACGACGACATCGTTTCTTCTTACCTGCCCTCGTTTGAGCGCGAAGACTTCTTAGTCACGGTGTTTCGGGGCGAAGAGATCTCCAATTACACCGACTCCTCCGGCGCGCTTGATGACATGGATGATGAGCGGTTTGAGGATGACGACGATGAGGATGAGGAAGACCGCCCGCATCGAGGGCGCTGACATGAAGGGCGCTCCTGCCTAAACTTTCTCCGCGTTCATCTATTTTTCATTTGTCGCCGCTAAACTGAAGATATGCGGTGATCACGAGGCGCTTTCTCTCTGCCCCCTGGTCATTCCGACTAAGGGAACCTGCGGAACATGCCGATACAAATGGCAGTATGTATGCAGGAGAGTGTCAAGTATGACCGTTGTTCTTCCGGCGGGACAGAAGAAAGAGCTAGGCCATTTGCTGGTAAAGCAAGGAATGCTGACGCAGGCGCAGCTCGCGGATGCTTTGATCCGGCAAAAGCGAAGTGGATTACCGCTGGGGCAGGTACTCATGGACATGGAACTGGTGACGGAAGAGGACGTGACGCGGGTGCGTGCCCAGCAGGTGGACGCTCCCTATGTCGTCATGGACGATGTCGTGGTGGATAAAAGCGTGCTGCCGCTGATCTCCGCCGCCGTCGCCCATAAATACGCGCTGCTTCCGGTCAGCAAGACGCCGGACGGGACGCTGAAAATCATCGTTGCCGCCTGGAACGCGCGCGTCATGGAGATCGCTTCCAAGATCGCGACCGCGCATCGCCTGCGAATCGCGCCCGCCATTGCCACGGAAGGGCCGCTCCGAGCCGCGATTGAGCAGTGGTACGGCCCCGCCCCGCGCACGCATCCCCATGTCGAGCAGGCGGCAGTGCGGCACGGTGTTCCCGCGCTGCTTCCTCCTTCCCCGCCGCCGATTGTCACCACAGGCCGCCGCCTGGAAAAAGAGAAGGAAAAAGAAAAACGAGCCTCGGACGTGTTCGCGGGAACGGTTTCCACCAGCGCCACGCGCCCCGGAACAAACAGCGCGCAGCTAGACGGCACCGATGATCCTGCCAGTGATCAATCGGTAGTGATCCAATTCATCAACCGCATTCTTTCCGACGCTATCGCGCAGGGCGCGAGCGACGTTCATTTTGAGCCGCGCCGCGATACCCTGGATATACGATTTCGGCAGGACGGCACGCTGCGCCTGGTGGACAGTGTCCGGCGCGAGTTCCAGAATGCCTGCTCGTCGCGTATCAAAATCATGGCGGAGATGAATATCGCCGAGCGGCGGCTGCCCCAGGATGGCCGCATTTCCGCGACGATAGACGGGCGCTGCGTGGACATGCGCGTCTCGTCCCTGCCCACTCAGTACGGCGAATCGGTCGTCCTGCGTATTCTGGACAAGAACGGTGTCCGGCCTCAGCTAGACCAGCTCGGCTTTTCGGATGAGAACCTGCGGCGTCTCAACAGCCTGATCCGCAAGCCGCACGGTATTTTCCTGGCGACCGGGCCGACAGGTTCCGGCAAGACGACGACCCTGTACAGCGCCATTCAGGAGATTCACTCGCCGGATGTCAACATCATCACGGTAGAAGACCCCATTGAATATGAGCTGGACAATATCCGGCAGTCTAATGTGAATGAAAAGGCGGGACTGACATTCGCCCGTCAGTTGCGCGCCATTCTGCGTCAGGACCCCGATATTATTTACGTCGGCGAGATTCGAGACGCTGAGACCGCGGAGATCGCGTTCCGGGCCGCACTCACCGGCCATCTGGTTTTTTCCACGCTCCACTGCAACGATGCCGCCGGGGCGATCACGCGCCTGCTGAACATGGGCATGGACCCATTCCTAGTCGCCTCTACCGTGGTCGGCGTCCTGGCCCAGCGCCTGGTACGAAAAGTCTGTCTGCGCTGCGCCCATCCCGCGATGCCTTCCGACGTTGACATGGTGGCGTTCGGAATTGATACGGACTCGCCGGAGTTCCATGCCGCCCGGTTTGTCACCGGTGCCGGATGCGAGGTCTGCGGCGGCACCGGGCTACAAGGGCCGCTACAGTGTCCAGGAACTGATGGTGATGGACGACGCCATCCGCGCTCTGACCTTGAGCCGCGCGCCCTCCAACAAAATCCGTCAGGTGGCAATCGCGCGCGGCATGGCTTCCATGCGTCAGGATGCTGGTTCCAAGATCATGCAGGGCATCACGACGTTTGAAGAGGCACAGAAGCGGGTTTACGTGGAGGAAAGCGGAGACGAATAGACGCGGGTTTGCAACCTGCGGCAATGCAGGGTAAAATGTCCTTTGTGACAGCCATTCCTCAACCCAGCCTGACCCTGGTGACCGGGCGCGCGCTTTATCGGCCCCGCGCCGACAAAAAAGCCGATCCCCTGTCCCTGGTTGAAGCCGCCGTCGCCGGCGGTGTCAACATCGTCCAATTGCGCGTCGGCAGCGCGAACGCCGACGATCTGGGCCTGTACGCCGTCGCCCTGCGTCTGCGCGAGATGACCGAGGGCAAAGCGCAGTTTGTGGTAACGGGCGATCTGGAACTGGCGGAAAAGTGCCGTGCCGACGGCGTTTTGCTCACCGAGCGGCCTTACAAGCCTGCTGACGCCCGCAAGTTTCTTCGCAATTCCGGGGAAGCGACCGTCGGCTCTTTTGCTCACACGGTCACCGGCGCGGCGCGGGCTGAGCGCGGCGGGGCGGACTATGTACAGGTGGGGCCGGCCTTTGATGCTGCTTCGCCTGGTGAGGGCCTGGCCCTGATGCGAAAAATCAAAGACGCCGTCCATATCCCGGTGGTTGCCTTTGGCGGCATCCAGACACCCGCCGACGTTGCCGACTGTTTACGGGCCGGTGCGGACGGTGTGGCCGTCACCCATGCCGTGACGGAAGCCCCCGATCCTGAAGCGGCCGCCGCCGGCCTGCGCGCTGCGATGGACGCCGCCTGGCGCGCGCTGCATGGGGCATAAAGCCTTGGAATGCCGGGTGATTAAAATCGCGGCAGCAAAGAGACAAAACCGGCCTTCGCCGGTTGAGAGAAATCTTGGTCCGCGAAGGCGGACTTTGTGCTTTTGTTGTTGCGGCTTCAGCCGCCCAATCCAATAAAGGCATTATTTTCTTCTGTATTTCCTTGACGAATGCCCCAACTCTGTGTTATCATAGACCAGCGCTGGAGACTCCGCGCATTGCCCGGAGGACAATCTTTTTATGCGCTTTCTCCCATCGTTGCTTGCCTTCAGCCTTGCCGCCTGCGTGGTTCAGCCCGCTCTTGCCGGCGCGAAAAAACATCACCATCCTGCCCCGCCCCGACAATCCGCCCAGGAGGCTCACGCGAAAGCGCTGCATTTGATCCATCTCGCGGCCAAAGAAAAAAAAGAGTGGCGCGACCATCTCGCCAAAATGCGCGCTCTGCCTCATGCCCAGCGCATCGCCGAAAAGCGGCATGAGCGCAAGTGGCAGCGCGAGCATAACGCCAAAGTGGCGGCCATGCAGGCCGCTCAGGCGGCAAAAGCGGCGGCCCTTCAAGCCGAGGCAAAACGAGCCAAGCGCGAAGCGAAGATGGCAGGGCATCGTCGGCGTCATGCCGCGCCCGCTGCGGTGGCTTTCGTCCCGCAGGCCGCGCAGCAAGCCTCGCAAAATGCGGCGCACGAGCAGCGAATGGCGCATGCCCGTAAACTGGCCCTGCTGGCCGCCGCGCATCAGTACAATGTCAATCGGCAGCAGGCGCTGCGCGCCCTGCACCTGGCGAATGTCCAGGCGGCTTATCATGCCCATCTCGCCAATCTGCAAGCGGCGCACAATGCCCACATCGCCGCCGAACGCGCCCATTGGATTGCCCTGCACGGCGACGGCAGCGGCGGCAAAAGCATTCGTTTCTGGCAAACGGCAGCGGCCAATGTTCCCGTCAAAGTCATCTCCGTGGACCTCAACGACCCGAACATCAAAGTCTCCGCCGTGATGGCGCGGCGTGGCAACGGCACGGCGGAGCCGTTCCGGCAGATGATTGACCGGGCCAATCCGAATGTCGCCGTGACGGGGACGTTCTTTTCGCTGGGAGATTTGCAGCCGGTCGGGGACATCGTGATAGACGGCAGTTTAGTCCACTTTGGCGGCATGGGAACGGCACTCTGCGTGACCCCAGACAACCACGCGGATATGGTGACGGTAGATTGGGGACGCCATCACGACTGGAGCCCTTATGACTTTGTCGTCGCCTGCGGGCCGCGCCTGCTGCGTCGGGGCCGAGTCGTGCTGGACCCCCGTTCGGAGCGGTTCCAGGACCGGCACATGCTGTCCCCCAATTCGCGTATTGCGGTCGGGATTACGCGCGGGAACACGCTTTTCTTCGTGATGACCCATGAGCCGATCTATCTGGGCCGGCTGGCCCGCGTGATGCAGTCGCTGGGGGCATCCGAAGCCATGAACCTGGACGCCGGAACCAGCACCGGGTTTTATTACAACGGCGCGACCCTGGCGCGTCCGGGCCGGCAAGCTCACCAACATGATCGTCGTGTATGGCCGTCGCGACCGCTACGAACGCGCGCTGGATCAGCTTGTTCCCGCCGCATATCGCCGCACGGCAACCCGCTATCGCCGCCAGATTTCCCAAGCCGCGCCGTCTGCGCCCACGCCGAAGACAGCCGCGCTGGTTCGTCCGTGACAGCGCCCGGTTCTTCCCCTCGCCTTTGGGCTGAAATTGACGCCGAGGCGCTGGCCCATAACATCGGCTTGCTGCGTCGGCAGTTCGGGCCGGCCCGCGTGATGGCAGTCGTCAAGGCCGATGCTTACGGCCACGGCGTTTCGCTGGTTGCTCCGCTCTGCGCCCGGCATGGGCTGCGCGATTTCGGCGTCGCCACGGCTGCCGAAGGCGCGGCGCTTCGCCCGCTGCTCCCCGATGATGCGGCCATTTATCTGCTCGGTCCAAGTCTGCCGGATGAAGCCCCCACCATTGTCTCCCAGCGTTTGATCCCGCTTCTGAGCAGCGTGGAGATGGGGTGTACGCTGTCGGAAGCCGCCCGAATGCAGGGCATGATGGCCGAAGCGCATTTGGACATAGACACCGGCATTGGACGCGCGGGGGTGGAACTGCCGGAGGCATCCAACGCTCTGGCCGCGCTGGATGCCTTGCCGAACCTGCAGGTGACGGGCCTTGCCACCCATTTTGCCAGCGCCGACGAAGACCCTGTGGACGCTCAGGCCCAGTATGTTCTCTTTCAGCGCTTTCTTCAAACGCTGGGACGCCGCGTAGAGAACCTGCTCGTCCATGCTTCCAACTCGCCTGCTGCGCTGAACCTGGCTCCTGCCGCCCGCCATGCCCTGATTCGTCCGGGCCTGCTGCTATATGGCATTGAGCCGATGCCGGGCGACTTTTCCGCCCGTAACACGCCCTATCACGCTGTCCTTTCACTCAAGACGCGCGTCACTCTTTGCCGGGCGCTGCCGGGCGGCGCGACGATCTCTTATGGGCGCACCTACACTGTGCCGCCGGGAGGCGGGGTTTACGCGACTCTGGGCGTTGGCTACGGCGACGGCTACCCGCGCCGCTTGTCAAACTCCGGTCATGTTCTCATTCGCGGCGAGCAAGCCCCCATTTGTGGTCGCGTCTGCATGGATCAAACGGTGGTAGATGTCAGCCACATCCCTGGCGTCCAGGCAGGCGATATGGCTACCTTAATCGGCACGGACGGCGACCAAACGCTGACTGCCGGGGAACTGGCTGCCATGATTCAGACGACGCCCCATGAGATCACCACCTGCCTCACTGCTCGCGTCCCGCGTATAGAATCCCCCTAGCCCCCAATTCTGGGGGAATCTGAGTAAACTACTGACATGGCCTTTCCTTCCATTCCGGCTCCCCAGAATTGGGGCGGGGGGCTATCCGGGAGGATTTGGCGCATCAAACTGCACGACAAAGCGGCTGGGGAAGGAGCCATCGTATTGCGGCGTCCCCTCTGGGCCATCCGCGCGGCGCAGGTTGGGCTGACGCAGGAGGGGCTTTAACGCACCCGCAATCAGATTGAGGGCGATGTATTTACCCAGGCACTGATGCAGGCCCCAGCCAAACAGCATGTAGTGATGCTCCGGGCGGTCCAGGCGAAACTCCTGCGGGCTGTCCACGACCGAATCGTCCATCATGGCCGATGAAGTTGCCGCGAAGACCAGCTTGCCGGCGGGAATGCGCGTCTCGCGCATCGTCCCCGCCGCCAGCGTGTAGTCTTGCCGGCAGCGGCGAATGACCAGCTTGGCCGGCGGATTGAACCGCAGCGCCTCTTTGACATACTGCTGCATCAAGGCATCGTCATCGGCCTGGGCGGCGGCAATCGCCCCCGGCAGAACGTCAGGCTTGGACAGCAGGGTGTCCAGAGCGCTGACAATCCCCATCATCACATTATCCACCACGCCGACGACGCAGCCGGAGATGTTCGTCCGCACCTCCTCGTCGGTCAACGCTGCCGGCGGGGCGCATTGCAGGGCGACCAGACGCCCCAGCACGGTGTCGGCAGGGGGATCGGCGGACTGGTGCGCGGCGGCGATCAACCCGTCCAGGTAGGCGTTCAGCGCGCGAGAGGCCTGGATGCCGTTGGCGGACATCTGGGCATCGTGGGTGAAGTTGAAAAAGATGTCCTCAAAGACAGCCCGTGTCCATTGAAATAACGTGGGCGTGTCCGGGCCGGGCGTGCCGAAGTAGCTGCCGGAAAACTCAGCGGCCAGGAGCCGGCCATAACCATTCGCCATTTCCAGCGTTCCATTCGGGGCTGCCGCGATCAAGGCCTGCGCGTCCGTGGTGACAGCCGCGCGGATCGTGTCCACATCCTCCCAGCGGACGGCCAGACGGAGAATGGAGATGTCGTGGACATACTGCGGGCATCGGTCCATGCCCAGCGCGAAGTTCGGCCCTTCATTGTTCCGCATGGTGGATTCGCCATAGGGCGCGACGCTGAATGTGTCGTCATCGTCAAGCACCTGGGCCACGTCCTGGTACCTGGTGACAAGGAGAAAACCCGGCGTCATCAGGTTCGGATGCCAGGTTCGCAGTTCCGCAAACACGGACATTGGGTGGTCGACCAGCCATTCCTTGAGCCGTGCGCCCTGCGCCTCCACCACTTGCTCCAGATCTTTGCCAAGCCCCTCCAATGCCTTAAACTCGTCCGCGAATCCCATGGGTATCTCCTTTTCGTCTGCGCCTCGGAAAATAGAGCCTTGCTGACGTGTATCATAACACGCGCCCTGTGCCTTGTCAATGACATCCGCCCGCTTTGTTTTCGCGTTTCAGGTATAATCAGCCAATGCCCTCTGACCCCTCGCTGCTTCAAAGTCTCTCCGTGGATGGCCGGACTGTGCTATGCCATGCTTTGCCGCCTGCGGAACGCTCCGCTGCCTCTGCGTTTCTTGGCCTGCCCCTGATTTTGCTGCATGGTCTGGGCTGCTCCTCGGACGCCTGGCGGCCTGCCTTGCGCTGTCTGGCTAAACGGGGCGTGGACTGCCCGGTTTTTGTGCCGGACATGCCGGGGTTTGGCTGTTCGCCCGGCCCGCGCGAGGTCCTGGGCATGGAAGATTTGGCCGATTGGACGGCGCGCTTGATGGATACTCTAGGTGTTGAACGGGCGTATCTGGCGGGAAACTCCATGGGCTGTCAGGTGGCGCTGGCCCTGGCGCGGCGTCAGCCGGAACGGGTGGGGGGACTGGTGCTGGTCGGGCCGACAGTGGGGGAGCAGTACATTCCCTTCTGGCGCTATGCCCTGGGGCTGCTTCTGGACGGTTGCCGTGAGCCGCTGGTTTACAATGCCGTCCTGGCCCGGATGTATGCCCAGCAGGGCATTCCGCGCTATTTGGCGACGACGCGGAAGATGCTGGAAGACAAGCCGTTAGTCCATGCCGGTGAAGTGTGCGCGCCGTGTTTGATCCTGCGCGGCGAACGTGACGGCATCATTCCCGACGCCGTCGCGCGGCGACTGGCGGCGGCGCTGCCGTGTGGGGAGTTCCGGCGCGTGGTTGGGGCGGCCCATGCCTTGCAGTTCAGCCGCCCGCAGGAGTTTGTCACGGCGCTGCTGGACTTTTTGGGGCAGATTGAGGCGCCCCCCACCCCGCAAGAACCTTTTCTTCCCGGCCTTGAAAGGCCGGGCTAACGTGTACGAAGCCCCTCCGGGGCTGAGGAAAAGCCACCGCAGGCCAATCTTCAGCCCCGGAGGGGCTTTGTAATTTGGTAGCCTGGCCTTTCAAGGCCGGGCGCAGCGGCAAGGTTTTCTTAACTCGCGGATCGCGCATCGGCGCCTGGCCTTCTTTGAGCCAGTAAAACGCATTGGCGGCCAGCGGGCCGAACTTCTGGATTTTTCCGCCGGGCCAGCGGACTTCGCCGGAAAGAATCTGCGTCTCGTCGCCCAGGCCGAACGTCAGGCGCGTGTCGCTGTGGGACAGGTAACTGGAACTGCCATGCACCCAGGCTGTCCGCTTTCCGGCCTTGGTCTGGATCGTGACTTTCGCCCCCAGCGCGTCCCGATTGCAGGTGACGCCCTCCAGACGGAGGGTGATCCAGCCGTTTTGGTTTCCGCCGTCGTTGCGGAAAAGCTGCAAGGGGCCGGTCTGCGAGACCATCACCACGTCCCAATCGCCATCATTGTCAAAGTCGCCGACCGCCAGGCCGCGCGTGACGCGGGGCAGAGCGAGGTCGCCGAGCGAGTGCAGGTCTTCGGCAAACGTCCCGTTGCCCTGGTTGTGAAATAATTGCTGGCTCTGAGCATAGGATGATCCTGCCGTGCTTTCGTCCATGCGGTCCAGGACATGGCCGTTGCCGATGATCAGGTCTTTGTAACCGTCCAGGTCGTAATCAAAGCATTCCATGCCGAAGGCCAGGAATTGAAGATTGGTGCTGGCGATGCCGGAATGATACGACGCGCTTTCAAAGACTCCGCCGCCGAGATTATGAAAGACGGATTTCGGCTGGCCGGAGTAATTGACGACGAAGATATCCTCACGCCCGTCATTGTCGTAATCCCCGACGCCTAAGCCCATCCCCGAAGCGGCACGTCCCTGGTCATCCAGCGCGACGCCGGCCAGGATCGCTTTGTCGGTAAACGTGCCGTCGCGGTTGTTGTGCAGCAGGAAGTTCGGCATGGTGTCATTCGTGACGAATAGATCGGACCAGCCGTCCTCATCATAGTCCAGCCAGACAGCGCCCATGCTTTTGCCTTGCAGTTTGTCCAAACCCGCTTTGTGACTGACATCGGTAAACGTGCCGTCGCCGTTGTTATGGTAGAGGCGGCACTGGCTGGGTGCGTAAGATTTGGGACGATCATAAATCGGTTTGCCGTCCGCGCCTGCGTAAGGCTTGTCTATTGCGAGAGACCAGCGGGCGTAGTGGCAAATAAACAAATCCAGGTGCCCATCGTTGTCATAGTCTCCAAATGCGGCAGACAAAGGCCAGGGGAGTTCAGGTGCCAGGTCGGCCACGCCTGCCTTTTCGGTAACATCGGTAAACGTCCCATTGCGGTTATTGTGCAGGAGGTGATTGCCGCCGTAGGCGGTGATGTAAAGGTCGGGCCAACCGTCGTTATTATAATCGGCGACTGTTACTCCCTCCCCATATCCGAGATTTTTCTCTAACCCAGAGCCAATTGTGACATCGGTAAATGTCCCGTCCCCGTTGTTGCGGTAAAGGACGCTGCGGGTGGGAAAGTCCTGTTCAGCAGTACCGGGAACTGGGCCGCCCTGAAGCGCAAAAATGTCCAGTAGGCCATCATTGTTGTAGTCAAGAAAAGCCACGCCCCCGCCGACCGGCTCAATAAAATGGTGCTTTCCCGCCGCACCGTTGGTGTATCTCCAATGCAGTCCGGCGGCCTCGCTGACGTCGGCAAAGCGCACTGGATATTTGGTCAGTCGGGGACTGGCTGTGGCTATTTTCGGGTCATAAATGGTGCTGGTTTTGGGAACGTCGGGTGTCTGAATGGATGTGGGTAGTTTCCCTTTGCATCCTGTCAGGGCCAAGCAGCCGCCACCGAGGGCATAAAGGAAATGGCGTCTGGTAAGCATGAGCGAATGAGTGTAACGACAGAAAAAGACCGTCGGGGAACAGAAAAGTGTTCCCCGACGGGTTGTTGATAGGAAAGAAAGCCCCGCTTACAAGTTGTACGTCAGCACGAATGGGACGGGTAGGTTGTTGGCAGACTGCCCTCCAGTTCCAGGCAGGGTACCATCCACGGTATTCGCTTTCAGGTACTTCACATGGCCATCGCTGGCGAGGTAGTTGGCAGAGCCGTAGGACGTATCATGGCGGTTGAGAGAGTTGGCATTACAGCCGTTGGTGCTCACGTAGACCGACGGATGGCCGTCGTTCCCATCGTTGCAGGTATAGGCAATCGCGGAAACGTTCTGGTTTCGATCCCGAATCTACATCATTCATGGGATCAAGGATATTGGTGGATTGGTTCGGATAGCCAACTCCGCCGGTGTTGCCATTGCCGAACACGGAACATTCAACAAGCTGAACCGTGCTTGCGGGGGCGCTAAACTGCGAGAGGGCAGGTCCTTGACATGTAGCGCCGCTGCAGCCGCCGATATTCCTGTAATCTCCGTTGATGGCATAGGAGATACGGGTCGCGCCGCCGGCCACGGGATGGGTGTCGTCGGGACACTGGTAAACCCCTGCTGATTTGACGTAGGGATAGATCTTCTCCCCCCATCCATAGCCCCATTGAGCGCTGCACGGATATTTCTCATCGGCGTCCTGCGTATACTGGACGAAGGCAAGGCCAAGTTGCTTTTCGTTGGACTGGCAGGAAGCGCGCCGGGCATTCTCCCGGACCTTCTGAAAAACAGGGAAAAGGATAGCGGCGAGAATCGCGATAATAGCGATCACGACGAGCAGTTCAATCAGCGTGAACCCGGCTTGTTTCTGCGTGTTTTGCATTTTCATGCTCCTTCTGTGGATAACAATTACTCCCGGTTATAGATTTGGAAGTGAATGATAGTGTAACACGTTTGCTCAGTTCTGTCAAGCATTTCTAAATTATTTTCTATACTTAAAACGAGAATGAAACCGCGAAACGCAAAAAGACCGCCGGGGGCCTTGAAAGGTCCCTCCGGCGGTCTGCGAAATATAGGGTACTACTGGTAGTTGTATGTCATGACGAAGGGTGCCGGCAGTCCGGTAACCGATACGCCGCTACCCGCTCCAGGCAGGACGCCGGAGACGGCGCTGACTCTCAAATACTTGACATGACCGTCACAGGCCAGGTAATTGAGAGAGCCGGTGTCTGGGTCGTGGAGGTACGGGTTGTTGTTGTTATTGCCATTGGCGTTGCAGTTGTAGCTGGCGTTGTTGCCGATGGCGGCATGACCGTCATTGGGGCTGGCGCAGTCCCATACGATCATTGAGGTGGTATTGGTGCTGTTGTAGGTCAGTTCGTCCATCGGGTTATTCATGTCGTAGGCCATGTTCGGATTGTAGGCTCCATGATACTCAGCTTCCACGAGCAGCACTGTGCTGGCGGGCGCGACGAACTGAGCCAAAGCCAATCCCTGGCAGACTTGGCCGGGGCAGCCGACGTTCTGAGCGATAGGCCCGTTAATCGCATAAGAAATCTTTGTGTAGCCAGCACCGACGCTGTGGCTGTCGTCGGGACATGCATAGACCCCGGCAGACTTCACGTAGGGGTAGATCTTTTCTGCCCAGCCATAGCCCCAAAGGCCGCTACTGGGCATCTTCTCATCGGCATCCTGGATGTACTGCGTGAAGGCAATGCCAAGCTGCTTTTCGTTGGACTGGCAGGAGGCGCGTCGGGCGTTCTCCCGGACCTTCTGAAAAACAGGGAAAAGGATAGCGGCGAGAATCGCGATAATAGCGATCACGACGAGCAGTTCAATCAGTGTGAACCCGGCTCGTTTCTGTGTTGACGTGTGCATTCGTATACTCCTTCGTAAATTTACTCCGCATCGGCACGGAGAGGCTGACATGATTGTCGCCTATGTTGCACGTTCTGCGTAGCCTCTACCCGCTTTGCAGCAAAACAAAACATTTTTGCGTATTCGTATGCGCTTTTATAGCCATAGTTTCCCTGGCGGCATGGATAGACCTAACCCTATTGTAGCCAATAGGGTTTGTTCTGTCAAGCAATATACCCCTTCTACTACAAAATTAAACAGACACTGTCAGTGGGCCGCGCTTTGTGCTAATGGAGGCAGTGGATGCCGGCGATAAAATGCTGCGCCTGCCTTTTTGACGGTAAGGTTTGTGGGGGCCAACCGAGCTGCCGCCGCATAATCGCCAGCGGCCCCGATCAAATCTCCACTTTCTTCATCCAGTCTCGCCAATTCCAGGCGTGAGGCGATATCTGCGGGATGATGCTGCACGGTGCTTGTCAATTGAGTGATCTGCTCACGATGCAGCGTGATCGTTTGAAGTGTCGTGGCGGCTTGCGCGGCGTGGGCTGAATCACGCAGTCGGAGGTAGCAGGTCACGAGGCCGCTGAGTATTTCCGGCGCATTTGGGTTAAGGGAATGTCCCTTCTGAAATGCTTTCAGCGCTTCCTGTATCTGTCCTGTGCTGAGTGAAAGCTGGCCGAGCAGGAGAAAAGCATCCGGGCTGTCCGGCTCGCCCTGGCAGGCGCGCTTGGCATACGTCAGCCCGGCCTGCATATTCTCCGGCGTGGGCGGCTTTTGTTTGTACAGCAGCCCCATGAGCCGATTGGCTTCCCCTTCGTTCGGGCTGATTTTTAATAATGCCGTCAGATCCCGCTCCGCTCCGGCCATGTCTACAGCGTTGATCTCCTGCCGAGCCAGTTCCTCTAGATAGTCTTTATCATCAGGTTTGAGCGCGTGGGCGTGCCGGAGCGCATGGAGCGCCACCGGACGGTTGCCGAGGTTGGCGGCCTGCAAGCCGTAGAGACCAGAGGCATCTGGGTCGTCGGGCCGCAATTCTGATGCGCGGCGGATCGCTTCCAATCCTGCTTGATACTGATGCGCCCCCAGAAGCGCCCGGTTGAGCCGCAGAAACACGGTTCCGTCGCGCGGCGCGAGTTTGGCGGCGGCCTGGTATTCGGTGACGGCTTTGGGAAAGCGCTGCTGCTGCAAGTACAGGTCGCCAAGCTGTGCGTAGCAGTCAGGAAATGCAGGGTCCTGCTGGGTTCCCTGCTGCCATTCCTGCTCGGCCAGAGCGTCATTGTGGGCTGCTTGCGCGTCCAGCCCGGCCTGAAGATGAACCGCGCCGGGCCGATTGCTTTGCCGCCATGACCAGGCGGTGAAGGCCAGAGCGCAGAGCGTGACCAGGCACAGCAGGGCGGCCAAGCCCGTGCGGCGTGGCCCAGGGGACAGTTTCACGGCGGGCACGGTTCGGGATTTGCGAGACGGAGACGGCATAACAGAAGTGTACCCGCTGACGCTGGAATTCTTTTTCCGCGTCCGGTTCTTTTTCCGCAGCATTTGTGTCTACTCAGGTGTGGGAACTTAACACGGCGACCGAGTCGTTTTGAAGGTATCCCTTTCCATTAGGCAGGAGACTTGTTTCGTGGCCACGACAAACGATCCGCCTGTTCGTGAAGTGTCAGCCCTCATACATGCCCGGCGGGGCGACCGCAAGGCGTTCAGCCGGCTGACCGAGCCGTACCGGCGAGAATTGATCGCCTACTGTTACCGTCTGACCGGGACGCTGGCTGAGGCGGAAGATCTGGTGCAGGAAGCCTTCCTGCGCGCCTTCCGCGCCCTCGACTCATTTGAGGGCCGCGCCAGCCTGCGGGCCTGGCTGTACCGGATCGCGCATAACCTGTGCCTGAACCATGTGCAGCGCCGCCCGCCCGTCTGGCAGTCGCTGGAAGACGTGGAAGAACGCAGCCTGCCGGACAGGGGCGGGGATGCCGAGGAAGCCGGGCAGGAGCGCGAAAATGTCCGGCTGGGCTTTGTGGCCCTGGTGCAGAGCCTGCCGCCGCGCCAGCGGGCCGCATTGGTGCTGCGGGACGTGCTGGGGTGGAGCGCCGAAGAAACGGCGCGGATTTTGGAAACGACGGTCCCCGCCGTCAAGAATGCCCTGGCCCGCGCCCGGCAGACCCTGGCCCGGCACCCGCACGGCGGCGACCCTGCCGAGGTGCGTGACTTGGCCGCCGCCGATCCCGGCGCGCAGGAGACGGTCGCGCAGTGGGTGGATGCCTTTGAGAAAGGCAACACGGCCCGAATGGTCGCCCTGCTGACGGGAGACTGGAAACTGCCGCCGTCGGACAAATCTCCGGTGAAAGCAGACCAAAACCGGGTACAATAAAGAGGCCCAGCCCCCAATAATGCGGGAACCGGATCAAAAGACAGAACTCTCCTGCTCCCCATAGGGGGCTGGGAGTGCTGACCAGAGCGACGAGAGGAAAGAACGCATGGCGAGCGACCGAGACAGAACGGACCGAAACGACAGCAAGCGCAACGGCGAACCGCCGCGAGAACGGCGGGGGCAATGTGCCGCGCAATCAGGAAACCGCCGTCCGCGCGATCTTCGTGCTGGATGAAATCCTGAAAAACACCGACCCAATTGACCCGAATTATCAGTATCTGCTGCTGCTGCGCCACCAACTGGAAGTGGACGAGCAGCAGTCTGCCGAGGCGCAGGAACTGATTGCCAAATACGATGAAGCGTACAACAAACTGACCGCGCCTGCCAACCGCGTGGCCGTCTTCCTGTCCAAGAACGAGGACGGCACGGCCAACATCGCGATGGGCGACAACGATTTTTACACCAACGTCGACCCGAACATTGAACTGGACACGCTGCAAGCCGGAACGCGCGTCAAGGTCAACGAAGCCTATGCCGTGGTCGGCGACCTCGGCCCGGCGCAGAACGGTCAGGTCGTCAAAGTCACCGAGGCGCTGGACGACGGACGCCTGCGCATCGGCGGCGACATGCAGGGCCAGAACACGCGCGTCGTCATGCGCGGCGAGGGGCTGAAAGACGCCACCATCAAGACCGGCACGGAAGTCCGCATGGAGCCGAACTTCCGGGTCGCCCTGGAGGCCTTCGCCGGCCAAAGAAACGCAGGACTACTTCCTGGACACAGTCACCGAAATCCCCTGGGACAAGATCGGCGGCCAGCAGGAGGCCATCGGCGTCATCAAAGATGCCATCGAACTGCCCCTGCTGTACCCCGAACTGTACGAGCGCTTCGGCAAGCGGCCGCTGAAGGGCATTCTGCTGTACGGCCCTCCCGGCTGCGGCAAGACGCTGATCGGCAAGGCGACGGCCTACAACATCACCCAGGAATACAAGGCGCGGACCAAGCGGGACGTCAAAGAGTACTTCATGTACATCAACGGCCCCAAGATCCTGAACATGTGGCTGGGCGAGTCGGAGCGGCAGGTGCGCGAGATCTTCTCCACGGCCCGCGAGAAGGCCAAAGAGGGCTATCTGGTCTTCATCTTCATCGACGAGGCCGAGAGCATCCTCGAACCCGCTCGTCAGGCCGCTTCACCAACATCTCCAACACCGTCGTGCCGCAGTTCTGCGCCGAGATGGACGGTCTGGTGTCGCTGGAAAACGTCGTCGTGATGCTGACTTCCAACCGCCCGGACTACATCGACCCGGCGATTCTGCGCCCGGAGCGCATCGACCGCAAGGTGAAGGTCGTTCGCCCGGACAAAGCCAGCACCCACGACATTCTGGGCATCTACCTGCACAAAGACCTGCCGCTGGACTACAAAACGGTGGATGAGCAGGGCGGCGTGGAAAAGGCGCGTCAGTATCTGATGGACAAGACGACCGAACTGATCTGGGCCAAGACGCACGAGACCGAGTTCCTGGAAGTCTATCTGCGCAACGGCTCCGTGGACACGCTCTACTGGAAGGACCTGGTCTCCGGCGCGCTGCTGACTTCGGTCGTGGAGCGGGCCAAGGACTACGCCATCAAGCGCTCCATTGATGTCAAGAGCACCAAAGAAGGCGTCTCCTGGGACGATCTGGAGCGGGCCGTCCGCACCGAGTACAAGGAAAACGAGATCTTCCCGAAGACGGACAACCTCGGAAGACTGGCTCAAGCTGCTGGACTACGAGCCGGAAAACGTCGTCCGCCTGAACCCGATCACCGCGAAAAAAGGCACGCAGGTGACGCGCCGGAACGTGATTTAGGAACTGGCCCCGCCAGCCCCCAATAATGGGGGAACGCAGACAGGACAATGTTGCCGCTCCTATTCCTGCTCCTCCCATTATTGCGGGGCTGGGGGGCTGTCTGAGGACATCTTTTTGCCATTATTCGGCACCGAAACAGAATACGGGATCGCGGTCGAAGGCAAGGGCGCGAGCGATCTGGTCGCGGAATCCCGCGCGGTTGTGCGAGCCTATGCCGGCAAAGTCGCCTGCCCCTGGTATTATCAGGGCGAAGACCCGCGCAATGACATGCGCGGCTTTCATGTGGACAGGCTGAACTATCGATCCCGAAGACGCCAAGTTCGACGCGCCCGGATCAGAAACCGCTGCCTGTCGAGGAAGAGCGCGCGGATCGGGTGCTGGTCAACGGTGCGCAGGCTGTACAACGATCACGGCCACCCGGAGTATTCCACGCCGGAATGCGCGTCCCTGCTGGACCTGGTGGCCCATGACAAGGCCGGGGAGCGCATCGTTCTGGCCTGCGCCAAGGCCCGAACGGAGCAGCCGGGGTCGGGCCGAGTCCAGATCTTCAAGAACAACACGGACTTTCACGGCTCATCCTACGGAACGCACGAGAACTATCTGATTCCGCGCGAGACGCCGTTCGCGAAACTCTTGGCCGGCCTGCTGCCGTTCTTCGCGACACGGATCATTTATGCCGGCGCGGGCAAGATGGGCATTGAACCGCGCGGCGACAGCGGCGTCTATCAGATCTCGCAGCGGGCGGACTTCTTCACCGAAGAAGCCTCGGTGGATACGCTGCACCGGCGGCCCCTGGTGAACACGCGCGATGAGCCGCATGCCGACCCGCGCCTGTGGCGGCGGCTGCATGTCATCTGCGGCGATGCCAACATGAGCGAGTACGCGACCGCGCTCAAAATCGGCACGACGTACTTAGTGACCTCGCTGCTGGAATCAGGCTGGCAGCCCTGGGTGCGTCTGACAAAGCCCGACAGAGGCGATCAAGACCATCTCGCGCGACCAGACCTACAAGTGGGTAGTTGAGGCAGAGTCGGGCAGCCTGTCCGCCATTGACGTTCAGCGCGTCTATCTCGCCGCCGCCAAAGAGCAATTAGCAGGACGCGGCTCTGACACCGACTGGACTTTGCGCGAGTGGGAGCGGACACTGGACGCTTTGGAGACCGACCCGCTTTCGCTGGGTGACCGTCTGGACTGGGTCGCCAAGCGCGGCCTGCTGGCAGATTATGTCGAGTCCGAAGGGGTGGCTGGGACGACGAGACCCTGCCGTCGTTTGATCTGGCCTACAGCAACATGGACCCGGACGAAGGTTTATACTACGCGCTGGAGCAGGCGGGCGAGATGATCCGCCTGACGGATCGACGCCGCGATCACTGCCGCCCTGGCTCAGCCGCCAGCCAACACGCGCGCCGCCATTCGAGGCCAACTGGTGGAGCAAGTTCGCCGACTCCATCGGCGTCCTCGGCTGGAACCGCGTGGTCCTGCGGACCGACAGCCGAATCCTGGATGGTGGACCTGGACGATTATCTGACGCCCGCACGCCGTAGCACAGGCGCATGGCCGACCTGCAAACAGCCGGCACGACTTGGACGATTTCATACGCCATTTCCGCCTGAACACGGCAAATGACGCTGCCTACGATCCGACTGCACAAATCACTCGTACTGATTATGGAGGAAAGACACCATGCCCACGATAGATGAAGACCGCGCGACCCGGCCCGCCGGCCCCGCCGACCCGCTCCGCAAAGACGGCGACGAATCCGGCCCCAGCAAGCCGGATGTCCAGCGGCCCGACCGCAGCGACCTGCTCAAGCGCATGAAGCGCGTGGACCCGGACCAGGCCCGCCGCTACCGCCAGCGCAGCGGCCAGTAATTGAATGCGCCCCTAGCTCCCACTATTGGGGGCTGGGGCCGATTATCCTGTACAGAAGTTGACAACTCTATGCTCCGATTTTCTCAAGAAGGCGCAGGCGGCTTTGCCGACCTGTTTGCCGCAACACTCTTGCGCAGTGACCGACTGCCTATGCCTGACCCCCGTTCCGCACGTCCCCGGTGCGCGGGACGTGGATACGCACGGCACGACCGTCATCGCCGTCAAATACAAAGACGGCCTAATCAATGTCGCCGACCGCCGCGCGACGGCGGGCTACACGGTCATGTATGACCAGGCCGAAAAAGTGCTGGCCTTGGACGATTACACCCTGATCTCCATTTCCGGCTCGTTCGCCAAAAGCGTCGAGGTCGTGCGCTACCTGCGCCACGCATTCAAGTATTTCGAGCGCTCCCAGCTTCAGCCCATGTCTCAGGAAGGCAAGCTGATGGAGTTGCAGCGCGTCATCGCCAACAATGTCCCGGCGGCTTTGCAGGGCATCGGCGCGTTTATTCCCGTGCTGTCCACGTTTGACCGGGACACGCAATCAAGGCCGCATCTACTTCTACGATGTTCTGGGCGGCCAGTTTGAGACAGCGGAATATGGCGCGGCCGGCAGCGGCTCGGCTCCCATCAAGGGCGCGTTCGAGTATATACTGCAAAACCAAAGGCCCGTTCCGCGAGATGGACCGCGAGACGGCCTTGCGCGAGACCCTCACCCTGCTGGACATCGCCGCTGATTTGGACACCGCCACCGGCGGCTCGGCCAAGTTCTTGCCCGCTGCCAAATACATCACCGCCGACGGCATCCGCGATTTCTCCGACGAGGAGATCAAAGCCGCGCTTGGTCGGAGCTAAGATTATCGCCCCCTAGCCCCCAATTCTGGGGGAACAACAGAGAGCATTGTGGTTTCCCCGGTTTCTATTCTGGCTCCCCCAGAATTGGGGGCGGGGGCCTGTTTTGGAGTATCCCAATTGCCTTCCTATAGCCCTTACGACTGGAACGAAAGTATCCAGCAGCGAAACGAATACATTGAAGACCGTCTCAAAGACGGCAGCCCTGTCGTCGCCCTCACCTATGACGGCGGCCTGCTGCTCCTGTCCGCACGGCAGACACAGCGCAAGATTTACGAGATTTACGACAAGCTGATGTTCAGCGCCATCGGCAACCAGAGCGATGTGGAGCAGATCCGGCGCGGCGCGATTGACGCCGCCCACCAGGAAGGCTTCCAGCGTTCGCCCGATGACGTGAGCGTGCAGCGCTTGGTGAGTTTTCAGATTTCGCCCGCAATCAAGCGCGTCTACAGCGATCCCTTTGCCCAGCCAGTCGTCCTGAAAGGCATCTTCGCGGAGATGGGCAAGACGCCCGACCGTGACCAGATTCTGACTGTCTCGTATGACGGCGAGTTTTCCCCATCGCCGGGCCTGGCCGTCGTCGCCGGCACGGCCTACGCCGAAGACCGGATGCGCGAACATCTGAAATCGGAGACGGAAAGCGGCTCCGTGACGCTTGACGCGGCTCTGCGCGCAGCTTTGTACGCCTGGGGCGTCGGCATGAAGCACCTAGAATCGGAAGACCGTGCCGATGCCGACTACTCCTCGGACGGCGAAGGCGTCAAAGATGTCTCGGCGTTTATCACGGAGCATCTGGGCAAAGGCTGGATCGTGGAAGCGGGTATCCTGGAACGTAACGTCACCCGCGAAAGCCGTTTCCGGCTGCTGTCTGAAAAAGAATTGGCGGAAACAATCGCGCGGTATCGGTAGGAACCCAACCCCGCAACAAGTTGCGACCCTTCCCTGTCAGGGAAGGGTAAGGATGGTCTTCCCTTTCTGACTCTCCGCCCTTGATAAGCGAGCCGGGGTAGGATTCTTTTCAGGAAAGTGTGTCTATGGACAAGCGGATTTTCGGGATTGAGACGGAGTTCGGCTGCCTGGTCAGCGATGACTCCGTCGGCACGGCGGAGATGGTCGTGGAGCAGGTCAAGGACCATGCCTTTTACAAAGACAAACTGGGCCTGATCGATCTGCATGCGCGTGACTATGCCTTCGAGCCGGCCCGCTGCGGCGGCTTTCTGCGCTCCGGCGGGCGGCTGTACATTGATGCCGTCGGCTCGCACATGGAGTACGCCACGCCCGAATGCACCGACTTTGCCGATGCGGTCGCCTACGACAAAGCGGGCCGCATGATTTTGCAGCGGCTGCTGCGCGAACTGGACCTGCAGGACAAAGTCTCGTTCCATTCCAATTCCGTAGATCACTTCGGCGGGCATACGTTCGGCTGCCATGAGAACTACTTGGTCGCCATTGATGATCGCTTCTTTCTGGAAGCCCTCTCTTACCTGCTGCCTTTCTTGGTCACGCGCCAGATCTTCGCGGGCGTGGGGCGGGTCGGCGGGCATCGGCTTAATTACAAAAGCCTGAAGAACAACATCATGACCATCTCGGATTACGAGGTGGATTACCAATGGGTTGGCAACTTTTACGGCGTGGAAGTGGACCCGACAATTGAGTTTCAGCTTTCGCAGCGAGCGGATCATATCGTCAAGACGATTAGTTCGCGCGTCCGGTTTAACCGTGCCATCATCAATCCCAAATGGGACTCGTATTACAATTACTCCAACCTGCATCGCCTGCATATTCTGTTTGGCGAATGCAATATGAGTGAGTATGCGACGCTGATGAAGATCGGCACGACCAGCATTGTTCTGGACTTGATTGAAGATGGCGTTCTGCTGCAAGATGTGGAATTGCGCGATCCCCTGGAAGCGCTGAAATCCGTCTCACGCGATCAGACATGGAAATGGATTGTGCGGCGCAAAGGCGGAGAAAGCATCAAGGCCGTGGATTTGCAGCGCCTGTATCTCAGGCCGCCCAGGAGCGCTACACAGGCCGCGACGAGCAGACAGATTATGTGCTGGGCGAATGGGAGATCTGCCTGGACGCATTGAGAAGTGACCCATATTTGCTGGCAGATAAACTGGACTGGGTCGCCAAGCGCAAAATGATGGAAGATTACATCGAGTCCGAAGATGGCGCGGTGCAGTGGGGTGACGACATTCTCCATTCGCTCGACTTAGAATACCACAATGTCAACCCCGAGACGGGCCTGTATTATGGCTTGGAGCAGGCGGGCATGATCCAGCGGGCGACGACTGACCGGCGCATCTTTGAGGCCACGATGACCCCGCCGCCGAACACGCGGGCGAAGGGCCGGGGCATCGTCATTGACAAGCTGTTGACGAACAATTCGCGGGATTATGTCATTGACTGGGACTTGATCTATATCAACAAGCGCCTGCACTTAGAACTCAAAAACCCATTCCATACCTACAAAGACGAGGCAGCGGCTTTTGCCAATGGCCTGTAATTCTTGCTTGACAGGTAAGCCGGCTTTTGTTATACTGGCGGTGGAGGAAGCTGTTGTGTCGTCCACCCGCTCATTGGAAACGTTTTTGGAGATGATTCACCGGCGCGCGCCGCTGGAAGACGCTCCGTTCTGGAAAGAGGTCGCCGCCTTCAACCAGATGCCCCAATCCCAGATTGATCAATTTTATGGCCAGTACGTCGCGGTCTATCAGGGCAACATAGTGGATGCCGATGCCGATGAGGCCGAGCTGGCTCTGCGCTTTTACCGCACATTCGGCTACGTCTCGGTCTACATTCACAAAGTCGGCACCGAAGAAGGGTTGGTAGAGGCTGATGACGCGATTTGATGTCACGCCGACGCCCGGAGTGGACGTGCAGATTGGGATTCTGCTGGCCATGCTGGAAGACGGGACAAGGAACTGGCGCGAAGAATTAGGCGCTGTCTCTGACGAGGCCGTTCTCTGGCAGCCGTTTCCGGGCGGTCACAGCATCGGCGCGCTCCTGCTGCACATCGCCGATGTGGAAGCCCACTGGCTGCATCAGGTTGGCGCAGGGCAGATCCGCTCCGAGGAAGATCGGGCGCGGCTGCTCTCACGCGAGACGCAGCAGTATCAGGTCGTTTGGCCCTCGCCTCCTGCCCAGCCGCTTTCCTGGTATTTCGCCCAGCAGGATGAAATCCGGGCGCGAACACGTCAGGCCGTGGCGAAACTTTATAACCCGGAACTGACTCGCCAGCATAAAAACGCCGAATTTAGCGTGCGCTGGCTCCTCTATCACGTCCTCACCCACGAAGCCTATCACGGCGGCCAGGCTGTTTTGCTGTCAATCCTGCACGAGCGTCGCTAACCCGTATTTTTCATGCCTGCCGCTACTCCGTTGATAGACAGCAGCACGGCGGCGCGCAGGTCGCGGCGCTGGGCTTTGAGTTCCTCCCCGTCACTGTCCGGCGGCAGGGCGCGCAGGCGTTTGAGCAGTTCCACCTGAAGATAACTCAGCGGGTCCACATACGGGTTCCGCAGGCGAATGGACTTTTGCAGGATCGGCTGGCTGTCTAGCAGCGCTTTCTGCTCTGTCACGCGGCAGAGGATTTCCACGGAACGGCGGTATTCTCCCGCGATCTTCTCATAAATGCGCTGCGCCATCGTCTGATCTGTAACCAGGGTGGCATAACGCGCGGCGATGTCCATGTCCGCTTTGGCAAGCGACATCTGTGCGTTGTCCAGCATGGTCGTGAAGAACGGCCACTGCTGGTACATCTCCTGCAAGCGCGTCAGGTGGGCGGGAGATTGAGTCGCGTAGTCGGTCAGGGCTGTGCCGACGCCGTACCAGCCGGGAAGCGTAAAACGGCTTTGCATCCAGGAAAAGACCCAGGGAATGGCGCGCAGATCCTGAATTTTGTCGGAGGCCGTTCGTTTGGGTGGACGAGAACCGATGTTGAGCTGCGCCAGTTCGCCGATTGGGGTCGCTTCCTGAAAGAAGCGGACAAAATCGGGATCGTCATAGACTAATGCCCGATACGCTCCCAGGGACAAGTCGGACATGGCCTCCATCGCCTCCGCCCACGGATGCCCCCCAGCCCCCAATTCTAGGGGAGCCAGAGGGGTAGGGGGGCAACTGGCTGTCAGCACGGCATGAACGATCTGTTCCAGGTTGCGATAAGCGATCTCCTGATCAAAGTAGCGAGCGGCGATGACTTCACCCTGCTCCGTGATTTTGAGACGGCCCTGAATGCTGCCCGGTGGCTGGGCCAGGATGGCTTTGCCCGCCGGGCCGCCGCCGCGTCCGACCGCCCCGCCGCGTCCGTGAAACAGGCGCAGGGTGATTCCATGCTGCCGGGCGACTTCGGCCAGGCCTGCCTGCGCGACATACAGCTTCCAGTTCGCCGTGAGATAACCACCATCCTTGTTGCTGTCCGAGTAGCCGACCATGACTTCCTGCTGACTGCCGCGCAGGGTGACATTGCGCCGGTAGATGGGGTTAGAAAGCAGCGTGTCCAGAATCTGCGGGGCGTTTTCCAGGTCTTCAATGGTCTCAAAGAGCGGCACGACATCGACCCGCGACCAGCCGCTTTCACTCGCGAGGTCCGCCAATCGCGCTTCTTTCGCCAGCAGCAGAACGGCCAGCACGTCGGAGACGTCGGACGCCATAGACAGGATGAAGGAGCCGAATGCCTCCGGCCCCAGCGTCTGCATCTTTTCGGAGACCAGCCGAAACAGCCCCAGCGTGGTATTCGTTTCGTCGTCAAAATCAAGTTGCAAGGGGATTAAGGGGCGCCGGCTGCCGATTTCGCGTTCCAGAAGCGCGATTTTTTCGGTTTCCGCCAGAGTGGTCCAATCCGTCCCCTGCGCGCCCAGAACTGCCCCGAGTGCGCTCAGATATTTGTCTTTATGCTCACGAATGTCCAGCCGCGCCAGATGGAAGCCGAATAGCCGGGCCTGAGTCAGCAGGGGAGCCAGGGCGCGGTGCGCGGCAAAGTGGCCTTTGTTTTGTTCCAACGAACGCTGGATCAATTCCAGATCGTGGAGGAACTCGGAGGCCGACCCATAGCCTCCTTCACTGTCGCTTGCCGTCCTGCGAAGCCGTTCCCAGAGAAACTCGCACTTGCGGCGATAAGGCTCCGTCGGGCTGCGCCCCGCCGCCTCCGACGCGACCAGGGGCAGCCGCTCGGCGTCGGCCTGGAGCGAGCGTTCCAATTCTTCCGAGACCCCGACATAGTGCAGGGACTGGCTGAGGCGATCACTGAGCGCCCGCACGGCGGGAATGAACAGTTCCAGGGCGGTCGCGCGGTGCAGGCGGAGAATTTCCGCCGTGTGCGCCAGCGTGATCGTCGGGTTGCCGTCCCGGTCGCCGCCGATCCAGGAGCCGTATTCCAGGAACAGGGGAATGGTAAATTTCTCGTTCGGGTAGCACTCGGCCAGGGCGGTTTGCAGGTCTTCGTACAGGCGCGGCGTTACGGCAAACAGCGTTTCGCCGAAATAAAAGAGGATATTGCGGGCTTCATCCAGCACGGACAATCGCCGCTGCCGCACTTCATCCGTCTGCCAGAGTATTTCGGTCTCCGCCGCAATATTCTCTTCCAATCGCGCTTGCTCGCTTTGCGACAACAGGGGCTGTTCCAGGGCGCTCAGGTAATCCGACATTCGGTGCAGCTTTTCCTGAACGCTGCGCCGCTTGGACTCGGTAGGATGGGCAGTGAAAACAAGTTGAATGGAGAGGGAACCAACGAGTTCCTGCATAGCTTCTGCCGTCATGCCGCTGTCCCGCAGGCGGCGGACCGCCTCGCGCACCGACTCTAGCCGGGGGCTTTCGCCGGCTTCATACGCCCGCCGTCGGTTGACGCGGGCGATTTCCTTCTGCTCGGCCAGATTAATCAGTTGAAAGTACGTGGTGAAGGCTTTGAGGACGGGCAGAGCCGTTGGAAAATCCATGCCCGAAAACAAGTGATCAAGATCGGCTTCGGCACTGTCCTGGCCCTTCTGCTGCCGCGCCTCTTTGGTCAGCGCCCGGATGCGCTCCACCGTCTCAAAAAGCGCCTCGCCGCCCTGCTCCCGCAGAACTTCTCCCAGCGCATTGCCCAGCATCCGCACATCCCGCGCCAACTCGCCATGTTCTTCTTTTGCCATGCGTTGATTATACCCGCAGGAATACCGGCCAGGAAGCGGGAAATAAGGGTTATGCAAACCAAAAGCAGCCTGCTGAGAGTCTTATGGTTTCTTCTGCTCGCCTGCCTGCCGATGATAAGCCGGGCAGATGCTCCGGTCAGCCTGGAAATCCAGGTGAACCATGTGTTTCTTCTGCCGGGCGAAACACAGTTTGCCACTGTCACCGCGCATAATTCGGGGACTGCCCCTGCGCACGTTCCCGTTGTCGTCTCGCTTTTCTGGGATCTGGCGCGAACGCGCACTGTCGGGCGGGCGGCTCTGGACGTTCCTGCCGGCGGTCAGTCCGTCGCCACGTTCGCCTTTCCCGCCGGTCCCGGTTTGTTCGGCTACGAAGCGCGAGCGACCGCCCCGGACAATCCCGCCATAGCGCCCGTGTCGGCGTTCTTCACCGTGCATCATAATCTCTGGCAGGTCTCCATGCAGGGCGATGGACTGGCGGCGCACAACGCGCACAACGCGCACAACCCGCTGACGACCCAAGCGGAGCGCGAACAGATGGCAAGCGGCGCGCGCCGTTCGCTCTGCAATCATCTGGAGTTCTTCGCCTGGGCGCCGGATGATTTCGGCACGCTGGATCCACCCACGAACGTCTGGTTTGCCGGGCAGACATCGTACCCGGCCAGCAAATTGGCGCTGCACGAATCCATTGATGCCCTTCATGCGGTCGGCGCAACGGTCTCTGCCTACGCCAAAGGGCAAATGGGCGGGCCGGCTGCCTTTGAGTTCTTTCGGCAAAACCCCGAATGGACCGGGGCGCCTTACAACAGCCAGTGGAGCGTGCTGGACATCAAGCAGTTTGCGGCTAAATCTCCCTTCAATCCCGGCGACAATCACTGGCCGCGTTCCATGACGGATTTCGGCTCCTGGCCGGTGGCACTGGCCCACATCAAGCAGTTGCGGCAAGCAGCGAATGAGTTCCGCTTTGACGCTGTGCGTTATGACGATCATCTGCAAGTCGGCTGGGTGGATGGCGGCTATAACCCGATGACCGCGCGCAACATGGAGCAGATCACCACGCGCCTGCGTCTCGCGCGTCCTTATTTCGGCTTTGGATTTAACTGGATCACGGGCGGTGTCAAAGCTTCCTGGGATCAGCACGGCGGCCAGCCCACCCCGGACTGGCCGGCGGCGGGGGCAGCGGGCAGCCAGATTATGGATGAGGAAGTCGGCCAGATTTTCGGCAGCTCGCTTCCGCCGTCGGGCCTGCCATGGACCGAATACAAGCAGCGTCTGATGATGGACCGCCGGATGACTGAACCCTATGGCGGCAAGGTCTTCGTGATGCAGAACCACAGGCTCACCCCCGTAGACGCGGCCTACCGGAACGCGCTTGTCCTCAGCCTTCGCCTCTTCCACACGAATTACGATTCCTCCGCGCCGGGCGATTTTGCGCGTTTCGCCACTCGTTACGCCTGCCTGCTGCGGAGTGACAATCCCGTGGACATGACGGCAGGCCAGGTCAAAATCACCGCGCCGGGGCCAGTCTGGGGCGGCGACATGGCTTATCGCTACGCAGTTGATGGCGCGCATGGCCGGATCGTCGTTCCGGTGATCAATCCGCCGTCAGAGCCAAACATCGGTGTTGGGCGGGAGTTCCCCGCTCCCTTGCAGAACGTTCGGGTGCAGGTTGCGCTGCCGTCTGGCTGGCGCGCGGTCTCGGCGACGGCGATTGACGCCCAAACTCTGCACACAACGCCGCTCACGGTCTCGGGCAGCAACGTTGACCTCGCCCTCCCGCCGGTCACTCTTTGGAGCGAGGCAGTGATTGATTGCGCGGTGACCCGATGAACATTCTGATCCGCCGCCTGTTGCTTGCTCTTTGGTTCACGCTGACGCTTCTGGCCGCCAATCCCGCTGGTGCGGCGTCCTTTGACGGTGATGTGAGGGCCGGCCAGTTTGCCGAGGCGTCCGCCCTTCTCTCGCAGTTGCCGCCCGGCGGTCCCGACCGGGGGCAGTCGATAGACCAGATGCTGACCGTCCTGCCGCTGCTGGCTTGGTCACCCCAAACCGCGCAGATGTGGGACGAGTGCATGACCGCGCTTGAAACGGAAACCAATTCCTACTGGGGACTCGCAACCTCGGCAGCCTGCTAGGTGCGCTTGCCTCGCCCTCGGTCCCGCATAACGCGGCAACTACTGCCCTGCTGGATCGGGCGGTGACTACTTCAAAGCGCTGGATCGGTCAGGGAGCGCCGCTGGTCGTGTCTCAAGGCCTGATCTGGTACGGGGACTTCCCCCGCGCGTTTGCGGCTTATCCGCCGGGGGAAACACCGGAACCGCTCATGGAGTTCGCGCTGGAAACTCTGGCCGACAAGCCGGACCTCGGCAAGCAAGATCAATTGTGGAAAATAACGCTGGGCCGGATGGGCGACACTCAGGAAGCGCGGAACAAAGCCGTCCATGCGCTGGCGTTCTCGGGCCGACTGGATCAGGCGCTATCGCTGGCAGCCCACCAGGTAGACCCTGCCGAGCGCGTCGCGCTGGAAATACTTGCGGCGCGATATGCGCGCTACGGCGGTCACGAATCCGATTTTGTGCGGGCAATGGGCGTAGCTGCCGACGATCTTCACACCCTCCCGCCGCCGGTCTCGCCGCTGCCACAACTTCGCGACCTGCTTCAAGAGACGCGCCAGCCGCCGGCCCCAACATTGCCCGACGCCTTTTGGAAGACGCTGGAAACCTGGGCAAGCACTCTGCCGCGCGATCAATCTCCCGCCGCTGTCGCCGAACTCGCGGGCGCTTCGGCCTGGGCGGGACGACCAGACCCCGCGACTCTGCTGCCGGCTCTGGCGGGGACGCCCTGGGAAGACGCCGCCCGGATGCGTGTCGCCTGCGGCTGGCTGTGGAACGGCAAGCGCGAACAGGCGGCGCAGTGCGCCGCCGCGATCAAAGACCCCGATTGGCGCGCTCTGGCGGACAGCGAAATGGCCTATCTGACGCGCCAGGCAGCAGGCGCGGAGGTTGCAAAATGAGCGTATTCCCCGCCAATGCTGCCCGGCTGATCGCCTTTTGCGTCTTCTGTTCATCCCTTAATCTCGCGTGTCTCGGCGCTCCTGACGCCCCGCTTCGCGTGTCCCCGACCGATGCCGAATGGCAGGCCCAGACAGGCTTCTCACGGCCTGCTGATGCCCAGCGCCTGCCTTCGCCCGCCCTCCGCGTTCACGGGATTGAAAGCCTCAACGCACCGACTTGGGGGCTGTCCAAAGCGCTGAGTCATGTCGGCAATGGGCAAACCTGCCGCTATACCTGGTCCTGGGAGGTGCGTCCGCACTATGGGTTTGTCCGCAACCAGATCCAGGGCTTTCCCGCCGATTGGCATTCGCTTTATGACCAGGACATTTTAGTTGACCTGGGGGCGGGAGTGGGGCAGGGATTGAGCCGCGAGCAGCGGTGCATGGTTTTGCAGTGGGTCAAAGACGGCGGTGGATTGTTGCTTCTCGGCGGCTACTGGACCTTCGGCAGCGGCGGTGGCTGGGCGGGAACGGCCTTTGAGGACCTGTCTCCGGTGACATCACCGCCCACTTCCTCCCTCTGGGATTGGCAGTCGCAATTCTATCCAGTGGCCGGGCCGCAGCCTCCGGCCTTTTCCGCGGCTCTGCAAGGGCGCGAACCAGTGGCGACGCCGCCGTCCAGTCCGTCCGGCGTTCCCCTGACGCCTGCTGGCCCAAATCCGCTCACCGCGGGCCTGTCGTGGGATCAAAAGCCGCTGGTGATGGTCGCCTGCAAATCCGTCGCCGTCAAACCAGGTGCCACGGTTCTCGTCAGGGCACAGGGAACGCCTTTGGTCGTCGTCTGGCGGGTCGGCAAGGGCAAAGTCGCCGCCGTCCTCGCGCAGCCTTTGGGCATCGCCCCACCCGGCGCTATCGCCTATTGGGACTGGCCCGATTGGCCCGTGTTCCTGGGCCGATTGATTGACTGGCTAAAGCCGCTTCCGTGAACTGCCGTCAGCGTGTCCCAACCTAATTCTTTGGGCTACCAGTGAAATCGGGTTGTGGTCTCTTTGAGGACCGTGACACCGTTGGCCGAGAGGCGCGTTTCGCAGTTGCGATACCAGAAATTGAACAGCGTCTTGTTCTTGGGATCATCACGATAAGTCGCTGACGGTGGAAGGGACTTGGCATGGCCGTCAGCCATCAGGAAATCGCTGTGTACCGAAAAATGGCCCGCCCAAAGTTTGTTCGCCTGTGGCCCGAACAGAGCGGCGTTGTCTATGTTGAACTCCGGGCGATTGTTGTTTTCTGCTTCGACCAACAGGATTAACTGGTTTGGATGTGGGTAATCGCTTTGCGTGAGAGGCCGGGAATTTGGTCCGGCTAATGCCCCCCGGCCTTGATCGGGCTGAACTCTGTCCATAGTTGCCGCTGTAATTCGCGGCGTAGTTCTGCGAAAAGCCATGGCTGTCCAGGTTGTCGTATCGGTCTGGACAGTGATAGATGTCCTTTGACGGAGGCGAGTAAGGATAGACTGCCTCGCGCCAAGTATTTCTGCCATTTTTGTCGGCAATATTCGGCATTGCTTGGTCGTTGTCTTGTGAGTATTCGATAAAGGCCACCGCTAATTGCCTCAGATTACTTTGGCAGACAGATGCGTGTGCATTTTCATGAACCATTGAAAAGACGGGGTAAAGAGCGGCGGCAAAAAACAGCACGATAGGCAGCAAGCAACCGCAGATAGTTAGGACTTTCTTTGCGCGCTGTAACATGGCGGATTATCTCCTTGTAGCCCTACTGTTCAGCCGGAAACCGCTCCTGTGCATCCTTGAGAACTGTAATCCCATTGACCGAAAGCGGCTTCTGGCTGTCGCGATACCATTCATTGACAATCACCTTGCCCCCGCTGTTGGTCTGGTAAGTCATCATTGGCCGCATTTGTTTGACATGGCCGTCTGCGAAAACGTAAGTGCCGCCGCGCCGATGTCCAGCCCATAATCTCTTTCTCCAGGTACCAAAGAGTCCGGGGTTATCAATGTTGAATTCCGGTTGATTGTTGTTTTCTGTTTCCAGGATTATGATTAAAGTTGCAGGAGAAGAGAAATCGTTGACTGACAAAGGCTGCGAACCTTGCCCGGCGAAAGCCCCCTCGCCTTGATCGGGCTGTATCTTTCCGTAATTCCCGCTGTAATTCGCGGAATAATCCTGTGAGAATCCGTCCCTGCCTATGCTGTTGGTATCTTTGTTCGGGCGTGTTGGACATTGAAAAATGTCTCGCTGCTGAACAAACGGCAAGATGGCGCTACGCCATGTTGCCAGCCCATTGGGCGAGGCGATATTAGGCATCTTCTCGTCGTAATCCTGGGAGTATTGAACGAGTGCCAGACCAAGCTGCTTCATGTTGCTTGGGCAAAAAGACTCAGGATCGCGCCCCTCACGCACTTTCTGAAAAACAGGGAAGATGATTGCCCCAACCATGAGTATAAACATGGCAGCAACACCGCCCCAAAGCCATTTTCCGGCAGTATCTTTCATGGGTTGACCTCCTTCGCTTATTGAGAGTATACCAGCCTCCGTTGACGAACATTCGCTCCGGCAGGTAGACTGGACGCAGAAACGGAAACCAACATCTATGCCTCGCGAGATTGTCCTCGGCAACGGGGAACTTCTGGTCAACCTGGACCGCCATTTGTATATCCGCGACATTTACTATCCCTACGTCGGCTGGGCCAATCATGTCGGCGGTCATCGCTGCCGGGTCGGGGTCTGGACAGAAGGCGGCGCGTTTGCCTGGCTGGACGATCCGGCATGGCAGTGGCAGGTCGGGTACGAGGCGGACACTCTGGTCACGGACTGCATGGCTCTGCACTTGGGTTTGGGCCTGCGGCTGCGGGTTTCTCAGGCCGTGCTGCATGACCGGAACATTCTGGCGCAGCGGTTTCGAATAGAAAACAAACATGGCAAGGCGAGGGAAGTGCGGCTGTTTTTCGCCCATGACCTGCGGATCGATGAAAGCGACATCGGCGACACGGCGTTTTACTATCCCCAGGCCAATGCCTTGGTCCACTACAAGCGTGATCGATACTTTTTGTTTGGCGGACAGGTCGGGGAAGGTGTTCCCGAAGATGGCGCGGGGATGACGCAGTATGCCTGCGGCGAGAAAGGTTTTCGCGGGGCGGAAGGGACCTGGCGCGACGCCGAAGACGGGCAGCTCTCGCGTAATGCCATCGCGCAGGGGGCCGTGGACAGCGTGGTCGGCTACGCCCTGCTCCTGCCCGCGAATGGGGAGGGCGTTCTGCGGACCTGGATGGCGGCGGGGGAAACGCTGGAACAGGTCACGGCCATGCAGACGGCGCTGCTGCGGCGCGGTTTTGAGGAGGCGCTGACGGCATCAGCGGCGCATGACGGCACTTATGCCCTACGCCGCAGCGATCTGGACAAACTGCCGCCGCGCGTGGCGGAACTGTTCACGCGCAGCCTGTTGATTATCCGAACGCAGATGCGACAAGCGGGGGGCGATTCTGGCGTCCAACGACAGCGACATCATGGAGACCGCCCGCGCCCATTATTCCTATATGTGGCCCCGCGACGGCGCGCTGGTATCGTTTGCGCTGGACCGGGTGGGGCTGGCCGAGATCACGCGGCCTTTTTTCGAGTTCTGCGCCCGGGTTCTGCCCAAAGACCGGGCCGCGCTGATGCACAAGTACGGGCCGGACGGCACCGTCGGGGCGTCCTGGCATCCCTGGTTTATTGGAGGGCCACGGGCCGGAGATTCCGTTTCAGGAGGACGGCACGGCACTGGTCGTCTGGGCGTTCCGGCAGCATTTCGCAAAGTACGGGGACCGTGAGTTTGCCGCCGAGATTTACCGCAAGCTGATCAAGCCCGCCGTCGGAGTTCCTGGCTGTCCTACCGCGACCCGAAGACGCATCTGCCCCTGGCGTCCTGGGACATCTGGGAGGAGCGCAGAGGCACACATATCTTTACGACGGCGGCCGTGGCGCCGCCCTTGCAGGCCGCCTCAGAACTGGCGTCGGAACTGGGCGATGCCGCCGCTTCGGCGCAATTCGCCGCAGCCTCGGAAGAAGTCAAGGCCGCTCTGCTGGCGCACTTCTGGGATGAGGAGGCGGGCTATTTCGCCCGCATGGTCACGCCGAACGCCGAGGGAATGCTGACGCGGGACATGACGTGTGATGCGTCCGCCTATGCCCTGTTCGCTTTCGGCGTCCTGCCCGCCGACGATCCCAAAGTCGCCGCCATGATGGGCACGATGGGGCGCAAACTCTGGGTGAAAGCCGGGGTGGGGGGGCTGGCGCGATACGAGCGGGATTATTATTTCCGCGTCTCGGAGGACTTTGACAAAGTCCCGGGCAATCCCTGGATCATCTGCACCCTCTGGCTGGCCGACTGGTACATCGCGACGGCCCGGAAGAAAGCCGATCTGCGGGGCGCACTGGACCTGCTGGAATGGGCCGCGCATCTGCGCCCTGCGGACGGGCGTCCTGTCCGAGCAGGTGCATCCCTACACGCTCCAGCCGCTCTCGGTCGCGCCGCTCACCTGGTCGCACGCGCAGTTCGTCACGACTGCCGGCGCTTATCTGGACAAGCTGGCGGAGCTGCTCAGAAGGGCGCACGGGGCGAGCACGGAGGCACCTACGTTCGCCCCTACTTTTGTGCACCTGTGCTCTCGGGTCGTGGACTGCGGCAAGGTCGGCGCCTGGCCTCCACGTTTGCCGCTGTCGTCCCCAGCCTCTTTGTCCGCCATTTCCGGCCAGGCCGCCGCGCTTGGAGAACAGGATCGCGCCCGTCAGCAGGCCCGCCATCACGATGACGACGCGCGATGCGGACGGCTGGGTGCATGTCGGTCGTGACGACGCCGGCGATCAGGACGCCGACCAGGTTCATCACCTTGATCAGCGGGTTCAGCGCCGGGCCGGCCGTGTCTTTGAACGGGTCGCCGACGGTGTCGCCGATGACGCTGGCCTTGTGCTGCTCGGTTCCTTTGCCGCCGAACATGCCGTCCTCGATCTTCTTCTTGGCGTTGTCCCACGCGCCGCCCGAGTTCGCCAGCAGGACCGCCATGAGCTGACCGCTGACGATCGCCCCGGCCAGATAGCCGCCCAGAGCCGGCGCGCCCAGGCCGAAGCCGACCAGGATCGGCAGGCAGATGGCGAGGATGCCCGGCCCGAGCAGTTCTTTCTGCGCCGCCGCGGTCGCGATGGCAACGCAGCGGGCGTAATCGGGCTTGCCGGTTCCCTCCATGATGCCCGGAATCTCGCGGAACTGCCGGCGAACCTCTTCCACCAACTGGAACGCCGCGCGGGAGACGGCGTTGATGGCGAACGAGCAGAACAGGAACGGAGCCGCGCCGCCGATCAGCAGGCCGATGAAGACCTTCGGCTCGACCAGGCTGAACGCCGCCGGTGTCAGGCCGCGCGTCGGTGAACGAAGCCCTGGAACAGGGCGACGGCGGCGATGACGGCGGTCGCGATGGCAAAGCCTTTGGTCAGCGCCTTGGTCGTGTTGCCCGCCGAGTCCAGTTTGGAGACCACGCTGATCGCCAGGAAAGCGCGCAGGGCCGGCGCCGTTAGCTGGGCATGGTGCCTCGCGCATCGCGCCGGACATCTCGAAGATGCCCTGCGCGTTGTCGGAGATCGGGCCGAACGTGTCCATCGCCAGCACATAGCCTGTCGTGGTCAGCAGGCCCAGGCCGGCCAGGGCGATGCCGTAGGCGGACAGCAGGGCGTTGCCGCCGAACAGCAGGACGATGGCGAACAGGGCGGCGACGATGACGGCGACGCTCCAGGCCGCGCTTTCCAGGCCGAGCGAGAAGCCGGACAGGATCAAGGTCGCCGGGCCGGTCTGGGACGCGTGGGCGACTTCGTTGACAGGCCGCTTGTCCGTCCCGGTGAAATACTCGGTCTGCTTGCCGATCACAAGGGCCAGCACGACACCGATCACCGTGGCGACGACAAAATAAATCGGACCGTAGGTCTGCCCGTCCACCGTGATGCCGTCTTTGAGGCCCGGCAGCAGAAAGGCGGCGATGGTCAGGCCGACGGCGGCAATCGCTCCCGTCATCCAGAAGCCCCGGTTGATCGGCATCAGCGGGTCCAGGTTCATGTCTTCCTTGCCGCGCATGGAGGCGATGCCGAAGATGGAGGCGACAGATGCCGATGCCGTGGATAACCAGCGGAAACAGAGATCAGGGGCAGCGTGATGGCCGGGATCGCCGTATTGCGCGCCGACCGCCGCGCCCAGGAGCAGGGCGGCCACCAGCGTCACCAGATAAGACTCGAACACGTCGGCGGCCATGCCCGCGCAGTCCCCGACATTGTCCCCGACGTTGTCGGCGATGGTCGCCGCGTTGCGCGGGTCGTCTTCGGGGATGGACTGCTCCACTTTGCCGACCAGGTCCGCGCCGACATCGGCCGACTTGGTGAAGATGCCGCCGCCGACGCGCATAAACAGGGCCGCCAGGCTGCCGCCGAAGCCGAAGCCGACCAGGACCTTCATGGCGTCGCTCTGGAAGATCAAAAAGATGACCGTCGCGCCCAGAAGCCCCAGGCCGACCGTCATCATCCCCGCCACCGCGCCGCTCTTGAAGGCCGTTTCCAGTGCGCCTTTGTAGGTCGTCAGCGCCTGATTGGCCGTCCGCTGGTTGCCTGTGACGGCCATGCCCATGCCGATGTAGCCTGCGGAATAGGAAAGCGTCACGCCCAGCAGAAACGCAAAGGCAACGTCCCAGGCCAATCGTTGTGTCGTACTGCCCTGTGTAGAGAAAGAACAGTCCCACGGCCAGAACGGCCACCAGAGGCAGCATCGTTTTGACCTGTTTGGCGAGATAGGCCAGCGCTCCGGTACGGATGGCCGACCCCACTTCCTGCATGGCGTCCGAACCTGCTGACAGACGCAGCACCTGCGCCCGCAGGATGACCCCGTATGCCACAGCGGCGAAGGATGCCAGCAGCACAAATATGAGAACTCCGTACACGGAAGGCGTAAATACGGGTAACTGAACCCCTTCGCTTCCGGCATACGAGGGTTCGGCATTTCCGAGCAGCAGCGCTGCTGCCAGTCCCGCCGAACCCAGCGTCAGCCATGAGCGCCGGACAAAGTTGAACAATGAAACCTCCTCATCGCGGCTGTTTCCAGCCGGGACTTGTTGAAAACTTTTAGTTACGGCTATTATAGGGGAAATGAGCCGTCTTGTCAACCGAGCAGGCGGCTCGTTTCAGAGGCCATAAATCTCGCCGATCAGAGGCCATAAATCTCGCCGAACTTGGTGTTCAAATACTGCAAGTACGGCGCAGGGTCCAGAGGCCCGCCGGTGATGCGCTGGACAAGCTCTCTGGGCGGGTATTTGCGGCCCCATTGGTGGACGTTCTCGTGCAGCCAGCCGAGCAGAGGCTGGAAGTCTCCTGCCGCGATTTGTTCCGGGATCTGACCCCCTAGGTCGGCATTGGCCTTATCGTAAAGCTGAACCGACAGCAGGTTGCCGATGGAGTATGTGGGGAAGTAGCCGATCAGGCCGCCTGACCAGTGGACATCCTGCAAGATGCCCTGCGCGTCACTGGGCGGCGTCAGACCAAAATACTGCGCCATTTTAGTGTTCCAGGCTTCGGGGGCATCGGCCACAGACAGCTTTTCCGAGAGCAGGTCCTGTTCCATCTCAAAGCGCAGCAGAATATGCAGATTGTAGGTGACTTCGTCTGCCTCCACGCGAATAAGCGACGGCACTACTTTGTTGACCGCCCGGTAAAAACCTTCCAATTCTATGTCCCCCAGCGATTCGGGAAACTGCGTCTTTAGATCAGGGTAGAACCGCTGCCAGAAAGGGCGGCTGCGGCCCACCAAATTCTCCCACAGCCGCGACTGGCTTTCGTGGAAGCCGAGCGAGGTCCCGTCACAGAGAATGTTGCCGCCATAGCGTTCAGCAACCCCCTGCTCATACAGCGCATGCCCTGTCTCATGGATCGATCCAAACAAGGCCATGGGGAGAAAGTTTCGGTCAAAGCGTGTCGTGATGCGGACATCGTCTCGGCCGAAAGAGGTGCAGAACGGATGCAAAGCGCGGTCCTGCCGCCCCCGGTTCCAGTCATATCCCAGAGCGCGGACGACCCTCTCGCCGAATTGCCGCTGCGCGTCTTCGTCAAATGTCCGCTTCAAGACCGAGTCGTCAACAGCCTGGGCCCTTTGGCCGCGATGGCCTGGACCAGCGCAACCAGATCGGGCTTGATGGAGTCAAACATCGACCGCACTTCCGCCGTCGTCATGCCCGGCTCGTATTGGTCCAGCATGGCATCGTAGCGCTCCCCGCCATGCCCCAGGTGATCGGCTACCTGCTGGGTCAGAGCTAAGATTTGCGAGAGCCAGGGGGCGAACGCCGCGTAGTCATTCCCTGCGCGTGCCGAGGCCCACTGCGCGTGCGCCAGGGTCGTCACGCGGGCCATTTCGGCGACTAAATCTGTCGGCACTTTGGTTGCCAGATCAAAATCGCGCCGGGCCGTCCGCAGAAAAGCCGCATCATCCGAGTCGGCGTCCAGCCCGCCCGCTTCGCGCTCGGATTGTTCCAGCAGGCGCGCGATCTCATCACCCGTTCGCTTTTGATGAATGACCCGGCTTAAAGCCGTGGTCTGGCCGGAGCGCGCTTCCGCCCCGCCCGGCGGCATATAGGTCTGCTGATCCCATTCCAGCACTGCCGCCGCTTCCGTCAGCGCCTTGACCTCCGCCAGATGGTTTTTCAGTTGCTTTAACGCCTGCATATATTCCTGCTTTCTATTTCGCGATTTTTATTCGCGTCTCCTCGCCTCTTATCCTTCCTTGACATGGCCTTAACATAAACTTAACAAAACCTTAATCTTCTCTTAACACAATCCAGCACATCAGGCAGTAAAATAGAGTCAGCTTTTATATAAAAAGAGAAGGTTGAACAAAGGAGAACACCCATGCCTGCCAAACAGAAACACGGCTTTACCTTGATAGAGCTGCTCGTCGTCATCGCCATTATCGCGATTCTCGCGGCGATTCTTTTCCCGGTCTTTCAGAAGGTGCGCGAAAATGCTCGCCGCGCCTCTTGCGAGTCCAACGCCAAGCAGTTCATGCTCGGCATATTGATGTATGCTCAGGACAGCGATGAGGCCATGCCCATCTCTTATGCGGTCAACAACTCGTTTGGACCGATTGCGGCACAGCTTCTCGGCAATGTGCCGCAAACGGGTGTGCCGGCGGAAATCAGCCCCTATGTCAAAAGCACGGAAGTTTTCCACTGCCCGGATGACAGCGGCGGAATGCAGGCGAACGGAGATGGTCCGACCAATAACTTGACATGGGCGCAGGAGAGCGGGTACACCTATGCCCAGATCATCGGCACCTCTTACAAGTTTACCCACCAGAACTTCTCCAACCCCTACCCGAATGCAAGCCCAGGGGCGACGGCGACCGGGTATGCGATTCCTGGAACCACCGGCGGCAATGATGTGGATTACATCGCGACTGGAGAAACCATGACAGCGGCGGACATAGCCAGTGGCAAGTTTAATCAGGGAGCGGGAGATGGTGATGCGAAGGTCCCAGCGGCAACAGGTTGTCTTGCCACAGTTATTCTCAACGATTTCGCGCGTCCGACACAGACGCGCGTCTATGCCGATTTTCCGAAAAACTTCACTGACAAGCCGCTGGCAGCCGGAAAGGTGCCGTTCCACCCGCTGGGGACGACTATTGCCTACATGGACGGGCATGTCAAGTTTGTGATCCGCTATAGCGATTATGCGTCCGGCTGCGACGGCATTGACTGGTCCTGGGATGTCGCCGGCTCTTGCAGCGCGGAGGGCTATCAGCGGTACAAAGATTAAGTTTCTGCCGCGTCAACGTCTATTGGTTCCCGGCAGCGATGCCGGGAACCTTTGTTTTGAGGGTTTCCATACACAACATGACAAAACAATTTCTTCTTGCCATCAGCATCTGTGCCCTGTTCGGCACACAAGCAATGGCCTCCACGACGCAGCCGCTCGCGCCTGCGCCGACTCCCGCTGCCTCAGCGCTGACCCAGCCTGCCGACCCGGATCACTTTACGTTTGTGGTCGGCGGCGATAACCGCTCCACCGGGCATGGCTACCCGATGCCGCCAGTCTGGGCGACGATCTGCCGCGAGATCGGATATCTTCATCCCGCGTTCCTGCTCACGACCGGCGATGCCATTGAAGGCTACGGCGACACCGTCGCGGAAGCCAACGCCGAGTATGATGTTTTTCTGGCGGACGACGCCCTGACCGACATTCCCGTCTTTTGCGCCCCCGGCAACCATGAATTCAGCCTGGACGCCAAACTGCTGCCCGTGTACCAGAAGCGCATCGGCAAGCTGTACGGATCGTTTGACTACGGCAACAGCCACTTTGTCGCCGTCAACACCAATGCGGTCCAGCCCGACGGCACCATCAAAGGCGGCGCGATTGACGATGCCGAGATGTCCTGGCTGGAAAGCGACCTCGCCGCCAACCAGGGCACCAAGAACATTTTCGTGTTCCTGCACCATTACGTCTTCGGCCCGCCCGATCCCGATACTCCCGATATTGATACGGGCTTTGTAGACACCGCTTCGCGTGACAAATTCCATGCGCTCATGGTCAAATACAAGGTGCGCGCTGTCTTCTGCGGCCACAATCACATCTACTGGCATCAGGCCAAAGACGGGGTAGATTACTTCATCTCCGGCGGCGGCGGCGCACCTCTGGACGCCACGCCGGAAAAAGGCGGCTACCTGCACTATGTCGTTTTTACGGTAGACGGCAGCAAGTTCACCACGCAGATTTTGCAGCCGGAGCATCTGGAAGTGGATTATCCTGACGGCGCAAATGCGGCTGTCGGGCCGTCGCAGCGGGTCTGGGCCACCAACACCAACAGTACGCCCGTCACCGTCAGCCATATCGTTCTGCACGTCGCCGCGCCCCCTGCCGGCCAGACGCTGGCGATCACCGCGTCCGTCGCCTACAAAAAGAAAAACAAGCCCGGAGTCGCCCAGATCGTTTCGCAGTTGCCAGGGACGACGCCCGGCACGGTGGATGTGATCGTGCAGGCAACGCTGCCGAATGCCAGGACGATGGAAATTTCCGTCGCGCCCGCCGCCGCAAAATAATCTCGCAAAACCGGCCAATTCGTGCTACAATAAAGGTAGCCCCTCAGCCCCCAATAACGGGGGAGCAAGATAAAGATGCAGGGGCGCTGATTGCTGCGCCTTACCCTCCTATTCCCCCATTATTGGGGGCTAGGGGGGACTTGTTGCCGGGAGAATTACCAACGTGATCAAGTGGTCGCGCGTGCGGTTGTATCTGTCCATTTTAACCTGCGAAGGGCTGTTTGCCACCCTCCGTGAGCGCGTTCAATACGCTCCTCCGCCTCCTGCCAGGCCGGAAACGCCGGGGCGCGGCGGCCAGTCGCTTGCCCTGCCGCGTTTTTATGATTACGCCGGCGCGCTGCACATCCATTCCACGTACAGCGATGGGGCCGGGACCGTCGGCGAGATCGCGCAGGCGGCCAATCGGGCCGGGCTGGATTTTCTCGTTCTCTGCGACCATTCCAGTTTGCAGGCGCGGGCCGATGGGCAGGACGGCTGGCGCGGGCGGACGCTGGTTTTGATCGGCACGGAAGTCACCACCGATACCGGCCACCTGCTGGCTCTGGACGTGCCTGACGGTTTTCTGCCCGCGCCCGAAGAAGCCGTGCAGGCGCAGCGGGCGATTTTAGGCAGCGGCGGCCTGGGCTTTGTCGCCCTGCCCTGCGACCTCAAGGACCACTGGCGCGATTTCGGACGGCTTCAGGAAGGCATCGGCCTGGAAGTCTTCAATCTCAGCGCCATCGCCCGCACCAAAATCAACCTGCCGGCTCTGGCGGAAGTCTGGCGGCGCTACCACAGCCGCCGCCCGATTCGGGCCTTCCATCTGGTGTCCGCGCGTCCCAGCCGTGAGTCTGCGCCTGTGGGACAGCCTGATGACCGCGCCACGGCCTGGCCTGCCGGCGCGGCGTGTGGTCGGCATCGCCTCGCTGGACGCCCACGCCGTCATGAAGTTCGCCCGGCGTTCCTATCCTTTTCCCACGTATGAAGAGACGTTCCGCACCCTGCGGACCCATTTAGTCACGGCCCAGCCGCTTTCCTACGGCGAGACGCCGGCGCGGGAACGGGCAGAGGCGGCCAAAGCCGATACGGCGCGGGTGCATGAGGCGCTTGCCGCCGGCCACTGCTACATGGCGTATGACAACTACGCTGATCCGACCGGCTTCACGTTTGAAGCAATTCCCTCGCGGCAGGATTTCACGCAGCCCCCGCTGGCCTTGATGGGCGATGCCCTGACTTTTCCAGAGGTTGTCGCCGGCCAATCCTCGTTTCATCTGGTCGCGCAGTCGCCCCGTACCCGGTCTCTGGTTCGCCTGTACAAAGACGGCCGCCTGGTCGCTGCGGCGCGCGGGGGACGCCTGGACTATGCCGTCCGCGCGCCGGGTGTTTATCGTGTGGAGGTCTTTTTGTACAAGCATCGGCTGGGAAATCTTTGCCTGGGCGCTAAGCCCTGGATCTTTAGCAACCCGATCTACATTCAGCCTGCCGTCCTCCCTGCCGCCGCGTCGCCTGCTCAGGGTGGAACGGATTTGCGGCCCGCATGAGCGCGTAGGCAGCCCGAAACCTCCTTCCCACACTTCGTCACAAGTGAATTTGCGGACACTCCACTACGTGCGTTCTTTTAGAGTAAGTTTTCTAGCGCTCTGTCATAAAATCTCTCGCTTTTGTTAGACTCCCCGGTTCTTAACATTCTCTTAACATACAGCAGGTAAAATTGCCCGCGAGAAAACAGCAGGCGCAAGCGCTATCGCCCTGCTTTCCAAAGAATCGGCTTTCAAAGTCGGTCAAAAATGAAATCGAGGAGGACTACATGAAAATTTGGACTGCAGCGTCCGCCGCCGTGCTTCTGGCATTGGGAATGGCTGTCGGCGCTCCCCAGACCCGCGCTCAGGCGGCTCCTTTCGCGGACACGCCGACCAACCACTGGGCGTATGAAGCCGTCCAGGACCTCGCCAAAAAAGGCATCGTCATCGGCTATCCCGACGGAACCTACGGCGGAAAACGACCCATGACACGCTACGAGTTCGCCGTCGCCATCGACCGCGCACTTTCCACCGTCAGCGACATGATCAAAGCACAGCAGCCCGGCGCTCCCCCCCGCCGCCTAACACGCCCCCGGTCAGCACCGTTACGCAGGACGACATCAACCGCCTGCAAGCTCTCATCGACAAGTTCCGGCCAGAACTCGACACCATCCAGTCCGACCTCAAAACCGCACAGGACAACATTGACGCTCTCCGAGCCGACGTGCTGGACGCCAAAGCCCTGGCCGCCAAAGCCCAGGACACCGCCAACAACTCCTATGGCGTCGGCGCAAACCGCAAGTTCCAGATCAGCGGCTACATCCAGGCGCGTTTCACCGATGTCAGCGCCGGACAAGGCTCCCAGAACCGCTTCCCCCAGGGAACCAGTGCCATCTCAGGCGGTTACAACGGCAACTATGCCGCAGGCGGCAACCAGTCCACCTTTGACCTGCGCCGCGCCCGCGTCAAGTTCAGCGGGCAGGTCACGGACAACACCAAATATGCGGTGCAGATTGACACCTCCGGCGCGGTCAGTTCGGGGGCCGGCGCCAACCAGCAGGTGACGGTGCGCGAAGGCTACGTCGCCTACACATTCGGCAACGGCAACCCGGCCAAAAACCTGACGTTTACAGCCGGCCTGTTCGCCACGCCGTTTGGGTACATTCTTCCGGCGTCCATGTCCACGACCCTGACCCCGGAGCGCCCTTTGGCCTTCAGCGAGAGCGGGGCCGGTTTGTTCAACAGCCAGGACTATGACAAGGGTCTTCAAGTCGGCTACAACACGGGCCAGCAGATCCTGTTTTTGCCGGCGGGTCTGAAGCTGACGGCGGCTCTGGTCAACGGGACGGGTCGCACCAGCGATGCGACGGATAAGTACCGGGATCAGGTGTACCGGATCGCGTACCAGACGCCCAACAAGATCGTTTCGGTGGGGGGTTCGTACTATCTGGGTCAGGTGAACACGCCGGCAGTGACGGGCAACTTCATTGGCCCCACTCCTCCGGGGACGATCACCGGGACGGGGTATCAGTACACAGGCCGCAAGAAGGAGTTGTACGGGGCGGACGCTCAGATTGTCTTGCCGAGCGGGCCGTTTGTGAACGCGGAGTATGTGGGGGGCTTGTACGAGCAGCGCTCCTACTTTGCGTCTCCTGCGGCGACCGGCTTGTCAACAGCGTATGCCAAAGACAACCATGTGGACGGCTACTATGCTCAGGGCGGTTTCACGTTCGGCCAGAGTGGCAATCACCCGCTGACTCTGGCCGGCAGCTACGATGTTCTGCGTCGGGGTGAGGGTCCGGCCAATGCCTTCAACAAGGGTGGGAACGGCTCTTACACGGATGAGAATGTGGGTTACGGGGCGTTGTACAATCTGGACAAAGCGACTCGCCTTCGGGTGTGGTGGACGCGGCCTGACCGTGTTTCTCATCTGGCGGGGACGGCGACGCCGCCGCGCTACAGTCTGCTCACCGGAGAAGTACAGGTCAAATTCTAACAAGCTCGCACTAAAAGGGGGCGAGCCTAACGTTCGCCCCCACAAGTCCTTCCATGAGGAAAGTTTATTTATGCTTAAGTCACTGACGCAAACACTGAATGCCGCACTCGCGGCGGCTGTCGTTCTGGCGGCTCTCCTTGCGCCAGCCGCGCAAGCCCAGCAGATCAACGGGGCCGGCGCAACCTTTCCGGCGCCTCTTTACCTGAAATGGTTTCAGGAATACAGCGAAAAAACCGGCGCGCAAATCAACTATCAGGCCATCGGTTCCGGCGGCGGCATCAAAAACATCACTGCCCATTCCGTGGACTTTGGCGCATCCGATGCGCCCATGAACAAGGCGGAATTGGACGCGGCTCCCGGCATCCTGCACATTCCCACTGTCGCCGGCGCGGTCGTCGTCGCTTACAACCTCCCCGGCATCGGCGCCGGCATCAAACTGACGCCCAGTGTCGTGGCCGACATTTTTCTGGGCAAGATCACTAAATGGAATGATCGGGCGATCACGAGCCTGAACCCCGGCACGAATTTCCCCAACCTGGCGATCTCGCCGGCCCACCGCTCGGACGGCTCCGGTACCACGAACATCTTTACCACCTGGCTCAGCGAAGTCAGCCCGGAATGGGGCGGCGAGAACGGACCCCGGGCCGGCAAATCCGTCCACTGGCCGATTGGCCTGGGCGGGAAGGGAAATCAGGGGGTCGCGCAGTATTTGAAGGCAACCGAGGGCGGAATCGGGTATATTGAACTTAACTATGCGGTGACCAATGTCATCGCCTATGCCCAGATTCGCAATGCGAAGGGCCGGTTCATTTATCCGACGGTGAAGACCACAACGATTGCGGCTGACGGCGTGACGCTGCCGGCGGATTTCCGCAAAGTCATCGTCAACACGTCGGCCCCGGAAGGGTATCCGATTACCGGCTTTACCTTCCTGCTGGTTTATAAGAACGGCACCCGGCCTGAAGTCAAAAAACTGCTGGAATGGTGCCTGACGACCGGCCAGGAAGATGCCGCGGACCTGCAATATGCGCCGCTGCCGCCCGGTGTTCAGAAGCGCGCTCTGGCCGCTGTCGCATCCATGCATTAATGATGCCTGCTCTCAGCCCCCTCATGGGGGCTGGGGGTATCTTGGAGAAGTTTTTTATGGCTGATCGCGCTCCCAGTGTTCCCCTCAGCAGCGCCCCTCCCTCCAAAAGCGCGCCGTCGTCCAAATTGGAGACCGACACGGTGGCCCGTCCACGCCGGACGCCGCCAATCTCGTCTCTGGCCCGTTTTGGCGACCGGATCTACGCGGCGCTCACGTTTCTCGCCTCTCTGAGCATCTTCGCGATCATCCTCTGGCTTGTCTGGCAGTTGACCGGCGCCAGCCTGATCTCCATCCACCATTCCGGCCTTTCGTTTCTGACCCAATCCGACTGGAATGAGGAGACGGACAGCTATCATGCCAAGTCATTCATCTTCGGCACGCTGTATTCATCTTTCATCGCGCTTGTCCTCGCCGTTCCCGTCAGCGTCGGCGCTGCGATCTTTCTTTCCGAACTGGCCCCTCGCTGGATACGAACACCCGCGACATTTCTGATTGAACTGCTGGCCGCCATTCCCAGCGTCGTCTATGGCCTGTGGGGAATTTTTGTTCTGATTCCCTTCCTCAAAGTTTTTATCTTTAAGCCCGTGGTCAACTCGCCTCTGCCGCACACAAGGTTCATCGGCGGGCTGTTTCAGGGGCAATCAGCAGGCTATTCCATGCTGGCGGCGGGCATGATTCTGGCGATCATGGTGACGCCGTTTATCACGGCGGTCACGCGAGACATCCTGCGGGCCATTCCCCGCGCCCAGCGGGAAGGCTCTTATGCCCTCGGGGCGACCCAGTGGGAAAGCATCGCCCGCGTCGTGGTTCCTTACGCCAAGTCGGGGATTATTGGTGCGGTCATTCTAGGCCTGGGCCGCGCGCTCGGCGAGACCATGGCCGTCACGATGGTGATCGGCAACCAGTCGCCCAATACGCCGTCGGGCATTTCCCTGTCGCTGTTCGACTCGGGTTACACCATGTCCAGCGTCCTGGCCAACAAGTTCAATGAGGCGATCCCCGGCCTGAACATTTCGGCACTGGTGGAGATTGGCCTGGTCTTGTTTGGCGTGACTATTATTGTGAATATCTGCGCGCGTCTGCTGGTCTTCTACACGGCCAAAGACGTGCAGGGAGGCAAATAACATGAGCGTCACCGCTTCCCAGCCCAAGACGCTTCATAAGCACAGCGGCAATCTGGCCCAGCGCAAGTTTTTCAACGGCCTGATGCTGACCCTGTGCATTCTCGCGGCGGGACTAGCCATCGGCATCCTCGGCCTGGTGCTGTTTTTTCTGCTTTCCAAAGGCTTTTCGTCGCTGCACTGGACCCTGTTCACGCGCGGCCCCAACAACATTGACATCAAGCAGGGCGGCATGGCGCAGTCCGTTTTCGGAACGGTGGTGCTGCTGGGCATCGCTTCGGTCATCGGCCTGCCGCTGGGCATTCTGGGCGGCATCTATCAACTGGAAGCGCGCGGCAAGTTCGCGGCAACGGTACGGTTTTTCACCGACGTTTTAAATGGCATCCCTTCCATCGTCATCGGCATCTTCGCCTATGCCGCCGTCGTCTATCCGCTGGCCCAGCGCACGCACGGACAGGGATTTTCCGCGTATGCGGGCGGTTTCGCGCTCGGCATCCTGATGATCCCGACCGTCATGCGGACGACCGAAGAAATCCTGCGCCTGGTGCCGTTCTCGCTGCGCGAAGCCTCGCTCGGGCTGGGCGCGACCCGCTGGCGGACGATGTGGAGCGTCGTGCTGCCTGCCGCGCGCGGCGGCGTCATCACGGGCATCATGCTGGCCCTGGCCCGCATCGCCGGGGAGACGGCCCCGCTTCTGTTCACGATCTTCGGCAACGAATACTTTGTGACCCATCCCGTCTTTGGCGGCCATTTGCGCGCGCCGACGTTGAACGCGCCGATTGACGCCCTGCCGCTTCGCATTTATAATTACTCGCAGGATGTCAACCCGGACCGCCAGAATCTGGCGTGGGCCGGGGCGGTCGTTTTGATCACGCTGATTTTAGTCCTCAGCATCGCGGCTCGCTTTGCCACGCGCGGCAACGTGCTGGAAGAAAAATAAGAATATTATGGCTGATACAATTCCTCAAACAATTCCTCAGAAGCCGGGCAGCCTCCAGGACATCGCCCGCGATAAGTCGGAAGCGGACAAGACGGCTCCGACGGCTCCCAAAGTTCTGGCCGAAAACGTGGATTTCTACTACGGCAGTTTTCAGGCCCTGAAGGGCATCAATATCGTCATCCCGAACCGTCAGGTCACGGCCCTGATCGGCCCTTCCGGCTGCGGCAAGTCTACGTTTCTGCGGACGCTGAACCGCATGAACGATTTGATTGACGGAACGCGGCTGACCGGCAAAATCACGGTGGACAGCGAGGACATCTACGACCGGCGCGTGGACGTGGTGGACCTTCGCAAACGGGTCGGCATGGTTTTCCAGAAGCCCAACCCGTTCCCGATGTCCATTTACGATAACATCGCCTACGGCCCGCGCATTCACGGCCTGAACAGCCGCAAAAAACTGAACGAGATCGTGGAGCGTACCCTGCGCGGCTCGGCCCTGTGGGATGAAGTCAAAGACAAACTCAAGCAGTCCGCCTTCGCCCTGTCCGGCGGCCAGCAGCAGCGCCTGTGCATCGCCCGCACCCTGGCCGTCGAACCCGAAGTTATTCTGATGGATGAACCCTGCTCCGCGCTGGACCCCAACAGCACCTTCCGCATCGAGCAGTTGATGGAAGACCTGAAAAAAGACTACACCATCATCATCGTCACCCACAACATGCAGCAAGCCGCCCGCGTTTCCCAGAAGACCGGCTTTTTCCTGCGCGGCGAAATGAAGGAATACGGCGACACGGATCAAATTTTCACCAGCCCTAAGCAAAAAGACACAGAAGATTACGTGTCGGGGCGGTTTGGGTAAGAAGCAGGCCCCCACCCCCGCCGCAAGCGGCGACCCCTGCCCCCGCAAGCGGGAGAGGGGTGAAGAAAGAGAGGAAGAGCTTCCGCCTGCACTCTTACCCTCTCCCGGAACGGGGGAGGGTGGCGCACTTGTGCGCCGGGTGGGGGCTTCTGTGCGCGACCCTTCCTGTGCTATACTATCCCATGCCTGCCGCGCGCCCGCCATTTCAGATTATCCTCTGCGACAACCATTTGCTCGTCGTGGAAGCCTGGCAAGCCTATTTCCCCGGCCTGCCCGGCGTTTCCATCACCTGCGACAACATTTTCACGCTGGAAGCCGATGCCCTCGTGTCCCCCGCCAATTCCTTTGGCCGCATGGACGGCGGTTTGGACGCGCAGATCATTGAAAATCTTGGCGAAGATGTGGAAACCGAAGTCCAGCAGATGATCCGCGAGCGGCACGACGGCGAGTTAGTGGTCGGCTTGGCCGAAGTCATCATCACCAACGCCCCGCAGTACCCGTTCCTCGTCGTCGCCCCCACCATGCGCGTCCCACAAAACGTCAGCCGCACGGTCAATGCTTACCTCGCCTTCCGCGCCGCCCTCCGCGCCGTCCGCGAGTTCAACGAACTGCACGGCGACCCTATTCAAAGTCTGCTCGTGCCGGGCCTCGGCACCGAAAACGGCTTCATGCCCCCCTTGCGCGCCGCTCGCCAGATGCGCGCCGCCTATGATGTCGTCATGCGCGGCGCATCCCCCAATTTAGACATCTCCCTGGACGCCGGTGCGGACACCGATGACAAAAGCAAGGTCCGAGTGAGCGAGGCTCAATTTCCTGATGCTTAATAGAGCAGTTATCAGCGATATTCACAACCGCGTCTGGCAAGCCACATGGCAAGGGGATTACCATAATGCGCTTCGTATCTACGACTCGGAGTTAGTGCCGCTAAATGAGCCGAAAGTCATCGGTGACATGACTAATCTGGGTATTCTTTATGTTTTGATGAGTAGGTTTGATAAAGCATTAGAAGTGTTCCGAGAGGCTCGCAGCCTGCCTTCACCTCCGGCAATTCCTGTGCCATTTATCGGAGCGATCCTTTGGATGCAAGGTAAGCACGAGGATGCTTGTGCTGATTGGGCTTACGAAATTAAGCGCAGGCGGTCTGGAGAGATGACCCACAGTGACGAAGCGGGTGGGGTAGAAGTGCCTGTCCTCCTCTGGTGGGCTTCCGCACATACAGGGCTAGAAGAATGGCGCAAGTTAGCGGAACAAGAATTAAAACGGCGGTGGCGAGCCAAAAGATGCCAAACCTCCCGCTGGCCTGGTCCATTAGTCCCTTATCTATTAGGTCAGACCACTGATAATGCGCCATCGGATGACATGCTACTCAACCATGTTTCGGCTTACTCAGCCGACTACCCCAGGATAAATTTCCGCTACCAATGCCTTGCACACTTTTATCTAGGCACAGCCTATCTCGCGAAGGGTGACACTGCTGAGTATCAAGCCCATTTGAAGGAAGTATTAGCTGCAAAACCTTTCGAATGTTGCGTCGGGAACGCCGCCTATGTTGGATGGAGTAGACGCTTTGAGACTAGGCGATCCAGAGTATCATCTGGCAAGAGCCGAACTGCAAGTGAATAATCGTGACCAAGCAATCCCAATTCGCCCAAAATCTTCTCGTCTGGTATGATGCCAACAAGCGCGACTTGCCCTGGCGTCGGCGGCAGCATGACCCGTATGCCGTTTGGGTGTCGGAGATCATGTTGCAGCAGACGACAGTGGCGGCTGTGATTCCGTTTTACAACAAGTGGATGGCGCGGTTTCCCACCATGCAAAGGCTGGCCGAAGCGCCCCTAGACGACGTGCTGAAGCATTGGGCAGGACTGGGATATTATGCGCGGGCGCGGAACCTGCACAAAGGGGCGCAGACGGTTGTGGCGGAGTTTGGCGGACAGGTGCCGTCGGACCCGAAGACTCTGCTGGCGCTGCCGGGCATCGGGCGGTACACGGCAGGGGCCATTCTGTCCATTGCGTTCGGTCAGGACGCGCCGATTTTAGATGCGAATGTGATCCGTGTACTGTCCCGCGTCCATGCCGTGACGGGCGATCCTAAGACTTCCACACAGACACAGGCGCAGCTTTGGGAGTTGGCCGAAGAAGCAATTCCAACAGGCAGGGCAGGGGACTTCAACCAGGCGATGATGGAACTGGGCGCGCTGATCTGTGAAGCTGCCGCGCCCCGGTGCGGTTCGTGTCCTGTCAGCGGTCTTTGCGCGGCGAAGTCGCTGGGCGATCCGACGGCGTATCCGCAGTTCCAAGGCGTTAAAAAGTGGCTGGATGTGGAAGATGTTTCGGTCGCCATTCGGAATGCCGCCGGGCAGGTCTTGCTGGTGCAGCGCCCGCCGGAACTCGCGCTGTGGGGCGGCCTATGGGAACTGCCGCGCGCGACCCGGCAGGAGGGGGAAAGCCTGACAGCGTGCGCCGCCCGCGCCGCGTGCGAAAGCGTTGGCCTGGGCATTCATGCCCTGACGCCTTTCGGCGTCGTCAAACATGTCGTTGCCAACCGCCGCATCACGCTCCACGGCTTTGAGACGACTGTGTCGCCCGAAGCCTCGCCCGAAGCGCTGGGCTGCGCCCGCTGGGCGTGGGTGGCGCGCGAGACGCTGGCGGATTATGCCCTGGCGACGCCGCAGACCAAACTGACGGCGTTGCTCTGGCAACACGACGCACAGGGGCGACTGGAACTGTAGGAGACCCCCTAGCCCCCAATAATGGGGGAACAGGAGAAGAACCCGGAACGGCCCCCTCTTAATTCGGCTCCCTCAGAATTGGGGTGGGGGGCGATCTTATGACCTATGACCATCGCCCTCGCTCTCATCCTGCACCCGACCGACGGCACAGTTCTCATTGCCCAGCGCCAGGACGACGCGCATCTGGCAAACCTGTGGGAGTTTCCGGGCGGCAAATGTCTGCCCGATGAGACGCTCGAGCAATGCGCCGTCCGAGAGGCATGGGAAGAAACAGGGCTGGAAGTCCAAATTTTGGAAGCCTGGCCGCCGATCACGCACGTCTACCCGGAGCGAACTGTCACCCTGCATCCGTTCCTTTGCCGCGCAAACAGCGCCGACGCCCGGCCCCTGGGCAGTCGGTGCATTGTCTGGGCGAAGCCTTCGGAGTTGAGCGGCTATGCATTTCCCCCTGCCAATGTCCCGCTGTTGGAGCGGCTGCGCGATAATCCTGAGCCATAATCCTGAAGGCTTTACGAGGTAACGGCGGGGCTGCCTGCCTCCTATAATAACTTTTGATGAATGAACTCCTGACAGCCAAACCGCGTATCCTTGTGGTGGACCATGAACCGATGAGCCGGACTTCTGATTGATGCCGTGCTGCGGACCGACAATCGCTATGATGTCCTGGCGGCAGGCGACGGGCAGAAAGGGCTGGAGACCGCCCGGCAGGCGCGCCCGGATCTGATCATGCTCAATGCCCACATGCCCGGTGAACAGGATGGCTTTACGGTCTGCCGGACGCTCAAGGAGGAAGCCCGTACCCGGCGCATTCCCGTCATTTTGATGATGGCGCAGACAACCACCAGCGACCGCGTCCTGGGCTTTGAAGCAGGCGCCGATGATTTTGTGACCAAGCCCTTCAACCGGATAGAGCTGCTGGCTCGGGTTCGTTCGCTGCTGCGGATCAAAGCCCTCAATGACCAGTTGGACGAGGTTGAGGATGTCATCTATTCTCTCAGCCGTGCAGTGGAAGCGCGGGCCGGAGATTCCGATGGGGATGGCGGCACGGAGCGCGTCATTTTTTTCGCACAGGCGCTGGGGCGTGAACTTGGCCTGTCCGATGAGGCCCTGCGCCTGCTGGGGCAGGCGGCCATGCTGCGTGATGTCGGCAAGATCGGTCTGCCGGACAATCTTCTAAAAAAAAGCGGGACGCTCAATGTTCAGGAGCAGGAGTGGATGCAGCGGCACACCGTGCTGGGCGAGCAGATCATGGCGCCGCTGCGCTCCACGGCGGCTCTGCTGCCGATTATCCGCCACCACCACGAACGGGTGGACGGCCGGGGATACCCGGACGGACTGGACGGCGACCATATCCCTCTCGGCGCGCGCATCGTCGCCATTGCCGATGCCTACAATGCCCTGATCTCGCACCGACCCTACCGATCCGCCCTCAGCCCGGAAAAAGCGCTCCAAACGCTGCAAGCGGGAGCGGGCCGGCAATGGGACGCTCACCTCATCCGCCTGTTTATCGCCTGGGCCGGCCGTCAGCCGCGTCCGATCCCTGCCACCAAATAATCCCATCGCTCTGCCTGGTTTTTCTACTGGTATGATTAAAATTCGTGCCGGCTGGGTAAACGGACGAAACTCCGCTTGCCACGAAAGAAAGAAATTTTATATAAACGTAAGCCAGGCTACTGAAATTAGGTCAGAAATTTGAGACAATAAAGGGCCGGGCTCCGTAATAAAGAATTATGGAATGGCGGCAGCATTAATATTATTCATTGAGGCCAGGAACTGTGGACGCGAAATTCGCGTTCAAATGTATGAGTGGTTTAGAGTTTTGGCTCAAGGACAAAGGGGAAATCAATGGGGAGCAATTCGGCACTGATGGACAACCCGGACGTGGCAATGACGCCGCGCGGACTGGCTGGGTCGGAAGATCGGCGCGAGGGGTCGGTATACGGCTCGGAAGAATCATCTCTGGCCGCCGGTGGAGGAATGGACGACCCGGATGCGGTTCGTTTCCTGGCGCTTGCCGTCAGCGGCGATGATGACGTTTCCGCGCCTTTGATGGAGAGCGTTTCGGGCGACGACGATTCCGAAGATCTGGCGGAGGATGAGCCGCAGGAAGCGGTCTACGCGCCGATTGAGGATAATCCGCGCGACGAGTCGCTCCAGATGTGGATGCGGAAGACCAAAAGCACCAAGCTTTTGAGCGCGGATGAAGAGATAGACCTGGCCCGGCGTGTTGCCGAAGGCGACCAGCGCGCCAAGGACATTTTGACCGAAGCAAACCTGCGTCTAGTCGTCAGCATCGCGCGCCGCTACTCCGTTCCCGGCATCAGTCTGGCCGACCTCATTCAAGAGGGCAACATCGGCCTGATCCGGGCGGTGGAGAAGTTCGACTACACGAAGGGCTACCGGTTCAGCACCTATGCGACCTGGTGGATCCGCCGTGCCATCGCGCGCGCCGTCATCAACCAGGGCCGGACGATCCGTATCCCGGTGTATGTCGCTGAGACGATTCACAAGCTGGTTCGCACCGAGGGCATGCTGCGTCAGCAGTTGTCGCGCGAACCGACGCAGGATGAGCTGGCGCATGAGATGGAAGTCCCGGTCGAGCGGGTCAACGAGATCAAGCGGATCGCTTCTGAGCCGCTCTCGCTGGAAACTCCAGTCGGTGAAAAAGACTCGGCGCAGCTCGCGGACTTTATCCAGAGCAACTCCAATCAGTCGCCTTCGGATGCCGCTGTGAACCTGATCCGCCGGGAGCAGTTGGATACAGTGCTGGACAAGCTGACCCCGCGTGAGCGTGACGTTGTCCGCATGCGCTTCGGCCTGGATGATGGCTACGCGCACACGCTGGAAGAGGTCGGCCAGCGCTTCGCCGTCACCCGTGAGCGCGTCCGCCAGATTGAACTGCGCGCCCTCAAAAAGCTGCGCCGCATGGGACCCGTTGACATTCGGGCTTAGGAGACTATTTGGCAAGCCCCCGCTCTGGAAACAGCGTGGGGGCTGTTTTTCCATTGGGAGGATGAGTGATGAGCAGCACAGTTGTTGATCTCAAAAAGGAAACTCCATTTTCCGAGAGCAATGGAGCGAACGGCGCAGCAACCACTCCTGAGCCTGGATGGCCCGTGCCTGAATTCAAGCATAACCTCGGAGATAATCCCCTCTGGCAAGCGCTCATGGATGAAATAGAAGCGAACCGCCAGGCGGACATCACAGAGGCGAACTGGTTCGCGGATATGGAGTCTGAGAAATAAGTGGCGTACTTGCTGGATACAGACTCAGCTTCCCTCGGTTTCCGGGGCAATGAACGTGTTCGTACCCGCATCAGGCAGGCTTTGGCGCCTGGCGTATGGCTGAGTGGTATTGCCGCTGAAGAATGAATGCGCGGAGCTTTGGGGGCAATCAGCGCAAATAGGGAAAAGGCTACTGCGATCACTGCCTACGAACTTTTTTCATGGTCGCTAGAAGCTGTGTGCGAATATCGCATCCATCCCTACACTGAAGAAGCCGCTCGTATCTATGCTGCTTTCCCCGCGCAGGTCAAACGCATTGGTACACAGGACTGCCACATTGCGGCAAGCGCGATAGCGGCAGGTTGGACCGTTGTCACGGCCAATCAAAAGGATTTCTCCCGAATACCCGGCGTCCAATTTGAAGATTGGAGCCGCTGATGTTTGGGCTTAGTAGGCGAAATCATGTCCCCACTCTGGAAACGGGGTGGGGGCTTTTCTATTTGGAGTAGAAGGTAATTCGGAACCTCATCCCAACGTCTAGCTGGCTGCATCCAGCAGGCCCTAGCCGCTATCAAACTCCTGATACTCGTTGGAAAGTTTTTGGTGGAAGCAACGGAATATGCAGGTCTATGGATGCCTGTTCGGCGGCGGCAACGGCACGATCACGAGACAAGAAATCACCGATTTGAAAGCCACCTTTTTCTTTGTCTTCGGGTCGCATGACATAAATGAAACACCTCAAGCCAGGCACTTCTCGCATTTGTACTCCTTTGAGTTGGTCAAGCCGTCCCGTCTTCTTAGGTGCAAAACAGAGAATGCCACGCTTGGTGTAATAGGTCTTTGAGGAAAGGTCGGCGGAGAATTCCTGAATTCCAACTCCCACGACGAGACCGGGCAAAAATAATAAAGAGAGCAAAGCAGCGGAGCCAATCATTCCGTTGCTTTGGCCTATGAGTAAACCGGATGGCCCTACTAGCGCTAAGGTAAGACCAACAATGCGCTGGAGCGGCGGTAGAGTGAAAACCAGGCGACTATTGCGCGTATGTCGCCACCCTTCCCCGAGAGGAGTGTAAGCATAAGCGCAGAAGCAAATCGCAAGCCATATCAAAAAGCCCAAAAAAATAGTTCGGTTTATATCATCCATAAAGAAGTTCCGTAAATCTGCGAGTAGGCTCAGTATACCTCACAGTAAAAATCCATGAACGCTCTGGAAACAGGGTAGGGGCTTTTTCATTTGGGGTAAAAGTCTTCATGGCATCGGATCATTACGTCTGGCTTCCGCCTCCGACCCTCCCCGAGCCACAGCCTCCCCGACAACAGCCTGCCGGGCGCACTGTTGCCTCTCCGCATCAACCTGGGCTTTGCCGCCTTTTTCTTGACCCCGTTTTTGCTTTCATTCGCTTTCGTGGGCGGTTTTCTTATTCTGAACGGCCTTGTTTTGGGCCTGATACAGTGGCGCACGGACGGCGGTAAAACTGGCCTTGGTCTCGTTTTTCTTCCGCTTCTCCTGATGATAGCAGTCTCACATTTTCTCTGACCCTCACTTATTTCCGGGAACAAACCGATAATGTTTTACGTTCTATAAATATACTGTTGACAACAATGACAATGTTGTTGTATAATAGTGTCATTAAGGAACGACGGAGAGCCGCTTGGCGAAAAACGACGAATTACAAAAGCAAACGGCGCGCGTCCTGGCGGAAATGGGAGCGCCTGGTAAGCCGCTTTCCGCCCGTGCGGCGGGTGAAAAACTCAATATCGGCTACAACCAGATTTCCGACATGGTCAAAGGGAAATCGCCCGGCGAAAAGACTCTGATTAAATTCGCCAGCGCCCTCGGGGAATTGCCCACAGAATGGCTGCGCTATGCCGGAAAGCACGATTTCGCCAAAACATTGGATGGCCCGTCGGAGAACGCCGAATCTGACCCGCTTCAGCACAGGGCGCAGTTGATCGCCCGTGAGTTATCCAACGTGCCTCACGAGCGGCAATCCCTGCTGCTTAAACAGATACACGCCCTGATACGCGCTAGCCGGGGCGACCCGGAGTAATAAATGAGCAAGCCCGTTCTGAGAGCTTGCCCAGAAAGTTAGGTACGACTATGAGCATGACAACACAGAAGATTCTCCACGGCATCCGCGCGTTCTGGCGGTACATGAACGCCGGCCCGCAGCAAGATTGGGAGCGGGCCTACCTCTGCTCCATGGCGCCCATGAGCGCCGGCGCGCTGCGTCGCAACGAGGAAGCGGAGCATACGCACAATCCTTGGTAAGGCCGATTAGCCCGCAGAGGTGCCTGGGTATATTTCACCTACGACTCAGACAAAGCCATATAAAAATGCCGGGTGCATGCCGACAATAATCGCATCCGGCATTGACCGCCTAAAACCATTTTGGTCATTGCAACAAATGCAAGACAAGCATCAAGCCAGGGAGTTGAGCCATGCGAACCCATTGGACCTCTTTATTTTCGGCCTTCGCCGTTCCGGTGTTCGGAGTGGGCGCACTGCTGATCAGCCTGTGGCACTCAAACCTGCCGGTGAAGGCGAGTGCAAACGAGCAATCCATGATCTATTTGTTGGATCCTGATCCTCGCCTGGACAAAGTTTTGACGATCTGTCTGCGCCAGCAGGCCAAAGAGGTTATTCGTTGTCGGGCGCGGCTCCGCGCCCTGAGCGTGCAGGAAAGACATGCGTCCTTGACCGCCGAAGCCCGCTTACGTCGGGACGGTCTGGCCCAGGCCGTCTCCGATTATAACCTCGTCGCGCAGGAATGCACCCCGGCGGTTTTCCAGACGACCCATCTGCCACCGTCCCTCACGCCCTGACCCAAAGCTGGGATCGCCTAAAAAAGCCGGGCAGCGGAATGCTGCCCGGCTTGCTGTGTTATCGGATTGCTCGCGCTTATTAAGGCTTGACGATCACGAAATAGTTGCTTTGTGCGCCGGCGCCCGGCGCCTGTAAGTTTCCCCCCAGCGTCAGAGCGCCCGCTGCAAAAGTGCGGGAATAGACCTTCATGGGAGAAGCCCCCCCATCCGTGGTGGAGATCGCAGCAGTGGAGAGTGTCCACCCGCTGGCAAGCCAGGCAGGCAGCGTCGTCCCGCGCGCGTCGTAGCAAACAAAGACCGTGGCTGGTTTCCTCAGTGTCAATGTCAGGTAATTCCCGACGGTGACGGTTTTGTCGTTGTTGGCGGTCTGCACCAGAGTCCCGCCGCTAAGGGCTGCGCTGAGGCTGCTGATTGTGAACGTGCGGTCACTGTATTGCTGGACGCCTGCGGCAGCGGTCGTGAGGGGGTAAACCTGACCGGTGGAGACGCTTTTGACGGCGACCAGCGGGGGCTGGCTGACGATCTGGAGGGCATTGACCGGCGAGCGGCGGGCACCGTCGCTGGCTGTTCCCGGTGTCGCCTTCAGGGTGAATCCTGTCCCGCCAACACTGGTAAATTTCATATAGTTGCCGACGGGACGGATGGCCGGAACAAATGTGCCTGCGAAGTTTGTCCCGGCAGTGTCCTGTACGGTCCGAGTCGTGACGCCAATCGTGTAGCTGCCGGTCCGGGCTGCGCCGCCGTTGTCGCCGTCGGCATAGACATACACGTCATAGCCGTTCGCCGTAATCGCCGCAGGCAGGTTCGCTACTGTCACCGTGACGGTATCGGACCCACTGGGCGTGTCCAGATAACCCTTCATCATCCGGGCGCTGCCGGCGCTTTCAGTGATCGGCAGGCTCCAAACGCCATCCGATTGCCAGGAGGCCGTCGCGCCGGTCCCTGCGCCATTGTTGTCGCTGAGAAGAGAAAGCGAACCGGCGGCCTGGGAAGCATTGTTCCAGTTCCTCGCAGGGATGGCGCCGGCTAGCTCTGTGGAAGCCAGGGGCGCGGGATTGCCGTTCGGGCCGCCGCCGACAAAATTCAGACTGAGGATAGTGCCGACGCCGGCAGTTGGAGTCGCGCCAGCCTCGTTGGAGACGCCGCTTTCACCGATGCTGTTGACCGCAGTGACGACATAGAAGTAGGCCGCGCCGTTCGTCAGGCCAGTGTTAACATAAGAAGTCGCTTTCAAGCCGGATTTCACAGTGGCATAAGGCCCGCCGCTCACGGCGCTGCGCTTAACATTGTAGCTCGCCGCAGTCGCTGCTGCCGCCCAGGTCAGGCTGACCAGGCCAGTGCCCGCCGTGGCTGTCAGCATGGTTGGCGGCGGGGGCGGGGTGGTCACCGGGGGAAGCAGGCCATAAACGCAGACCTGTCCTGAATCTGTCCCAACGTACACCCGGCCGTTGGCGACGGTCGGCGCGCAGAATTTAGCGAAGTTGCCCAAACTGTCACGCGCGCCATTCTGTGTGCTGTCCCAGAGTTCCGTGGCGACATTCGTGGCATCAAACGCATACAGCGCGCCGGTGGCGGTGGCATGATCGGGATCGGAGAAGGGGATGGCGGCCCAGACGATGCCGGTTCCCGCTGCGCTGCCGTTAGAAGAGACCGAAAGCGCGCCGTTGCCCGTCCCGCCGGGCGTGGACACGCTGCTGATGGAAGCGGGCGTTGTCTGGAACAGCCCATTGGCGAATGGGTATGCTTTCAGGTGGTCACTCCGGCTCCAGACATACAGGGTCGGTGCAGCCGCGTTATTCCAGAAGATGGGAGCGCCCCAGAGACCATTGTCAGCCTGAAACTCCTGCACGATCTGATCACCGCCGAGGTTGAGGCCGCCCATTTTGGTGGTGTCCACCAGGTAAAGCAGACCCTGTTTGCCCCCGCCGACGATATAGGTGGTGCCTGGAATTCCGACTGCCCCGCCCGAGCCTAAATCGGCGTCTTGTGCGTTCAGCGAGTCATAGTTGTTGGGCTTGAAGTAGTCGCTCACGGAAAGGCTTCCGCCGGACAAAGTCATCTTGAGAAAAAGACTCCCCATAATCCGCGACGCTGTTCTCACTGCCCTGCGAACTGTTGCCGGTCAGCAGATACAGGTTGTTGCTGCTGTCCACGACCATCCCCTGACCACCCATCCAGATGCCGCCGCGCCCGCCGTTCGGCGTATCGTTGAAGGCGGCGACCTGCTGCAAACTGGAAGCGTCATACGCCAGCACCCAGCCATGGTAAGGGTCGTAATCTTCGTGCGAGGCGAACGCGAGGTAGAGAACGCCGTTGACCAGTGTCAGCGCCACGCGCTGATTCTCTTTGGCGGCTGTGAAAACGATGTGGCCGGCACCATCGTTGCCGTCGCCGGTCCCGTTTACCTGAGCGGAGATGAACGTCGGCCCGCCAAGTTTTTCCGCGCCGGTCACGACATCCAGCGCGTGAAGCCGGAATATCTGCACACCGCTTTCATACGTCTTCGCCACAACATACAGAGTGCCACTGATGGGATCAATGACCGGCGTGCCGATGATTTCGACCTCCACCTGAATGTTCGGCGTGTTGATGACGGAACTTGGAACCGGTGTCCCCAGCGATGTTTTCCAAAGCTGCGCGCCGGTGTCGGCATCAAAAGCATAGACGCTGTCATGAGCGGTCGCCACATACAAGACATTGTGGACGCCGCTAGAGATGGTCAGGCCCGGCAGGTACAGCGGCTGCGCGTAAGTAAAACCATCTATCGGCAGGGTAAAAAGCTTGCCGAACGTATTGCCATTGACATTGGAAGTGGTCAGCGTCGTTTCGCTCAAATTGGCGCCGGTCCGCAAAGTGTCGTTATGCTGGGTCAGGATGCTGACCTGACTCCAGCCGGGAAAAGCGGCCAGGAGCAGCAAACAAGTCAGCCACAGCCGCATCAGTGCGGCAGGTCTGGTAAAAGTAGAATGGTGCAGCATAAGGTGTTCTCCTGAGAATTAGGAACTAACGGCTTTTTTATATGATAACATGCGTTCGTCTGCCTGTCAAGTGAACCAGGACAGGGCATCACGGAAAATTTGACAGGCAAATCAAATTCGTGGTATACTGACACGTTGTTATTTTTCTGGACGCAATGCTAACGCAGGGGGGGGATTGGATTGACGCAGATTCAGGTGCGACCGAATGAATCGCTGGACAGCGCGCTGAAGCGCTTCAAGAAGCAGCTTCAGCAGACCGGCATTCTTAAGGAAGCGCGCGAACATGAGCATTACGAGAAGCCGAGCGACAAGAAGCGCAAGGCGGAAGCGGCCGCGAAGCGCAAGCGCATTCGCAACGAAGAAAAAGAAAAGGCCTGACCTTCAAGATTTTAGGCGTCGGCGGGCGCGCGCTGTTTCCGTTCCGGGTACGAGGCGCGCGCCCGCTGTTTCTCTGCCCTATTTTCTAAATACTTTGCTAAATACTTTCTCTGCACTCTCATTACTCTCCTGCTGACCTCTGCCCTATGGCGAGAGACTTTTTATCTTCCAATCCCAATACGACGAACCCCTTCGGGCGCGTCCCCCGACGCCGCAAGCCGCGCCTCAAGGAAGGACGCCGCGACGAAGCGGCAGCCTGGTGGCAGCCAACCCGCCTGCGCGCCTGGCTGGGCGCGCGCGACTGGAGTCGCGTCAGCCTGTTGGTCGCGACCATTCTGCTTCTTTCGGCGCTTCTCTCGCTGCATCTGCTGCCCGATAAAGTCTCGCTTCGGCCCGGCGACATCAGCGGGCAGGACATCCGCGCGCTCCGCACGGTTCGCTATCTGGACGAGGATGCCACGGAAATGCTCCGCGCGGCGGCGGCAGCGCGCGTGGAGCCGGTCTATAATTCGGTGCATGCCGCGTCCGAGGCGGATGAAACCATTACTGAGGCCTATTTGCGGTTGCGGAACGCGCAAACTCTGGGCGCGCGCGACCCGAAGCGGGTGGCTCGGGAAATGTACGCGCAGGTTGGGCTTACTCTTGCGCCCCATGACCTCGCTCCAGTTCTGAGCGCCGGGGCAGGCGCGTACCATCTGGATCAGGCCGAGCGGCTGACCCATCAGGCCGTTCATGATGTCATGGCGCGTGAGACTTCGCGACGACCATCCAAGCGAATTGGCAGCGGCCCGTGATGCGGTTGCCGGCCGCCTGTCCAATTCCATGCTCCCCCGCGCTTATGTCCCCGTTGCCGTCGCCATCGGGCGCTCTGTTGTCCAGAACAACCAACTGCTGGATCGGGGGCGCACGGCTGGCGCAGTTCTGAGCGCGCAGCGCTCCGTCGCCCCCATTTACGGTCAAATTTTTGCCGGTGACATCGTCGTCCGCAGCGGTCAGATCGTCACGCCCGGCGCTATTGCCAAACTGCGCGCCCTGGGTCTGCAAAATCCCCGGCTGGACCCCGGCACCGTCGTCTGTATCACCGGCCTCGTGGCCTTCATGGTCGGCCTGGTTTGCTTCTGGCTGAGACGTTATAATCCGGCCATTTACGCCTCCACCAAGACGTTGCTTCTGCTTAGCCTGCTGGTCACGCTGGGCGTACTGGGACTGCGTCTGGGGAGCGTCCTGCTAGGCGTGCGCCTGTCGGGTTCGCAGTTCGGCTATGTCGGAATGGTCTGGGTGGCGGCGACGGGGATGCTGATCGCCGCGCTGATCAAGCCGCGTGTGGCGATGCTCGTGACGGCCCTGCTGGCGGCACAGTCGGGCGTCATTCTGGGCAACGATCTGCGCTTTTCCATTTTGATCTTGCTGTCTACGTGGGTCGCCATTTTCGCCGTCTCAGACATCCGCAGCCGGGGTGACGTTCTGCGTGCGGGCGGGCTGCTCTGTGGGGCCAACGTGATCCTGAGCCTGCTGGTCGGGCAGCTAGAGGGCGACACGCGCGCCGATATGACGCAGTCGCTGGTCTGGGCTTTCTTTTCGGGGCTGATCTCGGTGGCATTGTTCCAGGTTAGCGCGGCCTTTTTTGAGCGGCTGTTCGGCATCACCACGCATCTGGGTCTGCTGGAACTTTCCGACCCCAACCGGCCCCTGCTGAAGCGCTTTTGCGAGCTGGCTCCCGGCACCTACACCCATTCCATTCTAGTCGGCAATTTGGCCGTCACCGCCGCCGAGGCTATCGGGGCGGACGCGCTCCTTTGCCGCGTTGGTGCGTTGTACCATGACCTGGGTAAAATGCAGCGCGCGCAGTTCTTTATTGAAAACCAGGCGGGCGGGGACAATGCCCATGAGCGCCTCAATCCATCCCTGTCGGCCCTGGTTGTCACCGCCCATGTGAAAGATGGCCTGGAGATCGCCGAACGCGAAAAGCTGCCGCCGATTATCAAGTCGTTCATCACGGAGCATCACGGGACCAGTTTAATCAAATACTTTTACCACCAGCAGTGCGCGGGTGACGACACGGAGGCCGCGCCGGGCCTGGAACACCAGTTCCGCTACGGCGGTCCCAAGCCGCAGTCCCGCGAGACGGCGATTTTGATGCTGGCGGATAGCGTGGAAGCCGCGTCACGGACTTTGCAGAAGCCGACGCTAGGCCGCATTGAGGACTTGGTGACCCAGATCATTCATGCGAACCTGGCCGACGGGCAATTAGACGAATGCGACCTGACCCAGCGCGACCTGCGCGGCATCCAGGGGGCATTCACGCGCCTGCTGTCCGGCATGCTGCACAGGCGAATCGACTACCCGGAGATGCTGAAAGATAATTCCAGAAAGAGCGGCGAAATGTCGGCTTTGAACCCTGCCCATGCCGATCCTGATTCAGACGCGCACGGACTGCTGTCCGCTGTGGAACGCGCACACGACACTGACGGGGCCGCTGGCGGCTCTGTTGCGGCTTGAAGCGATTAGCAGCGACCCGGAAATCAGCGTCGTCCTGTGCGATGACTCGTTTATCCAGGAATTGAATGCTGCGTATCGCGGCCTGGATAAGCCAACCGACGTGCTGTCGTTCGCCCAGGAAGACGATCCGTCCCTGCTGGGCGACATCGTGATTTCCCTGCCCACCGCCGCTCGGCAGGCCGAGGCGGGCAGGATGGACCCTGGAAAACGAAGTGTCCCTGCTGGCGGTGCATGGCCTTTTGCATCTGCTTGGGTATAACGACGAAACTGAGATCGGCGCGTGGGAGATGCAGGCCCGCACCGAAGCCGCGCTGCGTCAGGCGGGCATTCCGATCCCAGAGGCCGGCCGTCATCCGTTTTTTGTGGAGGCCTGAGAATAACCCATCCAGGTGGGCTCGCATTGAACTATGCGCCAAGTACCTCGCCCGAAAAACCATCTGGACTCGTTCCGCTACGCCGTGGAAGGCATCGTTCATGTCTTCCGCACGCAGAAGCACATGCGCTTCCACTTCTCTCACCGTCGTGCTGGTGCTGCTGATCGGTCTGCTGCTGCGTCTGAGCCGGGTGGAGATGGCGGTGTTGTTTCTGGTCGTTTCGGGCGTTTTGGTCGCCGAAATGATGAACACGGCCATTGAAAGCGTCGTGGACATGGTGACGCAGGCATATCACCCGCTCGCCAAACTCGCCAAGGACATCGCGGCAGGAGCCGTGCTGATCGCCAGCATCACGGCGGCGATTGTCGGAGGGATCTTGTTTTTCGGCAGCAACACGCTCAAAACGCTGCATCCTCAGATCAAAAACGATCCGCAGCCGGTCATGGTCATCCTGACTGTGTGCGTTCTTGTGCTGATTCTGACGATGATCGGCAAAGTGCTGGGCGGCAAAGGGTCTATTCTGTCGGGCGGCGTGGTCAGCGGCCATTCCGCCGTGTCGTTTTTTCTTGCATCCACGCTGATTGCGCGGACGATGGATTATTTACGGGCATTCTGGCCCTGCTGCTGGCCTTTCTGGTGGCGCAAAGCCGGGTAGAAGGAAAAATCCATACCTTGCAGGAAGTGATTATCGGCGGCCTGCTGGGGATTTTGTTCACCTGCGGCGTCTACTTTTTCCACTTTTTCCCCGCCCACTAATTCTCCATGAACTCCTCTCATAGTCTATGCCTGGCTTGCCCTGATCGTCCTGACCCTCGTCAACGCTTTTTTTACGCTGGCTGAGACCGCGCTGACGACGGTTCGCAACGCCCGGCTTCAGCAGATGATTACCGACGGCGGGCGGGATGCGGGCGCGGCGGGACGGGCGCAACATCTTATGCGCCAGCCGACGCGCGTGGTGGCGACCGTGCAGGTGGGCATCACGCTGGCGTCGTTTGGAGTCGCCGCGATTGCCGCCGCCACGCTCGCCCCGGACCTGGCCAGCCATATGCCCCTTGGCCTGCCCTGGCAGCCTGTCCGCGTCATGGTGATTCTGCTGACGTTAGCGGCTGCCCTGTTCACTATTATTGTCGGCGAGATCGTGCCGCGCTCGGTGGCCCTGCGCCGCCCGCGTCAAACGGCTATGCTGGTCGCTCGGCCCATGCGCTTCTTTATCATTGTGTTCGCGCCGCTGGCCGGCATTGCCCTGGGTTTGTCCAATTTGATTGTCCGGCCCTTCGGCCTGACGGCGACGTTCGCCGCGCCGATGATTACGGAAGAAGAATTACGCACTTTGCTGGAAGCCAGCGCGCAGTCAGGGGCGATTGAAGAAGATGAGCGGGAGATTATCCGCAACGTTATTTCGTTCGGGGACACGGAGGTGCGGCAGGTGATGACGCCGCGCATTGACATCCAGGCTGTGGACATAGGCGCGGGCCTGCCCGCGATTTTGGAAGTCATTGTGGAGAGCGGACATTCGCGCATTCCGGTTTATGAAGGCAGCGTGGATGCCATCCTCGGCATCGTCCATGCCAAAGACCTGCTGCCGGCGCTGGCGCGCGGCCAGCGCGAACTGGATTTGCGTTCGGTCATGCGCCTGCCGCTCATTGTCCCGGAAAACCGCCGTGTGGATGAACTTCTGGATGAGTTCCGGCGATCCAGCGTCCTGCTGGCGATCGTGCAGGACGAATACGGCGGCACGGCGGGCCTGGTGACGATGGAAGATTTGCTGGAAGAATTGGTCGGAGACATTCAGGATGAGTACGATCAGGAGGAGACGCTTCTGCAAATGCTGGAGCCGGGCGTGTACCGCGTAGACGCCCGCATGGGCATTGACGATCTGAACGAGCAGTTGGAACTTGGGCTGCCGCATGAAGACTTTGATACGGTCGGTGGTTTCGTGTTCGGCCTGCTGGGCCGTCAGCCCGAAGTAGGCGCCTCAGTCCACTATGAGGGCATGGAGTTTGTCGTAGAAAAGACCGACGGCAGGCGCGTGGACAAGATCCGTCTGGAAATGGCCGGCACCCGCGCAGGCGTTGACCCCGACGCCTCTGCAAATCCTGAATTGGAAGGCTGAAAGCCGGCCCCAAAAAGCCCCCGGCCAGCGCCGGGGGCTTTTCATATTTCCCTCTGCTACTTCCCTAACTGACTCAGTGCTTCAAATTCCTCATCGGTGAGTTCTACAGAAGCAGACGCGATGTTTTCTTCCAGATGCGCCACCGACGACGTGCCGGGGATCGGCAGCATGACCGGGGAGCGCTTGAGCAGCCAGGCCAGGGCAAGCTGCGCGACCGTCGCGTCATGCTTCTTTGCCGCTTGGTCCAGCGGCCCGCCCGGCTTGACGAGATCGCCGCCGGCCACCGGGAACCAGGGGATAAAACCCAGCTTTTTTTCGGTGCAGTAGTCCAGAAGTTCTTCCGATTTGCGCTCGGCCAGATTGTACAGGTTCTGTACCGAAACGATGTCCACAATCGTCTGTGCGTGTTCCAGTTCCTCCACCGAGACTTCCGACAGGCCGATGTGGCGGATTTTGCCCTGTCCCTGCAAGTCTTTCAGCGCGCCCAGCGTTTCCTCCGCCGGCACTTTCGGGTCAATCCGGTGCAGTTGATAGAGGTCTATGCAATCCGTTTTAAGTCGCCGCAGGCTCAGTTCCAGGCACTGCCGCAGGTATTCGGGCCGCCCGACCGGCAGCCATTGATCCGGCCCCTGCCGTGTCAGGCCGCCTTTGGTCGCGATCACCAGGCCGTCAGAATACGGGTGCAGCGCTTCGGCAATCAGCCGCTCCGAGACTTCCGGCCCGTAGGAGTCAGCCGTGTCAATGAAGTTGACACCAAGTTCCACGGCGCGTTTGAGGACTCGTTTTGCCTCGTCGGGGTTCTTCGGTTCGCCCCAGATACCCTGGCCGGTGATCCGCATCGCGCCGAATCCGAGGCGATTGACTGTCAAATCGCCGCCAATGGGGAACGTGCCGGACGCGGCGGCATTGGGAGTGGTTGTGTTGGTCATGGTGAAAATGCTCCTTATCCAGAAGGCATTGTTCCCACAGGAGGGGAGGCGCGAAACGGAAAAGCCTCCTAACCCCCAATTCTGGGGGAACCCGAGAGGAAGGCGCGGCAAGACCAGAGGGTGCGGCAAGCAGCGCCACTACCTACTGAGGCGCTTTAGCCGTGCCCGCGCCTGCCGATGACCAAGCGCGGCGGCTTTGCCCAGCCAGAACCTGGCCCAGCGATTTGAAGCCGTAACGCCATCTCCAGCCGCGTAGCACAAACCCAGGTTGTACATGGCTTCCCGGTCACCGGCAGTGGCGGCTTTGCGATACCAATAGACAGATTTGGTGTCATCTACCGGCAGGCCAAGCCCAACATGGTAGCAGACACCGAGGTCGCGCTGTGCATCTTGATAACCTTGCTTGGCAGATTTCGTCAGCCAGTACAGCATACGCTCATAGTCCTGCGGAATGCCATCGCCCTCGCGATAGCTGAAAGCCAGGTTGTACTGCGCGGCTTCACTGCCGTTGACGGCGGCCTTTTCCCACCACGCCATTGCTGTGGCAAGGTCTTTGGGAACACCTCGGCCATGTTCATAGCAAACAGCCAGATAAAACTGCGCGCGCCGATGCCCCGCAGACGCTGCCTGCTGCCAGAGCTGAACCACCGCAGGCCAGTCGGTCGGGCGCGGGCGGTTGCGTCCGAAGGCAAGCCGGTAGCCAAGACGGAACAGGGCATCAGTGTTGCCCTGTTCCGCCCAATGTGTCAACGTTTTCGTCGTTTCCATTTCGCTGTTGCCTACATCGGGTTCGGCACATACTCTGTCCGGCAGCGCTTGAGATAATTCAGGCCATGCACCTGGCCGGTCATTTCTAAATCGCCCTGGTAAACGGGATCATGCCAGCCTTCAATGTCAATGCCGCCGATGTAGCCGTGCAGGCGCAGCAGGCTGATGATGTCGGTCCAGTTGCTGTCCCCGAAGCCGGGCGTCCGGTGGAAGGCGTAGGAGTTTTTCCGCCCACGCCGTGCTTTTTGACGACGTTCCAGAGGATCGTCGCATCTTTGCCGTGAACGTGGAAGATCTTGGGAACCCATTCGTTGAGCTGGGGCATGGGGTCAATCAACGCGACCATCTGGTGACACGGCTCCCATTCCAGGCCGATATTGTCCATCGGCAGGATGTCAAACATCTTGGACCAGGCATCCGGGCTGTGCGCGATATTCCAATCGCCCCGGTTCCAGTCGCCCCCCATCCAGCAGTTTTCAAAGGCGATGCGGACGCCTTTATCGGCGGCGCGCTTGCCAAGTTCGCCGAAGACTTCTTTGTAGCGCGGCAGGGCCTCGTCAATGGTTTTGTCCCGGAGCCGGCCCGTAAAGCCGGAAACGATGTCGGCCCCAAACAAATGGGCGTTATCAATCAGCATCTCCCAGCCGCGCAGGGTTTCCCGGTCAATGTCGGTGTTTTCCAGCGGGTTGCCGAAGATGCCGACCGTGCTGATGGTGATATCGTGTCCCGCGAGAACATCTTTGACCTGCGCGGCCAGTTTTGTTAAGTCTTTGTCCCCAATCTGCTGCCAGAACGTGAGGGAGAAGCTTTCAAATCCGTGCGGGATGATCTGCCGGATGTAGCCGGCGGGGTCGGCTCCGTTGCCGCTGACGAGCGTGCCAATGCGAATGTCCAGTGGTGAGGCCATGTCTGTCTCCTGAGAGTGTGATGTGTTGGGGGATATGATACCCGAAGAACCTAACCCGGCGGCAAGCCGCCTCCCTTCCCTGTTAGGGAAGGGTAAGAGCAGAGCCTATTCCTATCCTCACCCTCCCTTACCAGGGGAGGGTCGCGACTTGTCGCGGGGAGAGGTTCATAGGGTATACTAACCCTAAGAGGGAACGAAGTGCTGGAAGATGTCGTCAAAGCCTTAGAAGGCGTGGAAACGCGGCTGGAGGCCCTGAGCAAGCCGCTGGATCTCACAGGCCGCATGGCGGAAATTGAGGCGTTGGAAGAGGGAGCGTCCGGCCCTAATTTTTGGGATGATCCGGCCGGGGCGCAGGTGCAGATGCAGCGATTGAACACGCTCAAGGAAAGCCTGGCCCCGTGGCAGGCTGTCCGCAAGCGATTGGACGATGCGCGGACGCTGGCCGAACTGGCGACCATGGAGGACGACCCGGAAACCTACGCGCCCGAACTGCAAGGGGAACTCGGCCAGATCACGCAGGCGCTGGATAAACTGGAAGTGGAAACGCTGCTGTCCGGCCCGCCATGACGGAGCGCCCGCTATTTTGGACATCAATGCCGGGGCGGGCGGAGCAGATGCCAATGACTGGACTTCCATGCTTCAGCGGATGTACCTGCGCTGGGCGGACCGGCATGGCTTCAAAGCGGAACTGATGGACGAGGTAGAAGGCGATGTGGCCGGGCTGAAAAGCACCAGTATACGGATTGAAGGCAAAAACGCTTACGGTTTGCTGCAAGGGGAGCGGGGCGTGCATCGGCTGGTGCGTATCTCACCTTTCAATAAGACGCGAGAAACGTCGTTTGCGGGCGTCAACGTGGTGCCGGAAGTGGCCGAAGTAGAAGATGTGGACATTCCCGACAAAGATTTGGAACGCAAGCACACGCTCAGTTCCGGCGCGGGCGGTCAGAATGTTCAGAAGAACGAAACCGCCGTCCGATTGACCCATCTGCCGACGGGGATTGTCGTGACCTGCCAGGATCAGCGGTCACAGCTTCAGAATTATGAACGCGCCCTGCGGACTCTGAAGGCGCGGTTATTGGAGATCGCCCGGCAGGAGCAAAAAGCCGGCATTGATGGGCTGGGCGGCGAACGCCACGAGATTGCGTTCGGCCATCAGATAAGGAACTACTTTTTCAACCCGGAAACGCGCGTGACGGACGACCGCACCGGCCACAAGACCGGCGACATTCAGCGCGTGATGAACGGCGAATTCAACGATTTTATTGACGACTTTTTACGCTGGCAGCAGACACAGAAAACACAGGACGCTCCATGAAACGCATGATCGGCACTTTCGCCTTAGCCGCCCTCGTACTGGCAGGCGCGGCCTATGCTGCCCCAAAGCCATCTTCCGATGCCGTGCAGGTGCAAACAGCCCTGTCTGAGTCCGGTGGCGCGGCCCGCGAAACCAATCTGGGCAATTTGATTGCCGACGCCGTGCGGCAGACAGGGTCAGCGCCAATCAGCCTGGTTCCCGCCGATGAGATTGACTCCCAGGCCACCGTTCCTGCCGGCAAGGCCGACATCAGCGCGATGGTCAAGACCCTGCACTATGCCGACGATCCCAGCGATACGGTTGTGGTCTTAAATCTCACCGGGGCGCAGCTTCTCAAAGTGGCGGAGCGTTCGGTGTCCCGCGCGCCGGAGCCGTTTGAGGGCTTTTTGCAGGTTTCCGGCCTGCAAATCCGCTACAATCCCAGCCAGCCGGAAGGCAAGCGCGTTTCTCTGGTCGGCGCGGGCGGCAGCGAAGTGGATGCGTCCAAAACCTATCGCGTCGCCACCACGCGCCCTCTGTCCGCCGGCAGCTTGGGCTACTTCAACATCTGGAGCCAGAAAGACATCGCCGAAGATACCGGCGTCTCTATCGCCGCCAGCCTGAAAGCCTATCTGGCCGCGCACCGCACGGTCAACAGCGTCGTGGAAGATCGCATCACGACGCGGTAAGCCACAATCAGATCGCCCCCCCGCCCCAATTCTGGGGAGCCGGACAGGACACAAGCAAAGCCTATCCCCTCCGGCTCCCCCAGAATTGGGGGTAGGGGGGCCACTTCAGGAGTTGCTCATTGCCTATCACTCTTCACCGACGCTGGCCGGCCCTGCTTTTTCCTCTCATTTTTATCGCTGGCTGCCGGACACAGTCCCAGACTGTCGCGCCTGTTGTTCCCACTGCGCCCGCGCCGCCCCCGATTACGGCGACTCGGTCCGCCTTTGACGGCGATCAGGCATTTGCCGCGCTGCTGACGCAGTGCGCTTTAGGCGTGCGCCCGCCCGGCTCCGCCGCGCATGAGAAGTGCAAAGAGTACATTCTGAAGCAGCTTGCCCCCAGCGTGGACAAAATGGACACGCAGCTTTTCACATTCCATGACCCCGCCCGTCATGTTACCCTGCATCTGACCAACATCATCGGCGTCATCAATCCGACAGCGACGAAGAAAATCTGCCTGTTCACGCATTGGGACACCCGCCCGACTGCCGACCAGGACTTAGACCACAAGGACAAACCCATCATGGGGGCAGATGATGGCGCTTCGGGAACCGCGACCTTGCTGGAACTGGCGCGTGTTTTCCATGCCCAGCGGCCTGCGGTCGGCGTCGTGCTGCTGTTTGTGGACGGCGAAGATTGGGGGCCGGGCGAGGACAAGATGTACCTGGGTTCTATTTACTTCGCCCATCACCCCGGCCCGTACAAGCCCGATTATGCCATTCTGCTGGACATGATCGGCCAGAAAGACTTGCAGGTTCACCGCGAAATGGGTTCGCAGACCGCGCATCCTGACCTGAATGACAAAGTCTGGGCGGCGGCCTCGGCTCTCGGCTATTCGGCGCAGTTCCCGGACAGCCTGCAAGGGGCCATCGGCGACGACCATGTTCCCTTTAACAACGCCGGCATCCCCGCCATAGACTTGATCGACTTTGACTACGCCTACTGGCACACGCTTCAAGACACCCCCGACAAATGCAGCCCCCAGAGCCTCAAAGCCGTCGGCGATGTCATGGCAAAGGTTGTTTACGACGAGAAGTAGGCGGGCTTATGTCACCTATTGAGCGTTTACATGAGATATGGCAACGCGGCCAGACGCTTTCCTCCCACAGTTTCCCCCCAGAGATCGCGGAAGAGGCCAACCGTTACGCGGCTGAAGCTTACCGCAGTTGTGTCACCTGGTATGGGCCTCCGAAAGACCCACAAAACTCTTACCGGTTGGAGCAGACGCCAGGCATATCAATGCATATGTCTTTTTGCGGCACCCATTGGATAATGATTTCTCAGCAAGCCTCCTCTTCTGAACAACTTTGCCATCACATTGCCCACGAAATGTATCACCGCGTTTCTGCGGGGCGAAAAGGGCTTGGGCGGGAGATGTGGATTGATGAAATGCTAGCCTGCCTGACTTCGTATTGGTTTTGCCTTCGGCAAGGCTTCGAAGACTACGAGGAAAAGCTCAAAGCGCAGTGGTTGGCTGCGGAGGGGAGGGCTGATGTAAGCCTGTTGCGGAAGTCAAAGCGTAATTCGCGACGTTGGGTACTGTTCGGAGAGGATCATTATCCAGCGGGGTTTAGCCAAAGTTTGATGCGGATTGGCTATGCCCTGACCGAAGTCCTAGATGGAAACCACATCTGCCGCCTTCCTCAAATGAAAACGCTGGAGGAATGGATTGCCTCTCTACCGCTAGAAGATCAATACGCAACCTGCCGCATTTTGGAACTGCCATGCAGCAACAAATCCATGCCGAACACTACGAAAGGCTGGGAGCGTCTCTTCAACGGCCTGAGTGCCAAAGGGGATAAAGAGGTATTAATCTCGGAATTTGAACAGATTGTTCGCTGTCACCCTTCAGAGAATGCCGCCGCTTTCTTTTTAGGACTGGCTTATCAACGAGCAGAAAAATTTGACGCGGCGTACAATGCTTACTTGAAGGCCGCAGATTTGAAATTTTTCGGATAGATGGCTAGCTTATAATCTCGCAACTTGCTCTTGGTGTTTGGGGGATTTTTCATCTGCTGCTCACTGGTATCAGAAAGCTACCACATTAGACCCGGAGTGGGCAATGGCGTACTATTGGAGAGGTCAGGCCTTGCACAAGGCCGACAACCTAACTGAAGCGCGGGCGGCTTGGGAGCAAGTCTTGACGCTTGGTGACGAGAAGTTCACAAAGCTGGCGCAGAAGGTGTTGGAAGAAAATCCGCTGCAAGACACCGCCGACAAATGCAGCCCCTAAAGCCTCAAAACAGTCGGCGTTGTGATGGCGAAGGTCATCTGCGACGAGAAGCCGTAGGCTTCTGATAGCCTTCATTCAATGTTGAGCCTCGTGCGATTGGAGGACAAGACGATGGTTTTTTACCTGCCAGGCCCGACTGTAGACCTTGAGCATCAGATAATCCCCGTTGTGGAAAACAAAATCATTTTATCAGAACAGATAGATAAAGCGCTCGTTGATCTCCAAAGATGGGGATGGGGAACGTCGGATGCTTGGCAAGTTAATGATTTTATGAACGCAGAGGCGGCAGAGGCGAAACCTCTGAGTCAGCTTGTTGCGGCTTTCGGGCCAAGTGAAACAGGAAATGAAGCGCATCGGAGAACTTGTTTGGCTGGCCTTCTTTGCAACGCGGCGTTCTTTGCCCTGCTGGGCGCTATATTGTGATACCGACCAACCACAACAAGCCGTCAGAGCTGTTGGTGAGTGGCTGATGGACGGCCGGGAGGCACCCAATTGGCCTGAGTTAAGCAAAGAGGCTAAACCAAGTTGTCAGGGAAAACTCATCTCCGACTGCCGCGTATGTGATACCGGTGCCGTGGCAGAAGCCGTTTCTTGGGCAGTTCGGCTCCTTTTGTCCGGTCAAGCAATACATACTGCTTATGCTATCAGTTCAGCATGTGACGCTTTCAATCAATCTCCCCTCGGCATACATGATAAGTTTTGCAAGTGGGTCTGCGAAGTGGCTGTTCCGGTCGCTTATAAACAGCGAGAAATGACTATGGAAGAGCAGCAAGCCTTGAGAGACTTCGCTCCTAAAAGTCTGCCCAGAATTGGCAGTAGCCTGGAACGAATTTGACATTTATGACTTGGATGCAACCCCAAAGTCTCAAAGCGGTCGGTGATATGATGGCGAAGATGGTCTGCTACGAGAAGTAGTTCACGGGAAAATGCGGCGGAGAGAAATCCGAGGAATGTGAATGCTGGAATTATCGCAGGTGGTTGGGGACATTCAGAAGATGGGCGCGGAAGCGCAAAAACGAGGCAATCGCGCGGCGGCGCAGCTTCAGTCCGCACTGGTGCAGGCGCGGCTGGGAGGCGAAGAATGGGCGGCGACACGGGCGCAGCGGGAACGGCTGCCCAAGCCCGCCTGGCTGGTCGCCGACTGCCAAGACAAATCTCCGTCGGCAGTCTGCGGGCTGCCCTATGCCGCGCCGGACACCTATACGGCCCTGGCGACGGACGGCTCGCAAATCCCTCTGGACCGGCATGCCGTCGCGCCCTGCTACCTGCTCAATGTCGGTGAGATCGTTCTGCATTACGGGACCGGCGAGCGGCCCCGCTTGACTTCCAAAGCTACCCTGCACTACCGGGACGAAGAGCTTTCTTAAGCGAGGGCGCCGGCGACCCCGTTCCGCTGTCGGACAAAATCATCGCCAACCGCCGCCTGCTGGCCGAAAGCGCGGCTCTGGCAGCGTTGATCGGGGAACACAAAGACCGGCATGCCGTGGCCCTGGTAGACGATCCGCTGATTGTCTGGACGCCGCAGGGCGAATCCGAACAGGAGCAGCGGCGCGTCATTGACGGCTTTTGCGAAATGCTTCAAGCGGGGCAGGACGCGGGAACGCCGGTGGCGGGCTATGTCAGCCGGCCTGGACACCGGGATGTGGTCGGCGCGCTGCGCCTGACCCTGTGCGAGCCGGACTGCCCGCATGACCCGGCCAGCCCCTGCGCCCAGTTGACCCATCTCACCGATGCCCAGGTGTTCGCGCGCCTGCTGCTCCAGCCCGGCGACCGCTCGCCTGTCTTCGGCAGCGCAGCCCGCAGCCTGGACTTGTACCCGGACGCGCAGCGCATCGCCTTCTTTTATCTCAACGCCGGCTCGGAGATCGCCCGCATTGAGGTTCCCCTATGGGTGGCCGAAGACAAAGACCTGATTGACCGGGTGCATGCGCTGTGCTTTGATCAGGCGCGCAAAGGGCAGGGGTATCCCATCGCGCTGGCGGAAGCCCATGAACGGGCCGTCGTGCGCGGCCCGGAGCGGGAAGCTTTTTTTCGGCTGGTAGAAAATGCGTTCGTCCGCGAGAACCTACCGGCCCTTCAGACGCGCAAAGCCCTGTCCAAGCGAACGCGGGTGCTGTAGGCGGAAAAACTGACCAGGGTTGCTGAAGCGCGCTGCTGCTCCAAAGCGAGACGAGATATATTGACAATCCTGCCTGCTTCCTGGCACGAGTAATGGTGAAGCAGGGTATCATAAGTAGTTGTTCTAAATTACGTTAGACTAATCTCGGCGCTCTTCTTGAGATGATTCTTCAACGGCGAGAACGTGATTCTTAAGGAGTTACTGACTGCTTTGAGAGCCGTCCACACCACCAAGCGCAGCGTATCCGCATCGGCATAATCTTCGGGCCGCAACCACTCATACTTGAGCTTGCGCCACAAGATTTCCACAATGTTCAGATACGGCCAATACGTCGGCAACAGCCAGACGAACAGACCCCGCTCCTGCCAAATCTGGCCTCGGTCTTTGATGGCTTTGACATGAACACTCGCGTTGTCCAGAACCACCACCGTCAGGCGGCGCAAAAACAAAGAAAGGGTATCCAGCCGTTCACTGATCCACGCCGCCGTGATCTTGCCTTCGGTCAAGTGGGCATAGCACTCATTTTGGCGAGAAAGCAGGGCAAAGCAGTTGACGCCGCCCCTGCGCTCACTGGGCATCACGACTTGCTCATCAGAGAACTGCCAGCCATACGGAACGCAGGGCAGCAGGGACACACGGCTTTCATCGCCGTACAGCAGATCAATGTGGCCCTGCTCAGACAGGGCTTCATACGCGGCCAGACACTCGCGCTTAAGCGCATAGACATCGGCGTTGGGCTTGTGTTTTACCTGTCTTCTCATGCGTTTGTAGCGGCAACCGTTTTTTTCAGAAAGCGGCGCAGTGTCAGTTGCGAGAACTCTTTGCCTAGCTCCTGTTCGAGTTGGGCTTTTGCCAGGGAAATGCGCTGGCGGCTGTTCTGCACGGCTTGGCGCACGGCAGCCAGGTCAGTCTCTTTCTTGAGGATGGACTTGCGTCCGCGCCCTGGCTTGTTCGTCAGTCCCGCCAGCCCTTGCTGCTGGTAGAGTTTGACCCAATCATTGACCGACATTTCGCAGCAGCCAAGTTGGTCAGCCACGGCCAGGGAGGTGCGCTTTTCAGTTTTGAGCAGGACGGCTTGGCAGCGCAGACGATAATCGGGCGTTTTGCCGTACTTGGCGGCTTTTTCTAAGACGGCGCGTTCCTCGGCAGTGACCGCGACAACAGTGATTTTGGGCATAATGAATATAGTCTAACACATTTTGGAACAATTACTTAACTGATGTTACGCATGGGCTTCTGCACAATGGAGTGAACTTCTGACAATGGAGTGAACTCCTTCGCTGGGTGGCCTCCGGCCCAGTCTCCGCCTGCGCGGAGAAAGAGACATACCCGCGGAGAAAGAGACATGCCCGCGGAGAAAGAGACATGCCTGCAAAATCTGTCTTTTGCCCGCGAAGGCGGCCATTAGGCGTCTGCGCCATGTAGCGAAGGAGTTCACTCCATTGTCAGGAGAATCTTGCGTAACATCAGTTACTTAACAGGAATTGTACCTGAGAAAAAGGGGAGTCAACGCGCCAACACTCTCAAAAAACTCTCTGCCTGTCCCTATTGTTTTTTTTGCGGCTTTGTGATATTATGGGGGTACTTCCGATTTCACCTTCTCTGTACGTGTCCCTGCCTGTGTTCGCCGGAGTCGTACCGAACCGGGCCGCCGATCAAGGATTTGCATCGCATGAAGAGTTTTCGCCACGCACCGGGCGCGTCTGCGCTTCGCGTTTTCTCCTGGCTGTGTCTATTTTCTACACTTTTTGCCGCCACGGCGCAGGCGGATCAAAGCACGAAAATTAAGGTAGACCCGGAGGCCGCGAGGAATTATGTCTCGCTGGCAGCCGGTGTCAGCCCGGCCCGCCTGTCCAAAACTATTGCCGACCTGTCCCGCATTCAATACACCGTTCCCAATCAGCCCGCCGGGGCCGAAGTCATCGCCCATTCCCGCGTCGCCGGGACGCCGGGCGGCGATCAGGCCCGTGATTATGTCAAGCAGGCCTTTCGTAACATCTTTGGCGCGGCGAATGTCAGTGAAGAGTCGTTTCCCGTCACGGTTCCCATAGATAACGGCGCGTATGTGCAGGCGGCGGGCCTGCCCAAGCCGCTGGCGCTGCAGCCGCTCTGGCCCAATCTGGTCCGCACGTCCACCCTCCCCGTCGCCGGCATCAATGGCCCGCTGATCTACGCCGAGCGGGGCGAACTTCGCAACTTTCGCGGCAAGCCGGTGGAAGGCAGCATTGTTCTTCTGGACTTCAACTGCGGCACGGAATGGCTGAACGCCGCTCGGTTGGGTGCAAAAGCGATTATCTTTGTGGAACCGACCGAGACGATGCGCGGCGAGTCCGAATCTAAGTTTATCGGGATTCCTGTCGCCGTGCCGCGCTTCTGGATCTCGCGGGCGGATGCCGCCGCGCTGCAATCGGCGGCGCTGACGACCCCGAACTTCACCGTTCATCTGGCCTGCGACAATCCGTGGCAGGTGGGAACGTCGTCCAACATCGTCGGAACCATTCACGGCACGGGGCCGATGGCGGATCAGAACGTCGTCATTGAGTCCTATTACGATTCCATGTCCGTCGTTCCGACACAGGCGCCGGGGGCCGAGTCGGCGGATGGAATGGCATCTCTGCTGGAACTGGCCCGCGCCTTCAAAGCCAACCCGCCCAAGCGCACGGTCCTGTTTGTCGCCTGCGGCGCGCACTTTCTGGGCATTCAAGGCGCGCGGACTTTTATTGACCAGCATCTGGACGACTGGCGGCCTGTTTCGGGCATGGATTCGGTTTCGCACACGCTTTTTCATCAGCCACTGCCGGATCGGACTAATGTCCTGCTGTTTAGCGGCCTGGATTTGACCTCGCAGACCAGCAGCGTGGGCGTCTTTTATAAAGGCGTCTTTTACGACTACCGCGAAGATGTTCAGGGCGATTTTTCCGACATCGGACGGACGATGCGCGAGAACGCGGAAAAGATCGGCCAAACCCTCGGCTTTGATCCCGCGACCGCCTTTGCCGATGGCGTCAACGGCGCGAACGGCAAAAGCTGGCGCAATTATCTGCCGGGCCGGTTCGCCTTTGATGCCGAAGCGGCGACCATGGCCGGCGGCAAGGGCGTGACGTTTGCGACCACGGATGATGCCCGGCAGCAGACCGACACGCCCGCCGACACGCTGGCCCATGTCAACATCATCAATCTGGCGGATCAGACTCAACTGCTGGCCTGCCAGTACTGGCATCTGCTCAACGATACCAACGACCCTAACCAACTTTCGCCGGACAGCGCGGCATCTCTCATGCCCGTGCCGACCTGGCCTGCCTGGACACGGCAGGGACTACGTCTCGGCTTCAGCAAATTGACCGGGCGCGTTCTCGTTTTCGAGCCGGAACGGAACTTTGTCCCCGATCTGCCGATTGCCGATTCGCTGGCCGTCGTCAATAACTCGTCCAAAACCATGATGGGCGTGCGCGGTAATCTGGTACAGGCGACCGAGGGCGGGCCGACAAACGCCACGTTCACCTTTACCGGCCTGCCGATTGTGATTTCCAACGGCTCCGGCCTGCGCGCCGGGGCGGGCGGCAATGTCCAGATCAATGCGTACCACATCCACACGACCGATGACGACGGCGGGACGCGGGGCGACATAGACTATGCGCCGGATCAGGGCGTCAATGGCGCGGCCAACTATCCGACCGCCTTTGACCTGACCAGCGACTTGAAGCAGACGCAGGTGATAGTTTTTCCCTGCGTCGCCACTTCCATCTATGATTTGATAGACCAGCAGGCTCTCAAAACGCTCACGGGAGTCAGCGTCTATGACGGCGCAACTGATGGCGAACCGCGTCAATACGGCTTTATCCTGGCCGGCAGCGAGCCAGGCGTCTCCTATGTGGAAGATGTCGCGGTTCTTTTCTCCACGCCCGGCGCGGACACGCGCCTGAAAGTCGTCATGAACTCCGGCCGGCGGCGGCGCGGTTCCTGCTGATCAATTCACTGAACTGGGAGGATGTCAAGAACCTGACCCGCCAGTGAACGGCCCTGCACCGTCTGACCGTGCGCCCAGGGCGTCGGTTACGCGGTCGGCGTCGAATCCGCCCGCTTCGGCAATGATGTTCGGCCTCCCGACCCGAACAACCCCGACGACGTGGTCCGCAACGGCGCGATCACCAACACGGCCCTGCGCGTCGCCAAGGACATGTGGAACCTGGACGATTATCCGCATCCACCAATCTGGCGAAGTACCGCATCGTGCAGCTCCACGACGCGACCAATCCGCATGACGCGTCTGCACGATCTCGCCAACGAATACATCGACAAGGCGCTGGCGGCTTATGCCAAGAAAGACTACGAAGCGTTTGACGCCTTACAGCCGTCAGGCCTGGGCCTACGAGGCGCGCGTCTACCCGCAGGCGCAGCAGACCGCCAATGATGTCGTCCAGGGCGTCATCTTTTACCTGTTCCTGCTGATCCCGTTCGCTTACTTCTTGGAGCGCCTGCTGTTCGGCTACTCGGACCTCAAGCGTCAGTTGCTGGCCGCGTTCGGCATCTTCATCCTGATCTTTGGCCTCTTCTCGCAGATTCACCCGGCGTTTAGCATCGGCACGGTCAACCCGCTGATCATCTTGATCGCGTTTGTCATGCTGGCCCTGTCCGTGATCGTCTCGCTGCTTGGTGTGGGGCAAGTTTGAGGAGCAGCTCAAGCAGTTCAACCGGACCGTGTCGGGCGTCCACAAGGCCGACGTCGGGCAAGGCCATCCATCGCGTTCGCCGCCTTCGCGCTGGGCATCTCCAACATGCGCCGGCGCAAAGAGCGCACCCTGCTGACCTGCATGACGCTGGTCCTGCTGACGTTCACCGTGCTGTCGTTCACGTCCATCGTCAACACGATCCGCTACAACGATGTTGGCGCTCCCGGCGTTTCCGCTTACAATGGCATCCTGCTGCGCATGCCGACCTGGGATCCGCTTCAGCAGCCCGCGTACCGCCTGCTCAACGACGAGTACGGCGGCCGGTTCGCCGTCGCACCGCGCGCCTGGTTCTTCGGCACCGCAGCGGGCCAGCAGTCGTTCCTGCACCTGACACGCGCCCATTTCGGCACGGATGTCAAGGGCGTGGCGGGCTTCACGCCGCAGGAGGCGCAGGTGACGGGCGTGGACAAGGCGCTTGCTGTCCGGGCGCTGGTTCAACAGCGGCGACACGTATGCGGCGATTATCCCGAAATCCGTCGCCGCCAGCCTGCAAATCCAGCCGCACGATGTCGGCAAAGTCACGGTCAACTTCAGCGGCGTTCCGTACTTGGTCATTGGCATCGTGGACCCGGACAAGTTCAAGGCCATCAAAGATCTGGACAACGAGATCGCTGACGCCAGTAGACTATCAGGCCCAGCAAAGTCAGGGCAGCAGCTTCGGCAGGTTCCAGCGGCGCGGCCTCGGCCCAGCAGGGATTTCAGGAATACCTGCACCTGGACCCCGACAACGTCCTGTATGTGCCGTATCGCACCTTGATCAACATGGGCGGCGATCTGCGCTCCGTGGCGATCAACATGGGCAGCGGCCAAGACCGTTGACACGGAACTGAAAAGCCTGATGCCGCGCTTAGATCTGAACCTGTACGCGGGTGAAAACGGCCAGAACCACCGGTTCTCGGCCATCGGCGCGACTTCTTCGCAGGGCCTGGTGAACATCATCATCCCGATTCTGATCGCCGCCCTGATCGTGCTGAACACCATGCTCGGCTCGGTCTTCGAGCGCGTCAAGGAGATCGCGCATTTTCTCGTCCATCGGCCTGTCGCCGGTCAATATCGCCATGCTGTTTATCGCCGAGGCGCTGGTTTACGGCGTCATCGGCGCGGTTTCGGGCTACTTGATCGGGCAGGGCCTTGCTAAGATGATCAGCGTCTTCCACATCTTGCCGGGCCTCTATCTGAACTTCTCGTCCACGTCAGCGGAACTTGCCATCGGTCTGGTCATCGCGCGTCGTGCTGCTGTCCACGATCTTCCCAGCCCGCAAGGCGTCGGAAGTGGCGACGCCGTCTGTGGACCGCACCTGGAAGCGTGCCGGAACCCGAAGGCGATGTCTGGAAGATCACCCTGCCGTTCGCCGTCACCGGCGCGCAGGCGCAGGGCATCAACGGCTTCCTGGCCGAATGGTTCCGGTCCTACGAAGAGCAGTCTGTCGGGCGACTTTTTGACCCAGGGCATCCGCACCGGCTCGCGAGACGATGCGACTCGGCCCCGGCTACCGTCTGACAGGCCGCGTCTGGCTGGCGCCGTTCGACCTGGGCGTTTCGCAGGACATCGCGCTGGACACCGTGCCGACCGATTTGGAGGACGTTTACGAGGTGCATCTGACCCTGACGCGCGTGTCGGGGGACGTGTCCAACTGGAAGCGCGTCAATCGCCGCTTCCTGAACGTCGTCCGCAAGCAGTTCCTGATCTGGCGCACGCTTGAGCGCCGAGGAGCGCGACCGTTACATGGGCATCAGCGGGGCAAATGGGGCCGCCAGCGCCGTGATCCCGTCCGTTGCGGCCAACGCCGCCGTTGCGCCGGCTTTGTAAGAAGCCTATCCCGGCTCGCCAAAGGCTCACCACCCTTCCCTCAAAGGGAAGGGAGCCGGGAGAAGAATAGTGCCGTCGCTTTCCTAGCTTTTCCAAAAGCCCTTCCCTCGGAGGGAAGGGACAGGAGTGGAGCGAATGCGAACACTCCAGGGATAGGATATTCGGCCGGCCGAAGCAGGAAATCATTTTGTTAAGCACGACTAAGGAGACATGCCTAAGTGGCATCTGACGACATTGCCTCGGCCCGCGAACGGTCCGAAGAAGCCGCCAACGATGAAGGCGGACAGCAGATACAGTTCGAAGAAGGCTTCACCGGCAAGGTCATGGTGGGGGCGCTTTTCGTCTGCCTCATCATGCTGCCCGGCGCGATCTATCTGGGACTGGTCGCCGGCCAGGCGCTGGGGCCAGCCGCGCAGTGGGTAACCATCGTCCTGTTCTCGGAGATCGCCCGGCGCTCGTTTCTGCCGCTCAAGCGGCAGGAAATTTATTGCCTCTTTTACATGGCGGGCGCACTGACCGCAACCGGCTTCGGTTCGCTGCCCGGCGTATCCGGCGGGCCGTTCGGGCAGTTTATCGCCATCCAGTACATTATGCAGTCGCCGGCCATGGCGAGCGTGGTGCATCAGTTGCCCGCTTGGATCGGGCCGCAGCCGGGTTCACCGGCCTACGCGCATCGCTCACTGCTGGATTCGGCGTGGCTCATCCCCATCGGCATCATGCTGGCGAACCAACTGTTTGACCGCATGAAGTGGATGGGCCTGGGGTATCTGCTGTTCCGCCTGACTTCGGATGTGGAACGCCTGCCGTTCCCCTTTGCCGCCATTGCCGCTTCGGGCGCGACGGCTCTGGCGGAAGCCTCGTCCAAAGAAGACTCCTGGCGCTGGCAGATTTTCTCCACGGGAACCATCATCGGCCTGATTTTCGGCTTCTTTTACCTGGCCATGCCGATCTTTACCGGGGTTGCGCTGGGCAAGCCGCTGATGATTTTGCCGATCCCGTTTTTTGATCTCACAACCAGCACCGAGCGCGTCCTGCCCACGGCATTGACCGGCTATAACCCGGATCTGGGGGCCATTCTCTTCGGGTTCCTCCTGCCGTTCTCCATTGTGCTGGGGAGTTTTATTTCATCCATTCTGGCGCAGATCGTGGCGAACCCGATCCTCTACCACGCAGGCCTGTTTCCGCACTGGGTTCATGGATCGCCGACCATTCAAACGCAGGCCTCCATTAACTTTGACTTCTGGATGTCCTTCGGCATCGGCACGCAGCTTGCCGTGGCCGCGATTGGGTTGACCTCTGTGGTGTGGTCTTTAGTCAAGTCGCGTGGCAAGGAACGCATGGCGGAGCGTGGCAGTCTCGGCAAGGTGCCGGAAGGACGCGGTGATTTTCCCTGGCATCTCGCGCTCGGCGCGTGGCTGCTGGCGACCGTTGGCTACATCTGGCTGAACCACCAGTTGGTTCCAGGTTTCCGCATCTGGATCGTCGCGTTTTTTGCGCTGGTCTGGGCGCCTCTGAACTCCTATGTGTCCGCGCGCTTGATCGGCTTGACGGGGCAGGGCGTCTCATTCCCGTTTCTCAACCAGGCGGTCGTATTAAGCACCCATTACACCAAACCCGACATCTGGTTCGCGCCGCTGCCGCTCAACGATTACGGCGGGCAGGCGCAGAAGTTCCGCGAGATCGAATTGACCGGCACGAAATTCACCAGCATTCTCAAATTGGAAGCCTTCATGCTGCCGCTGATTCTGGTGACCAGCTTCGTGTATTGGGGCTTTTTGTGGAAGACGAATGACATTCCCTCGTCGCAGTTCCCCTACGCGCAGAAGTTCTGGCCGCTGTCGGTTATTCAGCTTTCCATCTGGACTCAGATCAACTCCGGCAACGGGGCCTCCTGGGCGATCCATGCGATCAAGGGGCCGATCATCGGGGTCGGCGCGGCGGCGGCTCTGGCGATGTATGGCGCAACGATGGTCTTCAAATGGCCCGTCATGTTCTTCTACGGCTTTATCGGCGGCATCGGGAATCTGCCGCACAATACGATTCCGACCATGATCGGGGCTTTGCTGGGCCGCTATTACTTCGCCAAACGCTTCGGCTTTGAGCGCTGGCAGATGTACACGCCCGTCCTGCTGGCCGGCTTTGCCTGCGGCACAGGCTTGATCGGCATGTGCGCCATTGCGCTGGCCTTGATCGGCAAGACGGTGAACTATCTGCCTTTCTAAGGCCGGGAAGAAACTGGTTTCACGGGGCTAAACCCCCGTGCTTTAAGAGAGCAACTCCCTGCCTTTCACTCCGCTACGGAGCGAAGCGACTAGGAGGCGCGGGCAGAAGATGTAGGATTCTTTCTTCGCCCGCGCAGGCGGGGGCTTGCACTGCTAAAGCCCAGGGGTTCAGCCCTGGGAATACTGAGGCTTTCGCGACACGTTCTAAGGCTGGAAAGAAACCGTGCCAACACTCGTTCGATCTGAAGTCAATAAAGGCCACGAAACGCCCCGGCGCAAGGGCTGGAAAACGATGGGCTGGCAGGGCGTGACCATGCAGGTCCCGCCCGCCTGGAACCTCGTCTCTTATGGCGGCGATGCCAAAGCCGGCAGTCTGCGCCTGGACAATGCCGAGTTCACCAGTCACGGCGTCCTCGGCGTGGACATCCGCTGGGTTCCTGTCAAGGGCAAAGTGACCGATGCCGACATTGAAAAGCGACTGGATCAATACCTGGACAGCATCCAGAAAAGCGCGAAAAAGCAGAAGATCGCCGCCACGACGCAGATCAAGTCCGTGGAAGACGCAGCTCACCCGGAGCGCCTGGGGCTGCGGGCGTTTAGCTGGAAAGCCGACCGCAAAGCCGTCGGACGCATCTGGCACTGCCCCGACTGTGACCGGGTTTTGATCGCGCAGGTGGTCGGCGGGCCGCGCGACGATTTTAACAATCTCGCCGCGGATGCCCTGCACACGCTGGAATGTCATCCGCGCGACCCTGAGTGGCGTCTGTGGTCCCTGTACGATCTGCTGACGCAGGTTCCGAGTGACTACGCGCTGACAGGCAAGCCGCAGTTGATGAACATTTATGTGCAGCTTCCGTTCACGCGCGGTCAGTCGCTGGACACCGTGACCGTGGAGCAGTGGGGCGTCGCCAATGTGCAGTTGCGCGGGGCGTATTTAGACCAGTGGTTCCGGCAGAAAAACCGCGCCCTGGAAGGCTCCCTGCGCTACAGGGCCGAGGAAACCACGATGCAGGGCCATCCCGGCCTGTCCCTAAATGGGCGGCGGACCGGCATCCCGTACTGGCTGGGACAGGTGCCGCCCCAGATCGCTAGGATGCAACTGCCGGCCACCCATTTCGCCGCGCGCATCTGGGAATGCCCGGACAGCAACAAGATTCATCTCGTCCAAAGCTTCAGCCGCAAGCCGCAGCCCGAGTTGGTAGATGAGATTGTTGAACGTACATTGTGTCATGGATGATCTTTTGGTACAAATGCCCTGTGCTTAGGCAAAAGGCTACCCATGATTTACCTAAACCGCTGGGCTAAGTTTTTTGAAAACAAGCGAGAAACTGGTATGGGTTACTGGATTGTCTCAGTGATTTTACATGATGCCCGCAGGTTTGACCAAGTTGTTATTGACTCCGGCTATCTGACCTATATCCGGGGACTAAATGACATCCCATTTGTGCAGGATGACATCGCGCAAATCATTATCACGCATGATAAATGGAACTTTAGAGCCGAGAAACCACTTGCATAAGAGCTGGTTTGTGACCAACGCTTCCGGCTGGCATCTGGTACAATGCTTCTATGAGTGTTCAAGAATTAGAAAAAGCAGTCACGCAACTTCCTACGCCTGAACTTGCCCAGTTTACGGCCTGGTTTGAGGAGTATCAATCCGACCTCTGGGACAAGCAGATTGAGCAAGATGCGTTGGCCGGTCGTCTGGATACGCTGGCCGAACAGGCCAATTGGGAATGGGAGGCAAGGCATTCCCGCAAAACGCGACTTGCCTAGGAGTGCGCCAAACTTGATCTAAGAATAGAGCAGGCGTTGGCAGATGAGGGAGTGGCGGCGATAGCCTAATGGCTGCCATGCAGTGGCTTAGGAGCAATTCGGGGGAAGTGACCTCGGAATGAAGTGGCGACGGCAAAAACCAAAGTGCGTGGGTACAATTTGAGCAGGAGGAATTAACAATGGTTGTCACCCTGAGTCCGCAAACGCAGGCGCTTCTCCAAGAACAGGCTGGGCGGCTTGGTCAGAAGGCGGAGGCACTCGCGGACACGCTTCTTTTGAGCGCTTTACAAACGATCAATGCGGATTATGAAGAAACGTGCCAGGCGATTGCCGAAGGTCTGGCCGACATTGAAGCAGGCCGGACGGTCTCATTTGAAGAAGTGCGCGCGCAGTGGGAGCAAGAGAAAGCAGGACGCGCTTCGGGGATGAAGAAGGCGGCATGAGTTCCCCACCGGATGCGGACGACGCATTTCCTGCCCATGCGCTGCGTTTTTCCCGTCGCGCTTTGGCCGATATAGACGCGGCTCATGCGCGTTTTGTGGAGATGGTTGATCAAGAAGTGGCGGACGATTGGAAAGATGGCCTGTTGGATGCCATTGCCCGGCTTGCCACGACCCCAGGCCGCCAGATCATTCCTGAAGCCAGGCGGTTTCAGCAGGAAGTTCGGCAAATCATTTACCGACGGTCCGGCAGCCGGGTTGCCTATCGTGTGTTGTTTACGGTGCAAGCGTCCAGCCCGGATGGGCCAATAGTCCACATTGTCACGGTGCGGCACGGCGCAGCCCGACCGATTACTCGTGCCGAAGCGCGAGCGATTGAGTCTGACTCCTAGGTCTACAGAACTACTTTTGCCTAATTATTTAGAAACGCTGCGGCGTTCCATTCCATTTTTAGATCGGGGCAAGGGCAGCCTTCCGCGCGGGGAGATTCTGGCCCTGAAGCCGATCCGCAGCCGCGAGGTGGCGTGGGAAATGAAGGCGGACAGTGAGGACGCGGCGGGCGCGAAGCTGACGGTTCCGCGCCGGGAAGACCGGACAGGGCAGCTTCTGTCGTGGCTGTTTAAGATTCCAGCCAGCCGGACGATTGAACTGGATGAGTTCGGTGCGCAGGTCTGGTCCCGCTGCGACGGGCAGCACAGCGTGGAGCAGCTCATCAAGTTTACGTGCGAGACGTATAAACTCAACCGGCGGCAGGGCGAAGTCAGCGTCGTGACGTTTATGAAGATGCTGGCCCAGCGGCGGTTGATTGGGTTCCCGCAAGGGACTCCGCCAGGGAAGCAAACGGAAGGAAAGGGGACAAGGCATGTCCACCCTCGAAGCGAACGGCAACGGACGCAAACCAAGAGGCGACGGCGGCATTAAAACGCAGATCAATCTGCCGTGGAGCAAGGCGGTTCAGATCGCCATGAACTCGCTCAAGATTCGTTTCTGGGCGCTCCATGATCACGGCGGCGGGCATTTTCCTCGGCATCGCGTTTTTGTGCTTTTCCGGGGTGCCGATCTTAATTCTGGCGTTTCAGCATAAACTCCTGACCAATGCCGATTTGAACCGGCAAATCTGGCTGGTGATCATGGCGCTGATGGTCTGCACGGTCGGCATCACGAATTCCATGCTGATGTCGGTCTCGGAGCGCTTCCGGGAGATCGGCACCATGAAGTGCCTGGGTGCGCTGAACTCGCTGATTGTCCGCCTGTTTTTGATTGAAGCGCTGTTCATGGGAATCGTCTCGTCGTTCGGCGGCTGGCTGCTGGGCTTTGTGGCGATGTTCTTTGTTCGCTGGGCGTCGATGGGCTGGGCAGACGGCGTGAGGCCGCTCACCGGGGGCGTGATCCTGGCGTCGTTGTTCGGCAGCATCGTCATCGGCGGCATTCTCGACGCTCATTGCGGCCCTGTTGCCCGCCCAGCGCGCCGCGCAGATGCCGCCTGCCGCCGCGCTCAGGACGGAAGTGTAGAACCATCGGAACCTAACCCCGGCGCAAGCGCCGACCCTTCCCTGTCAGGGAAGGGTGAATACCGTTATCGCAATTGTCTCCCATCTTACCCTCCCTTAACAGGGGAGGGTCGGCGCTTGCGCCGGGGAGAGGTAATCTGGAGAAACCATCAGTGTCAGCAACGGAATATATCGTCCGCACCAAGGACGTCGTCAAAGTTTTTACTCTCGGGGAAGAAAAGCTGCGCGCGCTGGACGGGGTCAACGTAGACATCCGGCGCGGGGAGTACATCTCCATCATGGGGCCGTCGGGGTCCGGCAAGTCCACGCTGTTCAACGCCATCGGCGGCCTGGACAAGCCGGACAGCGGCAGCGTCTTCATCAATGATGTGGACATGGCGCAGCTAGATGCCGGGGAACTGGCGTATCTGCGCTGCCACACCATCGGCTACATCTTCCAGACGTTCAATCTCATCACGGTCATGACGGCGCTGGAGAACGTCACCCTGCCGACCATCTTTGCCGGGCTGCCGACCGATGACGGCATTGCGCGGGGCATGGAACTGCTGGACATCGTCGGCCTGGGCCATCGCTACCACCACAAGCCCTCCCAGCTTGTCCGGCGGCCAGCAGCAGCGCGTCGCCATCGCCCGCTCTCTCGCCAACAACCCAGCCATCATCCTGGCCGACGAGCCGACGGGCAACCTGGACTCCAAGACCGGCGAGGAGATCATCGCGCTGCTGCGCCGTCTGAACAAAGAGCAGGGCGTGACGATTATCACGGCCACGCATGATTACAAGATGGTGGATGTCTCTGACCGCGTGATCTGGATTCGGGACGGCAAGGTGGAGAAGATCGAGAACCGCGCCGACATCAAGATCAACATCGGCGGCATGGCCGGCGAAGTCCGAGCATCTCGGCGGTGGCGCGGATGCCGTGCAGGTGCATTAGCCCAGCCGGAACAGCGTCACGGTGCCGTCGCCCGTGTAGACCAGCAGCGTCCAGCCGTCGGCGGACAGTGTCGTCTGTCGCAGCGAACCTGGCAGCGCGTAGCGGGCAATGATGCGGCCCTGCGCGTTCAGGGCATACAAAGTGCGCTGACCATCTGAAACCAGGATGCGATGCCCATCCGGCTCCAGGGCAATCAATGTCGGAGAAAACAGCAAGCCGCCGCGCTCCCACACTGTGTTGCCGTCACGGTCCAGCACGCGGAGGCGATGCTCGGAAAGGCTCTGCTGGCCCCGCACGATCTGGCGCAGATACGAGACAGCCACCGTGCTTCCATCTTCGCTGATCTGGGCGCGCGGATAAAACGCATCCTCCCCTAGCTCCGATTTCCACTGCGGATTTCCCCCGCCATCACTGCGCCACAGGTATAGCGTCGGGTCGCTTTCACGGACATTCCCATACGACAGCCCCAATACATAGCGGCCATTGCCCGAAAGCTGCGCGGTGAACAGCCGATCTGACAGCCGCTGCCGCGCCTGAGCGTCTTCCGGGTACTGCCAGAGGCAGGCCCCGCGCGGCGTATAGCAGGCAACGCTGCTGTTGTCCCACGATCCCGTCACGATGTAGGAGTATTCCGTCGCAAAGGCCAGCGAATCCCCGATGCCGCCCAGGGACCACGGCGGATGAATCCGTTTGTCTTCTTCCCCCTGCGGCCGGTAGGGCTGATCACTAAGAGTGTATAGATGGAGCGATTTGCCACCCGTCACCGCCCCAGCATAGCAGCCGTCAGCAGAGAGTTCGGCATCCCAGATCGCGCCGTCCAGCGTCCGGTGGGAGAGCGTCGCGCCATCCTCGCCGCGCAGAATGGTGAAATCGGTCCGGGCCGGGTCCATCGGCGACCAGGCCAGCACAAACGATCCGGTCGCGCTGACGGCGACTGCGGACGCCTCCGTCGCAGGATGAACCCAGAGCGGTTTGTCCGGCTGCGTCCGCCAGTGCCAGAGCGAGACCGCGCCTTTCGCACCACTGGACAGGGCCATGAGTTCGCCCTGCGGAGAAAGCGCCGCGCCTCGGAAATCCGGCCAAAGGCTTGGCCCAGAGCAGTGTCAGGGGAGGGGACGCAGGCGGTTCCGGTCTAGCGGACGCCTGTGTATGGCTGGGATGCAGCCAGGCATAGGCAAGGCCGCCCAGGCAGAGCGCAGTGACCAGGCGCAGCAGCCAGAGGCGAAGGTTCATCGCTCTGCCACCAGGGACAGAAACAGCCGGTGCGCCCGGTCGTCGTCCGTGAGTTCCGGGTGAAACGCGCTACCGAGAATTGTTCCCTGCCGCACAAAGACCGTTTTGCCGTCATACGTCGCCAGCGTTTCCACGTTCGGCCCCATTTGTGTGACATAGGGCGCGCGGATAAAGACCGCCCGCAGCGGTTCCAGCCCCAGCACGGGAACATCCAGCGCCGTTTCAAACGACTCCACCTGTCGGCCAAAGGCGTTGCGGGCGACGACTGCGTCCAGCAGGCCGAGTGTCGGCTGCCCGCCGCGCTCCCCGGTTCCTGCTGCGATCTCGCGGGCCAGCAAAATCAGCCCCGCGCACGTCCCATAAATCGCCTTGCCTGTTCCTGCCGCCTCTTGAATAGCTTGGTCCAAACCATAGCGGGCCAGCAATTTGCCGATGGTTGTACTTTCGCCGCCGGGCAGCACAATCCCATCGGCTCGCGCAATATCAATGGGCATCCGCGCTGGATAAGCGTCCGCGCCCAGCCCATTCAGCATGTCTAAGTGCTTCTGAAAATCTCCCTGCATCGCCACGACTGCGATTTTTGGTTTCATAGGCTTATTATAGCACACGGGAGATACCATGCCATTTATGGCATGGTTCACTGTTTGTAGTCCGGCGGCGGGGGCCAGACGCCTTCACGGGGAATGGACGCGGCTTCGCGCTGTGCCTGATAAGCCGCTTCTGCCTCTTGCTTTTCCAAAGCGCGGGCGCGAAGAGTGCGAACCAGAGAAACCGGACCGGAAGAAAGAATCAAGCTGACCGATATGATAACCAGCGACTGACCGAAGTCTTTGGCAACTGCCTGTTTGCCTCTTTCCATCCACTGCTCTGCATCTACGGAGACCAGGCAGATCAGGAGTGGAAGGAGGCCCCACAAGAATGTCCAGCGCCGTGCCAGGGCGCTCACTAAACCGGGCATGACCAGAAGTGCCAGCAGTGCAAACAACGGTGTCAGAGTGTCGTCTGTGCCAATACCCCCGGCAGCATTGAGGGCGTGCCGAATTCGAGGGGAAGAATGACCAGGCGGCTAAATTGGAAAAGATCGCGCCGCCCGTCAGACCGACCCAGAAGGCCCGGATATCAGACCCGATGTATCTTTTCTGTTCGGAAATGAGCGATTGTGCCGGCATGGTTTAAAAATGCCTCGTGTCATGGTCCCAGGCGCTTGTTTGCCAGTTGTCCGGGGCGTCGGGATTGGGCAGCCAGGGCGGGAGGGTGAACATCAAAAAGTCACCCAACGCCTGAACATACGGCTCGTACATGGCCCGCAGTTTGTCCAGCTTTTTGTCGTCTTCGGCCCCGTCGCAGAGCGGCAGGCCCGCCGCAGCCAGGATCGCCCGCAGTTTGACCCGATCCTCCGGCGGCAGGCGATCCGGGTCCGGCGGGCGGGGATGCCGATTGAAGACATAGGCCAGGTCCACCAGGCAATGACGTGACATCGCCAGTGTCATCCGTGCCTGCCATTGCAGTTCGGATTGCCATTCCGGGTCGCCCGAACAGCCGACCAGAATCAGCGCGCAGGTGTCCATAATGCAGGTCAGCGCGCCGAGCCAGGATTGATGGTCATGCTGCGAACGATAGTAAGTCAGGACGGGATAGGAGAGATGCGATTCCAGCAGTTCCGAAGACCACTTTTCCCAATCCGCCAGCAGGTCGGTCAAAACTTTCATGCGGCAGCCTTCGCTGTGACGCTTCAGCAGTTCCGTGGCGGAGGGCGGCGAGGAGGCGCGGGCATCCAGTAGAGAGATAATGGACTCGCGGCGTGAAAAGGCCTGATACAGCACGGGCAGGTAGCCGATCACGACGGCCAAAAAGGCGAAGCCAATCCCCGCCTCCAGAACGGCGACAAACCGAGTGACGCGCGTGTGCGGCGTCACATCGCCGTAGCCAAGCGTGAAAAACGTCACCCCGCTTTGGTACAGAGCAGTCTCCCAGCGGTTCATTCCCGGCAGGCGCGTCAAGCCGAATGGCAGCGACCATTGCATTAAGGCGAAGGCCAGCACCAGCATCTGCGCCCAGAAGACCAGCAGCAGCGGCAGCGAAACCGGGCCAAAGTAGCTCAAAAACAACTGCCGTCGGCTCTCCGACAGACGCTTTGCAACGAACGTGGAAAACGGCCACAGAGCCAGATAAAACCCGCGTGTCAAACGCAATTGCCGGGTGACGGAGCGGGGCAGGATAATCGTCTCAAAGCCTTCCCAGATGACAATGAGCATAAGAAAGAGGCCGAGCAGGCCAGCAAGGATAGTCATACTAGTTTAATGCTTCACGTTGTCGGGGGTTCCCAGGAGAGGGCGGCGCTTTGTGTACTGCTTCCAAAGGAGGTTTCCAGGTAAATTGCGCCTGCGGCAGCGGAACGGCGCTGAGATGAAACTGCGTAAAATCTTGTTGTGTCAGGAGAATGGGTGATCGAGTGGCGAGATCTTTCTTGAAAGATACCCCGTAAGCAGTCCGCAACGGTAGTCCATTCCCCTTCTCGTAGTCGCAAATATAAACGCCGCCGATCTGCGTCCCGCGTTTGCCCCAGGGGGTCATATCAACTATTTCTGTGATCTCTGTCACCTGTTGCTGACGAGCTGATTTTTCTCGAACCGCGTAAATAACAGGGTGGCTCATGCTCTGCTTGAGGTAGTCCGGGTCGCCGCTGAGAAACAGAAGGATCGGAACCATTTCTGTTCCAAACAGTTCCAATGTCTGCCGCTTGATCTGCGGGTTTAGAATGTGGTGGAAGTCTGTGATGGCTGGATACTGATAATAGGTGTTCGGAGGCCTGGAATAAGCATATTCTGTTGTGCCGTCGCAAACGACGATGCCGGTCAGATGGTCTTTTTGCCGTGTTTCAAAATAAAACTTATTCGGCTTCTGTGCATAGCCTTGAACAATACTGGCGTCTTTGTCGGCGTCCGGTGATGACGGGGAGGTGTTGACATAGCGAAAAGAGAAACTTTGCGCTCCAGCGAACTGCGTAGCCACTCGTGCCAGAATTGCTTTGGCCTTTGCCTCGGAGTCGCCCGCGTCAGATGGGAGGGTGGCGGTGAGCAGCGTGAGAAGCAAACAGCCGATGAGAATAGAACGTATTGGCACCAGAATTCTCCTTTGCTTTCAGGATACCCGAACACTTCGCGCCTTGACACCCACCCCACCTCTCGGCTACAATATAGGGCGATTTTGGGGCAAGTATGAGCATTCTGACAATCAGTAATTTAGAAAAAAGCTATGGGACAGACCTGCTGTTCCAAGGCATTACGTTCAGCATGGCGGCGGGGCAGAAGCTGGGCTTGGTGGGGCGCAACGGCTGCGGCAAGACCACCCTGTTGCGGATTTTGCTGGGACAAGAACTGCCGGATGTGGGCAAAGTCAGCCTGGCGGCGGGCAGGCGGCTGGGCTATCTGCGGCAGGAAGCGCCGGTCCACCCGGAACACACTATCTTGGAAGAGGCGCAGTCCGTGTTCGCGCCCGTTCGGGTTCTGGAAGCCGAAGTGCAGCGATGGGAACACGCGATGGCCGAGGCGGCCACTGACGTTCAACTGGAAACGGCGATGGACGAATATGCCCATGCCCGCGAGGCGTTTGAAGCAGCGGGCGGCTACCGGCATGAGGCGGACGTGCCGCAGGTGCTGGAACATCTCGGCTTCTCCAAAAAAGACTATGACAAGCGGGTGGGGGCCTGTTCCGGCGGCGAGCAGACACGGCTGGCGCTCGTTAAGATCGTTCTCTCCAGCCCCGATCTGCTGATTCTGGATGAGCCGACCAATCACTTGGACATTGCGGCGACCGAGTGGCTGGAAGGATTTCTGAAAAATTATGAGGGCGCAGTTCTGCTGGTCAGCCACGACCGCTATTTTCTGGACGCCGTCACTGATTCCATTGCCGACATTGAAAACCAGCGGCTGACGGTTTTCAAGGGCAATTACAGCCATTTCCGGTTGCAAAAAGACGAGCAGCGAGCGCGACAGCAGGCGATGTACGAGCAGCAGCAGGCCGAGATTGCCCGGCTGGAAGCGGTCATCAAGAAAAACATGGGCGGCGATTCGGTCCAAAGCAAACTGCGCTCGCGCATGGAGACGCGCATTGACCGCATGGACAAGGTGGAGCGCGTTTTTACGGACAACCGCACCGTCCGCGCACTCTTTGACGCCGACAGCGCGGGCCGGATCGGGCGCGACGTTTTGCGCGCGGAAAGCCTGACCAAGACTTACGGCGACCGCACTCTTTTCGCCGACCTTAATTTCTTGATTGAGCGCGGCGAACGAGTGGGGTTGGTTGGGCCGAACGGCGCGGGCAAAACCACCTTGGTCAAGCTGATTTTAGGCACGGAGCAGCCGACGCGCGGCAGCGTCAGCCTGGGCCACAATGCCCGTGTCGCCTATTTCTCTCAGCACGCCGCGGACAGCCTGAGCCCCGGCCTGTCCGTCATCAACTCCATCCATGATGTTGCCGATATGACCGAAACGGAAGCCCGCAACTATCTAGCCCGTTTTCTGTTCACCGGCGACGACGTGTTCAAAAGCGTGGGGATGCTGTCCGGCGGTGAAAAAAACAAACTCGCGCTGGCCCGCATGATTCTGGAACCCTGCAACCTGCTGGTCCTGGACGAACCAACGAACCACCTGGACATTGCGAGCTGCGAAGCGCTGACGGACATGCTGGCGAAGTATGAAGGCACCCTGCTCCTTGTCTCGCACGACCGTTACCTGCTGAACGCGACGACCACCAAGACGCTGGCCCTGACGGGCACCGCGCAGGGAACGACGCTCTTTGAGGGCAACTATAACGCCTGGCGCGAAGCGCAAAAAGCCCCCCCCATTCCGGTCAAAAAGTCCCCCCCCGCCCCCAATAATGGGGGAGCAGGAAAGAATAGCCCCCCCGCCTCAATTTTGGGGAGCCAGATGGGAAAGCAGGTTGCTCTGGCCTCTTCTCCCCCGATGAACGCCCGTGATCTGAGCAAAGCCCGTGTCAAAGCGCGGGAACGCGCACTGATGACTGAAAGCGTCGTGCAGACCGCCGAAACGCGCATTGCCCAAGTAGAGAGCCTGCTCGCCCGTCCCTCCGACTCAGTCGCCGACATGGTCGCCCTGGCCGCCGAGCATACCCGCCTGCAAGACAACCTGCTCAATGCTCTTGCCGCCTGGGAAGAGGCGATTGCCGAGCAGGAAGCTTTGGGCGCATAACAAGAAGAGGAACATGCCGTGGTCACTGCCTGTCTAATACACGCGCCCCGCCGCTTCGTCGTTCCCACGCTGTTCTGTCTGATATTGTTACTTGCCTCCGGCATTTCAGCGGGGGCACAGGCGTTGGTTCCTGTTTTGAGCAGTTCCAGCCCGTCGCTGGCCTATGCCGGCAATGGCAGCTTCACGCTGACAGCGCGGGGCGCGAACTTTTTTGCGGGTTCGCAGGTACTATGGAACAGCAGTGTGCTGACGACTGCCTTTGTTTCCTCCAACACGCTCACCGCTTCCGTGCCGGCTTCTTTGATTGCAACCGTCGGCATGGCCAGCGTGACGGTCTTCAATCCTGCGCCTGGCGGCGGAACTTCGGCGGCCAAATCTTTTCCAATCAAACCTGCCCAACTTGCCTCCGTCACGGTCAGCCCCAACAGCGTGACGGGCGGGGCTGCCACTGTCGGCATGGTCACATTGACCGCCCCTGCGCCCTCTGCCGGAGCATGGGTGACACTCAGCAGCAACAACGCAGCGGCAAGTTTGCCGGGCAGTGTTACCATCCCTGCCAGCGCGACACAAGCGTCATTTCCCATTCTGACGACGCCGGTGACCTCGAACGTTGCTGTGCAAATCAGCGCGGCGTATGGTGTCATCGCCAACGCGGCGCTGACAGTGAAATCTCCCACCATCGTTTCCCTGGTCGCTGGCCCTGCCCTTGTTTATGACAGCGGCGGCTCAACCGCGACCGTCACACTCAGCGGCGTGGCGGTTGCGGACACGACTGTTATGCTGTCCAGCAGCAATGGGGGAGCGGCCGGCGTTCCCGCCACCGTGGTTGTGCTGGCCGGATCCAACAGCGCATCCTTTCCTGTTACGACCAGCCCGGTCGCCGCCCTCACCAGCGTCACACTGAGCGCAGCAGTCGGCGGCATGATCAAAACCGCAGTGATTAAGATTTCTCCCCTGTTGTCCGCATTAAACCTGGCTCCGACCAGTGTTGTCGGCGGATCACAAACGGTGGCGAAGATCACCCTCGCGGCGCCTGCCCCCAACGACGGTTCCGGCGGCACGACCGTCACTCTGGGAAGCGACAGCGTGGCGCTTCCGCCTGTCACTGTCGTGGTGCCGACGGGAAGTAAAAATGCCACTGTTGGCGTCACCACAACGGCTGTGCCTGCGGACACTCTGGCTCATGTCACCGCAACGCTGGGCAGAGCAGGGTGCGCGGCGACATTGACGATCAAAGCGCCTGTGCTGACGTCATTGACGATTAACCCCGGCACTGTCGCGGTCGGATCTCCCGCGACCGGCGTGGTCACACTCTCCGGTCCGACCGCCGTGGATACCCTCGTGACTATTTCCAGCAGCAGCGCGGCAGTGACATGCGGCAGCCGCGTTCTGGTGCCGGCGGGCCAAAGTTCGGCGGCCTTTGCTATCGCGACGACGGCTGCAACGCCAGGCACGAGGGCCTATCTCTCTGCGGCGCTGGGAACAATGACCAAAACCGCAGGGGTGATGATCGTCAAGGGGACGGTATCGCTGCTTTTACAGTCTTCCACTGTCTCCACTGCTTTTGGGCAGAGCGTCACTTTGACGGCGATGGTTTTGTCCCCTGCGGGAGCAAGCGCCCCGACAGGGACGATCACCCTTCAGGATTTGTCTGCCGACCCCCTCAGCGCGCCGATTGGCGGGCAGGGAACGGCAACGTTATCAACGCCCAATTTCTCCGTGGGAACTCATCCGCTCACGGCTCTTTATAGCGGCGATGCGAATTATGCTGCCGCCGCTTCGCCCGTCATCACTCTGACCGTCAGCGGCCCCGGCATCCGCATCATGCCGCTGGGCGATTCCATCACGCAGGGCGTTTCTGCCGATCTGACTGTCCTGGGCGGCTATCAAGGACCGTTGTGGGACATGACCATCGGGCAAAACTGGAACTGCCAATACGTTGGCTGCGTCCTTTCCGGCCCGCCGGGCATCGGCGGCTGCGAGGGGCATGCAGGCAAAAGGATTGAGGACATCCAGGCGCTGGTTCCAGGGTTCATAGCAAATTACCAGCCGGATGTCATCCTGCTTCAGATCGGGACCAACAATCTGACCGGCAGCGACCCAACGAAGCGTGATACCCCGGTGGCGGCGCTGGCGAAAATGGGCGCTTTGCTGGACTCGCTGATTGCAGCGGCACCGAACACGCAAATCGTCGTTGCCTCGGTCACTCCCAATGCTGATCCGACGCTGGATGCTTTACTGCTTCCTTTCAATCAGGGCTTGCCCGCTCTGGTGCAGACGCGGGCTGCGTCGGGCGCGTCCATCTCCTTCGTCAATATGCACGACCTGTGCAATTTTGGCCCCGGCGACATCAGCGACGGCGTTCACCCGACGGCCTCCGGCTACGCAAAGATGGCCGGCGTCTGGTACAACGTGCTTCTGGGTCTGCCCTTTGTCTGGCAGTGAGAAAAATTGTCAAAAAGAATTTTGCGAACGTTTAGCAAAACAGGACCAAAAAGCGATATAATAGCGATAGACCCCACTCTGCCGAAAGGAGGCGCTCGGAAATTATGTCTGTGACCCGCTTAAAAATAATTGCATACCGGCTGCCTCGCTTCGGCACGTCCTCTGCCTGATTTATCCCACAATTCAGTCTTTCTCTCGGACTCGCCTGCGCCGCAGCCTGTGTGCTGACGGCTTTTGTTGTTTTATGCAGACGAGTACGAGGAGAAGATTCGGAAATGAAAAGCGCATTTGCGCGCGCGCAGGCCGGCGAACCGGCGGCTGTCGCCACCGTGGTGGAGCGCCTGCGCCCGCGCCTGACGAAGATGGCGGGCTACTACGCGCGCTGCGCGTCGGAGAACGCCGACGACTTGTTGCAGGAGGCATGGTTGGGGATGCTGGATGCTCTGCGGGAACTGGATGTGGAGATTGGCAGCCCGGAACAGTATCTGATCCAGCGGGCCAGATGGCGGCTGTTAGATGCCGTCAAGCGCGGGCGGCTCCGCCGCTGCCTGCCGCTGGAAGAAGCCATGCAGGAAACGCTGGCCGATCCTGCCTGGGATCAGGCGCAGGCCCGGGCTGCTGTGGCAGACTTTTCTCGGCATCTGAAGGCAACGCAGTTTGCCGTGCTGGAATGCCTGCTGCACGGCCTGACATGGCGCGAAGCGGGAGATCGTCTGGGCTGCTCCTCGGCCAACATTGCTTACCATGTCCGCCAAATCCAGCGGCAGTATGAGCGATGGGTGGGGGATTAAAGACTTATCCCGCGCCAGCGGCGGCGACCCTCCTGCCCTTCCCTCCGGTTCCCCCATTATTGGGGGCTAGGGGCCTCTTCGGGGGAAGTGGGTTCTTTAGCAGAAGTCTGACTCCAGGCGATAGAAAAAGTGGAGACGCATTCCCAAAAATCCCGCGTCTTCCGAAGGGAGGATCAAGATCATGCAGAGCTTGACACCCGCTCCCGGAGTCAGTCTCCGATAAGGGCGGAAAATGCTCACGGAAGCCCCGGCGATTTCCTTACGGGATCGCCGGGGCTTCTGCTTTGCTGGCTTTATTTCGGGGCGGCGGCAGTTTGACTGTCAGGGACGCAAAACGCTCCCGCAGAATGTGCGCCAGGGTCCGCAAGGCCCATTCTTCACTACGGTGGTGTCCGACAATGAACACCCCCAGGCCTGTGTCTATCATCGCCTCCCGCGCCGGCGACCGCATTTGCCCGGTGACATACACTTCCGCTCCGCGTGCGGAGGCTTCACGCATCAGTTCCGCCGTCATCGCTCCGACCACGGCCACTTTAGTGACTTCGTTGCGCTCGCAAGTACGCGCATCCTCGCGACCGCCGAAAATGTCCGAAACGGAGCGATAAAAGGCTGCGACAGTCTGCGGGGGCACGTCGCCTAGCATGCCCAGAGGCCGGCCCTTGCGCTTGCCGATGGGTTTCAGGCAGGTCATCCCTAACGCATCCGCCAGACGCGGGTTAAAACCCAGCGCCAGGCGCTCCTCAAACGGCAGATGCGAGGCGAGAACGCCGACCTCTTCGGGCAGCGTCTGATTGTCCAAGGAAAAAGGCCGGTGCAGGAACAAGGCGTCCAATCGCTCCGACACAACCCACTCGGCCAGGCCCGGCCACGGGTCAAGGGCAAGCCCCAGCCGCGCCACAGAACGCCCAAAGGGCCGAAAGACTGTCGGCAGCTCGTCCGCGAACTTGGCGGTTTCCAGATATTCGTCCAGAAAGTTGGCAAGATTGTTGGGTGAGATCATGCCTGTGTATTCCCACAACACCGCCTGTTTTACTCTGACAAACTTGACTTGCAGCCCCCAAATGTGCTATAATTTATACAGACTTTCAGCAAGTTCTTACTACTTGTTGATACCAGAGACAACCGACTTGGTGTAGGAGAAGCGAATTGGCAAAGGCAAAAAAAGACACGATGCTGGACAAAGTGACGGAGCGGGCGGAGCCGGTGGAATTGGACGGCCTGGGAAACCATCAGACCAATCATCAGAACGGCGCAGCGGCCGCTCTGCTGGACACAACTGGCCGGCAGGTGATTACGGAGATTTTGACGGACGGCGAACCCGATGCCGAAGCGATGGGGCATGTCACCGAAGAATATACCGCCGATACCATCCGCTTGCTGGAAGGCGTGGAGCATGTGCGGACACGCCCGGCTATGTACATCGGCGACACGGGGCCGAATGGTCTGCATCACCTGATGTACGAAGTGCTGGACAACTCCATTGATGAAGTGCTGGCGGGCCATGCTTCCGAAATCTGGGTGAACCTGCAAAAAAATAACGTGATCTCGGTGCGCGATAATGGGCGCGGCATTCCCCCGGACATCAACAAAGACACCAATATGTCCGGCGTGGAACTCGCCATGACCAAGCTGAACGCGGGCGGCAAGTTCGGCGGAGGAGGCTATAAAGTCTCCGGCGGCCTGCACGGCGTCGGCCTTTCCTGCGTCAACTTCCTGTCCGAATGGTGCGACGCCATTATTGAGCGCAATGGCGTGAAATACAAGTTGCGCTGCGAGCGCGGCAAGCCCAAAGGGAAACTTAAAGTCGTTGGCGACACAGATCGCAGCGGCACTACCATTACCTGGCTGGCCGACAGGGAAATCTTTGGGGAGTATGTCTACAAGCCGGAAACATTTGAGTCCCGCATTCGCAACACTTGTTATCTGAACCGCGAAGTGACGGTGCATTTCCACGATGAATTGTCCGACGCGGAGCCAAAGACGTATCATTATCAGCGCGGCATTGCCGAGCTGGTAGACCATCTGAACGAAAACAAAGACGGCATCGGCCAGGCGATCTACTTCCTCAAGACTCGCGAAGATGTTCAGGTGGAGATTGCGCTGCAATACAACCAAACTTACAGTGAAACCGTGCTTTCTTTCGCTAACAATGTCCATACCAAAGAAGGCGGTACGCATCTGTCCGGCTTTCGCACGGCGTTGACCCGTGTCATCAATCAATATGCCCGCAAAACCGGCGCGCTGAAAGAAAAAGACACCAACCTCAGCGGCGACGACGTGCGCGAAGGCCTAACCGCCGTCATCTCGGTGCGCCTGTTCAAGCCGCAGTTTGAGGGCCAAACCAAAGCCAAACTTGGCAACTCCGAAGTGGAAGGCATCGTCAACTCCATCATGGGCGAAGGGCTGACGCAGTTCCTGGAGGAGAACCCCGCGGTCGGCAAGCGCATCGTGGACAAAGCCCTGACCGCCCAGCGCGCCCGCGACGCCGCCCGCAAAGCTGCGGATCTCATCAAGCGCCAATCCAGCCTGGAAAACTCCAATCTTCCTGGCAAGCTGGCCGACTGCACCGAGCGCGACCCCAAAAAATGCGAGATTTTCCTCGTGGAAGGCGACTCCGCCGGCGGCTCGGCAAAGCAGGGCCGGGACCGGCGGTATCAGGCCATTCTGCCGCTGCGGGGTAAAATTATCAATGTCGGCAAAGCGGCGCTGGACAAGACGCTGGAAAATAACGAAGTCCGCAGCCTGATTACCGCTTTGGGCATCGGCATCAAAGTAGACAGCGATGATGACGCCGATGAGGGCGAGTCGTCGTCCAAGTTTGATATGTCCAAGCTGCGCTATGACCGTGTGGTGATTATGACGGATGCAGACGTAGACGGCGACCATATCCGAACGCTGCTGCTGACTTTCTTTTTCAATTATATGCGCCCATTGATAGAGCAGGGGCATATTTATATCGCCCAACCGCCGCTTTACTCTATTAAATCCGGCAAAGACACGCGCCTGTATGCCCGGAACGAAGAGGAGCGCGACCGGATGGTGAAGGAACTGAAGCGCAAGGACGTGCAGGTGGGCCGTTTCAAGGGCCTGGGCGAGATGAACGCGCAGGAATTGTTTGAGACGACGCTGAACATTGAGACGCGCACCCTGGCCCGCGTGACATTGGAAGATGCCGAAGCGGCGGCGGAAATGTTCTCTATCCTGATGAGCGACAAAGTGGAGCCGCGCAAGCAGTTTATCATCAAGTACGCCCGCGAAGTGTCCAATGTAGACTGGCACTGCTGATGCGACTTTCGACCGCTTCTCTCATTCAATGCCACTGCCCCCCCAATTCTGGGGGGGCTTTTCCTGTGTCTGCTGCTGTCCGGCTGTTCGCCGCGCACGTCGCCCGCCCATGTGCTTTCGCCTGATGCCCTTGCCGCTTCGGACGGCGACGTTCTCGCGCCCGGCGTCATCCACCGCGCCATTCCCACGGCGGACGGCAATGGCATGGACATTGTGGACATTGATCTGGACCACGCGAACGCCCATCTGACCATCCAGACGCGCGGTATTGTCTTGGTACATGGGCGGGTGGTCGGGCAGGCGTATACGCCGCGCGACTGGCTGACGCGCTTGCACGGGCTGGCTGCCGTCAACGGCGGCTATTTCGGGCAGGAAGATGCACAGGAGCGCAAAGAATTTGTTGGTCTGCTGGTTCAGAAGGGCCGCGTCCGGCATGCTGCGCCGCCGCTGCTGGGTCACGGCAGCGCGACGGTTGCTCGGGGCGGTTACGTCCGCAGCGCGTTTGGACTGACGGGGGACGGCAGCCCGCAGATCGCCTGGGCGGCGACAGAGGCCGGCAAGCCGCAGGGATTGCGCGTGTTTTCCTCTCCGATGGGCCGCCGTGGGGCGGTCTGGCGCATCGTTAATGCCGTCGGCTGCGGCCCCATGCTGATCTCGGAGGGAAAATCAGTCGTCACAGACTATCAGGAGCGGCTGGTCAGCCCCGGTCCGGTTCCACGCACCTTTGTCGCCTATGACAGTGACGGCGGACGGCCCCGGCATCTGCTCCTCGGCATGGCCTCCGGCACGGATTTTCACGATCTAGCCGCTTTGATTGCCGGCTACTTCCCGCGCTATGACGGCACCACTGTTGAGGCCGCCATGTGTCTGGACGGCGGCGCGTCTACCCAGATGACTTACCGGCTGAATGGGAACCTGCAATCGCCGCGCGAAACCGGCGTCACTGTCCCGGACGCCATCGTTCTGCTGCCGGGCCGCTGAAGTCCCTTGCCTCCGCTTCTCGCTTTGGGGTACACTGAGGCCGCTTGCCGAACGGAACTTGTCGGGAGGAATGGGGATGCGCCGGTACAAAACAATGGTGACTGATTATGAGGGGATGCAGGGCATTCTGGATTCGCACGCCGAACAGGGCTGGGCCTTGTTCTCGCTGACGCCCGATACCTGGCGGCGCACCTTTTCGGAAGACAGCGGCATGGACCCGTCGCCCTTTGAGGAACTGGACAGCAGCAGCCGGGCGATGCGCGAGTATTCGGCGTCGTACTACCTGCTGGTCTTTCAGCGCGAGGACACGCATGTTGGCCGGGAAGCCTACGCGGCGGCGGAAGAGCCGCTGACATTCAGCCAGTTGCCGGATTTCGAGGATTAACTGGTATGTCTCCGAAGATGTCGGCGTAGCGACCAGGCTTGAGAAATATCTTCTGAAAGCGCCGCATCATCAGCCCGCCATGCACACCGTCGGCGTACCTGTGGTCAAAAGTAAAGCTGATCGTGATGCACTCCGCGACCACGATTTCCTTGCCGCGCACTATCGGCATCGGGCGGGGGCGTCCCATGCCGACAATGAGGGGGCAGCGGCAATAGGGCGACAGCGGAACCAGAGCATTATCAATCCCCAGAACCCCGAAATTACTAATCATCGCCGAGCCGAAGCGATCGTCAGGAATGCCGAAACGCCGGAGTGAAACATTCAGCGTGTAATGCGCGAAGTCTTCAAAATACATGATCAGGCGGAGCAGCCAAACCGGCGTCCGGGCCGTGATCTCGTTGATGCGCTCTGTTTCCTTGTCTTCGCCGCGCCGCAGGATTCCCACCGCATCTTCCGCCATCTGTGCCACTTCGCTTAGGCTATGACTGGGAACATCCCGCAGGACGAACCCGGAAAGGTCTTTGCCGCGCGTGGTATTCAGCAGCGTGGTGATGAAGACATCGGTTTGCGCGCGCCGATAAAGATTCCGGGCGCGCAGGAGATGGTTCAGATCGGGATGTTCTTCCAGACAATTGGCCACGATCTTGGCGACCAGGTACGTGAGTGAGGGCCGCTGCCCGGTGGGGTACGTCTTTAGGAATGCCTCGGCCTCTTCCACCGGCAGGTCCAGCCAGCTATAGGTGCTGGGATCGCGCGGGTGCCGCCAGCTTGCAATCGCGATTTTGCGGTAGGTGGTCAGCGCCTGCTTGTCATGGAGAGGGATATGACCCATCAATCATTACCTCGGCAAATCCGCCCCGCATTCCGGGCAGAAAACGAAGGCGCGGTAGAGGATCGTCGCCTTGCAATTCGGACAGGTACGCGCATCGTCCGGCGGCGTGTCCGTGAAAGCTTCGGTCGTTGGACGGGGTGGGTCGGACATCTTGGCATAGTGGCCATTCAGGATGTTCGCGTATTCTTCGCTCTTGGCCCACGCATCAATCTCCATCGCGCGCACGGCGGGGAAGGGGTGGGTCGTGTGCAGGGTCTGGCCCATCTTGAAGAACGAGTTCAGGGCGTCCTTGCCCATCTCTTCATAATCCCGGCCCTGCTGCAAAAACGCATCTTTGTCCATCTGTGCGTACAGCTTGCGCGACCCGCCTGCCAGCTTCATTTCGGTGTTTAGCACTGTGGTTACATCCTGACAGACCAGCAGGCTTGCCCGGTCCGCCGTGAGTTCACTCTGCCGATACCAGTGGAAGAAGGCGTAAAACAGCCCCATTCCCAGGCTGGGTAACAGCCCGAACGTCCGCCCGCCGAGCCGCATCAGCAGGTTGGCCAGAAATTCCGCGATCTGCCGGTACAGAACGTGGCCGGCCTTGATATGCCCGAGTTCATGGCCGAGTACGACCCGCCATTCGTCTTCGTCCAACAAATCAATCAGGCCGGAATAAAGCACAATGATCGGCGACTCGACGCAGAACGTAAAAGCGTTTGCAAAGGGCCGCTGATCAATGTAAAGCTGCGGGACGGGCATATCCAAAATGGCGCAGCATTCCACCAGCATCTCGTACAGATCGCGGCACTGGCTGCGATCCACGCGCACCGTATCGGAAAGGCAGTAAAGCCGTCCGGCCCGGTCGCCGCCGTACTCGTTGAACTTGCGAAAAACCCAATCCAGGCCAGGCGCTTTCCGCAGCGCTGCCAGCGTCGCTTTATCGGTCGGATGTTCAAAAGCCGTAGACGAGAGGCCGGGGAACCGCTTGCGATCCGCCATGATGTTCTTCCCTTCTCAAACGCAATACGCACAGTATACCTTGCAAACGTGAAAGCTGCGGAGGCGCAGGGAACGCAAAAAAAGACCCCGCCGTTCCCAGCGGGGCCAAAAAGAGAAACACGATGACAGAAGCAACTCTGCAAGACAATTATAGGCCGGGCTGGGCTGCTTCTGCACTGACAGCATTACCGGGTTTTTCTTTTTGACTCGCGCCGTCCCTTGCGGGTATGATAGGGGCAAGTGAGACGGATAGGAAGGCTGATTCCATGCCCGAAACTGCCCCGGCTGAGGTGGTACTCCCCGGCGACAATTTGACTGTGGAAGGTGTTCCACCGATCCCCAAAGCGCTGGCTGAGAGCCTGCGCCGTTACACGGAGTTCCGGGCTGCCGGTTTTGCCGACTGGCATCCGACGCGGCGCGAGATGCTGATCCGCACACGCTTTGCCGATACGTTCCAGGTGCATCATGTCGCCTTTCCCGGCGGGGACCGGCGGCAGATGACATTCTATGCGGACACGGTCGGCGCGGCTTCTTTCCAGCCGAACCAGGGCGATTTCTTTGTTTTCAGTAAAGACACTGGCGGCAATGAATTCTCGCAAAATTATCGTTATGACTTGGAAGATGGTGCCATTACGCTTCTGACGGATGGGAAATCTAAGAACAATCACGGCATCTGGTCCCATGCCGGGGATCGCATGGTCTACTATTCCACCCGCCGCACCGGCAAAGACACCGACTTTTATATCATTGATCCCCGTCAGCCCGAAAGCGACCGCCTGCTGGCCGCGCAGGAGGGCGGCGGCTGGTTTGGGCAGGACTGGTCGCCGGATGATTCGCAGATTCTGGTCATGGAGTATGTGTCCGTCAACGAAAGCTACCTGTGGCTTCTGGATGCCCAAACGGGCGAAAAAACACTGGTGACGCCGAAGGGCGGTCCGAAAGTTTCTTATGCGAGCGGGAAGTTTGCCCCGGATGGTCGGTCGCTTTATGTCCTGACGGACAAAGATCACGAGTTTGAACGTCTGGTCGCGCTGGATCTGGCGACAGGCAGCCAAACGGCGCTGACTCCCAATTTGGCCTGGGGCGTGGAAGAGTTTGACGTTTCGCCTGACGGCGGCTGCATTGCGTTCGTCACCAATGAAGACGGCATCGGCATTCTGCGCCTGCTGAATACCCAAACCGGCGCGCTGACCGAGCCTGCGGGCATTCCGGTCGGCATCCTCGGCAGCCTGCGCTGGCACAAAAACGGGCAGGATTTAGCCTTCGGCATGGTATCCGCCCGCGCGACAAGCGATGTGTATTCCCTGAACGTCCACACCGGGCAGATTGACCGATGGACGCGCAGCGAGACCGGCGGCCTGAACACGGACCACTTTTCCGAGCCGGAACTGGTCCGCTGGCTCAGTTTTGACGGCCGTTCCATTTCCGGCTTCCTGTATCGCCCTGCCTCCAAGTTTGAGGGCAGGCGTCCTGTCAATATCGTCATTCATGGCGGCCCGGAAAGCCAGGCGCGGCCCGGATTTCTCGGCCAGAGCAATGCCTATCTCAATGAACTCGGCGTCGCTCTGCTCTACCCGAACGTGCGCGGCTCTTCAGGATACGGCAAGACGTTTCTGGATTTAGACAACGGCTTTTTGCGCGAAGACTCTTACAAGGACATCGGCGCACTTTTAGATTGGATCGCCACTCAACCCGATCTGGACTCTGAGCGTATCCTGGTCAGCGGCGGCAGCTACGGCGGCCACATGACACTGGCCGTCTCCACGCTTTATAGTGATCGCATCGCCTGTTCCGTAGACATCGTGGGCATGTCCAATCTCGTGACGTTTCTGGAAAACACCGAGGGCTACCGGCGCGATCTGCGCCGCGTGGAGTACGGTGACGAGCGCGACCCGGAAATGCGGGCCTTTTTGGAGCGCATCGCCCCGCTCAACCACGCCGACCAGATCCGCAAGCCCCTGTTCGTCATTCAAGGCAAAAACGACCCGCGTGTCCCCGCCTCCGAGGCTGTGCAAATGGTCCAGACCCTGCGCGGCAATGACATCCCCGTCTGGTTCCTGATGGCCGACGATGAAGGGCATGGCTTCGCCAAAAAGAAAAACGTCGAATTCCAGTTCTACGCTACCGTCCTGTTTGTGCAGACGTACCTGCTAGGCATGAACAAATAAGGTTTTATCTTGAGCATGACAGCGACCTTAAATGCGATTCTGAAGGAGCCAGACCCTCTGCGCGCTTTCCTGCGCCTCGATGAACTTTACCGGCTGTCGGATGCCCCGGAGCGTGCGGAATTACGTGCAGGATGGGATTTTGGTCGCGTTTGGCATATTCCTGGGCCTGACTATTCAGATATGGACCGGATCGTGTTTAAACCGCTTTTTGGCGAAGACGCTTGTGGCTTGGATGCCGAAGCAAAAATCGAGGCGCGGCTCACTTATCATGCGATTCAGAATGCCCAGGATGATTTCCGCGATAATACGATGGATGTCTGCTTGTGCTATCATGCTGCTCTTAGTGCTGGCCTAGATGTTACGCAAATTTTTGAGGAGGCTGCGATGATCTCAGAAAAATGGATGGCCGGTCTGTTTCGCGGCTATATCCAGTGGAAACCGGAACAGAGGAGTTTATGGGTCATGGGATTTCGCGAAACCATTGCGGAGAATGCGATCATCTTTGAATGGATTGGTTGTGACAATAATTATGAAGACTTGAAGCCAAAGCATCTTGACTCATGGGGCCGCGAACTAGAAGGGTAGACGGAATAACTAGTGTCGGTTCTACGCGACTGTCCTGTTCGTGCAGACGTATCTGCTGGGAGCCGATACATCTTTTTGATGTGAAAAATATGTTGAAATGGTGTATAATAGCCTGACGAACGTACTCACGAAAGGAAAGCACTTATGGCAAAGTACACTATTGATCTTGGCACAGAGTTTGAGCAGCAACTTAAACAAGTGTCTCAGGAAAAGGCATTGTCCAAAGCGGAAGTCATCCGCCGGGCTGTGGCGACTTACGTTGTCATCAGCCGCGAGGCAAGCCAGGGCAACAAAATCACGATCACGGACAAGCAAGATCACATACTAAAAGAACTCGTGACGGTTTAAACGCTGCCATGCCTGACACAAGCAATGCTTCAGGCAGCCTGGAAAAGAAAATCGAACGCCTTCTGCAAGACAGCAGCGTTCGGGAGATCACTCCCCTTCAGGCTGCCTTTACCAAAATCACCTGGGTAGTCGTGGCCGCTGCCCTTGTTTCAGTCGGTTTTATCGCCTGGGTCTGGTACGCGAAACTGCCTCCAGTCCCGCCGCTGAACGCCTCCCCGGACGAAATCAGCCATTACCGCGAATTGACGGAGATTTCCGGTGAGAGCGTTACCAACTTGGTTGAAACCATTATTGCCAAAGTGATTTTCCCGCTCCTTATGCTTGTTGTCGGCATTGCCGTTGGACGGCAAGTAACTCTCAAAAAAGACGACTGATTGTGAGGTGGTATGTCTTTTGGCAGCCTTCAATGACCTAGATTGGCGACGACTTGATGTTTGGGCGATTGTGGCAGGCTCTGGTCTGGCGACATTAGACGAAGGGCAGTACCCTTTCTGCCGGGATTGGCTTGCGCGTAATGACTATCAGGTGGATACACTGGATTGCAGCGATGGCTTAGGCCCGGCAATTGTCGCGCTGGGTCAGCGCTTAGAATGGGAATCGCGGTTTGGCTATCGGCTTGAGGCGGGAAGCCGGAACTTGGATGCGCTCAGTGATGGCTTTGAGTTTGAGGTTCCCGAAGATGGGGGGCGCGTCTTCCAAATCATCCATGCGGATACGGCGTGGCATGAAGATTCGCGCTGGTTTCTTGGGCTGCTGGCAATTGCTCAGGAACGTAGTCACTGGCATTTGGCTCTCGGACGCCGTTTCTTTACACTGCTGGTACTCCCCCAATATTCTCCTCTGATTGGCACAGTCATTGATCAGATAATGGTGCCGGCCCCATTCACAAATAAGTGGTTGGCATGACTTTTGCATGGTACAATGTAGTAGACAGCGATTCCACGCCGCATTCGGTTCGAAGAGTATGCCCTTGAAGACACCGCGCGTCCGTTTGAGCGCCGCCCGCAAATCTCCGAGGAAACTGGTTGTCGGACTGATTCTTTTGGCTGTGGCGCTGCTGGCGGGGGGGTATGGTGCCCGCTCGGCGTTACAGAGTCAGGGCAAGTGGCATGAGGTGGCGCGGAGCCTGTACCACGAGGTCAAGGGGAACTCCGCGCAGGCGGCGGTTCTGCCCACCGAGCGGGCCGATGCCGCCCTGATCGTTTATGACGACAAACTCGGCGAGGGCTGGCAGGATTGGTCCTGGGGAACGCGGGATTTCAGCCACACGGACCCGGTGCATGCGGGCAAAGCCGCCATCTTGCTGACGCCCAGCGGCAACCGGGGCTTATATCTGCATCATGACGGGTTTGAGACCGGCGGTTACGGAACCCTGCAAGCTTTTGTGCAGGGAGACACGGCGACGCGCGTCTGCCTGGCGGGCGAAGACCTCAAATTCCTGCCGTATGTGTCGGCAACTAAATATCTGCGGGCCGATCCGAGTGGCCGCATCGGCTGGCATCTGTTACGGATTCCTCTGGCCGATCTGGGCGTTCCCCGGAGCGGCCTGACGATGAGCGGCATCATCTTTCAGCCCGAAGATAGCGCGTCTCTGCCGCTGGTCGTGGACGACATCGCGCTGCTGCCTGATCTGTCCCTGCCGCCCGCGCCGACGCAGGCGACCGTCGCCGTCACGGTGAATGCTGGCGCAGGCCGCCACCCGATTTCGCCGTTTATTTACGGCATGGCATTCGCGCCCGACGATTATCTGGCTGATCTGCGGCTGGGCGTCAATCGCTGGGGCGGTAATGACAAGTCGCGCTACAACTGGGTGCAGGGCAATGCTGTGAACGCCGCGCGTGACTGGGGATTCCGCAATCGCTCTGCGACGGATGGCAGCCTCCCACCCGGCCCATCATCCGCCGCCGACCATTTTGTGTCCGGCAACAAAGCGCATGGGGCGGCGACGCTCCTGACCGTTCCCACGATTGGCTGGGTCGCGAAAGATACGGACAACGGCCATGCGTCCGTCCATGTTCCCGATTCCGGCGGAACGGGATTGTCCGATGCAGATGGCCCGATTGCCGGCTATGATCCTGCCGAAAACCGCGCGCTCACCAGCCTTCGGTCGGTCGCCCGCAAAGGCAAGCCGTTTGAAGACTATCCGAGCCCGGCAGGCGGCGTGGTCTACCAGGATGAATGGATCGCACACCTGACAAAGAAGTTCGGCGACGCCGCGCACGGCGGCGTCCAGTTTTACGCCATGGACAATGAGCCGGATTTGTGGGACGGCACCCATACCGATGTCCACCCGGCGCGCATGGGGTATGACGATATCCTGCGTAACTTCCTGGAGTATGCCACGGCGGTCAAGGACGTAGACCCGGCGGCCATGATCACAGGCCCGGTTTCCTGGGGCTGGACCGGGTATAATTACTCGGCTTTGGATCGTGGCGACGACAATTTTCACACGCACGCCGACCGGACGCGGCATGGCGGTCAGCCGTTCCTGCCCTGGTTTCTGAAGGCGGTCCAGGCGCATGACGCGCGGGCGGGCCGGCGGTCGCTGGACGTTCTGGATGTTCATTTCTACCCACAGGGCAGCGGGGTTTACAGCAGCCGGGCGGACAAAGTCACGAATGCGCTGCGCCTGCGCTCAACGCGCGGCCTGTGGGACCCGACGTACTCGGATGAAAGCTGGATCGGAGAACCCATACGCCTCATCCCGCGTCTGAAGGAGTGGATCGCTCAAGGGTATCCCGGCACGCGCCTCGGCATTACCGAATGGAACTTCGGCGCGGATCAAAGCATCAGCGGTGGCCTGGCGGATGCCGATGCGCTGGGCATCTTCGGGCGCGAAGACGTTTTTCTGGCGAACTACTGGGCGTTTCCCAACAAGAACACGCCGCCGTATCTGGCCTTTCAATTGTATCGCAATGCCGACGGGCAGGGAAACGGCTTCGGTGATGTTTCCTGCGCGGCCCGGAGCACGGATCAAGACCGGCTTTCCTGCTACGCGGCGACTGACAGCCGCACGGGAGACCTGACACTGATTTTGATCAACAAGATGCCGAAGGCGACGATCACCGCGCCGCTGACCATTCAGGGCGCGCAGCCTACGGGAACCATGAAGATATGGCGCTGCGAAGCCGATAATCCCGGCGAGATCGTCGCCTTTCCAGCAACGCCGCTCCCCGGCGCTCTGACTCTGCCGCCGCAGTCTATGACTTTAATTCAACTGCCGCTTCGGAAGTAAGTCAGCAGTCGCAGCCCGATTAACTATGAATGCTTCACCGCAACAATCAGCCACGCTGGATGCTCGGCCAGACGTAACCGACGACCTGCCGCCATTGAGCACGATGCCATCCGCCGAGGACTACGCCGCCGCCGCGCGGTCTCGGTCTGTATGGTTTCTGGCGGGTGGGATCATCCTGGCCGCCGCCAGCGCCGGGACCTTTTGTCGCCTTTGGGCTGGACAACATCGTTCTGCCCATTGCTCTGCTGCTTGCCATTCTGACCCCCGTCCTGCTCTGGCACTTCCCACGCTTCGCTTTCTTTTTTACGCTCACGGCGGCCTGCTTATTTGAGCTGGGCCTCTCAAGCGGGCCGGACGGCATGCCTTACAAAGATGCGCTGACGGACCGCGTTCCCTTCTTCTGGAACGTCAACACCATATTCCAGTTTTATGCTCATGCCAATTTCAAGGGCGTCCCTCTGAACCTGTTTGAAATCTTCATCCTCGTGGCCGGCGCTTGTTCCTGTCTGCGCTCGGTCTATACAGGAACGACCAATCTCCGAGCCGGCCCGCTGTTCTGGCCGATATTCGTTTACATCCTGTTTGTGTTGATGGGGTGGGTCAACGGCATGTTGACGGGCGGTGATTTCAAGATTTCCCTTTTAGAGATACGTCCACAGTTTTATTTTGCGCTTGCTTACCTGATGGCGGTCAATTGCGTGCGTGAGCTAAAGCAGCTTCACACCTTGCTCTGGCTGAGTGTCATCTGGATCGGTCTGAAAGGAATTTTGTTGACGTTCCGGCAGTATGTGACCATGCATGGGCTGCCGCTGCCGGATCAGGGAGTCGGCGCGCATGAAGAGGTGTTTTTCTTTAACGCCTTCATCCTGCTTCTAGTGACGCTGCGTATCTGCGGGGTCGTGCCTCGGTTGCAATGGGTGATGCTGTGGCTGCTGCCGTTTGTCGTGCTGGGAGACCTGGCCTGTAACCGGCGGGCCGGAACGGCGGCTATGGTGCTGGTATTTCCTTTAGTGGTGCTGGCCTGCTACCAGGCTTTCCCCGCCCGCCGCCGGCTGATCGTTCCGCTGGGCCTGATTCTGGCGCTGGGTTTTACCGGATATTACAACGTCTTTAAAAACAGCAACAGCCTGTTTGCACAGCCGGCGCGCGCCATTCGGTCCAACTTTCAGCCGGATGAGCGGGATGCGTCCTCCAACGCCGCCCGCGATGCCGAGAATGCCGACCTGATGGCAACGATCAAATCCGCCCCACTGCAAGGCTACGGCTACGGCAAGCGCTATTTCCATGTGGTCCCCATGGCCGATATCAGCAAATTCTATGAACTGGAAGACTATATCCCGCACAATCAAATCCTCTGGATTTGGGAACGTGTCGGCTCGTTTGGATTTCTTGCCTTCTGGATGATGATCTCTGCGATTCTGATTCGGGCGGGCCAAACCATTCGCGCGCCGGAATCGGATGCCACGACCAAAGCCATTGGGATGTTCGCGATGGTGACGACCGTCATGCTGGTGATTTTTGGTCTGCTGGACTTACAGTTGTCCAATCCGCGCGACGTTCTCTTTGCCGGGATTTGGGCCGGCGTCATGGCGGTCCTTCCGACCCTTCAGCCTGGGCTGGCCGGCGCGCGGTCCCCGAGGGTGATGCAATGACCATTGCCAGTGTGGAGACAGCGCCGGCGGCAGGGCCGCGCAAGCCTTCTTTTCAAATTCCCTCTTTGGACGGTCTGCGGGCTGTCTCGTTCCTGATTGTTTTCCTGGCCCACGCCAGCACAAAGCGCTGGGTGCCGGGCGATCTGGGCCTGGTCGTCTTTTTCTTTTTGAGCGGGTATTTGATCACGACCTTGCTTCGGCTGGAGTTTGATCAGACCAGCCGTATCAACTTCCGGGACTTTTATCTGCGTCGTGTCCTGCGTATTTTTCCGCCTTTTTATCTGGTGCTGGGGCTGGCTTACGGGCTGGCCTGGACCGGCGCTCTGGATAACTTGCCCTGGCCGTCGGCGATTGCGGCGCAGGTCTGCCATCTGACAAACTACTACATTGTGCGTCATGGCTGGTGGTACGGGCTGGTGCCTGGCACATGGGTCTTCTGGTCGCTGGCAGTTGAGGAGCATTTCTACCTCGTCTTCCCGTTGGCCTATTTCCTGATGCGGCGGCGCGGACTTTCGGGCAAGCAGCAGATGCGGGTCCTGTTAAGCCTGTGCGGCCTGCTGCTGGTCTGGCGCTGCGTTCTGGTTTTTGTCCTGCATGCCGGCCATGACCGCCTGTATGTCGCCACCGACACGCGCGTGGATTCCATTCTTTTCGGCTGCGTCCTGGCTGTCTGCGGCAACCCCGTTCTGGACGAGGCTCCCGTTTCGGAGCGCCGCTTGAAAACCGTCTGGCTTCCCCTGGCGTTCGCGGTTCTCTTAGTCAGTTTCGCGATCCGCTCGTTTTGGTTCCAGCACACGATTGCCTTCACCCTGCAAAGCCTGGCGTTGTTTCCCATTTTTATGGCGGCCATTCGCTGTCCCCAGTGGGGTGTTTTTCGGTGGCTGAATGTCTCGTGGGTCAAGTTTGTCGGCCTGCTGTCCTACTCGTTGTATCTTCTGCACACCACTATTCTTTATGGCATGGATCATTGGACGCACTGGCCGAAGGCAGCGGCATCGCTTGCTTCTCTGGCTGTCTGCCTCGCACTCTCAACGCTGATCTTTTACGGTGTTGAGAAGCCCGCGGCCCGCTTGCGGCGACGCCTATCGCGAGTGCGCCGCCCTGCCGGCATGGAGGCATCGGCAGCCTCTGAGCAGGCACCCGCCGTGTCGGCGGCACCGATGAGTCGCTCGCTTCTGGTGGCTCGGAATGTCCTCGCGACTCTGGCTTCCCAGGTGCTGACGTGGGGCATGGCGTTTGTCATGACCATTTATTTGACGCGCTATGTCGGGCCAGGAGGACTGGGTGCGCTGACCCTGGCATTCTCGTTTTCCAGCATCTTCGGCATCGGCATGACTCTGGGCACGTCCACGGTGCTGACACGGGACATCGCGCGGGATACGACGCGAACGGCGGAACTGACACTCGCCGCCCTCGCCATGCGTCTGCCGCTAGGCCTGCTGGCGGTCGTTGTGGGCTGGGGCGTCGCCTGGGGTCTGGGATACTCGCCTGGTGTGCGCCTCCTCGTCGTTGTCGCCACCGCCGCGATCCTGGTTGGCATGCTCAACGAAGCGCTCGGCGCGGCCCTGCGCGGCTTGCAGGAGATTCCCCGGCAGAACGCCGCCATCGTCGCCGACAAGGCCGTCATGACGGCGCTGGTCGTTTTTCTAATTTTGCGCCATGCGCCCTGGTGGATGATCGCCGGCACCGGCGCAGTCAGTTCGGGGATCGCATTCGCGATCAACGCCACTGCCTTCCGTCCTTATTTCAAGACCCTGCGCCTGCCGCGCTGGGAAACCATTTGGCTTTTGGTGCAGCAGGGGCTGCCGTTCCTGACCACAGCCGTCTTTATCGCCGTCTATGGGAACTGTGACGCTCTGCTGATGTCCAAAATGAGCAGCCTGGAAGCCATCGGCTGGTATGGATTGGCGAAGCGGCTCGGCGGGACAACGATGTTCATCCCGATGGCCTTGACCGGCGCGATGCTTCCGGCGCTCTCGCGTTTATATCACGAAGACCGGAGCGCCTTTGACGATGCCGCCCGGCGCGTCTTCAACTTTATTGTGATCTGCGCTGTTCCCTTCGCCGCCGTGCTGGTCATGGCTCCCGGCCAGATCATCGCCCTGGTGACGCAAAACCAGGCGAGCTTCGCGCCGGCCGCGCCTGTGCTGATGATCATGGGGGCGGCGATTATCCTGTGGTTCTTATCGCAGGCGGCTGGGACGGTGCTGATCGCCTGTGACCGTCAGGCAGCCTTGAGCCGCATCACTGCCGTTTCCGCCTTGATTTGTGTTCCGGTGACCGGTTCCCTGATATTTCTGACGCAGCGCGCGCTGCACAATGGAGCTATCGGCGCGATCCTGGGAGATGCGTTAATTGAGACTTACATGGTCGTCGCCTATCTGCGCGCCTTGCCGTCCGGCTTCTTTGACTGGAACAGCCTCGCCACGCTGGGCCGCGCCGCTCTTTCCGCGTTGCCGTTAGTGGCTTTGTTCTATCTGGTGCATGACCGCCACGGCTTGCTGCTGCTGGTTCCCGGCCTGCTTCTCTATGTCCCGCTGTGCTGGCTGCTCCGCTGCCTGCATCCGTCGGACGTGCAGATGGTGCGTCAGATATGGAAAGGACGGGTGGGGGCATGAAGTTATCCGTCTTGATCTGCACGCGCAATCGCCCGCAGGATGTCAAGGTCTGTCTGCCCACAGTGCTTGCCTGCCTTCAGGAGGACTGGGAGGTCGTGCTGGTGGATCAAAGCGACAATGACGAGACGCGCGCGGTCGTCCAGTCGCTGGGCTGGAAAAATCCTCCCCTCGTTTACCTGCCGACGCAGACGGTGGGGAAGTCCCGCGCTCTGAACCTGGGACTTGCCCATGTTCAAGGCGAGATTCTGGCCTTCACCGATGACGACTGCGAGGCGCCTTCAGACTGGCTGATTCGCATTCTGGAAGAATTTGAGCAATCGCCCGGAGCCGATATTCTCTTTGGCCCTGTTCTGCCTTCTCCATCGATCCCCGATCTTCATAAAGTATGCGTTCCGGCCTGGACGTTCGGCGAGGCGCGAGACCTGCGTCCCAACGAACTGTGCGGTATGGGCGCGAACATGGCTTTGCGCCGCGATGTCCTCAGCCGCCTCCCCGGCGCTGTCCGCTTTGATCCGGCTCTTGGGCCGGGAGCGCTGTTTCCCGCCGGTGAAGAGGGGGACTTTGTCTATCGCCTGCGTCGGCAGGGCGCGCGGGCCGCGCTGCGTCCTTCACTGCGCTTGTACCATCGCGCTTTCCGAATGCCGGATCACTGGGGGACGGTGCTGCGCGGCTACGGCATCGGGGATGCCGCCTTTCTGGTGAAACACGCGCGCTGCGGTGATTTCTGGGCGATTCGCAATCTTGCCGAGCGCGCTCTGCCCGCTGCAACCCGTGCCTTCGCCAAGTGGCTGCTGCGCCGCCGGCCCAACAGTGACGCTGCCTTTTTTCGCGGGCTTTGGCAGGGGCTGGCCAGCAGCCTGCGGCTGCGTGTTGACCCGCAGACCCGCCTGTACCGACTCGCGCCTGAAGAGCAGCCGACGCAAACTTTGGCCGTTCGGCAGGAGACGCGCCAGGCGTGACGCTCCTCGTATCAGCATCCTGAGGAACAACAATGGCTGAGATTTACGACTATGATGCCGGTTTTGACGATCCCGGCAATAAGAATGCCTGGTTCGGCCGCATCATCGGCGAGAATAAGCGAATTCTGGAAGTCGGCTGCGCGACGGGCTATGTCGGCGAGTATCTGGTTACCCAGCGAAATTGCCGCGTGACGGGATTGGAATATGTGGCGGACGCCGCCAGGCAGGCACAGGCGCGGGGTTGTTACGCGCAGATTCTGGTCGGCGACATTCAGGACCCGGCCTCGGTTGCCGCGCTGGAGCCGGGCAGCTTTGATTTTGTTCTCTTCGGTGATGTGCTGGAACATTTGATTGCCCCGGAGCGCGCGCTGCAAAATGTCGCCCCGCTGCTTGCTCCCGGCGGCCATATCTTGATCTGCGTGCCGAGCATCGTCCACTGGTCATTGCGCTGGAAAATCCTGCGCGGTCAGTTTGAATACACGGATACCGGTCCGCTGGATCGGACGCATGTGCATTTCTTCACGCCCAAGACCGCCCGTGATCTGGTCCGGGAGGCGGGATTTCAAATCGCGCAGGAAGGCGGCGTCGTCTGGCTCCCTTCCGTGGTTTACAAACTGCCGCCGGCTGTGCGCCGCGCACTGGAGCAGTTTTCGGCGCGACTGTGGCCCAATGCCGTGTACGGTCAGGCGCTGCTGGATATCAAACTCGCATGACCCTGACTGCTTCTCAGCCTGTCCGCGCTCTTTCTCTGGACCGTGCGCTGTTTCTGGGCGGCCTGCCGGACTCGACTCTGCCGGACCGCATCGCGGCGCGGCAGCATCCGCGTGTGGACTATCTGGAACTGTTGCGTCGGCATCCCGCCCGGCTGGTGACTTTTGAGGATGCCGTCGCTGCGGCGTCCCCCCTGGCGCGGCTGGCTGGGCGGCTGGGCGGGCCCTACTGGGCTTTGGCCGCCCTGGGCCGTCTGGAGCCGGGTCTGTCCCTGGCGCTGACGACGGGAGAAGATGTCGGATTTCCGCTGGCGCTGCTTCAGCGGATAACTGCGGGAACTCTGCCGATTTACATCACGATCCACGGGTCTTATCTTGGTTCGCACAAGGGAGCCTGGGTTTTGCGGCTGCTGCGCGGCGCGTCCTCCGTGCATTTTCTGTGCCTGTCGGAGACATTGCGGCAGCGGCTGATTGTCAGTCACGGCATCCCCGCCGGGCGTGTCCACAATGCTGGCTACGGGGTAGACCTGGCCTTCTTTCAACCTCAGGCTGAGACCGTTGTGCTGCCCCGGCAGGTCGCCAGCGCCGGCATGGCGAAGCGGGATTATCGGACCCTGGTTCAAGCCGTCGCCGGGCTAGACGCGGAAGTCAAAATCGCCGCCGACAGCGCCTGGTTTCGCGCCGGTCTGGACATTGACGGTCAGCCGCTGCCGCCGAACGTGGAGGCTCGCTCTTACGGGGATTATCTGGGCCTGCGCCGGCTTTATGCCGAATCGTCTTGCGTGGTCGTGCCGCTGTATGAGGCCGTACACGCCTGCGGCTACGCCGTCATCGCCGAAGCGATGGCAATGGGCAAGCCGGTCATCACGACGCGCATTTCGGGCCATAGCGACTATGTCATTGAGGGCGAAACAGGTTTTTATGTGCCGCCGGGCGATGCCCGAGCGCTGCGTGTGCGGATTCAGGAACTGACGGAAAACCCGGAACTGGCGGCCCGTATGGGCCGAAATGCTCGCTGCCTGATGGAAAAAACGTATTCACTGGAAGCCTATGTGGGCCGCATGGCCGCCCTGACGGGCATGGGCGGCGAGGAGGCAGGATGAGCGCCGAAAACGTGCCGTCTGCGCCGGCTGTTGACAGGCCGATGCCTCGCTGGCAGGCGCGGCTGGTCCGTGAGGGGCGCAGCGCGCTGGGCGTCTTCCGCCCGCGATTGTGGTTCTGGTCCGCCTGCGCCTGCCTGCTGCCTGAATTCGCTCTGCCGAGCGTCCGGGCGCAGTGCTACCGTCTGGCAGGCTGCGATCTGGCCCCGCGCGTGGCAGTGCTGGGGCGTCTGCGGCTTCTGGGCGAAGGATCTGGTATTGCGTCCCGGCTGCATGTCGGCGAGGGAACATTGATCGCGCCCGGCGTCACGCTTGGCCTGGACGGCGAGATCACGCTGGGCCGGAATGTCTCCCTCAGCCCCGGCGCGACCCTTTACACCGCGACCCATGCCCTGGGATTCGGCTCGCAGCGCATGAGTCCCCAGGTCACTCAGAAGCCGATTCGGGTAGAAGACGGCGTCTGGGTGGGGATGCACAGCCTGATCCTGCCGGGCGTGACGCTCGGACAGGGCTGTGTCGTTTCCGCCGGATCGGTTGTCACGTCCGATGTCCCGCCGAACACGCTGGTCGGCGGCAACCCGGCAGCGGTGCAAAAGCCGCTGCCCTTTGGAAACCGATAACTTTGCCTATGAGCGACACTCAGACCCAATTGATTGCCCAGGCTCAGGCGGACATGCGCGCGGGCCGTTCGGCGGAGGCGGAAGCTGCGTGGCGTGAGGTTCTTGCCGCCCAGCCTGGCTCCCTGACGGCGGTCACCGGCCTGATTAAACTGCTGGAAGCGCGCGGCGAACGGGCCGAGGCGGAAACCGTCCTGCGCGCGTTTGCCGCCGCCTCGCCGACCTCGGCGGGCATTCAGGCGGCGGCGCGGCAGTGGGAAGCGTGGTCGGAAACGCCCCTGCCCGGCGCAAGGACGATCCGCATTGCCCTGACCGGAACGGGGACGCTGGCCCCGCTGGGCGCGCATCTGCGCGTCGCCTGCGCGGGGATCGGGCTGCATCCCGCGCTGTCTGTGGGCGAGTTCGGTCAGTGGGCGCAGGATCTGATGCCCCCCCAAAGTGCCCTGTACGAATTTGCGCCCGATCTCATCATTCTGTTTCTGGACGCGGCGACGCTCTTTCCCCGAACGCTTTCCGCCCTCCCGGCAAGCGCCGAGGAAGTCCGCGCCGAGCGCGAGTCGGGGCTGGCGCAGATCAAAGACGCCCTGACCGCCGCGCAGCGAAACGCGCCCGGCGCGGCCCTCCTGCTCCATACGTTTGCCCTGCCGGATTATGCTCCTCTGGGCATTCTGGATGCGGCCAGCGAGGACGGTCAGCGCGCCCGGATGGAAGCCGTCAACGGCGGCCTCACGGCCCTGATCCGCGCCAAATTTCCGCGTGTCCTCCTGTTCGATCAGGAGCGGGTGGAGGCGCGGCATGGCAAAGCCCGCGTGCGCGACGACCGGCTGTGGTACATGGCGAGCATGCCGTTCAGCGATTCGTTCCTGCCCGTAATGGCGGCGGAGTATTTGCGCGTGATCCGGCCCCTAAAAGGCTTGACCCGTAAATGCGTGGTTTTGGACCTGGACAATACGCTCTGGGGCGGCGTGGTCGGTGAGGATGGATTTGACCAGATCAAGATCGGCGGCACAGCCGCGCCGGGCAACGCTTTCGCCGATTTCCAGCGCGCTTTGGAGGGCCTGCACAGGCGCGGCATTCTGTTAGCTCTTTGCTCCAAAAACAACCCTGACGATGTCTGGCCGGTCTTTGACCATCATCCCGGCATGGCGCTGCGGCGCTCGCATTTCGCCGCTGTTCGTGTCAACTGGCAGGACAAGGCGGCGAATTTGAGAGAGATCGCCCAGGAACTTAACCTCGGGCTGGACAGCCTGGTCTTTTTGGACGACAACCCTGCCGAGCGCGGGCTGGTGCGCCAGCAACTGCCGGAAGTCCTGACGCCCGAAATGCCGCGTGATCCGGCTCTGTACACCCGGCTTCTGCTGGGTCTGGATGTGTTTGAGACCCTGGCACTGACCGATGAGGACCAGCGTCGGGGGCAGTTGTACCAGGAGCAGAGCGCGCGCAAAAGCTTTGAGGCAGCGGCGGTGGGAGAAGGCGGTCTGACCGCGTATTTGACGGGTTTGGAAATGACCGTCACGCTGGCTCCGGCCACGCCGTTCACGCTGCCTCGGATCGCCCAGCTTTTGAACAAGACCAACCAGTTCAACATGACCACACGCCGCTGCACGGAAGCCCAGGTGCAGGCCCTGGCGCAAAACAGCGCCGATTGGAGCGTTTACTCGGTCAGCGTTGCGGACCGCTTCGGCGACAGCGGCTTGACCGGAGTTGCTATCGTGAAAAAAGCCCTGGATGTCTGGGAAATCGATTCCTTTTTGTTGAGCTGCCGCGTGCTGGGGCGCGGCGTGGAAGACGCTTTGCTGACCTACGTTCTGGAACAGGCGCGAAAAGCAGGCGCGTCCCACCTGCGCGGCCTGTTCCTGCCGACCGCCAAAAACGCGCCTGCCGCCGGGTTTTATGCCAGGCAGGGGTTCTCGCCGGGGGCTGCCGAGGGCGTCTGGGAATTACCATTGGAAGCCCCGGAAGCGGCGAAAACGTATCCACACTGGCTGACGATCACTCAGGAGAAAGGGGATTTTTCTGTTGACTAGCGACCAGGAAACACAACTGAAAACACTGACGGCGGAGACGCTGGGCGTGGACACCGAGGAGATCACCGACGAAGCCTCGCCGCAAACTCTCGCCGCCTGGACATCGTTTGAGCATTTGACGCTGATGTCGTCAGTGGAGGAAGCATTCGGCCTGACGTTCTCTATGGAAGAGATGACAGGCGTCCATGACTACGGCGAACTGCGCGCGCTGGTGGCGAGAAGCCTGTGACCGACCGGAGCCGGCCCTTAGTCAGCGTCATCATCCCGACGTTTAATCGCAAAGACAGCCTGCGAAAGACGCTGGACGGACTGGCGCGTCAAACCCTTCCCCCGGAGCAGTTTGAAGTCGTCGTCGTTTCCGACGGCAGCACGGACGGCACGGAGGAGTTTCTGGCCGGCTGTGCGATGCCCTTTCTCCTGCGCCCGATCACGCAGCCGAACGGCGGCCCCGCCCGCGCCCGCAACCGGGGCATTCAGGAGGCGCGGGGAGAAGTCATCATCTTTCTGGACGATGACGTAGAACCCGTCCCGGAGTTTCTAGCGCTCCATGCCGCGCATCACCGGGCGCAGGAGCGGGAAGTCGTCATCGCGCCGATGCTGCCCGATCCCGCGCTCTGCTGGCGCGAACCCTGCTGGATCGCCTGGGAGCATGCGATGCTGGAAAAGCAGTACACGGCCTGGCGCACGGGCGAATGGGCCGGTTGCGGCCCGCATCATTTTTATTCCGGCAATGCGTCCCTGCGCCGCGAGCATCTGCTGGCTGTGGGCGGCTTTGACGAGCAGTTTCCGCGTCAGGAAGATGTAGAACTGGCCGTCCGTCTGGAGCGGCAATGCTGCGTTCATTTTGTGTATGACGCCGACGCGCGCGGCATCCATCGCCCGCAGCGCCGGTTTGCGTCCTGGCTGGCCGTGCCGTATGCCTACGGGCAGTTGGATGTGGTCCGCGCCCGGCGCGGGGACGTTTCCTGGGACACAGTGCGGCATGGCTACCACGCCCGCAATGTCCTGACCCGCCTGCTGGCAAACCTTTCGCTGACGCTGCCGATTCTGAGCCAACCCTTCCGCGCGCTGCTGCTGGCCTGCGCCGTTCTGGCCTATCGCCTGCACCGAGCGGGCCCGGTCTTTGCCGCCCTCAGCGTCATTTACAACATTCGCTATCTGGAAGGCGCGGCGCACGAGATCGGCCCTAAATCCGACATGCGCCGTCTGGTGCTGCGGTCTTCCTCTCAGGCCCCCTAGCCTCCGCACTCTCAGGGTGGGCAGGCAAAGGCCGAGCCGGGGAAGGGCTGCCAGTTGTAAGTGCGCGTCTCGCCGCCGCACAACCAGCGCTGGGGACAGGTCGTTTCCAGCCAGTCCAGCGGCTCTGCGGGTGGGGCAGGAAGGGCTGCGCGCGCGAACGCTTCCCGCAGGGTGTCTGCCTGGTCCGGGCCGACCGCGTCGGGGTGGGCCGAAACAAACAGCGCCGTTCCGCTGCGGGCCAGCAGGTCCAGCCATTGCCGGTTTTGTTCCCAGGGAATTTCAGGCCGCAGACCCACACAGTCCGCGTCGGCGCAGAAAAACGTCTCATGCTGGGGCATCCGAAAGGCCAGCGTGTTGATGCCCATTTTCCGCGTCCGCTCCCAATGCCGCCCGCTGGTGTCGTCGCCGGTGCGCTGGATCTCAAACCGACCCGCCCCCAGATGCCCGACTGTGTTGCAGCCGATTAATAGGGCGTCGCCTGCCGCCTGGCGAATGGCATCGTACAGGCTGTTGATAATCTCCGCCGTCGTGCGTGTGGGGTCGGCAAAAGTCCAGCCGCCCGCCGTCACATCCGGCCCCATCTCAAAGCCCCAGCGGCCCAGAATGTCATACGTCGTGAAGTCGTGCTTGATCAGCCCGTAGCCCCACTCGGTCAGGCGCGCGATGTCGGCTTGCACCCGCGCCAGGACTTCGGGAACTGAGGGGTCCAGATAAGCGCCTGGCATCCCTGCCAGCGGGTGCCGCGCGTCCATGCGCCATGACTTTGGGGCGTCTTCAGTGACGAACAGCGGCCGAATCCAGATGCCGGGACGGACGCCGCTCCCGCGCAGTTCCTCGGCCAGACCGGGCAGATCGGGAAAGCCGTCGTTGCCCCGGTCATAAACGCCGCCCCCGCCAGCATCCGTCGGGTACCAGCCGGCATCTATGACGTAACTTGGTGCATTGTCTGTGTCGGGCGACCATTCCCGAATGGCGGCGCTGTCGCGACGGACCGTTTCTGCCGTGATAGCGCCGTAGCGGGAATACCAGTCGTTGCCGCCGTAGATGGGGCGTCCGGGCAGGCGCGGCGCGGGGCACAGGGCCTGGCAAAACCGCCGGGCAAAGGTAAAGGGCGTTTCCCCCGGCACGGAAACGAGTTCTCGCACGGTCGCCGCTGCCAATCGCCGCCCGCCTAATCGGACGCCCCGCCCGCCGCACCGGACATCCAATACCAGCGTCACACCGGTCTCGTCTATCCGCCAGGAGGCAAAACTCGCCGCCCCCGTCTGCACGCCCAGACCTCGCGTTGCTCCATCTTTGGCGTCGTGAACCAGCGCGTACCAGGGCAGCGCGCGTTCCGCGACGGCCCCGCGCCATTCCAGGTCGCCGTAGCCCCGTTCCCAGCCATCGCCTAAAATCCGCGCCCCCTCCGGCAGCGGCTCCTCCCAGCGGAGAACGATATGCGTAATCGCTGCCCGCGCTTCCACCATGACCCGCAGCGATCCATCCGCGCTTCCAGCCAGCGCCACGTCTGCGGCCCGGTCGTTTCGGCCCTCGCCCGTCCAGACCGCGATCTGGTCCGGCGTTTCGTTCAGCATATCTTTTGTCCTTTACAGGATTTTGTTGGAGGCGCGCGAAGAGCCTGCTCCTCGTACTCCCATAAAGCGTTCGCTGTGAGTTTCGGTTCCCGAAATTAGAGGATTTTGCTTGAGAGTGGCGAATAGTCCCGCATATTCACGTCGCAGTGACACGAAATCTCTGAGTAATTGTGAACCGGAAGGGATCTCTCCATGACACTTTCTCGCCGGTAAATTTTTGAAAACCAGCGCCGCCGCTGCTGCCGGACTGGCGCTGCCCCTGTGGCAGCCATCACGCGCTGCCGCTGCGCCGGGGCCATTCCTGCCGACCTGGGACTCGCTGGCGCAGTACCAGACGCCGGAATGGTTTCGCGATGCCAAGTTCGGCATCTGGGCGCATTGGGGGCCGCAGTGCCAGCCGGGGCAGGGCGACTGGTATGCGCGCGGCATGTACGAGGAGGGCAGCGGCCACTATCATTATCAGTGTGAGCACTACGGCCATCCGTCCAAAGCGGGCTTCAAAGAGGTCATCCATCAGTGGAAGGCCGAAAACTGGGACCCGGAGCATCTGATCGGGCTGTACAAAGCCGCCGGGGCGAAGTATTTCATGTGCCTGGCCAACCATCACGACAATTTTGATAACTACGCTTCCACATACCAGCCCTGGAACAGCGTCGCGCTCGGTCCCAAAAAAGACCTGGTCGGCGGCTGGGAGAAGAGCCGCGCGCGCTGCCGGCCTGCGCTTCGCCGTCAGCGTCCACGCCGCCCACGCCTGGTCCTGGTATGAGACCGTCGCAGGGTGCGGACAAGAACGGCCCGCTGGCAGGCGTCCCCTATGACGGCAAACTGACCAAAGCCGACGGCAAAGGGCAGTGGTGGGAGGGTCTGGACCCGCAGGAACTCTACGCCCAGAACCACGCGCCGATGGGGCTGGAATGGGATTGGAACAACGGCGGCCGCGGCGATCTGCCTAGCCCCGCCTATATGCGAAAAGTTCTACAACCGCACCATGGAACTGATCGACAAGTACCATCCGGATCAGGTCTACTTTGACGACACCGTGCTGCCGCTCTACCCGATCAGCGATGTCGGTCTGCGGATCGCCGCCCACCTGTACAACACCAGTATGCAGCGGCACGGGGGCAGGCTGGAGGCCGTCGTCAACGGCAAGGTCCTCAACGAGCAGCAGCGCAAGTGCATGGTCTGGGACCTGGAGCGCGGCATCAGCGACCGCATCGAGCCGCTGCCCTGGCAGACCGATACCTGCATCGGCAACTGGCACTACGACATCAATCTTTACCATCGTCACGGCTACAAGAGCGTCGATCAGGTCGCGCATATGCTGGTGGACATCGTCAGCAAGAACGGCAACCTGATGCTCAACATCCCCCTGCCCGGCAGCGGAATGCCGGATACGGACGAACTGGCCTTTCTAACGGACTTCACCCGCTGGATGAAGGTCAACAGCAGCGGCATCTATGCGACTCGTCCCTGGCACATCTTCGGCGAAGGTCCAGCAGGCGGCGGCCCCGCCATTCACGCGCAGGGCTTCAACGAGGGAAACCACAAGTACACGTCTCAGGACTTCCGCTTCATGCAGAAAGGCGACACGCTGTACGCCTTCGCGCTGGCCTGGCCGGATGACGGCAAATTGGTCGTCCGTTCGCTGGCTCAGGGCGCGGGCCGGATAGAAGATGTGAAACTCCTGGGCTATCCCGGCAAACTAGATTGGAAACAGACCGAGCAGGGACTGGTTGCCACCATGCCCGTACAGAAGCCCTGCGATTATGTGTATGGGCTGCAAATCGCCGGGCGCGGCCTGATGCCGGTGACACTTGCGCCGCTGCTGATTCAACCGCAGGCGAACGGCGCAATTGTCCTGAGCGCTGCTGATGCCCAGCTTCACGGCGAGTCGCCGCAGAGTGAAACCAAAGCCGGGGTGGCTGACATCGGCTATTGGGGCAATGCGGCCGATTTTGTGTCCTGGGACTTCGCCGCGCCGGGACCGGGCAACTATGCGGTGTCCGTCAACTACTCCTGCGACGGCGGCGCGGCAGGCGAGGGGTTTACGGTGGAAGCTGGCGGGCAGTCGGTGGCCGGAACCGCCGTGTCCACCGGTGGCTGGGACACATTCGCCGTCCAGCCTCTGGGAACTCTGACACTGGCCGGAACCGGCAAGCAGACTCTGTCGTTCAAACCCGCGACAGGCTGGAAAGGCATCGGCCTGCGCTCTGTCACGCTCACCAAAGCCTCACTTTAATTATGTCTTCCACCTGCCGCCTCATTTCCTGGACTCTGTCGTTCAAGCCATAAATGGAAAGGCGCGAATAGGAACTTGAAACATGGGGCAATTTGCCGCGACTGTGGAACCCAATCAGCCTCCGTCGCCAGACACTTCTCTGCTGCAAGCAATTATTGTTTGTCATCCAGATGCGTGTGAAAAGGTGTTCGGTCAGGGGCGGTGGCAGCAGATCGCGCTGCGGACCGATCTTTCTGACCAGCCGATTGCCCCGAACGATTTTTTGAACGACTTAAATCGCTATTCCGCTGTGGAGGCGATTTTCTCAAGCTGGGGGATGCCGAAGCTGTCCGAGGAACAGTTGGAACGGCTGCCGAACTTGAAGGTCCTTTTCTACGCTGCTGGCTCCGTGCAGGGATTTGCCAGACCGCTGCTGGAGCGCGGAATTGTCCTGGTCAGCGCCTGGCGGGCGAATGCAATTCCTGTCGCCGAGTTTACTTTGGCGCAAATCCTGCTTGCGACAAAGGGCTATTTCCGTAATGTGAGCGAATTGGACGGAAGGCTTGGTTCGCAAAAGCGGCCGTTCCATGGACCCGGCAATTACGGCGAAACAGTCGCTTTGCTGGGAGCCGGCGCGATTGGGCGAACGCTGATTGGAATGCTCCGCCCGTTTCACCTGCGCGTCATCGTCTTTGATCCGTTTCTGACCGAGGCCGCGGCCCTCAGTTTGGGAGTGGAGAAAGTCAGCCTCTCAGAAGCCTTCAAGCGCGGATATGTAGTCTCCAATCACCTGGCGGACAAAGACGAACTGGCCGGCATTATTGACGGCGCCCTGCTCCGTCGCCTGCGTCCCAATGCCACCTTCATTAATACGGGCCGGGGCCGGACGGTAAATCAGCCGGAACTCATTCAAATCCTGCGTCAGAGGCCAGACCTGACCGCCCTGCTGGATGTCACCCACCCGGAGCCGCCGCCGCCGGGGTGCGAACTGTTTGATTTGCCCAATGTCCGCGTCAGCAGCCATATCGCCGGTTCCATCGGCGATGAAACGCTTCGCATGGCGAGATATTTGCATCCAAGAGCTAGACCGCTATGTGGCGAATGAGCCGCTTCAGCACCAAATTACGTGGGAAATCTTAGAAACGATGGCCTAGCCTGAACCATGCCCATCAGGGCATGGTTCTCATTGATAAAGGAAAACGTATGATTGTCAGCGACCTGGCAACGATTGCCGGCAAAATCTACCCGGCGCGGCGCTGGACGCGCAACCTCGTCGGCGGAGCCGCACCTGTTCAAGCATCCCAATTCAGCCTGGGCTATGTGGTGCTGGAACCCAATGGCGGACAGGTCCCCTGGCACAATCAGGAGCAGGAAGAAGTCTATTTTGTTGTGGACGGGATGGGGGAAATGTGCCTGGGCGACGAGCGGCAGACACTCAGTTCAGGACAGGCCGCCTACATTCCGTCGCAAGTTTTTCATCAGTTGACTAATATCGGCGAGACACCTCTGACCATGATTTACTGTTACGGACCGGCCGGCGATGTCGCCCACTGGCGGCAGGAACTGGAAGGCACACTGCCCAAAGCCGGCGTCGAATGCGCCACCTCTTCCCACTGGCGCGCAGCCACAATGTACGGATAAACCTTAACTCACAGGAGCCATTTCCACCTCTTATGGAAACCATCAAGACGCATAATCTCGGCATTATTATGAACGGTGTCACGGGACGCATGGGTACCAACCAGCACCTGATCGCGCTCCATTGCCGCCATTCGGGCGCAAGGCGGCGTCAAACTCAGTGACAGCGAAGTCATCCTGCCCGACCCCATTCTGGTCGGGCGCAACGCTGCCAAACTGGAGCGACTGGCGCAGCAGGCCGGAAGCGAGCGCTGGACAACGAACTTAGACAGCGCGCTGGCCGACCCCTACAACAGCGTCTATTTTGATGCCCAGTTGACCCAACTGCGCGCCCCCGCCGTCAAGAAAGCGATTGAGGCCGGCAAGCATATCTACTGCGAGAAACCGACGGGCGTCAGCGTGGACGAAGCCTATGAACTGTACACGCTTGCCAAAGCCAAAGGTGTGAAGCAAGGGGTGGTGCAGGACAAGCTGTTTTTGCCCGGCCTGATGAAACTGCGCTGGCTTCTGGACAGCGGCTTTTTCGGCGAATTGTTGTCCGTGCGCGGTGAGTTCGGTTATTGGGTCTTTACTGGCGAGGATCAAATCCCCGTGCAGCGGCCTTCGTGGAATTACCGCAAAGAAGACGGCGGCGGCATCATTGTGGACATGCTCTGCCACTGGCGCTACGTGCTGGACAATCTGTTTGGCGAAGTTCAGGCTGTCTCCTGCCTGGGGGCCACGCATGTCAAGCGGCGCATTGACGAGTCCGGTAGGCCCTACACTTGCACCGCCGACGATTCAGCCTACGCGACATTTGACTTGACCGATGGCGTCATCGCCCATTTCAACTCCTCGTGGACCGTGCGGGTACGCCGCGACGATCTGCTGACGCTGCAAGTGGACGGCACGAAAGGCAGCGCGGTCGCCGGTCTGCGCGGCTGCGTCATCCAGCCTTACGGGGCTACGCCGCGCCCGGTCTGGAATCCCGGATTTGGACAGCCCGATAGACTTCAATGCCAACTGGATGACGGTGCCGACCAACCAGGTCTTTGATAACGGCTTCAAGGCACAATGGGAGATGTTCCTGAAGCATGTCGTGGCTGACACGCCGTTTCCCTATGACCTGCGGGAAGGCGCGAAGGGTGTGCAGTTGGCAGAACTTGGCCTGAAGTCGTGGGCCGAGCGCTGCTGGCAGGATGTGCCGGAACTGGCAAAGTAGGGGAAAGCGCATCATGCAAAATGCAGTCACGACCCGCGCCGTGCTTCAGAACGCCTTTGATTTTGCCCAAATGCAGGTGCAGTCCCTGCTGGCGAAATACCCGCCGGACTACTACCCGATGTATACGGTCGGCGGTCAGTTTGGACAGGACCGCAAACGGTGGACGCACTGGTGCGATGGCTTTTATCCGGGCATGATGTTCGTCTTTGCCAAACGCACCGGCAGTGCCGAGTGGCTGGATACAGCCATTGCCTATGCCACGCCGCTGGAAGAGCGGCAGTATGACCGGGCCGTGCATGACCTGGGTTTTCTGTTCCTATCTACCTATCAACGCTGGCTGGAATTGGGCGGTCCGAAAGAGCGCATTCAGCCGGTTTTAATTCAAGCCGGCAAAACAATGGCGATGCGTTTCATGGAACAGGGCCAGTACCTGCGCTCGTTTGTGGAACCCGCGTCACTGTTTGTAGACATCATGATGAATGTCGGCACGATCTTTGGCGCTGGTCTGGAAATAAATGACGCGCACCTGCTGGAAATCGCCCATCGGCACTGCGAGACGACGCGGCGTACTTTGGTGCGCGGCGATGGGTCCACCGCTCATGAAGCAATCTTTGACCTCGCGACAGGGCAATGCCTGCGGCAGTCCACGCATCAGGGCTGGCAGGGCGATAGCTGCTGGAGCCGGGGTCTGGCCTGGTCACTGTACGGCTTCACGCGCTCGTCTTTACAGACGGGCCGGGCTGAGTATCTGGAAACGGCGATGCTCAACGCCGAGTATTATCTTCAACATACTCCCTCGGACGGCGTGACGCCCTGGGACTATGACGCCCCGGAAAGCGGCCCATTGGCGCGGACGCAGGTGGACACATCCGCCTGCGCGATTGCCGCTTCGGGCCTGTTGGACCTGGCCGATGCCGTGCCGGACAGCATCAAAGCGCGCGCGTATCGCGAGTTTGCGCTGACAACGCTGGTCACGCTTTCGGAGCAGTATCTGGGCGAAAAAACGCCTGGATTTGAGGGCATTCTCAACGGCGGCGTCTACCATATCCACAAAGACCTGGGCGTTCACGAGGCGGTTCTGTTCGGCGAATATTTCTTTGTGGAGGCATTGGACAAAGCGCTGACAACGCTGGACAAAACTCCCATGCCGCAGCGAGTGAGTGCCTACCCCGAAAACTCGCTTCCCGCCTGGGCGAAGCAGTGGCAGGACGGGCCGACAGAGGAAGAACTGCCTGCCCCCACCGAGGGGCCGAAATGAGCGAACGCCCTATTTCCCTGGTGACGGGCGCAGGGCGCGGCATCGGACGCGGAATAGCCCTGGAACTTGCCAAACTGGGCCATATTATTGTCATCAACTATGCCGGCAACGTTCAGGCTGCCGAGGAATGTCTGGCTCTGGTCCGAGACGCGGGTGGGGAGGGGCTCACCGTGCAGGCTGACGTGTCCCTCACGAGCGACCGGGAACGGCTGGTCGGGGAAACGCTGGCCGCGTATGGCCGAATTGATCTGCTGGTCAACAACGCCGGGGTCGCGCCTAATGTCCGGGCTGATCTGCTGGAAGCGGGCGAAGAATCGTTTGACCGCCTCATCAACATCAACCTCAAAGGGCCTTATTTTCTCACGCAGCGTGTGGCCCGCCAGATGATCGCGCAGGTGCAAAGCGGGCAGGGGATCGCATTCGGCCTGCCGCAGATCGTGACTGTTTCTTCTATCTCAGCCTACGCGCCCTCGGTCAATCGAGGCGATTACTGCGTCGCCAAGGCCGGTCTGGGGATGATGACCGCGCTCTACGCTGCCCGTCTCGCGGAATATGGGATCAACGTCTATGAAATCCGCCCCGGCGTCATTGCCACGGACATGACCGGCGGGGTCAAAGAGAAATACGATGCGCTCATCGCGCAGGGAGCTTGGCCGCTTCGCCGCTGGGGACAACCGTCGGACATTGGCCGCGCCGTCGCCGCCATTGCGCGCGGCGACTTCCCGTTCTCCACCGGCGAAGTCATCAACGTGGATGGCGGGTTTCATCTGCGGACGCTGTAGCCAGATGCATGATCTTAACCAATCAACAAAAACGCTGGCAAAATGGCTGGGCCTAAGTCTCTTGCTCGCCCTGATTGCAATCATTGTTTTGAGTCCGCGCCCCCAGCAGGCGCTGCCGTTTGAGACGCTGCATCCACATACGCAGAGAGCATTTCGGCAGCTAGGCATCAACCCGCAGCGTATCGCACAGGGATTAGGAACAGCCCCGGCAAGCGCCGGAATTCATGGCGTGGACGGCTATGTAGACCATCGGCCCTATTGCGCTGCCTTTGACCTGGACGTTTCCGATCCCACACCTTCGCAAGCACGCGCATTGCTGCATCATTTGCGCGGGGTGGGGTTTGTCTGCTGGTGGCGCGTTCCCGGTATCAGTTTCCCGGTCACGACCGTCTCTGGCGCGGAGACAGGGCCGCATATTCACGGGATTGATCCCTTTGTCCCGCACAAGCCGCGTTTGGAACGACAGATACGCGATTACATGGCGGGCAATAATGGCATTGAGGTTGGTCGGTATGCACACCGGCCCGATCCGCCTGCGGTCTGCCCGCAAACAGTCTCCGAGCGAAATTTACTGCGTCATCTTCGCGCCGAGGCAGTGGTTCAGGCTCATACGAATCGCCGATTGACAGGAAGGTTCAGGTATGATATGATGCTGTTTGCAGATTAGGATTTTAGAGAATATGGCTGTCCAACCTACGATATCTGCACCTGACATTTCTGAAGCGTCGGATCGGGCAGTCCGTCCCCTGTCGCTCTGGCGCGTCTTGTTTCTTGGTCTCTTTCTGGTTCCGCTCAACGTCTTCTGGACGATCTTGATTGAGGTCCGCTGGTTCACTCTGGACGGAACCTCGCTGCCGCTGTTTGTCACGCCCATTTTTTTCCTGTTCGTCCTGGTCCTGCTCAACTTCGCCCTACGCAAGTTCCTCCCGCGCGTCAAGCCGCTTCGTCAGGAAGAACTATTGCTGCTGTATATCATGCTGGTTGTGTCATGCAGCTTCAGCGGGCATGACACCCTGCAAAACATGTTCGGCTGCATTCCCTATGCCTTCTGGCACGCCACACCGCAGAACAACTGGCAGTCACTGTTCTTTCGCTTTCTGCCCGACTGGCTGCTGGTAACCGATCATGACGCGCTGTGGGCGTTCAACCGGGGCAATGTCAGCATCTACAGCCCGCAGGGACGGGAATATCTGCTGGCCTGGATCGTGCCGCTGGCGTGCTGGGGACTGTTCTTTTTGACGCTGATCGGCATGTACCTGTGCCTGACAATTCTGGTCCGCCGGGCCTGGATTGAAAACGAAAAACTGACGTTCCCCATTGTGCAGTTGCCGCTGGCGATGACCGCGGACGATTCGGGAACCGCGTTTTTCAAGAATCCGCGCATGTGGGCGGGTTTCGGGGTAGCATTTGTCGTGTCCGGCTTGAACGGCCTGCATGAATTGTTCCCGGCTCTCCCGCAGGTCAATGTCAAGCTGTTTCAACTGCACGACCTGGTGACGGACAAACCGTGGAACGCCATTGGCTCCACCAACTCGTCGTTTTATCCATTTGCGGTCGGCATTGCCTACTTTATGCCGCTGGACCTGTCGTTTTCCTGCTGGTTTTTTTACGTGTTTGCGCGCATCTTTCGCGTCGTGGGCGACGTTTACGGATGGGACAGCGGGCAGGCGAACCAGGGCTTTCCTTACTTTGGCGAGCAGGCGACGGGCGCGTGGTTTGGGCTGGGGGTGATGCTGATTTACGCCGGACGCGGCTACTGGCGCTCCGTGTTTCAATCGGCTTGGTCGGGGGCCAGATCGGACGATCCTGCGGAAGCGCGGCGTTACCGCGTAGCCTTTGCGGGGCTGGTCATAGGAAGCCTGCTGCTGGCCCTGTTTTCGGCGCTGATCGGCATGAGTCGCATGGATCGCGCTGGCCTTCTTCGGCATTGTGTTCCTGCTGGGCTTTGTCATTACCCGCGTCCGGGCGGAGTTAGGCTCGCCGCATGAGATCGTCTGGGTCAACCCTGTGCAGGTGCTGGTGACGGTGTTTGGAACGCGGGCCATCGGCGCTCAGGACCTGACACTGCTGTCGGTGCTGTACTGGTTCAACCGGGGCTATCGCAACCATCCGATGCCCAACCAGTTGGAAGCCTTCAAGATGCTGGACAACAAACCCGCCGTCAGCATCGGCAGCATTTCCGGCATCCTGCTGTTCGCCGCCGTCATCAGCCTGGTTTCCACGGACTGGGCCAATCTGCATGTCACTTATGCCGCAGGCGCGGAAGGCAAGGCGGCCGGCTATAAATGGTGGGTCGGGCAGGAAAGCTACGGGCGGCTGGCGGGCTGGCTGACGCAGCCGGTTCGCCCGGCCAGCACCGGCCTTTATTTTATCCTGGCGGGCTTCGCGCTGACGGTGGCGCTGTCACTGCTGCGAACGAGTTTTGTCTGGTGGCCTTTCCATCCGGCAGGGTATGCCCTCGCCCTGTCCTATGCGATGGAGTATTTTTGGATGCCGGTTTTTGTGGCCTGGCTGCTGAAGTTTTTGATCATTCGTTATGGCGGCGTCAAAATGTACCTGGCCGCCGTCCCGTTCTTTCTGGGCCTTATTCTGGGGGACTATACGATGGGATCGCTTTGGGCCATTATCGGCCCGATCCTCGGCATCCCGACCTACAAGATTTACATTTGAGCCCCCGGCAAGGAGACCTATGGAAAAAGCCGGTATACGGCAGGCGAAATTACTCTGCACAAATCATTCGCGCCTGCCGAAAATGGCGTTATGATAGACTGTCTTGAGAGACTGGAATATGGAAGAATCGGGCGTTATACGCTGGTGCGCGTGATTGGGCGAGGCACGCAGTACACGTTGTATCAGGCCGCTGACCCTCTCGCTTCGCGCATGGTCGTGATCAAGGTTCTCCACGTCGCCGCTTCCCCCGCCAACGCTTCCCCCGTCAGTGATCTCTCCGCCGCACCGGCGGAAGAGGCCGCCCGTGAGTTGGCGCAGGTCCTGGAAGCGCGTTTGGAACGGGAGGCCAATGCCCTGGGGCGTCTGTCTCATCCCAACATCGCGGCTTTTTATGAAGCGGGCGAGCAGGATGGGCATCACTACCTGGTGATGGAATATCTTTACGGCCATCCCCTGCGCCAGCGTATGGATCAAGGGCTTTTGCCGTGGGAAGAAGTGATCGGCATTCTGGAACAGGTCGCGGCGGCGGTGGATGCGGTCCACGCCCAGGAAATTCTGCATCGCGACATCCGGCCCTCCAATGTGATTTTGCAGCGCGATGGGCGCGTCAAGCTGGTGGATTTCGGGCTGGCGCGTCAGCCCGGAGATAAGACGATCACGCTCATGGGCGAGATTGTCGGAGAACCGGCGTATATGGCCCCGGAGCAGTTGCGTAATAAACCGGCCACCCCGGAGTCCGATCTGTGGGCGGTGGGAGTGCTGCTGTATGAGATGCTTGCCGGCCAGCCGCCGTTCCAGGGCGCCAACTTTACCATGGTGGCGCACCAAGTATTGATGGGCCAGCCTGACCCGGTGCCGGGCGCGTCCCCTGCTGTTCAGGCGGTGATCGACCGCGCCTTGGAGAAAGACCCGGAGAAGCGGTATCGCCGGGCGGAGGAGATGGTCCGCGCCTTACGCAAAGCGGTCGGCAATGCCCCCCTGCGGCAGTCTGCCGCGCCGACGCTGCCCGTGGGGACGCGGCGTTTCCAGACTTTGGACGCTTTGCCGGCCGGCGTGAAGACGGTCGCCTTTATCGGGGTTACCGCGCTCGCCGTGGCCGCCTCCGTCATGCTCGGCGTTCATCTCGCCGCCCCGGACACCTCTGCGCCGCCTCCTCCGATCATCACTGCCGCGCCGCTGCCGACTCCTGCGCCGGCCTCACAAACTGCCCCGGTGCCTTCGCTTGTTCCCGTGACCAGCCCTGCCGCCGGTTCCTACAGACCGAGCCTGCCGCTGTCATCGCTGGGAACAGTTACGCCGCAAACGCAGCCCGCAAGAGCGCTTTCCCAGCCGCCGGTCACACCGACGCCTCTCCCGGCCACGAGGTAAAATGGTCTCGTGGCTGGGGCGAATTAGGCCAGCTTGCGGAGCAGGGTGATGCGCCCGATAGGAACCCATTCGGCCACCAGAATATCGCCGTTGTGCAGAAAATTCGCCGCATGGGGGTGAATAAACTTGCCGGGAATGAAGGCGGAGCGCGGCGAGTCGCGCAGGTTGGAAGGATCGCCGTCGCCAAGCTGCGCCACGACCTTGTTGTCCCGGTCCAGGATGGTCAGGACGCTGTCCAAATCCGGCACCAGCATTTCCTCGCCGCGCAGCTTGAAGTGACAGGGCTGCCGCATTCCCACGGTGACAAACTCTCGAAACTTGCCGTCCAGCGTGAAGTATTGCAGACGATGGTTGGCGCGGTCCGCCACGACCAGCGCCGGGTCGTGCGTCCGCGTGTCCACCCACAGGCCGTGCGGCGTATGGACTTTGCCGGGATCGGTGCCCAGCCCGCCGAACGTCTGCACGTATTCGTCTTTGGCCGAGTATTGATGAATCCAGCTTGACCCGTAGCCATCCGCGATGTAATAACCACCGTCCGGGCCAAAGGCGACATTGGTGGGCGTAAATGGGCTGCCGTCTTTGTAGACGCCCGCCTCCACCGGCGCGGTCTTTTCCCAGATCACCTGCCCGTCCAGAGTCGTTTTCGTCACGACTTTGTGAGCCGTGTCGCAGTGATACAGAAACTCCTGCTTGCCTTCTTTCCGCAGGTCCAGCCCGTGCGCCCCGCCCCGGAACCGCTCTCCCCATGACGTCAGAAACTTACCGTGCTTGTCAAAGACGACGATGGCATCGCCGGATGTGCTGCCGGGATGGACCGTATGCGCGATATAAATGCGGCCCTGCGCGTCCTGCGCGATCCCCTGCGTGTCGCCCCACTGAATGCTGTCCGGCGGTGTTAGCCAGTCGGGAACCCACTCATAGCGGTGCGCGCCCTGTCCCAGAATAATCGGCGCTGCGCCCGGCGCGGTCAAGGCGTCTGCCAGGGTCCTGCCCACGATAGACAGCCCGGCTGCTGTCAGCAGGGTTTGCGAGAGAAACTGCCGTCGGGTCGTCAGTGACGGACGAGAGTGGTCTTTTTCAAAGGTCATATTGATGCTCCTGCTTTATTATAACATAGACACGCCGATAGGCGACAAGAAATTTTCCTTGAAAGCATCGTCAACTATGTTATGCCATGGCGAGTCCGTGTTATACTGTAACTATGAGAAACTTGCACGCGAACGCCACAGTCGGTTCGCGACTCATTGTAGCAGTCGCCTCCCTGATATTGGGCGGTTTGCTTTGCGTCGCCTTTGCCGCGCCGCCTCCGCCAACGCCCCCGAAAATTACCCGTCCGGTCAACTTTGCGCGTGATGTTCAGCCCCTTCTCAAAACCTCCTGTTTTCAATGCCACGGGGCGGACAGCCAGCAGGCCGGGCTGCGGCTTGATCGCAAAGAGGCTGTGATGAAGGGAGGCGTCAGCGGCCCCTTGCTCATGCCCGGACATGCGGACGCCAGCCTGCTGCTGGAACGTGTTCTGGGGAAGGACGGCAAACCCCGGATGCCGCTGGGCTTCGCGCCCCTGTCCGACTCGCAGATTGCCACGCTGAAAGCCTGGGTGGATCAGGGCGCGCTCTGGTCGGGAGGCGCGACGCCCAAACATTGGGCATACATCCCGCCGGTGCGTCCGAAACTGCCGGTCGTCAAAAACAACAACTGGCCGCGAAACCCGATTGATCGGTTTGTGCTGGCACGATTGGAACAGGAACATCTCCAGCCGTCGCCGCCCGCGACTCGCGAAAAGCTGTTACGCCGCGTCTCGCTGGACCTGACCGGCCTGCCGCCGAGCGTTTCCGAGGTGCAGGCCTTTCTGACCGACACGCGCCCGGATGCGTATGAGCGGGTCGTGGACAGGCTTCTGGCCTCGCCACAGTATGGGGAGCGTATGGCGATGCCCTGGATGGACCTGGCCCGCTATGCCGATACCAATGGCTACGAAAAAGATAACCGGCGCACGATCTGGCCTTACCGGGACTGGGTGATTCAAGCCTTCAACGCAGACATGCCTTATGATCAATTTACGATCAAGCAGATTGCGGGCGATCTCCTGCCGAATACGACGCAGGAGGATCGGGTCGCGACCGGGTTTAATCGCAACACGATGTACAATGAAGAGGGCGGTGTTGACCCGGAAGAGCAGCGCTGGCTGACCCTGGTTGACCGCACCAATACCACCGCTTCCACCTGGCTCGGTTCAACGCTGGCCTGCGCGGAGTGCCACGACCACAAGTACGACCCGTTCAAACAGAAAGAATACTACCAGTTTCTGGCCTTCTTTGATCATAGCAGCGAGCCGCAAATCTCGCTGCCGGACGCTGCTCGCACGGCTCATCAGTCGGAGATAGCGGCCGAGATCGCTTCTGTCCAGCGCATTGCCGCGGACCCTACCGCCACGGCGTCGGCGCGGAAAGATGCTGCGGCTGCCGTTGCCAGCCTTCAGGCGCAGCGAGACGCGCTTAATGCTCCGACGACGCTGGCGCTGGAAGAAAAAACGGATGGCAAGACGCCCACGACTTATGTTCATGTGAAGGGCGCGTTCTTGAACACCGCCGACCTGGTTTCGGCAGGCACTCCCGCTGTGCTAAACCCCTTTCCCGCCCGTGCGCCGCGCAATCGTCTTGGCCTCGCGTACTGGCTCGTGGACCCGAAGAACCCGCTGACCGCCCGTGTGGAAATCAACCGTCTCTGGGAGCAAAGCTTCGGCCGCGGCTTGGTGGAAACAAGCGAAGATTTCGGAACTCAGGGTCAGCCCCCGACCCATCCGCAGCTGCTGGACTGGCTTGCCACCGAACTGGTGCGCGACCACTGGAGTTTGAAAGCGATCCAGCGCTTGATCGTGACATCGGCCACCTACCGGCAGTCGTCACGAGTGTCAGCAGCGCTGGAGGAGCGCGACCCGGCGAATCGCCTGCTGGCGCGCGGTCCTCGTTTCCGCCTGGAAGGGGAAATGATCCGCGACATGGCTCTCTCGGCAGGTGGCCTGTTAAGTATGAAAGTCGGCGGGCCGAGTGTTTTTCCCCGGCAGCCTGACGGCATCTGGTCCATTCCCTACAATGGCGACCAGTGGACACTGAGTGATGGTGAAGACCGCTACCGGCGTGGCCTGTACACGTTCTGGCGTCGCACCTCTCCGTATCCGGCATTTACGACGTTTGATGCGCCAAGCCGGGAATTCTGCACGGTGCGTCGTATCCGCACGAATACTCCCTTGCAGGCATTGACGACCCTGAATGATCCGGCTTTTCTGGATGCGGCGCGCGGTCTCGCGGTTCGAATGCGACAGGTGGGCGGGCCTGACATTCCCACGCAGATTACTTATGGCTTCCGCGCCTGCACCGCCCGCGCGCCCAATGGACGTGAGCTGGCCCGGCTTGTCACGCTTGAAAAAGAGGAAGCAGCCCGCTACAAAGCCGATCCTCAATCTGCGGCAAAGCTGATCGGTGCCGGGCAGGACCCGGCGGCGCAGGCGCAGATGGCGGCGCAGACGGTAGTTGCAAATGTCCTGCTCAACCTGGATGAAACGCTCACCAAAGAGTAACAGAGAGACCGAGTTCATGTCTGACAATACCCTGAAACAGATCACGCGCCGCCATTTTTTCCAGCAGGCCGGCTACGGCATCGGCTCACTTGCGCTTTCCGCGCTGCTGAACGACAGTCTTTTCGCCGCAGCGCAGACGTCGTCGCGTGGCGCTGTTGATCCTCTGTCGCCCAAGCCCCCGCCGTTTCCCGCCAAAGCCAAAAACGTGATTTTTCTCTTTATGGCCGGCGCACCCTCGCAGCTTGATCTGTTTGATAATAAGCCCAAGCTGACGCAGTATAACGGGCAGGACGTTCCCGCCGATCTGATCAAGGGTGAGCGCTTCGCCTTTATCAAAGGCACACCAAAAATCCTGGGTTCGCCCTATACGTTCTCCCGCCACGGCAAATCCGGGCAGGAGATTTCCAGTCTGCTGCCGCATCTTGGTGAGATCGCCGACGATATTGCCATTGTCCGTTCCATGCACACCGACCAGTTTAACCATGCCCCGGCGCAGATTTTTATGAACACAGGGACGCAGCTTATCGGTCGACCCAGCATGGGTTCCTGGCTCACCTACGGGTTGGGAACCGCCAACAAAGATCTGCCCGGCTTTGTCGTCCTGCTTTCGGGTCTGAACAATCCCGATGGCGGCAAATCCTGCTGGGGCAGCGGTTTTCTGCCCAGTGTGTATCAGGGTGTGGAATTCCGCTCCAAAGGCGACCCCGTCCTGTTCGTTTCCAATCCCGACGGCATGAACGCCGAAGTGCGCCGACAATCTCTTGACGCTCTGAAAGATTTGAATTCTACACATCTCGCGGATGTTGGCGACCCCGAGATTGCCACCCGGATCGCCTCCTATGAATTGGCGTACCGGATGCAGACCAGTGTCCCCGATCTCATGGACATTTCCAAAGAAACACCGGAGACGCAGGAAAAGTACGGGATCATGCCGGGCCAGACATCGTTCGGCAACAATTGCCTGCTGGCGCGGCGGTTGGTGGAGCGCGGCGTTCGCTTTGTTCAACTCTATCATCGCGGCTGGGACACACATGGCGACAGCATGGGAGATGACTTAATCACCGGCCTGCCGCGTCTTTGCCGGGAGACGGATCAGGCGGCGGCAGCGTTGATCTGGGATTTAAAACAGCGCGGTCTCTTGGATTCGACGCTGGTGATCTGGGGCGGAGAGTTTGGGCGGACGCCGATGAACGAGGGCCGCGACGGCTCCGAAATTTTAGGACGCGATCATCACCCCCAGGCCTTTAGTCTCTGGATGGCCGGGGGAGGAATCAAGCCGGGCATCAGCCTCGGAAGCACGGACGACCTGGGGTATAAGGTCGTGGAAGACGGCGTCCATGTCCATGATCTTCATGCGACCATTCTGCACCTGATGGGCTTCGATCACACCCGATTCACCTACAAATATCAGGGCCGCAACTTCCGCCTGACCGACGTTTCGGGAACGGTCATCAACAAACTGCTGGCCTGAGCCAGAGCGGTCTTTGCGGGGACGAGGCGCACAGGCCCGGCATCGGGCAGGCCGAGAATGTGAAGAGTGACGATCTGATCGTGGCCGATGGGCAGAGTGACGACACGGCCCTGACTTTTAATGGCGCGCTTCTGCACCGGGCGTTCCAGAATGTCCGTCTCCTGCACCTGGACGGGGAGGGAAAAGGTTAGATGGGCGAGCGTGTCGCGGCCCTGTGTCTCAAACAGGCGCAGGATGTAGCCGGGGCCGTCTTCGCAGTGTTTGAGAGCGCCGACAACAAGATTGTCGGATGGTTCGAGTGCAATCGTCGGCAGGTTCTGCCCCGTGTGGGCTGTGGTCAGAACACCACGCAAGGGAATGTTGAGGGCCAGACCGGCCTGCTCGGATCGCACTGTGCGCCAGTCGCCGGCGTGAGGCAGGAGCGAGTAAGTAAAGGCTTGAAGTCCTTCGTCCGGGTTCGGGTCAGGGTCATGCGACGAGCGCAGCAGCGTCAGACGAAAGACGCTGCCATTCGTGTCGGAGCCATATTTGCAGTCGTTCAATACCGAAAGGCCATACAGTGGAGTGGTCATGGCGGCTGCGCCCAGAGTCAGGGCGAACAGGTGAAGGTTTGAGTTGCGGGGCAAAATGATCCCGGTGATGCGGCTGCCGGAAGACAGCGGAACAGCGACGATCCACAGGCGCGCTTTGTTGACCAGGTCGGGTGTGCCGGTCTCGGAAATGCGATGATCTACGGTCAGCGCCTCTTCCTGATGGCTGCCGCCGCCGGTGACCCAGTCGCCAATCTGGAACGCCGCTGCCGTCCGGCTGCCATCCCTCTGCGTCATCGTCAACGTCCCTCCCTGGCTGCCCAGCGCGCCTGCGCCCAGCAGATACAGAGTGCTGCCATGCGCGTCGGCGGGGACGGGAACGGTCTGTCCGTCGCAGGCGACATTGTCCGGGCCGGCTGACCCGGCCAGCCGGAAGTGAATCTGAGAAAGCCCGTAGACATGGAGGCCGGACGAGGGCATCAGGGCTGCGGGATACGCCCGCTTCTGGCTGTCAAAGTCGGACGTGCTTGTGTTGTTGAACAGACCCGTCAGATCCAGAGGAGTCGCCCCGCTGACCACTTCCTGCCGCTCTTCGGTGACATCCATCCATTTCTGGCCGGGGTTTTCCTGGCCGTTCGTGGGCCGCTCGATGCTGCCGTAGGGAATGCCGACGCGGGCGGCGGGGTGGGCCAGGGTAGTCGGGAAAGCCACTTTGAGAAGTTCCCCATGCTCGTGCCAGTCCACAGTCGTCGGCACGTCCAGGCGCGGCAGGGCATCCCAGAGCGTGACATCCTGCGTGAACGTGGATTTGCCGAACGTGTGCGTGACCCGGACAATCGCGCAGACCGGGCCGTTGGCGATGATCTTGACGTCCGCCCCGGTCGTCAGCGGATGCTGTTCGCCGGTATAGCCGATGTCCCAGGCGCTGCCGCTGTCGCCTAGCACTTGCAGTACGTTGGCGGGCTGTCCGGGCGCGATCATCTCTCGCCCGTTTTTCTTGTCGTATAGGCTGGTGATCAGGCCAGTGTCTTTGGCGATGGTTGCGCGCAGGAACGGGTTTTCCAGAGTCACGCCATCGGGCGTTTCATGCGCCAGGGTGCGGGGCGCTTGGCCTGTTTCAGCGTTACGTCCGAGAGAAAGAATGTCCGGTGGCCGAAGGCAGGCACATCCGGAGGCGGCAAAGACCAGCGTGTGGGCGTCCAGCGCCTGCACGGGTGTTATCGTGCCCGACTGCGTCCCGCGCCTGCGTCCAATGCGCCGGCATCGTCTACCGTCACGCGCACGACGTCGGTGCGGGGAAACGAAAGCGGGTTCCAGACCACGACGGCCTGCTCGCCGGTCTTCGCGCCGCGCGTGTCCACTTGCGCCGTCAGTGCCGCCAGAGCCTTTTCTGTCTGCGCCTGTTCAAAGGCAAAGGCAGGCGCTAGCTGCTCGTGCATCCAGTCGTAGGTGGAGTGGATGGCCGAGCCGCACATGATGTCGTGGAACTGGGCGAACGCCGTCGGCTTCCAGGCTTCGGTCAAATCCCTGGACGGGATATGGCTGCCCTGCATGGCGGCCAGAGACGAAAACACTTCCCCGGCGTACAGATTGTTCTCGCTGGAGCGCACGGCTTTCTTGAGATCGGCATGGGTGGTGTAGCAGCCGACAAACGTGTATTGCAGGTCGGAGTCGACGACCGGCAGATTCTGGGTCTGCGGCTCTTTCGCGCAGATGCTGGAAAAAGGCGTCGGCGGTGACGAAATGGACCTTGGGGAACAGCGGGTCGGCCTGGAACTCCTTGCCCTGCTCAGATCATTTCGCGCGTCGGGCCGCCGCCGTGGTCGCCGACGCCGAAGACGACCAGCGCTTCCTTCAGCCCATCATTGCGCTCGATCTCCCAGGGGCGCGCAGCTGATCCGGCTGTGATCGGCTCGTCGTAATTGTCCGTGTTGGCTTTCAGGACGCGCGAGCCGTCCGGCGACTGCCACCAGGCGAAGCGGATGCCGTCGCCGCAGCGCATGTGGTAGAAGTTCTCGCATCCCAGCTTCCTGACATGAGCTGCGGCATCTGCCAGGAATGGCCGAAGGAGTCGGGCAGCCAGCCGGTCGTCGCATACTGCCCGAAATTGTCCTTGAAAAAGCGCTGGCCGAGAAACAGCGACCGGGCCAGGCCCTCGCCGCTGGGCATGTTGGTATCGGATTCGTCCCACAGGCCGCCGACGGTGTCCCACTGCCCGCGCTTCTGCGTCTGCTGCATCCGCGCGAACTCGGCGGGGAACTGCTGCTGGATCGCCGCGTACGCGCCCGGCTGGCTCTGCACGAAGCCGAAGTCGGGGAACTGGTCCATCAGGTTCATCGCGCTGTCCCAGGTCCGGTGGCAGACATCGATGGTCTCCGGCCAGGTCCAGAGCCAGTTCATGTCGATATGCGCGTGCCCGACGTAGTAGAGGTCATGTCCGCGCGTGAGCGGCGTCAGCGTCAGCAACGTCTGTTGCGCCTGAGCCAGTGATGCGGCGGCTTTGACATAGTCTTTGGCTTCCAGCGCCGGCATGTCTAGCTGCGCTTCGGAGCGCTGAAGCGTGGTTCGCGCCTGCCCCTGCTCTATCGGCGTCATCTGCCCGGCGACCTGGTCCACGAATTGCGCCTCTGCCACGTACCGTTCAAACGGGGCAAACAGGCTGTATTCCAAACGCGCATGGCGCAAAGCCCCGGTTCCCGGCCCGTTGATTCCGCGCACGGCCAGAACGAACACCTGCCCCGGTTCGGCGTGGGTCGTCAGCGTCATTTGGCCCTGGTCCCAGGGGAAGCGGAGAAGAAATTTGCCGTTGACATACACCTCGCCCTCGTCGTCCATGCCCAGATCAAGCCGCAGAACGCTGCCGCGCGTCGGGACGCCGTTGACCATCTGTGGAACGACATAGCGGGTCCGAAACCAGACGTTTGTGTTCTCGCCCGTCCAGACAAAGCCGGGCGCGACGGCCTGCCATGCCGAATCGTCAAAATTGACCGCTTCGCCCCCGGCCATGTCAGGCTGGTGGAACTTCCACTGATCCAGTGGCTGCGCCGCGACCTGCGCCGCGGCCAGTGTTGCCAGGCGGCTGGTGAGCGCATCTGCGCGTGCGGATGGCCCGACCAGGAGAAAGAGCAGAACGACGGCGGATAGGCAGGCCAGGCAATGGGGACGTCTCAGGGACATTTTGAATTTCCTTTGGGTTCCGCGAGAGGCAGTTCGTCCCGGCGCGCAAGGGGCGGGGCGCTGAGGCGGCGGGTCAGTTTGGCGAGTTCGCGCAGGCGGCCTATCTCGCGTGGCATATCAATGCGGGCGATATCCCGGCTGTCCAGAGCATTGATGACGCTTTCCGCCAGACGGATCGCGGCCAGAGCGACGATCTCATTGTCATAATCCACCGTCACATAAAAGCGCCCGCGTGGGTCCACAGTCCAGTTCCAGTGTGTTTCCCCGGTGAACGGCGAGCCGATGCCGCGTCGGACCTGGTCCTGGATCTCAATGATGAGATGCTCAAACAGGTGGGGGATCTCCGTCGCCTGCGCCTCGCGCCGGAAAGAATGACCATCCTCGTTGTAGCAGCGCTGCGACGCCATCTGCGGGAGCAGCTTGAACAGGATACGAGGGATGTGGGGGCGGCCTGCGGTCGTGAATGCTTCCGTCTCGGGAATCTCCACCGCCAGGGTCGCGCTGGCAATCGTCATGGAAGATAATTTCGGTGACTTTCAAGGCGGTTCCTGTAACTCTCTTGACAAGCGTGACGCTCAGAGGCTATAATGACGCTGGCCTTGTTCCCCGATAGCTCAATTGGCAGAGCGTTCGGCTGTTAACCGAAATGTTGTAGGTTCGAGTCCTACTCGGGGAGCCACTTTCCATTTCTGGAATTTTTCCTCAATCCACGCTTTTTTCTTCACCGCATTGTAACATAAGATCAGCGGTTTGTCCAGAAATCGCGCTGATTGTCGCTTTTTCTTTCTTTTTTGTGTAGACACAGCCCACGCAGGCGGTTATAATAAGGTGTCATGGAGTCTCAATGCAAGATAGAAGGCGAAGCGAAGCCGCAGGCGCACTATACGCCCCAGGAAGTGGCCTGGCGCTGCGGCCTGAGCCGTAGGCGAGTTTATGACTGGCTCACCTGGGGCTGGCTGCGAGGCCATCGCCGGGGCGGGCGCTGGGTGGTGACGGCGGACGATTGGGAATTTTTTATCCAGACGTGTCGCGGAGCCGGGGGACGGCTGATGCCGAGTTTGCGCGACTGGGAAGCGATTTGGAGCGCCCGGTCTCCGGCGGATTAAACGTGATAGACGAAACGATGGCGGGGATGCCCGCCATCGTGGTCAGTGTTGGGTGGGTAGGGGTTGCGGTAGGCTAAACGCGCGCCCGGTAGTAGGCGACGGCGTGCAGATGAAGGGTGAGTTCATTGCGGTCGGCCTGTACCAGACGCACGGCGTAAGAATCGAACCAGCGGATAGCGCCTTCCAGAGTTTGGCCGTCCATCAAAGTGAAAATCAGGGCGGTGCGGTTGTCGCGGTATTTGATAAAGTCCACTTCGCGCGGGGAAATTCGGTCATCGTGGTGTACTCCCCGCTGCCGTTCCAATTCCGAAATTTCCATGAACCGGGTTCTCCTGAGTTCAGACGCTTACTTGTGCTTGGGGGCAGTCGTGGTCTTGGTGTCGGCCTTGTGCCGATCTTTATGGCGCTCTTCGGTGCGCTTGCGGGTGCGACGGAGTTCTTTGGCACGGACGCGCATGGGTTAGTTCACCTCCTTTAATAACTGGCGCAGTCGCGCCTCATCCACCGTGTATTCAAACAAAAACGTGCCGTTCAGCGTGACCACGGGAATCTGCTCACCGTATTCGGCCAGCAGCGCGGGGTCGTCCTGAATGTTGACTTCTTCCAGCGCGAAGGGGTGCAGCTTTTGGACGCGCTGCAAGACGCGGATCGCCTCTTCGCAGAGATGACAGCCGGGTTTGGAATAGACAGTGATAAGGGCCATAACGCTGGGGCCATTATAGCCGATTGGGCGGGAATTGTCAACGACAGGGGTTGGAGCGAGTATAATGGGGGCATGGCAAATCTCTCCTCTGTGATCCTGGTTCCCGAGGAAATCTATGATGAATTGATCGGCCCGGCCCGCGAGGCAGCGCCGGAAGCGCAGCTTTGCAGCCTTACTGCCGAGAATGAAGGACGAAAACGCCGGGGCTGCGACGAGGCTGCCGGCGTCCTGCGCTGGGTCGGCGGCAAGCGCTTCTCGCCATGGTGGCGCCAGGGGCCGAAGGTCCGCTGGCTGCACACGGCCAGCGCGGGCGTAGACCATGTGCTGACGCCCGAAGTGCGGGCTGAAGTTGGGTCTGACCGTGACCGATTCCGGGCCGGCCTTTGAGATCGCCATTTCCGAGTTCGTCCTGGCCTGGATGCTGCTGGTCGCCCGCCGCCTGCCGGAACTGATGGCACAGCAGCGCGAGCACCGCTGGCAGGCGTGATCCAGCAGGAATTGGCAGGGCAGACAGTCGGGATCATCGGGCTGGGGCCGATCGGGCGCGGGCGTGGCCTCGCGGGCGAAAGCCTTCGGCATGCGGACGCTGGGCCTGCGCCGCGCTCATTCGCCCGTCGTGGGCGTGGACGAAGTCCTGACCGGGCCGGACGGGCTGGCGCGGCTGCTGGATGAAAGCGATTTCGTCGTCCTGGCCGCAGCGCTGACCGGTGAAACGCGGGCGCTTCTGGGTCGGGAGCAGATCGGGCGGATGAAGCCGACCGCCTGGCTGATCAACATCGCGCGGGGAGGTTTGATGGATGAGCTGGCGCTGATTGCTGCCCTGCAAGCGGGCCGGATCGGCGGTGCGTGTCTGGACGTCTTCGCGCAGGAACCGCTGCTCCCGGACAGCCCGCTGTGGGACATGCCCAATGTCCACATCGCCCCGCACAACTCGCCCGGCGCGACAGCGCCCCTGCGGGAGCGTCAGAAGATGTTGTTTCTGGACAACCTGCGCCGCTTCGCATCGGGGCGAACCGCTGGAAGGCGTCGTGGACATCGCGCGGGGCTATTGACAGAAAAGGTGGGTGACAACAGGGAGTTGCCACCCGCCATTCGGCCAAATTGCTCCGATTAGGGAGCGATACGGGAGATGTAAGTCCCCCAGTTCGCATACGGATCGCGCGGCAGGTTCGGGATATACTCGGTAGCCAGCCAGGCCGTGCCATCCTCCGCCGTCACCGCCGCCGAGTAGTCTCCCCAGCGGGCGACCCCCGTGCCACCGAAAGCCGCGTAGCCGCTAAAGCCGTCGTCCGGCGCCGCTCCTGCTTTCGCGATGCGAATGGTGTCGATGCCTTCCGCAAGATCGGCGTAAGCGGCGGACGGGAAATAGTCAGGGCCGGTCAAGGTAAAGCTGAACACGCCATTGCCTGTGGCGGGCTGCACCGCGACGGTGGGATAGATCACGTTCTCACCTTTGGCAACGATGTAGCCCTGCTGTGACACCGATGCCGACAGAACGCCGGCAGGAGTGACCTTGGGGTTGAGGATATAATAGGCGCCGGCATCAGTCACCTGGCCGGTTGGTCCCGAACCCTGATAATAGATGGTTGTGTTCTCCGTCCAAAGCTTGCCGTTCGCGTAGACCAACTGGAACAGGCGGTCGTCGTCGGCGTTCAGCGTCTCTTCGGGTTCGCCCAGAGACGTGCCCAGGGAAGTCGGCCCTGGCTTCTGTGTTGCCGGGACGGGGAAGCCGTAGGCTTCCGTCTTGACAATGGTGTCCGTCAAGGTCGGGGAGCCGTTAAAGGTATCCAGGGAACTGGTATTGGTCAGCGCCCAGACATCCAGGCGCGTATCCGTTGTCCCATACGGGTCCAGCGAGTCGGCAAAATACTCGGTACCGCCCGCTGCCGTCGCAAATGCCGAGCCTGGCGGCGTGACTGCGGGCGCGAGGCCAAAAGTTGCGACGCTGATGGGGCGGCTCGTGAGCGGGATCGGGAAAAGATACCCCGAGGCCCCGCTCCCGCTTTCCAGACTGGACTTGGACAGCGCGACAATGGTCACTCCCTGGAAACCTTCGCCATTCAACCCGTAATAGTTGCTGCTCAGGTAAATGCCGGTAGCGTCCGCGCCCAGATAGGTGTAATCCGGCAGTGAGGCCACGCCGGTTTCGCTGAAACCGGTTGTGTTGAGGAAGTACAGCGTGAAAGTGCCGGTGGGATCCGCTGTGTCGCTGACGGCCAGGCCGATAAACGTAGAAACAGGCGCTCCTGAACCGGGATCACTCACCTCTCCCCACTCTTCAACAAAGAAACGCTTGGTCGCTGAGTCGTAATAGGCGCGGATGTCGCTCAGGAAGGGGCCGAAGGGGGGCTGAAAGCCCGGCTGCGCGTAGGGAGCCAGCTTGAAGAACTGGTTCATGGGAGTCGGCCCGGCGACTAGTCTACCGGACATGTTGTAAACGGCAATCGCGTTGTTGACGTCCTCCAGCACAAACTTGTTGCCAACTGCCAGACCCTGGTCCGGCGGCTCCAGATCAAAGTTCGTGTTGGCCCAGAATCCGGTGCCAGCAGATGCCTGCTCCAGGTTGGTTAGCCCGTTGAAGCCGCCAAACCCCGGCCCCGGCCCGGTAATGACGGGAGCAGGCACGGCAGCGCTGGCCGCGCCATGCGGCAGGCTGGAAAACAACACGGAGGCGGCGCTGCTTTTTTCACCAATGCCGGGCTTGCCGAAGAACGGCATCGTGACCTTGAGGCCCGGTACCCCGGCTCCTTTGGCGGCAAATCCATCCGCGAACCCGAACGGATCCAGCGAACCGAGGGACGCTGACGCCTGCGATTTTGCCGGCACAGTGATCTGTGTTTTTCCGGCGGGTTTGAACTAAATCTTGATCGGCTTGATGGTGGCCGAAGCGCCTGCCGGCGAAGCCAGCAGAGTGATGAGCGCGGCGCTCCCCAGCAGGAAAGCTCCTGCGGCTTTGGAAAGCGGTGAACGGCAGTGCATAGACTTTCTCCTTGTCAAATTGGAATAGATCGGGCAGAAAGAGTAGCAGCGGCGGGGGGACGACCTCTCCAAACGAGAGACGGGCTGCGAGACCGGCATCATTGCGGAACCTCAGTCATGATAACAGAAAATCCCCGCGCGTGTCAAGCCATTTCCCAGGTATTTTTCCCTGGCCTCCCGCCCACGCAGGATTGACTTGTCCCATCCGTTTTCGTCATACTGACAGGGAGAAAAACGATTGTCTGTTCGCTGGGAAAGCGACGCCCTGAAGGAAAATTACTGTAACTCATAAACTGCGAATCGGCATGCCCAAAGGCAGCCTGCAAGACGCGACGTTTGCCCTGTTCAAGAAAGCCGGCTGGGACTTCCGCGTCAGCGCGCGCTCTTACCAGCCGGTTGTAGATGACGACGAACTGGAACCCGTTCTGCTGCGCGCTCAGGAAATCCCGCGCTACGTCGCGATGGGCGTTTTAGACGTTGGCCTGACCGGACACGACAATGTCGTTGAGTCCGAGGCCGACGTGTATGAAGTCGCCGAACTCATTTACTCCAAAGCGACCTCCCGCCCCTACCGCTGGGTGCTGGCTGTCCCGAACAATTCGCCCATCGCCGGGCCGCAGGATTTGCAGGGCAAGCGGGTCGCGACGGAACTGGTCAACGTCACCCGGCGCTATTTAGAGAAGCATGGCGTCACGGCCCATGTGGAGTTTAGCTGGGGCGCGACCGAAGTCAAAGTCCCCGATCTGGTAGATGCCATCGTGGAAGGCACCGAAACCGGCAGCACTCTGGCCGCGCACGGCCTCAAAATTGTGGACACGCTTCTGGAAAGTACGACACGGCTGATTGCCAACCACGTTTCGTGGGAAGACGATTGGAAGCGGGTCAAGATTGAAAACTTACAGCTTCTCCTGCAAGGCGCGCTGGACGCGGACAGCCTCGTCGGCCTGAAAATGAACGTTGCGAAAGAGAACTTGGACGCCGTCATCCGCCTGCTCTCGGCTCTCCGCAAGCCGACGATTTCCCCACTGGACGAAGAAGATTGGGTTGCGCTGGAAACCATCATCCCGGAAAAAACCGTCCGCCACATCCTCCCCGAACTGCGCCGAGCTGGCGCACAGGGATTGGTGGAATACCCGCTGAACAAGGTGATTTACTAATTGATGTTACGCAAGGGCGTTTGCACAATGGGCTAAAGCCCTTCGCTCTGTGGCGCAGACGTCCAGTGACCGCCTTCGCGGGCAGAAGAAAAAACCTCTTGTACCCGCGAAGGCGGTTACTTGGCCGAAGGCCTCCTAGCGAAGGAGTTCACTCCATTGCCAGGAGGAGCTGCGTAACATCAGTTACTAAGTAAATGTCCAGAAATATGTTATAATTAGCGTACCATGAGCCGACTGATTATTGTGACCCTGACTGATGAAGAACGCACTGCCTTAGAAAAAGGCTTCCGTCATGGCAAAAGCCATGCCTTTCGCACCCGCTGCCGCATGATCCTGCTCAAAGCTGACCGTCTGCCCTCCAGCCAGATCGTCCCCCAGGTCGGCTACTGCCTGATGGCCGTCAACGGCTGGGTCAAACGCTACCAAGCCGAGGGCATCGCCGGACTGAAGACCAGGCCAGGCCGAGGCCGCAGAGCCATCCTCAATGACCAAACCGATCTGCAACAGGTGCGAGAAGCCGTGCAGAACCACCGCCAGAAGATCAGTGTTGCCAAAGCACAACTCGAAGTGGGTCTGGGCAAGAAGTTCAGCGCCAAAACGCTCAAGCGTTTCTTAAAAAACATCGTTGCCGCTACAAACGAATGAGGAAACGCCCCAAAGGCCAGCCCAACGCCGATGTTTACGCACTCAGGGTCCAATGCCTGGCGGAACTAGAACAGTTGTCCGAGCAAAGCCAGATTGATCTTTACTATGGCGACGAAAGCGGCGTCTCACTGGAACCCTGTGTTCCTTACGCCTGGCAGTTCGCCGAGGAACAAGTCTTCCTGCCTGCGGCCAAAGGCGGCCAAATCAACTGCTTTGCCCTGCTGTCGCGCCAGAACCAGTGCTTAACGCAGACCACGCCCGCCGCAATCACCGGCGACTTTGTGGCCGAGCAGTTAGAGCGTTTTTCGTTTGGTTTGCCCAGGCCGACGGTCATTGTGTTGGACAATGCGCCGATCCATCATGGCAAAGTGATGCGGCAGCGGCGAGACGCTTGGCAGGAGCGAGGTTTGTTCGTGTTTTACTTGCCGACCTACTCGCCGCATCTCAATATTGCGGAAACACTCTGGCGCAAGCTCAAATACGAGTGGCTGCGCCCCGAAGATTACACCGATGCGCCGACGCTGCATTATCAGGTCTGGCAGGCTCTGAAAGCAGTCGGGAAGTCGCTGACAATTCAGTTCTCGCCCTTCCGACTCAGCCAGGGCCTAAATCTAAACTAATTATGGACAACTACTTAACGCGGGAAATGTGAGGCTTTGTGATGGCACGTATCTGGAAAGAACGAGACAACCGGCCACTCACCAAAGAGGATAGATTGCGCTCCAAACTCAACCCTAACCTTGACATCGGCTGGCTCTATTTTGTGGAAACCTTTGCATTCACTTTCAAATTCAGCAGCTTGACTGAGATTGAAGAGTATGTCCATTTCTACTCACAGAAAATACTGCCAAGTTCAAGAATACCAGAAGCTGATCCTGAGTTGGGACTGGGATCGGGCGATCACTGGGAACGACAGACAAAGTTCGATGAATTGCCACTGTATCTTCGGGAAGAGTCGAAGCGTCATAAAGTCGTGGAGGCTTTACAAGAAGCACGGAGCCAATTCGGAGGGCGATAGAAGCCGTGGACTATCTTCCCATTCATCCGCAGGATTATGAGCTAGTCCGCCAATTCCTCTCCGAAAACGGCTGGGCGGATCGCATGGCAGAATCGGAGCGGTTCGCGAAAATGATGCAGGGGACGGACCGAACTGTCGTGGCCTGGGACGAAGGGCGCGTGGTAGGCTTTGCACGGGCCTTGTGTGACGACGTTTCCAATGGCTACCTCTCAATGGTCGCCGTGGCTGAAGATCGGCGTGGGCAGGGAATCGGGAGCGCGTTGGTCCGGTGCCTGATGGGCGACGACCCGGAAATTACCTGGGTTTTGCGGGCGAGACGCGGCAGCGAAGGCTTTTGGCAGAAGATGGGCTTCACCGCGTCGGAAATCGCGATGGAAAGGCCGCGCTTTGTGCCGGAAGCGTAGCCGGTGAAAGAAAGACAAACTATGCCCTCGCAAGACTTTACACTCGGCGTTGAAGAAGAATACCAGATCATAGACGCGGAGACGCGGCAATTGCGCCCGCGCGAAGCCGAGGTGCTGCGTAGGGCCAAAGCGGCACTGGGCGAGAACGTGCAGCCGGAGTTTCACGCCTCGCAGGTGGAGATCGCCACGCCTGTCTGCCGGACGCTGGCCGAGGCGCGGGTGCAGGTGGTCGGGGCAAGACGGGCGGTGATAGACGCGGCGCGGCGGGACGGCAACCGGCTGGGAGCAGCGGGAACGCATCCGTTCTCGGACAGCGACAGTCAGCCCATCACGCCCAAAGAGCGCTACGAGGGCATGGCCGAGCAGTATCAGCAGCTTGCCCACGAACTCGTCATCTTCGGCTGCCATATCCATGTCGGGCTGGCTGACCCGGAAATGGGCGTGGCCGTCCTGAACCGCGCCCGCCCCTGGCTCGCGGCGCTGCTGGCCCTGAGCGCCAATTCGCCCTTCTGGAAGGGGCAGGACACCGGCTACGCTTCTTACCGGACGGAACTCTGGGTGCGGTGGCCGATGGCAGGCCCGCCGCTGCCGTTCGCCTCACGGGCAGAGCATGATGCGCTGGTGCAGGCGTTAGTGGACACCGGCAGCATCAGTGACCGCACCAAAATCTACTGGGATGTCCGACTCCCGGAGAAAACGCCGACCATTGAGTTTCGCGTCGCCGACGTCTGTCTGCGGGTGGATGAGACCGTCATGCTGGCGGGGTTGATCCGCGCGCTGCGCCCGCACCTGCCAGGCACAGGCGCAGTGCGAGGAGCCGTTTGTGCCGACCCGCCCGGAACTGCTGCGGGCCGCGCACTGGCGGGCAGCTCGAATACGGTCTGGTAGGAGAACTCATTGACGTGGAAGCCTGTCGCGCCGTTCCCGCGCCTGACCTGGTCCGTGCCTTCCTCGCCTTTGTCCGGCCCGCGCTGGAAGAAGACGGCGACTGGCCGGAAGTCTCGGCTCTGGTCATGGAAACGCTGGAAAATGGCAACGGGGCGATGCGTCAGCGGGCGGTTTTGGCGAAAACAGGCCGCATGGAAGCGGTCGTGGATTACATCGTGGAGGAAACGGCGCGCGGAACGGAGGCGAGCTATGCCGGGTAAATGCTCATTTGCCCAGGAGAGCGTCCACGACCCAGCATCCGCGCACATGGGGAAGGCGGCTCTGGCAGTGTTCCAATACGGCGTCTTCCTGACAGCCGGCGGCTCGCAATGCTTCGCCTAATTGCGGCATTCGGTCAAAGTTCCCCGCGTCATACATGTTCTGAGCGATCTGAAGCGCTTCGGGAGTGCGCCAGGTGGGAGAAAAGTCAATCGGGCGAAACGGGTTCCCATAGATGTCCCGCAGCAAATCGGTCTGAGCCATGCTCTCCGCCCGGCTCTTTGCGTCATCGTAGATTTTCTCTTCCGGCAGGTAACTGACTGCCATCCCGGCTGTCGTGCTCACCCAGGCTGCCGCGTCTTCCTTCGCATGGGTCGGATAGTCATACGTTTCGGGCGGTTCCGTGACACGACCCACGCAGTACGCCGCCCAATTCTCGATTTGCGTCAGCATGTCGTGATCTTCACAGGGCGCGGTTTCCCCCTCTTCCAGCGTGTCTTCATCGCCCTCCATCATCCACCAGGCGCAGCCCCAGGCGTGATGCAACTGTTCCTGACTGGCGCGTCCCTCCGCATAATCTTCCGCCACATCCACAAGCGGCAGAAAACGGGGCGGGGTGAGGGCGGCAATGCGGCGGCAGCAGGCGACGGCAAAGAGCCGCCGCTTGCGTCCGTTGGGATGCGCGTACAGATAGCGCAGCATCACGGAAGGCAGCGGGCAGCGCTGCCACTCGCCTTCCGTCAGCGGGGCTGCGTCAGGATGGAAATGCCCCAGCCACTCGTCGCAGGTTTCTTTCCAGGTCATGCTGTCTATTATACCGGCCTGGAAAGCCTTTCAGGTATACTAGAGAAAAGGTGTAAAGAGCATGGCGAAGGTTCAAATTTTAGATGAGAATACGGCCAATCAGATCGCGGCGGGCGAGGTGGTGGAGCGGCCTGCGGCGGCGGTGAAGGAATTGGTGGAGAACGCGCTGGATGCCGGGGCGCGGCGCATTCTGGTGGAATTGGAAGAGGGCGGCAAGTATCTGATCCGCGTTACCGACGACGGCAGTGGCATGAGCCGGGAAGATGCCGTGCTATCGCTTCAGCGGCACGCGACTTCCAAGATACGCACGGCGGATGATCTGTTCCAGATCACGACCATGGGTTTCCGGGGCGAAGCCCTGCCGTCTATCGCGTCCGTCTCGCAGATGAGTATCACGACCAAGCCTGCCGGGGATGATGAGGCGGCGGGCGTCCAAATCCGCTGCGCGGGCGGCTCACTGGAAGAAGTCTCAGAAGTCGGGGCGCGGGTCGGCACCAGCATCACGGTCGAGAACCTGTTCTACAATGTCCCCGCCCGGCTGAAGTTCCTGAAGTCATCGTCCACGGAGCTGGGGCATATCGTGGAACTGATGCAGCGGTTCGCGCTGGCCCGTCCCGATGTCGTCGTTCCGGCTGCTGCACAGCGGCGGGGAAGCGTTCGCTTCGGGCGGCAGCGGGTCGGCAATGGATGCCTGCGTCCATGTCTTCGGGCGCGAAACGGCCCGGCATCTGGTGCCGCTTAACTATGAGGGCGCGGGACTGCGCGTGACCGGGCTTTATCGGCACGCCTGCCGCCTTGAAAACGTCCCGGTCGGCCCAGCACACGTTTGTCAACAGGCGCTTTGTGCGCAATAAAGCCGTCACGCGCGCTCTGGACGAAGCCTACAAAAGTGTCCAGACCCTGCACGGAACGCGCTACCCGGCAGCGGTGGTGATGATTGACGTGGACCCGTCGCAGGTGGACGTCAATGTCTCGCCGACCAAGACCGAGGTGCGCTTTACGCGCGAGGGCGACATTTACTCCGCGGTCTACAAAGCCGTCCAGGAAGCGCTGATGGCGGGCGGCCTGGTGCCGACGATCACGCAGAAGATGGGTTCGCGCGAGGCTGCTGACCGCCCCCTAGCCCCCAATTCTGGGCCGGAACCGGAGGAAGAGGGGAGCAAGAACATCCGTCGTTGATGTCCGTGCCGCCCCGCCCCGCCGGGAACACCCGGCAGGAGCCGCGCGATGCACAGCATTCCGAGCAGGCGTATCAAGAACGCGCCCGGCAAGCCTTTGACGACGATCCTTTTCGAGGGTGTTGGCCCGGTTCGCCCCCTCATCCCGGAGCAACTGCACCCGACCAATTCTGGGGGAACCGGAGAAGAGAGTATGGCTCCCTCAGAATTGGGGGTCGGGGGGGCTTCTGACGCCGCATCGGGCGAAGACTACCGAGAGCATGATCTCTGCTTCACTGCGCGTGCTGGCGCAGACGCGCAACATGTACATTCTGGCCCAGACCGACACTGCCCTGGTGCTGATTGACCAGCACATCGCCCATGAGCGCGTGCTGTACGAGCAGCTTCTGGCCGGCGCGGAAGGTGCCGGGGCGGGCGTGCCGACCCAGCGGCTGATGCTGCCGTTCACGCTGGAACTCAGCCAGCCGCGAGGCGCTGGTCGTGGAGAAGCGACTGGAAGATCTGAGACAGGCCGGCTTTGACCTGGAGCCGTTCGGCGGCGATTCGTTCGTCGTCCGCTCCGTCCCCGCGTCGGTCGCCCAGAAGCATCTGAAAGCGCAGGGCGGGCCGGAGGAAGTGCTGCGGGAGATCGTGGACGAACTGGTGGAAAAGACCGTCTCGCGCCGTCTGTTGCTGCCTGCCGAAGAGGTCTTGATCACCGCGTCCTGCAAGATGGCCGTCAAAGCCGGCGACCCGCTTTCCTTTGACGAAATGAACGCCCTGGTCTCCGACCTATTGAAGTCCGATAATCCCTACACCTGCCCGCACGGGCGGCCCATCATCGTCGAACTGCCCAACAACGATCTGGACCGAAAGTTTGGGCGATGACTGCCCACTGCCCTTTGATTGACAGGAGAGCTTGATGTCCAATGATGACTCGCGGCCCGAAGTTCCCATTTCGCGGCGCCGCTTCGTGGCGATGACTGCCGCCGGTATCAGCGGCGTGGTGCTTGGGGCAACCGGCTGTGGAAAAGCGGCGGCCCCGGACGTGAAAGTGGTAGTCCCGGAGGCTGCGGGAGACACGCCGCCTAAAGCAGGCAGAAAAGTTCAGGAAAATACGCAGGAGAGCGGCATCGTGAATCGTGCGCCCTTACGAAGCGTCCCTTATGCCGCGCTGCCTCTGGGCAGCGTCAAGGCGCACGGCTGGCTGCTGCGCCAGTTGGAATTGCAGCGCGACGGCCTGACCGGACACGCCGAAGACATCCTGCCCGCGGCGGGCGGCGATAGCGCCTGGCTTGGCGGAAAAGGTGAAGATTGGGAGAAAGGGCCGTATTATGTCAAAGGCTTGATTCCCCTTGCCTACACCCTGGATGATGCCGCACTCAAGGCCAAAGCGCAAAAGTGGGTGGACGCCATCCTCAGCAGTCAGCGCGCCGATGGTCTCTTCGGGCCGAAGACCAATGACGACTGGTGGCCCCGGATGGTGGCGACCTACCTCCTGCGCGACTACGCGGAGGCCTCTCAGGACCCGCGCGTCGTCCCGTTTCTGACCAAGTATTATCGCTACATGGCCGACAACCTGGGCAAGCGGCCCCTGCGCGACTGGGGCCGGGCGCGGGCCGGCGATGAAATGGACACGGTGTTCTGGGTTTATAATCGCACCGGGGATGCGTTTTTACTGACTTTGGCCGATCTGCTGAACGAGCAGGCGTATCCGTGGCGCGACATTTACATGAACAATCGTTTTTTGCAGTTCGGGCAGGATTTTCATCCCAAGCACAACGTCAATGTCCCCCAGGCGATGAAACTGCCGCCGGTTTACTGGCAGCGTTCGCAAGACCCCGCCGACCGAAACGCATTTGGGGCCGGCGCCGCCAATCTGATGCGTGATCATGGCCTGGCGGTTGGCATGAACTCCGGCACCGAATTTCTGGCGGGCCGCAGTTCAACTCAGGGCATAGAGTTATGTTCCATTGTGGAACGGATGTTAAGCGATGAAACCGCGCTGCGGATTCTGGGCGATGCCCCTATTAGCGACAACCTGGAAAAGCTGGCGTTCAATGCCCTGCCTGCCGCACTCTCCAAGACGATCCGGCAGCATGTGTATTTCACTCTGCCCAACAACGTGGCAGCGCCTCGGGGCGGGCTGGGCTTCACGCAGGATTATACGGACGCACGCACACCTGCCCCGCGTTCGGGGTTTCCGTGCTGCTGTTACAACTTTCACATGGGCTGGCCCAAGTTCACGCAAAATTGCTGGGCGGCGACACAAGGCGGCGGGCTGGCGGTGCTTGCCTACGCTCCCACGCAGGTCACTCACACGATTGATGGCGTCAACGTCAGTTTTACGGAAGACACAGAGTACCCCTTTGACGACACCATACGCCTTCGCTACAGCGCCTCGCGCCCGGTGCGCTTTCCACTCGAACTGCGAATCCCGGCCTGGTGCCAGACAGCCTCCGTCCAAATCAACGGAAAAGCCGGGCCGAAAGCCGAACCGGGCCGCTTTCTCATTTTAGACCGGCAGTGGGCGCCGGGTGATGAAGTCGTCCTGCGCTTCCCCATGACCGTGCGGACTGAGACCGGCGTCAATGATTCCCGATGCGTCTGGCGCGGGCCGCTGCTTTACACGCTGAAAATTGACGAGGCCTGGACACCTTTTGATACAGGAAAGCGCGAAGGAGGCGTCGGGTTCGAGTCTTATGAGGTCCTGCCGACTTCGCCGTGGAACTATGGCCTTGTTCTGGGCGCTGATCCCTCGACTCATTTCACCGTGCAGCGCCGCGCCCTGACAGGCAATCCGTTTGAAAAAGATAAAACTCCTGTCACGCTCACGGCAAAAGCCAGAAAGATTTCGGAATGGACACTGGCCCGAAGCGGACGCGCCGCGTTTGACCCGCCGGTCAGCCCGGTCCCATCGTCGGCCCCAATGGAAACCGTGACCCTGGTGCCGTTCGGCGCGCAAATGCTGCGCCTGAGCAATCTTCCGGTCATCGGCCCCGCTCGCCCCCTGTCCGTCGCCTTTCGCGATGACTTTGCGACGGGGCATTTTGACAACTGGGTCACTTACGGCGGCGGCTGGCTGGTGCGCGCCGCTGCCTTTGGCCCCTCGCCCGATGCGCCGTCCAGCTTCGCCGTCGCCACGAAAACACTCTTCCGTGATTTCACTTATGAGGCTGATGTCTCGGTCGGTGACGTGGGGGATGCCGGGTTGATGTTTCGGATCAGCAAGCCGGAAATCGGCCCGGACAATTACAACGGCTATTACGTCGGTCTTTCCGCAGAAAAAGGCAGGGTGGAATTGGGAAAATCAAACGGGCAGTGGACGTCCTTGAAAGTGGCGGAAAAGCCACTGGTTGCCAATAAGCCGATCCCTGTGCGCGTTGAGGCGCGAGGCGCGCATCTGCGGGTGTTCGTGGAGGACATGACTCAGCCGCTCCTGGAAGTCACAGACGCGGCATTCGCCCAGGGTGCCGTCGGTGTGCGGCAGTATGGAGCCAAAGCAGAAAAAACTCAAGCGGCATTCTCTCAAGTCGCTGTGGCCGCTTTGTCTTAGGGATTGGTAATCAATTTGCCCAGCGGCAAAGTGCATGATAAACTGACCGTCGTGACGGCGGCGGCCTCGGTCCCGGTTTGGTATCTGGAAGACCCGGCCCGCGACATCGCTGGGTTCGTCATCGGCCTGACAGCCTATCTGTTTTCCGGCTTCTGGCTCTCTGACGACCTGGACACCAACTCTATTGCCTACAAGCGCTGGGGCGCCTTCCGCTTTCTCTGGTGGCCGTATCAAAAACTGGTGCCGCACCGGTCGTGGGTCTCGCACGGCATCGGCTTCGGGCCGCTGTTTCGCGTCGCTTATTTCCTGGTCATGCTCTGGGCGCTCATGCGAAGCGTGTTGTGGCTCTTAATTGAGGCGCATATTCCCGTCAATCGCGACGCCGTCCTGGGCGGCTTCTGGGGCCTGACCACGGACTGGACCGCCGCCCATCCCTCCTGGGCCATGTGCGCTGTCATGGGGCTGATACTCGGCGGCGTCACCCATTCCGTCGCCGACGCCGTCGTCAGTTGGGCCAAGCGCGTGTGGTAGCGGGGGTACTGTCATAGGAGCAGAGGATTATGGGGCTTGACTATGAATACAGCCTGCGGTTACGACGCAGCCAATTAGCGGAGATAGTGCTCGCAGTGGCAGATATTGCAGAGCCTTCCCTTGATCCCTCGCTGGAAGTCATCTTGCCGGGCGAGAGCGGCACTCTTCATTTGCCATTTACATCCAGGTTTAAATCGGAACCTGTGTTCTGCGACTCGCAGGAATACTTGTGTTTTGATACCACGCTGCCCTTTGAGTGTGATGAGGTTCTGGAGCGATACGCCAGGGTTTGTGAGGCACAAGGAGATTCTGTAAATCGGAACAGCAAAGGGCGGATTTGCCTGGGATATGTTTATCTAACTATCAGATTGAGGATAGATGACAATCTTGATAATCAGGCCTATTTGGATTTTGTTTTCTGGCCCGCGACATCTCAGATGAGCCTGCTGTTTGCCGCCTCTGAATCTGTCCGTTCTACTTTCGTGCAGTTATTGAGGTATCACGAGGGACTTCTGGGAGAGTTTAGGGGCAAATATAGATTTAGTAGAGTTTGAGGCCTGTTTTCGTGTTCTGCGCCTCGCGGTCCCCGGTGCTCCCTGGGTTAATCTGATTTTGACGCGGAAAGAAAACACAAAGTTGGAAGACATACTTGCCGAAGCATGTAGATTACAAATGAAATCGCTGGAGACCGTAACGCTGTAAACAAAATCTGCCTATTTCTCCAATGCCTTCCGCACCATTTCGCGGCAGACGGGGGCGGCGGCGGAGCGGCCAAAGCCACCGTTTTCGACGACGCAGGCGAAGGCGAGGGTGGGGTCAGTGGCGGGCGCGAAGCCGACAAACCAAGAGTGGGTCTGGCCGTCGCCCTGGTTGTTCTGGGCGCTGCCCGTCTTGCCGGCGACGGAAACGCTAAGGCCATTGAAGACGCCTTTGGCGGTGCCGTCGGTGACGACGGCGGTGAGCATTTGCTGAAGATGAGCGGCCTGGTCGGCAGTCAGGATTTGAGTTCCCTTCGCTGCGCGCTGGCGAGATTTGACGAACGTGGCGGGCAGCCCCTGGCCGTTGTTGGCGACGGCCTGGGCGACGCGGCCCATTTCCAGCGGCGTCACTAAGACCGCGCCCTGACCGTAGCCGCAGTCGGGCAGGCCTTTGCCGAGTTTGTCCAGCGAAGGCATGTGGGCCAGCGCGAACTGCTGCCGGGCGGTCTGGTCCAGGGCCGGAGCGCCGACATCAATCGCCAAATGCGCGAAGTAGACATTGCAGGAGACGCGCAGAGCCTTAGCCATGTCGGTCGCGCCGTGCGGCACAAAATCTTCGTCATCGGTGATTCGCCGCGTGTAGCCCATGCCGTTAAAACGCCAGCGAACATTCGGGTCAACGTGGTTACAGGTGACAATCGTGCTGCTTTTGCCGTGCGTCATCCCGGCGGCGGCGGTGACGATTTTGAAAGCCGAACCCGGCGGGTACAGGCCATTGACGGCGCGGTTGAAGACCGGGCCGTCGGATTGGGTTTGCAGGGCAGCCCACGCTTCGGGCGTGAGCGTTGCCGGATCAAACGTCGGTAGGGAAGCTCAGGGCCAGCACTTCGCCCGTTTGGGCGTTCAGCAAGACCGCCGCGCCTTTGTTTTTAGGCTTGCCTGTCCGCCGGTCATGGACGGCGGAAGCATACTTGTGCAGGGCATCGGTAGCCGCCTGCTGCAAAGTTTCATCAATGGTCAGCGTCACATCCTCGCTGCGGGGTGGGCGGGAGAAGGGCAGATTGCGCTTGCGGTAGGGGATGAGCAGGGACGCATACGTGGCAAACCCGCGCAGGCGATTGTTCTGGCCGAGCGGATTGGTTGCCGACAGGGGCCGCTCCACGGCGAGAACAATCTGAGCGCAAGCCGGACCGCCGGGGTAGACGCGCGGGCGACCATCGGGACAAAGCAGCGTCGTTTGCCCCGGCTCATCGTCCGATACAGGATTGCGGGCGAGCGGCTGCCCATTGCGGTCACGCACCTCGCCGCGTGGGATAGCATTGGCGAAGGCCAGCAGGCGCGGGTTGATGTGGTCGGGCAGCAAGTCGCCCGGCTTGGTATCCCGGTCCGGCGTCTTCAGCAGGCGTGTGGCAATCGCTTGGTCCTGGATTCCCTGCACGACGAATAGCCGGCCAATGCCGATGCCGAGGAGCAGATACGCGGCGCTCCCCACGGCGAGAATGCGCGCGGCTTTTGTCCACTCCGGTGAAGCGCGGTCGACGACTGTGGCCGGGAGCGTTTTTCCTGACAGGTGCAGGAGCAGGCCGACGGCGAAGAAATCGGCGACCAGGGACGACGCGCCGAACGACACAAAGGGCAGGGTGATCCCTGTCAGGGGCGTCAGGCCGGTCACGCCGCCCAGAATGATCATGGCCTGCAAGCCCAGCAGCAGCGTTAGTCCTGCTGCCAATAATCGGTCAAACTCGGTCACAGCATGGCGGGCTATGGACAGGCCGCGTGCAATCAATAAGCTGTAGACAGCTAAAATGACCAGCCCGCCGACCAGTCCCAGTTGCTCGCCCAACGTCGCAAAGATCGAGTCTGAACCGGAGCGCGGGACAAATTCCGGCTGACCCAGCCCCAGCCCGCTGCCCCACAGCCCGCCGGTTGCCATTCCCCAGAGACCCTGCGCCAACTGCGCCCCATTCCTGTCCGGGTTGTCCCACGGGTGCAGCCACATGAGAACGCGGGTCGCAAAGAACCCGAAATGCAGCAAATTGCCTGCCAGGGCAGCCAGTAAAAGCAGCGCGGCTCCCACCAGGGGATAAATCAACCGGCGCGTTGTCAGATACAGCAGCGCGAGGAAAACGCCGAACAGCAGCACGGCAGGGCCGAGGTCTTTGACGATGATAAAGAGCGCCAGCACAAATCCGTAAGCCCCCGCCAGCGGGCCGAAATCCGCCAATCGGGGCAAAGTCGCCGTGGCATCACCTAATGTCCCTTGCCGCTCGGCCAGATACGAGGCCGCAAATAGTACCAGCAGCAGCTTGATAAACTCAACCGGTTCCAGCCCGAACAACTGTATATGAATCCCGCCCGGCCCATGTCCCAGCGGTGAGGCCAGCAGAGCCATCAGCAGCGCGGCCACGCCCGCATAGGCGTATTGATAGCGCCGGAGCGGCAGACGCCCGAAAGGACGCATCAGTGGCACAAGCAACGCCAGAAATCCATACAGCGCCACGCCCCAGACCTGCCCGCTGAAGGCGAATGTGTCTCGGTATGGGTCTTTGACGCTATAAACCAGCATCAGACCTATCCCGGACAGCAACGCCGTAAAAGGCAGCAGAAATGGGTCGGCAGCGGGCGCGGCTTTCCGCAGAACGCCATGCACCAACCAGAAAACCAGCAGGAACGCCCCGACGCCGCCCCAGAAAAGCCGCATAACGTCAGGCGGCGTTCGTGCCACAAAGCGATCATCTATCGGTGTCGTAGGAATGTCCTTGAGTGCCTTCGCGTGTCGTAGGCTATAGACGGACGCCCACACCTGCCCGCGCTGCTTGTCCCGCTCTGCCGCCAGACTCTGCGCCGTATCCCGGCTGATGGAGAGCGCCGATACCATCTGTGATGCCGTCAGCGTATTGGTGTTGATGGCTGGTGTGGGATACGATGTGGTTTCTTTTTTGCCCAAATAAACAAGCGTCAGCCCGGCGATCAAAACGATCTGCACGGCCAGTAGCAGAAGAAACTCGGTTTTGCGGTGGTGTTTCATTGAAAGGGTTCTTCATTATACCTGCGGGTACAATAACTCTATGGACCCGCTTGCCCGGAAAATTGCCGATTTCATTCAATCCCCTCCCGCAGATGCCGACTCTGTCTTCAACGCCCTGGCTCTCGCCTTGTTTGCCCGGCAGTATGAACGTATTTCTCCCTACCGCCGACTTTGCGACAGCGGGGGTCAAACGCCCGGCACTATTTCGCGCTGGCAGGACATTCCCGCTGTGCCGACGCAGGCATTCAAAGCCTTTGACCTGTCCTGCGCGCCGCTGGAGGAAACAGTCTGCGTGTTTCACTCATCGGGAACCACCGGGACGCAAACGAGTCGGCACTTTCTGGATACGGATGCGCTCACTCTGTACGATATCAGTCTGCGGGCAGGCTTTGAGACCGCTCTCCCGATCCGCCCCTACCGAATCTGGGCAATGATGCCGCACCCGGAGTCTGCCCCGCATTCGTCGCTGTCGCACATGCTGGGGACGCTGGGCGCGGAGCGGTTTTACTGGGACAACGATGCGGCTTTGTCGGCTGCTCTTTCGGAGTTGTCGGAGCCGATCCTTTTATTTGGGACTGCGTTTGCCTTTGTACAGCTTTTTGACGGGTCAGACCAGATTTGGCGTCTTCCTGCCGGCAGTCTCGTTGTGGAAACCGGCGGCTTCAAGGGACGGACTCGAGAAGTTCCGCGTGAAGAGTTATACAAGCTGTTCGCGGCGCGGTTAGGCATCCCGGAAGATTACTGCTATAGCGAGTATGGCATGTCGGAAATGGCCTCGCAGTTTTACGGGCATGGAGTGGACCCGGTCAAGCGCGGCCCGCATTGGGTACGCACACGGGCCATTGATCCTCAAACGGGCAAGGAAGCGCTTCCGGGAACGCCGGGTTTGCTTCGGCATTACGATCTGGCGAACTGGAACTCAGTTCTGGCCTTGCAGACTCAGGACCGCGGAACATGGACTGAAAATAGCTTTCTTCTGCAAGGCCGCGCCATCGATGCCGAGGTTCGCGGCTGTTCCCTGACCGTGGAGGAGCTATGGGAGAGACGGTAGCGGGCATCCATGAGGCCCTGACGCGGCTTCATCGCGCACAGGGTGAGATCTTAGCCGAGATGTCGCAGGCTGAGATTGTCTCGACTCTGGCCGTAGTGGCGCGGCGATGGCGCGACCCGGATTATCCGCTGCGACGCGATGCCGAGAGATGGCAGGAGCCGTTTCCCTTTGCAATGGTGCAGGTCAGCCTGGACGCTCTGCTGGATTCGCTGAGTCCTGAAGAACTCTGGCGGCTGATAGACACCGAAAACGTGCGGGACACTGTCGGCTATCCAGTTATCGGCCACGTCATTGCCGGTAACACGCCGCTGCTGGCCTGGGTGAGCGTCATCCGCGCCCTTCTGGTTCGCAGCGCTTCGTTCGTCAAACTGCCGTCCGGCCCTTCGGCGCAATGGGGTCGGATATTCCATCAGATGCTGATGGACGTGTCGCCGCAACTCTCTGAGTGTGTGTATCTGGCGTACTGGCCGGGCGGGACGACAGAACTGGACGCGGCGCTTTGCCGGGGCGCGGGCTTACTCATGGCGCACGGCAATGACGGAACCATCCGCGCCTTGCAGGCGCTCTGTCCCGCGAATACGCCCTTGATTGGCTACGGTCATCGGGTCTCGTTTGGGCTTGTGCCACAAGGGCAGGGGACGCGCGAAGTGGCTGACGGTTTTGCCCGCGATGTTCTGCTCTACGATCAGGGCGGCTGCCTGTCCCCGCAAACGATCTTCGTGGAGGGCGATTGGGAAGAAGCGACCGCGTTTGCGGCCCAACTGGCGGAGGCTCTGGCACAGGCTGCCGCCCGTTATCCACTTCCGGTGCGGGCGGGGCGGGCCGCAATGACGGTGCGCGAGGCGCGGCTGCTGGCGCGAATGGAAGAGGGAAACGCGCTGTGGGAGGACCCGAACCTGCGCTGGACGGTCATTGCACGCTCGCAAAAGCTGTTTGTCCCGTCACCCACGTTTGGCGTGATTTCGGCGCAGCCGTTAGAGACGCTCGAAGACTTGCCGGAGGCGGTTGCGCCGGTGGCTGCTTATTTGCAAGGCTGCGCGGTGGCGGGAGGCGCGCAGGGCTATTTGCCTGTTGTTTCCCGTTTCTGCCAGCCGGGCGAACTTCAAGCGCCGCCGCTGTCCTGGCGGCAGGATGGGCGCGATGTCCTGCGGCTTCTGCTGCCTTGCGCGTTTAACCCATGCGTTGAAACGCACGGCTAACCGGCCTGCGGCCAAAAGTGCCGCTTCGCGGCACTGGAAATGGCCATTGCTCCCGTGTAAATTTCAAGATATTGGACGAAAACCGCCAAATCCAGACATTGGTAATACACTTCTGTAGGACCCAGTTCAGAAATATCCCAGCTCTGCCAATCCGAAAAACTTGCGGCATTCAAAGAATAAATATCTTGTTTCCCTTGTTGTAAACCGGGCGTGAGATCATCGTGTGAATACTGGAAAGCCAGGAAAATGCCCCATTCTTCGGTTTGGAGCGGTAACGATACGGGATGACGGCATTGGCCTTTCATCTTACGGGCTACCTCAAGAGGACATGACGATATGCTGTTATCTGCGGGAACCATAAAGCCATCTGGCCATTCGAATATTACCCAAATGTGCGTCGCTGTTTTAGGCCAACCGTCCTTAAAAGACATTCCCCAACGCTGATAGCCGGTTGCCTTGTAGCACTTTATATTCAGCAATTTTGCTAAGTCAACGGTTGAGTTCGCAAATCCAGCACAAACACACTTTGGAACGTCCATGTTCAATATACCTGCTAGGCCAAAATGCCGTTCTCTTTCCGCATAGGGTAGTTTCCAATACTCAGGTGTGCTGTTGAACTTCACCCACTCATCGTCGAATGTAAAATGCGTTCTTACCCAATCAGAGATAGCCTGTGCATGAAGGCGTTGAGTGAGAATAGAGTTCGGTTCGAAGCCAAGTTTAGTGATTACTTCATCCGCCGCGACTTTTATCTGTTGCGCTAACGATTGAGCTGACTGCCCCGGCATATGGTCAAAATCAGGCTGTATCATTCGCCAAGAAATTTTGTTCGTAGCGTCAATTAAGGCATCATTCTGAATGCCATAGCCTTCGTACCCCGTTTCGCGAACACGATTATCAATCGCGTGTTGGATCGCATGATTTAAAACGCGGCGCTGGCTTACTGTGATTGGCGGCATAAAGCCATCGCGAATATAAACGATCGGCATTTTGGCTGCGAACTTGATGTCATCCACCAAGATATATCCGCGATCTTCGGAACGTGTGTTATCTATAACTTCTAACCGTGCTTTCTTCCCGGCAAAAGCTGAAACATTCCACCATGCCTCGGACAGTGTAGGCGTGTCGTCGCCGGTGGCGGTGCGGACAATCTGGTTGTCCACGATGAGGTTCATGCAAGCCTCGCCGGGATGATAGCCGCCGCCGATCTTAGGTGATGTAGGGTTTCTCGATGGTGAACTCCTGGGAGATCGCGCTGCCGGTAGCCGCATTGCCGAGGCGGGGATGCAGGGAGCAGAGAAAGCCACGTCCGGCGAAGCCGGTGATCTGGCCGGGAAAGAGAGCGTCGGTGGCCGGAGCGGAACCGAAGGCGTTTCCTGCGATTGTCCAGCCGTCGTAATGGCCGCCCTCAAAGTCGGCGAAAACCTCGGTGGCTGGGATAGGCTGGGCTGGGACGGTTCCCGGCGCTGTGTCCTGCGCGTGTGCCGCATGGGTAAGGGCAGCAGGTAGGAGCAAGGCGGAATGTAGGAAGGTGCGGCAGCATGGCGAAGGACTCCTTAACGCAACTCTTTTTGTCAAACGGCCCTGCGTTTCCTGCTTTTATTTTACGGCAAATTCGCCCGCTTCGCGCAGGCCGGCAGGGTAAAAGCCGAGGACGATTTGATTTTTCGCAATGCCTTCAGCGACCAATTCGGGGGCGATCCCATCTTCAGTGTTATCCGTCAGTATCCAGATTTTGCCGTCGCGGATCTCCAGGTAAGCCAGCAGGTGCGATTTGTAGCGGTCTCCGTCGAAATCCAGATGGGTCAGGGTATAGCGGTCGTGGGCGGTGTCCATCACGCCGACGATCTTGAACAGAGACAGAACAGGGTTTGGGTACTCCTCCCAAGAATGGAACACCCGCGCGATTGCTTCTCTCAGACTCTCTAGGGCAGCCATTGAACAATCTCCTCTCTGATCGGGCTGAAGACAAACGCACGCTTGATGCGATTTTTGAGCGCGATCTGCCCGATACGTTCCGAGAATATTTGGGCGAATGCCTCTTCAGGAATCGCTAGATACAGCGTTCGTTCCGCCTCCAAAAGCTGTAAGATGTCTTCATACAAGCTGTACTGCCCAATCGCCTGTTCCAAATCCGCGACAGGGGAAGGACTGCGAAACGTCTTGATCTCAACGGCAATCTTTTCCGTCCCGCGTTCCGCCGCCAGGAGGCGTTCCGCGCCAAAATCCGCATACAACTTTCGCTCATCGAGTTCCAGCGTCAACGGGTCATCAGTAATTGTCCATCCGTCCTTGTTCAAGGCGTGACGGACGGTCTCATGGTAACGATCTAAAGCAGGCATATCAACGATTATACCCTGCTGTGAGAACCAGGAACGTAGATGATTTACACGGTTACGTGATGTCCTGCGCTGCCTGGTGTCCCAGGCTTACCGTGCCGATGGCAGCACAACAAGCGTTGTCTTTCCGGGCAGTGTCTCTGGAAAGACTTCCACTGTCGGGACCGGGTTATGGATGATTTGCACGGGCGAAAACAGGGCCAGCAAGTCATCTATAGGCCGCAAGTTGAGATTGACTTTGCCGGTCTGATAGTGCATGGGAATGATGATCTTAGGCTGAATGAGGTCTATCGCGGCTTTGAGTTCGGTCAGCGCCACCGTCGGCGGGCCGCCAGCGACGGCAAGAAACACGTCCACGCCACGAATCGGGTCCGCTTCTTCCGGGGAAAGGGCATGGCCGAGGTCGCCGGAATGGCAGACGGAAACGCCGCCCATTGAAAAATAAGGCATGGAGACCGGAACGTCTCGCGCGGGCGACTCCCAGACCGGGACGGCATAGAAGCGCAGGCCGCGCGCTTCCCTGCCGACGGGATCCTGGGCGAAGTCCAGGCCATTCAACTTGACGGGATTGCCTGCGGCAGCCTCCCAATGGCTGTGGTACTTTGGATTCAAGTGGCTGACAAGCACGATGTCGGCCTGGGTGTCAATCGGGGCGTAGCCGCCGACATCCGGGGTCCGGTAAGGGTCCAGCAGCACGCGGACGCCGTCGGCCTCCAGAAGAAACGCCGCGTGGCCCAGCCAGGTGATTTGAAGACTCATCGCAAATTGCCTATTCTCCGCGCTGGTAGTAATTCCTGCATTTTCTGGTATAATCTTCTGATAACGCAGCAGTATCAAACTAAAACGCGGGAGTTCATCAGCTTTGAACGCAGCCCAATTGACCGTGAATCAGCGGCAGGACAGCAAAGGCGCCATCGTCGAAGCCATCGGTGAGGTAGACCTGACCACCGCGCCTCAGTTGCGGGAAGCCTTGATGGCGGCGGTCAACAGTTCGGACAAAACCTCCGTGATTGTGGACCTCAGTCGGGTGGACTTCATTGACAGCGCGGGTTTGGCGCTTCTGGTGGAGGCGCGCAAGCGGCTCTCGCCCGAAGGCCGGACTCTGAACGTTCTGCTGACACCGGGCCGCCAGCCCGAGCGCGTCCTGAAGTTAGGACGGTTTGACACCATTATGACTCTGGCGTACAACTTGAACGATCTGTAAGAACGATCTGTAAGCGAGAAACTGCACCTATGGCAAAAGCAACCGGAACCCCCGCCGGCACGATGGGAACTAGCGCTCAGGACACGTTCGCACTGCCGGACAATAGCAACATTGTCGGCTATGTGGATCCTATTGTTGGACGTGTCGCGCATCGGGAAGTGCTTGGCTACTTCGGCTTCCCTCTGATTCGTAAAGGGGAAACGGTCACACGCGAAATCTTGGAGCGCGCGCAGAACCTGTCACGCCTCTTTCGAGCTGCAAGCCGCGACGGAAGCCGAGTAGGACTTCATTCATGTACGACCGAGACTACGAATCGCAGCCCGGCAGCAGCGCTCTGGGCGTGGTCGCGCTGCTGGTCGGCGCGGCGCTAGGCGCGGCCACTCTCCTCCTGGCCACAAAGCCGGGGCGCCGCGTTTTGGAACAGGTCGGTGGCCGGACGGAAGATTGGAAAGCCCAGGCCGCCGCCGCCATTGCCGAAACGCGCGAAAAAGTCGTCAGTTCCGTCGAATCCGAAGCCCCTCCTCCGCCGTTTGACCCCGGTCAGCAAGTCCGTCATACTTTTTAAGGCACGGCCAGAAACGTCAGCCACAAGGTCAGGGCCGCTGCCGCCAGGACAATCGGCGTGACCACAACTCCCACTTTGAAGAAGTCCAACCCCCGAATATCTTCTCCTTTCTTGCGCGCCGTGGTGAGTACCAGCATGGTCGCGAGCGACCCAAACAGCGTCATGTTCGGTCCGATATTTGTTCCCAGAAGCGCGCCATAGAGGGCAGGCGGGCTGGCATGCGCTGCCTGTAGAATGCTTCGCGCCAGCAAAGCGGCGGGAATGTTATTGACGACGTTGGACGCCAGTGCGGCGCTGCTTGCTGTCCACAGAACCGTCGTTAGCGGATTGTTTCCCATATGCGTCAGTCCGCTTGCGGCTTGAGCCGCCAATCCGAGGTTTTCCACACCCCTTACCACGACAAATAAACCGATCACAAAGGGAAACAGCGGCCAGGGAATTTCCCTCAAGAGGCTTATGCCGATTTGACCCGTGCCAATTCCCCACAGCGCCAAAGACAGGCAGCCTGCAAAACCAACCTCATAGGGCTGCAAACGCGCGAACGGCGCGGCAAAGTAGCCGACCAGAACCAGCGCGAGAATCAAGACCGCGCCCCGGAAATAGCTCTGATTGGGGATCACCGAGGTCGGCACCGGCAGCGGGCCAGAGTCAAACACATTCGGCAAACTGCGGCGGAACAGATGCCGGAAGCAGGCATAGTTGACGGCAATAGCAGCCGCCTGCGGCAGCGCCATACGGGCGGCGAAGCCGCTGAACGGCAGATGAAATGCCCCGGTGAAGAGCAAATTTGTCAAGTTGCTCACAGGCAGCAGAAGGGAAGCCGTGTTCGCGATAAAAGCGCAGGCAAAAACGTAAGGCCGTGCCGGCAGCTTCAGCCGAGCCACAAACGCCAGAGTCAGGGGTGTGAGAATGACCGCGGTTGTGTCCAGAGAGAGCGTCGCCGTGATTGACGCCCCCAGCAGGAAAACGTTGCGGTATAATCGCCGCGCATCCCCATGCGCCTTTTGCGCGGCCTGGATCGCGGCCCATTCAAAGAAGCCGCTGGTCTCCAAAAGCGCTGAAAACAGGAGAAGGGCCAGGAGAAACAGCAAAACGTCGCTTCCTGCCCGCGTGACCTGCCAGGCCTCGCCCGGTGTTTCCAGATGCAGCAGAAGCATGACAACGCCCCCGCCTGCCGTCCACCAGGCTTCGTTCCACCCGCGCGGTCGGATCAGTACCAGGGCTAATGTGAGCGCAAAAACTGCCAGGGTGATTGCGACTCGCGCCTCACCGGTCACGAATGGCGCCCTAGCTTAGAGATCACATAGGTGAGGGGCGACTGAACGTGCAGGGACAGAGGGATCGTGAGCGTTTGACGTGAGGTGGTGCGGACGGTGATCTCTGTCTGATATTCACCTGCCGACATACTGGCTGTGGGAATCGTCACCGCAAGGGCCAGCGACTGGCCCGGCGCGACTGTTCCTTCCGAGGGCAAGATAGTCAGCCCTCCGGGAGCATCGGCAGCCAGGCTGACCCCAAAATCCGCTGGCAGTTCGCCCACGTTCTGAAGATGGAACGTGCCGGAAAGGGGCTGACCCTTGCGGCCCGAAAGCGCGATGGGTGCTGCCTCCGGCCCGTCGCGCTCACGAACCTTCAGCAAGGCCGGCGCGGCGAGAACAGTCATGCTGCACTCCACCCACCATTTGTCGCCGGGGATAGCATTGCCCTGGGCGTCGCGCTGATCGTCGCTGCTGATCTCCAGTCGCCCGGTCACCAATTTGTCCCGGTCCGGGGTTTTGGCGGGATCCACGGAAACCGTGACTTCATGGTGGTTGCCCGCAAAGCGCTGTTCGGAGACCTTGATCCAGGGGGCGCGGGATTTGATTTCCCCGCTGATTTCCCCGCCGCCGGCATTGTAAAGAGCAAACGTTAGGGGCGGCACACTGCGCCCGCGCGTCACCTCGCCGAAGCGCAGGTGTTTGCGGGTGACGAGCAGCACGGGCGGCGCAACCTCTCGCAGCTCCTGCAAAAAATCTCCCGCTGTGGCGTAGCGAAAGTCAGTGTTGTAAGAGATGGCTTTGTTGATGAGCCGCACCAGGTTCAGATCGGCATTGGGCCGCTGAATCAGCGAGTTCGTGACATACATGGAGCGCTGGTTGATCTGCTCCTGATCGGGCGCGACCCCGGCGATCATCTCATACAGGATGCAGCCCAGGGCAAAGATGTCCGTGCGAATGTCCGCAATCCACTGGCCGTCTGCTTCCAGCTCGGGCGGAAGGTAGCCTTCCGTGCCATAGAGATCGGCGGGCGCGTCGTGTTCGTGCCCCTGGCCGAAATACTGCGCGGCACCGAAGTCCAGCAGGACCAGATGGCCCTGCGGCGTGATGCGGATATTGGCGGGCTTGAGGTCATGATGCACGATCTGGCGCGAATGCAGGAAGGCAAGGGCATCGCACAGGCTGACAGACCATTTCAAAATCCAGTCGCGGGGCAGGGGGTGACGGCGGACAATAATGTCGTCCAGAGTCGCCCCCACAATAAACTCCTGAGCAATATAAAAATGCCCATCGTTCTGAAAGGCTTCGTAAAATGTCGGCATCAGCGGGTGCGGGCTGGCCTGCATCCCCACAGTCCGTTCCCGATCAAAGAGGGTTTGGAGGGGCTCTGATCGCGGGGATGGCGCGCGGGAAAGAATTCTTTCAGGGCGATCTGCCGTCCGGGCGTGTCCGGGTCATGCGCGAGGTAGACCGCCCCATAAGCCCCCGTGCCGACCATGCGCTCAATGACATAACGAACATGATGCCCCGGCACTTCCTCGCCGGACGCCAGCAGCATTATGTCTTCGTATCGCTTCCGCTTCGCCAAACTTCGCGCCCCTTCGCCGCATGTCCTGTTGACAGGTCTTGACAAGTTCACCGTCTTTGGGTATTATACCTGCCGTGACGCAAAAGGCTGATGCCTGTTGCGTTTCGTTAATCTCTGGCCCTATCGTTTAACGGTTAGGACGGCGCCCTCTCACGGCGTAAGTCGCAGTTCGATTCTGCGTAGGGTCAAATGTCTACTATTCTCACTATCTTCCACAGGGCTATGACCTTGAGGAAGATATTTTGTTTTCGGCAGGATCGCTGTCAACCATGGAACGACTGTATGCGCCCTGGCGCATGGCCTATATTGACCAGCCACAGAAACCTACGGTGAATGCGACCGGGTGCGTCTTTTGCGACAAGGCCGCTTCCACGGACGATGTCGCCAACCTCATCGTGCATCGCGGCAAGTCGTGTTTTGTTCTTCTCAATCTTTTCCCCTACAACAACGGGCATCTGATGGTAGTCCCGTATCTCCACACCGCCCACCTCACCGATCTTGACGATGCCGCTTCTCTGGAACTGCTCTTACTCGCCAGGCAGGCGCAGGCGGCATTGGACAGAGCCATGCATCCTGAAGGCTATAATCTGGGTATGAACCTGGGGACAGCGGCGGGCGCGGGCATCGCCGATCATCTGCACCTGCACATTGTCCCGCGCTGGAACGGCGACACCAACTTCATGCCGATCCTGGCCGATGTGAAAGTCTTACCCGACGCTCTGGAAAACACCTGCCGCAAACTGCGTCAGGCATGGGAAGAAATCCGAGAGAAGAAAGGAAGCGGGGGATGAGCGAAAAGGGCCGCCTCATTCTGGAAATGGCCGAACAGGCCAGTGTCTGCCCTGCCTGCGATCTGTCGGAGACACGCACCAAAGTCGTCTTCGGCGACGGCAACCCCGACAGCCCGCTGATGCTGATCGGCGAAGGGCCGGGTGCCAACGAAGATGCGACGGGGCTGCCCTTTGTCGGACGCGCGGGCAAACTGCTGGATGAGTGTCTGCGCGAGGCCGGAATGCTGCGTAAGCATATCTATCTGACTAACGTCGTCAAATGCCGCGCGACGCTGGAAGAGATGGGCAAAATTAAAAATCGCCCGCCCCGCGCCGATGAAGTCGGCGTCTGCGTCCCGCTCTGGCTGGAAAAGCAGATCGCCGTCATTCAGCCCCTGGTCATCCTCTGCCTCGGCGCTCCCGCCGCCAATGCCGTGATCCATCGCAATTTCAAGATGACTCAGGAGCGCGGCCAGTGGTTTGAAAGCAAATATGTCCGCCATGCGATGGCCGCCCTGCATCCCGCCTACATACTACGCCAGGAAGGCGAGGCCTATGACCAGTCCCGCCAATATCTCATTGACGATTTAATCGCTGCCCGCGACCGGGCCAAATCCGCCAAAGACGAGCCAAAGACCACGCTATTTTGACTCTTTCCTATAAACTCGTCGCGATTGATCTGGACGGGACGCTGCTGGGCAGCGACCATGCCGTTAGCTCTGCCAACGCCGAAGCCGTCCGGCAGGCGGTTCAGCAAGGGATGACGGTCGTTCTGGCGTCGGGGCGTCAGTGGGCCACCATTGACGTTTTCGCCGGGCAGCTTGGTCTGCCGTCGGCTTCGCCTATTATTGCGTACAATGGCGCGATGATCCGCACGCACGGCGGCGAGACGTGGTATCATCAGCCCATGCCTGCCGATGCCTCCCAAACCATCGTTCACTTCTGCCTGGCACACGGGTATCATCTGAACCTGTACTTTGATGACAGGCTGTATGTGCAGCAGGACACGTCGCAGGGCCAAATCTACCAGCAGCGCACTGGGACAATCCCTCATGTCACCGACCTGGCGCAGTTTGACGGCAAGCAGCCGACTAAACTGCTGCTGATTGACACAGCCAAAACCACCAATCACCTGCTGGCGCATTTTCAGGGGATATTCGGCAACTCGCTTTACATCACGAAAACCGAAGACGAATATCTGGAATTCATGGACCCGCGTATCAACAAAGGCGTCGCGCTGGCCGAAGTCGCCCGCCGTCTGGACTTCGCGGCCTCGGAGTGCGTGGCCTTCGGCGATGCTCCCAATGACCTTCCCATGCTCCAATGGGCCGGCCTCAGCTTTGCCATGGAGAACGCCCGCTCGGAGATCAAAGCAATGGCGGATCGCATCGCCCCTTCTGCGGATGCCGATGGGGTTGCCCGGATGCTTATGGAGTTACTGGGCCAAACAACGTAAGCCCGCGCGCTCGTTCCGTTTCCAGGCGGTCCAGAAACTCATCGCGGGGAATCTCCTGCGCCCCCAGAACCGCCATGTGCGGGGTCATCACCTGAATGTCCACCCAGGTCAGACCGCGCGCTTGCAGATAGTCAATCAGGTGCAGCAGAGCCAGTTTGGAAGCGTTAGGAGCATGGTGGAACATGCTTTCTCCACTGAAAATGCCGCCGACGCTGACGCCATAGACACCGCCAACAAGCACCCCGAATCGTCCCAGGCTTCCACGCTGTGGGCATGGCCCATTTGGTGAAAATCGCTATAGGCGTGAAGCATAGCGGGCGTGATCCAGGTGCCATTTTGGCCGGGACGCGACGCTTGCCGACAAGCAGTAATCACCTGATTAAATGCGCGGTCAATGGTGAAGGTCAGGCTGGTATTCCTGCGAACGCGGGCCAGCCGCTGGGGAATGTGCAAGTAGTTAAAATCTAACACGGCACGGTTGGTCGGGCAGAACCAGAGCAGGGGATAACCCGTAATCGGCCAGGGAAAGATGCCCTGCCGGTAGGCATCCAGCAGGGTTTCCGGCGTCAGCGGCCCGCCCACGCCGACCACATCAGCATCTCCGGCCGAGCGGGGCGGAACAAAGTGTACCATGAGCGCTGTACTCCAAGTACCATGATACCCCCGACATCGCCCGTTCCGACCCGCTCGGCGTTGAACACGCTGCTTCTGGCCTGCGCCGTCACGGTCGCGCTCTGGTTCGTGCCGGTGGCCTCGTTCGCCCTCTATCCCCTGCGCCTCTTCGTGACTTTCATCCATGAAGGCAGCCATGCGCTGATGGCGTTTCTCACGGGCGGAGTTGCCAGTCAGATTGTCGTTCAACCTGACGCCTCCGGCTACACGCTGGCGTCGGGTGGCTGGCAGATTTTAATTGTCATGGCCGGCTATCTGGGCGCCACGGCTTACGGGGCAGGGATGCTGGCTCTCGCCCGCCGACCCGGCTCGGCGCGAACAATTTTAGGCGTCTCCGGCGTTCTGATTGCCTTGCTGGACCTGCTGCTGGTGAGGAACTTGTTCGGTTTCGGCTGGGGGATTTTGATTGCAGGCGGCTTGCTGTTCGCCTCCCAGCGGCTTTCAGGCCGAGCGGCGGAATTGACTGCCATGTTTCTGGGCGTTCAATGCGTCGTCAATGCCCTGTATGACTTGAAAACGCTGGTCGGGCTTTCGTCCGGGTATGGTGGCCCGGTTTCCGATGCCGTCTTGATGTCGCAGATTATCCCGTTGCCGCCCGTTTTCTGGGCAGTCTTCTGGTGTGGGCTGGCCCTCGCAATTCTCGTCGTCGCACTTCGGCCTTACTGGCGCGATGACAAGAATTCCCTGCCCTGAACGGCAGGGCTTTAGAAATGCAATCCCCCGCCTTCGCGGGCGAGAACAAATCCAGGACGGCTGACTGCCGTGCATGCCTCTACTCTTCTGCCCGCGCCCCTAGTCGCTTCGCTCCGTAGCGGGGTGAACAGGCGGGGAGTTGCTCTGCTAAAGCATGGGGGTTACCCCAATAAAACCTTCAGCCCCGTGGGATCAATCTGTTAGAGCCGACCCCAACTTCGCTTTGCCTCCGCGCCGCGCGTGAAAAACGCCTCAATGCGCGCTGCGTCTGCTTCGGCTACTGCGCTTTCCAGCACATCCAATTCGGCGCGGTATTCGCGCAGGGCCGCCAGCAGCGCGTCACGATTTGTCAGACAAACATCGCGCCAAATGTCCGGGGAACTCGCCGCCACCCGAGTCGCATCGGCAAAACTGCCCGCTGTCAATTGCTGCGTCTGCGGATCAGTTTGTTGAGTCCGCGCCGCCTGGCGCATCAGAGCGGACGCGAGTACGTGAGGCAGATGGCTGGTGACAGCCAGCATCCGGTCATGCGCCTCTGGCGACAAAATCAGCGTCGTCGCCCCGACTTCCTGTGCCAGCGCCCGTACCATTTCCAGCGCGTGCGGATCGGTTGTCTCGGTCGGCGTAATCGCCCAGGTCGCTTCCTCAAACAGCAAGGGTGTGGCCGCCTCCACTCCACCCTGCTCCGAGCCGGCCATCGGGTGGCTGCCGACAAAAAACGGAGCGCCTGCCGCCGCCGCGACAATCGCTCCCTTCGTGCTGCCGACATCGGTCACAATGGCACCTGATTTGATTCGTTCCAGCGTTTCCCTGAGCGTCCCGATAATATGGCCGACGGTCGTGCATAGGACAACCAAATCAGCCTCAGCCAGCCCTTCTCCTAAATTCGTCGTCCCGGCATCAATTGCCCCCAATGCGACCGCCGTGTCCAGCCGTTCCCGGCGGCGGCCAATACCGATGACTTGATGCGCCAGCCGACGCCGTTTCAGCGCCATCCCCAGCGACCCGCCAATCAGCCCGACGCCGACAACCGCGACGGTTCCAAACTGTCTGGGAAAATGCGCTTCGTCGGTCATGGTTTCTCGGCGTCAAACTTGATCTTCGCATAGATGTCAGCCATTGCTATCGCCTCCTCAATGGACGACAAATAAACGCTGCTGCCCAGCCCGCGTATCTCGCGAAAATCCCAATGGTCTTCATGCCGCGTATACAGGATCACACGGGCTTCGTCTTGCTCCACCAGCAGATATTCTTGTAGGGCTTCAATACTCTGGTAGTGGCTGAATTTATCGCTCCGGTCATAGCCTTCGGTAGACGGAGACAGTACCTCCACGACAAGAAGTGGGTTGAGGATCACATCTTCCTTGCCCAGATAATACTGCCGCTCGCCACAGACAACCAGCCACATCGGGGAACGTATTGATCCCGTCCCCAGTGTGTATCTTCATGTCCGAGCCATAGACGCGGCAATCTCTTGGAGCGAGGATGTTTCCCAACGCCCTGACCAGGTTCAACGAAACCGTATTATGGTCATCCTTGCCGCCCGCCATCTGGCGTATCTCACCATTGACGTACTCCCAGCGTCCAAACGACGTGCGCTCGAACTCAAAGTATTCGGCTTCGGTATAATGCGTCTTCTCCACGTACTGCTGCGCCAGAGCCATTAGCCTTTATCCTCTGCTTCCTCGGCCTCTTCCCCGTGCGCCACAATGTCGCCGTCCTGAAACAGAATCCTCTGCATCGTGATCCGCCACTTGGGCTTTTGCCGCAGCAAAAACTCCAAATCCATGCCGAAGTGCTTGAACTCCTCCTGCTGGGCATTCTGCATGATCGCCTTCGCGTCCTTGTTCTTCTCCACCGAAATCCGCTGTTCGTACCAATTGATCGCTTCGGCTTCTTCCGTCAGCGAAACAATCATCCGCGCAAACGTCCGCGTCTCCTGCGATAGCTCATCCGCCGGTTCGTGATATTGGTCAAAGGCCATAATAGGTGTTCCTTAATTTCCGTTTGTTTCTATCTCTCGCGCTTCCGCCCGCGTGATAGGCCGCGCTGAACATTGTCATCTTGGCTTCCTTTGCTCAGATTTTACCCGAAACTCTGCGTCAGTGCACTTGCCGCCACAGTCCAATGAATTCCGGCCAGCGCAAATAAAAACTTGGCATTTCCATTGACGCATCTTTCTTATCCAATGAGCGCGTCATCCATACTTCTAAAGGACCAGCGCAGTTCCGACAAACAAGTATCACACGCGGCCAATGAGAATGGGCCATCCCATAAGCATATGGCCTGTCATGACAACTTGGACAGATCGGCAGGCAAAGAGGACGAAAATGGAAATATCTGTGAATCGGCCATGTCAGCCACAGCACCGCTGCAAATCCGCCAAGCAGCGAAAGTCTGCCATAGTGCGGGAAATGAACAAGGTACATGAGTGCATATGTGCTGAAACTGCCGCCTGCGAATAATCCAATGAAGATCAGCACGTTTATCAGTGTCAGGAACATACAGACTGCACCTGTCTCAAACAATCAAGGCCGCAGAGCAGCGTTTTCTTGTACGCTCATTCTCTGCGGCCTTGTCAATTTCCTCTTTAGCTGCTGTTTACAGATGCTTGCCGACGGCATTGGCAATCGGGGCGATGTCGTGCATGAGTTTCTCAAAGGCTTCGGGTAGGAGGGACTGGGCACCATCTTTGAGGGCCTTTTCCGGGTTCGGATGGACTTCAATGATAATGCCGTCGGCTCCGGCGGCAATCGCGGCGCGGGTGACGGCGTTGACCAGGCTGGCCTTGCCGGTGGCGTGGGAAGGATCGGCGATAATCGGCAGGTGCGACAATTCTTTGACGGCGGCGACGGCGTTGATGTCAAACGTGTTGCGCGTGTAGGTCTCAAACGTGCGGATGCCGCGCTCGCAGAGCATGATGTTTTTGTTGCCTTTGCTGGCGATGTACTCGGCAGCCTGGAGCCATTCTTCAATCGTCGCCGCCATGCCGCGCTTCAGCATGACCGGGGTTTGCGTCTTGCCGATCTCGGTCAGAAGCGGGAAGTTCGCCATGTTGCGCGTCCCGACTTGCAGGATGTCGGCATAGTTGCAGACCAATTCCACATCGCGAACATCTAAAACTTCCGTGATAATTGGCATGTTGAGTTCTTCGCGGGCGGCGGCCAGCATCTTCAGGGCCGGTTCGCCATGCCCGTGGAACGAATAGGGGGACGTGGAAGGCTTGTACGCCCCGCCGCGCAGGATGTGCGCCCCAGCAGCCTTGACGGCGCGGGCGGCTTCCATGAGCTGCGGTTCGGTTTCCACGGTGCAGGGGCCGGCCATCACGGCGACAAACTCGGGATCGCCGATGAGAATGCCGCGCACGTTGATGACCGTCGGCTCCGGGTGGAACTGCTTGTTGACGACTTTGTAGGGCTTGGAGACGGAGACGACATTGTCTACATAGGGCAATGCCCGGAACTGCTCCATCACTTCGGCTTTGCCCGACGGGTCGGCAGGGACCCCCACCGCGCCGACAATGGTGGTCTCCACGCCCTCGGAGAGATGAACCGCGTACCCGCGCTCTTCCAGCATCTGTGTCACGTGCTTTAAATTCTCCTTCGTCGCCTGTGACGAGAGTATAATAATCATGGCCGCTTCCTTTAAACCGCGCTTTCCGAAAAAGTGTGGCTTTCAGTGTACCCCTGTCCCTGCTTCCTTGTCAAGCAAAGTGTGCGTTATTGGCCGCTGGCCGTGACATCAAAGGCAGTGACATTGTTGCACCATAACACGCGGCCATCCGGCGCATAAACAAGAGCATCCACGCCGCCGTCGTAGCCAGGGAGCGCCTGCACCTTTCCAGTGTGCAGATTCCAGACAGAGACAGTGCCGAAACTATGCGCGTTCTCTGCCAAACTTTCCAGAAAGGTGGCCGCCTGCCCATTCGTGCCAATCGCGAGGCGCAGGCCGTCTGGCGAGAAGGCCAGCGCATTCGGGTATTCCAAGCCTCGGCACTCAATCCGTTGTGTCTGAATGATGCGCCCCGTCTGCATATCCACGATAGTCACAGCGTCCGGTCCAGCCAGCGCCAGCCACCGGCTATCCGGGGAAAAGCAGACAACTTTAGCCTGCATCGTTGCCAACGGGCTGGATGCAGGTTTGAAAACACGGAGCAACTTTCCTGTCTGGGCATTCAGCAATTTGACCTGAAAATGCCAGGCCGGGTCAAAACTGGCAATGGCGATGAGGGTTTGATCGGGGGACACAAGGACATGCTGGATTTCGGTCCCATTGAAGAATCGCCAAATCTGATTGCTGGCGTCATGGTCCCATAACTTTACGATCTGGCTATTGTCACCACCCACTTCGCAATCCATCAAAGCACCGTCCCTGCGGAAGAACAGGGCAAAGCATGAGGTCCACGTTATAGGTAATTTTCCGGTTCTGAAAAGGGGAAAATTCTTGATGATATTCCCTGTGTTTACATCCCAGACAGTAATGTTTTGATCATTGGAACCCGCAAGGTATTTTCCATCGGGCGAAAAGGCCGTCTGGTTATGATCGCCGATCCCAGTCGGAAAGACTAACGTGCGTTGCTGCTGCAAGGATTGCCTGTCCCAAATTTGTATCTCTCCCCGATACAAATCCGTTTCCTGGGAATCGCCTGCTGTTGCCATCAACCGATTGTCCGGGGAAAATGCCAGGGATGTGACTTCTACGCAGTGGCCGATAAGATGACGCAGGGGAGGGGTGTTGGACTGGAAATGCTCGGTTGTCAGCAGAACGCCGGCAAGCAGAGCCAGTCCGCAGACTATTAAAGACAGCCGTTTCCAGAAAAGCACGGACATGACTGATTATAGCGCCTACAATACGGATTTACGCTTCCATGCGTTGAGCAGCAGAATTCCAATTCCGAGCGCTGCCGAGATCGCGGCTTGGACGAAAACTTGCCAAACAGCGAAGTATTGGGTTTTGTTAGGGCTGCCGCAGCATCCAATCTGGTAGTAGTAGCCGTGTAAACCAGTATCGTTCAAAAGGGCTGTACTGACGCGGACTGTCTGCAAGAGCGCAAAGAAAAGCAGTCCAAACGCCAGCATGACGCTTTGCCGAACGATAAATCCGCCGGCTTGTTTCGGGAAGCGGAGCAGCCGGGCGGAGATATTTGTCTGTGCCATATCGTTTGTGACACGGGATGCTGTGCTTTGTTGCAGGGATAAACGTACCGAAGGGGGAAATACCCGCCATTACTACTTGCACTCTCAAAGGAAATTCGCATGACGAACTATCAGGCCGAATATGATTTACTCGCCCGCCGCCTCACCGACGAGGGCATTGATATTTCTGAAGTCGAGTCGCGCTTGAAGGCGCAGCGGGTCGAAACGCCCTCGTGGGGCTATGCGGACAGCGGGACGCGCTTCGGCGTTTTTCGGCAGGCCGGAGCACCGCGCAATGTCTTTGAGAAGTTTGAGGATGCCGCCCAGGCGCACAAGTACACGGGAATCGCGCCCGGTGTCGCCGTCCACATCCCCTGGGATGCGGGGGCGGACTGGAAAGAACTGTCTGACTATGCCCACGCGCAGGGCGTCACAGTGGGCGCGGTTAATCCGAATGTCTTTCAGGATTACGATTACCGCTTCGGCAGCCTGGGCAGCGCCCGCCCAGATGTCCGCGCCCGCGCTGTTGCCCATATGCGTGAGTGCGTGGACATTATGAACATCGTCGGCTCCCGCAATCTTTCGCTCTGGTTTGCTGACGGCACCAACTTCCCCGGCCAGGCCAGTATGAGAAACCGCAAGCAGTGGTTCGCCGAGGGACTTTCGGAAGTCTACGCTGCCCTGACGGGCGATCAGCAAATGCTGGTAGAGTACAAGCCGTTTGAACCGTCGTTTTATCACACGGACATTGCCGATTGGGGCATGGCCTACGCCTTTTGCCAGTCTCTGGGCGACCGCGCCAAAGTCCTGGTAGACCTGGGGCATCACCTGCACGGGGCCAACATTGAGCATATTGTCGCGTTTCTGCTGGACGAAGGCCGTTTGGGCGGCTTCCACTTCAACAATCGCAAATACGCCGACGACGATTTGACGACCGGCTCCATCAATCCTTACGAACTGTATTTGATTTACACCGAACTGGTTGCGGGCGAAAATGATGGCATTGCAGGCGACGTTGCCTACATGATTGATGAGAGCCACACGCTGAAAAACAAAATCGCCGAGATGATTCAAAGCCTCGTCGCGCTGCAAGCCTCCTATGCCAAAGCTCTGCTCGTGAACCGCCCGAAACTGGCCGCCGCACAGGACGCGGACGATTTAGTCACGGCGGAGGAAACCATCAAAGCAGCCTTCGCCATTGATGTCCGGCCCCTGCTCTGGAAAGTGCGCTCGGAAATGGGCCTTCCCTGTCCCGCCGATCCAGTGCAGGGCTTTGTCCAGAGCGGCTATATTGAGGCTAAAGCCAAGGAGCGTGGAACGGGCGGTGGAGCAGGGCTGGGGGCTTGAACAGAGATTTTAGCCGAGTAAGCGGCTTTCAGTTTCCCAAGTATCTCGCTCTCGGAGAAGAGCGTCACGCAATTCTTCTTCCGTTGGCAGATAAAGCTGATAACGTGAAGCAAAAATGGCCTGGTCAGTCCGGCTGAGGGTATAGCGAACCACGGCATCATTCTTGTCGGTGCAGAGGATGAGGCCAATCGGCGGGTTCTCGCCTTCCTGCCTCTCCTCAGTTTCGTAGTAACCGGTGTAGAGCAGCATTTGGCCGATATCCTGCTGTGTTAGTTTGCCGATCTTCAAGTCCAGGAGTAGAAAGCAGCGCAGGCGGCGATGATAGAAAACGAGGTCAATGTAGAAATGATCGCCGTCAATAGTGATTCGCTTCTGACGGGCTACAAAGAAAATGTCACGGCCCAGTTCCAGCAAAAATGCCTGAAGCCGATCCATCAGCGCCTGCTCCAAATCGGATTCCGTTGTGTGGGGTGACTGGGGCAGGCCGGCAAATTCCAGAACATAAGGGTCTTTGATCAAATCCTCTGGCCGGTAGGGTTCATGGCCTTGCTCGGCCAGCGCCCGCAGCCCTTCCTTATCCGTAGAAAGCGCCAGGCGCTCATACAGGAGGGAAGCAATCTGTCGTTCCAATTCGCGCGTAGACCAGCGTGATTTAGCGCACTCTGTCGCATAAAAAGCGCGGGCTTCCGGCTTGGTAATTCGAGCCAGCAGGCGATAATGTGTCCAACTCAAAAGTTCAGAAGATTTGGAACGCAGTGCGTTCCAATTTGGAAACGCGCGATAAAACTCACGCATATAGCGCAGATTGCGTGGAACGAAGCCTTGCCCATACTCGCGTGTCAGCGCAACCGCCAACTCGTCAATAAGCCGGGCGCCATACGCGGCGCGATCCTGCCCACGCTGCTCTTCTTCCACAATCTCGCGGCCAATTTGCCAGTACGCTTCCACCATCGCGGCATTCACGGTCTGCAAAGCGTGATGGCGTGAGGATTGCAAAATGGCGCGAACGCGGACCAGGCATTCAGCGGCAGAAGGCTGGTTGACAGGTTCGGGCAGTAGATCAGTCATGCCTCATTTTAGCATACTTAAGGCGCGTTTGCGGAAGATAAACGGCATTGGGAGTCAAAGCGTCCATGTGCCGAGGTTGACGCCATGCCCTGTTTTCTTGTATAATCACCGTCACGATGCGGATTTTGATTACGGGTGCGGCGGGGATGCTGGGAACGGATGCGCGGCGCATTCTGGCGGCCCAAGGGCATGAGATCGTTCCGACCGACGTAGGGCCTGCCGCGACCGGAGAAATCCGTCCGCTGGACATTACGGATTTTGCGGCAGTGCGCCAAATGCTGGCCGAGGTCAGGCCGGATCTTGTCCTGCATGGCGCGGCCTATACCAATGTAGATGGCTGTGAGCGCGATCCCGATTTAGCCCACAAAGTCAATGCGCTGGGAACGTGGGCTGTGGCAAGCGCTTGTGAAGAAATCGGCGCTACTCTGGTTGCCATTTCCACGGATTTTGTCTTTGACGGCGCGAAGGGCAGCCCGTACACGGAGTTTGACGCCCCGAACCCGATCAGCCATTATGGAGCGTCCAAATTGGCGGGGGAAAATCTGGCCCGCGCGGCCTGCCACCGCTGTTATGTGGTTCGCACGTCCTGGCTGTACGGCGTGCATGGGAAGAATTTTCCCTACGCCATGATCGGTCTGGCGAAAAAAGGTTCTTCACTTTCCGTCATTGATGATCAGTTTGGGACGCCGACATATACGGTAGACTTAGTGGAAGCCATTGTTGGTATCATAGATGCACCTCTTTATGGTGTTTACCATGTGAGCAATTCGGGTGAGACAAACTGGCATCAGTTCGCAGAGGAAATTTTGGCTAAGGTACACATTCCTCAAGGAATTCTACCGATCTCATCTGAGGACTACGCGCGAAACTTCGGCTCACCCACCCGCCGTCCGGCCTACAGCGTCCTGCGGCATTATGCGCTGGAATTGCAAGGGAAAGATACCCTGCGGCCCTGGGAAGCGGCTTTAGACGATTTTCTCGCAGCGGCGCGAGAGGCGGGGAAGATAGAGTAATCCGCTTCTAGATTATGCAAAAACGAACTCAAACCAGTGTGATGGAACCGGCGCAGGCAGCCTCCTGCCTGCGCCGCGTGATTGGGGTCCCCTCGATACCCGCATAGGGGCGCTGCTTGCTGCGCCCTTCCTTTGCCTGTCCTCATGTTCCCCCATTATTAAGGTTTTATTGGGGTGGGGGCTAGGGGTCTGATCAACTTTTTCGAGAGGAAATCCCATGACTGACGAATTGAACCCAAAAACGGACTATAGCAAGACGCTCAACGTCCCCAAGCCCGACGTCAAAAACCCGGATGGGTTGGACACCAACGAGTCCTCCATCCCGCAGCGGGCCAATCTGCCCCGCCGCGAACCGCAGACCCTGGAGTTTTGGAAGCGTTTTCACATCTACGAAGAGTCCCTCAAGCCGACAACCAGCCGGGGGACGTTTGTCCTCCATGACGGCCCTCCCTTTTCCAACGGCGACATTCATATCGGTCATGCGTTCAACAAAATCCTGAAGGATGTGGTCGTCAAGTTTCGCAGCATGGAGGGTTACACGGCCCCCTATGTGCCGGGCTGGGACAACAACGGCCTGCCGATCGAAGTTCTGGTCGCCAAAGAGTTTCGTGAAAAGAAACTGACTCCGACCCGCATGGAGATTCGTCGCCGCTGCCGCGAAGTGGCCGAAGAATGGGTCGGCAAGCAGTCGGCGCAGTTTCAGCGTCTGGGCATACGGCGGCAATTGGGACCATCCCTATCTGACCATGTCCAAAGAGATGGCGGCCAAGGAGCTGGATGTCTTTGCCGAAATGGTCAGCAAGGGCTACATCTATCGCGGCCTGCGGCCCGTGTACTGGTCGCTGGTGGATGAGACGGCGCTGGCCGATGCCGAGATCGAGTATGCCGACCGCAGCGACCCGTCCATCTATGTTCGGTTTCCATTGCGGGTCGACCCGGACGGCGTGTTCGGCGCAGACGCCAAGACGGGTGACTGCTACACGGTCATCTGGACGACGACGCCGTGGACAATCCCGGCCAATGTCGCCATTGCTGCTGGGCCGAACATCGATTATGCTGTGGTGCAGCACGGAACTGCCCGGTACTTAGTGGCCGAAGACCGCCTGGGCGCGACGATGGCTGCCGCGAACTTTCACGATTGGACAGTGTTAAAGACGCTCAAAGGCCGCGAGTTGGAAAACTTGATTTTCCAGCATCCGCTGTTCGACCGCGGTTCGCCGCTCGTCCTGGCCGATTATGTCACGACCACCGACGGCACCGGGCTCGTCCATACCGCGCCGGGACATGGCAAAGATGACTTCTTAACCGGCCAGAAATACCATTTGCCCACACTGCAAGTCCTGACGGGCAACGGATTATTTAACGAAGAAGCCGGGCCGGAATTCGCGGGTCTGAAGCTGGGGCCGGGGCAGGAAAAAGTGATGGAGCGGCTGGCCGAGGCTGGCGCTTTGCTGGCCCATGAGGAAATCTTTCATTCTTACCCGCACGGCTGGCGCTCCCATGACCCGCTGGTGTACCGCGCGACCGTGCAGTGGTTTGTCGGCATTGATCACAAAGGCCACCGGGAGAAGTGCCTGAAAGCCATTGACGGCGTCCGCTGGTTTCCGGGAGAGTCGAAGAACCGCATCACGGCGATGGTCGCAGGCCGCCCGGACTGGTGCATCTCGCGACAGCGAGCCTGGGGCGTCGGCATCCCCGTCTTCTACGCCCAGCCTTCGGGAACGCCGCTGCTGACCAAAGAAAGCATCGGCTTTGTCCGCGACTTAGTGGCCGCGCAGGGAACCGACGCCTGGTTTGAGACCGACGTCCAGGACATTCTGCCAGCGGGATTCAAGCACCCGGAAACAGGTGAAACCGAGTTCGTGAAAGAAACGGATATCTTCGATGTCTGGTTCGATTCAGGTTCCACCTGCCGCACGGTTCTGGAACAGTGGCCCGGTTTGACGTATCCTGCCGACGCTTATCTGGAAGGCGGCGATCAGCACCGGGGCTGGTTCAACTCGGCCCTGATGATCGGCGTCGCCACGAAGGGCGCGGCCCCATTCCGTCAGGTCATCACGAATGGCTGGACGCTGGACGAGTAGGGCCGCAAGATGTCCAAGTCCAAGATGAACGGCGTCGCGCCGCAGGTTGTTGTGGAGAAGTACGGCGCGGACGTGCTGCGCCTGTGGGTCTGCATGTCGGACTACTTCGCCGATGTGCGAGTCGGCGATGCTATCTTAGAGCAGACGGCGACCAATTATCGCACCTTGCGGAACACCCTGCGCTTCACGCTGGGCAACCTGTACGACTTCGACCCGGTTTTGAACGCCGTCCCGCTGGATCAATTAGAAGAAATTGACCGCTGGGCCATGAACCGGCTGAATGAAGTCGTCCGAAAATGCACCCAGGCGTATGATGTTTACGAGTTCCCGCGCGTCGCGCAGACCCTATTGACGTTCTGCTCCCAGGACCTGAGCGCGTTCTATCTGGACGTTCTCAAAGACCGGCTGTACTCCTTCGGCGCGGATTCGCGGGAACGGCGCTCGGCCCAGACAGTTCTCTTTGAGATCACAAGCTGCGTATCGCGGCTGCTCGCGCCCATTTTGCCCTTCACGGCGGAAGAAGTCTGGCAGAAACTCCCATTGCCCGGCAAGCCTGCCTCCGTGCTGCTGGCCGCCCTTCCTAGTTATCGGGCCGATTTAAAGAGCCGGGAACTGGAAGCGCGCTGGGAGCCGATTTTGGCCGTTCGCGAACAGGTCAACAAAGCCCTGGAAGGAACAAAAAAGCGGCTGGAACTGGCCGTAACACTGACCGCAGACGCCGAAACTTATGCTACTTTGCACCCGTATTTGAACCAACTGCCCGCGCTGCTGCTGGTTTCCCGCGTCACCCTGCGTCAAAGCGGCGTCGCCGGTCTGCATGTGGAAAACAACGGTCCTGCGCCGGGAACGCGCTGCGCCCGCTGCTGGGTCGCGGTCTCCGACGGCGGGGACGAGGACCCCGCCGCGTTCTGCGTCAACGGCTGCGCGCGAAGCTGGCTGGTGTCCAGTGATGGGGAAGTGGCCTCACGACGATTGTTTTGAGAAGGCCCCCAATAATGGAGGGCAATCTGATGAAAGGCGAGACATGACCAAAGATAAACTGGCGCATTTTCAGAAAATGCTGCTGGACGAAAAAGCGCGCATCGAAGCCGACCGCGCCTCCTATGTCCAAAGCGACCGCGATGAGTCGGAAGAAGACAGTGCAGGCGAATTATCGCATAACGATCTCAACGACCCGGCAGATGAAGCCACCAATCTCATGGACCGGGAGCGCAGTTTCGCGGCGGAAGACAACATGGGACGCATTCTTGCCAAGATCGAACGCGCGCTGCAAAAGATCGAGGACGGAACTTATGGCCTATCCGACGTAGACGGTACGCCCATTCCCGCCGCGCGCCTGGAAGCGCTGCCGTATGCGCTGACAACCGTGGAGCAGGAAGACCGGTTTTGAGCCGTCTCACACTTTACAGTCTGGCCCTGCTGGTGTTTCTGGCGGATCAGGCCAGCAAAGCGTGGATCGTGTCGGTTGCCCCGCACTGGTCGGAGGAGGGCAGGGAATTGATTCCCGGCTTTTTCGCTTTGACGTACAACGTCAATACGGGGGGCGCGTTCGGCATTCTGCCGCATGGGACGCTGCTGTTGGCCGCCGCGGCTGCCATTGCTGCGACTGCCATTGTGATTTACAGTTTCCGCGCCTCCATGCCGTTGCCGCGTTTGCTCGGCGTGGCTCTAGCCCTGCCACTGGGCGGCGCGCTGGGAAACCTGCTGGATCGGATCCGGCTCGGCCATGTCGTGGATTTTCTGGCTCTGTACTTCGGGCCGCATCACACGCTGCCATTTCCGATCTTCAACCTGGCCGACAGCGCCATTTGTGTCGGTGTCGGCCTGCTTGCGATTTACTATGGACGGCAGCCGTCGCCGGTGCCGGAACCGGCCATTGCCCTGAAAGAAAAGTCCTGATGCACCCTGTCTTGTTCCATATCCCTCTTCCACATCATGATCCGTTTGTGGTCCATACCTACGGCGTCGTGCTGATGCTGGCCTTTCTGGTCGCGCTGGGACGAGCCTATAGCGTGGCAAAAAGCCGGAACGACCCGGCACTGACGCCGGATCAGGTTCTGGATGTCGGCATCTGGATGATCGTTATCGGCACCATTGGCGCACGATTGCTGTTTGTCGTGGTCGGCTGGAACGAGTATCGGCATGAGCCGGGTTTCCCGCTGAACATCTTTAAAGTCTGGGAAGGCGGCCTATCGTTTCACGGCGGGCTGTTCGGCGGCATTGGGGCGCTGATCGGCTATTGCCTGATTAAGCGCATTTCTATATTAAAGGTCGCCGACCTGTTCGCGCCTTCCGTCATGATTGCCTATGCCATCGGGCGAATTGGCTGCCTGCTCAATGGCTGCTGTTATGGCGCTCCGACCAACATGCCCTGGGGAATGCGCTTCTTTGACGACGGACACTGGACGCCGCCGAGCCATCCAACCCAGCTATATGCCAGCATATTGAGCCTGTTCTTCTTCGCCGGCCTGGTCTGGCTGGAAAAGCGGCAGACGTACCGGGGCCAAATCGCTTGCTGGTATCTTCTCGGGACAGCTACGGAGCGGTTTTTAATGGAGATCTGGCGGGCGGGAACGACTTCCGACTATCTTGCTGTCGGCCCCATTCATTTTCTGACCGACGTGCAGTGGCTTTGTCTGGCGATTGCCGCAGTTGCTCTGACCGGCATCGCCGTCTTTCGAACGCAAGTTCCCAATTCTGCCAGCCGTGCCGCCTGCTTCGCGCCTGCCGCTGGAGGTCGCTGCCCGGTGACCGAAAGCCTGCACATTGACGACGATGAAAGCAACCTGCGTCTGGACGTTTTCTTGTCCGGGCGGCTTCCCCATCTCTCCCGCGCCCATCTTCAGCGACTGATCGGCACCCACGCCGTTCTGATTAACGGTCAGCCCGGCAAGGCCAGCTACCGCACACGGCCCGGCGATGAAATCGCCGTAGACATCCCTGCTGCTCGTCCGCTGGAAAAGGCGGAAGCCGAAGACATTCCGCTGGACGTCGTCTACGAAGATGCGGATTTGATCGTCATCAATAAGTCAAAAGGGCTGGTTGTCCATCCCGCTCCCGGCGCGGAATCCGGGACGCTGGTGAATGCCCTGCTGGCGCACTGCGGTAGCAGTCTCTCGGGCATCGGCGGCACGATGCGCCCCGGCATCGTGCACCGATTGGACAAGGACACATCCGGCCTGCTCGTGGTCGCCAAAAACGACATGGCGCACCAGAGCCTGGCCCGCCAAATCCATGACCGCACGGCGGTTCGCAAATACCATGCGCTTCTCTGGGGCCGCGTCCCGTTCAAACATGCCGTTATTGACGCTCCGATTGGCCGCCATCCGTATGACCGCAAGCGCATGACGGTGATTGAGCAGGGCGGAATAGGGCCGCTGGGAATGAGCCAGTCCGGGGTGGGGGAGTTTTCGGAATTGCCGCCAGGGGCGCGGGAAGCCGTCACGGAACTGCGGCTTCTGGAACATCTAGCCGAGTGGAGCTGGACGGAAGCCATTTTGCAGACGGGCCGAACGCATCAAATCCGTGTTCACTGCGCCTTCGCCGGTTATCCTGTGGTCGGCGATGGCACCTACGGCGGCAAGCACAAAGTCAGCGCGGACTTGCTGCGCGGAGCGCCTCTGCAAACCGTGAACAGCCTGCTGGGGAATCTGCACGGCCAGGCCCTGCACGCGCATTTTCTCAGCTTTGACCACCCGCGCACCGGCCAGCGCCTGCAATTTCATGCGCCGCTGCCGGATGAAGTCGCCGAAGTAGTGGATTTTCTGCGCCGGCTGGACGAAGCGTTTGATTTTTGACAGAAGAGGTCAGTGCGGCGTTGCGGGGCTGATCAGTTCGTGATATTTGGCAAACTCCGCCCGCTGCTGCGGGGTCAGGTAAACATCAATTTTCGACTCCGCCTCCTGACCGAGTGAGTGCAGTCGCGCCGCCTTCACTGCCGGGGACAGCGTCGCGTCTTGGGCCACAGCCTGCATCTTCGCGCGGGTTTCCAGAGTGATCTGGTGAATCTGTTCCTGCGTTTTCTTAGACAGAGACTTCTGCAACTCCTCGCCGATGCGATTTGCCTCGGCCACGCGCCCCAATTCCGCTTGATGTTCTTTTTCCACCTTCGTCCGCAGGCTCGGAGGCAATGTGGCCAGCAGGGCTGCCTGCCGGCTGCTCATGAGCGCCTCAAACCGCGCCTGTTTTTGCTTGTCCGTCAGGGTTTTGTCGGCGCGCAGCGCCTCCACTTCGTTTTTGAATTGCACATTAATCTGGCGCTGCTTCAGCAGCAAAGCACGCTGGGGCGGCGTCAGGATCGCCATCATGTCTTTTTCGGTAGCCGCGGCGAGAACCCGGAATTTCGCTTCCTTCTGCGCGGGCGTCAGTTTTGTGTCGGTCCGCAGAGCCGTCACATCTTTCTGCATCCGCTCCTGCCGGGCCTGCATCTGCGCCTTCTGCGTGGCAGTCAGATCAGGGTTGGCGGGAGTAGACGGATGCTGTGCCGAGACGGCCAGCGGTAAACTCAGAAGCGAAGCGGCGGCGAGGGCAAGCGCAAGATAGGCGCGCAACGGGTGTGTCAACGTGGTAGGGTTCCTTCCGAACAAGATCCGGGGCTGCATAGCCCCTTCGAAAACAAAAGAGAGACGGGATTTCATTCCCGTCTCTCATTATACCGCAAAAAGTCGTCCGCGTGTTTACACACTTGCTGTTGTGCCCACGCTGTTCTTCAGCGCGGAAGTGGCGAGCTGCGGAATGAGCCGTTGCAGGCGCTCGGCGGCAAGCTGCTCTTCGCCGATAATCGTGTCGGCGAGCTGCGCCGTTTCGTGATCGCCGATAGCATCGGCAAAAGCCTTCAGCGACGTATAGGCGCCGATCTCAAAATGCTCAAAGGCAAAGGCTTTGACGGTGTCCTGCGTCTGCTTGTCTTCGTCACTGTGGAAAACGTTCAGCAGGCCGCTTGTCTTCGCCAGCAGTTCATTGAGCAGCCCCTTCGGCTCGGACTTGTCCCCGCCCAGTGCCAGAATTCGGGCCGAAATTCGATCCGCCTGCGACTGAGTCACCGTGATATGCTCTTCTACAGCCTGCTTCAAATCGGCATCAGTCGCCTCCGCGGCCAGGTCTTTCAGCGAGGCCTGCCCGCCGACTTCGGCGGCATAAGCGTCATTCAAGTAGCGGAGCAACTGCCCCTTAACATCTTCTGCCATTGTTATTGTCCATTCTAGCGTTTTGCATAAAGTTCCGCCTAAAAGCGGTCTGCTGTTTTATACCCGGACAATGGCACCGTTAATCATTCTCGTCGCTTGCCACTTGACCCCTGGAGCATACCCCATATTTCGTTTTGCTGACCGTTGAGTGCCTTAGAAGGTTTCATTGGGGTAACACGGGAGGGGTTCTTCGGGGGCTGAGGCATCACGAGAACCGCTTGATAGCCATCGCCACTTTGCCGAGAATTTTCACATCATTGGCAAAGATCGGGTCGTAATCGGGGTTCTCCGGCTGCAATCGCACTCCCGTTTTCTCGCGATAAAATGTCTTCACGGTCGCTTCTTCTTCCAGCAGGGCCACCACGATGTCGCCATCCGATGCCGTGTTTTGCTTACGCGCGACCACAATGTCCCCATCCCCGATACCCGCGTCGCGCATGGAATTGCCGTAAACTTCCAGGGCAAACAAGTCCCGGCCCGATTGATCGCCGCGCCGCAGCAGGCTCACGGGCAGGGGCAGCATCTCCGGGGTGTACGACTGGTCGGCCAAAATGGGCGTGCCGCCCGCCACACGGCCCAGGAGCGGGACGCAGACCGAGCGCCCCATGGCGATGCGTTCGCCGCCTTCCATCAGGTCCAAAGACCGTTTGTAACGGTCCCGGCGCAGGAATCCCTTCGCCACAAGGCTGTCCAGATGCTTCTTGACGGTGCAACTGGAACTCAGGTTGACCTGAGCGCCGATTTCACGGACGGTTGGCGCATGGCCGCGCTGCTCAATCTGGGTGCGAACAACTTCAAGAATCTGCCGCTGTTTCTCGGTTAATGATTGCATGGATGAACCTCTGGTATGAAAATGGAATAAAGGCGAATAACAGCCGAATAAATGCTGTTGCGGGGATTATACCACAGAAACGCGGAACTTAGTCAAACTTTTGTTTGTTTTTTTCTTGATATGGGCAGAATTGCCTTGACAGCCGTCTATATCTTGTGTATAATACAGCAGATACAAACTAATGTTTGCCTGTTGTTTGGCGAGGAGAATTGATCATGGTTCCATTGAGATTGGATGTTTGTGAAGATCGCCCGCGCTGGGTGGAGGCCCGCCCCCGGCCCCAACTGGTGTTGAAAGACGTGGCCCCGGAGCCGTCCCCGCGCCGCCGTGCAAAACGCAGCCCGCTCCACCGCATTGAGAACGTCCTGCTGATCACGGCCCTGGCAGCGGCGCTTTTGTTCTTTGTTCTGAACTTTGCCTTTTCGCTGTTCCACACGGTTCAGCAAAGCTATTTCCCTTCCACGACTCCTTCCGTTGTGATGATTTCCAAAACAGTCGCGCGGGGAGATACACTGACTCGCTTCGCCAAGAAGTATCTGGCCCCAGGGACATATATGCCGGACGGCATTGAGCAGATCGCTCGTGCCAACCACCTTTCCGGGTTTGCTCCCCTCGTTCCCGGTCAGCATCTTCTGATCCCTGTGACCAACCCCACTGTCATCGCCCAGATCGAAAACTACCGCCTCCAGAGCCACCGAGCCTTAATTGCCGCTCGCTAGGCGATTTTGACGGCAGAACGCCCCGGTCTCCATTCGGAGACCGGGGCGTTTTCTGGTATTGGCTTGTACTGAAATCTATCGTTCCGCCAAGGCAGGGCGGCGGCTTTTGTCCTTCTGGCAGCCGGGGCAGAGGGCCGCACCGTAGTTGCGAATGGAAAGCTCCTGCTGGGCTTTGGTCAGTGCTTTGCCGCAGCTTCCGCAGGCCGGCGTGCCGTTTGACGAAGCCGCAGCAACCAACTCCGGTCTGGCGGCAGGACCGGGCTTGGCTGCCACCGTTTCTTCCTCGCCGAACGGATCATCTTCTGTGGCATCTAGTAGCCCCTCACCGCTGACCAGCGCCTCAAACTCGTCCTCGCCGTCATCTTGGAGGGGAGCAGGAGCCGGGGGCGGAGAAGGCCGTGGCGGCGGTTCGGAGCGAGAAGCCTCGGCGCGCGCTGGCGGGGGGGCGCTCACCTCGCGCGGCGGCGTGAACCGGGCGCTGCCCCCATAGTTTCCTCCCCCGCCGTTCCCCCCGTTGCCGCTGTAAGAGGAGTTTCCGCTGCCATAGCGTCCGCCTCCTCCGGTCAGCTGCGGGCTGTCTGCGAAGCGTCCGCCGCCGACTTCGTCCAGTTCCGGGGAGAACTGCGTGCCGAAGCCGCAGAGAGCCAGGGCGCGGCCAACGGAGCCGGTCTCGGCTTTCTCCATATAGTCGCCGAAAGCCTTTGACATCTTCTTTTTTGGTTCCCATCGCCATCAATTTGCCGTCGGCGTTGAAGATGCGGGCGCGGAAGACAGCAAACTGCTTCTCGTGGTTGATCTCGATCGGCTCCGTCTCGATGCCCCAATCAGGATGCTCCTCCCGGAACCAGACAATGCGGGCGGAGACGGGCAGGTAGGAGCGTCCGCCCTGCACTTTGATCAAATGCTTCTTGAAGTCAAAAGCCATTGTTCCAATTCTCCTTAAACCAGGTCAGATATTGCTCACGAAATGCCCCCCAGCCCCCAATAATGGGGAGCCAGAACGGACGGGGCATTTCCTACTCCATTATTGGGGCTGGGGGCATTTCAATCGCCAGCGCCAGTTCGGCGTCATCCGTCCACTTCAAATGTCGCCGGCAGCGTTTCCGCAGAGGCAAACGCCATGTCCCGAATGCGCTCTTCCATCTCGGTCATCGACGGCGACATTCTCCTCCAGAAACTGCTTGGCGTTTTCGCGGCCCTGGCCGATGCGCGGTCTCGCCATAGGTGAACCAGGAGCCGGACTTGTTGGCAATGCCTAATTCAATCGCCATGTCCAGAATTCCTCCTGAACGGCTGATGCCTGTTGCCGAACATGATGTCGAACTCGGCCTGGCGGAAGGGTGGGGCGACTTTGTTTTTGACGACTTTGACTTTGACACGATTGCCGACCATGTCGGTGCCTTGCTTCAGTGTCTCTACACGCCGAACATCCAGGCGCACACTGGCGTAGAATTTGAGGGCTTTGCCGCCGGGCGTCGTTTCCGGGTTGCCGAACATGACCCCGATCTTTTCGCGCAACTGGTTGATGAAAATGACCACGCAGCCCGTTTTGGAGACACTGCCGGACAGCTTTCGCATGGCCTGGGACATCATGCGCGCCTGCAAGCCCATGTGGCTGTCGCCCATTTCCCCCTCGATCTCCGCTTTCGGGACCAGAGCGGCCACCGAGTCAATGACGACCAGCGCAACGGCTCCTGACCGGACCAGCCCGTCGGTGATTTCCAGCGCTTCTTCGCCCGTGGAGGGCTGCGAAACGAGCAGGCTGATCAATGTCCACGCCCAGCCTGCGGGCGTATTCAGGGTCCAGGGCATGCTCGGCGTCTATAAAGGCGCAGATGCCGCCTGCCTTTTGCGCTTCCGCCGACCAGATGCAGGGCGAGCGTCGTCTTGCCGGAGGATTCCGGTCCGTAAATCTCGGTGATGCGGCCTTTAGGGATGCCGCCGACGCCCAGCGCGATATCCAGGGCGACCGAGCCGGTGGAGACCGCTTCGGTCACCAGCCGCTCCGCCTGTCCGAGCCGCATGATCGCGCCCTTGCCGAACTGCTTGTCAATCTGCGCCAGCGCCATTTCCAGCGCTTTTTCTTTGTCCATAACCATTTCCTCTCTACACCAATACATCAAACGTATGTTCGTAAACATCCCTATAATACCCAATTTAGTCCAGAAAGTCAAGAAATTTCCGACTATTTTTACGAGTGTTTTCTGCCAATAATTACTAACAGTCTCTATTTGACACAATTCGCGCCTTGACAGAAAATCGATCTTCGGTTATACTCAACCGGCCCTGAATCCAATATCAAAACAAATAGCAAAGATCGGCTCGCCCAAAGGCGTTCCAGCATGGCGCGCGGCAATCCGCAGCACACCCGCGCGTACAACCCAAACCTGTAGGAGAAGACCATTTGCGAAACTCAAAAACGATACGTACCGTCGGCTACCTTTCCATCGCTTCCCTCTTTTCCCTTTCCGCGCTTTCTGTCCCGTTCGCGACCCTGGCTGATCAGGACGCGCCCCATCCCAACATTAGCCCTGCTGGTGTCGGTACCAGTTCCTCCACGCCGCTGTCGGATGCAGTTCTGACGCACACTGTCACCGTGACGATTGTCGATGGAACAAATGCTCCCCGCACTCTGGAAACGACGGGAGCAACGGTCGGTGCGGCGCTGACCGAAGCAGGCATTACCCTGGGCAGCGATGACCGGATTGTGCCGCGTCCTACGGTCGCGCTTGCCGCCGGTCAGAAAATTATCATCACCCGCGTCAAATTTGAAAACCAGGCCGAGACCGAGCCGATCCCCTTCAAGACCGTTTTCAAGATGAGCCATGACGTTCCCGCCGGCCATATCCAATCAGGCCATTCCGGCGCCCCCGGCATCTTGACAAAGACCTACCATGCCGGCTTCGTCAACGGCAAATTTACTTCCCGCGATTTGATTTCCACGCAGGTCACGCAGCCGGCTCAGGATCAAGAAACACTGGCCGGCATCCGTGTTCGCGAGGCGCGCGCTCTTCCTTCCCGTTCCGGGACCTATCAGCGCACACGCTCCTACGAAATGGTCGCCACGGGATATTCGCCCTATGAAGGCAGCGCCGCGGGACGCTGCGCCAATGGAATGCGCGCCGGCTATGGCATCGTCGCCGTAGACCCGCGTCTCATTCCCCTCGGCTCCAAACTCTACATTGAGGGCTATGGCTATGCGCTGGCCGGCGATACCGGCGGCGCCATCAAAGGCCGCCGCATTGATCTGGGCCATTCAACATTTCGCGAGGCCTCCAATGTAGGCCGCCGCCGCGTCACCGTCTGGGTGCTGTCCCCGGCTCGTTAGAGGTAGGAAGCAATGCTTCTTCAAGTCAGCCAAAATGGGCGTTTCCTCGTTCTTAGCGACGGAACGCCCTTTTTCTATCTCGGTGACACGGCCTGGGAATTGTTTCATCGGCTGAACCGGGAAGAAGCCGACTTTTATCTTCAAACACGCGCCGCGCAGGGTTTTACTGTTATTCAGGCGGTTGTTCTCGCGGAATATGGTGGACTGACTGTTCCGAACACTGAGGGGGGGCTTCCTCTGCACGACAATGATCCCATGCAGCCGCATAAGGTTTACTTTCGGCATATGGATTGGATCGTTAATCGGGCCGCTGAACTTGGTCTCTTTATCGGAATACTGCCAACTTGGGGAGATAAAGTCAATCAGAAATGGGGTGAGGGACCAGAGATTTTCACCTCCGATAACGCTTATCCTTTCAGTAAGTTTTTAGGGCGTCGCTACGGGGATAAACCGATTATCTGGATTCTCGGCGGCGACCGGGTTCCTGAAAGCGAGACACACTCTGAGATTTGGCGTAACATGGTTAAAGGGTTGCATGCAGGCGATGATGGGCGAAACTTGATGACATTTCATCCAATGGGGGGCCATTCTTCATCCGCCTATTTCCATGATGACGCTTGGCTGGATTTCAATATGATGCAGACCGGCCATAGACGCAACAGCCCGAACTACGAGAATATCGCCGCTGATTATGCGCGGCTGCCGATAAAGCCATGTCTTGACGGCGAACCGGGCTATGAGGATCACCCGGAAAACTTCAATGCGGAGAATGGATACCTCAATGATTATGATGTCCGTAAATCAGCCTACTGGGCTATCTTTGCCGGGGCCTGCGGCCACACCTATGGCTGTCACGATGTCTGGCAATTTTTAGATGAATCCCGCTTTCCCGCCGTTACCTGCGCCCGAACGCCCTGGCGCGAGGCGCTCCAACTTCCCGGCGCAAACCAGATGCAGCACGTCCGCGCTCTGATAGAGTCACGCCCATTTCTGACACGCATCCCTGATCAGTCGCTGCTCCTCTCCGACCCCGGCGTGGGAACGGAGCATGTTCAGGCGACCCGCGCCGCTGACGGTAGCTACGCCTTTGTTTACTCGCCTTCCGGGCAGCCGTTCACCCTGGACCTGTCCAAACTATCGGGCGAAACGCTGAATGTCTGGTGGTACGATCCGCGCACCGGCCAGGCTTCATCTGCCGGTCAACTGGCACGAACTGCCGCGCAGATATTCACGCCGCCTTCGCAGGGTTCAGAACAGGACTGGATACTTGTCTTGGACGATTTGGCCCAGGACTACCTGCCTCCCGGACAGGAACGCTGGGCGGGTACAATCTCTCTATGAATCTTTCCAGCCCCGCCGCCGTCTCCGCTCTGCTCAAGAGGCACGGCTTGCAGCCCCGCCGCCGTTTCGGGCAGAACTTCCTGGTAGACGTCAACACTTTGGCAAAGATCGTAGCGGCAGGAAAAATGGAACCGGGCGATGCCGTGCTGGAGATCGGCGCGGGGCTGGGGGTGCTGACGCTGGCGCTGGCCCAGGCCGTCACGCCGTCAGGCCGCGTGGTCGCGCTGGAAATTGACCGGGATTTGCTGCCGGCCCTGGCGGAGACGGTCGGCGAACTGCCGCAGGTAGAAATTGTTCCCGGCGATGCGCTGGCTCTGGACTGGCCCATTTTTCTGCAAGAGAAGTTTGGCGCGGCCAAAGTCTCCGCCGTCGCTAACATCCCCTACAACATCACTACGCCGCTGCTGACGACCCTGCTGGCGCACAAGACGCACTTTGCGCGGATCGTGCTGCTGGTGCAGAAGGAAGTCGCCGCCCGGCTTGCCGCCAAAGCCGGCACGCCCGACTACGGCGCGCTGTCCGTCTTCGCGCAGTTCCATGCCCAGGTCGAGACAGTCGGCATCGTTTCGCGGCGCGTTTTCTTTCCCGCCCCCGACGTGGACAGCGCCATTGTCCGCCTGACGCCTTATGAGGCTCCGCCTGTCGCTGTAGAGGATGAAACGCTTTTCTTTGCTGTTGTTCGTGCGGCGTTTGGACAGCGCCGCAAGGCCCTTCTGAACGCTCTCAGCGGCGATCCCGCGCTGGGCTGGACGCGCGAACAGGCCACGCAGGCGCTGTCCGCCGCCGCCATTGATCCGGGCCGTCGAGGCGAAACTCTCACTCTAGCGGAGTTTGCGCGTCTGGCGGAGCAGAAGGCAGCGTGACCGTTCGCTGCCGTCGGTCGTCGCGGCTCTGCAAAACAACATAGGAGATCGGAGCCAGCCAGTAGAGGGCTAGGCTGAATTCGGTACGAACCGAGGAGAGGCCGCTAGCCAGAGCATAGATGCCAACCGCGCCCATCGTGCGAATGTTGCCTGAGCGCACCATTTGAGGGTTGATGGCTTTGTCCACGAGCCGGTGGTTCCGGGTGGCGTAGGTCCAAAGGAGTTGCAACGAGAGGCTTGCCAGGATCAGATTGCAGCCGTACACCGCTGTCGCGACCTGTTCATGCCGAAACTGTCCCAGCAGGCCCGCCGAAAAGGGAATCAGGACCACGCACATCAGAAACAGGTTGTTGATCCAGAGCAGTGTCCGGTCCGCGCGCCGCAGTGGATGCAGCATCAAATGATGCGCGACCCAATAAACACCGATGATGACAAAGCTCAGAGCGTAGCTGAAGACTTCCGGCCACAGATGCAAAAGGTGAAACGGAAGCTGCGCGGATAGTGTAAACTTCTTTCTGTAAAATGGAACCAATTCCCTCGTGAATAATAGCAATTTACAGAAAAGACTTTACACTATCGCTGCGCGGGGGTCGTGTCGGCAGGCGTCGGGACTTTGATCTCCAGCACCAGCAGCGTGATGGCGACGGCAAAGACGCCGTCACTGAACGCCTCGATCCGCTGTTTGCCCAGCCCGTCTTTTCCTGATTTGGCCTCAAGCCTGCTCATGTGCCTGCCTGGCTTGTGAGCTTCAGAGCTTCAGAGCTTTGCGGACGATCTGCATGGTTTCCGAAGCAGCGGCCCTGGCCTGCTCTGCTCCCACCCGCAGGACGCGGTCTACATAGGCAGGGTCGGCTTCCAGTTCCGCGCGCCGGGCGCGGACGGGCGCGAGATGAGCGTTAATTATTTCCGTCAGCTCTTTCTTGGACTGCCCGCAGCCGCGTGCGCCAGAACGGCACTCTTCCCACTGAATTTGATAATTGTCCGGGTCATAGACGCGGCGCAGCTTGCAGGCGACGCAGCCTTCGGGTTCGCCGGGGTCAGTCATGTGTATCTTGGAGGGTGTGGTGAAGGCCGAGTTGATCTTCTTCGCGGTTTGCTTGGGCGTGTCGGAGACGTAAATGGCGTTGTCGTAGGACTTGCTCATTTTGCGTCCATCTAAACCGGGCAGTTCGCCGCTAAATTCGTTGATGACAGGGTCGGGAATAGGAAACACATCCTGCTCCACGATGCGATTGAAGCGACGGGCGATCTGGCGTGTAATCTCAATATGCGCTTCCTGGTCGCGTCCGACCGGAACTGCATGGGCGCGATAGATAATAATGTCCGACGCCTGCAAGACAGGATAGCCCAGCAGGCCATAACTGACCTGCGTGTCGTTTTCTTTAATGAGTTCCCGTTTGTCTTTGTACGTCGGGACGCGCTCCAGCCAGCCGACCGGCGTCACCATAGAAAGAAGCAGGTGCAGTTCGGCGTGTTCAGCAACATCTGACTGCCGAAAAATGGCGCACTGTTCCGGGTTCAGCCCGGCGGAAAGATAGTCTATGGCCGTCTGCCGCGACGCTTCGGAGATGTCATAGCGCCCGTCGGCAACGGTCGTCAGCGCGTGCCAGTCGGCAATCATGCAGAACATCTCGTATTCATTCTGCCGCTGAATCCAGGGCCGGAGCGCGCCCTCTAAATTGCCCAGATGGAGCCGCCCGCCGCCGGTTGGCTGCATCCCCGAAAGTAATCTTTTTTTCATTTTGAAATATCAACCTACCAAAAAATGATAGAGGACGGCCATAGGCGGGCCAATAATATAAGTCGCTACATGCGTGAAGGCAATGACAAAGAAGAACAAAAGACCGAACGTTCCCATGAAGCGGTCATAGGACTGCGCGTGATGAATTGGCAGCAGGGCGGAGAAGACTTTGGAACCGTCCAGAGGCGCGACCGGGATCAGGTTGAACAGCATCAGCGCCAGATTGATCCAAACGCCCGTCGTCAGCAGTTGATCCCCCAGCCCCTCCGGGGGCAGCCAGCCCTGAGCATCGTTCAGCCGCACCGCCGCCGTAAAGACCAGGGCTTGCAGGAGGTTGGAGAACGGCCCGGCAGCGGCAATTAGCAGCATGTCACGGCGCGGGTGGGCAAGGTTGCCGGGATGGGTCATGACCGGTTTGCCCCAGCCAATGCCAAAGCCAGTGTAGGTGGAAACGGCCATCATCAGTGTTCCCAATGGGTCCAGATGGTCAATGGGATTGATAGAAATGCGGCCCTGTGAGCGGGGCGTATTGTCTCCCAGCCGATCCGCAGCAATGGCATGGGCAAATTCATGAATCGTGATCGCAATGATCAGGATCAGCATGGATTGAACCCAGTTGACAAGGACAGCCTGATCCATAAGAGGCTATGCCAGCCGCTCCGGGATCACGTCCAGCCGTACCACGTCGTCCAGCGTCTCGCGGCGCGAGACCAGATCGGCTTGGCCGTCCCGCACAAATATGCAGGCCGGTTTGGCAAAACGGTTGTAATTGGAAGCCATCACGTAATTGTAAGCGCCGGTGGATTGCACGGCAAGAATATCCCCGGTCTCCACCGGCTGAACCTGTGCCGATTGTATGAGTATGTCCGTCTCGCAGTGCTTGCCGGCGACGCGCACGGTCTGCGTCTTCGGTTCGCCCGCGCGGTTCGCCACCAGCGTTTCATACACAGCATCATACAATTGCGGTCGCGGGTTATCCGACATGCCGCCGTCTATGCCCACATAAGTTCGAGTGCCGGGGGCTTCCGGGATGGGGACTTTCTTGATGACGCCCACCGTGTACAGCGTCGTTCCCGCCTCGCCGACAAGAGCGCGGCCCGGCTCCTGCAACAAATTTGGCTCCGGCACGCCATATTTATCCAGAGCCGCCCTCAGCGCACCGATGACTTGGCCGGCGAATTCGTCATAAGTCGGCGGCTTCTGACCCTCCACATAGCGAATGCCCAGCCCGCCGCCGATGTCCAGGTCTTCCGGTATCCAGCCCGTCGCATCGGCCACTGTCCGCAGGAAGCCGACCATGATGTCAATGGCCTGCTCATGCGTTTGCGCGTCCAAAAGCTGTGATCCAATATGGCAGTGCAGCCCGGTGATCTTTAAATGCGGCGTAGCGCCCAATGCCTCGGTGACAGCTTCCAAAGCCGCCCCGCTGGCAATGCTCAGGCCAAACTTGGTGTCCTCTTGACCGGTGCGGATGCGCCGATGCGTGTGCGGGTCAATACCGGGCGTGACGCGAAGGAGAATTGCCTGCGTTTTCCCCCGCTGTTTTGCCAGCGAAGCGAGCTGCCGCAGTTCGGCCAGGTTGTCCACAACCACGCGCCCGACGCCTTGTTCCAGCGCCATTTCCAATTCGGCCAGCGACTTGTTGTTGCCATGCAGCAGGACGCGCTTCATGGGGAAGCCGGCTTTGACCGCCGTGTACAGCTCGCCCGCTGAAGCGACATCCAGACTCAGCCCTTCCTGCGCGATGACTTTGCAGATCGCCATGTTGAGATAGGCTTTGGAGGCGAACGAAATGTCGTTCTTCGGGTAGCGAGATTCAAACGCCGCTTTGTACCGGCGGCAGTTGTCCCGGATGGTCCCTTCGTCCATCACATACAGCGGCGTTCCGAACTCGTGCGCCAGGTCTACGCAGTCGCACCCGCCGATCTCCAAATGCCCCTGCGCGTTCACGCGCTGGCTGCCAAGCAGCATAACTCAATTTCTCCCATAAAAACGACCCGCGCCACCAGAATGCGGGCGGGTTTATGCGTGGATTTTAGCACAAACGAGGTGGGGAAGTCAAGAAGAAGGCATCACAGGACATTGACAAATTACTGATTTTCCGATATACTGATTTCAGGAAATCAGGAGGCTCACAATGAAGACATTAGCCGTGGAAGTGGCACAACGAGGGCAAATAACATTGCCGAAGGCTCTCCGGGATCAATATCGCATTGAAGTAGGACAACAATTTACCATCCTGGATCTCGGGGGAGCGTTTTTGTTCAGCCCTCAAGCATCCCGCGTAGATGCCTTATGCGATCAGTTGCGCGAGGGCCTAGTCGCAGAGGGAGCCACTCTGGAAGACATGCTGGCGGAACTGCGGCTAAGGCGTGAATCCAATGAATCGGAGTGAGCGCCGGTCCCGTCTTGCCCGCAAGCCGCGCGTGTTTTTGGACAGCAGCCTGCTCATTGCTGCCATTTTATCGCCTCGCGAGGATTCGGCATCGCGTCAACTCCTGCGGCTCGGCGAGACGGGTGTTGTGGAACTGCGCGTCAGTCGGGAAGTGCTGAGGGATGCAGAGTATCTTATCCGTCGGCGTAACCCCGCCCTGCTCCCGCTGCTTGCCCTTCTGCTCGATCAGTGCCGCGTGAAGATTGTTTCCGATGCCCCGGCAGAGACGATTGAACAATGCCTGGAAATGACCGGGTATCTGCCGGATGCCCGCGTTCTCGCAGCGGCGGTGGAGTGCGGCGCGGACATTTTCGCTACCTATGACACTGAGCATTTCCTGCAAAATCCTCTGATTGGCCCGCCACGGACTCGGCTTCAAGTGATGAACGCCTTTCAGACTGTTGAGTGGTGTCATGCTCGGATTCTTTCCAGTCGTCAAGAGCGGACAACAATGGAGGAAGAACAGCCGGAGTAGGCATTCCCTCCGCAGAAATTTGGATATTCCATGCGGCACATTGATCTGAACGCGGATTTGGGCGAGAGCTTCGGCGTGTACCGTCTGGGCCAGGACGAGGCGCTGCTGCCTTATGTGACATCGGTGAATATCGCCTGCGGTTTCCATGCGGGCGATCCCGGCACGATGGCGCGAACGGTCGCGGCAGCCGTCAGGCACGGCGTCGCCCTCGGCGCACATCCCGGCTTGCCGGATTTGGTCGGCTTCGGGCGTCGCCTGATGACGGTGTCTCCTGACGAAGTGCGCGATCTGGTGACGTACCAAGTCGGGGCGATGGCGGCATTCGCCCGCCGTCACGGGCAGCGTTTGCAGCACGTTAAGCCGCATGGCGCGCTCTACACGCTGGCCGAGAACGACCCTGCGATTGCGGATGCGATTGCCCGCGCCGTTCGTGAAATGGATGAGACGTTGATACTCATCGGCTTGTCCGGCGGACGTCTGGTTTCGTCGGGGCAGGCGCTGGGCCTGCGCGTTGCCCACGAAGCCTTTGCCGACCGGACCTATCAGCCGGATGGGACGCTGACACCACGCTCACAGCCGAACGCTTTGCTCCACGACCCGGAAGAAGTCGCGGCCCGTATGGTTCGTCTGGCGCGGGAAGGAACCATCACTGCTGTAGACGGCACGGAATTGACGCTTGCAGTAGACACGATCTGCCTGCACGGCGACTCTCCTAATGCTCCGGTCCTGGCCGCTGCTGTTCGGCAGGCATGGGATGCGGAAGGCATCACCGTCTGCCGCCTGAACACTCCATGACATCCATTCCACTGCTTCATGTGGAGAATGGCGGCCTGCTGACGACGGTTCAAGACCTGGGGCGGCGCGGGCATCAGCGGGAGGGGATGCCGGTCACGGGGGCTATGGACCCATTTGCAGCGTCTGTGGCGAACCTGCTGGTAGGCAACGCGCGCAATGCTGCGCTTCTGGAAATCACGCTTTTAGGGCCAACGCTCCGTTTTCTGTCCCCGGTTCCGCATCGCACTCTGCGGGGGCGATCTGTCCGCTGCTGTAGACGACCTTCCAATTTCTCTTTGGAACACAGTGTCCGTTCGCGCCGGGCAGCGCCTTGTCTTTGGGCGGCGGCACTCCGGGGCCAGGGTCTATCTGGCCGTCTCTGGCGGTCTGGACGTTCCCCTTGTTCTGGGCAGTCGCTCAACGTTTCTGCGCGGCCAGATCGGCGGCTTTGAAGGGCGACGCTTGCAGTCCGGGGATATTCTCCACAGCTTTCCAGTACGGCTTGCCCCCGGCGAACGCGGCCTCCCTGCCGCCGACATCCCCGCCTACAGCTTACCGGCTGTCCTCCGCGTGGTGTGCGGCCCGCACAATGCTTCCTTCGCCGATGCCGGACGCGCGGCATTCTTCGGCTCCCCTTACACGCTCACGCCGCAATCCGACCGCATGGGCTATCGTCTGAGCGGCCCGATTATTGAGTGTGCGGACACCAACGACATACTTTCCGAAGCCATGCCCTTCGGCGGCCTGCAAGTCCTCCCGGATGGGCAGCCGATCCTGCTGATGGCCGACCGGCAGACCACAGGCGGCTACCCGCTCATTGGCACGGTCATCTCCACCGACCTCTCCCGCGCCGCTCAACTTGCACCCGGCGACTCGGTTCAGTTCCAAATGACCACGTTGGCCGAAGCGCAAGCGTTAGCAATTGAGCAAGAAATCTGGCTGCGGCTGTTGGAGGCGACGAATTCCTGAGATCAGGGCCGCATCGCGTTCCGAAATGTCTGCGGCGAAACCCAGCGAGTCTGATAATTGACCCAATCCTGCCGGTGCGCCTGGTAAACGGGATCGTCTTGCAACCGACCCGGCGGCGTGTTGTAAGCCGGGCGGGAGTGGGACGGCAGAGGCAGCACTGTCCGCGAGAAGGCGGTGTTAAAATCGCCATCTTTCTCCCAGCCGTCGCCGATCAGAACATAATCGCGCGTCCAGCCTGCTTGGGGCGGCGGCGGCGCGGCGAAGCGCAGCGCCATCTCGTCCCCAGCGTTCATAATGACATAGCGGTCATCGGTACGCGCCAGCAGTTCGGAAACGTCTCCATAACGGGTGTAATAGCCTTCCAAATCCAGCCAGCGTGGAGCGGTGCCGGCGAGATGGCTGTAATCCGGGAGTTCTGGCGAACTCCAGTTGTCCTGATGCGTGGCCGAGAAACCGCGATAGCGGAGGGTAGCCGTGTTCGGCGTGAGTAGCTGCGTCTTGAGAGGTGTCCGGGGTAGTCCCTGTGCCGTACCGAAAAAGTCCCAGTAAATCTCCAGGTTGGTCCGCAGGCGCACTTGATGGGGGAGGCCGGGACGCAGCAGGCCGTTCAGGTTAATGAGAACAGTTTTGTTCTTGCCCTCGGGGAAGCCCAGATGCGGTTTAGCGACTGTCCAACCGCCGCTGCCGTTCGGGATTTCCAAACTTAAATCTCGCGGCGGCGCATGATGCCCCTGGCCGAGCGCCACATTGATGGAACTGTCCGTCGGGTGAATCCAGCCCTGCCCGACCAGCCAGAGCGGGCCTTTGATGGGTAAGTTTGGGCCGAGGTCAAGCGTGACCCAGTGATCACGGGTGATGCCCTGATAGTCACCCAGCCCAAACGTGTCCAGATACTTTCCATCACGCGCCTGCACCAGAGTCTGTCACATCGTGTCCCCGGTCGTCCGCGGCGCGGGCGACGGGGCGGGGCGGAGCCATTGCGTTCAGCGCGAGGGGCGGCGGCGGAATGGCAAAGCGCTCATCTACGAAGACATCCGTGCCGACGGGATGGTCCACGGTCATCAGCTTGACTTCATCAAAAAAGTGCGTTTCCCACAGATCGGCGGTGATGGACAGATTGTAATAACCTTTGCGCGCCTGGAGTTGATCGCCCCGGATTTTCACCCAGTCTCGTGTTTGCACCACGCCCGCCGTGTCCTGGGCGTTGATTTGCAGGCCGAGTGGTGAGCGCCAGATAAAGTCCGTGACGAACTTCATCCCCGTGCCGTCATCCGCGAAGAGCCAGGGGCAGGAACCCTTCAGCCGCTCCGGGGCTTCGGCCAGTTGATTGGCTTTGAGTTCAAATTCTCCCTGCGCGCTGCCGTTGGGCCAGAGGATGTGGATGCTGTCCGCTCGTTTATACTCGCCCAGTCCGAAGTGCGTCACTGGCCCTTGAACGCGCTGGGTTTCATACAGCAGCCCCGCCCGTAGCCCAATTTCGCTGCCGATCCCGTAAGTATTATTTCGCTTGTCGCCCGTCGCTGCCGCCCGCAGACGTACTTCCTGCCAGGCGTAATCTTTGCTGCCTGTATTGACCAGGCGGACAGCCTGCCCTCGTCTATCTAAGCCAATCAAGTCCAAACGGCCTTTGGTTGCCTGTGCGTCCAAATTGACATCCACGCCAGCGACAGGCGCGTCCAGTGGCATCAATTCCCCCTTGTCGTCACCAAGGAGAACTTGCGTTTCACCGGCATTCGTGACTATCAAATCCAGTGCGCCATTGTTGTCCAAGTCCGCCCAGCGCAGTCTTACGCCCCCCATATTCTGGAGACGGACGCCGCCGATGTCACTCACCGACCAGCCGCTGCCATCCACCCGGCGGGACAGGCGTCTTATCGTGGGGTTTTCGTTCAGAACGACTAAATCCTGTGTTCCTTCTCGGTTCACATCCGCAGCAGACAAGGCCGCAACCTTGCCGATATAACCCGGAACAGGCCAGGGTGTGAAGACGCCCGAACGCTTGTTTTGAAGAACGACAAGCTGCCCTTTGCCGTCAAGAAAGGCCGCATCCGAGGAACCGTCGCCGTCCAGGTCAGCCCACACAAACTGCGAGAGGCCGGTCTTCGCTGCCCCAAAGGGATGCAGGACGTTCCAAGTCCCGTCGCCATTGTTTCGCAGCGCTGTCGGCGGCCCCGTCGCCGCGCCGAGAATCAAGTCTAAGTCGCCATCGGTGTCAATGTCTGCGGCCCAGACACCGGTGTAGGTGCCGGTGAGGATATTTGTGGGCAATTTTGATTTGGCGGTAACCTCGGTGAACGCGCCGCCTGACCCTTGCTGATATAACTTCAGGCCGCCCGCACCCGCGCAGGCGAAGTCCATCAGGCCATCATTGTTCATGTCAAAGGCAAGAACGCTGTCTGGGGTGGGCGGCGTCGCCTGCGGCCCGCCGGGGAACGGCAGGGCAAGACTACCGACAGTGACGCGCTGCCCATTCGCAGCCACCAGTGTCGGCGCGGCATCCGGCGTCAGGGCCACAGTCGCCGCCCAATCCCACGGACCTCCGCCCGGCGATGGCAGCGGCTGGGGCGTGAACTTGAGGGCCATGTCTGGGGCAGCGGGAGTAGCCGGTGGGGAAGGAAGGACCAGAAATCGCTCAATGGGAACTCCCAACGCGCCCGTGTTTCCCTGGATTTTCTCGGCATCGCTTTGATACTGCGGCGTTGGAGCCAATTCGTTTTGCAAGCCTAGCAGGGCGGGAACCGCCGCACGGGAATCGGGACCCGCTGCCGCCGTCTGCGCGGCTTTCAAGTCCTGCTTCAGATTGGGCGTCCAGTCGGCAGAACTCGCGGCGATCTTCGCCACGATCTGCCGCAGCAGGGCGCTGTTGCCGGATTTGGCGGCGTCCTCGGCCATCTTGAACTCGGCGAACAGGTTGTCGGGGGCAGCGTCAAAAATCGCCTGCAGTTGAGCGTGCGCGTCCGCATCGGCATCCGGCCCGGATTGCTGCTGAAGTGTCTCTTCCAGCGCGTAGCGCGCCCGCAGATCGGCGGGGTCAATAAGCACAGCCTGTTTGTAATCGGAAACAGCGGCCCCAAAATGCCCCTGCTGTGTTTCCAGCAACCCAAGTAAGCCTAGAATCTGCCCGTTTCGGGGGGCCAGATCACGCGCCTTTTCCATATCCTGCCGCGCCTGATCCAGATTGTTATGACGCAGGTAAAAGATGCCCAGATCGGCCCAGGCCGCCGGCTCCTGCGGAACAAGTTGCGTGGCGGTGGTGAGGCCAGACAGGGCGTGTTCGTCATCGCTTACTTCCAGAGCAATGACGCCGGAATAAAACGACGAAACCATGCTCCGGTAGGTATCCTGCGAGGGGTGGCTGCGCCGCCAGGCATTGTAAACGAGAAAGATGATGAGGAAGGCTGCCAGCACGACAACAGCAACAATGATGCGGCGGCGCTGCGAAGTAGACAAGGACTGCATGACGCTTATGATACCTTATCCAAACAGCGGCGGGCAAAGTCTCTCAAATGTTCGCTCGCATCTTCATGGCATTCCAGCAGGCTTAGATGCCCGCAGTCCTCCAGGAGGATGAGTTCGGCCTGCGGGAGACGCGCCGCCATCGCCCGCTGAATATCAGGCGGCATGTTCCGGTCACTTTCTCCCGTCAGCAGCAGCGTCGGAACGGACACGGACTTTACGGCCTCCCGTGCGTCAAACGCGAAACAAGACAGCGCGCCCAAACCTGCCGCGCGCATGGAAAAATGGGCGCAGCGGTCCGCCAGCAGATCATCCTGCCCCCGGCTTTCCCGACCTACATGGGTGCCGAACATCAGGGCGGCATGGATGCAGCCAAGCTGCCAGATCAGCCGGACAAATCCTTCAAACGGTCCGGGAAATCGCCCCATCTGCCGGGCCAGCGGTTCCCAGAACCAATGACGCATCGGAACCAGCCACTGCCGCCCCCACATGGTTTGCAGCAACGGCGTGTCGGTGCCGCCGACCAACGCCAGCCCGCGCACGGCCTGCATCTGCTGCGGAAATCGCGCGGCAAAGAGGGGCAGGATCATCGCGCCGACGGAATGCCCTGCCAGCACGCAGCCACGCGGATGCCGTCCCGCTTCGGTCGCATCAAAGACGGCAGCCAGGTCAGCGACAATCGCTTCCACCGAATAATCATGGTCGGCAGGCGCTTCGGAATGCCCGGTTCCCCGGAAATCCCAGACGATCACGCGGAACTCATCCGACAGGGCTTTTTTTTGATAATACCAGGTATCGTGCGTCAGCGACCAGCCGTGCGAAAGCAAAATCGCCGGCGCATTGTCCGGCCCGAACTGCTCCCATTCCAGCCGGACGCCGCCATGACCGATGGTAAATCCTCGCCGGGTCGGAGCCAGCGGTTTCGGCTCGTCACGGTCCACACGCCGCAGCCAGCCGAGCCACCACCGACCCGTCAGAACCAGGCCCAGCAGCACAATCCGCTCCCATCGGATATTGGGGCGGCGGCGCAAAGCGCGCGCGGCTTCCCAGAAGCCGATCATCAAGCCAAGGAGGGCGGGAACAGAAAACAGGCCGGAAAAGATGCCGATCCACATATCTTTGTCAAACGACCGCTGCCCGCGGCACTGCGGGCTTCCACGTCGCAATTAAGAGCACCCAAACGATCACAGAAATGCCGATCACCCAGACGGCCATTGTGTGTGGCAGCGCCTGTGAGAAGTTGAATAGCAGATGCAGCATGGCCGCGACAGTGAGGGAACGTGTCTTGTCCACCGACAGACCGATGCCCCAGCTTCCTAAAATCCAAACAACCGACATGAGCGCCAGACGCGGCGCGGCGTGAGCCAGGCCGCCCGAGGCGAAGGCCGTAAAGTGCCATGTTCCCCAGAGAAGGCCGATGCAGATATAACGCGGCGCCGGAGCCAGCGGCTGAAGCGCGCCTTGAAGAAAACCGCGCCAGCCGACCTCCTCACCCAGACTATAAACGAGATAAGCCAGGCCCGTCAGAAGCCCGGTCAGGTGAGGCTGGTCTGTCCCGATCCCCGCCACGGTCATTGCCGCGACGGTCACTGTTGCAAAGGCCAGACTCCGCCACCAGGACGTGCCTGTCAGCGTGACCCGGTAAGTTCGCGCTTGTGGAAAGGCGATAAGAACGACGAGTGCTCCAAGCGCGGGACCCAACGCCGGAAGCCAGCCTTTGAGGAAGCCCGGCGCGTCCCATTGCTGCCACGAGGCTGGGTGCATGTCTCGCCACCAGAAGAGGGGCCAGGAAATCGCGCAGGCCAGCGTGTAGTAGACGGCGACGCTGATCCAGTGGACACGTCCTGAACGTGCCGCAGGCGCTTCCGGCGTGGCGTTTAAAGGAAAAGACATGGTTGCTCCGCTTCGTTTATCGGATGGCTTTCAACACCGCGCCGAAGACCACAATCAACGCGAGATCAAAAATCAGGCCGTGCCAAAGGATCGGCACGATGATAGACTGCGTCTGCCGGTACAGCCAGGCGAGAAAGATGCCTGCCGCCAAAATTCCCAGGACGGCCATCTCCGCCCAGCCGGGACGCAGCAGCAGGCGCAGAACCAGATAATGCCAGGCAGCGAACGTTAAGGCTGTCCAGACTGCTCCTATGGTCCAAACCGCCTCGTCGGTCCCCCGCAGTTCGTTCAGCACAACGCCGCGCCAGAAAAGTTCTTCCAGGGTTGCATTGACCGGCACAAAGTAAAATCCCAGCGGCAGCAGCCACGCAGCGCGAAAGCCGCGTTCCGTCACGACCGACAGCAGGCCGGGACCGTACAGCATAGATTTACCAAGTTCATGGTACAAAAACAGGGACATCGGAATGACACCCGTGAGAGCCGCCAGCAGGCAGACCGTCTGATTGCGCGTCGGCAAGCGGAGCGCGCCTCGCCAGAGTTTATTCCCCCAAAGCGCGGCGGGCAGCAGGCAGCAGCCGTGATACAGAAAAAAAGTCCAGGCGAGACTGTCCAATTTATACATCCCCAGCCAGACGGCAGGCCAGGGCAGCAGCGTGAGAAAAATGACGACGTACAGGCGATGCCGGGCATGGCGGGCTTCCAGGGGCATAACGGGGTAACGATAGCACAGGGAGCGCATCGCTGTCAAGGGAACCGCAGCGCAGGCTCGTTTGTTGGAAACATCAAGCAAGTATGTGCTAAAATAAACGCAAACTAAGACGCAAGACATGAGGCAATTTTCGTGACTACTCCCAATGCGACCGAACCCCGCAACGTGATTATTATCGGCTCCGGCCCCGCCGGTCTGACGGCGGCTATTTATGCCGCCCGAGCTAATCTTAATCCTCTCGTCATTGAAGGCGGTGCGCCGAATTTACCCGGCGGACAGTTGATGATTACCTCCGATGTGGAAAACTTTCCCGGATTCGCGCACGGCATCATGGGACCGGATTTGATGGATCAGATGCGCCAGCAAGCCGCCCGTGTCGGCGCGGAATTTCTGACGGAAAATGTCAGCCGCGTCGATTTTTCGCAGCGCCCGTTCCATATAGTCACGGACGACAATAAAGAGTTCTGGGCAAAGACGGCCATTGTGACAACGGGCGCGTCCGCCAAGTGGCTCGGTCTGCCGTCAGAAACAGCGCTTTACGGCAAAGGCGTTTCGGCTTGCGCCACCTGCGACGGCTTCTTTTTTCGCAACCGGGAGGTCGTCGTCGTCGGCGGCGGCGATACGGCGCTGGAGGAAGCCAATTACCTGTCACGCATGGCGTCCAAAGTGACGATCATTCATCGGCGCGACACACTGCGCGGCTCGCACATCATGCAGAAGCGCGCCATGGACAATGAAAAAGTTCACTTTGTTTGGAACAGCGTCGTCAAGCAGATTAACGACCCCGACGCGGGCAAAGTGACCGGCCTGACCCTGCATAATCTGCAAACCGATGAAGAAAGCTTTTTCCCCACCGACGGCGTCTTTATCGCCATCGGCCACACGCCGAACACCAAGCTCTTTGCAGGGCAGTTGGCGATGGACCCGCAGGGCTACATCATCACAACGCCGGGCCGTCCGCTGACCAGTGTTGCCGGCGTCTTCGCGGCGGGCGACGTGCAGGATACCATGTACAAGCAGGCCGTCACTGCCGCCGGCTCCGGCTGCCAGGCCGCAATGGATGCCGAGCGCTTTCTGGAAGAAGAAGACAGCAAGTCGTGAGACATGTGAACTGCCGGAAATCTCAGCAGGCGCTTGAACTGAGCGATCAGATGTGGTACAATGACGGCGGCTAACGTCTCTCCCGCTTCTGGAAAAGAGTGACCAAGTTTTATGGCTGAAAATTCACAAACCCCCTACCGGGTCAAAGTCCCGGACATTGATTACTGGCGCGGCAAGATCGGCTGCCAGACCGGCTGCCCGGTCAAGACCGATGCGCGCGGCTATGTCATCGCCATCGCGGAAGGCCGCTACGAGGATGCCTACGCCATCGCCCGCGCCCCGAACCCCTTTGCCTCCATGTGCGGGCGCATCTGCGGCGCTCCCTGCGAAGTCAAATGCACGCGCGGCAATATCGGCACAGATACCAGCGGCCCGGTCGCCATTCGCGCCTTGAAGCGGTTCGCGACCGAGCAGTACGGCGTGGAGAATCTTGAGTAATCTGCACCAGTCACTGGAATACTCCAATGCGCGCGGCTCGGCCTACCCGATGCTGGACAAAGAAAAGATCGCTGTCATCGGCGCGGGCGTGGCGGGCATGACAGCCGCGCACGACCTGGCGCGGCTCGGCTACCGAGTCACTGTCTTTGAGGAATTGCCCATTCCCGGCGGCCAGATGGCGACCGGCGTTCCCATTTATCGCCTTTCGCGCGAATTGATGAACCTGGAGATCGCGGCGATCTGCGAACTGGGCGTGGACCTGCGCCTGGGCGTTTCCGTCGGCAAAGACGTGACCATCCCCCAACTGCGCGAAGAAGGCTACAAAGCATTTATTATTGCCGCCGGCTTTATGGTGGGCCGCCCGCTGACCATTCCCGGCGCGGACAAGAAAGGCGTCCACATCGGCGTAGATTTGCTGCAGCGAGGTCAATCTGGGCCATGAATACTATGTCGGCGAAAAGTGCGTCGTCATCGGCGGCGGCAACGTCGCGATGGACGTCGTTCGCATGACCGTCCGCACCCCGGTCATTGCCGGCCTGTCCAATCTGGCGAAGCCCAAAAACTATGCCATGACGGACATCGCCCGGACGCTGGCCCTGACAGCCAAGACTGTGGACTGCATCTTCGGCGAGTCCCGCGCCCAGATGAACGCCGACGAATACGAGATCGAAGAAGCCGTACTGGAAGGCGTCAAACTCTGGCCGCAAGCGCCTGCCGATTGAAATACTCGGTGAAGAAAGCGTCACCGGCGTCAAGACCAAGAAAGTCTCGTCGCTGATTGACGCGCAGGGCCGCTTTAACCCGCAGTATGTCGAGGGCAGCGAAGAAGTCTTTGACTGCGACTCGGTCATCGTTTCTATCGGCCAGATGGTCAACTGGAACTTCCTGACCGGCATTGAAGACCTGAAGCGCACCCCGCGCGGCACGGTGGAAGTGGACCCGGAAACGCTGCAATCGCCGTCCCACCCGGACATTTTCGCCGTCGGAGACATCGCCCTCGGCGCGCGTCTATTTATTGACGGCATCGCCAGCGCCCAGAAGTGCGCGGTGGGCGTGGACGAATATCTGAGCGGCCAGACCCAGAAACTGGTCAAGCGCGGCTATATGCGCGCCCTGCCCATCGTCAACTATGCGATGCCGACCAAGTACGACAACTTTATCCGCCAGGAGCCGCCGGAGCGCGAGATCACCAACCGCTCCGCAGGCTTTGACCTGATCGAGTTCAACTACACGGAAAAAGCCGCCCGGGAACAAGGGATGCGCTGTTTGCGTTGTCATGTTAACGTGGTCTTCGATGCCGAGAAGTGCATCCTCTGCGGCCTGTGCATCAACATCTGCCCGGAGAGCATCCTGAAGATGGTGCCCGTGACGGATGTGACGGGCGATGAGGAAGTGGCGCGGCTGATCGAAGCCAAGTACGGCGTCCCGCAGGAGGAGTTGCAGCCCGATGACGGCACGATCATGCTGATGGACGGCACCAAGTGCATCCGCTGTGCGCTTTGTGCCAAAATCTGCCCGATGGACTGCATCTCCATGGAGGCCTTTGAGTACGAGGAAGAACTGGTTCCGGTCCAGACGCTCGACCCGCACCGCCACGCCGCCGGAACCGTCCCTGATCGGCTATAAAGCCGTCGGGGCATGACCCCCTCACCCCCAATAATGGGGGAACCGGATAACAATCACAACACACTAGCCTTTCCTGCTCCCCCATTATTGGGGGTGAGGGGGCTATCTTTAGGAGAAATTGAAAATGCCCGCAACCTTAGAAATGCCGACCACGGCCACCCAGCCGACAACTATTTACAACGCCCCCCTGACCCTGACCGACGCTGCCGCGTTTGAAGTCAAGTCCCTGGTCGCCCAGCAGGATCGCGACGATCTGGCCCTGCGCGTCTACGTCTCCGGCGGCGGCTGCAGCGGCCTTCAGTACGGCATGGCGCTGGACGAGAACATTGAACCCGGCGACGAAACCTTTGAAGTTTCCGGCGTTCAGTGCGTCGTGGACTCCACCAGTCTGCGCTACCTGATGGGCGCGGTCGTGGACTATATCCACACCGACATGGGCGGCGGCTTCAAGATTGAAAACCCGAACGCCACCAAGTCCTGCGGCTGCGGTTCCTCCTTCAGCGCCGGTGATGACGAAGCCGCCGGGCTGGATACCTCGGCAGGCGGCGGCTGCGGCTCCTGCGGCTGCCACTAATCAGGATACAAGCGCAAGCGGCAGGGGCAATTGCCCCTGCCGCTTGTTTGGTTTGCGAACATACTGTCCCGCTCTTGAGTTCTTTTCCTGGTGCGATGAGGCAACCCAGGGACATCGTTTAATCCATAGAAAGCCTCATCATGCTGCGAGATTTCATTCGTCTGGCACGACCGTTCTGGACCTCGGAAGAGCGTGGGAAAGCCTGGGCGACAGCGGTCCTCCTCATCGTCCTGACCCTCGCTTCCGTCGGCGTGTCCGTCATCCTGGTTCAACTTGGCGGTGCGATCTTTGACGCGGTTCAGAATTACAACCTCAAGGCGTTCCTCCATGCTCTGGAGTTCTGGTCGCTCTGGGCCTTGCTTTTTTGCTGCCTCTATGTTTACCAGAGCTACGTCAGCATGGCCCTCACCATCCGCTGGCGTCGCTGGATGACCGACCACTTCCTCACACAATGGCTGGAAAATAAGACGTTTTATTTCTGGCAGATCAGCGACCAGCCCACTGATAACCCTGACCAGCGCATCTCTGAAGACATTCGCGACTTCGTCGGGACCAACGACGGTTTGAGTGGTGCCATCCCCCTGACTCTGGGCCTGCTCCAGCAGGTCGCGACCCTGTTGGCGTTTGTTACGCTCCTGTGGAAAGTCGGCGGCGCTCTGCCCTTGATGAACGGGCGGCTGCACATCCACGGCTACCTTGTCTGGTGCGCGCTCCTCTACGCAGGCCTCGGCTCGTGGATCATGGCGCGCATTGGTTTTCCAGTCATCAAACTTAACTTTAACCAGCAGCGGTACGAAGCAGACTTCCGCTTCAGCCTCGTTCGCCTGCGCGAGAACGGGGAGGGTGTCGCCCTCAGCAACGGCGAGACTGCCGAAAAGGCTGACTTGACGGGCCGCCTCGGCGGCATCGTTCAGAACTACCGCGCGATTATGAACCGGACGAAGAAGATTAACGGGTTCACCATCGGTTATCAGCAGCTTGCCGCCATTATCCCTTACTTTTTTTGTGCACCTGTCTACTTCTCGCACCACATGACGCTGGGCGGCTTGAACCAGTCGGCGCAATCCTTTGGCAATGTCCAGGTTGCGGTCTCGTTTTTTATTATCTCCTACCCCGCAATTGCCCTCTGGCGCTCCGTCATCCAGCGTCTGAGCGGCTTCACGCAGGCCGTGGAGGCCGCCCGCGCACTTTCGCAGCAAACTGAGGCCAACCGGCCCTCCTCTAACGGCAGCCGCGGTCTGGGACTGCGCGGGTTGACGCTGGGACTGCCCGGTGGCCGAACGCTGTTTCAAGACCTTGACCTGAATCTGAAAGAAGGCCGCTCGGCCCTGATCAGCGGCCCCTCCGGGAGCGGCAAAAGCACTCTGCTTCGCGCCATCAGCGGGCTATGGCCCTATGTCACTGGCGACTTGCACCTGCCCGCCGATTTTGACCCAATGGTGCTTCCCCAGAAACCCTATCTCCCCATTGACACTCTCCGCGCCGCCTTGTCTTACCCCGCCCCCGCTGACCGCTTCTCAGAGCCAGAGGTGCAGAATGCTCTGGCGTGTGTGCGCCTGCCGCAGATGGCCAGCCAGTTGGACGAATCAGCGAACTGGGCGCTGCGGCTTTCGCCCGGTGAGCAGCAGCGGGTCGCGCTTGCCCGCGCTTTCCTGCATCAGCCCCGCTGGCTCTTTCTGGACGAGGCGACCTCCGCTCTGGACGAGCCGACGGAGACGGCTCTGTATCGCGAACTCGCGTCGGCGCTTCCCCGCACCACGGTGGTCAGCATCGGCCACCGCGCCAGCCTCCATGCCCTGCATGACGTTTCCCATCAGATCGTGCCTGCCTCGGACCCAATCATGGTTTAGTGCGTTCGGCCTTTTCGGGAAAGGCAGGAAATGCGGCCCCAGGCGGCGAACCCCATCATGTTCCAAGTTTTTGAGGAGACGCACAGTGACGCATACATTGGAAGACTATAAAGAGGCGCGGAAGGCGCTGCCGCCCACCATCAAGCGCTGGCACTTGACCGGGGCAGGTCTGGACGCGCTGACAGAGGTGACGATTGATCTGCCCCGGTTTGGGCCGGACGAACTGCTGGTGCGGCATGACGCCGTGGGCATCTGTTTTTCGGACATCAAGATCATCAATCTGGGGCCGGGGCATCCCCGTTTGCAAGGCCGCGACATGCAGGCGCAGCCGGTCGTCATGGGGCATGAAGTCGCGCTCACGGTCGTCGGCATCGGCGATAATCTCCGAGACCAGTTTCAGGTCGGCCAGAGATACATCATTCAGGCGGATGTCTACTACAAAGGTGCGAACCCGGCGTATGGTTACCAACTGGACGGCGGCATGGCGCAGTACGGGGTCGTGACCCGTGAAGTGTTGCAGGGAGACGAAGGCTGCTACTTGCTGCCGATTGAAGCCAGTACGGGCTATGTGGAAGCGGCGCTGGTGGAACCCTGGGCCTGCGTCGTGGCTGCCTATGAATATCCCAACTACCGTGACGGGCTGAAAGAGGGGGGCAGGCTGCTGGTCATCGGCGGCAGTGCCGAACTCGTTGATCAAGCCGGGTCATCAGCCCGCTTCCATTGTGACGGTCAACAGCGTGGCGGAAACGGATGAGAAGGGCTTTGACGACGTTGTTGTTTATGGGACGCCCGACGCTTCCGACCTGGTACGCATCATGGCCTGCCTGGGGCCGCGCGGCATCCTCAACCTTGTTTTAGATCAGCCGTTCACCGGCATTGTTGCGGTCGATGTGGGCCGCGTTCATTACGAGCAGCATCTGTTTGTCAGCGCGGAAGACCCCGCCAGAAGCCTATGCGAGCAATACGCGCTCGGATCTCTTACCGGGTGGCAAGGTGTGGTTTGTCGGCGCGGGCGGGCCGATGGGCCAGATGCATTTGCAGCGGGCGGTCATGCTGGATGCCCCGCCAAGCCTGATCGTCGTCAGTGACCGGCACGATGACCGTCTGGCGCGCATTCAGGCGCGCTTCGGCGGATTAATGCAGCAGCGCGGGATTGAGTTGGTTCTGCTCAACGCCAAGATTGGCGGCGATCCGACTGCCTACGGGCCGTTTGATGACATCGTCAGCATGGTTCCCTCTGCGGAGGCTGTCGCGGCGTCCATTCCCTCCCTGGGCGAGAACGGGGTTTACAACATTTTCGCGGGCGTCGCCAAAGGTGTCACCGTGGAATTGGATTTGGGAACCATCCTGGCGAAAAACCAGCGCCTGATCGGCACATCCGGGTCCAGCATCGCCGATCTCCGGCATACGCTCGAACTGGTCGAATCCGACGCGCTCTCTACCAATGCCAGCCTCGCGGCCATCGGCGGGCTGGATGCCTTCCGAGACGGTCTCGCCGCCGTCAAAGCCGGGCCGATTTCCCGGCAAGACAGTCATCTTCCCGCATATTGAAGACATGCCGCTGCTGTCCGTGGACGACCTGAAAACGCAGATGCCGAACGTCTACGCCAAAATGCAGGAAGGCATGTTCTGGACGCAGGAAGCTGAAGACGAACTGCTTCGCGAAAAACTGGGGGCCAAATGACACGATTAGGGGGTAAATCCGCCATCGTCACCGGCGCCGCGCAGGGGCTGGGCGAAGCCCTCGCCCGCCGCCTTGCGCTTGAAGGCTGCGACGTGCTGTTGGCCGACATCAACCTGGACAAAGCCCGCGCAGGCTGCCGATGCCATTGAGCGCGACACAGGTCGGCGGACGGGCGCGACCCAGACCAATGTCGCCAGCGAAACCGACGTGCAGGCAATGGTGGATGAGGCTGTCCGCGCCTTCGGCAAACTGGATATTTTGGTCGCCAATGCCGGGATTGTCCGCGCCCATGACATCTACAGAATTCCCGCTGGGCGAGTGGCAGACGGTCATGGACATCAACCTGACCGGCTATTTCCTGTGCGCCCAGGCGGCCGCGCGTGCCATGATCCCCAACAAGTCCGGCGCGATCATTCAGATCAACTCCAAGTCCGGCAAAAAAGGCTCGTTTCGCAACAGCGCCTATGCCGCTTCCAAGTTCGGCGGCATCGGCCTGACCCAGAGCATTGCGCTGGACCTGGCCCCGCACAAAATCCGCGTCAACGCCGTCTGCCCCGGCAATCTGCTGGACGGCACCCTCTGGCAGCAGTCGCTGTTTGATCAATACGCCAAAACGCAGGGCTTGACGCCCGACGAAGTCCGCGCCAAATACGAATCGCCAGGTCCCGCTGGGGCGCGGCTGTACCTATGACGATGTCGCCAATGTCGTCGTCTTCCTCGCCTCCGACGACGCTTCCTACATGACCGGCCAGGCCATCAACGTGACCGGCGGCCAGGAAATGAGGTAGTATGTCATCTGAGAAACAACGATTTTTCTGCCCACAAAGGAACCCAACCATGCCTTTTTCCATGACAACTGCCATTGCCGCTGGTCTCGCTCTGTTCGCGCTCGGCGCATTGCTGCCGCAGAGCGCCGACGCCGCTCCCGCCAAAGCCACCGGCGTCCTGAGCTACACGGTTCAGGACATCAACGGCAAAGACGTTCCACTGTCCCATTATAAACGGAAAGTCCTGCTGATCGTCAACACCGCCTCCCTCTGCGGCAACACGCCTCAGTACGCCTCCCTGGAAAAGCTGTACGAGAAGTACAAAGGCCAGGGCCTTCGCATCCTCGCCTTCCCGGCCAACGACTTCGGCCAGCAGGAACCCGGCTCCAACACCGAAATCCACCAGTTCTGCACCGCTAAGTACAACACGACCTTTGATCTGTTCAGCAAAATCTCAGTCAAAGCGCCCAATCAGGCCCCGTTGTACACGTTCCTGACCAGCAAAGACACCGACCCGCAGTTCGGCGGCGACATTGAGTGGAACTTCGCCAAGTTTCTCGATAGATCGCAAAGGCCAGGTCGTCGCCCGCTTTCCCGCCGGCCACGACCCTCTCTCGCCCGATGTGGTCACGGCGCTTGAGACGGAACTGAAGAAACCAGCCAATTAACGCTGTCTCGCTGTTTGTTGCAAAGAGTAAGATGTGAGCAAAGTTACTGCCATTCTGAAAACCGTTCAAGAACTCAGTCAACCCGGACGCTACGATCTGCAAAAGAAGATCGCTTTGGAGGGCGAGTACCGACAGTTGTCACGGCAGGAGGGCAATAAACTTGGGCGGCTTGCGATTTCGCTTCTAGATATGGGACAGAAAGCGGACGTTGAGATGGCCGAGGCAATATTGGTGAGTATTGCCTGTCTGGTTCCTGAAGGTTTAGAGGGCCTACATCAAAGTTTGATTGCACGGCAATGTTTCTATCCCGCAGAGATTTTTCGGGGCGCGGATGCCGAGAGTCGGGACGCCCTGCTACAACGAATTGCCTGGGATGAAGAGAATAGAAATCATTTGTTGACAGCGGCGGCCTGGATCGGTGATGCCGTGGTGCAGCGCCAGTTTTCCCTTTGGCGCAAATCCCCGCCCGAATGGCGCAACAAACTCTACGTTCCACCGGATGCCTACGCCCAAGAAGCAGGCTGGGTATTAACGACGGACGGCGAACGGCGCGACCTTTTTTCTCAGATATGTTACACGCTTGTTCATGTCGCAGATATGGAAAGCGTGCCTGCTGAAAATCCAGTGACGGTCATTGAGGTTTACCCGGAGCGATGTCACTGGTGTGAATGGGAGATGACCGTCGTGTTTGATTTCGCTCTGGCTTCCCCTGATCTTGCCTTTCTGAATCTCCAGGGTGAACGGCTTCGTGTGGTGGAGTGTGACCGTTGCAGTGGCTTCACCACCATTTTCATGGATGCGGATCGGGAAGGCCGCTCGTCATGGGCTGAGGGAAATGTTAAGCCGGAGTTCATAGGCTGGGAGCGCAGTGATTACGAGCGTATGCAGACAAATCGCATGAGGTTAGGGACAAAAAGACGCACCCCTTATGAAGCCCATTGGCAGGTGTTAGAGAAAGGACACTCACAGGTCGGCGGGCACCCCTCGTGGGTACAGGATGCAGCCTATCCCAAATGCCCAAGTTGTGCTGAGTTTATGCCATTTATTGCTCAACTCCAGACGGATGATCTTATGGAGTATTATGAGGGAACGATTTATGCGTTCTATTGTGCTTCCTGTGGGAAAGCGACAACGACCTATCAAACAACTTAGAGGCACGAATGGAAGACCAAATATTACTTGATTTAGTCCATGCCCGCGTCCAGCAAATCCCGCCGGGGCAGGTGATGTCTTACGGGCAGGTGGGGGATGCCGTCGGCTGCTCGGCGCGAGAGGCGGGGTGGGCGATGAACCAGGCGTCGGGAGAGGATGTTCCCTGGCAGCGCGTGGTGGGCAGCGACGGCTACCTGCGGATCGGGCGGCGTTCGCCGGAGTTAATGCAGAAGCAGCGGGAACTGCTGGAAGCGGAAGGCGTAACGTTCAAGGCGAATGGCTGCGTGGACATGGCGAAGCATCAGTCGGGCGTCATTGGAAAAGCGCAGCCAACAGATACTCTGGATTTGGGGTTGTGAGAGGGAAAGATATGAGAAGCTTTTTGGCAATGGGGCCGATGCTGCTGGCCGGGGCGCTTTGGAGGATGCCTGTTTTCGCCGATGCGCCTGCGGTCAGGGGGGCTATCCTGCATGTCGGTCCCGGCAAGGCGTTTGCGCTGCCCAGCCAGGCGGCAGCGGCGGCGAAAGATGGGGACACGGTGGAGATTGACGCGGGCGTCTATCCCGGCGATGTGGCCGTCTGGCGGGCCAGTAAACTGACCATTCGCGGCATCGGCGGGCGGCCAGTATTAGACGCGAAGGGACACGCGGCGATGGGCAAGGGGCTGTGGGTGATTGAAGGCAATGACACGACGGTGGAGAACCTGGAATTGACAGGTGCCTCTGTGCCTGATAAAAACGGCGCGGGCATACGGTTAGATGGGAGCGGGCTGACGGTTCGCAAATGCTTCTTCCACGACAATGAAGATGGTATCCTCGCCAATGCTTTCCCTGATAGCGATATTGTGATAGAAAACAGCGAATTTGACCATAACGGGCAGGGTGACGGCTACTCGCATAATATGTATATCGGCCATGTTCACAGCTTTACCCTGCGCGGCTGCTACAGCCACAATGCGAAGGCCGGGCATGATGTCAAATCGCGGGCGGCCGCGAACTATATCCTGTACAATCGAATCAGCGACGAGGATACGTCGGATACTTCGTACCTGATTGATTTACCGAACGGGGGCGCCAGTTATGTCATCGGCAATGTCCTGCGGCGCGGGCCGAATGCCAGCCAGGGGATACTGATTTCGTTTGCCGAGGAAGGAGCGGTCAATCCCAAGCAGTCACTGGCAGTCGTCAACAACACGTTCGCCAATGACCGCCACGACGCTACGTTTGTGCGTGTCGCCGGGATGCCGACATTAAAAGTCGTCAACAATCTCTTTCTGGGGCAGGGGACGCCTGTGTCGCACGCCGAAGGCGAAGTCAGTCATAATCTCATTGTCAGCCCCTCAGATTTCGTGAATGCAGCGGCTTGGGATTACCATCTCGCCCCTGGCAGCGCGGCTATTGATGCAGGCGCGGTGCCGGGAAGCATGGACGGGTTTGATTTGATGCCGCGTTTTGAGTATGCGCCGCCGGCGAGTCTTAAGCCGCGCCCTGTCCAGGGCGTGCTGGACATGGGGGCGTATGAACGTGCCTCCGCCCACTGATCAGGGCGATCGCCTGCCGCTCTGGGTGATCGCGCTGTGTGCCGTCTTCCTCCTCCTGCGCGTCTTTGACCTCCTGCCGACACATGAGGGCGGGCATTTGTCCCAGCAGATGGTGGGGCAGGTGGACGAGAAGACCATGACCGACATGGTGGACACGAACACCAAAGCCAAGACCGCATTTGTTTCGGAGTTCGGCAAACCCGGCGATTCGGCCCCGGATGGGAAATCGCTGCGCGAGGCGCTCCACTCCGCCGAGTCGCTTCAAAAGAAGACGCAGAACGCGCCGGGCGCCGCACGGCGAGTCTTAATTTTACGCGGGCTGCTGAAACAGCCGTTGTTTGGGCCTGGCAAGAGCGGGCCGGATCCCCGGCTGGCGTTTCAGCCTGCCGCGCTCGCCGATTTGCCGCCGGGCGATGCGCGTCAGTACAGCACCGAAGGCAAAATCTGGGCGGACATTGCCGGCGGGCCGCATCTCACCCCCGCGCAGACGGCGGCGGACGCCCAGGCGCTGCGCGCCACGCCCAACATTCGCTGGTGGCAGTACCCGGCCCTGTCGCTGCTTTACCAGTCCCAGAACGATCCCCTGGCCGCGCATCGTTACGCGAAACTGGCCCAGACGCAGGCAGTCATCACTCTGCTGCCGCTCAGTCTGGTCGCCATCGTGTTTGGCGGGCTGGGCCTGGTCGGGGCAGGGCTGCTGATGTATTTCGGCATTCGCGTCTGGCTGCGGAGAACTGCCGCGCCGGGCGATGCGCTGCCGCCGGATGTCTGGCCGACCTTGCCGGAGCCGGTTTCGCGGGAGAACCGCCGCCTGCGGGCCGGCGACTTGATGGGCGTGTTTATCGTCTACCTGCTCATGCCCGACCTGCTCGGCTGGCTGCTCGGCGGCGTCGGCATCCGGCACCTGTTTCGGTTTCCCGGCCTGCTCGGTCCCTACCGGCACAGCCTGGTGGATCTGCCGGCGAGCAGCCGCGTCGCGGCCAATGTTGTGCTGGCCTTTGTGGCCTATCTGGTCAGCGCCGCCGTCCCTATCGGCCTGCTCCTTGCCATTGCCCGGCGCAAGGGCGCTTCCATTGGCCGGGAACTTGGCTGGAACACGCAGCGCCTCGGCATGAACTTGCTGTACGGGGTGGGGGGCTACGCGGTTTCACTGCCGTTCCTGTGGCTTGCCATTCTGATCGGCCCGCGTGTTTTCCCCCATGCGCCGACGCCCTCCAACCCGGCGATTCCGCTGCTGGCAAGCGCCTCATCGCCCTGGGTGCAGATCATGCTGGTGCTGCTGGCGACCGTGGCCGCGCCGCTGACCGAAGAGTTTCTGTTCCGGGGCGTCTTTTATAACGCCGCCAAACTGCGCGTCGGCGTCTGGCCGGCGATCCTTCTGACGGGATTTATCTTTGGCTTTGTCCACCCCGTCGGCATCGCCGAAATGCTGCCCCTCGCCATGCTCGGCGGCGTTTTCGCCTGGATGGCCGAAACACGCAAATCGCTCGCCCCGTCCATACTCGGCCACTGCATGCAGAACACAATGGCGACACTGATGCTGCTCCTGGCGCTGGGCGGATGAAACTGCCGCGTCTCTCCGACCCGCAGGCCCGGCTTTCCGTGCGGGTGATTCCCCGCGCGTCGGCCAATGCCGCCGCAAGTGGCGACCCTTCCCTGTTACCCCAATAAAACCTTAGGGAAGGGTGAGGAAGCCCCCCTGCCCCCAATTCTGGGGGAGCCAGAGGGGAAGCCCTCCTGATCTAACCACTGTTCACTTTGGGGGGAGACGCTGGGGAGGGGCAGTTCGTTTTCGCAATTTTCCGGTTCCGTCGTGTCCAGGGCCGCGTCGGATAAATCTGACAATGCCTGTTCGGTCGCTTTGCGGATGCGGCGCAGACGGCCCCGCGTTTCCAGGTCCACTTCCGACTCATCCCGAACGCTTTCCCGGCACTCGCGCTCCGACAACTGCGTTTCTTCCAGCACCTGATCGCGGGTGCGGCTCTTGTAAAGCTGCGGCACGTCCTTGTTGAGCATCTTGACGGCGGTGTCAATCTGCCGGTGCAGAGCCGTTTCGTGGCGCATGACTTTGTCCAGATGGTCCAAGCGTTCCGCTTCGGTGAGCGTGTCGTCCTCAAAGAGCTGCGCCTGCCAGCGGTGCAACCTACGCAGACGCCAGCTTGCGGCGGCGATCTTCTCCACGTAGTGGTGTTCCAGCAGGTTTTGGGGCTGAAGCTGGGCGATCCATTCGGCTTCAATCTTTTGGTAGCCTTCGGGGTCTTCTCCGAGGGCAGGCAGGACGATGTCACGGGCGAAGAGGCCGTGTGTGGTGGCATTGCGGGCGGCGATGGCTTTTCCGGCAGTGGTCGTGGGCATGGTCTTGTTTCCTTTCGTTCCGTCAAAAAAGAAAACCATGCCATAAATGGCACGGCTAAGGCTTTATTGGGCTAATCGGCGCGGACGCCAAGAAGCACCGCTACGCGGTGCTGGGAGCAAGTCCGGCTTCGTCTACTATTCTTGTCTACTAGTATGACGTGTAGCATGAACGAAAGTCAAGGAAAACAGAGACTATTTTGAAGAAGACTTTCCCGAAGTTTTTCAGGGAAATAGGCTGCTAGCGCTGGGGGTGACGGCAATGTCGTTTCTGCTCTAGTCCGGCAGTTTGGGCAAATACTGCTGAATCTCTTCTTAGGGCAACCTGGGTACACGCATGGATAGGAATTCTCCTGCGCCTGTTGTACCCAACCCGACATGCCCGCACCACAACCACTCACTCTCCTTATCGGCGATGTGCTTGGACCGCCCGTATGTCTTCCTCCGTAGCGGCTCTCACAGTCCCCTCTTTGTCTAATCGCGCTGCCTTTTGGAATGCTGCCTGCGCCTGCGCGAACTGACCGGCTTTGCGATAGCCGTAGCCCAAGTAATACTGAACCCGTGCATCCTTCGGCTGAAGGCTCGCAGCCTGTTGTAACGCAGTCAGCGCCTTCTCTGTCTTGTCCTCACGGATCAACGCAAGACCCCGCACCACTTCCAGCATCGCCGGCAACTGCTGCGACGCTGCATATTGAGAATCCGCTTGAATTTCCAGTGGGACACTTGACCATGTATAAAGCTGCTCCTGCGCCTTCTGATAGGCCCGCGCCGCTGCTTCGTGCTGCCCGAATGCCTCGCACAGTGTGCCATAGCGTGCCAATGCCTCGATGTCATCGGGGAACGTGGAGTATTCCATCCTGCCCTTCGGCAACTCGAATGCCTTCTGATAAGCGGCAAACGCCTGTAAGGTTTTACCCTGAGCATCCAGCGCCCGCGCCAGTCCTTTCCAAGACTCACTATGACCAGGAAATCCGATAATAACGGATGTTGCCTCGCGGAAGTCACTTTCCGCTGTTTTCGGGGCTGTCGGCAATGCTTGATAACCTCGATAAACAAGACGCGCGTAATTCTTTTCACGAGCAACTCGAACGGGGTCATATACCCGAACACGTATGGGTTCCATAGCAAGACCATGCCCATAAATACCGCTAGAGGAAAAACCAGGTGCAGATGTGTTATTATTATATGCTACCGTTATTTTTGCGCTCGGTTGGTGCCAGGCCTTCTTTATCCCTATCGCAAAACAAAAGAAAGTCAGGATTACCAATCCTACTGAAAAAGCGAGAAATTTGAGTGCTTCTTGAATCTTCATATCAAAAAACTTTTCTAAACTCTTGTAAAGATACGTCGTTTGAGGCTCATAGTCGGTGGCCTCTCTTAACTTCCTTTCGGAGTATACCACCCTAACCTTTTGAGTCACTTCAGAGTGCAGTCCAGTTTTGGTTAGGAGGCCGAAGCCACACAAAAGCGCGATGATCACAGGCTTGTCTGAAGACGAGTTGCGGGGGAGGCTGCGGCTGTGCTTGCCAAACTTGGATGAGACATCCGGCGGGTGAGGCGGGCGGCGCGGTCGTCGGGGAGTGCGGCGAGGATTTTGCCGGCTTTCTTTTCGTCCAGTTGTGTCAGCGCGGCCATGACATCGGGATCGGGCAGTTTGGGCAGGTGTTGCTGAATCTCTTCTTCGGTCAGCCTGGGTGCAAGCATGGATGGGGATTCTCTTGCGCCTATTGTACCTAACCCGACACCTCCACATCAGGGCATTTGCCCCGGCCTTCGTTCTCTGGCCTCCGTTAGCGTAGAAAAGGTCTGTTCGCTTTGGCTTTTTCCACCCATGCCTCCACCTCCGCGTTTCCAAACTGCCGCGCATACTCGTAATCCGCTTTCGCCTTTTTGGGATGGCCCAGCCATTTATCCTCACATTGACCGCGATAGAAAAAGGGCAGCGGTGAGTTGGGGGCAAGCGCAATCGCCTTCTGCAAATGGGATAGAGCCAGCCTGTCGTTGAACCCTGGATGTGCAAGAGCAATGCCGATGTGCGCCATGGCCCGCAAGCGTTGGGGAGTGTAAGCCCATTCGCCGGGGCGGAAGTTCGGCAGCAGCACGTCAACATTTTGATGACCGTCCAGATAGTTGATCACATGCGTCGCGCGACGGTAGATCGTCATTGCCTCCTGGGTCTGTCCGCCCTCACTCAGCAGCAGAACGTATTCCATCAAGCGGGCTCCATCGTTTTCACGATAGCCATCACTGGACTGGTTAGGATCATTAGTGTAAATAGCCGTCCTATAATAGCCTATGGCATCTGTGATGTCTCCGGCATTCGCGGCGCATTGCCCCATGCCATACAGGGCAAAAGAATCATCCGGCCATGAAGCCAGAGACCGTTGATAACAAGCCTTAGCCTGCCGCCAATTTCCCAGAGTGGCATCTGCGTCACCTTGCCTTGCGAGATCAATGCTTTTATCCATTGCACCCATCCGTCTACTCGCCTCGCGCATCTGCTCCGGGCTTAAAATATCTACGTCGGCAGTTTGCGAAACGCGGCTAGGTGAGGCACGTTTGCCTGTCACGGGCTCAACGGTAGACGAGGACTTGCTGGTTCTCGCATTACTCGTCTGGGCCAGGAGAGCGCCCACTAACAGAAAGGCGATACAGGCTGCCGGAAGAACGCATTTCCATTGTTTCATTTTCTTTTCCCTTCGCTCCTGGATTCAGAGTCCAAACATAGGATTATGTGGAATCTCTAGATTCTATGATGGATAAATATCTATAGCGGTAGGACTTCCTGCCATGTATGGCACGTTTTGCTGTACTCCCCACCCACGGCCACTGATGCAGCATTCATGGATTTGAGTTTACTATACAGGACGTTAATCTCACTGTCAAGCAATTTTGACAAGCGCCCTAACGTATTTTTCAGAGACTTGTTTGAAGACGAGTTGCGGGGGAGGCTGCGGCTGTGCTTGCCAAACTTGGATGAGACATCCGGCGGGTGAGGCGGGCGGCGCGGTCGTCGGGGAGTGCGGCGAGGATTTTGCCGGCTTTCTTTTCGTCCAGTTGTGTCAGCGCGGCCATGACATCGGGATCGGGCAGTTTGGCGAAGATGCGGGCGATGTCGTCGGGGGACATGGTGGCGTAAATGGCGTTCAATTTGGCTCCACTGTCCTCGGCAGGAGTGTCAGTGCCGGATGCCGGCGCGGCGGCCTGCTGTTTCTGCGCTTCCCAGTCGGCCCGGTCTTTGTCCAATTGTGCGCGGTCGGCGGCAAGCTGCTTCTTCTGGGCGTCCAGAGCCTGCTGTTCCGGGCTGGCCGCCTTGGCCGTCTGAGGCAGCGGCGCGACGTGTTTCTTGGGCCGCGCCAGATGCATGGAGACAAGCGCCGAGGCCAGGGCGGGCGATTTGTCGGCCATCTTTTGAACGGGGATGATGCCGAAGAAAGCCAGCCCGTAAACCACGCCCAGCAGCGCCAGAAGTCCCAGAACGGCGAATGCAGCTTTCATGCGCGGTTAGCCCTTCTCCATGGCTGCTCGGACGCGGCGGATATAATTTTGCGTCTCGGTGAACGGCGGCACGCCGCCGTATTTGCGGACATTGCCCGGCCCGGCGTTGTACCCGGCCAGCGCCAGGTCTAAATTGCCGTGGTACTGCGCCATTAGTCCCGCCAGTTGTTTGGTGCCCGCCGCGATGTTCTGCTCCGGGTCAAACGGGTCCGAGATGCCCGCTTCTTTCACATTGTCGGGCATGAGCTGCATCAGCCCCATCGCGCCGGCGCGGGAAACGCAGCGCGGGTTGCCGTCGGATTCGGTTTTGATCACGGCGCGCACCAGAGACGGCTCCAGGCCGTTCTGCGCGGCGTATTTCTCCACCAGGCCGTCCACATTCCCCGACGCCGTTTGCTGGAATCGGCACGACATCCGCCGCGCCGGGCGCGACGGGCAGGGGAGCCAGTGAGGCGGGCAGCGGGCCAAGCGAGGCGGGCGGAACGACGATCTGCAGCCGACGGCTCCGGCAGCCGGGTTGATCCGCCGGTTTGGGCTGTGTTCAGCGCCTGCGCGAAAGATGTCGGCAGTGGCATGCGCCCGGTGTTGGCGGCGGCAGACGGCGCGATTAAGAGCCGCGATGCGCTCCTGAATTTCGCTGATGCGCGAAGTGATGCTGCTGATGTCGTCCATAGTGATGATTAGTCCTCAAGAAGCCCCCCGGCCCCCAATAATGGGGGAGCAGGATTAAGAGAATATGCCTTTTTTCTCCCCCATTATTGGGGGCCGGAGGGCTTCTTATCCTTCATTCGTGCGCTGCTGGAAATTGAAGCGCGTTGTCGCCAGTTCGTCCAGGACGCCCTGTTCCTGCCGCTGCGCCAGGAGGCGCGTGGGCCTGCTGGTGCCGGTCGCGGACGCTGACCAGAGCCTGCCGGTCGCGCGAGGTGCCGATCAAGTGCAGTTTCTGCGCTTCGCAGGAGGAAGCCAGATCGCGCACATAGACTTCCTGTTCGCCGATGCTCGCAGTGATGACCTGCATATAGTCGTGATACATGCGCGTCTCAAAGGCGTCAAAAACGCCTTCGCGGCGGCGGCAAAGTTCGTCCAACAGGGCCTGCCGTACCTCGCGCATCTCGCTGAGTAATTTTTCGCCGCTTTGAAAGGCGGCCTGCGATTCGGCGAATACGTTTGTTTTGCCTGACGTTTCCCGCCGCTCGCGCTGTTCCAGAACCGACTGCAAGCGGAATTTAAAGTTCTTCATCCGCGAAAATTCCTTCCAGAGCCGCGATGGTGTTTTCCATCGTGGATTGTTCGTGAACCCCCTGCCGCAGAAAGGCCCGGGCCGGCTCAATCCGGCGGCGGGCTTCATCAATGCGCGGGTTGCTGCCTTCGGCATAGGCGCCGATGTTGATCAAGTCTTCGGCCTCTTTGAAGGTCGCCAGCGTCTCGCGCAGCCGGCCTGCCGCCAGCCCGCTGCTCGGCCGAAGTCACCTGGGACATCACGCGGGACACGCTGCGGCCCACTTCAATGGCCGGGTAATGGCCCCGCGCGGCCAGATCGCGCGACAGCCAGATATGTCCGTCCAAAATGCCCCGCACGGTGTCGGCAATCGGCTCGTTCTCGTCGTCGCCTTCCACCAGGACGGTGTACAGGGCCGTGATCGTTCCCTTGTCGCTCGTTCCCGACCGTTCCAGAATCTTGGGCAGCAGGGCAAAAACGCTGGGCGGATAGCCGCGCGTCGCGGGCGGCTCGCCGACAGCCAGCCCGACCTCGCGCTGCGCCATCGCCAGGCGCGTGACCGAGTCCATCATCAGCATGACATCCTTGCCCTGATCCCGGAAATATTCGGCAATGGCCGTGGCGACCAGGGGGGCCTTGAGGCGCACCAGCGGCGGCTTGTCCGACGTGGCGATCACCAGGACGGAGCGGCGCAGGCCTTCTTCGCCCAGATCGCTCTCGATGAACTCGCGCACTTCCCGCCCGCGTTCCCCGACCAGGCAGATGACATTGACATCCGCCGTCGTGTTGCGGGCGATCATGCCTAAAATGGTGCTTTTGCCCGACGCCTGACCCGGCGAAGATGCCCATGCGCTGCCCTTTGCCCAGTGTCAGCAGGCCGTCAATCGCCCGGATGCCCAGCCCGACCGGCTCCGTGATCCGCCGCCGCGTCAGGGCATCCGGCGGGGCGGCATAGATCGGATAGTGCTTCGCGCCCGGCCCCAGCAGCGGCCCCTGGCCGTCGGCAGGTTCGCCCAGGCCGTCCAGAACGCGCCCCAGCAGGAAATCCCCGACCGTGACCTGCTGCATGTCTGCCCGTCGCGACCACTTCGGAGCCGGGTTTGATGCCCGCCATCTCGCCCAGCGGCATCAGCAGCAGACGGTTCGCCTTGAACCCGACCACTTCGGCTTTGACCGCCGGCGCGTTGCGCCCGCCGCTGCGAATCTCGCAGAGTTCACCGATCTGCGCGGCCGGGCCGATGCTTTCGACGACCAGCCCGATCACCTGCGTGACCAGCCCATTGGCCCGAACCGTGTCCAGCCGGGTCACGATGGCGCGGTAGCGGGTGAGGTCAATGGAGGGCGTCTGAAGAACCTAACCCCGCCGCAAGCGGCGACCCTTCCCTGTTACGGGAGAGGGTAGGAGAGAACTCCGCTCCTGACTCCCCTCCCTTAGCAGGGGAGGGCTGGGGGACAGGCTCTTTGGGGGCGGGGAGCTTCGCCATGCGCGAATTATTCATTCTCGCTCATCCCCAGCGCCCGCGCCACTTCGGCGAATTGCGTCTCGATCTTGGCGTCAATCGTTCCGGCATTTGTCTCAATCACGCAGCCGCCTTCGCCGACACGCCGGTCGTCCACGATTTCCAGATGCCGCAGGCCGTCCACGATTTCCAGCAGGTCCTGGCGCATCTCTTTGCACGCGGGGGGCATCGCCGACCGAGACGCGAATGCGGACGTTTTCTTTGTCGGTGATGCGGCGAATGGCGTTGGAAATCACGCTGCCGCACGACTTCCGGGTTCTGCGTCACCTCGGCTTTGATAACCTGCCGGGCGATGTCCAGTGCCAGCCCGACCATCTCCGCTTCCTGCCGCTGCCAGAGCGTCTGCACGGGCTGCGACAATCCCGGCGATCAAGTCGTCTAGTTCCGCCCGCAGAGCGTCTCTGGCGCGCGTCCCACTCGCTGACGCATTTCGGCTTCCACGACGGAATGCGCCTCTGACTTGCCGCTGTGAAAGCCTTCCTGCCAGGCGGCTTCGCGCAAAGCTTCGGCTTGAACGGCGGCGTCTTCCACGCAGTTCCGCCGCCTCGGTGCGGCGCGGCGAGGAGAATTCCTGTCAGCCTCGGCCTGGATCGCTTCCAGGTCGCGGGTGGGAGCGATCAAGGCTGGTTTCTTCTCCCCTCCAGGCGTGATTGGAGGTTGGGATGGCGGGCGGCCTCGCAGCGGCTTCCAGCAAGTCCTGCCAGGGGGTGATCACGGCCATGTTACGCGATCATCTCCTCGCCGCCGCCGCGCGCGACGATGATCTCGCCGGCTTCTTCCAGCTTGCGGATGATGTTCGACGATACGCTGCTGGCTTTCTTCCACGGAGCGCAGGCGCACCGGCCCCATGAACTCCATCTCTTCCTTCATCATGGAAGCGGCACGCTCGGACATGTTCTTGAAGATGCGCGCCTGCGTGTTCTCGCCCACGCCCTTGAGCGCGACCGCCAGTTCTTTGGTGTCCACTTCTTTCAGCACCAACTGGATCGCGCGGTCGTCCAGCATGATGATGTCCTCAAAGACAAACATCATTCTTCTTGACTTCTTCGGCGATCTCCGGGTTGTTCTCGGACAAGCGATTCGAAGATCGTCTTCTCGGTGGAGCGGTCCACCTAGTTGAGGACTTCGACCAGGGACTTGACGCCGCCCGCGTGGGAGAAGTCGGTGGAGACGACGGAAGACAGTTTCCTTTGCAGCACGTTCTCGACCTCGCGGATGACTTCCGGCGGCGTTTTGTCCAGAGTCGCGATGCGGCGGGCGACTTCGGCGCGCAGGTCCTGCGGCAGCCCGGACAGGATGGCGGCGGCCTGAGCCGGCTGCAAGTACGCGATGATCAGGGCGATGGTCTGCGGGATGCTCGTTCTGGATGAAGGTGATAATTTGGGATGGCATCCGCGCGTTTCAGGAAGTCAAACGGCATCACCTGCATTGCCTGCATGACGCGGCCAATGATCAGGCTGGCCTTGTCCTCGCCGAACGCGCTGATCAGCATTTCCTGGGCGGCGTCCATGCCGCCTTCGGCGATGAATTCCTGGGCGACGCACATCTCGTGAAACTCTTCCACGACGCTTTCGCGAAGCTGGGCATTGACGCGGCCCATGCGGGCGACTTCGACGCTCAGGTTCTCGATCTCGTCCTGCGTCATGTGCTGGAAAAGATGGCTGGCCGTTTCGGGGCCGAGCGCGACCAGCAGAATGGCGGCTTTTTTACGGTTGGTCAGGGGTTGCGGGCGGATGGCCATGTGTTTGCCTGATGTAACCTTTCGACGTCTTCGGCCATCCAGCCCTTGAGCAGCAGGGTGACGCTTTCGGGGTGGCCGACGATCATGCTGCGAATGCTTTCCATCTTCAGGTCCTGCTGTTCTTCAATGGAGGGGGCGCGCACCTGGCGTCGCGGGCGCTGCGTGTCTATGTCCGGCATCTCGGCCAGCACGTCCTCCACGGTCAGAGGACGCTCTTCCATGAGTTGGTTCGCGCCCCGCAGAACGCCGGAGTGCGTCGCAGACTATCCCGGAGTACGCCTGATCCTAGTTCCGCTTCCGGCGTGGAGTGCAGCAGGCCGATGTTGGCGCCGCCGCCGGCCAGGGCAAGCTGGGCTTCGCCGGCCCGTCGGCCCGGAGCGTGTCAGCAGCAGGAGCAGGACGATGGCGACGACGCCGACGGCGCCGGCGCGGGCAATGCTGCTCCAAAGCTGCCTGCGACATCAGGGATTGCATCTGAGGTGCCTGCGCTTTCTGCGCGCTGGTGTCAAAGGCGATCTGCTGGACGGTGACGAAGCGGGACGTGTCGCCGGGCTGCGGCAAGAATGGCGCTGGCGATGAAATCTTTGATTTTCGGGATGATTTCGGCAGGAACGCTGGTGTCCACGAAGGCGGCAACGGACTCTTTTTGATGGTTCCAGGCGCGACTTGCGTGATAATGTGTCGATGACATTCGGGTCGTAGTTGGTGACGGTGTCGGTTTTGGAATATTTGCCGCCGCTGTCCGGCGCTGCCGCCGCTCGTGGTTTGATAACTCGGGACGTTCAGGTTGCCTGCTGCACCGGCGACGCCGCCGACGGGGGCTGGCCTGCGCCCGCCCCGGAGTACGTTTCTTCGTTCGTCGCGGACGCTGACCGGCAGTCCTGTCGCGGATCCCGGCAGACGGGGTGTGCAGGGTGTCATGCTTGGTATGGATTCTGATCAAAGTCCAGTTCGGCGTTGACCGTGACGAAAGCCTTGTGCGGCCCGAGGGTCTGATCAAGCAGGCCTTGCACTTGCTTGCGCTCGTTCTCGCTGAATTTGGCGTTCTCGTCGCCGGTCTGGCCGTCATCGCCTCCGGTGCCGCCCGTGCCGTTGTCTTTCCAGAGGGGAACGCCGGTCTGGTCGGTGAGGGTGACGTTCGGTCGGCGGTCAGGCCGCTGACAGCGTGGGCGATCAGGTTGACGATCCCTTTGACCTGTTCGCCGCTCAGGGTTTCGCCGGACTTAGGGTCAGGATGACGCTGGCGGTGGGCGGCGTGTCATCGCCGAACAGGGTGGTCGGGTGCCGGGGGAGATGGAAACGGCGGCGGATTCTGACGGGATCCAGCCGCATCAGTTTGCGGGATAGTTCGCCCTCGTTGGCGGCCAGAATCCGCTGACGCTCCACTTCCGGAGTCGTGCCCATGCCGATTTTGTCCAGGGCCTCAATGCCGTCGACTGTCGCTGTCTTTGGACAGGATGCCCGCCGCCTCGATGTACATGGTGGCGTTGCTTTCGTCTTTGGAGGGAACGCTGACCGTGCCGTCTTTGTCATCGAACGCATCGCGATGGACATGTTCGCGCAGGACGCTCTTCAATGGCCGAAGCATCCTTGCCGCAGACGCCGTGAAAGATAGCCTGGTAATCCGGGCTGGCCGCCAGCGAGCCGGCGAGAGCAAGGCCGACGACCAGCATCAGGGCCAGGCCCGTCGGCCAATGCCCGCGTCACGGGCGTCGCGCCCTGCCACCAGGCGCGCAGTGAATCTCCAGGAATTGGAGAAAATTGCCAACGGACAGTCCCTCTGACCAGCTGCTATCTTACAAGCTGATCCGCATGATCTCCTGGTAGGCGTCAATGGCTTTGTTTCGTATTTGCGTGGTCAGTTGCAGCGCGAGGGTTGCCTGCTCGGAGGCGATCATAACGCTGTGAATGTCACTTGTCTGGCCTCGGGCAAACGACTGCGCCATCTGTCCGGCATGGTCCTGAAGCGAATTGACCTGCCCCAATGCGCTTTGCAGCGTCTGCGCGAACGAAGGAGCATCGGAGGCTGGCGAGGCAGGCTGGCTGAACAGGCTTCCGGCGAGATCGGACACGGAGCCGGTGGAAGAGGCGAGGGGAGTGGCCGGCAAAGAAAACAGGTTCATAGAATGCTCCTCAGTGTGAATACAAACATGCTCAACCGCGTCGCGCCTGCTCGGCGCGCTCTACGGTGGGACATGCGGATTGTTCCACACTACTGGAGAAGATTCACAGGTTTTTTGCCGGAGAGCGAGTTATTTCTCGGCTGAGTTGTCCAGGCCGACGCGGCGGCAGAATGCGCGGTAGGCGTCGGGCGCGATTTCCGACGGTTTGATTTCGCTGCGGCCGCCCCAGAAGACATTGGTGTAGCCGACCGGGATGCCGACTGCTCTCCAAGTGCGCGTCTATGGCGGCTTTGTGGGCCAGCAGCACGGATTTGTCCAGGCCGTGCGCGACGCCCATGATGTTGACGTTCTTGAAACTCCGGCCCGCCCTCGCGCCAGTAGGCATGGGTCATAATGTGGAAGCGGCCCACCTCGCGGCCCGCCTCGATTTCCCGGCCCGGCGGCACGGCCCAGTGGAACAGGGCATTGTAGCGAGTTACGCGCTTGTCGCCTGCGGTCGGCTTGACGTGTTCCAGAAACGTCGAAAACCGCCCGATGACGCCCCGGTCGTGCAGGGAGCGGGCGACCGCAGAGGAACGTCTCCAAATCCACGCCCGCTTCGTCCGCCCTGCGCCCGCCACAGATCGCGAACGATTTCCTCCGGCTCAAACTCCCGCTTCAGAGCCGTCAGCACCTGCCAGTCCAGATCGCTGAGCTGACACGATCTGCGTGTCCAGAACGTCCGCCGGAACGTCCGCCATGCTGCCGATCGGCAGACCCTGCCGCCGGATATGGCCGACTCCCAGCGCGAACAGCCGCTTGGCGGGCATCAGGCGGTAATGCTCCGCGCCGACCTGCCGCGGCCAGAAAGTCCGCGTGCTTGGTGATGCGAATAGCCCTGCGGCACTTTCAGCGTGGTCCACAGACGGTACTGCGAACCGGGCGTGGCCGAGTCGGTGGAGCGGAGGACGACATGGCCGGAAAACGGGTCTTGCTCAAACATATAGCTGAACGCGGCAGTCCAGCTTGTCCGCCGGCACCTGCCAGGCGACCAGCGAGCCTTGCGCCAGATTCGTCGCCATCAGCGTCTGCCGGACGCGGCGGATCGTCCCGGCGCGCAGCATGGCCTGAATCCGCTCGATCACCACCGGCAGCGCGACGCCGGAGCTGCGCCGCGATCTCGCCGAGCGGGTCCGGGGTGAAGCCCTGAATCGTGTCTTCGGAGACAGCGAGAATGGCGGCGTTGATCGGGATCGTCAATCGTCGGCGGGAACGCGCGGCAGGGTAGGGGCGGTCAAAGTAGTCATGCCTCTATTGTACCCGAAAGGCGGACCTGCTGTTTGGGGTACACTGTGAGTCATGGATTCCGATGGTCTGACGCCCACACAGTTCCGCGAATATCAAGAAGCGCTGGAAGCGCAGATGCTGTCGCCCTACGCCGTGCAGGCGGTGAACACGCGCGGGCGGGCCAGGCCGGAGGAGCCGGACCCGGTCCGCACCGAGTTCCAGCGTGACCGGGACCGCATTCTCCACTCCAAAGCCTTCCGGCGACTGAAGCACAAGACGCAGGTCTTTATTGACCCGGAAGAAGACCACTACCGCACGCGGCTGACCCACACCCTGGAAGTCGCGCAGATCGCCCGGACGCTGGCCCGCGCCCTGCGTCTGAACGAAGACTTGACCGAGGCCATCACGCTGGCCCATGACCTGGGCCACACTCCGTTCGGCCATGGCGGCGAGGAGGCGCTGGATCAGGTTCTGCGCGAATACGTCCCCGATGCCGCATTTCCGGCATTACGACCAGAGCCTGCGCGATCGTGGACGTGCTGGAGAAGAACGGGCAGGGCCTGAACCTGACCTGGGAAGTGCGCGACGGCATCTTGGGCCACTCCAAAGGCAGCAAGGACCTGGGGATCGTGGAAGGAACGAACCTGCCGACCTCGCTGGAAGGCATGTGCGTGCGGATCGCCGACCGAATCGCCTATATCAACCACGACATTGACGACAGCGTCCGGGCCGGGGTGTCCTGAAATTGGAAGACTTGCCGCAGGACACACTAGACGTTCTGGGCCGCTCCCATTCCCAGCGCATCGGCACAATGGTGATGAATGTCCTGCAAAGCAGCGTCGGCCATGCCGGAAGTCAAGATGACCGGCGACGTGTTGGCGGCTACCAACAAACTCAAAGACTATATGTACGCGAATGTCTATACCATAGACACGCGCGGCAATGTCGAACTGCACAAGGCGCAGTTCATGCTCAAAGAACTGTTTCGCCTCTACATGGGATCGTCCCAGATGCTCCTGCCGATGGACGACCTCCACCCGCGCGAGTTTGAAGGCCTGACCGTCCCGGACCGCGCCCGCCGCGTCACCGACTTCATCGCCGGCATGACCGACCGCTATGCGACCATGAAGTTCAAACAGCACTTCTTCCCCGAAGCGTGGAGCAGCTAGGCAACCTTATATTGAAGCCATGAACGGCCTCGCTGGGGGGCGAAGCGCCCAAAGGCCGCCTGCGCGACCAAAGACTGTCTTCGTACTTTTTTCCTCTGCTTTGTAATCTGCCGTTAATCTTTTCACGATTTGCCGCCGAGTGCGTTGGTATAATGAAAGCAGCGGAGCGAAGAAACCTGTCGGCTTTGTGCCGGAATGCCCGTCATCCAGAGGATGACGGGCGTTTTCTTGTCTGGGCTGCCCGCTCGGGTTCGCAGCGTTCGCGTTCTAAAGAAACCCGTAACCCCTACCGATATTGGGAACAGGGCAAATTGATCAAAGACGATCAATGAGGACGCCCGCCGGCACAATGGGGTGCCGAGTAACTTCTCGTAGAGACTTCTCTGGAAGGGACAACCCATGCCTGCTGCCATTGCCGATCTGTCCGCCGCGAACCTGCTTCCCATGATGACACCGGTTTGTTTCAGCGACCTGCCCGGCCTGCTGGGGCCGTATGCCGTCACCGCGCCGGTCTATGTCTACCTGATGAACTGCGGCAATATCCAGGCCACCCGCTTTCGGCTCCGGGGCGACGCGGAGTTGATCCTGGTGCTTGGCCCGCGTGGCCGGGTCCCGCCGTTGGAAAACTGACGGAATTATTTTGGCCCGTGGAGGCGGGCCAGGATCTGCCGGCGTGTTTACGTTCACCAACTGCGAAGCCACCCAATCCGGCGCGTCCGCCAGGGCAAAGTTTCCCGCTTCAATCAGCCCGTGCAGGGAAAGGCGGCCCGCGGCCAGTCGCGCTTCCACGAGCGCGAGGCAGGCCGGGGAATAAACGGAAAACAGCGGTTCCCACCGCCCGCTGTTTCTGACCGCCAGCCCATGCTCTCCCCGGCGCAGAGCCGATTCGTCCGTCAGCCAGCGCAGGGCGTCCGGGGTCAAGAGCGGCATGTCACAGGCCAGAGCCAGAACCGGGGTCGGCCCAAGACGCAGGGCCGTTTCCAGGCCTCCCAGCGGGCCGCGCCCCGGCAGGGCATCCTCCACAAAGTCCACCCCATCCAGCAGCCAGTCGGCAGGGCGGGCGCGGCCCACGACCAGAGTGGCAAAACCAGACGTTAAAGCAAGACGCGCGGCGCGTTCCAGCAGCGGCGTCCCGTCCACGTCCAGATACGCTTTGTCCGTCCCCATGCGGCGGCTTTGGCCGCCCGCTAAAATTGCCACCACCATTTTCCGCAGTCGCCTTCCCTGAAACACTCCCGAAACATTCAGCAGGTATATTAGAAATTGTTAAGCCGTCCTGCGCTGCTGCAATGGCTTTCCCCTCACGTTCACCACCCTGACCTGGGCTTCCTTCCGGCGATGTCGCCTCTTTGAATTCTTCTTCGGATTCTTGCAGAAAGCGACTGATGCCGATGAGCAATTTCAATCCATTTTCCGAGTCTGCCGCCGACACGATTACGACCGAGACGCGCCATCACCGGATGGTCCGCACCGGGCAGGCCAGGCCGCGTTTCTTACAGGGCGTCTACCCTTTCGCCGGGCGCGGCGTCTTTGACCTCGGCCCGCTCAATGATGCTCTCTGTTACCAGGTGCCGGCGGGCAAGGCGGCGGAAGTCCTTTATGTTCGCGCCGGGAATCTGTCCGACGACATTCTTTATCTCGCGCTTTCCGTCAACGGCCAGGCCGTGCGCTACTTCCCTGTCGGCCCCAAAGCCGACTTCCATGTCCCCCTATCCATTGTCGAATCGTACCCTGCCGGGTCACGCATCGAGGTTTGCCTGGCCGCGCCGCGCGGGCTGACCGGGACAGTGGTCGTGGATGTCGGCATCCTGGAAGAAAGCGAAACGTCATGAGCACGGCCACGCATTGTCCGTACTGCGCTTTGCAATGCGGGATGAACCTTGTGCCGGATGCCGAGGGTCTGCTGACGGTGCAGCCCCGCAAGGACTTTCCGACGAACAAGGGCGGCCTGTGCCAGAAGGGCTGGACGGCCGCCGATTTGCTCGGCCACCCGGACCGGCTGACGACTCCGCTGGTGCGCGGCTCCAAAGACGGCAAACTGCGCGCCTCCACCTGGGATGAGGCATTGGACCGGGTCACGGCAGGCATTCAGGCCGCGCAGGCCGTGTACGGGCGCGACGCCGTCGGCATTTTCGGCGGGGGCGGGCTGACCAATGAAAAAGCCTACTGGCTGGGCAAGTTCGCCCGCGTCGCTCTGCGGACGCCGCACATCGATTATAATGGCCGCTTCTGCATGGCCTCCGAGGCCGTGGCCAGCATTAAAGCCTTCGGGATGGATCGCGGCCTGCCGTTCCTGCTGGAAGACATCCCCGAGGCCGAGGCCATTCTGCTGGTCGGCGGCAACCCGGCCGAGACCATGCCGCCCATCATGCAATATTTCGAGCGGCAGCGGGAGAACGGCGGCGCGCTGATCGTCGCCGACCCCCGGAGGACGCCGACCGCGGAATTGGCGACGCTGCATTTGCAGCTTACGCCGGGAACTGATCTCGCTCTGGCAAACGGCTTGCTCCATGTCGCCGCCGCCGACGGCCTGCTGGATCATGAGTTTATCGCGTCCCGCACGACCGGCTGGGAAAGCGTCCGCCGCGTGATCGCCAGTTTCTGGCCGGACCGCGTGGAGCGCATTACGGGCGTTCCCACCGCGCAGATCATTAAGGCCGCGCATTTATTGGGCGAGGCGGGAACCGCCATGGCGCTGACGGCGCGCGGGGCGGGCCAGCAGTCCAAAGGCGTGGACAACACGCTGGCCGTGATCAACCTGATGCTGGCGCTGGGCAAGTGCGGCAAGCTGCACTGCGGCTACGGCTGCATCACGGGCCAGGGGAATGGACAGGGCGGGCGCGAGCATGGGCAGAAGGCTGACCAACTGCCCGGCTACCGCAAGATAGACAATCCCGCCCACCGCGCCTCATGTCGCGGGGGTCTGGGGCATCTCTCCTGACGATCTGCCGGGGCCGGGCAGGTCGGCCTATGAACTGCTGGACTCGCTGGGACAGCCCGGCGGCGTCCGCGCTCTGCTGGTCATGGCGTCCAACTTGGCCGTCTCTGCGCCCCGCGCCCTGCATGTGCAGGAGCGTCTGGCCGCGCTGGACTTTCTGTGCGTTTCCGACATTTTTCTTTCGGAAACGGCGCAAATGGCCGATGTCGTGCTGCCCATCGCGCAGTGGGCGGAAGAAAGCGGCACGATGACAAACTTAGAGGGCCGCGTCATTCACCGACGGCAGGCGAAACCACGACCTGAAGGCGTCTGGACCGATGCCAAAATCGTCACGGCCCTGGCCGCTCGCCTGGGCGCGGGCCAATTCTTTCCAACCGACGAACCCGCCGTTATCTTTGACGAACTGCGCCGGGCCAGCGCGGGCGGCATCGCCGATTACTCAGGCATCACCTATGACCGCATTGACGCGGAAAACGGCGTCTTCTGGCCCTGCCCGTCTGAAGTCGCATCCCGGCACGCCACGGCTATTTCTAGACAAATTCGCGCACGAAGATGGCCGGGCGAAGTTTCATCCGGTCCATCACCGCTCCGCCGCCGAGGAGCCGGACGATGAGTACCCACTGTATCTGACCACAGGCCGGGTAATGGCCCAGTACCAATCGGGGACACAGACCCGGCGCGTCGAGGCGCTGGAACGGATTTCGCCCGAAGCCTTTGCCGAGATGCATCCGGCCCTTGCCCGCCGTTTCGGCGTCGAGGATGGCGAGATGGTGATGCTGACCACGCGGCGTGGGTCTGTTCATGTCAAGGCGCGTCTGACGGTCGCCATCCGTCAGGACACGCTCTTTGTTCCTTTCCACTGGGGCGGAGAGGCGTGTGCGAATAATCTCACGAACGCGGCGCTAGATCCGACTTCCAAAATGCCGGAATTCAAGGTCTGCGCGGTGCGGGTGGAGAAGGCCTGACCCACCGGAACCTAATCCCGACGCACTGCCGCGTCTCTCCTCATGTTAAGCAAGATTTGTTCGTCTTTTTGAGAGGAGACAACCATGAAACTCAGTGACTTGAAAAACAGCGGCCACGCGCCATCGCTGTTCAGCGCGTTTTTGCACTTTGACATCTCGTTTATGGTGTGGGTGATTCTGGGGGCCATCGCGCCCTTTATCACGACAGATGCCCTGCTGACGGGGGCGAACCTGAAGGTCACGCCGACTGCGCTGATCCAGAAAGCGAGTCAGTACACGCTGATTATCAAGGGACATCAGACCGTCAAGCAAAACCCGAAACTCAAAGCCGATCAGCCAAAATCGTTTATAATCTGCTGATCAAAGCCGGCACACCGGCGACCATTCGGCCCAGCGACAAGCCGCTGGAAAAGTTTGTTGTCAACAATGCCGATCCCGCCACAATTGCCGCGGTCAACGCCAAATCACAGTTCATTCAAATCGCGGTTGCGCCGACCGCGCACGGCAATCCGAATGAGAACGTGATTGCCTTGCAGCCTGCAATCCAAGCTGCCGAAGGGATTTCAGCCGGTCGCGAACGGCTATAGCCCCTCTACGGCTCTGAAGCTGCTGGCGATTCCGCTGCTGGCCGCCGGTTTCTGGCGCATTCTGCTCGGGTTGTTGTCCGACCGATTTGGCTCCAAGCGCGTCGGTGTCGCCTCCATGGCCTTCACCCTGCTGCCACTGGTCGTCGGCTGGCAGTTTGCAACCACTTATAACTGGCTGGTCTTTGTCGGCTTCTTCCTGGGGCTGGCCGGGGCGTCGTTCGCCGTCGCGCTGCCGCTGGCCTCGCGCTGGTATCCGCCGCATTTGCAGGGGGTCGCCATGGGCATCGCCGGGGCGGGCAATTCCGGGACGGTTTTGGCAACGATCTTCGCGCCCCTGCTGGCCAAAGCGTTCGGCTGGCATGCCGTTCTGGGCTTGCTGATGATCCCGGTTGCGGTTGTGCTGATTGTGTTTGCAGCCCTGGCCAAAGACCCGCCAACGAAGGTCAAGCGCGCGACTGCCGCCGATTTCGGCGCGGTGCTGGCGCAGATGGATGCCTGGCGCTTTTGCCTGCTATATTTCGTGACGTTCGGCGGCTTTGTCGGCCTGTCGTACTTCATGAACAAGTTCTTCGTGGACCAGTATGATTTCCCGAAAGCGACCGTCGGCATTTCCACCGCGATCTTTATCGTCTCCGGTTCCCTGGTGCGCCCCATCGGCGGCGCGATGGCGGATAAGCTGGGCGGAATTCGCATGCTCACAGTGCTCTATTCCGCCGCCTGCCTGATGGCGCTGGGGATCGGCTTTCTGATCACGAACATGTACGCGACATTCGCCCTGCTGTTCGTGCTGATGGCATGCCTCGGGATGGGCAACGGCTCGGTCTTCCAGATTGTCCCGCAGCGCTTCAGAAAAGAGATCGGCGTCATGACCGGTCTGGTCGGCGCGGCGGGCGGCGTCGGCGGCTACTATCTGAACCTCGAACATGGGCAACCTGCATGACCAGTTCGGAACCTACGCCTCTGGCTTCTTTGCCTTCGCCGCGATTGCCGCCCTCGGCCTCGCGGTTTTGCGTCAGGCTGCGCCCGGGCTGGCAGCAGTCGTGGCTTGGCGCAGGGGGCGTGGCCCACACGCCGGAGATGGCACGTGAGCGCGTCCTGGTGACGCCGGGCGGCAAAGAGATGGAGATGGAGCCGGCGTAAGAAGGATCCTCTGCGAGCCGAGAAACGACAACAAAGGAAAGATAAATTATGTACTCAAAACCACGTCTGCTGCAAGGCGTTTACCCGTTTGAGGGACGCGGCCTGAACAACCCCTATCCGCTGTCCGGCGACCTGACCTACACGGTTCCCGTTGGCAAGCGCAGCCAGCTTGTTTATTTTCGTGCGGGCAATTCGTCCGCCGAATTGATTTATGTCACGCTGATGCGCGACGGCAATCCCATGCGCCTGTTTCCCATCGGGGCGCGCGGTGATGTCCATGTCGCCCTGGCCGTCGTGGAGGATTTGATGTCCGGGACAAAGCTGGAAGTCTATCTGGCCGCGCCCGAAGGCGTCTCCGGGTCGGTCGTTTTGGACATCGGCATGGTGGAGGTGTAGTGCCGAAACACGGCGGAAACATTTCCGCTGTATACTGTTCACAGAGCCGAATCCGCAGCGTCGCGGTTTTCGGCTTCCCTCCGCATTGATGCTTTTCCCCGGCAATGCTGCCTTTTCTGATGAACCAACGTTTTCCCGGCACTTTTGTGTCCTACGCGAAAGGCGGCAGCAATTGGCAGATAAACAAAAACTTGGTCGTGATCGGCAACGGCATGGCCGGCGCGCGCACCGTGGAAGAGATTCTGGCGCGTGGCGGCGGCGAACAGTTTCGAGATCACCATGTTCGGCGATGAGCCGTATGGCAACTACAACCGTATCCTGCTTTCCAATGTTCTCAACGGCACGCAGGACCCCTCCGACATCTTCCTGAATCCCTTGGAATGGTACGCAGAGAACAACATCACCCTGCACGCGCCCGCCCGTGTCACTGCACATTGACCGGGCGCGCAAAGAAGTCCACAGCGACGACGGGCAGGTCACGCCTTACGACAAACTGTTGATCGCAACCGGCAGCCGGCCATTTGTGCCGCCGATGGAGGGGCTGACCACGGACGACGGCGACCCGAAGCACGGCGTCTTTGTGTTCCGCACCCTGGACGACTGCCACAAGATCGCCGGCTATGCCAACAAGTGCCGCCGCGCGGCCGTCATCGGCGGCGGGCTGCTCGGACTGGAAGCGGCGCGGGGCTTGATCAATTACGGCGTGGAGGTGCATGTCATCCACATCAGCGACCACTCTGATGAACCAGCAACTTGACCCGCAGGCCGGAACAATCCTCCGGTCCATCATGGAAAAGATGGGCGTTCATGTCCACACCATGAAAGCACACGACGCGCGATTCTCGGCGAAGACAGCGTGACGGGTCTGGAATTCAAAGACGGCACGACGCTGGACTGCGACATGGTGGTCATCTCCACGGGCATCAAACCCAACGCCGAAATCGGCCATGACTGCCGGGCTGACCGTAGAACGGGCGATCGTCACCGACAACCAGATGCGTTCGGTGGACGACCCGGATGTGTACGTGGTCGGCGAGTGCGCCCAGCACCGGGGCCGCGTTTACGGCCTGGTCGCTCCGCTGTGGGAGATGGGACAGGTTCTGGCCGATCACATCACGGGACGCAATCCCGAAGCCGCGTATCATGGGTCCAAGATCGCCACCAAACTCAAGGTCATGGGCGTGGAGCTGGCGTCAATGGGCGTCACCGAACCGCAGGATGAGCGCGATGAAGTGGTGACGTTTTCGGAACCGAAGCGCGGCACGTACAAGAAACTGATCATCCGCGACGGCATTCTGATCGGCGCGATGATGCTGGGCGACTTAAACAAAGTCGCGTATCTGATGCAGGCATTTGACCGGGGAACGCCCCTGCCGGAAGAGCGCCTGTCGCTGCTCTTCGACATCGGCGCTCCTTCCACACAGGCGACCATGCTGGAGATGCCCGACGCGGCGCAAATCTGCAACTGCAACGGCGTCTCCAAAGGGCAAATCCGCAAATGCGTGGAGGGCGGCAAGCGGTCGCTGAAGATGGTGATGGAGGCGACTCGGGCAGGCATGGGCTGCGGCTCGTGCAAGAAGCTGGTGCAGGAGGTGGTGGAATGGGCCGCCGAGGGGCAGGTAGAGGAAGACCCGAGCATCCATTACTATGTTGCCGGCGTGCCCTATGCCAAACCAGAACTGGTGCAGGCCATACGGGAGCAGGGCCTGAAGTCCGTGTCGGCCGTCTTCAATGCCCTGGCGGGCGGCGTGGAGGATGTTGGCAGCAAGATGGGGCTGGCATCTCTGCTCAAATCGCTCTGGGGCGCGGAGTACGAAGACGAGCGGGATGCGCGCTATCATCAATGACCGTGTCCACGCCAATATCCAGAAGGACAAGACATTTTCGGTCATCCCGCGCATCTATGGCGGCGTCACGTCGGCTGCCGAGCTGCGGCGCATCGCCGACGTCGCCGACAAGTACGATGTTCCGATGGTCAAGATCACCGGCGGGCAGCGCATTGATCTGCTGGGCATCCCCAAAGATAAGCTGCCCGATGTCTGGAAAGACCTGGATATGCCTTCGGGCCATGCCTACGCCAAATCGTTCCGCACTTGCAAGACCTGCGTCGGGACCGAGTTCTGCCGCTACGGGGTGGGGGACAGCACGGGACTAGGCATCAAAATCGAGCGCCGTTTCCAGGGGATCGAAAGCCCCGGCAAGATGAAACTGGCGACGGCAGGCTGCCCGCGCAACTGCTCCGAAGCCATGGTGAAAGACCTGGGCGCGGTGGCCGTCGAGGGCGGGCGCTGGGAGATTTATGTCGGCGGCGCCGCAGGCGCGCACATCCGCAAGGGCGACATTCTGTGCAGTGTGGACTCGCACGATGCGGTCCTGCAAATCATGGGCCGCTTCATGCAGTATTACATTGAAAACGCCAAGTATCTGGAGCGCACGTATGGCTTCCTGGAGCGGGTCGGCATTGACAAGATTCGCGCCGTCGTCGTGGAAGACAGCGAAGGCATCGCCGAGCGATTAGACGCCGCAATTCAAGCCTCCATTGATGCCTATGTAGACCCGTGGCTGGAAGCGCATACGCCCGCCACAGCCAATCAGTTCGTCTCAACTCTGCCCGTTTTGCAAGGATAAACGCCCATGTCTACTGCAACTCTCTCTGAAGTCTCGTTAGGCCCGGTTGCTCAAATCCCACCGGGTGAGGGGCGTGTATTTTCCGTCGCCGGGGAAGAGATCGCCGTTTTCCACACGCGCAGCGGTCAGGTCTACGCCACACAGGCCGAATGCCCGCATCGGCAGGGGCCACTGGCCGATGGCCTGATCGGCGGCACCACCCTGATGTGCCCGCTGCACTCGCGCAAGTTCAACCTGGCGACCGGCGAGGAATTGTCGGGAGACTGCCCGCTCAAGACGTATCCGATTCGTCTGACAGAGAGCGGGGAGATGTGGGTGGGCGTGTAGGCAATAAGAACCCACCACTGAAAGTGCCGGGCTGCCAAAATCACAAAGTCCCTCCGGGACTGAAGAGAGTACCGTAGGGGCGTTGCTTGCTTCGCCCTCTAGGCGTGGTTGGTTCCTGCCATTGACTCCGGCCCAGCTTCCATGCCACAATAGGCTTACCCCCAGGGATGCGGAACCCGAACGTCTAAGATTCCTCCGCAGCGACGCGGTTGGCTTTTGTGCAAAAAGCGGCTGTCGTCATGCTGAACGTTTTATTTCTCTCTCCCAATGACAAAGGCGGCCCATTCGGCCCGCTGCTCCGGGCGCTGGAACAGGCTGGCTACGCTGTCGGGCGCACGTCGCTGGATGGTGGAGTCACGGCGATGGACTCGCTTTGCCGCGCCTTTGCGGGTCGTCCCCCGGACATCCTGCTGGCTGATCTTTCTACTGCCCCGGACTGCCTGCCCCTGCGCTATGCAGGACGCCTGCTCCAGCAAGCCTGGGGCGAGGAGCCTGCCCCCGCCGGCCCGGCTGGCTCTGCTGACGCCCCGGCATCTGACCCAGCCGGACTGGCCGGCTTTCACCGACGACTTCCTTTTGCCCCCTTACGCCCCGGCTGAAGCGCTGGCCCGGCTGTCACTGCTGGCCTTCCGCAAGCGCCACATTCAGGGCAGCGACACTCTGGCGGTGGCCGATGTCGTCCTGGACCTGGCCGGCGGCTGCGCCCGCGCTGTCACCGGCAGCCTTCTTCCCTTAACTCCGCGCGAATACGATTTGCTGCGCTTTTTGTGCCTGCACCGGGGCAAATTCTTTGCCCGCGACCGCCTGCTGGATATGGTTTGGGGGGTGGATTTTGAGGGCGGCGAACGCACCGTAGATATCCATGTCCGCCGCCTCCGCGCCAAAATGCCGCCCCGGTCCGCCGGGCTTTTAGAAACCCGGCGCGGAATTGGCTATGGACTGCGTGGAGACTTGAGTTGAAAGTGGCGGGATGAATTTCTTATTTGGCGTTGACCGGCATCTCTAAGGCGAACTTGGAGACGCGGACATGGGCGGGGATTTCTATGGGGTATTTGCCGTCGAAGCAGGCGCGGCAGAATTTGTCTTTGTGGATGCCGACTGCTCTGGCGACCCCGTTCAGGCTCAGGTAGCCCAGGGATGTCGCGCCGATCATTTGCCGGATTTCTTCGACAGAGTGCCGGGCGGCGACCAAGTCTTCCTGGTTCGCCATGTCAATGCCGTAAAAACAGGGAAACTGAACCGGCGGCGCGGTGATGCGAACATGGACTTCGGCGGCTCCGGCGTCAAACAGCCGCTTGACCACCTGGCCGGTCGTCGTGCCGCGCACGATGCTGTCATCTACCATCACGACCCGCTTGCCGGCCAGCGCCTCTTTGATCGGCATGAGTTTCATGCGAACGCCGGCTTCGCGCATTCGCTGATCGGGTTGGATAAAGGTCCGCCCGATGTAGCGGTTCTTGACCACGCCCTCGCCGTAGGGGATGCCGCTGGCTTCGGCAAAGCCGATGGCGGCGGGTGTGGCGGCGTCAGGGATGGGCATTACCATATGCGCGCCCGGCACAGGATGTTCACGGGCCAGGTCCTGACCCATGCGGCGGCGGCAGTCGTGCAGGCCGCGTCCGTACATGGAGCTGTCCGGGCGGGCGAAGTAGATGAACTCAAACAGGCAGGTCGCATGGCGCTCCAGAGGAACCGCCTGCCGCTCCCGCATGCCGTGTTTGTCAATAATGATCATTTCGCCGGGTTCGACTTCGCGGACGTAGACGGCGCCGATGGTTTCCAGGGCGCAGGTCTCCGAGGCCAGAACGTAGTGCTTGTTGTCCAGCAGGCCCAGGCAGAGCGGGCGGACGCCATACGGATCGCGAATGCCGATCAGGGTGTCTTCGGTCAGCAGAGCGACGGAGTAGGCGCCGCGCAGGCGGGTCATGGTATGGGCGACGGCATCTTCCAGGCACTTGTCCTGCTGGGTGGCGATCATCCGGGCGATCACTTCGCTGTCGTTGGTGGTTTGAAACGGGACGCCTTTCGCCTCCATCTCGGCGCGCAATTCTTCAGTGTTGATAAGATTGCCGTTGTGGGCGACCGCGATGGTGCCGTCTCCCCAGGCGCAGTGCAGGGGCTGGGCGTTGCGAAGAATGCTGGAACCGGTGGTGGAGTAGCGGGTATGGCCGATGGCGATGTGGCCGTGAAGCTGCGACAGCGTGCGTTCATCAAAGACCTGGGTGACCAGGCCCATTTCCTTGAACCACTTGACCTCCTGCCCGTCGGAGACCATGATGCCGGCGGATTCCTGACCCCGGTGCTGCAAGGCGAACAGGCCAAAGTAGGTCAGGCGGGCGACATCTTCCCCCGGCGCATAGACGCCGAAGACGCCGCACTCTTCTTTGGGCGTGTCATCCTCGTCTTCCGCGCGCCATTGCGCGGGCTGGGGCTGAGTTTCTTCGTTCGAACATGGCGCACACCCTCGTAATATTTCAGGACGCTTTCACAAAAACATTGCGCCTTCATTATACCAGAGTGTTGCGGGGAATCGTTGCCGAAAACAAATCAACGGCAGACTGTCTGCCGCTCTTTCAGTTCACTGATTTGTCGCTGAAGATAGGTCTGAGCCTCCGCCGCCTCGCAGGCATTGAGGGTATGCGAGGTGAACTGCCGTTCCCAGAGGAAGGCCGAGTCCGGTCGGAGGGTGCAAAGCGTGTCAGAAATCTGGCTGACCGATTGGTAAGCGGCGTTCTTCGCCATACAGGCGATGTGGGAAACAGCCAGCGAGGCCGGAAAACGAAAAACGACGTGAACCTGATTACAAGTTGCATTGATGGCCAGAACATGACAGAACTGGGTGCGGGTGCGGTTTGTGATCGCCAGCAATGCAGCCTGCCGGATTTGATCGTCCGCTAACAGCGGCTTGCCCTCGTGCGTTTTCCAGGAAATGTAGACAAACAAATCCATGTTGTTTCTCAGGTGGGACATTGATGACTCCGCCTCCGTAGATGATCCTGAAATTTGTGGCAGCCCGGCTGACGCAACAGAAGTGGAGGTTTGCCTGTTGCCTTCCGATAATTGTTTCTGCAAAAAGTATGCCAAGTTGCTTGCTTTCGTTAAAATATGGGCGAAAAATAAAGTTCCTGGGCAAATGCAGCAGTGCATGAGCAAAAAGATCTCTGGATAGGGATCGTAAGGCTATGGTATGCAAGTTTAGCATAGCGAGGCATGGTATTGGCTATCCCACCGAAATGGAGTATGATGTCGTATGCGGCGCGTCTAGATTGTGATGGACACAAACGTCGTTCTTCCCGCGTTGCGCTCTCATCGGAGGAGCTTTTTTCTGCTGCTCATGCTGGTTGTGCTCATGCTGGTTGGGCAGAGTAACCTCTTTGAGATCAATCTTTTGGTTCCACTGGTTCTGGAAGATGAAGATGTGGCGAAGCGCCCCGGTCTTGTTTCTGCGCTGTCCGCTCAGGACAGTGACGACATTCTGGATTACCTTTGTTCAGTCGCGCGGCGGAATTCTATTTTCTTTTTGTGGCGTCCGTTTCTCAAAGACCCAAAAGACAATATGGTATGGAACTGGCTGTTGAAGCGGAGTGCGAATATCGTGACTTTTAATCTTTGCGGGATGTCAATTCCCCGCCGCTTGCGGCGTCACCTTATTTGACCTGTTCTTAGCCTGTTGCGGTACACTGTGCGGATATGAGCGATCTCATCCACAAAAGCCACCATGTCTCGGCCTTGCTGTATCACGCGGTCTGTCCGACCAAGTACCGCCGTGCGGTCATCACCGACGAAGTGGAAGCAGTTCTTGGGCGTGTCTGCATTGACATCAGCAATCGCTACGAGATCACATTCCTTGAGATCGGTGCCGATAGCGACCATGTGCATTTTCTGGTTCAATCGGTTCCGACCTACACACCGAAGAAAATCGTTCAGACGATCAAGAGCATCACGGCGCGTGAAGTATTTCACCGAGTGCCGTCCGTTAAGCGCGAACTTTGGGGCGGCGCATTCTGGTCAAGCGGCTATTACATTGACACGGTCGGTCGTCATGCCAGCGAGAACGTGATTCGTAGTTATGTTTCAGATCAAGGTCGGCAGCAGGAGTATCGCCAGCTTTACTCGGCTCCGTTCGAGCCGTCCGCTTACCAATTAGAGTTATTTTAGCGGCAGAGCGCGACGCCGCAATCCTTCAGATACCCCGCAGCTTGCTGCAGGTGAGATTTCATTTGACGATAATAGTGCAAACGGTTGAAGGCATGATCGGTGTATTTGCCAGTCACAACCGCTATAGTCGTTTTGCCATGATCAAGTTTGGCGCGGCTATCTCCGACGAACCACAGTCCTATTTTCAGCAGCAGGGCAAAGACCGCCAGAAGAGAAAGATAAAAAAGAGCGCGTTTCAGCCGCGATATCAAAGTATCCATATGACCCAACAGCCTCCTTTATTGAGATATAGCCGCCGTTCCGATAAACGATATTCATGGACTGCCAATCTCAAACACTGTTCCCGCAGTTGTATCGTTGTATGTTGTTGTTCCGTACAAGTTTCCCGCACTATCCAGGGTAAGATTACCTGGCGTCGTCCCGTGGAAGGTCGCGAGAGTGGTGGTGGTTTTACTTCCCTTGACCATCTTAAAAATCGTAGTGACTGTGCGAGTTGAATTGCCATTTATGCCAAAGAAGTTGCCGGTGCTAGAGAGGATAAGCCAAGCGACCTGGCCATGAGGAAAGGTATCCAGGGTCGTAATGGTATGGCTGCCTTTGACTATCTCGAAAAATGGTACTCACGTTCGCACTATTGAACATTGTCGTTCCAAAGATATTTCCGGCTTCATCAATGCAGCCAAAATCAGGGACAGCATCACGAAATGTATCAAGGGTACTCACTGTCCGACTACCCTTCGCAATCTCATAAACTGTACCGCCTGCTAAATCACTGGTGCCGCCCCAAGTATTACCAAAGAGGTTTCCGGCTCCATCGAGTATCAGATCTAGCGGCTGGCGACCGTGGAAGGTAGCAAGGGTAGTGACTGTGTGGCTGCCTTTAACGATCTTGAGAATCATACCTTGATTCAGCCTGCGCTCTGCCACTATAAAGAGGTTTCCATCCTTATCTATTACAACCTTCAATGGGTCAAGGCCATGAAGTGACGCGACTGTTGTGCTCGTTTGACTTCCCTTGGCTTTCTCGAAGACAGTACCGCTTTTTGCATCACCTGTGACGGCAACTCCAAAGAGGTTTCCTGAACTATCGATGGCAATATTATTGGGGCTGACACCATGCAATGAGGCAAGGATGGTAACCTTGGAAGTCCCTTTGGCTATCTCGGAAATCGTACCACTTTGATATAACTGAGAAGTATACCAATACAGGTTTCCTGCGCTGTCGATAATTACCCCATCGGGATTATCTTCGGGAAAAGTTGCTATGGTATTCAGCACAGATTGGGCTTGTGCCGAGGGCATCCCCAGCAGAACAGGAGCCAGGGTTAAGATCAGTACCAGCCATAAGTTTATCCCGAGCCTTCTGAAGCAGAAGGCTTCAGTGTTAGCCCGGAACCGGTTCAGAAGGACAAGTTCTTTTTTAGTCCGCCTCTGCTTTTTCATAGAAGGAAATCCCGATTTTGTATTGATGAGTTTCGTTATGCAAGATACGCCTGATTGTAGCATATTCATCAACACGAGAGCGAACGATTGTTCAAGCCCGATTTCGTTTGATACCCAGGATGCCTTGTTCCATGCCGACGGCCAAAGCCACGCCCAGCGTGTAACAAACTAGATTGGAAAGGTGAAAGCCGCTGCCGAAGACGAGTGCACCTGCTTTGCTGTGCCGGACGGCCACCATCCAATCGGCCTGGTATAACTTGAGGAACTCAATGGCGACGCAGAACAACAGGGCGGCCAGGGCGGCGCGGAGGGTGGAGAGGCGCGGGAAAAGGACGCCGACAATCCAGAACGTCATGGTCGCGTAAAGTATGTCCCCGGCGTTCTTCGCCAGCCAGGCGGGAAGCAGAAACGAGAACTTGCGCGAAGCCAGACCGAGGGGAATGGTGAGGGAGAGGAGCAGGGCGTAAACGAGTCGGCTGCGGCAGGGAAGTGTCATGGGCCGGGCATAGGCTGGCTGACGAGTGCGCCCGCCGGGACAGTCAGGCTGCCGGACTTCTGGCCGTTATGATAGATGGCGACTGACTGCGGAATGGGCAGGGGATTGTAGGCGACGGCGGTGTAGGCCTTTGTCCTGGCGTCATAGTAAACGCCGCCGGTTGGGATGCTCAGATGCCAGTCCCATTGCCGCTCTCCCAGATGCCGGTTGGCGTGGGCGAAGTAGTACATCAGGCCCGGTGTGTCGTTGTCATGCGCTACGGGATCGTTGGCCGCCCACAGCGTATCCATCTGCTCCGCCGTCCAATCGGGGTTGACCTGGCCGGCTTCTCCGAGAATGACGTTTCCCAGAGCCGGTCCCATTTTGCTGATCTCGGCGCTTCCCTCGTGCTGCTGACGCTCGGCCAGCATAGCACGGAAACTGCGCCTGGCATACTCAGGGTCCTGGACGAGATAGGACAGCATCGGGGACATCGGCAGCCACTGAATGCCGTAAATCCAGGCGGGATCGCCGCTGAAATAGGTGCCGTACAGGTTCCCGCCGCTCCAGACCATGCCGGTCACGGTATGCCCGAAGTTCGGGGCGAAATTGTCGCCGTGGATATTAAACCAGTATTCCTTCGCCGCCGTCGTTTCCATCGCATAGCCCATCGCGCCTGCCGCTGTCATGTTTTTGTCGCCCAGAGCCGTTCCCAGCAGAAACAGGCCGCCCCAGGATTGGACCGCTTCCGAAGACGATTCTTGATTATCGCCAGTTCCCCCGCTCATGCCGCCGGCCCAGGAATGGCCTTCCCAGATGTCAAAGGTCCGAAGGAACGGAAAGCGGGGATCGGTCCGATCCCAGTTGGCATACTGCTTGGCGGCCAGCGTTGCCATCGGGCCGTAGTCATGGAGAAACTGCGGGTCGGTGAAGCCCAGCATCGCCGTCGCCGTCGTGAAATAGCCGTAATGGAAATGGTTGTCGTTGAACGCCTCAGAGCCGTAACTGGGCTTGAAGCCGATCAGGGCGTGCCAGTTCGGGTAGCGGGCGAAGAAGTGGGCTTTCTCGCCGGGCGTGTAGGTGTACCAATCCGTCAGCGCTTTTCGCAGGGAGGCGCGAAGCGTGTCATACGACGGGTCGTGCATCAGACGGGCGATCATCATGTACTGCGCGAACTGAGTCAGACTCTTGCCGCCCCAGTAAGTATCGTCGCCATAGTCTGTCTTTGTCGCGTACCGCGTCAGATAATCGCGCATCCGCGCTTCGTCAAAGTCGTGTGGGAGGCCGGACGCTTTGGGGGCCGGCAGCATGGGCGGGAAGCCCTGGAACGGGTAGGCGATTTCAAAATCGGTGCCGACCGAGCATTTGAGAGTCCCGCGCGGGGTCAGATAATGCAGGTCGTTCAAGGCCAGCGACTGCACCGTACCCCGGTAATGATGGGGCAGCCAGCCTTGTATCAGGCGCGTTTCGGTTCCCTGAAGCGGCTCGGTTGTCAGATGCCAGTCAGTCGTTACCTCGGCTGCCGCAGGGTCATAAGCCCAGGTCATGCGGCTGTCACGCGGGATGGCAAACGCATATTTGGCAAAGTAGGCCAGGTCCGCAGGCTGAGGCAGGGGACAGACAACCAGATACGTCTTCGCGCCGGCGAACGCGCAGGCAATCCCGTCGGCGGTCCGCGTCCACTTCGTGCCGTCCGGCGCGAACAGGCCGTAGCTGCGCCCGCCGTAAGTTACCCCCAGATGATCGGCCTGCTGCGGCAGCGTGATCGGTTTGCCCATCAGGTCAAAAAACGCGGCGTCTTTGAGCGTGATGGCCGGCGCAACGCCGTGGCATTCCAGCCAGACATAGGGCATCCCGCGTCCCAGGGTCACGTCTATGTACTTTGTCTGGCTCTCCGCTTCGCGAAACGTCACCGTCCAATCGCCCCAGCTTCGCGCTCGCGTGCCGGTCGGCTGGAAATCCGCGCCGTGGATCGCCAGCGGCATGTCGCTGACCGGATCGGTTCCCCGGTCGTTCCATTTGATCGGGTAAAAGACGTTCAGACCCTGCGGATCGGCCTTCACCATGAGCGGGAAGGCCCAGAGCTGGCCGACATACTTGTCAAAGAGCAGATTGGTCCACCAGTGATTGGTAGGAATCGGCTTGTTGTCGGGGTTGTCCAGGTTCAGAGGCTTTGTGAGGATGTCATGGACGCCCTGCCCCGAATCAGGCGGCGGGAAAGAGGCATAAGACCCCTTTCCCACCGCCACGACGGTCGGTTCGCCCGAGGGCAGCGCCTGGGCGCGCACGGAAGACCGAGAAAGACTGCATCCACTGAGCAGCAATGCCGCCAGAAATGCGGAACCGAGCGATCTGTGTTGAAAGGTGCGGCGCATGGGGTCGTCTACTCGTATTTGATGTCGTCCAGATAGAAGGTGATCGGTGAGCCTTTTGCCCCCAGGGTCCAGACGAAGCCGGTCACGATGCGGGACAGATCCTGATCCTTGACATCAATCGTGTACTGTTTCCACTCTTTGGTGAGCGTGACATCGCCCGTCTTCCCTTTGCCGGTGTCATGGAACGGTTTGTCGCTGCCGATCAGGCCGAACGAGAAGCTAACCACTTCACCGCCCTTGTCGCCGCGCGCCCAGAAGGTCAGTTTCTTCGCGCCAGTGAGGTTCAGGCCGCCCTCTTTTTCGCCCCAGTTGTTGTCCGGGTTCTGCCAGACGACGCCGCCCCAGTTGTCGCTCGCCGTGTAATCCACTTTCAGGCACGTCTTGCCGGCATGGGGATTGTCTTTGCAGGCATCATCCATTTTGATCGCGCTCGTGTTGCCCATGTACCCGGAGGGGATAAAGGGCATGTCTCCGCCGGCTTCCGAGTAAATCACCAGCGGCAGAGTGGCTTTCTTGGCGGCATCCGCCATCGCCCCGCTGCCGAGCAGCAGCAAGAGGCCCGCCAGGGCGGGAAGAAGTGTGAGTTTCATTGTGTTTCCTTTTCTTGGTTATTCGTATTCTTGGTTATTCGTACTTGATATCGTCCAGGTAGAACGTCACCGGCTGGCCCTGACCGCCCAGAGTCCAGTCAAATCCCGAAACAATGCGGGAAAGGTCAAGCCCGGACAGGTCTATGGTGTACTGCTTCCACTCTTTGGTCAGCGCGACTTTATCCAGGCTAGCTTTGCCGGTGTCATGGAAGGGCTTGTCGCTGCCGATGATGCCGAAAGCGAAACTGACCACTTCGCCGCCTTTGTCGCCGCGCGCCCAGAACGTCAGCTTTTTTGCCCCGATCAGATTCCAGCCGCCGGCTTTGTCGCCCCAGTTGTTGTCCGGGTTTTGCCAGACGACGCCCGCCCAGTTGTCACTGGCCGTGTAGTCTACTTTCAGGCACGTTTTCCCTGAATGCGGGTTTTCGGTCCACTGGTTATCCATCTTGATCGCGCCGGTATTGCCCATGTAACCCGACGGAATAAAGGGTGTTTCGGCAGAGTTCTCCCCAAAGATGGTCAGGGGCAGGGACGCTTTGCGCGCGGACGGCGGCGGAGGCGCGGCGCCGCCCTGCACGTCCAGCGGAATGTTGCCGACTGCCGCGCCGCCATGCGTATCATGGACATAGGCAAAGAGCCGGTACGGCCCGCCATAGGGGGCATCTTGACCGTTACGGATTTGAGGCTGGAAGCAACAATCGCATCGGGATATGTAGGCGGAACCGCTTCTGTCGCGCCTCCGGTATCATAAGTCGCGGGATCGGCCTGAAGTATCCACTGCACGGTCAAAGGATCGTTGCCAGGCGAGGCGACATCCAGCGACGCTTTCACCGTCGCGCCGGGGTCCACCTGTCCTGAACCCTCCACGGCCAAAGCTTTGATGACCGGGTCAGGTTCGCGGGCTTGTGGCCGGACCACAGTTCGGTCAGCGTGTCTACCGCGCCAAGATGGCTGCCATCGGGCAGCCGCAGACCGTACCAGGTGGCTGAGGCTTCCTGCTTGTTGCCCCAGGTGAAGGCGTAGGAACCCAGGCACATCGGCTCCGCCAGCACGCCTTTCTCATAAGTCGCGCGATAGCGGCCTGCTTTTTCCGTGCTGGTGAGTTCGGGAACGACACCCCATGCGTTTTTGCCGCTTTCCCAGGTGCCGGGCGGGCCGTATTCCGTGATCACATAGGGTTTGACGCCGCCGCCGGTTTTGTAGCGTTCGCCGATGGAGGGGCCGCCCGCGTAAGTATTGATGCCGACAATATCAATATCCGGGCAATGCTCGTTGATCTGTTTGATCTTGTCGCCGCCGAGTTCCGCTACAACTGTCATAGTGGGATGGTTCGGATCCAGCGTGTGCGCCATTTTTGCGATGTCTTCAATGGCGTTCCACATGTCAAGGTTATCTTCCTGACCGTTTTCCATCTCATTGCCGAGCGCCCAGATCAAAAGGGCGGGTGAGTTGCGGTAGTGCAGGATCGCCTTGCGCGCCATTTCCTTCTGGTTCGCGACGGCGTCGGCATTGTCGTAGTGGAAGCCATGTTCTTTATGGCCGAGCCAGATGCCGACCGTGACGGTCATGCCCAGCTTCTGCGCTTCGGCAAGCTGGTCGTCTAAATTGTCAGACCCCCAGGTACGCCAGGAATTCCCGCCGGCTGCCTTGAGTTCCGTTTTGGAGCCGTCCCCGCCCGCCCCTTTGATAAAATAGGGCTGGCCGTTGCGAAGGAGCTGAAAGCCGTCCCCTTTTTTCGCAATCTTCACAACCGAAGGGGTTGGGTCCGCATGGAGCGACAGTGCGGCTATCACTGCGAAAAGACCAGCCAGAACAAGGGAACGCGATTTCTTCATAAATAAAACTTTCTGCCTTTGCGTATTCGTATGTGCAAAATGATTGTATCACAGAAACATTGCTTTGTCAAGAGAGGTTGAAAAAGATTTTCAGGCGGTATTTCCAGGAAGCAAACTGACAGGCAGGCAGATCTCAAAAGTATCCGGTTTTTCCTCACGACGCTCAATGCGTGATCGGAGCGCCTGGAATGCGGTGCCGGCGACATCTTCCCAGGGGCATTTGATGGTGACCAACTCTCGTGCCGGGACTTTGTCGTCGCGCAAGCCGTCAAAGCCGACAACGGCGATTTCTTCCGGGACTTTTTGGCCGCGTTTCAGGCACTCTCGCAGCAGATAATAGGCTGAACGGTCGTTCCAGCAAAGAGCCGCACAGGGAAAGCCGAAACGCTGGAGCTGATCCAATGTTGTTTCCGCATGTTCATAGGGGATGCGAATGGTTCTCCAGCCTTCGTGCGGGACGCCGCGCTGCGCCATTTGTTCTTCAAAGGCGCGGTGACGGCGTTCCACGGAAACAGGCAGCTTCTCGGGTAGAAGGTAAACGAAGCGGCGATGCCCCCGACTCCATAAAAAGTCCATCATCTGCCGAATGCCGTCGGCATCATCGCAGGTAATAGACGGCAGCCCCGGCAGGCGGTCAGCGACCGCGACCACCGGCAGCGATGATTGGCCCAGAAGCGCGACCAATGGATCATCGGCATCGGCATGCAGGATCAGGCCGTCTATGCGCCCGTCCCGAAGCTTTCCCAGCATTTCTTCCGGGGAGCGCCCATTGAGCGCGCTGTGAAGAAGCAAATCCAGGTCATTCGCCTCGCAGTTGCGCTGTAATGCGCCGACAATGGTTCCCAAAAAATCGTTGCGCGCGTCGTAATTATGATTGGTGTACAGCCCGATGATGTTGGTTCGGCCCCGGCGCAGGGAACGAGCGACTGCGTTGGGCTGATATCCCAGGCGGCGAGCCGCTTCCAGAACGCGCGCCCGCGTGAAGTCTGGAAAACCGCTGACTGGGAGCGCCGCTGAGAATGCGCGAGACAGTCGGCTGAGACAATTGAAGTTCCCGCGCGATGTCTTTGGCTGTAATCGGCATCTTAATCCTGTTCTCAATCCCGTCCCGACCATGTCGGTATTCCTATGTGCTGGTTAATTTTACCATCTTTTTGCCTTCTGCCGTAGCGAACAAGTTTTGCACCTCGCTTGCTTTTTATCACATTATTTGCTGGAGAATACTATAGTCTGTGGACAAGCAAATTGATTTGATGGCAGGATATTGTTATGGTAGTTAAACAGCCAACCGATACTTTAGAATGTGCCTTCGGGTCAGTGTTGCGTCAGTTGCGAGAAAGTAAAAAATTATCTCAGGAGGAACTCGCTGACCAATGCCACATTCACCGAACCTATGTCAGTCAACTGGAGCGCGGTTTGAAGTCCCCGACGCTGCGGCTGATCTGGCAAATTTGTGGAAGCCTAGAAGTTAATCCGCTGTTGTTGATGGCTAACGTGCAGAAACAGATTGAAAATTACAAAGATTCGGGATAGAAAAATGTCATTATTAGCAACTCCACAACAGCTACAGAGCATTCGCGATCTTGTCTTCAACTATTTGCGACTGCCATTTGATACAAGCAATGTCCCAGTGGAGTGAACCCCTGAGATGAGACAAACAGTTAAGGTGTGATGGTCTGGTTCTTGTCTCGGCTCTCGTAATAGATTTGCTCGAACTTTTCTTCGTACTCGGCGGGTGGCAAATAGCCCAGGCTGGAATGCAGCCGCTTCTGATTGTAAACGGCTTCCAGGAAGTGGCCGATCTGCGCGCGGGCATCAGAAAGGCTGTCGTATTCGCTCAAGTATACCTGCTCGTACTTGAGGGTCTTCATGAAGCTTTCTGCTTTAGCATTGTCATAAGGATTTCCCTTGCGGCTCATGCTGATCTGAATGCCGCTGCACTTCAGCAGGCTCGTGTACTCCGCAGAGGCGTATTGAACGCCCCGATCTGAATGATGCACCTGCGGTGTGCGTCCTGTCAGAGTATCGGATTTTAGAGCCATCTTCAGGGCCGTTGTTGCTAAAGCCGCATCGAGGCGGCGGCCCAGCGCCCAGCCCAAGCAGCGCCGAGAGCAGGCATCCAGGACGACCGCCAGGTACACGAACTCATGGCCCAGGCGAATGTAGGTCAGGTCAGACACCCAAAGCTGGTCAGGCGCGGTGATGTCCATGCCCGCAGCCAGGTTCGGGTACACGGGCAGGCTGTGATCGCTTAGTCGTTGCCACGAACCGTTTCTTGCGAAGGCAGAGCAGGTTGTCCTGGCGCATCAAACGCAAGACGCGCTTGTGGTTGGCCTTTATGCCCTGCCGATGCAACTCATGGGTGATGCGGCGGTAGCCATAGCAGGAACAGTCCAGGGCGACCCGCTGGATGTTCTCGCGTAGGGCGGCCTCTGTCCCTATGGGTTCAGAGTTGGTACTTTTAAGCGTAGACAGGCGACGGTAGTAGCTGGCGCGTGGCAGCCCAAACGCCTGGCAGGAAGCGCGGACGCTGTAGCCCTCATGAGCAAGCTCTTGAATGCTCTGGCTCATTTGCTGCCCTCCTGCTCGGCCCGAAGGCGCTCCTGGGCATGCAAGACTTTTTTTAAGAGGCTGTTCTCGATGGTAAGCTGGCCGATCAGCCGCTCCAATTCCGCGACTTTGGCTTCTTCCGTGTACGCATGGCCGTTGCCCTGGAAGGCGTTCTGGGCGTACTGGGCATGAAGTTTCTGCCACTTGGCGATCAGGTTTGGATGCAGATCATGTTCGCGGGCCGCTTGAGCGAGGGCCTTGCCCGCCTGCACTTGGCGAATGACTTGCAACTTGAAGTCTTTGGTAAAGATGCGGCGCTTGATACTCATGGTCGGTGGTCTCTCTTGATTTCCTTTCGGAGTATACCACCTTAACTTTCTGTCTCACTTTTGGGGTGCAGTCCACAGGTTCTCTGATGGAAGCGAACCTGAAGGAGGTGCGGAGCGGAGACACGGAAGTTCTTCGTACCTACGACTTTGTTGACGTGATCTCCCGAAACGACAAGATCGGTTGGCAAGTTAAATCCACGAAAAGCACAACGCCTGTGACCTGGATACGCGGAAAAATCGCCGATAAAGAGGAGCTCATTAAAGCCTCATATGAGTTGGCTGCTGGATTGCAAAAACTTGGCGATACCGTGATTGACTACTGCAACCATCATATCGCTGAAAGCTTCAGGCTATACCACCTAGAAGAAATAGGGTACGCGCGCCTTATAAACTTAGGTGGTACGTTTAGGTATTTCGAGATACCGTTACTCAAAAATGACGGCTCGATTTTATTTAAGCCTGCGGAATACGATTGGCAATGGTCTAAAGAAAAAAATAAAAAAACCAAAGAGCAAAAGCCAGCATTGCATGGCATCCACAAGCAAACAAAGAGAAAGCATTGGGCATGGCACGGGCAGGGAGAAAATCAGCTTCATTTTACTGGCGAACGCCTCTGGTGGCCTAATGCCGATTATGATCACAGTATTTCATTTGATGGCCCCACCGAAAACCAAACCGTGAGTTTTGAAGTGCTCGCAGATTGGCTTGCTACACTCTAATTGCCTTGTGCAGCTACTGCCAGTCCTATTCTTTCGGCCAATAGAGGAGGCACGGCGTTTCCGACCTGATGGCTTTGCTGAATATAGGTGCCGACAAATTGGAAGCTATCGGGGAAGGCTTGAAGCCGGGCGGCTTCCCGAATGGTGATAACACGAGGCTGTACCGGATGTCCAAAGCGGCCCGATCCAGGATGAAATACCCAGCGTGTGATTGTGGGCGCAATCATGGATTTAGTGAGGCGTCCATATGCCCCGCTGTACCCTGACTTTGCCTGTAGATGGTCAGGCAGATCACGCATTCCCTGACCAGGCTCAAGCGATGACAACCGCTCATACTGCATCGGCCGAAGCTTACGGGCGACATGATTGTGAATTTGCCTGCTTCCTAGCCTTGCCCATCTCTGAAATTCGCTTTGCGCCTCGCTCTCATACTCGCATGGGGAAATGCCTTCGCCATGTTCCAGGGGAGGGAGATCGCCAATAGCATCCCAGACGGTCACATAGGGAACGGACGCAAAAATATTAAGATCGTTGGATGACTTACTGTGTGTGGGGAAAGGAAGATCAACTTTTTCGGCGTCCCGCGATGCTAAAAAAAATGTGCGGCGTCGGCGCTGTGGAACCCCGAAATCAGGGGCATGAAGGACACGATGAGCGACGGTGTAACCTAAATGTTTTAACTCCAGCGCTTCCAGCAGAAGGTTTGTATACGCTCCATCAAACCCCTCTTTCATTTCCGCCACGTTCTCCATCAAAATAAAGCGTGGCATGGCAGCCTCTGCGATACGCAAAAAAGCTGCAACGAGTTGGTTCTTGGGATCTTCCCTGTAGCGGTTCCGTCGCGGAACATTCTTGGAGAATCCCTGGCAGGGGGGGCCGCCTGCCAAAATGTCCAAACTGCCGGCTTTAATCCCTATTTCCTCCATGACTTGCGCGGCAGTGATTTTAGAGAGATCATGTCCCAATGAAATTGCGTTCGGGAAGTTCACCTGAAAGGATTGGGTGTAAGTCGGTTCGTTATCAACCCCAGCTAATATGTTGAAGCCGGCTCGTTCTAAGCCACAGGATATACCGCCACAGCCACAAAACAAATCTATCGCAGTTAATTGTCTCAATCGATAATCATACTTTTCTTCATTCATAACTTAACACTATAGTATACATAGGCCACCTTTGTCAAGAGGCTTTGACGTTTTCAGGAAAACAATTCCGATGTGGCCTTTTGCGTATGGAACAGGGCGGCTTGGGTCAATAAAAGCAAAAGAAACTCGGTGCTGGTGCCGCACTAGAAGGGGGCATGTTCACTGACGCGGCACCAGACAGGTCATGCGGTCAATCGCATAGAGCAGCGGTCAATCGCATAGAGCGGTCAATCGCATAGAGCAGACTCCACCTGACGTCGGGTCGTTTCCAGAACGCGCGCAACGTTTATTTTACCCCACCATTGCCAGTTCTCTGGCAAAAGGCGAGACGGGATTTGCTTGGCCTTCCGGCGGGTCGGTCCAGCGGCCATCGGATTTGATGAGGCTGACTAGCTCGGCGACGCCCTGCTCCTGCGGGACGTTCTTGACGGGGCTGCGGCCCCGGTACAGCGTGATGATGCCGCCGCCTTTGCCGACATAGCCGTAGTCGGCGTCGGCCATCTCGCCGGGCCCGTTGACGATGCAGCCCATCACGGCGATGTCCAGGCCGACCAGATGGTTCGTCGCGGCCTTGACCTGCCGCAGCACGGAAGTCAGTTCAAACTTGGTGCGCCCGCAGGAGGGGCAGGCGATGAACTCCACTTTGGTCTTGCGCAGGCCCAGCGCCTGCAAGATGTCGTAGCAGACCGGGAGTTCGTTGATCGGGTCTTCGGCCAGCGAGACGCGAATGGTGTCGCCGATGCCTTCCGCCAGCAGCGTGCCGATGCCCGCCGTGCTTTTGATGCGCGCGTATTCGCCGTCGCCGGCTTCGGTCACGCCCAGATGCAGCGGGTAATCCATGCCCAGTTCGTCCATGCGCTGCGCCATCAGCCGGTTCGCGGCCAGCATCACCGGCACGCGCGACGCTTTCAGCGAGATGACGAGGTTGCGGTAATCGTGCGCCTCGCAGATGCGGATGTACTCCAAGGCGCTCTCCACCATGCCTTCGGGCGTGTCGCCGTACATCACGGTCAGGCGCTCGGCGAGGCTGCCGTGGTTGACCCCGATCCGCATGGCGATGTCGCGCTCTTTGCAGACGCTGGATCACGGGCAGCAGCGACGCTTCGATGGCCGCCTGCTCTTCGCGGACTTCGGCGTCGGTGTAGTCATCGGCGCGCCCGCGCGGCTTGCGGAAGACGAACAGGCCGGGATTGATGCGGACTTTGTCCACGAACTGCGCGACGTCGACGGCGATGTCGCTGCCCTGATGATGGACATCGGCCACCAGCGGCACTTCGATAGCCGCGCCGCCGGACTTCGGCCTGGATCTCGCCCAGGCAGTGCGCTTCGGCCAGGGTGGGGGTGGTGACGCGGACGATCTCGCAGCCCGCTTTGTGCATGGCGATGATCTGCTCGACGCAGCCGGCGACATTGCGCGTCTCCTCCGTGATCATGCTCTGCACGACGATGGGATGTCCGCCGCCGATGGTGATGGGGCCGACCCGCACCGGGCGCGTACTGCGCCGCGTGAAATCCGGGCCGATGAGGGCTGTTTCAGACATCTTGCTTCCTCCGATGCCTTTATTATACCACTTACCGCTCTGTGCAGGGTAGAATGTATTTTTCATCACTTTTGCCGTTTTCGCCGGCGGAATCTATGATATAATGAGTGTGTCCGTGCGTATCCGCCCAACGTAAGACCGTAATTTCATGGCCACCAAAATTGCTGATAAGACGTTTTCTTCCCCCAGTCTTTCCGTCTTTCGCGACCGGAACTTTCTGCTCCTCTGGCTGGCGCAGATTATCTCCAGCCTGGGAGATTGGGCGCTGTTTGTTGTGATTCCGGTCACGGTCTACAACGCCACCAGCAGCAAAACGGCGCTCGGCCTGTCTATGATTTCGGGGACGCTGCCGGTGCTTTTCTTTGGGCTGGCCGGGGGCGTCTTCGCGGACCGCTGGAACCGGCGTCGCACCATGGTGGTCGTCGGATCTGGGACGCGCCTGCGCCATCCTGCTGCTGCTGGGCATTTCCAGTGACAAACATCTCGGCGGGCGCGATCTGGCCCTCTTTTACGGCGTCGCCGCTCTGGTCGCCTCTCTCTCCTGCTTTTTCTCGCCCGCGCGGAGCGGGCTGATGACGGCTCTGCTGCCGCGCGAAACACTGCTCCAGGCCAACGGGTTAACGTTATCCGGCATTCAAACCAGCCTCTTTGTCGGACCGGCGCTTGGCGGCGCGCTGCTGGCCTGGTTTCATCCGCGCGGCGCTTTTATTTTTGATGCAGCGACCTTTCTGGTGTCAGCCGCCCTGGTCGGCATGATTACGGATGTGCCGATGCCGCCGGGGGCAAAAGCGGCGCGCGGCATTCGGGGCGTCTGGCGGGATGCCTGTGAGGGCCTGCGGTTTGTCTGGATCAGCCCAATTCTGCGACCGACATTGATGCTGCTTTCGGTGGCTCTGACGGGAGGCTGGGTCTATAACACGCAGGAGTTTGCCTTTGTGCGGGATCTGTGGGGCGGGAATGGCCGGCAATATGGCCTGCTCGTTTCTCTGACCGGCCTGTCCGCGCTTTTGACCAGTCTTGCCACGGCAGGCCCGATCCGTTCTGCCGCCCCGGCGCGATTGATGCTTCCCGGCTTCGCGATTATGGCGGTGACCGGCGTGTTCCTGGCCCTCTCCACAAATATGTACATCGGCGGCGCCATGCTTTTTGTGATGGGTGTCGGTAACACGCTGGTGAACCTGGGCATGATGACGTTGTTTCAAACGACGGCCCCGAATACTCTTCAGGGGCGGGTCAGCGCAACTGTCACCCTGGTCAGCCGGCTGTCCATTACGCTGGGCGGCGTCCTGGCTACGCTGCTGACGGCCGTATTTCCCGGAAGCAATGCCCTGCGGCCCATCTTCGGCGGAGTGGCGGTCGTATTTTTGCTGTGCAGTCTGCTGGTGCAGCCATTGCTGGGGGGTGTCGCAGGCCGAACGTCCGAAAAAGATATCCCTGAAAAAGATGCGGCCCCTAAGAATGTGTAAGTCTGACGTGTCCCCTGCCACCCCTGAATCCGTATCCTTTGGGCCTGTCACCCCGTATTATGATGCGCTGATGGCCGGTGTTCCGTACCGCCATTGGGTGGACTACCTGGAGCGGCTCTGGAAACTTCACGAGCGGCATCCACGAACAATTCTCGATTTGGCCTGCGGGACAGGAACCGTCGCGCGAATGCTGGCCTTGCGCGGCTATGAGGTGGCGGGGGTGGACTTATCCCCGGGGATGCTGCAAGTTGCTCGCCAAAAGGCCGAAGCCGCCGGTCTGACCATTGACTTTTACGAACAGGATGCGGCGGAGCTGGCACTGGGCGAGCAGCGCTTTGAGTCAGTTGTCTGCCTCTTTGAGAGTTTAAATTATATACTGGAGCCGCCACGCCTCCGCGCCGCCTTCGCGCGCATTCTGACCCATTTGCAGCCTGGCGGGACGCTGATTTTTGATGTCAACACGGAATATGCGCTGGCCGAAGGCATGTTCAACCAGAGCTGCACCCGCCGGGACGAAGCGCTGCATTACCGCTGGCGATCCCGGTACGACCCCGAAAGTCGCCTTTGCACGGTCCACATGCGCTTCTCCTACGACCCCGGCACAGGCGAGGATCGGCAAATCTTTACAGAAGTCCATCGGCAGCGCGCGTATGGCAAAGACGAACTCGCCCAATGGCTGCGCGATGCAGGCTTTGATGCAGTCTTTGTCTACGATGGCTACACCACTAATCCCCCGAAGAAGCGCTCCGACCGCTTGTTTTACGTTGCCGTCAAACCGCAAGAAAACGCCCCGTCAGTTTTCTGACAGGGCGTTTTCGCTAGTGGGCAGCTTCTTCATGCCGCTTCAAGGCCAGTTCCGCGCGCCGCATCCGCTCTCGGATTTCTTCCGGCGCGTCGGCCGTTGATGCGAATTGCAGATGCTCGTGGACTTCCTTCAAATGTTGGTGCTGCTGGTCCAGAGTCTGGTCTGCGACCTTGTCGGACGTAACGTTGGTTGTCGTCATTTTCATCTCCTTTGATGATCACTGCTGTCTTAACCGGATTATACCACGTTTGGTTCCCAAACCTAACCGGGCGACTGCTCTGTCCAAAGCGTCTCAAACGTGTCAATCAGGCCCGACACCACGCGGAAGCCGCCGCGCCAGAAATCGGGATCATCCAGGTTTACGCCGACAATTCGCGCGAGAGTGTGCGGCGAATCGCTGCCGCCGGCCCGCAGCAGGCGCAGGTAACGCTCGGCGAAGGCCGGCCCGTCCGTCTTGGACTTCTGGTACAGAGAGAGCGCGAAAAGCTCGCCGAACGTGTAGGGGTACGAATAAAACGGCGAGTTGACGAAATGCGGGATGTAACTCCAGGATAGACGCAGCCGGTCCGTGATTTCCAAACTCTCGCCGTAGAGAGCCGCCATTTCGGCCTGCCAGTGATCCGAGATTTGATCGCCGGTCATCTCCCCCTCGCTCCGCCGCTGACGGTGAATAATCTTTTCCAGCCGGTAACGCCCGGTCGTGGACATGATTGTTCCTATGGCCCCTTCAATCTTGTCGGCCAGCAAGGCTAATCGCGTTTCAGTGGGAGCGTCCTGCTGAAGCTGATCAAAGACGAGCATTTCGCCGAACGTGCTGGCGACTTCGGCCATCGGCAGCGTCCCGAACATATTGAAGTAAGTTTGCTCCCGCGCCAGCGACCCATGAACGCCATGCCCGAGTTCATGGGCCAGGGTCATGACGTGGGACATCTTGCCCAGATAATTCAGGAACACGTAGCCATGCTTGTCAGGCGTTCCTCCGTTGCAGTACGCCCCGCCCTGCTTGCCCTTGCGGGGCGCGGCGTCAATCCACTGCCTGTCAAAATACTCGGCGGCTAAATCGCGCATGACCGGCGAAAAGCTGCCGAACGATTTCAGTACGATGCCTTGCGCTTCGTCAAAAGAGATGGTTTCCTCGGCCTGAAAGAGAGGCGCGAACAGGTCGTAATCTTTGAGCGTTTCGTAACCCAGAACCTGCCGTTTGAGACCGTAATAACGCGCGGCCAGGGGATAATGCTCGGCGGTGATGCCCGTCACCAGTTCCACCGTCTCGCCCGGCATCTCGTCGCGCTGAAAGCCTGTCGATTCCGGCGTCTCATAATGGCGCAGTTCGTCGGAAACGGCTTTGTCTTGCAGCAGTGTGTTGAGAATAAAGGTCAGAATCTTGAGATTAGCCTTCGCGCCTTCCGCAAAAGCCTCCGCCGCGGCCTGCCGCACGGAGCGGTCGGGCGACGAATAAAGCGCGGTCAGGCCGGATTGGTTTAATTCCGGCGTCGTGCCGTCCGGCAACTGCGGCTTGAAAACAGTCGCTGCCCGGATTTCGCCGGAAAGCCGGACAAAAGCGCGCGTTCCCGTGTCGTTGAACCGGGCAAGCAGCGTTTCTTCCATTTCGGACAATTGATGGGGGCGCGCGGCCCGGACAAGATGGATGTAGTAACGATAGGGAGCCAGGGCCGGGTCATCCAGCAGGGGCAGCAGAGTTTCCTCGGGAACCCGCGCCAGTTCCAGCTTAAAAAAGACGAGGGGCAGAGACAGCCGCGTCGTCTGTTCCTGCACTTTCGCCATCAGCGCGCCCCGGCTCGTGTCGCTCGTATCCGCCGAAAAGCGCAGGCGGGCATAGGTTCCCGGCTTGCCCGCCTCCTGCCAGAGGGCCTCGTATTCGCGAAGCGCCTGCGCGAGTGTCGCGGCGGTCAGGCCAGGGCGGTCTATGCGGCCCTGATAGTCCCGCGCAAAGGCCGCCGCGCGTTCCGCAGAGGCTTTCAGTGTGGCTTCAATCTTGGGATCGTCCGGGCCGGCAAATAAATCGCTCAGGTCCCAGGAAACGTCAGTTTCAGCGGTCTTTGTCATGGATACTCCTCCCGACCACCCCTGCCTGCGAGGGACTCACGGTTTGCAGCCCGCCAGGGGCCAACAGTTTTTGCATGAAGTGAACTTTTGCACAGGCTTCTACGCCTGCTAATAGGGCTTCCGCCATCTGCTGCTGTCCGGCGGTTGTGCGAATGAAGTGGTAATCGTGCGCGTTTGTCAGCACGCACATTTCTACGGTGAGCGCGGGAACATGCGAGAAGATGGAGCCGGTCAAAGCTCCTTGCTTGCCGCCGATGGCGGTTTGAGAGTCGCCTTTGATGCCCGCATCCCGCAGCGCACCGTGCAAAGCCTCAATGACAGCAGGCTGAAAGATACTGGCGGCAATCAGGCTGGCCTTGATAACGGTTGCTGATGGGCCGGTGATGCCGAAGCGTTTGCCCTGTCGATCCGGGTAATAGGTGGCAAGCCCACTTTGCTCTCCCGAATCGCAGTGCAGGCGAAGCAGCAAATTGGCGTGGGCGGCGTTGGCAATTTCAGCCCGATGCCGATTGGTGACGATCTGAGACTCGCGTGTTTTGGTCGGCACAACCATCGCACCTTCAGCTTCCAGCAAAGCTGTCAGACGCTGTGCGACGATCCAGTTGACGTGCAGTTCGGTCAGTTTTCCGTCCCGGCTGACCGTGCCTTGACTGGTTTCCGAGGCATGGCCGGGGTCCAGGCAGACGACAAACCCGCGCAATGCCGGCGGGTCTGCGTGTGCAGTCCCAACGCAAAACAGCAAAGACAGCGCGATTGTGTATTTGAGCAAGAGCCTCATGCGTGCGGGCGTAGTCCTAAATAGGCGAAAATGCTGACGACCAGCCCTGCCAGCAGCCCTGCCGTCAGCGAATGCTGCCGGGTCTTCAGCGCGCCCAGGAGCGGAAACACAGCAAACCCAGCCACACAGAGCAGTTCCCAGCCCCATTTCCAGTGCGTATGGTAGTACGACTGGAACAACAGGGCCGTCATCAAGCCGAACAGGGCGCAAAGTGGGAGAACAAACAGGCCCTGCAAAAAATTGGCGACATTGGTGCGGGTGAACATAAGAACCTAACCCCGGCGCTTGCCCTCCGGATAGCCAGTGCTGCGCCGGGGTTAGTTCACTTCTTCAAGTTGTAAAACGACTTCAGCCCCTGGAACGTGGCCGTATCGCCCAATGCCTCTTCAATCCGCAGAAGCTGGTTGTACTTGGCGACCCGGTCCGTTCGGGCCGGTGCGCCGGTTTTGATCTGCCCGGCATTGGTCGCCACGACGATGTCGGCAATGGTCGCATCCTCGGTTTCGCCGGAACGGTGCGAAACAACCGCCGTGTAGCCCGCGCGTTTCGCCAGTTCAATCGCGGCCAATGTCTCGGTCAGCGTCCCGATCTGGTTGACTTTCACCAGAATGGAGTTCGCGGTCTGCGAGTCAATGCCACGCTGCAAGAATTTGGTGTTGGTGACGAACAGATCGTCGCCGACCAACTGGACTTTGTGGCCGATCCGCTCGGTCAGCTTGCGCCAGGTCGTCCAGTCATCTTCCGCCAGGCCGTCTTCAATGGAAATGATGGGATACTTTTCCACCAGATCGGCATAGTAATCCACGATCTGATCGCCGGAAAGCGTCCGGCCTTCGCCCTTCAGCACATACTGGCCGTTGTCGTAAAACTCCGAGGCGGCAGGGTCCATGGCGATCATAATCTGTTCGCCCGCTTTGTAGCCGGCCTTGTCTATGGCTTCCAAAATGACCTTGATGGCTTCTTCGTTAGACGGCAGGTTCGGCGCGAAGCCGCCTTCATCGCCGACCGCCGTCGCCAGCCCTCGCGCTTTCAGGACACCTTTCAGCGCATGATACACGTCCGTTCCCCATTGCAGGGCCTCGGCGAACGACGACGCGCCGACAGGCATTGCCATGAACTCCTGCATGTCCACGTTGGAGTCGGCGTGCTTGCCGCCGTTCATGATGTTCATCATGGGGACGGGCAACTGCCGGGCAGCGGTCCCGCCGATGTAGCGATAAAGCGGCAAGCCCAGGCTGCGGGCGGCGGCTTTAGCGACAGCCAGCGAGACGCCGAGAAGCGCATTCGCGCCCAAATGGCCTTTGTTGTCTGTGCCATCCAGTTCAATCATAAATTCATCAATGGCGACCTGCTCTGTAGCATCCAGGTCAAGCAGCTCGGGGCGCGATTTGATCGTTAACGTTCTCCACTGCCTTCAGCACGCCTTTGCCGCCGTAGACTTTCTTGTCGCCGTCACGCAGTTCCACGGCTTCATTCGCGCCTGTAGAAGCGCCGGAGGGAACGCTGGCGCGTCCTAACGTGCCGTCTTCCAGATACACATCCACCTCAATGGTGGGGTTGCCGCGCGAGTCCAAAATTTGCCGCGCCTGAACATCAGTGATTGCAATAGACATAGTGATTCGTGTTTCTCCTTGTAACGTAATAGGGGTTAGGTCTGTTCCTGCAACATTGCCCACGCCTGAGCGGCAAAGGGCGAACGCAGGGCAAGGGCGATCTGGGTTTCAATCAGCCCTTCGGGAATGCCCATGTCATAGCGATTGCCGCGCATTTCGGTCAGCAGGTAGCGTTCGCGCTCAAATAGCAAGGCCTGGGCGGAAGTCAATTGAATTTCGCCGCGCTGCCGGATATTGTGCTGAATGAGATGCTCCAGGCAATCAAAAATGGCCGGGGTGAAGGCGTGGATGCCGAAGAACGACAGATATTGATCGTCCGGCAGGCCCGGCGTCCGCAGGGACTCTTGTGCCTGTTCCACGGTCGGTTTCTCGGCCATCGCCCGGATTTCATAAGTCGTTGGCTCGGTTTTTCCAAGCGGAACGCCTGCAATGATGCCGTAGCGGCTCAGTTCTGATTCATTGACTGGAAAGACAGACGACACGGAGCAGTCATGTTTTTCATACGCCGCCATGAGCTGCCCGGCGCAGCGCGTTTCCGTGTCCGAAAAGTAAACGTGGTCGCCCACAACCATCACGAATGGCGCAGCACCGGCCCATTCCCGCGCTTGAAAGACGGCGTGGCCGTAGCCTTCCTGCGTTTCCTGCACCACAAACGTCAGCCGCTCCGCCATGTCGGCCAGGGCTTCGGACAGTGGAGCAGCCCACGCTTTGCCCGTCAGTGACGCCGGGGGTGGCTGCTGGAAATGCAGGCGCATCGGTTCTACATTGTGCGGATTGGCGATGATGCAGATTTCTTCCACGCCAGATGCAAATAATTCTTCGGCAATGATTTGCAGGGTCGGCTTGGCATAGCCGTCTACGTCCACCAGGGGAAAAAGTTCTTTTTGCACGGTCTGAGAGGCGGGATACTGCCGCGTCCCGCGCCCTGCTGCCGTGATGACTCCTTTGCGAATGCGCGTCATTTGTTGTCGCCCTGCCAAAGAACGCGCACATCCACCGCGCGCATCCCCGCCCGGTGCGCGGCTTCCAGGCCGGGATCACCGTCTTCATAGACGATGCAGTCGGCGGGCGCGACTCCGAGCCGTTCCGCTGCCAGCAGAAACAGGTCGGGCGCGGGCTTGCCATGCACGACATCATCCGCTGTCACAATCACATCAAACAGCGACAGCAGGTTCAGCGTCGTGAGCGTTTGATGAACGACCCGGCCCAGGCCGCTGGATGCCACGGCGATTGGCACCTGCCCCTGGTGCGCCCGCGCAATGTCGGCGACGGCCTTGATCTCCGTGATCGTATGCAGCATCTCCAGATACCGTCCCTCTTTTTCCTCCTGAGTCCGCGCCACATCCATATCATAGCCGAACTTCTGATTTAAGCCCTCAATGATGGCGCGATTGGGCCAGCCGCCCATGTCAAAAAAAGGCTGCTCGGCAATGTCAATCCCGAACGATTTGTAGGAGGCTACCCAGGCTTTGACATGAGTAGGCATAGTGTCGGCCAGTGTGCCGTCACAGTCAAAAATAATGGCTTTGTACGGCTCCGGCGGAGCGATGGGCGAAGGGTTCATAGTCACCTGCAAATGGGTTTGATGACGAAATCTGCGCCCCTAGTATACCCGCAGTTTGCAAAACCTGTTACCGCTTGACGACAGCCAAAACCATTCCGGGGTCGGATAAGTCTCCTGGTGTCGCGTCTTTGCGACCGATTTCTTCGATTAAACTGCCGTGAATTGTCAGGGCGCTCCCTTGAACATGAACGCGCCGGGTCACGTTCAATAGCTTTCTCCCCGGCCAGGTCCTGAGCCAGCACACGCTTTCCGGTCAGCGGCTCCTTGAAAGTGAGCGTCAGAGTGCGGTAATGCCCGAACAGGCCGAAGGGGCCTTGAGCGCCGCCAGTCTCTACGGTCACGTCGGCAGGCGGCATGAACCAGGCTTTCTCCTTTAAGTTGCGTTCCAGAGTGCAAACGGCCACGGCTCCATTGGGAAACCGTCCCGCAATCACAAACGGCGTTTCACCGTTTGTAGTGACCGTGGGAAGGGGGAGATTCCGCGAGACGCGAGCAGGCGCTCCCTGTTTGACATCCTTGCCGATGCACTCGGTATACCAGGTATCCCCGCGCTGGAAAACCCAATCATCCGTGAGGATGGCATCATCGAGGCGGACATAGCCCTGTCCGGCGCTGTAAGGCTCCGCAATTCGCTGCCAGTGCAGCGCGCGAACAACCTCGTCCATGCGGCGCTTGGTTTGTCTCGGGCCGGCGAAAAACACATCCGGGTCGCCGCTCGGACGCAGGCCAACGAGCGGATGGCGCATGACGCCCATCGTGCAGCCCAATGTCGCGGCGAGATATACCTCATCCTCACAATTGAGTAATGCCGTAACTTCGGGATGCCCTTGCGCCCCGTTGAGCATCTGAGCGACGCGGTCCAGCGTGGTCGGTACCGATAAATACGTGCTGACATCGTAGGTTCGGAACACATCTGTCTGTTTGAGTATGTTGAGGCGATTGGTTCCCCAGTTCTGTGGCCCAATCTCCCGTCCTTTGTCCAGTCTCCGTTTAACGGTCCTTCCCCGCTGACATGCTCCAGAATGAGTGAAGGATACTCCTTTTGCTTCAGCGCCTGCACGGAAAAGTCCCAATCGCCACCGTCGATCTTCCAGTATTTCACGCCGGCGGACTGACTTCGTTGGAGCAGCGGCTCAATTTTCTCAGCGGTGTTCGGTGTATGCCGTGTCCAGAGCGCGAGGCCGCGCCATCCTGCCGCTTCGAGTTTTAGGCTGACCGCCTTAAACCGTTGTTCCGTGGTGCCGGTAAACGAGGGAAACTTTTTCAAGTTCAGATCCATCGCCGCGCTATCTGTGTTGTAATAGCCATCGTCCAGAAGAAAGAACAAGTCCTTGCGAACCTCCGGGTAAAACGTGTAGGCCCAGCCCTTCGGGCCGAAAACCACGCCTTCAGTAAGACTCTGCCATGCCAGGTTTGAGCCGCTGCCGCCTTCCAGGATCGCGGGGTCCATACTCGGCAGCCCTTGTCCGTACATATAATTTTGCGCTGACCAGGTGCAAAAATAATTGGGGGCGGTCGCCGGCTTGTCTGGGACGAGGTTGATGTCTGCATGGGCCGTTACTCCGAGCATCAGGAACATAGCTTGGGTCGCGGCTATGATGAGAAGCATCACTGGTTTTATCACTGGCATGAGACCTCTTCCTATTGAATATGGTTCTATCATCGGCGCGAAATCAGCGCAGACAGTATACCCGCAGGTTGCCTCAGAGAGTGGACGTTTCTGTTTGGAAAGTGTTGGAAATAAGAGGAAAAACCTACGAAAAAAGAGAAAACGATGAAAATACGTCTATTGGGCGATGGTCTCCCCGTTTCGGAGATCGGCCTCGGCTGCATGAGCATGAGCGGTGTTTATGGCACTGCTGAAGAGCGCGATGAAACGGAGGCGATTGCCGTCATCCATCGAGCGCTGGATTTAGGCATCACGTTTTTTGATACGGCGGAAGTTTACGGGCCGTATACCAATGAAACGCTGGTCGGCAAAGCGCTGAAAGGGCGACGGGAGCAGGCCATCGTTGCCACCAAGTTTGGCTTTAAGATTGAAAACGGCGCGATTGCCGGCGTGGATGGCTCTCCCGCCAATATCCGCCGGGCCTGCGATGAGTCGTTGACGCGGCTGGGCGTGGAGACGATAGACTTGTTCTACCAGCACCGGCCAGACCGTTCCACCCCGATTGAAGAAACAGTCAGCGCAATGGCTGAATTGGTCCAGGCCGGCAAAGTCAGGCATCTGGGCCTGTCGGAAGCTGGCCCGAACACCCTCCGCCGCGCCCATGCTATCCACCCGATAGCCGCCCTGCAAAGCGAGTATTCGCTCTGGGAACGCGGTCTTGAGGCTGAAATCCTGCCCACTCTGCGCGAGTTAGGGGTTGGTCTGGTTCCTTTCAGCCCGCTCGGTCGCGGCTTTCTGACCGGCGAGATTAAAACGTATGAAGACATCCCGGAAGGTGACTACCGCCGCAGTGATCCTCGCTATCAGGGCGAGAACTTCCAGAAGAACATGGCCCTGGTGGATGTCGTCAAAGACATCGCTCAAGCCAAAAACGCGGCACCTGGCCAGATCGCGTTGGCCTGGCTGCTGGCGCAGGGGCCGGACATCGTCCCCATCCCCGGCACCAAGCGGCTCAAGTATCTGGAAGAGAATGTGCAATCTGTCAATGTCACGCTTTCGCCCGATGATCTGGCCCGCTTAGACGCTTTAGCGACTCAGACTTCCGGCCCGCGCTACGGTGAAAGCGGCATGAAAATGGTCAAACGGTAGGATTGCCGGGTACAAGAGAAAACCGGGCATAAGAGAAAAGAGGAAGACGGCGTGGCAACAGCAAGACAAAATATCCTCATCGGACTATGTGGTATGATCGCGCTCTGCTTGTTCGCGAGTTTTGCTCACGCAGCGCCGGTGGCGCGCGCTGTGCCGGAAGGGCGCGTCTGGCACGTTTCCCTCGCGCCGCTCCCTGCGGTCGCGCCAGACGCCCAGTTCCGCGCCATCGGCGATGCTGCGAAACATGTCCAGCCGGGCGATCTGGTGCTGATTCATACCGGCGTCTACCGGGAAAGCATCACCATCGGAACCAGCGGCACGGCTGGCCGGCCGATCCGGTTCGAGGCCGCACCGGCGGCAACCGTCGTCATCACCGGGGCGGACCGGGTGACGGGCTGGCAGAAAGAGCCGGGGCCGGACAACATTTACAGCGTCGCCTGGCCCTACAGTTTTCAGAATAATCGGGCCAACCATACCCATCCCGAAGATGATTACCACAAGATGATCGGGCGAACGGAACAGGTCATGGTGCAGAACTACCTGCTGCATCAAGTGCTTCACCGGGCGGAAATGAGTCGTGGATCGTTCTTCGCTGATCTGGATAACAAACGCCTGTATGTTTGGGATGCAGGAAACGAAGACCTGAACACTGTTCCCGTTGAGGCTTCCACACGGGAGTCGCTCTGGGAGTGCAGTGGGGACAATGTGGAAGTGCGCGGTCTCTGCTTTCGGTATGCCGCGAACGCCGCCCAGAATGGCGCGGCGCATTTCTCAGGCCGGGGCGATGTGATTGAGGATTGTACCTTCGAACGCACTAACGGCTGCGGCGTCCGTTTTGAAGGGCTGGATCAGCATGTCTTGCGCTGTACCATTCAGGATAATGGTCAACTTGGCTTCGCGGCGGTCAAAGCGCACAACCTCAGAATGAGTGACTGCCTGATCCAGAACAACAACGTCAAAGACTTTGACCGGGGCTGGGAGGCGGGCGGCAATAAGACGGCGCTGACGCGCGGGGCGGTGATTGAACATTGCCGCGTCCTGAACAACCGCGGCTGCGGCCTCTGGTTTGACATCGGCAACGAGGACTGTGAAGTCCGCAACTGCCTGATCGCCGGTAATGAAGACGTGGGCCTCTATTCTGAGATTTCTTACGGCCTGCGCGCCCATGACAATGTGATTGTCGGCAATGGGTTCGGCGGGAACACGAGCTGGGCCAGTCAGGCGGGCATCACCCTGTACTGCACGCCCGGATGCGTGATTGAACGCAATCTTCTGGTCGGCAACAGGGACGGTTTCTGCTTCAAGGACCAGGAGCAGCGCGGAACTATTCGCATCGGCAAGCCGGATAACCAGGGGGAATTGGTCTGGACGCACGATGAGATGATCCGCCACAACGTTCTGGCGGACAACAGCGACGCGCAGATGTGGGGCTGGTTTGACGACGACGACGAGCGGCAGTGGCCCAAAAAGATGCACGCCTTTGGGGAGCGCGAACGTCCAAACTATATGTCGCCGACTGACTTTGAACACCATGTGCAGGCGGAGCGGGATGCAGGCGTACCGACCGGCCTGAGCCTGGAAACGCTGCACATCGTCATGGCCGATAACCTGTACGATACCTCCGATGGACAGAGCCTGTTCCACTGGGGGACGACTTGGCTGCGTCATCGCGATTACGATGATCTCGCCTCGGTGCGCCGGGAACTGGCCCTGGAGCAGGGAAGTGTCACCGCGCCGTTCCGCTTTGGCAACTTTGGATCTTATGACTTTCGCGTTCCTGCGGACAGCGTTGCCCGGCGAATGGGCTGCTACCCGATTGGAACCGTGCCGGATGTTCAATTAGGCATTCTACCGTCTGACGGTGGTGCGATCACGAAGGCTGGCGGCCGGTCATGACAGTCTCTTCCAATCGCGCCTTCGTACCCGTCGTTATGGCGTCAAACCACGCGCCGGTCGGGTCCACGAAGGGCAGCCACCAGGCAGTCGGCCGCAGGTTTGTGTGTTCCAGGCTTTCAATCGTTAGGTAGGCGTTGCGGACAATCTCCAAACGCGCCATTTCCGCCCCGTGCGTGATTTCGGCGATCCGCGCCCTCGCTGCTGACGCCTCCGGGCCGCGTTCCAAAAGTTTGCGCTGGCGGCGGAACTCAGCCAGAAGATGGCGAGTGGCGGCAATACGTTCGCGGGCGATTTCAATGGGTACGTCAAAGGCCGTGGCGCGGATTGCCGTTTGGCGGCCAATTTGCGCCTGATGGCGGGCGGCTTCCCCGCTGTCCGAAGCGGCATCTCGCTTTACAATGAGCGGCTGAAGATTGTGCCGCCAGTCCTCGCCTTTGCGCCGCTCCAGTTCTTCGCGCTCCTTTTGCCAGACGACCAGTTCCTCCTGATGCTCGTCCATGCGTCCGCGCAGCGTTTCGCTGTGGGAGGCAATTTCGCGCAGCGTTTGTAGCGCCTGCTCATATTCATCTAGTCGGTCGCACCAGCAGTGTTCGTTGGTTTCCTCCAAAGAACCGAGCAGGGCGCGCAGGCTGGGAAGTTCCCGGATTTCGCCCATCAGCGTCCGGCTGGCGTTCAACAACCTCGCGCCAGCGCGCGGCGAAGTCGCGGGCGGAGATCGTCTCCACGCCGAACGTCGCCGCCAGGTGGGGCGGCAGGCGGAATGTCGTTGCGGCGGGAACGGCGGCGAGGGCATCCCAGGTAGGATAGGTCAGGCGCACAATTGGATGCAGTGTCAGCGGGTGGCCTGACGCGGCCAGACGCGCGTTCATGGCCTGCGTTCGGGTCGTATAGCCAGATGCTGTCTCGTGGAAAACGACCAGATGCTCGGCGGCGATCATGTCAGCCAGCGTGACGGCCTTGCCGACCAGGGCCACGTCGGGACCAAAATGCTCCTGGGCTAATGCGGCTAACTGTGCCAGCGTTTCCACGCGCTGATCTGTCCACAGCACGGTTGGCTGCGGGGCTGTTTCCACGATGACCGACGCCGGGGTCACGCGAATCGTGCCGCGTCCCACGCCGGGAATGACCAGATCAAAAGGGATCGCTCCTGGCCCAAAAGCATCCAGCGCATAAATGCCGGAACCAGTCACTGCCAGGTTGTACGCCTCGCGGGCGATGCGGCGCGATTTCGGGTTCAGAAACAGGCTCACCAGGCTAAAGCGCGCTTTGTGGTAAGTTTCGCTGTTGAATTGAAACAAGTGGATGGAAGAAGTGGTTTGGAAATCGACGGGCGGGGAGCCAAGAAGCAGGGCATAAAAGCGCGGGAGCAGGGTCTGGTACAGGTCGGAGAGCCGACACGAATCGCTGCACGTTTCCAGAAACTCCAACACCCAGCCGCGAATGGCAGAGGCAATTGTCTCGGCATAGGCGCGGGAATCTCCATCGGCCAGACAGGCGAGGCTCTGGGCAAAGCCCCAAGCCATCTGTTCCAGCAAGGCATCTTTTATGTCGCGAATGGGAATGTCGTGGGCGATGACGCTGTGCGACTCGGTATGGACAATGCCGCGCCAGCCCCAGGCTTCCGTTTTGTCCGCGTACAGAGCGTTCTTGCCGCCGGGGTAGGATTTGCCCAGCCAGTCAAACGGAACGGCGTTGGACAGGAACATCGCCCGCGTCGGCACGCTTTCACTGCCAAACAGGGCTGACAGTTCGCCTGCCGCGCTCCATAAATCGCGCGTGCGTCCGTCATCATGGGGCAGGGCAATGAACTTTTGCTCATCCCCGACATGCGCCGAGGTTTTTGCGAAATAATCCGTGTCGTGGACACCGGCAATCAGCGTCGCGCCGGGCGAAAATTGGTCCAGCAGGCGACGCCAGACCGCTTTAACCGGCTCATCCCAAAAAACGGTTTGGCCCAGAGCGAGATACGGGATACCCGGGCAGCGCTCCTGAAGCGTTTTCAGCACGGTCAGGGTGGATGGATCGGCGGTCGGCAAAGGCATGAAACTCTCCCAGGACAAAGCGACAGCAAAAGTATACCCAAATCCTGTGCGGCTACCGCACAATAGGGAAACGCCCGGTGTCGGTTCCGGGTTCCCGATAGGGTATCATAGTGGGGCAACGCCATTGATCCCCACACATAAGGAAATCTCGCATGGTTGATATTTTGCCGTTTCGCGGCATTCGCTACGATCCGTCCAGAGCCGGTGCGACTCTGGACTCTCTGGTCGCCCCGCCCTATGATGTCATTTCTCCCGCCGAGCAGGCCGCTCTCTATGAACGGCATCCTGCCAACGTCGTGCGGCTGATTTTGGGCCGGGAAGAAGAGAAGTACACGCAGGCAGCGCGCTTGTTTCGCGAGTGGCTTGCTTCGGGCATTCTTCGGGCCGAGGATGCGCCTTCGTTTTACGTTTATCACCAGACCTTTAACGATCCATCCACGGGACAGCCGGTGCCGGACCGCATTGGGCTGATCTGTCTGTTGAAGCTGGAAGAGTACAGCACGGGCCGGGTGCTGCCGCACGAAAAAACGCTCACCGGCCCAAAGGCAGACCGACTGCTTTTGCTGCGGGAAACAGAGGCGCAGTTTGAGTCAATTTACGGCCTTTACAGCGATCCCGATCAGGCTGTGCAGAGTTTTTTGCGCGAGTATGACGACCGTGAAACTGTGATGGAGCGCGTGGATAATGCCATTGGTTCCAGTCATCGCATTGAGCGGATCAGTGACCCGGACGCGCACGCCGTTTTGCGCGAACTGCTTTCCGATAAGCAGGTGTTTATCGCCGACGGCCACCATCGTTACGAGACCTCTCTGACTTACCGCCGCGAAGTCCGCACCGCGCGGCCTGATTTGTCCGAAGATACGCCCATCAGCGCCGATTACATTTTGATCACGCTGACGGCCTTTGAAGACGAAGGGCTGCTGGTTTTGCCGACGCATCGGCTCGTTCGAAAACGTGCCGCCGGAAACCATGGCCGATCTGCTCTCCGCCCTGACCCGGCGTTTCACGCTGACAGAGAGCAGCCCGGAGACTATTGAGGCATCCATTGCGGCACAGGCGGGGAATGGCAAGGTCGCTTTCGGCATCATCCTGCCCCGCACTCAAGTCCATCTGGCCGTTTTGGAAGCCACGGAAGGCGATCAGCCCGGTCCGATCCCCGGTCCCGGCTCGGAAGCGGTCAAGCGGCTGCCGGTGACGCTGCTTGGAACGCTGGTTCTCCATGACTGCCTGGGCATTGACTCCGACGCCGTCGCCGCAGGCACCCACGTTTCCTACACGCGCGACTTAGTCGAAGCAATCAACTCTGTGGAGCGCGGCGAGGCGCAGGCGGCGTTTCTGCTGGGCCGCCCGACCGTCCGCGAAATACGCGATGTTTCCCTGGCCGGTGACGTCATGCCCCAGAAGTCCACGTTTTTCTATCCCAAACTGCTCTCGGGCCTGGTCCTGCGCGACCTGCGTCTGGACGATCCTGTGGAGATGGGGCAGGTTGATGCACAATAAATACGCCCCCCCTGCCCCCAATAATGGGGGAGCCGGAATAGAAGGGCCTCTTCTTTTTTGGTTCCCCAGAATTGGGGCTAGGAGGCTTTTTTTCCAGCTCCCCCATTACTGGGGGCTAGGGGGCTTCCTCGCTCTGGCTCTGCTGTCCGGGCCGGCCTGCGCCGGCAAACTGCCGCCGCCGACAACGCCGGCCAGTCAGCGCAAGCCAACTCCTACACCCGCCAAAGCCAAATCGCAGGTGCAGGCCGTGCATCAGATTTTGCCGTCGGCCTTTTACAACTCGCCGGCCTTCCCGGAGCGCTACCGGCCCTATGTGTCGCTGCTGGCCAAAGATGAGTACGAGCAGGAGCAGGGCTATAAGTTCAACAAGATCATTCGGGGCGACATTCGCAAGCAGCGCATCGCCCTGACCTTTGACGACGGCCCGCACCCGGTTTATACCCTCCAGCTTCTGTCCATCCTGCGCCGAACCCACACTCCGGCGACTTTTTTCGTGGTCGGCAAGCAGGTGGAAAAGCATCCGGCCCTGGTACAACTGGAGGTTGCGGAGGGCCATGAGGTGGGCAATCACACGTTTGATCATGTCAACCTGACCATGATCCCGCCGGAGTTAATTGGATACGAATTAGATGCGTGTGACGCGGCCATCAAGAAATCTACCGGCTCGTCGGTTCGTTTTTTTCGGCCTCCCGGCGGCGATTACGATGGCGATGTGATCCGGGAAGCGGCGAAACGCGGTTATATCACAACCCTTTGGACGGTGGATCCCGGCGATTTCTCTAAACCTCCGGCCGATGTGATCCTCAAGCGGACGCTGGATCATCTGGAAAATGGAGCCATTATTCTGCTCCATGACGGCATTCCCCAGACGATGCAGGTGCTGCCCGCACTGATCCAAGAGGCTCGTAAGCGCGGCTACGAATTTGTCACCGTCAGCCAGCTCGCGCGAGATTATTAATTTTTGTAAAAATAATTTTTCAAAAACGGTAAACCCGTGGAATCCATGTTATAATCATTACAGAGGAAGCCTCGCAGTTAAAGATATTTGTACTCCATTCCTGAAATCTACCTCTCAAGAATGTCGTTCGCGGACTGCGTTCCCTTGTGGCACTGCCACTTCTGTTCTTTCCCGAAAGGAAGAATATTCATGCTGTTATCGAGACCGTCCGCCGCTCGCCGGGGCTTTACGCTCATCGAGCTACTCGTCGTGATCGCCATTATCGCGATTCTCGCCGCGATCTTGTTCCCCGTGTTCCAGAAAGTCCGCGAGAACGCCCGCCGCGCCTCCTGCCAGTCCAACCTTAAGCAGCTTGGGCTTGCTTTTGTCCAGTACACTCAGGACAGCGATGAGAAAATGCCCTACGGAACCTGTGGCAACACGCAGCCGGGATCCGGCTGGGCGGGGCAGATCTACTCCTATGTCAAGGCGACCGGCGTCTACGCCTGCCCGGATGACAGCACGGCGGCTCCCAAGGTTTCTTACGTGTACAACTACAACCTGGCGCCCGTTGCGCTGGCTCAATTCTCTGCCCCCGCGTCTACGGTAGTGCTTTATGAGTTGCCCGGCGCGTCTGTGGACCCTTCCACAGCAACCCCAGAAACGATCAGCCCGATCGGCAATGAACTGGTGACCAGCCCGGCGGCAAACACCGCAATCGCCGCTGCGGGCGGCATTCCGATGACTTCCACCGCGACTTCCGGGGCAGGCCTGGAGAGCGTTCGCCATGACAACAACGCCGGTTCGTATGCTTCCAATTATATGCTGCAAGACGGCCACGTTAAGTATGTCAAGATCCCGCAGGTTTCGGCGGGTAAAGACTCCGGCGGCTCCGCGACGGGCGCGTCAGGTACAAACGCTGCCGGGACAGGCGCTCTGGGCAACTCTCTGCTGACTTTCAGCTTCAACTAAATCAGACGCTTGCTCTGACAAACAATGCCGGGATGGAAGCAGCGATGCTCCCCTCCCGGTTTTTTATTGACCGACGTTTGGCCTTAGCAGAGCATTTTTCGTAAAAATTATTTTCAAACCTTATAAAGCAGGCAAACCTATGTTACAATTGTTTGAAGAAGTGGCCCTGCTATCCGTTTTCCCGAAAGGAAGATTTTCAATGTCGTTACCGAAACCGTCCGCCGCTCGCCGGGGCTTTACCCTGATTGAGCTACTCGTTGTCATCGCCATTATCGCGATTCTCGCCGCTATTCTCTTCCCGGTCTTCCAGAAAGTCCGTGAGAACGCCCGCCGCGCTTCCTGCCAGTCCAACCTTAAGCAGCTTGGGCTTGCTTTTGTCCAGTACACTCAGGACAGCGATGAGAAAATGCCCTGCGGCACAACCGTCGGCCTGCCGACCTGGCTCTATGGGAACGGCTGGGCCGGCCAAATTTACCCGTTCGTAAAATCCGTGGGCGTCTACGCCTGTCCCGATGACAGCACGACAGCGCCGAAAATTTCCTACGAGTTCAACAGCAACCTTCACGCCGTCGCGCTGTCCCAATTCAGCGCCCCGGCTTCAACCGTGCAACTGTATGAGTCACAAGGTTACGGCGGCGATCCCTCCGTCAATGGGGAAACTTACAGCCCTGGTGGCAATGGTTTTAATTCCGGCTCCCCTCCCACTGGCGGCGGTGTCGTGACCCCTAAGTCTCCAGACGTGTTCAATCAAGTGTCCGCGCGCCATGATAACAACGCCGGCTCGTATTCGGCCAATTATCTGCTGGAAGATGGGCATGTCAAGTACCTGAAAGCCCCCGCCGTCTCAGGCGGTCAGGATGCGGGTTCCGCGTCAATGCCTGAAGTGGCTGGAACAAACGCGGCGGGAACAGGCAGCATGATCGCGCCGCGCATCGTCACCTTCAGCTTCAACTAATCCATTTCTTGCACATGGTCAACCGGGCGCAATGCCGTAAAGCATTCCGCCCGGTTTTCTTTGTTTTGAAACCAACGGCCTCGGCTCTCGTCTACATATTTGGCGGAAAGGATAGGACTTCATAATTTTTTCATAAATCAGTGCTACACTAAAACAGTATCGAAATGCAGCGGCCCCCTTGCCCTGCGTAGTTAAGAAGTAGTCAGGAAGGAAGCATCATGCAAACACCCGCTATCCACAACCGCCAGGGATTCACCCTCATTGAACTGCTCGTCGTGATCGCCATTATCGCGATTCTCGCCGCGATTTTGTTCCCGACCTTCGCTAAAGTCCGCGAGAATGCCCGGCGCGCGAGCTGCCAGTCCAACATGAAGCAGCTTGGGCTGGCCGTGATCCAGTACACGCAGGATGCCGACGAGCAAATGCCCTGCGGGATCAACACCGGCACGGCAACCAACGGGGCAGGGTGGGCCGGCCAGATTTACAGTTATGTCAAATCTACCGGCGTTTACAAATGCCCGGATGACAGCACAGGAATCAACGGCAACGCCCAGCCAGCGTCTTACGCGCTGAACCAAAACATGCGCGGCGGTGGTCCCGGTGGCGCATTAGCCGCCCAGCAGGCGCCCGCCAGTACGGTACTGCTGTGCGAAGTTCAGGGCGCGACATCGCTCTTTTCCCAGGATGCCTCCGAAGGCTTCGGCCCTGCGCTTTCGCCTGCTGTAGATGGTCTGGATACCAACACGACCGCCGTAAATGCTGATATGATTAATTCAACCAGCGGCTTTGATGGCAACCCTGGCACGTTCAAATACGCAACCGGCGTGATGGGCGGGCGGACAGCGACTAATCCCGCCAACAACTATACGGGGCAGACCGGCATCCATACAGACGGCTCCAATTTCCTGGCCGCCGACGGCCATGTGAAATGGCTGCGGCCCGTGGCTATCTCTTCCGGCCTGACCGGCATTTCCGGCAATGGACAGGGCGGGAATACGGCGGCGGCGACCGATACGCTGGGCAGTTTCGCGCTTACGTTCAGCCCGACTTAAAGAACGTACCTGTCCGCAAAATCCTATCCCGTCAGATTCTATCCCGGCTCGCTGCCTCTTCTTCTCCGATTGCCCTTCCCTTTGAGGGAAGGGTGGCGAACTTGTGAGCCGGGATAGGATCTCCTTGACACCCCCGCCTGCGCGTGCTACAATGCCGCCAGTCATGTTTCTTCTCCTGCTCAGGCAATGCCTCATCGTCGGGGCTGGCGGCTTTCTCGGCGCAATCGCCCGGTTCCTGGTCGGTGCCTGGGTCGTCAGCCGTTACCAGGGGCTGTTTCCCTGGGCTACGTTTGTCATCAATGTCACCGGCTCATTCATCCTCGGTTTCCTCATGACGCTCTTTCAAGCCCGCGTCCTGGGCGATCAGGGACGTTTGTTTGCCGCCGTCGGCTTTGTCGGTGCCTATACGACCTTTTCCACTTACGAATTTGAATCCGCCCGGCTCGGCTCCTCCTGGCAGGCATTCGGCAATCTGGTCGGCAGTGTCATTGCGGGCTATGCCGCCGTCTGGCTCGGCATTCGCCTGGGGCAATTCTGGCCGTCAGGAAGGTTTTAGGCTATGAAAATTGGGTAGTGGCTCATTGAGTATTGTTGGCCTGGTGCGCTCGATTATAGTCATGGATGAACAAGGCCAGGCAGACCTTGTGCATCCGGTCGCTCTTGCTGAAGGAAAGCGTCTGCCGCACGAACCGAGCCAGGCGCTGCCGGAGCGTGTTGTTCCAACGCTCAATGTGGCACGTCTGCCCCTCACCCTTGTCCGTGGCCTGATGCTGCTCTTCGGGGAGGACTTTGCCGTAAGCGTCCCAGAAGTCGGTAAAGCACAAAAGCCGCCGGTAAGCGGGTGGCACACGCTGCCAGAGCCGCTGGCAGGTTTTCTCGCTGCGGTCACCCACCGCGAAGGCGACGATCTGGCGTGTCCTGCGGCACAGAGCCAGCCAGACCCACCGCTTGTCCTTCCAGCCAGACCCACCGCTTGTCCTTGCGGCGAAAGACGAACGACCAGAGTTCATCGAGTTCCAGTACATCGCCCGCCTGTGCCGCTTGGAGTGTTTGCGTCAGAGGCGGCAGGGTCTTGGCTTTTTTTAAGCCAGTCGGCCAACGTCAGGCGGCTGATGCCGAAGATGCGGCAGACGCCGCGCATGGAGGCGCGCTCTTGGTAAGCGGCCAGCACCTGGGCGCGGAAGTCAGCGGTGTAACTGCGGTCATCCTCGGCCTTGTGGAAGGTGCGTCGGCAGTCGTGGCAGCGGAAGCGCTGGACGCCGCGCTTGTCGCGTCCATGCTTGATGAGTTTCTGGCTCTGGCAGTGGCGGCACAGGAGGATTTCAATGATCATGACCACAGTTTACCACAACAATACTCAATGTACCACTACCGAAAATTGAAGGGCCGGGTCAGGCCATCACGGCCTACATCGGGGAAGATGACCACTGGCACGGTAAACCGCTGGTCAATGCGCTGGTGGAGCGGCTGCGCGCGGATGGCTTTGCCGGGGTGACGGTGACGCGCGGCGTCATCGGCTTCGGCGCACACTCGCGCATCCATTCCGCCAACATCTTGCAGTTGTCGCAGGACCTGCCGCTCGTTCTGACGCTGGTAGACACCAGAGAACGCGCTGCACGCGCCCTGGCCGTGTTTGAGGAAATGATTGATGAGGGCCTGATTACCGTCCACGATGTGGAAATCGTCAAGTATCGGCACGGCAGCATTTAAGCGAGGCCGGAAGACCTCACCTTCGCCGTACCCTCTCTGGGAAGCGGGGATGGTAGCGAGGAACGAGCCGCGCGGGGGTTCTTTGTTTAACCCATGCCCGCATGTTGGGAAATCTAAGGCAGCACACCACTAAGGAAACCCACAATGGCAAAACGACTCGCACTGGACGACCTGGATTACCTTTCTACGGGAAAGCGAACTCGGCTGCACCGGCTTCTGTACCAATTCGGGCCGGCCAACGGCACGCTGCTGATGCTGCCGATTGATCAGGGCCTGGAGCATGGGCCGCGCGACTTTTTCACGAACCCCAACTCGGCCAACCCTGAATTTCAACTTAAACTGGCCGTGGAAGGCCGCTACTCGGGCATTGTATTTCAATACGGCATCGCCGAAAAGTACATGCGAAACTTTGTCGGCCAGGTGCCATTGATCGTCAAACTCAACGGCAAGACCGAGATACCTTCCGACGCCGAATCGTTCTCGTCCTGCCTTGCCTCGGTGGAAGACGCCGTCGCGCTGGGGGCGGATGCCGTCGGCTACACGCTCTATGTCGGCTCTCCCGCACAAGATCGAGACTTCGCGCAGTGGGAGATGGTCCGGCGCGACGCCGAGCGGCTGGGAATGCCGACGATTATCTGGGCGTATCCGCGCGGCGAGGCCGTAGAAGCCAAAGGGGGCAAGGAAAGCGTCTGGGCCATTGACTACGCCGCCCGCGTCGCCGCCGAAGTGGGCGCGGACGTGGTCAAGATCAATTTCCCCACGGACAGCCCCACGCCCGGCTCACCCAAGCCCTATGACACGATGAAGTTCAGCCCGCAGGAGGCGATAGACCGGGTCGTAAAATCGGCAGGCAAAACGCTGGTTTTGATTTCCGGCGGCGAAAAAGAACCCGACGCGGAACTGCTGGAAAAGGCTCGCCATTCGTTCGCGGCAGGCGCGACGGGGTTGATCTTCGGTCGCAACACCTGGCAGCGGCCTTACGACGAGGCCTTGAAGCTGATGGGGGAATTGCGAGAGATCGCGCTGGGGGTGTGAGCCGGGATAGGATCCTCCGTTTGACAACCACGCAAATCTACGTTATAATGACTTAGCCCTCATCCCACGAGGCATAAATTCTTCGGAGAAATCACGCCGACATGAGTCAAACCCCGCGCCGCCCTGTGCCGCCTGCCCGCCGTTCCTCTGCCCGGAAAGCGGGCAAATTTTTTGGAGTCATCAGCCTGGCGCTGCTCACCGGTGCCTCCATTTACGGGGGATACCAGTATCATCGCCATCCCAGCTTTCGCAATTATCTGCCCTCCATTCTTCATCCCCAGTCCGTCACCGATGTCTTTCCCAATCAGCAGGCGCTGAACTTAATGATTATCGGGCGGGACGCCGACTATAGTGATCGCACAGACCAGGTGCTGAAGACGCGCGCTCGCTCGGATATTTTAATGGTGGCTCATCTTGACTTTGCCAAGCAGACGGTTTCCCTGCTCTCCATCCCGCGTGATACACTGGCAAAAATCCATTATCACGGCACAACCCGAACCACTAAGATCAACGCCGCCCATGAGTTTGGCGGGCCGGCTCTTTCCGAGCAGACGGTGCAGGAAAACTTCGGCATTCCCAGCGACAAATATGTTGCGCTGGACTTTCAAGGCTTTGAGCAGGCCATTGATATTCTCGGCGGCGTGGACCTGACGGTGGACAAAAAGATGGATTATGATGACAACTGGGGGCATCTGCATATTCATCTCAAGCCCGGTTTTCAGCATCTGGATGGCAGGCAGGCCATGGGGTTTGTCCGCTTCCGCCACTCTGACAACGATCTTGTCCGAGTCCAGCGGCAGCAGACCCTGATCGCCGCTCTCAAAGCCAAACTGCGGCAGCCGCAGACACTGGCAAAGATCGGGCCGCTTTTGGACGCGATTGACCAGCATATAGACAGCGATTTGTCCAGTGACCAGAAGGTCGCGCTGGCCCGTTTTGTCCACGATACCCCGCGCGAACAGATCTCCATGACGACCCTGCCCAGCCGCGAAGTCGGCAATAACGTCGCCACCAATTGGGAGCAGGCTGCGCCGGTGATTCAGAACATTTTCGGTGTGTCGCGCCCGGAAACTCTCGCCGACTCGGAAGACGGCGGTCATCACAAGCATAAGCGTCACCGGCATCGTCCGATCCGGGTGGCCGCGCTCCCGTGACGGCTCCCATTCGCGTTTTGCAAGTCGTCCGCCCCGCCCTGGGCGGCATTCGCCAGCACGTTTTGAGTTTGCTGGACGGCCTGGACCCGGCCTGCGTCACCAACTCCGTCGCCGCCCCGCCCGCGTTCGTCCGTGAAGTCCTGCGTCACCCGCATCTTCACGCCAGCATTCCGCTGGACATCGCCGCCCGCTTCTCGCTGGCGCGGGATCTTCTCGCCGCCCGGCGTCTGGCCCGGCTGGTTCCGCAGTTTGCGGACATCGTTCATGCTCACGGCGCTCGGGCCGGCTGGATCTGTGCTCTGGCGCACCGGCATCGCCCGTTCCCGCTCGTCTTCACCGCGCATAACCTGGTCAGCCGCGATCTCGTCACGCGCCTTGCCATTCCCTTTCTGGGCTTCCATGCCGACCGCGTTCTCGCCGTCTCGCCCTCCGTCGCCGACAGCCTGGCGGCCTGCGGCCTGCCCCGCGCCAAAATCCAGGTTGTCCCCAATGGCATTAATTTAACCCGTTTTGAATTGACGCCGACCCAGCGCGCCGAAGCTCGCCAATCGTTCGGCCTGCCGGACAATGCCTTTGTGGTCGCCGCCGCCGCCCGGCTGTCGCGTGAAAAGGGCATGGATACGCTGCTGCAAGCCGCCGGTCAGCGGGCCGGCATGACCTTTCTGCTGGCCGGCGACGGCCCGCTCAAAGCGACTTTGGCCCGCCAGATGCCGCCAAATGCCCGGCTGCTGGGACGTCTGAGCGATGTCCAGCCCCTGCTTGCCGCCGCCGATGTTTTCGCCGTTCCCTCGCGCCGGGAAGGGCAGGGGATCGCTGCCCTGGAAGCGATGGCGATGGGCCTCCCCCTCGTTGCCAGCCGCGTCGGCGGGCTTGCGGACATGCTGACTGACGGTGAGACGGCCCTGCTCGTTCCCCCGGATGCCCCGGATGCCCTGGCCGCCGCCCTGAGTCGTCTGAAGAGTGATGCTCGCCTGCGGGCGAAGCTGGCCGGCAACGCCCGCCCCCTTGTTCACGACCGATACGGCATCCAGCAGATGCTGGCATCGGTAGAAGCAGTGTATGGGGAAGTCGCTTCATCAGGTATACTATCCCCCACAGGAGACCGCCCCTAATGCCTTCGCCGCCAAATGCTCAAGAGATCGCTGCCGTACTGCTGGCGCGCGATCCGCTGCCGCCGCTCCATCCAACACAGATTTTTAACGCGGCCTTGACCGAAGTCATCGCCGCAATGCCCGCCCTGCCTGCGGTCAAGGTCGGCCTGTTTCTGCTAAACGATGATCTGGCGAGCGGCCACGCGCTGGCGCAGTCGTTGCAGGGAGAGCCGCTCGGTGATTTCTGGCATGCCATCATTCATCGCCGGGAAGGCGACTGGAACAATGCCCGGTACTGGTTCGGCAAAGCCGGCCCGGAGGCGATCTTGACCCAAATCTACGGCCCTGATCCCAAAGCCCCGGATGCGTTTATCAACCGCTGCCGCAAGGCCGGACAGGGGCCGGAGGCTGAATTGGAGCAGTTCCAGCGCGAAGAGATAGCGCAGCTTCTGGCCTATTCCTTGAGCCGGTCTGACTAGTCTCTTGATTTTGTCGGCGAATCCCTTTATAATGGAGTCCGTTCCATCCATTTCCCGCCTGAAAAGTGAATATGACCTATGTATGAAGAGTTTTATGGCCTGCGCGAGACTCCTTTTTCCGTCCAGCCCGACCCGCGCTATGCGTACCCCAGCGTGGAGCATAAAGTCGCCGTCGCCAAGATGCGTTATGCCGTTGACCAAAAGCGCGGCCTGGCTGTCCTCACCGGCCCCATCGGGATCGGCAAGACCACGATTGCCAATTCGCTGCAAATGACGTGGGATTCGCGAGCCGAACAAAACCGTCGCGTTTCTGCCCGGCGCGCCGGTGCGGACGCCGGGCCAGTTCCTGCGGCTGATGCTGGAAAGTTTCGGCATCGCCGCGCTGCGGACCGAGGCGCAGAATCGGCAGGCGCTGGAACAGTTTCTGCTGGATGAATACCAGGCCGGCCGTCATCCCGTGCTGCTGCTGGATGAAGGGCAGAACGTCGCGTCGCGTGTTATTGACGCCATCGCAGACCTGACCAATTTTCAAACGTCGCAGACCAAATTGATCACGGTCGTCATGCTGGCTCAGGATAACCTGCCCAAGAAATTGGAGCGTCACGATGCGTTTCGCTCCCGCATTGCCGTCGTGGGACGTTTAGACCCGCTTTCCCCCGAAGAGATGCGCGACATGATCGCCTATCGTCTCACCACCGCCGGCGGCGGGCCGATTGAGGGCTACTTTGAGGAGCAGTCGCTGGCCGATGTCCATGCCATCACCAAAGGCATTCCGCGCGATGTGTGCGTCCTGTGCGACGCCCTTTTTGTCAACGGCTATGTCCGCGACCAGCGCATGATGACGCCTGCTCTTGTGGCGCGCACGCTCTCCGAGATGAGCCGCGAAAAGAAATGGCCGGTCCAGATCAAGACCAGCAGCAAGTAGCGGATGGTACGCCAGGGCCTCCGCACACCAGGAACAATGGAGTAAACTCCTTCGCTAAGTGGCGCAGACGCCTAATGCCCGCCTACGCGGGCTGAAGAAAGACTAATCTTGTCTCCGCGAAGGCGGAGACTGGGCCGCAGGCCACAGGGCGAAGGGCTTTAGCCCATTGTCTGAATGCAGCCGTAACAACCATAAAAGATGAGCAACCCACAGGAGATGCCCCGATGACCACGCTCGCCGAACTTCGCCTCGCCAATCTGCGCGAACAAAAAAAATCCGCCGAGGAACCGTCCCCTGCCGAACCGACTCCTGCTCCGACGGCCCATGTCTACACCGCCGCCCCCGCGCCGCCCGCCCAAAACTCCCGGCAGGAAGACCTGGTTTTAGCGCAGTATCTCACGGATGCCGAGCAGTCCGCCACGCTGGAACCGATCCCCGTCACGGAGGCTGAAAAAAGCGAGGCGTTGATTGCCCATGTCCACCAGCTTCTTTCCACCAAGAAGCAGCACCCCACCGGCGCCAAAGCCACTGTGGACATGTCCCCGGCGCTTTTCCACCGCGCCAAACGCTACTGCCTGGATCACGGCAATGTCACCCTGCGCCAATTGTTTCTTGACCTGATGACGGCGTTTCTGGATGAGGAAGGGTATTGACGGTCACAGGTCAGGTTCGCCATGAGCAAGGCAGGCGTCAGCGTAGAGATCGTTCGTTTTGTAGATAATCATCAGCCTGGCTGGGTTGAGTGTAGACTGATAGACGCCTGGGGAAACAAGCATTCTTTTAGAGAAAAGTTTCCGGTTGTTTCTACTACAACTTTAGATGAGGGCAGGGATTATCCGCAGCCTGGTTTGATCGGCTGTCAGATCATTAAAGAGTGGCAGGATGATCAAGCTAGGAAGATCGTGACGATAGACACTGAACTTCCCTGGCATATCGAATCCAAGACAAGTAAAACTTGCTTCGATGTATTGCCGGAGCAACTCGTTGAAATTTGATAAGGAGAGGCAACCAAACTGTTATGGTAGAAGGGCAGAGCAGAAGTGGAAGACAAAATTATTGACATTGCTCTGCTCGGCACAACGCGCACAGGTCAGGAGATCAATGTGTCTATTCAGATTGGGCGGCCAGTCCAACTCTCGGGACAATCTGCGGAATGCCCGATTTTCCTTGTTGGTTTGGAAACCAAGCCCACCAAAATCTATGGGGTGGATACTCTTCAGGCTTTATGCTTGGCGCTTCGGCACTCACGCTTTTTGATTGGCGAATTTATCAAATACGGCGGTAAGCTTTGTTATCAGGACGATGAAGACCGACAAGAACTTTCCCTTGATTTGCTGTTTCCAACTCCCCTTTCTATTCCTTCTCAAATGTCATAGAGGCCGCTAGCTCATTTGCGTAGGCTTGCCGTAACTATCTCCTTGACACCTTCCTGCGAATTTTCGGTATAATAACAGGCAACACGAACCGAATTGCGGCCTGGGGCCGTTTAATACAGCAAGCAGAGGATAAAGAAGTCTTATGTCGGGACATAGCAAATGGCATAGTATCAAGCATCAAAAGGGGAAAGCGGACGCGGATCGGGGCAAACTGTTCACCAAACTGGCGCGGGAAATCATTGTCGCGGCCAAGACCGGCGGGGCAAGTCCCGATTCCAATATCACCTTGCGCGCAGCCATCACGCGGGCGCGGGCGGTTTCCATGCCGCAGGACAATATCAAGCGCGCCATTCAGCGGGGCGCAGGCGGCGGCGAAGGGGCCAATTACGAGGATTTGACCTATGAAGGCTATGGGCCGGGCGGAGTGGCGGTGCTGGTCAACTGCCTGACCGACAACAAGCAGCGGACAGTGTCGGAAGTCCGCGCGGCCTTTACCAAAACGGGCGGGCGGCTGGCTGAATCGGGCAGTGTTGCCTATCTCTTTCAGCCCAAAGGCGTTTTGATCGTGGACCCCGAAATCTCCACTGAAGAGGCCGTGACGGAAGCGGCGATTGAAGGCGGCGCGGAGGACATTCAGCCCACCGATGATGGCGGCTTCGAGATCACAGCCGCGCCCGAAGACCTGCCCGCTGTCCAGAAGGCGCTGGACGATGCCAAAATCGCCTATGCGTCGGCGGAAGTGACCATGCTGCCCGCAACCACCGTGCCGATTGCCGGCAAGGAGGCCGGTCAGGTGCTGCGGCTGATGGACATGCTGGAAGACAGCGACGACGTACAAAAAGTGTACGCCAATTTTGACATCGCGGACTTGGAGATGGAAACCGCCGAAGGAGGCCGCTGATCGGCTTCCCAGAAAATGAGGCAACTGTGAGAACTCAGTCTCGATGGCCTGTCCGCATTCTCGCGCTGTGGGCCGTCTGCCTTCTCACGGTCGGGTCGGGGCTGCGGATGGCGCGTGCCGATGGTCCGGCGCTCACCGCTGTTTTCGGCATTGCGGGGCATTACCGGCCCGGAACCTGGTGTCCTGTCACGATCACGGTCCAGAATGCCGGGGCGGATACGCTGTCCGGTCAGGCTCAGGTGCTGGCGACCAATGAACCAGGCCATTCCAATTATGGCGGGCAGGGCAGCAATCAGGCGCTGGCCTCGGCGCTCTTCGCCCGGCCCATTTCGGTCAATGGGGGCGGCCCGCAAACATTTGTCGTCTACACGCGCGGCATTGATCCTGGACGCGACAGTGTGATCGTCCAGATCGCGGATCACTGGGAGCGCGGCGATGGGCGCGTTCTGGCGCAGACCACCAACGTCGTCACCAACAACGCGCCCACCGTCACCGGCACGCCTGTGGGGGACAGCGATCTGTTTCTCGTCGGCTTTGGCGGCGACCCCGGCGCGTTCACTTTTCTCAGCGGTCAGAAACTGGGTCTGACTCATACGCAGGGCGGCATTGCCCTTCAGCCGACGAATGGGCCGAACATTGGGGGGCAAAGTGCCACACCCACTCCGGCGACCGCGCAGGTGGCAGAGGCGGGTGCGAGCGATCTGCCGGATAAAGCGGCGGGCTACGGCGGCGTGGACGCCGTTCTCCTGCGAAGCGATGCCCCACTGGACGCCCTGACCGAAGCGCAGACCGATGCCCTCAAAGGCTGGGTGGCGGCAGGCGGGCATCTGGTCGTCTGCGGCGGGGTGGATGCCAGCCGCTTCGGGGGGTCTTTTTTCACCGGCCTGCTGCCGGCGAGTATCGGTGCGGTCAATCCGTCCGTCGCCATCCCCAGCGTCGGCCCCATCGGCGCACTAACCCTGACACCCAAGCCGCTGCCGGGCGTTCGCGTCCTGGCCGGCTCTCCCCAAACCGGGCCATTGGTGGTCAGCGGCCCTTACGGTGCCGGCTGCGTCACCCTCCTGGCCTACGACCCGACGGCCAAACCGTTCCAGAATCCCGGCTTTGCGGCTCCTGCCCTGTGGCAGACGCTTCTGCTGGACGGACGCGGCCTGCCGGCGTCGGTTCTCAGCCATGTCGCCGCCCGCGAGGAGAACTATTCGCAGAACATGTACTATGGCGGCGGGCAGGAGCTACTTTCCGATGCCGTCATGCGCGCGCCCTCGCTGGATGCGCCGGGAACCGAAGTGATCGGCCTGTTCCTGCTGGTCTATTTGATCGCGCTGGTTCCGGTCAACTACTTAGTTTTGAAGCGGCTGGATCGCAAAGAGCTGGCCTGGGTCACGATTCCAGCCCTTGTCCTGGTCTTTGCCCTCGGCACGTTCGGCGTTGGTTATGCCGCCAAAGGCGGCGCGGTCTTTGTCAATCGCGCGGCCATTCTGGAAACGTCGTCGGGTCAGCGTCAGGCCGGCGTTTACACCGAAATGGGACTCTTCTCGCCGCACCGGACCTCCTACGACATCACCCTGCCCGGTGTGAACGTTCTGGCGGCTATTCCCAACCCTGGCTTCAACTACGGCTATGGCAATCGCAACAATGATGCCGAGACGCAGACTTACGGCCAGACGCGCTTTGTGGAGACGGGGGACGGCGCGACGCTTCAGGATACCGCCATCAACATGTGGGCGATGCGCGCCTTTGACGCTCAATCTACCACCGATCTGGGCGGAACCATAGATGGAACTTTGGGCGAGAAGCCCGGCCCGCCCCTGCCTCCTCATTTGACATCGTGGGGAATTACGGGCAGCGTCACCAACCACACATCCTATGATCTCAGCGAGTGCCAACTGCTTTACAACGGTCAGTGGCAGGGCCTGGGTGATTTAGTGCATGGGGCCAGCGCCTCCGTCTCCCTCAACACGCCGACAGCGGCCAATGCCCAGCCTTCCGGCCTGCAAATCCCGACATTGCGCGGACGGATAGACAAAGACGACCCGCAGAGCGACATCCGCCAGCGCATGCGCGCCGCCCTGGCCGATTACGCCCGCTCGCTCGGCCAGCAAAACAGCAACTATTACAGTCCTTCAGGACAGCAAATCTCTCCGGCGGTTTATTCACCCGCGCCGGGCGAGGCAATTCTGCTCGGTTGGAGCAATGACCCGGCCCTGGCCGGCCCGGCCCCGCGTGTGGACGGCCATTCCGTCCGCGAGAACGATGTCACCCTGGTCATCGTCCATTTGCCTGTCGCGCCGACCCGTGTTACTTATTGATAACTGACGTTGCACAAGGGCTTCGGCACAATGGAGTAAACTCCTTCGCTCAGTGACCTTCGGCCTAGTCACCGCCTTCGCGGGGACAAGAAGGGCAGCCATCCCTCTGGCTTCTGCCGGGTCTGCTGCCCGCGAAGGCGGGCAATGGGCGTCCGCGCCACACAGCGAAGGGCTTCAGCCCATTGTGGAAGTTAGCCCATTGTCGGAGAGATGCATATAAACGCCATGAGCCTGTTTTCCAACAACCCGGTGCTGGAGCGTGAAGTGCGGGGGCGACTGCGCTTCCGGCGCAAAGGGGCGAACTACGCTAATGCATGGCTGGGTGGGATTTTAGGCGTCGTCATTCTGTACTTCTATACGCGCGGCCTGGCCGGATTATGGCGCGGTAAGGCGCTGGACGCGCAGGAGTTCTGGGGGCTGCTGCTGTACGGCCTGCTCGTTCTGGTCGTGCTGCTGGCGCCCGCCCTGTCCTCCACGGCCATCACGCAGGAGCGGCAGCAGCAGACCTGGGACTCGCTGGCGACGACGCGGCTGACCGGCGGGGAGATTGTTCTGGGGAAGTGGGTCGGGCGGCAGGTGATTCTCTGGCTTCTGATCGCTCTCGCCTCGCCATATTTGATTGGCTGCGCGATCCGAGGCGGCATTTCTCTCTTCGCTGTGCTGGCCTCGCTGCTGTTTTTGCTGGTGACGACGGCCTTTTACAGCGTCCTGGGCCTGTTTTGCTCGTATCAGGCCAAACGGACGGCGGCGGCCACGGCGACTTCGCTCACGCTGACCGCCTTGCTGTGTCTGGGAACCGTCATTGTCAATGCGGTCATCGGCTATTTTCTCGCGAACAGTGACAGCTTTCACGGCAATTCATCCGTGATGTGGCTGAACCCGTTTTTCGCCCTATCTGCCTTGCTGAACCTGCTGAACGCGAACGGCCCGTATGGCGGCAATCAGTACAACACGGAACCGAATGGAACCATCGTCGGCTTTTATCTGCTGCTGACTACTCTGTTGACCTTCGGGGCTATTTTCTTCATGGTCAGCCGCTACCGCCGCGCCGTCCGAGAGCGGAGTTAGCGTGGGGAACATCCTGCGGGATAATCCTGTCTTCCTACGGGAAGCGCGCTGGTGGCTGCGGCTGCGCTGGCTGCGGCGGAGCAAATCGGCGGCCTGGACGGCGGCCATCATCGCCGTTATCTTTGTCTGGTTCTATGCGCGCGGCCTGTGGGCGGTTTGGAACGGCGATGAAGCGCAGTTTCGCCCGGTCTGGTTCTGGATGATCCGCTTCCTGCTGATGCTGATTGTCCTGCTCGGTCCCGCCCTGGCCTCCACGGCGATTATGAAGGAGCGCGAGCAGCGAACGTGGGAAACGCTGGCCCTGACGCGGCTGGGAGCGCGGGAAATCTTTTTCGGCAAGTGGCTGGCCTCGCTGACGCCGCTGTTTCTGCTCATTCTGGTGACGACGCCGCTGCTGATGGTGGCGTATGCGACATTCGGCACGAGCTTTCCGGGATGCTGGCCGTAATCATTTTCTTTCCCGTCACGGCGGCGGCTTATACGATGCTGGGCCTGCTTTGTTCGTTTCTTGCCCGCAAAGCCTCGGTGGCCCGCATGATGGCGCTGATAGCGGCTTGCGGTCTGTGCTTTGGCCTGCTGATTGTGGACGCGCTGTTTCGTCAACTGGTCGTCCCGGAAATGCGCGTGGGATATTCGCCCTGGGAGATATTCTCCTTTGGCGGCTACGGTTCGTACAGCCGCGATTATGGCTATTTCGGCTGCCCGGCGATTTCCTGGTTCAGCCCGTTTTACGTGCTTTCGGTGCTGTCCAATTGGGCGGAGCCGCGCCCCGAACCACCGTATTACAATTACTATAACACTGTCTCTACCGTGGATGGAAGTGATGTCTGGAGCGGCCAGCCGTCTTCTGTTCTCATTGTTTACAGCCTCAGTCTGATATTTGCTATTGGCGTCTGCCTGTATTACATGCTCACCCGTTACCGCCGGGACGTTCGTGGCGGAAGGCCGCTGGGAGAAACCATTACGTGATCCGAATTGACCATTTGCATAAAGAATACAAGAACCTGACGGCGGTCAAAGACCTCAGCCTGCACCTGGAAGCCGGGGACATCTTCGGCTTTATTGGGCCGAACGGGGCGGGGAAGACGACGACCATCAAGATGCTGGCGACCCTGCTCAAGCCGACCTCCGGGACGGCCCTGATTGACGGGATTGATGTCGTGGAAAACCCGGAAGCCGTGCGCGGGCGGATCGGCTACATGCCGGCGTTTTTCGGCATCTATGACGACATGCGGGTCTGGGAATATTTAGATTTTTTTGCCGGGGCGTACCGTCTGCCCAAAAATCAGCGGCCCCGCATTATTGATGATGTTCTCAATTTGACCGACTTGATTGGCAAAAAGGACAATTATGTGGAAGAATTGTTCAACCGGCATGAAGCAGCGGCTTTGCCTCGCGAAGACGCTCATTCACGACCCGAAAGTCCTGCTTCTGGACGAACCGGCATCCGGCCTGGACCCGCGCGCCCGTATTGAGATCAAAGAACTCTTCAAAGAGCTGAAGGCGATGGGCAAGACGATCATTATCTCGTCGCATATCCTGCCCGAACTGGCCGACTTTTGCAACAAAGTCGGCATTATTGAGCGCGGCGAAATGCTGGTGTCCGGCGACGTACAGGACATCATGGCCCAGGTCACCGAAGGCAAAACTCTGGAAATTAAATTGCTGGACGAGTATGAGCGGGCGACGGCCCTGCTCACTGATGCACCGGGCGTTCGAGGCGTCCGTCCGGTCAACTCCCATTTGCATGTAGAGTTCACCGGCGATTTAGAGGCCCAGGCCGGTCTGAATAAAATGCTGGTGGACCATGGCCTCCGCGTACTGGCATTTTCCGAGCAGGAGACTGACCTGGAAGACATCTTCATGAAGGTGACGAAAGGGCTTGTCCAGTGAGGGACGGTTAACATGATACGAGTGGGCATACTCGGTCTGGCGCGTCGCGAGGGGACGTTTGCGGAAGTCGGCCTGCGCTCCTGGGAAGAGGCGGGCTGCGCCGCCGTCGAACAGGCGCTGATGGCGGCTGGCGACGGCGTTTATGCCGTCCATCGCCCGCTTGTGGTGCGGAGCGCGCGGGCGGACGTGGAACGCATCCTGCGCGATTGGTGCGACGTTCCCAATGCACAGGCCCGGTGCGATTTGATTCTGACGGTGGGGGGAACCGGCTATTCCCCCCTGGACATCATGCCGGATGCCGCCGCCGCCGTGATCCAGCGCCCCGCCCCCGGAATCACGGACCTGCTGCGCCGCGTTGGCAATGAGACCGGCCAATCCCAGGCGTCTCTTTCGCGCGGCATCGCCGGCCTGCGCGGCCACACGCTTCTGGTCAATTTGCCCGGCTCGGCCAAAGGGCTGGCCGACCCCGAGTGCCTGAATGCCGCCATGCAGGCCCTGATGCCCCTTCTCCCTGACTTGCTGGCTGCCATGCAGGAATAACGCGCTTGACCCTGCGCGGCTGAAAAGTGTATACTCATGGCATGGCGGAGCAATCCTATGCCGTTTTCGGCCAAGTTCCCGCGCAGGTCGCCTGCCCCGAATCCCTGGCGGGAGCACAGGAAATTGTGCGGGCGGCATCGGGACAAGGCATCGTGCCGTGGGGTGGGGGGACGCGGCAGCATCTGGGCTATCCGCCCCGTCAGTATGCCCTGGCGCTGTCCACGACCCTGCTGAACCGCATCACGGAGTATGAGCCTGCCGACCTGACCGTCACCGCCCAGGCGGGTGTGACGATGGCGCAATTGCAGGAAGTCCTCGCGGCGAACGGGCAGTTTTTGCCCCTGGATGTTGCCCTGCCGGAGCAGCAAACCCTGGGCGGTGTCATTGCCGCGCGCGCGGGCAGCCTGCGGCGGCTGGCCTGGGGCAGCGTCCGCGATTCGCTGCTGGGCGTGACCGTGATTAACAACCGGGGCGAGATCTTCAAAGGCGGCGGCAAAGTGGTCAAAAACGTCGCCGGCTATGACCTGCCTAAACTATATTGCGGCTCTCTCGGCACGCTGGGGTTAATCACGGAAGCGACGTTCAAAGTCGCGCCCCTGCCCGAAGCGTCGGCCACGGCCCTGCTGCCACTGGATGCTCATCACAACAGCGAAGATGTCTTAGACCGGCTTCTCGGCTCTGACCTGGCCCCATCGTTTTTGTTCCTGCTGAACCCGGACGCGGCCCGCGCGGTACTGCCGCTGGCGGGCGAGGCGCAATATGTTGTGGTCGGCTTCGATGGCAATTCTGAGGCCGTCGCCTGGCAAGTAGAGACTCTGGGCGCTGGCGCATTGGACGAACCGACGGCCTTCAGCGTTCGCGCCCGCCTGCGCGATTTCGCGCTGGACGACGCGCCGATGACCGCCGTGTTCCATATTTTGTCATCCCAGGTCGGCGCATTTTCGCGCATGGTGGAATGGACTGCCCGGCGCGCCGGATTTACCGCCCAAGTGGCTGCTGATGCCGCTCTGGGACTGATGACCGCCCATTTTGCGCCCTTACGCGACGAGGCGGACTGGCCGCTCTTTTACGCCGATCTCAAAGACAAAGCTGACCGCTGCGGCGGCAGCTTTATCCTTGAACGGATGCCGGACGAACTGCGCGCCCAGGACATGCCGGTCTGGTCGCCCCTGCTGCCGGACTTTGCCCTCATGGCGCGTCTGAAAGAGATGTTTGATCCCGCCGGGATGTGGAATCCAGGGCGATTTGTTGGGAAGCTATGAACCCATCACAGCATGAACAGGACCTGATGACCTGTGTCCATTGCGGTCTGTGCCTTCCTTCCTGCCCGACCTATCTGGAAACGGGCAGCGAGGCGGACAGCCCGCGCGGGCGGATCGTGCTGATGCGGAAGATGCACGAAGGAACATTGTCGCCTCAAGATGCCGACGTAACCCGGCATCTGGACCTGTGCCTGGGCTGCCGCGCCTGCGAGACAGCCTGCCCGTCCGCCGTGCCGTATGGCCGGATTTTAGAAACGGCCCGCGAACGGATCAACGCGGAGCGGGCTAGACCTGCGGTTACCGACGTGTCCCGTCATGCTCTGCTGGATACGCTGGCGCATCCGAAAAAGATGACCGTTGCCATGCGAATGGCCCAGGTCGTGACCGGCGGCGCAGTTCCGGTACCCGTCGCTCGGCTGCTGTCGGGCGATTCAGATGCGACGGCGCAGCAGGTAAGTTTGCCGGAAACCATTGGCCCGCCCCTGCCGCCCGCTGTGACATCTGCTGTGGGAACGAAGCGATTTCGCGTCGGCGTTCTGGCCGGCTGCGCCATGCGCGTTCTCTTTGGGGATGTCAACCGTGACACAGTGCGCGTTCTGGCTGCCAACGGCTGCGAGGTTCTGGTCAATCGCCGTCAGGGCTGCTGCGGCGCATTGCATGGGCATAACGGCTATGGCGAAGATGCCAAGATGCTGGCGCGTTCGCTCATAGACGCCTTTTCGCCTTTTGGCGGGCTGGATGCCATCGTCGTCAACTCGGCAGGATGCGGCAGCATGATGAAAGAGTACGGGCAACTGCTGGCCGATGACCCGGCCTATGCCGTCAAATCTGCCGCCTTTGCCGCCAAAGTCAAAGACGTCAGCGAGTGGCTGGACGAGATCGGCTGGGTCGCGCCGCTGAAGACTGCGTCTGGGCAACACGTCACAATGACCTACCATGACGCCTGTCATCTGGCGCATGGACAGCAGATTCGTGACGCGCCCCGGCGTTTATTATCGCTCCTGCCCGATGTGTCCTGGGTGACTTTATCCGAAAGCGAAGTCTGCTGCGGCTCGGCGGGCATTTACAACTTCACCGAGCCGCAGATGGCACGAAACTTGCAGAGACGCAAGTTAGAAAACATACTTGCGACTGGCGCGTCCGTAGTCGCAACGGGCAACCCTGGCTGTCTGGCGTGGATCGGGGCAGGACTCAAAGAGCGCGGCCTGCCGGACATCCGCGTCGCCCACCCCATGACACTGCTGGCGGAGGCGCTGGACGTTTGAGACATGGACGATGAGAATGATATTGAGATCGGAGCGCTGGGCAACGGCTGCCTGGCCGGGTGCGGCTCCGGCTGCGCCTCCTTTGTTCTGGTCCTGATCCCAGTGGCCATGTCCGGTGTGAATATGGCGCATCTCACGCCGGACGCTGTGCCGGATTGGGTCAAGTTTGTCGGCTTTCTCACGGGTCTGGCGACCCACGTGATCATCGGTTATGCGACGGCGCGTTCCGCTTCCCAGCGGCCTGTCTTCCACGCCATGATCCTGGGCATTGTCGCCATGCTGATCGGCCTGTTTGGCATCCTGTCGCCGTCACGCGCCACGCTGGATTTGGGAGTGCAACTGGGTGGCCTGATTTCCTGGCTGCTGACGATTCCTATGGTGCTGGTGGGCGCAAATATTTCCATCCGGCAGAATGAGCGTTATGACGAAAAGCGCTTCAAATAAAAGATTATGCTGACACAACACATCGCGGAATTGCAGCAAGACCTGCAAACACTCGCCGTTCACGAAGAGACGCTGAATGCCTTGTCGGACGCCGTGCTTCATGCCTTCAATCACGGCGGCAAACTGCTGACCTGCGGCAACGGCGGGTCGGCTGCCGAGGCCGCCCATCTGGCCGAGGAGTTTACGGGACGCTTTTACCGGGAGCGCCAATCACTGCCGGGCATCTGCCTCTCTATTGACGGCACACTGCTGACCTGTATCGGCAACGATTACGGCTTTGACGACATTTTTGCCCGTCAGGTGCAGTCACTGGGCCAGCCGGGTGACGTTTTGATTGTCTTTACCAGCAGCGGCAATTCGGAAAACATCATGCGGGCGCTCCAGACGGGCCGGGAACGCGGATTGGTGACAGGAGCGTTTTTAGGAAAAACGGGCGGTAAGTGTCAGGGACTGGCGGATTACGAAATCATCGTTCAAAGCGTCAATCCCAGTGCCATGCGTATTCAAGAGTGCCATCAAATAATGCTGCACGCCCTGTGTGAGCGCGTCGAAGTGACCCTGCTGGGATTGACCCCCTAACCCCCAATTCTGGGGAACCGGAATAACTCTCCTTCTGACTCCCCCAGAATTGGGGCTGGGGGCAGTCTCTCACGAAAGATAAGCGCCATGACCTTCTGCGATAAACTCAACACGAACGTGCCGACGCTCTCCTATGAATTCTCGCCTCCCAAGAACCCGGCCGGGTGGGCGACTCTGTATTCCACACTGGGCGAAATTACCCGCTATGCCCCCGACTTTGTCTCCGTTACCTATGGCGCGGGCGGCTCCAATCGGGCAAAAACGGTCGACCTGGTCAGCCGCATTGAGCGGGAACTGGATATTGAGTCCGTTCCCCATCTGACCTGTGTTGGTCATTCCAAAGACGAAATTCGCGAGATACTGACCACGCTGCAGAATGCCGGTATTCGTCATTTGATGGCGCTGCGCGGCGATGCGCCCAAAAACGATCCGCAGTTCCGCCCGCACCCGGACGGCTTCGCCCATGCCAGCGATCTGATCGAGTTTGCCCGCGCGAATTTTGACTTCCATATCGGCTGCGCGTTTTATCCCGAAAAGCACCCGGACGCCGCGCACTTGGATGATGACATCCACTGGCTAAAACACAAGCAGGATTGTGGGGCCAGTTTCGCCACGTCCCAGCTTTTCTTTGATAACGACCTGTTTTACCGCTTTCAGGAAAAGGCGGCTAAAGCCGGGATCACATTCCCGCTCATCGCCGGCATCCTGCCAATCACTGCCCTCAGTCAGCTACAGCGGAGCGGAGAACTCAACGGCCAGGACATTCCGAAAAAGCTACTGGAGTTTTTAGGCGAAGGTGATGATAAAGTCATCATGGAGCGCGGCATTGAGTATGCGACAGCGCAGTGCCGCGATCTGCTGAAACACGGCGTCGCCGGCATTCATCTCTACACCTTCAACCGCGCCACCTCCGCCGTTCGCATTACCAAAGCCCTGCGCGCGGAAGGCTATTTCCCGGTACAGAAGAAGGCGAAATAAGTCTGGCAGGATGCCGAGTGCGTCCGTGCCTCTGGCATCATTCCATCGCGCAAGCGCAGAAGATCCTATCCCGTCTCGCTAAGGCTCGCCACCCTTCCCTCGAAGGGAAGGGGTTTACATCGCCATTGCCCTTGGCCTCTTGATTGGTAGCCGACAAGCGGCAGAGCCTCAGAATGATCGGCTGTCCCTTCCCTTCGAGGGAAGGGTGGCGAGCCTTAGCGAGACGGGATAGGATCTTCTTGCAGGACTTTCTACCCCTTCGCGCGTATCTTATCCGCATGAACGCCCGATTGATCCCACTGCTTGCCGTTACCGCCTGCCTGCTGCTCCCTGGCTGCCACACTAACGACTCGCCCTCTACTCCCAATACTCCTGCCGGGTCTCCGCAGGCCGAAGCGTCTGCCGCCAATCAATTGTTTTTGAACCAGAAGACCTTTGACCCGTGGGCGCTAGAGTCAATCGCCCCCGGTAATTATCCTCTTTTTCCGGCTTACATCAGTGACGGCGACACAAGCTCTCTGGTCACTGTCACTGACGCCGGAACAAAGGTCCAAACATACCAGGCCGGGCATTACGTCGCGGGGCAGTTAGAGATGCTCCGCGAACAGGTTCTGGATGCCTCTCGCGTGAATGATGCCGGTGGCCTTGCTCTCAATATACAGACGGGCGAGTTTGATGTGATTCACGATCATGGCGGCCACATGCACCCGTTTACGGCCCCGAAAAAACACGATTGGCAGAAAATATGGCAAACGTCTGACATCGTGATTAACGGCGACCCGGAAGCGCAGCAGGTGACGCACGCGAATATGTTTTATCTGCTTTCGTCCACCTATCCCGGCTCTGACCATTCCATTCCGCCGATGGGGCTGTCATCCAATATCTATGGCGGGCATATCTTCTGGGATGCCGAAATCTGTATGATGCCTGCGCTGATTGTCCAGCACCCGGATTATGCCAGAATCCATTATTGATTATCGCTTCAAGACGCTAGGGCAGGCGAAGAAAAACGCGGCGGCGCATGGCTATCAAGGGGCGGAGTATGCCTGGGAAAGCGCGGACACGGGTAAGGAAATGGTCGGGGCGGAGTTTGCCAAAGAACGGCATATTACGGCGGATGTCGGCTGGGCGGCGTGGCAGTATTATCTGTGGACGGGCGACAAGAGCTACCTGAAAAATGAAGGCTGGCCGATCTTGCAGGCGTACGCGGATTACTGGCTCTCGCGCGTGACTAAAGGGACGGACTTGAATTAGCACATCAGGGGAGTGCTGGGGCCGGACGAGACGGCGGGGGTGGTGGACGACGACGCCTGGACGAACGGCGTCGTGACGGAGCTATTCCGGGACGCCGCGGAGGCGCAGAAGATAGTGGATGCCTGGCCGAACAATGGAGAAGCCTGGTCGCGAAGCGGCGCAGCACATGTACCAGCCGTATGACAAAACGCGCGGCATCGCGGCGGAAAACGATAAGCCGATCACGGATCGTTTCTCCGCCAAGCAGGCGGATACGCTTTTGCTGTATTATCCGCTTCAGGAGGCTGCTCTGGCCCCGGACATGGCAGACCCGACGCTGGATTTTTACATCGCCCACACGAGCAAGAACGGCCCGGCGATGACGGCGAGTATTGAAGTCGATCATTGCGGCGCGAAGGCTTCGGACGCAGCAATCGCTGGACCTGTTCCACGACTCTTACCGCCCGTTCATGCGCGGGCCGTGGGATGCGTTTGCCGAAAAGCGCACCAGCAACCGGGTTTATTTCTGCACGGGCATGGGCGGCTGCCTGCAAAGCGTCCTGTACGGGTTCGCGGGTCTGAACTTGGAAGGGTTGGGAACGCCGATTGCCGGCAGTCTGGCTGCCGATCCGCATCTGCCGCCGGGGTGGACGGGGCTGACGGTCAAAGGCGTCCAGTATCAGGGGAAAACTTACGACGTTGCCGTCGTTCAGGGGAACAAGGTAAGGGTGACGCCGCAATGAAATATCTGCCCGTGATGCCGAGTATGCGTGAGGTTCTCCGCAATCCGCTGCTGCGGCTGCGTCTGGCCCTGGTCGTTGGCCTGGCGCTGCTGGCCGGCGGCACGCTGGGCTACATGGGTCTGGAACATTACAACCCACTGGACGCGCTTTTCATGACGGTGATTACTCTCAGCAGTGTGGGTTACGGCGAAGTCAATCCACTGGATCCAGCCGGGGAAATTTTCACCATTCGTCTGATTCTCGTCGGATTGGGAACGGCGGCGTGGCTGTTTACTACGGTAATCGAAACATTTGTCAGTGAACAGACGCTTTTGATGCTCTCTCGAAGAAACGGATGGGACGCCGAGTGAACGCATTAAACGACCACTACATCATTTCCGGCTATGGCCGCATCGGTCAGCAAATCGCCCAGGGCTACCGCCAAAATAAAGTGCCGTATGTCATCATTGAGCAGGAGCCGAGCCGTCTTGAAATGCTTCGGGAGGCCGACATTCCCCATGTCGAAGGGGATGCCGCCGACGACGAGGTGCTGAAACGGGCCGGGATTGACCGCGCCGCCGCACTGATTGCGGTGACGCCAACCGATGCGATCAACACTTTTATTGTGCTGTCGGCACGTGGGCCTGCGGCGCGATCTCTACATTGTCGCCCGCGCGGATTCGCTCCAGAACGAGGCCAAACTCCTGCGGGCGGGAGCCAGCAAAGTGGTATCGCCGCACATTCTCGGCGGGCGATGGATGGCGATCACGGCAATCAACCCCGCTGTCACGGACTTCATTACCGCTATGACCGACGCGGACCACAGCGAGTTTCTTTTGAGCGAATTTGCCGTGACGAACAAATCGGCCTGCGCGGGTATGACATTCGCCAACGCACAATTCAAAGCCAAGACTGGCGCCTTGATTGTCGCCCTGCGCTCCAACGGGCCTTCTCGATCGTTCATCCCAAATCCCCCCGATGACCGCCGCCTCGCGATTGGGGATACCCTGATCGCGATCGGTTCTCCCGGCCAGCTCACTCAGCTTGCGCGTCTGCTTAATCCCTCCCACCCGCAGGCCCTTATGCGGCGAGCAATGCTGGCGGTGGACTGAGCATTTCTAAACCGCCAGCAGCGCATTGCCGACCGAGGCAAGCCATTCCCGGTCTGCTTCGCGCAGGTATTCGCCAAACTCAAAAGAATCGCCCCGCGCCTGCACAGTGAGTGTGCCGGCGTCCAAGCCCGGCGGCACGCGCTTGATGAGAAAGCCCCGCAGGTCAGTACGCGCGATTTGCCATTCCTGTTTTCGTCCCCAATCCCAACGCTCAAGCCGCAGCCACTCCAGCCCCAGAATAAGCCGCTCCCGGAGGAAGAGAGGCCGCAGAACCGCGCCTACTGTCCAGAAACCCAGCCCCTGTGCCAGCAGCAGGGCCACGAGCAGCCAGCCATCGTTATGGCGCAGCGAGACCGGCAGGCCGCCCGGCGAAATCTGGGTCATGAACAGGACGCTGCGATGGGCCAAAATCAGCATCAGGCCGATGTACAGCATGACCAGCAATTGACCAGTCACGATGCAGGAAAGGACAAGCGCGATGGGGGAGATGCCGCGAGAGGGAATGACAATGGTTACGAACCCATTGTCCTCACGGACAATGGAGAGTGGACAGTTGCCGGGCCGCTCCCGCGCCCCCGGCACTTCGTTCAGAATCGTCGTCATCGGGATGCGGTTTCCAGCAGCCGACTCAGAGCGCGATAGTCGGCTTCCTGCCGGTCGTGGCTGCGGCCCGTGGGACTGATCACGACCTGCGGGGAAGGATGGTACAGCGGGAACAGTGTGCAGCCGTTCCACTTCACCGGCGTGGCGGCATGGTCACGGAGCGTGAATGAGTGTGGCTCGATCAGGTTCAAAGCCGCCAGCGCTTTGATGCCCAGAGTGGCGATAATCTGAGGCTGGACGACGGTTAGGGTGCGGCTCAGAAACGGAGAACAATTTCGCAGTTCCAGTGCCGAAGGTGGGGCATTGGTTCCGCGCGGCGTGCGCGGATTGCAAAGTGCGGCATTGGTGACAAAGACTTCCTCCCGTGTCAGGCCCGCCGAATGCAGGTAACGCTGGAAGTTTCGCCCGGAGGCATCTCCGGTCAGCGGAATGCCGCCTTTATCGCCGCCTAGACGCCCCGGCGCTTCGGCGATAAAAAGGACGCAGGAGGCAATGGCACCATTCGCGGGGGACAGAACGCGGCGACGCCCTTCCATGCGCGAGCAGGCGCGGCAGGCCTGGGCGTCGCGGATAAGGGCAGCAAAAAGAATGTCCTGCATGATCAGAAGGCCCCCCCCGCCCCCAATAATGGGGGAGCAAGATCGTCGCAGCCTTTTCTTCTCCAGCTCCCCCATTATTGGGGGCGGGGGGGTGATCTTCATATCTCCAGCTTGTCAAAGCGGCCTGCGCCGGGGTCCAGCGCGTTTTGCAGCACCTGGTAAGCCTCTTCCACTTTTTGCAGAATGATCCGGGCCTCGTTCTGTTCCGCCGTTCCATCGGGAAAGCGCGACAGAGCGCACCGTTCGCGCAGCTTGTTCGCTGCCGTCTGCACCGTCAGGAAATCGGAGCCGGGCGGGATGCCGAGAATCTTATAGGCCGTCAGGGTGGGGTCGGACTGCGTTGCACTGGGAGAGGTTGGGCCAGGCATGGGAGCCGCTGACGCCGGGGACAGGCTTTCCCGTGCGGCGCTGGCCTGACGCGCGGCGTTGATCTTGGCCTGCGCCCGCTCCATCGGGTCATCGCTGGCCGACAGGCCCGCCTGAATATCGTCCCGGTTCAGCGCCCGCGTCAATTCTTCCTGAGCGCTTTGACTGACTTCATCCAATCGGCCTTTGGCAGCATCCAGATAGGTTTTGGCGAGGCGAAAGGATCGCCCGAAAAGATCGCTCATGGACACGCTTTCTTGGAGTCTTTCAACAAAATTAGCCAGGCGAATAAATTCGCGGCAACAAGTTCACGAAACCGGCCTTCGCCGGTTAAGAATAAATCCGAAGTCCTAGTCCGCGCAGGCGGACTTTGTGCTTTTGTTGCTGCGGTTTTAACCGCCCGCAACAAGCTTTGTATAAAGTTCTACGTGGGTGACGCGCCGCTGCTGCCGCCGACGCGGGCTTCCAGTTCCTGCAACTGCCGGTCAATGTCGGAGGCTGCGACGGGAGTCTTCGGCGCGGCGACACTCGCCTGCGGCATTGGGGCTAGGCCGAGCCGCTGCTCCATTTTTGCCAGTTCATCATCAGCGGCATTGGACGCCTGGGCGTCGTCCAGCCCGGCCAATCGCCCGCTCAAACTCTCGCGGGCCAGTTCCGTCCGCGCCTGGCCCTCGCTGCGAGCATTGGAGATTTTCGCCGCCGCGCGCTCAAAGGCCTGGTCTGTGCCGTCTGCCGACATGCCTTCCAACGCTTTGTTCATGGAATTCTCAATTTGCGCCTGCTTCCACTGAGCCTTCATGGAAAGCGCCTGGGCGGTTTTGGCGCGGATGCGCTCTTCTTCGCGTCGCATGGCGGTTTTGACGGCCTCGGTGGTTTCCAGCGCCTGTTGGAGCGAGGCTTTGGTGGATTGCAGAGTATTGTCGTACTGACCTTTTTCCACCAGCAGTTGCTTGGCCAGATCACGGTCGCCGTTTTTCAGCGCGATCTCGGCCTTGGCCTGCAAGTTGTCCACCATCTTCTGAGTCTGATCCACCAGGGCTTGCAGGTTGTTTTTCTGCGTGATCGCCTGCACCGCCCGTTCGCGGTTCTTGGCCTGCGCCTCGCGCATCTCCTGCTGGGCCTGTTGCAGCAGGATTTCCGGGTCTTCCAATTGATCCAGCTTGAAGCCAAGCAGACCCTTCAAGTAGCGAAACATTCGACTGAGCATGGACGATCTCCCTTCGGAAACGACAAAACAATGTGGATACAGGTGTTATGACACGCGAACGCGCAAAAAGTCGCACTCTTCTCCCTCATTATATCCGACAGACTGCGCTTTTTCAACACGGGTATAATGAAGGCATGGGAAATGAGCGAGACGAAACGATCTGTGCGCTGGCAACGCCTTCAGGCGTGGGCGGCATCGGCGTGATCCGAGTCAGCGGCCCGGATGCGTTTGCCGTTGTGGACCGAGTCACCTGGCGTCCCAATCATACGCCGTGCGCGCACTGGGCCGGACATACGCTGCATCGGGCCAATGTCGTTCAGGCAAGCGGTGAAGAGATAGATGATGTCCTGCTGGCTATCTTTCACGCCCCGCGCTCTTATACTGGCGAAAATGTCGTGGAGATTTCCGCGCACGGCGGTCCCATCCCCTTGCAGCAAATCCTGGCCCGGCTGCTCGCGCAGGGCGCGCGGATGGCGCGGCCCGGCGAATTCACGCAGCGGGCTTTTTTGAGCGGCAAAATGGATCTGGCGCAGGCGGAAGCGGTCGGCGACATCATTGCTGCCCAGACAGAACAGGCGCACCGGCTCGCCCGTCGGCAGAGCCAGGGGCAGTTAAGCCAGGCGGTTTCCGAAACGCGCGACGTCATTTTAGGCGTTCTGGCACGCATTGAAGCCTCAATAGACTTCCCGGAAGATGTCGGGGAACTAGACACCGAAGTGTGTCAATCGGAACTCGGCCGGGCGGAACGGCAGATCCAGTCGCTTCTGGCAACGGCGGACAGCGGCATTCTGTATCGCGAGGGCCTGAAAGTGGTTCTGGTGGGCCGCCCTAACGTCGGTAAATCGTCGCTCCTCAATGCTCTGCTGCGAACCGAACGCGCCATCGTCACGCCCATCCCCGGCACGACGCGCGATGTGATTGAGGAAACCCTGAACCTGCGCGGCATTCCCCTCCGGGCTGTGGACACGGCGGGCCTGCGCGAGACAACCGACGAAGTGGAACGGATCGGCGTCGAGCGCACCCGCGCCAGCCTGGCCGATGCCGACATTGTCGTGTTGGTAGTGGATGCCACTGTGGGAGAGACGGTGGAAGAGACCCTTTTGCGCGCCGAATTGTCGGCTCGCCCGCATCTTCTTGTCTGGAACAAGTGGGATCAAATGCCGAATCAGGAGCCGCCCATGGAAGGTCTGGGCGTCTCCGCTCTGACCGGGTGGAATCTGGCCGCTCTGGAAGATGCACTGGCCGAACTGGCTCTGGGAGGCCGCGTGGAGGAACCGGAGGGCGCAGTCATCACCCATGCCCGCCACAAGCAGGCGCTTCAGGCGGCGCAGGAGCGCCTGGGGGAAGCGCAAAGGACGCTGGCTGCCGCCCTGCCCGCCGATTTCGTATCTATTGACGTTCGGGGCGCTCTGGACGCGCTGGGCGAGATCACAGGCGAAACGGCGACCGACGACATCATTGCCGAGATTTTCTCAAGATTTTGCATCGGCAAGTGAGAGGAACCATGCGTTAAAACGCACGGCTAACCGACCTTCGGCCAGAAAGTACCGCTTCGCGGAACTAAGAACAGCCAAATCCGAGTGCCGCGAAGCGGCAGTTCTTGGCGTCTTCGCCGAATAGCCGTGCGTTTTAACGCATGGTGTTTTGCCGGAACTTCCTGCCCTCGGAATGTGTTTACTCTGAACCTATGACAAACCCTGACGACAACCCGTTCGCTGTTCGCTTTCTGGACCCGAAGACGCTGCGGCTGTTTCATGTCAGCGACGACGATGCCACTGTGCGCCTGACTTTGGCAGGCGACCGCTCATGGCGCGAAGTGCGAATTGCGCGCGCGTTTCCCTTTTCCGATCCTGACCGTTACATTGGGCTGCGAGACGGTGACGACAAAGACATCGGCATCCTGACCACGCTGATTGGGCTGGATGGCGAGTCATTGCGGATTATTGAAGAGGAGTTGGAGCGGCGCTACTTCACACCCAAAGTGGAGCGGGTGATTTCTGTGGCGGAAGAGTTTGGGGTCGTGACCTGGGAGGTGGACACGGACCGGGGGCCGCGCCGCTTTTTGGTCCGTAACCTGCGGGACAGCACGTTTCCCCTGGGGCCGAACCGGCTGATGATGACCGATACGGATGGCAATCGGTACGAAATCCCCGACGTGCGGGCAGTCGGGGCCAAAGCCTATGCCGTGCTGATGAAAGTGTTATGAAAAAGCCCCCGGCCCTGATGAGTGGGTAGGGGGCTTACTTCTTGCGAATGTTAAACTGATCGGCGGCCGGTGATGAACTGGAACACGAACACAATTACCGCGACGACGAGAATAAGGTGAATCAAGGGGCTGGCAATATGAAAGGCTAGAAAACTGAGCAGCCAACCGATCACCAGGATAGCCCCGATGATATACAAAATGCTTCCCATAGCGCGATACCTCCTGCGGCTTGATGGTTTGTTCTCCCAACGGTGGAAGTAAATCAAGCTTGCAGTCTACTTATTCCCTATTGCGCCCGAACTAAACCATTTAAATCCACTGTTCCTTTGAGTGACAATTCCCTGTCAGAAATACCGGTATTTGTAATAGCAAGTGGCGCTTTCAGCCCCGATAAACTGATTAAGGGGTTAAGTTGATCTAACGCGAGATTGACCAGAGCGGCAGGGAGCGGGACAATGCCGACATGGACGCCGTTGGTGACAAAATCCAGTTTGCTCGGCTCCTCCGTATTAGGTGCGAGGGAACCCGTTAAGTCTGCGGTCGTCTGCAAGCCCAGGAACTTGACCGGCACGCGCGCTTCTACATCGTCGGAACGGAGTGTCACCGTCAGGCCCGGCAGGAGCGGCTTGGTGCGCGCCAGATACGCCGTCAGATGCGCCTGCCCGATGGTCCCTGTGAAATCGGTCTGTCCGACATGTTCCAAACGGTGCGTTTCGCGGTTGAACGAGACATCCCGGGCATCGGCGTCCAGCGTGTCCAGCGTCAGCCGGGAGGATAATTGGACGTCCTGACCCTGAATATGGATGGCCCTCGCACGGCCCCGTGACAGGGCAAAGGGGTCGCCGTCTACCTGCACCTCATAATGCGCGGCCGGTCCCAGCACGGAGGGCAGCCGGTCGGCGATCTTGTGCGCTGCTGTTTCCTGTACGGGATGCCCGCATCCGCAGAGGAGCGAGACGCCGAACAGGAGGGAAGGCGGGAGGCTATGGGTGTACGTTGGGAGATTTCGGATCATAAGCCTCGGAAGCAATGACGCTGTCCGCGCCAATGGTCTGCACCAGGGACAACGGCAGAATCGGGCGCCCATGCAGAGCGTTATCTAACAGTCCCGTCGCAATGACGAGTGAAGGAACCGTCAGAGTGTCGGTGTCCACGGCGACATCAGAGACTTTGCCGAGGACTGTTCCTGCCGGATTTAGCACGGGACGACCCGCAAGCGTCTTGCTTGCCACTTCTGCGGGATTAGACTGCGGCGGATTGGCTTCGATCAGCGCATCCTCGCCGGTCACTGTCACCGCGTCTGCGCCCAGGCTTTGAATTTGACCGGCCGGAAGAAACTTTGGCTTGGAAAACATACCGCCGCGATCCACCAGCAGCCCCGTGATCTGCCCCGTCGCTGGGACAAAGACAACATCGTCTACCCGCCCAAGGCGTTCCCCGCCGGTCAGTGTCATCACCGCCAGCCCGGCCAATTCGTGTGCAGTTTTCGTCGCCATTGATCCTCCGCGCTTCTCTGCTTCACTCTACCCGCGCGGCGAAGGCAGCAAACATAGGAACGAGAACCCACCTCCCCCGCTTCGGGAGGGTCGGCGCTTGCGCCGGGGTGAGTTCTTCTGCGTCGGGACGGGTTCCTAATTCCTACCCTTCCTCAAAGACATCCGCCAACTCGCCGGCAACAGTCAAACGGGCCAGGCTGATCTCGTATAGTTCCAGGCCGACGGCGACGGCCACGAACACCAGCCCAACGATCAAAGTGGTGATGCCGATGGGACCAAGGCGCATGGTACGAACGGAAAAAAGAACGGCCAGCACGGTCGCGATGAAAGCCAGTAGGGCTAAAGACAGCAGTGTGCTGGCTGCCCACATGGCCGTGATGCGCCGGTGGAAAAGCCCGAGCTGCCGCCTCAAACTTTGCCGTCGAGCGGTCGGCGTCTCCGAACTGCGAAACTCCCCTGTCATGCGCCGCATCTGGTCGGAAATGCCGCTGTATTTGCCCGTATACCCGGACAGGAGAATGGCCGTCATCGTGATCAGGCCGACCGGCGCGACGACATTTCCGACGATGCTGGTGATGCTGGGCGTTTGTGTCAGTGGCATAGCGATTGAAATTCAAGTGGGAAAAATTGTCAAAACTGTGACTTCAGGCGGACAGCAGACACGGACCTGCGGCCCCATCATGCCCACGCCGCGCGTCGTATAGACCGGGTGCTGCGTTGTTTGCTGCAAGCCTTCCGGGTAGCGACGACCGTACTCCGGGCAATGCAGGGGCGGCAGGCCGGGAACGCGCACCTGTCCGGCATGAGAATGGCCGGAGAACTGCAAGGCAAAACCCGGCGGCGCTTCGTCGGCATAGTCCGGCTCATGCATCAGCAGGAGTTTCAGACTGGCCTCCGGGACTCCCTGAAGGGCCTTGATCGGATCATGCGCGTTTGCGCTGCGCGAATCCAGTCCGACCAGCCAGACACCGTCCGCGCCCGGCATGGCCGCCGCCTTGTTCCGCAGCATCTGGAAGCCGACGCGCGTCAGTTCTGCGGCCACCAGATCGGGCCGCCCGCGCCACCAGTCATGGTTGCCAAGAATGGCAAAGACGCCGTGTTTGGCCGCGCACAAGGGTGCCAGCGCGTCGGCGCACCGCGCCGCCCAGTCCGTTCCGTCGTCCGTCTTGTCGCCGCCGGTGATGTAATCGCCGGTCAGGAATACAAGGTCCGGCTTCTGCGCCAGCAGCATTTCCGCCGCCCGCGCCGTGCGCCGAACCGCCCGCGTGTCCTGGCAATGCAGGTCGCTCAACTGCCCGATCTTCATGCCGACGGCGCTCTCCGGCCAGCCCGGAAGATGTACCGTTTGGTGTACGACTTCCAGATGCTCCGCTTCGCATTCGTGACCGTAGACTGCCGTCCCGATGCCGGCGATGGCCGTTACCGCCGCCGTTTTCAGGAACCGCCGCCGTGCCGGTGACATTGGCTTAGATGACAGGGGTTTGTTGGGTTTACGCATAATTTTCTTGGCGCAGAGGATCCTATCCCGGCTCGCTAAGGCTCGCCACCCTTCCCTCGAAGGGAAGGGAGCCAGAAAAGATTGGGCGGTCCCCGCTGCCCTTCTCTATTGCCCTTCCCTATGAGGGAAGGGTGGCGAGCCTTAGCGAGCCGGGATAGGACTTCCTACAGCGTCCGTACCAGCAGCCGCCCGCGCAGGTCTTCCAATGATATTAGCGTATCGTCTTTCGCGACCGTCAGTGTCCGCGTCTCACCGGGCCGCAGATGAAAGAAATTGTCTTCCAGGCCATTCAATGGGACGTTGTCCGACCGCCGCAGCCAGGCATACGGCGCGAACCGCTGGGCAGTCACAGACACTTCATACCCATACGCATCCGAGGCGCTGATTGTGACCGTCAATCCCGGATCAGCCAATCGCCACTCTTTCGGCTCGGACAGGAACAAGTAATTGTCGGCAGGCGGCGCATCGTCTTCCGGGGTGTACCGGGCGTAGGCGTAGACATCGCGCTCCTGACCGACCGCTTCTGCCAGTTCAAAGGACGCCGCGACCGAGGCCGCGTTTGCCTCTGCCGAGACTCGTGCGGTTTCTTCGTGCAGCGTCTCGCCGTCAAACGTGGCGATTGTCCAGGTGATAATCCCAGTCAATGGCGTCAGCAAGTCGTTGACCAGATGCGCTATGACGCTTTCGCCCTCACGTACCAGGGATAATAATACGGGCGCGTAGAACTTCTTGCAGGCGAAGTACGCGGCTTTTGGCTCGCCTTCCGAATCAATCACCGCCCAGGACTGCGTCGGCCAGCAGTCATTGATCTGCCAGAATAGCGTTCCCCAGCAGCGTCCCTTGCGCCGCCGGTAATGCTCCACGCCGTATTTGAGCGCTTCGGCCTGATTGATCTGGCTGTAATACACCAAATCTTCCAGCGTCTGCGCTTCCGGGTAGTGCAGAGCAATGTAGCCCAGGTACGTTTCGTACCCCTTGCGCGTCTTATCATGCCAGCGCACGGCGGCAGACTGCGGGTGCTTGTCTTCGGGCGCGAGGCATTTGTCCCACGCTGCCAGGCCGCACGAGGACGCAAAGCCGAACTCGGAGCAGAACCGGGCGTCATTTTCGGTGTAATGCACCCAGTCGCCGCGCCCGTGCCAGACATCCCAGTTGTGGCAGTCGCCAAAGTCCGGGCTGTTGGGGTTCTCGCCGCCAAAGGGAGAGCCGGGCCAGTAGGGCGTTTTGGGGTCTTCGGCGGCGACCACGGCAGGCAGCACTTCGTTGTACAGATGCTCGCCCAGCAGTCTTGGCCCCTTAATCTCCTTCCAATCGTCGTGGTACATCGTCTGGTTTTCATTGTTGCCGCACCAGAGCGCGAGGCAGGGGTGGTTGCGGATGCGCCGCACAGCGGCAGTCGCTTCCACACGCGCCGCCTCCGCATACTCGCCGGTGTCGGGGTGGTAGGAGCAGGCATAGGGAAAATCTTGCCAGACGAGGATACCGAGTTCATCGCAGATGTCGTAAAAATCTTCGCTCTCGTACAGCCCGCCGCCCCAGATACGGAGCATATTGAACCCGGCGTTTTTGGCCTGCGTAATCCGTTCGCGCAATTGCTCCTTTGAGATACGACTCGGATATGAACTGTCCGGTATCCAGTTCGCGCCCTTGATGAACAGGTCTTGCCCATTGACGCGGAATTTGAAGCCCTCGCCTTTGCCGTCAGCGTCGGGTTCACGGATGAGTTCAAGTTTGCGGAAGCCAATTCTCTGATGATAGCTATCCAAAACAGTTGGCAATTCGGTAAGAATTTTACCCCGTTGCTTGCTGTCGTTAAGACGCATACTGATCAGGTATTGCCATGTTTCATTTACTCCTGCTGGGTTCCATCGCTTTGGATAGTCAATGACGAAGTGCGTTGAAACAGAAGAGGAACGACTTTGTTCCGGTGCAGCAACGTCAACTATTTGCATTGGCTCATCGAGCTTTCTTCGTTTATTGTTTCTGCTAGTGGCGCCTCTTATCAAAAAAGTCAAATCTAATTCAGCATCAAGCATATCAGGTGCGCGCTCTACTTCTGCCATGACAGTCACAACCGCCTTGTTGTCGTCCGTAAACTCCACATCATATTTCCAATCGGTGATCCGCGCTACCGGAGCCGTCACCAACTCCACCTTCTGCCATAGCCCGCAGCCCAGCAGTTCCGGCCCCCAATCCCAGCCGTACATATACTGCGCCTTGCGAACGAATGAACGCGGCCCCCAGTGGAACCATTCCGGCTTGGCCGTGTCATTGCCGTCGGCGTCCCACTTTTGATGCCGCTCCCGCCCAACGCGCAGGGCCGAGGAAAAGATAACGCGCAGAAGGTTGTCGCCTGCCTCGCCCTCGCCCGCGTTCAGACGCCCGCCGACGGGGAACTCATGCGGAATGTACATGTTGTCCGTGTGGCCCAGAGGCTCGCCGTTTAGCGTAATTTCGGCCACCGTGTCCAGGCCGTGAAAGACCAGATAGGCGCACGGAGGCGCGGGGGCGTCGACGTGGAACGTGGTTTCGTAGACGAAATCGGTCTCGTCCACCCAGGCGACGGCACGCTCATTCAGGCGGTAGAACGGGTCGGGAATGGCCCCGGCCCGCAGCAGATCCAGATGGACATGGCCGGGGACTTCAGCGGGCAGCCACGGCAGTTTGGTGGTCGGCGATGCGCCGGGCCGGGGAATGTCCTGAAAGCGCCAGCCGGTGTTAATCTCTTGTCGTGTGACTTGCATAGTATGGTCTCCATAGATTTCGTCCCAGGGCTGAACCCCTGGGCTGGAAAGTGCAACACCCCGCCTGCGCGGGCTGAAGAGGCTGACGTGATGCTTCCTCGCCCGCGAAGGCGGGCAGAATGCTCTATTCAAGCCCAGGGGTTCAGCCCTGGGTTCTTCTTCCTACTTCCACACGCGCGGCGGGCTGGAAAATTGAACGTCATCCAGCCAGACTTTGCCGGTTCCTTTTAATGTCAGCACCAGGTTCCAAGAAGCGGCTTCCGGAGGCAGTTGAACCGTACCCGAAAACGCCTGCCAGGTCTTGGCCCCGGCGGCGTTGGCAAGATTGATCCAGGCGACTTGCTTGCCGGTCGCATCCATCTCCTGAACGGCGAACACGCTTTCGTCAAATTGACCGGCGGATTTTACGCTGCCGGTGACTTGAAAGGCATCGGGCGCGGGGCCGAACGGCTGGGAAACCGTGCCGTAAGCCGGACCGCCGACGCTTTCCAGGCGCAGGGAGGCCGGGGCGCTTTTGTAGTCGGACGTGTCCCGGACGATTTGCAGTTTGCCGGAAGCGGTCCAGAGGTTGGTCCAGCCGGTCGGCGTGTCCGTTCCCTCGGTCATGGAGCCGTTATGCAGGGGCGGCAGGGCAGAGGGTGATCCGACCACGGCGGCAAAAGCGGCGGGGCGGGCGGCGACGGGCTGATCTCCGGCGGGAGCGAGCGGCATCCAGAACGCGCCGCTGCCCGCGCTGCCGGTCAGCAGGCGATCCCCGGCGAACGCAACCAGATTGTAGAGGCGGTAGGGCAGATGCTTGTCCAGCGCCGTCCAGGTCGCGCCGCTGTCTATGCTGAGGATCACGCCGTCATCGGTGCCTGCCGCCAGCCGTTCCGAGTGCGCGGCGTCAACCGCGACATGGTGAACGCTGCCTGTCCAAACACTGGCCCAGGTCTGCCCGTCGTCACGGCTTTTGTAAATGCCGTCGTGTTCCACGCCGAGATACAGCGCGCCAGGAGCGGCGACAACGGAGTAAGGCTGGCCTTTCAGGGCCATTGGGACAGCGGCCCAGAGTTTATGGGGCGCATCATAGCGGAACACTTGACTATGATCGCGGCTGAGGGCAACCAGGCTGCCGTCGCTGCCAACGGCGAGTTCCCGCCCGATGCCCCAGATGGAGTCGGCAAAGAATGACTGTCCGGCGGGCAAACCCTGCCCAATCCATGCCCATGATTTGCCGCCGTCTACGCTTTTGTAGACGCCGCCATCGTTTGGCCCGACAGTCTGGGAGACGCACAGATACACGGTGTACGGGTCTTTCGGATCGGCGACAATTGTGTTGCAGTGATGTTTGTCCATGTCCGGCAGGCCGAGCATGGGCGAGCGGGTCCACGTCTGGCCCCGATCCAACGAAACAAAGACTTGATTGGCGAACCAGTCCCACGCTTTCGGGCCGACGGCATACACGCGGGCGGGGAGGGCAGGGGAGAGGGAAACGCACTTGACGTTGTTGCTGATGCCCTGCGCCAAATTAAACCGGACGCCGCCGTTCTCAGACAGAAAATAGCCGTTATCTGCCATGCCCAGATGCACGACGCCGGGGTCAGCCGGGTCCTGGGTGAGACAGTGCAGCACGGTCGTTTCCACGCCGTCCATCGTCAGCCGCCAGTGCTGCCCCGAATCGCGCGTCTGATAGATGGAGAACCAATCGGTAAAGAACCAGTGGGCCGGGTCGCGCGGGTCAACCGTGATGCTGGCCAGGGCGGAGCCGAACTTGCCCTGTCCTGCGCCAAACCAGGGCTGGCCGTAGTAATTCTCTTCTAAGCCCTGCCGGTCTACTTTTTGCCAGCGCGTCGCGCCGCTTTTGAGCGTGTAGAATGTGCCTTTGGTAGACGCCGTGACAAGAAAGTTCGGCCCTGCCGCGAACGCCTGAAAGCTGCTTTCACTGGTATAGCCCTTGTCGCTGAGTTTGGCGGGCAGTCCATCGGAGGCGTCCCGCCAGGTCGCACCGCCGTCATCGCTCACCGAGACGCGGTAGTCCACGATGCCGTAAAGTTTATTGGCCGTGATCGGGTCTTGAATGATTTCCGACGGCGAAGCGTCGGCCAGTTTGGCCCATGTCGCGCCGCCGTCGTCGGAGCGATAGAACGCAGCCGTCAGCGTGACATTTTTACCGCCCAGCCATCCGTTGAAAGGCCGGGCGCAAAGCCACAGGCGCTTTGGGTTTGTCCGGTCATAACGAATGTCGGTCGGATGCAGGCCCGTCAAGCCCAGCGGTTTCCAGGTTTGGCCGTTGTCAACGCTGCGAAATACGCCGGTACTCTCGCTGGCAACCGTGACCGTGTTCGGGTCTTTGGGATCGCGCGTCAGCAGAAACCCCGTCCACCGATCCTCGCCGTTTCCCATAAATCCTGCGTCCAATGTCTTGGTCCAGGTCTCGCCGCCGTCCGTGGAACGAAAAATGCCGTCCGGCTTGCTCCCCCACTGACTGCCGATGGCGGCCAAAATAACTTCTGCATTGCGCGGGTCCACCGTCAGGCCGCGCGTCTCATAAATGCCGTCCTGGGCGGGCAGGCTGCCGTGCAGCATCCGCCATGTCTGCCCCCCGTCATCGCTGCGAAACATACCGCCGACATCAATGTAGGCGTAGCATCGCTTCGGATCGGAGGGGCAAAGAACGACATTCTGCGCGTATCCGCCCCCGCCGATCCGGCAGGAGCGCCATGCGCCATATTGCGGGGGTGGAACGGAAGCCGTTTGGGCCAACGTGGCGGCAGTTGCCAGAAGCCAGAGAAAGGCAATGGAGTGAACTCCTTCGCTGTGTGGCCTGCGGCCCAGTTTCCACCTTCGTGGAGACAAAACAACTTTCTTCTGCCCGCGCAGGCGGTCAGTGGGCGTCCGCGCCAAACAGCGAAGGGCTTTAGCCCATTGTGAAAGAGGCTGGTTCATACTGGGTGTGTCTCCGTCATTTCCCGTTTCCGGGCCAGAGCGAACAAAAAGCACAGGCTCATGACCAGCCCGGCGCACCAGTAGGGGGATGTTGGGCCAATATGCTTGTACAAATAGCCTGCCGTGGCCGGGCCGGTGGCCCGCGCCAGACTGTCAAACGACGCCGACAGGCCTAGAGCCGCACCCTGCGCCGTCGCTTTGCGCGAAATCAGCGAACGCAAAGAAGGCCCGTTCAGGCCGTTGCCGACGGCGATGGGAATCATCGGACCGAGAAGCAGAATTGAGAGAATGGGGGCAAAGGGAAACACTAAAAAGCCCAGGGCCATCAAGCCGATGCCGACGACAATCAAATTGGCTTCGCCATACTTGGGAACCAGTCGGCGGACGATAAATCCCTGAATGACGAAGATAATCACGCCGATATAGGCGAACACGTAGCCGGCGGCGACTTTGTAGTCGGCGATTTGAAAATGCTGACTGAGATATGTGGCGAAGGTGCCTTCCAGATTGCCGAAGGCGAATGTTACGGCGAAAGTCAGCAGGTACAAAAAGCCGACCGGGCCGCGCGCGACATGGGTCATCTGCGCCAGGCGGGAGGCAAAACCGGACGGTGCAGGGGAATCTTCAGGCGCAGCGCGCGGCGGCTCCGGTAGGACGCGGGCGATGTACACTAAATTGCCCAGCGCCAGCAGAGCCGAAAAGTAGAGGGGCCAGGAGAGATTGAAATGCCCGATGCTGCCGCCGATGGCCGGGCCAAAAATAAAGCCCGCGCCGAAGGCCGCGCCGATATAGCCCATTGCCATTGCCCGCAGGTTCGGCGGTGTGATGTCGGCGGCATACGCCTGAGCGACGGCCAGAGAAGCCGACGAAAAAATACCGGCCAGAATGCGCGCGGCAAACTGCCCGTAAATGCTGTGCGTGGACAGCCCGAACAGCGTGTAAAAGACAGCATCGCCGACCAGGGACCCGATTAAAATTGGCTTGCGGCCCACTTTATCGGACAAACGCCCCCAGAACGGCGCAAACACAAACTGCATCAAGGCATAGACCGCGGTCAGCCAGCCGCCGTATTCGCCGATGCGAGGATCGTTTTTGCCGGTGTGCAGCGCCCCTTGAATGTATTCGGGAACCAGCGGAATGATGATGCTGAAGCCGAGGACATTGATCATGACTGCCAGCGACAGCAGGCCCAGCATGATATGCATCCGCCGGTCTTCCGGGCTGAGGGCCTTCTTGTCAGCCATAGGGGGCAGAGTCTCCGTCAGACAAATTCACGCCCTCAGTATACCTCAGACGGGCCGCTCTCGCGGTTTCGGAGAAATCCGGTAAAAAACCGTATGCCGAAACTGGCTTTTCGCTCAGATTTCTGATAAAATAGAAGCGGCCATACGGCTGCCTTTATCTTTATGCAAGGAGTTCTTTGTCTATGTCCGCCAATCACTCCGGGGATGCCAACGCCCCCGAACGCGACGCGAACGGCAGTCCGCCGCCGACCCGGCCTGTCCGCCCTTCCTGGGAAGTCGCCGCCGAGATTGCTCAACCGGCGCGTCCTGTGCCGGCTCCGCGTCCTGTCCCACCGTCATTCGCCCCGCCTCCTGCCTATGTCCCGCCGCCAACCGCTGCCCCGCCAACTGCCGGCTATGCGCCGCCCATGGAATCTTCGGTGCAGTATGATTTAGCGGGAAACCCTATTCCTCAGATGGCTGCCGCGCCGTCACCCTATGCTTCCCCCGGCGCTCCCGGAGTTTGGCCTCCCCCGCCGTCTGTCCCCGCGGGCCAGTCCAGCGGCTGGCAGTCCTTCGGTGATGCGACCGATCGGGTAGCACGCCTGAAATGGAACTGGGGCGCATTTTTTATTCCCTTCTGGTGGTGTATTTTCAACGGTCAGAGACAAATCGCCTGGGGAGTTTTTGGCCTGAACATGGCAAGCCGCTTTATTCCGGCGCCATTTGGCTATGCGATCAACCTCGCCCAAATCGGGATCAGCATTTACCTGGGACTGATGGGGCATCGCCTCGCCTGGGCCAGTGGGCGCTTTGCTGGCGATTACGATCAGTACATTCGTGTACAACGGAGTTGGATGGTGGCTGGCTTTATTCTGGCTGGCGTGATTTTCCTGGGCTTGGTCGCCATATTTGCGTTGGCACCGGGCATCTTTAGCTCGGCATTCGGAAGCAGCCCGCAGTACGGCAATCCCCATGGTGGAAGCTTTGGGCGGTCGGGCAGCGGCTTGCCTGCATCGCCGTAGCCGGAATGCGTCGTCATGTCTTTGACCCCTTGATCTTCGGTTTCGTGGTCTGGGCCGTCTGGTTTGTTCACCATTGAGCGGAGCGGGCTGAGACGCAAGAAAGAGTGTTGTGATGTCCCTCAACAATTCCGCGAACGGTGCGTCTCCTGCGCCGGATGATAACGTGCGTTACGACCTGGCTGGCAACCCCCTGCCGCCGCTGCCCGCGGCCGCCCCGCCTGCCGGCGCGTATCCGCCGCCCATTCTTCCGGCGGCTTCCGCGCCGCCGCGCTTTGCCCCGCCTCCCGGAGCGGTACCCCCATCTTTCCAACCGCCGCCGGGGGCGGCGGCTCCTGCCTGGGGCGGCACGGCCGCCCCTGCGCCCAGGTCCGCCGCCGGCCCAGTTCTGTATATTGGTCTGGGTGTGGCGGCAGTTGTCCTCCTCGGCCTGATTTTTGGTCTGCGGGCGATGAAGCCGGTTCTGGTCACTGCCCCCACCTCCTATCAGACCTACACAGCGCTGGACAGCAGCTTTTCCTGCGACCGGCCTGCTGGCTGGAAGATGCAGGAGGCCGGCTCCCAGGGCGGTTCGTTGTCCTGGGTCTCGTTTGAAATCGGCCATGCGCGCGTCAAAGTGGTCTCCGATGCCGCCGGCTCGCTTCTGAGCGAATCCACCAACGCGGCCAACGCCAATCTGCCGCCGGAACAGCAGACGCCGCCGGTGGCGAAACTGCATGAGGCGGATAAATCGCAGCTTGCCGAACTCATTGACGGATTACCAGGAGGGCTTGGCGCAGAGGGTCACGCTGACGGGCGGCGATGCCAGGGTGTCGGAATGGACAGCGACCGACAACGGCAAATTGCACGGCTACCGGGTGACGATGCTGAACAAAGAACGCGAGATCACCGTCATCTGCCTGTCGCCGGAGCGAAACTGGGCCGTTTTGCAGCCCGCCTTTCAGCGAATCATTAACAGCGTCACACCGGGAAACGGATAGCCCTATGCTGATTCCCTACCGCGCCAAAAACCCGCCCGAACGTTTTCCTTATGTCACCGTCTCGCTGATCGCTCTGAACACGCTGATCTTCCTGCTGACCTGCAACGGCTCACTGGAAGTGCGCGATGATATTGTCGCGCGGTTCGCCGTTTCCCATGCCAATCTCAGCCCAATCACACTGCTGACGGCCATGTTCCTGCATGGCTCCGTTTTGCATCTGGTTGGGAACATGCTCTTTCTATGGATCTTCGGCGCAGCGGTGGAAGGCCGTCTGCGGCCCCTGCGCTACATCGCCGTTTATCTGTTTGCCGGGGCCATCGGTGGCCTGCTCAGTGATTTTGTGACGGGCTTGATTGATCCAGACACGCCCAATTTAGGCGCGTCCGGGGCGATCATGGGCCTGGCCGGGGCGTATTTGTACCTGTTCCCGTATGCGCCCATCCGCATAGCCTGGTTTCTCTGGCTCGGAATGCTGCCGCGCGGCGGCATCACCGAATGGCAGGCACGCTGGGTGATCCTTTACTTTGTCGCTTTGGACGTTTTCAACGGCATCCTGCTGGGTAAACTGCTCGGCGTCGCGGGCGACGGAGTGGGTCATTTCGCGCATTTGGGCGGGGCCGGGGCGGGATTTCTCGCGGTCATGCTGCTGCGCGTCCCGCGCGACAACGAAGACATTTCCACGGTGCAGGCGACGCTGGCCGACATGCGTGATGTCGCTCTGCTTCCTCTGCACGATCTGGAAGCCCTGATGCAGCGTCCCACCGACGACGTCCGTCTGATTCTGGCTTACTGCCGGCAGTCTCTGGTTGCTCCCATCGGGGCCAGCGAAGCCAAGTGCCTGTGGGCGTTGCGCCAATATGGCAACCTGCTGATGGAGCGGGCGGACCCGGAGCCGCTGGCAAACGTCCTGCTGCCGCTGTCGCGGGAAACCGCCCAGCAAGTCCCCTCCGTCTTTTTCCTCCGCCTCGGCTCCCGCCTGGAGCGGGCCTATTCCTATGACTGCGCCGTTCGCCTGTACCATCGCCTGTGCGAAGTCTTCCCGCCCGGCCCGGATGTGGAAGCCGCCTACCTGCGCGTGGGCCGTTTGATGGAACAGGTCTACCATGACCACGCGCAGGCCCATTACTGCTACTCCGAAATGCTGCGTCGGTTCCCGCAGGGACCGCTTAACCTGGACGCACGAGCCGCCTTGCAGCGCCTCGGCGTCTCTTCGCCCGCCCATAAAGGCGCTTGAACTTGTTTTTGACAAACATTGCCAGAATGCTCTATGAGGGAAAACCATGCCTGCACTAAACTTCTGGCATCTTTTTGGCGCAATCACGTGTTACTACCTTCCCCTGTTTATCCTGCGAAAAAAAGGAGCGGCCCGCACGGGATGGCAGTTCTATCTCTGGATGATGCCTCTTACGGCTGGCTTTGGTTTGTGTGCTTTGGGGGCAATACTACATCAGCCGCACGTCAAGTTTGATTTAGGCATGAAGCTGATAAACGCGGGAGCTTGGGCTACTGCGGCTGGCTTCGGTTTAGGGATATGCACAACCCAAACCAGAACCGGAATGATAACAGGCAGAAAAATTAATTGTGAGCGTGCTGAGATTAAGCCGCCTGAATTGACTTTTACTTCAAAGTTAATTGCTTACATGTTGAGTTTCATGTCATTATGAACAGTAGAGTTGGATCGGAGTGCAGAGCGCCTTGCTTAAAGTGAGGTGCATGCGGTAGTCTTCTTGGTAACCACACCAACAGAAAGCTATCCGCATGCACGTTCATTCTAACGCAACTACCAACAAAAAGCAACGGGAGCGCATCCACCTCAGCCCAAAAAGCTGCCGTGCGCTGGCAAAGGAAATGGCGGTCTCTCTGGGGACGATCCACCGCTGGAAGCATCGGGACAGCCCCGAAGATAGAGCTGCTGTCCCAAGAACATTGAGTATGCCTTCGACCAGGGCGAGCAGGACATGATCTTGTCCCTGCGCCAGAAAGGGCTGCCTCTCGATGACTTGGTGGACCTGGTGCAGCAGCCACTGCCCGAAGCCACCCGTTCCAGCATCTATCGTCTGCTCAAGAGGAACAGCGTCAACCGCCTGTCAAAAAAGGAGCAACAAGAAACCGAACAGACAGACAAGCATGGTCAATTCAAGGACTACGGCCCTGGCTTCGTTCACATGGACTGCTTCTATCTGCCTAAACTTGAAGGCAAGAAGCATTACTGTTTCGTCGCCATTGATCGGGCCACTCGTTTGGCCTTTCTTGCGGTCTACGAACATAAGGACAAGAAGGCGGCCACCGACTTTCTGAGAAAGTGTCTGGACTTCTTTCCGTTCAGGATCAGCAAAATCTTAACGGACAACGGACGCGAGTTCACGCTCAAAGGCTTCAAGAACCGCTACGGCACGAAGGTCAAGGATGCACATGACTTTGAGCAAGTCTGTCAGGAGCAGGACATTGAGCATCGGACGACGCTGCCGTATACGCCCAAGACTAACGGTATGGTCGAGCGCATGAACGGCTTGACCAAAGAGAACACAACCAAGAGGCAGCGTTACGAGACAGTTGCGGCGATGCTTACTGATCTGCACGGTTGGTTTGTGCGCTACAACTTCTGTCGCAAGAACCGACGGATCGGGGGCAAGACCCCGTATGAAGCCGGCTTACTCTGGTATGCCAAGCAGCCAGAATTATTTCTCAGGGAGCCTACCGCGCTTCTGGCTTTTCGTTCACAATCTACTGACACTTGACACCTGTTATATAACCGGAGCCTTCTAGCGTGATGATCTGTAACTTTATTTCACTTTCGGGATAAACATGGTCACACCTGATGTTGAAGCTAATCCCCGCCCATCCGCGAAAATCCTGCATCTCCTCAATTTCCAGGTTCGCCCATCTTTCACCTTGTCCTGCAAACTGCGCTCGGAATTGAATACCTTTAGACGACGAATCAACGCCTGCTGAACATCCCGAAGATTTATAGATTTTCCAGCGTTGGTAGTCCTTCGCCCAAGCAAGGCGTTTTACCCCAATGGGTAAAAGTTTTCTCACATAAGGGTAGGTTGATGCGACTGCCAACAACAAAAGCAGGAAACAGTCAATAGCGAACATCACACCACTATCAAAGCCGCTACGCTTGTGTGACTGTAATGCTGTATATACGAAGAATGCGAACATCAACAACCTGACGATTAATTGAACGATGGCTTCCTTCTTAAACCACTTCAACAGCCTCTCTAAAATAATGACCACTGCCAAGAACTTTAGAATCTCAAAGATTGTAGCGCCTATGATATGGACAATAACATCATATGTTGTGTCCTGTGTCATGTTTACTGCCCTAAATCGCCTTGGCCTGCCCCGGCGAAGAAGACTTCTACGTTTTCCGGGCGCAGCAGGATTTCGCGGGGTTTGACGCCGTCCTGGGCTGCCGACGATGCTGGCGGGCTTCCATGATTTCCACGAGGCGGGCGGCGCGGGTGTAGCCGATCTTGAACTTGCGCTGGAGGCTGGACGTGGAACACTGGCCCTGCATGACCAGCCAGCGGACGCAGGGTTCGAAGAGTTCATCGGAAGAGCCGTCGTCAAAGTCGTCGCCGCCTGCCCCGCTTGCGCTGGTTTCGGAGGGGATCATGGTGTAAACGGCTTCTTCCTGATTACGGAGATACTTCACCAATTCTTCGGTTTCGCGCTCGCCGACGTAGCAGCCCTGGACGCGGATAGGCTTGGCGGCGTCAATCGGCATGAACAGCATATCGCCGCGCCCGATCAAGCGGTCCGCGCCGGGCATATCAATGATGGTACGGCTGTCTACCTGCGTGGCGACGGCGAAGGCGATGCGGCTGGAGATGTTGGCTTTGATGGTACCGGTGATGACATCCACCGAGGGTCGCTGGGTCGCGATGACCAGATGAATTCCGGTCGCGCGGGCCAGTTGGGCCAGGCGGCAGATGCTTGTTTCCACTTCAGGGCCTTGCTGCATCATCAGGTCGGCCAGTTCATCCACAACCACAACAATATAGGGCAGGCGCTCTTCGGGCGGAACGCGGCCATTGAAGCCGTCAATGTTGCGCGTTCCGAGCCGGGCAAAGCGGTCGTAGCGCTCCTCCATTTCTTTGAGGACGCTGCGGAAGATGCCTGCCGCCTGCTTGACGTCTTTGATGACAGGGGAAAGCAGATGCGGGATGCCGTCGTACAGAGACAGTTCCACGCGCTTAGGGTCAATCATCACGAATTTGACTTCGCGCGGCGTGGCCCGGTAGAGGATGGAGCAGATAATCGTGTTCAGGCAGACGCTTTTGCCGCTGTTGGTGCTGCCGCCGACCAGGAGGTGCGGCATTCGGGTCAGGTCGGCGTATTTGAATTCGCCGGACACGTCTTTGCCCAGCGCGAAGGTGAGTTTAGACGGCGCGTTCATAAACTCGTTGGTCGCCAGGCATTCGCGCAGGGACACCATCGTGCAGACATCGTTCGGGACCTCAATGCCGATGGCCGCCTTGCCGGGGATGGGCGCTTCCACGCGAACATCAATGGCGGCCAGGGACATGGCGAGGTTGTCGGCCAGCGAGACGATCTTTTTGACCAGAATGCCGGGTTCCAACTGGACTTCGTAGCGGGTGACGGTCGGCCCCATTGCCACCTGCGCGACGTTCGCGCCGATCTTAAAATCTTGCAGCGTCTGCATCAGAATCGCCTGCTTTTCCCGCGCCGCCGTCTCGTGTTGGACGGGCTTCGGCGGGGCTTCATTGAGCAGTTCTAACGGGGGCAGAACATATTCATGCTTCGTGCCGTCGTCGCCGAGGGCTTCCGGGATCACGAGCGGCCCGGCAGGCGCTTTGGGTTTGGCAGGCACAGGAGCAGGCGCAAGATTACCTGTTCCCACGGAACCTAACCCCGGCGCAAGCGCCGACCCTTCCCTAACAGGGAAGGGTAAAGAGGGGAGAGCAACACGAGGGACAGTGGGCATATCGTCGTCTATGGCGGGACCATTGGGCTTAAAGAGCGATAGGGGGGCTTGGCTTTTCTTTTCCTTACCCTTCCCTAACAGGGAGTCGGGTGCAGTTGCGCCAGGATCGGCGCTTGCGCCGGGGTTAGGTTTCTTCTGCGCTCGCTCTTTCAGCGCCGTTGCGCCTGCTCTGGCGTTCTGTGTGACGGGGCCAGTGACGCGCCTGCCGCCCTCAACCGCATGGTCAAATAGGTGCATCAGTCGCATGTCTGTGGCCCAGACAACCGCTCCGATAGTGAGGATGAATAGGAGAATGTGGCTGGAAACGTCGCCGATGAGCGCGCGCAGGCCGGAAGAAACCGCCGCGCCGATCCATCCGCCCTGGGTGATGTCTGTGAACTGTGTCTCGCGGCTGGTATGGGCCAGATGCCACCAGGCGATGCCGATGACAAACAGCAGAGCCGCGCCGCCGGCAAAATTGGTGCGCGTGTGCTGCTCCCGCCCCCGAATCAGCATGCCGCCGATGGCGGTCAAAAAGACGGGAAATATCCAGGACCCGATGCCGACGGCGTGGCGCAAACCCCACACCAGCGCGCCGCCGAGCAGGCCGGCGTGATGGCGCAGGAGCAGGCTGACCAGCAAAATCAGCCCCAGCGCGACCAGGGTCAGACCCCACATGTCGTGGGCAAAACGGTCGTTGTTGCGCGGGGGGCGCGGGCGGCTCACCCGGCCGGGGGCCTGCGAGGGACGCGGCTGTCGCGCAGCAGGACGGTTCGGCGACGATTTGACGGCCATACATCTGTTCTCCTGTCAGTATTATAACAGATAATGAGGAAAGGTAGCAACCGGGGCGCTTGCGGGTATCATACAGGCGTGATGCCGCCCCGCCCATTGTTTTCTCTTTCTCCTCTGCTGATTGCCCTGGCCGCTATGCTTTGGGGCAGTGATCTGCTGCTCCGAACGCGCGTCGTGCAAGCCGGCTGGTCGCCGTCGTACATCGTTTTGGCGGAACATCTGCTGCTGACAGCCGCGTTCCTGGTTCCGCTATGGCGCGGACGGCGTCTTTTAGCAAGTCTGTCGCGTCGGCAATGGGCGGTGCTTCTGTTTGTCGGGGGCGGCGGGTCAGCCCTCGCGACATGGCTGTATACGACGGCGTTTGCACTGGATTATTCGCGGGCGTTGACAGTCGCGTTGCTGCAAAAGACGCAGCCGATTTTTGCTTTGCTTCTCGCCGGGCTTGTGCTGGGCGAACGCCGATCTTCCGGCTTCTGGGTGTGGTGCGCGCTGGCTCTGACAGGCGCATGCCTGCTGGTCGTGGGCGACAAGGATTTCGACCGCACCTGCTGGGGCGAGTTCGTGTGGAGCAGGCGCTGCTGGCGATTGGGGCCTCGGCGCTGTGGGGCGCGGCAACCGTGGCGGGGCGGCCCTTGTCTGTGGCGCTGCCGCCGTCCCTGCTGGCCGGGGCCAGATTTGCGCTGGCGCTCCCGGTTCTGGGCTTGCTGTCGCTGCTGGCTGCCCCACCGCCGATGGCGGCCCGGACACCGGAAATTGCGGGTCTGCTCTGCCTGATTGCCCTTCTGCCCGGTTTGCTGGGGATGGGATTGTACTACTGGGGTCTGCGCGGAACGGCAGCCTCGGTGGCGACACTCGCCGAATTATGTTATCCATTGACGACTCTGCTGATTGGTGTGGTTGTTCTGCATTCATCAATCACGCCGGGGCAGTGGCTGGGGCTGGCGCTCCTGCTGGCCGCCGTGATGGGATTGGGGCGTCGGCCCGGAGTCATCGTTTCTGCGCCGGAAGCGCCGTTGCGGGTCGCAGAGCGGGTATCATAGAGAAAAGCGAAGCACGCAAAAAGGGGACACAGGATGGCGACTGAATATAGTTTTGATGTGGTTTCAAAGGCCGACCCGCAGGAAGTCAAGAATGCGATTGGCCAGGCGCAGCGCGAGATTGAGACACGCTTTGATTTCCGGGGCAGTATCAGCGAGATTCAGCATGACGGCAAGGATGAGATCACGCTGCTTTCCGATGACGAGACGCGGCTGACCGCGCTGATTGACGTTCTTCAGTCTAAATTGATCAAGCGCGGCATAGACATCAAGTTTCTGGATTACGGGAAACTGGAACAGGCCACCAAGGGAACGGTTCGGCAGAAGGTAACGATCAAGAACGGCCTGCCGACAGAGACGGCCAAGAAAATCACCAAATTGATCAAAGACAAGGGGCTGAAGGTGACGACGCAAATTCAAGACCAGCAGGTGCGCGTGGTCGGCAAGGCCAAAGACGATTTGCAGGCGGCGCAGGCGGCGCTCAAGTCCGCTGATTTAGACGTCCCGCTTCAGTTCACGAATTACCGCTGATTTTGGACCCATTTAAGATCATCGGCGGCGTGTTAGTCGCGCTGGGATTTATCTTTCGGGCGATCAGTCTGGCCTATTTCGGCCAGCGCGCTAAGTGGATACCAGACACCGAAAAAGCGCGACGGCAGTTTGCCAGCCGCAAGCATCGCGCGCTGGTAATTGACGCCGCGTTTATTTTCATCGGCTTTTATTTGCTGCTGACGCATTAAGTCCTATCCCTGCCGCTAGGCGGCTGTCCCTTCCCTCGGAGGGAAGGGTGGCGAGACGGTAGGCGAGACGGGATAGGAATTCACGGATATAACCTCAGCAGTACACTGGCATTGCGCGCTTCCTGGGAATCGCCGAGTGCAAGTGCGCGCTGCCAGTCTCGGCGGGCCTGCGCCCGGTCGCCGCTCAGATAGAGCGATGTGCCGAGGCTGGAATACGCGGCGGCATAGTTTGGGTTCAACCGGATCGCTGTCCGGTATTCCTGAACGGCGGCGGAGTGCTGGCCGCTGTCATCCAATGCGCTGGCAAGGCGGTAGTGGGCTTCGGCACTGTACGGGTCGGCCTGGATCGCCTGCCGAAATTCGCTCATCGCCCCGCGCAAGTTGCCTTGATCATAGAGTGGTTTGCCTAGCTGCAAGTGTGCGGCGGCCAGATCCATCCGGCGCGGCACAGATTTAATTTGCGGCGCGGATTTGATCGTGGCAGGCGGCGCAGCCGATGCTGTGCGGAGCATCTCGGCCACTTTGGCGGCCTTTGCTTCGCGCGCCCGACGCTGCACGTTTTCTTGATGCTTGAGATTGGTCAGCCGAGCTTCCTGAGCGGCCTGGGTCGCCCGCTGCGCGGCGGCTTGCGCTTCCGATGCATCTGCTGCCTGGTGAGCCGCTTTGATCTCTGCGGCGCGAATAGCCTTTGCTTGTTGGATCGCATTCGCGGCCTGGACTGCTTTTGCCTCTTGCGCTGCCTGTGCGGCTCTTGCTTGACGCACGGCTTCTGCGGCTTTTGCCTCACGAGCTGCTTTGGCTTCCTGTGCCGCTTTGGCTTTTTGCATGGCCAGGGCCGCTTTGGCGGATGCGATTTTAGCGGCTTGTGCTGCCTTTGCCAGTCGTGCCTGCTGTGCTGCCTTTGCCAATTTTGCGGCCCGTGCCAACTGTGCGGCCTGTTTTGCCTTCGCCATTTGTGCGGCAAGGCTCGCCGCCTGAGCGGATTTCCCCTGTCTTGCCAGGTCCCGGTTTAAATAAGTTCGCGCCAGTGCCAGGTCCGGCTTGGCCTTGAGGGCCGCTTGATACTCGCCGATGGCTTCCGCCGGTTTTCCCAGCGCATCCAGAGCCAAACCCAGGTTGTAATGGGCCAGCGCGAAGTCCGGCTTCAGGCGCAGCGCTTCGTGGTACTCATTTACGGCGTCGCTATGTTTGCCCTGAACGTCGAAAACATTGCCAAGCGCATTATGCGCGTCGGCGTTGGCCGGGTCCAGCCAAATCGCCTCCCGGTACTCTGCAATCGCCTCGTCATGCTGGCCGCTGTCATCCAGAGCGTTGCCAAGCGTATAATGCGCGGCGCTGTACTCAGGCCGGAGCCGAATCGTCTCGCGGTACTCCGCAATCGCCGCCGCGCGCTGGCCTTGTTGATCCAGCAGATGCCCCAGCACAAAATGCGCGGTGACGAACTCGGGCCGAAGCTTGATCGCGGCCTGCATCTGGGCGGTGGCTTCTTTGATCTGCCCGCCCCGGTTCAGCGCGATCCCCAGGTTGTAGTGTGCGTCCGGGTTGGCAGGACTAAGGCGAACGGTCTCCTGAAACTCCGCCAGCGACTCGGCCCGTTTCCCTTGCATGCCCAGAACAATCCCCAGTGCATTGTGCGCGTCCGCGTAGTCCGGCCTGAGCCGGAGGGAGTCACGGAAGTCGGTGACGGCGGTGGCCGTATCGCCGCTCTGGAACGCCGCGATCCCCGCGCGGAATTTGAGTGTCGCGCCGTCTGGTGTCGGGACAGGCGCTTGTGCGGAGGCGAGGTGAGCGTGGAGCGCGGAGAATAGGACTGCGGCAACGAGAGTTGCCGGGAAGAGCCTCGTTCTATTCATGATGGAACCTTTCGCGATGCTGGAGCAAATACTGTTTGATGGCATATTATTCGCGAAGAGGCTTACGTTTTCCTTCTCATCATTGCCATCTTGCCGATTCACGCCGCCTCTCTTGACGGAATGGCAGAAAATATGTCATGATGCACGCTGTTTTGACTTTTAGAAGCGCTGAATGCAGTTTCCAAAAAAGTCACGGTTTTGTTGATTTAGCTGTTGTTATTTCTGTTGTTTCTGGGTATAATAACAACACTATGGCGGTGCAGTACCAGCGTGACGAACATCGGGTACACCTTGTCGTCTATCATCTCATTTTTTGTCCGAAGCGTCGGAAGTCTTTTTTGGTGGGAGCAGTTGCCAAAGAATGCGAGCGTCTTCTGGCGCTCAAATGCGAACAGAACGGCTGGCAGGCGCTGAAACTAGTGGTTCAGCCGGACCATATCTACTTGTTCGTGCGTGTCTTTCCAACCAATGCCGCCGCCGATGTCGTCAAGGAACTGAAAGCTTACACATCGCACGAACTGCGACTGAAGTTCCCGGAATTGAAACGCCGCCTGCCGTCTCTCTGGACCCGCTCCTATTTCGCGTCCACGGCGGACAGCATTTCCGATGACATCATTCAGAACTACATTCAGGCCCAGAAAGGGGCGTAACCACGAAAGCAATGACCATTCGCGAGTTTATGCAGCGCCATTATCGCCACTTCAATGCTGCCGTGTGCGTTGAAGCGGCGGATGCCTGGATCGCGCACTTAGAGCAGGGCGGCAAGATGTTTTTGACGCTGGCCGGCGCGATGAGCACAGCGGAGATGGGGATTTCGGTGGCCGAGTTGATCCGGCAGGACAAAGTGCATGGCATTTGCTGCACGGGAGCCAATCTGGAAGAAGACATTTTCAATCTGGTGGCCCATTCGCATTATGAGCGCGTGCCGGACTACCGTTCGCTGTCTGCCGAGGAGGAGGTCAGCCTGCGCGAGCGCGGCCTAAACCGCGTAACTGATACCTGTATCCCGGAAGATACGGCGATCCGACGCATCGAAGAGCATATGCTGGCGCTCTGGCGGAAAGCGGACCGGGCTGGGGAAAGCTACTTCCCTTACGAGTTCTTTTATCAACTGCTCGATTCGGGCGTGTTGGCAGGCAGTTACGAGATTGACCCCGCCGATTCCTGGATGGTCGCGGCCCATGCGAAGCGTCTGCCGATCTGGACGCCGGGTTGGGAAGATTCCACGCTGGCCAATATCTTTACCAGCCATGTGATTCGCGGAACGGTCAGCCGCCCTGGGGTTGTTCGGAGCGGGATCGAAACAGATGCAGGCGCTGGTGCGCTGGTATCAGGAGACGACGGCGTCCTGCTCTCTGGGCTTTTTTCAGGTCGGCGGCGGCATTGCGGGAGATTTCCCCATTTGCGTCGTCCCGCTCATCGCACAGGACCTGGAACAGGACTGCCGCCTCTGGGGTTACTTTGCCCAGATCGGCGATAGCACGACTTCTTACGGGTCGTACAGTGGGGCGGTGCCGAATGAAAAGATCACCTGGGGTAAGCTGGATGCCACAACGCCCCGGTTTATGATTGAGTCGGACGCCACGATTGTCGCCCCCTTGATCTTTCACTATGTCTTAGGCAGTTAGTGTCGAAAGGAAAAACGGTTGAACTACGGTGTACACCTCGTTTTGCGTCTTGTGAACATTGAGCGTCGGCAGGCGCTGGAAGAGTCGCAAACCATTGCAGATTTTTTGAAAGCGCTGGTCGCCCGTGTCGGAATGCGAATTCTCGCCGGCCCTCTCACCGCCGAGGAGGAGGGCCCCGGAGACAAACGCGGCATGTCCGGCGTCGTGATTCTATACGAATCACACGCCGCGCTCCATACTTACCCGGAATTGGGGGAGGCGTTTCTGGACATCTTCTCCTGCAAAGCCTATGACACAAAGGCAGTGCTGGAGATGCTGGAAGAGTTCTTCGGCAGCTATTCCATTCTGGAGCAGGATCAGTTTGATCGGGGAATTCACTGGGGCGCGGACATTCACTCCGAGATGGACACCTGGCGATCCCGTCGGGGCAAGTAATGGCCGGGTATTCGTTTCTGCCGCCGGCGAACTTTCTCGGGCTGCCGCTGGAAAACAGCGGTCTGATGGAAAGCCAGGCGATCATTCTGCCGATCCCGTATGAAGCGACGACCAGCTATGGCGGCGGGGCCAAAAATGGTCCCGCCGCCATTCTGGACGCTTCGGCACAGGTGGAGGTGTACGATACGGAGTTTGGAAACGAGCCGGCCCGGCTTTGGGGAATCTGCACGCTGCCCGCGCTTTCCCCGGAACTGCGCGGCCCAGAAGCGATGGTGGAAGCGATTGCCGCCGCCGTCGCCGAAATCACGGGAAATACCCAAATAACGCGGGATCAGGGAGAAAAGCTGCTTTGCGTGCTGGGGGGGGAACACATCGTCAGCGCTGGGGTCGCGCGCGGTCTTTCTCAGTTGAAGCGCGAATTCCTGACTGTCCAGTTGGATGCCCACGCCGATCTGCGGCAGGAACATGATGGCACGCCCTACAGCCATGCCTGTACTGCCCGCCGCATTTTAGATCACAGCCCACTGATCCAGCTTGGCATCCGCTCTCTGGACATCAGCGAGGCTAACTTTATTCGTGAGCAGCCAGATCGGGTAACAACGGTCTTCGCTGAGGCGATGCACCAGGATCGCAGCTACCTGCAAGGGCTGGCCGCCGCCGTCAAAGGCCGCGCGGTGTATTTGACGCTGGACCTGGATGTTCTGGACCCATCCCTGATGCCCGCCGTCGGCACCCCGGAGCCGGGAGGCCTTCTGTGGCATGACATTCTGGAGATCGTGCGAACCATCGCTACTCACAGCCGCATCATTGCCTTTGACTGCGCCGAATTGGCGCCCATCCCTGGCCTGCATGCCCCCAATTTCATCGCGGCCAAGCTTGTCTATAAAATCCTGAGCATCATTCTGGCAGCGCGAAACGCTGAAGCAAAATAATCTGTCATTCACTTGCGGAACAGCCGCTGAGATTGACGCCATTCTTTCTGGATGCTTCGGGTCAACTGCATCCGTGCCTGCTTGATTTCCCGCAGATTGTGCGCCAGTTCCCGGTGCGCCTCGCAGCCGGCCTTGACCGCTTCGATTTCCGATGACTTCACATAGACTTTGTTGACATGGGCGCCTTCCCGCCAAATGCGGTAGTAGTACGGCCCATGCAGATGTCCAGACTGACAACGGCAGCCCAATTTTCCGCAGCGGATAAACTGTGTGCAGACCTCGCCTTCCAGTGGTTCCAATGGCATTTTCTGGCTTTCAACAGGACAAGTGTTCATTGCATATTCCAATCAGGCCAACTTGGCTGGCATCTATACAATTATAACATAATATACAGGCTCACGCTCACGATGAGTTTCCTTTTTTCTCTTGACAAACAGCGCGAGTTGTGATATTCTCTAGGATAAGAAGTGAGAGAAGAACGAGGATTCCAGTGTATTGCCACGAATGCGGCACGGCGAACACCGTGGACAGCAAATATTGTAAAGAATGCGGTACGAAGATCAACGATGGTTTTCGGACCATGATGCTGTCAGTCAGCGATCTGCCCGCCGGCCAGAGTGAGGCCAATCTGGATCGCCTGACCCGGCTGCTGGACATGGCCTTCTGGCACAACGAGGCGGGCAATATGGACGCGGCGATTACGGCCAGCGAGGCTGCTCTGGCCATCAATCCGAACAGTACCACAGCGCATTCTTTGCTGGGAACTCTGTATGAGAAGAAAGGCGAGGACGCCCAGGCGATCCTGCATTTTGAGTCGGTGCTGGCCCTGAACCCGGATAGCGTGGCTGATGCCGCCAAACTGGATCAACTTCGGCGCGGCGTGCATGTCAAGGCCGTTCCGCCGCCGGCTGCTCTTCTCTGGCTGCCGCCCGGTCTGGTGAAACTAGCGCCGAAGTTCAGGCAGACATGGTCAACGCTGGCGGAGCCGCTGGAACAGCAGCGCTCCCGTCCTCTGCCCCGACCGCCTCTTTACGCGGCGGCGCTTGCGGCGGTGATCGTGCTGGCATCCGGCCTGCTGCTGACGCGGCCCTGGGCCAGGGCGGAGGCCGTGACGACTTATCCGGTCATGCCGGTGGTTTCCGCCCCGCACGCCGTCGCGATAGACCGTTCCGCGTTTGCCGGCGAGGCTGCTGCTCCTACAACTGCCCTGCCGGTCAAACCCTGGATCATGCCCGGCTCAACCTCCCAGGCCGCGGCCTATCCGGCCCCGCCGCTGACGTCCCACGATCCCTTTGTCGGCGCGGCGCTGTATGCCCCGCCCGCCTCCCGTGACACAGCATCCCCGATCTGGTCTTTGGCTCCCGTGCCTGCCCGGCACCGGCGCATGGGCCGCCGGGATCTGCCGAGCCTGCCGCTGAAGCTGGAGGCGATCCCCGCCGATGGTTCCGGGGAAATCGCCCCAGCACCGGTCGCCTTGCCGTCATCCGTTTCTCCTCTGGCCACGGTCGCCGCCATTCCTCAGCACACGGTCGTAGTCAGTCTGCCCGGAAGTGGTTCGTGGCCCATGTCCAGTAGTGGGAACGCCGCTGAAATGCCGTCGCACATCCACATCACGGTTCATCAGATCAATTCGTCCGATGGAGATGCGGCCGCGGCGTCGTCCGGTGATGAGGGGAGCGACGTGAAAGCAGACGCCTACCAGCAGCGCGCCCTGGCCTTGCAGCAGCAGGGAGAATATCGCCAGGCTCGTCTCGCTTACCAGAGCGCAGTTCACGCTTATCAGGCGCAAATTGCCGCCGGGCAGAATGTGGAAACTGCCCAGCGGGGTCTGGCGGCTTGCCAGACGGGACTTCAGATTTGCCTGCAAAGCCAGTAGTCTTTTTCAGCACCCTCGGTCTTGCCGCTGTGTGCATTCTCATCCGCAGTCCGCAGACCCAGGCTAAAGCGCCCCTGCCGACCGTCCTGCTGTATCCTGGGGCGGCAGACGATGTGCCTGCCATGGCGGACCTACGCACCCGTTTGCGGCTAGATGGCGTCTTTCAGGTGCTGACTTATGATCCCGACTCGCCCTCCGTTAAGCGCGTGGCGACGGAAACATCGCACCCGGAATGGCTGGTGGCGCCCGCGCTGAATGACGACACGCGCCTGGCGCTGGCCCGGGCGCTCGGCGTGGCATTTTATATCGTGGTCAGCCCAGGGCGTGAGCCGGGCGGCACACATCTCCAACTCGTGGAAACCCTCCCTCCCGCCCTCACCTTTGACTGGCAGGGCGTCAACCGGCAGTATGGCGCGCATGCTCTGGAAACCCAGGCGCAGGCCGCGCTTGCTCAGGAGGCTGCCGCCGCTTCTAATCCGCCTGCGCCTACCCCGGTCGTTTCCGCAGAGACTGTTTCGCCGTCCACGCCCGTCCCGCCGGCTCCCGTTGTTGTGGCGTTGACGCCGCCTGTGGTTCCTGTTCCCCAGAGAGTGCCGGTTCCCGCTCCTGTGATCACGGCGCCTGTGCTTATCTCGGAATCGGTCGTGATCGCGCCGCCCACCGTTTCTCTTTCCAAGCCGGAGCCGACGGCTGTCATTCCGCCTTTGCCCGCGCCCGCTGCTGCGTCCTTGGTCGCGCCACCAATTCAGGCCGCGCCTGTTCTTCCGCCGGTTCCGGTGCCTGTGGTATCTGCCCCGCCGCTTACTGTCTCGGCTCCTGCGCTTCCAGTTCCGGTCATTCAACCGCCTGCGCCAGTGATTGCTGTGCCGCCGGTTGTCGTGGCTGTGCCAAAGCCGCCGGCTCCGGTCGTTTTGCCGCCTGGCCCGCAGATCGCGATGCTGCCGCCGCGGCCTCTGCTGCCGGAGCCGGCAGCGCCTGTCCCGGAGCCTCCCACGCCGCCCGTCAAACCGCAGCCGAAACTGGAAGATTTAGCGGCCGTCACGCCGCTGCTGACCAAAGGAGATGCTTTTCTGGAAGGCGGGGATGTGGTCGGCGCGATTTCTCTCTACCGGCAAGCCGTCAACGGTGCTCCTCTGAGCGTCGTTCCCCGGCTCAAACTGGCGCTGGCATACCAGAAAGGCGGACTGACGGACAAAGCGCTGGACGAGGCCAAGCGCGCTCTGGAGATCGCGCCCGATAATCTGCCGGTTCAGCAGTTTCTGGCCGACCTGGATCAGCAAAACGGCACGTCGGACGGCTCCCTTGTCCGCTATCGCGCATTGATTGAGCGTGACCCGGACGACGCTGCGGCCCACAGCGGGCTGGCGGAGGCTCTCTGGAACAGCGGGGATTTAGGCGGCGCGGAAGCCGAGTATAAGACCGCGAAAAAATTGGCTGTCTCCGGCGATCATTCGGCAGACGCCCATCTGGCCCAGCTTTATGCGACGCAGGCGCGCTACGATGATTGCCTCGCCGCGCTGTCTGAGGCCGGCAAGGACGGGTATGCGCTTGCCATTCGGATCGTTCGCAGCCGGGCAGACACTCTCAGCAGCACCATGGAAGCCGCCCGCAATTCTTTCACCGCCGGCAAAAGCACGCGGGAGCAGTTTTACAAAGACGCGCAAAATGTCAGCGCGCAGGCGCAGGCCCTCGCCGGGTTTGTCGCCAAAGTTACTCCGCCTGCCGAATACAAATTGTCCCATTTGCACCGGATTCTTTCCACCAACCTGCTTGCCCAGGAAGCCGCCACCCTGGTCACATTTATTGAGACCGGCGATGCCGCCCAGTCGGAGAGCGTTTCCAAACTGGACAAGGCCGCGCAGACGGAGATGCTGACGGCGCAGGCGACGGAAGAAAAACTCGGGCTGTGGGAAAAGAAGTAAGCCGAATGCCTTTCTGGAACTCATGGCGGCATCGCGGGAAGGACGAAGAAGAAATCGAGCGAGTTCCCTTTCCGCGCGTCGGCGAGACAGTGCAGATTCATGTCGCAGATCACTCTCATGTCGGCGTGTATCAAGCCCGCGTCCGCGCCCTCGGTCTGCGACGGATCGTTCTGGACAGCGCCGAAGCGATCACGCCTTCCGATGATCTTGACCAAGAGGCTTACCCCGTGTTTAGCCTGCCCGCGCGAACGGCTTTGACGCTGTCATTTCTCCGCACCGATCATTTGTATCAGTGCGAGACGCGGGTTGTCGGCCCCGCACGGACAGGCGCACTGACTGTCGTTCGCCCGCGCGTCGTGACGCGCCTTCAGCGCCGCAATTTTTACCGTCTGCCGCTTCAATCCCCCACGACTTTCCGCGTCCAGGGCGAGGGTGGACGCACCGCTCCGATTGCCGCTCAACTGGTCAACCTCTCCGGCGGTGGGGCATTGTTGGCGTCAGCAAAGCCCGTTCCAGGCGGCCTGCGTGTCCTCGTGCGGGTCCCGACCGGCAAGGAAGGCGCTCTCATGGATGTGGAAGCCGACGCCCTGGACTGCCGCGTGGCAACTCAGGGTTTGTCGCGTGTCTACCTGGTCCGCCTGCGCTTCCTCGGACCGCCGCATCTGAGCGAAGAAGAACGGGATGAAATTGTGGCCTATATTTTTGAACAGCAGCGCTTGCTGCTGCGAACCCGAAAACTGCTGCGGGCATAGGCAAAAAATTGCCTGTGACCAATTCGCGAAAGCGTTTCAGCCACAGGCGTCCGCCACAAAAGCGGATCATGAAAAGGAGGACATGCGCTATTTAACTTACTGCGCTCTGCCCTTGAAAAGTTCCGGGCTGGGGCCAAAAACTTGTACAAATTTTTTCGCACAGGCGATTTTCGGGATTGTAACCTCGCATTAATCCGCCCGCCGGTTTTGTCGTTGACTTGAAAAAAAGCCTGAGCTAAAATAAGTACATGGAAAGACCGGTGCCTCTGCACGCCATTTCCGGCACGGCGTCTTTTCCGGGCCGCATGCCTTTACCAATTCTTCTTCTGCTCATCGGGATCAATCTTCTCTGGGCAGGCTCTTCCCTCGCCGCCAAGATCGCCCTTGCCAGCATTCCTCCGATGACACTGGCCTTTACCCGCTTTTCCATTGCGGCCCTGCTGATGTATGGCGTTGCTATGGTATTGAAAGTTGATCTGCGCGTGGCCCGCCGCGATTGGGGGTCGTTCTGGGGCATGGGTCTTCTGGGCTTGGCTCTGACCTACATACTTTCCTACCTAGGATTGGCGCGCACGACGGCTTCCCATTATGCACTGCTCCACGCGACAGAAACTGTGTTTGTGTCCGCCCTGGCCTTCTTTTTTCTGCACGAAGCCATGCCGAATGCGAGGATCGCCGGCATCGCACTTGGGCTTCTGGGCGTTTATTTGATTGTCGCGAATGGTCTGGCCCTGCCGCCGCTGTCAAAGTCTGTTGAGGGGAATTTATTGATTGCGCTGGCATTGGCCTTTGAGGCATCTTCCAGCATTCTGGGAAAGGGCCTCGTCACCCGTTATTCCGCACTGTCTGTGGTCACTTATCAGATGTTGAGCGGAGCCATCACCCTGGCGCCGTTTTCCGTCTGGGAAATGGTTCAGCAGGGGCATACACCGCAGCCTAGCATCCCGGCTCTGTGGAGTCTGCTCTACCTCATCCTCCCCTGCACCGTCTTAGGATACATCATCTGGTTCACCGTGCTGGAAAAGCGCGAAGCGAGCGAAATGTCTGTCTTTTTGTTTATCCAACCCGTTGCCGGCGCGTTTCTAGGAGCGCATTTTCTGGGTGATAAAATTACGCTGTTCACGCTCTTGGGCGCAGTCGCCGTTCTTGCTGCCGTCTTTCTTGTGAATCTACGCCCTGTGTTAGCGCCGCGTGTCCCGCCCCCGCCTCCGGCTGTGTAGCCGCTACCGATTAAACTCATTCATCGCCCGCTCTATTCCCTCGCCCAGCCAGGTTTCCAGCGCAACGACAGCCCTGTCTACGGCTTCATCGGCTTCGGCCTGTTCGCGCTTGCTGAACTGGCCCAGCACAAAGTCAATTTGCACCGTTGGATCACGCGGGGCGCCGACACCGACACGCAGGCGTGGGAAATTCTGCCCATGCAGATGGGCGATCAGCGACTTCAGCCCGTTATGCCCCCCTGCCGAGCCTTCTGCCCGCAGCCGCAGTTTTCCTAATGGCAGGGCAATATCGTCCGTGACGACCAGAATGTCGGTCAGAACGAGCGGCTTCTGGCGCAGGAACGAGGCGACGGCCTGCCCGGACAGATTCATATAAGTCTGCGGCTTCAACAGAAACACACGCGCCTCGCCCACGCGCCCGTCGCCAACGAGCGCATGATGATCGCGCTTCGTGACAGTGATATTGTGCCGACGCGCAAAAGCGTCTATCACGGCAAAACCGACATTGTGCCGCGTCCGCTCATATTCTTTGCCGGGATTGCCCAGGCCGACAATCAATCTGGTCGGGATGTCCATAGGCGGCTACGCGGACAATGCCTTGAGGATTATTTGGATCACCTGTGCCATTTTCTCCGGCTTCATGCGATCCAGCCTGCGGGAAATGAGTTGCTCATCGGGAGCAAACAGATAAGTTGGCCGTAAGTAGCATTTCTGCGTCAAGGAGCCGCCAAATGTGTCATCGCGGGCCAGGTCCATCAAATAGGGGTCATCAGCGGGCTGGGTTGTCATCAGGCAAACCAGGTAATCAGTCCCTCCAAAGTAATTCCAGAAGGCCAAGACAAGAGCAGGCCGGTGTTTGTAGGCTTCTTCTCCTGAGAACGGAAATGGCACCAGCACAATATCGCCCTTCACAAATCGCGCCATGCTGCTTCATCCTCCGGGCTGTTCCAAAATTTTGCCAGAGTGGATTCGCTTGCTATGGCTGTTGCACGCCCGATATTTTCCGGCAGCGGCCCGGCGTAATCCAGCGCATCTTGAAGGGTCCAGTTTTCCGAGCCTGGAGGCGGGGCAAGCGCGTCACGCTCAACGAGAGCGAGAACATAATTCTCCAACGAAACACCTTTGGCCTGTGCGTGTGCCTGTACGACTGACTCAAGAGTTGGTGGGATACTGAGTGTGACTGTCATAATTCAATTTGCGCTTTCACGGAAGTCGGCGGCAGGTGGGAGGCGAAGTCAAAGGCAGCGATGCTGTCGGCGAAGGCGAAGGTATCGGTGATGAGCGGCTTGACATCAATTTTCCCGCTGCCCATCAGGGCCAGGGCGCGGGGAAAGACATGAGCGTAGCGGAAGACGTGTTCCACGCGCGCTTCTTTGATCTGAGCGCCGACCACATCGTAAGCGACCGGCCCGCCGGGCATTCCCACCAGCACCGCGCAGCCGCCGGGACGCAGTGGCTCAAAAATGCCCGCCAGGGCGCGCTCGCTGCCGCTGCACTCAAACACAATGTCCGCGCCCCAGCCATTCGTCATATTGCTGATGACCTCAGTTAGTTTCTCTTGGGCAACATTGACCGGCATGATCGGGCCGAGTTTCGCGCCCAAGTTTAATTTGGGCTGCTGCGTGTCGGTCAGCACGACCCGGCTGCATCCGGCGGCCAGCGCGGCCAGGGCCGTGACCATACCGATAGGCCCGGCGCCCATCACGACAGCAATGTCTCCGGCCTCAATTCGCGCTTTTTTCGCCGCCTGCATTCCCACGGCCAGCGGTTCCACCATGGCGGCTTCAGCAAACGAGACGTTGTCGGGAATCTTGAACGTGTAATCGGCGGGATGAACGACCGTCGGGCGCAGGACGCCGTGGATTGGCGGGGTGGCCCAGAAACGCACGGCGGGGTCCAGATTGTACATTCCCAGCCGCGCCGCCTGGCTGTTCGGGTCAGGAATGCCCGGCTCCATGCACACCCGGTCGCCCGGTTTCAGATGTCTCGCCGCGCCGCCGACCTCGGTCACGACGCCGGACGCCTCATGGCCCAGCACCATCGGCTCTTTGACGATGAACGGCCCGATGTGGCCATGCTGATAATAATGAATGTCCGACCCGCAGATGCCGACAGTCTTGATGGCGATGCGAACGTCACGCGGTCCCAGCGGCTCATCCAGTGTGATGTCTCCGAGCCTGAGTTTTTTCGTCTCTTCCAGAATCAGCACTTCCAAATTCAACCTCCCCACAGCGTTAGTGCTGCCAGAGATTATAGCACAACGCGAGCCGGTGATTTATATCTTGGGAGATGGCGGGGAGAAATTGCTTCCTCCGCAGAAATCAGGATACTCTGGCAGGTCAATTCTGATCGTTTAAGTGTAGAGTTTCATGTCATTATGCACACGATCATACCTTAACACTTAGAGACTGTATAGAAACGCGCCAGAAAGCCCCCCCCGCCCCAATTCTGGGGAGCCGGAAAGAACAAAGAAGCCAGCCTGATCCCCTCGGGTTCCCCCAGAATTGGGGGCGAGGGGGTCTCGGCCGCACATTCTATACAGTCTCTTAACTCTTTGTCTCATCTAAAGGGTGCAGTCCAGGGCCTTCTTAAATTTGATGGAAGGCGTTCGGGTATAATCCTTTCTATGTCCCTCTTCTCCCTGACCCATCGCTCGTCCCAAACCGGCGCGCGGCGCGGTTTTTTGCAACTGCCTCATTGCTCTGAACCCATTCCTACCCCTGTTTTTATGCCCGTCGGCACGCGCGGGACGGTCAAAGCGATGACCCAGGAGGAAGTGGCCGAACTGGGCTACCGGCTGATTCTGGGCAACACCTACCATCTCTATCTGCGGCCAGGGCATGAATTAGTCCGGCAGGCGGGGGGACTGCATAAGTTTATCGCCTGGGATGGGGCCATGCTCACAGACAGTGGCGGCTTTCAAGTCTTTTCGCTGGAAGAATTGCGAACGATCAGCGATGAAGGTGTCCAGTTCAAGTCGCATTTAGACGGGGCGATGCATTTTTTCAGCCCGGAGCGTTCCCTGGAAGTGCAGCACGGATTGGGAGCCGATATTATCATGGCCTTTGACGAATGTCCGCCTTACCCCTGCACGGAAGAAGCGACGCGGGCGGCGACCGAGCGGACGCATCGCTGGCTCGGTCGCTGCAAAACCTACCATGACGCGCAGGGGACGGGGCAGTTTTTGTTCGGGATCGCTCAAGGGGGAACGTATGAAAACCTACGGGTGGAAAGCGCGCAGTTTGTGGCTGCGATGGATACGCCGGGGATCGCCGTCGGCGGCGTTTCGGTGGGCGAACCGCCCGAACTGATGCAGGCAGCGGTGGGCTGGAGCCTGCCGCATCTGCCGCCGGATAAGCCGCGTTATTTGATGGGAGTCGGCACGCCCCGCGACATTTTGGACGCCGTCGCGCAGGGCGTGGACATGTTTGACTGCGTCCTGCCGACCCGTTTAGGCCGCAACGGGACTCTGTACACGACGCAGGGACGAATCAACATCAAAGGCAGCCGCTTCACGGACGACTTTGGCCCCGTAGACCCAAACTGCCCCTGCCGCGTCTGCCGCCGCTACTCCGCCGCCTACCTCCGTCACCTGTATAAATGCGATGAGATTCTCGCCTCGCGCCTGGCAACCTACCATAACCTCGCTCATTATGCGCTGCTGATGGAAGGCATTCGGGAAGCCATCAGGGAAGACCGTTATGATGCGTTTCGGCGGCAGACGCTAGCGCGGTACGAGGAGCGGGCGGAGGCATGACGAACCCGGCATTGAAATGTCGGGTGGGTTCTTACGCATACGGGCCGACTTTAGCCTTCTCATAAATCATGTTGAGCAGGGCGACCGCTTGGCGGGCGCCTTTGGCGGAGACGATGGGTTCGCGTTTTTCGTGGATGGCGAGGACGAAATCGCGGATGTTGCCATAGTGGCCGTCGCTGGCAAAGGCTAATGGGTCGCTGGCGGTGCTCGGCCCCCCCGCCCCCAATAATGGGGGAGTATGACTTTCTTTTTTTGTTCCCCCATGATTGGGGGCTAGGGGGTCAGTTTCCGCGTCTTCAAACGGCTCCATTGTCTTGAAATGGGCGAGATGATCGCCAACCAGCATGGCGCAGCCTTTGGTGCCAGAAACGTCCACGCGCTCCGGGAAGCCGTCAAAAGCCAGAGTTGTCATGGTGATAGTGCCAAGTGCGCCATTGGCAAAGCGCACCGTGACGACGCCCAAAGTTTCGCCTTCAATCTCTCGGTGGAAACCCGGCGTCAGAGTCGCGGACAGCACTTCAGCCACGGGGCCGGCCAGCCACTGCACTTTGTCCAGGCTGTGAATGCCCTGGTTGGAAAAGACGCCCGCATCCAAAGCCCACGTTCCTCGCCAGTCGCCGCTGTCGTAATACTCCTGCGAGCGGTACCACTTGGTTTCGGCGCACGCCAGGACGATTTCGCCGAACGCTCCCGAGTCAATGGCCCGCTTGACTTTGCGGGCGGCGGGGGAAAAACGCTCTTGAAAGACGCCGCCATACACGACGCCGGCTTCTTCTGCGGCAGCAATGGCTTTGTCGGCCGAGTCAATCCAAACATCTAACGGCTTCTCGGAAAGAATGTGCTTGCCAGCCTGCGCGGCCTGCACCGCCATTTGTCCGTGCAGGCCCGACGGTGTGCAGAGGGTCACGGCGTCAATGTCGGGCCGGGCCAGCAAGGTTTCCAGGGACGAAACAGCCTCGCCGCCGTACTTGGCCGCAAAATCCAGCGCCCGTTCCGGCACAACGTCTGTGGCCGCGACAAACTCTGCGAGACCTTCCGCTTTGAGTTTCGCCAATGCGTCGCCGTGCGTGCCGGAAATGACGCCGCAACCGACTATTCCGAACCGGAGCGGGCGAGTGTGTAATGTTGCCATGGACTGTGTTTCCTCGGGTATTGATGTTGGGGCGCGGGCAGAGCCACGCTGTCGGCAGGGGTCGGCAAAGGCTTCAGGGTGAATGAATGGGTTTGTGGCTGGGCGGCGTCGTGCGCCTGATCACGCCAGCTATCCAGCCAGTGGTCCAGGGACAACAGCGCCGTGAGTTCCGCGTCATCCGGCGTGTCCGTGCGGCGAGCGAGCGCGTTAGGCCCACCGTTCCACAGGTAGCGCCAGGTATCCAGTCGCTGCTGAACGATGTCACGGACCCGCGCGGACTGCTGGTTCTGAGGCAGGGCCGACAGCCGTGTGAGATCCACACCCGCCGCCAGTTCCTGGCTGGTGACTACGCCTGCTCTCTGACCATCCACCAACAAGGCATAGCGATCACCGGGTAAGTCCGGCACACGGGCGCGAATGGCATCTAACTCGCCCGGCAGCGGAGAGACGGTGAAGGCGGAACTTGCGTCGGCAGGCAGGGGCCAGGGCAGCGGCGTTGTCGCCGCCGTGGACGCGCCGGGGTCCAGCGTGATCTCGGTTCCCTCGTTGGAGGCGTGCCAGGCCTTCAAAATTACGGACGCAATGAGCAGATGTCCGGCGTCGCTGGGATGGACGCTGTCCGGCACCAGGCTGAAGTGCGGGTCCCGCCGCCGGCCCTTTCGGGTGGCCTCGGCCATGGGCGTGGTGAGGTCTATGGCGGGAATGCCCCGCTGGCCACCCAATTTTTTCACGAAGTCTTTGTATTTCAGCAAAACCGAATTGTAGCCATGAACATGGCGGGCGTGTGGAGCGGCTTCGTCGTAGAACGTCGGCGACAGAAGGGTGAGGCGCACGCCGGGGATTTGCTGCGGCAGCGTGTCCACAAGATGCGTCAGGCCCCGCGCATAAGCGTCATAAGCGGCTTGATTGAAGCGCGTGTACCCGCCATCATTCATGCCCAGCAGGATCGTGACGACTGTCGGATGGTAAGGCAGAATATCGCGCTTGATGCGAGTCTCCACTGAGCCGCCACGCCCGCCGCTGACGAGGTCGCCGTTCCAACCGGAGTTGATAAACTTAACATGCCACGAGGGGTAGCGGGTGAGAACATAGGTCTCTATGTCGCGCGTGTATCCCTGCTGCACCGTAATAGAGTCGCCATAGAAGACAACGGTATCACCGTCGCGCAGGAAAAACGGTGCAGAGTCGTCGGCATGGGAGGGTAGGGCGAGCGCCAGGAGCAGAAGGAGAACCCACCCGGCGAACAAGTTCGCCACCCTCCCGCTTCGGGAGGAGAAGGAGGGGGCTTCGCGCCTACTCTGGCTTTTGCCGCAGTTCATGAAACTTCGCCACAAAATTGTCGGCCTCTCCCTGTAAGACTTCGTCCCCGTTCCAGCCCATCTGAACCACTTGCAGGCGGTTTGCGCCGCGCAGGGTCAGATGTACGCCCCCGCCCCCGTCGCGGGTCAAAATCGCCTCGCTGACGGGACGCGGGGCGCTCAAAGTATAACCAAGTTTGCCAAAGATGCGTCCCACGGCCCAGCCCGCGCCGAGGGCAAGGGCACCTGTCAGAATAAGCCCGACGCCGAGCCGTGTGCCGAACAGGTGCGCCCGGTTAAGGGCGACTTCTTCCAAACGGGCCATTTCTTCGCGCAGCTCTTCGCTGGGCGCGACTTGAATGGTGCCGTCGTCGTTCAAGACCAGCATTCCCTTTTCTTTAGGTTTTGTCAGGCTGACAAAGCGCATCCGCGCAATCTGTGTCACTTGTCCTCTTTCTCTTTCGCGGCCTTGCGGACCTGAATTCGCAGCGGCGTCCCCTCAAAGGCATACGTTTCTCGTATTCGGTTCTCTAAATAACGCAGGTAGGAGAAGTGCATGAGTTCAGGGTCATTGACGAATAGCACAATCGTTGGCGGCTTGACAGTCGGCATGGTGGCGTACTTGACGCGCAGTGTTTTGCCCTTTTCGTTGTAGGGATGGGCGTCCACCGCATCGCGCACCAGACGGTTCAGTTCACCCGTTGGAATCCGCATGGAATGGGCTTCGGCAGCGTCCAGGGCGGCATCTACGGCGGCGCTGACGCCTTTGCCGGTGACGGCGCTGGTGAAGGCCAGGGGCGCATAGGCGAGAAAGTGCATCGCGTCGCGCAATTCTTCCGAAAAAACATTCATCGGGTTCTGGCCAGGCATTTCTTCCAGAACTTCCTTGCGGCCCAGGTCCCATTTGTTGACAGCGATAATCGCCGCCCGGCCTGCCTCATGGGCGTAGCCGCCGACCCGTTTGTCGCCGTCGGTCACGCCGTCGTGGGCGTCAATGACCAGCATGACGACATCTGCGCGTTCAATCGCCCGCATGGCTCGCAGGACGGTGTAATACTCGACGCTCCCCTGAATTTTGCCGGCCCGCCGGATGCCCGCTGTGTCAATCAGCACAATCTCGCGGTCGCCTTCCGGCGAATGGTAGGTGAACGCCGTATCAATCGAGTCGCGCGTCGTTCCCGCTATCGGGGACACAATGGTACGCTCTTCGCCCAGAATGGCATTCAGCAGGGAAGACTTGCCGACATTTGGCCGCCCGATAATGGCGATTTTAATGCGGTCGTCTTCGATCTCCTCGCCGGTCTTTTCGGGCGCGGGCGGGAACAGGGCGACAATCGCATCCAGCGCGTCGGCCACGCCGCGCCCGCCCAAGGCCGAAACCGCATGGACATTGGGCAGGCCCAGCGCATAGACTTCCGGGACATTGCGGTTTTCTTGATCGCCGTTGTCCACTTTGTTGGCAAGAACTATGAGTGGCTTGGGCGAACGCCGCAGGGCCGTCGCCAGTTCCTGATCGTCGGCGGTCAGCCCGGTCGTCGTGTCTACGACGAAGACGATGACATCGGCCTCTTCCATGGCGATCTCGGCCTGCGTCCGTACCTGCGCCTTGAGCGGGTCCGGGTCAAACATCTGGATGCCGCCCGTGTCCACCAGCGTATACTCGCGCCCGTTCCAGTCGCCATCGGCATACAGCCGGTCGCGCGTAATGCCCGGCGTGTCTTCCACAATGGCGATGCGCCGCCCAACTAATCTGTTAAAAAGGGTAGATTTGCCGACATTGGGCCGTCCAACAATGGCGACCAGCGGCTTGGGCTGGTATTCGGAACGTGGGCGGGGCTGATATTCCGGCTCGTATTCGGCCTGTTCCGTCTCGGGATGGGGCGTGTCGGTCATGGCGTTTTTCTTCCTCCTGTGGCTTCGGTGCTACCGGGAGGATGACTGGCTCCGGGCGTAAAACAGCCTCTAGCATAGCATAAATGACGGGCGGAAGTCAAGGAATGGCATGGGCGCATTAGCACTATCATTTCATGTCTCTTATCCAGAGGTCGGGGCTTTTATGCTATAATCATTCCCAACCAAGTCCACGGAGACATTAATTTATGCTCGGCAGCGAACTAAGACGCAAGTATCTGGAGTTTTTTGAGGCCAAAGGCGCGAAGCGGCTGCCCTCGGACTCGCTTGTCCCGAACGATCCGACACTGCTGTTCACGTCGGCAGGCATGGTGCAGTTTAAGCCTTACTTTCTGGGTCTGCAAACGCCGCCGGCCACGCGGGCCGCGACCGCGCAGAAGTGCCTGCGGACAACGGACATTGAAGACGTCGGGGACACCAGCCACTGCACGTTTTTTGAGATGATGGGCAACTTCTCGTTCGGCGACTACTTCAAGGCCGAGGCGATAGCCTGGGCGTGGGAGTTTCTTTTTGACGTGCTCCAATTGGACTTGAAAAATGTGCGCGTGACGGTCTTTGAGGACGACGAAGAAGCCTATGGACTCTGGCGGCAGGCGGGGATGCCGGAGAATAAGATTTTCCGCTTTGACGAGCATAGCAACTACTGGCCTGCCGGGGTCATTTCCAAAGGCCCGAATGGCCCCTGCGGTCCTTGTTCCGAGATTTTCTATGACACGCAGCCGCATCTGCCGCCGACGCCCGACGGCGTGTGGGATGACAAGCGCTGGCTGGAAATCTGGAACCTGGTCTTTATGCAGTATGACCGGGGTGACGGCGGTTCTCTGACGCCGCTGCCGCGTCGCAACATTGACACGGGGATGGGACTGGAGCGCACGGCGGCCGTCCTGGCCGGCCTGCGCGGGCCGTTTGAGACGGACTTGTTCGCGCCGATCCTGCGACAGTTGGAGGAATTGTCGGGCTTGAAATATACCAGCCAGGATGATGATCCGAAAGACATCGCGTTCCGGCGCGTGGCCGACCATGTCCGGGCGACGGCCTTTTGCATCGCGGATGGCGTTCTGCCCTCCAATGTCGGGCGTGGCTATGTTCTGCGCCGCCTGATGCGCCGGGCGATTCTGGCAGGCCGCAATGCTTTGGGTCTGGAAAAGCCGTTTCTGTACGACATTCTGCCGACGGTGATTGACCAGCGACGAGGAGACTATCCCGATCTGGAAGCCAAGCGCGAGACGATTTTGCGTTACGCGGGCATTGAAGAGCGTCAGTTTCGGCGGACTCTGGAAGCGGGAACGGCCCGCCTTCAGTCCCTTCTGGACAGCGAAGCGCTGCAACAGTCCAAAACAGTCACCGGCGATGAAGCGTTCACGCTGTTCACCACCTATGGCTTTCCGGTGGAGATGACGACCGGAACTGGCTTCCGAGTCCGGCGCGACCGTAGACATGGTGCGCTATGACGCGCTCTGGCAGCAGCATTTAATTACCTCCGAAGGCGGCAAAACGCGGGAAGTCTTCACGGACAGCATCGTTCCCGCATTGCGCGAGCAAAATATCGCGAAGACGCTGTTTGTCGGTTACTCCGAAGCGCAGACGCGCGGCCAGATCACGGCGATTGTCCGCCAGGGCCAGTTAGCCCCGGCCGCGTTCGAAGGCGAGACGGTGCAAATTGTCCTGGATCAGACGCCATTTTACGCCGAAGCCGGAGGGCAGATCGGCGATACGGGCTGGCTGCACGGCGAAAGCGGCGCGGCGGAAGTTTCGGACACGCAGAAAGACAGCGGCTACTGGTTCCATACGGCGACGGTGACAGCAGGCGAACTGCGCGTCGGTGAGAGCGTAGACGCCCAGATAGACGCCGGGCGACGCGCTAATATCCAGCGCAACCACACGACGACACATCTGCTGCACAAAGCGTTGCAAATGGTGCTGGGGCCGCATGTCCAGCAGCGCGGCTCACTGGTCGCCCCGGACCGCCTGCGCTTTGACTTCTCGCACGATAAGTCCCTCACCGGCGAAGAAACGCGGCAGGTGGAAGGCATCGTCAATGAGAAGATACTGGAAGACATTCCGGTTCAGCACGCTGGAAAAGCCCATCGAGCAGGCCAAAGAGATGGGCGCGATGATGCTGTTCGGCGAAAAATACGGCGATGTTGTCCGCGTCGTCGCAGGCAGGCGACTTCAGCCTGGAGTTCTGCGGCGGGACGCATCTGCAGCACACGTCGCAGGCCGGACTGTTCAAGATCGTCTCCGAAGGCAGCAGCCAGGCGGGCGTCCGGCGCATCGAAGCTGTGACCGGCAAATCTGCCCTGATGCGGACATTGGACCAGGAACGATTGCTGGGCGACATCGCGCAGACGCTCAAGACTTCGCCCAGCAATGCCCCGGCGTCGGTGGAAAAACTGCAAGCCGAACTGCGCCAGAAAGAACGAGAACTTGCCGCGCTGCAAAAAGCGGCGACCGGCGGGCAGGTGGAGCAACTGGCCGCCAGCGCGAAAAGCGTCGATGGCTTCCCCTTGGTCGCACACGCAGTTGGCGAGGGCGCGGATGCCGATACGCTGCGGACCCTGGCCGATGAGAGTGCTCAACCGGCTCAAGTCCGGCGTCGTGATTCTGGGCGGCGCGGGCGGCGGCAAAGTCTCGCTGGCCGTCAAAGTCAGCAAGGACCTGGTCGAGCGCGGCCTGCATGCGGGCAACATTGTGAAGGAAGCTGCCCGAGTCGCGGGCGGCGGCGGCGGCGGGCGGCCTGATTTCGCGCAGGCGGGCGGCAAAGACCCGTCCAAACTGGCCGAGGCGCTGGCAGCGGCGGAGCGGCTGGCGTCTGAGATGGGCACGAGCCGATGAAATTCCCCGCCCTGAACGGCGGGGCTACAAAGTGCAATCCCCCGCCTGCGCGGGCGAAGAAAGAGAAATGAGTAACCTCTTCTGCCCGCGCAGGCGGGGTTTTGCTTTTCTAAAGCCCAGGGGTTCAGCCCTGGGGCTTCTGCTCTTTTTCTTCATCCTCGCACTCCCCACCCAGGCTCGCCCCCATGTTCTCGTCATTCTCGCCGATCATTTGACGCTGGATGACGTGACACGCCCCGACCTGCCGAACTTCGCGCGTCTGCGGCAGGAGGGCGGACTCGCTCTGATGTCCCCTGGGCTGGCGCAAAAGCCGGACTCAATTGCTAATGTTTACGCGACGCTGGGCGCAGGTGACTCGGTGCGGGTGGGGGACGTTTCGCAGGGGCGGATGGATACGTCCCTGCGACGCGCCAGTGTTCGCACCGCACTCATTGGTGATGCAGGCGGCGACGACACTGGCCCATACCAGCCTGCGCTCTTATTTCTGCCGGCACCTGATGTCTTTGCCAATGGCGCGGTGGGCGATCCAACGGCACCGGGCGGCAAGCGGGAGGACCCCGTGCGGTTGTGGGCGGCAACGCAAGCGGCGTTTCAGACCTGCGATCTGGTCGTGGTTCACATTGGCGATTTTGCCCGCGCCGAGCGCGAGAATCAGCGGGGATACTTGCTGCCGGCGGCGTATCAAGCCCATCGCCAACGCGCGCTGCAATCCCTCAATAGCTATCTCGGTCACGTTTTAGACGGCTGGCGCGGTCCCGCTCTTTCTTATCGTTCCGACCCCGCCGCTTTTGCCGGAGGGTTCCTGGAACCAGTTGACGCCGTTTTTCGCCGACAACATCGGCCCGCCCGGCAGCCTGACCTCCGATACCACGCAGACGCCGGGCTTGATTGCGGCCCGCGACATTGCGCCGACTGTATTGGCCGCATTGCAAGTTTCCGCGCCTGTGCAAATGACCGGCGCATTTGTCACTCAGTCTGCGGCTCCCGAAGGATTGGCTTCACTACGCCGCATGGACCGCCTGACGCGGCTGAATCAGGAATCGCAGAACCCGATCTTCTGGACGGTCGGCGTTGGGGCGGCTGTGATCGTCTTCGGCAGTTTGGGTCTGTATTTGACCGGGCGGATGATGGGGCATGTCTCCCCATTGGCTCGCTATGGCCTGCGCGTGGTGTCCGCTTGGCCGCTCGCTCTGCTGCTGGCATCGGCGGCTAATCCGCACTCTGTTGGCGCATATTTGGCGGCGATCCTCGGGCTGACTAGCCTGCTGGCCCTGCTGCCCTCGCCGTCGCTGATTTGCGCGCTGTCTGCCGTAGTCATTGTCGGGGATGGGATGACTGGGACAACATTGATTTCCAATTCGGCCCTGAGCGAATACGCGCTGGCGGGGATTCGCTTTTACGGCATCGGCAACGAGTATATGGGGGTGCTGATCGGTGGGGCGCTGCTGGCGGCAGCATATCGCCCCCTAGCCCCCAATTCTGAGGGAATCAGAGTTGAAGAGGCTGTTCCTAATCCGGCTCCCCAGAATTGGGGTGGGGGGGCCATCGGCTCCCTCAAGGTTGGGGGGTGGGTTTTATTCTGGTTCGCCCTCGTCACCTTCGTCCTTTCCTTCCCCGTCTTCGGCGCGAAGGCAGGTGGGGCGATTACGGCGACAGCGACGTTTTATATTGCCTGGCGGCGCTTTCAGGGGCAGCCGATGACTTGGAAGCATCTTTTGGGGAGTGTTCTGGCAGGGTTTGCGCTTGTCTTTCTCTGGGCTATTTTAAGCCACTGGCTGCACCTGCGGCGGACGCACTTGGAAACGGCGGTGGGGGCGCTGGGACAGGGGCGTTTCGGGTATATTCTGGGAGTCAGTCTGCGAAAGATCGGATTGGCCGCGCGAGTCGCGCTGCATCCGGGGACGTTGCTAGGCATCCTGGCTTTCGCGGCGCTGGGTTGGGCGCTGCGCCGATTTCTGGGACGGCAAGTGACGGCACTACCTGGCAAAGGATTCCCGCTTTGCGTCAATCTGGTCGGCAGGATTGTGGGGCTGCCTGGTCGCGCTGCTGTTTAACGATTCCGGCATTGTGGCGGCAATTTTGATCCTGCAATGCCTGGTTCTGACCCTGCTGCACGGATTGTTTTCGGAGGAACGCCATGCGCCTGCTCGGGCTTGATGTTGGTGACGTGCGAATCGGAGTCGCGGTCTGTGATTCGCTGGAAATCGCCGCCTTTCCCGTGGGCGTTGTGCGGCGTGTCGGCAGTCTCAAACGCGATGTCGCTGCCGTGGCCGTCCTGGCGACGGAGCAGGAGGCGGAAGGAGTCATTGTCGGCCTGCCGCTATCGCTGGACGGTGAAATCGGGCCGCAGGCGCAAAAGACGCAGGGATTCGCCCGCGCCCTGGCGAATGTCCTTCCCGTCCCGGTTGCGCTGTGGGATGAAAGCCTGTCCAGCGTGGAAGCCGAAGAGATTTTAATCGCGCAAGGCGTCTCCCGCGCCAGGCGCCGCGAACGAATTGACCAAACAGCGGCAGCGCTGATTCTGGAAAGCTATCTCGCCCATCGCCGGGCGACTCATGCGCCGCGCGAGGCGCTGACACTGTAAGTCTCATGGCATCTCATCTCTCAAAAACTCCCCGCCGAGTGCGCCGAAGCGCGACGCTGCTGGTTTTACTGCTGGTTGCGGCTCTGATGGTTGTAGGCGGTCTTCTGTACACATTGCAGCTTATGGCCCCGGTATCGGCCAGTAAAGACGCTCCGTTCATTCTGGTCACAATTCCGGCCGGCAAAAGCGCGCGGCAAATCGGGGAAATTCTGGTCCGTCGGCATCTGATTCGCAGCCCGTACAGCTTTGTGCTGGCAAGCCGCATGGATGGCTTGTCCGGGCATATGCGGGCGGGCCATTATGAACTGTCGCCGGCCATGCCGCCGCGCCAGATCGCGGCTTTGCTGGCTCTGGGGGAGACGGCCAGCGCCGGCGCTATGGTGACGATCCCGGAGGGCTTTGATGTCCGCCAGATCGCGCATCGGCTGGCAAAGCAGGGGCTGGTCGATGAACAGCAATTTCTGACGCTGGCGCAGACGCAGGGGAGGACGTTTCATGTTCACCAGCTGGACGCCGCCGGACGACAATTTAGAAGGGTATCTCTTCCCCGATACGTACACTGTTCCGAAGGGAGCGACGGCGCGGGAGATTGTCCAGATGATGCTGGACAACTTTCGACAAGCGCGTCCGGGTTCCCAATGCGGATCGCACCGAGAACTTTCCCGGCGGTCTGCCCGCCGCCGTCACTCTAGCGTCTCTCATTGAGCGCGAAGCCGAAGTGGACGCGGACCGGCCTCTGATTGCCGCCGTGTATCTCAACCGGCTCCAGAAGGGAATGCGCCTGCAATGCGACGCGACTGTGCAGTATGCGCTGCCGCAGCATAAGAGCGCGCTTGTTTTACGCCGATTTGCGGGTAGACTCGCCTTACAACACATACACGCATGCGGGCCTGCCGCCGACGCCCATTGCCAACCCTGGATTGCCCAGCATTGAGGCCGCGCTGCATCCTGCCGATGTCAATTACTTATATTACGTGGCGGGGCCGGGCGGGCGGCACGTCTTCAGCGCCACATTGGCCGGACATGAGCGGAACCGGGCGCTCGTGCGTGCGGCCCAATAGTCCGCTTCCATCGTTCTCTACAGGCAGGCTGCCGCCTTGCCGACAATGACCGTTATCAATAGCCACTATGTCAACTTTTTGGAATGCTTTGAACCCCTGTCAGGTCGTCGAATCTGTTAAAGAACTGGAACCCGAAACGCTTCAAGCGCGCGGGATCGCGGCCATCATCACCGACCTGGACAACACGCTGGTCCCCTGGCAGCACTATGAGATCATGCCGGGCGTCGTGGAGTGGCTTGCCAAGCTGGAAGTCGCCGGCATCAAGATCTGCATCGCCTCCAACACCATCCATACAGAGCGCCTCAAGCAGTTGGCGGAAACTATGAACATCCCGTTTGTGGATCGGGTGCGAAAGCCGCGCACCGGCGGCTTTCTGCGGGCCATGAAGGCCGATGGGATCACATCACGGGCAATACTGCCGTCTTCGGCGACCAGATCTTCACGGATGTTCTGGCCGGTAACCGCCTGGGATTGCATACGATCCTGCTGCGCCCGCCTCTTTCCAAAGAAGAGTTTTTTTCCACCCAGCTCGTGCGTTATGTGGAGAACGGCGTGATCCGCAAACTGCGGGAAAGCGGGCAGTGGCCCGCCGCGGCCAAAGTGGAGGCGGCGCTGGAAGCGATGCCTGACCCGCGCACCCCGCAGGCGCGGCGCAGCTCCACGCTGTTTCTTCTCGTGCTGGCAGGCGGGGTTGTCTTTCTGCTGGCGCGGGCGTGGCGACGCTGGCGATGAGTGTGATGACCGGCAAGACCCGTGTGGTCGGTGTCTGGGGCCACCCGGTCGGGCATTCCCGTTCACCGGCTATGCACAATGCCGCGCTTGAGGCGCTGGGCTTGGACTGGGTTTACGTGCCGCTTGAGGTTGCGCCGGAGCATATTGCCGCAGGCAGTGGCCGGCATTCGCGCGCTTGGCCTGGTCGGCGTCAACGTGACTGTGCCGCTCAAGGAGCGGGCGCTGCCCTTTCTGGATATTGTGGCGGATGACGCCGCGCCGCATCGGCTCGGTCAACACGATCCACAATCAGGAGGGAGTGCTGCACGGATACAGCACCGACGGGCCGGGCTTTCTGCGCTCACTGGAAGAGGCCGGGGAGCCGATACAGGGGCGTCAGGTGCTGCTGCTGGGCGCAGGCGGTTCGGCACGGGCTGTCGCTTTTGCCCTGGCCGCTTCCGGCAGCCACTGCCAGATCGCGAACCGAACCGAAGAACGCGCTTTGTCTCTGGCGGCGGACGTGAACCGCCGGTATCCCGGCCTGGCTTCAGCGGCAGGGTGGGGAGGGGAAGCTGGCGCGTTCGATCTGATCGTCAACACGACCAGTCTGGGAATGTACCCCAACGAAGATGCACTTGCCGGCCCTGCCCCCCGACGCTTTCAGGGGAAAGCCGTTTGTTTATGACCTGATCTATGCGCCGCCGCAGACAAAACTGCTGGCGCTGGCGGAGCAGGCGGGATGCCGAACGATGAATGGCATTCAGATGCTGGCGCATCAAGGAGCATTGTCACTGGCGATTTGGACTGGTCTGCCGGTAGAAGAAATCCCGGTTTCCGTGATGATAGCAGGCGATTCGGGCAAGCCTGTAAAGCCGGAACCGACCCGGCGCAAAAAACGCAAACGGAACCACTTGCGCGGATTTCGCGTTTATGATATAATGGTGAACGCCATTGCCGTCGGGGCTGGAAATCATTTTTTGCGACTGCTCCGTTTGTCGCTGCCCCGCTTCTAAGTTGTCGTTACTTGCAGGGTCTCGGTATCCGTCGTATCGCAAAAGCACTTTTGTTTCAAAATTTATTGTTTATGATACGAGTTGAGATTGAGACTGCGTAAGGAGGCAGACTTCCAACATGGTAATGCAGGCAAAGAAAAGCCTCGGCGAAGTGCTGGTCGAGCGAAAAACAATCACGGAAGAACAGCTCCAGCAAGCGCACGAAGTACAGAAAAGCGCGCCCGGCGACCTGGGACTGATCATTCAGGACCTTCAGTTCGCTTCTGAGAAGGACGTCACGGCAGCACGCGCCGAGACGCTCGGGCTGCAGTTTGTGGATCTCACCAAGATTCCGATTGATCCGGCGGCGGTCAAAGCCGTCCCTGAACATATCGCCAAGCGCTACAACGTGCTTCCCATCAAGCGCGACAGCAGCGTCACGCCAAACCGTTTGATGGTCGCCATCGGCGATGTCAAGACCGGCGCAGTCGGCCTGGACGACGTCAAGCTGGTCTCGCGCTGCAAGATCACGCCCGTTCTGGCGACCAAGAGCGACATCGAAGAGGCCATCATTCGCGCCTACAGCGGCAACACGGCGGCTCCCAACAGGCCCGGCACCGGCCCGCTCGGCACGGCCCAGCGGCATCTCCGCGCCGCCCGCGATCATCAAAGGCGACGGTAAGTCTCAGCCTCCAGCGATTATCCGCGACGGCGACGGAGCGGAAATGATCACGGCGATCGCCCGGGAACGCCGGGCGGCGAAATGCGAAATGGCCGGACGGAGCGCAACGGCGACCTAGGCGTGCCGAGTCACAGCGGCCTTCATGACTCGATCAAGAACGAGTTGAGCGAACTGGGCGGGACGGGTGACGAAGACGATGACGCCAAACTGGAGAAGATCTCCGAAGAAGCGCCGATCATCCGCATCGCCCACGCCATCATGCAGCAGGCGATCCGCGAGAAAGCCTCGGACATCCACATCGAGCCGGGCATCAAAGGCGTCCGTATCCGCTACCGCATCGACGGCGTCCTGAACGAGACCATGACGGTGCCGAAGCACATTCAGGCCGCGCTGATCTCGCGCTTCAAGATCATGGCGGAAATGAACATCGCCGAGCGGCGCGTCCCGCAGGACGGACGTATCCCCGATCCGGCACGAGGGCAAAGACTACGACCTGCGCGTCTCCTGTCTGCCGACCATGTACGGCGAAAAGATCGTCATGCGTATTCTGGACAAGACCAGCGTTCTGATCGGCCTGAACAAACTGGGCTTCACGCCCGAAGTGCAGGCGCAACTGGAAGAGCTGGTCGCCCAGCCGAACGGCATGTTCCTGACCACCGGCCCGACCGGTTCCGGCAAGACGACCACGCTGTATTCGGTGCTGCAACAAGATCAACTCGGTCGAGAAGAACATCATCACCGTCGAAGACCCGGTCGAGTACCAGCTGGCGGCGTCACGCAGGTGCAGATCAACAAGAAGGCGGGCCTGACCTTCGCCGCCGCCCTGCGCTCCTTCCTGCGCCAGGACCCGGACATCATCATGGTCGGAGAGATGCGCGACCTGGAAACGGCCGCAAATCGCCGTCGAAGCGTCGCTTGACCGGCCACCTGGTGCTCTCCACGCTGCACACCAACGACGCGCCCGTCCGCCGTCATGCGTCTGGCGGACATGGGCATTGAGACCTATCTTGATCGCCGCGACCGTCATCGGCATCATCGCCCAGCGCCTGTGCCGCAAGATCTGCTCCAACTGCAAGGAGCCGTACAAGGTCCCGGCCGAACTTCCTGCGCAAGTTCGGCTTCAAGCCGGACGACCCGAAGGCCAGATGGTCACGCTGTACGAGGGCAAGGGCTGCGAGGAGTGCCGCTACAAGGGCTACAAAGGCCGTATCGGCCTCTACGAACTGCTGACCATGAACGAGGAGATCGCCGAACTGGTCGTCCGCCGCGCCCCGGTCGCCGACATCCGCGATGCCGCCAAGGCCAACGGCATGAAGGAACTGCGCGAGGACGGCCTGATGAAGATTCTGGAAGGCATGACGACGCCGGACGAAGTCATGCGCGTCGTCTTCACCGCCGGCTTCTAGCCGCTTGCGACGAGGCGCGAACGCAGATGGCCGACCCTCATGTTATGCGCTGAAGGCAACGGCATGCGATAGTATCGGCAGCAACCAACGGCGATGCCGCAGGCGGCGCCGAGCGGAATCGCCGACGATGCCGCAGCGCGCGATCCAGCGCCGCAGTTTCAGCCGCGTCCGGTCGCCAAGCCGCAAGAAGAAGTCCGTCGCAGGAACTGCACATTGATGAACTGCTGGACCTGATCATCGAGAGAAGGGCGTCCGACCTGCATATCGCCGTCGGGCATCCCGCCCATCATCCGCGTCGACGGCGAGCTGAAGCCGACGCCCTACGAGAACATGACGCCGCTGGACATCCAGCAGATGATGTACGCCATCCTGACCGATGAGCAGATCCAGAAGTTTGAAAGCACCTGGGAACTGGACTTTTCCTATGCCCTGCAAAAGAAAGCCCGCTTCCGCGTCAACATCTTCAGGGACAAAGGCAGCGTCGCCGCCTCCCTGCGTCTGATTCCCACCAAGATCCCGACGCTGGAAGACCTGAGGATGCCGCCGATCATCGAGAAACTGACCCACCTGCAGCGCGGCCTGGTTCTGGTGACCGGCCCGACCGGTTCCGGCAAGTCCACGACGCTGGCGGCGATGATCAACACGATCAACCTGACCCGCTCGGAACACATCATCACCATTGAGGACCCGATCGAGTATCCTGCACAACCACAAGCTGTCGGTCATCAATCAGCGCGAATTGGGCATGGACACCAAGAGCTTCGGGAACGCCCTGCGCGCCGCCCTGCGCGAAGACCCGGACATCATTCTGGTCGGTGAAATGCGCGACCTGGAAACCATGCAGCTGGCCGTCTCCGCCGCGGAAACCGGCCACCTTGTCTTCGCGACGCTGCACACCAACTCCGCTGCGACTTCCGTCGACCGCATCGTGGACTGCTTCCCGCCCGGCCAGCAGGGGCAGGTGCGCTTGCAGTTGTCCAACAACATCAGGCCATTATCTCCCAGCAGCTTGTTCCCACGACGCCGCCTACCAGGCCCAGGCAGGCGGCGGCCGTGTCGCGTCGCAGGAGATCATGATCGCCAACGCCGGCCATCCGCAACCTGATTCGCGAGGCGAAAGCGCACCAGATCACGTCCATTATCCAGACCTCGGCCAACATCGGCATGATCACGACCGATGCCTGCCTGCGGAATCTGTACAATGAGGGCAAGATCACCTATGAGAACGCCCTGTCCCGCGCCCAGAACCAGGAAGAATTGAAGCGGATGCTGGCCGGCGAAAGTGATCCGACCGGCAGCGCGCCTGCCCGGCCTCACCGGCCAGGCCGGCGGCACGGTGCGTCCGCCGGGACGTTAATTTTAGCGTCAAAATAATTTTTCGCGGCGCGAACCGTTTTCTGGGTCGGCTGCGTTAGTAAAGATAGAGCCTTTTTCGCTCTCAAGGAGCAGTACAACTCATGGCAACATATGCTTACACGGTCGCGACGGCGCCGGGACATGCGGAACGGCACGTCGGAAGCGGAAAACCCGGATGTCCTGGCCCGGCGCCTGCGCGAGCAGGGCTTTACCATTCGCGAGATCAAGCCCGCTAAAGCCAAAAAAGGCGCGGGCGGCAACTGGTTTGAGAACATGCAGAAGGTCAAGCTGACCGAGCTGTCCATCTTCTGCCGCCAGTTCTCCACGATGATTGATGCGGGCGTTTCGCTGGTTCGCTGCCTAGATGTCCTGAGCCAGCAGAACTCCAACCCACGCTTCAAGCGAATCATCATTGACGTTCAAAAGGAAGTCGAGGCGGGCAACACGCTTTCCAAAGCCATGGCGAAGTACTCCACCGTCTTCAGCAACCTGTTTATCGGTCTGGTCCGGGCCGGCGAAGTCGGCGGCGTTCTGGAAGAAACCTTGCAGCGGCTATCCACGTTCCTGGAAAAAGACGTGGAGATGAAGCGCAAGATCAAGTCGGCCATGACCTACCCGACCATCGTCATGATCGCGGCCTTGATCATCGTTCTGGGCCTGTGCCGCTTCATCGTGCCGACGTTCTTGGGCCTGTTCGAGAACATGCTGCCGCACGGGCGGGCGGACTTCCCGGCCCTGACGCTTGGCCTGGTCGCCTTTTCCGACTTTCTGATTTACAAATCGTGGCTTTGCATTCTGATCGGCTTCGCCGTTTTCGTTCGCGTTCAAGGCGTTCGTGTCACACCAACTTTGGGCTGCATGCCTGGGACAAGTTCAAGCTGAAGGTGCCGGTTTTCGGCAAATTGAACCACAAAGTCGCCCTGGCCCGCTTCGCGCGGACGCTGGGAACCCTGCTGACCTCGGGGGTTCCGATCCTGCAGGCGCTGGAGACGGTCGCTGGCACGGTTTCCAACATTGTCATTTCGGATGCGATCATGGAAGCGCGCGCTCGTATCCGTGAGGGAGACCGCATCGGCGACCCGCTGATCAAGTCCAAGCTGTTCCCCCCGATGGTCGTGCAGATGATCTCCATCGGCGAGGAGTCCGGCTCGCTGGACGCGATGCTGGGTAAGATTGCTGACTTTTACGAGGATGAGGTGGACGCCGCTCTCGCCGCCCTGGCCGTCGCCATCGAGCCGATGCTGATTTGTTTCCTGGGCACGGCGGTTCTGCTGATCGTTCTGGGCATGTTCATGCCGATGATCGTTTTGATCCAGTCCCTGTCGGGCGGTGACGGGACCGAAAAGGGCGCAGGCGAGTAGACGTTTTATGCTCCTTCTCTGGATCGTCGTGGCCGCGCTGTATGGCCTTGCCATCGGCTCCTTTCTGAATGTGGTCATCTGGCGGCTGCCGCGTGGCGGCAGCATTGAGTCCCCAACCTGGTCTTACTGCCCCCGGTGCGAGCATCGCCTGGGGGCTTTGGACCTGTTCCCCGTCTTTTCGTTTCTGGCCTTGCGCGCAAAGTGCCGCTACTGCCACGCGCCGATCTCCTGGCGCTATCCCGGCGTGGAATTGCTGACCAGCATTCTTTTTGCCATTGTCGCCGGGTTCACCTGGCAGGCGGGAGGCCAGTGGTATGATGCGGTGCTTTTCTGCGCCTTCACCGCCATTCTGATCTGCGTTTTTTTCATTGATCTGGAGCATTTCGTCATTCCCGATGAGTTAAGCGTTCTGGGCGTTCTGCTGGGACTGGCGCACGGTCTGGTGTCCAGTCTCTTTGGTCTGTCTCCCAGCCTGGGAACCCGCGTGGTAAACTTCGGGCCGTTCTGGGACTCGGTCGCCGGCCTTTTCGGCTATGCCGCACTGATTTATGCTATCGGTTTGCTGTCCTATGTTTACCTTGTCGCTGTGTTAGACAAGCGACTGGGCGCCGGGCAGGCCGCCGGGGCGTATCTGCGGGAGAACGCCGACGATTGGGCGTACCTCACGACTTATTATCTGGGAACGATCCTTCCGCCATTGCGGCGCTATGCCAACGCCCGCTGGGGAGAAAAACTGGCTTTAGAAGGCTTCACCTCGGAAGAAATTGAATCGGACGAGGATGCGGGCGGCATGGGCGGTGGTGACGGCAAATTGGCCGCCGCCATCGGGGCCAATCTGGGCCTGAGCCTGGCCCTGGGGTCGCTTGGTTTTGCTATCTTTTTAGGGGCGTTGGCTGGGTTGATAGTGATTGCCCGTCAGCGTCGTCGTCTGGGCGAACGCATTCCGATCCCGTTTGGTCCGGCAATGGCGCTGGGCGCGCTGCTGGCCCTCTTTTACGGCCACACGCTGGCCGCATGGTATACGCAGACCTTCTGGGGTTCGGCGGCGGGCGCGGCCTCTTCGGGGCAGTTTGGCTTCTGAAATGGAGAAAAACGTGTTAAAATTCAAACGTCGCAAAGGCTTTACCCTCATAGAACTGCTCGTCGTCGTGGCGATTATCGCGATTCTCGTTGCGATTCTCGTCCCTGTGTTTTTCACCGCCAAAGAAAGCGGGCGGCAGGGGACGGTGATGTCCAACTACCGGCAGATTTCCACCGGACTGGAGCGCTATCATCTGGAATTTCACCGTTACCCACAGGTCTTGTTCAGCAACACCGTCGCAGCGGGAACGTCAATGAATCAGTTTCAAACCGACTGCGGCTCTTGGGGCCTATCCGCCGGGGCTTTTTCCGACTTATGTGACCACGGCGGACATCTTTCAAGACCCGAATAACCCCGCCAATCCCACCGATCCGGCTGCCACCGTGACAGTCGGAGTGAATACCTACTACGCCGCAGATGCGTTTGACATCAATCCGACTGTCACAGGGACTAAGACTCTGTCAACCACGCCGGTTTTGCGCTACAACACCAATTGGATGGCGGCGGGTGATCCCGATTATGCGCGTCAGCTCAGTAATCCCAACCCCCCTTCGGATACATACATTACCTGCACGACGTACCATGTCCCGAACCGGGATCAAGTTCTGGTGCTGTTTGAAAACGGCAGTGTCAAAAAAATGACCGGGGCAGATTTCGCCGCGCAGGAAAGCGCGTTCTGGAAAGTGAAACCGTAGGAAGCCCCCTAATTCCCATGATTGGGGGCTGGGGGGCCTCTGCATCGCGTTAAAAAATAATTTTCACAAATCGGGAACAATTCCCCTGAGCCTATCGTCAATCAGCAGTTATCCTTGTCTCCGGTCTCAGGACGGCGCTGATTGCCGTTCTGCCGCCCATCATTTCAGGAGCATCACATGGCACCCGTTCGCCGCCTTCGCCGCCGCTTTGTCCAGGCATTTACACTCATAGAACTGCTCGTCGTGATAGCCATTATCGCGATTCTCACGGCGATCCTCTTGCCAGTCTTCGCAACGGTGCGTGAGAACGCCCGGCAGTCCACGGCGATCTCTAACCTGAAGGACATTCAGCAGAAGATGGAGCAGTTCAAGCTGGACAATCATCGCTACCCGGATGTGCTGTTCGGTTATGCGGTTCCGAACACGACCATGAAAGACGGGCTGGCGGCGGCGCAGGCGGCGGGTCAGGACAAACTGTATTTTCCAGGACTTTATCCCGCCTATATTAAAGACTACCGGGTTTTTACCGATCCCAATAATACAATAGATGAGAATGCGCCTCTCGCGCAGCAAGCTACCCCTCAAACCCCGGTCAATCTGGTGGCGCCGTGCAACGACGTGAACGACATGACATTGAGCGGCAGTGGTTCCTCCGGCTGCACGGTCGTGGCTGGTTCCCCGCCTACGCCTGCGCCGGGAGATGTGGTGCCGACGACGCGCAGTTTTTACACAATGGATGCCTACGACAGCGGCCTGCCCGTCACCGGCACGAATGCCGTGGGAACGACCCCGGTTGCCCGCTATCAACTGGCGCGGGAAGTGACCGGCAGCACGGACGGCGATTACAACTATCAGCTTCGCTGGCAAAACCCGCCTGCGGAGACGTTTGTGGCCTGCACCAGTTACCATGTCCAGAATGCCGACAAGGTGCTGATTTTGTTTGAGAGCGGAGCGGTCAAAAAGATGACCGGCAGCGATTTCGCCTCGCTGGAAGGAAGCGCCGCCACGCCGACGTTCTGGAAAGTCAACACACTCTGGCCGGCGAACGACAAGCCGTAGCCTGCCTCAGTCGCACAGCACGAAGGAACCAAATGTACGTGGGGTCAATGACAGACAGCCGCTCCCATTCTCAGTGTCCGCCGGGTCGCCGCCGTCAGCGCGGCGTTTCTCTGATTGAGATTCTGATCGTCCTGGTGATTCTGGTCGTCGGCATTCTGACGATTATCCGTCTGTACCCCAGCGGCTTCTTTTCCCTGGAAAGCGTCGGCAATTCTGCGTTGGCCGATGCCATGGGCGCGGCGGCCGTCCAATCGCAGGTGCAGAACAGCGCCGGGCTGCCCAATTCCATCTTTCCCGGCACACTGCTGGTGCAGCAGTACACGGATGCCGACTACGACCCGGACGACCCGAACACGCTGGACAATGCCCGCGTGATCAGCAACGAGACGATCACCGTTCCGTCGCAGTCCAGCGGCGGCGCATTGAAATCGGTGTACGTCGTCAGCTACGGGCCGATCAACATGGTGGGAACGCTTTCCAATTCGCTGATCATCAACGGCTCTTACTGGCAGAACGTTTCCGGCAACGCCGCTGATGCGCTGGGCGCGACCCCGAGCTATCCCCAGGATGAACTGGCGAACTCGCAAAATCCGGGGCAGCAGCGTTTTCTGGTGGACTACGCCCAGGGCAAGATTGCCATGCCGTATGCACAGACCTTCAGCCAGGCGTTCACGCTGCTGGTCGTGGCGCATGACAGCGTCTCCAATACGGATAAGCTTTACACCGTTGAGTTTACGGTTCCGGCCTCCGGCAGCAGCGCTTCTGTGACCAGTCCGCAGGACCCGACTAATCCCAATGCCTATCTGCCCAACTCGGCGGCTTACTATAACGGCAACTGGTTTGATCCCGTCAACGGCAATGGGACATTCAATTACAATACGAGCAGCCTGCCGGGGATGCCCGCAACACCCTGGAAGAGCGTGATGCTGTATCGCACCTTCCAGTCGGTCGCCTCGGCCACGGCGTTCACGGACGATCCTTACCAGTTCACGCTGGTCGCCCCCAACATCACCGGCGCGAACGCCAATCCAGGCGCGATTCAGTTCAATCCGAAAGCGGCGGGCGGCGTCGGCATCAAACCGCTCAAGGCGCAGATTTCTTATCAGACCTATAGTTGGGGCATTTTGCATGAAGACCGGGACATCCCGGCCCTGACCGGGTCCGATACCTCCGTGGTGCGTTTGACGCTGAAAAACTTGCTGTCCGCCGGGGCAGCCCGGCCGGATAACACGCTCTTCACCGGGCTGGCCGGCGGCAGTCTGGACATGGTGGTTCTGGACCTGGACAGCGGCGACTGGCAGACCGTGACGCCCAAGCTGTTTAATGAAGACACCAACGGGCCGGATACATCGGGAACAAAAGTCAATGTCAGTTATGCGACGGGCCGTTTGACATTCCCGGCAGGAGTGTTCGGTGACAATCTCGCCCATCGCGTCCGCATCTTTTATGCCGGCGACGCCGACTGGACCGTGGCCGTTCAGAAAGCGCCAGCCCTCTATGCCCGGCAGCCGGATGTGAACGGTGGGGACCCGATGCTTGCGCCAGGCCAGTTTGCCTTCGATCTTGCTGATAAGACGCTGCTGTTCCCGCATTCTGACTTTGGGAAAACCATTGAAATTGACGGCCTGGTCTCCTATGACGCCAACGGCGTGGCGACGGCTTATCCCAATATTACCACGGTCATCGGCAAAGGCACGGATCAATTGGACTGGATAGGCGCTGCCAAATACTGGCGATTGAGCGATCTGGCGGGCGTTCTGCCAGCCACGCTTTACGCCAAAGGCCCGAACAATGCGGACATCACCATCACGGCGGTGCGCGGCCTGTCGGCCCGCGCCGTGGTTGCCTGGAAAGAGCGCAACCTGTGGAAAGTGCATAGCGTGGACACGGTGCTGACGCGCCCGCAGTAAGTGAGCAAAGAGGCCCCCTAGCCCCCAATAATGGGGGAATCAGATAAGAGAAAATGCTTTTCCTCCTGCTCCCCCATTATTGGGGGCAGGGGGGTCTTAGCTCAGGCCTATAACGACATCACGATGAATTCTAACGTCCCTCAGATAGTTCAAGCGCGTTCGCGCCGGGCCTTTACGCTGATCGAAAATCCTGATCGTGATCGGCCTCAGCGCCGTGCTGTTCGCCTTGCTGCTGATTCCGCTGATCAGCGCGCTCAACTACACGCGCCAGGCGCAGTCGCTGACCGCCATGCAGGATGCCGTTCGGGTTACAAAAGAAGAATTAACGCGCGAACTGAGCAGCGCCCTATATGTCTTTGACAACACCAGCCACCCGTTTATCACCACAAGCGCAGTCGGGGCCGGGGATGATCGCTACACCAATTTTCTGGACCTGCAAATTTTGGACAGCGCCGGCAACCCTGTCGTGGCCCATGCGTACAATGCCAAGCTGGATTTCGTTGAGCCCAAACTCAACAATAAAGGCCTGCCCATTGATCCGACGACCGGCGAACCCGTCACTTACCATTCAACGCCGAACGGCTCGGCCATTCTCAGCAATCCGTCGTTTGTTTTCCCTGCCGCCTCCGGCACGACCCTGGTTCGTGAATGGGTCGGCTTAAAAGACCCCTCCCAGCCGTACAACAACACCCGCGAGGGCAAGACAACGACCAGCACGGATAATACATACATCCTGTACCGCGCCCAGTTCAGCTCTACAATGTTGACGCGGCGGGCAAGCCTGTGACGAACCCGGATGGAACGACGGTCAATGAGCGCCTATTCGCGCCCAAGCATGACTCGTCCGGGGCCGTCCTCAATCAGCCGGAATTAGACGACCCGGACTTCTTCCGCTACGTCAATCTGAACGGGCAAAGTGACCTGAATTGGCTGGATGACACGCACACAAACCCCTATCCGACTCAGGATGCCATTGGGTTTGCGGGTTCGCCCGGTTCGCCGGCTCAGCACAACAACCGGGTGGAGGCGTGGCGCAGCATCGCCAAATCCGTGATTCCCGGCCCAAATGTAGATTTAATTTTGCTGCCGCACAATTCGGACAACACGCTGGCCTACGATACGGGCGGGCCAAGCGCCTGCACCGCCGCCGGCTGCCCCGGAGTCGCGCATTCGGGGGTAGCCCATGATCCTGTCGGCGGCGGCTACTATCCCATCATCAACACCAGCGTGACGTTCCGGCCCGGCACAGTCAGCGGCGATGCCACGCCCGCCACGACCTCGGACTATTCCGGCGCGGGAGCGCCGCTGCTGGCCGGCAATACCGGCGTCGGCTATGTGCCGACGGTCTACACAACGGGCAATCAGTCGTGGGCGCAGCCTTACAAAGTGACATTGACGCCGCCCGCTGCGCCTTCGGGCCAGGTCGGCGGCGGAGCCGGTTTTTACATCGCGCAGGACCCGGCGACGGGGGATTACCTGGAGTACAGCAGTGCGAGCGGCACGGCGGTTTATGACAGCACGACCGGCGCTCCGGCGAGTGGCGTCACCAGCTATATCCCGCTGACGCTCAATGCCGATACAGGGACGCTGAACTTCGCCACGCCTGCCCTGCTTGATCCAGCTAACGACCGGTATAAACGTGACTGGGTCTACACGCCCACGCTCGTCAATGGGCAGTATCAGGTGGATTTGAAGCAGGATTATGGGGCCTACAAATCGCCTCTGGGCCATATCCAGGACGCAGGAACCTATACCGATGACAGCGGCCAAACTATTCTCACCGCGCGGATCGTTCCCGGCAGCCTGCGGGTTTACGGCCCGGACGCCACGGCGGGGCCGGGCCAGGGGCAGCGCGTGCTGTATACCGAAGCCGGCACGGGATCGGCGGCATCCACGCTGACGGCGGAAAACCAGTACACGGTGGATTATGCGACCGGCATTCTGACCTTCACCGGGCCGGACAATGGGACACAGTTCGCGTCAATGGCTGTCACGGTGCTGTACGAATATCAGGCCAACATGGCGCCTGTCGGTCCGGTAGATACGGGCAGCAAGTTGAAAAGTTACACTATGACGCCGTTCGGCGTCTCGGTGGATTACCAGACGCGCGACCTGATCAGCGTCAGCATCGGTCTGCGAATTTATGACATCAGCACGGGGCGGGCGCAGGTCATCCCGGCGGAAACCAAGATCAAAATCGGCAACAGCAACCGGTGAGAAAACCCGGTGAGAATCGCTGCATGAGCAGCCCCGGCCTTGAAAGGCCGGGCTATTCAAACACAAAGCCCCTCCGGGGCTGAAGAAAAGTCGTCGCTCCCTTCTCCTAGCCCCGGAGGGGCTTCGTACACTTTTAGCCTGGCCGCGCAAGGCCGGGGACAACGCGATACTTTATGGTTCCAGTGACAACATCCATGCTCCACAGGACACGCCCGGTGTCCCGGAAACTTCTGCGGCGCGCACAGCGCGGCCAGTCCGTCGTCGTGGCACTGCTCGTGCTGCTGCTGCTCGGCCTGGTCGGCGCCCTGTTCATTACGGTCGTTGCACGAAACCTGGTCAACGCCCGCCGCGCCAATCGTGTCGTCACCGCTGACTATTACGCTCGTTCCGGCATTACCTTTGCCGATGCTCAGTTGACCAACAGCCTTCAGGGTGCTGACTGGCGTCCGCCGCTACAGTACGCGCTTCTCAATGCGCCGACGGAAATGCGGGAAGCGAATCGTTATGCCAGCCAGGCACTGCCGGCGATCAATGCCAACGACCCGGACAAAGAGTATCTGGAGCAGGGCTTCGCACGGTATAACACCGGTGCCGGGCGGTTTTTATTGCGGCTGACCTATGACCCGGTCAATTTGAACAGCGCTCCCGTGCCGCCGGGACGTTATATCAAGATTGAATCCATCGGGCGCGAGGGCGTCATTGACCCCATTGACCCGACGACCTATTCCAACAACCGCAGTTCGGACCGCTTGCAGGCGTATCAAGTGGCGTACAAGCCGCTTGGCTTCACTGACTACGCCCGCTTTGAGACCAACCCGGACAAGCGCTCGGATGTCGCCAATATCGGCGTCGTCAGCCAGTATTGCGATGTGGACGTAGACGGGAATATCCTGAACACGGACGGCAAAATCGCCACGCCCGGTGTCTATGATTTCCAGTCTCCCGTCACCCAGCCGCTTCGCTTGTATCCTATCGCCACTACCTACGGCGCGACGGATGCTTATTTAAGGCAGACGGCGACCGGGCAGATTACCCTGAACCCGACCGCCGGGAGCGGTCAGTCCGCCCCTGCCGGCTACACATTCCTGCCGGGCGGCGGTTCCATTCATGCGAATATGACCACTCGTTTCTACGGCAAGAACATTGTCTACATGTACGATGCCGGCGCGGATGCTCCGACGTATCAGGATACGATGGAGATTGCGGGCGATTTACTTCTGGACAACTACGATCCGAGCATCAGTCTGGACAACAAGACTTTTCTGCCGACATCTGGAATGCGCGCCCCGGACGAAGGCCAGCAGGCGTCCCTGGTCATCAACCCGCCCGCCTCCGCTCCGACGCCGATTGGCGATTACGCCTCGCCGAGCAATGACACTGGTAATCCACCTCCAAATGGCGGCTTTGACACGTTTGGCGGCTTGCTTCGCGACGGCTCCGGGCAGCCTGATGTCAAGGGACAGCCGCGCGGCATTTCCCGTTTGGAGCCGCCCGTCATGGATGGACTGGACTCCGCCAGCGCCCTGCCGCGCTACAAAGTCCTCGCCATGATGTCGCCGCCGCGTCTGGACCCGTCCACTGCCGCGCCGGGAACGCCGTATGCGTCCGGTTCCAGCCAGTACGGCTACGGGCGGGCGATCTACATCAACAATTCTCAGGACATTCAGCCGGAAAGCCAGGCCATCGGCGGCGGCAGTACATTGACGAACGAATGGCTGAACCGGCCCCATCAGGCCGCCGGCACGGTGGGCGGCTGGAACGGCGACCTGTATGACCCGGTGGGCGTCAACATTACGCTGGGAATGCAGAACACCAGCCTCAATGGCGCGTCGGCGACTGTCGCCGGCATCCGTCTGACTCGCTCGCCAGGGACTGCCTGGACTGATTCCTCGGGCAATGCACTGAGCGGCACGGCCAGCGACGGCACATCGGCCTCCACCATGGTTATTCCTTACGCCTCGCTGTCCGCCAGCAACGATCTGATGGCAAATCCCGCGGGTCTGACCGCCGCGGCCCAGACGAATTATCAGAACAATCCGAACAACGATGTCGTGCTTTATGCCGAAGGAAATATCCGGGTGCATGGCATCGCCAGCCCGAATGAAGGCTCGGCGGCCAGCCCGCTGTCAATTCCCCGGCACATTACCCTGGTCACGAACGGGACGGCGTACATTGACGGTAATCTGCTCAAAGGCGACCCGGACTCCACCATCACGATTTTGGCCCATGACTATGTGTGCGTCAACACCACGCAGTTTCTGGCCGGGCCGCGCCCCGACGAAAACCAATACAATGCTCAGGCAATCACGGAGACGGTGGGAACCGGTGCCTTGAATTCTCTTCCCCTTCGACGCCGCTTCCATGCCTGCGCCGCTATTACAAGACTTGAACTTTGGGCTGTCCAACGGCGCAAATGTCGGTACAGCCTACCCCGCCACGACCAAGACGGCCCTGTATGTCAGCGGCGAAGGGGAAAGCGGCCAGAGCGCTCAGGCGGATTTCAACCTCGTGGATGCGACCGGCGCGACGCTCTTTTCTAACAGCTCTTCGTTTGGAACGCTCACGCACATCACGTTTGATTTGACAACCACGTTGAACGCGCTCACCGCGAACGACGTTGGGCAGGTACAGATCAAATTCGGACCCCGGCGCTGAGGGAGCGGGATCAACAGCCAGTTTCCATCTGGAGCGTGACGCTGTCCTGCCGATGGACATTCGCATTGAGGCTGTTCTGTACGCGCAGACGCGCTCGTTTTTTGTCATTCCCGGTGCCTGGTTCAATACCGCCCCCAGCGACACGCTGGATGCGTTTGAATCCACCGTCACCGCAAGCAATCCCGGCGGCCTAAGACCGTTGGGCAATGACTCTCGTTTCCCGTTCTACGGGCAGCCGATTGATATGAAGGTCATCATTGACGGCGCGGTCTCGGAAGCGCGCCCCGCCGACATCGCCGCGCAAAGCGCCTGGATGCTGAAATGGGGCTGGATTCCGCAGTATCACGGCAGTCTCATCGGCCTGAACAGTGGGATGGTGGAAACGGCGGGCCATGTGGCGTCAGGTGCCCCGGACACGGGCTTGCAGATTATCTACAACCCGCAGGCCGGCTACCCTTACAACCCGAACAGCGCCGTGGCCGCGAACCCGGCGCATTACCTGCGAAGCGACATTTATGGCCGCCCACTGCCGTTCTCGCCCAATCTGCCGGTGTCTACCGGGCTGCTGTATTCCGGCGAAAGCGGCGAAGCGCCGCTGCTGCAATAAGAGGGATTTATGTCTCGCCTTGCTTCCTACCGAAATCGGCTCCGGCTGCTGTCAGCGCTGACAGCGGCGCTGCTTTGCCTCGGCTCGGCCCTGACCGCGCAGGCGGCCAGCTACGTCTACGGCAGCCGTCAGCGGACCATCAACGCCGGCATCCTCATGGCAGGCGGCGCCTCCGACAATGCGCCGCTGGTGTTTGCAGAGTTCAACCAGCGCCTGGACATCAAGCCGTTCGGCTGGCGTCTGCTCAATCCGAACGCAACAGGCGGAGCGGCGCCCAACACGGCAGCGTACTGGGAAATCTCCTTGCCGAACGTCTCTGTCGATCAGCTTCGCCAGTATGATATTTTGTACCTGCCCTGGGCGGGACGTTTACGCCATCGGACAATGAAAAACTGCGCCGGTATGTGAACGGCGGCGGGCAGTTATGGATCGAATCGGCGACGGCGGCGACGGGGCCGACGCTGACGGACGCGCAGACGGCGGGGGGAGGAACCGGGCCGCTGATCTTGCCCGCCGCCGTCGCGCGTCACCCGGTCATGACCCAGCCGTATTTCTTATCGCCGGGCGAGATGGCCGCGCTGGGCGCGCTGCCTGCGGGAACAGTCGCCAATGCCGGCATCCTCAACAACAACGATTTCGCAAACCTGTATGCTTCCGTGCTTCAGCAGACCTCCGGCGGGACGGCGGTGGTCGCCGCGCAGATTGGCGCGGGGCAGATTGTCGCGGACGGCCTGAACATCGGCGGCGCGATCAGCGCACAGTTCAACACGCCCACGGTTCCCGATCCGATTGTGGCCGATCTCAAGTTTGTCACCAATGTCATCACCTGGAACGAGACGCATCCCGCCGAAAACAAGACCAGTTCTCAGAACGCAGCGGGCAATGATCCGGCGTCGTATGGCCTGGATTGGGTCTATCCTGTGCAGGCGGGCGCTGCGCCGCCGACCCCGCCCGGCGCAGCCGTCTGGGGCAACTACATCTTTGTCACGGATGCCGCCGGAAAAGTGGCGGCGTTTGATATAAACAAGTCACCCGTGACACCGCTCTGGACCTCCCCGACTGCTCTGGGGGCGAATGCGTCCGCGCCGACGGTGGCCACTTACAACGGGCAGACATTTCTGCTGGTGGAGGCCAGTGACGGCTCAGTTTACCAGTTTGATGCCGCTGCGGGCGGGGCCGGGACGAAGCTGACCGGGTCCGGCGGCGGCGGTGGTTTTGGCGGCCATGCCCCGGCGCCGACCTATTACGATGGCCGCGTCTACGCCGGTCAGGCGGATACGCCCCCGACCCTGTATGTGAAGAGCCTGAATGGGGTCGGAAGCGCAGGGGCCGGCGTCAAGATTCCCCTCAGTCCAACCAGCACGACCGCGGAACCAGTCATCGCTTCTCCCGCCGTCGGCGTGCAGGCGGACGGCCTCCTCGCCAATGACATCGTGGCGACCGTGCCGACGACGCAGAACATGTACACCATCTTTTTAGGGGCGCGCGCCGACCTCCTCCAGCCGATCAACGGCGGGACGAACGGCTATAATATCAACCGTCAGCACTTACGGTTGTTCAGCTTGAAAGGCGATGCTGCCTCCTCACCGGCTCCAGTTGCCTACCAGTTAAACGGGACGAATCCAGATATGGTGGCGTTTAACAGCACTCAGCCCCCGGATTACAGTCCTCTCCCACCTGCGTCGCTCCCTGTCTCCATGTACGGCGATTACGATGCGGACTTTGTCAACAGTTTTCTGAGCGGCGGCTCTCCCAATAATCAGACACTGAACTTGAGCCTGGTTTGCCCGGTCAGTTTCGGCCAGTTGAATTCCGGCGGTGGTTACAATGCCGGGCAGTCCGCTCCGGCGATAGATCGGCGCGGCGATACCTACTACACGGTGCAGTCGGGCGGCTACAGCTACCTGTTCGGCGTTCACCATGACCCGCAGTATCAGGTGACTCAGATCAAGTTCCGATTTCGTCTGCCGACTACGGGGGATGCCGCGACGTTTGCGACAGGCGGCGTGAGCTGGAACTATGTGGATGCCGACGAAGTGGACTATTCCGGGTTGAAAGACTTTCAATTCGTCGGTGCTCCTGTCGTGGACAGCCAGGGCCTGGTCTATGTGGCCGCGCAGAAAACGGCTGCCGGGGCAGCCACAACTGCCGTCGTTCTGTGCTTCAGCGGCTACCAGCAGACAGCGGCGGATCTGAACCCGCCGGCCAATGTCAGTGATCTGAACCGGACGACGTACACGCAGCAGGATGAGATAGTTTCCGGTCAGAGCAATACCATGGTCTCCATTCCCGCCAATTCCCTGCAAAACCGGGGACAGGTGCAGGTTCTCGGAAACCGCGCGGTGTTCTTCAACTTCGGGGTGCGCTCCGGCGGCAACAATCAGGTTGTCGGCAACATGACCGAGCCGCAGCCGGTGCAGGCCGCTTATGTGCTGGATGACAACAGCACGTCTGTACAGACCTTGCCCTTGCACACGAATCTGGCGTGGTACACGCCGCCCCAGACCGTCAATACCAGTATTTCCGGGCTGGCGAAAGTCGGCGGCTCGCTTTTTTTCTGTGACGGCGGCGGGACATTGTACAAAGTGTCGGCGGCTCCGTTCATCGGAACCGGCAAGCTGGCAAGCCCCACGCTGACCACGCTGCCGCTGAACATCGGCCCTGTCTCCGCCGCTCCCAGCGCCGGGGGGAGCGTTATGGCCGTCAGCGGCGCGGCCGGCATCGCTGCCCTGAACCAGCAGTTCACCGTCGTTGCCGACAACAACCGCATTTTAGAGACCGATGCCGACGGCAACGCGGTCTGGGCCTTGGACGCGACCGTGCAGGCTGCCGGCCCGGCGGGAACGGCGACCCGCCTGGACTTCAACCGGCCCACATCGCTTTCGCAGATGCTGACAGTTGACCCAACGACCGGAGTTGAGACGATCAAAGCCAATGACTATCTCGTTGCCGACACCGGCAACAACCGCTGCGTTCGCTTTGACCGGGACGGCAATGTCCTCTGGGAATTGACCCGGTTCACCGACACAAGCGGTCTGCTGGCGGCAGGTGCGCCGCTCACCCTCAGCCAGCCGTCCAGCGTACAGGTTCGGCAGTCGGTCAATGCCAGCGGCGACACGGCGACCAGCTATCTGATCGCGGACAGCGGCAACAGCCGCATTCTGGAAGTGACCGACATCGTGAACTCGGCGGGCGTCATGACCACCAGCCATCTGCTGACTTGGGCCAGCAAGACCGATCAGCAGGGCCGCCGCTACCGCTATGCCTGCGCGACGTATTATCCATCCGTCGCCGCGCCTCAATATGTAGCCGCTGTCATCGCCAACACTCGGCTGGCCCCTCTGGCCGCCACGGGAGCAAGCGGCGTTCTCGGCTCCGCTGCCGGCGAAGGGCCGGGCGGGACGATTTTGTTCACGAACTACACCGCCGCCGCCAATGTCGCGTATGCCTACACGTCATTCGGGGCGGCGGGAACAACCTATGCCGTCCGCAACCCGCGTTTCCTGAACCTGTACGCGCCGCCTTCGGGAACCAATCCGAGCCTTCTGTACGCGGACGACAATGGCGCGTTTGACCTGACCTACGACACCGTCAACAACATTTATGCTGCCACGACCAACAGCCTGCACTTTACGCCGGCCAATTACCAGGCGATGACCGTGCCGACCGTCGGCATTGGCGGCGCGACTTACGCCGGGCGAAGCGCCGTCCCGTTCGTACCGACTGCCGTGCAACTCCTGGGGCTAGACGGCAACGGCTACCCGCGCTACCTAATCACGCAGTCAGGCGGGCAGCCCGAACTCACCAGCAATCCTGGCCGCATCGGTGGTGAGATATTTGAGGTAGACTTTCCGTTAGTCGGCGGTGTGCCCGCGATGACTGGGGTGGGCGGCTTCGGCGGCCAGACACTCAGCCGGCCCGGTCTGACCAGCCCGCTGACCCAGCCGGGATACGCGATTCGGACGCAGCAGTAGGGGCTGGGAGAATCACGCCGTGAATGGAACCATGCCATAAATGGCACGGCTAAACGGCGCAGACGCCATAAAGTACCGCTTCACGGCACCCAGAATAGGTCTTTCTTAGCCCCGCGAAGCGGGGGTTGTCAGCGTCTTCGCTGTATAGCCGTGCCATTTATGGCATGGTTCCTGTCTCCGCAGGTTTGCCTGTAAAGAGCATTGGCATAGCATCCATGAATAGCAGCAGAATGTTACAAAATAAAATCTCCGCACCGTGGCGGCAAATCACAACGGCGCTCTGTGCCGGGCTGGCGTGCCTGAGTTTGGCCGGGACAGTGGCGGCGCAGTCGCCGCAGCCGAATTCGCCTGGCATTCCCACGCCTTACAGCGACCCGCAGTTCCACGCGGGCGGGGCGACGACCCCGGACACACTGGGGCTGACGTTCTTGAACCCGCTGTACAGCCAACTGCAAGGAACAGCGACGGGCATTGTCAACAACGCGGGCGTTCCCGCCGCCGCCGAAATCCCGAGTTTCATCCTGGGCAATTATGATCCCCTGCTACCTCCTGGCGGTGTTCAGAGTGCAGGCGTAGGTACATATTTCCCCAATCACTTCCGTGACGGAACTATATTCTCTTGGTCTGCCCCTTTTCCTTTCAACATGGCGACCCCAAAAGGAGTGACATCCGCGCAAATTCCCGATGTGCAGAGTGCGCCCTCTGCTGTGAATGTCACCGAATACCCGGAAATCGCGGCGGCTAAGTATATTGGGACGCAGGTTGGCACCACCGAAACGCCCGACACGACACTAGCGCGCGGGGGCGGGCTGACGACCGGCGACCATGCCATCCGGCAGGTCGTCTATTTTGGGCGCTCTGAATACATTGTAGACACGCGCGCTGGCAGCGCGACGCTAAATCAGGTGATCCATGTCGGCGCGATTTACTGCGTGGATGGCTTCACTGGCAGCGTCATCTGGCGCTATCAGACGCCGTATATTGTGGACTCCAGCGGTAACCCGCTAACCGATGCCAATGGGAACCCGCTGGATGGCTCGGTTTTTTCTACGCCCGCCGTCGTCCGAATCCATGTGCTGACCGACCCTGCCGGGCCGACCTATGCTAACAAACTGGTTGTGGTTGTCGGCGACAATAATGGCTTTGTATACTGTCTGGACGCTGTCGGCAACGGAGATGGCACTAGCAACCTCAATGTCATTGACAGCGCGACTAATATGCAGCCGATTTATGATCCCACCGCAGCCAGTCATGTTGGTACAACTACGCCTTATTGGGTCTGGCGGCCCGATGCTGCCAAGCCTTTGACCGCCGCTGGTCTCGCTGCGCCCGTAGATGTGACGGCCAATCTGCCGGTCCCGGCCGCGTTTGGGCTGGCCTCGCCGACGGTGTATGTGGAGCAGGGCGTCGCCACGACCAGCATTTCCAACGCCGTGGTGTACATCGGCAACTCCAACGGTGTCTTGTATGCGCTGGACCCGCTCGGCGTTCCCAACACCAGCCCCAACGTGCTGTACAATGCCAGCCGCGTTCTCGCTGGCCCGAATGGGATCGCCGCCACCGTTCCCACCTGTAATCCGCGCTGGTGGTTCCTGCCAGTGGGACAGGCGGAAGTGGCCGGCATTGAAGCTGCGCCGTCTCTGTCTCCGGCGAGGCCGCCCTATAACAGCGACACGATTGTGACGTCAGACATCAACCCAACAACGGGCGCGGTGACTTTGACGGCGACGGTCTATGACGACACCGGCAACGGCGGCACGCCGACGGGAACCGTGACCTTCAATGTTCCGAGCGGCACGTCCAGCGGCCCTCTGCCGCTGGTCAATGGAACGGTTTCTTTTCCCACGACAATCACCGCGACCAGCGGCATCACCGCGACCTATACGCCGGATGCTGCCTCCAGTTTCACCGCCAGCACGTCTCCCGTGTTCACGGAGTCGGTACCGACCAACAATCCTGCCGGAGCGACTATCACCGTAGTGACTTCGTCCGTCAACCCGTCCGCGCCGGGGCAGTCGGTGACGTTCACTGCGACCGTGTCCGACGACAGCAGCCCTACCGGGCCGCAGCCAACGGGAACTGTCACCTTCAGCGTAGATGGAGCGGCTGTCGCCGGAAACCCGTTCACGCTGGCCGGCGGCACTGCCAGCTTTACGACGGCCACGCTGACCGCGGGAGCGCACACCATCACGGCCGTTTACAGTGGAGACGCCGCGCACACAGCCAATAACCCTTCGGCTTCTTTCGGGCAGATCGTCTTTGGGCTGGTTGGGCCGCGCGTTTATTTCGGCACCACGCATGAGCTGGGAACCGGGTCCAACGCGGGCCGCGTGTATGCCGTAGACGGCTTCACAGGACCCGCCGGCAAAAGCGGGGCCGGAGGCACCGTCGGCACGGCTGGCTACAACACGGATCAGCGTCCCCTCTGGGCCTTCCCGAATGCCTACAAGAGCGGGGCCGGCACAGTGGCCGGCATCACCGCAATCCGCCCCGCCCTCGGCGACATTTCGGGTTCGCCGGTCGTGTTTTCCAACGCGGATGACCCGGTGGCGACTCCGGCGGCCCACCCGCGCACCCGCGTCTACTTCGGTGCCGACAGCGGCCTGGAAGTGCCGTACAACGCGACGAGTCCCACCACCCTGGCCGATCCGAACCCCCGGCCCCCGACCGACGCCACCGGGCGCATCTGGGCCGTGGAAACGGAGACCAACGCTACCGCCGTCACGGTGGCCGGAACCCTGGCGAAAAGCGCAAATGGCAGCCTCTGGGTTTACCCGGAAGCCAATGACCCGAACGATGCCACCAAAGACCGGACGCCGGAGCCGACGCCTCCCATGGGCGCGTTTCTGCACTGTACGCCCGCCATTGGCGTCGTACAGTTTCCGACCACGATTATACAGGGCGATGGTACGACCTATACGCACGCGGACGCGGTGAATGCCGATGTGAAAGGCAAGTCGGTCCCGATGCTGTATATTGGTACGCGCGGGACGGATGACATGGGCTTTTACGAAATAGACGTGGACGGCAATAGTGACACATCACGCGCGATTTTTCAACTTAAATCGCCTACAGGCGACACCTTCAGTCTTCACCGGTTCTAACCGTCAATCCTAGTACTACAGGCGGTAACGGTGGTGCGGTGTTTATTACACAAGGGGATGAGCTGCTTCAGATTACTGCCACACCAATAACGAACTTGAACTCAGCCGAGGCTTATCCCTTCGTCGGTGTAGATCAAACCTTAACAGGCGGTCCTGTCTCCGCGCCTGCTGTCGCAGCATTCAACGTGTCAGACATAACAACAGGAGTTACTCTTCCTGCCTCTGACGCTGGTAAAAATGCTGTTGATTTTGTCTACGTCGGTGAGGGTGCTGGGGGTTTGTGCTGGGGATACACGCCACAAGATCCCAATGATCAAGCACTCGTTCCACCTTCTGATCTAGGCGGGATTCAAAATCCTATTACACCCCAATTCCCAGATCAGCGCTATCCACTCCGCACGTTCCTATTTGACGGCAGCACGAGTCATTCCGGGGCCGACCCGAACATGCAGGATGCCAACCCCATCGGCGGCACGCTGCCCGTCTTTGAATGGGGCCAGTATGCCTACGTCCGCATCGGCAACGTCGTGCCGCCGCTGCCATCCGGCGCGGACGCGACCAACCCGGACCCGGCAACGGTCCAGCCCTATCTGGTGCAGGACCCCAATGATCCCGCCGGGGCCACATTCTATGGAAACGGCAGCGCGGTCACGTTCCGTGTCGGCGATGTCAGCGATCCTGCCGCCTTCGCGCCGACGATGACCATTCCCGCAGTCGTGCTGACTTCGCTGGCCGGAACGCCCGCGCCTAACGGCATCATGAAACGGACGGGCACGGACAAGGGCATCGGCGCCGGCCCGCCCTCCAATCCTTACAGTGTACCGGGGGCCACCGAAACGCTGCACGGGTCGCTGAAAGACCAGGCAATTCCCGACGGACATGGGTGGTTTGCCGCCTACTCCTATCCCATTGGCGGCGTATTCGACCGCACCGGCGACACGCCCGGCGCGCGCCGTGAGATTCTGGAAGCGCATCAGACAGCCACCCGCTACACGTACACGCCGCCGGCCAGCGGAATCGGCGCAGGCACGTATACCGCCAGCGGCACACTGGATCTGATCGCTACGCAGGGGATCGGCACGCAGATCACCCAGACCGATCCAACGACGGGCCTGCCGACCGGGGTGGTCCAGCTCCCCCCGTGGAGCAGCCGACTTACGGCATTCTGAACCCGCTGGCCTTGCGTGGCGGCGGACTTCGAGCTCGGCGCGGCACCCGCCGCTGCCACCGCCGCGATCGGTGCCCCGACCGGGGTCGGTCCTTTCCGGCCCATTAAGCCGCCGACTCCGGTCGCGGCGCCCGCTGTCGGCGCGTTTAGCGTCCTGGACCTGGATGCGCTGTCCAATGGCAACTTCATCTACACGAGCCAGCCGCCGCCCAGCGGGATTGATGTCACCAAAAACCCGACGCAACCCACACTCAACAATATCGGAAACCAGACAAATTTCCCAAAAACGTACAAATTCGTCGCCACTGTGTTGTCTCAGGTCAGCAATGGCAGCGTAGGTCAAATTCATGACGGCACTCAGGGCGACAACAGCGACCCGAATCACCCAGGCTCACCGCCAACCGGAAGCGGCACGAGTGGAACCGGCCTGGGCGCGGCAGATTACGGGGCATACTTACTCAATCTCGCGGATCGCAGCGCGCTGGGTGTGCAGACCAATAAAGCTGTATTCCCTGCCTTCTCGGTTTCCATGAGGACGTATGCCGCGCACTGGAACGACAACACGCTGTATCCAAGCGGCCCGAATGCGGGTCAGCCCATGTATGGAGCGGGCGCGTGCGTCAACCGTCTGCCCTGGGAGGAAGTCCCGAGTTCCATTAGCACGAACACTAGCCGGGACTATCCCGACATACCTGCTTCAGCTCTTACGCACACATTGATATCCGCAGCGGGAACAGGCGACCTGAGCGCCCGGCCTTCCGGCGCGATCCCGGATGGGGCGACGGGGTCATCGGCCAACATCACCGGCCGCACCATCACACTGGACCCGGTGCAGGTGACGATGCAGGTGCCAGTGCATCAGCCGGCCAATCTGGAAGCCTGGGACAACGACCAGTACCTCTCAGGCGGCGTTCCCAACATCACGCCGGGCCAGTTGAATTCCGGCGATCACAACTTTGCCGAAGGATACATAGAGGGCAGTTCCGCGCCCCAGGTCGGCGGGGGCGGCACACCGCTGAAAATCTTTGTGGACATTGGCCGCAGCGGCTTCCAGACCAACAACGCGCCGTATCGCGAATTGTCCGTGTTTTCGGGCGTCTCCGTCAACATGAGCACGAGCATCGTGGAGCAGACGCGGGATATCGGCAATGTTCCTCACGGCCTCGGTGTCCAGACCGGCGCGTTTGCCGCGCTCGGGGCCTTCACGCCGTACAACCCGAATTTCAGCAGTTTCTACCTGCCGATGACGATCCACAACGACGGCAACACGAATCTGCTCAACGTGCATCTGGATCAGAAGTTCGTGCTGAATGGCAATCCCGTCCAGTCACTGCTGCTGCGCTCCGACGCGCTGGACCCGCTTTCCGCCATTCCGGCGTTTGACGCGACTGGGATCAATGGCCCCAGTTCGCCCCTCCCCGCGACACCGTTTGATGTTCGTTCCTCGCTGGACACGGACTTGTTGCCGGTTTCGCGCAACCCCGGCATTGTCAGCGGCGGTTACACCGACCCGTATGCCAATGCGGCGGTTGCCAATCTCTATCCTGGCCTGACGGTCCATAAGCCGCGCGTCAGCGACGGCGGACCGTCCACGATGACCGTGCCGGACGTTCCGAATGACAACGTTCCCGGCGGGCCTTACGCGATGCTGACCGCTGAGACACCGCTGCCGCAAACCATTGGTACGCCGACGCAGGCGACTGTCGCCGCCCCGCCGTATCTCAGCGTAGCCATTCCGTTCGGCACTCCGGTCGGGTCTTACTACCAGACGCTCCGTATGTTTGAAGGCATGGACCTGAACGGCTATCCCACCGCCAGCGGCGGCTACAGCCCGCTGTATCCGCCGCAGTACGGCGGTGCGGTCGGCGGCCTGGGAACGCCGGGGGCATTGACCGATGTCTACGCGGTGGGCCTGCATCCAGCAACCGATCCCGGCACGACGCTGAAAGCCAAAGTCATTGAAGACCGCATGACCGACGGCTTCACGCGCGGCGCGCTGCCGCAGATAGATGCCCTCGGCGCGGGATCCACCGGAGTGTCTACACCAGACTTCGCCCCGGCCGCGTTCCGAGACCCTTCCAGCGGCAAAATCTCGCTGTACTGGACATCCGGGCGCGGGGCCGGCGGCTTCGGCATCTATGGCGCGAACGTCAACTTTGCCAGCCCGGCTTTCATGGCCGCCGGCAGCGGGCAGCAGTGGTGGTCGCCCGTGGACGTCTCCGCCCTGACGACGCCCGGAACCAACAGCGGCCTGACCATTGCCCAGGATGTCAGCGATCCGGCCCATGTCTATGCGTTCGCCGTCAACGTCAACGCCGCGCCGTACCGCAACACCCTCTACAGCTACACCGTTACCCCCGGCACCGGGGTATTGTCCTCGCCGCTGCCGGTCACCAGCGATCCTGCCCAGGTCAAATACGGCGTGCGCGGCCTGTACACCAAGAACGGCTTTGCCAGCCCGACGCCTAGCCTCTGGGCCTTCTGGACGGCCACCACGCGCGGGCGCACGGGGGTCTACTACAACTCGCTCGGCTCCAATACCGCCTGGGTTCCGGCTTCCCCCGCCCCCAGCACCGTCGGCTTGCTGCCCGTGCCGGCAGGTCTGACCTCGGTCGCCGATCCCTGCCCGGTCCTGATGACCGCGCCGGTCATCGCGCCCGGCGGCGGCTTCCCGACCACAGGCGCTCTCTCGCAGTCGGTCATTGAAGTCACCTACAGCGGCACCGGCCCGGACGGCAACACGGATTTGTATGTGAGCCGCTACGCGCCCGACGCGACGACGGCCTCCAAATTGAACCTCGTATCGTACCCGATGGTTACGGAAATCCTGGCACCGGCGGATGGCTGGTATCAAGCCCGTGATGTCGCCTGGTCCCGGACCGGCGCGCTGAACCTGTCGGTGGGCGGCGTGAACATTCTGTACAACGGAACGACGCCGCTGTACAGCAAGGCGATCTTTGACAAGGCCAGCGGCCTGCTTGTCCTGACCGGCGTTTCCTTCACCGGCGCGGCGGGCGGCCCGATCACTGTGTATGTAGACGGCGCGACAGGCCGCGTCCGTTTTGCCGGCGGCGTGCCGACCGGAGAAGTGCGGGCGACCTTTAACCCGCTGGCCCGTCGCCTCACGACCGACCCGCGCGCCGATACCGCCCCGATCACGTTCCTGGACCCCACTTACAAAGATAATGACTCGACCCTGCGTGATTATTCTGCAAACGGTCAGCCCGCGCCCCTGATTCGGAACCGTGTTCCCGCTGACCGCCGCTGGTACATCTGGCGCAAGTCAGGCGCTCCGGGTGATGCCAAATCGTCAACGCTGTACCACAAAACGCAGCGCCTGACGATGTTCCTGCCTAGCCCCATCGGTTTGTTCATTCCCGACCCGCAGACGACTCCGACGCCGACAGCGCCAGCGCTGAGATTGTCGTCGGTCACGATTAATGGGACGGATGTGACAAACTTCGTGGATGTGGACTATGCGCGTGGACGCATCTTCTTCCCAATCTCCGTTAGCGGCATCCTCGCGGAAGGACAGACGGCGACCGTTGTTTATTCACCGGCCAGCACTGTCACACAGGCTAATCCGAGCGGCACATCGCAGACCGTCACTGATGTAGTACAGTGGCAAGATGAGCAGCGCGCTAACGATCCTGACGCGCCATCCGCGACCTCTGTCGCTGGACTCGCCTCGCTGCACGAGTACGCCCTGCCGATAGATACCATCGTCAACGAAAGCAATGTTTCGGCATTCCTGGACACAGACGCCTATGCCGACGTGTCGGGCGGCTCCGGGGCGACCGATGCGCCGCACAAAGTCTGGCTGTTCTGGAACAGCACCCGCAATGGCACGGCAGACTTGTATTACGAGACGATCAACCCGCGCTTCGCGGCAGGGCCGTAGTTCCTACCCCGGTTCGGTAAGGATCCTATCCCGGCTCGCTTAAGGCTCGCCACCCTTCCCTCTGTCTTGGGATGCTCCGCCGCTTGCGGTGGAGAGCCAGGGGTGGCGACCGATGAGCCGGGATAGGAGGCGATAACTGTGCTACAATGACAAATGCCTCTGTGTCATGCCGCGCACGCTGTTTACGATACTCAGTACCACCTGGTCTGGACGCCTAAGTACCGCAAAGCGGTGTTAGGCGGCATGGTAGGCGTGCGTCTGGACGCTTTGCTGCGTGAGATCGCGGCGGCTTACGAAGTCAGTGTCACTGAATTGTATGTGGGTGCCGATCACCTTCATTTATCGATCACCTTCATTTATTTTGTTCGTTTCCGCCGCGTGACTCGATCTCTGATGTGGTCAGTCGCTTTAAGAGCCTGAGTGGTCGGGCGCTGTTTCGTGAGTTTCCGTCTCTGAAGCAGCAGTTGTGGGGCGGCCACTTGTGGGGTTCGGGTTATTTTGTTCGCACGGTGGGCGATGAGATCACGGCGGCCTCAGTCATTCGTTATATTCAGAATCATCGGGTTTGTCCCGAGGATGGTCAAGATGATGGTCAACTCGATTTATTTGGGTTGTGACCGAGGGGTTGTGAGCGATGGGTTGTGACCGAGAGGTCACCGGGTCGGTCACAGATTTACCTTATGCCAAGAGGCTCCCGAATGCTCCGCCGCTTGCGGTGGGGTCTCCCTTTACTGTTAGGGAAGGGCAATAAAGAGAAGGAAGGGCAGTGAGCAGCCTCTCCGCCTTTCCAAACCCCCTTCCCTTTGAGGGAAGGGTGGCGAGCCTTAAGCGAGCCGGGATAGGACTCTTTCCTTGACCCCGCCCCCACACATCGGGTATGCTAATGGCCTATGCGTATCTTTGCCGCCATGGACATCGGCACCAACTCCGTTCGGCTGGCCGTCGTGGAAGTTCAGCTGAACCGCACCTGGACCACGCTGGCCTCGCAAAAGCAGGTCGTGCGTCTGGGCGAGGGCGAATTTGACCGGACGGCGGGCCGAAAAAAGGGCAAAGAAGGCGAAAACGGCGGAGGGCATTCGCTGACCGAAGAGGCCATTGCGCGCGGCGCGCTGGTCTGCGCCCGGTTTGCCGAGGTGGCGCGCGGGTATGGGGCGGAAGAGATCGTCGCCCTCGCGACCGCCGCCGTTCGGGAAGCCGACAACGGCGATGAGTTTGTCCGCCGCGTCCGTGACCTGGCCGATTTAGATGTCCGCATCATCTCCGGTCAGGAAGAAGCCCGGTTGATTTATCTGGGCGTCATCAGCGGGATTGAACTGCCGGACAAAAAACGCGCCCTGCTGATGGACATCGGCGGCGGTTCTACGGAGCTGATCGTCGGCGACACTCAGGGCTACGTGTTTCTGGACAGCCTGAAGATGGGGGCGATCCGGCTGACTTCGGAGGGCGTCCCTGACCCCGCCAAGCCCGTTTCCCCCGCCGCCTGGGCTGGTTTGCAGCGCCATGTCCGTTCCCTGCTCGCCCCCGCCGCCCGCGCCATCAGCAAGGCCGGCTTTTCGGTCATGTACGGCTCGTCGGGAACCGCTCAGAACCTGGCCGAGATCGTCGTTCACGCCTCGTCCACGCCGAACCCCACCTCCCTGCGTAATTACGAACTGTCCCTGGCCGAAGTTCAGGCGACCACCCGGCGATTATGCGCGATGACGCTAGAACAGCGGCGGCGCGTGCCGGGAATCAACCCGGAGCGGGCCGATATTATTATTGGCGGCTCGGCCATCCTGCAAACCGTGATGGAGACGGTCGGCGCGGCCAGCATCCGCATCAGCGACCGGGGCTTGCGCGAAGGCATCATCGTGGATCGCCTGCGGCGAAGCCCCCTAGCCCCCAATTTTGGGGGAACCGGAAAAGATGCCGGCGAAGACACAGGCGCGCGGCGGCGCTCCATTCGCCAGCTCCTGCGCGCGACGGGGGTAGACGAAGCCCATGCCGCGCACATCGTCCATCTGTCACTGTCGCTCTTTGACCAGTGGAAAGCGCTGGGCCTGCATGATTATGGCCGCGCCCGCGAGCTTTTGGAATACGCTGCCCTGCTGCATGACTGCGGGTTTTTTGTCTCGCATACGGACCATCAGCAGCACTCGTATTATCTGATCCGCCACTCCGAACTGCTGGGTTTCAATGACCGCGAGATAGAAATCATGGCGAATCTGGCTCTGTACCACCGCAAGGCCATTCCCCGCCGCAAGCATCCTGGCTTCGCTCGCTTGGACCCGAAAACGCAGCGCGCGATCCGCGTCCTATCCTGCGCCCTGCGCCTGGCCGAAGCCCTGGACCGCAGCCATCTGATGCTGGTACGGGACGTGACCTGCGAACGCTTGACCAAGCCCGACCGCGTTCGCATGACCCTGCTGGCTTCCGCCGATGCCCAGTTGGAACTGTGGGCCGCTGAGGGGCAGGCACCGGCCTTTGAGAAAACATTCGCTCTGCCGCTGGAAGTCCGTGTTCAGGCCCAAGAAACGGCGGCCAATACGACAGGTGTGAACTTTTCGGCAGTGGGTACAGTATAAGAACCGAGGAACCCACCCGGCGCAGCACTGGCTACCCGGAGGGCAAGCGCCTTTCCTCCCGATGCGGGAGGGGAAGGAGGGGTGGCCTGCCTCTTCAAGATACCTAGAAAGCAACCTATTATGACACGCTTAAAACAAACCCTTTTCCTGGCTGTCTCCGCCACAGTCGCCGTCGGCGCCATTGCCTTCGCCGAAGTCAAAGACAAGATGGACGCCGCTGCGCTGGCTGTAGGCGCGTCTGCGCCCGCCTATTCGCTCCCTGATCAGAACGGCAAGACGCATGCACTGACCGAAGACCGGGGCAAGGTCGTCCTGATGGCTTTCTATCCGAAAGACTTTACCGGCGGTTGCACACTGGAAGCGCATTCGCTCACCGCAGCTTATCCTGACCTCAAGGCGCTGGGTGTGACCGTCTACGGCGTCAGCGTTCAGGATGCTGACTCGCACAAGTCGTTCTGCTCCAAAGAAGGTATCCCATACACGCTGCTGGCGGATACCGATAAAAAACTGACCACCGCCTACGGCGATCTCATCCCCGGTGTCGGCATCGCTAACCGCGTGACCGACATCATCGGCGCGGACGGCAAAGTGGCCTATGTGGATAAGAACGTGAACGGCCACTTGACCACCTGCGGCGCGGACTGGGTGGCTTGGATCAAAGCGCACCCGGAGGTGAAGCAGGTTTCAGGAGCCGAGCGGGCGCAGAGTGAGAACACGGCACGGCTGGCTTCCTATGAACTGCCGGCGACTTCGCTGCGCGTCTGGCGAAGCATAGAGACGGCAGACACCGGCGGCTCTCCATCGCCGGGAGTTGCCATCGGCAAAAGCGCTTATTCTTTCACCCTGCCCGATGCTGCGACTGCCGCGCAGACATCCGTAACTTCGCTGGCTGAAAACAAGAAGGCCACTGTGTTGATGTTCATTTCCACTCGCTGCCCGGTCTCCAATGCCTACAATGAGCGTATGGTCGCGCTGGCAAAGAAATATCAAACGCAGGATGTGGCGTTTGTCGGCATTGATGCCAACACGACGGAGCCAGCCACGGAAGTGGCGTCATTTGCCAAAGACAAAGGTTTTCCGTTTCCCGTCTTGAAAGACGCCGCCGACAAAGTCGCCAATGCCTACGATGCCCATGTCACCCCGGAAACGTATGTGATCAACAGCAAAGGCCTTGTCGTCTACCACGGGCGCATTGACAATGACCAGGACCCGGCCAGCGCAACAACTCATGAACTGGCGGATGCCCTGGATGCGACGCTGGCCGGCAAGCCCGTCGCAAGAGCACAGACAAAGGCGTTTGGATGCTCCATCAAGCGAGGGTAGGGAAGATGCAGCCCCCTAACCCCCAATTCTGGGGGAACCGGAAAGGAACCGTAGGGGCAGGCCTCCGTGCCTGTCCTACTTCTCTGGCTCTCCAGAATTGGGGTGGAGGGGCGATGCTGCTCCTCCTGCTCACAGTGACTGCCCATGCTGCTGTCACGCCTGCCGATGCGCCGACGATCAAACGCGCGATTGCGGCGCAAAAGGGCCATGTCGTTCTGGTCAACTTCTGGGCAACCTGGTGCGGGCCATGCGTGGCCGAGTTCCCGGCCGTTGTGCAGATCAGCCGGCAGTACAAAACCCGGGGATTGGCGACATTTGCCGTCTCTGCCGACAGCGCAAGAGACTTGCACACCAAAGTGGAACCGTTTCTGGCAAAGCAGGGCGCGGCGTTTCCCACCTATCTGGAGCGAAGCGCCGATCCCGAAGACTTCATCAATGCTTTTGATGCGAGTTGGCAGGGCGATCTGCCGCGCACGTTTATCTATGATCGGAATGGGAAACGAGTGAAGACGCTGACGGGGGAGCAGACGGCGCAAAGTCTGGCTGCTGCCATTCAGCCGTATTTAAAGCGCACTGCGAGGCGGTGAAGCGGGTATAATCACCAGCATGACGGACGCCAGCCCGAGGACGACAGGCAAGGCTCACCAGCGCGGGCAGGCCGCGCTGCCGCTGGTTGGGCTGTGTCTGGTCGCGGCTGACCTGCTGGGCGTTTATGTGTATCTCGGCCAGCGGCTCTACCCCCTGAATCCGGCCTGGGTGTATCTATTCCTGTATGCTGTCTGCTTCGGGTTGTATGTTTACGGCGCGGGGCGGTTGCTGCCCGCGATCCCCAAATCCTTCTCCCGTTACGTTTTGCCCCTCATTCTCTTTTGCGCGTTTCTGTTCCGGCTGGCCGTCGTGTTTGCGCCGCCGCGGCTTTCCACCGACATTTTTCTGTATGTCTGGGACGGGCGTCTGATCCTGCATGGGATTAATCCTTACCACTGGGCACCCAGCGCCCAGCCGCTTCGGTTCCTGCGCGACCCTCTCTGGAACGATCTGGACTACAAAAGCTATCAATCCATATATATGCCTGTCTCGCAGGGTTTCTTTGCCCTTGCCAATGCCTTGTTCGGCAACAATGTCATCGGCTATAAATGTCTCTATACCCTGTTTGATCTGGGCGTCATTGGCCTGCTGCTGCTGATTTTGAAGCGCCTGCGACGACCGTTGACACAAGTTATCTGGTACGCCTGGTGCCCGCTACCAATCACGGAAGTCGCGCTGGCAGGCCATCAGGACATCGTCGGCATCTTCTTTTTGCTGCTGGCGTTCACTCTGGTCATGCGCTCGGAACGGCTGGTGGGGTGGGCGGCCCTGGCGCTGGTCGCCGCCGCCATGACCAAAGGCTTTGCCCTGCTTCTGCTGCCCCTGTTCGCGCGCGTACATGGCCGGTCGTTCGTGCTGTGGGCGGCCTGTGGATTGGTGTATCTCGGAATGCCGCTGTGGGTCTATCTGCCGCAGTTTCTGCATGGGATGCATCAGTATTTGGAGAACGTCCATGTCAACGCCGGTCTCTTCAATTGGGTGAACATGGCCCTCACACCCATTACCAGCCATTGGCATTATGCGATTACAGAAAAGCTGTCCGACCTTGCCGTTCTCGCCGTCGTGTTCTGGTCAGTCCGGTCTCCTGTTATGTCTTATCCCGATTTGCTTCGCCGCGCCTTTGTGGTCCTCGCCGTGACCCTGCTGGTCATCCCGACGCTGTTTCCGTGGTATCTGATCTGGACCCTGGCCTTTGTGCCGCTGCTGGGGAAGCGCCCGCTGTATTCGTTCGTGCTGCTGACCGGGCTGTCCGTTCTGCTTTACACGTATTATATTGCCATGATGCCCTACTGGTGGACTTCTTTTGCTGAGTACGGCCCGTTTTATCTGCTGCTGGCATGGGAAATCTACTGCGCGAGACGAGTTAAAGCCCCCCCGCCCCAAGTTTGGGGAGCAGGAAAATTACCCGGAAAGAAACAGGCTCTCCCCGCTTCCTCCGGCTCCCCAGAATTGGGGCGGGGGGGCTTCAGCCTTTAGTCTATGCGCGTGATGACATATAACATACGGGGCGGGTGGGGGAGCGACGGGCGGAAGTCCACAGGCCGGATCGCGGAAGTCGTCCGGGACCAATCCCCGGACATTGTCTGCTTTCAGGAAGTTCACCAGCGCCTGCCGCAAAGCAAGTTTGTGGATCAACCAGCGCGCTTGGAAAGTGAACTGGAAATGCCGCTCGTATTTCAGGCCAACCTGCGACTCGGTTTCGGCGGCTATGGGGTTGCCGTCTCGGCTCGTTATCCTGTCCGTGCCGTCCAAAACCATCTGCTGCCGAGTGCCCGTGAGCAGCGCGGAGCGCTGCAAGTCCTGTTGGACACGCCGCATGGTCTGTTGACAGTTTTCTGCACGCACTGGGGTTTGAACAGTCAGGAGCGGGAGAAGCAGGCCGCCCGTCTGGCGGATTTAGTCCTGGCTGTGACAGGCCCGATCCTGGTCTGTGGCGACTTTAACGAGGGGCCAGATGCTGCTGGTATCCGTTTGCTGCTGGAACGGACGGGACTACAGGATGCTGACGCGGCACAACACCGTCTTACCTATCCTGCCGACAACCCCGAAGCCCGCATTGACTACATATTCTTCTCGCCGAGCCTCATGCTGACCGCTGTCTTTCCCGTCACCTCTCTGGCGTCCGACCATCTGCCGCTGGTGGTGGATTTTTAACGGAAGAACCCATCAAACTCGCTGAGGCTCATCACCCTCCTAAGCCAGGGGTTTTATTGGGGTTGCGCCGGGGTGGGTTCCTGTGATCGTCCGCCGCGTCCGTTTTTGGATTCCTCCCCTTTGGACGCAGCGGGCGTCTCATGCGGTGGGTAGAGAGTGCCGAAGTACAGATGCGCGCCTTTGCCGGCGATGAGTGACCCGGCCAGCGTCATGACGCCCAGCAGCAGCAGTTCGCGGACAAACTGCGCCAGGGCTGTGCCGATGTTGGCGGCAGGCGGGGCTGTCGTTCCCGCCGCAACTGGCAGGGCGAGGCCCGGCACGGGGGATTGAAACAGGTGCAGGGCGGTCACAAAAACAAAAATCAACATGCCGACGCCGGTGAGAAAGACCAGCAGGGCGAGGAGGCGGCCAGGTAGGTCGGCCTGTGAATTGGCGCGGGACATGAAAAGCAGTTCCTATCGGGTGTTACTCTGTGGCTATCATGACACACAGCGCGCGCCGTCGTCAAGCCTGCCCTTATGACCCAGCTTCACGGGCAGATGTTCCCGCATCCCCCTGCTACTTCTCCAAATTGAGCCACGCCAACTCATTCGGCGTCAGCGTCAGGCTCAATCCCTCCATCGTTGACTCCGTTTCCTGCGGTGTGCGCGGGCCAATGAGCGCAAATGTTGGAAAAGGCTGGCACAGAACATACGCAAGGGCGATCTGAATGGGCGTCACGCCCTTCTCCCGCGCCATTTGATTGACACGGTCTAAACGCTGGAAGTTGGGGTCGTTGTACCAGACGCGGACCATCTCCGAATCGGTTGGCGCGTCCTGGAAATAGCGGCCTGTGAAGAAGCCCTGCGCCTGCGACGACCACGACAGCAGGGGAAACTGATGCTGCGCGTACCACTCGCGCTCGCCGGGCAGCGACGAGGCGGAAACGCAGTTTGCCCAAGTCGGCTCATTTTGCACGGCCAGGCTGAAATTGGGGCTGCTGGCGACAAACGGCGTCATGCCATGTGTCCGGGCATACTCATTGGCTTCCTGCAAGCGCGTGTGGGTCCAGTTGGAGCCGCCAAAGGCTTTGATGCGCCCGGCCTGCTGATGCGCGTTCAGCGCTTCCACAATCGGGCCAACAGGGTAGTTCGGGTCGTCCCGGTGCAGCAGGTACAGGTCTACGTAGTCGGTCTGCAAGAGGTCCAGACTCGTCTGTAAATCTTCCGCGATCCCCTGCGGATTGACGCGCGGACCGCTGGCGTCATGGTGGCAGCCTTTGGCGATGAGTACGATGTCATCGCGCCGCCCGCGTCCGGTCAGCCACTGGCCGATGGCTCCTTCCGTTCCGTAAACGCGGGCCGTGTCCAGGCAGTTGCCGCCGACTGAAACAAAGTGGTCCAGAAGTTCGCGAACATAGGGCATGTTGTCTTGCGAGCACACCATCGTTCCCATGATCAATCGGGAAATCCGCTGTTCAATCCCCGGCAGCGTGCCGTAAGTCATTTGGGTTATAGTCACGAGATCAAAAACTCCTTCAAGTCTTGGAAACAGTCCACAGCCTCTTAGACACACAAGGGCAAAGTTCCTGCCACAGCGTCAGCGATTATTTTGCGTAGCGGGTAAGAATGCCCTGAACACGCGGGAGGTATTTTTCGCCGAAGATGTTGAGGTGGTTGAGCAAATGGTACAAGTTGTAAATGTCCAAGCGATCCCGCCAGGCAGGGGCGAGGGGGTAGGCGTGGGCATAAGCGTCGTAGAAGGCGCGAGGGAAGCCGCCAAACAGAACAGTCATACCCAGTTCGGCCTCGGCCCAGCCGTAATGGGCGGCGGGGTCTATCAGGGCCGGTTCGCCGCGCGGGCCGGTCAGAGCATTGCCGCTCCATAAATCGCCGTGAAGGAGGGCCGGCGATTGGGGCGGGACCAAGTCGGGCAGGCGTTCGCAGAGAATCTCAATGCGGCGGATGTCCGGCGTGTCCAATCGCTCTCGGTCTCGTGCTAACCGTGCCTGATAACGGAGGCGATGCTCGGCAAAGAATTCGTGGCCGCTTTTGGTCCAGGGATTTGGTTGGGGCGTGATGCCGCAGTAGTTGTCGTGCGCGAAGCCGTAATGGGTGTGCGTGTGGAGATGCAGCGTAGCGAGGCGCTGCCCGAACTCTTGCCAGTAGTTAGGGCGCGGTGGCGCAGGCCGCAGGTCTTCCAGCAAAAGAAAGTCGGAATCGGTGAGGTAAACGATAGGGATTGTTGGGCCGTTGGCATCTTTGAGTGCCGCCAATCCTTCCGCCTCGCGGGTGAACATGTCTGCGGGCGCGTCTGCGTTTGATTTGAGAATCAGGCTGCGGCCATTGGTCATTTCCAGCCGGGCCGTGCGGTTAATCATGCCCCCTGTCAGAGTTTGCGCTGAGACTACCTGCCCCCAATTGTTTTCCGCACACCAGACGGTCACTGCCGCCGGAACATTGCTCACCAGTCACCGCTTCGGAAAAACAGACCGATGATGCTGCGGACGAAGGAAAACACGATCCCCCAGAGGACCAGATACCAGACGCGCTGGCCCAGCCCGGACGGAGACGAAATCGTGCCGACGGCCTCATGCAGCAGACCCGCCGGACGAACTGCGATCTTGTTTTTGGAACACAGCCGGCAGCGCGTTCCCGCCGGCGTGTAAACGATGCATTTCGGGCAGATGGGCGCCTCGCACCGGCCGCAGCGCAGTCGCGTGATGGTTTTTGTGTGCTTCGCGCAGTACCACGCGCCATCTTCACCCGCCACCGGGATCGGGGCCGGCTTTTCAGCCAGTGCCGCACCGCATTCGCCGCAAAATTTCTTGCCGTCCGGGTTCTCCGCCTGGCATCCGGGACAGACCATAAAATTCTCCTTTCGCTCCTGCCTTCAGATTCAACGCGCGGCGGGAAATTCCTGCGGAGGAAAAGCCGCTGCCCCTGGCGTAACAAGCCGCGAAGGAGTATCTTTATGGCAAAAACGATACGGCTAGGCTTTGTGGGGGCGGGCGGGATGGCGAAGGCGCATACCGATGTGTTCCAGACGATGTCGGATGTGGAGATCGCGGCGTTTACCGATGTGAACCGGGCCGGCGCAGAGGCGATGGCAGAGCAGTTCGGCGCACAGGTCTATGACACGCCCGCGCAGATGGTCGCCGATGCCGGGCTGGATGCCGTGTACATTCTGTTGCCGCCGTTTGCCCACGGCGAGGCGGAGCGGGCGGCTTTAGAAGCGCGGCTGCCGTTCTTTGTGGAAAAGCCGGTCGGTCTGGATCGCGGGCTGTCGGAAGAACTGGCGGCTGAAGTCCAGCGTCTGGGCCTGATGACCGGGGCAGGTTACATGAACCGCTACCGAAAGAGCGTTCAGACGGCGCGGGCGCGTCTTCAGGAGGAGCCGGGAATTTTAGCCTACGGCGGCTGGTGGGGCGGTTCTCCCGGCGGTTGCAAAAGGCGGCGGCATCGGCTCGTGGTGGTCTAATAGGGCCAAAAGCGGAGGGCAGTTTCACGAACAGGTGACGCACACGGTAGACCTGGTCCGTTATCTGCTGGGGGATGCCAAAGAAGTCTTTGCCTTTGCGGCGCGCGGCTTCAACAGGGATATTCCAGGCTACGACATGGACGATGCGGCGACGGTTTCCATTCGGTTCGCAAATGGCGGCATCGCTAATTTGATGTCCAGTGTCTCGTCCAATGCGGGCGGCGGCATCTTTCTCCATGTCCACAGCCTGTCCACAAACTACGATTTTTCCGGCTGGGAACACAGCGTCGCGATCCAGAAGAAGGGCGAAGCCCCTGAAGAAATCAAAGGCGAGGACAACATCTTCGCGCTGGAAGATGCGGTGTTCATTCATGCCGTGCGGACAGGAGACGCCAGCGGCGTTCTCTCCAGCTACCCCGATGCTGTCAAGACAATGGCGGTTTCCCTAGCTGCCAACCAGAGCATTGCCACCGGCAAGCCTGTTGCCCTGTAGAAAGGACGCTGTGGTGTCACTCAAGCAATCCGTTTCCTGGTGGTGCTTTGCCGGCAAAGGCCTTGCCGATGATGTTCTGCTGCAAAGGGCCAAAGCCATCGGGTATCAGGCGGTGGAACTGATCAGCGAAACCATGTTCGAGCGCGTCCGCGATCAAGGACTGGTGATCGCCTCGCACGGCGGCCATCAAAGCATTGATCGCGGCTTGAACGATCTGGCCGAGCATGACCGCATTGAAGCGGAAATCTACCACAATCTGGCGCTGGCGCAGAAATACGAAATCCCTAATCTCATCGTCTTCAGCGGCAGCCGCCGGGCCGGTCTATCGGAAGAAGAGGGGATCGAAAACACTTCTCGTGGCCTGTCACGAGTCGCCAAAGCCGCCGAAGACGCTGGGGTCACTCTGGTCATTGAACTGCTCAACAGCAAAGTGGACCATCCAGGCTACCAGTGCGACCACACCGACTGGGGCGTCAAAGTCTGCAAGCAAGTCGGCTCGCCGCGCGTTAAACTGCTATATGATATCTACCATATGCAGATCATGGAAGGCGATGTGATGCGAACGATTGCCGACAACCATTTCTACTTCGCGCATTACCACACCGCCGGCAATCCCGGACGGCATGACATGGACGACACGCAGGAATTGAACTACCCGCCGATTATGCGCGCCATTGCCGAAACGGGCTACGACGGTTACGTCGGCCATGAGTTCATCCCCAAGGGAGATCCCCTCGCGGCATTGCAGGCGGCTTATGACCTTTGCGACGTGTAAAGAATCGGGCGATTAGCGCTGTGCGTAGCGGGTGTGTGAATGTGAGCGTAGCGCCAGTTTATGGTAATAGGCCGAGCGGCGGCGGTAATAGTCAAGTTTTGCCCGCTCCTGCCGTTTTTCGGCGCTGCGCTGCTGGCTGTATTTGTTCCAGAGATAGGCGGTGCCGGCGGCTCCGGCAAGGGCATAAGCCCCATTCCGGGAGTTTTGTTTGCGCCCGTAATTGTAGAGCAGATAGGCCTCGCCAAGCGAGGCTGCGGTCGCTTCCTGCTGAGTTTGCTTTGCCCCAGCCAGCGACGGGGCAATGGGCGTCAGCAGCGCCGCCGCGCCCATGACCGCCAGCATAGTGCATATTACACCACGTTGTCCCATTTTCATCCTGAAATTTCCTCCTGTCAAAATAAATCATCGTACTTATACCCACTTTGAGGGCGTCTGTGTAACTTTGTTCCTTCCGACTTGAACCCGGTCGGAAAAGCCGGCAAAAATACGGGCAAAATCTTTTTAAATCTTTTTGGCCGCTTCTCATCCGCCCCTTGCAGGCCAGGCAAATATGTGCTAGAATAGAACCCGGCAAGCAGGGGAGAGCGATGAGGATGGCCGAAGAAGAAAGCTTTACGTTTGTTGACAGGCGTCGGACGCAGACCGAGGCACCGCCGGAGCCAGTCTCAGAGACAGTGGCGGTGGCGGAGACATCAGAGCCAAGTGGCGAGGATTGGGAAGACGCTGAGGATGAGGCTGCCGCTGGCCGCGCGCCCAGCGCTTATGACTTGATTGGCTACTGCATCAATTTGCTGGCATCGCAGGCATGGCAGAACTTAGGTCTGCTGGCCGATCCGCAAACCGGCGAAGCTGCCCGCGATCTGGACCAAGCTAAAGTTGCCATTGATACCGTGAGCGATCTGGCAGCCCGGCTCGAATCGGCACCCGAATCTCAAGTCCCCGCCGCCCTGCGACGCGAACTGCGTACCCTGCTCAACGATCTGCGCCTGAACTATGTTTCGCAGCGCGGCCAAGCCGCCAGCCCGCTTATTTAGACTTTGTTCTTATCCTACAGAAAATAATAAACGCCCAAAAATAAACGCCCATTGATCAAGAGGCACATTCGCTATGATTCGCAGCAATCTTCCACTTCCGTTTTTGTACCGTCTTCGGCTCCAGGCCGGGGCGGCTGCCCGGCAGGCAACATCGTCGCCGGTCAATTACCGCCAGACACGGCCCCAGACGGCCAGCGCGCGGCCGGCGAGCGCTCGTTCGGCGGCGATCCGCCGCGCTGCGACGGGCGACGCGGCTCAGTTCTGGCTGCACTTCATTGATCAGTATGAGGCCTTTACCAATATTCTGTGCGCTGCCGCCAAAACCGGCTGCGACGGCCCCGAAGAATCGGAATATGCCCAGCTTCGGCGCTGGTTTGTCTCCAATTATTACCGTTCCGCCGCCCGCATACGTCCCTATCTGCTGACGGAGTTCGGCGAACTGGACATCCTGCCCAGTGTCGTGGATTACGCCGGCCAGAAGCGCTCACTGGACGCTCTGGAAGCGCTGTTCCTGCCGCCGACCCTGCGCGAAGTTCTCAAGCATGATACCGGCGATCTGATTCCCCGCATCGCCCGCATCAGCGAGGCGGTCTACCGCTGCCATGCCGATTGGGAAGAAAGCCAGGAAGCCTAGTTGATGCGAAAAAGAAAACGCCCCCGCAGCTGCGGGGGCGTTTTTTATGGCTTGGCTGCGGCTTTGCTGGCGCGGATATCGGTCAGCGCCGCCTCGTTGTCTTCATAAAGCTGAAAGATTTTCACCAAGCGGGTGATCTCAAAGGCGCGGCGCACAAAGGGCGTGGTCGACACTAGGCTGATGCCTCCTTCATGCTCACGCACTCGGCGAACTGCGTCTACTAAAACGCCGAGTGCGGCGCTGTCCAAGTAAGGCACTTCCGCCAGATTGATGACGATTTGATAGTGGCCCTTTTCAATCAGATCGCGCATGCGAGTCGCGAAGGACCGAACAGGTATGCAGATCAATTTCGCCCTTTCAGATGCACGATGGGAATTTGATCGGGCGTCATTTGCATGTCAATTTCCAAATTCAAAGCAGCGAACCTCTCCGGCGACTATCTCCTGCCGATGTGTTAGCCGTTCTTTACCCGAATTTGTTCTGTCCCCAAACGGAATGTCTGCCCGCCTTGCGACCAAGTAGATAATTTTTGGGTCGCAGACAGGAAATACCGCGCCCGTGTGGAATCTGGACCTGTCACATTTTGTTTGCGAAAGGTTTCACCATGCACTATCGTCATCTGGGAAAGTATGGGGTCAAAGTCAGCGAAGTCGCGCTTGGCTCGTGGCTCACCTATGGCGGCGCGACGGAAAACGAGGCCGCGCGCCCGTGCATTGAAAAGGCCTATGATCTCGGCATCAATTTCTTTGACACGGCCAATGTCTACGCGGCGCGGCAAGTCCGAGGAAGTGGTCGGCAAGGCGCTGGCCGCCTACCCGCGCGACTCCTACTTTCTCGCCACCAAAGTCTTTTTCCCGATGGGCGACGGCCCGAATGACCGGGGCCTGTCGCGCAAGCACATCTTTGAGCAGTGCCACGCCTCACTGAAGCGGCTCGGCACGGATTACATTGACCTGTACCAGTGCCACCGGTACGACACGGAAACGCCGCTGGAAGAGACTTTGGTCGCGCTGGACGATCTGGCGCGGCAGGGCAAGATCCTGTATGCGGGCGTTTCCGAGTGGAGCGCCGGCCAGATCGCCCACGCCGTGGACTATATTCGGGGCGCGGGCCTGCATCCGCTCGTCTCCAATCAGCCTTACTACAACATGCTCGGGCGCGGCATCGAAAAAGAAGTCATTCCCCTGTGCGAGCGCGAAGGCATCGGCCAGGTGGTCTTTTCGCCGCTGGCCCAGGGCGTTCTGACCGGCAAATACAAGCCCGGCCAGGCCCCTGCCCGAAGGCAGCCGGGCCGGCAGACCCCGGCCAGAACATGTTCATGAATGGCGGCAGGCCGGCTCGACGACGAGGTGCTGGTCAAGGTCCAGAAACTCGGCGCCCATCGCCGAGAGCGCCGGCCTGTCCACTGTCGCAGCTTGCCCTCGCCTGGTGCCTGCGCCAGCGCAACGTCAGCAGCGTCATCATCGGCGCATCCCGGCCCGGACGCAGGTGGAGGACAACGCGGCGCGCATCCGGCAAGACGCTGTCCGCCGATGTGCTGGCGGCTATTGATGAGACACTGGCGGAACGCCCTCGCCGCGATAGGGTCTTTCAGAACTGAGAAACATCACCATGCCCGATATTCAGTTTTTCCCAACAATGCCGACGCTGGCCGAGCGCGCCGCCTCGCTGATTTTCGAAGCGGCCCGCGAAGCCATGTCGCGCGGGGACGGTTCACCGTCGCCCTCACCGGCGGCTCGTCGCCCGTAGACACTTATGAGCGACTGGCAAAAATGTCAAACGAAGAAGCGGACTGGGACAAATGGGTGGTTTTTCTCGGCGACGATCGCTTTGTACCAGCCGATGATAAGAACTCCAACTATGGGCAGGCACGGCGAACTTTTGGCCCATGTTCCCGTTCCCGCCGATCAAATCTTTCCCGTGCCAACAGAAACAGCCACGCCCGAAAATCGCCGCCCAGTATGCGCAAACTTTGGGGCACTTCTTCCGGCTGCCCGCTATGGCTCCGCCGCCCATGTTTGATTTGATCCGGCTCGGCATGGGCGATGACGGCCACACGGCGTCGCTGTTTCCGCGTTATCCAACCTTGACGTCACGACCGCTGGGTCGTCTCCAGCCCACCCGGAACCCTGCCGCCCCCGGTTGACCGCGTGACATTCACCTTTCCCGTCCTCAACGCCGCCCGTCAGGTTCTGTTTCTGGTGTCAGGTGAAAAGAAGGCTTTTGTCGTCCGAGACGTTCTGGAAGGCCGAACGACGCGCGAAGAACACCCGGCATTAGGCGTCAAGCCAATAAACGGCACATTGATTTGGCTTCTGGACGAAGCGGCGGCAAGTTCTCTGACAAAGCCATGACGCCTTTTGCCTTGCAATTGGAACCGGCCTGGCGCGAGATTGCCGTTCATGCGGGTGTTCCTGAAGCGGAAACGAGGCCGATCTTTGACGACTTATGCGAACGTTACTCGGCAGCGGACCGTCATTACCACAACTTAAAGCATATCGCGCAGATGCTAGAAATCATTGAACGGTTCCGAGAGAGAGTGCATGACTACCCTGCTGTGTGTTTGGCTGTCTGGTTCCATGATGTGATTTATGATTCCCGACGCAAAGATAACGAGGAGCAAAGTGCGATGTATGCCATCGCCATCCTGAGACGCTGGGTATGGGAATCGCTCCGAATCCATGTCTCTTTTCTTATTGGGGCAACCAAAACGCATCAGGCCCGACCTGGCGACACCGACTGCCAACTGCTGCTGGATGCCGACCTCGCCATTCTCGGCTCACCCCCTGCTGAGTACGACCGGTACGCGCATGCGATTCGGCAGGAGTACGCCTGGGTGAGCGAGGACGATTATCGCGCGGGCCGCGTCCAAGTTCTGCAAAGCTTTTTGCAGCGTGACCGGCTGTACTGGACGGAGCCGCTGTTTCAGACTTTAGAACTGCCGGCTCGGCGCAACATGCAGCGCGAGATTGAGCGACTGACCGCATGAACGCCCGTGACCATCTTGCCAATGAGCGCACGTTTCTGGCCTGGGTGCGAACCAGCATCGCCCTGCTGGGTTTCGGCGTTCTCATTGCCCGGCTGCGCCTGCTGGGCATCAGTCCGCACGCCGGAGTGCGCTCCACACTGCTCGGTCTCGCCTTTGCCGCCGTGGGCCTCTTGACACTGATTCTGGCCGCCTGGCACTATGCCCGAACGCGGCGAATGATTGACAGCGGCGATTACAAATCATCCTTTCACCTAATTTTTACCTTTGTCGCCGTCCTCTTCGTGCTGGGTCTGGCCTGCCTCTTCTACCTGCTGACCGCCCTCAAATAGCTGCCCGAAACAGCGTCTGAAAAATGCTTCCCGCAGCAGTCGCAATCCGGCGCAAAATGGGATAAAATAGAGCATTATGGCATTGACGCTCACACGCGCAGTCAGCATGAAGTTTCAGGTGGTCGGCAAACAGCTTCGCGAGGTTTCCCAATCCTGGTTTCGCCGCGCTCGCCCCCGGATAGCGGCGGAAATCCGAGACGCCCCCGGACGCCTACACGCATCTGCACAAGAACGGCGAAATGAACCACCTGGGCCATTACCACTGTGATGCCTGCACGACCGAAATGCGTCTGGCCCCTGTGCCAATTTCTGCTGAAGACCCCGCCTCATCGTCCCCTTACCATTGGGAATGCCCCGGCTGCGGCAGTCTGGATGACACCAGTTTCCGCGTCTGTCGCTGCGGGCGTCAGACCGTGCTGGAAAAACACGCCGCGTCCGCCCGCGAATTGCCGGTCAGCCTGAACGCCGGCGGCTGCACCGAATGCGAGCGCTGCGTCGTCTGCGACGGTATCCTGGCGGTCGGCAACCTCAAATGGTTTTATGGCCGCTGGACGCATCTGTACCCCGACACCGAATACGACCGCCGGACCAATCAGCAGTACACGGTCACGCGCGAACGGTCCAAATTTTACGGCTTTCACTGCCATTTTTCGTGCTTTGACAAAGACCCGAAGGCCGTGGAGCGCATTCTGGACGGACGCGCCCCTGATTGGTACACCAAAGGGCTGGCCGAGCAGCAGCGAGTCGAAATCAAGCGCCTGCGCCGTTTGGTCCGCTGCCTCACCTGCCGGGGTCGCCTCGGCTTCTGGGACCGCGTCTTTGACCACGACCGCCATTCCAAATGTCGGTGATCGGCTATTCTCATCCTCAAACTGGAACCAAATATGGAAGATGATAAAGTATGGCCGCCAACTCCGAGCGCTTCCCTTCCGTCAGAGGGGAGCAATGAGGCAAAGAAACCTACATCGTCACGGCCACATCTGGCTGTAATCCTCGTCATGTGGGCCTTAACTTTCGGCCAAGTCCTTCTGCAACTCATAGCTGGCTTAGGTTTCTTCAGTCAATTGCTAGGGTTTGCTGGATTTGTTTTGGCAGTGTTTCTGGTCACGCGCAAGGAAAAAGCGGCGCGTGTCAACGGCGGGGTGCGTTTGGTGTTAGCGATCTTAGGTTTCATGTTTCATCTGCTTGCAGAGTCGGTAGCCGCAGTCAACTTCTGCCATAATCCCGGCTCCCAAATTCACAGCGCCCGTTCCACCAGCCCATACCCAATCAATCCGCCCCAGAAGCCTGTGAAGTGGGGTCAGGGAAAAAGATTATGAGAAAGAAGCCAAGGCGTTTTGGAATTGTAGTTTCGTGGTTGCTGAGCGTAACCGGTACATTCATAATCTATCTGGCTTAGGCGGCAATATCAAGGCAACGGCCTTTTACTGATTGGGATTATATTATCTCCAATGCCCTGTTTCTTCCAACCATGCTGCTTCTTATTTTCCGATGGCGTCCGTTTCAAAATAAACGCTAATCGTATCAAGTTCGGCTATAACGCGAAAGGCCGGAATGATGAAAGCCCATTTACGAGACCCTGGCGGGTGGGCCGTGCAGGCTGTTTTTATCGTTTCTGTTGTGGCGATGCTGGGATTGATCTTTTATCCGGTTTACGTCCGCTATATTCCTCTTGTGCCATTGTGGACTGCAATTCAGGCCAAGCAACAGGCACCGCTTGTTCAAGTCGGCATGACGGATGCTCAGGTTTGGTCTACACTCGGGCTGGCGGGGCGTGGGTTTCGGGCGCATATTTCTGGAAGCGGGCTACCGGAGGCCTATCCTGCCAATTATATCCTGTGGCCCGGCTATGTTTTGCATATGCGCTGGAACTTGAGAACCTACCCGGCGACCCTCGTGGAGTTTAAGTTCCAAGATCGCTTGTAATAAGTCGCTTTTCAGCAATTGCTTTGACGTTAGCAATGAAATCAACCGAAAGCAATGAAATCAACCGAAATTGTCGGTTTTGCTCGTTCGTATCTGGCACCCCTTCCAAACCCTAGCATGGGTATGTCTTATCGCTGTGCTGCCTACCTCAACGACGGCCTCTATCTCCCCTGTGTGCTCCTCAGCAGCAGGCAAGCCAGGGTTAATCTTGCTGTTAAGCGTTTTCAGGAGACATGGGAGGATGCAGAAAAGCCACCCGTGCGCCGTCGCGGGAAAACAGGAATGCACTATGAAGATATTGTCCGTAACTTTACCACAAGTGGTAATTGCATTAACGACTATGATATTGCGAAGTTGGAAACCAGTTCCTTTGCAATACCCTTGAATGTGCTCAAGCAAGTGCAGGGCGAAACAAGCATGGGTTGGACGCAGTTTACAGCAGTGATGCAGGATGGCAAAGAATTTTCTTTCGGCACGTCATTCTACACGGAGTTCTTTCAAATGCCTGATGGCTATACATCCAGTGACATGGTGAGAGTATTTTCGCATAATCGTCTCCCAGGTGAATTGTTGCGCGAACGGCCATTTTTCGTTTGCTATGTAGAAGGGCTGTAACTCCTGCCATAGTCCTCGCCTATACATTCACAGCACCCGTTCCACCAGTCCATACCCAATCAGTCCACCCCAGATCGTGCTGAAGCCACCGACCAATCCGGCTAAAGCGGCATCGCGCCAGGTAGAGTTTGTCCGCATGGCCCAGCCGGCGAGGGGGCCGAGGGTCAGGCCGATGATCAGTTCCGCGACGATGATGTACAGCGGCGTGTGGCCCAGCATCCGGCAATGGGCGTAGCGCCACCAATGGGCATGATAGGCCATCTCCTCGTAAAACGGAATGTTGACCGCCCCCAGCAGCGCCGTCCCGGCCATTCCCCAGCCCGTTCCCACCCGTTGTATCAGCCGGTGTCCCAGGTAGCCGATCTGTGCGGCGACCACCATCCACGCCGTCGGCATCCAGAAAGGCGACAGGCCCAGCAGAAAGCTGTGGGCGACCGAATAGTCCAGAGTCCGCGTGTACCGGACGCACAGGGCGTCAGCGCCCAGTTCTGTGACGCCAAAGCACAAGCCGAACAGCAGCAGACGCGCCATGACCGGGTCCCGGTAGCGGAAAATGTGGGCGAGAAAAACGGCCAAACTGGCGATGTTCAGTCCCAGCGCCGTCCGCCCGTCCGACCAGGGCCGGTCACGCAGCAAAACCACCGTCAGCAGCGACAGGGCAATCGTCGCCAGAACTGTCCGCAGACGGGCTGTATCCAGGCAGGAATGTTCGCTCATTGCGGCGCCATCTCAATGACGTGCCGGAACATACGGACGATGGTAAAGGCAAACACGGCGACAATGACCACGAAAACCCACCACGAGGAATGCCAGGAAAAGACCCGCGAGCGCAGACGCCGCAAAGACCAGCCGCGCCGGGGCGCGTTGCGGTGATGGTGCCGCGAGGGCGGGGGTGAGGAAGAATGGAGTTTCATGCAAAGTTACCCGCTTTCATAACGCGGCAAGGAGCAATCTGGTTCGCAGACGCCCCCTAGCCCCCAATTCTGGGGGAATAGGAGAAGAACCGTAGGGGCGTTGCTTGCTGCGCCCTCCTAATACTCCCCACAAGTGAGGCGGGAGTCAATCCGGTTCGCAGGGAAACGCCCGGCGAAAAAACCGGGTATCATAAAGGGCCATGATTGTGCAAAAACAGGGCTTGCGGCAGCTAGATTGGGCCATTGTGGGCAGCGCGCTGCTGATCTGCCTCGGCGGCCTGCTGGCGATCAAAAGCGCCCGGCATCTGGACCTGCACCCACTGGACATGGTTCGCAAGCAGGCCGTGGGCATTCTGATCGGCGGCGCGGCCATGATTGCCCTCGCTCGCGCTGATTACGAAATCCTGCTCAAACGCTACGCCCGCTACCTGTATCCCCTGAACATTGTCCTGCTCCTGGCCGTGTTAAACAATCACTTCAACCATGCATCTCACGGAGCCTCGCGCTGGATTTCACTGGGGCCATTTCAATTGCAGCCGTCAGAGCTGGCGAAAGTGATTTTGATCTGCACACTGGCCCTGTACCTGACCCAGCATAGCGAGACCATTGGCGAGTGGAAGACGCTGCTGAAATCGCTTGTCCATATCGGAATCCCGATGCTCTTGATCGCCAAACAGCCGGATTTAGGCACGGCGTTGGTGCTGCTGGCGATCTGGCTGGGCATGACGGCGATGGCGGGCGCGCGGCCTGTGCATCTCCTGTTGCTCCTCCTGGCGGGCGTTGTGCTGTTTGCCGGTTTATGGCATTTTAACCCCGGCCATGTTCTGAAAGATTACCAGAAAAACCGGCTGCAAGTCTTTCTCAATCCCGACGCCGACCCGCATGACAGCGGGTATCACCTCCGGCAAAGCGAGATCGCCATCGGCTCCGGCGCGATGGGCGGTGAGGGGTATCAAAAGGGAACGCAGAGCAACGGCAAGTTTATCCCGGAGCAGCACACGGACTTTATTTTTACGGTGGTGGGCGAGGAAGGGGGATTTATCGTCTGTGTTCTGCTGCTGGCTCTCTATCTGCTGCTTCTGGAGCGCGGTGTCGCCGTCATGGCGGACTGCGAGGACACGCTGGGACGTTTGCTGGCCGCAGGCGTGCTGTCCCTGCTGACGTTCCATGTGGTCGTCAATGTCGGCATGACGATGGGCATCATGCCCGTCGTCGGCGTCCCATTGCCGTTTTTTTCCTACGGCCTGAGCAGCCTGCTGGTGAATTTGACCGCCGTCGGCCTGCTCCTCTCTGTCGCCGCCCGCAAGCACCGGGTCATGTTCTAGGAACTCCGGTATGTGGGTACATACTTTCTATCTTTCTTAGGCAACAGGAGACCGCAGTTTTGTCGCGTTTTCGCCTTCCCATCGTCGTCTGCGCCTGCTGCCTTTTCTGGGCATTTCTGGGTGCGCTGCTTGGTCTGCTTTTTCGGCACGCTCTGGGCGGCTTGATTTTTGGTTTGCTGTTCGGCATTGCCTACACGGTAATCGGCGGCTGGGCTTCGGAAAAGTTTCCGTTGGATGTCTGGGGCGCGAAGCTGCTGGAAAACGCCTGGGCGCCTAATCTTTACGAGATGCTGCATGCTCTGTGCGCCACGACGCGCATGGAACTGCCGACACTCTATAGCATCCCGCGACAGGAACCCAACGCTTTTGTGATTGCCGGGCGTGACGGCGACACGGCCATCGTTGTCACGAATGGGCTGACGCGGCTTCTGGAAAAAGACGAAGTGCAGGCGGTCGCCGCGCTGATGATGGCGCGGCTGGCGACCAATGCCATGCCGGCCTGGACCATCGCCTCCACGCTGGCGGGCCTGCCCCTGCATCTGGGGATAACTCTGCGCGGGAAGCGCGGCCTGTCCTGGCTGGGAACTGGGATTTTGACGCTTTTTGTCTATCCCGCCGCCGGTCTTCTGCGGCTGGCCTGGAGCCAGAGCGTGGTAATTGCCGCCGATTACCATGCGGCCCATCTGGCCGAACGGCCCGGCGCTCTGGAATCAGCCCTCGTAAAAATAGAGGCGGCGTGGGCCGGGGCAGGGGATCAGGCAATGGCCGGAAATCCAGCGACGGCTCTTCTGTTCGCCGTCGCGCCCCGCCTGACGCCTTCCGCTGGTGACCCTCTCTGGCAACGGACGCTGTCCGCCTTTCCCGCGCGACAGCCTGATGCCGCCGCGCGCGCTCTCCGGTTTCTTGGCCCGCCCACGCCGACGCAAACCGAGTAATGCAGGCTGGATGAATGCAGGCTGGATGCCGGTTGGATTGACAAGTAATCGGCAATTCGTCTATACTCAAAAAATCACCATGAATGAGACGTACCCAACTTCTGATACTCTGCTGTGGGAGGCGCTGCCGGACTTGACGCTTAACATCGCGCAGACGGCGGCGCTGTGCGGCATTTCAGTGCGGCAGGCTCGGCTACTGGACTCGGCAGGGCTATGTCGCCGCGCAGGGGCGTGGCGCGCGCCGGACCTACGGCCTGGAAGCCGTGCGCCGCGTGCTGGCAATCCGCAAGGCGATGGACGGCGGCGCGTCCTTACGGCAAGCGCTGCGGCTGGTCGGGCTGGTGACTGCGGCCTCCCAGCCCTCGCCTCCTCCATTGGCTGATCCCAAGCCGATGGTCACGCCGACCCCAGAAGAAACCGAAACAATCACGCGCAGTCTGCGGGCGTTTTTTCATAGCAATCAATACACCCGCGATCATGCTGCCGGGTTGGCAGTGAAGCTAGGTCACGCGGACGAGGATGTCCGCGTGGTGGCCGAGCGACTGTGCGCTACAGGTGTTCTGGTCAAAAGTGTCTGTCAGGGAATGAGCATTTTCCATCAGGCGGGATTGGAGGCGGCCCATGCTTGAACGCTCCGGCGAAGCCAGTGGAACGCGCGGAGGAACCGATGCCTTTCTTCGCAAGCCTTTAGGGATTGAGCCATTGGATCGGCTTTTGCATGGTGGTCTGCCGGAAGGTAATTCTCTGCTGGTGCAGGGTGCTCCCGGCACCGGGAAAACCATTCTAGGGATGCAGTTTTTGCAGGCCGGCATCATGCAGTTTGATGAGCCGGGGCTGCTGGTGACGTTTGAAGAGCATCCGCGCCGTCTGTACCGGGATGCCCGTGCGCTGGGCTGGGATTTTGAGGGGCATGAGCGAGCGCGCAAGCTGCTCCTGGTTTTCACTTCCCCGGAAGCTTTCCTGCGGGAACTGACAGCCGATCAGTATGGCCGGATGATCCGCGAGTTTGGACTGGCCCGCGTCGTCGTGGACAGCCTGACTAAGTTTGAAAGCTATCCTGACAGCGACGAACATGTTCGGGTCCGCTTTGAACGCATCGTGAACGCTTTGCGAAGGGACGGGCTTTCCGTGGTGATGACGCGGGAAACGGAGTCGCGGGAAGCGCCGTTTCGGGTGACGCCGGAAGAATACCTCGCTGATACCGTGGTGCAGCTAGAGTACCGACGTTTGGAAGATGCGCGCGATGCGCGCCGCGTCCGCCTGCTGGAAGTGCTGAAAAATCGCGGCTCGGCACATTCGTCGTCCCCGCATCAGTTTCTTATTGCCGAAGGCGGGCTGCACCTTCAGCCGGCACCGGCGCAGGAACTTTGATCCTCTGGAGCCAGCCTTACCCCCATGTCTCTTGAACAGACCTGCCCGCTATTCGCCCCAGAACTTTCCTGTCTGAGCGCTCCGGCAGCCATCGCCGCTTACCTGAAAGACTGGCACGGACGCATCAACTGCGCTGCGACCCTCAAAGATAACACTGGGGCGGAACTGCTGGCCCATAACACGGCGCTGGTGGATGCGGTTCTGCGCCGTTTGTTTGAGCTGTCCATCAAGCGCGCCGGAGTGGCGGAGGGCGTCCCTGCACTTGCCATTGTCGCCACGGGCGGCTACGGTCGCCGCGAGCTGGCGCCGTTTTCCGATGTGGATGTGACGTTTGTCCCAGCCCGCGAGGATGATCCTTATCTCAATGTCCTGATCAAAGACATGTTTCAGATGGTGATGGATGTCTTTCTTTACGGCGCAAATCTTAAGGTTGGTTATGCCTATCGCCTGCTGGGCGATTTGGGCCAGCTAGACCATCAGACCCAGACCACGCTTCTGGATGCGCGTTTCCTGGACGGTGACAAGGCTCTTTTTCAGGAACTGCGGTCCCAGTTTCGCGCCCATCTGCTGACCGCGGATTTTCTCTTTCAAAAATGGGCCGAACGCCAGACCATCCTGGCCAAACACGGCGGCGATCAAGTGTACGGGATTGAGCCGAACCTCAAAGAAGGGGCGGGCGGCCTGCGCGACATTCAGAACGCTGAATGGATGGGCGAGGTGCTTTGCCACGTCAGCCTGTCCCGGATCTGGCCGACCCTGGTGGAGCGGGAAATCGTGTCGTTAGACGATGCGGCCCGCATCAAGGCCGCGCGGGATTTTCTGCTTTGCGCGCGGAGCGCCCTGCACATCGTCACGGGCGAAGCGCGCGACATCCTGACCGCGGAGCGGCAGGAGGCAGTCGCCGCCCTGCTGCGCTATCCCGACACCCCCGAGGTTCCTGCCGTTGAGGCGTTCATGCGTGACTATTTCACCTATGCTGCCCACGCCCGGCGCATTGCCCGCAAGGTGATTACCCGCTGCCTGGACAGCGAACTCCCTTTTGGCCTGGGCTTGTCCTCCGTGGGCCGCGTCCTCTCCGTCGCCGACCCGGAAGCGGCTGGACGTGATCCTGCTCTGCCGCTTCACGTCACGGAACTCGCTCAGGCGTATGGGCTTGCTATTTCCGGGAAACTGGAGGAGGATGTTGGCCGCTATCTGGAAGCGCATCCCGCGCCCGAAGACCCGGCGATGGCGGGCCGTGTCTTCGCCCGCTTGCTGACAGCGGGACAGGGCGTGGCCGATGCGCTGGACCGCCTGGAAGAAATGGGCGCTCTGGCCTGGCTGCTGCCTGAGTTCGGCCCGATTATGACACTCATCCCTTATGATGCTGCCCATGATTACACGGTCGGTGCTCATTCTCTCCGCGTCGTGCGGAATTTGGAGAAATTGAAAACAGACCCGCGCTTTCCCGAATATCGGCGCATCGCGGGCGAAGTCGCCAAACCCGAAACTCTGTATCTGGCCGGCTTGATCCATGACATCGGCAAGCAGTGGCCCGAAGGCAGCCATGCCGAGACCGGGGCCGAATGCGCCGCACGAATTTGCGAGCGCCTGGGCTGGGATGCCGAGCGGCAGGGAAAAGTAGTCTTTCTGGTGCGCCATCACCTGCTGATGGCTGAAATCAGCCGTCTGCGCGATCTGGCCCTGGATGAGACCACGCGCGAGTTTGTCCGGCAGGTCCCGGATATGGACGCGCTAAATATGCTTTACCTGCTGACCTATGCCGACACCAACGCTGTCGGCGAAGGGGTCTGGACCGAAGTCAAGGGCCGGTTTCTGTCCGAACTTTACAGCCGGGCCGAAATCCTGCTGTCCGCGCCGCCTGCCAAGGACGGCGATTCTTCGCCGCCTTTTGTCCCGGACCTCAAGCGTCAGCGTGAGCGCATTCGTAAGGGGCTGGCCCAGCATAACCTGCCGACGGACATTGTGCTGGAGCATACGCGCAATCTGCCGGCGCAGTATCTGCTGAACACGCCGCTGGAAGAGATGTACCTGCATATCGCCATGATTGGGCGGCTGCGCGAGACATTCCAGCCGATCGTGGATTTCAAGCATGAATTCGGAACCGATCATACCGAGATGATCCTGTGTGCCTATGATGACCCCGGTCCCGGCCTTCTGGCGAAAATCACCGGCGTTCTGTACGCCCATGACGTCAACCTGCACACGGCTCAGGTCTTTACCCGCGAAGCCAGCGTCCGCATCGCGATTGACACGCTCTGGGTGGATTATCGCGGCAAGCCGCTGTCCGCGCACAAACGGGCCGAAGTGCAGGAAAGCCTGCGCCGCGTCCTGCTGGGCGAGATTGGGGTGGGCGCCCTTCTGCAATCTCACAAAAAGCCGCTGAAAGAGCAGACGATCTACGACGCCAAGATTGATGACACTGCCTCCGAACGCTTCAGCCTGCTGGAAGTCAGCGCGCCGGACGAGACCGGCGTCGTCTACCGCCTTGCCCGCGCCATTTCGGCCCTGGATTGGAACATTCATGCTGCGCGCCTTTCGGTCTGGGGCAGCCGCGCCCGCGATGCGTTCTACATCACCGATCAGGACGGAAAAAAAGTCCCGGCTGCCGATGTGTCCCGCCTGCTGTCGGCCTTGCCGAAGGAAGCCTACGTGAAAAAAAAGCGCCCGGCCTCGTCCGCCCCAAGATAAGAGCGAAACAATGCCTTTCACCAAACACAGCCATGGTGGGTGGGGCGGCACGGGGGAGACCAAGCCGCTCCGCACGCCCAAAGACAAAGGCCCGGTCTTCCCGCGCCGGGGCGCGCACGGCCTCTCCCGACCAGATGTGCTGCCTCGTCAGACGCCCGGTGCCCCCGGTGCCTCATCGTCCGCCAGAAAGCAAACGCGCCATGCCCACTGACACGAACAATGCGACCGAGTACAGTGAAAAATATCTGCATGTCAAGGCCCGCGCCGTGGAGCGCGCGCAGGCGCGCGGCGAAACGGGAAGCCGTGTTGCTGCGCCGCGTTCTCAGCGCCTGCCGCCCGGTCAGTACCTGACCGAGAAATTCCCCGTTTTGGACCTCGGCGTCCAGCCGATGTTTTTGCCCGACAAGTTTCGCTTGACCATAGACGGGGCCGTCAACAACCCCGTCAGCCTCAGCCTGGACGATCTCGCGCAGTTGCCCAGCCTGGAATTGACGGCGGATTTCCACTGCGTCACCCATTGGAGCCGCTACGATCTGCACTGGACCGGCATTCCCTTTGAGAGCCTGGCCGATCTGGTGGACGTTCAGCCGGAGGCTACTCACGTCATGCAGTATGGCAAGGACGGCTACACTACGAACAACTCTCTGGAAGAGTTGATGCACCCCGACGTCATCCTCGCCTACGCCCTGGACGGTCAGCCCATTCCGCGCGAACATGGGGCGCCCCTGCGGATTATCACGCCCCATCTCTACGCCTGGAAAGGCGCGAAATTTATCAACCGCATTGAGTTCCTGACCGCTGACCGTCGCGGCTTCTGGGAAGAACGGCACTATCACAACCACGCCGACCCGTGGCGTGAGGAGCGGTTTGCGTAGGCGGTTATGAAACTACTGTTTCTGCTCAGTCTACTGCTCCTCCTTGTCGCACCCATGACCAGGGCTGACACCACATCGCCCATCCAGGCCACCCCTTCTGTTCTGGGCGGCGTGTTTTTGGACGGTGAGCCGATTCAGTGGGAAATTAAAAGTGGCGGCGCTTTGCGCTGGCAGGTGACTGACTTCAGCGGCGCGTTGGCCGCTTCCGGTGTTGGCGCAGATGGGCGGCTGACCCTCCCCCTCCGCAAGAATGGCTATTTTCTGCTGCATCTGACGGCAGACCCGCCGGGGCAGAAAACGGTGGAGAGAGACTGCGCGTTTGCCATTCTCGCGCCTGTGCCGAAGCGCGAGGCGGCCTCGCCGTTTGGCGTGATGACCCACTTCGCGCAGGGCTGGAATCAGGACATTATCCCCCTGATTGCCCGTCTCGGCGTGGGAGGAGATCGTGACGAGCAGTATTGGAACGCGGTGGAAAAAACACCGGGGGAGTTCGTTTTTCCGCTGCCGTTTCAGAGCTATATGGCAAGTTTGGGGCAGAATGGCATCGCTTCTCTCGTGCCGCTGACGTTTGAAAGCGAGCATTATGACGGCGGCCAGACGCCCTACACAGAGGCAGGGTTTGCCGGATACGCCCGCTACGGGCAGGAAGTGTTAAAGCAGTACGGGCCGCAGATTCAGGCGGTGGAAATTTGGAACGAGTACAACGGCAGCTTTTGCAAGGGGCCGGCGGCTCAGGATCGAGCGGCCACATATGTGAAGATGCTCAAGGCAGCCTATCCAGCTCTGAAACAAACGCGCCCCGAAGTTCTTGTGCTGGGGTGCAGCACGGCAGGCATCCCGCTGCCGTTTCTGGAAAAGGTCTTTCAGGCGGGCGGCCTGCGCTACATGGATGGCGTATCGGTTCATCCTTACCGTTATGGCTCCGCGCCGGAAGGCTTTGAGGATGAGATCGCCGGTCTGGACGCGCTGATCCGAAAGTACAACGGCGGCAACCCCAAGCCGATCTGGGTGACGGAGATCGGCTGGTTCCTGAAAACGAGCAAAGCGCCGGGGGACCTGACCATTACGGAAGCCGACCAGGCTAAGTTTGCCGTGCGCGGGAACTGCCTGCTCCTGTCCGCCGGGGTGCAAAAAACGTTCTGGTATCTGTTCCGGGACTACAATGAATTTGCCACAATGGGACTGGTGCGAGGCGAACAGGACGCGCTGGGCCGGTATGCGCCCAAACCCGCGTATGTCGCCTACGCTGTCATGGCCCGTCAGTTGTCCGAGGCCCGTTTCGTCCGGCGCGAGCCGGCTGCCGAGGGCGTGTATTCGCTGCTGTTTCAGCGCGGCAAGGAGCCGATCCGCGTGCTGTGGGCCGTCGCGCCGACGGCGCTGATCCTGTCCGCGAAAGCCGCGCTCTCGCCGGTGGACATGATGGGCGAGGCGCAAACGCTGTCACCCCAGCAGGGGGCCGTGCGGCTGGCCCTGACGGATGCGCCGATCTATCTGCATGGCCCGGTGACGCTGCCCGCTCCGCCTCCCGTCACAGTACGAGTTATTCTGGCCGATTCGCGGCGCGACTTCTCCGACACGCAGGGCAAAAACGGCTGGCAGTACGGTTTTTGGGATGGAGCGGGAACCTACCATTTTCAGCCCCTGCCGCAGTTTCAGGTCACGGATTTCAAGAAGGAATGGAGCGGGATTGCCCCCTACCTGGAAGTCACGGCGGATGAGCAGCATCCCGGCGTTGCGAATGGCCTGCCGGTCTGGTCAATCCGCCGCTGGGTCAGCCCAGTCGCGGGAAAAGTTCGCGTTCAGGGCCAGGTCAGCCACGCCACGGAGGGCGACGGCGTCACTGTCCATGTGCTTACGGACGGCGTTTCGGCCTACAAACAACTTTATGGGGGCGGGCAGGCGGTCACGGGGGAAATTGACTTGCTTGTGCCGGTCCATGTGGGGTCAACGCTGGATTTCGCCGTAGACCCCGGCCCCGGCACGAACATTGACTACGATGCGACGGGATTTACTGTCACCATTGCGCGGCCTTGAGCCTCTGCCCTCAGCCCCAATTCTGGGGAGCCGGAGCAGGACTCCTTTCCTTCTGGTTCCCCCAGAATTGGGGGCTAGGGGGTCTCTGGACGTCTATGAAAACTTCACGAACCATCGGGCTTTTTTCTGCCTTGCTGCTTCTGCTCTGCCTGTCTCCCGCCGCGCGGGCAGGGTGGGGGGAGGACGCTTTGCAGCGCGAGGCAAACTATATTTCCGACTGCTCGTTTACCGGGCAGGCCTGGAACCATGGGGACGTGACCGTCGCCGCGCGGGCTTACGGGGCAATCAACGATGTTCGCATTGCCGGGGCGGGGCCGGACTGGGTGCAGCCGGGTGAGTCGGCCATCGGGGTGATTGGGCTGATGGGGGCGGCCCGGCAGCTCGAAAATCGCCGGATGGAACACTAGCCGCTACGAGACTGTCCTGCACAGCTTTTTTTACACCTGGACTCTGGCGCGTCGGGAGGGTTGGAATGGCGCCCCCCGGAGCGCCGACTGTGGCGGCATGGCCCGGCGCATCTACTACGACCGGGCTGGACATCGACTGCGTGTGGACGCGGACAACACGGGAGCGACGGGCATGATGCTCGTGGCGATGTGGAAATACGGGGAGTATCTGGCAGCGACGGGGCGGGGCGGGCAGGCCGCGCAATGGCGGCGCGATAGCTGGGACATTGCGCGTCCCGCCGGAGATTATCTGCGCCGGGCTTACGATCCCCGTTACCATTTGGTACGCGGCAATGCCGCCGCCCGCGACCTCTGGACCTCAGACAGTGTCTGGGCCGCCGATGCCCTGCGCTGCCTGGGCCGCTGGGCCAAAACAACCGGTCAGCCGCCTGCTTTTGATGATAACGCTCTGGCGAACAGCATCACCCAGGGCATCAGCGCCATGAAGGACACCGGCCCGACAAAGAACTTTTTCAAGTTCCGCGACAGCAACGCCGGGTTCAAACCGACCTACGGCCAGTGGCTCGATCAGTTAGGCTTTCTGCCCTACGAGGCGGACGCTCTCAGCCCGAAATCCACGTTTGCCCGCCAGATCAGCGATTGGTGGACATTGGGCGGGGGCGGCATCCGCATGACGGCGCAGACGAACAATCCCCATGACTGGCGCTTTTACGGCCTGCACTGGCACTATTACTTCGCGCCGCGCCCCGAAAACGCCTATCTTTACCCAGGCCCCGATTTGCAGCTTGCGCTCATGGAATGGAAGGCCGGAACTGCCCTCCATGATCCCATTTTGCTCCAACGCGCCAAGCATCGCTACGAATGGGCCAACAAAACCGAGTATTCCAACCTCTGGCTCGGAGTGGGAAATCAAACGGAAGCGGGCGTCGGCAATGGTCTGATTGACTGGCGCGATGGCGGCAATTACGCGCATAAAGCCGAAAACTGGCAGCGCTTTGTGGACACCAGTTCCTACTTCATCCAGGCCACCCTGATGATCGTCTATCACACCGACACGAAGTTTGTGCCGCAATAGCACCCCATTCCCGTCTGCTTCCACGCCCGTTTGATTTATGGCTTCTTTTCCACCGGTCTGTCTATCTTGAGGACAGGCATAGCGGGTTGCAGGTACATCTTCTTGCCGGGGAAGTCCAGCAGAACCCTGTAGCCGGAAAGGATGTCCATACCCAGTACCGTGCCGACGCCAATGCCTTCGGCTTCGTCCTTCTCAGGGTATCCGACCGCCGCGTTCAATAACTTTAGCAGCCCCACTTGCAAACCTTCCACGCGCGAGGGCGTAATTGGCTGGGCCTTGCGTTCTACACGGTGATCGGTGGGCGACCCGGTCGCAGACAGATGGAGGGCAGTCGCGGCTTTGGCAGAGATTTGTGTCGAAGAGGAACCCGTATCCACGACGGCGGCCTCCGTGACGCGGTTTGCGCCGTTGGCCATCACCAGGTTCGTCTTGTAAAACCCGTACTCATCCTTAGTGATGTCGGCAGTGTAGGAGGAAGCGTCGTAGCCCGCCTGAGCGCGCACTTCTGGGGTCACGGCGAACTGGTTCAGGAAGGTGAGTTTGTGGTGGGGAAAGTCGAACTCGACCATGCACATTTGCAGAAAATTCAGGCCAAGGATGCCGTCCTGCTTGATCCCGGTCCGGTCCCAGGTGCTCTGCGGGTAGACCTCAACCTGCTCCGGTGTGAAGTGGATATCCCCCAGCACCATGTTAGAAACGGTGACTGCGTCCACAGGTCGTCCAAAGTCGTTCACCGTCTGGCCTGGAGGGAGCAGGGACTTCGGGGTCAGACCCAGCCGTTTCGCCAGGGACGGGGTGATGGCCGTGTTGCCCGTACCGGTGTCCACGAGGAAGGTGACGTTGATTGTGCCGATGCAGGCTGCGACGACCGGAGTGGATGAGGTCACGCCGCCAACTTCTAGGTTCGTGGAGGGAACGCTGGTCAAAATGACCCGTCCTGCATAAGGGTCGCCTCTTTTTACGTCTGAAACCATGAGCGGCCATTGGCTGCTCGTGGACGCTTGAGCGTCCGGGTCAGGCGCACTCCATCCGGGAACAGCCGGAAAGGCCATACAAATTATCCAGGGCATGAAGAGGAGAAACGTAGATTTGGGCTTCAAGATAGGTTTCTTTTAGAAATAGGGCCGGATTGTCCGCCCCATCAAGGCATCTTCTCCAGCGGTTTACTAATTTTTACCAGAGGCACAGTAGACTGAATGTACATTTTCTTATTTGGGAAATCCACCAGCACCTGATAACCGGCCAGAATATCTACTCCGAGAAGGGATGGAAAGCTGGAATTGTCATCGCTTGGATACATGACCAATTTGTTTGTGACTTCTATGTTTCCCACCTGAATGGTTTCCAATTGTGTCGCATTGACCCCAAAGTTGCCTCTGAATGACTTCTGTACCTGATTTGCGACTATCGTTAGGTTAAACTGCTGGGCTGACTTCTTGGAGATCGTAGTGGTGCCGCCGCCTGTGTCCAGCAAAAGGTTTTCCTGTACCGATTTGCTTCCCTGTCGCAATTGCACCGGAACCACGTAGTCGTCAGTATCAGGTTGCAATGTCATCGGGAGAACGGAGGCGCGTTCAAATCCTGCTGCTTTGAGAACGTCCGACGCAAGCCCGCCACGATACCATGTCATCTGGTGGCGGGGGAAATCAAAGTAGATGCTGAAAAGGCTGAGAATGTTGTTGCCGATGATGCCATTGAGGGGTTGACCAGCGACCGAGGTCAGCCGATGTTCCTGCACGACTAACACATCAACTCGCGTGAATGTTATATTTGCGATCTGCATGGGGATCAAGGTCACACCCTGTGCAAGCTGCCCTTCCACTTTATAAGGTTGCCCATCCTTGAAATCAAGAGCAGGCGTCAGACCCAGTTTTTCGGCCAATTTATCAGTGACCACAGTATTGCTGGTGCCGGTATCAATGGCAAATGTCCCCATAAGTTTGTTGTTCATCCGCACCTGCACCAACGGCATCTCAAAATTGGGCGGCGTTGTGTACGAGAAAGTTGACTTCAAGAGCGGTGGTGGCTGATTGTCTGCCAGAGCAGGCCACTGACTTATGGTACTGACCAGCATTGTCACAACCATTCCTGAAATGATGGCAGCAATGCGCTTGCCAGCTTTGGGGAACGAAGGCCTGTGATTGCATGTTTTTGGTGTTCTGGTTGCCCGTATCTTCATAGGAAAGACAGTGTTCCAGTTGTAGTGGCTGAGGCCGCTGATGGTTTTCCTGAATCTAGCTCGGTCAGATTATCAAAACCATTGTAAGCGAGCAAGCGCGTTATGTCAAGTAGTAATTTTTCAAAGAGAAACTGTTGCCGCTTGACAGGGTTCCGACTTTGCTTTATAATAGAGAGGGTTGAATGCGAATCCCACCGATACCACCGCTTGCTTCTGTCCATTCGCTTCAGGCTTCTCGATAAGAAGTCTGTCAAGGAATTCTCTTTCCGATGCACTTCCATAAGACAAAGATATTGGCGCTGCTGCCGTTAGGTCTGGCCGCGCTGGGCCTGGCGTCACCGTCGTCTCAGGCTTGGCCCGCGTCAAAGGCGCGACCTGTCTCCCACGCGCGACCCGTCTCTGGCACCCTGGAAGCGCGGGTCACGCTGGCGCGTCAAAGCGCGATCCTGCCTGCCCTGAGCGCGGCGCGTCCCCTCGGGCGGCTGGCAGGCAGTATGCAGATGAATTTGGCCCTCACCCTGCCGCTTCGCAATCAGTCGCAGCTAGACGAACTGCTGCGCCGCCTGTATACGCCGGGCGACCCGATGCAGGGCAAGTTCCTGAAACCGGCGGAATTTGCCGAAAAGTTCGGCCCGACCCCGCAGGATTACCAGGCGGTCGCGGATTACGCCCGGTCACAGGGTCTGACGGTCACGGCCACCCATCCGGCCCGGACTCTCCTGGATGTCGCCGGGCCGGCTTCCGCCGTGGAGTTCGCATTCGGCGTTCAGTTGGGGCAGTATCAGTTGCATGATGGCCGCATTGCTTACGCCAACAGCGCGCCGCCGCGCGTGCCGCGCAGCATCGCCGCGCGTCTGGCGGGTGTTGCGGGCCTCAACAATTTTGGGCAGATGCGCCCGGTCTCCCATCCGGTAGCCTCCTCGGGCGGGGAGTTTCTGCATCCCAGACTGCCGGTGACCGGGACAGGCGCGACCATTGGCACCGGCCCTGCCGGGGGATTGGCGCCCAATGACATCAAGTTTGCGTACAGCCTGACCGATGTCGCGCCGCTGTACGGCACGACTGGCACCGGATTGGTCGGGACGGGAACCGGCACGACCGGCACCGGCACGACGACTACGACCCCCGTGCTGGACGGAACCGGCCAGACAGTGGGGCTGTTTGAACTGGACGGCTATCTCACCAGTGACATCGCGCTCTATATCAGCACCTACAGCCTGCCGACTGTTTTGAACCCGACCGTAACCACCACGCCTGCGCCGTTACAGAATGTGCTGCTGGATGGGGCGAATGGCGGCATCATCAACGCGCAGGGGCAGAGCGAGGCGACGCTGGATATTGACATGATTCTGGCCCTCGCTCCCAATGTCAAAACGATCTATGTTTATGAGGCGAATGGGACGACCTTCCCTGCCGCGCCGGCGGATCTGTTCCAGCGCATGGCTGACGATACGGCGACCGACGGAACCCCGCTCCTGAAAGAAATCAGCGACAGTTGGACCGTGCCGGAGACCCAGATCGACTCCGCCGTTCGTGATTCCGAAAATACGTCCTTCCAGCAAATGGCGGCGCAGGGGCAGTCTGTGTTTGCCGCGTCCGGCGAATACGGCGCGTATGCCGCATTCAATCCGACGACCCCGACGATCCTCACCCAGCCCGCTGTCAACGATCCGGCCTCGCAGCCGTATGTGACCGGCGTCGGCGGCACGACGCTCAAGTACAACAAGCCGGTTGCGGCGACCGGCACGACGGCGGCGGCAAACGGCCAGTATGTTTCTGAAACCGTGTGGAAGAGCGGCACGCTGGCCAGCGTCGGCGGCCCCTCGGCCAGCGGTGGCGGCACCAGCGAACTCTGGACCAAGCCTGATTATCAGGCCGGGCTAGGCGCCTCTCCCCTGCGCCGCGACGTGCCGGATGTCGCCTTAAATGCCGATCCAAACACTGGCTATGACATCTTCCTCGGAGGGACAGTGGCGACGCTGGCCGGAACCAGCGCTGCCGCTCCGCTCTGGGCAAGCTTCACCGCCCTGGTCAATCAGCAGCGCGCCTTGAATGGGCTGACCACGACGCTGGGATTTGCCAACCCGCCCCTGTACACGATTGGCCGCAGCCAGAGCTACACCGCCGACTTCCACGATGTCACGCTGGGGGACAATCTTTACTTTCCCGCAGAAGTTGGGTTTGACGATGCCACAGGCTTCGGCTCGTTCATCGGCGATACGCTGATCGCGGCGCTTGCGTTTAATGCCGACCAGGGAAGCAGCACGGCGACTCTCAGCGGCGTGGTTACGGATACGAGCGGCGTCGGCATTGCCAATGCGACGGTGACGGCTGTTTCCAACGCGACCAGCGCCGTCAAAGCGACTACGGTCACCGACAGCAGCGGCGCGTATACGCTGACCGTTCCCGGCGCTCTGGCACTGAACGTCACGGTTAATACTTCCACGGTCGCTCCGTTGACGGATATCAATGGCAATCCGATTAACTATGCTGGGCAGACGGTGACGAACCTCACCCTGGCGGCGAGCGACTCGGTGACGCAGAACTTCATCCTGGACGTGGCGCACACGTTTGCCGCGGGCTTGCAGATGATCTCCGCACCCTATGACTTCACCAGCATTGGCGGCGATTTCGCGACCCTGTTTGGCCTGACGACGCCGCTGACAAATCCGAACCCGCGCCTGATCCAGTGGGAACCGCTGCTCGGCAGCTACGTGTTCTACCCGACCGCGCCTGCGGATACGCTCCGCCCCGGCCAGGGTTACTGGATCAAGTTCCCCACGGCCAATTACCTGCATTTTGAGGGAGCGGCGGTTCCGACGACTCAGTCATTTCAGATCACGCTCCAACCGGGCTGGAACCAGATCGGCGATCCCTTCCTCTCATCCGCGCCTCTTTCCGGCGTGACCGTATCCGCTTCGGCAGGGGGAACCGCTATCCCCCTCACCAACACCGCGAATGGCCTGGTTCAGTCCACTCTGTACCGCTACGACATGAGCGCTGGCGCGTATGTCGCGCTGAGTCCCGCGACCGACACACTGGATCCCTACAACGGATATTGGATATTCGCCGCGCAGACTGCTGTTCTGAGTATTCCGCCCGAAACGGCTCCGCCGCCACCGGTCGTGCCGGTCATTCCCTAACCCGATATGCGGGGACTGCTTTTGCAGTCTCCGCTTTTTCTGTCACTGCTCGCCTCCTTGCATTGCATCCTGTGCTTGTGCCATAATTTGAGGAACGGGAAAGGCCGAACGAACAAGCGCGATGCATGAGCTGCTGCATAACTGGCACCGGTGGGTTTTGGACGATGTCTGGGGGCTGGCCCGGACTGCGGCGGACATTCTGATTGTCGCCTATCTTATCTATCGCCTGATGATGCTGGCGCGCGGGACTCGGGCCTGGCAGATTGTGACCGGGCTGATTGTCTTTGTCGCGATGCTGCTGTTTTCCACCTTCGCGCGGCTTTCCGCCCTTTCCTGGCTGCTTCAGCAGATCCTGCCGCTGGGGCCGGTTGCCATTGTCATTCTTTTTTATCCCGAACTGCGGCATGCCCTGGAAGAAGTCGGGCGGCTGGGCTTTTGGGGCCGAGGGTTTACGGGGCTGGACCGTGAAGACCTATCTTCCATGGTTGGCGAGATCGTCCGCGTGGCGGAAAGCCTTTCAGACAAGAAAATTGGCGCCTTGATGGTGCTGGAGCGCGAGACCAGATTGACCAATGAGATTGAGACCGGGACTCCGCTGAACGCTCAGGTCAGCGCCGAGCTTCTGGGAACGCTGTTTTATCCCGGCTCGCCTCTCCATGACGGCGCGGCCATTATTCGACGCGACCGCGTGGTGGCGGCGGGCTGCACGCTGCCGTTGTCCGAGACCCGCGAAGTGCAGGGAATGCAGGTGCATACGCGCCATAAAGCCGCTCTGGGCGTTTCCGAACAAAGCGATGCCCTTGTCGTGGTCGTGTCGGAGGAGACCGGGATCATTTCGCTGGCCTTTGATGGAAAAATGGCGCGCGGCCTGCGCGACGACGGGCGGCTGCGCGATCTGCTGATCCGCGAGTATACGGGTCGGGAGCGGCCTTCACTGCGCCGACGCCGGGGAATTATCCGATCCCGCAGTTCACGCGCCGCCGAACCCGCGAAACCTGTTGCTTCGGAACCGGTGCGCTTGCCGGAGACGACGCCATTGCCGGAGACAGCCGCCGCGTCAGAAGCCCGTTCGCAGGACCGTCTATGATTGCTGCTCTGCGCCATAACTTCGGCTATAAACTTATCGCCGTTTTTTTCGCCGTCGTCCTGCATTTTTACGCTGCCGGCCTCATCAACGCGCATCCGCAGCATGTGATGATTCTGCCGCTGACGGTCCATAATCTGCCTCCCAACCTCATTCTTGACGATAAAAACCTTCCGCCTGTCACACTGACTCTGGATGGCCCCTCGGAAGAGATTGACCGACTGACCGAAGGCATGGTGACGGCCTGGGTGGACCTGTCTCATGCTCGCGAAGGCCAGACTTCTCCCCTGACCGTGCATCTGACCGGGCTGCCCGGCGATGTCACCCCGGAAAGCGACCCCGCTCCGGTCCGGCTGACCCTTCAGCCGCGCCGCCGCCGCCAGCTTCCCATCAGCGCCGACGATGTCGGGCTTGCGCCCAGCAGCTTTGCCTTTGCATCTCCGATCATTATGCCGCGCGAGGCCGTCATTACTGGAACGCGCGAAGCAGTAAACTCGGTCGCCAGGCTGGTTGCACAGGCCGACCCGGATCAATCGCCGGGGGCGGTGGACGATGATTTTACGATAGTCGCACTGGATTCCGGCGGCAGTCCTATCAGCGATGTCACCGTCACGCCGCCGACGGCCCATGTCCGCTTAGACCTTGTCCGGGCCCTGGCGCGCAAGACGCTGATTGTCAGTGCCAATGTCGTCGGGACGCTTCCCGCGCCTTATCGCTTCGGCAACATTGACGTCGCGCCGGCGACTGTTTCCGCCGAGGGGCGGCCCGAGCAGATCGGTCTGATCAATACGCTGACGACGGCCCCGGTGGATGTGTCGGGCGCAACCAAAGACGTGGTGAGGCGCGTGGAGCCGATCGTCCCGGAGGGTGTCACTCTGTCGCCGCGCGGGCCGATCACGGTGACCATCCATGTGATTGCGCCGCCGGTCACAGCGCCCTCGCTCGTGGCTCCCATGACGCCGGTTAAGTCCCCCAATCCCCAATAATGGTAGGACGCTCAGGAGAACACGAACCAACATGCACGAAAAGTTATTTGGCACAGACGGCGTGCGCGGCGTCGCGAATACCGAACTCACGCCTGCCCTGGCGCTGGCTCTGGGAGCCGCTGCGGCCCGGACGCTGGGACGGGGCCACACGCCCCGTTTTATTATCGGGCGAGATACTCGTATCTCCGGCACCCTGCTGGAGGCCGCGCTGGCGGCGGGGCTTTGCTCGCTGGGCGCCCAGGTGGTCACGGCCGGAGTCGTTCCTACTCCTGCCGTGGCCGGCATAGCCCGCATCCAGAACTTTGATGCCGGCATCGTGATCTCCGCCTCGCATAACCCCTTTGCCGATAACGGCATCAAGTTCTTCGGGGGCGATGGCTACAAGCTGGACGATGCCCTGGAAGCCGAAATTGAGGCGCATCTGCCCCAAGTGGACTCCTGGGAACGGCCTTCGGGGGCGAACGTGGGCCGAATGATGCATGACCCGCATGGATGCGATCTCTATGCCGGGCATCTGGAAGACACGATGGAGGGTGTCACGCTGGCTGGCGTGAAAATCGTTCTGGACGGCGCGAACGGCGCGAACTATGAGCTGGCCCCCCGTGTCCTCGCTGATCTTGGCGCGGAGGTCGTCGCTCTGCACTGCGAACCAGACGGGGTTAATATCAATGCCGACTGCGGGTCGCTGCATCCCGAAGAAATGATGCGCCGCACGGTCTCGGAGGGGGCAAATATCGGCATCGCGTTTGATGGCGATGCCGACCGCGTGATCCTCTCCGATGAGAAAGGCCGCAAGGTGGATGGCGACCGCGTGATGTTGCTGGTGGGCCGGCATCTGGCTCGTCAGGCAAAGCTCGCCAACAACACGGTGGTCGGCACGATCATGAGCAACTTGGGCCTGGAAATCGCCCTGCGAGAGTTTGGTTTGACCCTGCTCCGCACGGCGGTCGGCGACCGATACGTCTCCGAGGCCATGCGAAGAGATGGTCATGTTCTCGGCGGGGAGAAGTCCGGGCATCTGATTTTCGGCCATCTGACCACGACAGGCGACGGCCTGCTGACTGCCTTGCAGGTGTTGAAAGTCATGCGTGAAACGGGACAGCCCCTGTCCGTTCTAGCCGATCAAATGACCGAGTACCCACAGGTGCTGCTGGGAGTCAAAGTGCGTGATCGGCTGACCTGGCAGTCTGATCCCGATATTCAGAACGCAATCACGCAGGCCGAGGCGCAGCTCACGGGGCGGGGCCGGCTCAACGTCCGCGCATCCGGCACGGAAAAGCTGGTGCGCGTGATGGCGGAAGGCCCGGATCAAGGGGAAATTGACGCGCTGGCCCACGAAATCGCCTCTGTGGTGCGAAAAAGAGTTGGAGAATAATCAAAAGACAATTCAGGAGACATTGACATGCAAACAAAACAACTTGCGACCGGCGCGGCGGTGATCTTCGGGCTACTGCTGGTCGTCGTCGGCGTGATCTATTTTATCACCCCCGCCGGCAGCCTGCCCGGCTTTCTGCCCGGCCATGAAGTCGGCGTGGCCGCCCGCCACACCAAGCACGGCATCCTTGCCCTCGCGCTGGGCATCGGCTGCTTTATCGCCGCCCGGTTCCTGTGGGGGCCGGCCACGGATACGCCGAACAGCTAAACCGCCCATCAAACCTCTATCCCCAGCGGCAGGACGGCAGCGTCACCTATGCGACGCTCCACCGTTCCTGCCGCTGAGTCATAAATCCCACACCACGGTTTTTTGATGCCGTCGCGGCTGATATTCGTAATTGCTGACAAACTCATAAAGTTTTAAAGATAGCCCACTTGCTGAAAGCAAGCAATGATAATGTCCAGCTTCTGGCGCAGGCGCTCCTGAGCCGCCGTCAACTCTTCGCGCAAATGCGGCAAGTCACGGCAGCATACGTTGCCCAACTCCACATGCTTGAGGTAGTGTGTTGCCTCCTCTCGCTGGCAAGGGGCTATTCAGCCCCAAGTAGCGCGTTTCCTAAATGGCGAGGGCGTTTGAGACGACGGCATCGGATGTGTTGAGGGGCGGGATCCGGCGGATGGCGGCGTTGTCTGCAGGGCCGCCAGTCTTGGTCCCACGGGTCAACGGCATGAGACGCGCTTTCACATTGTCATGGATATGGGTCAGGCTATGGCAGAGTGACGGTGACGACTGTGCCTCTTCCCAGAGCGCTTTCCACCGTGAGCGTTCCCCCATGCGCGTCCGCGATGCTCTTGCAGATGGACAGACCCAGACCCGTACCGCCGTCCGGGCGGGAACGGGCGCTATCCACGCGGTAGAAACGCTCGCCCAGATGGGGTAGATGTTCCGGGGCAATTCCGCTGCCGGTGTCCGCGACCTGAAAGACGACATGGGCATCCTGGCGCCGGGCGGTGACCGTGATGCAGCCGTCGGCGGCGGTGTGCCGCGCGGCGTTTTCCAGAAGGTTGGCGAACAGGCGGACAAGTTCGTCCTCATTTCCCGTCAGGCTCAACGCCTCGTCCGCGATTTGCAGGCGGATCAGCGCGAAAGGAACGCGCGGCAGGCGCGCGGCAGCCCGCTCCAACACTTCCCGCGCCAGCATTTCAATGCGGTTCCGGCCAAACTGGCCGTCATCTGAGCGCGCCAAGAGGAGCAAGTCCTGCACCAGACAGGCCATTGTTTCCGAGGCCGCTTCAATCTCGGCCAGGGATTGACGATACTGCGCGTCCGTGTGAGTGCCGTGGAGAGCGAGGCCGGCATTTCCCTTGATGATAGTCAGCGGCGTTTTCAACTCATGGGAAGCGTCGGCGGTAAACCGGCGCTGCTGCTGCATCAGCCGCGCCTGCCGCCCGAAGGCCTCTTCCAGACGCCCCAGCAGACTGTTGAAGGTCGCCGCCAGCGCAGAAAATTCATCTTGGCCGGTGACAGGGAGACGCTGCGACAGGTCGTGCGCGCCAATCTGACCTGCCGCCTGCGTCATCCCGCGCACGCGCCCCAGCATGCGGCCCGTCAGTGCATACCCTGCTAGGCCAGCGCACACCAGAGCAAAGGGAATCAGCAGGAGCAGAGCGCGATCCAGACCGGCCAAAGCACGGTTCACATCCGCCAGAGGATACATTGCCTGGACGACCCCCCGATCAGGAGCGTCCGGCGGAAGCGGGCGGGTAAGGACCCGGAGCGTCTCGCCCCCGGACACGACGGTCGTGTAAACGGCTTGTCCCTGGGCCGCCAGTGTCACAGCCCGGGCATCCCAGGGCGCTTCTTCCGTCATTTCCAGAGAATGACCGTTCAAGTCAAACCGGCGTGGGTGATCGGGATTTGTCTGTGCCGGGCCAGGACGGTCATCCGGCTGCCCCGGCGGCCCTCCACCCATCAACGGCCCCCCAGGCATGGGCGGTGGCCTGCCGGGGGGCGGCTGGGTGCGCCGAGCTAAATCCCGATCCACCGATGCCATGATCGTGGACGCAACCGTGTAGCGGATAATCAGCCCCAGTGCGCCCAGCAGGAGGGCCAGCGTGAAAATGTTCCAGACGACAAGCTGAGTGCGGACGGAATGCCTCACGCCGCATCCTCCGCCCCGCTTGCGCGCAGGGTATAGCCCTGGCCGCGCACCGTTTGAATCAGTTTTCGCTCCGAGCAGGCATCAATTTTTTTGCGAAGCATGTTGATGTAAACATCCACCGTGTTGGAAAAAGAATCCTCATCCATCCAGATGCGTTCCTGAATCACTTCCCGCGTCAGCACCTGGCTTTCATGGGCGGCCAGCGCTTCCAGCAGTTCATATTCCCGATGGCTCAGGCCGATCTCGCGGTCTGCGCGGGTGACGGTGCGCTGGGCGGTATCTATGACCAGATCCGCCACGCGGATGATCCGGGTGCGATGGACTTTGTCGCGCCGCAGGAGCGCCCGGACGCGCGCCATGAGTTCCGGGAATTCAAAAGGCTTCGCCAGATAATCGTCCGCGCCCAAATCCAGCCCGCGCACCCGGTCTTCCATGGCGTCCCGCGCCGTCAGCATGAGAATCGGGACGCGGTTTTGCGCCTCCCGCAATTCTTCACACACGCGCAGCCCGTCCATTCCCGGCAGCATGATGTCAAGGACAATCAGGCCATAAGTCGTTGTCCTGGCCATCTCTAATCCCCGAACGCCGTCCGCCGTTGTTTCTACAGTGTAGCCGGCCTCTTCCAATCCCCGGCAAATCAGCCGCGCGATGCCCCCATCGTCTTCCACCACCAATATTTTCATGGTCGCAGCCCCTTTCATCACCGAATACGCCGATGAATTCTGACATCACAAGATGAAATCCAGATGAAAAGTCCGCCCGAAAAATTATTTTCATTTTCATCTGGCTTTAATGTTTGTCCCTGATAATAGAGCTACTTTGCTCCTCTGAGCGACACCGTAAGGAGAATTCCATGAATTTCCGACCCATGACACAAGGAGCCGCGCTGCTCCTCCTGCTTCTGTCCATTGTCGGCCCGCAGGCCGCGCGGGCGCAGACCGATCCGCTGCTGACAAGCTGGTTCACACAAAACTCGGCCCGCTACGCCCGCGTTGTGGAACAAACCGGCGGCCCGCTCGTCACCACCTGGCCCTCGGCGGGGCTGCCCAACACCGGCGGCGGGCAATCGGAGCCGGCATATTCCGATGTGCAGCAGATCGGCTATTCCAGCAACTTTGTCTACATCAACGGGACGGGCCTGGCGAGCCACCAGATGGGGCCGTGGTACATGCACATGGGCGTCATCTTCGGCAACTGGCCGTCCAATCAGAACTACATTCGCCGCTTCCCCCGACATCCGCAAGCGGCGACGACCAAAACGACCAATAATTTAGGTCCGCTCGGCCTGTGGGTGAACGGCGTTGCGCTGTTTAACCTGCTGGACGGAGTCTTCTTATAGTACCTCACGGGGAATGGATGTCGGCGGGCCGGGTGGCGGCATGGGAGACGGCATCTGGGTTCGAAACGCCGTCATTGTGGAAGCGCCCTCGTTTGATGCCTCCAATGCCCACCAACCGCCGACAGGCGAATATCACTATCATGAGAACCCGCTCGCCCTGCGCTACCAGTTGGGGGATCATGTCGTCTACAACTCGGCGTCTAACGTCTACTCTGAAGACACGGCCGCCCTGCATCATTCCCCGATTTTGGGCTGGTCCTATGACGGCTACCCTATCTACGGCCCTTATGGTTATTCCAACCCCACGGACTCGACCAGTGGAGTCCGCCGGATGGTCTCCGGGTTTGTTCTGCGCGACGGCAGCCAGGGGACGACCAATCTCAACACGACCGGGCGGACTACCCTGGCCTCCTGGTCGGCCAGCCTGCACAATCTGCCCCAGCAGCTTCCTTCCACGCAGTACGGCCCGGCTGTTTCGCCCCAGTACACGCTTGGGCGCTACTGCGAAGATTGGGACTATCTGGGCAGCCTGGGCAAGACGCAGGGGCAGGACTTTGACCTGGACGTTTACAATGGCCGCTTTTGCGTCACGCCGGAGTATCCGCAGGGAACCTATGCGTACTTCGTCGCGCTGAATGCCGACGGCACCGGCGCATTCCCCTATGTCATCGGACGCCAGTGGTATGGCACTCCCAGCGGCTCTCAGGTGCAGCAGTTGCCGGAAACGATCACGATCTACAAGGCTGCCGGGCCAAACTCAGTGATTCAGGTCCAGGCGACGACAAACGCTCAGGGAAAACAGCTTCAATGGATTTCGGTTGAGGGCGGGCATTACCAGTTGAACGGTTCCAACGATGGCAAGACCTGGACACAGATCGCCGCCGATATCGCCAGCCAGGGGCTGACGACGACCTATTCGCTCCCCGCCGGCTTGACCGGGGCCGCTTATTCCCAATACCAAGTTGTTCTGGTGTCGCTGGATGCTTATGATTCCTCGGGCGTGACCGGAGGACCAGGCCTGGAGTGGGTTCCGCCATCGGCAATAGTGGAACGACGGGAATCAGCATCACGCCGGGGCATACACAACTGCTTTGGAACAAAACAGATGGCACGGCCAGTCTCTGGCAGATCGCCTCGGATGGAACCTATACCAATAGCCAGTATGGCCCCTTTGCCGGCTGGACCGCCCGCGCCGTCAGCGACGGGCCGGATGGCACGGCCCATCTGCTGTGGACCAACGCCAACGGCCAGGCTTCCCTCTGGAACGTCGCTACGGGCGGCAGCTACACCAGTCTCTCAGTACGGCCCGTTCAGCGGCTACCACGCGGTGTCTCTGTCCACAGGCAGTGATGGCAAGACACATCTGCTGTGGAATAAAACCGATGGTACGGCCAGCCTGTGGACGGTCAACACAGGGACGGGCGCTTACACCTACACGACCTATGGTCCCTACAGTGGGTGGACGGCCCGCGCCGTCGCCAGCGGCGCGACGGTGACGGACCTGCTGTGGACGAAGGCGGACGGCACCGCGTCCGGCTACCGCATCGCGGCGAATGGCAGCCTGACTTACCAGACATTTGGCCCGTTTCCAGGCTTCGCAGCCCGCGCCTTGTCGGTAGGCTCGGATGACGGCGCACATCTGCTGTGGGATAAAACCGACGGCACGACGAGTTGTGGAACGTAGACTTTGCCAGCGGCAATTACACCCATGCCGAATACGGACCATTCACCGGCTGGTCGGCGACGGCGATTGCCTCGGGATCGGACGGCTCCCACATCCTCTGGAATAACGCTAATGGAACCGTCAGTGCGTGGACAATTCCTGCCACCAGCCCTTATACGCACCATGAATACGGGCCGTTCGCCGGATGGTCCGCCGTGGCTGTCAGCGCTGGACCATAAAAAGCGCTTCCCCGCCCCTGTCATAACTATAGGGGCGGGGACATTTACCTGTCCGTCAGAAAGAAGCGCTCATGCGGTGGATTGTCCTCACCCTTAGTCTTTTTCTCTTCTTGCTTTTGATCTTTGTCGCCGCGCAGCGATCTCCCGTTCGGTCGGCCTCCAACGCGCGGCTGACAATCCAAATTCAGCACGTCTTTGACGGCGTCCCCCTGCGCCTGAATGACCCCACGTTGATGACCGGGGCGGGGAACCGCGTCTCCATTTCCCGCCTTGCGTATTTAGTTTCTAATGTCACGCTGACACGAGCGGATGGGACAAAAGTCCCGCTGGGCGGCCAGTTCGCGTATTTCAATCCTGCCGAGAGCCGAACCGCGTTTACTCTGTCCGAAGTCCCGCCCGGAGAATACATCGGTCTTTCTTTCCAAATCGGCCTGGACCCGGCCCAAAATCACCGCGACCCGGCCCTCTATCCCGCCGGACACCCGCTTAATCCTCTGGTCAATCGCCTGCACTGGGGCTGGCAGGGCGGCTATGTCTTCCTGGCCTTAGAAGGCCGGTACGCGCTGCCTAATCAAAGTCTGGGCGGCTATTCCTGCCATCTGGCGACCGACAAAAACCTGATGACGGTGACGCTGCCCTGCCATTTGAATTTCAGCGAGGACGGCGCTCTCGGTCTTCAATTTGACGTGGCGAAAGTGTTTGATGGCGTTCATCGGATCGCGCTTTCGCCGAAAGATAATGGGGATGCCACTCACTCAGCGCTGGGCGAACTCGCTGGCGGGTCAACTTCGGGACAACGTGGAACACGCTTTTTCCGTTCAAAGCCTGACATTGGCCGAAGCTCCCACTGCGCCTCTTGTTACTCCAAAGACCGCCTGCCCGGCGGGAACGACGCCGTACCGTTTCCCTGTCCCGGCCAGCTTTCCCCAGCCAGGTTTGCCGCCTGACAATCCGCTGACTGTGGAGGGCATCACGCTGGGAAAGCGCCTGTTCTTTGAGCCATTGCTTTCCGGCAACAACCGGCAGTCCTGCGCCAGTTGTCATCAGCCCGAATCGGCGTTTTCCGGTGGCGGCAAAAGCGTCAGCCTGGGCATTGACGGCAAGCCGGGATTGCGCCACGCTATGCCGCTTTTCAACCTGGCGTGGAGCAGTTCTTATACCTGGGATGGACGCCGGGTACGCCTGCGCGATCAAGCGCTCGCCCCCATTCAAGATGTTCGGGAAATGCACCAGTCTCTGACTCGCGCCATCGCCAATCTGCAAGCGGACAAATCCTATCCCGGCCAATTCGCCCGCGCGTTCGGCAGTCCGGGGATTACCGCGCCGCGTCTAGGCCTCGCCATTGAACAATATCTGCTGACACTGATCTCCGCCGATTTCAAATACGATCTGGCACTGCGTGGCGGGGCACAGTTTACCGATCAGGAAAAGCGCGGCTTGCAGCTTTTTATCACCGAATATGACCCCTCACGCAATCAAGTCGGCGCGGATTGTTTTCACTGTCACGGGGGCAATCTTTTCACGGATTACCAGTTTAAAAACAATGGCCTGGACAGCGAGTTTCGCGATTTGGGCCGCGCCGCCGTCACGCACCAGGCCTGGGATCAAGGCCGTTTCAAGACGCCTTCCTTGCGAAACGTGGAACTGACCGCGCCGTACATGCACGACGGACGCTTTCCAACACTGGAGGCAGTGATGGATCACTACAATACAGGCGTTCATTACTCGGCCACACTGGACCCGAATTCAGCCCGCCAGACTGAAGGGGGCATTCGGCTGTCCGAGGAAGACAAACAGGCGCTGATCGCCTTTCTAAAGACGCTGACCGGCGAACGTTTCCGCGCCGCTGCTGCGTCCCGAAGAAGCGCGGCAGCGGAGAAATAACCGGCTAAACTATTTCGCCGCCTTCATGGCGCTTTCCAAAATTGTGAGGGCTTCCGACACGACGGCGTCGGTCGTGTTGAGCGGCGGAATGAGACGGATGGCCGCGTTGTCGCCCGGCCCGCCGGTTTTGGCGCCGCAGGTCAACAGCAGCAGTCCCTGTTCGACGCGCGGCCTGCTTGACGGCCTCGCAGCGCACGTAATCGGGCCTGCCCTGCGCGTCGCGCAGTTCCACGGCCAGCATCAGCCCATGCCCGCGCACGTCGGCGATCCCGTGCGACCCAATCAGCGGAGAAAGACGCGCTTTGATGTGCTCGCCCAGACTCAGCCGCCTGTCGACCAGGCCGTCGCGCTCAATGATACGCAGGGCGGCCAGGCCAGCCGCGCAGGCCAGCGGGTTGCCGCCGAAGGTCGTGCCGTGTTCGCCCGGCTCCCAGCAGTCCATCAGGCTCTGTCGCGCGGCGACGCCCGCCAGCGGCAGGCCCCCGCCGACTGCCTTGCCGAAAACGACGATGTCCGGCTCGATGCCTAGATGCTCAAAGCCGAACCATCGTCCCGTGCGGCCCCAGCCGGACTGAATTTCGTCGGCGACCAGCAGAATGCCGTGTCGTCGGGTCAGTTCCCGAATTTTCTGCGCGGCCCGGCCGGAGACATGGGCCGGTAGCCGCCCTCGCCCTGCTCGGCTTCCAGAAACACGGCGGCCACATCGGAACCGTGCTTTGCCAGCAGCGCTTCCAGCCCGTTCGCGCAGCACTCTTCCGGCCGGCGATGTAGTTCGCAGCCCGCGCAGCGCGGCGCGGGCGCGTGGTGGATATTAGCCCGTAGCGCGCCCAGAAACGGCTCGTAGGCGTTCCAGTGCAGTGTTTTGGAACGGGACAGGGCGGTGGCGAACAGCGTCCGCCCGTGAAACGCGCCATCAAAGGCGATAAATTGAGACCGTCCGGTCACTTTCAGGGCCAGCTTGGCGGCGGCGTCGATGCTTTCGCTGCCGCTGTTTAAGAAAAGAAACTGCCAGGGCAGGCCTGGCAGCGCCTTATGAAAGACGCCGCGCATCAACTCGGCCAGTTCCAGTTGGGGCGCGTGGCGCAGGACATCGGACGTGTGCAGAACTTCTCGCGCCTGCTCTTGAATGGCCTGCACGATTTCCGGGTGACCATGCCCGCAGGCATGGACGGCGATGCCGCCGGTGAAGTCAATAAAATGCTGGCCGCTCAATGTGTCTATGTCGGTACCATGCGCCTGTGACGGCGACTTCCCGCGTTTCATAGCCCAGCACTTCGGCCAGCAGCCCTTCCTCGTTGAGCTGCAAGATGTGCCGCTCGGACGCTTCCCGCGCCACTGTCTCCGGGTCAAGCAATCTTTCTTCTGTCAGCATGGGGTTCCTCCTTTATTCAGCCCCCTAGCCCCCAGTAATGGGGGAACAGGAAAGGCTGGCTCATATCTCTCCGGTTCCCCCAGAATTGGGGGTGAGGGGGCTACTGCGTGTCAATTTGCGCGCGTACCAGATCATCCGACTCGCTGTAGTTAACGTAGACTGATTTCCATTCGGTGCAATAGTCCATCGCCATCCAGCCCGCCTCACGGTGGCCGTTGCCGGTGTCCTTGACGCCGCCGAACGGCAGCTGGATCTCCGCGCCGCTGGTCGGCAGGTTGATGTAGACGATGCCCGCGTCCAGCTCTTCAATGGCGCGGAACGCGCGGGTGACGTCGCGGGTGTAGAGCGACAGCGACAGGCCATAGTGGGTGCGCGTTGGCGGCCCGGAGCGCGTCTTCCAGGCTGTCTACCTCGACAATCCCCGTCACCGGCCCGAAGATCTCTTCCTGAGCGACCCGCATGTCCAGCGTCATGTCGTCCAGCACGGTCGGGGCGTAAAAACTGCCGCGCCCCAATTCGCCGTCGTCTAAAATGCGCCCGCCCGTCAGGACTTTCGCGCCTTCGGCCTTGCCGATACCTGACATAGCCGTCAATGCGCTTTAGCTGTTCTCGGTTGACGACCGGGCCGATCTGCGTTTCGGGTCGGCTCCCGCGCCCATCTTCAGCGCCCGCGTCTGGTCGACCAGCGCGTCCCGAAATTTGCCTTGACGCCGCGCTGCACGATCAGTCGGCTGGCCGCGGTGCATCGCTGTCCGGCGGTGCCGAACGCGCTCCACAGCGCGCCTTTGACAGCCAGGTCAGGCTGGCGTCGTCCAGGACAACAATGGCGTTCTTGCCGCCAAGTTCGCACGAGACGCGCTTCATCGACTGCCCGCACCGACCGGCAATCAGCCGCCCCGTATCGGTCGAGCCGGTGAACGAAATGACGCCAACGCCGGGATGCTCCACCAGAGCCGCGCCCGCTTCCTCGCCGAACCCGGTGACCAGATTGACGACACCGGGCGGTATGCCGGCTTCGATCAGCAGTTCCACAAAAGCCACGGCCAGACCCGGCGTGTCTTCGGCGGGCTTGAAGACGACCGTGTTGCCCGCCAGCAGGGCCGGGAACATCTTCCACTGAGGGAATGGCGATCGGGAAATTCCAGGGCGTAATCAGCCCGACCACGCCGATCGGGACGCGCTGGGCGAGACAGAAAACGTCCGCGACGCTCGGACGGCACGCTTGCCCGTTCGGCAGGCGTCCGAAAGCGGCCATGTAGTGGGCCATATCGATGGCTTCCTGCACATCGCCCCGCGCCTCGGTCAGCACCTTGCCCATCTCGCGCACCATCTGGAGGGAGAGTTCTTCCTTGCGCTCCTCCATCAGCCGCCCCATGCGCGTCAATATCGCGCCTCGCGCGGGCGCAGGCGTCCGCCGCCAATCCTTATAAGCATCCTGGGCCGCACGGACAGCCGCGTCCACGTCGTCCGCGCGGGACCTGGCAAATGCGCCGATCACGTCTTCCCGGTCAGCGGGATTAAGGGAAGCGAATGTTTCGCCCGACCGTGCCGTGCGCCACTCGCCACCGATATAGTTTGTTCTGCCGTCGTAGCTCATGTGTGTCTCCTGAACGCCAAGATCGCCCCCCCAACCCCCAATTCTGGGGGAGCAAGCGCCTAACCCTCCTCGTCCGGTTCCCCCAGAATTGGGGGCTAGGGGGCATCTTACGCCACCCCTGCCGTCCTCCGAGCATCCGTTTCGCGGATAATGGCGCTCACCCCGGTCTTATTAAAGCCCTTGAAACCTTCCCAGCGCTGTAGTATCTCCAAATGGCTCCCCGCCGCGCCCTGGTCTTGAAACGCTTCGGCAGCCGTGAACGATATCGCGCCCTGCCCAACCAGCTCTTTCAGCCGCTCCGGGGCGACCGGCCATATTTCGGGGCGCGTAAAGGCCTGCTTGAGTATCGGCAGATCGGTAAACGGTGCCATGACGCCAAAGCCTGCTGCCTCAAAGCCCGCCTGCGCGGCTGGGAAATCAAACTCGCACTCTAAGTGGTGCATTCCCGACTGGGCGATGCTGCTGCCATGCAGCCCGCACCACAGCCCAATCGTTCCCAGCATGTCGCGCGGCGGAAGCTGAATGTGGGCGTAATCCATGTCCAGTTCCTCGGGAGCGACATCAACGTCGCAGAATAAAATCAGGCGACACACGGGATGCTCCAAAATCTGCGCGCCCCAGCCCGCCTCGGCCCCGGCATAGAACCGTTCACGGAATTGAAACCCCATCCGCTGCCAAAGTCCCATCAGCGCGCGGAAACCCTCTCGCGATGAGCGGTACGTATGATGGTCGTGGTTGGCCCAGCCAATTCCCAGGGTTTGCTGCCGCGCATATTGCCAGCGGGCTGCCGCGTTGCGACTGGTGTAATAGACCCGCTCTGCCGCAAAGAATTCTTCCACAGCCCGGTTCGGTCCGACTTGTTCTGCTGCTTCGTCAAACAAACGCGCGACTTCGTTCATGACATCGGCTTCGTCACCGCTGCGCTTGCGGTTCTCAAATGCGAGACGCACCTGAGTCAATGACAGCCGTTCATAGTCACTGAACGCGGCGGGCTGAAAGCCCCGGTATCCCCGCCGGGCGACAACCCACAGTTCCCCCTGCGGCAGCGGGCAAAGCGCGGTTTCGTAGGCAGCATCGGGATCGCCTTCTCGTTGTGTCGGCTTGAGCCCGTTCTGTCGCAGGAACAGGGAAACATCTTCGGTCGCCAGCGCAAGGCGAGGGGCGACCAGACTATTTTTCAGCCGAACGCGGGGCAAACGCGCGTGACGATGTTCCCAGACAGTGTCTCCCTCCTCGGTTTTCGTCCGGGTCAGCCCCAGATTGCACAGATGGACGACGCTTTCCGGCGTCCATGGCAGAGTCCAATGGTCAACTAGAGTGTGAATGTCCACGCCCTGCGCCTGAAACCGTTCCGCCATGTCGGCAACGGCGGGATTTGCATGGGCGAAGGCGCTCATCTGGCGCAGGAAAAAACCGGCTGCCTCGGCACAGCGCGGGTACTCGGAAACATCGCTCATGGCCCTCTCCTTTCAAGAAAGACGGCGGGTAAGGCGAAAAACTTCGGCAGAGAGATGAAAAGTGTGAAAGTTGTAACGCGCGACAGCGCACAGCGCTGTCAGGGGAGGCGGCAGCAGGAGATTAGACCCAGCCGGTGGCAAACAGGGTGAGAATAAGGTAGCTGACGTGGCGGCGATGCATGATGAGAGTATCATAGCACACAGACAGGAATCTGTCAACTCAGCGATGTATTCTCCGTAGAAATCCCGCAGTAGGCGTGTTGCGAAAGCAGGCATGCTGCTGTCGTGGAAACGACTACCTTAATCGCACTGGCCTGGGAACTACACATCTGACCAGAGACGAAAACTAAAACGGTCACTGCGGGATTTCTACGGAAACATTGCGGCCCCTGCGAAAAAAGCGGCCCCGTGCTCCCCACGACCGCCAGACAGGTGGCCGCGTCGGAATGGTCGCGCACGAAATAGCGTACCTGCCCGCTCTGGCGCGCTGCCAGCGAGAAGATTGGCGGGCGGTCCGCTTCATAGGTGCCGTGCCCACGCTGTTTGTTAGCACGACGCCCAGGGGAATCACCCGCGTCCCGATGGGGGGGTTCGCCTGCGTCCCGATGGGGCTGACCTTTTCCCCCGCACTCTGGTACAACTCGTCGGCCTCGAAAGCCGGCTCCTCCAGAACATCGGTGGGCAGTGTCTCCTCCAGGTTGTCTTGGACCCGTTTGGACGGTGGTTGGTGCGTCTTCTGGCAGATCGTGCCCGTCCGGGCAGTGTAGTAGCGATCACAGCCTTTGCAGCGGAAGGCGGGGATAAGAAGGCAGGGATAAGAAGGCAGGGATAAGAAGGCAGGGATGAGGCTCGGATGCGCCCGCCGCCGCTCACTCTGGCTGCTCACTCTGGCGGCACCGAGGGCAATGCAGACCGTCCGGGTGCAGTGTCTATTCCAGCGGGTGCAGTGTCTATTCCAGCGGGTGCAGGGTCTGTTCCAGCCAGAGCAAGGGCGCCTGTTCATCCGGCAGGTCATCCAGAGGAAAGTCAATCATGCCTCAGTTTACCGCCAGGACAGTCTAATCACACATGAGCCACAAAGAAATGTTCATCCCGACAGCCAACCTGAGATGTTCCTTGTCTTCTGCCGCAAATCTCTGTATAATACTCCCTATGACAAATCCGATTATTTTCCCTCGCATTTTGCATGGCGGCGACTACAACCCGGAGCAGTGGCCGGAAGATATCCGGGACGAAGACGTGCGCTTGATGCAGAAGGCGCATGTCAATGTCGCAACCCTGCCCGTGTTCGGCTGGGTCAGTCTGCAGCCAGATGAGGACACATGGACGTTTGAGTGGCTGGACCCAGTCATTGACAAACTGTGGGCGGGGGGCGTCGGAGTCTGCCTGGCGACGGCGACCGCTTCGCAGCCGGCCTGGCTGGACCAGAAGTACCCGGACGTGCTGACCGTCGGGCAGGACGGAGTCGCGCAAACACGGCAACCGGCACTCGTTCTGCCCTAATTCGCCCAATTTTCGCCGCCTGTCTACAGGTCTGGCCCGAAAACTGGCCGAGCGTTATGGCCGGCATCCGGCCCTGCTGGTCTGGCACATCGGCAACGAGTATGGCGGGACGTGCTATTGCGACCAGTGCGCCGCGGCGTTCCGCGAGTGGCTTCAAAACCGCTACGGCAGTTTGGACGAAGTCAATCGCCGCTGGTACACGGCGTTCTGGGGCCACACGTACACGGACTGGGCGCAGATCGAGACGCCAACGCGAAACGGCGAAGGGAGCCTGCAGGCGCTGTTGATTGACTACGACCGATTCCAGTCCGAGAGCCTCCTCAATTGTTTCAAGGCGGAAGCCGACGTTCTGCGCGAGATCACACCCCATATTCCCATCACGACCAATCTGATGGGGTCGTTCAAGACGCTGGATTATCACCAATGGGCCAGGGAAATGGACATCGTTTCCTGGGACTCGTATCCCGGCAAGGATGCCCCGCCCGCCGATATGGCGTTTCAGCATAGCCTCATGCGCGGCCTCAAAGAAGGCCAGCCGTTCCTGCTGATGGAGCAGACGCCCTCGCAGCAGAACTGGCAGGCGCACAACGCCCTGAAACGTCCCGGCGTCATGCGGCTGTGGTCGTATCAGGCGATGGCGCACGGCGCGGACACCGTCATGTATTTCCAGTGGCGGCGCTGGCGCGGCGCGACGGAAAAGTATCACGGCGCGGTCGTGGAACATGTCGGCACAAGCAATACGCGCGTGTTTCGAGAAGTGGCAACGCTGGGCAAGGAACTGGAAAAATTGGGGACGCGGACTTTGGGCGGGCGTGTCCCAGCCCGCGTCGCTGTGCTGTTTGATTGGGAAAACTGGTGGGCGATAGAGTATTCCAGCGGCCCCAGCGTGGATCTGAAGTACGTCCCGCAGTGCCAGGCATACTTCCGCGCCCTGCATGGCCTCAACATCCCCACCGACATCGTTTCGCCCGAAGCCGATTTGTCCGGTTATGACTTGGTGATCGCTCCCGTTCTGTACATGGTCAAGCCGGGCATCGCCGAAAAGCTAGAAGCATTTACGCAAAAGGGCGGCACGTTCGTCACGACGTTCTTCAGCGGCATCGTAGACGAGAACGATCTAGTCTATTTAGGCGGCTACCCCGGCCCCTTACGAAAGCTGCTGGGCGTGTGGGCGGAAGAGATTGACGCCCTGACGCCGGAGCAGTCTAATTCCGTCGTCTTCGGGTCGGCGTTCGGCGATCTGCACGGTGCGTATCCTTGCCGCCTGCTCTGTGACCGCATCCATGCCGAAGGCGCGGAGGTTCTGGCGACCTACGGCGCGGACTTTTACGCAGGTGAACCAGCGGTCACTGTCAACACATTTGGCGCGGGGCAGGCCTATTATCTGGCGACGGCTCTGGACCCGGACGCGCTGACGACGTTTTTCCGTAAGCTCTGTCAAGACAAAAACATCACGCCGCCCATTCCGAACGTACCTGCGGGCGTTGAAGTCATGCCGCGCGTGTCCCCTCATGGCGAGACTTTGCTGTACCTGCTCAATCACAACAGCCATGCCGTCTCTGTGCCGCTTCCTGACGGCAGGCATCGCGATCTTCTGACCGGCGAGACGCTTGCCGGCGAAGCGACTCTGGACGCTTACGGCGTGCGGATACTGGCATGAACAGAAGCCCCCTAGCCCCCAATTCTGGGGGAACAGGAAAAAAGCGGGTCTTTCCCTTCCTAATCCGGCTCCCCAGAATTGGGATAGGGGGGCTTTTCTGCCTGCTGGCGCTAGGCGCAGCCGCCACGTCCGCCCAAACACCGGCGGTTTTCTGGGCGTCCGACCCAGTGCTGCCCAATGATACCGTTCTGGTCATGGGTGAAGACCTGGGTGCGGTTACGTCGGTGCAGGTCCGCCGTCTTCCTGATGCGCCTGCCGGGGCGGGAACCGAACGCTGGCTGCCAATCACGCCGCTGCAAGTCACGGGCCAAAGCGTCAAATTTACCCTTCCCGCTGCCTGGAAACTCGGCGTCTATGCCTGCCGCCTGCTGGCCGGTCCCAGCCGCTCCGCGCCGTTTCTGGTCAACGCGCCTGATCCCTGGTGGCATCAGGGCGACGGGGGCGAGGCGTCTTCGCCCGGCGGCTGGCTGCGCGTCTTTGGCAAATGCCTGAGTTTCGGCGGAGGCGCACAGGCGCGGCTCAAAGCCGCCGACGGTACGATAACCATTCTAAAAGCCGATCACTCGGATGGCTACGCGCTTAACTTCCCTCTGCCCCGCACCTTGAAGCTAGGTAAGTATGCGATGTCCGTGCAGAACAGTTTGGGCGGTGTCGCCGGCTGGAAAGACGCGGGTTCGGTGGAAGTGCGCCCTGCTGAAATGTGGCCGACTCAGGTCTTCAACGTAATGGACTTCTACGGCGCAAAAGCCGAGGAAGAAAGCCAGAAGACGCTGGACAAAGGCAGCGCCGTCCCGGACCGTACCGAGGCCATTCAAGCCGCGCTCCAAAAAGCGTCGGCAGCAGGAGGGGGCGTCGTTTATTTTCCGCCCGGCAAATATGCCATGCAAGGCACAATGACCGTGCCGCCCCATACCCTGCTCCGAGGGGCGGGGGCCGGGCTGACGCTGCTCTGGTGGGGCCGGGGCGGCTTCGCGCTGGACGGCGGCAGCGAGGAGCGTCACCTGCAAAGCGCGGACGCTGCCATTCCCTCGCCCTTGATCCAGGGCGGCACGTTTGGCCTGGAAGACCTCAGCCTGTACCTGCCGCGCGAGTACGGGCAAGCCATCAGCGCCGGGGATGGATTTCGGATGCAGCGTGTTCGCATTCGCATTGACCGCTACTGGATTCGCGGCGGTGAGCGCGAAGACGGCCTGACCCTGCGAATGGGCGATAACGGGCAGGTGACGGACTGCGACATTCTCGCGCGCGGCGTCGCCTTTGCCTTCGGCGGCGGCCACAACGAGTTGATTGCCCGCAACATCGTTCAGGCCGGCAAGTCGCACTGCTCCCTGGAACACAGCGACGGCGTGATCGTGGAAGACAATGACTTTGTCAGCCTGGACCCGACGACCTACAACAACCTCAGCAATGAAGGCCGGAACATCTACTATGCCCGCAACCGCCACGAAAGCCTGTTCGCGCAGCAGTCGGATTACTCGTGGACGTTTGACGGCACCGGCTCGGCTTACCTCGGCCCGGCAGCCCAAGTGGACGGCACGACGGTCACTCTCGCCCATGACCCCACCTATCCCGCCTGGGCGGGCGAGTCCCATCCACTTTGGAAACGCGCCGTTGTCTCCATTCTGCAAGGCCGGGGCGCGGGCCAGTACCGCTTTGTCATGGCCAATCAGGGGCGCGTCTGGCAGGTAGATCGTCCCTTCCAAGTCGCCCCTGACAGCAGTTCCACACTGGCAATCATTCCCTTCCGGGGCCGGACGCTCGTGATCGGCAACCGCTTTGAGGACGCCGGCTGGGTCAACATGGGCTACGGCTCATCATTTGACGTTGTCTGCGCCCAAAATCAGCTTCGCCGCGTAGGCGCGTTTCTCAACCTGGGCCTGCGCGACAAAGAAGGCGTCCAGCCCTCCTGGTTTATTCAGTACTTGGACAACGACGTGCGGGAAGGGCAGACGCTGGTGCAGACCACGGCGGACATGCGAAACCCGGACATTTTCGCCGGAACCGTCACGCGCGCCGCGATCCACCGCCGCCTGCATCTGGGCGCGGACAACAGCGGGCGCATAGACATCGGCGGCAACGCGACCGATGTCATCGTGGAGCATTGCACGCTGGCAAACCCCCGCAGCACTGTCAAGGCGGGCACCGACACCCACAGCGTCCTTCTCCGGGACAACGCCGGGCATTAGACGCGGGTATAATAGATCAATAGGAAACGACCATGGCTTTGCCGCAGCGTTATGACGAGTTGGCCGAAGTCCCGTTTCTGGACAAAGGCCGCTACACCGAAGATGAATACTTTGCCCTGGAAGACCGTTCGCCGGACCGCTGGGAGTTCATTCCCACCGATTCGCCGGGGTTGTCCGGCCCGTGCTTGGGCATGATCCGCGCCATGAGCGGCGGGATGCCGGACCACGCCGGCATCATGGCGAATTTGATCACGGCTTTGACACTTGCCCTCCGAGGCGCGGGCAACCGGACGTGCCGCGTCTTCACTTCTGAACTCAAAGTGCATAATGCCGATGGCCGCAATACCTATCCCGATGTGAGCGTCGTCTGCGGTAAACTCAATTTCCACCGTGCACGGCGCGACATCATTACCAATCCCACGCTGGTTGCAGAAGTGCTTTCTCCCTACACGCAGGCCGATGACCGGGGCAACAAGCGAATAAGCTATCAGTCCATTCCTACCTTGCAGCATTATCTGATCCTCTCCGCTGATGCCCTGCGCGTGGAAGTTTACACGCGGGAAGCGCAAGGCTGGCGTTTGGAAACGTTCACTGCGGACGCTGCCGAAGATCAAATCCCCCTGCATGGTCTGGGAGTGACGCTGGCTCTCTCCGACCTGTACCTTCTGGTAGAATTTGAGGGGGAGAATGCCCTATGATTGTCACGGGCAAGGGCCTGCCCATCCCCGGCCATCACCGTTGGACACTGGAAAAATATGAACGCGCCACGGAATTAGGCCTGCTCGGCCCAGACGACCGGGTAGAGCTGATCGAAGGAGAGATCGTTCAGAAAATGCCCCAGAAAAGCCCGCATTCCACCGCCATTTCTCTGGCTTTGGAGAGCCTGCGCCTCGCGTTTCCCGTCGGCTTCGTGGTGCGCCCGAAGTTGCCGCTCAGTGTCGGCGAATTGAGTCAGCCGGAACCTGATTTGGCTGTGGTCATCGGCTCCGTGCGCGACTATGCCGACGCGCAGCCGACCGCCGCCGAGGCGGTTCTCGTGGTAGAAGTCTCCGACAGCACCCTGCTTCCCGATCAAACCACCAAAGCCGGCCTGTACGCCCGCGCGGGCATTGCGGAATACTGGATCGTCAACCTGCCGGAGCGCATTCTGGAAGTCCACCGTCAGCCCGCGCCGAGGGAAGACGAGCCTGCTGGGCTACGGCTATGGACAGGTGACGCGGCTAAATGAGGCGGAAACGGTCACGCCGTTGGCTGGTCCCGATGCTACTGTAATCGTCGCGGATTTAATGCCATAGGGAGGTGCCTGCGAGAAATGGATGAGGACGAGCGGAACATAATTCAGCCATCGCTTGAAGAACGGCTTCAAAATGCGGAGAAGCGGCACCAGGAATATTTGAACAAACTCCGAATCATTATTGAGCAGGAGTGTGATGGCAGCCGCATGAGCAACACAAAGTGGAAGAAGATGCTTTCCGCGCTGCATGGGTTACCGATTAAGTACCGCGTTAAGTTTTTGGATACCGAAAAAGTTACAAATTGGGGATGGCTGACATGGGTTCTCGCTAGAAATGCTGAAACAGGGGCCGGCGTGCCATACATTGAAGGTTCGTTTTCGCCTGACGTTGTGCTGGCGGTTGAGTGGCTGGAGATTGATCCCAATGCTGATTATAGAGGCAAATACGCTGTAGCGACCGATTACCGGGCTGTAATTGAACAGCAGCTTCAGGCGTTAAACGTGCCTTATACAATGGAGAGTTCACTCATACGAGTGATTGGGCACGTCAGGAAATCTCCTGAGTTTCGGCCTTGACCGGATTTCAACAAAGTATAAGAGGAAGCCATGACAACCATTACCAAATTCCCGCTTGCCGAGGAAGATCAGTCTGTTTTGGAGCAAGCGGCGCGCATCACGCTTACTGTATGGGATTTTGCCCGTTTCGTGGAATTGATTGAAAAACCCAAGCCGCCGACGCCCGAATTACGGGAGGCGATGGCAAAGTTTCGGCGTCTTCAAGCCACGCATCCTGACGCGAACCTCTGAGCATTCTCGTTCTGGTCTTGGGGTATAATAAGACATCCGTTCGTTCTTTGACCTGTCACGGAGGAAGCCTGAGTGACTGCCGCGCCGGAACTATCCCACTCCCTGCAAGCCTTCTTTGGCTATGATGAGTTTCGCCCTCTGCAAGCAAAAGCGGTGGAGGCGGCGCTCGGTGGCCGGGATGTTCTGGTCGTAATGCCGACGGGCGCGGGCAAGTCGCTCTGCTTTCAGTTGCCTGCCGCGCTGTCCGAGGGTGTGACCCTGGTCGTTTCCCCGCTCATCGCCTTGATGCGCGATCAGGTGGATGCCCTGAACCGCCGCCCGGCGTTTGCCGAAATCGGCTGCGCGTGTTTGACTTCCCTGCAATCGTCTGAAGAGCAGTACGATCTGCTGCAAAAGCTGCGCGCGGGGAGGCTGCGGCTGGTCTATGTCGCGCCGGAGCGGTTCCGTTCGGGGGCGTTTCTTCAGGCCGTGCGAACGGTTCCCATTGCCCGGTTTGTCGTGGACGAAGCGCACTGCATCTCTGAATGGGGACATGATTTCCGGCCCGATTATCTGAGTTTGCGCGAAGTGGTGGAGTCGCTGGGCAATCCGCCGCTGCTGGCCGCTACGGCGACGGCGACCAAACGGGTGCAGCAGTCTATCATCGCCAATCTCGGAATGCGCGACCCGCTCACTTTGGTGGGCGGCTTCAACCGGCCCAATCTGCACTTTGCCGTCCACAAATGCACTAGTGAGCGGGACCGCGAGGATCGGTTAGCACGGGCATTGCCGAAACTTTCCGCGCTGGGCGGCAGCGGGCTGATTTATGTCGCCACGCGCAAGCAGTGCGAGGCGCTGTTTGAACTCGCTGATCACGCTCTGGCCCCGCTGGGGCAGCGGGCGGGGATTTACCACGCGGGCTTGGACGCAGACTTACGCAACCAGATGCAGCGCGAATGGCTGGACGGCGAGCGGCAGGTGCTGGTCGCCACCAATGCGTTCGGCATGGGAATTGACAAGCCGGACGTGCGGTTTGTCGTCCACTGCGCCTGCCCGGACAGTTTAGAGAGCTACTACCAGGAGGCGGGCCGCGCGGGCCGGGACGGGCGTAAAAGCCGGTGCGTCATTTTGTACCATTTCACGGACCGGCGAACGCGCGAATGGTTTATTGACAACGAGGCGCTGACGACCGGCGCGGTGGAGCAGGCGTTCGGCCAGGTGCGCGCCCACGCCGACAAAGAAGGCACGGCCCATCTGCCCAAGTTCTGGGCCATGACGCTGGATTGGAGCGATGTCAAAGGCCGTTTGGCGCTGGGCGAACTGGAACGGGCCGATTTAGTCAAGCGTGTCGCCCAGACAGGCGAGGGCGTGACCCTGACCCTGGCGCGGCCTGACTTCCCGCCCGAAGCCCGCCGCCAGATCGCGGGTGATCTCGCCAAACAGCGCGCCGAGCGTTTGCGGCGTTTAGACGAGATCGTGGATTACTGCAAAACGACCGCCTGCCGTCGCCGCACCGTCCTGGATTATTTCGGCGACCGGCAGGAACCCCCGCCCTCGCCCTACTGCTGCGATAATTGCGACAAGCCGGCCCCCCCGCCCCCAATAATGGGGGAGCAGAAGCGTCTGCCCTCCGTCCCCATGCCCGGCGCGATTGATCCCGCCGACATCCATGCCCTGCTGCAAGGCTTAGATGCCCTGCGGCCCGCGCTGGGGAAATCCCGCCTGAACAAGTTTCTGCGCGGCACGGGAACGCGCGATACAGCGGGTCTGAACCGTGTCACAAATCCCCTGCACGGAGTCCTGCGCGGGGCCACTCGCGACAAAGTGGACCGCTTTTTCGCCGCTCTGATTGCCAATGGCCTGATGCACCAGGGTGATGAAGACGCCTACTTCGTCTGCACTATCACCCCCAAAGGCCGGGCCGCCTGGCAGGAACGCCTGCCGCTGGACATCCCCATTCCCCGCGATCCGGGCCAGTGGGGCCTGTCCGATGCCGGCGGCGACGATGTTCTGACGGAACTCAAACAGTGGCGGACGGCGCAGGCGTCTCAAGAATCCCTGCCGCCCTACTGCATCTTCAACGACAAAACGCTCATGGAGATCGCCCGCGCCCGGCCCCAAACCAGCGATGAACTGCTGGCCGTCTCCGGCGTCGGCGGTCGCAAGCTGGAAAAATACGGCGAACTGGTGCTGAAAATCACCGGGGAAAGTTAGAAACTGATGCTATGCGGAGGTCTTGTAGCAATGGAATAGCGACAGAGAGGGGTGTACTTAAACCGGTCGGTCGTCGGCAGATACCGGAGGATCGCCATTTCTTCCTCCTGACCACAGGTTTCCGGGGTCAGGATTACGCAGCGGCCCAGACCACGCCCAATCCGTTGAACAAATTCGCATAGGTGCCCGAACTGTGTCTCAGTGTTGACCTCACGCGGGTCTATATCTAATTCAATTTGTTCCTGAACAAAGAAATGGCAATTGACTCTGATGCCATGCACATCTATATCCAGAAATGCGCTTGCTTTTTGTCGCTTGCAGAAAACAGTTTCAACGTCAACGGGTAACGCAACTTGTTCGCCTTCAACAGTGTAAGTGAGAGGATAAGCATTGGTGCGAAGGCAATCCAACAGTTTCTGCCACGTTTGCACATCTGTATCCAAGATGTACAAGTCAAGCAGACTACCATCATACTCAAAGTCGGCCTTCACCTCTTGCCAGTTCATATTAGGACAGCTTACTCGTATTATGTGATCCGGCCTAACAACAAAGCTCATACGCGAGAACAGCCTGATGCGACTCGCTCAGGCAGAACGACAGCAGGCTTACAGTCATTATACCGACTGTTTCACTCGAAAACAATCAGACAGCGCGAGGGAAGACCTTTTCCTCGTTGAGACTCCATGCGGGGCCGAAATCTACGGGAGTATGCTCTCCCGTTTCGGCGGAGCGGCGGGCGGCGTCGAGGATGCCGATGGTGCGGCGGGCTTCGGGCAGTGTGACCAGGGGCGACGCGCCCTGTGTCAGAACGGCGGCCAGGTTCTCGTAAAAGTCGCGCCAGCGGCCTGGAACGCGCGGCACGTCCTCCTCGGCCTCCCGGCCTTTGAGGCGGGCGGCATGCGCGGGGTCCGGGCAGGCCGCGTCAATGTCCGCGGCCATCAGCGCCGCTTCCTGCGGGTCCATGCCGTATTGAACATATGTCGCCAGGGAGCCGTGGGCGCAGAAGCGGGGCTTGGGAAAGGCGCACAGGCTGGACAAATCGCAGACGGCGGTTCGGCCGCCTTCAAAGTCCACGACAATCAGACATTCGCTGTCCACGTCAGCATCGGGGAAGTCGTGCGCCATGCGGCAAAACACGCCGGTAATGCGCTCCGGGAACAGCACGGCGATTTGGTCAATGAGATGCGCGCCCAGGTCGTAAAAACGCCCCCCGCCGAGGGCCGCCTGCCCGCGCCAGCCACCCCACGCGCCGAACCCCTGCCAGGCCGTTTCCAGCCAGCGCACGTCGCCCAAACGCCCGTCTGCCATGCACGATTGAAGCGTCCGAAAATCGTCGTCCAGGCGCCGGTTCTGGAACACGGTGAGTAGATCGGCCCGCGCTCTGCGACGCCGCAATCATCCGGTCACAGTCGGCCAGCGTCAGGCACATGACTTTGTCGGTGACGACGTGCTTGCCTGCTGCCAGCGCCCGAACCGCCAGATCGGCATGGGTGTGGTTGGGCGTCGCAATGACCACGGCGTCTACGTCCGGGTCGTGAAAGGCCGCGTCATAGCCGGGGTATGCCCGGCAGTTCTGCTGAGAGCGGATCGCGTCCAGCTTTGCCGGGTCGTGGGTCGCCACGCCGTAGAGTTCCAGCCCTGCGGCCAGTTTGATCAGGCGGCAGTGGCAGTCGCGCCCCCACCAGCCGTAGCCGATAACGGCGATGCGGGGCCGGGCGCGATCCGCTGTTGAATCCATCATTCACCTCTTTTGGGCATGCTGACAATAAAGTTGTTGCGTGATTATCAAAGTCCGCGTTTTTGTAAACTAAGCCCATGATTACCTTCTCATCCTTGCCGCCCGCCCTTCGGCCTTCGCCAGCCTGAGCGGCCTCACCCTTTGAGACATTGTACCAAGATTTGCGACTTTGAGGCATTGTACCAAGACTTTGCTACCTTCTATGCCAGAGACCGAAAAGACTCCCTGACACGCAAAGGCACAAAGCGTCAACGCGCAGCAGGCGCCGGAGCCAAGTTCTCCCAGGATGGGCGCACTCGTCTTCTGATGGCTCTGGTCTTTCTGCGGGTCTATCCCACCTACGAAGTGCTCGGCTTTTTCTTCTGGCTCAACAAGGGCAACGCCCAAAGAGGCTTGGGAGACGTGCTGGCAACGCTTGCCGCGCACACGGTCTTTGTCTGCGAACGTCCTGCTAAAGAGCGAAAGAAACTGTGTTCGGTGCAGGCGGTCATGGACGCTTTTCCCGACGTGCGCCTCGTGATTGACGCCAAAGAGCAGCGCATCCAGCCAGCGCATCCAGCGGCCCGGCGGCAAGGATGAGAAGGGCAATTCCCGTCAGAAGCCCTTCAACTCGGGCAAGAAGAAGGCGCACACCCTCAAGACGCAGGTCGCGGTTGCCCCGGACGGCTCGTTCCAGTCGGTGGGCAAAAGCGTTCCAGGTTCGGTGCATGACTTGACATTGCTGCGCCAAAGCGACCTGATGCACCGGATCGAAGAAGACCGAGGCGGCGATGCTGGACAAAGGTTACGATGGCATCACGAGGCCTGACCCCAAAGACCCGAACAAGAACGGGCCTGTGCGTACTTGCTACCTGCCGCACAAGGCGCGGCGAGGGCATCCACTGACCCAGGAGCAGAAGACCTACAACGCGCACCTGTCGCGTTACCGGATTGTGGTGGAGCATAGTCTGGCGCAGATGAACCAGTTTCAGGTACTGGCACAAGTATTTCGCCATGACCCTGAAAAGCATAGCGCTTTGACACGGATTGTGGCGGGTTTGGTCAACCGGCGGGTGGCGAGCAGGCCGCTGAAGAGTTACTTGCCGCCTTGCTCAGTGACCTAGCCCGAAGATAAATAACCCGCTCACAGCAACCGTGAATTATCACGCAACAACTCTATTATAGCCTTTGAACTTTTTAACAGGATTAATTGTAAACATGGACAGATACGACTGCACTTAACGGAAGGGAACTCCAATGAAAAATTTGGCAACTGTTGTCGTCACATCTTTGGTTCTGCTCACAGGAGGCATGAGACCGATTGCGGCTGATCCTGTGCCGATCCAATCACGCTCTGCTCCTGCTTTCGCTGAGGAGGAATGGGTTAATGGCAGATCAACGACACTTGGCCTTCAAAGAGGCCGCGTCGTTGTCCTACTTTTTTGGACGAGAGACTGCATCAACTGTAAGCGAAATCTCGGCTACTGGAACCAGTGGGCCAAGAAGTACACCGGCACCGATGTCGCCGTGATCTCGGTGCATACGCCGGAAACGCGGTTTGAGCGCTCGCCGGAAGCGACCGCTCGGTTCGCCCGGCAGCACGGCCTGACATTCCCCATCGCGATTGACAATGACGAGAAGATTTGGAATGCTTATGGTGTTAAGTCCTGGCCAACCGAGGTGTTGATTGACAAGCAAGGCCGCATCCGCTATGAGTACGCCGGCGAACTCAACTGGCAGGGGAGCCATGAGGAACGGACCGTCACGGCCAAAGTGGAGAGCCTGCGGGCGGAACAGACGGCCCGCAGGTTTGTCGGCAAGAACAGGAGTAACGCATGAAACGCCATTTGATGGCATTGCTGGCAGCCAGCGTCGTGACTGCCGCCGCGCTGACGGCGCGGACACTGACCCAGGCCGCGCCCGCTTCGCATGAGGCGCGAACGCCGGTGATTGTGGAACTGTTCACCTCGGAGGGCTGCTCAAGCTGCCCGCCCGCTGACACGCTTTTGTCTCAACTGGTGAAAAATCAGCCAGTCCCCGGCGCGGAAGTCATTGCGCTGGGGGAGCATGTGGATTATTGGAACCATGGCGGCTGGGCCGACCCGTTCTCGGCACGGCAGTTCAGCGCGCGTCAAAGCGACTATTCCCGCGCGTTCCGCCTGGACAATGTGTATACGCCGCAGATGGTCGTGGATGGCAAGGCGCAGTTTGTCGGCAGTGATGATGACCAGGCGGCGTCAGCCATTGCCCGCGCCGCGCGGCAGCCGAAGGCTGACGTGTCGCTGAACTGGACAGCGGGCGCGCTGTCGGTGCGCGTGGATCATTTGCCCGCTTCTGTCAAGAATGACCCCGCGGAAGTGGTGCTGGCAATCACGGAAGACGGCCTGAGTTCTTCCGTAGGCGGCGGCGAGAATTCCGGGCGACATCTGGCTCACAGCGCGGTCGTGCGGCGTCTGACAGGTCTTGGCCTGGTCAGCGAGGGGTCGTTTACTGCCTCGCCAGCAGTGACGCTGGAGCCTGCCTGGCGGCGCGGGAATTTACACGCGGTTGTTTTTGTGCAGGAGCGCGCGAACCGGCAGATTGTCGGTGCGGCGGAGATAGAATTGAAATAACCTCCATGAGTGCGTCACGAAAAGTTCTGGTCGCGGAGGACGATGCCGACATTGCCCTGCTGGTACAGCTTCACCTGCACGACCTGGGCTATGCTGTGGACATCGCTTCCGATGGCCGGGCGGCGCTGAAACAGGTGCAGGCCGGGACCTACGATCTTGTGATTCTGGATGTGATGCTGCCGGTCATGGACGGGCTGGAGATCTGCCGGCTGCTTCGCGCCCGGCCCGCGTACCCCCTGATTTTGATGCTGACATCACGCTCCTCCGAACTGGATCGGGTGCTGGGTCTGGAAGTCGGGGCCGATGATTACCTGACCAAACCTTTCAGCATTCGCGAGCTTCTCGCCCGTGTCAAGGCGCTGTTCCGGCGCCTGGAGGCATTGGGAACACCGTCTTCGCTCTGCCCTCCCGAGGCCCGGATGATCCACGTGGATGGATTGACCATTGACCGGGAAAAGCGTCTGGTGACACTGCAAAATCAGCCGGTCAGTCTGACTGCCAAAGAGTTTGACCTGCTGCTGCTGTTTGCCTGCCATCCGGGCCGCGTTTACGACCGGGCGCAGCTTTTAGACCTGGTCTGGGGAGTCGGCTATGAAGGCTACGAGCATACAGTCAATTCGCATATTAACCGGCTGCGCGCTAAGATCGAGCCGGACCCTGCCCATCCCGCCCACCTGCTCACTGTCTGGGGCGTCGGCTACAAGTTCGCTGAATCCGCCGCCTGAGATGCCCCATGAAAACGCTCCACGGAAAGCTCGCGGCCGTTCTGCTGGGGCTGCTCTGTCTGACAAGTCTGCTGTACCTCACGCTGACGGTCTTCACCACGCGGCTGTATCTCCAGGAAGCCGACCAGAAACTAAATCGCCGGCTGGCTTCCGACCTGACGGCGCACCTGGCCGCTCACGACCTCCTGCGACCGGATGCGACAACACACGCCCGGGCGATCTCTGAAATTGGCGAACTGATGGCGATTAACCCCAGCGTGGAAGTGTATCTGCTGGACTCACGGGGCAAGATTCTCGCTCATTCCGCCCCGCCCTCCGAGGTCAAGCGGCAGCAAGTCTCCCTTACTCCGTTGCGCCGCCTCCTGAGCGCCGACACGCCGCTGCCGATTTTGGGGACGACCCACGCGACTTTCACCGGCAAAAAATTTTCTCCGCCGCCGCTTTTTCTGACCGTGGAGAAGCGGGCTATGTGTATGTCATTTTGGGCGGCGAGGACTACGACTCGGCCTCTCATCTTTTCCAGAGCAGCGTCATCCTGCGGTCTAGTTTGGTAATGGCCGCCGTCATTTTGACGCTTGTCCTGATTGCCGGTCTGTTCCTTTTCCGTTTGCTCACACGCCGCTTGCGTGGGCTGACACGCGCCATTGAGCAATTTCCAGGCGGGGGCGCCGTCGCCCTTCCCGTTGAAGTCCTGCCGCCGGGCGATGAGATTGATCGCCTGTTCGAGCGTGTATGCTCAGATGTCCCGGCGAATCCAGTCCCAGATGCAGGAACTGACTCAGGCCGACTCCCTGCGCCGCGAACTGGTCGGCAATGTCTCTCACGACCTGCGGACACCGCTGGCGGCTCTGCAAGGCTATCTGGAAACGCTGCTGATGAAAGAAGGCAGCCTGACGCCCGACGAACAGCGCGGCTATCTCCAGACTGCCCTGCGGCATTCCGAACGCCTGGCAGCCCTGGTCGCGGAACTGTTTGAGCTGGCCCGGCTGGACTCACATGAGACGCTGGCCCATCCTGAGCCGTTCGCGCTGGACGAATTGGCGCAGGACATGGTGCAGCAGTTTGGCCTGGCCGGAGAAAAGAAAGGGGTTTCGCTGCGTTTTGATGCCCCCCAGGACCTGCCCTTCGTTTTCGCGGACATTGGGCTGATTGCGCGCGTCCTGGAAAACCTGCTGGAAAACGCCTTGCGCCATACGCCGGAAGGCGGCAAAGTCACCATTCATCTTGCGCCGCAGGGAGCGCGCGTCGCCGTTCAGGTGGCAGACACCGGCGAAGGCATTGCGCCGGAAGTCTTGCCGCACATCTTTGAGCGTTTCTATCGGGCGCCCAACCCGCCGCCATCCTCGGGTGGAGCCGGGCTGGGGCTGGCGATTGCGCGGCGGATTTTAGAGATGCACGGCAGCCGTCTGGAAGTGCAAAGCGTTTTGGGGCAAGGGACAATGTTTTCCTTTTCCCTGCCGACACAAACGCCCGCATCGTGACCGAATTGTGACTTTTTCGTGAACTCCCTGTGAAATGCGTCTGCCATACTCAAGCCATGGAAACTCAACTCTGGCCCGACGCGCAGGCGATGCAGGGGCGGGCAGCCTTTCTGGAACTGCTTCGCGAACATGAGCGGGATGTGCGGCTGGCGGCCCAACGCTTATGTTTCGGCAATGAAGACCGCGCACAGGATCTGGCGCAGGATGCCTTCCTGCGGGCTTACGAGGCGTGCCTGAACGGGCGTTTTCATGCCGGGGGCAACGGGCGGGCCTGGCTGCTGCGTATCCTGACCAACCTGGCGATCAACGATTTTCACAAACGGTGCCGGGGGCCGGTTGGTCAGGATGCAGACGTTCCGAACTCCTATGCCCTGCCCGCTGACGTTCCCGGTGAGTCGCTGCTGGCGCGAACGCTGGATGAAGAACTGGAAACGGCTCTGGCGACTCTGCCCGACGCGCTGCGTCAGTGCGTCCATCTGGTAGATGGGGAGGGACTGGAATACGCCGATGCCGCCCGCGCCCTTCACATTCCTATCGGTACGGTCCGATCCCGGCTGTCCCGCGCCCGCCTGAAACTGCATGGTCTTCTGCATGGGTATGCGCGTGACCGACGACTTGTATAAAATCAGGAGATGGACATGGAACCTTTGCCAGTCGCCGATGGTAACACAGACAGGAAAGCCTTTACTATAGTGGCTGGAACGAGGCCGATAAACGCGGGCAGATGCTGGCGCGTCCAAAGTCGGTCTGGCTTCCGCGCCTGCTGTAGACGGCCCCTGGACCGTGATGAATTCCGCCTTTTGCGGCCCGCCCCGGCAGGTGGGACGGCTGGCATCTCAGTCCGGGGCCGATGTGGATGGCCGACCCGGAGCAGCCCGTGATGTTTTACAACGGCGCGACGCCCAAAACGCGCTGGCGGATCGGCTGGATCGCCTTTGATGCCGAGTGTACGCGGGTTGTCGCCCGTGGCGAGGAGCCGCTGTTTGACCTCGCGCCGCCGATGGGGGCGACGGACATCGCGTTTGCCGCTTCCTGTGTGGAAACGGACGGCGGCGATGCCCTCTGGCTATATTATTCGGTCGCCGACAAGGACTTGTTCCGGGCGACTCTGCGGCGTTCATAACGAACGGTCTGCGGCAACAGAGCCGCCGACATTCAGCCTGCCTCGATGCAGGGAGAAGGGAGAGAGACATGAAACTGCGTTTGCTCGCGCCGGCTATCGCCGCGCTCGCCCTGGTCGCCGCCTCTTCGGCGTTTGCCCAGGACAAAATGATGGACCACAAGATGATGGGTCATCCCATGATGCATGGTCACATGATGATGCACCATAAAATGATGCACGGCAAGATGATGCATCACAAAATAATGATGCACCATGGCATGATGATGCATCACGGAATGATGATGCATCACGGAATGATGATGCATCACGGAATGATGATGCACGGCAAAATGATGCACGACAAGATGTAATCTTGCCCGCGTCGGAGATCGGCTGCTGCGCTTATTTTGTTCGGCAGTCGGTCTCGTGTTCCCCCAAAGGATACTCGCATGGCGACACTTGCGGTAGACGCCCGGCCCACCCCTGAAGCCGTGACGCTGGTTCGCAAGCATCACTGGCTGGTGCGGATCACGCATTGGCTGAACATTCCTCTCTTGCTGGGGCTGACCTTGAGCGGCCTGTCTATCTATTGGGCTGCGCCGGTTTACAAACACGCGCCCCACGACGCGATGGACGGCAACGAAGATTATCTGGCCGACATTGGCTTCTGGGTGGCCCGACATGAACCCTGGCGGCATTCTTACGGCCCTTCCACGGCCTGGGTCACCGGCACGCATTACAGTACAAGCTGGGTGTATGACCATTTCAGCCTGGGAACCGGCCTTCTGTCCACGGCCCTGAACCTGCACTGGCTGTTCGCGTATCTGTTCATGCTGAACGGCGTGCTGTATCTGGTTGGGCTGGGACTGGGCGGCGGCTACAAGGCTCTGCTGCCCCGGCTGTCCGATGCCAAAGATGCCGTGCGAATGCAGATTTATTACGTCGGCTTGCCTTTCGCCAAGATTTTACATCGGCCCTGGCCGCACCCGCACGTCACCACCAAGTACAATGCCTTGCAGCGGCTGGCGTACTTCTCCATGCCGGTCATGGGAACGCTGTCGGTGCTGACCGGCTGGGCGATCCACAAGCCGCAGCAATTGGGCTGGCTGCAAGGGCTGTTCGGTGGCTATGATTACGCCCGATTGTGGCATTTCTGGCTGCTGTGGGTATTCGTCGGCTTCGTTGTTCCCCATGTCATTTTGGTCCTCGCCGATGGGTGGGACACCCTCCGCTCCATGATCGTCGGCTGGTCCGACCGGATCGGCGAGAACCCAAAGACCGGCTAGAGCCTGTCGCCGTCGAGAGGAGGCGGAGGTCCCATCGGCCCGCCCGGCGGCGGACCGCCAAAGCCATCCGGCCCGCCTGGAGGCGGCTCCATCGGTCGGCGCGGCGGTGCGGGCGGGGCGATCTGGGTGTAGCCGGATGGCAGAGCAAACAGCGAGTCCTTCAGCGGCACCTGCGAGATGGCCGTGACCGTCACCGTCGTCACGATTTTCTGCGGCGCGAGCGCGGCCTGTCCCCAATTCCCTCGGGGCGGCGGGCCGGGGCGCGTCATGCTGATCTTGCCGGCCAGCGGCAGCCGTTTTGTGCGGGCCAGCGCGTCCGCCAGCATTTGGTTCATGGGTCCGCCGCCGAAAGCCAGTTGCCCTGCCGCGCTTCTGCCGTCTCCCGGCAGCGGGATCATAGCCGATAGCCAGACTTCGCCGCTGATCTCCGGGGCAGGCGGGGGCGGTCCTAGCGGCGTACCGGGAGGCGGGCCACTATGCCTGCCGAAGAACCCTCCGTCGGGAGGTCTTCCACCCTCCCTCCGAAATCCTCCGTCCCCGGGAAAGCCCCTGCCGCCCGGAAATCCACCTCTTTGCGGACGAAATGTGCTGCTGACAACATACTCCTGCGCGTTCAGCCCGGCCACGGTCTTGGTTTTGCCGTCAGCCTTCAAGTTCACGCTGCCGCCCATTGGCGGCGGTCCGCCGTGATCCCCGATCCGCCGGGGCGAAAGCGCGAAGTACGTTTTTCGGGCCGGATCAAGTTCGATAACCCTTGCCTGTCGCCGTATCCAAAATCGTGATCTGCTGCCCGGCGATTTCCCGGCGGACACTGCTGCCTTTATAATAAGTCGTGACCTTTTGCGGGAAGCGGGGCGGCTTCGGCGCATCCGGCGGCTGTTGCGGCATCGGCGGCAGCCCGGTGACACTGACAGTGGCGACTACCTTGAGGTCTGCCTGAGCCGGATTGCTGACGGCGGCCAATCCGAGAACGATTGCCATCAGCAGCCACGTTGTCAGGCTTTTGCGAAGCATATAATTGCGAACATTCATCTTTCTGTCCCTTCCTTGTGCATTCTGTATGCAGGTTACATGGAAAAGATGAAAAACAGATGAAATCACCGCTGCCACTGATGAACATTTCCGGCAAGCAGGCGTCCCTAAAGCCGTGACCGATTATCTTAATTTGCCACACAAGGAGAACATTCCCATGCCACACCTCTCTCTTGACCTGCGCCGCCCTGCCGGTTTCCATGTGCTGTCCCTGGTCCTCCTGCTCGCCGCGCTGGCGATGGTGACGCCGGCTCGGCCCGCGAAGGCCGATGAATCGATTCCACCCGCGCCCACCATCACGTCCTTCAGCCCGACATCCGGTAAGTTTCCTGACTTCGTGACCATCACCGGCACGAACTTTACCGGCGCGACCCAAGTCTCCATCAATGGCGTCCCTTCGGCCAAGATCACCGTTGTCTCGCCTACAGAGATCAAGGCGCTTGTGCGCTCACTTGCGATGACCGGGCCGATCACGGTGACCACGCTGTCGGGAACAATCACCAGTTCCGCGACCTTTACCGTCACCTGGACGGCAAACGAAGGAACCGCCGGCCCGCCGACCATCACTTCTTTCACTCCCACCTCGGGCAAGTTCCCGGATATGGTGACGATTACCGGTACAAATTTCACCGGCGCGACCCAGGTCACTATTGGCGGCATCCCTTCGGCCAAGATCACGGTGGACTCTCCCACGCAGATCACCGCCCTCGTGCGCTCCATCGCCTACACCGGCCCGATCACCGTCACCACCATGCGCGGCACGGCCACCAGCGCGGCCAGTTTCACAGTCACTAAGCACTACTAAACTGCGCCGTCCATTTTTCACAACAAGCGCCTCCTCCTCGCATGGAGGGGGCGTCTTGTGACGAAAGGTTCAGAGATTGAAAATTGCTCGCCTTCTTGTTGTCGCCATCTGTTTGTTGATAACCAGCGGTATGGTTTTAGCTCACCCTGACAAACTTTCAGGTAAGCCAAAAAAAGTGAGGCATCATTTGGCTTCTACTATTGAAGCGCAGCAAGTTTTCACAGTGGGCAAACCTGTCACGGTACATTGCGCTTCACCTTCTACGCAATACGAAACTGTATTTGAAGATGACGGTCAGACCGGCTACTTTTATGCCGTAGATACCAAGCGGGCGAATGACCCGATCTGCGATGCAGTACACATTTACAACGTCCGAAATGTGGTTGACCGTGCCAAGCCTTCTACTGTGCAGATTATATGGTCAGGAGATGGATTGAAGTCAGCATTGGTAATCAACAACTACCCACACGCTGTTTTTGATTTTGCGGATCATCGGGGCTATAGCCGAACCAATTTCCCGCCGCCAGACCCGCATTGGACAAAATATGGACATGAGTGGCACGACAGCGCCATTGACCTATTTGAAATAGCGCGAGTAGGCCGTTCGGCCTGCGCTCTTTGCTGCTCCTGGTTGTCAGGGCCTTGCCGGATGTGCTATAATTATTTCAGACCACAGTTCACTACAGCATCAACGCAGGAGTTTTTAGCTTCGTTATGGACACAAGCGATTTCCGCAACGGCATCTCCATCCTTATGGATGGAGATATTTATACGATCACCGATTTTCAGCATGTCAAGCCCGGCAAAGGCGGGGCGTTCGTGCGCTCCACGCTGAAAAATATCAAGAACGGGCGCACGATTGAGAAGACCTGGCGCGGCGGGGAGCGCATGGAGCAGGCGTTTTTGGAGCGCAAGCCCATGCAGTACCTATACAATGACGGCACGGATTATTACGTCATGGACCCGGAGACGTTTGAGCAGATCAGTATCCGCAAAGAGCAAATCGGCGACGGCGTCAAGTATCTTAAGGAAAACATGGACTTGAGCGTGATGATGCACAAAGACAGCATCATCGGCATTGAGGTTCCCAGCTTTGTGGAACTGGAAGTGACGGAAACGGCGGGCAGCGAGAAAGGCGACACCGCATCGGGCGGCGGCAAGCCGGCGACGGTGGAGACCGGGGCGGTCGTGAATGTGCCGTTTTTCGTTAAGATCGGCGACAAAATCAAAATTGACACCCGCAGCGATCAATATCTGGAGCGCGTCAAATAGGAGCCGGAGGCTGTTTAGAAACTCCGAACCGGCGGTTGAAACCGCAGCAACAAAAGCACGAAACCGGCCTTCGCCGGTTAGGAGGGAGATAGTCCTAGTCCGCGAAGGCGGACTTCGTGACTTTGTTGCAGCGATTTTAATCGCCCGCTCTGTGGTCTCTCAAAGGCTGTGGACCGGAAAGGTGGGTCCTCATGTCGGAACGCATTGACCTGACCGAAGCGCCGATCCCCGCCGCACGCCGTGCCTCCCAGAAAGGTGGCGGCAGGAAGGGACGCGGGTCTCGCTCCACCAAACTGGAAGACCTGGCCCGCCGCATCTTTCAAATCGCGCTGGTCGTCAGCCTGTTTCTGCTGCTGTACCTGTTCTGGGGATTGTGGAGCGGTGTGTGGACGCATGACGCGCTGCTGCATCTGCCCCAGTCCCGCCGACAGATGCAGATGGACAACATCGCGACCGTCTTCCGTCTGCTGCAAATCACCAGCTTTGTCGGTGTTGTATCTCTGGTCATCTGCGCCTGGCAGGCTGAAGGCACGGGATACTGGCTGCTCGGCACGGCGGCTGTATTCTATGGCGGCGTCCCCTTTCTGACCAACCAGATCTACTGGATGCGCCACCAGGAAGCAAGTCGGGCCAGCAGCGCCGCCCTGGCGGATTTCCAGCTTCTGGCCTGGCTGTTCGCGGTTCCGGGGGTGATTGGCTCGGTCATAGACCTGGGGCGGCGTTTCGGTGAAGCGGCGGAAATGGCGGCGACCCAGCGGGCGACAGCCAAGTATGGCGCGGGAACGGTGAAGCAGACATCCGAGGGCCGGCAGCGGCAGGTCTTTCTGGGTCGCTGCTGGGAAGGACCGTTCTGCCGCGACAACATCCGTGTCAAGTGTCCCATTTACCTGAAGAAGCGCGGCCCGTGCTGGTGGTACAAAGAGGGCTGCATGTGCGAGGAGAAGATCGTCTTGCAGGCGATGATCAACTCCGACTGGAAAAAGCAGTCCACAGCGGCGGTAAACGCGCTGAATGGCGGCCCGCGCAAAATTCTCTCGCCGGAAGCTAAGCGCGAACGCTGCCGCAACTGCGTCATTTACAATGAGCATCAGCGCCAAAAGCACAAGGCGCTGACCGTCGCGACGTTGATTGGAATGCCGCTCGTGCTGGTCTGGCAGTTCGCCTGGCTGCAAACGATTGTCAATCAAATTTTGTTCGGCCTGGATACGGCGACCAAGCGGTTTTCGTTTAACCCGGACCCCGAGGGCATCAAAGCGCTGCACAGCGGGGATTACAGCATCATCGCTTGGGTCTTCATCGTCGCGCTGGGCGTGATTTTGCTGTCGCAGGCGCTGAAGCTGATTGAGTATTTCTGCTTCAAACTCAAGATATGAAAGAAGCCTCCCCGTCCCAATTCTGGGGAGCCGGAGAAGAACCTAACCCCGCCGCAAGCGGCGACCCTTCCCTGTTAGGGAAGGGTAAGAATGGCTTTTCTTTTCCGGTTCCCCCAGAATTGGGGGCTAGGGGGTGATTATTATGAACCTGGAATTTGTTCGAACAAGTCGTCCGTTTGATCGGCGAATATCCTGTCTCCGAGATCAGCGTGGAGCAGGACGGGCAGCGGGTCTGTGTCCGTCGCCCGCTGACCGCAGTCGCCGCCATGCCGCTTTCTGCCGAGGTAGACGTACCAGTAGACGCAAACGGGGATGTGGCTGCGGGGACTCTCACTGAAGCTGCGCCGGACATGACGGCGGCAGAAGTGGCTGCCGAAGAGGCACGGACGCTGACGGCGACGATGGTGGGAATATTCCATCACGCCGCGCCGCCTATTCCCTACGCCGCCGTCCTCGCGCCGGGGCAGGTCGTCGGCAGCATCGAGTCCATGAAGCTGATGAACGAGGTTCTGGCCGAAACCGGCGGGCGTGTGACCGAAGTGTTGATTGAAGACGGCGCTCCGGTCGAATACGGGCAGGCTCTGTTCCGCCTGGCCGCCTGACATTGCTGCATTGTCCGAAGGAGGCTCACTATGTTGTCAAATCGCCGCAACGCTTGGCAGCGCGGCCAGGCATCTCTGTCCCTGATCGGGACTCTCGTGTCCCTCACCATCGTCATCATCCTTTCCGCCTGGTACGCCATGAAGGTCTTGAAGCCCGCCGCCGGTTCTCACAACGGTGCCCCGGCTTCGGAGCAGGCGGCCTATGGCGCGGTGTGCAGCGAATATCAGTCGCAGATCAGCCAGGCGATCATGATGTACAAGCAGGAACACAATGACCGCAATCCGACCAGTTTTGAGCAGCTCAAAAAATATGGCGCGACCGATGACATCATCCGCGCGAAGGGCTGCCAGTTCCAGCTAGACGCCGGCGCCGGCACAGTGACGGAGATCGGGCATGGCATGGCTGCGCCCAATGCCCAGCCCGTTGTGGTGAACGCCGGCAGCAGCGCGCCCGGCAATTCCTCCGCGCCAGGGGCATCGACCCCAGGACCGGGCGGCGTCACGCTGCCTCCCGCTGCCGGCGGCAGCGCCGCCCCCAGCGGCACGGGCGACGAAGGTTCTCAGTAGGTCCTATCCCGCGTCACCTTTCGGTTCCGCACCCTTCCCTCCGAGGGAAGGGTGGCGAACTTGTGAGCCGGGATAGGACTTCTTAAACGAAATTATGTTCAAAAAAATCCTGATCGCCAACCGGGGCGACATCGCCGTTCGCGTCATCCGCGCGGCCCGCGAAATGAAGATCGCCACCGTGGCGGTCTATTCCCAGGCCGATGCCAACTCGCTCCATGTGCGATTGGCCGATGAAGCCGTCTGCATCGGGCCGCCGGAGCGCAAAGGCTCGTATCTCAACGCCCCCAACATCCTCAGCGCCGCCGTGATTACAGGCTGTGATGCCGTCCACCCCGGCATCGGTTTCCTGGCCGAAGTCGCTTCGTTTGCCGAGATGTGCAACGCCATCGGCATGAAGTACATCGGCCCGCCGGTGCGCGCCATTGAGACGATGGGGGATAAAATCGAAGCGCGAGCGACCATGGAAAAAGCGGGCGTTCCCATCGTTCCTGGCACCAACACGGCCCTGCGCGATCCGCTGGAAGCGGCCAAAGTCGCGTCTAAAATCGGCTTTCCCGTAATGATCAAAGCGGCGGGAGGCGGTGGCGGGCGCGGCATTCGGGTCGTTCAGAACGAGGAAGAGTTCCCCAAAATCCTCAAGACCGCCCAGGTGGAGGCCGAATCCAGCTTCGGCAACGCCGACGTCTACATTGAAAAGTTCATAGACACGTTCCGCCACATTGAAGTGCAGATTCTGGCCGATGAGCATGGGACAGTGCTGCATCTGGGCGAACGGGACTGTTCGCTCCAAACCCAGCGCTACCAGAAGATGGTAGAAGAAGCCCCCGCGCCCCACTTAGATGCCGGTGTCCGCAAACGCATCTGCGAGGCCGCAGTCAAAGCGGCCCGTGCGGCGGGCTACACCAATGCAGGGACGGTGGAGTTCATCGCCGCACCCGACGGCAGGTTCTACTTCATGGAAATGAACACCCGGCTCCAGATCGAGCATCCGATCACTGAGCAGGTGACGGGCGTGGACCTGGTCAAATGGCAGATCAAGATTGCCGCCGGGGAGCGCCTGACCTTCGGCCAGCGCGATGTCCAGTGGAATGGCCACTCCATTGAGGTCCGTTTGACCGCCCGCGACCCTGACCGCGACTTCGCCCCCGCCGCCGGCAAGATCACTTCCCTGCGCCTGCCCGGCGGCCTCGGCGTCCGTGTGGATACGCACATCTTCGCCGGCTACGACGTTCCGCCCTACTACGACTCCATGCTCGCCAAGATCATCGTCTGGGACCATGACCGCACGGGGGCGATTGCGCGGATGCAGCGGGCGTTGGATGAAGTGGAGATCGGTGGCGTCAAAACGGATTTGGAATACCACAAGCGCATCCTGGCAAACGCCTTCTTCCGCAAAGGCGAAATCAACACCAAGTTCCTCCAAACCCATCTGAGCGAGTAGGCTGTGTCGCTTTGCGCGTACACAGGCAGGGGGTTATCTGTATCTCGGCTGTGTCGGCGCGGACCAGATTAGTCCGTTTCAGCATATCTACCGCCTTCACCTCAGCAGCCCAAAGTTACTTGGTATTTAACTCGAAAAAAATCTGCCAATCCGTCAATTTCCCCGCTGGGAAAACGCCGCCACTCGGTCGCTCCCAGCGTCTCCCGCCCCGCCGCGATTTCCTCTTCAGTAGGAAGAGTGTAATAAACTGCTGTCATGTCAATATCGGAAAAATCGTCCGTCTGGCCGCGCGCCAGTGACCCGACAACAGCCACCGCGCGTGCGTTTGGGTGTGCCGCATACACAGCGGCCACGTTTTGCGCTGTCTTCAAAAGAATTTCATGGACAGCCTGCATGATGTTTCCTCTCCCTCTCTCATACAGGGTGGCTAGAGCCTGTTATGCACTTTGAAATCCCAGAAGGGCCTGTAGGCCCTGTACAGCACCAGATATGGCATTGGGGACCAGCGATCCACGCCAGTTGCAAAATCGAAAGCAAGTAGGCTGATAGGCTTTATGAGTAGAAATGAGTCCCTGCTGTTCCAAAGTGCATAACAGGCTCTAGGTCTGGTCGGTTCCCGCCGCCGCCTTTTCCGGCAGTGCGAAGAAAACAGCGAGGGCGAGATTGATCCCGACACTGGCCCAGGCGTTGACAAATGCCAGGGCGAAGGCAATGCCGTAGAGCAGCGGGCCGAAGCGGTACTGCTGTGTGATGCGCTGCGCTTTCTGGCGGTCATGGTCGGGATGGAGCAGGCGCTCGCCGATGGCGGCGTGCTGCCAGAGCCGGTTGAAGCAAATCGCCATGATGATGGAAAAGCCGGAATAAATCGCGGCGGCAATCTTGGCGTTCGTGCCGGGGTGGGGCAGGTATTCGGCCAGCAGCGAGGTCGGGAAGGGGAACAGGGTGACGACCATCAGCAGCAGGCCATTGTACAATAACAGCACCCGGTCTTTGCGGGCGATATGTTCATACAGCCGGTCATGGTTGATCCACATGACGAGGATGGTCAAAAAACTGGTCACATATGCCAGCAAAGTCGGCCACTGCTCCAGCAGAGTCGGTCCTAGCCGGCCGCCCAGCAATTTCTCCGGTGGAGGCACATGGATGTCCAGAGCGAGCAGAGTAATGGCGACGGCAAAGACGCCGTCGCTGAAGGCTTCAGTTCGTCCGGTCTCATTTTCCACGGTTGGGATCCCAATCACCAAAGATGTTCTTGAGCGTGTAGTTCTCAGCCTCGTCACTGGTGAGTTGGCGGGACCAGGGGACCCGCCGCCCAACATCTATAGGCGTTCCATCCGGCCGCTTGCTGCCAAACTCAGAGAAGCGGCAGGTCGCTTCGCGCCCGCCCCACTCCCGCCAGCCTTCGGGCCTGATGTGATCGTCTAAGACGCAGTGGATCCAGGCCGAGGCGCTGTAAGCTTTCCAGGGTCGGCCTAAAACTGAATTGTTCGTTCCGCCGGTGTGGTTCACGGCATGGCAATCCAGAAAGACCAATCCGAACGGCTGGCTTTGCGGACTGCTGGGAGCTGAAAGATAACCACCGGCAGGCCGCTGTTCCATGATGTTGCAATGGTCAAAGACGGCGATGGCCGAACCATAAATGAAGTCTACGCTGCCCCAGATGTCGCAGTGGTGAAAATACTCCCGCGCGCCCTCGGCACGGGTCCACAGGGTATCCTGCCAGCCTTTCAGAACGACATTCTCATACACCTGTCTGTCCCCGAACGACATCACCGCCTGTTGCTGACCCGCACTGGCACCCGAAGCGTTCTCAATCGTCATGTTCTCCAATCGGAAGTCGTCAGCCGCTGCTGTCAGCGCCGCCACATGGTTCGGCAACGTTGCGCGGAACGTCAGTAGGACTGTGGTGGGATCGAGATTGACGCCCCGGAGCGTGATAAATGGCTTGTCTTTGGGGACTGTAACACGCTCGTTGTACGTTCCGGGCGCGATCTGGATCACAACTGGCCGGTCATTGGCCGTCGGGACGGCGTCCACAGCCGCCTGGATCGTTGGGAAGTCGCCTTTGCCGCGCACATCCACGGTGATCTCACGGCTTTGGAGTGCCTGCGCGATTGCCTGGCCGGCTATTAGGACGGCGAACGTGATCGTTACAATAGCCCGGCATAGCCTTTGGAACATCACTGGGATGCTCCCTCTTTGTCCAATTCGGTCACTTCGGCCTGCGCCGTAATCAGCGCCCGGCCTTTTTTCACACTGATCTGTGAGTGAAAGAAGCGAATGCCCTGGGCATGGGTGATCGTCATGCCTCTCTCTGCGGAAATTCGGACATCGGTCAGCGTGACATCCGAGACAGGCATTTCCGGCAGGCCGAGAATCAAGCCTGCCGTCGGCCCGCCGTCTGCCGTGACATGGGTGATATGAATATGACGCCAGATTGGGGTCAATGCCGTCACGGGCAGCACCGGGTCGCTGGCGGGATTGTCGGGCGCTTTCGGATAATAACTGGTGATCAGAATCGGCATTTTGACATTCGTCATGGTCAAACTCTCATAGGTGATATGCTCTACTAATCCGCCCTGGCCGCGCGGCGCCTTCATGCGAATGCCCGCCTGCGTAGAATGGAAAACGCAGTCCCGGACGGTCATATTTTCCAACCCGCCGGGCGTCTGCCCGCCGATGGATAGACCGTGACCATGGAAAAACGTGCAGTTCTGGATCAAAAAGTTCCGGCAGGATGGCTGCCCCGGCTCAATGAGGCCGCTCGGTTTGAGCGCGATACAGTCATCACCGACATCAAACGTGCAGCGCTCAATAAGAAAGTTCCAGCCGGACGGGTCCATGCCGTCCGTGTTCGGCGAATCGGCAGGCGCGGTGATGTGAACATCCTGCACCGTCACATCCCGGCACTGGGCGGGGACAAGATGGAAGGAGGGGGAATTGGCGAGCGTAACATCTTGGACCAGAACCCGCGTGCAGCGGCTGAACACGACCAGATAAGGCCGGTGAATAAGAGGCGGGTCACCGGTCTGCGAAGCGTAGCCCTTCTTGTAGCGCGGCCACCAAGCGGCGCCCTGTCCATCAATGCTTCCCTGGCCCGTTATGGCAGTATCGTGACAGTCTTCCGCCATAATGCCGTTGCGATTACGGCCATTCGGCAGGGCATAGTCTTCCACGCGGCTGGTCAGCAGCAGGGTCGCGCCTTTTTCCAGATGCAGGTTCATGCTGCTAGTCAGCGTGAATGGGCCAGTCAAAAAACGACCCGCCGGAATCAGCACCGTCCCGCCTCCGGCCTGTCCGCAGGTATCAATCGTGTGCTGCAGCGCAGCCGTGTTCAGCGTTTTGCCGTCGCCGACCGCGCCGTAATCCGTCACACGAAAGGTTTTGGCCGGAATAATCGGCAGCGGGATTGCGGCGGAGGCAGCACCCAAAGGGAGCGCCGCGAGGCGCGGCAGCCCGCAGAGCATCGCCGCTCCTGCCAATACAAGCAGCACCGTTCGCAGTTTGTTGTCACGCATAGTTTATCTCTGTTTTTATCTTTGCTTTCGAAGAAAGCCGGAGGCGCTGGCGAGGAACAGCGGCCACATGATCCAGCTTAATGCCTGGACGATGGCGGCATAAGCCTTCGGCCAGATGCCGCTTGGCTGGACATCGTCCCCAATGCCCAGAGAGAGGATTGGAACGTGCAGCCGCGTCAATAAGAAAATCGTGTCGCTCACTTTCCATTCCGCGCCTTCGGGATGCACGATGGCCCGCAGCGCGGCGCGCTGCACCTCCATCGGGGCGGGCTGGGCCATGGGAGCGACAGGAGCGATCTTATATTCCACATGGGCGGGATCACGGAAGATCAGGAACGAACAGACCAGCATCGCGGCCATTAATCCCACCAGACGCCCGCTCGTTGTGCCGTATTTTGTGGTGATGTCAAAAAATCGGTCGGGTAACGTATTCCTGAAGTTTCTGGTGGTTGTCCGATCTCGCCGGCGCATGGCGATCAGGATGGCATCGGCGTCCTCATCCCGGCCCTTGTTTCGGAGGTCGTTCTCAATAGCAATGTAATTGCTTCGGCGGAAAGGGCGGGACAGGGCAAGCATTTTCGGAAAGAAACCTTGTCCCGGTGGTTCCTCCCAACTCCCGACCGTCATATCGCTCAGATCGGCGGCGGGCAGCGGGTCCACGATTTCCAGTCGGGCGATTTTAGCGCGGTCAAAGGCAATGCTGACCGGCGCTTCGGAATCTAATCCCGTGTTAGGTTCCTGTGGGTCAAAGCTATGACCGGAAAGGATCACATGGCCTACCTCTACAGCCTCCATTTGCAGCCGGCCTCCGGCCAGTCCGGTGGTTTCCGCGCTGCCATACTCGCCGCTGGCTATGTTCCGTTTCCAGGCAGGGCGAAACAATTCCAGCGAGCCGCGAATGCGGGCGTCGCGCAGGACGAGGCGCTCCGGGGCGGTCTTGTCTTCCCCGGTCTCACCGATCAGGTCCAGGCCGGTCAGGGACACGTCGCCTGCTATTTCCAATGCGCTGAAGTCCGCCTGCGAAGCGGATGCGCGCACCGGTTGTCTGGACAGACCCAAATCCACTGGCCGACACCGAATTTGAGCACCGGCATGGACATTGTTTACCTTTAATCTCCCATGAATCTTGGCGCCGTTCAGCACAATGTCGCCCGATATTTGCGCCCGGTATAGGTTCAGGCTACCCTTCAGAGCGGTCATTTGCAGCGGATAATTGTGCAGCACTGCCTTTCTTTGAGCGGCCGTAATGATTTTTCGCGACACTTCGGCTTCCTGGTACTGGAGATATTCTGTGACATAACTTTTTCGAGTACAAAGAAAACTTGCCGCCAATTTGCGCCCCGATAAAGGAAACACCATATTTTTCATCCCGTGTTTCCTGCGTCATCGGTGCTTCCTGTGCTTCTTTCGACGGCTCCGCATTCAGTCCCAGGAGAAGAACTCGCTTGCCGATGACGGCCATATCGGCCTCAATCCGACCGCCAATGTGAGGCCGCTCGAATTTCCAACCCCTGGTCTTGTCCAAACCCGGCGCGATGGTCAGGCCGGCATCTATGGAAGCGGCAATCAGATTCAGGTTTCCGGCAAGGTGGGTTCCGCGTAGAATCAATTCGCCGGCGACATGCAGGGAAGGCAGGTGCGCGTCTCCGTCGATCACTGTCTTCAAGCCGCCCATCATTCCAACCAGCAAATTCTGTCCGATATGGGCATTCTGCATGATGAGATCGCCGCCGATGGCCGCGCCGCTCAGGTTCACATCAGCGGTGATTGTCGTTCCCAGCAGCCACACTTTTTCCCGAATCCGGCAGGCAATATTTTCTTTTAATCCTTCTGTTGCCATCAAAGAAAGAGCGCCGCCGATGGAAGCATTTTGCAGGATCAGGCGGCTGTGAAGATGCGCTCCGGTGAAAGAAAGGCTGCTTCCGATGCGTGAATTGATAAGATAGGCATCGCCCCGGAGGGCAAAGCGTCTTCCATTCAAATAGTCGCAGATGAAATTACCGTTGACTTCCGCGGTGTTGAGGTTGAGGTCTCCGCGCACCCGGACGCCGCTCAGGTCAACGCTTCCCTTAACACGCACGCCGAACAGATTGGCGCCGCTCCTGAGCAAGCCTGCTCGGCGCTGGCCTGCGGCGCAAGTCAGATTGCCGCTTATGTCTGCCGTCTGCAACCCAAGCTGTCCGCCAATGGAGACCGCAGTCAGCCAGATGTTTCCTGCGACCGTCGCCGAGGTCAAGTCCAGACTGCCTTCTACTCGGCAGGCGGCGTTCTCTTCATCGGCGCGCATCTCTCCCAGGCGGGCGCAGCGCAGCGTGACGGCGCCCTGTCCCTGAAACCGGCTCAGGCACAGTTCATTTTTGATCTCGGCAAAATCACAGCAGAGATCGCCGAAGATATGCGCTCCGACCATGCTCAGGCTGCCTGTGACCCGCAGGCGCGTGAAGTCTGCAACCGGCAGAGGAAGCGCGTTCCGCGATTCTTCCTCCGTCTGCTTCTCCTGCTGCCGGCTTTGCCATCGTTTCCGCCGCTGCTGTAGCCACATCTGCCGTGGTGTATGCTCCACGCTGTACGCCAGGCGAGCATCCAGCATGTCTACGATCCGCTGGAGGAGCGCCGCATGCGCGGTCGGCTTTGGTTCCAGGTCCTTTCCTATCACGATTTGGTTCAGGATCAGCGGCCCGTCAATGCAGGCGTCGGCCAGCGTCAGACCACCCTCAAAAATGCACCCGGTAAAGTCTACGCCGCGCTCAAAGCGGCACTGGCTCAAGTCCAGCCGGTTGATGAAGACCGTGTTCTGAAGGCAGACCGGATGTTCAAACTTCAGCCCGGCCAGCGTGACGTTTTGTTGAAAAAAACGGTTATGTTCCTGCTGCGGCGTCAAATCTGCCGGCATAATCTCCTCACAATCTGACCGCCGTTCCGGCTGCCGCCGACTGCTGGCAGGCATGAACCAATTTCTGCGCTGCCAGGCCATCTTCAAAGCTGGGACCGCCGAGACAGTCATTCGCGATGCTGTCTATGAAATCAAACAGGCAGTGGACATGGAACTGCGGCCAGCCAATGGGGTTCTTGGTCGCGCCGAAGGCATAGGGATTTGGGTAGCGGGCGACGCACTCAATCTTCTGAAAGCCGCGCGTGCCGCCCAGGGCCTCTTCAGGATGGGTGTTGTCGTACACAGACAGCCAGTTTGGGTCCATGAGGTGAAACGCGATTGCGCCCCGGCTGCCGTGAATTTCCAGCCGCAGGTCGTCCTGCGTTCCCGTCGCCAGACGGCTGGCTTCGATCACGCCGATTGCCCCCGAAGCCATCCGCGCCTGCACAATCGCCAGATCGTCCACGTCTACAAGGCTCATTGCGCCGGTCTTCGGGTCGGGGCGCTGTGGGATAAATGTCTCCAAACGCGCCTGCACTTCGGAAAACTCGCCCAGCAGGAACCGCACCAGGTCAAAGACGTGCGCCCCTAAATCCATCAAGGCTCCGCCGCCGCTGCGCGCCATTTGCAGCCGCCAGCTCAGGGGACGGTTCGGGTCCACATAGCCCGCGTGCAGATAGGCCGCCCGAAACTGATAGACTTGACCTAAAAACCCTTCGTCCACCAGCTCTTTGGCGCGCAGAATGGCCGGCACAAAGCGGTAATTAAAGGTCATCCGGTGGACTTTTGAGGTCGCGCGGGCCAGAGCGGCGACTTCCACCGCCTCGGCTAATGTCCGTGTCAGAGGCTTGTCGCAGTAGATGTGCTTTCCGGCCTTCAGGGCGTCCAACAAGAGCGTGTGGTGGGCATCATTGGGCGTGCAGCAATGGATGACCTGGATGTCATCGCGGGCCAGCAAGTCCTGATAGTCCCGCGTGGCAAACTCAAATCCAGCCTGCTCCTGCGCCTTCAGCCCGCTGGCCTCGGTCGCCGTGCAGACGCCAATCAGCCGGGTTTTCGCGGGCAGCGGGTCATAGAACAGCGGCAGGGATCGATGCGCGAACGTGTGAACTTTGCCGATGAAGCCGTATCCGACGATGCCGATGCCAAGTTGCATGAGAGTTTCGCTTTCACGGGGCTGAACCCCCGTGCTTTAATAGAGCAAGCCCCCGCCTTCGCGGGCGCAGAAAGAAATTATGTCTTCTGCCCGCGCCCCTAGTCGCTTCGCTCCGTAGCGGGGTGAACAGGCGGGGAATTGCATTTCCAAAGCCCTGCCGTTCACCCCAATAAAACCTCCGGGCATGGTGGTCCTGACCCGAAAGAGCAGTCCTTCTGCCTGCTCCTTTGGCGGATGCGCGGCACAGGCCGTGCGGAGTACCATAGACGCATCACTTCCAGACCTGCCGCGCCGTTTGGGGCGCGGAATGGGTCTCTTTAGTATGCCAAAGGAACAGTATACACCATGACACAAGACACAACCACTCTCGCCGCTCTGTCAGCGGAACTAGCCGGCGCGGTTGCCCACGCCGGAAATGCCGTTGTCCGCGTGGATGACGGCAGCCGGCTGACCGCAACCGGCGTTCTCTGGTCTGAAGACGGACTCGTATTGACGACCTCGCACGGCGTGGAGCGCGACCAGGATCTGACCGTGGAACTTGCGGACGGGATGCGACTTCCCGCCGCGATTGTCGGGCGTGACGGCGAAACCGACCTGGCTCTCCTGCGCGTGACGGGTGCGAAATGGTCGCCCATCCTCCGCGCCGACCCCGAAGCCGTTCAGGTGGGGCAGCTTGCCCTGGCCCTGGGCCGCCCCGGCGAATCCGGCTTGCAGGCGACGCTGGGGATCATCAGCGCCCGCCAGGAGGCACAGGATGGAGACCGACCCGAATACATCCTGCATACCGACGCCGTTCTGTACCCCGGCTTCTCCGGCGGGCCGCTGGTGAACGTGCAGGGGCAGATTGTCGGCCTGCTTAACCTGAACTTCGGGCGCGGCATGGGAGTCGCGCTGGGCCTGCCTATTCTGACCCATGTCGCGGAAGCTCTGCTGGCGGGCGGCAGCGTGCAGCGCGGCTATCTGGGTGTCAGCACGCAGGCCGTGCCGCTGCCGGCCAGTCTGAAAATAAACCTCGGGACAAATCAGGAGATTGGCCTGCTCGTTGTGCAGGTAGAAAGCGGCGGCCCGGCGGATAAGGCTGGGTTATTGCTCGGCGACATGCTGCTGGGTATTGGGGAAGGCCGCTTCGCCGATGTGGACGATCTGCGCCGCCACTTGCGCGGCCTGGCGGCGGGGCAGGCTGTCACGCTCAAGATTGTGCGCGGCGGTGCAGCGCAGGAATTGCCAGTGACGCTGGGCGTGCGGGAGTAGGAGGCCCCCCCCGCCCCCAATAATGGGGGAGCAGAATTTAGAGAGCAGAAGGTTGTTCTCTCGGGTTCCCCCATTATTGGGGGCTAGGGGGTTTAAAGGAGTTTAGCAATGACCACAGCAATTTTCCAGTCGCTCACCACGCAGACGACGGAATTGATAGACAACCTGCGCCGAAGCGTTGTTCTGGTGCGCGGCGGAGACGGGCATGGCGCGGGCGTGATCTGGGACAGGCAGGGACTAATTCTGACCAATGATCATGTGGCGCGCGGCGACCGGGCCGAAGTGGAACTGAGCGACGGGCGGCGGCTGGCGGCGCGGACTCTGGCGCGGGATCGGGACAACGATCTGGCCCTGCTGCGCGTCTCAGCCCACGATCTGCCTGCCGCGCCTGTCGGTGATTCGCAGGCTCTGAAAGTAGGCGAAATCATACTGGCCGTCGGCCATCCCTGGGGTGTGCAGGGGACAGCGACGCTGGGCATCGTCAGCGGTATGGGGCCGGGAACCTGGCTGGGGCAGACGCGGCGCGAGATGCTTCAGGCGGATGTCGCCCTGGCGCCGGGCAACTCCGGCGGGCCGCTGGCTGACGCGCGGGGGCGGGTTGTCGGGATTGCCAGCATGGTGATGAGGCCGGGTATCGCCCTCGCTGTTCCCAGCCATGTCGCCCGGCGGTTTGTCCAGGCGGCTCTAAACCGCGCCTATCGGCGGGCGGCATGACCCGCGTCTTGATTGTCACCTCCTACGCCTCCGTTCGGGCGGGCCTGCACGTTTTGCTCCAGGGCGCGGACGATTTAGAGGTTGTCGGTGATGCCGGAGGCAGCGGCGAACTGGAGCGTTTGCTGCCGGAGGTTCAGCCCGATGTCGTCCTGGTGGACGACCTGCCGGACGACCGGGAAAACCTGCTCCATGCGCTGGCAGGCGGGGAGGCAGGTCTGGTTCTTCTAGGCGAAACTCGGGAAGGGTATCGGCGGCTGATCGCCGCGCCGCTGCCGGGCTGGGCCTATCTGCTCAAAGAGGCGGAAGGGGCAGAGATCGTGGGCGCGATCCGGGCGGCTGCTGCGGGGCTGATTGTTCTGGACCGCAGCCTGGCCCCGCTGCTATCCAGCGCGGCCAAGGCCAGCGTGGACGCAATGGGCGTCGGGGAGGCGTTGACGGCGCGCGAGCGGGAGGTGCTGGGCTTGATGGCGCGCGGCCTGCCCAACAAGCAGATTGCCGCCCATCTGTCCATCAGCCTGCACACGGTCAAGTTTCATGTCGCCTCGGTTCTCGTGAAACTGGGCGCCGCCAGCCGCACCGAGGCGGTCACGCGCGGGGCCAGGCGGGGCGACGTGAGCCTGTAGGAATCAAGCGGATGCGGCGGTTTCGGGCAGTTCGTAAACGATCTCGCCCTGCGCTGTCTCCACTGTCACACGCTCCACTTTTTCGGTTTCGCCGGGCTGGGGGCCGCGCGCAAAGCGGATAAAGCGCATTTGCGCCGACCGCTTTGCATCTTCCAGGCTGATGTGCTTGTCCACGCGGATTTTGCGTTGAACGGGTAGCGTCATCGCCTTGCACAGTGTCATAGACAACATAGCCTGCCATAAATAACCTTCTTCTTGGTCCTTACAACATCGTAACAACAAAAGGCCGTAAAGAGTGACGCCCCTGGGTGTCAGGCGAACTGCCTCATGTCATTATACCATAACTTTTACCAGCTTTCTAAAATCTTTTTTGGTTATTTTGACAACGATTTCAGAGTGGTTTACCATTCATTGTGGCTTTCAGAGACGACGCTTGTTCCCGCGTCAGCAGCCATGCTCCTGCCCGTTTTATCCAAATATCTTGAAATATCCCGTCCAGAGTCAAGACATCATTTAAGCCGGTTTCCGGGTTGGCGAACAGCAGGATGCCATGCCGCTGAACCGTCACGGTCGCTTCCGTCTTCCCTTTATCCAGAGTCAGCTTTTCAATCGTGGACTTGGTAACCGAAGACTTGGCGGCGAGGGTAGTAAACGTCTTCAAAAAATCCGCCCGTTCTTCTTTGAGATCATGGGGCTTGCCGGTCGTGCTGACGCCGACAAAATCCGGCGCGTAATGCGCGAGTGTCCCGTCAATATCCTTGCGGACATACGCGCTGTCGCGCTCATTGTAATCGGCTTGCAGCGTCTTCTGCACGTTTGCTTCCGCGCCCGCCCGCGCCAATGGGGCTGCCATTCCCAGGGCCAAAAGCGCCAGTGCTGCTAAAATCGTCGTTCGCATGGTCGTTCCCTTTCCCAACTTCGGAAGGTCTGCCGACGACTCCAGCGTCGTCCTCGTCATCAATGCCTTTCCACAACCGCATCGTATCTTCCTCCTGAACCGGCGATCCGTGCAGGAAATTCAGCGGCCATCGCGAACTTAGAAGCATGAAGCCTAATGCGCTTTCCCTTCCGCCATTGCTGCCGCCCCTTTTGAGCATACGCACAGGCAAGAAATTTGCGTTTCTGCCGGACGGTGAGCGCATGGTCGCCGCTGGCGCGGAGAAGGCATGGATGGTTTCGCTGGCGACAGGGCAGCCGCTTCTCGAGTTTGTCAAGCCGGCGCCGTTTGTGCGCGGCGTTGCCGTTTCCAGTGATGGGCATGTCGTTGCCATTGCCGCGCAGCGCGACCGGGTCATTCTGTATGATGCTGACACAGGCAGCAAAACGCATTCCCTAAAAGTCGGCAACGATGGTGAGTTGAGCGGCCTCCAATTCGCCCCCGGTTCACATACTCTCCTGCACTCGTCTTGGCATGGGCTGACAGTCATAGACCCGGACAGCAGCCCCGTCGTCCGTCCTCTCCGCGTCTCAGCGGCGTTCCCGGAAAATACGATGTATCATGGCATCGCATTTTCCCCATCGGGCGAACGGTTCGCCTCTGTTTGGAGTCGTCACTGGCTTGATGGCAATGTTAGCCTGTGTAATTGGCCGTCCGGCGAGGAGACGGATCTGCTGCCGTGCGCGGCGCAGCGCCACAGTTACCTTTTCAGTCACGCGCTCTTCAGCCCGGACAACCGAGCGCTCCTGCTCAATCTGCCGGATGGGTCTGTTGTCTTCTGGGATCTGATCGGAACAACGCAGACAGGTTCCAGCAGGACGTGGATCGCTCAGACCGACGTCGGGCCGGGCGGCGGGAGTGCAGGTGACCGTTATTCGGGATGTCTTGAATTTTCACCCGATGGAACCCTGCTGGCGTATGGGCAGGAGGGTATGCTCGGATTATGGGCGTGGCGTTCCGGCGATTGTTTGGGGAGATGGAGCGTACCAGGGCGAAACCCGATGGTCAAGCAGATCGGCTTTTTCCCATCCGGCAACGAACTTGTGGTCTCATTCTGGGATGCCCCCAGAGGCATTTTTGTTTACCGCGTCGCCGATTTGATACAGAAGAATTAAGGAACATCTATGGAAATCAACGAAGCGACTATCGGGCAGTTTAAGAGCGACTTTGCCCGCGTTCGGGCGGAATGCGGCAAGGTGATTGTCGGCAATACCGACATTGTGGACGGCGTTCTCATCTGCCTGCTGTCCGGCGGACACGCGCTGCTGGAAGGTGTGCCGGGATTGGGCAAGACCCTGCTGGTTCGCACCCTGTCCCGCGTCCTGGACTTGAACTTTAACCGCGTGCAGTTTACGCCTGATTTGATGCCCGCCGACATCACCGGCACTAATATCCTGATGGAAGACGACAGCGGACGCAAAATCTTTCAGTTCCAGCCTGGCCCCGTGTTTGCCAACATTGTTCTGGCGGATGAGATCAACCGGGCGACTCCGAAAACGCAGTCGGCGATGCTGGAAGCCATGCAGGAGCATCATGTCACGGTGTCGGGCAAGATGTACCGGCTGGAAGAGCCGTTCTTCGTGCTGGCGACCCAGAACCCGATTGAGATGGAAGGAACCTACCCCCTGCCGGAAGCGCAGCTAGACCGCTTTTTGTTCAAACTGATCGTGCCGTCACCGACTCTCAGCGAACTCTCCACCATCGTGGAGCGGACAACGGGGGCGGAAACGCCGGACATTGAAAAAGTCCTGGACGGACCGCAGATCTTAGCGATGCGTCAGATCGCCCGCGAAGTGCCGATTGCCTCCCATGTGCGCGAATTCGCCGTCAAAGTCATCCTGGCGACCCATCCTCGCTCGGAAGTGGCGACGCCGATGGTCAACCAGTTTGTCCGCTTCGGCTCGTCCCCGCGCGGCGCGCAGGCGCTGGTGCTGGCGGGTAAAATCCGCGCCCTGCTGGATGGCCGCTACAATGTCGCCTATGACGACATCATCTCGGTCGCTCCCGCCGCCCTGCGCCACCGGCTGATCCTGAACTTTGAGGGCGAGGCGGAAGGGATCGGCACGGACGCCGTCGTGCGGGACGTTCTGACCCGCCTGTCGTCGCAGGCAGCGGCAATGGTGGGGGGGTAGGAGGGTGACTGGAAGAACCCACCCGGCGGGCAAGCCCGCCACCCTCCCGATGCAGGAGGGGGCGGAGAAGTGCAGGAGAAGACAGCCCTTCGTCAACCACCCTCTTTTCCCTCTCGTTTCGGGAGAGCGGCGGGCTTGCCCGCCGGGTGGGTTCTCTGCCGCATCACTTCAAACGCAATAATCGCCGTCGCCGAAGCAGTTCCGAGTGAATGCGGCATCGGGCGGCCATAGGGAACGCGCAGCTTTAAATCCGCCTGGTCTAAAAATGAGCGCGTTATGCCGCGCTTTTCCCCGCCGATGAGCAGGAACAGGGGAGCCGTTAAATCGGCGTCATACAGCGAGACGCTGCCGCGCTCATCGGTGGCGCAGGCAATAGTCAGGCCGCGTTCCCGGAAAAAGTCGGCGGCCTCTGACGCTGTTTCGGCCAGGGCGATGGGGATCAGTTCCGAAGTCCCCGCCGAAGCACGGGAGACTATGCCGGCGGCGGAAAGCCAGTTGCGCGGGCGCACGACGAGACCGTCGGCTCCGGCGGCGTAGAGGGCGCGAACGGACGCGCCGAAATTGAAAGGGTCTTCCACACCGTCAATCATGGCAAGGAACGGGGAGGACGCGCCTGAAGCCAGGTTGTCTAAAGGCGCGAATTGGTAGGGGCCGACCTCTGCGACAATTCCGCCGTGCGTCTTGCCGCCCGCCCGCTCTTCAATGGCCTCGGCGGAAACTCGTTCCAGGGGAATGCGCGCTTTTCGCGCCATTTGTTCCAAATGCCGCGTCTGCCCGTCTTCTTTGCCCGCGCGAATCTGAATGCCGTAAATCTGCCGATGCCCGCCTGTCAGGGCCGAACTCACCGAAATAAAGCCTTCCAGCAGCGCGATTTCTTCCGACATGCGTCTATTGTACCCGCTCCCCGAGACAGTAACAGAGTTTATCCGGCGCGATGACAAAGAAGACGCGATAGGACACATCCCCATACCGATCAAGCCGGAAGCCAGTTTGCTCTTGGTTGATACCGTTCTCCTTCAGTTCTGCAAATGCCGTTTCCACATTATCTACCTCAAAGAAGCATCCATCCTGGGTGGGATCGCCCCCATTCTCGGCCAGGCCGATCTGGACAGCGTCACGTTCCAGAATGGCAGACCGACATGGCGCCTGTTGCTGCGAGACGACTCGAAAACCCATGACGGTTTGATAGAATGGCAGGGCTTCCTCCAATTTCTCGACGGGCAGGGCCAGCGCGTCTGTCTGATAAGGGGAGGCGGTTTTGTAGAGGGCTTTCATGGCAGTTTCCTTAAGGGCATTTGTGTTGATCTGACTTTACCACGCCGCTCGACAGAACTCAGCCGGTCTTCTCTGCCCAGCAGTGACAATCGCCGAAGTTTCTCATTTGGTGAGCTTTTCCAGCCTGCCCCAGCAAAAAAAGAAGCCGCAGCGAACGCCGCGGCCTGGAAAATAGGGGATGAGCAATGGGAGGTCTCTCAACCTCAGCCACGTCCCTATTATGTATGCCCTTCGTTAAGAGCGCGTTAAGCACAGATTAAATTTGCGTTAAGCTATTGGCTGTTGAACCGCGCGATCATTTTCTGCACGGCGAGAGGAAGCGCGGTGAAATGATCCGCGCCGGGAAAAACTGTGACGGTAACGGCTTTGTGTTTCTTCTGCGCGTCCGCCTGCATAGCGTTGGCCTGCCCGATGTAATATTCTTCCTGCTGGCCGTAAAACAATTCCAGCGGGCAGTGGAGATCGTTCAGGTGACGGGCGGGGGAACGCAGGTCGCTTTCCAGTTTGTCACGCCAATCAAACGGCGTCTCGTCAAAGGTCGGCTTGCCGGTCTCATGGATTGCGCCGCACATGTCGGGGAAGCCGCCGCAGGCGGCGGCCCCGCGCAATTTTGTCGTGCTTTCCGCCAGCAGCATGATGGTCGTTCCGCCGACGCTGTGGCCGGCGGCGAACAGGCGGCTGGGGTCCACGCCCGGAACTTTGGCCAAATAATCCAGGGCAGCATCGGCGTCGTTGACCTCGCCGTACAGCATTTGGAAGTCGCCGGGGTTGCCGTCCTCGCCGCGCCAGGCGGGGGCGAAGACGACGTATCCGGCCTGGACAAACGGGCGCACGTCGTCAAAATCGGATCCGCCCAGCGCAAACCCGCCGTGCGCGTACAGCAGGCCGGGATGCGGACCGGGCGTACTCGGAACGCCCAGCCAGCCGAACAGCGTTTGACCGTGCGAAACAAACTGGACTTCCTGCACGTCCGGCGGCTTTTGCCGCTCTTCGGGAGAAACCGGCTGGGGCGAGGGGCCATGCGTCAGCAGTTTCGTTTCATGATTTGCCCGCGCCTGCGCCAGCGTCAAGGGGCTGATGGTTGTGCCATAGGTGAACGTCTTCTGCGCGCCGCAGCCGTTGGAAAACAACATCGTCACGAGCAAGGCCGGCAAGAATATCGGGAAGCGCATAACAATCCTTTCGCCTTCGCTCTGCCGCTTTCCTGCCTTTCAATTAGTATTTCAATTGACTTTCTCCCGCTCCGTGTGCTAAACTTGCCCTGTTATGCCTCTTTCCGATAATCTTTCAATCTATCAGCAAATGGAGATGATTGCGCGTGGAACAATAGACATTGTGCCGCTGGCCGATCTAAAATCCAAGCTGGAGAAATCGGCCAAAGAAGGCCGGCCTTTGCAGATCAAGCTGGGACTGGACCCGACCGCGCCGGACATTCATTTAGGCTTTGCCGTCGTCCTGCGGAAGATGCGGCTGTTTCAGGATTTGGGCCATGTGGTTGTGATTATTATCGGCGATTACACAGCCTTAATTGGCGATCCTTCGGGGCGCTCGGCGACCCGGCCCATGCTGTCCGAAGAAGAAGCCGCCCGCAACGGCCAGACCTATGTCGCGCAGCTTGCCAAAGTGCTGGACCCGGAAAAGACCGTGGTCCGTTTCAACAGCGAATGGCTGGGGAAGCTGAGTTTTGCGGACCTGGTGGGGCTGGCCTCCAAAATGACGGTCGCCCAGGTGATGCAGCGCGAAGACTTCGCGAATCGCTTCAGCCAGGGGCAGCCGATCAGCCTGCATGAACTCCTGTATCCGCTGGCGCAGGCGTATGACAGTGTGGCGATTAAAGCTGACGTAGAAATGGGCGGGCAGGATCAGACATTCAACATTCTGGCTGGCCGGGCCCTGCAAAAAGAATTAGGGCAGGAACCGCAGGTCGCTCTCTTTATGCCGCTTCTGGTCGGACTGGACGGCGTCAAAAAGATGAGCAAGTCGCTGGGCAATTATGTCGGCATCAGCGAAGCGCCTTCGGAGATGTTCGGCAAGCTAATGTCTATCAGCGATGAACTCATGCCGACCTATTATCGAGCTTTGCACGGATGTCCTGATGGACGAAGTCCGCGCACTGACGGATGGCAGTATAACTCATCCACGCGAGGCTAAAAAGCGTCTGGCGCGCGAGATCATCACGATTTATCACGGCGCGGCCGCCGCCCAGGCGGCGGATGACGAGTTTGAGCGCGTCCATAAGCAGCATCAGGTCCCGGACGACATGCCCGAAGTCGCCGTTCCCACCGACATTTGCGATGCAGACGGTCATGCCCGCGTGACAGCCCTGCTGGTCGCTGCTAAATTGGCTCCTTCCAACGGTGAGGCGCGGCGGCTTGTACAGCAGGGCGGTGTGAGTGTAGACGGTGAGAAGATCACCGACCCGGCGCAGACAATTCTCGTCCAATCCGGCCAGATCGTCAAAGTCGGCAGGAACCGCTTCGCGCGATTAATCGCCCCGGTGGGCGGAATAGGATGATCACAGGAAACCGCATGGCTGAACTAGAACTCCCGCCTGTTTTAGAAGACACGCCGGTCGCTCCCCTGCCGACGGACCCGGCCGTGTTTGAGTCCGAGATGAACCCGCATCTGGACGCCTTGTATCGCAACGCCCTGCGCCTGACCGGCAACGCCAACGATGCCGAAGATCTCCTCCAGGACACCTACCTGCGCGCGTATCGCTTTTTTTACCAATATCAGCCGGGAACAAATGCCAAGGCGTGGCTGTTCCGTATCATGAACACGGTTTTTCTGAATGACTACCGGCGCAAATCCCGCCAGGGCGAGACGGTCTCGTATGACGGCCTGGAAGATTTTTATCTTTACAACCGCCTGACAGAAGACGGCGTTTCCGGTGTGGGCGGCAGCGATCACCCGGAGACGGAAAACCCGGAAAAGGCCGTTTTAGAGAAGCTGGACATTGAAACAATCACGCGGGCGATTGAAGCCTTGCCGATTGAGTTCCGGGACACGGTCGCGCTGGCGACGCTGGAAGAAATGTCGTATCAGGAAATCGCGGAAACTTTGGAGATACCCATCGGCACTGTCCGTTCGCGCCTCTCGCGGGGACGCAAGCTGTTGCAGCGGGCCTTGTGGGAGTATCTCAACGGAGAAGAGAGTCGTGGATGAATCGGTAGATCAGGAGCCTCAGCGGCAGATGGACCCGCGCAGCATGGACTGCGTGGACTTTTATTCGTGCGAAGAGGCCGTCAAGCGTCTGAACGAGTATTTAGACCACCAGCTTTCGGAAGCGGAGCAGGTCATTGTCATACGGCATCTGGAAATCTGCCGCCCCTGCTTTCACCGTTTTGACTTTGAGCGGACACTGATCTTGTCTCTGCGGCAGAAAGTGTCGTGTCTGTGTATGCCGGCGACCCTGCGGGACCAAACTGCACATTTTGCTGCATGAAAAAACGTTGTAGGGGCGCAGCAAGCTGCGCCCTATTTTGCTTTAGAAACCCGCCTGGCCACTTTGGCCAGGCGGGTTTCTTGTCTCTGGGGGCTGGTTTGCCGGGAAACAAAAAAGGGAAGAAGGAACTCGCAAAGGAGGCAACAATGGAACAGCAAGTGCCATTGAACCCGGATGCCCGCGCCGACAATCCCCAGGACGATGAAGCGCGCCATGACGGCGTCCATGAAGTGACGCCCGATGTCGCTTATAAACGGCTCGCAATGGTCAACATTGCCTACTATGGACTGCCCAACGCAGGCGACCAGCAGTGGGTGCTCATTGACACCGGTCTGCCGGGTACGGCGGGCCAAATTGCCAAATCTGCCGAAGAGCGCTTTGGGCCGGACGCGCGCCCCGCTGCGATTATTCTGACACATGGGCATTTTGACCATGTCAGCGCGCTGGAAGAACTGTCGGAGAAGTGGGATGCGCCGGTCTACGCGCATGATCTGGAGCGGCCTTATCTGGACGGCACGGCGGCATATCCCCCACCGGACCCTACGGTCGGCGGCGGCATGATGCCCCTGATTTCGCCCCTGTTTCCCCGCAAACCAGTAGATGTCGGCAGCCGACTGGTCAGCCTTCCCGTTGATGGCAGTGTGCCGTTTATGCCGGGTTGGCAATGGATTCATACGCCCGGTCATGCGCCGGGCCATGTCTCGCTCTGGCGCGAGGCAGATCGGATGCTGATTGCTGGTGATGCGTTTATCACGACGGCCCAGGAGTCGGCCTATGCAGTCGCGACTCAGCGGACCGAAATGCACGGCCCGCCCATGTACTTCACGCCGGACTGGCAAAGCGCAAAGACGTCCGTGGAGCGTCTGGCGGCTCTGGAACCTGAAATTGCCGTGACCGGGCATGGCCGCGCGATGCGCGGCCCAGAAATGCGCGCCGCCTTGCACACCCTCGCCCGCGACTTTGACCGCGTCGCCGTGCCGGAGCATGGAAAGTATGTTTTGCAGCCAGCTATTGCCGAGGACGGATCGGCCTATGTGGCGGTGGAGAAAGGTAAGACAATGAATTTACAAACAGCAGCGAAGGCGCTGGGGTGGTTCAGTATTGGCCTGGGCCTAACCGAAGTGATTGCTGCCGAACGCATGGATGGCTTCTTTGGCATGGAAGGCAAGTCCGGCCTGATTCGCTTTTATGGCATCCGGGAAATCGGGGCGGGGGTTGGCCTGCTGACGCAGCCCAGGCCCGCGCCGTGGCTCTGGGGGCGTGTCGGCGGGGATGGCCTGGACCTGGCGACACTCGCTTCAGCCCTGAAAGCCATTAACCCGCAGCGCCGCCATGTTGCCGCTGCCCTCGCCGCCGTTGCGGGGATCACCATCTTAGACATCATCTGCGCCTTGAAATCAAGTGACACCGGGTCGTGAAAAATAGAAAACGCCATAGATGCCCGGCATCTATGGCGCTTCCATTCGTAGGGTTCCATTCGCCGCATTAATTGTCTGCGAATGGATCATCCATGTCGTCTTCGGCGGGCGGTGGGTAGTTTTTGTTGCCGCCGCTTGCCGGGCGGGCCGCACCGCCGGCGGGGGGGCAATTCGGCGGCGCAGCCGCCGCGCGCGCCGGGGCGGGCGCGGCAGCCGCGCTGCCGTTTCCGCCGTAACCTCCATCGCCGCCTGCATATTCCTCGCGTCCGCCGCGTCCGCCCTGACTGTAGCCGCCACCGCCTTGAGCGCGGCTGTAGCCGCCGCTGCTCTCCTGACCGCCGCCGTCACCCTCGCCCTCTCGGGGCCGTTCCAGGGATTTCAGGTTGTCGGCGACCACTTCCGCCTCGCGGCGCTTCTGACCCTCGTGTTCAAATTCGCGAATATGCAGTTGGCCTTCCACGGCCACCAGCCGGCCCTTGCCCAGATAATTGGCCGCGAATTCCGCTGATTGACGCCAGGCGACAATGGTGATGAAGTCCGTCTGCTTTGGCTGCCCGCTTTGCCGCGCTTCGCTTGACTGAGGCCGGTCCACGGCCAAACGAAATTGCAGCACCGGGATGCCGCTCGGCGTATATTTCAACGCTTCGCCGATGTCTGTCACGATACGCCCGATCAAGATGACCCAATTCAGAAACATTTTCCTAACGCTCCCTTCTCTCTAAACCAATTCAAGTCTCAGTTGTCTTTCAAGCGGCCAGGGCGGGTCCCGGGGCTTCCTCGGCGGGAGCCGCTTCCGCGCTAGGCGCCGCTTCTTCGGCTGGGGCCGGGGCCGGCACGGCCTGGGCAGGCTGCGCAGCGGGCGCTGCTGCCGGAATGGACCCGTCTTCCTCGTCCCGGCGGACGATCAGGAAGCGAATCTGATCTTCGCTGATCTGGAAGATGCGGCGCAGTTCGGCTTCCACATCCGGCTTGGAACGGAACTGCATTACAATGTAGATGCCTTCGGTGCGGCCTTTGATCTCATAGGCCAGCTTGCGCCGCTCCCAGACATCCACTTTCTCCACCGTGCCGCCGCCGTTTTCAACGATCTGACGGTACTTGGTGGAAACGACGCCGATCTGCTCGTCGCCGAGATCGGCGCCCACAATGTAAACTGCCTCGTAAGGCTGGGTAATGGCGATGGATGGCATCTAGTGCCTCCTCTCTCTGGTCTTGTATTTTTGGCCCGACCCGGCTCGCCAAAGACGGGTGGGGCAGAGAGGAACAAAAACCGAACAAGCCGGCCAAGTTCAACAATCGGGTTATTATAGCACGCCGGGACTCAAAAAACAACCCGCCGCCGGGTCAGCAGAAGGCAGGCGTCGTCCCGGAGCGCGCCGCCGACGTAGGAATGCACTCCATCCAGAATCCTTTGGCCGAGTTCGCGCAGGGTTCCGCCTGTTTGTGCCTGCTCGGCGATCATCTGCCGCAAGCCGTCCATGCCAAGCAGCGCTCCCGCGCGGCGCGCTTCGGTGATGCCGTCTGTGACAATCAGCAAAGTATCGCCGGGCGCGAGGGTGACTCGGCTTTCGGCATAGATCAATCCGGGCTGAACTCCCAGGATGACGCCTTCGCTGAAGGCCGGCTCCCAATCGCCGCTTGCGCGCCATAACAGCGGCTCGCTGCCCGCCGCCGTGATAAGCGTTTCGCCTGTTTCCGGGTTTACGATTGCCAAAGTTAGGGCGACCAGATGATCGCTTCCCCAGTCGCCCTGACTCTGGGCTTCGCAGAGGAAGTCGTTCAGCCGGGCAAGGGCAAGCCCCGGCTGCCGAGCGTCGCGCAGCAGGACGCGCAGGCCGTATTTGACCTGAGCCGTCATTTCCGCCACCAGACCCTTGCCGGAAACGTCGCCGACGACTAGGGCGATTTGACCTTCCGACAGGGTGAATACGTTGAAAAAATCCCCGCCGACCTGCGCTTCTTCCGAGGCGGCCCGGTATAAAGTCTCAATGGTCAGTTGGGGATAAGTGTCCGGCGGTATGGTCCGCAGCAGGGCGCGTTGGGGTGTCTCGGCGATACGCCGCTCTTCCTCGGCGTGCCGACGCTCCGTAATGTCTCGCACCAGCCAGCGCAGTGTCGCCGGCTCGTGGGGCAGGGCTGTCACCGGCGATACAGTCAGGGCGGCATAAAAGGGGCCGATCTTACGGCGGCGCAGGCGCAGGGTCCATTCTTGACGCCCAGCGGCGAGTGGGTTTTGTCTCAGGGCGGCCAGGCGGGTGTGAAAGTCGCGCAGGTCTTCCTCGTAAACCGAACCCGCGAGAGGACGGTTTTTCAGAAAGCGCGGGGCGATGTTCAGCAGCACGGAGGCCGCATGGTTGGCTTCCAGAATCTTGCCGTCAAGCGTAGTGACCACATAACCGTCGGGCGCGAACTCAAACAAATCCTGGTAGCGCTGCTTCTCGGCTTCAACCCGCCGGCGCGTCCGCATCAGCTCTTCATTCTGCGCGCGCATTTCCTCTTCGGCCACGCGCAATTCTTCCACGGTCGTGTGCCACTCTTCAAAAGCCTCCGGCAGTAATCCATGCTGCGGCAAGAGTAAGTCACGCGCCCGCCCGCGCAAGTTCGTCACTCGGGACTGCGCCGCGGCTAATTCTTCCGATATTTTAGTTTCTGGCATGACTTACGTTTTCTACCCGAAAGAGCCTGTCCCGGCGGACTTAGGTTTTATTGGGGTTGTCCGCCGGGACAGGACTTTTCTATTCCGTCTGCTCTTCGGTCAGCAGGACAACGCCATCAACATCCTCTTTCAATCCGATCATGGGCATGAGGAGAACTTTGCAGCGGATGGTCTTCCCTCGGCGGTTTCGGGCCGTCACCACCAGTTCCTGTTGACCACGGCGCTCTGCCAGACAGGTTCGGATGGCCGGTATCAGGCTTTCCACGGGTAGACCGATGTCCAGTGTCAAGAACGGTTTTCCCAGCGCTTCTTCGGCCCGCAGACCCCACAGGTTTTCGGACTTGCTGTTCCAAATCTGAACGCGCAACTCTCGGTCTAAAACAATGACACTGCCGCGCAGGCTGGTCAAGATGGACTCTAAAAAGGCGTTGACCTGGTTGAGTTCACCCGACCGCACCCGCAATTCGTCATTGATTGTCTGCAATTCCTCGTTAGTGGACTGCAATTCTTCGTTGGTGGTCTCTAATTCTTCGTTCGTGGATTGCAATTCTTCGTTGGTGGTCTCCAGTTCCTCCACAGTGGACTGCAGTTCTTCGTTGGTGGTTTCCAACTCTTCATTGGTGGATTGCAGCTCTTCATACGCCGTTTCCAGTTCGCGGTTGGTTTCCTGTAATTCCTCGGAAAGCTGCCGTGTGCGGGTCACATCGGTGAACGAGATGCTGACGCCGAGAAATGCCGCGCCGTCCTGAAGCGGGACGATCAGGGTATCCAAAAAGGTAGTTTCGCCGCCCGGCGGCGTCCACGGCGCGGCTTTCACTGTGACGGCCCGCCGCCCGGCATACGCCTGCTCAATGCACGAGCGCAGTTCTACGGGCCGGTACGAGAGTTCCAGGTCCTGCAAGGGCCGCCCGATATCCCGAGGAGAAAGGCGGAACAAGGCACGGGCGCGCTCGTTCGCCATCGCCAGATTTCCATTCAGGTCCACGCCGACCTGCGCGACCGGTCCGGTATGAAAGCCGGCTTCGCGCAGGCGCAGATGGCTGTCCAGCGGCAAGCCGGGCGCCTCCGGCTCGGCCTGCGCCATCATCAGCCGATCACGCAGGCCGTCTTTGGGCACCTTGACAAAAACGCGCCGCTTGAGGTCAAGGGGCAGGAAGAGATTGCCCTGCGAAAACAGCATTTCCGCCTTGCCGAGCAGGAGAAAGCCGCCGTTGTTGACGGCGAAATGGAAGCGTGTCAAAATCCGGGCCTGCACTTCGGCGTTGAAGTACATGACCGTGTTGCGGCAGGACAGCAGATCCACGCGCGAGATCGGGGCATCTTGCAGCAAATCATGCCGCCCGAAGATGAGAGCGCGGCGCAGGTCTTTGCGAAAGACGTAGCGGCCCGCTTCCATCTCAAAGTATTTTTCCAGCAGAGGCGGCGGGATGCCGTGCATTTCGCGGGGCGCATACGAGGCAGCCCGCGCTTGGGCCAGCGCTTCCTCATCAATGTCGGTCGCGTAAATCTTAACTCGTTCGCGGAAACGGTCCAGTCCCAGCTTTTCGGCAAAAGCGATGGCGAGCGAGTATGGCTCCTGACCGGACGCGCACCCGGCGCTCCACAGGCGAATTGGCTCCTCGTTGCTCTTGGAGGCAAGAATCCGGGTGACGATCTCTTCGGACAGATATTCCCAGAACGGCGGGTCGCGAAAGAACGCCGTGACATTGATTAAAACGGCATTGAAAAGCCGCTCGAATTCATGCGGGTGAACTTCCAGATAGTCACGGTAGTCGCTGTAAGTTGTGACACCGACCGCCTGCATGGCCTTGTCCACGCGGCGTGTCAGGCTGGCGCGTTTGTAGCCGGTGAAATCAAAGCCGCGGCTGTGGCGCAGGTAGTCCAGCAGCGCCTCAAACTCCGGGTCCAGACTCTCTGAAGGGCTGCTGCCGTCTAACAGGGTCATATCCTGCTCGGTCAGCTCCTCCATTTCTTGATCTTCGCTGTCTTGCCGGTCGTCACTCATGGCCCAGGCTCATTCTCCGTTGGACCGGGAACCGGAGGCAAAGGCGGCGAACTTTGAGCGTTTTGTTCGGCGGCAGGCGGGCCGGACTGCGCGATAACCTGACCCGCGAGCAGCGCCTGCCGGATGATCTCCGCCCGTTGATGGGCGTCAGCAGATTGCTCACTGAACCGCGCGGCGGCCAGAGTATGCTTACGATCTTTCGCGCGTTCCTGAAGCCGCTCGGCGAACGCGGCGGTCTCTTCCAACGCGCGCAGCGCGACCCAGAGGGCTTCCTCCAGGTTGGCTGACTGGGAGGCCATCAGACTTTCCGGCGAGAACGCATGGCCGACCCGGCAGCGGAAGCGCAGTAGATTCCCTTCCTCTAGTTCCCAGAGGACACCGTGGCAGTCCGGGCAGGCAAACGCGGAAGGCTTGCCGGCGCGCGGCGTTTCCAGAGCATCCATGTCCATCGCTACTATTTCGGTTTCGGTCTCTATGTGGGTGTCAGGCGGCACAGCGCTTTCTCCTTTCGGGATCGGCTCACGCGCCAGCCGGACGAGTGTGGGGACAAGCTCTGCCAAAGGAAGCACATAATCTACTGCGACGTTTTCTATCGCGCTGCGCGGCATGCTGGCAAATAGCGCTTCTTCCGGGTCCTGCGCCAGCGCCGATCCGCCGCGCATCTTGACAGCCAGAAGGCCCGCCGTGCCGTCGTCCAGCGTCCCGGTCAGAACTACGCCCGCCACGCGCGGTCCGTAAAAGCGCGCGGCGGAACGGAATAGCGTGTCTATAGCCGGGCGATGCCGGTTTTCCGCTGGCCCGCGCGTCAGGCGCACTTTGTCTTGCTGAATGATCAGGTGATGATCCGGCGGCGCGACATAGATGCGCCCCGGTCGGATCTGTTCCCCATCCGCCGGGTGATAGGCGGGCAGCGGCCCGCGCCGGCTGAGAATACTGGGCAAAACGCTGGTTCCATAAGGCGGGACGTGCAGGACGATAAAGACGGCGGCAGGCAGATCGGCAGGCAGGCGGCTCACCATCTCCGCCAGCGTCTCCACGCCGCCTGCGGATGCGCCGACGACAATGATGTCATGTCCCAGTACTGGTTCTTTGGAAGACAAGGCTGTATGGTCCAAAAAATTAGGTTGCTTTAATTGTACAGCAATTACCAGGTAAAGTCAAGGAAAAGCGAACAAATATACGGAACGCGGGAAGCGTCACTCCCACACAACGGGAACGGGGATTGCTTAACTCAGGGGTTGTTTGATTGGTAACTTTCCTGGGTAGAAGGGTAGTTGTGAAGCCTTTTCGCGGCGCTGCCTGCATAGCAGGCAGCAGAAAAAGGATACGCGCATGGCACGTTTGACAGACAGCAACGGCAATCTGGTGGGTGGCCTGGAAATGAGTCTCGCCCGATTACTTTCTCCCCTCAACGAAACCGAGACCGCCGCCTTTCAGACCTCCGGCGGGACGCCCATCCTGTCTCTGTATGGACCGAAAGAAACGGTCCGCTGGCTGGAGTGCAGCTATGGGGATATGAACTATGTGACCTATTCCTCCGCCGGTTCGCTCCAGGCATTGCAGCCTGACAACCTTGAGCCACGGCATCTTGGCTGCCATAACCAGATAGACAAACCGCACAAGCGCTCTCACTGCGAGGCCTGCGGCGGCGATTACTGCCAAACCCATGCCGAACCGGAGGCGCATGATTGCGCGTCAATTCTCCGGGCCGAACATACCACTCCCTGGCCCTAGAGCCTGTTATGCACTTTGTAGCAAGCGAACGAAGTTGATGAGCATCAGACAAGCATACGCGACAAAATGCAAGCCCGCCAGAGTCTCCGGCAACCGCTCATAATCGCGGGCCAACCGCCGAAACCGGGATGCCCAACCAAAGGAGCGCTCCACGACCCAGCGGCGCGGCAACAGCACGAAGCCTTTCTTGGCTTCAGGAAGTTTGACCACTTCCAGCCGGATGCCCTGCCCTTGAGCCGCTTCAGCCGCCTCTGGGCCAGTGTAGCCCTGATCTACAAAGGCGATCTCCACCGTGTGACCGGTGGCTTCCTGCACCGCCTGAGCCAACTCAGCCACCTGAGCGCGTTCTTGCTCACTGGCCGGTGTGACCAGAAGGGCCAGCAGATGCCCCAGCGTGTCTACAGCCATATGGACTTTGCTGCCATTTTTCTTTTTGGCTCCGTCCCAGCCGGCGCGTTCGCCGCTTTCGGGGGTAGATTGCAGGGTACGGCCATCGAAGATCGCCGCCGTTGGTTCCGGTTTTCGTCCTTGCGCCACGCGCAGCAGTTCACGCAGGTCATGGACAATGCTCTCAAAGCAGCCGGCCCTGAGCCAGCGTTGCGTTTGCTGATAGATGGCCGCCCAGGGCGGCAGATCGTTTGGCATCATGCGCCACTGAGCGCCCGTGCGAACAATCCAGCGCGCACCGTTGAAGACTTCGCGGAGCGAGTAGTCGCGCTGGGGTGCTTCTTGGGTCATCAAGGTCAAGTAAGGGGCGACGAACGCCCATTCGTCATCACAAACATCGGAAGGGTAAGGCTTTCTTTTAGGTTTGCGGATAGGGATGTCAGTACACATACATTAAAAACACCCGCAGGCCGTCCAAAGTTCATAACAGGCTCTAGTGTATAGACATGCTGCTCGGCCCTTGCCCGCTTGTTCCTGATTGCGTCACTTTCAGCGCCAGCCGGAAAACTCGGTGCCTTTCATCACGGCGCTGTCAATGCAGGCGACCAGCGGCTGGCCATTCGGGTACAGGCCATCCTGACGCTGAGGCCATGCCGGGTCGGTGTAGAAGCTGGCCCAGGCGCGTTCGCGATGGGCGAGGTTCTCAAAGACCAGCATGTATGTCAGGCGCGGCGCAACGCCAATGTACGTGGTCCAGAACCCCATGACGAACAGGCCATGCTTCTCCGCAGCCGGCGCAATTTCGCCAAACCACTGAACGGCCTGCGTCAGCTTCGCTGTTTCCTCAAAATGGTAAGTCCGCAGTTCAAAGACGCCGCCGCGCAGGCGAGCCGGCTGGTTGTCCCGGCGCGGCAGACGCGAAAAGTCGGTCGGCTTGAGGATGGAACTGGTGAACGTGTGGATGGGGCTGCCGCCCCAGGCAGCGTTGGTCTCGGCAACGGCCCGACGCCATCCGGGATCGGCCTCAAAGGCGTCCCAGAGCGCCTGCCGCTGGGCGAGATCTTCCCAGGCCAGAATGTAGGTGAGCCGGGGGCTGGGCGAGCCGAGAATGACCGGCCAGAAGCCGACGGGTTCAATCCCGATCCGGTTCCAGATCGGCAGGATGTGGTCGTTGAAGCGTCCGCTGACCAAATCCAGTCCCCGGCTGCTGCGAATGTCATAATGGCGTAGTTCGTAAAGCATAAGGTTCTCAATCGCTACGGGCCGAAGCCTCGCCGGTGTCTTTCAGATGAAAATACGCTTGCAGCATGGCGCGGGCGACTTTGCCTGCCGTGTCGCCGCCATGCCCGCCATGCTCCACAATCGCGGCAATGGCAATGGTCGGGTGATTATAAGGCGCAAAGCAGATAAATAGGCCGTGCGTCTTGGCATTGCCGTGCGTCTGCGCCGAGCCAGTCTTGGCGGCGACGGCCACCTGCGGGAAATTGACCACTTTGCCGGTTCCCGATGTCGTCGTGGTCGCATGGCGCGGCGCACGGCCTCTATGTTGGCCGGGCTGACGGGAACATGACGAACAATCGTCGGCTGGCTCTGGTACAGCAGGCCGCCTGTGTCGCCGTCGGTGACTTTCTGCACGACATAGGGCTGAAGCACGTCGCCGCCGTTCGCCAGCGTGGCCGCCACGCGCGCCATCTGCAGAGGCGTCGTCAGCACGTCGCCCTGCCCGATGGCCATGTGCAGCGTGTCGCCGCCGAACCACTGGTCAAAGGCCGGGCCAAGCTTGTGGAAGCGCTTTGCTTTCCAGGCGGGGGAGGGGATGGAGCCGATGTCCTCGCTGGCCAGATCAATCCCAGTCTTCTCCGCCAGCCCGAACTGTTTGGCATAATACGACATCCGATCCGGGCCGATCTTCTGCCCGGCCATGTAGAAAAACACGTCGCAGGACTGCGCGATGGCCTTGGTGAAGTCTGTTTCGCCGTGCGTCTCCCAGCAGCCGAAACGGGCACGGCCCAGATGGTAGGAGCCAGGGCAATACACGGCGCTGTGGGTCGTAATGGCGCCTGTTTCCAGCCCCGCGCAGGCAACGACCGGCTTGAACGTGGAGCCGGGCGGATACATCGCGTCCATGGCTCGGTTGATGAGCGGATGCGACTGACTCTTGTTGAGCGGCTCCCAGTCCTGCGAGCTGATGCCGGTGGCGAACTTGTCCGGGTCAAATGTCGGCGCGGAGGCCATCGCCAGCACCGCGCCGGTTTGCGGGTTGATGGCGACTGCCGCGCCGATGAAGTTGTGCTCTTTGAAACGCACGCTCCGCCGCTGCCTGAGTGGGAGCGTCAATTGTCATCTGGATCGTGCCGCCGGGCGTCGCTTCCTGCGAATCCAGAGTGCCGATGGTGCGCCCATGTGCGTCGATTTGAACATCCGTGCCGCCGGCTCTGCCATGCAGGTAAGGCTCGTAAGCCGCTTCCACGCCGGTCTTGCCCAGGAAATCATCATTGGAGTAAACCAGCGTCTCGTCGGGATATTTCTGAGTTTTCAGCGTTTTCCATTCATCGCCGTTGATTCGGCCCATCGTGCCGAGGAGATGCGCGGCCAGGGAGCCGCGCGGATACCAGCGGACGGGTTCCGGCTGGGTGCTGACACCGGGCAGGAACGGTTTGTTTTCTTCAATCTGCGTCACCGTCGCCATCGGCACATCCAGCGCGATTCGGAGTGGGTCATATGGGTTCTGCTGAACATCGGCGATAGTCTGCCGGATGTCGTCGGGTGCGACATGGAGCAGGCCGGCCAGCCGGTTCAGCGTCGCCGGGTCTTTGGCAACTTCGGGCGTGGCATAGATGGCGAGGCGGGGGCGGTTGGCGGCCAGCAGGACGCCGTGCCGGTCAGTGATCGCGCCGCGCGGGGCGCGCGTGCGGATGCTGCGCGCCTGGTTGGCGGCGGCAGCATCGCGGAAATCGTCGCCGTGCGCGATTTGCAAGTACCAGAGCCGGGCGATCAGGGCCAGAAACAGACAGCGATGACCAGCCCGAACCCCCAGGCGCGCTGGCCCATCGCCCGCTTCGTCTGCTGACGGGTGGGTGGCGCCTGCCGGGGGGGCTGGGGACGCAGAGAAGGTTTGGGTGAGGTCATCATTGGCTGTCACCCGGCCCGAACGGGGCCGGGCAGTACGCTTCTACTGCTCGCCGGGCGGCGGGGGATACATCTGACTGTATTCATGCGGCTCCTGTCCACGCGGATAGGTCTGCCTGACTGTCTGGGGGTCCCACTTCGTCGCGAGCTGCCCGTCCTCCGGGTTGATGAGCACAGTGACGGTGTCGGTGCTGCTGTCATGTCGCCGCCGATGCCGCCGGGAATGGGAAGCGTCCGGGGCATCCGCAGGCGTGGTTGATCCGCCGGACGTATCTCCATTGTTATTGCTGCTGCCGTCACTGGTGTCGCCATTGTCCGGGCTGATCGTGTACTGCGGGGACAGCGTCTTTGGCTCCGACCCTGCCGTGAACGTCTCCGGGTGCGAACCGGCGGACCCGTCGGGGGCCAGCAGGCCGGTGCTGTCGTCTACGGTGACGGTCACTGTCCCATCGCCGTTGTCGCGCGGCGGACTCTTCCGAGCGAGCCGCCGTTCGCGAGGCGAGTCTGAAGAAGTATCCGCAGGGGCGTCCGTGGAGATCGCGGTGGCCGTATCCGCCGCCGTGACCGGCTTGGCAACCGGCCCCATTTTCTTTCGGGCCAGTTCCTCTTCCCTGGCTTTGGCCGCCTGGAACACGGGCAGCGCCTGGCTCATGAACTTGCTGAAAATCGGGGCGCAGACGGTGCCGCCGAACGCATTTCCTTCCATCGGCTCCCCATAGGCGGCTTTCAGGTTTTTCGCTTTGTCAATCGGGTGGCCGGCCCAGACGGCGCAGACCAGGTCGGACGTATAGCCGATAAACCAGACGTCTTTATGCTCCTGCGTGGTTCCCGTCTTTCCGCGCGCATCGGGAACATACTGCTCCACCATATGCCCCGTGCCGCCCGGCTCATCTACGACGGCGCGCAGCATGTCGTCCAACTGGTCCACGGTGTCCTTCTGAAGCACATGGGTTTCAATGGCCGGGGGAACATCTTCAATGACATTGTCCTGGCTGTCCGTCAGCCGCGTCCAGGCTGACGGCTCCGGGTGGTCGCCGTGCGCCGCAAACGTGGAATAAACGCTTGCCATTTCCAGCGGCGAGACCGGGCTGGAGCCAAGCGCCAGCGAAAGCACCGGGTCCAGCGGGGTGGACGGCTTGACACCCATCATGCGCGCATAGCGAATGGCCGTCGGTGGTCCGATGAGGTGAAGGACACGAATCGCTGGAATGTTGATGGAATACGCCATCGCCGTTCGCAGGTCAACATGGTTGTAGGAATAGCCGGTATCGTCATGCGGTGTCCAGACCCCGCCGCTGCCGCTGGGAAACGAGACGGGGGCGTCATAGACCCGCGTGCTTTCCTTGACCGAACCGTCGTTGATGGCGGCGGAGTACACGACTGCCTTAAATGACGACCCCGGCTGCCGCCCGTGCGTGGCGTAGTTGATCTGGTTTTTTTTGTAGTCCACGCCGCCGACCATGGCTTTGATTTCGCCGGTTCGCGGGTCCAGCGCCACCAATGCCCCCTGCGTCGCCCCGTAATCATGCGCGTTCATGATCCCGTTTTCCAGTTCGTGTTCGGCGATCTGCTGCATGGGCCAGTTCAGGGACGTGTAAACTTTGAGGTTGCCCTCGTATAATCGCTCATTGCCGTACTTTCGCCGAAGTTGATCGACGACATAGTTGACAAAATAGGGCGCGTGGAATATCTGGCTGCCCTGAGACGGTGGTTTGGCCCCGGCCAACTTGATCGGCTCATTCTGTGCCTGCTTGAACTGCAGCCGGAGTGATCTTGGCCTGTTCCAGCATCTGCTCTAAGACACGCCCGCGCTGCCCTTTGGCCGCTTCCATGTCTTTGTATGGAGTGAAATCGTTCGGGCGATTGGGCAGGCCGGCCAGCAGCGCGCACTGAGCCAGGTCTAGCTGCTTGACGTGCTTGTTAAAATAGACTTCCGCCGCGGCCTCCACGCCATACGCGCCGCTGCCGTAGTTGACCTGGTTCAGATACATCGCCAGGATGTCCTGTTTGGTGTAGCTGTTTTCGATCTGGCTGGCAATCACCAGTTCGTTGAATTTGCGGCCCAGCGATTTTTGCCGCGTCAGCCCCTCCACTCCCATGTTGCGAGCGAGCTGCTGAGTAATCGTGCTGCCGCCCTCGCCCTTCATATCGCCGTGCTGAATGTTGCTGGTGAGCGCGCGCAGGATGCCTTTCGGTCCACGCCCTTGTGCTGATAGAAGCGTTTGTCTTCAAACGCAATCGTGGCGTCTTGTAGAGTCTTTGGGGATGTCTTCAATCGGAACGACTTTGCGCCGCTCGGTAAAGAACTCGGCGAGAGGTGTGCCGTCGGACGAGTAGATATAGGTGATGCCTAGAGGAGTCGTGTTCAGGTCAATCGTGCGGGGGGCCTGATAAATCCGCAGCGCAACCCAGGCGATCCCGGTGACAAGCGCGAGCAGAACAAAAAACGTCACCAGGGTGAAAAACGTCTTGATACTGTGCCAGAAGCCGGACCGCTTACGACGCGGCGCGGGCCGTCCCTTGCCTCTGCCGTTCCCGGAGCCATTGCCGCTGCGGGCCGGAGGGCGCGGCGTGGCCGGAGCCGCCGGCGCAGATCGTCTCGGTGTGCCAGTTGTAGCCATAATACCTCACCATTATTATATGCCGCAAACGTGCCTTTGTCAAGCAACCGTCCGCGCGGAAGGCAGGTTCTGGTATAATGTCACAGGATACACAGAATGAGGCGAAGATGATCCGTCCGTCACGACAGGTAAAAACCGGCGCGTTGTGGCTGCTGGGAGTGTGCGCTTTGCTGACGGTTGCAGCAATTTCGCTCCATAACGCGGCTACGGCGGGCCATGCGCGAACCATCTGGGGGCTAGAGCGGAGATGGAGTATAGGCTCAAGGTCGTTCCGCGAACCAATGTGGATGGATGAAGATGAGACGCCTGTATCTATGTCTCAACCACCCTGTCAATTCTATCAGGTACAAACCAATCAACTTGGACCAATTTTTGAGGAGAGTTTTCGCCGCGTACCGCCGCGCCCCGGCGAAACCTGTGAGTAGCATGGCTTCTCCAACAATCGGCCCTGTATTGCCCTTGCGCCTGTCTGTTCTGATGCCGGTTTATATAGGGAATAATATCGGATCTCGCTGGAAGGAGAGAAAGCCTGATGACAAAAGTAGCGATTCTGCCTGTGCCGACCGAGCAGGGAGGCCTCACCTATCGCGGAGTAGCCGGAGATAAATGGTCACAGGGCAGCACCGTGGGGGAAGCATTGGACGCGATTACAAATCAATTGTCAGATGCTGAGTCGGGTTTACTCATTGTCGTACAAGGTCTGCGCCCGGATCGTTTCTTCAATGCATTCCAGCAAACGCGCCTGGCGGAACTGATGAGGCTGTGGCGAACTGCCCAGGACAAAGGCGAAGTGTTCCCCAGTCGCGAACAGGCGGAATTGGATAATCTTGTGGACTTGGAACTGCGCGCCTCCGCGGATCGCGCCGCTGCGCTGGCGGATGAAGCGAGACAATGAATCCGCGCCATGCTCAAGTCGCGCTGCGGGCGGGACATCAGTGCGAATATTGCCATGCGCCGGAAGCTATCTTCAACTTCCCTTTTGAGGTGGAGCATATCGCTCCACTCTCGCAGGAGGGGACCGGCGATGAAACCAACCTGGCTCTTTCGTGCCGCTCCTGCAATCTACGAAAAGCAGTGCATATCAGCGGTTTTGATCCGCAAAGTCAAACGACTGTCCGCCTCTTCCATCCACGGCAGGACAACTGGAACGAGCATGTTCAGGTGGACGAAGGAAGCGCGCAGATCATAGGCTTAACAGCAAGCGGCCGAGCGACAGCGGTCCGCTTAGACATGAACAGTCAGTCGCAACGTCTGGCGCGTCGCCAATGGATGTGGCTTGGCCTGTTTCCCTAATCGTTCCCTTCTTAAAAAGAAACGGCCATGCTCCCTCTCCCAATCAACGCCGCTCCGTTTCCGCGCTTGTCCGTTCTGATGCCGGTCTACAATGAAGAAGACACGGTGGCGTCTATTATCGCCTCTGTTCTGGCCCTGCCGCTGGACCTGGAATTGATTGTCGTAGACGACGGCTCCACCGATCGCACGCAGTCCCGGCTGCAAATGCTGGACACGGCGCATGACGCACGTCTCAAAATCGTCTACGCGGGAAAGAACGCGGGCAAGGGCGCGGCGATACGGATTGCCCTGTCTCATGCCACCGGCGATGTCGTGGTCATTCAGGATGCCGACTGCGAGTACGACCCGCAGGACTTTTTGCCGATGCTGGAACGGATCGCATCGGGCGCTGCCGTGGTCTACGGCACGCGGCTGTCGCCGGAAGCCGCGCGGATGAATGATGAAGGCAAGCGGGACAAGTTTTATTATGCACGCCGCCTGCTGCCCTGGCTGACCAATGCGCTGTTCGGGACAGCGATCACCGACGAGGCGACGTGTTATAAGATGTTCCGGCGCGACGTGCTGCTGTCTGTTCCCCTGCGCTGCGAGCGGTTTGATTTCTGCCCGGAAGTGACGGCCAAAATCATTAAGCGCGGGTATAAAATCTACGAGACGCCAATCCATTACCATGCCCGCACAGAAGCGCAGGGCAAAAAGATCGGCTGGCGCGATGCGGTAGACGCCGCCTGGGCGCTTCTCAAATACCGCTTATTGGATTGACGCCCCCTGCCCCCAATAATGGGGGAGCAAGAGGAGCTTTTCTTCTCCTACTCCCCCATTATTGGGGGCAGGGGGGCCATAGACCTATGCCTGTTTCCATTACTATCGCCCGAACCTCCGAGGAGCGAAAAGCCTGTTTTGCCATTCGCGAGGCCGTCTTTGTCCAGGAACAGGCTGTGCCGCTGGAACTGGAAATGGACGAGTATGACGATACGGCCACCCATTTTCTGCTGTCCGAGGAGGAAATGCCGCTGGCGACCGCGCGGCTGCTGAACAAGCACGGACGAGCAAAAATTGGCCGCGTGGCCGTGCTAAGACACGCGCGCGGGCGCGGCCTGGGCCTGATGTTGATGCAGGCCGTCTTGGACGAAGCGCGGCGGCAGGGCTTTGCCGAGGCCGTGCTGGACTCGCAAACCTATGCCATTCCGTTCTACGAACGTCTGGGCTTTGCTGCCGAGGGCGAAGAATTTGACGACGCCGGCCTTCCCCATTTTTTGATGCGACGGCGGCTGTAACGAAAAAATCTCGGCCTTGAAGGGCCAGGCTACAATAAGGCCAGAACAAACCTGGAATGAGAAATGTAACCCACGCCCATCAGCTTATGGGGCATCTGATGAACGGCGAAGGTTCGCTTGACCAAGCCGATGATTGGTTTATGCAACTTCAACAGCTAGTAAAAAACAGAACAGATAAACATGCATATTTCACTTCTGAGGAAATGGATAACTTGGAAGAAATCATGGCTGTCAGGCGCAGGACAGAGATGCTGAATCAAAGCGGGAATGGTATCAGTGAAGACTCTACGCTTAGTTGCAACTATTCAACGGATAATGGGTATGCAAATGCATAGCGACTTTTAAACTCAGATTATCATTGGGGGCCAATCACCATCTGGCTGGAAAATTCTCCGTCATATAACCCGATGCATCTTCTCGAATTGCACAACCAGTTATCGCCTAATACTACCCTATTACCGAAAGTACTCACTGTTTTTTTGTGCCAGCGAGACTGTCCTTCGCCTTGCGCCCACTGCTTCCGATATGCTACAATAACGGCGTTGAGGGCCTATAGCTCAACGGTTAGCAGCTGCCGGCTCATAACTGGTAGGTTGGGGGTTTGATCTCTTCTGGCCCATTTTTCTTCCTCAATGCCCCTGTGACTACCGTGCCTAACTATGTTCAGCCCGGAACGGCAATCCGTAGTTGCCCACGATTTCCCATCACGCTTTTTATATGGGTGGCTGGCGTATGGATTAAAGCATGTTCAATTACCAGAAATGACATAATTGAAACTTATTGAAACCGAATGGGAAGTGGCATAAGTAATGAGTTGCGTCCTGCACAAAGGCTAGTTTATGGCGATTTGGCCGCACGAAGAGACACTGCTCACGGAGCAGCAGAGGAACGCTGACCACTTTCTCCTTCACCAAGCGATGCTGGGCATCCGCATGCTCTGCTCGTCACGCGGCAGGCCAGGTTATAGCCCGCTGGAGTGGCGGCGGCAATACCAGCAGAGCCGGGTGGCGGGGGCACTCGTCACCTAGCATGGTTCCAAGCACCTATTGTTGGGTGACGCCCCCCAGAAGGTGACGTGGCTTTTCAGTCGCTCTGACTATTCATTACACAGGCTGCCCGTTGACACTTGCCCCGGCCTGTGCCATACTCTTCTCATGTCCCATTCCCTATCCCCCTCTCCCGTGTCCCTGGCCGTTCGCGAACTGACTGGCCCGTCTAACCATGCCGCCTGGAACCAATTTGTGGGGCGTCTGCCGGAAGGCGACGTGCTGCAAGCGTGGGAATGGGGGGCGGTCAAAAGCCCCGATTGGACTCCGGTTCGGCTGGGCCTGTTTCACGGCGAGGCGCTGGTCGGCGGCGCTTCTCTCCTGCGCCGCAAACTGCCCCTGGTCGGCAACTTCTTCTATGCCCCGCGCGGGCCGCTGCTGGAAGATTGGACCGACGAAACCGCTCTGACGACGCTGCTGAAAGCCATCCGACGCCGGGCGTCGGATGACCACGCGGCTTTTCTCAAAATTGACCCCGCTGTTCCCATTGAGCGAACCGAAGTCACAGCGCTTCTTGCCAAACACGGCTTCGCGCCGCCGACCGACTTTGACGTGCAGGGATTTGGCGGGACTCAGCCGCGCTGCGTGATGCAGCTTGACTTGGCCGGGCGTTCCGAGGCGGAACTGCTGGCATCGTTCAAGCCAACGACCCGGCGCAATATCAAACTGGCCTTTGAGAAGCATGGCGTGGAAATGGTGGAAAACCCGAGTCGCGACGATCTTCTTGTCTTCAACGATCTGATGCAGGTGACGGGGGCGCGCAACGGGTTTCGGCCCCGCCCCCTATCCTATTTCCAGACGCTCTGGGACCATTTGGTCTCAGCGGGTCTGGCAAAGCTGTTTTTGACGCGCTATCAAGGGCAGATTCTCTCCGGGGCCATGTGCTTTATCATTGGCGACAAGGCCTGGTATGTCTACGGCGACTCGTCCAACGAGCATCGCAATGTCATGCCGACCTACGCCATGCAATGGGCCATGATCCGCTGGGCCAGAGATGCGGGCTGTTCCTGGTACGATTTTCGCGGCGTCAGCCCGCGCCGCCGTCTGGAAGGCGAGTCCGCCGCCGACGTGGAAAAAGAAGACCATTTGCAGGGCCTGAACCGCTTCAAAGAGGGCTTCGGCACGCGCTATGTGGAGTACATCGGCGAGTTTGATCTGGTCTACAACAAAGCCGCGTATTGGGCTTATACGCAGGGGAAACCTGCCGCGCAGAAGCTGGTACGCAGACTGAAAAGTCGCTGATCGCCCCTGTAATTTTCACCGTGTCTCGCCGATAATGGGAGGAGAGAAAGTCTGTGATGCCTCGCCAAATTATTGTGATCTTAGCGTTCGTGCTGGTCTTAGTTTCGTCGGCTCGCGCCGAGAAAAACCTGACGCGCCCGCCCGGCACGACGCGCTACGCGGCGATGGTGCAGCAATTGACGGCGCTTCTGGCGTATGACAAAGCCCATGCCGGGCGCATGACTTTGACAAGCCTGGGCAAGTCCGTGAAGGGCCGCGATCTGTGGATGGTGACGCTGCATGAGGCCCCCCCCGCCCCCAATTCTGGGGGAGCCGGAGAGGAACTTAACCCCGCCGCATCCCCAATAAAACCAAGCGGCTACCCTGGCGCAACTGCACCCGACTCCCTGTTAGGGAAGGGTGAGGACAAGGAAGACACCTCCTCTCTTACTCCCCCTTCCTTAGCAGGGAAGGGGGCCGGGGGGTTAGGTTCTGCGCCGAAAACGATCTTCTATCTGTGCCGCCAGCACGGGCATGAGCCGGCCAGCACCGAAGGGGCGCTGGCGTTTATCACGGCGCTGGTCAAGGCGGACGAAGATACGGCTCTGGCAAAGTGTCTGACGCAGGACACGCTTTACATTGTGCCAATGGCGAACCCGGATGGCGCGGAAGCGTTTCTGCGGCACAATGCCCATGATGTTGACATCAATCGCGACTGGCTGCGGCGAACACAGCCCGAAACGCGCGAACTCTACGCAGCGATCCAGCGCCTGCATCCCGATTTGATGACGGATCAGCACGAACTGTATCCGAGCGACACGCGCCCGGATTTTACGGAAACGGCAGGGCCGGGCAGCGGCGCGAACCCCGGTCTGATTGCCGCCTGCGATGCCGCGCAGACAGTAGTGCAAGGCGCGCTGCTGGCCGAAGGTTTCCCGACCGTTTGCCATCTGATTACCGACACGCATCCCGCCCGGCTGGCCCATCGCTATGGGTGCATTGTCGCGGGCATTCCGACGATCTTGTTCGAGACCAACCGCTTGACCGGCAGCGGGCGCGGCGTGGTGGCCCGCGCCGCGGCGCATGAGCAGTTCATGATGACAGTTCTCCGTGACCAGGCGGGGCAGCGGGATCAACTCCTGGCCGAAGCCGCCGCCTGGCAGGCGGCCGATGTGCGGGGAACTCAAATGCTGGCCTCGCGCCATAAGCCGTTAGCGCGTTCGCCAAGTCAGACACCCGCCGCAATGCCTCCTCCCACTGAGAAGGGGACGGAATGACGCCCGACGCCTGGATTTCGGTCAGCCGGAGCGCTCTGCGGCATAACTACGCTGCCGTGCGAGAGCTTCTGGCGCAGGGTAATAGTCAGCCGCCGCAGATCATCGCGGTCGTCAAGGCGAATGCCTTTGGGCATGGGGCAGGGGAGACGGCGCGGACATTTCAGGAGGCAGGGGCAGATTTCTTCGCCGTCACGACGCCGAACGAGGCGCTGGAACTGCGCGATGCAGGCATAACAGGGCGAGTTCTGGTCTTCCTGCCGCCGCTGCCGGAGCAGATCGCGCCCCTGCTGGCGGCGGGCTGTGATCTCACCGTCTGTGATGCCGCAGGCATTGTCGCCGTGGCCGAGGCCGCACACGCAGGCAGCAAGCCCGCGCGGGTGCATCTGAAGGCGGATACCGGCATGGGCCGATTAGGTGCACTGCCGACCAACGTGATAAAGTTAGCGCATCAGATCGCTGGGGAGCCAAACCTGCGTTTTGCCGGCATTTATACGCATTTCGCGCGGGCATTGGACGAAGACGAGCGTTCGGCGCGGCAGCAGTTCGCCGTCTTTCAGAACGTCTTAGACCAATTGGAGCGTGACGGCCTCCATCCAAGCCTGCGGCACTGCGCCAACTCGGCGGCAATGCTTCGGTTCCCGGAAATGCGGCTGGACGCTGTCCGGCCCGGCACGATCTTATATGGGCAATATCCTTCGGCGGCCGTACCGCGCGCACTGGATTTGCAGGAAACCTGGCGGATGCTGGCCCGCGTCGTCGCCGTGCGGGATGTTCCGGCACACACGGCGATTGGCTATGGCGGCGAGTTTGTGACACGCCGCCCGACGACTCTGGCGGTTCTGCCTGTCGGGTACGCGGACGGCTTCACAGTCGCTCCGGCCAGCGCGAATGCAGGCTGGCGCGGTCTCAAGACGCTGCTGCGCCCGGCTCAAATTTCTGTGACCATTCAGGGGAAGCGCGCGCCGGTGTTGGGCCGAGTCGCCATGCAGATTTGCACCGTAGATGTCACCGATATCCCGGGCGTAGCGCCCGGTGACATTGTAACCGTTCCGGCCCGCCGGATCACAGCCAGCGTACGACTGCCGCGCATGTACGAAGAACGCTTTGACTGATGCCTTGCCGTCTTCTCATCTTCTGCCTGGGTCTTTTCGTCTGCCTGACGGTTTCCGGCAGGGCGCAGCCGAACGTCACGACCTACGACGCAATGACCCGGCAGCTTCAGGCCGACACGTCGCGCTGCCCACTGCTGAGACTGACCTCACTTGGCAAAGCGGCGGGCGGGCATAAGAGCCTCTGGCTGGTTCGGGTCGCTGACCCGGCCCTCACCCCCGCGCAGACAATTCGCGTTCTGGTCCTCTGCCGGCAGCACGGGGATGAGCCGGCCTCTACCGAAGGAGTCCTCAGCCTGCTGCACCGCCTGGCCGGGGGAGGCGACCCGCAACTCCGGCAGTCCTTATTCCATGTGACGCTCTACCTCGTCCCTATGGTGAATCCCGACGGCGCGGACGTGAACGCGCGCTCCAACGCCGCCGGGGCGGACCTGAACCGTGACTGGGGCATCTTCCATCAGCCCGAAACCCGCGCCGTCGCCCGGCTTGTTCCCCTGCTGCATCCCAATATCGTACTGGACGCGCACAACTGGGACGGCAGCGACGAATACAATGCCGACTGTCTGGAAATCCCGCGTGAGGCAGAGACAGCGCAAGGGAAGACGGGGCATGCTCTTCAGCAAGAGGCGGTGCGGCAACTGGCCGTCTGCGGCTACGCGCTGCACCCGACAGCCTGGGGAGCGGACAGTGATCCGCATCTGGCGCACCGCTGGTTTTCGCAGCAAAACATCCTGAGCGCTCTGATTGAAACCCACTCCGGCGATCCCTCGGACGTGGCCGATTTTCAGCGCCGCCAGGGAATGTATGTCGCCCTGATCCACAATCTCGTTCGTCACTACGCGGCTGATTATGCAGTTGAGAAGCCGCGTCTGGAAGCCTGGGAAGGGAACTACTCGGGAGATGTCCGCGAGGCTGCTCTCTTTCCGCAGCCTGCGTTGGAGCCGCCGATCTCGGCCCCCCGGCCTCCGCTCTCGCGCCTCTGGCTCTGGGCACTGGGGGCTTACGGGCTGGCGCTGTGGGGAGGAAGAACCCACCCATCTCGCTTAGGCTCGCCACCCTCCCGAAACGGGAGGGGAAAGAGGTTAAGAGCAAAGAATGTTGCTGGTGGACGGCCTTCTTCTCCGACACTTCTCCTGGCCCGCCCGCATCGGGGTTTTTATTGGGGGGAGGGTGGGGAGCCTAAGCGAGACGGGTGGATTCCGACCAGCCGGGTTTCTTCCGGCTACTACTCCCTCGCCCGGAAGCGGCTGGGAACCGAGACCAGAGTCCGCTCCGGCCAGCGGAAGGCCGTCAGCATCCCGCCCCGGTAAGCGCCGGTGTCAATATTGACCGTGCTGCCGCGAATCGCCGCCCGCTCCTGGGGGGTGTGTCCGTAAACGATGAAGGCGCTCCCGTGATAATCCGCGGCCCAGTCCCGGCGCAGCGTTTTGCCCTCCGGCGATTTGCCGATCGCATCTCCATTCAGCACGAACCGCCGCGTTTCCGGGTCTGTTTTCCCGATCATGTCCTCTTCAATGCCCGCGTGGGCGACGATCAAATCGCCCCCGTCCAGCAGCAGATAGAGCGAAGCGCGCTCATAGAGGGCGGCAACGGCTTTCTTGAAGGTTCGTTTGTCCGCCCGTGCTTCTATCTGCGCGATGGTCTGAGCCAGACCGCCCTTATGAATCTCTACAGGTTCCCCACACAGCCAGCGTTGCAGGGCGTCGTCGTGGTTTCCCAGCGTCAGCAAGGCCCGGCCCCGGCTGACCAGACGGCCGACCAGACTGAGCACAGCCGCGCTGTCCGGCCCCCGGTCAATCAAATCGCCCAGAAAGACCAGTTTCCGGCCTTCAGGATGCCCAAACGCCTCGTCATAGCCAAGCGCCGCGCAAAGACGCTGGAGCGCCTCATAGCATCCATGAACATCGCCAATGATGTCGTAGTTCTGCATCGCGAGGAAGAATTATCGTCGGAAGGGGCGAACTCCTGCTTGACGAATAATGCGAGGGGTTTGGAAGAGGAAACAGTGGGTAGAAAAGGCAGAGATTTGGATTAGAAACGAGGCAAAACATTGGATACGACACGACGCGATCTACTCAAAAGCGGGGCCATTCTAGCCGGGACCGCAGCCAGCCTAGCGCTGGCGGGCGACGCACTGGCACAGAACGCCCGGACAGACGTAGCGCCGGAACCCGACACGGTCATGCCGCCCACTCCGCCCAGCACTCGTAAGGGCGACATGCCGTATCGCGACGCTGGGGCGCACGGGAGAACAAGTGTCGCTGGTCGGCATGGGCGGGTTCCACATCGGCAAGCCGGACAGCGATGCCGAGGGCATCAAGCTAATTCATAGCGGGGTGGACCGGGGCATCAATTTCCTGGACAACTCGCTGGGACTACAACAACGGCAACAGCGAAGTCCGCATGGGCAAGGCGTTGGCGCAAGGCGGCTACCGTCAGAAGGTCTTCCTGATGACCAAAATTGACGGGCGCACGTCGGCCTCGTTCAACAGCCAGTTGGAGCAGTCCCTGACGCGGCTCCAGACGGACCATGTGGACCTGATCCAGTTCCATGAGATTATCCGTATGGAGGACCCGGACCGCATCTTCGCCAAGGGCGGCGCGCTGGAAGCTGCCGTGGCGGCAAAACAGGCCGGGAAAGTCCGCTACATCGGCTTCACCGGCCACAAAGACCCGCTGGTCCATCGGCGGATGCTGGAAGTGGCCGATCAGCACGACTTCCACTTTGACACGGTGCAGATGCCGGTCAACGTCATGGATGCCCATTTCCGCAGCTTCACGCATCAAGTGCTGCCGCTGGCTGTCCAAAAAGGGATCGGCGTCCTCGGCATGAAGACCTTCGGCGATCACTTCATCCTGGACCGTGTCCTGGCCGACAAGACTGGCGAACCCCGACCGAGATGCTGCACTACTCCATGACCCTGCCGGTTTCGGTGGTCATCACCGGCATAGATCGTATGGAGATTCTGGACCAGGCGCTGGAAGCCGCCCGGACATTCACGCCCCTGACGCCCGCTCAGATGGCCGCGCTGCTGGGCCGCACCCGCGTGGCCGCCTTAGAGGGCACGACCGAACTGTTCAAGACGACGCCGCACTTTGACAGTACCGCCAAAAATCCCGACTGGCTGGGATAACTCAGGGCAGTGGCCCTTCAACCCTGTCTGCCCGATTACGACTGTGCTGCTCAGATAATGCAGTAGAGGCACGCCGCCGCCGATGCGAGTATGAGCAGCAGGACGGCTAAGGCGTACCAGTCTATCCACGCCCGGCGGGCCATCTTTGCCCGCGGGTGGCGCTTCCCCGCGCGCGAAAAACAAACTGGCCGGGGAGCGTCGGCGTCCGAGGATGAGTCGCCTGCCCGGTCACGATCTCCATCCGAATGCGAATCGCTACCCGGCGCTGCGGCGGCGCAGGGCGGCGGCGTCAAGAAGGATGAGGGTACGTCCGCTCGTCTGGATGACGCCGGTCTTTCGGAGGCTGCCGAGGGCGCGGGTGACGCTTTCGCGGGTCGCTCCGGTCGGCCAGTTCCTGATGCGTGATTTGCAAGGCTGACGCGGGCCGGCCCGCTTTGTGGGGAAAGTTCCAGCAGCGCCTTGCATAGCCTCCCCAGCACGTCCAGGCCCTCACGTCTTCCAGATCGCTGGCGGCTTCGCGCAGGCGCTTGGCCAGGAAGACCATGACTTGCAGGGCGACGGCTGGTGCATGGAGGAGGCATTGCCGAAAAGCGTCCCGCTCTACGGTGAGGCATTCGCATTCGGTGACGGTGCAGACGGTCGCCATGCGCGGGCTGTCATCCAGCAGGGAAAGTTCTCCGAAGTGGTCCCCCGGGCCGCGATAGGCCAGATGAATGGTCTCGCCGCTGGCGCTGATCTTCTCAATGCGAACGCGCCCGGACAGGATGACATAAAGGGTATGGCCTGAGTCTCCGGCGTGGAACAGGGCGCGATTGGGCGGGTATGTGTGGTGGCGTGTCAGGCGGGCGACCACTTGAAGATTGGGTTCGTCCAGTTCCTGAAAAAGCGGAACATTCTTAAGCGCGGATGCGACTTCAGCCTGGTTCATCGTTTTGATCCTCGCCGGCTTTCAGTCCTGCGACAGCGCATATTCAACTGCTCCATCGGGAGTCATCGCCCGGCCCGCATCCCAGGCTGCTGTAAACGCTGCCTCGCCGAGTGAGGCGAGCGCGGCGGCGAATTTCTCCTCATGCCCAGGCTTTGAACCCGGTGCGAGGGGTATCCCTAACGCATCGCGCATTCCTTGCTCCGCCCCCCAGAGTTGGACCGCTCGAAGGAATTGACGCTGTCCTGCCGCGACTGCGGCGAGACCTTCCAGGCCGCGCGACAGGAGCGGCAGGTTTTCCAACCGCCGCTCCAGCGACAGGCTCTCCTCGAACAGGCGACGCGCCCCCGCGTATTCGCGCTGTTGGATCAGTGCATGGCCCAGATGCGCCAGCGCCTCGCTGATCCCTATCTGGTGTCCCAGCCGACGGTAGATCGTCAAGCACTCTTCATAAGAGGCGCGGGCGGCAGCGTAGTTACCGTCTTTGTAGGCGATCAGCCCCAAATTGCCCAGTGACGCAGCGATGCCACTCTCGTTCCCGCCCTGCCGCTCCAGCGTTAGGCTCTCCTCCCAAAGTGGACGCGCCGCAGCGTAGTCGCCATCTTGATATGCGATTAGTCCCAGGTTGTTGAGCGCATCCGCCACGCCCTGTCGGGACTTTTCCTGCCTGAAAAGAGTTCAGGCTCTCCTCGTACAGCGCTCGCGCAGCCTCGCTGTCGCCCTCAGAGGCAACTAGGTTGCCCAGGTTGTTGCAGGCAGAGGCGATGCCCTTCGAGTTGCCCAGACTTCGGTGGAGGGCCAACGCCTGCTCGTAGAAGGCGTGAGACGCCCCATAATCACCCTGCACCTGGGCCATGTTACCGGCGAGGTTGAGCGCCGTGGGGCGTGCCGGCGACGGGGCCGAGTCATCGTCGCATGCCAGCATCCGCTCCAACCATTGTCGGCCCTCCGAGAGATAGCCGCGCGCGAACCAGAACCGCCACAATGCCGTGGCAAGCCGCAGCCCAGAGTCAGAGCCGGCTGAATTCTGCTCGCACCAGGCCAGAGCCACTCGCATGTTGTCATGCTCGGCCTCCAGGCGGTCCATCTGGGCGGACTGCTCCGGCCCCGAGAGCGTCGCTTTGATTTTAACCGCCCAGTTCAGAAAATGATCGCGGTGGCGGGCGTGTGCGGCGTCGGCCCCGCCGCTCTGTTGCAGGCGCTCGTCACCGTACTGCCGTATCGTCTCCAGCAGATAGTAGCGCGTGCCGCGTGCCGCCGTCTCCGCTACCACCAGGCTCTTGTCCGCCAGATCCGTCAGCAAGTCCAATATGTCCCAGTCTGCGATCTCACCACCCATGCACACGGCTTCAGCGGCTTCCAGATCCCAGCCACCCGCGAACACCGACACGCGCTCAAAGATGGCCTTTTCCCGGTCCGTCAGCAGATCGTAGCTCCAGTCGATCAATGCCTGAAGCGTCCGCTGGCGAGGCAGGGCCGTCCGTGAGCCGCCCGTCAGCAGGCGGAAGCGTTGGTCGAGCCTCGCGTTGACCTCCTCTACGGACAGTGAGCGCACCCGCGCGGCTGCTAATTCGATCGCCAACGGAATGCCGTCCAGATGGAAGCATATCTGCGCTACGGCGGGCGCATTGGCGTCCGTGATTGAAAACGCAGGCTGCACCAGTCTGGCCCGCTCGATGAACAGCCTGACTGCCTCGTACTGGGAGAGCCTCTCCGCCGTCTGCGTTTGCAGCGGGTCGGGCAGGGAGAGAGGTGGAACGCGGTAAGTCTGTTCGCCCGCGATACCAAACGGTTCTCGGCTGCTGGTAAGGATGTGGACGTTCGGACACAGGCGGATTAGATCGGAGGCCAGGGACGCACAGGTGGAGAGAACGTGCTCGCAATTATCCAGGATCAGCAGCAAGCGTTTGGGCTTCAGCCATTCCGCCAGTGTCCGCGCAACTGCCCTGCCTGGTTCCTCGCGCACGCCCAGCGCGTCCGCGACGGTCTGTGCGACCAGGGAGGGATCGGCCAGCGGGGCGAGTTCCACCAGCCACACCCCGCCGGGGAATTTATCCAGCAGGTCGGCGGCCACCTGGAGCGAGAGCCTGGTCTTCCCGCCGCCGCCTGTCCCCGTCAGAGTCAGCAGCCGCGCTGTATCCAGCAGTCGCTTCACCTCGCCCATCTCTTTTTCCCGCCCGACGAAACTGGTGACTTGCTGGGGCAGGTTGTTAGGCAGATCAGAACTGTCCAGAGACTTGAGCGGCGGGAAGTCGGCGGCGAGACCAGGGTGAAGCAGTTGGAAGACCTGCTCGGGGCGTCCCAGGTCTTTGAGACGGTGTTCGCCCAGGTACTTCAGGCCTGCGTCGGCAGGCAGGGCGTCGCGTGCCAGTTCTTGAGCGGACAACGAAAGCAGGGTCTGCCCGCCGTGTCCCGCTGAGAGCAGGCGCGCGATGCGATTAAGGGGCGGCCCGAAATAGTCGCCGTCGCGCTCCTCGCCGGCCCCGGTGTGCAGCGCCATTCGCACCCGTAGCGGCGTTTCCCACGTCTGAGCATCCAGCGCGATCTGGGCGGCCAGCGCGGACCGTACTGCCTCCGGCGCGGTGGCGAAGGCGGCGCAAAAGGCGTCTCCGACGGTCTTGAAGACGAAGCCGCCGTTCTGAGTGAGGTGATGATGCAGGAGGGCGTCATGGCGAGCCAGTGCGGGACGCATGGCGTCGGGGTTCTGCTCCCAAAGAGTCGTGCTGCCCTCAATGTCGGTGAACAGAAACGTGACGGTGCCCGTGGGCGGCAAAGACATGGCGGTCTCCGGTCGGTCCAAGCTTCAGCCTCTCTGCATATACGCAGCCAATCGGGCCGGGAGCGCGCCATGAGGCACGGGTGGCGCTGTCATGTTTGGATGAGCATGAGAGGGCTTGGCAACATATTTACGACTGTTCGCGAGGCGCTTCCGTTTCTCCTTCTTTGACAGAATGGCCTTTGGCAGAGGCAGCAAGCAGTTTGACCGGTTCGTGCAGGAGTCTAGGGGGCGGGCTGGAGAATAGAAACGCATGCTCACCAGGGTCTTTCCACTGACTGTCCTACTGATTGTCGTCATGTGTCTGCTGCGCCTGCCTGCCCTCGCCGCGACCGACGCGGCGGACCGTGCGGCCCTGCTGGACGGCGTCCACGAAATCGTCGTTCCTGGCGGTATCCCCGGCGACGTTTCCGTGTTTGGCGCGCAGGCGTTCGCCGTGCTGGCCGGACGGATGGGGGAGGCCAGTCTGCCTGTCTTCGCCGCTGCCCGCTACGGGCGGGGCCGGGTCGTAGTCGGCGGCCATGAGGGCTTTTTCGGAAGGGACGCGCTGAAGAACGCCGATAACGTGACTTTCGCGGCCAATATCTCCCATTGGGCCGGGGCCAAGCCGCTCCCCGGCCTGCGTGTTGCCCTCACTGGACAGGACGCCGCTCTGGCGAGTGTGCTGAGGGCCGACGGCTGCCGGGTGACCGAATTGACGGCAGAACAATTGCTCGGCAGCCTGCGCGCAATAGATGTCTTGTGGCTCAACCAGGCCAGTCTGGACGGCACGACGAATCGCGCAAGGGTCGCCGCCGTGCAGCGCTGGGTGCAGGGGGGCGGCGCGCTGGTGGTGACCGGGCCTGGCTGGGGCTGGCAGCAGGTCAACAGCGCCCAGGATCTGAGCCGTGACCAGAGCGCCAATCAGATCGTAGTCCCGATGGGACTGGCGTTCGGCAGCGGGATGCTCGACGGCACGGACAGGAAGCCGATCTCCCCGGATCCCGGCGCGCTGGCGCTCGTGGGGGCGAATGAGGCTCTGGCCGCGCTGGAGGCTCAGGCAGCGGGTCTGAGGACACTCTCGTCCGTCGAACTTTCCCAGACTACGGCCGTGCTGGGGCAGGCGGTCAGCGCCCTGCCGCCGGAGGGGAACGACTTCGCGCGGCAGGTGGCGACGCTCTGCCGTGACAAAGGAAGCGCAGTTCCGACGCGGGAGACGCCAATCACCCCCGCCATGCCTTTCGCGCGTCTGAAGGCCGTGCTGGACTTCCAGGAGTGGAAACGTTTGCCGGCGGTGCAGGTGCGGGCCGATCCCTCCGCCGCATCCTTCCCCGGCGCAGTTCCCGCCGATGCCCCGCGCGAGACACGCACCATCACCGTGAATACCGGCGTTCCCCAGTGGCACGGGACCGGGTTGTACGCCGCGCCCGGCGAGGTCGTCACCATAACGCTGCCGGCGTCTGCCGCGAACAAAGGCCTGTCCATCCGCATCGGGTCGCACACAGACGCCCTCTGGCGTCTGGACAAGTGGGAGCGGTTTCCCGAGATCACGATGAGCCGCCCGCTGGACGCTCCCACAGTGCATGTTGCCGAGTCCGTTCGGCGGCGCGCTCTTCGTGGATGTGCCGGAGCGCAGCGAATTAGGGGATGTGCCTGTGACCATCGCCCACGCCGTCGCCGCGCCGCGCTTCGTGCGTGGTGTGACCAGCCTTGCGGAGTGGAAGCAGTTCGATCCGCAACGCCCCGGCTCCGTGGGCCGAGTTGGAAGGCCGACTGGTTATCCTTTCCGTGCCGTCCTCCGCCGTGCGCGGCCTCGACGACCCGGAAGCGCTGATGGCTTTCTGGGATGAGGAGATGGAGCGCTGCTACGCATTCTTCGCCGCGCCCCGGCGTCCGCGCCCGGAGCGTTACTGCGTGGACCGGCAGATCAGCGCCGGTTACATGCACAGCGGCTATCCGATCATGACGGGCGAAGACGTTGCCAAGACCTTCTGCGACGTGAGCACCCTGCGCGGGCCGGACGCTATCAAGTGCTGGGGGTTCTATCACGAAATGGGCCATAATTTCCAGCAGCCTGAATGGACCTGGGCCGCGTTCGGCGAAGTCACCAACAACCTGTTCTCGCTGTATGGCACCGAGACACTCAATGGCGCGCTCATCGGCGCGCACCCGGCAATGACGCCCCAGGAGATAGCAAAGCGCGTTCACCTCGTCGCCACTGCTCCTAATCAGACACGCTATTATGAGAAAGACCCGTGGTATCCCCTGACGATGTTCTGGCTGATGCGCCACGAGTTCGGCTGGGAGCCGTTCACCCGCCTGTTCGCCGAGTTCCGTGCCCTGCCCGAGGCCGAGCGTCCTCACACGGAATTGGAAAAGCATGACCAGTTCCTGGTGCGATTCTCCAAACTCACCGGCCACAATCTGACCGATTACCTCACCGCCTGGGGGATTGAGACCACGCCTGCGGCGCGGGCCGCCGTTGCCTCCCTCCCCGCCTGGATGCCCGCTGACTGGAAGTGACGATCTGCCAGATGCCTCCGTCTCCAAGACCGTTTCCTATGTTGTGCCGTCGGCTGACTGTATTCCAAGCCGCAGAGTATACCTCGCGGGTGGGAAAGTGGTCATAGTCCCAACTGTCCGGCCAGCCAGATCGCCGCCTGGCCGCGCGTCATGTTCGGCTGGGGCAGGGGAGTGGTGATGCCGGTACGGGCGGCCAGCGCCTGCGCCTCTGCGGATGTCAGGAGGGTGTCTACATCAAACTGCAAGTTCCGCCCGTTGCCTTGAAAGACCTGGGCCAGCCCCAGAAGCTGCGTCGCCTCATAGGCCGGATGGCCGAATGGGACATCCGACCACCAGAACAAAGAAATGCCTGCGCCTAGCAAAAATTTCTGGTAGGAATGGAGCCAGGTCGGATCGGTCCAGACGGTCTGGGTGGTCACGCCCTGCCCAGCGCAAAAGCCGGCTAATGCCCCCGCCGCTTCGCCGATAGCCCATTCGCACGGATGTACCCGGTATGCGCCGTTCGTGATATGGGTGACGCCCAGATTCTTGCAGGATGCGATCAAATTTGAAATGTCCGTCGGCAGGAGCGCACCCAGCGAGATTTGAAACGGCTTGGTCGGCTCAAACAAACCAGCATCGCCCGCGCTGTCATGGTGAATGTCAATGCCGTAGCTGCCGATGCCGCACGAGTTGGGAAACAAATTGGCGCGAGGACCGGGATTATACTTGGCGGCGATGTCGGTCTCGGTGATGGTTTTGCGGGCGTTGATCCGCCGGGACTCTGCGGATATAAGGCGCGGGGGAAAGGCCATCGGCTGTGGCAAAGATGTCCGGGCGCAACATCAGTTCGGGATAGCCCAAACGACTAGGGTTGTCATCGCGCGGGCATTCGGTCTGCACCCAGTAAAGATAGCCGAGCGAGGCCTGACGCCCGTCTGCCTGCGTCTGCGCGTCTGTTACCTCCGAGCCGGACGGGAGCGCTCCGCCTTCATAGTCATTTGCTCCGGTGTTAATTGTGGCAATATCAAAGGGAAGCGCGGGATCGTCAAAGTTCTCCGCGGCTATGACCCGCCGGTAAGTCCACCAGGGGGACGCGCCGGTGAAAACTTTCTGGATCGCGCCGTCTTTGATGCCGTATTGCTGAACGGCTTTCATCCCGGCGTAATTTGGCGGCTGCGGGATCGTGTGGTTTTCGCCCACCGGCCGCTTTTCCAGGGCGAACGGGAAAGTGAAGGGCTGCACCCATTCGGGATGGGCGTCGGCGGGCGCATCCGGTTCGCCGGTCTGGGTTCGGCTTTCCGCGCCGATGAACCATTCCGCGTTCGCCAGCGGCAGCAGATCGCCCAGATCAGTCGCGTCCAGCACAAATGACGGCACAAAGCGCGTGGCTGTTCCGTCGGAAGAAATGGCATTGACGGCGGTGATCACATCCTCGGTTCGTTCCACGCTCGTGACCTGAGTGTTCTGACTCAGAGCGATGTTCGGGAACTCGGCCAGCATGTCCCGCATAATCTGCATTCCCACAAGCGGTTCTACCGAAAAGCCTTCATTGACCCAGCACCGACCGGCATTGAACTGCGGCATGGCAAGCCCCTCGGTGGAGAGCCGAAAGTTTTGCCGGTAATGTTCGCGAACCCGCTGCCGAAAGTCCCGATAGGCCGCCGTGCTGCCGACCGTCTCCACATATTGGTTTTCATCCGGCGTGCAGACACCCTGCGCGGTCATCTGCCCGCCGATCCATGCGGTCGGTTCAATCAAACACACCGTCGCGCCAAACGCGCCTGCCCGCAGGGCGGCGGCCACGCCGCCCAGGCTGGCCCCAACGACCAGCACTTCGCATTCCAAATCCGCCATGATTTTTCTCCTGACCGACAACAGCCCCGCTTGTTCGCCCAGAATTGAGGTTTTATTGGGGTGGAGGATAGGGGGCTGTTTTCAAGGCCGCTCTCAGATGCACTTCCCGGCCTGGTTGGACCATTCCAACTGGACCCGATATTGTCCCACCTGCTTGGTTTTCCAGGCGCAGATGTCGCCGATCTCGCCGTGATTGTCGTCGTACCAGCCCTGGCCCGGAACCGGGTCGGTAATGGCCTCGCACATCTCATGCGAACTGGTGGAGGTGAGCGCATCCAGCGGCGCAAGGCCGCCGAGGCAGCCCTGGCAGTTGGGGTAAGGCATGGCGGCGTAGTAGACCGGCGGGTTTGTGCCGGCAATCGTGTCGTGGTAGCCACAGAAGGCGGTGCAGGACCGGCTGCCGCCCTGAACGACGCTGACGCCGGGCTGCAAATACACAAAGTACAGCAGGTTGGGATTCGGCTTCGGGATGGCGGCGTTCGTCGCGATCTCCTGTTGCAGCATCTTCTGGATAGCCTTGTCGGTGATACTGTGTCGGAGCGCCGGAGTTGTGATGGTTGCCTGCCCCAGATAGCTTCCATGACCAATCGCCGTACCCGGCACGCTGTACTCGGCCATTTGGTCCATCAGCGGGCTGGTCAGAATAAACGGAAAGAACTGGGTCAGGCTCTGGGCGATGCCGCTCTGGGGAGCATTGGCCCAGGCGCTTCCCCAGAAGATCACAAAAACCTCCACCGCACTCAGCAGCGACCCGTTGCGAAAAGTGAGGTTGGGCGGCGGCGGGGCCGCGACGCCGGGAGCGGCGGCGGACATGCCTTCAGGCAGGTGAAGCGGGACGATGCGAATCGTGTCTCGGTCAGCAGTGGTCATCAGTTTCTCCTATCGTTGGCCTCTGGTGGATTCTTGATGCGGCATAATTGCCGTACAGAGCAATATGGCAGATCCGATTGAATACTTGTGTGTTGTTTGTCACAGCATGGCTGTGATTTACAGCACGATAGAAAAATCTTTCGGGGTAGAACACGGCGAGAGGAGCGCGATGCGCCGCAGAACCATTATAAAGCGTCCCTGCGACTCTGTCAAGCGAGTGCAAGAATTTTTTCTAATTTGCAATCAGGCAGGGCATCGCGCATTTTATGGCGAATTATACGGGCATAGCAAATTAGTTCAGGAGCAACAGACACTTGCAGCGCGCCAAACGACTCTCTCTGATTCCGCCGTATTTGTTCGGCGAGATCGCGAAACTCAAAGCCCAGGCCATCGCTCAGGGCCGCGATTTAGTTGACCTCGGCATCGGTGACCCGGATCAGCCGACGCCCGGAGCCGTGATTGACCAGCTTTATACCTTCGCCAAAGACCCGGCGACGCATCGCTACGATGAATCCAATGCCGGCCCGAAAGAGTTTCTCGCCGATGCCGCGACCTGGTTTCAGGGGCGATTCGGGGTGGAACTGGACCCGGCCAGCGAGATTATTGAGCTCATCGGCAGCAAAGAAGGTCTGGCCCACGCCGCCTGGGCCTTTATTGATCCCGGCGATGTGGCATTAGTGCCTGACCCGGCCTACACGGTCGTCAAGGTGAACACCCTGCTGGCGGGCGGGACGCCGTATGAGTTCCCGCTGCTGGCGGAAAACAAGTTCCTGCCCGATCTGTCTGCTATTCCAGGTGATGTAGTTCAAAAGGCCAAACTGCTGTATCTGAACTACCCGAACAACCCGACCGGAGCAGTCGCAACGCGGGAATTCTTTCAAGACGCTGTCAATTTCGCCCGCGAGACGGGCATTCTCATCCTGCATGACTGCGCGTATTCCGAAGTCGGCTACGACGGCTACCGCGCCCCCAGCATCATGGAAATTGAAGGGGCCAAAGAAGTCGCGATTGAAACGCATTCGCTCTCCAAAACCTTCAACATGACTGGCTGGCGCATCGGCTTCGCGGTCGGAAACCCCGATGCCCTGCGCGCGCTCAATACTATCAAAGGCAACGTGGATTCCAAGCAGTTCGCCGCCATCGCCCTGACGGCGGGATGGGCCTTGAACCATGTGAACAATGACGATGCTCTGCGCCTGCTCAAGCGCCGCCGTGACGTTTTAGTGGATGGCCTCAACGGTCTCGGCTGGAAGCTGGAAAAGCCGCAGGCGACGTTCTACGTCTGGGCACCTGTCCCGCCCGGCCATACCTCGGCTACCTTCTCCAAAGAACTGCTGGAAAAAGCCGATGTTCTCGCCATCCCCGGCCTCGGCTACGGCCCGCACGGCGACGGCTATATTCGCATGTCCCTGACCGTCAGCGGCGACAAGAACGGCGAACTGCTGGAAGAAGCCGTGCGCCGGATTGCGAGGAACGTGGAAATACACTGGTAAGCGACGAAAAGGAGAACACATTGAACAACACAACCATCGCGGCCATTCAGGCGCGAATTGCCCAAAAGAGCCTGCTGACGCACCCGTTTTATCAGGCATGGCAGCGCGGCGAACTGAGCCGCGAGGCGCTGTCCGACTATGCGACGCAGTACTATTTCCATGTGGATGCTTTTCCCCGCTACCTCTCTGCGCTGCACAGTCACACGCTGGAGCCAACGACCCGCCGGGCGCTGCTGGATAATCTCATGGAAGAAGAGGCAGGCAGTCCCAATCATCCTGAACTCTGGCTGCAATTTGCGGAAGGGGTTGGCGTCAGTCGCCATGATGTCCTGTCCGCGACGGCGGAGCCTGAGACGCTGAACCTGGTGGACACGTTCTGGGACATTTGCCGGAACAACTCCGTCGCGGCGGGGCTGGCGGCGCTGTATGCCTACGAGAGCCAGATACCTGCCGTCGCGGAAACGAAAATTGATGGATTGCAGCGGTTCTACGGCATCACCGACGAAAAAGCGCTGGCCTACTTCCGGGTGCATCAGGAGGCGGATGTCGCTCATTCCGCCGCCGAACTGGCCCTGCTGGAATGTCACCTGTCCGACCAGGATGCCGGGGATGCCGAACCGGCGGCGCAGCGGGCGCTGGATGCGCTCTGGGATCTTCTTTCCGGCGTTTGCAATCGCAATGGAATCGGAGCCGGCGCGTGAGGTGGGAAGCCGTGTTTCTGGACCGGGATGGGGTGTTGAACCCGCACATCCCCGGCGATTATCTCAAATCCGCCGAGGAACTCGTCGTCCTGCCGGGCGTCGCACAGGCTGTCCGGCGGCTCAACAACGCCGGGCTGCCGGTCATTGTCATATCCAATCAGCAGGGTGTCGGCAAAGGCGTGATGACGATGGCTGATCTGACGGCGATTGAGCAGCGCATGGAAGAGGCTCTGGCACTGGAGGCGGGAGCAAAGATAGACCGCTGCTATTACTGCACCGATCTCAAAAACGCCAATTCGCCGCGCCGCAAGCCGGAACCTGGAATGCTCTTAGAGGCCGCCCAGGATTTCGGGCTGACGGTGGCCAATACGGTCTTTGCAGGCGACTCGCCCACCGATATTCAGGCCGGTCATGCGGCGGGAGTGGGCAAGACCATTTTGCTCCTGTCCGGCGGCGTTAAATCCTATGCCGAGGGCGATATGACGCCCGCGCCGGACTTGATTTTTCCCGATCTGCCCCGGATGGCAGACTGGCTGCTGGAGAACCACGCATGATCCATGCCTCTGCGCCGGGCCGCTGCGGCTTGGTAGGCAACCCGACCGACATGTACGGCGGCAGCGTGATTTCCTGCTCCACACAGGAGCGGGCAAGTTGCACCCTGACCGAAGATGTGGCGAAACTCACCGTCACCGTCTCCGGCCAGACACAGGTGATGCTGTCATTGGATGACATGACGCTGCGGCCTGGCGACTATCTCAATGTCGCCCGCGCCGCCCTGTCCGCGCTGGAAGTGGACCCCGCGACCGTTGCGCCGTTTCACCTGTCCGCCGAGACGCAGGTTCCGATGCAGGCGGGCTTGGCGGGTTCTACGGCGATCCTGGGAACGATTGTCGGCTGCCTGCTGGCTCACCTGCGCTTGCGCCTGAACCCGTATGAGACAGCCGAGGTCATTCGCCAGATTGAGTATGACTTTCTGGGGATTGTCTGCGGTTTCCAGGATCACTATATGACCGTGTTCGGCGGTCTGAATTACATGGACTTCCGCGATAAAAACAGCGCGCAGACGCAGGATGCCACCACGCCTTTTGCCACGATTGAGTCGCTGACGCCGTACCTGGGCGATCTGCCGCTGGTTCTGGCGCATACGGGCGTCCGGCATCACTCCGGCTCCGTCCATTCGTCCCCCCGTGAGCGCTGGCTCCGGGGCGAAACAGAGGTCGTGGAGGGCTATCTGGAGATCGGCCGTCTCGCCCGCGCCGGCAAGCGCGCCCTGCTTGCGCGCGATTGGGAGGGCCTGGCCGTGTTAATGAACCGCAATCATGCCATTGTGCGCGATTTAGGCGGCAGCGGCGAGGCCAATGAACAACTGATCGCCGCCGCGCTGGCGGGGGGCGCGCTAGGCGCAAAGCTGGCAGGCGCCGGCGGGGGAGGTACTATTCTCGCGCTGACCCATGACCGAGCGCAAACCGTCGCAGCGCTGCAAGCCGCCGGCGCTGAGGCTATTCTATTCCCCACGCCGCATCCAGGGCTGACAGTGGAGATAGGATAACTCTATTATGGAATATCGTAATCCCGTTCAACGCGCCCGACGGCTGCGGGCGACGCCCGCATTGCGCGGCATGGTGCGTGAAACGACGCTGGTCGTCACCGACTTGATTGATCCGCTCTTTGTCACCTGGGGAGCAGGCCGGGACCGCCGCGAGATTTCGTCGCTGCCCGGCGTCTTCCAATTGACCGTAGAAGCCCTGCGCGTCGAAGCCGAACAGATCGCGGCTCTAGGCCTGCCTGCCGTGCTGCTGTTCGGTCTGCCGGAAATCAAGGACGAGCAGGCCGGCGGCGCTTACGCGGACAACGGCATCGTGCAGCAGGCGGTTCGCGCCCTGAAAGCCGATAATCCTGATTTACTGGTCTTCACCGACGTTTGCCTGTGCGAGTATATGTCCCACGGCCACTGCGGCGTTGTCCAGGGCGAGCGCATCCTCAACGATCCTTCGCTGGAGCTGCTTGCCCGCACCGCCGTCTCTCATGCGGCGGCAGGCGCGGATGTGGTCGCGCCGTCCGACATGATGGATGGCCGCGTCGCCGCGATTCGCTCGGCGCTGGACGCGCAGGGCTTTGCCGAAACGCCGATCCTCTCGTATGCCGCCAAATACGCATCCGCCATGTACGGCCCTTTCCGCGAGGCCGCCGACAGCGCCCCGCAGTTCGGCGACCGGCGCACATATCAAATGGACCCGGCCAATCGGCGCGAGGCATTAAAGGAAGTTGAACAGGACATCGCCGAGGGGGCGGACATGGTCATGGTCAAACCCGCTCTCGCGTTCCTGGACATCATCCGGGAAGTGCGCGATTTGACTCATTTGCCGGTTGCCGCCTACAATGTGTCCGGGGAATATGCGATGGTCAAAGCCGCCGCCGCGAACGGCTGGCTGGACGAGCGGGCGACCGCGCTGGAGATATTGACATCCATCAAACGCGCCGGGGCCGATTTGATCCTGACCTACCACGCCAAAGACGCCGCTCGGTGGCTCAAAGAAATGTAGCGATGGATACACCTGAAATGAAACAATCTGGCCGCCGGCACCGACCCTTGCGCCGCTGGAGCCATCTGTTCAGACACGGTTCCGTATCCCTTTGCCAGAATGGATTGTGACGGCAATCAATTTGTCGCTAATCACTGTTTGCACTATGTCCATCGCTAACTTGATCACTTTTCACCATTTACCGCATTGGAGAAGTTATGCCGTCATTCCTATCTCGGCAGCGGCCTTGAACGGCGGCATGAATTGGATGAAGGGCAGGCATCAGCCTCGCCGACGAAAAACAAAGGGGAAACAGTAGTGGACGACAGCAAAGATGCTTTAATGGCCTTCTTGAAAGAAGAAGGGTATGCGCCGCAATTGGGCGACGCGGGGGCGGTTCAGTTCAAGCGGGAAGGGCGGGTTTATCTCACGTTCCCCGATCCGAATGATTCGCTCTACTTCAACCTGTACTGCCTGATGAACTTTGGCGAGGCGATCCCGAGCCGGGAGCAAGGCCTGACCGCCGCCAATCATGTGACCCGGCAGGTCAAGGCGGTCAAAGTCACGTTCCCGAATTTGGAGGAATTGAGCGCGGTCAGTTTTGGTGTGGAGGTCCTGCTGCCGACACCGGACAGTTTCCGGCAGGTTTTTGAGCGGGCGATCTCCATCATCATTCTGAGCGTGGAACAGTTCTCGGTGCAGATTGCCCCGGCTCAAGCGGCGGCGTAGCTACGACTTGGGCAGCGTAAAGCTGAAAACGCTGCCCCGGTTGTATTCGCTTTCCACGCCGACCGTGCCGCCGTGGTTTTCCACGATGTGCTTGACAATGCTCAGGCCCAGACCCGTACCGCCGGAGGCGCGGCTGCGGGCTTTGTCGGCCCGGTAGAAGCGCTCAAACAGGCGCGGGATGTCGTGGGAAAGGATGCCGATGCCGGTATCGGAAACGGAGACGGTGACGGCGTCGGGCGTTTCCTGCGCGCTCAGAGTGACGGCACCGCCGCGCGGGGTGTAGGCGATGGCGTTGTCCAGCAGGTTCACCAGCACCTGCGCCATTTCGTCGCGGTCAGCGGCAACGACCAGCGGCAGGCGGATTGTATTGGTGAGGGTGATGTCGGCCTTTTCGGCCTGCGAAGCCAGGCGCGAGGCGATGTCCGTGACCAGGGGCGTCAGATCAATCGGCGCTTTTTCCACATCCCGCGCCTCTACCCGCGAGAGGTCCAATAAATCGGTGGACAGGCGGACTAGGCGGTCGGATTCGCGAATGATTGTTTGAAGAAAACGCCCGGCCACGGCTTCATCGGTGCGCGCGCCATCCAGCAAGGTCTCCGCCATGGCTTTGATAGAAGTCAGCGGCGTCCGCAGTTCATGGGAAACATTGGCGACAAAATCGCGGCGGACGCGCTCCAGCCGACGCAGCTCGGTCAGGTCGCGCAGGACCAGCAGCCATTCGCCGTCTGCGACGGGTGTCACACGGACATAGAGTGTTCGTGAGGCGGGCTGATTCAGTCCGACTTCGCGCTCCACGCACGCCTGGCGGCGAATAGCCGTGCGGTACAGGTCTTCCAATTCGGCGCTGAGAGTGTGTGCGAGAAGCGTGCTGCCGGACGCGGCTCCGAACAGGGAAGCGGCGACGGAGTTGGATAGGAGAATGCGGCCCTCGGCATCCGCCAGCAGCACGGCGTCGTCCGTGGTTTCCAGCAGCGCCTGCCAACGGGCGGCATCCGTCTGTCCCGGCACTGTGGAGGAAGGAGCGCCCTCCGGGTCGGGATCATCCTTGGCGCGTTTGGCCCACGGGAAAAAACTCACCGGCGTCAGCCTTTACATCGTCAGCCTTTGAATTTATAGCCGATGCCGCGCACGGTCAGCAACAGCTCCGGCTTGGCCGGGATTGGTTCCAGCTTCTCGCGCAGCCAGCGGATATGGACGTCCACGGTGCGGTCATCCACATAGCAGTCTTCGCCCCAGACGCGCGAAAGCAGTGTCTGGCGATCAAAGACTCGTCCCCGGTGCGCTGTCAGCAGGGAAAGCAAATCAAATTCTTTGCGGGAAAGGGAGATAGCAGTGCCGTCTTTGCGGACCTCGCGCCGGTCGGTATTGAGTTCCAGGTTTTCTACGGTCAAGGAGGGAGTTTTTTCGGGCAGAAGGGTTTCCGAACCGGCTTCAGCCGTCTGGAGGCGATTGCTTCGGCGCAGAAGGGAATGAACGCGCGCCATCAACTCGCGCATGCTGAACGGCTTAACCACGTAATCATCGGCCCCGGCGTCAAATCCGCGCAGGCAATCGGTTTCCGCCGCCCGCGCCGTCAGTAGCAGAACTGGAAGGGCGGCATTGTAGCGGTGCAGCCGACGGCACAGGTCTAATCCATTGCCGGAGGGAAGCATGACATCCAGAAGCACCAGATCGGGTTTGCCGGAAAGAAACTGGTTCATGCACTCGTCGGCATCGCCGGCCGTTTCTACGGCAAAACCTTCTTTTTTAAGGTTGTAGGAAATGGCATCAACAATCGGCTCTTCGTCATCCACCACCAGAATTTTGGACATGCGGGATCTCCCTGCTGCGCCTTTGGGTTTTCTTGCGCCGCCAGTATACCATGAGTTTGCGCTCTTGTCTAGCCCCATTGACAATTCATAATTCTTATGTTACACTATTACAAAAAAACAGGCTATCATTGTGGATAATAAAACCAAAGATGCTCTCAAGCAATTGCAAGCGGAAATGCGGCACTTACAGGCGATAGTGGCCGAGGGACGCAGTGAGCGCAGGCCTGACGCCGCCGAGCCGGAAGACCCGTCCGCGCCGGGCAAAAGCAAGCCTGACGCCGTGGTGCAGTATGCCCTCCACCGCCCCGCCATGGGCGCCGGGGATAAGCCGTTCAAGACCGGAACTGTGGCTGTCACCGCCGCGCAGATCGGCAAAGTGACGGATGAAGCCGCCGCCGTTCTCGGCTACGCGCTGTCTTCGCCCCAGAAAGTATCGCTTCTGCGGGCGCTGATGGACCGCGAGTCGGAGAGCGCCGCTGCCCTGGGGTTGACGGCGCATCTCAGCACGGGCAGCCTGTATCACCATCTGCGGGATTTGATGCACGCCGGGCTGATCGCGCAGGCGGCACGGAACCAGTACTACATCACGCCGCGCGGCCAGCGCACGCTGCTGCTATTGCTGGCTCTGGCGGCGGAAGGTTAGGGAAGGAAGCCATGCCGGAAACCTACGCTCTGACCCATGAACGGCACACAGGCGATGTGCCGTGTCTGATCGCGGCTCGAGACGGACTGCCGCCCGACGCGCCTCTTGTTTTCGTCCTGCACGGGCTGGGTAGCCATAAGGAAAAGATGCTCGCAGTGCTGTATGAATTCGCGCGCCTGGGCTGCCGGGCCGTCGCCCCCGATGCCCGCCTGCACGGCGAGCGGACAGATACGGCTGAGCGGGAGACCCGTCTGCAAACCGACTACCTGGGAACGATGGCGGCGATGATTGAAGAGACAGCCCGCGACCTGTCCCGTCTGCTGGACCACTTCGCTCCCTCCCGCGCCGCCGTCCACGGCATCTCGCTAGGCGGCTACATCACATTCGCCGCCCTGCTGGCCGATCCGCGCCTGAGCGTGGCGGCGGTGGCGATGGGCAGCCCGGACTGGCTGGGGCCGCTTCGGCGCTGGGGCCTGGGGCCGGGCCATCCTGCGTTTGACCGCGTGGCCGCCTTGAACCCGCTGGACTTCGCCCCGCAGGTCGTTCCTCCGCGCCCGCTGCTGATGCTGCACGGCGCGACCGACGAAGTGGTGGCTGTGGACGGCGTCGTCGCGCTGGAACAGCGCCTGCGTCCGCTGTATGCCGCGCATCCCGAACGACTCCGTCTGCATGTCTACTCAGATCTGGGCCATCATTATACCGATGATATGATGGAGCAAAGCGTTGCTTGGATCGCGCGTTTTTTGCTGTGATTTTTTGTTGTGACGGTGTCGGTTTGGGAGGGTAGGGGGTTGGGAAAGACAAGGGCATGCTCACACGGCTAAACAATGCATCGCTCGCCGCGCTTCCGCCGAAAGTCATCGAGCCGCGCTATGATCGCCGGGTTGTGACATCTAACATCGTGCATTTCGGTGTCGGTGGGTTCCATCGGTCGCATGAGGCTGTCTATCTGGATGATCTGATGAACGCGGGCAGTTTGGACTGGGGCATCTGCGGCGTCGGTATTCGGCCTCAGGACGCCGCCATGCGGGATGCTCTCGTGCCGCAAGACTGCCTGTACACTGTCGTTTCCCGAAGCGCCGAGGGCGATGAGGCGCGCGTGATTGGCTCATTAAGCCGTTATTTGCTTGCGCCGGACAATCCGCAGGCGGTCATGGACGTGCTCACGGCCTCGGAAACGCGAATTGTGTCCCTGACCATCACAGAAGGCGGCTATACCACTGACAAAGGGGATGCGCCGCGTAGCGCCTTCCAATATCTGGCGGAAGCGCTGGATCTGCGCCAGAAATATCATCTGCCGCCTTTCACGGTTCTTTCCTGCGATAACTTGCAGCACAATGGTGACAAGGCGAGGGAGACCGTGCTGGCTTTTGCCGAGCGCCAGGGACCGGGAGTGCGGGATTGGATTGCCGCCAATGTTGCCTTTCCCAACTGCATGGTGGACCGAATTACGCCGCAGACTACGGACGCGGACCGCCAGATGGTACGCGTTGAATTCGGCATTGACGATGCGTGGCCGGTCGTGACGGAGCCATTCCGGCAGTGGATTATTGAAGACAAGTTCTGCAATGGACGCCCGGAGTTAGAGCGAGCCGGGGTGCAGTTCACGACCGACGTTCAGCCCTATGAAATGATGAAGATACGGCTGCTCAATGCCAGCCACTCCGCGATGGGATATTTGGGCTTCCTGGCAGGCTATTCCTATATTCACGAAATCATGGCCGACGGTCTGTTCCGAGACTACATCCGCCGCTTGATGGACGACGAAATCACGCCCCTGTTGCTGCCCGTTCCCGGCGTGGACTTGGCAGAATATAAAGCGATACTTTTGACGCGCTTTGCCAATCCAATGATCAAAGACCAGACTACTCGTATCTGCCTGGACGGCTCTTCCAAAGTGCCGAAGTTCGTATTGCCATCTCTTCACGAAGCGCTGGCGGCGGGACGGCCAACGAAATTGCTCACGCTGGCGGTCGCTGGCTGGCTGCGCTACCTGACAGGTGTGGATGAGCAAGGCAACCCATATCCAATAGACGACCCCTTCGCTTCACGGCTGCAAGCGAAGGCGCAGGAGGGCCATGCCGACCCGCGCCCGCTTCTGAGCCTGACGGAAGTATTCAGCGATCTGGGGCAGTCCGCCTCGTTTGTCCGGCAGTTAAGCGGCATGCTTGCCGAATTGTATGCCGACGGAGCCAGGAAAACACTGATCCGCACTCTGGCCTGAGAAGGAAAGCGCTCGTTCAGTCGCGAACATAATTCCACGCGACCACCACACCGATTGGAAACCGTATGTCTTATCTGGAAGTGCCGCTGGGAGACCAGGCGCCTGTCATCGTCAACATGATCGTGGAAATCCCTCAGGGGTCATCCAATAAGTACGAATACGATCACGAGCTAGGCGTTTTCAAATTGGACCGAACGCTTTACTCGCCCCTCTTTTACCCCTTTGATTATGGCTGGATTTGCGACACGCTGGCCGAAGACGGCGACCCGCTGGACATTCTGGTGATTACGACCCAGCCGACCTTCCCCGGCTGCCTGATTGCCGCCCGGCCTCTGGGCGTTTTGATGATGCGCGATGAAAAAGGGCCGGACGAGAAGATATTGTCCGTTGCCGCCGCCGATCCGCGCTTTGAGGGCATTGAGCATCTGTCCGACCTGCCCGCGCATATCTTGAAGGAGATCGTCCACTTTTTTGACATTTACAAAGACCTGGAAGACAAGGAAACCATCGTGCTGGGCTGGCAGGATGTCGCCACTGCCCATCAGGTGATTGAGAAGTTCCGGCACAAGCACGATGGCACGGAGAACGCACATTAAACGCCTTTGTCAGAGTTTCCTGTCGGCAGCACTGGCCGCAGTTGTCTTCGGCACGGCCATGCAGATCGCTGAGGCGCAGTCTGCGGCCCCGCCGATTGTCCTGACGGTAGATGCAGGCCATGTCGTTCGGGTTGGCGCGGATCGGTTTGTCGGCCTGAACTTGAATTATATTCGCGACCTGGACGCCAACCGACCCGACGCTCGGTCCCTGACAGATGCCCTGAAGGACATGGGGACCCGCTGGCTGCGCTATCCCGGCGGGGGGAAGTCGGACTTTTGCCTCTGGTCACAGCCGCCGTATGACAGGCCGCACCCAGTTTCGCTTGGCTGGTACGGCACGGTTAAGGGGCAACGCATGGATTTTGACCAGTACATGGCCGTCGCCCATGCTGTCCATGCTGAGCCATATATTGTGGTCGGCTACATGACCGAGAAAGCCTCCGGGCGTACCGAAGCGCAATGGCTGGAAAATGCCGTCGCCTGGGTGCGCTATGCCAATGTGGTCAAGAAGTATGGCGTCAAATACTGGGAGATCGGCAACGAGAACTGGAATAGCGGCAAGGGAACCCCGGAAGAACTGGCCCGCGTTGTGACGGAGTTCTCGCGGGCGATGAAGGCCGTGGACCCGACCATCAAAGTCGGCGCCAGCGGCAATGGAAACAATTGGTGGTCACGGTTTCTGCCGGCTGCCGCGCCCGCCCTGGATTTCATCAATCTGAGCGTTTACAACTGCTGGGACTGGAAAAATTACGACCATTTTGTGTCCCATCCCAACGAGGACACGATAAGCGACGTGGAGACAGCGGTGTCTTCAATTGATCGCTACGCCCCAGCCGCCGACCGTTCGCGCCTGAGAGTCATCGTTTCTGAGACAAATTCCAAAGATTACACAGAAAACGGCTGGCCCGGCACGAATACGCTGGGCCATACGCTGGTGACTTTTGACACGCTGGGCCGTATGATGGCGCAGCCGCGTGTATTGACCGCGATGGTCTGGACCAGTCGGTGGATGGACGACGGCGAAGCCAAAAACAGTCAGTGGTATGCGCTGGGACCGCAAAACGAGATTTTGCCTACGGGCAGGGCCATTGCCCTGTGGGGGCAATTCGTCCAAAAGGAAATGATTTCCGTTACCGGCGGCAGCGATCAAATCTCCGGGTATGCCAGCCGTTCTCAGGATGGTAAATCTCTGGCTGTTTGGATACTCAATCGTGGCCTGACCCCGGTAGACAACGTACAAATTACGCTGAAATCTACCCGTCCCGCTGCGAAAGCCGAGGTTTACCGGCTGTCGGGGACAGGGCCGGATGATGCCAATCCAACCTGGGGCAAGGTCAACACATCTGCCGTCAAAGGCGACCGTCTGGAGAGCCTTTCCTGCCCCGCCGCCTCTGTGACAGTTGTTTTTCTGCGGGCGAAGTAACCCGCCGTGCAAAGGAGTCCGTTTGGGAACCGCTTACACGCCGGGGCTGAAAGTCAGCCCTCATACACTCATTCAGCGCACGCGCCGCCTGCCCCTCAAAGGCGACGTGCTGGTCAAAATGGGCCAGGCCGTGACGCCGGATACAGTGGTCGCCCGCGCATCCCTGCCCGGCCTGATGCAGTCTGTCAAAGTCGCCGCGCAGCTTGGCATTGATGCCGACGAACTGCCCGGGGCACTGCTCGTCAAAGAAGGCGACCATGTGGAGAAGGGGCAGGTCATTGCGGCCACCAAAGCCTTTTTCGGTATATTCAAATCCGAGGCTAAATCGCCGGTGTCCGGGGCCGTGGAGACGATTTCCGGGGTGTCCGGCAATGTCGGCATCCGGCAGCCGCCCCTGCCGATTGACCTCACGGCGTATCTGTCCGGCACGGTCGCGGAAACCATGCCTGGGGAGGGCGTGATTGTTCAAACTGAGGGCGCGCTGATTCAAGGCATCTTCGGCATCGGCGGCGAACGGGTGGGGGAAATCCAGATGGTCTCCACAAGCCCCGAAAGCGACCTGACAGAAGCTGAGATCACGCCCGCATTGGCCGGCAAGATCATTGTCGGCGGCGCGAACATCTCCGGTGCGGCGCTCCGCAAAGCCTCGGATATGGGAGTCAAAGGTATCGTAGTCGGCGGCATCATTGACCGGGACTTGATTGCGTTTCTGGGCTACGACATCGGCGTTGCCATTACGGGCCACGAAAACATTACGCTGACCCTGGTCATCACCGAAGGTTTCGGCACGATTGCGATGGCTCGCCGCACCTTTGAACTGTTGAAATCGCTGGAAGGCAAATCAGCCTCCATCAATGGCGCCACCCAGATTCGTGCCGGCGTCATCCGCCCCGAAGTCATTGTTCCCCTTGACCCCTCCGGCTCCCCCAGAATTGGGGGCGGGGGGGGCGAAGAAGGCAGTCTGGACATCGGCACACCCATTCGGATTATCCGCGAACCCTATTTTGGACAACTTGCTACTGTCGCCGCCCTGCCGCCTCAATTGACGGTGATCGGCTCCGGGGCCTCTGTTCGCGTCCTGGAAGCCAAACTGGCTGACAACAGTGTCGTCATCGTCCCACGCGCCAACGTGGAGATCATTGAAACTATTTGAGCCAATTTTTCGCCATCCTTGCCCGCAATGGGAGATTTGAGCGTGATCAGGACGCCCATCTCCCCATTCGCCGCCTGCCGGGGAGTGACCGAGGCAATGACATGGGAGAGCAGGCCGCGCCGCTCTGCGGGCGTGATCTCCTCCGCGCTCAGCGCTTCGTCCAGGTCCGCCAGAAGTGACGCCAGCCAGCCCACCGCGTCGCCCTCGCTCATCCCGTCACCCGTCTCACGCTTCAGTTCCTTGAGCCGCCCTGCCAGTGCTTCCCGCTGCCGGGCGATGTCTTTGAGCATGGCGGAATAAGCGCCTGCGTTCGCGCCGGCCATGAAGCCCGCGATCTGCGCCTCGATCGTCGCCTGCTCCTTTCTTTCTAGCTGACGCATCTCCTTCTGGACACGTTTGATCTCAGCGGCTGCCGGCTCGCGCTGCTGCTTCTCCTCATGAGACCTCAGCGCGACCTGGATGATCTCGGAATGCTGCGCGATTTCCTGGATGCCGCGCCGCGTGAGGCCTTCCAACTCGTCGGCCCCGTAGTTTCTCGCATGGCAGACAAGCCGGGCCGAGTTGGTTCGAGCCGCAGGAGTAATGGCAGTGATAGAAATGGTCGTGTTTGACGGTCTCCTTCGTTTTGTAGGTCCGTTTGATCCACTTGCCGGACATGTTTCTGCGGCACTGCGGGCAGCGAAGGAGGCCGGAGAGCATGTGCAGCCGGTTCGGGTTTCCCGTCCGTAGCGGCCGGCCCTCCTGCAATCGGCGCTGGCAATGCTCAAAGGTCGCTTCCTCCACGAGAGGCGGGGCCGACAAGTAGACCCAATCCTTCTCATCCCGGATCGTCAGGTGATAGATGTTTTTGCCTTGCAATGCGCGGTTCTCGTCCGTCCTCCACTGATGTTTCCCGAAGATGGCCCTCCCCATGTAGACTGGATGCTTGAGGATGCGCTGCACGGTGGAACGCTGCCAGAAGCTGCCGGCGCGCGGGGTCGGAATATTTCGCTGCTGGAGGTCGCCGGCAATCTTGTTCAACGACGCGCCGGCCGCGTACTCGCGGAAAATGAAGCGGACCCACTGCGCCTGCTCTTCCACGACCTGATAGGTTCCCAGCGTCTCCAGCGGATAAGACCCGGCCATGACATCGTTCTTGTTGACGATGTGGTACCCGAAGGGCGACATGGAGCGGGAAGGCTGGATGCCCTGGCCGGCCCGGTCCCGGCGGCCTTTGGTCGTGCGCTCCCGGATCTGATCTTTTTCCCACTCGGCGAAGACGGCGCGCATGGTGAGGTTCATCTTGCCGTTGCTGTTCCACTCCACGACGCCCATATCGCACAGAATGAGCTGGCCGCCGACCGCGCTCACCCGCCTGGCAATGTCCCGCACGACGTCCACGTCCCGGCCCGAGCGGTCCAGCTTCGCGATGATCAGGGTATCGGCAAGGCCCGCTTCCATGTCTTTGAGAGCCGACTGGATGCCGGGACGCGCCAGATACAGGCCGCCTGAGACGCCCGAGTCCTCGTAATGGGCCACCACGGTCGCCCCGATCTCTTGGGCCTTGTTCCGGCAGGTGACGGCCTGGGCGGCGAGGCTGGTGCCGTGCTCGGCTTGCTCCCCGGTACTGACGCGGGTATAGATGATCGCGCCGCCGGTTTTGACGATGGATGTTGTGGTGTTCATGACAGGCCTCTTAACGGGATGATTTTCGAGAGGATTATACGCGATAAAGGTGTTCTTGTCAACACCTTAAAATCATATGACATTAATTCTCTTCGATTGGGAATATGTTGACGACGTTATCTTCTGCGGGTATCCTGACGGCAGGAGATTACAACGGCAGGAGATTACAACGGCAGGAGATTACAACGGCAGGAGATTACATGGATACAGAGACGCTACTCACTGTTCGCGAGGCGGCCGCAAAGATCGGCGTTTCGGAAAGCGCCATCAGAAACGCCACTCTGGAAGGGAGGCTCCCCTTCGTGATGAAGTTCGGGCGAAAGTTGATCCCGCAGGACGCGCTGACGGCATATCGGCGGCGGACGCAACCCGCCGGCATCAAGTCCAGAGGGCGCCCGCGGACGGCAAGCGATGGAGAAGCATCCAAGCGCATAGAGGCATCCAAAAGCAAAACGGCTAGCCAAATGACGCCGCGCCAAAAGCCTGCGACATGAGGGGATTGACTCCGAGCGAAAATATGCCTATATTTCGGCCGTAGAGAATCAGGCCAATAATTATCCTTTCATGCAGACGCGCAAGCAGGTCATAACGGAAGAACCGGCAGAACGGCAAGAAGATTTGGCGTGGGCGGCTTTCTATGCCGATGTCCGACGCCTGGCAGCCCTGGCCCGTACCCGCCGGAGCGCGCAGCAACAGGAGACACCGACAGAAGTGGTCTGACGCATCCGCTTTGGACTTCTTTTTGGTTTTCCAAATGGCTTTTTTCAACCGCACAAGTCTCTCAGGCGACTATCCGCTGACCAATGGATCGTGCTATGGATCATGCCATGCTCTTTTGTTCGGCAATGCTTTTTAGTTCTTCTGCCTGAGCATTCTCCGTCTGAGCCCTAAGAAATTTTACCCGAAGCCGACCGAAAAAAGCATCTGTGTTGATAGTGATTTTTGGTTCAGGAGCCGAGCGAACGTGGGATATTGATCGGCCTTACTGAGCGGGAAGCCATTTTGCTATTTCCAGAGATGGGAGTGCCTATCAAGGGAAACTGGGTTCAACAAATACTGCTCAAAGGCTGGGATGAGGGCCGGTTTCTGCTATAATTTTCTTATGAGCGAACTCAAAAACGATAGCCTCATTCCAAGCGGCTATCCTGCCTTCCTGGCCGACTTAAAGGAACGCATCCGCACTGCTCAAGTGAAAGCAGGTCTGGCGGTTAACCGGGAGCTTGTCTTGCTTTACTGGCGGATCGGGCGCGATATTCTGACCCGGCAGGGGGGTGAGGGATGGGGCGCTAAAATCATTGATAGGCTGTCTCACGATTTGCAAGTTGCCTTTCCAGACATGAAAGGCTTTTCGTCTCGCAACCTCAAATATATGCGATCCTTTGCAGAAGCCTATCCCGATGAGCAATTTGTGCAACAACTTGTTGCACAAATCCCCTGGGGCCATAATGTTCGCCTCTTGGACGCTGTCAATGACCCGATCAGCCGGGAGTGGTACATCCGCAAAACGGTGGAACACGGTTGGAGCCGAAATGTCCTCGCCTTGCAGCTTGAAAGCCGCCTGTTTGAGCGGCAAGGACGTGCCCCAACCAACTTTGAGCGCACACTGCCTGCTCCTCAATCGGACTTGGCGCAGCAGATCTTGAAAGACCCCTATAGTTTCGACTTTCTGACGCTCGGTGACGAAGCGCACGAGCGCGATCTGGAGCGAGGACTGCTGGAACACTTGCGCCAGTTCCTGTTGGAAATGGGAGCCGGGTTTGCCTTTGTGGGCAGCCAGTATCATCTACTGGTAGGCGACAGCGACTTTTTCATCGACTTGCTTTTCTATCACGTCAAGCTGCACTGCTATATCGTTATTGACCTGAAAATGGGGCGGTTCACGCCAGCCGATGCCGGGCAGCTCAATTTCTACCTGAGCGCGGCCGATGATTTGCTTCGTACCGAAGGGGACGCGCCTACCATCGGCCTTCTGTTGTGCAAGTCCAAAGATGTCACCGTTGCTGAGTATGCTCTGCGCGACATCAACAAGCCAATGGGGATTGCCGAGTTCCGTTTGGATGAAGCATTGCCGGAGACGCTGCGGGGATCACTTCCCACGATTGAAGAGCTGGAGGCGGAGCTTGCTGCCGTTCCCGAGCGTAACCCGGAGGCAGGCTCGATGAACCAAGCCGATGATCCTAGCGCCCTCTAAACTTTCATGTATCTCTCTTCATATTTATAGTCCCTCCTGCCAGGCGCGCTGGTGCACGCCTGCCGGGATGATCAGGTTCCAACCCGTCGCCAGGCGTCCGGTTTCCAGGCCGACTTTTTGTTTCTCCCGCTCCAGGTAGCGTGGCTGGCGCGGGCGATGCTGTCGAAGGCGTTCCAACTGCGCCCGATCCACCCAGAGAGCGTCCTGATGGACTTCTAAGAAGTAGCCCACCTTAGCGGCAATCATGGCGTTATTCAGCAGCAGGGCATAGGTGACAACCATTTCCATATCCAGGTAGCCCACATCCTCAAAGGAGCGCCAAATCTCCTCCCATCCGCCGCCTAGCGCCGGCCGGTCCAAAACGTCCACCAGGGTACGCTCCAAACTCGTGACCCGTACCTCCAGGCCTGCCCGTTCCCGCGTCTCTACGCCGAAAAAATAGCTTTCCGCCTGCTGGAGCGCAGCGGACGGGGTGACGGCGCGATAGCTGACGTGGCGGAAGCAAAGGGAACGAACATGCGCCTGGGCCGACACGACAGGAAGGACATGGCGCACGGAATGGGCCGCGCCGTGGAATGCCAGCGCCGTATGGTAAGCCAGGACAGCGTCGTCCGTCAGCCGACTTGCGACCAAAAAAGGATCAACGGGAAAGGTGTCGGGGTGGGCGCTGGCTGGCACGGAGGCAAACAACCCGCGCCGAATCCTCACGATATGCCCTTGCTTCTGGTGGTGCCTGAGAAGGGATTGCCGCGTCAGCGGGTTGCTTGAGCCGTTGTCGCCCAAGAAGGCATCCATCTCCGTCACAGTGAACACGGGATGCGCGGCAAAAAAAGTGTCGAGTTCTTGATGGCATACTTGATAATATCAACCAATACTGGCTATAATATTACTCGTTCTGGTTGTTAATGTCAATAGGTCATTCAACGTGTTGTCATAGGCTACTGTAGCTGATAACGCTCCGAATGACTATGCAGGAAATGATGACTGCTTTGTTGAAATTGGGTTTACAACCCACAGCGGTATAGTAACCCAGAAATGCCCACTTTAACTCATCACAGCTTGCACACGGTTTCTGAAAGCGATCTACCCATCAGCCTGCTGCCGCTCAAGCCTTCGTTTACTGGTCATCAGACCTTTGCCTTGCGGACCGGCTGGCTGAAAAAGGGCGTTGATGCCCTGCGTGATGCCGGGCCAGATGTTTTCAGCTGCGATGATGTACTTGTGACCCTTGGCGTCGGCAAGAATATGGTGCAGAGCATTCGGCACTGGCTAACCACGACCCGCATGGCGGCGGATCGGCGCGAAGCTCGTGGGCGGGAGATGGAAGCTACGCATCTTGGGAAAGTAGATTGAGATTATTGAGGGCTGACAAGATGTTTCCTTTCTTCCGAGGCATATTCGTCACACACGCCATTCTGTTTCTGCTTTTTGGCCTGCCTGCCTCACCAGGCAAAGCGTGTGGAGGCGCTTTTCATCGCGAAGGAATTCCGGTGGAAGTCGCTGGAGAATCAGCGGTCATAGTCTGGGACGCGGCTACGCATATGGAACATTTCATCCGGCGAGCCGAGTTTGAGACGCAGGTAAAAGATTTCGGGTTCCTCGTGCCGACGCCATCCATGCCCATATTGGCTTCCGCAGATGATAAATCATTTACATCTTTGGAGCGACGGATACAGCCGAAGACTGATCTTGAAGTCTTGACAGGCTATCAGCTAACGAGTTGGCTTTTTCAGCCAAAAACGCTCAATGAGACGAGAGGCATCTCGCCTGCCGCAACCAGTGTTGAAGTAGTTTCATCGCAACGAGTGGGGCGGTATGATGCGGTCGTATTGAAAGCAGACGACGTGGCGGCTCTGTCCCGCTGGCTGAAAAGTAATGGATACGCCTCGCGGCCGACATTAACCGCTTGGCTTGCGCCCTATGTCGCCCATCATTGGAGCATCACGGCGTTTAAAATCGCCCGGAACGACATCGGCAATCCCATTCTCTCCTCAGCGGCGGTTCGGATGTCGTTTCACACGGACAAGCCGTTCTTTCCCTACAGTGAGCCTGCCGATCAGCGTCAGCAAGGCAGCTATTATGGGCAACGCCTCCTGCGCGTTTTTCTCATCAACCCGCACCGAATGGACGGAACGTTGGGCCTGGGGGCGAGCGGCAAGCCCTGGCTAGGGCGCGTCGCCTGGGCCGGGGCGCTCACCGGGATTGATCAAATTGCGCTGGCGAAACGGCTGGCGCTGTCGCCCACTCAACTGCCGAACAGCCCCTGGATGACCGTCTTTGAGGACACATCTGCGCCACGGCAGGGAACGGCTGACCTGTATTTTTCGCCGTCCCCGTCGCAAACCGCGGTCCTGACGCCGCCCATCACGGATGTCCAGGATCGCCGGATTTCCATTCCTGTCGAGCCGATTGTGCTTGCGCTGCTTGTGATTGTCTTTGCGGTGGTAGGCATGATGGGGCGTCGGCATCGCGCTATTTCTCAGAAAGAAGGGATCGCATGAACCAGCGTTGTGTCATGTTCCGTGGAATGCTCGTCTTGCTGGCGGGGTTGTCTCTCGTCGGCAGTCTTTGGGCTGCGCCCACCCCGGCGGGTTCGCTGCCAGCTTCCCATCTGCAAAAGCGGTGGCTGTTTTATTTTCAGAACATGATCGATCCCGCTGTTGTGGATCGTATGATCGCTTATTTCCCCCGCGCCAAAGCCGACGGCTACAACGCGGTTGTTTTTGGCTACGATGTCGCGCCGTCCAAAGCCGTGGAACTGAAGCAGGCCGCACAGAAGTATGGGCTGGGCCTGGTCGCGATGGTCATGGGCGGCGGGCATGACAAGAACGACGCCGAAGGGCTGCTGGCCCAGGACACGCTCTTTGTCGTCCATGGAGCCGCGGCGACGTTTCAGCCGGACAATCCGACCAAAGTGGTGAACGGCGACTTTGAAAATGCCACGGGAAACCACTTCAATGGCTGGTCGTTTCAAGACGATGAGGGCGTGACGACATTTGCCGACCATGACGTCGTGCATGGCGGCAAAACGTCGCTGCGGATGGAAAACATCGGTAAGAACCCGGCCCAGCACGCGCGCATTGTACAGCCCCTCAAACTTCAGCCGCATCGTCAGTACCGTATTTCTTTCTGGGTCAAGACCGAAGGGCTGAACGGACCGACGCCGGAAGTCAAAGTGCTGGCGGCGGATACGGGAAACGGCATCAGTTACCAGACCTTCCATACAGAGCGAACTCAGGATTGGAAGCATTACGATCTTGTCTTCAACAGCCTCAGCAGCGCCGCTGCCAATCTGTATCTCGGTTCCTGGTATGGTAAGGAAGGCAAAATTTGGTGGGATGATGTGAGCGTGGACGAGATCGGGCTGGTGAATGTATTGCGCCGCCCCGGCTGCCCGGTCACGGTGCGCTCCGAAGGTGGGACAGTTTACACCGAAGGCAGCGATTATGAGAAGATCGTGGACCCGCAGTTACAGCCCTGGATCGCCTACCACCAGCCGCTGACCATCAATCTGACGCCCAATTCACGGATCAAGGACGGGGCCAGGCTCCGGGTAAGCTATTACCATCCGGTGATCGTTTATGAAGACCGGGTGACGTTCTGCCTCAGTGAGCCGCAGATTTTCGCGGACTGGCGGGAGGAAGTGGAAACGGCGAACAAGCGTTACCACCCGGATGCCTTTTTGATGGAGCATGATGAATTGCGCGTCATGGATCAGTGCGCCCTGTGTCAGAGCAGGCACATGACGCCCGGCGAACTGCTGGCCTGGAACATTCACAAAGCGGCGCAGATCATCCGCGATGTCCGTCCCGACGCCGGCATCTGGGTCTGGAGCGATATGTTTGACCCCTACCATAACGCGACCGATAACTTTTATCTGGTGAACGGTTCGCTGAAAGGCTCCTGGAAAGGGCTGGACAAGGGCATCGGCATCGTGAACTGGAACGGTGGCGGCGGCGCGAAAGATTGCCAGTTCTTCAGTGACCTGGGCCTGAAGCAGATTTTGTCCGGCTATTACGATGGCGACGAGGACGGCTCCGGCATCGCCGGCTGGCTGGCCGGCACGAAAACCATTCCCGGCATCGTTGGGGCGATGTATACGACCTGGGAAGATAAATACGGCGCGATGGATGTGTGGGCGCAGAAGGCCTGGGGCGTCCCGAAGGCCGTGCAGGCGGCTTCCCGATGACGGCGGCAAACTGTTTGCGTCTGCGCCATTGCGGGTAACGTCAGTTAATCGCTTACACGGAGAAGAACTTATGAACCTGCCACTGAAAACCGTTGCTGCGGCAGCCGCTGCGTTCGCTGCTGGCACGCTGTTCCTGCCACCCGCTTCCGCGGCCTCCACTCATCATCACAGCCTGCACCGTCATCCGATGGCACGTCGCCATGCCGCGACCATGCGGCATTCTAAGGCGCAGCCTATGCGCGGCGCACATCGCATGATGAAGACAGTAGCCCCGCCTCGGCCTCCCTTGTCCGTGGCCCCGGTTGTCCAGTAACAGCCAATAAAAGGCAGTAAGCCACCCGCTCGGCCGAAAGAGTGGCTTAATTCCTCTATTTTGACACACTTAATGAGAGTGTGACGTTTTGAGTCACGGCTCCGGCTTTGAACTTGCCAGTTACGTTTAATGTATCTGTGTTATAACCGGCTGGCAGGGACGGTACAGTGAGTTGCATTTGGCCGGTGGACGAATTATAACTAAATGTGCCAACCCCTACGAGGTTGTTTGTGGCCCAGAGCGCAGTAAAATTCCCGGTGTAGTCATTAGTCACATTGACTGTTCGGGCAATGCTGGTTGAATCTTTCCACTGCCCCGTCAGCAGGTAAGAGATGGTATTGCCTGGGTTGGCTGTTGCGGAGGACTCTGTCATGCTCTGGCTGCCGGAAACATACGCTCCCCACCCGGTCGGCGGCGTGTAAGCTTCCACCGGGGACAGTAAGCCAACCGGCATGAAGTTGGCAGCCAGAACCAGCGCCGCCGCACCGGACGCGACCAGCCGCCATGTGCGGCGGTTTGGCAAGAGGACCGGCCGGGACACGGACTCCGGCTGTTCTCGCCTTTGCGCCGCCATCCCCAGACCCAGTAAAGCCCAGAAGAGCAAAGACGTTTCCGCGAACTGCCAGGAAGGGCTGGCAACGGCATCCACGGCCTGCCCGGCCACTACGCTTAACATCGCGACCAGCAAGGCATCCCGGCGGCCCACATGCCGCCCGTGCCCTTCCCGCAGATGGCGCAGGCACTGGAGGGAAAAGGCAACGAGGGCGGCGAGGTACAGGCCCAGACCAAATAGCCCCGTTTCCGCTGCTGTTTGCAGATAAAAACTGTGCGCTTCTTCCGACAAAGTCGGCCGTTCGGTCGGTAGGAGCGGCTGTCCGACCTGGGTCCACCTATACTGAGCGCCGGGATAGCGGCCCAGACCGTACCCGATAAGCGGCTGCGATTCCGCCATTTGCACCGCCCCGCGCCAGGACGTGAGCCGTGTCTGCCAGCTTGCGTCGGTTCTGAGAGCCGAAAGCGTGGCGGCGCGCTGAGTCACAAGCCCCCGCAATTCCGCAGGCCCGGTCAATGTCCAAAGCAGGGCCAGCCCGCCCAGCAGAACCAGCGTCGCTGCCCCTGTCAGCCGCCCCTGCCGCCATGTCTGGCCGGATCGGTACAGCCACAGTCCGGTGAAGACAAGTGCTGCGGCAATGGCTCCGGCCCAGGCGCTTCGGGTCTGGCTCAAAACCAGGCAGACAGCGCAGGCCGCAGCAATCGCCGTCGCGCCGCGCCGCCAGGCCGCCTCACGCGCTGATAGGGCCAATGCCACCGGGACGGGCAGAAGAATCAAAAGCGCGCTGCCGTACAACTGATGATCCTGGTACGGGCCGACCACGCCGCCATGCGCCGACTGAAACCCATCCCAGATGCCGGCCAGCGCCATGAGGGCCGCCACAATCGTAGCTACGCGCACACCGGTGTTGACCCGGCGCAGGGCGATTCCCAGCGTCAGCATCAGACCGATGCCTGCTCCCCAGCGCAGCGCTTCCGTGAGCGCAGCTCGCGCCCAGGGCGTTTCCAGACTGCGGCAAGCCGACATCAGCAGCCAGGCGAGCAAACACGCCAGCCAAAATTCCGGGCGTGCGCCCAGAGCAACAATCCGTTGTTTCATGCGAATCCCTCCCTAGAAAAGCCAAGCCAGTCGTGCTAAGTCAAGTGAATGCTGGGAACGTGAAGTGTTTCATTCGTCGGCGCGCGTCCTTGCGCGGGGATGGCCTCTTGCCCGATTGTTCTGCCGATAGAATGTCCGCCCCATTTTAGCACGGAAGCAGGCAGTCTTGTCAAGAGGCTGGAAGAGTTTTCGCGAATTTTCTTACAGCGTTGGGCAGCGTATCGGCGTCAGCAGAAACGTCCGTTCCTGCAATCATCAAAAGCCTGAAAGACCCCCTCTTGAAGATGAGGTGCAATCGGGAAGAGAAATAGCGGCGGACGTCTTCAGTTTAGCTTGAGCTTGGTAGGTGCGAGAGTTCGGCACTCGTCAGTTTAGCGCCCGTCAAGAGTGAGAAGGGGGGTATAAAGGTCAGGGCGGCGATCCCGGAAAAATCCCATGCCGGCTCGGAAACTTGCCGCCTCCTCAAGATCAATCTCGGCATACAGGATGATTTCGCTCTCCACTGTCGCTTCTTGGACCTTATTTCCCATGTAGTCGCTGAGGAATCGAGCTTCCGTAGTATGTCTGGACGACGCCCTCAACGTTCTCGCTCCCGATCCAATTCGCCGCACCCACGTAACATGAGTTCGCGACCGCGTGACCGATCATCACGCGCTGCCACATCTCTTTGGTCTCAAGGCCCCCACCCGCCGGAGGTTCGCTGCCGATCGCCGTTGGGTATAACAATAAACCTGCGCCCATGAGTGCCAAACACCGCGCACACTCCGGGAACCACTGATCCCAGCAGATGCCGATCCCTATCGCGCCAAACTGTGTGTGGAAGACCTTAAATCCTGTATCGCCGGGGGTGAAGTAATATTTTTCTTCATACCCCGGTCCCGCCGGGATGTGTGACTTCCGGTAGACGCCAAGCGGGGTGCCGTCTGCATCAAACACGATCAGACTGTTAAAGTACGCCTGCCCACTCCGCTCAAAAAAACTGACGGGGAGCACGCATCCGAGTTGTTTGGCCAACGCCTGAAATCTCGGGAGGAACGGGTGCCTCTCAACAGGGTTTGCCCGACGGAAATACGTTTCTCGTTCCACTTGCGGGAAATAGTGCCCTTCGAAACAGCTCCGGCAGCAGGATGATGCGCGCCCCCGCTTTTGCGGCTTCTTTCACCTTCGAGAGCGCGTCCGTGACGTTCTGATCTCGGTCATCGGAAAGCTTCATCTGAACGATGGCAAGTGTTGTCATCTGGCGCTCCACAGGGCTCCTTTCGGCTGGTGCTGCGTGATACAGTGAAACGCGCCACCCCCCGTGATGAGAGCGCGCGCGGAAAGGCCGATGATCTCCCGGTCGGGAAAGAGTGGTCTTAAAATGCCCAGCGCCACCGAGTTCGTTGGGATCACCGTACTGAGGCACGATCACCGCGCCGTTGCAGACATAATAATTGGCGTAGCTCGTCGGCAGATCGTGCCCGTCAAACTCAATCGCCTTTCTGGGCAGCGGGAGTTCAATGACCGAGAGCGGGCTGCCTCCGCTCCCTTTGGATGATTTCAAGATGTCAAAGTTTTCCTGGGTCGCCGCGTAGTTGCCGTGCGCGCTGTCCTCACTCACGGCGGCGAGCACTCGGTCGCGGTCGATAAAGCGCGCGAGCGTATCAATGTGGCCGTCGGTGTGATCATTTTGCAGGCCGTCTTTCAACCAGAGTATCCGATTGATTCCGAGGTATTCGCGCAGTCTCTCTTCGATCTGCGTTTGAGACAGGTGTGGATTGCGCTCTTTTGAGAGCAGGCACTGTTCGGTGCTGAGAATCGTGCCGTGTCCGTCCGGCTCTATCAATCCCCCCTCCAGGACGATCCCCGCCGAAATAACGCCGTAGCCGAGACTCTGGGCAATGGAGCGGGGAATATCGTTATCCGGGCGCGAGGAGTATTTATTCCCCCAGCCGTTAAACTCCCAATCGGTGAGAAGCACCTCGTCTTGGTCATTGACGAGGAAGATCGGTCCCGAATCTCGCACCCAGACATCGCTGTAGGGGATCCGGTGAAAAGAGACGGTGTGACCCACCCGCCGCTGGGCATCGGCAAGAACCGCATCGCTCGCCACGAGCAGATGGACCGGTTCAAAGCGGGCGATGGTACTGACAAGCGCCGCGACTTCTTCGCGGACCCGCTCGAGGTATCCCATCCACAACTCATCATCCTCCGGCCATGCCAGCCACGTCGCGGCATGGGGTGCCAATTCCGCCGGCAGAAAGAAGCCGAGGGTGCGAGGAGTTTGTGTTTGGAAGAGGGGCATGAATTATATCTTCCGCTCTACAACGCTATCGGATCGGCTCCGACCAGAGTTACCGGGCCGAAGAGGCCGGACGGAATAGGGAGGTCAGTCGCACCATAAAATTGCTGGGTAGTCGAGGTCAAACGCTGAGTGGGTGACAGGCCGGCGTCACCAATCAATCGGTTCACCCATGTGTCGGTGACTTTGATTCGGAGCGTGTTCGGGCCTGGCCAGAGGATATCAGTGACATCAACCCGGTAAGGCGGAGACCAGAGGCAGCCGAGGTCGTGGCCGTTTAAGGTCACATTAGCCAGGCTTTCCAGATCGCCCAGATCCAGAGAGACCACGCGGCCGGGCTTCATCCAGCCAGCAGGAACCTGAAGCGTCTTGACATACTCGGCCGTGCCTGAGTAGTATTTGATGCCTGGCTCCGGCCGCTGGGTCCAATCGCCAAGCGAATCAAACGTCACTGTCTCCGGCCCGCCCCACCTGCGGATCGAAGTGGACTGTCCACGCGCCCTTCACGGTAATCGGGGCGGGTATCGAAATAATTCGTTTGGACACTGCCTTCCCCGCCGCGTCCTTTATCTGTGAAAGTCCCAGGCGTCCAGGCGAGGAGCCGGGCCTGCTCCGTCAGTGCCCTGGACGACTGTGAACTTGGCCGGGCCGCCCGTGTACGACGGAAGGGCAAGTACGCCGTTCTCCGCGATGCTAACTGAGCCTGGTCACGCTGCCTATTTTATATTCGACTGTTGTGGATTTGACGATGTTCAGCGCTGGGTCCGAGCCGGCGAGGTCATTTCCGATCACCGTTTCGATCTCGTTGTTCTCAATCATCCCTTCGAGCTTCGCCGTGATGTCCACCGTCCCGCCATGCCCCCTGATGTCTCCATAGATCGCCTTCGTGATCACGAGCCTGTGCGCCGCCGGCACTGCTTCTTTCGGTGATCTCATCGAGACCGACACAAGATGGTTTTTCAGCGCAGGCCTGCGGAATAGGACGAACAGGCTTTGTCCCGGCGTCATCTGAAAGGCAACGCGCGTATTGCCGGCGCTGTCCCTGTTCCACACGGCGGCATCGCTGATGGTTCCCTTTTGCGGATCCCATATCTCCGGCTGCTTCCCGGAAACCCGAAAAGTGACGTTTGTGATGACTGGGCCGGCGGCCTGGCAGGAGATGAAATAAGAGTCGGCCTGACCGATGCGCCGGTGCAGATAGAGCAGCTCTGTCCGGTGCGCCTCGCATGAGAAATCCGGGGCGATGTGCAGGTCATTCAGGACCAGTGCCGATTTCTTGAAATCCCCGGTCCAGTAAACCCAGCCCTTGCCGACGCGATTTTTAGTCACTGTCTGGCCGTCTATCTTGCCCCAGAGCGCCTCGGAGATTTGCGCGAGCTTGACTTCGCTATTCGGATAATTGCTGAGGCCGAGGGTGTGGACCGGGCGTGGGCCAAAGACGACCGCGCCCGCGCGTACCAGTGCTTCCACCTTCTCCAGGACGGGCAGGGAGATGCTCTGCGTGTTCGGCAGGGCAAGTATCCGGTAGCGCTGGCCGCTGGGCAACGCAAGCATCCCGCGCGCGACGGTCAGGCTGTTCATGAGGAGGTCACGGTCGATCTCGTCGCTCGCGTATCCGGTCGGCGCGTCATACAGCGACTGGCCGCCGTTTCCTTCTTCACCGTCATAGGCGAGGATATCGCCGATAAAATGGCCCTGCTGAAGCAGGGATTCACAGCGGGCCAGGTAGCGAAAGTAGTCCTTCCCGGATTCGTACCATGTATTGTTGCGGTTCTGGAAGATACCGAAGGCCCAGGTCATTCCGGGCGCGCGGCCATCGGTCCAGGGTTGAAGTGCGCCGGAGTGAAAATAATAGCGGTTCACGCCCGCGGCCAGGATATTGTCTCCTTCGCGCTTCATCTTCCACGGTGTGGCGTCGAAATAGTTACCGCCCGCCGTAAATGACTCAGCGCCTACGAGAGCGTGTCCGTAGACATGAGCTGCTGAGGCCACTTGCCTCGCGAGATGCGCGTCACCCTGGCTTGGGTACCAGTATTCGCTCATGGACATATCGTTCAGTCCCGACGATCTCACCGTATCGAAGATGCCGTTGCCATAAGCCTCCACCTGGGCCTTCAGGCCATGCTGGTGGAGAAGTTCAGCGAAGTAGCCGTAATAGTTGTTGTCCCAAAGTTCGGAGATGGTGCGTGTGAAGTCGAATTGGAAGCGGTGGGTTTGATCGGGAGACTCCACGGTACGGCCGGTCAAGGCGATCAGCCAAGGTGTGAGGGCATACCCGGTGCGCGCCTGAAACTGCGCCGGAAAATCATCGGTCCAATTTTGGGGGCCTGTCTCATAACTGTCGATCAGGGACCACTGAAGCGGTTTGCCGGGAATAGAGGCGCCAGTCGCTATGACGCGGTCGAAAAAAGCCCGCGAAATGATGTGCGAGGGCCACACGGCTGAGTTTGTCGCATTCCAGTCCGATTCCATACTGCGACGCTGGGTGGTTCACCGCGCCGACGTCGGTATAGCCGAAGCGAACGATCGTCCAGCGTCCGGCAGGCGCCGTCCAGGATACGGTGCCATCCGGGCGCATCTTCAATGAGAGGTCAAGAACGTCTGCGGTGTGTACGCGGTCATCTTCGGACGGGCCGGGGCCGAAGATATTCAGCATCGCGAGATCAATGTCGGCGGGATGACCATCCCTGTTCTTGAAGAGGATGCGGAAATACCGCGCCGTCACCGGCGCGAACTCAACGTGACCAAGCCAGTCAATGCTGTCGCCCGGCATTCCGCAATCTGCCGCCTTCCTCCATGTCACGCCGTCGTCTGAGGCATCCAGTTCTGCACTGCCGTCGGGGAAGCGCGGTCCATGGGAGAATCGAAGAGCAGTAGCTGTGAAAGGCGCGCCGCAATCAATAGAAAGTCCGGGATTGTCGGTTGTTCCGCCTGGAACCGAAACGAATCGATTCGAAGTCGCCGGTGAACAGGAAGGACGTGTCCAGGGATTTTCCAGATGCCATGAGTTTGGGCGCGATATCGGCGAGGGACGATCCTGCCTCGCTCTTGATTGCAGGATACGCGACCACGGCCACGTCGCGATAGAACCCGTGGCGCGTGGGCGGCGTCGCGAGGCGGGCGGGTATCGGCGTGCCGGCCTGGGCCTGGACTTCGCTCCAGACCAGCATCTTCATCGCATCCTCGGGCTTGACCCAGGGGCCGCCGCTCGAGCTCCATCCCTCGCAGTTCTCCACGCCAAGTTCCAGCCCGAGCCGTCCTGCCTCGCTCATCGCGAATCTCGCATCGTCCCACCACAGGTCGGAGTTGAAATGCGCCGGGCCTTCGGGGGCATAATCCCCAAGGCAGCAAATGGTTCCGCCGCCAATTCCCACGCGCTTCATGGCTTCAAGATCGGCGGTGATCCCTGGTTTCAAGACGTTGCCGTTGACCCAATGCCACCAGACCTGCGGCTTGGCGGCGGGCGGCGGCGCTAGAAACGAATTGGCAAGTGGATCGGGCCGCATCTGTGCCAGAACTCGCGTGGTCACTACGCTGTTCATCAGCAGGAGGAGCGCAGCCACGACGCCCGTCTGTTTGAGCCTCGTGTTGGAGCAGAATAATCCTGCACAAAACGGTATTTTCACAATAATAACTTTCTGGTACGCTATCGCAAACCTAGTTCCGGCTTTATCACTGTATCAAGACACACCGCAGATGGTGGGGCACGAGAAGGGCGTCTCCCTTTTGACGATATCCGGCAGTGTCCTAATTTGAGTAGTCCTACCTATGTTCCGCGAACCAGTTTCTGAATTGGTCGCAGCCCCTTCATCCTGATGAGCCTGCTCCACCATGGGAGAAGGAGCTTGGCGGACGGTTTTGAGGGTACTGAGGCGCAGAGTGCTCAGATTTTACCCGTTTTTCTCGATTACTGCGCTGGATGGGATCATCCTCTGCATTTCTGGCTCTGGATCTCTCATTTTCCAAAGTGTGGCTCTCTCAAAAACGTTCGGACATGGTCGGTGAATTTCTCAACGGATCGCCGCTGCCTCTGTAGCTTGCCTGCTCCCCGCCACGGCCCGGAACGCCGCGAAAGGGAGGTGGACAATTTGCCAACAGAATCCAGGCGCATTTGATGCCTTGCGCTCAGGTCCCGATGAGATGACTGGAAACGGACCGAAGCGTTCCTCTCGGCTATTTGGGGGCGACGACCTGGTAACCTAACAGAGAGAGCATCTTTTCTCCGTACCGCGTTCCGAACGTGCGGTAGCCGGCCGGCGTGAAATGCAGATGATCGGGGCGGCAGGGGCAGCCCGGCCGAGGAGATCACGTAGGAATTGGGGATCGTCTTGCGGCAGAGTCGTCAATGATGGCGTTCATGCCGGCACAGGCGCCGCCCTGGTCGGCATTGACGAGCTCGCCCGCCAGCAGCGGCACTTCTCTGGGATTGAGATTCAGGTCCTTGATCAGGTTGTCGTAGACGCCCTTCACCTTGTTCGGCCACTCCCTGTCACCCGTGTTGGACTCGCCCTGGTGCAGCAGAATGCCTTTGATCACGCCGTCCTTCTGCGCCAGCTTCGCCATGTCGACCAGGCGCTGGTAGGGATCGCCGCCGTAGGCCGCGATGATGCTCTTCATCCAGGGCGGGGCCGTTTCCGCGTAAGAGGCGTAGTGATCCTTGTCGAACATCTCGATTTTGCAGCCGGCGACGGACACGTTGATGATGCCGACTTTGATGTTGGCCGGCAGATGGGCGACCATCGTCCGTCCGAAATAGTCGCACGGGTTGATGCCCGAACCCGGCCGCGACAGCGGGGGGACGGCCGTGTACCAGTGCCCCTCTGCCGCGCTGCTGATCCGGGAAATCCACGGCCGCCAGGGTCTGGAAGCGCGGGTCAACCGGCCCCTTGTCCTGGTCTTCAATCCCCGGATAGCCTTCCATGTTCGACTGCCCGAAGGCCAGGAAAATGTAAAAATGTTTGTCCTGCGCCGCGGCGCTCACGCTCAAAAAAAGCAATGCGGCCAACACAAGGAACATGGTTTTCATGGGACCACCTTTCGGTATGGGAGACGCCGCCGTCTGGTGACAGAACTACTTCGGGGTCGCCTCGCTGCCCCTGGCGACTCGGATCACCGCGTCAAAGGCGGGCTTGGGCTGGTCGTTGCTGTCAAACAGCAGCGGTTTGCCGTCGGCGCGCCAGGAAACGCCATCGTTGACACCCCACAGAGTGACGACTTTCACCCACTTGTGCTTGCGGAATACCTTGAAGAGATTGGCATATTGATCGGCGAGACGCTGATTGGCTTGATCCACCAGGCCGCCCTGGGTGGTCGCCGCATTATTGGCGACATCCGCCCCGGTGTTGCGCTGGCCGCCCTGCGCGCCGTTCACGTCGAGTTCCGTAATGTGAATGGGCAGGCCCAGCGTCTCCAGATCCGTCAGCGTTCGGTCTTCTTCCTCAAAACTGGGCGAGGAGACACTGACATGGGTTTGCGTGCCGATCGCCATCACCGGAACTTTCTGAGCCTGCAGCTCCTTGACCAGGGTGATGAATCTTGGCGTTTGTCTGGATTTTCCAGACCGTAGTCGTTGAGCGGAGGATCGCCTGGGGGTCGGCTTCGTGGGCATATTCAAAGGCTTTGGCGATGAAGTCCGGCCCGATGATTTGCAGCCAGAGCGAGTTCCGCAGGAGGTTCGGCCCGCCGTCGGCGACGCTCTCGTTCACCACGTCCCACACCTGAATTTTGCCTTTGTATCGGCCGACGACCGTCTGAATGTGGTCGCGCATCCTCTGGAGCAGCTCTTCGCGGGTCGCGCGCGGTCCGGTGAAACCGAACCCGCGGCGAAAAGGTCTGTCGCCTGGATTTGCCCCCCCACCATTGGTCGGTGGCGCCGGGACTGGAGCCGCCGGAGCGGCCGCGACGGGCGGCGGCGGCGTACCGGCAAATACCCAGTTGGGCGTTTGTCCATGCCAGACGAGCGTATGCCCCACGATGATACATGTGGTTTTTGACGCCGAAGTCCACATAGGCGTCGGCGGGGCCGAAGTTGTAGCCGTCCGCGCCTTCCCGCGGCTGAATGGATTCCCACTTCAGGTCGTTCTCCGGGGAGATCTGGTTGAACTGTTCCTTGACCAGAGCGATGTCTTTGTTGACCATCTCCGCCGGCCGATTGCCGAAGCGAGACGTTTCGCCGGTGGCAATCGTGCGGCTGATAGCGACGCCGACATAAAAGTGACCTTTGTAAGCGTCTTTGAGAGTGGGCAGTTTGTCGGACTGCGCCGCTGCGTTGGTGGCCAGGAGGACCGTCGTGAGCAAACCGATGGGTAAGCCAAAGCGTGAGTGAGATGTCTTCAAATTCATCGTGGAAACCTTTCTGTCTCGAGATGACCCTGTCAAAGAAATGTCGTGGATCAAAAATTGTCTGCGGTTCGCCGTCATTTCAATCCTCTCTCCACCCGGTGAAACTGCCACCAATCGAAGTGGAACAGGTCGCCGCTCCCGCCGGAGAACCGCAGGTACAGGTCGTGAGGCCCCGTGGCGCCACTGACTTTGCAGGAACGGGTGACCCAGGTCTGCCCGCCCCCGGTACTGGAAACCGCGCAGGTTCCCACCAGCGGCCCCGTCGGGCTGTCCAGGCGAACCTCAATGGCCCCGCCACCGGCTTCGGAGGCGACGCGGGCGTCAAAGGTTCTGGCTCCGGCGCCGAAGTTGACCCCCTTGACCTTGAGGTAGCCCCCGCTCCCGATGTCGCACACGTCCATCCCCCCCTCGCGGCAAGGCTCCGTCTTGACGCCTGACTCCCAGCAGATCGTCTCCGCCTCGGTCCGCTGGTACGGGTCCAGCGCGCCGATCTGGGGCGGACCCGTGGTGGTCCACCAGGGAAGGGTGGGAATAGTGCCGTCGGGGTTGTAAGTGAACTGTTCCACGCAGACCGAGCGCCGCTCGCGGTGGATACTTGTCTGGAGGTAGTTCAGGTAGTAATTGAAGCCGAAGATGTAGGAGCGCCCCTTGTAATCAATGATGCCCGGGTGGTTGCCGGAGGAAGCCGGGCTGGGGTCCATGACATACCCCTTGTACGTCCAGGGACCGGTTGGGCTTTGGCTCATGGCATATCCGATGCCCTCGGGGCAGCAGGTGGAGGCGTAGGCCATGTAATAATGACCATTCCGTTGATATGCCCACGGCGCTTCTTGGTAATGGAAGGGATCTGGCCGGCCCGGCACTTTGGCGATGGAGCTGTCTTTGATCACCTCCCCGGAATAGGAGACCATGTCCTTGTTCAGCTTCACGTACCAGAGGTTGGGATTGCCCCAGTACAGGTACGCCTGGCCGTCGTCGTAGATAAACACGGTCGGGTCAATGCTGTCGTACTGCGGGCCGATCAGCGGTTTCCCCAGGGGATCGCTGAAGGGACCCAGGGGACTATCGGCCACCAGCACTCCGATTCCCCTCCCCTGCACCGGGCAATACAGATAAAATTTCCCGTTCCGCTCAAGACACTGGCAGGCCCAGGCGCCGTTTTCAGAACCGCCCCAGCCGGAAATGGCCGAGGCCGTCCACTGGAAGTTTTTCAAGGTGGCCACCGCCCCGCGATCCGTCCAGTTGACCATGTCCGTGGAGGTATAGCAGAGCCAATCGCGCATCTTGAAGCCCGTGGCGTCGTCCTCATCGTGGCCGGTGTAAAGATAGACCGTGTTCTTGTACACCATGGGGGCCGGATCGGCGGTGAACTTGGTCTGGATGATGGGGTTGTCCGCGCGGCTCGCCGATGTCAGAAATGACATCCACATCCACAGGATCGCGAGGACAATCAATTGTGTTTTCATCTCTTCGGGCCTTCCAAAGTCTGATCAGGGCTTGAGCGACACGACCACTTGGGTGCCCGCGTAGCGGACCGTTTGATCCGATCGGCCGATTTCCACGCCGCCGCCGTGGGTGGCGTCCACTCGCACGATGTGAAACATGCGGTGTGCGAGCATTCCCGGGAAACTGCCGTGCCGGGCGGCAATCGTGAGCTGCTGGGCGGTGTCGTTCCAGCGAAACGAGATCTCGGCATATTTGCCCGTTTCATAGCGGTAAGAATCACCCTCGTCCTCGTAAAGCGTGAAGGTTCCGCTCGCCCCTCGGTAAACCCGTATCTCGAGCGGATCAGCGCTTTGATTGGCGTACTGAATAAACGGCCCCATGGGAACAATCGAGCCTGCCTTCACATAAATCGGAATCTGGTTGAGAGGCGCATCGACAGTTTCCGTTTTGCTGCCGGAGGTCGTCGCTCCTGTCCAAAAATTGAACCATGTCCCGGCGGGAAAATAAACCGGGCGGCTTGTTAAACCGGCCGCAGCGACGGGGTTGACCAGGAGCGCGGGGCCGAATAAGTATTGATCCTTGATGCTGAAGACATTTGGGTCGGTCTGGTAGTCGAAGATCAATGGCCGCATCAGGGTGTAGCCGTCGTGGGTGACTTTCCAGCCCAGAGAATAGAGATATGGCATCAAGCGATAGCGAAGATTGTCAAATTTGAGCAGAGTTGCTTTCGTGGTAGCGCTCCAACTGTCGCTGTACAACTCTCTGGTACCGCCTCCATGGACGCGGAAAATCGGGCAAAATGCGCCATATTCGAACCAGCGGGTGAATAACTCGTTGTTTTCATCGGTCTTCCAGTTTTTGGTATGTCCCCAGTAGCCGCCGATATCGGTGGTCCAGTAGGGCATGCCGGCGGCTGCAAAATTGAGGCCGGCGGGGATCTGTCTTTGCAGCGTCGGGAAATCGCTCTGAATATCTCCCGACCAGCAGGTGGTCGAATAGCGCTGCTGACCGGCGAACGCGCTGCGGGTGAGAACGTAGACTCGTTTGCCGGACGGGCCGTTGGAGCGCCATCCTTCATAAAGCGCACGGCTGTGCTCCAGAGGATAGGCATTGATATTCAGGACGCCTTTTCCCAGAGCCGTATCGGCAGTGCGGATATCGAACGCATCGGGATAAGGCTGAGGCTCAGTGTTATCGGCCCAAATTCCGTCCCAGCCATATTTCCCCAGCAGGTCGTCATTGATCTGCTGAAAGACCAGCGTTCTTGCTTTTCCATTGAAGGTGTCGTAAAAATGGTGCGTCCCGCCGCTGGGATAAAAGGCTCCGAGGCTATTGATCTGATTGAAGTTCTGATCCTCACCCCCTTTGGCCGGATGGGCGACCGATTGATACACCGGCCAGATCGAGATCATGCCATGAACATTGGCCGCATGAAGATCGCGTAACAGCCCTGCCGGATCGGGGTATCGCGCCGGGTCCATGAGATGCGATCCCCAGGCATATGGGCTCCAGTAGTCCCAGTCCTGAACAATACAGTCCAGGGGAATGTTGTGGTCGCGATAGCCGTTTTTCACGGCTAAGAGTTCCGCCTGGCTGGCATATTTATCCTTCGACTGGAAAAGACCATAGGCCCATTTCGGGAACAGCGGCGCTTCGCCCGTCGCGGCGCGATACAAGGCGACAACTCTGTCCAGGCGCGGGCCATAGAAGAAATAGTAATCCACCAGATCGCCGCACTGGGACACGTAGCGGTATTCGGTGTTGTCCCGGACATCCCCGGAAAACTCGGACGCCGAGGCATTATCCCAAAGGATGCCGTATCCTTTGCTGGAAACCAGTACTGGAATATTGATTTCGGTATTGGTATTCAGGAGACGCTGCCGGGTTCCCTTGAGATTGAGAATGTTATTCTGATGCTGTCCCAGGCCGTACAGGGCTTCGTCCGTCGGAGACTGAAACAGGTCTTCAATCCGGTGGGTGTTCACGCCGCTGACCACCGCCGGGGTGACGGATTTACTCTGTTCGGGGTCTTCGGCCAGGATGACAGTGTCCTTTAAGTCGGTAAAGGTAATCGCCCCCGTACTTTGAGTGACCTTCACCTTGATCCGCGAAGTCGTAATTGTGACGATCCCGGCGCCTTCCTTCACTTTAAATCTCGGTTTCCCCCAGGCTTTATTGACGACCAGGGATGTTTTTGCCGGAAGAGTGGTGGCCGGGGCATATTGAATTCGGATAATATCATCCTGACACACCTCCACCCGCATGACCCCCTTGCTTAAGGTAAATATCACCCCGCTGCCATCCGTTTTGTATCCCATAACGGATAAGGCCGAAGCGGTGCTCTGAACGGCCGGTAAATTGTCGGCAGCATAAATTGAAGTAAGTGGGACTCCAACAGCGATTGCCATCGCCGCTGTGAGTGTTCCAGTCAATTTGCTGCTAAACGTGGGCATTCCAACTCTTCCTTTCATATCTCGTATTTCTAATCCTGGGCGAGAAGGCCCATGACTTCAACCTCAGCAACAGCCGCGGGTTTTCCCCGGGGCCATGCCGTGATGCTCACCCGCAGGAATCGCCCTTTCGGGTGCAGGGACGGCGTGTCGTTCCCTGTTGTGATTGCTTTCGCATTCTGGCTCTGGTCCACAATCAGTGTCCATCCTGTCTGGCCGTCCTCGGAGATCTCGGCCTGGTAGCGCCACACCTCGGCCGACGGGAACGTCACCCGCAGGGTGCTGACCCGCACGATGCGTTCCAGGTCCAGCGTCAGCCAGGGATTCTTGTCGCCCTCGGCGGCCTGCCAGAACGTTGCCGGATTGCCGTCGTTGGCAAAGTGGCCGCTGTGACCGGGCGCTTCACTGCTGACGCGCGTCGGATTGTCCCGTCCAAACGTCGCCTGCGGATTGTTCGAGCTATTTTCCTCAAAGCGCACATACGGCCGGGAGGCCGCCGGAGGGGTCTTGCCCTCAACGAAGGCTGGGCCGCCCCGCGAGGTGATTTCCACCCTGGCTTCCTTCAGGCCTGGAGAAGTCGCGCGAATAACGCTCTTGCCGGCGTAATACGAACGAAACTCGATCGCGGCCATGCCGTCGCGGATGGCGATGTCCGAGTCCGGCGCGAAGGTGATGCTCGGCCCGGTTGGAAATTCGCCCGGCCCGGACACGAGTGTCAGCGTGACGGGTGGGGAGTTGTTGAGCGCCTTGCCATTCGTGTCCACGACTGTTAGGATCAACTGCGCGTCGTCGGTGCCGTCCGCGCTTTGCAGCACGGTCTTGTCCGCCGTCAGCCGCAGCCCGGCGGCCACCCCCTCGGACGGCCATTCCGGGGGTGGGATATGGCGGTACGCATTGCGGTACCAGTACCACTGCCGCTTGGGAAGCCGGAAGTAGTCCACAAAACCCATGGCGCCAAACGCGCGGCCGGCGATGCTGCCGTGGTCGAACCCGCACCAGAGCACCTCGCCAGCTGCGCCAGGGCAGACGCCACGAGCCGATTTGATCGCGGTTCGCGCCGGGCGTGCTGGGCAGATCGCCCCAGCCAGGCTCGTACTTTCCGGGACGATCCGCGATGGTCGAGCCGTATTCCGTAACCACACTCGGAATGCCGGGGTTCACAAAGAGCCGCGCGCCGTCGCCGTTGTAGCCGGCCACGTCGCCCAGTTTGTCGATGTCGCCCCGCTGGCAGCCGCCGATGGCCGCTGGTCGCGTGGGATCCAGCGCATGCGTCTCCGCGACCAGTTCGGACAGGAGGCGTCCGCACCTTCGGCATGACCTGCCCGGCGCTGAAGAACACCTCGTTGTCCATGCTCCAGACGATGATGCTCGGATGGTTCCGATGGATGCGGATCATGTCGCGCAGACTTGTCTTGACGCTCTGCTTCGAACACCGGCCTCGTCGGCGGGATCCGTCGGGTAGGCGCTGCCGCCCCACGGGCTTTTGATGCCGCCGGTGCCCCAGAAACAGTTTTCCGACCAGAACAGGACGCCCAGTTCGTCGCATGCCTTGACAAAGGCCGGGGCGTGCGGGTAGTGGGAGCCGCGGATGAAATCCAGGCCTGCGTCCTTGACCATTTTCACGTCCCGCCGGGCACCCGCGTCGGTGACGCCGTCCCCCCAGCCGGCGTGGTCCTGGTGGACGTTGGCCCCCTGGAAGTAGAAATGTTCGCCGTTCAGGAAAAAGCCCCGGTCCGCCGTGAACTCGAACCAGCGGAACCCCAATGGTGAAAGGAAGTCGTCCACCGCCGTTCCGCCGTCCAGCACCGTGGTCTGCACTGAATACAGGTACGGGTGGTCGGGGTGCCAGAGGTTGGGGTTGGGGATGGGCGGGCTTGTCTGGTCGAACACCACAGATGACCGCGGCCGCGACCGTATGCGTGGACTGCATCTGCGCCACGGCCTGACCCTCCCGGTCTACGATGCGCGTCCGAACCGTGGCCGATTTGGCCGCCCCGGCGTCGTTGACGACCTCGGTCTGGACGTGGACGGTGCCGGACTCCTTTGACACATGCGGCGTCGTGACGAATGTGCCGTACCAGGCCACATGCAGGGGCGCGGTGATAACCAGGCGCACGTTGCGGTACAGGCCGCCTGAGAAGGTGTGTTCGCCGGCGCGTGGGGCCAGGCGCGGGTCCCAGAAGTTGTTGACGCGCACAGCGACGAGGTTGTCGCCAGGGTGGACGAAGATCGGTGATGTCAAAGGTGAATCCGGTATAGCCGCCCCGGTGCTCGCCCACACGCTTCCCGTTGACAAACAGTTCCGTGACCTGGAAGGCGCCATCGAACTCCAGGTGGACTCGCTTGCCTACCCATGCGGGGGGAACTGTCAGGGACTTACGGTACCAGCCGTAGCCGACGTAGAACTGCGGCGAGGCAAAATAGGGCAGCGAGAAGGAGTGAGGCAGGCCAACCTGCTGCCACGCGCCGTCGTCAAAGCCAATCGCCTCCGCACCCGAGGTATCGCCCAACTGAAAGCGCCACTGGCGGTTGAAGTTGAGGCTTTGGCGCTGGCCGCCCGAGCGTCCCCGAGGGCGCATCATCTGCGCGCCCTCCGCCAGCCCATTGCCGAACGTGGCCGAGGCCACCATGGCTCCCACGGACCACCGCAAGAATTGCTTCCTGTTCATGTAGGTCGCATCTCCATGGGTTCCTATTTCAGAAACCTCCACCATTGGAAGTCAAAGAGCGGTGTCCCGGACGTTCCCCGGAAAACAAAGAACACATCGTGGATGCCCTTCGCCCCGGACACGGGTGCCTGCTGGACTTTCCATTGCTCCGATCCACCTGTGCTTTGAACGGCGACGCTCCCGGCCAGAGGGCCGTCAACGCTGTCGAGATGGACTTCAATCGAGGCACCTGCGGCGGCGCTGGCGACACTGACCGCGAGACGCTTCGCGCCTATGGACCCAAAATCTACACTTCTGACCTTGATGTAGCCGCCGTCGCCGATGCCGGTGACGTAGACGCCAGCGGTGGGACTGGTCTCTGTCTGAATGCCCGTCTCCCACGCGATCGTGGCGGCCCTGGTCGTTTCATAAGGGTCCAAATGTCCGACCGGAGCCGGCCCTTCCCGGGTCGGCAGGATGGTCGGGAACGAGCCGTCCGGGTTGTAATGAAACTCCTCAACGCAGACCGACCGATCAAACCCGCCCCCGCCCGGCAGCGCCTGGTTGTGATAGAAGAAGTACGAGTGGCCCTTGTAGTCCAGAACGCCCGGGTGATTGGTGAAAGCGAGTTGGGGCAGATGATTCGGCATGATGATGCCCCGGTAGGTCCAGGGCCCGGTCGGGGACGGGCTGGTGGAATAGGCGATAAACTCCGGGATACCTCCCGCCGCATTGACCATGTAATACAGGCTGCCGCGGCGGTAGAACCAGGGTCCCTCTTCGTACAGAGTATTTCTGTGCGGGTCCACCGTTCTCCTCCCGAATGACTCTTCGGTGAGAGGCACTTTGACGATCCCGACCTTCGGATCGTAAGAGATCATGTCCGGGTTGAGTTTGACGTAAAAGAGCTGTGGGTTCCCCCAATACAGATACGCCTGCCCGTCGGTGTCGATGAAGACGGTCGGGTCGATGTCTCCGACGCCCGTGTGAATGAGGGGGTGCCCCAGCGCGTCATGGAACGGCCCCGTAGGGCTGTCGGCGATGGCGACTCCGATGGACATGCCGACGCCGCGCTGGGTCATCGGGGCGTAGCAGTAGAACTTGCCGGCACGCTCGACCACCTGCGGCGCCCAGGCATCTTTCTCCGCCCAGGCGAAGTCCCTCAGCGAAAGCGGGGAGCCTTCGTCGGTCCAGTTCACCATGTCGGACGAGGTATATAAGCGCCAGTCTTTCATGACGAACCAGGTGGCGTTGTCCTCATCATGGTCGGTGTAAAGATAGACCTTGCCGTGGATGACGACCGGAGCGGGGTCCGCCGTATGCCGTGTCTGAATGACGGGGTTGTCGGCGACCGCGCCCTGAAGAATTGACAGAACTGCCCCGAGGGAGAATAATGCAAAAACTTTCATTTGGTATCCGACACTTCTCCTTGATGATGGCCGTCCCCCGATTCGGAGGGGAGGACGGTGATTTCGGCGGTGTTGGCCGCGTTCTTCCCGTTCACATAACCCTTTGGTGCATTTCCGCTTTCTTCGCGCCTCTCAGCGAAACACGTGCTGAAGGAAGTAGTAGAGGTTGTTCCTCCACTCCGTGGGATCGTGCGCGTGGCCGTCCACATTCCAGACATGCGGGACGTCCTTCTCCTTCAGATAGGCGTGTACGCCCTGGCTGATGCGGAGCAGCCCGTCCTTATTGCCGCAGGAGACCCAGAGCAGCTTCAGTTTTTCCGCGCCGCCGCCGGGTCCGGCACGAGCTGGGCCGGAGGTTTCGTGTTCGGGGCCGACGAGAAGCCGCCCACCCAGGCAAACGTGTCGAGATGCGCCAGCCCGAAGTTGAGCGACTGGCCGCCGCCCATCGAAAGCCCCGCGAGCGCCCGGTGCTCCCGGTCCGCCTGCACCGAGTAGCGCGACTCGATGGCCGGGATGACATCCTGCAGCAGGTCCTGCTCGAACGCGGCGAAGGCGGGCGCGGTGGCGTAGACGTTTCCTTCGGCCCGGTCGTTCTTCTGGGCGCGGCCATTCGGCATGACGAGGATCATCGGCACGGCCTTTCCCTCCGCAAGCAGGTTGTCCAGCAGGAGGTTGGGCGTGGCGAAGCGCTCCCACTCCGTCTCGTCGCCGCCGATGCCGTGCAGCAGATAGAGGACCGGGTACTTCTTGTCCGGGGAGTAGCCTGGCGGCGTATAGACCTGCATCTTGCGCTGCGTCCCGACCGATCTTGGAGTCGTACTCGATCATCTCCAGCTTGCCGTGCGGGATGTCCGGGCGGTTCGCGTCGATGCCGGCCGGCGGCTCCGGATAGACCTGCACATCGTCCGGGTTCAGCGCGACGGGGCCGCCGAAGCCGCCCGGGCCGATGCGCGGTTCGTTGCCGGCGGGCTGGGCGGTGTCCTGCGCCCTGGAAAAGCAGCGGCGCGAACTCGTGCAGGCTGCGCCGCCAGGTCAGCCACTCGTGCGAGGTGCCGGGCGACTCGTAGAAGACGTGTCTTGATGCCCGCCTTGCTCCAGCGCCTCGTGGTAGCCGTGGACGCTGTCGTACATCCGCTGCGGCTCCGCCGTGCCGATGCCCAGCCAGAGGAGGTGCATCCGCTTGTTGAAGGCGTCCGGGTCCGCCATGACGCCGTTGTGCGCCGTCTTCAGGTCAATGGGGCCGCCGAACCCGCCGCCCGCGCCGCTGAAGCCGCCGATGGAGGCGAAGGTGTCCGTGTGGTTCAGCCCGATCGATGTACGCCTGGAACCCGCCCATGGAGAGGCCCGCCAGCGCCCGATGGTCCCGGTCGGGGAGGGTCCGGTAGGTGGAGTCGATCATCGGGATCAGGTCCTTGATGAACACGTCGTCGAGCGCCGAGAACATCCGGCTGAAATCCGGCGGGCCGCCGCCCGGGACGTCCGGGCGGGGCGACCGTGTCGCCCGGCCCGGCGGGCGTACCCGTTCTCCATGACCACGAGCATCGGCTTGGTCTTCCCCTCGGCGATCAGGTTGTCCATGATGATGCCGACGCGTCCCTGGTTCGCCCAGCCGCGCTCGTCCTCGCCCGCGCCGTGCTGGAGGTAGAGGACGGGATAGCGGGCGTCCCGGCTGGTGTCGTAACCGGGCGGGGTGTAGACGAAGATGCGCCGCCACGCCCCGGTCGTCTTGGAGAAGTACCGGCGCTCGCGCACCTCGCCCTGCGGCACGTCTTTCACCTGGTAGAAGTCCACGCCCTTCTCCGGGATCTCGATCCCGCTGGCCTGTCTGCCGGTGCCGTAATAGCGTCTCGCTGCCGGGGTCGTTGACCGGGACGCCGTCGATCACCAGGAAGTAGTAGTGGAAGCCGGGCACCTGAGGATCGGTCGTGGCGGTCCAGTAGCCGTCCGCGTCCTTGTGCGCGGAGTAGTGCTTGCCGAGGTCGAACTCCACCTTCTGGGCGTCCGGCGCTTTGATGCGGAAGACGACGCGCAGGTCGGGCAGTGATGCGCGGGTACTCGGCCCCGGAGATGTTGGAGGTCGCGGGGACGGAGTCAGCAATGTTCGCGGCGGGCGTCGCCGGAGCCGCCGCCGCGGACAGGCCGGCGGCGAGGACAACGGGCACGAGGGCGGCGAGCTGCCAAACAGATGTCATCATGAGTTTTTCCTACTCTGCGTCTTTGGTGAGCGTCACGAAGTACACGTCGTTCTCCCGCAGCGGCAGGCGGAGATGGAAGGGCCTGCCCGGGGCGACGGCGACGGTCCGCGTCTCGAACGGCGCGCCGCTGTTCTTCCGCTTGATGAGCGCGACCTGCGGGCGGGTGAGCTGGCCGGGGGAGCCGAGGTCCATGTACGTGGCATAAGGGTCGTTGGCGCGGTAGCCGACCCGGGTGCAGCGGACGGTGTAGCGCCCGGCGGGGAGGTGGGCGATGCGAAGCGCGACCGTCTCCCTTGGGTCTGGCGGGGTGGTCCTCTTTGTAGAACGACTGGTCATTCTCAGTGCCCGGCTGGGTGATGGTGAAGTCCCAGAGCAGAGCCTCGAACGCCGCCGTGCGCGTCGCGGGTGACGAAGGAGGCGGCGTCGCGGTTCGCCAGTTCCGTCGGCCCCAGTTCGATTCAGGAAGCGGTAGGCGAAAAAGGCAGGCTTGAGGATATCTTCGTAGTTGATCAGCCCGAAGCCGCCGTGGAACGGGGTGGCGCGGGGGCCGGCCTCCTCAAAGATGTCCGTGAAGGTCCAGTAGGACATGCCGCTCACCGACTGCCTCGGCGTTCTTGACCTTGTCCAGGATATAGGACGCCTCGACGTAGTTGTCGTGGATGGGGTCGGCCGGCGTGTAGGAGGCGCTCCACTCGGAGTAGAACAGCGGCAGGCGCGGCAGCGGCGAGGCGTTGATCTCGGCGCGGGTGCGGCGCATGTCGCCGGAGACGGCGTTCGGGTCGCGGCTGACGACCGTGCCGCGACTGCCGTCGGCGTCCAAAAACCCTGGCCGACGCCGTAGGTGTGGGTGCTGACAAAGTCCACCGGCACGTGGTTGTCGGCGCAGTAGCGGATGAAGTCGGTGATCCAGCCGTTGCCGGCGGTGGCGGGGCCGCCGACGCGGTACTGCGGCGAGACGGACTTGACGGCGGCGGCGGAGGCGGCGTAGAGCTTGAAATAGTCCTGCTGGTCGCCCGTCCAGAAGCCGCCCTTCAGGTTCGGCTCGTTCCAGACCTCGAAGTACCAGTTCTTGACCTCCTCCTGGCCGTAGCGCTCGGTCCAATGGCGCACGGCGGCCGCCACCAGGTCGCGCCATTTATCGTAATCTTTGGGAGGCGTGACATTGCCGCGCCACCAGAAGATGGTCTGCCGCCCGCTGGCGAGGGCGCCGGGCATGAACCCCAGTTCGACAAAGGGGCGGACGTGGATACTGAGCAGGAAGTCGTAAAGCCGGTCCACATACTGCCAGTTGTACACGGGGCGGCCGGCCTTGTCCTCGCTGTAGACGCCCATATCGTCGGTGAAAAGGCCGTGCATACGGATGTACTGGAAGCCGCACTCCCGCTGGGTGTAGGCGAGCTGCCGCTGCCAGTCGGCGCGCAGACCCTCGTTGGCCCGCCCGGCGCCGACGCACTGCCGGAACACCTGGCTGGTTGGCCCCTTCACCCGAGCATAATCCACGGCGATTGTGCGCTCGGGCGCGGCGGGCGGACTCGCGGCGCAGGCGTCCATCCCCAGCAGGAACAGCGTGGCGAGGCAGAAGGACGCGGTCACGCTGGCCGCCAGTGCTTTACAGCGGGATGTCATTATTCTCCTCCGGCGATATCCGCATCAATGCGGGCGAGCAATTCCGGCGCGAATGTCTGGCCGGAGGCCGCGACGTTGACCTCAATCTGTTCGGGCTGAGGCCCATCGCGCCATGCACTTTGGTCGACATGAATGGTTGCCCTCTCGGGATTCTTTCTTCGCCTCACTGGCGCGCAGCGGCGTCGGCGCTGTGTCGGGCTGCCCCTTGCTCGCGGAAATAGTCGACATCGAGCCAGCCCTGGCTTCCGGCGGGGTTGTAGTCGAAGATTCCGAAGCGCTCCCCCTGGAACGTCGCCAGCGTGAAGTGCATCGGGAAGTCGCCGCCCAGATGTGTGAAGTTCCGGCCGTCGGTGCTGTAGGAGAACTGAGCCATATTGGTGTTGAAGTCGCAGTGGGCTTCCAGCCAGAGTGTGACGCCGGGCAGGGCAGGGGCCGTGTCGGTGACGTCCTCCGAGGGGGCTTTCAGGTCCCCGTTCTGGTTCACCACCCGCACGATCCGCGCGCCAGCCGCGTCTCGGTACACGGCGATGTCACCGAAGTGCTGCTCCAGCAGGCACAGCCCCGCCCGGTCGCCCGGCTGCATGTGGCTGATATCGATCTTGACGACGCCAGTGCAGCTAGGGCCCTCCGTGCGCTGCGTCAGCGTGTTGCGCGCGCTTGTCAGGTTGGGGGCCGTCTCCGTCTCCAGGCGCAGCCAGCCGCGCCGGGCTGACAGCGACCATTTTGCGTCGTCTGGGTTGTGGTTCCACTCCCATTGCAGGCCCAGTTTTGGCCCCGAGAAGTCGTCCGAGGCCGGCAGCGGAGTGAGGGGGGATAGGCCGACCTTCGGCTTCAGGCCTGTCATAGGGAACCCGGGCGCGGCGGGGTCGCCGAAGTAGGGCCAGTCGTCCTTCCAGGTGATCGGCCCGACCCACGTCGTGCGCCCGACGGGCCCGGTATCGGCGAGCGAGAAACCCCACCAGTCGCCGTTGGGCAGAGACACGATGCCGCCCTGGTGCGGGGCATGCCAGGGAATTTTGTTCGCGCAGACCGTGGTGCTGGTGAAAGGCCCGTTGCGGTTCTGGGAGCGGGAGCAGGCGATGGTGGCGTTCATGGCGTACACGGCGTTGAAGACGTAGTACATGCCGTGGATTTTGTAGGCGTGGGAGCCCTCGCCGCCGTTGTTGGGCAACGTGTAAGCTGGCGTACTGGCCAGGACGCGGGTCAGGCCAGGATCCAATACGGCGACGGAGATGTGGCCGCCGGTGCCGTTGTAGACGAGCGGCGTGCCGTCGTCATCGAACATCAGGCCTGGATCGAAGAGACCCGCATTGAGGCGGTTCATCGCCCACGGCCCGGCAGGGCGGTGGGCGCGCAGGACGATCGCGCCGATGTTCTGGATGTTGTCGATGATGTAGAATGTGCCGTCGTGGTAGCGCAAGCAGGGGGCCCAGACGCCCTGGGCATACTCGCTGCCGCCGATCAGGCTGTAGCGGGGGCCGAAGTCCAGCGTGGGCAGGGCGTAGCCGACGATGTCCCAGTGGATCAAGTCCAGGGAGTGCAGGATTTCCAGGCCCGGCACACTGACGAAGGTAGTCGTTGCCAGGTAGAAGTCCTTGCCAACCCGGATGATGTCCGGGTCGGGATAGTCGCCATAGAGGACCGGGTTGGTGAACGTGCCGTTGAGGTTGTCGGCGGTCCCGGCCCGCGCCGGGACCGGCTGCGCCTGCGGGGCCGCGTGGGCGGGGGCGGCCAGGGGCGTGGCGAGCAGCATGGTCACGAATGAGAATGCGGCAGCCAACGGGCCGGAGGATCGGCGCAGGGAAGTCGTCGGGAGTCCGATATTTTTGTTGATTTTCAGGTTCTTATTCCTTGATGCTGGGATTACGGCGACCAGGATTGCAATAATCGCAATGTCTACGAGCGAACCTTGACCGGCGATGCATCGCCGCGCTCGTGTCAGGACGGGGCCGGGCCGCTTGACCGGCGAACGACCAGCCCCGACGGGATCAGGATCTCCCGGGGCGACGGGTCAAACTCTTCCCCCAGGACACGCACCAACTGGCGTACCGCTGTGCGGCCCATCTCCTCCCACGGCGACACGCACGTGGTCAGCGGCGGGTCGCATAACCGCGCCGCGCTGAGGTTGGAGAAGCCCACCAATGAGACATCCTCGGGTACCCGCAGGCCACGCCGGTGGCATGCCTGGATCGCGACCAGGGCCGCTTCGTCGCGCCAGCAGAAGATCGCCGTCGGCCGCCCCGCCGGATGCATCAGCAGGGAATCGGTGGCGGCCAGCGCCGTGGGCATGCCCAGACCCGCCTCGGCCTCAGCCCCGAAAACTGCCATCGTCTCGCGCGTCACGTACCCGTCCGGCACGTCCAGCCCTCGCGCCGCCATTTCTTGAAGGAATAGGCCCTCGCGGGTCGGGACCATGTCCTGCGGCTGACGACCAAAGCCACTGGAGATGAAGCCGATCCGGCGGTGCCCCAAGCCTGCCAGGTGCGAAATGGCCGCCCGGCAGCCGAGCGCGTCGTCTGCCGTCACACGGATCCCGAAGGGCTGCGGCACGCCCTCGTCCACCGTCACGACCGGGACGCCGGCGCGGCCAGCCTCCTCAAACAAAGCGCTCTTGTCGTGGTGGACGCGCACGATCAGACTGCCGAGCCGCAGTTCCATGCACTGCTGGATCCGCTCGGCGAAGGTCTTCGGCGTCACCGACAGCACCTTGAGCGTGAACCCCTCCTGCTCGGCTTCGGCCAGGGCGCCGATCAGGGTATTCCAGTAGGGCTCATAGCGGGGGTCGCTGACCAGGTAACCGATCATGCGGGACTTGCCCGAGATGACCGAGCGGGCCAGGGCGTTGGGCCGGTAGCCCAGATCGCTCGCGGCGTCCAGGACGCGCTGGCGCGTCGCCTCTGGAATGCGCACGTTCTCGCTCCGGCGCTCTCCGAGGACGTGCGAAACGGTTGAGCGGGCGACCCCGGCCTTTTTCGCCACGTCGGCCATCGTCTTCATGACGACATGATAACATGCTTCATCTAAATTGTCAAGCTTTAATGAACCACGTTATCAATTCTTTTTCGCACCGCCATCCTGCCGTTTGCAAAAAAAGAATCCGGTTGGAATGATGGAACGCGCGGGAGCAGTGCTAAGGCAGGGCAGCCGACCTGGTGAGTGCGAGGAAGTGCTTCGTCACGGACGGCGGCTGGAGGCAGCGCTTTCAGACAATCCAGGCCGGGATGTCCGTCCGATTACACTCCACCAGGCTTTTGTACAGTGGGTCTACAACGCGGCTATCTCGGCACGGCGGGTAGGCATAGAAGCCCTGGAGGAAACGATGCGAGTTCTCGTGGATGATGGAGTTGGCGACCAGTGTCTGGGACTCGACCAGCGCCTGCGTGACACCCACCGTGGCCGGGGGCAGGGCGTGGCTTGCCAGCGGATTCATCTGGCCGGACTGCAAGCGCAGGGTGTATTCCGTCACGACGTCGTCTGGGAAGCCCGCCACGGCCCCATTGTTGAGATATGAGAGCGTCACGTCCAGGGGCCGGCTCCCGGCGAGGCCTTTGATGACGAGGTTTGCCGTCGCCACCTTCGGGGCATCCATGCGGCGGTCGGGGTGTTCCCACTGCTCCGTCGTCAGCGTGGTGCGGCTGAGGCGGATGAACTCGGCGATCTCGTGCTGCCGTCGGGCGGCCCCACCCGTGTCCGGCGGTCCCGCCAGCCCCCGCTGCGCTATCTCAACCGCTTCCCCATAATACGAGAGATGCGGCAGTCCGTCGCCTTCGGTTGAGAACAGGAAGGCATCGAACTTCCGATACGCTTCCACCATTTTCGGAAACATGAACTCGAAGTGCGGGCGCATGCTCTGCGGGTGCATCGCGTTCGAAGTCCAGCGGCTCTTTCAGCCGGGCGCTCAGGGAGGGAAAGAAGTCTTCCCCATCCAGGCGCAGGGTCTTGATCCAACTGATGTGGTTGGTCCCGGCGACTTCCACTTCAAAGTCAAACCTCATTTCAGACCAACCCATCATGCGGGAGATGTCGTAGCAGTGGTTCGCCTGTCCGCCGCAGATACCCAATCGCGCGGATGCTGGTTGCGCGGTTCACCACGGCGGTCAATGTGGCGATGGGGTTGGAAAAGATGATCATCGTGCCCAGGGGTGCTACCCGCTCCATGCGCCGGGCGATGTCCAGCACGAGTGGGCCGCCGCGCGCTGAAAGGAAGGGGGCCTGGGCGCTGAGATTGTCCGAGCCGATAAATCCGGCTTCGGTGCAAAGGCGGTCGCTCCGGGCGGCCATCCCCCCGTTCCAGGGGCAGACGATCACTGCTACGAAGTCGGCCCCCTGAAGCGCCTCATCCAGCGCTTCGACACAGTGGATGGTGACACCCGACACTTTCTGCATCTCCGGGCTTTGCTTGACGTAAGCCTCGACGGCCTGCGCCCGTTCCCGGCTGCGGTCGTAAAGCGTGATTTCCAGCGTTTGGGGCAGCTCGTCCCATTGAAGCAGATCCCGGATCTGGGGAGGCAGGGAAAACGACCCGCCCCCGATGTAAGTGACTTTCATTTGTTCCTACCTTCTGACTTGGCTATGTTACCTCAGATGGTTTACCATGCAAATGGTCAGTTTTCTAATCCAGTTTCGTGAGGCGAATCCTGTGCAGTGGGGCAGAGGGAGTGTCTTCCGCGACGAGCCGGATTTGGCCCGCCTCTGCGTTGCCGTTTCCGAGAACAACGAAGGGGCCGTCGTTCTCCCGCACAAGCGCCTCTTGCGGGATCATTATTGCCGGTTTCCCACGCAGACCGAGCCTGAGCGGCCCTGCAAGCAGCCCATAAACTGGCTTGATTTCAACGTGATGCCGCCCGTCCGCCGCTGTCGGCAGCGCGATCTCAACCGACTGGCCGCCGGTGTCAACCACGAGTGCGCTCCCATCAATCCACTGCTGGCCGAGCACGGCCACCGTCCGAACCGAATGACCCTTCTGGCGCAGCGAGACTTCCAGACTGGGCACATCCACCGCAGCGCCGGAGCCTTCCCGTTCGGTGTCCGGGCCGGGATGCGCCCAGGCATGGTTCGCGTCCCCGGCAGGAAGCGGGTCACGCTGGGCGAGGGGCCATTGCTGATACCAGAAGGCCACGCTGGACAGGCCGTTCGTGCAGTGTTCGCCCCTGACGTGCTCCATCGTCACCCGGAGGTGCTCGGCGAATCGAATGGGATCGGCCAGGTGGAAACGGTACATGGTTGTGTAGCCTCTCCCGTCCGGCCTTTTTTCCAAAAGCGGGCAGCCGTAGTTCGGGTAGCTGAAGGGCTGATGATAGCACCAGGCGTTGCCGAAATAGTCCTCCGTCCCGGTTCCGTTGATCGTGGGCAGGGCGGCACGATCAATGAAGATCATGTCGTCGCCCTCGCCCCACCAGCCGCGCCTTCCGTTTCCCGGATCACGTCGTTGTCCCGACCGTCCAGGTTGATCCACTCGTGCGAGCGCACCTCGTTCTCCTGGCGGAACACGGCATGAAAATGGCCGCAGTCGGCGGGCTGTTTGCCTAGCTCATAATCCACGTGAAAATACAACTGCTTGAGGCTCCGCCGCCCGTTGTTATGTAGCCGAATCCGTGCCGAGCGGTGAAACGGCATCGGGAAGTAGCAGTTTAGAGACCGTTCATTGACGCCCAGGGTGATCGGCGTCGCCGTGATCTGGTAGTTGAGCCTCGCGTAGAACGGCGGCGGCAGGGCGTGGCCCAGTCCGAAGAAATCTCCCAGTGGCACTTCGATGCTGGGAACAGGGGATTCGTCCCAGTGGGCCCGCAGCACCATGTCCCGGAAGACGGTCGGATGGTTGGCATACTCCAGCACGGTGATCCAGACGTGCCTTGCCTGGCCCCGCCGTGTCCAGGAGCACCTGACTGTGTCCCGGCGCTAAGTCGGTCACGCAGTCAATGTTGCCGCCGGTCCGGTCCCAGCTTGAGGAGCGATGGGACTTGGCGGCCGTGATGAGCGCGAGGTTCTGGAGGTTCATCGGGTTAAAATTGGTCTCGTCGGCATTCCTTTGGTCAGGTCCCCCATTAGGAGGGGGCGCTGCATCCCCATCGTTTCCCGGTCGAGGCGGAGCGCGGTCGCCTCGGCCCCGCCGAAGAAGCGGAACCGGAAATCGTGGACGCCGTCGTCCGTATAGGTCTTGCGGTAGACGTCCAGCGTCTTCCGGTCCGGGTTCAGGCTGTACGGGTCGTGGTTTGCCATCAGTGGGCTTCGCAGGAGGGTGAGCCGCAGGCGGGAAGGCATCCCGTCCAGCGCGAAGACATCCGGCGCGGCGATGCCCAGCGGTCCTGACGCCGTCTGCACCAGGGTCCAGTCGCGCAGGGGCATTTCGCGGGCGTCGTTCGGACGGGCCAGTGCGCGGCCTGGAATGCCGTCGAGGCGGTCTTCGGCACTCCCTGGAAAGTCTACGCACAGCTTCAGGACATGGTGCCGCTCCTGCCAGAAGACGCGCAGGAGCAGTTCAACGTGCGGCTCGCCCGCGTAAACGCGCCATTCCGCCGTCACTCGGCTCGTGCCCACCGTCCCCTCCTGAATGAGAGAGGCCATGAGCGGGCCGGAGTCGAACAGTCTCAACGTGTTCCTGCCAGACCGCCGACGCGACCGACTCCTGGGGATACCCTGGGTACGCGCCAGGATAGGAGAGCGGGTGCGACCAGGTATCGGTTGGGTCCGCGATCAGCTCTAGGGTCGGTGCAATCGTCAGCCCGCCCGGCAGTGAAATCCGCCCGGACTCCCAGACGACGCCGCCCGACGAAAGCCGGTGTCCTTCGGACCGTGCGGGCGTCATCGGCGCGGGGGCCGGGGTCGTTTCCGCGATCCGCAGGGCGGACAGTTCCCCGGCTGCGAGCCGGACGGGGAAGAGCAGGCGGGGGTGAGTCAGGGTCGCCGGGTCTGCCTTGCCGTGGGCGAAGGCCGTCTCTTCCGGGTTCATCGCCTGGAACGGGACCGAACTCCCCTGGCCGTCTATCAACCCCCAGCCGGCCTTCCAGCCGGTGAACTGGAGCCAGGGTTCAAACTCGGCGTAGCCCGCGTAGGGCTGATCGGAAGCGTTCAGCAGGACGAGACGCTGCTGCGTCTCGTCGGGAAGCGTCCGATACAGCCGCCGCAGCCCGATTTGCAGCAGGTCGTCCGCTTTGGCCCGTGCCAGACCGAGTTGATCCAGAATAATGGGATAGGCCGATGGGATTGAAGTGCCTCCTAAGATGTCGTGAAAGTGGGCGAAGCAGATCTGCTGCCAGGCATCTTTGAGGTCTTCCGATGTCTTTGTGGGCGACTCCAAAGCCGAGGGGTGGCTATCACGGAGGCATTCTGCCTGTCTTAGAAGATGCTCGGCCCGGCGCACGGATACGTGGATCGGACGGTAGACGCTGTAGCAGCCGACCGCGTGCTGCTGTAGCTCACCGGTGACGTCCGGCAGGGTGCCCGTATAGGCGTCAATCCCATCAAAGAAATCGGACAGCGACGAAAGCATGAGCGTACAGCCCGGAATAGAGTTCTTTATGCTCCCGATACCAGGCGATCAGCTCTTCGGTCGGCCCGCCGCCGTGGTCGCCGACCCCGACAAAGCAGGCAGCATGGCCCAGTCCGGGCGGCAGGCCTTGCGTACTCCTGAGAATTAGCTCCTCGGACAGATCCCAGGCCGCGTAACCGCTGTTGATTCGGTAGACGGTTACCGGCTCCTCGTCCGGCGTGCCGCGCCAGTGGAAGACGAACGGCAGGACTGTTTCGTGATTCTCGGGCCGCATCATCACGTAACGATCCTGACCATAGCGGCGCAGGAGGCTGGGCAAGGTGGCGCAGTGGCCGAACGAGTTGACGTTGTAACCAATTCGGGGGAAGAGTCCGAATTGGTCCATAAAATAGTCACGCCCCGTTTCAATCTGCCGTTCAAATCCCCACTCGCTGGGCGCATTGCAATCGGGCTGGATCCACCAGCCATTGACGATCTGCCAGCGGCCCGTCCGAATGTGCAGCCGGATGCGCTCGAAGAGTTCCGGGTCGGTGCGCTCGATCTGCCGGTAGACCCAGGCTTCGCCGCGCGTGAAGACGAGGTCGGGGTGGCTGTCCATGCGGTCACAGGCGCTGCGGCAGGTGGCCAGGGCCTCGTCCAATCCTGCCTGCCAGGGCCAGAGCCAGACGGGATCAAGATGGGCGTTAAAGATCAAATGCACTTTGGTTGTCATGTCAGTCTCCCAATTTCTCCTTCTCCGTTTTGGGCGCGTAGTAGCGCAGTTCGACCGTTTTAAGGGGATAGCCCGAGCCGACAATCGTGATCGTGTTCTCGGCTCCCCGGCGCAGCCACGGAGTTATATTCAGCAGAAACTCCGTCCCGCGCGGCCCATTGTGCGGCAGAAACCTGTCATTAATCAGGACGCCGTCCACGGTCATCAAAATGCCCGGCGACTCGACGTATAGGAAGGCGTCGTCGCCCTGGGGGTCAGGCGTGAATGTGCGGCGCAGGAAGCGTGCCGTGGCAGCGCCGGGGACCGGAATGGGAGCGGCGTAGACCAGCCCGTCTTTTGAGGGCGACCACTGCCCCGACAGGTCCTGGGTGCGGGCAGGCGTCGGCACGAACTCGACCCACGAGTTGACCAGAGGGCCGACGGGAGGCTTGTCCGTCTCGTTCACGATTGCGAGGGTGTGCGGGCCGGGGACCAGCCGGTCCGTCAGGTCCAGCGTCGCCATGTCGTACAGGCTGTGGGACTCCCAGAGGGGCTTCCCGTCCAGGTAGACCTGGGCCTGATAGGGCGGGAAAAAGTTCACGCCGTTGACGCCGAAGAAATTCCACCGGATGCGCGCCGCGCCGCGCCAGGCGGCGGGGATGGTGAAGGTCTTCTTGGCGATCCCGCGCGTCAGGTTCACATGGTTCGGGTAGTTCCAGACACCCAAGGGCCGGACCTCCCAGCGGCGCGGGTCGGCGGACAGGGCCGTTTTGGCGTCGTCCTTCGCCCCGAGCGGGTGGAACGACCAGCCTTCGGACAGGTCAATCGCATGGCCCGAAGGCCGGGGGGCGCGCGGGGCCGGGGGCGGCGCGAGCGTGCCGCTCCACCAGGCGCGCTGCAAGCGGAGCCAAGCCAGGGGTGCCTGCGTGATCTGGTTGCGCGGTGCAAGGTAGCCGCGAGTCTCGTTTGGTTGAATGCGGAGGCCGGGGTAAATCGTTTCGCCGGGTTGCTTCTGCCCGGTCAGAGTCGCGCCCGCCGCCACGTCGCGCAGGGTGGCAGGGGCGTTCGCGCCCGGAAAATGGAGCGTCATGTCCGACGGCTTCTTGACGCTCTCCGCCCAGACCATCGTAACGTCGTACAGGCCATTGTTGCTGACGAACGGCACGGTGCGGCCGGGAATGTCAGCGTGGGGCTGAGGCTCCAGCAGGCCGCGCCAAGCCAGCAGGTCCCGAAAGAGAATGTTTTCGTTGCCCCACTGGCCCCAGAGCATACTGCCACCGTCGGTGCGATATCCGACATCCACCACATAGCCATGGCCGAGCGGGCGGACGCCCATCGCAACCGCACCGTCGCGCCAGGCCAGCACGTCCCGGCATTCGGGGGCAACGCGGGTCAATTCCTGGCCGGAGGCGTTCACGCCCCGCGCCCAGATCGGATCACGCAGGACGGTCTGCCCCGGAACGGCGGTGGCGGGACCCCAGTTGCTGGGGAAGCCGTCTGGAGCCACGGATGGGAGTTTGACCGAGTAGCCCGTCAGCCGCGAGATCGGCCACGAGTTCGGGGGCGTCCGGGCTGTCCCGGCCCGTCTGGCCGTAGGCGACGAACGTGCCGCCTCGGCGGACCCATGCTTCAATGTGGCGCAGCAGGGCGTCATCCATCAGGGTCGTGTTGGCATCAATGATCAGCGAATATTGGTCGGCGACGCCGTTGGCGAAGTCGTCGTCGGTGACGTCGTCGCGCGGGAACGGCACGTGGTCTTCCACGTCCCAGTCTAGAATATCGGCGTCGCGGACGCCGGGCGTGAAGGGCCAGTCGGTCAGTCGGGCCGTGCGGATGGAGTGCAGGACGGCGACGCGGGCCGGTTCCATGTGGTATTTGCCGACCAGGTGGATCATCGGCTGGTTCGCCTCAAACCACTGCTTCATGTCGGGCTTCCAGATGGCGTCGCCGAGATTGGGGAAGTAGTCAATGGCGTTCGTGCCTTCGGAGACGTTCCGACCGAACACCATCGCCATAATGCTGGCGTTTCCCTCGCCCGCGCTCGGCTCGATAGACATGGGCTTGCCGACGCTCCGTAGCAGGGCAGGCATATCATCAAAGTAGAAGGCCGACATGCCCCCGGTGTCATGGAAGAAGCCGCCGTAGTCCGCCGCCGCCTGCTTTTCCAGGTCCTCCATTGAGCCGGGGGCCATCAGTTTGATGAACTTGTCGGGATCGGACCGCCGCATCGCCTGCATGGTCCGGCGCATCTGGCCGACGCGCGCCCAGGCGATGAAGTCCCGGTAGTCGGTCCACTCGGCGTTCAGGGTCGGGCCGAGCAGGGGGAAGTTGTGGGGCGCATCGGGCGACAGGTAGACCTTGTAGCCCAGGAACCCCTTTGGTGGGCGAATGGCAAGGAAGTTCTGGCCGGCGTGGACGTCGGCGGTGATGTCGAACGCGGCCCAGTCGGGGCGGGCGAACGGCAGTTTGTGGTCCGGCAGGACGTGGCCATTGATGGCGGCGTTTAAGATGAGGTCCTGCTGCTCGTTCATGTCCCACACATACAGAGTGACCTTGCCGCTTGCCTTCAGCCGGGTTAGTTCGTCGTCGGACAGCGAGAAGGTGCGCCGGAACGTGGCGGGCCTCTTGGGGAGGAAGTAGACCAGGTCGTTGCCGGGTTCCACGACCGACGGCCATTGGGAGTCGTCGTAGTTCGGGTTCGCCCACTGCGCCTTCGCCTCGGCGGATTGGGCGTCGTCGTAGCCGAGTTTCCACGGCCCGCGCAGGTCCACGGCCTGCAAACCGTAGCCCAGAAAGTGGGCGACTTCAGGCAGGTGGACATCGTCCCAGGTCTTGACGGTCCCCGCGCCGCCGGACCAGCGCTTGTCCACGGCTTGGGCCGTCCGGTACTTGCCGCGCAGGTAGCGCCGATAATTAACGTCGGCGACCGGCCCGTATTCCAGCATCAGGTCCACGGGGCTTTCGCCCATCTCGCCGTGCGGCTCTAAATAACCCGTAACGTTGGGGTAGGCCGCATAGTGCTTGACCATGCGTTCAAAAATGACGTTCTCGGCGTCCTCGGCCGGTCCTGAACTGAAGGAGATATGGGCGGGCGGGCCTCCCATGCGGTCGCCAACGTTGCCGTACCAGTCGCCCAGGAAGCCCGGCGCGTGCTGCTGCATCTGCTCCGGCCAGCGGTTGGCGATCCACAGCCCGGCCGCCGTGCCGCCGCCGAACTGAACGAACGTCGGGACGCCCAGCCAGCGGTTCGCGTCCACGGCCCAGCCGGTCGTCGCGAAGTTCGCCATGCCCTCCGCACTGTCCGCGTAATCGGGGTCGAGCAGGACTTGCAGGCCGACGCCCATCTTTTTGGCATACTCTAAATCCTGCTTGATCGGGTCGTAGGTCGTCTCCTGCCCCTGCGGCGAACTGCCGGGCTGATACCAGAACCCAAAGCCGTACTTGTCGAACTTGTCCAGGTACATCGGGACGACGGTGCTCGTATCCTGGCTGAAGGCGGGGGCGGACGTGCCGGGGCAGCCCGCCAGAGCCTGAGACAGCGCCACGCCGTCCGTGGAGGAGGCCAGCGCGAGTTTGCGCCCATTCCGCCCCGCCACGACCCACCCCTGCGCGCCCGCGTGGCACGCCTTCCAATGCCGCCCGGCATAGGACAGCGTCTCATCAGTGACGCCGCCGAGGCAGTGCAGATCGGAGGCGTATTTGGCGAGCATCAATCGGGCGTGACCGACGTCGGCGCAGGAGACCGTCAGCAGGGAGACGCGGCCCCCGCTCGGCGCGGCGTACCTGGCGTCATCGGCCCCGACAACCCCGTAGCCGCGCAGGACGATGGGAGGCAGCAGCGCGTCGTGCTGAAGTGTCCATCCTTTGGAGAGGAGCGCGAAGGACTGCGCGTGGGCGGTACAGGGTGAGATGAGCGCGGCGAGGCAGGCGCAGACAGTCAGGACTTGGCGTTTGGTTGTTAGCATGAGGCGTGTACTCGCGCTATTTTGTTTTGCAAGAAAGACGGCTTGAAAATGATGTTCCGCAGACGTTCTCAGTCTATGTTTCTCATCCCATGAGATTTGGAAAAGTTGGCGTCATCTGGAGGTTGAAAAATGGGCAGTTAAAAAGCGGCCCTGTGGAACTAGCGGGAGGTCGGCTATCTTGGACTGGCAAAGTTCACATTGGCGTGCACCCGAAGAATACGACTTCACGTAACTAAACCTTTACATTCGGCTGGCTGCCATCCGTCCGCAGAAAGAGGCTCACATGGCGCATCTATGCTCAGTGGCAGACGTTCCGGTGGCTACAATACTCTCTTCGTGCGAACGAAAGCAACCGTCATTCTTAATGGAATGGGGCGGAACGTCTACCTCCTGCGAACGAGAACCATACAGGCGTCATCGCTGAGGCTTCCGCCTGCAAAACTTCGCGCCGCACCTAGAATCGCCTCTCCCATCTCCCGTAGCGACCTGGCCCCCTGTGCCTCCATTAACGCATCGATCACACCCTCCTGCCCGAAGAACTCTTTCCCCTGGCGGGCTTCGCTTAACCCATCCGTCGTCATCACGATGGTATCCCCCTTGCGGAAGTTGATCGTCGTCTCGGCATACACCTCTTTCGCACTCACCCCCAGCGGCAGCCCCCCGCCCACCGTCACTTCCACCTTCCCGCTCGCCCGCAGCACCAGCGGCGGCTCAATCCCTCCCCAGGCGATGATGGCCTCAGACCTGCGGTGGCTGATGACGACCAGCGAGAGGGCGATAAAATTGTCGCCCGCACGGTGGTCGAGACTTTCGGCGTCGCAGAGGTAGTCGTTGAGGCGCGAGAGGGTCTGAGCAGGGTAGTAGGGGTAAAGACGCAGAAACGCCCGCAGCACGTCCTTGACTTCGGTCGCCCGTGCCGCTGCCGACAGCCCCTTGCCCGAAGCATCCCCCAGCAGAAACACCACGCGGTCATCGGCAAGGGGGAATACATTGAAGAAGTCGCCGCCGACCTCACTCTCCTCCCAGGCAGAGGAGTAGAGGGTGGCGACGGACAGATTGGGGAATGCGTCCTCGGCGACTTCCAACAGCAGCGGGCGTTGTAGTGCCTGTGCGATGCGCCTCTGCCGATCGTTGTCGGCTTGCAGCCTATCCAGCGTGGCTTGGAGTTCTTGCTGCGCGGCCCTGCGCTCCGTCACGTCCTCCATCGCCAGGATCAGCAGTCCCGTGTGGTTGCCGGGGCGGTAGACCTTTCGGGCATTAAGGATCATTGCCTTGTGACCAACGCCAGGGAACGTCTGCTCCACCTCAAAGTCGTCAAATGTTGAGTTTTCGGGGATAACGCTCTCCAACATCGTCCGCAGAGCGGGAATGCCCCACTGACCGTCGCCCAATTCATAAACGTGTCGGCCCAGGGTGGCATCGGGCGTCACCTGGAAAACACGGTAATAGGCGCGGTTTGCGAACTGGGCGCGCAGATCGGCATCCAGAATTAGGAGTGGCTCACGGACAGTATCCACGATGTTCTGTGCGAACGTCTGGATGTCCCTGATGAATTCATGTGGCTCAGACATACTTGTCGTTATTATAGCACAAAATGCCAAGCGCCGTCGACAAGTTTCCTAACCGGGACAGGGCAATTGCATCTACATGCAAAGTATGGTAAGTTGAAGCATCTATTGAGGAGGTTGCTTGATGCCTCACACTTCAATCAAACACTTTGCCGATTTGCCTGATCCGTGTGTCGCACGTACTCAGCGTCATGGTCTCTCAGTGTCACGTTCTTCTGGACATTCTGGTGATTGCCTCTGCACCCAGATTTGTAGAGCAGATGATTTTGTTGCCATCGCGCGCTTTGGGCAAGCCAAGCAAGCCTGCCTCAAAGACAGGCTGGCATGAGAGTTGCCCAGCGGCATTCCCATTCATGGTATTTTGGGCACGTCTTTGCCAGCCTAAGCACTTGTTAGAGGCTCTAAGCACCACCAATTCCGCAGGGGGCACAGGCTGGCCTGCACACTGACGGAGCCAATTATGCCTTCACTGATGGACATATAGTGGTTGCTGGGCAGTGTTATTTCCGCAGGACTTCTCGCCCCCTCGTCTGCCGCACCCCCACAGGGCAACAATGGACCAAATTACAGCGCCGCCGGAACTGGCTGCCCTGACTATGTCGGCACGTTTAGTCCCCAGTAAACTTCTTTCGTAAAATGGAACCAATTCCCTCGTGGATAAGAGCAATTTACTGAAAAGACTTTACATTATCGTTTGTTGAGTGGCACAATAACTCAGAGGATAATTTTTTATGTCAACACTGTATGCAAGAGAAACGATGAAACTTCTGACGACTGCTCTGATGCTCTGGGCGATGGTTGCCGTTCTTTTCGGGATGGCTCGAACAGCCCATGCGGACGAAACTGTCTGGCTGTCGTCGCTGGATTTGTCCCATGCGACGCAAGGCTTCGGGCAGCCGTCGGCGGACAAATCGGTAGACGGTCACGCGCTGACCTTGAACGGCCAGACTTACGCGCATGGCTTTGGAACACACTCGCCGGGTTTGTTGGTCATCAATCTGGGCGGCGGCAGCAAGCGGTTTCTGGCGACCGTGGGGATTGACGACGAAGTTGGAAACGGCAAGGGCAGCGCAGAGTTTCAAGTGCTGGGCGACGGCCATAAAGCCCTGTGGAAGAGCGGCATTCTGCGTCAGGGGCAGCCGGCCAAAGCGGTTGATGTAGACTTAACCGGCGTGCAGCAACTGATGCTGCGTGTGACGACCGGCGGCGACGGCTATGAGTTTGATCACGCCGACTGGGCCGATGCCCGTTTTATCGTCAATGGTGCCAAGCCCCAAACCGTCGCCTGGAAGCCGACCGAGACGTCGCCGGCGATCTGGCTAGGACCGATGCCTGCCGCGCCCGAAATCCATCCTCCGTTCATTGTCGGCGTTCAGCCGGGCCATCCGCTCCTGTGGACAGTTCCCGTCACCGGCATCCGTCCGATGATTTTCACGATGAAAGGCTTTCCCAAAGGTCTCACGCTTTCTGCAACAGGAACTATTACGGGAACCATGACCACAGTCGGCGACTATCCCGTTCGCATCGGGGTCAAAAACAGCGCGGGCCGGGATGAGAAAGTCGTTCACATCGCCGTCGGCCCTACGCTGGTGCAGACGCCGCCGATGGGCTGGAACAGCTACGACGCCTATGGCGGCAATGTCAATGAAGCCCAGACTCTTGCCAATGCCCGTTATCTGCTCCAAACCATGCAGCCGGTCGGCTGGCAGTATGTCGTGGTGGATTACCGCTGGTACGATCCTAATTCCGCCACATCGCCCGATAATGGCGCTCCCAATGAAACGCTGACGATGGACGGCTACGGGCGGCTCCTGCCCGCGCCCAATCGCTTCCCGTCCGCCGCCGATACTCAGGGCTTCAAGGGATTGGCTGACCAAATCCACGCGATGGGCCTGAAGTTCGGCATTCACATCATGCGCGGCATCCCGCGCAACGCCGTCAAGTCCAACCTGCCGATTGAAGGCTCCCATTTCCATGCCGCCGATGCCGCGAATACGGCTGATACCTGCGGCTGGTGCCCCGACATGTACGGCGTGCGCGGCGCGACGCCCGCCGGGCAAGCTTATTACGACTCGCTGTTTCGCCTTTACGCAGCCTGGGGCATAGACTACGTCAAAATGGATGACACGTCCGCACCCTACCATGCTGATGAGATCGAAGCCGTCCATAATGCCATCGGCAAATGCGGGCGCGACATCGTTTACAGCCTGTCGCCGGGTGAGAACTCCGGTGGATCAGGGCGCGCATGTCGCCGCCCATGCCAACCTCTGGCGCGTCTCTGGGGACTTCTGGGACAACTGGAAATCACTGGACCATGAGTTCACGCTGGGAACGAACTGGCATCCCTACGCCGCGCCCGGTCACTGGCCCGACGCCGACATGCTGCCGGTCGGTCATCTTTCGCTGGGCAGTCGCCCGTCGGCGGAGACCGACGGACGGATTTCACCCATAATGAGCAAATGACCCTGCTGTCGCTCTGGTCCCTACTGCCCTCACCGCTCATGGTCGGGGCTGCCCTGCCGGACAATGACGACTGGACGCGGGCTTTGCTGACTAACCCCGACGTGCTGGCGATCAATCAAGATGCGCTGGGCGCAGCAGGTGCCCGCGTGTCTGCCTCCGACGACGATCTGGAAGTCTGGTCCAAGAAACTCGCCGACGGCTCTCTGGCTGTGGGCCTATTCAACCGGGGCGATTTTGACGGCGAGGAAGTGACGGCCCGCTGGACCGAGATGGGTCTAACCGGACGCTATGCCGTGCGTGACCTCTGGCAGCGCAAAGACCTCGGCGTCTGCGAAAAGCAGTTCTCCGCCCCCGTCCCCCGCCACGGCGCGCTTCTGCTCCGCCTCAGTGCGGCGCGCTGAAATGCACTTCAGACGGGCGTGTGGGATGGCTTGAGGCGCTCCAATGAGACGTACAAAACGGGCGCGATGATCAATGTAAAGAGGGTGGAGATGGACAGCCCGCCGATGACGGCGATGGCGAGAGGCCTCTGAAGGGCCGCGCCTGCTCCCAATCCCAGGGCCAGCGGCAACAACGCCAGGATCGCTCCGATGGTAGTCATGAGGATAGGACGAAGGCGCTTTTCGCCTGCTTCGTTCAGCAAAGCGGGCAGGGGACGGTCAGGATGTTCGCGGCGCAGGTGATTGAAAAAGTCGAACAAAACGATGCCATTCTCCGTAATGATGCCGATGATCATGATCGCCCCGGTGAAGCTGGAAATGTTGAGCGGCGTCCCGGTCAGCGTCAGAGCCAGCAGAACGCCGAAGAGTGACAGGATGGCCGCCAAAAGCAGGGCAATGGCCTGACGGAGGGAGTGGAACTGGAACACCAGCAGGGTGAAGACCAGCAGCATCGTCATCATCAGCACGAGGCCCAGTTCGGAAAAGGACTGCTGCTGGCTGGCATAGAGACCCCCATATTCAATCGTGTAGCCCGGCGGCAGCGTCACATCTTTACGGATGCGGCTTTGAATGTCCAGCGTCGCGCTGCCCAGGTCACGGTCTTTCAGGCTGGCCGTGACCGCGATCATCTGACGCTGATTTTCGCGCGTCACCTGTGGCGTGCCAGGCAGACGCTGGATGGTCGCCACTTCGCTCAAGGGAATGTCCGTGCCGGTGACGGGCGAGGCGACCAGAATGTGCGGCAGGAGGCTTTGATCCAATGTCTGATCGGGGTGCGCCAGCACGACCCGAACACCGACCGCTTCCTCGCCCTGCTGAATATGGGTCGGCTCCACTCCCTGCAAGGCAGCCTCCGCTGCCTGCGTGATGTCATCGGTGGTCAGCCCATATCGCTGCGCTTCCTGGGTATTGACATCCAGTTCCGCTTCAGGGTTGCTGTGGACGATGCCATTGAAGTCGCCCACGATATAGGCCTGCTTGGCGAGAACGCCGTCTACCTGCTGTGCCAGTGTTTCCAGCATCGCCTGATCCGGCCCGAAGATTTTAATCTCTACGGGGTTGGGATTGCCGGCGATATCGCCGATGTTATCCTGTAAAATCTGGTGAAAATCCACTTCGGCTGCCGGATCCTGTGTCTCTACCTGGGTGCGGATGTCCTCCATAATCGCGTTGATGTCCCGCGAGCGGTCAGATTTGAGGCGCACAGACATGTCGCCGCTGTTCTGCGTAGTGATGGCGAAGCCGAGCTGCGCCCCCGTCCGGCGCGACCAGGATTCCACTTCGGGAGTATGAGCCAGCACGGTTTCTATTTTCGCCGCGACCTGGCTTGTTTCTGCCAGTGACGTGCCTGCGGGTAGCTGATAGTCCAGGATGAACCCGCCCTCATCAAATTCCGGGAAGAAGCCGGTCTGGAGATTGTGGTAGAGCAGGTAGGTGCCGATCCCGACCGGCAGCAGGAGCAGGAGTACCACGATTCGATGGCGCAAACACCAGCCCAGAATCCGCGCGTATACGCGGACGATCTTGTCAAATTGGCGCGGAAAAAAGGCCAGAAGTCGCCCCCCCGCCCCCAATTCTGGGGGTGCCAGAGGGAATGTTATCGCCACTCCTAGTCCTGCTCCCCCAGAATTGGGGGCGGGGGGGGCTTTTTTCGGCAGCATCCAGCCGGCCAGAATCGGCGTCAGCAGCAGGGCGAGAGCCAGCGAGACCGTCAGCGTCGCGATCATCACCAGGGCCAGCGGCCCGAAGAACTGACCGGTCAGGTCATTTAAGAACGTCAGCGGCAGGAAGGCGGCCATCGTGGTCAGCGACGATCCAATCATAGCCGGCGTGATGGCTTTCAGCCCGGCGGCGATGGCCTCCGACCGTCCCTGGCCGCTTTCCAACTCGTGAAACATGTTTTCCACGACCACGATGCCGTCGTCAATGACCAGCCCCAGGGCGACGGCCAGAGCGCCCAGCGTCATAATATTCATGGTCTGGCCCAGAAGTTTCATCAGGCCGAACGTGATGACGATGGTCAGTGGGAGGATAATCAGCACGATCCCGGCTGTCCGCAGGTTTCCAAGAAACAGCATCAGCACGAACAGCGCCAGCACCCCGCCGATAATCAGCGACTCGATGACGCTGTGCTGAGACCCGATCACGATCTCCGATTGATCATAAAAACTGGAAACGGTGATGCCGGGCGGCAGGAGCGGTTTGGCACTGTCCAGCGCCTTTCGGATGCCTTCGGAGACCTGAACGGTGTTGCCCGTCGGCTGCTTGACAATGTTGAGGAGGACGGCGTCATGGCCGTTGCCGCTCGTTTCAATCGTGTGCGGCTCAATGCTCCGCGTCACCGTGGCGACTTCGCCCACCGTGACCGGCACCCGGTTTTTCACGGCAATCGTGACGCCGCCAATGTCTTTTGCCGTCTGAAACAGGCCGGAAACGAGTATTTGATAGCGCAGAAACGATTGATCGTAGTGGCCGACCGAGTTGATTTGGTTGTTCTTCGCCAGCGCATTTTCCACGTCCTGCGCGGTCACCCCCCGCGCCAGCAGGTTAGTAGGGTTGAGTTCCACCAGAAAATCCGGCGTGTCTCCGCCCAAAACGGCGATCTCGCGCACCCCGGCGACGCGCAGCAGTCGGGGACGCAGGGTGTACAGGGCCGCCCGGCGCAGTTCCTGCGGGCTGACTGTGTTGGAATACAGGCTGTAACCCATGACCGGGAACACGGAAGGATTCAGCCGCTCTGAGGAAACATTCGTCCCCGGCGGCAGGGTGGACTGAATCTGGGCAATGCGGGACTGCACCTGCTGAAGCGTGGCGGCCATGTCCGTGCCCCAGCCGAAAGTCACATCCAATTCGTCGCTGCCGCGCTCCGTCAAAGAATTGACGCGGGTGACGTTCGGGACTCCCGCGACGGCATTTTCCAGCGGGCGCGTGATGTTCGCCAGCACCGTAGGGATCGGCGTGTCGCCGGCATCGGTCGTGACAATGATACGCGGCGCGGTCAGATCGGGGAAAATCGCAACCGGTAGGGTCTGCGAGGCAAAAACCCCGCCCAGACACAGCAAGACCGTCAGCAGCAGGATCGCCTTACGATACCGCTGAACAAAGGCGCTCAGAGTATGTTCTCTCAAGGGGCTGAACCCCCGTGCTTGAAACAAGCAACTCCTCGCCCGCGCAGGCGGGGGCTTGCTTTTCTAAAGCCCAGGGGTTCAGTCCTGGGAAGGATACTAAGGCACACGCTGAACCTGCACCTTCGCGCCGTCCGGCAGGCCGTACTGACCGGAGACGGCCACCTGCTGACCGTCAGCCAGGCCGCTCTTGATCGCCACTCGGCCCCCGGCTGACAGCCCGGGCTGGACCGAAACGACGTGCGCCGTGCCGTCGCTGCCGACGGTGACGATGCTCGCTTTGCCCGTATCCGGGTCTGTTAAAACCGCCGCCTGCGGCACGATTAAAATCGCAGAGCGGCGCTCAACCAGAATCTGGACACGGGCGACGGTGTCGTCTTTCAGTGCATGGTTCGGGTTGGAAACGAGAGCCAGGGCCGGCACGGTTCCGGTTGCAGCGTCGGTCGTGGGGGCGATGGTTTCAATCACAGCGCTGAACGTGTGTCCCTTCAGACTGTTGACTGTGAACGTCAGCGGCAGGCCGCGATGGATCTGCGACAAAGAATCGCTGGGAAGGTTGATTTTCAGTTGAAGTGCGCTCAAATTCGCGATGACGGCGACTTTGGCCGCCGTGTCCACCGTCTCACCGACCGTAACCCCGACCGAAGTCACCTGCCCTGAGAGTGGCGCGCGGAGCGTATAAAGGGCAAGTTGTGATCGGGCAGTGTTGAGAGCGCCCAGCGCGTTACGTACCTGCTGCCGTGCGATCTCCACATCCTTGCGCTTGACCACATCCTGCAAAGAGGCGGCTCGTGCTGCCGCCAGCGCCTGCCGCTGCCCGGCGACCGTCTGCTGCTGCCCGGCGACCGTCTGCTGCTGGGCGCTCACCTGCGCCTGCGCGGTTCGCACGGCAAGCTCTGCCGCTTCCACGTCCTTTTGCGCTACCAGGCCGTCGGCAAAAAGAGTCCGTTCGCGCTCCAGACTCTGCTCGGAGTTATGCAGGGCGGCCTCGCTGCCGGTGAGCGTCGCCTCCGCGCCTGCCAGCGTCGCTTGGGCGTTTTTGACACTGGCCTCAGCCTGGAAGATCGCCGTTCGCGTCTGCGCCTGCTGCTGAAGGGCGTTGGCTTCGGCCTGCTGCACCTGTACCTGGTTTTGCCCCAGGGTTGCCTCCGCCTGCTGGATTTGACCGACGAGCGGCTGTGTGGAGAGCTGCGCGACCATCTGGCCTTTGCTGACGCTCTGGCCGTAGCGCACGAAAAGCCCGCTCAGAACGCCGGTGACGGGCGGGCTGAGGGTCGCTTCCTGCCCCGGCAGGGATTGCAGCGTTCCCGTCACCGGGAGCCGTCGTTCCAGCGTGCCGCGCATCACAGTCATCACTTGAACTGTCGGCAAAGGCGTGGGAGCTATGTCAGCCTTGCGGCCCCCGTCATGTCCGCAGCCGGCGCTAACAATTGTCAGCAGCGGCAGAAGGCACACAACAATGTGTCGGTGCATCATGGCTTCCCTCCGCCTCCCGCAGTTGTTCCGCCCGTGCCCGTTCCCGTCACGGTATTCCCTGATGGGCTGGCCGTCGGGCTGCCGGCGCCTGCCGGGGCTGTTCCCCCTGCGCCAGTCGCCGTCGGCGGCGCAGGCGTGGGAGGGCTGCTGATGGAAGGGATCACTGTCGCGCCCTGGTACGCAGTAGTCAGTGCGCTGGTCGCCGCAGCGGCATCGTAGACGGCCTGTGTGTATGCGATCCGGGCCTGCGTCAGCGCCGCTTGTGCGTTCAGGACTTGAGTCAGAGGAAACAGGCCGTTCTGATAGCCCTGAACGGTCTTATCGTAAGTCGTTTGCGCGATTTCCTGCGCGATCCGCGCCGCCACCACCTGCCGCCGTCGGCTTTGGGCCGTCAGATAAGCGGCGCTCACGTTCGCGATGGCCGTGATACGGGCGGCTTCGGTCTGCGCCTTCGCCCCGGCCAGGGCGGCCTCAGCCTCGCGCACCTGCTCGCGCCCCAGGCCGCCGTCAGAAAGCGGCAGGGTGACGGCGGCCTGCACGGTATCCTCGCGTGAAAAGGAAGTCTGATCACTGCTGCGGATGTCCGTCGCCTGAAGCGAGAGGGCCGGTTCGCGGTATGTGCGCGCGGCGGCCAGGGCGAACTCGGCGGCCCGCACCCCCGCCTCGGCGGCCCGGACATCCGGGCTGCGCTGCGCCGCAGCAACTCGCGCCTGATCCAGCGTGAACGGAAACGGGGATAAATCGGGGGCTATGTCAGCGATGATTAGCGGGGCATCCAGAGGCTGTCCGAGGAGGCTGTTGAGCGTTTGCCGTGCGACTTCCAAGTCATTCTCCGCCCCTTCCAGAGTTGCCTGCGCGGAGGCGACCGGAACCTGCGCCTGCAAGACATCAATCTGCGCGACATCGCCCGCGCGGTTGCGTTTTCGGGCGTCGCCCAGCGCTCGCTCAACCTGTGCCAGCGTCTCTTGGGCGACCGCCCGCAACGCCTGCTTTCGCAGCAGATCAAAATACGCCGATGCCACCTGCCCGGCGAGAGCCAGCCGGGCGGCGTCGAACTGCGCCTGTACGGACAGAAACTGCTCCTGCGCCTGCTGCATAACAAGACGCGGCTTGGCTCCCAGAGGCAACGGAACAGTCAGCGTGTTTTGCAGGGTTCCGAATGTTTCATTGGCAGGCGGGGGCTGAAGGACGCTGGCATTGGAGCCGGAAATGGCGCTGTTGAACGTGATCTGCAAATGGCGCTGTGCCTGCGCCTGACCAATGCGGGCTTCAGCTTGGGCAAGATTCTGCCGGGCGAGGCGGATGGCAGGGCTGGCCTCAAAGGCTTCAGCGTTCGCCTGCTCCAGCGTCAGGGACGCGCCGCCGATAGCCTGCGCCCGAGCAAGTGTTGGCCAGATTGTCAGGAGCAGCGGCAAGAGCAGCAGAGGGGTGAGTCTCATGTGGCGATGTTCTTCTTTATCTTACTCGCCAGACATTAGAAAGACATTAATCCTGAATGAGAGTTTTCTCATCTTGGGGCAAGGTCACGATGAAGCGGCTGCCGTGGCCCGGTTCACTCTCGGCTTTGATATGCCCTTGATGCACGGCGACGATGCTCTGGACGATGGATAAACCCAGACCGCTGCCGCCGGTGTTGACTCGGGCTTTGTCGGCGCGAAAAAAACGATCAAACACATGGGGCAAATCTTCCGGGGCGATGCCGATGCCGGTGTCTGCCACGACAAGGCGGCATTCGTGGCCGTTTGCGCTTGTCGTGAGGGTGATTTGCCCGCCCGGCGGCGTGTAGGCAATCGCGTTTTCCAGAAGGTTTCTCGTCATGCGGCGCAAAGCGTCCGCATCGGCCTGTGCCAGAGTGGCGTCTGACATATCCAGAATCAGGTTCAGGCTTTTCGCTTCTGCCGGGCGCGCTAACGCGGTGGCGATTTCGTGTACCAGAGCAGAGAGCGAGACAGACGTGTCCAGGTCACTCGCCTGATTGGCGTCGCCACGGGCGAGAAAGGCCAGACTCTCCACGATGTGGGTCAGGCGAACGGTTTCTTCCAGGCCGCTTTCCAAAACGCGGCGATACTCCGTGGCGGAACGCTCGCGTGAGAGCGCTAGTTCAATTTCGCCGCGCAAGATAGTTAGCGGCGTTCGCAATTCATGCGAGGCGTCGGCAGTGAACTGGCGCTGTGCGGTGAACGTGGCAGCGAGGCGAGTCAGCATCCGGTTCACGGCGTCGACCAAGCGGCCGATCTCGTTGTCGGACAGGGCGCGGGGAAGGAGCAATGCTGGCGTCAAATGGTCCACGGTCAGCCCCTCGGTTTCGGTGACAATATGGTCTATTGGGCGCAGTGCGCGTCCCACCAGCAGCCAGCTCCCGATCCCGGAAAGAAGCAGAAACAGCAGGCTGGCCAAAGACAGCCCCAGGAGAAGTCGCGCCAGCAGGTCTTCCATCGGGTCCCAGGGCGCGGCCACTTGAAGCAGATATGGCGTTCGCGGAACAGCGACCGTCAGGCATCGCAGTTGATCTTCATCGGTGTGACCGGCAAATGTTGGCCCGTGCGGCGTGGACGGCATTGCCGCCAGGGCCGCGCGCAGATCGCCTCGTCCCGCGAGATTATCGGAAAGGGCGACTGGTTGCCCGGTCACCGCCGACTCTAAACGCAGCGCCAGGGCGTCCGTTCCGATTCCCGGCAGCGCGAAGGGCATCAGCGTGGGGTGGGAAACGACGGCGGCAGGATCGCCGGCAGAAATCTGCCGTAAAGTTTGTGTCGCCGCAAGCGCCAGCGCGCGATCTGTTTCCCGCTGAAGAGAAGCGCGGACGAGCCAGTAGCCCGTCCCGGCCGTCATCAGCAGAACGACGGCCAGCGCTGCCAGATACCAGGCGGTGAGTTGAAAGCGGAGTGATTTAGTCCAGACAGGCGGCATGGCGCGTAGGTGGTGGGGCTTCAGCCAAGCTGATAGCCCACATGGCGAAGCGTGCGAATGAGTTTGTGGGTCTCGTCGCGGTCTATCTTGGAGCGCAGGTAGCTGACATAAACGTCGATGACATTGGAACCGTTGTCAAAATCAAAGCCCCAAACATGTTCAGCAATCATGGCGCGCGTGACCGGGCGGCGCGCATTCCGCATCAGATAATCCAGCAGGGCGTATTCACGGGCGCTCAGGTCCAGTGTCCGCTCCCCACGCTGCGCCTGACGTGTCTGCGGGTCCAGTGTCAGGTCGTCCACCGTCAGAATAGATGGTCCGCGGCCGCCGCGCCGCCGGAGGAGCGCCCTAGCCCGGGCCAGCAGTTCATCAATGGAAAACGGCTTGGTCAGGTAATCATCCGCCCCGGCATCCAGCCCAGCGACTTTATCTTCCAGAGCGTCCCGCGCCGTGACCATGAGGATTGGGGCATCACGGCCCTCGGCCCGCAGTGCCCGACACAGTTCCAGCCCGCTCATTTTGGGCAGCAGATAGTCCAGTACCAGGAGATCGTAGTCGGCAGCGCGGGCAAAGTTCAGCCCCGTTTGGCCGTCGTGCGCCACATCCACCGCATAGCCGGCTTCTTCCAATGCCCGGCGCAGGAAACTGGCGACCTTTTCTTCATCTTCCACCACCAGGATACGCATCTCCGTCAGTATACCTGATGCGGGTACAATCAAGCCGAAACGCCCGGTTTCCATAGAGGAAACCGGGCGTTTCTGTCTGCACTCTTGTTCGCGCTGCGGCTGCCGCATTTCGGCGTTTTTATCGCCATCTGCAGCGCTTTCTATGCGGTCTACTTCTCCTCGCCCTTGCCAATTCGCGCCGCCTGCTGTGCCTGCGCCCGGGCGTAATTGCCAGATTGGAGAGAGGGCTGCCTCATAAGCATCTAGTGCTGATTCCTCAAACTTCGTTATTTGTTCGGGTGTTGCAGACCCAGGCTGCATGCTATCTGCGCTCATTCCGCGGACGAGGGGTTATGTCTGAGATGCCTGGCTGATAACAACAGAAGTGGCACCCAAACAAATGACCAGGGCAGCACAAATTCTCTCACCCTTCGCTTAAGAGAACCGCCGGAAGGTTCCGCCTCCAAAGGTATGCGCTGGATGGAGGACAGAAATTGTTGACGCGCGGCGGCCAATTCAGTAAGAGTTTGCGGCTCCGAGCAATCCGCTTCCGTTTGAAAGCCTAGCTTTCCCAAACCATCAAAAACCGAGATGCGCGGTAAACTGGCGGTGAGTGGCTTGTGTGCCGCTTCAGCGGGATCAAGTCCTGCCTGCCGGGCAACAGGGGTAAGACGCACTTCTTCAAATGGCGTCAGCGCAATAGTCAGTGTCCTGGGATTTCCTCTTTAAGCCGCCGCTTTTATACCCGTTTCCTTTGCTTCCAATGGTACAATAACTGTGGAAAGGAATTTTTCAATGACTGTGTGGCCACCCCCGCCTCGCCGCCCGACGCCGTTAAAGACGGCTGGCGTTATTCGGGAACCCTATGGTTATTTCTCGCTTACCTTTGCGGGTCTGGTCGTACTGATTTTTTTCGTCTGCCTACTGGGGCTTTATTTTACACTTCCCTCTTGGACAGATGTACTGGTTATGGATGCGCTCTTGTTCAGCCCAATACTCTCCGTTAGCGGCCTAGTATTAGGCATTCGAGGACGGAATTGGTGGACAGGGAAACTCGGTATTTTGCTTTCCTCTTTGGAACTGCTTGGCATGGCAACCGCCATCACCTATTTCCTCGCGAATTTCCATTATTGTTAAAGCGATCATGTATGACCTATGCTCATTTCTTGCTCCTGTTCCTCGTTATTCCCATTGTTCTCCTGAGCCTGGCCCTGCGTGGACGCTGGCGCGGGCGGCATGGGTGGGCTGGCGCGGCAATCTGCCTGCTGGCATTGGTTTACACGTCGCCCTGGGATAACCATGCGGCCCGGACGAAGATGTGGACGTTTGATCCCGTGTTTGCCCCGCCCAGCCATTTTCTCTTTTATCTGCCGTGGGAAGAGTATGCGTTTTATTTCGCGCAGGGGATTTTCCTGTGCCTGTTCCTGGTCACGCTGGCGCGGTGGATTCGGCCCGCATCGGGAGACCCGGAACTGTGAGGCACAGCGCGTATCTGGTGTATGAACTGGCCTGGGCCTTGCCGGTGATTTTGATACAATGGGCGGTGGCGTGGCGCGAAGTGTGGCGCTGGCGGCGGCTGCTTTTAGTGGTTGTCGGGCTGGCGACACTGTATCTGGCGGCGTGTGATGCGTTCGCCCTGGGGCATGGCATCTGGCAGGTGGACCCGTCGCGAGTGCTTGGCATTTACGCCGGGCCGCTGCCGCTGGAAGAATTTGTGTTTTATTTCGTGACCAATGTCATGGCCGCGCAGGGGTTCGTGATGCTGGCAGGCTATCTGCGGGAGCGGGGGAAGCAGGGAAATGAGAAGCCCCTGGAATGAATTCCAGGGCTTTTACAAAGCAATTGTCCACCTGCGTGGACAGAGGAAGGACACAGGGGGTCCATCTTCTGTCCGCGAAGGCGGACAATCGCACTTTTTGGCCCCGGATTTCAATCTGGGGGCCTCTTACGCCTTCTGCACGGGATACTGGATTTCGGTGACGTAGGCGTTGGGGTCGCCCTCCCGCTCGTATTGCAAGTAAATCTCGCGGCCAGGGCCGCAGATTTGATAGCCGTTGTCGTCGGCCCACTGGATCACGGCTTGGTGCGCCTGTGAGATCGTTGCAAACGCGCCTTGCTGTATGGTCGCGGACGCTGCGCCTGCGTGGGGTAGGGGGTTGGAAGATAAACGGCGCGTCGGCGCGCCATGATGGATGGTCGTAGCCATTGTTGCGACAGCAGGCAAGGAGTAGACCTTGACCCGGTCGCTCTCAGTAATCGGCGTAGCAAGGGGGAAGGCGGCTTCCACCGGCATGTCCTCCCCGCTGGGCGGCCCATCCACATGCCACAAATCTAAAGCGGGACCGGCGAAAGCTGCATTCTGTGACGCCGCATAGGGATAAACTTCGTCAAAGAGTTGATTGAATGTCGGTGTGACCTCTTCCCAGTTCGGAATGGTGTCGCGCACAGACGCGACCAGCAGCGGCTCGACTTTTTTGAGCCGGACATCGTAATTGGACATGGTTTTCTCCTGTTCTAAGTGTTGAAGCCGCGTTTCCACTCGTTCCAGGCGGGCCTGTTCCTCGCTGACCCTTGCCCGAAGCTCCTGCTGTTTGGCCCGCAGGATTCGCTGCATTTCCGCCGCCGACAATTTGCGACGAAGCAGATGCGCGATCTCGTCCAGCGACAACCCGAGGTCCTTTCAAAGCAAGGATGCGGTTCAGGCGCGGGAGCTGATCCAGCGTGTAGTAGCGATACCCGCTCCAATCGTCCACATAGGCCGGCTCCAGCAGGCCGATCTCATCGTAATGGCGCAGCGTTTTGATGGACACTTCGCCCACGCGGGCAAAGACGCCGATGCGGATCATGGTTTCCTCCAGGCGCAAGTGGTATACGGCTTCAGTCTTAGAATATCCCTCCCGTAACGGGAGAGTCCCGCAGGCCGTTTCAAATGAAATTGTACCTGCCAAAGCCGCGCGTTCGGGTACAATGGCTGCACGATGAGCAATAGCGAAATGGCGATTGAAACGACGAATCTGCGTAAGGAATATGGCGGGGGGCCGGGCAAGGAAGGGTTCGTCGCGGTGCAGGACCTCTCGTTCTCGGTTCCGCGCGGGCAAGTCTTCGGATTTCTGGGGCCGAATGGGGCGGGAAAAACGACGACGATCAATATGCTCCTGGGCAACATCCGGCCCACCTCCGGGCAGGCGAGTTCTCTAGGGCGGCCTGTGGGTGATTTGGAGGCGCGGTCGAAATTGGGGTTTCTGCCGGAAAAGTTTCAGTTTCATGATTTTCTCACAGCGGAAGAGTTTTTGGACCTGCATGGGCGGCTGTACGGCATGGGACGGGCGGCGCGAAAGCAGCGAATTCCCGAAGCGCTGGAACAGGTTGGCTTGATTGCGCGCCGAAAAAGCAAGGTCGGGGAGTTCTCCAAGGGAATGCAGCAGCGAGTCGGGCTGGCGCAGGCCATTCTCAATGACCCGGATTTAGTGATTCTGGACGAGCCGACGAGCGCTCTGGACCCGCTGGGGCGGCGCGAGGTGCGCGAGATCGTCGCGGCGCTGAAGGCGCGGGGTAAAACCGTGCTGCTCAATTCCCACTTGCTGTCTGAAATTGAAATGACGTGCGACCAAGTGGCGATCTTGCGGCGCGGCGAAGTGGTGCGGCTGGGGAAGATTGATGACCTGCTGGCCGCGCCGTCTACCGTGGTGATGCGTGTGGGAAATCAGTCACCAGGGCTGATTCGCGCTCTGGAAGGGCTGGCGCGAACGGTGACGGTCAGCGGCGAAGAGATTACGGCGACAATCACGGAAGAAGGCATGATCCCCGACCTCGCGGCGACGGTCGTAGGGCAGGGCGGGCGGCTGATGTCGCTGACGCCGATGCGCGAATCGCTGGAAGACCTGTTTATCCGGGTGGTGGAGGCAGGGGACCAATGATCGGAGGCATTCTCACTCTGGCCGGCTTGACGGTCAAGGAAGCCATTCGGCGACGGATCTTTTTAGCGGCCCTGGTCATTGCTGGATTGTATGTGTTGTTCGCCTTTCTGCCGCTGCATATCCATACCAGTTTCTTTATCGGAATGGACCTGCCGACTGCCCGCAACAACACGGGCCGCATCTGGGCCTGGCTGGGGTGCGGAACGATCAAATTCTTCGGCTCGGTGCTGGCGGTCGCGCTGTCCGCCGGGGCGATTACGTCCGAGATAGACCGAGGCGTTCTTTCCGTGATCGTCCCCAAGCCGATCCCCCGCGCGGCAATCTACCTCGGCAAGTGGCTCGGCATTATATTTTTGATGGCGGTCTGCGTCGCCGGCTGGGGCGCGCTGCTCGCCTTCGCAATCTGGCATCAATCAGGGACCTGTCACCCGCGCCTCTGGGGCGGCGTCCTGGCGGCGGGCCTGTTTCCCCTACTTTTTACCACCCTTACCTTGTGCTTTTCCACGTTTGCCACCTACGCTCTCTCATCCAGTCTGGCCCTGATTGCCGCCGGGATCGCGCTGGCCGAAGACTTGCTGCACAGTCTGTCGCGATTTCTGGATGTGCCGATGCTGGACACTTTGAGCAAACTGGCCGGATATATCGTTCCTCTGAGCCGCATGAACCACTGGATTTCGCGCGGTTTGGACGCGACCGGGATCGGAGCGGCCCCGCTGGGCAGCGCGGGCTGGGATTTCAGCTTGGTCTTCGCGCAGCGCGACCCGACACAAGCCGTCGCGGTGGCCTCCACTTCCACTGCTGACATGGGCTATATTATCGCCTACATGGCTGTTTTTTTCGTTCTCGGTATCGTTTTGTTCCAGCGTCGGGATCTTTAGCGGCTGCCTGCTGACGCATTTCAGAATTCTTCGCGCCGTACATCGCAAATCGGGAAAGTTGCCGTATAATGGAAAGCGAAGCGAGGAATTTTCTGGCCGGCAAAGGGCATGGGGAATGCGGTCCGGGTTTTTGTGGGCAAGCAAACAGCGGGCAAATGACGCGCTGCGGTGGGCGACGCTGCTGCTGGGGGCAAGCGTCGGTCTGTCCGCGCTGACTCGTGCCTGGGCGCGTCTGCCCTGGGGCGATGTCCTTTTCTTCAGCGTTCTCACTTCTCTGCTCAGTCTGCGAAGCGTCGTCATGCGGCGAGACGCGGACGGCAAGCCGACGTTTTATCACACGCAGGGCGAACTGCTGATTTTGATGGCCCTCCTGCGGGACGGGCCGGATACGATGCTGGCCGTCTATGTATTTTCCAACCTGCTGTCGCTGCATCTCCACATTCGCGGCTACCGGCGCTCTTGGGTGAACACCGCCAGCAACCTGTGTTTCTATCCCGCCCTGTTCTGGCTCGGCGGCTGCCTGTATGTGGGACTGGGCGGCCATCTCCTGCGGACACCCACCGACTGCGCCCTCTTTTTCCAGCAGCCCACGACATTTCTGCTGCCGCTTGTTCTCATGCTGACAGTGATCCACGAGGCCGTGAATCGTCCGTATTTAGCCTTGCTGCAATTTCTGAACCAGCACGAACCATTTCGGAAGACGCTGCGTGACCCGCTTTTCTCCGTGTTTGATCACATGGAAGCCCTCAGTGGCTGCCTGATTTTGCTCCTGTGGACCGCCTGGGGGTGGGGGACGCTTCCTTTCACCCTCATCATCAATGAGAGCCTGCTTCTAGCCTCCCGTTCCTATTATCAGCACTTGGACGCCCGGCGCGACGCCGACTGCGATCCGCTGACGGGCTTGGCCTCCTGGCGCGGCCTGGAAAGCTTCCTGCGCCGCTCCATCGCTGTTTCCAGGGGCGTCAAGGCCGCTTCGCCCTGCTTTTTTTGGATGCCGACGGGTTGAAAAGCGTCAACGACCGTTTAGGCCATACTGCCGGGGATGACCTCATCAAACTGATCGGCGACTGCTGCCGCCTGCACGCCCGCAAATGCGATCTGGTGGCCCGGCGCGGCGGCGATGAGTTCCTGCTGGTGTTGGACGGCTTGGATCGCTCGGACGCTGTGCGCGTCAAAGACCGCCTGCAAGCGGCGATTGAGGAGACTTTGGCCGCACATCCCGATCTTCACTGGGCCGGCGGCGTCAGCGCTGGTCTCGCCCTGTATCCTGAAGACTCGGAGACAGAGGAGGGTCTCGTGGCAATGGCGGATCGCCAGATGTACGCCGACAAGCAGGCCCGCAAAGGGATTGTAGCGGTATAAAGTTGGGTGTAACTTTTGCAAACGGTGGTTTGCAGAGTTACTCAGCGTCCTCCCTCAGAAAATCTCATCAGGTGAGAAAATCAGAAATTAGCTTTGCCAGGCATCTAAAGAATGAGCCAGGCGGAACTTTAGACGTGATAAAATAAGCTGACATTTCAATCAGGAGGCTTTTGATGAACACAACCGTAGCAAGGCCAAGAGTTACGTCTCTGGCACCGCAACTCCTCGTCAACGATCTCGCGCAATCGGCGGCCTACTACCGCAAGATGGGGTTCGAGTTTGGCGAAGTGTGGGACGGCTTCTATGTTATCGGGCAGATTGACGGGCTTGAACTGCACCTGAAAGAAGCGCCTAAGAACGAGGCGGAGCGCAAATACCGCCGAGATAATGAACACCTGGACGTTACGGCTGGCGTGGATGGTATTGTGGCATTCTATGAGCAGTGCGTGTCCAACGGGGTAACAATTTTGAGGCCGCTGGCCTCTACCGAGTGGGGTACCCAGGAATTTTATGTTGAAGACCCAGACGGCTACATTCTATGCTTCGGTGGGCAGTCCGAATAGTCAGCCCCGACACAGACGGCAGACGGCCCAGCCTCCGATGAAGAGGCCGGGCCATTCTTTTGCAAACCGCCGTTGTTATATATTGGTCCATGCGACCAGAGCAGTCTCTACGTCTTCGGCTGCATCTTGGTCGCGACGCCGAAGCAATGCGAATAGCCATCATCGTCCGTCAGAACAAACTCAGCTTGCCCGTAATCTCTCTCTTTGATCTCCGAGACAATGTACCCGAGGTCACTCAAATGTTGCCGGATCCCGTGGATGTCAGACGGCGACCAGTAGAGTCGAATGCCTTCGTAGTCTTCTGGCTTGATCGGTCTCCCTGAGCGCTGATTGAGCATGAAACACAGATCGCCTTGGCGAAGCAAGCAAAAGATCAACTTGCCCTCTGCTCGCATCTCTGAGTCCGTATCAAATCCGAGACCATCGCGCCACAAGCGCAGACTCTTCTCCAGATCAGCGCTCGGAATTACTGGGATGCATGATTGAACAGTCATGGATTTTCCTCTCTGGCATAACGATTGAGGTCAGGGCGGCTTTTGTTATGGTATCGCGCTTTTGGTCGGCGAGGGTCAGTTGCGATTGAAGGGGATTCATAAACTCAAAAGTAATCATGGCGCTTCCACCGCTCCAATCAATTCCTTCACGTCCACAATCCCGTTCTCTTGCAGATACTTTTCCAGTCCTGTCACTACGTCCGTGACTGCTGTCGGGTTGACAAACGTGGCGGTGCCGACGGCTACCGCCGTTGCGCCTGCTAACAGAAACTCCACAGCGTCCGTCGCGGTCATGATGCCGCCCATGCCGATCAGAGGGACGTTCGGCAGGGCGCGATGCACCTGCCAGACGCAGCGCAGGGCGACGGGCTTGATGGCGGGGCCGCTCAGGCCGCCGGTGATGTTGGCGAGGCGGAATTTGCGCTTGGCGGATGTCAATTGCCGTGCCGAGCAGGGTATTGATCAGCGACAGCGCGTCCGAGCCGGCGTCTACGGCGGCGCGGGCGATGGGAACGATGTCGGTGACATTGGGCGATAGTTTGGTAATCAGCGTCAAGTCTGTCACTTTGCGGACGGCGGCGATGAGTTCCGCCGTCAAGTCTGGGTCTACGGCGAAGTCGCAGCCGTGCTTGACATTGGGGCAGGAGATGTTGATTTCCAGCCCATGCACCCCGCCCGCCTCCGTGAGTTTTTCGGCCAGATAGACATAATCCGCGACTTCATAGCCGACCAGATTGACGATGATCGGCACATCAAACTGCCGCAGAAACGGCAGTTTTTCGCTGAATAAAATTGTCCACGCCGCCGTTTTGCAGGCCGATGGCGTTCAGCAGGCCGGACGGGCGTTTCTACGATGCGCGGGGTCGGGTTGCCCAGGCGCGGTTCGCGCGAGGTGCTTTTGACGACGCACGCGCCGATTTTATTCAGGTCAACGATGTCGGCCATCTCGGTGCCGAAGCCGAACGTCCCGGAGCCGGTCACGACGGGGTTCCGCAGCGTCAGTTTGCCGATCTGGACATGAGGTTTTCACCATTTCACCTCCGAGGCCTGGAAGACCGGGCCATCCACGCAGCAGCGGACGCGCCGGCCATCGGCCAGGTCCAGCACACAGCCCATGCAGACGCCGATGCCGCAGGGCATGGAGACTTCCACCGAGAGTTGACAGGGAACACCCAGGCTCACGCACAGTCTCGCCGACGGCCCGCATCATCGGCGTCGGCCCGCAGCAGTAGACCGTCACCGGCTGACCTTGCCGTTCTCGCAAGAGCGGCTCCAGCACATCCGTCACCCGCCCCCGGGTCCCGTGCGAGCCGTCTTCGGTTGCCGCGCCGCGCGTCTATCCCCGCCGCCGTCAGTTCCGTCTCGCAGAGCAGCAAATCTTTGCGCCGCGCCCCGATGATAAACGATCAGATTCGGGGCAGTCTGGGCGATCTGCAATTCGCGGGACAGAAACACCAGCGGCGGGACGCCATAGCCGCCGCCGACCATGATGTGCGTCGCGCCGGGCCGCGCGTCCGGCGTGAACAGCCGCCCGCCGAGCGGGCCGACCATGTCCAGCGTGTCTCCGGGCCGCTTTGCGCGCCATGCCCCGCGTCGTCGCGCCGACAATGCGAATAGAGCAGACTGATCTCCCCCCGCTCCCGGTCGACCGTGTAGATGCTGAACGGCTTGCGGAGCAGCGGGTCAAAGCGCTCTGCGGTGAGCGCGTTGACAAAATGCCCCGGCTGTGCCTGCGCGGCGAATGCCGGGGGCTTCACAGACCAGAACTTTATGATCCGGGATTATTTGCTCATTGGAAAGGATCGGGGCGAGAACTTGCTGCGGCATGGGCAAAGGGTCCTAATCAGGGTCTGGCAGTGCCAGCAGGTATTCGGTCAGCGCGGCAAATGTCGTCACACGCGGGCAGTCGGTGTCGGGGCGGCGTCCAGGCCAGTCAAACAACAGCGCCTGCATCCCCACGCTTCGCGCCCCGCAGACATCTAATTCGTACCAGTCGCCAACATGCAGGGATGTTTCCGGCGGCGCGTTTGCCTGCCGCAGCGCATCCTGGAATAAGAGAGGGTCGGGCTTGGTCACGCCGACGATCTCGGACACGGCCAGCGCGTCCAGAAAAGGCGCGATGCCGAGTTTTTGCAGCAAATCCGGCAGCGTCGTTTCCCAATCCGAAATGGCTCCGACCACAAACCCACGCCGCTTCAATTCTTGCAGCAGTGCGAGGGCGTGGGGATGGACATAACGCTCGAATGGGATGGCAGCGAAAGACTCCAGAAACTTGGGCCAGGTTTCCTCGTCTAAAGGCGACAAGTTCAGCGCAAGAAACACACGCACCATCGCCTCTCGCAGCGAATCAGGATCGTCCCAGGCCACTCCCTCAATGTATTGCCCAACGGAAAACGCCTCTCCCGCCCGAAATGCCGCCGGCAGACGTGCTTGGTCTACAGGCAGCCCGACCAAACGCACTGTCGTCGCCAGACGCTCCCGCAGGGGGGGATCGTCAAAGACCAACGTGTCGCCGATGTCAAAAAAGATGGCCTGAACGGGCAACATGCCTTATTGTACCTTGCCGGACCTCTGAAAAGCAAAATGGGCGTACTCACCACTTCCACATTCTCGTGCCAGGCGCTCAGGCACAATTTACATGCGAGACTGCTCTTTAAACCGCTTGCACAACTAAACTCAACGTGTTATAATGTGTCACATTCAATTATGCTGCCCCTCAAAGCGACATTACTCATGACGTTAATGCCTGCGATTGCCTAAGCGGTATGGGAGTTAAGCAAATTTCTTACAATACTACGCATTTCTTTTGGCCGGACATCACGCGGACGATGCGCCCGTGGACGCGCTGGTGGTGGCTCGGCAGTGCCGTAGATACGGACAACCTGACCCGTTTGCTGGAAGAGTATCAGCGGGTGGGCCTGGGCGGAGTAGAAATCACTCCGCTCTACGGCGTTCAAGGGCAGGAAAGTCGCGATATTGATTACCTGTCCGCCCGCTGGCTGGAAATGCTCACCCATACGCTGACTGAGGCGCAGCGGCTGGGTCTGGGGGTGGACATGCCGACCGGGACGGGCTGGCCGTTCGGCGGCCCGCAGGTGACGAACGAAGACGCCGAAGATAAGTTAGTCATTGAAAAAATGCATCTCGCGGGTGGGCTGCCGTTCGTGAGGAGTGCGAATGAACGGCTGCCGCAGGCCCTGACCGCCGTCTCAGACAGCGGCCAGACAATTAACCTGCGTGATCAAATTCTGCCGGACGGCGCTTTCCACTGGACACCGCCACCGGGACAATGGACGGTTTACAGCGTCACCCAAAAATGGGCGGGCCGCCGGGTCAAGCGGGCCGCGCCGGGCAGTGAAGGCAAGTGCATCAATCCTTTTTCCCGGCAGTCGCTTCTCCACTACCTTCAGCGCTTTGACGACGCGCTGGCCGACTTGCCGCCCGGCGCTCTGCGCTGTCATTTCCATAACTCGTTTGAATATCTGGCCGATTGGTCGCCGGACCTGTTCGCCGAATTTCAGTCCCGGCGGGGCTATGATCTGCGAAACCATCTGCCTGCATTGGCCGGTGACGGCGACCCGGAAAAAAGCGCGCGCGTCCGAACGGATTATCGCGAGACGCTGGCTGACCTGCTGCTTCAAAACTTCACCCAGACATGGACGAATTGGGCGCACGGCAAGGGGAGTCTGAGCCGCAATCAGGCGCATGGCTCGCCCGGCAATTTATTAGACCTGTACGGGACGGTAGACATCCCGGAGACCGAAATTTTCGGCGGGCCGGGCGATCCGCGCGCCAGCAAATTCGCGTCTTCGGCGGCCCACGTTCTGGGAAAGCCGTTGACTTCTTCGGAAAGCTGCACCTGGCTGGGCGAGCATTTCACGGTCAGCCTCGCCCAATGCAAAGCTGCGCTTGACCGGCTGCTGGTGTCCGGCATCAACCATATTTTTTATCACGGCACGGCTTACTCGCCTGCCGACGCGGCTTGGCCCGGATGGCTGTTTTATGCGTCAACGACGTTTGCGCCCCAAGACCCACTCTGGCTCGACTTTCCCACGCTGAATGCCTACCTCACGCGCTGCCAGTCATTGTTGCAGGCTGGACGGCCTGACAATGACGTGCTGCTGTACTGGCCGCTGCACGACCTGTGGCAGACGCGGCCCGACGCCTATATGCTGGAAATCAACGGCAAATGGCTGACGGATGAGTCAGTCGGCGAGACGGCGCAGAGATTGTGGGACGGCGGCTTTGCGTATGATTACATCTCCGACCACCAGCTTGCATTGGCTCAAGCGGACAAAGGCGGCATTCGGCTGCCGGGCGGGCATTATCAGGCGATTCTCGTACCGCCTTGCCGATTTATGCCGGAACAGACTCTTCAGAGACTCACGGACTTAGCCGGGGCCGGCGCGGCAGTCATATTCCAGGACCATCTCCCGGGCGATGTTCCCGGCTGGCATGATTTGCTGGCACGCCGTGAGCGTTTTCAAGCCATTCGGCTGGCAGCCGAAAACGGACCGGCGCAGAGCGGGCCAGACCTGGAAGCTCTTCTGACGGCAGCATCTGTGCGCCGTGAAACAATGACGGCGCACGAGGGAATTCAGTGCATCCGGCGCAGACTGGATGACGGCCACTATTACTTCCTCATCAATGAGGGGGAAGATGCGCTGGATGGCTGGGTGGAGATTGCCACGCCGTTTACTTCCGCAATTCTGATGGACCCAATGACGGGGGAAACCGGCGCGGCTGCCGTGGATCACATCACAAATCAGCCTACCCGGGTGTCTGTGCAGATTCCGCCCGGCGCTTCGTTGTTTGTGCGGACGTTTGAGCGTGAAGAAGCAAACGGGCAAGCCTGGCGCTACCAGCAGCCTGCAAATGAACCGATGGCGCTGGAAGGCGTCTGGAAGATAGATTTTCTCGCCGGCGGCCCCGAACTGCCTCCTGCTGTGGAAACAGAAACCCTCGGCTCGTGGACGGAACAGGGCGGCGAGGAAACTCAGCGATTCGCAGGGACGGCGCGTTACACGCTGACATTTGACGCCCCACGCATTTCCGCGCAAGAATGGGAACTGGACCTGGGACGTGTCTGCGAGAGCGCCCGTGTCCGCCTTAATGGCGAATGGGTCGGCACGCTGATTGCCCCGCCTTATTGCCTGCGTCTCCACGCCCTCAAGCCGTTCGGCAATTTGCTGGAAATTGAGGTGACGAACCTGGCAGCCAATCGTATTCGTGACATGGACAAACGCGGGATGCCCTGGAAAATCTTCCGTGAAATCAACTTCGTCAATATCGCTTATCAGCCGTTTGACGCTTCCGAATGGCCGATACACGAATCGGGCCATCTCGGCCCGGTTCGGCTCCGGCCAATGCGCCTGTTCCGCCCGGAGAAACTCTCCTGAAAACTGAAAGAGGTACTTCATGAAAATCTGCCCTGCGGTACTATTAACACTGTTCTGTCTGGCGGCGCTGCGTGTGGCTGCGGATGTCCCGCCCACGCCGATCCCGACCCTGTACATCATTGGCGATTCAACCGTCAAAAACGGCACAAAAGGGCTGGAAGGGTGGGGGATCCCATCGCCGCGCTGTTTGACCCGGCGAAAATCCATGTGGAGAACCGCGCGCGGGGAGGCCGTAGCAGCCGGACGTATCTCACCGAAGGACTATGGGATAAAACGCTGGCCGACATCAAGCCGGGCGACTTTGTGCTGATGCAGTTCGGCCACAATGACGGCGGCTCCGTGACGACCAGTTATCGGGCTTCGCTGAAAGGTAACGGGGACGAAACGCAGTCGGTCACAGACAGCAAGACCGGCAAAACCGAAGTAGTCCATACCTACGGCTGGTATATGCGAAAATATATCGCTGATGCCAAAGCGAAGGGCGCTGCGCCAATGGTTTTGTCGCCGGTGCCGCGCAACATCTGGTCTCCTGACAACAAAGTCGCTCGTAATGCCAGCGACTACGGTAAATGGGCGTCCGAAGCCGCACAGGCCGAAAGCGTGCCGTTTGTGGATTTGAACGCGATCATTGCCGACCGCTATGATGCCCTCGGCCCGGACAAGGTGAAGTTGTTTTTCCCCGGCGATCACACGCACACCAACCCCGCCGGGGCGGAACTGAACGCCGCTTCGGTGGTAGAAGGATTAAAAAAGCTCAAAGACTGCCCGCTTTGCAGCGACCTGGCCGCAAAGTAGACGATGAATGACATGGCTCCAGCGGCCCGGCCACCCTTCTGGCGGGCGATTCTGATTGGCGTGCTCCTGATTCCGCCTTCCCTCTACTACGGCAATTACGCCTACGTCGTGGTGCAGGCGCTGGAATGGGGGCAGACATCACTTCAGCACGGTGCGGTTTTCATGCTGTTCATGGTCGTGCTGGGCAACCTGCTGTTTCGCAAGGTCGCGCGCCGCGCCGGGCTGACGGCAGGGGAGATGCTGATCATATACTCCATGATCGCCGTCTCCGTCTGCGTTTCCGGCTATGGAATGCTGGAATTTCTGATCAACATTCTGCCGGCAGGGTCTTTTTATGCGACCCCGGCAAACCATTATGACCGATTCCTGTATTACATCCCTGGATATCTGGTTCCGCATGATCCACGCGCTATCAAAGCATTTTACCTCGGGCGCACGGACATGTACCAGGGCTATATCCTGCGGGACTGGGCCGTGCCGACACTGGTCTGGTCACTGTTCCTGGTAGTCTTGTGCTGGGTCACGCTCTGCCTGGCTTCTTTGGTGCGGCGGCAGTGGGCAGACGACGAAAAATTGACGTTTCCGCTGGTGTATGTGCCGCTGGAAATGGCGCGGGGCGGGGCGGGGGAAACGCCGTTCTGGCGCAGCCGCGCCATGTGGATCGGCTTTGCATTGGCTGGTGTCTTGGAGTCAGTGGATAACCTCAACTATTTCTTCCCCGGTGTCCCTTACATCCCAATCAAGCCGACAACGATGCATTTAGAGAGAATTTCACATCTGCGCCCTGGAACAGCATCAGCGTCTTCACGCTGTCGTTCTACCCGTTCGCCATCGGGATCGCTTTCCTGCTGTCCCTGGAAATCTCGTTTTCCTGCTGGTTCTTTTATTTACTCACGAAAGCGGAGAATGTCGGAGCGGCGGCACTAGGATGGAGCCAGGGCGGGGGGCGCGTCGCGGGCATGGCGCAGCCCCCCTACCTGGGGGAGCAGGGAGCCGGGGCCTTTCTCGCGCTCGGCCTCTTTCTGCTGTGGCGTGCCCGCGTGCCGATTTCTCAGGCATTTCGGGCCGCGTTCAATCGCACTTTAGCCCGGCAAAGCGACAATTCGGCTGCGCCGCTGTCGCCGCGCGCCGCGCTCTGGGGAGGATTGATCGGGATCGGTCTGCTGACTGGCTTTCTGAACTTGATTGGCCTGCCGCTCTGGGCCAGCGGGGCATTCTGGGTGGTCTACTTTTTGTTCATTCTGGTCATCACGCGGATTGTGGCCGAAGCGGGGGCCGGATGGGTCTGGGGGCCAATAGGGGACCCGATCCATACAGTGGTCATGGACCCGACAGGTTCGGGCGCGGTCGGGCCGCAGGGATTGACCCTGTTCGGCTACCTGTCCTGGTTTGACGGCGAGTTTCGGGATTCGCCCATGCCACAGCAACTCATGGCGATGAAGCTGTTTCAGGACACGCAAGTTCTGCGTCGGCAGATGCTCTGGGCCTTGCTCATCGCCGCCGCGCTGTCCGCTGTGGCCGGCTTCTGGGCTTATCTGCACATGTATTATGAGTTCGGTGCGGCCTCGGCTAAAGTGCGCCCGGCTCTGCAAGGCGTGGGGCCAGGCACGCTGAACCAGATAGACCACTGGCTGCGAACCCCCAAGCGCCCGGACACAGGCGCGCTGGGCGGAATGGCGCTGGGCGCATTGGTCGTGATTGCGCTGGCGGGCTTGCGGCAAGTGTTTGTCGGCTGGCCCTTTCATCCTATTGGTTACGTTCTTGCCGGTACGCAGTCTATGGAATACATGTGGTGCCCATTTTTGATTGGCTGGGCGATCAAAGCGTTGGTGATCCGCTATGGCGGCATCGGCATTTATCGGCGGGCGTTGCCGTTCTTCCTCGGCCTTATTCTGGGCGACTATGTCGTGCCGATGGGGTGGGGGTTAGGAGGCATGGTGATCCATGGGCAGGTTTACATGGCTTTCCCGCATTAGGGTAGAGCGCCTATGATAGAGAGGGTATTGATATGACTATTTCCTTTCGCTTCCTATCAGTCATGAGTAGAGCCATAAACGCAGACTGGGCGGTTAAAACCGCAGCAACAAAGGCACAAAGTCCACCTTCGTGGACTCAAGAAAATCCAATCTTAGTCGGTGCAGGCCGACTTCGTGAATTTGTTGCCGCGACTTCAGTCGCCCGCCTATTTCTCTTCCTCGGAATGCTTCTGCTGGCCGCAGCGCCCTCGGCAGTTCGCGCCAATGTGCCAGGCGGCGGAACTGGCGGCGCTCGGGTGACGCTCACGCCGGAGGGCCGCAATGTGGTTCTTGCCAACGGTATCGTCACGGCCACGATTGACCCCAACAACGCTGCCGTTCTTTCGCTCAAATATCGCGGCCATGAGATGATCAGTGGGGGGGGCGGCATACCCGCGTTTATTTTAGCATGTCCGGCGGAACGGCTTACGAGCAGCCGAACCATTGCGTGTATTCGGTCACAAAGCAGCTACCTGACCATGTAGACATCTCCTGCAAGCGCGTCTTCACGCCGGGGGACAAACAGCCCTGGGACATTGATGTCCATTTCGTTCTGCGAAGCGGCAGTCCTGGCCTGTATGTCTACGCCGTCGTCAGCCATCCGGCAAGTTACCCGGATGCCGGCATGGGCGAGTGGCGCATGGTCTGGTCCATGCCCGAGGAGGGCGGCGATACCCTCTTAGAGCGCATCTACGTGGACGATTTGCGGCACTGGCAGATGCCGTCGTCTTATGATTTCGCCCATGCCCAGCCGACCGGAATTAAAGAAATCGTCAAGCTGACAACCGGCCCCTGGGCAGGCAAATACGATTGCAAGTACATGTACACCGCCGATCTGTGGAAAGAAGGCGCTTACGGCCATGCCAGCGACAAAAACCATCTGGGCGCGTGGGTTGTCTTCGGTGGATATGACTACTTCAACGACGGCCCGACTAAAAACGACCTGACATCCGCGGCTGGGCTAATCCACATCATGCTCTACGCCGAGCATTACAACGGCAAAGGTTTCACCATCAAACACGGGCAGGCATGGAGCAAAATCTACGGCCCCTGGCTGCTGTATTTGAACGACCAAACGACGGGAGACGCCTGCTGGGCCGACGCGAAAGCGCAGGCGTTGGCCGAACAGTCTGCCTGGCCGTACTCCTGGCTGAACACTGTGGAATATCCGGCAGAGGCCGGTCGCGGTGCAGTCACAGGCCGGTTGGTCGTCCATGACCCGCTGAAGCCTGCTTTGACCGGCGCGAATGCCTGGGTCGGTCTCGCGCAGCCGCAGGAGACGGCGGGCAACTGGCAGTTCCAGGGCGATGCTTATCAGTATTGGGTTCACGCTGATGCTGAGGGGCGCTTTACGATCCCCCATGTCCGTCCCGGCGCGTATTCTTTGTATGCGTTCATGACCGGCGCAGTGGGGGAGTTTGCCCAAACAGGCGTGAATGTGCAGGCCGGGGCAGCCGTACCATTAGGAACCGTCACCTGGAACGTGCCGCATCCGGGAAAGCATATCGCCTGGGAGATCGGCGTACCGGATCGCAGCGCCGAGGAGTTCCGGCACGGCCATACGGATTACTACACGCCCTATTTATTCAGCGAATTCCCACAGGAACTGCCGAACCCGCTGGAATATGACGTGACAAAAAGCAACTGGGCGACGGATTGGAACTACGCGCAGACCACTTATACGACTGGCGTTCCGTGGAAATGGCGGATACACTTCCCACTGATAACTCTGCCAACTGGTGATGCGACACTGACGCTGGCCTTTGCGGCTTCAGATCAAGGGCGGCTCTATGTCTATGTCAATGACGAATCGGCCCCGCTGACGACTGTCACACCGCCGAACGCGGGCGGCAACGCCCTGATCCGCGAGGCGATCCACGGCAAATATGGCCTGTCCTATGTCCGCATTCCCGCGTCTCGCCTGAAGGCAGGAGCGAATACGATTACTTTGGAACCAGCGTCAGTGCATGGCGGCTTTACGCATTTCATGTACGATTACCTCAATCTGGAGCTGCCGTAGATGATCCAGAGAGTGATGCTGATTGCGCTGGTAATTCTTGCCCTCCCACTATGCGCGCGAGGGCAAACACCGCAGCCTGCGTTTCCCGGCGCGGAAGGCTTTGGCGCATCGGCCACGGGCGGCACAGGCGGGATCGTCACCCATGTCACCACTCTGAACGACGCCGGGGCCGGCTCGTTTCGGGACGCCGTCAGTCGGGGAAACCGGACCGTCGTCTTTGACATAGCCGGTGAAATTCGGCTCCGCTCGCCGGTCAGCGTTCACAGTAATCTGACTTTGAACGGGCAATCCGCTCCGGGCGAAGGCATCTCCCTCACAGGTCAGGAAGTGTCGTTTTCCAATGCCCGGAATGTCATCGTTCGCTTTCTGCGGTTCCGTGAGGGCCTGAGTGGCGGCAAACATAAAAGCGCGGTCGCCATTCATGCCGGGCGCGACATGATCTTTGATCACTGCTCGATCTCGTGGGGCCGGTGGGACTGCATTGACATGAACGACAGCGCGGACATCACATTCCAGAACTCCCTCATCGGCCCCGGTGTCAACCCGCAGCGCTTCGGCTGCCTGTGCGGCAGCGACAATGTCACGTTTTCTCATAATTTGTTCATTGATAACCAGAGCCGCAATCCGAAAGCCAAGGGGAAAGTCCAGTACATCAACAATGTCGTGTATAATTGGGGCGTAGACGGTTTCGTCGGCGGCCACTCCGCAGGTGTTCATTCCGCCGACATCATCGGCAATTATTTCATCGCCGGGCCCAATTCCAGCGCGCATTGGAACGGCGAGTGGAAACCGACCGATCAAGTTTATCAGGCCGGCAACGTTGCCGATATGGACCGCAACGGCAGGCTTGACGGCAGCATGGCACAAGCCAACGACTTCAGCGGCCCGACGCTTGTTGCAGTGCCTTTCTTCCATCCACCTATTCCGGTGATGATAGAATCTGCTCAACGCGCCTATGCCGAAATCGTGCAGGGAGCAGGCTGCTCACGGCATCGGGACGCTGTAGACAATGCTCTGGTTGACGAATTGACGTCCCTGGGAACGCGCGGAAAGATCATCGAAGCCCCGAACAAGTCCCATCCGCAGACCAAAACACCATGAGCGATGCCGTTCAGCAATCAGAGGCTCAGATAACTCCGCCGCCCCTGCCGGACCGCCCGCCCACTGTCACGCCCCGCGCCGTCATTCTGGGAGTTCTCCTGGCCCCCGGCATCTGTTACTGGGTCGCTTACACGCAAATTCGGGCCAATTCCACCGATCTGACCATGATGTCACTCATGGCCGCCGCCGTGTTCCCCCTGCTGACATTGATGGCGCTCTCGGCATTGCTCCGCCGCTTCCTCCCCCGTCTGGCCTTCAGCCGCGCCGAAATGCTGACTATCTACGCCATGCTGGCCTGCACCGTAGGACTGGCCGGAGGCGGATTTGTCCCGTTTCTTGCCTGCTCAATTCCTGCCCCGTCGTTCTTTGCGACGCCCGAAAACCATTGGGCCAACTGGTTCCATTTTCTCAAGCCCTGGGAGACCGTCTCCGATCCGCAATCCGTAAGCGAGTTTTACCGGGGACAAGGCCAGTTCCTGACGCTTGCCCACTGGAACGTCTGGCTGGCCCCAATCCTATTCTGGTCGGCCTTTTTGCTGACGCTCTTATTCTGGGGGTACTGCCTGAACACGCTGCTGCGGCGGCCATGGATGGACCATGAGCGGCTGCTGTTTCCGATTGCCCAGATTCCCCTGCGGATCACGGACCCGCAGGCTCCGCTCTGGCGTGACCGGCTGTTTTTGATCGGCATCGCCGTCCCCGTCCTGCTGGAATCGCTGAACTCGCTGCATTACACGTTCTTTCCCACGATGCCGTTTTTTCACATCAAGCCCGATGACACACTGAACCTGGGGCAGTATCTGGTTAATCCACCCTGGAATACTCTGGGCTACTGCACTCTGGCGTTTTATCCCCTCGCGATTGGTCTGACCTTCCTGCTGCCTGCCGAGATCAGCTTTTCCTGCTGGTTGTTTTATTTCGCCTGCAAAGTGGAACTGCTGCTGGCGACTGTGTATGGCTTTCACGAGCCGGGCGCTCCGCCCGCCTCGGCGCGGATGCCCTACTTGCAGGAGCAAAGCACCGGCGCGTTTCTCGGCCTCGCCCTGCTGTCGCTATACGCTGCCCGGCATCACCTTGCTCTTTGCTTTCGCAAAGCATTCACGGGGAAGGGGTTGGACGACCGGGAAGAGCCAATGTCGTACCGCGCGGCTGTGATCGGCCTGCTGATTACGGGCGTTGCTCTGGTCGTCTTTGGCGTCGCCGTTGGTCTTGCCTGGCATGTCGCCCTGCTGTTTTTTACGCTGTACCTGCTGTTCCTGGTGACCTATACGCGCATTCGGGCCGAGGCTGGTCTGCCCTGGGTCTTTGGCCCGATGTACAATCCGCATGGCGTTCTTCTGGATGCGGGCGGCTTTACGCATTACAACACGCAGGATTTAACCGGGCTGGCGCGGTTTGAGTGGTGCGACATGGACCTGCGAAGCCACATGATGCCGAACCAGATGGATGCGCTGAAAATCGCCCGCGAAAGCCGGGTCAGCCTGCGCGGGCTTTCGCTCGCCCTCGGCCTGGCGACAGTGACTGCTCTTGCCGGTTCCTGGCTGTCCTGCCTGCATATCTTTTATGTGTACGGCGCGGCTTCGGCTAACACCAACAACTGGTACTCAGACATGGGCCGGATGGCGTACACCCTGCTCCAGACCCGTGTCAATAACCCGTCCATGCCCTCGGACATGGCCCGTATCTGGGCGATGACCGCCGGGGCCGTCCTGACAATCGGCCTGAGCCTGCTGCGGGCGCGTTTTTTGTGGTGGCCTCTGAATCCGATCGGTTACATTGTCGCGAACAATTTTACGATGGACTGGCTTTGGTGTCCAACTCTGATCGCCTGGTTCTGCAAGACTGTGACGTTGCGCTACGGCGGGGTGAAGGGCTACCGGACGGTTCTGCCGTTCTTCCTGGGCCTCGTTGTCGGCGACATTCTCCTTTCCGCGCTCTGGGCCTTGCTGTATCTCGCGCTCAACATCTCCGGGTATCGGACGTTCCCCATTTGAAGCGGGTATAATCTTATCAAGGGAAAGAAGATGGATCATCGCGTTTTTGAACCCCGTCCCACCGGGAATGATGCGCGCCGTCGGAATGCGATCAGCATGGCGCTGATCATTCTGGCCGCCGGCGCGCTCTGGCTGTATTACTGGCATGTCAATTCTGCCCCTGCCCCTATCGCAGTCGCGCGCCAAAGCCAGGCGGGGCGCCCGTGATGCTGAACGAACTCAAACGCATTGTCGGCGACGACGGGGTGCTGGCTGAGAAGGGCGAGCGAGCGGTTTACGAGAACGATGCTTACCCATTGGAAAAGGCCGCGCCGCTCGCCACCGTTCTGCCGCGCACGACCGAACAGGTGGCCGCTGTGGTCAAACTCTGCGCCGCCCATGCCGTTCCCTTCGCGCCGCGCGGGGCCGGAACCGGGTTGGCGGGAGGAACTCTTTGTCCCGGCGGCATTTTGATCGGCGTCGCCCGCATGAACCGCATCCTGGACATTGATCTGCGGAACCGGCGGCTGCGGGCACAGGCGGGAGCGGTCAACGTCGCGCTGACAAAAGCGGTCGCCGCCGATGGTTACTTGTATGCACCCGATCCCTCCTCGCAGGGAGCCAGCACGCTAGGCGGCAATATCGCCAACAATGCAGGCGGACCACACACGCTCAAATACGGTGTGACCGCAAATCATATCCTCGCCGTTGAATTGGTTCTGCCGGATGGTGAAATAGTCACGCTGGGGGATAAGACCGAGGATGTCAATGGCTACGACCTTTTAGGCGTCGCGCTCGGCTCGGAAGGCACGTTCGGCATCATTACCGAGGCGACAGTGCGGCTCACCCGGCAGCCGCAGTCGGTTCGCACTCTGCTGGCGATCTTTGACACCGTAGATGACGCCACGCAGACCGTTTCCGACATTGTCGCCGAAGGCATTGTTCCCGCTGCCCTGGAAATGATGGACGCCGTGATCTTGCAAACGGTGGAAGACGCCTTCCACTTCGGCTTCCCGCGCGACGCCGGGGCTATTTTGATTATTGAACTGGACGGGCTAGACGCAGGGCTGGAAATGCAGGCGGATCGGGCGCGCGCTCTGTGTGACCGTAACCATGCCCGCGAAATCCGCCGGGCTGCTACGCCGAAAGATCGGGCCAACCTCTGGGCCGCCCGCAAAAAAGCGGTCGGGACTCTGGGCCGCCTCGCTCCCTCGTGCGTCACTCAGGACTGCGTGATTCCCCGTTCCCAGCTTCCCCAGACACTGCGCGCCATTGCCGAGATTGGCCGCCGACACGAGCTACGCATCGCCAATGTCTTCCATGCCGGCGACGGCAACCTGCACCCCGTCACGCTGTTTGATGAGCGCAATCCCGAAGAAGTTCAGCGCGTCATGGCCGCTTCGCACGAAATTCTGGAACTTTGCATCAGCATCGGCGGCACATTGACCGGCGAACATGGCATCGGTGTCGAAAAGCGCGACTACATGCCCCTGTTGTTCCCGCCCGAAACCCTGCGGACGATGGAAGACCTCCGCGCCGTTTTTAACCCCACCGGCCTCTGCAACCCCGGCAAAATCCTCCCGACGGCGCACGGCTGCGCCTACGAAATCCGCCCCCGGTCCGGCGCAGTCGCTGTTTAGATACGAGTGCTGCTTCTACCGAACCTGTGCGCCGGGGTCTACGGCGTCGGGGGTGTCGGGCTGGAGCAGAACGGCGTGGCCTTCGGCGTCGGTTGCGGCCATGAGCATTCCCTGCGATTCAAATCCGCGCAGTTTGCGGGGCGCGAGATTGGCGACAACGACGATCTTGCGGCCCAGCAGCGAGTCGGGAGCGTAGCTTTCGGCGATGCCCGCCAGAATTTGCCGGTCGGTTCCTTCGCCGACATCCACCGTCAATTTCAGCAGCTTGGTTGCGCCTTCAACGCGCTCGGCGGTCTTGATTTCACCAATCTTTAGCTGCACTTTGGCGAACTCTTCAATCGTAATCGTGTTGGACGCAGGCGCGTCAGCCGCCCCTAACACGGGAGGCGGCGGGGGCATGGTTTCAGCCATTTTGGGCGCGGTATCCTTCCTGGTTTGTTCTGTTTGAGTTTGTTCTTTTTTGGTGTCAATGCGCGGGAAGATCGGCTGCGCTTCCTGGGTTCGTGTGCTGCCGGGTAGGCCGCCCCAGACAGTTTCAGAAGCCCAATCGGCCAGCGGCGTTTCGGCCAGACCGAGCTGCGCGCGAATGACGGCGGCAACATGGGGCAGAAGCGGGGTCAGGAGGACGCTGATGATCCGGGTGGCTTCCAGAGCGGAGTAAAGCGCGTCCGCGACACCCTGCGTGTCGCCCGCTTTGTTGAGTTTCCACGGCGCAGTCGTGTCAATATCCAGATTCCCGGCTTCCACGAGTTTCCACGTCGCGGCCAGTGCGCCGCCGGGGTCCAGGGCCAGCATGGCGCGTTCCACGTCCTGAGTCACTTCGCGCGACAGCGTTGCCAGCGTCCCTTGCGCCGTTCGGAGGGCCGCGCCTTCCGGGACAATGCCTTCCCCATACTGCGCCAGCATCTTCAAGGTGCGGTTCAGCAGGTTGCCCAGCTTGTTGCACAGATCTGGGTTGTAGCGCTTTTCCACTAAATTCGCCAACGAGAATTCGGCGTCGCTGGTGAATGAAATGTCTCGCAATAGGTAGTAGCGCAGGGCGTCTTTAGCGACTTCCGACGTTGCGCCGCTCCGGCCTGTCAGATGATCCACCACCTCCTGCGGCGTCGGGATGTTGCCTTTGGATTTGGAGCCTTTCTCGCCCTCAATCAGCCACCAGCCATGCCCCAGCACGGTGGTCGGCAGCGGCAGGTCCAGGCCCATCAGCATCGCGGGCCAGAGCGTGGCATGGAAGCGCGTGTAAATCTCTTTGCCGACCAGATGCACGTCGGCAGGCCAGATGTGGTCCCAGGCCGCGTTGTTCGGCCATCGGGTTGCCGTCAGATAATTAATCAGGGCATCGAACCAGACATAAACCACCTGCGAGTCGTCGCCGGGTACAGGAATGCCCCAGCCGGTATTGCGCCGGGAGACGGCGACATCGCGCAGGCCGCCTTTAATAAACGCCAGGACTTCATTGCGGCGCGTGTCCGGCTGCAAAAACTCCGGGCGGCTCTCAATATGCTCCAACAGGCGCTCACCGTAAGCGGAAAGGCGGAAGTAATAAACGTCTTCCGTCACCCGCTCCACAATCGCGCCGCTTTCTATGGCACGTCCATTTTCCACTTCTGAATCGCGGAAGAACGTCTCATCGGCCACGGAGTACCAGCCTTCGTACTGACCGGCGTAAATGTCGCCCTTCGCCTGCAATCGCCGGAAGACTTCTCCGACGACTTCTTTGTGGCGCGGCTCGGAAGTTCGAATGAAGTCATCATTGGAGATATTCAGATACTGCCAGCAGTCGCGAAATCTCTGCGAAACTCGGTCGGCGAAGGCTTGCGTCGCCATGCCCTCTTTGGCGGCGGCATCGGCGACTTTCTGAGCATGTTCATCGGTGCCGGTGAGGAAAAACGTCTTATCTCCTCGGAGCCGGTGGAAGCGGGCCACGGCATCACACAGCAGCGTGGTGGTGGCCGAGCCGACATGCGGAACGCCGTTGACATAGTAAATAGGCGTCGTGATGTAAAATGTCTTTTCTGGGGTCAAAATGAAGTCCTGCAAGATGATTGCTCTATGTTACCCCATTTCTGCATCAGGAAGGTAGACCCTGGCCCTTCGGCAACGAGCGCAGCCTGATAATGCGCGCCGACTTCCAGATCGTGGCGAGACCAGCGGGAAGAGTCAAACGGGGGGGCGTCCGGTGGCGCGGAGAATCCGGTGCCGAGCGCTTTCGAAATACGCTTCGTGGCGCGTCCAGGTCTGGAAAAACGCGCACGAACGATTTTCAGGCGTCAGGGTCAGCAGTGTGGCAGCCTCTGCGGAGGGCAGGAAACGGGCGGCGAGAAACTCCAAAGCCATGTCCGGGCGGATAAGCTCAATGTCCACACCGACTTCACAGTCCCAGGCCAGCGCGACCAGGGCCAGATCGTCGGAATGAGACAGATTAAAGCGTAGACGGCCAGGATTGCCGCAGAGATAGGGTTTGCCAAACGGAGTGTACCCGAACAGGACTTCGCGCGGCGGACAGTCCAGTGTCCGGCCCAGAATCATCCGCAATTGGCCTCGGGCCGCGACAAAGCGGCGGCGGTCACGGTCCAGGCGATAGCCATTGGCGCGAGTCGCCTCGTCGGAGGAAAGTGTCTTCGCCAGTGCGGCTATCTCAGCGTCAGGCAAGTCCAGGCACAGTTGCCAGACGAGAACCTCAGCAGGTATCAATGGCATCCAGGCAGGCTCCCAGGCGTTCCCCCAGACCGCCGACATGCTCCAGCAGGCAGCTCCCATGCGTGCCGGGAATGTCATGGAGGGTCAAATTCGGCGCGACTTCTCGCCAAAGCTGGATCGGGTCGCCAATCAAAGGCTGGGGTTCTTCCCCGGCCCGAAGGAGCGTGACCGGCCCAACGTAGGGCAGAGGGATATACGCGCCCGCCGCGCGGTCGGCCTCAGCAATGCAGCCAGGTTCGGGCGACTGTCCGCGTTTCTTCCAGATTTGCCACCGGCTGTGCCACTCAGTCCAGGGGCGCAGAAAGCGAGATTGAAGGCGCTGAAAGCGCTCGGGACTGCCGGCCAGGCGGCGCAGGAGCAGGCGAAAATTGGCATTGATAGACTGGACTTCCACCAGCGCCAGAAACTCCGTCGCCTGCCCCTGCGCGGCAAGCTGGCAGGCCATTTCATAGGCGATCAGGCCGGAGCCGCAAAAGCCGCCCAGGCGATAGGGGCCGTTCGGCTGGACGGCCTGTATCGCTTTGATACCGTCCGCGGCCATGCCTTCAATGGTTCGCGCCCTCCACGGTTTCAGGGGCGGGTGCAGGGCGAAAAAAGGCTGCTCCGGGTGCAGATGACGCGCCAGATGGCAGCAGTAAAAGCCGCCTAGCGGGTGAAAGCCATACAGAAAGAAAAATGGACGCCGCCCGCCGCCGGGCGAAATCGCTGCCAGCGGGGAGATCGTTTGCGGCTGCTCCCCACGCCGCAGAGCCTCGGCCAGATGCTCAATGGTGCCGCCTTCATACAGGGCCGACAGCGGCATGGAATGGCCGCAGATACGCGCGATCTGATCCAGCATCCGGGCGGCCAGGAGCGAGTGACCGCCTAACTCCCAGAAGCTGTCCCGGATGCCGACAGGCCGAATGTTGAGTAAGTCTTCCCATATCTGCGCGAGCTGATGCTGCAAAGGGGTCTGGGGCGCGAGGAATTCTTCCCCGCGCTCCTGTGTTTCCAAACCGGGAACGGGCAGCGCCTGTCGGTCCCGCTTGCCGCTCGGTGTCAGCGGCAGGACAGGGAGAAAGATAAAGTCTCTGGGGATCATGTGCGCGGGCAGCGTCTGGGAAAGAAACCGGCGCAGGTCGGCGGGGCAGGGTGCCTTCCCGCAGGCCACAAGGTAGGCGACCAGACGCGCCTCGCCCGGCTGACTTTGTGCCTGGGGATGCAAATGGACAACCACGTCCGAAACCGCAGGGTGTCGGCAGAGCGCAGCTTCAATCTCACCGGTCTCAATGCGGAAGCCGCGCAGCTTGATCTGGCCGTCCGCGCGGCCCAGAAAATGCAGTTCTCCGCCAAGCCCGCGTCGCGCCCGGTCCCCGGTCCGGTACAAACGCGCGCCGGGTGTCCGGTCGGACGGGTGCGGCAGGAACCGCTCCGCCGTCAGTTCGGGGCGATTCAGATAGCCACGCGCCAGGCCTGGCCCGGCAATGTACAACTCACCCTCCGTGCCGTCTTCAACAGCGCGCATGTCATCGTCCAGCACCAGCAGTTCAGCGCCTGTGACCGGATCGCCGATGGGGATCGCCTCGCTGCCGTTGGGGGCGCGCGGCACGGTCCAGAACGCCGCGTCTATGGTCGCTTCGGTCGGGCCATAAACATTGTGCAGATCTGACGGGAGCAAGGCATGAAATTTGCGGGGCAGATCGGGAGGCATAGCCTCGCCGCCGCAGAAGACATGGCGGAGACGGCGGCAGCGGCCGATGTCCGGGTGGGCCAGCAGCGCTTGCAGCATGGCCGGACCAAACCCAGCCACGGTAATTTTTTCGTCGTCCAGCGTCTGAACGAGATACTGACTATCCCCAATGCCGCCGGGCCGGGGCAGAACCAGGGTCGCGCCCGCCGCCAGAGGCCAGAAAATGGCCCAGACGGACGGATCAAAGCTGAACGAATAGGTTTGGAGCATCCGGTCCTGGGATGTCAGCGGAAAGCAGTCCTGCCGCCAGCAGAGGTTGTTGACGGCGCCCCGGTGTGTCAGCAGGACGCCCTTTGGCTGCCCGGTTGAGCCGGATGTATAGATGACATACGCCAGAGTGTCGGCGGTCGCGCCGCTGTCCAGATTGCTGCCGCTGAAGGGCATCCATTGATGCTCCTGGGTGTCCAGGCAAACGATGTCCACAGTTTCGCCCTCTGCATCGGGTGGGGGCAAAACAGCCTGCAAATAGCTCTGCGTCAGAATCACGCCGACCGAGGCATCCCGGACCATGAAGCCAAGCCGCTCGGCGGGGTAGGCCGGATCCAGAGGCAGGTACGCGCCGCCGGCCTTCAAAACCGCCAGCAGGGCCAGGATCATCTCCGGGCCGCTTTCCAGACAGACGCCCACGATGGATTCCGGCCCGACGCCGCGCTCCTGCAAAAAATGCGCCAGGCGGTTCGCCCACCGATTGAGCTGGGCATAGGTCAGCCGTTCGCCGCCTAACATGACGGCGATGGCTTCCGGCATTGTCTTTGCCTGCGCCTCAAACAAATGGTGCAGGCAGGAGCCTTCGCTTTCCCGTAATCCGGCTTCCTGCGACAAGTGAAGCGCTGCTGAAATTGCCGGGGACAGCATGGTCAGTGTCCTCCGGCGTTTCTCAGAAAACTCTGGACATCCTCGGCGGTGATCTCCGGCTCACCCGGCGCGACGTTGTCCAGCTTGCCCTGCCGCATCCATATTTCGAGCTGCCCGGCCAACTCGAACAGGTGGTCAAACGAGTCCACCACAAACAGTAGAGGCTGGTAGAAATTCGGCAGGAATCCCTGATTGATCACCCATTCCAACTGGATCGGATATTGCTGAACAAGCGATGAGTTGACCGCCCGGTCAATCTCGCTCCGGGAGCTAAGAAGCGCGCTGCCATACACCTTTAAGCCCTGTTTCCTGCCTTCGGCTCGCATCAAGCCGGTTTCCACCGTGAACCAGAAAAACCGCGCCATGGCTCGGATGATGCTGGTCAGGCGGCGGGCTTGTTCTTCTTCATCCGCCATGCCGGAGACCAACTCTACCGCGGTGTGCGCGCACTGTCCGAAGCGCACCAGAACATCGGCGAATGCCGGGTCGGTGTGCATCGGGACATGGCCTGTGATGTCGTGGAAGATGTCCGGCCAGGGAGAAAACGACTGCGACACATCCCGCATCGTGATCGTCGTGGGAAACTCGCGTTGGCGCAGGCAGTCAAAAAAGAGAAAGGCGGGCAGGTAGCCGCTGACGGCTATGGCCTGAAAGCCGGTGAGGGGCGCGAGGAAGCGGTTGACTTCTTCCAGGCGCGGCACCCGGCCCCGATCCAGCTTCAGCGCATCCAGCCCGCGCAGAAACGGCTCGTTGGCATACTGCTGCCACCGCTCGTCCATCCCCGCATAGAGATGCCGCCAGGCGGCATGATTTTTCTCTGAATACAGGTCATAGGGCTGATGAATAAAATCGCGGCCCGCGCGCTGGGCCGCTTCAATAAAGCGAGATGCCCCTGTCGTCAAGTCCTCCGCGCGAGTTGCGGCGGCAGATGAAAAAGTGAGTGTTGCCAAGTGTACTTCTCCCTGGTCTTCTGTCAATAGAGGCAGATGAGTCAAAGTACACTTATGCAAAATTAACGCCAAAATTATAGAAAATGGGGAGCGAGCGCAAAATCCCGTATACTTTGCAGGCAGCTTGCAGCCAGAAGAAAGCCGCCGGGCAATTGCCCGGCGGCTTGTGATTTGTGGATGGCAGCAGGTAGGCGATTAGAGCCTGTTATGAACTTTGGACGGCCTGCGGGTGTTTTTAATGTATGTGTACTGACATCCCTATCCGCAAACCTAAAAGAAAGCCTTACCCTTCCGATGTTTGTGATGACGAATGGGCGTTCGTCGCCCCTTACTTGACCTTGATGACCCAAGAAGCACCCCAGCGCGACTACTCGCTCCGCGAAGTCTTCAACGGTGCGCGCTGGATTGTTCGCACGGGCGCTCAGTGGCGCATGATGCCAAACGATCTGCCGCCCTGGGCGGCCATCTATCAGCAAACGCAACGCTGGCTCAGGGCCGGCTGCTTTGAGAGCATTGTCCATGACCTGCGTGAACTGCTGCGCGTGGCGCAAGGACGAAAACCGGAACCAACGGCGGCGATCTTCGATGGCCGTACCCTGCAATCTACCCCCGAAAGCGGCGAACGCGCCGGCTGGGACGGAGCCAAAAAGAAAAATGGCAGCAAAGTCCATATGGCTGTAGACACGCTGGGGCATCTGCTGGCCCTTCTGGTCACACCGGCCAGTGAGCAAGAACGCGCTCAGGTGGCTGAGTTGGCTCAGGCGGTGCAGGAAGCCACCGGTCACACGGTGGAGATCGCCTTTGTAGATCAGGGCTACACTGGCCCAGAGGCGGCTGAAGCGGCTCAAGGGCAGGGCATCCGGCTGGAAGTGGTCAAACTTCCTGAAGCCAAGAAAGGCTTCGTGCTGTTGCCGCGCCGCTGGGTCGTGGAGCGCTCCTTTGGTTGGGCATCCCGGTTTCGGCGGTTGGCCCGCGATTATGAGCGGTTGCCGGAGACTCTGGCGGGCTTGCATTTTGTCGCGTATGCTTGTCTGATGCTCATCAACTTCGTTCGCTTGCTACAAAGTGCATAACAGGCTCTAGGGATTTACAGTGACCGTAGTTGTTTTGCTGAGGCCGTTGAGTGTGGCAGTGATGGTCACAGGCGTACTCGTTGTCACTCCATGAGATGTTGCCGTGAACGTCATCGTCTTGGCACCTGAGTTGACAGTCACCGACATCGGCACCGACATGACTGCCGGATTGCTGCTGCTGAGTGTGACGGTCGTCGCCGCCGTTGCCAGACCCGTCAACGTCACGGTTCCTGTGGCATTGGCGGCTCCGCCCACGACGCTGGACGGGGTTGCGGAGACCGCGTACAGAGCCGGAGGATTGACCGTGACCGTGGCTGTTTTGCTGAGGCCGCTGTAGGTAGCGGTGATGGTCACAGGCGTACTCGTTGTCACTCCATGAGATGTTGCCGTGAACGTCATCGTCTTGGCGCCTGAGTTGACAATCACCGACATCGGCACCGACATGACTGCCGGATTGCTGCTGCTGAGTGTCACGGTTGTGGCCACGGTTGCCAGACCCGTCAACGTCACGGTTCCCGTCGCATTCGTGCTGCCGCCCACTAGGGGTGAGGGAGAGACGGAAACTGCCTGCAATACAGGAGAGTTCACGGTCACCGTAGTTGTTTTGCTGAGGCCGCTGAGTGTGGCAGTGATGGTCACAGGCGTACTCGTTGTCACTCCATGAGATGTTGCCGTGAACGTCATCGTCTTGGCACCTGAGTTGACAGTCACCGACATCGGCACCGATAGAACCGCTGGATTACTGCTGGTCAATGTCACGGTTGTGGCCGCCGTTGCCAGACCCGTCAACGTCACGGTTCCCGTCGCGTTTGTGCTGCCGCCTGTGACACTGGTCGGGGAGGCGGAGACCGCGTACAGAGCCGGAGGATTGACCGTTACCGTGGTTGTTTTGCTGAGGCCGCTGTATGTGGCTTTCACTGTCACCGGAGTACTGGTCGTCACTCCGTGGGACGTGGCCGGGAACGTTTGGCTGGTGCCATTGACCGTCACGGAGGCCGGCACCGACAGAACCGCTGGATTGCTGCTGGTAAGTGTCACCGCCGACCCGCCGGAAGGAGCCGGGCCGCTGAGAGTGATCTTGCCCGTCGTGAGCGCCCCGCCCGCCACGCTGGAGGGACTGAAAGCGAGTGCACTCAGCGAGACCACAACCGCGCCGACATTGAAGTCAATACCGGGAATATCGCATCCGGCAGTAATCTGCACGCTGTTGATCGTCTGAGAGGCGCCGAAAACCGTGGCCGTCACGTTGTAAAGGCCCGCCGATGCATTCACAATCCGGTAGCCGCCGTCGGAACGGCTGCTGGCGGTTTGCGGGCTTCCGCCGCCGACTGGTACGGCGCTAATAACCGCATTGGCAACCGGCGTTCCTTTGTATTGTACTGTGCCGACGATGCAGCCTTGAGTTTCGTCGTTCGGGTTCGGCGCGGCGGCCAAATTCATGGTGTTAAAGACATTGATGCGGCCATAGCCGTAATCCGGGTCCCAGCCGAGGCCGCCGACAGGATCGCTGCCACGCTGAATAGCCTGCCAGAGCTTCTGGGGAACGCCGGGCGCCTGCGTATATCCCTGCATCCCGGCATACAGCGCCGCCAGGCCGACCACCTGCGGGCTGGCCATGGAGGTTCCTTCCAGATACGAATAGGTTTCGGTCGCGCCGTAGACGTTGGGGTCGTTCAGCGTGACATAGTAAGTCGGCATGGTGCTGTAGATGTCCACGAACCAACCGTTGGTGACATCAAAATCGCCTCCCGGCGCGGCAATGCCGATCTGGTCGCCGTAATCCGAATACAAGGCCAGTTCATCCGCGTCGCCGGTAGCGCTGACGGCCAGGACCCGGCTGAGAGCGCCGGGATACACCGGCTGAGTGTCCGTGCCGTCGTTGCCCGCGGCCGCAACAATCAAAGTTCCTTTATTCCAGGCGTAATCAATGGCATTTTGTTCCGCCAGGGAATAGGAATAACCCCCCAGAGAGAGATTCTCAATCAGCGCGCCGTGGTCGGCGGCGTAAACAATGCCGGCGACAATATCCGACTCATTGCCATTGCCCGAGGCATCAATGACTTTGATGGACAAGACCGTTGCATTGTAGCCGTTGCCTGTGACGCCGACGCCGCCGTTATTGGTGGCGGCGGCGGCGATGCCGGTGACATGAGTTCCATGCCCGAATTCATCAGGTGCCAGCGCAGTTTGAACGCCGTTGAGAATGCTCACATCCAGCGACTTGTCTAACTGCCCGCCGGCAGCCGAGTCGCTGGAAGAAGCGCCGGCATTGATGAAATCGGGGTGGCTGTAATCAATACCGGAGTCAATGATGGCGATTTGCACGCCCGGTGTACTCTTGGGCACACCAGGGTAGCTGTAATATTTTCCCGGCCAGATGCTCCAGCCGTCTACGCACTGAATAAGATGGGCGTCCCACTTGTACCAGGTCGCCAAAGTAGGATCGTCCGGCGTGGTCGTATCATAGGTATTGTAAAACGTGTCGCTTGGATCGGCCAGCAGGGGATAACGGCGCGCATTCGGTTCCACCCAGAGCACGTTCGGATCGCGCCGATAGGATGCCATGGCCGCCGCCGAAGGAACACGCACCGTTTCCAGGTCCAATTCCGGCGTTCGGCGCAGGACGGCAGCGCCCACCAGAGCATGCAGTTGTGCCCGCGCGGCGGGCGTGGCCGTGTGTGCAAATTTCGACGATCCATTCGTTCGGCGCCCAGAGCGGGCGCTGCTGAAGCAGTCTCAGCGGTCCGTGGGGCGCTGCCGCCGCCGGCATCATCGGCAGCCCAAGCATCATCAAAAGAGTCAACAAAGAAAAAAGACGTTTCATAGCGGTTCCTCCCAGTCTACGAGGTCATTGTCTGGCCCTGGGCGCGTTTGCAAACTCGGGCCGGCTGCTATTTCTGCGAGGCTGCCCGGTTTTCCTTCTTTATTATTCAAATGTTGGCCGGACAAGGTATACTGAAAAGAGCGCCCACTGCGCGACTTGCTTTTGCCGTTCCCCGGCCCGCATTTTGCCCCAGGCTTGTCCTTCACGGGATTTTCCTCCGCAGGATGTTCCTAAATTCCACGTCACCGGGTACGTGAGAAAGCCAAACACAGTTCATGTCTGACACTCTGCATGTCGGCAATATTGACGAATCCATGACCGATCAGCAGCTTCACGATCTTTTTGCCTCCTCCGGCGTCGTCCTCAGCGCCCGGATCATGTCCGACCAACTCACCCACGCGCCTCGTGGCTTTGGCCTGGTGGACATGGCGACTGATGAAGATGCCCGAAGTGCCATTCAGGCGATCCACGGACACCGCATCGGCGACCGAATGCTGACGGTTCGTATCCTGCCCCCGCGCATGTCGGGATGGGAAGGCGGCAACGATCAGGGCGGCGGAAACCGCAGCCATGGGTTTGGCGGAGGCAACGGCGGCAGCCGCTGGTAATGGAAAAAGATAATAGAAAGAGGAAGGCGAGATTGTGTCTGTGACAAAAGGGAAAGCCATGATGTGGCTGCGACCGACATCACGCGCGGAGAAGTCCATCCGGGCCGCCTATGGGCTGGCTTCCAGTGAGGGGGAAGGTCTGGCGCAGTCTCAGCACTTGCTGCTGGCGCTCGTTCAGGAGCCGCAAAGTTTTTTGACGCTTTTGCTGGCGCAGCTTGGCGTGTCCCCGCAGGACCTGAGCGCTGAATTAGAGCGCTTGAAAGCGCCGCCCGATGCGGCGCAGCCAGGGTGCGTAACAGAGCCAACCGAGCAGGCCTGGCGCAGAACCGGTCCGATCTGCTGGAACCTGCCCGTCAGGTCGCACAGCGTCTGGGAGACGGTCATGTCGGGACCGAGCATCTGCTGCTGGGCCTTCTGCGGGAAGAAGATGCCAAAGAGCGCGAGGATGCCCGCATGGCGGGCCTGGCCGGCCACGCCCTCCGCAATCTGGGCGTGACCTGGGAGCGCGTTCACGAAGCGCTGCCCGTCTTGCAGCGGAGCGGCCCCATTTGATGCACTAGCCCTTTTTTGGACGTGGGGATTGGGCAGATGCCGTCTCGGGAGTCGTGGGTTTGGCTCCCATCGCTCCTGTTGAAGTGATGGGTTGATCTTTCTTCTTTTTCAGGGGCTTTCGTTTGTCGGCCATGGATTGCCTCGTTTCTAGTGCTGCTCGGTCATGTTGTTCCGGTTGGAACCTTCGGCCATGCGCCGGATGCGGCAAAGGGCGGGTGATCCCGACGGCTCTTTCCGCAGGCCCAGGCACTGTACCTGGTCTCCCGGCTTCATGAGAATATAATCGGGCTGAGTGATGCTTGGTCGCAGCACAAAGACTTCTCCGGCTGTTTTCTCGGCGGCAGAACGCGCTTTGCCGGCGACAAGACGCTCTACCTCAAAAACAGATTGGCGAAAGCCGTAATTTTGGATGGAGGCGATGGCTTCTTCAAACGTCGCTTCCATGGAGCCGCTGGTCAAAGTGAGAGATTCAGGCATAGTCGGGCCGCAGTCCTTTTCGGCGTACCCGGTTACGTGGGGTTTTGGGTGGCGGCGGTGTTGATCCGGGCGGACAACAGGGGCAGGGTGCGGGAGCGTAGCTTCCCTTCTGCTGCTTTCAGTATACCTGAAAAAACAAAATTCGCGATTATGTTGCTTTTTCGTTTTTTTCGGGTATAGTAATTTCGCAACCGGGAATTCCCCGGCAACCTTGCTTGCATGGCGTGCGCCTTCCTCTAGCGATTTCTTCGGCTCCTTCGGCTTACCTCCGTCGTGTCCCTCCGATCTCTCCAGTCCTGGCCCTCTTCTTTGCGACCGAGGCTCTCACTTGAAAGGAGCCATTCATTCCTATGGCAACCAAACTTTACGTCGGCAACCTCAGCTACGACACCACCGACCAGCATCTGCATGACCTGTTCACCGAAGCCGGCACCGTCTCCAGCGCCCAGGTCTGCACCGACCGCTACACCGGCCAGTCTCGCGGCTTCGGCTTCGTGGAAATGTCCACCGAAGGCGAAGCGCAGGCGGCGATTTCGGCCATCAATGGCCGCAACATCGGCGGGCGCTCCCTGAACGTCAATGAGTCCAAGCCCCGCGAAGGCGGCTCGGGTGGCGGCGGCAGCCGGGGCGGCTCGGGCGGCGGCAGCTACGGTGGTGGCGGCGGCAGCCGGAGCGGCAGCGGCGGTGGTTATGGCGGCGGCGGCAACCGCTACTAAGATCACTGGTTAAATCACAAAAAAGCGTGGTTGGTCGTTGGAGATCAACCACGCTTTTTTGTCTGTTTTGCGTAACTTCGTCAGCCATAAATCGCGCTGTAGTAATCCCACGCCGGATCGGTCGCCATTCGGATAAACGAAACCTGTCCGGCATGAAAGTAATCTTCTGAGCAGAGAAAGGGAATGCCGGCTCCGAGAGGCTTCATCGCGCCCCAGAAGGAAGCGACTGTGTCCAACGGGGCGCCGGCATACTTCTGTTCCAGAGTTGCGCAAAGCGCCTGATGCGACTCGGTCAGCAGTTCGCGTAGTCGTTCCAGATCGCGCTCCGACTCAACGCACGACTCGTAATCCGGCTCGCCCCCTGCTTCCAAAGCCGCCAGGGCCGCCCGGTCATCCGTCACCAAATGCGCCAGCGTTTCGCGAATGCTTTTACATTCCGGGTACGGCTTCCAATCCCATTGGTCCTCGCGCAGCCCGTCCACATGCTTCCAAAAATGCCGCCGCGAAGACCGCACGGCATCTACTAAGTCTGAAACAGTCACCGTTGTATCCTCCTTATTGGCAAACTTATGTTTGCTTTTAGCCAATTATAATACAACGGCGGTTACTTGTCAACCTCTGGCTGCGCTTCACATGACGGGGCGATTTGGCGGTACGGGTTGCAGGATGCGTCGCTGCGCTCCAGTCAGCCGGTCCAGCAGAGCCTGTGAGTACTCAAAGCCGAAGCGGGTCGCGCCCCAGACCGGGCCGTAGCGGTAGATCGTGACGCGCCGCTCGCCGCCTTCGTTTGTCCGGCTGCTGCCGCCGTGAATCAGGCCATCCACAAACAGCACAGCATCCCCTTTATTGAGATACACCGGCACAGCTCCAGCCAGTTCGTCCATCCTGTCGCCCTTATGGTAATCGCCGATGCCGGGGTGGGGGAAATTGGATTTATGGCTGCCGGGAACCACCATGGTCGGCCCATCGCCCGGCCCGATGTCCGTGAGGGCAAGAATGACATTGCACTGCCCGCAGCGAAAGACGCCGTTGCTGTAGTGATAGGCCCCGCGCAAAGCCCCCTGGTAGCCGCCGGAATGGCCGGGATGATGCCCGCCGGAGCGCCGAATAGACGCGATGCACTCGTCAATGAACAATCCCTCAATATAGGACTGCGCCTCGCCGCAGTATCGACGCACATGGGCGATCCAGCCGGGATGATCAATCAGCCGCTCAAACGGCGTCCCCGCTTCCACGCAGTTGTGCAGCTCAAAGCCGGTTTCGCCCGTGTAATCGCGCCGCTGGGCGTTGCCCAACCACTCGCCCTGTCCGAGCGGCGGAAATTCGTCAAAGGCGTGGTTGAGGTCGGCCAGCAGTTCCGGTTCAACGGCATTTTTCAGGATTAAGTAGCCGTTCAGGTCAAACAAAAAGTCATCTAAAGGGGTCGGATCTTGTTGAAGCATGGGTTGGTCCTTTTCATGGGGGAGCGGCAGATATGGTCTTGATCTCTAAGTGTTGAGTTTCATGTCATTATGAACAGTAGAGTTGGATCGGAGTGCAGAGCGCCTTGCTTAAAGTGAGGTGCATGCGGTAGTCTTCTTGGTAACCACACCAACAGAAAGCTATCCGCATGCACGTTCATTCTAACGCAACTACCAACAAAAAGCAACGGGAGCGCATCCACCTCAGCCCAAAAAGCTGCCGTGCGCTGGCAAAGGAAATGGCGGTCTCTCTGGGGACGATCCACCGCTGGAAGCATCGGGACAGCCCCGAAGATAAGAGCTGCTGTCCCAAGAACATCGAGTATGCCTTCGACCAGGGCGAGCAGGACATGATCTTGTCCCTGCGCCAGAAAGGGCTGCCTCTCGATGACTTGGTGGACCTGGTGCAGCAGCCACTGCCCGAAGCCACCCGTTCCAGCATCTATCGTCTGCTCAAGAGGAACAGCGTCAACCGCCTGTCAAAAAAGGAGCAACAAGAAACCGAACAGACAGACAAGCATGGTCAATTCAAGGACTACGGCCCTGGCTTCGTTCACATGGACTGCTTCTATCTGCCTAAACTTGAAGGCAAGAAGCATTACTGTTTCGTCGCCATTGATCGGGCCACTCGTTTGGCCTTTCTTGCGGTCTACGAACATAAGGACAAGAAGGCGGCCACCGACTTTCTGAGAAAGTGTCTGGACTTCTTTCCGTTCAGGATCAGCAAAATCTTAACGGACAACGGACGCGAGTTCACGCTCAAAGGCTTCAAGAACCGCTACGGCACGAAGGTCAAGGATGCACATGACTTTGAGCAAGTCTGTCAGGAGCAGGACATTGAGCATCGGACGACGCTGCCGTATACGCCCAAGACTAACGGTATGGTTGAGCGCATGAACGGCTTGACCAAAGAGAACACAACCAAGAGGCAGCGTTACGAGACAGTTGCGGCGATGCTTACTGATCTGCACGGTTGGTTTGTGCGCTACAACTTCTGTCGCAAGAACCGACGGATCGGGGGCAAGACCCCGTATGAAGCCGGCTTACTCTGGTATGCCAAGCAGCCAGAATTATTTCTCAGGGAGCCTACCGCGCTTCTGGCTTTTCGTTCACAATCTACTGACACTTGACATCTAAGTCGTCTACATCGCCAATATAATACCCAGAGCCGCTGCCAAATGGGGTGCAGCCGAGCGCGCAGCGGTCACTGCCGAACTGCGGCGGGCAGTCTGTCTCACCGTCCAAAACTTCGTTGACAAATATTCGGCTCTTGTGGCCGTCCCAGGTAAATTCCAGTGGCGCCCATTGGTTCAGCGGGATTGTTGTCCTCCCATAAGCGGACACTCAGGCGTGGTTTGGCGCGAGGCGCGTGTAGACGATCTTGCCATCCGGCGTGGTCGTCATCCACGGCCTGCTGCGGTCGGTGTAGCTGTTGTTGCCATAGGCACGGGGGCGAACGGCCATTTTCAGTGAAAACGGACCGGGAGGGCTTCCGTTCAACGACAGGTTCAGGCCCGCGTCACCGCCGTTAAAACTGAGGCAGGCACCCCTGCCGCCTACATCATCCAATCGCCTTGCCTGACAGCGTTCATTCTCCCAATAATATAGCCAGCATCAGATAAGAATATCAGCAATGCCAGCCTTGATGATACAGGCTGTTTCAGGAAGCAGCGCAAATGGGAGAGCAAATATAGAGAGCAATCATAAAGGCGGTGATGAGAAAAACCAAGCCACCCCATTTATCAGATGCCCATTTGTATTCCTGATTAGTGTACAGAAAGTTTATCCACCGAGCAAAGTCCTGCCGCTCCCATAATTCTATCTCTTCGGCCTCGAAGTAGATGGCATCAAGCACTGGATCTTTTTGAGCCGACAAAAACGCCATCGACATCTCATAAAACTCATTTTGTGTAATGCGATCAGTAGCCAAATGCCGAACTCGTTCAGCCAATTTGCCTCGCGCTTCACGGTCTACCATGCCTCATTTCTCCTGCCGCCATTGTACCTGACAACGACTCCCTTGACTATCCCCTGCCCCCCGCAGTATACTAAAGTCACTTTCTAGGGATTAGGCGTAGACACAATGGCGTTGGACGAGAAATACAATTTTCGGGAGATTGAGCAGAAGTGGCAGGCGCGTTGGCGCGAGGCCGATCTTTACCGCACGGAGCAGGACCCGGACAAGCCCAAGTATTACGGGCTGGAGTTCTTTCCCTATCCCTCCGGCGCGGGGCTGTCGGTCGGGCATTTCAAGAACTATGCACCGACGGATGCCTTTCTGCGCCTGAAGGCGATGCAGGGCTACAATGTCCTGCACCCGATGGGCTGGGATGCGTTCGGGCAGCCGGCGGAAAACGAAGCCATCAAGCGGCAGTTAAATCCCGGCCCGATGGTGCGTGAGTTTGCCGAAACGTACAAGCGGCAAATGAACTTGATCGGCATGGCGTATGATTGGGACCGCGAAATCAATTCCAGCGATCCATCATACTATAGGTGGACGCAGTGGATTTTTCTGCTGCTGTACAAACGCGGTTTGGCGTACCGTCAGAATGCGCCGGTCAACTGGGACCCGATAGACAAGACTGTTCTGGCGAACGAAGAAGTGGTCAATGGGCGCGGCTGGCGCAGCGGCGCGCTGGTCGAGAAAAAGAACATCCCGCAATGGTACTTGAAGATCACGGCCTACGCCGAGCGGCTGCTGACTGACCTGGACACATTGGACTGGTCGGAAGGCATCAAGCAGCAGCAGCGTAACTGGATCGGGCGCAGCGAGGGGGCGGAGGTGCATTTTCGGGTACAAGAACCCACCCCACCGCAAGCGGCGACCCTCCCTGTTAAGGAGGGTGAACGAAGCGAAAACCCCTCCCTAACAGGGAGGGGTGGCGAGCCTCAGCGAGCCGGGGTGGGTTCTGCGGGGGGGGCTTCTCCGGTCATCACCGTCTTCACGACGCGCCCGGATACGCTCTGGGGGGCGACGTTTATGGTGCTGGCCCCGGAACATCCCCTCGTCCAAACGCTGACGACGCCGGAACAAGGCGAAGCCGTGGCGACTTATGCAGCGCGGGCAGGGCGCGAGACGGAAATGGACCGGCAGGCGGAAGGACGCGAGAAAACGGGTGTTTTTACAGGTGCGTATGCCGTCAATCCCGTAAATGGGCAGCCGGTTCCCGTCTGGATCGCCGATTACGTACTGATGGGCTATGGGACGGGTGCGATTATGGCGGTTCCCGCGCATGACCAGCGCGACTTTGACTTTGCTCGCAAGTTTGGCTTGCCCATAGTTCCCGTCTATCAGGAGCCGGGGCAGGAGATTTCGGGCGAAGCAATGATGGCGGCGACAACAGACAAGGGCGTACTGGTCAATTCGGGGCCGTTTGACGGGCGGGCGTACAGCAAAGAAACCGTGCGGGAAGTGGCCGAGTGGCTGGAAGCGGATGGTCTGGGCAAGCCAGTCGTAACGTATCGGTTCCGAGACTGGCTGCTATCGCGGCAGCGCTACTGGGGCGTACCGATCCCGATCATCCACTGCCCGGCCTGCGGCGATGTGGCCGTGCCGGACGATCAATTGCCCGTGGTGCTGCCGCCCGTAGAGAACTATCAGCCGACCGGAACCGGCGAAGGGCCGCTGGCAAGTATTCCAAGTTTTGTCCAAACAACCTGCCCGCAGTGCGGCGGGGCGGCGCGGCGTGAGACCGACACGATGGCTGGCTTTGCCTGCTCGTCGTGGTATTTCCTGCGATTTGCCGACCCGCATAATGACAACGAAGCGTTCTCGCGCGAGGCAGTGGATTACTGGCTGCCCGTGGACACCTATGTCGGCGGCGCGGAACACGCGGTCATGCACCTGCTGTACGCCCGCTTCTGGACCAAAGTGCTGTTTGACGCGGGGATGATCGGCTTTGCCGAGCCGTTCACGCGCCTGCGAAATCAGGGCATGATGCTGGCGCACACGCCGGGCCGCAAACCATCGGCGGGCGAAAATGCCGACGGCGAAGGCGGCGAAAAAATTGAAGATTGGGTTGCCGTCAAGCCGGATGATCTGGGCAAATACGACCCCTCCGAAATTACTTACCGCTGGGCCAAGATGTCCAAGTCGGCAGGTAACGTGGTCACGCCCGACGAAGCCGCCGAGCGGTTCGGTGCCGATAGCTTGCGCGTCTATGAGATGTTCGTCGCGCCATTTGAAGAAACTGTGCAGTGGAGCGAGGAGGGAATTCGCGGCTCGGCCAAGTTCCTCGCCCGCGTTTATCGCCTAGTCGCGCAGTATGGCCCCCTAGCCCCCAATTCTGGGGGAACAAGAACTGAGGGCGCAGCAAGCAGCGCCCCTACATCTGAACGTGCGTTGCGGCGCAAGACGCATCAGACGCTGCTGCGCGTTGCCGACGACCTGGAACAGTTCCGTTTCAACACGGCGGTCGCCGGTATGATGGAGTGGGTCAATGCATGCTATGATGTCGCCAATGCCATGCCTGTCGGTGAGCGATCTCCTGCGCTGGATGAGGCCATGGAATATCTACTGCTTGCCCTCGCCCCCTTCGCGCCGCACCTGGCCGATGAACTGTGGACGGAAGGGCTGGGCCAGTCGGGTTTCCTGTACCGGCATCCCTGGCCGCAGGCGGACCCGGAAGTCGCCAAAAACGACGAGATCACCCTGGTGGTGCAGATTAACGGCAAAGTCCGCGACAAACTGACCGCGCCTGCCGACTCGGATCAAGCGGTCTTGCAGGAAATGGCCCTTGCCAGCCCGAAAGTGCGCGAACTGCTGAACGGAAGCGCGCCAAGCAAAGTGATTGTCGTTCCCGGCAAGCTTGTCAACATCGTGCTATAGCCACTTTGGCACGCTCATGGAGGAAACGCCCATGCAGGATGCAAAGGTTCGCACAGCGCTGCTTGTGATCTGCCTTGTCTGCCTGATTGGCAGCGGCGCAGTCCTTTTCGCGGGACGCCGCGCACAGCCGCCGGTTGTCATCATGCCTCCGCCCGCCGAGGCTGCGCCCGTTGCCAGCTCAACGGCGGCCTCATCCGCCCCCGGCACGTCGCGTCCCTCACGCATTTACGTGGACGTGTCGGGGGATGTGCGCCGCCCCTCTTTATATCTTCTTCCAGCCAACAGCCGGGTCATGCAGGCCATTCTGGCCGCGGGCGGGCCAGCCGCCGACGCTGACATGGATGCTGTCAACCTCGCGCAGAAAGTGACGGATGGCGAGAAAGTCTATGTCCCAAAGCGTACCCTAGCCCTGTCGCCAATGACTTCCACTGTCAGTGGCGAGGCCTCCGTGACTGCATCAGCACCTGCCTTGCATCCTAACATCAAGGGCATGAAAGGCGCGAAATCCAGCCATTCGGATAAAATCACGGCAGAATCAGGTGAGCAAGTCTCGCTCAATACCGCCACGGCGGAGCAGCTTCAGCGGCTGCCGGGAGTCGGCCCAGGCATGGCCGAACGAATTCTTGCTTACCGCCAGCAGGCAGGCGGCTTTCAGAAGATAGAAGACTTGATGCAAGTGACAAGCATCGGCCCCAAAAAGTTCGCCAAAATTGCGCCGTTCGTCAAGCTGGACTGAGAACAGGTATAATACAGGTTCAGCAAACGCAAAGGACTTTTGACTATGTCAGTGACGGCGATTTCCCCGATTGATGGACGCTATGGAGTGCAAACGGAAGATTTATCATTAGAGTTTTCCGAGTACGCCCTGATCAAATATCGGGTGCTCGTAGAAGTGGAATGGCTGCTGTTTCTGGCCGAGCAGCCGGGAATCGTCGATGTTCGGCCTTTCTCCGACGAGGAACAAACTTATTTGCGCTCCCTTATCACGAACTTTGACCCGGTCCAAGCCGAGCGGGTGAAAGAGATTGAACAAACGACGCGGCATGATGTGAAGGCCGTGGAGTATTATCTTCAGGGGAAATTGTCGGGAACCTCGCTGGCGGATGTGATTTCATTTATTCACTTTTGCTGCACCTCGGAAGACATCAATAATCTCGCATACGGCCTGATGCTCCAAAGCGGCGTCACACAAAAGTGGCGTCCGCTGGCGGCCAGGATGGTGGATCGTGTGGCCCAACTGGCTCAGGACACGCGGGAAGTCGCGATGCTGGCCCATACGCACGGGCAGCCGGCCAGCCCGACGACGCTGGGCAAAGAACTGGCCGTGTTTGTTCATCGCTGGCGGCGTCAGCTCGCGCAGATTGACGGCATTGAGTACCTGGGCAAGTTCAACGGCACGGTCGGCAACTATCACACGCATTCCATCGCCTATCCCCACTTGCCCTGGGAAGAACTGTCCCGCGCTTTTGTGGAGCGGCTGGGGCTGACATGGAACCCGCTGACAACGCAGATTGAGTCCCATGACTACATCGCCGAACTGGCGCACACGCTAGTGCGCTTTAACACGATTACGCTGGGCTTTGACCAGGATATCTGGACCTACATTTCCTGGGGCTATTTCAAGCAGCGTGTCGTCAAAGGGGAAGTCGGCTCGTCCACGATGCCGCACAAAGTCAATCCGATTAACTTTGAAAACTCCGAAGCCAATATAGGTGTCAGCAATGCGCTTCTGACGCATCTGGCGGCTAAACTGCCCATTTCGCGCCTTCAGCGCGACCTGACTGACTCCAGCGCCCTGCGGAATTTGGGGACAGCGATCGCCCATTCCTACGTTTCCCTGCACGCGACTTTGCGCGGCCTCGGCGTGCTGGAAGTCAGCCGCGAACTCATCCATCAGGATCTGGAAAATGCGTGGGAAACGCTGGCCGAGCCGATCCAGACCGTCATGCGCCGGGTGGGAACCCCGGATGCGTATGAGCGCCTCAAAGAACTGACACGCGGCGCGGGCATTACCCGCGAAGGCATTCAAGCATTCATTGCCGACCTGGATTTGCCCGCAGAGGATAAACAACGTTTGCTCACTCTCACGCCTGCCTCCTACACAGGTCTGGCGGCGCAACTCGTGCGGCATATTGAAACGGAGTGAATGACTACTATGAACCGATTTTACATGGTATAATAGTATCAACAGTATTCGTACAAATTGAGATTCAGGTGCAAACAATGTTGTATCAGATTCTGCTCGTTAAATCGGACGAAGGCTATAGCGTCTCTTGTCCTGCTCTTCCAGGCTGTGCTTCGCAAGGTAATACGGAAGAAGAAGCGATCGAAAACATTCGGGATGCCATCACAGAATATCAGTCTGTGGTGGCTGAACTGAAATTGCTTCCAGAGCCGCCAATGCTCCTGCGAGAGATTGAGGTAGCGGCTTAGGTATGCCAAGCATCCCCGGCGTCAATCATCTTTAAGCCATTCGCGCATTTGAAAAGGTAGGCTTTCAGATAGTGCGTCTGAGTAAGCATATTGTTATGTCAGATGGGAGTCATGTTCTTATTATTCCGCGCAACAATCCGATCAACGCTTTCACAATGGGGACGATTGTTCGTGGATCTGGACTGACTGTAGAGCAGTTTCGGAAACTGCTCTAAATCATGAGGAGCATTTATGGCGCAGGTTAAAGTATATGTCACGCTCAAGCCTTCTCTCTTAGACGCGCAGGGCAAAGTTGTTCAAGGCGCATTGCAGCAGCTTGGCTATGGAGATGTGGAACAGGTGCGGATCGGCAAATATGTGGAAATGACGGTTAAAGAGGGACAGGCGATTGACGCGCAGGTCAAAGAAATGTGCGACAAACTGCTGGCAAACCCGGTGATTGAAGATTATCGCTACGAGGTGACTGAGTGAAGTTCGGCGTCATTCGTTTCCCCGGCTCCAACTGTGATCAGGATGCCTATTACACCATCAAAGATGTGCTGGGGCAGCCGGTGGAATATCTGTGGCACGCGGAAGCGAACTTAAAGGGTGTGGACTGCGTCATTGTGCCTGGCGGCTTCTCCTATGGCGATTATCTGCGCTGCGGGGCGATTGCCCGCTTTGCGCCGGCAATGGCGGCCACGCAGGAGTTTGCGGCTCAGGGCGGACTCGTTCTGGGCATCTGCAATGGGTTCCAGGCGCTGTGCGAGTCGCATCTGCTGACCGGCGCGCTGGTTCGCAACGACGGCCAGAAGTTTGTCTGCAAGCAGGTCTCTCTCCGAGTGGAAAACACGGACACGCCCTTCACGAACGCCCTGTCACCCGGCCAGACGCTGCGCGTTCCTGTCGCGCATGGCGAGGGCAAATATGTTTGTGACGAGGCGACGCTGAACGAATTGAATGCCGCAAATCGGGTCATTTTTCGCTACTCGGAGCCGGACGGCAGCCTTACAGCAACGGCTAACCCCAATGGTTCGCAAGACAACATTGCGGGGATTGCGAACGCCGGCTTTAATGTGCTGGGACTGATGCCGCACCCGGAGCGCGCCGCCGACCCGGCCCTGGGTCCGCCGACGGTCGTTGGGTCTTTGAGTCATTACTGCGTTTTTGGCGCTAAACTTTTTTGGCGCTAAACTTTTTTGGCGCTAAACTTTTTTGGCGCTAAACTTTTTTGGCACTGAACTTTTTTGGCACTGAGGGGATTGGGGAAAGGCTATTTGAAGTCAGTCAATGTGCTGCTGTACGAGGGTGTGGATGAGCTGGATTTCATCGGTCCACTGGAAACTCTCGCCTCCTGCCGGGAAGTGGTTGACGGAAAGCGGACCGATAAGCCGGTTTTTCATGTGGAAACGGTCGCGGCGCGTGCCGGCAGCATCAATTGCGCGCATGGCGTGACGGTGATCGCAGACAAGCAGGTCACACAGGCGCGTGAGAGCGACATTATCATTGTCCCCGGCGGGCCGGGAGCCAGGCGGGAAACTTTGCCGCCGAAGCTGATTGAATTTTCGGTCCGATCCGAGCCTTACGGGCGACCTGGTCGCTTCGGTCTGCACCGGCGCCTTTATTCTGGCGAAGGCAGGTATGGCGGATGGGAGGCGGCTGACGACACATCATGCGGCCATCGCGGAACTGGCGCGGCAATACCCGAACATCCAGGTAGTTTCGGGGCAGCGCGTAGTGAAAGACGGAGAGGATCTGATGTCGTCGGGGGGCATCAGCGCCGGCATCGACCTTGCACTGGCGATTGTGGAACGCTTCGCCGGGCCGCTTGCGGCCCGAATGACGGCCCGGCGCATGGAGTGGCCGGGCAGCTAAAGAAAATAATGCCCTGGCAAAGTTTGCTGTCAGTGGGACGACTTTTGAGAGACTCAATCCATGAAATCAGTTGACATTCTGCTCTATGATGGCGTAGACGAACTGGACTTCTGCGGGCCGTATGAAGCCCTGGCCTCCTGTCGGCGGCTGCAAGACGGCAAATGGAGTGAAAAGCCGGCCTTCCATGTTCAGACGGTTGCGGATAAGCGGCATACTGTGACATGTTCACACGGACTCAATGTGATGCCGGATAAGTCACTGGCGCAGGCATTTGAAGCGGATATTATTATTGTCCCCGGCGGTCCCGGCGCCCGCAAGCAGACGCTGCCGCTCCACATTCTGGAGTTCCTGCGAAACGCCAGCGACACGGCGGAAATCATCGCTTCGGTCTGCACCGGCGCCTTTATCCTGGCAAAAGCCGGTTTGGCGGATGGCTGCCAGATTACCACGCACTCGGCTCAGGTGGAAGCCCTGGCGAAAAGCTATCCTAAACTGCAAGTCGTCAAAGGCGCCCGCGTGGTCAACGGCGGCGGTTTCCTGATGTCCTCGGCGGGCATGACCGCGGGCATTGACCTTGCGCTTGCCATTATCGCGCGATACGAGGGCAAAGAAACCGCGCGTCTGGCCGCGAAACGGCTGGAATGGCCCGGCAACTGGGCCGAGGCCACCGTTCATCCCGTGGCGGCCCCCGCTCACCAAACCTTGTCTGCCGCGAGGAGGTAAGCTGCCGTGAAAGCCTGGGGCATTGCTTTCTGGATTAGTCTCGGGGGATTGTTAGAATGCCAGTTCGCCGGGGTAGGCCAGCACTTCTGGACATGGACGCTGATCACACTGGTGGCGGCCCTGGGCTGGGGCTGGTCCGCGCTGGCCGCAGGCGCGTTTACCCTGCTGCACGGCTTCGCTTCCCTCGTCACCGGGCGGCCTGTCCCCCTGCCTCGCACTGACCCGCAGGCGCTGGCCGAGGAAGTGGCCGCCCTGAACGCGCAGATTGCCCAGCTTCGGGACACGGCGACCTCATTTGACGTTTCCTTTGACCAGACCTTGCAGCGCCTGGATGAGCGCCTGCGCCGGGTCGAGCAGCAATCCCCCTTTGTCCACATTCGGCCCGGTACTTAAAAAACAGCCGCCGGAAGGAAAAATCCTTCCGGCGGCTGTATTGTTTGTGATCGGGGCGACAGGATTCGAACCTGCGACCCCCGGGCCCCAGACTCGGTGCGCTAACCAAGCTGCGCTACGCCCCGACACACTGCTAGTATAGCATACTCGCACCCGCCGTGTCAAGAATTTCGGCCTGCATTTAATGGGTACAATAGACGCAAGGGGAACAAGCAGACATGAATTATGCAGTCAAACTGGACAAAGAACAAAAGATCAAATTGGGCGACTACGCGGCGGATGATAAAAGCGGAGAGGACAAAGATACCAGCGCCGTCGTCCTTGCCAAACTGGGCGAAGAACTGAGCGCCTTGCAGGAATGGCTGTATGCCGCCCAGCAGCACAGTGTTTTGATCGTCCTGCAAGGGCTGGACACGGCGGGCAAAGACGGCACCATCGCCCACGTCATGCAGAGCGTCAACCCGCAGGGCTGCGCCGTTGCCTCGTTTAAAGTGCCGACGCCGGAAGAAGCCGCCCATGACTTTCTCTGGCGCATCCACAAGCAGACGCCCGGCAAAGGCATGATTACGATTTTCAACCGTTCTCACTACGAAGATGTGCTGGTGACGCGCGTTCACAAGCTAGTGTCCGATGATGTCGTCAAGCAGCGCTACGCGCAGATCAACAACTTTGAGAAGCTGCTGTCGGACAACCACACGATCATTCTCAAGTTTTTCCTGCACATCAGCAAAGACGAGCAGAAGGCTCGCTTGGAAGCGCGTGAGCAGGACGAGGAAAAAGCCTGGAAACTCTCGCCCGGCGATTGGGAAGAGCGTCAGTTTTGGGATAAGTACACGGATGCTTATGAAAACGCTCTGGGCGCGACGGCCACCAAGCATGCGCCCTGGTACATCGTCCCTGCCGACCGCAAATGGTTCCGCAACCTCGCCATCGCGACGACGCTGGTGGAAACCCTGCGGCCTTACAAAGACAATTGGGAAGAAACGCTGAAAAAACTGGGCGAGGAACGCAAAAAAGAACTGGTTGACGTGCGCCGGACGGAAGGCAGCAGCGAGGCAGATCGCAAGAAAAAGGCCGGCAGCCATAGCCCCGCGAAGACGCACGAAACGTCGTAAGGGCTTGGTCGTTCCCAGCCAATAAATTCGTGCCGATAATTCCATGCCGATAAACGACCCGTCTGACAAAGCAATCGTCCGGCAGATGAGGGAAAACTCCTCTTTAGCCCGCAGGACGATTGTTTTCGGAGACCCGCCGTTCATCGGCCCGGAATTATCGGCACGAATGCGTTTTATTTACACCGGCAGCACATCCACGACCGGCGGCAGGAGAATGGACTGCGGATTGGTCGCGGCGGCAATCGCGGGAACGTCATTCAGGAAGTGATAGCAGACGCCGAACTCTGCTGGGGCCGCATCTCCATCTAATTCATATGTTATAGACACCGATCTGTCAATTGAAAGATGAATAGTAATTTCTCGGCAACTGTCTGGAACTTTTGTGATAGCAACTGCCAGTGATTTGTCAGTATCAAGAATGTGAAACCATAATTGGCTTTCTAATCCTTGCTCAATTCGCCCGCGATAATTCACTTGCGGCATACGGCCCATCTCGTCAGTTGTTGCCAAACGCCAGTCTGCTGTTCCATCTTTTGCAATCTGAAACCGCAGCGATAAGCTGCCGTTAGGGCCAGGTTGGAGTTTCCCGTAAATGCCGCCTCCTACGCCGAAATCGCACAACAAAGTTGTGGCTGTTGGTATCAAGCCAATGCCGAACTGAAAAAGGTCGTTGCGATCCGGTGTCTGAACAAGATGATTTTGCTTCACCCATGACTTGCAGGCGCTTACCTCTGTGATTGTCTCTGCCTCAAAGCCTGTGCGGTATGTTCCTTTTGCTGATAGCCATGCTGCCAAAGGCCCTCCTCTGATACTTGTTTCAATTCCTTGAAGCGTTTCATGTGCTTGATAGAGTATGTGAATAGAGTGGCTAGGCTCACTCAGGTGAGAAATGCCATCATAGATAATTTGGCTGATGTTTCCATCCGGCATAATGTCAAATGAAACCTTTTCTTGACGGCTATGCAGACCACCATTGGGGGCAGCTGCGACCTGCAAGGCATCTGGAACGGCAAACTGAAAACCTCCGGCGACTATTTCTAACGTGCGCTCTTCCATCGGCGCTAAAGACAGGGCAAAGTCAAGCCGGTGTGTCTGGCCCTTGTGAGGCGTGAACTGTAAGGGAACGGCGTCTCCCTTCGTGCCTGACCAGCCAAGTGAAGACACGTCAATGTCTTCCGGCAGGTCAACCATCGCTGTCAGTGGGTACAGAAACCGCCTTATTCCATGCGTCTCGCGGACGCGAATGCGGGCTAGAATTTCGCTCATTTTGCCAGCGCCTCCTCAAAAATAACCGCGATGTGGTCAACCGTGAACTGCGTCGCCCCCTGGCTACCCTCAAAGACGGAGAAGGCGGCGCGGCCCATCGTTTCCCGCGCCTCGGCATCTTGCAGCAGGCGGACAATGGCCTCCGTCAATTGCTGTTTTTGCGCCTCTTTGTCGGTCTCATCGGCGGAAATCTGGGCAATGCCGCCGCGCTCAATGAAGTCGTCAATAATCTGGGGGAAGTTTTTCATGGACGGGCCGACCACAATGGGCTTGGCATAGACGGCAGGCTCCATGATGGATTGCCCGCCGTGCGGGATGAGCGTGCCGCCGACGAAAACAACGGTGGCGAACTGATAGGCCGTCGCCAGTTCGCCCAGCGTGTCTAACACTAAGACATCGGCAGCGGGATCGCCGAGCGCAGGATCGGAGCGGCGTTTGACGTGAAAGCCGCTGCGCTCGGCCAATTGCGCGACGGGGGTGAAGCGTTCCGGGTGACGCGGGACAATCAACAGACGTGTCAGTTTCAGATTCGCCGTCTCGCGAATACGCCGCAGGACATCCAGCAGAATTAGCTCCTCGCCCTCATGGGTGCTGCCGGCGACAATTAAGGGCGCGTGGGAGGAAGTCAGGGCCAGCGACTGATCCATCGCCTGCGCCTGGGCTTCCGTGACTTCGCGTTCTACCAGATTGCGGTCATATTTGATGTTGCCGCTAATCCGAATCTGGCTGGGCCGCGCGCCCATCCGCTGCACACGCTCGGCGTCTTCCTTTGACTTCATCAGCAGCAACTGGTAATTGCGAAAGACCGGCCCCATCAGCGGCTGAAGCCAGCGGTAATACTGGAACGACTGCGCGGAAATGCGGCCATTCACCATGACAATGGGAATGCCGCGCTTTTTCGTCTCGTGCAGCACGTTCGGCCAGATTTCCGTGTCAATCGTGATAAAGAGGCTCGGCTGTATCCAGTCCAGCACGCGATTGGCAATGGAAGCCAGGTCAATCGGAAAGTAAAACGTGTTACCCTCGCCATATTTGGCGAACCGCTCCTGGGCGATGGCCTGCCCGGTCTTGGTGATGGTGGAAAAGACAAAGCGGGCTTGGGGGAATCGCAGCGAAAGTGCATGGGCCAGAGGCTGAACGCTCAGGGTCTCGCCCACAGAGCAGGAGTGTATCCAGACCGTTGGCCTGCCATCCGGCTTGAGGCTGTCCGGCAGATAACCCAGCCGCTGTTTCAACGCGGGCAGATATTTCTGATGCCGCCAGGCGCGATACAGAAAATAGGGGGTCAGCAGAATGACCCAGAACCCAAACAGGAAACTATACAGGGAATACATAAGCAGACAGCGAACCGGGCCGATGAACGACCCGTCTCCGAAAACAATCGTCATGCGGACGAGAGACTCATTTCGTCCGCAGGACGATTGCTCTGGCAGCCGTGGGTTTTATACCCACGGAGAATTTTATGCGCTGTTGATCTCGCTGAACATGGTAATGACGCGCTGCAAGTCGGCTTCCGTGTCCACGCCTACGGTGTCATGCGGCGTTTCCGCGACATAAATGGGAACGCCGTTCTGCAAGAAGCGGAGTTGATCCAGGCTTTCGGATAACTCTAACGATGACTGCGGCAGGCTATGATATAAATCCAGCGCCTCACGGGTGTAGGCATACAGGCCGATGTGCTTGAAATGCTGGACATTGCCTGTTCCCGCCCGGTCATAGGGGATGGGATAGCGCGAAAAATAGAGCGCATTGCCGTTGTCCGCCGTCACCACCTTGACATTGTTTGGGTCAGCGGCTTCGGCAGCCTGAATGGCGACTTTCAGCGTCGTCACCCGCGCCCCGGTGTTCTGGAAAAACGGCGCAAGCATCAACTCTAAGTGGTCAGGCCGGAGGGTTGGCTCATCGCCCTGAATGTTGACATAAATATCTGCGTCTGTCCGGGTCAGCACTTCATGCACCCGGTCACTGCCCGACGGATGCTCGCCGGTGAGGACAACAGAAATCCCGGCGTCTTCACAGGACGCCTGGATTTCGCGGCTGTCTGTGGCAACCGCCAAATCCGTCAGCAGCGGCGAACGCTTCGCATTCAGATAGACCCAATGGATCATCGGCCTGCCCGCGATTTCCCGCAGCGCCTTCCCCGGCAGCCGGGTTGAGTTAAATCGGGCGGGTATGACGCCCATGATTTTCAGGTTATTGGTCATGGATTTTGAATGAGAGAATGTTTACCCGGCCTCACCCGCTTTTGCCGAAGCCATTCAGAGATGAGTACCCAGTGGGCTGACATGGCCATACTGAACAACAAAGTAAAGCCGATAAACCTCGGCCAGTCGGTTTCTCTTTGGTCCCAAGCATTATGAAATAGCTGTATAACGAGATTGCCCACGAATGAACCCAAAAAACAGTAGCAGTATGTAGCAATTTTACTCATGGTGACTCTTCCTCCGTAATCTCCGCCAAATCCGCCGGGCGCAGATGGAGGAGTTTGATGCGCCAGTGGTTGCCTAAGCGGTCTTTGACCGCTGTGTCGTCGTCAATCAAATGCTTTTTGCCGCCCTGCACCCAATAAGTCTCCGGGTGGGGCCAGGAGTAAACCAATTTGCCTTCGGCGGCTTCGGCCAGCGTCAGCGGCGGGCCGTCGGGAACGATGTTCAAGTCTTCTACTGAGGGCAGGGGCTGAATTAATCGCTGCCAGCCGTCACCGAAGCGCAGACGCCCGCAAGTGGGAGAGGCCAGCAAACGCTTGACGCCGTGTTCCACAAACCAGATGCGCCGGTCGTCTTCGCCGGGCAAGCGAATCAGGCGGCCCTCCAACTGGGCCGTGGAAGGCGTTGCGCTTCGCCGCACGGGTGCAGGCGTTCCCCTGGCTTCCTCTGCGGGGACAGACGTGGAAACGATTTCCACCTGACCGACTTCGGTCAGAAACGACGGTGGTGCGTAAACAGCGACTAACTCCGCCGTGAAATGCCCCGGCTCGTCAATGGGAAACAGCCCGCCTCCGCCGCCTTTGACGGTGTAGGCATAGGATACGCTCTGCCCATCTTCGGCAGGAGTGATCGTCCGCTGCTCCAACTGCTTTTCAATCGCGACCCGCTCCAAAACGCGCCAGAGTACCAGCCCAGAACTAGAGCCTGTTATGAACTTTGGACGGCCTGCGGGTGTTTTTAATGTATGTGTACTGACATCCCTATCCGCAAACCTAAAAGAAAGCCTTACCCTTCCGATGTTTGTGATGACGAATGGGCGTTCGTCGCCCCTTACTTGACCTTGATGACCCAAGAAGCACCCCAGCGCGACTACTCGCTCCGCGAAGTCTTCAACGGTGCGCGCTGGATTGTTCGCACGGGCGCTCAGTGGCGCATGATGCCAAACGATCTGCCGCCCTGGGCGGCCATCTATCAGCAAACGCAACGCTGGCTCAGGGCCGGCTGCTTTGAGAGCATTGTCCATGACCTGCGTGAACTGCTGCGCGTGGCGCAAGGACGAAAACCGGAACCAACGGCGGCGATCTTTGATGGCCGTACCCTGCAATCTACCCCCGAAAGCGGCGAACGCGCCGGCTGGGACGGAGCCAAAAAGAAAAATGGCAGCAAAGTCCATATGGCTGTAGACACGCTGGGGCATCTGCTGGCCCTTCTGGTCACACCGGCCAGTGAGCAAGAACGCGCTCAGGTGGCTGAGTTGGCTCAGGCGGTGCAGGAAGCCACCGGTCACACGGTGGAGATCGCCTTTGTAGATCAGGGCTACACTGGCCCAGAGGCGGCTGAAGCGGCTCAAGGGCAGGGCATCCGGCTGGAAGTGGTCAAACTTCCTGAAGCCAAGAAAGGCTTCGTGCTGTTGCCGCGCCGCTGGGTCGTGGAGCGCTCCTTTGGTTGGGCATCCCGGTTTCGGCGGTTGGCCCGCGATTATGAGCGGTTGCCGGAGACTCTGGCGGGCTTGCATTTTGTCGCGTATGCTTGTCTGATGCTCATCAACTTCGTTCGCTTGCTACAAAGTGCATAACAGGCTCTAGGCGCGGGCAGTTCGCCGGAGGCTGTTTTGGAAGGTCCCAAACCGCCCAGCAGACTGCCGCGCCCGCCGGTGAGGTCAATCTGCGCCGTCACGAAAACGGCCTGCGGATGCGCGGCGATGTCCATTTAGACTTTGTAAAGATGGGACGAGCGATCCGCCTGACGCAGCGATTCGCCGATGGAGCCTAGCACCTGACCGTTGATCGGAGCGGCAATGACGATGCCGAGCGAGTCCCGGTGCAGCCGTTCTAACCCATTCTCGCGCAGGTAGCCCGCCTTGCCCGCGATGGCGATGGCGTCTGTGGTCATTTGCAGGGCGCTCTCAGACAGGAACAGTTTGGCGGTCATGGTCGCGGCTTCCACCGGCGGGCGTGCTTCGTCGGGCAGGGAAGCCATGTGAGCCAGCGAGTACGCATAGGTTCGCATGACGCTCAGGCTGGAGGCAAGCTGGGAGACGCGGACGCGGACGCTTTCATACTTCTCAAAAGAGTTGTTGGCTTTCACGATGTCCAGCAGGCGACCGAATGCGCCCAGGGCGATCCCCGTCGCGACAATCCCCGAATGCAGGCCAGATTGCATGTCCAGATTGATGATCGGGCCGATATGACCCGGCTCACCGACCCGCTCGGCGTCGGGAACGCGGGCGTCGTCCAGCGAAACGGCCCCACTGTGGGTTCCCTGCAATCCCATGGAGTCCATCGGCTCGCCGATCCGCAGGCCGGGATTGTCGTCAGACACTAAGAAGAAGCCTTTCCCCTCAGTCGTATCCGTCATCACCATGTAAACGCCGGCATGGCCTGCGCCGGTGCAGAACGCTTTCTGGCCGTTCAAGTGCCAGACGCCATTCTCACAGAACGCTTTGGTGTTTAAGACGCTTTTGTCCGCACCGACGCCGCTTTCGGACCACGCGGACGCGCCCAAAGTTTCGCAGGAGATGCGCGGCAGATATTTGCGCTTCTGCGCTTCTGTGCCGGCTTTGGCGATCCGATTGACGGTGAGCGTGTGCAGCAGCAGGACAAAGGCCGTCGCGGGGGCGATGCGGGCGATCTGCTCTACAGCATAGGTGACGTTCAGCGTGTCCAGGCCAAGACCGCCATAATCCTGCGGCGTCTTCATGCCCAGCAGGCCGTTTTGGGCGAGGATGCGGATGTTGCTTTCGGGAAACTCGCCCTCGCGGGCGCGGGGTTCTTCGGTATGAACGGTCAGTTTGCCGTTGACCAGAGGCTGCACTATGCCGCCGATGGTGATGCCCGGATAAAGTTCGCGCGGGTCCTGATCCCAGGTAAGAACCATTGGAAAATGCTCCGTTTCTTCTCGCAGTATAGCCGATTGGTCCGGCGGCTGTCAACGCATCCATTTTCAGGAATGGCCGCTCAGAACATGCCTGCGATTCCGCAGGCAGCCTGACATAAAACTAAAGAAATCTGCGATAGTACCGATATGAGAATCAGCAGAGTCTCTATTATGTCTGGTTCCGACAGGTCTCAGTGGTTGGTCCTCGCGCGGCAAAACGCCCGGGCAATCTGGCGTGGTATTTTCGCCGCAGTCATAATACTGCTTGTGACTTGTTTAAGCGGGGCAAGTCTCTATATCCGGTTGACCCAGGCGCTGAAAAGCGAAGTCCGGTCTAATCTCATTCGCATTGCGACTGTGGCCGCTGCCATGGTGGATGGTGATGCCCATCGGCAGTTTATTTCGCCTCGGCAGGAAACGACGCCTGCCTATTTTCGCGCCATCAAGCCTTTGGACCAGGTGCAAAAAGCCAGCGGGGATATCAAGTATGTCTATACCTGCATCATAAAGCAGGGCCAGATTTACTTTGTTCTCGACCCCACGCCACCCGGTGACCACGACGGCAACGGCATTGACGACAAATCTCATATCATGCAACCCTATCCCGAAGCGGATGCAGAAATGAAAACCGCCCTTCGCACCGGCAAAGCGCAGGCGGATCAAGAGCCAACCGCGGATCAGTGGGGAAATTTTATGAGTGGTTACGCGCCTATTCGAGACTCCCAGAATCGCCTGGTGGGAATTGTAGGCGTAGACCTGACGGTAGACCACTATGTATCGCATCTTGCCGCCATGCGCCGTGCCGCCGTCACCGGCCTGACGCTGGCTATTACGCTGGCACTCCTGACCGGGATCGGTGTCTTCTTTGCCCAAAGCCGAGTGGAAAAAGCAGCCGTTGCGCTCCGGCAGGCGCATGACGAGTTGGAGCATCGTGTTCAAGCCCGCACCGCTGATCTGGCCGAGGCAAACCTGCATCTGCAGCAGTCCTACAATGCCACCATCACAGGCTGGTCGCGCGCGCTCGATCTGCGTGATGAAGAAACGCAAGGCCACTCCCAGCGTGTTACTCTTCTGACGTTGCAACTGGCGACACAGTTGGGGCTGGATAAGAGTAAATTAGTGCCCCTCGAGCAGGGTGCGCTTTTGCACGACATCGGCAAAATGGGGGTCCCGGACGCCATTCTCTGCAAGTGCGGGCCTTTGACAGAAGACGAATGGACCGTGATGCGCCGTCATCCAATTTATGCTTGGGAAATGTTGTCTCCCATTTCATTTCTGCGCCCGGCACTGGAGATCCCCTTATACCATCATGAGAAGTGGGATGGTACCGGGTATCCGCAGGGACTTCAGGGCGAGCAGATCCCTTTCTCCGCCCGCATCTTCGCTATTGTGGACGTCTGGGATGCCCTGACTTCAGATCGACCCTATCGCGCGGCCTGGTTCCGGGAGCGCGTATTGGATCATCTGCGTAGCTTGTCGGGGACGCACTTTGATCCCAATGTCGTTGAAGCTTTTCTGAACCTGATGGCAGACACCGTTGATTTCGGTGTCTGCGAGATTGACTGGGAAGAATGTCTGCTGGCCGCCTGATTTTGACGCGAGCTTCGGGTATACTCTGCAAACACTTTGCTTACCCGGAGCCTGCTTCATGCCCAGCCAATCTGAGTCAGACCTGACTCGATCCCTCCGCCCGCCCGCCGTCCCGCTTGTCACCCATGATCCCTATTTCAGCGCCTGGTCTGTCTCCGATAGGCTGACGGAAACCGAAGTCCGCCACTGGACAGGGACAAATTACGGCCTGTGCGGGCTGGCTCGCATTGACGGCGCGGCCTACCGGCTCATCGGGACTCACCCCCGCGAAACCCCGGCGATGGAGCAAACGGAGCTTCAAACCTTGCCGACGCGCACGGTGTATGGCTTTGAAGCGGCTGGCGTTCACATAACGTTGACGTTTCTTTCACCGCTTCTGCCGGATGACTTGGATATTCTCTCCCGCCCGATCACTTACATCACCTGGGAAGCACAGTCAACAGACAGTCAGCCTCATGAAGTAGATATTTATCTCCATGTTCAGGGAGAATGGGTCGTCAATACGGCGGATCAGGCGGTCGTGTCGTCGCGCTATTGTCTGCCCGAATTGGATGTTTTGCAGATGGGATCAGCCCGGCAGCCGATTCTGGAGAAGTCCGGCGATAATTTGCGAATTGACTGGGGCTATCTTTATCTTGCAGTGCCGACCGGAGTTAACAGTGATACTGCCTTGACGCTGGCAACTCTGGGCCGGGAAGCATTTATCGCAACCGGTATCCTGCCCCCGGCGGACGAGATCGCCGCCGCACGCCCTGTCCACGACGGCTGGCCTGTTCTCGCCTGCGCCCTTTCGCTGGGAACAGTCGCGGACACGCCCGTTTCGCGCCATGTCCTTCTGGCCTATGATGACATCTTTTCCATTGAGTATTTTTATCGAAAAGTCCGACCCTATTGGCGACGAAACGGCATGGAAATTGCTGAACTTCTTCAATTAGCGGCGCGGGATTACCCTGCCCTGATGGAGCGCAGCCGGGCATTTGACGACGAACTCCTGGCCGATTTGCGTCAGGTCGGCGGCGAGAAGTTTGCCGCCCTGTGTGCTCTAGCGTTCCGGCAGTGCATCGCCGCGCACAAACTGGCCGCAGACTTTGACGGCACGCCCCTATTCCTGTCCAAAGAAAACTTTTCCAATGGCTGTATCGCGACGGTAGACGTGACCTATCCCTCTGCGCCGTTCTTTCTGCTGCTGAACCCGGAACTGCTGCGGGCCATGCTGACGCCTATTTTAAATTACGCAAGCACGCCCCGATGGCGCTTCCCGTTTGCGCCCCATGATCTCGGAACCTATCCGCTCTGCAATGGTCAGGTCTATGGGGGAGGGGAGCGCACGGAAGACGATCAGATGCCGGTGGAAGAATGCGGCAACATGCTGCTACTAATGGCCGCCTTGACCAAAGTGGACGGGCACACGGAATACGTTCAGAAATACTGGCCGCTCCTGACAAAGTGGGCCGAGTATCTGCGCGACAAGGGGTTGGACCCTGAAAACCAGCTTTGCACGGATGACTTCGCCGGGCATCTGGCCCACAACGTCAACCTGTCCTTAAAAGCCATCATGGGCTTGGGCGGCTATGCCCAGCTTTGCGAATTGACGGGGCGTTCTGAAGACGCCGCGCGTTACCGTCAAACCGCCCAGACAATGGCGAATGAATGGGTTACCATGGCCGACGACGGCGACCATTTTCGTCTCGCCTTTGACAAGCCCGGCTCGTGGAGCCAGAAGTATAATCTAGTCTGGGACACGCTTCTTGATTTAAACTTATTCTCGCCCGATGTCGTTCGCAAGGAAATCGCCTTTTACAAGGCAAAGCAAAACCTATATGGCCTCCCGCTGGACAATCGCAGCGAATATACCAAATTGGATTGGATCGTCTGGACGGCGACACTGGCCGAAGACCCGGCGGACTTCGCGACTCTGACCGACCCGCTCTACACCTGGGCCAATGAAACGCCGACGCGCGTTCCACTGACGGACTGGTACTGGACGACGGACGGCAGGCAGGAAGGTTTTCAGGCCCGCTCGGTCGTCGGCGGCCTGTACATTCCACTCTTGAAAAACGCCGCCCTATGGCAAAAATGGGCGAGTCGGGCGAAGGCAAAATAAGATGCCGAAACAGCCTCCGATCCGCCTGATGCATTTTGGCGATGTTCATTTCGGCGTGGAAAACTATGGCCGGTTTGATCCGCAGACCGGCCTGCCTTCGCGTCTGGTAGACTTCCGCAATGCGCTTCTTCAGGCGATGGACATTGCCCTGGAAGCCGATGTGGAATTGGCCGTTTTCGCCGGGGATGCGTATAAGACCCGCGATCCGAACCAGACTCACCAGCGCGAGTTTGCCTCGTGCCTGTCTCGGCTGACCCAGGCCGGCATCCCGGTCGTCATGCTGGCCGGCAACCACGACATCCCGAATACCAAAGGCCGCGCCAATGCCATTGAAATCTTCGGCGCGCTGTCCGGGGAGCGTTTGCGTGTCTTTGATCAGCCGGGATTTGCGGTTATAGAAACGAAAAGGGGCAATCGGGTCCAGATTGCCGCGATGCCTTATCTCATCAAGAGCCTGGTGCTGTCCCGCGAGGAAAACAAGGACAAAGGCGTTCAGGAAACGACGCAGCTCATTGTAGACCGCTACTCGGCAGGCATTAACACACTGGCCGCTCAGTGCGATCCCAATCTTCCGACGGTGCTGATGGGCCATTTTTCCGTCGCCAACGCCAAACTCAGCGCCAATCAGGTCGGTTATCTGACCAATGAGCCGGAAGTGCCACTGTCCGTGCTGACTCAGCCGCCGTTTGATTACGTCGCGCTGGGCCACATCCACCGCTACCAGGACCTCAACCGGGGCCAGCAGCCCCCCGTCGTTTACAGCGGCAGCATTGAGCGCATTGATTTCGGCGAACGGTCGGAAGAAAAAGGCTTCGCACTGGTTGATCTCGCCAAAGGCGCGACCGAAGTCAACCATGTCACAGTCAAAACACGTCCGTTCGTGGAGATTGACGTGGACGCGACGGAGGCAGGCGAAAATCCGACGGAAGTCATTCTGGCAGCGATTAAAAAACAGCCCATTCAAGACGCCATCGTCAAAGTGGCCTACAAAATCAAATCGGAACAGCAGGCCGCCCTGCGCGAAACCGAAATCCGTGCGGCCCTCAACCCTTGCTTCCTGACCGTCTCTCTGCACAAAGAAGTCGTCCGCGACACCGACGCCGTGCGCTCCAAACTGCTCACCGAATCGCTCGACCCCCTCGGCGCGCTTGCTATCTACTGCGAGACGCGCGACACACTTCGCCCCCGCAAGGACGAATTAGTCGCCCGCGCCGAGCCGCTCCTGCGCGAATTGGAAGCCGAGGAAGCGCTCAAATGAGGGCAGGCGGAGTCAATAGACCTCTTGCATAAGGGTCAGTCGTTGAGTTCATAATTGTAAAGGGCGGCAATCAAGTTGAAGCGCAGGCCAAACCGCTTCCGACGGTTGCGGTAACGCTCCGACAGGATGCGAAAGATTTTCAGGCTCCAAATAATGTGTTCAGCCACGAACCGTTCCCGTGCCAGTTGCCGATTTTGCGCTTTCTGCCCTTTGGTCAGCGGGTGATGTTTGCTCTTTTTATGCGGGACTTGGCTGTTGTAATGGTGCTTAACTAACCCCAAATAGCCGCTGTCGGCCAAACACTTGGTCTGCATCGGCATCGCCGTCCGGCTTTGCTGGAACAACTTGAAGTCGTGCAGTTTGCCTGCGCTGAACGCCGTGGCTAGGATTTGCTTGGTTTTCTGGTCAGCGACTATCTGCGCCTTCTGCGTGTGACGCTTCTTCTTGCCGCTGTAGCTGCGTCGTTGCTTTTTTGGGGACGTTCCACCGGACATTCGGTGGCGTCCATGACCACGACTTGATACTGAGTGTCGCTCTGGAGGAGGGACTTTTTGCCCGGCAGACGGAAGCGGCCCGACTGCATCAAGGCGTTTCCTACCACCGCGATGGTACGGCAGACGGCAAATTCGCTGACCCCGTAAGTTTCGCCGATGTGGGCTTGGGTGCGGTACTCGCGCCAATACATCAGCGTCAGCAGGAGCCGATCCTCCAAGCACAGTTTGGGAGTGCGCCCGCCGGAGGGCAGATGCTTTTGCAGGGCGTCGCACATGTCTAAGAATGTCGCCGGGCGCACCCCGGTTAGACGCTTGAACGGGCCTTCGGGCTTATCTTTCAAATCAGCATAGAACATGCTGACAGTATACTACCCTTATGCAAGAGGTCTAATGATGAATTCGCATGTCGTCTTGAAGGGTCTGACGCGCTTTGAGACGCCATCCCTGCGGCGTGTTTATCCAGAGATCGCGTACCCAGAGGTCATCCGTGAACGTTCCTCGGACTTTGACGAACAGTATTCGTTTCTCGCCGACGCCGTCCATGTGTAGCTTCATTTCCACCAGTGTTCCCCCCGGCTGAGGCGTGACACCTTGAATGACATACCGACTGTGCATAGACTTGATCTGCCCGAGCTGCTGCTGATACTGGTGCTGGGTCTGGTCTTTGTTGAACTTCGCGCCCTTCTCATCCACCACGAGATAATCCGGGGCAAAATAAGACATCGTGCGTGTCAGATCATGCTGGGAAAAAGCCGCGTTGATCTGCTCATAGGCGCTTTGGATGCCGGCGCGCGCCGCCGCTGTTTCCGAAGACGCCGCGATCGGGCTGGCGCACAACGGAGCGACAGACACACAAAAAACCAGTATCAGGCTTGCGAATAATGGTTGCAGTAATCGCAAAATCACACAAAGTTCCTTTCAATCGCTGGGAATGAAACTCCATTCCTGACTGCCTGGCAGGTCTTTTTGTTTCCCGAAGTTATTCGGGAGTGCGCGGAGCGAACAGAAGCCATCCGTTAAAGGGGCGATGCGCCATTGCTGGGAAGCGCCGCTGGGAGCAGAGCCGACGGTTTGGAGTGCGTACACTCCCTTGCCCCGTGAATGCAAATGCCATTTCTGACTGTCCATGCCAGTATCAGGGGCAATCTCAAAATCGGGTCCGGTCGCCGCATCGGAGTGACGGCGGCTTAACACATTGCCATCCTGACGGCTGACAATTCTATAATTACCGTCCGGGATCGTCGTCGTCTGCACCCGCCACCAGTTGACATTGATGCCGCTGGTGTCCCAGACCAGAGAGAGCGTATGGTAGGTGTTGTGTCCGAATGAGTATGTTCCCATATCCACTGTCGTCCAAATCTGCTCCCCGCCGGTCTTGGGTATTTTCACCGCCGGATACGTCACACCGTCAATGACAAAGTGCATCTTCCTGCCCGCTGCCGCAGTTGCCGCGCGCACCAGCAAGTGCACCGTGCCTTCTATCGGAACTTCCTGCCAGCGCAGCGATTCGCCTGCCTGCCCATCGCAGACATCATAACCGCCGTGCGTGTCTGTCGTGTCCTCAATGGCGATGGGACCATTTCGGTAGAAGTTCCGCCTGCCGGGAAGAACCGCCGCGCCTGAAAATAAATCGCACCCTTCCGCTTCTTCCAGAAGATTGACTGGAAAGGCATTGTTGCTATGCCGGCGGACGAGATTGATCCGCTGGTTCGGGTAATCATTATAGGTTTGGGCATACCCCAAAGGATTGCCGTTCTCATCTAAATTACGCGCTCGCCAGAGGGTCGTATTCTCCCAATAATCGTCAAAGCCCTCAATGAAAGTGGTCACGCACTTGCCATCGCCGACGGTGCCGCTCAGGCCATTTTTGAGCGTATTTCCGTGCTGGGGATCCACAATCCATGTGCCGGCGTTATTGTCAGCATTGTTGGAAATGTGGAACTGAGGAATGCAGACGCCCATCGTCACTCCATTCCAGGTGTTGATATTCCAGGTGGAATAGACCGGCCCCGGCACGGGAGTAAACCAGGGATAGACGGCATCAACGACTGTGGGGTTATCGCTGGACGGATCGTTCTTCACCCAATCAGCGGAGACCATGATGTACGGGTTGAAGCCGAATGTACTGCGGCACTGCTGGCGAAGATAATTCAGCAGTTTGGAGCCGTTGCCGTTCAGATTGGACAGAAAAGCCGGCGCCCCGGACCAGATCACATACACGGGCCTGCCATTGATCTTGTAGCGGTTGGCATCAGGGACATTCTGAAAGAACACTTTCAAGTTCTTGTCCCAGACATAGGCCCAAGTCGCTGGATCACTGAGGTCAAATGGAGTCTTATAGCCATAGCCGTTGCCATGGTCAAAGTTCCACATGGCGGTCCACGAGGCCGGGTTGTCATCAAACGGCATGATCTTAATTCTGCCGCTCAGTTCTCGTTTGTTGAGCGCTGTGACGCAGTTGGCAAAAGTCGCCGGCTGATTGTTTCCTTTGAGCCACACGGAAATAAAATCAATCTGTGCCGATTGATACTGTTCCACCATGTTGTCCCAGTAACGAGCATGATCGTCCGCCGGCTGATTAAACATGGGCAGCGCGTACACTGTATTTTTTTGCGAAAAAGCGAGGAGGCCGTTGATGTCCATCTGGTTATGGCCGAAGGCGTCAACGTCGGCATTCACATCCGCGCCTATAGACCCCGCCTGAGCACCCGGAATTACTATTATTGCGAGGGCTAAACCGACCCAATAGGCTGCGAATTTGTTTCTCACATGATGCTCCACTTCCATTATACAGCAAATTTATGTGCTGGGAGCGGGTATCATGGAGACTTATGACACTGACCTATACCAATCCTGTTTGGCCGGGCTATTTCGCCGATCCCTTCGTCTTGAAATGGCAGGGCGAATACTATGCCTATGGCACTGGTGAACGACAGCAAGACGGCAACGTCTTTCCCGTCCTGCACTCTGGTGATTTCGCGCATTGGGAACTGCTGGGGGGCGCGCTGACACCGTTAAGTGCTTCAGACCACTTTCCCTATTGGGCGCCGGAAGTCGCCGAGAAAGACGGGCGCTTTTATCTCTATTATTCGGCGGCGGATGGGGCAAGCGACGATACGCACCGCCTCCGGGTCGCAGTCGCCGACCATCCCGCCGGGTCATTTCAGGACAGCGGGAATTTGTTGCTGCCGAATGAGGGCTTTACCATAGATGCCCACCCGTTTCGCGATCCCAAAGACGGCGTTCGCTATTTGTTTTTCGCCAAAGACTTTTTTGACGAGCGAGTCGGCACCGCCCTGGCTGTGGTACGTTTGGGGGAGGATATGGTTTCAGTAGAGGGGCCGGTGATGCCCATTCTGCGGCCGTCCGCCGATTGGCAAATTTTTGAGCGCAGTCGCATCAACTACGGCAAACTGTGGGACGCCTGGCATACGGTGGAAGGGGCATGCGTGGTCTTCCACACGGACCGTTACTATCTATTCTACAGCGGCGGGGCCTGGGAAACGCCGGGCTACGGGGTGGGGTATGCCGTGGCTGACAGCATCCTGGGGCCGTACCAGGAGCCGGAGGCTGGTCCGGTCGTCTTGAGCGGCATTCCCGGCAAAGCGATTGGCCCCGGCCACAACTCGGTTGTGCTTGGCCCGGACGACCGAACGGAGTTCGTTGTGTATCATGCCTGGGACGTGACCCATACGGCTCGTCGGATGTGCGTGGACCCTTTGCTCTGGACTGCCGATGGCCCCCGCTGCGCCGGGCCGACCTGGATAGAGCAGACCCTGCCCCGCTAAGCCGTCCAATACGGGAACTTTGAACGCGGTTCCGTCGCTCTGGAATGTGACCGACCCCCGAAAGGAAATGACCAATGAAGACTTTTTCCAAACCAACGCTGGCCCTGCTGCCCGCCGCCCTCGCGCTTCTCGCGCCTTCTTTGCTGCCTGTTCCCGCTCAGGCGGGCTTCCTGCACAAGCACCCGACCGCCGCCGGAGTTGGGGCTGGCCTGATCGCGCACCACATGGCGAAGAAAGGCGCATCGTCCCGCATGGCGCATGGCAAGAAACCAAATCTCATGGAGCGCCATCCGATGGCGACCGGCATCCTTGCTGGCGCAGCGGCCCATCACATGCTCAAAAAGCATTGAAAATCATTCGATCTTGATGCCATAACTTTGTGCCAGCAGGATGGCCTGCGCGATGTCCATTCGGACGCCGCGCAGGTCCAGTCCCTTGAAATCCACTTTCTCCAGAATCGCGCCACGAAAATCTGCCCCCGTCAAAAGGGCGCTGTCCAGATTGGCTTCCGTCAGGTCGGCGTCCCGCAAGTTGGCTTTCTTCGAAATTCACCCCGTACAGGTCTGTCCCGACCAATTTGACGCCTTGCAGGTCTTGCCCTTCCAGGTTTTGATGCCGCAAATTGGCCCAGGACCAGTCGCCGCCGACGATGGTCAAGCCCCCCAATTCTGCCTCTCCAAACGTCGCCCCCAGCAGGCGGCAATTCTCAAACCGCGCCAGAAACAAGTTCGCCCCGGTGAAGGCGCAGTTGGAGAACGAGGAACCGACACACTCGGCGGCGTTCATCTTCGTGTGTGAAAAGTCGCAGTCTTCGAAACCCACAGTCTTAAATCCGCGCCTCGCTGAGTGTTGCCCCGCGAAACCGGCAGGACGTGAAGCGGCAAAGGCGCATCTCAATCTCGGAAAAGTCCTGCTCTCCGAAACTTCTTCCGTCCCTTCCCGTTCCACCCAGGACGGCGCGGCCATTATGCTGCTACCGCGCCGCGCTTCCATGCGGGCCGCTTTGCTTCGTAAGCAGCGATCTCATCCGTGTGCTGCAAGGTCAGCCCAATGTCGTCCAGACCATTGAGCAAGCAGTGGCGGCGGAACGCATCCACTTTAAATGCTTCCGAAAAGCCTTGATTATCTGAAACCGTCAGATTTTCCAAATCTACCGACATTTGATAGCCCGGCGTCTTCGCCCGTTCTAAGAGCATCGCTACTGTGTCTTCGGGCAGCGTCACGGGCAGCATCCCGTTCTTGAAGCAGTTGTTGTAGAAGATGTCCGCATAAGACGGCGCGATAATCGCCCGAAATCCATAATCTTCCAGCGCCCAGGGCGCGTGTTCGCGTGACGATCCGCAGCCGAAGTTTTTGCCCGTAATGAGAATGGTCGCGCCCTGATACTGCGGCTGGTTCAATTCAAATTCCGGGTTCGGCGTCTTTCCGTCGGCTTCATAGCGCCAGTCAAAGAAAAGAAACTGCCCAAATCCCGTGCGCTCAATGCGCTTCAAGAACTGCTTGGGAATGATCTGGTCGGTATCGGCATTGACCCGATCCAGCGGAGCCGCAATGCCGGTGAGTTTTGTAAATGGTTCCATAGAGATTTATCCTTTAGGTTTAATGTGCCAGCCTGCATAAACAGAGGCTGCCAATAGCAGTATAGGCGTTACCCCAGAGGTAATTGCGCCTGCGGTCAATGCCCGGACTGCGGATTTCTTGAACGGAATGCCGAGCAACCTCTCCACTATCAGGGCAAACGCTGCGATGATGACGCCATACAGGAGAGAGATATTAACGTCCGTAAATATGCAACTGATGCTTTGGTCTGACAATTTAGGCCATAGTCGCTTCATAATAGTCAGCGTATGTTGAAAATGTCCGAGATCGCCAGCGTCAAATCTGGCAATGCCAGAGAAGTGATTTCTTCATCTTCTCCAAACGTCGCGAATGTCTCTGTGCCTTCCGGCGTCAGGCATACCAGCGTGACATTTCTTTCTTCAGGTCGCACGATCCAGCATTCATTGACACCGATGGTGCAGAAATCGGCGATTTTTGCGTTGAGAACTCGCTGCCTATCACTGTCGGAAACAACCTCAACGACTAATTCCGGGACAGCATCAATCGGCGGCGGGGCATCTAAGGGCCGATTTCCCCAACGCTCCAACGTGATGAAGAGGACATCGGGCTGGCGTGTGCGGAGCGGAAAGAGCGTGATCTGCACATCACATGGGGCTGCCAAAGTGAGACCAAGCCCACGCACTTCATAATCTTCCAGAAGACGCGTGATTTTCTGCGCGATGCGCTGATGACGGGCATTGGGGCTAGGCATGTCCACACGCACTCCATCAATAATGTCGTATCGCCAATTTGTTTCTCCCTCCTTGAGATAGGCCTCGTAGGACATGACTTCCCGCGCTATAACTGCCATTGGAACGTTCCTTTCAGTTCTTGCTCCACACCCTGATGTCTACCAGATGTCCGGCAATGGCGGCGGCGGCGGCCATCTGGGGGCTGACGAGGTGGGTGCGTCCGCCTTTGCCCTGCCGACCCTCAAAGTTGCGGTTGGACGTGGACGCGCAGCGCTCGCCGGGCTGCAAGATGTCCGGGTTCATGCCCAGGCACATGGAGCAGCCGGCCTCGCGCCACTCAAAACCGGCGTCTTTGAAGATCTGGTCCAGTCCCTCGGCCTCGGCCTGGAGCTTGACCGGCGCGGAGCCGGGAACGACGAGGGCGCGCAGGCCCGCGCGGACTTTATGGCCTTTCAAGATGCCTGCGGCGGCGCGGAGGTCTTCAATGCGGCCATTGGTGCAGGAGCCGATAAAGACCGTGTCCAGTTCAATCCCCTGTATGGGAACGCGCGGGGTCAGGCCCATGTACTCCAATGCCCGCTCCGCCGCGCGTTGGTCGGCGGGGTCGGCGTAATCGTCGGGGGAGGGGACGGCGCCGGTGATGGGAACGACCATGCCGGGGCTGGTTCCCCAGGAGACATACGGCGCGATCTCGTCGGCGTTTAATTCAACCAGTGTGTCATAGGTCGCGCCTGCGTCGGTTGGCAGGCTGCGCCAGGCGGCGACGGCTTCGTCCCACTCTTCGCCCTGCGGCGCGAACGGTCTGCCCTGGATATACGCAAACGTCTTCTCGTCGGGGGCGATCAGCCCGGCCCGCGCGCCCGCTTCGATGCTCATGTTGCAGACCGTCATGCGGCCTTCCATCGAGAGCGAACGGATGGCTTCGCCGGTATATTCCACGACATAGCCCGTCGCGCCGTCCGTGCCGATCTTGCCGATGATGGCGAGAATGATGTCTTTGGCCGTCACGCCTTGCCCCAACTGGCCGTTGACGCGGATTTCCATCGTCTTGGGCGTGGACTGCGGCAGGCACTGGGTCGCCAGGACATGCTCCACTTCGCTGGTGCCGATGCCGAACGCAAGTGCGCCAAATGCGCCGTGCGTACTGGTGTGGCTGTCGCCGCAGACAATGGTCATGCCGGGCTGCGTCAGACCCAGTTCCGGCCCGATCACATGCACAATGCCCTGCCGCCGAGAATGGATATCATACAGGGTAATGCCGAACTCCTCGCAGTTCTGGGACAGCGTCTCCATCTGCTTTTTGGAGATCTGGTCCACAATCGGCAGGGAGCGGCTGGTCGTCGGCACGTTATGATCCATCGTCGCGACGGTCAAGTCGGGGCGGCGCACCTTGCGGCCGGTCAGGCGCAGCCCTTCAAACGCCTGCGGCGAGGTCACTTCATGGACCAGATGCAGGTCAATATAGAGCAGGGCGGGCTGCCCCGGCTCGTCGCGGACGACATGGGCGTCCCAAATCTTTTCAAACATCGTTTTCGGCATGGTGTCAACCTCGTAAAATTATCGTTATTATAGCGCAAAATCCAAAAGAACCCCCCAGCCCCCAATAATGGGGGAGCCAGAAGGGATTGGTCTTCTCCTACTCCCCCATTATTGGGGGCTGGGGGGTTCTTCTTTGACGGCCAGCAGCAAAACCCGCTGCCATGTGAAAATCGCCTCACCCTCTTCTGTTGTTCGGATCTGGAACGCGCGGCGAGCATCGTCCGGCGCGTCGGCAAACATCTGCTGCACCTGGTCGGACTGCTCTTGTGTGCAGCCAGCCTTAAACAACCAATCCGACAGAGGGATAGTGATGCCATTCCCTGCGCTGGTAATCTGTCTGACCGTCAATCCCGCCGCGTGGACAAACTGCTCCCACTCGCCCGGCGAGTAATTGCGGACATGCGAAGGATCGCGCACGGCTTCCACCGCATTCTGCCATGAGTCCGTTTCGGGCGCGTCATCTGGCACGGTTGTATCGGCCAGGGCAAACCGCCCGCCCGGTTTCAGCACCCGTGCGGCCTCTGAAACAAATTGGCGTATGTTCAGAAAGTGATGCGGGGCGATCCGGCAGGTGACGATGTCAAATGCCCCGTCAGCAAAGGGTAGCGCTTCCGCTGCACCTTCTTGAAACGTCACATTGATCAAGCCTAACTCCTGCGCCCGCTTACGCGCCTCGGCCAGCATTCCCGGCGAAACGTCCAGCCCAATTGCCGAATGGACATGCGGTGCAAAGGCCAGCGCGGTAAAGCCTGTACCGGTCGCGACGTCCAGCACATCATCCGTCGGACGGCATTCCGCGTTGTCCAGCAGCCAGCGCAGCGTTTCCTCGCTCCAGGCATTCCAATTCGTGTCGTAATGAGTCGCCTGCCTGTCAAACTGTTCGCGCGCTGAACGTGTCGGCAACGCTGTCGCTTGTGTTTCCATGCCTCTATTATATGCTATAATATCGATCCTGTCCAATATATCTTTATCGCATGATTGATAGTTTGGAGATATGAATGGAACTGCGGCATCTGCGTTACTTTGTGACGGTTGCGGAAGAACTGCATTTCGGGCGCGCGGCGGAGCGATTGTTTATCTCCCAGCCGCCGCTCAGTCAGCAGATACAGCAATTGGAGCGGGAATTAGGCGTCTCACTTTTTGCCCGCACCAGCCGCCGGGTGACGCTGACGCCTGCCGGGGAAGCCTTTCTGCGCGAAGCGAGGCAGGTGCTAGCAGGCGTAGACACGGCAATCTCGGCGGCGCAGCGGGCGGCGCGAGGCGAGACCGGATGGCTGGGCATTGGCTTTGCCGCCTCCGCGACCTATGATTTACTGCCTGCCGTCCTGCATGATTTCCGGGAGCAGTTTCCTGACGTGGCGCTGTCCTTGATGGAACTCAATGCGGCGGAGCAGACCGAAGCATTACGCAGTCATTCCATCCATGTCGGCTTTGCCCGGCCTTATGTGGCCGAGGCTGAAATTGTCGTCGGCGCGACCCTCCAAGAGCCGCTTCTGGCCGCGCTGCCTCAGGCGCATCCCCTGGCCCCAAGAGACGCGCTGGACTTGACGGAACTGACGGGCGAGCCGTTCGTTTCCTTCCCGGAACTGCCCGCCCCCTCCTACGCCCAGTTTGTGCGCCGCGTCTGCGAGGAGGCCGGTTTCCTGCCGCGCGTCGTCCAGGAAGTCCGCGAAATGCAGACGGCGATTAGCCTGGTGGCCGCAGGTATCGGCATCGCCCTGCTGCCCGCCTCCGTTCAGAATGTGCACCGAACAGGCGTCGTTTACTGCCCCCTCAAAGAGCCAGCACCGCGCACGGAACTGGCCGTTGTTTCCCGCCTGGATGATCCTTCGCCCGTGCTGCAAAACTTTCTCGCCATTGTCCGCGCCCAGTTCCAGCAGCGGGCATTCCGTTGATATAATCGTCTTTGAGAAATTCCCTCACGGCAAAGCCATTGACATTCTCGCGTAAAATGCGTTATACTGTAGCAAGGTCGGTGTCGGCCCACGCATACCGATTTCTTTTTGCTAGTGGGTGAGGACTTCAAACATCAACAACAGAGACTTTCGCAGGGACCCGCGCGAACCACGGGTCAACATGAACGAGCGGATCCGCGCCCGTGAAATCCGTGTCATTGACGATGATGGCGGTCAGCTCGGCATTATGACGCCGCGCGAGGCCCTTGCCATTGCCCGTGAGCGCGGGATTGACTTGATTGAAGTGGCCCCGCAGGCCCAGCCGCCGGTCTGCAAGATCATGGACTACGGCAAATACAAGTACGAGCAGGCCAAAAAAGAAAAAGAATCGGCCAAAAAGCACAAGCAGAGTGAACTGAAAGACATCCGTCTGGACCCGCGCTACGGGATGCTGTCCGAGCATGATCTTCAAACGAAAGTCGAATCATGCCCGCAAGTTTTTGGAAGACGGCGACAAGGTCAAAGTCACGTTTCGGTTTATCGGCGGACAGATTCGCCACCCGGAAGTGGGACGCGGTCAGCTAGATACATTCTTGCAGCGTGTTGCCGACGTTTGCCAGATGGAAAAGCCGCCGGCGATGGAAGGGCGCACCATGTACGCCGTTCTGACGCCCAACAAGTCCGGCGGTTCGCCTGCCCAGAAGCCCGCCGCGCCGAAGCCGCCGGCTGCTGCGCCCAAGCCGCCCAGCCCGGAGACGCCGCCCGCAGCCTGAGAATAATATTGCATTCGGGATAGCGACAAACCCGGACACCGCCTGTGCGCCGGGTTTGTTGCTGTGTCACTTTTGAGGAGAAAATCATGCCGAAAATCAAAACTCGCAAGACCGCAGCCAAGCGCTTCAAGCAGACCGGAACCGGAAAGCTGATGCACGGTCACGCCAACCATAACCATCTGAACATCCACAAGAGCGCATCTAACCTGCGGACTCTGACGTCCGATGCGACGCTGTATCCCGGCAAAAAGAAGTCCGTCCGGCGAATGCTGCCAAACGGCTTACCGAAATAATCGCCAGTCACTGAGGAGACAAGAACGAATGGCACGTGTCAAGCGTGGTCGTGATGCGCCACAAGCGTCACCACAAGATCATCAAAGAAGCCTCCGGGTACTTCGGCGCTAAGTCGCGCCTGTTCAAGAGCGCCAACGAGCAGGTGATGAAGTCCGGGCAGTATGCGTACCGCGACCGCCGCAACCGCAAGCGCGAGTTCCGCCAGCTTTGGATCGCGCGGATCAATGCCGCCTGCCGCGCGCAGGGCGTCCAGTACAGCCGCTTCATCGCCGCCCTGGCCGCCAATGGCGTGGAACTGGACCGCAAGGTCTTGTCCGAAATGGCGATCAGCGACAATGAAGCGTTTAACGCACTGGTCGCCTCGCTAAATATCACGACGCCCGCGCCGAAGCACAACCTCGTCACGGCGTAGTGTGGAGTTTAGCCCCCCGCCCCCAATAATGGGGGAGCCGGAGAGAAATAAGCTACATGGCTGGTCTTTTTCCTGTTCCCCATTATTGAGGGCTAGGGGGTCTTGAGGGCGCCGCCATGAGTCCATTAGACCAACTCAGCCAGGTCGCCGCTGAAGCGAAAGACGCTTTGAATGCGGCGGCTTCGGTCGCCGCATTGGAAGCGGCGGAAACGCATTATCTGGGGCGCAAGGGGCAGTTGACCGGCCTCCTGCGCCTCGTCGGCTCTCTGCCGCCCGACGAAAAACCGCAGTTCGGCCAGGCCGTCAACGCACGCAAGGACGAATTGACCGCCCTGCTGACCGAAAAGCGCGCAGCTCTTGCTGTCGGTGAGCGTTCGGCGCGTCTGGCTGCCGACGCCGTAGACGTCACCCTTCCCGGCACGTCCTATCCACTCGGCACGCAGCACCCCATCACGCGCCAGATGCAGGCCGTCAAAGACGCCCTGATGTCCATGGGCTACCAGTTCAACGAGTGGCCGGATATTGAAGACTACCACTTCAACTTTGAGACACTGAACTACCCGCCCGACCACCCGGCATTTGACGAGCAGATGTCGTTCTATGTGGACAAAACGCATCTTCTACGCACCCAGACGACCGCGTTTCAGGCGCACGTCATGGAGCGTCAAAAACCGCCCATCCGCGCCGCCACCATCGGCAAATGCTACCGCTATGAGGCCGTGGACGCCACCCATTCCCACACATTCCATCAAGTAGACATTCTCGCCGTGGACGAAGGCCTGACCCTGGCCGACCTCAAAGGCACCTTCGCCGAACTCGTCCGCCGCCTTTTCGGCGACGTGGTCATCCGCTTCCGCCCCGACTTTTTTCCCTTCGTCGAACCCGGCGTGGAAGTCGCGATCCAGTGGGGCGACGGCTGGCTGGAACTTGGCGGCGCGGGCATGGTGCATCCCAACATCTTGATCGCGATGGGCATTGATCCCGAACGCTACACCGGCTTCGCCTGGGGCCTCGGCATTGACCGGATGCCGATGGCAAAATACGGCATTGACGACATCCGTCTCTTCACCGAAAACGACCTCCGCTTCCTCCGGCAGTTTTAGTTCCATGTCCAGCCTCCAAGAAGCTTTGGATGCGTTCACCGCCTCCCCTGAACTCGTGCGGTTGGAAAGCCTACTCAAACGGTTTAATCTTTTTGAGGCGGTAGGGGTAGTTCAGCACGAATTGCGGCACTCGGATTTTCTGGCTTTTCTGCTTGACCCAAGCCAGAATCATGGCTTAGGAACCATTTTTCTGAGGAAATTTCTTCACGCGCTTCATGTGAAAGAATTCGATGTTGATTCCTTAAACTTGAACCAGGCTTATGTTTTACGGGAATGGCATCACATTGACATTCTCGTCCTTGATGAAGTGAACCGCGTGGCTGTGCTCATTGAAAATAAGATCGGTACGGGTGAGCATTCCGACCAACTTAATCGCTATTACAACGATTTTCACAGTTTCTATCCCGGCTATCAATTGATTGCGCTTTATCTGACCCCCGACGGCGATTTGCCGATCTCAGACACGAATCATGTCTACCATGCCGTGAGTTACACATTGGTTTGCGAAATAGTGGAGCAGGTGGTTCAGGACAACCGCGCTGTACTGAGCAGTGAAATTGTAATGGCATTGGAGCATTACGCGCAGATGTTGAGGAGGCATATCGTGAGTGACTCAGATTTTGCTAAATTGTGCCGTAGCATTTATCAACAGCATAAACAGGCATTAGACTTAATCATCAAGCATATTCCTGATCAGCCAGCGCTGATTGGGCAATATGTCAAATCGCTTATACATCAGCAAACAGAACTCAAAGAAGGCGGTAGTGGTAGGAATCACGTTGCTTTCAGTCTACATGAATGGCAAAATTCAAAGCGGCATAGAGGCGAATTTGGTGAGAATATCAGTTGGATTCTCTATTTCGGGTTCAACTATATTGCAAATGGTTTGCGGTTGGATTTGATGATTGCTCCTGGTGATGCGGTTGAGCGCCAGAAGCACCTCCAAATGGCGCAAAAGCATCGTTTCAGGGGCTATGCTTCAAGACTAACAAATGGATATTCCCAAATTGCATCTGTGAAATTTTTAAACGCCAGTGACTACGAAAAAACGCAAGACGAAATAGAGGTCATAATTTCAGAAAAATGGGCTGAATACCTGCGCGATGAGTTTCCGCGCATTGTACAGGCTGTTCGTGATGAAAAATGGCTTTGGGAATTGCCGCCCGGAGAATGAGGTATAATGCTTTTGGAGGTGATTGTCATGGAAACGACCGTAACCCGCGATGCAACGCCGAGGATGACTGATGCTGAGTACGAAGCTATTGTTGACCAGAATTTAGCCCGACTCAAGCTGATGCAGCAAAAGATGGACGAAGAGCAGCGAGAGATCGAAATGCTCCGGGCGGAAAACGACTCAATTCTGTCTAACATCATGCGGACCCTGAAGGCGGTTTAGCAATGTGGCAAAAGTTCGCTGAGTTTACAAAACAGTTAATCAATTTTGGGGAAACTCTACAGCAGAATAAGACGGAGATCAAGGAACTTCAGCGCGAAGTGCGTCAACTGAACACCGCCGTGCAACTTCTGGCACAAGAGTTACATCATGTCCGCGAGAATGAGACCCATGAGCGGGAAAAAATGGCGTTGCGTCTGGAAAACACGCTGCTGAAGATGGAGAAGCGGTTGGCTGCCCCCAGGAGCGAAGACGCCGAATGAAACTTCTTGTAGAATGGCTTCGAGAATTTGTGGAGACGCCGCTGGGCGATGACGCGCTGGCGGCGAAGCTGACGATGGCCGGCCTGGAGGTAGAGGAAACGACGGCCTCCGACGATGGCCCAGTCTTCCATACCAAAGTCACGCCGAACCGGGGCGATTGGATGTCGGTGGTCGGCACGGCCCGTGAGGCGGCGGCTGCCCTGGATGTGCCGCTCCGCTGGCAGCCTGCGCCCCTGCCCGATGAGAACGCCGACATCAAACGCTGGGCAGGTGTTCGTGTGGAAGATGCCACTGCCTGCCCGCGCTATGCCGGCAAGCTGGTCCGCAACGTCGTCTTTCGGCCCTCGCCGGATTGGATGCAGCGGCGGCTTCTAGCGGCGGGAATGCGTCCGCTCAATGTCGTGGTGGATGTCACGAACTATGTCATGCTGGAACTCGGCCAGCCCCTGCACGCTTTTGACTACGCCACTCTGCCGGAAGGCCAGGTCGTCGTTCGGGCGGCGCGGGAAGGCGAGAGCATTCAAACGCTGGACGGAACCGAGCGCGCGCTGACGCCGGAGATGCTGGCGATCTGCGACCGGGACCGGCCCATCGGCATTGCGGGCGTCATGGGCGGTGCGGACACCGAGGTGTCGGAAACAACAAAGCATATTTTTTTGGAGTCGGCCCACTTTGACCCCGGCAACATCCGCCGAACGTCCAAAGCGCTGGGGCTGACCACCGAAGCCTCTTATCGCTTTGAGCGGTTTGTGGACCCGGAACTGGCTCCGCTGGCTCTGGAACGCGCTTGCGACCTGCTGGCGGAACTGGCCGACGGCGAAGTCGTCTTGGGCCGGATTGATTTGTACCCACAGCCGATGCGTCCGCAGGCGCTGACGCTGCGGCCTGCCCGCGTCAATGCCATTCTGGGAACGAGACTGGACGAAGCGGCCATTTCGGCCAGCCTGCGCCGGCTGGGCCTGAGCGTGGATGCCAGCCGGGATCCGCTGCAAGTCACAGTGCCGACGTTCCGACCTGATCTGACTCAGGAAATTGACCTGGTGGAAGAAGTCGGGCGCATGATCGGCTATGCAACCCTGCCGGAAACGCTGCCGCCGGCGCGTGGCGGGGGTGGGGGAGATGCGCCGCCGGGCCTGCTGGCAACGCGCCTGCGAACCATTTTGATTGGCCTGGGCCTCTCGGAAGCAATGACGCATTCCCTGGCCGCGCCGTCGCCGTTTGAAGACCCGCGCGAGGAAAACCGGCGTGTCACGATCCGGCAAGCGCTGTCGGCGGAACTGTCCGGCCTGCGCCAGTCGCCGGTGCCTAATTTACTGGACGCGCTGGCCCGGAATTTGCGTCAGCGTCAGCCCGAAGTGCAGCTTTTTGAGACCGGCAAAGTCTTCCGCAAAGGCGAGAGCGTCGGGAGCTACGTGGAAACTCGTCATGTCGCCGCTGTGCTGACCGGGCCATCGGTAGACTTTTTCACCGCCAAAGGCCTGGTGGAAAGCCTGATGACCGCGCTGCACATTCCCGGTCTGGCTTTTGCGTCCGAGACGCGCCCACAAATGCACCCTGGCCGCTGCGCGTCAGTCAGCATTTCGGGTCAGACTATCGGCTATGTCGCGGAAGTGGACCCGGATGCTGTCAAAGCGCATCTGGACGTTCCCGCCACCGGAGGCCGAGTGGCGGTCTTTGAGATTGACGCCGATGCCCTGCTATCTTACACCGACCGAACGCAGCGCTACACGCCCCTGCCGCGCTTCCCCGCTGTCAGCCGCGACATTGCCGTGGTGGTAGACCTTGCCACGCCGTATGCCCTTCTGGAAACGACTGCCCGCGACGCCGCCGATGCAGCCCTCACCGAGTCTCTGGGCCTGCAAAGCGTCTACACCGGCGAGCGTGTCCCCCCCGGCAAAAAGAGCGTCGCCCTGCGCCTGACGTTCCGTGCCCCTGACCGCACCCTCACCGATGCTGAAGTGGACGCGCAAATGGCCGCCGTCGCCGCACTGCTGACCGAGCGAGCCGGGGCGGAGCGTCAATAAGGTTCATCCAAACCAGATGCTGATTTCCTGTTCGGCGTTCTCTGGGGAATCGGAGCCGTGAATGAGGTTTTGCTCAATGGTGTTGGCGTAATCGCCGCGAATAGTGCCGGGGGTGGCGTCGGCGGGTTTTGTGGCACCGACGACCTTGCGGGAGAGGGCGATGACGTCGTCGCCTTCCCAGATCATGGCGACGACCGGGCCGGAACTGATAAAACTGACGACGCTCTCAAAAAACGGCTTGCCGCGATGGACGGCATAATGCGCTTCGGCGCGCTCACGGGTCGGCGTGAGCATCTGAAGACCAGCCAGGGTGAAGCCTTTGGCCTCAAAGCGGCGAATGATCTCGCCCACCAATCGCCGCTGGACGCCATCCGGCTTGACCATTAAAAATGTTCGTTCCACGTTGAATTCTCCTCGTCGGGAACTTTTGTCCCCAAAATCGGCCTTATTATGGAATAATTCATCACGCGAAGTCAAGGAGATATGCTCATGTTCCGACCACTGCTGACGGCTGCCGCCGTCCTCACCCTCGCCACCGCCGGTTTTACCGCCGCGAATGCCGCGCCAACTCCGGCCAAAGCGCCTGCTGCCCCTCTGGTTTGTCCGGTCACCGGAGAGACCATCGCTTCGGTCAACGATGCCGCCGGTTCCAGCGTCTACAAAGGCAAGACGTACTATTTTTGCTGTTCGTCCTGCAAGCCGGCGTTTGATAAAGACCCGGCGAAGTACATCAAAACGGCAAGCGCGGCTGCGCCTGCCCCGGCGCATTAGTTCTATGGAACTCTTTGCGCCGATTGATCGGGTGCTGACAATCCGTTCTCATACCATCAAGGCGGCCGGGGCAACCCTGCCGGGTGTCATCGTGCCGACGCGCAAGTACCTCTGGTACTATGTCGCCTCCTGGCCTGATGGCAGCCCGGCCGCCTCGCTGCATTTGGGGGAGGGGATCGTTCCCGTGGGCGAAACGCAGCCCTGGCGGGTCATGCGCCGCGACCGGTCACGGATTTTGCTCATGCCGACGTCGCAGGGAACGACAACCGCGGCGAGTTATTACCCCGGCGGCTCCGGGATCGGCGGCGAATTTTTTCGCATCACGGACGGGGACGCGCGCGCAGGCGGCTTTGATATCTACGGGCGTGGGTGGCGGGGCGGCGTTGTCCTGCGGCGCGAAACCAAAGAGCGTGTTTTGCTGCTGCGCGGCGACGGTGACCCGCCCGACATCTACTATATGGAGCCGGTTCCCCGCGCCTCCGCCCAGCCGTCGGTGGCTGCTGCCCTCCTCCTGGCCTATGTCCTGACCGCGCGCGAGGTACGGGAAGGGAACTGGATCAAGCGGCCTACGCCGCTTCCAGACGTTTAATGCTGCTGGTACAGTGCTGACAGAAGTTCACAGAAGTTCTGGGCGAATCGCCTATGGCTCATACGATTCGTAGGCTGCTTTAATCATTCTTCTCAACACATTTAGATCAATTCTATCTAGCCGCTTGATATACAAGCATCCCTTCCCGACCTCATGCGGCCCCAACTCGCTGAGGAGTTCCGCATTGCCTTCCTGCAACATCAGCCCATAAAGAGTAAGTGCCTGCTTGCGCGGAGAAACACCAATTTTCATCGTGTCTCCCTCGCGGCCAGTGGCATATTTGTAGTGACGTATCCCGAAGCCAACGATCCCACCCCAAAGCGCGGGCTGTTCGCCAGTGGTTTCGCCCACGACCTCCATGAGCCGCTCACAATCTCCACGACGGATGGGATCAGCGACCTCCGCGATAAATTCAGCCACATCCTTTGCGCTCAATATTGGAATGATCATGATCATGTCATCCTAGCAATTTGACTAACTGATGTTACGCACCATTCTCCGACAATGGGCTAAAGCCCTTCGCTGTGTGGCCTGCGGCCTAGTCTCACCCTAATAAAGCCTCCGCCTGCGCGGAGAAAGAAACGGCCTTCTCTTCTGTCCTTACCCTCGGTCAGTGGGCGTCTGCGCCACACCCCCCAATAAAACCTTAGCGAAGGAGTTCACTCCATCGTGCAGAAGCCTTGTGTAACATCAGTGACTAATGAATCAAATGGGTTCATGGCCCAATTGGTCGGCCAGCACCGAAGCTGGAAATATTGCAACCTTTGTCATCAGGCACTCTCTCCAACCGTAAAACCCGCGCCCTGCGGCACAGCGCTCCGCGCAGTGGCATCAGGAGTAGCGCAATGAACTATTGAATCTTGTTGGGCCGCAGCCTTGCTAAGTCTATGATTTGCTCAATTTGACCTGCCCGAACGTGAAGAAGATAAGCGTAGAACCAGACGGGCCGCAAAACGCGCCCTGTGCCTCACATAATTTAGTCGTGATGGCCGCCATATTCCAAGCCTGCTCTTTAATACCTTTCCATTCTGGCGTCGTCAATGCTGGCATCTGATGTGCCTGCCCGTACTCACGCACTTTTTCCGCATCGTGCTTCATTCCCTCGCGAATGGAAGGATTGGCCCAGCCCCAAAGCCAAGACCCATCACTTTGGTTGAACGAACCCACAATCTGAGCTGGAAGTTCAGCCAAAACCCCATCCGCAAAAGTGAGCCGCAAAATCCCTTCCTGCTGGTCTATATTCCATTGCTGATGTTCGCCAAAGTGCCACCCGCCCTGATGTGCTTGTGTCAGTGCCGCAAGATGAATGTGGCTTGCTTCAACCAATGCCGTAAACTCCGGTGAGACTTCAAGTGAGGCTTCTTTAGGCTGTTGCTTGCCAAGAATGCGACTAAGAAAAGACATGACCTGCTTCCTTATTTGTTTATGATACAGAACAGCCTAAGTATTGTTGTCCAACTCTTATTGTATCCTGCGATCATCTACTCCAAATGAAATACCGGCTTGAGTTCGGCACTGATCGGGCTATTGTCCGGGTTTGAGGGCATGATGTCTTGCATGTAGGTCCACCACCGGCGGCAGATGTCGGTCTGGGCAATCGCCGCCCAGCGCTCCTCGTTTTCCACTTCCACATAGCCAAAGAGTTGATGAGTCTGCTCGTGCAGGAAAATGGAATAATTGTGGATGCCGTGGGCTTTCAGGGTTTGTTCCAGTTCCGGCCAGATGGGGTTATGGCGCATCTCGTACTCTTCCTGACGGCCCGGATGGACGGACAGGACAAAGGCTTTGCGGATCATAGGCAATCTCCGGGCAGATGTACGGCTTCGCGCCGCAAAATTCCTGCTTGTATGTCGGCAGGGATTATGATATAATGCGGCAGGAGATGAGTGTATGGCATCGGCTGCCGACGCAGTTGTAATTATCAACCCCACGGCGGGGCGGGGGCGGGCCGGCAAGCAGGTCCCTGAAATCCGTCGTCTGCTCGGCGCGAAGGCTGAAAGCTGGGTCTGGCTTTACACGCAGAAGCGCGGCGATGGGGAACACCTGGCCCGCGCGGCGGCGGAGGCCGGGACGCCGCTGGTCGTGGCCGTCGGCGGCGACGGGACGCTGCATGAAGTGGTCAATGGGGTGTTAGGGACAACGGCCACAGTCGGGCTGATCCCGTTTGGCACCGGCAATGACCTGGCGCGCGCTCTGGGTCTGTTCGGCGATTTCCCCACGGCCTGCCGGGCGCTGACGGAGGGAGTTACCAAGCGGATTGATGTCGGCGTCATTGAGGGGCTGGGGACCGGCGGGCCGCGCCACTTTCTGGTGCTGACAGGAACGGGGTTTGACGCCCGCACGGCCCAGACAGTGAATGCCGGCATTCGGGGGCTGTCCGGGCCGCTGGCCTATGTCTGGGGCGCGATCCTGACGCTAAAAGACTTCACGCCATTCCATCTGACGCTGACTTTGGACGACGAAAAGCCGCGCCACACGGAAGCGATGTTTGTATCGTTTGCGAATGCCGAGACGACGGGTGGGGGCATGCGGATCGCGCCCGGTGCGACCGTAGACGACGGCTGCCTGGACATCTGTCTGGTGGAAACCGTTTCCAAACCGACCCTGCTGTTCCAGCTTTCGCAGGTCTTCAGCGGCAAGCATGTCAACCATCCTGCTGTCACCATGCTGCGGGCGAGTAGTCTGACCGTGGATGCCGACCCGCCGCAGCCGCTGCTGATTGATGGCGAAGTCTGCGGCACGACCCCGGCGACCGTGAAACTGCTGCCAGGCGCGTTGCCCTTCCGAGTTCCAGCGTGACCGGGAATGATGTCGTCATTCCCGCCGGCGGGATGATTGACGCGGCTTACGCGCAGGCCATAGGCACGGAATTTCGCGCGCTGGCTCCCATCGGGCTGGTGGGCAAGCCGGTCTTGCAGCAGATCGTAGATACGCTGCGGGCCGGCGGCATTGCACGGCGCATCATAGTCGTCGCGCCTGACACTGTTCGGCAGGCCGTCAGCGGCGTGGACCTGTGGATTCCTGCGGGAGCAAGCGGCGCGGACAATATTCGCGCGGGGTTGGGCAAGGCCGATCCGAACCTGCCTGCTTTGATCTGTGCCTCTGATCTGCCGCTGCTGACGCCGGAAAGCGTGGTGGATTTTGTCGGTCGCTGCCGCCCTGAGGCGGAAGTCGCCGTAGGATTGGTCGGCGCAGACGCTTACAACCGAATGTTTCCCGATGCGCCACCCTCGGAGTTTGTCCGTCTTTCCGATGCCGGGCTGGTGACATTGGGCGGCCTGTTCCTGGTCCATCCCGGCCTATTGGTGCGTCATCAGGCGCTGTTTGCCCAAATGTTCGGATCACGCAAGGCGCAGTGGCGCATGGCCGGCCTGCTTGGCCCCCGCTTGCTCTGGGCCTGGGCAACTCATCGTCTTAGCCTGCGCCTGCTCACTGACCGCGCCGAACAGATACTCGGTGGGCCGGTTCAGGTTGTGCCGGATGTCTCGCCGCTTCTCGCTTACGATATAGATACTGCCAATGATTACCAATTCGCCCAGACCCGCCTACGACAAAATGCAGCGCCCGCCATCGGGGAACTTCTTCTCTGAGCGCGTCATGCTGACCCGAATCGTCGTCGGCGTCGTCGGTGCGGCAGCTTACATCTATATCAACTTCGCCACAAACGGCCTGCCGTTCGCGCTGGGCGTCGCCCTGTTCTCCATGATCGGGGCGCTGGAACTATACCGGGCGGTCAAGAGCCAGGGGGTAAGCCCAGCGAGTTTCTCGGCTGCCTGGCCTGCGTCGTGTTCCAATATGCCGCCTGGACGCACAACGGCGAAAAGTTTGCGCCGTACCTGCCTGCCCTGCTGATGCTGCTGGTCATCACGACCCTGCTGACCGAGCTCGGCAAGCGGCATCCCAAACCCATTGTCACGATTGGGACGACGTTTCTGGGCGCGGTCTATGTCGGCTGGCTGTTTTCCTATCTCACCTTGCTGCACGGAATGCAGCCGGGCATGATTCGGCACAACGGCGCGGATCGGCCACTTCTCATTCCGCCCTTTCCGCACACGACGCCCGGCGAATGGCTGGTCATCTTCGTGTCCGCCTGCACCTGGCTTTGCGATACCGGAGCGCTGTTTGCGGGCAAAGCCTTCGGGCGGCACAAGCTGGCCCCCAACATCAGCCCCGGCAAGACGTGGGAAGGCTCCCTGGGTGGCCTGTTGACGGCGGTGATTACGGGTGCCGCTCTGGGCCACTGGCTGCACCTGCCGATGATTCACGCTCTGTTGCTGGGCTTTTTCTGCGGCCTGGCCGGTCAATTCGGCGACCTGTGCGAATCGGCATTGAAGCGCGACCTGGGCGTCAAAGACTTTGGCACCGTTCTCCCCGGTCACGGCGGCATTTTGGACCGCATTGACAGTCTTCTCTTTTCCGCGCCTCTGGCCTATTACTACGTGCTTTTCTTCCTGATGCGGTCACACTGATATTCTCACGCCGACATCTCTCCGTGGAAAAATGCTATAATAGAGGCCGTGCATTGTGCGTGATGGGGGAGAAAGTTTGATGGCAGGAAATGAATTGAGCCAGGGGCTGGCCGAAAAAGTCAACGAATACCAGGTGATGAGCGCGCCGCTGCAAAACGCGATGCGGGAATTGGAGTATGCTCAGACGCTGCTGAAAGCCCGCGCGGAAAGCGACATCGCCCAGACTGTGCCGGCCCTGGGCGCGCTGGCGGACATTCTGGACATTTCCAGTCTGGATCTACTGATGTCCCATGACCGCATTGCGTTCGTCCATGAGGCCATGCATCGCCAGGGCTTGACCGAAGAGGAAGTCGCCCATCAGATGCGGGCACTGGTGTCTTCGGACCAGTCCCGTGCTGATCTCAAAGCGCTTGGCATCGGCAAAGAGATTTCCTGACCGCGTTCAGACAGCGGCCAGTTCCGCCACATAATCCCGCCCTTCCCGTTTCCAGGCGCGGGTACAAAGCGGCAGGAAATCGCAGTCAGGGCAAACGTCGGGCAGGGGGATAGGGCGCACCGCCTCAAAATCCTTCTCTAAAATCATCAGTCCAATCCCGCGCAGGTCTTCTTCCAGCGCGGCCATCTCTTCGTCCGAATAGGAGGCTGACGCCGTGACGCCGCCGCGCAGGGCATGAATAGTGGCGTAGACTCGCCGCTCCGGGTGGTTGCGCTTTGCCAGAAACTGGTAGATGGTCATGGCAAGCGCACCTTTGACATCTTCTTCCGACACGCTCATGCGCCCGGATTTATAATCCACAATTTCTAAGGCTCCGTCGGAAAGGTGCTCATCAATCCGGTCAATCCGCCCGGTCAGCACGAACGGCCCCATGTCCCACTTGAGCATCTTCTCAATCAGAAAGGGGCGGGTGGCTTCGGCCCGCGCCTCTGAGTCGGCGTGATACGTCTCTAAAATCCGCGCGGCTTCTTCTTTGTAAGATTGCTCGTGGGCTGCGTCTTGGTACCCCTGTGACTGCCAGACCGTCTCCATCCGGGCAATCAGTTCCGGCGCAGAGACGGCGGCGCTGCCGCCCTCCTCATGGAAGTTTTGCAGTGTTTGATGGAGGGTGCTGCCGAACGTGTATCCCGCCCGCGCCCGGTGATAAAACTTGCCGATCTTTTCCACATAGTCCAGCCGGTACATCATCGGGCAGGCCAGAAATGTCTTGATGCGTGTCGGCGAGAATTCCGGCTTGCGCGGCGTTTTCGGCGGTTTGGGTTCGGCAGGTTTGCGGGCCATATACCCATTATACCCGGCTCATTCGGTCGCCCGCACGACGATGCGGCTGCCCTGCACCATCACAACCTGCACCGCCGCCCCTTGCGGAATGAACTCGCCTTCCGTCACGACGGAAAGCCGTTCGCCGTCAAACTCCGCCGTGCCGGATGGGCGCAGGAGGGTCGCGGCGACGCCGATCTGGCCGAGCAGGCCGGTATAGTCGCTGCTGGAAACATAACCCGCCGAGGCGGTCTGGCGCATCGGCTGGCCGAGCCGCTTCCAGACACCGGAGCGAGGCAGGTACAGAAAGAATGCCGTCAGCAGGCCCAGGGTCGTCAGCAGCGCGGCCCCCGCCGAATACAAGGCCCCGGCCTGCGCGCCGCCGAGGGCATAAAACATGCCGGTAAAAATCAAGACCAGGCCGGCCATCGCGGGCAGCCCATGCCCCGGCAAGAAATGGGTCTCCACCAGCAAAAGCGCGGCTCCGGCTAGAAAGAGGAGCAGCCCGATCCAGGTCGCCGCGCCGACCGTGATATAGGCGGCGAATATCAGCGCGATCAAGATGCCGCCGAGAATGCCTGCCACGCCCCAGGAATGCAGCGTCGCCATCTCCACGATCACCAGCATCAGGCCCAGGGCCAGCAGCAAAATCGTGGCCCAGGGCTGCGTGATCCACAGCGCCGCCGCCGTCCACGGATCAAGGTTGACCGGAGCCGTCTGCGCCCCGGCCAGACCCGGCCCCATCTTCGCAAGCACATCGGCGTCGTAGGAGGCAATGACATCCGAATAACCGACCGACTGCGCCTGTTTGGCCGTCAGTGTCAGGCTGTCTCCGGCTTTGACGCCCACGGACGGCAAATCGGCGTCGGCGGACACAAAGGCGGCGGCAATAGCGGGGTTGCGCCCGTTCGCCTCCGCCGCCGCCCGGTAGTCCGTCTTGGAAGAGTCGCTTGGCGCGTTTCCCAGGGAGGCGCCCGGAGCCAGGGCCAGCGTCTTGCAGGACAGCGCAATCAAGCTGCCCGGCCCCAATGCCCGGTCATGGACATACGCGGCAATCGGCAGGCTGGCCGCATGATCCATGATGGCCTGCTTGATCTCTTCCGCCGCTGCCGGGGAACCTTGCGTCGTGTCTAAATCCAGAATTACCCCGGCCGCGCCCTGCTGATAGGCTGCGTCCAGTTGCTGCTTGACAAAAGTCGCCGTGCCCGGCCAGACCGAGCCATGAATGTTAATGACGACGACTTTGGGCGGGCCGGCGTGGAGCGACTGCCCGGCGAGCGCCAGCAGAAGGAAGGCGGCCAGTCGCCAGAGGCCCCCTCGCCCCCAATTCTGGGGGAACCAGAGGGGAGAGCCTTCCTTATCAGGCTCCCCAGAATTGGGGCGGGGGGGCCATTGGAGATAGCCTCTACGACGTTTCATGGTTCTCCGTCTCATGCATCTTCGCGTAGATCGGGTTTGGCCAGGGAGCATCGTAAGGCGCATCGCCATCCAGGCCAAGGCCATAATACAGCGTGGCTAACTCACCATCTTTGTAAATGCAATGCTGGATCATGTGGCCGATGAACTCGCGAATGGTCATGGGATATTCGTTAAACTGTGAACGCGGGGCGTCCAACTGTTCCGGGGTCAGCGCCAGGATTATGGATTGCCAGAGTTTCGTTTCTTCCAGCAGCACATCGCAGAGATGCGAAAAGTCGGCGGGCGGTTCGGGAACGAGTGAGTGCTTGGCAGCGTCCGGCTCGTCAAGGTGCTGGCGGTCGCAGACCAGCCATTGCCAGGCATGAGTCGCCAGGATACGCGGCGTTGGGGCGGGCGGGGCGAATGTCCAGTCCTGTTTATCTTCAGGAATCCGGCGCAGAAAGTAGACCATACCGCCCAGATGGCTGCACAGAAGATCGGCGTAAAGTTTGGTTTCGGCGGACATGCGTTTAATCCCTTCCATGTTTGGCCGGAGAAAGCGGCCTGGCGTCGTGGCGCAGGTGATGTCCCAGCTTGAAATGGGCGCGGTGCGCGAGGGCATGAGTCCACAGGATAACGCCCTCGCTGACCTGAGAGACTAACATTCCCCATTGAAGGCGCAGACGCATCGGCAGGCTCAGGCGGCGCTCCACGCGAAAGGCTTCCACGCGGGGCGCAAACTCCTGCCAGATGTCCAGCGTCGGCTCACGCGGCGGCAGGCGATGCAGCAGCGCCATCGTCCGTTCCAGAGCGAACAGCTCGGCGGCGCACTCCGGCTCCCGCGCCAGAAACGCCTGCATTTTATCCCGCATCGCTAAATCCAGCGCGTCTTCCAGATACTCTGAATACAGCTCACGCGCTTCATTCCGTGTCACCGCCGCTCACCCCCTCACGTTTTTCATCTTTCAGATTTAACTCCACCATGTCCAGATACGGCTGAAATTTGACCTTAAACGCCATTCTGGCCCGGTGCAGCTTGGATTTCACATTGACCAGGCTCAGTTCCGTGATCTCTGCGATCTCTTCGTAAGACAGCCCTTCCAAATCGCGCAGCGTGATCAGCAGCCGCTGCTCCGGCGTCAAAGCCGCCAATGCACGGTCCACGACATGCTGCAATTCCCGGACTTCCACGATTCGTGCGACATCGGCCGCCGGGTCGGCAGGCTCCGGCAGATAGCCCGGCGTGTCCGGCTCTTCGTCCAGCGAACCCTCTTCCAGCCCCATCCGCACTTTGGCTTCGCGCAGATGATTGAAGCAGACGTTCCGGGCAATGGTGTACAGCCAGGTACGAAACTTGCAGTCCCCTTTGAATGAACCCAGCGAACGCAGCGCGCGGTAAAAGACTTCCTGGGTCAAGTCATAAGCGTCTTCCCCGTTGACCATGCGGTGAACGAGGTTAAAGACCGGTGTCTGATACTTGCGAAAGAGAATCTCAAAGACCGCCGGATTTGCCGTTGCCCGAAATTGGCGCACGAGGGCGACATCGGGGTCCAGGCGCGGCAGGCTCGTCAGCGTGGTCGTCCAGGCAGGTCGGCGCTCACTCGGCATCGGACAGAAACTCTTTCCCTAGTTCATGTGACACGGATGGCCCGAAAAAGTTGCGCGCGGCTTTTAACCCAAGCACCGTTGCCGAAAACCCATGCGGCGCGACGGTGACAGCGCCGTCCGCAAACGGCTGGTCGGTGAGGTTGCCGACAACGCGCATGTCGCCATACACCGCCTCCAGCACTCCTCGACTGCCGCTGCCGCTCAGGTAGCGGAACGTCTTGAGCGGCGCCCCCATGTAGTCGGGCCCAAGCGTTCGCTGCAAGCCAGCCAGCCTGTTCAGCCAGGCCATGCTCGGCGGGTAGGTCAGATCGGCGATACTCACGGGCCTGCTCAGGCCATAGCCGAGCGTCAGGCTCCACGCCAACTCATCCTGGTCGCCGACCCCCGCGCCGAGATCGTGATGGGTGAAGAAGGCCTTATCGTGAGCGACATACTCGGCCATCGGAAAGAACTCCCAATCTGTGTCGGAGAGGCGATTGGCAAGCAGTTGATCCTGATCATAGGGAAACGGCACCAGTTCCTGCGTCAGCCCGCAGAACTCCGACTCGACGTTCACCAGATGGTCAAACCCGTCTTCCGTGCCGACCGGCAGCTTCTCGGCGGCGCGGGCCGCCAGCGCAATCATTCCCTGCGTGTCGGCATACGGCGTCGGGGAGGCCGGGTTCAGGTCATACATCAGCCCTCGCGCGCCGTTCTGGTCCCCAAATAAGATGTCAACGGGATATTCCTGCGTGAATTGCGCGACCAGACGGTCCACCGATTGTGTCACCGCCGGATGAAACGGCGAGATACTCCATCCCGACGATCCTGGGCCATAGACCTCATGGTTATGCTGGCCGTCCAGCCTGACCAGAAGGGATGCCTCCCCGGCCTGCTCAAATGTCGGGCCTTTGGGGTTGTCGCACCACCAGGTCGTGTTGGTGTAAGGCATCACCAGATCGCCTTTCTGGTGCGCCAGCGAAATCACCTGCCGGAACTCCTCCGCCGTGCCATAATCGGCATTCGGAGGCAGGTGATCAGGGTATTGATGGTCAAACCCGCCGCGAAGATAGCCGACCAGATGGATGACTGCCGGCGATGGCAGGCGATTCAGCAGCGTGATCTCTTCGGAGGCGTGCCGCGCATTGAGCTTAATGAGAAGGGATTGTTTCCAGCGCGCCAGCAGCCGCGCCGGCATCTTGGCGGCAAGCGGCCTGTCTAAGCCATTATCCCGCGCGTAAGCCAGCAGCGACGTTCGAGCGTCCGCGTCGGACAGGCGCAGACGCAGCAGCGGCGTTTGCCCGCCGGCGCGCGGCAAAAATGTTTGCCAGCGTCTTTGGAGATGCCCGCCCTGAACATCGCCGACCGTTCGCCAGGCCGCAGGCACGAAGAGATGGGCAGCGTCGTGTGCATCCTGAACGCCGTACAGGCTCACACCCCCGGAAACGCTCTCAATGCGGGCGAAGTCCGAGAATGCGCGCCCAGGGAAATGATCTTCCAAAGTGACATAAGGATCGGCTTTCAAAGCTGTGTAGAAAGGGTATCCCCCGGTGGCAAGCCAGACGCCGCCGCCGTTCATAAATTGGCGAACGGCTCCCAATGTTTCCATGGGATCGTCTCCGGCAGGCAGGGCTTCGCCATAGGGATTGATGACCGCCAGCGTGTTTTTGTCGGTCAAAGCCGCCAGCAGCGCGGGAACGCTGTCGGCGATGGAAAATTGCAGTCCCGCTTGAGCCAGCAGCGGCGAAGCGCTGAGACGCGCCTGCCAATCCGCCACCGGGATATCGCTGAACTGGCCGCTCGCCGGCCCGTGCGGCAGCCGAATGAGCACGATATGCGTCCCATGCGGCTGAAAACCGGCAATCGGCGGCGGTTTTGCCAGAGTCACCGCGATCTGCTCCGCCGTCTGGATCGCCAGCGCCCCTTCACCGGCCGGAATACCGCCGCCAAACCGCATGAGCAGGCCCTGCCCGACACGCTGGCCGCCGAGGAAGGACCCGCAGCAGACGACAGCAGATCCACCTCCGGCGTGTTCAGGGGCGGGCGGTTTACCGCTTGCGGCATCGCTTCCCAGCGTCCCGTCAGTTCCGCGCCGAGCCATTGCTTGCCCATATCCGTGGCAGTGACAGGAATGGCGGGAGCGTCCAGGCTGTCCATCTGCACTTCAGTTCCCGCGGCGCGGCGCAGGCCGTCTGGCCCGATGCTGACACTGTCCCAGAATTGAGCCGAGGCATGGGGACGGAAGAAGGACGGTTTGAGCGCAATGCCCAGATGTTCCGGGAACAGGACGCGGTGAAGCGTGCTCGGATTGAAGAGGAGATCAGCGGGCAAGGCGACATCCAGCGCGTCATCGGGCAATTGCGTCGCCGAAAGGCGAAGGTCTATCCCCGCCACGGAACCCGTGACGTTCACCGTGACGGTCGCGCCCTGGGTGGAGACGTAGACGAAGCGAACCGCCTGCGGGCTATCCCTCTGAATCTGTAGCGGGTTGTTTTTCAAGAAGTCGCCGGCGCGCAGCACTCGGCCATCGCGCAGGCGCAGGGACCAGAGATCGCCCTCCGCCGGTGATCCGGCAATGCCGGGCGTCGCCGCGCTGCCGATCCGACGGAGGAAAACAATCCGCCCCGTCAGCGAGTCAAACCCGGCTTCGCCACCGCCGCCGCGCACAATCACTGGCCCGCTTAGCGGCGCGGCCGCCGATAGGGGAGTCCTCGGCAGCCCAGCCAATAGCAAACATAACAACCAGAGTGAGATCAGAAAGCGTGGGGTTGGCATCATGGCATTCTCAGAGAAGGCAGGTCGGGCCATTCTTGCGGGTATAATACCCGGTAATGGCAATGAACACAGAAAATTCAATCCGGCGCAACACGCACGCGCTCCCGATGGCGGACGAGAACGTCGTCACGCCGCGCCGGGCGAAGGCAGAGCGGGCGCAGGGTGCTGACGCTGGACCCGGAAATGGCGGCGGCAGCCGCCGGGGTGCGTTTGGGCGATGTCGTCACTCATGTCAACGGCCAGCCTGTGCTGGACATCGTGGATTTCGCGTTTCTGTCGGCGGGCGAGCGCGTGACGCTGGATGTGGAGCGCGCAGAGATCGGCCCGCTGCAATTTGTGATTGACAAGGGCTACGATGAAGATCTGGGGATTGAGTTTGGGGACGACTTGTTTGACCGCGTTCATATTTGCAAAAACAAATGCGTCTTTTGCTTTTTGTACCAGCAGCCCAAGGGGCTTCGGCCCTCGCTGTATATCAAAGATGATGATTACCGGCTGTCGTTCCTGCATGGAAATTATTTGACGCTCACCAACATGGGCGAAGATGAGTTTCAGCGCGTCATTGACCAGAAATTGTCGCCGCTCTTTGTTTCCGTCCATGCCACCGACCCGGAAGTGCGCGGGCGAATGCTGGGACGCAAAGGCCCTGAGCCGATCCTTCCGCGTCTGCAAATGCTGGCGGACGCCAAGATTCAAGTGCATGGTCAGGTTGTTCTTTGCCCCGGCTATAATGACGGCGCGCAGTTAGAACAGACCGTTCGCGAATTAGCCGCCTTGCACCCGGAAGCGCGCGGAACCTATGGCGGCGTTCTCTCCGTCGCCGTCGTCCCGGTCGGCTTGACACAGTTCCGTGACCGGCTGGCCGCGCTGACCACCTGCACGCCGGATTTCACTCGTTCGCTGGTGGCAGAAGCTGAACTCTGGCGCACCCGCTACCGCAAATCTCTGGGGACAAACTTCGTCTTTCTCAGCGATGAGTTTTACCTGAGCGCCGGCCTGCCTGTCCCGTCTGCGCGGCAATATGAAGGGTTTCCGCAACTGGAAGACGGCGTCGGGATTGTGCGGCTCTTTCAGGACGATGTGAAGCGCGTCGCGCGCAAACTGCCATCATCCCTTCCCTCCCCGCGCACCGCAACACTCGTGACCGGCGAACTGGCCGCCCCGTTTCTGACCGAGCTGGCCGATACGTTCAACCATGTTGAGAACTTAGATGTCAATGTCTGTGCCGTGCATAACACGTTCTTTGAGGGAAATATCAGCGTGGCAGGGCTTCTGACTGGTCGAGATGTGGCCGAGGCGTTGCGGGAGATGGGCGAAGCCGTTGGTGAGCGCATTGTCCTCCCGTCCATCATGCTGCGCGACCCTGACCGGGACGTTTTTCTGGACGACATGACGCTGGCGGAGTTTGAGGGCATCGTTGGCCGCGAAGTCTGCGTCGTTGAGCGGATGCCCTCCGCGGCAGCAAAGGCGCTTTTGAATTAGTCTGCCTTTTCCACGCGCACTTCAACTTCCAAATTTGTCTCTCTTGGCAACGGGCTGCCGGGGGCGGCGCGCAGAATGCCTTTGGTGGGCGGCACGTCGGCATAGTCGCGCCCAACGGCGACTTTGATGTGCTTGTCGGCGATCAGGACATTGTTGGTCGGATCAAAGCCCTTCCAGACCTGAGCCTCGGGCAGCCAGAGTTCCACCCAGGCGTGTGTCGCCCCGCCGCCATTTACTTCTCCCTCCGTTTCGCCGGAATAGACATAGCCGCTGACATAGCGGGCAGGGACGCCGTGTGAACGGGCGGCGGACAGCATTAAATGCGCGTAGTCCTGGCAGACGCCGCGCCGCTGCCTGACGAATTCTGCAAGAGGCGTGGTCAGATCGGTGGCGCCCGGCACGTAATTAAACTGCGTGTAGATCTCGTCGGACAGCGCTTGGGCATATTGGAGAACGCCCGGCTGCGGCAAGGGGCCGCTCCAGGCGCCAAACAAAGGAACCAGAGGAGTTGGAGCCAGAAACTCGGCGAATTCTTCGTGCAGGCTGCGTGACGCCAGCAGCGGCCAGTCTTCCGCCAGGAGATTAAGTTCCGCAAACGGGTTGTCTCGTAAAGTCTCTACCGTGGAGTTGGCGTAAATAGACAGCGATTGGTGAGCATCGCCGCGCAGGACAAAGTGATTCACAAGACCCATTTGATGAAGCTGATCGTAGCCAAAGATAGGCACTTCCGGGTCCACGCGAACCATGTATTCCCGGCAGATCTGTTCTCCGGGAATCGTGAGTGGGCGCAGGCGGGCTTCCATGAAGCACTCACCGAGAAGGGGGGCGTCATACTGATAGCGCGTGGTGTGGGACAGGTGGAATTTCAGCGGGGTACCTCTAATCCGTCCAGGATGTTCTCAATCACGCGGTCGGCGCTGACACCTTCAATTTCGGCTTCCGGGCGCAGCAGCAGCCGGTGGCGCAGGGTGGCCGGCGCGATGGCCTTGATGTCGTCGGGGATCAGAAAATCCCGGCCGCGCATGGCGGCGAGGGCTTTGCCGACGCCGAGCAGGGCAATGGAAGCGCGCGGGCTGGCTCCCAGCACAAGCTGACGGTGATCGCGTGTCGCGGCCACGAGGCGCGTGATGTACTGGAACATGGCTTCTTCGACGCGCACCTGCTTGATGAGCGCCCGGCAATGCTCAATGCTGGCGACATCGGCGACAGGGTGAACACCGGCGCCGGCCAGATCATTCGCGTCAAAGCCCTGATGATAGCGCTTCAGAACGGTTTGTTCGGCTTCAATCGGCGGGTACGCGACCAGAACTTTGAGCAGAAAGCGATCCAATTGGGCTTCGGGCAGGGGATAGGTCCCCTCAAATTCGATCGGGTTTTGGGTCGCGAACACCATGAACACGGCGGGAAGATCGTGCGTGTCGCCGTCCACCGTCACCCGATGCTCCTGCATCGCTTCCAGAAGCGCGGCCTGCGTCTTAGGCGGCGTTCGGTTGATTTCGTCCGCGAGCAGCAGGCCCGTAAAGAGCGGGCCGGGCTTGAAGACAAACTCCATCGCCTGCTGATCAAAGATGCGCGTGCCGGTGATGTCCGAGGGCATCAGGTCCGGCGTAAACTGAATGCGCTTGAAGTCGGCGGAGACGGCCGCGGCAAGGGCGCGCACCAGCAGGGTTTTGGCCGTTCCCGGCACGCCTTCCAGCAGCACATGACCGTCGGCGAACAGGCCGGCCAGGGCGTTTTCAATGGTTTCTTCCTGCCCGACGACGGCTTTGTGAACTTCCGCCGTGATCGCCTGCGCGACCCGCTGCACCTCGCCTCCGGCGGCCTGATAGGAGGGCGTTGTTGTAGTCGCTACGGGAGGCGGCGTAAAGAAATTGACCGAGGGCGTTTCCCAGGAGGGCCGCTCCGGGGGCGTGGAATCCCCCTCCCCGGCTTCGCCGGTACTCCTCCCGAAATGGGAGGAGGAAGAGGGTTCGGAATCCATTGGCGTACCCTCTTCAACCTCCTGTTTCGGGGTCAGGTGCAGTTGCGGGGTGGGTTCTTCTGCCGCCCCCGGCGGCGGGGTGGGTTCTTTCTGAATGGGTTCCGGCATACTCGCGATTATCTCGTCTTCAGGCAATGCCCATGTCCTTTCTGATGCGCTCCATCTGCTGCGTCAAATCCAGCAGTTCTTGTTCCGTGATTTTTCCCTGATCCAATCCTAGTTCGCAGGCGGCCAGCAGACGGCGCAGCCGCTCCTTATCCGTATGCCCGCGCCGTGAGGCCACTTCGGCGAGTCGTTCCAGGGCAATATCCGGCGGGAGCGCCAGACGCCCGCAGACATCGCGCAGAAACTGTCGGTACAGCGTCTCCAGGACGGTTCCCGAAGCCTGCGCGCGCCGGTACAGATTGGCCAGCGACGTGACGTATTCTGCGGACGTTCGATTCGCGCTCGGTCCAAGCGGGACCGGGGGGCCGAAGCGCACGGCCAGCAAAATCGCCAGAGCCGCCACGGCCAGACAAACTTGAATAACGGCAAGCTGCAACGGACGCCCCAGAGTTTCCCAGACGGAACCGCTGTCCCCCGAAGTGACATCGCCGTGATGGTATTCATCAAACAAAACGCGCCCGCCGGGAGGAGCGTAATGGGCCAGCAGGTTCGCCAGAAACTGAGCGTTTTCCGACTGCGGCAGGGTGTTGTTGGAGAACAATGTGCCATCGGCGACCGCGATCAGACGGCCTTTTCCCACAGGAATTGCCAGTGCCAGCGGACCGGCGCTGTCGCCAAACAAGGCAATGGCGTCAGGCCGCGTGCGCTTGATCCGCGCATCCGCCTCGCTGTGCAGGCTCAGGATGCCCTGCGTGTCCCAGACCGGCTGAAGCGGGGAGAATTCTTTCTTCCCGGTGGCCGGCGAGGCAGACTCGACGATTAAATCCAGCGCGTCGCCAAATGTTGTCTGGTCATCGGCAGAGGGCGTCGGGCTGGTATGGCCGCTGGCAAGGCGTGAGGTCAACAGGATAGCGGTGTGGCCCTGACCGCTCGCCAGCCAGCGCTTCAGCGTTTCGGCATCGCTCGCAGACAATTGAGTCCGGTCGCCATCTCCACTGCCGCCGCCGGTCAGGGTCGCAAACGGCTCCTGAACCTGGGGATCAATAACAAGAAGCACGCCGGGCGCAGTCGGGTCCAGGCCGGTCCAGTTTTGCCGCCAGGCCGTCGGCTGATACCCCAGAGATTTGACCCAATCAAATGCTCCCAGACTGCCGGAGGCCCGGTTGTTGGTAATGGACGGGTTGGGGCCGGCTTCCTCGCTCGCGACACGGCCGGCACCCGCGCCGCGCCCGCCCAGCAGCAGGCCGCCGGCAATAAAGGCCAGCAGCAGCAGGATGATCGCAATGATGTCTCGGCTGCTTCGCATCAGGTTCCGCTTGCTCCTTGCGGAGCCGCCAGCAGCGCCTGATACTGGGCCAGCGCCCGCGCATAGTGAGAAGCATCGGTGCGCCCGAACCCGTACCAGATCTGGTCAAACTCTCGCGTCAGCGGCGTCATCGCCTGGTAAACGTCACTTCGTCCCGCCGAGCGCAGGGCACGCAGATATTCCCAGTTCGTCTTGGAGCGATCGAAGCGCAAAACGCCGCCCGAATCCAGCGCGACCAGCGTGGCAAGATAAACCAGACGGAAGGCGCGGCGGTAATCCCCGGTTTTTGCCTGCTGCTCGGCCAGCGCCAGCAGGCTGTTGTTGTCCCGCGCTTCCACCAGAGTCGCTTCTTCTTCGTCCAGCGCCAGCGGCTTCGCTTTTGCGCCACGCCGCCCGATGGCCTGCACCATCACGGCGACCAGAACGGCAAATGCGGCCGCCGCAATCACGATAAAGATGCCCAGAATGACGTTCGGATTGATGTTGGGCAGGTTGACATTCGGCGCATTTGTTTTCGGAGGGTTGAGACGCGCCCACAGGCGGTCCAGCCAGGCTGCAAAGCGCTCGGCCAGCGTGGGCGGCGGGGGTGGGTCTGAGGCGAACTCCGCGCCGGCCAGGATCGCTCGCGCCGAACGCACTGTCGTTATCGGGTCCGGCGGCTTCTGACCGGATGAACCGATCTCGCTGCGAAGGATGGTGATCTGCTGATCCACGGCGGCAAACGCCGCCAACCGCGCGTCCGGGGCATGCACTGCCTCCGCCGCCTTCAGAGAATCCACCAAGCGCCCCGTTTCCACCGGCTGCGGCGCGTGACCGGGCGCCTGGACGCTGTGGATCGGCCCCAGCACCTGCCGGGCGACCAGCGACGGCGATTCGCCTGTCGGCACTTCCTGGGCGCGGATCGCCGCCGTCTGGTTTGCCAGACTGGCCTGCACCCGTTCCAGCGCCCCGTCGTACTCCTGCGGCGTCACTGCCCAGGCGCGCAGGGCCAGTAGCGTCAGCAGCAGCACCGGTCCTGCCCAGCACCGTTTCATCGGGGCGGTCCTCCCTGCCGAGGATACTGGGGAGGCGGCGCATAGCCGGGCCGGATCGGGCCGAAAGTCGGCGCAGGCGGCAGAAACGCGCCCAGAGCGGCCAGCGGCGGGTAGTTCAGGCCCTGCGCCATCAGTTCCACATCAAAGCCTTCCTTGCGGATACGCAGGTCAAAGTAAAGAACCGTCACGACACTGGCAAGAAACGGAAGAAGGAGCAGATGGGCCAGCCCGCTGCTGAGAAGACTCACGACCTCCTGCTCCGCGCTCTGTCCCGCGCCCGGCACGCCGCCCCCATAGAAAGTATCCACAGCCGGGGAGATGTTCAGAACGGTGTCAAACAGGTAGGACAGGGGCAGCGTCAGACCCAGGCTGATCACCCAGCCGATCAATCCAATCTGGCACAGACAGGTGAAAACGCGCCCGCCGTACCCGCTGACCAAAGCCCCGGACCGACGGAGCGCCTTGCCGGGCGACTGGCGCTCCACCAAAAAGGCATGCAGGGTAAACAAAAGCTGGCTGGCGACGGGCAGCCAGAGGACCAGGCAGCCCAGCAGGCTTAAATCCAGCGCCAGCCCCCCCAGAAGAACCGTCAGCAGCAGGCCGGGAAAACGCCGCAAAGCCTGCCGAAATACGTCCCCAACTGTCGTGTCCGTTTCCAGATACCGTGCCGAAGCCGCCGAAAGTAGCGGGGCGACAGCCAGCGCATAGAAGGGCAGGAAGATCGTCAATTTCACCATCGCCGTCACGCACCATTTCCAGAACTGATCGGTGCGTGTCACCCCGAACTGGTCAAAGATCGGCGGCAGCAGGCGCGGGCTGATCCAGGCAAAAAAGATGTCCAGCGGGACGACGGCAACGGCAGTGACCAGCATCAGAAACACAAAGTTTCGCTTGTACAGGTCAAACCCCTCGTCAAAAATGTCGCCCAACCCCAGTGGCCGCAGTGTCTGACCGTTCATCCGCGCTTTTTTATCCGTTCTTGGCCACTTTGACCAGCGACGGACGGATGACCCTGTCGTGCAGGGTGTAGCCTTTTCGCAATTCCGCCGTTACGGTCTCATCCGGCTCGTCACTGTCTTCGTCCAGCATGACGGCCTCATGGACTTCGGCATCAAACTTTTCGCCGACGGCGGGGATGGATTCCACTCCCTGTTTGGTGAGCGTGTCCTGGAACTTTCGCAGAATGGCGCCGACGCCGCCGATGAGCTGCTCGTAACTTTCCGTCTTTCGCGCCGCGCCCAGGGCGAGATCAAAATCGTCCAGAATGGGTAGCAGCTCCTTGATAAGACGCTCATTGGCATCACGAATGATCCGCAGCCGCTCATCTTCACCCCTGCGGCGAAAGTTTTGCAAGTCCGCCCGCGCGCGCAGGAAATCGTCGTTTGCCTGCTTCACCTGCGCCTTCAAGTCGTCCACTTCTTTGGCGCTGGGCGCGTTGATGTCCGGCGCTTTTGCCGGCGTCTGCTCCACAATCACCGGGGTTTCCGATATCGCGGAATAAGACTCGGGCGTGAGGGGCGGCGCGGACGGCTCCACGGGCGCATCCAGGTCAATAGGCTCCCGTTCGCTTCGCTCATCTTCCATGTCGTCCTGAACGCCCGGAATGGCATTGGCGGCTTCAAACGAATTGTCGCCGGTATCTGGTCCCTCGTGGTTGATGGGGATTTTTCGCTTTTTTTCGGCCATGAGAACAGATGATACTCCTCGTTGATGTTAAACGATTTGGCTGCCGGCTCTTTCACCGGCCTTCTCGGATTTTCCTGCCTTCATTATACCTGACACGGCAGAGAGTTATTCTCTCAGAAAATTTGGGCCGAAGGCTTGACAAAGGCGTGGAGGCTGTGATATACTTTCGCTGTTCTTCAACAGAGCCAACCACTGACGGGCGAGTGGTGTAATGGTAGCCACGCCAGCCTTAGGAGCTGGTGCCGCGAGGCGTAGGAGTTCGAGTCTCCTCTCGCCCACTTCGCCTGAACCTTTGTTAGCTGGAACTTTCTGCGGGTGTAATTCAGTGGTAGAATGTCTCGTTGCCAACGAGAATGTCGCCAGTTCGAGCCTGGTCGCCCGCTCTTCTTTTCTTCCGATAGCTCTCCGATTACCCAATTGGAGGGCTATTTTGTTGAACGCAAAGCCCCTAAAGGACTGAAGCTCCCTATGACGCGCCGATACTATCTCTGGTTCTGCCTGCTTGTCCTTGTCCTGCCGCTATGCCAGGCGCTGCCTGTGTTTGCGTGGGGCGATGATGGGCATAAGCTGGTTGCGGAAACAGCCTATGCGGGGCTGACCCCGCAGGCGAAGAAGAATGTAGATTTCCTGCTGCGCGGAACGACGCTGGACAAGGCCGCCGTCTGGCCGGATGCCATGCGGACCTGGCAGCGGAATCCCACCAAGCCCGAACCTGCTCCGCTGGTCGGAGACCCGCAGGCCACGCTCTTTTTTCACGACAGCCGCAATGCCGCTCAGCCCTCCTGGCATTTTGTAGACATTCCCAACGGCTCCCATGACTACGCTCATGCCCCCATAGGAACCGGTCCGAACGACATTGTCCATGCCCTCCGGCGCTGCATTGCCATTTTGAAGGGGAAGCCGCCGTCGGGCGAGAATATTAATGCCCCGCAGGCGTTGCGGCTGTTGATTCACTTTGTCGGTGACATCCATCAGCCCCTGCACGCCGCATCGGGTTACTGGCTTCAAAATGCCGATGGAACCTGGCGTCTGGCGACAGTGGCGGAAGCCGCGCCTGCCGCCTCGGATCGGGGCGGAAATAACCTGCACTATGGCCCCGGCAAGTTTGACGAACTGCACGGTCACTGGGATTTTGATCTGGTGGACAAGACGGGGACAGGCGCTCCCGACGACTTTGCCGGTCATCTCCGCCGCCTGCAAGCCTCAGCGCAGGCGCTGGGGCCTGCGCCCTATACTCTGGGCGGCAATCCGATGACCTGGCCGGAGCGCTGGGCCGACGAGTCGGCTAAAGCTGCCGCACATCCCTATCAGGCGTTTCCTGCCCCGACGAGCGGCAGCGTCACGGCAGACCCGGCGACAGGGGAGAAAACATTCACCGGAAGCATCGCGCTGCCGACTGATTATGACGCCACATTCAAGCCTGTCGCGGATCGGCGGCTGACGCTGGCCGGGTTCCGACTGGCCGCTGTGCTGAATGCCGTACTGTCTGACCGGGACTTGACTGCCAATGGGGGCGGCAAACGCCATCGCCCAGCCCGCAAACCTATTTTGTCGGGAGGTTCTTAACGGAGAGCGGCCCATGCAGAGATTGCCCGCTGATTGCAGAGGGCGCGATGCCGGTCACGGCCTTGAAGGCGCGTGAAAAGTGATAGGGATTGGCATAACCAAGCTGCTCGGACACGTCCGTCACAGACAACCTCTGACCCAGGAGACGCCGGGCGGCGGCGATGCGCCGTTTCCGTATCCACTGCGCCAGCGGCTCGCCGGTTGCCTTGCCGAACTGGTACAATAGCTGCCGGGGTGATAGGTCCAACGCCTGCGCCATTTCCGCTACTGTCAACCGCTCGGCGGGGGCGGCGTCCAGCAGACGCGCCAAGCGCAGAGCCAGCGCGTCGGGCGACGAGGCCTGCGCCGCGTCGCTGTACAGGCCGCCCCATAGCTCGGCGGCCTGACACACAAACCGCCAGGGCCAGTCGTCTGGCTGTGTCAGCGCCAGGTCTACCATTTCCGTGACAAGCTGACGACGGCGCGGCGGCATCGCCGTCCAAACCCGAACCGCCCGATCCTGATGCCGCAGCCACTGATCCATCCCCTCCGCCCACGGCCCCGAGAGCAGCAGGTAGCAGACGTGCCAGGGCTGTTCCGGGTCCACCTGCTCTCGAATGACGCTGCCGGATGCTACCAGGACTAATGCGCCGGGCTGGTGCGTGACCGTTTCCGATCCCACGCGGAGCTGCGCCCGTCCCTGCCGCGTCAAGAAAACAGCCAGGTCTTCCAGGGGTGGGGGAGCATAGGCTTCGCCGGGCGGGCAGACTTCCTCCGCAGCCAGGATTCGCGTGAATGCGCCGTCTCCCGGCGCAGGAACTGCGGACTGTAATTTTGTCAAAATAGATAGGCCCCATCGGGAAATCGGAGATTGTCAATCTCATTCTTATGGTGTACTATAGGGGAGAAATTGTCAAGCGGCGTCACGCCGGAAAGCATACCCATGAACCGAGTCTCCCCAAACACTCCTTTGGAAGACATCACCGCCCTGATGCAGCGCGATGGCTACGTGCTGATGGAAAATGCGCTGACGCCCGCTCAGATCGCTGCCCTGTCCGGGCCGTATGAACAGCAATTGGCCCTGCATCCGCCCGCCTCCGGTGCCACGAGAAGCGAAGTGCCGCGCATTTTGGAGCGCGATCCGGCGTTTGAGATTTTGATGGATTTGCCCACGGTGTTCCCCGTCGCCCGCGCACTGATCGGGGCCGACATTGAACTGGCGTCCGGGGGTGAATTGGATTACAAACTGCCCCGAACGCCTGCTTATATTGCCTGGCACAATGATTTTCAGTGGATGGCCGATGTCCCGTATCCGCGCCAGAACTTCTGGGTCCGCTGCACCTATTTCCTGTCCGATGTCAAAGACGACACCGGCCCGTTCACGCTCCTGCCCAGCACGCATTTGGAAAACCGCGCCTGCCCGCCCGAAATGAACCATGTCGGCGGACAGCCCAAAGTGATTCCCGGCCAGATCGGCATCACCGGCCCCGCCGGGTCTTGTCTCATCAACAATACGGAAATCTGGCACACGAATTCGCCCCTGACCGGCGATTTGCCGCGCCGGCTCATTATGATTTTGTACAAGCACGCCTGGATGAAGCAGTGGCAGCAGGGGTATGAAACGACAGCCGAATTCGCCGCCCGTCAGACCGACCCCCTCCGGCAGCAGCTTGTCGGGCGCATTCCCTGGCATCAGGGCAGAGAGGCATTTCCGGCGTCAGAGTATGGAGGCTGACACGATGAATTCCCCGAAAGAAAAGCGGCATTTTTTAGAGCACGGCTACCTGCATGTCCCCGGCGCGCTGGCCGGCGATGCTCTGGCCCATGTTCAATCGGAGTTTGACCGAGTGTGGGATTTGCCCGGTCAGAGCAATCAGCACAAACTGCTTCAGCACCAGGCTTTTATTAACCTGATTGAGCATCCGGCTATTTTGGAGCGGCAGCAGGCGATTTTCGGCGTGCAGACCCAGCTTTTGCAGTATGACATGCTTCGGCAGGGGCCGCGCAATGAGACGTTCCCCCTGCGTTCCTGGCACCGGGACTTTGTCTTTCCCGGCGACCATCCGCTATCGGTCAACACGATTTTATTTCTAGACGCCATTGGGGAAGAAACCGGGCCGACCCGCATTGTTCCCGGCAGCCACCGGGGCCTTGCCAGACCGGACGGCGCGCAGATCGGGCAGCCGCACTCCGAAGAAATGTCTGTTTACGCCCAGCCCGGCGATGCCATTTTCATCAACAGCGCTATTTGGCACACGGGCGGGCGCAATCGGAGTGACGGACTGCGGCGCGGCATTTATCTCTACTATGGCTACTGGTGGCTCAAGTGCTACGACGCCGAGCGCGCCCTGCCCTGGCAGGCACTGGAAAACGCCTCCAATCAGCGCTTGCAGCTTCTGGGCCTGAAAAACCCCGGCAGCCCCGATCTTCACCAGTATTGATTTTTGGAGGGGCGGGAAATCCCGCCCCTCCCTTGCCGCTTACTTCGGCGCTTCTGCTTCTGTATTCGCCACAGCTACTCCCAATTTGGTCAAAGCTGCTTCCAATCGGTGATCACTTTCATCATAGCCGACATTGGCCGCCGCGACGTTGCCGTCTTTGTCAATGACATACTGGGTCGGGATGCCGCTGACATGGTACAGGCTGCCGGCGATGCTGCTGGGGGCGCGTCCGGCGGGATCATAGGCCGTCGGGAAGGTATAAACGCCTGCCTTGTTTTTGACCCATTGCGTGTAGGCGGTCTTGTCATCCCAGACGCAGACGCCCAGCACGGCGACGCCTTTGTCTTTGACCCGTTCGTAGACTTTTTCCAGATGCGGCATGGACATCTGGCAGGGGCCGCACCAGGTAGACCAGAAATCCAGAACGACCGGCTTGCCCTTGAAGTCCGACAAATGCACCATCGTGCCGTCGGGGGCCACAGCGGCGAAGTCCGGCGCAGGCGTTCCGGCTGGCAGCAGTTTGGGCCGATGGGCCTCCGCCTGCGCTTCCGCCGCCATCATGGCTTTCATCCGCGCGGCGCGGGCCTTGGCCGCCAGCACCGGAGACATTCCGCCGCCGCCGCGTGGTCCGAACAGGATGTAGCGATTTCCCATCAGCCCACTGGCGGGCGGCACGAAGACGCCCTTATATGTGCCGGTTGGACTGTAGCGCACGATTCGGTTCTGCTGCCAGTCGCCCACATACAGGTTGCCACCCGGGCCGAACGTCAGACCGCCAACACTGCTCAGATACATACTGGGAAAGGCAAAGATGCGCTTGAACGCACCGGTCTTAGCGCTGTATTCCAGCACACCTGCTGGGCCGCCGACAAACAGGCTGCCGTCGGGGCCAAAGGCGATGTTCTGCGGGTCCTTCAAGCCGCCGCTGCCGGCCTTGACAAAGATGCCTTTGGGCGCACCTGTCTTGCCGTTGAAGCGCAGGACATCGTTGGCGCTGTTGTTGGTGACATACAGGTCGCCGTCCGGGCCAAAGGTAATGTCGCCGGGCTTCACGAGGCCGGCGCTGCCGTGCTTGGCGAATACGCCGGAAAAGGCCCCCGTCTTGCCGTTGTAGCGGCGGACATCGTTGTTTTTCCAGTTGGCGACATAGAGGTTGTGGTCCGGCCCAAAGGCCATGGTGATCGGTTCGCCCATGCCGCCGCGCCCCTGCGGAATGAAGGTTCCGAGTGATTTGCCCGTAGACAGATTGAAGCGCGCTACCGTGCCGTCGCTGAAGGAAGTGACATACAAGTTGTGGTCCGGCCCAATTGCCAGCCCAATCGGAGTCAGATTTCCGCCGAGCGTGGCAAGCACTTTGCCGGTGACTCCATCACAGCGCATAATGGACCCGTCGCCGACATTGGCAATGTACAGGGCTGACTTGGCCGGCGTCAATTTTGCCTTTGCCTCCGCTGCCCGCGCGGTGAGTGTCGGCAGAGCGAGAGCAGGCAGCAGAAGGGCAAGCGCCAGGGATGTTCTAAGCGTCTGAGGACGGGAACTGATACGGCAGGGCATCGTGGTGGTTCTCCTTGTTGATCTGGGCAATGTGTGGATCATAGCATCTATAACGTTTTTTTGCTGCTTTAAGGTTCGGGCTGACAGCGTAATTTTCCTTTACACTCTTGATGGAAATGCTGGGTATAATCATTGCCAGTACGTCACTAGGAAAAGTTTATGCCCACTCCGTCCGCCCATCGCCTGGAAGATTTGATCGGCAACACGCCGCTCGTGCGCCTGCAAAGCATTGAGCAAGATGCGCCTGGTGTTCAGCTTTACGGCAAGGCCGAGTTCTTTAATCCCGGCGGCTCCGTCAAAGACCGACCCGCTTTGAATATGATTTTGGAGGGCGAGTCCTCCGGCCGATTGACTCCAGGCAAGATTATTTTAGATGCCACTTCGGGAAACACCGGCATCGCCTACGCCATGATCGGCGCGGCGCGCGGTTACACCGTCCGCCTCTGCCTGCCGCGCAATGTCTCCCCGGAGCGCAAAAAGATTTTGTCGGCGTATGGCGCGGAGATCGTCTACACCAGCCCCGCCGAGCAGTCCGATGGGGCCATTCGTAAGGTCAAGCAGTTGTACGCTGAAGACCCCGATCTCTACTTCTATCCCGACCAGTACGGAAACGACGCCAACTGGCAGGCGCACTACAAAACCACCGGCCCGGAAATCTGGGCGCAGACCGAAGGCCGCATCACCCACTTTGTCGCCGGGTTAGGCACAACCGGCACCATGATGGGAACAGGCCGCTATCTCAAAGAAGTTGCCCGCGACATCAAACTCATCTCCATGCAGCCCGACTCACCTTTCAATGGACTGGAAGGCTTGAAGCATTTAGAAACGGCCATCGTTCCGCCCATTTATGACCCCACCGTGGCCGACCAAAACGTAGAATGCCGGACGGAAGACGCTTACGTCATGGTCAAACGCCTGGCCCGTGAGGAGGGTCTCCTCGTCGGCATCTCGGCGGGCGGCAATGTCCATTCCGCCCTGCAAATCGCCAAAACCGCTCCTAGAGGCAGCGTCATCGTCACGATTCTCTGCGATAGTGCTGACCGTTACCTGTCCGAACGCTTCTGGACCGAAGGCGAAACCGAACCTCATCCGCAGATTTAGGAGATCAAAAATGACTGTTGCAGAACTCATACCAACCCTGAGTGATTTAGGCCGCCGGGAAAAATTACAGGTGATGCAATTCTTGGTGACGGAACTGGCAAACGAGGAAGTGTCGCCAAATACAGCAGTCACAGCCTATTCCATTTGGTCGCCCTACGATGCCCATGAGGCCGCTCATGAACTCCTGAAAGCGCTGGCCGCTGATACGTCCCGAACATAAACCCTATGTCAACACCATTGCGAGTTCGTTACTCGTCCATTCAAACTGATACCGGCGACGGTGGATGGATGCCCTACTTGCCAATCCATCTTGATTTTCAAGGCCGAATTGTCTCCGCAGTTGCCCTGGTGGACTCAGGCGCAGCCATCAATGTGCTGCCGTATCGCATAGGGTTGGAATTAGGTGCTGCCTGGGAAGATCAGCCCGCCACACTCATTCTTGGGGGTAATCTCGCTCGCTTCCCGGCTCGGCCTCTTGTTGTTTCGGCTGTGGTGGGAGAGTTTTCGGCGGTGCGCCTTGCCTTTGCCTGGACTTAAGCAGAAGACGTTCCGTTGCTACTCGGCCAGACCAACTTCTTTATGGAGTTTCACGTCTGCTTTTTTCGTTCTGAACAAGCCTTTGAGGTACAGCCGCAGCCACGCTGAGAGGTAAACGTGAGGCTGGCCGAAACGGCATATCAAGAGTGGCTCGCGCTGGGGCAAAAGGAGAATCAGAATAGACCTCTTGCATAAGGGTAGTATACTGTCAGCATGTTCTATGCTGATTTGAAAGATAAGCCCGAAGGCCCGTTCAAGCGTCTAACCGGGGTGCGCCCGGCGACATTCTTAGACATGTGCGACGCCCTGCAAAAGCATCTGCCCTCCGGCGGGCGCACTCCCAAACTGTGCTTGGAGGATCGGCTCCTGCTGACGCTGATGTATTGGCGCGAGTACCGCACCCAAGCCCACATCGGCGAAACTTACGGGGTCAGCGAATCTGCCGTCTGCCGTACCATCGCGGTGGTAGGAAACGCCTTGATGCAGTCGGGCCGCTTCCGTCTGCCGGGCAAAAAGTCCCTCCTCCAGAGCGACACTCAGTATCAAGTCGTGGTCATGGACGCCACCGAATGTCCGGTGGAACGTCCCCAAAAAAGCAACGACGCAGCTACAGCGGCAAGAAGAAGCGTCACACGCAGAAGGCGCAGATAGTCGCTGACCAGAAAACCAAGCAAATCCTAGCCACGGCGTTCAGCGCAGGCAAACTGCACGACTTCAAGTTGTTCCAGCAAAGCCGGACGGCGATGCCGATGCAGACCAAGTGTTTGGCCGACAGCGGCTATTTGGGGTTAGTTAAGCACCATTACAACAGCCAAGTCCCGCATAAAAAGAGCAAACATCACCCGCTGACCAAAGGGCAGAAAGCGCAAAATCGGCAACTGGCACGGGAACGGTTCGTGGCTGAACACATTATTCGGAGCCTGAAAATCTTTCGCATCCTGTCGGAGCGTTACCGCAACCGTCGGAAGCGGTTTGGCCTGCGCTTCAACTTGATTGCCGCCCTTTACAATTATGAACTCAACGACTGACCCTCATGCAAGAGGTCTAATGAATAAAGCAACAGTGATGGAAACAGAGATTGAAATGAGCAGCGGCAATGTCTTTGCGGATTTAGGCCTTCCGAACCCGGAAGAGCGTCAGATGAAGTCGCTGCTGGCGATTCAAATCCGCGAGCTGATTGAACAGCAGGGGCTAACGCAACCCGAAGCCGCGCGACGGATTGGGCTTTCCGAGGCTGAGATGGCAGCGATCTTTCGCAGCCGTCTTTCCGAATTGTCACTGGACCAGCTCTTCCGCTGCCTGACCGGGCTGGGACGCAGTGTAGAAGTGCGGGTTATGGCAGAACAAAAATCACCGGCAGAAGCGCACCTGACAGTCGTCATGGCCTGAAACGTAGGTTAAAGACGTGTCTTTGCGACAGCGCCGACCGCTACCTCTCCGAACGCTTCTGGACCGAGGGCGAAACCGAGCCACATCCGCAGATTTAACCCAGCTTATCAGCGAGCAATAGAGTGGATACAGCGCATATAATCAGTGGCATCGTAGGGGGCATCTTTGCATTACTTAAGTAGTTGTCCATAATTAGTTTAGATTTAGGCCCTGACTGAGTCGGAAGGGCGAGAACTGAATTGTCAGCGACTTCCCGACTGCTTTCAGAGCCTGCCAGACCTGATAATGCAGCGTCGGCGCATCGGTGTAATCTTCGGGGCGCAGCCACTCGTATTTGAGCTTGCGCCAGAGTGTTTCCGCAATATTGAGATGCGGCGAGTAGGTCGGCAAGTAAAACACGAACAAACCTCGCTCCTGCCAAGCGTCTCGCCGCTGCCGCATCACTTTGCCATGATGGATCGGCGCATTGTCCAACACAATGACCGTCGGCCTGGGCAAACCAAACGAAAAACGCTCTAACTGCTCGGCCACAAAGTCGCCGGTGATTGCGGCGGGCGTGGTCTGCGTTAAGCACTGGTTCTGGCGCGACAGCAGGGCAAAGCAGTTGATTTGGCCGCCTTTGGCCGCAGGCAGGAAGACTTGTTCCTCGGCGAACTGCCAGGCGTAAGGAACACAGGGTTCCAGTGAGACGCCGCTTTCGTCGCCATAGTAAAGATCAATCTGGCTTTGCTCGGACAACTGTTCTAGTTCCGCCAGGCATTGGACCCTGAGTGCGTAAACATCGGCGTTGGGCTGGCCTTTGGGGCGTTTCCTCATTCGTTTGTAGCGGCAACGATGTTTTTTAAGAAACGCTTGAGCGTTTTGGCGCTGAACTTCTTGCCCAGACCCACTTCAAGTTGTGCTTTGGCAACACTGATCTTCTGGCGGTGGTTCTGCACGGCTTCTCGCACCTGTTGCAGATCGGTTTGGTCATTGAGGATGGCTCTGCGGCCTCGGCCTGGCCTGGTCTTCAGTCCGGCGATGCCCTCGGCTTGGTAGCGTTTGACCCAGCCGTTGACGGCCATCAGGCAGTAGCCGACCTGGGGGACGATCTGGCTGGAGGGCAGACGGTCAGCTTTGAGCAGGATCATGCGGCAGCGGGTGCGAAAGGCATGGCTTTTGCCATGACGGAAGCCTTTTTCTAAGGCAGTGCGTTCTTCATCAGTCAGGGTCACAATAATCAGTCGGCTCATGGTACGCTAATTATAACATATTTCTGGACATTTACTTAGTTCGTGTGGCTTTTATGGCATCTTTCAAACTCACGTGCGGGGAGAAAAAGCAAAGAGATATAACCTAATTTTGGCAGAGATATGGTTGTTGCCGTTTGCGTTAGGCCATGTTTTCATCTTCTGGTTTTGACCTGTACCCCTTAAACTGTACCAATTGCAAAGTGAGTATTGACCCGAAAGGTAGAATACTCGTATGCACAAAAACCAGTTCACCGACGCACAAATCGTCGCCATCTTGCAGCAAGCCGAAAAGGGCGAACAGACCATCACAGAGGTTTGCCGCCAGCACAATGTCTCCGAAAACAGTTTCTATCGCTGGCGCAATCGCTTCGGCAATGCTACGGCAAACGAAGCCAGCCGCCTGCGCGAACTAGAAAAGGAGAATGCCCGCCTCAAGCGCCTTCTCGCTGAACGCGACCTGGAGGTAGACATCATCAAAGAACTGCTTCAAAAAAAGTAACGGAAGCTGCCGATCCCGTCCAGGAGCGTCGTGCCTGTGTTCACTATGCCAAAGAACGCGGCCTTTCGGAGCGACGAGCCTGCCATCTCGTCTGCCATCTCGTAGAAATTGCTCGCTCCACAGCCCGCTATGCTGCCCGTTCAGAGGAGGAGCAGCCGTTGGCCGATCAACTTGTGCAGATCAAAGAGCAACACCCGCGCTTTGGCATCCGTCGCGCTCACGCTCTGCTGCGCGGCAGCGGCCAGATCATCAATCACAAGCGCGTACAGCGGCTCTGGCACAAGCACGGGCTGCAAGTGCCCCAGCGTCCCAAGAAGCGAAAGATCAAGACGGGCCGCACGGTGGCTTGCCAGGCAGAACGCCCCAATCACGTTTGGAGCTACGACTTCCAAGAAGATGCCTTGTTGTCTGGGCGCAAGGTGCGTCTCTTGAACATCTTGGACGAGTTTACGCGCGAATGGCTGTCCGTGACAGTAGGCGTTTCACTCACCAGCCAGGCGGTCATTGCCGCGCTGAGGCCCTTGTTTGCCACGCGCGGCGTTCCCTGCTTTGTTCGCAGTGACAATGGTCCTGAGTTCATTGCAGCTGATGTCAAGGCATGGCTGCAAGAAAATGGCTCTGTGCCGCATTACATTGATCCAGGCTGCCCGTGGCAGAACGGCTTCCAGGAGAGCTTTCACGGCAAACTGCGCGACGAATTGCTGGATCGCGAAGCCTTTGCCTCGGTCGCTGAAACTACGGTGCATCTGGAAACGCACAGGCACTGGTACAATGAAGAGCGGCCCCACAGCAGCTTGAACTATTTGTCGCCTGCTCAGTTTGCGCGGGCTTGGCAACAACAGCAGGAGGCGGAACAAATTATAAGCAAGCCTGCTGATTAACCAGAACACTCACTTTGCCAGTGGTACATAAAATGGGGTACACAACATTTCATTCTCCGATTTCACAGGCCTCACATATCGCCTCGCTAACCCTGCTGCCGGGAGTGTTGTTGTTGCTCCTCCAACTTGTCGGTATCATTAAATTTCCACGAATAGAGTAGTAACTTGCCTCTCCACTTAACAAATGACCATGATGTTGCCATACGAGCGCACGGTGAGAAAGATTATCCGCATGAGTGCTGCGGGCTTCTGGTGGGAGGGAGCGAGGGTGAGGCGGTCATGGTTTATCGTGTCATTCCTGCCGCGAATACGCGCAGTGACTCGCCGCGCAATCGGTTTGAGATTGATCCGGGCGAATTGGTCAAAACGGACCGGGCGGCGCGGGCGGAGGGGTTGGGCGTGGTCGGCTTCTACCATAGCCACCCGGATGCGCCCGCCCAGCCGTCTGAGTTTGACCGGGAACACGCCTGGCCGGGGTATTGTTACGTGATTGTGTCGGTCCGGCAGGGGCAGCCCCGCGAGATGCGGAACTGGCTTCTGCGCGATGACCGCAGCGGTTTTGACGAAGACTGCTATCCGCATATCCGAGGAGATTGAGTACATGCCCGTGAAGATTATCGTACCGACCCCGATGCAGCGGTACACGATGAACCAGGAAGAAGTGGAAGTCGGCGGCGCGACCGTTGACCATGCCCTGCAGCCACCTGGCCGAGAACTATCCCGACATTAAGAAACATCTGTTCAACGACGACGGCACCACGCGGGCGTTTGTCAATGTCTATGTCAACGACGAGGACAGCCGCTACTTGCAGGCCGGCGCGACGCCGGTCAAGGACGGCGACACGCTGACCATCGTGCCGAGCATCGCGGGCGGTCTGGACGCGGTTGGGCGCGGGCGGCTCGCCGTCGTTTCATCTGGCCCAGAACCCGGATCTGATGGAATTGTCCAATGACGAAGTCCTGCGCTACTCGCGGCATTTGATCATGCCCGAAGTGACCATGGAAGGCCAGAAGCGGCTGAAGGCCGCCAAAGTCCTGTGCGTCGGCACAGGCGGTCTGGGCGCTCCGCTGACCATGTATCTGGCTGCGGCAGGCGTGGGAACCATCGGGCTGGTAGACTTCGACACCGTGGACGTGACCAACTTGCAGCGTCAGATCGTCCACCGGGAAAGCACGCGTCGGCAAGCCAAAGATTGACAGCGCGGAGCAGACGCTCAAAGAGATCAACCCATACGTCAACATCGTCAAGCACGAGGTCATGCTGACATCTGAAAACGCGCTGGAAATCATCAAAGACTATGACATCAGTCGCCGACGGCACGGATAACTTCCAGACTCGTTACCTGGTCAACGATGCCTGCGTCCTGCTGGGCAAGCCCAATGTCTACGGCTCTATCTTCCGCTTTGAGGGCCAGGCCAGCGTCTTTTACGCCAAAGACGGCCCCTGCTACCGCTGCCTCTACCCGGAGCCGCCCCCGCCCGGCCTGGTCCCCTCGTGTGCCGAGGGCGGCGTTCTGGGCGTTCTGCCCGGCATCATCGGCGTCATGCAGGCGATTGAAGTCGTCAAGCTGATTTTAAGCGAAGGGCAGACGCTGGTTGGCCGCTTAGTTCTCTTCAACGCCCTCAAGATGTCGTTCCGAGAACTGAAACTGCGAAAGAACCCGGAATGTCCCATCTGCGGCGAGCATCCGACTGTCACGCATTTGATTGACTACGATGAGTTCTGCGGCATCGGACGCGGCAATGAAGAAGGCGAAACGCTGTCCGATAGCGAAGAGATCTCGGCTCGTGAGCTAAAAGCCAAGATGGATCGCGGCGACAAATTCGTCTTGATTGACGTTCGCGAACCGCATGAATACGCCATCGCCAAAATCCCCGGCTCCAAGTTGGTTCCGCTGGCAACCGTGAAAGAGCGTCTGCACGAGTTTGACACCGCCGACGAGATCGTTTTGCAATGCAAAATGGGCGGTCGTTCGGCCCAGGCTCTGCAAGTTATGAAGCGGGCCGGGTTCAAGAAGGTGAAGAATCTGGTCGGTGGCATCACTGCCTGGTCCAACGACGTGGACCCGCGTGTGCCGAAGTATTAGGAACCTAACCCGGCGGCAAGCCGCCACCCTTCCCTGTTAGGGAAGGGTAAGAGCAGAAGCCTCGCCTTTCTTCACCCTCCCTTAACAGGGGAGGGTCGGCGGGAAGTGCCGGGAAGAGGTAGGTATTGACTCTCCCCACACTCGCCGGGTATAGTTTCTGAACTTAGGGCGACAATGTCCTGTAAATCGCTAGACAAAGTAGACAAAGGCCGAGAGATTAAGAAAATGGGGTATTCACGATGACCACTTCCCCCGACAGCCCGCAAAGCGTCCGGCTCAACCTGACGTTCCCTATTGACCGCGTGGACCAGCCGCTGCTGGCGCAGGCGATCAAGAACTTCGGCGTGTCCGCCGACATCCGCCGGGCGCAGATTGAAGCCCACACGGGCGGCTATATCATGCTGGAATTGACCGGAACCGAGAAGCAGATCGACGAAAGCATCGCGTTTTGGAAAGCGTTCGGCGTCGGCGTCGGCTTCATCGGCGCGGACGAAGTGCAGGCATATTAACAACGTATCACAGGAGAACACCAACGATGGCAGGCAGCAACGGCAACTACGCGCATCCTGAAGTCCTTGTCGAGACCGACTGGGTGGCGCAGCATTTGACACACGGCGAGTTCAAGCTGATTGAAATTGACGTAGACACCGACGCCTACGCGCAGGGGCATATTCCCGGCGCAATCGGCTTCAACTGGCAGACCGAACTGGAAGACACCTTGCGGCGTGACGTGCCGGACAAAGGGCAGTGGGAATCGCTCCTGAGCAAAGCGGGCATTTCCAACGAGCGATACGCTGGTCCTGTACGGCGACAACAACAACTGGTTCGCGACATTCGGGTACTGGCTCTTTGTCATCTACGGCCATGACAAGAGCAAACTGAAGCTGATCAACGGCGGGCGCAAAAAGTGGATCGCCGAAGGCCGTGAATTGACGACCGACGTTCCCAGCCCAACCCGCTAGCCAGTACACGGCGGGTGAGCCGAACTGGGCTCTGCGGGCCTACCGCGACGAGGTGCTTCAGAAGCTGGGCGATCCGAACCTGACGCTGATCGATGTCCGTTCGCCCGATGAGTTCACCGGCAAAGTGATTGCGCCTCCCGGCATGAGCGAGACGGCCCAGCGCGGCGGGCATATCCCCGGCGCGCAGTCCGCTCCCTGGCTGAACGCGGTCAAAGAGGACGGCACGTTCAAATCGGCCGAAGAACTAAAAGCGTTTTACGAGGGCAAAGGCGTGACCGAAGGCAAAGATGTGATTGCCTACTGCCGCATCGGCGAACGCTCCTCGCACACTTGGTTTGTGCTGTACAACCTGCTGGGCTACGAGAACGCCAAGAACTATGACGGCTCGTGGACGGAGTGGGGGTCTATTATCGGCGCTCCGATTGAGCGCGAAGTGCCGACTGTGCCGGGCCTGGGCGGCGACGGCAAAGTGTGTCCTCCGTAACTGACTGTCTTTTGTTCCCGGCATTAAGGCTTTATTGGGGTCAAATGCCGGGCTATTCAAGTTCAGAAAGTCCCTCCGGGACTCAGGAGAGGCATCTGCAAGCCGTTCCTCAGTCCCGAAGGGACTTTTCTCTGCTTCGTTAGCCCGGCATTTCAATGCCGGGTGAGGCTCTTATGCGACTTACCACCAAAAGCCAGTATGGCCTGCGCGTTCTGGGCGATTTGATCCGCAACTACCGCGAAGACGGCAACGGGTACCTGCAAGTCGGGGAACTGGCTGTCCGCTGCGAAACATCCCAAAAGTATCTGGAACAAGTCCTGCTGCCGCTGTCCCATGCCGGGATTTTGGAAAGCAAGCGCGGGCAGCACGGCGGCTACCGCCTGAACCGCGCCCCCGAAGACGTTTCGCTGGCCGAAGCGTTGCGTCATCTGGAAGGGCTGCTGATGCCGATCCCCAAGTGGGCGGACGACAGTTGCAGCGACTCGTCGGAACTTGCCCGCATCCTGCGCCGGGTGCGGGACGCTATTCGGGAAATCTTGGAGAACACCAGTATTGAGGTACTGGCGGAAGCAACGGCGACCGATCCCAAACGAACAGGCGAGGCCGTTGAAGCGCTGATGTATTACATTTAGGGACCCTGACGCCGCGAAGAACCTTACAGGCAAGGGGTGCCGCTAGGGTTTTACTGGGTTAGGGTTTTATTGGGTTGCGGCGGCTTAGGTTCTTCTTCGGCGGGGTTAAGGTCCAGAGTTTACACCCACTGGCTGCCGACGGCTAGAAGATAGATTCCAGCGTATAACACTAGGGTTCCACGCAAAGAGACGGCGATAAGGCGGGGGCGGCGGGGACGGTAGTAGGCGGCGAAGGCAAGTAGGGGAAGGAATGATAGCAGTTTGGCCGCGCAGAATGCCGCGTCGCCGTGGTGCAGGCAGAACGCCATCCACGGATTTGCCTCAGTCGCCTTCCCGGCATGGACCCAGTACAGCGTTGAAGCCATGTCTCCGGTGCAGATCAGAAACAGCAGGAGGCTGTCCCACGCCAGCCACGCGCGTCCCATCGTCATTGCCCGATCCCCTCTCGCAAGTACACTTTTACTCTCTCCACATTCCAGGCCAAGTCGGGTGGAATGCCCTGTCCAAAAGACCAGGTTTTTTCGCAGAAAAGGGAAAACCCGTAGCTTTGCGGGTGAAGTCAGGGGAGCGGCGCTTTTGGCTCAACCAATTTGACCAGCCCGATGCTGCCGAAAAAGAGCAGGGTCAGCGGAACGGCGAGCGCCAGCATGGTGCCGGGATCATTGGAGGGCGCAGCGACCATCGCCACTGTAAAGAGGCCCACCGCGATTTGCCGCCAATAGCGGACCATCAGGGCGGAGTTGATAATACCAATCTTGCCCAGGAACATCAAGACGACGGGTAGCTCAAACAGTAGCCCGAAGACAAGCATCATTTGGACGACAAAAACGACATACTTCAGTGGGTTTTGAAACAGCACTGCCCCCGGAACTTCACTCAAAAAACTCAGGAACCAGTGCATTGCCATCGGCAGAATAAGATAAGCGCAACCGGCACCCATGAAAAACAGCAGGACGGATAAAGGCGCGACAAAATGAACGCCTTTCTTCTCCGCCGGGGTGAGCGCAGGGGCGATGAAGCCCCAGAGTTCCAGTACCACAAGCGGAGCAGCCAGAACCAGACCGCCGACCGTGGCGATTTGAAGCTTGAGGAAAAACGCTTCAGAAAACGAGGTGAATAGCAGCGGCAATTTGCCAAGCGGGGCAGCCAGAAAATGATAAATTGGGCTGTACAGCGTGTACATGACGACCATACCGACGCCCAAATAAATACACGCACGAATCAGCCGGGAGCGTAACTCACCAAGATGCTCGGTGAGTTCCGCTTTTTTTTCGTCATGGTCCGGTTCGGGGCCGCTGAGTTGAAGTTTAAGCGCCATTGTTCCTGCCGTTTGTCTGTTTGCTAAATCAGGATGACGCTCGTCTCGGTATATTTGAGTTTAGTCGGAACTGGCTCCGAACTCACTGCGGCTGTTCCGCCCGGATACTGCCCACCGGGGTATTGCCCGCCCGGTCGAGCCGCCTGGATATTGCCCGCCGGGCGAGCCACCCGGATATTGCCCACCACCGGGGTATTGCCCGCCGGAGCGTGGCCGCCGCCCTGACCCGCTCGGCCCCCCTGGATATTGGCTGCTGCCAGGATACTGCCCGCCGGGATAGCCACCCGGTGATGAACCGCCGGGATAGCCTCCTGGTGATGAACCGCCGGGGTATTGGCCGCCTTGACCACCGGGATATTGGCCGCCTTGACCACCGGGATACTGGCCGCCTTGACCACCGGGATACTGGCCGCCGTTAGGGCTGGTAGGGCTTGAAATCAAACCAGGTGCGGTCGAAGTGAGGGTAAGGGTCGTCTGCATTCGCACGATCCGACCAGCGTTGTAAGCAAAATAAACGATCCGTTCAAACTTGATGTCCTGCGACTGAATCAGCGGCAGGGGCGAACCGGAGCGGGGCAGGAAGGAGGCCGGCCCGGTATAGGTCTCGCGAATTTTGGCAGTCGGGTAGCGATCCTGCCATTCAAAGTCTTCCAGAGTGCTGGTCGCAGTCACGGTGGTCGGGTACGGCGACGCCCAATCCAGCGTCATTTGTACGGGAGATTCCCAATGTTCACCGACAGAAACGCGGCGAGGAGGCAGAACGGGAATGGAAAACCCCATTTGTTCGCCCCCGTTTTGAGCGCCGACATCGGAAAGAACGCGGCCCAGAGCATTGACCACCCGATACCGGGCGCGGAGGGAGTAGACGCCCAGAGACTGAGTCAGCCCATGCGTGGCGACGTAAGAAACAAACGGCTTGGGGTGAGCGGATTTATCCACAGGCAAAGCCTCATCCCGAATAAGAAAAGTGCCGCCTGTCGCGTTTTCCACAGTGCGCTGGTAGCGAAGCAGCGATTCTTGCAGCGTCTGCCCCGCATCGCCCGCAACGGCATCGGCCGGCGTGGCGGTCAGTTTTGTGCGGCGCTGATAGCGGAGATTGGTGCTGAGGCTCCAGGGATAGGCCAATTTGATACCCTGGCTGGGGGCCATGTTGATCTTGTTGGCAAGTTGAACCAGAACGGTGTCTTTACCGACCATCTTGTTCTGAGGGTCGTAAACCGTGATGGTGATGGTGTGCTGGCCGTCGGCATAATACTTGGGCGTGTTGGGATCGTCCGGGGCCGTGTAAGCCGCTTTGGTGTCCCAGACATAGACGGGGTCCGTGCGATTTTTCGGCAGCGCCTGGGCCGTAATAAACTGATCATCAATGCTGATGGCGGCGTATCCGCCTGGCGGGAAATCGCGCAGCTTAACCGAAACGGACTCGCGCACGATGGCCTTGTTAAAGGGCAAGGCGATCTGAACCGGGCCGGCAGGCGCGACAGCGGCGTCTGGAGCAGGCAGGGCAAGCGTGGTCGGTGCCGGCGGTGCTGGGTCCTGCGCCCAGACCGTTCCGACGGCGATGGCAAAAAGTGAAAGCGATGTCAACGATAAATTACGCATAGTAGACCTCAATTAGAAGGCAAATCGGATGGTGATGTCGCTTCCGCAATAGCGGCGCGCGCTTGTTCAGCCTGTGACGCAGGTACCAGAAGATCGCCCCAGCGGGATTCGCCCGCCTGGAAAACACTGCCCAGGATAGGCGCAGGCAGCCCGTCAAACGTGACGGGAATTCCTGACGCCTCAATGACGCCCCGCACGATGTTGGCCTCGGACTCGGACTGGGCTGTGAACACGGAAACGAACGGCTCCCCTTCCACGCCGGGGGCGAGGGCGACATCGCCGGGGACTCCTTCCAGCGGGTCGGTCGGGATCTCCCACGCATTGAGCGCCTGCTCCGCCTGGGGCAGCGAATCTGGATCGGTCCGGGCGACATAGGTGTCTATGTCGGCCATCAGCGTGTCCGCTTCGCGCTCCTCGCGCCGATCCTGCGCGGCTGCTCCGTCCTGCGCGGCTTCCCTTCGCGCGGCGGCTTCCAACGGCGTTTCCCCGGTCAAAGTCGTCGCTCCCTCATTGGTATACGTCGGTTCCGGCATGATTTGCTCCTCGTTTCACGCACGCATCATCTTGGCCTGGCCGGTGGCGACAGCTACGCCATCGTTTTCGGTCTTCACTTCACCTTCACAAATAATCAGGCGAGGGCGGACAGTCACGATGCGGGCTTCAATTCGCAGAGGCTGGCCGGTCGGCACAGGCTTTTTCAACCGCGTGGTTAGCTCGGCAGTGACCCAGTGCAGACCATGCCGCTCCAGCGCGGCGCGGGACAAAACTTCGTCCAATACCAGGGCCAGCAGGCCGCCATGCACCCGGCCCGCCCAGCCCTGATGCTCCACTGTCGGCATCCAGCGCGTGTAATAGACATCACCGTCCCAGGCAAATGTCAGCTTCAGGCCAATCGGGTTGCGTGGCCCGCACCCAAAACACAGGCCGTCGTCTTGCAGCAATGCCTCGGTCATGTCCGCGCGTCCGCCCAGACTTGCCCCTTGTAAAAGTCGCATTCGCGCTGAACCGGGCAGGCGGAACAGGCGGGCCGCTGCGCGTGGCAGGTTCGGCGGCCATGCTCAATCAAATGCACATGAAACGAATACACCTGATCGTCGTCCAAAAGCGCCTGCAAGCGGTCGTGGGCCTGTTCATCCGTTGTTTTTGGCCCGATCAAACCCAGGCGGCGGGAAACGCGGCCGACATGGGTGTCTACGGGCAAAACGGGCCGTCCCAGATTAAACATCAGTACGCAGGCCGCCGTTTTAGCCCCAACACCCGGAAAAGCCCGCAGATAAGCCCGGATCGTCGCATCATCCCAGGCGCGAATATGGTCCAAATCGGTCCGGCCATTGCGCTCGTAAACATCCTGCAAGATGGCCTGAATGCGCGGCGCTTTGATGTTCGCCAGTCCGCCCGCGCGGATCGCGTCAGCCACGGCAGTCACCGAGGCCTGCCGAACGTCATCCCAGCCGCCGGGAAAGGCTTGCTTGAGTGACGCATACGCCCGCCCGGAGTTCAGATCGCTGGTGTTTTGCGAGAGAACAGTGGCGACAAGGGCGCCGAGGACATCGTCCGAATGGTTTTCCGCGCGCCAGACGCGCGGGCCATAGGCGTCTATCAGCAAGGCTTCCACGCGGCCCACTTTGGCGCGGAGTTCCTGCTGCCGATTCGCTGCTATTGGGGAGATACCCAGAGTCACGGGCAATTATAGCATATCCCCTGGCGGTTAGCAAGGGCTGGCTTGATTCGTGAATGGTAGAACCGTGCCTCACGTTGCAACGCCGACTCTGTCGCAGTCAACTCTGAGGCTTCTGGTACAGTAAGATTTTGTTAAAGCGTGGGCAATCGTAAACGACATCTCGCTCTGGCTGCTCAGGCCACTCATGGATTGAGCGACGCATTGAGAAATATGGCTTGCCAGAGTTCCCGAGATGCCCATGACAGCCGTCGTATGGGCACTCTTTTGCGTCGGGGTTTTGGTAGGCTACACTTGGCAACAAGCTGGCCTTGTGCCATTCGGAACGTAGTGACACCCGCTTGCAGTCCCAGCACCAGATCCATTCGTCCATTGCTTGTACCTTCCCTACAACCAGAAGGGCGGGGGCAAGCCCCGCCCCTACACGCACATTCTCCGACACCTGTAGGGGTAGGGCTTGTCCCTACCCTCTCTTCTTGTCTTCGTTGCTGGGACCCAGATACAGCACGACGGTGGAACGCGGGCCGACGCGGATTGAGCCATTTAAGGCCACCGTCTTGCCAGATACCAGTTCCCGCGCGTTCTTGACACCAGCGACAACGGGCATGTCAAAGGTCTGGTCAGTTGTGCTGTTCATGCCAATCAGATAATTCCCGTAGCGCAGTAGGTAGAACGACGCGCGGCCTGCATAGGCGCTTTCATCGCCGGGTTTGAAGGGAATACCATCGGGGATTTTGGCGATGGGCAGTTCTTCGCCGGCATGGGCCGAGTGCAGATCGCCGGGGTAATGGGGCAGCCAGGGCAGACCCTGGCCGTTGATTTCATCGGGCTGATGGAATGTCAGGCCGGACGGCGTGAATTGTTCCTCCTGCCGCACGACCGCGATACGGTCTATTTGAGGAGTTGTATAATGCACGCGGGCGAGAAAATTGATCGCGTTGCGCGCCCGCCAGTACAGGGAGGCGTACAAGATCTCGTCGCCGTGCTTGATCGCGACCACGCCGTCTTCTTCGTCAGACCAGACAAAGTCCGGCCCGCCCGGCGTCATCGGCAGGCGAAGCGGGGTGGGGGGCTGGGCGCGTAACAGTTCGTATTGATCCGGCGTGTCCAGCAGGCCCATCGTGGAACGGAAGCCTTTTTCCTGCATCTGATCTTGCAGTGAGGCGAAAAACTGGTTGTCCGCGAACATTTGCTGGGTGGCTCCAACAAGCGTGGGGTTGAGCGTGACGGCGGCGACGTACAGCGTGGACCCATCCCAGGACGGCCGCTCGGCATAGGTGATGTCGCCCGGATAATGGCCCTCATCGCGCCAGCCGACAATCGTCTCTGCCTGCATGGCGTGGCTGCCGTCGGCATCTATCAGGGGCGCGCGGAACGGCAGGCGAGCGTGGGCGATCTTGACTACCTGCGCCTTGATGCGCGGGTCGCCGGGTTGGCCCAATTCAGGCCGGGTGCAGTCGTAAATCAGCGTCACCCAGTCCAGCACTTCCCCGTAATAGCCGACAAAACCCAGTTCTTTGGTCAGTCCCTTGTCGGTGAGCTGCCAGTAATGATCGCCGAGCGGGCGGGTTGGGACACCGTTCTTTTCGCTGCCGAGCCAGAGCTGCAAGCCGACGGACTCATAGAGATAGTGCAGGGCGTCTTTTTCCGGCAGCGCCTGGTCGGGCGCGACCACTTGCAGGCCGCGATTCGCCAGATAAATGCCGTACAGATCGTTGATCATGGACTGATTGGTATACTGACGCCGGTTTTCGCGGTGCCAGTCCCGGCAGGCTACAAGCATATCGGCCAGCGCCGCCCGGCGTGTGTCCAGATACGGTTTCAAAGGGTGGGCCAACAGGCGCAGCACATCACCCGTTGGTCCCAGCCCAAACCAGTCCGGGTTGGGCGTCACAGGATCGGATTGGGCCAGAGTTGGGTTCTGGCGGTACGCGACAATCAGCGCGTCCATGCCTTTGACGATCTGTGTCACTACCTGTGGGTTCTGGTATGCTTTCGTCCATTTTACTGAGTACGCGCGGGCGAGAAACTGCATCTGCATCTGATTCAAAGGCCTGTCGTCGGCCAGAAGATTGGTGACCTCGTGATTAACCCGCGCTTTGAGCGTGTCCAGCACTTCCGGGCCGGGGCTGGTGCGTGACAGCAGATGGGCCGGACTCTGCCCCTGCTTCTCGCCGGCAGGCGGCGCGAAGAAGCCGTCCGTATGCGTGTAAACGCGGTAAATCCCGCGCGTCGGCTCGGTCATCGTCTTCTGGTACTGCTCAAACGTCGTCCCGTAACCCCAGACACGGCCCATGCTGCGTATCTCGCAATGGAGCAGCGTCCTGCCCTGCGTCATCGCGAGCGGCAGGGGGTTCGTCAGGTAGTAGAAGCGATCTTTGAAGGGCGGTGTTTCCGTGTCGCTGCCGACATCCAGCAGGTCCACGTCGCCCAGATGCCGATAGCCGACCTGCTTGCCCTCGCAGAACAAGATCAGGCGGTTTTGCGTGATGTCCGATCCCCACAATCTGATGGTGAAGTAGTTGTGCAGAGCGGGGTCTACGCGCATCGTAAACGACACTTGCCCGCCCTGCCAATCCTGCGGAGCGCGCGGCAGGAGCCGCCGTGACGGTTCGCCCAAACCCCCTGTGACTGTGTCGCTCCCGTCGGCGCTGACCTGATGACTTTGTTCCGACTGCAAATTGCCGAAGGTGAGTGTGTCCAAAAGTGAAGATGCTCCCTGTGCCCGTACTGTCAAGAATAGAAAGCCGAGCGCCAGGGCCGCAGGCCATTGAAGGTGATGGTTCATATTTACATTCCCGACCATGCCATAAATGGCACGGCTAATCGGCGAAGACGCCAAGAAGTGCCGCTACGCGGCACTCGGAGAAGCCTTTTCTTAGCCCCGCGAAGCGGGTGCTTGTTAGCCGAAGGCTGTTTAGCCGTGCCTTTCAAGGCATGGTCTTCATCGCATGGTTCGTAGTTCCGCATAAAGGAAGCTTTTCAGGTCTTCTTCACTGATTTGCGGTTCGCCCGGCGCGACATTGTTCAGTCTACCCTGCCGCAGCCAGTTTTCCAGGTCGCCGACCAGATGGAAGAGATGGTCAAACGACTGAACGACAAACAACAGCGGTTGGTAATGGTCAATTGCGAAGCTCTGATTGATCACCCATTCCAGTTGCAGGGGATACCGCTGGACTTCGGGGGCGTCTACGGCGTGCTGGATTTCGCCGAACGAAGACAGCAGGCCGCTGCCATAGACTTTCAGGCGTTTGCCTTCCTGCATCAAGCCAAACTCAATCGTAAACCAGAAAAAGCGCGCCATGGCTTGAATGATGCTTGTCAAACGGTGAAGCTGCTCCGCTTCGTCGTCAATGCCGGCCACAATTTCCGCAGCCGTGTGGGCGCAGTTTCCAAACCGGACAAGCGCCTCGGCAAACGCCGGGTCCGTGTGCATGGGGACATGGCCGGCGATGTCGTGAAAGATGTCCGGTTCGGGCAGATAGTCCAGATGCTCCGAGTCGCGGATGGTGATGGTCGTCGGAAACTCGCGATTACGCAGACAGTCAAAGAACAAAAACGCAGGCAGATAGCCGCTGACGGGCTTGGCCTGAAAGCCCGTCAGCGGGCAAAGAAACTGGTTGACTTCGGTCAGGCGCGGCACCTGCTTGTCGCTCAGGCAGAGGCTGGAGATACCACACAGGAAGTGTTCGTTGGCGTATTTGTGCCAGCGCGGCTCCATACGCTGATACAGCCGGTGCCACGCCCGGTGATTTTCTTCCGAGTAAAGTTCATACGGCTGAACTATGTACCGCCGCCCGTCCGAACGCGCCTGCTCAATAAACGGCGCACGGCTAGTGGTGAGTCCCGCAGATCGCCCCCCGGCTCCCAATTCTGGGGGAGTCAGAGGGGAACGAGTTCCTGTTCCAGTTCCCCCAGAATTGGGGGCTAGGGGGTTGGTTTTCGTTTTCATCGCGCTCTCCTTTCGTCGCGAAACTCCGCGTCGCGCCAGGGCAGGAACAAATCCCTCAGCTTCAGCCGCTGGTATTTGCCCGTGGACGTGACCGGGAACGTGTCGCCGAACACGACGACTTTGGGGCTTTTGGCGAACGGCAGTTTTTGCCGGCACTTCGTTAAAATGTCCGCTTCGGTCAGAGCCGTTCCTTCGGCAATCTGCACATACGCCCCGACTTCCTCACCGTAAAAGCGGTTCTCAAAGCCCACTGCCATGGCGGCTTTGATGCCCTCAATCCCGTTCAGCACTTCGTCAATATCAAACGGCGAATAGTTCACCCCACCCCGGATAATCAACTCTTTCAGGCGGCCTGTGATAAAGAAATACGGGCGGCTATCTTCCCCAATTTGAAAATACCCTTCATCCCCGGAACGGAACCAGCCATGTGCGAAGGCCGTTTGATTCGCTTCCGGGCGGCCGAAGTAATAGCGCATGACGTTGACGCCGCGCACGACAATCTCGCCGCGCGTGTTTTCGCCCAATTCATTGCCATTCGCATCGTGGATTGCCATGATATTGGCCGAAACCGGGCAGCCGATGGAGGGAAACCCGCGCTCTGTCATCCACGACAGATAATCATGCTCCGGCAGATCAATTGGCAGAAAGCAGGAATAACAGGTCGTCTCGGACAGCCCGTAGCCGTGAACCACGCGCAGACCAAACTGCGCGTGAAATCGGGCGGCCAGTTCCGTTGTCAGCGGCCCTGCCCCACAAATAAAGTGCCGGAATGCGGTCAAGTCATAGCCCGCCAGCGCCTCGGCCCTCTCGCATAAAAAGGCCAGCACAGTCGGGACGACGCTGACCCAGGTGCAGCGCTCATCCGCGAGTGTCCGCCAGAAGGTCTGGGCGCGAAACCGGCGCTCAAGAACCACGCTGCCGCCAGACAGAAGAGGCGTCACCAATGTGACCACGGTGCCGTTGACATGGTGGAGTGGCAGGATGCACAGGGCGCGGTCATTCTCCCGTAAATTTGTGCCATTCGGCGATGCTTTGCGCGTCTGCCAGCAGATTGCCCTGCTCCAGCACCACGCCTTTCGGCGCTCCCGTCGTGCCGGACGTGTAGACAATCAGTGCCTCTGTTTCGGGCGGCAAGTCGGGCAGGTTTTCCAGCGGTAATTGCGCCGCTAAAAGCCTGTCAAACTCGCTCATGGACACTAAGAGACACGAGCGGGCGACTGAAGTCGCGGCAACAAGCTCACGAAACCGGCCTTCGCCGGTTAGGATGAGAATTCTTAGTCCACGAAGGTGGACTTTGTGCCTTTGTTGCTACGGTTTCAACCGCCCATTCTGCAAACACGACTTTTGCCTGCGAATTGTCCAGAATAAAGCCAACCCGCGCATCATCTTCGCCGATGTTAAGCGGGACCACGGTCACGCCCAGCAGCCACGCCCCGAAATAGACCAGCACAGTGCGCGGATCGTTGACCAGCAGAGTCGCCACCCGGTCGCCCGCGCCCAGCCCCAGTCCATTCTCCATGAGAGCGGCGACACGCCGAGTCGCATCCGAAAACTCGGCGTAGGTATAAGTAGTTCTGTTCCCTTCGTCATCACAAAACGTGAGCCAGTTCTTGTGCGGGTGTGCGGCGGCGCGTTCGGTCACCAGTGCACCGAGATTGCGATACAGTGGGGCGTTATTCTGCCCATTGCCATCGGGCAGCGTCCGCGCGTGGGCAATGAGCGCCGCAGTTTCTGGGAAGATGTTTTCGCTCATCGTTTAGCCTCCGAACCTACCTGGTATGTTTCTCTTGTAGTTCCTGCCACTGTTGCAATTTTCCTTCTTTTTTGGGTATATCAGAGTCAGTGATTTAAGTCGGCGGATTGATCTTCAGACGGCAATGGAGCCAGAGGAGGCGATGATGACGGCGGACACTTTACCGCTCAAGCGGATTGACCATGTGCGCTTTTTTGTCGGCAATGCCCGGCAATCGGCGTACTTTTATCGAAATGCCTTCGGGTTTGACGTGGTAGCCTATGCCGGGCTGGAAACCGGCTCGCGCGACGAAGCCGGGTATGTGCTGCGCCAGGGCGACATCACGTTTGTCCTCACTTCCCCGATCCGCGCTGACCATCCCGGAATGCAGCGGCTGATGTTGCACGGCGACGGCGTTCAGGACATCGCCATGGAAGTAGACGATGTTCGCGCTGCCTATGAGTTTACGACTGGTCGCGGTGCAATCAGCGTCTGCGCTCCGACGATCCTCAAAGATACCTGCGGCATCTACGAGTACGCCACGATTCAGGCTTACGGCGACACCACCCACACGTTTATGAACCGCAGCCGCTACAGCGGCGTCTTTGCCCCCGGCTATCAGCCTCTGGATGCCGAGCGCTACAATCCCCGCACGTTCCATTCCGTCGGTCTGACCGCGATTGACCATATCGTCGGCAACGTGGAAGAAGGCAAAATGGACGAATGGGTCCACTTCTACGAGCATATTCTGGGCTTTTCGCAGCTTGTCCACTTTGACGACAAAGACATCAGTACCGAGTATACGGCCCTGATGTCCAAAGTCGTGCAGGACGGCAGCGGGCGCATTAAATTCCCGCTCAATGAACCTGCCGAGGGCCGCAAAAAGTCGCAGATTGAAGAATATCTGGAGTTTTACGGCGGGCCGGGCGTCCAGCATATCGCTCTGGAAACCAAAGACATCATCCAGACGGTGACGGCCCTCAAGCATAACGACGTGTCGTTCCTGCGCGTGCCGCCTACCTACTATGATATGCTGCCGGAGCGCGTTGGGGCCATTGATGAAGACCTGCAAAAGATTGCCGATCTGGACATTCTGGTAGATCGGGACGAGGAAGGCTATCTGCTGCAAATTTTCACCAAACCTGTGGAAGACCGCCCGACGGTGTTCTTTGAGATCATTGAGCGTCATGGTTCGCGCTCGTTCGGCAAAGGCAACTTCAAGGCGCTGTTTGAGGCCATTGAGCGCGATCAGGCGGAGCGCGGGACGCTGTGAAACTGCCGCTCCCGTCCGTCATTCCGTCGTTCCGCGATTTTTATGCGTTTGAAGCGCATGTCCGCAACGCCCGCAAGCGGCGCGGGCTGGACATGGTGCCGGAGTGGTACGACGCGCCTGTCTTTTATTTTTCCAATACGGCCAGCATTGTCGGGCCGGATGCGCCAGTCCGCAAACCGCCGGAAACAAACGAACTGGATTATGAACTGGAGATTGCCGTTGTCATTGGCCGAGAAGGTGGTGACATCGCCATCGCAGACGCCGACGAGCACATTGCCGGGTTTACCATTTTGAACGATTGGAGCGCGCGGGACATCCAGCGGCGCGAAATGAAAGTGGGGCTTGGTCCGGCCAAAGGAAAAGATTTTGCGACCAGCATTGGCCCGTATCTGGTCACGCCTGATGAATTGGACGACCGGGTTCTGCCCGACGAAGGCCGGGGCAGGCGTTACGATTTGACTATGACGGCCTGCGTCAACGGGCGGGAAATCTCGCGCGGCAATGCCCGCGACATGCACTGGACTTTCGCCGAACTCATCGCCCATGCTTCCCAAAATACGCGCCTGCTGCCCGGCGATTTGATCGGCTCCGGCACGGTGGGAACCGGCTGCCTGACCGAGTTTCCCGCAGGAACCTATCCCTGGCTGCAAGTGGGCGATGAGGTGACACTGGAAATTGAGCGGCTGGGAAGATTAAGCAGTAGGGTTCTGTAAAGGAGACAAAATATGTCTCGTTATGTACAGTTAGGGACAATTCCCCGCAAGCGGCACACACAGTTTCGCAAGCCGGACGGTTCGCTTTACAGCGAAGAAGTGTTTGGGACGCGCGGGTTTTCCGGCATCGCATCTATTCTCTATCACCTGCACCCGCCGACCCAGACAGAAGACTATGCGCCGTTGCCGTCTCCGAGCGCAGAAATGGCCCCCGATGAGCCTTTGCGCCATCACCATTTGAAGACGCAACCGCTGCCAGTCTGCGGCGATCCCATCACCGGCCGCGTGCCGCTGCTAGTCAACGATGACATCGCCCTCAGCCTGTGCCGGCCCGGTGAGCCGATGGAGTATTGGTACAAGAATGCCGATGGCGACGATCTTCTGTTTATTCACGAAGGTGCGGGGAGGCTGGAAACGATATTCGGCACGCTGCCTTACGGCGAAGGTGATTATGTGATTGTCCCACGCGGCGTCATCTACCGTGTTGTCGCCGAGACGCCGCAGACGCGGATGCTGGTCATGGACTGCGCCAGCACGGTGGAACCGCCGCGCCGGTACCGCAACGAATACGGGCAGATGCTGGAACACGCGCCGTATTCGGAGCGCGACATTCGCGTGCCCGAAACGCTGGAAACCCACGACGAAGCGGGCCGTTTTGAGGTGCGAATCAAAGCGCGGGGGCGATTGTCGGCCTATTTTTACGACTATCACCCGCTGGATGTGGTCGGCTGGGACGGGTTTTTGTATCCCTGGGCCTTGAACATAGGCGATTTTGAGCCGATCACCGGCAGCCTGCATCAGCCGCCGCCGACACACCAGACGTTTGAAGGGCATAACTTCGTGGTCTGCTCGTTCGTGCCGCGAATGCTGGATTACCACCCGGACGCTGTCCCGATTCCTTACAATCACAGCAATTTGGACAGCGACGAGATGCTGTACTATGTCAACGGCAATTTCGCCAGCCGCAAGGGAATTGAGCGCGGGTCGGTCACGCTGCACCCGTCGGGCCTGCCGCACGGCCCGCAGCCAGGGGCGGTGCAGGCGAGTCTCGGCAAAACGCGCACAGAAGAACTAGCCGTGATGGTGGACACGTTCCGCCCCCTGCGCCTGACACGCGCGGCAGCAGGATTAGATGACGCCCGATACCCGATGAGTTGGAAAGTGTAGGGGCGGGGTTACCCGCCCTTACTTTCTTGGAGGCGATAGAACGGAGCAAGTGCAATGCAAGTGATGAAGCAAGTGATGGAAACGACGGTGACGGAGTTGACGGAACCGCAGTCCAGCCTGCCCGCCCGCCCGTTGCTGCATTTGATGGCGCTGGCCCGCGAAGGCGACCGGCGCGAAGGGATACTCCTGCGCCAGAACAAAGGGTGGTTTCAAGTCTCCGGGACAGGACATGAAGCGCTGGCGGCATTAGTGTATGCCCTGCGCCCGGATGATTATTTGTTTCCCTACTACCGCGACCGCGCGATGGTCTTGGTGCGGGGCGTGTCGAATTACGAACTGGCGCTGGCGTATCATGCCAAAGCGGATAGCAGCAGCGGCGGGCGGCAGATGCCGGGGCATTTCAGCGACCGGGCGCGCAACATCTTCTCCGTCGCCACGCCGACCGCTGCCCAGTGCCTGCCTGCGACCGGGGCAGCCTGGGCATTTCAAATGGACGGCACAGATCAAGTCGTGCTGACCAGCGTCGGCGATGCCGCTTCGCGCCAGGGCGAATTTTATGAGGCCGTGGCGTTCGCCTTGCAGGAGCGGCTGCCGGTGTTGTTTGTGATTGAAGACAATCATTACGGTATCAGCACGCCGACTAAAAAATTCTTTCCCTATCGGCTGGGGGCGCTGGGCGAGGGCTGCTTGGTGAAAGTGGATGCCCACGATCCTGATGCGCTGTTTCAGGCGGCGACTCGGGCGGTCGCCAAAGCGCGTACAGGCGACGGGCCAACCGTGCTATGGTGTGAGATGGACCGGCTCTGTTCGCACACCAGCAGCGACGACCAGCGTCTTTATCGGCCTGCCGAGGAGATCGCGGAGGGGCAGAAGTGTGATCCGATAGAAACGTATGCCCAAAAGCTGATCGCGCAGGGGCTGCTGACCGCCGAAGACTGGGCCGAAGAACAGCAGGAAATCGCGCAGTCGGTAGACGACGATTACCGCCGGGCTGAAACTGCTGCCGACCCTGATCCCCAAGCCGTGATGACGCATCTGTTCGGCCCGGCTTCAGCTATGATGCCTGCGCCCATTGACTTCACCGAACCGACCACCATGGTCGCCGCCGTCAACCAGACACTGCGAAAGGCGCTGGAAGAAAACAGCCGCGTGCTGATCTTCGGCGAAGACATTGAAGACCCTAAAGGCGGCGTCTTCGGCCTGACCAAAGGCCTGTCGCCCCTGTTTCCCGACCGCGTCCGCAACTCCCCGCTGGCCGAAGCGACGATACTTGGCACCGCCGTTGGGCTGGCCGCGGTCGGCTGGCACCCCGTCTTTGAGATGCAGTTTACAGACTTTCTCTGCCCTGCGCTCAACCAATTGATGTCTCAGGTCGCCTCACTCCGCTGGCGCTCCTGCGGCGCGTGGTCCTGCCCCCTCGTGATTGTCGCTCCCTACGGGGCTTATTTACCCGGCGGCAGCTTGTGGCACTCGGAAAGCAACGAGGGTATCTGGGCGCACATTCACGGCCTGAACGTGGTTATCCCCAGCACCAGCGCGGATGCGGCGGGACTGCTCTGGACGGCCATTCACGGCAGCGATCCGACGCTGTTTCTGCTGCCCAAGCATATCTTCCGCAAACGCATGTCCGTGAGCGCATCTTCCGAAGCCGTCCCGCTGGGATTGGCCGCCATTCGGCGAACGGGAACCGACGTGACATTAGTCACCTGGGGTAATTGCACGGAACTCGCCGAACTAGCTGCCGACCGAATGCAGGCGGAAGAAAACGTGTCGGTGGAGATCATAGACCTGCGCTCCATCGTTCCCTGCGACTACGGGGCCATCGAAGCGTCTTTGAGAAAGACCGGGCGGCTGATCGTTGTTCATGAAGACGCCCGTACCACCGGATTTGGTCAGAGCATCATCACGGAAATGACTGCGTATCCCGTCCGCTGGAACTTGTTTCTCTCGCCGCCCCAGTTAGTCGCCCGCAAAGATGTCCATGTTCCTTACAACCCCAGCCTGGAATACGCTGTCTTGCCTGATCTGGAACAGGTCCTGGCGGCGATCCGCGTAACGATGGAGTAGGAACTCACCTAGAGGCAGGAAAACCCTGCTTGCCTGCCGAATCAAGGCAGCAAGTTTTCAAGGAGACCCTGCCATGACCACCCCCCTGCCGCGCCGGGAAGACGTGCCGGATGAAAAAAAATGGAGCGTGGAAACCGTCTTCACTTCCACCGAAGTCTGGGAAGCCGAGTTTGCTCGCGTGAATGCAGAGATCGCCGGGTTCGCCGTCTTTGCCGGGCATCTGGGCGCCTCACCCGCGATGCTGTATGCCGCCCTGTCCCGATTGGACGATATAGGGCAGGCGGTCTACAAAGTCGGGTTATATGCGTCTATGCTCAGGGCTGGTGACTCGGGCAACCAGATCGCCGTCGCGTTGAGCAGCCGCGCTCACGGCCTGTATTCCCGCTTTGCCGCCGCCACGGCATTTTACGAGCCGGAACTGCTGGCCCTGCCGCCGGAACGGTTGGACGGCTGGGCGCGGGAAGACGCCGGACTGGCCGTTTACCGCCATTATTTTGACACGCTGGCCTTGCGCCGCGCCCATGTCCGCTCGGAAGAAGTGGAGTCGCTTCTGGCGCAGGTGTCTGAGCCGCTGGCTGCGCTGCACACGGCGGCCAACTCACTGACAGATGCTGACTTGACGTTCAAACCCGTCACCGATGCTGGCGGCGAGGCATTGGAAGTGGCGCAGGGAACGATCAGCGATTTGCTGCGCCACCCATCCGCCGATTTGCGCCGCCGTGCCTGGGAATCGTATGCGGACGGCTACTTGAGCGTCAAAAACACGCTGGCGGCTTGTCTGAGCGGACAGGTCAAGAAGACGGTCTTCACCGCGCGCACCCGCCGTTATCCCTCAGCCCTGGAAGCCGCGCTGGCCCCGAACGCCATTCCCCGCGAAGTGTTTGACACGCTCCTCACGACATTTCAGTCGAACCTGCCGATCTGGCACCGCTACTGGGGCCTGCTGCGGCGCGGTCTGGGAGTGACGCGCCTGCACTGCGCCGATGTCCCTGCCGATGCTGTGCCGGCCCCGATTCCCAGGGCCGAGCTCGCCTGTCAGCTTTGCACAAGCGACCGACTGGATCTGCCGGGGCATGGCCCCGCTGGGCGAGGACTATGTCAGCGCGATGCGGCGCGGCCTGGCCGAGCAGCGCTGGGTGGATGCCTGGCCCAACAAGGGCAAGGGCAGCGGGGCGTTCTCTACGGGAGCGCCCGGCACGCATCCGTTTATCATGATGAACTTCCGGGATGACATCTTCTCGGTCAGCACCCTGGCCCATGAACTGGGCCACTCCATGCACTCCTATTGGACCTGGCAGACGCAGCCGCCGATTTACAGCGATTATTCGCTGTTCGTGGCCGAAGTCGCTTCCAACTTCAATCAGGCGCTGGTCCGAGGACACTTGCTGGACGAAAACAAAGACCGCGACTTTACTCTCGGCGTGGTTGAAGAAGCCATTTCCAATTTCCACCGCTACCTGTTCGTGATGCCGACCCTGGCCCGTTTTGAATTGGACTGCCATGAGCGCGTGGAGCGCGGCGAGGCTCTGACCGCCGACGGAATGGGAAGTTCTCTCGCGGCCCTTTTCCGCGAGGGCTACGGCGACGCCGTGGAGATTGACGAGGCTCGCCTGGGCATCACCTGGGCGCAGTTCAGCCACCTGTACGCGCCGTTTTACGTCTATCAATACGCCACCGGCATTGCCGCCGCCAATGCCCTGGCGGAAGACGTGCGGACGGAGGGCCAGCCCGCCGCCGAGCGTTACCTCAATTTCCTGAAGACCGGCGGCTCCCTTTATCCCCTGGATGCTTTGAAACTCGCGGGGATTGACATGACCTCGCCGGAACCGATCCAGCGCGCTTTTAACGTCCTCTCTCGCATGGTTGACCGTTTGGAAGAGTTGGTGTGAGACGGGTGGTTTCTCTCACTTGACCGCAAACGTCGCCGTATACGTTCCATTCCCACTTTGTCTGATCTGTTGTGCGGTCATGGGTTTCAGACCGGACGACGCCACGCCGGGCCGCAGATACTTGACGTGGCCGTCCACGAACAGGAAATTAAGCGAAAACCTCGTTTCGTCATGGCGCGTGCTGTCCTGCGGCGCGTTCAAGCCAGTTGCACTGACCGTTTCCCAGCCTGTGGATGGGTCACACTCCGGCGTCGTGTCTTCATATAGCAGAACGGTCAGGGTTGGATCAACCACAGCCGCCATTTTCTTCCGCACCACACGTCCATTCTCCGCATAGGAGATATGCGGATCGCTCACGGTATCGTCCGGGCAGTGGTAAACGCCCGTAGACTTGACATATGGATAGACCTGGCCGGCCCAGCCTTCGCCGCTCAGAGTGTGACCACGCGGAAATAAATCGTCGTTGTCTTGCGCGTATTGGACATAGGCTAGGCCAAGCTGCCTCATGTTGGATTGACAGGAAGCCCGGCGCGCGTTATCCCCGCGCCCATGCGGAAGAGGGAAAAGAATGCTGCCCACAAGCAGAACAATCACTGCTGCGGCCAAAGCCTCTTTCCAAGTCACGCCTGCCACTGATTTCGGCGACCGCATCCCCGCTCCTTTCTTGATTACTTGACGGCGAACGTCAGGACTACTGGCCTGCTATGACCCGCACTGATTGTTCGGGCTGGCAGTGCGCCCAGCCCGGAAGACACTTGCTCCGGCATCAGGTATTTGACATGACCATCCACCGCCGCGTAGTTCAGCCCAAACGTGTCTGCATCATGGCGTGTGCTGTTTTGCGGCGCAAGAAGTCCGGCCAGACTGACGGTTTCAGGCGTTGAGGGATCGCAGTTCGGCGTCGTCGTTTCATAAAACTCTACGGTGTCGGCAGGGGTGCCCAAGAATGTCAGGTTTTGCCCGACCATTCTCCGGTTCTCGGCATAGGAAATGTGGCTGCCCTTCGTGTCGTCCTTCGGGCATTTGTATACGCCGACGATCTTGCAGTAGGGAAAAATGGCTCCCGCCCAACCATTGCCGGAAGCATTAGACTCCCGAAGGAGCCTGACCGCTGTTATCCATCGTGTATTGGACATACGCGAGACCAAGTTGTTTGAGGTTGGATGCACAGGAAGGACCGCCTCCTTCACGCACTTTCTGAAATATGGGAAACAAAATGGCGGCGATAATGGCGATCAACGACAGGGCGACAAAGGCTTTCAGCAGCCGCGTGGTTGCCAGATTGTCACGAGATTGCGGCGTTTTCATCAGACGTTTCTCCTTTCAAAGTTTGCTTAATTGACCGAAAAAGTCATCCAGGCAGGACGGCCTTTTTTATTTTTGCAGTCGGCAGCGCGTTTGGCCCGGAGGAAACTTGCTTCGGCGTCAGCCATTTAACATGACCATCGGCGGCGAGGAAGTTGAGCGAGAAAGTCGTGGCGGTTAAGTCGTGGCGCGTGCTGTTTTGCGGCGCGGAAAGGCCAGTCGCGCTGGTAAACTCAGTGGGGCGGGTGACAGTGGGCGGTGTCGCTCCTGGCGGGAAGACGCTGGAAGGATCGCAGTTCAGAGTCGTGAACTCGTATAACTCTACAGTTGCGGCAGGGTCGTTGAAAGACGCGAGGGACTGGCGCACGAGGTTTCGGTTCTCGGCATAGGAAACATAGCTGCCCGTTTGGGGGTCATGCGGGCATTGGTAGACCTCTACGGATTTACAGAAGGAATAGATTTCTCCGGCCCAGCCAGTCCCAGATGCGGTGACGCCCGCCGGACAAACTTCATCGCTATCCTGCGTATACTGCACATAGGCGAGGCCAAGCTGTTTCAAATGGGACTGGCAGGAGTTGTGGGAGTTGTTGATATGCGGTTTCTGGAAGACGGGATATAAAATGGCAGTGACGACAAGGACAATGGCGAGGGTGACGAGAAGCTCCCAGAAGGTGAAACCGACGCGCAAACGATGGGTATTCATCAGACACTTCCTCCTTTACGGCGATAATGTCTATGATACCACAGATGCCCCCGCTGTGGCGAGACTGGCTACTCAAACAGGGCGTCTACGAAGGCTTGCGGATCAAAGATTTCCATGTCGCCGGGCTTTTCGCCAGTGCCGATAAGTTTAATGGGGACGCCAAGTTCGTCTTTGATGGTGATGACGATGCCGCCTCGGGCGGTACCGTCCAGTTTGGCGAGGATGAGGCCAGTGACGCTGACGGCGTTTTTAAATTCGCGGGCCTGGTTGACGGCGTTCTGGCCCGTCGTGGCATCCAGGACGAGCAGGGTCTCATCGGCGGAGCGCCCGCCGAGTTCGCGGGTGATGATACGGTTGATCTTTTTAAGTTCTTCCATGAGATTGGCTTTGTTGTGCAGTCGCCCCGCCGTGTCAATCAGCAGGTAATCCGCCCCGCGCGCTTTGGCGGCCTGAACCGCGTCAAACACGACCGAGGCCGGATCGGACCCGTCACGGCCTTTAATGACTTCCACGCCGACCCGTTCGCCCCACAGGGCAAGCTGTTCGGTCGCGGCGGCTCGGAACGTGTCCCCGGCGGCCAGAATGACACGCTTGCCCTGAGACTTGAGGATGAAGGCAAGTTTGGCGATGCTGGTCGTCTTGCCGACGCCGTTGACGCCGACGATCAAGTACACGGTGGGCGATTCAGGCGAAATGGTCAGAGCGCGATTGGCGCCACCGCCATCCGCAGTCAGTGTTTCCCAGAGAAAGCGCTTCAGATAATTGGTGACATCGGTGGCGTCTTTGAGCCGGTTGTCCTTGACCATCCCGCGCAGCTCTTCCATCGCCCGCATCGTGGTGTGGACGTTGAGGTCCGCCCCAATGAGCGACTTTTCCAGCTCTTCGAATAGATCTTCGTCAATTTTGCCCCGTCCGGTGAACATCTGGTCCACTTTTTGGAAGAGGCTTTTAAATAATCCGCGTTTCAGCATAAGGTGTTGTTCTCACTCAAACCGGTGGGTTGACGAGCAGAAAAAAGGTCATCAGGGCAGCCAGCAAACCGCCCAGCAGCAAATAGTTGGCGCGCGGCCCGCGCCAGTGCGCGACTGTATGCAGGGCCAGATACAGGCCGTAGACCAGCCAGGTCACGACTGACGTCAGCACCATCGGGTCCTGCCCAGCAGCGCAATGCAGCCCGCCGGTCAGCGCCTCCACAATCCCCGCCGCCAGTCCAATCGTCAGCAGGGGAAACGCAAAGGCGACCAGAGTAAACGCAAGCTGGTCCAGACTGGCCAGCGGCGGCAGCTTGCCGAACAGGCCGCTGCGAAGATTTTTGCGCTTGAGCAGCCGATCTTGGGCGAGATACAGTGCGGCGCAGCCGAAAGCCAATACGAGCAGGCCGAAGGCGAACAAAATGGCGAGAATGTGCAGCGTCGATCAGGCGAGAGTTCAAAAGCAGCGGCGTCGCATAATGCAGCGCCGGGATGCCTTTGCTGCCCCAATGCTCCTGCGAACAGGCACAGGAAGGCGGCGGGCAGGGCGACCGCTCCCAGAGCGGTCGGGCGAGGCTTGCGGAGCAGTTCCAGCGCGAGATAGGCCAGGGCAATGGCCCAGGCGGACGCGGACAGCGTCTCGGCAGGCGTCGTAAACGGCGTTTGAAGCGTCAGAGCGCAGTGCAGGCCAATGGCCAGGGTATGCAGCAGAACTGCCCCCAGGGTGGCGAGGCGTCCGACAATGGCGAGAGCCGTCTGCCGCAGCAGCAGGTGCGCGCCGTAGGCGACAGAGGCAAGCAAGTAGCCGACGGCAGCGGCAATGAGCAGGGAGGCTTCGGTCATGGGTCGGCTCCCGAAGAACCTAACCCCCCAAACCCGCAGAACCTCTCCCCAGCCCCTCCCCTGTCAAAGGAGGGGAGTCGAAAGAGAGGACAGGCCATTCCTCTCTTCATCCTTCCCCAACAGGGAGTTGGGTGCAGTTGCGCCAGGGTCGCCGCTCGCCCTCCGGGTAGCCAGTGCTGCGTTGGGGTTAGGTTCCTCCACCCCAAACGCGCGGCGGATCGCGTCCAAAGCGGCGTCGGCGTTTTCCGAGTCTGGGGCGGCTTTAATGGCAACGGTGGCGGGGTGAGCGATTTTTCCGGTCAGCGACTGCATGGCTGTTTCCACCGTGCGCCACTCCTTTTCGGACAAATCCGGTAGCCGGGCGCGCAGGCGAGTCAGTTCGTCCAGGCCGGACGGCATCCAGCTTTTGCCGGACGGCGACGACGAGCGGGGCGACATCCAGTGACCGCTCCCAGCGCAGATGCTCGGTGACGGAGGCTTCTACGATCTCGCGGGCGCGGGCGATTTCCCCAGCTCGCGCCTGCCGCGCCCCGGCTACTAAATCCTGCAAGTGGTCTATGTTGTACAGATAGACATTTTCCAGCGAATCCACGCTGGCTTCCACATCACGCGGGACAGCGATGTCCACCAAGTACAGAGGCCGACCCCGGCGGGCGCGCATGACGTCTTTGATCAGGTTGCGCGTGACGATGGGGTGGGGGGCGGCAGTAGAGCAGACCACGATGTCGGCGGTCAACAGCAGTTGGGCTAGGTCGTCAAAGCGCCGGGCCTGCCCGCCGAACTGTGCGGCCAGCGCCTCGGCTTTTTCGTATGTCCGATTGGCGACCAGGACGGCGGGCGCACCCGCAGCCTGCAAATGGCGGGCAGTGACCTCGCTCATCTTGCCCGCGCCTAGGACTAAGACGGTGTGACCACTGAGAGATTCGCCAAAAATCTGAGTCGCCATTTTGACGGCCGCCGCGCCGACCGAGAACGTCCCGCGCGCAATGCCGGTTTCGGTCCGGGCGCGCTTGCCTACGACCAGTGCATCCTGAAACAAACGATTAAGCCGCGCCCCCACTGTGCGGGCGGTCTGGGCGGCTTCCAGAGCGACCTTGACCTGACGCTGGATGTCCGGTTCGCCCAGGATCATTGAATCCAGGCCGGATGCGACCGAAAACAGGTGATTTGCGGCGGCCCCGGCGCGGCAGCAGTAGAGGTGGCCGTCAAACTCGTGACGCTTCAGCCCATGCCAGCCGGCCAGAAACTCAGCCAAAGTGTCTTCCAGCGGACCTGGCATTCGGCTCGGCAACAGCGTAGGCTTCGGTTCGGTTGCAGGTAGAAAGCAGCGCCCCCTCGCGCACGTCGGGTAGTTGACGCAGAGCCGACAGGGCGCGGGGGAGATCGCGGTCGCCGATAGCCAGCTTTTCGCGCACTTCAATGGGGGCGCTGTTATGATTTATCCCGAGGACGAGGAGAGACATTCGCGAATTCGAGTTTCCGCTTCTAAACGCTTCCCCGCCGTCAGCAGGGCATGAACTTCTGCGTCATCCAGAGCGCGACGGATCGCCTCTTTGCGCCCGGCTTCCTCCGGGTTCGTTTTGACAATTTCACGCATTTCACCGATAATTTCGGTCAATTCCGCCCATTCCGGGCCGAACTCGGCTTCCAGGCGTTCGCGGAGGACAGCGGCCAGCGTGGGGCTTTTTCCTCCGGTGGAGACGGTTACGGTCAAGTCACCCCGGCTTATCTGACCGGTGGAAACAAAATTGCCCGCCTGGGGGTCATCCGCGCAGAGCGTGAGCATCTGCCGTGCCTGCGCGTGCCGGGCGACGGAGGCATTGACCGCGCGCCGGTCTGTGCAGGCCATGACCATGAATGCACCGTCCAGATGCCGGCTCTGGTACGACTCCTTGAGCCATTCAATGGCGCCTTCTTCGGCCAGCCGCTGCAATGCGGGCGTCGCCTGGGGCGCGACCAGACGGATGCGCGCGCCGGAGGCCCGCAGCGAGGCGGCCTTGCGCTCGGCGATTTTTCCCGCGCCGACGACGACACAGGTGCGTCCTTCCAGTTGGACATGGATCGGGTAAGAGTTCATATTCCCTTTATTGTACCCGATAGGGAGGCAGAACGCGCCAATCTCTCTTCAGACAGGTGCTGCGAGGAGGTTGCGGGCAGGCTGATGGAAGCGCGTTCGTGCGGCGGCTGTTTCTACTCTGGGCATTTCGCGGTCTACCGGTGCGAACAGGCCTTCCACGAGGCCGCGCAAAGTCGCGATGGCTTCTGTTCCGGGTAGAGGTGATTTAAGCCGGAAAGCGCACCGAGAAGCATCTTCACATCTTTCAAAGCCTGATGCAGAGACAGCAGGGAGTCCTGCCGAATAACGCGCTCTTCCAGTACCCGGAGCGGAGGGAAATTGAGATGCTTTCGTATCATCTCCTGCGCCAGTAAGTGCGATATATTCCCGGCATGGCTATCCATGTCCGAACACTCACCGAGGAAGATCACGCCACGATTGAACGCCTGGCGCACTCCCGGACAGCGCCTGCCCGACAGGTTGAGCGAGCGCATATCATCTGGCCGGCTGCCCAGGGGCGGGCCGTGGCCGCCATCGCCGACCCCCTGCGCCTCAACCCGCCGACCGTGCGCGACTGGCTCAAGCGCTTCAATACCGAGGGCCTGTCAGGCCTGGACGACCGGTCCCGCTCCAGTAAGCCGCCCACCTATACGCCCGAACAGGCGAGCCAGGTGGGCGCCAGGGCCTTGCCTCCCTCTTGAAGTGCAGATCCTGGCCGATGAGCATGGAACGGTCCTGGACCTGGGCGAACGGGACTGCTCGCTCCAGACCCAGCACTACCAGAAGATGGTGGAAGAAGCCCTCGCGCCCCACTTAGATGCCGGTGTCCGCAAACGCATCTGCGAGGCCGCAGTCAAAGCGGCTCCTGCCGCTGGCAAGATCACTTCCCTGCGCCTGCCCGGCGGCCTCGGCGTCCGTGTGGATACGCACATCTTCGCCGGCTACGACGTTCCGCCCTACTACGACTCCATGCTCGCCAAGATCATCGTCTGGGACCATGACCGCGCGGGGGCGATTGCGCGGATGCAGCGGGCGTTGGATGAAGTGGAAATCGGCGGCGTCAAAACGGATTTGGAGTACCACAAGCGCATCCTGGCAAACGCCTTCTTCCGCAAAGGCGAAATCAACACCAAGTTCCTCCAAACCCATCTGAGCGAGTAGATTAATGTCGGAACTGCTTGCGCGTCCGTAACTGGTTGCGGTCTGATCGGCTGCGTGCATACTGGCGCCCCCGACGCCATACAGCATACTTGCTTTTTGGTGCGTAAGTGGTTCATCCGGTAAGTGTGCCCAAGTTCATGCCGCTGTCGTCAGAAGCGCCAAACCCGCCTTGCGCCTGGGACGGTGGCGACGCCGCCGACCCCAAACGAACGGGTGCCGCTGCGCGTTCCAGTACAGCGTCGCCGCCGCCACCGCCTGGGCGATCTGCTCCCAGGTCTCGAAACGGCGACCTTTGAGAGCCAGGGAACGCAGCATCTTCCACCACGGCTCGATCAGGTTTAGGTACGCTGCGTACACCGGCTGGAACACAAACTCCCAGCGCGGAAACACAAACTCCCAGCGCGGATGCGCCAGAGAGAACAACAAAACATCCGTCGCCCGGTGCGCCGAGAGGTTGTCCAGGATCGCATACACACGCTCCGCGTCGGCAGGCAGCCAGACCTCAACGTGTCCCAGGAAGTCCACCCAGTTGGCGATGGTGCGACCGCCATAGGGACGGGTGAACGCCTCGCCGGTCGCTGGGCGGAAGGCTCCGAAGATGTAGCCGCTGCCGCGCCGCCCATAGTCGATCTCCTGTCGGCGCGTTCGGCGGGAGTACGTTCAGCAGACTGCTCCGGCGCGTCAGCCGGCGCGTCAGCCTGGTTCGGAACCGCCCGAACCGGCTGCTGACCCGGGAAACTCTTGGCACTCTGCGGCCCCATCTCGTCCAGGCAGATCACGAGGCTGCCTTCGGGCGGGGCAGTGTAGAGGCTTTCGATGCGCCCCTTTTTTCGGGCGAAGTCCGGGTCTACCCGCTCGCCGAACCAGGTCTCTTGCTGTCGCCAGCGCAGACCTTCGGCTACCAGCATCTCGCTGATGCGGCTGCGCTTGATTGGCAGGCTCTTGTCTCACTCAGGTATGCGGCCAGGCGATCCAGCGTCCAGCAGGCGAAGGGCAAGCCCAACTCCTGCGGGTCGCTCAGGGCCGCGGCGATCACCTCGCCTGCCTGTTCGGGCGTGTAGAGTGGGCGGCTTGCCGGAGCGGGGCCGGTCGTCGAGGCCTGCCAGCCCTTCGGCGTTGAAGCGTTTGAGCCAGTCGCGTACAGTCTGCGGGTTGAAATGCAGGTGGTCAGCAATGGCGGCCACGGCACGCCCCTGAGACGCCTGCCAGATGATCTGCGCTCGCTCAACTTGTCGAGCCGGGGCGGTTCGGGAGTGTGCCAGACGTTCAATTGTAGCGCGCTCCTCCTCGGTGAGTGTTCGGACACAGATAGCCATGCTTGAAGTATACCACACTTAACGGATGAACCAGTAAGGATAGTGTGTGTTGTTTGCCAAAGCGTTCGCAATGTTATGTTGACGAGCGATGCGACGCCATACTCCAATAGGGAAAGCGACTGTCACAGGAAGGGCCAGAACCGCCAACGGCAAAGAAATGAGCTGGCCGATGCCCCCGGTATGCGCCAGTTCTTGCCATGTTCGGTACGTTTGAACGATGTGAGCAATGATGAGACCTGCGAAGAAACCGGCGGTGAGAGTGAAAATAATCGCGCCTGCGGTCAGAATGCGATTAATCATCTTTGTTGTGTCCATGTAACGAAATGATACCCGGCAGCGGCCAAGAGTTCTCATCAAATGGAACTTTTGGCCGCTGCTGGTTTGTAGACCGGACAATGGAAACCGAGGCAGTGGCGCGGAAGCGGCAGGCGTTTGCAAGTTTGGCGCGGGAGCAGGAGGGTAACTTGCTGCGGACGGCTCGCCGTTTGTGCCGGGGCAATGATGATTGGGCACAGTATCTGGCGACTTCTTCCGCAAAGGCGATGTCAACACCAAGTTCCTCCAAACGCATCTGAGCGAGTAGGCTTCAATTAATTTACTGGTGCCGGCACCGTCCAAAGTGCATTCTGATAGCGAAAACCGATGCGTTTGCTGTCAGGCGTCCAATGGATGTAAGTAGGGCCTACTCTCTCCGTTTCAGAAGTGACTTGTCGCAGGTGGCCTCCATCAAAATCGCTGACCCAGACACTTCTTGTATAGGAGGTTCGCCTATGAAATAGCAATGACATGGCGCGTTCAGCAAGATTTGCTCTTGGCCAGAGGTGAACCTTGTAGAGCTGCCAAGCGAATTGATTCCCTTTTGGGGAGAGCGCACATTCTGTAATGTCTGTCGCAGGAAGTGAAAGAGTGACTTTGCGGACTGGTTGCGGAGAAGGCAACACAAAGTCATAAACGTCATCGGTTCCCGCTCCGCCTACTAGGCTTGCGACGATTAGATGATTTTTTGGGGTGAACCAGCAGCCGCTCACCCAGCTTGGCAGGAATAGCGGTATTGTTTTGACTGTCGCCGTGTCAAGGCTGTAGAATCGGGTAGGTGTTGGGGTAGCGCTGGATCGCCAAACGCCCTCGTCGCTTGGGATTTGTATCCAGTGCTTGCTGTCCTGCATCCATGCTATCTTACCGTCAGAACCGACGCACGGCCAGGTAATTATTCGTGAGCCATCCAAAGCGGCAGCGATCCAGATACGTCGGTTCTGAGACCCTTCCGAAAAACCGCGCCAAAGGAGCCACTTCCCGTTCGGTGATAGAGCCACATCAAAGCAACCACAAATCCCCTGCTTGCTCCAAATGGCATCCATTTTCGTCAATGGTGTTTCCCTGCGCGATACTGTATCAACAATAGCTCCTGCGTTAATGGATTGGAAGCGCAGTACCTGGTGGTCATTGCACCAAAGAGGGGCATCAATGGGAATAGAAAATTCCATTCCCGGTATCTGAGTCGGCTGAGGCAGAGACCCCGAAGGCACGTCGGATTGACGCAACTGTCCCTTTAAAGTGAGTAAGGCCGTTCCAACCATAGCGAGAAACAGTGCAAATGCCCAGGCGCTGGTTCTGTTCAGCAGCATATTTGCCTTCTTTTCAGCCGTTCTCCATGATTTTGATAAGATGCTCCGCGACTGTGCGAAAAGAAGCGCCTGCTGGTAACAGAGCTATACTTTTTTGGTAAGCGGCGATTGAGTTATTTGCATCTACTTTGATGTGATTTCGCCGCCACTGTATGTAGTAAACTGAGCCTAATAGCCCATATACGTTTGATTTTTGAGGTTTTGCTTGCACAAGTTCCTGAGCATATCTCAGTGCTTGCTGTTGCTCACTAGGAATAGGACTTACTTCAAGGATTGAGGCAAGATAATATTTCACATCGTAATCATTCGGTTGATAACTGACCTGTACCCCTTAAACTGTACCAATTGCAAAGTGAGTATTGACCCGAAAGGTAGAATACTCGTATGCACAAAAACCAGTTCACCGACGCACAAATCGTCGCCATCTTGCAGCAAGCCGAAAAGGGCGAACAGACCATCACAGAGGTTTGCCGCCAGCACAATGTCTCCGAAAACAGTTTCTATCGCTGGCGCAATCGCTTCGGCAATGCTACGGCAAACGAAGCCAGCCGCCTGCGCGAACTAGAAAAGGAGAATGCCCGCCTCAAGCGCCTTCTCGCTGAACGCGACCTGGAGGTAGACATCATCAAAGAACTGCTTCAAAAAAAGTAACGGAAGCTGCCGATCCCGTCCAGGAGCGTCGTGCCTGTGTTCACTATGCCAAAGAACGCGGCCTTTCGGAGCGACGAGCCTGCCATCTCGTCTGCCATCTCGTAGAAATTGCTCGCTCCACAGCCCGCTATGCTGCCCGTTCAGAGGAGGAGCAGCCGTTGGCCGATCAACTTGTGCAGATCAAAGAGCAACACCCGCGCTTTGGCATCCGTCGCGCTCACGCTCTGCTGCGCGGCAGCGGCCAGATCATCAATCACAAGCGCGTACAGCGGCTCTGGCACAAGCACGGGCTGCAAGTGCCCCAGCGTCCCAAGAAGCGAAAGATCAAGACGGGCCGCACGGTGGCTTGCCAGGCAGAACGCCCCAATCACGTTTGGAGCTACGACTTCCAAGAAGATGCCTTGTTGTCTGGGCGCAAGGTGCGTCTCTTGAACATCTTGGACGAGTTTACGCGCGAATGGCTGTCCGTGACAGTAGGCGTTTCACTCACCAGCCAGGCGGTCATTGCCGCGCTGAGGCCCTTGTTTGCCACGCGCGGCGTTCCCTGCTTTGTTCGCAGTGACAATGGTCCTGAGTTCATTGCAGCTGATGTCAAGGCATGGCTGCAAGAAAATGGCTCTGTGCCGCATTACATTGATCCAGGCTGCCCGTGGCAGAACGGCTTCCAGGAGAGCTTTCACGGCAAACTGCGCGACGAATTGCTGGATCGCGAAGCCTTTGCCTCGGTCGCTGAAACTACGGTGCATCTGGAAACGCACAGGCACTGGTACAATGAAGAGCGGCCCCACAGCAGCTTGAACTATTTGTCGCCTGCTCAGTTTGCGCGGGCTTGGCAACAACAGCAGGAGGCGGAACAAATTATAAGCAAGCCTGCTGATTAACCAGAACACTCACTTTGCCAGTGGTACATAAAATGGGGTACACAACATAACCTAACAACCGCTTTCCTAGTTCTTTTAGTTTCGGGAATGGGAGCATGGTCGCTTCTGTTAGAAATCGGAGACGAGAGTAACTATACACATGAGGGGAAGGTGCATTTGCCAGTGCATCTCTGACCTCATCAAGAATCTTCTCTGCCTGGGAGTAGTCCGTGTTATTTGCCATTCTGTACGCGAGGTAACCCCAGCGAAACTGTGCCTGAGTATCCAATGGCTTTTGTTGAGCCTGTTTCTGATACTCCTGCAATGTCATGTTTAAGTTCTTGTCATCAGCAAACACTCGGTCAACATTTATTTGTATCTGAAGGAATGGAGTGTCGTTGTCGTTCCATTTTTCAGCCGTCCATGCCCAGTTCTTGAGCCAATCGTACTTTATGTGTTTTATTTGCACTCCACTGGTTTTTGGTGTTGGTCTCGCTTGAGCTAGGCCCCAGAAATGGCAGTTGAGCCGATCGCCATTGCAAAGATGGTACACAGTATCGTTCGCTTGATCATGTTCTTTTTGTTGCGCCCTTCCAAACATCAATGTCCAGATAGTGGTATGATGGGATTATATGTCCAAGTGCGTATGCCATGTGGATCAATACGGGATGGGTAATCCGTATGTCCAGGAAGCGTGCCTGTATTACCAGAGGCGTCATAGGTATACCCTGTATACATCTGACGATTCATGTGTTCTATAGCTACTGCCGTTACTGTCCATGTTCCATCAGGATAAGGATTGCCTGAAGCATCTGTTCCGGGTGTTCCATCATACCATCCTGTGATGTTATTTGAAGCTTGAATTGTTTGTGCCAATGCTGGATCTGCAAAACGCGGCTGGCCAGGCAGCAATATGCCGCTCGTATTACCTTGAGTAATGTTTATCTGATCAGCCAAATCCTGAGTGAAGTCGCTTGGTAGTGAGCTGAAATCCACTTTCTGCTTCGGAGCATCATCAGCATATGTCCCAGCGGTATATCCACTTAATGACAATAAGCCGGTGACAGGCAGTGTCCATGGACCAAGCGCTTCCGCTGCGAAAGGAATAACCGCGGAAAGCGTGGTAAGGACTGCGCCGCCTGCCTTTTCCGCAGACCCGCTTCCAATGTCGTATGATCCTGGTACTGGTGGGTAGAGGACTTCAATTGTAGAGCCTGCTTGTGATGAAATGCTAGAACCAATCGCTTCCGGCGCTATTTCATAAGCTGGGCCATTCAAATACCACTCATAAGGATCGTGTATGCTCACGATGTAATTGTCAGTGGCAGTGGCCCCATCGCTGTCTGTTGCCGTGTAGGTCAATGTTCGTTGCTGTACCCCAGAAGGAGCCCCTTCCCAATCGTTATCGTATAACTCGTAGTTCCCATAAATCATCTCCCATTTGGCAAAACGCCAAGTGTCTTGACTTTCATTGGGTGTCCAAGTCCATGCAAAGTTGGAAGGCACATAAAAGTTATCAGGAATGTATATGAAGGGTGCTAAAAACACCCATCCACTACTAAAGTAGGCATGAAAAGTCTGACAATTGACACCATCGCTGATCTCCTTTTCCGAATTGTCAACACCGTTATTGTCATAGTGCTGATAGGAATAAATTGTGTCTCCGTGCGCTGTCCCATCCGAGTCAACCCACTCGCCGTAGGTTTGTCCATTTGGCGTAGTGAATTTGCCTGACTTGACGTGCCCCATCACGTTGCAAATTTACCTCCCGGTTATCTGGCGCTAATTCATAACCAAAACCCGCATCCATGTCGGAGTCAGTTCCATACGGACTGGTATCGGCAATTTGGGCCTCGGCATGAAAGGGACAGGAAATGCGCGCATGGCCCAGATAGGTCAGTGAGGAGCCGGGAACCGTGCCAGTGGAAGCATCAGCGGCGAGCGTCACCAGATGTTTGCCACTCGCCAACACCAGTTTTTCTACCGTGTCAATGTTGCCTGCCCCGTCGTCATCTTCCCCATAGTGAGTATCCAGAGTGGTAATCACTGCATATCCTCCGGCCGCATCGGCAGCGCGTAAGGCTTTAAGGACAATGTGCGAATGTATTCATAGAGCGGTTTTGTCAAAATAGCAATTTGAGCGTCATTACGAGAACCCTGACCATAGGCCGCTCTGAGGACCCGGCGGATGCCAAGAGGCGATTAATAATTTCCACGGTTCTTTTGTGGGCCAATCCCCAAATATCTTTCTCCCCCTGCGGCTCATCAAATACCTGCAATCTCACCTCATTGACCCAGACGTAATAAATGTATTTGCCCTGTCCATCCCAGTTCGCTTCATCGCTTAAAGACCGTATTTGTACGCCTTCCTGAGACAAAACCGGGCTAATTTCTCGCAGGAAATCACAAACTCCTTGTTCCGCGAGTTCCTCTGCGTCAGCAAAATAGATGCGACGGTCAGGAGGCGGGACAGTGCCGATGGCGCCATCAGCAAACCTAATTCGAAGACGCATATCATCGTCAGTATCTAAGATGCTCCATTGGATAAAGTTGTGTTTCAAGGCAGCAATGGCATAGTTAATTTCCTCGGGTGGCGTGAACTTGAAAAACCCAACCTGATTAGATCGGATAAGACTTGATCTGGACTGCACCCCAAAAGTGAGACAGAAAGTTAAGGTGGTATACTCCGAAAGGAAATCAAGAGAGACCACCGACCATGAGTATCAAGCGCCGCATCTTTACCAAAGACTTCAAGTTGCAAGTCATTCGCCAAGTGCAGGCGGGCAAGGCCCTCGCTCAAGCGGCCCGCGAACATGATCTGCATCCAAACCTGATCGCCAAGTGGCAGAAACTTCATGCCCAGTACGCCCAGAACGCCTTCCAGGGCAACGGCCATGCGTACACGGAAGAAGCCAAAGTCGCGGAATTGGAGCGGCTGATCGGCCAGCTTACCATTGAGAACAGCCTCTTAAAAAAAGTCTTGCATGCCCAGGAGCGCCTTCGGGCCGAGCAGGAGGGCAGCAAATGAGCCAGAGCATTCAAGAGCTTGCTCATGAGGGCTACAGCGTCCGCGCTTCCTGCCAGGCGTTTGGGCTGCCACGCGCCAGCTACTACCGTCGCCTGTCTACGCTTAAAAGTACCAACTCTGAACCCATAGGGACAGAGGCCGCCCTACGCGAGAACATCCAGCGGGTCGCCCTGGACTGTTCCTGCTATGGCTACCGCCGCATCACCCATGAGTTGCATCGGCAGGGCATAAAGGCCAACCACAAGCGCGTCTTGCGTTTGATGCGCCAGGACAACCTGCTCTGCCTTCGCAAGAAACGGTTCGTGGCAACGACTAAGCGATCACAGCCTGCCCGTGTACCCGAACCTGGCTGCGGGCATGGACATCACCGCGCCTGACCAGCTTTGGGTGTCTGACCTGACCTACATTCGCCTGGGCCATGAGTTCGTGTACCTGGCGGTCGTCCTGGATGCCTGCTCTCGGCGCTGCTTGGGCTGGGCGCTGGGCCGCCGCCTCGATGCGGCTTTAGCAACAACGGCCCTGAAGATGGCTCTAAAATCCGATACTCTGACAGGACGCACACCGCAGGTGCATCATTCAGATCGGGGCGTTCAATACGCCTCTGCGGAGTACACGAGCCTGCTGAAGTGCAGCGGCATTCAGATCAGCATGAGCCGCAAGGGAAATCCTTATGACAATGCTAAAGCAGAAAGCTTCATGAAGACCCTCAAGTACGAGCAGGTATACTTGAGCGAATACGACAGCCTTTCTGATGCCCGCGCGCAGATCGGCCACTTCCTGGAAGCCGTTTACAATCAGAAGCGGCTGCATTCCAGCCTGGGCTATTTGCCACCCGCCGAGTACGAAGAAAAGTTTGAGCAAATCTATTACGAGAGCCGAGACAAGAACCAGACCATCACACCTTAACTGTTTGTCTCATCTCAGGGGTTCACTCCAATCTGCCGTTATCATAAGTGAAACGCCTTAATAGGGGTGAGATTGACTATATTTACAGGAGCGAGCAGGAGTATAATGGTCCCATAAATTAGGACAGTAAAATGGGCAAAACTAAGGTGGATGCCACCACCCATGAGAAAACAATATACTGCCGCGTTCAAGGCTCGGATCGTCCTGGAAGCGCTCAAAGAAATCAAGACCGTCGCTCAGATTGCTTCCGAGCATCAACTCCACCCGAACCTGGTGACCAAGTGGAAGCAGGAAGCCGTCGCCGAACTGCCTGTCGTCTTTGAGCGCAAAAATACACAGGCACACGCCCAGGAAGCCCAAGAGCAAAAGGTCGCTCAGCTTTACGAACAGATCGGTCGCCTCTTTACGAACAGATCGGTCGCCTCACGACGCAGGTGAACTGGCTGAAAAAAAAATCTGGTCTTGAACCTGACGCCTGACGAGCGGCTGGCACTCATTGAAAGACCAATAGCCTGTGAAGAAACAGGCACCATTCCTTTACTCTGGCAGGCCGATCTGCTGTCCGTCTCGCGCAGCCGCCTGTATTCTGCCCTGCGTCCTGCACGGGTACAAGAAATCAGGATCAAGCATCGCTTGGACGAGTGGTACACACAGCGCCCTTGCCTGGGATCACGCAAACTTGTGACACTGCTGGCCGCAGAAGGCATCGTCGTCGGGCGGCATACGATCCGTCGTTGCCGCGCCGAAATGGGTCTGTCTACTCTGTACCCGAAGCCGAACCTGTCTCGGCCCAGCAGGATAGATCATCGGGTTTACCCGTATTTGCTGCGCGGCCTGCCTATTGAGCGGCCTGCCTATTGAGCGGCCCGACCAGGTGTGGGGCGTGGACATTACATACATTCGCCTGCGGAGCGGCTTTTTGTACCTGGTGGCGTTTTTGGACTGGTTCTCTCGGCGGGTCGTTGCCTGGGAACTCTCCGAGACATTGGAGTTGCCGTTTGTTCTGGCCTGTGCCGAAGCCGCCTTCGAGCAAGCGGTGCCAGAGATCGTTAACAGCGATCAGGGCAGCCATTTTACGAGCGAGCGGTTCACAAGCCGTGTTCTTTCGGCAGGCGCACGAGTTTCGATGGACGGGCGCGGACGCTACGTGGACAACATCTTTACAGAGCGTTTGTGGCGCACAGTAAAGTATGAAGAAGTCTATTTGGCCGATTACGAGACGCCCAGAGACGCGCGAGCGGGCTTGTCTTCGTACCTGCGCTTTTACAACGAGCAGCGCCCGCATCAGGCGCTGGGGAACTTGACGCCTGCCCTTGTCCATGCCGAACCTGACCGACTAAGAACAGAGGATAGCAAGGAGACATAATCCACCTTAAAAGAGGACGTTTTACTGTCTTGACATATGGGACCACTATACGGGCTGACTTAGTTCGCTTTTCCAACAAAGAGCGAACTGAACCCAGTCCTAGTCAATAGTCATGGCTGACGATAAGTTAAATAGCTGCGTATGTCCATGCTCCACCAAAATGAACTGTTATCTTCTCCCATTGTCGCCAATGCGACCATGAATCGGGGGCGGGGCTTGTCCGGCGTCAATTCCTACGAGCGGGAGCTTTGCTTCAACGTCACTGACTTCTTGAAAGCACGGGTAAAAACAGGCGGTGAGGCGGTCTGGTATGACGCCTGCTGCGGACAAGGGCGCGCAGTGATAGAAGCCGGACGGCAGTGGGCGATGACCGAATGGGGGCGTCAGGTACAAATCACCGGCGTAGACCTGGTGGAAATGTTTTGGCCGAAGGAAGCGCGGGGCGTTTCTCTGATAGCCGCGGACGTGGCTGTGTACACGCTGGAAAAGCCTGCGGATTTGATTACCTGTGTTCATGGCCTGCATTATCTGGGCGATAAACTCGGCTTCCTGCAACACGCCTACACAATGCTCGCGCCGGGCGGAATGCTGACCGGACATCTGGATACGAACAATTTGCGGCTGGCTGGGAACGAGGCATCTTGCTGGCGGCTGGCGCTCCGCAATGCCCGCCGGAAAGGCGCGGCTTTGGAACTCAAGAACCATCGGCTTTGCATTGAGCGCACGGATTCGATGCTGGATTTTGGTCTCTCCTACCATGGCGCAACTGTTTCGGAGCAGCCCAACTATACGGGGATTACCGTGATAGACTCATGGTATGCGCGGATAGAGGCAGGAGGCGCCAGATGATTGTGCGCGTGGGGCTGGTGACGCTGCTCACAGTCGTATGGGTGGGGGCGGCATGGGCAGAGGGGACGAAGACTACCGGGACGTACCAGAGCGGCGGCAAGACGATTGCCTATGAGCGCTTTGTACCGGGCACTCCGGGGAAACATCCGCTGATCGTTCTCGTGCATGGCGCGGACGGTTTGCAATTTGCGCTCATCAATGCCTACTACGATGGCTACGCACAGGCACTGGCGCGGGATGGGTATGTCGTTTTCTTTCCCCATTATTTCAACCGCACCGGGACCGGGCTGGCCGGGATAGGCGATATGATCCTGAACTTTGGGGCCTGGCAGAAGACGATTGCGGACGGGGTGACATTCGCGGCCAAACAGCCTGATGTCCGGCCCGGCCCCGTCGGCCTTCTCGGATTCTCGCTCGGCGCGTCGGAAGCTATTTCGCTGGCAGCGCAGGACAGGCGCATCGGAGCGCTGGTGGAGTGTTTCGGCGGGCTGCCGGATGGGATCGCCGCGCAGATCAAACGAATGCCGCCGACGCTGATATTGCATGGCGGCAAAGACCCGATTGTCTCCGTGAAGGACGCGGCAAAACTGGAAGCCCTGCTGAAGTCCCGGCGGATCCCCTATGAGATCAAGATTTACCCGAATCAAGGGCATGGTTTTGGGGGAGCCGACGGCATCGATGCCCTGCGCCGGACGCTGACCTTCTTTGACAAGCACCTGAAGTCAGCGCATCCCAAATAGGCTGCGGGCTGTCGCGGTTGTGGCGGAAGCGACTTCATTCACCGTTAGCCCTTTCGCCGTCGCGACCGTCTCAGCAATGGCGGGCAGATACGACGGCTCATTGCGCCGCCCGCGCTGAAACTGCGGGGCCAGATAAGGGCAGTCGGTTTCCAGCAGCAGGCGATCCAGAGGGATGTAGGCGACGGCGGCGCGGATGGCATCGGACTTCTTGAACGTGGCGACCCCGCCGATGCCCAGATAACAGCCGGCTTCCAGACAGGCCTGCGCGGCGTCCGTATCTCCCGTAAAGCAGTGCATGACAATGGGCGCGGACGTTGCTGACGCTTTCAGCACAGCCAGAACGTCCGCCAGCGAGTCGCGGTTATGGATAATCAGCGGCAGGGTGGGGGACAGAGTTTGGGCGAAGGCGATTTGCGCCGCAAAAATGTCCTGCTGCCGGGCGCGCGGGATCGTTTCCCAGTGGTAGTCCAGGCCGATCTCGCCCCAGGCGGCGACTTTGCCGTTCCCCGCCTGATACAACCCGGCTAATTCCGCCGCCGTTTCCGCGCTCCATTCGTCGTCGGCTTCAGGATGGATACCCACTGCGGCGTACATCTCCGACCAACGGGTTAAATCCGCGGCGCGGCGGCTGCTTTCCAAATCGTAGCCGATGCACAGCAGGCGCGAGACGCCGGCCTCTCTGGCGCGCTGCCGCACTTCGTCCCGGTCAGTGTCATAGGTGGGATGGTTCAAATGGCAGTGTGTGTCTACAAATTCCATAACTGCTATTATGACAGGTTTCCGCCATCCTTTGTGCTATACTGACTTAACCCCCCCCAGCCCCCAATATTGGGGGCTGGGGGGTCAAAGCAATCGCGAGGGAGAGTCAAGAGACGTGGCGCTTGTACGTCCTGTGTCAACGCGAACATATTTCACCCGGCTCGGGGGCGCGGCGCGCTGTGACCGGCGCACCAAACACCTGGTCAAGCGGCTGCGGCCCGGCGACATCGCGGTGATTGACCACGCCGATTTGGACGCTGTGGCGGCGCAGGCCCTGGCCGACGCTCAGGTCGCCGCCGTGGTTAATGCCCAGCCCTTCATCAGCGGCAAATATCCCAATCGCGGCCCGGCAGTCCTGGCATCCGCGCAAATTCCCCTGTATCAGTTATCCGAGCCGTCGCATTTTGGCCGTTTCCGCGAGGGCGCGCGTCTGGAAATGGATGACACCGGGGAGCTTCACCAGCAGGGAAAACTGCTGGACATGCTGACACGCTGGGATGAAGCCCGAATCGCGTCCGAAACTGAGCGGGCCAGGGCCAATCTGGGCGCGGAACTGGAAAAGTTCGCCCGTAACACGCTTCAGTATCTGGACGCCGACAAAGACCTGCTGCTGGACCCGACGGATGTTCCCGCCTTGCGAAAAGTGAAGCTGGCGGGCCGGCATGCGTTGGTCGTTGTGCGTGGCGAGGGCTACAAAGAAGACCTGCTCCAGATGCAGCCGTATTTGCAGGAGGTTCGTCCGGTTTTGATCGCCGTGGATGGCGGCGCAGATGCCCTGCTCGCTCTGGGGCAGCGGCCTGACATAATTTTAGGCGACATGGACAGCGTTTCCGATGATGCCCTGCGCTGCGGCGCGCAGCTCATTGTCCATGCGTATAAAAATGGCGTCGCGCCGGGTCTGGCCCGCGTTCAGGAGTTGGGCTTGACGGCGGACATTTTTGCCGTGCCGGGTACCAGCGAAGATGCCGCTCTGCTGCTGGCCGACGAACATGGGGCGGATTTGATTGTCGCGGTGGGAACGCATTCCAACCTGGAAGACTTTCTGGACAAGGGCCGTGCCGGCATGGCCAGCACATTTCTGGTACGCCTGAAAGTCGGCCCGCGCCTGGTAGACGCGCGGGGCGTGTTCAAGCTGTATCAGCCGCGCCCGCCGTTCATGGCGTTTGTCGCCCTGCTGCTTTCGTTTCTGTTCCCGGTCATCATTTTGCTGCGCTACTCGCCCATGTGGGCAAACCTGGCCGCCCTCTTTCACATCTGGTGGCGGCTGCACGTTCACTGATGCTTTGCTATGTTTGACGTTCGTTATCATCTGTTTTACTTTATCGCCATCTTTTTCATGCTTGGCTTTGGAATACTCATCGGCGCGTCCTATTATGGTCCCGTGCAGGTCAGCCACCAGAAAGAGGCTTTTAAGACTTTGGCGGCAGAGACCAATCGGGTTGTGCAGGACCGCGATCAGGCGCGGGAACGGCTCACCAAAGATGAAGGTGTTCTGGCGGCCCTGCGTCCCACGCTGGTGCGGGGCAAACTGGCCGGCAAGCGCGTGATATTGATACAAACCGGCGATTTCGCCGAGGCGACCGAGGATGCGAACACTGCGCTGGGCGACGCGGGCGCGACTGTCGTGGCGACGGTCACACTAACCGACAAATGGGGAACGCTTGCGCCAAAACAGCGGGGCGCTCTGCATTCCATCGCCGATCCCGCTGATCCCACCGCCCAGGATGCGGCCCTGCTGGCCGCACTGGCTTCCGTTCTGATCAGCGGGACGGCTTCCGGTCCTGCCCCAGCGGCGAACTTGCTGGCCTTGCAAAGCGCGGGGTTGGTCACTCTTTCCGGTGATTTGTCCCAGCCGTGCGCCCTGTTTGTTCTGGTCGGCGGCAGCCGCGACGATACGCCGCAGAATGCCGTGGAGGGTCCGCTGCTGGACGGCTTCAAAGCCGCTTCCAGCAGCGTCACCGTGGTCGGCTGCGAGCCATACAGCGCCGCCGCGTCCTCCATTTCCGCCTATCAAGCCGCCGGGATTGCGACAGTGGACTGCATTGATCTGCCGCTGGGACAGATTGCGCTCCCGTTTGCCCTGCGCGGAGAATTAGGGGATTACGGGCTGAAGCCGACCGCTCATCAGCCGTTGCCGGACTCGCTGGGAGGAGTTCCCGGCCCATGACATACACAATGCGAGTATGCGCCCTGATCCCCGCCTACAATGAGGCGGATCGGATTGCCCTCACGGTAAAGTCGCTCTGCGCCCGGCCCGAGATTGATTCCGTCGTGGTCATGGACGACGGCTCAACTGACGGAACCGCCGATCTGGCTCGCACCGCGGGAGCCACTCTGGTCTTGACCGGAAAAAACGGCGGCAAGGGCGCGGCCCTGGCCGCCGCCTACGCCGCCGCCCGCGACCGGGGAGACATCTTTCTGCTGCTGGATGCCGACCTGGGCGCATCGGCAGGCGAAGCCGTCAAACTGCTGCTACCTCTCGTGGCGGGCGAGGCCGACATGACCATCGGGATGCTGCCGCCCGACCCGGAATTCGCCGCATCCGGCCAGTCCGGCGGGCGGGGACTGGTGGTTCGGCTGGCCCGCTGGGGCATCCATCGGCACACCGGGCAAACGTTCGCCCAGCCGCTGTCCGGCCAGCGCGCCCTGCGCCGGGCCGTGTTGGACGCTTTAGGCGGCAAATTCGCCCCTGGTTTTGGGGTAGAAGTAGATTTGACCATCCGCGCCGTCCAGGCCGGCTTCCGCGTGCAGGAAGTGGAGACCCATTTTCGCCACCACGTCACCGGCGGCGACTGGGCCAGCCTGCGCCACCGCGCCCGCCAGTTCCGCGACGTGGCCCGCGTGGTATTTGGAACCTAACCCCGCAACAAGTTGCGACCCTTCCCTAACAGGGAAGGGTTAGCATAAATGCAGGGCTTTCCGCTCTTCACCCTCCCTTAACAGGGGAGGGTCGCCGCTTGCGGCGGGGAGAGGTTCTTCGGGACTGGGGGAGAGGTTCTTTCGTGCCATTATGTCTCTGCAAGCTAAAACTTTTCTGAACCTGCTGGCAGGCGGCCTGGCCGGCCTCCTGGCCTGGGTTTTGACCGACCTGACGGGCTGGTTTTCCGACGTGTTGAACGCCACACAGGTTGTCAACGGCGGTAAATACCTGTGGTACGGGGCCATTTTCGGCGCCTTTCTGGGGCTGCTTCTCGCCCTCATTGAAACGCTGGCCCTGGAATCGCGCCGCCGAATTGCCTACACGCTGGCGCTGGGTCTGGGCATCGGGGCGTTTGGCGGCTTGATCGGCCTTTCCTTGGGCCAGTCGGTTTACGGAATCGTGGTCGGCAGTGGCGGCAATGCCATCACCTCGCCGGGCCGCTTTCTGGTGCTGCTCGTGGCCCGCGCAATTGGCTGGGGCTTGATCGGGGCGATTGTCGGGGCCGCGCAGGGCGCGGGCAGCCGCTCCACGGTGGTTGCCCGGCAGGGCGCGTTTGGCGGCCTCGTCGGCGGCTTTCTGGGCGGGACCGGCTTTGAGATTCTCAATGGTCTTGGCTTTAGCGCCGTCGTCAGCCGTCTGGCCGCCCTGGTGGCGACCGGGGCGCTGGCCGGGTTCTGTGTGGGGCTGGTGCAAAACTTCTTCAAGCAGGCATGGATTCGGGTCGTGCTGGGCCGGAACGAAGGCAAAGAATATCTGATTGCCAAGCCCATTACCACGATTGGGCGGAGCGAACTGGCCGACATCAGCCTGTTCGGGGATTCGGCCATCGCGCCTACCCATTTAGTGATTGAGGCGCTGGCCCCCCAGAACCGGCATCGCCTGCGCTTTGTCGGCGAAGGCGGGGCGCGCGGGATTGCCTGGACGCCCCCGATGGTCAACGGTCAACCGGTCGCGGGGGAGCAGTGGCTGGCGGACGGCGACACGATCCAGGTCGGCAAGCGAACCCTGCTGTTTCACGAAAAGGCGACGCGGAAAGATGGCCCCCCCGCCCACCCCAATAAAACCCCCAATTCTGGGGGAGTAGGAAGCCCCCTGACCCCTAATAACGGGGGAATGGCAAGCCCGCGTTATGTCGGGCAGGAACTGGCCGGCAGCGCCAACGTTGCGCCGCGTCCTTCCCTGACCACTCCTGACGATATGATCGCGCAGATGGGGACTGTACCAATCGGGGACGCGACCGTCATGCCTGGCAGTTCCAGCGGCCTCGGCAGCCGCCTTTTCTGCACGCAGGGGCCGTATGCCGGGCAGTCGTTTCCCCTGACCCATGCGCCGACCACGATTGGCCGCGCGAGTGATCGCGACATCGCCCTGCCCGCCGACACATCCGTTTCCCGCGCCCACGCCCGCATCGTCTACCAAGCCAGCCGCCACATCGTCTCCGACGACGGCTCCTCCAACGGTACCTTCGTCAATGGTGCGCGCGTTGCCGATGCCCGTCCGCTGACGCACGGCGATACAGTGCAAGTAGGTGACACTGCCTTTCGCTACGAGTAGAGCCAGGGGTGAGTAACAATTTCCACCATTATCTTGACAACCAGAGACGAATCTCGGTATATTTGATTAATCAAGGAGTAGTCAAGTATATGGAAAGTATCAACCCCAGTCTCACGTTTTTTTTGACGCTGGCACGTATTCAAGCGGTCATGGCGCGTCGCTTCGATAGTCGCCTGGGAGGTGGTCTTGGATTTAACGACTTTGTGATTCTTTATCACTTGAGCCAAGCCGAAGAGGAAAAACTCCGCCGAGTGGACCTTGCTGAAAAAATCGGGCTTACTGCTTCCGGGGTCACTCGGCTGCTGGCTCCGATGGAGAAGATCGGGTTGATCAGCCGTGAGGCGGATGCCAAAGACGCGCGCGTCAGCTACGTCCTGTTGGCCCCCGGCGGCAAGCGTCTGCTGGCCGAAAGGCTGGAAAGAGCCGAACTACTGTCCCAGGAAGTCATTCCGGCGACCATGACAGATCAGGTCGAAGAATTTTCTGAGGCGCTGAAGAAAATCGGGGGCTTGCTATGAACGGTGATAGTTTCAGCGGCGTCGGACCTGGTAATCAGGATAGACGTCAATGACGTAAGAGTTCATAAAGCTGCCCTTTGAGTTTGCCTTCAGCAGTTTGTCGTAAACCTCCGGCGGGACGCCTTTGTAGCGGTAGATGCGTCCGCTGGTGAAAATGGCTTCCAGTTCGTTGGTATCAGCATCATAGCCAACGGCGTGGATCATACTGGATTCGACCGTGACAAGGTTCATGGTGAATGTCTCATGTGTGACGCAGGCTGTCTAAGAATTCCAAACTCTTCAAGTCGCGCTCTAATCGGAAACGCAGGGAGCGGCGCAGGGCAAGCCGGGTCTGGTCCAGGCTTTTCGGGCCGGCGGCGGGGAGAGCAGGGAGGGCGTAGCCGCCTTCGTTTCCGAGATTTTCTAAAGTTTGTAGCAGGCGAAGCGCACCCAGGCCCAGCGCACTGTGGTCTTCGTTGGATTCGGGGTGGGCATGGCGGGGACAGAGCACCCCGCCGAGTGAGGCGGCCAGGGCAAACGTCTCATCGCGGCCAAACTCGCCGGGCAGGGGCGTCTGGCAGACGGCGCATTCCATTAAGTTAGGCGCGTAGCCCATGTCGCCCAGAAGCTGCACCTCAAACCAGCGCGCGGCCAGTTCCGGCGGGTCCAGCGCTTGGATTTGCCGCAGCCCGGCCAGCATCAGGTCGTAAAGGAGCGGGTTCGGGGCGTGGTTTTCGACAGCGTGGTCCACTAAATCGGCCAGATACAGGCCGTGCGCCAGGCGGGTCAAGTCTTCGCGCAAATGGGCGAACGATTCCTGCACTTCTACTTGGGTCACGATTTCTAATGACTTGCCCGTCGCCAGGCCGAAGCGGGTGCAGGTGAGGACTTCGGTCGCCCCGGAGAGACGGGAAATGGCCTTACGCGCGCCTTTGGCAATGGCCGAAAACCGGCCCTGGTCAGGCGAGTAGAGAGTCAGGATATTGTCCGTCTCGCCGAAGTGCAGGCGGCGCAGAACGATGGCGTCTGTGGTATACGCGGGCATAAAGAGATTATACCCGGCAGAGTGCCCCCAGTCCCCAGCTATGTGGGAGCCATAAGGTTGGGTCGTCTTTTCCTACTCCCCCATTATCGGGGGCTGGGGGGCTTATTCGTAATCGCGGGGATCGTAGGAGTCGTACAGGGCGATGCCGGACGAAGTGCCAAGCCGGTTGGCCCCGGCGTCCAGCATTTGCAGGGCCGTTTCCACGGTTTTGATGCCGCCAGAGGCTTTGATGCCGACGGAAGAGGGGCCGAGCGCGCGGCGGATGCGGCGGATGTCTTCGGTTGTCGCGCCGCCGCCGGCGGTGCCGGTGGAGGTTTTGACAAAATCTGCGCCGGCATCCCGCACCATCTGGCTGGCAATGTCTTTCTCCGGGTCGCTCAGATAGCACGTCTCAATGATGATTTTCAGCAGGACGCGGCGGGAGTCGTCGGCCAGGCTCGGGGAGCGGGTCGCATCTATCAAGCCGCACAGGTCTTCGCGGACGGCCTCATACTCGCCGGATTTGAACCGGGCGAGGTTCATGACCGCATCAATCTCCTGTGCGCCGTTCGCAATGGCGTTTTTGGTTTCGTATACTTTGGACAGCCGGGTCGTCGCGCCGAAGGGGAAGCCGACCACGGTACAGACTTTCACATCCGAGCCATGCAGAGCGCGGGCGGCGGCCCCGACCCAGCAGGGGAGAATGCAGACACTGGCGAAGTGGCGCTTCGCGCTTTCTTCGCACAGCCGCAAGACTTCATCGCGCGTGCTTGTCGGGCGCAGGAGGGTGTTATCAATGGTCTTGGCGAACTGCTCTTTGGTGTACATCTTTTCCTCAGAACGAAATTTTAGAGTCGGCGGGTGGACTCTTTCCAGCGGCGCACAAGCTGTGTGCAGCTCGCCCGCTTGATGGGGATTGTCGGCGTTTGCGTGCAAAAAATCTACCAGGGCGCTGCCGATGACCGCGCCGTCGGCGATTTGCGATGATCTGCCGGACGTGTTCCGGGCGGGAGATACCGAAGCCGACGCAGACGGGCTTGTCTGTCGCCTGCCGAATGCGTGTCAAAAGTTCCTGAAGTTCCAGCGGGAGTTCCGTCCGTGCGCCGGTGACGCCCGTTCGGGAGACGCAGTACACAAAACCCGTTGTGCTGCGGGCAATCAGGGCGATCCGCTCCGGGGTAGAAGTGGGAGCCACTAGAAAGATCGTCGCCATGCCGTGCGCGTCGGCGGCCGCTTTCCACGGCCCGGCTTCTTCGGGCGGCAGGTCGGTTAAAATGGCCCCGTCTGCGCCTGCTTCCGTGAACACCTGCGCGAACCGCTCCAGGCCGTATTGGAGGGCGAGGTTGTACGAGGTCATCAGGACTATCGGCACGTCGGTCTTTTCCCGAATGTCCCGTACCATTTGCAGGACAGTGTTGGGCGTCAGGCCCCTGTCCAACGCCCGCTGCGAAGACGCCTGAACGGTCGGCCCGTCCGCCAGCGGGTCGGAGTAGGGGATGCCGAGTTCCACGATGTCCGCGCCGGCTTCGGCCAGCGTTGCGACAAGACTAGGGGTGCCCTCCACGGTCGGATCGCCCGCCGTGATAAATGTCACCAGCGCCCCTTCATGGGCGTCTTTCAGCCGGGCAAATGTCTGGTCAAGGCGCTGGGGCATCACAGCAGCCCCAGCCGCGCGGCGACGGAATCCACGTCTTTGTCGCCCCGTCCGGATAGACAAATCACCAGCGTCTGTTCCTGCCCCATCGTGGGGGCAAGTTTGCGAGCGTAGGCGAAGGCGTGAGATGTTTCCAGCGCCGGAATGATGCCCTCGGTGCGAGCGCACCACTGGAAGGCGTCTATCGCCTCGTCATCGGTGATGGAAACGTATTCGGCCCGCCCGATGTCCTTGAAGTAGGCGTGTTCCGGGCCGACGCCGGGATAATCCAGCCCCGCCGAGACGCTGTGCGTGGACATGCACCTGCCCGTAGTCGTCCTGAAGCACATACGACGCCGAGCCGTGCAGGACGCCTTTGCTGCCCGCCGTCAGCGTCGCCGCGTGTTCGCCGGTATGGACGCCGCGCCCCGCGGCCTCTACGCCGATCAAGCGAACGCCTTCATCATGGACGAACGGATAAAAGATGCCCATCGCATTGGAACCGCCGCCGACACAGGCAACGACGGCATCGGGCAGGTCGCCCGCGTCTTCCAACAACTGCTGCCGCGCTTCAATCCCGATCACGCTCTGAAAGTCCCGCACCATCGTCGGGTACGGGTGCGGCCCGGCGACCGTGCCGATAATATAATGCGTGTCACGGACATTGGTCACCCAGTCCCGCATGGCCTCATTGAGCGCATCTTTGAGCGTCTTCGTCCCTGACGAGACAGGCCGCACGGTCGCGCCGAGCAGCTTCATCCGCACGACGTTGAGCGCCTGCCGCTGGACGTCTTCCTCGCCCATGTAGACAATGCACTCGTAGCCGAACAGGGCGCAGGCCGTCGCCGTGGCGACGCCATGCTGGCCCGCGCCGGTTTCGGCGATGATGCGCGGCTTGTTCATGCGCCGGGCCAGCAAAATCTGCCCCAGGGCATTGTTGATCTTGTGCGCCCCCGTGTGCGCCAGATCCTCGCGCTTGAGATAAATCCTCGCCCCGCCCAGCTCCTGCGTCATCTTTTCGGCGAAAAAGAGCGGCGTGGGCCGCCCAACATAGTTCTTGGCGTAGTAGTCGAACTCGGTTTGAAACGCCGGGTCCGCCTTTGCCTGTTCATAGGCCGCGGTCAGTTCATCCAGGGCCGGAATGATCGTTTCCGGCACGAACCGCCCGCCGAAATTCGCCGCCGAACCGCCCCTGCGCGTCGGCGACATATTTATTCTCGCTTCTTTCCAGCGTCTGTGTTGCCATTCCGTGTACTTCTTTCTAAGTCGTGCCGTCATTGTAGCACCGGCAGGAGAGGTTGTCAACGCCAACACTCATGTCTGCCGCAAATCCCATTCCCGCACGGCCCGCACGAAGGCTTTGATCTTGGCGTGGTCTTTGATGCCTGGCGAGGCTTCCACGCCCGAAGATACGTCTACGGCGTAGGGCCGCACGGTGTCCAAAGCGTCCTGTACGTTTTCCGGCGTCAGCCCACCCGCTAAGATCACTGGCCTGTCCGTCAGCGCCTTCGCCCGCGCCGCCAGGTTCCAATTAAACGTCTCGCCGGAGCCACCCAATTTGTCTTTGTGATACGTGTCCAGCAAAATCGCGCCAACCAGATCAGGATAGGCTTCAATCTCGCGCAGCGTGGATTCATCCTTCATTCGAAACGCATGGATACGCTGTTCCCGAGCGGCCACTGCACAATCCCACTGAGGCGTGTCCTCGTAATACTGAACATAATCCAAGCTATATTCCTCGGCTTCTTCAGGCCGCTGAACTACCACAACGCGGTGAATGAACGGCCACGGAAACTCATCCATGATCTCAAACTGCGTTTGTGTGTCCACAAAACGCGGGCTGCCCGGAACCGCGATAAAGCCCAGCGCGTCCGCCCCGGCCTCCGCTGCCGCCAATGCGTCCCGCCTATTCTTAATGCCGCAGATTTTAATGCGTGTCATAGTCTTCACCGTGGTTCAACCCCATGTCCAGTTCTATGGAGTTTAATTCTTCTGTCATTTGATGCGCCAGGCGCGTGATGAACTCCGAGACGCCGATGGGTGTGCTGACGTTCCGCAGAGCGTATTCCACGGTCAACGCCTGCTTCCGGCGGCACAGCAGCAGCCCGATGCTGGGGGCGTCATTCTCATGCCGCAGCGTGTCGTCTACGGCGGCCAGGTAAAAGTTCATCTTGCCGACCAAACTCAGGCTGGAACTCCGCTGCCTTCAGATCAATGACAACAAAGCAGCGGAGTTTCAAATGGTAGAACAGAAGGTCCAAATAGTAATCTTTGCCATCCACTTCCAATGGATACTGACTGCCGACGAACGCGAAACCCGCGCCCATTTCCAGTAAAAAGCGGCGAATATGGTCCAAAAGACCATGCTCAATCTCGCGCTCGTGAGCATCGTCTTGGAGCGTCAGAAAATCAAAATTGTACGGGTCTTTGAGAATCTGCTGCGCCAGGTCGGACTGCGGCGGCGGGAGTGTGCGCGAAAAATTGGTGACGGCTTTGCCCTGCCGCTCGTACAGGCGGGTTTCAATCTGCATTTCCAGCACATTGCGGCTCCAGCCGTGTTCAAACGCCGCCTGCGCGTACCAATCGCGCGTGGACGGGTCTTTGATCTTCTCCAAAAGAATGACGTTGTGGAACCAGGGGATTTGTGCCGCAATCTGCGGCACATTTTCGTCCCGGTCACGGTAGGCCAGGTAAAGTGATCGCATTCGGTACAAGTTCCGGCGTGAAAAGCCGGAAACACCCGGAAAAGCGGCTTGCAGATCTTTTGCCAGTCGGGGCAGGACGCTGTCGCCCCAGCCATGCGTTGCCTGCCGGGATGCAATCTCACGCCCAATGCTCCAATAAACCTCCAGCAAATGCCGATTGACGGCCAGAGCCGCCTGCGTTCGTGCTGTCTTGATTTGCTGCTTGATTTGTTCCAGAAATGCGCCGTGTTCCGCAGGTGTCTCTGGCTGACGCTCCGCATCGGAGTCGGCGAGTTCCGTTGTGAGGATATTCGGGTGTCTCTCAACATGTTTGAGCGGGTTGATCTTTTCAGTCACAGAGGCATTTTACCTGATAAAAGCGCGTTTGGAGGAGGGGCAGCAGGCTCCCAGAACATATTCAGGAGCCTGCTGCTGCGGCAGGACTCAGCGGCGGACGCTGTAGTCCAGCGATTTCGTCAGGGGCGTGCCGCCGTTCGGCGGCGTAAGTGTCACGATAACGCGCCAGGGGCCGGCCATGGAAAATGTGACTGGACCCTGATAGCGTCCATTGCCCAGGTCGGTGAATGTGGGATGTGACGTTCCCATGTCCATGGAGGACATTGCTACGGAGGACTTGACCGTTGCGCCGACCAGCGGCTTGCCGTCGGAACCAGTCACTGTCAATGTCAAGACGTTCTTGCGCCCTGCCTGCGGCGGGTCGGGGGCAATCGCCGCGCGCACGGCGACAGACGGAGCCGACGCGGAAAGGGAGATGTCTGGTTCAGACTGGCCCGTTTGGCGGCTCTGCATGCGTGAGGGGCGCAGGCGCAGATAGATTTGGAAGGACACCGGGGTGCCTGTCCCATAATCAGCATCCAGGGCGGGCGGCTTTGTGTCGGCGGTAATCGCGAAGCCGAGGCCCGTATCTAGCCCGGTGCCGTGCGTCAGGTCTCGCACATAGCCTGCGGTGTACGCCCCGAGGGTGAACTTGCGGTTCAGCAGACTGGCCTCGGGCAGGACTAACTCATGGCCCGATTTCTGAATGTTCTCAATGCGGGTAAAAAACGTGTCCCGCCCGCGCTGATAGTCCGCTTCGGCCAGGTAGGAATTTGTTTTACCCTCGGTGGACAGATTGTTCTGGCCCCAGACCAGTGCTGTCGTGAAGTTTGTGTCCTCCCCGAGCGGACGATTGTACAGCCAGGACGCTGTCAGGCGATGCTGGTTCGCGCCGTCGCCCTCGGCATTCTGAATGAATCCGTAAGAAACCTGGAAGGCGTCATTGGGGTCCGGGTTGTACGAAAGCCGCCCGCTGTCACTGTCGAAGCGGGGTTTGTCAAACGAATAGCGGTTCTCGTCCGGCTCCCGTCCGGTGAAGTCGCTGGCTTCCAGCTTGAACTTGCTGCCGAAGTTGATACCGACCGTGGCGACGCCGAACGTGATGTGGGTAGCGTCCTGCCAGTGATGGCCGATGGGGGCATCCGCCAGGTCATAGGCCAGTAGCCGGTGCATGTAGGTCGGCGGTCCCAGGGCAGGCTCACCGGGGTAGCCCGCATAAACGAATACCGATCTGCCGCCCCCGACGAGGCGCGAATAAGAAACCGCCAGTTCGTCCACCAGGTCGTGCGGGTGCTGGCGGTCGTGCAGGGGTTGGTGATGCCAGCTTTCGCCCGTCTGGTACAGCAGTGGGTAGCCGTAACCGCCTTCAATGATGGGGTCCAGGCTGAACATCCCGCGCAGGCCAACCTGAGACTGAGAATCCAGCGGATGGCTATACATTCCCATGAACCAGTTGGGGGCGTCAAAGCGGCGATCACCGCGCCTGGAACCGACATCCGTATAGCGCGGCATGACTGCGCCATGAATCATCAGCATATCCCCGCCGGGTCGCATGAACATCTTGCCATACAGGGGCGAAGAAGCGGGGAGCCATGCCGTGCCGCTGGCTTCCTGACTCATGGGATCGTTCAAGTCCACCGATGACGACATGCCTGGCATATCGCCCATGTCCATACTCCGCAGGTGCGGGGCGGCGAGTTTTGGGTCGCTCATGCCCGGCATATTCATCGGTGGGTTGTCCTGGGCCAGGGCGGGCGTGGCAGCCAGCAGGCCGAGCGCCAGAGTGAAAAGTGCGCGCTTCATAGTCGTTTTCCTTTCAGGACGGGAATCCTACGCTGCTGACAAATCGCCCTGGATTGAAAGGGCAAGATTGTGGCAGCAAGCAATGATGAAAAAGTCAGGGTAACAGCGTGGGAAGGCGCAGTGGAGCGGCGTTCCTGTGGGCTAGGCGACGGGGGGAGCGCGCAGGCCCGGGACGTGAAGCAGGTCGGAAAGCGTCAGCAGCGATGCGGGCGGCGGGCGCTGCCGAGCGGAAACGGCAGGGCGTGTAGGAACAACGCCTTCCGCAGACAAGAAGAGCGCATGGGCCGAAGCGGCCGTATCCGTCGGCGAGGGCGGCGCTTGTCCTATTCGGGCAATGGGGAAAGACGAAAGCCGCACAAAAGTGGGACGACACGGCAGGGGCGACACTGTCTGGGCAGTCTTTGCCCCTGAGACGCGGGGCTGCCGTTTCGCCAAACAGCAGGTCATCGTCCCGGACATCATCCCACCGCCCATCCGGCACGGCATGGCGCCGGATTGGAGGACAGGCGCTGTGACGATACGCGAGGCATGGCAGCACTGCCATAACCCCGGAGCAGGCATGACAGCCCCGGTTCCCATCAGGAGGGCAAGGAAAAAGACCAGTATGCGTAGTGGGGGCCGCTGCATCATTCTGAAGTGGATTATACCCTGAGTTAGGACTTTCTCAAATCAGGCGTAAACGGGGGTTGGGCGACGCAGTTGTTGACGCAGATAATCCGAAAGCAAGCCTTTCTTGATCTGATAACTAGTTGCTCTAAATTACGTTAGCCTATCCTCGCTCCTGTTCTTGGAATGCTCCTTGAACGTCAAAAAGGCAATCCTCACCGATTTGCCCACGGCTATCAGAGCCTCCACACCGCGTCTCGCCGGGTGTCGTTCTCGGCATTGTCTCCGGGACGCAGCCACTCATACTTGAGCTTGCGCCACAGCACTTCGGTAATGTTGAGGCTTTATTAGGGTGAGGTCCGGCAAATACGTCAGCAACAGCCAAACGAACAGCCCGTCAAACAACTAGACGAACAGACCACGTTCCTGCCAAACCGCCGCCCGTTCTTTGATGGCTTTGACATGAACACTCGCGTTGTCCGGTTGTCCAGAACCACCACAATGACGCCGCCCCTGCTCCCACTCGGCTTTTGCCAGGGAAATGCGTTGGCGGCTGTTCCGCACGGCTTGACGCACAGCGGCCAGGTCAGTCTCTTTCTTGAGGATGGACTTGCGTCCGCGCCTTGGCTTGATCGTGCGGCCTGCCAGCCCTTGCTGTTGATAGAGTTTGACCCAGTCGTTGACCGACAATTCGCAGCAGCCGAGTTGGTCAGCCACGGCCAGGGAGGGACGCTTTTCAGTTTTGAGCAGAACGGCTTGGCGGCGCAGGCGGTAACTGGGCGTTTTGCCGTACTTGGCGGCTTTTTCTAATCTCGCTCGCCTCCATGACAGCCAATTGGCACAGAATTTCGAGATCGTCGGAGTGGAGGAAGAATGTTATCCCATCCCCATCGCCGTGCAAATCGTTTAATTGATGGGTCACGCTTCCTACCATCGGGGCCAGATCGCCTTGCTGGGGGACCAATTGGGAGGCGAAACAGTGGACACCGACTAAGTGAACTGGTGCTGGAACAATTTGAAGGAATAGCGACAGGGACTGTCTACTTGGCTGTGTTCGGCAGTGCAGTCACCGCAGCAGGGTAAGCAGCAGGGGAATGGTGACGGCGGACAGAACGGTGGAAACGAAGACGACGCCGACGGCGAAGTCGCCTTCCATGTCGTTCTGCCCGGACAGCACCGAGGCCATCACGGCGGTCGGCATGGCCGCTTCCAGCACGCCGTCCATCCGCGCCTCGCCCCCGATCCCAAAGCCGTGGCATAGCCCCCAGAACGCCAGGGGTAGGAACAGCAGCTTGCATCCGCAGGCTAGTGCGAGAGGGCCGAGCCGCCCGCGCGACGCGCCGGGTCGCAGCGCAACCCCCAGAGCCAGCAAAACCAGCGGTGTCGTTCCCTGCCCCAGATATTCCAGACATTTGCTCAGAACGCTCCCTATCGCCTGCGCGGCAGGCGCATTCGCGAGTGCAGAGGGAACAGGAACCAGACGCAGCCCCAGACCGACGATGGCGCTCAGGAAAATGGGAGACCGGAAAAACCGTACGGACCGCTTCCTTGCGGCCCGCCCCGCCTGTACCCTTCCCGCCGCCAAACTGCGCCCCCAGCAGAGCCGCGCACAGATACAGGGGGATTGTCATGCCGAATTGATCCAGCAAAATCGTGGTGGGGAACTGACCGGGCAGCAGGGCCAGTGTCAGCGGATAGCCGATAAATCCCGTGTTGCCGAACACCCCGACCAATAAAATACAGCCCAGCAGGGGCGAAGGCCACTGGAAGGCGCGTCCGATCCCATACACCAGCGCCATCGTCGCCATCTGCGCCAGAAACAAGGCGAGGGGCAAAATTGCCAGACGCGGGGAGAGGGTCGGCGCGCGCAGCAATCCCAGTACGACCAGTGCGGGCAGGGTGACGTTGACAACCAGCCCGTTCAAGATGGGAACATGGGCCGGGTGCAGCACCCGCAGCCGTTTGAGGCCGTAGCCCAGCAAAATCAGCAGAAATGGCGGCGTAAGGGCGGTCAGGATGGCAGCAAGGAGAGGCAACCTATCCCGGCACCTCCGCGGCAACGCCTATTTCTTCGTCTGCCTCTGCTTGTCCGGCGCGTTGGAGGGCGGCGGTGATGAGGCCGGCGAAGAGGGGGTGGGCGCGGTTCGGGCGGGATTTGAACTCCGGGTGGAACTGCGTGGCGATAAAGTAAGGATGGACATCGCGGGACAGTTCAATGATCTCCACCAGGCGGTAATCTGGCGAAACGCCGCTGAAGACCATGCCGGCTTTGGACATCTGTTCCCGGTAGTCATTGTTGACTTCGTAGCGATGCCGATGCCGCTCGGAAATGACATCTTCGCCGTACAGGCAGTTTGCCATGGAGTTCTGGGTCAGGCGGCAGGGGTACGCGCCCAGACGCATGGAGGCGCCTTTTTCGGTGACATGTCTCTGCTCCGGCAAGATATGGACGACCGGGTGCGGCGCGTGCGGGTCCACTTCTTCCGTGTTCGCGCCGGTCAGGCCGCAGGCGTGGCGGGCGAACTCAATCACGGCCATCTGCAGGCCGTAGCAGATGCCGAAGAAGGGCAGGCCCTGTGTCGCGGGCATGGTGGATGGCTGCGATCTTGCCTTCCACCCCGCGCTCGCCAAAGCCGGGCGCGACGATCAGTCCGTGCGCGTGCGCCAAGCCGCTGCGCCATGTCCAGGCCCGGCTCTTCCAGGTCGTCGCACTCGATCCACTCGATGTTGACGCGGGCATCGCTGGCGATGCCGCCATGCTTGAGGGCTTCCGCGATGGAGATATAGGCGTCGCCGTTGCCGGTGTATTTGCCGACCACGGCGATGTTGACTTCATGGCGGGGCTGCTTGACGCGGCGGATCAGATCGCGCCACTCTTCCATGTTGGCCGGGCCGTCGTGCAGGCCGAGCCGCTTGACGACTAAATCAGCCAGCCCCTCTTCTTCGAAGACCATCGGAATCTCGTAGATCGTCTCCGAAGTCTTTGGCTTCGATGACGGCGTCTTTGTCCACGTCGCAGAAGAGGCTGATCTTTTCCTTCATGTCGTCGTCTGATGTCCAGCTTGGTGCGGCAGATCAGAATGTCGGGCTGAATGCCGATCTCGCGCAGCTTGATCACCGAGTGCTGGGTCGGCTTGGTCTTGACCTCGCCCCACGGCCCGACATAGGGGATCAGCGTGACATGGACATACAGCACGTTGCTCATGCCCGACATCTTTGCGCAGCTGCCGGATGGCTTCCAAAAACGGCAGGCCCTCAATGTCGCCGACCGTGCCGCCGATCTCGGCGATCACCACATCCGCCCCTGACTTCTTGCCCAGGCCGAGGACGCGCTCTTTGATCTCGTTGGTGATGTGCGGGATCATCTGGACGGTCCCGCCCAGATAGTCGCCGCGCCGCTCTTTGGCGATGACCGTGGAATAGACGCCGCCGGTCGTGACGGTCGAATCGCGCGTCAGGTTGATGTCCACAAACCGCTCGTAATGGCCCAAGTCCAGATCGGTCTCCGCGCCGTCGTCGGTGACAAACACTTCGCCGTGCTGGTACGGGTTCATCGTCCCGGCATCCACATTGATGTACGGGTCGAGCTTGGTCATGGTGACGGCGAAGCCCCGGTTACGCAGCAGGCGTCCCAAGCTGGCCGTGGTGATGCCTTTGCCGATGCTGGACACGACGCCGCCGGTGACGAAAATATACTTGGTGGACATAGAACTCCTAGAGTGATGGACAAAAATGGGGGCGCGTCGGGGAATGCGCGGCGCAGCCAAAAAGCGTCAAAAGCAGACCGCGCGCCCGACTATTATGGCATATTGCAGCAGCCTTTGGCAAGCGAAAGCGCCACCGTGACAGTGGGAGCCTGTCTTCCTGAAACTTCTACTGAAATTTTCAACATTGCTTGACAGAATCAACATCGTATGATAGAATAATCAGCGGCACTTCGCGGCGCTCCGGCAATTGTGCAGAAGCGCTTCAGCCTGTATTGTCGCTATTTTTAGAAGGAGTTATCCATGTTCTCGCCCAAACGAAGCCGAGGCGGCTTCACGTTGATTGAACTGCTCGTCGTCATCGCCATTATCGCGATTCTCGCCGCGATCCTCTTTCCCGTCTTCCAGAAGGTGCGCGAAAACGCCCGCCGCGCTTCCTGTCAGTCCAACTTGAAGCAAATCAGCCTGGCGGTCATCCAGTACCAGCAGGACTATGATGAGAAAATGCCAAACAACGCTCCTAATGCCACACTTGGCGGGTGGATGTACTACACCGGTTTTCCTACATTTCCATCGCCCACGCCGACAAGTTTTGACCCTACGCAAGGCTCCATCTACTCCTATGTCAAAAGCAAGGGGGTCTACATCTGCCCAGATCGACTCTTCCAATCAAGGCAATTCCTACTCTATCAATGGCCCTATCTGCGGCGTTGCGCTTGCACAATTCACCCAGCCTGCCGCTACAGTCCTCTTCAATGAGGAAGCCGACGGCTACAACAACAACGGTGGAACCGACGATGGTTTTTTCAGTCCTGGAACAGTTGGTAATGTGCCCACGGTCCGTCACAACGGCGGTTCTGTTTTCGCCTTCTGTGACGGTCATGTCAAGTGGTACGGTGTTGGTAAACTCACCTATCCCAATCCGACGGGCGATCCTCGGTATGAATTGTAGGATGTCAGCCGTGCCGGCGGGCGAAGACGGAGGGCGAGGGATCATTCCTTCGCCCTTTGCCAAGCCTCAAAAAATTGGACCTCTTTGAAAGAAGGCCTTTATGCAAACATCTGCTCCGCAACGCCGCCGTGGCTTCACTTTGATTGAACTGCTCGTCGTCATCGCCATTATCGCGATTCTCGCTGCTATCCTCTTTCCCGTTTTTCAGAAGGTGCGGGAAAATGCCCGTCGCGCTTCCTGTACCTCCAATTTAAAACAACTCAGTCTGGGCATCATCCAATATCAGCAGGATGCCGATGAACTCATGCCGCAGGCGGTCAATAATACGGCAAACGTGCCTGGTTACTGGATGTGGATTAACGTTGTCGGCACCACTCTCATCAAAGCCAGCTATGACCCGACAAAAGGCTCTCTTTACCCGTATGTTAAAAGCGCAGGCGTCTATGTCTGCCCCGACGATTCGACCGGGCAGGGCGACTCGTATTCCATGAACAATCAGGTCTCCGGCGTGGCGCTCAACCAGTTTGTGGAGCCGGCCTCCACGATTCTCCTCAATGAGGAATCCGATGGCTATCCAGGCGGAACACAGGCCGCCGCAGGAACCGATGACGGCTACTATAATCCCAGTTCCAACAATACCACCACACGTCATAACGGCGGCGCGGTCTTCGCCTTCGCGGACGGACATGCCAAGTATTACCTGGACGGCAAAGTCGTAAACGGGATTAACACACCGGCTAATCCATTGAACACCGGCGGCAATCCTCGCTACGGCCTGAATTAGCGTTGCCGCGCTTCCTCAGATAGTCGTCGCTGCAAGAGGGCCATCACGGCGGCTTCTTCGGGACGCAGGTAGTGCAGGGATTCAATAATCTCCTGCTCGGCGCGCTGCTCCAATGCGTTCAGCAGTGTTCCGTCTAGATAAGTTTCCAGCACGGCAGGGTGAACATAGCATTTGCGGCAAATGGCGGGGGTATTGCCCAGGCGCTGCGCGACGGTTTTGATGGCATGGGTGACGTTCTTTTTAGCCTGAGTCTCGCTGTCAAAGGCTTCAAACTCTTGCAATGCCAGTGAGGCCAGCACCGTGCCGGCCCAGGTGCGAAAGTCTTTGGCGGTGAACTCATGGCCGGTGATCTCATGCAGGTACTGGTTGACATCCGCCGAGTCCACCGACCGCCTCTGGCCGTCGTCATCCACATACTGAAAGACTTCGTAGCCGGGCAGGTCGCGCAGGCGCTGGACGATGCGGGCGAGACGCCGGTCCTGAATATCCACCGTATGCTCCTTGCCGCTTTTGCCGACAAAGTGAAAGTGCAGGGTGGAGCCTTCCACCTGGACATGCCGGTTGTGCATCGTCGTCAGGCCGTAGTGGTGGTTTTCGCGGGCATATTCTTTGTTGCCGACGCGGATGAGCGTCGTTTCCAGCAGGCGCACCACGGTTGCCAGGACTTTGGGGCGCGGCAGGCCGGGCAAGGCTAAATCGTGTTCCACGCGCTGGCGGAGCGCGGGAAGCGCCTGACCGAAGGCCATCATGCGCTCATATTTGGTCTCATCCCGCGTTGCGCGCCAGCGCGGATGGTAGCGGTACTGCTTGCGGCCCTTCGCGTCATGCCCGGTCGCCTGCAAGTAACCATTGGGTGTGGGGCAAATCCAGAGGTCGGTGTAAGCGGGCGGGATTGCCAGGGATTTGATCCGCGCTAATGTCTTTTCGTCGTCAATAACCTTGCCGTCCGCGCCGAGGTAGCGAAAGCCGCCTGCGCCATCGGGTTCGCGCCGGATGCCGGGCTTTTGGTCAGTCACATAGCGCAGCCCGGCGGCTTTGATCTCGGCAGCGGTGTCAGGGGTGGCAGTCTCAGTGGGGTTCATAGTTTCACGGTTTTACCCACCAATCGTGCCATTGAAAAACTTTGTGAAAAATGGTACAATGTGGAGGAGAAAGGCATATACCATGCGACCTATTTCCCCTGTGGGCTTTGTGGTGGGTGCGCTGCTGGCCGCCGCTGCTGCCGCCGTGAAAATCTTTCTCCTCAAAGACGTGGAAGATCGCCCATGATGCAAACACTTTCTGGTTACGAGGCGGTTCATCAGCCGGGCGGTGTGGCCCTATGGAACCGTTCGCCGCGCGGGCTGCTGGAACTCCGCGGGGCGGACCGGGTCTCGTTCCTGCAAGGCATGGTATCCAACGATGTCGCTACGCTGAAATTGGGAGCGCACTGCCATGCGGCGCTGCTGGACAGCACGGGACACATTCTGGCCGACCTGCGCGTCCATGCCTTTGCCGATTCTCTGTTGGTAGAAACCGACCCTGCGTGCCTCCCTGTGCTGATGCAGACGCTGGATAAGTTTTTGATTATGGAAGATGTTGCCTTGTCCGACGTTTCGGATCGGTGGGCGATTGTTGCACTGTTTGGCCCCGGTGCGGAACGTTTGATCGGCGTGTCCGCCGACATTCGCCCTGCTGTCTTTCCCCTCGCACCTGGTAAGGACCTCTGGCTGCCTGCGAATGATGCAGTTGCCGCCTGGGAAGCATTGATGAGCGCGGGAGCCGTGCCGCTGAGTGACGAGGACGCCGAAGCGTTGCGGGTGGAAGCGGGCATTCCGGCCTGGGGGCGTGAACTCACGCCTACGATGCTGCTGCCCGAAACCGGGATGGAAGATGCGGTTTCTTATACCAAAGGCTGCTATGTGGGTCAGGAGATTGTGGCTCGCCTCCATGCGCGCGGCCATACCAACCGCGCCCTGCGGCAGATTTTGATGGATGAAGCCGCGCCCGTGCCGCCCCTTGGCGCAACTGTCCATGTCCCGGAAGACGGGCCAGAGCCGGGGCGCGAGATTGGACGTATCGCCAGCGCCGTCGCTTCGCCGAAGTTCGGGGGCAGGCTCTCGCCTTAGCGTATATTCGCAAGGAATACTGGGATGTCGGCACGCCGGTTTCAGTGCAGATTGAACAGCCCGGCGGCCTGATGTTTGCGTATGGCGGCTCGGTGATTAGCCCGAGTCAGTGACCAGACGCTGCGCGACGGTTAGCGCATCGGCAGTCGCCGCGCCGAGAGCCGTGTTGTCAAAAATGCACCAAGCTGGAGCCGATTGGGCCGCGAGACTATCGGCCAACGCTTCCAGAAACTCGGCGGGATAGGCTGAGTAGTAAATACGCGGCGACCCATGCAGGCGGTAATACACCAGGCCGGGCCAGCCTGCGGGCTGTGCAGCGGATGGCACAGGGGCCGGATCGGCGGCGACACGCGCGATCTGGAACGTCGTCAGCATTTCATCCGGCTCTGGCTGAAACCAGGACGGGTGACGCGGCTCACAGACCACACTCCCCGCGAAACGATCCCGCAGACCGGCAAAGAAAGCCGGGGCGCCGCCGGGATCAAATGCGAGGCTGGGCGGAAGCTGTACCAGCAGCGGCCCAAGTTTTTCGCCCAGCGCTCCCACTTCTGCGAGAAATCGTCCTAGCACATTCTCGGTTCCTACTAACCGTCGCCAGTGGGTGATCTCACGAGGCATCTTGACGGCGAAGCGAAAATCCTCCGGGACCGACTTTGCCCAGCGGGCATACGTGGCGGGCTGGTGGGGTCGGTAGAACGAAGAATTGATCTCCACGGCGGGCAGCCGCCGGGCATAGCGCTCCAAATGGCTGCCGTCTTCGGGAAAGCGCGCGGCGTGTACTTTGGGAATGCTCCAACCGGCACAGCCGACAAAGACCGTCATCTTTCCTAGCCTCGTGCGCCCGGCGGACGGGCGATTTCCACTTTGACTTTCCGCCCCCGCAAAGTGGCCTTGCGAAGCGCGGCGACCACGGCTTTGGCCGACGGGGCCGGCACTTCCACAAAGGCTGTCCGGTCCAAAATGTCTATGACACCGATGGATTTGCCGGTCAGACCCGCCTCGTTGCTGATCGCTCCTACCAAGTCGCCGGGCCGCAGGCCGTCCTGACGGCCCATGCCGATAAACAGGCGGCTCATGCCTACTTCCGGCTGCTCCGAGTCGGCGTTGAGCTCTTCGGCGGCTTCCGCCGGGCCGCTGTGCTGGGATTGCCAGAGCATCTGAAGGGCGGCAGCGGCGATCTCCGCCCCGTCATACTCCGAAGACAGCGCTTCCACTGTCGCCAGGTGGCCGTCAAAAGCCCGTGCTTCCAATGTTTCCCGCAGCGATTCTTGAAACAGGTCACGTCGCCGGGCCGCAATGTCGGCCGCCGTGGGAATGCGCGCGGGTTTGATAGTCGCGCCGATCATCTGCTCAATCGCTTTGAGTTGCCGCCGCTCCCGTCCTTCCACCAGCGTGATTGCATCCCCGGCTCTCCCCGCCCGGCCTGTGCGACCAATCCGGTGAATGTACTGCTCTACATCCCATGGAATGTCATAGTTGATGACGTGCGTCACCGTTTCAATGTCCAGGCCGCGCGCTGCGACATCGGTGGCGATGAGCAGGTCGGCCAACCCTTCGCGAAAGCGGCGCATGACCCGGTCGCGGTCGGCCTGGGCCAGATCGCCGTGCAATGGTTCCGCGCTGTACCCGCGCAGGCGCAGGGCGTCGGCCAGATCATTGGTTTCCTGGCGGGTGCGGCAAAACACAATCGTCGGGCCGGGCGTTTCCATGTCCAGTACACGCGCCAGCGCTTCCAGCTTCTTGCCCGGTGTCACTTCATAGTACGTCTGGTTGGTTGTTTCTACCGTGCGCCGGGACGTGCCAAGAGACACATGAGCGGGGTTTTGCAGGAACTTTTGGGCCAGGGCGGCGATGCGCGACGGCATGGTCGCTGAGAAGAAGGCCAATTGGCGAGGCTGGGGAAGTTGGGCCAGAATCGTTTCCATGTCATCCAGGAATCCCAGAGCCAGCATCTCGTCGGCCTCATCTAAGACACACAGTTGGACATTCTCCACGGAAAGCGTGCCGCGCCGCAGATGGTCTAAGACACGTCCGGGCGTGCCGACCACGATCTGCGCGCCGTCGCGCAATGCACGGAACTGGCGGTCCAGCGGCTGCCCGCCGTAGACCGGCACGACGCGCAGGCCGGTATGCTTTGCCAGGGCGTGAATGCCCCCGGCAACCTGCACGGCCAGTTCGCGCGTCGGCTCCAGAACCAGCGCCTGCGTCTGAGTTCGCGCCGTGTCGCATTTCTGGATCAGCGGCACGGCAAACGCCGCCGTTTTGCCGGTTCCGGTCTGGGCCTGCCCGATGAGGTCCCGTCCTGCCAGCAGCAAGGGAATCGCTCTGGCCTGAATGGGCGTGGGCGCTTCAAAGCCGAGATCGGCAATGGCGCGGGCGACTGCCTCTGCCAGCCCCAACTCGGCAAAGCCGGGCAATTCTCCTTTCTCTTCCGGCGGCGGAAGGACTAAGGTCTTGACCGGTTTGGGAGCCGACGGTTTCGGCGCATATTTGCCGGCGCGTTTCTCATTCGGCATGTTTCTGGGTTTCTTGGACATAATTGAGCGGGCCTCTTCCACAGTGTACCCCACGTCACGGCAGGCTATCTCGCTCTCTGAAAAAGTCGTATAGACAAATCAGTCAAAATGATATAAAATAAGGGACAGTGTTCCTCGGATGATCATCTACGCGAAAACCGAGGTGGAATGGGCCAGAGGGAAGGGAAATCAATGAAGAAGAGTATCAAGTCGCCGTCGCGGCGGCAGTTTCTGAAAAAAGGTGTTGTCGCCACGGCCATTGGATTGACCCTGCCGCACTGGCTGGCCGGACGAGCCGAGGCCGCCGATGCAACGCCTGATCTGCCGAAGATGGAAGCCGGGCCGTTTCAGCCGTCGTGGGACTCGCTCAAGCAGTACCAATGCCCGGAGTGGTTTCGGGATGCCAAGTTCGGTATCTGGGCGCACTGGACCGCGCAGTGCGTTCCCGAACAGGGCGACTGGTACGCTCGTCAGATGTATCTGGAAGGCAACGGCGACTACAACTACCAATGTGAACATTACGGCCATCCGTCCAAAGTCGGCTTCAAGGACATTGACCGCATCTGGCACGCGGAAAATTGGGACCCCGAAAAGCTGATTGGGCTGTACAAAGCCGCCGGGGCGAAATACTTTGTTTCGCTCGCCAATCACCACGACAATTTCGATAACTGGAACTCCAAGTATCAGACCTGGAACTCGGTCGCCCTCGGGCCAAAGAAAGACATCGTCGGAACCTGGGCCAAGATCGCCCGCAAGAACGGGATGCGCTTCGGCGTCACCGTGCATGCGGCCCGCACCTGGGACTGGTTCGACGTTTCCCATGGCGCGGACAAGAACGGCCCGCTGGCGGGCGTGCCGTATGACGGTAATCTGACCAAGGCCGACGGTAAAGGGCAGTGGTGGGAGGGGCTGTGACCCCGCCGAACTCTACGGCCCTGCCGGCGCGGCCCGGACCGACGAAGCCCATAAAGCCTACGAACTCAAATTTTATCGACCGCGTCATGGACCTGGTAGATCAGCACCATCCCGACCTGCTGTACTTTGACGACGGCGAGCCGCCCACGTCTTACGGATTGGACATCGCGGCCAACTATTACAACAAAAACCGGCAGTGGCACGGCGGACGGCTGGACGCCATTATGAACGTCAAGGACGGGTCGCCCAATGTCAAACAGTCCATGGTGCTGGATTACGAGCGGGGCCGCAGCGACAAGATCGTGCCGCATCCCTGGCAGACAGATACGTGTATCGGCGAATGGCACTACAAACGGTCAATGTACGAGAACCATCAGTACAAGACGGCCAATCAGGTTGTTCGGATGCTGGTGGATATCGTCGCCAAGAACGGCAATTTGCTGCTGAATATCCCCGTGCGCGGCGATGGGACGATTGACCCGGACGAAGTGGCATTTTTGCAAGGCATGGCGGCGTGGATGACCGTCAACGAGGAAGCTATTTTCGCCACGCGCCCCTGGAAAATCCCCGGCGAGGGGCCGGTCAAAGTCCGGGGCGGCGGCTTCAGCGAGGGCGGCGAAGACCGGCTGACGGCACATGACTTCCGGTTTACCACGAAAGGAAATATTCTGTATGCGACTGCGATGGGCTGGCCGGACAGCGGCCAACTGACCCTGCGGACACTGGCGGCGGATGCGCCGGGCGTCGTCGGTGATGTCAAAACCGTGCATCTGCTCGGCGTCCCGGGCGCGCTGGCATTTACGCGAACAGCCGATGGGCTTGTCGTGACGCTGCCGACTCAGAAGACCGGCGACCATGCCTGGGTGTTGAAAATCACCGGCCTGGACCTCGCTGCCTCCGAGCCGTCCGCTTCCGATGCCAGCCAGGCGATCAAAGCCGATTCCGAAGGCGCGTTCACGCTGGGAGCGGACACGGCGGATTTGAAGGGCGCTCTTCAGGTTGAGAAGCACGGCGATGTTTCCAATATCGGCTACTGGGACAGCGCCGATGACACGGCCTCCTGGACTCTGGACGTGGCCCAGCCCGGCACATACACCGTCACGGCTCAATACGCCTCGCCTTCGGCCAGCGAGTGCGGGTGGATGCAGCGGGCCAGACGCTGGACGCCAAAGTTCCGTCGACCGGCGATTTCACCACGTTTCAAACGGTGGCGCTCGGCAGCCTGGAGATCAAACAAGCGGGCCACGTCGTTTTGACCATCCATCCGCGCGATGCCGCAACCTGGAAAGCCATCAATCTGTCGTCACTGAAACTGAGTCCGGCCAAATGAGTCGCTTCGCCACCTGCGTTCTTCGATCCAGGAACCGGGGCTGAGCAGAAGGGGCGGGCAGGCGGGATCACCGGCAAACTCTTCCATTTGCTTGTCCAGGCCGCGCACCGTGTAAACGTCATTGTTCAAGGGAGAGGCGGCGCTGCCGGGCGTCGTCTCAACAAGATCCGGCGCGAAATCGCCGATCCCGTTTCCGCTTTGCAGCGCCGCATTGACCCACAGGAGAAATCCCTGGGTGTCCGGGAGCGAGGCCGCCGGATCGTGATCCCCCGCAATCGCGGCCAAAAAGTCCAGCAGGATCGCGGCGGCTCCGTCATAGGACAGGCGGAGGATTTCCGTCTTTCCGCGTGCGGTCACTGTCGCTTCGCTGTCCCAGGAAAAATGCGCTTCGCCCCCTGTGCCTCTCAGATGGAGCATCGCTCCTTCGTTCATCTTGCTGGCGTGGGTCAATGCAAGTTTGACGAGGCCACCGGACGTGCATTCGGCTTCCAGGTAAGCAGTATCGTAGCTCTCAATCGGGCGGGCGCGCAGGAGACGCCCCCGCATGCGAAGCGGTGATCCTGCAAGAGACAGGGCGGCTTGAACGACATGGGCGAGGGCATTGGTGGCCGGGCCATCAAACACCGGATTGCCTTCAAGGCGCATCCGTCCCGCCCAGGCCGCGCGCTCGTAATACGCCGTATCTCGCGACCAGCGGACGGAAGCCCAAACGTCCGTCAAAGCGCCGATCACTCCCTCCGCGATCACGGTTTGCATATAGCGCATCACCGGCGACGCCTGCATTTGAAAGCCGACCGCGCACACTTTGCCGGAGGCGTGCTGCGCGGCGGTGATCTCCTCAAACTCAGCCAGTGTGGCGCAGGGCGGCTTTTCCAGGTAGACATGTTTGCCGGCTTGAAGCGCCGCAATGGCTTGACGCGCGTGCAGCCAGATCGGGGTCGCAATCACAATGGCATCCAGGTCGCTGCGCTCCAGAAGCGCGTGGCTGTCCTCCAAGATGTCAATGCCCTCGGAGCGCAGTCCGGCGCAGACTTCGGGGAAGCGTCCCGCCGCAGGGTCTGCGACGGCCACAAGGCGGCAGAGTCCGGCGTGATGCAGAGTCCGAAGCGCCCGCAGATGGACCTGCGCGTAGCCTCCGATGCCGATTATGCCGATGCCCGGCGCTGCTTTTCTCATAAAAAACACTCCTCCCGCTTCTCCACCTGCACTGCCCCTGTGACATAGATTATAACACGGTTCATGTTCTCGGAGGCCGCCTGGTGGCACAGAAACAAAGAAGGCTCATGTGTAGTAAGTTTGCGCGTACTTTGGGAGCAGGCATATTCTTTGGATAACTTCCGGCTTCGGATAACTTCCGGCGTGCTGCTCCTGGCGTTGGTCATGGTCTCGTAGATCGCCACATACTTGGCCAGATAGAACTTATTCACTCCACGAAACAGACGCAAGAAAGTCCGCAGGCCCGCCCCGGCCCCCTCACAGGTATTGCAAACAGGTATTGCAATGCACCACCCAGATGCCGTCACCGTCGTCATAACGCGCCCACTCCCGTTGGCCTTCAGCGTCGCACCCAACCGTCCGATAGGGGGATCGTCCGCGTCCCAATTGGGCTGACCTTTTCCCCCTGCGCTCTGGTACAACTTTTCCCCCGCACTCCGGTACAACTCGTCGGCCTCGAAAGCCGGCTCCTCCAGAACATCGGTGGGCAGTATCTCGTCCAGGTTGTCTTGGACCCGTTTGGACGGCGGTTGGTGCGTCTTCTGGCAGATCGTGCCCGTCCGGGCAGTGTAGTAGCGATCACAACCCTTGCAGCGGAAGGCGGGGATGAGGCAGGGATAAGAAGGCAGGGATAAGAAGGCAGGGATAAGAAGGCAGGGATGAGGCTCGGATGCGCCCGCCGCCGCTCACTCTGGCCGCTCACTCTGGCGGCACCGAGGGCAATGCAGACCGTCCGGGTGCAGTGTCTGTTCCAGCGGGTGCAGTGTCTGTTCCAGCGGGTGCAGTGTCTGTTCCAGCGGGTGCAGTGTCTGTTCCAGCCAGAGCAAGGGTGCCTGTTCATCCGGCAGGTCATCCAGAGGAAAGTCAATCATGCCTCAGTTTACCGCCAGGGCAGTCTAATCACACATGAGCCAAAATCTTTCATTTTTTTCGTAGTGGTTTCCCGCGATGTCACGGCCCCGAGTCAGCCAGATCAGATGACGAGGATTCTTCTCCTGGTAGACCAGACTGGTCGTGGCGAAATAGCGCGTCGTGTAACCCGCGCGGCGCAGCGGGGATGTATTAGCCTTCGCACCGTGAATGATTCGCGCTTCATGCAGACTGCATTCATTAGGCTGCAATTCAAAATAAACGGCTTGGTCTTCGTTGATCTGGTCCGCTTTGATCTGGGTCGGGAAGATGTTGCCGTCGGCGTCGGTGACCGCTTCATAGTCGGAGAAGCCACCCGTCTAACTGCCGGGGATAACGCTCATGCAGCCATTGTCTTTTGTCGCCTGGTCAATCACCAGCCAGACCGTGCAGATGCCGGCCAAGGTTGAAATCCGGCCATTCCAGTAAGACGAATCTTCATGCCAGGGTGTCGCTTTGCCCGTGAAGGGCAGTTTGGAGATAGAGTGACTGCTCCACAGGCCGATATTCGGGCTAACCAGTGGTTCCACCAGATCTAAAACTTCATCCGCCAGCAGAAACTCCAGCAGGCGCTCATCGCGCAAATGGATCATGTCCATGCCGCCGGAGCCTTCGCGGGCCAGGCTTTCCTCAAAAATCGCCGTGAGCCGAGCGAATTTTTCCGGCGTGAAGACGGGCTGGTGAAACAGTGTATACCCATCGCGTTCGTACTGCGCTACCTGCGCCTCACTGAGTCTGCCACTGGTCATCGTTGGGTGTCCCATGATTGCCTCCGTTGTCAAGAATAACACAATTTTACACGATGCAGACCCTTCCCGTCTTGCGCTTTAGTGACTAATTAGTTTATTCTGGTGACGTGATAACTCGTTCTCCGGCACAGAGGTCAGAATCAAACCATCCCCGGCGGCTGGAGTTTCACCAGATTGCGCCAGACCCTTCCTTCCATGCCGCTCTTGTCCTGACCCACCCGCGGCGGCCTGCACACGCATGATTTCCCAGAGATATTTTATGGGCTGCGAGGGCTTGGAAGGTATGGCGGAGAGCTGGTACAAAGCCCCTGGGCCGCCGACAGTCAGTGCGCCGGAGGAAGAGCGTGCTGCCTGCGCCCGCGCTTGCCGCGCTGGAGCAGATGCGGGAGGGAGTCAGCAAGTTGGCGCATATTGCCGGAGTTCGGGATGGCGCACCTCGCGCGAACGCTTTGGGCGCACCGGGGACAGACGCCGAGCGAATTTCTTCTGGAATTGCGGCTTCAACGGGCGGCGGCATTACTGAGGACGGGGGCGCAGGAGATCAGAGACATCGCCCTGGACTGCGGATTCTATAATCTCTCTTATTTCTATCGCCGCTTCCGTCGCCGCTTCGGGCAAACGCCCCGCGCCCACCGCCATGATCCGCGGCACAAAGTCCTGCCGCTCCGGTGACGAGACGGTCATAGCTTCGTGCTGCTGAATGTCTGCGCGTAGATGCCGCTGCGGAGGGCCTGGCCGGCGGCGCGGGCCAGTGTTTCCGGGTTCTCCCCAGGATGCAGGGCGACATCGGCGGGGGTGATGGTGATGAGTGGCTGGTCGGAGACAAGCACCTGGTCGCCGCTGAAGCTGACCTGATAAAGCTGCAAGCCATTGTCCAGCAGCGAGTTGAACTTGCTAACAATGGCGCGCGCCCGGCTGCCGTCCGGGTCGGCCAGCGTGGGCAAAGTGCGATTGACAAAGACAATGTCCTCCCCGCCGTTTGCTGCCGGGTGAGCCAGGGCGTGAGGAGCGTCCGTGACCTGGCGCACCGCGCCTACTGTGACCGGAACATTCAGTTGTTTCAGTTCCTCGGTGATCAAGGCAACGCGCTCGGCCGTGTCCGGGTGGTCCTGAAGAATGCCTGCCTGCACCAGAGGCCGGGCATTCTCAAAATCGCCCAAACGCTCCATAAAAGTCAGCATCCCGACCGGGTTGTAGCCGGCCTTTTGCATGACGATGGTGCCGCCGTGATCTGCATCGCGCTCCGCTTGCTGGCTGTACTTGATGTTCATGATGCCTAGCTGCGTGTACTGAGCGCCGGCGGCCAGATTGCCGATGTCGCGGGACGGGACATGGGCGAAGATGGCGGCAATCAAACCGGCCAGCATTTCCGTGGACATCTTGCTCTGCTCATGTGACAGCGACTGGATATGGTGATGCGCGCTGTGGGTCATTTCGTGGCCCAGAACACCGGCCAGTTCGTCATCGGAGCGCACCTGTTTGAGCAGCCCGCTGTTGACATAAACCTGCCCGCCGGGAAGCGAGAATGCATTGACTTCTTTGTCCTCAATGATGTGAAAATGCCAGACAAAGGGATAAACGCGGTCGTTTCCGTACTCGGCAGGGTAGCAGGTGGAGTTGACAATCAGGGCGAGGCGCTGCCCAATACTATCCACGCGCGCATTGGTCGCCTTGTCCGAAACCAGTTTCGCCTGTTTGGCGATCTCCGCCGCCGCGTCTTGGCCCTGCTTGATTTCGTCCGCCATCTGCTTTTTGTCTCGCTCCGTCAAAGGCGGCGGCGTGGTAGTCTGCACGGAAAGCGTGGGGGAGGCGAGGGCGGGCCAGCACAGGCTCAGGCAGACCAGCGTGGCCAGACCAAGTATTTTCATTTTAGTCATGTCTTTGAGTCATGCCTTTCCAAACGGCGGTTCCGTGTGTTATAATGGCCCTATGATGCGTGTGTACGTTTACGCTCTGGTCGCGTGTGTTTTGATTCTGCGTCCCGCGCTGGCGGATCATCCATCGGGTCAGCCCGAGACTGCGCTCGGCACGCTGGTCTCCGCCCGGCAGGCGGATCCCAATTCGCGAGAGACCGCCAAACAATTAGAAAACTCCGTCAGCGCCGGGCTGCCGGTTCGCCTGAAAATGGCGTGGCTCCCAGACTCTGCCCGTGGATGTCACTCCTTTGCCTTACGACCTGGGGACTTTGATTGTTCCCAAAGCGTACCTGCCAACTCATGCGACCGAGCCCGTCCATGCGTGGCGTTTTTCCAAAGTCGTTTATGTGTATGAACCTGACGCCGAGACGCTGCGCCTGTTCTGCGCGGTGCATTTTCAGAGTGAGGACGACGGCCCGCTGGCGAAGCGCATTGCCGGGCTGCTGGCTCTGGCACACCAGACACTGGCTGAGAAAACCGGCCGCGAAGCGGCCAATGGCACGGCCCCTTTTGATGTCTGGCTGTGCGCCAAAGGACAAACCGGCGGCGAGCAGTGGCGCAGCCATCTGTATTTTTACGACATTGACACACAGCGTTCGTCCATCGAATGGATCCGCGAGATCGTCCATGAGTATGGGCATCTGGCCCTGCCGGCCATCGGCGGTTACACGGCCCCGGAATACTGGGCAAATGGCTATCTCGGTGAGCGCTTGATTGTGCGCTGGCTGATGCGCCTACCCGACGGCCCGGCTCGCGTGGAAACCGTCTGGGGCGACTTCAGCGGCGCGGCCAACTTTGATCGCCTGCTAATCGCGCCGGCTCTGGCGCAGTACCAAAAAATCGGCCCCAGCCCGGTTTGGCTGGCCCGGAAAGACGAAGCTGGAATGCGCTATTTGATCGGCCAGGCGCTGACTTTTGACGACAAGCATGGCGGGGTATCGCTAGGAAACGGCTTTGCGCGCCTGCCCCGGTTTCACGAGGCGACCCCGGAAGACTTCGCCGCCGCTCTCAGCGGATCCCTGGCATCGGCGCGCGCCCTCCCATGACATCTCTTACCTGCCTTGCTCCTGCGAAGATTAACTTAACTCTGGATGTCGGCGCGCGACGCCCGGACGGCTACCATGACATCCGCTCGATCATGCAAACGATTGGTCTGCATGACACGCTGGTCGTGACGCAGGCACCAGAGCAGCCGGGCGTTCGTCTCACAGTGACGGGCGAAGAAGCGGCCGGCGTCCCGGCGGACGAGTCCAACCTGGTGCATCGCGCCGCCGTTCGTCTCCAAAAAATCGCCGCCGCACGCGGGACGCTGCCTCCCGATCAAAGCGGTCTGCATGTCGCGCTGTACAAGCGTATCCCCTCGCAGGCCGGGCTGGGAGGCGGCAGCAGCGATGCAGCGGCAGCCTTGCTGGCCGTGAATATTCTCTTTGGCCTGGCTCTTTCCAAGCAGCGCCTCGCTGAAATCGGTGCGGCGCTCGGCGCAGACGTTCCGTTTTTTCTCACCGGCGGCACGGCTCTTGTGGAGGGGTTGGGCGAACGGATAACGCGCCTGCCGCCCCTGACATCCGTTTGGCCTCTGGTGGTTGTAAAACCGCCCGTCGGCGTGTCCACGTCTGCCGCTTACATCGCGCTGGATGCTCTGCCAAATCGCCAGGTCAATCAGGCGACGGAGGGCTGGCGTATGGGTGAAGATCACTTGTCCAATGACTTTGAACAGGTCATTTTGCCGCTTTATCCTGCAATCGCCGCTGCTTATGACCTGCTCTGTTGGACAGAGGATTCCGGTGAAAGTTTCAGGCCCCTTTTATGCGGAAGCGGATCGGCTCTATTTTGCCGCGCGCGAACATCCGAACAGGCGGAACTCTTTGCACAAAGAATAAAAAAGGGAAAAGTCGGCAAAGTTTGGGTGACCGAGACACAGGGAGCGAGGCCGGAAGAATGACAATCAACGCCGTCGTTTTGGCAGGGGGGCGGAACAGCGCGGAGATGCAGGCGGCGACTGGAGTCTCTAACCGCGCCCTGACGCCTATCGGTTCACAAACCATGCTGGATTACGTCACCGCGGCGCTGCGGGCATCTCCCTCTGTCGGCAGCATTTATGTCGTCGGCGACGTGCCGGCAAGCGGAGAGTATCAGCAGGTAACGGGGGGCGAAACTCTGCTGGACAATCTCATGGCGGGGATTCACGCGGCGGAGGCGAACGGCTATCAGGGCCGAGTCCTGGTGACCACCTCAGACATCCCATTTCTGACGCCTGAAAGCGTTGAAGATTTTGTGCGGCGAGGATTGGAAAGCGGCGCGGACTTTTGCTGCCCGTTTGTCTCGCTCGCGCTCTGCCGGGAGCGCTTCCCGGAGATGAAACGAACGGCGATCAAGTTGCGCGAGGGTCGGTTTACTCTGGGAAACATCATGCTGGTCAACCCGCGTTTCCTGCTCACGCATCAGGATACGATTCAGCGGGCCTATGACGCCCGCAAAAGCCCCGTTCAGATGGCCCGCTTGCTGGGACTGAGCCTTCTGGGGCGGTTGGTTCTGGCGCAGACGATCTCGCCAGCCCTGCTGACCATTCAGACTCTGGAAGAAGGGGTGAGCCGTCTGATGGGAGGCTGCCGGGCGGTCGGCATTGAGACGCAGTACCCGGAGATAGGCACGGACGTGGACAAACCCGATGACGTTGCCATCGCGCGTTGAATGCTGCCGGGCAGTTGATCCCTTAAATCCCCCAGTCTCAGAGGCGGCGCAGACGGACGCGATTCCATACAATGACTTTGCCATCCCGCCACATCATCGCCCGCAGGTCACCATCCTGGGTGAAAGCAAAGGCAATAGCTTCGTGATCCTGGCAGCACTGACGGATCAGCGCCTGATTACGCGGCCCGAAACTCCGATATGAAATGGCGGTCAATTCTGCCTCGGCTGCCAGCTCATCCGCTGCCAGATACACCTCGTCCGGGGCTGCCTCGGAGCCGGGCTGACCACCAAACCCATTCAGATCCAGATGCGGCGTGAGGACGAGAAAGCCTTCAAATCGCGCCAGCGATGCGATGAATGCCGCGGCCTGCTGGATTTCCTGGTCGTTCCCCGGCGGCCCCGCCATGAGATCCGGTTCCTGGAGAGCCTGATCGTCCGGGGGCATCTCACCCAGCGGACGCGACCACTCGGACAGGCTCTTCGCCGAAAGGACGTATTGAGTGATCGCGAAGAGAAAGCGCTGCTCCAAAACCAGCCGAAGCTGCGAATAAGCGGTCGCGTAAGGGATTGTCAGGCCATCCTCGTAGGAGTGGTTCGCTGCGCCATTCGGCGTCACCAGAACCGTGCCCCCCTGCTGATTTTGAAAAACAGACAGCAAGAGCCGAATGAGCGCATCCATCCAGAGGTCTTCTAACAGTTCGGACCAATTATGTTCGCTGATCAGAATGCTGCCTCCGGCAAGCGTAATTGATTCGGCATCAAAAAGCAGCGAGGAGACAATCTCAGGAGGCAGTTGGGCTTTCAGAATGGGAAAGAGACCTGCCGTCTGTTTTGCGAATTGTTCTCGGACCGGGCCACGTGCCAGAACATTGTGAGCATGGGTATAAAGATGGTTTCGCAGCAGTTCCACAGGATGCTCCAAACCCACGTCAACCGTGAGATGAGCCGGCCCTTTGATGGTCGCGCAAAAGGACAGTGAGAGGCTGTGCCGAAGCGTCGGGTTCCCAGGTTACTGAGGAAGAAGCGCTGCAACTCACCAGGCCATGAATGACGGGATGCTGCGGATCGGCAGCATAGACCGCGAGCATGGCCGTGTGTGGATCAAGGCCCGCCGCCAGAGAAACAAACGTGTTCACATTGAACGGAATGGAATGGGTAAAGGAAAGATACTTCCAATCCGGCTGATCAGGGCGGGACAGGGAAGCCGATGACAGCATGGCCGGGTCCTGCCAGAGAACGCTGCCGCGGACAGGCTTGCCTTGATCGCTGCGGAAACTGGCCTCGTAAAGGACATCAAAGAAAAAGACCAGCAAAGCAGGGTCGGCGGCCTTCATGTCAGTGAGGGTAAGGGCGCGAAGCACAACCTCCGCCAGATGATGAGGACCTTGATCCGAAAAGTACATGAACAACCCCAAAAAGCCCGGAAGCGGCAACCACAATTTTAATCGTTCATGTCCAGACGGAGGACACCTATTTCCGGTGCGGGCGGCTTCACTACGGTCGGAGGTATCTTACGCGGGCGTGGCTTACGGACACGTTTCTGCGCTGCCGTGCGGTGATCCTCCGAAATTACGTACCGCTTTACCTGGTTCCCGCCGTTGTCTTTTGCCAGATACATCGCCGCATCGGCCAGATCAATTAGCTCCGCCATGCTGATCGCGTCCTGTGGGCAGGCCGCGATGCCGATGGAGAGGCTGATGGGCAGATCGAACTGCGCCTGCGTTTCCTGCACCAGTCGGCGGATGCGGTCAGCAACAGCCAGGGCCGCCTCGACGGAGGTTCCCGGCATCAGCCAGGCAAATTCGTCGCCGCCATACCGGGCAACCACATCGGTATCTCTGGCATGAGCCGCCAGCGCATGACCGACCTGCCTCAACGCCAGGTCTCCCATGCCATGCCCCTGCGTATCGTTGACCTGCTTGAAACCATCCACATCAATCATGGCGACCGCCAGCGTGTCCGTCCGCCGGTTGGCATACTCAATTTTTTGCCGCAGCACGCTTTCAAAGTGGGCGCGGTTATAAAGGCCCGTCAGCGAATCCCGTTTGGCAGCTTCCAGCACGTCTTCCAACTGTCGATTCAGCCGCAAAAGCGTTTCGCGCACAGAACTATAGCCATCGTTGCCCAGGCGGTATCCATGCTGGCTCAGGTGCTCGGGCGTAGCGACCACGAAGCGGCACTCGGAGTCGCCATTGACGACGCAGCCGATTTCGATGCATTCCACCAATCCCCTGGGAAAGCCTTCGGTTGCGGGAAGATGCTGAACAATGCCGCGCAGTTTGCCGCGCAGGTAGTCACAGAAAAACCCGGAGCGTCCTGCCCGATCGCTCATCATTTCGCCTTCCAGGCTCTGCTCCACGCGAATGGCGATCTCGCCGCCGCGTTTCCGGTTTTCTTCGAGCTTCACTGCACCATAGCCGGCTTCGGTCAGCAGGTTCAGCGCCAGTTCCAGGGACGCCTGACCATCCGCGGCCGTGTCTTGCCTGGCGACAAAAGCCATGAGCTGTTCAGACGCGGAAAATCCGGCCCGGTATAGAATATCAGCGGTAAATTCCGCGCCAATTTCCCGCGTCATTTGCTCGCGCAGAGCATAAAACCCGCCCAAAGCATCCTGAACGAACACCCGTGATTCCCACATCATCAGGCGTCCAATCCCGTTCGCCTTGATAGACGAATTTTCTTCTGAAGCATTGTTACTCATTGTTCGGTTTGTTACTCTCCTAGCACAAAAACCATGCCAGAATGCTACATTTTCGTCATTCATACGGATTTTGTTTATCCGCGCGCGGCGGCGTAGCGCAAATCTTTCATGATGCGAAGTTGATAGATCGTGAACCCGACCAGCAGTGCCCCCATCACCCAGGCGGCAGCGGTGGCATAGCCGAACTTCAGGAAGACAAAGGCGTTGTACCAGATTTCCAGCCCCAGCGTTTGCGTGGAATACAGCGGCCCGCCGGCGGTCATCACCAGGATGTTTTCCGTCGCTTGAAACGATGCAATGACGACGCCAACGAGATTGATAATAATGAGCGGCTTGAGCGTCGGCAGGGTAATGCGCCAGATCTTCGTCCAGATGCCTGCGCCGTCCATGTCCGCCGCTTCGTACATTTCCTCCGGCACGCTCCGCAGGGCGGCTTGATAAATAATGCTGCCCGGCCCCGCCGTCGCCCAGATGCTTGGCAGAATCACAGAAATCAAGGCGATCTTCGGGTTGTCCAGCCACTTGACTGGATCGGACTGCTGATGCAGCGTATGCGCGCCATTGATAATCAGCGAGTTGAACAGCCCGGCAGGCGTGCTGTCCTCAAACCATTTCCACATGAACGTAATCGCCATCGGGGCCGCCACTGCCGGCAGATAGTACAGGGTGCGGAAGAAGATTTTGCACCTGGGAATCTCGGTCAGGCCCAGCGCCACGGCAATCGGGACGAAGAAGCCGAACACGAGCGTAATCAGCGTGTACAAAAACGAGTTTCGCAGGCCAAGCCAGAATGTCTCCTGATGGGCCAGATCAATAAAGTTGTCCAGGCCAATATAAGTCGCCCCGCCCAGAATATGATAATTTTGGAACGCCATCACCAGCCCACCGCCCAGAGGATAATAGCGCCAGATCAAGATAGACAGAATAGCGGGCAGCATGAACAGCCAGGCCAGCGCCTGCGTGGCCGGCGGCAGTCCGCCGGGGCGCGTCATGTGCGTCTGCATCGCACGGCGTCTGGCCCGCGCGTCCCACCAGAGTTTTGCCTGCCAGCCGAGCAAGAGCAGGAGGAGGATGAGCAGCAGGCTGAAAATGGTCCACGCCCACGTCCGGCGTGTGTGCATGATCTGGGGCGCGACAAAGCCCGTCAGCTTGGAATCCACTTCGCGGGCGGATTTGTCCAGCAGCGCTTTCGGGTCGGCATTTGGATTCTGTTCAATCTCTCCCAGCGGGACACCAATCAGGTTGTAAATCTGGCTCATGTTCTCGCCGTAAGGTTCGGGGTGTCCGTGCTGGAACAGAGTTTGATTGGTCTGTAGCCAGACTTTGGACTGCGGCGAGGTGTAGTCCTCATAGCCGTACTTTTGCAGCGCGACCGGGTTGACGGTGTTGCCCAGACCAGCCTCCACATAGGCTTTTGTGCGTATGCGATCCGCGTCGTCGCTCGCCATGAACTTGACGAACTGCCAGGCGGCATCGCGAACGCGCGGGTCTTTGATCTGTGTGGAGATGCCCCACATGTAGGCGTTGATCTCGTTGGCCGTGATCCCCGTCGGGCCTTTGGGCATGGGGGCGATCCCGACCAGACTGGGGTTAATCTGCGTGGCGTCGGCTTGGTTGGCGATGACATTGCTCTGATACTGGAACCACATCGCCACTTTGCCCTGCGCCCGGTCCTGGCCCATCGTGCTGGAGTGACCGGCAACGCCTTTATACGTCTTGCCGTCCGGTCCTTTCCAGGGCGCGGTCATGAGCTTCTTGTAAAACTCCAAAGCCGTGACGCCTTCGGGCGTATTGAAGGCAGCGACCCACTGGCCCTTCGGGTTCCGCTGGACGACTTCGCCCCCGGCCTGCCACAGAAAGTTGACCCAGAAGTAGGCGGTGTTGCTGAAATCCTGCTCAAACTCAAACCCCCAGATGCCTTTTGGCTGATCGGTCAGCTTCTGCGCGTCGTCATAAAATTCATCCCAATTCGCGGGCGGGTTGTTTGGGTCTAAACCTGCCGCCTGAAACATGTCTTTGCGGTAATACAGGGCCTGCACGACCGCCAGATAGGGGAGGCTATAGATATGCCCATGTCCGGCATCTTTGAGAATGGGCAGCAGAGTCGGATTGATCCGCGCCATTACCTCCGGGTCGCGCTGCAAGTAGCTGTCTAGGGGCATTAAAAAGCCTTGCTGGGCGTAGGAAGCCGACAAGCGAAAGTTGACATAGACAACATCGGGCGCGGTGCCGCCCGCAAAAGCCAGCAGCAAATTGGACTCTGCCGCCGGCCCGCCGATCTGAAGCCCTTGCGCGCTTTCCAGGCGGATGTCTGGGTGCGCTCGCTCAAAGGCATCCACAATCGCCCGGTCGGCACGAGACTTAGGATCGGTCGCGTTTTTGTCCGGCAGCTTGAACCCGCCCGCACCCCCGACCCGAAGCGTCAACGGAGCCGTTTGCGCCCGCAAAGCAGGCGTTGTCACGCAACCGGCGAAAAGAAGCGCACTGGCGGTGAGAAACAATTTTATGCGGATGAACATACACATTCGGGAATGGTCAATGATACAGGAACGCCGGGCATTTGTCAAGGGGTATACTAGAAGCAGTTCGGGCCGATAAACGGCCTGTCTCCAAAATCTGACGCCCTGCGGGCTGGGGAGAAGTCGTGCCGCTCGTCCGCAGGACGATTGCTTTACTAGACGGGTCGTTTATCGGCCCGGTCATTTCCAGAATAATCACTATGTTAGCCACTCGAATCATTCCCTGCCTGGATGTCCAAAATGGCCGGGTCGTCAAGGGAACGCATTTTCTAAACCTGCGCGATGCCGGCGACCCCGTAGAACGCGCCGCCCTGTATGACGCACAGGGCGCGGACGAGCTAGTTTTTCTGGACATCACGGCCTCGCATGAGAAGCGCGACTTGATGTTTGACTATGCCCGTCGCGTCGCTGAAGAAGTTTTTATCCCGTTCTGTGTCGGCGGCGGCATCAAAACGGTGGAAGACTTCCGGCGCATCTTGAAGACCGGCGCGGACAAGGCCAGCATTAACACGGCAGCCGTCATGACGCCGGAACTCATCACCGAATGCGCCAAAGACTTCGGCGCGCAGTGCGTGGTCGTCGCCGTTGACCCTAAGAAGACGGGTCGGACGCCCTCCGGCTGGGAGGTTCACATTCATGGCGGGCGCACTCCTACGGGCCTGGACGCCCTGGACTGGGTGCGTGAGATGGAAGACCGGGGTGCGGGCGAGATCATGCTGACTTCTATGGACGCCGACGGTACGCTGGCCGGCTATGACATTCCGCTGACCAAAGCCGTGACTGAGCGTGTTGGCATCCCTGTCATTGCCAGCGGCGGCGCGGGGACATTGGCGCATATTTACGAAGCCGTCACGGAAGGCGGCGCACAGGCCGCACTCGTCTCCAGCATCGTTCATTACGGCACGCATACAATTGGGGAGATCAAAGATTATCTGGCGGAGCGGGATATAGTGGTGCGGCGGGTGTAAACAGGAGGTGTGTCATGGGCATCATCGTCAAGTTCGCGGGCCGATCCATCTGGGAACCTTCTTTGCGCGTCGGGTACTGCTTTGTCGCACAGGTAAGAAGTATAGAGGAGCTACTTGACATTCAGAGTGGTGTCAGCCCAGTTGTCTCTGACGAGTTAGACATCAACTTGGCATCATTCAAGAATTTCCTCAGCGTTTGCTTGGACAAATTGGAGAGAACAAACAATGGAGATTTATTTGCATTAGTGATGGGCTGTCTTCATATCTGTATTGCGCTGAATTGGCAAATGGGGGGTAAGCTACCCAAAGTTTCACCGCGCTTGCAGCCAATTCTTGAGGGGGCGGGCGCTATAAAAAACGCGAATTGGAGAATCACGTCAATAGAACCATTAGATGAGGAAGTGAATGACCGTAGCGGAGGCATTCGAGACACTAGGGACTGGAGAGTCTATCCGCGAAGTTGAAGAGCCATGCTGTTTAGGGCGGGGTTCCTCCGGTTGACGCCAATCTCGTTTTCCGAGTATAATAAATGCATTCGGGGTGTAGCACAGTTGGTAGCGCGCGAAGTTTGGGACTTCGAGGCCGCAGGTTCGAGTCCTGTCACCCCGATCAATTTCTGACAAAAGGGGACGCATAATTTATGCGTCCCTGCTTTTTTGCGAGGAGAAAGAAATCGTGAAAGCGAAGTGCATGGTCTGCGGGGATGGATTCGATGTGGAGCGGGACCGGGGGCAGGTGATTGAAATAGACGGGGTCGGGCATTATATCTGCCACAAGGACTGGCCGGGCTTTACGGCGGGCGTGGACCTGCAAAAACGGGTGCAGGAGGTGCAGGAGCAGGCGCATTCCGAGCAGAACGAGATCAAACGCGCGGCGGCGCGAGAGGCGCTGGCGGAATTTCATCAAACGCCGCGCGACATTGTCGCCAAGTTAGATGAGTATGTGATCGGGCAGGAACGGGCCAAGCGGGACGTGGCGGTCGGGCTGTACGACCACCACCGCATTCATCAGGGCGATCTGGCGTCGGAAAAAAGCGGCGTTCCCGATGAAGTGGAACTGGAAAAAGCGAACATCCTGCTGGTCGGGCCGTCCGGCAGCGGTAAAACGCTGCTGGCGCGGACGCTGGCCCGCTCGCTCGGCGTCCCGTTCGCGTCCGCCGATGCCACCAGCCTTTCTCCGACCGGTTACACGGGCAACGACGTGGAAAGCATTCTGACGGCCGCCTATATAGATGCCGGGGAGGATTTGGAGTGGGCGGGGCGCTCGGTGATTTTTATTGACGAGATTGACAAGATCGCTCGCAAGTCGCAGGCCAATCCCAGCATCACGCGCGATGTGTCCGGCGAATCGGTACAGCACGCGCTGCTCAAACTGGTGGAAGGCACGATGGCGCAGTTGCCGCTCGGTGCCTCGGGCCGCAAGCACCCGGACGCGCCGCCGGAGTATATTGACACCAGCAAGATATTATTTATCGGCGGCGGGGCTTTTGAGGGCTTCCCCGAGATTGTCGCCAAGAAAATGAAGCGCACCACCGAACGAACCATGGGCCTGCGGGCGAACCCGTCGGCCATTACGGGCGACCCGCAGCGCGATTATGAGATTCTGGCCGAAGCGCCCGCCGAAGTCTTGATTGAAAGCCTGATTGAATACGGCTTCGTGCCGGAATTCGCAGGCCGCTTCCCCATCATTGTCCCGCTCGCGCCCCTGACCAAAGAGCAGATGCGGCTGGCCCTGACGCAGCCGAAAAACTCCGTCGTCAAACAGCAGGTTGAGCTATTTCGTCGTGACGGAATTGAACTGGTGATGACGGAAGAAGCGCTGGATGCGGTCGTGGAAAAAGCGGTCAACATGAAAACGGGTGTCCGCGCCCTGCGCTCTCTGGTGAAAAGCATGACCAGCCAGGCGCGTTATTATCTGCCGGGCGATCCCACAGTCACCCGCGTGGAAGTCGGCCCCGAATCCGTGGACAATCCCGCGGAATACAAAGTCACGCGCCGCGCGTCTTCAATATCATCTACTACCAAATCGTCCTCCGAGGGAGACAGCCCTCTGGCAGAGGCCATTTAGCGGGGAGAGACTGATGCCGCTTGCTGACATGCCGCTGGAGCAGTTGCTCCAATACCAGGGCCGCAATCCGCGCCCTTCTGATTTTGACGCCGCCTGGGACAGTTCGCTTGCAGAGATGCGGGCGATTGACCCACGAATTGAGTTGGTTCCATACCCGCTAAAGGCCTCGTTCGCGGAGTGCTTTGACCTGTACTTTACCGGAGTCGGCGGGGCCAGGGTTCATGCCAAATACCTGCGTCCCAAAAACAACCCCGGTCCGCATCCGGCCCTGGTCATGTTCCACGGCTACGGCGCGAGCAGCGGCGATTGGTCGTCGCGTCTGGGATATGTCGCGCAGGGCTATTCGGTGGCGGTTCTGGATGTGCGCGGGCAGGGGGGAAGTTCGGAAGACCCCGGCGGCACGACGGGGCGGACGGCCAGCGGGCATTTTATCCGGGGCGTAGACGACGGTTTTGAAAAGATGCTGTTCCGGCAGGTCTTTTTAGATTGCGCCCAGCTTGCCGGGATCATCATGGAGATGCCGGAAGTAGACCCCGCGCGGGTAGGGGCGACCGGCGGGTCGCAGGGCGGAGCGTTGACTCTGGCCTGCGCCGCCCTGGAGCCGCGCATTGTCCGTGCCGCGCCCTGGTTCCCGTTTCTCTGTGATTACAAGCGCGTCTGGGAGATGGATTTGGCGATAGCTGCTTATCAAGAGATGAAGGACTACTTCCGCACGTTTGACCCGCTCCATGAGCGCGAGGACGAAGTGTTTACGCGCCTGGGCTATGTGGACATTCAGTTCCTGGCCCCGCGAATCAACGCCACGACATTGATGCTTGTGGGCCTGATGGACACGGTCTGCCCTCCCTCCACGCAGTTTGCAGCCTACAACAAAATCACCGCGCCGAAAGACCTGCTGATTTACCCCGACTTCGGCCACGAAGACCCGCCGGGCGCGTCGGATCGGGTCTTTGACTTTCTGGCCGACTTGTAGGGGCGAACCTTGTGTTCGCCTTGTTCTTATGTTGGTTCTATTTTCCCCGCGTCTTTGCCCGGCAGGCAGGCACCACGCCGGCGGCGTATCGGAAAGCAGCTCGGATTTAGCATTGGTTGTTCAAATCTCCCGGAAAACTTAACATTTTCTTAACAAAACCTCTTGACAACGCCTTTTCCCGTCTGCCATACTATGCATGTTCGCCCATTCCTCTTATGGCTGTACCGAATGTTTCCGGCGCACAGACGCGCACCCTAGTCATTTGTTCTTGTTGTGATCTGTGGAGCTACCGGATGCCAGCCATTTCGCGCCAGCCATTTCGCGCCAGCCATTTCGCGCCAGCCATTTCGCGCCAGCCATTTCGCGCCAGCCATTTCGCGCCTGATCGTCAGTCTCGCGCTGCTTCTGGCCTGTGCGACTTTTTGCTCGGCTGACTCTATTCCCTGGGACGCCAACGCGCAAGGCCGTTTTATCACTTGCCTTTGTCGTGACCTGAGCGGTCACGTCTGGGTCGGCACCGAAGACGGGCAGGGACTCTGGTCCTACGACCCGTCCGCCAAGATCTGGACTCATTTCCCCGCCTCGCCCGATCTCTCCGGCGACATCTATGCCCTTGCCTGCGACAAAGCCGGACGTATCTGGGCGGGCGGCATGAGCGGCGTTTCCGTCTGGAACGGCAGGCAGTGGCGGCAGTACGGCCCCACCGACGGCCCGCTGGGAACACGTTTGTTCGCTCTGGCCGTCAGCCCCAAAGACGGCGGCGTCTGGGGCGCGACCGAGGCCGGGCTGTTCCGCTACCAGAACTCCCGCTGGACTTACTTCACCCGCGCCGAAGGCTTGCCCTCCGACCAGGCTTCCTGTCTCGCTTTTGCCCGTGACGGCACTCTCTTTGTCGGAACGCAGTGTGACGGCATTGCGGTCGGCTCTCCGGCTGATGATTACAAAATTTGGCACGTTACCCCCGGCCCCTCGGCCCTGCCCAATGCTCCTGCCGGGCGCGGCCTGCCTTCGGCTTTGATTAATTGCCTGCTGGTCGCTCATGACGGCAAGGTTTATGCCGGAACCACCTGCGGTCTGGCCCGCAGCGTGGACGGTGGCGATACCTGGCATTACCTGCGAGGCGCGGACTGGAAAGCGAAACTGGCGGGTCTTTACCACCCCCTCCCGCCTGTCCTGACTCCCTTCTCCGGCGACTTGCTGCGGGAAGATTATGTGACCTGCCTGGGCGAGGACGCGGCTGGCCGCTTGTGGGTCGGCCACCGGCAGGCAGGGATTGAGACGCTGAACCTGACGACTGGCAAGCGAACCTCCTCGGCGCTGGGGCCGAAGCCGGAGGATTACGTTTCCGCGCTGCGGATGGAAGGCAACACAGCCTGGATTGGTCTCTATGGCGGCGGGTTGCTGCCGTCGCCTGCCGCTTCTCCCCTCGCTGCTGCCCCGGAACAAGATGCTTCTGTCCTTCCCTTACCCACGCCTGCCGCGCCGCCGACTTTGGCGCAGCTTCAGGCGATGCTGGCGTGCGTGCAGGGGCTAAAGGGCGAGATGCCGGTGGGCAGCGGCGCGTTTCTGGACGAGGACTGGCGGACGCAGGGGGATTGGGTGGGGCATTATGGTCGGCAGTATGCGGTTCTCTGCGCGGTCGCGTCTCCGATGGATCAAGTGCTGACCTGGGATCGCCACTACAAGGTTGAGGGACTGATGGGGCCACACCACACGCCCAATGACGCTTTGCGCCACTGGATACAGCCGGACATGATCAAAACGCCGCAGGTGAAAACCTTGTACAGTCCTGTGGACGGCTTCCGTACTCAGGCGGAGTGGGATGATCATGGCGAGGATTACCCACAGACGTTCCAGGGGCCAGACGTGTGGGCGACAGTAATGGTGCCGGAGGGTATCCATCGCGTCAGTCTTTATGACATGAACAAAGATGAGCATAGCTGGCCCGGCAATGCCTATCGAGATTACTTGGTAGATCTGCTGCCTTATCGCGCCAGGATAGAAGACGCGCAGGCGCTGCCGCCGCTGGCTCATGCGCGTATCCACAACTTCTGGAATGGCCTGTACGTCAGCTTTGTGGTGCGCGGCCCCGCCAAGTATTATGTGCGTGTCGGCAGAAACGGCAGTTGGAACACCATTCTGGCGGGAGTGTTTCTGGACAAACTCGCTGGTCCATCCTATGGATTTGACAAGCTGCCCATGGCATTTATGGGCATCATTCACTTTGATCCGCCGAATCCTGATTCTGGCAATCGTCCCGCAGGCTCACCACCGCCCAACATCACCGCTGCTCGATCTTTATGGTCGGCGTTGGATGAAGCCCGTTTCAAGCCAGACAGCTTGCCTTTTCAATCCGCTTATCGAATGCTTGCATCGCGGGTAGCTGTAGATGCGGACAATTCCGAAGTTCTCGCGAAGAATTGGCGATGGCAACTCAATCTCTGGACTGACTATGATCGAGACACGTTCTTGAACTATATGCGGGCCGCTTACGGTACTGCTCAAGCCCGGTCCCGGATCAGTGGCCCTATTGATAGATAGATATATTGCCATTTCACGAAAGGTTTACAGCTTTGAAGATGTTTACTACGATCCGTCTTTGCTTGTTGATGTTGTTGTCTTATTTATTCCTAAGTAGTTGTCCATAATTAGTTTAGATTTAGGCCCTGGCTGAGTCGGAAGGGCGAGAACTGAATTGTCAGCGACTTCCCGACTGCTTTCAGAGCCTGCCAGACCTGATAATGCAGCGTCGGCGCATCGGTGTAATCTTCGGGGCGCAGCCACTCGTATTTGAGCTTGCGCCAGAGTGTTTCCGCAATATTGAGATGCGGCGAGTAGGTCGGCAAGTAAAACACGAACAAACCTCGCTCCTGCCAAGCGTCTCGCCGCTGCCGCATCACTTTGCCATGATGGATCGGCGCATTGTCCAACACAATGACCGTCGGCCTGGGCAAACCAAACGAAAAACGCTCTAACTGCTCGGCCACAAAGTCGCCGGTGATTGCGGCGGGCGTGGTCTGCGTTAAGCACTGGTTCTGGCGCGACAGCAGGGCAAAGCAGTTGATTTGGCCGCCTTTGGCCGCAGGCAGGAAGACTTGTTCCTCGGCGAACTGCCAGGCGTAAGGAACACAGGGTTCCAGTGAGACGCCGCTTTCGTCGCCATAGTAAAGATCAATCTGGCTTTGCTCGGACAACTGTTCTAGTTCCGCCAGGCATTGGACCCTGAGTGCGTAAACATCGGCGTTGGGCTGGCCTTCGGGGCGTTTCCTCATTCGTTTGTAGCGGCAACGATGTTTTTTAAGAAACGCTTGAGCGTTTTGGCGCTGAACTTCTTGCCCAGACCCACTTCAAGTTGTGCTTTGGCAACACTGATCTTCTGGCGGTGGTTCTGCACGGCTTCTCGCACCTGTTGCAGATCGGTTTGGTCATTGAGGATGGCTCTGCGGCCTCGGCCTGGCCTGGTCTTCAGTCCGGCGATGCCCTCGGCTTGGTAGCGTTTGACCCAGCCGTTGACGGCCATCAGGCAGTAGCCGACCTGGGGGACGATCTGGCTGGAGGGCAGACGGTCAGCTTTGAGCAGGATCATGCGGCAGCGGGTGCGAAAGGCATGGCTTTTGCCATGACGGAAGCCTTTTTCTAAGGCAGTGCGTTCTTCATCAGTCAGGGTCACAATAATCAGTCGGCTCATGGTACGCTAATTATAACATATTTCTGGACATTTACTTACTTCAAGCAAACGCAGCACTGGCGCAAACTCAACCGCAATTTTCCGTCACTCTATCAGGGCCTTCCAGCCTGCCGGGAGCGCCAAGTCCAACCGTTGGTAGCGGCTCTAGCGGCTATAACTACTATAACTCCACTGCTACTCTCCATACATCGGGTGATTTAGGGGAATTAACCGTAGGCAATGAGAGATGGTCATGGTCTGTGTCGTTTGATCGTTACCAATCCGCTTTAACAACTGGGACTACATCTGGCTATTTCCCTTCTGGAATGCCCGCTGACTTCAAGAGCGCCGATAATCCGCCTATTGACACTACCAATCTGAACCCGACGACGCTGCGAGTTCAATTCTGGACGGGCGGCTATTATCAGATCACCCTTACTGCGACAGATACGTTTGACTTATTAAATCCTGATGGCACAACGAATACCGCCAATCTCAAGCGTTCCGGCTCCGCCGCTTGTCAAATTGAAATAGATGCGCCCGATTTCTCACTGAGGAATGGCGGCGACTTGACCATAGCCATTGAAGATAGTGCGCTGGTGACTGTATCGGCTTCGCCGATTAAGAGCTTTGTTGGAACTGTCTCATTAAGTTTGGGATCAACATCAACTGATCCTGGCACTTCTGTCCCGCCCGCAAATCCTAGTAATGTGACTATGGGTACAATCCCTGGTGACGTTAATCCTTCTATCACTTTGCCCGGTTCTGCCAGTGATGGCTCGGGAAGTACAACAACTAACATTAATGTTGGCCCCGAAGCAAAACCGGGGACCTATCCCCTAACGATTTATGGGGTTGGCGCAGATCAATATGGACCACCCATTGAACATTATACGACGCTGAATCTAACAATTCCTAGCCGCTATGTTGAGATTGACGACGGATTTGATAGCGGTACCAACCATAAAGACCTATCAACAAGCCAGCCTGCACCCAACTTGCGGCAGCCAAATGGTTCTATTGAAGTCGATACCCTTGCAACTTTTCCAGTCCTAACCACGTCCTCAGATGGCTATCCGCAGACCGCAATCTGTATTGAGCGCTATACTGCAAAGCCAAAAGGATTCTTTACCCTCTCCTACATACATTTGGACTGAAAACACTGATGGATGGACTGATAACGACACTAATGGTTCGCTTGGAGAATACTTCAATCATCCTACTGATTATGATACAATTCCTCACTTCGGCGTCTGTTTCAATTCACTTCGTCTGCCTGGAGAGTCTACTTTATCAGTAGCGGTCCAGAACCAGGGAAGTACGAAATCCCTTTCATGTAGTTATATAACACACTGGCACACGGAGCTTGAGAATTATGGCAATGGTGTTGAAAGCCAGCCCAAAGATACTGTTGGCCCTATCACAGCAGTGGAGGCAAATCCGCAAATGGCCGATGCAGGTCAGCCTATAACGGTGGTTGTGCAACCGATCAATTTGTGGGGCTATTACGGGACTAAGGGAGCAGCCGTGGGTTTAACTGTGTTAGGTGCTGTATGTGTAGCAGACCCTTTTGCTGCCGCCTTTTTCGCTGGATTAGGAGCAACTGCGGGTGTATCCGTGCCAGCAGAAAAAACCGAAGTTTTATCGGATAATGTCAGTGACTTTATATCGGCCGTCAATTATACTCATAGCGGGATTCCTTGCGTTTCTCCTGCGGCATTGGCTGTTGACGCTTGGGCATCTCAATATAATCCAGACGGTACGCCGTCAAAAACGCCTAACCTCAACGAAGTCAACGATGATTGGGGGTCGTGTATAAACTTACAGGATTCGAAGACGGGTCAAGGAACCAAAGGAGGTTGGCAGGCTTATCAGATGATTCTTCACAAGCACATGGACTATAACGGAGATGGATACGATGCGACTGGTTACTATGGCCCCAATAAAAGCTCATTTAGATCCAATATGGAGTAAAATACCAGTGCACAAGTATATTCAAGGGTCTGCACCAGGTCCAAGTCCGGGGCCTTAGTATCATTCCCAGTTCCACTTCCTCATGCCACAGCATAGGAAATTGCACTTAGATTCAACAAAAAATACAAAAAACATGACTACAAGGATATCAAGATTTATTTTATGTACAACTCTGTCATTGCTGACAGCGACTGCCCCCGTAATTGCAGCCAACAAACGAACAGGTGAAAAAAGGTTAAAAGCCAGTAACGTCACCTTTGACCCAAAGAAAGTTTATTCTTATCCCTTCAAAAACGATCCTATTTATGCATGGGTAGATCACTCTTGGGATAAGAACGACAAACTGTTCCAGCAGATCACCAAAAGCATCAATGACGAAATTGCAAAAGGCATGAAATCCTGTGGAGCTAGCGCGAAAGTATGAATCCGCTGCTAAAAAAGCGCAATTTGACGCTCCCACTGTTTATAGATTTGCCTATGCCAGCTACCGAGCAGAACAGTATGACGCTTTGTATGCTAAAAGTGAAGATGATAGTCTGGCGCGCGGGATGCTTCCCCGTCTACCGCTTCCATACAATTATCTAGTTGCCCGACTGAGGTTTCTCATGGAATCTGAAGGTTTTCCTGAGCCTTATCTTAAAGTGGTCGGAGAAAGGTTGCTTCAACGCAACCCTAATGACTATCGGGTAGAATATGTCCTCGAAACGCTGCTCGACCCTAGCCTATCGGAAGCGGAAAAAGCGAGAGCCTTTTATTACGCGAACGACCTAGTTCATAGATACCCATCAAAACCGGAGGTTTATGGACTATGTGCAAAAAATTATTATATTGCATGGCTGGCGACCAAAAGCCCTGCTGATGCAAAATATGCCATAGTGCTTTACCAGAAATATCTATCAATAGCCCCTCCTCATGATCCTTTTCGTCAGCAAGCGAATTCTTCTGGTCAAGACTATGCAAGGTCACTTGTCTACACAAAGCCCAAAAACCTGATCAATGCGGCATCTTCTGTCTCTTGATAGTTCATCGAGTGGAACAAGTCACATAGGCAAATCAACGCTTCTTGGTGAACTCAGAATCCCTTCACTAATCGCTGGAAGTTTTCCCGGTCAATCGCCCGCCTCGCCGCCTCTTCAAACGTCACTGTCCCGCCCCGGTGCAGGTCGGCAAGCACCCGATCCATCAACTGCATCCCGTACTGGCGGCCCGTTTCAATCACCGAATAAATCTGGTAGGACTTGCCTTCGAGGATGCAGGTTTCGCAGCGCGGGTCTAAAAAATAGACCCGGCCTGGGAAAGTGTGTCGCAAACCTGGCTGGCGACCTGCTCAAAATCATCTTCAGTCAGGTTCAGCATTGTCAGAGCTTCGGGCTGAAGGCGATAGGCCAGCCCATCCACACCCAGGCCGATGCCTAGTGTCAGGCAGATCGCGTCCGCCACATGCACCAGGGCCGGAAGCGGGGAACCCGCCGGGGCATTTTGCGGCGCATGGTGGAAACGAACAGCGTTGACAAGCGACGACGGCAGGTTCCAGCGTTCCAGCAGGCGCGCGCCCGCTTCGGCGTGGTCAAAGCCGAAGACTTCCTGTTCCGCTTCGCTGTAGGGAATGCCGCCTTCCAGGGTCGCCGCAGGACCTGGATGAACTCGGCACGCTGGTAAGTGTTGAGGATGACTTTGCCGATGTCGTGGAGCAGGCCGGCCACGAACGCTTCTTTCGATTCCCCGGACGCGGGCGCGCTGCGGCCAGGGCCTGGGCGGCAGACGCGCAGGCCAGAGAGTGCCGCCAGAGCGCCCCGCGCTGCATCGCATAGCCAGTCACTTCTCGTTCCAGCATGTCTTCACAGCTTGTCGCCATGGCCAAATTGCGCGTAGTTCGCAGACCCAGAATGACGACGGCTTCCGAGACTGTGCCGATGCGGCGGTTTGCGCCGTAAAACGCTGAATTGGCAAGCTTCAGAACGCGGGCCGCGAGGGCCTGATCGGACGACAGGGCGCGGGCGACATCCGAAGCGCTGGCTTTGGGATCGTCGGCAGTCTGCATCACGCGCAGGACGGCGGCGGGAAGGGCAGGCAAGTCGCGCACCTGGCGCACCAGTGCGTCGAGGCGGACGTCAGCGTCCATACGCAAAAACCTCCTCTCGCACGGCATTGGTGGGAGTTGGGCGCTTGCCCAGAGTCACCAGCGGATATTCACCCAGCCCGACCGGACGGACCCGCACGTCGCCCGTTCCCACATCCAATGTCACCGTCCGGCCAAAGTGGCCTCCGGTATCCTCAGCGCAGAGGGCGATGCCTTCGCGGATCAGCCCTTCCTGAAGAGCCACGACGTTGCGTGTGCCGATTTCCAGACGTGAGTGGGAGGCTTTATCTGATCCCAGGGCCGTAAAGATTTGTGCGCCACCCACGAGCGCGGCCTGCACCTGTTCGGCGCGGCCTCCCTGCCGGACAATCTCAGCGAGCGCATGGGCAATGGCAGTATCAGCGCACTTGCCGGGCGGCGGGGGCGGCAGTTGACGACTGGCGAGAGGGGAAGGCGGCAGGGTAGTCGGCAGGACAACATGGACGAGAATAGCGATTTGGGCGGCGGCTTCATACAGGCACAGGCCGACACACGCACCCAGCCCGCAGGCTTGCAGTTGCTCCTCCGCCGACCGGGACAGACGGATTTCCCCCATTTCCACCAGCACAATGGACGCCATCTTTAGGAATGTTCCTCTGCTTTTGATTATGGCAGAGCGGCCGGGTTTCCACAGGGAAAGACGGCCTATTCCAGCAGCAGGACGGCGGCCCTCTGTCCGGCAGGAATGGCAGCGACATTGGCGGGGAGAATCAGCAAGGCATTGGCGAGCGTCAGGGAGCGCAGCATTCCCGATCCCTGCTGCCCCACGGGGCGAACAAGAACTTCACCGCCCTCGCGCGTCACAAGCGCTCGCAGAAAGCTTTGTCGGCCCGGCGTGTGACTGGCTTCTTCCAGGAGCCGCGCCTGCACTATCGGGCGTCGCACTTCCGTCTGTCCTAGCATCTTTCGCAGGGCCGGACGCGCGAACAATTCAAATGTCACCAGGGCCGAGACAGGGTTGCCGGGCAGGCCGAAGAACAGGGTTTTGCCCCACTGTCCAAAGGCAATCGGTTTGCCGGGCCGAATGGCAGCCCGCCAGAAGTCCACTGTCCCGCGCTCGGCAAAGACGGCTTTGACATGATCATAGTCCCCGACGGAGACGCCGCCGCTGGTCAGCAGCACATCCGCTCCGGCGCAAGCATCGAACGCATCCCGCAACGCTTCCGGCGTGTCTCGTGCCTGAACCTGCTGCGTCACCATGCCGCCGGCGTCGGCCACTTGTGCGGCCAGGGCATATGTGTTGGAATTGTAAATCTGGCCGAATTGGAGCGGCTGTCCCGGCTCCACCAATTCATCTCCGGTGCCGATGAGGGCGACGCGCGGGCGGGGGTGGGCGAGAACCGAGGCCCGCCCCAGTGCGGCGCACATCCCGATTTCCGCTGGCCGCAGGCGCGTTCCTGCTGTCAACACCAAACTACCTGCTGTCACATCCTCGCCTGCGGGCCGGACGCACTGACCCGGCGTGGCTGTCGCCCTGATGACGACCTCGCTCCCTCGTCCCTCCGTGTCCTCCACCGGAACGACGGCATCTGCGCCTTCGGGCAGCGGCGCTCCCGTCATAATGCGAAGGGCTGTTTCCGGCGCGAGGGTGGGAAGGGACAACGTCCCGGCGGCAATGTCTCCCATGACCGGTAGCGTGACGGGAACTGTCTGCACGTCCACCGCGCGCACGGCAAAGCCGTCCATGCTGCTGTTAGCGAACGGAGGTAAGTTGCCTGGTGCAGCGATGTCTTCGGCCAGTACGAGGCCGAGCGCGTCACTTAATGCGGTTGTGACGGCTGTCAAACGAGCCACGCGGCTCAAAATCCGGGCAAGCGCCTCATCATATGTGAGCATAAAGGACCTAACCCCGTCGCTGCGCGCCGACCCTTCCCTGTTAGGGAAGGGTAAAAGCCTTCCCGATGGCTCTGCCTCTTGACGACTGGTACGGACTTTTCCCTCACCCTTCCTTAGCAGGGAAGGGTCGGCGCGCAGCGACGGGGTTAGGTTCCGGGGCCTTACGCTTACGCCGGGGTTAGGTCATTCCGTCGGATGCCCGGTCTCACGGACGCGCAGAACATCGACCGCATGGGGCAGGAGGGGAGCCAGACTGACCGTGTTGTCTTTCGCGCCCGATGGACTGCCGGGAAAGTTGACGATCAATGTCGCGCCGCGCACACCAGCGACGCCGCGCGAAAGGGCCGCGAACGGCGTTTGCTTGAGGCATTCCCAGAGCAGAAACTGGCTGATGTTAGGCGCGTCCCGCTCCAGCACTTTGGCCGTCGCTTCCGGTGTCACATCGCGCGGGCCAAGCCCTGTGCCGCCGGTCGTCAGAATGACATCGCACCCATAATCATCGCACCACCGGCGCAGGGTGTCGCCGATAATTTTTTTGTCGTCCCGCACAATGGCTTCTAAGACGACGACAAAGGTCTCGCCCGGCAGATGGTCTTTGATTGCCGGCCCGGACAGGTCTTCGCGCTCACCCCGGCTGCATCGGTCACTGATTGTCAGCACGCCGACCCGAATTAACTCTCCCATTTCTCCCCCCATTCAAACGGGCCACTCTTTCCGCCTGTTTTAGAAACCAGATGCACGTCTTGAATGACCATGCGCTTGTCCACAGCCTTCGCCATGTCATAGACAGTCAGGGCGGCGACTGTTGCCGCCGTCAGCGCCTCCATCTCCACCCCCGTCTGCGCCGTTGTCGTCGCCGACGTTTTAATGATTAGCTGCCCTTCACCGAGCTCAAAGTCGACCGAAATCTCAGCCAGAGGCAGCGAATGGCAGAGGGGAATCAACTCATCCACGCGCTTCGCCGCCAGAATGCCCGCCACGCGGGCGACGGCCAGCGCATCGCCTTTGGCAAGCCCGTTCTCCCGAATCTTTTCCAGAGTTTCCGCATGCATCGTCAAAATTGCCTGTGCGGTTGCCACCCGCCGGGTCGCTGCTTTGCCCGACACGTCCACCATCCGCGCCCTGCCATGTTCATCTATGTGTGTCAAGTCAGGCATTCAGTGTTCCTGTTTACGAGTGGCTTCGTCTTTCATTCTTCCTATCAGCGTGATCGTATCCTCTGGCACTTCATTATGCAAATCCATATTGACCTCTAACAGCTTTATTGCATTGCGGACTATGACGTCACGGCTTTGACGCAGTTCGGGGTGCCCCTTCCAAAAATCAGAGGGCAATGTAAGCAGATTATGAAGTACATCCCCGGAATACCAATCTCCGGCAAAAGGTTCATCAATAAGACGCATCAGGGCCAGGGGAGCAAGATAGTCCAGGCTGATCTTTTGGCCGATGAGGCGGCGTAGGTCGCCATCTGTGAAGTCTTTGAGCGGGACGCGCCGCAAGCGGTGACATTCAATCACCAAGTTGCTCGGAAAAGTCGGGTCGCCCCAATCAATGCCGTCTAGCTCTTCCAAAGTTTTGTCAAGAAACATTGGAACCATTATACCCCGTCTACCCTCCGAAACTGGCAATCGCCGCCTTGACATCAATAGTAGACATCTGCTACAATTGTTGAATACGATAGTAGAAGGAGGTCTACCTATATGCCTATTGGATGGCTGTTCCTGGATATGAATGCTTTCTTTGCCTCGGTGGAGCAGCAGGAACGTCCTCACCTGCGCGGCAAGCCGATTGCGGTTGTGCCGATGCTAGCCGATACGACCTGCTGCATTGCCGCGTCGTATGAAGCCAAAGCGTTTGGCGTCAAGACGGGAACGAATGTCGCGGAAGCCGTGCGGCTGTGTCCGAACATCACGTTGATTGAGGCCAAGCATGAGCCGTATCGGAAGTATTGCAGCCGGATTCAGGAAGTTGTGGAGCAGTGTATCCCCATCACTGAGGTTTTGTCAGTGGATGAGATGGTCTGCAAACTGTGGTCCAATGAGGATCGCCTGTGCGATGCGATGCGGCTGGGAGAGCATATCAAATCGGAGATCAAGCGGCAGGTGGGGGAGTGCCTGCACTGCTCGGTGGGGTTGGGGCCAAACCCGTTTCTGGCGAAGGTAGCCGCCGAATTGCAGAAGCCAAACGGACTGACCGTGATTGAGGAGGGAGACCTGCCGCATAAATTGTATCAGATGGGGTTGACAGACTTTCCCGGCATCAGTCGGCGCATGGAGGCACGGTTTTACGGGGCGGGTGTCTGGACGACCGAAGGCATGTACCGGCTGACGCAGGCGCAGATGCGGGCGATCTGGGGCGGGATTGGGGGCGAACGCTGGTGGCATCTGATTCGCGGGCATGAGGTCACGCGACCGCCGACAGTTCGGCGCAGCCTGGGTCATTCGCACGTTCTGCCGCCGGAATTACGCACCCCGGCGGGGGCGGCGAGCGTCGCCCGTCGGCTGCTAGAGAAGGCCGCCGAGCGGCTGCGCTATCAAGGCTATCAAGCACGGGGACTGGCCGTCTATGTGCGCGGCCCCCAGCGGCAGACATGGGCGGCCAAGCGGCGATTGACGCCCTGCGCGGATACGTGGACGCTGATGTCCGTGCTGCAATTGTTATGGGAACATCCGTTCCCAAAACCAAGTCAGGTCAGCGTCTTGCTGTACGATCTGCTCCCGGAAGCAAGCGTCACACCCTCACTATTCGGCGAAGAGGAGCGGCGGCTCCAGGCCTCTCGCGCTGTAGACGAAATCAATCACCGCTACGGGCGCGGGACGCTTTCTATGGCCTCCGTGCGCCCGGTGAATTACACGGCAGAAGACCGAATTGCGTTCCGCAAGATCGGCGAGATGGATTAGGGCCAGTCGAAAATTACCTCATCCAGCGCCTACACAGTGATGCATCCAGCGCCTACACAGTGATGCATCCAGCGCCTACACAGTGATGCCGGAGGCAAATTTGTCTGCTTTTGCAGAACTTACGGTTGGATCCCTACGAAGAATAGCATACATCGCTGCCTTGACAGCGAAGCGACAAATGCGGTATACTAACCCGATTATCAAAATGGACAGAACGCTTAGGAGGAAAAGAGCTACATGGCTCTGCTCAAAGAACAAAAAGAAGTCGTGATCGGCGACAACAAAACCCACGACACCGACACCGGTTCGCCCGAAGTGCAGATCGCGCTTCTGAACGCTTCGATCAAGAACTTGACCGAGCATCTCAAGCTGCACAAGCACGACAACCACACCCGGCGCGGCCTGATGGTGCAGGTCGGCAAGCAGCGACGCCTGCTCAACTATCTGGCGGGCAAAGACATCACCCGCTACCGCGCCCTGGTGGCAAAACTCGGCATCCGCAGCCGACATTAAGTTTTCGGCCCCGCTCGGCCACGGCGCCCGGCGCGGCCACTCGCGAAGCAAATGCCTCCCGGCGACTTAAAAAGCGCGGGAGGTTTTTTGTTTTCGTCTGCCCCCTAGCCCCCAATTCTGGGGGAACCTGCGGGGAAGTTTTCTGCTCTTGCTCCCCTCCCATGTCTAATGGCGGTAGGGGCAGGGGGGCCTTATGACTTTAGGAGAAACATGGAACAATTTGTAGAGACCGAATGGTGCGGCGCAACCCTCCGCATCAGCACCGGCAAACTCGCCAAGCAGGCCAGCGGCTCCGTCCTGCTGCAAAACGGCGACACGATCATCCTGGCAACAGCCACGATGTCCAAAGAGCCAAAGTCCAATCTAGACTTTTTTCCCCTCACCTGCGATTACGAAGAGCGAAAATACGCGGTCGGCAAGATCCCCGGCGGCTTTGTCAAGCGCGGCGGACGGCCCGGCGAAAAGGCGACCCTGACCTCGCGATTGATTGACCGCCCCCTGCGCCCGTTGTTCCCTTACGGGATGCGAAACGAGACCCAGGTCATCGCGATGCCGCTCTCGTATCAGCCCGAGTTTTCCCCCGATGTCCTGGCCGTCACCGCCGCGTCCGCCGCCCTGATGGTCTCCGACATTCCCTTTGATGGCCCCGTCGGCTGCGTCCGCGTCGGACTGGACGCCGAAGGCGAGTTCATCCTCAACCCCACGTTTCGAGCAGCAGCAGGAAAGCCCGCTGGATCTGATCGTCGCCGCCACCGAAGAAGCCATCGCGATGGTGGAAGCGGGCGCGTCCGAAGTCTCCGAAGAGAAGATGCTGGAAGCGATGGACTTCGCCCATGAAGCCTGCAAAAAGCTCTGCGCCATGCAGCGCGAACTGGCCGCGAAAGTCGGCAAGCCCAAGACGGACGTTCCCCTGCATCATGTCCATGCCGAGATTTTGGAAGTCATCCGCGAGCGCTTCAACGCCACCCTGCGCGCCGGCCTTCAGGACCCCGACAAGTCTTCCCGCGAGGCCGGCCTGACCCTGCTCATCAACGATGTGGTCGACGCAGTCTCAAGGAGCAGTACCCGGACAACATCGCCGACATCAAAGAAGCCGCCGATAAGGTCGTCAAAGAGCAGCTGCGCGATCTGATCCTGACCGAAGGCAAGCGGCCCGACGGGCGCGGCACGACCGACATCCGCCAGATCACCTGCGAAGTCGGCCTGCTGCCCCGTGTCCACGGCACCGGCCTGTTCACGCGCGGCCAGACCCAGGTGCTGACCACGCTGGTCCTCGGCTCCGGCGACGACGCGCAGATGGTGGACACGCTGGAAGAGGACGGCGAAAAGCACTACATGCACTTCTACAACTTCCCGCCCTACTCGGTCGGCGAAGCGCGTCCGATGCGCGGCCCCGGCCGGCGCGAGATCGGCCACGGCGCGCTGGCCGAGCGCGCCCTGCGCGCGGTCATCCCCTCCCGCGAGATCGTTCCCGTACACCATGCTGCTGACGTCGGAAGTGCTGGAGTCCAACGGCTCGACCTCGATGGGTTCCACCTGCGGCTCGCACGCTGGCCTGATGGACGCGGGCGTTCCGATCAAAGCCCCGGTCGCCGGCATCGCCATGGGCCTGATTGAAGGGCCGGAAGGCAGCGGCGAGAGGCGGGCAGGGCCGCAAGTACGCCGTCCTGACCGACATTCAGGGCATGGAAGACTTCACCGGCGACATGGACTTCAAGGTCGCCGGAACCGCCGAGGGCATCACGGCCCTGCAGCTTGACACCAAGATCGGCGGCGTCCCGCGCGAAGTCTTCGTGCAGGCGTTCGCAGCAGGCCAAAGATGCCCGCCTGTACATCCTGGACAAGATCACCGAGGCGATCTCCGCCCCGCGCGAGGCTCTGTCGCAGTACGCCCCGCGCATCATCACGATCCACATCGATCCCGAACAGATCGGCGCGGTCATCGGACCGGGCGGCAAGACGATCAAGAAGATCACCGCCGATACCGGCGCGAAGATCGATATCGAGCAGGACGGCACGGTCTATATCGCTGCCGTGGACGGCGCGGCGGGCGAGCCGGCCCGCAAGGCCGTCGAGGACCTGACCCGGACCATCAAGCCCGGCGAGATCTACGAAGGCACCGTCGTCCGCTTCCTGCAGTTCGGCGCGTTCGTCGAGATCATTCCCGGCAAAGACGGCCTCGTCCATGTCTCGCAGCTCACCGACTCGGATGAGCGCATCGGCAAGCCCGAAGACGTGGTCAAGCTCGGCGACAAGCTCCGCGTCCGCGTCACCGAAGTGGACTCGCAGGGCCGCGTCAACCTGACGGCGCGCGGTCTGGACCAGCCCTTTGACCCGGCCAACCCTGAGCCGGGCCGTCCCCCGCGCCCGGCGGCGGCAGCAGTGGCGGTGGTGATCGCGGCGGACGTGGCGGAGACCGTGGCGGACGCGGCGGTTTCAGTGGCGGTGGAGATCGCGGCGGACGCGGCGGCGGTTTCGGCGGCGGCAACAGCGAACGCGGCGAGCGCCCCGTTCACTTTGAGGCCCCGCATCCCGAAGGCACCGGCGATGTCGCCCCCGTTCCCCCGCTTGCCCAGGCCGACGACGAAGCCCCCCGCGCCCGCTTCCGGCCCAAGCGGTAAGCGTGTGAAACAAGCAGGAACATAGACCGGCGGCAGGGAATTATTCCCTGCCGCTGTTTTTTGTCGGAGGAAGTAACCTGTGCAAGTGACCTACACGTTAGAACCCGCGGATTTGACGCAGTTTGGGAAGTTCAACGCCATGCGCCGCCGTCAGCGATTTGATATATCCCGGTTCATTCGCATTGCTGTCGTCCTGATCGTTCTCATGGCAATCACCTATGCGCTGACGAATTCTTCTCATCCAAGGTCTCCGACCGCTAGGATGGATGTATCAGGGATCGTCATTTCCCTGGTGATCCCCCTCGCCGTGCTTGCCGGCGTTTGGACATTTCTCTTGCGAAATGTTCGCAAGTTGCCGGCGGCGTCCCTGTTTTCACGTCGTCAGACCCTGGACATCAGCGCGGAAAACTTACGAAGCCAGACCGAAGGCATGGAGACGATGACCCAATGGAGCCGGGTCTGTGAGATCGCGTCCGACCAGTATTCGCTTTACCTCTTTACCGATGAAGTGACAGCCTACATTGTTCCGAGACGCGCCTTTCAATCGCCGCCTTTGGCAGATGCTTTTTTAACGGCCGCCACCGCTTATTGGAAAGGGGACGCTAAATCCGCCTCCGACGCGCCTCCCGGAATGTGGCCAACTCCACCTCGCTTGGGCGCGTGATGTATAGGCAGGGAAGCAGCCAAGGGGCAGGCAGTTATTCTCTGCTGCTTGTCTTATATGTGTTATGATTGAAAAGGAGTGCGTATGATTGTCCATTACGTTCTGGAACCGAGGGACATCGGCAATTTCCAAAAGTATTGGTGGCGTCATAAGAGCGGCGTGAAGCCAGTTTTGGTTTGGATAGCGGCTATGGTAGTCATCGCGGCCAGTTGGTATGGTTTGCCGCATGATACCGCAAGTCTCGTCACCAGCGCTGTGCTTCCTGGGGTTATTATTCTCACGCTTGCTCCCTATATTACCACGCTGACGCGCGTCTCTCAAGCCAAGTCCACTCCTGGGCTGCTGGAGCCTATGTCGGTGCGACTTGCCCCGGACTTTATGGAACAGAAAACAGCAATCGGTGAATCAAAAGTATATTGGAAGAACATTCACGACATCGCGGACGAGCCGCATTACATTTTTCTATTTCTCAACAAACGTATGGCTTATATCATACCGAAGCGCGCGTTCTTAACTGAGGCACAGCAAACAACTTTCACCGAGGCCGCAAAAATGTGCTGGACGAATGCCAAAGCGGGTCTGCCGCCCCCGCCCCTCACTGAAAGTGACACGATTTGGCCCCCACCTCCCCAGGCATAGCTTTGGATCAAGAAAATAGCCAAGCAGCAGAGCATTTAGCTAAGAAAGGCTTTGAGGGTGTCGGCGTTGCGGATGGCGTTGCCCTCGCCGTCGTTGTTGAAGTAAGCGAACACATCTTTGCCGGATGCCTGCCATTCGCGGATACGGTCGGCCCACCAGCGCAGGTCATCGTCGGAATACGAGCCGGCGTAGAGGTGATCCGTGCTGGGGCCGTGCAGGCGAATGTAGACGAAGGGGGCGGTCGCGCGCAGCACGCAGGGCAGATGTGCGCCGCTCATGATACAGTAGGCCGCGCCCTGCGCTTCCAGCAGGGCGAAGATTTCTTCCCGATACCAGCTTGGGTGACGCATCTCCACCGCCGTCTTCTGCCAGGTCGGCAACTGCTTCAAGAAATGCTCTAACCGAGCGTAGTCATATTCGAAATTCGGGGGAAAGCTGCACCAGCAGGACGCCGCGTTTGCGGCCTAGATAACGCAGGCCGGGACGCATCCGCGCCAGCCAGCGCTCCGGGCTGTACAGACGCGCGCCGTGAGTCAGGCCACGCGGGGCTTTGACAGTCATCAAAAAGTCTTCCGGCAGGCGATGGTTCCAGCGGGCGAACGCGGCATCGGGCGGCCATCGGTAAAACGTGCTGTTGATTTCCACGGTCGTGTAGCGCTGAATATAGTAATCCAGCCTCTGCTCCGCGGGCAGGCCGTGCGGGTAGATTACCCCATGCCAGTGGTCATAGCTCCACCCCGACGTGCCGATCCAGAGTGCCATTGTCAGTTGCTACCAATTCGTCAGAGACCCGTCCGGGCGGTGGAACAGAGGGATCGGGGCGTAATGCTCCGTCACCTCCACGACTAAGTCGGCCCCGGACGGATCAAACTCAATGCCCAGGCCAGGATGCGGCTCCGGCCAGAGTTTGCCCTGATGGAACGTGTACCCCCGTGCCATGTGCGGATGGACATATCTCCCGTCGCCGCCGATCTCCATGAGGACAGGTACGGGCAGGGTGCAAAGGACATGCACAAGAGCCGCGACCGACACCGGGCCGGTGCCGTGTGGAACCATGCCGACATAATGGGTCTCGCACAGGGCGGCGATCTTCAAAAACTCCGTGATGCCGCCTGTGTTGGGGAGCGTGACGCGCGTGTAGTCAATCAAATGTCGCTCAATCAATTCGTGGCTGTCCCAGCGGTCCCCGAACTGCTCCCCAACCGCGATGGGCAGCCGGACCCGATCCCGGAGGGTGGCCAATGCCTGCGGGTTTTCCGAGCGCAGTGGGTCTTCCACAAAATACGGGGCCAGTTCTTCCAGGCGCGCGCAGAGCATCACGGCATCAGCCAGATCAAGGCGCGTGTGAAAGTCAATCGCCCAATCCCCGTCGTCGCCCACGCCCCGGCGTATCTCCCGGCACTCCAGCACAGTTTGGTCCACCATGCGCCGCGAGTCAAAAATACCGTTGCCGGGGTCGGCGACCGCGGTGCGAAACGCCCGAAACCCGGCTTCTTTGCAGGCGCGGGCGGTTTCTTCCAAACTACCTTGTCTGGGAAAGCCCGTGGAGTAGCATTCCACATAGTCGCGCGTCAGGCCGCCCAGCAGGTCATAGACGGGCGTATTGAGCGCCTTGCCTTTGAGGTCCCAGAGGGCCAGGTCCAGCGCGCCCAGCGCGTGCAGTTTTTCCCTGCCTGCGGGGTAGAAATAGCCCCGGTACAAGAGCTGCCAGAGATGGCTGATGCGGGCAGGGTCTTCGCCGATCAAGACCTGAGCGCACTGGCGCAGCGTGTCCGGGGAGCCGCCTTCACCGATGCCCGTCAAGCCAGCGTCCGTTTCCACCGTGACGAGCATGTCGCTCTGGTTGAATGTCGGGTTGAGCCGCCGGGGCAGGTAGCCGCAGATGCGCGTGATCTTCATCGTGTTTCTCCTCAGCGACTATATCAAAAGGCACTCAGAGACCCCCTAACCTCCAATTCTGGGGGAACCAGAGAAGAATATGCCTTCTTAATCTGGCTCCCCAGAATTGGGGCGGGGGGGGTCCGGCCAGCAGAGCGGTCGCGCCGCCGTCAATCACAAAGTTCGCGCCGGTGCAAAAACGCGATTCATCGGAGGCCAAATAAACGGCGCAGTGGGCGATGTCATCCGGCTTGCCCTCAATCGGCAGGGGCTGGATGCGAGTCCGAAAGTCCATATCGGTTTCGTCTCTCCCATCGGTCCAGATTCGTCCGGGCGAGATGCAGTTGACACGGATGTTGTCCGGGGCGAGTTCCAGGGCGAGGGCGCGCGTCCCGGCGACCAGCGCGCCCTTGCTGGCGGCATAGGCCGAATTACCCGCGCCACTGGCCAGGGCATGGACCGACGAAATGTTGATGACCGACCCGCCGCGCACCCGCAGATAGGGCAGGGCAAAGCGGAGCGCCATCCAGACGCTTTTGACATTGGTCGCCATCAAACGGTCAAAGCGGGCTTCCATGTCTTCGGCGTCTAAACTCCGGCCAAAGGAAGTCAGAGCGGCGTTGTTGACCAGGATATTCAGTCCGTCAAACTGTGCGAGTGCCGCTTCTACCATCCGCCGGATGTCCTTAGTGTCCGAAACATCCGCCGTCACAGCCAGCGCTACGCCCCCTTTGTCCTGAATGTTTCGGGCGACTGCTGCTACCGCCCCGGCGTTTTTGTCGGCCAGCACAACCGACGCGCCCTCGGCGGCGAATAGCCGTGCAATTCCTTCCCCGATTCCATGCCCCGCTCCGGTGACAAGGGCGACTTTTCCGGTCAGTCGTTCCATGCGCGTCCTACCATTCCGCAATGGAGCTATCGTCGTGCCGCCAGATCGGGTTGCGCCAGCGATGACCCACAGCCGCCATCTCCCGCACTTTGGCTTCGTTGACTTCAATCCCCAAGCCCGGCCCGGTCAGCAGCGGGACGTAACCAGCCTGGTAGTGAAACACGGCAGGGTCAACAAGATAATCTAATAATTCCGATCCCTGATTGTAATGCAGTCCCAGGCTCTGTTCCTGGATAAACGCATTAGGAGTGCAGAAGTCAAGCTGAAGCGACGCGGCCAGCGTGATCGGGCCAAGCGGGCAGTGCGGGGCGACTGCGACATCATAGGCTTCCGCCATCGCGGCGATTTTGCGCCCTTCCGAGATGCCGCCTGCGTGGCTGAGATCGGGCTGAATGATGTCCACATAGCCGCCAGCCAGCAGGGATTTGAAGTCCCAGCGGGTGAACATCCGCTCCCCCGTCGCCAGAGGAATGCAGGTATGTCGGGCGATCTCGGCCAGCGCCTCGTTGTTTTCCGGCAGGACGGGTTCTTCAAAAAACATCGGCGCGAACGGTTCCAGGGCTTTCACTAAAACTTTTGCCATGGATTTGTGAACGCGCCCGTGAAAATCAATCCCAATGCCGATTCCTGGCCCGACCGCCTCACGCACCGAGGCCAGCCGGTCAGCCGCTTCCCCAACTTTGCCCCTGGTGTCAATCCAGTCCAGCGCCCCGGTGGCGTTCATTTTAAGCGCCGTGTAGCCTTCCGCCAGCCGGTCCCGCGCCGATTTCGCCGCTTCCGCAGGATCGTCGCCGCCGATCCAGGCATAAACGCGCACCTTTTCGCGGACGGGGCCGCCGAGCAAGTCATAGATCGGCACACCCAGACGCCGCCCTTTGAGGTCCCACAGCGCCTGATCAATGCCCGAAATGGCGCTGGTCAGGATCGGCCCGCCGCGATAAAATCCGCCCCGGTACAGTGTCTGCCAGATGTCTTCGATATGGTCGGCGTCTTTGCCGATGAGATAATCACTCATCTCCTCCACCGCCGCCCGGACGGTCTCGGCGCGGCCCTCCACAATGGGTTCGCCCCAGCCGGCCAGACCGTCCTCGGTCGTCACTTTCAGAAACAGCCATCGGGGCGGGACGGCGAAGAGTTCCAGGCTGCGTATTGCGCTGTCTTTCATGCTTGCTTATCCTTCCGGGTGGCTTGCGCCGACGCCCATGCGTCCACATATTGCCGTGCTGTTAGCGTCAGCGTGTTCCAGTCGGGGCTTTGTAGAACTTCGCGGCTGACCAGGTGACTGCCCAACCCGACCCCCGCACAGCCCGCCTCCACCCATGCAGGCAGGTTTTCCAGAGAGACGCCTCCGGTTGGAATGAGCTTCAGAAACGGCAGGGGCGCGCGCAGAGCGCGCACATAGGCCGGCCCTAATATCTCGGCAGGAAACAATTTGACAAAGTCCGCCCCCGCCCGATGAGCGGCTAAACACTCAGTCGGCGTCAAGGCCCCGCAGGCGATGGGGACGCCCCGTTCGCGGCAGACGGCGATGGAGTCCGGCTGAAGCGTCGGCGTGACGATGAACTCCGCGCCCGCGTCTATGGCTGCCTGCGCGTCCCCGGCGTCCAGAATGGTTCCCGCCCCCACGCGCAAGGCCGGGCCCAATTCCGCGCGGATCGCGGCAATGGCTGTCAGCGCGCCCGGCGTATTCAATGTGATCTCCATCGCCTGAATGCCGCCTTCCATAAGCGCCCGCCCGACTGCCAGTAAATCCGTAATCTTGTCGGTGCGAACAATGGCAATGAGGCCGATTTCTTCCATTTCCGCCGCCGTCAACACCTCAGTCATGGTCTTCATCTTCCTATTCTTCTAACGCCAGGTGGCAGAGGGTTCCTGTGCCATAACGGCCTCCACTTCCTGCCGCGTGGCAGCCAGCATGTCGCCGGGAATGGTGCGCTTGAGCGCAGCGGTGGCGACCCCCAGCCGCAGTGCTTCCTCCAGTGTACCGCCGGACAAATAGACGGCCAGGAAACCGGCGGCAAAGGCATCACCTGAGCCAAACCGTTCCACTGTCTGCGCGATTGGGATCGCGGGCATGACGCAGCATTCTCCTGCTCCGCAGCCGACCGCGCCGTCCGATCCGTTGGTCAAAATCACCTGGGGAACGCCAAACATATCTTGCATCCCGCGCGCCTGATCCATCGCGTCTCCTATCAGGCCGAACAAGCGGGCGGCATCGGTGCGCGAGCAGAGCAGTACGTCTACCTGCCTGATGAGCGGAGCCAGAGCCGCTGCTGCCGCTTCCGGCGTCCACAGTCTAGCCCGATAGTTGACATCCAGAGAAACTGTCATTCCCCGCGCCTTCGCTCGCGCAATGGCATCTTGGACAGTCCGGGAGCAGGTGGGGGAAAGCGCGGGCGTTATGCCGCTGACATGCAGGTGACGATGACTGTCAAACAGCGTGTCGGGAAGGTCGGCGGGCGAAAGAAATGACGCGGCGGAACCGGCGCGATCATAGATGACCGTCCCCCCGCGCGGTTCGGCGGCAGGCTCGGCATAGAATGTGCCGACACGCTCCGAGGAGGGTGCCCAAATAATTGGCGAGACGTTCACGCCGCCCGCGCGCAGAGCGGCTTCGATCTTCCGCCCATCGGCTGATCCGGCAGTCGGCTGACCCAGGAAACGGAATGCCCCAGTGTGACCAGCGCGACCGCCACGTTGGTTTCGCACCCCGCGACCCAGACATCAAAAGTCAATGCCTGCGCCAGACGCTGACGGCCCGGCGGCGAAAATCGCAGCATCGTCTCTCCGAAGGTCAAAACATCTCGCGGCACGCTCGCCTTCCTCCTCTGCCTGCCGGCAATGATTCACCCTCTCAACAGCCAAATCCTGCGTAGCAATCACTCCGGCAAGTGATTGTTCTGAATGACGACATCCGCCGAATCGGTGACGGCAAAGGCAGGGCCGCTCTCTGCGGGGGGTGGATAGGCCGTGCTGGCGCGTATCTCATTGTCCATAAACGACAGCCCCTGGACATTATGTGCGCTGATCAGCCGTGGATCGAAAACGTCAAACGTGTTGCCTTCAATCCGAATGTTGCGGTGATAGAAGATGCCTGACCGAAACTCCGGCGAGATTTCCGGGCAGATGTCAATGGCAGCCCGGCCCCAGACGCCGTAGTTACAGGTGTCAAAGTGGTTGCCCCGGATCGTCACATCCTGCACCGGCCCCGACTCGAACCAGTAATTGGCGTCCCCAGCAATGAGAATCGCCGCACCCGGCGTGTGCAGGTGATTGTCTTCCACCACCACGCGGCCCCCGGTGGAGATCAGAAAGCCCCGCGCACGGTTGCCGCGCGCGGTGCACTTGCGGATGATGAGATCAGGATTGGCCTCCACGCAAACCACCGCATCGCCCGAGGTGATCGCGGCGGGCAGGTCTTCGGAGAATGTCAACACGCTGTAAATCTTGTTCAGGCGGCGGACTGCGGCGATGACGCCGGCATGGTAGGCTGCCAGAGTCTCACCGCGCACCAGTTCCACGGTGTCGCCGGGTGCGAAGAGGTCAATGCCAAGCTGCTGCCCGTGGATCAGGGCGATTTCCAGTTCACACGCCGAGAGTTGAGCGGAAATTTGGGCGTAAATGCCGTGGACATTGACGGGGTCGTCCATTTGGTTTTCAAACAGGCAGTCGGAAATCTCAACCTTGCCACGGCAATTCACAAAGTGGGTTGCATCCGCCGTGAGCGAGACCAGGCGGTCTTTACCGGGCGGCGGCGTGACGCGCACGCGGCGCACGGCGATGTCCGTGGTGAGCTGCGCGATAATCCCCATGCCGCCGGAGTGATGCAGAGTCACGTCTTCAATTTCCACCTGCCGGCTCTGACTGACGGCGATGGCCGGACACTTGCGGTGGTCGGAGCCGAAGTACAGGATATTGCCTGGCGTCATGGGACCCGCGAGATCGGCGGTCAGACGCACGCGGCCCGGACTGGTCTCGCTGGCTTCGTGCCGCTCCCCGATCCCATAGTGATCCGGCGCCATAAAGGCCGTTTCGTGCCTCGTACTGTCCATTTCCAGCAGGTTCTCAAAATGCAAAACCTCGCCGTATTCCCCCGTAAAGACAAGGCGACGACCGGCGATCTTGTACGGAAACTGGTCGCCGAACGCGATGTCTGCCCAGCCCGAACCCGCCGCCAGAATTTGCCCTTCGCTGTGAAAAGGCCGCTCCCAGTCAACCGTAAATCCCGTCAGACGGATGTCGCGGCTGTTCCAAACCGCAAAGGGAACAACAAATCCGTGAAAGACGAACTCGGCGCCCGATCCGGCGACTTCAAAACCGTCCAGATCAAACAGGGGAAAGGCGATTCGCTTGAGGCTTTCGTCATTGTTGGAGATAAACAGGTACTGTTCGGCAGCCCGATCCGGCCAAAAATCGTAGCGTCCAGGAGGGAACACGAGGCGTCGGTCGACATTCTGTCGGCAGGCGTCCAGCGCGGCGCGCACGGCGGGCGTTGTATCTTCCGCGCTGTTCCCGCGCGCGCCGAACTGTTCAATGTTTGCCAAATTTTGGTTCCCTCAAATGCTTTCTATCGTCTGTTCCGCGCTCTGGACAGACGGCGCGGAGGCGGCCACCCGAATGATACCCTTATTCGTGCCGGCGCGAATGAGCATGGAGGCGATCCCCGCTTCGGCAGGACGCGGATTGTCCCCGATGAGCGTTGCGTCGCCGTCTAATTCAAAGTGAACCGGCAGCGCCGCGTCAGGAACCGGAGTCCCGTCCTTGTCCACCACGGTCGCATGAAGGAAAAGGGTATCCGCGCCGTCGGCGACAAATGGCTCTCCTGTCTCATCCGCCGCCAGAACCAGCCGGTGCGGTTCGCCCGGTGTTCGGCGGCGAGTGGTGACAACGGCCTCCCCCCCGCGATAGCCGGTCGCGGTCAACTCGCCCGGCTCAAACGCGATACCGGAGAACGTGAACGGCGGATGCGTCAGATTGCGGCAGTTGCCGCCCGTAAAGATCGGGCTGGTGGCCACGCTCATGCGCTCGTCAGTCGGAACCGACTCGCCCGACTTCCAGTAGTTAAGATCAAAGCCGGTCAAATCGCCGAACGGCACGTTTGGTCCCCCATCCGGGCCGCGTCGTCCCACCAAGCGGCCATTGACAAACAATTCTACCTCGTCGCAGTTGGAGAAAACCACGACCGGGTTTCGCTGAGCGTCGGCGGGCTGCCAGTAGTTGGCAATAAAGATCATGGGCTGGCGCAGGCCCTGGCTCTGGAAGAAATAAGACAGGAACTTGGGCAGCCGGAACAGGTCCAGCGCGCCGCAGGTCGCCATTTCGGGCGACATGCCCCGGTTGTTGTCAATGGCCTCCCAGGAGCATTGTCCCCAGGTATAATCCAGTCCCAGGTGATCGTTGACCGCCGTCTGATAGTTCCACGCTTGCACCAGCATGAGGGTTTCGCCGTCGCCCCGGCGATAGCGGCTATATCCGCCAAACTGATTGTCGCCGTACTCTCGGTGCAGGCTCATTTTGCCGGCCAGGTTGGGGCGAGTGCGCGTTTCGCCGTCCCAGCCGCTGTAGGGAACATCATAGTTTAACGTGTTCAGATCATGGCCTTCGGTATCGCCGCAGGTCAGCATCTGGTCGCCGGGATACTCTTCGTGGGCGATCTGAATCAACTGATGGAGGATGTCGTCGTGTCCCAGCGTCTCGTTCAGACTGGTTTCCCACAGCACGGCGCAGGGATGGTTGCGATCCCGCCGGATCATGTGCCGGAGGTCCTGCAAAACATTGTGACGAAAATGGGGAGTGTCGCTGAAGTGCTGCCAGCCTGGGATGCAGACAATGGTCATGAGGCCCAGTTCGTCGCAGGCGTCTAAAAACGCCGGTGCCTGCGGGTAGTGCGGCAGGCGGATGATGTCATAGCCGCCGTCCTTGAGTTTACGCGCGTCTCGGCGCTGCGCCTGATCGGACAGGGCGTTTCCAATGTAAGGGTATGCTTGATGCCGGTTGGTCCCAAAAGGCGTCAGGGGCTTGCCGTTCAGAAAAAAGCCGTCCTGCGGGTCGGTTCGCAGCGTTCGCAGGCCGATGTGCTGTGTCAGCGTGTCTCGGACTTCTTCTCCCGCCAGCACAATCGCCGTTAATGCATAGAGATGGGGGACATCGGGTGACCACAAACGCGGGGAGGGGACGTAAAGCGTGAGGTCAAACGAAACGGACAATCCGGCGGCCAGCACAGCTTCGTCCGAGGTTTTGCTGGTGACTACCTGCCCTGCGAAATCTGTGAGGCGAACATGGATTTTTGTGCCGACGCCGACAGCGCCTTCGTTCACCACGTCTACGGACACCCGCACATCCGCCGAGTCCTCGGAGACATTCTCATAACGCACGAAAATCCCGCCGCCCCCCGGCTTGTCGGCCAGATAAACGTGGCTGATGTGCAGCGGGTCGGTGACATGCAGCCAAACATTGCGGTACATGCCGGAAAAATAGCAAAAGTCCATGCCGGCCAGTGGCTTGCCCGGCGGGACTTCAGGATTATCGCGGTTGTCCAGGCGCAGCAGGACGGTGACGGGAGCTACGGTCTGCATGTCGTCGCTGATGTCCAGGACAAACGGCAGGTAGCCGCCTTCGTGAGTGAGCCGGTGTCGCCCGTCTACCCAGACGTCGGCAACCTGCATCGCCCCTTCAAACTCCAGGCAAACCCGACGCCCAGCCATGTCCGGCGTCGGCGCAATTTCTTTCCGATACCAGCAAAACCCCTGAAAATGCCGTGACACGTTATACGGCTCCAGGCGGCCAAAGTGGGGCAGCGTCACGGATTCCCACTCCGCAGTGTCCAGCAGCGTCTCAACTCCCCCGCTCTGAAACTGCCAAGTGTGGTTAAAGAGAAGCCGCTGTCTTTGGTTAGGAGACATAAAAATATCCAATCTTCATAGAAGGGTAGAAGAAACAGTATAAGTATAGAATGAAACGGAAGCCGTTGTCAATGGCGGCCAGGCATTCTTCCCGTTGACATCGCGGCTTGGATATGGTACAACCTATATACTCTTTTCGTGGCTAAAAAATGATGACTTCTCCCGATAGCGATCTCTTGAACAATCTGTCTTTGGAGGTACGCAGCGACCGGCCGCTTTATGCCCAGCTCGTAGATCATCTCCGTGTCCTGGTAGACACGCATTTTGGGGACGGCGATCTTTTTTATTCCGAGAAGACCCTGCTGGAACGGCTTCCTGTCTCCCAGATTACTATTCAACGCGCTTTGCGCGAACTCACGGCGGAAGGTCTGCTGGTGCCGGGGCGCGGGCGCGGGACGACAATTCGCAAGAAAGCGCGCCTGGACGCACCTGTTCCCACGCGCCCGTCTTTGAGCGCGGGCCGGACGGCGAAACGGCAGGAGCGTCTGGCCAAAAAAATCCTGGGGATTTTTCTGCCTCAACGATTGCTGTCCGCTTCGGAGCATTCCCTGGCATTGATGAGTGAGTTTCAGCGCCAGGGCGATGTTCAGGGCATTGAAGTGCGTTTTCACGATACTTCAGACACGACCCGCCTTTCGCAAATCTTCCGCTCCGTTTCGGGCAACCCGGAGGAGGAGGCGTTTGTTTTCCACACACCCAGCGACTTGACTCACCTGCTGTATCATGCCCTGGCCAATCGCGGCTATCGCAGCGTCGCCATGGAAGGCATCGGCCCCGACTATCCCGGCCAGGTTGTGGCGACCAACTCGGCAGCGGCGGTCCAAATCGGCCTGGATTATCTGCAAAGCCTCGGCCATAGCCGCGTTGTCCTGCTGGTGAATGAGCCGGCCAGTGAGTTCAATGTTCAGGACAAAATTCATGCCTTTGAGCAAGGGATTCAGGAACGTGGAATCGCCTCTTCCTGCCGTGTTGTCCTGTGTGACAACTTTGTCGGCGGCGATTCCTATGAGGCGGCCTACGCGCACATGGCAGAAGTGGTTCAGGGCGGCCCTTCGCGGCCGACGGCGATCTTTACGGTCTCAGATCCAGGCGCCTGGGCGGTCTTGAAATGGTGCAGCCAACACAAAATTCCTGTCCCGGATGAAATATCCGTACTGGGATTTGAAAACTCGCGTTCAAGCCAGTACATGATTCCTGGAGTTTCCAGTGTCGCGCACCCCGATGTTCAACTCGTGGAAACGGCGTATGATGTCCTGTGGGGAACTAAAGGCAATCAATTTCATCAACTCCTGATTGCTCCCACCCTGGTTATACGGGAAAGCACAGCGTCCCCGCCACGCAACAGAGATATTCCACCTCTCTAACCCCCCCGAAAGCGAGACTGCAACAAAAGCCTGGCTGATTCCACTCGCTATGCGTTCTCACCCTGCTCAATTCTGCGGATAAGCCATTCATATTTTTCAACTATACTATTTCCTGTATGAATTATTGCTTGACAGAATAATTCACAGCATGATATACTCACACAGTATAATCAATAGAAGTTTTCGTTAGGCTAGTCAAGCTGAGAGTGTCACGCATGCCCACTCACCGTGTAGATCGCTGCAAAGCTATTTTTCAAGAACCACCCCGTTCGACGCCGGCCACAGATTACTTTGACGGGCCGCTGCTCGGCAACGGCGACCTCGGCGTGGTCATCGGCGGATTGCCTGAATTGCAGCAGTTTTGGATTTCCAAGTGCGACTTCTGGCGCGCGATGCCGCGCTATCCTCTGTTTACGCCGGTCAACATTGGCTGGCTGGAAGCCAGCATCCCTGCCCTGCAAGGCGCGTCCTATCACGCCGAGCAGGTTCTGGCGACCGCCCAAGTGCGCCAGACATTCACCACCGCCGACAGTGCAGTCACGATAATCTCCTGGACACCGGCGACGGAAAACGCGCTCATGTTAGAGTTCTCCTGCACTGGCAAGCCTGTGGAGGTGGAGATCGCGCTGCGAACCCGGGAGGCCGAGCATGCTTCCTGGGAGACCGGCCACGTGGGCGACGGCTTCTGGCTGACGCGGCGCTTCAGCGGCGAGGCGCTGGACTGGCCTAATGAAGCCGCCGTGGCCGCCCAAGTCATCGGCGGCACAGGGCAGCGCTTCCGGCTGGTCCCCGATGCCCCGGTTCAAATCGCCGCTCAGGTCTCCACGTCCCACGAAACGCCCGATCCCCGGCAAGCCGCGCAGCAGCGTCTGGAAAAAACCGACACGGCCTGGGTGGAAAGTCTGCGCCGCGATCATCAGGACTGGTGGCGCGATTTCTGGAACGAATCCGAGATCGCTATCGGTGACGACTTCCTGGAACTGTTTTATTACGGCTCGTTCTACATCATGGCCTGCTCCAGCCGAAACAAAGGCTTCGCGCCTGCGATCTCCGGGGTCTGGACGCCCACCGATTATCCGCATTGGGGCGCGGATTACCACATGAACTACAACCACCAGGCACCCTGGTGGGGCTGCTACGGGGCAAACCACATTGGAATCACCGAGCCGTATGACACGCCTGTTTTGCAGTACATGGAGCGGGGCAAACACATGGCCCACGCCTATTTAGGGAAGCCCGGCATCCTGTACTGCGTCGGCATCGGCCCGCTCGGCTCCTGTTCGTGCTGGGAAAAAGACCATGACAAGTGGAACGATGACTCCTACGACAAGCACTTCTTTGCCGGTCAGAAAAGCAATGCATCCTGGGGCGGCGTCAACATGGTCATGCGATGGCGCTGCACCCTGGACCGAAACTATGCCGTTAAAGTCTATCCGTATCTTCGGGAACTGGCGAACTTCTGGGAAAATTATCTCGTCTGGGATGGCAGCCGTTACATTGTCGTGGCCGATGCGATCCACGAAAGCAACAGTTCCGATGTCAACAGCGTGATTTCTCTTGGCCTGCTGCGCTCCAATCTTCAGGGAACGCTGGACATGAGTGTCGCCCTGAACGTGGATACGGATCGCCGTTCGAAATGGCAGCACATTCTTGACCATTTGAGCGAGTATCCCGTCTATGAGCGCGACGGCGTCCCTGTCTTTCGCTACACAGAAGTCGGGCAGGACTGGCAGGAAGGCTCCTGCGTCAATGGCTTGCAGCACGTTTACCCCGCCGATACGTTTGACCTGGACAGCGACCAGGAGCTGCTGGAAATCGCCAAAAACACCATCACTGCCCATCACTGGGGCTGGGATGACAACAACCACACGATGACCATGATGCCCGGCGCGGCCCGCATTGGTTACGACGCCGAGACGATCCTGCGAAATCTTCGCGAAAAATCCCTGTCGCCCGCGCACACGCAGCCCAATCTCTATTTAAAGTACGGCGGAGGCGGCATTGAAGCGTGCAGCACGGTCACGGCCACCCTTCAGGAAATGCTGCTGCAAAGCTGCCGCGGCGTCGTGCGCGTCTTCGCCAACTGGCCGAAGACGCGAGGCGCCCGCTTCACGCAGCTCCGCGCCTACGGCGCGTTTCTCATCTCCGCTCAGCAGACCGACGGCGTTGTCCAGTCAGTGACAGTGCAAAGCGAACAGGGCCAGCCGCTGACCCTGGTCAATCCCTGGCCGGGATGCGCCGTGCGCGTGTCACGCAGCGGTGGACAGGCGACTTCGGTCAGTGGTGAGCGGTTTACGCTGCCAACGCAGCCGGGAGAAACCCTGTATTTCGCTGCCGATTCGCACGAGGCGTAAAGCACATGCACCGATCTCCTCTCACTGTGGCGACAATCCTGCTTCTGCTCACGCTGCTTTTTTCGCTTCCGCCTGTCGTGGCGGCGGGGGAAACAGCGTCGCTGGACGGCGGCCCCTGGAAGATCGCGCCGCAGTCCGAGATCGCCGGGACGGGCGCACAGATTTCCATGCCGGGATACCGGGCCGGCGCTTGGACGCCCGCGCAGGTGCCGGGAACCGTGTTCGGCGCGTATGTCAACGCAGGCCGGGAACGCGAGCCGACCTACGGCGACAACATCTATAATGTGGACACGAAGAAGTATGACCGTAATTTCTGGTATCGCACCGAGTTCACCATTCCCGGCAGCTACCAAACGGGCAAAGTCTGGCTCAATTTTGACGGGGTGAACCGGGACGCGGCTGTTTACGTGAACGGGAAGAACGTCGGCGCCATGCACGGGTTTATGCAGCGGGGCCGCTTTGACATCACAGGCCTCGTCCATTTGGGCGGCCCGAACGCTCTGGCAGTGCGGGACTTTGTTCCGGTCCAGCCGCCGGGCAGCGCGGAAAATACCTCGAGTCCGGCGTTTATTTGCAGTGTCGGCTGGGACTGGATGCCGCGCGTCCCCGGCCTCAATATGGGCATTTACAAAGATGTTTATCTAACTCATACCGGGCAAGTCTCACTGATAGACCCCTGGGTCCGAACGGACCTGCCGACACTCAATCAGGCTGATCTTTCGGTGCAGACGGACGTGGAAAACCATTCGCCGTCCCCTGTCCGCGGCGTTCTGGCAGGCCTGATTAGCCCAGGTAAGATCGTGTTTTCGCTGCCCGTCTCGCTGAACGCCAGCGAGACGCGAACCGTGACTTTGAAGAGTCAGACTATCGCGGCGCTGCGCCTGGCGCATCCCCGGCTCTGGTGGCCCAACGGGTACGGCACGCCCAATCTGTATGCCTGCCGCCTGGAGTTTCGCGTCGGGGGCGCTGTGTCTGACGTCCAAAACATCACGTTCGGCATCAAAAAGTACACCTATGACACGGACAACAAGACCCTGCACATTCACATCAACGGCGTCCGTGTATTTCCCAAAGGCGGAAGCTGGGGCATGGCGGAGTTCATGCTGCGCTGCCACGCCAAGGACTACGATACGAAGCTGCGTTTCCACCAGCAGATGCACTTCAACATGATCCGCAACTGGATGGGCATGACGGCTGACGAAGCGTTTTACGCCGCCTGCGACAAGTACGGCATCATGGTTTGGGACGAGTTCTGGCTCAATTCCAGCACGACTTACGGCAAGCTGCCCGCCGATATTCCTCTCTTCAACGCTAACGCCATTGAGAAGATCAAGACGTTCCGCAACCACCCCTGCATCGCGCTCTGGTGCGCCGAAAACGAAGCGACCCCGCCGCCTATTATTAACGAAGGGCTGCGGGCGGATGTGCATACTTATGACGGCGATGACCGCTATTACCAGGCGAACTCGCACGCCGTCAACCTGAGCGGCAGCGGCCCGTGGAACAACCTTGACCCGAAACGCTATTTTACGGGCGTTACGGGGGGCGGGGGCGACGGGCAGCCGTTCGGGATGCGGAGCGAGATCGGCACGGCGACTTTCACCAGCTTCGACAGCTTTCAAAAGTTCATGCCCAAATCCGACTGGTGGCCGCGCGATGACATGTGGAACCAGCACTTTTTCGGCAAAAGCGCGGCCAATGCCGGACCGGACGGCTTTGAGGCCGCCCTGGACCAGCGCTACGGCCGGCCGGGCAGCATTGAGGAATATTGCCAGAAAGCGCAGTTTCTCAATTTGGAAACCATGAAGGCGATCTATGAAGGCTGGCTGGACCACAGCGATAAGGACGCTTCCGGCGTTTTGATCTGGATGAGCCAGTCCGCGTATCCGTCCTTCGTGTGGCAGACTTACGACTATTATTACGACACGACCGGCGCCTACTGGGGCGCGAAAACGGCCTGCGAGCCGGTGCATATCTACTGGAACGAAAACGATGATCGCATTCGGGTCGTCAGTACGTCGGGTCGGAATGCCGACGGGCTGACGGCGCAGGCCTGGATTTACAATCTGGACGGCTCTCGGCAGTATGGTCGGAGCACGAAAGTCAACTCCCGGCCAGATACGGTCGCGGACTGCTTCACGCTGACCTATCCCGACACTCTTTCCGCGACGCATTTTATCAAGCTGCGCCTCACCGACAGCGCCGGCAAGGTCGTTTCGGAGAACTTTTACTGGCGGGGAACACACCCTCTGAACTTCCATGCCTTGAACGATTTAAAGAAAGTGAAACTGGCCGCCACGTCCCATTTGTCACATATCTCGGGCCGGGACACAATGGTTGTCGCCATCACCAATCCAGCCAACTCGCATACCGTCGCCTTTGGGATCCGGCCCAAAGTGATCAATCCCGGCACGGGCAAGCAGATTTTGCCCGTCTTTATGAATGACGGCTATTTTTCGCTCCTTCCCGGTGAAACGAAACATCTCACAATCCAGTTTGACCCGGCGGCTGCCGGGACCAAAGCGCCGCAACTGGTGGTGGAATGCTGGAACAATGCCGTCAAGACTTCACCCGCCAGTGAATAAAGCCAACCTGGCGCTAGGCAAGCCGGTCACAGTTTCTTCCAGCGACGCTTCCGCCAGCGAACCGGACGCCGCCGTGGACGGCGACCCGCTGACGCGCTGGTCATCGGCCTACAGCGCTGACCCGCAGTGGCTTTGCGTGGACCTGGGAAAAAGCCAATCCCTCCGCCGCGTGAAATTGTTCTGGGAAGCAGCCTACGCCAAAAGTTACAAAATCCAGGTCTCCGATGACACTCTTCATTGGACGGACATCTACGCGACCACTTCGGGCAAAGGCGGGATGGAGGACTTGACTGGCCTGAGCGGCCAGGGACGTTATATTCGGCTGTACGCCACAGAGCGGGCGACGGTTTTCGGCTACTCTCTTTTTGAGTTTGAGGTTTACGGGCCAAATCCAGCCGTGCTCAAGTAAGATTTATCATGGAAATCAATCGTCTGTTGCGGCTCATACTCTGCGCGGGGCTAACTGTTGTGGTTTCTTTTGCCGGGGCCGCGCCTGCTCCTACTCTGACCCCGCAGGGCATTTCCGGCATCTTCGTGGACACCGCGCAAATCTATCATGACACGAACTCAAACGGCGATACCTGGGATTATGCATGGGCGGATGACGACAATCTCTATACCTTCGCGGACGACAGCCGGGGGTACTCTCACAGCGATGGGCGCAACCTGAACTTCAATCGGCTCACGGGCGATGCCTGGGATAAACTTACGGGTTCCAGCGTCAACACGATGGATGAGTACGGCAAGTCAAGCCAGGCCTTTGCGAACGGCGCAAATTGGAAAACAACAGGGTGCGACTGCATAGATGGCGTCCTGTACGCCTTCATCGCCAACAACTGGTACGGCGACAAACCCGCTTACGGCATCGGGGCCATAGATCCCTATCTGCGTCAGACCGCGCTGAACCTATCGCTCATTAAGTCTACAGACGACGGCAAGACTTGGACGCGTAGCGAAAGCGAAAACTACGATCATCCGATGTGGACCAGTTTCAAGTTCAGCACAGCGTATTTTTTCAAGTACGGTAAGAACGGCGGCAGTGGAGCACAGGACAGCCAAGACAAGTATGTGTATGCGATTTCCAACGATGGCTACTGGAACGACGGCACAAACTTTTATCTGGGCCGCGTTCCGCGCACGAAAATTGGCAGCCTCCATGCCTCCGACTGGCAGTTTTATGCGAATGGGCAATGGATAAGCAACGTAGAAGGCGCCACGCCGATCCCCGGATTTCCGAACGGGCAGGTTAAATGCACGTCGGGCAGCCCGCTCTGGCTGGCCGCCCTGCACAAATATGTCACCGTGACCTGGTACAACCCGGAGCCTGCCGACACCCGATTGAAGTGGGACTATCCCCAGGACCGTATCTTTGACTTCTATCAGGCCGACCATCCGTGGGGGCCGTGGTCCGATGTTGGAGAAATCAAAGCCTCCGACTTCCTCGCCGACCGGCGAGAACCAACGCATCGCTGGTACGGGCCATCGTTCTCGCCGAAGTTCATCACGGCCAATGCGGATAAGAGTGTCACCGCGATTATGACATTTGCCGGCATGACATGGGATGATACCCCGGACAGCCTCTACAAGAACAACTGCTGCCCGGTCACGTTTTACACCGCGCCTCAGCCCCGCCTGCTTCAGTGGGTCAATGACAACAATTCTGCCATCGTCTATTCCGACGGCTGGGACGATCAGCAGCATCGCGGCGTCGGTGATTACTATGACGATCTGCACGTCTCATCTACTCCCGGCGCGACCATAGACTTTACGTTTCAGGGCAGCGGCATTGAAGTTCTTTCGGAAAAGCACAGCGATTTAGGCGCGATGGAAGTGGTCATTGACGGCGTTTCCGCTGGAACCGTTTCGCAGACCCAGAACCCTTTTCCGCTTTTGTACCGAGTTCCCATTTACAGAAACATGGGCTTGACCCAGGGAACGCATATGGTTCGGCTCATCAGCAAGGCTCTTGCCGGAACGAAAGTGACGTTTGACGGCTACCGGGTCTACAGCAATACGCTCTGCGCCGACCAACCCACCTCCGGCTGTGCCTGCTCCGCAAGGGGCGAAATACGAAGCGGAAACCGGCGTCTACGGGTCGGCAGAAGCCTTTCCCGACCCGGCGGCATCCGGCGGCGCGGCGACCCGCAGGCTGGACATCACCGTTGGCTCCGGCGTCAAGTTCACCCATGTCGCTGCCGGAACGCATCTGATTGTTCGCTACTGCACGGACTTTGAGGGGGCAAAGCTTTCGCTGTATGTCAATGGTGTCAAGGTTCAGCATGTTCTCTTCCCCAAGACCGGCGGGTGGGAGGGCAGGTATCAGTTTGTGACCGTTCCGGTCTCAATTCCCGCCGGAGCCGAACTCAAGCTGCAATGTGACGCCGGAGACGTGGCCGCGAACATTGATTACGTTGTTGTGAATTGACCGTGTTGATGAAGAGAAAACTCGCCGCCGCGATACTGGCCCTCCTGTTCTTCTCCGTCATAAGCACAAGGGCGCAAACGCCGACTTTCATGGGAGCAAAACTTATGATTCCGACAGACGCGCGGCCCATCGCGCCCCGCGCCCGTGGCACGGGCGACCCGCTGACGCTGTGGTACGGACAGCCCGCGCAGACCTGGGAGCAGGCGCTTCCCGTCGGCAACGGGCGTCTGGGGGCCATGATCTTCGGCGGCGTGGACCAGGAGCGATTGCAGCTTAACGACATCACTGTCTGGTCGGGCGGCCCGGAACCTAGGGCAGACAGCCCCGATGCCTACACGCATCTTCCCGAAATCCGTGCCGCCATTCGTGCGAGAGATCACCGGAAGGCCGATCAGTTGTCTCAGCAATGGATGACCTGCCAGACCGGCTACGATCCGTCTTATCAGACCCTGGGGGATTTGCAGTTTGACTTTACCTTGCCTGAAGGGGCAGTCACGGACTATGCGCGCTGGCTGGACATCGGCAAGGCCGTTTCCGGCGTGGAGTTCACGCTGAACGGCGACACTTACCGCCGCGAAGTCTTTTCCAGCGCCCCCGCCGGAGTCCTCGTCCTGCACCTGACGTGCAGCCGCAAACACGCCCTCAGCTTCACCCTGAACCTGTCGCGGATCGTCTCGGCGCACACGACAACGCTGGGCAATGACACTCTGGTCATGGTCGGCAATACCAACCAGGGCGACAGCAAGGGCAACCTGGATTACGAGGTGCAGGCCAAAGTAAGTGCGCCCGGCGGCACGGTCACAGCCTCCGGCGGGCAAATCACGGTGCAGGGGGCAACCGAAGCGACCGTATTGCTGGCCGCCGGCACTTCTTACCTGCTGGATTATGCCAGGGATTATCGCGGCCCGAACCCGCATCCCGCCGTGGAAAAGACGCTCGCCCAGGCCGGGAGAATGTCCTACGCCGCCCTGAAGCAGCAGCATATCGCGGATTACCAGAGCTACTTTGATCGGGTGCATTTGGACTTAGGCCACTCCGATATGCTCTCGCTGCCGACCAATGCGCGGTTAGCCCAGTATGGCGACGGCAAGGCTGACCCGGCGTTCGCCATGCTGTTTTATCAATTTGGCCGTTACCTGCTGATCTCTTCCAGCCGTCCTGACAATCCGCTGCCCTCCAATTCGCAGGGCATCTGGGGCGACGGGCTGGACCTGCCCTGGAAATGCGATTACAAATCCAACATCAACTTTCAGATGAACTACTGGCCGGTGGAAACGGCCAATCTCAGCGCCTGCCATCTGCCTATGATTCGCACGATTGAAGACCTGGTCGCTCCGGGCCAGAAGACGGCCAAAGCGTACTACAATGCTCCCGGCTGGTTTTACGCCTACACCACCAATGCCTGGGGCTGGACTGCGCCCGGCGGCGGCCTTCCCTGGGGCGTCTGGACCGGGGCCAGCGGCTGGGCCTGCCAGCATCTGTGGGAGCATTATGCGTTCACGCGCGACAAGGCGTATCTGCGTCAGGTCTATCCCACGATGAAGGGAGCGGCGGAGTTTTATTTGAGCGCGATGATCCCCGATGCCGACGGCTTTTTAGTCACTTCGCCGTCCACCTCGCCGGAAAACCAGTTCCGGGACGATGACGGAGTCACGGGCTACGTTTCGGAAGGCGCAGCGGTTGAGCGCGAGATCATCTGGGACCTGTGGACGAACGTTATTCAAGCCTCCCAGACGCTGAACGAAGACGCGGCGTTTCGCGCGGAGTTGGAGGCCGCACGGGCGAAGATTCGCCCGCTGCAAATCGGCAAGGCGGGCCAGTTGGAAGAGTGGCCCAGGACTGGGACCTGAACGACCCGGAGCCGCATCACCGGCACATCTCGCATCTGTTCGCCCTGCATCCCGGACACCAGATTTCCCCGCGCGGAACGCCCGCGCTGGCCCAGGCGGCGCGCAAGACGCTGGAACAGCGCGGGGATGAAGGAACGGGATGGAGCAAAGCCTGGAAAATCAATTGCTGGGCGCGTCTGCATGACGGTGACCATGCCTTTTTGTTATTAGGCGAGCAGTTGCATCTCGTCACGACCACGGGAACGCACTACGACGCGGGCGGCGGCACCTATGAAAACCTGTTTGACGCCCATCCGCCGTTCCAGATTGACGGCAATTTCGGGGCATTATCGGGCATCACGGAGATGCTGCTGCAAAGCCAGGAGCGGTATGTGGATGCCGCCAGCCCGAGTGAGGATCGGTACGTGATTGAACTGCTGCCCGCCCTGCCGTTCGCCTGGCCGACCGGCTCTGTCTCCGGTTTGCGCGCTCGTGGCGGTTTTGAAATCGATGAAGCCTGGGCGGGCGGCAAACTGACTCACGCGACTCTCCTCAGCGTCGGCGGCACCGCCTGCCGCGTTCGTTATGGCGAAACGACCATTGACCTCAAACTCAAAATAGGGCAGAGCGTTCGGCTCAATGCGTCTCTGAAAAATAAATAGGCCATGACTTATCACTTTACAAAGGCACACCGTCACACCGAGAGGCAGCCGTGTGGGCGTCAGACACCGACGGCAAACTGGCAGAAGCCATGATAACTGATCGTTTCGGGCTGTTCACCTTGTGCCTGGGGATAATCTTTTCGACAGGCTTGCCCTGCGCGGTCTGGGCCGAAGCGCCTTCTTTGCCCCTGCCGACGCGCACGGACCCATGCGAGTATGTGGGGGGCGTGCCGCTGGGCGGCATCGGCACTGGAACGATAGAAATCCGGGGCGATGGGTCGTTTCGCGAGTGGCAGATTTTCAACAACTGGGGCAATTCAGAGACCGTGAACCTGTTTCAGTATTCTCCCACCTATGACCTGCTGAATGCCTTTGCCGCCGTCAAAATCAACGACAAGGCGTATGTGCTGGAAACGCATCCCGCCCAGGGCCTCCCCGGCGTGGAGAAGATTGCCTATGATGGCTGGTTTCCTTTTTAAATTTGCAGTATGATTTGGGGCCGGAGGCTCCTGTGGAAATCTCGCTGGAAGCCTTCGGCGCGTATGTTCCCCATCACCCCAGCGATTCCGGCATCCCGGCCTTTGGATTGACCTATCGGCTGAAGAACACCACGAACAAGTCGGTGCGGGTCAGCCTGGTTCTGTCGGTCGTCAATCCGCTCGGGCAGGACTGCCGTGAGCAAACTTCCGGGAACCTGCGCGTTGCGGAATCGGTGCGTGGCCGCGAAGGTCTGGCTCTGGCCGCGTTGGACGAAGACGCCGTCAGTGTGACCGGCGGGACAGATACCCCGGAAACCCTGAAATCTTTCTGGGAAGCGTTCAGCAGGGCGCAGTCTGCTTTCCCCAACAGCGGCCAGGGCCAGCGCGTGGCGCAGGTCGTGACGCTCACGCTGCTGCCGCATGAGGAAAAATCGGAGCGCTTTGTCGTGGGCTGGTTCTTTCCCACGCACAAAGAAAATGGAAATGGAGTTCTCGTCGGCCATCGCTACGAAGCCTGGAGCGCATCGCCATTAGACTCAGTCACTCTGTTTGCCCATCGTTTTGATGCTCTGCGAACAGCCTCTGCCGATTGGCGCGACACGCTGCGCGATTCATCATGGCCGCCCTGGGTCGGCCACTGGCTGTGCAACAATCAGTCTACGCTGGCAAAATTTACCTGGTGGACCAAAGATGGGCGGTTTATGACTTATGAATCGCCGGAATGTCCAAACGGTGCGCCGGTGCATATTATTGATCTGGCGGACTGGCCCGTGGTGGATGAATTCCCGGAATTGGAGTCGCGACTCCTGCGACAGTTTGCGGCCAGCCAAAGCCCACAGGGCGGCATTCCCGAAGAGTTCCAATTTGATGGAACCCATCCCAGCATCACGGTTCCGTGCGGTCGCGATCTCATAGACCTCAATCCGAAATTTGCTTTGGAAGTGTATCATCGCTGGCGGGAAACTGGCGATAAAGACTTTCTGGATGCCGTCTGGCCCGCGGTCAAACGGGCCATGATCTACGAAAAAAAGTTTGACACAATGGGAGTTGGCCTTCCCAGCGGCCCCGACATTTCCAGCACCTGGGATCATTGGAGCGACAAGTACCTGTTCAGCTACGGGGCAAGCGTCTGGCTGGCTGGTCTGCGCGCGGCCGAAGATCTGGCGCGTGTCCAGGGCGAGCCGGACTTTGCCGCCCGGATGCACTCGCAGTATGAGGCGGGACTGGCTTCCATGAACGCTCATCTTTGGAATGGCGAGTTTTATGCAATGACGACGGATCAAAACTTAAGGCAAAACGACCTCAGCTTTGTGGAAAGCACCTATGGAGATATGTTCGCCCGGTTTGTGGGCCTGGGACCGATTTTGCCTGATGACAGGTCTCTTTCCACCCTGCGGGCGATTGCCAAATATAACAACCCGCCGACGCAGTGGGGATTGGTCGTGACAGCGAACAAATCCGGCGAGATGGTGGAATACGCGGGCGATAAACGCGCCCAGATCACGCTCTGTCACGCCATCCCGGCCCCGATTGCATTGATGCAGCAGGGCGACAGCAGCGATGTTGACAATGGTTTGCGAATTCTGAAACAAATGTACGACATCGGAGACAAGCATCCCGGCGGCCTTTGGAACCTGCCGCATCATATCGTCGCCGCCACCGGCGAGAGAAATGTAGATGACTTCAGCCATTACATGCGAGACCGGGCGCTCTGGGCCATGTTAAAGGTCCTGAATGGCTGGAGCTATGACGCGCCGCGGGACACGATTGCCGTTGGCCCGATCCTTCATCCTGAAAAATGTCACGGCCCCTGGATCTGTTCCAAAGCCTATGGAACACTGGCCCAGGAGATTGTCGGGAAGCGTCAAACAATCTCGCTGGCTGCCAGAGACGGCGCATTGCCCTTGAAAGAAATCATCCTGCGCTGCCGGACGGGAACCGTGAGAACTGTGCGCGTCACTTTGGATCGCAAGCGGCTCCGAACCGGCTTCGCGCAGAGCGGAAATCAGTTCACTGTCAAGTTCCAGGAACCGATCACGCTTCCAAGCGGCAGCGCGCTTCAAATTAGCCTGGAAGGCGACCAGCCTTTCCACACATCCACCAGTGGCAACTGAAACAGACAAATACATGCGACATTTATCACTCAAAATGACAGGCGCACTGGCAATTCTTCTTGCCGCGCCGGGTGGGGCGCAAACCATGACCGATCTGCAAGCCGTCGGCTCACCGCCGCCCCATGCAATCTGGCTGGAAACGCTGGATCTGAGCAAAATGACGACCGGCTATGGCAATCCAAAGGCAGGCAACTCCATTGACGGCAACCCGCTGATGCTGGGCGGTGTCGTCTATCTGCATGGGTTTGGAACCCACGCCGTCAGCGTGATGCAAGTCACGCTGCACGGCGCGGCCACGCACTTTAGCGCCGTCGTCGGCGTCGACGATGAGAAGCGCGGCGTCGGCTCCGTGACGTTCACGGTTCTTGTGGACGGTAAAAAGGCTGCTCAGACGCCAATCCTGCATGGCGGCGACAAGCCTCAGCTTGTTTCCGTAGACCTCACCGGGGCGCAGACGCTGACACTGAAAGTCGGAGACGGCGGCGATGGTATCAGCAGCGACCATGCCGACTGGGCCGGGGCAGAGATCACGTTGGCGTCGGACGCGGCGGCTCGGCCCGAAACGCTCCCCGTTCCGCCTGCCCCGATAGACCCGCCGCACATGACAGTTCTTGCGCCTGACCCGCATCCAGCCATCCACGGCCCGCGCGTAGTCGGCGCGACGCCGGGCCGTCCGTTTCTCTTTCTTATCCCAGCGACCGGCGCGAGGCCGCTGACCTTTTCGGCAAAAAACCTGCCCGCCGGACTGATCCTGGACCCGAAGACAGGCATTATCTCCGGCGCATTACAGAAGACTGGCACGATAGCAGCGACAGTGACCGTGCGCGGCCCGCTGGGAACGGCCAGTCGCGGCCTTTCCATTGTCGGCGGCGAGCATAAACTGGCGCTGACGCCGCCGATGGGCTGGAACTCGTGGGACGCCTACACCCGCGATGTGGACGATAAAAAAATCCGCGCCTCTGCCGACGCTCTGGTTGCGACAGGGCTGGCCGCGCACGGCTATGAGTATGTTGGCATTGACGATACCTGGGAAGCCGGGCGCGACCCACAAGGCCGCATCCAGACCAACGGCAAGTTCCCAGACATGAAGGCTCTCTGTGACTACATTCATACCAGTGGGCTGAAGTTCGGCATTTACTCCTCGCCCGGTCCCAAAACCTGCGGCGGCTTTGAAGCCAGCTACGGCCATGAAGACCAGGACGCGCAATCCTACGCCGATTGGGGCGTGGATTACCTCAAATACGACTGGTGCAGCTACGACGACGTTGTCCACAAAGATCACTCGCTGCCCAATCTGCAAAAGCCCTACGCGGTCATGCGCGCATCTCTGGACAAAGCTAACCGAGACATAGTGTTCTCATTTTGCCAGTACGGCATGGGTGACGTTTGGAAGTGGGGCGCCGGTGTCGGTGGCAATCTCTGGCGCACTAACAGCGACCTGCAAGATGAGTGGGGCGCGCTGCGCTACACGTTTGAAGCCGAGAACGGCCATGAACTTTATGCCGGCCCCGGCCATTGGAACGACCCTGATATGTTGTCTGTGGGCTACTTCAACTGGGGGCCGATCCATCTGACCCATTTGACGCCTAATGAACAAATCCTTCAGTTCTCGCTCTGGGCATTGATCGCGGCCCCGCTGCTGATCGGCGGCGATGTGACCCGTCTGGAACCCTTCACTCTGGCCCTGCTTTCCAACGACGAAGCTATAGACATTGATCAGGACCCGCTCGGCAAAGCCGCGGGCCGCGTGGTCAAAGACGGCTCCCGCGAAGTCTGGGCGCGTCCGCTGTCCGATGGGACACATGCCGTGGGTCTGGTCAACGTGGACGACGAAGCGACGACTGTGACGGTGCGCTGGACCGACATCGGAGTGAAGGGAAAACAGCCGGTGCGTGACCTCTGGCTGCATAAAAATCTGGGCGACCAGGATGGTTCGTACAGCGTTGAGGTTCCCGCGCACGGCTGCGCGCTGCTGAAAATCGGGCATCCACGCCCATAACGAAGGTTGACAATGAGGACATTAATTTCCCCGGCGGCGCTTGCGCCCCGACTATGCGCGCTCTTGGCCCTGTGCCTCCTGGCGACGGGCGGCTGGGCAGACGCTCCAACGCTGCCCAACGCGGTCACAGTCGCGCCGAACGACAAAAACCTGCTCTACATGGGGCGCTGGGACCGAACCAACCCGGCCAATGCCCATGGTGACTGGATCGGCTCGTATGTCCGCACGACGTTCACCGGAACCTCGGTCGGCATCGATCTCGGCGGAAATTCCGGGCTGGACGTGATTATTGACGAGGAACCGACTCGGGCGGTTGTCGGCGGTCCGGGGATCGTACCGCTCAATCCCGCGCTGCTGGCTTCGGGGACTCACACGCTGCTGGTGGGCGTCAAAGGCGGCGGGGGCTGGGACTTCCGGGGACTGGTTCTGGATCCGGGCGCAAGGACGAAACCGCCCGCCAGGCGCTCTGTGATTGAGGCGGTCGGCAACTCCATTACCAGCGGCTCCGGCGGCCCGGTGGAGGCCGGAGGCAACTACACGGTGCTGGCGGCGGAGGCGCTGGGCTGCGACCACACGCAGATTTCCTGGCCGGGCCGGGCGCTGACGACCGGCTACGGCTGTCAGGACGACAAGCGGGGGCTGGACAAACAATACTTCCAACAGAAGTGCTTTTACGACAGCGGCCCCGACGCTGCCTGGAACTTTTCAGACTACACGCCGCAAATTGTGGAAATCAACCTGGGACAAAATGACGGCTGCGGCGGCGAGACGAATGAGACCTTCCAGGCCAGCTATCTCAGCTTCCTCACCAACATTCGGGCCAGACTGCCCCTCGCTCAGATCGTCGCGCTGCGGCCCTTCGGCGGCGGGTATGCCGCCGCGATCCGTCTGGCTGTCGCGGCGCGGAACGCCGCCGGCGATGCCCGCGTCCACTACATAGACACCACCGGCTGGCTGGAACCGACTGATTTCGCGGATGGCGTTCACCCTAATGACATCGGGCAGGCCAAAGCCGCCGGGCGTCTCGCGCCCCTGCTGAGGCCCCTGCTGGTGCGGAAAGAGAGAAACTGATGCTTTTGAAAACACTGCTCGTTCTGGCTTGCCTGGTGGCCGTATGCGCCGTCGGCGCTCTCGCGCAGACCGCCGGGCCGGATGACGTCACCGTGGCGGCCAATGACAAAAATCTGCTTTACTTCGGGCGCTGGGATCGGAGCGATCCGGGTGTCGCGCATAGCCACTGGGGTGGCGCTTATCTGAGAACGCGGTTCACCGGAACATCGGTCGGCTTGAAAATGGCCGACGGCGAGGACCTGGCAGTCAGCATTGACGGCGAGCCGTTCCGGGCCGTTAAGGGGCAGGCGGGGGTAACGTCCCTCACTCCCGCGCCGCTGCCGCCCGGTCTTCACTCCCTGCTGGTCGGGCCGTCGTCGGGCGGCGAAGCGAAGGTGCTGGGCTTGGTTCTGGACCCGGCGCTACGGCCAAGTCGCCCCTGCCGCGCCCGATCATAGAATTCATTGGCGACTCCATTACGTGGGGCACGGGACCGCAGGGGATGTGGAATGTCAACCACACCTGGCAGGCGGCGGAAGCGCTGAACTGCGACCACACGCAGGTCGCCCAGAGCGCACGGGCGCTCACCACGGGATTTGGCTGCGCGGACGAAAAAACCGGCATGGATAAGCAGTATTTCCGGCTCAAAAACTTCGGCTATGCGACCGAGCAGCCGCCGGTTCTCTGGAACTTTGCGGCGTATACACCGCAGGTCGTGGTGATCAACTTGGGCCAGAACGATGCCTGCGGGAATGAGCCGGATGAGACGTTCACGGCCAGCTATATCCAATTTGTCAAGAACATTCAGGCGAAGTTTCCCAAAGCGCAGATTGTGGCGATGCGGATGTTCGGCGGCGGCCACTTCGGCGAAGACACGCAAAAGGCTGTGGCGGCTTTGAATGCCGGCGGCGACTCGCGCGTCCACTGCCTAGATACGGCGGGCTGGCTGGAGCCGACGGATTTTGCCGACGGAGTTCACCCCAATGCGTCCGGGAATCTCAAAGCCGCCATGCGCCTTGCCCCCTTGCTCAAGCCGTTGCTGGCAGTGAAAGAGCCGGCGACTGTGGGTGACCCCGCTAATCCAACCGGGCTGGGGCAGGCCCTTCAGAATGCGTACATTCGGGGCGAGCGCCACATAGTCATCACGCCGGGAACGTATCACCTGACCCATGCGGGCGGGGCGCACATTCCGCTGACCCGCTGGCGCGATGCGACCATCAGCGCGTACAAAGTCACGCTGATCATGGACAACGAACTTTCGCAGGATCGGCTGTTTTTTCTGGACAACTGCACGAATGTGACCATCGAAGGCCCGCTCCTCAGCCAGACCGCGCAGACTGCCTATCAGGGGCGCGTCCTCGCCATCGGCAAAGATGACGATGGAAAACCGAACTGCGACTGGCGTCCCTCGGCAGGCTATCCGGTTCCGGCTGGGGAAATGAAAGACTTCTGGATCAACTTCGTAGACGCCAAGACGCGCACCATCAACTTGGAGGCCGGCGATTATTATCACACCCACGTGGAACCTCTAGGCAATGGGATGTTCCGCATTCATCTGGGGGAAAGCCGGCCTGTCCGATTCGCCGTCGGTGACTGGATTGTGTCGCGCTACGGCAACCCGCCGGGCAAAGTCGGTTTGACCGGCTGCTTCAACTGCACGATTAAAGATGTGACCTTGATGCGGAACGGCTTCGCGCCCATCTTTGATGGGGAGGGCGGCGGCAACCATTATCTGCGGTGTCACTGGGCGCTGGGGCCGCGTCCCGCTGGTGCGACCGAAGACCCAGTGGTCACCAATGCCGCCGACGGAATCCATTCTCCCGATGACAGCCTCGGGCCGGACATTGAGGACTGCACGTTTGACGGCGTCTTTTTAGATGACTGCATCGCCATTCACGGCGGATTTCACAAGGTCATCAGCGTCAATGGCCCGGTCATCGTCGCGCAGAATGGTTACGCCTTTTACAAGGTCGGGCAGCCGGTGCGGATTTCGGATGACCGAGGATTTTACCTTCAGGCAAATGTGACGGCTTTGAAGGACAACGGTGACGGCAATTCCACGCTGACGCTGGACACGACAGCGACCGTTCCGCCGGGAACTTATCTGAGCAATCCTGTCGGCGGGGATGGTGCCGGCTACAAGATCATCGGCTGCCGCCTGGGCAACACGCGGTCGCGTGGCATCATTGTCAAGTCCGACAACGGGCTGATCCAGGACAATGTCATCTCGCGTTGCGGCTTGGGTCTTCGCATCGGGCCGGAATGGAACCAGGAAGCCGACTACAGCCAGAACGTGGTCGTGCAAGATAATACGTTCACGCAGAACGGCGATGGGATCGTGGTGGACGGCGCGGGCGTCAAGCAGAATCGAAACATCACGATCCGAAACAACCGTTTCCTGGCAAACAATGGCGACGATGTGAATATCGCCTGGGCGGACGGGGTGACGCTCACCGGCAACTCCTTTGAAGCGCCGACAACCCGCGCGTTTGGCGGCAAGCCGCGCGCCGATTTCCGTGCGAGACAGTGCAAACGTGAGCCTCAGCGGCAATCAGATCAAAGCGTCCGACGCCTACGCACAGCCGTTTGTCGCTGTCGGCAGCAACGTCACGCAGTTGACGCAGGATCAAACGAAGCCGTAAACGAGCCGGTGCGGTCACTGGGACAAAGGCGTTTACGCCATCGTATGATTGACGCGCCGCATGACATTGGTTATACTTTGCGTAACATCAGCTTCTCACTATAGAAAGAAGACGTATTATGTCCATTTCGCGTCGTAAGTTCCTGAAAACCAGCGCGGCCACTGCCGCCGCGCTGGCCTTCTGGCAGACTCAAAGCCGCCGTGAGGCAAACGCCGCTGAGGCTTCTGCCGCCGGGCCGTTCCAGCCGACCTGGGAGTCGCTGAAGCAATACCAATGCCCCGACTGGTTTCGTGATGCCAAGTTCGGCATCTGGGCGCACTGGTCGGCTCAGTGCGTCCCTGAACAGGGCGACTGGTATGCCCGCAACATGTACGAGGAAGGCAGCGATCATTACAAGTACCAGTGCGAACATTACGGTCATCCGTCCAAAGTCGGTTTCAAGGACATTGACCATCTGTGGCACGCGGAGAACTGGGACCCGGAGCATTTGATGGGGCTGTACAAGTCCGCCGGAGCCAAGTATTTTATGGCGCTGGCCCAGCACCATGACAACTTTGACTGCTGGGACTCCAAGTTTCAGCCCTGGAACAGCGTCGCCATCGGCCCCAAAAAAGACCTGGTCGGAACCTGGGCCAAAGTCGCCCGCGCGCACGGCCTGCGCTTCGGCGTGAGCTGTCATGGCTCCCGCACCTGGAGCTGGTTGGAACCGGCGCAAGGGGCGGACAAGAACGGCCCTCTGGCGGGTGTGCCTTATGACGGCCATCTGACCAAAGCCGACGATCAAGGGCAGTGGTGGGAGGGGCTGGACCCGCAGGACTTGTATGCCCAGAACCACAAGCCAATGGGCAGCGACTTTGATCACTGGACGACCAGCGCTCCCGAAAATCTGCCCAGCCCTGCGTACCGCGAAAAGTTCTACAACCGCATCGTAGACTTGATTGACAAGCATCATCCTGATTTGCTCTACTTTGATGACCAGGTTCTGCCGCTGTATCAGATGGACCCAGACCTCGGCCTTCGCATCGCGGCCCATCACTACAATGCCAGCGCGAAGCGGCATGGAGGCCGTCAGCAGGCGATTTTGAATGGCAAGGGCCTGAACAATGATCAGCAGCAGTGCCTGATTCAAGATTACGAGCGCGGCCAGTCGGACATCATCCGCCCGCATCCCTGGCAGACGGACACGTGTATCGGCGAATGGCACTACAAGCGTTCCCTTTACGAGAACCACCAGTACAAAACGCCCGATCAAGTCGTCAAAATGCTGTTAGACATTGTCTCCAAGAACGGCAATTTGATGCTGAATATTCCCGTCCGGGGTGACGGCACGATTGACGAGGACGAAGTCAAATTTTTGCAGGGCATGGCAGCGTGGATGGATGTCAACGGCGAAGCAATTTTTGCGACACGCCCCTGGAAACTCTCCGGGGAAGGGCCGGTCAAGACCGGCGGCGGGGCGTTTAATGAAGGCGCGCGTCCATATACAGCCAAAGATTTCCGGTTCACCACCAAAGGCAACGTCCTGTACGCGACCGCCCTGGCCTGGCCGGAAGACGGCAAACTGACAGTGCGTGTGCTGGGGTCGGGTGCGATGGGCCTTGCCGGGAAAGTGAAACGTGTCTCGCTGCTCGGCTCACCCGAAAAACTGGCCTGGAGCAGACCGCCGAGGGCCTTGTCGTCACGCTGCCGACACAGAAGCCGTGCGACTATGCCTATGCGCTCAAAATTGAAGGGCTGGACCTGGCTGCATCCCAGCCGACGCTGCCGCTTCCGCAGCCAATCCACGCGGCGGCGGACGGTACCTTCACGCTGACGCCCGCTGACGCCATCACAAACGGGGAAGCGCACGCGCAGGAGGCCGCCGTTCCCAACATCGGTGTCTGGGACAATCCGAAAGACACGGCGGTCTGGAACGTCCATTTTGACGCGCCCGGAACCTACTCCTTCGCGACCAAAACTTCCGCCGCCAATGGAGACACGGCGTTCGTCATAGACGCCGGGGCCGGCGTGTCTGCCCCGATTACAGTGGCCGGCACAACTAGCTGGGACGATTACAAGGTCATCACCGGCATCGTCAAAGTCTCTGCGGCAGGCGATCACCTTGTGACGGTTCGACCCGCCGACCCGGTCGATTGGAAGCCAATGAACCTGGCCGCAATCACCCTGACCCGCACCGGCGACTGAAAAGGCAGACATGAAACTCTCTTTTCCAATATCCCACTGGCGGCTGTTTGCGGCGCTTGCCGTTCTGACCTGTTCCGTCTCTCTACTGGCCAGGGTAGCAGCCGCCCCAGCCGTGATGGTCGGGGATCCGGCTAACCCAAGCGCGCTGGCGTTGGCGCTTCAAAACGCTTATGCCGGCGGCGCGCGGCATATCGTCATCAAGCCAGGCAGTTACACACTGCCGACGCCTCCAACCGGAAGCACGTTCTTGCTTCAGGGCTGGCGCGATGCGACAGTGAGCGCCTATGGGGTTTCGCTGATGATCACGGACCTTGCCTGGGGGCATCGCTGCTTTCAGTTGACCGACTGTACCCATGTCACGCTGGAAGGCCCGACCATCTCGCAGGTCTCCCAGGTCATGTACCAGGGCCGCATCCTTTCCCTCGGCACGGACGAAAAAGGCAACGAAACGTGTGTCTGGAAGCCGGACGCGGGCTACCCGATCCCGCCGGACGACGCGACCAAATTTACTTACCCCTGCGAGCCGGTAGACCAGCATACGCGCCGATTAAAAGTTGGCGTGCAAGGATTCAACACACCGCCGATGACTAAACTGGGCGACGGCACGTACCGCATCTCTTTTGGGTCGCCCAACGTCGGCATCGTCGTTGGCGACTGGCTGTGCGGGCGCGGGCCGGGCCACGATTCGTTCAAAGTCTATCTGGAAAACTGCCGGGGCTGCACCGTCAAAGATGTTACCCTGCTTCGCAACGGGTTTTCCGCGATCCGCGAGTTCAGCGGCGGCGGCAACCATTTGATCGGCGACAAGTGGCTGCCGGGGCCGCCCCCGGAGGGCGGCACGGAAACGCCTCTGTTTTGCTGCGCCGCCGATGGCTTTCACTCCACCCTGACCAATCCCGGCCCGGATGTGGAGAATTGTGTGTTTCAAGGCTTGCTGGATGACGACTGCATCGCCATTCACGGCAACTACCAGGATGTCTTGAGCGTATCGGGCCGGACACTGACGATCTCCAATCACAACAATTATTCAGGGCTTGCCGTCGGCCAGCCGGCCCGGATTGACACCGAAACGTTCTTCGCCGAAGCGACAGTGACTGCGATGAAGGATAACGGCGACGGCACCACGACGGTGACTTTGGACAAAGACTATCACCTGCCATCCGACGCTGCGCTCTATAACCCGCTGGCCTGCGGGCCGGGCTACAAGATCATCGGCTGCACGCTGGGCAACACGCGCTCACGCGGCATCCTCGCCAAAGCGGACAACGGCCTGATCCGGGGCAATACTGTCTGGGACTGCGGCATCGCCGGGATGCAAATCGGCTCGGATTGGTTCAAAGGCGAGGCGGGTTATTCCCGCCATGTCCTCATTGAAAACAATGTCATTCACGGCAATGGGGCACAGACGGGCGGCGGCCTGGCAGCGATCTGGATTGGAACGCAGGGAGTGATGGAGAACCGAGACTTCGTCATACGCAACAACCGAATTGATCACTTCACCGGGCTGGGTTTGCATGTCCAGGGAGCAAACGGAGTAGTCGTGTCTCATAACACGTTTGCCGACCCGATTGTGACGCCGGGAAACAAGGGCCACATTGTCGGCATCAGTCAAACCGTCAATTTGACGCTGGCCGGCAATATGGTGACCAATGCTTCCCCCGCGGCTGACGGGGTCTGGTGGATGATAGACGCCGCCAGCGCCAACATTGTGGGCCTGGACAGCAACGGCCTCAAATACAAAGGCATCGCCGGTCTGCCCCGGCACAATTGACAGTGCCATGCCTTCCTGATACAATCACTGATGGAACCTAACTGATTTGAAGGGTTGATTATGAACACTCCACGTTTCTCGCTGCTCGTTCTGCCGCTTCTGGCGGCGCTCACGCTTCCCTCACTGGCCCAGGATGTCGGGCGGGTTTCGCCCGCGTCCCTCCCGCTGCCGCTGCCATCCGCCATGCCGATGCCGCCGGACCAACTGCGCGCCCGTAACCCATGGAACCTGTCCATGACGGGGACCTGGCGGTTTGCATTGACGCACGGGCGCATCGCGGCGGACAAGCAGTTCCAGTCCTCCCAGCGCGGGACAAACGGTATGATGGCGTCCAGCAATGAGGAGAAGAACCCGCCGGAGAACGCCTTTGACGGTAGCCTGGACACGCGCTGGTGCGCCAGCGACAACTCGTTCCCGCAGTGGCTTCAGGCCGATTTAGGCAAAGTCCGGCACGTTTCGGGCGTTTCCCTCACCTGGGAAAATGCGAACGAGACTTACCAGTGCCGCATAGAAGGCGGCAAAGACGGCAAGCATTGGACCACGATGGCCGATGCGTCCGCCACGCCCGGAATTGGCAATGGTTCTGTCACCGTGACGCCCGCCGATGTCCGCTACGTCCGTGTGACCGTTCTGGGAAGCAGCAGGGGAGACTGGGCCTCTATTCGCGAGTTCCAAATCCGAATTATGGATGGCGGGCAGGAGGTCGCGTGGACGCCTCCGACCATCAAAGCCGCGCCTGATTCGCCCTCCGTGCGCGATGCCTTCGCCGCAGCGGATTTTGATGACACCGATTGGGACAAGATCGCGGTTCCCTCCAACTGGGAAATGCTGGGCTACTCGCTCCCGACCTACAATGGGGTGGATAACACGGTGGGAATGTACCGGCGTTATGTGGTTGTCCCAGCCGCGTGGACGGGCAAGCGCATCTTCTGGCACTTTGATGGGGCTTTGGATGGCACCGAAGTCTGGATTAACGGGCAGAAAGCGGGCTACCATGAGAGCGGCTACACCGCCTGGAACATAGATCTCACCGGCCTGGTGAAACCCGGTCAGAAGAATCTGTTCGCGGTGCGCGTCTCCAAAACGACGCCGTCGGATGACTGCGAGACCGGCGACTTCCAGTGTATGGGCGGCATCTACCGGGACACTTCGCTGATTGCCGTCCCGCAGACCCATGTGTCAGACATCACGGTTCGGACGCCGCTGGCCGCCAATTACCGGGACGCGACTCTGGTGGCAACGGCGCAGGTGCAGGGTAAGCCGGGAGAAGCGCTGGATTTTATATGGAAATTGTTCGGCGCGAACGGGCAGCCGACGCCGGTGCAACTCGGGGGCCAGGGACGCATTGGCGCGGATGGGAGGATCACTGTTTCGCTGAACGCGCCGGTCAAGTCTCCCAAACTCTGGTCGGCGGAGAAGCCAAACCTGTACTATTTGGTGCTGGAAATGACCAGCGGCGGCAAGTCCGTGGAACGAGTGGAACAGCGGTTCGGGTTCAAGCAGATTGACATCAAAAACAACATCGTGCTTTGGAACGGAATGCCCATCAAATGCACCGGAACCTGCCGGCATGACGAGTGGGCCGACAAAGGCTGGGCGCTGACCGAGGCCAACTGGGTCAAAGACCTGACCCTGATGAAGGCGGCCAACATCAATGCCATTCGCACCAGTCACTACAACCATGCCCAGCGGTTTTTGGAACTGTGCGAAGAACGCGGTATGTACATTTTGGACGAGGTTCCCTACTGCTGGATCGGCGATCAGGTGAAAGACCCGGCCTACGCCCCGTATCTGCTTCAGCGCGCTTCCGAAACGCTGGCGCGGGACAAAAACCGGCCCTGCGTCTTAGCCTGGAGCATCGGCAATGAAAATCCTTATGGGCCAGACTCGCAGAGGGTCCTGGATATGGTGAAACAGGCCGATCCGACGCACCCGGCGTTTATCTCCTGTACCAGCCCCAACGACAGCAAGGGGCAGGACTGGTCGGACGGCCATTATCCCGGCCCCGGCAATGTAGACAATGACGCCACGGAAGGGGCCAAAAAGTGGCCGACCAATTACTCGGAGCATCCGCATATCTTTTATCAGAAGGAAACGCAGGACTACGACCCCGGTGCGTCCGATCTCTGGTCCGAGGCCCTGCAAAAGACCTGGGACAAGCTCTGGAAAGCCCCCACTATTCTCGGCTCGTTCATCTGGGAGTGGCAGAATCAGGGCATCGCCGACAAAAACGCCGACAAAACCCGCGACTTCTATTATGGCAAAGACCACATGCGCCAGGAGAACAACAAGGGCATCGTAGACGCTTATCGCAATCCCAAGCCCGAATGGTGGATCGTCAAGATGGTCTACAGCCCGGTCGTGGTGGGAGCGCGCACAGTCAGCCCGGCCAATGGAACCTGCACGGTGCCACTGGTCAATCACTACTCGTTCACAAACTTGAAGGAACTCGCCTGCCATTGGACGGCATGGCAGGGAGCCGTAAAACTGCAAACTGGCGTCGCTCATATCGCCTGCGCGCCGATGCAGTCCGTTCAAGCGTCATTCCCCGCCCCTGTCGGCATGACAGCCCTGCGGCTGGATTTTGAGCATCCTGACGGAAGTTCCGTGGTGGCCGCGAATTTGCCGACGGACGGCGCGGCTTCGCCCGCCGCGCCTGCATCCCTGGCTGCAGGAGGAACGCTGACCACACAGGACGGCACGGACACCGTGAAGGTTGCCAGTGACTTGCAGGAGATCGTCTTTGACAAGCATTCGGGCGCGGTTCAATCCTGGCGCGTTCACGGCAAAGACATGCTCGTGGGCGGCCCCATTCTCAATCTGGGTGAGGCGAAGGGCGGCGACGAGAAAGGAATGTACCGCGCTCCGCAGCCGCCAATTACCGAGGGCGCGCAGGTGACGGTGTCGCCTCCCACCGCCGACGGCGTCGTGCATGTCGCCGTGACCAGCACTGTTCTGACGGCTGCCGGCGGCGCTGCGCTTGGCACGCTGGCCTGCACCTATGACATCCAGCCGGACGCCGAAATAATGGTGAACTGGACCCTGAACTGGACCGCACCGAATATCAGTTTGTGGGAAGAGGGTCTGAAACTTTCCGTGCCTGCCGGGCTGACGCAGATGAAATGGCAGCGCGACTCGTTCTTCACGGACTACCCTGCCGGGCATCTCGGAGAGCCATCAGGAACGGCCCATGCCGGCGATGTTTTGTTCCGGGCCTCCAAGCGCAGTCTGCACTGGCTGACCATTACCGACAGCGCGGGAACCGGCCTGGCCCTGCTGCCCACTGCCGATGTTCCGCTGACAGGCCGCGCTGACACCAGCATGGACGGCGGTGTGACTTTGTTTGCCAGCCGCGAAGTGGCCGGGCCGCATGACTTCAGCGGCGGATGGGTCAACGAGCATGACATTCACGCCGACCAGGGCAAGCCGCTGTCCGGAGCGTTTACATTGCATGCCCTTGTCCCTTGAGATTTTGCACAATGGGCTAAAGCCCTTCGCTTTATGGCGCAGACGCCGACTGACCGCCTTCGCGGGCAGATCAGGCTAATCTTGTCTCCACGAAGGTGGAGACTAGGCCACAGGCCACTCAGCGAAGGGCTTCAGCCCATTGTGCAGAATCCTTGCGTAGCATCAGTTACTGTGATCAGAAAGGACGCTTCAATGACAGATGATATTCGGCGTGGGTTCCTAAAAAGCGGCGCGGCTCTGGCTGCATCCGCCGTAGCCGCCGCGCTGCCGGCGTCGGCAGCAACATCAAAATCTGCGGGAGGAAACGCTATGCTCGGTCCATCCACGTTCGGCACTGCCGGAAAAGAGTTGAAGCCACTTGGAGGAAATCAGGAAGCCGAGTTGTTTTATTATGCCGGCCACGGCTGCCTGACACATATATGGTTCGGCGGTGATTTTCCCGATTACGGTCTGACTCGCATTCGGATTTATGTGGACGGCGAAAAGACGGCCTCCATTGACACAGAACTGGACATGGGGATCGGTGTCGGCTTTCAGGATGATGCCGCCCCCTGGGGCATCGCCCGCATGGGCAAGACCGGCAGCCCCAGCGGCATCTACAACACCTACCGCATTCCGTTCGGCAAAAGTGTTCGCGTCACCGCCCAGCGCGCGCCGGGGCATGACGACAACCCGCTCTTCTGGTGGATCATCCGGGGCAGCACTGGTCTGCCCGTGGAAATCGGCGGCAGGCCGCTCCCGGCCAATGCCCGGCTGCGCCTGCACAAACGGGAAAACTTCGTGGTCAAGCGTCTGGAAGAATTCACCCTCTGCGAACCCGCACAGGCCGGCGCGGTGTACCAGGTCACCATCGCGGCCAAAAGCGCCAATTTCAATTTTTTGGAAGCGATCATGCGGGCCTATGTGGATGGTGCCAGGACGCCGTTCCTGCTGTCTTCGGGCCTGGAAGATTACTTCCTGGGTACTTATTACTTCAACCGGGGCCGCTACTATACGCCGGTCGCCGGCCTGACCCACATCAACGAGGCGGACCACAGCTTTTCCGCGTATCGGTTCCATGATGACGACCCGTTGTTCTTTCAGCGCGGCCTGAGATTGACCTGCCGCTGCGGCGAGCAGGTCCGAGACCATGTTTTTGGAGACCCGCAGGACACCACATACACGACCTATGCCTGGGTTTACGAGTGGTAACAAGGAGAGAAACACAATGAAAACACCAACATTTGCCCTTCCAGCGCTTCTTCTGGCGACAGGTTTGGCTCTGGCCACTGCCGGGGGTGCCGACACGCCCCCGGCCGGCGCGAATTTTCGCTCCGATCTTGCGCTTCTGAAACAGCACACGGACGTTTTGGTGCTTTCGGATCGCTCCGGGAAAGCGCAGATCGCGGTAGTGCCGCAATTTCAGGGCCGGGTGATGACCAGCACAGCCAGTGGCCTCGCTGGTGACAGCTACGGATGGATCAATCGAAAACTCATCGCTTCGGGCAAATTGGAACCCCACATCAATGCGTTTGGGGGCGAAGACCGCATCTGGTTCGGCCCCGAGGGCGGCCAGTTCGGATTGTTTTTCCCGCCCGGCGCTCCGTTTGACTTCGCGCACTGGCAGACGCCCGCCCCGATTGATACGCAGGCATGGGCCGTCACCCGCCGGTCCCGCCAGTCTTTTACCTTCGGGAAAACGATCTCACTGATTAACCGCAGCGGCACTCCGTTCCACTTCCGGGTCAGTCAACAGGTCCGTTTGATCTCGTCAGGGGAAATCAGCGCGGTGGTCGGCAAAAAACTGCCGGCGAGTGTCCGCGCCGTCGGCTATGAAACCGACAACAAAATTACCAATTCCGGGCCTGCCGCGTGGAAGAAGAAAAGCGGCCTCCTTTCCATCTGGATACTCGGCCAGTACAATCCGTCTCCGACCGGGGCGATTGTCATTCCGTTCAAGCCTGGCCCGGTTTCCAAGATGGGAAAAATCGTCAACGATGCCTACTTCGGCAAAGTGCCGGCGGAACCGATTGCGCGTGGACAATACGCGCGGGGTGCTGTTTTTCAAAGACGACGGCAAAAAGCGCGGCAAGATCGGTGTCGGGCCAGGCCGGGTGAAGGACACGCTGGGCAGTTATGACCCGTCGCGGCACATTCTCACTCTGGTGCGCTTTTCGCTGCCCCCTGCCGGCAAGCCGTATGTCAACTCCATGTGGGAAATCCAGAAGGCCCCATACAGCGGCGATGTCGCCAACAGCTACAATGACGGCCCGCTGGCGACCGGCGGCCAGTTAGGGCCGTTTTACGAACTGGAGTCTTCCTCTCCCGGCGGAGCGCTGGCTCCCGGTCAGAGTCTGGCGCATCGCCGGGTGACGATCCATTTGCAGGGACCGACCACCGCTCTGGATGCAATCGCCGTCAAAACATTGGGCGTTCACCTCGCGGAGATTTCAACGAAATGAAGAGACGTGAGTTTGTCAAACTGGCCACCGGCACGGTGTTTGTGATCCTGGAGCCGCTCAAAATGATGAATAAATCCGCATGCGCGGCGATGCCCCGGAACGAAATGCCCCTGCCGAAAGGCAACCCGTTTCCCCGAACGATTGAATCGCCGGAAGGACCCGGCGGGGCAGAAGCCGCCTGGCGGCGATTGTCGCAAGGTTCGGAGGGGAAGACGCCGACGGTCAAGAACTTTTCCGCCGCCTGGGTTCGCTCTCTGGTTGAACGCGGTACGCCGAAATGCTACACGGCGGAAGACAGCGCAAACTTTCAATATATCGGCATGCCCGTCGGCGGCATCGGAACCGGGCAGGTCTATCTGGGCGGCGACGGCAAACTCTGGTGGTGGGACATCTTCAACAACCGCGCCAGCGTCTGGCCTAACGACCAGTTCAACGCCTATGTCAATCCCTACCGCGAGGACGATGCCGCTGATGAACACCAGTTTGCCATCGCGCAGGGGTTCGCCCTGCGCGTCCAGTCCGGCGGCAGGACGGAAACGCGCCCGCTGGACAAACGCGGCTTCTGGGATATCGAGTTCTCCGGCCAGTATCCCATCGGCACGGCATCCTACCGCGACCCGGGCCTCCCGGTCAGCGTTCGCCTGGAAGCCTTCTCGCCGTTTGTCCCACTGAATGCCGCCGATTCATCGCTCCCGGCGACCCTCATGCAGTATACGGTGACGAACCACGGCACTCATCCAGCCACGGGCGAAATCGCCGGCTGGCTGCAAAACGCGATCTGCATACGAAGCGCCCAAGCCATGCCCGGCGTCCATGTCAACCACGCCAAGAAGGGGCCGGGAAGCGCGTGGGTGGAATTTGCTGCCGAAGACATGCACCCGGACTCTACTCAGGCCGTGACGCAAGCAAATCCGGCCACAATCTTTGAGGATTGGGTCGGCGGAACGTATGACCAATGGACAGTCTCGGGCACGGCTTTTGGGACCCGGCCTGCGAAAAAGGGCGAGATTTTCCACAGTGAGGCCGTCCAAAACGAGTCGGGACAGTACATGGCCAACTCGTTTCTGGGCGGCAAGGACGACGCGCAGGGCCGCCTGACCAGCAAACCCTTCGCGATGGCGCGGCCTTACATCAATGTTTTGCTCGGCGGCGGAAACCACCCCGGCACTGCCTGCATCAATCTTCTCGTGGACGGCAAGGTCGCCCGCACAGCCACCGGGCGCGACTCTGAGACGCTGAGATGGGAAACCTGGAATGTGGCCGAGTTGTCAGGCAAGCAGGCCCGGATAGAGATCGTAGACGCCGAGAGCGGCGGCTGGGGGCATGTTCTGGTGGACACCATTGATTTCGCCGACACGCCCCGCGCGGCGTCGGGCGGGGCTGGCGATGTGAAAACTCAGCGGGACTTCGGGACGATGGCACTGGCCGCGCTGGGTATCCATGCCGTTGCTACCGCCGGTCTGGGCGCGGGAACCCTGCCCGAAGCCGCATTCCGCGCCGCGCCGCAGCCCGAAGCGGCCCGCGACTTTGCCGCCAGTGTGACCGCCCCGCACATGGGCGCAGTGTCACAATCGTTCTCGCTCGCGCCGGGGCAGTCGGCGACGCTGACCTTCGCGCTGGCCTGGCATTTCCCCAACCCCCTGGACTTGGGCCTGCAAACCGACATGCGGCGCGAATATGTCGCCCGCTTCGGGTCTGCTTCCGAGGTCGTGGGCTACCTCCAGAAGAACTTGGCGCGGCTGACGAGTCAAACGCATCTGTGGCGCGAGACGTGGTATGATTCCACGCTGCCGTTCTGGTTCCTGGACCGGACATTTCTCAACACGTCCATCCTGGCAACCAGCACCTCTTACCGACTGTATGATGGCCGCTTCTATGGCTACGAAGGCATGTATAGCTGCCCCGGCACTTGCACTCATGTCTGGGGCTATGTGCAGGCTTTAGGGCATCTGTTCCCGGAACTGGACAAGGCCATTCTGGAACACGATCATCTCCATCCGGGCATCGGCATTCGGGCCGACGGCGGCGTTCCCGCCCGCTCGGAGATCGGCGATAACCCCGCCGTAGACGGCCAATCGGACATCATTCTCCGCAGCTTTTTAGCCCACCAATACTCGCCCGACAACACGTTCCTCCAGCGCAACTACCCGCAAATCAAACGCGCGCTGGAATACCTGCGCGCAACCAACGACCCGGACGGCACGGGAACGCTGGTCGGCAGCCAGCACAACACGCTGGATGCCGAATACTTCACGCGCGGGGCGTGGTTGAGTCTTAACTATCAGGCTGCGCTGCGGGCAATGGCGGAGATGGCCGAAGAAATGGGCGAGTCTGCCTATGCGGACACCCTGCGGCAGACGGCGGACCGAGGGCGGGAATATGTGGAAACGCATCTGTTCAACGGTGAGTATTTCTATCAGGAACACGATCCCAAATACCCGAACTCCACGGGAACGTTCAGCGGCTGCGAATACAGCCAGTTGGTCGGGGAAAACTGGTCCCATCAAGTCGGCCTGGGGCCGATTGTGGATACCACCAAAGCGATCACGGCTCTGAACACGCTCTGGCGCTACAGTTATACGACTGATGTCGGCCCATATACCAAAATCTTTGGAACAGGGCGTCCGTTTGTCCTGCCTGGCGAGGGCGGCATCATCGGCTGCACCTGGCCCCGGGGCGACAATTCGCATAATGTCGCCTACCTGAGCGAGTGTCAGTCGGGCTATGAGTATGCGTGCAGCGCGGCGATGCTGTGGAACGGGCTGGTGGACAAAGCCCTCGCGCATGTCCGCACCGTCCATGACCGCTACGACGGTTCCAAGCGCAATCCCTGGAACGAAGTGGAAGCGGGCAGCCATTACAGCCGCGCCATGGCGAGCTACGGCCTGTTCCTTGCTGCCTGCGGCTTTGAATGGCACGGCCCGCGCGGCCACCTGGCGTTTCTGCCGCGCCTGACCCCCGAAAACTTCAAGGCGGCGTTTACGACGGCGGAGGGTTGGGGGACGTTCGCGCAAAAGCGCGAGGGGGGATGTCAGCGCGAAAGCATCATGGTCAAGCAGGGCCACCTGCGCGTCCGTACCCTGGCCTTCGCTGTGCCGGACGACTCTGCGGTCCATGTGACGGTTCAGTTCGGCGGCAATGCCATCGCGGCATCGTCCGCCGTCCATGACCGGCGTCTGACGATCACATTGGCGAGTGACGCCCATGTTGCCGCCGGCCAGAGTCTGGAAGTTGTCGTTGCGCCGGCCTCGGTCAAAGGGTGATTACAGTCAAGTCAAGGAAAGGCCGATGGCGTGAAGGCCGATGGCGTGAAGGCCGATGGCGTAAACGCCTTCGCTGGGGGGCGCGGACGCCCAAACCCGGCCTGCGCCGGGAAAGAGAAGACTATGCCTAATTTCTTTGCCCGCGCAGGCGGGCCTGAGGCGTCTGCGCCCCCCAGCGAAGGCGTTTACGCCATCGTCTATTCACGCCATCTTTTGAGATTGATGCTACCCATAAACGGAACAAAATCATGAACAAATTACACTTACTCGCCGTGTTATGCAACGCGGTTTCCCTCCTCTTGCTCGGCATGATGGCGGGTGCCGCGCCGCTCACGCCAAAGGCGACGGTCGGCGATCCGGCAAATCCCGGCGCACTGGGTCAGGCGGTGCAGGACGCTTACAAAAACGGCGCGCGCCGGATCGTTATCAAGCCGGGTGTCTACGTGATTCCCGACCTCGGGCGCTCGGCGCTGACGCTGGACGACTGGCAGGATGCGACTCTGAGCGCCTACGGAGTCACGGTCATCATCACGGATGAAAAATGGAATCACAATGTTGTTGACATGCACCGCTGCGCGAATGTCACCGTGGAAGGGCCGCTCCTGTCTCAGTCCACCGTCACTTCCTATCAAGGGCGCGTGATCGCAGTCGGAATAGGAGCGGACGGCAAGGCCACCTGCGACTGGCGGCCCGATGCGGGCTACCCGGTCCCGCCGGATACGGAACCGAAAGGGTTTCTGGGCGGGGATGTCAACATCGTGGACGCCAAAACGCGCCTGCTGAAAACAGGCAACGGCGACTTTTACGGCCTGCACGCAGAGGCGCTGGGCGACGGCTCGTTCCGCGCCCATTTCAATCAAGCGACTCTCAACTTCGGCGTCGGCGACTGGCTGGTCGGGCGCTACGGCGATGCGCCGTTCAAAGTCCATGTCGCCGATTGCCGGAACTGCACGATCAAAGACGTGACCATGATGCGGAACGGGTTTGCCAACGTCCGCGAAGAAGGGGGGGGTGGAAACCATTACCTGCACTGCGTTTGGGCCTTGGCCCGCGCCCCAAAGGCGCGACCGAGGACCCGCTGGTGACCAATGCCGCTGACGGAATGCACATGACCAGCTCCAACCCCGGCCCGGACATTGAGAACTGCGTGTTCCAGGGCGTTTTCCTGGATGACTGCATCGCTATTCATGGCTATTTCGCGAAAATCAAAAGCGTGTCGGGCGCGGCGCTGATTTTGGACGGCGGCCCTGCCGACCTCCAGGTCGGCCAGCCGGGCCGGATTTCTGATAATAACGGCTTCTTCGGGGAGGCGACGGTCATGGCCCTCAAAGACAACGGCGACAAGACCTGGACTGTGACCCTGGACAAAGAATTGACTGTGCCGGCCGGCGCGAAACTCAGCAACCCGCTCAAGGACGGGGCGGGCTACAAGATCATCGGCTGCCGATTGGGAAGAACGCGCTCGCGGGGCATTCTGGTCAAGGCCGACAACGGCCTGCTCAAAAACAACGTCATTGAAGGCTGCGGCCAGGCGGCTATTTCCATCGGCCCGGAATACTACTGGGGCGAAGCGGACTACTGCCACAACGTGACCGTGGAAGGCAACACGTTCCGCGAGAATGGCATTGCTACATATGGCGGCGGTGCGGTTTTGGTGCATGGCGACGGGGCCGTGGGCAACCGGAACATCATCATTCGGAACAACCGCTTCCTGTCCAACTACCAGGGCGATGTGGACGCGCAATGGACGGACGGCTTGACGCTGACCGGCAATGTTCATGTCGCTCCACCTGCTTGGCCGCCCGGCATTTCCCGGCAATCGGCCATTTTGCTGTCGAATAACCGCCATGTCACGCTGGGCGGCAATCGGGTCAACAATGCGTCGGCGTACAAGGCCCCGCTGGTTTACTCAGGCGCTAATCTTTCCGATGTGACTGGCAATGATGCGTCCGGCATCCATGCTGATTCCGCCAGGGCTGTCATTTCTGTTCATGACGGCTCGCCGACGGATACCAACCTCCGTTATATCGGGCGATGGGATCGGCATGATACTGCTGCCTATCACTCCCATTGGGGCGGGGCCTACCTGCGGGCGAATTTTACTGGAACCTCCATCGGCTTCAGCGGCGGGCCGACTGCGGGCGGCGCGACGGTGATGGTAAGTGTGGATGGAGAGCCTCTGCATGAAGTCGGCAGCTTCAAAGACCAGCCGCTGAAAGACGGCCACCATACACTGCTGCTCGGCTCGGTCGGCCAAAACTTTGAAGTGGAGTTCAAGGGCTTGACGCTTTCCCCCGGCGCCGTGACGCTCCCTGTTCCTGCGCGGCCCATCATTGAGTTCATCGGCAACTCAATCACGGCCTTTGGCGGTTCGCCATCGACCGTAAACTATGCGTGGCAAACCGCTGAGGCACTGGGCTGTGATCATACGCAGATCGCGTTCAGCGGGGTCGCGCTCACCAGCGGCTTCGGCTGCTCCAGCACCGTCGGTCAAGATGTCCAGTATTTCCAGCTTAAGAACTACAATCATCTGAACGACGCCGCGCAAACGCCCTGGGATTTTTCTTATACGCCCAAGATCATCGTCATCAATCTCGGGCAGAACGACCAGTGCGGGAATGAACCGCAGGACACGATGACGGCCACCTATAAAAGCTTTGTGCAGAAACTGCGGGCAAAGTTTCCAGTAACGCAAATTGTCGCGCTGCGCCCTTTCAGCGGCGCGTATGAAAAATCTATCCGCCAGGCGGTCGTGACACTCATCGCGGGCGGCGATACCCGCCTGTGCTTCATTGATACGACGGACTGGCTCGTCAAAGAAGACTTCGGGGACGGCATTCATCCCACTGCCGCCGGACACGCGAAAGTCGCGGCGCGTTTGACGCCCCTGCTGAAGCCGTTGCTGGCTGCGCCGTAAAAAGCTATGAACACAGAATACAACAAGAACAACCAGAGATGTGAGACAAAGTGCGTTTACCTGCGCCTTTTCCTGACTCTCCTGTTGAGCCTTTTTCTGGCGCGTTTCTGCGCGGCGGCCTCGGAAACGCCGCATCTGGTGGTCGGGGTTGACCATGCGATCACGGTCTGGACCGGCCCTAAAACTACGGTAACGCTTTACGCCCGTCCCGTTGGATTTACGCCGACAAGCATCACCTGGGCGCAGGTTCCTGACCGGATCAATCCCCTGCGTAGCCCCGGAACGGCAGGGTTTGCCGGGCATGGGAAGGGAACAGCGGTCTTCACCGTTTTGCCTGCGGTCGGTGTTTACCAATTTCGCGCGACAGCCAGGTCTGCCGGGCCAAGTTTACACGCCGATCTGTGGGTGCAGGCATGGGATAACCGTACCGCGCTGGATCCGGGCAAAACACTGGGAACTGGCCCCGGCATCGCGCCGCCGACCTCGGTGCGGCGATTGTCGCCGACCCCGCCGGCCTTTCAGCACCCGCGCGTGCTGTTCACGGACGCTGACTGGCCGGAGCTGAGCCGGCGCGATGCAACCGGCAAAGTCGCCGGCTGGGGCGTGACGACCATTCGCCAGTGGGTCAAGGACACGCTGGACAACCCCCAGGACCCCACCGGCAAGTTCGCCGCCGCCCTGGATGCCTGGGCGCTCGGCGGCATGACGGGGACGCCGCCTGACCCCGCGCCGCTGGCCGGGGACGGCATTCTGTCCAGCGAAGCGCGCGGCTCGTTTGCCAGTATGCTGCTGGACGCCTGCTACCTGCAATGGCTGGACAATGACCCCCGAACCGACCACGCGCTCCTGTCGGCGGCAGCCCGGCAGCGCGGCGCATATTTAGCGCGACTGACGGCGGCGGCGGCGAAACTTCGCCTGGATGCCGTGTGGGATCGTTCCACGGGCAAGTTTCACAATGACGGGCCGCTGGCGATCCGCAATTTGGATCAGCCCGGCGAACCGCCGGAAACGCCGGGACTGTGCGATCTGGCCCTAGCCTATGACTTGATTTACGACTGGATGGATGACACCCAGCGGCAGGCGGGGCGTGATTTTCTGTTCGCGGCGGGCTGGGGACGGCATACGTCCTTTGGCGGCTGGGACCGGGGAACGCTGCGTTTGGGGTCCGAGCATAACGGTGACTTCGGCAACCTCAGCGACTATGAAGGATTAGTCGGGCTGGCGGTGGAGGGCGAGGAGGAGAGCGTGTCGCCCGAAGCGCGGGCGACGTTCGGCCATGCCATGCCTGGCTCTGTAGAGGAGCGTTGGGTTCGTCCGGCGGTACCCAGGCGACCCGGCGGCCTGGCCGAACGCGACCGCGGCCTCGGTGGACAACGAGCAGCGCCAGATCGCGTGGCTGGTGCAGTGGTTTACCACGCCCTGGGGTATGGCGTCCAACCATCTCGCGTATCTGGGGCTCACCGCCAAGAACATGCTGCCAGCCACCCTGGCCTATTCCCGGCGCGGCGAGAATTTGTTTGTGACTACCCATCTTTACCAGGTCGCGCTGCATGCGCTTCTGGTCGTCCATCCCAGCGAAACCGCCAAAGTCTCTCCCCGAGGCCTGGGCGAGACGAAGCTAGGCTGGTTTGACCACCATGACAGTTCCGGGTTCGGTCAGCGCGGAACCATGTGCATTTTGTGGAAATACATGTACCCGGACGATCCGCTCATAGACTATGTCTGGCGGGCCTACCTGCCGGACCAGGACCGCGACCCGCTGGTCTGCGCCCTGTTCGGCCTGGACCCCGGCGTCGGCGTCCCCGCTCAGACGCTGGCCCAGGTCGGCAGGGCCAAGCATCTGCCGCTCACAGTTTTTGATCCCCAGCGCGGCGTCGCGGACATGCACAGCGCCTGGAATGACGACGCGATGAGCCTGTGGTTTGAGTGCAACGGCAGCGATCCCTATGCCGGACACATGCACGCCGAGCGCAACTCGTTTGACTTCTTCGCTCTGGGCCGCACCTGGGCGTGCGCGCCGGGCTACCACGAGACGGTCAGCGATCTTCAGTCGGCGGTTCTGGTCCGGGACCCGCGCTACGCGGGAGACCCGGCGACGAACGGGTTTCTGGGCGAGAGCGCTTCCTCGGCCACGCAGCATCCGCCCCTGCCGGACAGCCACCCGACCCCGCCCGGACGCATCCTGCAACTGACCGAGGCGCCCGACCATGCCTGGACTCTGATTGCCGGGGATGCGACGCTTGCCTACAACGATGCGTACCAGGGCAAACGGGATGTGGACACGAGCCTGCCGCTTTCCTCGTTTCTGCCCGCGGGGCTGGAAGCGTACTTTCTCGCGCTGGACCCCCGGTTCCGCGACAAGTTCGCCGGGCATCTCATGGTCGGCATCACGAACTACAACCCCATGCGTTCTGCCTTGCGAACTGTCTTATTCGTGCGCGGCCCGCGCCCGTATGCGCTGATTGTAGACGATGACGACAAAGACGGCGCTCCCCATGACTGGCAATGGGTCATCAACAGCCAGATCAGTTTCGGGCTGGGGGAAAACCGTTTCGTAGATGCGAAAGGCAACGGCGTTTACTCATCGCTGGCGATCCTGCCCGGCGCGACTGCGAGCGAGGCCGTGCTGTACCACAGCCCCATTGACGATGGCGACAAGCCTGGCCTGCCCCGCCTGCTCGTGAGGGATGTCGGATTGGCCGATCCCGCCGGGCAGCCGCCGATCATTCTGCAATCGCGCCCGCCGGGGCGGGCCGACATTCCCTACCTGACTTATGGCTACGACAACAACCGCAAGGAGAAAGTCGCCACAAAAGAACCGTCCAACCGCGTGATTATTGAGCGCGATGGGGTGGCAAAGCCGAATTATGCTGTGCTGCTGTTCCCGTTCCGCACGGGCGAACCCCTGCCGATCACGACCTGGAACGCCGACCGAACGGTTTTGACAATCGCGCTCGGAAATGGACTGACCCACACGATCCATTTTGACCGGGCCAACCCGGACGGACGCACCAGGCTGACACTCTCTGAGAAATGAAAGGAGCGATGATGAAACTCCCGCACACAACTTTTTGGCTCCCGCTCGCCCTTCTGGTAAGCGCAATGATTTGCCCGATACAGGCACGGGCCGATGTCAAACTGGCGACACTTTTTTCCAACCACATGGTTCTCCAAAGGGACCAACCCGTCCCGGTCTGGGGCTGGGCGGAGCCGGGCGAAGCCGTCACAGTGACTTTTGCCGGGCAGAAAAAGTCAGCAGCGGCGGATGCCGTCGGCAAATGGATGGTTCGGCTGGGGAAACTGCGCGTCAATCCCGTCCCGCAGACGCTCACCGTAACGGGCAAGAATACCCTCACCGTCACCGATGTGTTAGTGGGGGATGTCTGGGTCTGCTCCGGGCAGTCCAACATGACCTATCGGCTTGGCTACGACAAAGACTACTATGCGGCGGAGATTGCAGCGGCCAATGATCCCGGCCTGCGCTGCTTTCTGGTGGATTTCCATGACGCGCCCGCGCCGGACGATCAGTTGCAGCCCAGCGGGTATCAAATCTGGCAGCCTGCGGACCCGGACAGTGTCGCCCATGCATTTCCCGCCGTCGGCTACTATTTTGGGCTGGAACTGCGCCGGCAGCTGGTCCGGGCGTTCCCATCGGTCTCATCCACACATCGTATGGCGCGACTCCCGCCGAAGCCTGGATCAGCCGGGAAGGCCTGAGCAAAGACCCGGAACTGAGCGAGATGGCTGACAAGCAGATCGCCAACATGGTAGCCTACCCAGGCAATGTGAAGGCGTTCGATGCCGCTGTCGCCGCTTGGGAAGACAAATACAGCGCTAAAGACGCGGGCAATACGGGCGAGGCGCAGGGCTGGGCCAAGCCGGATTTTGATGACGCTGGCTGGAAAACGGTTCCTGTGCCGATGAACTTCTCGCAGATCGGTCTGAAGGCAGGCGGGGCCGTGTGGCTGCGACAGACGATCAACGTTCCGGCCTCGGCAGCTGGCAAATGGCTTTACTTCAAAATCAATTACTCGTCCGATGACGACTCCGTTTATTTCAACGGAACGCCGCTGAAGGCCGATGTGGTTACCCCCCGTTTCTTCAACGAGGCCCGTGGGTTTTGGATCGCAGGCAATCTGGTGAAGGAAGGCAAGAACACGCTGGCCGTGCGCGTCTTTTCGCACACCAAAGACGGCGGTCTTACGGTGCGGACGCAGGATTTCGGCGTTCCGATGGAGAATAACTGGAAATATGCCGTCGAGTTTGCCAACCCCGAACTGCCCGCCGGAGCCGCCGACGCCTTCCCCCATGCACCCTATGCCGTGCCGCAGTACACTGCGACCTATCTGTTCAACGCCATGATCCACCCGCTGCTCCCCACAGCGATCAAGGGCGCGATCTGGTATCAGGGTGAAAGCAACGCTTCCCGCGCATTCCAGTATCGCAAATTGCTGCCCGCGCTGATGGCCGACTGGCGGGCGCAGTGGGGCGAGGGCGTGTTTCCGTTCTACATTGTCCAGCTTGCTAACTTCATGGCCCCCGCCGCGCAGCCGACCGACACCCAATGGGCGGACCTGCGCGAAGCCCAGCTTTTGACGGCGGCCCATGACCCGAACAGCGGCCTGGCCGTCACGATTGACATCGGCGACAAGGACAACATTCATCCGAAGGACAAAAGGGATGTCGGCAAGCGGCTAGCCTTAATCGCCCTGGCAAAGACCTATGGACGCAATTTAGAGTATTCGGGGCCGCTGTACTCATCTTCGCAGGTAGAAGGGGGCGCGATCCGGCTTCATTTCCAGCATCTGGGCGGCGGTCTGGTCGCGAAAGGCGGCCTGCTTCAGCAGTTTGCGATTGCCGGGGCCGATCAGAAATTCGTCTGGGCGGACGCCAAAATTGACGGCGACACGGTCGTGGTCAGCAGCCCGCAGGTTCCCCATCCCGTCGCCGTGCGCTACGCCTGGGGCGACAACCCGGAAGGCTGCAACCTGTACAACGGTGCCGGCCTGCCGGCCTCGCCCTTCCGCACCGACGACTGGCCGGGCGTCACCGTCAACAATCATTGACCGAGAAAGCGCTGAACAAGAAAGGTCCGAAATGACACGGAAAAAGAGAAATATGTCCCAATGGAGTAAACTCCTTCGCTCTGTGGCCTGCGGCCCAGTCTCCGCCTACGCGGAGACAAGAGGGTCCTTTCAGTTGCCCGCGCAGGCGGTCAATGGGCGTCTGCGCCACCCAGCGAAGGGCTTTAGCCCATTGTCATTTGTGCTGCTGGCGCTCACGCTGCTGGGCATACCGAGCGGGGTGGGGGCGCAGCAGGCGCCGCCGGCTCCGAAGACGGCGGCTGCGCCTGTAGACCTGTCCAAAACTCCGACGCTGTACCTGATTGGCTACTCCCACCTGGACACGGAATGGCGCTGGAGCTATCCGCAGGTCATCCGCGAGTTTCTTCCCAACACGCTGCACCAGAACTTTAATTTGTTTGACAAGTACCCGGACTATACGTTCAACTGGACCGGCTCCAACCGGTACAAGCTAATGAAAGAGTATTACCCGGCCGACTACGCCAAATTGAAGCAGTACGCAGCCCAGGGGCGCTGGTTCCCGGCGGGGTCCAATGTGGAGGAAGGCGATGTGGACATGCCTTCGGAGGAGTCGATCATCCGGCAGATCCTCTACGGCAACCAGTTCTTCCGGCGCGAATTCGGCGTTGCGTCTAATGAGTTTATGATCCCGGACTGCTTCGGCTTTCCCGCCTCGCTGCCGTCAATCTTTGCCCACTGCGGACTCAAAGGTTTCAACACGCAGAAATTGACCTGGGGGTCGGCCATCGGCATCCCCTTCAATGTGGGCGTCTGGGAAGGGCCGGACGGCCAATCGGTCGTCGCCGCGCTCAACCCTGGCTCCTACACCAGCGATGTTCCCGGCGACATGAGCCATGACCAGGGCTGGATTGACCGGGTCAACGCCGACGGCCAAAAATCGGGTGTCTATGCCGATTACCGCTATTTCGGGACGGGTGACCGGGGCGGAGCGCCGGGGGAGGACTCGGTCAAGCGCATGGAAGCCAGCCTGCATGGCGGCGGCCCGCTCCACGTCGTCGCCACCACCTCAGCCCAGATGTTTGACGACATCACGCCCGCGCAAAAGGCGGCGCTGCCAAAGTACAAGGGCGACATTCTGCTGACGCATCACTCGGCGGGGTCGCTGAGTTCCCAGGCGGCGATGAAGCGCTGGAACCGCGAAAATCGAGCTGCTGGCCGATGATACTGAGAAGGCGTCTGTCGCCGCCGACTGGCTGGGGGCCTTGCCCTATGACCAGGCGCGGATCCATGACGCCTGGCTGCGCTTTCTGCCCGGCCAGTTCCATGACCTGATGGCCGGAACCGCCCTGCCCATCGCCTATGAGTTCGCCTGGAACGACCAGATCATCGCGCAGAATGAGTTCGCGGGCGTCTTGCAGGAATCGGCTGGCGGCATCGCCCGCGCCCTGGATACCCGCGCTCAGGGCGTTTCTCTGATGGTCTATAACCCTCTCTCCTGCGCCCGTCAGGATGTGGTGGACGCAACCGTGACGTTCCCCGGCGCGGCCCCAACGGCTGTGCGCGTGGTCGGCCCGGACGGCCAGGCCGTTCCCTGCCAGATCAAAAGCCGGGCCGGGAACGCGCTGGCCGTGGAGTTTCTGGGCAGCGCGCCGCCGGTCGGCTTTGCCGTGTATGATGTTCGCCCGGCCCCATCTGCCGGGCCGGCCAACCCCGCCCTGCATGTCTCCAAAACGGGATTGGAAAATGCGCGTTACCGGGTCAAACTGAACGCCGACGGCGACGTGGCGAGCATTTACGACAAAGCCGCCGGGCGCGAGATGCTCACCGGCCCGGCCCGGCTGGCGTATCAGTATGAGAACCCCGCCGAGTATCCGGCCTGGAACATGGACTGGGAAGACCAGCAAAAGCCGCCGCGCGGCTATGTAGAGGGTCCGGCGACGGTGCGCGTCGTGGAAAACGGGCCGGTGCGCGTCGCCCTGGAAGTGACCCGCGAGTCGGAAGGCTCGCGCTTCGTGCAGACCATTCGTTTGGCCTCCGGCGGGGCGGGCAATCGCGTGGAGTTCGCCAACAGCATCAACTGGAAGGGTAAAGAGTGCGCGCTCAAGGCCGTGTTCCCGCTGACCGTCTCTAACCCGCTGGCGACCTACAATTGGGAACTCGGCACCATTCAGCGCCCGAACAACGAGCCGAAAAAGTTTGAAGTCCCGGCGCACAAATGGTTTGACCTCACCGACACCGACGGCAAGTACGGCGTTGCCGTCTTGGACACCGGCAAATACGGCTCGGACAAGCCCGACGACAGCACGGTTCGGCTGACGCTGCTGTACACGCCGGGCGTGCGCGGCGGCTACCAGGATCAGGCCAGCCAGGACTGGGGCCGGCATGATTTCGTGTACGCGCTCCAGGGCCATGCCGGCGACTGGCGGCAGGGACAGACCCAGTGGGAGGCTGCGCGCCTGAACCAGCCCCTTCTCGCGTTCCAGACGACCGCCCATCCCGGCCCGCGAGGCCGGACCTTTTCACTGGCGCATGTGTCTACGACGCAGGTGCAGATTGAAGCGCTGAAAAAAGCCGAAGACAGCGGCGAAACCGTCGTCCGCGTCAACGAACTGTCCGGGCAGCCTGTCCAGGCGGTTCACCTCGGCATGGCCGCGCCCATTCTGTCTGCGCGGGAGATCAACGGCCAGGAGCAGCCGCTCGGCCCTGCCACGGTGCAGGGTGGGCAGGCTCGTTTTTGACATGGACCCGTACCGACCCCGCGCCTTTGCCCTGACACTGGCGAAAACCGCCGCACCGCTGCCGGCCCCGCATTCCCGGCCTCTTGCCCTGCCCTTCAATGCCGCCGTCACAAAAGGCCCCCTCGGAAGCCCCCTAGCCCCCAATAATGGGGGAACCGGAGGGGATGCCTCTGCTCTGACTCCCCCATTATTGGGGGTCGGGGGGGCATTTGACGGTCATGGCAATGGCCTGCCCGCCGATCTTCTGCCTGCAACGCTTGTTTCCGACGGCGTCACATTCCAACTGGGGCCGACCAGCGAAGGCAGTAAAAACGCCGTCGTCTGTCGGGGGCAGAAACTGTCGCTGCCGCCCGGATTGGGGCGCAGCGTCTACCTGCTGGCCGCTGCCGTGGGCGGCGACACCCCGGCGATCTTCCTGGTCGGCGGTGCTCCTGTGCGACGCACGATTCAAAGCTGGGACGGCTATGTCGGCCAGTGGGACAACCGCACCTGGCAGGGAAAAGTCCCCGAACTGACCTATGACTGGCACAACAAACTGGGCGGACTGACGCCGGGCTATATCAAGCCCGCCCCGGTTGCCTGGTATGCCGACCACAAGCGTCTGGCCGGCGGCGGCAACGACCCGTACCGCTTCTGCTACCTGTTCCGCGTGACACTCCCCGTCCCGGATGGGGCTAAAACGCTGACCCTGCCGCAGAACGCCGCTGTCCGTGTCCTGGCAGCGTCCGTGAGCCAGGACCCGAACGCGGACACGACGCCGGCCCAGCCGCTCTACGACCGGCTGGACCATGCCGGGCCGGACTTGAAGCCGTTTTACGCCTCGTTTGTGCCGGTCGCCGAGCCAAAGCCGGTCGCTAAAGAGAACCCTGTCTTCCAGGCCGCCCCCGTTCAGACCTTTGGGGGAACCGGCGACGGCAGCAAAACGGCGAATGTGGCCGGCCTGCCCCTCGGGGCGAGCGATCCCTGGACAATCAATCAGTTCGTTTATCTGGACAAGCCGCTGGACGAATTGACCCTCATCGGCGGCTTCGGCAGCGGGGCGGATGATAGCGGCACGCAGCGCTACTTGATCAAGTTCCACGACGGCATCCATTTCTGGGGCAGCAACGTGGATGTCACGACCGGACTGCCGTTTGACCTGGGTAAGTGGCAGATGGTGACGCTGACCTATGACGGCAAAACGCTGACGATCTACAAAAACGCGCAGTCGCTCAAAACGGATGTCATTTCCCTGAACGACGCCGACAACGTGGTCAAGATCGCCGCGCCCGGCCCGTGGGGCAATGGGGGCCGCTTCGCGGGCAAAGTCGCCGGCTTCGCCATCTGGAACCGAGCGCTTTCCCAGCCCGAAGTTCAGGCGCAGACTCACGAATATGCCAAAAGAATAGGCCTCGCTGTGTTCTCCGAGTGTCGTTCCCATCTGGGCCACGGTGGCAGCCGTGGCCCAACGCTGAACCTATTTAAGATTTTGGAAAAATGAAGGAGGAATGGACAGTACAAGATTTAAACTTGTGACCCCAATTGATGTCAAAGAACTCGCTGCTTTTGACCGTGTTCTGCTCAAGGCATTCCGGCAGTTCCTATTGTTGTAATGGCAATTGCGGTGCCCATCGCCAATAGCCTTCCGGGCTTTTCTCCGGCAGGAAGAAAAAACTGGCCTTTTCAGGCAGGCGCATGGTCTGCCGCGAGAACGTAACGTCAATGTGCAGGTTGGGCATTTTCAACGCATCAAGATGCTGAAGTGCAGGGCTATTGATCTGAAAATCGGTTTGCGACGGAGAACTAAATATAATTGTACCTGGCTCAACCACCGTGACCAGCGGGTTTAGAACAGAGCCTCCGACGCGATTTCCCAAACCATCAAGATTATATGCCTCAGATTGGACACTATAGATTGGGATAGTCATCTCATTCCGAATGATAAAGGAATGACAGCCAATAGACTCCAGTGCTGAAAGAGAGCTTCCCGCCGCGACCAGGTCGACCGGCAAAACTGCTATCCCGTTATCTGTAACGGCGAGCATAAGATTTTTTATGGCCACTTGAGCGCTAGATTTTGACTTTACAGCACGCCGCCATTCCTCGATCGCGCTCGTGAAATCACCTTGAGCGTAAAGTGAAATTGCGAGATTATTATGCGCTCCGCCCAGGTTTGGGTCAAGGGCGATGGCGCGTCGGTAGTGAGGAATCGCCCGTGAGAGATCATGGGCATGAGTCGAGTTGAAAACCTTGCTTATACTCTCCAAAGGCTTGACGCCTTTCAGGTGTGCCGCTTCGGCTAGGAAGGTATTTAGGCGGAACAGAGATAGAAAGTTCGGTTTCCTGCTCAGTGTCGCCCTTATGAGTCCTCTGATGCGACCTGATCTTGATCGTTTCCCCCGGCAGGAGCTTTGGCAGGTCCCTGAGCAGGGCACCGAAGTCCTGATTTGCCTGCGTGCCTCCCAGCGTTTTGATTGATTGACCTGTCGGCTTGGGCGCTATTTTTTGAATGGGCAAGGGGGCACGAATGACGGGCTTCGGCTCTGGATGGGGATGAAAGAATGCTTCAATATCTGGCCCGAAGATCGTCGCAGGCATCGCAAGAGCTGTGAGGGCTAGAAGAATGATACCGTAAACAGTCCATTCCTTTTTCCCTTCGGGTTGGGTGGCCTGAGGGGTACCTTCCTTTTTCCCTTTGGGCGGACCGGGTGATCGTGCCACTCTACTCCCTCCCTAGTGCTTGCAGGCTTACGGTACTTTCAGGTATATTCGGCATATAGACCCTCTAATCAATTCATTCAGGGCAAAGCATATTGGAAGGGCGCTAGGCGTTGCTGCCTGCATCCTCATCCTGGGAGGCGTATATCTCATGGGATTTGGGGTGATCGGTGCGATCTGAGCCACCTATAGGCAACTTTTTCCTATGCCTACCTTCACTTCCCGTCGCCACAAGCCTATGCTCCGGCGGAGCCGCTGACCGCCTGCTCCGACGTGACCTACCTCCTGCTGGCCGCGAGGACAATGTTCCGAGCAAACAACCCGATGAGTGCGACTTCGCCAAGAAAAGCACACAGAAACGGGATAGGGAAGACCCAAATTACGAGTGCGATGTAGACGAGCATCACCAACCAGTACAGCATCCTAAGTAGCATCATAGTCAATCCTCTCAACCTCAATTCATTTCCCGTGGAATAATCCGTCTTCACGTCACTTCGATCTAATCGTCGTCAAGGTTAGTGTGATCTCGCGCCGAGCCCATGTATCGGCGCACTTAACCGTCTGGTGGCGCACGTCTGTAGCTTCTGTCATAGTAGCGCACGCCTCCGCCCGGCGACTCAAGCATCAACTACAGCGACTCCGTCTGGTGGTAATCCATCAATCAAAGTTCGCCCCAGCGAGTGAGAAACGCAGATAAGGTTGGGGGAGGGGCATGGCACTGGCCCTCGAAAAGGGTGTGAGGCAGTGAGAGGCAGGTGTCAGGGCAAGGGAGTAAAAGGAAGCGACCACTCCTGCAAGTAAATCGGCAAATTCACTCTTGGAAAAAATGGACAGTACAAGATTCAAACTTGTGACCCCCTCGATGTCAACGACGGGGCTGTCCGCTTCTCTCAGCCGGCTTGTTTCTCTCGCCCGGTGGTCCCACCGGCGGCCCGGTTTTGTCGGAAACGATGTGGGCAATTATCCATTTGCTATTGAAGGTAATCGCAATGCCGGGGAAAAAGGGAGCGTCAACGGCTCGGGCAGCTTTACTAGGCGAAATTGCCTTTCCCAATCCTCGAGTGCTGAACCGTTGGTCGCGGACCAGTCTATCGTCGCCCGTACAACGCTCATTGCGTAGGGAGCAGCGCCGGAGGTAACAGCCGCCTCTTCCGGCGACTCGCCCGCCCCGGCCTGCGATATCGCCTTCAGGATTGCGACGTACAAGCCCTGGTACATAAACGCGAGAAGATAGCTGTCAGGCGTCCCTTCTTTCATCGCTTCGCGCAGATTCATCAGCGCGGCGATTTCCTGGTCTTCATCCTGCCATAGATCATGGTAGTGGTCCAAGAGCAGTTTCCAGGTCTTGGTCGCTGTCATTGCCCGAACGGTCCTGTATCCTCAACAAGTCCATCATCCAATTCATGAGCATGTCTGTCCCTTCAGCCCGCATGTCAATAAGTTCGGACAGCGCCGGCAGGTCCGGTGGGCCGCTTTGATCGCCGGAATGCGCTTCGTACCAAGCCACCATCGCAAGCGTGTTCTGGCGCTGCATGGCTTCTACCCCTCGGTACAACCACTTCCACTGTGCCATCTCAGCCGGCGTCTGGTCAAAGGATTCGGCCTCCATTACCCTTCTGAGCGCGATGGTGTAATGGACGCACAATTTGAAGATCAGCCGATAGCGAGCCTCCAGTAATTGGACAATGGGATCCCCTGACTTCTGGGCACTCAGGTACTTCCTAAGCACATCGCGCTTGTAAGGACGATTGGTAAACGGAAGCAACGGAGTGAGGGCGGCCGCGCCAAGCGCTGTCCATTTGCTCATGACTTCTACATAATCTGGATGCCTGGGGTCTGCGTACTGATTGTATTCTGGCTCCAGGCCAAAGCGTTCAACACTAGCAAACTCCTCGAAGAGTGAGCGGTCCGCAGCACCTTCCAGCAGCGGGTAGTCAGCGGCTGCCAGCAGATCGTTGATGTCGGCTTTCATCCCCTGGGCAAACTGTATCAGCAGTCCGGCGGAAGGGCGGTCGCCGCGTGCCATATTGGCAATCGTCGCATGACTGAGGCCAGTTTTGCGCGCGGCGTCGCGCACGGAAAGACGCTCTTGCGAATCGTTATGCCGAAGGATCTCTCTCACCGCATGTGCCACTTTCGGGTGCCGGCCATCAATCGTTGCTTCTTTTTGCTCTTCCTTCGGTGATTGTGCTCTCACCCCAGAGCGCCCGCTTTTCCTCAGCAAATCTGTGGTCATACCTCATTCTAACACAATCTGCCCGAAAACTTGTAAAGTGTCAATAAAAATTGTTGTCAAATTATTTGACACTTTACAGAAATGTAAGGTACACTGTCGTGTCGTCAAATTATTAGACAAAACCGTGCAATGGGAGGTGTAGAGTTGACGCAGCAGCATCTTGAAGAAATTGATAAGGCGCTTCGGCGAGGGGAAACGCCAGAGGAGATCGCCAAAAGGCGGGGCCTGACCCGAACGGCCCTGATATATCAACTGATGGCGGAAGGCAAGAAAATCACTACCTTCCGCCGCTTGGAGGAGGCTGGCACCCTGACCGACTCGCGAGAGACGGCGATAGTCTAGGGCGCTTCATCTACGACATGATTGCAAGTGCGGCAAAAATAATTCCTGGAAATGTTGGGGGCATCAACGGTCAGGCGACGCCCGCTGAGGCTGCCCGTATTCAATCGGGCGTCCCTGTGGAGACGATCTGCCGCGTGCTGGGGATCGGGCAGCGCCACTATCGGCGCATCGAACTTCACGGCGCGGATTGCTATGTGACGGCGGAGCGGCTGCGGAAGCTGCTGGGATGCCGCATTGAGGTTTTTTTACCAGGCGGAAGAAAGGCCGCAGCGCCAAAGGGCCGCCCGGCGGCTACACGAGCGAGAGATCAAAACGAGCAACAAAATCTGCCGCTGGCCGGCTGAGAGGGCGCCAACTTTCAGTGACGCCGCGCCAAAGCAGAATATCAGAGCAGCAAGAAACGAGTGTCGGCCCGGTGCGTGTAGGACGCACCGGGCCGAAAAGGAAACCCGAAATTCGGAAGGAGAGCGCCATGATCGCGCGCAACAATATCATACCGCCTGGAAACAGATTTTGCAAGCCGTCAGCGTGGGCGGCGTTCAGCTATTGGCGGGTGCCGGTGCGCGATCTGCGCGCCCTCCCGATCCGCGAGAACCCCCGCCTACAAGTGCTGGATTTTCGCTTGACCCGCGCGCCCGGCATGGTCAGTGGCCGGCCCCGAACCTACGGCCATGGCACGGCGCGGCTTCAGGGCAACGCCATCCTCGCCGTGTGCATCGTGCGCGACTGCGGGGAATGGTTCCTGGAAACCGAACTATACGCCTTTGATGAGGCTGCCGGGCGGCGGCATGCCGCCGCCGACATTTCGCCCCAACTTCAGGCCGACATCTTCCGTGCATTGCAGCGGCTCCAGGTCGCTGCCGAGGGCCGCGCCTACGGGCGGGGGAGCGGCCGTAATTGATACAGGAGATCGTGGAAGCCCTCGGCTGCGGGCGCGCGGGCTGTTCCTGTCAGCGGCGCTTCGGCAATAATCTGGTCACGCACTGCCCTTGCCATGAAGACGGCAACCCCTCACTTGCCGTCACGGAAGACGCCGGCGGAAAGGTACTTCTGAAGTGTCACGGCGGATGCTCTCAGGCTGCTGTGATCGCCGCACTGCAAAGCCGGGGCCTCTGGCAAAACGGCCCTCATAACGAGGCCTCGAGCGCATCTGAGAATACATCTGTGCCGCGACCGCCCGGACGGAAACCGGCGGCTGGCCATCGGGCCGCGTGGCGGAAGCCTACGACTATGTAGATGAAGAAGGGGCGCTGCTTTATCAGGCGGTTCGCAAGAAGCCGAAGGGCTTCTTTCAGCGCCGCCCTAATGGCAAAGGAGGATGGATCAACTCTCTCGGGGAAGTGCGCCGGGTCTTGTACCATCTCCCTGACGTGCTGGCAGCGGCCAGGTCGGGCAAAACCATCTGGATTGCGGAAGGCGAGAAGGATGTCAATGCGCTTCGCTCTCTAGGGGCATCGGCGACGTGCAACGCGGGCGGCGCGGGAAAGTGGCTGGATGAGTACAGCGAAGTCCTGCGCGGGGCCAACGTCATCATTCTGCCCGATAACGACCGGGCGGGCCTCGATCATTCTCACCTTGTGGCCGCCTCTCTGCAAGGCAAATCTGCCAGGGTGCGCGTTGTGCTGCTCCCCGATCTGCCGCCGAAGGGAGACGTGTCGGACTGGCTGGCTGCCGGCGGAGCCTTGCCCTCTCTGGTACAGCTTGCAAAGGCGGCACCAGACTGGACGCCTGAGCAGGCCAAACAGCAGAACAGGCAAGCCGATGGGGGCGCGGAAGCGGAATCGCCGGAAGATGGCGAAGGTGAGAAGAAGAAGCCTGCCCAAACCGCCGCGCAGCGCATGGTGGAAATGGGGCGGACGTGCCAGCTTTTCCACAACGAGCGTGACGAAAACTTTGCGCGCTTCCAGATCAACGGACACTGGGAAACATGGGCGCTTCGCTCCAAAGCCTTTCGCGACTGGCTCGGGCGGGAATACTTCGTGGAAACCGGACGCCCTGCCGGCGGGCAGGCGGTGGAAGATGCGATTAGGACCCTGGAAGGCTATGCCCGTTTCGATGGCGAGATGCGGATGCTCAACTTGCGAACAGCCGCAGTAGAGGAAAGCGACCCTCTTAAAAACACTTTCTGGTACGATCTTTCTGACCCGCAGTGGCAGGCTGTAAAGATCACTTCGCAGGGGTGGGAAGTCGTGGCCGAGCCTCCGACCCTATTTCGCCGATACGCCGTCGCTGCCCCTCAGTCATTACCCGAGCACGGCGGCGGGCTGGACTGCCTGCGCGATTTCGTGAACGTCCGCGATGAAGCTGCCTGGCGGCAGATGATAGTCTGGCTTGTCGCAGCGATGTTTCCCAGCATCGCCCACCCGGTTCTTGTGGTTCACGGCGAACAAGGGTCCGCCAAGTCCACGCTGATGCGCGTGCTGGCCCTGCTGCTGGACCCCTCCAAGATGCCGCTCCGCACGGAGCCGCGCGACCCAGCAGATTGGGTGCAGGCCGCGGACCATGCCTGGCTGACCGTTCTTGACAATGTTTCGCATCTTCCTTCCTGGCTCTCCGATGCCATTTGCCGGGCGGTGACCGGGGAGGGCTTTGTCAAGAGGATGCTGTACACCGACAGCGATGACGTGATTATCTCGTACCGCCGGGTGATCGCCTTGACCGGCATTGAAGTGGTCGCCCAGCGCGCCGACCTTCTGGACAGATCCATCCTTCTGGCCCTGGAACCGATTGCCCCGGAGTGGCGACGCGCTGAATCGGAAGTGCTGCGCGAATTTGAAGCAGCCCGTCCTGCGCTTCTGGGAGCGCTGCTAGACACACTAGCCGGGACGCTACGGGAACTGCCGGCGGTGCATCTCTCCGCAACGCCGCGCATGGCCGACTTTGCGCGGATCGGCGTCGCAGTGGAAAGGACGCTTTGCTGGCCGGACGGCGCGTTCCTGGAAGCCTACGCGGGAAACATCACCGAGCAACATCAGGAAGCGCTATCATCTTCGGCCATTGGTGAGGCCATCTTGTCGTTTATGAGCAGCCGCGAATCGTGGGAAGGGACGGCCAAAGAACTGCTGGAAGCCCTGAGCCTTCACGTTGGGGAAATCATTGTCAAGCGGCGAGAGTGGCCGAAGTCGTCTAAGTCCATCGGCGGCATGATGCGCCGCATTGCTCCAAACCTGCGTGCCACCGGAACCGAATGCGCCTTCCTCACCCCGCACGGCAAAAGACTGATTAGCCTGACCAGAAAGGGAGGGTTTTCAACTGTTCCCACCGTTCCAGACGTTACGCCACTCTCGCAGGAGCCTGAAAGCGGAACGCAACACCCAACTCCCGGAACGCAAATGTGGGTGAGCGGAACGCAAACCGTTTCGGATGAAACGCACGGCGGAGTGCCTATTTACTCTGACGGGAACAGCCGGAACGGTGGGAACGCAAATTTGTCCCACCGTTCTGTGCGGCCCGAAAGAATGGAAGCGCAGGAATCCAAGCGGCTCATTCTTGATCTCCTCACGCGCCGGGCCGCGCCGCTTCCGGGCAGCCTCATAATGAAAGAGATGATAAGTCTGAATCTCTCAAAGGCTGATACCGAGACGGCAATGACCCTTCTTCGTGAAGAGGGCAAGATTGAACACAATCTCACAACCGGCTACGTCCTGACCGCAGCAGGCGGCGAAGCAGGCGGCGATTAAACCAAAAGCAAGAAGCTTTCCGCGTGGAAAGTCGGCGACTTAGTAGCCAATTGGGGACAGTTTAATTGGGGACACTGCCACAAATGCAACACATAAAAAGAGGCGAAAAAAGAGCATCCAGCGAAAATGTAACATTTTCCTTTAGGCGATTCTGGCTGCTTTTTGAGAGTAAACCCGCCCCAAAGCGAAAATTGAAAGCGGAAGGGTTTCCTACATTTCCGACACATAAAAAAGGCGCGCGTGAAGCCCCCAGCAGCGAGGCGACTTCCACAAATTCCACAGGTACACGCGCGGGCAAAAGTGACGAGCAAAAGCGATAGGGAGGCAGGAGGGTAAAGAGCATTATGCTCTTTTGAATATCAATCAGATCGCTTTCATATTGAAGGGATATAGGTTATAATACAGCCATGAACAAAGACGCAAAAAACGCAGACGCACAAAGCGGCCACTCGCCCGATGCCGGCAGCGAAATTAGTAGAGAAATCACTGCTGAAGCTGGCAGCATTCCATCGGGCAGAATTGATGTGATTGGGGGCATCGCGCCTTCGGGCCGGTGGGTCTTCTTCCGCCCCACGGCTGACTTCTCCAAAATGGACGAGGGCAAACTTCAGCGCTTCGCGTTTGAGACGGAGCCGCAAACGACCCGTCACAGCGTCGCCGCCAGCGGCATCGTGTACGAAATCCTGGAGCGTCTGGGGCTGACGTCGCTTCTGGCCGAGGGTGATCTGAAGACGGGCGCCTACAACGCGGCCCTGCGGCTTGCCATCGCCATCCTGCGCTGCCACAGGGCCGCGACGCCGACAGAGGTGTGGCAGCCGCCCATCGTGACCCAGATGATGAGCCTGCCGCCTCCGGTGCTGTCTCAGTATCAGTTTGACCTGGCCCGTGCCGATGAACTGACAACGGACGATCTGGCTTTTTTTCAAGTGGCGGCGGAAGCAAAAGCCGAACCGTAGGACGAACCGCAGCGCGGGGGACAGCGGGCCGGGGAAGATGCTCCGCCCGAAATCAGCAGCACCGCGAAAAGAGCCTGAGTGCCTTTGCCCGTGAGTGGAACAGCGGCTGCGGCGGCCATGTGCCGGCGGGCTTTGGCAGCAGCGAAGCGCAGATTGCCTTTGCGGTTTTGGCCCTGTTTGGTCACTGGCCGTACCCTGTCCCGCTCTTTGACCTGACGGCCAGCCTCGGCGACGAGATATTAGAGTTGATGCGGCTTTGCCGGAAACCGGATTAAAAACCGGATTAAGAAATCAATTAAGAACTCACCATGCCCAGATACACCAGTTTTGCCGACGCCGAGCAGCGAAGGCGCGACATTGAGCAGGACCTTCAGAACCGCTACGTCGCCGCAGACCGCTTCGCCGACATCGGCGGGGCGGATTATCAGCGCGAGTTTCGCGCGGACCTGGCTGCGGAAGATCTGGCCGAGCCGCCTGCCACTGGCTTTTCGCGCCTGGCCCAGAACATGCGCGAAGACCTTTCCGACGGCTGGGACCACTCAACTACGGCTACGGCATTCAGCAGCTTGCCGGCGAGGCAGGCCGCGCCTGGGCGAGTACGGGTTCCGGTGCCTACGTCACCCCGGAGCAGGCCGGCGCGGCCCAGGCCGGAATGCTGCCGGGCGCATTTGCCCTGGCCGGAACCGCCATCGGCTCCATGATCGCGCCGGGCATGGGAAGCTGGGCAGGCGGACTTGTCGGGGCAGGCGTCGGGCAATTTGCTCAGGGCGTGGCCGGCGCCGGGGATGAGCGCGCGCAGGCAACGCGGGAAGCGGCGGAACAACTCACTGCCGCGCTGGGCGAATCCACTTCCCGCGTTCGCGAGTTCTCTGATGTCATCACGGCAACCGGTGCGGCAGTCAAGGTCTATCAGCAGGCTCAGGAGATCGCCGCCGGCGTCGGCCTGCTGACGCCGGGAACCCCGGCAGGGCTGGGCGCGGTCGTCAACGCGCTGGGCGAGTACGCCCCGCAGGATTTGACGCTGGCCGCAAAATACAGCCAGCAGCCGGGCATGGCTGGGATCGGCGCGCGTCTTGCCAGCGGCGCTTACGATGGCTCAGATGCTAGTGCCGAAATGATGACCGCTGCCCTGCAAGGCAACTTTAAGGACGTGGCTGAGTTTGGGCGCATGGCCCAGGACTTGCAGCTTAAAAGCAGCCCGGACTATCAGCAGGACATGGGCTGGGTCAACAAAGCCTCGGACTGGCGCTCCTGGGTTCCTTTTGCGGATGGCCCGCCGACATCGGCGGGAGGCTGGGCCGAGAACCTCATCCCGATTGCCAAAATTGCAGGCACGGCAATCAACTGGGTGAATGGCACCATGGATGCCAAAGACATCAAGGATAACCTGCCGGGCGATCCTTTAGCAAAGTACGCGGCGGGCATTACGCAGTCGGCGCGGGCAATCTCGGATTCGGGCGCGCTGGACGATGCCATGATACAGAACGCTCGCGGGGCGACCGGTTTTCATGCCCTGCGCGGCACGGCGGCGGACGCACACGCTGCTCAGGATGCGCTGCGCGGCGACCTCTCCCTGGCGGCCACCAACACCGAGTCGGCCATTGCGCTGGACCAGGGCGTCATTGATAACCCGCAGGTGCCAGCGGCCATGAAGGCAAGCGCGCAAAATGATTTGCTGGGCAAAGAGGCGCTGGACTGGCAGTATCAAACCCAGATTCAGGGAAGTCGCCGCGAGGAACTGTTTCGGGGCATCGGCGAGATGGAAGCCTCCACCGCCTACAACCGGGACTGGGAGCGCTTCTCGGGCCGCAGCGCGCGCGATATGCAGCGGATCACCCGCACCGAGACGGCTGCACTCTCCGGCGTCCTCGCCCTCTCTGGCAGCGACCTGACGGCTACTGAGCGCTACAAAATGCAGACAGGGATACTGCAAGAGGCGTATCAGGCGCAGGAAGACGTCTTTTCCGAGGATGCGGACCGCTACGGGCTGACGCGCGCGCAGGGCCAAAACCGGCTGACGCGCGGGCTGCTGTCTGGCCGGCGCTATGACGAGATGGCCGGGGATGAGTATGGCATCCTCTCTGCGGAAACAGCCCGTGCCAATCAGCTTCGCCGCAGCGCGGCCTCTCCGGGCGTCCCTTATGCCGAGCGCCTTCGCATGCAGACGGAAGCGGCCGGCATGGAAACGGGCGCGGATCAGCAGCGGTATCAGTTCAAGATGGCTGGCTTCGGTCAGAACCTGGCCGAAAACAGCCTGAGCATTGACAAGGCAAATCTTGCCGTCACCCGCGCGGCTACGGGCGGGGCTGGCCCGGAAGGCGTGCTCCAGGCCCAGCAGGGGGCTTTGTCAAGCTATGCGGACCGGATCAAAGAACTCAGCAGCGAACTGGCGCGCGGCGGACTGACGGTTGACGACCGGATTGCCAAAGAGCGTCAGTTGACACAGGTTCAGGGCGAGGCGCTGACCCTGGCCCGCGATGCCGTCCGCGCCCGTGACAGCGGCCTGACCGCCATTGCCGGAAGCGAGATGGAAACCGGCGAGGTCGGGCTGTCCCGGCGGATGCGCGCGCAGGGGAACGCCGCTGTCACGGGCGAGATGCTGGCCGCAAGCCAGAGCGAGATCGCCGCCCTTCAGCGGCAGCAGGCCGACGAAAAAGACCCGGAGCGGAAGGCGGCCCTCGGCACGCAGGTCGCCAAAGCGCAGGAGCATTATCAGGGTGTCCTGGATGTCGGCGACACGTATCAACGGACCGGGGCGCTCACGCGGCAGATAGAGGGCGACCGCACGGCTTTTGAGGTTTCACAGATTTCGCCGTACCGGGAAGGGCCGAATTCCAATCCTTTGGTCTGGAATAACACGCTCATTGCGGACTACGGCAAAGACCTGGCGGCCATTGAGAAAAGCAAGCGGGACACGATTGCAAGCGGCCGGCCCTGGCGCGATGAAGACGAGACGTCCTATGAAGAGCAGAAGAACGCCGACCGGCTTCAGATCGCCCATCTTGAGCATAACCGGGCCTACGAAATGGAGAAGGACTTGCCCTTGCTGCTGGCCGGCGGCGGCGGCATTCACGGCGTCGGAGCGGGAGCGGTTTCCTTTGATGCCCTGTCCAGCTACTTCAGCCCGTCCGTTTTGCATGGCTCGTGGGGCCATCCGGCCAATGTTCCCGGCACGGCTCTTCCCGGCTCTCTCCCTGGCAATGAGTACGAAGCGTTCCAGCGGTCTCACGTCGCCGCAGGTGCGCCTCATGAGGCAGGGGCGGCAGCCGGTAGCCAGTCGCCCAATAGCATCGTATCCGCGATTCAGCAAGCCGCACATGCCCAGGGCGGCCCGCAGATGGTTTCCCTGCTGCATCAGGCCGTGCAGCTCCTTCAGCGTATTGAGGCAGGCGGCCGTCAGCGTCTTCCTGCCCAAAACGGCCCATCCTCATCGTCCGCAGGAGCGGTCAAGCGCGAACTGAGCAATTCGTTCAATCCCAATCGTCCGAGGCTGTTGTAATGGTCGGTAGAAAACGAGACTTCATCAGAAAACGAGACTTCAACATGTCAGAAGAAAAGCCAAAGACAACGCAGATCGTGGTGCCAGAAGGGGGCCTAGAGTTCGTGACACCCGATGGCCGGCTGCTGGCGCGACTGCGCGATGAGCCAGGGGAGGGAGCCACTTTGATACTGGCCGACGCAGATGACGGGCCGGCAGTGTCCCTGGGAGCCATGGCGACGGGTGGCGGCTTGATCGCCTGGAGCCGCTACTGCCGGGGCTATGCCAGCCTGAGCGCAAATGACGTCGGCGGCTGCGTCAACATCGGCGACCCGGACAAGCGTCTCGTGGCCTCCCTGATGGTTCAGGAGGGTGCGGGTATTGTTTCCGTCGGCACTCCTGACGGCGAGGCCAAAGCCTACCTGTGGGCAGGTCCAGCGGGCGGCCTGGTGGCCGTCAACAACAACAACGGGCTGCAAGTGGCCGCACTGGGCGTTCACGACAGCGACGGCGTGATCCAGGCACTCAGCCAAGCCGAAGTCCGGGTTTTTGTCGTCCCGGCCTGGAAACTCACCGACGCTGAAAAATGTACCGCAGAGAAATGTACCGACCAAGAGAAGCAGCGAAATTGAAAAAACTGAATTCTTAGGCGGTTTTTCAATATGATCCGCTTCGTTATGATAGAGGATCGTACAGGATTTCGGCCTTTTGCCCCGGATCGCTTTACAATTCTTACACGTCCACGCGCGAGGAAACACGTCATGCAAACCGCTCTTTCTTCCGATCTTCATTCTTCCCTGCCGTCCCACTCATTTCCCCCCTCTTATTCTCGCCGGCAATCATCCGCCACTTTCTTTGACGGGCGGGTCGGTCCCGTTGTCAGCGGTCAGGCCAAAGCGCCCGCGCATATCCTGGCCGCAGCGAACGCCGGTTTGGTGCTGCATATCCTGTCCCGCCGCTTCCTGTTTCTGACCGATCCCACGGCAAAAGCCGAAGCCTACACGATGGGCTATCTGGGTCTGGTCCGCGCCGCCGAACGCTACGATCCGGGCAAAGGCTATACCTTCGCGAGCTATGCCTGTGACTTCATTCACGGCTACATCCTGCATCATCTCAAAAGCGTTCGAGATCAGCAGCGGCTGGACCTTGTTTCGCTGGAGACACCGATTGGCGAGGAGGGTGATGGGCGGGATCTTGCCGAAGTCGTGGCCGACAGGCAGGCAGAAAAGCCGGGCGCGGCCATTGTCGCGGGTGCCGGCTTTGCAGTCTCTTGTGGACGGCCTGCCGGACCGATTGCGGGCCGTGCTGATCGCTATGTACCAGGATGGCAAGGACATGAGTGAGCTGGCCGCTGAGATGGGCTGCACCCGGCAATGCGTCTTTGGTCTCCACGGGCGCGCACTGGCCCTGCTGCGAAAACGAAGGCAGCAGGAGTGGCACAGAGCGCAAGAGCAGCAGAAGAAGGAGGTAAAAGCGTTGCTAATGAAAGCGTTGCCAATTGGGGACAGTTTAATTGGCAACACGTCGCAAGTCGCGGCTGCCGAGCCGCTCCCCTACCGTTCTGCCGAGCAGGTCATCTCGGAATGGATCGCCTACTTTGAGCAGATTCATCCTGGACAGAAGCCGACGGACAAATGGCTATCGGCGAGAACAAGGATCGGCATGGGCGCGGTCAACAATCACAAGCGGGCGTTCTATGAAAGACGTGCCGACTGTGAGCGGCGCCCGGCCAGGCTGAAAGCGGAGCAAGAGTAATGGCACGACCCACAAAATACAACCCGGAGCGCGGCGATAGGCTCTGCGGCCTTCTGCGGCAAGGGTGCACTCGCAAGGCAAGCGCGGAAAGCTGCGGTGTTTCCTACGCCTCGCTTTTGCGCTGGATTGAGAGTTATGCAAGTTTTGCAACGGACGTCACGCGCGCGGAGAGTGAAGCCGAAGCTCTGTATACCGCCGCCGTCCAGAAAGCGGCGTTCGGGTATGACGCCGGCACGACGACCCGCCACACCAAAACAATCGTCAAAACGAAGAAAACCACGCTGCCGGACGGCAGCATTGTTGAGGAGCCTGTACTGCTGACGGTCGTGTCCGAAACGCAGTACATCGCCCAGGAGTTTGACTGGCGGGCGGCAGAGTCCTGGCTGAAGCGCCGACGCAAAGAAGAGTGGGGCGATAGTGCCGACATTACCAGCGGCGGCGAACCGATCAAGGGGTACCTCGGCTTCGATACAGAAGCCGTGTGAATTTTGGCATCTTCTGGCAGACGCCCGCCCTGACGCTCCCGGATGTACCCCGTTGCCGCTAAAGCCGCCCTGCGTGGCCCCTGGCAGGCAAAACGGCCCTGTTTTGAGCAGGGCCGCTCTTTCGTCCGCTTGCCTATTTGCCCACGTTGACCTGCCCGGATGCTTCCATGACTTCCCGGACGGCGCGGGCCAGGGCATGCTCTAGCCAGGTGGTCGCCCCGTTCAGCCCGCCGATCCACAGATTGTACAGCGTCGCCGCCCTCTGGCCGCGCTGGGTTGCCAATTCCCCGTCATCAGCCAGCAAGCCTTTCAAGCCGTTGTCGTGGTAAGACCCGTCAATAGCATCACGCACGTTCGCGCACACGTCGCAGGTATCGGGCGGCGCGGGCAGGCTCATGTCCAGTATCATGCGCGGCGGAAACGGCCAGGCGGGCAGGTGCAGGAAGTGGCAGCGTGGGCAGGCCACAAGCGCGCCGCTGTCAATGCTTTCGGCAATCCAGTTCTCATCAAACCAGTTCTCATCAAACCAGTTCTCATCAAAGACGTCCTCGCCATGCAGGTATTTGACGACATAGGCCGCGCCCGTGCCGCGCGGTAGAGCAGGCGGCGGAATTTCGGCTTCTCCTGTTTCGACTTCTCTTGTTTGCGCCATGTTTCTCGTGGTATCATTCATCTGATCAGCATCTCCTTTGGATGGGGGTCAAGCCCTGGTGGAACTCTTGATGTCGAAGTCGTGATCTTCCACCAGGGCGCTTCTGTTGTTGGTCTGTTGGCTGTTTGGTCTCTTGGCTGCGCGGCATCACCTCCGCTCTGGTAAATTTGCTAGGTTTTTCAGGTCTAAAAGATGCCCTTCCCGCTCAGGGAAGGGCTGTCGGCCTGCTGCTATTTGATGTAGAACACTTCTTCGGCGGGCTGGAACGCGGCGAAGTTTACAGCCTCGCCCGTTGTCAGCAGGGCCTCCGCCAGTGCCTTTTTGTCCAACCCTTCCAGAATGGCTGCTGGCAGGTTCTCACGCGCCCAAGAAAGCGCGGCAGCGGGATCGGTGACAGACACGCCCGCAGGCTTCGTTCTAAGGCCCAGGACGCCGTGAAACAGGCGTTTGCTTTTTGACTTGCCGCCCGCCAGTTTTTCTTTTTCAAGTTCCGCCCGCAGCCAGGTTTGCAGGGCCGCGCCGTATTTCCATTCTAGGGCTTCCGCCTCCCGCTCACACGCGCGGGCCATTGCCTCCGCATTCGTTCTGATAAGGGCGGCTTCGGCGCGGGCGGCGCTCATCTTCTTCAAAACCCAGTCCACGCCGGCGGCATCGGTGGGAACGAATGCCCCAGAATTGGGGGCTGGGGCGTCGGCGACAAGCGCGGCGACCTGTTCATCTGTCAACGTCTCGGTTTCAGGATGCGAAATTGTCGGCATGGTTATTTTCCTCTCCTGTTTCTGATCCTGTTTGTGAATCGTTTGCGCTTTCGGCGGGCAGTCCTGGCCCGTTGAGGTGTCCGGCCAGAACGTAGGCCGCGCGGATAGCAAGCTGGCGTTTCTCTGCCTGCGTCAGTTCTCGCTGTGTGCCATCATTGCTTCGGATCGCCCAGGTGATGACGGATTTCTTGCCGGGCTTCTGGGCAATGGGTTTTAGCACATTGCGTTCTGGTTTGTTCGGCAGGGTGGGCATGATTGGCAGTCTCCTAAATCAATCTCCTAAATTCGTCTCCTAAATGGCAAGCTGGCCGAAACACGCGGCCAGTCGGGCGCTGTCCTGCCGCTCCTCTTGCATCTCAATTTGAGACGCCGTGACCGCATCCTCCAGGCAGTCCAGGCAGTAATGCAGGCCGGTTTCCTGGTCGCGGTAAGTAGGAACGGGACGGGTGCATCCGCAGCAGGGCGCGGGGTGAGTGAAGATGCGGGCGAGGATTGCCGCGATGGGTTCTAACTGGCTGCCGGCGCGAACAGCATTCACAGCGGCATTGGTCTCAAAAGCACGAGTTTCAAATACGACGGGCATGGTCAGTTTCTCCTGTTGGCAAAGGTGGGGAGGTTGGCTGTCCCTCCCCTTTGGCTTTAGAACTTGGGGTATCGGTCGTCGTCATTGTTTAGGATGGCCTCTTCCCGCGCGTCCCCTTCCGCGCCCTCTTCAATCGCCATCACGAGGGCTTGAAGATGCTTGCAAGTCTTGCGGCTCTCAAAACAGGGGCAAGAGCAGGAGGAGCCGAATAACTCGCCGGCGGGCAGGTCGGAGACGCGGACGCTGTAGAAGTCCCCGGCGGGCGAAGTCACAAGGAACAAGCCGTCAGCCGTCTGCTGGGCGGTGTAGCCATCGGAGAAGAGGGAAGAGGCGCGGCGGGCGATGTTTGCCAGCGTCCGGGCTTCGGCGCGGGCAATGGCTTCGCTTGCGAGGAAGGCGGTCATTTCGTTGTTGGTCATAGTAGGCATGGTGATTATCCTTTTTCTGTAAGCGGCTTATTTATTGTTGCTTACGGTATCAGTATACCCGCTAGTGGAAGTGTTGTCAATAGGGAAACAGATTTATTTTATCTTTTTTCGTATTTATTTATTTCGCTAGTGAACATATTGGAGTTGACAGAAAGAACGTGCCTGCGGTATACTCTGCATCAGGGAGAATGAAGATAATGATACGGAGCAACCTGGATTTATTGCGGGTCCAAAAAGAGCGACAGGAAGGGCGCCGGTTGCCTTATCGCGTGATCGCTGAGGAAACAGGGCTTTCCCAGGGCGTGCTGGTCCGGCTCATGAGTCAGGAGTTTGAGCGCGTGGATCGGGGGAGCCTGAACACGCTTTGCGGCTACTTTGGTGTCGGCGTCGGGGACGTACTGGAATACCTGCCCGATAAGATCGTTGAGACCGAACTGCCCGCAGAAAGCAAGCAGGCCGCCGCGTGAACATTCCGCAAGACAAATTGAACGGCTGGAACCGCTTTGCCGAACTGGCCCGCAACACGGCCATTGCCGCCCGTCTGGCTTATGCGCGTGGAGACCGGGCCAAAGGCCGCGCAATGCTGGCCGACCTGGAAAACGCTGCCGCCGTCGCCTCGGTGGACATGGAAGCCGTCGGCGCGGATCGTCCCCAGAGCCTACCCGCGCCGGTTGATGTTCCCCTGGCTCTGCTGGATACGCCGGCCAGCAGGAAGTATGCCCGTCTGATGCGAGAGGCTTATGAAGCGGCACGGGAAGTGGATCACGAACGAGGGTATGGTGACGACGGCCCAGCGGACATTCTAGAAGGCTTTGCCGAGGCAGCGGAACTGGATGCCTTCGGGCCAGTAGGGGTGGTGAGGGAGTGACTGCCGAGGAAGCCGATTTTGTTGCCGAAACCCTGACGGCTGCTGGCTACTCCGTCACCCTCCTGGAACCGGAACCGGGCATGGAACCAGTCGCTGACTTCGCCGCCTGCGGGTACCGGGGCGGCGAAACCTGGTCATTTGTCAATCTTCAGACGCTGGAAGATGTGGCCGCGCTGACGGCAATGATGCAGGCACTGGCAGCGAAAAGCTGTACATAAACCATACCGAAACCACACCTAAAGTACATATAAACCACACCTTGTTTGAGCCATGCGGAACGACGACTTGGACAAATTATAAGGAAAGAGACGAAAATGGGACTTACACTGGCTTACTTAACTGTTTTTATGGCTCTCTGCCCGTTTCTCGCGCTTGCTTGGTTTGGCATCGCTATTGCCATCAGCACCGGTATCGGGGCGCTTGGCTGGTCCATTTCCTGGCGTGCAACAGAGCGGGTGGCGAAATTCGGATATTTTCCAACCGCGTACTTGATCGGCTTTTGTTTTTTCAGGGCGATGCCGTCATTCGTCGCCTTGCCCCTAGTCTCACCGTCGTCTTTGACATCGCCCGCATCCACTCCCTTACCCTCCGCGTACCCTACGACTTCGCCTTACTATGATCCGCAGAATCCAGGAGCGATGACGCTGAAGGGCGGACATCAGGGCCAGAGTAGCCACTGACGGAGCAGGAGCGGGTCAGGATAGGACAATCCGGGTTTCTTATAGCAAACAAATGTTTGCTTTTCGGGTATAATACAGACAGGAGATTTATCGTTGCCTTCTCCCAAATCAACGTCGCGAAACGTCACTTGCGACTTCTTCTCCGTAGATCTCGGCCGAGGTGGCAAGATGGATTTCGTGGAGCTAATTAGCGAAATCCATGAACAGAAGCCGGCGGCTTCTCAGCGAAACATTCGCAATGGCGACGACTACATGCGTATCCACGGATGGACAGTCAACGGCAAGGATGCCCAGGGCGCGTTGTTAAGGCTACGTGTTGACAACAATGCGAGCGTGGCCCGCCTTGACTCGGACGATCTTAGAGACCTGCACCTTGAAGCTGGCGAGGTATTGACGGAATACTACTGCTTTCGGTACTATGCCGAGTTCAAGATATTGGTGGTTCACCGAAACAGGGATGCAGGTAATTACGGGCGATTAGAGAATTACTTGGAGGAGATGCGGGCTGACTGTAAACCGGCGGTACTATCAATTGTCCCAGCCCCTGATGCTTGGTTGCGGATGGACGAACTGCATACGATGACTGTGGCTGAGGTGACCGTGAGAAAGCCTGTCTCCCTCGCCATTTTTGAAGGCAGTGGAAAGAGCGCGCAGCAGATTGCGGAATTAACTGGAGATACTGACGCTCCATACCTGACGCTGAAGTTTTCAGTTGGGCATCAGCGAGGGTCTCTTTCGCAAGGGCCGCTGAAGAGGCTGCTCCATGAACTCAAAGATTTGGGGATGATTTCGGCAGCAACAGTTCAAGGGAAAACCGCCCAGTACGCAACCCAGGGCTACTCTCAGCAGGATGAGATGACTATGATAGACCTTGTTGCGGACCGGCTGAGGCAGCGTGTTACGATCCCAATCCGGTCTGGCAGGCTGAGTATCGGTGACATCTTTGAAGCTTTAGAGCAGGCCTACCGCATGAGACACAGCGATCTCTATGACCTGTTTTCCCTGCCCGCCTGAAGCGTCCGCAGGCAAGCGATTGTTCAAAAGAAACGTATCTGGAAAACGTGTATATCATGCAGCCCACTCCCGCCCCGTTGAATCCAGCAATGCCCATTGCTCCGGCTGTCAAGCAGGATAACGCTCTTCTACGGGAAAAACTAGCCCCCAGCATAGTCGCTTTAGCGTTGTCTGCATGTTCCTTGTTTCTTCACCCACATCTCAAGGTTCACATTGCTCAAGAGCTTGCCAATCCAGTTATAACAATCCTTGCCATCAACACTGGTTTCATGGCAGCGGCGATCACAATCATGCTGACGGCACCAACTAAACTGTCACTTCAGCAGGTTAAGAGCGCCGGGTATTGGGGGATCATCATCGGTTACCAATGGCAAGTCTGTCATCAGTGGACTTATTGCGGCGCTCTTATCGCTTTGCGTTCTGATCATGTGCAAAGAGTTTAAGAATACTTACCAGGATTTCTTTTTCTTTGTGTGGACCGCCTCTGTCGGTTGGGCCTTCGTTGCCTTCGTTCGTGCCGGAGCGATTTCGAAGCGACTATTAATGTAGGCCCGGACCGCTGGGATCTCCGCTCACTCTCCGCCATCCTCCAGCCTCACATGCCTCCAAGAGTATCCCAGCGCGATTTCTTTCACTGTGGACAAGGCGATGCCGTAGCGGTCGGCGATCTCGGCCCGCCGCTCTTTCTCGCTGCGACCGTCGCCGACCGCCAAGCTGGCTTTAATGCCGCGCACCTGGTCTTCGGTCAGCTTGGCGCGGGTGATCTTCTGAGGCTGACTGCCCTGACTTGCTTCCGGGGCCATTGCTTCGCCTAGTGACTTCGGTAGGGGCGACTTAGTAGCCAATTGGGGAGACTTTCCGCGCTTCGCCGGCCCCCTGTTCCAGACACGGGGCCGGCCCGCCGGTCCGTTTCCTTTGAGCTGATCTGCCGGCGAGAAACGGCGCTGACCGGCCAGATCCCGCCTCGGCCAGCGACACATACTTTGACGTCATTTTCAGGTCGGTGTGACCCAGGATTTCCCGCAAATGAAAGACCTGGCCGCCGCCGCGCAGGAACGACACTGCGAACGTGTGGCGGAAGGTGTGGGCGCTGCACCGGACGCCGGAGACGCCAGCCACGCTGTTTAGCCGCTCGATCATGTCCCGCAGGCCGTAGCGACTGAGATGAGCGCCTTTGCCCTCTGCCCGCTCGGAGGGAAAGAGCGGCGCCTCCTCTTCAGTCTCCTTGCCCCGCAGATGCGCCCAGAGCGCCTTTGTTGACTGGTGGCCGAAGTAGACACTGCGACGCTTGCCGCCTTTACCCAGCACGGTGATCCGCTTCTCATTGAGGTCCAGGTCCTTCTGCTTCAACCCGCATAGCTCACTGGCCCTGATGCCGGTATCCAGCAGAAGCATGATGATCGCTTCGTCGCGGCGCGGGTTTTGCGTTTGCCGGGCGGCTGCCAGAATTGCTTCAAGCTGGTCCTGCGTGAACGGCTGAATCTGGTCGGCGCGGCAGACCGGGGCTTTGATCAGCGTCATCGGCGAGATGGTGAGGCCGCCCTGGGTCAGTACCCACTGAAAGAACGTGCGAAGATGGCCATGGTAGGTGTCCACCGTGCGCGGGCGGAACCGGGCGCGTCATCTGAGGATTACCCCAGCGCCCGCCTTCTTCTTTGTGGCCGTGCGTGAGGTAGGACAGAAACAGGCGCAGCTCCGCCGTGCCGCACGTCGGCTGGTCCTGCCGGCGCAGGAACCAGAGCAATCCGCGAAGAATCTGCCGACGAATGCTCAGGGTGCTGGCGGAATGCTGCCGAATTTCGCAGTCCACGAGCCATCCTTCCCCGTAAGAGGCCAGGTCGGCAAGGCTCAGGGCGGCAGTCTGGACGGGTTGGGAGAGCGCGGGCGCAGGCGCAGGCGGCTGGGAGCGCGGCGCTTTGGGCAGCGTTTTCTGGAAACTATGGGGTCTTTTCGTCATTTTGGGCCCTCTGCTTAGGTGTCAGAGGGCCGCCGGGCGGCTACAGGAGCGAGAAGAAACAGGAAACGAAGTGAGCAAACTTCAGAGTAAAATCGCCAAATTTAACTCTGAAAGCGGACCGAGAGAATGGACAGTACAAGATTTCAAACTTGTGACCCCCTTGATGTCAACGAGGTGCGCTACCACTGCGCCAACTGTCCCCAATTCATTGGAAGCAGCCGTATTTTACCCGGCATTTTAGAATTTGTCTACCGGCTGCTCAGGAGAGTTGACAAAGTGTTGGCGAAAGTGCATAATTGACACTGCTGTTTAGTAAACGGATTCTTTGTCACCAGAAAGCCTGTTCGTGCAAAAAAATACACTCAGTCATCCGCAGGCGGATAGCCTGGAAGAGCGAGAAACGCCGCCGACTTCCGTCCGAGCCATCGCCCGGCATTTGAATTTTTCCGCTTCCACGGTCTCACTGGCGCTCAATGGACGGAAACCCACGGGTTTCGTTTCTGTGGCGACCCGGAAACAGGTGCTGGAAGCCGCCAAAGAACTGGGCTATCCGCTGGAGCGGCTGCGTACTCGCCGCCCGGTCCTGGAGCGGGTCGCGGTCTTTCTGCACGCCGGGCCGAACCCGCTTTATTCAGGAACAGCGCTTCATCTTTGCCGCGCGCTGAACCAGAATGGTGTTCAGGCCCTGACACACTTCACACAGACAGAACAAGAAGCCGGCACGACTGCCTGGAATCTCTACCAGCGCCAGGAGATTGACGGAGCGGTCTTTATCGGGTCTCGCACGCAGATGCCCCGCCCGGAGATTCCGAGCGTCTTTATCGGGGAAGTGCCGCGCGAGTTGCCTGTCTGGCAGGTGCGGATTGACAATGAGGGCGCTGCCCGCGCGGTGGGGGAATATCTGTGGGCGCAGGGGCATCGCGCCATGGCAGCGCTGGCGCCGACCCGGAGGAATTTGGCCTGGGAACGGCGTCTTGGGGGGCTGCGCGCCTACTGGCAGGAGCAGGGGCAGGACGTGCCGGACAGCCAGATTCTCCGCGTGGAGGATGACAGCCACCTGGAGGCGGCCCTGCGGGAGAGCCTCGCCGGCTTCCTGGCGGCAGAACGGTGTACAGTCGGCCCGGTGACCGCGTTCTTCTGCTTCAACGACTGGTTTGCCGGGATGGGATTGAAGGTTCTGCGAAGCCTGGGGGTTCGCGTTCCCGAAGATATTTCTGTGGTCGGATTTGACGACAGTATTTATGCCGAACTTCTTGACCCGCCCCTGACCACCGTGCATAACCCGTTTGACACCCTCGGCAGCCTGGCGGCGGATCTTCTGCTGGAACAGGCAGAGACGCCGGAACGGGAGCCTCGGGTCATCGTCACCGGCTGCCGCCTGATTGCCAGACAGTCCGCCGCCCCGCCCCGCGAAAGATTAAACCATGAATCAAGAGCAATTTGATGCGCGCGCCTATCGCTTGGGGCGCATCGCTGCAACGGAAGGCAAATACTCTTGGGGGCGGTCGGGCGTTTCGGCCATGACCCCGGAGCAGCGCGACGGCTGGCAGCAAAGTTTTCGCCGGGCCTTTGCGGAAGTCCTGGGCGGCTTGGACGAATGGGAGCGCCCGCCGCTCAACGTCGTTGTTCAGGAAGTCCGGCAACTGGACGGCTACCGCCGGGAAAAAGTCGCGTTCACCGCGCGGCCCGGCCTTCAGGCTTTCGGCTATTTCCTGGTTTCAAACGACTGCCCGCCGGGGCGGCCCGCCATGCTCTGCCTGCCTGGACATGGGCGAGGTGTAGATATACTCTTAGGCATCGCGGAAGACGGTTCGCAGCGTCCGCTCGGCCAGCCGGACGAATATGCCGGCGACTTTGCGCTGGAATGTGTCGCGCGGGGCTATCCGACCCTGGCACTGGAACTGATTAGCTTCGGCGAACGATGCGACTCCGAGATGCGTGCCGGAGCGCCCGGTGCCTCCTCCTGCGGGCGCGACAGTGTGGCCGCCCTGATGCTGGGCGAAACGCTGGCCGGCTGGCGAGTTTGGGACGCGATGCGCGCCCTGGACTACCTGCAAACGCGGACGGATTGCGTGGACCCGGACCGGCTGGGCGTCCTCGGCATATCCGGCGGCGGCCTGGCCGCCCTCTTCCTGGCCGCGCTTGACCCGCGACTCTCCGTGTCCATCGTCTCCGCGTATTTCAACACTTTCGCAGACTCCGTTCTGGCTGTGGATCACTGCGTGGACAACTACGTGCCGGGGCTGCTCAATCTGTGCGAGATGCCGGATTTGGCTGCTCTGATCGCCCCGCGCGCGTTTTTTGTGGAAAGCGGGCGCGACGACCCCATTTTCCCGCTGCCGGGCTTTGAGCGCGCCGTCGCGCAGGCGAGGGACATATTCGCCAATTTCGCCGCCTCCGATCATTTCGCCGCTGAAGTCTTTGACGGTGGCCATCGCTTTGACGGCCACGCAGCCTTTGCGTTTCTGGAAGCGGCGCTCCCAATTCAAAGTTAGGAAATCTCATCATGCTGGATTCTTGCCTCCCGAAAGCTCTCGGCCTGGCCGCTGTCTCCTTTGCTTTGCTGACTGCCACTATTGGCCCGACCGCTGCCGCGCCCCTGGCCCTTCTTCCCGGCGTGACAGATACTCTTGTTTTCGGCAGCGCCGCCTCGGAGAAAGCGCACCACTTTGAAGGCCGGGACACGCAGGCCGTCACCGCCGCGCTGGGCGAACCGGCGCGAGTTTCGCTGCCGAAGACGCCCGTAGATTATTACGGGGGAGACCTGTCTTTTGACATGGCCGTAGATCCAATCAAGCAAAGCTATTTCACCGTGAAGTTCTGGGGGTCGGACGTCAACGGCGGGCAGAAGGCGCTGCTGTACATCAACGGTGAACAGCTTGGCTACCGGCATCTGGGCGATTATGAAGCGCTCAACCACGGAACCGATGTACCATCGTTCCGTAATCGCTTTTTCTATTACACCGATATTCTGCCGCTGGCGCTGACGCGCGGACGTAAAACATTGACGCTGACGATTCGCACCATCGGCCCCATCTCCGGCTATGCGCTGGGCGGCGGTTATGACGGCTACCAGGGCCGCATGACGAAACCCTCGCGTGGCTATTATCGGGCCTACACCCATACCTCCGCCGCCTTGCTCGGTCTGGAAGCCGAGAAACAGGGCGTCGCGCCGCCCCCGCCCCCCATCCGCGCCCCGCAGGATGGCGCGGCGATTATGGCGGCTTACCAAGCCCGCATCAACGGCCATCTGCGCGATTTGCTAGGGGCGACAGGCCGGATGCAGCCCGGTGACATCGCTTATCTGGCCTCGGCCCTGTCGCAGCCCTGGACGGTGGTCGGGCAGGACGAGGGGACCAGGCAAAAAACGCTGGCACAGATCGTCGCTAAAATTGACGATCAATCCCAGCGTCTGACCGAGCCGGATGTGTACGCCAAAGGCGGCTATCAGGCCGATTGGGGCGGCGTCTTTGCCCCGGTCGGCGAAGCTGTCTACTGGATGGACAAAGTATTGACGCCGGCCCAGTGGAATACTCTGCTGGATGCGAATATGATGGTCAACGGCCAGACCATGACGCGCCGGGAGTCCTGGACGCACATGCTGAAAGGCAATTTTGACTACGCCCGCACCCATGTCGCGCGCATCAGCAACCAGGCCGAAATTTGCATGTATGGGGCGTACAAATCCAACAAGGGCCTGCAAATCATTAACCCTGCTGTCGCGGAGCCGGAAGAAACGGCCAAGCGCTTCTTGTTTGAGCCGGCAGGCATCGCGCCGTATTTAGGCAACGATATTTTAGACGCCAGCGGCAAATTGATTGGCCGCGAAAAGCCTTACGGCGAACATTATTTTCAGATCACCGACGCCGGCCTGACGCGCGAAAATACCTATGTCGCCATTTACGGGGAATGGACGAACATTCTGACGAACTGGTGGCAAATGTACGGGCATGACGAGATTTTGAAAAAAGCGCTCATTAATTCCAATGCCCGCGCGCACATGAAATATGCTGACTTTGATGATGATGGCTTCCGCGCCATGCGAATGGAAGGCGTGATTGAATCGCGCGGCCCGGCATATCCTGACAATGTCGGCTACGGTGTGCGGTGGAACGGTGGGCATGGCCTGGACGTAGCCCGCCTGAAGCGCTTGATGGACCAGACGCCGGACAAATATGCCGGGCCGGAATGGGCAGCTTATCGCAAGTTAGCGAATGATGCCGTCGGCTACGCCCAGCAGTTTTTAGGCGACAATCAGTACCTATCTTCCATCGGCGAAAGCGACGATCTCCAACTGCCTGCCGATTACGCCTATGTCACCGCTCACCCATTGGTCGGTGTTCTGCTGCCGAACACCAATCTGTACTGGTACCACCCGGAAGAACTGGCAGCGCTGAAAAGAGGCCCCCTCACCCCCAATAATGGGGGAACAGAAAAGAAAATGCTGGCTCTTACTCCCCCATTATGGGGGGCTGGGGGGCGGGCCTGGGCGGACGAGGATGACGGGGTGGTCGTGCTGCGCGATGGCGATTTGACGCTGTTTGCCGGTCTGGTGATGAAAGCCAATTGGGGCGTCAACGGCCTGGCGCGAATTCACTGCATCACGCCTACGATTGACCGCCTGGCGACGGTCGCGCCCGATGTGCAATTCGCGCCGAGCGGGCAATATACCGTGCGGGCCGATCAGGTTCAGGTGCAGTTCATGCACGCCAATGAGCCGCCGGAAGGCCCGCATCAGGCGCTGGCCGGTGAAGTCCTGCCGATTGCCTCCCAGCCGAATGTCAAAGAAACAGCCCTGACTGACACGCCCTACACAGGCTACGCCAACTTCTATTCCCTGCACTATCTGAGCTATTTGATCGGCATGAACACAACGCGCGAGGCGTATGGCAACGCGCAGACCTATGACCTCAAACTGCCACGGAGTTTTCAGGGCAGCCGCGTTTACGACTTTGTTTCCGGCGAAGAACTGCCCGTTCAGAACGGCATTGTTCCCATCGGCCCACAGTCTACCGTGGTCCTGCAAGTCGGGGTGTCCGCCGACGCTCCGCCGATGGCAACGCGCCTGGTGGCGGCCTCGCGCGAAGGCGCGGGCGTGACTGTCCGCTGGCAGCACGCAGGCGGCGCGACCCGCTACATAGTCAAGCGCGCGTCTGCCTCGGGCGGCCCGTATGCTCAGATTGGAGCGACGAACGGCGAAAACTTGTTTGTGGACACAGAGGCAAAGGACGGGGCTTCATACTTCTACAAAGTGGCAGGCGTTGATGAAGATGGCGTCGGCCTGGACTCACCCTACGCGACCATCGCGCCGCCGTCGCCGGAACTTCTCGCCTGGCTGGACAGGCCTGTTCTTGACGCGGCGACCCCGCCTGAAGCCGTACCCGGCCTCAAGGGAGAAAACATAAAAAAGGGCGTGAGCCTTTCGTGGCGCGTCGCCCGGCGAGGCTGGACCTATGACGTGTTGCGCGGGAGGAGCGAAACCGGCCCCTTTATGCCCGTTGCGACTGACTTGGACCGAACTCAGTGGAGCGAAGACGGCCTGGACTTTGGCAAGCGTTATTTCTACACAGTGGCTGCCGTCAGCCGGGATGGCATTCGCGGCCCGCAAGTCGCGCCGGTCAGCTTCCAGCCCATTGACGACACCATTCCTGCGCCGTGGAAGGGAACCGACATCGGTGATGTCGGCGCGGCAGGCAGCGAAGGCTTACTTCAGGGGGTGTTCACGCTGCATGCATCCGGGGCGGACATCTGGGGCAGTGCTGATGCCTTCCACTACGTTTACCAATCGCTAAACGGGGATGGTACGATTGTCGCTCATGTCGCCAGCCAGGAAAACTCCAACGAATGGGCGAAAGCGGGCCTGATGATCCGTGAAACGCTGGACCCGGCGCGAAAAACGCCTTTGTCTTTACAGCCCCCGGTCATGGCATTGTCTTCCAGACACGGACTGGAACGGGCGGTGGCACAGGGGACACGCCGGATCGCAGCGGCTTTTCGTCCTCGCCCTGGCTAAGATTGACGCGAGCCGGAGACACATTCACGGCTTCGGTTTCTACCAATGGTCAAACTTGGACCGAAGTCGGTACGGCCACTATTCCGATGGAAAAGACGGTCTTCGTCGGCCTCACCGCGCTTTCCCATGCGCGCGGCAGCCTCAATCGTACCCAATTTGACAACGTCGAAGTGCATTCACCCTGAGACACGAAGTGGCTTATTCATCCGCTGCGGGCAAGACCGCTCGCATGGCCGCTCTGGGACATCGCCCGGTACGCGCCTGGTGATTGGCCTGTCTTCTTCTTGTAAATGCGGCAAAAATAGCCGGCCAGTTCGAACCCGACCCGCTGGCCCACGGCGGCCACCGGAAGGGATGTGGTTCGCAGCAAAGCGTTAGCCTGGTTGATGCGAAATTCCAGGTGGTATTGCGCCGGTGAAAGACCCGTATACTGGCGGAACGCCCGGCGGAACAGTGAGTAACCCACGCCGAGGCGGCCCGCCATTTCCTCCATGTTGACGTCCTGATCCGTCTGCCTTGCCAGCAGGGATTTCGCCTCTTCAATCACGCGCAGTATATCCGTCCCTTCATAACTGCGCCGCAAAGCCGATGCCGTCGCCGTCGCCAGGAGCAGCATCGTCCTTGCAGCGATGATCTTCTGATAGCCGATGGCTTCCTGACGCATTTCCTCAGTGATGCGAATAAACTCTTCGCGCAGGGCTTCATTGACATAGGCATGGAGCACGGGAACTGTCGGTGACAGTGGAAACTCGGCAACCATCTGCGCGGCCGTTGTGCCGTGGAAGGCAACCCAATACTCGTCCCAGCCGGTTTCCAGGTCGGGACTGTAGCGATGCCACTCGCCTGGAAACAGCATAAAGAGCGCGCCTGCCTCAATAGCGCGGCGTCCGCCCCTGCGGGATTCAAAGACCCCTTTGCCTCGGGTAATGTAGATGATCTGGTATTCCTGGAGCGTCCGCCCAAGCTGCCAGCGGAAATCGTGATCCGTCGGATGGGGCAGGGGAGGATAGGGACTGTGAGGCGGTATAAACGTGTATCCACCGGCCAGGACATAGAGGTTTTGCTGACGAACTTCGTCACTCAGCGGCAGGTAACGGTAAAAGTGCTTCATTGAGAGCGGTCTCCAGAGGCATGGCTGCCCGTGTCAGAAAGTGCAATAATAATATCATATTGTGCATTGACAGCGCAAGTGCCTGATGTTACAATGTTCATGTCCCATTCTGGTTCTTGTCGCAGCCGAACCATGCAGTCGTCTTTTTATCCTGCTCAGGAGGCAGACCATGAAACACTTCGCCCCGAAGCCAAAGGGCTTCACGCTCATTGAATTGCTTGTCGTCATCGCTATTATCGCGATTCTTGCCGCGATCCTTTTTCCTGTTTTCCAGAAAGTACGCGAAAACGCCCGCCGGGCAAGCTGCCAGAGCAATCTGAAACAGCTTGGCCTCGGCTTCACGCAGTATGCTCAGGATTATGATGAGCAGTTGCCATATAGAAATGGTGGTACGGGTTTTCAGGTGAACTGGCCTGTCTCCATCATGCCTTACATCAAGGCGACGGGCGTTTACGCTTGCCCGGATGATCCCATCGGCAATCTGGGCGCGACTTACACGCTTTCCTATGCAGCCAATCAAGACATTCTGACCTCACCGGGCAATGCGCTGGCATCATTCAATGCACCCGCCAACTCGGTGCTACTGTGCGAAATGACGAACAACCGATTTGATCCGGCTAACACGACGTACCAGAGCTGGGATTCGATCTCCATGACCTTCGGGCGCTCAGGCTGGGGCGTCGGCAATCTGACCACCGGCCCGATGGGTACGACAAACTCTTCCGGCTGGCCCGCCTCCGCCGCGCGGCATTCCGACGGTTCCAACTTCCTCGCCCTGGATGGTCATGTGAAATGGCTCCGAGGCATCGCCGTGAGCCCCGGTCTCACGAATGGGTCGGCGACCGGCGCTGAAACGGGGGGCGGATTTGGGGTCGCCGCCGGAACCCAGAATAGCTCCTATGTCATGACCTTCAGCACACTTTAGTTCCCGCAGGAAAGTTAAATGCCGTCGGGTGGCTGCCGCCCTAGCAGCCTCCCGCTTTTCACTTCCAGGCGGATTTCAGTTGTACAAATTCGATCTGATGAATACACATACCCTCAGTCACGTCTCGCTGCTGCTCATGCTGCTGACAGTCACCTTTATGGTTGCCACCCCGCTGATTTTCACTCCCTCCCCCGCCCAGGCGGCCGCGCTAGTCCCCACCCGGCTGCGCTGCGAGTACCGGGTCAATCCGCTCGGCGTTGACTCGGCTAGCCCGCGTCTGGATTGGATTTTGCAGCCCGGCAGTCCGACCGCGCGCGGGCTGCGTCAGACTGCCTATCATGTGCTTGTCGCGTCGTCGCCCAACTTGCTGGCACGCGACCGGGGCGATCTGTGGAACTCCGGCACGGTTCAATCCGATCAGATGAATCAGATTGCTTACGCAGGCAAACCGCTCAAATCTTCTCAGCAGGTCTTCTGGAAGGTGCGCGTTGTGGATCAGGCAGGGGCATCCTCGGCGTGGAGCGCCTCCGCGCAATGGACCATGGGCATCCTCCGTGATGCTGACTGGCAGGGGGCCAAATGGATTGGCGCAGTCGCGACAACAGTCGGCGCGGCAGCGAAACATTCCACTTTGATTGGCTATCACGCCGCCGAAGCGCAGCAGGACGAAGTGAAGTGGGTACAGGCGGATCTTGGGAAAGCCGTCCCGATTTCCAGTGTGCGCCTTTATCCCATGCAGCACGCCGGTATAGAGGGTTTTGGGTTTCCCCTGCGCTTCACCGTGCAAGCCGCCAGTGACGCAAACTTTCTGAACCCCGTGACGATTGCCGATGAAACAGTGTCGGACTATCCCAGCCCCGGCATCAAGCCGGTCTCGTTCTTGGTCAACAATCTCACGGCGCGCTACCTTCGCGTGACCGCCGCCAAACTCTGGCTCCGGCCCGCATCCGTGACGGGGACGCCGGCATACTGCTTTGCTCTGCGCCGTCTGGAAGTGGATTCTGGCGGGCATGACTTGGCCGCAGGAACTGCGGTGACAGCCAAAGACAGCGTGGAAAACTCGGAATGGGGCAAGGCAGCCCTGACGCTTGCGTCGGAAAGCCCGGCGGCAGTGGCAATGAGCGCGTCCACCAATTCCCTGCTGCTGCGCCGCCATTTCACGGTGAAGCCGCGCCTGATCCGCGCTTTGGCATTCATCTGCGGTCTGGGGCAGTATGAAATGACTGTGAACGGGGTGAAAGCAGGCGATGATGTGCTGGCTCCAGGCTGGACGAAATACGATAAAACCTGCCTGTATGACACGCGGGACATTACAGCGCTTCTGCATCCCGGCGAAAACGCGGTCGGCCTCTTCCTCGGCAATGGCTTTTATAACATTCATCCGGGACGCTACACGAAAATTACGGGTTCCTTTGGGCCGCAGCGGGCCATCGGCCTTCTGCGAATGGTTTATGCCGACGGCACGACGGACAACATCATTACGGACGAGCGCTGGAGGGTGGGGGCGGGGCCGATCACGTTCTCGTCCATCTATGGCGGCGAAGCTTACGATGCGCGGCTTGTCAAAACCGGCTGGGATAAACCCGGATTTGACGCCGCAGGCTGGGAGCAGCCAGTCATAACTGCGGGGCCGGGGGGCGTGCTGCGCGGGCTGTCCGCGGCCGCCCCGCAAATCCGCAGTTTTGCCATGCTGAAGCCGGTCAGCAGTAAGTCGCTCAGCCCCAATGTTACCGTCTATGACCTGGGCCAGAATGCGTCCCTGATGCTGCGCCTCAAAGTAAAAGGCCCGGCGGGTTCCTCAGTCAAAATCACGCCTTCCGAGCTTGTCGGTGACACCGGGGATATCAACGATACGATGTGCGGGGGCAACTCTTACTGGACCTATACCTTGAATGGTGCGGGTGACGAGACCTATCTTTCCCACTTCTATTATCGCGGCGGGCGGTATTTGAAAGTGGAACGCCAGCCCGCTCCTGACAGCGACGTACTGCCTGTGGTGGAGTCCGTAGCTGGTGATGTGATCCGCGCCGACGCTCCCTCCGTCGGGCAATTCTCCTGCTCCAATGAGAGGTACAACAAAGTGTTCAGCCTTGTCCGCTGGGCGCAGATGAACAACATGGTCAGCGTGATGACCGACTGCCCGACCCGTGAAAAGCTCGGCTGGCTGGAAGAAGACCATCTCAATGGGCCAGCCCTGCGCTACAACTTTGACATGTCCACGATGATGTCCAAGATGGTGAGCGACATGGCCGATTCGCAGCGGGATAATGGCCTGGTTCCCTCCACCTGCCCGGACTTACCCCGGTGGGACGAAGGAGCCTTCACGAACCCGCCGGAGTGGGGCAGCGCCTGCATCGCGGTTCCCTGGCAGCAGTACCAATTTGAGGGCGATTTGGAACTGCTGCGCCGGCACTACAGCACGATGAAGCGCTATGTGGACTATTTAAGCGCCAAGTCCAACGGCCAGATTGTCAGCTTCGGCCTGGGCGATTGGTATGATAATCATGGCTTCGGCGCGGCGACGCTGACACCTATTGGCATCACGGCCACCGCGTTCTATTACTACGATTCGGAGACGCTGGCCAAAATCGCGAAGCTGCTGGGCAAGACAGACGATGCAGCCCGCTACGAGCAGCAGGCCGGGGCAATTCTGGCTGCCTATAACCAGAGGTTTTTCAATGCTTCCACGAACAACTATGCCACGGGGTCGCAGGCGTCCAATGCCTTCCCGCTGGCGATGGGCATAGTCCCCTCTGCCAATCGGCCCGCCGTGCTGGAAAATCTGGCAAAAGACCTGCAAAGCAAAGGGCCAACAGCGGGAGAGGTCAGGTTTAAATACTTGCTGCAATCATTGGCCGACGGCGGCCATTCGGAACTGCTCTACACGACGTTCAATACGGACACGCAGGGCTACGGGCTGCAAGTGAAGCAGGGCAAGACCAGCCTGACCGAAGGCTGGAACGGCGGCGCGTCTCAGGATCACTTCATGTTCGGCCAGATCAACGAATGGTTTTATCGCTCTCTGGCCGGCATTCAAGCCGACCCGGACAGGCCGGGCTTCCAGAAAATCATCATCAAACCCGCTCTTGTGAGTGATCTGAACTGGGTTAAAGCCCGATACGACTCCATTCAAGGGACAATCGTCAGCGAATGGACGCGCAGCGGCAGCGCGGTCACCCTGCATGTCGTTATTCCCGCCAACACAACGGGCACCGTATATGTTCCGGCAGATGATCCTCATTCCGTTCGCGAAAGCGGCAAGCCGATTACTCAGGGAAGCGGCATCAAATTTCTTCGAATGCGCGGATGGGACGAATGTCTATCAGATTGGATCGGGCAGCTACACATTCTCCAGTCAGTAAGGCAGGCTCTTTTCACCATGTCCCAGATCAAAGTTGGACTATTTTCCATCGGCCTGGCTGCTTACTGGCCGCAGTTTCCCCGTCTGCGCGAACGTCTGTCCGGTTATGGGATGTTTGTCGGCAATAAAATAAGCGCCCTGGGCACTTGCGTGATTGATGCCGGCATGGTGGACGATCAGCCGTCAGCCCTCGCTGCCGGGGACCGATTTGCCCGCGAACAGGTGGACATTGTTGTTTGTTATGTGACTACTTATGCCACTTCCAGCCAGGTTGTTCCCGCTGTGCAGAGTCTCGGAAAGCCAGTTCTGATCCTGAACCTTCAGCCGACCGCGCAGCTTGACTATTTGCAGACCGGCACCGCCGAATGGCTTGCTAACTGCCAGGCCTGCTGCGTTCCTGAAATCGCCTGCGCCTTTGAGCGGTGCGGGATTCCGTTCGCGACGGTGACAGGCGTGCTGGGGCTGGAAATGCAGACGCCGGGCGCTCTTGCGGATGAAGTCGCCCAGGCGCATCCGGCGGCAGTTGCGGCGTGGGAGGAAGTGGGGCGGTGGCTGGCGGCGTGTCGGGTGAAGCGGGCGCTTGCGCGCAGCCGCATCGGATTCCTCGGTCATACCTATCCCGGAATGCTGGACATGTACAGTGATTTCACGCAGCACACCGGGCAGTTCGGCGCGCATATTGAAGTTTTGGAAATGGATGATCTGGAAGCGCGGGTCAAGGCTGTCACCGGGGCGCAGGCGAAGGCCAAACGAGACGAAGCGCGGTCGGTCTTTGACGTTTCCGAGACCAGCCCGAGCGATCACCTCGCGCAGAAGCCGGGGCCGGAAGCGTTGGAATGGGCCTGCCGCGTCGCCGTGGGACTGGACACGCTGGTCCATGACTTTGACTTGCAAGGCCTGGCCTACTATCATCGCGGCGTCAGCGGCAACGAATATGAGAGTCTGGGCGCCGGTGTCATTCTTGGCTGTTCGCTGCTGACCGGACGGGGCGTTCCATGCAGCGGGGAAGGGGATCTGAAGAATTGCATCGCGATGAAAGTCATGGACACGCTCGGCGCCGGGGGCAGCTTTACGGAGCTATATGCCATGGATTTTGCCGAAAAGTTTATTTTGATGGGCCATGACGGGCCGTTTCATCCAGGCATTTCCGAGGGCCGCCCGATCCTGCGCGGCCTGGGACTGTATCATGGCAAGCGCGGCGGCGGAGTCTCCGTAGAAGCCCACGTGAAGCACGGGCCGGTGACGATCCTGGGGCTGACCCAGACGCGCGCCGGGCGGCTGAAGTGGCTGTGCGCCGAAGGCTGGTCCCTGCCCGGCGACTGGCTGCACATCGGAAATACTAACTCCCGCCTGCGGTTTACACCGCAGCCGGACGATGATTTTCATGTGGCGGCGTGGATGAACCGCTGGGCATCCGAAGGCCCGACCCATCATGTCGCTCTTGGGGTGGGGCATCAGAAGGCGACGTTACTCCTTCTGGCGCAGCTCCTCAATATGGAATGCGCGCTCGTCTAATCCCAGGCGTTCACAGGAGGTCTTATGGCGCCCAATCCTTTTCTCGGCGTGTTCTTTCACTGGCTCGGCGGCCTGGCCGCGGCCAGTTTCTATCTTCCGTATCGCTTTGTGCAAAAGTGGTCTTGGGAAACCTACTGGCTGATCGGCGGCGTGTTTAGCTGGATCCTCGCCCCCTGGGTTCTGGCCGCCCTGCTCGTGCCGGATCTGGGGACGGTGTTGACCTCGGCCCCGCCGCACAGCCTTCTGTGGGCCTACGTTTTTGGGGCGCTCTGGGGACTGGGAGGCCTGACCTTTGGCCTCACCATGCGCTATCTGGGCATTGCACTCGGCATGGCCGTCGCGCTCGGGTACTGCGCCGCCTTCGGCTCGCTGATGCCGCCGCTCTTTGACGGCACTTTTCCGCAGCTTCTCACGAGCGCCTCCGGCCAAACCATCCTCTTCGGAATCTTTGTGTGCCTTGGCGGGATCGCTCTTAGCGGCATGGCAGGCATTTCCAAAGAGCGCGAACTGTCCGAGGAAGAAAAGAAAGCAATCGTCAAGGAGTTCAATTTCCCCAAAGGGATGGTGGTCGCGACATTTTCCGGCGTCCTGAGTTCCTGCATAGCCTATGGATTAGCGGCTGGCAAGCCCATCGCGCAAATCGCGAAGGCGCATCTGCTGGCTGCCGGTGCTGATTGTGGTGCTTCTGGGCGGCTTTACGACCAACTTTCTCTGGTGCGTTCATCTCAATATCCGCAACAAGTCAGGGGGGGAATACTGGAACGCGGGCGGGTCTGCCTGTGAAGAGATCAGCGCGGCTGAAGGGCTGGTTCCGTGGGACAGCGACGAGTTGCGGGACTCCGAACGCGGCGCGGCCACGACTGTCTCGGCTCCGCGCAAGGCTGTGCCTGTCGCTTCGCAGCCAACGCCGCTGGCCCGCAACTATCTTTTTTCTGCCATCGCGGGCGTGACCTGGTACTTGCAGTTCTTTTTCTACAGCATGGGAACCGTGCGAATGGGGACGTATGACTTTTCCAGTTGGACGCTGCACATGGCCAGCATCATTATCTTCAGCACACTCTGGGGCATCGCGCTGCATGAGTGGAAAGGAACAAGTGGACGCACCCATATTCTCATGTTCCTCGGCCTGGCCGTTCTAATTGGTTCCACGGTCATAATAGGCTACGGGAACTTCCTGAAGGCGCATCTGCCCCGTTAGTTCAGGACGTGTTTACCCTGTAAATACTAGGAGGAATTCTATCCGGCGAGCGCTGTGGCAAGTAATCTACCCCGGCGCACCTCTCTCCGCGAGGTCAGTGAACTGTCAGCGTCGCCGTCAATGGCACACTTGTTCCCCACGCACCCGACACAGGCGCAGCCGTCAGCGTCGTGACGTATTTGACCGTCAGCGGTCCGGTGCCAGTGCTGCTCAGGTAGTTGGCATCCCCGGCAACCGTGACCGTGCCCGTGTGGCTGCCTGTCGTGGCTCCTGCCGCAATGGCATAGGGCAGCGTGGCGATGCCGCCAGAATTCGTCACAGCCATTCCCACAGCCGTGCCGTCTACACTGAAGCTGATCGTCTCGCCGCTCACGCCCGACCCGCCGCTTTTAGTAAGCGTGGCGCTCATCGTCACTATCTGGCTCGGTGTCCCCGTCAGCGCCGCGACTGAGAGCGTGCTGACATACTGGGTCACCGTCAAGGTGCCGACGCCGGAGGAGGCGGTGTCGCCGCCATCGCCGGCAAACGAGGCGCTGAGGGCGTGATTGCTGCCGATCACAAACCCGGCAGGAGCGACGTAGCTCAGGCTGGAAAGGCCGGCGCTGCTCGTCGTTGCCGTGCCCACCGATACGCCATCCACACTGAAAGTGAGTGTCTAGCCGCTGAGGGCGCTGCTGCCGGATGCGAGTGCGGAGCTGAGGGTGACGGTCTGGCCCTGTGAGCCGGTGGCGCTGATGGTGGTGATAGCAGTGCCGATGAGGGTGATTGTCTGCGACAGCGAGGTAGAAGCACTGGCGGCATTCGTGGGATTGCCATTGTAGGCAGATGTGAGGCTATGGCTGCCGACCGTCAGTGTAGATGTGCTGAACATCGCCTTTCCTGCCGACAGCGTGACCGGCGTCTGGGCCACGCCGTCCAGGGTAAAGGTGACGGTGCCGGTGGGGCTGCCACTGCCGGAGACTGTGGCCGTGAAGGTGACGGATTGACCGGAGACAGACGGGTTAAGCGAGGAGGCAAGTGTCGTCGTGGTCACAGGCAAAGGATTGATGGTCAGGGACACTGTGGCGGGGCTGCTGGTAGCGAGAGGGTATTCCCCGTGCTGTAATCCAGGCGGTAGTGGTTCTCGGGCAAGTAGAGGACACCGGGATGCCCAAAACGCATGTAGTTGATGTCGGCCCGCAATGCCGCCAGATCATCCGTCACGCCATTCCCGACCAGGTGTGCGGGCAGGGACGTACTCGTGAGCGCATTATAAACAGACTGCGCCCTCGCCCCCGGTGCAAGGAATAAAAACAGGAGGCTGGCCGCGAGGGCGCGTAAGAAATGTTTTTGCATAACTTTGATGAAAAAATATAAGTGAGAGACTGTCTCGTCTTGCCCTGTACATTCGCGGGGCGAGGTAATGCAGGTAAAACCGGTTCTGCCACTGAGGCAATTACCGCTCATGCACGTATAGTTTAGGATGCAGGCAAACAAATATCCAGAATCAATCACTACTCTGCAAGAATCATGCCAAGTAGAATTACCAGTCTGCCAGGACCACGGGATCGGATTTGTTCCATCACAAACCTATGGGCGCGGTCATAGTCTACCGTGTTTCATTTGCGTCGGCAGGCACAAAATAAGCAAGGAATTTGCCCCTGAATTGATTTCCATGCGTGACCTTCAATTATTTGCGCCAAAACCCGATGAAGTCAATTTTCAGTTCCATCCGCGCTTTTGGTTCGCTGTGCTGATATACTGTGGATGCGGCCTATCGGCAGGCGCTGGTGGCACATTGATTATTGACCGCAGATCGGTTTGAAATTTCGCCATTCCGCCGTGGTGCCCGATTTGTGTCAAATATGCCTGGCGAGTCGAATTTATTTGGACGTTGTACTGAGCATCCATCGTGATCAACGCCCGATCGTAAGCACGATGATGCAAACCGCAAAGGGCGATCCCGTTTATGGTCTCGTCGGACCCATTCTCAGCCACAGGTACGATATGGGCAGCGTCGATAAGGTTTAGTTGCACATCACAAAAGGCGCATCGGTGGCTATATGCGGTAAGGATTCTATCTTGGAAACCTGCAGCGCGTGCCTTTTGGTTAATCGTGCGGGCCACTGTCTGACGTTGCTGTGGTGCCGAAGCGAGTATAGTAGGGTTCACCAGGGCTTGAGGATTAAGGGCTGCGTTTAGCAGAGCCACGTCTTGGGCCGTTGGACCGAAGGCATGAAGATCGGTTATGCTGGAAACGTAAGTAACGAAGTAGTCTGCCCGGAATGCAATGGCAATCTCGCCGTTGCCTTTGTCATGCGCGGCCAGCCCATTAATTGAGGCATCGCGCAGGGCCGGAAGCCCGATCTGGATGGAAGAGGAGTAGCCAAGCGGGCCGTTATGCTTTGTGAAATCAAAACCAGCAAACACCCCGCCTGCGTCCCACCAGCCCATAATAAGTGTCTGAAAGCCGAGCGTGGAGAGGAACTGCGGGACGTGTACTTGTATGCGATATTCATCCGGGTTACGCGGTCCGCCGCCATGCGTGAGGCCCCACATATAGATGCTAAGGCTGTGTGTTTCTCTGCCATTGTAGATTTGTATCTGGAAGGGAGATTCGTCTAGGGTGCTGACGTAGAGTATGTTCCAGCCGCACTGCTCGACTGCCTCAACGATCTTTTCATTGAGATCGCGCCTACGCGGGTTCGTTCGCATATATTCCATTCTCCGAGAACAGGTTGGGGCCAGCGTCGGCGAACTCCTCGCAGTCAACAGACCCAATACCATCATAGAGAACCGCATCTGCGTCCCCGCTGGAGGTTTCCTCGATTTCAGCGGCACCGAAGCGATATTGGCTTCCCAATAGATACTTTTCCTCCAACTCGAATGCCAGCCACTGACGCTTTAATTCTTCAGCAACACAACCAGTCGTGTTGGAACCAGCAAATGGATCCAGCACCACATCGCCCGTATCGGTCAGGAACTTGATGAAGAATTCAGCGAATTTCTTCGGGAACCGCGCTGGGTGGGGTTTGAGGCCTGCCTCCACACAGTTCTTCATATAGCTACTGTTGCTATCGTTGTTGCCCAATTCCAGCACGTTCGGCGGAATAGCACCTCCGTGGTCTTTATTGAATTTATGGGTAATCTGATGGCCGGATGGCCGCATCTTCGCTACGTAACCCTTCTTGAGTAATGACTTCATGGCAGCGGTATACTCACGCAGGACGTGCTTGTTGTTCGCCTTTGGATAGTCTGTCTTGGACAGCCACCACACGAGATTGACAGAGTCCTTGACGCGGATACGGCGCACGTTTACCCATTCGGCGGGCGCGGGCAGGCGAGCCGGATTGTAGTGAAAAAATTCTTGGGCTAAATTGAAATCCAATTCTTTGCAGAGCCGTATTAGTAACTCATACTGGTAGAGGCTCCGCACTGGGCGTCCTGGAAGGTATGCGCCGCCTAGATCAACAACGAAGGAGCCATCGTCTGATAGGATACGCTTGAACTGTTCAGCGAAGCCCATAAACCAATCTACATAGTCCTCGGATGCTTTGTTGCCATACTCCTTCTTGCTCGTGAGTGCGAAGGGAGGCGACGTAACAATTAGATTAACGGAGCCATTAGGGAGGTGTCGCATCAAGTCGCAACTGTCCCCCAGATATGCGGCTCCGTACTCGTGGGTGTATAGGGGGGGCCTGTAAATGTCGAGGTCTTTCAAATGTCATAGATTTTAGTTTCTGTCTTTGGGGTCGTGATTTTCCCGCAGACCGATGCCTAAGCAGAAGCAAATTTCAGGGCAGTGATGTTTTGTCATAATACATCAGTTCGCCCAGTGACCTAAGATTTCCTGCTTTTGCCCGTTGATGTCAAAAAAGGGGGCGGTATAGTCTTAGCCCCCAGCATTTTAAGCGACTGAGGGCGAAGGTGGCACAGGGCATTGGGATACTGTTCACACGACCTGCATGGGCATCAGGACGCAGAGGTAGTCGGCGTCGTCAGTGGGGCGGATGACGCCGGGGCGCAGGGGTTCGGTCAGTTCAATGTGCAGGCCCTCGGTTTCCAGGACGTTCAGGACGTCGGCGAGGTACTTGGCGTTGAAGGCGATTTCCACAGGGCTGTCGTCGCCGGTGCGGGCGACTTCAACTTCTTCATAGGCATTGCCGACGCTGCCGCTTTCCGCCGTGATGGTCAGTTTGTCGCCGTCGTCGGTGGTCCGCAGAACGACGCGGCTGGCGGATTCGCGGGCGACGATGGAGGCGCGCTTGACCGCAGCGGCCAGCGGGTCGCGCTCCACGGTCAGGGTCTTAGTGGCCTGAGCGGGAATGACGCGCTCGTAGTTGGGGAACTGGCCGTCAATCAGACGCGAGATCAGGGTCGTCTTGCTGCCCTCGGCGTCGCCTTTTTTGTTTTCAATCTGGAACTGGATCTGGTTGCCGGACAGGGTGACGACGACCTCGCCTTCCTCGTTGCCGACGATCCGCAGCAGCTCGTTCATGGCACGCGAGGGGACAATGGCGCTGGCGCTGCCGCTGCCGTCTTTGACGGGGCAGTCGCGGACGGCCAGCCGGTGCGTATCCGTGGCGACCAGGCGCAGGCTGTCGCCCTGGAAGACGACCAGAACGCCGGTCAGAATGGCGCGGGTTTCATCAGTGGACGTGGCGAAAATGGTCTGCTTGATGGCGTCGCGCAGGGTCTCGCGGTCCATCACAAAGCGCGAGTCTTCCTTGACCTGGGGCAGCAGGGGAAACTCGTCGGCGCTCAGGCCCAGCAGCTTGTAGTTGGCCTTCAGGCAGCGCAGATGCAGCGTGTTGGTTTCATCTTCCACGGTCAGGGACACGTCGGCAGTCGGGCATGGCGGCCAGAAGTTCGGTGAAGTTGCGGGCGGGCGCAGTCGCCGCGCCGTCCTCAGTGATGCCGACGCCGGGAAGCGTATGCTCCATCCACATTTCCAAGTCAGTCGCCATCATGGAGACTTTGCCGTCTTTGGCGGCGATGCGGACATGGGTCAAGATCGGCAGAGAGGAGCGGGTCGCGACAGCCTTGCCGACCGTCTGGATTGCCTCAAAGAGTTCTTTGCGAGGGCTGGAAGCGCGGAGCAGTCCCGGCGCCAGTGTTTTCGTTGCCATTGTGTTGTTGTCTCCTTAATGTCGCCCCCCGGCCCTCAATTCTGGGGGAGTAGGAGGCATTGTTTGTCGTTCGGGTTCCCCCGGTATTAGGGGTTAGGGGGCTATCGCTTGGCTCCCCAAAATTAGGGTTTTATTAGGGTGGGGGCATGGGGAGCTTTCTCTGCCGCTGAGTGTTCGCGCAGCAAGCGATCTAATGTGCGCTCCGCAAACCAGGTGTCGGGACGCTCGGCGGTCGCGGTATTTAGACGCGCCACCGTCTGTTGCAGCGTGGCGACATCGTTCTGCGCCTCCGGGTGCGCGGCTAGATATGCCTCAACATGTTCCCGCAGCGCTTCCGGCAGGGCTTCGTCTACGTAGAGGTCAAGCAGTTCGGCGCGCTGCTCTTTGGTCATAGGCTCGGTCATAAGTCCTCTTTCTCCAGCGCATCGCGCAGGGCGCGGCGGGCGCGGCCATGCAGGCTTTTCGTGGCGGCGGGTGTGCGGCCCAAGATGAGCGAGGCTTCGCCTGATGTCAGGCCCTGCAAGTCGCACAAGGTTAGGACAAGGCGGTGGTCATCGGAGAGCGAGGCCAGCGCTTCGTCTAAATCCGAAACTGGGTCCGGGGCCGGCGAAAACAAGACCCAGTCGCCCCGTCCTGTTTCGGTCAGACCGCTCAGAGACAGGGTGGGGAGGCGCGGCTGGCGCAGGCGTTCCAGGCACACGTTCCGCGCGATGCCCAGCAGCCAGGTCTTAAAGCGGCTTTCGCCCCGAAATCCGCCTGCACGGAGAGCGCGTCCCGCCCGCAGCCAGGTTTCCGAGGCCGCTTCCTCGGCATCTTCGCGGGCGGGCAGGAAACGCCGGGCAAACGCATAGGTCGCGTCCAGGTGACGGCGGAACAATGTTTCCAGCGCCCGCACCTCCCCCTCGGCCCCGTAACGCGCCGCCAGCCGCTCGTCATCCTCCCATTCGGCCATGTCTATCTCCTGAGTGTCGTTTCTGCGCCGAAAAGAGCCGCATGAGCAAAAATTATTTTGGAACTTTTTTTCGCGCCTGAACGCTTCCGGGTAAAGACGGACGCAACGCCGCCTGAAATCTAATTCGTCCAAAGGACAAATCCATGAAAGCATTCACCCGCATCGCCGCCGCGCTTGGCCTGGTTGCCGTCTTCGGCACCACGGCTGTATTCGCGCAGGCTCCCACCATTTCGCCCATGAAGACTCATGTCAAAGGCTACACCAAGACGCTCAAAAGCGGCAAAATGGTTAAAGTCAAAGGCTACAACCGCATGGCCGGCAAACCCGCCATGAAGCCCATGACCCATGTTAAGGGCTACACCAAGACCCTCAAGAGCGGCAAGACCGTCCAAGTCAAAGGCTACAACCGCAAGCCCATGATGAAGCCCATGATGGGCAAGCCGATGATGAAAAAGCCCGGCGGCACGATGTAATTTCGGCCCCGCGAAACACAAAAAAGCCCGGCGACCCTGACATCCATCAGGGCTGCCGGGCTTTTTGTCGGCCTCACTGAATCTTGCGCTCTTTTTCCTCAATCACATTTAGCAAGGTTTCATTGCCAACCTTGCCTTCGGGTCGCACCGTTCCCTTCAGACCCACTTTATCACCCTCGCGCGGCGCTCCGGCCCGGCTGATGACCCAGGCCTGCCCGGTCCCATCGTTGACCCGGTACGCCGCAATGTCCGTAATGCCCAGCGGCAGTTCATAAACTTTGGTCACCTCGCCCGCCACCGTAACATCCTTGTTGACATAGGATGAAGGATTGTCTGTGATGTCCCGAATCTTGTCCGTATGCTCATTGCAGCCCACCAGCAGAACCGCGGCCACTGTGGTCGCCGCCAGCGCCGCCGGGGGTGTGCGCCATAATCTCATCGTCTTCAGTCCTCCTCACAATCGTTCTTTCTGTGGGACGGGTAAAGGTGCCTGTGGGTTCCCAATGAAAAAATCATCTCGGCTGGCGTTTCAACGCGACTTCAGAACGCCCTCAATAAAATCCGCCTTCGCCGCCGTGTAATCGGCCCGGCGCTCACTGTACTTCTCGCTGAGGGCAATTTTCAGCCTCTCGTATTCACGCGCCAAGTTCGGGTCGGCCCGGAGCAAGTCCCGAAACTTCAAGCCCTCGGTCCAAATCGGGCTGCTGTATTCCACAACGTGCAGCAGATGCGTCCGCGCCTCGCCGCCCTTGCCGAAAATGTGATGCCCCGGCACGATATGATCGCCCGCGTACTCATAGCCCAGCGTTGCCAGCGGTTCAATCAGCATGGGGCCGTCTTCCAGCCGCGCGATGCCCGCCAGAATATCAATGATCGGCTTGGCCTTAATCCCGCCGATGGCCGTGCTGCCGTAATGCTCCAATCCGAGCAAAGTCGGGCCGAGCGCGGCTTGAAGTCGCATCGCTTCCTCCCGGTACAACACCGGCCACAGCGGCGTCGCCTCATGCAGCCGCACCTGCGTCTGCGCCAGACCCAGCACCCCAAAATGTTTATCGGCCAGATGATTGTCGGAAAGAGCCACAATGTTTTCCTGCGGTGGATGTTAGAGCCTGTTATGCACTTTGGAACAGCAGGGACTCATTTCTACTCATAAAGCCTATCAGCCTACTTGCTTCCGATTTTGCAACTGGCGTGGATCGCTGGTCCCCAATGCCATATCTGGTGCTGTACAGGGCCTACAGGCCCTTCTGGGACTTCAAAGTGCATAACAGGCTCTAGATGTGCTTTCTACAACTCGCCGTATTCAATGCGGTCTACCAGAACGCGCAGGGCCAATGCTGTGACGCGCGATAGCCTCTGCCCGCTTTGCCCGTAAGCCAGCATTCCCAACAGTTCCGGCACTTCGGTCAGCCACCGCCCGTCTTCTTGTTCCACTTCAATAGATAATTGCATTGTCACTTGCCAGATGCCCCGACAAAAAAGTTACAGCATTTATTTTTTTCATCAAAGGTGAAATCTACCTCAACTGACCACGAATTCCTCCCCGTTACGCTGGGAAGATAGTAGGCAGTATCGGGATGCGCTACAATATATCCCATTTTCCCGCCGCCAATCATCGCCTGGCGACCCGAGTATGGATCGTGGGCAACCTGCTGTGCATCCAAGAAGGCAGAAACCTCTTCAGGGCTTTTGCCGTTGAGATGTGCGTTTGTAACCTTGTTCTGCCATTCATTCATAGCCTGATAAATCCGTTGCTGATTATAATGCTGGTAAGCAGCCAGAATGACAAACGGGCCAGCAATGAAACTGACAGCACACAGGATCATAATGATTTTCTTCATGGATTACTCCACCGTCACCGACTTCGCGAGGTTGCGCGGCTGGTCGATTTCGCGGCCCAGTTCGGAGGCGATGTAGTAGGCCAGAAGCTGCATCGGGATAATGCTCAGAACCGGCATGAACGTGTCGTGGGTGGACGGGACGCGCAGGATGCTGTCCACAAAGTTCTCATCCAGACCCTCATCGCCTTCTTTGACGATGGCAACGGCATTAGCATCACGGGCTTTGACTTCTTTGACATTGGACTGCACTTTGTCATATAATGCGGATTGGGTCGCGATGCAGACCACGGAGACGCCGGGTTCGACCAGGGCCAGCGGGCCATGCTTGAGTTCGCCCGCCGGATAAGCCTCGGCATGGATATAGGAGACTTCCTTCAGCTTCAGCGCGCCTTCCTGGGCGACGGCGTAATCAAAGCCGCGACCGAGAAAGAAGAAAGAGGATGAATGGGCAAGCTGCTTGGCGACGGCTTGCACGGCAGAAGTGTCCGCGAGGATTTCGCTGACCTGCTCGGGCAGACGCTGCAACTGCTCCACATAGGCGGCGACTACGCCCGGCCCTAGTTTGTTTTCTTCCTGCGCGATATACAGGCCCAGCAGGTACAGGCCGATGAGCTGGGTGACATAGGCTTTGGTGCTGGCGACGCAGATTTCCGGGCCGGCATAGGTGTAAATGACTTCATCGGCTTCGCGGGCGATACTGGAACCTACCACATTGACCAGGGCCAGCGTGGTCGCGCCTTTGATTTTGGCCTCGCGCAAGCCCGCCAGCGTGTCGGCGGTCTCGCCCGACTGCGAAATGATAATCGCCAGCGTTTGCGCGTCCACAATCGGGTCGTTGTAGCGGAACTCGCTCGCTACCTGCACTTCCACCGGGCGGCGGAGCAGATGCTCGTAGAAGTTCTTGCCGGCCAGGCCCGCGTGGTACGCCGTGCCACAGGCGACAATGACGATGCGGTTGAAGTTGACTAATTTGCTGGTCGGCAATTTCAGTTCCGGGAACGCCACTTGATGCGTCTCGGTGATCCGCCCACGCAATGTGTCCCGAATGGCCTGCGGCTGGTCGTAGATCTCCTTAATCATGAAGTGCGGATAGCCGCCCTTCTGGGCCGTAGAGACGTCCCAGGTGACATGAAACACGTCGCGCTGGAGCGGCGTGCCGTCCAGGGTGGTCAGCGTGACGCCTTCCGGGGTAATGCGGGCAAAATCGCCATCTTCCAACACCAGCACGTTCCGGGTAAAACCCATCACGGCGGGAATGTCCGAGGCGAGAAAGTTTTCTCCTTCGCCCAGCCCGATAATCAGCGGCGAAGCCGTTTTGGCGGCATAGATCGTGTCCGGCTCACTGCTGGAAACGACGCAAATGGCATACGCGCCCGTCACCTCGGACAGCGCGATCCGAATGGCCTGTTCCAGCCACCCCGCCGTTTCCTGATGCGACTCAATCAGATGCGCCAGGACTTCCGTATCCGTGTCACTGGTAAAGACATGGCCTGCTTGGGTCAACTTCTCTTTGAGCGAAATATAATTCTCAATGATGCCGTTATGAATCAGCGCCAGCCGCCCCGAACAGTCGCAATGGGGATGGGCATTGACATCGTTGGGCCGCCCATGCGTCGCCCAGCGCGTGTGGGCAATAACCGTTCCATTGCTCTTGTCCAGTCCGTCCAGCGCGGCCTCCAAATTGGCGAGCTTGCCCTTCTTTTTCAGCACCGTGACCGTATCCGCTCCCGGCTTGACCACCGCCACGCCCGCCGAATCATAGCCCCGGTATTCCAGCTTTTTCAAATTGTCCAGCGTCAGCCGGACGCTGCTTTGCCGCCCGCCCACATATCCCGTAATTCCACACATGCGTTGTTTTCGTCCCCTCGCGATTTCCCCTAGTATACCTCACAGTACGCCGATGCCTTGACGCCCCCGCCTCCCGGTGCTACAATAACCTGGGAGCCTAAGAATATGTCACTTGTGCTGGATTCATTAGAAATCAAAAACTTCCGCGCCTTCAAGCATCTGCGAATTGAGAAACTTGGACGGGTGAACCTGATCGTCGGGGCAAATAATGTCGGTAAGACAAGTCTTCTAGAGGCACTGTACCTCTATGTTGAACAGGGCAATCTAGAATTAATCTGGGAAATTTTGGGAGCGCGTGATGAACGCGGCTCCTCTATTGGACAGGGTGAACGAACAATTGAAGACAATATTGAAGCATTAAAGTATTTATTCCACGGCCGCCAAGAGGTAAAGGATCACCATTCTATCGTTCAGATTGGCCCGATTGATGTTCAAGATGATAATTTCAATATAGAAGTGGTTTGGTATGCAATATCACCAGAAAGTTACAGTGGATTAGGAAGCATTGGTGGATTGGAAAGTCTTAACAATCCTCAATTGAGAAGGTTAGAGCCTGAAGAAGCGCGGGCGGCTAAGCAAGCAATCCCATACTTGGCAGTTAGCACTGGTCAGCGATTCATAGAAATATATCCTCTTGCCCCAGAAACAAGGCGAACTTTTCCTGTACGGAATAATAAAGGGAGAATGCCGTCTATATTCATATATGCAAAGGGGATTACTAAAATTCAAACTGGACAACTCTGGGACGACATTGCACTAACCGATTTAGAAGGTGATGTCCTATTTGCATTGCGTCTTATTTGCGCTGACGTTGAGCGAGTTAGCTTGATAGCTGAGAAAAACATATATCAGCAACGCAGCCCAATAGTAAAATTGGCAGGTACGAGTATCCCGATACCTCTCCGCAGCCTGGGCGAAGGTATGAGCCGAATGTTTGGTATTATTCTTGCTCTTGTCAACGCCAAAGACGGAGTGCTGTTGATTGATGAAGTAGATACTGGTCTCCATTATTCAGTGCTACCGGACGTGTGGAAATTGATCTTTGAGGTCGCGCACCGTCTCAATGTTCAGGTCTTCGCGACTACGCATAGCTGGGATTGCATTCAAGCCTTTCAGCAAGCCTCTGATGAAAACAAAGAAGAGGAAGGAATGCTGATCCGCCTGGAACAGAGGGATGGCGATGTCTATCCAGTCATGTTCGATGAGCAAAAACTTAACATTGCGGCGCGTGAACTAATCGAGGTGCGCTGACAATGGCCGATAAATTTCTCCTGCTCGTGGAAGGCAAAGACGATGAACACGTACTTTACCAGCTTTTAGAACACCATCAAGTTCCGATGACGTTCCGCATCAAAGAGAAAAAGGGCATTGAAAACCTGCTGAAAACACTCTATGCAGAACTAGATGCAGGCGGACTAGAGAGGCTTGGCGTGGTTATAGATGCAGATACGGCCCCTTCCTCTCGCTGGGAGGCTATTCGCAACATTTTTCGTCAGGCAGGCTGTCCATTGCCTGACACGATTGAGGCAACCGGAGCCATCCTCAATCTCTCCGGCAGGACTCTGAAGCGCGTCGGGGTTTGGATCATGCCGAACAATGAAGCGGCGGGAATGCTGGAAGATTTTGTCGGTTCTCTGGTTCCGGCAGGTGACGTATTATGGAGTTTCGCCAATGAGTGCGTGGATGAAGTCATAGTACGGGATCGTCGGTTTCCCCTCGTGCATCGTAGCAAAGCCGTCATTCACACATGGCTCTCCTGGCAGGAGCAACCTGGCAGCCCGATGGGACTTGCGATTACGAACAGCCGGATGAATCCTGGGGCGCTCTCAACTCATCCTCTGATGGCCTGGTTAAACCGAATGTTCACGGCAAAATAATTATGCTCAAGCCCATTGTTATTTTTCGCAATTTTTCCATGCAAATTGGTTCGCTAATCACGGCGATAATTCTATTTAGTCTCCCGTCCTGTGTTTGCGCGGTTACCAGTGATTATTACCGGATTACGGTGGTGGATGCCGAGACGGGGCGGGGCGTGCCGTTGGTGGAATTGAAGACGGTCAACGCAATGACGTTCTATACCGACAGCAATGGGATTGTCGCGCTGAATGAGCCGGATTTGATGGGGCAGACGGTGTGGTTTTCGGTCAAGAGTCATGGCTACGAGTATCCTGCGGACGGCTTTGGGAACCGGGGTGTGGCGCTGCCAGTCAAGGCAGGCGGGCAGGGGCAGATTAAAATTAAGCGGCTGAACATCGCCGAGCGGCTGTATCGCATTACGGGAAGCGGCATTTACCGGGACAGCGTGTTGGTAGGGCAGTCGGTCCCACTGAAACAGCCGCTGCTGGACGGGCTGGTGATGGGGCAGGATACGGTCATGGCGACGCCGTACCGGGGCAAAATCTACTGGTTCTGGGGAGACACGGAGAGGCCGGGGTATCCGCTGGGACAGTTTGCCACCTCCGGCGCAACCTCGCTGCTGCCGGGGCAGGGCGGTTTGAACCCCAGTCAGGGGATCGATTTGACCTACTGGGTGGACGCCAATGGGTTCAGCAAGCCGATGCTGCCGCTGAAGGGCTTTGGCGGGCCTGTGTGGGTCGGCGGCGTGTTTACTTTACGCGACGCGCAGGGGCAGGAGCATCTCTACACGCATTACACGCACCTGGACGGCAGCGGAAAAGCCGCGGAGAAAGGGCTGGCCGTGTTTGATGACGACAAGGCCGCGTTTCATCCGTTTTTCCAATTTGCGCTGAATGCCCCGCTGTACCCGGAGGGGCAGCCGGTTCATGCCGCTGTGAAGGGGCAGCCTTACCTGTATTTTCAGGCGGGAGCGGGCCTGGCCTGCCCGCGCGTGCGGGTTCGGGCGGACAGCAAGCACATCGTGGATCCGCCGAGTTACGAAGCGTTCACCTGTCTGACGCCGGGCAGCCGCTATGACGGCGCGAACACGCACTTAGACCGGACGCCGGACGGCAAATTGGTGTATGGCTGGAAAGCAGATACAACGCCGCTGGGATATGACGAGGAGCAAGAGTTAATCAAAGACGGCAAACTGAAGCCGGACGAGATTTTGATGCCGCTGCGGGACATAGACACGGATGCGCCGATCCGTTCTCCCGGCGGCTCAGTCTTCTGGAACGCCTACCGGAAGCGGTGGGTGATGATCAGCGGTCAGGCGTTCGGGACCTCGTCGTATCTGGGAGAACTCTGGTTTGCCGAGGCCGATACGCCGGTTGGCCCCTGGGTATACGCCCGCAAGATTATCACGCATGATAAGTACACGTTTTACAACCCGACGCAGCATCCGTTCTTTGACCAGGACGGCGGGCGGCTCGTTTATCTGGAAGGCACCTATACCGATACTTACTCCGGCGTCATGAACGTGACGCCGCGCTACAATTACAACCAGATCATGTACCGCCTCGCCCTAGACGATCCGCGCCTGTCGCTCCCCGTGCCTGTCTACCAACTGGCAGGGCCGGACGGTTATGGCCTGCGCGAAACGGTAGACGCCCGGCACGAATGGGGCCAGGTGCGCGGCGTGGCGTTTTTTGCGGTCCCGCCATGCCGTTCGCATGCAGGACTGATCCCTGTGCCTGCCGCCTCGTTTGTAGGCATTGACGGCCCGCCTCTCTTTTATGCGCTGCCGCCGACGCCGACAGCCGGGGAAAAAGCGTCGCCTGCTGTCGTGCCGCTTTATAAGTACCGGGACGCGCATACCAACGCCCTGTTCTACCTGACCGACGCGAACTCGCCCACTGCCCTGGAACGGCTTTCCGACAAGCCGATCTGCCGCGTCTGGCGCAACCCGTCTCAAGTGCTTACATTGGATGATGAGGCGCAGCCAGTCCCGTGAACATGCGCGGTTTTACGCTAATTGAACTGCTTGTCGTCATCGCCATTGTCGCGATTCTGGCGGCCTTGCTGCTGCCGGTCTTCCTGACGGCGCGGGCGAAGGCCTATCGAACCCGATGTACGGGGAACTTAAAGCAGATCGGGCTGGCGTTGGCATTGTACGAGGGGGATAATGACGAAAAACTGATGCCGGGGCATCCCATCCCGCTGGACCCGGTCACGGGAAGCGATTACGCGGGGTGGGCGGGGGGTTGCAACCGTTATGTCAACGCCGTGCCCGTGTTTGTCTGCCCGACAAACTCAACACCCGGTGGGACAATCAATGGTGAGCCGAGTTTTCCGCTGACGTATTTCCTCAATGTCAATTTGAGCGCGAAGGTGACGCCGGGTGGTCTGCCACTGTCGGCGTTCTCCGCGCCGGCTGCAACCGTGATGGTGGCGGAAACGACGGCGGGGATGGCTCCGAAAACTGCCCGGCTGCAAAACCCGGATGAAACGGACTCAATCCTGGCGAACAAGTTTCTAAGCGTCAGCGCGCCGGGCGCGAACCGGCACGACGGGGGCCGGAACTTTCTGCTGGCGGACAGTCATGTGAAATGGCTGCGCCCCGATGTTGTCAGCGCCGGCCCGCCTGGTATGGCGGTGTCACCCGACGCACTCCCGGTCAGCATCGCAGCGACCTTCGCTTTCCAGTAATGCCTCCCCTTTGGGCTTCATCCACGTTCGGCCCCAATCGGCTAAGGCTTCAAAGATGCAGTTCAGCGCCTGCCCCTTCTCGGTCAGTGCGTACTCCACATGCGGCGGCATGGCGCTGACCACTGTCCGCGTCACTACTTCTTCCAACTCCAATGCCCGCAGGCGTTCGCGCAGCGTCGCCGGGTTCAGGCCGATCTCCCGCGCAATCTCGTTGAAGCGTTTAGTTTTCCCTAGCAGGGCACGGACGATATGCAGCGTCCAGCGCTCATTCAAAAGGTTAAGCGCCGCGTTTGCCGGGCAGAATATGTCGTGGCTGTGGGTGTGGTCGTGCTGATCCATGCTCGTCTCCTAATGTCATAACACGGAAACAAAAAAAATTGTGCCTGCGCCTGGAACTATTTCTATTTGGTTTCCATTAGGGAGAGAGTAGGCGCATTAAAAACTATAGCGGTCTACAAATTATACCAAGAAAGAAGAGAAAACCATGAGCACTCTGATTGCGGAAACGCCGTTAAGACGCACTGAACGGACAGCAGCGGATACGGCCCTGCTCCTCGCCCGCGTCGCGCTCGCCCTGCCGTTTATTTTTCATGGCGCGCAGATCGCCTTCGGCGCGTTTGGCGGGCCGGGGCTGCAAGGGTTCGTTCAGGCTTCGGGCGGAAAACTGCCGCTCCCCGTTGCCGCGCTGGTCGGCTACGGCGAATTTTTAGGCGGTCTGGGTATTTTGTTCGGCGTTCTGTCCCGGCTGGCAGGCGCCGGCCTGGTTTTGATCATGCTGGGCGCGATTGCGCTGGTGCATTGGAAGAACGGGTATGACGGCATCAAGGGCGGGTATGAGCATCCGCTGACGCTGTTGATCCTGGCCGTCGCCATCCTTGTGGCCGGGCCGGGCCGCCTGACTTTGGCCCGCCTTCTGCCGCTGCCGAAAAAGCCGGACACTGACGAACTGATCCCCGCACTACAGTAAGAAGATCACGCAAAAAAGAAAAGGAAAACACCCATGAGTGACGTCAAAGTACTGATCGCCTTTTACTCGCGTAACGGTTCTACCGAAGCGCTCGCCAAAGCCATCGCGGAGGGCGCACAATCGGAAGGCGCGGAAGTGACCCTGCGCCGCGTCCGTGAGATCGTCAGCCGGGAAGTCATGGCCTATGCGCCTGGCTGGGCGGAGAGTGCGGACCGCATGAACGCGCTGTACGAAGCGCCCACCGAGGCGGACGCGGAAGCCGCCGATGCGATCATCTTCGGCACGCCGACTCGCTTCGGCAACATGTCGTCCGAACTGAAAGCCTACATTGATTCGCTCGGAGGCCTCTGGTTCCAGGGCAAATTGAACGGCAAGGCCGGCAGCGCGTTTACCTCCACGTCCTCTGTGCATGGCGGCAACGAGTCCACGAACATCTCCATGTACAACCCCATGGTGCATCTGGGTTTGATCCTTGTTCCGCTGGGCTATGCCGACGCCGCTCTCTTCAAGGCCGGCACTCCTTACGGCGCGTCCAGCGTTTCGGGCCAGAACAATGCCCCGCCGACGGCCGATGACCTGGAAGTCGCGCATTTCCAGGGCCGTCGTGTCGCGCAGGTCGCTAAGGCGCTCAAAGCTGCCGGCATTACGCAGACAAAATAAAAACTGCCTCCCGTTTGCCCGGCCCGTCATGGCCGGGCAAGATTGGACTTGCCAATGAACCCGCAACTGACAGGGATTCATCATGTCACGGCCATTGCCGGCGGTCCACAGCAAAATGTGGACTTTTATGCCGGCCTTTTGGGCCTGCGTCTGGTCAAACAGACCGTCAACTTTGACGACCCCAGTTCCTACCACTTCTATTACGGAGATGGTTTGGGCCGTCCTGGAACACTGCTGACTTTCTTTGCCTGGCCCGGCGCTCACCGTGGCCGCAGGGGGTTAGGACAGGTTCCCGCTGCGATATTTTCCATCGACCCGGGTTCGCTGGACTTCTGGCACAGCCGCCTGCGCCGCCATGACGTTCCGACCGAGGAACCATTGACACGGTTTGGAGAGACCGTCCTGCCCTTCTCAGATCCCGATGGAATGCGCCTGGAACTCGTCGTAGCCTCTCAGGACAGGCGGCGTGGCTGGACTGGGGGACCACTTCCCGCCGAACACGCCCTGCGTGGCCTTCACTCCGTCACTCTGCCGGAATCGGCCCCTGCACGGACAGAAACCCTCCTGACGGAGACGCTCGGTTTCCAGGCGGTCCAGACTGAAGGTTCCTGGACACGCTATGCCCTTGCCGAAGGCGGACCGGGCGCGTTTGTCGATGTCCAATCCGCGCCGCACCGCGCGCCGGGCCAGATCGCCGTCGGTAATATCCACCATGTCGCGTTTCGGACGCCGGACGACGCGCAGCAAGCGGCCTGGCTGAAAGAAATTTCGCGCCAGGGCTACGGTATCAGCCCCGCATGAACCGGCAATACTTCCGTTCCCTCTATTTCCGGGAGCCAGGCGGCATTCTCTTTGAGATCGCGACCGATCCGCCAGGCTTCACAACGGACGAGACGCCCGCTGAGTTAGGAATGCGCCTGCAATTGCCCGCTCAAAACGAAGCAATGCGCCCGCAGATCGTGCGGTCCCTGCCGCCAATCCGCATGCCCGGAGAAGGAAAATAATCATGGAACGCGCCGATCTTGGCTTCACGCATCGCTTCGTGCCTGCCTCTGCGGCGGCTTCTGCCAGCACGCTGCTTTTGCTGCATGGAACCGGCGGCGATGAAAACGATTTGCTGCCTCTGGGCCAGATGCTTGACCCTGCGGCCAATCTGCTCAGTCCGCGCGGAAAAGTGCTGGAAAATGGAATGCCGCGCTTTTTCCGGCGACTGGCCGAAGGTGTCTTTGACGTTCCCGACCTGATCCGGCGGGCGGATGAACTCGCCGCCTTCGTGTCGTCTGCGTCAGCGGCCTACGGCTTTGACCCCCAGCGTGTCACCGCCGCCGGCTTTTCCAACGGCGCGAACATCGCCGCCGCACTGCTGCTTCTGCATCCCGTCGTTCTTCGCGCAGCCATTTTGTTCCACCCGATGGTTCCTCTGGTTCCCGAACGTCTGCCGGATCTGACGGGGACGCGCGTCTTCCTCGGCGCAGGCCGGCAGGATACGATCGCGCCGCCCGCAGAGACAGAAAATCTCGCTTCTCTGCTGCGCCAGGCTGGGGCCGACATCACGGTTCACTGGCAGGGTGGGGGACATGGACTGAGCCGTGAGGAAGCGTTGGCGGCCTCACACTGGCTGTCTTCCGGCGCTGTCTCTTGACACCGACGCCGGCCCGCGTTACAATCTCCCTATGGCCGGACCCAATTGGACATTTCTGACCAACCATTCCCGCGTTCTCCTGTGTCTCGCCGAGGACCCGGATCTGCTTCTGCGCGAAATTGCCGAGCGCATCGGCATCACTGAGCGCGCTGTGCAGCGCATCGTCACGGATTTAGAGGAGGCAGGCATTTTGAGCCGTTCGCGCGAGGGGCGGCGCAACCGCTACGAGATCAACGAGGCTGTCCGCCTGCGCCATCCCAACGAAGCCCACTGCACGGTCGGCGACCTTCTGGCGATGGTCTCCAGCGAACCGTAAAGTCTGCCCTTTATTGAATTGTTGATGGCAAAAGCGATTTGCGCCGGTACTCCGCCGGGCTGCATCCCATTTGCTGTTTGAAAACGCGGTGGAACTGTGGATAGCTGCCGAACCCGGCGTCCAGGGCGGCTTCCGAAATGGATATGCGTCGGCCCCGGCCATACAGACGCAGGAAACGCTGAATGCGCTGCCGGTTGCGGAAATCTACCAACGCCACTCCCGTCTGCTGGTGAAACAGGCGACTGAGACGGGAGGCGCTGAGGCCAACGCGGGCGGCAAGTTCCTCCATCGGGAGCGGGTCCACCTCGTCCCGGAGCAGGCGAGCCGCCCGCTCCACTGACGGATGGACATCCGGCCCTGCCGCCAACTCTTCCGCCGATTGATAGGCAGCCCAGGCGGAAAGCAGCGCATATCCCAGTCCCGCGTTGAACACGGACATATCGGTCTGCTGTTCCACTTCCAGAAAGAGTGCGCCAAGGCGTTCGCAAGATGCTTCCGGCAGTCGGCGGCAGAAGCGGCCTGCTGGGTTCGGCTCACGCAGAATGTCCGTCTCCGGCGTGCGGCAAACCCGCGCCAGAAGGCCGGGCGTAAATACCCCGATCCACATTTCGTAGTCCGCCGACTCTTCCAGCAGAATATGATCCTGGTCGGGAAACAGCCAGACAAGAGTGTTGCGCGCCAGATCGTACCGCCGATCCCCAAGCAAGTAAACTGCCCGTCCCGCCGTCACCAAATTTAGCTCGATCTCGGCGTGCCGGTGCGCCCGGCGCAGTTCCGGCACGAACTTGAAAGGCCAGAGCCTGCCGTCGCGTTCTGTGGGCAGGCCAAGCTCTTCTTTGCCCTCAGCAGAAAATGATAACATTGTGGCTCAATATGAGAAGAATATAAATATAAACGAGATTATAATGATAGCATATTCAAGCCACTGTGGCAAGGAGAATAACAATGCCGGTTTTGGAAAAAGCGACGCGCGTCACGGACGCGCATAAGGCGCAGTTTGAGGAGCAGGGGTACTGCGTTTTCGAGCGCGTTATCCCCGAAGCAGATCTGGAAATGCTGCGTGCGGAGTGCGCGCATCTCATGGCCCAGTTAGATGCGAAAGCCGACGCAGAAGGCCGGCCCCGAACGCTGAAATACTTCTTTTCCGTCTGGGATGAGACGCCTGGCGCGAACCCTGTCAAAGATCAGGCCCGCGCCCGCATCCGGGAATTTGTCTTTGGGCCAGTGATGGAAAGCATTGTCCGCGAGTTTGTCGGAGATACGGCTTACCTGGCCTACGAGCAGTATGTAGTCAAGGCGGCGGAAAAAGGCGGCACGTTTGCCTGGCACCAGGACTCGGCCTATGTTCCCACGAAGCATCAGCCTTATCTCACCTGCTGGTGTACGCTGGACGATGTCAACGAAGAAAATGGAACCGTGTCCGTGCTGCCCTATGACCGGGCCGGCACGCGCGCTCTTATCCCGCACTCCAAGCGGGAGGATGATTGGGATCTGGTCGGCTACCGGGGCGACGATCCCGGCGATCTCGTGATTGCCCCGGCGGGAAGCGTGGTGATCTTTTCCAGTCACCTGCTGCACCGCAGCGGCGCCAACACCACCCCGCGCCTGCGCCGCGTTTACCTGCCGCAGTATTCGCCGGAGCCGATCCTGCGCGAGGATGGGACGCTTCATTACATTGCCGAGCCGTTTCTTCAAGATGGCAGGCACGTGGCGTCGGTTTAGGCACAAGCAATAAAACAGCCTGGCCTCTCAGGAGACCAGGCTGTTCTGTTGCGGAACGGGGAAGGGGCGATTAGCCGCGCGCTTTCCGACGCCGCGCCGCTGTCACCAGCAGCAGCGCCGTCAGGCCCATTCCGAAAGACGCCAATGTTGAGTCTTCGGGAACCGGATTCGGGGCGGCCAGGGCATAGGAAATCGGGCCGTAGTCCGCCAGCGGCTGAGAGAACGAATAGGCCACTGTCTTCGGCTCGTACACATCCGGCTTCAGCGGAGTATCAAACAGGTAGAAGCTATAGTCCGTGATGCTGGGCGGATCAACGGCTGTCACGGTTGACAAAGTAAATTCTCCGTCTCCGCCTGGACGCGGTCCGGGCCGTGGAATGACGGCTCCGCTGCAAGCATCGCCGAGGTTCGTAAAGGCATTAAAGGCCGCACTGGACTGATCCTGGCCGGGCGGCGGATTGACCGGGCCATTAGAGAAGTCCGTGATTTCGCCCGGAAAACCCGTCTCGTAAACGGCAAATCCGTCGGAAAAATTGTACTGGCTGCCAACAGGATTGTGCAGTGTAAACTGGATCGTCTGAAAGAATTCCCCTTCTGCTTGAGAACTGCTTAAAATGGAGTAGGTCAGGTAGGGCTTGCCCGGTCCGCCGGTGTCCGCGCGGGCAGCGACCATTGGGAAGGCGGCCAGAGCCGCCAGAGTGAGAGGGATCAGAAAACTTCGGTTACGTTTCAGCATTGTTCGCTCCTTTTCCGATATTTCAGCAGGGGGCCGTGCGAGGACACGGGCGCAGTGGCGCCGGAGCGGGTATAGCGGAGCGGTTACAGCGAGGAGTGTTAACGTTATTATAGCACAGAACATCAGGATACAGAACCTGGTAATCTTTCTGTGTTTGTGGCCCAGGCAAGCGCCATGTCAACAATCTCTGCAATCGTCAGCGATTGCAGGTTCGTCTGCACGGCGGTGATCTGGTCAAAAGGCAGAGCATCGGCTGATAGTTCTGCCAGACGCCGGGCGTCGCGATAATCTTCCTGCTCTATTGGCAGCTCCAATTCGGCATAAACGGCGCAGGAGGTCTGTGCCAGCAGCAGGGCCATCGGGTCTTCACCCAATATACCTGCTACGCCGCCCAGATTCTCCAGCAGCATGGCAACCGCATAACGATGGTCCAGGTCGCGGCAAAGTTTCAGGCTCTCGCCAAAGCGCTGGCGGGCAAGGTCAATGCGGCCGGCATCGCGCGTGATGAGTCCTAGGGTCATCAAACTGCTGGCAATGGAAAGAGGGACGTGGGAAGTACGACGTATCTCCAACGCTTCTTCCCCAAGTTTTATGGCCGCCTCAAAATCGCCCTCCTTCCAGGCCGCCGTCGCTTGAGCGACAAGAGCGGTGGCGATTCCCGGCCAGTCCTGAACCACACGCAGGCGGGCGAGAGCCTGCGCGGCGTACTGACGCGCCGTGCTGGGGTCGTCAGCCGCAATTGCCCATTCCGCCAGGGAATTGTAACACTGGCCTTCCATCCGCTGCATCCCCAGCTTCTGGTAGAGAGACAGCGCTTCGGTGGTCATCTCTTGAGCGGTCTGCGCCTCGCCGACAAGATGGGCCAGGGTGCCCAGCACCATCAAACCCCAGGCTTCCCCTTCCCGGTCTGAAAGCTCCCGCTTGATTGCCAATGCCCGCTCATAAAGTGATTTTGCTTCCGCATATTCCGCCAGGTCAAACGCGAGCGTGCCAAGAACGCCCAGCGTATCCCCCATACCCCGTAGATCGCCGACCTGCTCACGAAGCGTCAGCGATTCCTGATAAAGCTGCTTCGCCCGGGCAAATTCGCCTTGCTGCTGGGCCGCATAGGCGAGATGGTATAACGCCTCCGCTTCGCCCTTGGCATCGTGGAGATCGCGATACAAGGCCAGTGCCTGTTCGTGATAGGCGCGGGAGGCCGCGCGCTCGCCCAATCGTTCCGCCGTCACCCCCAGGCCGTTCAAACTGGCGGCTTCTCCTCCCTGGTCGCCTGCGTCGTGCCAGAGGGCCAGCGCCTGCTCCTCCAGAGGGCGGGCAGCTTGGGCATCCCCGCGCAGGCGCGCGAACGCCGCCAGCCAAGACAAGCAGGCGGCCTCAGCGTATTGATCACCGGCCCGCCGCGCCGCGTTCCGCGCGGCCTCCAAACGGTCACGACCCTCCGTTGTGAGTCCGCGTGTGAACAAAAAACGCCCCAGAGCCTTGCCATATAGCGCGGTCAGAATATCGTCGCCGGAATCTACGGCCCAATCCATTCCGATTCTCAGGTTGGACAGCATTTCCGCCAGTGCCGCTCCGGCCTGCTTTTGGGCAGTCCCCTGAAGATGCGCGTCCTGGGCGCGCGCGTAGTCCAGAAAGTAGCCGGCATGACGCTTCTGCCAGTGGGCGACTTCCGCACCCAGCCGCTGCCGCCCATAAACCGCCGGCGCTTGAAGGAGGCGGAAACGCGGCTCCTCACCCGTCTCGGTCTGAGCCGTTTCCTGCTTGACCAAACTGCGCTGCACCAGTTGGCGCAGACGCTGGTCAGCGTCGGCCTGGAGGCAGACGGCCGAGGCATCTTCGGCTCGGAAGCGGCCCCCGAAGACGCCTAGCCGGTAGAAAAAGTCGCGCTCATCCGGGATCTGGTCACAGGAGAAGTCCAGCAGGTTGTCCAGCGTCCGCTGACGATCCGCATAGCCCCGCGCCCGGGTTTGCAGCATCTGGTAAACATCTGCCGCGATCTGAGTCAAAGTGCGATCCCGCGCCATCTGCCCGGCCGCGAGTTCCAGAAATAAAGGAACACCGTCCAGGTGCCGGCAGATGGAGGCGACTTCCGGCGCATTGCTCGCGTCCAGCGCGAATGTACCGCCGCTGGCCGCTTCCAGTCGGTCGCAGAGGAGTTGAACGCTGGGGTAGTCTCGAAGCTGTTCCTGAGTAGTGTCTTCGGACGGCACCGGCAGGTCGGGCAGCCGCCGCAGCCGCTGAAGGTTGACGTTCAGGTCCAATGCCTGACGCGAGGTAGTCATTAGTTTCACCTGCGGACAGGTGATGACGACGTGTTCCACGAAGTCCAAAAGTCCTTCGTCTGCCTCATCCATGAGTAGCTGTTCGCAATTGTCCAGAATCAGCAGCAGGCGGCGCGGCTTGAGATGCTCCCGAAGTACCGCGCCAATTTCGCGGCCCGGCTGCGGCGTGATGCTCAAGGCTGCCGCAACGGTTTCCGCCACGAGCGCCCCTTGCCGGACCTGATCAAGAGGCACAAACCAGACGCCGTCCTGAAACAGCCCCAGCGCCCGGCGTCCCACTTCCAGCGACAGGCGCGTCTTGCCCTGGCCGGGATCCCCCAGCAGAGTCAATACGGGCGGCCCGGCATCAAGATCGCCCAGCGCCTGCGCCACCACGTCGTCGCGTCCAAAGTAGGCAGACGGCATCCGGTAAAATTCCAGGTTTCCCCGCTCCACCAGCGGCGGGAAATCTTCCCTCACACCCGGCGCATTCAGCCGCCAGACCCGTTCCGGCGGCAATCCTTTGAGGTCTACTTCGCCTAAATCAGTGAAGTGGATTTGGGGTGAGTTATCCCCCAGCGCCGCCAGCGCGTCGCGGTACGCCCCGGATGCAAACAGGACTTCACCAGGGCGCGCGACGCTGCAAACGCGAGCGGCCAGGTTCAGGGGATTGCCGACAAAGTCTTCCTGAACGCCGCCGGCTTCGGTCGGCAGGAAATCGGCGTGGCCGAAGGCGATGCCGACGCGGAGGGCGATGGGGACGCCGCCCCAGTTTCGGCGGGCGACTTCGGGGAGCAGGGTGGCGGCAAAGCGGGCGGCGTCCCCGGCGTTGGTGAAGACCAGAAACTTGCCGTCGCCGCGTGGCGACAGCCAGAGCAGGTTGCAGTTTTGGGCGATGCTCGCTTGCAGCGCAAAAAAAGCGTCACGCGCAGGTCCCCAGATGTGCGGGGGCAGCGAGAATGTCAGGCGCGTTGAGTCAACCAGGTCGGTAAAGACGAAAACGTACTCACCGCTGCGAAGCGCCGCAGTCGGATTCTCCGACCGGATCTGCTGGATTTCGGAGGCAGTCACGCGCTATTATAGGCAGGCTTGATAGCCACTGTCAAGTTGTGTAGAATTGTTCTATTATGGGAACAATCTTCTTGTTCCATAAAACCCAGGAACATCAATGGAGATTTATGACAATGGCAATTGCAAACGACATTCGGACAGACGACGGCATTCAGCACGGTATAGATGACAACCCGAATCATGACGCCGAAAAGGGTGCGGTTGGCGGGGCAGTCGGCGGTGCGGTAGTCGGCGGCCTTGCAGGCGGCCCGGTCGGGGCAGTGATCGGCGCAGTCGCGGGCGGCGTCGCCAGCGGCGCAGGCGTAGCCGCAGTGGATCACGTTGACAATGATAACACCGTCACTGGCGTCGGACATGGCGTGACGCCGGAACACAATGTCACTCACCGCGATGATGACGATGTGGTCGTGGACAACCCCACCATTTAAGCCGTTCGCGGCACAAGAAAACGCCCTGGCTTCTGTGGAGAAGCCGGGGCGTTTTTACTGAGTGAGGCGTCTCTACTGGTATCTCTGTTGCAGCGCCGCCATGCCTTGCATGATGACTGGCTCCGGTGTATCGCAGTTGATGTCGTTGTTGCCGCAGACGCCTGCTACGTTAGAAGCCGGCATTCCTGCGTAACCACCCGTTCCATTCATGCCGCCCCACATATTGAGCGGACTTGCTGTGGCGGTCGGCTTCATGGATTTGACATGCCCGTCGCAGAACAGGTAATTTGCGGTGTCATTGTGCCCTGCGTACCCTTTACCGCTGATATCCGTATTGCCTGTTTCATTGGCGTCAGGCCAAACATAATCAGGACTTGGATTGATACACTCGCTGATGAGAATTTTGCTGGCGGGTTCCTGAATATTGGCCAGAGAAGTTCCCCCAGCGCCGTATCCCTGAACCCATCCTCCTGGCTCACCGATCCGAGGGTTCATGGCGTAGGAAAGGTTGAGCGCTGGAACTCCGGGAAAGGGCGCGCCGGCATCCCACGTTGTATTCTTCGGATTATCCGGGCAGTTGTACACTCCCTGGCTTTTGATGTAGCTGTAAATGAATGACCGCCAGAAAACAGTTCCGCCGGGGACATTGACACGGAGCGACGGATACTTTTCATCATAATCCTGCGTGTACTGAATAACTCCCAATCCAAGCTGCTTCTCATTTGACTGGCAGCTAGCCCGTCGGGCGTTCTCGCGCACTTTTTGAAAAACGGGAAAGAGAATAGCGGCAAGGATGGCGATAATGGCGATCACGACGAGCAGTTCGATCAGCGTGAAACCGTGACGGCTTCGTTTCATGGGTCTTCTCCTTCTGGATATGCTCCAGCGCTTATGCTGGAGTGTTATGAAAATAATATCATAATCAAGCGGTTTTGTCAAGCAAAGTTTCTGCCAGCAGTTCAGGCAAGGAGGGCATCTCGCCAAGAAACGGGGAGCGGGTCAGGGCGCGGGTCTGGTGCTGCAAAGGCCAGGACAGAAACACACGCTGCTTGGCGCGAGTAATGGCGACGTAGGCCAGTCGGCGCTCTTCTTCGATGCTGTCCGCGAGGAGCAAGGTCTTTTCTTCGTCACAGCCAGCGCAGGGAACGGTGATGGGGCAGCATCCCGAAGGCGAAGCCGACCACGAACACGATCGGCCATTCCAGGCCCTTTGGCCCGGTGAATGGTCATCATCTCCACCGCATCGCCCGACTTCCGCCTCATCTTTGGGCTTGTTCTGGGCGGCGACAAAGGCCAGAAAATCGGCGGGGGAGGGGAACGCGCCGGACGCGACGCACAGTTCTTCCAGGTTGTCCAGGCGCGAGTTGCCCTCGTCTTCCAGATGGCCCTCTTCGCGCAGCAGCCAGTCGTCATAGCCAATTTCCCGCGCCTTGCGAAGACGCGCTTCCACCGAATCGCCGGCCTGGGCAATGTCGCGGATCATGTCCCGGAAATCTTTCACCGCCAGCCCTTGATTGGTCGTCTTGAACTGGCCCAATGCCAAGCGTGCGGTAGAGGGAGTGACCTTTGCGCGCGGCCTGCGTCTCCAGTTCGGCGAGAAACGCCTGTCCCAGAAAGTGCGTCGGCTTGCCGAAGGTCTTGGAGGGGACGTTGAGAACGCGCTTGACGGCCTCATCGGCGGCCGGGCTGTCGCGCTCTACCGAAAGCTGCAAAAAGGCCACCAAGTCGCGTACCTCGCGCCGCGCGTAAAAGCCCATCGCCCCTTGCAGGACATACGGGACGCCGTTTTTGACAAACGCTTCTTCCAGCGCGCGTGAATAAGCATTCGTGCGGAACAGCACGGCGCAGTCGCGCAGCGCGATCCCCCGACTCTGCAATGTCTTTCAGCGCTTCGGCGACAAACAGCGCTTCGGCTTCGGCGTGTTCATGCTCATGCTGCGTCAGCGGCTCGCCTTCCGGCAGCGATCGCGGCCATCTCCAGCCGGTATTTGGCGTCAATCCCGGACCGTCCGATCAGTTCATTGGCGACGCGAACGATGGTGCGCCGACGAGCGGTAATTGGCCGGCAGCCGGATAATCGTCCCGTTCGGATACGCCGCCGCCGAACTGCCCGACCGTCGCTTCCGGGGAGCAGCCCCGAAAGCTATAAATGGCCTGGCCGACATCGCCGACGATGAAGATATTTTGCGACGCGGCGCAGAGCAGGCGCGAGATCTCCCACTGCACCGCGCTCGTGTCCTGAGTCTCGTCAATGCAGAGATATTGGAAGAACTGCTGGTACTTCTCGCGGATCGCCGGCTGCTCCTGAAGCAGCGTCAGCGTCTCAATCAGCAGATCGTCAAAATCCAGACGGCGCGACGGTTTCTTCGCAAGCACGTCAAACTTGGCCTGCTTGGCCTGCTCGTAGCAGCGCCAGAACTTGGCCAGCGTCTGGATCGTCGGGTCGGCCCAGTTCGGCTCATGCGCCCGGAACGCGCGCCTCGGCCTCCTCCACGCGAAAGCCCCGGTTCTTGACGGCGGAGACGGCGCTCAGCGCCCCTTTGGGGTCATAGGCGACGTTCAGGCCGAACGGCGGCGAGGGCAGGCCGCGCGCCATCCAGTTGGCATCGCCCAGAATGGCTTTGGCGACCCGCACCTGCCAGTTCTCGTCGGCCAATTGGAAGTAGCCTGCCTTGCCGTAAAGATGCGCCCATTCGTGCTTGAGGATGCGCAGGCAATGCGCGTGGAACGTCCCGATCCACATCTTCTCCACGATCGCCTCGCCGCCGTCGCCTAAGAGTGCCGCGAGCCGCGCCCTCATCTCATCGGCGGCTTTCTTGGTGAACGTCGCGACAAACAGACGCTGCGGGTCCACGCCTTTGGCGAGCAGCCGCGCGACACGGCGGGTCAGCACGGTGGTCTTTCCGCTGCCCGCCCCGGCCAGAACGAGGCGGGGCCGTCGTCGTGGTAGAAACGCCTGCTGCTGCTGCTCGTTCAGACCCGGCTTCCAGTTTCGGGAGCAGGGCCTGGCTGCGGAGGTGGTGCAGGTCTTCGGTGATGGCTTCGAGGGTGGCTTGCATGGTACAGATTGAGTATACCTCATGGGAGCCGCCGTGACTCACAGGCAGGAAGAAAAACAAGGGGCGGCGAACAATTTCCTATGGACTGGCTGGAACGACTTAATCGCAGCCTGGGGCGGATGCCGCTGGGGTAGGGGACGGTAGAATGGCTGAACTGGGCGCATGAGCGGCATCTGCCGGACAATCGCCCGCACCGGCATACGTTTTTTGAAGTCTGCCTGGTCGGCGAACATGGGCAGGGCCGGTTCATCGTTCAGGAGCGGGAGCATCCCATTGGACCGGGCGACTTATTTGTGGCCCGGCCCGGCGTGGTGCATCAAATCGTCAACACAGGCCGTCCGCACATGGAACTGTTCTGGGTGTGTTTTCAGTGGACGCCCTCCATAGCGGGAAAGACGGAAGACCTGGACCGACTGCTTCGCGCCTTTGCGACTTCTCCCATTCTTGTGGCTGCGGATGAACAGAATCGGCTGACAACGCTCTGGCAGGCGCTCCGGGCTGTGGCCGCTTCGCCGCCGGTCCTGGGCTGGGAACAGCAGCAGGAGGCGCTGGCGACTGCGCTCTTAGTCGGTATCGCTCAGGCTGGGTCTGCTCCGAGTTTGCGCCCGCCCGAAGAGCCGCTAGGGCCAGACGCGGGAGACCGGACGGCTCGCCTGGCTGTCCGCTTTATCCATGACAATCTGGGCCGTCCCTTGCCGCTGACCGAGATCGCCGCGCAGGTGTCTGTTTCGCCCCGGCATTTAACTCGCCTGCTGACCCGTTTTACCGGCAAAGCCCCCGCGCAGTATATCACCCACGCCCGGATGGACCGGGCGCGGGGCCTGCTGCTCCATTCGGAATTATCCATCAAAGAAGTCGCCGTGACCGTCGGCTATCCCGAAGTTCACCACTTCACCCGTGCTTTCTCCACCCATTTCGGCTGCCCGCCGGGAGCGATGCGAAAGCACCCCGAACAAGCCTTTGTCCCGAATATCCAAAAACATGGCGAACTGGTCTAAAGACAGGCTTTGAGCGTCTGGGGTATTCTTAGCGGCAGGAGAATAACCCATTATGCTGACCGAAACACAAAAACAATTCTACGTCGACAACGGTTATGTGGTCGTCCGAGGCCTGCTGACACCGGAAGAGGCGGCCCAGTACCGTCAAGAGACGCATGATCTGGCGCAGCGCCTGAGCGCCCAGCGCGACATCAATTCCACCTGGGGCAGTGCCAGCACCGTCACGGACAAGCCGACCGCGCTGCTCCATTGCCATGATGTCCAGTTCCAGAGCGCGGCATTTTCGCGCCTGCTGGTGGACGAGCGGCTGACAGGCGCGGCTGCCGACATCATCGGGCCAAATGTCCAACTGCATCACACCAAGATGTTCATCAAGCCGCCGGAGAAAGGTTCGCCGTTCCCGATGCACCAGGACGCGCCGTTTTTTCCGCACGACCACCATTCCATGATCGCCGTCATCATTCATTTTGACGACGCGCCAATTGAAAAGGGCTGCGTCCGTGTCGTTCCCGGTTCGCACAAACTTGGCCTGCTGCCCCATATCTCGGAAGGCAGTTATCATCTGTCACCCGAAGAATATCCTGTTTCCGAGGCCGTTCCCGTAGAAGCCAAAGCCGGGGATGCGCTCTTTTTCAGCTACCTGACCATTCATGGGTCGGGCATCAACGAGAGCAGTGAAGCCCGAACGACTCTTCTGGTTCAGATGCGCGATCCCGCCGATCCGCCGACCATTCGAACCCACGAATCTCGCGGACAGGGGATGATGCTGCGCGGCGTAGACCCCACCTGCGCGGCGGTGCCGAAATGGGAAGAAAAACCCACATCTAACGGCAACGGCGCGATGGGCATGGGCACACCTGCCATGAGCGGCTCCATGGGCGGCGCGATGGGCAAAATGTAGCCTCTGCTCTTTTCATGCGGGCGAATAAATTCGCGGCAACAAAGGCACAAAGTCCACCTTCGTGGACTCAAGCCTTAACCGGCGAAGGCCGGTTTTGTGCCTTTGTTGCCGCGGTTTCAACCGCCGGTTGAAAACTAAATGAACCTAGCCCCGGCTCTTGTTGGGCAGGGAAAGATGCAGGCGACGGAGAATGGTTCTCCGTCGCCTGTTCCATGTGCGCTGCCCTATGAACATTGAGTACGAAATCGGTCTGGAAGATTTAGTCCGTCTCCATATCGCCCAAGTTGAGCGTACTGTCGGTATGTCGCTGTGGCTGCTCCATTTTTGCGGCATGACGCTGGGGCCAATCGGCGCGCTTGTGTTGGCATTTCTGGTAGATGGCTGGCTGCACGGCCGCCATGTCACCCTCTCCGGCAGCGACTTTGTCGCTTTTGCTGTCTGCGCCGCATTTACTGGATTTTTCTTTGCCTCGGTTCATAACGCTTCCTGGAATGTACGGCGTCGCCTGCACCGGAAAATCAGGGAGAATCCGGGAATTGTCGGCAAGCGCAGTTTATATCTGAACCCGAACAGCCTGTTTGAATCCACCCCTCAAGCCCTGAACAATTTCGTCGGCACGGAAGACAAACAAGCTTTCCTGCGTGAGCATGTATTTCATTTCTGGCAGTGGCAGGAATTGGACGCTGTCAGTGAAGTCTTCGAATTACATCCTGCTCTTTGGAAAATCCGGGGAAGCCATCATCGTCCCGATTGCCGGCGAACCGCCCGCAGAAGTGCAGGCATTTCGCGAGGCTCTCATGGTACACTGGCACAGCGCCAAGACCGGCCAGCCTCTACCAGCCAACGAAGATGTCTGGCCGCCTCCTCCTAGCACTAGCCCATGACGTGGACTTCTAGCATTTCGGGCAGGGAAACAAGCAGGCAGCAGAGAATATCTCGCTAGGAGACAGAGAAAACATGGCAGAATTTCCCGTCAATCCCCAGCGATTTGATCCATACAAGCAGTACAAATTTCGCGTGAAATGGGATGGGCGTTTTATCCCCGGCATCTCGCAGGCCAGCGGCCTGCGCCGAACCACCGAGGTCATCATTCATCGCGAAGGCGACGACCCCAGCGCCGGGCGGCGTTCGCCGGGGCTGACCTCCTTTGCACCCATCGTTCTGGCGCGGGGCCGGACCCAGGACACGGCGTTTGAAGAGTGGGCGAACAAAGTCTGGGCGTTCGGCGCGGGACTGGGCGCGGAGGTTTCTCTCGGCGACTTTCGCAAAGATGTTCGGATCGAGCTGCTGAACGAAGCGGGCCAACTGGTGATGGCCTTTAATGTGTTTCGCTGCTGGCCCTCTGAGTATCAGCCGCTGCCGGAACTGGATTCCGACACGAGCGCGGTGGCGCTGGAAACGCTGACGCTCCAATGCGAAGGCTTTGAGCGGGATATTACTGTAGTTGAGCCGGTTGAGCCAAAGTTTTCGGAGTCGTGACGCTTGCCGGTAATGTTTTCAGGTATACTGTTCCAAACCAAAACAACGAGGATTTTTCACCCACTATGATACAACGCGAAGTGCTTCCCAACGGCGTCCGAATCGTCACCGAAAACATCACCTACGTGCAGTCGGTGGCACTCGGCATCTGGGTCGGCGTGGGAGCGCGCGACGAGGCGAACCATCTGCGCGGCATCTCCCATGTCATTGAGCATATGCTGTTCAAAGGCACGCCGACCCGGACCGCCCAGCAGATCGCCGATCAGATCGACTCGGTCGGCGGCGACATCAACGCCTTTACGTCCAAAGAAAGCACCTGCTACTACGTCCGGGTCCTATCCGAGCACGTCCCGCTGGCCGTGGACGTTCTCGCCGACATGTTCCTGAACTCCAACATTGACCCGGAAGAACTGGCGCGCGAGGAGAATGTCATTCTGGAAGAGATCAAGCGGCGCGACGACGAGCCGGACGATCTGGTCCATGATGTTTTCGCGGAAACCCTGTGGCCCGGACATGTCCTCGGCAAGAGCGTCATCGGCACGCCCGAAACCGTCTCGTCGTTTAAGTCCAAAGACCTCAAAGACTACATGGCGAAGCGCTACACGCCGGATACCATCGTCGTCGCGGCCGCGGGCAACCTGAACCATGACGAGATCGTCGCGATGGTGCAGGAGCGTCTCGGCCATCTTCACGGGCCGCAAAAGCGACTGGCGCGACCCGGACAACGACCCGCAGTTCACGCCGGGCACGGCCTATGTGGAGAAGCCGATTGAGCAGGTCAATTTGGTGATTGGCGCACCGGGCTACTCGCAGCTCAGCGACGACAAGTACAAGCTGTCCATCCTGGACAACGTGCTGGGCGGCTCCATGAGCAGCCGTTTGTTTCAGGAGATTCGGGAAAAGCGCGGCCTGGCCTACTCGGTCGGCTCCTACTCGCAGTCGTTCCGCGAGGGCGGCTACTTTGGGGTCTACGCCGGCACCAGCCCGACGACCGCCGAGCAGGTGATTGAACTGGTCAAGGCCGAGTTTGCCAATGTCCGCAAGAACAACATCACGGAAAAAGAGCTGGAGCGGTCCAAAAACCAGTTCCGCGGCTCCATCGTGATGAGCCAGGAAAGCATGAACTCGCGCATGATGCGGATCGGGCGCAACGAACTGACCTATGACCGCGTGATCCCCATTGACGAGATCATGGGCAAGATCATGGCTGTAACGCGCGACGACATCGCCGCCGTCGCGGAGCATCTTTTCGGCCAGGATGCCTATGCGATGGCGACGGTCGGTCCGTTCCAAAAGGCGGCCCGAAACGGGACCAAGAATGGCAGCAGCCGAAAGAAAAGCGAAAAGTCGGAAAAGCAAGCGGAGAAAGCGGCCAAGTGACCGAGCGATCACTGTCGCCGTCTCCGGCGCGAAGGGCCGCATGGGGTGTGAAGTCGTCGCCGCCGTTCAGGCCGAAGCCGATTTGCACCTGGTCGCCGAAGTGGACAAGGGCGATAATCTGGCCGCGGCTTTGACGCGGACCCGGCCCGTCGCCCTGGTGGACTTTTCCGTTCCCGACGCCGTGCTGGGCAACATTGAAACGGCCCTTGCCCACGGCGTCGTCCCCATCGTCGGCACGACCGGGCTTTCGCCCGCCGATGTCGCCCATGTCCGTGATCTATGCCGGCAGCATGGACCGGCGCGCTCATCGCCCCCAACTTCGCCATCGGCGCGGTCTTGATGATGCAGTTCGCCCGGCAGGCCGCCAAGTTACCTGCCGGACGCCGAGATCATCGAGATGCACCACGAGAAGAAGCTGGACGCGCCTTCAGGAACAGCGGCCAAGACGGCGGAAATGATCGCCGAGGGCCGGGCCGGCGTAGCGCCGACTCTATTGCCTGCCGACGCCTTTGAGAAAATCCCCGGCTCTCGCGGCGGCAAAGGGGTAGGGGACGTGCCCGTTCACAGCGTCCGCCTGCCGGGTTTTGTCGCCTCGCAGATGGTCATCTTCGGCGGTCCGGGCCAGACCCTGACTCTCCGGCACGACTCCATAGACCGCAAATCGTTCATGCCCGGCGTCATTCTCGCCGTCCGCCACGCGCCCGCACTGGTCGCCAACGGCGGCGAATTGGTGTATGGGCTGGAAAATATATTATGATCTGTCTCTCCCCTGCGCGAGTAGGGTTCCAGTGTCGCACAGTGTTAGCCTTACAATGGCAACGTGTACCGCCGATATTGCGTTTTGGGCAAACAATTGAGCGTCTAATTTTTTAGAGGGCATACTTGCTCATGGGTGTGAACAAAGTTTATGATGAAACGGCTTTTGAGAGTACCGAAGCCAGTTTGGGCCTGTTTTTCTGCAATTCTGGGCTAGTAGCAAGAAGGCATCGTCTTATTTTTGCTTGTTCTGATTGCGGTCCAAACGTGGCTATACGCCAAAGCAGACAGCCGCTTCTGTGGCAAGAGACGACTTTATCATAAACTTTGAGCGCACCCCTTGCTCACGGTAAAGAAGGAATATGTATTTGCGAAAGAGAACATAATCATATCATTCATTCCCAAGCCGCTGATCAAAATCCGAACATAAAAGCATTGTGATCACTCAAAAAACTTTTCTGAGTGTGTTAATGCTTCTTATTTGTCACACAATAAATACCATTTACAAAACGATATAATGCGCTTTACGAAGTCCTATAAAGGATGAGACAAAATGCCCAATTTGTTGTTAAAAAATCTAGAGATTAACAATTTTCGTACCTTTAACCAACTTCAAATTGATAATTTAGGTCGCGTTAACCTGATTACGGGCAAAAACAACGTAGGTAAATCTTCGTTACTAGAGGCTTTATGGCTTTATGCTCGGGGTGGGACTGCTGAAGTAATAAGGGATTTGCTCATTTACCGTGATGAAGTGCCTACGCAAGAGCAATTTAGTTCAAGAGGACGGGCAATCATTACGCCTCTGCCATCGAGTGAAGAAGAAACAATAGATAATGTGAAGTATTTGTTTCATGACTATCGGCTCACTTCAGTCCCCCCCCTGCCGATCTATGTTGGGCCTATTAAATTGACACGAGGTAAGTCTGTTGCCAGAGCTAGATCAATTTATATTGAAGTGGATTGGTACATTGTCCAAGAGGCAGAAGATGATGAAACGCCTCGCCGTTATGTCAAAATTGATTCGGATAAAAGATTACAGTATGAAGATGCTGCTTTGTATTTTGTAGTGACAAGTAGTAATAGGCGAATAAGATTTAAATTGGATCGCATATTTAGTTAATCTCCTGTATCATCAAATCTTAATGAAATCCGTAATCAGTTTATCAAGACTGAAGGATTAAGTGCAAGAGAAACTAGCGTAATGTGGAACGACATCCAACTAACGGATGCTGAGAAGTCTGTTCTTGAAGCAGTTCGCCTTATTGCGCCTAATGTTGAAAGAATAAGTGTCAGAAGTGAGCAAAGTGAACTAAGGAAGCCTATACCAATTATTAGAATAAAGGGACAAGATGAACCTCTACCCCTGCGTGTGTTAGGTGACGGAATAAACCGAATCTTTGGGCTTACACTTGCCTTAATTAATGCAAAAGGTGGTATGTTACTCATTGATGAGATTGAAAATGGAATACATTATTCCGTTTTTAACCACTTTTGGCGTTTTATTTTTACGCGGCAACTCAATTTAATGTACAAGTTTTCGCAACAACACACAGCCTTGATTGTGTTCGTTCTTTTCAGAAAGCAGCCCAAGAGAATTCAGAGGAAGGAATTTTAGTCCGACTGAAAGATCGACAAGGTATTGTTGCTGCTACTGCGCTGACTGAAGAAGAACTTTCTCTCGCAACACGAGATGATGTGGAGGTGCGTTGATTTGAAAATGAAATCTACACCATCCGAGTCACTGGTAACTAAAAAGCGTTTTCCCAAAGATGGACCTTCTAATGCAGAATTATTAGTGGAAGGTCCAGATGATTTTAACCTGCTGTACCACTTTGTAGAGATTCACAAGTTAATGGGGGTGTGCACTGTGACTGAAGGCGAAGGCATTGATGATGTATTGAATTCACTTCATCTAAGACTACGCTTGGGAGATGTTGAACGCATTGGTATCATTATTGATGCTGATGAAGCGGTTCAATCAAGATGGGAAAGTGTTAAATCAGTTCTTGTTGGTAATGGATATGACGCTAACAATCTACAGCCTTCTTTAGAAGGAAATGGTGAGATAGTCATGCAGCAAGGCTTACCAATAGTAGGCATCTGGATTATGCCTGATAATCTCAATATGGGCATGATAGAAAATTTCGTTGAAACGTTGATACCTCCCGGTGATGCCCTCTGGCCGATTGCTATTAGTTGTGTTGAGTTTATTCCTTCTTCTTTTCGTCGGTTTATACCTGCACATTTGACAAAAGCACAAATACATACCTGGTTGGCATGGCAGGAAGAGCCCGGCAAGCCAATTGGACAAGCAATACGAAAGAAATATTTCGATGGGAAAGCACCAGCAGCAATGGCATTCGCTTCATGGTTACGCTTATTATTCACCCCTGCCACAGCATAAGGTACTATATTCCCTGTGAAACCGTCCCCACGTTCAGCCTTTGTAATAGCTAAACCGTCCAGCCAGCATTCCAACAAGGATTTTACGGCCTTTTTCCAGCAAATTGTCTGCGGTAAAAATATGTAAAAAGTGCGGTGCCTGCTTCGCGGCAACTTTTACACAGACAAGAATTGTTTTGCCTTCTCCATCCGCCGCCTCAAAGCCCGCTCGCGCCAGCGCAGGCGGAGCGGCATCAGCAGCGATTCCCATACCACGCCTTTGGACAGTTTGGAATGGCCCGCGCGGCGCTCGGTAAATATAATCGGCACCTCCACGATCCGAAATCCGCCGATCTGGGCGCGAAAGGTCATCTCCACCTGGAATGAGTAGCCATTGGAGCGGACACTGCCCAGGTCAATGGTTTCTAACACGCGCCGGTGGTAGAGCCGGTAGCCGCTGGTGCAGTCGTTGACGGAGAGCCGAGTCACAGTTCGCACGTACCAGTTCGCCCCCCAGGATAACAATATCCGACGCAGCGGCCAGTTTATCACCGAAATCCCGTTCAAGTAGCGCGATCCAATCACCACGTCTGCCTCGGATGCGGCCTCGACGATGCTGGGCAGATACAAGGGGTCATGCGATAAATCCGCATCCATCTCCACCATCGCATCATAGCCGCGCTCCAGCGCCCAGGCGAAGCCGGCCAGATAGGCGCGGCCCAGCCCCTCCTTGCCCGGACGATGCAGCACATGGACGCGACCTTCCGCTTCTGCGGCCTCCGCCAGGGCATCTGCAAGTCGCCCCGTGCCGTCGGGCGAGTTGTCATCCACGATCAGCAAATCAACGCGCGCCGGCTGCCGCAGCGTTTCCTGGGTGATTTTCTGGATGTTGTCCGCTTCATTGTAGGTCGGAACAACGACGATTGTACGAATTTTCGGGTATTCTAATGGGAATGTTGGCATAGTCGCATTTGAGTTTACCCGTTCGTAGTCACAACGATGGCGTTTGGTCGAAAAATCGCAAACCGGATACTGTGGGCGACCTTGATTCCGCCCGCCGTCACGCTTGCGTCCGGCATTTTGATTGTTTCCCTGCGCGGGGACCATCTCCGTCTGAGAGACTATGCCGTCGGCATTGCGCTGGCATTGATTCCCACGGGTGTCATCGTTCGTCTCCTGGTCCAGCCGATCACCACACAACTCGGTCAGCTTCGCCGCAGCGCGGATCGAATTGAGCGGGGTGATTACCAAACCCGCGTGTCTGCCGGCATGGATGAGGAACTGGCCGATGTGGCGCGGGCGATCAATCATATTGCAGATGTCGGCGCGCAGCGGGAGAGCGCCCTGCGCGAGCAGAATCAAGCCTTAGCCGTCCTGAACCATCGGTTAGAAGCGGTCCTCAACGCCTCCAATGACGGCATAGCCATGCTGGATTGTGAGGGCCATTTTCTCCTCATCAACCGTCGCTTCGGCGAGCTTCTGGGTAGTCGGCCTAATGTCCTGCTGCATCAAGCGGCAGAAGAAGCCTCACCCATTCTGCTGGAGCGATTGGCGCGCCTTAGCAGCCGCCTGGCAGCGCTCCTGCCAGGCGAGCTTCAAGTGTCACGCGAGATTGTTGAGGAGATCATCGTCTTAGATGAGCCGGAGCGCGGCTTCCTGCAAATGTACACCGCGCCGGTCCAGGACGAGGCGGGCGGGAATCCATCGGGCGCATTATCGCCTTGCGGGACGTGACGCGCGAACGTGAACTGGACAAGATGAAGACCGATTTTATCTCCGTCGTCTCGCATGAACTGCGGACGCCCTTGACCAGCATCAAGGGCTACACGGATCTGCTGCTGTCCGGCGCGGCGGGGGAACTGCCCGAAATTCAGGCCGAGTTCCTGGGCATCATTCAGAGCAGCACGACGCGCCTGTCCAATTTGATCAACGACATCCTGGATATTTCGCGCATTGAGGCCGGGCGGCATTGAGATCAAGCATGAGCCGATTGATTACCGCCAGATCGTCTCCGACACGCTCCGTCTGATGAAGGCGGCTGCGGACGAAAAGCAGATCAGCATGGATGCCAGCCTGCCGGAAACCATCCCGCCGGTCCGGGGCGACACGGACAAAGTGACGCAGGTTCTGAGCAATCTGGTCAGCAACGCCATCAAGTATACCCCGCCGGGCGGCTGGATCAAGGTCAGCCTGGAAGTCACCGGCGAGGCCAGCGTCATGACCTGCATTGCCGACAGCGGCATTGGGATCGCCTCGGAAGACCAGAAAAAACTGTTTCAGAAGTTTTTCCGGGCCGACAACACCAGCACGCGCGAAGCCGGCGGGACGGGTTTGGGGCTGGTGATTGCCAAGACAATCATTGAATTGCTGGGCGGCGCGATCTGGGTGGAAAGCGAGGCGGGCCGGGGAAGCCGCTTTTATTACACCTTGCCGCTGTATCTGGACACGAGTGGTGCAGGTCCATCCGCCCATGACCTTGCCGGAGCGCGGCATCGGCCTGGTCTTGATCGTAGACGACGATGCTTACATCCGCAGCCTGATTCGGCACGCTCTGCATCGGCGCGGCTATGGAACATTGGAAGCGGCGGACGGCGAGGAAGCCTTGCAGAAGGCGCGGTGGCATAAACCTGACGCCGTCACTCTGGACATGATGATGCCGAACATGGATGGCCTGCGCGCCCTGCGTTCGCTCAAGAATGACCGGGCGACATCGCACCATACCGATTGTGCTGGTCTCCGTCCTCGGCGATCCTTCTCGGGGCGAGTTGGCGATGGGGGCCTTCTCGTTTCTTCGCAAGCCCATAGCCCAGGATGAACTGATCGCGATCATCCGAGTCGCCTGCCAGGGTCGGGCCGTCACGCCCAAAGCCGTGGCGGTTTGTTTGCCGGACGCTGGCGTCTGCAAGGATTTGGAGGCGGGCGCAGCGAAATTGCTGGCGGAAGGCATCGACATTCTCCGTGGCTGCTGTCGGCCAGCGGAAGCCGTTGCCTATGTCATTACTGAAGCGCCTGCCCTGATCTTGATGGACACGGAAATGGCCGACGCGACCTGTTTGCTCTGATCATGGCGCTTAAAGCCGAGGAAGAGGCGGCTCGCATCCCGATTGTCCTGTTGACCGATGATATTACCCAGGAAGGCATGCATTTCCACACCGGAACAGATTCGCCGGATAACAGCGAATTCTGCTGGACTATCTCTGCGAACAGCTTGGCCGTGCGATTTCCGGTCGGGATTTGCTTTCAGGCGTCCTGCTGGCAAAATAAGCACGAAACAAGAGGGAACATATTTTGATGGCTGAATATAACATTGCCGTTGTCGGGGCGGGCGTGGTCGGACAGGAAATGCTGCGGGTGCTGGCCGAGCGCCATTTTCCCGCTCGCGAAATCCGCGTTCTGGCCCGCAGCGAGCGGACGCTGACGGTGGATGGCCGCGCTTACGGCGTCCGTGCCACGACGCCGGAGGCGTTTGACGGGTATTGACATCGCGCTGTTCGCCGGAACGGAAGGCGAAAAAGGAGCGGCGGTGACGTTCGGCGCCGGAAGCCGTCAAGCGCGGCGCGGTCGTGATTGACAACGGCGCCGACTTCCGGATGCGACCCGATGTCCCGCTGGTCGTCCCCGAAGTCAACGCGGCGGCTTTGAAGAGCCATCAGGGCATCATCGCCAACCCGAACTGCTCCACCGCCCAGCTGGTTCTGGCCCTCAAGCCCCTGCATGATGCGGTGCGGATCAAGCGCGTGCTAGTCGCGACCTATCAGGCCGTTTCGGGCGCGGGCGGCGGCGGCTGTGGACGAACTGAAGGCGCAGAACTGCGCCCTTGCCGAGGGCCGGGCCGTCACGCAGCCCGGCCCGGCCTTCCCCGTGCAGATCGCCGCCAATGTGATCCCGCAGATCGGCGGTTTTGACGACCTGGGCTATACGTCGGAAGAGATGAAACTGGTGCATGAGACGCACAAGATCATGGGCGACGATACGCATCCGCGTCACGCCGATTGTCTGCGCCCGCGTCCCGGTCTTTGTCGGCCACTCGGAAGCCGTCTATGTGGAGACCGAGCGGCCGCTGACGCCTGCCGATGCCCGCGCCCTCTGGCATGACGCGCCCGGCATCGCCGTTCTGGATGAGCGCGGCGGCAGACGACCCGTACCGTGCTTATCCAACGCCGCTGTTTGCAGCGGGCAAAGACACGACTTTTGTGGGCCGTATCCGGCAGGATTTGGACAATCCCAACGGCCTGAACTTCTGGGTCGTCAGCGACAACCTGCGAAAAGGCGCGGCGACCAATGCCGTGCAGATCGCCGAAAGCTTGGTCGAGCAAAGCGCTTACTGGGTAAAAGCAAATGGCAACGTGACGAATCGCACTGCTGTTTGGCCGGGTTTTGACGGCGATGGTGACGCCGTTTGACGCCGCGGGCAACGTGGACTATGCCGAAGCCGGCGCGTCTGGCGCAATGGCTGGCCGCGCACGGCTCGGACGGCCTGGTCGTGACGGGGACGACGGGCGAAAGCGCGACCCTGAGCCATGACGAGAAAGTGCAGACTGTTCCAGACCGTCGTGCAGGCCGTCGGCGGACAGGCCAAAGTCCTGGCCGGCACCGGCAGCTACGACACGGCGGAAACGGTCATGCTGTCCCTGGCAGCGGAAGACACCGGCGTGGACGGCCTTCTGGTGGTGACGCCTTATTACAACAAGCCTTCCCAGGAAGGCCTGTATCAGCATTACAAGGCCGTCGCCGAAGCCACGCACGCTGCCCGTCGTTCTTTACAACGTCCCGGCCCGCACGAGCGTCAACCTGGAAGCCGCGACCGTTCTGCGCCTGGCCCAGATCCCGAACATCGTTGCGCGTCAAAGAGGCCAGCGGCCTGCTGGCCCAGGTCGGCGAGATCGTCTCGGGCGCTCCCGACGGCTTTCACGTCTACGGCGGCGCGGACGAGATCAACCTGCCCATCCTGGCGCTGGGCGGCGTGGGCAACATCAGCGTCATTTCGCATGTCGTCGGCCCGGACTTGCAGCAGATGCACCAGGCGTTTTTTGCCGGCGACTTGGAGACGGCGCGGCACATTCATCTGCGTACGCTGCCCATAACCCGCGCGATGTTCAGCGCGCCCAGCCCGGTCCCGACCAAAACGGCGCTGGCGATGCTGGACGTTCTGCCCTCCAGCCGCGTCCGTCTGCCGCTGGTGGAAGCCAATGAAAGAGAGCGCGGCCTCATTCACGCCGCCTTGAAAGATTACGGACTTACTTGCGCGGCATAACCCTACCTAACACTTATGACAAAACCACCAACACGAACACACTCCAAATCATCCCGCTCGGCGGGATCGGCGAAATCGGCAAAAACATGACCGCCATCCGCTGCGGCGACCAGATCCTCGTCATCGACTGCGGCCTCGCCTTTCCCGGCGCGGACCAGCTCGGCGTAGATCTTGTCATCCCCGACATCTCCTATCTGCTGGAACACAAGGAGATGGTTCAGGGGATTATCCTCACCCACGGCCATGAGGACCATATCGGCGTCGCTGGCGTTTGTCCTGAAACAACTCAACGTGCCGGTCTACGGCACGCGGCTCACCATCGGCTTTACGAAAGGCAAACTCAGCGAGTACAGAGTCTTGGACAAAGCCAAACTGCACACGTTCAGCGCCGACCGACAAGTTCAAAGTCGGCCTGTTTGACGTCGAGCCGTTCCGCGTCGCGCACTCCATTCCCGATGCCGTCGGTTTTGCCGTGCATACGCCCGCCGGGACGCTGGTGCATACGGGCGACTTCAAGTTTGATCAAACGCCGGTGGACGGTCAGTTCTTCGACATCGCCCGCCTGACCCGGATCGGCCAGGAGGGCGTTCTCGTCCTGCTTTCGGACTGCACCAATGTGGAGCGGCCCGGCTTCGTCCCGTCGGAGCGGATCGTCGGCGATGCGTTTGATCAGCATCTTTCGGGATGCGCCCAAGCGGATCATCATGGCCTGCTTCGCATCCAATGTCCATCGCGTCCAGCAGGCGGTCGATATGTCCGTCAAGTATGGCCGCAAAGTCGCTCTGATGGGCCGCTCGATGGAGCGGAACATGGAGATGGCCCAGCAGATGGGCTATCTGCGAGATCCCGGAAGGCACGCGCATCCGGGCCGACGAAATCGAAGACTACTTCCCGCAGCAGGTGACGGTGATCACGACCGGCTCTCAGGGCGAGCCGATGGCGGCCCTGTCGCGCATGGCCGTGGACGATCACCGCAAGATCAAGATCGTCGCCGGCGACACGGTCATATCTCTCTGCCTCGGCCATTCCCGGCAACGAAGATGCGGTGTATCGCACGATCAACCATCTGTTCCGGCGCGGCGCGAATGTCTTTTACGACAGCATCGCCAAAGTCCATGTCTCCGGGCACGGCTACGCCGAAGAACTGAAACTGATGCTCAACATCGTCGAGCCGCAGTATGTCATGCCCGTCCACGGCGAGTACCGGATGCTGCATATGTACTCCAAGATCGCCGAGGAGATGGGCTGGCCGCCGGAAGACATCATCCGGGCGGAGATCGGCGACATCGTGGAAGTCGGCGAGGACGTGGCGGGCGTCGTCGGGCCGGGTCGAAAAGAGCGGCGCGGTGCTGATTGACGGCACCGGCATCGGCGATGTCAGCGACATCGTTCTGCGCGACCGGATGCACATCGGCACGGACGGCTTCTTGGTCCTGGTCGTCGGCATCTCTCAGGAAACCGGCGAGATCGTCACCGGCCCCGAAGTCATCTCGCGCGGCTTCGTCTACATGGACCAGTCGCGAAGAACTGGTCGAGCAGATCAAGCAGGTCATCATGGACAAGATCAAGAACCTGCCCGAAGAAGACAACGACTGGCTGGTCGTCCAGCAGGACCTGCGCGATGCCGTCGGCAAGTTCCTCTACAAAAAGACCGCCCGCCGCCCGATGATCCTGCCGATTCTGCTGGATTTGTGAGAGGAGATTTTTATGCAAGCCCTGAAATACAAGGCGGAAGTCGGGGAAGAAGGGCAAGTTACCATCCCCCGCCTTTATTTAGACAAAGGGACGCCTGTAGAAGTCATCGTGCTGGTGCGTGAACCAGAAGATGAAGATCAAGAAGGTTTTCGTATGCTGGCGGCAAAGACGTTGGGCTATTGGGACAATCCTATTGACGATGAGGTTTGGAATAATGCCTAAACTACGAGTTTGGACACTGAAAGCAGCAGTAAAAGGAGAACTCGAACATGGTCATCGGAAAAATCGGAACGGATCATCGCCCCTGGGTTCCCATCGTAGTTCAGGGTGCGGATGGGCAGGAAGCCAAGATTTCTTGTCTGCTTTCCACCGGCTTTGGCGAGGCGCTTCTTCTGCCCGCCGCTGATGTTGCTGCGCTTGGCCTGCCGCAGACAGGGTCCAAGACAGTGCAGTTCCCTGACGGCAGTCAGATTGAGGCGACCATCCATCCGACCAAAGTTCTGCTGGCAGGCGAGGCGCATGACTTGGAACTGCTGGCGGGCGGCTGGGAGCCGCGCATGGGGTTAGCCCTTCTGCAAGGCTACCGGGTCAGCATGAGATTCGTAGAGGGTGGGGCGGTTGAAGTTTCGCGGCTTGCCTGAAGGCTAATGCGCCCCATTTTTGAGCAAGAACTCCACTAGCTCTTCATTGCCGGTTTCTTTGGCAATATCAAGAGCCGATTTGCCTCCGGCATCCCTGAGTTGTAAGTCGGCTCCACTGGCGAGAAGTATTGCAACGACATCATTGGGGGTGGGCGTCTCAAAGTTTTCACCGAGGGCAAAAACGCCGTAGATCAAGGGTGTGGCTCCAATCTCGCTTCTCGCATTGATCTCTGCTCCGCACTGGATAAGCAGGCGTAAACTGTCCGACTTCATGCAGTTCGCTGCTTCCATTAGTGCCGTGTATCCTGTCTTATCGCTGGCATTAATCTCCGCCCCTGCCTCCAACAGCATTTGAAGGATATCGGTGTTGTCATAGCGCGATGCCAGCGTTAAAGGCGCTGCTCCATACGATCCGGGGGTATGGACATCTACGCCTTCTGCAATCAACCTGCGAACAGTTTCTGACTCGCCAGTGCTAATCGCACCTTGCAGGCGCTCAGGTAAATTGTTGCCGCTCATGCTGCTCCTCACACTTCTCATTGGTAATATAATCCGCCACGACTTCACAGGGCGCGGCGAGAAAAAGTTCGCGAGGCATGTCGCCGGGAATGCGATCTATTAGAGCGGTAGGTAGATGATGCGGTCTTCGTACTCGCCTGGGATGGCAACGAGGGCCACAAGGAGCAGGTCGTCTAGGTTCCGCGCCATGTCGCGGGTAATGTCTACGGTGAGGATGCCGGGAACATGACGGCCTGCGACCAAATGATCGGCCAGATGCACTGGCATGGATTTACGGTTGTTGGTCACCAAGACAAAGTCGTTTGCCTCGCACCAGAGCAGAAGTTCGGGGTCAAGGGTTCCCAAAGACGGTGCGCCGGGCATTCCGATTTTCCAGATGGTCAGGCGGGGTTCGCGGGACAATAATTGCGTCCGATAAGCAAGCGGCATATGTTCGTCGAGCAAATACTGCATAAGCAGGGAAGCGCTATGCCGCAATCAAGTGCTCCGTGTCTTGCGCCTCGGTCTGTTCCCGCAGGTGACGTTCCGACGATAAGCCGGAGGCAGTGCTCTTGGCTTTTAAGGCACGCAGGCGAGTGACGGCAGGCGATGGGTTTTCGTCCTGCTCTGCGCGGGCGCGGCGTCCAAAATCAAGCCATTCAGCCAGGTAGTGATCCAGGCTTGGCTTGTTACGCAAGTAATAGAGGATGGTCGCATAGACCTGTTCCAAAGTCAGGCTGGGAAAGTCTGCCTGGATTACTTCCATGCTCCGGCCGTGGTAAAGGTATTCGTAAAGGATCGTTTCGATCCCAATACGGCTTCCTTTAAGGCGAATATCGTCCGGCGCTAAAAAGTCAAAGTAGTCTTCCAGCATTGTTTTTTCTCCCACCTAAAGTATACCCCTGGATTCTCACTGGCGGGTCATTTTTCATTCGCAATGTAATCTACGACCACCTCACAGGGCGCGGCGAGAAATAACTCGCGGGCCATGTCGCCGGGCAGGCCGCGCAGGCGGTCGGGGCGGGCACCCAACACCAGCAAATCTACTTTTTCTTCGGGAATCAGCGACAGAATACGGTCATGGGCTTTACGGGTGCGATGGATGACCGATTCAACCTGGACTTTGTAGGGCAGGGCGGACCGTTCGGCAATGTTCAGGGCGGTGGCGGCGACTTCCTCGGCGTCCGGCATAGCGGCATCCAGGGGAAGGGCGCGGGGAACCTCAATCAAAAACGCCAATTGAACGGTCGCTCCCGTTCCCTGTGCCAGACGATAAGCGACTTCCAGGCAGCGATGGGAGTAGGGCTGTTCCACAGCGGGAACCAGCAGGCAGCGCCACTGACCGGGCGCTGATTCCCCGGAAGCTGGGGAAGGCGCGGCGGCGCGTCCCCCGAACAGACGAGTCAGCAATGACATAAACAATTCCTCTGCCTCTAGTGTACCCCGCCGGACGCTTCTTTGTTTGACTTGCCCGTGCCTTTACAGGTACAATCGCTGTGAGGTTTTTCACAATGTTGACCGTCCCACCGATTACTCAGGAGCGGGTACTCCAGGCGCTGCGCCGCGTCATTGACCCGGATTTTCACAAAGACCTGGTCACGCTGGGTATGATCAAGAACGTCGTCGTGGACGGCCCCGATGTGGCATTCACAGTCGAATTGACAACGCCGGCTTGCCCACTGAAGGAAGAAATTGAGCGGATGTGCCGCGAGGAAGTGGGGGCGATTGAGGGCGCCGGTCAAATCCAAATTGAGATGACGGCGGTGGTTCGCGCCAACACGGGCAAAGGCATCCCGACACAGCAGGCGCTGCCGGGCGTGAAAAACGTCGTCGCCATTGCGTCCGGCAAGGGCGGCGTGGGCAAAAGCACGGTTTCGGCCAACATCGCCTGCGCGCTTGCCCAGATGGGCGCGAAGGTCGGTCTGATGGACGCCGACATTTATCGGCCCTCCATTCCGATCATCATGGGTGTGGAAGACAAGCAGCCGCTGGTGGACGAAAAAAAGAAAAACTGCTGCCGATTGAGCAGTACGGCGTCAAAATTATTTCCATGGGCTTTTTGCAGCCCGGCGGCTCGGCGGTGATCTGGCGCGGCCCAATGGTGGCCAAAGCCGTGCAGCAGTTTCTGCGCGATGTGGAGTGGGGCGAGATTGATTATCTGATTGTGGATTTGCCGCCCGGCACGGGTGACGCGCAATTGACGTTGGCGCAGGCCATTCCCCTGTCCGGCGCGGTTGTCGTGATGACCCCACAGGATTTGGCCGCGGCCGTGGCCGTCAAAGCTGTCGCCATGTTCAAGCGGCTGGACGTGCCGATTCTGGGCATTGTGGAAAACATGTCGTACTTCTTGTGTCCGACCTGCAACTCACGCCACCACGTCTTTTCCCACGGCGGCGGCCAGCAGGCGGCAGAAGCGCTTCAAGTGCCGTTCTTCGGCGCGATTCCCCTGGCCCTGGATATTGGTTCGGAGGCGGATGAAGGCACGCCCTCCGTCGTCGCCAGCCCGAACGGCCCTTACGCGCAGATTTTCCGGGAAGTCGCCGAGCGGGTCGCGCAGGCCGTCAGTATCGGTGCGCGGACGTTCGTGCCGCTGGCAATGTTCCGAAATGACTCTGCCGGAGTTCTTCGCCCTCATCCTGGCCCTCGTTTTCGGCTTTGGCGGGGCTGGCTGGATTATTACCCGTTATGATCTGCGCCGCGTGAACTTCCGTGGGCAGCGCCTCCCCGCTGTCGCCGGCCTGGCGTTTGTCCTCGGCGGCGAATTTTTCTATTTGTGCGAATGGGTCTGGCAGGGGATACACACCAGTCTGGCCGCCGTTTACTTTATGGTGACGCTCGGCTTCGGCGGGCTGGGGCTGCTGGATGATCTGAAAGGCGACCGGAGCGTCGGCGGCTTTCGCGGCCATTTTCGCGCCCTGACGCATGGGCGGCTGACGACCGGCGCGGCCAAAGCCCTGGGCGGCGGACTCCTCAGTCTAGTCGCCGGGTTCCTGATGAACTATCCGCGCCCATGGGGCTATGCTCTGCTGGCGGCACTTCTCATCGCGCTTTCCGCCAACACCCTGAACCTGCTGGATTTGCGTCCGGGCCGCTGCCTGTTTGGGTTCTTCGTCGGCACCTTGACGCTGTTTGGGGTTCTGCTATCTCAGCAGGCACTGGGGGCGGGCTTTCTCCTGTGGGCCGCAGTCGCCTTCGCCCTGATTTTGTATCCGCTGGACGCAGGGGGGTCTGCCATGCTCGGTGACACCGGCGCGAATGCCTTTGGAGCGGTTTTGGGCGTCGCCGGAGCGATCTATTTCGCGCCGCTCTGGCAGGCTGTTCCTCGTCGTTCTGTTTGATTGGTTTTCAGGTCTGGTGCGAACGTTATTCCCTGTCGCGCGTGATTGAAAACAACACTTTCTTACGCAGCATTGATCGCAAGATCGGCATCCGGTGATAATCTCACTGCGCCGAGGTAAGTTTCCCCATATTCTTCACTGTCGCAGAAGTCAATGCGGACGCCCCGCCCGCCGCGCGCATGGATAAAGCGGCCATCGCCGAGCGCAATTCCAATGTGCGTGGGCCGTTTGTCTTCCCGGCGGCTGAACGCGATCAGGTCGCCGTCTTCCAAGAGCGCCGTGTCCAGCGACTTCCCTTCCTCTACCCGCCGGAACCGCCTGTCTGCGAACTGCAAATAGGCGTCCCTAAGAAGCTGAACACCGTTGAGTTTGTAGGCAAGCTGCGTCAGCCCGGAGCAGTCAATGCCGAATGGGGTACAGCCGCCCCACAGGTAGGGGGTGCCGACAAAGCGCAGGGCGGTGTCCACTGCCTGCCGACCAATCGCTAGGTAAACCGCTTCGCGCCGTAGGTCGCTCTTCAGAGCCTGATGGAGATTTTCTCCGGGGGTGCTGTGGGTGACATTTAGGCAGACGCGGTGAACATAGCCAATCTGCGGGTCGGAGAATTGAAGGGGAACCCAGTCGCCAACCTCGGCCCGCTGAGCGACAACAACTCGCGTCCCGACAACAAGTTTTGTTATGAGTTCGGAGTGGATGTCCGGGGCGGTGTAAACTTCGGCAAAGAGCGTGGCAATGGTGGTCGATAAATAGTCGCTGTCATTCCAGGCGGGCTTGAGCGTGTGGGATTGCAGCCAGCCCGCGTATTGGTCGGCGGTCCGAACCTGCATGAAGCCGTCTGCCTCAGCCTGTGCGATCACGACATCGCCAAAAATCGTCTGCGACACCAGCCCTAAATCGGTGTCAGGGCCGGCGTAAAGATTCGCGACGTTTTGAGCGACGATATGTGTCATTCAGTGATGTTACGCCGCCAAAGGCAAAATGAGATGGGGGGGTGTCTCTTGACCGCTTTACCAGATTTCATCATCAAATCGCCTGAAATCCAGTTCCGAAATAATTTTGGCTATGGCGTAAATTTGTCATAGTCACCATGAGGCCCAATCCAAAACCAGAACAAACCCTCGGCCCTCATCTTCCCTAGAGCGCGGTAGTGACTGCCCACACGAACCGACCAAAGGCCCTCTATGTTCTTGAACCGCAACGAAGTATGAGACGGATTGACCTTCAGCAACTCATAATTTTTATCCGCAAGAGCGCGCACTTCCTGCGGTAAAGCATTATAGAGCTGCCAGAAATCTGGCGTCGTGAAATGTTTCATGGGTAGGATAAGGCTTTATAGCGCAAGACTTTATAGAGGCCGACACTGACCAGTCTCGGCCTGCTCATCCACCCGCCGTAAGATAGCATCAAACCGTCCGTCTTTTACATCGTTTGCGATTTGACGATCCCATTGGTCGGTTTGGAACTCCTCAAACCATTCTGCCAAATCCGCTAATTCCGGGGGTGGTAGTTGCGCTATGTTCGCTTTAATTTCTGTGATGCTCATAAGCCTATTGTACCCCACAAACCCCTGCCGCGCGGCCCAACGACAAAGTTCAACCGCGCCAATGGCCCAAGTAAGCCAAACGGGTATGCACTCGCTGGACGAGGGCCGATGGCGTCGGGTGCAGCGCATTGTTAGATACTGTATTGGTTGTCAAGCCTCCGCCAGCCTATTTTGGGCAAAGTTCTGAGCAAAATCTGCTTGGAAAGGCTGGCCCGACTTGAGGACGCCAAAGGCGATCTCCAGCAACTTCCGCATCGCCGCGCCCACAATCAGTTTCTTGTTCTTGCCCGCTGCTAACAGACGTGCCTGCAAAGCCATCAGAACAGGGTTGAACCGCAGCGCCACCATCGCCGGGTAGAACAAAGCCTTCCGCAAACGCCATGACCCAACTTTGGACAAACAAGCACGGCCACGCACCGACGAACCGGACTGACGAACGCGCGGAACCAGACCCGCAAACGCCGCCACCTGACGCGCGCCTGCGAACTGGCGCACCTCCACGATCTCGGCGAGGAGGGTTGCCGCCGTGGCATCGGCGATGCCAGGGATTGAGACCAGCAAGTCCCGCTGGTTTTTGAGGGTCGGGTTCTGATTGATGTGGTCGCGGAGGCGCTGCTCGACCTTTGTGATTTCGGCGTCCAGGCTTTGTGATTTCGGCGTCCAGGAAGTCAAGATGTTCCTGCAAAGAGACCGCGACCGAGACAGCAAGACCAGCCTGCAATCGGTTGTTCTCCATCTGGCGCATCTGCTGAAGGGTTTCCAGTCGGCGCACCCAGGCTTGCAATTCACTGGCTTCAGGAGCGGGCGGCGTCCAAGTTTGGGGGCGATGCATCTGGCAGAACTGAGCAATAAGAAGCGCATCGGCCTTGTCGGTTTTGGCCCGTGCCATCCTCGTTTGGGCAAAGGCTTTGATGCGGGCAGGATTGACCACGCTGACGGTGTGACCCTGCTCATGGAGGAAGCGGGCGAGCGCGTCGCCGTAGGTGCCAGTGGCTTCCAAGCAGGCATGGACCGTAGTGTTGCCAAGCCATTCTTGCAAGCGCTTGAAGCCGGCAGGGGTGTTGGGGAACGCCTTGTGACACGGCTTGGCGTTCGGGCCGTCCATGAGGGCGACGTCGAAGTTTTGTTTGCTGATGTCTATTCCGAGGAACATGACGCTCTCTCCGTTCTGGCTTTTCCGGTGTCCTTGCGGTGTGTCTTTGCAATGTGTCTTCGGTATTCTTGTCCTTCGGCCAGCCTTGTGAACGCAAGCTCACTGCCGCCAGCAGGGCTTAGGATACTGTTCGGCCTCCTGGCAAGAGGAGTGAGAGCCGGGCGCTGATCTAACAAACAGTCTCACCGGAAGGGGGACTCAGGCTGCTCAGAGCGTCACCGGCTCACTTCGTCATTATACAAGGCCGCTCCCGTTCTGTTTCCTCTAACGGATTTTAGGCCGATATTGAACCGGATCTGCTATCGGCTCGATTAAGCCTGAAGCCTTGTTTACGCCGATGATTAAGCAATCACGCCAGGGAGGACCAAATGCCTCATACTCCGAAGGATTATGCTTACCGTAATAAACGCGCACGACCCAACGCTCTGGCTCGTTCGCGCATATGTGGCATCCAAAAATCGGATCGTCAGGATGAAGAATGCGACACAGATTTTCAACCGCAGGGTAAAACTTTTGACACGAATGCTCCGAGGCTTGACGTTCTCTTCGGTTTTGGAAATATGAAAACATTTTCTTGCTCCCGCTTTCCTGCCTGATTGCGTGGAGCGTTCTAATAAGTATTATACCGCGCTGTGCCGCAGGACGAACGCGGCCTAAAACGCGGCAATCGCCGCACCACTGCAACATAACATGCTTAAAAAGCGGCTTTTACCGCAATGCGGCTTCTTGCCCAGGCATCGGGCATCCTCGGGGCGGACAGCCTCGCTAGGGAGCAACTAGCGAGTCTACTGCGCTTTTTGCTTGCCGGCAAGCGAGACAACGCGCGTCAAAAGGCGTTATCTCACGGATGTGACGCACACCCCCTGGGGCGGAGGGATCTGCGTAACATCAGTCATTCAAAGATGATTTCCGTGCGTTCGCCGACCCGGATGCGGTCACCGTGGGCCAGCAGTCGTTCCTCATGCGGCGCCAGTGCCTCGCCGTTGAGCATGGTGCCGTTTGTGCTGCCCGCGTCCGCCAGATAATAGCCATCCTCGCGCCGAAGCACTTCCGCATGGCGGCGGGAAACGGCGTCATCCAACTCAATTTCTATGTCCGGGTAGTAGTGCATCTCACTGTCGGGCCGGCCAATGACGGTCACGTCTTTAGCAAGCGGGAAGGGGGCAGAGAGGCGACCAAAATGAACTACCAGCCGGTGCGACGTTTCCCCCGCCGGGGCCGCCGGTGGCGGCACATCCAGAATAAAGGGCGAAACCGTCGGCACGCTTGTCCCTTGCGGCGTCTGCGGGAGAATGGGGGGCAGTTCACTCCGGTCCAATCTCAGGGTGGACGTGAAGGACTCCGGCGCGGCAGGCGGCGCGGTGAAAACCGGCGGCGCGGCGAACAGGGGCGTCGCTGGCACAGGCGGCGGGGTCGGCGTCGGCGTGGTTTCTGGCTCCGGCACACTAAAAGCAGGGGGCGGCGGGACGGCAATGCCTTCCGCGGGTGACGGCAGGGCCGGGGCTTCTACGACCGGCGGCGCGGCGGCGACCGCTTCAGGCGCGGGTTCCGTGGGGGTAAAGGTAGGCGGCAAAGCCACAGCTTCGGGCATCGGCTCCGCTTCCGTGAAAGTCGGCAGCGGCTCGGGGGCAGCTTCCGTGTGCGTCTCCGGCGCGGCGAGGGCTTCCGGCGGTGCAGGCGCATTGGGTGTGAATGCCGGCGGCAGTTCATCCTCCTCAAACTGCAAATCTACGGGTTCATATTCCTCTTCCGCCAGCAGCGCCTCCGCCTCGGCGGGAGACAGCCCTGGGTCGCCCAGGTCAAAGACTCGTCCTGGCTTCGTCTCCTCGTCTTCCAGTTCAATCGCTTCCGGTGCAATCTTTTCGTGCGTTGTCTCTGCCAGGCTGACCGGCTCATCTTCCGCAGGCAGATCCCAGCGCGTGGCGGGCAACGGCAGCAGCTCCACCTCATCGTCCAGCGCGGCAGCCGGAACTGGCTCGGCCTCACGCGGCGCGGCAAATTCCGTCGCCGGAGAAGGCGCTTCGGCCCCATTCTCCGGGGTCGGTGTCTCGGTTTGAGTCTTGTCTTTGCGTAGTTTCCAGCCCGCCATGAAAAAATGCTCCCTCGCCAGAGTCGCCCTCCGGCTGTTGAAATCAAGAGGATTGAACAGTATATCATGATGCGCCCCGCCTGTCAAGCGCATCGGCGGCTTGCCAAACTGGGGGAGGATGTGCTATAATCCTCCACTCTTTATGACTTTTCAGAACTGTGAAGGAAATTGACCATGAAACGAACCTACCAGCCGAATGTCCGGCATAAGATGAAGACGCACGGATTTCGCGCGCGCATGAGCACGCCGGACGGGCGCAATGTCCTCAAGCGCCGCCGCGCCAAAGGCCGCTACAAACTGTGCGTCACGCATACCGTGCGTATCACCAAAAATAAGTAATCTTTGATGCTGCCCCGCGCATCCCGTCTGAAGCGCAGCCGCGATTTTCAGGCTGTCTACAAACGCCGCCTGACCTGGGCGACGCCGCATCTGGCCCTGCATGTCCGTTTTCACGGCCCGCGCGAGGGGCAGGCAACGCGGCTTGGTTTCGTGATCAGCAAGAAAATCGCCAAGCGCGCCCACGACCGCAACCGTCTCAAACGCCGCCTGCGCGAGATTTGCCGGTTGCAAATTTTGCCCGCCGTTCAGCGGCCCTGTGATGCCATGATTGTGGCGCGTTCTGCGGCGCCGGAAGCGGGTTTTGCCGATTTGGAACGGGAAGTCGCCGATCTGGCGCGTCAGGCGGGTTTAATAGGAAAGCCCCCGCCCCCGCAACGAAGTAACGCCGGAGGCGACATAATGGGGGAGTAGGAGAGGTCGTTTTTCCTGTCTGGCTCCCCCATTATTGGGGGTTGGGGGCCGTGATTACCATGCGGCACGTTTTGATCGCCGCCATCCGTATGTATCAGCGTTACATCTCGCGCTGGACGCCTGCCGTCTGCCGGTTCCGGCCGACCTGCTCGGACTATGCCGCCCAGGCGATTGACCGCTACGGAGTCCTCCGGGGCGGCGGCATGGCGATTTCGCGCCTGTGCCGCTGTCACCCGTTCCATCCCGGCGGCTACGACCCGGTGAAATGATCCGTTTTTCTTGGGAGTCTGAATGAAGAACTTCTCCGCCGCCTCACGGACACTGCTCTGCGCGGCGTTTTTATTATTGTGTGGTTTGGCGACGCACGCTCAGGTCCCGAGTGACCCGGACATGCCGCCTGCCTACGGGGTTGCCCAGCGGCTTCAGGCGGAGGCGCAGGCCGCGCGGTCAGCGGGCAATGCCGAGATCGCGCATCGCCGCGCCTATCAAGCCGTCATTCAGCTTCAGGCGGTCGTCAAAAGCCGCGAATACGGCCATACCAAATATGCGCGTGAAGCGCTCCGGCAGCAGGCGACGGTCGAAGAAAACTTTTTGCAGGATAAAAACGCGGCGGTTCAGTCCCTGCAAACCCTGCGGAACACGTTCCCCGATGATCAGGCCGTCGGGCCGCAGATCACGCGGCTCGGTCAGCAATTGGACTTGTGGAACCGCAGCTTCGTTTCCACGGCCCCGCCGATCCACAACCTGGGAGCGGCCCTGTACCACGTCATGGATTTCCTGGTCGCGCTGACCGGGCGGCAGACGCTGGTCCTATGCGCTCGCCATTTTGATGATCTCCCTTCTGGTCAAGCTGGCCCTGACGCCGCTTTCCAACAAGCAGTATGCCTCCATGAAGGAGATGCAGAAGCTTCAGCCGTACATTCAGGAACTGCAAGCCAAGCACAAAAACGACAAAGAGGTGCTGGGCCGCAAGATGATGGAACTGTACAAGGAGCATGGCATCAACCCGGCGGCCGGCTGTATCACCATGCTGCCGACCATTCCGATCATGTACCTGCTGTACTACATGATCCGGATGTACCAGTATCAGTTCTCCAACGGCACGTTCTTGTGGATCGGCAGCAATCCGCTGTCGCATATGTTTCCGGCGTACATCGCGTCCAACCTGGGCCAGCAGGACTGTCCCAATCCTGCTTCTGTATGCCGCGTCCATGTACATCACGCAGAAGATGACGATCACGCCGACGATGGACCCGCAGCAGGCCGAAACGCAGCGTATGATGACAATCATGACGCCGTTCATGACCACTTACTTCTTTTTGCAGTACCATCTGCCGTCGGCGTTTATTTTGTACTACCTGACGTTCAACATTCTGTCCACCGCGCAGCAAAAGTATTACATGCGAAAGCGGTCTGGGGATGCGCCTCCCGACACCGGCGGCGGAGATGGCGGCAGCAAGACCCTGCCCATTCTGCCCAATGGCACCGGCGGCGGACAGGCTAAGGCGCGGCCTGCATCGGGCAATGGCAACGGAGCGGCTAATGGCAGCCGCCGCGTCGGAAATGGGCGCACGGTTCCACTGGCGGAGGCGAAATCGGAAACGGTAGGCGCTGCGCCGGCAGCGAAGGGCATTATTGCGCCGCAAAAAGTGCATCCGAAAAAGAAACGACGCTGAAGAACCCCCTAGCCCCCAATTCTGGGGGAACTGGATAAGACCGAACCTCTCTGGCACCCCCAGAATTGGGGGTTGGGGGGCGGTTATGAGAGGCATTGAGGGGACAGCTATGGCAGCGGACACAGAAATAGAGACATCCAGCGTGGATGCAATGGCAGCGCAGGCACTGATGCATTTGCAGACGCTTCTTCAAACCGGAGAACTGGACGCGCGGGCGACACAAGAGTCTATGGAGCGGGAAACCGTGACCCTGGCGGTGAGCGGCCCTGACGCGCCGCTGTTGGTCGGCCAGTACGGACAAACGTTGGACGCCCTGCAATACCTGCTGATGCTGATGACCAACAAGGGGCAGGGGCCGCGTCTGCGCGTCACGGTTGATGCCGACGGATACCGCGCCCGACGGACAAAGAAACTGGTGGATTTCGCCAATGAACTGGCCGCGGAAGTCGGAAAAACCGGGCAGGAAGCCATGACCGACTCGCTCAACCCGATGGAGCGGCGCATTATTCACACCGCCCTGGTAGATCACCCCGACGTAGAGACATACTCCGAAGGAGATGAGCCGAACCGATACGTCGTCATCACGCCGCGCCAGTCCTGACCCGGCGCCTGATGCGCCCTGCAACTTTGGCAAACGCTCAAGTTTTGAGGCAGGTTTCCCCAGCGAAACCTGCCTTGACTTTTGCCCGGATACCCCGTATAATGTTCTGTCAATCGGCGTCCCTACTAGATATGGGATTCAGGGCGACCCGAGGAGGTCATGGCGACTAAAATAGCGTTGGAAGAAAACACGGATTCAGGGGTGGGGGAGGCAATTCGTTCCCTGGACGACCCCGTTACCAGTCTGCCGGGCGTCAGCCCGCAGTTTGCCGCCGCGCTCGGCAAAGGTCTGGCGATCTTCACGGTCGGCGATCTGCTGCGGCACTACCCGCGCCGTTATGAGGACCGGACGCACTTCAAACCGATCTGCGACATCCGGCATGGCGAGGCGGTGACGATCAGCGGCAAAGTCGTCAGCGTGGAAAACATTCCGACCCGGACGCGGGTCACGCTGACAAAAGTCGCCATTGACGACCGCAGCGGCATCGCCTTTTTGGTCTTTTTCAATCAGTGGTTTCTGAAGCGGCAGTTTGACAAGCTGCGCGGTAAAGTGGTCGTCGCTTATGGCAAAGCGTCTCGCTCCGGGCGCGGCGGTCTGGACATGACCGATGTCGAGTGGGAAGCGCCGGAAGACGACAAAGATGCGCTGTCTTCGGGCCGCATCGTCCCGGTGTATCCGCTGACGGAAGGCGTCTTGCAGGCGCAGGGTGCGCCGGGCGGTCTGGGCCGCGCTGGAAGAATACGGCGATCTGGTAGAGGAAACGCTGCCGCCGCGCCTGCGGGAGCGCCGGGATTTGCTGCCGCTGGGGGAGGCGTTTCAGTCAATCCACTTCCCCGAAACGGAAGAACTTCGACTGGCTGCCCAGCGCCGATTCGTGTTTGACGAGTTCTTCGGCCTGCAACTGCTGCTGGCCGTCCGCAAGCGCCAGGCGGATAAAATCCAGGGAACGGCTTTCGCCGAAACAGAGAAGCCCATTGAGGACCTGAAATCTGTCCTGCCGTACCCGCTCACGGGCGCGCAGGCTCGGGTCATCGGCGAAGTCGCCCAGGACATGGCCTCGACCAAAGCGATGAACCGGCTGGTGCAGGGGGATGTCGGAGCCGGCAAAACCGTCATCGCCATGGCCGCTTTGCTCATTGCCGTCCGCAACGGTCATCAGGCGGCGCTGATGGCTCCGACAGAGATTTTGGCCGAGCAGCACTATCTTGGCATACGGCGCACGATGGAAACGCTGGGAGTGTCCGTCACGCTTCTGTCCGGCAGCCTGCCCGCCAAAGAGAAGCGCGCGGCCCTGGCCTCGGTCGCTTCGGGCGAGACGCATATCGCCGTCGGGACGCACGCGCTGATTCAGGACGATGTCGCATTTCACCGCCTGGGCCTTGCCGTGGTAGACGAGCAGCACCGCTTCGGGGTCATGCAGCGGGCGGCGTTGAAGCAAAAGGGATTTGCGCCGGACATCTTAGTGATGACGGCGACGCCCATTCCGCGCACCTTGACATTAACTGTCTACGGCGACTTGGACGTCAGCATCATAGACCAGTTGCCGCCGGGCCGCAAGCCAATCAAGACCCACTGGAAGCGCGGCCATGAGCGCCCTGCCGTTTACGAAACCCTGCGCCGCCTGTTAAAAGAAGGCCGTCAGGCGTATGTCATTTGCAGCCTGATTGAAGAAAACGAGAAAGCTGCAAGCGCGGGCCGCGACCGAACTAGCCGCGCATTTGCAGGCACACGTTTTCACTGAGTACAAAGTCGGCCTTCTGCACGGCCAGATGAAGCCATCGGAGAAAGAGGGAACCATGACCCGCTTCCGAGACCGCGAATTGCAGCTTCTGGTGTCTACCACGGTCATTGAAGTCGGCGTAGACGTCCCAAATGCATCCGTCATCGTGATTGAAGACGCGGATCGCTTCGGCATGGCGCAGCTTCATCAGCTTCGGGGCCGGGTGGGGCGCGGCGATACGCAGTCGTATTGCCTGCTCATCGGCGACCCGAAAACCGACGACGGCGCTTCGCGCCTGACGACGATGGCCCAGACAACCGACGGCTTTTTGATCGCCGAAGAAGACCTGAAACTGCGCGGTCCCGGCGACTTCTACGGAACCCGCCAATCGGGTTCACAGCCGCTGCCCTTTGTCGACGTTCTGCGCGATGTGCCGGTCCTGAAAGAAGCCCGCGAAGAAGCTTTTGCACTGCTCACGGAAGACCCAAAACTGGCTTTGCCCGAACACGCAGCGCTCAAAGCCGGCATCAAAAGAAAATACAAAAACATGCTCGGCGTGTCAGCGAGTTGAGCAATGGGCTATAAGCGAGATGGTAAAAAACTGCTTCACGATGAGGCGACGTGGAAACAATGGCGGAAGGAATACAATGACCTCATAACGGCTTCTGGAATACCTGACCTTGTTATTTCCGATGAAGATCATTGGTACGACTTTCTCGATCACGGCTATCTGGATCACCATAAAGATGAGTTGCATTTCTCTGTTCATCAGATGACAGTTCTACAAAAAACGTTTCTGCTCCAACTCGTCGGGATTACAGGATGGGGCTTTAACACTATCTTAGGACAAACTCTAATCGCGGATCTCGTTGAAGCAGTCAAGCTGCGTTACCGGGAGTAAAGATGCCAAGAGAAACAAACGTGCAATATATCACGGATGCTGACGGCAAAGAAGTCGGTGTAATCGTCCCGGTTGATCTCTGGCATGAGATTGAGGCAGAAGCAGAGACGGCGCATCTCCTCGCAATCCTGAATTTAAAGAGGCGATTGTTAAAGCCAACTTTGATGCCTGCTACTGGGAGTGAGACTGTTTAATGATCGCCGTTTATCCCGGCAGTTTTGACCCCGTCACCAGCGGGCATTTTGACATCATTGAACGCGCGGCGGGGATGTTTGAGACGCTGATTGTGCTGGTGGCGGCGAACTCAACCAAGACGCCGCTCTTCACGGCGGAGGAGCGGGCGGAACTGCTGCGGGAAAGCTGCGCGGGTCTGCCGAATGTCAAAGTGGAGCTGCTGCCCAATGTCCTGCTGGTAGACTTCGTGGTGGAATGCGGGGCAAAGGTCATTGTCAAAGGGCTGCGGGCGGTTTCGGACTTTGAATACGAGTTTCAAATGGCGCTGCTCAATCGCCACATGCAGCCGCAGGTGGAAACGATCTTTTTGATGACGGCGGCGGAACACTCGTACCTGTCGTCCAGTATAGTGAAAGAAATCGCGCGGCTCGGCGGCGACATCGCCGGACTGGTGCCGGAGCCGGTGCGGCCCGCCTTGCAGCGAAAATTATGAACACAACATTCACGCCGGAACCGATCAATCAAAACGCAATCATTAGACCTGTCCGATTTAGGGGGGACACAATGGATATTCTGAAGCTGCTCAACGAACTGGAACGGCTCATTGAGGAACAAAAGACCTTGATGGGCTTTACAATAAACTTTCATCCTGATGATTATCTGGATATCACCAACAAGATTCGCGCCACGCTGCCCGAAGAAGTCAAGCGCGCCAGCCGCGTGACGGCGGAAAGCGATAAGATCGTGGACGGGGCGCGCGAAGCGGCAGAAGCCACTCTGGAAGATGCGACGTCCGAGGCGGACCAGATCATTCGGGAAGCGCGTACCAATGCCGAGCGTATGATGCGAGAGGCCGAAGCGCAGTCCAATAAAATGACCCTGGCCGCCGAAGCGGGTTCCAAGCAAACGGTGGAAGAGGCGCGGCAAAGGGCCGAGAAGATGCTGGTCGAGGCTCATCAGCAGTCCGAGGTCATGGTCAGCCAGAGTGAAGTGGTTCGCCTGGCCACCGCCCAGGCGCGCGAGATCGTCGCTGCCGCCGAGTATGAAACGCAGTCGCTTCGGCACGGGGCGGACGAGTACGCGCATGGCGTGATGACGGATCTGGAGCGTCAGGTCAGCGAATTGATGGCGACCATTCAGCGCGGACGGACAAAGCTGGATCAGCGCGTCGCCGCCGTGCCGCCGGCCCATGCCGCCAATGGAAACGGCAGCGGGCGGGGGCAGGAAATGGCCGGCGCGCGCCGCTAATCTTCCGCGCAGGCTTGTTTTCACGAATTTTGTGGTAGAATAGGGGGCGGCTTTGGCCGTCTTCTTGTTGAGGGCAAACGCCATGCTACGCTTTGACCTGACGGAACTGCTGCGAACACCGGGCATGAGGCAGGTGTTTGATCTGCATGAAGCCCCGTTTACGGACGACGATGTCGAGTACGTCGCCCCGATCACGGGGCATGTGACTGTCACCAATACCGGAACGATGGCGCTGGTGCGCGGGCCGATTGACACCGTCATCGGTCTGGAATGCAGCCGGTGCTTGGAACCGGTGCGCGCGCCGATCCATGCCGATCTGGAAGAAGAATTTGACCTCCAGGTGGTAGAAGACGCTTCGCATCATGCACGGGACATCCGCGTTGTGGAAGAAGAAGTCGGACGGGCCTTTGAGGGAAAGATTCTGCACCTGGACGTGCTGATTCGGCAGGCCGCCCTGCTCCATGCTCCCTTGCAGCCGCTGTGCCGGGAAAACTGTCCCGGCATTCCGATTCAAGAGTCGGATGACCCGGATGCAGAAATCGTCAAGAACTCGCCGTTCCGCGATCTTGAAAAATTGTTGTGAAAAAATTGTTGAAAGAGTAACGAAGGAGAATTTTGTTCCATGCCACTGCCGAAGCGACGCCATTCCAATCAGCGCACTCGCAAGCGCCGTACCCATTATAAGCTGACCCCGCCGACGCTGGCGCGTACCAGCGTCTGCCCCATCGCGTCCCAGCGCGGCGGCTGCCCTGTCTTCCAGTATCGCCTTGACCATCACGCCTGCCCGGAATGCGGTTTCTATGACGGCAAGCAGGCAGTCGCTGTCAAAGAGAAAACGGCTGCTGAAGAATAAGTCATGCCCATTAAGATTGCGGTGGACGCCATGGGCGGCGATTATGCGCCCACCGAAGCTGTCAAGGGTGCGCTCCTGGCGGCTCGCGAACGGGCGGACATTCAAATCATCTTAGTTGGTGATGAAGAAGCGGTCCGGGAGACTCTGGACGGCCTGGGCGAGATCCCGGTCAGCGTGACGATCCGCCATGCCGCCCAAACAATCGCGATGGGCGAGCATCCCGTCCAAGCGACGCGGCGCAAGCGGGATTCGTCACTAGTCGTCGCCGCCATGATGGTCAAAGAGGGTGAGGCCGATGCCACCTTCAGCGCCGGTAGCACCGGCGCGGCGATGGCGATTGCCACTCTGGACATCGGGCGCATCCCTGGTATCGAGCGGCCGGCCATCGCCAGCACAATTCCCACCATCAAAGGACGTTGCCTGCTTCTGGATGCCGGTGCCAATGTGGACTGTTCGCCGCGTAACTTAATACAGTTCGCACTGCTGGGCGCGATCTACGCGGAGCGCGTCCTGGGTATAGAGCAGCCAAAGATCGGCTTGCTGAACATCGGTACGGAGGAAGGCAAGGGCAACGATCTGGCGAAAGAGACGCATCGCCGCCTGCGCGCCACGTCGCTGAACTTTCACGGCAATGTGGAAGGCAAAGATGTCTTTGAACATGCGGTGGATGTCGTGGTCTGTGACGGCTTCGCCGGCAATGTGCTGATCAAAAGCGGCGAAGGCATGGCCGAAATGGTTTTTGATCTCTTGCAGCGCGAGATTGATTCCGACCCGAACATTACCGAGTCACTGGACGATTTCGCCCCTATCTTCCGCCGTCTGATGCAGCGCGTCCACTACTCGGAATATGGCGGCGCTCCCCTGCTGGGCGTCAATGGCGTTTCGGTGATCGGACATGGCCGCTCCAATGCCAAAGCCATTGCCAGCGGACTTCGCGCGGCTGCCCTTTGCGCCGGCAGCGGCTATGTTCAGGCCATTCGGGACGCCCTTCCCGCATTTGAAGGTCAAGCATGAGTCAGACTGCGACTGTCCGCCGGGCAGGCATTCTGGGCGTCGGCTCCTTTGTCCCGCCCAAAGTCATCACCAATGACGAACTTGCCGCCCGCATGGACACGTCGGACGATTGGATCGCCAGCCGCACCGGCATCCGCGCCCGCCGCATTGTGGAACCGGGCGTTCTGACCTCCGATCTGGCCCTTGCCGCCGCCCGGAACGCGCTGGCAGACGCCGGTCTCAGCGCTTCCGATCTGGATTTGATTATTGTCGCCAGCAGCACCCCGGATTATCCCGGCTCCTTCCCGTCCACGGCGACCGTGGTGCAGGACCGGCTCGGCGCGCGGCAGGCCGCTGCGTTTGACCTCGGCGCGGTCTGCGCCGGCTTTGCTTATGCCCTCCATATCGCCGCGCAAATGGTGGCCTCTGGAGCCAATCGTTGTGTACTCGTCATTGGTGCAGAGACATTTTCGCGTCTGCTGAACTGGGACGACCGCAGTACAGCGATTTTGTTCGGAGACGGCGCGGGAGCGGCGATTGTCGGCGAGGTCGCCGATGGCGGCTATCTGGGCGGCATCCTGGGCGCGGACGGCTCCGGCGGCCCGTTGCTGTGCGTCACGCGCGGTGGCGATTGTCCGAATACAATCTTCCAGAATGGCAAAGAGGTCTATAAATTTGCGATCTCTATCATGGGCGAGGCTGCTGCACAGGCAGTCCTGTCCGTAGGGCTGCAAACATCGGACATTGACCTGTTCATCCCGCATCAGGCTAACATTCGCATTATAGACAAAGCCGCCGAGCGCATGAGCCTGCCGCGTGACAAAGTGTTCGTCAATTTAGACCGTTACGGCAACACATCCGCTGCCTCCATCCCGTTGGCGCTGGACGAGGCCGTTAAGTCAGGCCGCGTCCACAACGGCAGCCTGCTGGTTCTGGTCGGTTTCGGCGCAGGTCTGACCTGGGGCGCAAACGTCATCCGCTGGAGCAAATAGTTCTTCTATGGCAAAGATCGCTTACATATTTCCAGGTCAGGGTTCGCAGTCGGTCGGCATGGGGCAGGATCTGTGTACGCACTCCAAAGCCGCGCGGGCTGTCTTTGAGGAAGCTGATACGTTTATTGGGACGAAACTCAGTACGCTTTGCTTTTATGGCCCGGAAGAATCCCTGCGGCAGACGTTCTATACGCAGCCTGCGCTGTTCGTAACATCCGTGGCCGCTCTGCGGGCCTTGCAGGAAGCGGGAGCGCCTTGCCCGGAAGCGGTCGCCGGCCATTCCGTCGGCGAGTACGCAGCGCTCTTTGCGGCAGGCGCGATAGATTTTGAGACCGGACTGCATCTCGTTGAGCGGCGGGCGCAGGAGATGCACCGGGCGGGTCTGGCCGCGCCCGGTGCGATGGCGGCTGTGTTGGGATTGTCCGGCCCAGAAGTCTCCGCCGCGTGCGCGAAGGCGGAAGCAGGCGGGGCAGGACTGGTCCAGGCGGCTAACTTTAATGGCGGCGGGCAGGTCGTGATTTCCGGCAGCCCGGAAGGTGTCGCGCGGGCATCGGAAATCGCCAAGATCAGCGGAGCCAAGAAGGTTATTCCATTGAAGGTCTCCGGGGCATTTCATTCGCGGCTGATGACGCCTGCGGTGGAAGCCATGCAGTATGCGCTCAAAGACGCACTGGTTCAGCCCACGGCTATACCCGTCGTCGCGAACCTGACCGCAGATTACGAGACGCAGCCGGATGAAATCAAAGCTAATTTGGCCGCGCAGATTGATCATCCCGTTCAATGGGAAGAAAGCATTGGCCGCCTGATTGCCGACGGCTTTGACACATTCGTGGAAGTCGGGTCAGGAACGGCGCTGGCCGGGATGATGAAGCGTCTTGCCCCCGATGCCCGAGTTTTCAGCGTCGGCGACAGTGCCGGGGTTCAAACTTTTGCTGGAACCGGCGGGCCGGGAAGTTAAGCCGCGAAAAAATTCATTTGTCAAGGTCTTGACTTCTTGAAGCGGTTTGGATATAGTAGATGAGGGCCGCGATGTACGGCGCGAGGATTGAAACTCTGTCAAAGAACAAACAGAAGTGACCTGAGGAGGTACGAGGATATGTCAACTTTTGATCGCGTGAAAAAAGTGGTGGTGGAACAGCTTGATGTGGCCGAAGATGAGGTCACCCCGCAGGCTTCGTTCGTGGATGATCTGGGCGCGGACTCGCTGGACGTGGTGGAACTGGTCATGGGACTGGAAGAGGAGTTGGATGTCGAAATTCCCGACGAAGATGCGGAAAAGATCACCACGGTTCAGGAAGCGGTCAGCTACATAGACGAGAAGTCCAAGTAGCTTCTCACAAGGTTGTCAGAGGCCCGTTGCATAATGCGGCGGGTCTTCAGTTTCTTTTTCTTTAGGTGTTTTTTTCGGGCGAACTCATGGCGAACGAACGACGAGTGGTGGTGACAGGTCTGGGGGCGGTGACGCCTCTCGGGATCGGAACGGAAGACTACTGGCAGGGGCTGATGGCAGGCCGCAGCGGCGTTAATCCCGTGATTGGCTTTGACTGTTCTGCCGTCGCGACCCGCATCGCTGCCCAGGTGAAAGGCTTTAGCCCGGAAGACTACCTGGACCGCAAAGAGGCGAAGCGCATGGACCGCTTTGCTCAGTTCGCCGCCGCCGCCTCCCAGATGGCGCTGGCCGACTCAGGGCTGGTCATTGCCGACGACAACCGCGCCCGTGTCGGCGTCTTCATCGGCAGCGGCATCGGCGGCATCCAGACCTTTGAAGACCAGCACCGAAAGTTGATGGAGGGCGGCATGGGCCGCGTCAGCCCGTTCTTTATTCCCATGATGATCGCCAACATGGGAACCGGCAACGTCGCCAAGATGCTGGGGGCGCAGGGGCCAAGCGAGTGCGCCGTGACCGCCTGCGCGACAAGCACCAATTCCATCGGCGATGCTTACGAAGTCATTCAGCGCGGGGAGGCGGATGCCATCGTTGCCGGTGGCGCGGAGGCCGCTGTCACGCCCATCTCCATGGCCGGCTTTTCCAACATGAAGGCCATGTCCACCCGCAACGACGACCCCGAACACGCCTCCCGTCCCTTTGATACGGGCCGTGACGGCTTCATTTTGGGCGAAGGCAGCGGCATCCTCATTTTGGAAGCGTTGGAAGTCGCCCAGGCGCGCGGCGCGCGCGTCTATGCCGAAATCATCGGCTACGGCATGAGCAACGATGCTTACGATATGGTCCACCCCGCGCCCGAAGGGGCCGGTGCCGCCCGCGCCATGACCGCTGCTTTGAAGAGCGCCTGTCTTTCTCCCACGGGCATTGGTTATATCAACGCGCATGGCACCAGCACGCCTGCCGGGGATGTTCTGGAAGTGCAGGCGATCAAATCCGTCTTTGGTTCCCATGCCCGCCGCCTCGCGGTTTCCTCTACCAAATCCATGACCGGCCATCTGCTCGGCGCGGCAGGCGCCATTGAAGCCATCGCCACAGCCCTCGCCCTCCAGCACGGCATTCTGCCGCCGACGATGAACCTGCAAAACCCCGATCCTGAATGCGACCTGGACTTTGTCCCGAACAAACCTCGTGAGCAGCAGGTAGATTTCGCCCTGTCCAATTCCTTCGGCTTCGGCGGCCACAACGCCACCCTCGTCTTCAAACGCTGGTCCGGCGAGTAAGGCAATGGCGAAGCGTCGCAAACGTACACTGACTGTGACAGGATCTGCAACGCCTCTTTCAGAAGCCGATTTACAAGCCCTTGAATCTCGCCTAGCGTTTCCTTTACCCAATGAATATCGCCAATTCCTGCTTGCTCATAATGGCGGCAGACTTAACCCGGCTGAATTCCACTTCAAGAACCAGACAGGGCCATATACAGATTCTTGCGTTGATTCGTTTTATGCCGTTTATGATGGCGATCACAATAACTTTGAAAAAATATACCTTTTTTGTAAGGCCGAGGGGCTTTTCCCCCCGCACATTATTCCAATCGCAGATGATCCCGGCGGCAATATAATTTGCCTTTCGGTTTCTGGGCCGGATATGAATTCTGTCTACTTCTGGGATCACGAGGGGATTGATGAGTATGGCAAGCAAGCAAACCTACACTTGATTGCTGATAGCTTTTCAGAATTTCTATTAGGTCTTGAAGAAACATCTGAGTACGTAGAGCCAGAGTTTGATCGGCTGTTGCGCGAGAATGACATTGATGGTTTGAGGGTGTTAATTGCGTCAGGTTGGGATGTGAACAAATTTCACGAAGGCAGGCAACAAATACCCGTGGAGACGGCGGCCATCTATGGCCAAACAGAATTCATCCAGGTTCTTTTAGATCACGGCGCAAAAGCAGGGGGTGCGTTGGATATGGCGGAACGTGGTATGAATATCCCGCATCTCGCAGGACTTTATGACTACGAAGGAGTAGTCCGAATTCTTAAAAACCATGTCCATTGTTCAGGCTGACGTACAGATTTTAGTCAGGTACATCTGCACCTGAATCAGCACCCTCATTTTCCAGTACCTTTCTTCGCTCATCTGCCGATATAATACCGCTGAACACCGAAGCCCTACGCAGCCTGACTTAATATGCCTTATAGAAGCTTCATCTTCATGTTCGCTTTTCTTGCTCTGTCTGGCTGTGTTTTGTCGTCGCAAGCCCAGGAAACACAGGTGCAGTATCTTTCCGGGCATGACAAGGATGATGCTGTCCCTGGGACTTTTTTTGCACGGCCGGCAGCCATTCCAATCAGTGGACAACGATTCCGGTTCCCTCCAATTGGGAACTGCAAGGGTTCGCCACTTTCAGTTACGGCAACAGTCCAAAATATCCCATCACACCGGTGGAAGGACGTTACAAGCGCAGCTTTCAAGTGCCCGCAGATTGGAGGGCAAAGCGCGTATTTCTGGTATTTGAGGGCGTGATGACTGACGCCCAGGTTGAAGTCAACGGCCAGTCCGCTGGCGATATGCATCAGGGCGGCTACTATCGCTTTCAATATGAAGTGACGAAGCTCCTCAAGTTTGGGCAGCCAAACTCCCTGGAAGTGACGGTGGACGACGAATCCAGCAACGTCTCTATCAATCATGCCGAGCGCCGGGGGGACTACTGGAACTACGGCGGCATCTATCGCCCGGTTTATTTGGAAGCGGTTCCCGCCCAATTCATTCAGCACGTTGCGATCAATGCAAAAGCGGACGGGAGCCTCGCGGTAGATGTCTTCCCGAATGGCGTTTCTAACGCAGATAGTGTGGAAGCCCAGGTCGTTGACCTGTCGGGGCACGTTATTGGTCAGGCCTTCTCACAGCCGCTCTCCTCCCACGATCAAACCGTTCGCCTGCACACGCGCATTGCTTCCCCACGTTTGTGGACGGCGGAGACGCCGAACCTTTACCAACTTGTTGTGCGCCTCAAGCAAGGCGCGGGCGTTGTGCATACGATACGTCAACGGTTTGGCTTTCGGACGATTGAGCTGCGGCCCGGCAATGGCATCTATGTCAACGGCAAGCGCGTGCTGCTGAAAGGCAGCAATCGTCACAGCTTCTGGCCCGACTCGGGGCGCTGCACCAGCGAAAAGATCAGCCGGGATGACATTCGTTTGATGAAGGACATGAACATGAACGCGGTTCGTATGTCCCATTATCCTCCCGACCAGCACTTCCTGGATGCCTGTGATGACATGGGGCTTTATGTTCTGGATGAACTTGGCGGCTGGCAGCACGCCTACAATTTGACGGTGGGGCATCGGCTCGTTCAGGAGATGGTCATTCGTGATGTCAATCATCCCTCCATTCTTTTCTGGGACAATGGCAATGAGGGCGGTTGGAACCGCGCGTTAGACGACGATTTTGCCCTCTGGGACCCGCAGCAGCGTCTCGTGATGCATCCGGGAGGCGGGCAGTTCCGGGGCGTGGAGGACGATCACTATCCAAACTATGCGCGAATTCAGCAATTATCTGCCGGGAGCAGCGTGTTCCTGCCGACCGAGTTTCTGCACGGTCTTTATGACGGCGGGGCTGGGGCCGGTCTTTACGATTACTGGGAACAGATCCGGCGCAGCAAAGTCAGTGGCGGCGGCTTCCTCTGGGCATTTCTTGACGAGGCGGTCAAGCGGGTAGACCTGGGCGGACGGTTGGACACCCATGGGGACTTCGCCCCTGATGGCATTGTGGGACCTTATCGAGAAAGGGAAGGGAGCTACTACGCGATCAAGGAAGTCTGGTCGCCGCTCGTGATCCATACACCGGCGCTCACACCCGATTTTAGCGGCACTCTCACTGTGGAAAATCGTTACGACTTCACCGACGCCGCGCAGTGTCAATTCACCTGGCAACTGCGGAAGTTTGCGCGACCGAACGCCTCGGCGAACGGCTTCACAGTTCTTGCGGAAGGAACGGCGCATCCCGAAGGCGCAATTCCGCCGGGAGCGACTGGCAATCTTAAATTAACTTTGCCGCAAAATTGGCAAAAGGCTGAGGCGCTTTCGGTGCAGGCCGACGATCCGGCGGGCCACGAACTTTGGACCTGGGTCTGGCCGCTGCCTCACTCCGGGGATTTCCGCGCCATCACCACGCGACAGGGGCCGGCGAAAGTGACGGCATCCGAAACGGCTGACAATATCCAGGTCCGCAGCGGCGATCTGGAAATTGTCTTCAGCAAGGCAACTGGAATGATTGCCGCCGTGAAGCGCGGCGGGCAGTCCTACTCGCTGGTCAATGGGCCTCGTCTGGCGGTCGGCATGGCGACTCTGACCAAAATCGAGCATCATGCGGAAGGAGACGACGCTGTCGTGAGCGCCGAATACAGCGGCGCTATGCAGTCCCTGCGCTGGCGAATCCGAAACAATGGCTGGGTACAGCTTGACTATCGCTATTCATTGGACGGCCCGCAGGACTTTTTCGGTGTCGGCTTTGATTACCCGGAAGCAAACGTCAAGGCGATGAAGTGGCTCGGCAGCGGCCCCTACCGTGTCTGGAAAAACCGCCTGGCCGGCGAAACGCTCAATGTCTGGGAAAACCAGTACAATGATACCGTCACCGGCGACCGGCTCTGGAATTATCCTGAGTTCAAAGGCTACTATGCCGACGTTCGCTGGATTCAGTGGCAAACCACGGAAGGTTCCGATCACGGCCATTCCGGCATCGGACAATAGGTTCGTGCAGGTTCTTACGCCGAAAATGGCCGGGGGTTCTCGTGTCTCACCGCCATTTCCCACGACGAGTTTTGCCTTTCTGGATGCCATCCCTGCCATCGGCAGCAAATTTGCCTCTGCGTCCGCTTCCGGCCCCCAGGGACAGCCCGCCATCGCCGCCGGAAATTATCAAGGTTCTGTGAGTTTCTTTTTTGGCAAACTGCCGCCATAAGCCATGATTTCCATTTCATCGTTAGAAGCCGTTGCAGTCCGTATCAACACTGGAACCGATAGCCTGGACACAACTCGCGCTCTTGTTGTCTTCAACATGACTGATACGCCATTGAACGGCGCTGCTGTTTTCCACGCGACTATGTCCTGGCCCCGCGCCGATCCTCTGCCGCCGATTCTGGTCACGGACATGGAAGGCAACGCGGTTCCAGTGGCTCTCCGAGGGATGACGGAAGCGCCTGATGCTAATGGCCGCGCTGATCGGCATCAGCTATCTTTCGTTCTCTGCTTCGCCGTAACAGACATCCCGGCGAATGGCTGGCGCGCTTATATTGCTGCTTACGCTGACGCTCCTTCCCCGCCCCTGCATGATTTCGTAGAAACTCCCGGCCTAAGTGTGGTAGAAACATTGCGGCATGGCGGCGATCTGCCGCCGGTCGGAAACCTTTGACAACGCCTGTGCGTTAATGCTATACTGAGTCGCAATGCTTTTTCAAACGCTGGTGCAACTGAATATCCTGATGCTGGCGACACCGGCTCTGGCCGGATGGAGCCTGCTGCCGCTGGCACAGCCGGGTGTCGTCCGCGCGGCCTGCGTCGGCTTTCAGGGCCGAACAGTTGAGGCTATCGCGCCGAAGGTAGTCACCGCCGAAACAGTTCACGGGCAGCGAACCGTTCCCCCGCAGGATGCTGTTTCATCGCACTTCGCTGTTCCCTTCGTGATACGACCCACCGCTCAGTCGTCAACATTTGTTGTCACTACCTCGGCTATTGTCGTCTCCTTCAACCCGTTTCCCCACGCCACTCGCGCGCCCTGATGACCTCATAATCCCTAATACTGGGGAATAAGAAAGGTCGTTCTGCTCCTGCTCCCCCATGATTGGGGGCTGGGGGGTTATTCTGTGCGAAAGGCAAAAATCAACTATGGAATTTTTACGCAAGTTATTTGACGGCAACGAGCGCGATGTGGCGAAGTATCGCAAAGTCGCGGACAAGATCAATGCGCTGGATCCGGAAATGCAGGCGCTGTCCGATGAAGCCCTGCAAGCCAAGACCGGCGAGTTTAAAGCGCGCGTCGCCGAGGTCATTGACGCCGAGTGCGAACGGCGCGGCAAGGAATGGGAAGAATTAGAGCGCGACGAGAAGCGCGCCGTTTCTGACGCCGCCCTGGACCCGCTGCTCGTGGAGGCATTTGCGGTCGTCCGCGAGGCGGCCAACCGCACTCTGAAAATGCGGCCCTTTGATGTGCAGCTCATCGGCGGCATGGTGCTGCACGACGGGCGCATCGCTGAGATGAAGACGGGCGAAGGCAAGACGCTGACCGCGACCCTGCCGATCTATCTGAACGCGCTGACCGGCAAAGGTGTCCATCTGGTCACGGTCAACGACTACCTGAGCAAAGTCGGCGCGGTGGCGATGGGGCCGCTGTATCACTTCCTGGGCCTGTCCGTCGGCATCATTCAGGGCCAAAGCCCGGAAACGGGCGATGTCGGCGGAACGTACATCTACGACCCGGAATACCGCCATCCCGACCCGCGCTATGACTTCGCCCGGCCCGCCACGATGCCGCCGCGAAGCCTATGACTGCGACATCACCTACGGCACCAACAACGAGTACGGTTTTGACTACCTGCGCGACAATCTGGCCGTGCCGGGCCAGGAACTCAACCAGCCGGAACTGATCTTCGCCATCGTGGACGAAGTGGACTCCATTTTGATTGACGAGGCCCGCACGCCGCTGATCATTTCCGGTCAGGCCGAAGCGTCTTCCGATCTGTACGTCAAGATGGACCGCATCATCCGCCAGTTGCAGAACGAGCGCGACTACAAGATCGAGGAAAAGCAGAAGACAGCGGTCTTCACCGAAGACGGGCAGCGGCGCGTGGAACTCGCGCTGGGCGTCCAGAACCTGTCCGACCCGGAAAACCTGTCGCTCATGCAGCACGCCGGGCGCTGCCCTGCAAGCCCATGCCGTCTGGAAGCGCGACATAGATTACCTCGTCAAAAAGAACGAAGAAGGCAAGGAAGAAGTCGTCATCATTGACGAAAACACCGGCCGTCTGATGTTCGGACGCCGCTGGTCGGACGGTCTGCATCAGGCGGTTGAGGCCAAAGAAGGCGTCAAGATCGAGAACGAGAACCAGACCCTCGCCACCATCACGTTCCAGAACCTGTTCCGTCTGTATCCCAAACTCGGCGGCATGACGGGAACGGCCAAGACCGAGGAAGACGAGTTCCGCAAGATCTATGCGCTGGACGTCGTTCAGGTGCCGACCAACAAGCCGATGATCCGCCAGGACCACCCGGACATCATCTTCAAGTCGCAGGAGGCCAAGCTGCGCGGCATCGCCCGCGAGATCCTCACGCTCTACGCCCATCAGCAGCCGGTTCTCGTCGGAACCCGCAGCGTCGAAATGTCCGAGCGCGTCTCGGACCGCCTGCGCTACGACCGCTTGCAGCTTCTGGCTCTGGTCGACCTGCTGCGCGACAAGCTGGAAAACACGAAGGGCTTGGACAAGGCCAAATACGCCGAGTGGAGCGCCATCCTCAATCAGCGTCTCAGCCCCTATGGGATCGCGAAGGGCGAAGATGTCTCGGTTCTGACGACCGGCAAGCTGACCGAGGTCGCGCGGCACTTCCAGATACCGACCAGCATGACCGACCCGGCCAACCGGGAGGCTCTGGCGAAACTGCTGGAAATCGCCCCGGCAGAACCGCGAACGGCTGGACGAGGCCCTGACGCACGGCATCCCGCACAACATCCTCAATGCCAAGTCGCATGAGAAGGAAGCCCATATCATCGCGGAGGCGGGCCGCAAGGGCAGCGTCACCGTCGCCACCAACATGGCCGGGCGCGGCGTGGACATTCTTCTGGGCGGCAGCATGGTCAGCGATGAAGAAGCGCACAAGGAGGCCGGAGACGACTACGAGTACCGGCGCGGCGGCAAGCCGATTGTCGGCCTGACGCCGGTCGGCGAACGCGGCAGCGCGGAGCATCAGGAAGAGGCCGACGAAGTCCGCGCCCTGGGCGGCCTGTTCATTCTCGGCAGCGAGCGCCATGAAGCCCGGCGCATTGACAACCAGCTTCGGGGCCGCGCGGGCCGCCAGGGCGATCCGGGCGCGTCGCGCTTCTATGTCTCGCTGGAAGACGAACTCTGGCGCCTCTTCGGCGACAAGGCCAACTCGCCCCTGCTGCAAGGCTGGGCGGAAGATCAGGCGATTGACGCCAAGATGCTGTCGGCGATGATCGCGCGGGCGCAGAAGAAAGTGGAGATGCTCTACTTCGATCAGCGCAAATCCACGCTGGACTATGACGACGTCATGAACGTCCAGCGCGCGAACATCTACGGCGAGCGCCGCCGCATCATGGAGGGGGCGGACCTGCGCGAGACCATCGTCGGCTATCTGCGAGATGCCGTGGAAGGCGACATCAGCCAGTATGCGCCCGATGGCGTCTCGCCGGAGGAGTGGGACCTGGAGGGCTTGTACAACAGCCTGAGCCAGACCTTCCCGCTGCGCGCAGTACGCCACGCTGGACGACCTGAAGGGCAAGAAACGCCCCGAACTGATGGAGTTCCTGACGACCATCGCCGACAAGTCTTACGCGGACAAAGAGCGGCATTTCGTGGAGACGCTGGGCGAAGAAGACGGGCTGTCCGGAGATGCGCGACTTGGAGCGTCGCGTTACCCTGCAGTCCTTGGACCGGCACTGGATGGAGCATCTGTCCAGCATGGACTATCTGCGCGAAGGCATCGGCTGGCGCGGCTACGCGGGCATTGACCCGCTGGTGCTGTACAAAAAGGAAGCCTACGACATGTTCCAGCAGATGCAGGCTTCCATTCAGGAAGAGGTCGTCCGCGTCATGTCCTTCATCCAGATCAGCCTGGAGCCGCAACTTCCGCAGGATCCGCTGGCCGATCTGTCTGAGACTGCTGGAACAGGGCGCAGACGAAGACGGCATGGGCCATGCCGGCCCGTTGGAGGCAGTCTCCGGCCCCGGCGCTCAAAACGGCATCAACCGCGCCGAGCGCCGCCGCGTGACCAAAGGCAAGTCCCGCGCACGGCATTAGGCAAAGCAGCAGGTCAAAAACGGGGAGTGGCACAGATGCCGCTCCCCATACTTTTCGCCCGTCATACGATGATGCCGGATCCACATCGCGGGCCGCCTTTGGTATCTGTCATTTCCACTGTGAGTTTGATCGGCTCCCCGTTTCCCCATGCCTCATTTAAGCGATCCCATCCAAGCGACTTTAATGAAACCTTCGCCCGCCGGAAGCCGTCCCACCCTCTTTCGGTCCACTCACCCCAGCACAAATAAAGAAAACGGTCGTCGGGTTTGCCGTGAACATAAGGTCCCAGGAAATTGGGTTTCGCCGTTCCACTCTCGGCAACCTTTAGAACTGCTCTGAATGTCACGCAATCAGCATCTGCGGGAACATCGTCAATAACTTCCCTACGTTTTTGGATACCGAGCCGTACCGCCGTTCTTTGCTCAAACCGGGTGCCGGGCAGTTTACGACACTGTATCTGAATAATAATCTCACGCTGCTGTCTCATAGGGGCCTAACCTCTTATCCGTCGGTTGTCTGGACTTTCAGCCCGTTGCCTTCCACAATCAAGGTGACACTTTCCGCCGACAATGCCCCCGCGCGCAGTTTTGTCCGGCAGACGCGCAGACGGGAACCGCTCCAGACTTGCAATGCCGTGTCGTCATTGGTGACAGCAGGCGTTAGAGACAATTCTCCTGCCGCCGCTGTCAGTGACAGCCGCTGGCCGTCCTGCCAGCCAAGCTGTAACAGCAGGCAGCGCGGCACGGCGAGTGCGCCGTCGCGGCGGGTGCGGCTTTGTCGCGTTCGCGAGGACGAGCGGGCTGGGCGCGGCAGCACGGGCAGAGGACTGGCCGGAATACAGTCAGTCAAATCCCTCGCCGCCTCTGTCGCGACAGGAGGCAGTGACGCCAGATCCCGCGTTTGATAGGTGCGCGGACGGACCTGCTGGAAATGGTATAAAAAAGCCTTTGCCTGTTTTACGCCTCCCTCAGTGACCACAGGGATTAATTCCCGTTCATAGTCAAAATAGGCCATCGCGCCGGAATCATAGATTTCGCGCACTGCCGCCGCCACCTCGCGATGGGCGACCGGGTAGCGGTCGGATTTCAGCCGATTGGAAATGTCCAGGGCCGTGAAGCTGGCTTTGGCGTGCATTTGATCCAGAATGGTCTGCTCGACCAGATGGGTCAGGGGAACATTTTTCATGGAAGCTTTCCTTTCATTACCGCCCCCGGCCCTCAATAATGGGGGAGTCAGAGCAGAATGGTGTTCTTCTCTGGTTCCCCCATTATTGGGGGCTAGAGGAACTCTTTCTTTCAAGCTTGGGCAATCTCGGCGATGTAGCGCAGCGTGCATTGCGCGGTATTGTAGATGATAAACTCGTTGTGAACCAGACACTGGCCTTTGCAGCCCTGAACGCTGTGGTAGCCGCGCGGCGCTTCCTCCCGGTACTGCGGCCCGGTTTCTTTTTTGACCCGGCCCAGCGCGACATCGGCGAGAAACAGGTAGCCGACGGGCCGGCGGTTATTGGTCCACATCAGGGAATACTGTGCGCTTTTGCTGCTCTGGTCGGCGAAATAAATGCCCTTGCCGAACATATAGCCCGTCACCGGAGCATGTTTGGGAGCAATCAATAAGCCGCGCGACAGAATACCGACCATGTTGCAGTTTTTTGTGCCGTGAAACAGCCCCTGCAAATTGCCTACGCTCTGCCCCTCGCTCTCAAACCGCCGCCGCTCATCGGGCAGACACGCCGCAAACAGCCGGTTGACCTTCATCTTGAAGGGATGCCGGGCGGACTGCGTGCCGAGAATCTTGCTCTCCACCTGCGCGTAGACCGGATCGCCGTTAGGCACAACGGAAAGCGACGCGCCCAATGCCCGGTATTTCCGGTCTACATCGGCTTCCAGATCGCCCTGCACATGATACACATCGCGCATGAGCTGGAGCAGTTCTTCCTCACCGTCGGCTTTCTGGATGGTGTTGATCGCAACGTCGTCGGGATTGGTGATGCGGCCCAGACGATGGGGGATGAGCGAGAAATACTGGCTGGTCAGCGGCACGATCTTGTCCTGATGGTCGCGCGTCAGTGCAAAGCGGATTTCCCGCAGCTTGTCCGCACCGCGCTCAATCTGCGCTTTGCTCAGGCTGCCGAGCGGGGTTTCAATGCGCCGGACCAGTTCCGACTTGGTTTCATCGTAGATATGCTCCACGAACTGGCTGATGTCGGGCGCCAGTGCGCTTTGCTTGACTCCGCGTTTTTCCGAAAAGGCTTTCTCTGTCGCGACTTGCAGGGCCGTGCTGCCGACCACGGCTTTTTCCACTTCCACCGGCAGGTAGCCTTTGCGTGGGCTGGTTTTTTCTTTTAGCAGCCGATCATATTCGGCCATAGCCGCTTCGCGGCTTTCCGCGTAGCGACTTTCCTGCACCCCCGTTGAGCCGACGCGGCCATAATTGGTGAACAGCCGGGCGCGTCCGTCCGGGGCTTCATGGACTTCCAGCACATAGAATTTGTTGTTGTTGGCTTCCAGGCTGGTGCGGTTCAGCACGGTTGACGCCAGGACGGCGTACTGGTCGGGGAATGCGGCGGCAGGCGCACTCTGGACGTTTAAGGCTTTACACATGGTCAAATCCCTCCAAACAAGTGAGTTCTCATCAGCCCTGCGAACACAACATCTCAGTGTCCTATTCGCAAGTGTCAGGAATAGGATACCACGGGAAAAGCCGTCCGGGGCAGAATAAGAGAGTGCAAAAAAAGCGGATTTGCCAATTTCTCATCAGGTGAGAATTTAACAAATCCGAGCGAGCCAGCCGAGCAGCATTTCACCAGCGACCGTTATGAAGTCATCGCCTGCCGCTCTTCTTCCGCCGCGATCAGTGCATAAATATCATGGCCCCAAATCGTCAGTCCTTCAATGCAGGCGTCTTCAATGATGACACCGCTTAAATTAACATCGGTCAGTTTGGCCCCGCTCAGGTTGACGTTCTGGAAGGCGGCTTCCTTGAGGTTAACGGCGTCAAAAACGGCTTCAGCCATCAGCAGGTTTGTGAACTTCGCGCCCGCGAGATGGGTGTCGTCAAATGTCAGGCTCATGTCGGTGTTCCTCCACCCAAGAGGATACCCGAACCGGGCAGGCATTCCCGCTGTTATCCGAAGTAAGCAAACGCGCGTTTGGGAAATTCTCACCAGATGAGAAAAAGCCCTGCCGACATCGGCAGGGCTTTTCTGGTTCGCTATGGCCGCCGGATCATCTGCTTCATTTCGGTGACATTGCCGGCGTTTGCCAGGGCTTCATCTTCGGAGATTAGACCGGCCCGAACATATTTAATCAGGCACTGGTTCATCGTCTGCATCCCCCAGAAGTTGCCTTCGGCAATCGCGCCGTAAAGCTGAGACGCCCGGCCTTCCTCGATCAGCTTGGCAATCGTGGGCGTGACAACCATGACTTCAATTGCCCCGACGCGGCCTGTGCCATCCAGGCGCGGGGGCAGCTTTTGCGAGATAACGCCTTTCAGTGAACCGGCCAGACGTAGACAGAGCATGTCGCGGTCTGTCGGCGGGTACATGTTGATGATGCGGTCCAGCGTTTCCGCCGCTGACGCCGTGTGCAGGGTGGACATGACTAAGTGGCCGGTTTCTGCCGCGGACAGACCAATGCTCATGGTTTCAATGTCACGCATTTCGCCGACCAGGATGACATCCGGGTTCTGGCGCAGCATGTATTTGAGCGCGTCGGCAAACGAGTCCGTATCAATGCCTATCTCGCGCTGAGAAACGATGGACATCTTATCGGGGTGCATGAACTCAATGGGGTCTTCGCAGGTAATAATGTTTGCGCGGCGCGTGGAGTTGATCAAGTCAATCATGGCCGCCATCGTCGTCGTCTTGCCAGATCCCGTCGGGCCGGTCACGAGGATCAAACCCTGGCGGTTTTTGGTCATTTCCGCCAGCACCGGCGGCATTCCAAGCTGTTCCAGCGTGAAGATTTTGAGGGGGATCAGGCGCAGCACCATACCCATGGAGCCACGCTGCTGATGAATATTACAGCGGATGCGGCAGACGCCTTCCACTTCAAACGCAATGTCTAACTCGTGGCGATGCTCAAATCGTCCGATCTGCTCATGCGTCATGACGCTATAGGCGAGGGTACGGCAATCATCCGGGGTCAGCGGCGGTCCGTCCGTAACATTAATGCGACCACTAATACGCATGGCGGGCGGACTGTTGGCTTTGATAAAGACGTCCGAAGCCTTCTTTTGGGCCGCGACTTTCAGCAGTTCATGGACTTCTAGCATGGGCTTATCCTTTAGTTCCGATTTCCGTTTTTTCGTCTGCGGCCTCGTCGGAGGGCAAGTGAGCCTCATCAGGAGGTGGCGTCATCCGGGCCATCACAAAATACACCACGATCCCTGTCACGACTGCGGCGCCGATTAGGCCGAGAAGGAGCAAGAGAGGCGAACGACGCTGCACCGGACCAGGCGTCATTCCCGCTGACCCGGACGGCGGCAGGTTTAGGTGGTCAAATTGAGGGTTGAAGATTTGTATGCGATAAGTGTATGCCGATCCATGCTGCTCCATCGCAATCTGTACATTATTATCGGCGAATTGCCGCAGTCCCTGGAATTGAAAACTGGAAGAGACGAAAAATACCAATGCAAGCCGCTTGTACGAGCGGAAAGCGCGAATGAAGGCTTCCAGCGGAAACGCATGGGTCTCGTCATGGATGACACTCGGCGCGATAAAAGAGACGCCGGTCATCGCTCCCATTTTGCCCTGGACGGGCGCGGGCGCATCGGTGATTTTGACCTCTGCCGGGGTCCATCCCGATGCCTGTGCCAGCGCGTCCAGATCACGCTGCGCCTGTGCGTGCGGGACGGTGGAGGCATAGGTGATGCCCACCTGATCTCCCATTCCCGGCCGCTGATAAATGATCGCCAGCACATCGGGCGGCCCGGTCGGCGGGGCAGGCGCGCTGGTTTGCGCCCGCCCCGGCGCGGCCCATCCAAGCGCCAGCGCCCAGACGAGAATCCACGCGAACGGCATACTCTGTTTCTTGCTTTGCATCACTTGACAGTTATTCTACCCCCGCAAAGCCTTTCTCTGCAATTATACGGGGTTTATTTCGGCAAATAAAGAAAGGCGGCCTCTGGAGGCCGCCTTTCTTCGCTGCGTGCTTCTGTACCTGCTATTGCCCCGGCTTCAGTTTAGACTTGAACTTTGCGCGAAAGTCGGCGATCTCCGGCGCGATGACGAACTTGCAGTACGATTCGTCCGGGTGCAGGCGGTAGTAATCCAGATGGTAATCTTCGGCGCGGTAAAAGTTCGTGAATGGCGTCACCGCCGTCACGATAGGGCTGCTCCAGGTATGCGATCCATCCACCTGCCGGATCGCCTCTTCCGCCGTCTGCTTCTGCGCCTCGCTGCGATAGAAAATGACGGAGCGGTACTGCGGCCCCATGTCCGGCCCCTGCTGGTTCAGCGTAGTCGGGTCACGAGCGGTCAGAAGCACTTGCAGCAAGTCTCGGTATGAGATCACTTTGGGGTCAAACGTGATGTTCAGCAATTCGGCATAGCCCGTGGTGCCTGTCTCTACCTGCTCATAGCCGGGGTGGGGGACGGTCCCGCCGGCGTAGCCGGGTTCCACCTTTTCCACACCCTTGAGCTGCTTGAAGATGGCCTCCATGCTCCAGAAGCATCCGGCGGCCAGGGTCGCCCGTTCCATGCCTTTGGGCGGCGGCGCTGTCTCCACCGGTGTCGGAGCCGCCGAAGTCTGTCGCGGCATGGTCAGCGTCGCAAAGGCCATTGCGCCTAAAATTCCAAATGCCAGCACGCCATAAACGACTGACCGACTAGGGTGTTTTTGATACATTGTCGTTCCTTCTTCTAAACTCTGTCCCCAGAGACATCTTTAAATACAACCGGCCCCCGCCAAAGGTTCCACGACGGCAGTGACACGAAATGGTCTGCCGTGAGGTAAACTGATAGCATGATCCCCGGAGAACCAGCAAGCGGGTCCAACAGGAAGTTGCCCCGATGACTTTCACCTGCTCGCGCTGCCATGCCGCCTTACCCACCGGCGCTCCATCCTGCCCCAACTGCGGGCTGCCGTTCCAGCAGCCCGTCCCAGAAGTCGGGCAGCCAGTGCCGCAGGTGTATGATGTCGTCGCGGAAAAGATCGGGTTCGTCCCCAACGTCAAAAAGAGTGACAATTTATGTCAGGGTATTGCCATCGCCGGGACAATGCTTCTTGGCGTCATCATTGGCCTGCGTCGGAAATGAAAACTCAAATAACAAGATGAGACATTTGCTTGACCTGGTAGCTGTATATCAGGCTTCAGTACAGGAAGCCATAGAACTTTTCCAGAGGCACAAAGGCTTGTCACCGCCTACAGAAGCACGTGAGTGGATGGATCGCTGTCAGATCTACGGAGAACTGCCGCAACGGGGATACATTGACGAATCTCAGACTATCCCTTATTCCCTTCATGGGATCGGGTGCGGCGCTAAACTGTTGATGGGTGGAGCGGATTGGGACTTCGGATATCAAGGTCGTTACGACGGTTTTGATCCATGGAAATTGTGGCACTTTGCTAAATGGCACCTAGACATATTCCCTGAGTTCCAGCACAAAGAAGCGTTGTACGGTGCTTTCAATGATGCCAAAACTAAGGGTATATTCAATCAAGCCTACTTAGAATTTCACGACTATTTATATTACCGACAAAACGTTTGACAAAAATCAAATTGAGAATACATCATCAAGCCTCATGAAATTACTGAAGCCAAAACTTTATACTTCCATTCAGGAGGCGGAGCAAAACCCTCAGCGTGTTCGGCGGCTACAATTGTTTCATGCTGATCTTGATGAGTGTGCCGCACCTATTTCTGAATATGTTCAACTTGAGGAGTTAGAAATAGGTTGGTGTCCTTCCACGGATCGTCTTGCTGATATAGTAGGATTGAAGCGACTCAAGAGCTTTGTTTGTCTCAATTCCCCTCTCCATTCTTTACCCGATTGGCTGTTTTCTTGTGACCAACTTGAGCGTCTCAAAGTGCGCGGTTCAGGCATCCTTGAAATCTCGAATGCGATTTGTTTCCTGCCTCGTCTTCGCGATGTAGATTTCGGTAACAATGGTCTTCTTTCAGTTCCGGGCGAATTGGGTTTGATGCAAGGTTTACGGTCATTAGGACTTTCTGATAATCGTCTGAGGCACATACCATCCAGCATTTCCAATTTGCCCAATCTCGCGTTTCTAGGTCTTGTCAATAACTCTTTTGATCAGCGTGAAGCGGAAAATATCCGGGGGCAGTTTAGGCCAGGTGTAGTGGTATTGTAAAGGTTTTCTCTGAGTAGACAGGCAATTGGTTGCCGTGTTCTGAAAATGGTTACCCTATGACTAAATGCCTGGCGCTTCTGCTTTTGCCCCTTCTTCTGTCTTCCGGCGCACACGCCGCGCCGCCAAGTTTTCGCGCGCTGCCGTCGGCGGCTTCTTCTGCTTCGCCCGCTGACAGTGAAGCGGGGCAGGAAGCCCTGCCGCCCGGCCCGCCGGTTACAGCCAAAGTCGTTCCGGCCAAACCGGCTGGCCCTATTGCCCCGATTGTCAACAGTCATTATGCGGTTCTGGTGGACGCAGTCAGCGGGAAAGTTCTGTGGGAGCGCAATGCAGACACGCCGCGCCCGATTGCGTCCACAACCAAGATGATGACGGCGATTTTGCTGCTGGAACGCGGGCGGCTGGATGACATCGTGACGGCCCCGAACGGCGTGCAGTATCTGCCGGACAGCAGTCTGCACCTGAAGCCCGGCGAAAAATTGACCTTGCGCGATTTGCTGTATGCGATGCTGCTGCGCTCGGCCAACGACACGGCTGTCACTGGGGCGGTTTATCTTAGCGGCAGCGTCCCGGCCTTTGCCAAACAAATGAACCTGAAGGCCAAAGAGATCGGCGCGACCCACACGCACTTTGTCACGCCCAATGGCCTGCCCGCACCCGGCCATTATTCCACCGCTGCCGACCTTGCCAAGATTGCCTGCTATGCGATCAATACCCTGCCGCAGTTCAATGAGATCGTGCGAACGCCGGTCTATAAAGTCAACCGCTCCATTGACAAGCGCGATGTCTGGGTCAAAAATACGGCTCTAACGTTCTTGAAGAAGTATCCGGGCGCGGACGGCGTCAAAACCGGGTATATCAAGGCTGCCGGGCACTGCTTTGTCGGCTCGGCCACGCGGCACGGCTGGCGTCTTGTCGCCGTCGCGCTGGACAGCGGCAAATGCCGGGAAGACGTGGAAGCGCTGCTGGACTCAGGGTTTACGGATTTTCAGCCAACGCCTGCGGTTCACAAAGACGATCTGGTCGGCACTGTGGTTATTCCCAGCGCCGCTGGACCTGTGAAACTTAAAGCACTGGATGATGTTTCTTTCGTCACGTCCCGCTGGAAGCCGGTCCCGGCCTGGACAGTCAAAGTCACGCCGATCCCGCTTCTGCCCCAGGCACCGATTGCCGCCGGGACGCGGCTGGGAACGTTTACAATTATGGTAGACGGCAAGCCGCAGGCGACCGGGGATGCCGTGACAGTCAGCGATGTTGCCGTCCGTCCCGCCGTAGCGTTTGTGCGGACGACCACAACCGTTGGCCTCACCCTGCTGAAAATCGTCGGCCTTCTCGCGGCCCTGGCCGCATTGACGTTGGGAGGATTATCACTGTATGCGCGAACGATTGCAAAAAGCGCTCGCCGCCGCCGGAGTTGGCTCGCGCCGGGCCTGCGAAGCGTGGATCAGCGAGGGCCGCGTTCGCGTTAATGGGCAGGTCGTGACCGAATTAGGAACGAAAGTAGACCTGGAAACGGACAAAGTCATTTTTGACAATCGCCCGATCCGTCTGCCGCGCAAACGCTATTATATCGCCTTGAACAAGCCGCGCGGCGTGGTTTCGTCACGCTCAGACCCGCACGCGGGCCGGCTGGTGACGGAATTTGCAGATCTGGGCGACAAGCCGATGCTGCGCCCCGTAGGCCGGCTGGACGCCGATACCGAGGGCTTGATCTTCCTCACTGACGACGGCGACTTTTTGTTCAAGCTGACCCATCCGCGCTACCATGTCCCCAAAACCTATCGCGCAGAAGTCCGAGGCGTCCCTACACAGGCTGCGTTGGATATTTTGCGCCGTGGCATCAACCTGGAAGACGGCCCGACCCAACCCGCCGAGGGCGTCCGCATCGTCCGCGCCACGCCGAAAGCCGCCGAGGGCGGCCTGTCGGAAGTGGAACTGACCATCTTTGAAGGCCGCAACCGTCAGGTACGCCGCATGATGACCGCCATCGGCCATCCCGTCATTAAACTCACCCGCATTCGCATCGGTGATGTACGCCTGAGCGGCCTGCCCGCTGGTGCCTGGCGGCATCTGACCCCCAGCGAAGTAGCAGCCTTGACCACCGCAGGCGCGAAGCCGTCGGAACCTAACCCCGGCGTACAAGAACCTAACCCCGCCGCAGCACTGGCTACCCGCAGGGCAAGCGGCGACCCTTCTCTGACAGGAAAGGGGGTTGGGGGGGTAGGTTCTTCGGCCCGTCCCAAAATAAAACCAACCACATCACAGGAGAAACCCATATCATGGCCCGAACTGCCACTTTCGACACGACCAAAGGCGTCATCGTCGCCGAACTCGCTGAGGACGACGCGCCCCTTACCACCCAAAACTTTATTGAACTCGTCCAGCGAGGATTCTACGACGGCCTGACCTTCCACCGCTACGTCGCCGGCTTCGTCATTCAGGGCGGCGACCCCAGCGGCAACGGTAGTGGTGGGTCCGGCAAGAACATCAAGGGAGAGTTTCGCGACAACGGCGTTCCTAACTCGTTGCGCCACGACGGCCCTGGTGTCCTTTCTATGGCCCGCTCCGGTCACCCGGACAGCGCCTCCTCTCAGTTTTACTTCACCCTCGCTGCCGCTCCCCATCTAGACGGTGGCTACGCCGCCTTCGGCAAGGTCACATCAGGGCTGGAAAACGTGCTGAAGCTGCGCGAAGGGGACAAGATGAATTCGGTCAAAATCAGCGAGTAGGCCATAATGCCGACGATCATTCACGAGCGCAATTTACAGAAGTGGCCGAAGATGGCGCAGACTATCAATAAGGCCGCCGCAGGATTACGAATGCAGTACGGAGACAATATTTCCGCAGATGCAATCATGCGTGAGTGTCAGCGCATCGGCGGCTACCGAAATGACAGTGTCCCGCCTTCCGATTACTGCTACAACGTCATCAATAAAGCCCCAGAATCGTTTGAGTACCCCGTGCTTGTCCGAATGGGGTGGGGCAGATACAGGTACATCGGCCCCGGCGCTCACTATTACGGTCCTGTGATGTGGAAACCAAAGCAGGGAGCCGAGCGTCAGGTTGGGCAATGGAAAGATGGAAAGTGCGATCTGGATTTTGACCCGCGCCAACTGTGACAAGAAAATAATGGCGAAATTTGGGGAACTTTCAACCGACAATGAACGCTATGAGAGGGGAACGGGACCGAGAGCGCCCGTCATGCCATGAGGCTGTTCCCGGACACACGCCGTAAAAATGCGCCCGCAGCGTCGCGGGGCCAGGGGGAGAGCGCGGGGCTGTCCGAGGATGATGTGGACCTGTTTGCCAGCCTGCTGGCCGCGCATCAGGACAAGCTCTACCGCGTCGCCTATCGGATGGCCGGGCATCACGAAGACGCCCAGGATTTGCTGCAAGACTCCTTGCTGGAAGCCTACCGGTCGTTTAAGAAGTTTCAGCGTGGGACGTACTTTGACAAGTGGCTGTACCGGATCATGACCAACACGTTCATTGACCGGCAGCGCCACAAGAAACGGGTGGGGCATGTCGAATCTCTGGATGCTCCCTTGCCTGGCAGCGAAAACGGCGAAAGTCTGGGGCGCGAGATTCCCGACTGGACCGATGAGCCATCCCGGCAAGTCCTGCGCGAGACGTTTGACGAGCCGATACAACGCGCGCTGGATGCGCTGAAGCCCGATTTTCGCATGGTGCTGATCTTGTCGGATGTGGAAGAGTTCTCTTATGAGGAGATTTCGGAGATGCTGGAGGTTCCCATTGGAACAGTCCGCTCCCGCCTGCACCGCGCCCGCGATATGATGCGCCAGCAATTGCTCGGAGCCTGAACGAACAAATGACGCCGCCGCGCGTCAGCAAAGAAAATACACAATATCGTAAGTAAAGCTTTGGCCTGAGATGATGAGCAATTACACACAGCCCCAAAATGGGCAGCCGCAAGGCGGACATCCGCACGGGGAGCAGCTTTCCGCCTACATAGATGGAATGCTGGACGTGACCAAGACACGAAGCATTGCCGGACATTTGCGCGCCTGTTCCCAGTGCCGCACAATGGCAGAGCAATTGGAACAGACCCGTTCCCTGCTGCATGCCCTGGACGTACCGCCCCGGCCCGGCCCGGAATTTTGGACGGATGCTTACCGCCGCCTGCGCGTGGCTGACCAGCAACATGCGGCCGTTCGCCGCACCCTCTGGGACATTCTGCGCGAGCCGGGCCACGCCTCCCAGCGCCGCTGGGCCGCCGGTTTGGCCGCTGTTGCGGCTGTCGGCGCTCTTGTAGCCGGCCCGCTCACGGTCTCGCATCCGCCCGTAAGCCCAGTCACACAGGTGGTTACGGTCGCGCCCGATGTTACGCCCGATGTGTCCGCTCTGGTCGAATCGCACACCAACTCGGTTTCGCGTCTGCCCCTGGCCGATTCGGACCGGCAGAAGATGATCGCCGCCGATGCCCAGCAAACCCCGGACGCCCCGGAGGCGGCCGCCTATGCCGACGGCCCATTCTAGGCGCATGACGATTGCCCGCGCCTGGCCGGCGACTGTCACGCTTTTGCTGCTGTCCGCGCGATTGCTTGCCGGCCAGATTGCCCATGCGCCGGTGGCGAAATCTCGCATCCCCACAGCCGCTGAACTTTTCGTCCGCATCCTCCAGGCCGACGACCTATTTGCGTACAAAGGCCGGCAGGTCACAAACTACTGGGGGCCAGGTCGGAACCGCCGCTGTCAATGTTCTGAACCTGCCGCCGGAGTCTCGCCGGATTGAATATCTGGCCCCGGAGCGTCTGCGCGGCAGGCTGCTCGTCAGCGATGACCGGCAGCAATGGCAGTATGACCCCCGCAGTCGCAGCCTGCATCACCGTCTCCTTCTGCCTGGCGCGACCGATGATGATGACCTCCTGAGCTACACGCTTCTTCGCGCCAATTTTCTGCTCTCCGTGGACCCGCAGCCGCGCATGGTTGCCGACCGCAAGACCTGGCTGATTGCCATCAAGCGACCGCGCAGTTTGACCCTAGCCCGCAAACTCTGGGTGGATGCCGGCAGCGGTCTGGTCTTAAAGCGGGAGATTTACGGGGATGGCGGCAAATTGGTCATTACCGTCGCTTTTTCCGACATCGTCTACCATCCCCATTTAGATCCTGACCTCTTTGATCTGTCGCATCTGGCAAAGACGGCGGGCATTCATGTTGTCCCGGAAGCCCGCACGGTCGCTGAGACCAGAGTGGCTCTGCCCTCTGTCCGCGCGCAATTGGCGGGTCAGGCTTATGCCCCATACGTCCTGGCCGGCTATCGGCTCGTTGGGGCGTCCACCACCATCGTCGGCAAAAAACCGCTCCTGCACTTGCGCTATTCCGACGGCCTTAACCTCGTGTCCCTCTTTGAGCAGCGCCGCACCCAGCCCCGGCGACCGACGCTGGCGCCCGGAATGCGGGTGGCAAACATCGGCTCTGTGCCGGTTCACGTCTCTCACCACTCTTCGCTGACGACTTTAAATTGGGACACGCCGACGCTGAACGTGACGCTGATGGGGGAAATGGGAATGACTTCACTGCGCGCGATTGCGACGGAGGCCATGAAGGGGCGTTAAGACTTGGCTTCTGCCGCGTCTCTTTGCAGCGTGCGGCACAGGCGGGCCATCAGGTGGCGCGAAAAGTCGTCGTTGGCATACTGCCGGCCCTTTTCGGCATACGGCAGAGCTTCTTTGGGTTTATGCTCCGTGTAGGACAGCAGCATCGCCATTTCGCGATACAGTTCCCATTCGTTTGGATTGTGCCGCAGGCCCTCAGCGATCACTTTCTCACCTTCCGGCACGCGCCCGGTGCGCGGCAGGATCGCGCCGCCCATCACCTCATACGCCTGCACAAAATGAGGATCAAGAATAACGATGGTCTGAAGCAGAGGCAGCAGGCTCTCGTTTTTGGACCAATCCCCTCCCGTGGCCAGAAACTGATGGTGATAATGGTCCACCACTTTGTCCCACAGCAGGTTCGCCGCCACGATGCGAAACTCGCCTCCGGCCTGCGCCAGCGCGGCATTTCTGCCCTGAGCCGCCGTCGTGACCAAGTATCCCTGCGCCAGCCCGTCCCGCTCCGACGCCAACTCAAAGCTGCCGGCCAGCGTCAGCAGTCCCAGGCACAGCAGAGTAGATGGCAATGCGCGCCGCCAGTGACGTGTTCCCATGCTAAGCGGCCTTTCTTTGCTCGGAAACGTCCACGAGTGTCAGAGTGGCGGGATATGACTGTGTGCGAGTGCGCTTGCGCCAGGCCAGGCCAACCAGCAGAACAAATCCGCCCAGCGCGCCCGCCATTTGCACGCGAGCTTCGCGGGAATACTTCGGATCGCCCCAATGCTCCAGAAGTTCATCGCCGTCCCCATCATCGTAAGCCGCCATTGGCGTCGGCGGTGCGGCCCGCGGCGGTGCGGCCAGCGCGGCAGGGCGGGGGGCCAGCAGCGTGACGCCGCTCAGGGTCAGGACAGCGCAGGCGATCATCACGCCGGGGGCAAAGTCTGGGCGTCGCATGGTCACAGTTCCTTCCGGGCGAATGTCAGCGATGCCAGCGTCAGCAGCGCCGCTGCGTAACAAATGCCATACGCCGCCGTCTGCCAGAGATAAGTATTGGGAACCGTCAAATGATGCACCATGGCGTCCTTGAAGTTAAATGACTCCAAATTCGGCAGCAGATGATACAGGCCGACAATTAAGAACTTTTGGAACCCGTTCTGCGGCCTTGCCATCAGAGAGGCATACAGGGGGAACTTGACATTGCCCAGCAGACACAGCAGCACGGATAGAAACCAGGCCAGCGGCCAGGAGGCCCAGGTGGACAGCCACAGGGCCATCGCGGCCAAAATCGCCGTTTCCAAAAACAGGAACGGCAGCACGTAAAACATAGATGGGTCCAGATGGCCCATATAAAAGATCTGCAAGAACGAGAATGTCGCCGCCATGACCGCCATGCCGATGGCGACGGTTCCCATCGCCCCGGCGTACTTGCCGCAGATAAACTGCCAGCGCGCGACGGGTTTGGCGATCACGGGATAGATCGTCTTCTGTTCCATCTCGCCGGGAATGCCGGTCACTGTGATCGTGATGGCGACGACGGCGCTGATCAGAAACACGGAAAACAGACACAGGTCATCCAGCATCTTCATCTGGACATGCTGGTCAAACTTCGCCAGCGTCGCCGAGCCGAAGATCAAAAAGACGGCGAACAGCATCAGGACATGGAAGACCTGCTTGCGCGACCCTTCCAGCATGGTGATTTTGGCCGATAATGCCGATGTTGCGGATTGCCTGCATGATCCTGATCCTCCCACCAGCCGCAGGAAGGCGTCTTCCAGCGTTTCGCGCTGCGGTGTGACAGCGACAAGTTTCGCGCGCCGCTGTTCCAGCAGTCCCATCACGCGGTAGACCAAGGCAGCCGGAACACGCAGGCTGGCGCTGCCTTCCGCGCCTGCTTCCACGGACCCGCCCCAATCCTGCACTTGGGCCATCAAAACTTCATCGCGCTCGGCCTGTTCGATCTGCACACGGACCTCGTCCCGCGCCTGCGTGATCTCCGACGGCGTTCCGCAGGCGACCAATTTTCCGCGCGCCATCACGCCCACGCGGTCACAGACTGATTCCATTTCGGACAGCAGGTGGGACGACAGAAAGATCGTCTTGCCTTCTCCTTTGAGCGCCGTCAAGAGTTCCCGCAGTTCCTTGCGGCCCACCGGGTCCAGGCCCGACGACGGCTCATCCATGATTAGCAGATCGGGATCGCCGACCAGCGCCGAGGCCAGTCCGACTCGCTGCGTCATGCCTTTGGAGCATTTGGACAGAACCATGTGCCGGTTTTCCCACATCCCGACCTGGCGCAGACAGCCTTCCACGCGCTCTTTCGCCCGTCCCCCGGTCAGCCCGGACAACCCAGCGTGGGCGCGGACTACTTCCATTGCCGACAGAAACTTGGGGAAATAGGGCTGCTCCGGCAGATACCCGACCCGCTGCCGCGCCGCGTCGTCGCCGACAGGTCGGTCAAATAGCCAGGCCTCGCCCTGCGTGGGAGGGATGAAGCCCAGCAGCATCTTGATAGTGGTCGTCTTGCCCGCCCCGTTGGGGCCGAGAAAGCCGAACAGCCCGCCGGTCGGAACGCCCAGGGTCAGGTCGTTGACCGCCACGCGCTTTTCTTTCTGGCGCGGGACAGGATATTCTTTAGTGAAATGCTGAATGCGGATCGCAGTCTCGGTCATCGCTGGCGGCATCGTGTGCGTTCCCCTTCAGGGCGGAATCTTAGAGAGATAAGTCATCTCTTGCTCCTGATTGTCGGCATTCATCAGGCAAATATTTAGGGTACAATAGACGGTATCGCATGCTTGCCTTATCAGAAGGACTGATTAATGCCATCCCCCCAGCCACTTCAGGAACTCCCCACAATACGCACTCCCGAGGCTCTTACCGATCTCTGTGAGAAATTAAAACAGGCAGGACGCTTTGCTCTGGACACGGAGTTTGTTGGAGAACGAACGTATCTGCCGCGCCTCTGTTTGGTTCAGATCGCCACCACTGAGTTTATCGCTCTGGTAGACACTCTCGCCATCCAGAATATGGACTCGCTGTGGAACATTGTGGCCGATCCCTCCGTTCGAAGAAAGTGCTGCATGCCGCCCGCGAAGACCTGCGGTTGGCCTGGTTTGGGGGAGGCAAACGCCCGCCTGTCGGTGTCTGGGATACGCAGATCGCGGCAGGATTGATCGGCCTGCCTGCCTATCCGCTGTCTTATGCCCGCCTGGTCGAAGCGCTGATGGGCGTCAAACTCAGCAAGGGCGAGACGCGCAGCGAATGGGATCGGCGGCCTTTGACGCCCGCGCAGCTGGATTATGCGCGCGATGATGTTCGCTATTTATTGCCCCTCTGGGATAAGCTGCGCGGATTGCTGGAACGGCTGGGCCGGCTGGACTGGCTGCGCGAAGAAATGGGACGTTTCTCCGAGGGGCGGACCTATGAAATCAGCCCGGACGAGGCTTATCTGCGCCTGCGTAATGCCCGCGGCTTCACCGCCCGCCCCACCGCACTGCTTCGGGCGGTCGCGGCCTGGCGCGAACAGGAGGCTCTGAATCAGGACGTTCCCGTTCGCAGCCTGCTGCGCGATGAAGTTGTGATTGAACTGGCACAGCGCCCGCCGCGCCGATTGACAGACTTCCGTCGCGTGCGCGGCTTCCCGGAAGGCGAGGACGTGACGCTTGGACCGCCGCTCTTGGATGCACTGAATGCCGCGCGCGCTTTGCCGGAAGATCAGCTTCCCGCGCCGCTGGCCGCTGGTGGGCCGGAGGAAACGCCGCGCGAACGTGCCCTCGGGGATCTGCTGTACGCTTTGGGCGAAACGCTGTGCCTGAACCGAGACCTGGCGCCCGAACTGGTTTTGACCAAAGCCGATGCCCTGGCTCTTGCGCGTGGCCGGACGGAAGGCTCGCTTCGAACTGGCTGGCGCGCACAGGCGGTTGGTCAGGAACTGCAAACGGTGGCCGCTGGGACTGTCTCCGCTCAGTTCCGGGTCCTACCCGGTACCCTGCGCGTCGTGCTGGTTTCGGAAGAAAATATTTAAATATTTCCAAATAAAGAGGGAGAATTAGGAAGGTTCGGGGTATACTGCGCGTGAGATCGTGTCAGGCAGACCACCTTCCTCTTACTGAATGCAAGATGAAACGACCAGGATTTATGCCGCGACCAGCGGCGATCAGCCCTTCTTTGATCTGGTGGAAGCCTTCTACCAGGGAGTGGAGCAGGACCCCTTGCTGCGACCTCTTTATCCCGATGATCTGACCCACGCCAAGCAGCATCTCGCTTGGTTTTTGATCCAGCGATTTGGTGGTCCGGCGCGCTACGGCGAGGAGCGCGGCCATCCTCGCCTGCGAATGCGTCACCTGCCTTTTCGGATTGGCCTGCCCGAAAGCGCTGCCTGGCTGCAACATATGACCGATGCCGTAAACGCTGTTCCCGAACTCGCGCCGTATCGGGAAGTGTTAGGCCGCTACTTCGCGGAGTCGGCAGCTTTTCTAATCAATCATACGGAAATTCCGGCCCTGGCGGATCAACCCTAGCCAGGGTATTTGCTATATTCTTACTTATCCCGTCATTTTGGCACGCTTTGTGCAGGGTTACAAGATATTGATACTTTTGAAGGATTATGAAGGATCTAAAATTATGCATCGTCATCATGCGCTTGTTCTGACCCTGACTGCGCTGGCTGGCTTGCCAACCGTGGCAGCACAGGCTGGACCCGGCGCTTTTGTTGTTCCGCCGGACTCCTTTATTAATCAGCATGTTGATTCCGTTCCGCAGCTCACCGAGCAGGTCACCATGGACCCGGTCGTTCGCCGCCGGCTCGCCCGGCACTTTCACACCTCCGGCCCTGCTGTCGTTCGCTATATTCAGAACAATCTGGTCCTGAAACGGATCACAGACGCCCGACGCTACCAGGTCTACTGCATCGCGCGGGACGGTCATGAGTATCTCATTAATTCCCGGCTTCCCGTCGGCACGCCGGTCTTCGTCCTGCGTCAGACGGGGCGCCCGATCCTGAAGCTGGCCTGCGGCAATCCGATGGTCGCCGCCCTGCCGGAAGTGTCGCCTTACCATGAAACCCTGGGGCAGCCGAAGCTGGCAGGCCTGCCCACCACGGGAACCGGCACGCTGACGCCGTCCCTCAAGCCCAATGGGCCGGTCGTCCTGACCATGGTTCCTTCGTCTGGCATTCCGGTCGCGGCGCCCGTTTCACCCTATTTCGGCGCATTGCCTTTTCATGGCGGCGGGAGCGGGCTTGGCTATCTCCTGGGAGCGCCGATTTTGTACGGCATCCTGCACCATAATGGCGGGGGCAACACCCCTGGAACCAGCACCGGCACGAACAACACCGGAAATAATTCCGGTGGAACAAACGGCAACAACACGGGCACCGGCACGAACAATACCGGGACCAACAGCACGGGTTCGACTGGAAATAATACTGCCGGAACAACCGGAAACAATACCGGCACCGGAAACAATAACCTCGGCACAACCGGGAATAATACTGCCGGGACAACCGGCAGCAATACCGGCACCGGAACAGGCGTGACGCCCGTTCCCGAACCCAGCGCTCCGGCGGCGTTCCTGATTGGCGGCGTCGGACTGGCCGTGCTGCTGTCCGGCGCCAAACGCCGCAACCGTCGTGTCAAAGGCTGACGGCACGGGGACGGTGCAAATTGATAGGACTGAGGCAAGAGATAATCTTTGCCTCAGTCCTATTTTTCTTGGCAGCGAAGCCTGTCACTTTTACCAGGAGGATGCACAATGCAGAAATTCTTGCTACTCGCGCTCGGTCTGCTTCTCGCCGCACCGAGCCTGACCGCCCGCGCTCAGTCCAACCACTCCGTCCATTCCGGGCTCGCGCTGGAACCGGCGGCATCGGCGCAGACATCCCCGCGATTTACGCCGGCCCCAATGGATGTCACCAGCCCACGCCAGCCTTACGCCTTCTTTCCGCAGGGCGGCACTGTCTATGACGATCTGTACCTTCAGAACTTTTATGACCTGAATGCCGATCCTGGCGCCGTACTGGACTGGTCCGGCACGAACTTCGCCCTGGACGGCGAGACCGGGGAAGATTCCCTCCTCCGCTCCTTTGCCGAGCAGGACAAGGGCGTGCCCGTCTTCGCTGCCCTGGATGGGACTGTTTCCTCGGCTGTTTATTCCGATCCCGCCGATCACAACACGGTGTCCAATGCCAACAATGCGCCGGGCAACTATGTGATTTTGGATCATGGCGCAGGACAGCAGACGGGCTATTTCAGTCTGGCCTACGCTGATCCGGCCAATCCCGACTCGCGCTATACGCCCCTCCGCGTCGGCCAATTGGTCAAAGCCGGAACTCAAATCGGCCTGGCCGCCAGCAGCGGGAATAGCACCGGCCCGCATCTGCACTTTCAATCTTCCCTGAACGCTGCCACCTATGAGCCGTTCGCCGGCCCGGCACGGTCCGGCCCTTCCTGGTGGGTCAGCCAGCCTTCCATTCGCCGCGCCCTTTACCTGGACGTTTTCAATGTGGACGCAGGCAATGTCAGCGCTCCGGCCCCGTCGTCTGACCTGCCCCGGCAGGGGACGTTCACGCTGGGCGCAGTCAATACCGGCTGCTGGACGATCCTGCATAACCTGCCTGCCGGCAGCGCGTTTCGCCTGCGCTGGCTCCGTCCCGATGGCAGTGTCTACCAGAGCGCCTCCGGCAGTTTCAACTTCCCCGGCAGCGCGGCCTTTCAGCGCACCGTGGAGTATTTCTGGAACTACAATTGGACGCCCGGTTTGGATCAAACCGGCATCTGGCATCTGGAACTGACGATCAACAGCCAGCTTGTCCAGACCGCGCCATTCTTTGTCCTCGCGTCCGGCGCTCAAGCGACCAATCATCCTCCCTACGCCGTCACCGCCACGCTTGATCCGGCCCAGCCGACGGCCACCGATGCCATCTTCTGCCGCGTCGCCACTGCTCCCGGACAGGATGGCGCCCCGGTCGTCGTCGAACCGGATTCGGACTTCGTCTATTACCATTACCAGTGGGTGGTGACAAGCAACGGCGTCACCCGCACCATCCGCGAAGTGGATAGCGCCGGTCATGCCGATGCCATTCCCTGGGGCCAGGGTAACGTCGGCGATCTTGTTCAATGCCTTGTGACGCCTGTGGACAGCCACGGGCAGCCCGGTGCGACTGCTACTGCCTCCACGACCCTGGCTGGACGCACAGCCGTACAGCTTGCCGTCGGTCCCAACAACGCGCCGCGCTTGCTCTGGGACGATCCGAACGGCTTAACTAGCCTCTGGAACATTGATGGTGCGGGCAATCACACCTACCGCACATATGGCCCCTTTACCGGCTGGACCCCGACCGCCCTTGCTGTCGGACCGGATAACGCCCCGCGTTTGCTGTGGGACAATGGAAATGGGACGGGTGCGCTGTGGAGCGTGGACACGGTTGGGGACTATGGCGTCCACCTGTACGGCCCCTTCCCCGGCTGGAGCGCCGTCGGCCTGGCGGCCAATCCCGGCGGGCAGTCCCAAATTCTCTGGCGCAAGACCGATGGCACGGCATCACTGTGGACCGTCAACCCGGATGCCAGCTACAGCCACACGGAATACGGCCCTTACGCCGGCTGGACCGCCAAAGCCATTGCCACCGGCCCGGACAGCGTCACCCACCTTCTGTGGACCAGGTCGGACGGCACGATTGCTCTTTGGAACGTTGCCCCTTCCGGTGATTTCTCCTACACAGTCTATGGCCCATTTTCCGGCTGGACAGCGGTCAGCCTTGCCGTCGGGGGGGATAGCAAGCCGCGACTGCTCTGGGACAAGACGAACGGCACGATTTCGCTTTGGACCGTCAACCTGGATACCAGTTACAGCCACACTGAATACGGCCCGTACTCCGGCTGGACGGCCGACAGCGTCGGGGTAGGGGCGGACAACAAGCCGCGCATTGTCTGGACTAACGTCAATGGTCAGGCGACTGTGTGGAGCATAGACACATCAGGAACTGTGACCCATCAGGAATATGGGCTATAGGGGGAGCGTTTTCTGAAAGGCAGACGAAGCGGGCGCGGAAGGAATTATTCCTTCCGCGCCCGACTTTTTGTACGCAGTGATTAAATTGTGCGCCTGCCGCGTCGGCTCCGGCAGCCGGTAGCCGCGCACGCACTCCAACACAATCCGTGTGGCCGACTCGACGCTCACCCGATGCCCTGGCGATATGAAGAGGGGGTTCGTTCTCACTTTTGTTCGCGTCACCGACCCGATGATTTGCTTTCGCCCTCGGTCCCACAATGGCACAGACACTCCCGCCGTCTCGCCCAGCGCCTGGGCATCAAATTGTCCATAGAGCCGGCTTTTTGCCACGCCGATGCAGGGCACGTCCAGCAGAACGCCCAGATGACACGCGATCCCAAAGCCGCGCGGATGTGCCTGCCCCTGCCCGTCCACCAGAATCACGTCAGGAACCGTTTCAACCTGTGCGAACGCTTCCAGCGCGACCGGCGATTCGCGAAAGGACAGCAGGCCGGAGATATAGGGCATCTTCAGGGGTGCCGTCGCATACCGCGTTTCCAGTATCCGAAAATCGGGATAGGACAGCACGACCACAATCGCGTGCCCCTCGTTCTTTTCGTCATTGAGCGACAGGTCCACGCCCGCCACCGCCCGTATCTCTCCAAACCCATCCGTCAGCGACACCAGACCGCGCATCGCCGTCTGCTGCGCCCGCGCTTCGTCAGCCGTCATGTCCCAGGAATGGAGCGTTTGGTACTTCATCTTATGCCAGCCGCTCCGATGCCAGCGTGTCCACGTCCAGACTGTCCACTTGCCCCGCCTGCCAGTGGTAAAAGCCCGCACAGGCGATCATGGCCGCATTGTCCGTGCAAAGCCGGGGTGGGGGAGTGGTCAGCCGCAACCCTTCGCGCTCACACGCGGCCCGCATGGTCTCTTGCAGCCTAGAATTGGCCGCCACGCCGCCTGCCATCAAAACGTGATTAACCCCATGGAGCCGCGCCGCCCGCAGCGTCTTAGTCACGAGTGCGTCCACAATCGCCTCCTGTACCGACGCCGCCCAGTCCGGCAAAGTCACCGCCTGCCACTGCGGGTCGCGCGTCGCCGTCAGCACGGCGGTTTTGAGGCCGCTGAACGAAAAGTCCAGTGAATCCGGTCCCATTTGCGCGCGCGGCAGCGGGATCGCTTTCGGATTCCCGTGCTCCGCTCTCGCCAAACGGTCTATCGTCACGCCGCCGGGGTAGGGCAGCCCCAGCAGCCGCGCCGACTTGTCAAAGGCTTCTCCCGCCGCATCATCGCGCGTCCGTCCCAGGATGACGTAATCCCCATGCCCGCGCACCAGAAATATCTCGCTATGCCCGCCTGACGCCACCAGGCAGACGACCGGAAATTGAATGTCCGGGTCTACCAGCCAGTTGGCGTAAATATGCGCCTCAATATGATGCACCGCCAGCAGGGGGATTCTGAGCGCATACGCCAGCGCCTTCGCCGCCGACACCCCGACCAGCAAAGCCCCGAGCAGACCGGGCCGGTTCGCCACGGCAATTGCGCCCAAGTCCCCAAACCCAATTCCTGCCTCCCGCAGCGCCTCGGCAACGACGCCGTTGATCTGCGTCACATGCTGCCGCGAGGCCACTTCCGGCACCACGCCCCCCGTCTTCGCGTGCAAATCTATCTGCGACGCGATGATGTTGGAACGCAGTTCCTGCCCGTCCCGCAGCACCGCCGCCGACGTTTCATCACACGACGTTTCAATTCCCAGAATGTCCATTTTTTCGCCCATTGTCTATGCACCGGTTAAAAATTTAGTTTCTGAAATCCGTCACTCTGATACACGAAATATTCCCAAGTAAGCCTTTGAGGCGGCTTCATACCATAAGGTCCAAAGATGATGAGGAGTTCGCCTTTTTGTATATCGTCGCTTGAATCTGCGGATGCCGACATGATTTCTTCAAACTCGGCAATCAGTTGTTGGCGACGATGAAGGCTCACATAGGTAATTAATACTCTGAGAGGGGCGGCAATATCACGCAATTTTGTTATCTCTGAGTGTGAACCAATGAAATTGTTTTCGTGTTCAATCGCTGCGACAATAGCTGTGTCATTATAAGCCTTGCTGCTGTGAAGTGTTCTAAAGACAATGTCAATTCGTCTGTATTCTAGCTCTACATCATAGCCAAGCGCATTGGCAAGGGCAGGCATCATCTGGTGTTTGATGTATTGTGTGAATTGAGGTTGACTTGACCAAGCCTGTAGCAAGGACGCCATCTGCTCATGCGTAATTTGTTCAAATGTTTGACTAAATTGTTGCGCTGTAATCATTATTGACGCTTCCTAAAATTGTGCCGGATATAATTTCTGCCCGCGCAGGCGGGGAGTTGCTCTTCTAAAGCACGGGGGTTCAGCCCCGTGAAGCATTCCACAGTCTTGCCCCTAAATCCTGCCAAAGTCCAACGCCACCGGGATAAGACGCGCTTTCTGGTACAATGAGCCTATGCCTTTGCCTACCATTAAACTTAAACCCCAGCGGCCTGACCGCTTGTATCACCCCTGGGTTTATGATAACGAGATCGCTTCCGGCCCCGTCGCCGACTTTGAGGAAGGCGGCATTGTTCGCGTGGTGGATGCGCGAAGCAAAGCGTTGGGCGTGGGCTATCTGAACCGCCGCAGCAAGATCGCCCTGCGCTATCTGACGCGCCGAGGGGATACGCCCATTGATGAGGCGTTCTGGCGGGCGCGAATCCGCCAGGCGCATCAGTATCGCCTCGCCCATTATGGGTCCGGGAAAGGGCTGCCGCCCGCCTATCGCCTGGTGCATGGCGAGTCGGATGGACTGCCCGGTCTGGTCGTGGATGTCTACGGCGAGTTTGCCGTCATGCAGTTTCTCGCGCTGGGCTTGGAACTCTGGCGGGAGGTCTTAGTCAGCGCCGTCCAGCAGACAGTCAATGCACGAGGAGTCTATGAGCGCTCCGACAGCGCCGTCCGCCGTTTGGAAGGGCTGGACGAGCGGGTCGGAGTTCTGGCGGGAGACGAGCCGCCGGACGAGTTGGCGTTGGAAGACGACGGCGCGACGCTGCTGGTAGACCTGAAAACGGGCGCGAAAACGGGCCTGTTTCTGGACCAGATGCAGAACCAGAGGGCTGCCGCCAACCAGGCGCGGGGCCGGGACGTGCTGAACTGTTTTGCCTACACCGGCCTGTTCGGCCTGCGGGCCGCCCTGGCTGATGCGAAAAGCGTGACCGATGTGGAGATCAGCCCCGAATTCAATGCCCTGGGCCGCCGCCAGTGGGAGCGCAGCGGCCTGACCCTGCCGCACTCAAACGTCACCGAAAACGTGTTTGATTACCTGCGCGGGCTGGAAGCGAAAGCTTACCGCACAGATATGATCGTTCTGGACCCGCCAGCATTTACCAAGAACCGGGGCAGCCGGGACGGGGCGATCCGAGGCTACAACGAGATCAACCGTGTCGCCCTGCGCCTGCTCCGGCCCGGCGGCGTGTTAGTGACCTGTTCCTGTTCGCATCACCTGTCTCTGTCCGAGTTCCGTGAGATCGTTCAGAGCGCGGCGCAGGACGCCGGTCGAAACGTTGAAACTGATTGAAACGCGCGGCCAGCCCGCCGATCATCCTGTGTTGCTTCATGCCCCAGAATCGGAATATTTGAAGTGCCTGATCCTGACGGCGGAATAGCAGCCGGAAGAACCCACTCAAGCGCCGGGTGGGTTCCTACAACGGCGCGAGAGGCGGCAGCGAGGGCAGGGGGCGGGTCGTGGCGTCGTCCAGCGAGACCACGGAAAGCCGCCCGGTGTGGACATCATAAATGCAGCCGTTGACCGGGATATGGCTTGGAATCCAGGGGTGAGACTTGATCCGCTGGATCTGCTGGCGGACGTTGTCCTCCAAATTGCGGAATGCATGGAACTGCTCCGGGGCGATGGTGTCCGTCCCGCGCCGCTGGCGAATGTCCGCCCGCAGGTCTTCGTCGGAAAAAGTCTGCATCCCGCATTCGGTATGATTGATAATCAAAAACTCTTCCGTGCCGAGCCGGTAATGGGACACCAGCAGCGAACGGATCACATCCTCGGTCACGATGCCGCCGGCATTGCGAATGACATAGGCATCGCCGGGTTTGAGGCCAAATGCCTGTTCCAACGGGATGCGATAATCCATGCAGGCGACCAGGGCCAATTTGCGGGTGATCGGCGCGGTCGCCCGCGCGGGATCATAGCTCTGCACAAACTGCGCGTTGGCGCGCAGCACTTCGTTTAAAACACTCATAAGCATATTATACCCAGAGGGAAGGTTATGAAGATACTGATGATCGGCGGCACGGTTTTTGTGGGGCGGCATCTGGTGGAAGCGGCACTGGCACGAGGGCATGAAGTGACGCTGTTCAATCGCGGCCAGCACCATCCCGATCTGTTTCCCACTGTGGAAAAGCTGCGCGGCGACCGCGATGGGGGCCTAGACGCGCTCCGGGGACGGACATGGGACGCGGTGGTGGATACCTGCGGGTACGTTCCGCGTATTGTCCGGCAGTCAGCGGAGTTACTGGCGGGCGCCGTTTCCCGCTATGTTTTCATTTCCACCCTGTCGGTGTACGCCGATCATAACGCGCCGGGATTGGACGAGAATGGGCCGCTAGGGACGCTGGAGGACTCAGCGACCGAGGAGATTACCAACGAAACATACGGCCCGCTCAAAGTCCTGAGCGAACAGGCTGTGGAAGACGCCCTGCCGGACCGTGCGCTCATCATTCGCCCTGGCTTCATTGTCGGTCCGCATGATCCGACCGACCGCTTCACCTACTGGCCTCACCGAGTTGCACAGGGCGGCGACGTTCTGGCACCGGGACGTCCCGCGCAGTCCCTGCAAATCATTGATGCCCGTGATCTTGCCGAATGGACGGTGCGGTTGCTGGAAGCGGGAGAAACAGGAATCTACAACGCCACCGGGCCGAAGGAACCTCTCACGCTGGGTGAAGTTCTGGACACCTGCCAAACGGTCAGCGGCAGCGATGCCCGATTCGTCTGGGTCACAGACGATTTCCTCAAAGAAAATGACGCTGCCTCGTTCGCGCTCCTGCCGTTCTACCTGCCTGCCGACTCAGACGCGGATGGCCTGATGCAGACCAATGTCGCCAAAGCGGTTGCCGCCGGCCTGACCTTCCGCCCGCTCGCCCAAACTGTGCGTGACCTCCTCACCTGGGATGCCACGCGCCCTGCCGACACGCCGCGCCGTGTGGGAATCAGCCGCGAACGCGAGGCGGAACTGCTCCAAAATTTTCTCAAAACTTTATGTCGCCCTGAGTCCCCAGGCATTGTTTTCTTGAGTCCGCCGTGGTACAATAGCGTGCCTATGTCCACCAAACCCCCATCCCGGCGGCCTGCCGCCCCGACTGTCCCTAAAAATCCGGTTCCCCGGAATCAGATTCTGCTGGGAGACTGCGTTGACGTGATGAACGCCCTTCCGCCTAAGTGCGCGGATCTGGTTTTCGCCGACCCGCCCTACAACATGCAGCTTGGCGGGGATTTATGGCGGCCCAATATGACCAAAGTAGATGCCGTCACCGACCCCTGGGACAAATTCAAATCCTTCGCCGAATATGACGCCTTCACCCGCGCCTGGCTCACCGCCGCCCGCCGCGTCCTCAAAGACACCGGGACGCTGTGGTGTATTGGGTCATACCATAATGTCTACCGCATGGGCGCGGTGATGATGGATGTCGGCTACTGGATACTCAATGATGTCGTTTGGGTGAAAAGTAATCCGACGCCTCAGATGCGTGGAACGCGCTTTTGCAACGCGCATGAAACGCTGCTCTGGGCCAAAAAGTCCATTGACCAGAAAAAGTATACGTTCCATTACCGGGAAATGAAGGCGGGGAATGACGACAAGCAGATGCGTTCCGACTGGTACATCCCCATCTGCTCCGGCGGCGAGCGCGAAATGAAGGACGGCAAAAAAGCCCATGCCACGCAGAAGCCCGAAGCGCTGATGCACCGGATCATTGCCGCCACGACCAATCCCGGCGATTTGGTGCTGGACCCTTTCTGCGGTACCGGCACGACTGCTGCGGTCGCCAAGCGTCTGGGGCGGGATTACATCACGATTGACCGGGAAGGGGACTATGTGGAAGTCGCGGAAAAGCGGCTGGCGGACATATCGCCCGCTCTCCTGACCAGCGCGGACGAAAACGGCGTCCTTCTGGGCAGCCCCAAACCGCGTGTGCCGTTTGTCAGCCTCATTGAGACAGGACAATTGCCGGCGGGAAGCCGCCTGTCTCTGAAGGGAACAGAAGTTGAAGCGGTGATCCATGAAGATGGTACGATCACGGCCGGCGGCCATCGCGGCTCCATCCACAAAGTCGCGGCCTGCTGCCTGAATCTGCCGACTGCCAACGGCTGGTCATGCTGGCTCTATCGCGACAAAATGACCGGCGATGTGCGCCTGCTGGATGCCCTGCGCCCCAGCGCTTGACATCTCGCAGTCAGGCGCGAATACCTACCGCAGCGCCACCACCGTTGCGTGATGCCCCCCCAGGTTTATGACCAGGAAAGCGAGGCCGGCGACAAGGGCCGCGCCCGGCAGTGTCATCACCCACGCCGCTACCATGCGTTGTGCCGTCGTCCAGCGCACCTCGTTGAGCCGCTTGGCGACGCCCACCCCGAAGATGCTGCCGCAGACGATATGAGTCGTGCTGACGGGCATTCCAAAGGCGCTGGCGGTCGCAAGCACGATACTGGCTGCCGTTTCCGCTGCAAACCCGTTGATCGGCTGCAATTCAATAATCCGCGTTCCCAGCGTTTTGATAATGCGCCAGCCGCCGGACAGCGTCCCTAATCCCATCGCCGTCGCGCAGGAGAAAATTACCCAGTTCGGAATGCGAACATCTTTGCCGCCGGGCATCACGTGAAACGCGACCAGAGCCAGCGTGATAATGCCCATCGTTTTTTGCGCGTCGTTTTGCCCGTGATTAAACGCCACGCCCGCCGCGGACAGGCGCTGAAGCCAGGAAAAGATGCCGTTGACTTTGGCGGGCCGCGTATTGGCGAACAGACCGAACAGCAAGGTCATGATAAAGAACGCGATCAACCCGCCCAGAACCGGCGAGATGACCATCGGCAGGACAACTTTTCCCAGATGCCTTTCCAGATCACGGCATGGCTGCCTGCATAGACCAGCGTTGCACCGACCAGTCCGCCGATAATCGCATGGGACGAAGAACTCGGGATGCCGAAATACCAGGTCAGGACGTTCCAGGCGACCGCACCGATAATGGCAGCAAGTATCACCAATTGGAGACTGTCGCCCGTCACCATCTTTGTGTCCACCAGCCCTTTGGCAATAGTTTTGGCGACGTTTTGTGAGAAAAACGCCCCTGCGAAGTTCAGCACGGCGCACATCAAAATCGCGAAGGTCGGCGGCAGAACGCGCGTGGAGATCACCGTCGCGACGGCGTTGGCCGTGTCGTGAAAGCCATTGGTGTAGTCAAACAGCAGGGCGATGACGACAATGACGATCAGCAAAAACGGTATGTCATGCATACTTCACCACCAGGCTTTCCAGAATGTCGGCTACATTCTCGCATTCGTCGGCCACGAGCTCAATCCGGTCGTAGACTTCTTTCCACTTTATCACGGTCAGGGGATTGGCCTTGTCATCATTGAGCAGGTCCCCGAGCGCCTCGCGATACGCTTGATCGTTCTCGTTTTCCAGATTGTGGATGCGAACCAGGATCGGCTCCAGCGTTTTATGGTCCTTCAGATGGCGCAGGAAGCAGACGCCATCATGGGTCGCCTTCGTGATCTGAGTCAGCCGCTCGGTCATTGTCACGAGATCAGCGCGGGACTGGGTGAGACGATAAATGTAAACGCGAGCGACCGCCGCTTCAATCGTGTCGGTCACGGTATCCAGCGCCTGCGACAGATGGTGCATGTCGCCTTTATCCAGCGGTGTAATAAATTTGGCGTCCGCCTTCAGGATCAATTCATGGGTCAGGTTATCCGCCTCCGATTCAATTCGGGCAGCGGTCTCCGCATAGCGCTCCGCCTGTCCCAAGTCCTGCGCCAGGGCATGGAACGTCTGCGCGGCCTTCTGAGCGGCCTCCGACTGGGCTTCCAGCAGGTCGTAAAACACGGGGTCCTGTCCGAACAGTGGCATGATGTCATCCTTTCCAATGGCCCTGGGGTGTATGGTTCGCGAGAATAATAGCCCATTCTGACCCGTAATTCGGTTAAGGTGAGTTTAAATCTTTTTCTGGAATGGCAAAACTGTTATCGCAGTGACGCGGCGACGGCATTCAGCCAGAGGCGGCGCAAGCGAAGAAATCGGCTGCCGTCTTCGTCCTGGTTGACCACGCGGTTGGTGAGGAGAACAAGCGAAACTTCAAAGGCTGGATCAATTAAAATGGCCGTGCCGGTAAAGCCCGAATGGCCGAACGACTGATCGGAAAAGAGATCGCCCTGCGGCAGATAATCGTTTCCCGCGCAGAACCAGCCATAAGATTGGAAACCGACTGTGGGAGATATCTGGCTTTCGGCCATGCGCCGAACCGAAGCCTGGGAAAGAATCGGATTACCGCCTGTCCGTATCGCCTCCGCGTAGGCTAGAACCTCGGCAGCCGTGCCGAACAGTCCGGCATGACCGGCGACTCCGCCCATGTCTCGGGCGCGCGGATCATGAACCGTCCCCGGCCTCTCCGGCCCGGTGGGCGCTACCGGCCCAACCGCCGGAAGAAATCTTACGGTCATCAATCCCAGCGGCGTGGCAACGCCATGGGCAAAGCACACTTCCAGCGGCTGCCCGGCGACCCTGGCAATGATCTCTCCCAACAATATGTATCCCGTATCTGAATAAGTGTAGCCAACCCCAGGCGGGCGCAGCGTCGGGGTCGTCAGCGTGGCCTGGAGCATCGCCGCCCGCGACGGTTTTACATCTTCGGACAAACGGCGCGGCACCGGCGGCAGGCCTGATGTATGCAGGAGGAGATGCCGCACTTCCATGCCGCTCAGATGAGGCAGGGGACCGAACTCGTCCTCAAAGAAGCGATGGACGGACTGCCGCAAATGCAGCTTGCCTTGCTCCACCAACTGCATGAGGCATGTTGCCGCCGCCATCGGCTTGGTCAGTGAGGCAAAGTCAAACAGTGTTTCCGGCGTTGCCGCCCCGAATGCATTGACCGCTACCATTGTCCCGCCCCGCTCCAGCGCATAAACCGCATGAGTATAGAGTTTGTCGGCTACCCCGCCTGCCAGCAGCGCATCCGCGCGGGCGAGACGTTCGGGCGAGACTGTGAACGCAGAGGGCATAGCCTCCTATTCGCGACAGGCAGAGACTTCTCCTGCCATCGCCTATGATTTCGCCCGCTTGTAGAAATCGGCGTTTATCTGAATGAAGCGGCTCCGCTCCTGTGGCACTTCATCATCCAGATAAATCGCATCCACCGGGCATTCCGTTTCGCACAAGCCGCAGTCTATGCAATGATCTGGGTCAATGAACAATTGATCGTAGACAACCCCGTTGCGTTCAAAAACGCCTTCATGAATGCAGTCGGAGGGGCAGACAGGTACGCAGGATTTGTCTTTGCAGCCGATGCAGGGTTCCGTGATGACATACGCCATAATAGTGTATCCTTTCGTCAGTACGCGAATAAGTGAACGATACCGGACAAGACGCCAGGCAAACAATGACTTTAGTCACGGAAACGAAAATACATGAATCTCAGTGAAAAACTGCGGCAGGTGTTGTTTCTAAAAACTGTGCCTGACGAAGCGATTTCGGAACTCATAGCGGCGGGCCAGGAGCGGAAACTGCACAAAGGCGAAGTTCTGTTTTCAGAATTTGAGCGCTGCCTGGGGCTTGTGGTGGTTTTGCGGGGCGCGGTGAAGGTCTACAAATTGGACAGCCGAGGGCGCGAATTGACATTAAACTTGGTGCATGCTGGGGCCAGTGTCGGGGAACTTCCGCTGTTTGACGGCGGCAATTATCCCTACAGCGCAGAAGCGGCGATAGGTGAAACAATAATTTGGATTGTACCTCGCAGCCGTTTTCGCGAGATCATGCACCAATACCCGGAAATCGCCGAGCGCGGCCTGCTGGCGCTGGGGGTGAGCCTGCGCCGAATGGTGCAGATCGCCGAGGCGCAGAGCCTGTACAGCGTCCGCGCCCGATTAGCGGCTTACATTCGTGAGGCTGCTCAAGGCCGCACAGATTTTCGGCTGGAAGAAACCAATGAAGCCATTGCCAGTCAATTGGGAACAGTGCGGGAAGTCGTCTCTCGAACGCTTCGCACTCTCAAAGACAGCGGCGTCCTTGACCTTCAGGGCCGCAGGGTTACAGTGAAAGATGACGAAGAACTCAAGCGGATCGCGGAAAATCAATAGCCCTGCTTGATGCCCCAGATCATGCCGCTGAGTAAGAGTACAGCAATCCCGGACATGAGCCAGGCGGAAGGAACAAAGGAAACGGCGAGGAGGCAGAAGCCGGCAATCAGGGGTGGGGCCGCGCCCTGTTTTTTCCCATAAGCAATGCAGCCGACACCGATGGTTCCCCACAGCAGCGAGGCGAAAAGAAAATTGGTTTCAAACATAATTTAGCGTCTCTCACAAATTGGCAGAAGAACCTACGCCTCCGCCAGACGGCGAAGCCGCAGTTGAGGCAGGGCAAAAGGACGGGCTTCGCCCTGCGGGCGGGCAAGCTGGACCAACAGGAACAGCAGGAACAGGTTGCGTGCGTTTAACAGCAAAACCCCCGCTAGGTGCATGTTCACAATATCGCTGAAGTGGAACGGGTAGATGGCGATGGTCAGAGCAAATAAAATAACGACCTGAACGACTTCGCGCGGACGGAGCAGGGGCGCGAAGGGCAGCAGCCAGATGACGTAGGAGGTAGAAAAAACTTTGTTGACGGCGATAAATGCCAGCAGCGCGGCCAGGACGAAACGCGCGAGGGTTTCCGGTGCGATGCTGCCCTGTTGGGTGATGTCGCGCCGAAAGGCTTTCCATCCACCCAGCAGGGTCAGGCCAAAGACGAGCAGAAAAATCACGGGCAGGCAATATAGAATGGCCGGGGCAGACGGGGAAGTGAGGTGATCCGCGCCGTAATTGACCACCACTTTGGCCTGTGTCCAGCCCAGCGCCCGCGCGGCCATAATCGCGCCGGCACCCAGGCTTTCCACTTCCAGCCCCCGATGCTGATGGAATGTCAAAAACTGAAACAAGGCTGGCACCGGGACACGCCAGAACGGCAGCAGGCAGGCCGCCATAGCCCCGAAACAGCCCAATCCCAGTCGCAGAGTGTCCCGTTAACGACTTTGCGCCAGTAGATACAGCCCGAAGACAGGCAGCAGGACAAGGGGATACAGTTTCGCGCCGACGGCCAGCCCGAGCCAGACACCGGCAGCCAAAGGACGCTTCGCCAGCAGACAGTAAAACGCCGCAAATGTCAGCAAAGTTGGGAACAGATCGTAGCGCCAGGGCAGCAGGGCGGAAAAGATGACCGTCAGGATCGCAAAGGCAATCAAAGCCATCTCGGAATTCAGGCGAAACGACCAGCGCGAGGTTATCCGAACCAGCAGAATGGCGAGAGCCGTGCTCCAGGCCGCGCTTTCCACCAGAAAAACGCGCATGTACAGGTTTAATCCGAATGGGCTGCCGAGGGGGACGAGGTGCGGCATGAGAAAGGCCACAAGGGCCAGAGGAGGATAGGCGAGATCAAAATCGCGATACGGCAGATGCCCCGCAAAGATCGGGGCAGAGGCGGCAAAATAGTAGGCCAGGTCGCCTTCATGGTAACGGATATCACCGTTGTGAAAGACCTGGGAGCCTGGCCCCAGCAGGGCGACGAGTTGAATCAGTATCAGCAGGAATAGGTGACCGGACGTTGTGGAGAGCCACTTTTTCATAAATCTGGCCCGCTACGGGCGCAATACAAATTGGTATAGCTACGGCCCAAATTGCGCGCAATCAGAGCGGCGGTGTCAGAGACGGGTATCAATTCTTCCTTCAATTCATTCACTTCCCAGAGAGTAAAATCCAGGTCATCTTGAAGAAGTGTGAGAAATTCGGTTGGGTCCACGCCTGCCTGCAATAGCCCGGCCGGCCAGAATTCCATCAATATCTGCGCGTCCGGGCTGCGCCGCAGGGTTTCCTGCATCCCCCGGATGGCGAGTCCTTCACTGCCCTGGATGTCCATTTTCACGAAGTCAATGTAGGTGTCCGAGGGCAGGAACTGGTCTATGGACAGGATAGGCACGGCGATTTTGGCACGGCCCTCGGTCGCATACAGCCGGTGATCGCCTCCGTTTTGCTCAGCCAGAAAGAGGAAACTTTCCCCGGACGATTCCGACACCGCCCCCTGCACTGTCCGCACGTTGCCAAAGCTGTTTGCCTGAACGGTTTTGCCCAAGACGGCATAATTGGCCGGTGCCGGCTCAAATGCAATGACGCTGCCTCGCGGACCGACTTGCTTGGCCAGCAGGGCGGTATAATAGCCGACATTCGCGCCGATGTCCAGAACGCGCATGCCGGGCTTGACAAGCCGGGCAATCAACTTTGTCTCAAATGATTCGTACACGCCCAGCGACAAAGCGCTGGAAACCACCGGGTCGGCGGGGTTCAAGACGACCGTGACGCCATTCACCTGCACCTGCTCCGGGATCATTTTCAGCAGGAAGGCATTGCTCCAGCGGCGCAGGACACGCGGTTTGAGCAGGCTCGTGTACAGCCACATCGGCAGCCCGGCAGGCAGGGCTTTGACCAGGGCGCGGACCACGGGAAGCAGAAAGGTCAGACGGCGCGCGGGACGTGCCGGGGATGTTTGCCCGCCATCAATGAGTTCCAGGGCCGGAGACGCTGTGGCCGCTGGGGATTGTTTGTGAAGAGGGATCATGTCCTGCCTAAAATTGTCCGTAAGAATAACCGTATTTGTACGGATTGTCGGCAGATCAGGCGGCTTTTTTCAGGGCAGTCGGTTCAGCCGCAGCCTGCCCGCACTGGCCCAGACGCCGCCGCAGGGCGCGCTCCTGCCACCGCAGCTTCAGTGGCACCAGCACCAACTCAGAAATGACGCTTCCCGACATCTTGGAGCAGCCCTCGCGTCGCTCGGTAAAGATGATCGGCACTTCGGCGATCCGGCAGCCGGCCAGCCTGGCCCGGTATGTCATTTCCACCTGAAATGAATAGCCTCCCGAAACGACGCTGCCCAGATCCATCGCTTCCAGCGCTTCTCGGCGGTACAAGCGGTAGCCGCTGGTGCAGTCATGGGCTTGCAGGCCGGTGACAAGCCGGACGTACTGATTGGCCCCCCATGAGAGCAGGATACGGCTCAACGGCCAGTTAACGACTGAGATGCCGTTCAAGTAGCGCGATCCAAGCACGACATCGGCGCTGTCAGACGCCTCCACGATGGCTTGGAGGAAGATCGGGTCATGGGAAAAGTCGGCGTCCATTTCAATGAGAAAGTCATAGCCGCGCGTCATCGCCCAAGCAAAGCCCGCCAGATATGCCCGCCCTAGACCTTCCTTGCCGGGACGGTGCAGGACATGAACGCGGCCCCGAGTCGCTGCCCAATCATGCGAGAGGCAGTCCGCAATGTCGCCAGTGCCGTCGGGCGAGTTGTCGTCTACAATCAATACTTCCAGTCCGACCGGCTGGCTTAAGATACGATAGATCAGCGCCTCCAAATTGACGGCTTCATTGTAGGTCGGAATAATGACAATTCCATTCATGGGGTCTTTACCTCACTTGGCACACAATGCCGTAGCCCGCCGTCCATGCCAGAGACAGGCCAAAGCAGGCGCCGGACAGAGTTAAATGAAAACGATCCCAGCGGAGCAGGCAGACCGGCCAGAACCAGGCGATGTACCAGGGAAACGGCAGCCCCATGGCGAAAAACATGAGGCCGGCGGCAAGCAGCGCCCAGGCCAAAAGCCAGTTTCCCACGGCAGTCCTCCGCCAGAGCCAGAGTGTCAGGCTGGCGTACAGCGCCAGGATGAGCCAGTTCTGAGACAGCGAAACAAGGGCAGATGCAAGCGTTATTCCGACCCCATGCCCGTGCAGCCACGTCAGCCACTGCGCGTTTCGGGCCAATTCTGCCGCGCTCAGGCCGTACAGTGAGCGCTGCTGAAGCGAAGCCAGCGTCGCCGCGCCGCTCCACAAATGGCCGTAGCAGATTATGAGTGGCAGCAAAATCAGCGAAATCGCGACGGCCAGCGCGGCCAATTTCTGCCTGCCGGGGCGTCCACGTCCGTACTCCATCAGAACCCAGGGCAGAACCGCCAGGGTGATGAGCTTGATGCCGACGGATAGCCCCAGACACAGAGCGGCGAGCAGATATTTCTTGTCCAGATAAAACATCGCCCCGATCAGCAGCAGGCTCACCAGCAGCAAATCGTTATGCCCGCTGCCCGGCCCTTCCAGCAACAGGAGTGGGTTCAAACCGATCGCAAGCAGCGTTAAATTTTCTCTGCCCGGACACAGATGCCTGGCGATGCGCTTGCCAGCCAGCGCCATGCCAATCAGTGCGCCTGCCTGCACCAATTTCAGCGCGATAACCTGCGGCCATAGCCCCACCCTGTGCATCAGGGCGACAGTCACAATCTCAATGCGCGTCCAGACTGGGCCGTAGACCGTGGGCCAGTTCCATGTGATAAAATGCGAGGCCGGGTCGCCAATCGCTTTCAAAAACTCCGGGCGGCAGAGATACGGGTTCTGACCATAGAGCGCAAACAATCGCCCATGAACGGCATACGCATAAACATCATGGGAGAGAAGAGGGGGACAAAACAGCGCCATGCAGACTGCCGCGCCGATGATGCTGGTGAGGATAGGCCTTGCCGCGAGTTTCGCGCCTTGCAGTACCGAAAGAACAAGGAGGGCATAACCAGACCAGAGTGTCACTAGCAACAGGCGAAAGGCCAGCGAAAACGAATCCACGCCGATTGTGGGCAGATTTTGCAGCCCCCAGTGTTCCTGAAACTGATGCATCCCTTCGGGGTTCAAGCCCCAATAGTGTGCGTCCGTCTGGGGCGGCAAGGCATATTGGAGAAGCATCAAGGCCGGCAGGGCCAAGCCAATCAGGGCAATGCCCAGAGCCAGGCCGCGCCGGGCTGCGTCTATATCCGTCGTTCGCGCACGCGCTAAACTCAGTGTGGCAGACGGCGTCATGTCTTGATTATGGCGAGTATGTGTGGATTATTTAGTGAGGATTACGGAGTGACATCGCGCCGCCGCCAGGTCGCGACGGTCAGCGTCCGCCCATCGCAGTGGATCGGAAAGACGCCGCTGGGGATATACAGGTCATTGGCCGCATTGACGCCTTGCTGGTCACACTGGTAGACATCCCAGAGCAGAGCGACCCATTCCGGTCGTCGCTCCCGAATGTAGCGACCCAACGGGCGAGAGGCATCCATCCATTCCCGTTCCCCCTGGACACCCGACAGGTCACGCGGGTAGCCATTCATGCGAGCAATTTTTCTATCGGTCAGGCCGCGCATGTCTAGAAATCGAACATTGGGGTTGATGACGGTGGCAAGCCCCATCTCCGAGATCAGGACAAGCTGACCGGGCCGCGCATGGTCGGTAATCCAGTGGCCCACAGCCAGACGCCCATCATGGTTGCCGACCTTCCATTCCTCCAGCGGCGCGTGCGTGCCGAGAGTGGAGAAAACATCCGTCATTCCCGGCTGCCGAGCCAGCCCATCAGCGCGGCGCAGGGAGTCTTTGCCCTGGGCAAGTAAGGTGAACCCTGCCAGGGCAGAGACGACAGCATACGCCAGGGATTTCCGGCGGGGAGCGGCCCAGGCAGCCAGATCAAACAGTGTCTGCACGGCACCCAGCCAGACGACGGCGCAGAGCGGCAGGATGACCATGAAGAATCGCCCGTCTATCATCCAGTCACCGCCGGAGCGGAGCAGGAACAAGACGTGCAGGCCAAGCGCAAGGGGCAGCGCGAGGCGAGCCTGCCCGCCATGCCGGAGAGCAGCGAAAAGACCCAGGCCATACAGCGCCAGCCCCACAAATAGGCCACCCGGCACAGCAAATCGGCCTAAATAAGCCAGGCCGAGCGGCACGGACTGTGCCATGGGCATTTGCTTGGCCCAATAAGTGTTGGGAACGAAACTGCCGTAATACGCCAGGCGTAAGCCGAAAAAAAACAGGAGAGGAGCCAGATAAAGTGTCAGGGAGGTGATTGACTTGCGGGAGCGCAGTCCACTGACCCATGCTCCCGCCAGCAGCAGGGGAAACGTCAAGGTCAGTTCAGGCCGCGCTAGGGCCGCGCCGACAAACAGCAGTGAGGCGTGAGAGAAATTGCCCTCGCTTCCTTGACGGCAAGCCTGGATAAAGGCGGTCATGCCCGCTGTCAGCAGCAGCGTCGCCAAACCCGTTTCCAGGCCGTTGGTCATGGCGAGGGCGAACTCTGGTCGGAGTGCGATAACCAGCGAGGCGATGCTGCCAAGCCAGGGCGTCTGTGGGAAGAGGAGACGACCCAGACGACCCGCCTGCCACAAAACAGCCAGGCCGATCAGCAGCCCGAAAATCTTGGAAAACCAGAGGGTCTGATCCGGCGTCAGGAACCGTATCAGCAGCGTGACAAACGCCAGATGCAGCGGCGACGTGCAGCCTTCCACGCGCTCACCGGGATTCATCACCCACCCAACCCCCCGCCAGAAGTTCAGGGCATAACGCATGGGGATAAAGGCGTCATCCTCGGCGTAGCTGAAAAATTGCAGGCTATAGCCAAGAAATAGCAAGCCGGAAACGAGCAGGAGGAGCCGGCCCGTCCATGCGCTGTCCCATGCCTTCATGCTGTTATTATGGCGGCAGAGGGGGCATTCTTCAACGCGGGGAAAAGTTCAAGCCCTGCTGAATCAAAACGGCGGCCTTTTCCATGCCGGATGTTCGGGCGCGGCGGCGAAAGACATCATAGCCATTGGCTTCAATCTTGTCCAGAATGCGGCTGTAGAGAATGCGGGCAAGTTTGACGGGAAGGCGACATTCCGGCATGATGTAAGGGATGCCTTCATCGGCGCAGGCGTAATAGGCGCGGGCGCGGGCGATCTGGAACTGCATCAGGGCCACGAATTGCTCATTGACAACGGACTGCGCCAGCATGGCCTCGGTGTAGCCGAAGCGGGCCATGTCTTCCTGGGGCAGATAAATCCGACCCCTGACCCTCCAATCTTCGCCGATGTCGCGCCAGAAGTTGGTGAGCTGCATCGCCAGCCCCAGATCGTGCGCGGGCCGCAGGGCGGCGGGGTCAGAAATGCCGACCACATGGCACATCATCAGGCCAACCACGGAAGCGCTTCCGTAAGTGTATGTCGTCAGGTCTTCAAACGTCTGGTAGCGCGTCCGCGTCAAATCCATCGCCATCGCGTCTAAAAAGGCCATCGGATACTCTACTGGGAGCGCATGGCGATGCGCCATATCGGCAAAGGCATGGAGAACCGGCAGGTCGGAACTGCCCGTTTTCAGGGCATCCAAAGTCGCTTCCCGGTAATTTTCCAGCGACGCGGCAGGGTCGGAGCCGGGCGTCGGGTTGTCTACGATCTCATCCGGGTAGCGGACAAAGCCATACAGGGCATGGACGCTTCGGCGCACTTGCGGCGGGAAAAACAGCGTACTGAAGTAATAGGTTTTTCCATGATGCGCGTTAAGCCGCTTGCAGATCGCATACGCCGCATCCAATTCTGAATCCAGTTCCGACAGGGCCATCTGTGCTGCTTTCTAGGAGTAGTCCGCCAGTATCCGTTCCGTGACCAGTTTCGCGCCCAGGCACACGAGGGGAACACCGGTGCCGGGGGTGGTGCTGGCCCCGACAAAGTACAGCCCGTCCATATTCAGCGCTTTATTGGAAGGCCGGAAGTAACCCACCTGCAAAATCCCGTGCGACAGGCCAAACGCCGCGCCGTATTTCAGATTGTACTGCGCCTGCCATTCATGCGGCGTGACGACCTGCTCCACGACGACATGACGGCGCAAATCCGTCAGCCCCCGCGCCTCCAATCGGTCGTAAACTTTGTCTTTAAATCGCGCGATCTGGCCTTCATCCCAGCGCATCTGATCCGTCAGGTGCGGGATCGGAACCAGCACAAACAGATTATCATGGCCCGGCGGCGCGACGCTGGGATCGGTCCGCCCCGGCGCGTTGACATAAAAGCTGGGATCGCGCGGCGGCACTTTGGCGTTAAAAATCTCCTCAAAGTTCCTCTTGTAATCCGACGACAGAAAGAAATTATGGTGGCGTAGCTGCGGGTAAACCCGATCCGTCCCCAGATACAGCATAAACGCCGACGAGGTAAACGCCTGCCGCTTCCAGGCCCCTTCGGTGTATTTGGCAGGCCGCTCTTGGAGCAAATCGGTGTAGGTATACGGCAAATCGGCATTGGAGATCACAAGGTCGGCGGTCAGCATCTCACTGTCCACGCAGACGCCCCGCGCCTTGCCGTCTTTGACCACAATCTGCGTCACGTTCTGGCCCGTCTCTATCTTTACGCCTAACTTTCGCGCCACCGCCGCCATGGCTGTCGGCAGAGCGTAAATCCCGCCTTCCGGGTAGTATAGTCCATCTTCCGCCAGTTCCGTGTACGGCAGCAGCGTGTAGACCGCCGGGGCGTCAAACGGCGAAATGCCCAGGTACATGGACTGCATGGAAAATGCCTGCCGCAGCCGGTCACTTCGGAAGAACTGCGAAACGTGCGTGTACAATTTGTCCAGTGCGTTGAGCTGCCCCAGCAGCTTCAGATTGGCCGTTGTGAAGAAGTCACTCGCCGCGTTGAAGTTCTTTTCCACGAACTTCTCTCGCCCAATCCGGTACTTCTTCCCCGCGTCTTCCAGAAACCGATAATAGCCCGAGGTAACGCCCGGCTCAATCCGCTCCAATTCCGCGATCATCTTGGTCAGGTCGCTGGACATCTCCATCGCGGACCCGTCGCCGAAGTGAACCGCGTAATTCGGCTCCATCTTGATTAGCCGCACCCACCGATCAAAGTCTTCGCCGCAAGCCGCGAACAGTTCTCGGTACACATCCGTCATCAGCAGCAGCGACGGGCCGGTGTCAAACCGAAACCCCTCCACTTCCCGAATGTTCGCCCGCCCCCCGACCGTCTCGTTCTTTTCCAGAACTGTAACCTGAAATCGCCCCGACGCCTGAAGCCGCATCGCCGTCGCCAGACTCCCGATGCCCGCACCGACAACCACTACCTGCCTGATCATGCCACCCTCAATTCTAAACCGGCGTTATTATACCCTGCCAAGCCATGCTGTTGGCGTTTTAGAAGGAGAGAATGAGTTCATGAGTAGGGAAGGTGTTATCGCGCCAATCCGAAGAACAACGAGCCGGTATTGACAGTGAGTGAAAGAAAACAGGCTGGCTATCGAGATCGTCTGAGCGATGGAGGAGCGGATGATTGCATGACATGATTAACCTTCCTGGGAAGGGCAACAGCAGCACCATGATCGTGACACGCTCACCGTCAGCTTTCTGCAAACATTGTCACACAGGTGGAACGTAATGTCAAGAACTTTTCTGGCAGTCCCGCAAACGGGTACAATCAAGGGAAGGAGGGGCGGCGGTGATGAGCGCGATGGACGACGACCTGCCGGATTGGACGGCGGGGATTGCGGAGCGGAAGATACAGGATGCGATTGACGAAGGGCTATTTGAGAACCTGCCGGGGCGCGGGAAGCCGCTGGATTTGTCAACCAACCCGTTTGAGCCACCGGGAATGGGCGCGATTAACCGGCTGCTCAAGCACAACCGCGTGCTGCCGCCCTGGCTGCTGTTGGAGCAGGAAATTGAGGCGGCTCGCGCTCTCGCGCTGGCGACTCTGGCCCGCTGGGAGGCAGCCGAGCCGAACCTGCGCGAGCGGGCGGATTATCCCAAACTGCGGGCAGCGGCGCGGGCAGCGTATCACACGCATTTGAAGGAAACCAATGACCTGGTGCTGAAGTACAATCTGTCCAATCCCTTCGCGTTCCGTGCGCCGGTTCCGTTGCTGCTGAAGCGCCGGCTGGCCGAGTTTGACGCCGCCTATGGAACCGAAGAGGCGTCGCCATGAACGGCATCTGGCTGGAGCGGAGCGCGATCCCTCTGGGTGTCTATTTTCTCGCTCGCGCCGTGGCAAAACTACAGACGTTAAAGCGGCAGAGGCTCGCTCTGGCGACGCCGCTGGTAGATGCCGCCCTGCTGGAAGCCGTTTTTCAGCCGCGCCCCAAAGATGGGGATGACGCGAATCTGCTGGCAGAGGTGCGAGACACTTTGGCGCACTTAAACCGCCAGGCGTATGCCGAGGAGTTCTGGGGCCTGCACGCGCAGATTGCCACGTTGGATGCGTCGCTGGCCGCGCCGCAGCGCGCGACCCTGCGGCGGGCCTTGCTGCGGCTGGTCACGGCCAATGACCGCTGGCTGCAAGTGGTCGGCGCAAAGACGTCTGCGGATTTGGGCTTGACCGAGGCCATTTTGCCTCTTCGCGGACTGCTGGAAACAGGGGTGTCCGACGAGTCACGCTTTCGTCTGGTGCTGGAAGAGTTGCTGGAAACATTGACCGGGGAAGCCCATGCCGTTTGATTACAGCCTGGACTACAAGAACTTAGACTTACGCGCGCACCCGGAGCTTTACCGAATTGGGGTAGGGGAACAGGGAGTGCTGCTCGTGGAGCCGTACAAGAGCGAGATTCTCCCCTACTGGCGGTTTGCCACGCCCGATGCCGCGCGGGAATCGTCGGACGCCATCTGGGAGATGTTCCAGAGTTACGGGGCGCAGGAAGACTTTGTCGGCATGGACATGGCCCGGAAGTTTCTGCAAATGGGCATGACCCGCGCCCGGCGCTACGCCAACCATAAGGGCGGCAAAAAATATGACGGGCCGGTTCCTGCCGACAAAAAGGGGCAAAGCGGGGCGCATGGGCGGGCTATGCTGCCATTTGCGCCGGACCCTGTCAAGGCCGAAATCCGCAGCGATCTTTCGGGCGAAATGGGAACAGGCGAAGGCCGACCTGGTTTATCAGCGATTGAAACGTCAACATCAGGAGAATCACGAGAAAACGTAATTTATGGCAAAACAGCGGAAACAGAAAGTTACGCCCCGGGCGCTATTGGAACTCAAGATGCCGGGAGACGTGCAAGTCGCGCCGGACAGTCTCCGCGTGGTCTATGGCGTGAGCGAGACGGATTGGGACGATAACGCGGTTGTCCAGCATTTGTACGTAACGCGGATCGGAGCCGAAACAGAACCTCGGCAGATCACGCGCGGGCCAGGCAGCGAGACGACGCCTCGCTGGTCGCCGGACGGCCACTGGCTGGCTTTCCTGAGCAGCCGCGATGATGAGGGCGATGATTATGACGACGGCGACGATGAGCCGAAGCAGCAGGTCTGGCTATTGCCGATGGATGGTCTGGGCGGCGAAGCCGAAAAGCTGACCGATGCGTCGGAAGGGATCGGCGCTTACGACTGGCTGCCGGACTCGTCTGGCATTGTGTATCTCGCTCAGGAACCGCGTCCAAAACCCTTGCAGGCAGCCCATGAAGACAAACAGGAGCGCAAGGATGACGCCGTTGTGGAACGGCTGGAAAAGTTCCGGCAGCAGATCTGGCGGATAGATCGTGACGGCAAAAAGCCGAAGCTGATCCATCATGGTGACTATGGTCTGGGCGAGATTGCCGTCTCTCCTGACGGCAAGAGCGTTGCTTTCACGACCAACCACACCGGCGAAGTCAACGATTATCACAAGGTGGATGTGTGGGTGGTAGAGATTGCAGACGGCGCAACGCGGCCTATCGCGGACGGGCCGGGAGGCAAGTTCCATCCCCTCTGGACGCGCGACGGCCAGCGAGTTCTTTATGTGGCCCCCCTTGACCCGGACTTGTCGTATTCTCAGCCCAACCTATACGCCGTTCCCGCCGATGGGAGCGGCGGACCCGTCAATCTCACTCAAGACTTCCCGCATGATCTGACTGGCTGGCACAGTGTCTGGATGGACGCGCCGGGCAGCATTTACAGCCTTGTCGCACTTGGCACGACAACGGCGATTTTTCGGCTGAAAGACGGAGGAGACCCCCTCGCCCCCAATAATGGGGGAGCCAGAAATGGGGGCGACAGAGCAGTTCTCTCCTGTTCCCCCATTATTGGGGGCTGGGGGGAAGCAGGCGAGCATCTGCACGATTACCATGTCGCTCCGAACGGCGGCCTTGCGTATGTTGCCAGCAGCGCCCAGGACGTTCCTGAACTCTACTGGCGCGCGCCCGGCGCAAAAGAGTCCGAGCCGTTGACTGACCTCAATGGAGACTGGCGCGACCAATACGCTTTGGCCGCCACGGACACCGTTACCTGGGAATCCACGGACGGCTTGACAATTGAGGGCCTGCTGACCTACCCGGCCGATTATCAACAGGGACAAAAATACCCTCTCGTCGTCAATCTGCACGGCGGCCCGCATGGACGGACCGTGGAGGCTCTCAGCCCGTTTACTCTGGCTCAAGTTTATGCTGCCGAAGGCTACGCCGTCTTGTCTCCCAACTACCGAGGCAGCGAAGGCTATGGCAATGTGTTCAGCACAGCCAATCGCGCCGACCTGGGCGGCGGCGACGTGCAGGATGTCCTGGCGGGGATAGACCGCGCCGTTGCTGAGGGGTTAGCGGATCCGGCACGCCTGGTCGTCGTCGGATCGTCGTATGGCGCTTATCTGGTCAACTGGCTCATTGGCCACACCGACCGTTTTCGGGCCGCGATTTCCAAGTTCGGCATTTTTTCGCTGGTCACCGACTTTTCCAACTCGCAGGCTCCGCGCTGGGAAACCGAGTATCTGGGCGGCTACCCCTGGGAGCAGCCGGAACTCTACGCTGAACGGTCCCCGGCAACCTACTTGCAGGACATAAACACTCCTGTTCTCATCCTGCACGGTGAGGGCGATCCCAACACGTTTATCGCGAACTCTCAGGAAATGTACCAATCGCTGCGCTTGCTGGGCAAAACAGTTGAATATGTCCATTATCCGCGCGAGGGGCATGGGATCGGCGAACCGCAGCACCGCCTGGACGAAATCCGGCGGTCACTGGCCTGGCTTGACACATACCTGCGGGGCGATGGCGCACGCACGGTCTATCGTACAGGCGAGAAAATCGTCCATGATGGCTGGGAATTAACCGTCAGCAACGCGACGTTCGCGACGTATGCAGGCAGCGCCGAACTCAGGCCGCCGCCATGTAGAGATCGCCCTGGTTCTGCGAGACACGACCGAAACGCGCCGGACGCTGAAACTCGGCCCCCGCGACTTTTCGCTGACGCGCCAAACCCCGATGGGGCGTCCCGCCCGCCCCGTCGGCCTGCCGGTTGATGTACTCGGCCAGAAGTCCCTCGCCGAAGGGGCCGGCTGGTTCTTCGCCTTCATCCCCGCCAAAGATGACCGCGCCCTCGCTGCCCCCCTCGCCGTTACTTTCCGCCTTAACAACGCCGGCGGAACCTACCATTTTGCCTTCCGGGACTTTCCACCCGTCATATTGGATGTTCCAGCGGCGGAGAAAGATGAAGACAGGAAAAGCAAGCGTTAGAGGCGAAGATACAGCCGCCGTACCAGATCAAGAAAGTCGTTTTAACTGGGAAGAAACAGGGCATGATGGGAGGGAAAGAAGTCTCGTCAGGCTTTTCCTGGAGGCAGTTTTTCCCAACTCTGCGCCAAAAAGTAATCCTTCAACGCACCCAGCCTGATTAATGAGTACAAACTCAAGGAGAAGTTTTAGCTATGGGCTTTCGTTTACGCTTTATCGCGCGCCGCGCGCCCGGCCTGACTCGCATGCTGGGCATAGCCGTTTTCGCTCTGGCGGGGCTGGCTTTGTCCACGATCCCCGCATCTGCCCAAACGACCAGTCATACCCAAGTTCTCTGGGACAATGCGAACGGTCAGGCCTGTCTGTGGACTGTCAATCCTGATAACTCCTATACCTACGCTGTGTACGGCCCGTTTTCAGGATGGACTGCCACCCAGGTAGCTTCCGCCCCCGACGGGTCCCTTTACCTGCTGTGGAACCATCAGTCCGACAACCAGGTGAGTATCTGGCACGTCACTGGTGGCAGCTATACCCATGCCGAGTTCGGTCCCTTCCCGAGCTACAAAGCCCTCTCCCTCTCGGTCGCCGGTGATGGCAGTCTGCGCCTTCTTTGGAAGAAAACCGATGGCACGGCAAGCCTCTGGAATGTGAATGGCAGCACCTTTACCTATATTCTCCTCGGCGCCTACCCAGGCTGGACGCCCATGGAGGTTGCCAGCGGGCCGACAACCTCCGGCCTCCTCTGGATGAACGCCGGCGGGGCCGCGTCAGGCTGGAAGATCCTTGCGGATGGCGGCAGGGCCTACTATGAATACGGTCCTTATCCGAATTGGAGTGCGGTTTCGCTTTCGGTTGGCCCGGATGACAAGTCTCATCTTCTCTGGGACAACGCGAACGGTCAAATTGCTTTGTGGAACGCAGATTTTGAAACGGGCGCCTTCACCGACACGCTGTATGGACCGTTTAGCGGCTGGACGGCGGACGCCATCGCGACCGGCCCGGACAATGTGACCCAAGTTCTCTGGACCCGTGCGGCTGATCAGCAGATATGCCTGTGGTCTGTCAATGCCGACAGCACTTACACCTATCATGTCTACGGCGCCTTCACCGGCTGGCATGCCGTCTCTGTGAGCGCCGGGCCGTAAACGCTTCCCGATGTGAAAAGAATAGGGGGCCGTCCGCAGTTGCGGACGGCCCTGATTTTTGCCAGCACAGATGTTTAGATTAGATGCCGTCGCAGGAACAAGTTGAGGAAACTGTGACGTGAGAGCGAACCGGAGGAAATGAGACATGGCGGACATTGCGCGGCGGTTTGAGATGAACCCGATTCTGCGGCCTTCCGATGTGAAGCCGAGCCGGGAAGGGCTGGAAGTGGAATGCCTGCTGAACCCTGGCGTGTTCCGGTGGCAGGGCAAGACAGGACTGCTGCTGCGGGTGGCCGAGCGGCCCCGTCAGGTAGAGGGGCGCATCTCCACGCCGATCCTGGACCCTCACGCGCCGGGCGGCATCGCCATCCTCAACTACAGCCTGGATGACCCGGAAATAGTCTACAAAGACCCGCGCGTCTTTCAGTATCAGGGCAAAAGCTACCTGACGACGCTGTCTCATTTACGTCTGGCCTGGAGCGACGATGGCGTGCAGTTTCATGCGGAGGAAACGCCGACACTGCTGGGACAGGGGGAATTAGAGTCATTTGGCATTGAAGACAGCCGCGTGAGCGAGTTAGAGGGTCGATTTTATCTCACTTACACGGCTGTTTCGCCCAGCGGCATTGGGGTGGGAATGAGCAGCACGGATGATTGGAAGACATTTACAAATCACGGCTTGATCATTCCGCCAAGCAACAAGGACTGTGCCCTGTTCCCCCAGAAGGTCGGCGGCGAGTACTTGTGCCTGCACCGGCCATCCAATCTGTACATCGGCGGGCCGTACATCTGGCTGGGACGTTCCCCGGACCTGCTCCACTGGGGAAATCACAAATGCCTGGCCTGGACCCGGCCCGGCCACTGGGATTCAGTTCGCATTGGGGCGGGTGCAGAGCCGATTTTGACTGATCGGGGCTGGCTGTGCATTTATCACGGGGCCGACGAACAGACTCGCTACTGTCTGGGTGCGCTGCTGCTGGACCGCAACGATCCGAGCACAGTCCTCGCCCGCTCGTATGAGCCGATCATGGAGCCGACGGCGCCCTATGAACTGACCGGCTTCTTCGGCAACGTCGTCTTCACCAACGGCCACACGCGCGACGGCGATACCCTGACTGTTTATTACGGCGCGTCCGATGAGGTCATCTGCGGCGCGTATTTTTCGGTTCAAGAGATATTGGCCTCCTTGCCTTCGGAGTAGATTACGTTCCCTCCCACTCCCTGTCATGACAGACAAAAGTCACGACAAGGCCAGACGCGCAAGGGAGAAGCGAGGGAATTGGAAACGGCTGCACCACGGAATTCTAAAATGCGACCAAAAAATTTGACAGAAAATGTATTTACTGTTATAATTGCTTTGTAATAACGCCGAGACCTGTCAGGTAATTCGCAAGTCGTCCATTGCTTCGTTGAGGAAGTCAAACGTCTGGTGAAGTTCTGCCAGGGTCAGGAATGACGCAGCGCCTGCTGCGAAGCCCTTCCTCGTTTGAATTTATCTCATGAGGAAGGGCTTCTTTGCGTTTGCATCTAAAGGGATCGGTATGCCCCTGGGCAACAAAGCGGGGAAGCATCCTGCCGCGTTGCCCTAAATCAACGACTGGGAGGAATATTCTGATGACTGAACATGTGAAGTTACCTGGCAGCCACCGCGCGGTGCCGAACGCGCAATTTGTGGCGAATGCTGCCCCGGGAACTCCCGTGGAGCTAACCGTGACCCTGCGCCCGAAAGAGGCGTTGCCCGCCGAAGTTGATCGCTCCGCCCCGCCAATGACTCTGGAGCAGATTGAGGCGCGCTATGGAGCCTCGCAGGACGATGCTCGTTTAGTGGAGAAAGTATTGGGTGAGTACGGCCTGAAAACCGGTGAAACCTCGCTCGGCGGCAGATCCATGACCTTGTCCGGCACGGTTGAGCAAGTGGAAAAAGCCTTCGGGACAAAGTTGAGCCTGTTCCAATCCGACGCGGACGGCGAGTTTCGTGGCCGCGATGGGGAACTGGAAGTTCCGTCTGAGTTGAAAAATATCGTGACGGGAGTTTTCGGGCTGGATACGCGCCGAGTGGCGAAGCCCGGCCGAGTGACAAGACCGGGCCTGTCTCAGGGCGCGGCGACGGAAACTCAGGGATTAATGCCGGCGGATTTTGCCCGGATGTACAGCTTCGGGTCCAGCAAGGCGACCGGGCAGATCGTCGGCATTTTAGAGTTTGGCGGCGCTTACGTCAAATCAGATCTAGCTCAGTTTTGCAGCGATATCGGCATTCCAACGCCCACCGTCGTCGCGCACGGGCATCAAGGTCAGGCAAGTGACGATGCTACAGGCGAAGTCATGATGGACATTCAGATCGCCGCGGCGATGGCACAGGGCGCACAGATCAATGTGTATTTTGCGGCGTTTACGCAGAAGGGCTGGGTCAATCTCTTACAGCATGTCATTCACGGGCCGGGTGCGAAGCCGGGCGTCTTCTCAATCAGCTACGGTGTCGCCGAGGATTCCGGGGACTTCTCGGTCAACGGAATGAAAGTCATTGATGGGTACTTTCAGGAAGCGGCTCAGATGGGCATCACCATCTGCATCTCTGCCGGTGACGACGGCTGTGGGTCGCTGGAGTTCGATGGCAAGGCGCACGCGAATTTCCCGGCATCGAGTCCCAACGTGCTGGCCGTGGGGGGAACGATGTTGACCGGGCAGAGCCAGGAGGTGACCTGGTGGGAAACTCCGGGAAGACGGTTCAATTCCGATGGCACCAACACCGGCGGGGGAGCGACCGGCGGCGGTGTCAGTGTCGTGTTTCCGAGACCAAGCTGGCAGACAGTGACGACGAAATCGCTCAACGACAGCTCGGCAACCGGGCGATGCGTGCCGGACGTCTCGGCGCTGGCAGGACCGCCTTTTTACTTCCTGATTCTGAATGGAGCGACCGCGCCGAACGGCGGAACAAGCGCCTCTGCGCCGATGTGGGCATCGGTGATCGCGTGCTTGAAATCGGCGGGCAAAAACGTTGGCTTCCTGCCGCCGGTGCTGTATGAGGACAATGGAACCGGAATGACGGTCGGCAGCATTACTTGCAGCGACATCACGCAAGGGGATAATCGCTCAACGCCCCCTGCGGATGGGTATCAGGCTGCGTCTGGCTATGATGCTGTCACCGGCTGGGGGACGCCCAATGTCGCTGCCTTGCTCAATGAACCGAAGATATGAACGAAAACTTAAATGCTCCGTCTCAGCCCGCCTCGCCGCTTCCGCCCGATAATCTCGCGCGGAAGCTCACACTGGCGCGACCGAACGACGACCAGAGCCTGCCACATATCGGGCTGGTGGGTGACACCTACACGATCCTATTGTCGGGCGACGACACTGCCGGGCGCTACTGCCTGATTGACATGCACATCCCGCCCGGTGGCGGCCCTGGTCCCCACAGCCACGATTTTGAGGAGTCGTTTATCCTGCTGGAAGGCGAGATTGAGGCATCTTTCCGGGGCGAAAAGTCAGTCGTGCATGCGGGCGAGACCATCAATATCCCAGCCAATGCGCCGCACCAGTTCCACAACGCATCCGAGCAACCAGTGCGCTTGCTCTGCATCTGCTCACCGTCTGGGCAGGAGGAGTTCTTCCGAGAAGTCGGGGTTCCCGTCGCCACCCGGACTACCGTCCCTCCCAAACTGGACGCCGCCGCTCAGGCGGCGTTTATGGCAAGAGCCAAAGAACTTGCCCCCAAATACCGGACTGAGTTACTGCAACATGCCTGACACATTGTTCCGAGAAATGACAAGAAGGCGGGCGGCCACTGGCCGCTCGCCTTTGCAATTGTCGGCCCTCGGGTAAGATACCGGACACTGCCAGAGCGGCCTGATACGCAGGTCGGAGAAGCAAGCACAAAAGAAGGGCGAACACAAGGTTCGCCCCTACACATAAGTCGTTATTACTGGTCGTCGCGCAGATCGGCAAACAGCACGGTGGAAAGATACCGCTCGCCGTTGGAGGGAATAATCACGACAATCGTTTTGCCCGCGTTTTCGGGCCGGTGAGCGACCTGCATGGCGGCACACAGGGCCGAGCCGGACGAGAGGCCGACCAGAATGCCCTCTTCAAATGCCGCGCGCCGCGCCCACTGCACCGACTCTTCGGTTGTGACCTGAATGACCTCGTCCACTGCGGCCATGTCTAAATTGTCCGGCACGAATCCCGCGCCGATGCCCTGCAATTTGTGCGGGCCAGGCTTCAGCGGCAGATGTTCGCGCGTCTGCGTGATGACCGGCGAATCCTTTGGCTCCACGGCGACCGCCCAAAACCCCGGCTTGCGCGGCTTAATGACTTCGGCAATGCCGCTAATCGTCCCGCCCGTGCCGACGCCGGCGACTAAAATGTCAATGGTTCCGTCCGTGTCTTTCCAGATTTCCTCCGCCGTAGTCTTGCGATGGATCGCAGGATTGGCCGGGTTCTTGAACTGCTGCGGGACAAAGCTATGGGGCGTTCGGGCGGCGATGCGCTCGGCCTCGGCGATGGCCCCGCGCATGCCTTCGGTTCCCGGCGTCAGCACCAGTTCGGCCCCATAGCCGCGCAGAAGCAGGCGGCGCTCCGTGGACATGGTATCCGGCATGGTCAAAATGCACCGATAGCCCTTGGCGGCGCAGGCGAAGGCCAGCCCAATGCCCGTATTGCCCGAAGTCGGCTCCACAATGACCGAGTCGGGCTTGAGAATGCCCCGCGCTTCGGCGTCATCCAGCATGGCGACGGCGATCCGATCTTTCACGGACGAGGCGGGATTAAAGAACTCCAATTTGGCGAGAACCGTGGCGGCTGCGCCATCGGTAATCCGGTGCAGTTTCACCAGGGGCGTGAAGCCGACTAAATCGGTGATATGTTCGTAAACCTTCATAGGTGTAATTGCTCCTTTGTAGGAGTTATGATAGCGCAAAGGGGGGGCGGGTGTCAAGGAAGCAGGAGCATTCAGGGCTTGACTTTCCCCGGCAAAAATGCTACCCTTTACCATGACCTCGGTGTCCCAAATTGAAAAGCGGCCCCGCGTGGTCGTGGTCGGCAGTGCGAACATGGATATGGTCGCCCGCGTCCCGCATCTGCCGCGACCAGGAGAAACGATTCTCGGCGGTGAGTTCGCCATGCTGCCCGGTGGGAAGGGCGCAAATCAGGCCGTCGCGGCGGCAAGATTAGGCGCATTGGTGACGTTTGTCGCCTGTGTCGGCGCGGACATGTTCGGTGATTCGATGGTGCTGGGTTTTGAAGGCGAAGGCATTGACACACGCTACGTAGTCCGCGATCCCGATGCGCCGACGGGCGTGGCGCTGATCCATGTGGACGAAGCGACGGGGGAAAACAGCATTGTGGTCGCGCCGGGGGCCAATCATTGTCTGAGTGTGCGTCTGGTGGAGCGAGCGAAGGAGGCCATCCAGGCAGCGGACGTGGTTGTATGCCAGCTAGAGTCGCCCCTGAACTCAGTCTTGACGGCGCTGAAACTGGCGCGGGCAGCGGGAAAAACGACGATCCTGAACCCCGCGCCTGCCCAGCCACTTTCAGACGAGCTGCTGTCGCTGGTTTCCGTTCTGACGCCGAACGAGACCGAGGCGGCGTTTCTGGCCGGTGAGACCGCAGCAACGCCATCGCAGATGGCAAATGTGCTGCTTGACCGTGGAGCGGCTCATGTGGTCATCACACTTGGCGCGAAAGGCGCATTGGCAGTCTCGGAAGCGCGGGAAACATTAATCCAGTCCTTTACGCCCACTGAAACGGTAGACTCAACAGCGGCAGGTGATTGTTTCACAGGGGCGCTGGCTGTCAGGTTGGCTGAGGGTAGATCGCTGGAACGGGCTGTGGAATTTGCCAATGCGGCGGCTTCTCTGAGCGTGGAAACAGCAGGCGCACAGCCGTCGCTGCCCAATCGCCACGCCGTTGATGTGCGGTTGATCGATTAGCTGGACTTCCCTGGGCTGAACCCCAGGGCTTTTAAAGTGCAATCTCCCGCCTGCGCGGGCGAAGACTGTAAGAGGACTGTCATCTGTTGGCTCTGATGCCCGCACAGGCGGGGATTTGCTTTTTTACAGCCCTGGGGTTCAGCCCAGGGCGCTCAGGCTGTATTTTATGACCAATGTTCGTGTCCGTTTCGCGCCGTCTCCGACGGGGGCGCTGCATATCGGCGGCATCCGCACCGCATTCTGGGACTGGCTGTATGCCCGGCACACCGGCGGCAAGTTTATCCTGCGGATTGAAGACACGGATAAGAACCGTGAAACGTCGGACGGTGTCCAGGTCATTCTGGACTCGCTGCGCGCCTACGGATTGGACTATGACGAAGGCCCCGAAGTCGGCGGCCCGCACGCGCCATATATTCAGTCCCAGCGGCTGCCGATTTATCACAAATACGTGGAGCATTTGATCGCGGAAGGCAAAGCCTACCGCGCCTATGACACGCCGGAAGACCTGGCGCGGATGCGGGAAAACCAGCAGAAGCGCGGCCTGCCGCCGGGCTACGACCGCCGCCACCGGCATTTGAACGAAGCCGAGCGAGTGGAGTATGAAAAAACGCGCGGCCAGTTCGCCGCTGTGCGGTTTGCCGTGCCATTAGAGGGTAAGACCACTTTTACCGATGCTGTGTATGGCGAGATCACGGTTGAAAACCGGCTGCTGGAAGATGCGATTTTGCTCAAATCCGACGGCTACCCAACTTATCACTTGGCCGCGCAGGTGGACGATCATTTGATGGAGATCTCGCACGTTTTGCGCGGCGAAGAGTGGCTGCCGAGCGCGCCCATGCACATTCTCATTCACCGCGCTCTGGGCTGGGAGCCGCCGATTTACGCCCACCTACCCGTGATGATGGGGCCGGACAAAAAGAAGTTCGGCAAGCGTAACGGGGCATTGGGAGCATTGGAGTATCCCAAACAGGGCTATCTGCGCGAGGCGACCCTGAACTTTCTCGCCATGCAGGGCTGGTCCGCCAAAGAAGAGCGCGACCTGTACACTGTGGACGAGCTGATCGAGAAGTTTGACCTGTCCGGCATCCTGAACCACTCGCCCATCAGCGACCCGGAAAAGCTGCTCTGGTACAACGGGCAATATATCCGCCAGTTGCCGTTCGAAGAGCTGGCCGCGCGAACTTTGCCGTTTTTGCAGGACGCGGGGTTGGTTGGGGCCGATCCCGACGCGGAGACCCTTGCCTATATCGGCCGTGTCCTCGCTCTCGAGCAGGAGCGCATGAAGACGCTGGCCGAAGCGCCCGCCCTGGCCGATTTCTTCCTGCTGGGCGACGATGAGTATCTGTTTGACGAAAAAGCCGTGGGCAAGTGGTTCACAAACCCCGGCGTCGGCGACCGCCTGCGCCGCGTTCGCGACGGCTTCGCGTCCGTGGAAGTCTTTGATGAAGCCGCGACGGAAGAAGTCGTCCGCGCGACGATTGCCGAGTTTGAAGTCAAAGGCGGCGAAGTCATTCATCCCGTCCGCGTCGCCCTGACGGGCCGCACGACTGGGCCGGGCCTGTTTGAAACCATCGTCGTCCTAGGCCGCGACCGCTGCCTGCGGCGGTTAGACCGGGCTTTGGGGATGATCGGAACCTAACCCCGGCGCTACGCGCCGACCCTTCCCTGTTAGGGAAGGGTTAAGTTGGTTCCGTTGTGCTGTGCCACTCGTTAAGATGCAGAAAGTTTCCTCACCCTTCCTTAGCAGGGAAGGGTCGGCGCGTAGCGCCGGGGTTAGGTTCCTTCGGGGGCCGGGATAGGACTGTATGGAAATCACGGATGTCAACACGCTGTTCGGGGCTTACCCCGCGCAGCACCCGGACAGCAACGCGGAAACACTGGTGGAGACCATGCGGACTCAGGGCGTGGACTGGTGCCTGGCGCTCTCTACGTGGGGGTTGTTTCATGCCGCCGCCGAGGGCAACGCCGAGACGATGCGGGCGTGCAAGACGCATGATCACTTGATCCCCGTTGCCACGATCAACCCCGTTCACTATTGGGGGCAGGAAGGGATGATTGAAAGCATCGCCGAGGATGCGTTTGAAATGTTTCGCTTCTTTCCGCATTTGCAGGACTGGCCGTTAGAGTTTGCGCCGTTTATCCGCATTCTGTCTGTGCTGGGGCGGCAGGAACGAATGCCGATCATGGTGAGCGTAGACCGGCGCGGCGATGCGACTCAGCTTGTCCGGCTGCTGGATGACTTTGCCCATCCTGTTGTTCTGGAAGGCGTCTCGCCGGACACACTGACCGAGGCAATTTCGCTGATGCGCGTCCATGAGAATCTTTACCTGGAAACCCACGCACTCCTCGCGCCCTATGCCCTGTCCTTGCTGCGGGACACGGTTGGCGTGGAGCGCATTCTCTTCGGCTCGGACGCGCCGGGGCGGTCACTGGCCGCCGCCCTGAATTATGTGCGAAAGTCGGGATTGTCCGAGAGCGACCAGAACGCTATCCTGTCACTGAATGCCCAGGCGATCTGGCAGGCCGGGGGAGAGGACTAGGCCATGCCCATTTTTGATGTCCAGGCGTATCTGGGCGATGTCCCATTCTCTTCGGCCATGGCGACACGCGAAGCAGTATTACAGACCATGCGGCAGTCAGAGATCACGGGCGCGGCGCTCATTTCCGCCCTCGCCGCCGACTGCGACTTTGTCACCGGCAACCGGCGGCTGCGCGAAATTGTCTCTCCTGAGGACGGCCTGTTCGGCTGGGTGACGCTGAATGTCGGCTACCCCGCCGAGTCGCAGGAGGAGCAGCGGCGGCATGAGATGCGGCGCGGCATGATCGGCGCGGCCCTGTTCGGCCACGAAGGCCATCCAGTCACGTTGGAAGACGCCCGTGAGATTCTGAACGCCCAGCGCCGGTATTCCAAGCCCGTCGCGATCTCTGTCTTGGATGGGGAAGCGATACGGGCGGGGCGCGAGATTGCCGCCGCCTTCCCGTCCATGAAGTTCGTTTTCCTGGGCATGGGCGGCGACGACTGGCGTTCTGCCGTCGCCGTTGCCAAGCAGCACTTGAACGTGTACCTGGAAATCACCGGCAGCCTGGACTCGGACAAGATCGCGCGGACGGCGTCCATTCTGACTCCGCGCAAACTGCTGTTCGGCAGCGGCCTTCCCTACGGCAGCCCCACACTGACTCGAGCCTTGGTGGAAAGCGACCCGACGCTGACCCGCGCCGACCGGGGCCGCATTCTTTCCGAAAATGCCATTGCCCTGCTGCGCGCCCAGGTGGAACCGGAAGAGGGCGAAGACGACGAGGCCGATGAAGGCTAATACGGAGGGCGCAGCAAACAGCGCCCCTACAGCGGAAATGCGCGAGAAACGCATCGTCGCCGCGCTGATTGCCTTCACCCTTCTGGCGTCCTGCCTGCCGTACCTGCTGGGCTACTTTCTGGCCCCGGTCATGGGGCCGCATGGCTCCTTCTTCATCGGCACCCCGTACAATATTGACGACTACTGCAACTATCTGTCCTGGCTGCGCCAGACGGCGGATGGCCGCTTTTTCCTCCATAACCTGTTCACGACCGATCCGCAGCGCAACTTGCAGTTCAACTGCTTTTTCTGGCTGCTGGGCCGGGGCATGGCAATCACGCACTGCTCGCCGCAGGCTGCCTTGCAGTTTGCTCGTGTCGGCGGCGGCTTGGCTCTGCTCTGGCTGCTGTACCGATTTTATCGCCACTGCCTGCCGCAAGACCAGGACCGCTACGCCCGCTTGACCGCTTTCGGCTTTGCCTGCCTTTCCAGTGGCTTCGGGTGGGTTCAGTGGCATCACTGGCAGGATAAAAACCTGCCGGGCGGGCCGATTGACGCCTGGCAGCCTGAAGCGTATGTATTTCTCAGCATTTACACATCTGCGCTGATGACGGTCAGCACCGTGCTGATTCTAGGCGCGCTATATGCCCTACTTTTGGGCGAGCAGACGGGAAAGTGGAAGTACCCAGTCATTGCCGGCATCTGCGGTGGCATTCTCGGCAACATGCACTCGTATGATGTTCTGCACGTCAGTGCCGCCTGGGGTCTGTTTTTAATTGTGTTGACGGTTCTGCGGCGCGGGCAGGGTATGGCAATGAGCTGGATGCGCGGGCTAGTTGCACTTGCATTGACCGCCCCCACGACGCTGTATGTCTTCTATATGTACCAGAAAGACGCCGTGTTTCAGAAACGCGCCAATGTGCCAACGCTTTCACCCCGGCTTCCGATTCACCTTCACGGGCAGTTGATATTTCTTCCCGCCCCGTGGCACTACTTTCTTGGCTATGGCCTGGTCTTCGGGCTGGCCGTGCTGGCGACCGTGCTGCTGGCGCGAAAGAAAGAACCCATCCCGGAACCTAACCCCGCGACAAGTCGCGACCCTTCCCTGTTAGGGAAGGGTGAGGAGAGGAACGGGAACGCTTCGGCTTCTGACTCCCCTCCCTTAGATTTTATTGGGGTAACAGGGGAGGGGCTGGGGGAGAGGTTCTGGGGGTCTTCTCCGGCGTCTTCCCTCCCCCTGCTCTTCGCCGCCTGCTGGGCCGTCGCCGGTTTGCTCATCGCTTATTTTCCCATGGCCTTTCAGCGCAAGATGCTGATGGGCGAACACCTGCCCCTTTGCCTGCTGGCCGGGGTCGGCGCGGCCTGGCTGGCAGCGCGGTTTACGCCGCGTCTGCGCGTGGTCACATTGGCTTTGCTGGTGCTGGCAAGCGCGGTTTCCAACGCGCTGTTCCTCGTGCGTGACTTCAAGCACCTGCAATTTAACCGCAGCGAGACGCATCTGGCGCCGTTTCTGGACCCGGCGCTTATGGATGTCTACCACTGGCTGCGTGCCAACACGCAGACGGATGATGCTGTGGTAGGCTTTCCCGGCCTTTGCACTTACCTGCCCGGCGAGGCAGGCCGGGCCGTCTGGGCCGGTCACTGGGCCGAGACCCCTTCTTACGGTAAAAAAGACGCTGAGTTCGCCGATGCCTTTGATCGCCTGACGCCTGACGCGGATCGGCAGGCGTTTTTACTCCAGACCGGGGCGAAATATCTCTTTTACCCCAATGACATTTCGCGGGCGACGTTTAAGCGTCGTGACGGGCTGCATCATTTCGTGGAACTGACTGCCGCGCCTCCCCCGTACCTGACACAGCGGTACAAAAACGACACATTTACCGTGTATCAGATTCGTTAGGTTGCATTTCTGTCTCCGCTTGCGATATAATAACTTGATGACACTTGTAAGCGACGAAATTCTCAGCGGCGAAAAAAAGGGCGGCTACTCAGTTCTGACCTGGGGCTGCCAGATGAACGAGGATGACTCAGCGCAGATGGCGGCGATGCTGGAAGGGCAGGGCTATGCCCCCGCCGAGCGCGTGGAGGATGCGTCGGTCATTTTGCTCAATACCTGCTCGGTGCGCGCCAAGCCGGAGCGCAAAGTCTACAGCAAGCTGGGCGAACTGCGCGAACTCAAAGCGCTAAACCCCGATTTGGTGATTGGCGTCTGCGGCTGCATGGCGCAGAAAGAAGCGCCGGAAATACGCCGCCGCGCGCCGTATGTGGATTTAGTCGTCGGGACTGGGCAGATTGACCGTATTCCTGCCCTGGTGGAGCGCGTGCAGTCGGAGCGAACGGCGATCATCGCGACTGACCTGCCCGCGCGCAAAGATCGGCACGATAAGGCCACGCCCCAGCGCGTTCTGACTGGGCTGACACCTAAACTCAAGTCCTTCGTTTCTATCTCCTACGGCTGCGACAAGTTCTGCGCCTTCTGCATCGTCCCGATCACGCGCGGCAAGGAGCGCTCACGGCCTGCCGATGAGATCGTGCTGGAAGTAGAGCGGCTGGCGTCACTGGGGACCAAACAGGTCACGCTGCTGGGCCAGACGGTCAACTCCTACGGCAAGTTCCTGGACGATCCCTGTACGTTCGCGCACCTGCTGGAACGCCTGAACGCCATTGAAGGCATCGAGCGCATTCGCTACACGTCGCCGTACCCGAAAGATTTCCACGAGGATGTGATAGACGCCATCGCCGCATCTGCCCAAAGTCTGCGAACAGGTGCATATGCCCGTGCAGGTCGGTGACGATAACTTGCTGAAGCGCATGCGCCGGGGCTACACGCTGGACCAGTACATGGACATCGTCATCGCCTGCGTGCCGCTGTTCCCGATGTCGGGCTGACCACCGACTTGATGCTCGGCTTTCCCGGCGAAACGCACGAAGAGTTCGAGAACACGCTGCGCTTTGTGGCCGAGACGCGCTACGATGTCGGCGTTCATGTTCGCCTACTCGCCGCGTGAAGGAACCAAAGCCGCTGTGCTGGACGACCAGATCCCCGAACTCGTCAAACTGGCCCGCCTGAACGAATTGATTACCTGCAAAACCAGATCACGCTGGAAATAAACGCCGGTCAGGTCGGCAACGTCTACGAGGTGCTGGTGGAGCGGCGCTCGCCCAAAGACCCGGCCAAGTGGACGGGCCTGAACCGCCAGGGCAAGACGATCAATTTCCCCGCCTGGCGCGATCTGGCCGGGCAACTGGTGCAGGTCAAGCGCCGTCAAGTCGCATCTGTGGGGCTTCACCGGCGAACTGCTCCCCGCCCGCACCGGACGCGCGGCTGGAACTGGCGATGGCGGAATAGGCTGCCCGAGCCTGCGGTTAGGTATTTTTATGAGCAAAGGCAAAAAAATCGCGTATGGTCGGTGGTGGCTGTTCTGTTCCTGCTGGCCAGCAGGAACGACTGCGCTGCTGCGATCTTACGGCAAAATGATCCATTCAGGCGGCGGGTTTGCCAGCATCGGCCAAACCTTCCATGACGCGCACGAAACCGCATTCGCGCCCAAAGAAGGTTTTCCCGGTCAGGACAAACTCGTCATCGTCTGCATGGGAATTGACGACAACTGGACCAACAGCGATGTCGTCTATACAGCGCAGGCGCGCACCGACACACTGTTTGTGCTGACACTGGACTTCAGCAGCGACAAGCGAAGGCGACCATGCTGTCCATCCCGCGCGATACCTACGCCATATTGTCGGCACGAAAAACAACTGGCACTTCAAAATCAACGCTGCCTACACCGGCGGCGGGCCGGCGCGAACCGATCGCCACTGTCAATGAGTTTCTGGGCATTCAGGCCGACCACTATCTGGTGCTGAACATTGATGCCACCAAAAAGATGGTGGACGCGCTGGGCGGCGTGGACGTCAACGTGGAACATGAGATGCATTACCATGACAAATGGGGGCATCTGAGCATTGATCTCCAGCCGGGCTTGCAGCACCTGGACGGCGATCATGCCGTTGGCTTTGCCCGCTACCGGCACCCGGACGCGGGCAAGAAGGCCTCGCCCGAAGACGGCGACGAGCGGCGTATGTACCGTCAGCATGTTCTCCTGCGGGCCATGGTGGCGAAAGGCGAAGAATTTCGCCAATGTCGTTCAGGCCCCGCACCTGGTGGATATCGCCATGTCCACCATCCGCACCGATCTGACACGGCAGCAGTTATTTGATCTGGCAGCCATCTTCAAAGGCGTTCAGCAGGACGACATCCATACCGCCTCGCTGCCCGGCGACGATTACCGCGGGCGAGACGGGGCGTGGCTGTATCAGGTCAACCCCGACAGTCGCCCATGCCTACGCCGACTGGCTGGTGAAAGGGGACGAAACCGCCGCGCGCCGATCTGGTCACGGTGGTTGTTAAGAACGGCACGGCGACTCCGGGCTTGGCTCAGCACGCGGTCGCGCAGCTCAAGGCGCAGGGCTACACGGATGTCCACAACGGCGGCAACGCCGACCGTCCCAAAGTGCAGATGGCGGATGCACGGACGCCGACGAAGACAGGCGTGCTTCGGACAGTCCTGCTGGATACCGGCGTCCCCAATCCCGACGCGCCCCAGAGACATTGCCCTGCTGCTCGGTGTCTCCGATCCCGCCGCCTGGCGTCATCCTCTCAAGCCCAACCGCGTCGGCTGGACGCCACCCGCCGGTGCTCACCGTGACGCTGGGCGAGGATTACGCCGGGGCGATGAAAGCCAGTGGCGCGCTGGAAGCCGACAAAGCCAATGGAATGTCTGAGCACCGGATGTAGCCGCGCCCCGCGATAATAACACGCGACTCAGCGGCAAGCGCGAATTAATTCCTGATATTGCTCGCCGGCCTTGCGCGGCCTGCTGAAAAGTGTACGAAGCCTGCCTCCGGGGCTGAGGAAAAGCCATGTCCGGCCAATCTTCAGCCCCGGAGCGGCTTTCTCCGGGTAGACCGGTGTTTTAACACCGGGCTAACTTTGCTGGCCCGCGCATTTTTTCTGCTATAATAGAATGAGCACTTTTGCGAACAGGTGTGCGATGTCTTTCTCTCAAACCAACCTGACCCCCATGCTGCGGCAGTATTTCGACTTCAAGGCCGAGCGGCCCGATGTCGTCCTGCTGATGCGCGTCGGGGACTTCTACGAAGCCTACGGCGAGGATGCCGAGACCATCGCCCGGGAACTGGAGATCACGCTGACCGGGCGCGAGGAGAAAGCTGGCCGGGGCACGCATCCCGATGGCGGGCGTCCCGCATCACGCCATGGAGCGGTACGTCGCCCGGCTGATCGCCAAGGGCTTCAAGGTCGCCGTCTGCGATCAGGTCGAGGACCCGAAGCTGGCGAAGGGGCTGGTCAAGCGGCAGAGTGACGCGCGTCCTGACGCCCGGCACGATCGTCGAAGACGCCATGCTGGACGCCAAGACCAACAACTACCTGGTCGCGGCGATCACCGGGGCGCAAGATGCCCGAGCGGCGTCGGCGTCGTGGACGTCTCCACGGGCGAGTTCCTGGCGACCGAGATGCCCTGCGACGCCGGGCCGGAGAAGGTCGTCGAGGAGGTCATGCGCCTTCAGCCCGCCGAATGCCTGCTGCTGCCCGGGCATGGACGAACTGGCGCGAGGCGATCAAAGCCGCGTCCAAGACGCGTCGTGACATTCCATCAGCCCGCAGGAGACGCGCAAATCGTCGCGGCAGACGCTGCTGGACCACTTCGGCACGCCCTCCCTGCGCGGCTACGGCTGCGAGACAGCATGACGTCGGGCCTGGACGCCGCCGCGCTGCTGCTGGACTATGTCAAGCAGACCCACCAGAGCGCCGTCAGCCATATCCGCACCCTGGCGACTTATTCCACCGAAAGTTACATGGTGCTGGATGCCGCCGCCCGGCGCAATCTGGAGCTGACGCATTCGCTGGCCGACGGCGCGAGGAGCAAAAGCCTCGTCTCCATCCTGGACCGGACCGTGACGTCCATGGGCGGACGCCTGCTGCGGAAATGGTTCGACCAGCCCCTGCTGTCGCCTGGACAAGATCCACAACCGGCAGGCCGCCGTCGGCCGAAGTGCGCCGCCGATGCCCTGCTGCGCGGCGATCTGCGCGATGCCCTGCGCCGGATCGCCGATCTGGAGCGGCTGATGGCCCGCATCTGCTGCGGCGCGGCCAATGCCCGCGATTTGGTGTCCCTCAAGCAGTCCTTGCAGGCCCTGCCCGATGTCGACGCCGCCCTGGCCCGCGCCCCGGAAGGCGGCGCGCTGGCCCCCATGCGCGCCGTCGTCGCCGATGCCCCGCACGGACTTGATCGAACTGCTGGAAGCGGCCATCATGCCGACGAGCCGCCGATGCTGCTGCGCGAAGGCGGGCTGATCAGGGACGGCTACCATGACGAACTGGACGCCTGCGCGAATTGCGCTCCGGCGGCAAGGCGTTTATCGCCACAGATCGAGGAGACGGAGCGCGAGCGGACCGGGATCAAAAACCTGAAAGTCGGCTTCAACAACGTCTTCGGCTACTACATCGAGATCAGCAAGGCCAGCGGCCACGTCGCCGTGCCCGACCGACTACCTCCGCAAGCAGACCACGGCCAATGCCGAGCGCTACATCACGCCGGCCCTGAAAGAGTACGAGGCGCAGGTGCTGGGGGCGGAAGAAAAGATCGTCGAGCTGGAATACCAGCTTTTCTGTTCAGGTGCGCGACGAGGTCGCGGACAAATACACGGCGGCCAGTCCTGAAGCTCGCCAAGGCCTGGCCCGTCTGGACGTTTTCGCCGGCCTGGCCGAAGTCGCGTTGCAGCGGCCGGTTTGTCCGTCCCGAAGTCCATGACGGCGACACGCTGAGCATCACGGCAGGCCGCCACCCGGTCGTGGAAAGCTTGCAATCGGGGACGCTGTTTGTCCCCAACGACACCTACTTGGACGGCGACGAGACCCGCCTGCACATCATCACCGGCCCGAACTCGGCGGGCAAAAGTACCTATCTGCGCCAGGTCGCCCTGATCGTTCTGCTGGCCCAGATCGGCTCGTTCGTCCCCGCCGATGCCGCGTCATCGGGACTGGTGGACCGCATCTTCACCCGCGTCGGCGCGCACGACGACCTGGCGAGCGGCCAGTCCACGTTCATGGTGGAGATGAACGAGACGGCCAACATCCTGAACAACGCCACCCCGCGCAGCCTGGTCATTCTAGACGAAGTCGGCCGCGGCACCAGTCACCTACGACGGCCTGGCCCTCGCCTGGGCCGTCGCCGAGTATCTGCACGCCGTCGGCGTCAAAGACGCTTTTCGCCACCCACTACCACCATCTGAACGAACTGGAAAAGACATTGCCCGGCGTCGAAAAACTTCCGCGTCGCCGTCAAAGAGCAGGGCGACCATATCGTCTGGCTGCGCAAGATCATGCCCGGCGGCACCGACAAAAGCTACGGCATTCAGGTCGCCAAACTGGCCGGCGTTCCCGACCCCGTCCTGCGCCGCGCCCGCGAAGTCTTGAAAACGCTGGAAGCCATGGGCAAGGGCGAAGGCGCGGTCGGCGGCAGCGACGCGGGCGCTAAACTCTCCGAGCAGACCCAGCGCCTGCAAGCGACGCTGTTTGAGGCCGAGCGCCACCCTGTCCTGGATGAACTGCAAGCCCTCGACCTCGGCACCCTTTCGCCCATTGAAGCCCTGACCAAACTTTACGAATTGCAGCGCAAATTGACAAGCGTATGACTATTGGCCGTAGCCCTCGGTGAAAAACTCAGCGTAACTGCGAGACTGTCACGAAGCGGTAGCCGCGCTTTCGCAGGCCGCGAATGACAGCAGGTAACGCCTCCGCCGTGTGCCAGCCGCGCCCGTTCATGTGCATGATGACCACGGAGCCTGGTTTGGCGCGTGTCAGCACGGTTTTGACGATGGAGGGAGCCGTGATGTGCGGGTCCGGGTCGCCCGTCACCACCTCCCAGGTCAGTGTTTTCAGGCCTATCTGCGCGGCTTGCGCGACCAGAGCCGGGTTGTATTCGCCGTAAGGAGGGCGGAACAGCCTGCCCTGTTTGCCGGTGAGCCGGTACTGAACATCCTGCGTTTCCTGCATTTCCTGGCGCATCCGCAGGGGTGTCAGCATCGTCATGTGCGGGTGCAGGTAGGAATGGTTGCCGATCTCAAACAGCGGGTCGGCACCGAGATCGCGCGTGGCGGCGGCATGAGTCTCCATCCAGCGCCCGCCGAGAACCAGAGTGGCCGGCGTGTGGGTCGCGCGCAGGATGCCGATGATTTTGGCATCATAGCCCGCCGGTTTGCGTGTCTGGCAGGCGTCAAACGTCAGCGCGATTGTCTTAAACGCGCGGCTGCCGTGGGTGATGACCTGTGGCGTGACCGGCGGCAGGGGCGGCGCATGAGTAGGGGTCTGGGCCGGCGCGGGCAGGGAAAGCAGCAGGAGGGCAAGAGTAGAAATGTGTCGGTTAAGCATGCCAGTCTTTCTTCAGCAGGGAAAATAAATGCAGGTCGTGAAAGCTGCCTTTCCAGAAGCCATGCTGACGCAGCAGGCCCTCGCATTCAAAAGCCCAGGCGGCGCAGCAGATGCTGCGAAGGCGTGTTTTCCGGCACGACCAGCGCCTCTACGCGGTTAAGCTGCATCGGCCCGAAGCCGAATGCCAGCATGGCCGTTAGGGCCTCGCGCATCAATCCCCGGCCCTGCCAGTGCGGGGAAAGCTCGTAGCCGATCTCCGCGCGTGCGTCGTCCCGGTTCCAGTGAACATAGCCGCAGGAACCGATCACAAGGTCGTCTTCCCGAAGGGCGATGGCCCAGCGGATGCGTTCCTGACTGACATAGGATGCCGCCCGGCGCTCAATCAGCGCCCGCGCCTCGTCTATGGAAGTGAGGGGCGAAAGGTTATAGTGCCGCGTCACGCTTTCCTGCGACAGAACGGCGAAAACGGCGTTGGCATCCGTCAATCGCGACTGACGCAGATGCAGCCGCTCCGTATGAAGATCGGGGAACCGGCCGAAGACAGCCTCCAGCGCTACGCTCATCCCAGAGCGTAGCGCGCCAGAAGCGCGTCAATCAGCATGGCCGTCCATTGGTCGCGCTCCTCGGTGTCCTGGAACTCAAAGCGCAGGCCTGCCGCGCCGGTCTGACCGTCCCGCCACATCAGATCTGCAAGGGCCAGCACGGCAAAGCCGTTGATCCCGCGTAGCCGGGCCGGGGCCGGGCCTTCCAGCCAGGTTGGGAGGCTTGTGACCCGAACGCCGCCAATTCCCAGATCACTGGCGGGCAGCGCCTGCCAGCGTTCCCCATCATGCAGTTCCACGGTCACGCCCTCCGGCATGGGCCAGCGCCGCCCTTCCCGGCGCCCGCCGCCGGAAACGCTGTCGGGCATAGGAGCGGCCGGCTCGGTGATCCGCAGCCGGTCAAGGAGCGCCAGCGCCTGGTCCTCACGCTGCAAAACTGCCTCAATGTCTTCATCTTCTATCATGATTTGCCTCCTGTTTTTGCCGACTGCCACTCCGCCGCTGATGAATACGCCATTGGCAGCGCGGTTCCCTGCTTATTGAAACTTTTGGAAAATACCAGGGCACGGGGTACACTGATTTTGGGAGAATAGTTACTTTGCCTGAAATCGTCTGTCTGGGAATTGTGGTTGCGGATGTGGTCGGAAAGCCAATTGATGCGTTCCCGCCCAAGGGGACGCTGGCGGCTGTGGAGCGAATGGAACTGCACGCGGGGGGCTGCGCGGCCAACACCGCAATTGCGCTGACAAAACTCGGAGTCAGTGCCGCCATTGCGGGGAAAATTGGCGAAGATGGCTTCGGGCAGTTTCTGGCGCAGACACTGGAGCGGCATGGCGTAGACACGCGCGGACTGGCGCGGGACAGCGTGGAGGCGACTTCGGCGACCATGGTGGCCGTGGACAGGGCCGGGGAACGGACGTTTCTGCACTACCAGGGCGCGAATGCGACATTCACGGCGGAGGACGTGTTCTGGCCGCTGGTGGACGCTGCGCCATTGCTTCACGTCGCCGGACCGTTTCTGATGCCGCGTTACATGGGCCAGGATAACGCGGCTGTCCTCAAGCGGGCGAAAACATCGGGCAAGATTACGACGCTGGATACGGTCTGGGATGCGACCGGGCGCTGGATGTCGGTTCTGGAGCCGTGTCTGCCCTATTTGGATTATCTGCTGCCCTCGCTGGCGGAAGCGCGTCTTCTGACAGGCTGGGAGTCGCCGGCAGACATCGCCCAGGCGTTTCTGGACCGGGGCGTCGGCACTGTCGGCTTGAAGCTTGGCGAATCCGGCTCTTACATTTGCACGTCCGCCGGCGACCATTTCTATGTTCCGTCCTTTGCCGTGAACGCCGTGGACGCTCTGGGGGCGGGCGATTGCTGGGCGGCGGGATTTCTTTGCGGCCTGACGCGCGGCTGGGACCTGGAAAAAACGGCCCGGTTCGCCAATGCCGCCGGAGCCTGCGCCGTGCAGTCTCTCGGCGCGACCACGGGCATTCGCTCTTTTGAAGCGACTTGCCAATTCGCATTTGGAGTTAGCGATGGTAATAGTGATGAACGATGACCGGCCCGCCGCCATAGCTGCCGTAATGGTGAACATGGACAACAGTCTGCCCTGGTCCGAAACTATGGTAATGATGCACTATAATCGGCATGGGCGCATATCCGGCAGGGGAAGGCGCATAATAAACGGGGCGCGGGCGGCTGCATCCCGCCGTCAGCGCGACAGCCCCCGCCGCCAGCGCGAGAAAAGTCTTCATTGGCCTGTCTTTTTCCTTTGATCGCCGTCATTCTTTCAGACACAGTTTACCCAATGACGCGCATAAAATTTCGCCGCACCCCCCTTGAAATTCCGTGAAGGCGTGTGCTATAATATCTGTCGTTCGCCTCCATAGCTCAGTTGGTTAGAGCATCCGCCTCTTAAGTGGAGTGTCGTAGGTTCGAGTCCTACTGGGGGCATAGGAACAGCCTTCGCTTTCATCGGAAAGCGAGGGCTGTTATCTTTTATGCCTGCCCGTTGAGCAGGTTCGCCATTGTCTCAAGACACCATTCCCGTTGCTCTGCTGTAATGACCAGTGGTGGAACGAATTCCAAGACCCGCCCGTCGCCGGCAGGAAGCAGAATCAGCCCCGCGCGCAGGGCTGCCGGTACAAGGGACAGCGACAGTGCCGGCGAGGCCATTTCCAGCCCCAGCATCAGCCCGCGCCCGCGCACGGCGGCAATCTGACGTGGATAAAGCGCGGCCAGTTCCCCCATACCCGCTATCCAGTTCGCGCCCTCCGCTGAAGCCCGTGCCGGCAGGTTTTCCTGTTCCAGAACGTCCAGAGCCGCCAGCGCGGCGGCGCAGGCCAGCGGGTTGCCCAGAAACGTGCTGGTGTGCAATGCTTCGCCCTGCAACTCGCCCCAAACGGACAGGAGCGACGCGGACGCGACGCAGGCGGAGATTGGCAGGCCGCCGCCCATCGCTTTGCCGGCGCAGAGAATGTCCGGCGTGACGCCGTCAAACTGGCAGGCGAACCAATCCCCGGTTCGGCCCCAGCCCGTAAATATCTCGTCCAGGATAAGAAGGGTCTTCGTTTCCGTGCAAATCTCCCGCAGGCCGCGCAGCCAGCCTGATGGTGGAACGATGATGCCGCCCCGTCCCTGGATCGGCTCCGCCAGAACCGCCCCCGGCTGATACGCGGCCAGATGCACCCGCACCTGTTCCAGCGGGCAGCCGTAAGGCAGATGCCGCGTGAAGCCCCCCATCTGCGCGCGGAAGGGGGCGCGGAAATCCGCCCGCGCTGTCGCATCCAGCGCACCGTAAGTCAGCCCGTGGTAGCCGCCTTCAAAGGCCAGCAGGCCGGGCCGACCCGTAGCCAGCATGGCCGTCTTCAAGGCCGCTTCCACCGCATCGCCGCCGTTTTGGCCGAGAATGACCTGTGCGTCAGGCAGGGGGACTAATTCCGCGATTCGTTCGCAGAGGCGGACTTTCACTTCGGAGGGATGCACGTCGCCCATCCCGTGCAGCAGTTTATTGGACTGCGCTTTAATGGCGGCGACGACTTTGGGGTGACTGTGGCCGACGGAAGCGACGCCAAAGGCAGAAGTCACGTCTAAAAATCGGTTGCCGTCTACATCCCAGACCAGGCAGCCTTCGGCACGGTCCCAAAAGATGGGGAAATCCGGGGCAATATATGTGATGTTGGGGCTTTCCGCCCGGCGCAGCCGCTGTGCCAACTCGCGTGAGCGCGGGCCGGGGATCGAGGTAAGGAGATGGGGCAGAAGATCGGCGCTCATGCCGACTTGTCGGTCTCCACTTGCAGGCGAATCTGGCGCAGGATGTTGGCGACTTTCTCACATTCCACGTCCGAGCCGGAATACACCACGGCGCGTCCCGTCGTATGGACTTCCCACGCGAACGCTTCGCCTTTTTCCACGGTGCAGCCGATAGCCTTCTGCAACTGTCCGATGACATCTTCAAACGTGTGGCAGTCACAGTTATAAAGGATCACCACGTAAGGACCATCGTGACCCGGCGGCGTCCGCTCTTCGCGCTCATCGGGCGCTTCATATATACGTTCACCGGGCAGAACGGCGGGCAATAAGTCAATTCCTTTAGGCATGTCAGGTTCCTGTGGTCAGGGCAATTTATCTGGGATTATACCCTAAAGCCGCCTCCTGCCAGATACCGTCTGGTTTCAAGATTTCACAGGGACGGAAGCGAGTTTTGTAAGCCATACTCCCACACCCGGCGACATAGTAGCCGAAGTAGGCCCAGCGCTTACCCAACCTCTGCGCCAGGGCGAGAGTATGCAGCATCACGAATGTTCCCAGACTGCGTTCCCGGCAGTCCGGCTCGTGAAAGTGATAGACGCCGGAAACGACGTTCGGCGTGATATCGGTCAGGGCGACTGCCCGCAGGGTCTCGCCTTCCCAGACGCTGATTTCTACAGCAGGGACCGGATTCTGGATAAATTGAAAAGCGTAACCCGGCTCCGTCCGGTCTGCCTCCGGCCAGTCTTTGGCGATGGTCTGAGCGGCCTGATAGCGCCGATACAGGTCCAAACGCCCGGCATCCACTGACGGCGCGGCATAACGAACCGTCAAGTCCGCGTTTTTCTGCCAGGCCCGCCGCTGGCTGCGGTCAGGAAGGAAGCGCGCGGTGTCAACGCGCAAGGGGCGGCATTCCTGACAGGCGGCGCAAATAGGCCGGAACAGCATCGGGCCGAACTTGCGCCAGCCCCGGTTCATGAAGTCTTCATACTCCTGCGGCGAAATCTGACCGACAATCACATATTCCTGAGTCGCCTGCCGGTCCGGCAGATAGTGGCAGGTGTCGGGGCCGGACATAAATTGATCCAGCATTCTCATTCTTCAATAAGACGCGCCTTGTAGTCGCGGAGCATGGCCTGGTAAGCCGGGGAAAAGAGATCATTGGCCCACATGATGACCGCGTTTTCGCCGTTGTCGCTGTAATAGTTTTTGCGGACGGCCACATCCTCAAAGCCATATTTTAGATACAGGTTATGGGCGACCGTGTTTCGCTCACGCACTTCCAATGTTGCATGGTTCGCGCGCCGCTCCATGCCTTCTTCCAGCAGGTCCAGCAGCAGGCGCTCCCCGATCTTTCGCCCGCGCTGGATCGGGTCTACGGCAATGGTTGTGATATGAGCCTCGTCCATGGTGACCCACATCCCGGCATAGCCGACGACGGTTCCATCCAATTCGGTGGCAACCGTGTAGTAGGCGGAAGGGTTGCCGACTTCGGTGACATAGGCGCTGGAACTCCACGGAAGGGAATAGCAGCGACGCTCCAGACGGGAGACATGCTCAATATCTTCCAGGCGCATCGGACGGATGAGAACGGCGGGGGGATGCGGCAGATCGTAGGTTGAGGACAGCGTTTCGATCATGGAACAATTGCTCAGAGCCGTTCTAAAGCCAGGTCTTAAATCAGTCCGGTGCCCTGCCAGTAATCGGGCAGCGGCGGCGGGTCAATTCCAATCGTATCCAACCCTTCCACCCAGTGCGCGCCGCCCTCAAAAAACTCCCGTTTCCAGATCGGCACCGTCTCTTTCAGCGTGTCCATCAGCCAGCGACAGGCGTCAAAAGCGTCCGCGCGATGCGGGGAGGCGACGGCGACAGTGATGCTGCATTCGCCGACCTCTAATCGTCCCAGCCGGTGCTGCACGGCGCACCGAACATCCCAGCGTTCTGCTGCTTCGGCAATGAGATGGGCAAGCTGCTTTTCCGCCAAAGGCTCATACGCCTCATATTCCAGAGACAGCACCCGATTACCTCGCGCATTATCCCGAACATGTCCGGCGAATGTGACGACCGCGCCGCAGCCGGGCGCTGCCACCGAAGCGCTCACGGCCCCCACGTCAATCGGCGCGCGCGTCAGCAGCAACAGCGTCTTCACTTCAGGCATTGCTGCCTCCGCTCATGGGCGGCATCCAGGCAACCTCGTCACCGTCATGAAGCGCCGTTTCAGGGGCGGCAAACTCGGCATTCACGGCCACGCGGACATGCTCCAACAGCGCATCCATGCTCGGCAACCGCGTCTCTAATTCAATGGCTGCTGTCCGCACCGTCGACTCCTCGGGAAGCGTCAGGGCCATTTCCCGGCTCCCGACGACATCCTGCAAATGGGCGAAAAACAGCATACGCACAGTGATCATTAGTCTATGATACCCAACCGGATCAAGTTTCGTCCGCCATACTCGTTGACTTTCGCTTCACAATATATATCGGCTCAGGTCTTCGTTTTTGACGATGTCTTCCAGTTTTTCCCGGACGTAAGCGGCGTCTATTCGGCGGGTCTTGTCTTCCAGATCGGGGGCGTCAAACGAAAGATCGTCCAAAAGCCTTTCCATAATCGTGTGCAGGCGGCGCGCGCCAATGTTTTCCATCTGGGCATTGACTTCAGCGGCGATGCGCGCAAGTTCAGCAATGGAGTCGTCGGTAAATTCTACCGTCACGCCCTCGGTCGCCAGCAGGGCGATGTACTGCTTGATGAGGGCGTTGCGCGGCTCCGTTAGATATCCGCTTGAAATCGTCCTGCGTGAGGCTTTCCAACTCGACTCGGATGGGCAGGCGGCCCTGCAACTCTGGAATGAGGTCGGAAGGCTTGGACAGGTGAAACGCGCCGGCGGCAATGAACAGCACGTAGTCGGTTTTGACCGGGCCGTATTTCGTCTGAACCGTGCTGCCCTCAATGATCGGCAGAATGTCGCGCTGAACGCCTTCGCGGGAAACATCGGGGCCGGAGCCGTTGCCTGCGCCGCGCCCGGCGATTTTGTCCATCTCATCCACAAAGATGATGCCGCTTTGTTCGGCCCGCGAGACGGCTTCTTTAGTCAGTTGGTCCTGGTCAATCAGGGCGCGTGCCTCTTCCCCCGCGAAATGCTCTCGGGCCTCCTTGATAGACATCGTCCGCTTCTTGCGCTTCTTGGGCATCATGGAGCCGAACAGACCCTGCATGTCCATGCCGACATCTTCCATGCCCTGCGGCATGAAAGAAAGAACCTGCGGGCCGGAGCCGCTTTCCTCTACTTCAATCTCCACCCGATCCCCGTCTTTGACGCCGGACGCGATCTGCTGCCGCAGTCGGTCACGCACCCGCGACTCTTGTTCACGGCGGCGCTGCGTGAACTCGTCACCATCTTCTTCCTGGTTTTCCCGGCTTCCCTCGGACTCTGTTTCAGGCGCGGCCTGCCCGGTGGGCGTGAAGAACTGGGCCAGCGCTTCCAGGGGATTCTCGCCGCTGCCCTGTTTGGAAATCCGTACTCGCTTGGATTTCGGTTCGCGGCGCGGCTGCAACAGGTCCACAACCCGGTCTATGGCCCGCTCCTCCGCTTTCTCGCGCACCTCGTCCATCTTTTCGCGCTCCACGATCCGCAGCGAGGCCTGAACGAGATCTCGCACCATTGAATCCACGTCCCGCCCGACATAGCCGACTTCGGTAAACTTCGTGGCTTCCACCTTGACAAAGGGGGCGCGGGCCAGGGTCGCCAGCCTTCGGGCGATCTCCGTTTTGCCGACGCCGGTGGGGCCGATCATCAGGATGTTTTTGGGGATGACCTCATCCCGCAGGTCTTCAGCCAGCATTCGCCGCCGGTAACGGTTGCGAAGCGCGATGGCCACCGCTCGCTTGGCGGCCTGCTGCCCGACGATGTATTTGTCCAGTTCCGCGACGATTTCGCGGGGCGTCATGTCTTCCATGTCAACATTATACCCATTCCGAGAATGGCCTCATTATCTCTCTATCGGCTTGCCGGGGACATAAAGGCTCATTAATTCGCTGTAAACGCGGCTGATCTTCTCGCGCGGAGTCACCTGCGGCAGCGTGACCGGCAGGTCTTGCAGATTGCCGCCACCGGAGGGAACCAGTTCGGAAAGGTCCGCGTAGGCGCTGGACGGCGTTCCCGGCGGGGCTTTGAGAAGGAGGCGTAAGGCGGCTTTGCCGATCAAGCGGCTTGGCCCCGGCGTGACGGCGGCCCGATGCAAATCTGCGACGAAGGAGCCGAGATCGGCTGTCCAAATACCTATTGGCCCGCCTGTCAGCTTCAGCCAGATCGCAATCGCCGGCTGCTGTGCGTCCGACGCCGCTCTGATTTCCTGGAGTTCATTCAACTCGGCCATGACTAAACCCGCGTCCGGCTCCGTCTTTGCCATGTTCTGCGCGTCATGGTCATACACGAGCGGCGATTCTAGCTGAGATGCGGTTTTGGCGGCCCAAATTCGCACGTCGGACGGTGCCCCCATGCGTTGGAGCAACCGCGCGGCCTGTGCATAAGCAATTCCCTGGGTATGACGCAATTTGGAAGTTTCGCGGCTTTGCCGTGCCGTTTCCGCGTTAACGGAGGCGATGTCATCAATGGTATTGAGCGACTGAACGGCCTCTACATAGTCCTGGGCGCGCAAGTCGCAGGCGCGCAGCGTGTACGCAAGTGCGAACATCCGCGACTGCTCCGTCGGCACGTCCGGGCTGTCTTTAGCTTGGGCTATCAGCGGCATCAGGCCAAGCAGGAGGCCAGCAGCGAGAAACGCCGACACAATCTGTCTCATAGTTCCTCCACGGTGAGGTTGGAATTCGTGTAAATGCAGATGTCCGCAGTGATTCGCAGGGCTTTTTCCACGATATCCCTCGCCGACAAATCCGTATTTTCCAAAAGCGCTTTCGCCGCCGCCTGGGCATACGGCCCGCCGCTGCCGATGGCCGCGATGCCGTCGTCCGTTTCCAGCACGTTGCCATCGCCGGAGACGACCAGCAGATACTCCGGGTTGGCAACAATCATCAGCGCCTCAAACCGGCGCAAAACCCGGTCGGAGCGCCATTCTTTGGCGAAATCAATCACCGCCCGCTGTAAGTTGCCGTTCGCCGCCTCTAATTTCGCTTCAAAGCGGTCGGAAAGGGCCATCGCGTCGGCGGCGCTGCCGGCAAATCCAGCCAGCACCTTGCCCTGATAAAGCCGCCGTACCTTTTTCGCCGTATTTTTCATCACGGTCTTGTCCAGCGTCACCTGGCCGTCTCCGGCAATGGCGACCTTACCGTCCCTTTTAACCCCGACAATGGTCGTGGCGTGCATGGTTATATTCATAAACTGAGCCCTCGGTCCTTGCTTTGAAGAAAGTGGATCATTTCTGTGATTGGAATGCGCCATTCGGATATTCTTTGGCCTTCTTCCGTCAAATTGCCATTGTAGTCAGTGAGACTGCTGAACGGATCTGCGATATTGAACGGAGCATCAAGCTCATCTAAGAACAATATCTGGTTCTGCATCCTCACCTCCTCACCGAGCCGCCACATGGGCCACCAAGTAATAAAGTTTGCCGTAGAAGGGTCACTCATATCTGTAATGAGCGCTGTGGGTCTGCCTGTTTCAACAATCCGCTTGATTGCTTTCTGCCAATGATCTTCATAATTTTTCTGTGTCCAGTAATCAAGGTTAGCTCGGAAGTAGTCCTCCAAGCCGTCGCCCTGAATGGTGCCGACAGCATAAGCCCAACCGTCTTCGCGTATGGATGGACCGGATAAGAAAGAGATGTCGAATGTCATTGCCTGACTTTTTTACCGCTGATGGTATGTCCGCGATCCAGAAGATGAAGCGAGCGTAGGGCGTTTTTTGAAGCGCGTTCCGAAATCGTACATCGGCAGTCACGAAAACTGTTTCCTCTTATCGCCAGTACAAGGTAAAGGCTGTCGTAAGCAGTTCGTCCCGTCTCACAGGCGATTTCCACCGCAGATGCTATGAGCGGGTAGGAGGGATAAACCATGAGGCTAAGAAAACCGGGTAGTGGCCTATTTGGCATTGTCGTTGATCCATCTGGTTCGGTTGTAGTCGTGGACGAACAGGAGCAAGCAGACCTTGTGCATCTGGTCACTCTTGCTGAACGAGAGCGTCTGGCGCACGAACCGCGCCAGCCGCTGCCGCAGCGTGTTGTTGCACCGCTCAATGTGGCACGTCTGACCTTCGCCCTTGTCCGTGGCTTCGTGCTGGGTCTCCGGGATCACCTTGCTGTAGGCCTCCCAGAAGTCGGTGAAGCACAGCAGGCGCCGGTACGAAGGCGGGATCCGCTGCCACAGGCGCTTGCAGGTCTTCTCGCCCCGGTCGCCCACGGCGAAGGCGACGATCTGCCGGGTCCGCCGGCACAGGGCCAGCCACACCCAACGCTTGTCTTTGCGGCGGAACACGAACGACCAAAGTTCGTCCAGTTCCAGTACGTCATCGGGCCGGGCCGGCCTCAGCGTCCGGGCCAGCGGCGGCAGCGACTTGGCTTTTTTTTAGCCAGGCGGCCAGTGTCAGGCGGCTGATGCCGAAGACGCGGCTGACCCCGCGCATGGAGGCTCGCTCCTGGTAGGCGGCGAGCACCTGCGCGCGGAAGGCGGGGGTGTAGCTTCGGTCCGCCTCGGGCTTCTGGAAGGTGCGCGTGCAGTCGCGGCAACGGAAGCGTTGAACAGCGCGTTTATCACGCCCATGTTTGATGACGTTGTTGCTCTGGCAGTGGCGGCAGAGGAGGATCTCGATGACCATGAACCTAGTCTACCACAACAATACTGCATATGCCACTACCGAAAACCGAAGGTACTCACGATGCTGACAGCCTCTGGTTGTGGCAGCGTTCCCTTGCGAACCTGTCACCCAGGCGATGTTTCCGATTTCCGGAAAGATCAGGCCAGCCTGCGTCGGATTTCTTCCAATTCCAGAAGTCCCTGACGCTGTGTCCTGCCCGGCCTGCTCCAAAATCAACCGTAGTTCTGCTTCCAATGAGCGCACACGTAATTTTGCGCCCTCTTTGAGAAGTTAGGCCAACACTGCCTTCCCAAATTTTTGTTAGTATAATGATAGCATAACATACTTAAAATTAGACATCTTGCGTAAGTCTGGAATTCTGTGTGCGTGCTTTACATAGCGTCATTCACAACCCCCCGGAGGTACAATAGGCGTATGCCTGCCTCGCCGCTTCCGACTCTGCAAACGCCGCGCCTGACGCTTCGCCCGCTGACTGCTGCTGATGCCGATGCCGTTTATCACATGATTGACGCCTCCCGCGAACTCATTCTCTCGCTGGTTTCACTGGTCCCGGTCTAGTACGCCTGACTCGGTCAAGGATTACGTGCAGCAGGCCGAAGAGGCAATGACTTTGGGCAATGCCTTGCATTACGTCGTACTGACCCAAGCCGGCAGTCTGGTCGCGCGTTTGGGATTGACGGGGATTGATCCGGTGAACCTCAGTGCCGAACTCGGTTATATGCTGCGTGAAGATTTTGAGGGGAACGGCCTGATGACAGAAGCGGCGCACGCACTTCTATCTTACGCCCTCGGTCGCGGCGGACTGCATCGCGTTTTTGCCTATGCCGATGTGGAAAATGAGGGCAGCCAGCAGGTTCTGGAACGGCTCGGTTTCCAACGAGAAGGAACCGTCCGGCACATGGTCTGCCACCCCGAAGGCGGCTGGCGCGACCACCACGTCTACGGGCTGCTGGAGGACGAGTTGCGTGGCTGAAGGATTAGACTTGCTGGTCTGCGCGGCGACAGGATGGGAAATCCAAGCCTTCGGCACTCCGTTAGGGGATCGCGCGCTTGAGGCAGGATATGCTCGCCGAGGAAAAAAGGCATTTCTCATCACGGGAGTCTGGAATTCCCTGCGCCCTTGCCCAGACATTGATCATAGCGGCACGGGAGCAGCCAGCGCGCATTCTGAACATTGGTATCGCTGGCGCGTATCCCGGGAGCAATCTCAGTATCGGCGATGTTGTCATGGGATCTTATGAGGTCTACGGAGATGTCGGTTTTGAATTACCGGATAAGCCAGGCTTTGAGCCGGTGAGGGTGGCTGTCTGGGCCGCATTCTACCGAAAGCCGCTTCCGCTCACGGCATTTCCTGAGTATTCTGGCATTTCCCAGCGTCCCGGATGCACAGTCAATGCCTGCACTGGAACCGAGGCAACGGGGCTATTGCGAGAGCAACTATTCGGCGTAGCGTTTGAGACGATGGAAGGCGCAGCGGTTGCACAAGCAGGGCAAATGCTTGGCATTCCTGTCTGCGAAATCCGCGCGATCAGCAATATCGCGTCGCGTCGGGATATGCAGGCTTTTAATATGAACAAAGCTGTTTTGCAATTGCGTCATTACTTCAAGATTTGCCGGGAGAACCCTCATGCCTGAACTATCGCTGGGCATCTCGCCCTGCCCGAACGACGTGTACATTTTCAGCGGCCTGCTGCTCGGCCAAGTGGAGACCGAAGGCCTGGACTTCCGCGTGGACTTCCAGGATGTGGAAACGCTCAACGCCCGCGCCCAGGCCGGAACTATAGACGTCGTGAAGATCAGCTACGCGAACTTTATCCACTGCCAAAATCACTACCATCTGCTCCCCTGCGGCGGCGCTCTGGGCCGAGGAGTCGGCCCGCTGCTGCTGTCGGGTGGCGGCGATTGGAACCCAGACGCGAAAGTCCTGGTTCCCGGCGAATTCACGACCGCGAACTTTCTGCTGGACTTCTACGCCGGTCGCCCCCTGCGTAAGCAATTCCTGCCGTTTGATGCCCTGTACGCGCAGCTTCAGCAGGTGCCAAACACGCAGGGCGTCGTCATCCACGAAAAACGCTTCACCTACCAGTCCGACGGCCTGCATCTGATCCAGGACCTGGGTGACTTCTGGGAGCGCGAAACCGGCTTTGCCATCCCTCTGGGCGCGATTGCCGCCCGCCAGAACTTGGACCTGCCCTTGCTGACTTCCACCGTCCGCGAAAGCCTGCGCTGGGCCTACGCCCATGACGCCGAAGCCTTCGCCCTGTGCCGCCAGTACGCACAGGACTTGAACCCGGATGTCGTCCGCGCCCATATTGAATTGTACGTCAACAGCTTTTCGGAAGACGTCGGCCACGAAGGCCAGGCCGCCGTAGACTTTTTCCTCGCCCGCCAGCAGGATTTTTTAGCGGCTCAGGTATAATTTTCGTAGTCTGTTTAAGAGTAGAAGCCTGACCGTTTATCAAGGGAAGTCTCGTGCTTGGCGGCTTCTTTTCCTGGCACATCAGCGCAAATTGATGGCATTCAACCGTGTTTGGAGTGCCTGATAGAAAAGGTCGGCGTTGGCATGTTTCGGCAGTTCGGCTACCTGCGCGTCCCCGAGTTCAACCACTAGCCATCCCCCGTCCATTGTCTTCGCCACGTCCATTGTGAAGAAGCGGCTGTCAATTCGCTGTGCCAGTGTTTGGAAATGACTCATGGGCAATTCTTCTGCCGGGTACTCGCCCTCGTCCTAATACCGTGCGGACAGAATCGGCTCACCATCCAAAAAGAATAAGCGATACTCGCGCGTTAAAGGCATTTGACTGCGGGAATGCGCTGCCAGTGGCTCGAAAGCCACAAACTCACGGAAAACAAGCCCGACATTCAATTCGCTTCCCTGCCGGTTAATGAAGTTTTGCACAACGCGCTCAACGGCCAGAGCGTCCGAAGCAGATGGGATAAAACACGCTTCGTACCACTCGTGTTTGCGGGACTTTACCCAGTCCTTCAGGATAATCGGCGCGGAGCCGAAAGGCCGCAGCCGTTCCATAAGGCGAAGCGTGGACAAATCCTCGCCGGTTTCGGTCCAAACCGAGCGGGGCGTGTCGCCTTCTAGTTTGTCATACCAACGGGGCAGATAGTGACAATGTTCATACTGCGCTGGCGTGTTGACTAACAGTATCTGCTTTGCCGCCAGCGCCACATAGAGCGCGGCATACTGCGGCGGGGTCAGCATCCACCCGCGATAAACGGCTTGTTCTGCATCGGAAGCCGAGGGAACGCGCCGGACAGCCTGGCCGGCGTCCATTTCGTAGGCCAGCGCCTCAAAATTGAGGGGGTGCCAGGGAATGCCCAGGCGTTCCGCCACCGCAACTTCATTGGAATAAGCCGCATCCGGCTGACGTGGGGTGAGCGGGTCGCCGCAAAAGAGAATTTTCATGGGGATGCCTTTCTCACAAAGTTTCGCCGATCCCCGTATCAAGCGATTGGCCGTACTGGCCGATGGCGAAGGGTTCGTAGGCGGGGAAGGCTTTCAGGCGGAAATTGAAGGTGAACGTGGAGCCGGGGCGCAGGCCGTTGGGCGAGTCCTGGTAAATCAGCGAGGCTTCAAAGTCGTGCCAGGAGCGGGTGAGCGCGAGGCCCTTGTAGTCAAACTTGCTGGTGATGCCGTTGTAGCCGCCGATGGCGCGCAGGCGATAGCCCGCATCTTCGGAAACGTCGCGGAAGAACGGCAGGTTGAGGTTGCCGCTGACAGTGGTGTATCGGTGCAGGGTCGGATCAAAGCGGCCGGCCAGGTCCAGGGCCAGTAGGTCGGAGCCGCGGAGGCGCAGGGCATTGGTCAGGTCCACCAGACGGCTGTTGTTGATGTCGTAGGACGCCGTCGTGCGGAAGCGGAAAAAACTGACCGGCGTGTACAGCGCCTGCGCCGCGAGAGTTTGGAAAGGCATGGCGCGCTGGCCGTACAGGCTCTGGGTGCGGTTGAAATCAAAACCTGTGCCGGCGGTCAGTTGGAACGCCTTGGTCTCCTGCACGGAGAGATTCAGGCCTGCGAGATTGGTGCTGCCGGCATAGTCAAATTGAAACGGCGTGTAGCCGTAGGGCCGCAGGTAGGTATAGGTTGCGGCTAACGTGGACTTCGCGCCAATACGCAGGCGATAGCCTGTATGCCCGTTCAACACGTATTGAGCGGTGTTGTCGCCGTAAAAGCCCTGCTGGAACGCGCCACCGTAGTCCAGTGAGCCGCGCGCGGTGACAATTTTGGTAGTTGTCCCTAAATCCACATTGAAACGGGCGCGCTCGGTTTTGGTCTGTGAGGATGGCTCGTTGAAGTCGCCCAGCGAAAGATCAAGGCGCGTGTCCTTTGGCAGCAGCCGGCCCAGCCCGACCAGGCGAACGGCATCCGAGGCCAGCCGCAATTCCGGCAGCCGCTCCAATCCCCCGAACGCCTGGCTGGAACCGCTGCTGCTCTGGAGCTGGGTGTACTTGGTTGCCAGCAACTCCACATCCACTAATTTGCCCTGATTGCGGTAGTCCAGATTCGAATCTCAGTTCCTGTCGGTTGGAGCCACTGCTAAAAATTCCAAAGCCGGGCGACGTGAACTGAGAAAAATCAAACCGGGTTTCCAGCGATGACTTACCAGTCGGATGGTACGTGTTGTCCAGGGACGAGGTCAATGTTTGCGATTGGCCGTAGCCAAACGAATTCTGGGTCAGGGTGGTCAGCAGGGACGTGTTGAGATTGCCGACATTGCGCGTCAGGCTCAATGTCGTGTTCTGTGACTCGCTTTTGGACAAACCGGCAAAGTAGGAGTTCTGCTGAAACTGCGTGGTCAAGTTGGCGAAGATGGTGCCGAACTGCTGCGTGTGTCTCAGACTGCCATTGAGGTCATCAACGTTCCGGCTCTTATCGTACAGATTGTAGATGGTAAACAATCCGCTGCCGCGTTTGGGCCGATCCGTTTCGCCGTAGGTTTGGTCAAAGCCGACGCCGGTGCCTTTCTTTTGAAACTCATCCAGCCGCAGAATGCCGGGCAGGCTGGCCGCCAGGGCGTAGCCAAAGGCGAATTTGATGAAATAGCCTTCGTCGGGCGTTTCCCCGACAGTCGGAAACAAGGTCTGCCGCGCCAGCCGCCGGTCTAATGGTACGACAACGTAGGGAAAACTGGCGATTCGATGCCCCTTACGATAGAACGTCACATCGCGGGCCACCAGCCTCTTGCCGGGGATAATATAGGTATCGCGCGCCCCAAACGAATAATGCGGCTGGAGAAAATCGCAGGTGGTGAACTCGCCGCCGCGCGCGTCAATCAAGCCGGGCCGCCCGCGCACGACGCCGCCGTAGACATAGACCGGCAAAATCAGCCCGAGCTGCGTCTGCTCTGGCTGAATAACTGACCGTGCGCCCGTCAGCGTGTATGTGCTGCGGCGCAGATTGATTCGCAGCGTGCCGTTCGGGCCGGCGTCTGCCGTCTGCCCATTGGGGGCGACCAGATGCACATGGCCTGAAAACGTCGCCAGTCCTCTGTCCGTGTCTACATCCACCTGATTCCCGGTCAGCACGTAGCCCTGATACCGAACCCGGACATGACCGCGCCCGGTCCAGTGTCCCGGCGTCGTCTCCTCAAACGTATCCGCATTATCCAGAATGACGGACTTGTACGGATCGGCATTGGGATCGCCGACAAACGCCTGCGTGTCGGCGCTTCCCGGCAGCGGCGTCTCCGTCCCGGTCGGCGGCAGTGTGGCGGTAGGGGCCTCGGGCGTCGTGGGCGGCGGATGTCCCGTCTCGCCCGAGGCAGGCGAGGCGCTGGTTCCGACCAGAGGCGAGGTCGTGGGAATATGCGTCTCGGTTTGAGCAGGTGTTGGAGGCACAGCGTCAGGGGCAGGCGTAGTCGGTGTGGGCAGCGCGGCATTTTGCCGCCTGTCCGGCCTGAATACCGGCGAGGAGCAGGCCGCAGAGGAGCAAAAACAGCCGGGCAAAGTACATGATGCCTGATTATAACATGAGAACGCAGGCGGCGTCTAGGGAGACTGCTTTTTGTTCCACAGCGGCGAGAGGGCGAAGGTGAGACCCAGCACGCCGTAAATCAGCCAGATCGCGTTTTGGCTGAGGCGCTTTTCTATGCCAGGCGTGTAGCGCTTCGGCACAATTTTATAATCAATGACATACGCCGTGGCAGTCGCCAATGCCGCCGTCAAGGGACTGCTCTGTGTGTTCGTCACCCGTAAGCCGCCTTCATACAAGACGCCCCACGCGGCCATCGCCGTACCGTTGACAGCAATGCCGAGCCACGATTCGCGCGGCGAATAGCCCGTCGGCTGCTCTTTCCCATCGCCGTCTACGATGTGGGCGACACAGTTTAAGGCCGCCCAGGGCGAACCTGTTTCTTTGTCGCTTGCCAGCATGATTGCGGCGTTGGTGGTCGCCGCGAGAGCGAGGCCGGTTTTGAGACCCCGTGTTAAGATTTGGATAAGCATAGTAGACAGAGTGTACCCGACGAACCCACCCGATCACAGAACCTACCCGGCCTTGAAAGGCCAGGCTACGAGACCACAAAGCCCCTCCGGGGCTGAAGATGAACGTAACACCGCATCTCTCAGCCCCGGAGGGACTTCGTAAACCTTTAGCCTGGCCCTTTAGGGCCGGGAGTTCAAGCAAGGTGAGTTCTTCCGAGCCTTCCGGGTATAATCTCTGCCAATGGCTGAGACGGAAATAATATTGGAAACTCTGCGGGCGGCGACACGCGGGACGGAGTACGACAGGCGGCTGTTTCTGGTCGGCGGCTTCGTCCGGGACAAAGTGATGGGGCTGTCGTCGGCCAAAGAGGATATAGACATCGTTCTGGAAGGCGATGCCCTGGCTCTGGCGCACTTTCTGCACGCTCACGGCGCGGTGGACCATCACCCGGTTGTGTATCCCCGTTTCGGCACCGCGATGGTCGTGGTCAAAGGGCGCGATGTGGAACTGGTGACAGCCCGCATTAAGTCCTACGCGCCCGACAGCCGCAAGCCGGAGATGGTGCAGCCGGGAACGCTGGCGGATGATGCCAAACGCCGCGATTTTACAATCAACACGCTGCTGGAAAACTTGCACACGGGAGAGACGCTGGACCCGTTGGGCCGTGCCTTTGCGGACATAGACGCGCAAATTATCCGCACGCCGACCGATCCACTTATTACGTTCCAGGATGACGGGCTACGTATGCTGCGCGCCATCCGCTTTGCCGCCCGGTTCGGTTTCACCATTGAGCCGTTCACCTGGAAGGCAATGCGCCAGCGAACGACGCGCATCAACGACATTAACCCGGATAGTACCCGTGTTATTTCGTATGAGCGCCTTCGGGACGAGTTCTGCAAGACGCTGATGACGACCCACGCCCCGCTGGGTCTGGAATTACTCCGCGAGAGCGGGCTGCTGACGCAGTTCGCGCCGGAACTGCTGGAAATGGTCGGCGTCACGCAAAACGAGTTTCACGCTTATCCCGTCTGGGAGCATACGCTGGTCGCTCTAGGCAACCTGCCCGCCGATGCCTCGCTGCCTTTGCGTCTGGCGACGCTGCTGCATGATGTCGGCAAGCCGCGCACCAAAGGGATTGGTGAGGATGGGCGCGTACACTTTTACGGCCATCAGGATGTCGGGGCCGAAATGGCCCGTCGTTTTCTGAACTCGTTTGAAGTTTTCCAATGACGAAATTGCCGCCGTCACGCGCCTCGTGGCCCAGCACATGCGGATCGGCGAATACGGCCCGCACTGGACCGATGCCGCCGTGCGCCGCCTAATGCGCGACCTGGGGCCGCAGATGGACGACCTGTTCGCCATCCACGCCGCCGATGTGTCCGCGCTTGCCCCCGGCCACACGGACATCTCCCGCGCCGACGACCTGCGCGCCCGCATGAAGCCAATTCAAGAAGCCCAGGACATCAGCGCATTGACTTCGCCTTTAGATGGTCAGGAACTCATGGCCCTGCTCCATCTGCCACCGGGAAGGCGGTTGGGGGAAGTGAAAGAGTTTCTGACGGGAGAAGTTGTGGAAGGCCGTCTCGCGCCGGACGACAAAGCTGAGGCGGAACGGCTGGCACGAAGATTTCACAAGGGAAATGATTAATGTCTTGAGCGAGAGCTGATCCCAAAGACCCGCGAGATCGGCGAAATCTTTCATCCATTACACCTGTGTTAGAAGCATTTACACAAAACCATAATATCAGCATTGCATGGTTTGCAGACAGTAATGCATGGATCGTTCAAGGCTGGTATAACCTCTATTGGGAAAATGCGGGGCGGCCATGCCGCATGATCGTAAGGCTTGAAGAGCAAGGCCGTCCGACGATCAGCATTTCCCCGATGGGCGGTGTTTACGGTTACGCCGACCGCTGCTGGTTCTGCGTAAAAGAAGACACCGCAACAGAGATGCGACAAATTCTTGAGGAGGCGAAGCAATTTGCAGAAGGCCAATAATCAAATCCGCAGAGGGAAATATCTCGCCAGCGGTGAAAACAATGCGGCAAGCACAATCTTAAGCGCTCAATGGGGGGCATAATGCGTAAATTTTGGACGGCTGTTTTGGGAATGGGATTTTTCCTCGTGTGTATTCCACACGTGGGCGCACAGGCGACGTATCCTTTTCAAGACCCATCGCTGCCGACGGCGAAGCGGGTGGATGATCTGGTCGGGCGGATGACGCTGGAAGAGAAGGCTGGGCAGATGGGGACGGATGCCCCGGCCATTCCGCGCTTGGGAATTCCCGCGTATTACTGGTGGAGCGAATGCCTGCATGGGGACGCGGTCAGCCCCGCGACGGTCTTTCCCGAACCGATTGGGCTGGCGGCGACGTTTGATCTGGCTCTGCATTCGCAGGTCGCCAATGCCATCTCGGATGAAGACCGAGCCTGGTACAATCAGACCGGCGGGGTGGGAAAGCCGCAGGGCTATCATGGGCTGACGTTCTTTGCGCCCAACATCAATATCTTCCGCGACCCGCGCTGGGGTCGGGGGCAGGAGACCTACGGCGAAGACCCCTATTTGACCGCGCAGTTTGGCGTCGTCTATGTGAAGGGCTTGCAGGGCAATGACCCGAAGTATTTCAAAGTCATTGCCACGGCCAAACACTACGCCGTGCATAGCGGGCCAGAACCCGAACGGCACAAATTCAACGCCATCGTCTCCGATTATGACCTCAATGACACCTACCTGCCCGCCTTTGAAGCCACAGTTCGCAAGGCCCACGCGCAGTCAGTCATGGGGGCCTACAGCAGCGTGTCGGGCGTTCCCGACAACGCCAGCGCGTTTTTGCTGCAAGAAACCCTGCGGCAGAAATGGGGCTTTGACGGCTATGTCGTCTCCGACTGCGGCGCGATTGGAGACATTTTTTACAACCACCACTACGCGAAAAGCCAGGAAGAAGCCGACGCGGATGCGGTCAAAGCCGGGTGCGATCTGGACTGCGGCGGCGAATACAGCGCTCTGCCGAACGCCGTCAAACAGGGATTGATTACAGAGGCGGAGATAGACAAGTCAGTCAAACGCCTTTTCATAGCCAGAATGCAGCTTGGGATGTTTGACCCACCCACGCAGGTGGCGTATTCCCAGATTCCGCCGAGCGTGATTGACAGCCCGGCCCATCGCCAAATTGCTCTGCGCGCGGCGCATGAGTCCCTGGTGCTGCTCAAGAACGACAACCACATGCTGCCACTGGCAAAATCCATCAAGTCTCTGGCCGTGATCGGTCCGAATGCGAATGCCGCTGCCACGCAGCGGGGCAATTACAACGGCTCGTCTACGCACGAAGTCAGCATCCTGGACGGAATTAAAACGCGGGCTGCCACTGCCGGCGTTTCCGTAGAATATGTGCAGGGGAGCGGGTTGACCACGCCAAGCGATTTGCAAACGATCAACGGCTCGGCGCTGCAAAGCGGCGGAAAGCCGGGCCTGAGCGGCGAATACTTCACCAATCAGGACTTGACGGGCGCTCCGACCGCCACGCGGCAGGACGCGCAGATCAACTTCAACTGGTCGGGAACGCCGCCGCCCGGATTGCCGCATGACCATTACAGCGTCCGCTGGACCGGCCAATTGATCGCGCCGCGCGATGGGGAATACACGCTGGGTGTGCGAGGGGACGATGGCTTCCGGCTGTTTGTCAACGATCAAAAAGTGATTGACGATTGGACGGTCCATCCGGCAGATACAAAATCTTATAACGTGACGCTGAAGGCCGGTCAAGTCGTCCCTATTCGTCTGGAATATTTCCAGGGCGACCGCGATGCCGAAGTGTCGCTGCTCTGGAAAACGCCCGGCGATACCCTCTTTGGCGATGCGATTGCCGCCGCCAAACGCGCGGACGCCGTGATTTTCGTCGGCGGCATTTCGTCCCAACTGGAAGGCGAGGAAGGCACCAACGGCAATGGGGACCGTACGGACCTGAACATTCCCGCCGTCCAGCAGCAATTACTGGAAGCCGTGGCCGCGACAGGCAAGCCGATTGTTGTTGTTCTGATGAACGGCAGCGCCCTGAGCATCAATTGGGCGCAATCTCATGTCCCGGCCATTCTGGAAGCATGGTATCCCGGCGAAGAAGGCGGCACCGCAGTCGCGGACGTGTTGTTCGGCGATTACAACCCATCAGGACGGCTGCCGGTGACGTTTTATACCGGCGTGGAGCAATTGCCGCCGTTCCGCGACTACGCTATGAAAAGCCGCACGTACCGCTACTTTGACGGCAAGCCGCTGTATCCGTTCGGCTACGGTCTGAGCTATTCGGAGTTAAAGTACAGCAATTTAAAGATACCCAAACAGATTGCATCGGGCCAGTCGGCGACGGTGACGGCCCAGGTGGAAAATACCAGTGGACGGGCAGGTGACGAAGTCGCGGAACTCTACCTGCGGCCTGCGCCGGACACCGCTGTGCGCGAAATCGCGCCGGGACAGCCGATGCCCCGGCTGATTCTGGCAGGCTTTTCGCGCATTCCACTGGGGGCGCATGAGCGGCGAACCGTGACGTTCACGCTCTCCCCGGAGCAGTTGTTGCTTGTGAACGCGCGGGGCGAACGAGCGATGCAGCCAGGTGAGTGGCAGGTCTTTGTCGGCGGGCGTCAGCCGGATTTGAGCAGCCCACGCACGCTGAAGTCTGGCGTCGTTTCCGGGACAATCTCCATTCGCTGACCGAACTCGAAAAAGGAACCAAAGACAACGTGCAGCATTTGATTGACGCGATCACCCACTTAATCGCCACACTCGGCTACCCCGGCGTGCTTCTGCTGATGACACTGGAATCGGCTTGCATTCCGGTCCCCAGCGAGGCGATTATGCCGTTCGCTGGCGCGCAAATTTCCTTCCCGACCGGCGCATTTCATCCGAACATCTGGATGCTGACTTTTGTCGGGGCGCTAGGCAATCTGCTTGGTTCCATCATCGCCTATTGGGTCGGTGCAATTGGCGGACGCCCATTCTTGGAAAAGTACGGCAAGTATGTCTTGATCCGTAAGCGAGACATTGACAAGGCTGACGATTTCTTCCAGAGACATGGCGACATCACGGCTCTCTTCAGCCGCTGGCTGCCGATTGTTCGCACGTTTATCTCACTGCCGGCAGGCATTTCGCGCATGAACTTCCCCAAGTTCTGCGCTTATACCTTTGTCGGCGCACTGCCGTTCTGCTATCTTCTTGCCTGGGTCGGCGTCAAGTTTGGGGAGCATATGGAAGCGATTCGGGCAGGGCTGCACAAGGCGGATTTTGCCGTCACGTCCGTTCTTGTCGTCTTGTTCGCCGTGTGGCTCTGGCATCACCTGCGGCCTGATCCAGAGGAAGAAAGCCGCCTGGCCGCTGGGGGAACAAATCCCCCGGCGTCTTCGTAAAATGAAAGAGAAAAGCATGGTATAATAGGGATATACCAAAACCCAAACAATGCCGCCTTCCAGAGCCATCGCGCCCGGAAGGCGAAAGTGAGACGCGGACAATGACCGTCTGTTGCAAACAAACCCACCTTCACAAGACGATCCGAGGCACAGCGGGCGGATGAACATGGTTTAGCAGGACACGCAGCAGACAGGGAACGCGAGATTTGCAGCCTCGGTGACTTCGTAGAAAACTACGAGCGCCGGGGCTGTGTCATTTTTGAATAGATGAGTTTTTCACGGAAAGGAAACGGAATGAGCACCTGGGACATACTCAAGCAAGCCGAAGAGCAGCGGCAGATCGTCGGCAAGCTGCAATGGGAAGGCACATTTAAGGACTACCTGGAAATCGTCGCCCAGAACCCGAAGGTGGCGGACCTCGCCCACGCCCGTCTTTACGACATGATCATCTCGGCGGGCGTTCAGGACAACGGCGAGGGCAAGCCGAAGACTTACACCTTCTTTGAGGGTGAGTTGTTTGGGATGGAGAAGACCATTCAGCATCTGGTGGAAGAATACTTCGCTCCCGCCGCCCGCCGTTTGGACATTCGTAAGCGCATTCTGATGCTGGTCGGCCCCGTCGGCGGCGGCAAGTCTACGCTGGCGACGCTGCTCAAGAAGGGTCTGGAAAAGTATTCCAAGACCGACGAGGGGGCGATCTATGCGATCAAAGGTTCGCCAATGCACGAGGAGCCGCTGCATCTGATCCCCGAAGACCTGCGGCCCGAGTTTAAGAAGCAGTTTGGCACCCATATTGAAGGCGATCTGGACCCCGTCGATGCTTACCGCTTGAAGCACGAATGGGGCGGAAAAATTGACGATGTTCCCATCGAACGCATTACCCTGTCCGAACGGGAGCGGCGCGGCATCGGCACGTTCAAACCCGCCGACCCGAAATCGCAGGATGTCGCGGAACTCACCGGTTCCGTGAACATTCAGGCGCTGACCGAGTACGGCTTAGAATCCGACCCGCGCGCTTATAACTTTGATGGCGAACTGAATATCGCCAACCGTGGCGTGATTGAGTTTATTGAGATGCTCAAAGCCGAAAAGCGCTTTCTGTATGAACTGAACACGGTTGCGGGTGAGCAGACCATCAAAGCCTCCCGCTTCGCACTGATCTACGCCGATGTCGTGGTTCTCGCCCACACCAACGAGTATGAGTACAACTCCTACTTCGGCAACAAAGAAAACGAGGCGATGATTGATCGCATCTTCGTCGTCCGCGTCCCGTACAACCTGCGCCTGACTGAAGAAATCAAAATCTACGAAAAGTTAATCGGCCAATCGCAGCTTTCCGACGAGCGGGCGGATCTGACGGCGGTCCATATCGCCCCGCACACGCTCCGCACGGCATCCATGTTTGCCCTGCTGACGCGCCTGAAGCCGTCCAAAAAGTCCGGGCTGTCCCTGATGACCAAGTTGAAGCTTTATGACGGCGAAAAACAGGTCGGCGATTGGGACCAGAAACATATTCGGGAGTTGCAGGAAGAGTTCATGGACGAGGGCATGAGCGGCGTTTCTCCACGCTTCGTCATCAACCGCATTTCCGCCGCATTGGTGAAAGGCGGCAAAGGCTACGTGACGCCGATTGACGTTCTGCGCGGCCTGCGCGACGGCTTGCAGGAGTACACCACCAATGAAGAAGAGCATCGGCGCCTGCTCGGCTTCATTGACGAGACCCGCAAAGACTACGACGAGCTGGCGAAAAAAGAAGTCCAGCGCGCCTTTGTCTATTCTTACGAAGAGTCCGCCAAGACGCTGCTGGATAACTACCTGGATAACGTGGACGCCTTCTGCAACCGCACCAAAGTCAAGGACCCGATCACGAGCGACGATGTGGAACCCGATGAGCGACTGATGCGCTCCATTGAAGAGCAGATCGGCGTCAGTGAAAACGCCAAGCGCGAGTTCCGCGAAGGCATCATGCGCTCCGTTGCCAGCGTCTCCCGCCGGGGCGGCTCTTTCGGCGTCGGCTCCGATGAACGACTGAAAGAAGCGTTGGAGAAAAAACTGTTCTCTGACCTGAAAGACATCGTCAAAATCACGACCAGCACCAAGACGCCCAATCAGGAGCAGCTACGCCGCATCAACGATGTCGTGGATCGTTTGGTCAAAGACCAGGGCTACACCGAGCAGTCCGCCAACGAACTCTTGAAGTACGTCGGCACACTGCTAAACCGGTAAGAATGACTCTCAATGGGCACGACAATTGATGCTTGGATTGAATACGATGACCGAGCCGATTATGACCCAGAAGGGGCGGCAGGAAAGCCGCCCTTCTCTGCGCCGACAGAAGGATGTATTCCGCTGGATCACTAGGTCACAGCCGAAAACAGACGTAATCCGGGAGTATCACTGGACAGCGCCCATGTTCTACCGCGCGCTGGACGCGGGCGCGTTCGGTCTGTGGCCGAAGGTGGAACTCATATTCGGAAAACTGATTGAGCATCCAGGACAGACGCCAATTCATGCGTACTCAGTAGGGCGGGTGGCAGACCATTTTCGGGAAGTCTTTGAGTCGGTGTATCAAGTGCGCGAGGGTAAGCCTCTGGCGATCACGGAAGACACACATGTAGCCCCAGACGTACTTACGCTTGATGTGAATTGAATTTGGTTGGGTTGGCTCAAAACGTGAACTCCGCCAGCCTGAGCGGGGAGTGACCCTGCTCCCGATTGTGCTTGGCCGCAATGGTCAATCCGGTAATTTTGGCGATAACCCGGCTCAGGATGCCCCACACGCTCCTGGCACGCGGCTTCTCCAGTCCAAACGTGCCTTTGGCTTGGGCAAACGTGGTCTCGATCATCCGGCGTGTCCGGTTCATTAAGGCATCCCAAGCCGGAGGGTTCTGCTTGTGCTGGTTCTTGCGCTTGGGCGTCACTAGCAGCAGACCCTGATCTTCCTGTAAGACGGATTGACGCCTTTGATCCAGAAAGCCTTTATCGCCCAGCACAAACAAGTCGCGGCAGTTGTCCAGCAGGTTTTGTGCAGCCTCACGCTCATCGGTGTTGGCCGCGAACAGGTCCCACTCGAGGATGATACCGTCCAGCGTGGTCAAGGCCAGCAGACGCAAGCCATAGAAGGTCTCCTTCTTGGTCGCGCAGTAGCCGAGTGCCGCTTCGGGTAAGAGCAAGTGGCCTTTGCCGAAGCGTCGCCAGTGACGCACTTGCACCGGCGTACCATCAATGATCTGGCAGGGAGCCTCGGCGATGCCCATCTGCTCCACAAGATGCTGGCGCAGAGCGTTGATGAGCCAGCACAGGCTCCGTGCCCGCCGGTTGAACTGGCTTTGGCTGACCAGACGCGGAAACAGAGGCAGGCAGTCATTCCTCATACGGCGCAGGAACTCACGCTCCTCGGAGAAGCCGAGCCAGTGTTGAGCCAGGGACAAGGTGATGACCTCGCTGTCTGAGAAGAGTGGCTTCGTCCCGGCTTTGTGCGGCAGCAGCCGAGGGACGTGGACCTGATACCAGTCGTTGACAATGGTGTATAATGTGGTTAAGAAGGTTTCCGTCGGCATATTCATGGGGCACCTCGGGCAAAGGGTTGTTTCATAGTTTGCCGGCGGAGCCTTCGGTTCCTTTCTCGCTTCAGGATGAGCGATTTCATTTCACATCAAGCGTAACTTGTAATCGTTGATCGCCGGTCTGAGTATGAGGAACGGCCTCCTGGCCCCGCAGACACCAAATTACTCGATGAGGTTTCGGATCTGACGGCTGAGTATGACTTAGGCGACTAGGCGTTGCTGTACGCGCAGGCAGGCATTAGCGACTATTGGGTTGTGCTGGTAAAAGAGGCAACTATTGTGCGGCACCGGGAGCCGACGCCGGAGGGGTATCGGGATGTGAAGCGGCTGGCGGGAGCGGACACGATTTCGCCGCTGACTGCGCCGGAAGCAGTTTGGACCGTCAGCGCATTGCTGGGCGGCGAATAAAGAAAGTAACTGATGGCAGAACCCGTGCGGCAACAAGCGCCTGCGCCGCCGCAGGAAAATAATTGGGCTTTGCGGGTGGCGACGGTCGCCGGCATTCCGATCCGGCTGCATTTTACGTTTCTGCTGTTTCTCGTCTATGTCGCGTTGGGCGGGCGAACCGGCGGCGCAGGGCTGAGTGTGACCCTGGTTCTGGCCTTGTTTCTGTGCGTGGTTTTGCATGAACTGGGGCATAGCCTGGTCGCCCTGCGCTACAGTATTCCCGTTGCCAATATCACGCTGTACCCGATTGGCGGCGTGGCGCAGATTGAGAAGCGTCCGACGGCGGGGCAGGAACTTTGGATCGCGCTGGCCGGGCCGGCGGTCAATGTCGTGATTGCGGCGCTGCTCTGGGGCGTTCTGTCCGCGCAGGGGGCTTTGCTGCCTGCGAATGTCGTCAGCATCGGGGGAGGCGGCTGGCGCGGGTTTGTGGAAGTGGTGATGTGGATCAATGTCAGCCTGGTCCTCTTTAACATGATCCCGGCTTTTCCAATGGACGGCGGGCGCGTCTTCCGAGCCATTCTCGCTCTCAATATGCCGCCGCCACAGGCGACCACGATTGCGGCAGGCCTGGGACAATTGATTGCGGTCGGTGCGGGTCTGTTTGCGGTTCTGCACGGCCCGTTGTGGTATCTGTTCATTGCGTTCTTCGTCTACATCGGCGCGGGGCAGGAAGCGTCGGCGTATCGGCAGGCTGCGCTCATAGAGGGTGTCTCGGTTCGGGAAGCGATGATGACGGACGTGCGGACGCTGACAGTCGGGAACACGCTGAAAGAAGCCGTCGATGTGCTGCTGGACACGTCCCATCATGATTTTCCGGTTGTTCACGGTGATCAGGTGCAGGGCGTTCTGACGCGAAACGGCCTCCTGCGCGGGCTGGCCGAGTCCGGGCCGAGTGCTTATGTGGCCGGAGCCATGAGCCGCGAATATGCATCGGCGGGGCCGGATGACGACCTGAGCGCTCTGCTGCCCGCGCTGCAAAGTCAGCCAGGGCCGCTGCTTATTCTTGACCCGGGCCAGAATGGCCGCCTGCTCGGCATTGTCACCAGTGAGAACATACAGGAATTCTTTGCCGTCCGTCAAATCGCCGCCGCCCGCGCGGATCAGCCCCCCCGCCCCCAATAATGGGGGAGTCAAAAGGATAGGGGCTATGAACTATTCCGGTTCCCCCATTATTGGGGGCTAGGGGGTGTTATGTCCGACCCGCTTTATTCTTTATCTAATGATTCCTGGGACCTGCACCGGCGCGCGGACCGCGACCGGGCGCGTCACAACGAGAAGATCAAAGAGGTCATCCGTGAGAATCTGGGGGAGATCATCTCGCAGCAGGATATTATCACGGCTGACCGGGGTAAAATCGTCAAAGTCCCGGTGCGCGGTCTGGAACTGCCGCGCATACGCTTTGATCCGTATGACCGCCAGCGGGTGGGGCAGGGGCCGGGCGGGACCAAGCCAGGCGACATCATCGGGCGCGCGCCCTCCAATCAGGACGGCCAGGGTGTCGGCAAGCAGGCCGGCCAGGACCCCGGCGTAGACTATTACGAGGCCGAATTCACGCTGGACGAACTGGCCCAGATGGTCTTTGAAGACCTGTCCCTGCCCAATTTGGAAGACAAGGGCGCGAAGCAGATTCTCAGCGAACACGCCGAGTTCAACACCATCACCAAGCGCGGCATCGCGGCCAATTTGGACCGTAAGCGGACGCTGCTGGAAGCCTACCGGCGCAATGCCCGGCAGGGCAATCCCAACAAGTGGGAAGTCCGCAACGAAGATAAACGCTTCAAAAACTATGAACTCGTCACCGAGCCGCAGCGCAACGCGGTCGTCTTTGCCATGCGCGACGTGTCCGGCTCCATGGGGGAGTTTGAGGCGTATATCTGCCGCTCGTTCTACTTCTGGATGACGCAGTTCCTGCGGACGAAATACACCAACACGGAGATCGTCTTTATCACCTGCCATACCGAGGCCAAAGAAGTCTCGGAAAACCAGTTCTTCTCGCTCGGCGACAGCGGGGGAACGCGCATGAGCAGCGCCTACCGGCTGGCTCTGGACATCATTGACAAGCGCTATAACCCGCGTGAGTGGAACATTTACCCGTTCCTTTTCTCCGACGGCTACAACTGGGGCGACGCCGAATGCGTGGAACTGATGAAAAAGATGCGCGACATGTGCAACTTGATCGGCTATGGCGAGATCGGCAGCGACGGCTGGCAGTCATCCTTCGGCTTTGCCCCGCTCGGCCAGGCCTATGAAGAAGCCTTTGAGACCGATCCGCGCGTCGTGTTAGTAAAAATCAACGAGAAAGAAGATGTTTGGCCCGCGCTCAAAAAGTTCTTCGCCAAAGGCCACCCGGAGATCGCGCATTAGAGGGTTAAAGGCCGCTTATTAACAGAAGTTTACAATCACGTAACGACGGCGGAATTCCTGCATTTCATGGCCGGCAGTGGGTATAACGCCCATGCACCGGCTGCCTTGCACTCAGGCCGGTGTGATCCCCATAGCGGGTTTGGTCACTGGTGTCTGAAAGGAATTGTCGTTATGCCACACATTGAGAAGTCTTTGAATGCCCTGCTGGACCGCCGCCGGTTCTTGAAGAGCGCGGGTATGGGCGCGCTAGGTTTAGCCAGCGCCAGCCTTCTGGCGAAGGGCGCGGAAGCCGCTACTCACCCTTACGACAGCGATGTTCTCATCCTGAACTTTGCCCTGAACCTGGAGTATCTGGAAGCGCAGTATTACGCCCATGCGACGACCGGAATGGGCCTGGAAGCGCTTGGAATTGGCGTTGACGGTTCCAACGGCAGGAAGGCAGGGCCGGTCATCGTCAAGCCTACGGGCAGCACCCAGGTGCCATTTCAGTCGGATGCCATTCGGCAATTTGCCGCTGAAATTGCCCAGGACGAAGAAAGCCATGTCGTCTTCATTCGGAAAGCTCTTGCAAGCTTCGGCCTTCCCTATGTCGCCCAGCCTGAGATTGACCTGTATAACAGTTTCAATACGTTGGCTCAGGCCGCGGGCCTCGGTGCTTCCTTTGACCCGTTTGCCAGTGATATCAATTTTCTCCTCGGCGCCTATATCTTTGAAGACGTGGGGGTGACGGCCTATCATGGCGCGGCGCCGGTTATTCAGAACAAGTCCGTCTTGAGTTATGCGGCGGGCATTCTCGCAGTGGAAGCGTACCACGCCGGGCTAGTTCGCACAAATCTGTTTGAGTTAGGTCAGGGACCGGCCACGCAGGCAATCTCCAATGTCCGCGTCGCGCTCGGCGGGGACAGCGTGGACTCCAACGGAAACCTTGTTCCTCCCGACTACGGCGTGGAACAGCCTGTAGACGGCGGCGGCACGACCTCTTCTATCGTGGTGTCCGACAGTAACGCCATCGCGTTTAACCGCTCCATACAGCAAGTGCTCCACATTGTCTACGGCAATACGTCCGGAATGCCCGGCCTCTTCTTTCCCAAGCGGATCAATCTGCCGACTTAATCCGTCGCGCCGCGGCCAAAGCAGCGATACTTTCTCAAGCGCCTGTCCAGTGGACAGGCGCATTTTTCATTCCGCAAGGGAACCGAATCGGGTACAATAGACGAATAATAACAGGGAGACGCGAAACAGAAAACAGGGGAGCCGCCATGTCTTTTTCTGAAGCGGAAAAGGAAGAGTTAGAACGGTGGATGGAGACGATCTGGGATCAGGCGCGTGAGTTCGGCCTGGACCCTTATCCTACCCACTTTGAGGTCGTCCCGCAGCACGTCATCTATGAACTCGGGGCCTATGGCCTGCCGGCGCGGTTTTCGCACTGGACGTTTGGGCGAGACTATCACCGGCAGAAGACGTCGTATGAATATGGCATGTCCAAGATTTACGAGATCGTCTTCAACACTGACCCCTGCCAGGCGTTTCTGGTCGAAGACAATTCCATGCTGTCGCATAAGTTCGTCGTCGCGCACGTCCTCGGCCACTGCCACTTCTTCAAGCATAACACCTACTTTGCCCACACCAATCGCCGCATGGTGGAGCAGATGCGTCTGCATGGCGAGCGCATCCGCGAGTATGAGCAGGAGTTCGGCTGGCGCGAGGTGGAAGAATTTCTGGACACGGTGATGACGATCGAAGAACACTTCGATCCGACTGCGCCGGCCATCAAGCAAAAGACGCATGAGCAGCATGAAGACGACCGTCTGCATGGCGGCCAGCCCTCCGAAACAGTCTACGACGACATCTGGAATGTGGCGGGAAATGGCGAGCGTCCGAAGCCGCGCCCGCGCAAGTTCCCTGAAGAGCCGGAAAAGGATTTGATGCGGTTCTTGATCGAGTACGGGCGCGATTTGACTGATTGGCAGCGGGATATTTTGCAGATCGTCCGCGAGGAGATGCTGTACTTCCTGCCGCAGATGCGAACCAAGATCATGAACGAGGGGTTTGCGTCCTACTGGCATGAGAAGATTCTGGAATCGCTGGATTTGACCAGCGAGGAGCACTGGGAATTTCGGCGTCTGCACTCGTCCGTTCTGTCGCCGTCAGGATCGCGGATGCAGATCAACCCGTACTACGTCGGCTTCCAGATACTCAAGGACATCGAGCGCCGCTGGGACGGGATCATGGAGCCAGGCGACGAGGAAGAGCAGGACTGGATGGGCCGTGCCATCGCCCGCCCGCAAGGCGAAGGCCGCGCCAAACTGTTTCAAGTCTGTGAGGAAGACAACGATGTGACGTTCCTGCGTAAGTATCTCACCGAGCCGCTGGTCAAGAAGCTGGACCTCTACACCTACAAGTTGCAGGAAGTGGACGGCGAGGAGATGTGGGTGGTTCAGGACACGGACTGGCGCAAAGTCCGCGACGGCATCGTGGACTCCATGACCAACTTCGGCCAGCCGATGCTGACCGTGGAAGACGGCGACTACAAGCGCCGGGGCGAACTTTACCTCAAGCATGCCTTTGACGGCAAATCGCTGGACACGGACTATACCGAGCGCGTCTTGCGAAACATCCAGAAACTCTGGGCGCGTCCCGTGCATCTGGAAACGGTGCAGGAAGACATCCCCATCCTCATCTCCTGCGATGCCGACGGCGACATCTCGCAGGAGAATGTGTAGCCGCTTGTTGGGAGTAGGGGCGAACCTTGTGTTCGCCCTTTTTGCTTGTATAGGGTAAAATCCCGGCATGACAAAGGCCGAGGAAATGACAACGACTTTGTACCGTCCGGTCGGACAGAAGGAATTGGACTTGATCCAGGGGAGTGGGTGGAAGGCATTTCCGCCCCGTCTGTCGTTTCAGCCGATCTTTTACCCCGTGCTGACGGAAGAGTACGCGGTTCAGATCGCCCGCGACTGGAATACGCGCGATGCAGCTTCGGGTTATGTCGGCTATGTCACGCGGTTTCAGGTTCGGCAGGAGTATTTGCAAGGCTACGAGGTCCAGACTGTTGGCAGCAGCGCTCACCAAGAGTATTGGATACCGGCGGAAGAACTGCTGGCCTTCAATGCGGTCATTGTCGGCCAGATTGAAGTCATAGCCGAGTTCCGCGGAGAGTTGGCCGCGCTATGACCATTCGCGAAGCCAGACCGGAAGATGCCTCCGGGATCGCGCGGGTGCATGTGGAAACGTGGCGGACGACCTACCCCGGCATCATGCCGCAGGAGCATCTGGACACGCTTTCGGTTCCTGACCATGAGCAGATGTGGAGGGATCGCCTGGAACACACCCATGGCGGCTGGACTTATGTTTATGTTGCGGTGATAGACACGGGTGAGATCGTCGGCTTCGCTTCCGGCGGCAGAGTGCGAACGGAGGACACGGAGTATCAGGGCGAAGTTTACGCGCTCTATGTCTTGCAGGCGCAGCAGAGACAGGGTATGGGCCGTATGTTGGTTCAGACGCTGGCCCGGCGCTTGTCTGGCGAGGGTCTGCCGACGCTGCTGATCTGGGTCAATGCTCACAATTCCGCTTGCCGGTTCTACGAAGTCCTCGGCGGCGTTCATGCCCGAACCGGGCAGCGCGAGATCAGAGGTGTCACCTATGATGACATTGGCTATGGGTGGGACGCGGCGGCTTTGGAGAAATTGCTGGGGGAGACACGATGAACGACACTTTGCTCTCGCAGGTTGCCTGGATCGGCGACAAATATCTGAATGGCCCAGTGCGTGGGATTGTCCTGGAATTCGCCGGGTTGGGTGCGACCGGCATGAAAGGCGGCGCGGATGCAATGGAACTGGAATGGGGACAGGCGGGGGCGCTGGTCGTGGTTCCGTACCATGACCCCTGGTGCTGGATGAACCCGGCGACCCAGGCGTTCACTGATGAACTCATTGCTGGCCTGTTCGCCCGCTACAGCCTCGCCCCGGACGTTCCCGCGATTGCTACCGGCGGCAGCATGGGCGGCTTTAGCGCCCTGCTGTATTCGGCGCTGGGCGGCCATCCCATTGCCGCCTGCGCCGCGAACTGCCCCGTCACCGATCTCGTGCACCATTACAGCGAACGTCCCGACCTGCCGCGCACGATGCACCATGCGTTCGGCTCCTATGGCGACATCCACGACACTCTGGTCGCACACTCGCCCAATCATCAGGTCGTCAAGCTGCCGGACATTCCCTATCTCATTATTCAAGGCGGCTTGGACACCGCCGTCAGCAAGGCGGCACATTCCGATAAACTGGTTCCCGCCATGCGGGCGCGTGGCCTGACCGTAGACTACCGCGAACAGCCCGACATGGGCCACTGCGGCCCCTTCAACTGGACCTTGCAGCGACGCATGACGGAATTTGTGTTGGAGCAGTTGCGTTAAAATGGGTTTGCTGGATCCACCATTCTTCGCTGAGATAGACGAGTCTCAGAATATCCTGATAGCCGGCGCTGGGGGCGGATTTCAACATCTTCTCCGGGCTGCCGCTTTATTTTGCCTTGCGGGCGCAGGGGAAGCAAGTGCATCTTGCCAACTTGTCTTTTTCTAATGTTCACGCTTCCACAGGACGCAAACTCGCGCCGGCCCTGGTAGAAGTCATTGCCTCAACGGAAGGCTCCGATTACTACTTCCCGGAACTGTATCTTTCGCAATGGTTTCAGCAGCGGGGCGAACGGGTGCCGATCTATTGCTTTGACCGCACCGGGGCAAGCCCAATTTCGCACGGCTACCGCGTCCTAACAGAACGTCTGAAACCAGATACGATTATCCTGGTGGATGGCGGAACGGACAGCCTGATGCGCGGCGATGAGCCGGGGCTGGGAACGCCGCAGGAAGACATGGCTAGCATCGCCGCCGTCAGTGCGCTGGATGTGCCTCGGAAAATGCTGGTCTGTCTCGGTTTCGGCGTGGACACCTTTCACGGCGTCTGCCATGCCTACTTTTTGCAAGCCGTGGCGGAAATCATCCAGAGCGGCGGCTTTCTGGGGGCATGGAGTTTAACTGACGATATGCCCGAAGTGAAGTTCTACCGACAGGCTTCCGAGGCAGTCAGGCAGTCCATGTCGCATCATCCCAGCATTGTGTCTTCTTCGATCCTATCCGCCATTGCCGGGCATTTCGGCGACTATCACGAGAGCCGACGGACTGAGGGCAGTAAGCTCTTCATCAATCCCCTCATGTCCCTCTATTGGTGCTTTCGTTTGGAGTTTGTTGTCCAAAGAAACCTGTACCTGGACAAGATACGGGACACGAATACCTACGGGGAACTCAATCTTGCAATCAATCGTTTCCGAGCGACAGTGGATAATCGGGAATGGATTGATCTGCCGATGTAGCGGATACAGAGCAGCCATGCAAATCCATAATACAACCATTGAGATTGTCAGCGGCAGCGTTTTGGAGCAGGATGTGGACGCGATTGTGAACGCGGCGAATACCTCCATGCGCGGCGGGGGCGGGGTAGACGGGGCGATCCATCGGGCGGCGGGAAAGGCGTTGATGGCGGAGTTGATGGAGGTCGCGCCGCACGGGGCAAAGACGGGAACGTCGGTGATGACGAGCGGGCATAACTTGAAGCAGCCCTATGTCATTCACACGCCGGGGCCGGTTTGGAACGGCGGGCGGAGCGGGGAGGCGGAAAATCTGGCGTCGTCGTATCGGTCGTGTCTGGAAAAAGCAGATGAAAAGCGGCTGAAAAGCATCGCGTTCTGCTCCATTTCCACCGGCGTTTATGGCTATCCGCTGGACCTGGCAGCGCCATTGGCGCTGGGAACAGTGCGTGATTGGCTGGAAAGTCACCCGGAAACGTCGCTGGAGCGGATTGTATTTGCGATGTTTCAGCAGAGTGAGTTAATGGCTTTTACATGGGCGTATCAAGAAGTTATGAGTGACGCAGAATGAGCATTTTTAACGGCGAGCGGCTGCGGGCGGAGACGTTTAAACTGGACGTGGCGCGGATGCGGCGCGGCTGGTACTCGGACAAGTATTTCGCCAACATCGTGACCCTGCTGACCGGGCTGGCCGAAGGGGGCTATCGGTTTGCGGGGCAGAACGCTGCGCTGGCAGAATTAGGTGTCCGTCTGGACGAGGTGAATGTCGGCGACCTGGAAGTGGAGATGCAGTGGTTCACGCGCCGCAAGCCTTTCTCGGTTATTGTGGGTGTAGACAAAGCGCTGGCGATGCTCAAAGAATGTACAGGCTATTTTGACGTAGATGGGGCGTGGGTTTCAACCTACAACCGACTGGAAGCGACGGCGGTGCAGGACGGATTTATCGCACACTATGGCGGCGATCCCAATCGGGTCACGCCGGTTCTGAAAGTGCGCGGGCGGTATCGGGACTTTGCGCCGCTGGAAACGCCGACGCTGGGAGCGCTGACGCGGACAACGCGGGTGGCGACCAATGTCTACGATGTCCTGCAAGCGGCGGGGGGCAAGGAAGTGTTGTTTTTTCCCGCCCGTTTTGATGCCCATGAGGTGCAGGCCGGCGATGGCTACGCCTATCACATCGCCGTTCAATTGTACAATCAAACATCCGGGCATACGGTCAAAAGCTCCGTCTCCACGGATGAACAGGGCGATTGGTGGGGCGGAGCGGGCGGCGGAACGGTCGCCCACGCGGCCATTGCCTGTTTCCTCGGAGACACGGCGGAGACTGTGCTGCAATTCGCCCGGCTGCTGCCACCCCAAATCCCGCGCATTGCGCTGGTGGATTTCAACAATGACTGCGTCGGCGACAGCCTCGCCACGATGCGCGTACTTTTTGCCCGGCACATGGAACTGGAAAATCAGGGACGGCACGAAGATGCGAAAAAATATGTCCTCTACGGCGTCCGGCCCGACACAGGCGGCAATCTGATGGACAAGTCTTTGGAGCCGCTGGGCGACCGGCGTCTGGACAAGGGCGTCAACGCTCGCTTGGTGTTTAAGATGCGCCGCGAGATCGACCGCGCCTATGAAAGCTGGAACATTCCCTTTCCCTGGCTGGAACGGGCGAGAGCCTACTGCCGAAACGTTAAAATCACCGTGACGGGCGGCTTCACGCCGCGCAAGATCCGCGACTTTGAGGAAAACAATGTCCCCGCCGATGTCTACGGCGTCGGCTCGTATCTGTTCAGCAATTCCAATGAAGACGGCACCAACAACGATTTCACCGCCGACATCGTGCGCGTCAAAATCGGCGGCGTCTGGCACGACCTGGCCAAAGTGGGCCGCCATGCCTGCGAAAACCCTGCCTTGCTGCCGGTGGATTGGGCAGAGATATGAGCCAGGTTCCTTGACTTCCCGCCTCCCGTTCGGCTACAATACGCCCATACTGTTTTGGAGAAAAGAGACCTGTTATGACCACGCCGCCCCAGCAACGGATGCTGTCCCAGCGAGCGATCAACGCCGCCCCATCACCGACACTGGCGATCACTGCCAAAGCCAACGCCCTCAAGGCTCAGGGCAAAGATGTCATCAGTTTTGGGGCAGGCGAGCCGGATTTTGACACGCCGCAGAATGTCAAAGACGCTGCCATTGCCGCTTTGGGACGGGGCGATACCAAGTACACGCCTTCGAGCGGCACGCCCGTCCTCAAAGACGCGATTCTCGCCAAACTCAAACGGGATAACGGGCTGACCTATGGCCGCAATGAGATTATTGTTTCCTGCGGCGCGAAGCATTCTATCTACAATTTGATGCAGGCGCTTCTCGATCCGGGCGACGAGGTGATCATCCCTGCGCCGTATTGGGTTTCCTATCCTGAGCAGGTCAAACTGGCGGACGGCGTTCCCGTTATTGTGCCGACCGATGAAAGTGCTGGTTTTCTGGCTTCGGCGGCGCAGATTGAAGTCATTGCTGACGCCGCAGACTAAGATGGTGATTGTCAACTCGCCTTCCAACCCGACCGGCGCGGTTTACACGCCGCAGGCGCTGCGCGACATCGCCGATTTGTGCGTCGGGCGCGGCCTGTATCTCATGTCCGACGAGATTTACGAGAAGATTCTGTACACGGGAAGTCAGTTTGTTTCGCCCGCATCGTTCAGTGATGCCGTCAAGAAGATGACCATCACCGTCAACGGCTTCTCCAAAGCGCACTCCATGACCGGCTGGCGACTCGGCTACGCGGCCGCGGATTTGGACATCGTCGCGGCCATGTCCAAAATTCAGGACCAAAGCACGTCCAACCCGACCTCCATCTCGCAGGCCGCCGGAGTGGAAGCGCTGAACGGCCCGCAGGACTCGGTAGAGACCATGCGGCAGGCCTTTCAGGAACGGCGGGATTACATTGTCGCCGCGCTGAACGACATCCCCGGCGTCCACTGCCTCAATCCCGGCGGCGCGTTTTATGTGTTCCCCAACGTCGCCGCGCTATACGGCAAAACGTGGACAGCCTGATGGCGACGCGGCACGCACCATCAATGGCTCGGACGATCTGGCCGAATACCTGCTGGAGAAGTATGGCGTCGCTGTCGTTCCCGGCTCCGGCTTCGGGGCGGACGCCAACATTCGCCTGTCCTATGCGACTTCGATGCCGAATATTCAAAGCGGCGTCGCCCGGATCGCCGAGGCCGTGCAGGCGCTGATCGAATGAGCGAGACGGGTCCGGCCCCGCAACTGCCGATCCGGGACAAAGCGGCGCTGCATCAGGCGCTGACTCATAAGTCCCTGGTTCCCGAGCATCCGCTGGACAGCAATGAGCGCCTGGAATTTCTGGGCGACTCCGTCCTGGGCCTGGTGATCGTAGAGTATCTTTACGCGCAGTTTCCCAACCGGGGCGAAGGGGAACTGGCGAAGGCCAAAGCCCTGATCGTCTGCAAAGATGCCCTCGCCGCCGCCGCCCGCCGTCTGGACCTCGCGCCCCTTATCCGCCTGGGCCGCACCGAGGAAGCGATGGGCGGACGAAACCGCGCCAGCATCATTGCAGATGCGTTTGAAGCCCTGGTCGCCGTGATTTATCTGGAAAGCGGCTACCAGTTGGCCCGTGCGTTCATCTTAGACGCCCTCGCGCCGGAAATCGCCGTCGTCCATGCCGAGCGCGACTGGCGCGACCCGAAGACTGTCTTACAGGAAATGCGTCAGGCCGAGCATCTTACCTCGCCCGTGTATCGCGTGACCGCAGAGCGCGGCAGGCCTCATGATCGGACGTTCACGATTGATGTTCTCTTAGACAACGTGGTTGCCGGAACCGGCGTCGGCAAAACCAAAAAAGAAGCCCAGCAAGCGGCGGCAGCAGCGGCATTAGGAACCCACCCGGCGGACTAAGGTTTTATTGGGGTTGTCCGCCGGGTGGGTCCTTTGGCAACATGAAATTTGGAAATTCTTCTCATGCAGCAAACGGCGGAAATCGGTATCTTTGGCGGCAGCGGCTTTTATGAGTTTGCCGAGGGCGATGTGGAGGAAATCAAGGTAGAAACCCCCTACGGTCCGCCGAGCGATCAGGTAGCATTAATGACCGTCGCGGGCCGCCGAGTCGCTTTTCTGCCCCGGCATGGCAAGCACCATTCGCTCCCCCCGCACAAAGTTCCGTATCGGGCCAATCTCTGGGCGTTGAAAAGCCTGGGCGTGTCGCGCATTCTCGCCCCCAGCGCCGTTGGTTCCCTGCAAGCGCATATCGCGCCGGGGCATTTTGTAATCAACGATCAGTTTGTGGATCGCACCAATGGCCGTGTCGACACGTTTTACGACGGCCCTGTCGCCACCCATGTTTCCTCGGCGGAGCCCTACTGCCCGCAGCTACGCGCCCTTGCCATTGATTCGGCGAAGCAGCAAGGCGTTCCCGTCCATGAGACGGGAACCAGTGTGGTCATACAAGGCCCTCGCTTCTCCTCCAAAGCCGAAAGCCGCTGGTTTACGCAGATGGGCTGGGATGTCGTCACCATGACGCAGTATCCCGAAGTGATATTGGCCCGCGAACTGGCGCTGTGCTATGTGACTATTTCCCTGGTGACTGACTATGATGCAGGAACAGTGGTAGACGCCAAAGCCGTTCAAGCGCATGACGTTTTGCAGGTGCTGGCGCAGAATACGGCGAACGTCAAGAAAGTCCTGAAAACCATGCTGGAACAGATGCCGCCTGACCGCGCCTGCCCCTGCGCCGATGCTCTGAAGTACGCACAAATGGAGTAGCCCCCTAACCCCCAATAATGGGGGAATAGGAAAGAAAGCCTCCTCTGGCTCCCCCATTATTGGGGGCTGGGGGGCCTCTGGAGTAAATGATGAAAGCCCTACTATTAGCCGCCGGGCGCGGCACGCGGCTTGGCCCACTGACCGCTAACCAACCCAAGCCAATGATTCCCATTGGCGGCGTTCCCATGATTGAACGCATTCTTTCCGGCATTGCCGCCCACACTCCCATTCGGGAGTTTGTGCTGATTACCGGCTACCGGGCCGACGTTCTGGAAGGCTATTTGCGTGACGGTTCGCGCTGGGGCTGGAACATTCAGTATGTGCCGCAGCCTGTCCCGCGCGGGGTGGGGGACGCCGTCAACTGCGCCCGCGAAGTCCTGGCCGACACGCCGTTTCTCATGACCTATGGCGACATCATGCTTGACCCGGCCAACTACGCGCGTTTTGCCGACGAGTACGCGCAGAATGGTCTGGGCGAAATCAAAGCCTATGTCGGTCTGAACTGGGTTGAAGACCCCTGGGCCGGCGCGGCGGTGTATTTAGACGACAGCCACATCATTCAGCGCATCCAGGAAAAACCGGCCAAAGGCACAGCAACAACGCACTGGAACAACGCCGGCCTGTTCATCTTTGACCCGCTGATTTTTGAGTACACCGCGAAGATTGCGCCCTCAGCGCGCGGCGAGTATGAACTGCCCGATGCCATTACTGCCATGATCCAGGGCGGCCATCCCGCTAAAGGCATCGCCCTGGAAGGCAGTTGGCGCGATGTCGGTACGCCGGAAGACTACGCGGCCATCAACGCCGAGTTCGAGTTGCAGTAGTGCCTTGTTAGGGAGTGACGTATTTTGAGTGGCACATGTTGGAGCTATGTAACTCCCTTTCAGGAGGATGTTGAGAGAGCGCTTCAGGAGCTGCGTCAGGATGTATTTGAACGAGGTGAATATGAGCGTCCTCGTGACGCACTTGATACTCTGGAAGAACTTGGTCACCTCGGATTCTTCACGACTGATGAGCAAGGGCGTGAGGAGATTATGACAGAATACTCTGCAAAACCCCTGAACATACTGATAGAACGTGTTGGAGTTCGCGGGTTTGCGTGCTGAACTGCGTTCTCTAACAGATGCCACTAAATTGACTAACTTGGACGACTTGAGAGCTTTACAGTGTTTGAGCGCGAATGGCACTCACTCTATACTGGATATTAGTCGTGTCGCTTCCCAGCCAAGTTTTGGGGCTATTGTTCCAATACCACAAGAAAGGTTATTTCAACTCTTTGGGACAGACAAGCCTAACCTGCAAATGATCGAGGACGCGGATAGATGGGGCAAAATTGAGACCGGGCCGCGCTGGCAGGGGATTTATCTGATCATATATGACGAAATACCGACTAATATCTACTTTGCTGGGTGTTCCGGTGATTAACCACAAGAGAACGCAGAAATCTGACTGGAGTAGGATGAAGCTATGACACTGGTAGAAAATGCGGTCACTGCCTATACGCGGCGATTTGGAACGAAGCCGACAGCGGCGGCGCTGGCGCCGGGGCGCGTGGAGATTATGGGCAACCACACGGATTACAACGGCGGCTTTGTCCTGCCCGCCGCCCTGGATAGAGGCACGGTGGTGGCTGGGGCGCCCACGGGGAACGATACGATCACTCTTTACGCCGCCGATTTCCGGCGCGAGGCGGCGTTCTCGGCCAGCGATGTCAAGGCTGACCCGCAGAACTCGTGGGCCAGCTACGTTCTGGGCGTCGTGCAGCAGTTGCAGCAGGACGGCGTGGCGGTGCGGGGGTTCCAGGCTGTGATTCACAGCGACGTTCCCGGCGGAGCCGGACTGTCGTCGTCCGCCGCGCTGGAAGTGGCGACCGCGCTGTTCTTGCAGCAATTGTTTCCCTTTGACCGCGACCCCATGCAAATCGCGCGTCTCTGCCAGCGGGCGGAGAACGAATTTGTCGGCGTCCAATGCGGCATTCTGGACCAGTTTTCGTCGGTCTTCGGCGTTCAAGACGGGCTGCTGTTTTTAGACTGCCTGACGCTGGAACATTCCACGGTCAAGATGGGGCGGGACGACATCGCCATCGTCATCTGTGACTCAGCCGTCAAGCACGCGCTGACGGGCGGCGACTACAATACCCGCCGGGCGGAGTGCATGGCGGCAGCGGCCCACTTCGGCAAGAGCTTGCTCCGTGACGTGACCTGGGAAGAGTTCGTGGCCCGCGAAGACGAACTGCCGGAAAACCAGCGCAAACGCGCCCGGCACGTTCTCACCGAAGATAAGCGGGTTCTGGCGATGCGTCAGGCCATCGGTGGGACGGACATGAATCCGGTCGGCCAACTTCTGGCGGAAGGCCATGCCTCCTGCCGCGATCTGTTTGAGAACTCCACACCGGAAATAGACTTTTTGGTCGAAGCCGCCGCCAAACTCCCCGGCTGCATCGGAGCCAAGCTGACCGGCGGCGGCTGGGGTGGCTGCACCGTCAATCTGGTTCACGCCGAGGCCGTGCCGCAGTTCACGCGGGAACTCGGCGCGCGCTACAAAGAGAAAACAGGCCGCACCGCCAATATCTATCCCTGCCGCGCGGCCGCAGGCGCACGGGCAGTGAAAGTGTAACAATGCAACTCATGACCTTTATCCCCTATCGGAAGTCTGCCATCAGCACAACATCGCTGAGAATACCTTTTTCATTTGCAGGCATGGCGGCTGAGATTGGTTGCAACGAAGGCGTTTCCTTAGTATTGCAATTATGTGTTTAAAATTGAGCAGGTGTAGCATTGAGTTCGACAGAACATTCTTGGCTTATGGTCTCTTGCATAATTGGTAGCATGATCCTACTGATCATTCTTGGACTCTTCGCGGTGCGTGGCGGCAGTTGTTTGTCTCAGGCGTCATCTGAGATGCTAGTTTTTCGCAGGCGTCCCACGGAGCGTATATTCGCTGCAATTATTGGTCTGCTATTTGCAATTGGAGGTCCGTTGGCGTTCTGGCCAAAAATCTTAGAATCCCAAGATCGGGCAGGTTTTGCATTTATTGCATTCCTCTGCTTTGTGGGAAGTAGTCCTTTGTTGTGGCGTACTGGCCCAGAGGAACTATGCCTTGACTTAAAAAAGCGTGCTTACCGCTTCGTCAACGGCCCTCCATTTTTCCCTAAGATTTACACCGGCTCATGGGCCGATATTGCTGGCATGTATGTTTGGTCTGCTCACCAGGGTTATATTATAAGCCTCGCTTGGAAGGACAGAAATAGGCACAAACCGATGTTGGGACGTTTTCGCTACCGAGCAGATGCAACACAATTCGCCAATGAAACCGCCTCAGCGTTGAGATTGTCGCATATATCAGACTCCTTAGTGAATCGACCAATGGATGCTGGGCGACAGCCAGCATGTCTGGAAGCATTAGGCAAGTGAGCCGCCTCGCTAACAATAACACTCAGTTTGCCTGTAGTATATTAAACGGAAGGAACCGCACCCTTGTCTAAACTTCATACGATTATCGCCAGCACACGGCCCGGTCGGCGCGGCCCGGTGGTGGCGCGCTGGTTTCACGAGTTCGCCGTCCAGCATGGCAAATTTGAGGCCGAATTAGTAGACCTAGCCGAATTCCATTTGCCGCTTCTCAATGAGCCGGCCCATCCCCGGCTGAAGCAGTATCAGCACGAGGCGACAAAGGCCTGGAGCGCCAGTGTGGAAGCCGCTGATGCCTTTGTGTTTGTCACCCCGGAATACAACTTCGGCCCGCCGCCGTCTCTGCTCAACGCCCTGAACTATTTGTATCAAGAGTGGAATTACAAGCCAGCCGCGTTTGTCAGCTACGGCGGCATTTCCGGCGGCCTCCGGGCAGTGCAGATGGAAAAACTGACCTTGACGACCCTGAAGATGGTTCCAATTGTGGAGCAGGTGACGATCCCATTATTCACCCAGTACATCAACGATGAGGATGTCTTTGTCCCGACTGAGATGCACGACAAGTCGGCAAGTGATCTGCTGGATGAACTGTTTCGATGGACGGAAGCGCTCAAACCGCTTCGCAATTAGGAATAAGTCGATGGAACTGCGTACACTGACACCGGAAGATGATCCGTCCCTGTCGTGGCTGATGGCGGAAGCCTTTTCCAGAGGCAGTCGCCCGGAGCCGAAGGAACGCAAAGAACGCAGCCCGGCGCTGGGTATCTTTGACGGGCCGCGTCTGGTCGCGGCGGCGATTATCCACGACCTGCATCTCACCTGGGGGCAAACCAATGTGCCGATGGGTGGCCTGGCGGGGGTTGCCTGCGCCGCCGAGCAGCGCGGGCGCGGCCATGTCGCCCGGCTTCTCGCGGAATCGCTGCGAACCATGCGCGAAGCCGGCCAGTATACGAGCGGCCTGTTCCCATTTGCCTACGCCTTTTACCGCCAGTATGGTCTGGGAGTGGGTGGGGGAGAAGCGTCGCTACAGTATGCCGGCGGCGGGTCTGCCGTCCTCGCCGGAGGGGAAATTTGTCCGTTGCTACGATGGCCCGGCGGCGCTGGACGTTGTCCGGCCCGTTTATGAGGCATTCGCGCGGAGGTATCGCGGGATGGCGACGCGCACCGACCCGGTCCCTAACTTCTGGGAGCGCGCGCTGGCGCACCGGGACAACCGCACCGCCTATGTCCAGGTCTACCATGACCCCCAAACCGATCAGCCGGAAGGCTACCTGACCTTCCGTTACCCGGAAAATGGCGATGCAGGACAGGTCGGAGAGTTGGTCGCGAACACGTCCGCCGCCTACCGGGGTCTGCTGTCCGTACTGCATTATTACGGGACTCAGGTGCAGAAAGTGGAGTTCTCCGCACCTAACGACGATCCGCTGCCGGTGATCGCGATGCAGGATGACCTGACGGTGGAGGTGGTGCCGCTGCTGATGGGCCGTATCGTGGATGTCGCCCCGGCGTTCGCCGCGCTGACGCCGGAACACACGATGGCAGGCCGTGTTGTCCTGCAAGTCTCAGACGCCTCCTGTGATTGGAACCATCAAACGTTCGCGCTCACGGCGGAAGCCGGGCGCGTGACCTTTGGCCCCACGCAAAAGGCTCCGGGCGTCTCATTGGACATTCAGGCGCTGTCCCAGGCCTATTGGGGACAGCCTTCATTGGACCTGCTCCGCGCAGCGGGGCGATTGACCGTGACCGATGAGGCGCAGTACCAAGTCCTGTCCTATCTGCTGCCGCCAGGCGTTTGCTATTTTCAGGATGGATTTTAGGAACGCGAAATGACTAACGAATCCATCGCCGTCGTCACCGGAGCCAGCAGTGGGATCGGCGCGGCCACGGCCCGGCATCTGGCGCAGGTGGACTATCTCGGTATGTGGGTGGGCAACTCAGAGTAAAATGTCAATCACAGCGGCATTAGAGCGGATCGAGCGTTGGGCGGCGCAAAATGACCCACAGTTTGTATCGCTGCTTCAACCGGGGCTCACCCGGCAGGCCATTGACGCGCTTGTCAGCGGCTTGCCGTTCTCTCTCGCTGAAGAAGTATACGAACTATATCAGTGGCACAATGGTCAGCAATTTAGCGAGTTTCGGTTTGGTATGCTGGAATCGCACATGTATCCTTTTATGCCTTTCACCGAAGCCCTTGACGAATATAACCAATTCCAAGCGGAAAATTACAGTCAGGAGGTTGAAGGTGGCTCGTGCCAATTTCCTGACGCTGGCGGCTGGTTCCCGATACTTGGGATGGAGAGGTACTTCAAAGCCTCTTTGGGAACCTCGGTGGGCGAGCCAACTTCACCTATCGTCGGCTTGACCCGCGACGGCAATGCCTATCTTGCGTATGCTTCCTTAAAAGTGATTTTGGAGTTTCAATCCGATCTCTATGAAAGTGGGGCAATGAGGCATGATGAAGAGACCGATGAGGATTTCGCTGATTATAGGCTGAAAAGTAAACTCAAGCGGCAGCATTTCCCCGAAGCCGTTTCTCAGGCAGAAGAAGACTATGCTTTGTTAGGACAGCCAGACAGCGAATGGGTGCGCGAACGGGTCTGACACGGGAATTCCAGCAATATGGTGTCACCAGTAGACTTGCACAAAGCGGCAGTGAGCAAGCCCTGCCTGCGGTAGAAGCGTTTCTCTTGACGCAGCTTGGAGATGCTGAGAAGGCAAAGCAAGTGACTGAGGAAATGGTTCGCTTTCCGCATCGCGTCGCGGATGCTTGGCAGAGCGACCGCTTCATGTTGATCCGTAACCTCGCCTATTCGTTCATGTAGAAAGCCAATGAATTTTATGACAAATGAACCAATTGCCGTCGTCACCGGAGCCAGCAGCGGGATTGGCGCGGCGACGGCGCGGCAACTCGCACAGGCGGGCTATCAGCTTGTTCTGGGAGCGCGGCGACTGGACAAATTGCGTGAGGTCGCGGAGCCGCTTGGCGCACAGGCCATTGTTCTGGACGTGACGGATCGGGCCAGTGTGGGAGCATTTTGTGAACAAATATCGGCTGTCAATGTGCTGATCAACAACGCCGGCGGCGCTTTGGGATTGGAAACCGTTGCGGAGGCCGATGACGATAAATGGGAGACCATGTATGCGTCCAATGTTCTCGGCACGATGCGGATGGTGCGCGCTCTGCTGCCCAAGCTGGAAGCGTCGGGGCAGGGGCATATCGTCAATATCGGCAGCATTGCGGGGTTTGAAGTCTACCCCGGCGGCGCAGGCTACACGGTGGCCAAGCACGCCGAACGCGCTTTGACGGAAACCCTGCGGCTGGAACTGCTCGGCAAACCGATCCGCGTCACGGAGATCGCGCCGGGTCTAGTGGAAACCGAGTTCAGTCTGGTGCGCTTTGGCGGCGATGCCGAGCGCGCCAAAAAGCCTTATGAGGGTATGACGCCCTTGACAGCCGATGACGTTGCCGAAGCCATTGTCTGGGCGGTCACACGCCCGCCCCATGTCAACATTGATCAGATGACCATTCGCCCGCTTGATCAGGCGACCGCTACCCTGGTACACCGCAAGCCCAAAGAGGATTAATGATTCGTGTCAAAACTCACTCTCCATGCCGGCGAAACACTCGGCACCATCTCACCCTATGTCCATGGCCATTTCGCCGAGCATTTAGGCCGCTGCTGCTATGACGGCTTGTTCGTTGGGCTTGATTTCGAAATCCCCAATCAGGGCGGGTTTCGGACCGACATCATAGACGCCTTGAAAGCTGTCGGCATCCCGCAACTCCGCTGGCCCGGCGGCTGCTTTGCCGATTCCTACCACTGGCGCGACGGCATCGGGCCGACCGAAAGCCGCCCGCGCACCTGGGCGGAAAGCTGCGGCTTGAACGTCGTGGAAGACAATACGCTGGGGACGCATGAGTTTATTGATTTCTGCCGGGCGATCGGGGCCGATCCCTATCTCGCCGGTAATGTCGGCTCCGGTTCGCCGCAGGAACTGGCGGATTGGATCACTTACTGCAATGGCAAGGCCGACACCAGTCTGGCGCGGGAGCGGGCCGCCAATGGTCACCCGGAGCCGATGGGGGTCAAGTTCTGGGGCGTCGGCAACGAAAACTGGGGCTGCGGCGGCAATTATGACGCCGAAACGTATGCCAAAGAATACAAGCGGTTCGCGACGTTCCTCAAAATGGCGGACAATTCCGTGGAACTCGTTGCCTGCGGCTGGAACGACCGCGACTGGAACCAGAAACTGATTGAAACAATGCGAAATCATCTAGGACTGTTGGACCATGTTTCGGTTCACCAATACTGGACCAACGGCCCGGCAGTGAACTTCAGCGAAGATGAGTATTATAATTCCCTACAGGCGGCGGAACTGAGTGAGGAGCGTCATTCGCTACACCGACGAAATCCTCCGCTTCTTCACCGCAGGCCGCAAGAAAGTCGGGATTGCCTTTGACGAATGGGGCATCTGGCATCCTGAAGCGACCGGGGGCCATAATTATGAAGCGCCCAGCACCCTGCGCGACGCGGTGATCGGCGCCGGCGTTTTGGACGTCTTCCATAAGTGGTGTGACCGCGTTTCTACGGCCAACATCGCTCAGATTGTCAATGTCCTTCAGGCGCTGGTACAAACTGAGGGTGAAAAGATGTGGCTGACGCCGACCTACCACCTGTTTTCTCTGTACGCCCCGCATCGAGGCGCGCAGGCGATTCGGACGGAGATGGAAGAAGCGCCGACACGAGATGTCAAACCCGTCGCAAGCGTGCATGGCCCCATGCCGGCGGGCAGCATGGCCCTGCTGTCGGCGTCCGCCTCCCAAAAAGACGGGCAGTTAATTTTGAGCCTCAGCAATCGGCAGAAAGACACGCCGCAGGAAGTTACGATCACGATCCGGGATGCCAGGGTCGGCAGCGGCACACTGCGCGCCATGACCGGCGAAGCAAGCGCGTTCAACACCGCCGAACAGCCGGAGGCCGTCCGCGTGACCGAAACGCCGATTGACGCGCGAGGCGACACGCTAAAGTTGACCCTGCCGCCCTGCTCTGTGCAGACGCTTTTGCTGTCGCTGGCGTAAGGCCCCCTAGCCCCCAATTCTGGGGGAACCAGACGAGGCTGAAAAAAAGCCTCTCTTCTCCTACTTCCCCAGAATTGGGGGCGAGGGGCGAAATGCTCTGCTATTACATTACCGGGCATGGATTCGGCCACGCGATACGGACGGTTCAGATATTAAAAGCCCTGCCGCCGGATTTGCCTCTCATCCTGAAGACGACGGCCCCGGAGCGCCTCTTTCGCGAGGAGCTTCCGGGCCGAGATTTTCGAATACAATATTCCTGCCGAATACGACTGCGGCTGCCTGCAAAGCGACAGTGTCACTGTGCTGCGGCGCGAAACGTTGACCCGCTACGGTCGAGATCGCACAGCGTAATGCAGAGCGACTGCCGGAGGAGATCGCGTTTTTGCAAGCAGCGCGGCGTTCGCTGCGTCGCCTCCGACGTGCCTTCGTTCCCCCTGTATGCGGCGCAGCAGGCGGGCATTCCCAGCGTCGCCGTTGCCAATTTCACCTGGCACGATATCTATTCTGAGTACGTGGAAACAGCCGACGACGCAAAACTACTGGCAGGAATGGCCGAAGAATACGCGGCAGCGTCTGTCGCCTGTATCACGCCGCTCAATGTGTCTTCAGTCGCAGATGTCTTTTCCCGCGTGGAACATGTTCCGCATTGTCGCGCGCCGAGGCAAGCAGGTTCGCGAGGCGCTGAGGCAGTCACTGGAAATTGCCAGTGACAAACATCTCGCGCTGCTGTATCTCGGCGGCTGGGGCTTAGATATTCACTGGCCCGCGCTGGAACAATGGCGCGATTGGGTCTTTCTGTTGGACCAGCCTCTCCCGCAGCCGGTCGGCAATGTTCGCTCCTTTGATCCGACCATTGGCACTATGCCGATGTCGCCGCATCGGTGGATGCCGTCGTCTCCAAAGCGGGTTATGGGACGCTGACCGAGTGCATTGCCAACTCCGTGCCGCTGATTTATCTGCCGCGCCACGGCTTTGTTGAGCATGAAGCGCTGGTTCTGGGTATGAAGCCTGGGGCGGCGGGGTGGAAATCTCTGAAGAGGCTTTCTTTGCCGGAGAGTGGGGCAGATGCCTTGAGCGTTGCTATCGCTGCCCAACCCGACCCGAATGTTTATCCGACAAACGGTGCGGAAGTCATTGCGAAAACATCATGGAGGATTATTGCCGATGAGCCAGCCAAAGATCGTCATGTATACCCGGCCCGGGCTGCCCGGATGTCGGCCCGCGCGGCGTATTACCTGCGGCAGCGGGGGCTGACCTGGGACGAAGTGGACATTGAGGCGGACGACGATGCGAAACGTCAGGTCATCGCCTGGACCGGGCGGGAAGTGACGCCGACGCTCTGGATCGGCGACACCATGCTGGTCGAGCCGGACGCCGACGAGATTGACGCGGCTCTTCGCCAAAGCCTGCGTGATATGCTATACTAGTCGTGCAGGGCAATTGCCGGAAGCCTGAGAGATCGGATCGCGCTGGTCGGCCCGACGGCGTCGGGCAAAACGGCCGTCGGCGTTCTGCTGGCGCAGCGTCTCGATGCCGAGATCGTTTCGGCCGACTCCATGCAGGTATATCGGCAGATGGACATCGGCACGGCCAAGCCGACGCCGGAGGAGCGGCGGCAGGCCGTTTTTCACGCGGTGGACGTCGCGGACCCGGACGAGGAGTGGACGCTGGCCGACTTATCAGCGGCTGGGCGAACAGCGTGCTGCGGGAGATCGCGGCGCGGGGCGCGTGTGCCGCTGATCGTCGGCGGAACCGGGCTGTATGTCCGTGCGCTGACGACGCGCTTGGACATCCCCGCCGCGCCGCCCGATGAAGAGCTCGCGCGCGCAGTGGCGTGAATTTGCCGAGAACGAACGGCAATGCCGCTCTGCTGGCCGAAGTGGCGCGAGTTGACCCGGAGACGGCGGCCCGGCTCCATGTGCAACGATATCGGCCGCCAGATCCGCGCCCTGGAAGTCCATGCGGCGACCGGGCGGACCCTAACGGAACTGCATGCCGAGAACCAGGCACGGCAGACTGCCCGGAAGCGCCACTGCTCTTCGGTCTGAACTTCGCGGACCGGGCAGCGCTTTATGCCCGCATCGACGCCCGCGTGGACCAGATGCTTGCGCGACGGCTTTCTGGACGAGGTGCGCGGCCTGCTGGCAGGCGGCTACGGCCGCGACCTGAAGCCGATGCAGTCGCTGGGCTACCGGCACATGACGGCGTTCCTGGCCGGTGAATGGGACTGGGACACGCCGTGGCCGACCATGAAGCAGGACACGCGCCGGTTCGCCAAGCGCCAGCTGATCTGGTTCCGCGGCGACCCGCGCATCCAATGGGTCGAGGCCGACGGCAAATCCGCCGCATGACAGTTCGCGCGATGAAATCTGTGTAGACCATCCATCAAGCCGAACAGAACCACAGAAAGGGACATCGCAACGAAATGAACAAACCCAGCTCAATCTTCAGGATACGTTTCTCAACCAGGTCCGCAAAGAAAACATCGGCGTCATGATCTATCTCATCGGCGGCGTCCAATTGCGCGGCAATGTGCGCGGGTTTGACTCCTTCACGATCCTGCTGGACAGCCCCGGCAAGCCGACGCAGCTTGTCTACAAGCATGCCGTCACCAGCATCGTCCCGATGCGGCCCATGCAGAACCTGTACACCGAGGCCATGCGTGAGGCCGGGGCTGACGGCCCCGCAGCAACTGCGACAGCCCGACAGCGCCGCCGGTTGCTCCGGCCGGCACGACCCACCCGGATGCCACCGTGACGGTGCAGACGCCCGACGCCCCGCCCCGCGCCGCGGCGACGCCCGAAGCGGCGCAGGTGGAACCGATTTCCTGACAGGACGTAGACGGCACATGCACTTTACGAAAATGCACGGCATCGGCAATGATTTCGTCATGGTCAACTGCCTGGGCAACGACGGCGCGGCTTTGCTGACGGAAGCCCAGCAGCGGGCCGTTTTCCTCTGTGACCGCAAGTTCGGCGTCGGCGGCGACGGCGTCATTGCTCATCCTGCCGGGGCAAACAGCCCCGTTCCAGATGCGGATGTTCAACCCGGACGGCTCCGAGTCCGAGATGTGCGGCAACGGCATCCGCTGCTTCGCCAAGTATCGTCTACGACCGAGGCCTGACGCGCGGCGAACACCGAGATTCCCGTCGAGACCGGCGCGGGCCTGCTGCATCTTGCAGGTCCAGGCCGGCGCCGGACGGCAAGGCCGACCGGTCCGTGTGGACATGGGCGAACCGGTCTTAAAGCCTTCGCTGACATCCCGACCGACGCTTGGCAAAGGCGACGCGCCCGTGGTCAACGTTCCGCTGGAATTGGACGGGCAGACAATCGCCGTCACGACCGTCTCGATGGGCAATCCGCACGCCGTTACCTTCGTGGACGACGTCAAGACCTATCCCATTGAGACCATCGGCCCGCAGGTCGAGCATCACCCGGCCTTTCCTCGCCGCATCAACACCGAGTTCATCCAAGTCCTTTCCGACCACGAAATCAATTTCCGCGTCTGGGAGCGCGGCGCGGGCGCGACCCTGGCCTGCGGCACCGGCGCCTGCGCGGCCGCCGTCGCCTGCGTCCTCAACGGCAAAACAGGCCGCCGTGTCCTCGTCCACCTCCCCGGCGGCGATTTAGACATCGAATGGTCCGAGGCCGACAACCATGTCTACATGACCGGCCCGGCCACAGAAGTATTTGAAGGCGAGATTTAGCGGCATATCATACAAGGAATAAGTCATGACAAGCGGAGAACAAATAGCTGTTTTAGACCGTGATCCGAAAATTACCGAACGGCATAGGGCAAATGGGCAGCAAGCAGATACTATTGCCTTACAAAAAGCATTTGAGGCGGAAGACTGGAACGGTGTCCAATCTTTTATTCAGGCGAGACCGCAGCTTGCGACACTTCTCCTTGAGGCGAAATCACTTATTCAAAAGATTTTCGGCCCCGACGTGCTGGTTCGGCTAAATGTTGTTCCTGACTACGAGGATAATGCCGAATTTCTTCTCTTTGCAGATATACAAACCCATGACAGTGCCCTGGTTGCCTTTGACAAAATGAACCTTTTTGAGAGTGAATGGTGGCTGGACGCCGCCCCAAAGGCGGAGGGACTGCTGCACTTCAGCGTGGAGTTTGCCTGATGCCACCTGAGTCACCCTCGTTTGAATGGCAGCAATACCTCGTGTTAGCGGAAGCACTTTCAGAAATTTCTGCTGAGGCCGCAAAACGGTCAGCAATCAGCCGCGCGTATTATGCCGCATTTCATGTTGCCAGGCATCTCTATGTCGCCTCCAATCCCAGCTATCTGTCAACGCCGGGCGCAGAGTTGCATCGCGATGTCTGGAACTGGTTTGTCAGACATCACGCCCGCTCGCATCGGGAAATAGGACTCACGGGCAGTAATCTTAAACGTTTTCGTGAAAGAGCCGATTATGACGATAAATTTCCAGGTTTGGACGAGCAAGCCGTTTTGCAGATTCAGAACGCAAAGAAAATTGTCACGGCTGTTGATAGCATTTGACCTGCAAATTGACAATATGGCTGTCGCTCTTTATTATCCCGGCGGGAGGCGTAAAAGGTGTCTGGCATTCTCCGCCGTCACTAATGCAAATTCTTCGTCCGTGAGCGCGGTGCGTACATTCCGCAGGGCGCGGCGCTGAGAAAAGAGCGGGTAATCCGAGCCGAACAGCAAACGTTCGGGGCCAAGTTTATCGCACAGGCGGCGGATCAGGCGAGGTGGCTGCCAGCTTGTTTCTAAATACAAGTTGGGATGGGTGAGGGCGGCTTTGAGGGCAGCGCGGGGCGTATCCCAGCCGGCATGACCGCAGACAAATGTGATAGTGGGGAACTCATTCAGCAGACGGGGCAGTGCGGACGCCCAGGGCGAGTTGAGCGGGCGATAGATCGGGAAGTTGCCGGTGTGCAGATAGACCGGCAGATGGGAAACTTCCGACGCGACCAGCAGCCGCAGCATCGTCCGCAGGCGCGGCGAATCCAGCGGCATCTCCTGCAAATCGCTGTGGAACTTGATGCCGGAAATCGGCTGTGTCAGCAGTTGGGCAAATCTGTCTTCATAGTCCGCCGCCTGGGGATCGCAGGAGCCGAAGGGGATCAAAAGGCCGGGTAAATGGAGGCAGGCGTCCAGCACCTCGTCCGTCGGCACAAACGGGTCCATGGCGACGACGACCGCCTGTGTCACGCCTGTTTCCGCCATTTCCGCCAGCAGGGAAGAGGCATCGGCCTCGGACATCCGGCGCGACATTTCTGTGTAAATCAGCGGGCCAAGCTGACGATAGGTTCGCAGCGCGCCCGGCGTCCGCAGTCGCTCCCCCATCGCGTTGACCGCCTCCTGAGTTCATTGGCCCAAAATTCGGCCCGCCGACGTGGCGGGGGCAAGTGTGCGATAGTAATTGCCTTCGGGAGACGGCAGGCGGCTGCCGGGCGTGATGATGTGGCAATGAAAATCAAGGATCACCTTATTATAATACCCGCTCCTGGAGTACTAAGAGAAAAGCAATCGGCAATGTGAAATTCCGATTCTCACCAGGCAGAGAATTGCATAGAAAATGACAAATGTCAGCATTGCTTTCCCTTTGAACCGCACTGCATTCTATTTAGAACGCAAACCCTCTCCCATCGGTTCGTTTCTGCCACACCGGGTATAATTTTCTCCTATGGCTTACGACACAAAAAAAGAAGAACGGGCGGTTATTGTTTCTCTGTCGCTTGCCGGCGGCGAGGACGACATGGCGATGCGTCTGAGCGAACTCAAGGAATTGGCGATGACAGCGGGGGCGCAGGTGGTTGGAGAGTTTTCCCAGAGCCGACGCGCGCCGGATATGGCGACCTATATCGGTCCGGGCAAAGTGGAAGACCTTAAAGCGGAGATCGCCCAGGCTGATGCTGATCTGGTCATTTTTGACGATGAACTCTCGCCCACCCAGCAGCGGAATCTCACGGAGGCGCTGGAGCGGCGCGTGCTGGATCGAACCCAGCTCATCTTAGACATCTTTGCCCAGCGTGCCCGGACTCGCGAAGGGCAAATTGCAGGTGGAACTGGCGCAGCTTAACTATCTGCTGCCGCGCCTGTCGTCTCTGTATACCAAGTTTGAACGCCAGCAGGGCGGGATCGGCGGGCGCGGACCAGGCGAAACCAAGCTGGAAAGCGACCGTCGCCGGGTCAGGGAACGAATTTCGTTGCTGGGGCATGAGATCGACGAAATCAAAGAGCAGCGGGCGCAGCAGCGTCAGCTTCGGCACAAATTGCCGTTCCCGACGTGCGCCCTGGTCGGCTATACGTCTGCGGGCAAAAGCACGCTCTTGAACCTGCTGACAGGCGCGGAGGTCTTTGCCGACCAAATGCTGTTTTCCACGCTGGACCCGACGACGCGCCGGGTCGTTCTCCCACATGGCGGCTGGTCGGTTCTGATGACCGATACTGTCGGATTTATCCGCAACCTGCCCCACCATCTCGTCGCCGCGTTTCGGGCGACACTGGAAGAAGTCATACAGGCGGACTTCCTGATTCATGTCGTGGATACCGGCCACCCGGAGCGTGAGCGGCAGATGCGGGCCGTGCAGGAAGTTTTGGCGGAGTTGGGGGCGTCAGAGAAACCAATAGTCACGGCGTACAACAAGGCAGATACGGTCAAAGATGCTTATCTGCTGCGCCAATTGATCGCGGACACCCCGAACTCCTGTTATCTCTCGGCCCTTCGGCGAGACGGTATTCCATTCCTGATGGATCGCCTGGAAACGACTCTGCAATCCCTGCTGGCGACGGTCACGCTGTTGCTGCCGTATGATCGCAGCGACATCGTGGCCCAATGCTATGAGATGGGCCGGGTCCATTCCGTAGACTACGGGGCGGATACGATTACGGTGCGTGCCGACATTGCCAAAGACCTCGCCGGCCGTCTTGCGAAATACGCGCCGGGTTATCTTTCGCCGGACATTTAACTCTTAGGGAGAATTTCCGAGATTTATCTGTAAACCCTCTTGCGCGAGTAGCAATCTTACGTTATAATAAGAAGGTATCTTAATGCAGGGGAAGCATTGAATGAAGTTTATGTTTCGTCAGCCTCCGGCACCTCTAAAAACGCCTGACCTGATGCCCGCGACACCGCCCCTTTCGACGCTGCCGACACGCGAGATTGTTGCTCGGGTTGGAGGTTTGACGCGCCAGACAACACTGTATCCACTGGCATCTTCTCTTCTTGAAGCCGCCGGGCAGGTTGATGTACACACGCTCATTCTCGTTTTCCGTGCCCTGCCTGGCTCGGCAGCCGTCGCGCATGCCTACGATGGCGTACCGCCAGAGGTATTGCAGCAGATTCTCTCCGCGCCGAGTCCGGGCAAATTCTATACGTCGTTTATTTGGAATCGCTACCCGTCCACACCGGTGATTTTAACGGAATAGCGATACCGCTGTCAGGGTTGGGGCGAGGGCAGGAGTGATTTGCGTCACTCCCGCCCTTTCTGGTTTCAGAATCGCAGGACGCTAAATCTCATCCGAGAACAGAGCCGTCTTGCCTAAAGATCCCATGGGCAGCGCCTGGGCTGGCTCCCCTCCGGTCACATTCTCCTGAGAAATTGTTCCTGACGCAGATCGCAGTTCTTCCCTGGTGCAATAGCCGCAGTCGCAAGCGGCGTTGAGACCGGCCCGAAAGGGCTGGACGGCACGCCAGGCATTTCGCAGGAGCGACCTGGGATGCAGGGATAGGCAGCTAATTTCGTCGTACATAAAGTCCGCTTCGGTTCCCCAGCGCGTCTTCCACGGTTCCGCGACCGGCAAAAAGTCCATTCTGTTGAGACCACGCGCTATCGCATCCTGGATCAGTGCGACATGCAAGATGGTAATCGGGCTGTAGCGATGCCAGTCAGGGTCAAAACCGGAGTAGTAGAGGGTAAACATCCCCTGATATTCCAGAACAGCCTGGGCAGCGATAGGAACGCCGTTGACTTCCAGCAGCGCGACTGCCGACATGCCGCGTGTAGCCAGCCGCACCAATACGTCATGCAAAAACCGCTGCTGCACCGGCAGCGGAAGGTGATTCCAATGCTTTGGCCCGCGCGGGCTGAGAGCGCGGCGCGTATGCAAATCAATCAGAATCAAAACTGCCTGCGAGACTTCTTCCTGGCTACGAGCCATACGAACCGCGAAGGCATGGCCTTCACGCGCCAGCAGGCGCGGGTAATAGGCGACATTATCGCGCATGGATTTGTGCAGGGAGCGCCGGAATTCGGGCCACGAACCGGGCAGCGTCCGCGTTTGTCCAACATACCGTCTCGGCCTTGCCAGCAGAAAGGGCGCTTTTCCCCTCCGAGAACGCCAGAACGATAACAGATCGGGATCGGTGGAGGAGCGCATCCCACGCAGATGGATCAGATCCCATTGGTGACGCCCTTTCCATTTCAAGAGAGCGTCACAGATCCCAACTAACGCTTCTTCCGTATGATCGCCGTGGAGTAGGATCAGCGGCTCTTCCGTGAGACTGTCAACGGAGCAGTGGCTTCGCGATCCTAGAGGCCGCAGCGGTCGTAATGACAGCGCGCCTCCGGCGACTGGATAAAAGTAAGGCGCAAGGCCGATCAGCGTCCCCTGCGGTTGGTACGCCAGCGCGACAATGAGACGAAAGCCTGGCGATGTGTCTTTGCCAAAATAGCGCCACCATTCCCAGGCCCACTCCCAACTGCAAAAGGGATTGGGATAAGAGGCGTCCGCCAGCAGCCGTGTCCAGGCGTCCTGAAGACTTGCCATATCTTCATCCGTGTTAATTTCTCGGCAAAGGCTTTGCCCTCCGGCGACGTGAAGAGGGGTCATGTGACGCCTTTCTTAATTCAAACTTGCTTTAGGGGAATGGGCATCGCTGCCCGCGATTGAGGTTAAAGGAGTTCCCACATTGTTAGCTGTTGCATAAACCATGCCAACTCCGCTCGTTTCCGGCAATGAAAAGCGTTCGGCGGGTATAATTATCACACGATGTGCGCGTTCAAAACTGCCAGCCCGTTGATTCGTGAAACGCCGGAGGGTCAGCCGCTTGACAGCCTGGAAGGCGTCATCGAGCGCATCACCTTCCACAACGCGGAGAACGGTTACACCGTCGCCCGCCTGCTGCCGCCCAATGCGCGCGATGTCATCACAATCCTCGGCAATTTTTCCAATCCCGTCGTCGGCGAAAGCCTGATCTGCTACGGCACCTGGACCCGTCATCCGCAATGGGGCCGGCAGATGCAGGTGGCCCGCTATGAAGTCGTCCGGCCCGCCACAGCCTTTGCCATCGAAAAGTATCTCGGCAGCGGCATGGTCAAGGGCGTCGGCCCGGTCACGGCCAAGCGAATTGTGGACAAGTTCGGCGAGGAAGCCCTGGACATCATCGAACACAAGCCGCGCAAAGCTGTTGGACGTCACAGGGCATCGGCGAGAAGATGCTGGCGAAGATCAAGCAGGCCTGGCAGGACCAGCGCGAAGTCAAGAACATCATGCTGTTCCTGCAGTCGCACGGCGTCTCGCCGGCCTATGCCGTCAAGATCTACAAACCTACGGCAGCAAGGCCATCGAGCGTCGTCGAGAAGAACCCCTATCAACTGGCCGTCCGACATCTAGGGCATCGGCTTCAAGAGCGCCGACAAGATCGCCCGCGCGCATGGGCATCGCCGAAGATGACCCCCGCCGCATCGAGGCCGGCGTCGTGTACGTGCTGAACGAGGCCGTTGAGACCGGCGGCAATGCGTTCCTGACCGAAAAGGAACTGAACGAGAAAGCGCACGAGATCCTGGGGGTAGGGGACATCGCCGCCGCGATTGACGCGCTGTCGTCACTCAGGCCGACTGGTGATTGAACCTGCCGACGTTTCTGGGCGCAGACCGAAGTCGCCATCTATCCGCCCTCGCTCCACACCACCGAGAACGGCCTGGCCGAGCGACTATCTACGCCTGCTCGCCATCCCCCTCAAGCAGCCGCCGAATCCGCAGAAGTTTGACGAATGGCTGACGGCCTTGCTGGACAAGCACGGCTTGCCGCTCTCCGACGAGCAGCGCGACGCCGTCAAAACGGCCCTGCTGTCCCGGTTTTCATGGTCCTGACCGGCGGCCCTGGGACGGGCAAGACCACTACCACCAATGCCATCGTCGCGGCCTTTGAGGCGCTGAAGAAAGAAGTGCTGCTCGCCTCGCCGACGGGACGCGCCGCCAAACGGCTGGCCGAAGTGACCGGGCGTGAAGCCCGGACCGTGCATCGCCTGCTGGAATTTGACCCGGAGCAGCGCGGCTTCAAGCGCAATGCGGACAGCCCGTTGGAGTGCGACGTGCTGATTGTGGACGAATGCTCCATGCTGGACATGGTGCTGACTTATTCGCTGCTCAAGGCCGTGCCGGATCGCGGCGCAGGTCGTCTTCGTCGGTGATGTGGACCAACTGCCCTCGGTCGGCCCCGGCAATGTCCTGCGCGATTTGATCGACAGCGGCAGCGTGCCCGTCGCCCGTCTGACCCAGGTTTTCCGGCAGGCCGCCGAGAGCTTGATTATCACCAATGCTCACGCGATCAATGCCGGACGGATGCCCGCAGCTGCCGCCGCCTTCGGCGGGCAAAGACTGCGCCTGGCTGAACGCCGACGAGCCGGAAGAAGTCGCCGAAAAAGTCGTCGCCGTCGTCGCCAAGAGCCTGCCGAAGCGCGGCTACGCGCCCGGCGACATTCAGGTACTGACCCCGATGCAGCGCGGCAGCGCCGGGGCGGCCTATCTCAACAGCCGCCTTCAGGAAGTCCTGAACCCGCCATCGCCCGAGCGAAGAGGAAGTCCCGCGCGGCGCCGCCTGTTCCGCGTCGGCGACCGCGTGATGCAGATGGTCAACAACTACGACAAAGCCGTCTACAACGGCGACATCGGCGCGGTCGTCGGAGATCAAGCACGAGGACAGCACCCTGACGGTCGCATTTCACCGACGCGCAGGGCAGCAACGAACGTCGTCTACGACTTCGCCGACATGGACGAACTAACCCTTGCGTTTGCGTGCTCGATCCACAAAAGTCAGGGCAGCGAATATCCCGCTGTCGTCTTGGCCATGCACACGCAGCACTACATGCTCTTGCAGCGCAATCTGCTGTACACGGCCCTGACGCGCGCCAAAAAGTTCGCCGTGCTGGTCGGCCCCCAGCGCGCCATTGCGATGGCCGTCAAGAAGCAGAGCGACATCCACCGGCACACGCGCCTCAAAGAACGCCTGCAGGGGATGATATAATTCACTATGCCTCTTCCCGATTCCGTTGCCCGGCTCATCGAAAACTTTGCCGCCAATCAGTCCGAGTTCCACAAAGGCCATTATAATGAGACGCAGACGCGGATTGATTATGTCAATCCGTTCTTCGCCGCGCTGGGCTGGGACATCAATAATCAAAAGGGCCTCTCGGAAGTTCATCGGGAAGTCATTCACGAAGATGCGGTTAAAATCGGCGGAACGACCAAAGCGCCGGATTACAGCTTTCGGGTCGGTGGCGCCCGAAAGTTCTTTGTGGAAACCAAAAAGCCCAGCGTCAATCTTTATCTGTTGGAAGCCCCGGCCTTTCAGCTTCGCCGGTATGCCTGGACGGTGAAAATGCCTCTCAGCATTTTGACGAACTTTGAGGAGTTCGCCGTGTATGACACGCGCATTCCACCGGACAAGAAAGACCCGGCGAAGAAGGCGCGGCTGGATTATTTCAAATACACGGATTACGCCGCCAAATGGGATGAGATCGCGTCTCGTTTTTCCCAGGAAGCGGTGCTGTCGGGCGCGTTTGACCAGTACGCCGAAGAAGCGCGGGACAAGCGTATCAGCGTTCCCGTGGATGTTGCGTTTCTATCCGAGATTTCCGGCTGGCGGGAGAAGCTAGCGCGGAACATCGTCCAAAACAATCCCGGCATTGAGCCGCGCCATCTGAACTATGCCGTCCAGATGATCATTGACCGCATCATCTTCCTGCGGATCAGCGAAGACCGGGGTGTGGAACCGGATCATCTGCTTCAGCCGCTGATGAACCGGGGCGGACCGGTCTACCCGCGCCTGCTGGACATCTTTCATCATGCGGACGCCCGCTACAATTCCGGCCTGTTCCATTTTGGTGCGGAAGCCGGACGCGACGCCCCGGATGACATCACGCCGCACCTGACCATTGACGACCGGCCCCTGCGCGAGATCATTGCCAGCGTCTATTACCCGGAAAGCCCGTTTGAGTTCTCGGTTTTTCCCGCCGACATTCTGGGCCAGGTTTATGAGCAGTTCCTGGGCAAAGTGATTCGCGTTTCCGGCAAAACCGCGCAGGTGGAAGACAAGCCGGAAGTTAAAAAAGCCGGCGGCGTTTATTACACGCCCACCTACATCGTGGACTACATTGTTCGGAACACCGTCGGCAAACTGGTGGACGGCAAAACGCCGGCCCAGGTCGCCAAATTAACCATTTTGGACCCCGCCTGCGGCTCCGGGTCGTTTCTGATCGGCGCGTATCAATTTCTGCTGGACTGGCATTTGAAATACTACACGGAGAACGAACGCGCCAGGTGGGCGAAGGGCAAAAACGCGACGATCTATCAGTTCAAAAAAGACGCCGTGCAGGGCGAGATTTGGCGGCTGACGACGGCGGAAAAGAAACGCATCCTCTTGAACAACATCTACGGCGTGGACATTGACACCCAGGCGGTAGAAGTGACCAAACTGTCCCTGCTGCTCAAAGTGCTGGAAGGCGAGTCGGCGGAACTGATTGACAACACGCTGAACCTCTACAAAGAACGCGCCCTGCCGGATTTGGAAAGCAACATCAAGTGCGGCAATTCGCTCATTGGGCCTGATTTCTATGCCGATAAAGACATGGCCCTGTTTGATTTGGACACGCAGCTTAAAATCAACATGTTTGATTGGAAAAAAGGCTTTCCCGCAGTCATGGCCACAGGCGGCTTTGATGCTGTGATTGGAAATCCGCCCTATATTTTCGGGGAATATCACGATGCGATGACAAAAAAGCACTTGCAGGCGTCGTTTACAGTTGCGGTGGGGCAGTATGACACCTATTGGCTCTTTATTGAGCGGGGCATCGGTATAACTAGACCGCATGGCTATTTCTCCCTTATTGTCCCCGATGCTCTTCTTGCACGCGATGAGGCACAGCCCGTGAGAAAACTTCTTCTGGGAAACGGACTTGGCCGAGTTTATCATTGTGGACAGGTATTTGAGGCGGGTGTCTCAACAGTGGTCTTTGTGAATACAAAAGGAAGGAAGATGCCATCTGTGACCAGCGAAGTGCGTTGAAAAACCGTTGCTGAACTGGAACATGCTTGCGATCTTGATAATTTTCTGTCACAACCTTTGCAAAAATTATTAGTTCATGCTTCGATAGAGGATTGGAAAATCCTCACAAAGATGCAAGCATTGAGAAACCTGCTTTCCGGCATAATTTGTATCTCAAGGGGCGAGGAACTGGGGAAAAAGGATGTTTTTCATGCGGGCGGATTGGCCGATACTCAGGGCATGATTCCGATCATGGTTGGTGGCGACATTGCCCGTTACGAAGTGACTAATCCTGCGAGGTACATTAAGAAAACGAAAAAAAATATGGAGCTATACAAATCCCCTAAACTAGTAATCGTTAAAACAGGCAATCAATGCATCGCCGCTTTTGATGATAAAAGCACGGTAACAATGCAGTCCGTTTACAATGTCAAGCTAACAAGCAGCGACACGAACATTTTGAGTTTGCTCGGATTGCTCAATAGTCATCTTGTACGCTTTTGGATCGCCAAGACGTGTACTGCTTACAAGTTCCTGTTTCCGCAACTTAATCAATCTACGGTGGAAACTATACCAGTACCAGTTTCACTAGCAGCTCGTCAGAAGGATCTGGCCCAGTTGGTTGAGCGGATGCTGAAACTGCACAAGGACAGGGCGGGGGCGTGGCTGGCGCAGGAGAAGGCCATGCTACAGCAGCAGATTGAGGCGACGGACGCGCAGATAGACAAACTGGTGTACGAATTGTACGGGCTGACGGAGGAGGAGATTAAGATTGTAGAGGGGACAGCGTAAATCATGAGGAAGGCAAGTTCAAGTCCGAGAGAACGGCTCCTGTTCCACTGACAAGAAAAAGCTTAATGAGGCGTTCTCGTTCTGTCTGCCGACCATCTTCCTTGTCTGGGCTGGTATTGATGGAAAGAGCAGTGATTAAGGCGCGATCCAGCGCAGCGGTCAGCAATGGACCTAAGTTTCCAAGCCGCCGCGTCAGCAGGATGGGGGCAAGTGTAGCCAATTTACCAGTGCGTATTTTGGAAGGGACGGTTAGCCCGGTCATCGCAAACTCTGAATGTGATAGTGGGAGTGCAACTTCATCAGTGCCGGTGGAAGCGGTCTGCTGGCTTGTAATGAAGGCAAGGATAAAGTCGCCCTGAGTACCGTCTATGCCGACTATGACCGCCGGACGGCGCTTCGTGGAAGAAAGATCGGCAAAGGGGAAAGCAGCCAAAACAATTTGGCCCCGCCCCAGCGGGCGCAGGCTGGGAGTGCCAAGGAGCGTCATTGAATCGCTTCTCCACAAGTATCATCATACAGGTCCGGCTCATCCGCCAGCCAGTTGAACGCGCCGCCTGCCATCGCCAGTTGGGCCATCTCAAACGCCGTGGGAGCGTCATCGGAGAGGGCAACTAGACGCGCCACGGGCAGGCGGTCTTGTAAAAGAACAACATCCTGCCCATTTCGCACTTGCCGAACAAGTTCCGAAAGGTGTCCGGCCGCTTCTTCTAGTGTCACTTGATGGGTCATCATGATTTCTCCTCTCAGGATTATACCTAACGCGCGAAGCCTATTCATTCTGCCGCGCCTTAGCCATCGCGTCATTGAAATGCTGGAAGAAAGCGTCGTAGTTCCCGCTGCGTTCGGCGAAGCGCAGGGGCTTGACCCGCTCTACACAAATCTCCATCGCTTCGGGCTGAGTTTGTAATATCTCCATGACCTCGATGATGTACTCGCCGAGCGGCATGGCTCTGGGATCATTCGCCTGCCGCTCTCCCATCAATCCGGTCTGCACATAGGGAGGAATGAGTTCCAGAACCTCCACGGCGCTGCCCTGGAGTCGATAGCGCAGCGACTGGGTGTAGGAGTGGATGGCCGCTTTGGTGGCGGAATAGGTCGGAGTCATCGCCAGCGGAACGAAGGCCAGCCCGGAGGTGACATTCATGATCGTCGCGCGAGGCTGCGCCAGAAGTGTCGGTAGCAGCGCAGCCGTGAGGTGGATGGGACCTAGCAGATTGGTCGCAATCGTGGCTTCCACGTCGGCGAGAGGCTCCTGCTGCTGACGCAGGCGCTCATTCTTCATGACGCCGGCCATGTTGATCAGAACGTTCAGTTCCGGGTAATCGGCGATGATCTGGGCGGCGAACGCCTGGATGCTGCTTGCATCCGCGATGTCCAGCGCCAGGGACTGCATGCCGGGGTTGGCAGCAGTCGCCGCGTCCAACGTCTTCTGGCTGCGCCCGGCGATAATAACTTGGTTTCCCAGCGCGTAAAAGGCTTCGGCAAGGCCGCGTCCGATGCCGGAGCCGCCGCCGGTGATAAGAATGATATTGTCTGTTGTTTTCATAGTGTTTCTTCTTCGGAAGGGACCGGCGACATTCCTCTTTTCCCGCGTTCTTGACAGTAATTTTCTTCCGGGCATTCGCCACAATAAAAGTGTAAATATCCTTCGCAACGATAAGAGCAAACGGCGCGGCTCGAATGCCGCTTTACCGAAAGGGCCGGACGCAAAGCTACGGGCCTGTCACCTTGCGTGTGGCCGCCGGGCTGCCGACTTGCGAGGCGAAGGAGATTCTCATGGCAACGATTCACACCTCCCTGTTTCAGCCCGATCAGCAGGATCGGGCCAACCCTGCGCGACGGCTCGGAAACTGGCTGTTCCAAACGCTGGCAGACCCGAACCTGAGCAGCGGGTTCTATTCCCTGGCTTTTATGAACTGGATGACGCTGGAAGGGTTCTGTCTGCCGGCATCCGAGGAAGCATGATCGGCGCGGCGGCCCCCGGCAGAATCGGCGTCAAACGCCAGACCGGGCCGCGCGGGCTGCGCCAGGCAAGGGTGCGCTGGTACGGGGCAAAAAACGTCTTCAGGTCTGTCGGCAGGACATGGTGCCGGATGGCCAGGGCCGCAAACGTGTGCGGGTCATGGCCGGGAATGACCTCGTCCAGCGCGTAAATGGCATGGCCCATCGCCAGAGTGTCGGCGATTTGTGCCTGCGCGGCGGCAAACGCGGCGGGCTGGTCGTCACGCGCTTTGGTCAGCAGTCCGTGCAGCGAGACAACCTCGCGGTCAGCGAAGTATGGCAGAGCGACTTCGCATGGCCCGCCATCTCCGGCGCCGGCTACCACGACCACATCTCCCGGCGACGTGTGCGCGCGGACATCGGCGGCAATCCGGCGAAACGGGTCGCTGCCCGGTGTCAGATGTGGCAGGATACTGGCCTGGGCGTTCAAAGTCGCGTACAAAGCGATCCAGAACCCCACGAGCCAGTTCGCCGTCAAGCCGCCCTTGCCTGCTCGGAAGTGAGCCAGCGCCAGCGCCAGCATCACGCCGGTGGGGATCAGCACGGGGACCCAAAAGACGAAGTAACCCGGCGACCAGACGGTGAAAAAAGCCGCGTAAACCAGCATCCACAGAACACAAACGATCATCATCCGCCGGTTGTGAGAGCGCCAGAGCAGCGGCAGGGCATTCAGGAACGCATACACAGCGACGAACCAGCCCAGCAGCGTCACGATGTAAAGGCGGCTCAGGGCGATGGGAATGTGCCGGCTGAGGTGAAATGTCCCGGCCTTGCCCGGCGGCTCCACAAACGCGGCGTGGCGGAAGGCATACAGGTCCAGCCGGAGGTTGTGCAGGATGTGAAAATCCCACCACCAGCCTAGCTCTGAATACTCGCTCATCCAATGGCGAAAACTCGCCGGGGACCGCAAATGCAGCGCGAAGATACCGACAATCAAGTACGGCCCCATCACTGTCAACAGCCAGGCTCCTAGAAACGCCCCAATCATTCGCCGCCGCAGGCCCGTCATGGCCGCGCGCGGCAGCATTGGATCATCCTCGCCCAGCCAGACCCCCGCCAGACCGACAACGGCAAACAATCCCGCGCTTTCGTGAAACAAGACAGCCAGCCCAGCCAAAACGCCCGCCAGCGCCGCCAGGGGAATGCGTGGTGTCTGCATGACGCGGCAGAGAACGGCAAACGTGCAGAGTAGGAAAAAGACGCTGGGCATGTTGACGCGCCCGTCGGTCGCGCAGATCCAGTAGCCGAACGAAAGCGCCAGTCCCAGGCAAACCAGCAGGGGCAGCCACCGTGACCGTTGGAGGAGGCGGCGCAGGCTCAGGTAATACACGGCAACGCCCGCCGCTCCGAGCGCCGCGTTCAAAGTCTGGAGGACAGGCAGCGCGCCGCCGACGTAGCCGAAAACGCGGGCCAGCCGCCACAAAACATACCCTAGCGCGTTAAACAACAGGTGGTGCGGGTGGAACAGCCAGCGCGGATCGCCGGTGCGGGGATACAGCCGTCCAAACTGGTTCGCGTAAGAGACCGCGTCAAACGTATTGGCCTGCGTCAGTGTTCCCAGATAAAGCGCCAGGGTCGCGGTGAAGATGAGAAGGGTGGGAAGCCAAACCGAGGCAAGAAGGACAGTCAATAATCGTGATTGCAGCAATCCATGGGGGGCGGCGGCGCGGACTGAAACTCGGCGGTGCAAACAATTCTCCTTCGCCGTTCGCTTTCCGATGACAAGCGCAGCAACGAGGAAATTATGGCGGCTGAGATGGGCAAAAGTCAAGGCGGCTGAGGTATTATGGAAATTATGTCAGACACTTTGCCTGCCGGAGTCACCGACCTGCCGGCGCACCGCCTGCGGCGCGCGCAGGAGCCGCCGCGCGCTGCAATCATCGGCGGCGGGCCGCTCGGCCTGGAAGCGGCCCTGTATGCCTCCTCCCTGGGCCACCAGGTCTGGCTCTTTGAACGCGAAGCGGAAATCGCCCCGGATGTTCACGCCTGGGCGCATGTCGCCATGTTTACCCACTGGGCCTCCAATCGCAGCCCCTTGGGTGAACGCGCACTCCGGGGTACAGCAAAATTGCCTGCCGGTAAAATCTATCCTTCCGGCGGGGACTTTATCAGCCAGTATTTAGAGCCGCTGGCGAAGCTTCTGAGCGGCTCGATTCTCAAGAATACCCGCGTCGTGGCTGTTGGCCGCTCCTACCTGTTCCCGGACGAACATGGAGATGAACCGGAGAAGCGAACTGCGCGCCGCTTCCGCCTGCTGACGCGCAGCCCGCAAGAGGAGCGAATTTTCACGGCGGACTATGTCATTGATGCGACCGGCATCAGCCATACGCCGCGCTGGCTGGGCGCGGGTGGGCTGCCTGCCCTGGGGGAGATGGGCAGCCGCCGCTCTATCCATTATGGGTTGCCCGATGTGCTGGGAAAAGATCGCATCCAGTTTCTCGGCAAAAGGACGCTGCTGGTAGGAGACGGCACATCCGCCGCCGCCGCCGCCATTGCCCTGTCGGAAGTAGTTGAGCGGGAACCGCAAGGCTCGGTCCTGTGGGTCTCAAAATCACGAGAAGACATTCCGCTGCCGCTGGCGGAGAACGACCCGCTGCCCCGGCGGGACACTTTGATGAAGAAGGCCAATCTGTTGATCCGGCAAAAGCATCCGCGCCTGGAATTTCTCCCCATCACGCAGGTGGAAGCCGTCCAGCATTCGCTCGGAACCGGGCGTTTTCAAATCACGCTTCAGGTTAACCATCAAACGCAGCGGCTTTCTGTGGACAGCGTGATTGGCGCCGTCGGCGCTCGCCGCGACTCGGCTACCTATGAGCGCGCGCTGCATCCCCAGGAACCGGGATTATACTTCATCGGGGCGAAGGCCAGCGACGCAGGCGATTTCTTTCTGGAAGAAGGCCACCGGCAGATTCGAGATGCGTTCCGCGAGATCGCGTCCCAGCCGGACCTCGATTTGTATGCGGAACCACAGGCCGCGCCCAAAAGCCGTTAACGAGTTCGCCCCCCACTTCGTGCCACACCCGCCCCGCCATTCGGGCCGCGCAGGCCGTCCTGATGCTGGTGGCTGGCATGGGCGGCGCGAGCGCGCGTGGAACGCGCCGCTGACCTGGCGTGTTTTCCCTGAATCGCTTCTTTCGGGCAGTAAATGTGGCAGGCATTATGATTTATCACGATCGGCACGATGTCAGGGTCTGACTTCGTTGCTGTGGCAAGATGGGCCAGAAAATCAGCCGGGTCTGCCGTATTTTCGGCGAACATGCCGTAGTGCATCGGGATGACCTCGCGCGGGGCGATTTCGGCAGCGAGTTTGGCGGCCTGCGCGGCATCCATGTTGCCCCATCGTCCGTTGATGGGAACCAGCAGCACATCCGGGCCATATTCTTCCACAGCCGCGGCCAGGCCGTCGTTGTACTCCGTATCGCCCGTAATATAAACCGTGATGTTATTGGTCTCACTCCCCCCGTTGGCGAACTCAAAGACGAAGCCGACGCTGTCTTCCGAATGCTGCGCGGCGACGACGTGCGCGACAAAGCCAAGAAATTCCAGTGACTGCCCCGGCATCGCCGTCGTGATCTGCGCGGACGGCACGCCCAATTTAGTCAGGTGCCGGCACGACGAAGGCGGGCAAATAATCGGAGCGTCCGGGTTCGCCTGAGCGATGGCAGGCGCGGTATGCGGGTCGGTGTGATCCATATGATCATGGGTCAGAAACAGATAGTCCAGGCGGACATCTTTCGGGCGAACGGGGATATCCACCAGTCGGCTGGCCGTGCCGTCCGTATTGGCGCTGTCTGAGAGATAGGGGTCTACGACAAGAACACCGCCGGCATGACTCTTGAATGCGAACCCGCCCTGACCGAGCCACTGAATGGCGACTCGGCCCGGCTCCACTTTCGATTTGATCAAACGCTCCACAGGGTACCTCCGAAACTGTTAAAACTGCCGGTATGTTGGCGGTAGTCCTGCCGGACTCCTCCTTTACACTTCCCCCGGCATTCTGCTATAATAACGGGGTGGGGTGGGCCGGAATCAGGTGGACAGGAACGGAGCAGGTGCAGGTGACAGTCGTCACCCGCGCGGCGGGACTGGCCGATCTGGAAACGGAGTGGAGGCAGCTTGCCGCTGCCTGCCCGACCGCGACCGTCTTTCAAACTTGGGAATGGAATGCGGCCTGGTGGCGGCATTTCGGAAGGCTCCCCGGACGGCGCCTGCGGATTCTGACGTTTCGCAGCGCAGCGGGTGAGTTGCTGGGACTGGCCCCTCTGATGACAGCGTTCTGGTATGGGACGCCACTGCGTCGGATGTCATTTTTGGGAACCGGCACCTCGGACTATCTGGACATCCTGGCCGCGCCTGGTTCGGAACAGGCTGCTGCTGACACGCTGTACACCTATTTAGAACATTCGGGCGGCTGGCAGATCGCTGATTTCCAGCAGATCCGCGAGGGCGGACTGCTGCGAGACCGTCTGCCGCCGGAGGGCGGAAAATTAACAGGTCTGGACGTTCCCGGCGAACCGTGTCCGTACCTGGCGCTTCCCGCCCAATGGGACATGCTCCTGCAAGGGCTGGGCAAAAAGACGCGGGCCAATATCGGCTACTACGACCGCGCCCTGCATAAAGTGTACGAAGTCCAAATTGGCCCGGCGAAGGATGAGGCGGAACTGAGCGAGGAACTGACTCATCTGTTTGAACTGCACCGACGGCGCTGGAACCAGCGCTGGCTGCCCGGCGTCTTCGGCGGCAAGCGCGTCCAGTCATTCCACCGGGATGCCGCCCGGAGGCTTTTAGAACAGGGCTGGCTGCGTCTGTTCTCCTTAAAGCTTGACGGACAGACGCAGGCATCGCTGTACTGCTTCGCCTATGGGGATCGTCTCTGCTATTACCAGGGCGGATTTGAGCCGACGCTGGCTCGTTTGAGTTTAGGCACGGTTTTGACGGCGCGCGCCATGCAAACGGCCATTGCCGAAGGCCGCGCAGTCTTTGATTTTTTGCGCGGCGATGAACCTTACAAGGCGAAATGGACAGGCGCGACACGAGTCAACACGCGGCGTCTCATCACCCGGACGGGCACACCGTTTGTTCCTCTGGCCCGATGGGTTCAACACTGGGAAGATGTCATTGAACGGCGCGGCAAGGCCTGGATGCGCCGTAAGAAGGGGTAACTATTCGTGATTCGTCGCGCCCTGACCCGCCTTCTCCTGGTTGTTCTGATTGTTTTTTGCGGGTATAACTGGCTTCAGGTGCGCGTTTTGCAGGCGCAAGTGGTTGATATGCAGAAGGCGCTGGCTTTGCAGGAAGGCCGAGTGACAGCATTGCCGACCCAACCCCCTCTGCCTGCTCTTTTAACTCAGGCCAGCCGCCATGCCGGTCTGGCACGAATTGCTCTTGCCCAATCCGACTGGAAGACCGCCCGGCGGGAGCTGCAACAGGGAATTGGTGAAATGAATAAGGCGGCCCAATCGCCGGATGCCCGTCATGATTTGACGGCGCTGCAAACACAAACGCAGCAGCTACAGGAAGAGGCGCGCGCCCTCTGGCGCAAAGTCAACTCCCAGTCCCAGGAAAGACTACTCCCATGAGAAAGCGACGAACTAAGTCAGCCCGGCTTCTGCTGATGTTGCTGCCCGCGCTGGCAGTCATGCTTGCCGGGTGTCAGAGCGGCGAACTTCATAACAACATGATGAACTCGGCCCAGGAAAATGCGCTGGGGCGCGATTACGCCTTACAAATTGACTCGCAGGCCAAGTTTGTGCTGGATGGAAAAATCAACCGGCGGGTGCTGGACGTCGCGACACCCGTGCTGGCGGAGGCTCAGAAGGATCGCCCGGATGTCTCGTTCCGGGTGCGCGTCATCGACAGCCCCGAGCTGAACGCCTTTTCCATTCCCGGAGGCTATATCTACCTGTATCGGGGACTGCTGGACAAGATCGGTCCTGATGATGACGCTCTGGCGTGTGTTATCGGTCATGAGGCTGCCCATGTCGTTCGCCGCCATGTCGTCAAACAAATCTCAGACTCAGAAAACAAAGGCGTTCTCGTGGACCTGGTAACGCTTCTCAGCCGAAGCAACGCTGTGGGGCAGGTGGGCGGCGCGCTGTATGAACTGGATCAGCTTCACTACAGCCGCGTGGATGAATATGAAGCGGATCGCTGGGGCGAACGATTTGCCTACAATGCCGGCTATGACCCCAGCGGAATGATCCGCACATTCCAGATATTTGAGGCGGAGGAAAAGAAAACCGGGGTACAAAGCCCGTACTCACAAGATCACCCGATCAACGAAAATCGCATCCTGCGCGCCGAGGAGCAGCTTCGAGAACTGCGCGCGGATCACGGAAAATATGTGGAAGAAAATTACAACGACAAAGACGACCGGGTTGCTGCCGATAAAAACGGGCTGGATTATCAGGCACTTGTCCTTTCCACGCGAATGCCGACGCCCGCCACTGTCATGTCTGGGGGCAGGCCAAGATCGTGACACCGCTTGCTGTGCGCCAAAGGAAATTGCCACGCACTCAACTACCGCCTATGAAAGTCGCGGCGATCATTCCAGCTTACAACGAAGAGGGACGCATCTCCGCCGTCCTTCGCGTGCTGACGGCTTCGGCGGCTGTGGATGAGATCATCGTCGTAGATGATGGGTCGGAGGACAAAACATCCGAGATCGCCGGAAGCATTCATGGCGTCCGCGTCATAACGCTGCCGAAAAATCGCGGGAAGGGCGGCGCAATGCGAGAAGGGGCGACGCAGACCGATGCGGACATTTTGTTGTTCTTTGACGCTGACTTGGTCGGGCTGACGGCTCGGCATGTTCAGGATCTGCTGGAGCCTGTCTGTTCGGGGCAGACCACGATGGCTATGGGCATCTTCAAGGGCGGGCGACTTTGGACGGATATGGCGCAGTTCTTCGCGCCTGCGATTACCGGCCAGCGTGCGATCCGACGTGAAGTTTTTTTGGAAATTCCTGATTTAGAGAGTGTCGGCTACGGCATTGAACTGGCGATCAACGACTACGTCCATCGCCGGGGTCTGCTGCGGCGGGACGTGACGCTCCGGGGCGTGACACATCCGATGAAAGAGGAGAAACTGGGCTGGGTGCGGGGCGTTGCCTCTCGCTTGCGAATGTACCGTCAGATGCTGCGGTTTCGGCTCTCGCGACATGGCAAGTTCACAAAAAAGTAGGGACGCGATGGATCGCGTCCCTACTTTTTCGTTGACTAATGACTGTAGTCTAAATCCGGCGTCCATTTGTAATTGCTGTAGAACGGCGTGTCTTTGACGACAGTTCCGTCCGAGTTGTAAATAACGCGCGCGAACCGGCCGGTATAATGCCGCTCTCCCAGACGCCGGTGCGAGGCGACCAGGCGCACTTTGCGCCCTGGCGTGGCTTTGCCGAACAAGGAAACGATGGCGTGGCTCCGGGTTGTCTTGTAGGAGATGTAAAGCGGGGCGTCTGTGTTGTTTTGAATACGGAAATCTTTCTGGCCGTGGTAAATCGTAGCGTCCCGACCGGGTTCTACATAAGGCACTGTCCGAACGTGCTGATGGCGTTCCACGATCTTGAGATCTGCCAGCATAGAGGCGTTGAACAGCGTCGTCGCGACCTGGCACATCCCGCCGCCGCTCTGGATTTCAATGTGTCCGTCTACAAAGACGTGCCCTTTGCCGGTAAAACCATGCGCGGGGTCGCGCGGGCCAACAGTTTGTCCACCGAGAAAATACCGCCGGGCGGAACGACTGTTCCGTCAATGATGGAAATTGCGCGGCGAACCGTAGCGGTGCGGCCTTCATCACCGGGATTAAAGCGCGTCACAAAATACCCAACTCGCGCATCAATGCCTCTGAGTCTGCGCGTCGGTAACTTTCGCGGGCTTGGTCTTCACCGGCAGTATAATATGAACAACGCCGGGGTCTGCATCAATGGCTTTTTGTACCTGATCCACCGCCGCGTCCACATCCAGACTTGCCCCGTCATAGCCAGGACTGATCGTGGCCGGAACCGCTTCTGTTCCGTCATCGCTGCCGCTGGGGTTAGATATGACTGGAACCGCGTTCTTGGGCGCCCGTAGGATGTAGGGCGCGATGCTGCGGAAATAGGCGCGCAGTTTCGCGCGATTGACGACAAATTTCGAAGGAACCTGTCGGATCGGCATCGGACCCGCCCGGCGCATAGCTGACGCCCAATTGCTTGCGCGTGGGATGCCAGGTTTGACGCCCATCGCCGAGCCGTAAACGCACTCCCAGGCGATGGGCCGGAGCGGCCGCTGAGTTCGGGGGAGGCGGTTTGCGCCAGCAATGGGGGCGCCAGCGTGAGAAAGCCGCCGGCAATCGCAGCGGCGCAGAGAGCGAGCAGGCATCGGTTCGGGCGATGCATAAATCAAGGTTCCTTTCGCGGCTCTTTCGGGAGGCGCTGTCGCATTTTGAGTTTGACCCTATTTTACCCGATGTCGCCGCCATTCGTGGCAGCAAGAAGCAAACATGAAGAAAATTGAAGCCATCATCCGGCCCCTGCGCCTGGAAGCGGTCAAAAGTGCCCTCGCCGAAGCCGGCATCTCCGGCATGACGGCCAGTGACGTGCGCGGCACTGGCCGTTCTCAGGGGCAGGGCGTTGATATTTTCCGGGGCGAGCAATATATCCTTCATCTCCCCCCCAAAGTGAAATTGGAACTGACTGTGCGCGACGAAGATGTGGACGAGGTCATTCAGATCATTCTCGATCAGGCACGGACGGGCGAGGAAGGCGACGGCAAAATCTTCGTTCTCCCCGCCGCGACGGCGCTGCGTATCCGCACCGGGGAAACCGGAGAAATCGTGCTTTAACGCTTCGCGGCATTACGGCGTGTCCGGGATGGGCAGGCGCAGCGCCTGGCTGATCTGCTTGACATCCTGATACAGCGTCGCTCCCCCGCTGCTGCCTGCGCGGCGCAAATTGGGAGATAGCTTCCCTTGCCAGCGAATATAAACGCGAACGCCTGGAGCCAGGTCGGGCGATATGGCAGGCTCCGACATCACGGGAAGCGCACTGACCGGACCTGCCTGGGCAAGATCAGAAAAGAAACGTCTTGTGACGTTTGATGTTAATTGCCCGCTCCGCCCTCCGCTTGTTCGCCCATTCCGCAGCACTGTGACAGATGAAATCCGGCCGCTGGCCGCGACGCTAATGCGGTAGCCTGGAAGCCCGGCGCTGCCGCTATTGATAATAGTGGCCGTATCGGTGGAAGTCACAATGCTATGCCTCGGTGGCGTTTTCGCCTGCGCCAAAATGTTCAGCATCAAGCCGAGAAAGACTGCTGTCAGGATTGGGAAAGCGCGATTTGTTCTCATACTAAACCTCCAACGATATGCTTTCACGTTTACCCACATTGAGCGCAGATATTACGAAAGAAGTCTTAACGTGATCCTGACCAACTGGGGAAACCCCACTCATCCAAGCGGCCAGGCTCGCCGACGCCCGAATGGTTCGGCTCTTACTGAAGGCGGGTGCCGAGGTGCATGCGCGTGATAATGATGGAGAGACGGCGATGCTCTGTGCAGTGACGGCGGGCAGTGGGGCAGAGGACCGGGGGAATGTCAATATTGACCGGATCCGAACTTTCCCAGCGCAACAGATAGACACAGTGCGGACGTTGCTCGAGAATAATGCAGATGTTAGCCTCCGAGGTAAAGATGGGCAAATAGTTCGGGCAACGGCGACTGCTCACTCTCTGTGGAATATCATAGCGATGCTCAGAAAAGCGGTTGTGAAGACGTGACTGTTGCCCTCAAAGAGCTTCAACATCATCCGAAAAAGCCCCCGGCATGATACCGAGGGCTGATTTTGGTATTACAGGCCGGACTGCTCGAATCGCTTGTTGACTTCGTCCCAGTTGACTGTGTTCCACCAGGCAGCGAGATAAGCAGGGCGGACATTCTGGTACTTGAGGTAGTAGGCGTGTTCCCAGACATCGTTACCGAGAATCGGGAACTGCCCGTCGCTCATCGGGTTATCTTGATTGGCTGTGCTGACAATTGCCAGCTTGCCGCCGGCATTAACCAGCCAAACCCAGCCGCTTCCGAAGCGCTTGACGCCCGCATCGTTGAAGGCAGTTTTGAATGCCTCAAAACTGCCGAAGGCCGCGATGATTGCGTCTGCCAGGCGGCCGGTCGGCTCGCCTCCGCCATTCGGTCCCATGATCTGCCAGAACATGGAATGGTTGACATGGCCGCCGCCGTTATTTCGGACAGCGGGGCGGATGTCTTCGGGAACGCCAGCGAGGTCTTTGATCAATTCTTCTGCGGACTTGCCGGCCAGTTCAGGATGCTTGTCCAGGGCGGCGTTCAGGTTGGTGACATAGGCCTGATGATGCTTGTCATGGTGCAGGTGCATCGTCTGCTCGTCAATGTGCGGCTCCAGTGCGTTGTACGCATAAGGGAGCGGCGGGACTTCTTGTGCCATCGGGGGTGACTCCTTTGTTGGTCATGAACGAGTATGGCTTACCCGCAGAATTGCGGGGCCTAAACGCATAATACGCTGCTGAAGCATCTGGTTCCTTCCATAATACTTGTCTTAATGGCTGTTTCCATGCTATCATAGCGGTACGACGATACAAAAGGAACACTAACATGAGTGCAGCATCGGATTTCAAGCAGTTTATTCTGCGCGGCAACGTCGTTGATCTGGCGGTCGGCGTCGTCATCGGCACCGCCTTCGCAGCCATCACGACGGCGTTTGTCAAGGACATTATCACGCCTCTTGTGGGATTGCCGGGCAAAATTGACCTGAGCAGCCTCAATGTGAAGATTGACAATGCCAATTTCCTGATTGGCGATTTCCTGAATTCGGTCGTCGCTTTCTTGATCATGGCTCTCGTCGTCTTTTTCCTCGTCGTCCGCCCGGTCAACTACCTGATGTCCCGACGAAAAACGGAAACGCCAGTTGAGCCGACAACGCGAGATTGTCCCCGCTGTCTGAGCAGCGTGCCACTTCTGGCCACGCGCTGCGCCTTTTGCACGTCCGATCTGCCTGCGGCTTAGTTTTGAGGCGGCAGTACAGCCAGCTCCTCACGAAAGAATGCCTCCACCTGGCTAATGTTGAACACGCGGCGGGCTGGTGGCAGGAAGCGCAGGAACCGTTCGCCGTAGGCTTTGCGGACAAGGCGGGTGTCTAAGATCGCGACGACGCCCCGGTCTTTACTCGTGCGGATGAGCCGGCCAAAGCCCTGCTTGAGCTTAAGCTGCGCCTGCGGGAGCGCATAATCGTTGAACCAGTCGCCGCCTGCCGCCGTGATGCTATCCACGCGAGCCTTGTGAAGCGGGCTGTCCGGGACGGCGAAAGGGATGCGGTCAATGATGACCAGACGCAGATCGGCCCCTGGCACGTCTACACCCTCCCAGAATGACTGCGTGCCGAGCAGAATGGCGTTGGTTTCGGCTTTGAATGTCTGGATCAGGCGCGCATTCGGCATTTCGCCCTGACGCAGAATGGGGTAGGGGAGATCGGACTGCGTCAGAGCGTCATACGCGGCATTCAAGGCGCGATATGAGGTGAACAGCAGGAATGCCCCGCCGCGCGAGGCTTCCAGCAAGGCGATTATTTCATTGGCGGCGTCATAGGTGTAACCGGGATCGTCCGAAGGGATCGGGAGGTGGCGCGGAATATACAACAGGCAATTTTGGGCGTAATCAAACGGCGAACCGACCCGCGTTTCCGTGACGAGCGGGTCATCAGCGGGAATGCCCAGCCGCTCCCGGACATAGCCGAAGCCGCCATCGGTGGAAAGTGTGGCGGAGATCAAGGCCGCCCCGGCCGAGCGAGGAGCGTTCCACAAAGCCGCTCGTAAGATAGGAGCGACTGAGATGGGAGTCCAATTCACCGTCGCCTGCGGATCGCGCCGACTTGTGCGATTGAGCGTACCCCAGCGGACAAAGTTGGCGTCATCGCTGCCAAAGACCAGCGTGAGATTCTTCTTTGGCGCGAACGCATTGCCTTCGCAGGCCGTCCACGCGGTCTTTCAAAGCGGGATGTCCGCCGGTGTCCTGCTTGAGCATCTCGGTGGCGACGGCGGCCAGCAAAGTCCCAATCGCCGCCGTCTGAGCACGGGCCGCTTGCAGTTCACTATCGCCGCGCAGAATGTCGGAAACGAAGAACTCCGGGCGATTACCATGCAAGAATGGAGCAAAAAGCGTCTGTGAGCCGCTTTCAATTGCCTTCAGCCGATCGCCATTCATGTCTAACTGTCGAGCCACGCGCCGGACTTTATCCATGAGGATCGGTAAGCGTGATGAAGAAAACGCGATGCCAAAGGCCGACGCGGCGGCGGTTTCCAGATGATGCGCCTCGTCAAAGACGACGAAATCATAGTCCGGCAGCAGTTTGGCGTCCGGTTCACCGCTTCGACGCACCGCCAGATCGCTGAAAAAAAGAGCGTGATTGACGAGGAGAATGGTCGCCTCCTGCGCTTCGCGCCGCATTCGGTAATAAAAACACCGGTCAAAAAATCGGCATTCCTGCCCCTTACATGTGTCGGCATTCGCGCGAATGTCAGCCCAGCCAGCGTAGGTAAAGTCCAGTTCGGAGACATCGCCGGTTGCCGTTTCCTTGCTCCAGCGGCCGATTTGAGCAAACTGCGGGTCGCCGGCAGTCCACAAGTCGTTACGGGCGGCGTCCTGATCCTGCAAACACAAATAGTTGCCCCGGCCTTTCACCACAGCCGCTTGAACCGGCTTCTTCCAGACGGACTGTACCAGCGGGATGTCTTTTTCCGCAAGCTGCGCTTGCAGAGCCAATGTGTGTGTGGAAATGACAATACGCCCATTCGGCTTCGCACGATGCAGGGCCGGCAGTAGATAGGCGAGAGTTTTACCGACGCCTGTTCCCGCTTCCAGTAAAGCAACGCCGCCGCGCACTGCCATGGCGGCGTCAATGGCCGCCGCGACGGCGCTTTGCTGCGGGCGGTAAATGAAGCCCGGCAGCGCGTTCCGAAGCAGTCCATTTTGCCCGAAGTACCGTGTAATGAAATCATTCACTGCCATGATGTGTTAGGTTCTCGCCTTCGTCGCTCTCTCCTTGCATAAATACTTGGTTACAAGAGGAAGCTTAGGGTTTAGTTTTTTGGACATCGGAGGTATAAGGAACCGAACGACGCCGACACCACGAGAGTTCTGTCGTCATCCTTGCGAAATGGATGGCAGGAACCAGGGTCGGGCCATTTTGTCAAAAGGAGCATATTTTCCATGCAGACCAGAAAGATCACTCGAAATTGGGCCATTGTGGGTGCGGTTGCCACCATGCTGGCAGCCTCAACAGCGGCTGTTCATGCTCAGGCGACCGGGACGCCGTCCAGCACCGCGCCCAATTCCAACGCGACGGTTCCCGACAATTCCACTCCCGGCACTTTACCGTCCGGTACTGCTACAACCACAACACCGGCCGCCGGCGACACGTCCGGGACTGGTAGTTCAGGCTCCGATACGAGCAACTCCTCGGCTTCAGATTCCATGTCGGGCAGTATGTCTAGCGGAATGCCTAACTACCATATTCTGAGCAATCCGCATTACGATTATGTGGATTTGATGCAGGCCAGGGCACGCGGGCTCTCGGACAGCCAGATCGCCACTATTGCCAAAATTGCTAGAAAGAGCGGCATGTCGTTTCGCACGGTCTCGGCGGCGGTTGAGCGGGGCGAAACTTTCCCGATGCTGGCGACCGAGTACAATCTGAACCTGGCGGATGTGTATGAAAGCGATAAAGAAAAACAGCAGATCGCTGACTACATCTCTACTTATGAGTCCATCGGCACGAAGAGCGGCTCCATGATGGGATCCAGCATGGATACATCGATGTTGATGACGCCTGCGCCCATGGCTTCCGCGCCGATGGCCTCGGCTCCCATGACTTCTTCGTCTACCACGCCTGCGCCCATGACTAACACGGCAACTATGGACATTGTGGACACAGCGATGGCGGCGAAAAACCTGACCACGCTGGTCAAGGCCCTCCAAGTCGCGGGACTTGTGGAAACTCTGAAGGGCGCCGGGCCGTTCACCGTGTTTGCGCCGACCGACAATGCTTTTTCCAAACTGCCTGCCGGCACACTTGACTCTCTGATGGCCGATCCCGCCAAGTTAAAGAGCGTTCTGAGCTACCATGTCATCCCAGCCAGCATTGATGCGGCTACGGCAATGAGCATGAGCAGTCCGACCTCTCCTCCCACCGTGGAAGGCAGCACGCTCCAGGTCACCAAAGGCCGGCATGGCAAATTGATGATCAACAATGCGACCGTGACAAAGGCCAACATTCAGGCCACGAACGGGATTATTCATATCATTGACCGTGTCCTTCTACCGCCGATGGACGCTTCCGGCAACATTGTCATGCCGACGACGGGAACTGACACGACCACTCCCGTTGCGCCGACGACACAAGCCACGCCCGCTCAGTAAGCGTTCTGGTCAGCGAGATGAAGCCGATACCTCTGGAGAATTTCTTTTCTCCAGAGGCTTTTCTTTTGTCAGTCTTGCAGCGGCATCACTCCAGAGCGGAACCAGACATAGCGCTGCTGCAACGACACCGGCATCATTGAGCAAAAGGCAGGCGCACACCGCCACAATGCCGGAAGTCTGAAGCGACCGCTCCCTTAATTTCATTGACCGTCGCCGCCATAATGCTGTCAAACAAATCAAGCCGATCCACAGCGGGCAGGCCCAGGCGCTGTGATAAGCCAACCGGCCCTCCACCGCCAACTTGCGCCAAACAATGTCGCGGGCTTCTCCCCAGCCGCCGGAGTGGATGCGGCTTACCGCCTCCCCAATGTGCGAGTGCCGATTGCCCGGTATCACAGCGTCGGTAATAGCCACAGCCGTCATTATCAGCACAACCAGGAGCGTCAGCGCCAGTGCCGTGCGCCACTTCCAACGTCCGCCCAAAAGTCCATAGAGCAAAGTCCCAAACGCCGCCAGAGAGACGAGCAGACCACCCGCCTTAGCACCGGCCAGCGAAATACCCAGGAGCAGCGACACGAGGGCAAGCCCTAAAGTCAGTCCCAGACGTAAAGGGCGAGACTGACTCCAGAGGCCGGCAACGATCACAAGCAGTGCGCCGATCAGCGCCCCCATGGCTTCATTGCCGATCCCGTAATAGCGCGCGCCTTCGACGGCGGAATAGCCCAAAAGGTTGCGCTGCATCAAATGGCTTCCTGTACCCATATCCAGCACTAAACCCAGCGCGAAGATGATCAGGATTGACGAAAGCAATATCTGTGTGCGAACCTGAAAACCTAACCCCCAAACCGACAGCAGAAGTCCAATAAACACGACCGGGACATGGGCGACTGTGCTGCTGAAAAGAAGGGACAGCAGAATCGCAGGAGGAACAAGAGAGCAGATGGCCGGCAGTCTCCCCGACAGGGCCAGCAGCGTTCCACCCAACAGGTAAACGGCCAGCGTCACCGCCAGATACGGCAGGATTTGCATACCCTGCGCCTGTTGATACGCCTGCTCGTCGAGCGTCTGTACTTGCTGACCGGCATTTGCGGCAGGGCGTGTTGTCCAGGCTTGCCCGAATGGGCGCGTCACCATTGCTGTCTGTCCGAAATAAGTCGCGACTGCCGGGGCAAAATCCGTATTCGTGACCAGGCCGGGGCGACGGGTGGAGGGTGACAGGATCAGTCCGGCGGGGATGCCCGCGCCCCACTCCAAAACGGGTGTGAGACGATGCCCCTGCGCGTAACCAATATCCCCGACGAACGGGGACAGAACGAAGAGGCATCCTTCTTGCGCCGCCACTTCCACCTCGGCTTGTCCCAGAACGGCATCCGCCACAGGCAAATGGCTTCCGGCATCCCAGATTAAGCATTCCGAGTAATTTACCGCTAGAGATGTGGCAGGGCGAACAATGCCTTCACCGGAAGCTGCCATGACAGGTGCGTAACGTCCTCCGCCAGCGCAAATGGTGATTCCACCGGAAGCGAGAGTATCGGCCAGATTTCCCAGGTGAATGTCATAGCCGCGCCCTTGATTTTCACGCAGCACGGCGGGCCAGGCGATGTTGACGTTTGCCCCTGAAAGCGGGGGGTGGCCGAAACGGCGCAAATATAACTCGCCTGCGGTCACTCCGATGCCCGGAACAGCGGCATTCGGCGGGAAAAAGGCAGTCGCTTCCGGGCCGCCCGCAGCGCGCGCGCCCGCGCCAAGTGTCAACAGTGCACTTTCCGGCGTTTCCCGCCGTTGGTCATTGGGAAGACGGGCAGTGTGCGTGTTCATTACGGCCAGCGCGCCGGTCGCCATCAAGTGATGCAGGTTAGGGGCATTGGCGGTTTGCCAGTCGCGCAGACTTGTTCCCGGCAACAAGACGATTATCAGCGGGCCAGGGTGTGCGATGGCTGGCAAAGCCAGGCAGAGGCAAGCCAGCAGGGCCAGGAGAAACGCTTTCATGGGCGGGACAGGGCTGCATCCAGCGCCTGACGCACGGTATCCACTCCAATCACCTTCAGGCCGGACGCCCCTCCACGCATGTTGGCTTTATTGCGGGCGCAGATGATCGCTTGCCCAAATCCCATGCGCGCGGCTTCACGCAAGCGCTGCTCCATATGTCCGACCGCTCGGACTTCACCGCCCAATCCGACTTCCCCGGCAAAGACAGTGGAAGAGTCGACGGGACGTTCCTGAAAATTGGAAGCGGCGGCAATGGCGATGGCTAAGTCCGCCGCCGGTTCGTCCACACGGACGCCGCCGGCGATATTGACAAACACATCCTGATTCGCCAGACTCATGCCGACACGCTTTTCCAGAACAGCCAGGATCAGATTGACCCGATTGGTGTCCACGCCTGAAACCGTGCGGCGCGGGTTTGTCAGGTAGGAAGGGGCCACCAGGGCCTGCACTTCGATCAGCAGGGGCCGCGTCCCTTCCACGGTTGCCAGGACTGCGGATCCGGCGGATGTTTTGCGTTCGCTCGGCCAGCAGCATTTCCGACGGATTCGGGACTTCCACCAGCCCCTCTTCGTGCATCTCAAAGAGGCCTATTTCGTCGGTCGAGCCGAAGCGATTTTTGACGGCCCGCAGTATGCGATAGGTATAGTGCCGGTCGCCCTCAAACGTCAGCACGGTGTCCACCATATGTTCCAGGACGCGCGGGCCGGCCAGTGCGCCTTCTTTGGTCACATGACCGACCAGGAAAATTGGGATGCCTTCGCCTTTAGCGATCAGCGCGAACTGTGCAGTCGCCGCTCGCACCTGGGAAACGCTGCCGGCCGCCGACTCAATTTCCGGGTGCTGCATCGTTTGGATGCTGTCAATAATCACAAAGGCAGGCCGCTCCGACTGGATGGCCGCGGCGATCAAAGTCACGTCCGTCTCATTGTGCAGCAAGCAGATCACCGCCGGTGACGCCGAGCCGCTCCGCCCGCAGTTTGATCTGCGTCGCCGACTCTTCCCCGGAAACGTACAGCGTGGTTCCTCCGCGAGCCGCAAGTTTGCCAGCGACCTGGGTCAAGAGGGTGCTTTTGCCGATGCCCGGTTCGCCGCCAATCAGCGTCAATGCGCCGCGCACGATGCCGCCGCCCAGGACACGGTCAAATTCGCCGATGCCGGATGACAATCGGCCTTCTTCGGAGGGGGAGGGGACATCGGACAACCGCTGCGGCTTGCTGTGTCCGACAAAAGAGTACGGGCAGAGACGACCGTCCGCCGAGAGATTTAGGCGGCGTCAGCGTGACTGTTTCTTCCAGCGTTCCCCATTCGCGCACAGGCAGGACATTTGCCCAGCCATTTGGCGCTTTCGTACCCGCAGTTACGGCAGATAAATTTTGTTTGCGCTTTCGCCATGTTCTCTTATTGTACCTGATTTGACAGCGGCGGCAGTTTCTGCTAGAATCAACAAGGCTTGCTATCGAGCCTTGCTATTTTGCTGGAGGAATTGATTGATGCCCACTCTCCCGGAGACGTTACACGCGCTGTATGCTTTGCAGCAGGTTGACAGTCAGATACAGAGATCAAAACGGGCGCAGGCGGCGCTGGACAACGGCCGGCAGGCGACGGTTCAGGCCGAAGTCCGCCCAGGCCGAGGCGCAGCAAAAGCGCGCGGCGCTGCATAAGCTGTCCGGCGATTTGAAGGACAGTGAACTCAAGCTGGATGGAATAGAAACCAAGCGTAAAAATTACCAGCAGAAGCTGTATCAGGGAACGGTAACCAATGCAAAGGAGCTGTCAAACATCGAGCGGGAGATTGAGGCATTGGGACGTCAGCGATCGGATCTGGACAGCAAAGTCCTGGAACTCATGGAGCAAGTAGAGCAGGCGCAGGCAGCGGACGCGGTTGCGGAGGCGGAAGCGCATCGGTCGGAGAGATCACCGCACGGATGTCATCGCTGCCTTTCGATCACGCCATGAGGCGCTGGATCTGGAACTAACCACTCTGACGCGGCAGCGGCAAGAGACGGCGATGAAAGTTGAAGACAAAGTGTTGCTGAAGCGATATGAAGAGATTCGCGCCAGGGCGGGCGGGGTCGGCATTGCTAAGATTGAAGGCAATTCTTGCGGCGGATGCCACATGACGCTGCCGGCAACGTTGGTCAAAGCCGTCCGGGATAACGCGCAAGCGCAAACATGCGAGAATTGCGGTCGGCTCCTGCTTCTCTGATGTGTCAGCGGCGCAATTGACGCTTTGATGAACGCTATGCTATAATGCTTTGAGGTAAGACGCCGAAAATGTCGCCGAATACGCCGCCCCCGTCTGGTTCATCTGGCTCCGAGCCGCTGCCATCCGTCTACGAGGACCGGAGGCAGTATATTGAGCGTCTGGAGCAGGCCAATCTGGATCTGAATCACCGGCTTCAGGAGGTGCGCGTCAAAACGCATGGGCCATCCCCCTCTCTTCCTCCATCGGCGCTATCGATCCCCTCACCCGGCGAATTTGATAATACGCTGAAGCGATTAGTGGATAAGATCGCCAAAATCCTTCAAGCGGAAAAGTGTGTTTTTCTGCTGCATGATGCCCATTTCTCAACGCTGTATGCGACTGCCCCGGCCATTGGTTTCTCGCGCGAGGAACTGTCCGCCCTGGAGAGGCGCGTTTCCCAGGAAGGCGTCTCCAACGAAGTTTTCCGAACCAACGCTTCCCTGATCACCTACGACACGGCCCTGGACCCGCATGCCGCCGCAGAAGGACTAGCCCGTTTCGGCATCCGCAATGCTGTCTCCGTTCCGTTGATTGTCGAAAAAGAGGGATGAGGACAATCGGGTGCTGGATCGGACCACGGTCGGGGTGCTGCACGTCTTTAACAAAAAATACGGCGGCATTTTCGTGGACGAGGATGTGCGCCTGCTGGAGCAGCTTGCCAAGCAGGGCGCGGCTGTGATCGCCTCCGCCCAGATGTACCGAGAGGTGGTTGCGGAAAAGCAGGAGCTGCTGCATACGATTGACAGTCTGTACGCCGGCCTCCTGATGGTCGGCACGAATGGGCGTCTGGTGCAGATTAATCCTTCGGCGCGAGCGATTCTCGGCATTTCTGCCCAGATGCCTGTCTGTCGATGCTCTCCTGGAAGATGCAGTTGCCGATGTTCGCATCCGCTCCATCCTGACACGCGCACTTGTTTCCGGCAGCGCGGAGGTGGCTGAAGAAGTCGCCTTTTCCGTTCCTGAGACCGGCCAGGAAGAACAGTTTCGCGAACGTATTTATCAGGTGCAGTGCGCTCCTGTTCGAGATGACAATGGCCTGCCGGCAGGGATTGTCGCGATCTTCAATGACATCACGGAGATTCGCAGTGTTGAGCGTATGAAGACTGCATTTATTTCTACCGTCTCCCATGAACTGCGGACGCCGCTGACCAGCATTAAGGGCTTTATTTCCACGCTCCTAGCGGACAACGACGGCTATTATGACGAGGCGACGCGGCGTGAATTTTACGGCATCATCGACACGGAATGCGATCGTTTGCATCGCCTGATCAAAGATTTGCTGGACATCTCCCGGATTGAGCATGGCCGCGCCATGCAAATGAACTGGGAGCAGGTCAACATTGTGGCTGTTGCCGAGCGGGTCCTTGCCGCTCAAAGGTCTTATGCCCGCAGCCATGTTCTGACAGCCGATTTTTCTGATGACTTCCCCCTCGTAGATGCCGACCCGGACAAAATTGATCAGATTTTAACGAACCTGGTCAATAATGCGATCAAATACTCTCCGCAGGGGGGTGAAGTGCATGTCCTCGGGCGGGTCATTGCCGCCTCAGCGCCGGGGGAGCATCCACAATCGGTTGCCCTGCGGATTTCCGATGAAGGGATGGGCATTTCTCGCGAACATCTCCCGAAGATATTTGACCGTTTTTACCGAGTGGATAATCGGGACAATCGTGAGATCGGCGGAACCGGGATCGGGCTGGCGCTGGTAAAAGCTCTCGTGGAAGGACATGGGGGAACAGTGACAGTGGAAAGTGAACCGGGCAAGGGCACGACCTTTACCGTGATTCTGCCGGTGCGCCGCCAGGATGGGGAGCAGTCGTAACGCTATGCGCGTCGCCATCCAGCGCGACCCGGACGCGCATGATTTGCCGCTGCCTAGCTATGCCACAGCAGGATCGGCAGGGATGGATTTGCATGCCGCCATCGTTGAAGAAGTCATACTGACGCCGGGCGAACGGACATTGATTCCGACCGGCATACGCATTGCATTGCCGGATGGCTATGAAGCGCAGGTGCGTCCCCGTTCCGGTCTGGCGCTGCGAAAAGGGCTGGCGCTTGTGAATTCACCGGGAACCATCAGATTCGGATTACCGTAATACCATTAGCGTCCTTCTCATTAATTTAGGCAGGGAACCGATTTCCATTGGGCACGGCGATAGGATCGCACAGCTTGTCGTGGCTCCCGTTGCGCGCGTGGAATGGGAAGAAACTGGGGAAGGCGCATTGCCGTTCAACGGATCGAGGGGAAGGTGGCTTTGGATCAACCGGATATGAATGGGACAGACAAGGCAATGACACTGGTTGAAGCGGGCCTGCCCCGTGAAATCTATGCCCTTCTGGCGCAGGCCAATCTGCTGCGAATGCGTGGCTGCTGGGAAGATGCCGTGCAAAGCTGCATGGCAGCTTTGCGGCTGTCTCCGAGAAGTCATTCCGCGCAGAGTCTGCTGGGGGACATCTACGAAAACCAGGGGCGGTACGATGATGCCATCCAGTGGTACCGCATGGCTCTGGACATCAATCCTGACAGTCCCGCTGACCGGATCAAACTTGACCGACTGCTGCACATGCAGGAAGAAGGACCGGCGCGCTCCTGGGCAACGACCGTCTGCCCGACGCGACAATTTCCGAGGAACCGGCCTTCCAGACCGGTGGGCGACGCACGTTGCGTTTGAACCCTGATGCACTGCTGCGTTACGTGGCGCTTGGGGCGGCACTGCTCCTCCTCTTGGTCGTCGGTTTTGCTTATCTTGCGGTACATCGTCATGCGGCCATCGCCTCGCTGGGGCTAACCTCGGATCAGGAAGTGCAAACACAGCCAGTCGTGTTGCCTCCTGTCGGCGAATCTTCGTCGTCGGGAAGGCCCGTCGGCGGCATTCATGATGCGGCGGAACAGGCGCTGGTGGACTCATTGAATGCTTCGCATGACTTGAGTTCGCAGGGAATTACGCTCTATGACATTGAGGCCGATCCACGCACAGTAGGTCTGACGCTTACTTTTGGCATCACGCCAGGCATCAACAGCAGCCCTGGGAGGGATACCGTTTTGCGAAGCGCCTTACACGCTGTTCAAGCCGCCGCGAACGCGCCGGGGGGCAGGCAGCCAATGTTTTTACCACGCGCTGCTTTCTGGTTCCTTCCGCGACTGATCTTTCCAGCGCCAAATTGATCTTTGTCGGCGACATTCCCCGTCACGAAGTGCCGGCTACTGTGCCTGGCGGTGAGGATTTGACTGACTCTCAAATGCAGTCTCTATTCGTGCATACATGGTGGTCGCCTCAAATTACGGGTTAGCGCAATCTCAACGCTTCAAACGCTTGACGCTGACCCATTCCCGAAGTATAATAGGCCGAAAGAGACGATCCGTGAACAGCAGCAGCCCGAAGGTCCCCATTCCCACACTGGAGCGCCTTGCCACCTATCTGCGTTACCTGATTGACCTGGAAGCGTCACAGGTGGAGACGATCTCCTCCACGGATGTGGAGAAGCAGACGGGGATCAATGCGGCTCAGTTTCGCAAGGATCTGTCCTATTTCGGTGAGTTCGGCAAGCCGGGCGTCGGTTACAACGTCGTGGAACTGCAAACTCGGATCGCCCGGATTCTGAAAATCGATCAAATGCAGCCGATTCATGGTGATCGGTGCGGGAAATCTAGGCAGCGCCCTGATCGGTTATCCCGGTCTGCGCGAACATAAGTTTCATATTGCGGCGGCCTTTGACAGTGATCCCGCGAAGGTCGGGACGGCCGCAGGGCGATCTGGTCATCCAGGACGAGGCGCACATACGCGAGATCAATGCTGGGCATCGGCGCCCGGATCGCCATCATTTGCGTTCCGGCTTCGGCGGCGCAAAGCGTCGCTGACGAAGCCATTCTGGCGGGAGTGCGGGTCATTCTGAACTTTGCGCCGATCATCCTGAAAGTTCCGGAGCGAGTCGTCGTCCGAAATGTCTCCTTTTTACAGGAACTGGCCGTACTTTCTTATCATCTTTCCAGCGATACTCACAAATAAAGAAGACATTTATGACTCAAGACACGCATTGAAAAGGACTCCATGGGCGAGTTCCAGGTCCCTGTTGAGGCGTACTACGGCGCGCAAACGGCGCGCGCCGTTGCCAACTTCCCAGTTTCCGGCATTCGGTTTCCACGTCCGTTCATTCAGGCAATGGGCGCGATTAAGCGCGCGGCGGCGGAAGTCAATGTAGAGATGGGATTATTGGACGTCGGCATTGCCAAGGGCATCTATGAGGCTGCGGACGAGGTGATTGGGGGCAGACTGGACCATCAATTTGTGCTGGATATTTACCAGACCGGATCGGGAACGTCCACCAACATGAATGCCAATGAAGTGATCTCCAACCGAGCCATTGAACTCATGGGCGGCATCATCGGCTCCAAGTCTCCCGTGCACCCGAACGATCATGTCAACAAAAGCCAATCGTCCAATGACGTTATTCCGACAGCTATTCATGTCGCGGCGGCGACCGAATTAGAAGCGCATCTTTTGCCGGCGCTTCAGTCGCTGCAAGCTGCACTGTCGGCGAAAGCAAGCGAGTGGGACGACATCGTCAAGATCGGGCGGACCCATTTGATGGACGCCACTCCGGTTCGTCTGGGTCAGGAAGCTTCGGGCTGGGCCAGGCAGGTGGAACTCAGCATCGCTCGGCTGGATTCCGTCAAGCCGCGCTTGATGGAGCTTGCCATCGGCGGCACAGCGGTCGGCACAGGGATTAACTCGCCGGAAGGCTTTGGGGCGGCAGTCTCCACCAAACTCGCCGCACGATTCGGCCTTCCTTTCGTAGAAGCCAGTAATCATTTTGAAGCGCAGGGCAGCCAGGATGCGGCGGTGGAACTGGCAAACCAATTGTCCACGGTGGCGTCCTCGCTTCTGAAAGTCGCCAATGATGTCCGCTGGCTGTCCTCCGGCCCGCGCTGCGGACTGGGGGAACTGTCCCTGCCTGCCGGTTCAGCCCGGCTCCTCCATCATGCCCGGCAAAGTCAATCCGGTGATGTGCGAGCAGTTGATGATGGTCTGCGCGCAGGTGATCGGCAACGCCATGACTGTCACCGTCGCCAATACGCACGGCAATCTTGATCTGAACGTCATGCTGCCGGTCATGGCTCGTAATCTTTTGGAGTCAATCGACATTCCTGGCGAACAGCGTCCGCGTCTTTACCGACAAAGCCGTGAGCGGATTGACTGCCAACAAAGAGCGGGCCGAAAGCCTGGTGGAATGGTCTATGAGCATGGTGACCAGCCTCGCTCCGGTGATTGGCTACGACAATGCCGCGAAACTGGCAAAACGCGCGGTGGACGAAGGCCGAACGGTGCGCGACCTCTGCCTCTCAGAACAGATTTTGCCTGCCGAGCAGCTAGACGACCTGCTCGACGCACGAAAAATGACCGAACCCGGCGTCGGCGCCGGAGGCGAATAAAGGAGAATTTATGTCCGCAGTAACCCTGTGCGCGTTTTAGTTTGGGATGAAGCCCCGACCCATGCGCCCAAGTCCGTCTATCCCAAAAGCCTGAACGGCGCGATCGCCGACGGCCTCAACGAACTGGGCGGCGGCAGGATCATCGCCACGACGGCCAACATGGACGACCCCAGCCAGGGCATCACCGACGAGGTATTGGCCAACATTGACGTCCTGATCTGGTGGGGCCATGCCCGGCATGGTGAAGTCACCGATGAGACAGCCGCCAAAGTCATCAAGGCTGTCCATGGCGGCCTGGGCTTTATTCCGCTGCATTCGGCGCATTACTCCAAGACGTTTCGGGGCGTGTTAAACTGCACCGGCCATCTCAAAGGCGGCTGGCGCGAGGCGCAAACCCTGCCGATACCGAAGAGATCACGGTCTGCGCGCCGAAACATCCGATCGCGCAAGGCGTCAGACGACTTCGTGCTTGCCGCAGGAAGAGATGTACGGCGCGCCATTTGATGTTCCGCCGCCGCTGACGGTCGTGTTTCAGTCTTATTTCCCGCTCGGCGGCGAGTATTTCCCCAGCTTCACCGTGACGGTAGGAGAGGGGATCGACCCGGAATTACCAGCGGCCCTGGCGGCGGCAAAGGACAGGGCGAGGGAGTCGGGCGAGTATTTTATTTCCGGCCCGGCCATGAGACCTATCCGACCTACTTTGACCCGAACGTCCGCCGGATCCTGCATAACGCCGTCTTGTGGGCCGCGAGGCGTATCTTAGCCATGCCGCAGACCTGGAAACGCGCCATCATCGTCGGGGCTTCTTCGGGAATCGGCGAGGCGCTGGCGCGGTCGCTGGCTGCGGACGGCTGCCGCGTGGCTCTGGTCGCCCGCCGCGAGGACAAACTGCGCGCTCTCGCGCAAACGCTAAATGACCAAGCCGAGACAACTCTGGCGTTGACTTATCCGCATGATGTGACTGAGATTCGATGCCGTTGCGCCGCTGTTCGCCCAGATCACGCAGGACCTTGGCGGCCTGGATTTGATCATTTATGCCGCCGGCATCATGCCGCGCGTCGGGCCGGACGAGTACGACACGGCAGAAAGATGCCGAAACCATTGCTGCCAACTTCACCGGCGCAGTGGCCTGGCTCAATGAAGCCGCCCGGCGCTTTGCGAAAGCCGGCGCGGGAACGATTGTCGGTATTTCCAGTGTCGCCGGGTGACCGGGGACGGCGCGGAAACCCCGTGTACGGCGCGACGAAAGCCGCGCTGAATGCCTATCTGGAGTCTCTGCGTAACCGGATCGAGCGGCGGGGCGCTTTCGTCGTGACCATCAAGCCCGGCCCTGTGGACACGCCCATGACGCAGGGGTTGAAAATGCCCGGCATGATCTCCGCCGAACAGGCCGCCGCCGAAATTTTGCTGGCGGCTAAAGACAGGAGTTCGCGTGGCCTACGTTCCCGCCAAATGGAAGCCGATTATGGCCGTCATCCGCGCCATCCCCGCCCCGATCTTCAAATGGCTCAACATTTAAGCGACAATTCTGCCCCCGGATCATTTGGAACGTCTGGAAGGGTGGGGGATGTCTTCCTCCGCCCTGAGCTCATGTCTACCGCCCGATTAACACCGATGGCCTTTGCGCGGTCTTTGAGACAGGCCCGCCGCACCGGCCACTCTGTCGGTCTGCGCGGGGCGGGCCGCTCCTATGGCGATGCCTCGCTGAACGCCGAAGGCATTACGCTGGATTTGACGCGCATGAAGCGCATTTTGGCCTGGGACCCGCAGACAGGAGTGATTACCGTCGAGCCGGGCGTAACCATCCAGCAACTATGGCAATACACGATTGAAGACGGCTGGTGGCCCAATGTCGTCTCCGGCACGATGTTCCCGACATTGGGTGGCGCGGCGGCGATGAACATTCATGGCAAAAACAACTGGAAGGTCGGCCCTATCGGCGACCATATTCAGGAGTTTGAAATCCTGCTGCCCACCGGTGAAACAAAACTTTGCTCCCGCAGTCAGAACGCTGAACTCTTTCACGCGGCGATTGGCGGCTTCGGAATGCTGGGCGTGATCACGCGGCTGACGCTTCATCTCAAGAAAGTTCATTCCGGCCTGCTCAAAATTGAAGCCGCTCAGCCACCGGAACTTTGATGAGTTGTTTCAGGTGTTTGAAGAGCGGCTGCCAGTTTCTGATTATCTGGTCGGCTGGATTGACTGCTTTGCCAAGGGGGATGCGCTGGGGCGGGGGCAGGTGCATCAGGCAAACTATTTAGCAGCAGGCGAAGACCCGCAGCCCGCGCAGACTCTGCGGGTAGAGAATCAGGAACTGCCGGATAGTCTCTTCGGGGTGGTTCCCAAGTCCGTCATGTGGCGATTGATGAAACCATTCGTCAATGACCTGGGAATGCAGGCGATTAATTTTGCCAAATATCTCAGCGCGGCCAAACTCAGCCACGGACAGACGCATTTTCAATCCCATGCTGGTTTTGCATTTCTGCTGGATTACGTCCCGAATTGGAAACATGCCTACAAGCCTGGCGGCTTGATTCAGTATCAAAGCTTCGTACCGAAAGAACATGCTCAGGCGGTCTTTTCCGCACAACTGCGTTTGGCGCAGGTTTACGGCATCGTGCCTTATCTCGGCGTCTTCAAGCGTCATCGCCCTGATGACTTCCTGATGACCCATGCGGTTGATGGCTACTCGCTGGCCCTGGACTTTGCCGTCATCGCTGCTAAACTAGGCGCGCTGCTGAGTCTGGCCGCCGAGATGGACCGAATCGTGCTGGAAGCCGGGGGCCGCTTTTACTTTGCCAAAGACAGCGCCCTGCATCAATCTTCCGTTGTGGAAGCGTTCGGGGAAGAACGCATCGCTCGCTTCTTCGCCCTCAAAAACGAATGCGATCCTGGTAACTTGCTCCAAACTAACCTCTACCGCCGACTATTCGCTCAATTATGATTTTTTTTGGAACAGGATTTTGATGGGCGAGAGTTGGGCCGTTTCCGACTCAGAAGCGCGGTTCTGGCTTTCCTGCTGCATTTGGACGATGTTTTGAACCATCGCGTTTTCCATTTGCCGGTAGCGCTCTATTTCCGACTCATAGTGGAGGATGGTCGTCTGGGAAGTCTGGAGGCGCTGGTTGAGCGCGTCAACGTAGCCGGCAATCTGGGACAGCGCCTCCCGCACCTGGACCGGGTCATAACCACCGGTTTCCACCGCAGCAAAAGAGAGCGTCTGCAAATAACGCTTGACACTCTCCACGGAATCACCCATGATTGAGCCTGTCACCGGCTCATCGCCCGGCGCATGATCCAGGCGTTGAAGCAGCATTCGGGCGGCAACGTGACCGGGAGAGTGGTGGAGGAGAAACAACAGCGCTTCTCGGGCGGCATCGCGGCGGCCCGATGCCAGGTACGCATGGGCCAGATTGACAACAAGTTTGGGCGGTGGAATAGGCGTCTGGGAAAGACGAAACGCGGTCTCAAAGGCAGCGACCGCTTCGGCAGGGCGACCGAGCGCATACAGCGCAGCACCCAGGTAGGCGCAGGTTTCAAAGCGGACGGTCTGGGAGACAGTCATCTCTTGTTCGGAAACGGCGACGGCAAGCCGGTCTGCCGCTTCCCGCATGCGCCCCTCCCGAAATGCCTGTAAACCCATCTGCCAGTCAGTCATGCCTCTGTCTTTGATCCTTAATGAGTGCAGTTGCGATTATTGCGGCCGTGCATCTCCCGACGCGGGGCTGGCGAGTTGACGGGTGGTGGCTTTAATGCGCTTGATACGAGAAGGGTTGGTATGCGGATCGCCCAGGCCGGCGATTTGAGTTTCCATGTCCTGTGCCAGTTGTTCTTCGCCGATTTTGTGGAGCTGACGTGTCGCCGCCCCCAATTTTTCTCGAGCCGAGTCCAAATCGCCTCGTTCCTGGGCGCGCTGCGCTTCCCGTTCATAATGAAAGACCGCATACCGTGAGACCAAATCCTGGACTTCAGGGTTTGTCTGCGCCAGAAGAGCGGGATCATCGGTAAAGTTTGCCATAATGACTGTCTGGTCATTGCCGGGGGCCGCGCTGGAAACTCCTAACGGATTTGTCCATGTCAGGAGAACTTCCATGATGGCATGAGTTCCTTCCGGCAAAAGCGGCGGCGCTGCCTGGATCATGACGCCGGCGGGGGCCACGCTGGAAACGTCGCCGACCCGCGCGCGCCACCAACCCTCGTCGGTATGTAGTTCATCAAACAGGGTCATGGCCGGGCGCACCAGGGAGATGTCCTGGATCACAGCGCCTTCCAGGCCGCGCACGGCAACGTACAAATCCGTGATCGTTGTCGTTTCCAGTGTCGTCATCTCTTGATGGAGCCGTTCGGTAATGTCATTCATGTCGGCGGCATAATGATATTCACCTCGTGAATTATCGGCCACCCGCATCAAGAATTCTTCATCGAATTCGTCGCCAACGCCGATGGTCGTAATCGCGTATCCCTGTGCCTGTATTTCTTCAATCGCTTGCAGTGTCGGTTCCTGATCCTGAACGATGCCATCCGAAATCACGATCAGGCGATTGATCCCATGTGAAAGGACATTCTGGCTGATAGCCTGCAAGCCCTGTCGTAAAGCCTCCGCCATGTGCGTTCCGGTTCCAATATTGACCGGCAGACGGCGTTCGCGCAGATTATCCATCTGTGTCAAACAGCCATCCGGGAAGTTCGCCCAATCCTGCTGGTTAAAGACAAAATGAACCTGATCCGCGAACGCGATGACGGCGATCTGATCTGTGGATCGCAGAGTCGTCATCAAAGTTTTGATTCCCTCCGCGGCCAGGGACATCGGTGTATTGGCGATGCTTTGCATCTCAGAAAGTGTTTGCCCCGTCCAGTAGATGGCTTCTGCTTCATCCGCTTCCCCACGCTCCAATTCATCACGAGAGATCGCCACGCCCATCCAGTATTCACGTTCCTCGTCGGTCAAATGGAAGTGATGCATCGTCGCAGAGGCGTCCACCACAAAGACCAGATTGAGGGGCGGCCTCGCTTCCGGGTTTTGCATGGGGAGAGGTTCAATCTCCACCAGAGCGTGCAGAGGTTCCTCCGAATAGCTGCTGACTGGGACGGCGGAATGACTGAGAGCGGTTTGAATCTTGAGGCTGCCGTTCACGCGGGCGTCTCCTTCAATGGTTGAAGCTGAACTTCCATAGTTAACAGGAGTATTCGCCGCCGTTGGCTAAAATCCTTCTTTTTCATTGTATTCGTGATGAAATTGACTCCTGCGACGAGTGAGTGCTATACTGACACTATGCCGGAAGTCCCGGCATTTTTGTTGAGATGAAAGGATTCCTACGATGATTCCCATCAGACGCGCTCTTATCAGCGTCTCCGATAAGACCGGGTTACTAGATTTTGCAAGCGGCCTTGCCGGTCTCGGCGTTGAGTTGGTCTCAACCGGCGGGACGGCACGAAGTCTTTCCGAGGCCGGGCTGACGATCAAGAACATTTCTGAAATCACGCACTTCCCCGAAATGCTGGATGGGCGAGTTAAAACGCTTCATCCCGCCGTGCATGGAGCGCTTCTGGCGGATCGTTCTAAGCCGGAACACATGCAAACTATCGCGGAACATGGAATTACGCCGATTGATCTCGTAGTCGTCAATCTTTACCCCTTCGCAGAGACAATCGCTAAATCCGGTGTGACGCGCGAGGAGGCTGTGGAGAACATAGACATTGGCGGTCCTTCCATGATTCGGTCTGCGGCGAAGAATCATGCCGCCGTGGCCGTCGTCGTCTCACCAAGCGAGTACAGCGCCATTCTGGCAGAAATGGAGAAGAACGAAGGGGCGCTTTCTCTGGAGACACGCACCCGGCTGGCTGTCCAGGCATATGCCCATACGGCGGCCTATGATGCGACCATCACGGATTACCTCGCAAAGCAATTGCCACAGGAGGCCGGGGCGAGGTTCCCGGATTTGCTCACTCTTTCCTTCCGCAAAGTTCAAGACTTGCGTTATGGAGAAAACCCGCATCAAAGCGCGGCCTTTTATCGCGAACCAATTAACGCCGGGGGCTTGGCCTCAGCGACCAAACTGCATGGCAAAGAGCTATCGTTCAACAATATCTATGATCTCAATGCGGCGTATAATCTCGTGCAGGATTTCGCGGATCAGTCTCATCCCGTCGCCGCGATTATCAAGCACACCAACCCCTGCGGCATTGCCCTTGCCGGCACATTGGCAGAGGCTTTCCGGCTGGCAAGGGAAGGCGACCCGATCTCAGCCTTTGGAGGCATCCTCGCCGTCAACCAGCCGATTGATGCAGAAACAGCCACTCTGATTACGGGCAAAAACACGTTCTTTGAGGCGATTATCGCTCCCGGGTATGAAGTGGAGTCGTTTACCATTCTGACTACCAAAAAGCACTGGGGGCAGAACCTGATCCTGCTGCAAGCCTCTCAAATGTCTGCGCCGACTGAGGCTGAGTTTGACTACAAGCGCATTTCCGGCGGTTTGCTGGTCCAAACCCAGGATACTGCGCTGCTGAAACCGTCCGAGACAGAAGCGGTTTCCGAACGGGCGCCAACCCACGAAGAGATGAGTGATCTGATGTTTGCCTGGAAAGTGGTCAAGCATATCAAATCCAACGCGATCGCTCTAGTTAAGAACAAACAGTTGGTCGGGGTAGGGGCAGGCCAGATGAACCGCGTTCAAAGTGTGCGGCTGGCTGTGGATCAAGCCGGTGAGAAGGCCAACGGGGCTGTTCTGGCCTCGGATGCTTTTTTCCCATTCCCGGACGGGCCGGAGGCGGCGCTTCAAGCTGGCGTGACGGCCATTATCCAGCCAGGCGGTTCCAAAAAAGACGATGAATTTATTGCCATCGCGGATCAATATGGCGCTGCTATGATTTTGACTGGTAGACGGCATTTTCGCCATTAGAAAAAAGCGAGGCAGAAACTCTGCCTCGCTTTTTTCTACACATATAGCATAAAAGCATTAAGATTAAAGTTAATTTAGATTACAAATAACTCTATTTTTTTGCTCTTTATGCTACAGCCAATGCGCTGTAGCATATTGGCTTCTATCAGTCAACGTAGGAATACATAATGGAAGAACAAGGCAAGAAAAACAAAAACAAGAAAAACAAAAAACATTCGTCTTTTGGGTGGGATTGGGACTTGAGTTATTGGCATTTGCAATAAATGCTGGTATGTTTTTGTTGAGTGGTTCGATCTGGCAAAGACTATTTGGTGTTGGGTCGGAGCCACCCATAAGTGTATTTGGGTTCTTTGTTCCTCTGATTACTTTGGTTGTGCTATGCGGCTATGCGGACGTGCTGGTGGATAAGGATCAGCAAAAAAGGATCAGCAAAACCGGCCTGCTGCTAATAGCAAAGAAAGTGTTTTGAGCGCGTCTGAAATACCAAATATTACATAATGTACATTATCGGAACCAAATCCAGCCAAAAAGTGAAGCCGGATGCATCAGCGCATCCGGCTTCACTTCATTTTGTTATTCCCGCGATTTATGCGCGCGTCGGTAAGTTCTGTACGTCTGTCTCTAATTGCCGCATCCGTGTCTGGCAGGTCTTTAGCAAATCATTTACATCTGTCAAAGCCTTACGAGCTGCTTGTTGGCGTCCCAGCCAAATCGCATATGAACCAGTCGCAAAGGCGGCTGCGGTGCAGGCGATGCTGACAGCCATGAAAATCAGCAGCGTTCCACGAGGGTTATGAGTCAACTCTGCCGGCAATGTCGACTCGGCTTCGGTATTGTCGGCATAAGCCACAGTGGCATCGTCAGGCATATCCTGTCCTGCTATCGGGTGACCGGCACTGTTGACAAGCATCAGTTTATTAGAGGTTCGATCGGTTGTCTCTCATTCGCGTTTCCATCTTCCATAGAAAAGATACGCTTGACGAAAGCGATCAACTCCATTGGGTTAAACGGTTTCGTCAAATAGCATTCCACCCCGGATTGCCAGCCACGCAGAACATCGGCGTCCTGAGCGCGGGCGGTGAGCATGATAACTGGAATGCTCTCCGTTTCAGGATTCTTTTTCAACGCCTCCAGAACCTCAAAACCAGTCATCTCCGGCATCATGACGTCTAGTACAATCAGGTCCGGGCGGTCTTCCTTAACTTTTTTCGAGGCATTCAACGCCATTATAAGCGGTAATGACTTCATAGCCTTGCCGTTCCAAGTTGACTTGGATCAAGCGGACTATGTGCTTTTCATCATCACAGGTCAAGATTTTGCGAGTCATTGGCTTGTTCCTTCGCTCTCTTCCACATCAGTATATCATATCACAGCAGGCAAGTCAATTGACAACCCATTCCTGCACTTGCAGCGCCCTCTGAAAGCTGGACTGTAATATATTGACGAATCCCTCTAACTCGGTCAAAAGTTCCAGCGGCATCGTTGTCTGCTGCAAAATCGCACCCTGCTGACGCCTTTGCGCGCTGCCGGCAATTTTTCGCCCGTCCCGGCTATCAGTGAGATCGCAGCTCGCCACAATATCAAAGCAATTCACGACATGAGTTGTCTGATGGTTCTCGCGGGCTGAACCGAATGCAGTCGGAATGCCGGACTGATTTAAAGCTTCTCTCAAACCGGCCATAATGAGCCGGTAGGAAGCCAATGTTCCCTCCCCAGCTTTGTTTGGGAGCCATGCGGAACGAGTGGCGACGGTAATGGTCAAATCATTCCCATGCAAAACCGCGCGTCCTCCCGTGGGCCGTCGGACACAGGGAAGATCAGGATAACTTCGCTGCACGGCTGTTTCATTCTGCAAACGCCCGAAGCTGACAGAAGGCCGGTCCCACTGATAGAGACGAATTGTAGGCAAAACTTCTTTTTCAACCAACATCGCCGCCAGCAGCGCGGCATCATGAGCCATGTTTGTCCACGGATCGCCCGGCGCGATCTCATGCTGCCATCGCCATTGCATCGCGAACGACCTTTATTCCGGTGGGCTGGTCCAGCAAAGGCAGGGCTGACGGGCCGCTGTCGCTTCATCCAGCTTGCGAACAATGGTTTCATGCGGCGCGGACTTGACGATGTCCGGGTCTTCTTCAATGTCCGTCGCGATCTGGCGCATGGCGGCAATGAAACTGTCCAGCGTCTCCTTGCTTTCCGTTTCCGTCGGCTCAATCATCAGGGCTTCGGGAACGATCAGCGGAAAATAAATCGTGGGCGGATGGTACCCGAAATCCATCAGTCGCTTGGCAATATCCAGCGCCTTCACCCCATGCTCCCGCTGCTGCCTTCGCGCAGTGAAAACACATTCGTGCATACATATTTCATTATAGGCGACATCAAACGAGTTCTGTAGCTGAACACGAATGTAATTCGCATTCAGCACCGCGTTCTCAGCGATTTGCGCCAGCCGCTCCCGGCCATAATACATAATGTATACATAGGAGCGAAGAATACAGAGGAACGAGCCGTAATAGCCATGAATTTTGCCGACGGTCTTTGGCCTGTCGTAATCCATGCGATAGCCATCCGGCGTGTGGACGACCTGCGGGGCGGGCAGGTATGGTTCCAAAATTTTCTTGATGCCGACTGGGCCAGACCCGGGTCCGCCGCCCCCATGCGGTGAGGAAAACGTCTTGTGCAGGTTAAAGTGCATGACGTCAAAGCCCATGTCGCCGGGCCGGGCGCGTCCCACCAAAGCATTCATGTTTGCGCCGTCACAATAGACCAGGCCGCCCGCCTCGTGAATGACAGCGCAGATATCGGCGATGTCATCTTCAAACAGGCCCAGGGTGTTTGGATTGGTCAGCATCAAGCCAGCGATGTTGTCCGACAGCAGTGATTTCGAGATGGTCCAGGTCCACACGCCCTCGGCTGTCGGACTTCACCGTGACCGTTTTGTAGCCGCAGCGCGCCGCCGAGGCGGGATTAGTGCCATGCGCGGCTTCCGGCACCAGAATTGTATCTCGCTGTCCCTGCTCATGATCTTCATGGTAGGCTTTAATCAGCATCAAGCCGAGCAACTCGCCATGTGCGCCCGCGGCCGGCTGTAAGCTGACTGCATCCATGCCGCCGATCTCGGCCAGGATTTGCTGCATTTCGTACAGCACTTCCAGCGTTCCCTGCACGGCTTCATCCGGCAGGCTGGGATGGACGCGGGCAAACCCGGACAGCCGCGCGATCTCCTCATTGATCTTCGGGTTATACTTCATCGTGCAGGAGCCAAGCGGATAAAAGCCCGAATCGACGCTGAATAGTTGATCTGGGACAGATGCGTGTAATGCCGGATGACTTCCGGTTCGGACAGTTCCGGCAGAGGTAAGCTCTCCACGGATCGATTGGAAGGGAAGAAGCTGGGCAAGAGGATGAATTGGCACATCGCAGGCGGGCAGTTCCACCCCGCGCCTGCCTGGACGACTGATCTCAAAGAGCAGCGAGCTCTTTCATTTTGGCCTGTGTCATGAGAGTTCTTTCAACGCGGCGACCAGGGCATCAATCTCGTTTTTGGTGCGCTGCTCGGTCACGCAAAACAACATGCTGAAACCAAGTTCAGGGTTCAGCGTGTCCAGCGGCAGACCGCCGATGATGCCCTTTGCCAGGAGATGCTCGTTGATGCGAATCGGATCTGTCGGCGTTTTAACCGCGAACTCTTTAAAGAACGGCTGTCTGGGGAAGGGCAGCGAGTAACCCGGCAGCTTGGCAATTTCGCCGGCGGCATAGTGCGATTTTTGCAGACACAATTCGGCGATTTGCCGCAATCCCTGTTTGCCCATCGTCGCCAGATAAACCGACGCGGCGAGAGCATACAGCGCTTCGTTCGTGCAGATGTTGCTGGTCGCACGCTCCCGGCGAATGTCCTGCTCGCGCGTTCTCAGCGTCATCACAAACGCTCGTTTGCCGTCGCCGTCCGTCGTTTGACCGACGATACGGCCTGGCAGGCGGCGCATGAACTTGTTTTTGCAGGCGAACAGGCCAAGCAACGGGCCGCCGTAGCCCATCGGGCAGCCCAGCGACTGTCCCTCGCCGACAACAATATCGGCGTCATAGTCGCCTGGCGGTGCGAGCAGTCCCAGCGAGATCGGATCAAGCGCTAACCACCAATAGCGCGCCTTTGGCATGAGCGGCTTCAGAAAGACGTTCCATCTCTTCCAGATTGCCAAAAAAGTTAGGATGCTGGACGATCAACGCGGCCATATCCTCCCCTACCCCGTCAGCATCAGTCACCAGGTCAATGGCAAGGCTCATGTGCCGCAAATAAGTTTCCAGCACCTGCCGATAGGTAGGGTGAACCGTCGTCAGAACCGCGAGGCGCTTGCGCTCCGTCAATTCGCTTGCCATAATGGCGGCTTCGGCCAGGGCGGTCGCGCCATCATACATGGACGCATTCGCCACGTCCATGCCGGTCAACTGGCAAAGAAGCGTTTGAAATTCAAAGATGCTTTGCAGCATTCCCTGACTGACTTCGGGCTGATAAGGTGTATACGATGTATAAAACTCGGATCGCCCGGTAATCGCGGCGACGGTCGGCGGCACGTAATGGTCGTAGATGCCCGCTCCCAGAAAGCAGGGAAAGTCGTCGGCATGAACATTCTTGCGGGCTAGCCGGGTCAGATGGCGGGCGAGCGTGATCTGGTCCATGCGCGGCGGAATGTTCAACTCACCCTGAAAGTGCAGCGCTTCCGGGATCGGCGCAAAGAGATCATTCACGGACTTGACGCCGATGGCGGCCAGCATCTCAGTCCGTTCCAACTCCGTATTTGGGATATAGGACATTAACTTTCCTGCAACCAGGCGCCATACGCCGCGCTGTCCATGAGCATGCCCGCATCCGCAGGCTGCGTCATCTTGATGCGAAGCATCCACCCCTCCCCCTGCGGATCATCATTGACTTTCTCCGGTGCGTCCATCAGGGTTTCATTGATGGCAACCACTTCGCCGGAAACAGGCGTATAAAGATCCGAGACGGCTTTGATGCTTTCAATCTCCCCGAATTTCTCGCCGCGCTGAAGCATTCTGCCTACTTCCGGGAACAAGATCAGCGCTACATCGCCAAGTTCTTCCTGGGCATGGTCGGTGATGCCGACTGTCGCTGTTTCCCCGTCAATATGCACCCACTCGTGGGTCTTGCTATACTTCAATTCGCCTGGGTCGGGCATGGCTGTGCCTTTCTAATTTAAACGCCGTTGCGATAGAACGGCAGTGGAACGACGGTGGCGGGAGCGTGGCGGCCCCGAATGTCAACAAAAATAGCAGTTCCTGGTTCGGCGAAAGAATTGTCCAATCGCGCCATGGCAATCCCGGCTTTGAGCGTCGGCGACCATGTGCCGCTTGTTGTTTGGCCGATTTCCCGGTCATTGCTGTCAAAAACGGAATAATGTTCGCGGGGAATGGCCCGCTCGTCCATTCGCAGTCCAACAATTTGGCGCGAGGGTGGCGTAATTTGAAGGGCGTCACGCCCAATAAAATCGCCTTTACCCATTTTTACGGCCCATCCGATGCCGGACTCTAATGGGCTAGTCTCTGTATCCAACTCGTACCCGTAAAGAGTGTAAGATGCTTCTAACCGCAGGACATCTCTCGCGCCCAGCCCAGCAGGGACTGCGCCCGCAGTAACAAGCCTTTCCCAGAGAAGTGGAGCATCCTGCCAGGCGCAGAATATCTCAAATCCATCTTCGCCGGTATAGCCAGTGCGTGAGAGGGTCATGGGAAGTGCGACATCTGCTTTGCTGGAGAAATGAAAGCGTTTGAGGCTGGGTAAGTCAGAATCGCTCACCATTGCAGACACAATCTCTACCGCCTGCGGTCCCTGAACGGCAATTAGGGCCGTTTCATCGCTGACATCGGCCAAGCTGACAAGTGAGTGACCCTGTGCCTGCATTTGCAGCCAGTCCCAATCTTTGTCTTTGCAGCCGGCGTTGAGGACAATTATATAATCATTGACGCTGCGGCAATAAACAATGATGTCATCAACCACGCCCCCAGCCTCGTTGAGCAGCAGGGAATACTGAGCCTTGCCGGGAACCAGTTTGGCAACATCGTTTGTTGTCACAAATTGGACAAAATCAAACGCGGCGTCGCCCCTCACGGTCACTTCGCCCATATGGGAAACGTCAAAAATGCCTGCCCCAGAACGCACGGCAGCCACTTCGCCGATGGTGCCACTGTAAGAAACAGGCATATCCCAGCCGGCAAAGGGAACCATTGTGGCACCGGCAGCGACATGCGTCTCATAGAGAGAAGTGCGTTTCATTCGCCTAAATACGCTTTCTTGACATCTTCGTTCGCCAGCAGGGCTTTCGCCTCATCCGTCATGACGATATGCCCGGTTTCCAGAACATAACCTCGGTGCGCGACGCCTAGAGCCATGTGGGCGTTCTGCTCCACCAGCAGCACGGTCGTTCCCTGGGCGTTGATGTCCTTGATAATACTGAAGATGTCGCGCACCAGAAACGGGGCCAGCCCCAAAGACGGCTCATCCAGCAGCAGCAGTTTCGGGCGGGCCATCAGCGCGCGGCCCATGGCCAGCATCTGCTGTTCGCCGCCGGACAGCGTCCCGGCATTCTGCCCGATCCGCTCCTGAAGGCGAGGGAACAGCGTCAAAGCGCGATCAAAGTCCTGCCGAATGCCTGCCCGGTCACGCCGCGTGTACGCCCCAAGTTCCAGATTTTCGCGAACCGACATGTTGGCAAAAACGCGGCGGCCTTCCGGCGAATGGCCGATGCCCATTTGAACGATCTTGTCGGCGGGCATGGAGGCGATCTCTTTGCCCTGGAACATAATGCGGCCCCGTTGCGTGGGAACCAGGCCGGAGATTGCCCTCAGCGTCGTGCTTTTCCCCGCGCCATTCGCGCCGATCAGGGTCACGATCTCTCCCTCAGCGATCTCCAGAGACACTTTCTGCAAAGCCCGGATCGCGCCATAAGAGACTTCCACTTGTTCCAGGGTCAGCATTGGGGTCAAGCCACGCTCGAAGCGGCGTCCGCTTCGCCCAGATAGGCTTCAATCACCTTCGGATTTTCGCGAATCTCACGCGGCGACCCCTGAGCAATGATCTGACCGTAATCCAGAACCAGAATGCGCTCACAGATGCCCATGACAACTTTCATGTCATGTTCAATCAGTAAGATGGTCAAAGAAAAATCAGTGAGCAGGCTCCGAATCTGCCGCATCAGGTCTTGTTTTTCCTGCGGGTTCATGCCGGCGGCAGGTTCATCCAGCAAAAGAAGTTTGGGCTGAGTCGCCAGTGCGCGGGCGATTTCCAGCCGCCGCTGCTCTCCATAGGCTAAGTTTTTCGCGAATTCCTGCTCATGCGACAGCAGCCCGAAGCGACCCAGGAGTGCCCGCGATTGTTCCAAAGCGCTGCTCTCGGCTTGGGCAAAGCCGGCACCGCGCCAGACGGCACTGAGAAGTGACGGCTGATAGTGCATGTGAGCGGCGGCGCGCACATTGTCCAGAACCGTCAGCGCGGGAAAGAGGCGGATGTTCTGAAAGGTGCGCGAGATGCCTGCACGGGCGATCTGATACGGCTTTCGTCCGGCGATGGAGTGACCATTGAACTCAATCGTGCCGGAAGTCGGGGCATAGACACCTGTCAGCAAATTAAAGGCCGTCGTTTTCCCCGCGCCGTTGGGGCCGATCAAGCCCACCAGTTCACCTGGCTCCAGTGAAAGCGTGAACTTGTTGACGGCGGTCAGGCCGCCAAACTGCTTGGTGCAATTCTGAACATCGAGCAGCGGCATGAAGATATGATACCCGAAAGAGGAGTAGGCGGGCAAGGGATTGACAGGTAATCTTTTTCCAGGGACAATGGGTGTGACATGGAACGACACGATGCCGTTAAATGAAATAGCCCTGCCGATAACGCTGGCGGTATTGAAAGTTGCAATCGTTGCCCTCGTGGGATATGCGCTGGCCCGCCGCGGCATTCTGCACTCCTCAGCGTTGGCGGACCTCAGCAATCTGGTGATTAAGGTCACGGTTCCCTGTTTAATTTTTGCCAACGCTGCCGGGGGATTTACGGGATTATCCCTCACCAGTTCTCTGACGGCGCTGGCCGCTGGACCGGTGATCCTGGGCTTTGGGTATCTTGCCGGCATCACCCTGAGCAGAATGGCGCGGGTCAAGCCGGAACATTGGCGGGCGGTCGTGGCAGCCTCCACATTTCAAAACTCCGCCTATCTGCCCATTGCGGTCGCGACATCCGTGCTGCCGACACTGGCAAAAGGGTTCCCTGGCGGCATGGCAACGGGTTCGCTGTCCATCGCGGCCAACAGCCTGATTATGATTTCCCTGTTTGGCGTGTTTTACTCGCCGCTCTTCTGGGGAATCGGTCTGTGGTGGATTACGGACGGACAGGCGCATCCCAGCGAAGGGCGTTTTGTCTGGGTCATGCGTCTGCTGCCACCGCCCGTGATCGGCGTTCTGGCAGGATATACGTTTGGGCTGACCCCGCTCCATCTGACCCTGACGCCGCCGAATGCTCCCCTGCATTTCCTCTTTCAAGCCGTCTCCGACATCGGCAGCCTGACCATCCCACTGGCGAATCTGATTTTGGGCGGAATGCTGGCGCAGGCGCTGGCAAATCGGGCCACGCAGGCGAGGGACATTCTTTGTACGATTGGGGCCAAGTTGCTTCTGACGCCCGGCGTGACGCTAGTATTACTCTGGATATGCCGACGCTGGTGGACCCACGACGCGGCGCTGTCGCTGGCGGTCTTTGTTGTCTTTTTGCAGGCTTCCTCCCCGCCCGCGACTAATCTTGCTGTGATGACAAAGGGGTTTTCAGGCAAGGAAGGCAGCCAGACGCCTCTGGTCATTCCGGGCCTGCTGCTGGCCGCCTATCCTGTTGCGATCCTGACGATGCCCCTGTGGCTGCTGGCCTTCTTCCGCCTGCTGGCGCACTGACTTGACAAACCAGTCGGGGTGTCGTTATAATGAGGCATTCACGTTCAAGAAGTCTCTATGGCGTCTTTGCCCACATCAGTCAACCCAGCCCAGGCCGAAACGGAGCGAACCGAAGGGGCCGTGCTATCCTGGACCGTTCACTTGATCCGGCGGCAGCCGCAGCGTCTGCCCCAGATCATGGCAGTTCTCATTGGCATTCTTGTGGTCGGCCTGTGCGTGTTTCATTCCTTCTGGCTGGCGCTGCTGCCGGCGCTGATGGTGCTGTTCTCCCTTTCCGAGTTTGTCTTTCCCATTCGTTACACGCTGACGCAGAAGTCGGCCTCAGTCCAGCATGGGCTGACCGCGCTGGAAATCCGCTGGACGGACGTGCGGCGCGCTTATTTGGTTGATGAAGGCATCAAGCTCAGCCCGCTGCGCTCTCGCAATTCTCGCTTTGAGCCTCTGCGCGGCGTCTTTCTGCGCTTTGACGAGACCAACCGAGAACAGGTGATTGAGATCGTGAAGCGTCTGCGTTCGGAGGGCATTGCCGTTGGCTAGCGCATTCGGCCTGCTGGATTATGATTGGGATACGCCTCTGTCCGACGAGGATCGGGACCGGATGCTGGGCAGCATTGTCGCGACCGTTCGCAAATGGCGTCTTCAGGTGCCATTCCTGCTCTTTTTAGAAGCGAATGCGCCGCTAGGACATATGGCCGGGCAGGGCTTGATCGGCTTTGCGCCGTTTGTCGCCCCGATCCTGCCGGGCGGCGTGAACGGTGTGCAGCGTCTCAGCAAACTGCTGGAAAAGCCGCAAAACGTTCAGCGCCTGATGGACATGCTGAGTGAGGAATCCGATGCAGCACGCAAGTGACAACTGGTGGGTGAGTGGTCTGGTCCTGCTACTGTCCCTGATTATTATCGGCAAAGTGCTGTCCGCCCAGCGTGGCCGGATCCCCTTTATTCGCCGCATTGCCGGCCTGAATGCCATCGACGAAGCGGTGGGACGCGCGACGGAAATGGGACGCCCGGTGATGATGGTTCCCGGCATCAGCGGGCTGGACGTGGTCACATTGCAGGCGCTTTCCATTTTCAGTTATATCGCCCGTGCCGTGGCGCGGTTCGGCAACAAAAGCATCATTCCGACGATAGATCCGATTGTGACAGGGGTGGCGGAGGAGATGCTCAGTGACGCCTACGCCGACTCGGGCCGGCCTGAACTCTATGATTCGGGGGATGTGCGTTATCTCACCGGCCAGCAGTTCGCCTTCGCATCCGGCGTCGCCGGCGTCATCATCCGCGAGAAAGTCGCCGCGTCATTTTTGTTCGGGGCGTTTTTTGCCGAATCACTGATTTTCGCCGAAGTGGGCCAGCAGGTCGGGGCTATTCAGGTGGCGGGAACCACGGAGACGAATCAAATCCCGTTCTTTATCGCTGCCTGCGACTATGTCATTATCGGCGATGAGTTTTATGCCGCAAGCGCCTATCTGTCCCGCGATGCCACTCTGCTAGGCAGCATCGTGGGCCAGGATTACTGCAAGATGCTGCTCCTAGCGATCATCTTCCTCGGCATCATCGCCATCAGTTTGCTCCATGTCATACATGGCGGCCCGGTCGCCCCGATCCTGCACTGGATCGTGAACTTCCTGAAAGTGTAATGATCCTGCATACGCTTCAACAATTTTTTGCTCCTATGCCCGGACATGGAGCCGGCTATTACGGCAAACTCGCGCTCGGCCTGCTCTTCATGTTCGGCATCCTTGCGGCGATGCAGGTCGCGCCGCGACGGGCGCGCAAGGGCATCATCGCCTTTTTCACATTCCTGGGCGGCGTCTACTTTGCAGTGGAATTCTTCTGGCCAACCGATCCCAAGACGAATATAAACTTTCTGACACCTTATCAAGATTTCGTCGCCGGCCTTGCCTCGGTCGTCGGCTCGTTCGCGATTGGCTTGGGCGTGATCTCTCTGCTGCAAAACCACACACGGCAGCTCATTCGCCAAAGACCTGGTTGGGGCTACAGTTCCGTATTTTTGCTGGCGTTTGTCTCTATGACCGTGTTCGGACTGTTGAATGCTTATGGCCCGAAAATCACTGTGATTCCTGCTATCCCCGGCCTCTGGGCAAGTCAGAACGCACATGGACTATTTCAGTTCCTCTTTGTCGGCGGATTAACCAATTTAGGGTCGGCGACGTTTGCCATGATCGCGTTTTATATTGCCTCTGCCGCTTACCGGGCGTTTCGTATTCGTTCATTGGAAGCGACATTGCTGATGATTGCCGCGCTGATTGTCATGTTCGGCTCTGTTTCCTTCGGCACCTGGTTTACGCACGACATCCCCATGAGGCTTGCGAACGGAAGCGGAGAATCCGTGGGCCAATCTTCGCATTGAAAACATCGCGCAGTGGCTGATGCTGGAAGTCAATACTCCCGCCCAGCGTGGTATCCTGTTCGGCTTGGCTCTGGGCTTGCTGGCCACTTCTCTGCGCTACTGGCTCAGTTTAGAGCGCGGCGCGTATTTTGACAAAGAACTATGAATACTTCTTTTTGGAATTCGGATGCTGTCTGGGACCGTATGCAGACAATTGACCGGCGGATCATCTATGGCATCCTGCTGGGCGTCATATTAGTCCCGCTCTTTTTCCCGATCACCCTGCCGACTTATCCCAGCAAACAGTCGCAGGATTTTTACGACACAATTGAAAAGGTCGCTAAACAATCCCCTAACAAAATTGTTATTGTTGATGGTCAGTGGTCGCCCAGTACGCGCGGCGAGAACCAGTGGCAGACCCAGGCAGTCATTACGCATTTGATGATGCGGCATCTGCATTTCGCCATTCTCTCCTTTGATACCCAGAATAACACCGTCACGCAGACGCAGATCGCCGAACCCCTTGCCGCACAGTACCACTACGTTTATGGCCGTGATTACATCAATTGGGGTTTCCGGCCCGCACCCGCCTTCGTACCTACTCTGAAAGGTCTGGTCACAGACATTCCCGCAACAATTAAAAAGGATTATAAAGGGATGCCTGTCGCTCAATTCGCCGTGATGAAAGGCATTAAAACGCGGGATGACGTGAGCGCAGTCGTGGAAATTACGCCAGTCACCTCGGCGGAAAACTGGCTGGGGCTGTTTGAACAAAAAAACAATCCGCCGTTTCTCTTCGCGCCGACGGCCGTCATGGCACCCACCTATTATCCCTATCTAGACACGGGACAAATGGCGGGAATGCTGACGGGGATCAAAGGTGCGGGCGATTATGAAGGGCTGATTGGAACGCACAGTTTCGGAAGCCGGGCCGCCGGGGCGCTGTCACTCGTCTACGCGCTGATTATTCTGCTGATTATTCTGGGCAATGTCGGCTATTATGCCTCCCGTGCCGCGCAGCGAAGGGAACCGCGGTAATGGACTACGTCAGGCATCTATTTAATCCGATCCTGCTGTTCGGCGCGCTCGGCACCATCGCGATCCTTTCCCTGGTGTTCAAGGAAAATCGCTTTTACCGCTTGTTTGAGCATATCTTTCTCGGATTGGCCCTGGGGTACGATCTGGAGTTCACCTGGACAATGGTGCTGAGACCGCAGTTCTGGGACCCGATGGTGCATGACGGGCAATGGGCCTGGATCATGACGGTTCCGGTCGGGTTGATGTTTTACGGCATCTACACGCAGCGCTTCGCCTGGATGAGCCGCGTGGTCTTCGGAATCTTCTTCGGCCTCGCGGCAGGGACGGTGTTTCAGGACTTCGCCGGACGGGTGATCCCGCAGGTCACCAAGTCCTTTTCACCCTCCAAATCACTTGTTCCGCCGCCGCCGGTGCCAGGCGATCCGAATGCGCTGCTGCATCAAGTCTCGTTCGTGCTGAACAATGTGTTATTTCTCGGCATCGTCGTCTGCGTTCTGGTTTACTTTTTGTTTGCGTTTGAACAAAAAAACCGGGCCGTCCAGAGGACGGCCCAGCTTGGACGCTGGCTGCTGATGTTTTCATTTGGCGCCATCTTCGGCTCCACGATCATGACGCGCATGGCGCTGCTCATTGACCGGATGTATTTTCTCTTTCACGACTGGCTGCGGCTGGTCCGCTGAGAGTTTTAGACCCCAGCCCATCGGGCCGGGAGCGATGACGCGACCGCAGACGGGCTTCCCGCTGCGCGCTGTGCAGATCGCGCCGTGTTTGGAACCGCTCCCACCAGGCGCGAAGGACCTGTACTGCCGCCTGCCATCGAGTTGCGGGACGGACAGCCCCAAAATCTCCCAATTCCCGCATGCGGTGCGACGTGACATGTTCCAACCGCACGTCTTCATAAAGCGCTTCCAAGCGCTTCCAGGCCATTTCAATGGTATGCGCGTCACGGCTGAAGGAGCCATGCCAGCGGCAGGTCCAGCATTCGGCGTTTGTCTCGTGGTTCAGCGTGCCGCAAAGCAAGCAAATCTTGACAGTGTGTTTCCCCACCGGCGGCGTGGAGTCCGTCGAAAACAGATGGCGATGACCGATCAGATGGCGGTTCATGACTAACTTTCTACTCCCTCTACCAACGCGCTCGTCGTTGTGCGCGCCGTCATTTGTCTATACCCGTTTTGTCTCAATTCGTAGCAGTCTTGCGCGATGCTCTGCCCCTATTATTGCCGGCTCGCCCATCTTTCTGTAGGGAGGATCGGCTTTTGCTTGACTTTTCTTTCCCCGAAGATGTATACTATTCGGCGTGTCTGTTTTCCGGCCCATACCTTTGACCTACGGCTGCCATGTTTGAAAGTTTAGCGGACAAATTACAAGACGTTTTCAAACGGCTGCGGGAAAAAGGGCGCACTGACCGAGGCGGATGTGGCGGAAGCCCTGCGCGAAGTGCGTCTTGGTCTGCTGGAAGCGGACGTCAACTTTCAAAGTCGTCAAAGATTTTGTCGCGCGCATCAAAGAGCGCGCAGTCGGTACGGAGATTTTGGAAGGCCTGCATCCCGCCCAGCAGGTCATCAAGATCGTGGACGAGGAGCTGACGGCTCTGCTGGGTGGGGAACAGTCGCCACTCACGTTTGCCCCGCGGCCCCCGACGATCATCATGCTGTGCGGGCTGCAAGGCGCGGGTAAAACGACCCATGCCGGCAAGCTGGCGGCGTTTCTGCGAAAACAGGGTCGGAAGCCGTTTCTGGTCGCAGCGGACATCTACCGCCCCGCCGCCATCAAGCAGCTCCAGGTGGTCGGCGAGCAGGTAAAGACGCCGGTTTTCACGCTGGATGGCGCTGATCCGGCCCGCATCTGCCGCGAGGGTGTTGCGGAAGCATCCCGGACCGGCCATGACTTAGTGATTCTGGACACTGCCGGGCGTCTGCAAATTGATCAGGCGCTGATGGAAGAGCTTCAGCGCATCAAAGCCGCTGTCTCGCCGCAGGAAATTCTGCTGGTCGTGGACGCCATGACCGGTCAGGAGGCGGTGAACGTCGCGCAGGGCTTTCACGAGAGCCTGGACGTGACCGGCTTTATCCTCACCAAAATGGATGGAGACACGCGCGGCGGCGCGGCCCTCTCCATCAAAAGCGTTGTCGGGCGGCCCATCAAGTTTGTCGGTGTCGGCGAAAAAATGGATGCCCTGGAAGTCTTCCACCCGGATCGGCTGGCTTCGCGCATTCTTGGCATGGGCGACGTTCTGACGCTGATTGAGCGGGCCGAAGGCGCGTTGGATCAGAAAAAGGCGCTGGAGTTTGAGAAGAAGCTCCGGGCTAACAAGTTTGATTTTGAGGATTATCTGGACCAAATGCGCCAGATGCGGAAAATGGGGCCGCTGGACCAGATTCTCAAAATGATACCGGGGCTGGGCGGGGCCGGCGCGCTGAAAGATTTGCAGATTGACGAAAGTCATCTTGGACGCATTGAGGCGATGATTCTGTCCATGACGCCCCATGAGCGGCGCGAACCGGGCCTTATCAATGGCAGCCGCCGTCGCCGAATTGCGCTAGGCAGCGGGACGACCATTCAGGATGTCAATCGCCTGCTGACACAGTTTGAGCAGATGAAAAAGATGATGCGAGGCTTGACCGGGATGGAGGGGGGCGGTATGCCCAGCATTCCTGGCCTTCCCGGTATGGGCGGCGGCAAGCACAGCGGCAGCAACAAGTCCGCCTCTAAAAAGAACAAACGCAAGCCTGCGCCGGGATTCAAGTTCCCGTTCGGGCGCAGGTGAAGCCCCCAGCTCCCAATAATGGGGGAGTAAAATTATAACAGCCTATCCATCCTGTTCCCCCATTATTGGGGGCTGGAGGGATTGACGATAACCCACTACACAAGAAAGGAGCAACATAACATGTCCGTAAAAATCCGATTGCGCCGCATGGGCGCTAAAAAGCGGCCTTTCTACCGTCTCGTCGTCGCCGACAGCCGCTGCGCGCGCGATGGCCGCTTCATCGAAACACTGGGCTATTATAATCCCTGTGTCGAGCCGGTCGAACTGAAAATCAACGATGCGCGTGCGCGGCACTGGCTCTCGTGCGGCGCGCAGCCGTCCGAGACCGCCGAAGCGCTGCTAAAGAAACAAGGCGTCTATGACAAGCCTGCTGCCGACAGCGAACCTGTCGCGGCGGCATAACAACAATAAGGGTAAGGCTTCCGCCCGCGATGGCGCAGGGGGCGGGAGAAGTGAGGAGTAGTAGCAAGTTGAAACCAATGATCGAGTATCTCGTCAAGGAACTGGTGGATGAGCCTGAACATGTGATTGTGACGGAAGTGCCGGGTGAGGAATCCACGACCTACGAAGTCCATGTCGCCCCCGGCGATCTGGGCAAGGTTATCGGCAAGCAGGGACGGATCGCAAATGCCTTGCGGACAGTGACCAAAGCCGTGGCGATGAAGGCGAAAAAGAAAGTCTACGTGGAAATTATCGCTGAGTGATCCCTTATGGTGCTGACGGGTGCAGAGAAAGACGAAAACAGAGACGAATACTCGGTACTCGCCGCCGAGGTTGCCGGCGCGCATGGCGTGAGCGGCAGCCTTCGGCTGCGTCTCGTCGGCGAAACTTCAGACGCCGCTGCCCGTTCACTGAAGATTGGACGTTCCGTGCGTTTCGTGCGGGAGGGAGACGATTTCCCGCGAGACCTGACATTAGCGGCTTTGCGAAAGCAGCCCAAGGGCGGCTGGATCGCGCGTTTCAAAGAAGTGACGGATCGCAACGGGGCGGAAACGCTGCATGGCTGCTCCGTCATGATCAAAGAAGCGGAACGCGCGCCTCTTCCCGATGGGGAATACTATGTTGATCAGTTTCTAGGCATGGCCGTTGTGACGGACACCGGGCGCTCACTGGGCAAATTGGTGGATGTGCTGAATACACCGGCCCACGATGTCTATGTCACGGATGAGAGGGCGATGATTCCGGCTGCGGGTGATTACATCGTGGCCGTGGATTTAGACGCGCGACAGATCGTTGTCCGGGACGTGCCGGGTTTGCGAGACGATGGCGTGAGGATTGATGTCGTCACAATTTTTCCCGACATGGTCCGGTGCCGCTCTCAATTTCAGCATCTGAAACGCGCGCAGGAAGCCGGCATTGTCGAAGCAAATGTCCATGATCTGCGCGATTTTGCTCCCGGGGTGCACCGCAGCACGGACGACTCGCCTTATGGCGGCGGGGCGGGCATGGTGATGCGGCCCGGCCCGCTTTTTGATTGCGTGGAAAGCCTGCCGCGCCTGCCGGAATCGCGGATCGTTTTGACGACGCCGCAGGGGGAGACGTTTACGCAGGCAAAAGCGCAGGAACTCTCGCGCTGCCCGCATCTGGTTCTCCTGTGCGGCCATTACGAGGGGTTTGACGAGCGTGTGCGGGAGCATCTGGTCACCGATGAGATTTCGGTCGGTGATTTTGTGCTGACCGGCGGCGAACTGCCCGCGCTGACAATCATTGACGCGGTTACTCGCCTTCTGCCCGGCGCTTTGGGCAGTTCCGCAGTCCGCCGAAGAAGACACTTTCTCGGACGGTCTGCTGGAATACCCGCACTACACGCGGCCACCCGATTTTCGGGGGTGGCGCGTTCCCGAAGTTCTGCTCTCCGGCCACCATGCCGAGATCGCCAAATGGCGACGCAAGGAGCAGTTCCGCCGCACGCAAGCGCGTCGGCCCGACCTCTGGGCGGAATTTGTCCCGTCCAAGTCCGACCTGAAACTGCTCCGAGCAGTTGTCAGAAGAAACGCCCCTTCCTCCCGAGGGGGAAGCCACAGAGGAGAATATCGTTCATGCATCCGCTGATTCAGGAGATTGAAAAGGCCCAGCGCAAAGAAAGCGTGCCGGATTTCGGGCCAGGCGACACCGTGCGCGTCCATGTCAAAGTCGTCGAAGGCGGCAAAGAGCGCATCCAGGTGTTTGAAGGCACCGTGATCTTCCGCAAGGAAGGCCTGTCCCGCTCGGCTTTCATGGTGCGTAAGATCAGCAATGGCTACGGCGTTGAGCGCACGTTTCTGATCCATTCGCCGCGCATCGACAAGATGGAAGTCACCCGCCGTGGTCTGGTTCGCCGCGCCAAGCTGTTCTATCTGCGCAGGAAGGTCGGCAAGGCCGCCCGCATCAAAGAAAAGCGGAACTTTTAGACCGCTTGCCCGCGTAAACACAGTCGCCAAGCGTTGCCTGGCGACTTCATTTTTTGCCTGACTTTGAGACAACACCCTATGACCGATACCCCATCGCCGCAAAGCTTCACCGAGATGCTGGCGAACCTCAACATTCTTTATATTCTGGCGATAGTCGCCGGCCTCACTGTGCTGCGTCTCGCCTTTGTGTATGTTCCCAATCAGACGGCTCGCTCCATCGCTGAGATTTTGGAGTCCGGCATGATCGCCGTCGCCCTCGTTTTTCTGATTATCCGTCCCTTTCTCCTGCAAGCGTTTTTCATCCCCTCCCCTTCTATGGAGCCGACACTGCTAGGCAAGAACGGATCCGGCGACCGGATTTTAGTCAATAAGTTTCACGTATCGGTTGGGACCGCCCCACCATGACGATGTGGTCGTCTTTCTCGCCCCGCCCGCTGCCATGGAAGGTAACCCGGAGTTCATCAAGCGCCTGATTGGACTTCCCGGAGATCGTCTGGAAGTCGTCAGCGGTTACGTTTCGGTGGGCGGGAAGCGTTACAATCATTACCAGTTACGGCAGGCTTTGGCACAGAACGGCGAGTTTGGCCCAGACGCGGCAGCGGCAGGCGATGTTGACCAGGCGGATCACCACGTCAAGTTTGTGAATGATGGCGTTCTGGCTGACAACCATCTCGTCAGCAAGGAACGGCTGGCGCAGATATTCACGGAAATGGCTCACACGCCCGTCACTGTCCGGCCCGGATACGTCATCCGTAACGGCGAAAAACTGGATGAACCTTTTATCGCCGAAGACCCGGATTATGACATGAAGATCTATCACGGGGAGCCGTTGAAACACGAATATGGGCCGTACCAGGAAGAAATCAAGTGGGACAACCAGCCCATTTCCCTCGCAGAGTTTCAGCAGGATTACGCCCAGCCCACGGAGCCGCTGCCGGCAAAGCATTACATGATGATGGGCGACAACCGCAACGACAGCAACGACAGCACGAACTGGGGGCCGCTGGAAGCCTGGCGCGTGGTTGGCAGAGCGCAGATCATTTTCTGGCCTCCCTCGCGCATGGGCCTGATCCATTGACGGACTTATGGCAGCATGAGCAGGCTGCTCGCAAAGCAGGCTATATCTTCATCGCGGGCCTGGATGAAGTCGGGCGCGGCCCGCTTGCAGGGCCTGTCATGGCCGCCTGCGTTGTACTGCCGGAAGGCTTTGATCTGGTCGGTATCGCCGACTCCAAAAAGCTAACCGCACGGCAGCGGGAACGGGCCGAGACGCGAATTCGGCGCGATGCGCTTGCCATTGGTCTTGGACTGGTGGAACCGGGCGTGATTGACCGCATCAACATTTTGCAGGCTACCCATCAGGCCATGCGCGATGCCTTCACTGCCCTTTCTGTTGCCCCCGACTATGCGCTTATAGATGGTCTTCCCATTCCGCAACTTCCCCTGCCCCGCTCAGAAATCCATCATCGGCGGCGACGGCCAGTGTGCCAGCATTGCCGCCGCGTCCATTGTCGCCAAAGTCGCTCGTGACCGATTGATGTGCGAATACGACGCCCAATACCCAGAATACGGCTTTGCCGGCCACAAAGGCTATGGCGCGGCCAAACATCTCGCCGCCCTGCGTGAGCATGGCCCCTGCCCCATTCATCGCCGTTCTTTTGCCCCTGTCGCCGCCTGCTGCCGAGTTGGGTAGGGTCTGCTTTCCATGACCGATACGCGCAAATCTACCGGCGCACAAGGTGAGCAGGAAACGCTGGCCTTTCTGGAAGCGCGCGGCTACCGCGTCGTGGACACGAATGTCCGTCCTCTGGGCGGCATGGCGCGGGGTGAGATAGATGTCGTTGCCTGGGAAGGCGACTATTTGGTGTTTGTGGAGGTCAAAACGCGCCGCGTTGCATTGGGGGAGCAGGGCACGCCCGCCGAAGCGGTCGACGCGCGCAAACAGAAGCAACTGACGCGGCTGGCGACGGCGTATCTGGCAAAGCACAATCTGGACGATGTCCCCTGCCGCTTTGATGTCGTCGCGATTGTCCGCTCTCGGAACGGCCCGCCGCGCTTCACACTGCTGCGCGATGCCTTCGTTCCCCTTGACGACGCTGATTGACAAGGCGAGCCGCCTGTGCTAGAATGATGGCATGGCGGCGCATACCTATCCCGAATCATTGCCTCTCACCCCCATAACTGCCCCTGTTTATGCTTCCGTCCGTCTGCCCGGCTCCAAAAGCATCACTAATCGCGCTTTGCTGCTGGCCGCGCTGGCCGAGGGGGAGAGCCGTCTGCAAGCGCCCGCTGCACTCCGAAGACACGTTTTACATGGCGCAGGCCCTGCGTGATCTGGGGGTGCGTATAGAGGAGACGCCAGATCGGGATTTTGTTGTCCACGGGACCGGCGGCGCGTTCCAGGCTCCCGCCAACCCGCTGTTCATCGGCAATTCCGGGACGACGGTTCGGTTTCTGACCGCTGCGTCCTGCCTGGCTCCCGGTTGACGCCGAGGTCGTGCTGGACGGCGTGGCCCGGATGCGGGAGACGACCTATCCGGGATCTGCTCGGTGCATTGCTGACATTAGGCGTTCAGGCGGAAAGTGTGAACGGGCATGGCTGCCCGCCTGTCCGTGTCCGTGGTGGCGGCCTTCCCGGCGGCGCGTGCCGCCTGCGCGGGGATGTCAGCAGCCAGTTTCTCACTGCCCTCCTGCAAGTCGCGCCCTATGCCCGTCAGGATGTAGAGATTGAAATCGTCGGCGAGCTTGTTTCCAAGCCCTATATAGACATCACGCAGTCCGTCATGCAATCGTTCGGCGTCCGCATGGAAAATGATGATTACCATCGTTTGCGCGTTTCTGCCGGGCAGGTTACCAGGGCCGGGAATATGCTATTGAGGCAGACGCCTCCAATGCCTCGTACTTTCTCGCCGCCGCCGCCGTCACCGGCGGCAAGGTCGTCATCCGAAAACCTGTCCGCTGCCTGCATTCAGGGCGACATTCACTTTGCGGATGTGCTGGAACGCATGGGCTGTCAGGTCACGCGCGGCGAAACAATCAGCGTCACCGGCCCAGAGCGTCTGAACGCCATCGAAGCCGACATGGAAGCCATTCCCGACATGGCGCAAACCCTCGCTGTTGGTTGCCGCCTTTGCCGACGGCCCTTCCCACATTACCGGGCTTGCCAGCCTGCGGGTCAAAGAAACGGACCGGGTCAGGGCGATTGCGAAAGAATTGCCTAAAATCGGCGTCCGCGTGGAGGAAGGGCCTGACCATTGGACCATTCACCCCCCGGCAGACGGCCAGTATGCTGGCGCGGCCATTGACACCTATGATGATCACCGCATGGCGATGTCTTTCGCCATCGCCGGCCTGCGCGTACCGGGCGTCGTTATCAACAACCCCGGCTGTGTCGCCAAAACCTTTCCCGACTTCTGGGAGCGCTGGGAAAGTGCATTCAGCCATCAGGAACCAGCGGAATGACGGGTGAAGAGTTTTCCGAAGTCGGCGTCGCCGGTGCGCTTGCCAATCTCTATGCCCAGGATGCCCGCGGCTTCCTCCCCTTGCTGGCAATTGTCTTGTCCCGATCATTGCCGGACGAGACGCGAGGTGGAGCGTAAAGGCGGCCTGTTTCAGCGCGAGAAGCCTGTTCGTAAAATGAGCGGTGACGCTGGGTGACAACATCTATTCCCTGGAAGACCTGGGGCGCGGGCCGCTCGCCGCCCACCGGGCCAAAGTGGTGCGCGGCATCACCCTCAAAACCGAGCCGCTTGCCGTGGAAGAATGGCTGGCGGAACTGACGGCGCATATTGCTTCCCGCGCCCAGCAGAACGAGAAAGCGTTCTTCGCCCTGCGCGAACTTTTAAAGAATTCATGTCCCTCTTTAGCAAACCTAAAACGCCGCAGGACGATCATGCCCAGCGCGATCAGGAACGGCTTGCACAGGGGCGTCTTCCTCTGGGCGCAGAACTGCGGCTGACCGATCTGCGAAAACAGGGCCGCTTTTTCACCAGCAACTTGAGCGTCAACGAACTGGCCCTGGCTGCCACCGAAGGCATTCGCCCGCTCGGTCAGGTGATGGGCAGCACGGTCTACCATGTCGGCTGGCAATACACGCCGCTCTATCAAAGCACCGAGCTTGTCACCCTCAGCCACGCGCAGTATCATGCCCGCCTCCTTGCCATTTCCCGCTTGCAGCAGGAAGCCCGGCTCCTGGGCGCGCACGGCGTCATCGGCGTTCGGCTGGAGCGCAAGGCGTATGACTGGGGTGAAAACTTGCTGGAATTTGCGGCGTGGGGAACTGCCGTCGCCCTGCCCGATCAACCCATTCCCGAACATCCCTTTGTCTGCGCCCTGTCCGGCCAGGATTATTACGCCCTCCGGCGCGGCGGTTTTGCCCCCGTCGGCTTCGCCTTCGGCACCTGCACCTATTACCATGTTGCTTCGTACACAACGCAATGGGTCAACCAGGGTGGAATCTTTGGGGGCGGCATGATAAATCAGGAACTGACCGACTACACGCAGGCTGTCTACCTCGCCCGCCACGCTGCCATGAGCCGCCTGGGGGAAGAAGCCACCCGCGTCGCCGCCGATGGCGTAGTAGGCGTCACCATCGAAGACAATATCCGCATGTATGAAGTCAAGATCAATGACCAGGAACGGCGCGATTTAGTGGTGGAATTTACCGCGCTGGGAACCGCTGTTGTCTCAGCCGGCAGCGACACTCTCGCAATAGACTACGCTCTGCCTCTTGCTGATTAGCGAGGTGCAACTTTTTCTTGCTGTCCGGGTCTCAGTCACTATGGCGATCATCAAGGGGAAATTCAATGACGAGTGGCGCAACAAGCGAAGACAGGAGCAGCTAACGTTGGTGGTCTGCCGCTGAATGCCGAATGGCGGCTGCGAAACCTGCGGGAAGGCCGAAAGTACTTTACCTGCAACCTGAGCGCCAGTGAGTTTGCCCTGGCACGCGCGGAGCGAATTGCGCCGCTGGGACAGGTGACTGGCAGTTGCTGCTACCATAGCGGCTGGCAGCTTAAGCCGATAGGCAGCAGCATGGAACTGACCGTGTTATCTCAGGCACACAATCACGCCTGGTTTCTGGCGCTGTCGCGGCTGCTAGCGGAGGCAGCCGCTTTAGGCGCGCATGGCATAGTCGGCGTCCGATTGGAACCGAAGATTGATGAATAGGGCGCCGACATGCTGGAAGTCAGCGCACAGGGAACGGCGATCCACTGGGAAGGCGCTCCGGCTTCTTCACCCCCCTTCGTATCTGCGCTTTCCGGGCAAGAATTCTGGGCCTTGCTCAGTGCCGGCTATCGCCAGGTCGTAATCGCCTTCGGAACCTGCGTGGACTATCAAGTTACGTCGGCCAACACGCGCTGGGTGACAAATGGCGGCCTGCTGAACGGGGTTGCCCGCAGCAATCAGGAATTGACGGAACATACAGCGGGCCTTATTAAAGCCCGCCGTCATGCGATTTGTTATATGGAAGAACAGGCCGCGCTTGTCAGAGCCGAAGGTGTCGTTGGCATGCGGTTGGATAAACGCCTTGCCATCCATGAAGTGGAAATTGAAGTCAACGAAACAAAACAGCGCCGAAATGATTTGATTGCGCGGTTTTCCGCCGTACTCCATCACGATCTTAGAATTGAAGGCCCGATGAACAAAACATTGCCGTGCCATGCGGCCCTTTCCCTGATGCTGCTGGTTCTGCCGCTGATGACTCAGGTGCTGGCGGCGGACACGGCCTGGAACGCGAAAAATCCGATCCTCTGGGCGGATGTCCCGGACATGGCGATCATTCGCGTCGGGGACACCTATTACATGAGCAGCACCACGATGCACCTGTGCCCGGGGCTGCCGATCATGAAGTCCAAAGATCTGGTGAACTGGCAGATCGCCAGTTACGCCTATGAAACGCTCGCCGACACGGACGAACTCATCTTTTTGTTGTGTTCCCATCCGAGCGGGGACAGGTGCTGCAGCAGGTTCTTATCGACCGAATGGCCGTGAGCCTGGATTGCCTGGATCGCCCTTTCCAGCTCGCTGCGATCCATCAAGCGCCTCTCGGCGAGAAACCGATAGGGCGCTCCACGAATACCCCGGGTGTGCCGGACTTGTGATCTCTGCATCGGCAAGTGGCATTGCATTCCTTCCTACCAAAAGTACTTGACAAGCCGAAGGGCTTCGGTTATAATCGGACTAGTCTGGAGATCGCTGAAACGTATTCTTGCTTTGCGCTCTGTCCCGAACGGCCGATTTATGTCAACCACTGTGGACAATTTGAAATCGACTCGTGCCGCGATGACTGCGGCCGGTCGAGAGGGAGCGCTGATCTATCGGCGGATCCAGGCGGCGATGCGCGTCCGGATCGCGAACGGCGATTGGGGGGCCGGGCAGCGCATTCCGAACCGGGCGCGAGCTCTGCAAGGAATTCGGCACGACCCGTGTCACCCTGGACAAAGCCATTCAGGGTCTCGTGGCGGAGGGAGTGCTTCGCTCGGTGGCGGGCATCGGGACGTTTGTCTCGCTGCCGGAGGAGATCGCCGCTCGGACACTGAGGGTCGGGGTCGTCATGGCGAGCGACACGATCCGGCCGGTGGACACGTCCGGCTGCAGCGACAACTTTTACTTTGGCCCCCTCTTCCAGGGCATTCGGGACGCCGTCTCGGGGGAGGCGGTGGACATGGTCTTCGCGCATCTGCCCCACACGGAATATCTCCGTTTCTGCCGCGATGCCGCGCTGGACGGGTTGATCCTGATCGCTCCCGGCAGCGAGCAGATACCGGCTTTCCATCGGCTGCATCAGGAAGGCATTGACTTTGTCGCCGTCGGAATATCGTCGACTGACGGGGCCGACGCGGAACTGCCCTGTCAGGACACGGACAACCGGCAGGGCGCCCGGGATGTCGTGCGGCATCTGCTCGGACTCGGACACCGGGACATCGCCATCATCACGGCCGTGACGACGCTCTCGAACTACACATGACCGCCTGCAGGGGTTTCGTCAGGCGTTTGACGAGGCGGGCGTGGCGCTCGACCCGCGCGGCGTGGTGCGGATGCCGGAACTGAACGCCGAACGGTACGAAGAGTACATGGACGACTGGCTGACGCGCGCTCGGGCCGCAGGGACTGTTCCCACGGCGGTCTTTGTCTGCGATTATCTGATGGCCCTGACCCTGCTGCGTGTCCTGCGACGCCAGAAACTGCGCGTCCCGGAGGACATCTCACTCGTCGGGTTCGACGACCCCCTCTCGGCGGAGCACCTGACGCCGGCCCTGACGACGGTCCGGCAGCCCGTCTCTCAGATGGGCCGTCGCGCCGTCGAGCGGCTCCTCGCCGGCATCCGAGACGGCTCGCCAGCCCGCGGAGGCGAGCTGCTCCGAACGGAACTCATCGTGCGCGAGTTCGACCGCAGGTGCGCCCGCGGCCTGACAGGCCGCCATCGAATTTCCTCTGGAATTGGAAAGGCAGAAGAATGCAGATCGCCCGACATCGCCTGGATCGTGCTCTCCGAAGCACCGCACTCGCGCTCACTCTGATCGTCGCGGGGCCGCCGGCCCTGATGGCCGCCGATCCGGCAGTGCCGGCAGTCCCGACACTCACGATCGACGCGAGCAAGCCCGTCGGCACGGTCAATCCCCGCCTCTACGGCCTGATGACGGAGGAGATCAACCACTCCTACGACGGCGGCCTGTACGGGGAGCTGATTCAGAACCGGGCGTTCATGGACGACGCGCAGACACCCCGGCACTGGTCCGTCGTGCAGGGCGAGGGAGCGGAAGCGACCATCGCTCTTGACCGGGATCATCCCCGGAACGAGAATCTGCCGGCGAGCCTGCGCCTGGACGTCCAGGCGGCGTCGGCAGACCATCCCGCCGGAGTCGCGAACGACGGCTACTGGGGCATCCCCGTCCGGCCGCGGACCCGCTACACGGCCCGGTTCTATGCGCGCGCCGACGCCGGTTCTTCCGGCCCGATGACGCTCGCCATCCAGAGCGAGGACGGCCGGACGACCTACGCCAGGTCGCAGGTCGCCACGCACCTCACGGGTCAGTGGCAGGCCTATACAGCAGCCCTCAGTACGGGAGAACGTCATTCCGACGGCGAAGGCGCGCTTCGTCCTCACCGTGGACCGTCCCGGGACCGTCTGGCTCGGCTATGTCTCGCTCTTCCCCCCGACCTGGAAGAACCGCCCGAACGGACTGCGGCCGGACCTGATGCAGGCGCTGGTGGACCTCAAGCCGGGCTTCCTGCGCTTCCCCGGCGGCAACTACCTGGAAGGCAACACGATCTCGGAGCGCTTCGACTGGAAGAAGACGCTCGGGCCGCCCGAGGACCGCCCCGGCCACCTCTGCCCGTGGGGCTATCGCTCGACCGACGGCATGGGGCTGCTGGAGTTCCTGGACTGGTGCGAAGACATGGGCGCCGAACCGCTGCTCGCGGTCTACGCGGGGTACTCGCTGAACGGCGAGCACGTCACCGCCGGGCCGGGCCTGGCGCCTTACGTGCAGGACGCGCTCGACGAGATCGAGTACGTGACCGGCGACAAGAACACGAAGTGGGGCGCGGCGCGCGTCCGCGACGGTCACCCCAGGCCGTTCCCCCTGCACTACGTGGAGATCGGCAACGAGGACAACTTCGACAAGTCGGGAAGCTACGACGGCCGCTACGCGCAGTTCTACGACGCCATCAAGGCGAAGTATCCACAGCTCAAGCTCATCTCCAGCGCGGGAAGTGATCAGGTCCCCAGCCGCAGGCCGGATGTGGTGGACGAGCACAACTACAGCTCCGCCGCCCAGCTCCTGAAGATCTCGCCGACGCACTTTGAGGACGACAAGCGCCGGGGCAGCCCGGAGATCTTCGTGGGGGAGTGGGCGGCCTACGAGGATATCGCTCCGTGGGATTCGCACTCGTCGGCGCTGCCGCCGACGCCAAGCATGAAATCGGCCCTGGGCGACGCCGCCTGGATGGCGGCGATGGAGCGTAACGCGGACCTGGTCGTGATGCAGTGCTACGCGCCGCTCCTGGTGAACGTCAATCCCGGCGGGCGGCAGTGGCGTCCGGACATGATCGGCTACGATGCGCTGACCACCTTCGGCTCCCCCAGCTACTATGCGTTCCGGATGTTCAGCGTCAACCACGGCGATGAGGTGCTGCAGGCCACGCTCCCGGACACCGCGGTGCAGAGTTCCGTCACCCGGGACAGCCGGACCGGGGTCATCACCGTGAAGCTGGTCAATCCGCAGCCGACGCCGCAGCCGGTGAAGATCGTGATGCCCGGCGTCGCCTCCCTGAAGCCCGCCGCGACGGCGATCACCCTGGCGGCTGACCCGACGGAGACAAACGCCATCGACAGCCCCAAACACGTCGTCCCTGTCACGACGAAGGCGAATATTCAGCCGGGCAGCCTCTACACGCTTCCCGCCAACTCGATCACCGTCCTCGTGCTGAAACCGTGAATAACCCAATGAACAAAACAATGCTGTGCTGTACGGCCCTTTCCCTGACGCTGCTGGTCCTGTCGCTGATGACACAGGCGCCGGCGGCGGACACGGCCAAGAAGGCCCATAATCCCATTATCTGGGCCGACGTCCCGGACATCGCAATGATTCGTGTCGGAAAAACCTACTACATGAGCAGCACGACGATGCACATGTGCCCAGGCATTCCGATCATGAAGTCGACGGACCTGGTCAACTGGCGGATGGCCTCCTACGCCTATGACACCCTCGCCGACAACGAAGCCTTCCGCCTCGAAAACGGCAAAGACGCCTACGGTAGGGGCTCCTGGGCCAGCAGCCTGCGTTTCCACAACGGCGTGTTCTATGTCTCGACTTTCTCCGCCACCAGCGGCCGCACCCACTTTTACACCACGCGCGATCCTGAGCGCGGCCCGTGGAAGGAGACGAGTTTCGAGCCCGCGATCGGTGACCACAGCCTGTTTTTCGACGACGACGGTCGCGCCTACCTGGTTTACGGGAACGCTCGCATCGAGATCTCCGAGCTGAACCCCGATCTCACCGGAATCAAGCCCGGCGGCATGCACAAGGTCCTCGTCGAAAACGTCAACGCCGTCTTCGGCACCGACCAGGGCGGGCTGAATGGCGAAGGCTCGCAGCTTTTCAAGATCAACGGCCGCTACTACCTCTTCAACATCGCCTCGCCCGGGAGCCGCTGGGCGCGCACCGTCATCATCACCGCGCCGACACACTCACCGGTCCCTACGAGGGGCGCATCGCGCTCGATGATCGCGGGATCGCCCAGGGCGGCCTCATCGACACCCCGGAAGGCAAGTGGTATGCCTATCTTTTCAAGGACAACGGCGCCGTCGGCCGCATCCCCTACCTCGTGCCCGTGACCTGGAAGGACGGCTGGCCCGTTCTCGGCGAGAACGGCAAGGCGCCCATGACGCTCGACATCCCCGCCGGCGGACAGGGCGTCTCCGGCGTCTCCGGCATCGTCGCCTCCGACGAGTTCAACCGCAAGCCCGGCGACCGCCCCCTGCCCCTCGCCTGGCAGTGGAACCACAATCCCGACAACGCCGACTGGTCGCTCACGGCGCATCCCGGCTTCCTGCGGCTGACCACGGGCCGCGTGGATACGGCAGTTGACCCAGGCCCGCAATACGCTCACCCAGCGCACCTTCGGGCCGCGAAAGTTCGGCGACCACCGCCATCGACGTGAGCGGCATGAAGGACGGCGACTACGCGGGGCTCGACGGCGTTTCAGAAGAAGTATGGCTTCGTCGGCGTCAAGATGGGTGGCGACGCCTGGTCCATCGTCATGGTCAGCGCCCGGTCGAACAGGCCGGAAGAGGTCGCCAGTATTCCGCTGACGCAGAAGACTGTCCTTCAGAAAAATGTCTTTCTGAGGGTCGACTGCGACTTCCAGGCTCGTACCGACAAGGCGTATTTCTATTACAGTCTCAACGGCAAGGACTGGATCGCCATCGGCGAGCCGCTGCAGATGGTCTACGACATTCCGCACTTCATGGGCTACCGCTTCGGCCTGTTCAACTTTGCGACCAAGACAGCGGGCGGTTTCGTGGACTTCGACTACATGCGCCTGAGCGATAAGATCATCGCCCGCGCTAAGAATACCGCCGTGCCGTGAGAGCGCATAGGGAAGCGATTTCTCGAAGGCCCTCGCAGGGATTTTCCCGGAGCTCCTTGTGGCGGCTGGTGACAGCTATGTTTGTTCGGCGCCAGTTACGGCAAAATACTGATTAGGAGACAATACTATGCCCACCCCGTACACGCCAGGCTCGCAGGAGGGCTTGCCGATTTAAGCCCGCAACCGCCTCGCCGCCATGCGGCCCGGCGCAAACCAGAAAGGCTTGTTCACAAGCGACCTGTCGGTCAATGAATTCCTGCTTGTCAAAGAAGCCGGCTTTGATCCGCTGGGTCTGGTCGTCGGTTCCAGCATCTACCACATTGGCTGGCAGAAGCCCGCGATGAACCAGAGCATGGAACTGGAAACGCTGACGCAGGCGATGTACCATGCGCGGGAACTTGCCATGACGCGCATGGAGGAAGAAGCGGACAGCATCGGCGCGGACGGGATTGTCGGTGTCCGGCTGGAAGTGGGGCGACAGGAATGGGGAGAGCATCTGGCCGAATTTATCGCCATCGGCACCGCTATCAAGGCGCGAAACGGGGAAAGCCACCGCGCGCCGAACGGACGACCCTTTACGTCTGACCTGAGCGGCCAAGACTTCTGGACACTCACCAAAGCCGGCTACCGGCCTGTCTCGTTTGTCATGGGCAACTGCGTGTACCATGTCGGCTATCAGGGCGTCAAAGCCTGGTTCTCGCAGATCGGGCAAAACGTGGAGATGCCCACTTACACGCAGGCGATTTATGATGCGCGGGAATTGTCGCTGGCCCGAATGCAGGCCGAGGCTGAGCAGTTGCAGGCGGACGGCATCGTCGGCGCGACCATCAAGGAAAACTCGCACGGCTGGGGCAGCCATGTGATCGAGTATTTCGCTGTAGGTACGAGCATTATTGCCACGCGGGCCGATCATACGATCCCCACGCCATCGCTGGTGCTGCCGCTCTCGGACCGTTAAGAAAACGCGGGAGGCCTGATGGCCTCCCGCGTTTAGTTTATGCATGGCTCTTGCTGCGTTCGGCGGCTTTTGGAACCTGGGCGGACGCTACTCCCCGGATAATTACCGTTCGGTCGGCAGGGTTTCCGCCGCGATATTCTTCCAGAAGCGCGTCGCCGATGTTGACACTCACAACCGGCTCCATTCGGAGCCTCTGTGCCTCTACGCTCTTTGTGGCGGTCGTTCGTGGCATTTGGGCAGAGGAAGTATCTGCGCGGCAAACGGATGTTGCTCCCAGTAACGAAGTCATCAGGACGGTCGCCGCGAGAATGCAGTTTGTTTTCTGCGTTTTCATAGGAACTCCTTCGTAATCTCGCAGTTCGGCAGCCCGGCGGCCAGCCCGGTTAATTGGGGAAGGCCCGTGGCTTTGCGTCCCGCCCTTTCGGACGGTTTGCCCTGTTCGTTTGCGAAGGATAACGGCCTTCCAGGGGCCGCTTATCCGTAATTATGCCGTTTCAGCGAAGCGTCTGTACCCAGAAATTTACCAGGTTCCGACAAAAACAGCCCGCCATTTGTCATGGCGGGCTGCTGCGTGCCGAGGAGTGCGCTGAGTGTCAGAAGTTAGAGGCCGTACTGACCGGGAAAATGCTAGGCGTCACGCGGTTGATTGTCTTTGTCATGATCGCAATCGCGTGGCGTGTCTTCTTTTCCTGGGGGTCAGATCTTTGGCATTCGCCAATCGGTCCATCTTTTTCCGCACTTCCGTTAATGCCGACAGAGAATTGTCCAATTTGCGCTGAATGGACTCGCCGTTGACCGTTGTTTGTTTCAGAGAAGTCATGAATTCGCCGCTGACTTCATTGCCAAGCTGCTTGACCGCCGCGCTTTCCTGGCCGGATGATAGCGCCAACTTGATTTCATCCTTGTGGTCGTCCAGGTAGCCATCCAGGTTTTTGTCTAGCTGCTGGGAACTGGAAGTCAGGTTCTGGGTGAGCGTGGCCTCGAACTGGTTTTCCAGCCCTTCTCGATATGCGGGAAGCTGCTCCTGGGCATAATCAGGAATTTGGCCAATGAGCATGGGAATCTGCTGCTTGACCTGCTCGGCGATTTGCGGTCCTTCTTCGTTGACTCGCTCGGTAATAATGCCGCTCGCCAGTTCGGCGGCGGGTCTGGGACGCAAGAACTGTTGAAGGTTGAGGGTGATGTAGCCCATGTAGGCCAGTGCTGCGAACAGGGAAATCATGCCAAACAAACGCGACTTGTTGAGCGAAACTCGGGCTTTCTGTACCTGATCCAGCAAGTACTGCTCCGCCAATGTGTCGGTGGGCGTTAATGCCGGGGAATTGTCATCGTTGTAGGGAGGCTGATCAGGAGTCATTTTTTCACATCCTTTCCGATTTTGGGCGCGGCAGCCGGCTTTGCGCCTTCGGCTTGCAGACCTTGCAGGTCATCGTGGAAACTGTCCACCACCAGAAGAGCCATTTCCCAATTGGACTGGTCTTCATCCGCAGTCACCGTTTCGGTGTTCTGAATGGTCGCCAGATCATTCTGGATACCCGTCAGAGCCGCCTGATGCTTGGAAAAAAGCGTATTGTTGGCGCTGACGATCTGTGTCTGTCCTTCCGCGCTCATCGTGTCCACCAGCGCGGCGACATTCGCATCGGTGGCTTCCGGGAACAGGGCGCGAATTTTCGCTTCGTGCTTCTTGAGCAGCGTCCCATACGTGGCGTTCAGCACTTTGTCGCCGCGTTCGGGCAGGTTGTGCTGGAGCATGGTCAACTGTTTCAGTGAAGCGCTGGTCAGTTCGGGAACGCGCGTGTTTAGTTTGGTAAATGACGCTTCTATCTCCGGCTTGCTCTCGGTCAGCGCCTGTCCGGCGATGGACTGAACTTGGGGCAGCGTATTTTGCTTCAAATCTGCGGTCAGCGTGCTGGTGAACTCATCCTGCGCGGGTCCGGGGCGGAACAGGCTGTGGACGGAATTCACGAGTGAACCGACACAAACGACGGTGATGAGGACAATGGCCGCTGTAATGCCCAGTCGCCAGTAGCGCGCCTGGGAACGCAGCGCTTCCAACTCCTGAATTTTTTTCTGTACTTCTTCGCTTGTCATGTGTATCTCCTTTTTCTCTTTCTTGCGACTGTATCTCTTAGCAGTATACAGGCAGTTTGTTAAGCCAGCATTAAAACTCCGCTCCTTTCTGTCGTTCATGCTCTCAGCGCACCCACAACGGTAAATTTACCAGCCTGGCTCTTTCATTATAGGGCACTGCTCTGAAAAGTGTCAAGCGCAATCATAGTGAGACAAGAAAGTTTTTCCCTGAATTTTTCTGGCAGGCGTGCAGGAAAAATAGGTACATATCGCGAATAAGATACCAGCAAGTTTCAAACAGGATGTGATACTCGTTCAGGAGGAACAAACCCATGCTTGCTCAGGTCGATTCCAGCGCCATTCTCGGCATAGATGCGTACATTGTTCGCGTCGAAGTGGATATTTCGTCCAGCGTTCCGATGTTCACCATCGTGGGCCTGCCGGATGCTGCCGTGCAGGAGTTGCGTGAGCGCGTCCGCAGCGCGATCAAGAACACCGGGCTGGAATTCCCGCTCCGGCGCATCACCATTAACTTAGCCCCCGCTGACATCAAAAAGCAGGGGCCGGCGTTTGACCTACCCATCGCGGTCGGCCTGCTGGCGGCGACAGGACAGGTACGGAGCGAACGCATTGCCGAAGGCATGTTTGTCGGTGAACTGGCGCTGGACGGCGCGGTCAGCCCCGTTTCCGGCGTTCTGCCGATGGCGATCAAAGCCCGCGCCGACAAACGGCCTTTCCTGGTCGTGCCGGAAGCTAATGCGCGCGAGGCCGCAATTGTCGGCGAAGTGAAAGTGTATGGCGTCCGCACTCTGGCCGATGTCGTCGTCTTGCTAAACGATTTGGACGCGCAGACGCCGCTCATGGCGGACCCGGAGGCGCTGCTGCAAACAGGGAACGCCGACGACCTGGACTTCTGCGAGGTGAAGGGCCAGGAGCATGTCAAGCGCGCCCTGGAAGTCGCCGCGGCCGGCGGCCATAACCTTCTGATGGTCGGCCCGCCCGGCTCCGGCAAAACGATGCTGGCCCGGCGCGTCCCATCCATCCTGCCGCCGCTGACACTGGATGAATTGCTGGATGTGACCAAGATTTATTCAGTCGGCGGTTTGCTGGGAACCGCGTCTTTAGTCACAAAGCGGCCATTTCGCTCACCGCACCATTCGGTTTCCAATGCCGCTCTGGCGGGCGGAGGCAGCGTGCCGCGCCCTGGCGAGGTCTCGTTGTCGCATCACGGCATTTTGTTTTTAGACGAACTGCCGGAGTTTCGGCGCGATGTGCTGGAAGTGCTGCGTCAGCCGCTGGAAGACGGTCATGTGACCATTGCCCGCGTCGCGGGAACCATGACCTATCCCGGCGCAAATTATGCTGGTCGCCGCCATGAATCCCTGCCCTTGCGGGTATTATGGTGATACGGTCAAGACATGCTCCTGTTCGCAGCCAATGATCGCCAAGTATTTGCAGCGGATCAGCGGGCCGTTGCTGGACCGGATTGATATTCATATAGAGGTGCCGCGTCTGCGCCAGGACGAGATGATTCATGGCGGCGGCTCCGGCGAACCGTCGGCGTCCATCCGCAGCCGTATTATTGCATCGCGCGCCCGGCAGAAAGAACGCTTTGACGGAACCGCTCTGCATTGCAACGCGCACATGGGCGCGCGCCAGATCAAGCAGTTCTGCCGCGTGGCAGACGACGTCAAAGACTTGCTGCGCGCCGCCATCTCTCAGCTCGGCCTCTCGGCCCGCGCCTATGACCGAATCTTAAAATTGGCCCGTACCATCGCCGATTTGGACGGCCAGGACGACATTGGATTGGCCCATGTCGCTGAAGCTATCCAATACCGCGCCCTGGACCGGAAACTTTGGGGCTAATTTGGTGGAACTAATGGCGTTTGGGAGCGGTAACAAAAATGGCTGGCGGGTTATTTTTGCATCAATAGATGCGCTCGGAAAGTAAGTGAAGATGCGGTACGGCACTCCTAATACTCCGATGGATCAAATCCGGGACTTCGTCACGCGCGGCGGCATCCCTGTTACGATAGGGCTTCTGGTCGTGAGCGTGGCGATATTTCTGACGATGTTTTTCACGAATGGGGCGGTAAATCCGGCCGTGCTGGCCTATGTGGCGTTTCTACCAGCCAATGCCTTGCATGCGCCCTGGACGATATTCACTTATCCGGTCGTTTCTCTGGGCTTTTTTAGCCTGCTAATTGGCGGCTTTTTCTTCTGGCTGGCCGGTGGCAGTCTGGAACGAAGCTGGGGCAGCGCGCGCTATGCCGTCTTCTTTTTTGCCCTTTCGGCAATTTCGGCGCTGTCTTTGCTGCTTGGGACGTACTTGTTTGAACGAACAAGCACTCCCTCGTTTCTGATGGCAGGCGGACTGCCCCTTCTATATGGGTTTCAATTGCCGTTGAGCGGTATGATTGTCGCCTTCTGTTTGATCAACCCTAACCTGACGCTGATGTTCTATTTTTTCCCCATCCGCGCCATCTATGTGGCGTGGATTGTCGCTCTGCTGACATACTTCTCGGCGGGGATGGGGCCTCTGCTGAACCTCTTCGCATGCGGCGGGATCATTGCCGCATTTCTTTATGTCAAGTTCGGCAGATCATGGGCGGACATCAGCTCTTACAGCGCGCCGAGCCGAACATTTCGGGGGCCGGATTTGCGAATGGATTCGCGTCCGTCGGCGCGTCCCAAGTTTCGCACGTCGCTGGACGGTTCGCCCCGGCAGCGCGCGCCACTGGATTTTGCCGGGCGTTTGAAAGATTGGCAGGAGCGGCGTCGGCTGGAAAAATTGTGGAAGAATTCGGGACTGTCCGGTCCGGAACCGGATTGGCAGGACGATGAGAAACGCCGTCGTTAATTATCTGTTTCTCGAGGCCCCCGGAGGCCGCATCTGTTCAAAGAGGAACACCGTGAGGTTACTTATTGTGAGAATACATCATTTGACCGCTGCGCTTTTGCTGACCGCCTCGGTTTCCAGCGTTTTGGCGCAGACAACACCGGACGCAAATGCGCCTCAAGCCCAGGTAGATTTCTATAGAAGCAACATCGGGCATACCGGAGTCGCTTCCGAAAAATTGACCCCGCCCCTTTCACTCCTGTGGCGTCACACAACTAGCGCCGCGAAGAACAATCCAGCATCTCCCGTCTATGCGGCCGGCATTGTCTATTTTGCCTCCGGCGGCACCCTGTATGCAGTCAGTGCCACTGATGGCACAGTGCGCTGGAAGTATCCGAAGGAGGGCAAAGCGCAAACGTATTTTGCCACGACACCGGCGATCTCCGGCGGCGCGCTGTATCTCACAGACGACAATGGGCAGGTGTATCGGTTGGATGCGGCAACGGGTCAAGAAATTTGGCGTAAGAAGCTGGAGGGGGCGATCCGATCCGCCCCCGTCATCAGCAGCGGCGTCGTCTATTTTGGGAGCGGCAACAATCACTGCTATGCCCTCAGCGCCGACTCGGGGCAGGTCATCTGGGATGCGCCGACCGACGGCGCCGTGACCACGTCGCCGACGATTACCGGTGGCCTGGCAGTTTTTACGTCCTCAGACAACAATGTCTATAGTCTGAGCGCACGGAACGGCCACAAAGCCTGGTCAGTCGCGTTTGACGCCGATCCGAGCATTGTGCCGATTGTTTTTGACGGCACATCGCTGTATGTGACGGCGGGTGATACGATTTATAGACTCAATCCCAGCAATGGCGCGCAGGAAGCCCCGATCAAGCTGCCAACCAACGTTTTGCTGCCTCCGACAGTCAGCGGCGACGCCATATATGTTATCACGCAAAACAATATTGTTTATGCCCTGAGCGGCGGGCGGGAACGCTGGCGGGCGGCGCTGGACTCGGCAGCGACTGCGCCTCCCCTGTTGACAGGCAACCTGCTCCTAGTTCCGACCCAGGCTGGCGTGATCTCAGGCTATAATGCTGGTAGCGGCAAGCTGCAATGGCGCTACGTCGTGCAGGCCAGCGCTACGGACAGCCAGCCCAAAGCTGCCTCTACAGAAGTCTTCGCTGCGCCGATTGTCGCCGACGGTACGCTCTATGTCGTCAGCGACGACGGCACCCTTAGCGCCTTTCGGGCCGATGCGCCGGATGATGTCCCGCCACAGTTCACGCAGTTTGTTCCAGCAGCCGGCGCGACCGTCCGCAGCGCCGACCTTGCCTACGGTGCCTTTCTGGTTGACGATGGAACCGGCATCAACCCTGCCACTATTAGTTTGCAGGTGGATGGTCAGACCGATGCCCAGGCCCAGTATCATGCAGGTCTGAACGCGATTTACAATACTCCCACGACGGCACTCAAAGAGGGCGCGCACCAGATCACAGTTAAAGCGACCGATTGGCGCGGCAATGCCACCGCTCAAACCTGGAGCTTCACAGTGCAGGACCATCCGCGCGAAGACCAGCCGAGCCTTAATCCGAATGGTCCAAATTATCCCGGCCGGGGTGGACGAAATCCGAACGATCCCCCCCCCCGCCGCCTATCGCGCCGTTTTAACTTACTTTTTTCTCAAGGAGGAACGTTGGCTATGGAAGGCCTGATCAACCAGGATGCCTGGCTTCGGCTGAATGCATTGGAATTTGGCGCACTCCGCCTCCAATCGCTGCTGGCAGCTTATGGCGGTGACCCCGCCGCGCTCTTCGCCGCCACCACCAGCGATTGGTCAGAGCGGCTGCCGCAACTCGGCGCGAAGCGACTTGCCCATCTGGCGGCTGTGCGGAACATGGACATTGTTCAGATCAGCGTTGCCCTGGAAAAAAGCGGCGCGCGCCTCGTCACAATTGAGGACGACACTTATCCCGCCAACCTCCGTCAGCTTCCCGATGCACCGCCGGTTCTCTTCGTGCGCGGCGACTTGATCCCGGAAGACAAGTTCAGCATTGCGATTGTCGGTTCCCGGCGGGCGACCAATTACGGCCTGACCCTGGCGTTTCAATTCGCCCGCGACCTCGCGCATCATGGCCTGACCATCATCTCCGGCGGGGCGCGTGGTGTGGATACTGAAGCGCACCGAGGCGCACTCAAAGCAGGAGGCCGAACGCTGGCTTACCTCGGCTGTGGTGTTGACATTGACTATCCACGCGACAACAAGCGTTTGTTTGGCGAGATCGCTGATGGTCACGGGGCGGTGCTTTCCGAATTCCCCTGGGAACGAGACCTGAACCCTGGCGTTTTCCCGCTCGGAATCGACTCATCTCCGGGACCAGTCTCGGGGTTTTGGTCATTGAAAGCCCGATTGACAGCGGCTCACTTATTACCGCCCGCGAAGCGGGGGAGCAGGGACGCGATGTGTTCGCCATCCCCGGCCCCATCGGCTTCGGTCACAACACCGGTTGTCACAAGCTGATTCAGGACGGTGCTAAACTGGTAGAAACCGTTGATGACATTCTCTCCGAACTCGGCGTACTCTCTCTCCGTGCGCCGGGGCAGGAAACGCCCCTGCCACTTCCTCCCCTCAATCTTCCGCCCGAACAGAGACGCTTGCTGGACCTGTTGACGCTTCAGCCACGGCAGGTCGAGGGCATGATCGCCGAAAGCGGGCTGACCGCAGCGCAGGTCACCGGTATCATGACACTGCTGGAAATGCGTGGTTTGGCAAAGCGCGTGCCGGGAAATGCCTTTGTGCGTGTGCTGTAAATGAAGCAATAGAAAATAAAAAGCAGCCCGGCGTTTTTCTTAAACGCTGGACTGCTTTTTGCTTTACTTGACTGTGCTGCGTTTGCTTTTTTGACGTAATGCCAACGCTCCACCGCCGCCAAGCAGAAGCATCATCAGCGAAAATAGCGTGGTTCCTTCAGGAACGGGGGTCGGCGGAGCCGACTGAGGTGTGGATCCCCCGGAATTTCCACCGTGGGAAGACAGTCCAAGAACCGCCAAGCCAGCTGCGAACGGAAAAAGGTTGGTCACACTCGCTGACCCCAGACTTTGAAGGCTTCCGGCAACTTCCACCTGCGGGATTAGAGATGTGGCAGGGATCATGCCTGCCGCATTGTCAGCGACAAGGGTCATGTCCATCGTGTCTGCGCTGCTTTTTAAATCGGGCTGGGTGCTGAGTGCCGTCTGGACTTGTGAAAATGTCTCCGCAAGTTCCGGCGCAGCCGGTGAATGAGTTGCCACCCTGGCTGTCGGCAGGGCAGAGACCATTGGATTGCCGCAGGCAAGTTTTAGGATTGGTCGTTCCGTTACTCCAGAAACGAAAATCGGCGTTCCTTTAGGTAGATCTTCCTTAACCCAATATTCCGTGCCGTTGGAACGGACACAAGCAATCTCATAAATACCAGTCTCTTTCAAATAGGCGAGCGCAAGATTGCGATGAATGTAATCTTTCATCGCAGCGTCGGTCAGATGAAAATGCAAGGCTAGTCGATGACAGACGGCATGGTCAAGCGTCACTTCCTGTGACAGGCTAGAGAGGTCGTTCACATGATAATTCAAAAATGACGCTGGCGGCACAGAGGTATATCCAGCTCCGAGGGCCGGAACGCCAATGAATAAACCAAGTAACGGCACAAATCCGAATTTCACAGCCATGGGTATTTCCTTTAAATCTGCAACCAGTGCATTTACTACAATCTCTCACGGACTGCCTGTGTCCTTTATTATAGCACACAGGCGGACATAAAATATCTCACCGTGACGGCTCTTTCTGTATAATTCAGCATTAATAGAGAAAACTGGTATCCCTAACGGAAATATCGGAGGTACTGACAAGGGGCGGTACCCGCAAGGCTACCGGTTTGCTGAAACGTGAGCGGGTTTGCACCATGAGTGTCACATTCTCTTGTTTGCCGCTCCTGGTAACAAAAATCTCGTTTTGGGTGTTATAATAGGAGAACAAAGGGAACAGGACGTTTATGGCAAAGAAATTGATCATCGTTGAGTTGCCTGCCAAGACGAAGACACTCAAAGGATTTTTGGGAAGCGACTATCAAATAGAAGCGAGCATGGGACATGTGCGGGATTTGCCCGAGAAGAAACTGTCCATTGACATTGAAAACGATTTCGCGCCGACTTACGTCATCATTCCTGAGCGTAAGGAAATCGTGGCGAAGCTGAAGACGGCCGCGAAGAACGCGAGTGAAGTGTATCTCGCCTCAGACCCCGACCGCGAGGGGGAAGCCATTTCCTGGCACTTGCAGGAAGCGCTGGGACTGCGAAACCCCCGACGTATACAGTTCAACGAGATCACCAAGTCGGCTGTCCAGGCAGCATTGCTGCACTCACGGGCGATTGACATGGACCGCGTGAACGCCCAGCAGGCCCGGCGCGAGTTGGACCGGATCGTCGGGTATAAGATCAGCCCGATTCTGTCCAAGAAAGTCCGCCCCCGCTTGTCCGCCGGGCGCGTACAGTCCGTTGCCGTGCGGCTGATTGCCGACCGGGAGCGCGATATACTGGCATTCAAGCCGGTGGAATACTGGTCCGTGACGGCGACGCTGACGCCGGACACCGCCAAACACAAATTTGATGCGGCGCTGATTGAACGGGACGGCAAAAAGCTGGAAATCCCCAATCAGAAGGCAGCGGATCAAATACTCGCCGATCTGGACGGCAGCGAATACAAAGTCAAGTCCGTTAAGCGCAGCGAGAAGCGGCGCAACCCGGCCCCGCCGTTTATCACCAGCACTTTGCAGCAGGAAGCGTCTCGTAAACTGGGCTTCAATGCCAAAACCACCATGCGGGTCGCACAGCAGCTCTATGAGGGCGTGGAAGTGCCGGGCGAAGGTCATGTGGGCTTGATTACCTATATGCGTACCGACTCGACGCGCATTGCCGATGAAGCGCAGCAGGCGGCACGGGAGTTAATCGCACAGACCTACGGGCCACAATATGCACCTGCCGCCGCCAAACAATATAAAAAAGGCGGCGCAGCACAGGATGCCCATGAGGCGATACGCCCGACGGATGTCACACGTCTGCCGGAGCGAATCGCACAGGCATTGAGTCGCGATCAGGAACGGCTGTACAAGTTAATCTGGCAGCGCTTCGTTGCCTCTCAGATGGCTCCAGCCGTGTTTGATGTCGTGACAGTAGACATCGCCGCCCGCAACTATACATTTCGCGCCACCGGATCTACGGTCAAGTTTGACGGCTTCCTCCGCGTCTACTCCGAGGGGAAAGACGACAACAAGGTGGAGGACGAAGAAAAGCAGCCGCTGCCGCCACTGACAGAAGCGCAGATGCTCAAATTGCTGGCATTGACACCCAAGCAGCATTTCACCGAGCCGCCACCGCGCTTTACCGAGGCGACCCTGGTGAAAGCGCTGGAAGAAAAGGGCATCGGTCGTCCCAGCACCTATGCGTCCATCATTGCAACGATTCAAGACCGGCAATATGTGGAGCTGTCGGAAAAAAAGTTTCGGCCAACCGAATTGGGAACGACCGTCAACGATCTTCTGGTCAAGCATTTTCCTAACATCCTGGACATCACTTTCACCGCCGGCATGGAGGCGCAGCTTGACGCCGTCGCGGAAGGCAAAGAAGACTGGGTCAAGATGATGCGCCGCTGGTACGATCCGTTCGCCGAAAGCGTCAAGCTGGCGGGGTCGGAGATGGAAAACCTGAAAGTGCCGCCGCGAGAAGCCGGGCAGGATTGTCCCACCTGCGGCAAGCCGATGGTGATTCGGTCCAGCCGGTACGGCGAGTTTATTTCCTGCTCGGATTATCCGAAGTGCAAGACCATTGTCCGACCTGAATCGGAAGAATCCCAAGGCGAATGCCCAAAGTGCGGCAAACCGATGGTGGAGCGTGCTGGGCGTTTTGGGAAGTTTATCGCCTGCACGGATTACCCGGAATGCAAGACGACCAAGCAGCCGGCGGCGGCCCGCGTGGATGTTCCCTGCCCCAAATGCGGCGGCGAATCGTTCAAAAACGCAGCAAGAAAGGCGCGACATTTTTCGGCTGCGCGAACTATCCAAAATGCGACTTCGTCGCCTGGGGCAAGCCAATCGGCCGGCCCTGCCCCAAATGCCAATCGCCGTTAGTGGAAAACACGTTCCGCGGCGGGCGCGTCATCGGCATCAAATGCCACAACGCGGCATGCGATTATAAAGAAGCCTTGCCTCAGCAGGCCAACCACGGCGGAACCCGAAAGTTTCCGAGTACACAGACGCCGATGCGCCGCCGGTCTGAACGGGAACTTGCGGCAGTGTAAAGTGACAGTACAGGGGATGTCAGTTCATGTTAGCTTTGAATTTTTACACGGACCTGTATGGGGAGCCCTGCGGAAAGGCCGCAAATCGGCCACCATTCGCCTCGGTGACAAGAGCGACAAGTATCAGAACGGCCAGATCGTCTGGGTGACGGTCGGCCAGCGGTTCGCACGGCGCAAGAAAACTGTTCTGCGCCATTCTGGACGCCGTGGAAGTCAAGCCCTGCGGCGAGTTGTCGCCGCGCGATGTTCAGCGCGAAAACCCGGAGATGCGGAACAAGGAAGAAGCCATTCAGCTTCTGTGCCGCATCTATGGCCGAGAGGTTACCGATGAAGACATCTGCACGGTCATTTATTTCTCGCCGGTGGACGAGTACGAGCTGTGACACGGTATGTCTGACGAAATCACGATTATCGGCGGCGGTCTGGCGGGCAGCGAGGCGGCCTGGCAGGCGGCGAACGCCGGGCGCGAAAGTGCGGCTGACTCGAGATGCGCCCGGTGTCAAGCCAACGCCGGTGCATCAGACGCGACCGACTGGCGGAACTGGTCTGCTCCAATTCGCTCAAGTCCAACCTGCTGACCAACGCCGCCGGGCTGCTCAAGGAAGAGATGCGCCGCCTGGACTCGCTGATTGTCGCGGCCGGCGATGCGTCCAGCGTTCCTGCGGGCGAGGCGCTGGCCGTGGACCGTGACCTGTTTGCCGCCTATATCACGAGCAAACTGGAAAGCCACCCAAACATCACCATCGAGCGCGCCGAAGTGACGACCATTGACGAAGGCCGAGTCCATATCGTCGCGACCGGCCCGCTGACTTCGGACGCGCTGGCGCAGCGAAGTCGGGCGACTTGACGGGGCAGGCGCAGCTTTTCTTTTATGATGCGGTCGCGCCGACGATAGATGCATCGACGATAGACCGCGAGAAAGCCTTTACTGGCGTCCCGTTATGACAAAGGCGACGCGGCTTATCTCAACTGCCCGTTTTCCAGAGACGAGTATGAGGCGTTTTATGACGCCCTGCTCCATGCCGAATTGGCGCCGCTGCATGAGCATGAAGCCAAAGTTCCCTACTTTGAAGGCTGCCTGCCGATTGAAGTCCTGGCCGCGCGCGGCCCCAAGACGCTCTCGTTCGGGCCGATGAAGCCGGTTGGCTTGACCGACCCGCGCACCGGACGCCGCCCCTGGGCCTGTCTTCAACTGCGCCAGGAGAACCGGGCGGCGACACTGTATTCGATGGTCGGCTTCCAGACGCGCATGAAGTGGGGCGATCAGAAGCGTGTTTTTCGGCTGATTCCCGGCCTGGAAAACGCCGAGTTTGTCCGCTACGGCGTCATTCACCGCAACACCTATATCCAGTCGCCGCAGGTGCTGAACAGACGCGCTTGCAAATGCGGGCATACCCAAACGTTTTCTTTGCCGGCCAGATCACCGGCGTGGAAGGCTATGTTGAGTCGGCGGCGACGGGCATTCTGGCTGGCCGCAACGCCGCGCGTCATCTCTCTGGGCCAGCCTCTGCTGACACTGCCCGACACGACCATGCTGGGCGCGTTGGTCCATTATGTCGCGCATTACGACGGCAAAGATTTCCAGCCGATGAACTCCAACTGGGGCATCGTGCCGCCCCTGCCGGACCGCATTCGGGACAAGAAAGAGAAAAACAGGCTTCTGGCCGAACGTGGTTTAGCAGCGCTGGAAGCGTTCCTGGCGACATGATTGAAACCGCCTGCGATGCGTTTCTCCAATCCCTGGAAGCCGTCAAAGGTGCATCGCCGCATACGGTCAAAGCCTACGCGGAAGACCTGCGCCAATTTGCGGACTTTGCCGAGACGGAGGGCGTTACGGATGTTCATGCCGTTGACGCTGTCTTGCTGCGGGCATTTCTGGCCCATTTGCAAACTCAGCAATTTGCCCGTGCCTCGCGCGCCCGCAAGACCGCTTCCCTGCGGTCTTTTTTCGACTTTCTGGTCAAGCAATCGCTGCTTACCCATTCTCCTGCCGCCAATCTTCGCACGGTCAAGACGGAAAAGCGCCTCCCCAAATTTCTGCGTTCGGACGAGATCGAGGCCCTGCTGGCCGCGCCGGATGCGTCTAAACCGCTCGGCCTGCGTGACCGCGCGTTGCTGGAAACGCTGTATGCGTCAGGAATGCGGGCAGGGGAGTTGGTAACGCTTGGCGTGGCGGACGTGGATTATGATGAGGGCGTAATACGGGTTATTGGGAAAGGCCAAAAGGAGCGCGTCACGCTGCTGGGCCGTCAAGCCGTGTTTGCCTTACAGCGTTACCTGCGTAAAGGCCGCCCCGATCTGCTGCTTTCGGCGGTAAAAGATGACGGCGCGCTGTTCGTCAATCGCTATGGCGGGCGGCTGTCCGACCGGGGCGTCCGCAAACTCTTTGACCGCTACTGCGCCGAAGCTTCTACGCATCTGAAGATCACGCCGCATGTTCTGCGCCACACGTTTGCCACGCATCTGCTGTCTAATGGGGCAGACTTGCGTCTGATTCAAGAACTGCTGGGCCATTCCAGCGTCGCCACGACGCAGATGTATACACATGTGACGACGGAGCGGCTACAGGAAGTTTATGCGAAGGCGCATCCGAGGGCGAAGAAAGAACAACCCCCCAGCCCCCAATAATCGGGGAGCCGGAGGGCGGCTGTCAAAATTGCACGATGGTTTCTTGTGGCAGCGCGGCCAGACGCGCTTTGACTTCTTCTGTCGCCTTTTCAAACTTTGGCTTGCCCAGCAGGGCAAACATATTGGTTTTGTAGGCTTCCACGCCGGGCTGATTGAAGGGATTGATCCCCATCAGATACCCAGAGACGCCGATGGCGCGTTCAAAGAAGTAAAGCAGGCCCCCTAAAGCATAAGCGTCAAGCTGAGCGAGATGAATGGTGCCGTTCGGAACGCCGCCGTCGCGGTGGGCCAGTGATGTGGCTTCGTAAGCTGCCTTGTTGACCTCAAACAACGAGCGACCTTGCAGGTAGCCGAGTTCGTCCAAGTCGTTCTCAGCAGGAGGAATGGCAAGACCAGGTTCGCCGCCGTCCAAAATCACAAATGTCTCCATAATGTTGCGCTGGCCCTGCTGTATCCACTGGCCCATGGAGTGCAGATCCGTCGTCAAATCCACGCTGGCAGGAAACAGGCCCATGTGGCTTTTGCCTTCGCTCTCGCCCGTCAACTGCTTCCACCATTCCGCGATGTAATGCAGGCGCGGCTCAAACGAGGCGAAAATCTCGGTCGTGAAGCCTTTGCGATAAAGCAGGTTGCGGGCGGCAGCATAAAAATAAGCTGGGTTTTTGGTGACATCAGCGTTATCGGTGGCGGCGGCAACGTCTTTTGCACCGGCCAGCAGCGCATCAATGTCAATGCCGGCGACCGCAATCGGGAGAAGGCCGACCGGGCTGAGAACGGAGTAGCGCCCGCCCACGTCGTCCGCGATATTGAGCGTCGCGTAGCCTTCTTCTTCCGCGAACTTCCGCAGTGCGCCTTTTTTCGCGTCGGTCGTGGCAACAATGCACTTTTTGGCTTCCTCTTTTCCCACGGAGTTTTCCAGCAGATCGCGGAACAGGCGAAAGGCGACTGCGGGTTCGGTGGTCGTGCCGGATTTGGAGATAGCGTTGATGGAGAATCGCTTGCCTTTCAGCTTTTTCAGCGTTCGGGCATGGTCGTGGGCCGAGAGGGAATTGCCGGCAAACAGGACTTCCAGGCCGTCGCCCTCTCCTAATGCTTCAATCACGGCACGCGCCCCCAGGTACGACCCACCGATGCCGATAGAAATCAGCACATCGGAGACTGTCTTGTATCTGCGCGGCCAGCGTCTTGATACTATTGACTTCGTCGGGGCTGACAATTTTGGCCGGGTCTACCCAGCCCAAGAAGTCGGAGCCAAGCCCCCCACCCTGTGTCACTTTCTGATGCGCCAGGTTCACGTTGTCCTGAAACGACTTCACTTCGTCCAAATCCACGTCGGGGGCCAGGTATCCAAAATCAAATGAGATCGGCAGCGCCATTGTTATCCTCCAGTATCGGTGAGCAAGCTGAGGTTTTCGCCTCCGCCGCTATTGTACCCGGACAGCAGGGATCCTTACCCTTTTGGTAATAGTGGGTTCTGCCGCAGTTGATGATATTTCATCTCGAAATCGTGGTACCGAGAACGATGTCTTTAATTGTCCCCGGTAGGAAGACTGCTCCACTTGTTTCCAAACTGATATCCAGCATATGTTCTCCCTCCTGATTCTTGTAGAATATATAGGATTTGAGGCGGTTTGAAATATCTAACAAAATACGAAGATCGGCGTAAATATCAATCAAGTTGAGGCTGGCGTTCACATAGAACTGGTCTTTCTCTACGTTGAATTGAAGCCGACCGAATTCACCCTCGAAAAGAGCAACTCGTTTCTCTTCCGCTGCCAAGCGCATCCAGTTGATAAATCATGCTGACGACGACCATATCAGATAGTCTCACGAAACAGAAATCTTCGCTTATCCATTCAATTTTGAGTTGCATTTCGAGTTGTTCGCTAAAGCCTTGTTCAATTGCTTCTGAAGATTGAGGGGTTCTTGCGATACTGTTCTGAGCGACCGATAGAAGAGTGTGCCATTTACGCCAACAATCAGGACAACAGGAAGTGGAAGGAAGAAAGCTTTAGGGATGCTCTTCAGAAGGGGCTATCCGCTGACACTAAAGAATTCCCTCCCTGCTTTGATAGCACCTGCGCCGAAGCAATGCTCCGCTGGCCCTGCTCAAACTGATGCTCCCAGGGACGTTTTGCCTGCGCCAGTTCTTCATAGCGCCCGCTGTTCGGCTCCATTTTCCAGCCCATGAAGGCCCAGCCAACGTAGTTGCCGACATCCCAGATTTTCTCCGAGGGCAATTGCCCCTTGAACTGAGGCATGGCGCTGCCGGGGATGCCGTAAAGCACCGCGTAATAGATCGCGCCGTTTGTGATGGCACTAACTTCATTCTTGCGAAAATTGTAATGGTAGCCCGGCTGGCCTCCCTGCGGGCTCGCTCCTGATGCCTGTAACAGCGTGAAATCCATCGGCGGAGGGTTCAGATAGGGCCGTGCCGAGCCGCGCCCGTCGCCATGCTCCCCATGACAGCCGGCGCAGTAGGCGACATACAGAACGCGCCCGCGTTCCACCGATCCCACTGTGACCGGCTCCGGGTTCGGCATTTTCAGCCAGTCACTCGGCATTGTGGAGTTCAGGTAAGCGACGTTTTCCCCTGGCCCTTTGGCATAGTATTTCACCAGATTGACTTTTAACTCGCGCTGCTGGGTTGCGCGGCGAAGGCCGTCTTTGCCGCCGAGGCATTGAACGTAGGCGATCAGATTTTTTCGGTCGTCACCCCGAATATAGCTGTAGGAAGGCATGAACGACTGCGGGCGCGTGTAGCGGGGGTTCTGAAAATGGGCGTTGTGCCAGTCGTCGGAATGGTAGCCGCCTTCGCGAAACAAATCCGGGCCATTGCGTTCCGAGCCGACCAGATGCGGCGAATCATAGGCGTAATCGCCCGGCTGAGCCGACAGCCCGCTGCCTTCGCCCCAGTCCATTGGGCGCGTGTCCTGCGAATGGCAGTAAACGCAGCCATTCTTGACATAGATCTCACGGCCTTTCAGTTCCTGTGCTGTGTACGCATGGGCATTTGGGGACGGCGGCGGATCAAAGACGATGGGTGGCATGATCGCAAAAGCAAGGATCACCGTGAAGGCCACCAGCGTGGACCCGAACAAGACAGTCAGTGGGGTCATTTTCATGGCGAGGTGCTTCTAATCGACCAGAGCCGGAAGCTCTTGCAGGCTGGCGATCTGCGTTCGTCGCTCCGCTGCCGGATCAGGCGCAGGCTGCCGGATTGTCTGGATTAAGTTAATGAGCTGCATCCAGACGCCAACGACAATCATGCCGCCAAAGGCGGAGCGCAGGTAAAAATAGGGCTTAACGACGGGGTAGGCTTTCGTTACCTGTTCACCCAAAGTCACCCAGGCGCTGGACTGGGCCAGTCCCGCCACTGTTAAAGCCCAGAAAAAGCCGTTGATCCCCAGCAGCATCAGCCAGTATTGCGTGTCGGCCAGATTGCGGCTCCACAGAGGCTTGCGGACGATCTGCGGAACCATGTAAAGCATCGCGCCGCTGGCGATAAACCCGAACGCGCCCAGCAGCGCGAGATGGGCATGAGCGACGGTCCACTGCGTAAAATGGACAAACCGATTGACCGACATCAGCGATTGGATGGAGCCTTGAAATGAGACGGCCAGGTAAAAGAAAGCGCCCGTCAGCACGAAGCGCAGCGGGATGTTTTCCAGCATCAGCCCCCAATGCCCGCGCATGGTCATGAACAAATTCGTATTGAACGTGAAGACGGGGATAAACAGGGCAATGGACCCGATAATGGAAATCACTTTCAGCCAATTCGGGATCGGCGCCTGCAAAAGGTGGTGCATCCCGGTATTCGTATAAAGCAGAGCGATGGACCAAAAGCCAATCAGAGACATGAGGTGCGAATACAGCGGGCGGCGGGAGAGTTTCGGAACCAGATAGTAGGCAATCGCGATGCCGCCCGTCGTGATGTACAAGCCAAACACGTTATGCCCGTAAAACCAGTTCCAAACCGCGTCGTCCAGCCCAATATAGGACCCCGTTCGCTGAAAATGCGAGACGCCGTCCGGCAGGCTGGAAGCATCATTGTTCCAGAGGATATGATGCACCCCATCCGGCGTCATATAGGTTGAGAACGGGTGCCACATGACGTTGCCGATAAAGTACATGAGCGCGATCCAGACAACCGTCCCGCCGATGTACCAGAGTGAAACGTATAGTTTCGGCTCCCGACGAGCGGCAATGGTGCGGTAGATAATGACCGCATTGGCGATCAGTAATATCTCAATCGGCCAGTCAATGTACCAGGGATATTCGGTGTATTCTTTCCCCTGCGTGTCGCCATTCATCAGGGCAACGGTTCCCACGAAGACGGCCAGATTCCAGAAGATCAGCAGCAGATTGGCCGCGCGATTGGAACGCAGGGGTGTCTTGCACATGCGCGGGACGATAAAATACCAGGCACCGAAGAACGCCGTGGACAGAAATCCGAACACCATCATGTTGACATGCGCGGGCCGCAGGCGGCTGAAGACCATCTGCGCGATGCCGGAAAAAAGGTCCGGGGTCGTCAGCTCATCGGACATGGTCAGCCCGTAGATAACGCCGATGGCGAACCAGGCCGCGCCGCTCATCAGCCCTAGCAGCGCCGCCGAGTCAGGCTGATTCAGGCGTTCCCAGAGCGAGCCAGGCGCAGAAGTGCCATCAGCCGGCGGACCTTTGTGGGAGGGCATCAGCGATAGGATGGACATGGCAGGAGAAACATTTCCAGTGTGACCAATGCCGGAAGCGCGCCTTCCGGTCGTGGCTTGTGTACCCCTTCCGGGCCAACAATAAACTCTCCGTGATTAGGTTTGGAAACAGCAGGAGTACAGGCGCAGAAAGGCCTATCGTTGTATCGGAAAATTTCTTGGTAAACTTGAGAACGGGCATGGAATAATCCCCGCGTGGCAGTTCAGACACAACGCGGGCAGGCATCGAGCAGTAACGGCGGCGTGATGGGGTTTTTCGCCAAAGCCGCCCAGCAGACGGACATTGCGATGGCGATGGCGCTGATCGGCATGGTCGCCATGCTGATTCTGCCTCTGCCGGAAGCGCTGCTGGACCTGGGACTGGTGCTGAACCTGACCGGGGCGGTCCTGATTCTTCTCACCGCGCTTTATACCACCGAGCCGCTGCAATTTTCCGTATTCCCTGCCCTGCTGCTGGTAACGACACTGTTTCGGCTGGCCCTGGAAGTGTCGGCGATGAAGCTGATTATCGGGACAGGCAGCGCAGGGCATGTGATCGCAACGTTCGGGCAGGTGGTGATCGGCGGCAATTATGTCGTCGGCATCATTGTCTTTCTGCTGCTGGTCGTGGTGCAGTTTGTGGTCATCACGTCAGGCGCGGGGCGGGTCGCGGAAGTCGCAGCGCGGTTTACGCTTGACGCCATGCCGGGCAAGCAAATGGCGATTGACGCAGATTTGAACGCGGGCATTATCAATCAGGAGCAGGCGCGCATTCGGCGCAAGACTGTCGGGCAGGAAGCGGACTTTTACGGCGCGATGGACGGCGCGAACAAGTTTGTCCGTGGCGACGCCATCGCCGCCATCGTTATCATCGTTTTGAACATCATCGGCGGCTTTGCCATGGGCCTGAGCAAAGGCCAGGATGTGGTGAAAGTCCTACAGAACTACACGCTTTTGACGGTCGGCGAAGGTCTGGTCGCGCAGATTCCGGCCCTGCTGATCTCCACAGCGGCGGGCTTGATGGTCACGCGGGCGGCGTCGGATACAGCGATGGGCGGCGACATCGCCAAACAGATTTTCAATTCCCCCCGACCGCTCTTCATCGCCGCTGGCCTTGTCTGCATGTTTATTCCCTTTGGCTTTCCTATTGCACAAACGATGCTGGTGGCGGGGGTTCTGGGCGGAATTGGGTTTATCTTAGTTCGCAATCAGAAACAAGTGGTCGCAACGGAAATGGCGGCTGCCTCTGCCGTCGCCGCCAGACCGGCTCCGCTGGCGACCCCGGAAAGTGTGCTGCCCCTGCTGCATGTGGACGTTCTGGAACTCAACTTCGGCTATGGCCTGCTGGCCCTGGTGGATCAGGCAGCGGGCGGCGATTTATTAGACCGCATCACGGTCATTCGGCAGAAAACGGCTCTTGAACTCGGCCTGGTCATACCGACCATTCGCATCCGCGATGATCTGCATTTAAAAGCGAACGATTACGCGATCAAACTTAAAGGCGCAACACTGGCGGCAGGAACCGTGCATCCCAATTCCATCATGCTAATTGACCCGGGCAATGTGATTGACCCGATCACAGACGGTATTCCGGCCCGCGAACCGGCCTTCGGCGTCCCCGCTCAGTGGGTGAATCGCAGCCATCGGGATCGGGCGGAAATGGCCGGCTATACGGTGGTGGACCCCTCTTCCGTGATCACCACGCATCTGGCAGAAGTCATCAAAGGCCATGCCTCAGAGATCATCACCCGGCAGGATACCTCGGCCCTGATCGATCATGTGAAACAGGCGAATTCTGCCGTCATCGAAGAATTAATCCCAAATTTGATGACGGTCGGTGAGGTCCAGAAAGTCTTGCAGCATCTGCTCCGGGAGCGCATTTCCATACGCGATCTGGTGACCATTCTGGAAACGCTGGCCGATCATGCGGGCCGCACCAAAGACATGGACATGCTGGGGGAATGGGTGCGTTCCGCCCTGGCCCGCTCCATTTGTCGACAGTATGTGGATGAAGGCAGCGGTGCGCTGCAAACTTTAACACTTGACCCCTCGCTGGAACAGATGCTGATGGAGAGCGTCATGCCCGGAGTCCCCAATTTGACTCTGGACCCGTCTTCGTCGCGTCAGTTTATCCAGAGCCTGAGCACCCAAATGGAGCGGATGATCGCGCTGGGCTTCCAGCAGCCGGTGCTTCTCTGCATGTCCGCCCTGCGCCTGCCACTGCGGCGGCTGACCGAACGTTCGCTGCCCAATCTCGTCATCCTCTCTTACAATGAGATCGTTCCCAATACCGAAGTCCGCGCCGTCGGCGCGGTCACAGGATAAATTCCATGAGCAATGTCACCATGATGCCGATGTCCGATGAGCGCTACGACCGAACCGGGAAATTCAATCTTCGCACAAAGACTTTTACCGGTCCGACCGTCACCGATTGCCTGCTGCAAGCCAAGCAGGACATGGGGGTGGACGCCATCATCGTCAGCCGGAAAACTTACAAAAAAGGGGCGATTTTTGGGCGATGGGGCGGCAAAGAGGTCGTGGAAATGACGTTCGGAACCTACCTGCCGCCAACTATTCCACTGGTGAACCCGAACCTGCGTTACGGCAGCGGCGAGACGGCCAGTGACAGCAGTGTCTCGCGCATTCAGGAGTTGGAAGCCCAAATTGCAGGGTTGCAGCAGAATGTCCAGAGCCTGAGCGAGAAGCCGAAATCAAAGAAACCAGGTCTCCCCTTTGTTCCTGCGGCTCTGGAAGCCGAATCGCAGGAAACCGGGCAGCAGGCCCTGGCCCGGCTCGTTACGCAGGCCACTCCTGCCCCTGCGTCCCGCCGCCCGCGCCGCAGCGGGGGGCCGGAAGCGGCGCCCATTCATGAAGCCGGTTATCCCGGCCTCATGCAGCAGTTTCTGGACGCCGACATTGCCGCGCCGCTGGCAAAGCAATTGATCGCTGAAATCCCCGCCGGTCTGGCCGCTGCCGATGCCGTCACCTTTGCCCGGACCTTGCTCTCTCAGCGGCTGCGAATCGCCAACGGCATTGATGCCCTGCCGTCGCAGGGCAAAATGAAATTGCTGGCCTTCATCGGCACGACCGGCGTGGGAAAAACGACGACCATTGCCAAACTGACAACTCGTTTCGCCCTGATGGAGCGCCGCCGCGTCGGTGTTGTCACCCTGGACACGCATCGTATTGGAGCCGCCGAACAGTTACAGAAGTACGGCGAAATTCTGCGCGTTTCCGTCAAAGTCGCCCAGGACAAACTCGCCCTGGTGCAGCATCTGAACGATTTTGCTGCCGAGGGCATGGAGATCGTGCTGCTGGACACCGCTGGCCGCTCCCCCAACGAGATGATCCCGCTGGGAGAAACGGCGCATTTATTTGAAGGGGTGGGAGCGGTGCAGAAATATCTCACCATTCCCGCCGTGCTGGGGCAGCGGGACATGGAAAACATCGTGACGAAGTTTCAGAACATCTTCACGCCCGATGCCGTCATTCTGACCAAGCTGGACGAAGCCTCCGACCACACTTGCTTTGGTCGTCTGCTGACCATGCAGGCCAAATACGGCCTGCCGCTGGCCTATGTGACCACCGGCCAGCGCGTCCCCGACGACATCGTCCTGCCCGACGCCCACGCCATCGCCTCCCGCATTCTGGCGTCCCCGCTGATGTAGGAGAGTCCCATTACGCAAAATCGCTGGCTCGTCGTAATCACAAAGCGCCGCCTGGCGCGGCCCCACAGCAATCAGTCTTTTTTGGCATAATCCCTCTCGCTTTCCTATGATTCGTATTGTAGCGATTGATGCCCACGCTCCTGGTTGTAAAAATGGACGTGGAGTAGTCACCACGGACAGGCTGCCGCCGACCCACGATTGCGCTTGTTTCTTACAAGGGGCTTGGTACGGTACCCCGATTTCCTGACAACGGGGTATGCGCGAAGTCATTCATGGGGTGTGCGCAAAGTCGTTCAGCGTCTGCCGCGAGACTTTCGTGGAGCCGCTGGGGAAGACATGCCCCCCACGATCGTTGATAATGTGGACGATCCCACTGTGGGGCTTGCCGTTAAGCCAGATGGTCGTCATGTCGTGGAATTTGACTCCCGGCACGGCGGGGGCCTCGATGGCGCTGTTGGCCTGCACCGGCGCGTCGCGGAAAAAGCAGTACACGCCCACCCCCCACGCCTCATGGCTGGTGACGCTGTCGGAGACCTTATACGAGGCGTAGCCGGGGGTTTTGCCGCTCATCCACGCCGCCTGGCCGGGGACATCATACGGCATCTCCGATTGGTACATATACACGCGCCCCCCATTGCCCTGCCAGAGAGTCTGGTACTGCTCATGGTGCTCGTTGAACAGGCCGTAGATCGTCACGCGCTCGCCGTTGACGACGAGGCCGTTCTTCGTCGGGTTGGTCGTCCATCCGACGCCTGCGCCGTGGTCCGCGCGCCAGATCCAGATGTTGTCCACCACGACATCGTTGCTGTTAATGAAAACGCCCACATCGTTGCGGCCCGGCGCGGGACCACCGGTCCTGAAGGTGAGATCGTAAAGGAAGGTGGGATTGGCCGCATGATTGGCCTTGCTGCCCGCGGGGCCGAGTTCCAGAAGGCTCGGGGACCGCGTCTCGCCCGCATCAATGATCAGGCCGGCGATTGTCACCCCGTCCACATCGGCCACCGAGAGGGCCGGCTGGCCCCGCGTGGGGACGAGCGAAGGCACCCCCAGACCGAACACGATCGTGCCGGGCTGGGTGATCCGCAGCGTGTCCTCCAGCCGGTACACGCCCGGGGTGAACAGCACGTTTTTGCCGGCGGCGAGGGCCGCGTTCAGCGTCGCGGCGTTCGCCGTCCCCGGCTGGGCGATATAGAAACGGTCGAGGGGTACGGACGTGCCGGGCGTCGGCCCATTGGCCCACGTCACGCCCCGAGCGCTGGTCCGCAGGGCCGGAACAAAGACGGAGTACTTGCCGGAGTGGTCGACGATGAGGTAGGGCTTCTCCCGGATCACCGGCGTCTTATCCACGACCGTGTACGGCGGTTCGGGGAAAGTGTTTCCCGGCGTATTCTCGCAGCCCACGAACACCATGTTCCAGACCGCGTTCTGCCAGCCGCGCCAGGTGCTGTTGCGCGCCAGCCACTGCTGCTGCGAGGCGGGAACGACTTTGCCGTCCACCACGCGAGTCCGCCAGGAAACCGCCGCTGGCATAGCCCACGTTCCCCTTGGATCCCCAGTCGAAGAGCTGCAATTCGCCCTTCACGTGCAGGCGTCGCAGGGGCGCGGCCTGAGAGATGGCGATGCGCGTGACGCCTTTGATGGTCTGGAACGGTACGTCGGACGACGGCGTGACGGCGAAGTTCTCCAGCGTCCGCCAGAAGTTGTCCAGCGCCATGGCCGTCAGCCCATTTGGCGTTGACATTGACGCCGCCATTGATCTGCACGTCGTCCGGGTCTCAGTCCCAGGCCGGCCACATGGGTGTAGAAGCCGACATTGAAGGTGACGTCGTACGCGCCCGGCTTGAACAGCAGGGCATACCGCTCCGGGCCGAACTGGTTGGCTTCCATCTTCTTGAAGATATCGGTGGCCGTCTTCTGGATGTCCGTCATCGGCATGCTCGGATCGAACACAAAGACGTTCGGGCCGAGAATAGTCGTATTGGCGGCGGAGACCGGGCGGCCGCCCTGTGCCATCGCGGGGAAGCCCGCACAGAGCCAGGCCAGCAGGGCCAGCAGAGACAATCGTGTCGCTGATTTCATCAAAGAACACCTATCCTTATACCACGAGACAGACCTTGATCCAGCACACACTTCACAAGCCTTACAGCGCGTTCGATAGAAAGCGGTGTTCATCCGATAATAACTCCTCCGGCGGGCGGACATCATCGCCCATAGATCCGAACGCGCTTCAGGTGAAGGAAGTTCGTGTCGCGGAGTCCGATCTTGACGTAGCGAGCGCGTTCCGGCTTGTCCAGCGCAAAGCTCCAGACGGGCCTGGCGGAGTAGGTCTTCCAAACGCAGCGCCAGTGGATCGCGTCCTCGGAAAGCCAGACGGCCAGGGTAGACGCGCGTGCCTGGACTTCCGGTGGTCCGTCGCTGCGGTTCAGGATCGTCATCCCGACAACTTCCCGCTCCCGCTTGAGATCGATCACGACGTTCGGCTCGGGCTCGTTCTGCGTGTGGAAGGCGAAGGCGTCCGCGCCATCGTCTGCGTCAAGCAGGCGGCCTGAGCCAGTTCCGCCCTCAAACCTAGAAGCACGTTGCATAGCTCGCGCCGGCGCTGATCACGCTGACGCCTGGCATCCCACTGAGATCGGCCTCAGGCACGTCCGGCTTCGGTTCTATCAAACGGGCTTCGCCCGTGACCACATTCAATGGTCCACTCGCACGGCTTTGGCAGCCAGAGCTTCCCGTCACCGATCTGGAGGGGCATCCAGAGATACCGGGAGTCCCACAGCGTGTCCGGCTTCCAGATGTCCGCCAGGAAGATCACGGTGGTCGCCTTTGTGCCGGTGACACTCAGCAGGAAAGAGGATTGCGAGCCATAGGTGTTTGTCTCGGGAGGCGCGAGGTTCGCGAAATGAGACCAGGGTCCCGACAGCGACGTGGCCGTCGCATACACGTTCGGGTTTGGAGCCCAACTGCTTAGATGCGATCCGACGAGATAGTAGAGACCTCCGTAATGAACGGCCGCAAGGCCCTCCAGGTGTTCCGGGACTATGCAAACATCTCGGGCGATGGAAAGACAGTCCGGGGAAAGCTGAAAGATGTGAAAGCCGTTGGGCCGGTCCTCCGAAAGCAGGTACGCCGTCCCATCGTCGTCGACGAACTGGCCGATGTCGCGGCTCTCGTGGCCCATCGGGCGGAAGCTGTTCACGTAACGATAAGCGCCATCCACTGTGTCGGAAACCAATACCGCTACGCGGGCCAAGGCGTAGCGCGCATCGTCCAGGTGAACGTACATCACGAAGCGGCGGGCGGCGGCGCTGTAAAAGACCTTGGGCCGCTCCAGAACCCAGCCGGGGCCGAGATGCTCCGGGTCCTCAAGCTGCACGGCCTTGCTGCGGAACTGCCAATGGATCAAGTCCTGGGAAGCATAACAGCCGACATAGCGCTTCTCCGGGGCATTATCTCGCGCTCGATACTCGCCAAACCAGTAGTACGTATCCCCCCGCTGAATGATCCCGCCGCCGTGAGCCTGGATATGCTGCCCCTGGTCGTCCGGCCAGACATCGCCGGGGTTGATGCTGCCGCCTGCCGCGGCTTTGGCGTTTGATTCGAGGACAGTGCTGAGCGCCCGGAGGGGTGGCTCGGCCCGGCCGGCAACCCGGTAGCGCAGCGGCTGACCGTGTGCCGGGCGGACGATCGTGCCGTCGGGGTGGATCGTGACCGTGGCCCACTTGCCGCGTTCATGGTCGAAACTGGCGCCGTCGTCCTCAAGCACCTGACAGGGCCGAGGGGCATCGCCATACGCGGCCAGGTGAACCGTGAAAATCGTGTTCTCGTTCAGGGTCAACACAGGATCGGCCAGGGGCAGCAGGGTATTGTCGCGAACGAAAACCGGGGGATGCTCCGGTGTCGCCGTGACCTCGCGCCGATCCCCGCCCATCAGTGGGCGTCCCGGTCCAGAAGTCATGCCAGACGCCGGCGGGAAGATAGACCATCCGTTTCCAGGAGACGTGCGAATTCCCGGTGCGCTGCTCGAAGGAGACGTCCCGCAACTCCAGGCGCCTTGCGCTCGGAAGCCGCTGGAAATACGCTTTCCCGACGGAGAGCCGATAGTGCCCGTCGGAGGGCACGTTAAAGCGATACGTCAGCTCCTTCCAAGTCGCGGCCGTCGAGAGGAATGTCATCCTGATAAAGCTCCCCCACGTCGCTCTGGCGATCCCCTTCGATCCGCCTCAGCCGGAGCGCCATGTGTCCAATACTGCCGCGCGCCAGCAAGCGCGCGTCACACGGTCCCGCCTTGAGATCGAAATCGAGCGACGCACCCGGCAGGCCGTCACCCGTTCCGGCGATGTCCAGGGCGAAGACCCCCTCGTGAGCACTGAGCTGCACTCCCGGGTCCGCCTGGAACGGGTTCGCGTCCGAAGGCTCCACTACGGGACAGCTCGGAGAACGCATTTTTGTCGGTGAGCGGCGCCACGAGCAAGTCCGGGCCGAGCATCCACTCGTCATCCAGGTGCCGTGTGCCGGCGTCCTCCGGCCAGTCGGCCGCCAGCGGACGCACCGGCGGGATTCCCTTCTGATGGTAGTCGCTGTAAGCCTGGTAAAGATACGGGAGCAGGGCCATCCGAAGGTCATTGAAGTGGCGTGTGAGCCGAAGGTAGGGATTGTCGTCCGGGAAGCAGTTGGTCTCGCTCGCTGGCACCCAGGTCCGGCTGCTCCCAGATGAGATGGGGAAACTGCCAGCCATTGTAGACCATCTTGGCCGAGAAGGCGGCCGCGCCGACTCTTTGCGCCCACTCCCGTTCATTCGCCGCGTTCCGAACCTCCGGCGCCCAGAGCAGCCCTTGCACGCCGGCGCTCAGATTGTAGCGCATGTAGTCGTCGAAGTCGTACTCATCGCTGTAAATCGCGACCGGGAGCGGGGCCGCCCAGGCGTGGCTGGCGCGCGCCATGCCAAAGGTTCGACGGTTGGCCTTGCGGAAGGCCTCAGCGCTGGCCTGGACGCCGAGTTCGGCCCAGGAGATTGCGTGTCTGATCGCCATCCGCTCCACTGGGAAACGACGTGAAATCGGGGAACATCCAGCTCTGGTACTGTGAGGCTGTCTTGGGTGAACCATCCACTTCGTCCAGCTTGAAGCCGGCGACGCCGTTGCGGATGAACCGGTCCCCGAGGAAATCGCCGTAAATCTCCCGCGCCTGAGGATCGGCCATATCGGGAACCAGTCCGCTCCAGACCCCGAAGTCGCCAAAGCGGGTGCCCAATAACGGGATCAGCGGCGAGGAGCCATCCAGATACATCTGGCACCAGAGATAGAGATCATATCCCCGCCGGCGCATCTCGCCGCCAAAATCGGGCGGGAATTTGCGGGAGTTCCAGAGATAGGAGCTGGAGTAGGCGTGGGTCTCCCACCCTGGCTCCAGGGCAACCGTTGTAAAGGGGATCTGCTCCCGTTTGAAGTGGTCGCTCATGGGGAGCACCGACGATGCATCCAGCATGGCGCCAAAGATGTAGTGCGGCCCCAGCCCGGCCAGGCTCGGCAGGCAGCCTCCCCCGGAAAAGAGATTGTAGCGGGCGATCGCGTCGCCCATCCGTGGGCCGGCGAAGAGATAGATATCTACCCCCTGCGCGGCGGGCACGTCTACGTAGACCGCCGCGCCCTCCTGCCTCTCCGGGCCGTACAGCTTGGCAACATCGGTGACGATCTTTTGATTGCGGGCGCTGGATTCTAGCGCGCTTGCATGCGCCAGCCGCCGCTCCTCCCCTACCGAAAAGGTCGCCGACCGAGCGGTATCCACCAGCACCGCGTAGCCTGCTGTGCTGAGATACAGAGGAACCGGGGCGTGTCCCATGCCGGCGCCGTTGTCGTCGCCCGACGCCGCGTAGAGCGTTCGCCGCCAGCCGTTCTGCTCCAGGTGTTTGCACTGGAGGCCAAGGCCATAGATCACCTCACCGGCCCCGAGCGGCAGCTCGATCCGGCAGCCGCGGGCCATCCGCCACACTTTGATCCCCTTGACTGGCGGCGTGGTGACTTTCGGCATATTCCCCAGCGCCTCCAGCCGGGCCGACTGGCGCACGATGGACGGTACAATCGGCTCCGGCTCCCCGGCACGCACCCGGAACACGCCGGGGCCGACCTCGGCGGTCTGCGGCATCAGCGCCTGCCCCGAGGGAGCGGCCACGGCATCGGGTTCATCCATCATCAGCATCCCTCCCATGAACAGAACGCTTAGGTACCATAAGCTCAAGAGACCGTGAACATGGCACACTGGCGACATGTTTATTCTCCTTCTCTGATCGGCAGGCGTCAATGCCGGCTCGTGCTCAATGGTATTACATTGAATCAGGTCACACTTGTAGAAGCCCCTGCCTTTCGGCATGGGGAGTAATCACATTGATCCGCCGCTCTCGTTCTGGTTCGCTCTTCGTTCCAACTACGAACTCAGAACGAACTACTTTTTCGTTCCGATAAGGTGTCAAATGTAATTAGGAGTTACGCAGTTGAACTCAATTTGAGAGTAAATCCACCTCTGTATTCAGCGCAATTCACGCTCAACTGCGTAACTCCTAGTAATATCGCAGCCCAGTACGTAGTTCGCTTTCCAGTTTCACAGAGCGAACTTGACCTGACAGGCAAGCATACCCAGCAAATCCCATCGGCAGACAGCACCCGATCAGCCCCCATTTAATTCGCCTGGTTCGCTTTTCAACGGGAAAGGCGAACTAAAGCAGGTGTCATCTCATACGGACATAGTAGTACGGCCTTGCGGCCCCATTATCTCTTGTACCGTCTCCCACACCGACTAACATTCGAGAGTGATCCACGAATTGCGCGAATAGGTTCGGCGGATTCACGTCCCATTTGACGCCCTCAAAGTTGCACGGGAATGTTTCAACAGGAGGATCGCGCCGTAAATGATTGGGATTCGGCGTGTGGAAATACAGTGCATCTTGAGAGCCATCCACTGCATCAATTTCCAGCCACGTCTGAAATTCGTACCATTGCCCTTCCGATAGATCAAGGCTCATTGTTTCGCCTTTGCGACGCAACCGCCGATAATAACGCCCGTGCCCTCGGAACTTCCTCACATCAATTCTCCACCTGGTTCGCTCTTCGTTCAAAAGGCGAACTTCGTCACCTGTGAGACGTGCGACCTGGCACGTCCAAGTCCACGACCTCATACGCCCAGAATGTCACCGCCCCCAAGGACGCCTCGAAGTCGCCGACGTAGACGCCCAGCCCCTCCATCTGACGGCGGCGCACGTCCTTGATTTCCATGCCGCCCGTCGCGAGGGGGAAACCCTCCTCGATCCGCAGGCTACGCGGCGACCAGAAGCGCAGGCGGCGGACGGTCTCGCCCCTCTCCAGCGTCATGTCAATGAAGGATGCCCCCCAGTCGTCGGGGTCGTAGTGGTAGCGGAACTCTGTCAACTGGTATTCCCACGGCCTCTCAATGATCGGGTGGTCAGGGTCGGGATCAACGTCCATACTCTCTCCTGCCGTACTCGGTCAGATGGACACAGGCGACACCGCCGTGCTCATCCTACTTCGCTCTTCGTTCAAAAGGCGAACTAAAAACACGCTGTTTTCTGATTCCGATAATGGCCGCTATGTCATATTTGACGGTTTGGCCCGCTCAAGAACGACGGAACCACCGAACTCCGCACCGCACCTCCCGCATGACTTGCGCCGCCTAAACGAATTCAGTTTACCTCTTTTTGCGGACCGAGAACACCTGTCCGGCATGTCGGTTCGGGTCTGCGCTTCCAGGGGGGGGGCGGTTCCCCGGAGCGTTTCTGAGCGGCGGTCAGCGGGAGGAGAGGGAAACGGAGAGTTTGGTTCCGCTCAGCGGCGATTATGGCATATCGGTCGGTTCAACGCTTGGAGTTTTATCGTGCATGCCGCCGTAGTTTGGATAAACACCGTCAATGGCATACAAGTAAATCCTCACCCAAAAGCCCATTGTCGGCTCATTGCACAGGTAAATGGCAAACCGCTCCGGTCGCGCCTCCTCTTCATTGGAGAACCGGATCTGGAATAAGGTATGCCCACCGTAGATGTTTATGCCGCAGAGCAAGCCAAAGCGAGCCAGTGCAGACCGAAACCCTGCTTGAGGAAGGCGAACGACCAGCGGCGGATCATCGGACTTTCTGCGTCGGCTGAAACGCCACAGGACGCTTTCCCCCTCCGTCGTCGCGCCATCCGCTTCCAGAAGTGCCGGGCCTTGCTCAAGCAGACGGCACAGAATATACTCAGGGAAGCCCTCGACATACTCTGGCTGCGACTCAACCTCATTGATGACAATTAGCTTCATGATAGCCTAAGTTCTTCTACTGTTACTTAACTCATTGACACGGTGTTAAGGCTTTTCCATGATGATCAATGCATAGCCATACGCAGGGAGGTTCACGGGAAGATCATCGGCCTTTTTTGTCACGCGAGTCATCATCGTCGGCATTCCGGTAGAGGTGTAGGCCGAAAACCCGGCGGGGCGGTTTTTAATCCACGCAGAGATTTCTTCGGGCAAGGGAAGCTGCCCGTCCGCCCAACTCTTGATGAGCAGCAGGCGCTTCCCATCCGGTGCCTCAGCGACCCGGTATTCCAGGACGGGCTGGCAGATGACGGACGCAAGGGTCGCCGCCGCGTCGGCCGTCCGGCTCCGCCGGCTCAAAGGTAAAATGGGCCGGGATCCCATTGAAATCAGCGACCTTCGGCACGGTGGCGAGATAGGTTTTGCGTCCCTCAGGAATTTGCACGACGCCGAGATTTATTCCGTTCAGACTCAACATGCCGGAAATAGCGCGCGGTGACTTCTGAGGGTTTCGCTGCAAAACTGCGAAAATCCGGTATGATCCCGCGGCGACTTTCGGGACATTCTGGGGTTCCAGCGTAGAAATAACTTGATAAGATTTCCCACCAATCCTGTGGTAATCCACGTCTTCTAATGAAATACCCTCAGCCGCTAAGAGAAGGAGGCTCAACAGCGCCTCAATCGTTGATTCTGCCCCGGCATTGTAATTGACTGCCGCCGCTATTTCAGTACCATTGATTCCATCATAGCCTCGGCCGCTCTTTGCATCATACATGATTGCTTTCGCGGTATTATTGCCCATCATCCAGGAAGCTGCGAACCTCGCCAGCTCACGATATTGCGTTTTGGAGGTCGCCTCACTCAAGGCCGTGTACCCATAGACCATAAACTCAACCGCATAATGAATCTGCTCAAATTCGCGCGGCGTCGGGTCAAATGCGTAGATGGGGCCGTCGCTGGCAAGCAGATGAACGGTCATATTGTTAGCCGCAAGTTCTGCCGACGTAACAAACTGCTTGTTTTTGAGCAGTCTGCCCGCAACCGCGAGCGCGGCCACTTGATGACTTCCCCAGCCATGCCATAAAGATGGGTCTGGTGTCCAGGGCATATGCGCTTTCCAGGGAAACTGTCTCTCATCTCCCGCCTGCACGGCCACAATCGCTTCGCATAAGCGCTGAATGAGCGTTCGGTTCGTGGCAGAAGGGTAGGCAGATTCATAATCACACAAAGCCAGGACAAACAGCGAGGTTATGTCACTGCCGTCATTGATCAGCCAGGCAGGGGCGCGGATACCCGCTATGTCTTTATACTGACCGTATTTTTCTTCCGTCTGCTTCGCTAACATAACGCGCATTGATTTGAAGTCGTGAGCCAACTGAGCAGCGAATAGGGGATCGGCCTTGTGTAATATCCGGCAGCCTTCCCCATAGGCCCACGCGGCTCGCGCCGACCACCAGGTCAAGCCAGGCAGGCTGTTTCCCCGCGTCTCATTACGTTTTCCATCGACAAGCAGCCAGTTGTAAAATGTGCCGTCAGGGGCTTGGAGATAATGAAGGAATTTGAAGCAATCTTTGGCATAAGCCAGACTCTGTGGATCATGTGTCAATTCCCAGTAGCGTAAGTAAACGATGGCTGCGCGTGCGACATCATCAACGCAGCTCAGACCTTCGCCAGTGGCTTCTATAAATGTGTAAGGTTCCGCAGGACGATTTTTTTCTGCTGACTCACAGTAAACAATCCAGGCAGGCATTAAGCCACTGTCGGTCGGGATTTCACGTCGCAAGGCATTCAAGTGTCTCAGATTAATATCTGAGGCGAGTGCTGTTGCCTTGTCTGCGGGTGCTGCTCCAACCGCAGCGCAAGAAAGAAGAAAGAAAATCAAACACGTCACTGTATAAGCTCGCAAAAGCTTCATGGCACCTTCTCCTGTAGGCTGCATTCGAATGGACGCTGGGAAAAATTGACGCCTCAGCACAGCAAAGATAGATACACTAGGCTTGACACCTTCTTCAGCGCCCGGGGGTGAGAGAAACCTCTTGCGCTTGCCCGTTGTAGCGCACCGAAGTTGGTTGACTCTTCCCGAGGGTCCAGACGCGGAACGTCCGCTGCACCAGCATATTCGGAAAGGCGCCCATTCTTTTCCCGATATGCAATATGTGACCATGTAAAGTGATAGAGATCGTGGCATACTGGCCGGATCGGTAGGCGTTTCCCTCGCCCGTGTCTTCATAGAGACTCAAACTGGCCGTCTGCTCCTTCATACACCCTGAGATCAATCGGGTCGGCCGGTTTTTCATCCACGTACTGGATATCCGGCCCCATCGGTATGATCGAACCCGATCTGACGAAAATCGGCATCTTGTTCGATCGGCGCCTCGGCCCGGATCGTCTGGCCGCCCGCGACTCGCTTCCCGGTCCAGAAGTTGAACCAGGCCGTTCCCCCGGGAAGGTACACGTCCCGGGTGACCGCGCCCGGCTGGACGACGGGGCAGATGAGGAGCGACGGCCCGAAGAGAAACTCATCTTGCTGCTCCCGCGCCGCCGCGTCACGCGGAAAGTCCATGGCCAGGGCACGCATGAGGGTACCGCCGTGGTGCGTGCCCTGCCACGCCTGTGAGTAGAGGTAGGGCATGAGCTGGTAACGCAGCCGGTCGTATTTGTCCAGAACCCGTTCCGTCTCCGGCCCGAAGCGCCACATTTCCTTGGCGATGTTGGTCCCGTGGACCCGGAAGATGGGGCAGAACGCGCCATATTCGAACCAGCGCGTGAACAGCTCCCGATAGGCCGGATCGGAAGCGCCCCCGGGATAGAGGTAGTCGGGCGCGAAGAACCCGCCGATGTCCGTGGTCCAATAGGGGATGCCCGAAAGGCAGAAGTTCAGACCCGCCGGGATCTGCTTCTCAAACACCTGCCACGAGCCGGTGATGTCGCCCGACCAGGTGATCGCGCCCGTGCGCTGCTGCCCCGCGTAAGCCGATCGGGTCAGGAGGACCGGGCGTCTGCCCGGGTCGGCAGCCATCTGCCCCTCGGAGACTCCGATCGTGTGCATGAGTGGATAGGCATTGAGCACCAGGGCACCGGGGCCGGCCGCCGTGCGGGCCAGTCGGAACTTCCACATGTCCACCTCCGGCTCCGAGGCGTCCAGCCACCACCCGTCGAACCCCTTGCGGAACAGCTCTTCCTGAATCTGCGACCAATACAGAGCGCGGGCCGCCGGTTTGAAGGCGTCGTAGAACCGAAGGTCGTCGCTTCTCAGGTCCTCCGGGAGCATGTCCTGCTGGGCTTCCAGCGCCTCCCGGTTGCGGTCCACGAAGCCCGGCCGACCTTTCTGGAAAAGCCCCCAGACCGAGATCAGCATATGGACCCGTTCCCGGTGCAGCGTGGCCAGCGCGGATGCCGGGTCGGGGAAGGCGACGGGGTTGAACTGGTGCGACCCCCACGGCCAGGTGGGGTCCCAATACAGGAAGTCCTGGACCAGCACATCCATCGGGTGTTTTCTGGCCCGGTACTCCCCCGCGACATCCAGCCACTCTTGCTGAGAGGCGTAATGCTCCTTGCTTTGCCAGAAGCCGAGCGCCCACTTGGGCGGCAGCGGCGCTTCCCCTGTGAGATGCCGGTATTCAGCGATGACCCCATTGAGGGAGGCACCGTAGATAAACGTATAGTCAAGGCCCTCGGAGGCTTCCGACTGAAAGTCCATGGTGCCGGTGGGGAAGACTTCCGCCAGCGAGATCTGCGCCCCCCCGTTCCACTGGAAGTATTCGAGCCTTGATGGCATGGGGCTGTCCCGCGGACAGGGAGACCCGCGCGACATCCGGCTGGGCCGCGTGGTCGTTCCAGTCGTCAATCACCTGCCGCCCGTTCAATCCAGAGCCGGACGCCGTCATCGGAGACGGTCTTGAAGCGATAAGTCCCGGACTTTTCGGGCCGAATGAAGCCGGTCCACCGCACGCTGTAGCCGTCATGCGGCAGGCCCGGCGGGGGCGTGCTGGACCAGTTCGAAATCAATGGCGGGGTCCTTTCGGGTCGCCGTCAACGTTTCAAAATTGCGTCCGACGTAGTAACGGGCGGTGAGGCCGCCTGGGACGCCGTTCTCATCTTCCAGCCCTTCCGGTTTCCGGTCCTCGGCGTCCACTGCCACCTGGGTGGCGGCGGGATTATTCCACAGGATGCCGTATCCTCCGGTGGAGACCGCGAACGGGATGGCGACCTCCCGGTTCTGCTGCACCAACTGGAGGACGCTGCCGCGATGGTCCAGGAAGTCGTCCTGGTGCTGCCCCAGCCCGTAGACAGCCTCTTTGGGCATCAGCTTGAACTGCAGCCGGGAGCGATAAGCGCCAGGAAGGTTGATCGGAACGAGATCCCGCGTCCCGGGCACCTCGGACGAGATCGTTCGTCCGTCCGGGGTGACAAAGGATATTGACCCGGTCGAGCGCGCCACGACCGCCGTGATCTGCGGCATCCGCACGGAAACTGCCGTGCCGTCCGAATTGACCTGAAAGGGCGGGATAGAGGCGACGGGTAGGAGTGTGGGAACGCGCGGCGCGGCGAAGCGCCCGTCCGGGCTGAAGCGGATACGGAAGGACCGGGGACTCGACGGCTCAATCTTCAGCGCCCCTGTCCGTTCCTGGATCATCACGCCCATGGGCACCCGCTGCACGGAGACTACTTCCGCGCCGGGGACCGCCTCTTGGGGGGCCGCACGGGCGGAAGTCAATAACTGAATAGCAAAGATTCCAAATACAATTGCCAATCGTTTGTGCATCATATGTTTTTTCGTTTCTTTTCGCGCGGCGCTCAGGGCTGGCGCCCCGGCGTCAGGCCGTATCGCCGGGGATCAGCTCCACCGGTAGCGTCGTCTCCATCGGCACTTCTTTGGCGTCCAGAAGGTCCTCAAGGTAGTTGATGGCGGTCGAAGCCACTTTCGCCCACGGGGCGCGGACGGTCGTGAGGCGCAGTTCCAGCTCCAGCGGTGACTCGATGTAGTCAAAGCCCGTGATCGCGATTTCCTGCGGCACCGCCAGGCCGGATCGGCGACAATAAGCGAGCATCTGATAGGCCGCAAGGTCGTTCCAGCACGCGATGGCGGTCGGCCGCGACCCGGGCGGGCCTGAAAGCGCCCGCACCTCGTCCGAAAAATCCCCAGGGATATAGGGTGTGAGCTGAAGCCGCATCCCCATCTGCGCCACGGCGTCCTGGATGCCTTCCAGGCGTCGCCCGCGGGAGCGGGGCGGCGCGCCAAGCGCCCGGTAGAGGAGAGACCGATGCCCCCTGTCGTACAGGTAGCGAGCGACCTGGAAAGCTCCCCGATACTCATCCACATCCACGGAGGGAAATCCGGGGATGGACTCCACCACCGACACCACTGGCAGACGACTGTCCCGTAGCAATGCCATCAGCGGATCGTCATCCGGCGCCCAGACGACGAGGCCGTCTACCTTGCCGCTTAGTAGCTCCTCATAAAGCCCGCTGATTACATGGCCGCGAAAGACGGAATGGAGCAGCAGGTCTCGCTTGCAGCCCGCACACGCCTCCAGCAGTCCCGCCGTCAGCTCCGCCATGAACGGGTTCCGGGCGTTGAAATAGTGGAAGCCGCTGTAAAAGCCGAAGATACGGGTCTCTCGCCGGGCCAGCGACCTCGCCACCGAGTTGGGCCGGTAGTTCAGCTCCCGGGCGATATTGAGGATGCGCTGCCGGGTCGCCGTGGAGACACGTGTGCCGGACCGTGATCCGTTCACGACGACCGACACGGCCATGCGCGTCACACCCGCCTGTGCGGCAACATCGTTGAGGGTCGCGGCCTTCTGCGCTTTGTGTTTTTGTGTTTCCATATCCACCATGAACTATCGCTAGTTCAATCGCTCCTAGGATACCATGATTTCCAATTTCTGTCAACGGGTTGGGTATCATTTTCAGGAAACTCAATCGTTCCCGGAGAGTTTTGCCGCCGATGCCTGAAGACACCCCCCCCCGTCCCAGAAGTGCTGCCTGAGCGCGAAGAGGCCGAGCCGGACCCGTCGGAACAATGGGCGCAGGTCTAGAAAGGACTGCGATTGACCGAGGCCGCTTGCCTTGCCGGGCCGAGGGGCATGAAGTACCGAATTTAATGAATTGATGTTACGCCGGGGTTCAGGTCAGTAGGTTGCTTCGCTGAAGTTTCTGGAACTGACCAAAGGCGGCCAGCAAAGCCGCCACATATACCATGATGGACACGACCTCAGTGGGCAAATGTCTTTGATGATAGCATACTGGGGTGGCACAAAAGCCGCATGATCCGTGCGGCGGCCTGCGTGAGCAGGGCTTTACCGTCTCGCATCGCATCGGGTAGGGACATCGGACCGGACACGATGGGGAAGGCCGCCCGCAGGCCCTGTGTGGCGAGTTGATCGCTGGCAGCATCGTCCAGGGAGCCGCCGAAGGCGACGACGGGAATGCCGCCTAGCGCCTGACATCGTTTCAAGACGCCTGCAATGGTTTTGCCTTGCAGCGTCTGCGCGTCTATACGCCCCTCGCCGGTAAAGACCCAATCAGCTTCACTTACCTTTTCGGCGAAGCCCGCCGCGTCCAGCACCAGATCAATGCCGCTTTGCATCTCGGCGTTCAGAAAAGCCATCAGCCCTGCCCCCAGGCCGCCTGCCGCGCCTGCGCCGGGCCGGTTCGCGACATCCTTACCTAAATCCCGCGCGAGGATGGCGGCGTACTGAGTCAGCGCGGCATCCAATTCCGCGACTGCTGAGGCGTCGGCGCCCTTCTGCGGCCCGTAAATGGCCGACGCGCCGTTCGGGCCGAGCAGAGGATTGGTGACATCGGAGGCGATCACGACTTCCATCGCGTGGAAAGGGAAACGGAGGCCGTTGATATCTATCCGGGCAAGACGCGCCAGCGCCGCCCCGCCCAGATTTTTCGGCAGCAGATCGCCCTGGGCGTCAAAAAATTGGACCCCCATCGCTTGAAGTGCACCCGCCCCACCGTCGTTGGTGGCGCTGCCGCCTAGCCCGACAATGATGCGCTTGACGCCGGACTGAGCGGCCAGCAGGAGGAGTTCGCCGACGCCATACGTGGTGGTTAGGAGGGGATTACGCTGTTGCGGGGAAACGAGAGGCAGGCCGGCGGCGGCAGCCATTTCTATGACGGCCGTTTGGCCGTCCGACCCCAGCAAGCCATAAGTTGCTTCAACGGGTTCACCGAGCGGGCCAGTGACTATGGCAGTCAATCGCTGCCCTCCCGTCGCGCTGACTAGCGCTTCTACCGTGCCTTCGCCGCCGTCGGCGAGCGGAACGAAAATGATTTCCGCGTGGGGACATACTTGCCGGATGCCGGCAGCCATGGCTTCCGCGGCTTCCGAGGCCGACAAACTTCCCTTGAACGAGTCCGGCGCGACAACGATTTTCATACCGGGAACTCGAGGGAGGTTTCGGGCAAACGGTCTATTGAGATGACGACGGTAGTGCCGGACGCGCTGGTCAGGAGATGGACGCTGTCGGCAGAGCGAAGCATCATCCAAAAACCATGTCCCAGGGATTCTTTGGTGCTATAGCCCTTCTCCAGAGTGACGCGCGGCAGCTCCGCCATCTGAATGCCGGTGCCGTGATCGGTGATCCAGACCTGGAGGCAATCATCATCGGCCCGGACTTCCGCCTCGCCGCCGCCGCCGTGGACGACTGCATTCATGGCCGCTTCGCCAACAGCCGTGCTGAGTGAATCAATGCGCTCTACAGGAAAATGCCGCCTGCTTGCCACTTCGGCGGCATGATGGCGCAATCCGGCCATCGTCTCGCGGGCCAGGGGAATCTTCTGGCCGACCAGGGCAAGGGGAGTAGGCAGGTCAGCCGGTGTGCTGCACAGCCGCAGGTGGCCTTCCGTCACCGAAGCAAGAACGTCGCGGAAGAAAGCCTGCTTGGTTTCCGCTTCCTGTTGGGCTGCCGCGAGTTCGGCAAGAACGTCCTGCCCGCGAATGAAGGCCGGGAAGCGAACAGCATTGACCAGAATAGCAAAGCCGATGTCCGCCGTCACCATTGTCCACGGCACATTGGCCGGGAATGTCTTGTGCCAGTAAGATAACCCTTCCAGAAGATGCCCCGTGCCGCAGGTAAAAAAAACAAGGGGAACAAAAACGCCTAGCAGGCGCTGAAACCACAATTGACGTGAGACAAGAACCGTAAACGTGATGACAATGGCATCGCCGATCAGCAGCGCGACAAACGGCTCAAAGTTCAGTACGCAAAACAGGTCCAGGAGAAAAGATGCGAGGATATAGGCCATCGCCAGGCCGAGGTCCGTTAAATGAGCGCGGTCCTGCCCATACAGGCGAAGAAAATAAAACACCATCGCGCCGAAGACGCCGAAATACGAGAGGCTGATTTCCACATGCCCGACGCTCCAGATGCGCGACATATTGGCATCCATCAGCACACACCGGGACATGATATCGCCATGCCCCTGCTGAACGAAGGTTAGCCCCAGCAGACCATAAGCGCCGCACAGTATCAATATCGGAAAAATCCAGATGGGGGACGCCTGGCGCGGCGCAGGACGTGGTGGACTTATCACAGCCATAGTGTTATGATACCATATAGACGCCTCAGATACCAGCAAAAATTTCAGCAGGAAACACAAGTGGCTGAAGCGAAATGACAGCCATGAATATTGGCGTAGTGCGAGAAATCAAAAACAATGAGAACCGAGTTGCGGTCGTGCCATCCGGCGTGGAAACTCTCACGCAGGCCGGCCATACGGTCTATGTGGAAACCGGGGCGGGCGCGGGGACAAGCCTGTCTGATGATATTTACAAGGCGGCGGGCGGCGTCCTGCTGCCGACGGCGCGGGAAGTCTGGGCCGCGTCCGACATCATCTGCAAAGTCAAGGAGCCGCAGACGGAAGAATATCCCCACATCCGACCGGAACATATTCTCTTTACCTACTTCCACTTTGCCGCCTCCCGCGGCCTGTCTGAAGCGATGCAAGATGCTCACGCGACCTGCCTTGCCTATGAAACTGTAGAGGCGCCTGACCACACCCTGCCACTGCTGACGCCGATGTCCGAGATCGCGGGCAAAATGGCGATGCAGGAAGCGGCCAAATATCTGGAAAAGCCGCAGGGCGGGCGAGGCATTTTGCTGGGCGGCATTCCGGGCGTCCCCGCCGCTCATGTCGTGATTTTAGGCGGCGGTGTGGTGGGGATCAATGCCGCCAAGATCGCCTCCGGCATGGGCGCGAATGTCACGATCATGGACATCAATCTGGAGCGCCTGCGCTATTTGGACGACGTACTGCCCGCCAATGTCACGACATATTTCTCCAACCCATTGCATATCCGTGAGATTTTGCCGTCTGCCGATGTGGTGATCGGCGCCGTGCTGATCAAGGGCGCGCGTGCGCCGATTTTGGTGCGTGAAGCCGATTTGAAGCGCATGAAGCCAGGTTCAGTCATTGTAGACGTGGCCGTTGACCAGGGTGGGTGTATTGAGACCATGCACCCGACCACTCATGCCGTTCCTGTCTTTACCGTGGATGAAGTCGTCCATTACGGCGTCGCCAACATCCCCGGCGCGGTTCCCGCCACTTCCACTTACGCCCTGACCAACGCCACTTTCCCTTATTTATTGTCGCTGGCAAACAAAGGCATCAAACAGGCAATGCGTGATGATCCCGGTCTGGCACGCGGCTTGAACGTAGCGGAGGGTCAGTTTTTTCTGCCCGAAGTCGCCACTCAGTTTGATCTGCCATTAGCTGCATTAAGTGATTGGCTGCAATGAAGACAGCCAAACCCATTCTTGCCGGCATCGCCGCTCTTGTCATGCTTGCCCTCGTTGTCCGCCAGATCTCGCAGGCCGTCAAGCACACCTTCACACCGCCCGCCGGGCTGGCACAGCTTGCCCGAAACTCGCCCCGGACACAGAACAATCTGACGCTGCTGGAAATTGACAATGTCAGCTCCGACCGCTCCTATCAGTACACCGATAAAGGCCCACAGGATACGGGTGGTTCCACTCAGTTCACTGCCGCCGATACCGGGCTGTGGATCAAAATGCCGCCGGACTTCAGCCTGCCTCCCAACTGCGGGCAGTCCAGCTACAACAATTGCGACAAGGTTCTGTCGGTCACAGCCCGCACCTCCACCGGCCAAAGTTTAGTCCTGCCCTGGCAATCTTCCAGCATGTCGGGTTCCAATAACAATCAGACCTACCTACTGGCTTCTATTCCCGCCGGCTATCCCGATACGATCCGCTGGATGGACGTAACTTTGGATACTTTGCGCGGGGATCGAGCGACCTGGCGCATCCTACATCTTCCGCCAATGCAGCACATCCTCGCGCCACCGATCACGCCGCTGACCACCTTTCATCAGGGCAACATTCAGGCTGTCGCTCATGCCTACAGCGGCCAGAGCCAATACAATCCTTCACCCAATCCCGGCATCCACTATGACATGAAAGGAACGATTCGCGGGGCGGCGCATCAATGGGAACTGGGGCATCTGAAGGAGACTCTGGAATGGGAACCTACTGGCTATGTGCCCCAGGACTCGGGTTTCAACGATGGGGACCGGCAAGGTCGGCAGCACCGTCAATTTTGAGTTGAACGGGCAACCGTTGTATTATAATCGCAGCTATCCGTATCTGGCTGATACCCATTGGACCCGATTGTCGGCGCAATTACAGGAGTTTGAGACCTACGACGAAACGGTGGTCTTTCACAATGTTTCTGTCTTCAAAACAAAAAACGGCGGCCACTATCTGGTCGGCTCCGGGCCGCAAACGGTGACGACACCGAGCGGTGTCACCGTGACGCTCGACGATGTGCAGCATCGTCAGAATTTGATGAACGAGTGGGGTGGCAACAGCTACGCTATTCACCTGCTTTATCCGCTGGGAACGCTCTTCCCTACCCTGCCGCGCTCCCCGTTTTGGCGCAAGTACAAGCTCCCCATCAAAATCAGCGCGGACATCCCCAAGCCATACAGCTCTCGCGGCTCCAGCTATGGAAATAATGAGGGGACTTACTCGTTTGGAGTCGGGGTAAACGATTATCAAACATTAGGCACCTTGCCGAAGGTGATTGCGAACTTTCCAGTCGTCATACATCAGCGCGTGGATTTGCGGTCTGTGCCGATGACGTTTACGCTGCCGCTGAAGAAGAAATAGGAAATCCTATAGCCCCCGCCGCTGGCCGGGCGCAATCTGTGGGTCGCCTGCACCTTCGTCAGCCGGATGCAGGACATCAATCCGAGACGCCCGGAAATCGTTCCCATCATACGCGCCAGTCACCCGCACCGGATCATCTTCCGCCAGATCATGCACGGAAATAGCACGCCCATCCCGGCGGATGGGAATGCCGCGCGGCACTTTGATCTTAATTTCGCGGTTATTCTCGTCCAAGCGAATTTTAATGTCGCGGCTGGTGTAACGATTGCTGGTAGACGAAATTCGTCCCAACAAAAAAGGAACGCGGCGCGGTGCAAGGGGTGCAGGAATGCTGATGTCCCGACTGCGGCTGAGGACGCCGGCCAGCACGGTCTTGTCCGGTTCCAGCGAGCCGGCGACGGTCACGCGGTCTCCGGGCTTCACCGGAAACTGGTTTGGGTCCGACAGGCCCATGCCGGAAATATCCGTGTTGTCGGCCAGGAGGATCGTCCGCGTATGCTCGCCGACTTTGTCTTTGACACGCACCACAAACGAGCCGTTCCGGGTATCAATCGTGCTGACCGTGCCGCGCAGTTCAATGTCTTCCGGGTGGATGACGCCACTGTTCACCTCCTGCGGGCTGACAGGGCGTGTTAGGCGAGGTCGTGACGGCTGGGAATCGTCCAGAATGTGCATCTGGTCCACTTCCGCAATGCCTGCCGACAGCAGCCGCCCGCTGACATGAATGTGCATCCCCGCCGACAAATCCCCGGTTAACCCCGCCCGGTTTCCATCCATCAAAGTGATTTCGCTTTGTGACGTGTCCAGCGTGTACTGCCGGCCATTGTCTCCATTGAAAACCACTCGGTCGCGATCAATGTCCACGCGCTTAATCACGCCATCCATGACAAACGGCTGCGACTGAAACGGGTAGTCATCGGCTCGGGCCAGCGGGGGCGTCAGAAGTCCCGGAGTGGCAGTCAGTGTCAGTCCCAGCATCAGCAGCGCAAAGCAAATCCATTCCCTTCGCATGTTCGTCTCCACAGGTGATTTATTCCCAGGACGATTTCCGTTCAGGTGAAGTTCCCGGCAACTTCCAGGTTGATTTGCCGGGCAGCTTCGGTCGGGTCCGGCACGCCGATGATGGGCCGTCCGACTACCAGATAGTCCGCGCCCGCCCGGCTGGCTTCGCCCGGAGTCATCACCCGCTTTTGATCGCCCACGTCCGCCCCGGATGGTCGAACCCCCGGAATGACCAGCGTGAAGTCAGGCCCGCACGCCTTGCGAATGACACCGATTTCGTGGGACGAAGCGACCAGGCCATCGCAGCCCGCATCCTGCGCCATCCGCGCCAGGGCTGTGACCTGCTCCGGCATGGTTCGCGTCACCCCCAGTTCTTCATGCAGAATCCCAGGGCTAATGCTGGTCAGAACCGAAACGGCAAGGACTAACGGCCTCGCGACACCCGCCTGTTCTGCGCCTTCCTGTGCGCCCTGCACGGCGGCCTTGAGCATGGCGCTCCCGCCGGACGCATGGACATTGAACATCCACACGCCGCGCCGCGCCGCCGCGCGTGACGCGCCTAAGACGGTGTTCGGAATGTCGTGAAACTTGCAGTCGTAAAATATCTTGACATCCGTCCCTGCCAGCGCCTTCAGTTCCTCAAACAGCCCGAAGCCTGCTGCATTGACGAGTTCCAGCCCGACTTTGAACCCGGCCACTTCACTCTGAAGTTGCCTCGCCCAAACCAGCGCTTGTGCCGCCGTGTCCGTGTCTAGAGCCACCAGTATTTTGCTTTGTGCGTTCATAGGAGTAGGTTCGGTAGAGAGTGTTGTGGTTCCTGCAAAGAACCCAGGGCTGAACCCCTGGGCTTTAAAAGTGCAAGCCCCCACCTTCGTGGGTGAAGAAAGAATTTGCGTCTTCTGCCCGCGAAGGCGGGAAGTTGCTTTTCTAAAGCCCAGGGGTTCAGCCCGGGGGGCGCTAATTCCGGCGCGAGGACCCGCCGCCACTAAGCGACAGCAAAATCTGCACCAGGAACCAGAATAGATTGAGGAAGTCCAGGTACAGCGCGACCGTTGCCAGAACGTAATCATCCTGCCCGTACCGCAGTTTGATGTTGGAAAAATCGTACAGCGTGAAGCCGACGAAGATGGCCGCGCCAACCAGGGCGTACAGCAGATGGACGCCGGGACTTATCTGAACGAACATGCCGATTAATCCAACGACGATCAGGCCGACCAATGCCCAAATCAGAAACTTGCCGATGCCGCCGAAGTCTTTGCCGGAAATCCAGACATAGGTTCCCAGACCAGCTACAATCACGGCGGAAAGCGTAGCCGCCTCGCCGATCACCGCCGCGCCATAGGGGTAGCCATGGGCAATCATGCCCAGCAGCGGCCCCATCAGCAAGCCTTCCATGACGTTGAGCGCGTACAGCAATATCAGGCTGACGCCGGGGTTGCGGCGCGTGAACGAAAGCCCGATGACGCAGGCAATTGTTCCCAGAGCGAGCGGCAGGAACAGCGTCGGCGAGAGATGCGAGGCTGCCCACCAGGCCGCGCCCGCCGTTACCAGCAGGGCCGTGCAGAGCAGATATGAGACGCGCTGAATGAGCGTCGCTGCCCCTGCCTGTGTCTGCCCGGAGGCGTAATAGGGATTATTGGTTTTGGGTGAAAAGTTGTTCATGGGTGTGTCCTCCCAAGTCATATAACGTTCCCGCTCGCCTGTTTGTTCCGGCAAGGAATCGCGGCCAACGACGGCGAATATGCTGACATGACAAACTGGCTTTTGGTTTCCTCAGCAGAGAACTTTGAGACATCACGCGAACGCGGCTTTGACATCGCCGGCATGAAAAGCCGCCATCGTAAAAAAGCCGAGCGTGTCGCGCCGGGCGACCGCGTATTATTTTATTTGACCGTTGTCAAATCCATCGGTGGCGCAGCAGAAGTGACCGGGTCGTTTTTTGAGGCTGACGAGCCGATCTGGGAAAGCAACAAACCGGGGGAACTCTACCCGTTCCGTTTTCCCATCAAACTGCTCCATGCGCGGGCAAAGGGCGAGTATCTGGCGATGGACGGCCTGGTGCATTCGCTGGATTATCCCAAGCGTTGGCCGCCCCAACACTGGACGCTGGCTTTTCAGGGTAATGTCCATGTCCTGAGCGATGCGGACTACGACAAGATTGTGAAGGCACTGGAAGAATGACCAAAACGCCGCGCGTCCATACCCATTTTTTTGTCTGCACGAATCGGCGGCCTGATGGGCATCCCCTGCCCTCCTGCGGGCAGCGCGGCGGCCAGGAAGTTTTTGCGGCCTTTGCGGAGGAACTGGCGCAACGCGGCTATCCATCAGACGGCAAAGTCACGGCGACGGGCTGCCTGACGCCCTGCCAGTATGGTCCAAACCTGGTCGTGTACCCGGAAGGAATCTGGTATGCCGACCTCACGCCGGGCGATGCGGACGAAATTCTGGCAGCGCATCTGGACCGGGGAGAAACCGTGGACCGCCTGCGCCTGCCCCCGGAGGTACGGGTCTCATGAACGCAACTCTTCCCAATCCAACGCGCGGGCTGCTGGGCATGAACAGCTACCAGTGGATCGTCTTGTTTGCCGCCTGGCTGGGCTGGGGCTTTGATGTCTTTGACGGGCTGCTCTTTAACTATGTCGCCCCCAATTGCGTCCCCACCCTGCTCCATATTCCGCTCGGTACGCCGGAAGCCAAAGCGGCCTATCTGTATTGGACAGGGATTTTGACTTCGGTCCTGCTGCTCAGTTGGGCGGCCGGCGGCATGATCTTCGGGCGGATCGCCGATAGGATCGGTCGCACCCGCACCCTGCTGCTGACGATGCTGCTGTTCGCGGTCGGGACGGCGATCTCGGCCCTCGCCCCAAACATCGTTGTTCTCCTGCTGTGCCGCATCGTGGCGGGTCTGGGCATCGGCGGCGAGTGGGCGGCGGGCGCGTCGATGGTGGCCGAAGTCGTGCCGGAAAAGCGGCGGGTGGAGGCGGGCGCGCTGCTGTACACCTCTGCTCCGGTTGGCCTGTTCCTGGCAACGTTCGTGGTGCATGAGATTTCCAAAGTCTGGCTCCCCAACAGCCCCGAAACTTCCTGGCGCTACGTCTTCGCCTGCGGCCTGCTGCCTGCCGGGGCCGCGTTTCTGGTTCGCCTGTTCGTCCGCGAACCGGAGCGCTGGAAAAGCGTGGCGGAGATGGCATCCGTCCCGCGCCTGCGGGAACTTTTTTTGCCGAAAAACCGGCCATTGACCATCAGCGGCCTGATTCCCGCCGTCACAGTGCTGATCATGTGGTGGAGCTGCAATGCGTTTATCCCGGTCGTCGCCACCCATCTGGCACAGGGAACCGCTCATGCCAACGCGGAAGACTGGAAGCAGCTTGCGACCAACTGCTTTAACTGGGGCGGCCTGCTGGGAACGCTGCTGACCATCCCTGCCGCCAAACTCCTGGGCCGACGGGTCATGTTCGCCGTCTATTTCGTTCTCTCTGCGGCCGCGCTTTTCGCGACGTTCGGCCTGGACCTGCCGCCGCATACCCGCCTGTATTTCTACTTCTTCATCGGCCTGACCGTGTTTGGTGTCTTCGGCTCGTTCACCTACTACCTGCCTGAACTCTTCCCCACCCGCCTGCGTGCCACGGGCGCTGGTTTCTGCTACAACTTTGGCCGCATCATCGCCTCCGTCGGCCCCTTTCTAGTCGGGCGCGCGGCGCTAAGCAGTACCAACAACATTCTGCACACGCTCTTTTGGATCGGCTTCGTCCCCCTGATCGGCCTGCTCTTTTTGCCCTGGGTGATTGAGACGCGCGGGAAGGCGCTACGGGATTAACATGATTGTCATCGCGAGCGCAAATGGCAGCGTCGGCATGGAAGCCGCGATGGAAGTCCTTCGGGCGGGAGGTTCGGCTCTGGATGCGGTGGAAGCCGGGACGAAGATCGTGGAGGCCAACACGGCTGACCATTCGGTCGGAGTCGGCGGCTATCCGAACCTGCTGGGGGAAGTGGAGTTAGACGCCTCCCTCATGGAAGGTACGACACGCCGGGCGGGGGCGGTCGCCGCGCTGCGTGACTACCCCCACCCGATTTCTGTGGCCCGCGCTATTCTGGAACATCTACCACAGCACTTGCTTCTGGCCGGGGAAGGCGCGGCGCGCTTCGCCCAGGAGCGCGGCTTCGCCAAAATGCCCTTGTTGACGCCGGAAACGGAAGAAGCATGGCGACAGAAGATGGCGGGAATTGTCCAGAAAGACGCTGCAAATCTCTCGTTTCAAGTGACGCTGGCGCAGGACCCGGAGCGCACTGTTGGGACGGTCAACTTCATCGCCCAGGACGCGCAGGGGCGGCTGGCCTCTGCTGTCAGCACATCCGGCTGGGCATTCAAATATCCGGGCCGCGTCGGCGACAGCCCGCTCATCGGCGCGGGCAATTACTGCGATGACCGCTACGGCGCCTGCGCGTGTACGGGCCTGGGTGAGTGGGCGATTCGGGCCGGGACCGCCCGCATGGTCGTCCACCATCTCCAACTGGGGCTGACCGTAGAAGAAGCCTGCACCCTATCCCTACGCGATCTGGCGGACATTCCGCTGCCGCCGGACATTGAGCCGGTGATGAACCTGATCGCGCTGGACCGAGACAGCAACCACGCCGCTTATACCACGGCAGAAGGCCGCGCGTATATCTCGCAGACCGCAGACATGGCAACCTATGAGACTTCGCCGCGCCTCACCATTACGTTATGAAACATTGGGTCAAAATTTGAGGAGGAGTGGGTCGGCCGGGATTCGAACCCGGAACCACCTCATTAAAAGTAAGATGCTCTACCGTTGAGCTACCGACCCACGGCCCTTATTGTAGCCCATCGGAAGCGTGAAAGTCAACGGTTGTTGGCCGGGAACCAAGAAGGAGACACCTCTGTTGAGGGCGAATAACGAGAACAACCTACGGAAAGAATTGATGGAGGCGAAGACTACAACGTGAACAAGCCAAACTTTGGGCTGACAGGATTAGCGGTCATGGGGCAGAATCTGGCGCGGAACGTCGCGCACAAGGGCTTCCCCATCGGGGTACATAACCGGACAACGGAAAAAACGGACAAGTTTATGGAGGAACACGGGTCGGAAGGCGAGATCGTCGGTTCCCAGAGCGTAGAGGAGTTTGTCGGAGCCTTGCAATCGCCTCGCGCGATTATGATTATGGTCAAGGCAGGCGATCCGGTTGACGCGGTCATCGCTGAACTCAAGCCGCTGCTTGCCAAAGGCGACTTGCTGATTGACGGCGGCAATTCGCTCTTTTCTGATACCGAGCGGCGGGTCAAAGAACTGGCCCCGGATGGGATTTTGTTCCTGGGCACGGGCGTCTCCGGCGGTGAGGAGGGGGCATTGAACGGCCCCAGCATTATGCCCGGCGGCAGCGAAGAGGCCTATAAGATTGTAGAGCCGATTTTCACCAAAATCGCCGCGCAGGTGGACGGCACGCCCTGCTGCACCTATATCGGCGACGGCGGCGCGGGCCACTATGTCAAAATGGTGCATAATGGCATTGAATACGCCGATATGCAGCTCATCGCCGAAGCCTATGACCTGCTCAAAAACGGGCTGGGTTTGACCAATGACGAACTGCACCAGGTCTTTACCCAGTGGAACGAAGGCGATTTAGACTCGTTTTTGATTGAAATCACCGCGCAGATATTCGCCCGCAAAGACGACGACAGCGATGACTTTCTCGTCGACCGCGTTTTGGACAAGGCCGCGCAGAAAGGCACCGGCAAATGGACGGCGCAATCCGCCCTGGACCTGGGCATCCCTGTCACCGCAATCACCGAGGCCGTCTACGCCCGCAGCCTGTCCGCCTTGAAAGATCAGCGCGTCGCCGCCTCCAAAATACTCCCCGGACCGACCAGCGCCAAAGTGGAAGGCGACCGCCAGCAGTTCATTGACGCTGTCCGCGATGCCCTGTATGCCTCCAAAGTCGTCGCCTACGCCCAGGGCTTTGACCAGATGCTGGCCGCCGCCAAAGAGCATGGCTGGACGCTGCACCCCGGCGAGATCGCGACCATCTGGCGCGGCGGATGCATCATCCGCGCCCGCTTCTTAGACCGCATCAAAGACGCTTACGATCAGCAGCCCGACCTCGCCAATCTGCTGCTGGCGCCCTACTTCACCGATGCGGTTAAGAATGGTCAGGACGGCTGGCGGCGCGTGGTCGGCGAAGCCGCCCGCCTGGGCATCCCCATTCCCGCCTTCTCGTCCGCGCTGGCCTATTACGACGGCTACCGCCGCGAACGCCTGCCCGCCAATCTGATCCAGGCCCAGCGCGATCTGTTCGGCGCGCACACCTACGAGCGCACCGACAAGCCCGGCTCCTTCCATTCGCAATGGGCTGAGGAAAAGCAGGAGCCAAAATCGCAGGAGCAGCACGGCGTCCAGACGACGGATTAACAGGCATAGAGAAAACGCCGCTGGCATTGCATTTTTTTGCTGTTGTCGGCGGCTTCTTTGGAATGTTGCATAAAATCTAATGGGCACTGAAGTAACTGTTATTCTCGGACACCACCTCCGTGGTGTTAAAATTGCGGAATTACCGGCATCGCTTAATGAATACTCGCGCGGCGACGCAGGCCGATTCCGGTTGCGATTCAGCCACAGCATGTCTGGTGAAATACGAGAACAAGATGGCAAATGGGTATGGCAGCCAGATATTCATCCTGAATGGGCGCTAGAAGAGGGTGACTTGGTGAGTGAGGATCGTTGGGAATGGGATTGGAAGGCTGAACGGGACGGCAACTTTGGGCAATGGTTTGCAGACAACATCAAATTGGGGCGTTTGAGACTAACCAGCACTATATCATCACTTTATATTGGTTTACATAGCGCATTATTGGTCACATTTATAGAATGGCGAAACTTCCACGATCCTGTCGTTCAAGTTGATTTACGCCATTACGCTCGATTCCTGACAGGATTTTTCGGCGGTAGTTCTGTCATTTATGTTCCTGATGACATTGAACCCGGTTGCGAGGCGGGTTATAAAGTGGTGGATGGTTGGAGCATTGACCAGATCACAAACTGGTTACGCCGCCAGACAGCCCCGGCGATATCTATAGAGGACATAGTTGAGCCAGTCTATTATCGTGGAGTAAGAGGGTTTCACCCGCATGGTTACTACATTGATGATTTTCACGATTTGGATAGGGCGTAAGGATCACGCTACATGGAACATGCCTACGGTCTGGACATTCCGCAAACGCTGGAAGAAGTCTGCGATCCCAAGCGCATGGCCCTTTTGGTCTATGACATGCAGGTCGGCATTCTGAACCAGATCAAAGACGGAAGCCTGGTCACGGCCCAGGTTGCGCGGGTGCTGCAAGCGGCCCGCGCTGCCGGAGTGCGGGTCTTTTTCAGCCGTCACTTGTCTCTGCCCAAAGAGATCGCCGGGGTCATGCAGCTTCGGACGGCGCTGGCCTGGCAGCAAGTGGATAAAGTCAGCGCCATCCAGCCCTGGTTTCTGCGCGACACGCCGGGCTTTCAGATCGTTCCCGAACTGGCTCCCTTGCCCAGCGAGGCCGTGTTTGACAAGATCACCATGTCCGCGCTGGAAAGCACCTATCTCAACATTGCTCTGCGCGACTGCGGCATCAATGCCCTCGCCATTGTGGGAGTCGCCCTGGAAGTCGGCATTGATCCGACGGCCCGCCATGCCGCTGATCTAGGCTATATCCCTGTCATCATCCCTGATGCCTGTGGAGCGGGCCATGAAGAAGCGGCGCAGCGCTCTTTGGAAAGCCTGAAGTTTGCCGGCGACGCGCTGTTCACCGACACCGAAACTTTTTGCCGGCTTTTCAGGCAAGGCGAATAGCCTCAATGCTTCTGACAGCCGGGCGGCTTCAGCCGGTACGTGGCGCACTCCAATCGTAAGTGTATTTCACCATTTTCGCAACCTGCAACGCCTCTATCCGCTGAATGCCGGCAATCTTACTCAAGCGTCCGTGCAAAAACGAAAGCAAATCATCGTTGCTGTGAAACCAGGCTTCCACCACGATGTCATAAGCGCCCAGAGTGACCCCGGCGAAGCGTATCTCAGGCATGGCATAGAGCGCCTCTTCAATTTGATCCAGATGACTGTGATCAATCTGGATTCCCAAAATCGCGACGACGTGATAGCCTAGCTGGAACGGGCTGGCGACAGCCACAATTTTAATGACGCCATGCCGCAGGAGGCGATCCACGCGCCTTCGAACCGTGGCTTCACTGCTGCCGACCTGCACCGCCACATCTGCATTTGGCAGCCGGGCATTTTCCTGTAAGATCGCGATAATTTTGTGATCCAGTTCATCCAGAGTCATTATGAAGCATTCCTGGTTGTGGCGTAAATCGTAACTTTCACCCTAACAGTGACGTTAATCGTCATTATAACCCTTTTGCCGTTATTTTTCGTCATTCCTCCCAAAGATTTCTGAAATCACTTGACATTCATTGACGCACGAAGTATACTGACTGCACCTCACCGATGAGCCAAAATGTTTGACTTGGCATTGTCGCCTCCCGACTTTTCACGTTTCTCGCTTTAATTCGCAGACGAATTCTTCCTGAGCATGGCGCTCACATCCGTCTCTTCGTGGCATTACGCCCACGTATTCTCTGAAGGAGTCTTTGCCATGCGCTCTCGCTTTTACACGACCGTCTGCCTTGCGTTTATGGGAGTGCTTGCCGCCGGATGCAGCCATCATGAAGACGCAACTCCCGGTACACCTTCTTCCCCTGCCGCGACGTCCTCTGCCACCGTGGATACCAGCAAGCCCATTACGATTGGCTATTCCGACTGGCCCGGCTGGACCTGCTGGGCGATCGCCGAAAAGCAGGGCTTTTTCAAGAAGCACAATGTTGACGTCAAGCTGGTCTGGTTCCCCAATTACACCGACTCGCTGAATGCCTTTGCCGCCAATCAGGTGGATGCCAATTGCCAGACATGGAGCGACAGCATGGGGCCTCTGGCCCAGGGGCAGGCCGCCAAAGCCGTCCTCATCAACGACAATTCAGCGGGGAATGACGCCGTCGTTGCCGGGCCAGGCATCAATTCCATGAAAGACCTCAAAGGCAAGAAAGTCGCCACGGAACTCGGCACCGTGGAGCAGTTTCTTTTGGACAAAGCCCTGGCCGCCAACGGCATGACCGAGAAAGACATTCAATATGTCAACATCAAAGTCCAGGACTGCCCCGGCGCCATGATCGCGCACAAAGTGGACGCCGTCGCCGTCTGGGAACCGAACAAAAGCCAGCTTCTGGCGAAATTGCCCGGCTCCCATGTGGTCTTTGACAGCCGCTCCCTGCCCGGCCAGATTCCCGATCTGCTGGTCTTCCAGAGCAAAGTCGTGGATGCCCGCCCACAGGACATTCAAGGCATTGTAGATGCCTGGTACGACACGATGGCCTGGTGGCGGGCGCACCCGGACGACGCCGTCAAGATCATGGCAGACACGGCCAAAGACCCCGGCACGCCCGCCGAGCAGATCGCTTTCTACAAGAGCTTCATCAAAGGGACGCGCATTTTCGACGCTACGGAGGCGCAGGCGGCGTTTACCAAAAGCGACAAACCAACCTCGCTGTTTGCCAGCGGCCCGTCCATCACACAGTTCCTGATGGACCAGAAGCAGATCCCGAAAATCCCGGATTTCACGAGTGCCATTGATCCGACGTTTATCAATGCCGCCGTCAAAAAAGGCGAAGGCAAACAGCCGCCTTACGACTACACGCTGAAGGTGGATTAGGAAGCAGCCCCCTAGCCCCCAATTCTGGGGGAACCGGGAAGACCCGGAGAGGGCTAGCGGTTTCTTTTTCTCCTGCTCCCCCAGAATTGGCGGCGGGGGGCGCTCTGCAACAGAAAGCAGCATCATGGCAACCAGTCTGCAAACCAGAATCGTGGACACGAAAGCGGCTGTTCGGCCTGCGGCGAGGCGCAGGCCAGGCCTTTTTCGGCTGGGCGAGGAGATCCCGCGCAGCGCCTATCTGGCAATCGCTGCCGCTTCGTTTCTGATACCCCTTGCCCTGTGGTGCTTTTTTACCTACACCGGGCGGGCTAATTCGCTGATTCTGCCGACCCCGACCGATATGTTCAGATCGGCCATCAGCGATTTTCAAGACGGAACGCTGCTGCCGGACATCAAAATCAGCGTGTATCGGATCGGCATGGGCTTTCTGCTGTCCGCCGTGCTGGCAATTCCCATCGGCATTTTGATGGGGGCATACAAATCGGTAGAGGCCGCGCATGAGCCGTTTGTCGGCTTTGTCCGCTATGTTCCCGTTCCGGCTTTGATCCCGCTCGTCATGGTCATGGCCGGTATTGACGAGCCGGCCAAAATCCTGCTGATCTTTATCGGCACCTACTTTCAGATGGTGCTGGTGGTCGCCGATGTCACCCGTCAGGTCCCCAAAGACTTGCTCAATGCCGCCCGGACCCTGGGGGCAAACAAACTGCAATTGCTGTTCAACGTCCTGCTGCCGGCGACCCTGCCGGGGCTGATGGATACCTGCCGGACTATGATCGGCTGGGCCTGGACTTACTTGGTGATCGCCGAAGTGGTCGCAACGAGTTCCGGGCTGGGGTACAGCATCATGAAGGCGCAGCGGTTTTCGCGCTCGGACGAAATCTTCGTCGGCATCATCATTCTGGGCCTGCTGGGCCTGGCGACGGACATGCTGTTCAAGATCGCCCAGCCGCGCCTGCTGCCCTGGGCGGAAGCGCAGCGAAATTAAAGGGCCGAAATTCACCGATGCCTGACCCGATCCTGCGCCTGGAAGACCTGACCAAGCAGTATCCCACCAAGGACGGGCCGCTGACGGTGCTGGAGCCGACCTCGCTGACCATGGACGTCACCGAACTGGTCTCCATCGTCGGCCCGTCGGGATGCGGCAAGTCTACTCTGCTGCACATCGTCGGCGGCCTGATCATGCCGTCCGGCGGACGGGTGCTGCTGGACGGAACCGAAGTGTTTGAGGCCGGCCCGGAGCGGGGCATGGTCTTTCAGGCGTACACGCTCTTTCCCTGGCTGACCGTGCGCCAGAATGTGCAGTTCGGCCCCAAACAGCGCGGAGTCGAAAAAGCCGGAGCGGGAGCGGCTGGCCGACCACTTTTTAGATGCCGTCGGACTGCACGGCTTTCGGGACCACTACCCCAAGCAGTTGTCCGGCGGAATGCGCCAGCGCGTCGCCATCGCCCGCGCCTTGGCGAACTCGCCGCGCATTCTGCTCATGGACGAGCCGTTCGGGGCCTTAGATGCCCAGACCCGGACCGTTATGCAGGAGCTGCTGCTGGACATTCGGCGCAAAGAGCGGACAACGACGCTGTTTATCACCCACGATATTGATGAGGCCGTTTTTCTGAGTGACCGCATCTTTGTGATGACCGCCCGGCCCGGGCGTTTGAAGGCCGAGATCGCCGTTCCCTTCGGGCCGGACCGGGAAGAATCCATACGCACCTCACCCGAATTCTTCCAAATCCGCGCCCAGGTTTACGATCTGCTTCATTCGGAAGGAAAAGCCGTCGTGGAGGCCGAAATCGCATCGGGGAGCCGAAAGTAGACGTAATGACAGACGAGATTTTGTTTGAAGAAGTCATATCGCCGGGCGCGACGTGGTCGCACATTCTCAAGCGTGGCACGGCGCTGCGCCTCACCGACACAGGAGGCGGAGCCAATGCCGGGGCCATTTATTACAATGCCGACTGCCCGGTGGAACGGCTCAATATCCCGGACACGCTGAAAGCCCAGCACATTGCGCGGCTGACGCAGGGCTTCGTGCTGTATTCGGACATGGGCCGGGTTCTCTGCTCCATCACCGATGACACTCTGGGCTGGCATGACGCTCTGGGCGGCTGCGCGAACGCGCGTATGACCCAGGCCAAATACGGCGATGCGCGTTACCAGGAATGTCACAACCAGTTTCATCGGAACGCTCAGGACGGCTTTTTGACCGAACTGGCAAAATACGGGCTAGGCCCGCGCGACCTATCGCCCAACATCAACTTTTTCAGCAAAGTGGCTGTGTCGGCAGACGGAACGATGGCCTATCAACCAGCCCATTCGCCGCCCGGTAGTCGGGTAGAACTGCGCGCCGAGATGAACGTCCTGGTGATAATAAACACCTGCCAGCATCCGCTTGACCCGAACCCGAACTATGACCCCAAACCTGTTCACCTGTTGGTGCGGCGCGTTCCGCCGCCTGCGCCGGACGATGCCTGCCGCGTCTCTCGGCCCGAAAACGAGCGCGGCTTTATTCTCACCGAGCGGTACTTTCTATGAGCGGAATGGACATTGTGACCAGCCAATTAGACCCCGCGAACGCGCTATACAGCGTGATTGTGCCGGCGGGCGAGTCATGGTTTTATCCCATCGCCAAAGGCCAGACACTCCGCATTGTGGACCTGGAAGGCAATCAGGCCGTGGACACGCTCTTTTACAGCGCCGACGATTACGCCGACCGTTACGACTTCCAGAATACTATTCGCCAGCAGGGCAACATCTACCTGACGGCGGGGTCACGCTTGATTTCCACCTACGGCAACGCCACTCCTGACCATTGTGGCCGACACCTGCAGGCGGCATGACACATTGGGCGGCGCGTGCGCGACGGAAAGCAATCAAGTCCGCTACGCGATTGACAAGGCGTACATGCACGCCTGCCGCCAGAGCTTTCTGCAAGCCCTGCTGCGGTTTGACGGCGGTCTGGAAAAGCGGGACATCGCCAACAACATCAATTTCTTTATGAACGTGCCGGTGACGCCCGAAGGCGGGCTGACGTTTGAAGACGGCATTTCCGAAGCGGGAAAGTATGTGGAACTGCGCGCCGAGTGTGATGTTCTGGCACTCATCAGCAACTGCCCGCAGCTCAATAACCCCTGCAACGCCTATCACCCCACCCCGATTGAAGTTCTGATTTGGGACGCGCCTCATGTTTCGTAAAGTTCTCATCGCCAACCGGGGCGCGATTGCCTGCCGCATCATCCGCACGCTCAAAAAGCTGGGCGTTGGCTCAGTCGCTGTCTATTCCGATGCCGACAGGCACTCTCCCCATGTTCGCCAGGCAGACGAATCCGTTCGGATCGGGCCTGCTTCAGCGGCACAGAGTTATCTGTCGGTAGACGCTATTCTGCAAGCGGCACGGGAGAGCGGCGCGGAGGCGATCCATCCCGGCTATGGGTTTCTGAGTGAGCGCCCGCAATTCGCCGAAGCCTGCGAGCAGGCCGGGATCGTTTTCATCGGGCCGACAGGCGAGCAGATGCGGACATTTGCCCTCAAGCATACCGCCCGCGCCATGGCCGAAGAGCTGGGCCTGCCCCTGCTGCCGGGAACCGGCCTGCTGCGCGATCTGGGCGAAGCGCAGGCTGCCGCGCAGACTATTGGCTACCCGGTGATGCTCAAAAGCACGGCGGGCGGCGGCGGCATCGGCATCCGTTTGTGCCGGGATGAAAGCGAGCTGGTCGCGGCGTTTGAAACCGTCCAGCGTCTGGGGGCTAACAACTTCGGGGACAGCGGCGCGTTTTTGGAACGCTTTATCACGCAGGCGCGGCATCTGGAAGTCCAGATCTTCGGCGACGGGATGGGCGAAGTGGTCGCGCTGGGCGAGCGCGACTGCTCCGCCCAGCGCCGCAACCAGAAAGTGATTGAAGAAACGCCCGCGCCGGGAATTTCGCCCGAGACACGCGCCCGTCTCTTCCAAGCCGCCGTCAAGATCGGCCAGGCCGTTAATTACCGTTCGGCGGGGACGGTGGAGTTCGTCTATGACAACGTCACCGAAGAGTTCTTTTTTCTGGAAATGAATACCCGCCTTCAGGTGGAGCATGGGGTGACGGAGGAAGTCACCGGCCTGGACCTGGTGGAATGGATGGTTCGGCAGGCGTTCGAGCGTTCTTCCGCCGCTCGGCACTCTGCCGATCACTTCGCAGGGCCATTCTATTGAAGTCAGACTCTATGCCGAAGATGCCGGGCGCGACTTTCAGCCGATTTCGGGGCGGCTGACCCATGTCAAATTTCCCTCTGACACGCGCGTGGAAACCTGGGTAGAGCCAGGAACCGAAGTCACCCCCTACTACGACCCGATGATCGCCAAGCTGATTGTGCATGGCCCAGACCGCGAATCAGCCCTCGCCGCCATGCAGGACGCGCTCAACAAAACGCAGCTCGCGGGCATTGAAACTAACCTGGATTATCTCCGCAAGGTCTGCGCCGCCCCGGAGTTTGCGTCGGGCGCGGTCACGACCTCGTTTCTGGGTCGCTTCGCGTACCAGCGGGCGGCCATTGAAGTGGTGCAAGGGGGAACGCAGACGACGGTGCAGGATTATCCCGGTCGGTTGGGTTTCTGGAACATCGGTGTCCCGCCTTCGGGGCCAATGGACAGCCTGGCCTTTCGGCTCGCGAACCGCCTGGCCGGAAACGATGAATCGGCGGCAGGTCTGGAAATTACCGTGTCTGGCCCGGAACTGCGCTTCGGTTGCGACGCCACCGTTGCCCTAACCGGCGCGGACATGAACGCGACGCTTGATGACACCCCCGTTCCCCGCTGGCAGGCCGTTTCTCTCCCCGCCGGGTCTGTGCTGAAGATCGGTGCGGCGAGCGGGCCGGGAAACCGAGCCTATCTGGCCGTTGGCGGGGGATTGGAAGTCGGCGATTATTTGGGCAGCCGCAGCACGTTTATGCTGGGTCGTTTCGGCGGGCATGATGGACGCGCTCTGCGAACCGGCGACATCCTGCACTTGAAGGACCCCTCGCCCCCAATTCTGGGGGAACCGGAACAGAGCAGGAACGGCTTGCTCCCCCAGAATTGGGGGCAGAGGGGCACCCCGAATACACGCACTCATGGCAGATCGGCGTCCTGTATGGTCCCCATGGAGCGCCGGACTTCTTCCGCAACGAAGACATTCAGATGCTCTTTAACACGGATTGGAAGGTGCATCATCAATCGGATCGCACCGGCGTCCGACTGCTGGGGCCAAAGCCTCAATGGGCGCGTCTGGACGGCGGCGAAGCCGGGCTGCACCCCTCCAATATCCACGACAATGCCTATGCCGTTGGGACCATCGATTTCACCGGCGACATGCCGATTATTCTTGGCCCAGACGGACCGAGCCTGGGCGGCTTTGTTTGCCCGGCGACAATTATCCATGCCGAACTCTGGAAAATGGGCCAGTTGCGACCCGGCGACACCGTGCGCTTTCATGCCGTGACTTATGACCAGGCAAACGCAATGGCGCAGCAGTTGGAAGACGCCATCGGCTCTCTCCAATCCCCACTTCCGAAATTGCCCGATTCGGATGGGCAGCCGACCGAGCCGGCGATCTTGACGGCGCTGGCAGCAACTGCCTCCACACCTTCAGTCGTCACGCGCACCGACGGCGACCGCTATTTATTGGTTGAGTTCGGGCCGATTGCGCTGGACCTATCGCTGCGGCTCCGTGTCCACGCCCTGGAAGCGCAGCTTCGCGGCCTGGCCCTGCCAGGCATCATTGACATCACGCCCGGAGTTCGCAGTTTGCAGGTGCATTACGATACAAATTTGCTGCCGCGTGAGGCGATGCTTCAGGCATTGCAAGCAGCGGAACAGGCGATCCCCGAAGACCTTGACATCGTTGTGCCATCGCGCATTTTGCATCTGCCGCTGTCATGGAACGATCCGCAGACCCGGTTAGCCGCCGAAAAGTACATGCAGTCGGTCCGCCCTGATGCCCCCTGGTGCCCGGACAACATTGAGTTTATCCGCCGTATCAACGGGCTTGGCTCGGTAGACGACGTTCAGCGGATCATCTTTGACGCCAGTTATCTTGTTCTGGGCCTAGGCGACGTTTACTTAGGCGCACCTGTGGCAACCCCGACCGACCCCCGGCACCGGCTGGTGACGACCAAATATAACCCTGCGCGCACCTGGACGCCGGAAAATGCCGTCGGCATCGGTGGCGCTTATCTGTGCATCTATGGCATGGAAGGACCGGGCGGCTACCAGCTTTTCGGGCGGACGACGCAAGTATGGAACACGTTCCATAGCACCCGCGAGTTTGAGCCGGGAACGCCCTGGCTGCTGCGGCCTTTTGATCAAATCCGCTTTTACCCGGTCAGCGCGGGAGAACTCCTGGAAATGCGCGATGGCTTCCCCTACGGGGAGTGTCATGTACAGATTGAGCCGACCGAGTTCCGCTACCGTGAGCATCTGGCCTTTTTAGACGAAATTCAGTTCGAGGCACGGATTGCACAGACCCGACAGCAGGAAGCCTTCGCCGAAGAACGCGCCCGCTGGGCCGCAATGGGTCTGGCTGCCCCGCCCGACCCGACCACTGGCCTGGACGAAAGCCCTAATGCCGACACAGCCATTCCCGAAGGCTGCCTAGCAATTACATCACCCGTCACTTCCAGCGTGTGGAAAATCGTCGTCGAGCCGGGTCAAAAAGTGCAGGCGGGCGAGTCGCTTCTTGTTCTGGAAGCCATGAAAATTGAAGTCACCGTGACCGCGCCCCAAACGGGCGTGGTTGAAGAAATCCGCACGCGGACGGATGCCCTGGTCATGCACGGCCAGCATCTTATGATATTGCGGATGCTAGGAATATGCATCTTGACCTCACAGCACTGCAAGCCGCTTATGACGCCGGGGAAACCCCTGTGTCGGTCATCCAGCACATTTACGACCGCGTGGAAGAGACAGGGCTGAACCCGGTCTGGATTTCGCTGGTGCCACGCCCAAAACTTCTGGCGCGAGCGGAGGAAATCGCGCGGGGCGACCGGGCCAGGATGCCGCTTTATGGCGTGCCGTTTGCCGTCAAAGACAACATGGATGTCGCCGGCCTGGAGACAACGGCGGCCTGCCCGGCATTCAGCTATCGGGCGGAGGCGACGGCGACGGTCATTCAGAAACTGGAAGACGCGGGGGCTATTCTGGTCGGCAAAACCAACATGGACCAGTTTGCAACGGGATTGGTCGGAACCCGTTCGCCTTACGGCGCCTGTTCCAGCGTTTTTGACGACGGCTACATTTCGGGCGGTTCCAGTTCCGGTTCCGCCGTCGCTGTCGCCAAAGGCCTGGTCACGTTTGCGCTGGGAACGGACACCGCAGGCTCAGGCCGCGTTCCCGCTGCGTTCAACAATCTCGTCGGCCTGAAGCCGACACGCGGCAGCCTCAGCACGCGCGGCGTGGTTCCCGCCTGCCGCTCACTGGACTGTGTTTCGATCTTCGCACTGACGAGCGGGGATGCCTGGCAGGTCTTTCAAGCGGCGCGTGGCTTTGACGCTGCCGATCCGTATTCCAACCCATCTGCTGCCGTAGATGGCCCGGCCCCGTGGCTCGGCGGACGGTTCCAATTCGGCGTTCCCAAGCCTTGTCAATTGGAATTCTTTGGTGACGCAGACGCACAGCGGCTCTACGAGGAGGCCAACCGTGCGCTGGAGTCGCTCGGAGGCACGTTGCAAGAGTTTGATTTTCAGCCGTTTCGAGATGCCGCCGAACTGCTTTACTCCGGCCCCTGGGTGGCGGAGCGGCTGGCCGCGCTCCAGCCATTTTTCACTGCACACGCCGAAGAAGTCTATCCGGTCGTGCGCGGCATCATCAGCGGGAGCGCGCAGTTTAGCGCCGTAGACACCTTCCAAGCACAATACCGACTAGAAGAACTGCGGCAGCAGACAAGAGCGGTCTGGCAAAGCATTGATGTGCTGCTGCTGCCGACGACGGGAACGATCTACACGCAGGAAGAAGTCGTCGTTGACCCCGTCCGTCTCAATACCAATCTGGGCTTTTACACAAACTTCGTCAACCTGCTGGATCTGGCCGCCGTTGCCGTGCCGGCAGGGTTTCGCCCAAACGGACTGCCGTTCGGCGTGTCGCTCGTGGGAATGCGGCAATCGGAACAGGCGCTGGTTTGCGTCGCGGACCGCCTGCATCGTTCCTGGGGCAGACATTGGGCGGTTTGGAAACGCCGATTGCCAAAACTCCCCCACTGACGCCGCCCATCACGCCGCCGGGATGCGTGTTAGTAGCCGTTGTCGGCGCGCATTTGACGGGGCAGCCATTGAACCATCAATTGACCAATAGCGGGGCAAGACTGGTTGTGACGACGAAAACGGCAGCCGATTATCGTTTGTACGCTCTGCCGGAGACTGTGCCGCCCAAACCGGGCTTGGTGCGTGCGCCAGGCTTCACAGGTCGCGGCATGGAAGTGGAAGTATGGGCCATGCCCACGCATCTCTTCGGCAACTTTGTGGCCGCCGTTCCCGCTCCGCTGGGCATCGGCAGCGTCGAACTGGCGAACGGCTCGGTCGTCAAGGGCTTTGTCTGTGAGCCGTTCGCCATAATCGGAGCAACGGAAATCACGCAGCATGGCGGCTGGCGAGCCTATCTTGCCTCATAAATGGGTCAGGAACTGCAAGGCTTTGACGGCATACGCGCCGCAGACCTGGGGCGAAGTCTCGTAGAACGCTTTCCAAGCCGTCGATTTATCTTCTTCATAGGCTTCAGCCCGGTCGGGAACCTGGTCAAGCCAGGCCAGCCGCACGGCATGACCAATAATGACGTCTAATGCCAGGTAGTCATTGATCTTCAGATCCGGGCTGCGCTCGGCCAGAGCGGCCAGCGCCATCAAAGTCTCAATATTCAACTGACGGTACTTGGAAGCATCCATCTTGTTCAGCAGATGCTCAATCCAGAGCGCAAAGTTTTTCTCCCCCGCCGTCATTTCGGACAAGATCAAGCTGCTGTCCAAACGATTACGCAGTTCCAATTTGTCCCCGATAATCAGGCCCTGACAGTGCTGAAGCAGTTTCCAGACGCTGGGATAAAATCCGGCGGGAACGCGGTTTAGCGCGCCCGCCCGCTGACGGAAGCGCAGCCAGCCGCCGGGCGGCGCATCTATATCCTCCGGGGCAACGGCCTCTACGCGGCCCTCCTGAAGTGGCAGCGACTCCTGGCGCAGCGCCAGTTTCGCCTTGTCTTCATAGCCCCCCAGCACGTCGTGCAGACGCTTCTGAATCTCGGAGGGGCTGAGGGCCATCAGATGCTCGTGCGCTTCCTCCTGCCGGACGCCCAACTCGCCCGCCAGTTCGCTGTTCATCAGCAAAATCAGATAGCCAACGCGCAAAGTCATCAGCCCGCGAAACAGTTGCGGCTCTGCCCGGACCAGCAGGCCCAGGGAAATCACGATCTCCTGAGTCAGCACCCAATCGCGGACATCAGCCCCGCCGAATTCCCGTATCTTTTCCCGGATTTCACTGGGCGGGAGCGGGCGAGAAATGAGCGATGCGTCCGAGTATGATTTTCCGACCGTGATCTGCTTTTGACGCACCAGAATGTCCGTGACGGCATCGGAAAGGGTCACGTCGGTCTTATCCAGCAGTCCCGCCGTCCGGCGCACGATAGCCCAGACGGGACGGCCTTCCTCGCCGCGCGCCGCCTGCGCGTAGACGTCTTCCAGTAGCTCCCGCAGGGTTACAATTCCCGTTTCCCATTCGGCAGCGAAGTCCAGCCCACGCAGGCGAACCAGGGCATGAAGCGTCTCGGTCTGTTCGTACAGGTTCCGGCTGCCGGAAAGTCGGGCCAGCAGCGTCGCCGTATCCGTTTCCTGTTCAATCCTCCGCTCCTCCATCTGGTTCAAGGGCAGGGACTGGCGCGGGTCGGCGGTCAGGCGATATTGCCCCGGCAGCGCGTCCCGAACCGGCGCGTCCGAAAATTCAAACTCGTGCAGGTAGTCAATCCGCTCCAGCCCTGCCGTCTGGCGCAATTCCCCGAGCCGGCCCAACCGAACATGAACGCCGCCGCATTCGCCGGATTTGAACGCCTCAATGAGTTCCAGAAGCGCCTCCCGGCCCGTTTCCAGCAGCGTTCGGGTGAGCAGCAGCGTCACCGTCGGGACGGCCCATTTGACGCCAATGGCGCTGAAGATACGCCAATTCGCTAGTCATCTGGTCTACAAGAAAATGGCGATCCAGCATGAGATAAAACTTCTGCGGGTCCAGAAAAGACGGCAGGAAGACCATTGTGTGACCCCGGATCACAAAAACTTTGGAGGTGGTCAGGCTCCGCAAACGCCGGATCGGGCGGCCTGTCAGCCCGAGCGCATCATTGCGCCCGATCTGACTGTAGGCCGCCGACAGTTCCTCGGCCCTTCTGACCTGGATCGGCTCGATCTGCTGCGGGGTCTGGGTGGCGACACCCTGAGTTTCCAGTTCCAACTGAAGCGACTCGTCTTCGGCCAGCAGCGCGATTTGAACGACAGGATCGCGGCTGGCTCCCACCCGCAAACGTCGGCCCAGCGGGTCCACTTCGCCCGGTTCCAGCAGCCCTTCGTCCAGCAGTAAGGCAAGGTAATACAGGCTCTGCGCCCATACCAGCGGGACGTTGGCATTTGGCTGCCGAGTCTGGCTCCGGGGAGCGCGCCTCTCGGCCTCAATGGCCGTTTGCCGGCACAAAGTACAGTTCGGGCAGCAGGGCCAGCCCGTCACGCTTCACCAGCGCGCCTTCCAGGCGTGTCCGGTAATCACGGGCGGTCGCGATGTCGCCCCGGAAAAGGGCATCCAGCATCAAATAGACAAAGAACAGCGGCCATTCGCATTCGATATGCTCAAACTGTTTTAGTTCCCAGGCTTCGTAATGGAGCCGGCTGGCATCTTCAATCGCCGTCTGGTGGCCGTCGCGTAGGAACCGCTTGCAGCCATACCGCCCCTGTAACTGCCGGGTGACTCGTGTGCGCGTCCGCTCGGCCAGACTCGGCGTCATCTACGGCAAAGGCCGGAAAACCGACGATACTCAGGAGGGCCGAATCCACCTCTTTGGAACTGGACTCCCAGGGCAGCAGGGACTCCAATGTAATTCGGGACCGTGCGATCTCATCGGACATCACATGCAGCACCGATGCCTGGCTGCCGCGTACTCCAAACAGGTCCAATCCGCTCAGAGCCTCCAGAGCGGCTTTCGCCATGCCAACCGAACTGGCATTTAGCTCCGGGTTGCCGCTGTTGATCTTGTTACCCCGCTCCCAGATGCCGTAATCCGGCGTCCGATAAGCCCGCCCGATATAATAAACGAGGTTCTGCACAAAATTGACTTCGTCCATGTGTAAACAAAATAGACAGGCCCGACGCTGTCATTTGTCCGAGCATCAGCAGCCAGAGCGAAGTGGCGTCAAGCTGCAAGTGTCCCCACTCGGCATCGCCCACCACTGCGCCGCCGGTGCGCGTGTCATACTTGGCGTGCAGGGCATCCAAAGGCGACTGCAGTCTCCTTGAAGCGCTCCACTTTGTTTGCCTGCCGCATCATGGCAAACAGCAGACCGCGCATGGTCTTGACGACGCTTTGTTCCAGTTCGTAAGTGCGCCCCTGATCCCAGTCCAATTTGCGATACGCCAGTCCCAGCCCCCAGACCGCCAGAATGCTGTATACGTTATCCCGCACCCAGGCATCCGTGTAGTTGCCGTGAGCGTTGACCGCCGTGCTGGCCGGCAGCAGACCCGTGATCGGGTCCTGCCGGCTGAGAAGCACCTGCTTGATGAGCCGGTAATAGTGATCCAGACGAGCGGCCAAGTCCATAATATCGCTTCTTTCGTTCCGGGCAGCCTCCACAAAAAGACGCCTCTTCAGTTTCTCCCAGCGCGCAGCCGTGCGGAAGAAACCAAAAAGACGTCATTGCCTTTGCCGCCCGATGGTGGGCGCAGACCGTCAGTGGCCTGATACTCCACTATATCATGTTTGGGCCAGCAATATCAACCGTTTCGCATATCTACGGGTTATTTTTTGGAGGACGGCGGGAGGGACGGGCGGCGGCTTGGGCGCGGAGGGTGGTCAGGCGGGGTTGGGCGACAAAATGAATGTAGAGCCACCAGGCCAGTCCTAAGAGCACGAGCAGTAGGCCGGCGCCCCAAGCCTCAATACCCGGCTGGGCGAACACGCCGATGCCCATGGCGAGGAAGATCAACGCCGTAACACATGGCAGCCAGACGCCGCCCCACATCCGAAACGGACGTTCTCGGTCGCGGTCTTTGACACGCAGCGCGATCACAGCGGCAGCCGCAAAGGCGTAAATAAAGGCTTCAGTTGCGGCGGCCAAGTTGACCAGCAGTACGAACCGCTGGGTCCAGTACACCAGGCCGGACACAAGTAGGGCAATCACATAGACGACAAACACAGCCCGATCCGGGGTACTGAAGCGGGCCGAAATGTTGGACAGGCTTTTGGGTAGGACTTGATCCCGCGCCATGCCGTAGAGAAAGCGGCTGACCCCCATCAGGCCTGCGTTGAACGTCGTCAGGGACATGCACAGGCTGGTGCCGATCATCACCCAGCGACCGACGGAGCCAAAGACAGCCTGAGCAAACACGACATGGGGGATCGGCTCACGATGGGCCAGCGTACCAAACAGGGCCGAACGGCTCGTGCCGGGCAGACCGGCGAACATGGCCGTGGCGACCAGGGCGTACACCATGACCAGCAGCACGACGGCCAGGAACATGCCAAGCGGGATAGCGCGGGGCGAACGGACTTCATCGGCCAGTGGTGTCACCCACTCAAACCCGACAAACAGAAAGATGGCAACTCCCACGGCCTGAAAGACCGGCCCCATGCCGCCCGTGTGCAAGGGTTGAGGAACGGCGAAATGGGCATGGGACAGGGCCAGGACGCTCATGGTGACAACGGACGCAACGACCGAATAGGTGACGACGTTCTGAAATGCCCCGGCGATTCGCAGGCCCCGGAAGTTGACCGCCGTTGCCAGAGTGAGCATCAGAAAGATCCACCAGGGCGGCGAAATGGCGGGCAGGGCGGCGTTCAGAACATGGGAGAGCACATACGCTTCGGTCCCGACGACGAGGGTAACGACCGACATGTAAGTCAGCGCGGCGACCAGGGAAATCTTTTCGCCAAAGGCCCGGTGAATGTACAGCCGGATACCGTTGACGCTCGGCCACATGCCGTTGAGTTCCGAGAACGCCGCCGCGGCCAGCGCGCACAGGAAGCCGGCGATCACGATGGCGATCCAGGCGGCATCCCCGGCCAGGTAGCAGGCCATCTGGACGACGACCAGAAACGTGGAGGACGCAAACGTCAGGCCGGCGCTGGTCGAGACGACCGTGGACAAGCCCGATGCTGCGCTTAAGCTGTGGGCGCGTCTACTCCCATAGCATCGCAATCACGAAGTCCAGCCGCACGATGTCCGACTCCGGCCCTTGAATACGCAGCGTCCCGGCGTTGTAGGGGTCATTGGGCGAAAGCTCGCCGTAGAAGATCTGCGTCAGAATTTCTCCGCGTGGATTGCAGAACCAGATCGGCGGCAGGCGGCGCTCCGTCTTCCAGGGTGACCGTTCCGTCCTGGGTGATCAATGCAGCGTCTGTGCCTAGATCGGTCGCCCGGACATGCAGCGTCCGGTTCCAGTCGGCAATCATCGCCATCAATCGGGCATTTTCGTTGCAGCTTGCGGCAAACGAGCGCAGGCTGTCTTGCAGTTCTTCGGCGGCTGTCATATATGCGTGTCTCTCCTTAAAACCGATGAACCGTTCCGCGCCAGCCCAGGCGCTCGGTCCAGGCATCGTAGTCGGAAGGCGTGATATTCGCGAGGGGCTTGTCCATCAGGGCGACCAGGGCGGCTTCCATCAAATTGGTTCCGCCGGAAACGCCGTCCATGTCCGGGGTTGTCGTCGCCACCCAGGCCGCGCCGGCCCCGGCAAACCGTTCCAAACTGCGAGGGCGAGTGGTGTTGGTAACGATGCCTTGGCCCGCGATGTTCGACGGCAGATGGCGCAGGATCAGATGACCGTCGCCGGCGATCACGTCCGCTGCCTCATAATATTTGGCATAGCGCGGGTCTGCTTCTTGCGTGTCCTGGGACGCGCCGGTCGGATACAGCAGGTGAAACGGGACGGAAAGCAAACGCGAACGGTATTTCCGGGCCAGATCTTCAATCTCCGGCAGGGTGGTCAATGGGAAGTCCAGGCCGATGTTGAAGATCAAATCGCCGAAGACGCATGGGCAGCCCAGGGCGACAAACGCTTCCGCCATGCCGAAGCGGTCCAGAGCGCTGACCATCAAAATTTTGGATTGGGAGGAAACCAGGCCCGACGCGGCCAGTGACCGGACGACCGTTCGCTCCAGGGTGTTTTTTAGCCCGCTGCCGTCCACGACCGGCGTCTGCAAAGCCGCCTGTGCCAGCCGCTGCCCGTCACCGATGACAAACCGCTCCCCGCCGACTTGCAGGTAGATGTCAATTCCGCCCAGGCCGATCGCGTCTACCTGCCCGTCCAATTCCCGGATGCGGGTCAAGGCGCGCTCCATGTCGCCGCCCACCCCTTCGCGGGTCAGACGTATCGGCTGCCCGGCCAGCGTCACCTCGCGCGTAAAATCACCCGACACCGATCCTAAACTGACACTGACCACCTGCTTCATCGCTCTGTGTTCCCCAACTTCAGCGCTTATTATACCTGTTATCGCCGCGAACATTTTCTCATTTTTAGTGGTACCATAGCGTGAGTTGCCAAAGGAGGCATAAAGACGAATTATGAAACGGAACAATGTAACACTGACAATTATGGCGCTGGCAGTCATTCTTCTGCCTTCCGCCGCCACGGCGCAGCAGACGCCGACGGCAGAGGCAAGCCGGCCCTATGCGTGGCATAACGTCACTATTATCGCGGGGGGCTTTGTGGACGGGCTGATCTTCAGCCCTGCCCGCGAAGGGTTGGCCTTTGCCCGCACCGACATCGGCGGCGCGTACCGCTGGGATAAGGCGGCGAAGCGATGGATCCCCCTCAATGACTGGGCGGGCGGACGCGACGGCAACCTGCTGGGCTGCGAAAGCATCGGCGTGGATCCCACAGACGCCGACCGCTTTTATCTGGCCCTCGGCACTTACACGTCGCCCTGGTCCGGCAACGGGGCCATTGTCCGCACGGCCGATGGAGGGCGCACCTGGAAGCGCGCGGACGTGCCGTTCAAAATGGGCGGCAACGAGGATGGGCGCTCGGCGGGGGAGCGGCTGACCGTGGACCCGAACAAAAACAGCATTCTGTTCATGGGGTCGCGCAATGACGGCCTGTGGAAAAGCGCCGATTCTGGGGCGACCTGGAACAAAGTGGATACTTTTCCGGTTACGGGACGCACCAACGGCATCGGAGTTGTCTTTGTGGTCTTTGACAGGGCCAGCGGCAAGGCGGGACAGGCCACGCCTGTCATCTACGCCGCTGTTTCCCAGGATGGGCCGGGTCTGTACCGCAGCGAGGACGGCGGAGCGACCTGGCAGGCCGTGCCGGGCCAGCCGACGGGTCTGCTGCCCCATCACGGCGTTCTCGCTCCGAGCGGCCTTTTGTACCTGACCTATGGCAACGCGCCCGGCCCGAACGGCATGAGCGGCGGAGCCGTCTTGCAATACAATACGCACACTGGAACCTGGACAGACATCTCGCCCCAGAAAGGCAGCTTCGGCTACGCCGGCCTGCGCGCATCGCCGCGCCCCAAACAATCATGGTGACGACGATGGACCGCTGGAACCCCGGCGACACGCTGTTTCGCAGCACGGACGGCGGCAGAACGTGGGCCGATCTTGGCCCGAAAACCGTCCGCGACTGGTCGCTCACTCCCTATCTCACATTCGGCGGTCGGGATGCCCGCCTGGGCTGGTGGATCGGCGCGCTGGCGCTGGACCCGTTCCACCCCGGCCACGCGCTGTATGGCACCGGAGCGACGATCTGGGCCAGCGAGGACGTGACCAATGCCGATCGTAATGCGGCAACGCACTGGACAGTCGGGGCGGCGGGCCTGGAAGAGACCGCGGTCATTACTCTGGTCAGCCCGCCCGCCGGAGCGCATCTGTTCAGCGGCCTGGGCGACATCGGCGGCTTCCGGCACGAAGACCTGGCCGTTTCGCCCGCAGGCGGTATGTTCACGAACCCGGTCTTCAACAACACGGACAGCATTGATTTCGCGGAAAATAATCCTATGCTCGTGGCCCGTGTGGGCCGTGGCGGAGGAGGAACAAACGGCGCGTTTTCCTCCGACAACGGCATCACCTGGACGCCGTTTCCGACAGCCCCGCCTGGCAGTCGCGGCTCCGGCTCAATCGCAGTCTCCGCCGACGGCACGACTTTAGTATGGGCGGCCCAGGGCGCGGTCCCAGCTTTCTCGCGCGACAAAGGCGCGACCTGGCAGGCCTCCGCTGGGGCAGGCCAGGGCCGGGGCACCGTGATCTCCGACCGCATGACCGCCGGGACGTTCTATCTGATGGCAGACGGCAAACTGTTGGCGAGTGTAGATGGGGGAGCGACATTCACGCCCCGCGGAACGCTTCCCGGCGGGGCGCAGCAGTTACGGGCGATGCCGGGACGCGCGGGCGACCTTTGGCTTGCGGCAGGAGGGAACGGAGTTTTCCATTCCACGGACGGCGGGACGACGTTTGCCCATGTCGGCGATCTGCCAAACGCGGATCGACTGGGCTTCGGCAAGGCTGCGCCGGGCCGCGCTTACCCGGCCCTCTATGTCACCGGCCAGACGCGCGGCGGCGCGTCCGGCGTGTTCTGCTCCAATGACGCGGGGCAGACCTGGGTACGAATTAACGATGACGCGCATCAGTACGGCTACAGCGGCCAGGAGGTGACGGGGGACCCGCGCATCTACGGACGGGTGTACATGGGCAGCAATGGACGGGGCATCCTGTATGGGGATCCAGCCCATTGAGGCGATCTTCGCGACATCAGTGTTCAATTTATTTCTGGATGAGGTAAAATTCCAGCGTCCTGACAAAATCAATGGAAAGGAACAACCTTCATGCGTATAACGACTGCGGCTGCCATTGTGACGCTCCTTCTGGCTTCAGCCCATTTCGCCAAAGCCCAGCTTCAGCCAACCGTTGACGTTTCTCAATATGGCTGGCTGGAAGGCACGATTACCAACAACCAGGGCCAAGCCATTATGGCGAAAGGTTTTATGGCCGGTGGTGGCGAACAAATTAAAGGTGTTCGTCAAGGGGGCGGTGAGTTTGAGGTACAAGCGGACCCAGATATGGGAGGCTTGTTTAGCGTCAAGAACATCAAGCCGGGCATTTACGATTTGACGCTCGAAAAAGGGGTGGGTTGGCAATCAAACGACGTATTGCCCTGAACGCATTTTGGGCGTCGTTGTGAAGCCGGGCCAGCGCACGGTTCTTAACATTGTGATGGATCAGGGCCAGACGTATGAGGAAATCGGTAAGCCGAATTTTGTCACGAACCTGGCGACCAATGTGACGCAGCAACTGGAACAAATGCAGAAGCAGATTGATGACCTGAAGCAGCAGATCGCGGCCTTGCAGCAGAAGTTAGGAACCACACCAGCACCTGTGCAGGCAACGCCGACTACTACAACACCCGCAGTGAAGCCATAAACCGACGCAGAAAGGGCCGGGAGCAATTCGCTCCCGGCCCTGTTGATTTTTTGCGTTAAGCCGCTGCCGGCTCGATCACTTCCTCTACCTGCACTTGAGGCTGAGGTTCGGGCGTGAAATCACCTTCCAAGCCCAGCGGGGCGCCTTTGCGGAAGATGATGCCTCGCTCTTCGTCGGTGTCCACAACGACCGTATCGTTGGCGACAAACTTGCCGAGCAGGATTTCCTCGGCCAGCGGGTCTTCCACGAGGCGCTGAACCGCCCGACGCAGGGGCCGGGCGCCGTACTGCGGGTCAAAGCCTTCGCGGGCCAGGAAGCCTTTGGCGGCGTCCGTCACCTCAAAGTCCATGCCCTTCTGGGCGATCTGCTTGCCGACCCGGTCCAGCATCAGGGTCACGACCTGCGTGATCTCTTCCGAAGAAAGCGGGTGGAAGATAATCGTTTCGTCCAGGCGGTTCAGGAACTCAGGACGGAAAACGCGCTTGAGTTCATCCGTGATGCGCCCCTTGATACTGTCCATCTGCCGGGCCATGTCTTCCGAAGATTTTGGGCCGCCGGCCAGTCGTCCGAAGCCCATCTCGCGTTCACCCTGAATGGAGCGCGCGCCGATGTTGCTGGTCATAATCAGGATGACGTTCTTGAAGTCAATGATCCGGCCATGCGAGTCGGTCAGCCGGCCATCTTCCATGATTTGCAGCAGGATGTTGTAGACTTCCGGGTGCGCTTTCTCGATCTCGTCCAGCAGCACCACCGAGTAGGGGTTGCGGCGGACGGCTTCGGACAACTGGCCGCCCTCATCGTAGCCGACATAGCCGGGAGGCGCACCGACCAGGCGGGACACGGCAAAGCTTTCCATGTACTCGGACATGTCAATGCGAATCAGGTTTTCTTCCTTCTCAAACAGGTACGCGGCCAGGGCGCGGGCCAGTTCGGTCTTGCCAACACCGGTCGGTCCCAGGAAGATAAACGAGCCGATGGGACGCTTGATGTCGCGCAGGCCGGACCGCGAGCGGCGGACAGCTTTGGAGATCGCGACAATCGCTTCGTGCTGGCCGATGATGCGCTTGTGCAGTTCTTCCTCCATGCGGAACAGCTTCTGCGTTTCGGCTTCCACCAGACGCGAAACGGGAATGCCGGTCATGGAGAAGATGATGGCCGCGACTTCATCTTCGTCTACGGTCTGTTTTGGCGTCCTTCCGGGCCTCCTGCCAGCCTTCTTCCAGATCGCGGACGCTGCTCTTCCAGTTCGCGTTTGCGGCCCTGAAGTTCATACGCTTTTTCGTACTGCCGGTTGTTGGGCAGACCGTTCAATTCTTTCTGGACGGCGTTGAGTTCGATCTTGGCGTCGCGCAAGTCCTGCGGCGGCATCGCCGCGCGCAGGCGGACCCGGGACGAGGCTTCATCAATGACATCAATGGCCTTATCGGGCAGGAATCGATCCGTGATATAACGGTCGGACAGGCGGGCCGCGGCAGTCCAGCGCTTCGTTCGTGATCTCTACTTTGTGATGCTGCTCGTAGCGCGGACGCAGGCCTTTGAGGATTTCAATGCAGTCGTCTACCGACGGCTCTTTGACCTGAATGGCCTGGAAACGCCGCTGCAAGGCCGCATCGCGCTCCACGTATTTGCGGTACTCGTCCAGCGTAGTCGCGCCGATGCATTGCAACTCGCCGCGCGCCAGCGCCGGCTTCATGATGTTGGAAGCGTCAATCGCCCCTTCTGCCGCGCCCGCGCCGACCAGAGTATGCAGTTCGTCAATAAAGAGGATGATCTCGCCCTGCGCCTTCCGCATTTCCTCCATGACGCGCTTCATGCGCTCTTCAAACTCGCCCCGGTACTTGGTGCCGGCGACCAGTGCAGCCAGGTCCAAGCTGAACGACGCGCTTGTCTTTCAGGAAGTCAGGGATATCGCCCATGACGATGCGCTGCGCCAGTCCCTCGGCGATGGCAGTTTTGCCGACGCCCGGTTCACCCAGCAGGCACGGGTTGTTCTTCATGCGGCGCGAGATGATCTGAATGCACGCGCTCGATCTCGTTGGCCCGCCCGATCACCGGGTCTAGTTTCTCATTGCGGGCCAGTTCCGTCAGGTCCCGCCCGAATTCGTCCAGAGTCGGGGTGCGCGTCTTGGTCGCCTGCCGCGTCCCCCCTGCGGTCGCCACGCCGCCCTCGCCACCACCTTCCTGCAAGTGCATGACTTCCCGCCGGGTGCGGTCTAAATCCACGCCGAGTTTGGACAGGACGCGGCCTGCCAGGCCTTCGCCCTCGCGGATTAAGCCCAGCAGCAGATGCTCCGTGCCGATATAATTATTGTTGAGCTGCCGCGCTTCGTCATAAGCCAGGTCAATGACCCGCTTGGCGCGCGGCGTGAGCTGCATGTCCTGGCCCAGACGGCCATCGCCCCGCGCCACCTGCCGCTCGATTTCTGAGCGGATACGGCCCAGGCTGACGCCGATTCTATCAAGGATGCGGGCGGCGACGCTGTCGTTCTCGCGCACCAGTCCGAGCAGCAGATGCTCCGTGGAGACATAGTTCTCGCCGAGTCTGCCGGCTTCTTCCTGCGCGTAGAACACGACCTTGCGGGCGCGCTCCGTAAATCGTTGCCACATGGTTATTGCTTCTCCCCGTGTCTAAAAGGAACCTAACCCCAGCCTCCAAGACCCTAACCCCGGCACAAGCGCTGACCCTTCCCTGTCAGGGAAGGGTAAGAAAGGTTTTGCTATTCCCACCCTCCCTTAACAGGGGAGGGTCGCCGCTTGCGGCGGGGAGAGGTTATTTTGGCTAGGTCAGTCACCGGGTATGCTCCCGGATCTTATTGCGGATCAGCGCCGGACGGCGCGTTTCTTCGTAGAAAGTGTATTGGGCCTTCTCGCCCGCAACAAACTGCGCGCCCATACGCAGTGACGACAACAGTTCGTTAAATACCCGGTTTGTCACACCGGTTCCAAGTCCGATCTGCTCGCCCAGGCGCAGATGGGATAATATCGCCATTGATTCTGAGGTGGAAAGACGCTCGGCCTTTTTCAGTCGCGCCTTCGCGTCGCCAACTTTGTCTTCCATAAAAGAACGCTGATCACGCCAGAGCAGTTCCCTGGCGGCCTGTTCATCCGTCACCAGCAGGGTCGCTGTCGCCGTCAGCCGGGTCAAAAGCTGCCTTTCTGATTTCCCCGTACTGACGGCATTGGAGATCTGGAACACATCCCCAGCCGCATCGCTTCCCTCGCCATACGGGCCGCGCACCGCCGCGCCGAGTGTCCGCCCCGCTTCCAGCGCGGCCTCCAATTTACCCGCCAGGGCCAGCCCCGGCAGGTGCAGCATGACCGAGAGGCGCAGGCCTGTCCCGCAGTTGGACAGCGATGAGGCGAGATAACCGTAATGCGCGTCAAACGCATAGTCTAAATGCCCGCCGAATTGATCGTCCATCTGATCGGCAATCCGATATGCGGCGTCTAATTGCAGCCCCGGCAGGATCGCCTGCAAGCGCAAATGGTCTTCCTCGTTGACCATGACGCTGATCGTGTGCCGATCATCCACCAATGCCCAGCGGTGCGGCCCGGCCATTGCGTGCGGCACGCTGATCAAGTGGCTGTCCACCAATCCCGCTTTGTCCGCATCCGGCAGTTTGCCGACTTCCACCGCCCGCAGGCTCACATGGCCTTTGTCGCGCTTCTTGATGACAGCCAGAACCTGACGGGCGACGGCTTTCAGATCGGCGTCGGCGGCCCGATTGGGAAAGGAAAAGCCCGCGAGATTGCGTGCCAGCCGGGCGCGGGTGGACAGGACGACATCCGCTTCCCAGCCCGTTTCCCCTGCCCAGGCCGGCAAGGTCGGGCGTGCCAACGACAGCAGGAGCCGGTTTCGCGGACGCCAGCGGGGCCGATTTAAGCGGCGTTTTTGCCGAGGTGGCGGGTCTCACCGTGTATCTCTTTCAGCGCGCGCTGCACTTCCGCGGCAAACGTCTCGTAGCAATGGGCGCAGCCCATCTGCCCATGCGCGTACAGATCGCTCCGGGTCAGGCCGCAGCCAGGACAGGATTGCTCCTCACTGGCTGCTGTGTCCTCCATCGGCTTTGACATTTGTTCTGACACCATTTTACCCGAAAACGTCCCAGAAGTTCTGAACTCATTCCTGTGTTTTAAGGTCTGAGATGACGGGCAAGCCATTCTACAGACATTGCCCCATACGTTTGCGCGTCGCCGGGCAGCAGGAAGCCGTGCCCTTGCTTGTAGATAATCGCTAGAACCGTCTCCACGCCTGCCGCGCGCAGGGCGTCGGCCATGCGCTCAGACTGATCGGGCGGCACCAGCGGATCATCCATCCCGGTGATAATGAGCGTCGGCGCGGATTTTGAGTCCACAGAAAAGAGCGGCGAGGCAGAACGGGCCAAAGCAGGCTTCTCCTGAGCCGTTCCGTCAAAAAGGTCGTGCATGACATGTGCGGCATATTTCTGGGCATCATTCTGCGGGGCAGCCGGAAGCATGTTTGTCAGGTCGGCTGGCCCATAGAAGTCCACCACGCACTGAACCCGGCTGCTTTGAGCGGCCAGGGTTGTGTCTGTATTATCCCGCGTATCCTGCGTCCCCAGAATCAGGGCCAGATGACCGCCAGCCGAGTCCCCCAGCGCGCCGATTCGGGCCGGATCAAGCCGGTAATCGGCAGCATGGGCGCGCATCCAGCGCACAGCCCGCTGAACGTCATCGGCTTGCGCGGGAAAATGAGTTGCCGGGGTCAGCCGGTAGTTGACTGAGAAGGCGACAAACCCGAGCGCCGCCAGCGCAAGGCCCGAGGGCGCGTAGAACCCTTTATCCCCGCCCTGCCAGCCCCCGCCGTGAATCAGCGCCACTCCAGGCCGCAGCCCGGTGAATCCGGCCGGCACGTACACATCCATCTTCTGCGCCGGATCAGTTCCGTAGGCGACATCGGTCAGGAGGCGCGGCTGTGAAACAGGAGCGTTTGCGGCTGGCTGCGGCGCACACGAGGCGATTCCTGACAGGGCCAGCAGCGCCACGACCGTGACAAAGGCGCGCATCACGAAGGACGGCTTCAACGCAATCATACTCGTAGACTCCTAGAGGCTCCTACATAACCGGCGGCAATTTGATTGTCGTCGGTTTAGAGTGAATTTCATCGTAAACGGTGTGCCTGGGCGTCGCGGCAGGGGTCATTAAGTCAGCGGCATAGCGTGCGGTTGCCGCCAGCGCCAGTGTCAGCCCCGCCGTCGCTATAATCCAGTCTACACCAGAAGGACGATAGAGAATGGCAAGCACGAAAAGTAATGAGCCGATGAAAATACCCCACATTGCTGATTCTCCTCTGCTGATTATGTTTGAATTATACCGTCTTCTGCCGCTGTACCGGGTTTGTTCCGCGTTCGGGATACCGATAATGCCCGGCAATCGTCCATTGCGTCAGCGCGTCCTGTTCGCGGCAGGGGCTGAGGTTGTGGATGACCAGCGGAATGCCCTGCAAATCGCGTCGGTCGGAGATGATGCCGCAGTGGTCGCCGCCTCCGGGCATCTTCCACACAACGACATCGCCCGGCTGCCAGGTCGGCAATGTCCTTGGCGTGACAACGATTGGTAATATCTGGCCGTGCCGCGTGAAGAAAACAGCCAGATTGGGAACTCGGCGGTGGTCAATGTTAGAGTCCGGGCCGGGCAGACCCCAGCGATGCGGGTAGAGATCCCAGTGCCGAGCCATGTCCTCGTGAATCAGTGACTGCAAATCATAACCGCCCGCCCGCAGGCTGCGGACGACGACATCCGTACAGGCCCCCTGCCCTGCCGGTGGATCGCCGTTCGGGTAGGAAATGGGGCAGTAGGAAGCGTTGTAGCCGTTGCCAATCTGCGCCTTTGCCCCCGCAATGATACGTGCCTGAAGCGGCGTCAGCGCGACAGCGGGCGGCAGGGTCGGGTTGGGCGGAAACAAACTCAGCCGCCCCAGCACAAGGCAAAGGATGCCCAGGCTCGCCAGAGTGAATGCGCCCCCGGCGAACAGGGCCATTTTCAGAGATGAGCGATTGCGTTGCGGAAGCATGAAAAACATCTCATCCCTTCAGCGTCCAGGAGCTGGCCAAAGCCGCAATATTCCCACCGCAGGAGCCATTATGTCCAAAGGCGAAGAGGCAACGGTCGTCGCCGTCGCCATGTAGCGTCTATCGGAGGAAAAGTCAGCGTCCGTTGCCGTGCGCCTGGTTTTATCACCGGCTGGCAGGTAATCTTTTGCCACCCAAAAGTCTTGCCCGTTCTCTCCATTACAAAGTACGAGATCATCGCCGGGTGGCACTGGCCCTGCTGTGACTGATTGCGTAAAAATCGCGCGACTATTCGGAAGAAATCCCCAGAAGTAAGAATTATGAGCCTCCGTGATTTGCTGGCCCGTCAGTGGGTTCCATAGCATCCAATAGAAGTCTCCCATTGTTCCGTTTTCATTCTGGAAGCGCCCGCCTGCTCCCAAACGGGTGCCGTCTTGCGAGAAATGCATACGAAAAAGAAGGTTAAACTTTGCCGGCATCACTCAAACCGGCTGCCATGTCGTTGTGTTCCACAGGGTTATCTGTTTTTCGTTTCCTGTCGCCAGCAATTTGCTATCTGGTGAAAAACGGGCGCATTTAATCTCGGTCGTCTGCCCCTTCAGCGTCGGCAATTCCCGCCAGGTGCGTGCATCCCAAAGATGAAGATATGGTTTTTGGCCGCTGTTGACGCCTACCAAAAATTGACCGTCTGGAGAGAAATGCGGTTCCCACAGATGGTTGAAGGGCAGCGGCAAAATCATTTTACCATTTTCTATGTCCCAGACACGCGCCGGCTTGGTTTGTGTCCCTTGTATAAACAGTTTCGTTAAGTCCGAAGAAATAGAAAGAGCGAACCAATAAGCCGAAGTATTGGGGATGAGGATAATCTTCCCTGGCTTGCCGGAAGCCACATCCCAGCGAATGACATCCGCATCCGTATGATTTGGCCAAAGATCGATTCCATGATCCCCCAACGTAACTATTGTTTTTCCATCCGGCGTCCAGTAGGCGTATCTGGCATGACCTGGCAGCAATTTGATCTGCTTCCACCCGGCAACATCCCACAGCGCCACGCCTTGATCCGTCACGACCGCCAGCGTCCGGCCATCCGGCGAGAATTCAGGGTCGCTGAGATGCCCTGGAAAAGTGGCGACGTGGAGAGGCGTGACCGCTTGATGATGCCGCACGGCCAATATGCCGAGCAATACGGCGATGGCCAAACCGAGCGGAAGGAGACGCTTCCTGTATTGTTGACGATGTTCCACGAAAAGCTTAATCAATTTGCTTCAGTGTACCCGCAGCGGGTAGAATATCATAAGTTTAGGAGGCTAAATTTATGCTCAAGGCAATTGAAGGCATCTATAGCGATGGGCGGATTGAATTGCTGGAAAAACCGCTCGATATGGAAGACACGCGCGTCATTGTCACGTTTTTACCAAAAGAGAACCCGCGTGAACTCAGTGACTACGGCATTGATAAAGCGCAAGCCGCCGATCTGCGGGCGCGACTGCATACCTTTGAGGAGGACTGGAACCGCCAGGACATGGAGGGCTATGATGCGCTTTAAGTGCAAACGTCAGTTTGTCACGTTGTACGCCAATTGACGGCCTCAACGCTATCGACTTTGTAAACCCATACGCCTTGACCTATCAATTCGATGTGTTTCAATAGCAGAGCTACATTCGGCCCGTATGCCTGCGCCGCAAGTTGCATCTCAGCCTCGGTGATTTAAACATCTCATCATTCTGTAGGGCTTCCGTCAAATCTATACAGCGGCCCGGCCAGCGCTGTGACCCATCCTTGCACCACTGCCATCGCCGGTCGCCGATGGAACAACGATACTCAGCAAACCAGTCTAGCACCGCATCCCTTTCCCTATTAGAAGCCCAGATGCCAATGTCCCCCCTACCAATAAATGCACTCATTTCGTCGCTACTCCCGTTTGACACAGCGGGCAGCGAGGCTGACCGCCACGACCAGCAGGCAGAGGTAGGCCAGCCAGTCGCCCCAGCGCGTAAAGAATGTTCCCTGCCCGTCTCCTAATTTGATTTCACCGACCAGAACGTCCGGCGCGAAGAGAGGCGACTGGGCGACGATTCGGCCGGAAGAGTCCACAATCTGCGACAGGCCGTTGGAGTCGGCGCGGACGAACGGGACACGGTTTTCCACGGCGCGAAACGGCAGCATGGCTCCGTGGAGGCGGTGCAGAACGCCGCGCGGTGTAGGCGGGTCGTAGTTTGGCATGGCGATGAGTTTTGCGCCCTGCCGCACTGTCTCGCGCGTCGTGTTCGTGTAGCAGCTATCAAAACAGATTTCCAGACCAATCGGTCCCTGCGGCGTCGCCACGACCGTCGCTTTGCTTCCCGACTGATTGGTCTGCTGTTCCGCCAGGTACAGATGGATTTTGTGATGGGCCGGACGGAGAACAACGCCATTCGCTGCAATGTAGGCCGCGCAGTTGAACGGCTTGGGGCGCGTGTCGTCGGAGTAGCCGACGACGATGGCCGTCTTCAAGGCGCGTGCTAGCAGCCGCGTCTCATCTTTCGAGTCAGTGGGTGTGAACTCGCCGCCGAGCGATTCTTCCGACCAAACGACCAGTTCCGCTCCTCGCGCGACCGCCTGCCGCGTCATTTGCGCCCGGTCCGTTGGCGCTGTGTGGGCGGCGAGATCGCCGACTTCTTCGCCGGTCAAGTCTTGAATAGCCGCCACCTGCAAAGTTGGCGCACCAGCCTCTACGGACATGAACCCAGCAAGGATGCCGTAGCCGAGCGACAGCAGAACCAGCATCAGGCCGATGCCGGCAGGGACAAAACGCCGATGCAGAACAATTTCCGCTAGGGCTGCATTGGCCCACCAGAGCAGAAACGAGATGCCCCAGATGCCCGTGTGATCGGCGATCTGAATCAGCAGCAAATCGCGATACTGGCAGAGCGCAATGTTGAGTGGGAGGGGCAGAAAGGCCGTCAGCCATTCGCCGCTGACACCGACAGAAGCGAGGAAGAGAACACGGAAAATCGGATTCCAATGCGCCGGGACTTTAACGGCGGCGAGGGCCACGACGCCGAACAAAAACGACAGCCACAGAAACGGAATATAAGCCCAGAACAGCCGCGCCGTGTCGTGATACCATCCAGCCTGCACAACCCCGCACATCGCCCCCGCCAGCATTCCCAGCCCTACTGCTTCCAGTGGACGCCGCCCCTGCGCCGCGACAAACAGCGGCACAAAGGCGAGCCAGCCCAGCCACTCGTAGTTAAACGGCGGCAGGCTGAAGGCAAAGAGAATACCGGTCAGCAGGGACAGAAGCAGGGGTTTCATGCGGCAGCCGCCTCCCGGCGTTCCAGGGCGTCAATGTCTCGGCGGCAAAGCCACAGGGGGAGGATGCCGAAGACGCCGAACGAGCAGTCGATCAAGCGCCAGAAGAAGGGAATGCCTCGCAGGGGACCGAAAGCCATCGCCCAGGGGACGACAAGTACGCAGGCAATCATGCCGAACGTAATCACCCAGCGGTTGCGAACAGGATCACGCAGCGGGCCGACAAAGGCGAGGGCGATCATCAAATGCCCAAACGCCAGCCAGTCCGTCCCATAGGCCATGAATGGGTAGCGGGTATCGGTGTCATGCAAGCCGTCCCGAACGCGCAGAATCCACACTGCCAGACTGCCATTACCATGCCCCAGAAGGCTCGCCGCCCAATTCAATTCTCATGCCAATGGAATGGCCGTGACGCCGCTCAAGACCAGGCCGATGATGAATATCAACAGCCACAAGCGTATTCGGCGGCGCAACGGGTCAGTACGGGCCATGCCTGCATGATACCACAGAGGCAGGAAAAGAGCCATACACACAAAGTGCATGGCTCTTATCATCGCGCCGCTCAAATCAGCGGGGAGGCGCTGGGTGCATCGTACCAATCTACCGTCCAGTCATGGAACGAAGCGACGGTGTTGCCCTGAGTTCACAAGCCGACTTTGCCGCCGGCATAGGCGGGCAGAGTGGTATTGATCCGCTTTTCCATGTCCAGCCAGCCGCGCACCTGGCCGTCTTTGACCAGCAGGCGCAGTGTGTGCCAGCCAGGCGATAGCGGCGTGGGAGGCGGCGCGGAAGCGGCAGGAACGGGCGGCCCTGGAACAGCGCCAGGAGTAGCAGGTTTTGCGGGAACGACCGGGGCGGGCGGCACCGCGCCAGGCGGCGGTAGAACAAACGGGGTCTGCTGGACAGTCGTATGGTTCGCGCCAGCAAGCTGAATCAGAGCGAGGTCGCCCAGAGCCTGATTGCAGCGCAAAACCGCGTAGTGGTCCGGGTCGGCATAGCCGAAGACGATCCCGACGGCGGGGCTGGCCTTGCCGCTGTCAATATGGAAACGGACACGCACATCCAGGTTGCGGCCCTGGTCGCCCTTGTCCAGCAGCAGGGCGAAGCGGTCTGCGCGAAAATTGGGGGCGGACACGCGGGCTACCGAACCGTCCGCGCCGGGCTTGTCGGTCGCCACCTGCCAGACCGGGGCCGGGCCAGGCGTGCCGGAGCCGACGGGGGACAGTCCGTTCAGGCTGCCGGATTCAAAGTTGAACACGCGGGAGGCCGCCGGGGCGTCTGTCCAGACATCCAGGGTGTCCGTGGCCCACGGATCGCTCGGCTGCCGTCCCCCGCCGCGATTGCCGGCAGAGGTCTTGGGCGCAAAGGTCGCCAGATAATCCACAATCTGCGCGGCCTCGGCAGGCGCGATGGAGTCCGACGCATGATACTTGTTCAGCATCGTGTTCACCGTGCGCTGCCATTCGGCGCGGGTGTAGCCTTTTTCTTCGGGTTTGGGCAGATTATGACAGGCGGAGCATTTCTCCCCATACAGCGCCTTGACCTGGGTCGCATCGGGTTTGGCTGTATCGGCGGCGACAGGGTGCAGGGAAGCGGTCGTGACCGCCAGAGCGACTGCGCCGACAGCCGTCAGGGATGTCAGGGCAAGGGCGAGTGATTGACGAGTTTGCATAATTGATTTCCTGAAGTGAACTGTTAATCTCTATCTAACGGCTTGTAGAAGTAGCCAAATACCCCACCACTTGGAAGTGACCATTCCCAAGGCTCATCAAGACACGCTAAGTCTAAGTATTGCTGTATAAGTTTGTCTGCCTGTTCTCTATCCTGCACTCTCACAGCAATGCAATCAAATCCTACATCCACAAGGGCTTGGAATGGGACACGAGTAAAGTGGACTTCATTCTGTGTCATTTGAGCAAATCCCGCCAATTCTATCGTAAAAACCTTTCCTTGACGCTGAATAATGCGGATATGATTTTCGTGACGAGTCTCGTCCTCAAAAACGCAGTATGTCTGCGGCTGTGCTATGTTCCCCCCGCCCACGAAGCATCCTTCCTGGCCTACTAAATGTCGCCAGTCTCGGGCAACGAACGTATCAGACGTCACAGTGAAACCCGGTTCCCACCATTCGCCCTCAAACTCCTGCCCCTGGCATGTGAAAGAGAAACTCCAAACCAAGCGCCCATTGGTCAGACAGGTATCCACCTCTGCGACTAGTCCTCCTGGCGCTGGGTTGACGGCAAAATTTCTGCCTAACAATTTAACGCTCATTGAGCCTACTTTTCCAGACTGTCACGGAAAAACCTATACCAATCAGCCATACCAAGATTATACCATGAGTGCGGCAAAGCTACCAATGCTGACGTGGCGCGGGGCCGAAAAGTTCAGGGTTGACAAAGCATGGGGGCGGTGTTATAATTTCGCGTCTTCATTCCCATTTATATAAGAGGTTGCTGTGCAAGGTTACTGCGTGCGCTGCCGCGCCAAACAGGAGATGCTGTCCGCCACGCGAACACTGATGAAAAATGGCCGCCGGGCCATGATTGGACTGTGCGCTTGCTGCGGCACGAAGATGTCTGTTGCGGGCAAATGGGACGACGAAGCCGCTGCCGATGCCGCCTCCTCAGGAGGCACGGAAGGTTTGACAGTCCGCGCGGAAAATGGGTAGAATGCTGTGAGCGCAAATCGCGCAGGGTGCCGGCCTCCGAGCCTGGTGAGGAATGAAAAATGGCAGACGATAAAGAATTCGCGAAAGGCCTGGAAGATGTGATCGCCGGAGAGTCGTCCATCTGTGACGTGGACGGCAAGAACGGCAAACTGATTTATCGGGGTTATGACATTCATGACCTTGCCCAGAACACGACCTTTGAGGAGGTCGTGTATTTGTTGTGGAACGGTGCTTTGCCGACCGCCTCGGAACTGGAAACGCTGAAAGCGGACTTGGACAAAAGCCGCGCCATTCCCTCCTCGGCTTTGACCCTGCTGCGGCAGTTCCCCAAAACAGCCCCCGCGATGGATGCCCTGCGAACCGCGACTTCGCTGCTGGCCCTCTATGACCCGGATGAAGGGGATGAAAGTTTGGACGCGAACCGCCGCAAGGCGCTCCGTGTGACCGCGCAGATGGGAACACTGGTGGCGACTCTGGACAGGCTTCGCAAAGGCGAGGAGCCGATTGCACCGAAGCCCGGCCTCTCCACAGCGGCTAATTTCCTGTATCAGTTGACGCGCATAGAACCCAGCGAAACTGAGGCACATGCGCTGGATGTTGCTCTGATTCTCCACGCCGACCATGAGCTGAACGCCAGCACATTTGCCGCCCGCGTTACTGTTGCTACTCTCACGGACATGTACAGCGCCGTCACCAGCGCCGTCGGTACGCTGGCCGGCCCGCTGCACGGCGGAGCCAATGTCAATGTCATGCACCTGCTGGAAAAGATCGGTACGCCGGACCGCGCCGACGCGGTGGTCTCGCAGATGCTGGCCGAAGGCAAAAAGATCCCCGGTATAGGCCACCGCGTTTACCGCGCTCTGGACCCACGCGCCGTGTCCCTGCGCGAGATGTCCCGCCAGCTTGCCCAATCCAGCGGCGACGCCCAGTGGTACGAGATCAGCGAAAAAGTGCAGGAAGCCGCTGACAAGGCTCTCGCCGCCAAAGGCAAAACAACGCTCAAAGCCAACGTGGATTTTTTCTCCGCCTCCGTCTACCATGTTCTCGGCATTCCGACCGACCTATTCACCCCCGTTTTTGCCGTTTCCCGCGTGGCCGGCTGGACCGCTCACATTCTGGAACAGCTTGCCGACAATCGCCTGATCCGTCCCCGCGCCATCTACACCGGCCCGCGTGATCTGGCCGTCAAGCCCATCAACCAACGGCAATAGCAACATCCCACCCAGCGCCGGCCAATTTGGCCGGCGCTTTTTGTTTCTTTGCATTTATAACCCCTCGAGTTCGGGTATACTACTTCCGATATTTAACCCAGGTTAAAATAAAACTTGCAGGGGTAATTATGCGAAGCGCCGTAGTGGAAGATTACGTTAAAATTATTTACAAGCTGCAAACGGAGTCGGATACCGTTTCCACGTCGGCGCTTGCGGAGCGAACGGGAACAACCGCAGCCGCCGTGACCAAAATGCTCAAGCATCTTGCCGAGATTCATCTGGTGTCTTACACGCCCTACTACGGCGCGCGGCTGACGCCGATGGGCGAAAAAATCGCGCTGGAAGTGATCCGGCATCACCGTCTATTGGAGCGCTATCTCGCGCAGGCCATGGGCTACACCTGGGACATGGTAGATGCCGAAGCGGAGCGATTGGAGCATGTGATCTCGGAAGAATTTGAGGAGCGCATTGACGCCCTGCTCGGCCATCCCGAAACCTGCCCGCATGGCGATCCGATCCCCAGTGCGGACGGAACGCTCGTAGAACAGCGCCTGCGCCGCTTGAGCGAGTGCCTGCCCGGCGAAGTGGTTGTCATTGCCCGCGTCAAAGACAGCAGCGCGGATGTGCTGCGCGCCCTGAGCGCCCGCGCAATGTCTCTGGATGCCGCCGTGATCGTTATGAGCCACGACGAAATAGACCACTTGCTGACAGTCCAAGTTGGCGATCAGCGTCATGTCATTGGCCCGGAACTTTCCGGCAGCGTTTTTGTACAAACCAAAATAGAAAGTTAACCATTCCTTATGTCCTCGGCGGAACGTCAGATAGAGCCTTTTCCCACAGCCGCCGCGCCGCTGTCGCCGTCCTCGCTCTGGGCGCGTCTGCGCGAATTTGTCCCTGACCTGGGGCCGGCGTTTCTGGTCAGCGTCGGCTACATGGACCCCGGCAACTGGGCGACCAACATTGCCGGAGGCGCGACATTTGGCTATGCCCTGCTGTGGGTGCTGCTGCTGTCCAATTTGATGGCCCTGCTGCTGCAAACCCTGGCGGCTAAGCTGGGGATCGTCACCGGCCGGACGCTGGCCGAGAATTGCCGCGACCAGTTTTCGCTGCCCGTGACGTTCTGTCTGTGGCTCATTATCGAAGCGGCGATGCTGGCAACTGACCTGGCCGAACTCCTGGGCGCAGCCATCGGCCTGCGAATTTTATTTGGGCTGCCGCTTTTCCCCGCCACGCTGCTGGCCGGCCTGCTCGTATTTCTCATCCTGAGTTTGTACCAATACGGCTTTCAGAAGTTTGAGGCTGCTATTATCGCTCTGATTGCGACCATCGGGGCGTGTTATGTCTGCGAGATCATTACGGCCCGGCATTTGATTCACTGGCCCGCCGTCGTGCAGGGCACATTGCTTCCCACGCTGCCCCCACTCCCGACCTTCGCGCCGCCGCACACGCAGTCTTCACTCTTGATGGCAATCGGCATGATCGGTGCGACCGTGATGCCGCACAACTTATTTTTGCACTCGGGAGTGATTCATACGCGCGTCGGCCAGGAAGATAACGTAGACCGACCCGGCCAGAAAGACGTTCACACGCGCAAAGTGGTACGCTTCGCCGTCATTGACAGCATTCTGGCTCTGAACATCGCTTGGCTGGTGAACTCGGCCATGATTGTGGTCGCCGCCGCCACGTTTTTTGCTCATCATCAGGTGATTGACAGTATTGAAGTCGCCCATGCCACCCTCAAGCCACTTCTCGGCGGCGCTGCCCCACTTCTTTTCGGTATCGCCTTGCTTGCCGCAGGCATTTCTTCGTCCGTGACCGGCACATTGGCGGGGCAGATGGTGATGGAAGGCTTTCTCCACCGGGAGATTGCCCTCTGGCTGCGCCGATTGTTCACGATGATGCCCGCCTTGGTCATCATTTATTTGATGCCGCACTTCGGCTGGGGCGACACGCAAATTCTGGTGATCTCCCAGGTCTTTCTGTCCCTCGCGCTCCCGTTTGCCATCGGTCCCTTGTTGCTGTTCACCCGAAGACGGGACTTGATGCGCGAACATGTCAATCGCCCGCTGACCAATATCTGCGCGGTCGGTGTCACGGCTATCATCCTTGCCCTCAATGCTCTTCTGATCTGGCAGTCTCTCGGTGGTCCGCTGCCGTTTTAATTGCCTGCCTGCCGGGTAACCTATTCATGACACATAAGGAGGCATCGCCGCCATGGCACTGCAAACGATTTACGCGCTTTTTCAGGATGTCGCTGACGCCGAACGGGCCATCGGCGCTCTTCAAGATCACGGCATCCCCGCCGCCAACATCGGGGTCGCCGCCCGCCGGGCCGCCGAGGAAGACGAAGCGGGACGCATTCGCACCGGGTTTACGCGGCTGACCGACGATCAGGCTGTTCGGCAAGGCGAGCCGGGAGCCACCTATGAAGCCCAGCCGGGAACCTTACCTCCCGTTGCCCTTGCCAACACCGCCGCGCCGGTTTCCAGCGTGGACACACCGCAAAACGTCGCCTCTGTGGGCAAAGAAGGCATTACGACCACCACTCCGCAGGATGCCGCCGCGGGCGCTGCCGTCGGCGGAGGGGTCGGGCTGGTCGCTGGCCTGCTGGGCGCGGCGGCCATGCTGATGATCCCCGGCGTCGGCCTCGTTCTCGGCGGGGGCGCTCTCGCCGCCGCGCTCGGCGCGGCAGTCGCCACAACCGCCGCCGGCGCCGCCGTGGGCGGCGTGTCCGGCTACCTGACCGATATGGGAATGCCTCAGCAAGCCGCCGCCAATGTCCATGACCGGCTGGTGGAGGGCGACTATCTGGTCACGGTGGCTGTTGACCCCATCCGTTACGACGACATCAAGCAGCTTCTGCTGAAATACAATGCGGCGGGTGTGGATGTCAACATCAACACCGCCGGCGAACAGATCACGAATGTCTGGGGCAATGACCCGGTCATCGCCGAGCAGCTCCGCCGCGTTCATCCCTCGCCTGCCATCCTCCCCAATGCCCACCCTGTCGGCCAGACGCCCGATGAAGTTCTGGCTTGGGAAGAAGCCAGTGAGACCGAAAAAGCCCGCATCACTGAAGCGGCGACGCGCGATGCGATGACTTAAAAAGAACCCGGCATTGAAATACCGGTCTATTCGGAGGAAGTCCCTCCGGGACTCAGGAGATGCTACCGCCGGAATGTCTTCAGTCCCGGAGGGACTTCCCTGTTGAGGGACTTCCCTGTTATTGAGTAGCCCGGCACTTTCAGTGCCGGGTTCTTTCTTTCGCTTGACCTCCTTCCCCTTTGCGGTTATAATAACGGCATGGCCGCTGATTTTGCCGCGCTCCAGGCCGTGCTGTTTGACCTGGACGGCACGCTGGTAGAGACACACATTGATTTTCCGGCCATGACGCAGGCGATGCACCATCTGGCGCAAGAGGCAGGCGTACCGGAAAGCGTGACCGCAGGCAAAGACATTCTCAGCCTGGTGGAAGCCGCCGCCGAAGATGTTAGGGGGCGCGGCGGCGATGGTGCAGCCCTGCGGCGCACAGGGTTCGCACAACTAGAAGAGATGGAAGTGGAAGGCTGCTCCCGCCCGGAACTCCTCCCCGGCACACGGGAACTGCTGACGGCGTTGATGGTACGCGGAACAAAAGTCGGCATTGTCACCCGCAACTGCCGCCGGGTTTCTGTTGGACTATTAGCCCGCTTCGCCCTGCCGCATCACCTTTTGCTGACACGAGACGATGTGCTGCGAACTAAGCCCAACCCGGAGCATCTGTGGGACGCCCTGCGGCTGCTGGACGTGCCGCCGAGCAATGCCGCAATGGTCGGCGATCACTGGATGGATATTCAGGCCGGTGTTCGGGCCGACTGCGCGGCGACGCTGAGCGTTCTTGGGCGACATAATACGGACTGGTTCGCGCCCTGCCCACCGACAGCGACCGTGCGCGATCTGACCGAAGCATTGCCTCTATTCGGATGAGCGCCACACAGCAGCAATAATTACTCCCGGATGAGGTTATACAACGCCACGTAAGGCTATTCATAGGGCGCAGGGAAGAAAATGACAAATCCGTTCGCATGCCTTATTGGTAGTATCGTTTTTATTGGAATATGTTTGTATCTTGTATGGGCCTACCGAATTATCTCGCGCCTTCCAGCACGTGATGTCATCCAGCAATGGTCGCACAATTTGCTATTTTGCCTTGTACCGATTTTCGGCCTGTATGCAATCACATTCGGTTATGTCGCCCTGATGGGGTCACATTTGGCATGGACCGCTTGGCTTTTGAGTTCGCAGTCTCCCCGCGTACTCGTCGGCGGGGGAGGAGTATCAGCGCTATTGCTAGGGGCCATACAGTTTAGAACACGCAACAGAGGTCATCAGTAACCTTCATAGGGCTTAACATTCCGCTACATCTAATGTCAAAAGTAGCCGCCTAGGCTACGCTCGGCAAGCGACCATGCAATTGGCGGCTTCCGGGGCAGGTGACTATTGCCGGTAGGTAGCTTCGGCTTTTTCTGTGCTTATTTGTTAGAGGGGTAGCGGCATCGTATCAGATTATGACGTAAAACGGGAACCTGATTATGGCGCAGGAGGAAAAAGAAGTGACTGAGCAGGAGGTGTGGCCGCCACCGATCAAGTATGCAGTTCGGTGGTCAGCCGAGCCCCTGGATGGAGCGCAGGATGCGATGCTCCACTGCCGCTGGTCTCATACCATTACCGGTCCGGCTTTCGGTCTGGCTGCCCTTTGTCTTCGGCATTCCCATGCCTGTTCCCTTCTTTCGTTCCTGTCCCTGGTATCTTGTTTTTTGGCAGCGTGGGGATGGGACATTAAAGTTTGACAAGACCAACAATACAGGTAATATATGTCATGACTAAAGCGCTCTACATCAGGGGGCTTAAATTCAGGTGTTGCGGGTGAGGAAAGCGGCCCATGCGCCTGTCTGTCTGCATTGTGAATTGGAACACGCGGGATTTTTTGCGTGAGTGCTTGACCTCGCTGTATGCGTTCCCGCCGGACGAAGCCGAGATGGAAGTCATTGTGGTGGACAATGCCAGCGGTGACGGCTCGGCGGCGATGGTGCAGGCCGAGTTTCCGCAGACAGTGTTAATTGCCAATGCGGACAACAAAGGCTACGCGGAAGGGAATAATCAGGCGCTGGAGCGGGCGATGGGCGAGTATTTGCTGCTGCTGAACCCGGATGTGGTTGTCCACGCGGAGAGCCTGCCACGGGCACTGCAATTTATGGCGGCGCATCCCGACGCCGGGGCGCTAGGCTGCCGGTTGATCGGCAAAGAGGGCGAAACGCAGCGGTCCCTGCGCGGCTTTCCCGATCCCGGCCCGGTTTTGTGGGAGTATCTGGGATTGTCGCGGCTGTTCCCGCGTTCGCGCTTTTTTGGGGCGTATCGGATAACGTGGTTCGGCTATGACACGGTGATTGAAGTAGATCAGCCGATGGGGTCGTTTTTGCTGTTGACGCGCGCGGCTTACGAAAAAGTCGGTGGGATGGACCCACAGTTTCCAATCTTTTTCAACGAAGTGGACTGGTGCTGGCGGGCCAAGCGGGAGCAGGGATTTCGGATTTATTACACGCCGGATGTGGCCGTCACCCATTACGGCGGAGGCAGTACGCGGCAAGTGAAAGCCAATATGGTTCGGGAATCGCATCACTCCCTGCTGCGGTTTTATGACAAACATTATGCCAGCCTTGCGCCGCCCGTGCTCTGGATTATTCGGAACGCCATTCTGCTGAACGAGTGGCGGGTGTTACGAGGAGCAGACAAGCCCCCCCGCCCCCAATAATGGGGGAGTAAGTGGGCCGATACTGTCCTTTCTGATGCCCCCATTATTGGGGGTTAGGGGGCTGAGGAAGCGCAATCATGAATGACATTGCCGTCATTATTGTCAACTGGAACGCCCGCGAGGATCTGCGCCGCTGCCTGCACTCACTTTTGGACGAGCCGAAGCCGCCAGTGGACTACTCAGTCTGGGTGGTAGACAACGCCAGCGGGGATGGGTCGGCGGCGATGGTGCAGGCCGAGTTCCCGGACGCGCGTTTGATCATCAACGCAGACAATCTCGGCTTCTCAAAGGCGAATAATCAGGCGATCGCGCAGACGAATAGCCGGTATGTCTTTCTGCTGAACTCCGACGCGACTATCCATTCCGGCGCATTGGAGGCTCTGGTCGCTTATGCCGACGCGCACGCTAAAGCCGGTATCATCGGGCCGAAGGTGCTGAACCCGGATGGATCGCTGCAATTCTCCTGCCGCCGGTTTCCTTCGCTCGGTGCGGGCTTTTTTCGCAACACCTACCTGGGCAGGATGTTTCCGAACAACAAATTTGCCCGCGATTACTTGATGACCGATTTTGACCATGCCCGCGACATTCCGGTGGATTGGGTCTCGGGCTGCGCGATGCTCATTCGGCGTGAATTGATCCATAAGATTGGGGCGTTGGATGAGCGGTTCTATATGTACTGCGAGGACGTAGACATCTGCCAGCGCGCCTGGGAGGCGGATTACGAAGTCGTTTATATGCCGGGGGCCGTTGTCACGCATGCCATTGGCCGGTCCAGCGACAAGAACGCCGACAAGATGATTATTGAGTTTCATCGCTCCTGGTATGAGTACGACCTGAAACGGCACCCAAAATCGTCCACCACGCGCCGAGCCGCCGTCTACACAGGTTTGTGGCTCCGCGCCGCGGTCCGTATCGCCAAACGCCGTGTCGCAGGCCGCCGGGATGCGCGGCCAAAGCCCTCTACGGTGGAGACGACAACGCCTACCATCACGACCAATCCTCTGGGCAGCCAGGATAAAATCAAGCTGTGAGTCTGGTCATTACTCTGCCGCTCGGCCTCGTGCTGCTGCTTGCCCCCTGCCTGGCAGCGCTTCCCGATGAGTCGCTCTGGTCCTCCTGGCTCTGCGCCGGAACCTGGCTAGTCGCCATGTTAGCGGTTATCGCCGCGCGCCGGACAGCTCACGCGAACTGGCTGCGCGTGAGCCGGTCGGAAACCGCTTTTCTGATACTGCTGGGCCTGGCTTTCCTGTCCATCCCCCTGCGGCTGATCCTTCAGCATGGAACAGGCTACTTTGGGCCGATGCTGCGCGGCTGGGCCATTTTTGGCAACAAACTTTGCCTTGTTTGCCCTTGCGCGGCGTGTGGCCTCTGACCGCCGTCGGCTGTACCTGCTCATACTGTTTGCCATTAGCGGGGCGGCCATTGCGGCCATTGTCGGTGTAGGGGAATACCTGGCGCATTATCTGGCGGGACAAAGTTCCTGGCGCACGTTCGGCACGTCCACGCCGGATTACTTTGCCGGGTACTTCGTGCTGCTATTGGCCGTAACATTCGCGCTCCTGCTGGAAATCTCCCGGCTCCCTCGTGTCATGCCCTTGCTGCGCGCAGGGGGAACGCTCATACTTGGCGTCATTCTGCTTCTCCAACTTGCCTCCCTGCTGACCACTGGCTCTCGTTTTGCGCTGATGTCACTAGCGATAGAAGCCCTTGTGTTTGGCGCTTCGCTCTGGCGGATTTCTGCCTTGAAGCCGTCGCCCCGCCTGCTGGGCATCATCAGTATCTGCCTGGCGCTGACTGTGGTTCTTTTCGCGCATCCTGTGCTCAACCGTCTGCACACTCTCAACGACAATTCCACTGCCTTTCGTGTCTGGACCTGGAAAGGGGCGGCGAAGATGGCGGCGGCGAACCCGCTGCTGGGAACCGGAATCGGCACATGGCCGGAGTTATACCCCCGCTATGCGTACACGGGATTTACGCGGGTCGCGCACGATGCCTATTTGCAGATGGCGGATGAATGCGGCGTCCCCGCCCTGCTGACGCTGCTGGCGACTCTGGGACTGCTCGGCGTTTCGCTGATGCGCGGCTTAACAGTCATTCCAACCGACGATCTGCCTGCCCCACCCCCGGCCCCTATATCACAATCGCGCAAGGCCAAACGCGCCGCGACGCCAGCGCCTACAGCGCCGCCTCCATCGGACTTTCTCCCCATTGACCACCGCCTGCTGCTGTGCGGGCTGCTGGCCGCACTGGCTGGAGGCGTCATGCAGAACCTGATTGATTCGGACTGGTATATCTTCTTTCTGGGAACGACCTTCTGGACGCTGGCCGGGCTGGCCGCCGGGATCGCCGATCCTATTTCGGAGTCACAGACGGATGCTAAACCAGCGCCGAAACCGATTCTGGCGGCGCTGGGCAGCGTCGCCGCCGCCCTTTGCGCGCTGACGGCAACCGAAGGCATCGCGGCGTTCTATGCCGGGCAGGCGCAGGATATCGCGGTGATTGATCCCGCCGGGGCAGCGCAGACATATGGGGCAGCACGCGCCTGGGACCCATTAAATGGACGCTATCCCAGCGACCAGGGGTACAAAGTCTACTACGTGCGCGGCGGCGATCTTCACAGCGCGGAGATGTCCCTTCGCGCCGCCATTACCCTGGAACCGAATAGCCTCAATTTCCGGCGTCTGGGAACAATTTTAGAGCAGGGAGGACAGCAGAAAGAAGCGTTACAGGCATATCAGGATGGACTGAGAGCCGATCCGCATTCATTGGACATAATCTTGGATCTGGCGCACCTGACTCCCCTGCCCCATTCATTAGATTACTATCAGCGACTGTCCGACCTAGAGCAGACGCCGGTTGGGACAGTGCGGGCACTGGGCGAATCAACCGAAACGAAGTTTGCCGTGGCCGACCGGGTCATGGGGGACGAGGCGGCGAAGACCGATCCCGCGCAGGCGATTGCCTATTATGCGCGGGCCGCCACCCTGCTAGAAAAGTTTGCAGACGAAGGCGGCAGCCTGAATGAGCAGCAGAGGGCGATGTCTGGGGGAAAGCCAAACCCCAACTTAGATGCCGACCGGCGAGGCGTTTACGACCATGTTCTGACCGCCTGGATCGCGCTTGTTCCTGCCGATCAGCGGGAAAGTCTTCGGCAGCGGCAGCGGAAATATCTCACGATTTTTGACCGGGTGTTCGCGCAGTCGTCCAATCCGGGTACACTATAGCGCACAAATCAAAGGAGAACACTATGAACATCACCGCTACCAAGCGCGGCCCACAAACTAAAGGCGAACGTAAACAGCGACTGCGCCAGGGCTTTGTCCCCGGCGCGGTCTATGGCCGGGGACTGGAACCGGTCAACATTGAGGTGCCGGCCAAATCCGTTGCCGACGTTCTGACCTCGGAAACCGCCATGAATACCGTCATCGCCCTGAAAATTGAAGGCGATTCCAAATCGCACACCGTTCTGATTGACAAACTGGATCGCAATCCGATCACGCGCAGTTTCCAGGCGGTCGGCTTCCATCAAGTCAAAAAGGGCGACAAAGTCACCGCCCAGATACCCATTCAGCTTGTCGGAACGCCGCCGGACGTGATCTCGGGTGACGCCGTGCTGGAACACACTTTGGAAGCGATCACGGTTCATGCCGAGCCGGGCCATCTGCCCCCTCATCTGGATGTGGACGTATCGCACCTCAAAGTTGGCGATGTACTGCACGTTTCCGACCTGCCGCACAACCCGAAACTGGAGTTCACCACGTCGGAAGATACCGCCATCGCGGCCCTCCACTACTCGCGCACTGCACAGGCCGTGGAAGAGGCGGATGAGGCTGCCGCCGAGGCTGAACCGACCGGTACCGACGCCGTCACCGAACTGCGCGCCGACGCGGACGCCGCTTCGGATTCGGTAACTGGAACGTAGAAACGTGTATCGGGTACAATGGCGGCATGACGGAGCGCATTTATCTCGATCATGCCGCCACGACCCCGCTCCGACCTGAAGCGCGGGCGGCAATGGAGCCGTTTCTGACAGCCGAGGCATTCGGCAACCCCAGCAGCCTGCATCACGAGGGCCAGCGGGCCAAACGTGCGCTGGATGGTGCACGCGATACACTGGCACAGGCGCTCGGGTGTGAGTTCGCCGAAGTTTCCTTTACCAGCGGCGGCACTGAATCAGACAATGCTGCTCTGGTCGGTGTCATGCTGGCAAACAAACAGCGCGGCGACCATCTGATCACCACACAGATCGAGCATGAGGCGGTCGGCAAGACGGCTCAATTTCTGGAAACGCTGGGCTTCCGTGTCACCTACCTCCCCGTCGATGGCTATGGCCGCGTTTCCCCCGCTGCCGTTGCCGACGCGATGACTGACCGGACGGTCGTAGTCTCTGTCATGCACGCCAGCAATGAAGTCGGCACGATCCAGCCCCTGCGCCAAATTGCGGACATTGTCCATTCCCGTGGCGCTTACCTGCACTCCGATGCCGTCCAGACCTTCGGCCAACTTCCCGTTTATGTTCAGGAACTAGGCGTGGACCTGCTCACAGTCTCTGCCCATAAGATTTACGGGCCCAAAGGCGCGGGCGCGCTTTATGTTCGCTCCGGCATTCCCATGGAGCCGCTGCTGCATGGCGGAGGCCAGGAGCGCGGACGCCGCTCCGGCACAGAAAACGTCGCCGCCATAGTAGGTTTTGGCGAGGCTGTCCGGCAGATGCTCCCGGAACGCGAGGCTGAAGCACAACGCCTGACGGCTCTACGCGACTTTCTCATTGCCGAGTTGCAATGCCGCATTCCCGGTGCCGTCCTGAACGGCCACCGCACTGAGCGGCTGCCCAACAACGTCAATGTTTCCTTCCCTGACGTGGACGCTGAATCGTTGCTTCTCAACTTGGACCGCGCGGGCATCTCCGCCTCCTCCGGCTCTGCCTGCGCGTCGGGCAGCATTGAGCCAAGCCATGTGTTACAGGCGATGGGCCTGCGCGACGACCGCACTCGCAGCGCCCTCCGAATGACTCTGAGCCGAGGCACGACGCGCGAACAGTTGGAACTCACAGTGGATATTTTGGAGCAAATCGTGAGACGGGCAAAAACCCGGCCTTAAAAGGCCGGGTTCTTTTGTTTTGAACTTATGCCGTCGCCGCATAATTATCAGCCCCGCCGACGTCGTGGAAGACGGGCAGGTAGTCGCGCCACACTTCGTTTTTGGTGCCGTTGATGTACTTGGTCAGGCTGATGTACGGCACGTAGCGCGGGCGCTTGGGCGGGCGGGCCAGCTTCATGCCGCTGTTTTGCAGCATTTTGTCGCCCTTGCGCGTATTGCAGCGGCGGCAGCAAGCAACTAAGTTGTCCCAGTGCATCCCGCCGCCCGCGCGCTTGGGCAGGATGTGGTCAATGGTCAGGTCGCGCGTCTGGACGCCGCAATACTGGCATGTATAATTGTCGCGAGCGAAAATGGACCGGCGCGACAGCTTCAGTTCGGGAAGCGGACGCTTGACATGGTAGCGCAGGCGCAGGACGGACGGCGCAGGAATGGCATCGCCCTCACCCGTGACCAGGCGCGGCGCATCTTCGCCATCGTGCGCGTGCAGGATGTCCGCTTTGCCCAGGTACAGCAGCACGACCGCGCGCCGCAGATTGCAGACGTTTAATGGTTCATAATCGCTGTTTAAGATAAGAACTTCGTGGCTCATAGCAGGTCTCGTTCCATCCTTTCCAAGTTTCCCGTCCCGAACTGCATATCGCCCCCAACCCCCAATTCTGGGGGAGTCAGAGTAGAAGATTCCGCTTCCGGTTCCCCCAGAATTGGGGGGTAGGGGGCCTCTTCTGTCAACAAAAAAACCCGCTCCGACTTCCGCCGTGTGTCAAACGGCGAGGTCGGAAGCGGGTCTCAGCGGCGCATGGTGATGATGCCACGCCTGCACGCATTGGACGTGCGCGTGACAGTGCGCGTGGCTGTGGTAGAGCGCGTGCAGATGCCGCAGCGCGTCTCCCCCCGCCTCCCCCCGCTCACGCAGGGGTTCCATGTAACTCCAAATTTGAACCATAAGACTTTTCTGCACTGATTGTAGCAACTTTACGCACTCTTTGTCAAGAATGCAGGAAGGAATTTTTGCACAATCTCTGCCGGGTATAATAACCCTGTTATGATTTTTGATTCATTGACCCTGGCGGCTGTGCGCGATGAACTAGGAAAGACATTGGTGGGCGGCAAGGTGGAGAAGATCGCTCAACCCGACCCGCTGGAGATTGTTCTTCGCATCTATCATGCCGGACATAAGCATGACATACTGCTGTCGTGTGATCCGCAGGAGGCGCGCGTTCATCTGACGCATATACGGCGCGAGAACCCACCGATGCCGCCGCCTTTCTGCGCCCTACTGCGGAAGTATCTGGAAGGGGCGTGGCTCTCGGACATTGTCCTGCCGCATGGGTTTGGCGAGCGCGTCCTGCACTTGCATTTCAAGGCTGTGGATGGAGCGCCTTATACGCTTGTGGCTGAACTCATGGGTAAGCACAGTAATTTGATTTTGATTACGGGCACAGGCGTGATTCTGGGGGCCGTGAAACCTGTAGGACGCAGCATCAATCGTTTCCGGCAGATTTTGCCCGGCGTCGCTTACGCCCCGCCGCCTCGCCAAAGGGGCAAGCGGGACCCATTTGAGATGTTCACAGCCGAAGAGGCAGAGCCGATGTCGCCGGATGAGTCCAAAGAGTGGCTGATGGCGACGTGGACAGGCATCAGTCCGCTGCTGGCTCAGGAAACGATCCTGCGCGTCCGGCGCGGCCTGCTGACGCCGCAGACACTGCATCAGGCCCTGACGTTGCTGCTGACAGTTGTCCGCGTCGGCGACTGGATGCCGCGTGTCTGGACGGATGCCCAGGGCGTGACGCTGGGCGCGTACCCGATCCCACTGCTTTCAGTTCCGCCCAGCCAGCAGCATCCGCGCGAGTCAATCAGCGGGGCCCTGGATCATGCCTCATCGTCCATTATCAAGCGCGATACGTTTGACCGGGCCAAAGACTCGCTGTTGTCCGCCCTGCATCGAACGCGCAAACTGCGCGAACGGGAGGCGCAGGAACTGGAACAGGGAATGAGAAATGCAGGCCGAGCCGAAGAGTACCGGCAATCGGGTGATTTATTGTTGTCGCATCAGCCGCAGATCCGGCGAGGACAGTCTCTGGTGGAGGTGCCTGATTACTACGCCCCGCCCCTGCCTGATGGCGAGCCGACCATGCGCTTTATCGCCCTGGACCCGACACTGAGCGTCCATGAAAACGCCGAGCGTTTCTACAAACGCAGTCGTAAGGCTGAGGCCAGCGCGATGACGCTGCGGGAACGGCGGGCGCAGGCACTGGAAGAAATTGCTTTAATTGGTCAGGCAGAGCGAGAGACAGGCCAGGCGACAACGGGGGAAGAAATCGCGGCCATTCGCGCCAGCATGAGCGAATCCCTGGCGCGCGGCAGTCAGCAAAGCGGGTCATCCGCGCCGGGAGAACGCGCCCGGTCCGCGCTGCCCGACTTTGAGGGTCATAAGATCAAGACGTTCCATTCGGTGGACGGATGGGAGATATTGGTGGGCGAGAACGCGACTTCCAACGACTACCTGACCACGAAGATCGCATCCCCTTCCGATATCTGGCTCCATGTCCGGGCGGCGACTTCGGCGCACGGCGTCATCCGGGCGCAGAACCGGCCCGCGTCCGTCTCCCCTGCCGCCTTGCAGCAAGCCGCCGAAATGGTGGCGGCCCGGAGCGAAGTCAAACATTCTTCTCTGATTCCCGTGGACTACACGCTGAAAAAGCACGTCCGCAAGCCCCGCAAAAGCGCACCGGGATCAGTGACCTATCAGAACGAGAAGACGCTGTTCGTGGCGGGAATACACGGAGAATGAAGAACCTAACCCCGGCGCAAGCACAGGGGTTGGATACCGAATGGGCTAGTGTATCACGGTCAAAAACTCCGCTGGCACTGCGTCGGTAAGCCAGACGCCGTTATCAGAGCGGTAAAAGACATGGCCGGCCAGGGCCATCGCAGATGTGTTGATGGTGAAGATAACCGGGCGGCCATGACGCGCTCCGACGGCGCGGGCGGTCTCACGGTCACTGGACAGGTGGACATGGTGACGGCGCATCTTCTGCAAGCCTTCGCGGGCAATGAGGGGCGCGGTTTGATGGCCGGTGCCGTGGTACAGCGTGTCCGGTGGCACGGCAGGTTGAAGCTGCAAGTCTATTTCTACGCTATGACCCTGGTTGGCGCGAATGAGCGTCCCGGTCTGGTCAAACGAAAACCGCTGCTTGCTGTTGCGGACGACCACCTCGTCTAATTCCGCACGGGAAAGGGACAAACGGCACTGGGACAGGGCGGTCAGCAAGTCGTCTACGCTCACCCATCCGCCGGGGGCCAGGGTCAGCCCTAGCCCTGTCGGGTCATGCCGCAGATGCTTGCTCAGGTACTTGCTGACTTTAACCAGCCGCGTTTCATCCAATGGCAGTCACCCTCAATGTGACCGTATCCGTCCGCGCGGGTCCTTGTCCTTGTCTTCATCTGCACCATGGTCTACGACGTAATGGACCTGGTCATACACGGCTTTGACGATACGGTCACGCATCAAGTTTTTAGAAACAATCTCAATTTCCGAACGCAAATTGGCGCCCCGCTCATCTCGCAGGTGCATCACTCGTCCCCCCAGCGTGATTTTGCCGGCTTTGACCTGAATATCCATTTGCTCCGTATTCAGGGAGCGCTTGGAAAGTTCGCGCCGCACCATCCGCATGATTTCGGCATCCTCTGACGTCATAATCTTGCCTCCTACTGCCGAGCCTTTGCCATATATGGTATTATACCCATATGCAAGCCTACCGAGAACGCGAATTTGCCCCGGTCACCGCGCGGGGCGTTTACATCAACCATGCCGGCGTGTCCCCGGCCCCAGCGCGAGTCGTGCAAGCCGTCAAAGAAGCCGTGGAGCATTCGGCGAGCAGCCCGATGGGCTTTTTTATGGAGCGCGCCCTGCCGGCCCGCGAACTCGGCTCGCGCCCGGCTGGCACGACTGATGGGCGTCACGCCGGAACATCTGGCGTTTACCAAAAATACCGGGCAGGGCCTGGCTCTGGTCGCGGACGCAATGAAACTGGAACCCGGCGACAACATTGTCAGCGTGGACTGCGAATATCCCAGCGTCGTGTATCCCTGGTACGCCCGGCGCGACCAGGGCATAGAGACGCGCTTGATTTCTCCCGGTCCGACGGCACGTTCACCCCGGAAGACTTGGAGCGAGTGATGGACGACCGGACACGCATCTTGACTCTCTCCTGGGTGCAGTTCGGGACGGGTTTTCGCTGCGACCTGGCCGCCTGCGCCGCCCTTGCCCATGCGCGCGGGGCGCTGCTAGTCGTGGACGTTATTCAGGGTCTGGGCGCGCTGCCGCTGGAAGCGGAAACGTGGGGCGTGGACATAGCTGCGACCGGCGCGCATAAATGGCTGATGGCACCCGGCGGCACGGGTGGGCTGTACATTGCCCCGCACGTTCTGGACCGGCTGCGATTGGTCAACATGGGCGCGGCATCGGTGATTGATTTCGCCAAGTTTGACCCGCTGGACTTCTCGCCCAAGCCAAACGCCCAGCGCTACGAGGAGGGAGTGCCAAACGCTCTGGGTCTTTGCGGCCTGGAGGCCGCCCTGTCGATGCTGGAAGAAGTCGGGATTGACGCCATTGCCGCGCAGGTTTTGTCACTGACCGCCTACGCGGCGGAGAAGCTGGAAGCGAAAGGCTACACCGTGACTTCGCCCCGCGCCGACGCCCAGCGCTCAGGACTGGTGATGTTTCAGCACCCGACGCATACCAACGAGGCGGCGCTGCAAGCCTTGACCGAAGCAGGCGTGTCTGCCTCCGTGCGCGGTGGGAAACTGCGCTTCTCGCCCCATTTCTACAATACCCACGAGGAGATGGATCGGGCCGTGGCCGCGCTGCCTTCATAAATCCCATTCACAGCCCGGCCGCCTGAAACGCCGCCCCGACAATCGCCTGCGCCTCTTCCTGAATACGGTGCAGATGGTCCTGGCCTGAAAAGCTCTCGGCATAAATCTTATAAACTGGCTCCGTACCAGAAGGGCGGGCGGCGAACCAGCCATTTTCCGTGACCACTTTGAGACCGCCAATAGGGGCGTCGTTGCCGGGTGCGCGGGTGAGTTTGGCCGTGACTGTTTCGCCGGCCAACTCGCCGGCCTGGACTTGATCCGGCGACAAATTGGACAGAACTGCCTGCTGGGCAGGACTGGCCGGGGCATCCATGCGCTCGTAGATGGGGCTGCCGAACTGCTCCGTTAACGCTTGATAATGCCGGCCCGGATCTTTCCCGGTCTTGGCCGTGATCTCCGCCGCCAGCAGCCCCAAAATCAGCCCATCCTTATCCGTAGTCCACACCGTGCCGTCCCGGCGCAGAAAACGACGCCCCGGCGCTTTCTTCCCCGCCAAAGCCGCAACTCGCCGTCGTACAGACCCATCGACAAACAACTTAAATCCAACCGGCACTTCCATCAGCGTCCGGCCCAGGCTGGCCACCACGCGGTCAATCATGCTGCTGCTCACCAGCGTCTTGCCCACTTTCAGGCCGGCAGACCACTGCGGACGATGCGTCACCAGATACTGAATCGCCACGGCCAGATAGTGATTCGGATTCATCAGCCCGGCGTCAGGCGTCACAATCCCATGCCGGTCGGAATCCGGATCGCAGCCCCAAGCCACGCGAAAATCGTCTTTCAGCTCACCAGACTTGCCATTGCCCAGGGACGGAACAATCCATCCGGATTTTGCCGTCGTGGTCCACAGTCATGAATCCGAATTGCGGATCAATCTCCTTATTGACAACCTGCAGGTTAAGCCCGTAACGTTCTGCAATCGGCTCCCAGTAGGGCAAGGACGCGCCACCCATCGGGTCCACACCGATTTTCACGCCCGCCGCGCGATGGCATCCATGTCTATCACCGAGGCGAGGGCCGCGACATAGGGCGCAACATAATCATGGGCGTAGGTCGTCTCTGCCTTGAGCGCCTGTTCATAGGGCAGCCGCTTCACACCTTGTAGGTCGGCTTGAAGCAGCGCATTGGCCCGCTCTTAAATCCGCTTCGTGGTTCCCGTATCCGCCGGGCCGCCCGAAGGCGGATTGTATTTGAAACCGCCATCCTCCGGCGGGTTATGTGACGGCGTGATAACGACCCCATCGGCCAGCCCCGATGCCCGGCCCTGATTATGTGTCAGAATCGCGAACGACACAGAAGGGGTGGGCGTAAATCCGCCGCTGGTCTGCACCATTAACTCTACGCCGTTGGCCGCAAAGACTTCCACGGCTGTCCGATGCGCCGACTCCGACAGCGCATGCGTGTCCATGCCCAGAAACAACGGCCCGGTGATTCCCGCCACCTGCCGCTGCTCGGCAATCGCCTGGCAGATCGCCAAAATGTGATTTTCATTAAACGTGTTCTTCAGCGAAGAACCCCGGTGGCCGGACGTGCCGAAAGAAACGCCCTGTGCGGCGTCTGTGGGATCGGGCTGCTGCGTATAATAAGCAGAAATCAACTGCGGGACATTCACCCACAGTTCGCGCGGGGCAGGCTTCCCGGCAAGCGGAGACAGGGACATAGTAAGTTTCCTTATCACTGACGTTACGCGAGGCATCGCCGGATTTCAATCCGGGGAAAAGGTAGCGGAATATCCTTTAGTTACTCGCAAACAGCCCGAATTCCTGTGCCTTCTCTCATGTGGTGAGAATTTCCTAAATCTTTCTTACGAACCAGAGTACAGAGGCCACTCTGAGCCGCCCGGCTTGGTATAATTCCTGTATCAGATGACAATGGAGTGAACTCCATTGCTCGGTGGCGCGGACGCCTCTCGTCCGGCTTCGCGGACGAAAGAAAAAATGGCAATTTCCTTCTTGTACCCGCGAAGGCGGCTACTCGGCCGAAGGCCATTCAGCGAAGGAGTTCACTCCATTGTTCGCGAGGAGAATGGACCATAGCAATCTGTGTGACAATCTTTGATGAAACGCTTTCGGGCGAGCGAACCGGCTCGCTCCGCCTGGACCTGCTTTCTTCCACAATTACACTGCGCGAACTGATCCGTCACCGGGTTTATGAAGAAGTGCAGGAATACCACGCCGCCCCACCCTCCGCCGTGTTTCGCGGCCTTGTCACCGCGACCGCGGCCGAAACCGCTCTCAACTTCTTATGGGCGGTGGTGTCAACTTTAGTTTTGCCCATTTTGTTGTCCTAATTTATGGGACCATTATAGATAACTGCTTAATTCCTGATGCACATTTACCATATTCAATGGGATTGCGACTTTTAAGTCCAACAGCAGATCCTTCCCTGCGTGGCAAGAATGAAGCGCTGAGACTAGCCATCTAGCTTTATCTTCAGTCATGAGATTGACCCGTTGAATTAATGGAGCCAGCACGCTAAGGCATTCTCTCCGGCCAGTCGCGCCTAGTGCCGCAACAATCAGCGTCTGGATGCTGCTGGTACTTAGCATTAAGCTTAACCGTGGAATGACAAGCGTTGGCTTTTCACTCCCCCACTTTCCAATTAACCGGCGTGCATCACCCTGCCAAACAATCTTGTTTCCCCAGGAGGGTGGGTTTAAATAGACTTCAATAAGTGCATCCAGCCAATTCTCTTGGGCCTCTTTTACGAATTGGTTGACATATGCCTCTTCAGCTCTATCAGTCTCTTCCTCTGAGCTAAGTGATCTGTCATCTTCATCTGTATAGTATCCAAACAAACTACCAACAGATGCTTCCTGCAATCCAGCCACTATTTTGATCATCTCTTGGCGTGTCATTTGAATAAGCAGTTAATCGAGAAATGTTTTATTTTGCTCTACTTGAGCAGGCAGCTTGATAGACGTTCGGCAAATTATAAGCATTGAATTTAACTAGGTTTGCCCATTTTCTCCTATTCAGGGCCAAATTATTTTGATGGAGCCGAACGACCAGTATCTCTGCATCGTGCCGGGCCGGAGTGAAGACATCGGCGACCTGTTTCTGCCTTTTGAGGGGGATCGGCTGCTGGCGATTATCCTGAGCAAAGCGTTCCTGCTGGCCGACGACAGGGCCATCAAAGATCAGACAATTGTAAACCAGATACAGAGGCGATAAGGGCCACTCATTGCAGGCGCAGAATGCTCTTGGCGCGGATGTCGCGGGAGGAGGCGCCGATTTCAATGGCATAAAGGCCTTCGTTGGACTTCCAGCGTTTCATGGCGACATTGTAATAGGCCATTGCGCCTTCATCCAGAGTAAAAACGATCTGCTTCTTTTCGCCGGGCTTGAGCGAGACTCGCTGGAAGCCTTTCAGTTCGCGGATAGGGCGATCCACTTTGGGGGCGAGGTCATGGACATAAAGCTGGGCGATCTCATCCCCCGTCCGCTTGCCCGTGTTCTGAATGGTCACTTTGACGGCGACCGTCTGCCCCCGTTTGAGTATCGGCGGAACCTGGAGGCCGGAGTACGCGAACGTCGTATAAGACAGGCCGTAGCCGAAGGGGAACAGGGGAACGACATGGTGCTTGTCAAAGTGCCGGTAGCCGACATAAATCCCTTCGGCGTAGTTGACAGTCCCATTTGTGCCGGGAAAGTTGCCGAAGTCCGGGTAGTCTTCGCGCCGAAAGGCCAGTAAGTCCGGCAGCTTGCCGGACGGGTTGACATCGCCAAACAAAATGTTGGCGACCGCCGTGCCGGAGTCCTGACCGGCGTACCACGATTCAATCACTCCCGGCGTCTTGTCCAGCCACTGGTTCATCAGAAGGTGCGTCCCGTTGACCAGGACGACCACCGTATTCTTATTGGCGGCGGCGACGGCCTGAATCAGCTTGTCCTGATCGCCGGGCAGTTGTAAATTCGGCGGGTCCAGACTTTCGCCTTCAATGTTGTTGTCCAATCCGACGACGACAACGGCGACATCCGCTTTGCCCGCCAGCGTTGCGGCATCGGCAATGGAAGTTCCGGCGGCGGGCGTGGTGCGCGGGCAGCCTTCGGCAAAACTCACAGCGATTTTATCGCCCAATTTCTTTTTGATGCCGTCCAGAACGCTGACGGAGTAAAACGGCTGCACATCGGCGCTCCAGCGTCCGCCCAGGGAATTGGCGGCGGCATTGGGACCGATGACAGCGATAGTCTTGATTTTGGTTCGGTCCAAAGGCAGCAGATTACCCGTGTTTTTGAGCAACGTGATGCCCTCCTGCGCCGTTTGCAGAGCCAGTTTTTGATGCTCCGGTGTGTTCAGAGCCGCGCCGGTCGGCGGGTGTCCGTCCAGCAGTCCTGTCCGCACCATCAGGCGAATAATGCGCCGCGCCATATCGTCAATCTGATCCTGCGTGATCTTTTTCTGGTCCAGGGCGGATTGCAAGGCACCGGGGCTGTAGTGGTCCGGGTGCGGCATCTCCATGTCGTTCCCCGCCGTCACGCCGCCCACCGTATCATGGACGCTGCCCCAATCGCCCAAAATCATGCCGTCATAGCCCCATTCTGTTTTGAGAATATCGGACAGCAGATGGATGTTTTCAGCGCTGTGGGAGCCATTGACCAGGTCCAGCGCGGGCATGATGGACCAGGCATGGGCTTGATGGCAAGAGGCATAGAACGCCGGCAGATAAATCTCCCGCAGGGTCCGCTCGTCCACCAGGACATTGACGTTGTCCCGGTTTGTTTCTTCCTCATCGCAGGCATAATGCTTAACACAAACGGAAACACCCTCACTCTGCTCGCCTTGAATATAAGGAACGGCCATCCGCGCCGAGAGGAACGGGTCCTCGCTGAAGCTCTCAAAGTTGCGCCCTCCCTGCGGCGACCGATGGATGTTGACATCCGGCCCATAGACGATCTGGCGGTTGTGGGCCTTCGCCTCTTGCCCCAGAGCGACACCGATGCGGCGGATGAGCGGCGGGTCCCAGGTGGAGGCCATGACAATGCCCATGGGAAAGAACGTGGACTGCCCATCCCGAACGCCCTGGGGGGCATCCGCGGTACGAATGGCGGGAACACTGAGGCGGGGAATGGGCGGGGTCGTCAATCCGTCCACCTGCTGCAAGGCCAGCAGGCTGAACTTTTCCGGCTGCGTCAGACGCCCCAGCAGATCGGAGACGCGCGATTCAATTGGCGCTTTGGGATCGGTGTAAACGACAGACCGCCGGGGCCGCCGTGACGGCGGGGGTAACCGGTACCGGCGGGGGGGCAGGCGGAGCCGCTTGGACGCTGACGACAAGGGTCAGGAAAAGAAGAAAAATAGCGAAGAGTTTCATACGACCTCGTGCGGCCTCAATGGCGCACTTACAGTTTGGGCAGACGCAGAGGAAATTCCTCCTATGACGGCAAAAGCCGGCGTGTCACGGACTGGCTTGCAGAGTCAGGGTATTGGCGATGGATTTGATCACTTTGTACTGCTGACCGTTCACTGTCAAAACATCCCCTGCTTTGGGAGGGGTGGAGGGGCCGGAGGCTTGTATTTGAAGACTGGTCAGTTCCACATTCGCCGCCGTGTACATCGCGCCGACGAGCGGGGCCAGGATCAGTTCCTGCCCGGCATCCAGATCAACAGCGAGGTCTGAGAGTTTCACGTCAGTGTCTTTGGGGGTGGCGACCGAGTTCAGGCGGGTGATTTTTTTGGTCACGGGATCATACGTCAAGACCGACAGGGACACAACGCTTCCATCACCCTGCCAAACTCCCGCTCGCACGTTTCCCATCACCACATAATGCCCCTTCGCCGGGGCGAGGAAGACCAGAGCCGCGAATTTGCCGCCGGGCATCATTCCGCCGCCCCCCACCCGCCGCGCACTCCCAAAGTGATCTTCCCTGCCTCCACTTTGACCCCCGGCTGACCGCCGAAATCATACGCGCCGTCCCAGTGATCGCCGGCCCAGAGCAGCGGCTTATAATTGTCATGGTTCAGGGGATCATCCGGCCAGATTTGATCCAGTCCCCATAGCGGCTGACCGGCCACTTCGAGCGGGTTGCCCGCCGCCGTTCCCTGCTTTTCGCCATCCATAAACTCCGGGGCCTTGTAGATCTTGCCGGACGGGACGGGCGCTTCCGCCCTCACTGGCATTGGCATTTTCTTCCTGAGGTTCTCTTTCTGACGTGTGGCGTCTTGTGCCGAACCGCTGACATACAGCGGCAATGTCATCCCATCCCGACTTGTCCCGGCGTTTCGCCGGACATCTTTGGTCACAGCACCCTGGGTATCGCGCACCAGCAGGTCGTAAAAACCGTTCGCGCCCATGTAGGTCATGCCGGTCATTTGGAGCGCGAGGCCGGCGTCGGTATTGAGGAAGGCGGGCTTGTCATGGCCCACGCCAAAGGTGTAGGCCAGGACGCCCCAGAGTTCCGAGCGCCCGCCGTTCTTGTTTTCCAGCAGCGTCTCGCCGCCTTCGGTCTTCCAGCCCAGCACCCAAAACAAGCCGCCGTCGTTGACGACCTTTGGGTCCGTGCCGCCTTCGGCATTGAATTGCCGCGCCCAGGCCTGCGTCCCTGACGCGAATGAGTAGCCGGAGCCGGACACATCTTCAATAAACAACGGCCCTGCCCCCGTATGATTGCGGTAAATGGGATTGGCGAACGGCACGATGTCGCGCAAAACCAGCGTCCGCTCGTCGGAGTGATCGAACAGAACCGCCGGGATGGCCGCCGATTGTGAAGCGGTCAACAATGGTCAGGTCTCCCGCCGAGCCTCCGGTTATAGAGAACAACGGACCGCCGTTCGGCAGCGGATTTGGCACGTCCAGCGAAGTTCCGATGCCCTGAAGCCGTCTGACGCCTGCGGGAACCATCAGGGGGGCGTGAATGCTGTAGGTTCCATAATGGAAATAGACTGTTTTTCGGCCAGAGTTCAGCGCCATTTGCACTGCCGCTGTGTCGTCGCCGCCTGACGGCGTGCCCACGTCTGCCCATTGCGCGGGGTTCGGGTCGTACCATTCCGGCGTTTCTCTGATCGCCAGGCCCAATGACAGCCGGCCTTTCGGATCACCCTGGGCGGGATCGGATGACCATTCGGCAAGATTTGGCGGCTGCGTCTCGCCGCGCAGATGGACGGAGCCGGTGTAGCCCGCTGTCGTGAGGTTGCGGACGTACATTGTGGGGGCTGTGCCGGAGCAGACGACCGCCGCGCTGCCGGTTCCACGCAGTGTGGAATCAAACAGCGCCAGCAGGGCAGTTCCCGAGACCTGGATCGCCGGAACATCGTTCTGAGAATAAATGTGACGGGCGGCAATGATGGAATCACGTATCCAGAGGCCCGCCTCACTCTGGCCCGTCAGGGTGACATCTTCCAGTGTGAAGTGGGCGATCTCCTGGGAGGTCCGAATGCCGAACCGAAAACCGGACACCGACACGTCTTTGATCAGCGCCGGCCCATTGTCCCGCCGGGTTAGGTTTATGCCGCAGTATCCCGCGCCGTCGCCGCTCCGCACCGTGACATGCCGCATCGCGCCGACATTGGACGCTTGGTAGTCAATGCCGACGGCTCCGGCATGGCCTTTGCCGGTGTCCACCGTGAAGTCGCGCAGGTGATTTTCAAACGCCTCGTTGCCCTCGCCATTGATGTAACGCTTGTTGCCGTCCGACCCGCTGGAGCCTGTTTGAAATGACGGCTTTAGGCGCGGAGTCATCCCCGAAGCCAGGCGCTTTATCCTTGAGGCGAAACACTGTCCCCGCGCGGCTCTGGCCCTGTAGTTGCAGGAAGGGCCTCCAACCGCCGACATTGTTGCCGGCGTTAGCCGGATTCTGCCACTTCAGCGTGTTTGAGACCAGATATACCCCGTTTGGCACATAGATGATATGGTGTGAATACAAGCCTTCCGTCAGCGCCTTTTGGATGGCCGCTGTGTCATCGGTCTTACCATCCCCCTTCGCCCCATATTTCGCGTCTCGGACATTCAGCACACCAGCATTCGGGGGATAAATGATGTTCTCGGCGTCAATAGGCGCTGAAGGGGTCAATAAGGCGATCAGAAATAAAAATACCGACCAGTTCCTTTCCAATAGGACGCCTTTCATTTACTCCTCAAATCAGGTCGTTGCGAAGAAGCAGCCTGCGTCCGCAGCGAAGTGACGTACCAATCCAGAAACTCGTCTCGGCGTGGGTGGATCAGGACCGTGACATTGGGCGGGCCTTCAGCGATCCGTGTCAGACCATTGTCATCCACGACAACGTGGTCGCGTTCTTCGTCGCAAAAGCCGTGGCCCAGCGCATAGGCGACCGCGACTACATCGAACAGAGTGGGCGTGTTTCCACCCCAAAGGTTTGTCAGCGCCGCCAGCGCGTCCGTTCCCGGCCTGCCGTCGGCTAAGAGACGCTTCTGGCGCTCCGAGTCCAGTTGCATCATTGCCGTCACTTCCAGGCCCGCCATCACAATCGGCACACCGCTGGTGAAAACGATTCGCGCGGATGCCGGATCACAGACAACATTCCACTCCGGCACGGGAGGCGCCTGGCGATTGTAGCCGGTATACACGGAACCGGCCATTAGAACGATGCGCCGAATTTTCGCTTTCACTTCCGGGTAGCGCGTCAGCAGGTCCCCTAAATTCACGAAGGGGCCGAGGCCGATTAGGGTGATCTGTCCGGGCGACTGGTCAATCTGAGTTTTCAGGAAAAGAACTGCCTCATCCGGGCGAATTGCCGACGACCGAAAACTGCGCGCCCAGTCGTATTGACGGCGAATGGGCGAAGTTCCGGCTCGGCCCGCATAGACTGGGACATCGGACCGTCCCAGAGCGGCCAGCAGTTTCGCCGCGATCTGCGCACGCTTGCCGGTCTCGCCCCACGTCGTTGTCACACCGAGCAGCTTCACGCCCGGCGATGATGCCACGAGAGCCAGAGCATAGGCATCGTCAATATCATCCCCGATGTCTGTATCAACAATGACCTTTTGAGGCGTCGAGGCTGCTTGTGCGCGGCATGGGCTGACTAAAAGACAGAGCGCAGACGCGAACGCAGCGCCCGCTGTCAGGCCACCCCACCGCTGTCGTATGTTGCGATTGAACATGAGTAAGTTCTTCCTAAACCGCCACTATTCTCACAGATTACCGTGCGGCCTGCCGATGCTCTTTATTTGGTTTGTGCGGAAACGAGAACATATTCGCGGGCGTTGCCGTTCTCGGTCAACAGGAACGTGTTGCCTTTGGGATCAGTCATAGCGGCGGTGATGCGCCGGCCATCAGCGAAAGGTGTGACCTGACCGGAGGCGAATATGGGCGTACAGGCGGTTTCCGTCGCTTTGTAGACACGGTGGCTGGAGGTGAGCCAGTAGGTTCCCAGATTGTCTTTCACCAGGGAAAACGAGTCGGGCGGCGGGCAGTTCGGCGGCGCGACGAGACGCGAGTTACGAATTCCCACGATCCAGTCATGCGGGCCTTCCTCGTATGGTTCAGCGTGCCAGCCGGTAGATTCCGACCAGGCCCAGCTTTTCTGGTCCTTGTCGGGCAGATTGGAGTTGTGGTCAATGTTGACCCGCAGCCCGCCGTCTTTGCCAAAAAACGGTGCTTCAAAGGCAAACAGCGTGTCGTGAGGAATGATGTCGCTCCGCACCCAATCATGCCAGATGTGGCCGTCAAAAAAGTGCAGATGCCAGGTGTCGTCGCGGTATGCGACCCGCTGGTGAGCGCCGAACGCAACCGTTCCCAGCGCAAAGCTCGGCTTGTCCATTTGCGCCAGCAGAGCGCGTGCGTAACTGGGAAATGTCTGCCAGTGGCCGTCGGCAGGATCATAAATGTAGGTCGCCCGTTCCCATTTCTGCCCGATCCAGGGCAGCAGCCAGAGACGCCCCAGACTGTCTACAGACAGACTGGAAACCTCCGCAGGATCGGCATCTGGCGGGAGCGGATGAGGAACCCAGTTGTCGCCATCCCACTCGCTCAGAGTAGCCTGCCCCTTGCCGATCCCAGACGGCGCATTCAGGTTCCACACATGCCCGGTCGGGTCCTGCACCAGCGGATGATTCGTGTCCAGCGTGCGAAGGGCCCCGGTCACAGGATGTGCGATGTGCTGCTCCAGATGCGCCTGCATGGGCGAAACGGTCGCGCCGTTGGCATTGTTCCCGCGAAACGCGACCACGCCGCCGGATTTGAGCGGCAGGGCAAACAGGCGGTTTGTGTTCGTCAGCGCATAACCGTACCGCCAGTCCAGATGGATGGGAACACCGCCTGTGCTCGGCAGCAACCACGCCCCGCTGCCATACGCCCCGACCCACAGCCCTTCCGCCGTCCGCAGCACTGGCCGCCGGGAGAAGTCCTGAAACACGGTTTGGCTATCCAAACCCGGCAGAACTTTCCGCCACTGACCCGCGCGCAGCCGCCACAACGTGCCGTCCAGCGTTCCTGTAGTGGTGTTGACCGAGCCGCCGGACACCACATACCAGTCGCTGCCCAGCGCAAACATCTTCTGGACCGATTGGAAAGCGCGCGGTTCCGGCTCCGGCACGGGGACGCCGCGCAGCGTTTCGGTATCCACCTCATAAATGCCGCCGCTCCTGAGCGCGATCCAGACACGGCCTGGATCGCGCGCGGCGACCCAGTTGAGCGGCTTATCCGGCAATCCGGCCAGGGACGCATAGTGGACCATTTTGCCGTTTTCCCAGCGCAGGACGCCGCGCAGGCCTGCGAAATTGTCGCCGCCGGCCAATCGGTCCGTCCAGAACCACATCCGCCCCTTCCCGTCCGGCATGGCAAATAACGGGTCATGGAAGAACAAACCGGCCTCGCGGCCTTCATCGCCGCCGTTGTTGCTTTTCTGGTAGCCAGGATAGTAGTCCGTGTCCGCCAGCGTGAGGACATGTTCTGGGGGCGAATGGTCGCCGACGCGGGCGGAAACACGGTAAATGTCTCCGCCCAGGCCGAGGACCCACACGTTGCCGGCCGTGTCGCCAAAAAGGCGTGGGTCACGCAGGAAGCCGCTGAAATGGGCGATCACGCGCGAAAACGTTCCACGATGCCCAGTCAGGTCATGGTTGTTGTCGCCCTTATCCCACAGGCAGACGACCGCGCCGGACGGAATCTGCGCCAGCGCGTCCGGCTGCCCCGTCACGTCGGGCAGCGAGACAGGCTGCCATTGCCCGGAGGCATTCCAGCGGAACAAACCGCTCGTCGGGTAGGAAGCGATGCTCGCCCAGAGCTGCCCGCCGGCATCCTGGGCGACATCCTGGACAAAGACTTTGCCGGGGTCCAGCGGGGCATTTGCAGGCGGCGTCTGGGCCAGGGCGACACCGGAAAACAGCAGAAAAAGAAAAGAGATTTTGAAATGCATCGAGTCCTGGGGTTCCTACCAAGTGTAATGGGCGGTGTAGTGAAGCGTCTTGTCTTCGTTCGGAGCAAGCGTGATGACGAACTCGATGGTGTGGGCATCGGTCTTCACGAACTTGTCCGTCTTGGCCGTGATGGTCCAGGTGAGGGCGCGGTACAGATGCTCCACGACATGCACATCAATAGGCACAGGCTTGTGATTTCGCAGAGTGATGGCAAAGCTCTCATCGGCAAAGTTCTTGTCGGTATCTATTTTGTAATTGGTCTGCGTGCGGCTGCCGGTGATGTCAAAGGCATTGCCCGTAAAGACGCGCACAGTTTCATCTTTGGGCGTATGGTCTATCACATTTTCGCCGATGAACTCAAGCTGCCCGTCCGTGTCGCGCCGGTAAAAGCGCATCCGGCCTTTGGGCAGCGGGATCCCCAGACCGTTCGCCTCTGAGTTGACAAACTCGCGCATGGCGGCGACTTTGGTTGTCGATTCCGTACCGTAGTCGGGCTGCCCCCGGATGTTTTCGTAATTTTGGCCGTTGTCCTCGTTTTCGCCTAACTTCAACCCGTCGTAGACATAGGTGACTTTGGAGGCGATCCGAGAGGCGCGGCTGAACTCTACCTGCTTGGTTTCCCTGTCGCGCAGGGTCGTCGGATTTGCCAGCGTGTACAGATGGTAGTCATCAAATGCCTTTTCGGTCACAGGGGGGCTGGCAGCCCCATCCTGATCAATGCCCGCCGAACTGTAAGTGACAGCATACGGCTTTGGGACAGGTGTAATCTTGGAAACATCACCTGCCATCAGTTTGATGCGGGCGTTGTCAAATGTCTTGCCGCTGTCGTTCTGCATCGTCACCCAGCCTGTCAGCTCCAATGTGTCTCCCGATTCAGGCGCGACGACGTTGTAATCGGCTTTCCAGGTGAGGCCGTCTGTAATGTACGCGAGCTCCGCGTTTACCGGCCCCGGTGCATCGGTTTGGAGTGTCCAGGTCAGAGCCGGCTTCAGGATGCTGTCGTCAGGCAGCGCGGGAAACAAGGGCGTTCCCGGCAGCGTGAATTGCAATTTGCCGTTGACTTCAATGATGGGCTGATTGCTGGCAGCGGTATCTGGCGACGTTTGATCGTCCTGAATAATAACGCTATCCGGCGAAGCCACTGTCCCGGCGCGGATGATCTTGCCGGAAACAATTCGTGTGTGATCCCCCTCCGTGACCTGAAAATCAATCGTTTTGCCTTCATAAAGCGACAGCAGCAGTTCCTGCGTTACCGGGTCGGCGCGATAATTTTGCTCACGAATTTGCAGGACGCGCTTTCCACTGGGATCACGCAGGACTACCGAATCGGGTTCCAGATGATACGTGATGTCGCTCACCGTGACTCGGTTCAGCCCGGCTTGAAGGTCTAACGGCACGCTCTGGCGCACGACAGCAAAGTTCTGGTTGTAGATGGTCAGGGCGCGGTCAGGAGTGACCGTCGGGGCCGCTTCGGGAGCGGCGGCCAGCCGGGAAAAGCCGGCGACGGCAAGGGCAAGCGTGAGACAGGGCAATGGGCGCATGGGGTTCTCCTTAATCTGAATGAATACAAGAGGCCCCCTAGCCCCCAATTCTGGGGGAACCAGAGAAGAGGGGCGGGAGGGGCGATCTGACAATCCTTTAGTCCCACTCCGCCCCGATTACCTTCAATGGACACAGATCGATCAACGGACGCCGAGCAGCAAGTCAAAGACCAGCTGATCCAGTTTCTCATAGGGCAGCGGTTGCGCGGCCAGGGCGTCGGCGTCAAAGGCGTAATTCTTCAGCGTTTGAGCATTCTCCGGCGTGAACTTTGCGCCTAAGATCGGGTCCAGGGCAGCGTCCTGGACGTTGATCTGCTGCAGCATTGCTTGAATCTCCGGGTCGGCGTTGAACTGCGCGGCCTTCTCCTTGAAGATCAGATACGTCCGCATACAGCCCTTGGCGAACTCCCAGACATCGTCCGGGTCGGACGTGCGCAAGGGATGCGCGTCGAAGTGCTTCGGGCCGTCGTATCCGTAGTCTTCCAGCAGCTTCACCAGGAAGAAGTTCTGCTTGTAGTCTTCCTGGCCGAACCGGAAGTCCTGGTCGTAGCGGCCCGGCTTCTGGCCGTTGAGGTCGATGTGGAACAGCTTGCCCGCTTCCAGCGCCTGGGCGACGGCGTGGTAGAACGTTCAGGCCCGCCATCGTCTCATGGGCGAATTCCGGGTTGACGCCCACCATCTCCGGGTGCGCCAGGGTCGCGATGAAGCCGAGCATCGCCCCGGTCGTCGGCAGGTAGATGTCGCCGCGCGGCTCGTTGGGCTTGGCTTCCAGGGCGAACTTCAGAGCCGTAGCTCTGCGATAGGACGTACTCGCAGAGGAAGTTCAGGGCGTCCCGGAAGCGCTTGGCGGCCGTCACGGGGTCTTTGGAGGCGTCCACTTCCGACGCCTTCGCGCCCGCCCCAGAAGACATAGATCGGCGCGCCCAGTTCCACGCCCAGGTCCATGGAGCGCATGACTTTTTGCAGGGCGAAGGCGCGGACTTTGGGATCGTTGGACGTGAACGCGCCGTCTTTGAAGACGGGATGCGTGAAGAGGTTGGTGGTCGCCATCGCGCAGACGACGCCGCTGTCCGTCAAGCGCCTGCTTGAACTCGGTGACGATCTGGTCCCGCTCCTGCGCCGACGCGCCAAAGGGAACGAGGTCGTTGTCGTGCAGGTTGACGCCATAGGCGCCGAGGTCGCCGAGTTTGCGGACGCGCTCGACGGGTGGGACGGGGGTGCGGACGGCTCCGCCGAAGGGGTCTGCGCCGGGGTTGCCGACGGTCCACAGGCCAAACGTGAATTTGTCGGACTTCTGCGGGGTATACGAGGAAGGGCTGCTCATGGCTTCGCGAGGTCTCCTTTGGCAATAACGAAGTGCTCTGGGTATTGTAATGGGGGAGTTCACCTCAATCTGGCGCTTTTCCTGCCTAAACCAGCACTGCAGCTTCTTCGTGAACCAATGGAACCAGGTTTGTTGCTTAACTGAACTGCACCCACTGTGCGGGACGGACGAAAGCGACCAGCAGGATTATCGGACTTGTCCCAATTTGCCATTTTCCGCGCTGCGGTTTTTTTCCAGAATGCCGGTCAGGGTGGTCAGCATCTCCACGATAAACTCTTTAGGAACGGAGTGATTCAAGGCGGCTTGCTGGGCGAACGCGCGGATTTTCCGGTAGCCCAGCAAGTCCAAATAGTATTCAGCATCCACGTTAATGCAGCCCATGCTCCATTGATCAAACGCGCGAACTGTGGTAATTACCTGGTAAATCAGCCGAACCTCGCAATGACGACGATCTAATTTGATTGTGTTATACAGAAACAGCACAGCGCTTTCGGCACCTTCCAGCACTTGGATAAAATAATTGCCGCTCTTCACCAGAACGCCGGTGATTTGAAAAGCGGCGTTCTTTTCCGCTGCGTGAGCCGCCATCGCCTGCACGGCGAGGGGGCCACAAATCTGGCTCGAACGACTGATATAGATTAGGCGAACATACATAGGGGGACCCATTTCCTGTTCTATTTCTCGCGGAGAATGTGTTTTATTTCTTTATCGGCAGTTTATTTGGTGGAATATATGTCCTGAGCCTATACATTTTCCCTATAAAAATGTGGGCGAAAGCCGATGATAACAGGGAATAATGGTTTGCCGATTTGCACTACAAAAAAGGGTTCTACCACGCTATGTCATCGCTTGCTCCGACACGTACAGCCTGTATTGGACGGGAGGAAAATTGCCTCCGCTGCCAGACGACCGCGCGCTTTGCCGCAAACACCGACACTTACCTGCTGCTTGGGCCGCAGAACGCAAATGCCAAAATAGCCTTGCTTAAGGCAGTCCGAACGGCTGGAATCCCCTACCAGGATCGGGATGCCGTGATTGCGCTGCCCGCCGCGCAGGGGCCACTCTCGCATCTGCCCGACAACCTGGCACAGCAACTGTCCGAAGCCACGGCCCAGGATGTCCGAGGCGCTTTCTTTTCAGGCGATTTAGACAGCCCGACCGCCGTCCTCCGGGCATTTGTCAAGGCGGAACCGCTGGCTGCATTGATCTCACAGGACCAGGACAACTGGGTTCGTGAGGCGCTGGACCATTGGCTGTTCAGCTTGTTCCACCCCATCGTGCGGGCGGGAACGATTGAAGTTTTCGGCCATGAAGCGCTCATTCGCGCCCGCCACCCGGAGACCGGAGACATTATCGGCGCTGGGCCGATCATTGGCGCGGCGACACGTTTGAAACTGGAGCATGTCCTGGATCAACGCGCCCGGCAATCGGCAATACGTAACGCCGCTGCGTTGAACTTGCCCAATTTACGCTTTTTTATCAACTTCATGCCGAATACCATTTACGACCCTGAGGTCTGTCTGCGGACGACGATGGAAACGGCGCAGGAATGCGGCATGGAGGCTTCCAAACTTGTCTTTGAGGTTGTGGAAACGGAAAGCATCCCGGATATGAAGCGGCTGCGTGTGATTTTGGATTATTACCGCTCACGCGGCGTGGGAACGGCAGTTGACGACATGGGAGCCGGATTCTCCAGCCTTCAGTACCTCACCGCATTGCGGCCTGATTATGTGAAACTGGATCGTGATCTGGTCGTCAAAGCAGAACACGAGTTCGTCGCCTGTCAGAACCTTGATCTGATTATCACAACCGCCAAACGGCTCGGAATTCAGGTCATTGCCGAAGGGATTGAGACGGAATCTCAAATGCGGATGTGTCGGGATGCTGGTGCGGATTTCCTGCAAGGGTTTCTATTTGGCCGCCCGTCTAATCCGCCTCACTCAGACTTCGCCGGGACGGACTTCGCCTAGCTCCCGGCCATCAGGCAGCAGTCGCAGTCCGCCGACCCAGACCTGAGCGACGGCGCGGGGCTTGCGGCACGCTGTTAGGACGGTGAGCGTTCGTCCCGGAAAGTCAATGCGCTCAATCAAACCCACGTTCAGAAGCGCGCCGGTCCGGGAAACCAGGCCCACCAGAAGGTGTGCGAACTTTTGCGCGGCGGCAATCGTCACACTATGGGTTTGAAAATAGCGTTCAATAGCGGTCAGCCCAGCCTGGTTCCATGGCTCGCCGTTGACCACGACATAGAGGCCGCCGCCATTGGTCTCCGCATGCAGGACAGGGCGGCGCAGCGACTCGCTCAGAAATTGCAGCAAATGATGCGGCAGGGGGGTTCCCGCGCCCAGCCAGCTCCCTTGCAGTGTGACTTCATCCAGCGGCAGAGTCACGGGCTGCGCGCCTTCCAGAGCCGCCAGAAAGCGCGCCGCGCGCCGTGTCGCCCGTGCCGCCGTCCTTTTGCGCTGCACATCGGCGCTGACTGTGACCGGCCAGACCACGGGTGTGTCCAAATGCCGGAAGGACATTAGCAGGGGGTTCAACTCATCGCCGCGCGCAAACGCCAGAATGACCGTCGGCAGGAGCAGTTCGGCCAGCCGGCGCTTGTAAGTACGGGCCAATGGGCCGGCAATCAGGCCGTCTGTGTCTACCAGGATCAAATCCGGCCGGCGCTTTTTGACAACGCGGGCCATTTGCACGGCTCCCACGCAGATGTCCAGTGAATCCCGCACGGGCGAGATCGCGCCGACAAAATAGCTGGCCAGCGGAGTCAGGTCGCGCAATGAGCGGTACTCGCTGCCGGGAGCGGCCAGCCCGACGCCGACGGTCCCCGGCGGGCCGATCTCACCCTGGCCCGGATCGCAGTCTACGACGGCCACTGTCAGGCCGAGTTGCGTTAAATCAGCGACCGCCTGCCGTGTCCAGGTCGTTTTGCCGGTATCCGTTCCGCCGAGAAGAAGCGCAGTCGCGCCGCGCGGGAGGGTTTGCAGGCCGGGCAGCAGTTCAGCATTGGTCGTCACTGAAGATACGGCCCCTTTCTGCCGATAGGAAGATAAGAACGAAAAAGAGAGTAAACGGGCGCAAAAATGCGCTCAAAAAACGTATGAAAAAGTGTACAATAGAGAGAGACGCGGCAATGACGCCGTTTTTGTCTTGCACTCACACTCAAATTGTTGCAACACACGACGAGGAGGTCGTATGAAGCCACTCATGTCCATTCCGCCGGCGCAGGCGGAAGCGCTGTATGACGCGCGACAGGAACAGCCGGACGAGCGATTTTTTTCTTTGCCCTGGCAGGACGACGATGCTTTGGAAGATGCCGGCCCGCCGCCAAAGACGCCGCCGGTTTTGACCGGTAATCACAGAAAACGCTATTCACCGCGCCCTATGCGGGCGGCTTAATTTTCTGGTTTCGTCGGCGGCCCCAACGCCCAGCATTGACCGAGTTCCTCAAACAGTTCGCGGTGAAAGTCCTGCGAGACATCCCACAGCCGCTGGAACCATTCCTCCAATGCCGTCACGCTCTCCCCATCGCGCACAATCACATTCAATTCGGTAGGATGCGCCTCGCCTCCCAAAGTCAGATTGCTTGAGCCAACGACCGCCAGCGGGGAAACGCCTGCCTGCCCCGGCGGATAGTCAATCAGCGCCAGTTTGGCATGAATACGACCTTGCGTGTAAAGACGTACTTTGAGGTGGCCCTGGGCCACGCATTGCGCCAGTGTCAGCAGCAGCGCCTGGTGTGCCGCTGTCCGGGGCAGCGCGGCCAGAGTCGCGCGGAGATTGAGCGCAGTCAGTGAGGCTGCGCGGTCATGGCTTTCGCGGAGCGTCGCGGCCACGTCTTCCTGGGGCCGCACCTGATCCTCTCCCCCTCTTGCCCGCGTCGCTTCCTCTTCGCGTACCTGCTCCTCTGTCAGCCGGTTGACAACATTTCCAATAAGAATTTCAACCGTTTCCAGCCGCTCAAACGAGGCACGCAGAGGCGTCAGGCCATCAAGAAACAGGTACCCGACGGCAAAACGCCCCCGGTTCGCACCCTTTTCCAAGTATTCCCGAATGCACAGCGCAAGCCGCTGTTCCTGATTATCAATGATCGAGTTCACGGATGGCAAAATTATACCAATTTTGTGGGAAGATTTGCAAGAAAAATTACGCATGAACTCACTCAAAACGAGGTAAAAGTGGGGTATAACAGAATGGTTTTGCCCAAAATATGGAAAACGTCCCGCGAAGGAGACCACAATGAACACCGAAGCAGAGATGCTCACCCACGGCGAAGAACAGGCCGCGACGCCCTCCGTGGATTTTATCCACGCCATTTCCAAGTTCTTAGATACGGACCCCGATGACCTTTTGGTGGAGCTTGGCTACTACCGACGTGATGAAAGAGAGAGTTCCGAGGCTTCCTCCGCGCGCTGACGCAAAGAAATCAAGCCCCCGGTCCATTTTGGACCGGGGGCTGTTTCCATCTGTATTCCTGAGCGAATTTCAGAGCGAAGCCGGTGTGCTGCCATATCGGCGTTGCAGATATTTCGCCACGGTGGGAATAAAACGGTCGGCCTCCTCACCACGGACCATCTGCGCGGCGCACTGGAACACGCGCCGACCCGGCAGCAGCAGTACCTGACCACGCTTGACGACGGCGCGCACAGGATAGGTATTGGCACCCAGGCTGATCTGTATCTCCACCAGGGAGCCGGGCGCATAGGGCCGGGGCGAGACAAAGACCACGCCCGACAAGCTGATATTGGTCACCAGCCCGGAAATGACAGGGCAGCGACGCGCCTGCTCCCATTCGGATCGCCCGTTCTGCTCCGGCACGCGCCGCACCAGAACGGTCATGCTGACCGGGTAGCGCCGCCATGCCCGCTGATCGCCCCCTGTCGCTTTCAATGCCTCACTCAGTGTCGGTTTCATGCCCGCATTATCGGTAGAAATGCCGGGAGTTTTCAGACCGCACGTTGACCGCCCTTCCCTATTCCGGGTATACTCTGGGTGTGACAGAACAGGTGTTTGAGAGTTTGATCGGTCGGACGACCGAGGAGATGCGAACGACTGTGAGCGACGCGACCGGGCTGCCCGCGTATCGCGGGTCGCAGGTGGCGGAGTGGCTGTACCGAAAACCTCTGCCGGAACAGGGCGGCGGGTTCCAGGCAGATTTCGCGGCCATGTCGGACCTGCCCAAAGACGCCCGCGTGACGCTTGCCGCGCATTTCGCCCTGTCGCCGCTAGCTCTGACGCAGTCGCAGACGGACACGCGCGACGGCACGGTGAAGGCCCTGGCAACGCTGACCAACGGCGGGCATCCGATTGAGTGCGTCCTGCTGCCGGACACGAGGCGCGTTTCGGTCTGCCTTTCCACGCAGGCCGGCTGCCCGATGGCCTGTGCCTTTTGCGCGACGGGAACGCAAGGATTAACGCGCAATCTCACGGCGGGCGAGATCGTGACCCAATTCCTACTCCTGCAATCGCTTTCCCCGCGCCGCATCAGCCACATCGTCTTGATGGGGATGGGCGAACCACTTCTCAATTATGACGCCACGCTGCAAGCCATTCACATTTTAAACGCCGAATGCGGGATCGCCATGCGGCATATCACCCTATCCACGGTCGGCATTGTCCCGAACATTGACCGGTTGGCTCAGGAAAATCTCCAATTGACCCTGGCTGTTTCCCTGCACGCGCCCAATGACGTTTTGCGAACGCGACTGGTGCCGGTCAACAAGACGTATCCACTGGATCGGCTCCTCCCCGCCTGCCGCCGCTATGCGGCGAGTACGGGCCGGCGGCTGACGTTTGAATACGTGCTGCTGCGCGGCGTCAACGATGAGCCGGAACACGCCCGCGAACTGGCGCAAATTCTGCGGGGCATGCCTGCCGCCGTCAACGTCATTCCCTACAATCCGACTTCCGTCGCCGAACCGTTTGGACGCCCGGAACCAGCCCGCATTCTCGCCTTCCGCAAAGTCTTGGAAGACGCTGGGCTGACCGTGACGCAGCGCAAGGAACGCGGCAAGCAGATCGCTGCGGCCTGCGGGCAGTTGGTGACGGAAGCCAGCCGTCAGCGGCCAGTGGCGCGTGCCTTGCCCGTTCTCGCGGGGGTGTCGTAGCATGGAAGAGAACCCCCTAGCCCCCAATTCTGGGGGAACCGGAGAGGAACCTAACCCCGGCGCAGCACTGGCTACCCGGAGGGCAAGCGGCGACCCTGGCGCAACTGCACCCGACTCCCTAACAGGGAAGGGTGATGATAAGAGTGGGAATTTTCCTTCTGCTCCCCCTACCCTAACAGGGAAGGGGGCTGGGGGGTTAGGTTCTGCGGATGACGAGGGGCCGCCTCTTGACCCGCAAACTGTCGCAGGCTGGCTCACGCGCCTCAAGCCCCCCATCGTGCTGGCCCTGCTCAAAGACCCCGATTACGCGCTTCCGGTCAGCCGCGCCTTTCTCGGCTTCCGGCCCGATGCCAAAGGCTATGCCAATCCCCTTGTTCGCAGCCGTCTCGCGTTGGCTGCCGTGAAAGACGATAAACTCGCGGAAAAACTGCGCGCTCTTGCGGATCTGGAAGCATTGACGCAGGCTGTCTCGCCGAAACCTGCCCCAACTCCCGCCCGGCCCGCCCTCCCCTCCCCCGACCCGAAGCCCGACGGACGCGAGGCGCTACGAGCCGAGCGGGATCAGCGGCGGCGGGAGCGGGATGAAGCGCGGCTGGCTCTGGCGCAGGCGGAGAATGAACGCGACGACGCCGTCAAAGTCCGGCAGAAGGCCGAGGCGGAGCGGGACGAAGCGGTCAAACTTGCCCGTCAGAAAACCGAGCGCATCGGGCGGCTGGAGCGACAGGTAACGCAGCTGCGTCAAGCGGAAACTCATCTTTTACGGGCGCTGAACCAGGATAAAGTCTCCCTGCCGCCTTCTACTCACGCCCGTGCTGCTGGTCCCTCACTGGAAGCGGAAGGCACTGCCGCTTCTCCCTGGTTCACGGCAGTGCGTCACCTGCTGGACAAAAGCAAATTTGATCATGCATTGGCTCTGGCCGAAGACGTTTTGAAGGCAGAGCCGGAAAACGCGGCTGCCCTGGACATTGCCGCGCACGCCCTGGAAGGCAAAGGGGAAGCGCGGCAGGCAGCGGCCTATTTGCGGCGTCTGCTCGCGCAGCAGGTAGTTCGGCGGGACATGGCGAACGCGCCGGAAACTTTGCTACGGCTGCTGCGCCTGCTGCCCGATCCCGCCGAAGCCATGCCTGAGACCCGGCCGTATCTGGCCACGTTGTCTCCCTCGGATGGCGCCGCTGTAGAAGCGGCGCGATTGACGCTCTCACGGCTGCGCGGGCTGAAGCCCGATGCGTATGGCTGGCTGACCGGATACATTGCCGCGAAAACGTCTCTTGGCCCTGTCCTGATGCCCCCGCCCGGCGCGATCAGCCTGGATGATCCGCTGCCGCTCCATATCATTCCCGGCCAAACAGTCACCGCGCGGCAATTGACCGCTGCTGTAGACCGGGGAAATGTTCCGCTGACGGACGCTGCCCGCGCTGCCCTGTCCGCTCTCGAACAAACCGACTGCGAAACGTATGGACGCCTCTGGACGGCATTGGAACAGGCGGCAGACGATGATCCCACGCGACTTATTCCCTTACGCCGCGCCAGCAGGGGGCCGATCCTCGTGGATGGCAGTAATGTCGCCTGGTTTGATCAAGAATCTCTGGTCAACGGCAGGCCGCGCCTGCGGCATTTGCGGGAAATGCGGCGTGCGCTGCGGGGCCGAGGCTACTTCCCGGTCGTTCTCTACGCCGATGCCAATTTGCCGTATTTCATTGACGAGCCTGCTCCTCTGCGGGTCATGCGAGACAGTCGCGAACTAACCCTCGTAGACGCGGGTACGGTCGCTGATGAAGTTCTGCTGCGGACGGCCAAGCACCTGGGAGCGCCCCTAGTGACTAATGACAAAATGGAGGATTGGGACCCGGAAGACACCGTCGTGAAGATCCGCTACACCATCTCGCTGGGCGGCGAAGCCCACTTTATGTCCGAATTATAAGAAGTGCTTTTTGACCATTTCAGGGATCTGTACCTGACAGGAGAGTCAGGTGTCTCATTCAGATAACATTCTTTTGACAATCTCGCTTGCACTAAATGGGTTTTGGCTGGGTATTAGCCTGAGCAGGCTATTTCACGCTACCCCTCGCCTTCTCGGTCTTACTATGCTACTTCTGCTTGGGTTAGCTGCCATGGGGTTCTTTTTGATGCTAGTGATGCCTCCCCAGAGTGTTCTAGCTCATGCTTATGTAGTGATAAATCCCGTTACCGCTGCTGCTTTGGGACCATGTTTTGCGAAATGGAGCAAGATGCAACCAACTCCGTGGGGTGAAGCTAGAAAGCCCGGAAAAACGCGAGTGCGCTGATACTTTATGACACTGGAAGAACAATTCTCCCGGCTGATCCAGATCTTGCAGCTTTTGGAGCGCGAACCATTTACGTGGGATGCAGCGGGTCTGGAAAAGAAGTTTGACGTGTCTCGGGCCACGATTGAGCGCGATATCGCCGTTTTGCGGCAGTGGGGGCAGGTCAAGCGCAAAAACGGCAAGTTCGGCCTGGCCGAGATGAAGTTCCTGCCAACCTCGTTCACCCCTCCCGAAGCTCTCGCGCTGCGGCTGGCCGGAACAACTTTTGCCGCTCAGGCCGGCGCGGCTTACAAAGGCGCACTTACTTCCGCCCTGAAAAAGATTGACCTGGTTCTGCCCCGGCGCATCTCTGCCGAGATCAAAAAGGCCGGGGAGCGCGTCTCGGTCGGCCTGCCTGTGGTGCGCGATTTTTCCGCCGAAACGTATCAAAGCCTGCAAGCGGCCATTGTCCGCCACCATCCCGTAGACATCACCTATTTCTCCCGCAGCCGGGCCGAGCCTTCCAAACGCCGAGTGGACCCGTATGGGCTGACCTACAAAATCGGGGCGTGGTACTTAGTCGGCTACTGCCATCTGCGTGAGGGCATCCGCACCTTTGGGCTGGACCGCATTCGCTGGATGCGCGTCGCCGAAGAAGCCAGGTTCCAGTATCCCGCTGACTTTGATCTGGCCGAGTGGCTGAGTAAGGGCTGGCAATTGCAGGCCGGCGGCGAGCCGACCGACGTCGTGATTCATTTTGACAAAGAAGTCGCCGCCTGGATTGCCGGGGGACATTGGCACGCTAGTCAACGGATTGAGAAGCAGCCGGACGGCAGCATTTTGTTCCGCGTGACCGTGCATGGCTACGAGGAAATGGTCTACTGGGTGCTGTCGTTCGGGGCGCAGGCCGAGGTCATTGAGCCGATTCCCCTGCGCGCGGCAATCGCTGAAGCCGCACAGAAGATGGCAGCCCGATATGATGAGAAAGCCACCCCCCTGCCCCCAATACTGGGGGAGTCAGAAGGAGCGGCTTCCATCTCATCATCCGGTTCCCCCAGTATTGGGGGCTAGGGGGCTGTCGGCTTTCCCAGCAGTTTATTCCAAATCTCGTAATCCACCGAATGTTTGGGAACCAGCAGTTCCTCGTGAACTTCTTCTTCGCCGTGCGCGACTAACTCGCCCCGCTCCCGGAAGCGCAGATCGCAGTAAATGTCGCCCTGTGTCAGCCGATTCCCGCGCGGGACGACAAAGAGGCGGCGCAGTTCATCCTTATGCCAGTCCGGGAGAAGCCCGTAAACTTCCTTGACTTCCGTGCCTTCAATCAAATCACCACCCGATGGCATCATTCCCTGCTGCCCCGTATGATTATCCGCGCGCAGAGCGGCGGCATTGATCGCATCATCGGCCCGCGCATCTTCGCGCACCTCTTTTTCCACTTTTGCCGCGTGTTCGTAAGCCTGCTTCGTCTTTTGATCCTGAGACATAATTCATCCTCCGTTTGCTCTGTTAAAGTTACCCCGCGTACCACTTCGGTAAACTGCGGCCTTGGCTACGAAAATCCCACGCCTAAAGATTCAACTCGGATGTTCCAGAATAAGTAAGGATGCTAGGAATTCCACTTTTCCTAAGAAATCTACGCCTCAAATCCATTACCTTGAAATAAGGATAACGATAACCAATCGGGGGAGCAAGTCAGGGCCATGCCGAAACGAATTCTTATTACGGATGATGCGCTGTTTATGCGCGTCACACTGAAAAACCTTCTCGCTAACAATGGCTATGAAGTGGTTGGGGAAGCTGCTAACGGGCGCGAGGCCATTGAAATGTACGCCGCCCACCGGCCAGACGTGGTATTCATGGACATCACGATGCCAGTTATGGATGGCATCGCTGCGACACGCGCCATCAAGGAAAGCGATCCGGCCGCCAAAGTCATCATGTGCACTGCCATGGGGCAGAAAAACATGGTGATGGAGGCGATTCAGGCGGGTGCAAAAGACTTCATCGTGAAGCCATTCAAGCCAGAGCGCGTTTTGGAAAGCATTCAAAAACTAATCGGTTAACGAAGGGAAACTCAATTATGAGAGCGGAATACATCAATCCGTTCGTTCAGGCTTCATTTTCCGTGCTGGAAACGGTGCTGGGAGTGCGGCCTACAAAAGGAGAGATCACGGCTCAATCCTCCACCTTCGTCAGCCAGCAATGCAATGTCGTCTATGGGGTGACCGGGCTGGTACAGGGCCAGGTGATTTATGGAATGACGTTGTCCACGGCGGATAAGATTGCTTCGGCCATGCTGGGACAGCCCATCAAGACCTTCGATGCATTGGCGGCCAGCGCCGATTGGAGAACTGGGCAACATGATCAGCGGCCATGCCATGCAGTTTCTCTCGGAAGCCGGGTGGACCTGCGACATCACGCCGCCGACCATCATGCGCGGCACCAATGTCAAAATCAGCACCGTCTCCATTCCCTCCATTGTTTTGCCACTGACGCTGGAACAAGGTCAGCTTTTTGTGACTATCGGGCTGCAGGGACGCAAATAACGCCACCGATTTTCGGACTGTTTCTTCAACACTCGGCCCTGTCCATGCAACCGGGGCCCGAGCGGCGCGAACTCCCACCTCATGCGCTCATCCCCTGAAACATGCATTAGAAAGGACCAAAGGAAACTCTTATGAACTGGTTTTACAACCTCAAAACCGCGCGCAAACTTGCGCTCGGCTTCGGCCTCTGTCTTTCATTGGCCGTCCTTGTCGGAACTGTCTCCATCATGCGAATGGCGCAGATGTACAAGATCAGCCAGAGCATCATCTCCGATTCCCTGGCGGGAGTGGAAGCCCTTGCCGGCATCCAGGCAAACGCGCGCCAATTTCGCACAGTGGAGTATCGTCATGCTCTGTCTTCCACACCAGCCGAATGGGATGCAGCGGAAACAGACATGAACGCGGCGCAAAATGACACCGACAAAGCATTGACATTATACCAGGGTACAGTGCTTGACCCCGTGGATAAACAGAACATCGATAATCTGCAAGCGGAATGGCAAAAGTATGTCGCCATGAAGAGCGAGTTTCTGGCGGTCAGTCACAGCAATGACGATAAAAAATGCGCGGCGCTCCTGAACGGCCCGATGAAGGACCAGTTCTCTCGTGTCAAAGACCAACTTACCGTGTTGATGGACTGGAACAAGAAGCATGGCGAAGATTACAGCCAGAAGGCGGAGTCAGCCTACAATTCGGCCAAAGCAATCATCATTGGCCTCCTGGCGCTGGCTGTGCTGCTGGGTTCACTCATCGCGATCATCACCACACGCTACATGACCTCCGCCATGTCTCAGATCTCCGGCAGGCTTCGAAACCCTCAATACCGTCTGTATTACCAATCTGGGCAAGGCTGTGGAGGCTCTGGAACAGGGCGACCTGACGGTCAAAATCCAGACGGGGTCTGAGTCGCTCACCCTGGATCCGTCAGACGAATTCGGAGAAATGGCGAAAACTTTCAACGCCATGCTGGAGCGGATGAAAGCCACGATCGGCTCGTTCCGCACGTCGCAGGCGGCCCTCAATACGCTCTGTCACCCAGCTTCAAGCCTCTGCAAACCAGGTAGACGCCGCCGCCGACAACCTGTCGGAAACGTCGCAGCAGATCGGCGCAGCCACCGAAGAGATCACGGCGACCATGCAGGAAGTCGCGCAGGCATCCGAACAGTCGGCGCGCGGAGCTAACGAAGTCGCCAGCGGCAGCGCCACCCAGGCGGCCTCTATCAGCGAAGGCGCGGAGCTCGTCAAACAGCTCGCCGAGGCCGTCCGCGGCGTCGCCAAAGACTCGCGAAACTGCCGAGCAGGCGCTCGGGGAGCGCCACACAGGTCGCCCAGACCGGCGCAGACAGCGGTCCGGGAAACGGTCACCGGCATGCACGCCATCCAGCGCACCATCGCCGACTCGGCCCAGGTCATCCAGACCCTGGGAGCCTCCTCCAAACAGATCGGAACCATCGTCCAGACCATTGAAGAGATCGCCGACCAGACCAACCTGCTGGCGCTCAACGCCGCCATTGAAGCGGCCCGTGCCGGGGACGCCGGGCGCGGCTTCGCGGTGGTCGCCGATGAGGTCCGCAAACTGGCGGAGCGCTCCCGCGGAGCGACCGAGGAGATCGGCGGCCTGATCGAGACGGTCCAGTCGCAGACCGCGCGGGCGGTGGCGGCGATGGAGGGCGGCGTGCGCGAGGTGGAGGCGAAGACAGCGCTGGCGGAGCGGGCCGGGCAAGCGCTGACAGAGATTCTAGGCCGTGGTTGCTTCCGTCTCTGAGCGCGTCCACAGCATCTGCGCGGCGGCGGAAGAGATGACGGCGGCCTCGGACGAGGTCTCCCGCTCCATGTCGGACGTGGCGGCGGTTGTGGAGCAAAGCAGCGCGGCGGCAGAAGAGATGAGCGCCAGCGCGGAGCAGGTCTCGGCGTCTGTGGCGACCGTCGCCGGGACAACAACCCAGCAAAGCGTTGCGGTGGAAGATCTGGTGGCCTCGGCGTCCGCCCTGTCGGAGGTGTCGGAGTCCCTGACGGAGTTGATCGCTCGTTTCAAGGTTGAAGGGGGAGGGGCAGCGACGCAATCTACCGCCCTTCAGATCAAGAAAACGACAAAACCTGCGCTGACGCTGCGGAAAGTGGCGTAACTCTCCAAAATTCACTTCTCGCCGGCGGGAATGGGGGACGCTATCCATTCCCGTCGGCCAGAGGCTCGGAGAACAGCAAATTGCATGTTGGAGACCTCACATGACTACAACTCTTATGGAAAAACCCGAAACCTCTGCCGCCCTGGTCAAATTGGAGCGGCAGGTAGTCGCACTGCATCTGGGCGAAGAAATCTACGGGGTGGACATCGCCTCCATTCACACAGTGTTGACCCCGCAGCCAATCACGACGGTCCCAATGTCCCGGCCTATGTCCGGGGCGTCATGAACCTGCGCGGGCGCATCCTGCCGGTGCTGGACCTGCGAGCACGGTTTCGGCCTGCCGCCGCTTGACGCCGAGCGGCGAAAATTCTCCCGCATCGTCATCGTGGAAGCAGGCGGCCTGACAGCCGGCCTGATCGTTGATGCCGTGTCGGAAGTGCTGAAACTCGCCGGAAGACGCCATCGAACCCCCGTCGGCCCTGCTCGGCTCTGCGGATCTGCGCTGCCTGACCGGTATTGGCCGGGTGCCGGGCAATCGCCGCAAGCAAGACGATAAAACAGACGAAGGACGTTTGATCCTGTTGCTGGACGTTGTGGAGACGCTGACATCGGTGGCCGCCCTGGCATCGGCTCCGGCAGCCCGGTAGCAATCTTCACCTTTGCCGGCCTTACGCGGATTTTCGCAGATTGATTTGAATATGACTTCCTCCCCACATCGTGTGCTTGTCGTGGACAATTCCGCGTTCATGCGAAAAATGGTCAGCGAAATTCTGGCGCGGGACCCCGGCCTCTGCGTTGCCGGGCAGGCACGTAACGGGCGGAAGCGCTACGCCAACAGGAAGCGTTGAAGCCTGGATGTCATCACGCTGGACATTGAGATGCCGGTGCTGGACGGCATCGGCGCCCTGACCGAGATCATGCGGCGGCGCCCCACCCCGGTCGTGATGCTGTCGTCTTTGACCCAGGCCGGGGCGGAGGCGACCCTGCGCTGTTTGGAACTGGGCGCGGTGGACTTCGTCGGCAAGCCGTCCGGTTCTATTTCGCTGGATATCGAGAAGGTTGCCGCTGAACTGATCGGCAAGGTCAAAGCCGCGGCGGGCGCGCGGCTTCATGCCCGGCGTCCTCCACCTGCGGTTGCTTCACAACCGACAACTCTGCCATCCGATGACACCGCATCCGGCGAAGCGAGACCGTATTACGGCGCTTGCGATCGGCGCTTCCACCGGCGGGCCACGCGCCTTGCAGGAACTGATCCCCGCTGCCCGCCGACCTGGGTGTTCCTGTCGTGATCGTGCAGCACATGCCGCCCGGCTTCACGGCATCGCTGGCACAGCGTCTGGAACAGACGTCGCCAGTTTCAGCGTGCGGGAGGCCGCCGACGGGGACCGCTTGCGGCCGGGTCTGATACTGGTCGCGCCTGGCGGCCATCATTTGCAGTTTGAGCCGGGCGGGATCGCACGGCTGACGGACGAGCCGCCGATCCATGGGGTGCGGCCCGCCGTAGACGTGACGTCTTGCTTCTCTAGCGCATCTACGGCCCGCGCCTGCTCGCCGTGCTGCTGACCGGGATGGGCAAGAGACGGCGCGCGCGCCTTGAAGCTGATCTCCGATCTGGGCGGGACGACGCTGGCGGAAGATGAGACGACCTGCGTCGTGTACGGAATGCCGAAAGCTGCGTTGGACCTGGGCGGCGTCGGCAGCCTGCTGCCGCTGCCGGCCATCGCCCCGGCCATCATGCGCGCCTGCGCGGGACATTAAATCAAGGCGGATGATCTTAATCGCCAGAACAGATGAGAGAAACACTATGATCACTACTGACATGTCGCAGTATCTGGATGTCTTTCTGGACGAGGGCCGCGAACAGCTTGTCCTGCTGGAAACGAACATTCTGGAGATGGAGCGCGGCAACCATACTCACGGAAATGCTGCAAATTCTGTTCCGCGCCGCCCATACGCTGAAAGGCTCCAGCCGGGCGATGGGGTTTTTGGCGGTCGGCGACCTGACCCATGAGATGGAAAACATCCTGGATGATCTGCGCAATGACCAGCTGGAGGTCACCACGCCCATCGTCAATGCTCTGCTGGACTGCCTGGACGCCCTCGGCGGCCTGGTGGATGCCGTCGCAGACTTCGGGGACGGACACGGGCAGCGGCCGACAAAGACATTCCCGACGCTGGTCGCCCGGCTGAACGCGCTGCGGGCTGGCTCCCCCGACCTGAGCGACAGCGAACCGATCCGCGCGGCGAGAGTGCGCCGCGCCTTACCCTCGTCTTCCTTCTCTCTGGCTGACCATGAATTGTCCAGCGTCGGAAGCGGCGATCGAGGCGGGACTGTCGGTCTACCAGATCGCTGTGACTGCTGTCACCGGACTGCCTGATGAAGTCGGTGCGCGTCTGGATGGTTCTGGGCGCGCTGGAGCCGCTGGGGACCGTCCTGGCCGCCGCCCCCGCCGAGGAAAAGCTGGAAGCCGAAGAGTTTGAGCTGTCGTTCCGACTGCTGCTCGCCAGATTCGTCCCGAGGACGCGGTTGAGCAGGCCCTGACACGGTGTCTCAGAGATTGAGTCGATTCAGGTGCAGGCCTGGGAGAGCGCCGCGTTCCAATTCCAGCCCTGTCTGTGGCTGCCGACGCCGCCGGAAATTTCGGCACTTAAGCCGGAGCCGCAGCTGGAGCAGCCGGATGCCGTGGACAAATCTGGAGGCGCAAACAAAACCGCCACGCAGTCGCAGACCATTCGGGTAGAGGTTTCGCGGCTGGACAATCTGCTGAACCTGGTCGGCGAACTGGTCATTGAGCGCGCGCAGGTGCATCGGATCTGTGCGGATCTGCACCGGCGCTACCCTCGGGACGAGGAGGCATCGCAGCTTCTGGAAACAACTCACCGGATCGCGCGGGTCACGGCCGAGCTTCAGGATCAGATCATGAAGACGCGGATGCTGCCGATAGACGGCGTTTTCCAGCGGATGCCGCGCATGGTACGCGACCTGGCTCAGAAGACCGGTAAAGACGTTCGGTTTGAGATGAGCGGCGGCGAGACGGAACTGGACCGGACAGTCTTGGAGTCGCTGGGCGATCCGCTGATCCATCTGCTGCGAAATTCGGTGGACCACGGCGTCGAGCCGCCCGAAGATCGCATCGCTGCCGGCAAACCCACTCAGGGGCTTGTGACGCTGTCCGCGCGGCACGAAGAAAACCACATCGTCATTGAAATCACTGATGATGGCGCGCGGCATGGACCCGGCTCAGGCTGAAAGAATCGGCGGTGCGCAAGAAGCTTCTCACCGAGGCAGCGGCCGGGGCAATGAGCGACCGGGACGCGCTGGGGCTGATCTTTGCATCGGGCTTTTCCACGGCGGCGACCCTCTCGGACATTTCCGGGCGTGGGGTAGGCATGGACATCGTCAAGTCCAACCTGGAAAAGATCGGCGGGAGGATTCTGGTGGAAAGCCTCGTCGGGAAAGGCAGTCGGTTCACGATTCATCTGCCGCTGACCCTGGCGATTGTCCGGGCTGTGCTGGTTGAATCCGGGGGCGGCACTTACGTGCTGCCGCTGGGCAACGTCGTGGAGATGCTGGGCCTGGGAACATCCGAAGGGGAAATCAAGCAGCGCAGTCTGGGCGGCCAGGCCGTGATTAGTCTGCGCGGGCGGACGATCCCGCTGGCAAATCTGGACAATTTGCTGTGCGGCGACATGGAAGCGGCCCGGTCGGCGCAAGGCGACAACGAGATCTTATGTGGTGGTGGTCGGCATCGGCGACCGGCAGGTCGGGCTGTGCGTGGATGCGCTGGTGGGAGAACAGGAAGTCGTCATCAAGTCTATGGGAACCCTGCTGGGAGATATTCCCGGCCTTTCCGGCGCGACCATTCTCGGCGATGGGCAGGTCGCCTTAATCGTCGATATCGCCAAAGCCATTGAGCGAATACAATCCGTGCCGCAAGCCGGAGAAGGAAGAGGTTGTGACGTATAATATCAGCGCTGCCAGTCCCGCTTCCGCTGCCATTACCTTGCGGGACCTACCCTTTGGGGAGGCAGATTACGCCGCATTTCAGCGGCGAGTTGAGGCCAAGACACGCATCCGTCTGAGCGAATACAAAGCCGATCAGATGCAGCGCCGGATTTCCACTCTGGCCGAAAAAGCAGGCTGCACATCGTTCACCGCGTATGCCGCGGTGATGGAGCGCGAGTTTGGCCGGCTGGCCGAGTTTTTGGATCGCATGACGATCAACGTCACGGAGCTGCTGCGAAACCCGATCCGGTTTGAGGAATTGGCCTCCGCTATTCTTCCCGAACTGCTGGCACGACGTCCGGGACTGCCACTCTCTGTGTGGAGCGCCGGTTGTTCCTACGGCGCAGAAGCGTACACAATGGCAATGCTGCTGCACGAGATCAGTCCCACAACGCCGCACCGGGTCAAAGGAACTGATCTTGATCTAGCGGTTTTATCAAAGGCGGAGCGGGCTTGTTTCAGTGAAGCGGACATGCTGAATATCCACGAATCTCGCCGAGAGGCACATTTCCACGAAGTCTGCGGCGGCTATCAGCCGAAGATTCATCTGCGCTCAAAGGTTCGCTTTGCGCCCCATGACCTGCTGGCCGGCCCATATCCAAAGGCCGAGTATGATTTGATTCTTTGCCGGAATGTCGTCATTTACTTCACTGATGAGGCTAAAGATCGTATCTACCAGGGCTTTTTCCATTCCCTGCGACCCGGCGGTATTCTCTTCGTCGGCGGCACGGAGCGCCTCTCCAACCATCGCGCGGTCGGCTTTGATCTGGTGCGTCCCTTCTTTTACCGCAAGCCTTTGTAGTCCATCTCGTTCTTTTCCTGCACGAGCAGCGCATCCAGAACTTCAGGCAAATGGGTGTCAATGTCCGGGTCATAGCCATCTGTGACAGAGCGCAGTTTCCCGTCCGTATCAATGACGAGCAGGAGCGGAATGGCATCCGCGCCGTACTGCGCGGCGACCTGATGCCCCCCGTCACTGAGAGTGGGAAACGTCAGCCCATTTTGACGGGCGAACGCGACGATATTGGCGGGGGGGTCGCTGGAGTTGATGCCATAAAAGCCGACACGGCCTTTGTAGCGCTGCGACAGCGCTTGCAGATGCGGCAGTTCCTCGCGGCATGGCCCGCACCACGTCGCCCAAAAGTCCAGCACAACAGGCTCAGTTCGTGCCTGCTTCTGAAGATGAAGTGCCTGGCCCGTCGCCGCATCCGGCAGCGCGAAATCGGGAGCCATCTTGACTTGCTCGTCCGGCAGAAGGCCAGGTGCGGCCTCGTCTGCAATCGTGGAAGTGCGGACGCTGAGGAAGACGAGTGCAAAAGCCGCCACGACAAAGAGTATGGCAAAAAGAGTTTTGGTGCGCTCCATAGAATTGTTACGAAAACAAGCGGCGGACGCGGTAGGAAAGATAGTCCGCCAGGTTGACCAGAACGATAATCAACCCAATGATGACGCCGGCATCCAGCCACTCAAAGAGATTGACGGCGTTAGACAATTTTTGCCCCAATCCGCCCGCGCCGACAATGCCGACGATGAATGAGTCACGGATATTATATTCCAATGAGTACAGCGTCGTGGAGAGATAGAGGGGAAACACCTGGGGCAGCATCGCAAAGACAAACACCTGCGCGGCATTGCCGCCTGCTGAACGCACTGCCTCAATCGGCCCGACCGACACGGACTCCAGCGCTTCGCCGTAGAGCTTCGCCAGCGTGATAAATGTCACGATGCCGATGGCGATGGCCCCGGTCTGCGCCCCCAGCCCGGCGATGGGAATGACCAGCAGGGCATAAATCAGTGTCGGCACCGCGCGCGCCATGTTCAGGAAGGCACGGACGGCAGCCACAATCGGAAACGGCACATAGCCGGTGCGGGCGGCCAGAAACGAAATGGGAAAGGCCAGCAGCATCCCGGACACGGTTCCGACAACCGCCATTTGAATCGTTTCTAGGAGCGGCTGCAACAGGTCTGGCCCCATACGCAGCGCATAACGCCAATCGGCCCGGTTGCGCGGAAACAAATGCCCAATATAGTCCGCGCCATGTTGCAGCCCGAACGTCGTCACATGCACCTGCCGGCCAATCACCAGAAAGCACCAGAGGACAAAAACCAGACAAACTAGCCCGAAAAACGCGGAAAGAATACGGATGAACACAGAGTTACTCAGGCGCCGGCCCGCGATGGAGAACATCCGCGATAGCCGCGTCATCCAGAGCGTCCGGGGCGGCATCAAAGGTGATCCGGCCTTCTTTGAGGCCGACAATGCGCGTGCAGTACCGCTTCGCCAGCGGCAGATCGTGCATGGACAGCAGTAGGGTCACGTTTTGTTGCCGGGCGAGAGATTGCAGCAGAAGCATAATGTCGTCTTTGGTCAGCACGTCCAGATTGGCCGTCGCCTCGTCAGCCAGCACGATCTCCGCCCCCTGCGCCATCGTTCGGGCAATCGCCACGCGCTGTTTCTGGCCGCCGGACAGGTCACGCACACGCCGCTGCTCCAGCCCTTCCAGCCCAACCTGCGCCAGACACTGCCGAGCCAGACGCACATCGGCGGCGGAAAAGCGGTGCAGGCAGGAGGGGATTGTCGCTGTGTAGCCAAGCCGCCCAATCAGCACATTCTTTAACACCGTGAGCCGGTCCATCAGGTTGAACTCCTGAAAGATCATCCCAATGCGCCGCCGCAGCATTCGCTTTTGCCCCTCCGGCAGCCGTGCGACCGGCTCGCCCAGCACCACACAGTTCCCACCCGTCTGCCGCACCAGCCCATTCACGCAGCGCAGCAATGTACTTTTCCCCGCCCCCGATAGTCCAATCAGCCCGACAATCTCGCCCTGCCGGACATGCAAATCCACGCCCAGTAGCACCGGCACCCCCTTCTTATAGGAATGCGTCAGATTGTCAATGGCGATCACGTCCGGCAAGAGTCACCGCCCTTATATCTTTGTCCCGTGCGCTCTGTCTTGGTTGGCACGGGCGGTATCAAAGACTTCCCGAAGTTTGGCGGCAATCGCCGGCAGAGCCATGTTTGAGTTGCCGCGCACTTCCATAGTTTTCACTTCAATCCAATGCAGATGAGCGACTAAATCCTCTTGGGAGGCATCAGAAGCGAGAAGATCATATATTCCATGTGCGTAGCCATCGTATTCGGTCATTGCTCTTGCATGACCGAACACGCCAATTGGGTCCCAATCCACTAGCAGGATTAGACGGATAAATCCTAGAGGGTGCGCGAAAGACTGCCATGCGTCCATATTTCTGGCTTCTCCCTGCATTTGCACCATTACGATAACAGCCCTATTTTTTCGTATCCAGCGATTGCAAGTTCAGCCCCAGGATCGTCGCTTTCTTGCGGACGGGGTTGAAAATCTTGTCATCGGCAGGCACCAACTTGTCCCAGCCACCCTGTGGTATAGCTTTGAGAGCCGCCTGTCCTTGAGGGTCAGTGTTAATGTCGGCCAGCGCCTGCTTGAGTTTTTCCAATGTGGCCGGGTCCAGATTGGCCCGCGCCACGAACATGCCGTTGGGAATGGGGTCGGTGGTGGCAATGATTTTGAATTCCCGCACCTTCGCCATGTCTACTTTTTTCGTGGCGGTGTCCGTAAAGGCCGTTTCCAGGCCTGTCTCATAGGTCGCGCCGCCATCGGCCTGCTTGTTGTAAACAGCCAGGACGCCGGAATTGCCCGAAATGTTGACGCCCTTGATGTCTTTTTCGGGTCCAGGCCTGCTTCCTTCATCAAACCCGCCGGGTAAAGATAGCCCGACGTGGAAGTTCGGTCCGCGAAGGCGAAGCTCTTGCCCTTCAAGTCTTTGATCGTATTGATGCCTGAGTCGGCGCGAACAAATACAATGCCTTTGTATGTGAGGCTGTGGTGAAAGTACGGCATGGCTATGGGAACCAGCCGCTCCGGGGTGTCTTTGAATTGCTGTACGGCCAGAACATAGGAAAGCGGGTTCAAATACGCACAATCAATTTGATCGGTCTGTAAGGCCTGCAAAATGCCGGCATAGGAAGGCGTGACGTAGACTTTCCCGCCAGGCCGCCCCGACTTTTTGCCAAGATAATCCGCGTAAGGCTGAAACCCAGCTTGCAGCGCATCCACTTTATCAAACGGAATAATGCCGACTTTCAGCGGATCGGAAGCGGAAGCCCCGCCCCCGCTGGAGGCTGTGCCGGTCTGGCTGTTCCCATGATTGCCACAGCCAGTGAAGGCGAGTAAGGCAGCGGCAAGAGAGATAAAAGGGAGGATTTGGGAGCGCATAGGCTTTGGAGACATCCTGCCTGACGGCTTTATTTGAGCGCCTCAGCGCCGCCGACGATCTCGGCGATCTCTTTGGTGATGGTGGCCTGACGAACGCGGTTCAGGGAGAGGGTCAGGTTGGAAATCATTTTGCCGGCGTTATCGGTGGCGCTGGACATGGAGGTCATACGCGCACCGTGTTCCGAGGCAACGCTTTCCACAATCGCTTGATAAACCTGCGTGTCCACATAGCGGGGCAGCAGGCTGCCTAATATCTCTTCCGGGTCCGGCTCAAAAATGTAGCTGGCGGTCGGCCCCGCTACTTCCTGAGTGACTTCTGCCTGGGGCGGCTGAATGGGAAGGATAGTCAGCGTCTGCGGGCGCTGGGTCATGGCGGAGATAAACTGGGTGTAGATGAGGTACAGGGCGTCAATCTGGCCGTCGGCGAACAATTCGCGGCCGGTGCGGGCCAGCGCCTGCGCTTCGGCAAAGCTAATACCAGTCGCCGGAACGGGATGCTCGGCGACGACATCAAAACCGCGCCGCCGGAAAAACGTCGCGCCTTTTTTGCCGATGCAGACCAGTTTGGCGCGTGACGGGCCATAAGGGCGCAGCAGATCGTTCGCGCGACGGATGACGGTAGAATTATACGCGCCGCACAGCCCCCGGTCGCCCGTCACCAGGATGACGCCGATGTTCTGCGCCTCGCCTTCGGTCCGCCGCAGGAGAGGATGCTTGACGCTGTCGCCCGCGCCGCTGCCCAGGCTCTGCATCACAGCGCGCATCTTCTCGGCGTAGGGCCGGGCCGCGCCGACTGCCTCCTGCGCGCGGCGCAGGCGCGCGGCGGCGACCATTTTCATCGCTTTGGTGATCTGCTGGATATTCTTAGCGACACGGATGCGGCCGCGAATCTGACGTGGAGTAGCCATCGGGAATCCTTAAGTGGTGTGAAAAGTCTCCCCAGATGATACCGTATCCCGGCCTAGTTGTCAATGGCGTGCCGCCGTGTTGAGGGTCGTCACGATCTGGAACTGACGTAAATACGCCTCAAGCACACCCACGTCCTGGCTGGCGTCCGCAAGAGCGATGTAGCCGTCGGGCCGGACAAGATAAAGCGCGTCACGCTTCAGGCCGGCATGAGCGGCCTGCTCGGCCCAGCCGAACTGGTGCAGGGCCAGACCTGCCTGCTGAGCGGCCTCGCGCAACGCCTGTGTTGCCTCGCCGTAGATATGGATTTGCCAATCCACGGACGTAAGCGGCGCGAAATTGTCGTTATCGCCGCCATCGTCCGGCGGAACCCAGGGCAGACGGTCGCCGCCGTGAATATCGCCCGCCGCGCCCACGCTCAACACGCTGTCGTGATAGCTGATGCGCGTCTGCGAGACTAGGCGGAAGGCTGCCGTGCGCGCGCCCGAAAAGCCGAGAATGAACGGCGCAAGGTGGGGAAATAGCCGCTCGCGAAACGCCTGCCTCCCTGCACCCTCGCCGACCATCAGTTGAAATGCCCTGTCTGTCGTTGCAACCAGCGAGCGGGCGAAGGCGATTCGTTCCACTTCGTAAGTGTCTAAAATGTCAGAGGCGGCGCGGCCCTGGACGACGGCAGCCAGTTTCCATGCCAGGTTCACGGCGTCGCCAATGCCCGTGTTCATGCCCTGGCCGCCCATCGGACTGTGGATATGCCCGGCATCCCCGGACACGAACGCGCGTCCCATGCGAAAATGATCGGCGACGCGGTGATGTACGCGGTAGGTAGAGAACCAGTTGACCTGCTGGACGTGAATCTCAGACAGTTTTTCCACGAACGGGCGAAGGTCCTCAAAGGTGAGATTTTCACGCCCCCGGAGTTCTGCCGGGATGGGGCCAATGAGTCGGTTCATGCCGGTGCTTCGGACAGGTAGCACCAGGCCGGCCTCACCCGCATGGAGGCAGATACTGAAGCGGTTGTGTTCCGCCGCTTCGCCGGTCGCCTCCACATCGGCTACATAGAAACTCTGGTCATACGTTCCGCCGGGAAAGTTCATCTGAAGGTCGTGGCGCACCGTGCTGCGCGCGCCGTCGCATCCGCAAAGATAGGCGGCGCGGCATTCTTCTTCCGCGTTGCTCGCGCGTAAGGTCGCGGCGATGTGGTCGCCGCTGTCATGAAATTCCAGAAGTTCCGTTCCCCATTCCACTTCCACCCCGGCCGTTTCGAGATGCGCGACCAGCAGCCGCTCATGGTCGTCCTGTGGATAGCTGAGAATAAAGGGATAGGGACTCAGGCCCTCGCCAAATTCGTGAATGCGGATTTCCGTGGCCGCGCGGCTGTCGCCTCGCAAGTAGAGGGTTTCTATCGGAATGCCCTGGCTCACGACTTCGTCGGAAAATCCAAGTTGACGATAAAACTCCAGAGTGCGGGCCTGAACCGCCATCGCGCGGGATGCCTGTCCGGGGCCGGAGTTTTTGTCAATGATGCGCGGCCTGACACCGGCTTTGGCGAGAAAAAGGGCCAGCGCCAGCCCTGTCGGCCCCGCGCCCACAATCAACACCTGTGTCTCTGACATTTTACCGCTCCGCCAGAAGTTTGCGAATACGCCCGGCCAGTTCCGGCCCTTCGGTGGGCGAAAAGCCGGACTGGCTCCATCGGACAATGCCCTTTTTGTCAATCAAATACTGCGAGGGAATGCCCTCCACTTTGTAAGCCTGCGCGGCATGACCATTGGCAAGGGGCGAGGCGGAGACAGTGTAGGTGACGCCAAAAGCCTTCACAAAGGGCTTCACCTGCGCGACCGTGCTGGGATCATCCACGCTCATGCCGACAACCCGCAAACCGCGACTGCCGAACTGCTTGTGCAGTGATTGCAGCGTCGGGGTCGCCATGCGGCATGGCCCGCACCAGGTCGCCCAGTAATCCAGCAGGACCACCTTGCCCCGCAGACTGCTCAGAGACAGGGGCTTCCCTTGCAGCGTTGTGGTTTTGAACGCCGGGGCGTGTGTCCCTACGGGCAGCGGAGGAGCATCCTGTGCGAAGGAAGGCAGGGCCGGCAGCAGGGTGAGAGCAATGAGAATGGCAATGGGAAGACGAGACATGGAAGACTCCTTAGCAGGGGGTTGACAATCGCCCCCTAAAAAGGATACCATCACGGCGGCAGTTTCGTTCCCGTAGAGAAGCGCCGTAACGCTATGACACACGAAATGCAGGCTATGCTCATGGCGACAACGTATGCAGTCGTCGGGGCCTCGCGCAGCCCGGAAAAGTACGGCTATTTAGTCTATCGGACACTGAAAACGGCGGGAAAAACGGCCTTTGCAGTCAACCCGCGCGCTGAAGAAGTGGACGGCGACCGCTGTTATCCGACGCTGACGGCTCTGCCGCAAACGCCCGATGTGGCCGTGATGATCGTCCCGCCCGCGAGCACCGAAGCCGCCGTGGCGGAATGCATCCGATTGGGCATTCGTCAAATCTGGATGCAGCCAGGCGCAGAGTCTGGAGCCGCTGTCGCGGCTTGCCGCGAACACGGCATCGCGGTCGTTTCCGGCGGCCCCTGCATCATGGTCTTATTACGCACGTACCGGTATCAGCCGCAATGAGTTTTCGGATTGAACAGGGCGAGACACTGGTTTGTCTGGGCGACAGCATTACGCAGTCCGATCCGGGATATGTCTCGCTGCTGGCGGAGTTAATCACGGCCCGGTATCCCGAACGAGGCATCCGGGTCATCAACGCCGGCATCGGCGGGCATAAAGCGCCGGACATGCTGGCGCGGCTGGAGCGGGACGTGTTCGCCCATCGGCCCAACTGGGTGACAGTCAATGTCGGCATCAACGACGTCTGGCATGGCCTGGACACGGGAGGAACCGGCGGCGTTCCTTTGGCAGTTTATGAACCAACGTAGAAGAGATCGTGCGGCGGATTCAGGAAGAAGCCGGGGCACAAGCCGTTCTCGTGACGCCCACCGTGATTGGGGAAGACCCCGATGCAGATGCCAACAGCATTCTGGCGCAGTACGTGGCAGCTATGGAGCGAGTTCCGCCCGGCGCGGGTGCTGCTGGCCCCGGCCCATGCCGATTTCGGTCGCGCACTGCGGGCCGGGCAGGCCGCCTCGCCAGACTTCAGCATGACAACCGACGGGGTGCATCTCAACGCCATCGGCAACGCGCGACTGGCGCTGACGATTTTAGAAACACTGAATTTTAAGCCCCACCCCCAATAATGGGGGAGCAAGAGGGCGACATTTTCTCCTATTCCCCTATTATTGGGGGCTAGGGGGTCATTTTAACGACAACACGGGAGCCTATGGAAAAGAAGAGCCACTATCACTGCATTGACGGCCGCAACTACGACGTGACGATGACCTGGGACGAGGTTTCAAGGACAAGGACCACATCTTCAAGATCACGTTCAAGGCCGTGGACCAGGCGACGGGTCGGCCCCTGACCCTGCCGCGCGAAATCGCGACCTATCAGATCGGCGACCCGGACGAGAACCTGGGCGAGCGGGTGAAGTGGTACTACGAGGGCAGCCGCGAACTGCTGATGACGGACTACCTGACCACGCCTACCGCCGCGCCTGGACTGCATTGAGCGCGGGAAATAACTTCAGCGCGTGTCAGGGTAGGCTTCCAGGCTAATCGGCTGGTTAGCAGGTCTGGCCCATCGCGACCAGCGTGTAGGCGCGTCCGGCTTCCAGGTGCAGATTGATCGGGCCGAACAGGGCATCGGGCGATGCCGGCGTGCGCGACTTTCAAGTCATACTGCCGCCGTCCAGCAGCAAGAGCGGTGCTGCGCCGGCCATAGGGACGTCTTCCAGGCCGACGATGTTGTTGACGACGAGATCGACTGCGCCCCATGCCCGGCGCGGCATTGATCAGCCGCAGCCCGGTTTTATCCGCCATGTTACGCCCGGGGCGTGTCATCCGATCAGCACCTGCACCTCGGCAGGCGTACCGCGCGCCCCGCGCCAGCCCCAGCGCCAGCACCGTGTAGGTATGCCCTTCTCAAACGACGATCGGCCGGCTGGTCAGCAGCGGTTGCCCCCGACCACCCGCATCCACCGACGGTATACGTGCCCGGCGGCGATCCCCTGATACCCTGTGCTGCTCCGAAACTGCGACCCCTTCCAGACCCGCTGCCCATCCACGGCCACATCCAGAGCGCCCGCATCCGGCACGGCATTAATCAGTCGCACCTGAGCTTCGTCCGTTTCCGAGCGTGGGTTGAGACGACATCCAGGCATTAAAGGCACACACCAGATGCCCAGCAACAGCAGGCCAAGCGACTTAATTCGTGGAGAAATCATATTGCCTGGTTGTTTCACCTTAACGACCTATTTTTCCTCCTGGCGCTAAAAAGCCGCTACCCTTGTTTAAGAGCAGCGGCTTTCGGATTGGCGGGAGCACCAGGACTCGAACCCGGGACCTTCCACTTTGGAGGCGGACGCACTACCAACTGTGCTATACTCCCAAGCCGAATGATTTGGGACAGGGGCGGGATTGCCCCACCCCTACCCGATTATTTTGCTTCGCGGTGCAGTTTATGGACGCGGCAGCGGGGGCAGTATTTGTTCAGTTCCAGCCGCTCCGGGTGCTGACGCTTGTTTTTGGTGGTCGCATAGGTCCGCTCTTTGCATTCGGTGCAGGCAAGCGTGATGATGACTCGTGCTTCATTTGCCATGATCTTGTTTCCGTTCAGTCAAAAGAGGGGCAGGCAACCTAGTGTCCGCCCCGCAGATATCAAATAACTAGGCGATAATTTTGGTGACGACGCCGGCTCCGACCGTGTGACCGCCCTCACGGATCGCGAACCGAAGACCTTCCTCCATCGCGATCGGAGCGATCAACTCACCCACAATCGTCACGTTGTCACCCGGCATCACCATCTCCACACCCTCCGGCAAGTCCAGGTTCCCCGTCACATCCGTCGTGCGGAAGTAGAACTGAGGACGATAACCCTTGAAGAACGGCGTGTGACGACCGCCCTCCTCCTTAGACAAGATGTAAACCTCACCCTCAAACTTCGTGTGAGGCTTGATGCTCCCCGGCTTCGCCAACACCTGACCACGCTCGATGTCCTTGCGCTCCACGCCGCGAAGCAGAATGCCCGCGTTGTCACCCGCCTGAACCGTGTCCAGCGTCTTGCGGAACATCTCCATACTCGTTGCCACCGTACTCTTGGTCGCCTCGCGGATGCCGACGATCTCGATCTGCTCCCCGGCCTTCAGCACGCCCCGCTCCACACGACCCGTCGCCACCGTCCCGCGACCCGTGATCGTCATCGTGTCTTCCACAGGCATCAAGAACGGCTTGTCCACGTCACGCTCCGGCGTCGGAATGAAACTGTCCACCGCTTCCATCAAGCGCAGGATCGCAGGCTCGCCGATCTCCGACTGATCCCCTTCCAACGCCTTCACAGCGCTGCCCACCACGATCGGGCAGTCATCGCCGGGGAACTCGTACTTGGACAGAAGCTCGCGCACCTCCAGTTCCACCAGTTCAATCAGTTCCGGGTCATCCACCATGTCGGCTTTGTTGAGGAAGACGACAATGGAAGGCACGCCCACCTGACGGGCCAGCAGGATATGCTCGCGGGTCTGGGGCATGGGGCCGTCGGCAGCGGAGACGACCAGGATGGCACCGTCCATCTGGGCAGCGCCGGTGATCATGTTCTTGATGTAGTCGGCATGACCGGGGCAGTCCACGTGGGCATAGTGCCGAGCGGCGGTCTCGTACTCGACATGAGCGGTATTGATGGTGATGCCGCGCTCCTGCTCTTCGGGGGCGGCGTCAATGGAGGCATAGGAGCGTGCGGTAGCTCCTCCGGCTTTAGCCAGCACGTTGGTGATGGCGGCGGTCAGGCTGGTTTTGCCATGATCGACATGCCCGATGGTCCCGATATTGACGTGAGGCTTGTCACGATCGAACTTCGCTTTTCCCATTGTAATTTAACTTCCTCGTTTAGCTTCTCTTGTTATTTTCTGGAGCCCACGAAGGGAATCGGACCCTTGACCTCTTCTTTACCAAAGAAGTGCTCTACCACTGAGCTACTTGGGCAAGTAGCCCGCGCATTATGAGCGCGGGCTGTGTGGTGGGCAGGACAAGATTCGAACCTGTGTAGGCTTGCGCCGACGATTTTACAGACCGCCTCCTTTAACCACTCGGACACCGACCCATATTTGATTGTTTTTGACACTTATTGACAGAAAATAAGAGCCGGAGACAGGATTTGAACCCGCGACCCGCTGTTTACAAAACAGCCGCTCTGCCAACTGAGCTACTCCGGCGCATTTCTTCGGTAGGCTCTCCCATTACCCTTATTCAAATTTCTGAATGTCGGTGTGAGCGAATGGCAATTCGGACACAGCAATCGCACATTTTCCACTCTATTATTCTCAAAGTTACCATCCACATGGTGAACTTCAATCGGAACCCTTCCAGTATCAGAATGTCGTTTGGACCAGCCGCATTCTTCACACTGTTCGCCCCGCAGTCGGATCAAACAGCGCCGGATTGCTGGAATGCTGCCGGCGGCCAATGGTTTTGTGCCATTCACTAGATTTTCCGCAAACAACTCTTGCCGGTGCAGATGCGAGCATTCCTGAGTGCAATAAAGAATACCGGCCCCCTTGAATGGTCGATTGCATCTTAAACAATGTGTGCGTCGTTCCACTTTGCGTGGATTACGGACAACGCCCTGGTTGTTATAGCTGGCAGCACAAGATCGATTACAGAATTTATACCTGCGTTTCTCATAGGGAAGCACACAGGCACAGAAGGCACATCGGGGCAGATTGGCATCATAAGCATTTTTCGTAGCTACGCGAATGTCTTCGCGGTGTTGCTTGAGCTTATCCTGCGTCTTCGCATAACCGAGTTTGCCTGCCTCTGACCGCGTGTACATCCCTTTCGCACCCCTTTTCATCCTTGAATAAACGCAGGAACGAGTATACAGCATTTGTCGCCCTCTTGTCAAGAGCGGGGACGCGAAAAATCTGCTGCCTGCGGGGAGAAATAGCGCGAAATAATGTTTGCACTGTGGGAAAAGGCGTGGTATAATAGGCCCGATGCCGGGAACAGTCCCGGTTGCCTTCCTTTTTCGCTGCCGGTTTGTTGCCCGCTTCCGTGTCGCTCCGGTTCCTTCGGTGTTGCCGACGTGCCTGTGACCTCCGAAATGTTGGCTGTCCTAAGACGAGAAGAAGGCCCGTCCGTCTCAGCTTCCAGTTGTTGAGGGAGCGCGTTACACACCGAAAGGAGCCATTCCAAAGAATGGCAACCAAACTTTATGTCGGCAATCTGAGCTATCAGACCACCGACCAGCATCTGCATGACCTGTTCTCCGAAGCAGGCAACGTCTCCAGCGCCCAGGTGGTCACCGACCGCTACACAGGCCAGTCGCGCGGCTTCGGGTTCGTCGAAATGGCGTCCGAAGATGAGGCGCAGCAGGCGATCGCCGCTATCAACGGGCGCAATGTTGAGGGCCGCGCCTTGGTCGTCAACGAGTTCCGCCCGCGTGAAGGCGGTGGTGGCGGCGGTGGCCGCGGCGGCGGTGGCGGTGGCTACGGCGGGGGTAGCGGTGGCGGCAGCTACGGCGGCGGCGGTGGTGGCTACGGTGGTGGCGGTGGTGGTCGCAGCGGCGGCGGTGGCGGACGCGGCGGAGATCGCGGCGGCTACGGCGGTGGCGGCAACGACCGCTACTAAGCAAATAGAATGCGGGGCTGGTCTTAAAAGATCAGCCCCGCTTTTCTGTTTCAGCGGGTCAGCCGCTGGTAAAGTACGCCCAGACTGGCCCCGTAAAGAAGATGCACACCGAGAAGCTGAAGCGTGGCTAGGGGAGACCACCCTAGAAGCAGCAGGCCCGTGTCAGGAAGCGCATTGCGGAGTATGGCCGGGTGCAGGCCATTGGCAACGGTGATGGTGAGGGCAAGACCGAGAAAGAGTGCACCTCCGAAGCCTAACCCCTTGACAACATCCGAGCGCTGCAAGGTCCAGGCCAGTAAAACGGCGTAAATAACTCCCAACGCAATGTAAGTGAGTAGCAATACGATAACACCGATCCACCAGGTTAATGGCGTTGGAATCGGCGGACGGAGCAGCGTCCCCACAAACTGTGCCAGATCCAAGCGGTAAGCCCAGGACGCGGCCGGGTAAAGGGTGGCTGGATAGGCAAAGGCGGTCGTCAGCAAGCCTAATGTCAGGTAGTAGGCCAGCAGCAGAAGCAAACTACTCACCGCGCTAGAAAACGCCGCTGCGAAAAGGCGAACGCGATGCACCCTCCATGCCCGCGTTGGACGTGCGGGTGGGGCGAACCATCGTGCCAGCGAGTGAAACGCGGCAGCAATTGCGGCCATTAAATCCCGATCCCTTCGATCCCCGTCCAGACGGCATAACCAACAGCCCAGAGCGCGATGCCGATGTAGGTCCAGAGCAGAAACTTGGGCAGGGGTGCCCGGTCTTCTTCAATCGTGCCGTAGCGCTCCACGGTTTCCTCTCCCCGCCTTTGCTTGCGCGGCGGGCGATCTCGCCCGACAATCGTAAAGTACCACGTCGCCAGACTTGCCAGAACCGTCACCAGCGCCGCTATCCACAGCCAGAACCAGGAGTCGGCCCCCTGCATGATCGCCATCTATGCAATCTCCCTCAAAATGGGCATTTCCCTACGGTGGGGTGTGCCGGAGCAGACATCGCAAAAACCAGGGTTAGGATGATGGAGGAAAGCATAAGCACGCCCAGCGTGATCAGTGCGCCCAGCATCCAACGAGCGCGCCGGGGAGTCAGCGGCATTGTCACAGGCACGGCCAGCGGCGATTCCGGGTCGTCCAGAGTCCATTCCGCCTGCTCTGCGCCCCGAAATTGCCCCCGCCGCATCGCCCAGACAAACGGCGGCACCGCAATGAGGTGAAACACAACAAAGATGATGCATAGGGCGGTTAATTGGGCCGGGTTGAGACCTTCGCTCATCATGCTGCGTATCTACCCGCTCCCATGCCTGCCGAAACGTTTAAGGCGCTATCGGGCCGGGTAGATAAGTGCAGTCCTCATCCTCATTATGGAATTAGAAAAAGGAACGTCCGGCGTGCGCCGTCCTGTCCTCATCCGTTTGTCCGCCGTCGCCAGCGTCCTGCTGCTGGCCGCGCTTACCCTTGCCTTTTTCTGGCCGGAGACCACCCATGAGCGCAAAACCAACTGGGTGGGTTCGCCTGGTCCGACGCAGCCGATTGCGTTTTATCACCGCGTCCATGTGAACGAGCTGCACATTCCCTGCGCGTATTGCCATTGGACTGCGGCGACTTCGCGTTATGCCAACTACCCGCCGGTGGAAGTGTGCTGGGGCTGCCACAAAAACATCTCCATCACGCATCCGCAGATCGCCCGTGTCCGGCAGTATTATCTGGCGGGTCAGTCCATTCCCTGGGTGCGAGTAAACCAGCAGCCGGCCTATGTCCATTTTGTGCATTCGGCCCATGTCGGAGCCGGGATCGCCTGCGCGACTTGCCACGGCAATGTGGGCAGCATGTACGTTGTTTACCAGCCCATTGAAATGAACATGGGCTGGTGCATCACCTGCCACCGGCAGTACGAGAAGAAGTTCCGGCCCCATCAAGCGTCCGTGGATTGCTACACCTGCCATTATTAGACAGAAAATGCCATGACCGAAATTAGTCGGCGCAACTTCATACAATTGACGGTTCTGGGCAGCGCGGTCGCGGCCACAGGCTGCGGGATACGTCCGTTGAGCCGTTACCAGCCTGGTCAGTACCGGGCGGAAATGACGGGTCAGTATGGCGGCTATGACAACCGCGTCTATCCCTACTTGAACCAGCCGGACGGGCTGATGGACGGCGTCCCACAGTATTTCGCCACCGTCTGCCGGATGTGCCCCGCCGGATGCGGTCTGATGGTGCGGACAATGGGCGGACGGGCAATTAAGATTGAGGGCAACCCGGCCCACCCCGTCAATATGGGCAAAACCTGTGCGCGAGGTCAGGCAGCCTTGCAGCACTTATACAACCCGGACCGCCTGCGCTGGCCGGTTCTGCATCCCCAGCGCGGCGCGACGGAAATTAAAGACCGCCCCAAAGACGCGAACCCGCCGGACGGTCGCGAAAAGTACACGGAGATCACAGCCCAGCGCGTAGACTGGGAAACGGCGCTTGGCAAAGCGAGCGCAGGTCTGAAAGGCGCGTTGGGAAGAACTGCTATTCTGGCCGATGCTCAGGAATATGCTCACAGCCCTACACAGGCGCGGATGCTCCGCGAGTTTGCCGCATCTATCGGCGCGAGAATCTACTCCTACTCACTGCTGGACGATGCACCCTGGCGAGCGGCAGCACAGACTGTCTATGGACGCGATCAAATCCCGGCCTATCAATTGGACGAAGCCGATGTGATTGTGTCATTTGGCGGTGACTTTCTGGAATCGTGGCCTTCGCCCGTTTACTATAACCGTCTGTTCGGCGAGTTCCGGCAAGGGCCTCGGCGCAAGCAGGGGGAGCATGGCCGGTTTATCTATGTCGGCCCGCGTATGAGCATGACGGCGGCCAAGGCCGACCTGTGGCTGCCCTGCCATCCCGGCACAGAAGCGGTGGTTGCCATCGCCATGATGCAAGTTCTGAACAGTCGCGTTCCGACGGAAATGACAAGCCCTGAAGCGCAGGAATTTCTGCGGAAGTTCGGGGCGTTGCCCTCAAACATCAATGAAACAACCTCAGCCGATGTGGAGGCAATCACCGGCTTAAGTCAATCGCAAATTGAAGATGCGGCGCTTTCTTTTTTCTACGCAGCCCCGCGCGCTGTCGCTATCGGTGGCAATGGCCTGATGACCTCGCCGAATGCAGCTCAGGCATTCAAGACGATTGAGGCGCTGAACACGGCTGCGAAAAGCCGGTGTGTTGGCTTTGGGTCGGGGGCCATCGCCCCCCCCGCCCCCAATTCTGGGGGAGCCGGATTTAAGGGCATTCAGCAGCTTGTCGGCCTCATGCAGTCCGGGCAAGTCGGTGCGCTGCTGATTTTGGGCCAGCCAAATCCGGTTTTCACGCTGCCGACGGCAGCAGGCTTCACTGAGGCTCTTGCCAAAGTGCCGTTCGTCGCCGCGCTGACGCCGTTTGAAGACGAAACGACGGTTTGGGCGGATGTGGTGCTGCCGACGCGGACGTTTCTGGAAGACTGGGGCGACCATGTGCCGCCGGTCATCCCGCCGGGGACGCGCATGGCAACCTTGCAGCAGCCGATCATTGACCCGCAGTTTGTCGGCGGGCAGGGGATGGTGCAGGACAACAAAGAAGTGTTCACGCCCTGGATGGACACGCGGGCGCTGGGCGATCTTCTCGCTGATCTGGCAAAGCGTCTCGGCCAGCCTATCGGAACGTTGTATGAAGAGCGGCACACTGACAGCCGTGCCGCTGTTCGTACGACGTGGTCTGCAATCGGGCAGGCCAACCTGAAGGCGACAACCACGGAGAACGATCCAAAGTGGGTGACGGCGCTGTCACAATGGCGGATTGTGGAAGGAAGCCCAGGAAGCCCCCTAGCCCCCAATTCTGGGGGAACAAGAACGGCAAACGCACTTTCTTCTCTGGCTCCCCCATTATTGGGGGCAGGGGGGCTACTTTCGCCCTGCACCTATACCCGCAGATTTACAACCATGACGGGCGGCACGCAAACCTGGGCTGGATGCAGGAGAACCCGGACCCGATGACGATGGCCGTCTGGAACTCCTGGGTGGAGATCAATATGCAGGTCGCACACGATTTAGGCATTCGCACCGGAGACATCGTGCGGCTGACGACGGCTCAGGGCATCATAGACGTTCCTGCCGTCCCCTACCCCGGCATTCATCCGCAGGCCGTCGCCATGCCGATCGGGCAGGGACACACGCTGTACGGGCGCAACGCTGAGGCACGGGGAACAACCCGCTCGCCATTCTGGACCCGACGGCGGACACGCAGACAGGCGCATTGGCCTATGGCGCGACGCGCGTCACGCTTACGAAAATCGCCGATGCAAGATCGGCTATCAGAATGACGGCACGACGCTGGTTCTGGCGCAGGATCGGCCCGGCGGGCAGGAGCCGGAGGCCGTCAAAGACTTGATCCACACGACGGCAAAAGAGTGGAAGGATGCCAAGCCCGTGACAGGGTCGCCGCAGGGCGAAGGCTCCATCTTCAACCGCAGAAGGTCAGTAGAAAGACACCCATCATGCCGGATGCAAAAGAATTGGCGGCGGAACGAGCCAGTGGCCCCAGCGGCAGCGGCGAAGGGCCGTCGGAAACAAGGCCCTGCCCTATAGCCAGGACTTTGAGGACGGCCAGCCGGACGCGCAAGTGGGCGATGGTCATCGACCTGGACCGCTGCACGGGCTGCCATGCCTGCGAGACGGCCTGCTACGCGGAGAACAACATCCCCGTGGTCGGCGAGCAGCAGGCGGATCAGGGGCGGCTGCATCAGTGGATCCGCGTCGAGCGCTACTGGGAAGGGACCTATCCTAATGTCAAGGCGCGGTTCATGCCGATCCCCTGCCAGCACTGCGACAATGCGCCCTGCGAGCCGGTCTGCCCGGTCTATGCGACCTACCACAACCCGGAAGGCCTGAACGCGATGGTCTACAACCGCTGCGTCGGGACGCGCTACTGCGGCAACAACTGCCCGTACGACGTCCGCCTGTTCAACTGGTTCGAGCATACTGGGATGAGCCGCTGAACCAGCAACTGAACCCGGACGTGACCGTGCGCGAAAAGGGCGTGATGGAGAAATGTACGTTCTGCATCCAGCGCATCCGCCGTGCCGAAGAGAAGGCGGATGCCGAAGGGCGCGAACTGGAGCCGGACGAGTTCACGACGGCCTGCGCCCAGGCCTGCCCGCCGAAGGCGATCACGTTCGGCAATGTGAAAGACGACCAGACTGGAGCGTCTGCCAAACTGTGGAACGACCCGCGCCGGTTCCGGCTGCTGGAAGAACTGGGCACGTCACCCGCCGTGGTCTATCTGAAAACAGTGGATGAGGAAGGAACCTAACCCCGGCGCTAAAGAACCTAACCCCGGCGCTACGCGCCGCCCCTTCCCTGTTAGGGAAGGGTAAGAGCCACACTTTGCTGTGTCTCTAGTCAAAGCAACTTTCTCTTTCCTCACCCTTCCTTGACAGGGAAGGGACGGCGCGTAGCGCCGGGGTTAGGTCTTCTCTTATGTTCGACAAAGACAACATCTTAAGTTCGCCGCGCGCTGTAGCGCAAGATGCCGAATGCCTCGGAGCCGCTGCGGCTTGTGCTGGAAGACCCGCACAAGGCGCGCTGGACCAAACTGCTCGTCTGCTGACGCTTGTCTGCGCCGCCCTGGTTGTGCTTGCCGGGGGCCATCATCTGGGGCTGGGCTTACCAGAACAGAAAACACACCCTGGCTTCTGGCATGTCTCGCTGGTTTCGCTGCTGTTCTGGATCTGCATCACACAGGGCATGGTGGCACTGTCCGCGCTTCTGCGACTCACCCACGCCTCCTGGCGTTATCCCCTGAACCGGCTGCTGGATATGGCTTCGCTGTTCGGCCTGTGGGTTCCGCTGCTGCTTCCGCTGCTGGTCCTGGCCCGGCACCGCATCTACGGTCTGGGCGTGTCCGATTACCAGGATAATGTGTGGCGCGTCTCCGGCCCATTGGCCTGGGACAATCTGGCGGTCGGCACGGCTTATCTCGCCGGCTGGATGCTGCTGTATCTGACATCGCTGCCGGACTTTGCCATGCTGCGTGACCGTGCGCCCGAAGGCTCAAAAGAGAAGCGGTTTTACCGGCGCGGCGGCCTGGTTCTGGCGCGGCTCGGAGCATCAGTGGCGCGTGCTGCGGCGGGCGGAAGGAGTGCTGGTCGTCGGCATCCTCGCGACGTTTGTCGGCTCGCAGACGGTCTGGGCTGGGATTTCCAACTGGCCGCGGCCCGCAACTGGGACTCCAGCATCTTCGCGCCGCTCTATACACTCGGCTCGCTGCTGGGCGCGGTGGCGCTGGCGTCCTGGTCATGACGGTCACGAATCGCCTGCTGCGCGGGCGCGGCTTTTTCACCGAGCGCCACTACGACAATCTGGGCAAGCTGATGGTCGGCCTCGGTCTGATCTGGTTCTATTTTCGGTTTGCGACTATCCTGACGGCCTGGTACGGGCACATTCCCGACGAATGGAACATTCAGCAAACCGCACGGCGACGTTCCCGATCCTGGTCGGCCTCATGATCTTCGGCTGCTTCGTCGCGCCTGTCTTCGGCAACCTGTTTCCGGCGCGACCGAAGCGGCGCTGGGCGCTCTGCACGATCAGCGTCTTCGTTCTGGCGGGTCTGGCCGCGCAGCGGTATCTGGATACGGTGCCGACGTTCGCGCCTAAGTATTATGGCACGCGGCCTTTGCTGCCGACCGGCCCGGCCCTCTGGTCTTTTTCGGCATCGCGGCGATGTTCGTGCTGACGTATCTGCTTGCGGCGCGCTATTTTCCGATCATGTCCTGGTGGGGAACCAGCAAAGAGCGGACGCGCACGGCGGAGCGAAAAATGGGCAACGCGACGGTGACGGTGATGGTGGAAGACCCGCCGCTGTGGGAGACGTAGGAAGCATGGCATAACGTAATCAGACTTGCGCGCGAAATTAGCTCCGATCCACGCCGCCGCAGGTCAACACAGATTTAACGCGCAATGTCCTTCAGACCGGCTGGAAGTGGTGGGCCGTTCTGGGCTTTTTCGCCACGGTTCTGGGCTGGGGCAGCCTGGTCTTCGCCTACCAGATCTACGATGGCATGGGCGCGTATGGCAACAACCGGCCCGTCTACTGGGCGCTGCCGATCATCAACTTTGTCTTCTGGGCAGGCGTCGCGCTTTCGGGGACGATGATCTCGGCGATCCTGCGGCTGCTTCATGCCGGCTGGCGGCGGTCCCTGACCCGCATGACCGAGACGCTGACGATCTGCGCTCTGGCCGTCGCGGGCGTCTTTCCCCTGCTGCATATCGGGCGCAACTGGATCTTTTACTGGATGCTGCCCTACCCCAATGAGCGTGCAGCTCTGGCCGAACTACAGAAGCCCGCTGCTCTGGGACGCGTCGGCGATCTCGGTCTATTTGATCACCAGCGCCATGTTCTGGTATGCCGGACTGATCCCGGACTTTGCGATCCTGCGGGAGCGGACTATCGGCTGGCGGCGTGCTGTTCTATACCGCCCTGTGTCTCGGCTGGCGCGGCACGGACCGGGAGTGGCGGCGGCTGAAGATGCTGTTCGGCATCCTGACCGTGATGATTATTCCGGTCTTTGTCTCGCTGCACACGATTGTCGGCTGGGACTTCGGCATGAGCATCGTTCCCGGCTGGCATGAGAACATCTTTGCGCCTTATTTTGTCTGCGGCGCGCTGTATTCGGGCTGCGGGCGCGGTCTTGATCATCATGTACTTGGTGCGCCGGGCGTTCCACTTGGAGCAGTATATCCTGCCGCAGCACTTTGACAACATCGGCAAGGTGCTGTTCTCGATCTCGCTGCTCTGGTTTTACTTTTTCGCGGGCGACGCCTGGGCGGACTGGTTTTCGCGCGACCCAACTCACCTGAACTGGCTGTATTATATGTTCCACGGCTACAAATGGGTGCTGGCGACGATTATCGTTTTCGGCATATTGATTCCCTTCCCTCTGCTGGCGCTGGGCCGGGTCCGGCGCACGCCCTGGCTGATGCTGCTGATCGGCATCTCGGTCAATGTCGCTATGTTCACGGAGCGCGTGACCGTGGTCATTCCACCGCCCTCGCGCAACGTTCTGACCTGGGGCAACTACACGCCGAACTGGGTGGGAATATCGGTCACGGCGGGGGCCGTCGGCCTGTTCGGGTTTCTGTACACGCTGCTGACCAAGTTTATCCCGATGGTCTCCATGTGGGAGTACCACGAAGGCGAACACGCCGAAGGCGTGGAGCGTGTCGGCGGTGCAGCGATGCCGGTCACGATCCGCGAGGAGGCGATTGGCTAACATGGCAGAAACAACGATACTCGGCATTGTTTGAAGAGATTGAACCCGCCGCCAGCGCATTGAACCGACTGCGCGGCGAGGGCGGGACGGCCTCTCAGGACTTGATGGTGCTGTCGTCGGTGCCGTTCCCAGAAGGCGTTCTGGAAGCCGATAAATCCCCGATCCGCCTGCCGCTGATTACTATCGTCTTCGCTTTTGTCGGGATCGTCTTTGGCATTCTGCTGGCGGGCGGCACCGCGCAGTTGTATCTAATCCCCGGCGGCGGCAAGCCGATCTCCCCTGCCCCACCCATCGGCATCATCGCTTATGAGATGATGATGCTGTTTGCGCTGTCTTCGGCGTTTCTCGCGGCCCTGTTTGAGATGCGTTTGCCGAACTGGCGGGCGAAAGTCTATGACCCGCGCATCTCCGAAGGGCTGATCGGCATTGCCGCGCACTGTGCGGACGAAAAGCAAGCGTCGCAGGCCGAGCGGCTTTGCCGGGAAGCGGGAGCAATGGACGTGCGGCGCGATGCGAGGGCCTTTGAATGAAGACCCTGCGCCAGAAGATCCTATCCCGGCTCACAAGTTCGCCACCCTTCCCCCGCAGGGAAGGGAGTGGTAGGAACTGGGAATTCTCTTATGCCCTTCCCTTTCGAGGGAAGGGTGGCGAGCCTCAAGCGAGCCGGGATAGGAGTTTTGGCCCTTCTGCTCACCGGCTGCGGGAACCAGATGTACCGGCAGCCTTCTTACACGCCCCTGGACGCCCCCCGTGCCGCGCCGCCCGCCGACTCAGTTCAGATTAGCGACAGCCTGACGCCGACCGATGGGCGCCCCGTGGCGTCCACAGCGTTCGGTGCCAGGGTGCAGATGCCGGGCGAGTTGCAGCCGAAGCTGATTACGGCTAGGTTCCCTTCGAAAGAACCGGATTTGCCGCCGCCGAATTTATCCGACAATGCGCGGTATGAACCGGCCCCAGCCAGCGTGAATGTCCTCAAAAATCCCTTGCCGAACGATGCGCGCGTTGTCCGATCCGGGCAGATATTGTTCTACAATCGCTGCGTTCAGTGCCACAATCCCGGCGGCTATGGCTACGGGACTGTGGGGCAGTATCTGGTTCCCCACCCGCCGGACCTGGCGGCCCCGCTGGTGCAGAACATTTCCAATGGCGCGATGTTCTGGCATATCACCATGGGACAGGGTAAGATGCCGGGTTTTCGCCATTGGACGACGCCGACCGAGCGCTGGGCGCTGGTTGCTTATGTCCGCAGCCTGAAGGGCAGCACGAACACGGCGGATCGGGACAATCCAGCGGCCTGGACAGCATCACGTAATGCGCCTTATCCGCCCTACGGCGTCACCGGTTTTCAAGATGGGCGGAGCGTTTACCCGTTCAAAGTGCTAAAAACAGACGGCGATCATCAAGGCTTCGGGCAAGTTCCCCCGGCTCGTTGACATAGTGCAATCACAGTGCAAGGATCAATAGGCTCGTACTTGCAAGATTGTCACAGAATACGGCGCGAACGTATAGTCAAACTTCAGGCCAAGGCCTGTTATCTTAGAGGTGACTGGAATGACGGCGAATGGGTCGTTCAGCGTGTTGGTATCGCTTGGGCTGGCCGAAGTCAGTACGGTCGCCATGCCGCTGGGCAGGACGGTTTTCACGCCGCTGAGAGTAAGGTGGACTAGCTGCGAAGTGCCCGCTGCATTCACGACTTTCAGATAAACCGTTTTCTGCGTGGGGTTTTGCGTGGCGCTATAATAAAGCTGTGACCCATACTTCAGAGTCCCGCCGAGAATGGCGCTGCCGTGGCTGGCGGCAAACATCGCCTGAACGTAATAAGACGGCGAGCCGTAGCTGTTCAACGCATCGTATCCTATTAAGTTTGTGCCCCACTGGCTCGCGTTGCCGTTGATATTGACCAGCAGCGGCGCGTATGCCTCCATGACCACCACATCCGAATCATGCTCCAGCCCGGTCAGCCAGGCCGCATCCCCCAGCGCCGCGTTCAAGTCCGGGGTCGGCGATCCTTCCTGCGAAGCCCACTCCCCGACAAATATCTTCGTGCCGGTCCGGCTGTAGTTGTCGTAGTGATGGACATCGCTCTCAAAGCTGGCGGGAGATCGGTAGTAGTGATCATCATAAACATCCGGCGTGCGGCTGCTCACCCCGGCGGTCGCGATCAATTGGAGGCCGGGGTACTGGGCCTTGATCGCGTCGTAGAACTGCGAGAAGCGGCCATCGTAGCTGCCGGAGCCGTCAAAGAAGTCTTCATTGCCGATCTCCACGTAGGTCAGCGGGAAGGGGTTTGGATGACCGTCTGCGGCCCTCTGCGCTCCCCATGTTGTTGTCGTATCCCCGGTCAGGTATTGTATCTCATCCAGCGCGTCCTGCACGTAGGGTGTCAGCGCAGGCCCGGCAGGAACGTATTGGCCCTGAAGCGAATAGCCGGCATAGACGGCAAGAACCGGCTGCATGTGCAGGTCTTCGCACCATTCCAGAAACTCCAGCAATCCCATGCCATCTGACGAGCGATACCCCCACGGCCCCTGGTGTCCGGGCCGCTGCCAGAGCGGGCCAATCGTGTTCTTCCATTTCAAAGCGGGTATCTATCGTATCCCCTTCCAGATAGTTGCCGCCAGGCAGCCGCAGGAACGACGGCTTGAGACCCGCCATCAACTGCATCAAGTCAACCCGGTTCCCGTTCAAATGATTGTTATAGGTCGGCGGAAACAGAGAAACCAGATTCAACCAGACCGTACATGGCTTTGCGGCCGAGATCACAAAGCGAGTATTCTCTGTGGGTGTCACACTACTGGTTTTGAGTGAGACGGTGTGCTGCTGCCAGACATTACTGAGCGCGGGAATCTGCCCGCTGGCATAGATGACCGATCCATCGCTGCTCTCAATATCCGCCGTCAGAGGTCCCGCCGATTTGGAATTGGCCTTAGCCCAGAACGAAACATGGTAAACAGAGTTGGGCCGAACAGGGATTCCCCAATAGCCGTCATTCGCGACGCCGACCCTTTGAGTGGCCGACGCTGTGGTTGCGGTGAGTTTCAGACACGTCGTGAGCGCGGCGTTTATCGGCTGAGTGGTATCCAGAGCGATGGTTCCCACGCTGCCGCCCGCCGTGACGAGCGACCAGTGGACGGCGCTAGAGGCATTGTCCTGAAAGATGCGGTTTTGGATCAGTTCACCATAAAGACCACCATCAAAGGAGTGGTTAATTTCTTCAGTCATCATCCCGTAGAAGGTCGGGCTGACCGTGGCAATTGGCGTACCGGCATTAATGTCCAAAATGGGAGTAGGAGGAGGAGGCAGATTGGCCTGTGCGATGGCGTTGATGACCGGAGCCGCGAGAGCGGCATTGTAAACGCGCACATCATCTATCTGGCCGTTGACAAAATCTACCGGGCCGCCGTTATACTCGCCTCGCCCAATCTCTGTGTGGCCCGTGGCCTGCCAGGCGGCCGTATATGGAACGGTCTGCTGCAATGCGCCGTTCACATACAGTGAAATTGTTTTCGCCGCTGCATCATACACACCCGCCACATGATACCATTCGCCGGTTGCCGGCGGGGCAGCAGCATCGGCATGGGTCGCCGTACCGCCGACATCACTGGGCAGAACGCTGAGGGCAAACTTCCCGGTGTCGCCGCGAAGCTGGAGAAAGAAACCGCTCACCTGGCTGCCGTCAATACTGACAAACGTTTGATAAGCCCCGGAAATTGAATTGACGTTCACCCAGCCCATGACCGTGTAGCTCTTGGTCGTGTCCACGACGGGCGTCGGCACATCCACATAGCCTGTACTTGTTCCCGCGAGGCTGACGCAGTAAGGCCCGACCAGGCCAGTTGCCCAGCTTGCGCCGGGCTGCAACGCGCCGGTGAAACCGCTGCCAGAAGCATCGGAAGCCAATGTGCCGGAGCCTTCGTCAAGCTTCCACCAGGCGACTGGATTGGGCGTCTGGAACGGCGCAGCGGCAATGGCGCTGATGGCTGCCGCCGAAAGAGCCGTGCTGTAAGCGCGAACGTCATCCATCTTACCGCTGACGAAATCTACCGGGCCGCCATTGTATTTGCCCCGACCGATCTCCGTGTGGCCCGGCGCTTGCCAGGCGGCAGAATAGGTGACGGTCTGCTGTAACACGCCGTTGACATATAGCGAAAGGGTCTTCGCTGCCGCGTCATACACACCGGCCAGATGATACCACTGCCCCGTCGCCGGTGCCGCTGACGCGGTGGCGTAGGTCGGCGCTCCGGGAGCATCGCTGGAAAGGGCGCTGAGGGCAAACTTGCCGGTGTCACCGCGAAGCTGGAGAAAAAATCCACTGACTTGATTGCCGTCAATGCTGACGAAAGTCTGGTAGCCTGATGTCTGGCTGAGGTTCACCCAGCCCATAACAGTATAGCTCTTGGTCGTGTCCACGACGGGCGTCGGCACGTTCACAAATCCGGTATTTGTTCCCGCGAGGCTGACGCAGTACGGTCCGACCACGCCAGTTGCCCACGTTGCGCCCGGTTGCAGCGTCCCCACATTCCCATTGCCGCTGGCATCGGAGGCAGATGTGCCGGAGCCTTCGTCAAACTTCCACCAGCCGCTCGGGTTTTGTGCATGGGCCGGCGCAGCCGCAATCACAACCAACAGCAGGGAAAGTATATGCAGCAGAGTTTTGAGCAGTTTCCTCGTCATTGCGCGAAACCTCCAGGCGCTTGCGCCTGCCAACCGTGTCTCATTGAAAACTAAATCTATCATATCAGATTGATCCGCACCTGTCAAATACAGGCCGGGCTTTTTGCCAAAAAAAGCCCCACGCCGATTGGCGCGGGGCTGTTTTGAGGGTTCGTTGTCTACAGGGCTTTGGAAATGAGATTGGCGATATTCGCTTTGGGGTGCGCCCCGACCAACTGTCCGACCTGTTCGCCGCCCTTAAAGAGAAGCAGGGCCGGGATGCTGCTGATGCCATAGCGGGAGGCCACCTCCGGCTCATCATCTACATCAATCTTGACGATCTTCGCCTTGCCCTGATATTCCTCAGCGACAGCGTCCAGGGTTGGCCCCAGGGCGCGGCAGGGCGGGCACCAAGGCGCCCAGAAGTCCACCAGAACGGGGACATCGGACTGTAAAACTTCCTTCTCCAACTGGGCCGTAGTGACGGCAGCAGTATTGCTCATGAAAAACGCTCCTTGAAAATTGATGTTCTTTAAAGATGCTCGGACAATGCGGCGCTAATCGTCTGCCGCGTATTCTGGCCGCCGACAAGTTCGCCGACCTTCTGACCGCCCTTGAAAATAATCAGGGTCGGAATGCTTTGAACTCCGTAACGCCCTGCGATCTCCGGGTTCTCGTCTACGTTCAACTTGAAAACCTTTGCACGTCCCGACGAGCTCTTCGGCGACGGCTTCTACGGCGGGGGCAATCGCCCGGCAAGGCTGGCACCAGACCGCCCAAAAGTCTACCAGGACGGGCATCTCCGATTCCAATACCTGTTTATCAAAGTCCGCAGTGGAAACAGCAGCGGCGGCAGCGCTCATAACGGGGTCTCCTTCGGGTTCCAGCGGACCGCTCTTGATCGTGTGTTACCGTCTCAACACATCACAAGCCCTGCTGGTTCCCGACTGGGCTTAGATTCGCCCATTTCCCTTGACCAGCGCCATGAACTCCTGCCGCGTGGCTTTGTCCGTGCGGAATGCGCCCATAACATGGGACGTGACCATGCTGGAGTTCTGCTTTTCCACACCACGCATCCGCATACACATATGCGCTCCTTCCAGTACCACCGCGACGCCTTTCGGCTGCAAGGCCGTTTCCAGCGCTTCCGCAATTTGCGTAGTCAGCCGCTCCTGCACCTGCAAGCGCCGAGCGAACATGTCCACCAGTCGCGGAATCTTGGACAGTCCGACGATTTTTCCGTTGGGGATGTATGCGACATGGGCTTTGCCAAAAAAGGGGAGAAGATGATGCTCACAAAGGCTGTAAAACTCAATATCTTTGACGACGACCATGTCGTCATAATCTTCGTGGAAGATCGCGCCGTTCAGAAGCGTCTCCACATTCTGATTGTAGCCGCGGGTCAAAAATTTCAGAGATTCGGCGACGCGATGCGGCGTCCTCAGCAGTCCCTCACGATCCGGGTCTTCGCCGACGAAGGCGAGAATGTCCCGATACACCCCTTCAATGGCATCCTGGCCGGGCCGGCTGACTTCCCGGTGTTCTCTTCCGTTTTGCGTAGCCGCACGCGGCGGATGGGTCTCAATCCTATTCGGCAATTGGATCACTATTCACTTTCTAAATGGCTGCTCACCGTAATATTCAAAGTAATTCCGAGCCGTCTCCTGCACTGCCACCCGATACAAACGCGCGCCGCCCAGGTCCAGCCGGGCCAGATGCCGCGCGAGGTTGTCCCAGATAACGCGCGTCAGGTTCTCCGAAGTCGGGTTCAGATCGCGGAACTCCGGCACGTCATAGTTGAGGTGTTTGTGGTCATACGGCATCAGCACTTCTTCCTCCACAACCCGGTCCAGCAGTTCGGGATCAAACAGCAGCCCTGTTCTTGAGTCCAGTTCGCCGGCCAGGGTTACTTCCACACCGTAATTATGCCCATGCCCGTTTTCCCAGTTGCACTTGCCAAAGATTTCAGTGTTTTCTTCCAGGGAAAGAGAAGGGGAATGTAGACGGTGGGAGGCAGAGAAATCATAAGAGCGCGTGACAGTCAGCATCAGGGCCTCATTTGGTGTCTGAATTGTTGTGAGTTCCGCCCGCTGGGTCTGAGTTCGGCCAGAGGGTGAGGCGGCCTAAACGGCTCCGGGGCGGCAAGGCAGTCCGGCAGCGCCCCCACAGGAAATGAACCATGTTTTCCGGCGTCGGCGGCGCGTCCTGAAATGCCCGAACCTCGGTGTCCAGCAATTTGCCGCCGAGTTGTCCGACTACCTCGGATTTCAGCACGGCATCCACCTCTTTGATGTTAATCACCATGCCTGTATTCGGATCAATCTCGCCGCCGACTGTCAGTTCGCACAGGTAATCATGCCCGCGCCCCATGTCGCCGGGGATCGCCTGACTGAAGCCGGCAGAAAATGCCGCGCGCCGCCGCAGGTACATGGTCATGAATGCCCTACTCCTGGATGCTTCAACACTCTGAGCGCAATGTTGGGTTCCCCGAACGCTAGAAAGCCTCCTGGCACTCAAAAAATAAGCGACAGGAGGCGCATACAGGAATGGAAATCAGTTGGTGCAGATACTGCTGGAGGGGAAAGGCCCCGTGTAGTTGACATCCAGACCATCCATCAAATTGTATACTTTTTGATCGGCTCCCGGGTCTTGAGTGGTTGCACTCACATTGGGATCGAGGATAAAGTATTTCGCATGACCATCCAGAAAGGCAATGACTGCCCCGCCGTGATGCCGCATATCCACATGATCTGGGGTCGTAAAACCGCCGGCGCTGAAATAGCCGTCATTGGCTGAGTTAGTTGTGGAGGAACTGCCACGGACTTCTTCACACAGCAGCATGGTTCCCGAAGGGCTATCAAATGCTGCAAGGTTTTTCCCTGGTGTAAATCCAGTGCTGGTAGACAGGGAAAAGAGGCAGGAATTTGCCTCGTAAGAATTTCCCGGTCCGCCATTGACACCGGATGACTGTCCAACGGTATCATCGGGACAGACATATACACCCAGACTTTTGACATACGAATAAAGGCCGCCTTTTGTCATGTCAAAGGTCGGAGGGCTGAACGAGGGATAGTAGTTCCATCCACCGAATTTCCCGGCGCCTTGACTTCCTTGCACGGCGCCCGGCATCAGTTCGTCGCTGTCCTGCGTGTACTGGGTGAAAGCAAGAGCCAATTGCTTCATATTGCTCGTGCAGGCGATGCGGCGAGCATTCTCGCGAACGCTTTGGAAGACCGGAAGAAGAATAGCGGAGAGAATCGCGATAATGGCGATGACGACGAGCAGCTCGATCAGCGTGAAGCCGACTTTAGCCTGGCTGCGCTGCACTGAATGGTACATGGTTTCCTCTCTTTCTGGCAAAATGAGCCGAAATGATTTCCAGCTTCACTGATTCGGGATTATACCCGAAGCAAGGAGGCAAACGTGAACAGAATAAAAAACTCCTGTGGCTCAAAGTATGAGCCACAGGAGGCCTGGTGACAGAAACAGACACTAATTGGAACAGAGGCCGTTCGCGGGGAATGCCGCGGTATAGTTCAAGTCCAGCCCATCTTGCAGATTGTAAATCTTTTGATCCGCTCCGGGATCAGTCGTGTTGGGCGCGGCATTGGTGTCCAGAAGATAGTATTTGACGTGACCATCAATGAAAGCGACATCGGTATCCGCCTTTGTGACGCACATTGACATGATCCGGGGTAGCGCCGTTGAAATAGCCATCGTTGGTAGACCCTGCGGTCGCGCCGCCGCTGAATTCTTCGCAAAACAGCAAGATCCCCGAGGGATTGTCAAACTGCGACAGATTCTTTCCTATGCGTACATAACCGCCCGGGCTTGGGTCTCTATTGATGCTGGCAACACAGGAATTCATCGCATAACTGTCGCCGGTGACTTGACCGCCACTGTCATCCGGGCAAACGTAGACGCCTGTGCTTTTAACAAACGGATAAATGCTGCCCTTTGTAGGATCATACTTCAGGTTAGTTGTACTAAAGCCAGAGTAAAAAATCCAGCCCCCAAGTTTGCCGTCCCCGCCGACAGCAGCATTTCCATCCGTGATGTTCGGCATTCGCTCGTCACTATCCTGGGTGTATTGGGTGACGGCCAGAGCCATCTGCTTCAAGTTGCTGAGACAGGCTGTGCGTCGTGCGTTTTCGCGGACGCTTTGAAAGACGGGAAACAAGATCGCGGCAAGAATCGCGATAATGGCGATGACGACGAGCAGTTCGATCAGCGTGAAGCCGGATTTCATTCGGCTTGGGCGCGTGGTATTCAGCATGGGCTTTCCTTCTAGTATGGCAATTTGAGGTCGGTTCGGCGAATGTGACTGCGGCGCAGTCAGTTCACCGTCTTGATCCTTTTGACGATAGGAGTGGCGATTTTGTTCACACAAAAATCCGGCGACGTTAGGGCAATGGCCCGCTTGTAATATTCACAGTTCCTGATTCTTCTGTCGCCGTGTGGGTAACATAAGAGGCTTCGCGAATGCCGATGCGCGTTGTGCTGTAGGCTGCGCTCCGCATCTTGGCGACCTGGTTACGAACTAATCCCCCGAGTGGATCAGTCGGAGCGGAAGCCACTCTGACCGCTGTCGGTTCCGGGGACACGAGAGTCGCCGGAGCGGCATTCATAGGAGAGACAGGCGGCACATTGGAAGTGGCGACTTCTGCGCCAAAGGGCTTCAGGATGGGGGTTTTGAGAGTCGGCGCGTTATTCTCGGCGGGTTGCGACTTCGGAAGCCGCGCCATGACTGTGCCGGACACCGCTAAGATTGGCTTCTTGCGGAGGAGGGAGCGCGGATGCATCTTGACGGGCGGCATGGCAGCATCGACGGGCTTGCGAGCAGGCTTTGCGTGCGAGACCGTCGGCACCGCGGGCGTCGCGACAGGAATGGGTAGCTGATCATCCGGCGTTCCTATGTTGTTGTCAGCGATATGCTGATCCACAGATGGTATATGTTTCACGAGCGGCGGACGGGGATGGATAGGCCGCACAGACGGCTGTGTCAGCGGCGTGACGCTCGGCGCTAAGGGCTGCGTGTGTGAGTTGCTGGCGACTTCCACGGGTGAGGCAGGCTTTATATTTGTCGGGTGCGGATGAAGCAGGCTGTAGCCGACAACCGCGCCAAGCAGAGTCAGCGAAGCGGCAGCGGCGAAAGCAGGGCGCAGGGCAAACACGCGGGTCGGGCGAATGGGGACAGGCGTGGTGGAAGCAGCGGCGATGGATTGTGCGATCCGAGCCCGCAGGTCAGCCGGCGGCAGCATGACGGGCCGGCTGGACAGGGCGCGCTGCGTGGCCTGCATCCAGAGCAGCGACTGGCGGCACGCGGCGCAGCCTGGCAGATGGTCTTCCACGCGGCGCGTTTCGTCCGGCGACGCCATGCCATCCGCATACAGCGAAAGCAAAGTATCAATGCTGTCACAGTCATCGGGTTCGGGCTGCTGAGTTTGAGTCCAAAAGGGCCGGGTCATGGAAAAATCTCGCCTTTCCGCTTACAATGCGTCTCCACAAAGTCTGACAAACTGCGCGGCCAAATGTTTCAGCCTTTTCCGCACCAATTTTCGTTCCCGTAGGGTATCTTAGTGATATTATGGCGAATCCAAAACAATCTCCAGAGTTCCTCGGCGGCGGCCCGAAATTTAATCAGGTTGGCCGGGATAACCCAATCGCGCCGGGAACCGAGGAAACAATTATTCCCATTCGGCAAACGGGGTACTGGCTGCGTGTGTCTGTGGTTGTTGGAATTTTGATCCTGCTGGCCGGCCTGCTGCTTTATTTCAACGACATCAAACCTGGGAGTACCATAGAGCCGTTCGCGCACGGCGGCCGCGCCGTCGCGCCGGACGCCAAGGCGGCGGTGCCGAGCGACCCGAACTTCAAATAAAGGCCATGCTGATGCCGAACTCGGAACCGGGCGGCGAGGCAGGGCGCGTGCGCTGCTTGTACTGCGGCGCGAACAATTTCCCCGCATCCGCCGCCTGCTGGCAATGCAGTCGCCCGCTGAAAACGACGCCGAGCGGCATGGCCGCCCCCGGACAAACAGAAGTCACCTCAGGGCCGTCGCTGATGTCCAGCCCCTTGATGGCGTCCGCTCCCGCCATGCGCGCTCCCGCAATTGAGTCGTCCCTGGCCCCGAAAGCAGCGGCGGCGCTGGGCCTGATGTTCCCGTATGTGGGGCTTCCGGTCGGGATCATCTTCCTGATGCTGGATGACCCACGCAAGACGCAGCTTGGCTGGCTGCTCATCGGCTGGAGCGTGCTGGGAAGCGTACTCAACGGCATCGGCCTGCTGGTGACGCTTGTGCCGCTCTGGAGTTTTCTCAAAGGCGCACATCCCGGCGGCGCGGCGCCAAACGGCATTCCTGGCGTGCCGAATCTGGGCGGTGATGGCGAGGGACTGTTGCTTTTCGGGCGGTTCATGGCGGAATTTCAGCCATTTCACGTTTAATCTTCCCCTGTTCGCGGATATACTGTGAGTGTCCAGCCGGTTGGCACTGTCAAAACCGCTGCTCACCTCGCCAGCGTTTGTTTGTACGAATTCAAACGGTTTGACCCACTTAACCCGGTTGTCAGCGTTTACTCTTTTTCAAGAGGTGACGTAATCTCAGTTACCGCACAGTTGTGCGCGAGGAGGTCAAACACTCATGAGCGCGTATCCAAATCTGGCCAAGCGCCACAAAGTCGCCTATGTGGGGACATACCCACCCAAAGAATGCGGGATCGCCACATTTACGCTGGATGTCGTCAATTCCACCGATTTGTCCGGCTGGCGTTCGGTCGTCTTTGCCGTAGATGATACCGCCCCAACCGAGCCGCATCCTGACAAGAAAGTCGTCTCTACGATTGAGAAGGAAAACCGCGCCGATTATGTGCGAGCAGCCCGACTTCTGGAAAAGCAGAAAATCAGCCTGCTCTCTATCCAGCATGAATACGGCATCTTTGGCGGCGATCACGGCGAATATGTTCTGGATTTAATCCGCGCCGTGACAATGCCGGTGACAGTCACGCTGCATACAGTCTTGCCTAACCCTTCTGAAGCCCAACGGCGGATTTTGAAAGAGATGGAAAAGCATGTCGCCTGCTTCGTCGTCATGGCGCACAAAGCCGTAGAGCTGTTAGAGACTGTGTATCGTATCGCGCCGAGCAAGATCCGCTTTATCCCGCATGGAGCGCCCAATGCGCCCTACCATGCCGAAAAGTCGGCCAAAGAGAAGCTGGGCTTGCAGGGTCGGCGCGTCCTTTCCACGTTCGGCCTGATCTCGCCCAACAAAGGCATTGAAGATGCCATCGCCGCCATGCCCGCCGTGGTGGAGGCCGAGCCGACAGCGACCTATCTTGTCCTGGGACAGACCCACCCGGTCATCAAGCGCAAAGAAGGCGAATGGTATCGCGAAAGCCTGGTACAGCAGGTTCAAGACCTCGGTCTGACGGATAACGTTCAGTTCGTGGACAAATATCTGACCCTTCAGGAATTGATTGACTATCTGCTGGCAACCGATATCTACATCACGCCCTATTACGCGAACCCACACCAGATCACGTCCGGGACGCTGGCGTATGCCATGGTGACCGGCAAAGTCATTGTGTCCACGCCCTATCTCTACGCGGAAGAGCTGTTGGCCGATGGGCGGGGCTTTCTGTATCCGTTCCGCAATTCGCCAAAGTTGTCTGAGATCATCAAGACTTTGCTGACGGATCATGACTTGTTTGAGCGGACCCGGCAGAAAGCCTATGACTATGGCCGCTCCATGACCTGGCAGAGCGTCGGCATCCAGTACACGAAATTGTTTACGGAGATGCTGGACGAGCGCTGGGTCAATCATCGCGCCGCCATGGACGCTCTCGCCATTCCCGGCTTGAATGAATTTGTCCGTGAAGGCGATCTATGGACGCCTCCGCCCGGCTTGACGCAAACCAGCGCCGGATTTTAGCGCCAATCGTCAGCGCTCAGGAGAACATTCGCAATGCCAATTTTACAAGAACGTAGTCAACCCTCGGTAAGCGTTGTGTCACCGACCTCAGTTCAACCGACGGCTCAACTGCGCTTCGATCATCTGGACTGCATGCTGACTGACATCGGACTCTGGCAGCACGGTGAAGGATGCGTGCCGAACCCTCGTCACGGCTATTCCATTGATGATGAAGCGCGCGGCTTGATCGTCGGCCTCCGTTACTGGCAGGCGGGCATTGAACCTCGCTTTCATGCCCGGCTGGCGCAAACCTGCTTTCAGTTCATTCAAGAGGCATTGATCTTACAGGGGGCCTCGGTGGGGCGCTACCACAATTTCTGCGATGCGGACGGGCGGTGGCTGGATTCGGTCGGCAGTGACGACTCGTTCGGGCGCACCCTCTGGGGTCTGGGGGTCGCCCATGCCGTTGATGCGCCCTTTGCGCCTCGCGCGGCGGTGGACATCCTTCTGCATCGCTCTCTCTCCGCCATTCACACGCTGAACCCCCGTTTTCTTCGCGCAAAGGCCTTTGTCATTCTGGGGCTGGGGGCGGCGCGCATAGCTGACGGCATGGTGTGCGCGCTGGCCGATACGCTCCTGGACGCTTACGATGATAAAGCCAGTGACGATTGGCGCTGGTTTGAGGACGGCATGACTTATTGCAATGCCCGTCTGCCGCAGGCGCTGTTTATCGCCGCGCGTCTGTTTCCCCAAGAAAGGCGCTTCGCCCGCATCGGCTCCATCACGCTGGACTTCCTGCTGGAAAAGACGCGCAACAATCGAGACAGTTACAGTCCGGTCGGCAACGCCCGCCTGACAAACGGCTATTGGTTCACGCGCACCGACAAGACGCCGCCGAAATTTGATCAGCAGCCGGTAGATGCCGGTGCCTTAGTAGAGTGCTGCGTAGAAGCCTGGCACACGACCGGCGAGCCACGGTTCCGACAAGCCGCCCATGACGCTTTCCGCTGGTACCTCGGCAGCAACGACCACGGCCTCCCAGTTTACAACCCCGCAACCGGCGGCGTTGCCGATGCTCTGACACGCACCGGGCTGAACCAAAATCAAGGCGCTGAGTCTGTCTTGTCCATCCACCTGGCGCATCAAGCGCTGCAAACATTGGAGTTATCCCACGCCCATGACTGAACCCGAAAAGCCGCAGATCTCGTTTGGAACCGACGGATGGCGCGGAATCATCGCCGACAATTTTACCGGCGCCAATGTCCGCTTAGTCTCACAGGCCGTTGTCAACTATTTCCTGCGCCCGGACGTTGCCGGTGAACCAACCTTGTTTATCGGGTACGATAATCGCTCTCAATCCGAGTATTTCGCTGCCGAAGCCGCCAAAGTTGTCGCCGCTTCCGGCATGCAGGCTGTCCTGTCCGCCCAATCCTGCTCCTCGCCATCCATCTCTTACAACGCGCACAAGGCTGGTGCGAAGGGCGGCATTATGATTACCGCCTCGCACAACCCCCCTCAGTTCAATGGCCTCAAAATCAAGGTCGGCTATGGAGGTTCCGCCCTGCCCAGCGTCGTGGATGAGGTGGTGAAAGAACTCAACGCTTTGCTGGATAAGGGCCAATACACGGTGACTGTTCCCGCTGACTCCCTGGACAAAGTGGAGATACGCGACCTGCGTCCCGCCTATTTTGACGGACTGCGCGACATGGTGGATTTGGAGAAGATCGCGTCCAGAGGCTTCAAGATCGTCGCCGACCCCATGCACGGCAGCGGCAGCGGCTACCTGTCGGACATTCTGCGCGGGGCCAGCATTGAGATTGAAGAAATCTGCAAAGACCGAAATCCGTTCTTCGGCGGCATCAACCCGGAGCCGATTATGCAAAATCTTGGCCCGCTCAAAGACGCCATATTGGCAAGCCGCGCCGACGTTGGCCTCGCAATAGACGGTGACGCCGACCGGGTAGGCGCGATGGATGCCAACGGTGACTTTGTAGACAGCCACCGCATCTTTGCATTGGTATTGCGCCATCTTTACGAAGACAAGGGCCTGCGCGGCAGCGTCGTCAAGACCGTGTCTACGACCACGCTCATTGACAAACTCTGCGCCAAATACGGCCTGCCCCTGCACGTTGTCCCGATTGGCTTTAAGAACATCTGCGAATGGATGCTCAAGGAACCCGTGCTGATTGGCGGCGAAGAATCCGGCGGTATCGGCGTTCTTGGCTTTATCCCAGAGCGCGACGGCCCCCTCATGTCCCTGCTGCTGCTGGAAACAATGGCGACCCGCAAAAAGCGCCTGGAAGAGCAGATTGCTGAACTGATGGCCGAGTTCGGCCCCCACGAATACCAGCGCGTGGACCTGCACCCCGAAATCTCCAAGATGCCCGCCGTCATCCAATCGCTCAAAGAAGACAATCCCACGGAAATCGCCAGCCTGCCCGTGAAAAGCATCGACCGCACGGACGGCACCAAGTTCCTCTTTGACAATGACGCCTGGCTCCTCCTGCGCGCCTCCGGCACCGAACCCGTCGTCCGCGTCTATGCCGAGTCATCTTCGCCGCAAAAAGTACAGGAACTGATAGACGCTGGTCTGGGACTGGTGGAGCGTGTTTGAGTGTCGCAAAACACGGAGCGGCTTGCTTGCATTAGCGGTCCTCACGCTTAATTTTTGCACCACTACTTTCGTCCGCGCCCAACCTGCTCTCTCCACAGAAGACTTCCTCAACCACCTCGGCGTCAATACGCATCTGAACGGCCTCACTCGTAGCGACCCCTGGAATACGGATGCCGTCAAAGTTGCGGCGCAGCTCAACTATATCGGCGTGCGGATTGACCGCGATTGGGCCTGGTCCGCCGCCGATGGAAAAACTTGGAAGACCGTTCAGAGCCACTGGATACCCGAAGGACGGTTCTGGACGTCCATTGATGAGGCCAGCCCTGCCCATCAGCGTCAAAATCTGGCCTATGAGGAGTCCATTTATCAGGCATTTCCTAATCTCATTTATGCCCTGGGCGGCCCAAACGAGGAAGATAACACGTATCCCCAATCACAGGGAGCAACATTGCCGGATGCCGCGCTGGTGCAGCAATCGCTTTATACCTGGGCCCATTCCGGCGGGCGGAACATTCCCGTGAGTCAGATGGAGTTCGGGGCGGGCTGGTCGGCAGCCAACGGCTGGCAGGGAGACTATAACCCTCAGAAAACGGGAATTGGTCAGAACTACACCCCCGGACCTGCTGAATTTGGCGGCGCGCACACATACCTCAGTAATCCAAATCAGCGACCAGTGGATGTTCTGAATCAACTGCGTCTGCTGGCAAACCTTACGACGCCGGGAAAGCCGGTCGCGCATACGGAGTTTGGTGCCTACGCTCATGCCTACCTTTCGGCCCGCGTGTTCGGGCAGTATCTGGTCATGGGAGCCTTTGACAGTGCGGCGGCCGGCGATGCGGCGTACATTGTGTACGGCTTGCAGGACAGTGCCCCGGAACAGACCTATGGCTTCTTCAGCTACCCAACCAACGAACCGCACGAGGCCGCGGAGGATTTTCACACTCTGACTATGCTGCTCCAGAGTGCACAAGGACGCTATGGGCCGGGAATGAAACCAACTTTCACGCCTTCTACGCTCAATGCTTCGTTTGCAAATCACGCAGTCAATCATCTAGTGATGCAGAAACCGACGGGCGAATTCGTCATCGCCGACTGGTCCGAGCAGCTTATGAATGGCTCCGAGCGGCGCACTTCCGACACGATCTCCTTTGGCAAATCGTTTGAGACGCTGCGAGTCTACGATATTGAAGATGGAACGACGCCGATAGCCAGCCTGCATCACGTCAGCCAGTACACGCTCCGCATGAACCCCAGCGACACCTACCTTCTGGTGCTGGATAACGCCAAACGGGTATAATCTTCCCCATGCAGTCCCACGAAAATTCCGCCCGTCTTTACGCCGAGGCCCTGCGCGTCATTCCCGGCGGCGTCAATTCCCCTGTCCGGGCTTTTAAGAGCGTCGGCGGCGACCCGCTCTTTATGGCAGCGCGGCGAAGGGCCATATATCTTCGACGTGGACGGCAATCGCTACGTTGACCATGTCCTGTCCTGGGGGCCGCTGATCTTCGGCCATGCGCCGCCGCGCATCATTGAGGCCGTGACCGAAGCCGCGCAGCGGGGAACGTCCTTTGGAGCCAGCACCGAAGCCGAAGTGCGGCTGGCGGAGAAGATCGTCGCCGCCGTGCCGTCCGTGGAGAAGGTCCGGCTGGTCAATTCGGGCACCGAGGCCGTGATGAGCGCCGTGCGGGTCTGGCGCGGGGGTTTACGAAGCGCGACAAGATCATCAAGTTTGAGGGCAATTATCACGGCCACTCGGACGGGTTTCTCGCCAAAGCCGGGATCGGGGCTGACGACATTTGATCTGCCCGATTCGGCGGGCGTGCCGGCCAATCTGACGCGGGACACACTGACCCTTACCTATAACGACGCCGACGGATTTCGCGCGGCGATGCAGGCGCACCGAGGCGAAATCGCCTGCGTCATGCTGGAGCCCGTGGCGGGCAACATGGGCGTGGTCCCGCCTAAACGCCGATTTTCTTCACGCCCTGCGGGAGCTGACCGAGGCCGACGGCGCGCTGCTGCTGTTTGATGAAGTCATTACGGGCTTCCGGCTGGCCTACGGCGGGGCGCAGGAGTTATTTCAAATCACGCCGGATCTGACCGCTCTGGGAAAGATCATCGGCGGCGGCCTGCCTCTGGCTGCCTATGGCGGGCGGGCGGACATCATGGATACGGTCGCGCCGGTCGGCCCGGTCTATCAGGCGGGGACGCTGTCGGGAAATCCCCTGGCCGTTGCGGCAGGATTGGCGCAGTTGACCATGCTGGACGCGCAGAGCGAGACGCTGTATGGCGATCTGCACCACAAGATGCACACACTGGCGCACGCGGCGAAAGAGACAGCGGCCCAACTCGGCATTCCGCTTCGTATCAACCGGCTCGGTTCCATGATGACGCTGTTCTTTACAGATACCAAAGTGACTGACTTCGCCTCTGCCAAAACATCCGACACGGCGCGTTACGCCGCCTTTTTCCGCGCTTTGCTGGAACGAGGCGTTTATTTCGCGCCCTCGCAGTTTGAAGCCGCGTTTGTCAGTGCGGCGCATACCGACGCTGTGTTGGAAGAAACGACCCAGGCCGTACTTGAGGCGCTGCATGTCGTGGCTTAGTTTGCCGCGTATTGACGAGCCGGAGGACATAGACGATCCCGCGCAGCCGTTTGACGAATTGCAGCGGTCTATGGCCGATGTGGCTCTGACCAACCGCCTGTTCGGCGGCACGCAGACGATCTTACATCATGTCGCCCGCCTGCTCCGAGACGTGCCTTCGGGGACAGCACATTCGCATATTAGACATAGCGACCGGCTCGGCCGACATCCCGCGCGCCCTGCAGGCCTGGGGCCAAAGGCGTGGGCTGAACCTGACGGTAGTCGCCGTGGACAACCATGCCGGAATGCTGCGAATGGCACAGCGATATGTCTCCCGGCATCCATCTCAGTCCAGGCGGATGCTCTCGCTCTCCCCTTCCCCCCCGGTTCTTTCGACCTCGCCCTGTGCGCCCTGGCCTTTCATCATCTGGGGTTTGAAGAGTCGGCGCATGTCCTGACCGCAATGGATCAACTCACCACGCGCGGTTTCGTCGTCAGCGATCTGCGACGCGATTTGCCGACGCTCTGGGGGGTTCAGGCGACTATGGCCGCTCTGCGGGTTCACCCCTTTACCCGCCATGATGCCCCGGCCAGTGTGCGCCGCGCCTTCACGCCGCCGGAATATCGCAAGATGGTTGGCCTGAGCGGCGTTCAGAATGTCCGCATTCATGCCCACTGGTATTTTCGCATTGCCTTAGTTCAGGACAAAAATGGGTAGAACAGAAAGAACCTCTCCCCCAACCCCTCCCCTGTTAAGGGAGGGGAGCGAATTTGAAGAGCATTAATTCCTCTCTTCACCCTTCCCTAACAGGAAAGAGTTGCCACTTGTGGTGGGATTAGGCCATTTCTTAGATTGGCGGTACGATTGTCCCAATTTTCCTGTGATGTTCTTGTTGTGGGAGCCGGGCCAGCCGGCTCGACAACGGCTTTGTTTCTGGCGCGGCATGGCTACGATGTTCTTCTTCTGGACCGGGCCGCCTTTCCCCGTGACAAGCCCTGCGGCGAATATCTGACGCCTGGCGCGGTCGCCTGCTGCGCGATGACCTCGGCGTTCTGCCTGCGCTTCTCGGGCAGGGCGCGACACAGTTGACGCAGGAAACCATCGTGCCACATCGCGCCTCACCGTTCAGCGGCCCAACTGAGGCTCTGGCCTGCCCCCGCGTTGTCACCGACAAAGTGCTGCGCGATGCGGCCCAATCAGCCGGGGTTCGCGTGCTGGAAGGCGTTAACGTGCGCTACGTTCTACGAGAAAGTGGGCAGGTCGTTGGTCTCGCGGATGAACGAAGCGAATATCGGGCGCGAGTGACGGTGGGTGCCGACGGAACGCACTCTCTTCTGGCGCGCGAGATGGGCGTCGTTCGCCCTATTCCTCGTCTTCAGCGTCTGGCTCTGGTGACGCATTATCAAGCGGCAGAGGCAGCATCTTCCGAGGCTGCCGTCACGATGCACCTGCCACATGACCGCTCCGATGCCTGCTGCGGCGTCGGAGCGGCCAGCGGGCCGGAGCGCACGCACAATGTCAACATTGTCGTTCCCATCTCCGAAGCCGCGCAGCATAGCCGGGCGGCGGCAAGCGTACTTTGAAGCGCGGCTACGCCTTTCATTCCCGCATGTCTGGGAGCAGGTTCGGGGCAGCCCACAGGTTGGACCTTTGCACTCTGTCGGGTGCTTCGGCCACCACACCACGCGGGCAACGGATGATGGGGCTGTTCTGGTCGGCGATGCGGCCACTTTTATCAACCCGTTTACCGGTGAAGGCGTCTATTTTGCCTTGCGCGGAGCGCAAATAGCCGCCGAAGCCATTCACCAGGCTCTGATGCGCGGCGATGTCAGCCGCCAGGGTTTACAGCCTTATGACGCGGCGCGTCGGAAAGAATTGCTGCCCCGTTATCAATTGTGCGATGCCGTGCAGCGTGTGGTTCATTCCCCGGCCTTGCTCGGATGGGCGGCCAATCGCCTGCGCCGGTCGGCCTCGCTCACCGAAGTTCTACTCAGCACGGTCGGAGATATTGCCCGGCCCCAAGATTTATTTTCGCTGGCAACCCTGCGGCTGGCCCTGGCGACGTTTTAGAACCCCCCTAACCCCGGAGCAACTGCACCCGACCAATAATGGGGGAACCAGACAAAAATAACTATCCTGCTCCCCCATTATTGGGGGCTGGGGGGCGAATTGATGCACACTGAAAATACAGTTTACATGCGCGGGCCGAAGGCGCGAATCTTTCAACTGGCTGCCGATATTCAGGACTGGCCGGGCTTGCTGCCGCATTACCGTGAAGTTCTTGTCTTTGAGCAGACCGACGATGGGCGGCGCAAAGTCGTGGAAATGGCTGCGGTACGCGAGGATTTCCCGCTTCCCGGCGTGACGTTTCCCGTTCGCTGGCGCAGCGTGCAGGTCTGCGAACCCGAAACCGGACATGTTTATTTTAAGCACTTAGCAGGCGTGGCGCAGGGAATGTGGGTCGTCTGGTCGCTGGAAGAAGACAAATGGGGACGCGGCGTTACCGTCACGATTCGGCATGACCTGACTTACCCATTCCCCATTCTGAACGGCTGGTTTGCGCGGGAGATGGTAGGCCGGCAGTTTGTCCAGGCCATCGCAGGCCGGACGCTGGCGACGATCAAAGCCATCGTAGAGAAAGAAGCAGGATTATGACAACGGAAGTTCATCGGCGCGTGGTTGTGACCGGCCTGGGGATCATCACGCCTATCGGGATCGGCGTGGATGGGCTGCGGACGGGATTGCGGGCGGGTCGCTCCGCGGTAGACACCATCACGACTTTTGACACATCTCCCTTTGTCACTCACATCGCCGCGCAGGTCAAGGGCTTTGATCCCACCCCCTACCTTGACGGCAAAAAACTGAAGCGCCTGGACAAGTTCTCGCAGTTCGCCGTCGCGGCTTCTAAAATGGCGGTGGCCGATGCCAGTCTGGATTTGCGCCTTGAAGACCGTGACCGAATCGGAGTCTGCCTGGGGACGGCTTTGGGCGGCGTGGGCTTCGCCGAGGAGCAGTATCCGGCGTTCCTGGCGCAGGGGCCGCGCGGCGTTAATCCAATGCTGGCTTTGAGCGTCTTCAATGGGGCTGGGTCTTGCAACGTCGCCATTGAACTCGGCATTACCGGGCCGGCGACTGCCAACGGCAACTCCTGCGCCGCCTCTCCGATAGCCATTGGGCGGGCTGTAGACTTGATTCGCAGACGGACGTGCTGATGTGATGCTGGCGGGCGGCTCGGAAGCGCCGCTTTCCCCGCTTTGCTACGGCGCGTTCGCCATTATTCGCGCCATGAGCCAGCGCAACGATGACCCCCAGACGGCTTCGCGCCCGTTTGATAAAGACCGGGACGGCTTTGTGATGGCCGAAGGCGCGGCGATGCTGGTGCTGGAAGAATGGGGGCATGCCCAGGCACGCGGCGCGCGGATTTATGGCGAGATTCTCTCCCATGCCTGCACCAACGATGCGTTTCACATGACCCAGCCACGACCCGACGGCGCGCAGGCGGCCCGCTGCATGAGGCTGGCTCTGGAAGGCGCTTATCTGACGCCAAGCGACATCGGCTATATCAACGCCCACGGCTCCAGCACCCCGCTCAACGACAGCACGGAAACGCTGGCCTTGAAGCAGGTGTTCGGCGACAGTGTCAACACATTGCCTGTCAGCGGCACGAAAGGGTTTCACGGTCACGCCCTGGGCGCGACCGGAGCCTGGGAGGCGGCGATCTCGCTGCTCTGCCTGCACGACGGCTGGCTGCCACCGACATTGAACCTGCGGACGCCAGACCCTGCCTGCGACTTAGACTACATCCCGGAGACGCAGGGCCGAACGGCACAAGTGGATTACGTTCTGTCTAACTCATTCGGCTTCGGCGGCATCAACGCCTGCCTGGTCTTCGGACGAGTGTGACTGATTAGGGTGATGGGTTTGTGATCTGCAATTTCCAGGTTTGTCCAAACTGACTGATGTTCTGGGTCAGCACATGCCCGTCTCCCATCAATTCATTGTACCGTTTCTGGCTGACCTGCTCCCCGCCGTGCCAGGAACCGTTACCGTCCATCAACACATTCACTTCGGAATTTTCATGCTCCGTGTAGGGTGGCTGCGGTTCATAGGCGACGAGCGAGCCATAGGCGACATGCCGCAGGGCGATTTCGGTGCGGTATAAATACGATGTGCCGTACTTCTGGAATGCCGTTGGAGTCGCATCCAGGGGAACGAATGCGCCATTGTAAGCACTGACATCCAGTTCTGTATAGCCTTTGTCGGCAGGGCAATGCCAGATTTCCTGGCTGTGAAGATACGGCGTCAGGATTTGGTTCAAGAATGGCATCTGCGCCACCTGCATCTGATACGGCGAGCCGATCCAGAGGTTCGGCACCGCATACTCATCCGAGGGGTCTTTTCCTGCGGGAAACATCTCGTCAGAGTCCTGCGTGTACAAGTCAATGGCAAGACCAATCTGATGCATGTTGGAAACGCAGACCGTCTGCCGCGCCCTACCCCGGATTGAGACAAATACCGGCAGCAAAATCGCCCCGAGCAAGGCGATAATTGCCATGACCACAAGAAGACTCTACCAGAGTAAATCCACGCTGCCGCATCTTGGCCTTCCTTCCTAATCTTCTCCACTTTATCATAGCGAAATGAAAATAAAATGAAAATGAGGCCAAGTTGAAACATAAATTGAACCCTCCGGTCTCTTGAAAGAGACCGGAGGGTTCTTTTGCTTTCTACGCTACAATCCGGCGCTGAGGGCGACGGCGGACCATCCGGTGAAGGGACCGTATTCGGTGTGCGTGTGGCCGCTACCCACCACATCCCACAGGCTGACTTGACCGTTTGCATTGTCCCATAGCATCCGCGTCCCGCCATCCGGCCCGGTCGCAATCGCGCGAGCCGAATAGCCGGAAAATGGCCCGTAGCTGGTGTAGGTGAATGCCCCACTGTTGAAGTCTGCGCTCCACAGAAGAGCCGTGCCATCGGTTTTGTCCCACAGCAGATGCGCCCCGTTGTCCGGGCCGACCGAGAGACCCGCTGACACGTAGCCGCTGTAAGGGCCAAAGGCATGGGCAAAATACGTGCCGTCCGCTATGCTGATGCGGTAGCCCGCTGCCATGCCGCTGGTGTTGGTCCAGAGAAGATCGGTGACGTTGGGACCAGACGCGACATGGTTGGCCGTCCAGCCTCTGAACGGACCATAGGAAGTGTAGGTGAACGCCCCGGTAGTGTGGTTGACCGTCCAAAGCAAAGCCGTGCCGTCGATTTTGTCCCAGAGAAGGCGCGGGCTGCCGTCGGAGCCGATACTGAAGCTGACAGCCGTGTAGCCGGCGTAGGGGCCATACTCCGTGTGGGTGTAGCCATTGGCCGTGGGAGCGGTCACGCGCCAGAGGCTGGCCTGGCCGCTGGTGTTGGTCCACAGCAGCCAGTCGGCGCCATCAGGCGCCTCGGAGACGGCTCTGGCTGTCCACCCGCTAAAGGGACCAAAAACAGCATTGACGAACGTGCTATTAGGGTTGACGGTCCACAAGCACGCTTGCCCGTTGACATTGTTCCAAAGTATCTGAGCGTGGCTGGTCGCCGGATTCACAGTGGAAAGGCCGCTGATCTGGAAAATCGTCCCGGAGCCAAGGGAGCCGCCGAGCGATGTCGTTCCGTAAATGACACTGCCGATGCGTTCCAGCGAACCAAAGGGACTCAGAGGTTCGCCGCTGGCTGCCCCGAACAAGTCCAGGGTCGTAAATGCGCTGCCATCGGGATTGACTTTGAAGACGACCCCATCTCCCACCGTGCCGCCGCTTTCTGTGGTTCCATAGAGCGCACCATCCGGCCCGGTCGCCAGCGCGCCGTAAGGACCTGCCCCGTCCGTATTATGTCCCTGAGTGTCATAGGCCGTGAAGACATGAATCGGGGCAAAGCCTGTGCCATCCGTGTTCAATCCCCACAGCAGCCCATCTTGGTTCGCGCCACCGTGGAAACTGACGCCGTAGAGACGTCCATCCAATCCCCGCATCACGGCGGCGTAAGAGCCTCCTTCCGCGCTGGTGAAGGAATGAAGGAGGCTGAAGCTGGTGCCATCCGACTTGAGGCGGTACACAGCGCCGGCGCTGTGGGCGCCGCCTGCCTGCGTCGTCCCGTAAAAATAGCCGTCCCCGCCCCAGAGCAGGCTGGCGTAGACATTGTCTCCATCCGCCGCGCTGCCAAAGGTGAAGGCGTGGAGTAACTGAATGACGGTCCCATCCGTGCTGATGCGATATACCGTTCCCTCGCTATAGGGACCGCCGGCGTTGGTCGTGCCATAAAGATAGCCATCGCCATTCGCCACTAGACCGCTGAGTGGATTTGCCCCATAGTCATTCTCAAACTGGCTGTCCTCGGCGCTGAAAGAAAAGAGAGTTTGAAAAAGAGTCCCATCCAGGCTGACGCGGTAGACCGTGCCAAGCCCATTCAAGCCGCCGTTCGTACAGGTCCCGTATAAATATCCATCACCGGGCGCTGCCAACTCGCGGGCAGGATATTGCCCGTCAACATTGGCGCCACTGCTGCCGGGCGCGCTAAAGGTGTAGATCACCTGAAAGCCTCCGCCGTTTGGCTGCACCTTGTAAACGACGCCACTGACAGATGCCGTGCCAACCGCCGTGCCGTACAGAAACCCGTCATCGCCGAGAATCACGCCGGACTGCACGCCATGAATGGTTGCCGGCAAGGATAAAAGCGTGCTGACAGTCTGTGCGTAGGCCGAAGGTGTGGAAAATAGCAGACCGGCCAGCAGGAGAAGGACGCCGTAAGCATAACGAAGTCGGGGGAAAACCATGGTGAAAACTTGCTCCTGGAATGTATTACATGGACGCGCAGACAAAACAAAGCCCCTGGTCTCCCAGGGGAAACCAGGGGCTGGGAATTAGCCGGCGGCAGCAGGCGCCGGGGCAACGTCTACTTGCAGCGCCGTCAGCGAACCGTCACTGTTTTGTTTCACTCGCGCCCGGATCAGTTCGCCGGTAGTCAACTGCGCGATTGTCACGGGCAGCACTTCGGCAAAGGTTGTGCTGTCCGTCGTGGTCAGGGTGATGGAGAAGTTGTCGTCTACTTCGATGGTCAGCGGAGTCAACGCGGTCACGACGCCCATTATCCGCAGCGACCCCGGCACGGGGGCGGGGCTGCTCCCTGTCGTGGAGCCGGTTCCCGTGGTAGAACCAGTTCCGGTCGAGGAACCGCTTCCTGTCGTAGAGCCGGCTCCCGTAGAGGTCGGGGCCGGCAAGTGATTGTCCACAATGCTGTTCGCCTGCACCGCCAGAAGAACGCCCGACACATCCAGCACATCATTGACTGCAATGTCTGTGGCCGCAATCGTCTGATGACCGGAAAGATTTGTGGTAGATGTCAGCGTGAGAACTTCGGCAGCGCCGCCATTGTCGGGAGTGACAGTTACGGTGTTAGCAGTAGTGTCAATACTGGCAATCGTGCCACGAACCGCAAGTGCGCCGCCAGGTCCACCTGGGCCGCCGGGTCCACCTGGGCCGCCGGGTCCGCCCGGCTGGTTCCCTTGACCGCCCCCACTGCTCGGACCATTGGTGTTGCCGGTTCCTGTGCCGGAACCTCCCGGACCACAGACAGGGGGATTGGTTCCTGTGGTAGTCGTTCCCGTGCCGGTCGTGGTCGTGCCAGTGGTGGTCGTGCCAGTGGTGGTCGTGGTCGTGCCAGTGGTGGTCGTGGTCGTGCCAGTGGTGGTAGTCGCCGGCTTAACCCGTATAGCGCCGCTTCGGAATTTTTGAGTGGAGCCGGTGGACGGCGCGGCGTGCGTAGCAGCGCCTAAGGTCATCATGGCGAGAATGGCCGCAGTTAGCGTTTGGGGGCGAACGGTCATACTGAGTTCTCCTTAGAAAGATGAGATGTAGTCCGCAATACCGAAAGGCCAACGAGGCTGTTTCTCGTTTTGTACGGCGTCGTTACTGCGGCTGGTTCTATTGTAAGGCAGAAAAATGAAAATTAGATGAAAATTGAAACAATAATTTTTTCGTACTACTTTTTGCGAATAGAAAAAATCGGTATTCTCCCTTTCACCCTTCCGGCATGTACTCTTCCAATTCCTTCAACCACACTGTCGCCTCGGAATCGCTGGGAGCGCGCCAGTCGCCGCGTGGCGAGAGGGAACCGCCGGAGCCGACTTTGGGGCCGTTGGGCATGGCGGAGCGCTTGAACTGGCTGGTCTGGAAGAAGCGGTATAGGAAGACGCGCAAGCCACTTCTTGATCGTCGGCAGGTCGTATTCGCTGCGCTTGTCTTCCGGGAAGGGGTCCGGCCAGTCGCCGCGCGTTTTGTCGCCCCAGGCGTGCGTGGGAGAGGAACGCGACTTTGGAGGGGCGGAAGCCGTAGCGGGTCGTGTAGTACAGGTGGAAATCCTGCAGTTCGTAGGGGCCGATCTTCTCCTGTGTGCTTGGGCGGGCGACGGCATTATCGTCGCCGGAATGCGGGACGAGTTCCGGCGAGATTTCGGTGTCCAGGATGGCTCTGCAGCAAGCCGCTCGTGTCGCTCATCGAACTGCTGCGTGGCGATCACCCAGCGCATCAGGTACTGGATCAAAGTCTTGGGAACGGTGGCGTTGACATTGTAGTGCGACATGTGGTCGCCGACGCCGTAGGTCGCCCAGCCCAGCGCGAGTTCGCTCAGATCGCCGGTTCCCAGCACCAGGCCGTTGTGGAAGTTCGCCAGACGGAACAGATGCGACGTGCGCTCGCCGGCCTGGACATTCTCAAACGTGATGTCGTACACCGGCTCGCCGCCGATGAACGGGATGGCCCGATGTCGCGCAGCATTTGCAGGCAGGACGGGCGGATATCGATCTCATGGGACGAGATGCCGAGGGCGTCCATCAAGCCGAGTGCGTTGGATTTCGTGCCACTGCTGGTGGCAAAACCGGGCATGGTGTAGCCGAGGATGTTCTGGCGAGGCAGGCCCAGTCGGTCCATCGTCCGGGCGGCGACGATCAGCGCGTGCGTGGAATCCAGGCCGCCGGAGACGCCGATGACGATGTTCTCTATCTTCGTGCTGTTCAGACGCTTCATCAGGCCATGGACCTGGATGTTGTACGCTTCGTAGCAGCGCTCATCCCGTTCGCGCGGGTCGTTGGGAACGAACGGAAAGCGTTCCAGGGGGCGGAGCAGAAGCGGCCCCCCGGCCCCCAGTATTGGGGGAGCATGATGTTCTCCGGCTCCCCCATTATTGGGGCGGGGAGCCGTATCCGGCACCTGAAACTCAAACCGGACGCGGCGGAACTCGCGCAGACGCTCGCGATGATCGCCGACCGCGTCGTGGAAACTGGTCAGACGCATTCGCTCCTGGACCAGCCGTTCCAGGTCAATGTCGGCGGCGATGATCTGCTCATCGGCAGCGAAGCGCGGTGCTTCGGCCAGTTTCTCGCTGTTCTCGTAAATCAGCGCGTGGCCGTCCCACGCCAAATCGGTCGTGGACTCGCCCGGCCCGGCGGCGGAGTACAGATAAGCGGCGACGCACTTGCCGGACTGCGACGCGCACAGATTGCGGCGATACTCGGCCTTGCCGATAGTGATGTTGCTGGCGGAGAGATTGGCGAGAACCGTTGCACCGGCTAGAGCGGCATACGTGCTCGGCGGGATCGGCGTCCAGACATCTTCGCAGATTTCGGCGTGGAGGGGGAAGCCGGGGAAATTTTCGGCCTCAAAGATCAAATCACTGCCAAAGGGGACGCGAACGCCGAGCAGGGTCACTCCGCGGCTGACGGCGTTCCGGCTTGACGTGAACTGGCGGCCTTCGTAAAACTCGCGGTAGTTGGGGAGGTAAGTTTTGGGCGTAATGCCGAGAATCCGGCCCCGATAAACGGCAACAGCGCAGTTGAACAGCATTCCGTCAAAGCGCAGGGGAGCGCCGACAAGCAGAACCGGCGTCAGATCGCGGCTTTCTTCCACAAGACGACTGAGTGCGGCGAGAGTGGCTTCCAGCAGGGCATCCTGATGGAACAAATCCTCATTGGAATAGGCCGATAGCCCAAGTTCGGGAAACAGGGCGACCGCGCCTGCCATGTCCGACGCCTGCCGGGCCAGTCCCAGCGTCTGTGCGACGTTGTAGTCCGGGTCAGCCACGCGCAGTTTGGGGATGCAGACGCAGGCGCGGACAAATCCGTGACTGTAGGGCGAGTAAAACGAATCGTTCATGCCTTCCGTTATAGCCCATGCCGTCCCAGAAGTCAAGACGCGACCCGGAACAGCCTCAGCGCCGCGCGGCGTGTGTCTGCTCTTTGAGCCAGGCCGCAGCCTCGTCCGTCCATCCATGAACCGGCTTGTCTTTGGGTGAGCGCAGGCCATAGCCATGCCCGCCGGTCGCATAAAAAGCCACTCGCGTCGGAACGCCCGCATCCTCCAACTCTGTCGCATACTCCGGGGCGTCCAGAAAACCGTCATCCATCGTCTGCGTCAGAAACATGGGCGGCATATCAGCATGGGGCTTTACCGGGTCATTTGCCTGCCCCATCGCTTCCAGCAGATACGCTGGGTAGATGAGCAGGGCAAAGTCAGGCCGGACACCCGCTTTGTCTGCGGCATCTATCGGCGCGTTAGCGCGTGTTCCAAAACCCGATGCCAGCCGCGCCGCCAGATGCCCGCCCGCTGAGAAGCCCAGGACGCCGAGATGATGTGGATCAATTCCGAGTTCAACTGCCCGCTCCCGCAGAAGCGACAAGGCCCGTTGACCGTCTTGAAATGCCCCCGCCCGCTTGTTCGGCACCCGGTATTCCAGCACCGCCGCCGTAAAGCCCAGCCCGTTCAGCCACTGCGCGATTTCCGTTCCTTCCAAATCCATCGCCAGAATGGAGTACCCACCGCCAGGGCAGACCATGACGGCAGGATGCGGCCCTTTGCCGGGCGCGGGAAACAGAAGCAATTGCGGGCGCGTGACCTCGCTCATCCGTGTCACATCCCCGCTCCGTTCCAGTTTGCCGATCTCCCGCGCCTGCTCACCCGGCGCGAGGTTCGGCCACACATCCAGCGTCATCGGGGCTGTGATAACCGGCGCGCTTGTGTCTGTCGGCGTAGCGTCTGGGGCTGCCGCCGCGCCCAAAGTTGCCACGACTGCCATCGCTATAATCAAAAGACAAATCTCTAGTCTCACTGAATTCCCCTGCCCCTTTAGATTGCGTCCGTTGCTGATTATGCCTCAAAAATGCGTCGGCAAAGTGATTGTAATTGGGACTTTGGCATAGCCGCTATTTGTTTGACCGCATCCCAATCCGTTCGTCGTGCGCCCTGCCCTGGAGGTGTTCCCGATAATGGTGAAACATGAGGGTTGCGGGCTATGCCTTCCTCGTCAAGCATAGCCGCCATGTTGCCGATCTTCATCTTAATAGAGGAAAGGCTACGGCCAGTCAACCCATGGATGGCCTCAGCGCCACCAAACTCATGTACGTCATACAAAGCCGCAAACGCGCAAAGAATGATTTCATTGGAAGTATAAGTGTTCCGTCGCATGGTTGTCCTTTTGTCAGGCTACGTTAGAGGAGCGATTGTCAGCCAGAGCGATACACTACTCTCTTTCCGCCAACGGCACTACGGACAGCCCGCGCGGGCCATTATACTGGCTCTGGGGGCGGATCAGGCGATTGTTGTCCAGTTGCTCGATGATATGCGCGGCCCAGCCGGTGATGCGGCTCATCACGAAAATCGGCGTGTAGAGAGGGACGGGAATGTCCAGCAGAGCGTAGACACTCGCGACGGGGAAATCTAAATTGGGGTGTAGGCCCTTCGCGCGGAGCATTTCGTCTTCCACAATCTGCGAGATTTCCGCCCAGCGCGAACTGCATAAACGCGAGCCGAGTTCCAGGGCATACGCCTTGACGATCTTGGCCCGTTCATCGCCCTGCTTATACTCGCGGTGGCCGAAGCCCATGATCTTCTTCTTCTGCGCCAGCGCATCCCGCACCCATTCGGAAGCGTTGGCCGGGTCGCCGATTTCTTCCAGCATCGCCATCGCGGCCTCGTTCGCGCCGCCGTGCAACGGCCCTTTCAATGCGCCGATGGCGGAAACGACGCCAGAATAGAGGTCGGACAGGGTCAATACCGTGACACGAGCAGCGAAGGTGGAAGCATTGAAGCCGTGTTCGGCGTACAGAATTTGCGTGACATTGAAAACCTTGCCGCCGTAATCCTGCCGCCCCTCTCCCGTCAGCATCTGGAAAAAGTTGGCGTTGTGGCAAAGTTTGGGGTCAGGCGCAATCGGCGGCTGCCCCTGCATGATTGCGATAGCCATTGACAACGAGCGTGGGGATCTGCGCGTACAGCCGAACGGCTTTGTTTAAGTTCGCCTCGCGCGTGTTCGAAATCGCGTTCCGGGTCAAAGGCGGCGAGGACGGCGATGGCGGCTTTGAGCGTGTCCATCGGGTGCGCGTCGGCTGGGAACTGCCGAAAAAGATCGTACACGACCGGCGGCACGTTGCGATTTTCCCCGACGCGCGTTTGGAAGTCAGCGTACTCCTGCGAGTTGGGCAGGTGGCCGAAAAGCAGCAAATACGCCACTTCGTCAAAAGCGCATTGATCCACCAAATCATGCACGTCGTAGCCGCGATAGGTGAGCCGGTCGCGCTCTGCGTCCACCTCGGAGATGGCCGAAATGCCGGCGGTGACGCCTTCCAAGCCGGGGCTGTACTCTGCGCTCATGGTGTGTCCGCCTCCCCGGCGATCTGCCGGTCAAACTGCTCATAGTCGGCATAGCCGATCAACTCGTAAAGCTGCTGCCGCGTCTGCATTCGGTCCAGAAGCGCGGCCTGCGTACCCGCTTGCTTCAGTTCCTGGTACACGTCCTGGGCCGCGCGCATCATCACCCGAAATGCGGTCATCGGGAAAATCACCATCGCATAGCCCATGTCCGCAAACTCGGACACAGGGATCAGCGGAGTCTTGCCGAACTCGGTCATGTTCGCCAGAAGTGGCGCGCGGACCTTGTCCGCGAACTCGGCAAACTCGTCCCGGCTTTGCAGCGATTCGGGAAAAATGGCTTCCGCTCCGGCGTCTAAATAGCGATGAGCGCGGTCAATGGCGTCTTGCAGTCCATGAATGCTGCGCGAATCAGTACGGGCAATGAGAAAAAAGTCCGGGTCAGTCCGGGCGCGAACAGCGGCGCAAATCTTGGCCGCCATGTCGGTCGGCGCGATCACTTGTTTCCCATCCAGATGTCCGCAGCGCTTAGGCGCGACCTGGTCTTCCAGGTGGATGCCGGCCAGGCCCGCGTGTTCCAATTCTTCCACCGCCCGTTTCACGTTGAGAATTTCACCGTAGCCCGTATCGGCATCAGCAATCACAGGCAGCGAGACGGCCTGAGCGACATAACGCGCCTGCTGCGCCATCTCGGTCAGCGTCAGCAAGGCGATGTCCGGGAAGCCAGTGAGGGCATTGGTGACGCCTGCGCCGCTGAGATATAGCGCGTCAAACCCGGCCTGCTGTGCCAGTTGCGCGGTAATCGCATTGTAAACGCCAGGCAGTGTCACCGTTCCCTGTTTCAGCCGCGCCCGAAACGCTGCGCCGGGTGATTGCTTTGGCATAGACATTGACTTTCCAGAACCCACCCGCATCGGGAGGGAGGGCGCTTGTGCCGGGTGGGTTCCTACTCCAGTTCAAACAGCCGCAGCAGAGGGCCGATCTCGCTTTGTGTGTCCAGGTTCCAGCAGCGGTCTATCGCTTCGGCAATCTTGGCTTCCGCAAGCAGCAGGCTTGCCAGGGATCGGAACTTGGTTTCCACTTCCCCATCGGTCATAGGATTGCGGGCATGGCCGCGCGGGAAGGTCACTTCTTTTTCCAACACACGACCGTCTTGGGTATGAATGCGGATCAGATTGGGAATGCCTTCCGGGTACTTTTTGTTCAGCGTTGCGCTGGCTTTGACTTCTATTTTCTGGACAAGATCAATCAACGCTTTGTTGTTCAGATGCGCGTCGTCAAACAACTCTAATGTGACGCGGCCCTCAGTTAGCGCGACGGCGACGCAGTAGGGCAGGCTGTGGTCGGCGGTCTCTCGGGTCGTGGGCCGCCACTTTTCCGGCTCACCTCCGATGATCTCCACAGCGGCATTGAACGTCTCCACGGTGATGCTCTGGATGTCATCTACGCTCCGCAACTGCGGACGCAGTTCCAATGCTGCATCAATTGCGCTTTGCGAATGGTATTCGGCGGGATAGAACTTGATATAGGTTCGGTTGATCATAAAGGGCGGATCGCCACTGCCCAGAGGCGCTAACTCAAATTCGCCTGAAACTTGCTTCCAGAAGCCCATTTCGCCTTCAAAGATTTCCGAGGCGCCCGTCAGGCCATGTTTCGCCAGGAGTGCCGCAAAGACGCCGTTGCGGCTTGCATTGGCAAACGCGCAGCCTTTCCAGTGCGAAAGCATCCCGACGCGGGTCTGCCGCAGGGCATTGTTCGGAACACCTGCCAGTCCCTGCGCGTGGGTGAGTTGTTCGGGGGTCAAATGGAGCAGTTTTCCTGCTGCCAAACTTGTAGAAAACGAGCCATAAGTCACATGGTCCCAGCCGCGCGCCCGGATGGATGCGGCATCGCACAGGCGGCACTGGATTTCATAGGCCAGCACGGTCGCCGTGATAATGTCTCTGCCGCTGGATTTCTGCGGCTCGGCCACAGCCAGGACAGCGGCCAAATTGTCGCTTGGGTGCGCGGGTTCTTTAGAGAGATAAGTGTCGTTATAATCTAAATAGCGGAAGCAAACGCCATTGGCAAAGGCTGCCATTTCCGGCGAAGTCTGAAACTTTGTCCCGATGACCGTGGCGGGGGTCGTGCTTTGGGTAGTTGCCGCTAGAGTTCGCGCAATGGTCGCGGGCGGACTGCCGAATGCGCCCATCGCGCAGCCCAGCGTGTCCAGCAGACGCCGCTTGACTTCGTGAACGGCCTCTGGCGTCAGGTCGTCAAATCCCAGGTTTGCGGTATAGTCACTCAATCGCTCTGCCAGTAATTGTTCGGGCATAAAGTTCTCCGTTCTTTGCGGGCGACTGAAGTCGCAGCAACAAGGTCACAAAGTCCACCTTCGTGGACTAAGGCCTTTGATCTACGTCCTAACCGGCGAAGGCCGGTTTTGTGCTTTTGTTGCCGCGGTTTTAACCGCCCGTCTCCTCACTTTTGGCTGCGATCAGCCCCACCCGCTCCACGACGGCTCGCAAAAACTCTGCCGCCTCCACGCCATTGATGAGCCGGTGGTCAAAAGTCAGCGCCAGATTCGCCAGGTCTGCCCGTTCTGTTCATACGGCGCACCGAGGAACAAAACCGCGATGGCCGGGGCGACCAGCACCGGCACAGCGTCCAGAATGTCATACGCGCCCATGTAGGTCAACAGTAACTGTGTGTCCGCCGTCGCCTGATCTTCGCCGTCGCGGGCTGCATGGATGCGCGCCTGCGCCGCCTGAATAAAACCGGGGAAATCCAGCGTGTCCGCCTGCGGAACGACCGCCGTCACCAGATCGCCGTTCGTCCGGGCTACGGCAATGCCTAAATTCAGATGCGCGTACTCGCGCGCAACGTCGTCGCCACTGAGAACCGAACGGAACTTGGGAAAGTCCGGGACGGTTCGCGCGACACAATAGGCGAATGTCTGAAACTCTGTGGGCCGCAGTGTCTCCTCCCTGGCTCGCACCGTCGTGACATAACTGCTCAGACCGCTCCATACCATCGCCCGCTTCATGGTCGCTGGAACCACGCTCTGTGCGCTTCGCTTGAGACGCTGGACAAACAACCGCTGCTGCTGTGACAGGGGCCTCTCGGTGTAAGCCGTTTCGGCAGCCGACTTGCCGGCTTTTGCCGCCAAATAAGCGTCTACATCCGCAGGCATCAGTTTGCCGGAAGGAGCAGGTATCTGGCCCATCTCATCGTCCGACAGCCCCAGCCTCCCGCCCATGCGCGCGTGTGCGGGGAGGGATTTGGACGGAATGATGCCCCCCCCGCCCCCAATAATGGGGGAGTCAGAGAGGAGTCTTCTCCGGTTCCCCCATTATTGGGGGCTAGGGGGACTCTCTGCCTCCGTTTCAATCCGCGCCACCGTCGCGCCGATTGGGAGAGTCGCGCCATCCGCCGCCAGCCATTCTTTGAGAACGCCTTCATAGGGCGACTCAACCTCCATGACAGCCTTATCGGTCTCCATGCTGTACAGCAGTTCGTCACGCTTGACAAACTCCCCCGGCTGTTTTTGCCGACTGACAAGGATGACCTCTTGCAGACCCTCGCCCATCTGCGGTATCAGAATATCCAGCAGCGCCATAGCCTTCACCTCACCGTGAAAATGCGCGGTCGTATTGCGTCCATTGTGGCACGAAAAGACAGGGAACGCAAGAGGCCCGGCGCAGGAAGGAAAATCACCGATATTCAGGGAAATGTTTTACAGATGAGCAACTACAGACAAGCGGTAGTAACATTAGCGGATGACTTGTTTGCTGGGAATATCGGCTACGAGCAGTTCAGAGCCTTATTACCCGACTATCCTTGGGAAGATAGCGAGGTTGATGAGTTGGTAGATATGATTACCCATGAGCCTCGTGTGAGCCGGTTTTGGGGCGCCAGCAAGGAGCAGGGGGAACAGAACCGAGCGGATATTTTAAAGCGACTTGAGGAGTTGAGAGGAAAATTGTCAGATTAACATTGAGCATGACAATTCTGGGAATATCAGATAGGAGGTTTCTGATGTCAACGCAATCAAAACAAGACAAGACAGATACGATACCGGAGTGCCGGGTCATCCATCCCAGCAAGAGCTATGTCGGCAAGCAGGGACTGACCTATTTCTCAGGCGTCTGCGCGGAGAATGCGGGCAGCCGGGCGCTCTGCCTGCACCTGCTGACCATCCCGCCGGGAGGACGCGGCCATGCCCATCTGCATGAGAACCATGAGTCGGCAATTTATGTGGTGAGCGGCGAGAGCGAGATGTGGTACGGGGAGAATTTGGAGCAGCATATGGACGTGCTGGCAGGCGACTTTCTTTATATTCCGGCGGGCGTGCCGCATTTGCCGGCGAACCAGAGCAAAACTCAGCCCTGCATCGCCGTCATTGCCCGGACAGACCCGAACGAGCAGGAAAGTGTTGTCCTGCTGCCGGAACTGGACGCATTGGCAGGAGAGAGGCCATGAAAATACTGGTACCGATGACGCGCGTTCCCGATCCGGCTCGCCCAATACGACTGACCCCGGGGGGTCAGTTAGATACCAGCGGGGTTCAGTGGGTTATCCACCGGGCGGATGCCGTTGCATTGGAAGAAGCGGTGCGGCTGCGCGAATGCGGCGCGGAGTTGGAGATTGTCGCGGTTGGTATTGGCGGAGCGGATTGGGAAGCGACGATGCGCGAGGCGCTGGCGCGGGGGGCGGATCGGGCCATTTTGGTCTGTGACGAAGGGCCGACCGATCCGGGCGTTTTCAGCCATTTTCTGGCGGGTATTTTTCAGCGCGAGAAGGCCGATTTGGTCTTAACAAGCGGGCAGGCTGGGCTGCTTCCGGCTGGTTATCTCGGACTGCCGCAAGTCACAAATATAGTACGGCTGGAACTCGTAATGGGGGGCAAAAGTATCCGCGTTGTTTGCGAGACGGATCGGGGGCGCGAACGGTTGGAAGTAACATTTCCTGCCATTGTCAGTGTCCATCCGCGCCTGAACAAGCCTCGAATTATTTCCCTGTATGACATTGTCAAGGCGCGGACCAAACCGCTGGAAAAAGTGGACGGCGAAGAGTTCGGTACACGCCCGCCGGCTCAGGTGTCCGTTCAACCCATAGACGAACCCCTGCGACAAGCGGGCCGCCGGGTGCATAGTGTAGAAGAACTGGTCACAGCCCTGCATGAGCGAGGCGTGTTGAGTGAGACAGGTGCGGCAGAACCGGCCACTCTGCCGGCTAGGATCACCTGGCTCGGCATGGAAGAGGAGCAGCGGACACGGCCCAAGTTGGCAGACGCCCGTGTGGTGGTGGCCGGTGGCCGCGCTTTGCGAGACGCGAAGACATTTGAGCAACTGCTTGGGGGCCTGGCGGACAAACTGGGCGGCGCAGTCGGGGCAAGTGGCGGGGCGGTGCAGGCAGGTTTGGCCGCGCCGGAATTGTTGATCGGACAAACCGGTCAGAGGGTCGCACCTGATTTATACATCGCCGTCGGTATTTCCGGCGTGGATCAGCACCTCGGCGGTATGAAAGATGCGAAAATCATTGTCGCCATCAACAGCGACCCGGATGCCCCGATCTTCCGTATCGCTGACTACGGCCTGGTTGCCGACATTCATCAGGCTGTGCCGGAATTGCTGGAGACCTTGTGACATGGCGGCTCCTGTCGGCGGCGCGTTTCTGATAGGCGATACTGACCCGGCCAATGTCTTTACGCCAGAAGAGCTGCCCGAAGAAGCGCATTTGATGGCCCGAACGATGGCGGACTTTCTCCAACGGGAAGTCGCTCCGGTGGGAGACCGTCTGGAAGCCGGGGAGCCGAGCCTGATGTGCGCGCTGATGCACAAAGCAGGCCGGCTTGGGCTATTGGCGGGCGGCTTGCCCTTAGAGTACGGCGGGCTGGCTCTGTCCCGAACGGCATTGACACTGCTGGCGGAGAAGTCTGCCGCCAATTTATCGTTCGCCATTTCTCTGAGCATCCATGTCGGGGTCGGCACACTGCCACTGCTCTTGTTCGGAATGAGTCGCAGAAGCGAAAGTATCTGCCCAACCTGGCAAGCGGCGAAATGATTGCGGCCTTTGCGCTCAGTGAGGGCAATTCCGGCTCCGATGCGCTGGCGGCGCGAACGCTTGCCACTCCCACCCCTCATGGCTACAAACTTAACGGCGTCAAGCTGTGGGTCACGAACGGTGGATTTGTCAACCTACTGACGGTCTTCGCGCACCTGGAAGGCACTGGCTTTACGGCGTTTTTGGTCGAGCGCGACACACCAGGCGTCGTGGTCGGACCGGAAGAGCGCAAGATGGGCCTGCGCGGATCGTCTACCTGTCGGGTCATGTTCTACGACGTGTTTGTTCCCGCTGAGAACCTGCTGGGCGAACCCGGCAAAGGGCATCTGCCCGCCCTCTATGCGCTGAATATGGGCCGCTTCAACATTGCTGCCATTGCGCTAGGAGCAGCCAAAAAATCGCTGCAAACCGCCGTACAGTATGCCCGGCAGCGACGTCAGTTCGGCAGAGCCATCATTGAGTTCGGACTGATCCAGCACAAACTGGCAGAAATGGCGACGCGCATCTTTCTGCTGGAAAGTGTGGTCTACCGCACGGCGGGCAATTGGGATGCCTGCCTGGCCTCTCACCCAGACACGCGGGCAGCGTATGAAGAATATGCGATGGAGTGTGCCATCCTCAAGTTCTTCGGCACGGAAGTTCTGGGCTATGTCGTGGATGAGACCTTGCAGATACACGGCGGCTTCGGCTACAGCGAGGATTATACGCCCGCCCGCGCCTATCGCGATGCGCGCGTGTTTCGGCTGTTTGAAGGCACAAATGAGATCAACCGTCTGACGGTCATGGATCAACTGCGGCGGCGCGTTCAAAAGGGTCGTCTCACGTTCCCAGCTGCGAAAGAGACAAATGGCGATTTACTGTCGCAAATCCGAATCCTACTGCTGTCTGTTCTGGCCGCCATTGAGAACGAGCCGGGTGGCGAACAGCAGGAAGTATCGGCAGCCTTCGCCGATATGGCTGCCATGCTATACGCACTGGAAAGCGCCTGCCTGCGCGTCAGCAAATGGCCGACCGATACGGGTCTTGCCGCCGTAGAAGTCTATGAAGACGCCGCTTGCGAGGAAGCCCGCTTTCTGACGCGGATGGTGCAGGGTTCACTCCCTGGCAGTACAACCGCCCTCCGTGCTTTGCCCGAACATTCTCCTGTGGATACCATCCGCCTGCGTCGGCAGATTGCCCGCGCCGTGCTGGAACGCGGCGGCTATCCCTGGTGACGAAATGACCTGGCAGGCAGGAATTGATTGCCTGAAAGTCTAACTTTACCGTCATGTTAACCAACGAAGAAGCACTGCAAATATTCAAAGATTCCGGCGCATTGCTGGAAGGCCATTTCCTGCTGGCGTCCGGCTATCACAGTGCCGTCTATTTGGAAAAGTTTCAGGTGCTGCAATTCCCGCCCTATGTGGAGCGGCTCTGCAAAGAGATCGCCGAGCGGTTCGCGGGCGATGAGGTGCAGGTCGTCGTCGGCCCGACCACCGGCGGCGTCCTGTTGGCCTATGAAGTCGCCAAGAATTTAGGGGTGCGCGGCATCTTCGCCGAGCGCGGCGATGACGGCAAGGGCCGCGTCCTGCGCCGGGGCTTTGAGATCAAAGAAGGCGAAAACGTCCTGATTGTGGACGACATCCTGACCACGGGCGGCAGCGTCCGGGATACGATTGAAGTCGTGGAAGGCTACCGAGGCACTCTCATTGGGGTCGGCGTTCTCGCTGACCGCAGCGGCGGGAGTGTAGACTTCGGCGTCCCCTTAGAAGCCCTGCTTCGCCTGGATGTAGAAAAGTTCGCCCCCGACGCCCTCCCCGACTGGCTCGCCGCCATTCCCCTCACCGAACGCGGCAGCACACACAACCTGAAGACGCAGTAAGGCAGCAAGAATGGAGAATACTACCCTTTTTGGAAAAGCCATCGCTGCTGTTTTTGGATTACTCTTCGGAGTGGCCCTCGGATTTGCGCCGGGTATAATTGACTTGATCTGGGGCCTTAGCCACCACGCTCAGGTATGTATTCGTTTGTATGGGCCGGTTAATGGAAGGTTATTCCGACTTCTTCCGTATATTCCTATAGCTTTCTTGTCGGGGGGGTTTTTTGCCTTAGTTGGCTCTTGGTATGGTGGCAGAATTGAAGACAGTGCTTCACAAAAAAGAGGCGCAATAATGGATGTAGCGTCCCAGAAGACAAATGGGGTCTGGCCTCCCCCACCACACCCACGAAATTCTCATGGCACAGATTGAACAACCATCTTCCGACTTGGAACCCATTTCTAATAACGGCTTTGAGCCGCTTTACGGGCGTATTCATGCCATTCTGATGGCAGCCCGCACGAGCGTCGCACGGTCAGTCAATACGGAGATGGTACGCGCCTACTGGCTGATTGGGCGCGAGATCGTGGAGGAGGAACAGGCAGGACAGTCACGGGCTGCCTACGGCGAAGACCTGATCGCGCAGATTTCGTCTCGTTTGCAATCAGCCTTTGGCAAGGGCTTTACGCCAACAAACATTCGCTATATGCGCCTGTTTTATCTGGCGTACCCGCAGTTTTTAGATGAGAAACCAATTCATCACACAGTGTGTGATGAATTGGAAACAGGTCGATTGAACTCAAACCTCTCATGGAGCCACTACCGCCTTCTAGCACGCATTGAGTCGCCCTACGCACGATCTTTTTATGAAGTAGAAACCACAAAGAACCACTGGTCGGTCCGCGAGTTAGAGCGACAGATCAGCAGCCTGCTGTTTGAACGGCTGGCGTTGAGCCGCGACAAGCAGGGACTAATGGTTCTGGCAACACAGGGCCAGGAAATTCAGACGCCGGAAGACGCCATCAAAGACCCGGTGGTGCTGGAATTCCTGGGGCTGCCGGAGTCAACCCGCCTGGTGGAATCCGAGTTAGAAGAAGCCTTAATCTCAAACTTGCAAACGTTTCTGCTGGAACTCGGCAAAGGCTTTGCTTTTGTCGCGCGTCAGCAGCGGCTAACGCTGGACGGCGACCACTTCTACGCCGATCTTGTTTTCTATCATACCATTCTCAAATGCTACATCCTGATTGATCTCAAGACCGGCAAATTGACGCACGCCGACCTGGGGCAGATGCAGTTATACGTCAACTATTACGATGCCGAACGCCGTACAGAAGGAGATAATGCGACCATTGGGCTGATCCTGTGCGCGGATAAAAACGAGACGGTGGTGAAATATACGCTCGGTGAGGCGAACGCGCAGATTTTCGCCAGCCGCTACAAACTGCATCTGCCCAGCGAACAGGAACTGGCCGAGGAAATCCGGCGCGAACTGCGGCAGGTGAGCCTCATCGAAGAATAGCAGGAAACTTTACGGCGTGTGCAGGTGTTTTATTTCTATTCAGTGAAGCAAGGAAAACAGTGATGGGCGACTTCAAAGTGATCTCCAATTACAGGCCGTCTGGTGATCAGCCGACGGCGATTAATAAGCTGGCGGCGGGGCTGAACCAGGGTCATAAATATCAGACGCTGCTGGGAGCGACGGGGACCGGAAAGACATTTTCGATGGCTAACGTCATTGAAAAGGTGCAGCGTCCGACCCTGGTGATCGCGCATAACAAGACGCTGGCGGCGCAGCTTTGCTCGGAGTTCCGGGACTTTTTCGGGCAGAACGCCGTGGAGTATTTCGTCTCCTACTACGACTATTACCAGCCGGAAGCGTATATTCCGCAGACGGATACGTTTATTGAAAAAGACTCCAGCATCAACGATGAGATCGACCGGCTGCGGCACTCGGCTACGCAGGCGGTTTTGGAACGGCGGGATGTGGTCATTGTCGCGTCTGTTTCCTGCATCTACGGTTTGGGCGCTCCTGAAGAATACGCCCGGATTATCCTGAAGTTCGAGCGGGGCAAGGAGTACGACCGGGACGACATGCTGCGGCGTCTGGTGGACATGCAGTTCACACGCAACGATTTGGTGCTGACGCGCTCGACGTTCCGCGTGCGCGGCGACGTGCTGGAACTTCAGCCTGCTGACGAAGAGATCGTCGTTCGGGTGGAGTTCTTCGGCGATGAAGTGGAGAAGATCACGGTCGTGGACCCGCTGACGGGCGAAGTGCAGTCGTCCAAAGACGAGATCACGGTTTTTCCCGCCTCGCACTTTGTTTCCAGCCCGGAGCGGCAGGAAGCGGCGATTATCGGCATCGAAGAGGAGATGCACCAGCGGATCGCCCTGTTCAAGCAGCAGGGCAAGCTGCTGGAAGCCCAGCGCATCGAGCAGCGGACGCGCTTTGACCTGGAGATGATCCGCGAAGTCGGCTTCTGCTCCGGCATCGAGAACTACTCGCGCTGGTTTGATGGCCGCGCGCCCGGCACCGCGCCGTACACGCTGCTGGACTACTTCCCGAAGGATTACCTGCTGGTCATTGACGAATCGCACCAGACGCTGCCCCAGCTTCGGGCCATGTACAACGGCGACAAGGCGCGCAAAGACACGCTGATTGAGTACGGCTTCCGGCTGCCGTCGGCGGGGGACAACCGCCCCCTGAAGTTTGAAGAGTTTCAGGAGCGCGTCGGCCAGTGCGTCTTCGTGTCCGCCACGCCCGGCCGCGTTTGAGCGCGAGCATTCCGAGCAGATCGTCCAGCAGATCATCCGCCCGACCGGCCTGATCGACCCGGAGATCATCATCACGCCGACCAAGGGCCAGATCGACGATCTGCTCGGCGAGATCCGCGAGCGGACGGCCACGGGCGAGCGCGTTCTGGTGACGACGCTGACCAAGAAGATGGCCGAGGACCTGACCGAATACCTGATGGACCTGAACATCAAGGTCAACTATCTGCACTCGGACGTCCACACCCTGGAGCGCACCGAAATCCTGCGCGACCTGCGCCTGGGCGTCTACGATGTGATCGTCGGCATCAACCTGCTGCGCGAAGGGCTGGACCTGCCGGAAGTCTCGCTGGTCGCCATTCTGGACGCCGACAAAGAGGGCTTTCTGCGCTCGGACACGTCGCTGATTCAGACCATCGGCCGCGCCGCGCGCAACGTCGGCGGCCAGGTCATCATGTACGCCGACCGCATCACCGGCTCCATGGAGCGGGCCATCGGCGAGACCGACCGCCGCCGCGCCATTCAGGTCGCCTACAATACCGAACACAACATCACGCCGTACACGGTCAACAAAGCCGTGCGCGAGGTGATCGAGTCCAAGAAGATCGCGGAGCAGAAAAGTCTACTACAACGTTTCCCGCAACCGCAACCCGGAAACGCTGCCGCTTGGACCAGCTGATGTCCGCACTGGCCGACATTGAAAAGGAAATGAAGCAGGCCGCGCGGGCGTTGGAATTCGAGCGCGCGGCAGAACTGCGCGATGAATTCAGCCGCCTCAAGAAGCTGCTCCCGGCGGGGGCGAAGAAGTAGGTCGCTTGCACATCGTTCTGCTGTAGAACTGCACACTCAAAGCAAGCTATATAGCGAAATACACAGAGGAGTGTCAAGCAATGGATCAAGATGGTCAGAACTACTCAAGACCGCAAGTGGAGTGTGCAGCCCACGGTCGCAAAGACTACTGCATTATCTGCCGGCATTTAAGTGAGCAGTCTGGCCTGGGCTTCTATGCCTCCACCGCAGAAGTGTTTGCACCCGCTCAAGCTTGGTGCGAGGGATGCGATGTAGTATTGGCAGAGGAACGTGGATGGAGTGACCGCGCAGAGGAGTTCGCCGACTTGAAGATTTTATGTTTGGTCTGTTATGAAGAAATGTTAAGCCAACACATGTTCATATGCTGGTCTGTCGGCAGTGATGAAGAGTTGCTGCGGCAAGCAGGTGCCGCATAATCTAATTCTACTGCCACATGATTTTGTGAACGGTATACCTGAGTCAAAGGCGGCTCATGTCTGCTTCCAGGCGTAGGGCAAGCTCTTTGAGGCTATTGGTTCGGAGCGTTTGGACATATCCTGCCGCGTCCTTCGGCGGATGATGCAGGGAGGCACGGTGGGTCCGCACAGCCCGTAGAAACAGCCCAGAGTGTTCATCAAAAAGACCGGAAAGGAACCCATCTGGGTGAACTGCCCGGACGCCATATCTCTGAAGGACGGTATTGGGAAAATCTGAAAGGTTGAACGTGACGATGAGTGGCGCCTGTATCTTTATCGCGGCGGCTAACACATGGCGGTCGTTCGCGTCCGGCAGCCGCAGGGTCGGAGTAAGTGCCTCATAGCCCGAAACGACACAGTTGGGAACGGCTTGGTTCATCAGGCGGCGAGTACGATCCAGTTGGGCCGGTGTCACCTCCGGGTTATTCGCCAGCACATTGCGTATCCACTCCGCGTGGATTTCCTCCGTCCAGCGCGGCGCATAAACCCGGCTGGCAGCAAGCCACATGATCAGATCACGCAAGGAAGGCGGATAAAGAATGCAGGCATCCAGGACGGCTACGGTTCTCGGCACGGCGACCGTCATCGGTACAGCCCAAGCCTCTCTGTTTCTGCCATAATTTCTTTGACAACAGCCTGACTGCGTTCTATCTCGGCCTCCGATATTTCCTCGCGCGGCCCGACGCTGTTGGCCTGCCGAATAATGGCGCGGACAGCCGCTATCTCGTCCGTAATTTGTAACCGCTCCATGAGATTTTCATAGGTTTCCGTATCCAGCAGCACAGCTTCGGCACGGCCATTGACGGTCAGCACTTCTGGGGTGCGTGTTTCTTTCAGCCGCGCAACATGCGCTTTCGGGTTCCTCACAAAGTCGCTCAAAGAATAGATTTGACGTGTGTCCAGCATATTTAACCTCATTCATGTAATTTGCAGTGAATTACATGATGGCATATCCCCGGCAAAGAGTCAAGGGAACGAGCAATGCCCCAACGAAAATTGGGTATCATACCGTCATCTTTGTCTCATCAATCACCGGGAGATAGCGCATGTCTAGTCCACTCAACAATCTTCCCCTCATCCGCCCCGGCATTCGCACGAAGCGCATTTCGTCCTATGACCGGAGTGGCGGCAACACGGACTGTGTCCGTATTGAGGCAGGCGAAACGAAAGCGCTGGCTGAGATTGCCGGGGCGGGAATCGTCAAGCACATCTGGATCACCGTGGCCTGTACCGATCCAATGATTCGCCGTAATGCCGTCCTGCGGATGTTCTGGGATGGCGAAGCAGCCCCCTCCGTAGAAGCGCCGCTCGGTGACTTTTTCGGGCAGGGCTGGGGCGAGAAGTATCTGTACGCTTCGCTCCCACTTGCGGCTGCGCCTGCCGGGGGCAATGCTCTGAATTGCTATTTCCCCATGCCCTTTGGCGACGGGGCGCGTATTGAGATTGAGAACCAGTCGGACAGCCCGATCGGCAGTTTCTATTATTATGTGGATTACGAGGAACACGCAGGCGGCATCGGGCCGGAGATGGGGCGGTTTCATGCCTGGTGGAACCGGCAGATGCCAGGTCCCGAAACAGGGCAGGGCGACCGGGAAAACGAGTGGGAGACATTGGGCATCCAGCCGAAAAATCCTTCGGACGAGCGCAACCATGTGTTTGTTCACGCCGAAGGCGCCGGCCATTATGTCGGCACGAACTATTTTGTGGACTCGCCGACCCCCCTGTGGTACGGCGAGGGCGATGACATGTTCCTGATTGACGGCGAACCCTGGCCGGGTTCTCTGCACGGAACGGGGACCGAGGATTATTTCAATTCTTCCTGGTGCCCCAAAGAACTCTACGCGCATCCCTACTTTGGCTACGCCCGCGTCAACGGCGAGACCGGATGGCTGGGCCGGACACACTGCTACCGTTTTCATCTGGAAGACCCGATTTACTTCCAGAAGTCCCTGCGAGCGTCTATCGAACACGGCCACGCCAACAGCCTGACATTAGACCTCGCCACGGTTGCTTACTGGTATCAAACCGAGCCGCACCGTCCCTTCCCCACCCTCCTGCCTCGCGAACGTCGCCAGCCAATGCCTATAATTGGCCCGGTGGAAATGCACAAATGGCGCGATGCCTGGCGACGTGAGCAGGGCGGTGGGCCATTGTGGGGGAATGAAGCCCTGCCTAAAGAAACACGCATAGAGTAGCCGCCTCCCTCTCCGGTTCCCCCAGAATTGGGGGCTAGGGGGCTGTCTTCGGCGCAGGCGGCCAAACCCCTGCCGTCACTTCTGGATTCTCCCTACCCTATTTCCTGTCCGCTTCAGACGCGCCGCGCGCTGATTCCAGGCCCAGTGATAGGGCAGGCAGAACGTGAAAAACAGCACGGGCAGGCTGAAGAGCAGCCCAATCAGCAAGGCCAGAGTTGTCGGGTCAGTAACCATGCTCTCCAGCGTCGTGATTGTTTCCAAGACGAAGGGTGGCAGGGGTTTATGGCGCGTTGCTGCCAGGGTCGGCAGCAGCAAGCATACAAGCGTCACTAGACCAAGCAGGATGACGCCGAGCAGGGTGAAGGCGAGAAACAGGCGTACCCAAACCCAGGGGCGGATAGGCGTGTCGCGTGGCGGGCGCAGGGGCAGCAGCGGCCCCCACGCCCAGTCCATGTCGCTTTGCCAGTTGAAGAATCGCTCCCACATCAATGTTTGCGCCGAGTCTTTAGGCCGCGCGGGATGAGCCGGATGTTTGGGCGTCGGCGTCCCGAGGGCTGGCGGCAAATGGGCAACGGGCGGCGAGGAGAGCAGCGCGGCGGGAATGATCTGGCGCTCCTGGCTGGGGCTGAACCAGCCGAGCTTGATGCCCGCTTCTCCCTCACCATTCTCGTAATAGTCCATTTGAATGCTGTAAAGATGATTGGCTTGCAGCGTGATCTTGCCGCCGCTCTCGCTGTTGGCTTGATCAACCCACTTGTTGACCAGCAGTTTGCCGTCAATCCAGAGGCGGACACCGTCGTCGGCATCGGTAAAGAACGTATATTCTTCGGAGTAACGTGGGCGAATGGACCCGGTCCAGCGGATAGAGAATGCTTTGTGGTACAGCGTCGGCTCGGCGGTCCACCAGTTGGGGAAATTGACGGTCTGATCGGTGCGTGTCAGGAACTTGGTATTGAAGTTCTCACCATTGAAATACTCCCCGCGCAGGCCATTGACGATGGGACCATACACCTCCACTTCCCGGAGCGTGATCTGATGCAGGCCGCCCTGGCCGCTGACTTTAGAGGCGTCTTCGGTCGGGTCGCCGCCCCAGGTGGCGTCATGGACAAGCAGGCGCAGGCGCTGGGTGGCGACGGCGGGGAAGTGGTGTTGGAAAACCCATCGTTCAGAAGCGTAGTTGTCCAGCGTGGTTCCGGTTGCGGGCGTAACGGCTTTGACCGTCGTCACTGGCTCCTGGACGTGTTCAATCGTCACCCACTGACCGTTCCGGTCATATTGAATTTCGTAATCCAGCAGCGTTCCCTGATACTGCCAGGGCGGGGCGGCAAAAATATTCACGCGGTCGATCAAGGTCGGCTCCGGCCAGGTGAATGTCAGCGCGGCAGGAAACTGCGTGACGTTGCTGGTCCAGGGCCGCGCGTCTTTGATCTGCGTGTAGTACGAACTTTCTAAAATGCCGTTGATGACCTTGCCCACCCCATTGTATTCCGTCGGATCGCCGGGGTAGACGGGTGAGCCGTCAGCCTCAGCGGCAACTTCCGGGAAAAGAGCAAAGTCCGGCCCCCAGTCCACGGTTTCCGTATCCATTGTCTGCCCCGGCGTCGAGCTCCACGTAGACCGGCAGCATGGGAACAAGCAGGGCCGCCTCGCCGTTGACGACTGGAATGTCCGCGCCAACGCCGAAGGCGGAGACGGTGTGCAGCGTTGTTGCCCCTTTAACCTTGAGCATGACATGGCGGTCTGTGCTGCCCGTACTGACAAACGCGGCCACACGCTTGTCGCCGCCGCTGAACAGGTCTCCTGCGTAAAGCTCATTGCCCTGCTGCCCGAAATCAATCTTCGAGGTGAACGTCATCCCGGCCAGTTCTTCCGACCAAACGCGCAGGAGAGTCCCCGCCGGGTTCGGGCTGCCGTCACTGTTTTCCCAGCCGCTCCCTTTGTCATTCAGCAGAATGTCATGCTCTTTGGGGATGCCGAACTGCTCATACGCCAGCCTTTGGAGCATCGTCCAGCGCCCCTGAAGGTGCGGCTCGTAAACAGTCCCCTGTACCACGGGATACTCCTGCCCCGTCTGCCATTTTTCCAGCGTGTCGGCTTTGTACTTGGCCAGCAGAATGTTGAGTCTGCTCCAACGATGTCCGTGCCAGCCACAGGTCGCCGACCACGCCCTCATCATTGACAAATGAGAAGCCGTCCAGAGTCTGATTGGGATCGTTCTTCAGGAAGTCTTCAATCCACTTCAGGTCATTCCAGTGCAGGGTGATCGCGCCCGGCCCCAGGACTTTCAACCCTGGGTCCACGCTTTTGACGATCCCCGCGAACACTTTAATTTCCCCGGCAAAGTCTGCGCCCTGGACGACTGTCGGGTTCGTCCGCAACTCCCAGTACGGCACATCGGCTTTGAAGTGGGTCACGATTTTCCGCAGGCCATCCGGGTTGAACGTGTTATCGGGGACAGAAACGATCAAAACCCGCTTCCGGGCTTTGTCATAAGGCAGATACCATTTCTTCGCCAGCGCGACTTGCGCGTCCAGCGTTTTGATGGTGGCGTCGGGCTTGCTAGAATCCGCCGTCAGACGTGCCGGACCGATCCCGGCCAGGCCGCGCATGACGGGGTCGTCGCCGCTTCCCACGGAAGCATCCGCCGCCGGCACATCGGGAAAGTCAGCCGCCTTGCGCCAAACAGCAAACGTCGCGCTGCCGTCGCCATCATCCGCACCCGGCCCTTTGTACAGGTACAGCTTGTACCAGCCTGGATCGTCACTTTCAGCGTTAATGGGTCAGCGACATCGCCCTTGTCCACCACGCTTCCGTCGTAGCCCCGTACTTCATAGCGGGTCGCGCCCGCTCCCTTCAATTTGACCGTGACGGCGTCGCCGACAAAGAAAATGTTTCCCCGTTTGCCGAAATCCGGCGTCACCAGCGCAGCAGCCGGAGCGACAGGCGTGGGCGCATCTGCCTTTGCCATGCCATTCCAACTGCCGAGGCCAGCAAAAAGCAGTCCCAAACCAATCGCCAGCGTTTCATTCAACTTGTTCATGGAAGGCATTTTACCCGAAGAACGCGAAAGTGGCGATAGGCAACTCTGACAATGACTGGTTCTCCCCTACGGCGGGACATTCGGCGGCGGAGGCCAGACGCCGGGCATTACAGCCTGAGCAGTATGCGGCAGTTTGGCCTCATGGTTCAAGCGATCCGCCCGGCGGTTCCATGCCCATGCAGATAGCCGGGAGCCTAGCAGACCATACAGACTAAACGCCAAAAGAATCCAAACCCTGTTTGTACCAGACCGATTGAGAGCGGCAGCGAAAGTCACAAAGGGATACGTCCCAGAAGCTTGCCATCCCATCAGGAAAAAAATCTGAGCGCATGAAACCGCATTCAGCAGCAGGAAGAGTACAAAGCCAATGAGAAGGGAAAGCAGCAGAATGACCCGCCATGTCATATAATCGTTGACCTGTGGGCGTAATTTTAGTAGCGGCCACCATGTCCAATCCAAATCACTAGCGCTGTTCAGGAAGCGTTCGAGTGCATCAATCATAGTTTAGAAACGGTCGAGGCGCGGTTATGGGTTCGCTACTTGTGATTTGCCTTCGCATAATCCGCCAGCAGACCGTAGCGGAGGCCGCGGGCACTGAGGGTGAAGCGGTCCGCATGGAAGTAGGTGAGCAGGCAATCTAAAATGAGGGTGCCGGCGATGATGATGTCAGCGCGTTTGGGTTCCAGGCCGGGGATAAGCCGGCGCTCGGCAACAGTCAAAGGCCTGAAGCGATCCAGAGCATCGGACACGTCGGCATGGGAAAGGACGGCGGCGTGGAGGGCATCCGGGTCAGGTTTGTCCCACCCCTGCGTGACGGCGGCGATATTGACGGCGGTGCCGCCGATGCCGGCGACGAGGGGCGGAGTGTCGGGAGCGGGAAACGTGTCAAAGGCGGCGCGGGTGTAATGGGCGGCCTGTTCCAGTTCGTAGAGTGTCGGCGGGTCAGACTTCAAAAACCGCTCGGTCAGACGCACGGCTCCGATGTTCAGGCTCTTGTGTCGACCTACGCCATTGGCATCCCCCAATATCAGTTCCGTGCTGCCACCGCCGATGTCAAAGACGAGCAGAGGGGAGTTTAGAGGCAGGTGGAGGCTGGAATCGGAGCGGACGGCGGCGAAGGCAAGCTGCGCTTCGCGGTCACCGGTAATGATTTGGATGTCCACACCCGCGCGGTCTTTCGCCTGGGCAATGAAGTCCGCCCCGTTGGCGGCATCACGGAGGGCGCTGGTGCCTGCCCCCAGCACTTCCGCCGCGCCCTCGCGTCGGGCCTCGTCGGCGAAACGAACAATGGCATCCAGCGTCCGAGACATGGCCGTTTCGTTCAGCCGCCGGGTGGCGTCCACGCCTTCGCCCAGTCGAGTGACCTCCGACTGCTCCGAAACGACCGTGAGCGCGCCGTCCTCCGACACGTCGGCGACGGTCATTTTGGTAGAGTTGGTTCCGATGTCAATGGCGGCGAGGCGCATGAGGAATACCCCCCAGCCCCCCAATAATGCGGGAGCAGGAGAAGATTAGCCCTTCCAATTCCCCAGAATTGGGGGCTAGGGGGCCTGTTTGAGTTGGGCGGTCGGCAGTTGCCCCGGTTTCAGGGTTAAGACCGCATAACTGGCGCGGCTGCCCCACCCTCGGCCCACGCTGCCGGGGTTGACCCAGAGAACGCCGCCGACATCGCGGACAAAAGGCGTATGCGTGTGGCCGCAGATGACGACTTTCGCGGATGTACCCTGAGCCAGTTCGCGCAGGCGGGAGTCGGGCGTCCAGCGGCCCAGCCCTTCTTTGCTGCCGGGCGCGTAGTGGGTGATTAAAATTGGCACGTCTTCCAAAGTCAACTCTGCCTCGGTGGGCAGGCCGAGCAGCCAGCGGCGGGTTTCCTCGGAGATCGCCGCGCTGTCGCGTCGCAAGGCTTCATACTTTTCAGGACGCCCTTTGCCCCACTTTTTTCGGTAATCCGCTTCGCGCTCCGGGAACTGTGCGACGTTCTTGTCGTAATTGCCCCGGACGGTGACAATGTTGGTTTGCGCCCGCAGGAAATGGACGCAGGCTTCCGGCGAGTCGCCGTAGCCGACATTATCGCCTGCGTTCAGCACGGGTCGGTCAGTCAAGCCTGCCTCGGTCAAAGCGCGCCAGACAGCCTCTAATGCCGCCAGATTGCCATGAACATCGCTAAAGACCCCGTACTGCACGCGACTAATCGCCCAGGGTCTTTTGAAGGCGCTTGCGCCGCGCGCGCAGTTCTTCAATCAAGACAGCCTGCTTCTTGGGGCCAAGTTTCTCCACACTTGCGGCGGCTTCCAGCAGGGCGGCGATCTTATCCAGGGTCTTGACCGCGTCCTGAACTTGCTTGGCCGAAAGCGTGTCTGGCCCTTCCGCCAGTTCGGAAGCGACGGTATCTAGCTTGTCCAACTGCCGATCCAGCGCTTTGTCGCGGGCTTTGGCGGGGACCTGTTTTTTCAGGCGAGCGGTGGCGCTGCCCAGCTTCTCGAAAATGTCTTGAACGTGCTGATTGGTCTCGGCCAGAGCAGAATCTAAGTAAGAGGCGACAGGCGCGGAGATCTGCGGAGGAGGCTGTGCCGCCAGCCACTCTTTGACACGGGCAGCATTGACCATGCCGACGCCTTTGACACCGCCGATCTGTTCCACAGTGGCCTGGAGTAAATCCTCCTGCGTGCAAATGCCTGCCAGGGCAAGCGCCTGTCGCCGCGTCTCGCCTAAATAGGGAATGTTTTCCAGAGTGGAGAGAGATTGCACTGCTTCCTCAGCCGCTGCTGTCAAAATGGCGTCTTCCAGAACCGCCTCTACGATGGCGGGAGAAATCTCGGCTGGAAGCGGATCAGTCAAAGTTAATATCGGGGCGCTTTTCGCGCTTTTACCGTTTTTCGGCGCGCGGGGAGTCGTTTTGTTCATCAGACGGGTACACTCTCTTCCACAGGGGATTCAACCGGCTCAGATTCGGACTGCACCAGCATTTGCAGAAAGTTTCGCTTGAACCCCTGCCGTTGCAGTTTGTTCCAGTAGGCGACAAAGGTGCGATACTGCTTGGCCCGTTCGGACTGCTGGGTCTGAATCAGCCGCTCCAGTCCCACCCGAATCTCGGCGCGGGAGTGAGCATGGGCGTCCAGAAAGGCCTGGAGGAGCGGCCCGCGCACGTCCCGGTCGTGAATTTCACCGATCTGTTCCTGAATAGATTTGACCTGGTCATACAACTTCGTGAAATCTTTGCCGGGAAAGCAGGGCTGGAAGATTTCCATCGTGTAGCGCAGGCGCTTGGCGGCTATCCGCATATTGTGCAGTTCGTCCACCCGTCCGGGGTCGCTGATAAACGGCGCAAACTGGTACAATTCTTCCAGTCGCGTGTGCAGCATCAGAGGAGCATTAGAGACGAGCGATGCCTGCGGGTTGACGGCATAGAGGGGAAGGGCTTTAGCCATTGTCTTTCCCATCCTCGCCCAGCAGTTTGCCGAAATCTTTGCCGAAGTCGCTTTTTTCCAGCCGGTTCAGCTCCTTGACCAGCAGGACGCGCGCATGGTCGCGGCCTTTTTCCAGCCCATCCAGAAACGCGCGCAGGCCGACTTTCTCGCTTTCCGGGGCTTGATCAATGACACCCTGTATGAATTCAATCTGGACATCGGCATCACGCACAGCGCCGAGTGCGTCGGTGATGCGGGCAGCTTCTTTCTCAATGACCCCAAACGGCTTGGGGGAGAACGCCGCGGCAAAGACGGACAGTGCGGCGCGCAGGCGGCGCGAGGCGACCCGCATGTCATGCAGGGCCTCAATGTCGTCTCCAGCCCGTGTGCCATCCAGGTTGGACAGCATTTCGTCCAACTGCTGCCGCAGCGCGGTGTGCGCCGCCTCAACAAAAGTGGCGTCCGGCGCGATGTCATATACACTCTTTGCCATGTGACTCCTATCATAGCGCGTCCCTGCATATTTGTCAAGAGACTTGAATGCCCCGTGTGATAACATTGCTGACAGACTTCGGCACCCAGGACACCTTTGTAGGCGTCCTCAAAGGCGTGATCAAGTCTTTTGCACCCGAAGCGGACATCGTTGACCTGACACACCATGTCTCGCCGCAGGACATTCACGCAGGCGCGTTTCTCCTTCACACAGCCTGTCGCCATTTCCCGCCCGGCACGATCCACCTGGCGGTCGTCGACCCCGGCGTTGGAAGTATTCGTCAGCCTGTCGCAGCGCGTATTGGAGACTTCACCTATGTCAGTCCCGACAATGGTCTGCTGTCTTATGTCTTATCGGAAGACACATTGCATCAGGCAGTGACATTGGACGATGCCCGCTATCACCGGCCCATGGTCAGCCGCACGTTTCATGGACGGGATATCTTCGCGCCTGTGGCCGCACATCTAGCCAATGGAGTATCTCTGGGACGTTTCGGGACACCTCTGAACGAACTGGAGACATTTCCAATCCCACGGACGCAGGTGTCGGGGGACACCCTGACCTGTCATGTTGTGTATGCGGACATCTTCGGCAATGTGTTTCTTGATCTGACCGAAGACCAGGCAGACATCTGGAATGTTTCTCACTTCGCCGCCCATCTCTCCGGCCATGTTATTTCCGGCCCCGCCCAGAGTTACAGTGATGTTGCAAATGGCTCCCCGGTGGCCCTGTTCGGCAGCAGCGGACATCTGGAAATCGCGATCCGAAACGGCAGCGCACGGGCGCTTTTCAAATTACAAAATCGGCGACACAGTGACACTTCATCGCATTACACTATGACATATTCCATCACCCTTTCCCCGACCCGGCTTGGCTACAGCGAACGACCCTTTCGGCGAGAACCTGGCACCGTGCCGCCGGACAGTGACATTTACCTGTCTTCACCGGACCAGCGCACGGCGACAGTCACGGCGGCGCTGGACGCCGGCATTACGTATTTCCATGCTGCGTATGAACGGGAAGCGCAGTCGCTGGGCGCGTCACTTAAGACACTGGGCGTTCGCGAACAAGTCATCGTCAGCACGACCGACGGTGATGCGCTGGATCGCTGCCCGGACACCGAAGAAGGCGCGGCCGCGGCCATTCGTGGAGCCATTTCCCGCAAGCGGGAACTGCTGGGCGTGGACACGTTGGATGTCTTCCTGCTGTACGATTTTCGCCCCGATGTCCATACACCGCCCCGTCTGGCCGGCGCGCGTCTGGCCCTCAACGAAGCGCGAACATCCGGCCAAATCCGTTCAGTCGGCGCGACATGCTATGCCGCTTACGACGCACTGGCAGAGGCTATAGAGACAACCGCGCTGCCTTTGGATGTTGTCATTGCGCGATTTAACTACTTCAACCAGGCAGCACAAACGCGGCTGTTCCCGGTTTGCCGAACCGGAGGCATCACCACTCTAGCAGCGCAGTCGCTCTCCTGGGTCGGCGGCGTTCCCTTCGTCCGCTTCCCCAACACCTGGCGCTACCGCAACCTGACCCGAAACTTTTACGGTTTCACCCCCGCACAAGCACACTTCTACTGGCTGCTTCAACAGCCTTCCATTGACGGCGTGCTGGTTTCCATGCAAACGCCTGGTCACGTTAAAGAGAATGTGGCAGCGACGCGGATGACCAAAGCCCCCGCCGGCCTGGAATCGTTGTTTGACTCGTTTGTTGACGCGATCACGAAAACGCGCGAAGGCTGGCGCGGCCTGCTGTCCGACGATTTGTGGGAGTATCGGGCCGCGGCGGAAACGTATCTGGAACGGAGGAAAAGTCCAAAATGAAACGCAGCGAAGTGACAGCAGCCCAGGCGCGGGTGAAAGGACAATTGGAACAAGCCGGGCTGGTTCTCACGCCGGACACGGAAATTGAGATTGCTAATTTTGGCCTCGGGCGCTTTGCCGAGGAAGGATTGGGCATCATCGTCCGCGTGAACGAGCCGGAGTATTGCAGCAAATGGGTTGTGTTGCTGCCCGGTCAGGAATGCCCCTCTCATTATCACAAGGTCAAGAAAGAGACGTTTTTTGTTCTCCAGGGCGAAGTGGAATTGATCGCGGATGGTGAGAAAATCGTCCTGGCACCCGGCGCCTGCTATACCCTGCGGCCAGGAGTGCGCCATTGCTTCGGCTCCCGCGACGGCGCAGTGATTGAAGAAGTCTCAACGCATGACGAAAACGCCGACTCGTATTTTGATAATCCAGCCATTGTGCGAGATCCAGTGATTGAAAAAGGGTAGTGGTTTCCGTGCGGTTGTTGTCAGTGTCTCCTGGGTAAATCTTTATCATGGTTATCCAAATCCTGCACTGCCGCTATTGCCAAAGCCAGAACGTCATCCGTCACGGCAAAGATAAAAATGACCACCAACGCTACCTCTGCCAGGACTGCCGACGCACTTTTCGGCAGAAGCCCGAAAGCCGCTCTCATCCCGAAGAGTTTCAGAAGAAAGTGGTGGCTGCCTATCAGGAACGCCCTTCCATGCGTGGCGTCTGCCGCCTCTTTGGTATTGGCCGCAACACGCTGACAACCTGGTTAAAAAAAAGCCAATCACTTGCCGCCACTAACACAGACGCTGGCTCCTGCTCAACCGGATGACGTGCTGGAGTTAGATGAACTCTGGTCTTTTGTTGCCCGGCGCAAGAACAAACGCTGGGTCTGGCTGGCATTGTGCCGCAGGACACGCCAGATTGTTGCCTATGCGGTCGGAGACCGCAGCGAGGCGACCTGCCGCCGCCTGTGGCAACGCATTCCCTGGTCTTACCGACGGCTCCTGTGCTTTACCGACTTCTGGGAAGCCTACCCGAAGATCGTACCCGAAGATCAGCACTTGGCCAGCGGCAAAGGCGAGGGCCAGACCAACCACATCGAGCGGTTTAACAACACACTGCGTCAGCGGATGGCTCGGTTTGTGCGCCAGACGCTTTCGTTCAGCAAGTCAGATGAGATGCACGAGAATTGTTTGCGGTTGTTTTTGCATCACTACAACACGAACATGGCGCGAGGCGCACTCGCACAACAACCAGGCTGAGACCACTACCTGAAAAAGATTGATCGGAAAGTGATCTACTGCTCCCGCTCGGCTTCCTGACGCTGTGCTGTCACTGACTCGTCGCCGGGGAGAATTTTTTGCGATTCTTTGCTGTCGAGCGGGACGCCTTGCGCGCGCAGAAACGGCGCTGGGGTCGGCTGAGTCATTTTGGGAAACAGGCGGAAAAGTACGACCTGGACGCTGCCGGCAATCGGAACGGAAAGCAGCATTCCCCAAATGCCGAACAACTCACCACCGATGACCAGGGCGAAGAGGGCCAGGACCGGATGCAGACCCACCCCGCCGCCGACGACGCGGGGTGTGACGACGTTGTCAAAGACCTGGTTCAAGACCAGGCTTGTGCCGACTGCGATACCGCCAAAGGCCAGGCCGCTCGCACCATCCGCCGTCGCCGACGCAAACGCCACCAGAAATGTGACCAGTGCTGTGGCTGTAGAGCCGAGATAGGGAACGGCGTAAAGGACGCCCGCCGCCGCGCCGACCAGAAGCGCATAGTGCGCCAGCGGATGATGCCAGAAACTGAGCAGGTACAGCAGGCCGATGGTGAACGCACCGTACAGGGCGCAGACAATCAGCAAGCCGCGCAGGTAATCGGAAAAGACCCCGCCGACATCGCTCCCCAATTGGCCCATGAGTTTTCGCCAGCGTTCAGGAGCCAGATAAAACAGCCTCGCCCGCAGGCGATCAATGTCCACCAGCAGAAAGAACGCCACGATCAGCGTCAGCACCATCTGGATTACCAGCGTCACGGAGCCGACGAGAAAATCATACAGATGGCCGCTGGACTGCTTGAGATAATCGGAAGCCCGCCCGGAAAACTGGTTGGACAACTGCTGAAAAGTGGCAGGCAGAGTGACGGGGCCGATTTTATGATGGGCGGTGAGAAAACGGTCCACATAATCCTGCAAGCCGGAAATGTAGGTCGGGCCATTCTGAGCCAGATCGCCCGCCTGAGCGATCAAAGCGGGAATTATCAGCCAGCCGATCCCCAGGATCAGCAGCAGAAAGGCCCCAAAGACAAGCCCGGCGGCAGCCGTTCGCCCCAGCCCTCGGCGTGTGAGTTTATCCGCGAGGGGATCCAGAAGAACGGCCAGGGTCGCACCAAGCGCAAACGGCATGATGACCGCCAGCGTGGCTTCCAGAAAGCGGCGGGCAGCCAGGGCGAGAACGGCCAGTAGGATGACACCGAGGGCAAAGAAAAAGCCGGCGCGGACCGAGTCACGGGGCGGCGTATGGCGGAGGAGCAGCATGAGCCGATTGTACCCTGCCAGGCAAGGAACTACGCGGCAGTGGCTCCGGCGCGCGCCAGCGGGATTTGATTCGGGATCAATTCGCCGGTCTCGGCATGTCGCAGCCCGGACTGGGAATACTGAATCACATACGCCTTGCGCGTGCCAGTAGAAAGGTTTGGCCCGCTTTTGTGCATCGTCAGCGATTGAAATACGGCCATGGAACCGGCTTGAACGGGGACAAGAACACCCTGGTCAGGATCGTCTGCCCCATGGCACACCAGGCCGAGGGGGCTGTTTATATGCGGGACCAGGCCGCGATTGTGCGAACCGGGCAAAACCGAGATACAGCCGTTTTCCAGCGTGGCATCGTTCAAGGCCAGCCAGAGAGTCAGGTAGGGCGAGGGCGTCACCGGCGTGTAGCCGTCATCCTGATGCCAGGGGAATTCCCGCTTGCCTTCCGGCTGCTTGAATACCGACTGGTTCCAGTACAGGTCTACGTCCGGCCCCAATAGCTGCGTAGCGATGGCGACAAACTCGGGCCGGGTCACGAACGCGGCCAGGGCCGGGTCATGCTCGGCCAGATGATCCGTAAATGTGATCTCGCCGGCCCGCGAAATGCCTTCGGTCCCGCCCTGCGCCGCCAGCGCTTCCTCGTGCCGCTGTTGATAGCCTTAAATCAGGGCCGCGACCTGGTTCATTTCGTCAGGAGTGAAGACATTTTCCAGCACAAAATAGCCCTGGGTTTCAAATAGTCGTTTCTGTTCGTCGGTAATCGTGGGTCGCATAAAATCCTATCCCTTATCATCCCGGCTCTCCGGCTTTCTCTGAAGCGGTCAAATACTCGGCAAATCGTTCGCGCACTAATTTTGCTTCTTCCCCGATATTTTTGACAGCCAGACGTGTTTCCTCCACCAGCAGAACGCAACCGAAGACAATGCCCCCTACCCCGACAAACCCCGTCACCGTCGCAATACCGAGCGTCAGGCGGAAGATCACATGATGCACCGAGGAATCCACGCTGGCCCCAATCAGGGAAACCAGAGCCGTGGAGGCAAATGATCCGAGCGCCAGATAAAATGCCCGAAGCGCGTGCAGCAGAAGGAGTGAGCGACGCTCGATCCGGTTAAGCTGGTGGATCCGCATGATCGTCATGGGATCGGCACCGACTTCCTTCTTTTCCAGGAGGGCCGAGAGCGCGCGGGCGCGGTCAATCGCCCGCGCGAACCGATTGCTCGTTCCCAGAGCCAGGACCGACGAGGCATTGGTCAGCACGGCCGGTGCCGCGATCAAACTCAGGCTGGCAAACGGGTTATCGGAGAGGTAGGGCATAATCTATCGCTCTCCCAGCGTTTCCCAGACCTCCACTTTGCTTTTGACGCGGTGGATGACCGTGTCGGTGAACTCGCTGGTGGTTGATCCACCCCCCAGGTCAGGAGTGCGGATACCGTCATGGATGGCCTCAAAGGCCGCTTCGTAGATGGCGCGCGAGGCCCGGTTGGCAGCGGGCGTGTGCAGGAAAGTGAGCAGGGACGCGCAGGCGAGGATCATGGCAAGCGGATTGGCAATGTTTTTGCCTTGAAGCGAAGGGGCCGTGCCATGCGGCGCTTCCGTCATCACAACCTTCGGCTCAAAGTTCTCATCAAAAGACAAAAGCAGCGATTCGGACCCGGCAATGCTGCCGTAGAACGCCAGCACCAGGTCGCTCAAACAGTCGCCATCGCGGTTCAAGGCAGGAATGACCAGCGGCTCGGATGCCCGCGCTAAGAGAAGCGCATAGGTCGCGTCTATGAGCTGCGGCTCGTAGCGGACATCGCTAAACCGCTGCGAGGCGGCGTCCATCTCCTCCTTGAACATGCCTTCATAAATCGGTGAGACCGTGTATTTCGGCCCGCCAAAGACTTTCGCGCCCATCTTGCGGGCATGACGGAAGGCGAACTCGGCCACCATGCGGCAGGTCCGGCGATCTATGGTTTCGGTACGATGCGCGACCTCGTCATAGCCTTCCCCTTCGCGCCATTCTTTGGCCCCGTAAGCATCGCCGACTGCCATCCGCACGACCGACATGGGCGCGGAAACGCCGCCAACGGGCAAGACGCCCGGCAGGCGGCGTCCGGTGCGGACAATCACCGTTCCGTCAATCTCGCTCCGCAGGATGGCGTTGGGCGAACCGACATCCCCTTTAGTCTCCGGCGTAATCGTAGCCGCTTTGAGGCCCAGGCCATGATGTTTCATCGCCTGCGCGGCTTCGTGAACGACGGCATTTTGCGTGGTCCGCCTATTTTCCAGCGATAGATCAAAATGCGCCAGTTCCACATCCACTTTCGTGACGGCGGGGTCCAGCACGCGCAGGCTTTCCGCCAGCAATTCCTGCCCCGTTTGATCGCCTTCCATCACAACGACTGTATGCTGTGCCATGTTTGTTTCCTCCAAATGTTTGCACTGCGCCATCTTCTTTCAAGTTCAACAAACCTGGTGACATTGCCTGCATGATTTCTTGACAGTGGGATGTGGAAAGAAATTGGAGAGGAAATCGGCGCGGAAGGGGCAATCATGCCTGGTTGGCATGAATTGTGCAGGTAAGCCTTACAGGTAAGACTTTTTGGACTTTTTCGCGGCCATGCCTGATGAGACAACACCGCCTCTGCCCCCGGATGAATGGGAGCGCCTGGAAGCGCTCCGCCGCTACGGCGCGTTTGGGCTGCTTCATGCCGCCATTTTTGATGACATCGCCCGTCTCGCCGCCCATATCTGCCAGACACCGATCTCTTTGATCAGCCTGGTGGACACCAATCGTCAGTGGTTTCTGTCTCAAAATGGCATTCATGCCTGCGAAACTTCTCGTGATGCTTCCTTCTGTGCCCATGCCCTCATCGGCACGGAGATAATGATCGTGGAGGATACCCAGAAGGATGCCCGTTTCGCCCGCAACGTCATGGTGATTGGGGAGCCGTTTATTCGCTTTTATGCAGGCGCTCCCCTGCTGACCGCCGACGGCTATGCGCTCGGCACCCTCTGCGTCGTTGATCGTGTCCCCCGCACCCTCACACACGAGCAGAAAGGCGCGCTCGTTTCCCTGAGCCATCTGGTGATGACGCAGTTGGAAATGACCCGCCTGAAGCGAGAACTTCGCGTCCTCAAGCAGTCCTTTGCACCCCGCCCCGCCCCTCCGCGTTCCGGGTGGTAATTGGGTTAGGAAGTCGGCTGCATGGTCGGCGGCAGACGAGGAATGATGAAAGCGCGTAGTGTCTGAGCGGATTTGAGGGCGGCAGATGCTTCCTCAAGAGGCGGCCAGAAGTCTTCATCGTAACGGAGTTGAACTGCATAAGATGGTGACAATTCCCCTGCCCTAAAGGGCGGGGCTTCTACGCTTTCACGGAAGCGCTGCACTGTTGTCCCAGTGCAAGAATGTTGACAGCGGCATTGGTATCGCGGTCTACGGACAAGCCGCACATCGGACACAAATGCCAACGGTCAGACAACTTCTTCTTGGTACGGCCTTCCAACCCGTCAGGGCGGTAGCCACATCCAGAACAATCCTGACTCGTATAGGCAGGATTGCATAGAACGACCTCTCGGTTCACGGCACTTTCAGCCTTCTGAACCAAGACACTGCGAAACATTGACCACGCGGCATCACTGATGCTCTTGGCAAGGCAGTGATTGCCGAACATATTCTTGACGTTTAGTTTCTCAACGGCAATGACACCGAAGCGATTGACCAGCCTTCGGGCCGTTTGATGGCAAAAGTCATGCCTTCTGTTTCTGATACGCTCATGGATACGGGAAACAACCTTACGGGCTTTGCGCCGTTTTTGCGAGCCGCGAACCTGCTTCGCCAACTTGCGCTGTGCTTTTGCTAAAGCCTTTTCTTCCTTGCGGAAGAAACGAGGGTTTTCAATGAACTCGCCATTGGAGAGTGCGGCAAAGGTTTTCAGTCCAACGTCAAGGCCAATGGCTTCCACAGACGGCGGCAAAAGTTCGGCTTCAACCTCTTGGCAGAGGCAGGCGAACCACTTGCCATTGATGCGGCAAACCGTGCAGTTTTTGACTTCACCCCAGGGCTTACGGTGCATCTTGGCTTTCACCTGCCCGATTTTAGACAAGTGAATGGAGGAGGAACCGACCTTGAAACTCGCCTTTTGCGTGTAAGTGATGCTGTTATACTGGCCGCGCCCTTTGAGGCGAGGAAACCCAGGGGTTTCTCCCTTCTTGACCCTATCGAAGAAAACGTCAAAGGCAAGCGAAACGCGGTGAACGACATCTTGTAGGACTTGTGAATACACGGCGTTGAGTTCCGCATGACTTTCTTTCCAGACAGGCAAGTAGGCTTGCTGGTCGTACCGACCAACAGAAACCTTCGCCGTTTCGTACTGGAACTTTCTGTCGTTGACAAGGCTGTTGTAAACGAGGCGGCAGGTTTCCCGCGTATCATCTAACTGACACGCTTGCGCTTTCGTGGGATAGAGCCTTATTTTTAGACCGTTTCGGTTCACGGGTTTATTATACCCGAAACTGTTCAGTGTTTCCTTCTTTCCGCGATAATAATTCGTAGAAAAGGATTTGTCGTCTTAGGAAAGACGACGGGCTATCCATCCCCGTCGCTAAAGCGAGGTGACTTCCGCCCATTTTGTTAAAGCCTGCGCCAGCGCCTTTATTTGCTGAAAGGAAGCATCATGCTGTTCACACAAATCAATTAACTTTTCCAGGTTATGAATAAAGGGAACAGGTAGGCTGAAGGCGATGAGATAAGCCTTAATCACCTTTTCGGCGGCCTGTTGTGAATGGAAACACGCCGTATCAAGAGATGAATTGGAGGCAATGCAAAGTTGGGCATTTGCCAGATCACTGTCTGCCTTGCGGACCCAGCCTTGAACAAGATCAGCGGTTGTCTTCATACAAAACAGTCCCCTCCCGAACAGCCGTAGTGACAAAGGCTTGCGGTACATCCCGCCACTCCGCAATCTCGTCTGCTCAATAAACGAGGATGTCCATCGGAACATGAATGTCGCTCAATGCGCCATAGAGGCAAGCAGCGCGCTGAGAACGCGGCTGAGTGTCCTCGGCAACTACTAGCAAATCAATGTCGCTCTCGGGACGCGCATCGCCACGCGCTCGGCTCCCGAACAGGATGACTTTCTGAGGGCGTGAAGCAGCAACGATGCGGCGAACGATTTCCGCCATCAAATTGTCGTCAACGCGGTACATGCATCAGTCCACGGGGTCTTCGTTCGCGCCGAGGCGGTGGATGTCCATGACATCGGTGAGGCGCTGGAGGCGGGCGATCATGGCGGCGATGTGGTCCGTGTCGGCGGCGTCAAAGCTGATCTGCATGATCGCGGTGTGGTTGGGATGGGAGCGGGTGCGGATGGCCTGAATAAATGTTTTGGCCTCGCTGAACAGCTTGCCGATGTCTTCCAGCAGGCCCAGACGGTCTACGAGTTCGATCTTGATGTCGGTGGAGTAGCGCTGGGTCGGATCGGTCGGCTTCCAGTCCACTTCGATCAGGCGCTCCGGCTCGGTCTGCTGATAATGGGCGACATTGGCGCAGCCGTGCCGGTGGAGGGCAATGCCTTTGCCGCGCGTCATGTAGCCGACGACTTCGTCGCCTGGAACCGGCTGGCAGCATTTGGCGCGGACCATGGCGACATCTTCCAGATCGCCGCCGACTTGCAGTTTGCCGGTATTGCCGCCTCCCCTGCGCTCATAAGAGCGCGCTTCTTCGTGCGGCGTTCCCTGTACCAGCGCGCGCAGGCGGGTGATGACTGTGCCGACAGCCGTATCGCCGTAGCCGACAGCCGCCAGCAGGTCTTCCTGTCCGTGGTGATTGCGTCTGCTCAGCGATTTTGGTCAGCACGTCCGGCGACATCAGATGGCGCGCTGTCAAGATGCAGCCGTTCCAGTTCCTTTTGCAGCAATTCGCGGCCCACGGGCGACATTGGCGGCATAGCGCAGCTTGCGGAAATAGGCTTTGATCTTGGTGCGGGCATGGCTGGTCTTGGCCGAAGCAAGCCAGTCCAGAGAAGGGTTGGCGTTGGGCCGGTGCAGGATTTCAACGATGTCGCCGTTCTTGAAGTGATACGTAAGCGGGACGATCTTGCCGTTGACTTTGGCCCCGGCGCAGTGCTGGCCGAGGTCGGAGTGGATGCGGTACGCGGCATCTACCGGGGTGGCGCCGAGCGGAAAATCCAGAACATCGCCTTTGGGCGTGAAGACAAAGACCTGATCGGTAAACAGGTCGCTGACGACGGAGCGCAGGAATTCGCCCGGCTCTTTGGCATCGGACTGCCAGTCGAACAACTGCTGGCGCAGCAGGGTCATCTTCTTCTCGAAGCGCTTGTCGCAGCCGGGCGACTTCTTGCTGCCGCCTTCTTTGTACTGCCAGTGCGCGGCGATGCCGAAATCGGCCGTGCGGTGCATCTCAGTCGTGCGGATTTGGATTTCCAGCGGCTCCCCGGTCGGCCCAATCACTTTTGTATGCAAAGATTGATAGCCGTTGGACTTCGCCTTGCGCGATATAATCGTCGAAGCGTCCCGGCAGGGGCATCCAGACCTGATGCACGATGCCTAGCGCATGGTAGCAGTCGGCGACCGTCGGGACGAGCACTCGCAGGGCGATCAGGTCGTAAATCTCGTCCAAATTCCAGCCCCTGCTTCTGCATCTTATTGTAGATGGAATACAGGTGCTTGGGCCGCCCCTGGAACTCGGCCTGGATGCCTTCTTCGCGCTAGACGCGCTTTCAAAATCTCGGTGGCTGTCGCGATGTCCTTCTCGCGCTGCGCCCGTGTCTTGTCAAGCTTTGCTTCAGCTCATTGTAGGCTTCGGGATTGATGTATTTGAACGCGAGGTCTTCCAGCTGCCACTTGATCTGCCAGATGCCCAGACGGTGCGCGAGCGGGGCGAAGATCTGCAGGGTCTCCTGCGCGACTTTCTTCTGCCGATGTTCGGGCATCGCGCCCAGGGTCCGCATATTGTGCAGGCGGTCGGCCAGCTTGATGACCATGACGCGCAGGTCTTTCGCCATCGCCAGCAAGATCTTGCGCAGGTTGGCGGCGCTCTTATTGGTCTCGCCATGCCGCTTCTTGCGCGCCAGAGCTTCGGCGGCTTCCGGCGAGTGCGGGTCGGCGCTGACTGGCGGGGTATCTACGCGCGCGCCCGGCTCGGCTTCGTTGCGCGCTTCGAAGTCGGCCAGCTTCAGTTTGGTGACGCCGTCCACGAGGTCCGCGATCTCGTTGCCGAACTCGGCGGCTAACTGATCGCGCGAGACGCCGCAGTCTTCCACGACATCGTGCAGCAGCCCGGCGGCCAGCGTCGCGTCGTCCATTTCCAGTTCGGTCAGAATTGTCGCGACGGCGAGGGGGTGCGTGATATAGGGTTCGCCGGAGCGGCGGAGTCTGACCGTCATGCTTCTCAGCGGCGTAGGCATAGGCGCGGCGCAGCAGGTCCGCATCCACATTGGGATGGTAGGCCCGCGCCTTTTCAATCAGGGCTTCCACTTCGGTTTCGTCAGCCATTGTCGGTCGTGCTCGCATCCCATAGTGCGTCAACATCCGCGTCAACAGCGCCGTCCCCGGTATCTTACCCAAACCGCCGGTGGTTTGTCCCAATTCCGCCTTCATGCTATTCATTGTGCATTATTTTGACGATTTCTGTACGCCCCTGTTCCCTGTCTTACCCGAAAAACGCAAAAAAGCCCCCGATTTTCATCAGGGGCGGCTCTTGTCGCTATTCTTTTCGTCTTTTTCGGCCTCTCGCGCTTTTTCCGCCACTTCCCGTTCCGATTCTTCCATTGCCTGCTGGGGCGTAAAAATCTTGCCGCCAAAGCGCAGTTCCAGCAGCCTGGCGTCATCCAGCATCTTCTCGTTGAGCGTGACAAACGTCGCGCCTGCATAAATGCTGGTCAGGAAGTGGTGAAACGAATCACCGTACTCATCGTGATAGTGCGCGCACAGCCGCTTGTACTCGGCCTCATCGCGCAGCTTTTTCGTGTCATTGATGGCCCAATTCTTGATTTTCTGGCGGTCTTTATCGGCCTGATGCTGCAACTCCACCATCAGCCCCCGATGCTTGCGCTCAAATTCCGCCTGCGTGATGCGCCCCGATTCCAAACTTTCCCCCAGCGCCTTCATCTTCTTGAGCCAGGGATTATCATTTAGCGGATGCGCCACGGGTTCATCATTCGGGTCTTGATTCATTTCAGAAATTCCATTCCTTGTCAAGTTCGGCAACGCAAACGCCGCAAGTGAAGTCATTGTCTTTGATGATGTTTGACTGTCCGCATTTTTTGCACAGCCGGAACGTGAAAGCCTGAGTGAATTGGTTCGGATGGACAATTTGCGCCCTGTCCAGGGCAGCAGCGACGGCAGGCCAAGATTCAGGTTCCGGGCAATAACCCGTAGACTGGTTAGTTACGGCTATGACTTCAACACTGCTGCCGGATACGGCAAATGTCATTTCGCCCGCAGACAATACATCTGTTCCTCGCGCGCACGCAACGTGTTCGGACTGCCGATCTGCAATCCAAAGTGATCCTGCAGCGTCAATGATAAAGGCAGCAATGACAGGTTTCCGCTTCGATTGCCTCTCCGCATGATGCACCCAAATACAGACATCGTCAGGTTTCTCAACCTGCGTTCTTTCAGTGCTGTAAGCATCTAATGGCAGGAGATGATCCGAACCAGCATACGCATATAGCCTGTCAATGTCATATTCCCGCATCGTCGTTTTCCGGTTCGGCGAAGGGCTTGTAAGCGCGGTAGATGGTCTTCCACAAGACGTAGCCCATGACCATGTTTTCGTCCAAAGCGGGGTTGCCGCTGCCGGCGCCCCGGTCGCCGCCGAATTTTAGTCCTTGGGGCAAAATTCACATCGCACACGGTACGATTATCGGGGTGAAGGTCAGTTCACCTCTACATCACTGTCTTAAACACCGATGAGCGCCGTGATTTTCTTAACCACCTGCTCAACCACATCTACAGGCAGGGTACAGACATAGCTAACGTTACGCGCTTTCCAGTCCATGTTCTTGACTTGATCCGCCAGAATGGCTCCGGTCACAGGGAAACCAGGCGGAATGAGTATCTCAAAGATGTAACCTTTGACCTGCTTTGTGAGCGGACAAAGGACAGCCAACCCAGTCCGCTGGTTGTAGCCCAGCCGCGACAGAACAAGAGCAGGTCGCCGCCCACTCTGCTCATGCCCTACCTGCGGATCGAAATCTATCCAGACAACGTCTCCTTGTGCTGGAACGTAAGCCATGTTTTTACCAGACCTCATTACCCCTGGGCCGGCCTGTGCTGATTTCCGGGTGACGATTTTCATCCGTGATGGTTGCAATCATAGCATCAATGTCATAATACGGTTCATCTGGCGATGCCACGACAAATTTCCCGTTCTCCAATCGAATCTCCACCACGCTATCCTCGTTGAAAGAAGATTTTGAGGCTAAGTCTTCCGGGATCGGAATAGAAAGGCCTTGCTCGGTTTTCTGAAGTTGTACTAGCATAATTTTTGTCTCCTCCCTTTATTATACTCCCGCATCGTCGTTTTCCGGTTCGGCGAAGGGCTTGTAAGCGCGGTAGATGGTCTTCCACAAGACGTAACCCATGACCATGTTTTCATCCAAAGCCGGGTTGCCACTGCCGGCGCCCCGGTCGCCGCCGAAGCGGGTGGCCCAGAACGCGCCGGTTCCGTGTCGCCCGTCGTCCACGCGGGTGCGGAGGACGCTTTGAATGAAATGCTCGGTGACATCTTTGTCGCGGCTGTCAATGCAGGCGACGATGCCGATTTTGGCGTTGATGATCTGGATGGCTTCGCGGACGCCTTTGACCTGGGTCAGAACGGCGACCGGGCCGAAGATTTCGGTGTGATACAAAACGTTTTCGGGGCCGACGTTTTCCAGCAGGGTGAAGGGGACGCAGAAGCCCTCGTTGGCGAGAGCGTCTGGGACGGGAAGCTGGTGGCGGATGTTCGCGCCTTGCCCCACGGACTTCTCAATCAGTCCCAGCACCCGTGCCTGCTGCTCCTCGGAGACGACCGGCGGGAGCGAGTAGCGACCTGGCGCGGCGTCCGCTTCGGCAAGTTCGGGCGAGTCGCCTGTCGCCAATCACGATGCCTTTACTTTCTTCTAATAACAGCCGCGAGGAAGGCTTCGTAGACGCTTTCATCGCAAAGGACTTCCTGAATGGACGTGCAGCGCTGGCCGGCGGTAATGGTTTTGCCGTAGACAAAGTTTTTGGCGGCGCGGGCGATGTCGGCGTCTTTGTGGACATAGAAGATATTGATGCCGCCGACTTCTTTCATGACGCGCTTGCCTAGCCCGCTGGCCGTGGCGTCTACCGCGTCGCCGACGGCTTTGCTGCCCGTAAAAGACAGGCATTTAACAACGGGATGAGTGGCGACGGCCTGCCCCGGCCCGACATCGCCGCTGACCATGTTAAACGTTCCGGGTGGAACCGTGACGCCGAGTTTTTCCTTCGCCCAGGCGAATGTTTCTTCTAAAGCCGCCGCGATAGCCTGGGACGATTCGGGGATCAGATGGGAAGGCTTCCAGACGACCGTGTTTCCTGTGACCAGAGCCGCCGTGATTTGAGCGAGTGGAATGGCGACGGGAAAGTTAAAGGGCGTGATAATGGCAGCCGCGCCGCGCGGCTCCAGACGGGACTCCATCACAACGCCGTCTATGTTCTTCTGGTAGGTCTCGCCTTTGAGCGACAGGCCCTGCGGGGCGACGCATTCCACGACGCCGATGGCTTCGTCCAGATCCAATTTGCAGTCAAAGAGCGTTTTGCCCATTTCGCGGCTCATGGTCTGCTGGAAGTCCTCGTAACGGGCATAGAGAATCTGGGCGAGATGCAAGAAGATTTTAGTCTTCATGTTGCCGCTGACCGCGCGCCATTTGGGAAAGGCGGCGTCCGCCGCGCGCATGGCCGCGTCCACTTCGGCATCAGTCGTTTCCGGGACATAGCCCAGAACCTGTGATTTATGAGCCGGGACGATGTTGGGATGGAACGTCTCAGCGGCAGAATCACGCCATTGGCCGTGAATATAGTTCTGGTACTGGCGGCGAGAGTTGAGTTTCGGGGTGAACATGGTTTCTTGCTCCTAACGAATGGACAAACAGGCCAGGGCGACAATCTCAGCGACCTCGCCTAACGCCGCACACAGCGGCAGGTTCAGACCGCCCAGAGAGCGGTTGACAGCCTGAGCCGCCGGGCCGGCGACCAGAGCGACGGCGAGCAGCGTGAGCAGCCCGCGCGTCGGCAGAATAGCGGCGCAAACGATGGCGACAACGGTGGCAGCCAGAAACTCGCTCGGCCCCGCTTCGGCCAGCCCTCCCGTCGTGCTTTCCGAGGCTGAAGCGACCGGAAAGGCGCTCAAAGCAAAGGCGGCTGCCCAGCCGCCCATAACGCCGGACAGGACCAGGGCCGGCCAGGCGACAGAAGCGGGCAGAGCAGCCAGAAATGCCAGGCGCAGAGCAATAGCCACTCCCAGTGCGACCAGTCCTGTCGTGCCGCGCCGGGGATCACGCATGACGGCGAACGCTCTGGACCGATCCCCCCCCTGCCCCTGTGCCGCCAGGCCGTCACCCGCGCGGGCAATGCCGCCCAGGCCACGCCCGCCAGTCAGAAATGCACCTGCTGCCAGGGTAAGGGCAGCGGCAACCAATGGCTGGCCGGGCCAGACCCGGCTGCCGAGCGTCCAGGCTGCCGCCAGCAGTACGCCGAGGAACGCTCCGACCAGAGGCAGCAGAAATACAGCCCGACGTGCCTCTTCGCGTGTCGGCGTCATCTCCGCCGGCGCGGGCAGGCGGGTCAGCGTTTGAACAGCCAGGGCGAACGAGTTCCACATAATCTTACGGCACGAAGACAGACAGCACACGCGGGACGACACTGATTTCCAGCGGCGTCTGACCAAACGTATCGCCATCCAACTGTCCCTGGATCGGCGGATCGGAAGCGAGAACAACACGCTTGGCCCGGTAATAGCGAACGCGCGGGTCGCGCAGGTGCCGGCGTGCCAGGACCGCCATGATCTGCGTGGCGAAGCCGACACGGTCGGTCGGCGCGCGCTCAAAAACGCAGATGTCCAGCCAGCCGTCGTCCAAAGCCGCAAAGGGAGCCAATTTGATCTGCCGGTAGGCATACGACGCGGCATTAGCGACCACGATGAGATACGCTTCCGACCGAACTTCTTCGCCATCAAGGGTCAGACGGATGGCCGTGCTGCGGCATTTCGCCAGTGCGCCCACGGTCGCGAAGGCATAGGCCGCGGGGCCGAGCAGGTCTTTCACTGGGCGCAGGACTTCACGCACGACCAGAGCATCAAAGCCAAAACCTGCCATCAGGACGAAATGGCGTTCGCCGGCCAGCCCAACGTCCAAGGCGCGCGTCCGGCCAGCCCGGAACATTTCCGCCGTAGCGGCCAGGTCGGACGCAGGCAGCCCGAGTTCATGCGCCAGCACGTTCTGAGTGCCAACGGGAACCAGCCCCAGCGGCAGGGTTGCGCCGTCCGCGGCCGGCCCGGCCAGAAGACCGTTCACGACCTCGTTGATCGTTCCATCCCCGCCGGCCACCAAAACAGCGTCATAGCGGCCTTCCTGGGAGGCGGCGCGGGCCGCCCGCTCCGCGTCGCCCGGCCCCTGAGTCACAATCATGCCGCCCAGCAGGGGCGACAGAACGGTTTGCAGCGTCTCGCCTGCCTCGTGCGCCCGCCCCTGCCCCGCCGTGGGATTGACAATCAAGAGCGAGTTCATAGAGTTAATTCAGTGGTTTCCGGTTGATTGTAGCACACGCAGATGGGTTTGGACAACTCCGACTAAAGAGATAGGCTGCGTCTGCCGATAATGGCACTGTGAAGCCGGAAAGGCCGGCGGATACCTTATGGAATGTGACAAGAGAGGCCGACACGACATGCTAAACCGCATCGCTGCTCCCGGCAAGCCGCGCAGGATTCAACGACAAGCAGGTTTTACCCTCATTGAAATCATGATTGTCGTCATGATCATCGGAGTCCTGCTCAACATTGCCACCCCTTCGCTGATCAGCGCGCGTGATCGGGGCCAGGCGCGCGCCTGTGTCAAGAACCTGACCGACTTTCAGACCGCTAAAGAGCAGTATGCGATGGACAACAAAATCCCCGCCAGTTCAACGACCGCGATCACCTGGACCAACATTTCGCCCTATATCCGCGCGGCGGGTGGAACGCCTGTGACCGGCCCGACTTGCCCGACAAACGGTGCCGCTTATAATTATCAGAACCTTTCCACAGCGCCGACCTGCACCTATGGCGGGCCAGTTGGTAATCTGCATCAAGTATTCTAAAACGCTTCTGGTCCCTATGTCTTATTCCCCAGCCTCACCGGGCAGGGGATTTCTTGTTTCAGCCGGTATACTGATACCACCATGCTGAGGCAGACACAAGTGGCGAGACCGGAGTGGGTGGCCGCGCAGGAGCCGCAACAGTGGCTGACGGCAGCGGAACTAAATACCCTGGCTTTCTGGTCGTCGGAAACGCGGCAGAGCGAGTGGCTGGCAGGCCGGCTGGCCGCAAAGCGGCTGCTGCGCGAGGAGTTTGACCTTGATCCCCTCGTCTGCGAGATCGGGCGGGAAGGAGTGGCTCCCTGCGTCTTAGGGCCATACCTCCCGCATCTGGTCCTTTCTCTCTCGCACTGCGCCGGCTTGGGGGCAGCCTCCTGGTCGGAGGCTTACTCCGAAGGAACCGTGGGAGTGGATGCACAGCGCATCCGGCCCGTCCATCCGGGCCTATGCCAGCGCGTCTTTACGGCGGAGGAACAAGCGCAAATCGCCGCGCGGTTCGGTACAGCGAACGACGCAGATGGAATGCTCTTGTTTTGGGCGGCCAAAGAAGCCGGCATCAAGGCCCGCCGCATTCCGTGGGGCCGTGCCCTGCGCGAGATCGTCGTGACGCTGACGGATGAAGCCTCAGCCGCCATCCACATCGCGGGCGAAGCGCCGCTCGCGGTGGACTTTGAACGATTGGACGACTGGTGGCTGGTGCGGGCAGTCCGCAAGATCACCCCCCACCCTCCAATTCCGAGGGAGTCGGAGCAGGCCGCCACAGCATCATAATCCCTAAAACAGTCAGCATCAGGCCGAACAGGAAAACGAGAAAGTGATCCGGCAGATGAACCGCCCAGAGCGCGCCTGCCAGCCCGCCAAAAATGGCTCCCGTAGAAAGCCAGGTCGCGGCCCGTGGCTCCACGTCGCCGCGCCGCGCATGTATGATCATTCCGGGAAGACTCGCGAGCGCCAGCACGATAATGGCCGTGCCCTGTGCTTGATGCGGGGCGAGACCGAGCCAGTAAATCGCGGCGGGAACCAAAAGAACGCCGCCCAGCCCGATGACGCGGCTGAAAGCGCCGACGACAAGCGACACCAGAGCAGCCAGAAGGTAAAACAGAATGCCGTGCGCGGCAGTCGGCGGCCAGTGAGTCCGGCCCCAAAGCCCCCATCCGTGCGCCAGCATCGCCAACCCGCCTGCCGCCACCAGTGTTCCCCAGAGCCATGATGCCCGTTCCAGTGCGGGGAACTGTGTAGTCACTCGTTCGCCCCAGGCCGCGCCGATGATCTGGCTGACGGTCAGGATCAGAGCCAGGCCAACCAGCAGAAAACCATGCTGTCCGTAGGAGAGCAGGGACGCAAACGCAGCAAAGAACGTCACCGCTAACCCGACGCCGACAGCGCGGACGGGACGCAGCCCCACCAGAAATCGGACAGCAGGCACAGCGAAAACGCTGCTGCCGATCCCTGTCAGCCCGGTCAGCATCCCCAGCGGCAGGCCAAAAAAAAATAATATCAGGTTTTTGAGGTACGATAATTGGGGACGCGCCATACCCCCAAGTATACCTGAAATGCCTGTTTGCCGCATAATCTCTTGTTCGGAAGTTGTTCCCTACTCCGTCGCCCTGACATGGCAGTACGAACTCGCGCGGCAGCGTCAGGCTGGCGATATTCCCGACACGCTGTTACTGCTGGAACACCCGCCGACGATCACGCTGGGGCGCGGGTCGGACGAAGCCGATCTGCGAACCCCGGAAAACGACTTGCAAATGCGAGGTATCAAAGTAGAGAGGGTAGATCGGGGCGGCGAGATCACCTATCACGGCCCAGGGCAGTTGGTCGGCTACCCCATTTTGGACCTGCGTCAGCATGGGCAGGACCTTCACAAATATCTGCGCGATCTGGAAGAGGTCATCATCCGTACTTTGGCTGTTTACGGCCTGTTTGGAGAGCGCATTGCGGGTTTAACCGGCGTCTGGGTGCAGGGCCGTAAAATCGCCGCCATCGGCATCAAAGTCTCACGCTGGGTCTCGGTGCATGGCTTTGCCTTAAACATTACAACTGATTTGACGCCCTTTCGTCGTGACATCGTTCCCTGCGGCATCCGTGACCGTGACGTGACTTCGCTGGCCGAACTGCTGCCGGGCCGGTGTCCCACCCGCGCAATGGTAGAAGCCACTGTCATCACGGCGTTCGCGGACGTGTTCCAGGCCGAGCCGACGTTTGCGCTGGAAATGGGTATAATTCCCGTATGAAAGTTCGGGTCACGATGGAAGTCGCCGGCAGGAAGATAGATGAAACGCTGACGGGGCCGAGCGCCGACGACATTCTGGCGCAGGCAAAGGCGCGAGTCGCCAAAGAATTGGGCTGGAAGGGCCTGTTTCTCAGCGCGATGTCGCCGCTCGGCTTCGCTCAGAAGGGCGTGGAACTCTACAACAACGCGCATCACACCACTTACGCCCCGCCTCAGAGCGCCGACGAGTTCCTGCGTCTAGGCCAGGATTTAGATTATATCCAGATCCTGCCGGATAATTAGAAGAGATTCCGATGGTAAACTATGACGATTTGCCCCTGTTTCCGCTCCATGTCGTCCTATTCCCCGACATGCCCTTGCCGCTGCACATCTTTGAGCCGCGCTACCGCGAGATGATTCTGCGCTGCCGCGAGGAACACTCTCCCTTCGGCATCGTTTTAATCCAGAACGGCGAAGATGTCGGTAAAGAAGCCGTCCCACACCGCATCGGAACCACAGCGCGTATTGGGCAGTACGAGGAGATGCCGGATGGACGCATGAACATTCTCGTCTTCGGTGAAACCCGGTTCCATGTCACGCAAACCCGGCACGACAAGCCCTATCTTGCCGCCCAGGTGGAACCCTTCTGGGAGCAGCCCGGCGATCCCCAGCGGCTGCAAGAACTCGTTTGAGTCCGTCGCTGGCCTGTTCAAGTCCTATTTGAAATCCCTGTTTGCCCTGACAGGCCGCTCTCTCAGCGCACTGCAACTGCCGCAGGAACCGGAAAGCCTGTCGTATGCCGTCGCCAGCGTCCTGCAAGTCTCGCTGGCCGAAAAGCAGAGCCTATTGGAAATGACTCAGACCGAGCGGCGATTGGAGCGGGAGGCTGAAATCCTGCGGGCGGAAATTGAAGCGCAGGAATCGCTGCATTCCCTCGTCGGCGCGGGTTCGGATGATGAAGTCGGCTTGATTTTGCCAGTAGACACACACGAGTTAAGCAAACTGGCCTCGCTGAACTGAAGCAGAATGACCAAAGAACAACAAATCCTTGCGCTTGGTATTCTTAGCCTTGTCTTTTGTTCCTTACTTGGTCCTATCGCCTGGCTCCAAGCCAATGAAGCGCTAAACATGATTGATGATGGCGGCTTTAGTCCTGTTGAGCGTAACTTGGTGGCCGCTGGGCAAGTTTGCGGCATGATAGGAACGGCGCTTATCGTTTGGCAGGTTTTTATTCTGCTTGTCTGGTATGCAAATCGTATAAATATACACTAATATCCGCCCCGATGAACATTGGATTTGCTATCTTTCTGGGGCTTGTAAGCCTCACGGTTATTCTCCGATTGCGAGAAATTGTGGGTTTTCTGCGTGATCCTGCGAAGCGTAACCTGATTGGCGAAAGGTTTTTCTTCATTCTCGGTTTGTGCCCCTGGCTAATCGTCGGATTTATTCATGGAGGGACGGAAGCTGAACAGCTTTTGCAGGGATTGGTTCTCCTTGCCGTTTCCATTTGTTTTTTCTCGGTTGCCACTTTGTTCTGGTTTGTCAGAAGGCAACAGAAGGATAGCCCACAGACTGAGGAGATGGCTGACGAATGGCCGTCACCAGACAATCGTATGCCATAGAAGCCTGTGGTCCTCCATCCCTATTTTCCACGACCTCCGCGTAATTTTAAGCCATGCCAATACCCTGGACACCCGTTCCAATTTTGATGTACCATGCGGTAGAAGATGCCCTGCGCCCGCCGAAATACAAGCATTTTTATGTGCTGGCGGACGAGTTCGCCGGGCAGATGCGGATGCTGAAGCGGGCCAGCTACACACCGATTTCGTTTGACACACTGGCAAATGCCCGTGCGGGAATGGGCAGTATGCCGCAGAAACCTGTCCTGCTGACGTTTGATGATGGTTATGCTAATCTCAAAACCAACGTCCATCCCCTGCTATGTCAGTTAGGCTTTCCGTACACGGTGTTTTTAGTCTCGGAGCGCGTCGGCAAGACGAACGAATGGGTCGTGGGTGAAGGCTATGAGGCAACGCCGCTGCTGACGTGGGACGAAGTTCAAGACATGCAGGCTGAGGGCGGGGTGGATTTTCAGGCGCACACAGCCACGCATCCGAAACTGGTGGAGATTACTCCGCGCGAAGTGCAGCGGGAGATGACGGACAGCAAAGACACGCTGGAACAGAAGCTGCAAAAGCCGATCCGAACGCTCTGTTACCCCTACGGCAGCTTCAATGAGGCTGTCATGGACATGGCCGGAGAAGCGGGTTACACGCAGGCCGTGACGACCGAATTTGGGCGCGTCCGGGCTGCGGACCATGCTCTCCGCCTGCCGCGTATCAGCGTCTACCATGTGCCGCCGTTTTCGCTCACTTATGGCATAGGGCCGCTCAATTTCCGCTGGCGACTCGAAGCGCGAAAGGATGCCCGGCCATGAAGTCCTCGTCCAAAGCCCTGCTCTGGCTGGCCCTGCTACTGGCGATGCTGGTGGTCGGCGGCGTGCTGTTTTTTCAGCCTTCGCCCTCGGATGAGGTGCAGATCACCAATCAACTGGAAGCCGCCCGCGCCGCCGGGGAGCGGCACGACATTGGCGGCATCATGAAGGTCATCTCGGAAAAGTATCAGGATGCAAACGGCCTGAACCCGATTTCTCTACGCGCCTATCTCAGCCAGCATCAGGGCGCGAATGAACCGGTACAAGTGACGCAGTCCATTCCTACAGTCAGCATTCAGGGTGACACCGCCACATCCACAAGCCATCTACGGGTGGTGACAACGGCCGATAACCGGGTCGTCTATGACCACGACATCACGATTCACTGGCGGCGGGAAGACGGGGCACGCTTCTGGGTCATCCCCACCAAAGTCTGGCGGGCCGTCAGCGCCGATTACGGCGGCATCATGGGGGACTAGGACGTCATCTGCACGTAGCTTTCGTAGCGGCGGGCATTGATTTCTCCGGCCTCTAAGGCTACCTGAATAGCGCAGCCGAGTTCGCCATGATGGCGGCAGTCGGCAAAGCGGCACTGGCCGAGATAGGGCGCGAATTCCGGGAAACAGTGCGGGATGTCCTCTTTGTCCACTTCCCAGAAGTCCACCTGACGCAGACCCGGCGTGTCCGCCACCCAGCCGCCGCCGTCCAGGGGCAAAAGCTCTGCTGTCGTAGTCGTGTGGCGCCCGCTGAACGTGGCATTGCTGATGTCCCCGGTTTTGAGTTGCAAGCCGGGCTGAAGGGCATTCAGCAGGCTGCTTTTTCCCACGCCCGACGGCCCGGCGACCGCCGAAATTCGTCCGGTCATTGCCCGACGCACCGCCTCCATCCCCTGCCCCTGTTTGGCGCTGATCCAGTAAATCGGATAGCCGATCTTTTCGTAGACGGCCACACCCATCTCAATCTCCGGTCGGCTTTTGTCGTCCAGTTTGTCGGTCTTGTTGACGATAATTCGGGGCGCAATGTCGGCGGCCTCGGCCATGACGAGGAAGCGGTCCAAGAGCCAGAAGTCCGGGCGCGGCTGGGCGGCGACGACCAGAAATGCCTGATCCAGATTGGCGACCAGCGTGTGCTGCCCGCGCCCGGACGGAGAATGGCGGGACAGTTCAGAATGGCGCGGCAAAACCTCTTCAATCATCGCCAGTTCGCCATCCAGACGCACACGATCGCCCACCGTCAGTGGGTCGGTCGCGCGGCGCTTCTGTGCCTGGTCCACACGCTTGGCATGGCTGTCCGAGGTTGAATATACCAGTTCTTTCTTAAGGTTGCCTCGCAGCTTACAGACGACAATTCCATCCTCTGTCTGAACGTAGTAATTGCCGCTATGGGTGCGGAATACGGTGCCTTCCACAAGCATCAGTTTTTCATCACTTCCGGGTGGCGCATGAGGTAAGCTTTCAGGGCGGTGATGGAGCGGGCGTAGCCGAGGCCGTTGCTGCTGGAACGGCTGAGTTGCTGAAGCAGTTTGAGCGAGAGCAGCACGGCTTTGAGCTCCGGCGGGGAGAGTTTGTCGGCCTCAATGGGCGTGTTCATGGCCTGCTTGTAGATCAGATCAAAATTGGAATGTTCATAGGAAACGATGCCGATGACCTCGCCCTGAGCATTGAGCAGGGCGCTGCCGGAACTGCCGTGGTTGACAGGCGCTTCCAGACCAAGCAGTTGCCCGTCAGCCGATTGCCCGGAGATGGTGCCGACGAAGGTGTGCAAAAACGCGAACTCGGGGTGGTCAGCGACAAAGAGTGGATACTGCTCAACCAGCGGGTAGCCGGAAAAAGAAATGGGAGAGCCAACGGGGATGGACTTCCCATCGGCGGCCAGTGGAGACGGGATAATAGTAATTTTCGGAGTGGATTTCAGCTTCAGGATCGCAAAGTCATCATCCAGGGGCGCACGGTCCAGCTCGGTCGGGGCGGTTTCCGTGTCAACCGGGATGGTTTCGCCATCACTCAGCGTCACCAGGATATGTTTGGCCGGCGTGATGTCGGTGCTGTTGGGCTTTGCCGAAGGCGCGACCGAAAAAACGACGTGGAAACAGGTCGCAACGTGAGTGCTGTCCAGAAAAAAGCCGCTGCCTGTCTCGGAAACAAGCTGATTGCCGGTCTGTAGCTGAGCGATGACCAACACAGTGTTTTTGCGGGCCGCGTCAAGAGGATCGGCAGCGGTAGGAAGGCAGTCGCTAACAAAAAGCAGCAATCCAAAAAGGGATAGGGCAAACAGCGGCTTGAGAGGCTTGAAAAGGGTCATTTTTGAAGGTTCCTTGATCATTTCGTTTTATTTTTCATTATAGCATGCGTTGCAAGCGTGATTTTTATATAAATGTGGTATGATACAAGTAACAGTTTCAATTATCCGCTTGTTCTCGTTCTTCTGCGCCGCCAGCCTTGAAAAGACACAGTCTTATCATACGAATGGGCTTCCCTTTCTGTTTTGCGTACCTTTCGAGAAAGTGCATTGTCCGCCGGGCGTTCCCGACCTGACTTCTGCGCGTGAGTGGAGACTTGGAATGCGCCGCCTGTAAATCAAAAACACGGACGGGCGGCATTCCTCCACGCACGGAGGAAGAAAGAAAAGGAATATCTATTTTGCAGACATTTGCAGAACTGGACCTGCGCGACGTTCTTCGTAAGAACCTGGACGCCGCAGGCCATGTCACCCCGACCGAAATTCAGGCTCTTGCCCTTCCCGAGGCCCTCGCAGGGCGGGATTTGATCGCCTGCGCCCAGACCGGCGGCGGCAAGACTGCCGTCTTCGCCCTGCCGATCCTCAACAAACTCACGCACAGCGACAGCCGCAACCCGCGCGCTTTGATTCTTGTCCCGACGCGCGAACTGGCCGTCCAGGTCGAAGCCGCATTTGCCCTGTACGGCAAAGGTAGCGGCCTGCGCGGTGCGGCCATCTACGGCGGCGCGGGAATGCCCCAGCAGGTGCAAAAGCTGCGTCGGGGCGTGGACATCATCGTTGCCACGCCTGGCCGCCTCTTTGACCATCTGGAACAGGGTTACGTGGACCTGTCCGAAGTCACCATGTTCGTTTTGGACGAAGCCGACCGGATGCTGGACATGGGCTTTCTGCCCCAGGTGCAGCGGATCGCCAAGCATTTGACGACCGAAGGCCGCCAGACCATGCTGTTTTCGGCGACGATGGACGGCGATGTGGAAGTCCTGGCCCGCGCCTATTTGACCGACCCGGCAATTATCAACGCCGGTCCGCGCTCAACAGTCGTCGCGCAGATTGAACAGATCGTGCATCGCGTGACCGCCGGCGAGAAGGGCGACTTGCTGCTGACCCTGCTGCACGAAGCCCGCGAAGGCGGCGGCGGCGCATTGGTCTTCGCTCGCACCCGGCATGGCGCGGACCGGCTGGAAAAGACGCTGTCTCAGGCCGGCCTGCGCTCAGGCTGCATTCACGGCGACATCTCGCAGAACCAGCGCGAGCGCGTTCTGGCGCAGTTCCGCAGCCAGCGGCTGGACGTACTGGTCGCGACCGATGTCGCGGCGCGCGGGATTGATGTCCCGCACATCACGCATGTCATCAACTACGACGTTCCCGTCTGCGCGGAAGATTACATTCATCGCATCGGGCGCACGGGCCGCGCAGGACGCTCCGGCAAGGCATTGACGTTCGTGACCCACGGCGATACGCCGCAGCTTCGCGCGATTGAAAAACTGGTCGGCCAGCGCTTAGACCCGAACCCGATTGATCCGAATGAAAACCGCCAGGGCGCGCGTCAGCAGATGCGGCGTTCTCAGGGCAGCGGCCATACCTACGGCGGCGGCTGGGACGGCGGCGCAAAAGCCGGCGGGCGGCGCTCCATGCCCTCGCGTCGCGGTCGCTAACATGACAGCAAAAAGCCCCGGTCTCAGACTGAGACCGGGGCTTTTTCCATGTCATGGCTTGGTCACCCCATACGCCCCCATCCAAGTTCTTATATTGAGGCATGGGGAACCAGACTTCAGGTGAAAGTCGCCCGCCGAAGCGTCGGCAAAGAGCGGGTCGGCGTTGATATTGCCTGCGCCGGCAAATCCGCCTTGAATGTCGCTGAAAGTGACGCTGATTTTCATTGGAACAACGGGAGCGCTCTTGAGTTTACCGCCTAATGCGTGTACAAATTTCAAGTCCCCCACCGTCTGCGTATAGTCATTCGCGATTTCACCACCCTTGTCCCCAAAAAATATGCAGTCGGTAAGCGTAAACACGCTGCCCATGTGAAGGAAATAGCTGTCGTACATACCGCCTCCTCCGCGCAAGGCGGCATTGTGACTGACAGTGCAATGGGCGATTGTCACTATCCCCCCGTTACCGCCAGTGGCACTGCCGTTGTAGATACCGCCTCCATACCCGTCGGCAGTATTTCCAAAAATGGCACAATTCGTGAGCGCGATTTTACCAACAGCGACAAGATTAACGTTTTCAATGCCCCCACCGCCGCCGCTCTCTCCAAAAACGTGGTTTTTAGAGATCGTACAGTTGGTAAGCGTAATCGTTCCGCCCTCAGCAACATTTTTGTCCCCGCTGGTTTGGTCGTTGAAGTTATAGTTGCAGACGCCGCCACCGGTTGAAACCGAAGCGGAAGGTGCCGTGGCGAGGTTCTCTGAGATCGTGCAATCGAGCAACATAATTTTGCCGCCGTTTGCGTTCCTGTTGTAGATGCCTCCGCCCTCGCTCTCGTTATCTCCCTTATCAAACAAAGCCGTGTTCCCAGAAACAACGCAGTGCGTGAGTGTAATCGTGCCGCCGTGCTTTCCAAAGCCTTTTTCATGCCATTCGTTGTTATTGTAGACTCCCCCTCCATAAGTAGCAGTATTCTTGGAGATGATGCAGTCGGAAAGTGAGAGTGTGCCAAAAGTATCGCCGCTGAGAAAATCGCTGAACTCCACACCACCCCCCTGGGCAAAACCCGGCGATGCACGAAACACACCCAGCGATATCTGGTTAGCTGAGGCTGTAATCTCGCAGCCGTTCTTGATGGTGAAGCCGCTGATTGTGGCCTTCTTTTCGCCGCTATGCAGATAAAACCCACGGTGGTTGCCGGAGCCGTCTTTGGACTTGTAGCCGCCGCAGTCAACAATTGTCTTAGCGGGACCATGCGCTGACGTGACGGTTAGGTTTTTGCCGTGGAAGTCAATGTCGCGGTTGCCCGGCCCTGCGTAGGTGCCATCGGCAACCAGCACGGTATCGCTGTCAACGGCAGCATCCACGGCGGACTGGATGGTTGGATAAGCGGCAGACGGGACACTTCGCACTGCCGCATGAACAAGCGCAGGAGAAGCGATCAAAAGAAGCACGGCAAAGCCGCGCAGTGAAGAGGAAAAGTAGGTCAAAATGTCACCTAGGTGCGCCGTGTTTCTGCGCCAACTGCAAGGCCGCTGCGGCAATGGCAACAGCATTGGGATATTGTTCGTCGGTTTGCGGCGCATCTTCCAACATCTCGCTGGTTGCCGGATACAGATAAACCATGTCGTGAAGTGCGGCAATGACCACACGGGCCGTCTCAATTTCGGGCCGGACAAAACGGGCCATGACCAGCAACGTATCCACAATCTCAATTGCGGTACTTTCTTTCCAGACACGAACATTGAGGCTATCCATATACTGCGCCAATTGGGAGACATAAACGCAGGGCGTATAGATCGGCAGATCATAAACGGTCAATGGATAGTCGCAGTCGAAGACAAAGGAGCCGTCGGCTTCCATTTTCCACACTTGATTCGTGAGCAACTCCCGCAAGGCCCGAAAGCCATTTGTCAGCGCGACAACACCCGGGATAGAAAGGTCTTTGACGGCGGCTTCAAACGACAGATTCAGGCGGCGGTCAAACAGCAAATCCGCCGCCTCGTCAAAGAGAGCGATGATCGGCGTGAGCGCGTCCTGCACCCTCGGGTGCAGGGACTCCCAGTTGTCGACGTAGTCGGAAGTCATTTCACCAGATTACGCAGGATAAAGCCGACGTTGGCGGGCCGTTCGGCCAGGCGGCGCATGAAGTAGGGATACCAGGCGGGGCCGAAGGGAACATAGGCGCGGACATGGTAGCCTTCTGCGGCCAGCCCTTCCTGCAAATCGCGCCGGATGCCAAACAGCATCTGGAACTCAAAATTTTCGTTGGCGATGCGCTCTTCCCGGACAAACCGCTTGGCTTCGCGCAGGATAGCTTCATCATGGGTCGCAATGGCAGGGCGGACGCCGTGAAGAAGCAGCGCGCGCATCTGACGGACGTAGGCAGCGTCTACGTCCGCCTTGTCGGCGTAAGCGATGGCGGGCGGCTCGGCATATGCGCCTTTGACCAGGCGGACCGGATGCCGTCGGTCAATAGCTGCGCCAGATCTTTATCGGTTCGTTTCAGGCAGGATTGCAGAACCGTGCCGACGTTCCCAAACTCCGCAAACCCGGCCCGCACGATGTCCAATGTCCGCTGTGTGTAAGCCGAGCCTTCCATGTCCACGCGCACAAAGGCATGATGAAACGACGAAGCCGCTACCAGAATGCAGTCCAGATTCTGCGCGGCCAGGTCGTCGCTCAGGTCCAGCCCCAGCGCCGTCAGTTTGACACTGATATATGGATCCGGGAGGCCCATGGACGCAGCGGTGTCCAAGACGTGGATGTAGGCGTCGGTCGCCTCCTGCGCTTCGCGCTTCGTCCGCACGTTTTCGCCCAGCAGGTCAAAAGCAGTCCTGATATGCTTTTCCTGAAGCCGACGGACGGCGGCGAGGGCTTCGTCCATCGATTCCCCAGCAATAAAGCGCTGGACGATGCCTTTGGACAGGCCATTCTGCACAAGCGTCTGTTTGACCGCGTCGTTTCCGGCCAGAGCCAGCATCGCCGCCCGGCTATTGAATGGCAAGAGCATTCTGCTTCTCCTGAATCTGTTGCGCGAATGGGGACCCCGGGGCAATTTTGCATACCGTTTCCAAGACACCTGCGTCGCCGATCTCGCCGCGCATCCGCTGAAGTTCCTGCGCGGCAGGATCGGACGCACAATCATAGCGCAGAGCGGCGGCGATGACGCGCGCCAGCGCCTCCGGCATGATGCAATGCTTGAGGCAAAGACGGGCTGCGCCGACCAGGCGATCTTCCGGGCGCAGTTTTCGCAACGGGTCGGCGGCCACGCGGGCAACCGTATCGCCCAGAGCACGATTGGCGAAGCGGCGCAGCAAATCCCCGCTGAACTCCGCGAGGGCAGCCGGGTCCAGTCCGTATTCGGCGGCCAGAGCGGGTACGACTTCTGCCAGTGCCGCGCGGCAGGTTTGCACAGCCTCCGGGTTAGCAGCACATTGCCAGACATACTCGTGTCCCTGCCGATGACCCAGATACGCTAACACGGCGTGGCTCATGTTGTGCAGGAATAGCTTGCGGGCTTCGTAAGCCTCAAATTGATCGGCGGCGATCAGGCCGGGAAGCGGCGGCAAGTCCGCTCGGAGCATTGCCCGCGCGACCGGCAGCTCTTTGTACGGCTCTGCGACGACCAGAAGAAGGTTCTCTGCCCGCTGCGCCGCAGTCGGCCGGGGAACCATGCGCCCAATGACTGTCGCCACCAAGCCGACATTGGCCGCAAAGTATTCCTGGGCTTCTGTCGTTAAGTGCGGCGCGATCCATTGGCGCATCAATGACGCCGCGTGCCACTGGTTTTCGCACAGCAGAACATTGATCGGTCCGCACTGCCGCGCCGCGCGGGCGTTGATGCCCGCGGCCAGAGCCGACGCGACATGGGGCATCGCCCCAACACCGACGGCGACGCTCACCAAGTCCGCTTCCACGATGGACTGTGTCGCCTCAGCCGCGTCTCGCCGCGCATCCAGCCCGCGCAGGCGTCCGATTCGCAAATCCACCGTTGCCGCATCAGAGACGAGGCGCAGCGGGTATTCCCCCCGCGCGTTGAGCGCATTCACCAGGGATGTGTCAGCATCCACGAATGTCGTCTCGCAGCCCCCCTCAAAGAGAAGCTGGCCGAGAAACCCCCGTCCAATGCTGCCCGCGCCAAACTGAACGGCTTTCGCCACTGGCTCTCCCTTGACATTCGGGCTGCCCACCGCCCATAATGAACGAAATGTCCGTCTCCGTCATTATACCCGCCTTTAACGAAGCCGCGCGCCTGCCGATGACCCTGGCCGCGACCGCCGAGTATTTCGCTGCCCATCCAGAGCCGTTTGAAATCCTGGTCGTGGATGACGGCAGCGCGGATGAAACGGCGCAAATTGTCGCCGAGTATGCGCGTCAGCATCCCGATCTCTCCCTGCAATGTCTGAGCTACGGCGGCAATCGGGGGAAAGGCTACGCGGTGCGCTACGGGATGCTGCGGGCGGGCGGCGACTGGCGGCTCTTTTGCGATGCTGATCTGGCGACGCCGGTTGAAGAGTACGCCGTGGTGCGGGCAGCGATGGCCGCCGAGAATGCCGACATTGGGATCGGGTCGCGGCCCCTCCGTAAGTCTCACCTGCTGGTACATCAGCCCTGGTACCGGGAATGGCTGGGACGCGGCTTCAATAAAGCGGTACAGATGCTGGCCGTCCCCGGAATTTCCGACACGCAGTGCGGGTTCAAGATTTTCACGGCGCAGTCCGCGCAGGAAGTCTTCTCGCGCTGCCGGCTGGACGGGTTTGCCTTTGACAGTGAGGCACTGTATGTCGCGCGTCGGCTGGGGTATAGCATCGCCGAGGTTCCCATCCGCTGGTCGCATAAACCTGGCTCTAAAGTCAGCATGGTGCGCGACGGCCTGAAGATGCTGCGCGACCTGTCCCGCGTCCGCTGGATGCACCGAACGCTGAAAAAAGCGGAAATCGCCGGCTCGCCTACCCCCACCGTTCAGCCCAAAGCATGAAACACGAAGAATACGAGCGGATGTACCGCTTTGAGGACACTTACTGGTGGTTTGTCGCCCGTCGCCACCTGATTGTCAGCCTGCTCCAGACGCATTACCCGCGCGATGGACGGCTGCACATTTTAGACATCGGCTGCGGGACGGGGGCGATGCTGGACGAACTTGCCCCCTTCGGCCCGGTCGTCGGCGCGGATTTTTCCCCGGAAGCCTTGCAGTTCTGCGTCACGCGCGGTATTCAGGCTCCGCTGGCCCGCGCCGATGTCCGCCGCCTGCCCTTTGCCGACAGCACCTTTGACGTGGTGACAGCCATGGACATCATTGAGCATATTGACGACGACAAAGCCGCGTCCTGCGAAATCTTCCGCGTCCTCAAGCCCGGCGGCCGGCTCTTTGTGACGGTTCCCGCCTTTCCCTCTCTGTGGAGCGAGCATGATGAGGCACTGCACCATTATCGCCGCTATACGAAACCGCGCCTGAAAGACCTGTTCCAGCGCGTCGGCCTGGCCGTAGATAAGATATCCTACACCGTCACTGCCCTGTTTCCCCCCATCTGGGTCTATCGCCAGATCAGCAACCTCCTTCCCAAACCGCAAGACGATGGCGAGAAAAAAGCCAATCTGGTCAATTTTTCGCAGCCCATCAACAAAGCCCTGCTGTCACTTTCCAATTGGGAAACGCAACTTGTCCAGAACGCCAACCTACCCTTCGGCGTCACCGTCGTCTGCATCGCCCGCAAGAGCGAAACAGCGGTAGAACCAGTTCGCCGGACGTGATGGATCATGCGAATACCACGGATGGCGCGTAGCCTCAATGAATATTTGACGCCCGGCGCTACCAAACGCCTGCCGGAAATGCAGGCACCCAGCGACATCGCGCAAAAGGCACTGCGATTTCACCAAGAGCACGGCGGCTCAACTTTCAACTTATTCTTCGGCAATTTGGCGGGTCAAAGCCTGTACGCAGTTTCCGTCTATCCTGAGCGTAGCCGGCGGATACCAGGCCGCCTCTTAACAGATGATGCGCTTATGTTGTTTATTAAGGGTAACATGGACTTGCTTTCTGATCCTCGTTGCAGTGTAGGAACCTGGGAGGAAAATGGATACGCTTATCTCTGACATTTCTGCCACGCTGGAAAATTCGGAACAGGCGATTCGTCTGGGAATGCAGTATAATCAAATTGCCATTTACAGTTTGCACGAAGGCGCTGTGATAGACACAGGCGGTACTGGAGAAGCGCTCTCCGAATTGCCCCCGGAAACCGAGCGGCTGCCGCCACCGCCATGAGGATTGATCAAATGGAAACTATTATAGATCGTGTGATTTTCAGCGGCATGATGGATGGTAATCCGCCGCGACTTCTCTTCCGCAAAGCGCTAAAGCAGGCGGGCAGCCAAAAACGCTATTTCACAGAGGCGGTTTCTGTGCCGGACGAAACGCTGCAAGTACGCATCGCAACGGAATTGCAGGTCAATGACCAGATAGAATTAAGTGTCGCTTACGACTATTCCGCCCCTGGTTGGCCGTCCCATGTACTCGATTTCTACAAAACAGGTTCTGAAGATGTGGCAGCGGACAGCATTTCACAAGAACTGGCAGCGGCATGACAAGCAGGCTTTCCGTTCTCTGAACAATCGCTCAATCTGCCCTTCAACATCACCGTCGTCTGCGTGGCCCGAAAGAAGGAAACAGCGGCGAAGGTATTTCCGTCCAAAGTAAGTACGAGGTAATATGGAAAAAGACTCAGAAATTTGGCCGCCACCACCAAAAGCCGTATCTCCTCTGCCAGAGTTACAACGACAGCAACGACCGACAAACGCAGTAGCGGTATTAGCCGGCCTTATTTGTGGCATCATTAGCTATGGCCTTATTTGGCGAGTTTCTTACCGCAGTTGTTACCCACCCGACACGAGTGGTATGGTAGCAGTTGCCCAATTGCCGTTTGGATTGGCCGCGCCTCTGTTACCGAAGTTTGTCACCGGACTTGGTTTAGGCTTGGGAGCGCTGTTCGTATTGAGCCTCTTACTTTATCGGCACCTCACTGGGTTTGGTAAAGGATTGACGTTGAGTTTTGTTCCCTGTTTGCTGGCATTTTTGTTCGTCATTCAGATGTATTTGACTATGCCCAAGATGCCATGACATATTCGCCGCACTCTGAGATTGCCGACATATGGTAACTAATTTAGATCATACAATTTTCAGCGACATGATAGACAGCATCCGACTAAAACGAACAGCGGCATGACAAGCAAACGATCTATTTCCTGGGCGGGCGCGCTGGCGGGGGCGACAGCGCTGGGACTGCTGGGATATGCGGTCGGAATTGAACCGTATTTCATTGAGACGGTTCATCTGGACCTGTTTGCGCCGCGCCTGCCGTCGGCCTTTGAAGGCTACACGATTGTTCAAGTCTCCGATCTGCACATGCGGCAAATGGGGCGGCGGGAGCGGATTGTGGAACAGATTCTGCAACACCTGCCGCCCGCCGATCTGGTCGCGGTCACAGGCGACATGATTCATACGTCCGCCGGGATTGAGCCGTTTCTTCAGTTGGCCCGGTCGTTTCAAGCCCAGGATGGCGTGTATGCCGTCTTCGGCAATTCCGAGCATAAGAATGGTGTGCGCCCGTTTGCCTTTTCGCAGACCCTCACGGACAATGGCATCACTCCCCTGCTAAACCGGCACGTCCGGCTGACGCGCGGCGATTCTCAGATCGCGCTGGCTGGGGTCGACGACCCTGTCAATGACAAAGACCGCCTGACAGATGCCCTGGCCGGCATTCCCAACGATCTCTTTACGCTCCTGCTGATGCACTCGCCCGACGGCATTGCGGAAGCGGTCGTTCATGGCGTGGATGTCGCGCTGTCGGGTCACACGCACGGCGGCCAGATTCGCCTGCCGCTGTTGGGGGCTTTGTACACGCATTCCATCCTGGGCAAACGCATGAGCGACGGCTACTACAGCCGGGGGCGACTCCGCCGCGCCATCGGCATTCGTCCGGGCCGCACCCAGCTTTACGTCACGCGCGGCCTCGGCGTCAGTGGCTTGGCCCTGCGCTTCCTGACCCGTCCTGAACTGACCGTCATCACCCTACGACGCGGCCTGCCCCATGTCCACCGCACTATCTGATTGTTGGAAACAAAACAGCCCGGTCCCTCACTATGAGGGACCGGGCTGTTTGCGCGGGGACAAGGCGGCAAGTAACTTTAATTCGGATTAAATGGACTACTGTTGAAGTTGGTGGCCACCCAGAACTTGCCACGGAACAGGGGAGCAACAGCAGGATACCAGTGAGAGAAAAGGGCGCACGACCCTGGATGTGTTCATGACACCAGACGTAAACCCGAACTCTGCATTTTTGGTCTCCACGGGTCTCCAGATCATGGCGGGCACGGCCTGCCAGTTCTCCACTGGGTTGGCCGCACTTAAATCAATGCGCCTGCTAGCCAAGTCCTAGCTATTAACCTCAGTTACAGTTCTGCTCCGGGGGCAGCCACAAAGAGGCCGCTCTCGCCAAACGGAAAATATCCTGCCCGGTACCCGAAAAGAAATCCTCGCGAGTTACACCTTCCAGGACACGGCGAGTGTCTCACCGCCGCGCACTGTCAGTGCATCTGCGAGGGTGACGACAAGGTGGCCTTCCGTTGGGTGAATAGTTGCGTGGATAGGGCGGCCCTGATGCGTCACCGTCAGCCCCGCGCCGGGATGAGCGCCTTCGTGGGGCGTCAATCCAAAAGTCAGTTCGCGCAGCGTCAGGGTTCCAGACTTCAGCGCCAGGCGGTGCTGCCTCTGTCCGGCTGTTGTCTGCGCGTAATAATCCCCCCAGCCCTGCGGCGTGCAGAATAGGGAGCGGTGATCGAGCGGGCGGACGCGGGGCGTGAAGCCTAGCGACTGGCGCGAGGCATCCCAGCGAAAGCCCTGCAAGGACAGCAGGACGGCCCAGACGCCGAGCGGGCGGTAGTAATGGTCGCCGCACTCAATATGGTCCCAGGGGGCCAGACGCTTGGCGTAGCGGTCGTAAACATCGGAAATGACCGTCACCGCCTGGTCCGCCAGGCCCTCGTAGCCGAGCGCCGAGGCATACATGTACTCGGTTCCGGTCCACGGGCCGCTCCACTGACCTTCACCTTTGGGGCCGGTGCCGTCGGGCCAGACGCCGTTGACATAGGCGATGCCGTCCTGCGGGTTCACATAGGGCATGTTGGGGCGGGTCGCCTGCCGGCAATGCGCGAACGCCGCCAGATTGTGCTTCCGTACTTTTTCCTCAGGGAAGACATAGCCCAGGTCGCAGAGGTGGGCGAACCACTGGCCGACCATGCCCACCAGCATGATGCCGGTGCTTTGATGACCGTTGGCGACATTGCGCGACATCTGATAATAATCGCCCTGCCAGAGCTGCGCGTCAAAGCTCTTTTGTCCCTGCGCCAGCCAGTGCGAGTAATCGGCTGCCGTCTCATCATCGCCCAAAATTTGCGCCATGAGGATGCCGGCAGCGAGGCCGGCAAGCCAGATGCTGGCGACATAAGACGTGCTTCCTTCCATTTCCCATCCGTCATACGTCTCATCCGCACCGTGATCATCGGGCAGCCAGTCTTTGTTTTGATCATTGCGCTGGTCATAGGCCATTGCCCGCTTGATGACCGGCCACATTTCTTTCAGGTAGTCTAAGTCGCCGGTCCAGAGGTAATCCCGGTAGACCATCAGGGCGAACTTGGGCATCAGGTCAATCTTGTCCCAGGCATCCGGCTTCTCAAAATTGCCGGGGAAGAAGTGCGGCATCTTGCCTTCCTCGTTCTGGTGCCGGGCGGAAAGGCGCATGGCGATCTTCTCCTGCTCTGGGAAAAACAGCGTGATGGGCGTCGAGCCGTAAAAGCCTACATCCAGCGTTTGCAGCCCGCAGCAGCCCATGCCTTCCCACACAGCCCAGGTGCCGTCTTCCGTCCACCAGGTTTCTTTGGCGAAGGTGGTGAGCTGGGCATTGATGGCGTCAGCGACTTTCGGCGGCATGTGCGAGGCGTAAAGGGAGTCTTGAAAGGATTTGGTGGCGGCGTACCACGCGGCATGGTTCGCGGCCACGTCGCGCACGACCGCGTCGGAGTCCGCGTACCAGAGGGCGTACTGGTGACCGAGCCAGTTGCGCTGGGGCGTCATGTCGTAATGATTGGGGAAATGCCAGCCCAGCATAAATGTGACAGTGGCGGTTTCGTGGGGGCCAAGAGCAAGGCTCTGGGTCAGCGCGGCGTTTCGGTGCCGCTCCGGCGCGACCTTCTGACCGGAGACAACGCCATGCGCGGAAAACTCATGCCATAAACGGGCCGCGTCGTCCCACTCGGTCGCCGCCCCGGCATCGGGAGACAGAGCCGCCAGCGTCATGGTGCCGTAGGCGGGGTTCAGCCGGGGGATGCCGAGGCCGGGGGTGTAGGCCGCACCCGCCAGCCAGGCGGTGACGCTGCGGAAGAATGCGGCTTTGTCCCAATCCCCCGCCGGCCAGCCGCCGATGGCCCCCGGCGCCCAAACGGCAGTGCGCCCCGGCCCGAAGGTTCCGGTGACCAGCAGGGGCGTCCCATCGTCTGCGGTGAGGAGCGTCTGCGCGCCCGGCTTGACCCCGGCGACTTTGCTGTAGCCGCCGAACTGCAAGTCCGTCGGCATCTGGGCAAACGGGGCAGGCGCGGCGGCATGGACGCGAGTGGTTGGGCCGACGGCGTCGAAGTGGTCAGCGAACGTGACGGGCAGCGCCTCTTCAATGGGCGTACCGTTCAGGTGCGCCCACCGCCCGTCATCATGCCCGTAGAAAGCGTCCCAGCCGCCGACGACCAGCAGGCCCATGCCGAGGCGAACAGCATCCCGAATCAGCGTCATATTCGTCTCGCCGAGAACGTCCCGCGCGTGGCCGATCTCGCCGATCCAGAGGGCATCATAGCGGTTTTTCAACTCTTCGGCGGTCTTGCCAGGAAGGCTGATCGCGCCCGTCCCAATGTCCGGCCAGTCATAAGTCAGTCCGGGAACGCCGTTCATCGCATCGCGCAGCGCCGCCGTGTCCGAGCCGCCTTCCATCAAGACCAGCACGCGCACAGGCCGGCTGACGACGGATGCTGTGGCATGGCCCGTCGGCTCCATGCGAATGGCGGTCATTTCCGCCGTGCGTTCCAGCACGTTGCGCGTGCCGTTGGCGTGGAGACCGACAGAGTTTCGCAGGCTCATCAGCACGGATGCCTGCACCGGCTGCGCCGTGCGATTGGTCACTTGAAACGTGAATAGGGCGGCGGGCAGGCCGGACTCACGAGGATGGTGCGGAATAAAGGGCGACCAGGCGATGAGCGTGGTCTGAACCGGCAGGTCCGGGTCGTCATAAGAGAGGCGTGCAATCGGAAACTTGCCCTCGTAAGTGATCTGTTCGACGGGCATGCCGGGCAAACGCGCATCCGTGACCGTCTCCAGACGCCGCGCGACCGGCTTATGCCCGCTTTGGGCAGCGTAAATGCCGAAGAACGTATCGGGCAGGGTCAGGGTGGAGGCCCAGTTGTTAAACACCTGCCACTCGTACATCCGCCCATCGGCCCGTATCTCAAAGGTGCCGGCCCCCATGCCGCCCAGCGGAATGCCCGACGACATCGGCGGATGGTACAGAAAGCCGCCGTCCGCCCGACGTGCCGGCAGACCGGCGGCTCGGAGCGCGTCGGGTCGGATGAGCTGCCCCGGCCCCGCCACCGCGACGGCAGCCGTCGCTGCGGCGGTTCGCAAAAAATCCCTGCGAGTGATCTCAATACTCATGGTAATTTCTTTCTTTCAGCGCCGGAAACGGCATTGGCGTAAGCGAGCGCGCCCAGAAGGAGCGCGGAGGCGGACAGGATCATAATGCCGCTCAGTCCGAGAGGGGCGATCCCCGGTTTGACCGTCGCCATCATCCCAGAAGGCATCGCCGGGACCAGCCCTGCAAGATAATACGCCTGGAGATAGGTAATGACGCAAACAATGCCGAGCAGGCCCAGGCTGTGCGGCAGGGTCATACGGAAAAGCTGTCCCTCCTGCCCGATCAGTTTGCTGGAAGCGGCGGCGACGGCGATACTTTGCGGCGAGATCATCTTGCCGGTCACTCCACCGTCGGTGTTCGCCGCAATGGTCAGGATCGGGTTCAGCCCCAGATGGTTTGCAGTCGTTCGCTGCATATTGCTGAACAGGGCGTTCGCCGCCGTGTCGCTGCCGGAGACGAAGACGCCGATCCAGCCCACCAGCGGCGACAGAAGTGGGAAAAAGTGGCCGGAGACGGTCAGGGCGCTGCCGAGCGCGAGACTCATGCCGGAATAGTTGGCGAGGTAGGCAAAGCCGACGATGGAGCAGATCGTGATGAGGGGATTGCGAAGCCGCCCCATCGTCTCCCCGGCGACTTCCCCGACCTGCCGCGCCGGCATCCGCAGCAGCAGCGCTGTCAGCAGCGCCGCCAGAAAGATCGCCGTGCCGGCGGCGGAAAGCCAGCCGAACGAATAGATCACGGCCAGAGCCTTGTCGCCGGCGTGAATGACGCCGTCCAGCCCAGGAACTGGAATCTTCAGAGTAGCCGCATCAAGCCGCGCTTTGATCCCGGCGACGCCCCAGTTGCCGACCAGGATAATTAGCAGCAGAAAGGGCGTCCACGCCCGCACCTGCGGGCCGAAGGCGGTATGCGTCTGATCAGATGACGGGACATAGGCCGCTTCCTCCGGGAATCGCCAGATGTCTTTCGGCTTCCAGACGCGCAGGAAAATGACCAGGCAGAGGATGGAGACTAGGGAGGAGAGGATGTTCGGCAGGGATGGCCCCAGATATTCCGCCACCAGATACATTGTCAGGGTGTACGAAACCGCCGTGACCAGAATTGCCGGCCAGACGCCGCGCACCCCTTTCCAGCCGGAAATCAAGATGATCAGCCAGAAAGGTAAAATTAGGGTCAGGACCGGAAGCTGGTGGACAACCATGCGGCCGATCAACACGGGGTCAACGCCCGACGTCTGCCCCGCCGTGACAATCGGGATGCCGATGCTGCCGAACGCGACCGGCGCGCTGTTGGCGAGGAGGCAGATGCTGGCGGCGTACAGCGGCTGGAAACCGAGGCCGACCAGCATTCCGGTCGTAATGGCGACCGGAGCGCCGAACCCGGCGCATCCTTCCAGAAACGCGCCGAAGCAGAAAGCGATCAGCAGCGCCTGCAACCGGCGGTCGGCGGTGATCGACTCAATGCTGCGTGTCAAAGTCGCAAAGCTGCCGCTTTTGACGCTGAGATTGTACAAAAAAACGGCGGCGATCAAGATCCAGCCAATCGGAAACAGGCCGTTCACCATGCCATAGACGGTGGAAAGGACGGCCAACTTGACCGGCATTCCAAACGCCAGTGTCGCGACTAGAAGCGCGACTAGAAGCGTGCAGACGGCGGCGAGGTGGCCGGCCACCTTGCGGCTGATCAGCAGTGCGAACAAGACAAGGATTGGCAGAGTCGCCGCGCCCGCCGAGGTGGCAAGTTGATGGAAAGGATTAGCGTTCTGCTGCCACATCTCTTAACCCCCGCCAAATCCCGGGAGCGGCACCGGCGGCGCGAATCCGGGAACGCCGGGAACTTGCAGCGGGCGCTCGTAGATCTGCCCGCCGCAAACGATGTAAAGGTGATCAAACTTCGGCCCGCCAAAACAGAGGCTGGACACCGCGCCGCCCGGCAGCGTCAGGATGCCTTCCACGCGCCCGTTCCGGTCGCAGATTTGGACGCCCATGCGGGTCGCGACATACAGATTGCCCTGCGCGTCGTCGGCCATGTCCGTCGCGCCACTGCCGTCCTCCTCGCCCGGGGCGCTTTCGGCGACATGCAGCCAGTAGAACCGCTGCTTGTCCGTGAGCTGGCTATGAGTGGGCGACACGACATAACTGTATATCCAGTGCGTGCTGCCCTCGGCCGCAAAAAGCAGGGTATGATCCGGCGTCAGCAGCAGGCCGGTCGCATGATGCAGACCCGTGTCTAAAAGAGTTTTAATGCCGCCCGGCGTGATGCGCCAAAGGCGGCTGGGCATGTCGGCGTGCGCGCCGGGTTCGGAGGCGTACACGCTGCCGTCGCTGGCAACAAAAAGGCCCTGGGCGTGGATGCCGCTGGCAAAGACCGCTTGCTTTCCGGCGGCGTTAAACGCAACGATCCGGCCATCGGCCAGCGCCGCGTAGAGCCGCCCGTCGGGGCCGAATGCCTGGGCCGAGACCGGGGCAGGACTGCGGACGAAAAAATGCGCCGCGCCGTCCGCGCCGATATTGTGGATTGTACTGCCGGCAACGCAAAAATAAACCGCGCCCGCCGGGCTGACGGCAAGATGGGACAGGGGCTGATGGGGGTCGGTGACGGCGCGCCAGGTTTGCCCGCTGACCAGCACGGATCGCAGCATGCTGTTGCCGGACTCCCCAGCCTGAATGGGCGCGGGATAGTCCCGCCAGAGCCATTTGACCACATCGGGAAACAATGACTCGGCCTGTGAGCCTTCGTGGCCCAATGTTCCCCAGGAATGGTTCACATCATAGCCGGCGAAGCTTAAAGACTCCTCCATGGAGCGATTCTGGGTATACCAGTTGTCAAACAGCGGGTTCCAGGTGTCCTGCGCGCCGTCCTGCTGAAAGATGCGGATCGGCTTCGGCTCGGTCTTGCGAATCAGCGTCGGATATTGGTCCGCGCCGCGCATGCCGACATAGGTGCCGATGGCAGTGAAGACGCGCCGGAACAGGTCCGGGCGCTGCCAGGCCGCGGTCCACGCGCAGACGCCGCCGCTGCTGCCGCCATAGATCATATGGTCGTTTGGGTCGGCGGAGAAGTGGATCGCGCGGCCATCGGCTGCCTTGTGCTGCTCCACCGCCGGCAGGACCTCCTCAAATAAGAAGCGGTCAAAGGTGTCATTGATGCTGTCGAACTCGTAGCAGCGGTCAAAACGCGCCGGATCGTTTGTGCCGGGCTTGTTGACGGTCCCGGATGTGACGAACACGCCGATTGTCACCGGCATCTGCTTCCGGGCGATGAGATTGTCAAACACCGTCTGAGGCCGAAAGCCCGGCCCATCCAGACCGACGCAAAGGCAGGCGGGATGATCCGGCGTGTACTGCGCCGGCACATAGACTATGATAGTAGATTTCGTGCCGGGATAGTATTTCACGCCGGTCAGATCGAACTGAAATGTCTCACCGTGCGGCACGCCGGGCTGGACATGCGAGTCCGGTCCCGTCAGGTACTGCGTCTGCGCGGCGCAGCGGGGCGTCATGTGGCCCAGCAGCCCGCCGCAGGCCAGGAAAAAGAGCAAAGCTCGCAAAAGTTGTTTTATGTTTCTCATGGCGCGGAATTGATTGTCCATCGCAGGTGCGGGTCGCTGCTGTTAAATTGCCAGATGTCAATCACGGCGTCGGGCGTCGCATTCCCGCCGAAATCGTCCAGAGCGATGCCGGTGTTGAACTGCGGCAGCAGGCTGTAAGTGCCGTTGCTATTGGTGACGATCTGCCACCGCTGCGTGTTTTGTCCCTGGTCGGCAGTGACGGCAACGCGGCTGCCGGAGACGGACTTCGCGCCAGGGACGGTCAGCGCGAGGGACGGGTCCGAGAGCGGGGCAAAGGAATAAACACCTCCCTGGTGGGCCACACGCCACTTCTGGTTCGCGGCTCCGGTTGGCGCGGCGAGGTTGACCGCATTGCCGCTGCCCGCCAGAACCATGTTCGGCGCGCTGGCCGGCGTAATCGTATACACCCCATCATCAAGCGGCGGCTGAGGCCCGGTGGACAGCGAGATGTGGTCAAACGCTGCCGTGCCGTTATGGGCGTGAGTGGCCTGGAAGAGGCCGACGTAGATCATTCCCGAAGGAATTGGCTGGCGGCTGCCCACCTGCTTCCAGGCACCGGGCGTTCCGCCCTGATCGGCAGCCCTGTAGCTCTGCATGAATAGCCCGCGTTTCACCAGCTTCAGCCAGACCGGGGACGCGGCGTTCTCGCTTTCGGCAGCAGTCCGGGGGGCGCAGGGAGTTCGATACGAGGCCGCGACCCCATGGCCGGGCATCAGCGCGGCGGCGACGAAGTCGGACGTGGAGGCCAGGGCCTGCCGGCCATCAGCCCTGCCGTCTCCAAATCGTTCGGGTTTCCCTCGGCGGTGACGTGAGCGATCAGTGCGCCATCCCCGGACAGAGCCTGATAAACGAAATGGAACCGGTCTCCACTGCCCGAAAGTTCCCCGCCGCCGGTCAGCGTGAACACCCCGTTGTCCGCTTTGGCCGTCCCAGCGGGGCTTGGTCCACCGATGTCCATGCCGTTCCACGGCGTCGGCACGAGATCGTCAGCCACTGCCGGACGCGCCGATAACAGCGCCAGACCAAGCAGAACTATTGCGGCGATCCGATTTTTCACAACCAATTTCCCTTTCTCCTTGTCAAACCGGCGCTTTGGTCGGGTTGCGGCCAATCATGGGATACTGTTCCAGGTCTAAAACCGCGCCATTGACCAGCGCGCCTTCGTCGCTCACGAACAGCAGCGCGAAATGCGCGACTTCTTCCGGGAAAGCAGCCGGCCCGAAGGGGCAGTGGTCGGCGGCAGACGCTGCGGCCAGTCTTCGGGCAGTCCCTCCCGGCGTTTCAAGGCGTACTCATTGGGCGTCAGCACCCAGCCGAGATTGAAATGATTGACGCGGATGTTTTCGGTTCCGTGCGCGTCGGCCAGGTTGCGCGACAGGGTCATCAAGCCGCCCTTACTGATGGAGTAGGCCAGTTGGGTGCGCTCGCCGCAGTAGCCGTTCACCGACCCGATGTTGAGAACCGCGCCGCCTCCCGCGCGGCGAAAATGGGGCAGAGCCGCGCGGATGAGCAGCAGCGGGGCGCGCAGGTTGACGGCAATTGTCCGGTCAAACGTCTCCACGTCCGTGGTCATCAAGTCGCTGCGGGTGATCTGAGCCGCATTGTTGACCAAAATGTTCAGCGCCCCAAAACGCGCTATGGCGGCTCCAATCAGCGACTCGCACTCGTCGGGCCGCTCCAAATCCGCGACCAAATAATCGGCGTCCGAGGCTCCGCTCTCCCGGATGGAGGCCGCGACCGCTTCCGCCTCCTCCTGCCGCTGGCCGTGAATCAACACGCGCGCGCCGGCCAACGCGAATCGCCGCGCGATGGCCTCGCCGATGCCGCTCGTGGAACCGGTGATCAGTGCCGTCTTGCCGGTTAACTGCATTCTACGTTCCCCCATGCCACCAATGATTCAGGGCCGCAGGACGGCTTTGACGATCTCGCCCCGGTGCATGGCCCCAAAGCTTTCCTGCCAATCATCCAAAGGGCTGATACGGTTTAAGATCGGGCCGAGATCAATCTGGCCGCTTGCCAGCATAGCGATGACTTTTTCCCACATCGGCCAGTTGTGGCTGTAGCTGCCTTGAAGCGTCACGCCTTTCTGCACCAGCGGGTCCAGCGAGGCCCCGTAAGGCTGCGGTCCCCAGCCGACTTTGGTCACCTGCCCGCCGGGACGCACAATTTCCAGAGCCAGCTGCAAAGTCGCGCTCACGCCGGCGGCATCCATAACCACATCCACGCCGTAGCCGTCGCCAAGCCCTTTGATGCACGCGGCCACGTCCTCGCCTGCCGCGCCCAGTGTTTGCGTCGCCCCGACTTGTTTGGCGGCTTCCAGACGCTTCGCATCGGCGGCAACGCCGACAACAATGAGCGGGTTCGCCCCGGACAGCTTCGCCATCAGCGCGCACAACAGGCCGATCGGCCCCGGCCCAATGATGACGACGCTGTCGCCGGGCCGGATATGCGAGTTGATACACGTCGCGTTGTAGGCCACGCAGCATGGCTCGGTCAGGGCGGCTTTCTCAAACGGCAGCGAGTCGGGCAGGCGGTGCAGGCAGCGCTCCGGCACACGGACGAATTTAGTCATGGCTCCGCTCACGCCATAGCCGAAGCCCAGCCGGTTCGGATCCAGGTTGTATTCCCCGGCCCGAAAGAAGGGCGAACGGGTATCCAGCACGGCGGCGGTCTCGCTGACGACGCGGTCGCCTTCGCGAAACCCCTGAACGCGGCTGCCGGTCTGGGCGATAATCCCCGCAAACTCATGCCCCAGAACGACCGGGTAATTGACTTTCCAGCTTTGCTTGCCGTGGTACTGATGCAGGTCGCTGCCGCAGACACCAACCGCCTGCACGGCCAGCAGCACGTCTTCGTCCCCGATCGTCGGAACGGAGACTTCGCGCATCTCCACGGATAGCGGCTCCGGCCCGTAATTGACCACGCCCGGCATGGTGCTTGTCATTCGCTATTCTCTTTCGCAGATGGCCCAACGTCGCCGTAGGCGTGAACGGTATCGCAGATCAACCGCAGTTTGCTTTCCAGATCGCCAGCGGCGGTTTTGAACGCATCCGCGTCAATTGTCAGCGGCGCTCCTAGTACCACCAGAGGGGCGCCGTATTCGGGCGTTCGCATGGCTTGTTCAATGGACAGCCCACCGACGGCCTGAACGGGGACGCTGACCGCCTGCACGATCTCGCGAAGCTGATCCAGCGGGCTGGGGCAGACGCCGCCACTGGCGACGATGCCTCGGCGCTCATCATACCCGATGTGATGGATGACGTAGTCGCAGCCCAGGTCTTCCAGACGTCGGGCGGCGGCGACCATGTCCGGCGCGGCCAGATTGTCGCCCATCACCTGCACCCCAAAATCCCGGCCCGCCTTAACGACAACCTTGATCGTCTCCGTGTGCGCCCGCTCCATCACGACTACATGGGTCGCGCCCGCCTGCGCCATCATCTGGGCTTCCAGCCAGCCGCCGTCCATCGTTTTCAGGTCCGCAACAATGGGAACCTCCGGGAACGCCTGACGCAGGGCCCGCACGCCGTTCATGCCTTCAGCGATAATCAGTGGCGTCCCGGCTTCCAGCCAGTCCACTCCGGCCCGCACGGCCAGGGCCGCCGTTTCCAGCGCTTCGGGAATGTTGGTCACATCCAGCGAGATTTGAACAATCGTTTTCATAAACAGTGTCTATTCCAGACCATGCGCGGCCATTTTCTCGCGTAAAAACTCCGCCGACAGGCGCAGATGCTCCATGCCGACCGTCGGGTCGTCTCCGTCTTCAATGCTAATCCAGCCGCGGAAACCGACGCCCCTGAGAATGGAAAAGATGTGGTCATAGTCGTTCAGGCCGCGTCCAATGACGCCGTGCTTGAGGATGGCGGAGTAGCCTAGCTGGGGATGCGCTTCTTCCCGCCGCAGGTCTTCCAGCGTGCCACCGGCAAAGTAGCGGTCACTGGCGTGCATAGAAACAACGCGCGTCTTGACCGCTTCCAGCAGCGCGATGGGATCGTCGCCGGCGATAATCGCGTTGGAAGGGTCATAATTCACCCCAAACCAGGGCAAGTCGGGAATGGCCGCCAGCAGTTCCAGAAAAACCTCCTGCTTCTGGGCGAACTCGGGGAATTGCCAGTAGCCGTCTTTATAATGGTTTTCTAGAATCAGCGTGACGCCGTGCCGCTCGGCAAAGGGCAGCAGGGAGGTGATGCACTCGGCGGCCATTTGGATGCCGTCGGCCCGCGAGACATCTTCCCGGCGCTGCCCGCTGAGAACGCGGCACAGAGTCCCGCCGAGAGCCGCTGTCACCTCAATGACGCGCTTCTGCTCCTCCACCTGCGCCTGCCGTGCATTGGGGTCGGGCTGAATAAAGTCTGGCGAGTAGCACATCGTCGGCATCACCAGACCGTGCGAGTCCAACACTTGCCGCAGGCGTTTCAGCGAAGCGGCATCCCTGGGCGTGAACCCCCAGTAGAACTCCAATCCGTCTACGCCCAGGTCAGCGGCCTGCGCGATCCACTCCTCCACGGACATTGTATGATGGACGCAGAGGGCGTCCAGATAGCATTTTGGAAAGGCCGCGAGGGGCATTGGGTTGTACCTGAAATCTGGGGTCACACTGGACGTTTCCGAGACGATGGCGTAAACAGAACGACGCCCTGAAAGTCACGGCTTATGCGCTCGATCCACAGCCGACGGTGCTTGAATTCCAGTGTTACGCCTCTTTTACCGGCATGAATGGCGGCTGCCACCAAAAAGACTCGTCGGTTCCGATAATTGGCGTTATGTAATGTCAGGCAGATCAGCCCGATCAGGAACGCCGAAACCAACGCCCCCTGAACAGTTCCCGCAGTTCCGCTGAACCGAACAACGACAATTGCACCCGGGAACACAGCAGTTTGTCGCACATTTGATTGTAGCACATTCGCGAGTCAAGGAACTGTTTTGAGGCCGCGTCCTATCGAAGCGACAGCCCCCTGTTCTCGCCCTCAACGCCCATAGACCTGGAACTCGTAGAGCGAGTAGCCATAGGGGGTGACGCGGGCGGTGCAGAAGACGCGCACGTAGCGGCCGGTGGCGTGGAGGCCTTTGTAAGTCAGCCAGCCGGTGGCGGCGTTGCCGTTGATGGAGCGGATCGTGGTCCAGTTCGTGCCATCGTCGGAGACCTGGATTTGGTAGTCTTTGGCGACGGCGTCCTCCCAATCCAAGCGGACTTCGGTGAGAGTGTGGGACGCGCCCAGGTCGATAGCGATCCATTCGGGATCGTGGGCAAGCTGGCTGGCCCAGCGCGTGCCAAAATCGCCGTCGGTGACATGGGCCGGGACATTGCCGGTGGCTTCGGTGGAGGAGGCGGTCACGGGTTTGTCCTGCGAGAGTGGAACCAGGGCTGGGCGATAGGCGGAGGGCGCGGAGGAGGTTATGCCGGAGTTATTTAAACCCAACGTCAGTGGGTGCAGGTTCCAGCCTTCCACGGTGAGTTTTGGCTTTTCGCCGGCGAGATCGGACGAATTATAAGAGAGGGTCACGGTTTTGGTTTCGCCAGGCAGCAGCGAAAAGTAATTGTCGGAGTATTCCGTCGGCTGTGTCAGAGTTTGAGACGGCCCGTGCGTGATTTTGAGACGGGTGAAGAAGTCCAGATGCGGGGTCGGATTCGCGAGCGTGACGGTGACGACCTGCCGACCAGCGACCATTTGCACGGAAGAATGGACGGTCAGATGCGTCATCGGCATCTCGTTCAGGGCGGTGAATGGGCCATCCGCGCCATACTGTTTATCCAGTTTTGACCGCCAGTACAGGGCGCGGTCTAAGAGTTTCCCCGACGAGTCGCGAAGTTCCACCGTGATGAAATGCACGTCGCCCAGGCCAGGCGCGTCTTTGGCGGAAAGGATGAGGAGGCCATTCAGGGACGTGTCAGCGTCAACGTCTATCGTCTTTTCCCCCTGCCATTTCAGGCTCCAATCCAAGTTACGCACCTGCGCCGTCACGACGAGTTTATGGGCAGGAAACGCATGGTCGTTGATCACGGAAACGTCGTTGGAGAGGTAGTCATACTGGGCGTGCAAGGGCTTGTTGCCATGTGCGAAGTAAAACAGAGCGGCGTTCGGTTCGCCGGAATAGTTCGCCAGACGGGCAGCGGCCATCGGGTTCGGGCTGTTGACGGTCCAGAGCATGTAGCCGGTATCGTAGCGCTTGTTGGCTTCGTCCCACTTGTTGCGCTTCCAGACTTCCGAAAAGGCACGACCCTGCATGGCCCCTAAAATCTGGCCCTTGACGGCGTAATTTTCCAGCCCGACGCGCCCGGCGGGGTCAGGCAGGTCAAAGCTGCCGAACTTCGCACAGCCACTGTTGACCAGCAGCTTGACCTGATGGAACCCGCCGCCGTCGTGGTAGGCGATGGATTCGTCAAAGGCCGGGTGATTGGTCGTCGGCCAGAGTTTGGCGGCGGGAATAAACTGGCGCAGAACGTCGGCGGGCGGCAGGATCGGTGTCCCTGTCTCGCTGCAGAAGCCGCCGAAGGGGCCGAGCGGGCCGGAGCCGAACAGGTCTTTGGCGGTATAATCGTACAGGGTATCAATGCCGAGGTACCGATAGGGGCATCCGCGCTGCCCGTTCTGCTGAGAACTGTCCTGGTAGCCGTGGGTGGGATCGTTTTGGAGCGTGACCTTGTCCGTGCCGGAAACCGGCCAGCCTTCATTGCCGCCGCAATAGTACGCCTGGCTCGGGTGGTTGCGAACGCGCAGCACGGTATCGGCCCAGTTGTCCAATTGCAGCTTCGGATCGGTCGGCCCCCAAACCTGCGCCGCCGCGCCGGACTCGGTCCAAACCATGATGCCAAGTTGATCGCAAATGTCGTAAAAATCGTCGCTTTCCGGCGCGCTGGCGCTCCAGCACCGGAGCATGTTGACGCCTGCCTGGGCCATCTGACGCAGTTTGGCTTCATAGCCGGGGCGCGTCGCCCGCAGCATGGCATCCTGAACCCAGTTGCCGCCCTGAATAAATATCCGGCGTCCATTGACCCAGAACGTGTTTTGCCCATGAAATGACGTGTCCTGGGTAATCGTTCGGATACCGAAATGGGTGTGGAGCGTATCCGAAACCTGCCCGTCCGAAGTGATAAAACGGACACGCAATTGATACAATTCCGGCTTGCCCTGGAAGAGCGGCCACCAGACGCGGGGGTGCGCGATAATCAACCCCGGATGGTCGCTTGCCTTGAGAGCCACTTCCCGCGTCTCGTGCGGCCCCAGCGTGACCGGCTCCGTGACGGGGCTTCCGCTGCTCTCTATGTCCACTTTTAGTGTTCCGCTGACCGATTGGTCAGTCGCATTGGTCAGATACGTCTGGAAACCGAGTTCCGCTGTGTCGGTGGGAACGCGCTTGGTGACAATGAACGGGTCATGGACGCGCACCGGCCCGGTCGTGGTAACGGAGACAGGGCGATAAATGCCGATGTTGCGATCACGGATGCCGTCGACCAGCGTGAAATCCCAGCCCACGGTGGCATACATGGTGGCGGCGGTTTTGCCGATCTGCCCGTCGCCGCCGCATCCGCCGTCATGCACCTGGCCGGGCGAATCCAGCGGGAAGATTTCCACCGCCAGCGCGTTTTGCCCGATCGCGGCTTGGCCGGTGACATCAAAGACGCCGCGCTTAAACATCCCAGCCATCTTCCCGACCGGCTGGCCGTTCAGAAAAATCTCCGCCCGGTAGTTGATGCCGTCAAAGTTGAGCCAGACGGTTTTTCCCTTGCTGGCGGGGCCGAGATGAAACGTGCTGCGATACCAGAATGGTGAGGCGAACAGCGTGCCGGGAACGCTCGCATCCGGGATGCGGTTTTCCGACCGCTTGTTGTTGATGTCGTAATAGGGGTCGGGAAATTTGCCGTCCCGGACGTAGGAGATCAGCACCGTTCCCGGCACGGCGGCGGGCATCCAGCCCAATGTCACATAATCCGGCAGGGAAATCTGTGCGCCGGTATCGGCAAAGTTCTGAGCACTTCGGAGTTGCCAGGGCGCGTCCAACATCTGTTTTGCCGGGTCTGCGTGTGCGGCTCCTGACAAGGTCAGGATAGCAGCCAGCAGGACCAGCGCCCATGCCTGCACGCCATGAGAGGCCTTGTCCCATGCCGTCACTTTCCCAAACAAGTTCTCCATTGGCCCTTATCATAGCATATAATCAGGACATGAGCAAGAGGCCCCCGCCCCAAGTCTGGAGAGACGGAGAAGAACCTCTCCCCTGTTAAGATACGCCGGGCAATTCTGATCAATCTCAGCAATACTGTCCAGCGTAACCGTTTTGACCGTCAGTTTTTGCGAGAGCGCCCACAGCCGTTCTGTGTTCCAAAAGCAGCGGCCTCGCTCGGTCAGTCGGGAATGCTTTGGCATACTTCTTAAGCCTCAACGGACGTTCTGAAAGCGTCAGTCCAGGTCTGTTAAGGCAATTTTGACGCGGGCGCGAATGGCATTCCAATCTCGCTCCGATAACTCTCCGATTTTGACTGGATTTGCAGAGGGCGGCAGAGTAGTCAGAAATGACCGAAAGGCGGACGGAACGCGCAGTCCTGCCGCCGACCAGTCCTGAACCAGATAATCTGTTGGACCGACCGCCGCCCGTGTTTGGCTGGTAATCAATCCAACGATAATGTCCGGGCGGTTTTTGTGATAAGTGTCTGAGGAAAGAACTATTGACGGCCTTCGTTTTACTCCGGTGACGCCCGGAAAATCCAGAAGCACGACATCACCCGGTTTAGGCATAATCTTCCTCCTCGGGATAGAGAGACGCCGCAGTAATTTAAAGAAAAAGCCGTCAGGTCGCGAATGTCTTCCTCGCTCCACTCATCGCTTTCGTCCACCATAGGCGGCAGGGTTTGAGTCAATTCATCCAAAATAAGCGCCGCCACGCGCAGTCGCTCGGCACGCGGCAAGGGGCGCACATTCACCACATAAACCTCCTGGGCATTTGGCATTAGAATATCCTCCGGGTATCGCGTATCGTACTATTATACACTATCGCTCTCACTCAGTCATGCGGGATATCCGCCGCGATTATCGGATGTTCTGGTAGCGGTAGTGGAAGCGTCCGTCGGGGGCACTGTCGCCGACGTACCACCAATCGTTGATACTTTTTGGATCGCCACCGACAGGGGCGTTGTCTACCCAGTGGAAGTCAAATGTCGTTGTATTAAAATGAGTGAGGCCGAGGAGGGCGCGGGGAAGGACGATCTGCATTTCATTGCCCGCCGCGTGGTAAGAAACAGGCCAGGTTTTGCCGTCGGAGAGGCGTTTTATTGTCGTTTTATTGGCGCTGAGGACGGGGCTGTTGACCAGGAAATCATAGCCGTTCCAGCCGGTTTTCGGGTTCAGGTCGGCATCAATCAGAAGCTGCATCCAGTGGGGGTCGGTATAAGGGGTCAGTTTGTCCTGCGTATGGACGTAAAAGTAGATGTTTCTGGCATCGCAGGCGACTTTGGCGGTGGTGATGTCGTTGCGGCCACTGGTGTCTGTATAGTGATGGCCGGCCCAGCCGTCATGGTCGCGGTGCATGGTATCGCCGACGGCATCTAAATAGCGCGGCGTCACGCGATCCCAGGCGGCAAAGGAACCATTGACGGAAATGGTCTGGAAGCCATGTGCGACGGGCGGGTGGCGGGCACCTTTGAATCGGCGAATACCGGCCACAAGCTGCATGTAATAGTTGTCGCCATACCCGCCCTTCATGGGCATGATGTCGCGGCTGAATTCTTCGTTGTAGTTGTCCACAAAGAACGTCTCGCCGGGTTTCAAGACGCGGCCCAGGAAGCCTGGTCCGCCTCCGGGGCCGCTGGTGAAGCGCTGGGCGATCCACTCATTCCAGCCGGTAACAAAAATAAATTCCGGGTCAATTTTTAAGGCCTGCTCCCACTGCTGACCGAACTGCAAACCTTTGTCACTGTCAGCGGCGAGGAGATGAACGTCAACGGGCGGCTCCGTGCCATGCCCCCATTGGTCGTCGCTGTGGTAAGAGCGGCCCAGATTGTCCGTGGGATGGCCGGCGACGGCTACCGGGACTTCTTCGGGGAGCGCTGGGTCGGTATGCCAGCCGGGGCGCTGAGGGTATTTGTCTATCCACTGCCACTTGTCCTGGCCGGGGTCCCAGGCCCAGGAATTGCGCCAGGTGAAAAAGTCGGCGATTTGGGGGTCAAGCATCTGTCCGTTACCGTCTTTCGCGTTCCGGTCGCCCAGAATGAGCGGCTTGCCTTCCCAGCGGAACCACAGGTCGGGATACAAGCCTTTAGTGTAGTAAGTATTGTAAAGCGAGGTGACAGTAGGAACCGTACCTGCATGGGTGAGGAAGCCGATCTGCGGGGTGCGAAAGCCTTCTCGGCGCATCTGTTCGGCCGTGTCAAAGAGCATCTTGACATCAGCGGGATACGTGAACGCATTGGTTACATCCAAGAACAGAACATCCACGCCTGCATCACCGAGCATCTGAAGGTTCTTGCGGGCGACCCAGGGGTCATCTGACCGGTAATAGCCGACCGCGGGTTCGCCCCACCAGTGAAAAGCAGTCACCGGGCCGTAGGCAGGGCTGGCGGGGTTAGCGGCCAGGGCTTTGGTGTTGTCAAACGGCTGGTCCGAGCGGCTTTGCCAGACGAAGTAAAAGATGCCGATAAACTTGTTCTGCCGCATCGAAACGGCTGTCGGCAGTGTCCGGCCCAGCGCGTCCGTGGCAGCCCAGGTGTCGCTTTGCAGATCGCGAAACGGCGGCGGCGTCTGCGCCTGTGTCGCAGTGGTCAGCAGAAGCAAGGCCATGCACAGAAGACAGGCTTTCAATGCGTCTGTGTTGCCTCTCGGTACAACGCGTTGAGTTGTGAGGGCGTGACAGGGACATAATCCGGGCCGAGGATGTCTATTGCTCCCTTGATGTTTCGGAGGCTGGCTCCCCAGAGAAAGACAAAGGCGTTGGCAAAGGCGGGGCGCGTCGTTCCGACCCGGCGGCGGATTTGATCCGCCAAATCCTGCGCTTGCGGCCCGTAAGAGACGGCGTGAAAGACGGGCTGGCCGGTGGGCAGCGTGTAGGTCCGTTCGGCCAGGGGCATTTCGCCGACCGCACCGTAATCCGGCATCAGAAACAGGACGCCGGGCAGATCCGCGCCGACCCGCACGATGTCGGCGGGGCCGGCTTCCATGATCCGCAGGCCCTTCAAGTCCAGCCGGCGCATGTCACTTTGCGTCCAGTCGTAATAGCGCTGCTGCGCGCCGGAAAAATCGTGCAGATTTGCCGCCCAGTCCCGAGGGTAGATGTAGCCGGCCCCGGAAACGTCGCAGATGAACTCATCAGTCGGCGCAGCATGGTCATAGTACCACTGCACCATCGAAGGGGCGACATCCAGCAGCGTTGGCCCGATGCCATAGCCGAGGGGAAAAGTTCCATGCAGCGGGTCGGTGAAAAAGCCGCGCCAGACGCCGCGCCAGGTGGAAAGATTATCCCCATCGGACATGGTGAACGCGACATAGACTTTGGTGCGGTCCAGCGCGGGAGGCGGGGGCTGCGGCTTCTGCTTCAAGGCTGAGATTTGGACGCCGCTGAGGACCGAATAGTTGGCGACGTAGTCACTGGCAGTGGTAATCTTGCCGAAGCGGGAAAACAGGGAAACGCCGGGGCGCTCACCTAGCCCGGCGCCGTCGCCGGCCCACGGGTAGCCGCGAACGATAGCGCCCAGCGGCATCTGCGCCAGCAGCGATTCCAGTTCTACCCGCTCCGCCACGGCGTTTGCGCCCGGCTGATCCTGCTCGGCGGCTCCTGTGACCCAGAAGCACACTCCTTTGGCCGCGATGATGTCGTCAAGCTGGCTGCCCAGAACGTGAGGCGAAAGAATTGCGCCCAGATACGGGTTCAGATGCGGCAGGAGATCGGTGCGGACATAGCGCAAGGCGGCGGCATTGTCCTGAAAGCGTCCGCGCAGGTCGCTTTTGATCGGCAGTTGGAGCCGCGCGGCCAGTTCCGGCGTTGCCAGGAGCAGATCGTCCGCCCCAGCGATGTCCACGGAGATGCACGGAGTGACATAGACTTTTGGATCCGGCACGACCACGCCATGATAAGCGCCGGCAAATGTTTTCAGCAGTGACAGCGGATCGGCGACGACCAGGGGCTTGTCGGTATGGCCCTGCTGCTGCATGACGTCCAGCCAGAACTGGTCATCATCGTCATGGAGGAGATAAAGGCGTGGCTGCTGGCGATTGACCAGGCCTTGCAGCGAGAACAATAGCATCTGCTCGTCACGGGCGAGATGGCGCACATCGGCGACATACAAATGACGGGCCGGGGGCTGGCTTTTCGGCTGAAGCGTCGGGTAGGACCGAGGCGGAGTCGGCAGCGTCAAGTTGGCATAAACACGCGGGCGCGGCAGTTTGTCCAGCGCCGCCAGGGCCGTTTTCTTTTGTGGCATCGTCAGCAGGCCCTTCTGCGCCAACGCAGCTACCGCGCCGCGCACCATCAACTGCTCAGTGGCATAGACTTTCAGAATGTCGTCGCCGCGCAGGCTCGTTAGTCGTCCAGACATCCACGGCTCCGCTGAAGGCATCGCCCCTGTGCTGCATCAACGCGATGGTCGGCTGATTGCCCACCGTCAGGATAGGGACGGTCTGCGTCCCCGCCGGCAGAGTCGCCGTGTCCAGCGCCTGCCCGTCTTCTGCGTTTCCCCAGTCCGCGTTCAGCGCCGATAGCGCGAGGGGATCACCGGGAGCAAGTTTCACCGATCCATTCACCCCGTCCCGAAAGCCGCCGACGCCGATGCCGTTTGGCCCGAATAACGCCGGGGCGGAGTCATGGCCGAAGTCTCGCCATTGCCCCAGGGGGTCCTGCATAACCGCGTGGGTGAAGGGGATGCCGGAAAGGACAAAGCAGCCGCCGGCCTGATGAAACGTTTTCAGGTTGGCGAATGCGACGGCGGGATAGGTATTGCCGTAGGGCAGGATCACGACGGCATAGCTTTTAAATTCAGCCGGGCTGGGTCGGCCAGGGCTGCGGCGTCCAAAAGATCGGCACGCAGCCCGGTCTTTTCCAAGTCCTGGGCTATGGCGCTTGGAGAAGTCAGTTCCGGGGGGCCGTAGAATGGAAAGCCAGCCTGAGAGAACACAGCGACGCGCGGTACGTCCGCGAAGACCGACGCGGCCAGCAGGCAGAGCAGGGATACGGTAAGAAAAAGTTTCATTTGGCCCCCACGCGGTACACGGCGATTTCTGACAGACCGGCGTTCTCCGAGGTGTCTTTGAGGCCCGTCACTTTGAAAGTCAGTGACGTGATGGTTTTGGGGGGGAAGCGCATCTCAAAGCCTTTGGAAGCGTCATCCGGGAGTGCGCCGACGAGGAGCGAACTGCCGTCACTGAAGGCGATCTCGCCAGATGTCACCTGATCATTTAAGTTGGGGCGGTCATAGAGAACGATGCGGTCTATGGTCTGCGGCGTGTCCCAGGTCAGCGTCAAAGTCGCGCCGACCTTCTGGCCCGCCGACCATTCGTTGCTCTTGTCCTGGGGATACCCGCCGACGATGCCGTCTACAGCCCCATCGGAGCTATAACCATTCTCTGATCCGCTAGCCGTGACTTTGGCGGTCCCGGCAATGTTGTCTTCCGTCATCAGGTCAACGCTTGTCGCCGAGACAGCGGGCAGATGGAATGGCTGACCAGCGATCTGGAAGTCTACCTGTCCGCGACGCCTTACAGGTTTGCCCCGCCAGGTCATGGTCGTCGCGGACGTGTCCAGGCCTGTATTCGGCAGAACTTGCGCCACGGTATTGGTGGAAGCAATAGTCACTTTGCCGTCGTCCAGCAGGCCGGGCGGAGCGTAGAACCAGTCGCGCGTCGGCCCGCCCCAGCCGTAGACGCCGTCGTTTTTGGCGACCAACCCCACACCGGCCAGAGCCAGCAGCGCCTCCTGCTGGTCCGGGGCAGGCTGGCTGCTTGAGACGCTAACACTTGCTTGATGCTCTTTCCGGCAGCATCCGGGCCGAGGATGCCCGTCAGGCGGCGGGCCAGGGCGCGGGCCGCAATTTGCCCGAAGCCAGCAGGCGCGACATGAACAGTCACCGAGGTAGATCGCATCACGGAACGCAGGGGGAACGTGATGCGGTTCGTCAAGGTGGCGGCATCATAGGATGCGGCGCTCCACCTATCGCCGGCCATAAGACTGACCCGATCTGTATCCGGCAATTCTATGACGATGCTGCGCGAAGCGGGCTGACCGGCATAATGGCCTGTCGCTGCCCCTACCGTCACCGTGACGGCGTCGCCTTTGCGAGTGTACGAAAGCGGCGTGGTCGCGAACTCGCCGCGCTGGTAGGCCGTCGTCTCGCCGTCGTCTTCATAGAGCGAGTAGCGGCCCGTCTGGCCGTCCGCGCCGGGGTAGCAGCGCACCACCAGTGTGGTCAGCGGCGTGGTCGCCATGCGCGGCGCGATAGGGCTGCATGGGGACGGGAACGCCGCCCCGGACATACAGCGGAAACTCGTTGATGTCGGCGGAAACCAGCGCCTCGGTGCCGCCCGCATACTGCTCGCCCGTGAAGTAGTTGTACCATGTCCCCGCTGCGGGAACCAGACAGTCTGCCGCCCGACGCGGCCCGGGCCGACGCCCGGCATGGCGATGGGCGCGGCCAGAAGATTGTCGCCCAGCAGATATTCCTGCGGATTGTGATAGGCTTTTTCGGTCTGGGATAGTCAATGTACAGGGGGCGGTCCAGCGGGACAGTGTTCTGCGGTGGTCTCCCAGGCGCTGGAATAGATATAGGGGAACAGCAGGTCGCGCAGGTGGAACGAGAACGCGCATGGAGTCCTCCGCCCACTTCGGATAGGTCCAGGGGCGGCGATCCATCTGGGCGTCGCGCGTCGAGTGCGAGCGCAGGACCGGGCTGGTCGCGCCGAACTGCACCCAGCGCGTGTAGGACTTCTTCGTTGCGCCCCCCGTTGTGGCCGCCGATGTCGTGCGACCAGAAGAAGCAGCCGACATTGCCCGCCGTGGACGTGAACGGCACTTCAAAGGCCAGCATCGGGAAACCTGTGTTGGCATCGCCGCAGAAGTGGATCGGGTGCCGATGATCGCCCCACCCCGCCCAGCGCGAGAACGACAAGCCGCGCTGCCCGTTCTGCGCGGTGTGTTGATACAAGCAGCGTGTTCAGCCAGAACAGGTTGGTGAGATCGGGAACCGAGCGCGTGTATGGGTACTGCTGCCAGTCCAGCCACCAGAAGTCCACGCCGTTCTTTTCCAGCGGCGCGAACACGTCGGCAAAGAGCGTGTCCATATACTTCTTGTCGCCGGCATCGAAGGGGATCGTCTGCTTCGTTGCCGGATCCGCGCCCATGTCCTGCATAAACGCCGCATATGGTCCTCCTGCGGGCCGACGCCGTCGGCGGGGTGCAGGTTCAGGGTGACGTGCAGGCCCTGTGCATGGAACCAGGGCAGGAGCTGCTCGGCATCGGGCAGCAGTTTGCGGTTCCAGGACCAGCCGGTCCAGCCGTCCTTGTGCCAGTCCATGTCCATGACCATGTTATCCAGCGGGAAGTCATGCTGCCGCATATTCGCCGACGATCTGGCGGTAATCGTCGGAGGAAAACGGCCAGTAGCGCGAATACCACGCGCCGAGCGCATACTTGCGCGGCATGGGAACCGGCCCGCCGATGGCGGTCAGCGACTTGCAGCGCGGCCTTGTAATCGTCGCCGTAGCCGAACAGATACCAGTCCGTCCCGGCGTCGGCTGGCCGCGCCTGCACCCAGTCGGCTGTCAGCAGGTCGCTGCGGGAGTCGTCCAGCAGGTACCAGCCGTCGCGCGACAGCAGGCCCTGGCCCAAATCCTCCGGCCCCCATCGCGCCGTCCAGCGTGCGGATCGTGCCGCCGAGGTTGCCGGGATTGGCTGCGCCCGGCGTCCAGTTGACCGTCTGCGCCCCCTTTTTAATCACCGCCATCAGATTGGCCGGCGAGAACGCCTTGCCGTCCGGCGTGTAGGTCAGCCGAATAGCGCCGGTGTCAATCGTCGTCGCCCCACCCGCCTGCGCCTGCTGGAAGCCGTTAGATCGCGCTGCCCGGTTGGCGGCAAACAGCGAAGGCGCATCCACAAACACGCCATTGGGCGCATATTCCAAGCGAATGCAGTTCGGCGTGATGATGGTAAATCGGGCGTTTCCGCTCGCAACAGGATTGGTCTGCGCGCCTGCCGACAGCGCTGTCACAAGAAGTAGCAGGCAGAAAAGCAAAAAGTGAGAAGACGATCTGGAAAAGCCTGGGCGGCTCAGTTCGGTGTTGCATACAGTAAGTATAGCATAAAATTTCTTCAATGGAATAATTGGTGCCACGGCTAAAAGACTGTATAGAAACTGGCCTAAAGCCCCCGCTCCACCCCAATAAAACCTTTTTTTGTGAGAGCCGCTCAGTAAACGATGGCGTAAACGCAAACGATGGCGTAAACGCAAACGATGGCGTAAACGCAAACGATGGCGTAAACGCAAACGATGGCGTAAACGCAAACGATGGCGTAAACGCAAACGATGGCGTAAACGCAAACGATGGCGTAAACGCAAACGATGGCGTAAACACCTTCACTGGGGGACGCGGACGCCCAATACCCGGCCTGCGCCGGGAAAGAGAAGAGTGTCTTTTCCTCATCTTTGCCCGCGCAGGCGGGCTAATAGGCGTCCGCGCCCCCCAGCGTGGCCGTTTACGGCTTCGTCTGATTGCCGCTTACTGGCAAAAAAGCCCGGTTCCATCACGGAACCGGGCTTTTTCCAGAAGCGCAGAGATCAATGGGCGGCAGCGGCGCACTTCCGGGCGCGGTAAGCGAGTGCGCCCAGACCGAGCAGGACCATGCTCATAGTGGCATACTCGGACGGCTCCGGTGCTGGTGCCATGTCCACTCCCTCAAACTCATTACCATTGGAAGCGGATGCAAGTGTTGTGAATTTCCCACTCGCTATGTTGTAATCCACGAGAGCAGATGGGGTAGTGACGCTTGCGACTGTGTAGGCGGGGGCGGTTGCGAATAAATCAGTGGAATCACCAGTTAAGCCTACAAGGCCGTTGGCAGTAGAATACTGTATGAAGTTTTTATAGACGCCTGTGCTACTATATTCATACAAGCCCCCTGTTCCCGTATTACCGGTGTCAGCAACCCAGAGATTACCACTGCCATCCACAAACAAGCCGTCAGGAGCCGTATCAGCAATCTTGGTCGTCGTCCCAGATATAGTCTGCGTCCCGGATGCAACGAGGGTTGGTGCCATGGCCGACGTTGCACTGATCGGCGTCTTATAGACTCCAGGGGTGGTGGTGGACGTGAAATACAGGTTGGTTCCTACCTGCCTGATGTCTCTGACGGCTGACTGATTACCAGTGCCACCTTGGACATGTGATTTTCCAGCAGTATTACCGTCTTGAGTAAGCCAGATGCCACCGTTCGTGGCTCCGCCGGCACCACCAGTGTATAGGCTGGTTCCGCTAGCACCATCCGGTGAATACACAGTGCGGATATTGTTGCCGCTATAGGCTGTTTTCAGCAGAGTACTGGTGTCTATTGTACCATAATAGTTGATCGTGGCAACGACACGCGGGACTGATGTTCCCGTCGCAGCGGAAGGGTCGGTAGGAGTTGTCCCCGCCCCAGAAGAACTATACCCGCCGATCGTTAAGTATTTGTTATCCCCCGAAAGTGTGAGCATTCCTTCTCCTCCGTGGCTAGTGACAAAAAAGGCATTATTGCCATTGGAAGCAGCCGTCGGCAAGGTCAGTTGTCCGACTGGTGATTGATTTGTACCAGTGGTCATGAACTCATCCAGGCTAACGGAAAAGCCGTTGATAGCTGCTGATCCACCTGTGTTGATCTGACTAACAACTAAGTCCCCGATGGTAAATGGATTTGTGCCATTGATAGGTGTCCCTGTTTGCGCGGAAGCGCTGCCGAGAGCCAAGCCGAGGGTGACGAGGGTCATCAGTCCCGTGCGCTCAAAGTTGAATTTCAATGTGATCTCCCTGTCTTTTTTATGAGGCCGCTCCGAATAAAGTGCCGAAAACATCTTTGAGCGGCAAATGATAGCAAACGAGCAGGCAGGCTGTGATTAGCCACCCTCAGTATACAGGGAGAATCGTGGGATTTATGTTAAGGGAGTATTAAGTTTATGTTAAGTTTGTGTTAGCACGGAACAGAGCGTCATGTTCCAGATTCTGTATCTTTCGGTAATCCAGCGTCGCGCCTTGATGACCGAGAGATTGAATTCCAGCGTCTTCATACTGGCCGGTCACGCTGTCAAGCTGCATCAGAAGGCGGTCATCGTTACTCCCAGCCTCGCCCAGCATAATAGCATAGATACGTTGCTGCAACGCCGTTAAATCTGCGTCGTTAAGCAGTCGGCCCAGAGGCAAATAGCCGATTTCTTCATAAAATCGCCACTGCTCGTCACTGATTTCTCGAACCAAAGGCTTTGCTCCTGAAAAGTTTGGCCCAATAGAGGGCATAGCGCGTAATAATGCAAGGCGCAAACGGCTCTTCCTCCGCGCTGAATTGACAGTGCAAGCGGCGTTGGGCTATAATTGGGACAGATCAAACATTTCACCTTCTAAGGAAATCACCTCATGTCGGAAATGAAAGAATATGTCCTCTGGTTTGTCACCGGCAGCCAGCACCTGTACGGGCCGGAAACGCTGGAACAGGTCGCCGCGCACTCGCAGCAGATCGCCGACGGACTGGACGGCGATGCCGCCATCCCCGTCGTGTTGTGTTCAAGCCGGTGCTGACCACACCCGACGCAATCCGAAAATTCTGCCGGGAGGCCAATGCCGACGACACCTGTGCCGGGCTGATCACCTGGATGCACACGTTCTCGCCGGCCAAGATGTGGATCGCCGGCCTGTCCGAACTGCGCAAGCCCCTGCTGCACCTGCACACCCAGTTCAACCGCGACATTCCCTGGGACAGCATCGACATGGACTTCATGAATCTGAACCAGGCCGCGCATGGCGACCGGGAATACGGCTTCATCGGCACCCGCATGGGCATTTCGCGCAAAGTGATTGTCGGCTACTGGGAAGACCCGGAGATCCGGCGCGAGATCGGGCGACTGGGCGCGCGTGGCCGTCGGCTGCGCCGAAGGACGAAACCTGAAAGTCGCCCGCTTCGGCGACAACATGCGCGAGGTCGCCGTCACCGAAGGCGACAAAGTGGAGGCGCAGATACAGTTCGGCTGGTCGGTCAACGGCTACGGCGTCGGCGATTTGGTCGAGCGCGTCAACGGCTTTTCGGACGCCGAAGTGGAGCAAGCTGCTGACGGAATACGAGGAGCTGTATGACCTCGCCCCGGATGTCCGCAGCCGACGGTCCGGCGCGCGACCGGGTCCGGGAGCAGGCGCGGATCGAACTGGGCCTGCGAGCGTTCTTGACCGAGGGCGGTTTCGGCGCGTTTACCACGACGTTTGAAGACCTGCACGGCCTGCCGCAACTCCCGGGCCTGGCCGCGCAGCGCCTGATGGGGGACGGCTATCGGCTTTGCCGGCGAAGGCGACTGGAAGACGGCGGCGCTGGTGCGCGTGATGAAGATGATGGCGGCAGGCCTGCCGCAGCGGCACGTCGTTCATGGAGGATTACACCTACCATCTGGAGCCGGGCAATGAACTGGTGCTGGGCGCGCATATGCTGGAGATCTGCCCGTCCATCGCGGCGACCACGCCCGCGCATCGAAGTCCATCCGCTGGGCATCGGCGGCAAGGCCGACCCGGCGCGCCTGGTCTTTGACGGCGCATCCGGCCCGGCGATCAATGCCTCGCTGATTGACCTGGGCAGTCGCTTCCGGCTGATCATCAACCAGGTAGATGCCGTGAAGGCCGAGCAAGGCCATGCCGAAACTGCCCGTGGCGCGCGTCCTCTGGAAGCCGCAGCCGTCTCTGCGCGTCGCTGCCGAGACATGGATACTGGCGGGCGGCGCGCATCACACCGGCTTCTCTCTGGCGCTCACTGCCGAGCAGATGATGGACTGGGCGGAACTGGTCGGGATCGAGTACCTGCTGATCGACAAGGACACCGACTTCGCTGCGCCTTCCGCAATGAACTGCGCTGGAGCGACTGCGGCCTGGCGGCTGCAGGTAAGCAGTCTGATGAAAGCCATGAAACTGACGGGCCTGCGCCAGATGGAGATGCAGGATGTTCCGAAGCCCGCGATTGTCTCGCGAGACCGATGTTCTGGTCAAGATGGCCCGCGTCGGCATCTGCGGCTCGGACGTGCATTACTTCGCCGAGGGCGGCATCGGCAGCCAGCGGGTGGAGTACCCCTGGGCGGTCGGCCATGAAGGCGCGGGCATTGTGGAGAAGGTTGGCGCGGCGGTCACGCGGGTCAAGCCGGGCGACCGGATCGCCTTCGATCCGGCTATGCCCTGCGGGGAATGCGACCAGTGTCTGGCGGGAAGGCCGCATACCTGCCGGACACAGAAATTTCTGGGCTGCCCGCAGCAGGTCGAAGGCTGTCTGGCAGAGTACCTGTTGTACTGCCGGAGCGAAGCTGCTATCCGATCCCGGACACGATGACATTGGACGAAGCGGCCATTGTCGAGCCGCTGTCCATCGGGGTCTACGCGCTGACACTTTCGGTTCCCATGCCCGGCGCGAAGATCGGCATTCTGGGCGCCGGCCCGATCGGCCTGAGCGTGCTGCTGCCGGCCAGAGCGCAGGGCGCCAGCCGGGTCTACATGACGGACAAGATTGACGCGCGGCTGCAAATGGCTTCCCGCGCCGGAGCGGACTGGGTCGGCAACCCGGAGACGAGCGACGTAGTGGCGGAAATCGCGCGCCGCGAGCCGGAACTGCTGGATGCGGTCTTTGAATGCAGCGGCGAACAGGACGCGATGGATCAGGGCGTGGAACTTCTCAAGCCCGGCGGAAAATTGCTGTTGATCGGCATTCCCGGAGCCATCAACCGCGTTTCATTTGACATCAATCTGCTGCGCCGCAAAGAGATTTGTATCCAGAACGTCCGGCGGCAGAATGATTGCGTCCAGCGCGCGATTGACATGATAGCCAAGGAAAGAAATCGATGTCAACGTCATGGTGACGCATCATGTCCCCTTTGCGCAGACGCAGGAAGGCTTTGACATGGTCGCGGACTACCGCGACGGCGTCGTGAAGACGATGGTGACGTTTGATTAGGTTCCATGCGGACGTGGAGGAGGCGGCAAATGCCAAAATACAGTATTGGTCTAGATTACGGTACCAGTTCCGTTCGGGGCCTTCTCGTAGATATTGGATCGGGCGAGGAGATCGCGACCAGCGTCTTCCCCTATCCGCACGGAAAGGCCGGAGTGGTTTTGGACGAGCGCGACCCGGATGTCGCTCGGCAGCACCCGCAGGATTATCTGGACGGAGCCGTCTCCGTCATCACGGGCGTACTGGCTCAGGCCGCCGCGCGGCCTGGCTTCGCGCCGGACCAGGTCATCGGGCTGGGCGTGGACACAACCGGGTCGACGCCCATTCCGGTAGACGCAGACGGAACGCCGCTGGCGCTCAAGCCCGAGTTTGACGGCAATCTGGCGGCCATGGTGTATCTGTGGAAGGACCATACCGGACACGCGGAAGCAGCAGAAATCACGGCTCTGGCCGAAAAGATCCGTCCGCAGTATCTCGCCAAATGCGGCGGCATCTACAGCTCCGAATGGTTCTGGGCCAAAGTTTTACGCTGCCTCCATGCCAACCCCGATGTGTTTGAGGCCGCCTTTACCTGGGTGGAACATGCCGACTGGCTGCCCGCCGTGCTGACGGGGGAGACACACCCTGACCGTGTGAAGCGCGGCATCTGCGCTGCTGGTCACAAGGCGATGTTTCACCCGTCGTGGGGCGGCTACCCGGATGAAGAGTTTTTGACGCTGCTTGACCCGCGTCTCGTGCCCCTGCGAGGGACGCTCCCGGATCGGGCCTATCCCGTCGGCGAGGCAGCGGGGGCACTCAGCGCGGAATGGGCGGAAAAGACCGGCCTGCCGGCGGGCATTCCCGTCTCTGTCGGCGCGTTTGACGCCCATTTAGGCGGGGTCGGCTCCGGCATCCAGCCGGGCGCACTGGTCAAAAACATCGGCACGTCCTGCTGCGACATGATGGTCGTGCCGCTGGAAACCGACCTGCCCGATATTCCCGGCCTCTGCGGCATCGTGCCGGAGTCGATCCTGCCCGGCTTTTATGGTCTGGAAGCGGGCCAGTCCGCCGTCGGCGACATTTTCAACTGGTTTGTCAACGGCATTCAGCCTGCGGGGTTAGGCCATGAGGAGCTGACAGAAGGCGCGGCGAAACTCAAGCCCGGTGAAAGCGGCTTGCTGGCTCTGGACTGGCACAACGGCAATCGTACAATTCTGGTAGACCCGCGCCTGACCGGCGGCATCATCGGTCTGACCCTGCAAACGACGCCTGCCGAAATGTACCGCGCCTGGATCGAAGCCACGGCATTTGGGGCGCGCGTGATCATGGAGCGGTTTGAGGAATACGGCCAGACGGTGGAGCGCATCATCAACTGCGGCGGGATTTCGGTCAAGAACCCCCTCGTGATGCAGATTTATGCCGACATCATGGGCCGCCCTCTCGCGATTTCCCGCAGCGCCCAGACTGCTGCGCTGGGTTCGGCTATCGCGGGAGCCGTCGCCGCCGGGGCATTCGCAAACTTTGCCGAGGCGACAGACGCCATGACTGCCCTGCATCCTCGCGTCTTTGAACCGAACCCGGACAGCCAGGCTGTCTACAATCGGTTATATCCCCTTTACCACCGCCTGCATGACGCTTTCGGCGTGCGCGGCTCGCAGCCAGATTTGTCCGGCGTGATGAAAGAGCTCTGACGATTCGCGATGAGGTGCGTCATGTCTGATCAGTCCCTGGAACAACTCAAAGAAACCGTCTACATCGCCAACATGCAGCTGGTAGCGGCAGGCCTGGTCGTGCTGACCTGGGGCAATGCCAGCGGCGTGGATCGTGAACGAGGAATAGTGGCGATTAAGCCCAGCGGCGTGGCTTATGACGTTCTCCGCCCCGAAGACATCGTGCTGGTCTCCCTGGAGACCGGCCAGCCGCTTCCCGGTGAGACTTTGCGCCCGTCCTCCGACACCCCGACCCACGTCTGCCTCTACCAGCGCTTCCCAACCATCGGCGGCATCGCTCATACGCATTCGCGCCATGCGACAAGCTGGGCGCAGGCTTGCCGCGAGATACCTTGCTACGGCACCACCCATGCCGACACGTTCTACGGCCCGGTTCCCCTCTGCCGCCCCCTGACGCCTGCCGAGATTGAAGATGCCTACGAATGGAACACAGGCGTCGTCATCGCCGAACATTTCCACTCTCACAGCCTTGATCCCCTGCATCTGCCGGGCGTTCTGCTGTCCTACCACGCCCCCTTCGCTTGGGGCGCGACCCCGGCGAAAGCCGTTGAAAACGCCATCATCGTAGAAGAAGTCGCCGGCCTGGCCCTCGCGCACCGAAGCGATCAATCCCAACGCGACTACCGCCCCCTTCTCCATTTCCGACAAACATTTCCTACGCAAACACGGCAAAGACGCCTACTACGGCCAACCGAAGACCTAATCCAGCAATAGATTACTTGGCACCCTCTGTCAAAGTTTAACTATTGAGTTTAATCCTGTCACCCCGGCGACCGAAAAAGGCGGCGAAAAGTGTACTCGTGGCGAAACATCATAGAGAAAGGTCTTTGGCCCCTGAAGGAAGCAACAATGGTTTTCAAAATTACCCTCCTCTGGGTTGGCTTCATACTGGTTCTGTTTACGGGCACTGCGGTGCCAACCCCGGCAGCCCCCCCAACGTTTCTGCTGGGCGGCGATCTGTCCGCGCTGAAAATCAATGAGGATGCCGGAATCGTCTACACTGATAACGGCAAGCCCACCGACTGCATTCAGATTTTCAAGACACACGGCTGGAATCTGGTGCGCCTGCGCCTTTGGGTCAATCCCAGCGGGAAAGATGGCCTCGTCAATGATCTCGCTTACGATGCGGCGATTGCCCGGCGCGCGAAAGCGGCGGGCATGCAGGTGATGATAGATTTTCACTACTCGGATAGCTGGGCAGATGCCGGCAACCAAACCAAACCGGCGGCCTGGGCTAAAGACACCTTTGCCACTCCCAGCAAACTTTATGATGACATCTACTGGTACACATCCAACGCCATTTACACCCTGGCGCACCAGTATCACGTCGCTCCTGATTACATAGAGATCGGCAACGAAGTGACCTACGGCATCCTTTGGCCGGACGGAAACTTGAACGACGGCGGGCATGGAGGCTGGGCGAATTGGACAAACTTCGCGGCTCTGGTCAATAAAGGAATTGCTGGGGCGCAGCGGGGCGTGAAGAAAGCTGGCGTTCCGATGCCGAGAACGATCATTCACATCTCTCTGGGAAAATACTGGAACGTCGTGGACGGTTTCTTCAGCGGGTTGGGCGCGGCGAAAGACTTGGAGGGTCATCCGGTCCAGTATGACATCATTGGGCTGAGTTATTACCCGGACAACAAGACCGATTTATCCGACATCAAAGGGGTTTTGACAAAATGCGCGGCCAAGTTCGGCAAGCCGATATTGATCTGCGAAACGTCCTATTCAGCCAACCATGTCACAGCGGCCCAAGGGGGAAAATACCCGGAAACGCCGCAGGGCCAGGCCGATTACCTGTCGGACCTGGTGACGGCAGTGCGACAGACGCCGGGCGGCCTCGGCGTCTGCTATTGGGAGCCGGAAGCATTGCCTAATCCTATGAGCCGCGCGTTCGCCAATGGAAGCTGGCGCGACAGTGGCTGGCAGGCCCTATTCGACACGGAGACTCACGCCGCCCAGCCGGCGATCCGTCAGGCGGGCATAGGACTTCCATCCCCCTAGCCCTCAGAATTGGCGGGTTCTACTGCGACGTAATGCCCACATCAATGACCTGACCGCCGACGGTCTGATGACAATGAACGGCAAGGACGTTTTTTCCGGGCTTGATCGCCGCCCGGCCCGCCGCAGTCATCGGCAGCGGGATATATTCGCCTTTATAGCCAGGTTCGCTAGCGGCCAGCACACCGTTGATGTACACTTCCACATCTTCATCGTGGATGGTCAGGACTGCCAGCTTGACCGGCAAGTCCGCGGGCAGTGTCACTTCGCGGCGCAGCCAGATGTCACCGGTTGTCCAGTCGGTATTGGTCGTGTAGCCATGACCAAATGGCGCTTTCCCAGTCTTCCAGTTCGTATCATCAAACGCTGGCTGCGTCCAACGATCGGCAGGCTTGTCCAGGGTATAACGCCACGTCGCCGGCTCATCCTCAGAGGTCGGCACGGGGTCATGGCTGGGATTGGGCGGCAACGGCAGGAATCGACCCCGATTGGCGGCGGCGATAATGGCCGGGTCTACTTTCATCACCGCGCGGTCATAAGTCATCAGGCCGTTGCTTTCCTGCTCTACATCGGTAATCTGCGTGTAGACAACCGCGCTGGTTCCTTGACTGTCCCGCAGGCCATAGGCGTTCTTGAGCAACTGCTGGTACTTTTTCGTCACCAGCCAGCCGCTTTTGAGAGTTGCCCCATACCCCATGACATCCGTCGTCCACATATGGCCGTCCACGCGCATCGTGATCCCGCCAAACTCACCGTTGACGGCGGCGCGGCTTGCCTCAGCCTTTCCCGACCAGGGACCGGGATAGGCATGCGTGTCGGCGATGTCGCCGACGCCCTTGTCCGTCCAGCCGCTGGCATTGTTGACCAGGCGGGTCGGATCTAGCTGCTTGGTGAGCGCGACAATGCTCGGAACTTCAAACGTATTTTCGCCCCAGCCTTCGTTAAACGTCGTCCACACAATAATAGAGGGGTGGTTGTAATGCGTCGCGATCTCCCGTTTCCATTCCGTCACCCACTGGGCCTTTGCGTCGTCATTGAGATCGCCGAACGCCTGGGGCATGTCCTGCCAGACGAGCATTCCCAGCTTATCTGTCCAATAGTACCAGCGATCCGGTTCCACTTTGGCGTGCTTTCGCAGCAGATTAAAGCCAAGTTTTTTTGCCTGCTCAATGTCGTAGCGCAGGGCGGCATCGGTAGGAGCCGTGTAAATGCCGTCGGGCCAGTAGCCTTGATCCAATGCGCCGACCTGAAACACGAACTGATTGTTGAGCAAAATGCGGGTTATGCCCTGCGCGTCTTTGCCAAGTGAAATTTTCCGCATGGCAAAGTAGCTGCCGACGCTGTCTACGCTCTTGCCGTTTTGTGTCAGCGAAACCGCCAAAGTGTACAGGTGCGGATCGTCCGGCGTCCATAGGTGCGGATTAGGGATCAGCAGGGTCAAATCCGAGCTCGATCTTTCCCGTAGCATGAGCTAGCGCCGCGCCATGGGTCATGCCATCCGTGACGGCAACGCTCACCTGGGCGTCCGTCGCGCCTTCATCCTGCACGGTCAGATGCAGAGATTTGCTGTCAATATCGGGGGTAATTTTCAGACTGGCGATATACGCGGCGGGAACGGGTTCCAGCCAGACTGACTGCCAGATGCCCGTCGCGGACGTGTAGAAGATGCTGCCGGGACGAACTCTCTGCTTGCCGATAACCTGAGCATCGGGAACATCGGCACGGACCGGGTTCCAGGCGGAGACGATCAGTTCATTCACGCCGGGCTTGAGCGAGTTTGTGATGTCAAAGTCAAACGGATCAAAGCCGCCCCGATGCGTTCCGATTTGCTGACCATTGACACCCACTGTGCTGTCCCAATTGACAGCCCCGAAGTGCAGCAGGACGTTGCTGCCCTTTCCAGGCGGCGGGAATGGCGAATGTCCGACGGTACCACAGCCGCTGATCCGGCGCGCTCGGATGCGCCACGCCGGACAGCGCGGATTCCATCGGATAGGGAACGAGAATCTTCCCCGTGTACTCTGCGGGTGGCGTAGTCGCGGCACTTTCGGTCAGGCCATACTCCCACGAACCGTTAAGGCTTTGCCAGTTTTCGCGTGTCATTTGGGGGCGTGGGTATTCCGGCAGCGGCGCTGTCGCCGAGACCTGCGCGTCCCAGCGCGTCGGCAGTTTCCCGCCGGAGACGCCCTGCGCCGCGCTGGGCAGGCACGGAGAGAGCGCTGCCAGCAGCAACGCAGCAAGGCAAATGAGTATGGAATGTTTCATAAGGTCTCCAAGCGGAACCTCTCCCACAGCCCCCCTGTTACCCCAATAAAGCCTTAAGGGAGGGGAACAGAGAAGCAAGGCCACTCCTCGCTTCACCCTTCCCTAACAGGAAAGGGCCGTCGCTTGCGGCGGGGTTAGGTTCTTACGGCACTGCCTTCAGGTTGAGGCTTGCGTCCTTCAAGCCAGGAGCGGCGGCGGTTAAGTGAATGGCTCCCAGCTGCTCCCCTGCCCCAACAATCACGAGGCACTTGCCATTGAAGGCATGACGTTCGGATGCCTTGTCCGGCTCATGGCTGCTGGGGTCGCCGTTGCCGACGCCCGCCACATGGCCCGCGCCGGTGACGGAGAACGTCACAAGGTCGTCCGCCGTCGGCACGATACGGCCCTGGGCATCCACCACATCCACTTCGACCATGGTCAGGTCTTCGCCGTCAGCCGTCAGGGTCGTTCGGTCGGTTGTCAGCCGCAGAGCGGCGGGAGCGCCGGTCGTCTCAACTTTGTCGGTCGCGATGACTTTGCCGGCGTCGTCATAGCCCCTCGCTTCCAGCGTCCCCGGCGCGTAAGGAACAGACCAGTCGAGATGGCCGGTTGCGGGGCATGTCTTTCGCGCCCAGACTCTGCGCCGTTCAGGAACAATTCGACGCGGGCCGCATTGCTGTAGGCCCAGACGTCGATCGGCTGGCCTTCTTGGCCGGCCCAGTTCCAGTGCGGCAGGACATGGACAATGGGTTTGTCGCCCCAGACAGCCTGGTAATAGTAGTAGTTGTCTTTGGGGAAGCCGCATTGATCCAGGATGCCGAAGTGCGAGTTGATGCACGGCCAGCCAAAGGGCGTCGGCTCGCCCTTGTAGTCAAAGCCGGTCCAGACGAAGCCGCCCGCCACAAAGGGCCGGTCGGCGATCGGCTGCCAGGCGTCCTCCGCCGTCTGCGCCCACGGAGGGGCATTGACATCGTAGGCGCTGACATAGCCCTTTGTCTGATCGCCGTGGTAGCGGTCCCACTTCTCCGACGTGTAGATGCCGCGCGTGCTGACCGTGCTGCCGGTCTCGCTGCCGAACAAGGGCTGGGTCGGGATGGGCCTTGTGGAACCAGTCATACGCGCCGGGACTGTAATTGATGCCCTGCAGGTCTTCCACGCCGCTGATGCCCCTGTAGCTGTCGTAGCCGCCGTTCATGGCGCAGGTGACGGGGCGCGTGCCGTCCAGTCTGTCCACGGCGACTTCTTCATCGCCGTGAAGATGCGCGCCCCGGCGGGTCGCCCTGAATGCCTTCCTCGTTGCACATGGACCACATGATGATGCTGGGATGGTTGCGGTCACGCAGGATCATGCTTTCCACTTCATGCAGATCGGCATACGGCGTGTTCGCCGGGGCTTTGCCGTCTTCGGTATCGCCCAGATGCCGGTTCTCGTCCATGACCAGCATGCCCAGTTTGTCGCAGGCATCCAGCAGTTCGGCGGTCGGCGGATTGTGCGGACATGCGATAGGCGTTGCTGCCCATCTCTTTGAGCTTCTTGATGCGCCAGTACAGCAGGCTGTCCGGCATGGCGACGCCGACGCCAGCGAAGTCCTGATGGTTGCAGGTCCCTTTGATCTTGACAGGCTTGCCGTTCAGAAAAAAGCCCTTCTCGGCGTCGAAGCGGATGAGTGCGGATGCCGAACGGCGTGTCTGTGGCATCTACGACGCTGTCCGTCCTGGCGTATCTCGGTATGACAGGCGGTACAGGCGCGGCGTTTCAATGGACCAGAGCAAGGGATGCGGCGACAGCTGATCTGCTGCACAGTCCTGGCCACGCAGCGAATCGCCGTCTGTGGAAGAACGGCAACTATCTTGCCAGCCGGGTCTATAACGCGAGAGACAACCTGAATACCTCCAATGCCGTTCCCATGGCGAACAGTGTCCGCCACGGCTGTCTTGATCGTCGACGGTCGCCGGGGCAACGACTCCACCCGCTTCCGGCTCCGGCATCGTGCGTCGTCACAAACGTTCCCCAAGGTGCGACATGAACGGGGTCAGCGACATTGAGCCAGACATGGCGGTAGATGCCGCCGCCCTCATACCACCAGCCTTCTTCGCGCTGCGGGTTCACCTGCACGGCCAGAACGTTTCGCCCGCCGTAATGCGCGGTCCGGCTGATGTCAAAACGAAACGGCGTGTAGCCGCAGGGATGCTCACCCAGCAGAGTCCCATTCAGATAGACATGGCTGTCCCGATACGCGCCGTCAAAATCAATCCACACTGCTTTGCCTTTGTCGGAGGCAGGCAGCGTGAAGGTCTTGCGATACCAGGCCGCCGTAGGAATGAGTGAGCCGTGACTCGCATCGCCTTTAGGCGTGAACGCTGATTCTAGGACGTAGTCATGCGGCAGATGGACGACGCGCCAGTTTCTGTCGTCCAGAGCCGGCGACGAGGGATCGCCGCCCGAAGCATCCGCCGTCGTGCCGAGAGTGACTCCCCCGGTGATGCCGCCGCCGCCCGCCGTGTTTTCCACCAGCATCGTCAGTTCGTTCGGCCCGTTACCCTTCCAGGCAGGGTCTAGCCGCACATCAAATGCATCATTCCAGCCTTCGTGATGGATCAACTGCTTGCCGTTCAGATACACTGTCGCGTTATCGTCCACGCTGTCAAAGTGCAGGACGCGGTGCGGGAATGCCAGCGCCGGTAACGTCGTGCGATACCACTCAAATCCTTGACGGCCCCCAAACGTGTCCTGCCCCGACGTGGCATCTTTCCAGTCACCGCCGGTCGTGTCTACATTCGGGGCGGTCATCTGAGCGGCTTCGGCCGCCTCGCCCGCGCGCCAGCGCCAATCGGTCACAGCGATGCTGTGCGCCAGTACCGGACTGGCCGATTGACGGAAGCGCCAATCGGCATCAAACAGGATACGCTGCCGGGCAGGCGGTCCGCCTGCCACTGCCGCCTGAACGCGAGGAACCAGCAGGGTGAGTGCAGCCAGAACCAGCAGTACAGCGCTTGCGGCGTGCAAAGGTCGTAATCGGTACGAGTTCATGTGAGTAAATGCCTTTCCAGGGAAAATTGAGGCGCAGTCATCGCAGCACGCAACAGGCGTGAAAAGCAAAAGAGGCCATTGCTGGCCTCTTTCGCGATTGCATCACGAAATTCCTGCTGTTTTTCGCATCGCTTTCAATGCGAGATATTGGGATCGGCCTCAACGACACCCATCAGACCACTGTCCATGTCGCCCATCATCATGGTGGCCGCGTGTTCGCTCTGGCGGCGGCGCTCTTCCGGGGACAGCAAAGCCGCGCAGGGCGTGCCGAACTTGGGCCGTGCGAACGGCAGATGCGTGTCGCCGCGCGCCAGAATGTGTGAGCCGTTGGTCATGCCCGTGATCGGGTCCACACTGTCGGAGCGGTTTGGATCATTGGCCGGCGCATCCGCGCCCCACTGCGTGAACGAGCGTGCGTTGCAGTAGTGGGAGACGAACGAACGGCGGTAGCGGTCTTCGGTCCAGTTCTTCTTGGAGCGGTGCAGGATGTGGCCGTTAAAGAAAACGACATCGCCCGCGCGGGCAGGCACCAGCACTTGCGGGTATTTGTCGGCAATCTGGGCGAGGTCGTTTTTCTCGTCGTCCGGGTCGCTGACGCCGCCGACATATTGGATGCCCTCCAGTTCGCGCTGGCCGAACGCACCATAGCCCAGGCTGGCATGGGGCGGATAGATCGGCTCCGAGCCGCTGCCCAAAGCCATCCACATCGCGCCGTTCTGTTCGTCGCAATCATCAATGGCGATCCAGGCGCCGCAGAGCGTGTCCGGGTGCGTTGGGATATAAAAACGATCTTGGTGCCAGCCCTGCCCCGGCTTGCCGGGCGGTTTCAGGAAAAGCATCGTTTGCAGGGCCAGCACGTCCGGCCCGATAATGGCTTCCAGCACGTCTAGAACGCGCGGATGCAGCATGTACCGCTCGTGCAGTTCCAATTGCCGGTGCAGCATGTGGATACGCAGGAAATACTGCGCCTTTTCATCCGGCGAAAGATGCACGGGCGGCGATTCCAGCCCCTGCACAGCGACCCCATGCCCCGGTTTGTCCCCTTCACGCATTTGCCGGTTCTGCTCCGGCAGCCGGCCTTGCATCAAATCCTCGGTGTGCTGCCGCAATTCGGCGATCTCGTCGGGCGTGACCAGGTTCTTGACGACCAGAAAGCCGTTGCGCCGGAACTGGATGTATTCGTCCACGGAGACATGGTAGCGGTCAGGCCGTTCCAACAAGGGTTCGGCAGAGGCGGCGGGTTTATCAAGTGTGAGAGTCATAGGTCAAGTTCCTTGTCCGCGATGGATAATTCTATTATAGCGAAGCCGCCGAAAAAAGGGAATGACTGCAATTGGGCATTACCTATCCAAAATTGATGTCCGCAAAAGCCGCGTCACCGGTGGGGCCGCCCCGGAGAACTGCTGTCGCCGCATTTCGCGAGGGGATTGCCCGTAAGCATCTTTGAAGCGGCGGGAAAAATGAAAAGGGCTGGCAAAGCCGCATAGATCGGCGATTTCCCCGACCGAATAATTGCTTCGCAGCAGCAAACCGGCAGCGTAATCCAATCGGGCCAGGCGCACGGTCTCCGAGGGTGAATGGCCGACGGACGCTTTAAAGAGGCGACACAAATGCTCCGGTGTGACGCAGGCGGCGTCCGCAAGCTGCGTCAGGCTGAGGGGACGGGCCGGATCGGCTTGCAGGGAGCGGAACAGAAAATCACACGCCTTTTCTACGGCTTCCGGCCACATATTCCGTTCCACCGAGCCGGTTCCCAGGTTGCCGGAAACGAAGACGCTCAGAATAGTCGCAATAATCAGGCGGCATTGCCCGGCGTTTTCGTGTCCCTGCCAGGTCAGCAAGTGACGAAAGAGAGGCCGCAGAACGTCTTCGGGGGGCAATTGCCGCACCAGAGGCCATTGCGGGAGCGGTGGCCAGTCTTCGGGGAAGGCATTGATCTGAAAATGGAAGTAGCCATGTCCGGTGCGGCGATGGCGGTCCCATTGAAAAAAGTCGGTCGCGCCGGGGCGGCACAGAACCAGGGAGTCAGCGGGGGCAGTGGCGATGGTGTCGCCATGCCTGTATTCGGCATCGCCATCCATCATCCAGACAAACTCGTAATCCCGCAGCAGGCGCGGCCCAAAGGACGCGCCCGGTGGATAGGTCGCCACGCCATACCCTGTCGGCAGGCTCACATCCAGTTCAGGCATCGTCCCAAATCTCGCCGGTCTCTTGAAACGGCCACAGTGGCAGCGGCTCACGGGCCTGTTGCCAATGGGGAGGAATGCCGTCCATGCCGACAAAGAGCGACACGATGCCGCCGACAATGGCGCAGTTCGTATCGCAGTCCCCCAGCCTGCTGGCGGTCAGCCACAAGGCTTCCTCGTAATCGCCCAGGCTCTGGCCCGCGCACCAGAGGGCAAACGGAACGGTATCGGGGGCCGTGGCATTGTACCCGCTGCCGAATAGCCGCGCCGCCGCTTGTGCCGTCGTACCCGGCGGCAGGTTTCGCGCCTGCCGCAAACCTTCCGCGACCTGGCCCGGCGGCACGAACGGCAGAACAAGCCCCAGAAAGTCGGAACACGCAGGCGGCTCCTGTCCCTGCAACCGCGCGGCCTGTGCGGCAGCAACCGCCACGGCAATCGCTCCCGCGATGCCTTCCGGGTGGGCGTGGGTGACTTCCGCCGACAAAGCCGCCTGCGCTGCCGCCTCGCCGACATCATCGGCCAAATACCCACCCAGCGGCGCGATCCGCATGGCCGCGCCGTTGCCTAAAGAGCCTTCGCCGCTGAACAGACGCGGGGCCAGCATCCGCCACATCCCCTCCAGAAAGATCATCGGGACGAGATGATTCATGGCATCGCCATAGCCCCGATCTTCCTCATAATGAACCGAGAAATTAGTCGCCAGCGCATCCTGCTGAATGCACCCGTGCTGACGCAGCACCGACACGACCGAAAGCGCCATCTGCGTATCGTCCGTGTAGTGCCACGGCGGGTAGGCCAGCATCCGCGCCGCGATGAGTTCGTTCGCCCCGCTTGTGAAATACCGTTCGCCGAACGCATCACCAACCGACAGACCTTCCAGCGAAGTGATCGCCCGCGCCAATCGCTGCTGATGGTCAGGCAGCATCTTCCGCTCGCGCTGCCCAGAGCAGGCCGCGCACCATGAGCGGCAGGATTTCTTTCTGGTCCACAATGTCGGCATGGTGGCCCAGTGTGTTGTAATACACGCGGCCTTTGCCCCACATTCGGGTCCAGATGACGGGCATATCAAACTCGCCGTTCGGGACGTGCGGCCCATCGGCAACGGGGAAGCGGGTGACGGCGAGGGTGATGTTAGAGGGGTCCGTGTGCATATAATACTGCTCGGACACGACCTTGAACTCTGCGGGAGACCCCTGCGTGATAAAGTGGCTGGGATCGGTGATGCGAACCGTGTATTCCGTCCCATCATTGCCGGGGTGTGCCACCCATTGCCCCCCCGTCATCCACTGCCATTCGGTCGACTCGCGGAAGGCATCGCACATGCCGCCGTGACAGCCGCCCAGACCTACTCCGCCCTGCACGGCTTCCAGAACGGGATGGAGCTGCTCGCCGCTGATCTGGCTCATGGTAAAAATGGGAACAATGAGCGATAACTGCTTCAGTTTTTCGCCGTCTTTGAACGCATCCAGCGTCGTCGCGACCTCTACCTGAAAGCCTTTATTCGCCAATTCCCGCTCAAAAATCTCGGCGACCTGCTCCGGCTCATGGCCGTCCCAGCCGCCCCAAACGATCAGCGCCTTGCGCTCACTGCCTTGTGCCACGATCACGATATATGTTGCTCCTCTTTCTTAATGAAATTGATGGGTACACTGTTGGCGAAATGAAAACGAAAATCCTGCGTTGAAAAGGCGATGATGCAAAGCTGGGGCAGGTGTCCTTGGGCGGTTGGATTGATCGGGAGCAGCTTGTTTGTCAGACTTGAGATAGGCATGAGTCACCCACTGTTCCAGCATTCAATGAACTGATGCTTCGGTCTGCCTTTATCCGATGTCGTTGTCGGGATATTTTGCCATTATACCTACATTTACGGTTTGCCCGCTTTACTAAGGTTGGCCCTCTTCTTCAACCGCAGTTCGTTTCATCTTTTATTATTGCGTCACGCTACGGATCGGCACGCCCAGAAAACTGGTCATGGGTGGATGGTTCGCTGGAAAGCCGACTGAGGCGGGATGGCGGCCAAGCACGTCAATTCGCAGGGGTGCGTTCCGTTCCAGCAGCAGGCCCAGCACTCCCAACCCGTGGGGCCGCGCGCCCAGTGCCGTTTCCTCCTCAGCGCTCAAACCCACAGTGACAAACTCCCGCAATCCCTTGCCGCCCGGACGTGCAACGCCAAGCGCGGCGTACCTGGCTCCGGCCAGAGTCCGGGCGGCATCCGCGATATGACGCAGGGCTTCTATGCCCGTGCGCTGGGCCAGAATGTCCAGCGCAACACGGTTGGCCGTTTCCAGCACCACCATGCGATTCTTTGTCTGCGCTTGAAGATGACTGTGGGACTCGTCTCTCATCGTGATTTTTGCCGGGACTGCTTGTTTTCCCAGGCCTGAAGGGCGCTGGTGTGGGCGGCCTCCGCCTCCTCCATTCGTTTGCGGCTGGCAGCCAGCGCATCAGGGAGCGGATCCGTCTTTTCTTTTTCCGCCGCATACTCCGCGCGCCGTTTTGCCGCCGTCTGCTGAAGAACGGCGATGCGGTCTACCTCAGCCTTCGTCTTCGAGTTCACGGGCGCTCAGTCGCTGCCACAGGGTTTGGAAATAATTTGCCATAGAAATATTATGATACCTGTCGGCAGGCGAAAATCGCATCCAGCCGCGTTGCACTCTTCGTCACTACAGCCGGGGGTCTACCGGTTCGCTTTCCAAAGCCAGCACACCAAATACGCACTCGTGAACACGGCGTAAGGGTTCGCCCCGAACGAACCGCTCCAACCCTTCCACGCCCAGCGCGAACTCCCGCAGGGCCAGCGAGCGCTTTCCGGCCAGACCGCGTGAACGCAGGCGTTCCAGATTTTCCGGCGCGGTGTATTCCGGCCCGTAAATGATCCGCAGGTACTCCCGCCCCCGGCATTTGACGGCGGGCTGCACCAGGCCGCGCCCGCCCCGCGTGATGAAGTTCAGCGGCTTGACCACCATACCCTCGCCGCCCCGGCCTGTCAGTTCCTCCCACCACGCGACGCCTTCCAACACGCTGCTCGCGTCCGTGACCTGGATGATCTTGTGGGGCGTCGCCCGCAGCAATTCGCTCGTATCCGCCGCGCACAGCCTGACCAGTCGCTCCATGTGCCACAGATGGTCTTTGTCGGTATGAGTCGCGCCTTCCGAGGCGAGAATATGGAATGGGGCCAGTCGCAGGTCGGCCAGACCGGAGACCGGCCAGCAGTACCGGCGATAGGCGTCCACAAACTGCCCGGCCATCTCCTGCCGCGCGCGGTACTTGTCCAGCAGCGGGCCTATGCCTTCTGTGTGACTCGCTGCTTGCTCCAACGCCGCCACAGCCGGGGGCAGAGCCGCCGAAGCCGCCGCGCCCACGGCGGCGTACTGTTGTTTCAATAGTTCCTGGGCTTTGGCCGACCAGGGCATGAGTTCGCAGTCCAGGCACACCCACTCTGTCGCCAGTTCCTCCCACAAGCCGCTTGCATCCATCGCCGCGCGGACCACCGACAGAAATTCCTGCTCCAACGGTATCTGGTCAAAAAAGCGCCGGCCGGTGCGCGTGACACAAATGCCGATGCCTTCGCCTTCCACGCCGAAGCTACGCCCGCGCCGCGTCCTCGTCCCGGCAGACGATGACCACGGCTCGGCTGCCCATGTGCTTTTCTTCGCAGACCACGGTCGGCACGCCCTGGCTGCGGTAATAGGCGAACGCTTCAGCAGGGTGTTCCAGCAGGCCCGGCTCCCGCGTCGTCTCGGACGGCGACATGGTCGGCGGCAGGTAGATCAGCCATTTCGGGTTGGCCGCAAACCGGCTCATCACTTCCAGGGCGGCGATGCCGTTCTCCTCGCGGATAGTGACATTGCCGTGCAGGCGCGTTCCGATCAGCCGCTTGCCTCGCACGTCGTCAATGTCCAGCACGTCGTCATGCTGCTGCTGGGCCGACAGAGCGGGCGCCTGCTCGTCCGGCGGCAGGAACGGGCGCGCCGGTTCGGCGTAGGTGGCGCGGGCCGGAACAGAGACAAGTTCGCGCTCCGGCCAGCGCAGGGCGGTCAGACTGCCGCCGAAGACGCAGCCGGTATCAATGTTGAGCGTGTGGTTGAGCCATTCGGGGGACGGGATCGGCGTGTGGCCGTAGACGACGGTCGCCGCGCCCCGGTACTGCTCGGCCCAGTGGGTAGCGGATCGGCAGGCCGAACTCGTCGGTCTCGCCGGTCGTTTCGCCGTACAGCGCAAACTCGCGCACCTTGCCCGACCCCGCCCCTGCATCTCGGCCTTCATCCCGGCGTGCGCGACGACCAGCTGCCCGCCGTCCAGAACGTAGTGGCTGACCAGGCCGTCCAGAAACTTTCTGACTTGGGCTGTGAATTCCGGCGTTTCTCCGGCCAGTCTGGGCCAGCGTTTCGGCCAGGCCATGCGTGATCTGCACGTCCTTGCCCCGCAGTTTCCGCAGCAGTTTGATGTCGTGGTTGCCGGGCACGCACAGCGCCGTGCCCTCGGCGACCATGCCCATGACCAGCCGCAGCACATCCGGCGTCTTCGGCCCCCGGTCCACCAGGTCGCCCAGAAAGACGGCCTTGCGGCCTTCGGGCGGCGTGACCGCGTGACCTTCCACGCAGTAGCCCAGTTCTGTCAGCAGGGTCGTCAATTCGTCAAAGCAGCCGTGAACGTCGCCGATGATGTCAAACGGCCCGTGCTCGCCCTTCTTGTCGTTGTAAAGCGGCTCGCGGGTGACCGTCGCCGCCTCCACCTCTTCGGGCTGTGCAGGACGAAGACGTGGCGGAAGCCCTCCCGCTCCAGCCCGCGCAGGGACTGGCGCAGACTGCGGATGTGGTTGCGGACGACATGCGGGCCGAAATCGCGGTCGGGCCGGAACTGGTTGCGGTCCTGACAGACCCGCTCCGGCATGTCCAGCACGATGGCGACCGGCAGGCAGTGGTATTCGCGGGCCAGGGCGACGAGCGGCTTGCGGGCTTCAGGCTGCACATTGGTGGCGTCCACCACCGTCAGCCGCCCGGCGGCGAGGCGTTTGGCCGCGATATAATGCAGCACGTCAAACGCGTCATTGGTCGCCGCCTGGTCATTCTCGTCGTCGCTGACCAGCCCCCGGCAGAAGTCCGACGACAGCACTTCGGTCGGCTTGAAAGTGCGTCCGCGCGAACGAGGACTTGCCGGAGCCGGACGCGCCGATCAGCACGACCAGGGAGAGATCAGGGATGTTGATGTTCATGTTATTTCCCCATCTTGAACGGTTGGAGGGCATTCTCCCAGCCCTTCCACTGTGGGGCTGCTGTCAATAGCAGTGACTCGCCCGTAGACATCTTGCTCTGCCACCCACCCATTGACGTTCCCATGATTGTTGCCAATCAAAAGCCGTCCCAACTCTCGCTGCAAGACTTGGTGCAGAACAAGATGCACGTAACGGCGGCCTTGAATGCGTACCAGGACCATATCGCCCACTGCCAACGTTTCACTTTCGCACGGTGCCAGCGTCACCAGATCACTATCGTTGATACGCCCTAACATGGATTGTCCACGCGGACGCACCTGGACAATGCTACCACTGCTCAATGCCTCATAGGCCACAGTGCCCAATCTCGCCTGCTCATGCTCCCTGCCTCTCAAAAACTGCCATCTGGCTGGGTGCGCCGACTTCGGCGTCTTCCGGGCCGATAGGCAGGAAACGGGCGGCGTAGCCGAACCGTTCGCCGATCCGGCTCTGCCCAGGCCTGGAATTCGGCCTGCGTCCACTCAAAACGGTGGTCTTTGTGCCGGAACTGACCTGCGGGAAGCGTCTCAAACTTCGGGTTATACTCCGCATTGGGCGTGGTGATGACCACTGTTACCGGACGGGCGAACTGGAACAGGGCGCGTTCAAAGGCCGCCAGGCGCGGCGGGTCCAGATGCTCAATGACTTCTACAACGGCAGCGGCATCGTACCCTTCCAGGCGCTTGTCCCGGTAAATCAGCGACCCGTGAACGAGGCTGATGCGCTCTCGCTGTAGGGGCGGCAGCCGGTCTAAACGTAGTTTGTCCTGGGCCACTTCCAGGGATCGGTATGACACGTCCATGCCGAGAATGCTCTGGAACTGCCGCTCTCCGAGTAACAAGCTCAAAAGACGCCCTTCGCCGCAGCCCAAGTCAAGCACCCGGTGCGCGCCACTGGCTTTCAAGACGGCCAGCACCGCACCCAAGCGCTGCTCGTGCAGGCTGAGTTTGCGCTCCACGCTCTCTTCTTCCCGGTCATGCCGATCTTCGGCGTCGTCCGCTTCGGGCTGCTCCACCTGCGTGAGTTGTTCCAGGGCATCGCGCACCAGGGAACGCCGGCCCTTGAGGTAACGTCGGACAATGGTTTCCTTTTCCGGGTGTCCGGCAAGCCACCCTTCCCCCTTCGCAATTAGCTTCTCCACCTCGTCGTCGCCGATGGCGTAGTGCTTTCCCGAATCCAGCGTGGGGATCAGCACATACAGATGCGTCAGCAAATCGGCCAGCCGGACGGTTGCCGTCAGCGTGACGGAGAAGTACGCACTCTGGCCCCAGTCAGGAAACTGAGCATCCAGCGCATACGGCTCGATCTGCACCGCGTAGCCCAGCGGCTCAAACAGGCGTCGCAAAAACTCTTCGCCGCCCCGGCTTGGCACAACGCTGAGGCGCGCTTCCAGCGGCAGAGCAGACTGGGCGGCCTCGGGTCGTTCCTTGCAGCGTCCACCCAGCGCGCTTCCCAGAACCTGAGCGATGGCGACGGACAGAAACGAGGAGGCGACATAGGGCCGGTCGTTGACATATTGCGCCAATGTCCGCCCTTCGCCACTCCGCCCCTGCGGACCACGGACCAGCGCGACCGGGTCCACATCCAGCAGCAGAGCCGCCATGCAGCGCGCATCCGTGGCTTCCGGGTAAAACACATGCGCCTGTCCAAACGAAAGGTCAAAAGACTGTGCGCGGACCGGGTTCTTGTGCAGCAAGTAGCCCAAATCAGTCGCTGGTGCTCGCGTGGTGGTGATGGTGAGAAGCATAAGAATTTCCTGCCTTTCAGTGTACTCGGTCTGCTTGGGAGGTGTCAACGGCAGCGGGCAGGTGAGGACATTGTTCTCCGCGCCTGTCCCCGAACCGGCCTGCATCGGGTAAAATGCTGTTCTATACGACAAGAATGAAATAGAAAAGAATGGACCGGGAGGAAATGCGCGTGAACAAGATGGAGCAGAACGAGAAGCCCTTTGTGGTGGGGGTTGACCTGGGCGGGACAAATGTGCGGGCCGCCGTGATTGACCGGGCCAGCGACCAGATCGTCGCGCGTGGTATCAACCTCCCCTCCAAAGCTATGGAGGGGGTGGCGCAGACTGCGGGACAGGTCGCGGAAGCGGTGGAAAATGCGCTGGCGGCGGCAAGAACGGACAAGTCGCAGACATTAGGCATCGGCATTGCCGTGCCGGGCCATGTCAAAGCCAGCGAAGGGATGGTCAAATGGGCGCCGAACTTCAAGGATCAGTGGCGCGGCGTTCCCATCGCGCACCTGGTGGAAACGCTCCTGGGAGTTCCCGTGCGGATCGGCAATGACGCGAACCTGGCCGCGCTGGGCGAATTCCGCTTCGGCGCGGGCCGCGCCGTCCGTCACATGGTCATGGTGACATTGGGGACGGGCATCGGCGGCGGCATCATCGTGGACGGCAAATTGCTGGACGGGGCGGATGGCGGGGCAGGCGAGATCGGCCACATGATCATCAATCCTGGCGGACGCGGCGGCAACTCGGCGTTTGGCTCAGTGGAGGGCGAGACGCAGCGGGACGCGATTATTGAGCGGGCCGCGCGCAAGATTCAGGAAGGGTACCCGACCAGCCTGGGCGAACGGTTAGACTTTGACCGATTCGCGCTGACGCCTGCCATCATCGCCGAAGAAGCGCAGAAAGGCGATGCCGTCGCGCTGGAAGTGTTTGAAGAAACCGGCTACTATCTGGGACTGTGCGTGACCAATCTGATCAACATTCTCAACCCGGAGATGGTCGTCATCGGCGGCGGCATCGCGCAGGCAGGAGACATCATTTTGGAACCGATCCGCCGCACGACAACGGCGACCGCCATCCGCTCCCTGGCCCGCAACTGTCAAATCGTCCCTGCCGAACTCGGCGACAACGCTGGCATTTATGGCGGTGCGGCCTTTGTCTTGCAGGAGATGGCTGGTGAGGTATAATCCGAGTTATAGGAGCTAAATATGAAATCTGAGAGCCGGAAGAAGTCAAGAGTTATAGCGCTCAAACATTACCCTCATTTCTGTGAAATTGATGGTGACAGTGACGCAGATCAATTGGAATGTCATCATATTGATGGTAATCCAGACAATGACGACATTGCCAACTTGATGTTAGTTTGCGCGAACTGTCATGGTAAGATTGATAAAAACATTTGGTACATTGACCCGGAGACAAGAAGGGCTTACCAGACTAATCCATTAGCAGGTTTAGCCGAGTTAGTCGGCGAGATAGAGATGCCGCCTGCTCTTGTCATGGACGCAGTGGAAGATCTGCATCGTCAAATCAATAGCTACGAGCAGACAAAAGATAGACCTTACCTGCTCTCGTATGACGGCAAAGCAAAATGCTATTATACAGAATGCCACATTCAAGGTGGCGACGTGAAGGGCCTGGTGGATTTGGAGGCTGCCATTGATCCCGAAGAAGAGGATTACCGGATAAACCGTGAGCCAACAACGAATGGGCCAGCATATTCTGCGATGTTGCTGGATGCACAGGCAGGGAGACAATTTTGTGACATTGTAGTTGAATGGAATACTGATTATAAATCCGAAATGCCATTGAAGATGCTAGGAGGACAACACCGTTGCTTGGCTATTAATAGCGCGGAAGAAGTTCAACCAGATAAATACCATCAGTTCCGCATCTATTTCAATCTCTGACAAAGAACAACGAGTAGAAATTGCTACTATCAGCAATACAGCAATCACTGTGTCCGCTGATTTATTAGACCGGATGCGTGAAAATGCTCTTGGTACTGAACTGAGGACTTGGTGCCAAGAAGTTGGATTGTTAGCAAACACGCAAGATTTTACCGACAGACGGAGGAATGATGGCACTTTGAGTGTTCGCAGTGCGCGCACCATCTTTGTCAACTTTTTACTGGGCAGAGAGTTCTAACGAAAGTTTGACAGATGTTCATATACCATACTACTGCAAACCAGGCCCGAAGTTGATCCTGTATATCGAGAAGTTTCAAATAAACATCCCGACTTATGGCAGGATGTAGGTTTTAAGGAAATGGGCAAGATGCTGGCGCGTTTGCATAAGGCTCAATTTGAAGCTTGCAGCAATGAACCTGAATTAAAAATAAGTGCTGAATTTCGCAACAAAGTGTTGACGCCTGCCGTTTTATCGGCATGGGTTTATACCAGCGGACTTCTTCAACGGAATCGTACTGCTCTAGAAGCACATTATGACCTTTTCCATGATGAGCTAAAGAAGACAAGTAAAGACCCATTGAATGTCCTCCAGATGAACAAAGCCAGGTACAAAAACGATAAAGAAACTTATCGTGGGTTAGGTACACGCTCTGACCCCGACGAACGTGGTCGCCTAACAGAAGTTTTTCTTCTGCACAGCGACCCTATCATGTGTGGGCGAGGATTGGGCAAAGATTTGATAAATGCTGCAATTGAGGCTTTTGTCGCCAAAAAAGCAAAAAAAGAAGCTCAATTAGCGCATGAGCGAGCACTTGCTTCCGCTGCAAAAGGAGTAGTTAGAAAGCCTTAAAGGTTGAATCAAAGCAAGTATAGACGACAAAAGCCCCGGCCATTGGCCTAGACTCTTGGGTTACAAATTGACGCCGTTGATTTTGAGGTGGAACTTGCAGCCTAGAAAGTCGGCGGCGCGGCGGCAGAGGACCATGCGGAGGACGAAGATTTCAAAGTATTCGGTCACGGAGGCGTGGGTCGTGTCAATTTCCAGTTCCAGCGTGATGGCTTTGGCCTCGGCGTCCACGCGCAGGTAAGACTTCTGGACGGCGTAGTTGACGCGGTCATGGATGTCGTACTTGACCGGGTCTTTTTCCTGGACGCGCGAAAAGTGGACATCGGACTTGTCGGCGATGATGACGGCGGCGGAGACGGGGGAAATCGGCAGACCGTTCGGCTCCTCGTGGTTGCCGATAGCGCCGATCACCGTCGCGATCTCGCCGGCGGCATCTTCATGTCGGTCAGAATCGTATACGCCATCAGCGCCCCCGCTTCCACATGGCCGATGCGGTTGACGACGCAGCCCATGTCATGCAGGTAGGCGGCGATGGCGGCCAGTTCCCCTTCCCGCTCCGTGTGGCCGAGTTGGGTCAGGATCGTGCGGGCGATGGTGGAGACAATGCCCGCGTGCCGATGCCCATGCTCGGTGTAGCCGATGGCCTGCATCTGCTCATTCGCCCGTGTAATATAGGTGCGGACGCGCGCATCATGGCGCACTTCTTTGAGAGTGACGGCGGAGGGCGTCAGGGAAACGGTCTCCGTGAGGAGTTCTTGAGTCATGGCTGCGTGATAGTTACCGGCGTCAGAGTTCCCGAAGAAACCCGCGCCGAGCCGCCTTTGTCGGCTGTCCAGAGAATGTCAGCGACGGCGCTGCCGTCCATATCGGTTTGCAGGGCGTCTTTGTCTGTTCTGCCGCCCGTCACTGTGATCTGCACTGTTGCGCCTGCCAGCGGCTTGCCGTTTGCATCGACAATGCGAACGACAAGATGGCTGTGGTTGACTGTGCCAGCGGGGTCGGGCGCGAAGCGGCATTGGAGCGCGAAGGTCGACGGGCGCGGGCTTTTTGCCGAGAATCGTGACCGGCGCGGTCAATACCTGGCCTTTATAAAGCGCCGTGATCCTTCCTTGTCCGGGGGCCAGCGCAATCAAATACCCCTTCTGATTGATGAACCCTACCCCTCCGCTGACCGGCCCCTGCCAGATAATGCCGGGGGCAGAACCGGGAATGCTTTTGTCACCGAGGGACAGTTTCAGTGGCACGGCGCTGCCAGCAAAGATCGGCCCAGGCGGCAAAGCAACAGATGCAAAAGACCCCCTAGTCCCCAATAATGGGGGAAAGAAGATCTTGCTCCCCCGTTATCGGGGGCGGGGGGGCTGTCAGGCAGTGCCGGCGCATCGGTTTGAAAGGCGCGATCACTGTAGACCAGCAGCATATCAGCGACAGGCCGCTCCGCCCCGCCGCCTTCCGGGCTGCTGACAGGCATCCCGCCGACGGCCATTGCCGTGGAGCCGCCCCCGTCCAAATTGATCGCGTTCCAGGCTCCGTAGCGCTGCATAATCAACGCCATGTCCGTCAGAGTGACGCCTTTGGAAATTGCCTGTCGCCCGTCCACCGTGACCAGAATCAGATGATGCCCGTCGGGAGTGATTCCGACCGCCGTGCGCGGATTGAGGCTGTCCGCGAAGCCCGCGTCAAAGCCTTCCGCCGCCCAGTCCACCGCGACTTGCCCGTCCACCAGCAGACGCGGCCCGCCGCCGACCGCCTGCGGCACCATAGCCCACTCCCAGGCGCTGCGGCTGAGACCTTCTCCGGCCCGCGAGGGCAGATCCCGGCTCGTGCGCGGCAGCGTGGCGACCTGAACCGCGCGTCCCGTTTCTCCGACCGGCGCAACCGCGAGAACAAAAGAAACGGGATCGCCCGGATGCAGATGTTTGGCAAGAAAGTCTGCGCCCGTTCCCGGCCCGCCCGAAATCACGACGCCGTCAGCGGGAATGGCCTCAGTGTCTGTTTGGACCACCCGCACACTTTGGACGCGCCCCGTCAGCAGTTTGTTGGCGCGCACCGGCAGGTTGACGCCGGTGACGACCGCCTCCACCCCGTCTGGCTTGTTGGCTGTGACCGGCCCATACAGATGGGAAAAGACAACGATCTCATTCTTTCCTACTGACCGGTCAATGCCGCTCAGAAACGCCCGTTCGCCGTCACTCGCCTGCAAGTCGCCGAGAAAGCCCAGGTTCTGAAACAAAACGCTCTTGCCGTCCAGCGCCAGCCCCAGCGTCACCCGCGGCCCGCTCCCGTTTTTGCCGGGAAACGGCTCGGAGAACAGCTCACCATCGCGGATGCCGACGCCGAGCGGATCGCCGGTGTAGGGAAAAAAGTCGGCATTGATGGCGGCTAACGCCCCCCAGCGCCGAGCAAGGCGCGACACATCTTCACGTCCCTGCGTCGCATCCGTCCCGCTGACCTGATCCTGGCCGATGCCGACCCCGATCCGAACGCCGGGGGCGGTCAAATCCACCGTCACCACATTGATAATCAGCGGCGTTTTCTGGTCAATCTCCTGTGTCAGCGTCACACCCGGAGCAAGCGGCTTGACGGTCGTATCGGCCTGTGCACTTGCCAATAAGACGACTAGCGCCAGCGGCAGGAACATCGATTTTCGCAAAGTTCGCATAAGTCCTGGTATGATTATACCTGTCAAGTGTCAGTAGATTGTGAACGAAAAGCCAGAAGCGCGGTAGGCTCCCTGAGAAATAATTCTGGCTGCTTGGCATACCAGAGTAAGCCGGCTTCATACGGGGTCTTGCCCCCGATCCGTCGGTTCTTGCGACAGAAGTTGTAGCGCACAAACCAACCGTGCAGATCAGTAAGCATCGCCGCAACTGTCTCGTAACGCTGCCTCTTGGTTGTGTTCTCTTTGGTCAAGCCGTTCATGCGCTCGACCATACCGTTAGTCTTGGGCGTATACGGCAGCGTCGTCCGATGCTCAATGTCCTGCTCCTGACAGACTTGCTCAAAGTCATGTGCATCCTTGACCTTCGTGCCGTAGCGGTTCTTGAAGCCTTTGAGCGTGAACTCGCGTCCGTTGTCCGTTAAGATTTTGCTGATCCTGAACGGAAAGAAGTCCAGACACTTTCTCAGAAAGTCGGTGGCCGCCTTCTTGTCCTTATGTTCGTAGACCGCAAGAAAGGCCAAACGAGTGGCCCGATCAATGGCGACGAAACAGTAATGCTTCTTGCCTTCAAGTTTAGGCAGATAGAAGCAGTCCATGTGAACGAAGCCAGGGCCGTAGTCCTTGAATTGACCATGCTTGTCTGTCTGTTCGGTTTCTTGTTGCTCCTTTTTTGACAGGCGGTTGACGCTGTTCCTCTTGAGCAGACGATAGATGCTGGAACGGGTGGCTTCGGGCAGTGGCTGCTGCACCAGGTCCACCAAGTCATCGAGAGGCAGCCCTTTCTGGCGCAGGGACAAGATCATGTCCTGCTCGCCCTGGTCGAAGGCATACTCAATGTTCTTGGGACAGCAGCTCTTATCTTCGGGGCTGTCCCGATGCTTCCAGCGGTGGATCGTCCCCAGAGAGACCGCCATTTCCTTTGCCAGCGCACGGCAGCTTTTTGGGCTGAGGTGGATGCGCTCCCGTTGCTTTTTGTTGGTAGTTGCGTTAGAATGAACGTGCATGCGGATAGCTTTCTGTTGGTGTGGTTACCAAGAAGACTACCGCATGCACCTCACTTTAAGCAAGGCGCTCTGCACTCCGATCCAACTCTACTGTTCATAATGACATGAAACTCGACAAACAGGCAATATTGGTAAACCAGTGCGCCTTCGCAATCAAGCGGCTGTATTTTTGTTTCAAGAAATGACATGGGAGGATTGGACCACCAAAAGCGCTCTCGGCTATTTAGACCTACAAAGAGTCAACAAGGTAGCAGTGGTATTATACACCGCTTGTGATGACGTTGAATATACTGTCAGCAATTTTGCACTTGTTCAATATTCAGACATCACCTCGTAAAGAGCCGTGAGGAAGACCAGACGGGCGATCCAGAGGGAATCGCGCGGCGTCAGGCCGATTCGGAAGCGTTTGAGAAGGACATAAACAAAGCTCACACCTCGGATCGGATTGTCTATTCATAACTGACAGAGTGGAAGGAGAATAAAAATGACTTTGATGTTGGAAATTTCCCCTGAGATGGAGGCGAGGCTTCAGCGCAAGGCGGAGCGGGCGGGGCAGAGTCTTCCTGACTACCTGCTGGCAGTTGCCGATGCTGAATCAGACGACGAGGAGACAGACGCATTGGAAGGCTCGGCCTTTGACCTGTTTAACGGGCTGATCGGTCAAGTGGGCAGTGGTGGGGAAGGGCATTGGTCGCAGGACACGGGGCGTAAGTTTGCCGAAGGTATGGCAGAGAAGCGACGGCAGGGACGGTTATGAGAAAAAGCCGCCACGGCCGCACAACAGAAGATGTCACCCTCACCGACACTGGCCCGCTAGTGGCTCTGGTGGATAAAGATGATCAGTATCACGCCCAGGCAACGGAAACCCTCAAGCGTCTGCCGAAAATACCGCTGTTGAGGACATGGCCGTGCTTGACGGAGGCGATGTACCTGCTCCATCAATCTATCGGCTACACGGCGCAAGACGCGCTTTGGCGTCTCATCGAAAAGGGCATCCTGCGTCTTTACCTCCCTTCTGAAGATGACTGGCGTCAGACGCGCGAACTAATGGCGCAGTACGAAGATGCGCCGATGGACCTCGCAGATGCGTCCCTGGTTGCTGCGGCAGAGGCGCTTTTCCTGACGCGCGTGTTCACGTTAGATCGCCATTTCTTCGCCTACCGGAAGATGGACGGGAACATGCTGGAAGTCGTGCAATAACTCTTGCGTCCGCTGGCTGGTTCGGCTACACCCGCGCCGCCCGCCTCATGGAAATCATCGAAGCCCGCCAGATCATCGGCAGCCAAGACAGCGTCAAACCCCGCGAGAAATTGCTGCCCAGAAAACGTAGAAGCCATCTTCACTGGCGCAGGGCTAGGTGATGTGGAGCAGTAAAAAGGAGAAATAAAATGACCGTTGTATAGATGACAATATCGCGACATTTTCTTGACAGATAGGCGTGAGACATTGTATACTGTGAGCGTGGGCAACGTCGCCGCGCCGTCCTCGCTTGCCATCTTTACTTTTTCCCATCCGGCCGGCACAAAAGCGACATCGCCCCCGTATTCCAACGTATCCAGTCGTTTTCAAAGGAACGCAGTCACACACATGGCACAAGACATCTCTCCCGACGCCGTTCAGGCGTCGCCCGAAGCGGGCAATGGGGCCGCGCCCCCCGGCTACGCCGGTCATACGCCGGGCAAGGCCATTGAGATCAGGAACCTGATCAAGCAGTACAAAAAGGTCACCGCCGTCAACAACATCAGCCTGGACGTGTATGAAGGCGAGATTTTCGGCTTCCTCGGCCCCAACGGCGCGGGCAAAACAACCACCATCAAGACGCTGCTCGGCCTGATCTTCCCGACCGCAGGCGAAGTGCTGGTTCTGGGCAAGCCTGCCGGTGACATTGACGTCAAAGAGCAAGATCTCCTATCTGCCCGAATCGCCCTACTTCTATGAGCACATGACCGCCAATGAAGTGGTCGGCTTCTACGGCAGCCTGTTCGGTCTATCGGGAGCGGCCAAGCAGAAGCGCGTGGATTATCTGCTGGAGCTGGTCGGCCTGCAGAACGCCGGCAAGAAGCCGCTGCGGGCGTTTTCCAAAGGAATGCTTCAGCGCGTCGGCATCGCCCAGGCGCTGATCAATGATCCCAAAGTCCTCTTCTTTGATGAGCCGACCTCGGGCCTGGACCCAGTCGCGCACCGGGACATCCGCGATTTGATCCTGCACCTCAAAAATGAAGGCCGCACGATTTTTCTCTCCTCACACCAACTGTCCGACGTGGAACTGGTCTGCGACCGCGTTTCCATTCTGCACGGCGGGAAAATCCGCCGGATCGGGCATGTGGACGATTTGATCGCCGGCGCCAGCGTGGAGATCATCGCCGAGCATGTCAAAGCGGGCGACCCGCAGATGGCTCAGCTTCGGGACATGACTTCCAAGATGGAAGAAGTTGGCGAGACCATGATCATCACGACCAATGCGTCCACGGAAAGCAAAAACCGCGTCCTGGACTGGGTGCGCGAGCGTGGGCGGCGATGTCCTATCCATGACCCAGACCCGGCGCACCCTGGAAGACATTTTCTATGAAGTCGTCCATGCGGGCGAAGTGGAAAGCGGCACGGCCTTTGCCGTTCCTGCCACATCCGAATCCATGGAGGTCAAATCCTCATGAACACGATCTGGTTGATTGCCTCCGGCACCTTCGGCGAAGCGATGCGCCGAAAAGTTTTGCTGATTTTCCTGTTCGCGGCCCTCGCGATCATTTTGATGGGCGTTGCGTTTGCCGGCCTGGCGACGCAGGAGCGCGACCTGACCGTCACCAAAAGTCTGGGCCTCGGGGTCATTTCTCTGGCTGGCGTCTTTATCAGCGTCATTCTGTATATCACGCTGATTCCGCAGGAGATCGAGCGGCGCACGATTTACAGCATTCTGTCCAAACCCGTTCAGCGGTATCAATTCCTGTGCGGCAAGTTTTTGGGCGGCTTGATGACGGTGCTGCTGAACATCGCGCTGATGGGCCTGGTCTTCATCCTGCTGGTGGCTGCCAAGCAGCATTTTCAGTATGGGATCGACCCGGCCCCGGCATTCTCGCCCTGTCCAAAGGTATTCTGATGATCTTCTTTCAGATGACGCTGCTGGGCGCGGTCGCCATGTTTTTCTCGGTTTTCCTCTCGCCGTTCGTCAATTTCTTCCTGACGTTTGCCGTCTGGCTGCTGGGCAATGCCTCCTCGCTGACCGAAGCGCTGGCCGACCCGACCAGCGATCCGGGTCATCCCAAGAACCCGATCATCGTTGGGATTTTCAAGCTGGTGCATATCGTCATTCCGAACTTCGCCAACTACAACATCCAGAACCCGATCATCAACCCGCACGAGCATATCACCAATGAGCCGATCTACATCGCCTGGAACATTCTGTATGCGCTTGTTTATACAGGTATCCTGCTGATTGTTGGATCGCTGATCTTTGAGAAGCGAGAGGTGTAAGATGCTGTCTCCCACCCGACGAATCACGCTGCTGGTGATTGCCCTGCTGCTGTTTATTCCGATTGGTTTCTTGCAGACCCAGCTCGATAGACCCGTTTTACGAGAAGAATTACGCCCCGAAAAGTAGTTCTCTGGCGGCCGCCGGCTCCAATTTGCCGGCCACCTTTGCCCTGGGCGCGTTTACGGGCTTTCGCGAGGCGATTGCCGGGATGCTCTGGGTGCGAACCGATGAGTTTTTCCATAACGGCGATTATGAAGCCATCATGCCGATGATCCGCATCATCACCTGGCTGGACCCGCATCAGATTGATGTCTACGAGACCGGTGCCTGGCACATGGACTACAACTTTACCGACTCGCAGGAGCGCTCCGACCGGCGCTACCTCCCGATGTCCATCTCGCTGATTAACGAAGGCATTGCCAACAATCCGGGGGAGCCGGACCTCTATGCCGACAAAGCCTTTGTCCATTACTTCCGCAAGTTTGAAGACTTTGTCCAGTCCGCCGCCGCCTTTCAAGACGGCTGGGACGTTGTCAAGAGCCAGTCGCAGGACCTGACCGATTCCACCAACTTTGACCACGCCGACAAGGGGGTCATGACGGTCGGCCACGGCCTGGCTCATGCCTATGAGTTCAGCGGCAACATTCCCGCTGCTTTAAAGCAGTGGAATGAATGTCTGGCGCTCCATCACAAGCTGCTGACACAAAAAGGCGGGAGTGACATTTCGGAAGAGCAGGACCTCAGCATCGGCGAAAAGCAGCTTTATGAGCTGCAAGGGCGTTTCGAAGTATCGCCCGATTGACACCAAAATCCCGCTCAATATGCATTTTAATCCGCAGCTTGTCCGGGTCGCTCCGAAAGTCTTCGTTCTGAAAGGCGGCCTCCAGGCCATCGGTGCGAAGAAATTCAATCTGGAAACCGGCGCGCGGACATTCGGGCCGGTGGACGGCTGCCGGGTGGAAATCCGTCTGGAAGACACCGGCTATAAAATGCCGGTCATCCAGAATTACACGCTCGCCAGCGTCGTAGACCCGAACGTCACCATCATGCAGGATGCGGTCTCAGTCCGAGACGGCAAAATCGGCGGCGATCAGGGCCGCAAGATTGACATGAGCCAAGACCCGACCATGTATCCGTTCAAGGCGCCCACATACACTGTCACCGTCTGGTTCAGCCCGAACAACCCGAACGACGCCCCCATTCAAGTTCAGGATCGCATCGGCTGGCTGGGTGAGGGACTGGGGCCGCAGCCTTATCTGGTTGTGACCAACCCATCCACGCCATTGCCGGGCGATGTCTCGCCAATCCCCGGCCTGCGTCTGCTGGAAAAGACATACACACTGACCCGTGACGACATTCTCGGCAAGGGGGAGAAAATCTTCAACTAAATCGGGTATACTTCCCGCAGTCAGCGTGACACGGTTTGATCGTGCTAGGCGGGGCGTCGGCGGTGCCCTTCACTCCAAACCCGCTATATGGGAGGCGGAATCCCTGCCCTCGGGGCGCTCACTTACGGATTGGCGCGCGCGCGCAGCGTTGATGGACGGACCCGGCGCAACGGACGACCTCCGAACCTCGTCAGGGTGGGAACGCAGCAGCGATAAGGTGCGTGGCCCGTGTGCCGTCCGGTGCTTCTGACCGGAGCCAGCGGCGTGACGTAACACGTGAGGCAACGATTTCAAAGGCAGGTGCACGGTCAAAATTATGAAGAGGCGGCACGTTCAGTTTTACGGCTGAATGCGCCGCCTTTTCTTTGCATCGGGTATAATAACTGAGTATGGCCTACGTTTCCCTTTACCGCAAATACCGGCCTCAGACGTTTGAAGATGTTGTCGGGCAGGAGCATGTCACGACGACCCTGCGAAACGCGATCAAGGAAGGGCGGATCGCCAGCGGCTACCTGTTTACCGGGACGCGCGGGACGGCCAAGACGACCTGTGCCCGCATTCTCGCCAAAGCCCTGAACTGCATCGGGCCGGACGGCTCGCTCACCTCCCCCACCCCGGAACCCTGCGGCGTCTGCGGGCCGTGCAAGTCTATCGCCGCCTCGTCGTTTGTGGACGTGCTGGAAATGGACGCCGCCTCGCACGGCAAAGTGGATGATGTGCGCGATCTGGTCGCCAGCATCAAATTCCCGCCGATGGAAGGGCGCTACAAAGTCTACATCATTGACGAAGCCCATCAGTTGTCCCGCGATGCGATGGATGCGTTTCTGAAGACGCTGGAAGAGCCGCCGGACCGGGTCGTGTTTGTTCTCGCAACGACCGAACTGGACAAGCTGCCCATCACCATCGCCTCCCGATGCCAGGTGTATGAGTTCAAGCGCGGGTCCGTGGCCCAGATTTCTGCCCGACTGGCTGACGTGCTGAAGGCGGAAGGCGTCAAGGCTGATCCTGCTGCCGTCACGCTCATCGCCCGCGCCGCTGACGGCTCCTACCGTGACTCGCTTTCGCTTCTGGAACAGGTGCTGGCGTATCAGCGCGAACACGTCACCGCCAAAGATGTTACGGTTGTGCTGGGAACCATCGGCGAAGATGTACTGTCTCAGGTCGTGGATTTGATCGCCGCTTCTGATGCCGCCGGGGCATTCGCTCTCGCCGGAACGATTCTGGAAAGCGGCAAAGATGTCCGTCAGTTTCTCAAAAGCCTGGCCGAGCGGTTCCGGGACATGCTTTTTGTGGGCGTCGGAGCGCGGCCAACTGCCGCCGGCGAGATAGACGACAGCGCCGATCTGCGCGCCCAGTCGGCCCGCTTCGCGCCTGCCGCGCTGCTTCATGCGCTGGAAACGCTGACGGCGGCGGAGCAGGAGACAAAGCGCAGCAATCATCAGCGCCTGATTTTAGAGATGGCCCTGCTTCGCCTGATGCGCCTTCCCTCGGTGGCAGAGATAGTCCTCCCTGCCCCCAATAATGGGGGAGTTGAGCCGGCCACACACACAAACGGCCAAGCGCCTGCGGCTGCCCAGATCAGTATCACTCCCATCATCTCTCCGGCTCCCCCCCAAGAGTTAACAGTGGTAGGGGCAGGGGGGGCTTCTTCTGAACCCACCATACCTTACGACATGCCGCCGCCGCTGGCAGAGGACGAACTGCCGAACGAAGACAACGGCGCAGGTATAGACGCGCTGCTGCCTGGGGATGACGACCTGGACACCCTGCCGCTGGACACAGACGAAGACGACGCGCTGCCAAGCATGGTCATCGTATCCCCAGAGCAGGTAGACGACCTCCTGCATGTCCAGCAGGTCGCGGCGGCAGAAACGCACTCGGCCCCGACTGTCCCGCCTGTCTCCGTTTCGGATGCCCCCCCGGAATTGATTCGCCTGCAAAAGTCGTGGCAGGAAGTGCTGAACCTCATCGGCAGTCGCAGCCCGGCAGGGGTACAGGATGTCAAGGCCGCCCGCCCGGTGGCCCTGCAAGACCACACGATCATTTTGGAATTTGACAATCAATTTTCCTTTGACCGGGTGCAAAGCAAAGAAAAAGGACGCAAGATGATTGAAGAGATCATCAATCGCACCCTGGGCGCGGACGCCGAGACATACCGGGTCAAATGCGTGATGCAGGGCCATGCGCCTCCCAGCCGGCCGGCGTCTGGGAAATTGGCGCAGAGCGTCGCGCCAGCGGCGCGGCAAACGGTGCCTCCGGCGACTGATACGCCCGGCCCGTTTGTAGATGAAGTGATTGCCGTGTTCGGCGGGCGATTACTGGATGACGAAGACATTAGAGGATAAATAAATTATGGCAAACCCATTCGGTAAGCTGCCGGGCGGCCTCGGCGATTTGATGAAGCAGGCGCAAAAGGCAATGGACGACGCGCAAAAGGTGGAAGCGGAACTGGATCAGGCCCGCGTGGAAGGTCAGTCCGGCGGCGGCCTCGTGAAAGTCACCGCGACCGGCAAGGCGGAGATCGTGACCATTAAAATCGCTCGCGAGGTCGTGGACCCGGACGATGTGGAATCGCTGGAAGACCTGGTCACACTGGCTGTGCGTGAAGCCGTAGATAAAGCCAATACTATGCGCGAGGAGCGTCTCAAAAGCGTCATGCCGGCCGGCATGGGCGGCGGGCTTCCCGGCGGGCTGTTCTAGGAAAACCCATGCCCGTCTATTATCCCAAACCCCTGGCTCGTCTCGTAGGCGAATTTGAAAAACTGCCCGGCATCGGCCCCAAAAGCGCCCAGCGCTTGGCGTTTTATGTCATGCGTCTGCCCGAAGAAGAAGCCCGCGCCCTCGCTGACGCCCTAGTGACGATCAAAGCCAGCATCAAGTTCTGCCAGATCTGCCACAACTACTCCGAGGGCGACATTTGCGACATCTGCGCCGACACGCGCCGGGACCACACCCGCTTGTGCGTTGTCGCCGAGCCACGCGATTTGATCGCCATGGAAAAGACCGGCGAGTTCAAAGGGGTTTACCACGTCCTGCACGGCGTGATCTCGCCTCTGAACGGCGTCATGCCCGACAAACTGCGGATCAAAGAATTGGAGCAGCGAGTCGCCGAGGCCGCGCCGCGCGTGGAAGAAGTCATCCTCGCCACCAACCCGACCGTGGAAGGCGACACGACTTCCATGTACATCGCCCAGCGCCTCAAACCGCACGGCGTCAAAGTCACCCGCATCGCCCACGGAATGCCCGTCGGCGGCGATTTAGACTATGCCGACCAGGCCACGCTCATTCAAGCCCTGGAATACCGACGGGAACTGTAGGTCAGGCAGGTTGCTCATATTCCAGGCGACCTAATTGAATCAAGCTTTCCAAATCTTCCACTCCATTTTGGAGATAAGTCGCCACCACAGCACGTGTCACGGCTAAGTCGGTTTCATTCGCCGCGCCGAGCATTCGCGTTAAGTCTCCGATGTCAATCCCCCGGCTGGCCCGCATCTTCATGAGGATCAAATACGGCATTGCAATGACCGGCAGGCCGTCAGGGCCAATGGCAGGATGGGAAAGCGCCTTCGCCACCCAGGCATCATGACCCTCCAGAACGTCCAGCGCCATGCCGTCCGGCAGTTGCCAGTGTGTGCCGCCGACAGCCAATACGCCCACTTCCCGGCAGCCACCCTGACGTAATTCGGCGTAGAATTCTGCCGCTGATTGCGCTTCAATCAGTACATCCAGATCGTCGGTCATGCGTTCTGGCGCATACAATCGGGTAGCAACTCCATTGACAATGACAAACGGCACGGACACGATGCTTCTCAAATCAAACACAGGGCGTCTCCATGTACGTGCCCAGAGGGTTTCCGGGCCGCTGCCGCTGCCGGGATGCGCGCGCTTATTGGCAAGCGTGATGTAAAGACGACGGCGAACGGCGGGGTCATGTAGGTCGGCGGGCATGGGATGCGACCTCCGGGCGGCAACTGAGAGACGGCTCCGGTTTGCCGAGGAACTTTGGGCGGGGATGAGTGATATTGGCTTGAAGCCAGGCGATTTCAACAGCGGCGACTTCCCGTAGGTCAAACGCTCCCTGACCAACATAGGAGCGCCTGGCGGCGTCCACGCCGACCACGTCCAGACCCAGTTTGCGCCCCAGAAAGAGAGCGCGGGGGAGATGATAGCCCTGCGTCACCAGAATGGCCGAGCGGACGCCGAAGATGTCTCTGGCCCGGTACAGGCTGTCATACGTGCGAAAACCGGCGTAGTCACAGACAATGTCCTGTGCGGGAACACCCAGTCGGAAGGCTTCCTGCTTCATTTCATCCGGCTCGTCATAATCACTCCGTCCATTGTCCCCGGTCATCAGCAGTTTCCGCACCTTCCCCGCTTTGTAGAGTTCCACGCCGGTTGCCACCCTGTCAGAAAGAATGGCGCCCGAAGCCCCGAACACAATGGCGACAGGACGGAGTGGGGCCGCAGCGACAGAAGAACAGATGAGGCGGCGGTAGCCCTGAACATTGGCAAAAATCAAGCCGCCCGCCAGCAGCAAGACGCACAGACTGAGCCGGAGGATCTTGCCGGATCGGGTCAGCTTTCGGCGCGGCCGTGGCGAAAAACGAAGTTGCATGGAATTTATTTCCCAGCCCCGACCCCGGCCATGTCAATCGGGTGGAAGCCCAGAGCCAGCGCGGGCGAGCCGGGTCTGAGCCGAAAATCATGCGCGGCAGGCTTGACGAATCGCGGATCCGCCAACTGTGAATGAATGTCCTGCCCGGTCTTTTGCCAATCGGCCAGTGACAACGCCCCGAAATGAACGGGGCCGGAGACATTCCAATAGAGATTATTGTCCATGGCGATATGCCCGCCGGTCCAATTCCCCCACAACAGATCGCCCTGCGTCCAGTAAACAATGTTATGGTCAAAGGTGAAGGAGAGATGGCCTTCGGCGCTCGTTCGCGCCAATTCCGATTCTTTGTTCTCCGCGAAGATATTGTTCACCACAACATTCTCTTTGCCATAATGCTGATGAAAACCGGCGGATTTACAATTGTAGACGATGTTGTCCTCGGCCAGCAGGTCAGTCGTGCCTTCATCAAAATAGATTCCCCAGCCGCCGTAAGAAAATGACTTGACATCGTGAATCAAGTTATGCGACAGCACGCATCCCTGCATATTGCCCAGTGAGTAAATGCCGCCCATGTCGCTCAACACGCCCTTCCCGATGTTGTAAATTCGGTTGTAGGCGATCTCGTTGTTTTGCGCGTTTGCCGGCCCATAGCCCCAGGTCCAGCCCAGAGAAACGCCCGTGTAATACAGATCGTGAATGTCGTTGTGAACAATCTGATTGTTTGGACTCTGCCCGATCCAGACACCGACGCCAGCGGGATGGACTTCTCCGGCATCATAGATGCGGCAGTTTTTCACGACATTGCGCTGAGGAAGCGAATCATCATTCGGATGGATCGCGTCGCCGCCAAGCTTGATTCCGCCGGCACCAAGATCATGCAAACGGCAGCCGGAAATGACATTGTCCGCGCAGCCGGCGGCAAAGTGGATCGCGTAAAACCCGATATGTGCGATCTCGCAATTTTCCAGGCTGCAATTCCGCAGGTCAATCGCATCCAGGACGGCGGGCAGCGCCACTTCCGCCTGTCCGCACGAATACCCTTGCGGCTGGAGATACCAGTCCGAGTCTTGAAACGTCAGGCCGCGCAGGATCAAATGGCTCACCCAAAGTTTATGGAGCAGATCGCCCCGGAAAGTCATTAAACTCGTGAGACGGGAAGCGACGGGCGCAAACGTCTTGAGTTTCTCGCCGGGCAGCGGGTGGTAATACACCAAACCGGATTGCCGGTCCAGATACCAGGCTCCCGGCTCATCAGGGAGGGCTTCAAAAACGTTTTCAACGCGGAAACGCGCGCCTTTGGGAATGGCGGCCCAACTTTGCGTGCTGCAAGTCGGCCCCGTGAAGCGCACGAGATGCGCGGCATCGTCCAGTGCGGCGATCCGCATGCGGGACATGCTCCAAATGTGATAGCAAAGAAGATTCACATCGTCCAAGTCATGCCACTTCGGATTGATGTCGCCCGGCGCGTAAACAAATCCATCCGCGCCCTGCGTGGGCCGTGTGGAGGGGGCGGCGTCCGCCACGGTGAAATACCCACCTCCTCTGGGCAGAACGGTTCGTGGCCGGCGCGCGCCCGCCACCATCAACTGAGAGAAGTACCAGCTTCCCGCTTTGACTTCGGGAACCGACGCGACCCAAAGCCCGTCAGGCCCGGCCTGCCAGCCGCTGATTCGGCGGCCGCCGCTGAAGATCGGTTTCTCACCGAGAAATGCGCCATACGTCACCGGCGCGGTCGCCGTCCCCGAATCCTGCGATTTCAAAGGCCATCGGCTGCGACATGAAATACGTTCCGCCGCGCACCAGCACCGTCACTGCTTTTCCCGAGGCCACTCCCTGCTGCCGCAAAGCGCGGATCCGATTTCGCGCCCCAATCAGCGTCCCCAGCGGCCCATCGGTGCGCGCCTTGTTCGGCACGGGCAGGCGTCCTGACCAGGTGTTCAGCCCCTTTGGGCTGACATACAGGGTGAGCGCTGCGCCGCCGCCTGCCGCCTGCGCCGAAGCCGCCAGTGAAAGAGCCAACATCAGGAAAAGCAGTGTTTTCATGAGAGATGATTTGCGTTCTTTCCCGGAAACTCCTGCCAAACACGGCGGCTCAGGCTGGTTCGGGGTATAAGAATAGGAAAAGGAGATAATTTGTGAGCATTATTATCGGAAGTGTCCCGTATCTGAACGAGAAGCCACTGACGCGCTGGTTTTTTCAAACGGATGAGGGCAAAACGTCAGGCATTGAAGTGGTCTATGCGGTTCCCTCGGAACTTGCGCGGATGCTGCAATCAGGCGAGATCGCGGCGGCCCTTGTGTCCTCGTTTGAGTATTTTCGCACACCTGGCTACAGCATTGTTCCCGGTGTTTCCATTTCCGGGCAGGACGACATTGAATCCGTCCGCGCTTTTTCGCGAGTGGCCTGGCGCAAGACTGAATCGCTGGCCCTGGATACTTCTTCGCTGACCTCCGTCGCGCTGCTCAAAATCCTGCTGATCGAGCAGTTGGACTCCTATCCCGCGTTTCTCCATGCCGCGCCCGACCAAACCACGATGCTGGCTCAGGCCGATGCCTGCCTGTTGATTGGGGACAAGGGGATGCTGGCAAGCAGTCAGGATTTGAACGTGCTGGACCTGGGCCGCGCCTGGCGGCGGCTGACAGGTCTCCCTTTTGTTTATGCCGTCTGGCTGGCCCGCCCGAAAACATCACGCCCCACTTAGTGCAGTCACTGGCTACTGCTAAAGACTGGGGATTGACGCAGATTGAGGCCATTGCGACCGAGGAAGCCGAGCGCATCGGCGCATCGGTACGCCAGTGCCGGCATTATCTGTCCGATGTCATGGATTACGATCTGGGTGAAGAGCATCTTCAAGCGCTGGAAACCTTCGGTGCGAAAGCCCGCGCACACGGCTTGCTCCCCACCGCGCCCGACCCAATTCGCGTCGCTGATACAGGCAAATAGGCGCAAAGATTTGGTATAATAGCGCTATGGCTGGACACACGCATGGGGCGACGAGTGGGCGGATGCTTTGGGTATCGCTGGGGCTGACGCTGGCGTTTGTGGCCGTGGAAGCGTTCTTTGGATACCGGGCGCATTCGCTCGCGTTGCTGTCGGACGCGGGACATAATGCGAGCGATGCTCTGGCGCTGGGACTGGCCGCGTATGCACTCTGGGTCGCGCGCCGGCCCGCCTCGCCGGGCAAGACCTTCGGCTACCATCGTGTCGCGATCCTCACCGCCCTCGCCAATGCCGCTGCCCTGGTCGTCATTGCGCTTGCTATTCTGCTGGAAGCGGCTCAGGCTCTGCGGCATCCTCCCGAAGTGCAGGGAAACCTCATGATGGGTGTCGCCGCCGTCGCTGTGCTGATGAACACCGTCATTGCCTGGAGCCTGCGCGGGGACAGCCATCACAGCCTGAATGCGCGCGCGGCCTATGTCCACATGGCGGGTGATGCGCTTTCGTCCCTGGGCGTGGTTCTGGCCGGGCTGATCATCAAGCTAACCGGGTGGACGCTGGCGGATCCGCTGGTTTCCATTTTAATTGCCGGCTTTATTTTTTACTCGTCCTGGGGCATTATCGGCGACGCCACCAATATTCTCATGGAAGGGACACCGAAGGGGGTGGATGTGGAGGAACTGGCGTCGGCGATCCGTGCCATGCCTCCCGTCTGCGATGTCCACGACCTGCATGTTTGGACCGTCAGCGACGGCCTCCACTTTTTGTCCTGCCACGTCGTCCTGCCGGATGCCTGCACCGTCGCTGAAAGCCAGGGCATCGTCGCGGAACTGAACGCGCGTCTGCACGACGATTTTGGCATCGGCCACGCGACCATTCAGACGGAGACAGTGGAAGGAAACGCCTGTCGGCACGACGCTGACGCTCTCTACTGCATTCTGCATCCGCACGAAGTCGGCTGCGGGCATTAAAACGGATACCGTCACTAATGCTTGACGTAGTTGTAAGCGATGACGAGCGCGATCCAGAAGGTCAAGGCGCTCCAATGCACCGGGGTGAGGCGGCGAACGAAAAGGCCGAGGCAGACGGCAACAAAGACGATTGGGAGAATGATGTTCATTTCGGACGAGCCTCCGCAGCCGGGGCGGCAGTGGTTTTTTCTGAACCGGCAAGCGGTGTGCGGGCGGTGCGAATCCATTCTTCCGATTTTTCCGAACTCCGCTTACGACCGACACGCGCAAGCAGCAGGGCGAACTTCCAGACAGCGTAGAACGGCGCTCGGACCAGCGCGGCATAGGCTTCCACCGGCGCTTCAGAGACGCGCAGGCCGCCGAGAACATAGACAGGCAGGCCAAGAACACTAAACAGGGCGACGGCACCCCAGAGGACGGGATGCGACAGTAAATGCAGGCGCGTCCCCAAAAGAACCAGCGCAAAAAATGCCGCCACCAGCGCCGCCAGTTCCGCCAAAGGCGGCGTCAGCAAATCCCACGCCAGGTCCAGCAATACCAGATTGCGGCGGCGCACAGCCTCCCAAAGTAGCGGCAGCGCGTGGGAGCGGACCAGACTGGCGCGCCCCCTTCCCAGCGCGCGCGCTGCGAGGCTGCCTGGGCGGCGGTCGCGGGCATCTGCGCCAGCACACGTGCCTCAGGAGCATATCTGACGCACAGGCCGAATCGGCGGGCCAGTTCCAAGCCGTAGTCCAGGTCTTCCGTCAGGCTTCCGCCGGGCCAGGGCAGGGCTTCGGCGACTGCCCGCGTGAAGGCCATTCCGTTTCCCTTGAGGCCGACACTCAAGCCCAGCGTTTCCCGGCCCAGTGGCTTGACATGATTGACCAGTTCAAACGCCGCTGCCATTAAAGCCGCCCGCCAGCCATCGTCCGCGTTCAGCACCCCGTACCGCCCCTGCCAGGCACCAAAACCGCCCGCAGCCGCCTCTGAGGCGATCCGAGCGCTCATTTGGCTCAGAAAATCGGGGGCAGCACAGGTATCCGCGTCTACGATGATAAAGCCGTCGGGGGGAATAGGACATTGGAGAAGATGAGTGACGGCAAAGTTTAAGGCGTAGCCTTTGCCGCGCTCGGTCGCATGCGTCCGCTCCAGAACCGTGACGCCGCGCGAACGCGCCATTTCGGCAGTCTTGTCCGTGCAGTTATCGGCGACGACGACGATCTGAAAGCATTCGCGCGGGTAAGTCTGGCCGAGCAGGCTGTCCATTGTTCCGGCCAGAACCAGTTCTTCGTCATGGGCGGGAACAATCACGGCCAGGAACAGCGGCTGCGCCGGAGCGGCTGCGCGGCGACGGGTGAGCGCGCCGGCAGTCAGCAGAAAGAGCAGGGAGGAAACGCCCAGAAGGGCAGGCAGGCCGAGCAAGGCGACAAAGATGGGATAGAGCAGGTGCATTGGAGGTCAAGCCTTGGCAACCCGCTTCCGCAGCCAGGCCGGGCCTGCCGTTTTAACGCGATTCAGCGTGACCCCGATCACCTTGTCTCGTCCGAGGGCGTCCAGCGCCTGTGCGACGACATCGCGCGGCGTTGCGCCGGCCCGCGCCACGACAAGCAGCCCGTCCATATGGCGGGTCAGCGGCAAGGCGTTGTCCGACGCGACCGCAGGCATGTCTACGATCACGACATCAAAGGCCATGCGGGCCGAAATAATGAGCTGCGCGATGCGCGGCGAACGAGCCAGGCGGGCGGCATTGGTCGGCGCTTTGCCGGCAGGAATGATGACCAGATTGTCACAGCCGGCGAGCTGCAAAGTCGGGACAACGTTGTCGCTGTCTTCCAGAACGGGAACAACACCCTCACCGCGAGAGGGAACGCCAAGCCGGGCGGCAAGATCGCCTTTGCCCAAGCTCATGTCAATCAGGCAGACCTTCTTGAACGTATCGCGGGCGATTGTCATCGCCAGATGCAGGGCTACCGTCGTTTTGCCCTCACCCAGAACCGCGCTTGTGATGCCCAGAACATAAGGCCGTTCAGCGCCCAGGGTCTCGCCGCTGATGAGCGTGACATCCCCTACTCCGGCGATCTGGCGCTCCAGAGAGGCATACAGATGGCTGAACTCCATCGGCGTCTTCTCCACGCGCAAATTGATCACCGGCGAGAGAGAGGTCCCGGCTTCGTCCTCCCCACCCGGCGGCAGGACCGGAAATTCTTCCGGGCGTAGTGTCCGGTTGGAATAATCGAGCAGTTCTTCACCGCGCAGCGTCCTGTTAGAATGGTCGAGAAGTTCTTCGCCGCGCAGTGTCCGATTGGAATGATTGACGAGTTCTTCGGGGCGCAGCGTCCGGTTGGTTTGATCGAGCGCCGACCTTTCCATCATAATGGTCGTCTCAAACAGAGCCGCTTCGGAGGCATCTTCGTCGGCGAGAAGATTGATTGCCGGCGTAGCCCCTTCGCGAGCATTGCGTAAAAGAGTCACCATCTCATCGGCACGCAGGGTGCGGCTCTGCCATTCCGGGACCAGGGACGTGTCTGCCATCTCTGGCTCCCGATATTGGATTTCACTCATGATATTTGTCTTTATCCTTCCGTCGCGGGGCCGGTGAGGGCGGGAGGGCCGCCGGTCAAAGCGCGGCGCGCAGGAGCGACACGCAGGTCAAGGGACTCAGGCAGCGCGGCGAGTACGGGAACGCCGAGCAGGCGCTCTGCATCGCCCTCATCCCGGAGAGAATGGTCTGACCATTCACTCAAAACAATCAAAATCACACCCACAAGACACCCTAAGAATAGGCTCCCAAACAGCATGGCAATCAGCTTGGTCCGCCCCGTGGTCGGCAGAGCAAAAGTCACGCCAATCGGAACAATGTTGCTGCTGGCTGTCAGGCGGTCCAGAGCAGCCTGCGTCTGCAAGTCGCCGCGCCGCTTCTCAAAGCCGTTGTATTGGTCCTGGAGAATGGAGTAATCGCGCATTTTATCGGCTAACTGGCGCTGGGCAGCAGGGATCTGATTGACCAGCTTCTGATACTTCGCGATCTGCTGGTTCAGGTTCTGCATCTCCTGCTGGTCAGCTTCCTGGGCAATCGCCGCTTCCGCGACCTGCTCCTTTAACTGCTGATACTGCGGGTTCTCCTGAAGTTTAGTCTGGGTGTTGTGCTTATTTTCCGGGGCGTTGGCATCGGCGCGCTGCTGCCGCTCCAACTGAGTAATCTGCGTATCCAGGGCAACCACATCAGGATGGAGCGGCGTCTTTCCCTGAGCCAGTACGGGCAAGGCGCTTCGCGAGCAGATCGGCCACTTCACGTTGCAGCGGCGACTGATCGGAGACCGTTTGCTCCTCAATGCTCATAGGCTTCATCTGCGCCAGTTCCTGCTCCAGAACAGTCTTTTTACGCCCGTTTTCGCCGAACGTGATCTGCTTCTCGTCCATCTCCGATGTCAGGCTGCTGAGTTGGTTGTTGTAAGCGCTTTCCGCATCAGACAACTGCCCGCCATTGCTTGCTTTAAAATCGGCCAGGGCCTTCTCAGCCTGGCGCAATTGCCCTTCCACTTCCGCAATTCGGCTATCCAGAAAATGCACGCTTTCCACAGAACTCAAGGAACGATCCGCGCCGACTTCCGCAATGTACTGCTTTTGAAGCGCCGTGACAATAGCCGCGCACTCTTCCGCGTTGTCCCAGGTCAGATTGATGGAAAATTGATTGGCGCTTTCCGGGTTTGCAAACAAACTCTTTTGCAGCATGACATAGCGAGGATCATTGTACTGCGGGTCAACATTGATCGGCGTGACAAGCTGGGCATTTTTCAGAGCCGTATCCAGAAAGCCGCCGGGCTGATCCTGCTTAATCAGCTCCATGAAATGGTCTGTGTTCTTCTGGGCCGGCGTAATCCAGGGCGTGCTGTCACTCTCTCCGCCCACAATGCCGGCGACGGTGTCCGGCTGCACCTGTGTCATGGCAGTGGCATGAAACGTTTTGGAGCGCGCGTAAAGAACCGCCATGGTCAGGCCGCTGACAATGAGTAAGACGCTCCAGAAAAGCAACTGGTGTTGAAAGAACGAATTTGCTATCCGAAAAAAAATGGGAGTACGCCGATACATAAATTGCTGTTTCTCCTGGCAAACGCTGCCGTTCGCCTCTCATTGTCGGCAGGGCTATCCTGTTTCTTCATCTGTCTTTGTCAGTGAAAGCTGGTATCTTTGCTGGTTTATTATACAACACAATCACGGAAAAAGGCATAACGCATTCCCGCCGCTAATAGGCTCCATCGCTGGACAGCACGGCGGGAATGGTCAAAAGCAGGATGCGGAAATAGAGACCGATGGATTGATGTTCTATGTAATAGAGGTCCAATTCAATGCTGCGCTCAAAACTCAGGCTTGCGCGGCCTGAAACCTGCCATAAACCGGTGACGCCAGGCAGGCTAATGAGGCGCTGACGCTGGCGCGGCGTGTATTTTTCAGTCTCTGAAGGCAGCGCCGGACGCGGTCCGACCAGGCTCATTTCGCCTTTGAGAACATTGATAAGCTGGGGCAGTTCATCCAAAGAAAATTTTCGCAGGACGCGCCCGACGCGCGTAATACGGGGATCATTCCGCATCTTGAAGACGGGGCCGGATCGTTCATTCTGCATCTCCAGCAGATGCCGCCGCGCCTCGGCATCGCTGACCATAGATCGGAATTTGTAAAAAGGAAAAGTCTCGCCGTCTTTTCCGACTCGCATCTGCTTGAACAGAACCGGCCCCCGGCTGTCGCATTTGATCAAGAGGGCGATGATGCCGAAAACGGGCCATAACAGGATCAGCAAGACTGAGCAAAAAATGACATCCAGAATGCGCTGCGCCGTCTTCGCCGCCGTTCGGCGCGAGGAGACCCCACGCAGCAGAAGCGTATCGGTGTCGCCCCATGCGGATGGCGCGCGCCTGGTTTCGGCATAGCCGGACAGCGAGGCTGTTTCCAGGTTAGGTTCGGGATAGCTGGGTGTTTTCATAATCTCTGGCCGCGAAAATGGAACTTCGTCTTCATGGCTTTCCCATAACTGCCGCTGCTGGCGACGGCGCAGGCTGGGACGCAGGTAGCTAATTATCGTCCTTGCAAGATTCATGCCAAGTCATCCGGGAACTGGAAGCAGAGATATCTCGTCCGATAGCCATCAGAAGCCCGTCGCGCGAAAGGGAGCCTCGTCATGGACAATCTTCGGGAGTTTCAGTCACAAACTGGATTAAATTTTACAGGATCAAATTTTGCGAACACTTTCCAATCAAATCCCCAGATACTCAATCCGTCTCCTGAGAGGCTTGGTCCTTATCTGCTGGAGCGCGAATTGGGACGTGGGTTCTCGGCCATCGTCTACCAGGCCGTGGATACGCTGCGGCGGCGAGCCGTCGCGCTGAAGGTGCTGACTTTCCTGCAATCTTTGAGCGAAGACCGGCGAATGGATATGACCCGGCGTTTTGAGCGGGAGGCTCAAGCGATCTCGGCGCTGTCTCATCCTAACATTGTCGCCATCTTTGAATTCGGGCATTCCCCCGATGGCCGGCAATTCATTGCCATGGAGCATTTGCGGGGGGAAACGCTGCGCGCGCGCCTCCTTCGCTCCGCTTCCCTCTCTTTCCCAGAAGCCGCCGACATCACCATACGCATTGCCGACGCGCTGCATTACGCGCATGGGCGGGGCATCATTCACCGAGATGTTAAGCCGGACAATGTTTTTCTCGCGGATGGATCAGGCGAGTCCGGGATCGTTCCAAAACTGATGGACTTCGGCATCGCGCACATTCTCTCCGATCAGGTACTGACACAGGATGGAACCATCGTCGGTTCCCCGGCCTATATGTCGCCCGAGCAGATCAACGGTCAGCGGCTGGATGCGCGGACAGATGTCTTTTCGCTGGCAGTGATGCTCCTGGAAATGGTGACCGGGAGCAAGCCTTTTGAGGCGGACACAATTCCTGCCGTGATGCAGCAGATTCTGCACCACACGCCGGATTTGCGCCGGGTCACGAACCGTCCCCTACGGCAAGTCATCGCGAAAGCTCTCGCAAAAGACCCCGATGCTCGCTATCCTGACGCCGCCGCCTTTGCAGCGGCGCTCCGCAGGGCGGTTCCCGTCGCCGCCTCCGCGCCTTCGGTCGCCACGCAAATCATTCAAGATGCTCCGCGCCGGACGCTTCCAGCCCTTTCATCCAGATTTTTTTCGCCGGCGACGCTTGGCCTCGGAGGATTGGCGCTGGCGACCGTGGCTCTGATGCCGCTCTTCGCGCCGCGCCCCGCGCAACTTGCCGACCAGCGTCCTCCCCGATCTTCTGCCGCATTAATTTCACCGGCAACGCCTGTTTCGCATCAGCACTGGATCGCTGCCGCCTGGCATCCCGCCGCGCCAAAACCTCGCCGCCTCACTGCCATCCTGGCGGCTGCGCCTGCACGCCACTCCTTGATTAATTATACACCGACTTTGCCGCTTTCTACCGGAGCACCTCTCCGAATTGTTCACGCTGCTCCTGCCACGGCTACTACGGCTGCCCCGCTCCCGCCCGCCGCTCCGGCGGCGCCTTTGCCGCCCGCCCGCCCCCGTCAGCCGCTCCTCGCCGCGTCCGTGCGGCCTGCGATTTTACGTGCGGTCTCCCTGTCAGCGCTCAAGCCCGTGATCCGTGTCGCCGGCACGCAGCAGGAAATGACGCCCGTGACGAAAGCCTCTCCATCGACGATCCCGGAAGCGGAGCCGGCATCGGACAATGGCGAACAGCTTGATGCGCTGCCGCCCCCGCCTCGCGCGTCCGGCTTGCCTGACGCTTTGCCCCACGCACTGCATCGGACCATGCCGTCCCTCCCTGCCGACGCCCCCTCCGCACTGGCAGGAACGACCGTTCGGCTGCGCGTTTCAGTGAATGAAGATGGCGATGTCAATGACATCAGCGTGCTTGAGTCGTCCGGCAGCCCGGATTTGGATCAGGCCGCAGCCCAAATTGTTCGCCAATGGGAATACGATCCGGCGATTCGAGACGGCCAGAGCGTCCCCGGAATCGTGACAGAGCAGGTAAAATTCCGTTCCAGGTAGTATAATACTAGGAGAAACCTGACAATAGGGAGAACACAACCACCACATGGGAGCCATCCTCGTCACCGGCGGTGCCGGATATATCGGCAGTCATACCGCGAAGCTGCTGATCCAGAAAGGCTACGATATCGTTATTCTGGACACTCTGGAACTCGGCCACCGCCAGGTACTGCAATTCCTGCCCGGCGCTAAATTCGTGCAGGGCGACATCGGCGATGGCAATTTAGTGGCCAATGTCGTCAAAGACCACGCCGTGGATTCAGTGATCCACTTCGCGGCCTACGCTTCGGTCCCGGACAGCGTCGCCGACCCCGTCAAGTATTATCAGAACAACATTGTCAAAACACTGACCCTGCTGGATGCCCTGAATGCCGGCAGCGTCAAACATGTTTTATTTTCCTCCTCAGCGGCGACCTTCGGCGAAACAAAGTATGTCCCCATTGACGAAGGACATCCGCAGTTTCCGACCAACCCCTATGGGCAGACCAAATTGGACGCCGAGCATATCCTGCACTGGTATGATGTCGCGTTCGGCATCAAAAGCATCTCCCTGCGCTACTTCTGCGCGGCGGGCGCTGACCCGGAAGGCGAACTCGGCGAAGACCACACGCCTGAGACGCACATGATTCCTCTAACCCTGTTCGCCGCCCTGGGCCGTCGTCCCGACATCAAGATGTTCGGCTCAGACTACCCCACCCCGGACGGCACCGGCGTTCGCGACTACATCCATGTCACCGATTTAGGCCAGGCGCATGTTCTGGGGCTGGAAGCCTTGAAAAACGGCGCGGATACGACTGCCTACAATCTGGGCAACGGCAAGGGCTATTCGGTCAAGGAAGTCATTGAAACTGGCCACCAAGTCACCGGCAGAGAGATCATCGCCACTCCTGCGCCACGGCGTCCCGGCGATCCTGCCGAGTTAGTAGCCACCAGCGCCAAGATTGAAAAAGAACTTGGGTGGAAGCCGCAATACGGCGACCTGCCGACCATGATGCGGACCGCCTACGAGTGGTTTGAGAAACACCCCAACGGCTACGAGTAAACCATGCCCTTCAGGGCATGGCTACATAGACGGAACCCCCTTCAGGGCTGAAGAAAGATTGACGAAGCGTTATCCGCAGCCCCAAAGGGGTTTTGTCTGTCTAGCCCAGAGGTTCAACCCTGGGAGCGTAACGCCTGGAGTTTATTCTCTCCCCTCGGGCCTTAGCATACAAATTGACAACTGGACTCGTCGGCAGACAGCAAAAATTGGCGGAAGGGGCTGAAATTCAAGTCAAAAAGGGTATCATTACCTGTTGCTGTAGATAACATAAAGGACAAAGAAAGTCATCAATGACCGATAAGACACCCACGAGCAATGGCAGCAAGCAGCACGAGTACATGGACCCGCCGACCTTCATTGACGACGCGCCCCGCGCCTGGCCCGTCACCGTTCTCAGCCGCGCCGAGCGCGAACGCCTCATGGAACGCGCCTTCGCCGGACTTTACCGCTGGTATGTCGCCCGCTCGCAAAAAATGCGGAACTGGAACCCCGACGCCGACTTCGCCTGGGGCGAACTGGGGCAGACACATTCCCCTGATGTTATCCAACTCATTGAAGGCTTCTTCGCCGTAGAACAATACACTCCCGATTACACCGGTGAAATCCTTCGTCTCGTCCGACGCAGCAATGGCCGCTCCAACTTTCAGCTCCGCTGGGGAGCCGAGGAAGAGCGCCACGCCAACACCTGGGAAAACGCCCTGCTGTTCTCGCGCGGACGCACCCCCGAAGCCATTGAGCATTACAAATGGCAGCTACGCAACAACGCCTGGACCCTGCCCTGGGAAGACCCCCTGCACATGATGCTCTACACAGTCTTCCAGGAACGAGCCACCCAGATCAACTATCTGAACTTTGCGAAGATCGCGCGGGGAGAGTCAGACAATCCAGCCTACACCCATGATGCCGACCCGGTTCTGGCGCGAGCCTGCACGATGCTGGCGGTGGATGAAGCGGCGCATTACGCATTCTTTTTGGAGGGCGCGCGTCTGTACCTCTATTACCAGCCGGAAGAAACGCTGCAAGGCATCCATGACGTGATCACGCACTTTGCGATGCCGGCCCAGAACATCATTCCGAACTGGCCGCAGGTGGCGGAGACGATTTACCGGGCGAGCGTGTATGGCCCTCGCATCTTCCAGCGAGACGTGATTGGCCCGGTGTTTGACAATCTGACGCTGACGGGCCGGAAGGCATTGGAGGCAGGTCTGAAGCGCTCTAAAGCGGTTCCGAATGATACAGGCGAGATGCGTTTGACGGCGCTTTGGGAAGCATTTGATCCGGGCGAGGCAGAGCGGAGCGTCCTGCGCCTGCACGAGAAGATCATCGGTTATGAGAAGAGCGTAGGTCGGGATGCGCTGGACCCGATCCGCTTCCAGCCCAACCCCGACTGGCCCGCACAGGGACCGGAATAACCATGCGCCTTGTTTCCAAACTATTTGCCGTAGCGGGCGTCACTCTGGCGGCGTTCTCATTCGGATGCCGGTCTTCATCACAGCCCGGTCTGGCTGCGCCGACGCAACCGGTCAGCACATTGACACCAGCCGATCAGACTAACGCGCCCTTGCTGCCCGACCCGAGGATGACACCCGGCGCGACTTTGCCGGTGACGCGCGACGACATCTGCGTTCCCGGTTACACCAAAAAAGTCCGCAATGTGCCGGTGGATGTCAAACGTCAGGTTTATGCCGAATACGGCATCGCGTCCCACAAGCCGGGCGAGTATGAAGTGGATCACCTGATCAGTTTGGAGTTGGGCGGCTCCAATTCCATTAAAAATTTGTGGCCGCAGTCGTATCTCACCCAGCCCTGGAACGCTCATGTCAAGGACGCTTTGGAGAACGAACTGCATGCCGAAGTGTGCAGCGGCAAAATAGACCTTGCGACTGCCCAGCATGACATTGCCACAGACTGGATTGCGGCGTATAAAAATTATTTCCACACGAACGGGCCTTTGTCCGGGACAGGCGGGCGTGGAAGCGGCAAGCGCAGTGGGCATCATCGCCATCCGCTGACAGGAGGGGATACCCCCTTCTCCACACAGCCTGCATCTACGACTCCTACGCAAAGAGCGGTCACTCTCCCTGCAACTGGCTCTCAGGTCTGGGTCAATCTGAAATCGGGAAAGTATTTCGGACCTAACTCACCCTACTACGGCCATACCAAGCAGGGGCAATATATGTCCGAGTCGGATGCCCGGAAGCAGGGTTATGTCGCCGCGAAGGGGCAATAAGGGAAATCAGTGGCAAGCAACCATCAATTGACAGGCGTATTGAAGGGCCGAACCATCACCGGCACCGGCAATTCAGGCAATGTTCTGACTATTCACTTTGATGACGGGTCCAAAATGACAGTGCAGACGACCGGCTCGTCCAACAGCGCGGCCACCGGCGGCAAAGTCGCCGCTGTGCGCCAGCAGGGAACAAGGCTGGAATTAGACTTCGCGGGCGGCGGGACGCTGGAAATTCCTCTCGCCGAAGAAACATCCAGCGTCATAGTACGCGACAAAAACAATGTTATGGAATACGCGGACTAGCTTTACGGCAGTTCAATCCGGCGCAGGGCCTCCCTAAACTCTGCTTTCTGCCGCTCCTGCGCCTCGGACGTGTGCATTTCTTCCGTGCGGTGTGTTTCAGCATTCGCGCGATTGATCATCATCCCCAGAAAGTGGAAAAATCCGGGCAGTTCTTTGGCGTAACGCGGCAGAAAAACGATGTGCAGCATGTCATCTTCCAGCCGCACCGGAGGCTTGAGCGTGTAGGGGATTTGCCGGTATGCCTGCTCAAATTCCTGACGCCAGTATTCGGTCGGCGCGCAGGACAGGCGAACCTGGAACTCTACAGCATCGCGATTAGATTCAACATTTGCGAGATGGTCTGTGTCTATCTCTGCTAACGAAATCTTCGGGCAAGTGTCGTCGGTCATACAATCTTTCCTTCCACCAGCAATGCACGGCAGGGGCTGCCTTCCAGCCCTCCAAACTTCGGCGGCAGAGCAATCAGCGTATATTCGCCCGCCTTGATGTCGTCTAAAACCAGCGACTCGACCACGACCATGCCTGCGCCCAGCACAATGCGATGCGTTTCCACATTGACCGGGCCGTAAGGGCCGATAGACAGGTAATCAATCCCGACCAGACGAACGCCGCGAGCCACCAGCCACTGTGCGCCGCTCGGAGCCAGGCCGACATAATCTTTGTGAAAGACGCCGTCACCCTTCCGGCCCAGGCGTGTGTTGTCCGTTTTGAGCAGGACACGCTCTGTTTGGGGTGCGATCCCGGCCCCTTCCAAATCCGCGGCAGTGATCTGGTCCCGCCCAAAAATCTCCACGACCTGCGCCGGCCCCACGAGAACATTCAAGTCCAGGCTCTCCACCGAGTTGCCGTCTGCCACAAAGTGCAGCGGCGCATCCAGATGTGTCCCCGTGTGCGTTCCCTCCGTAAAGACCGAAAGGTTGCAGACTGCGTCCGGTTCGCCGATCTGCGCGGCCCAGCGCATGGAAAAACCCTGCTCCGTGCCTTCCCAGGTGACTGTTTTTGGCGATGTCGTCAGGCTGATGTCGTGTATTTTCATGGAGTCGATGTTTTTCCCTCCTGCGCTTTGTCCCGCTTTTCTTTCGCCTCGCGCAGCAGACGGTCTACCGAAAGTCCATTCGGCCAACGCGCTTTGATTTCCTCCCATGTCGTCACGGCCTTGTCCCAATATCCAGCCTTCTCATAGGAATGCGCCAGCATCTTCCAGTCGTTGAGTCCGGCATCGGCCTGCTGCGTGTCCTTTTGAAACGCCGCTGCGGCAGCCAAGTAGTCATGCGTGGAATTGAAATGGAAAAAGCCGAGGTTCCAGTAGGCATAGGCCGCATGGGGATTGTTTTGTGTTCCCAGCGTATAAAACGCTTCGGCATCTTCGGTTCGCCCCAGACTATCCATCAGCCACCCGCCCGTAGAGTAGGCTTCTAAAAACTGCGGGTCGGCCTGCGTGATGATGCGATCCAATGCTACGATGCGCGGGTAGTCGCCATGATGCCAGTAGTCGTCCGTCTGCCGCCAGAGTTTATCGACGACCCCTCCGATAACTCCGTCCACCTGAATTTGCTGCTCTGTTTGAGTAGGCGCGAAATGACGATGGCAATGATGTCGTGCGGCCAGCGCGGGGCCGGCCAAAACTGAAAAGCAAAAAGCCACGAGGAAAACGGGCCATTCCTGCAAGCGCCTGTTCTGCATATTTGCATTTTACCCCAAAGGGCAGCCAAAGCCGCAGCCGCGCTCTTGACAAGGCGTTTTAAATATGATATAGTTTTCGGGTAGCAGCCCATTCCTGGGTGCGTTACGTCTCAACCACATCTCGGCTAGATTCAGGAGATTGTTTATGACCACTTTACGTCATTCCGAAGCCCGCCGCGGCTTCACGCTGATTGAACTGCTCGTCGTCATCGCCATTATCGCGATTCTGGCAGCCATTCTGTTTCCCGTTTTTCAGAAGGTGCGTGAGAATGCACGCCGCGCCTCCTGCCAGTCTAATTTGAAGCAACTGGGGCTGGCGTTTGTCCAGTACACGCAGGATGCGGATGAAAAGTATCCCTCCGGGCTGGTCGGCGGGACGCCTCCCCCAATCAACGGCACTGCTGCCAATGGAGCCGGCATTGGATGGGCGGGGCAGATTTACACTTATGTGAAAAGCACAGGCGTTTACAAATGCCCGGATGACAGCACGCCGAACAATGGTAATGCAGTTCCCGTTTCTTATGCCATGAATGAATATGTTTCAAGTTTGGCACTGGCACAATTTGCAGCCCCTGCTTCCACGGCTCTGGCTTGTGAAGTTACAGGAGCCACCGCTATCATTACAGCGACTGATGAAGGCACTGCCCTGTCTCCCACCACTCTTTCACCTATTGGTAATGGATGGTGGGACGAGACAACTTCGCTTGCGACCGACTTTGCTAATGGGGCCAACTGTACTGCTGGATCGTGTGTTTATAAGCAGGCTAATAACACAGCCATTGAAGCCACAGGCGGTAAAAGGGCACGGCACGACCCGCGAAATTCAACAGACGCCGCAGGTGCATCTATGTACCTGATGAGTGACGGCCATGTTAAGTTCTTGAAGTTTGAGAACATCAAATATGGTGCGGGAGCACTGGCGCCAACTAACGGTACACTGACTGGCGCGAACATTATCACGTTCAATCCCTCCTAGTTTCACCCAAACCTGCCGCCGGACGGGACGTTCCCCGCGTTCTGCCCGGCGTATTCTGTCGCTACCTGCCCCGGCCGCGTTTCAGAGTGAGGACCTGATCAGCAGCGCAGGCCGGGAACATTTCACTCCTGCCGTCGGGCCAAAGAACCTCAATTTTGTCCACACGAGCATTGACGCCCAGACCGAAATGCGCTCGCGGGTCATTGCTGCACGCAATACTGTAAGCTGGACTGATCCAGCCAAACTGACGACGGCCCCCGGCCTCCACCATCACCCGCGCTCCGTAGGCATCCCGTCCCCCGAGTTGCGGGTCAATGGCGCGCACGTCCAGCCAGTGACCACGATGCGGGGCTATGTTTCGTAAAATCCGAACCGGGCCGGCGATGCTGGTCACGACCAAATCCAGACCGCCATCATTGAAAATGTCCCCACAAGCAAGACCCCGACCCACGTTCGGAGTGCCACACAAGGCGGGGTTGGAGTCCGAAATGTCCCGGAACCGGCCTGGAGCATCACCGGCCAGCAACTGATTCTTTTCCGCATACGGACTCCAATGCGGCCCCAGCCCGCCGAGAGCCTGTGTCTCGCCCGCCCCAGTCTGCACTCGTCGGACACGCCCGTTGACAACAGCCAGGTCCGGGAAGCCGTCGTTGTTGAAGTCCGCCATCACCGTTCCGAACCCCGTGCCGCGCCGCACCGCAGATAGTCCCGCTCTGGCTGTGCTGTCCTGGTAAAGCCCGCCGCTGACCGGCGTCCAGAGCGTGTTGCCTTCTTCGGTCAGATGCGTCACATAGACCGACGGCAGCCCGCTTCCGTCGAGGTCGCCCAGCCCGATGCCCATGTTCGCCTGAGCTACGCCGGAATTGTTGAACGCAACTCCTCGGACGAGGGCTTCGTCTTTAAACGTGCCGTTATGTCCATTGATCCAGAGTCGGTTAGGCTGCCCATCCTGAGTGATGAGGATATCGGGCCAACCGTCGCCATTGAAATCCACAGTGGCGACGCCCAGGCCGGGGCCGGAGGCATGTCCGAGGCCGGACTGGTCGGTGACATCGGCGAAATGGATGCTGAGTTTGCCGGGGAGCGGGCCAAGATTATGGTACAGGCGCGAAGAGGTAAAAGGAAAACCGGCAGGGGCGCAGTAATCAGGCCGACCGGCGGGATCGGGGCAGGGTTTTGGGATGTATTCCACGTAGTTGGTGACTACGAGGTCGAGTTTGCCGTCCCGGTCATAGTCAAAAAAGGAGGCGGAGACGGCCCAGTGAGGATCATCCAGCCCGGCTTCATGGGTCACGTCCCGGAAGGTGCCGTTGCCGTTGTTGAGAAACAGGCGCACGCCGCCATAACCGCAGACCAGCACATCAGGCAGGCCGTCATTGTTGACATCCCCGACAGCAACGCCCGTATTGTAGCCGGCGATGCCCAGCCCGGAGCCTGCGGTGACGTCTTGAAAATGGCCGTTCGGCTGCTGGTGGTAGAGGCGATTGGTGGCCTGAGAATGGGGGCCGGCGCCTTGCAGGAGGTACAGGTCCATGCGGCCATCGTTGTCATAATCAAAAATGGCCGCGCCGGAACCGATGATTTCTGGAAAAAAGAAATCGTCCGCCGGACCGGGGTTCTGGACGAAGTTCAAGCCAACATGCGTGGTCACGTCCTGGAACCAGGGAGGCGTAGCGGGAGCGGACACCGTGGTGGGACTGGAGGCCGGGTGGCAGCCGACGACACCTGCGGCCAGAACTGCAAGCGCGAGCGCCGTACAGGCAGCGCGAACGATCACGGGAAAGGAAAACGTTCTCATGGCGACGTTCCTTGCAACTTCGCCAGGGACTTTTCCAGGATGGGGTCATGGGGATTTAACTTCAGCCCAATTTGAATCTGCTGGATCGCCGCCGCCGTTTGATGCTCCTGGGCCAGCGCATCCGCCAGGCTGGCATGGCCTTTGACGGCGTCCGGGTCAAGGCGCACCGAGGTCTCAATTTCTTCACCGCCGCCGCCGAGGCGTGTTCCAGATACAAGCAGACGCCGAGGTTAAAGTGGTACTCCGCAGACTGGGGATTGATAGCAATCGCTTTTCGGAACCATCGCGCAGCCTCCTCAATATGATTCTCATGCGCCAGGGCATCGCCCAGATGATTGTCGCTTTCCGCGGAATCGGGGTCGAGAAGCACGGCCTTTCGCAGCGCCTTTTCTCCGTCCGCCATATCCCCAATCCCGACATACCCGGCGCCCAGCAGCATCCAGGCTCGCCCAGAGTCCGGGTATTCTCCCACGGTTTGCTCCATCTCAGCAACAGCGTCATTGTACCGCCCGCCAATCACGGCCTCTTCGCCACGCCGGATTTCGGCCACTTTGCCGACCTGGAGTTCATTTGCCTCAGCGGCAAACGGGTCCGGCCAGCCGGCATCGTCGGGCAGTTTGGACGCCTGCTTGACCAGCGCGCCCGCCGTCTTTGCGTTTCCCTGCCGCTGGAAGACCTGGGCCAGCAATACATTAGTCGCCTTGACGCTGGGTGCGCTCCCATAGGACTTCGCGAGGTCATCATGCGCTTCCGTCAGGTTCCCACGGCTCAGGGCGATCCGACCTAGAGCGAGCAGCGCACGGGCATTGCCCGGATCGCGCAGCACTGTTTGCCGCAGCAGCGGCTCGGCTGCGTCAACTTGTCCCTGATCAATCAACGTTTCGGCCAGAACGAGGCGCGGGGAGTCCGGCGAGTCCCCGGCCAGCGCGGCGGCCCGCCTCAGTGCCGGCAGGGCGTGGCCGGCATCGGGATCCAAAAGTAGCTGGCAGGTGCCTTGAAAATAGGGCCAGCGGGCATCTGTCGGGTCAAAGCGCTCCGCTTTGCCGAAGCAGTCCAGCGCCTGTGACTGGAAGCCGTGGGCATACAGCACCATGCCCAGCGCGCCCCAGTCCGGCCCGGAGCGGGGTGAGCGGCGCACCATGTCCTCAGAGGCTTTGACCACAGTGACAACTTCGGGGTCTACTCCCGCCAGCGGCACGATCGGCAGGCGCGGAGCCGTCACCCGCTGACGAAGCGCATAGCCGCCCAGCGCCAGAAGAATGACCGCCGCTGCATAGAAAAGAATTTTGCGCCGCCCCCATAGAGACAAATGGGGCACACTCTGCACCGTTGTTGAGTCTTCTTCGCGATTCGTCATAAGTGATTCATTTTACCATACCGACGAGGCATCAGCAAGGATGCCAGGCATGACCGCTCATTTGTATTTGCGTATCTTTTTGATTTGTAATTCTAAATACTTCTGAAAAATAATGAAAGTTTTTTTCAAATTTCTTTGACAAGCGACCAGTCTTGCTGTATAATGAACCGTTATCTGTCTATGATCGCTTTTGCCCTCTGTCTGTTGAATTTCTGAAACGAACAAACGGCAACGCTTCTCGCAATGACTCTTTCTTTGGAAGAAGGGGCCGAAACCGTCACAGTTTTGGCGGCTTTATTTCTTATACCGGTTTTATTTCGTTGATCAATATTGGTTACGATTTGAAAGGAACTCCTATGGTCCACTCATCCGCAAAGCGCCGCAGCAATTCTCGCCGAACATCAGCACTATTTCCCGCCACCCTCTTCAACCGCAAGGCTGCCCTAATGCTGGCAACAGGAGCCTTGCTCCTCGCCGGACATCCTGCCTCCGCCGACACTGTTTGGCAACTCGGCAGTACCGGCACCACCGGCGGTGGCACGGGCAACTGGAACGTCGCCGGCAACTGGAGCAACGGGCTTCCTGATACCGGCACTCAGAACGCGGTTATTAACAACGGCGGCACCGTCCTGATTACAACCAACCAAGCTTCCTTTGACTGTAACACCGGCACAGTGAACAATGGCTCCGGCACCTACACCATGAGCGGCGCGACCACCACCCTGACAGTGAACAGTTGGTTCCGCCAGGGCGTAAACACCGGCAGCAGCGGCATCTTCAACTTGAACGGTGGAACAGTCAGCAACAGTACCACTCAGGGCGGTTCCAATGTCAATCTTGGGGAAAATGGCACCGGCACCCTAAACGTTGCGGGCGGCACATTCAACAATAACAACAACAACGTTCTGCAATTCGGTACTGGCACCAGTGGTGTCGGCTTCCTGAACATTTCGTCAGGAGCATTCAACCAGCAGGCAACTTCCATTCTCTCACTTGGTACCAACGGTACCGGCACCATCAACCTGTCGGGAGGCAACTTCAACAACAACTCCTCCGGGCTGGCCACCATCGGCACGAATGCTGGCGCAAACGGTACCTTTAACATTACGGGAGGCACCTACACCGGCGTCGCGGCCTCCACAATGAACATCGGCTATAATGGTACTGGCAAGATGAACATTTCGTCCGGCGCGTTCAACACCTCCGCGACCACTTTGACCAGTCTTGGCACGAACGCAGCCGGCGTCGGTAACATGACCATTTCGGGAACCGGCGTCTATTCCTCCACCGGGACGGGTGTGATGGATATCGGCAACGCTGGCAAAGGTACGCTGAACATGCAGGCCGGTACGTTCACAAACACCGGCGTGGTCGCCATGGGCGTGGTCAACGGCGCTTCGGGCACCATGAATATCAGCGGCGGCACCATGAACTTCAACGCCACCGGCACCGGATCGCTGCAAGTGGGAGAAGACAATGCTGGAACCGGCACGACTACCGGCACGGTGACACAGACGGGCGGCGCAGTAACTACTGCCGGAGAACTATGGATCGGTCAGAATACCGGCTCTACCGGCGTTTACAGCATCTCCGCTGGAACCCTGAACACCGCGAGTTGGATTGCTGTTGGCCGCGCCTCCTCCACCGGCACGCTGAATATCAGCGGCACGGGCACTGTGACCAAAACGAGCAATAACGGCAACATCACTGTGGCCGGCATCGGCACCGCGCAGACAGGTACGATCAACCAGAACAGCGGAACACTGACCAACACGCTCAGCCAGACATGGATCGGGGAGACCGCGAACGGCATTTATAACATGTCGGGTGGCACCGCGACCCTCGGCGCGCTATTTGTGGACTATGGCGGCGTGACCGGCATCCTCAATATGCAGGGCGCAACCGGCGCGACTGGAACGCTGACTAACGGCGGCGGCGGCGAGACGCTGACGGCGGGGATCGTAACGCTGGGGAACTCCGGCACCGGCACCGGCACGGTCAATCTGGCTGGCGGAATACTGGTTGCCAATCAGATCATCGGCGGCGGCAGTTCCGGCGCTAAGACGGTTAACTTCAACGGTGGCTTGCTCACATCCGGCGCGGCCAGCACGACCTTTGTGAGCGGTGTGACCACCAATGTCCTGACCGGCGGAGCCAAGATCAATACCAACGGCTTCGCCGACACGATCCTAACCGTGCTTGTCGGCAGCGCCGGAGACGGCGGCCTGACCCTCAACGACACGGCGGCTACGCCCGGCACGCTGACGCTGATGGCGGCGAACACCTACACTGGCGCGACCACGATCACGGCGGGAACGCTCCAGCTTGGCAATGGCACAACGGGCAATGATAGCACCCTGATGAGTACGTCGATTGTGGACAACAGCACCTTGATTTACAATCGGTTTAACTCAACCCCCGGTGCCCTCACCTTCAGCGGCGTGGTCAGCGGCTCCGGCAGCGTCACCAAGACAGGCGCGGGTTCACAAACACTCTCCGCCGCGAACACCTATACCGGCGCGACAACCGTCTCCGGCGGCACCCTGATTCTGAACCACAGCGGCGCAAACACCGGCGCGCTGGGCAACACAGCGGTCAGCGTCGGCGGCGGCGCGACGCTCACGGCCAAGGGCACCACGGCCATCGGCAATGCGGCGGGCGGCACCCTGAGTTTGGTCGGCGGCGCGACGGCGGCGACGCAGGGAACCCTGAGCCTTCAGGACACAACCGTTAACACGCTGACGACCGGCGGCAATGTCACCTTCGGCACTGGCGCAAACGGCTCGATCTTCAATGTTGACCTGGGAAACGCCAACGGCTCCAGTGACACGCTGAACGTCGGCGGAACGGCCACGGCTAACGGCACGACCACGATCAACTTGAACGCTCTGACTTCTATCGCCTCCGGCACCACCAACTATACACTGATCAATGCGACGGGTGGTGGCCTGACTGCGGGAGGCGCAGGGTTCACTATCGGCACTAAGCCCGCCGGCTTTAACCAGTACTCCCTGGCGAACTCCACAACAACACAGGAAATCCTGACCATCAACGCCAATGCGACCACGGTGGGCAATGAATTCTGGACCGGGGCGGCCAGCCTGGCGAACGGCGACACAGCCAACAACTGGGGCTTCGGCGCGACATTAGGAACCCCGGCCAGCAACTGGTCCACCGACCAGGCCGGCATGATGGACCCCAAGCAGGTTCCCGGCGCGACCACGGATGTTGTCTTCACGGCCAACAACGCCACACCCAGCGCCGGCACCACGCTTACCACACAGCTAGACGCGGGGTATTCCCTTGACAGCCTGACGTTTAACGTGCCTTCTGCGACTACGATCACCTCATCTATTATCAACACCAACGGCAACATGCTGACCATCGGAAACGGGCAGTTGGGTGGCCAGTCACTGGCCGACAGCCTCTCGGTGGCGGCAGGTTCCAACTCCGCCGGCACGATCAACGGCACGGGCAGCGTCGTCCTCAACGGCAGCCAGACCTGGGGCAACAACAGCGCGCTGGGCCTGACCGTCAGCACGAGCATTACGGGCAACGCCGCGACCAGCACCACGAACACCCTGACCTTCAACGGCTCTGGAACGGGCAATACCACTCTGGGCGGCGTCATCAGCAACGGCAGCCTCGGCGGTACCCTCGGCCTCATTGTCAGCAAGACCAACACAGGCATCCTGGCGTTGAATGGAGCGAATACGTTCACCGGCGGCGACACCCTTAACAGCGGCACGGTGAAGCTGGGCAACGCAACCGCCTTGGGCGCAGCCACAAACGTCTTGACCTTCGGTGCGGGCAGCACTAGTGACCTTCAACTGAATGGCAACGGCCCAACGGTGGGCGGCCTGAACACGAACGCGACGGTCGGAACCCCGATCATTGAGAACGCCAGCGCGACAGGCGCAACGCTGACCGACAACGACACTACCTCCGACGCCTACGGAGGTGTCATACAGGACGGCACCGGCGGCGGCGCGCTGACCCTGACCAAGACAGGCGGCAACCTCACCAATCTGACGCTCTCCGGCGCGAACACGTTCACCGGCGCGGTCAACATCGCTAACGGCAGCCTGACCATCACCAACAGCAATGGACTTGGCACCGGAACCAAGACGATCAACATTAATAACGGCACTAACGGCAACGACAGCCTGATCCTGGACAACGGCGGCGGGGCGAATGCGAACATCTCGCTCGGCTCCAACCTGAGCTTCAGCACCAGCAACATCGGCGGCACGAACCCTAATAGTGTTACCGGCACGGTCACCGCCAACACCGGTACGATCACCAACAACAACGGCAATAACACGATCGCCGGCGCGTTTTCCTTCACGACAGGCGGCGGCGGAACGAACTTCACCGTGAACGGCGGCAGCCTGACCCTCACCGGCAACGAGACCCCAGTCAATAACACGATCAGCCAGCGCGGCCTGATTCTTCAGGGCGCCAACAACGGAGCAATCAGCGGCAATGTCGCCGATGTCACCGGCGCGACCGCGAACGGCAACGGCAGCATCGCCGTGACCAAAAACGGGGCCGGCCTGTGGAACTTGTCCGGGGTCAACGCCTACACCGGCGCGACCGCCGTCACCGCCGGCACTTTGCAGGCGGGCAGCGCCACGGCCTTTGGAACCAACTCCGCCGTGACCATGACCAACGCCGCTGGCGCGACGCTGGACCTGAATAGCTTCAATGAGACCATCGGCGCACTGGCCGGTGGGGGCACACTCGGCGGCAACGTCACGATGGGCAGCGGCAATCTTACCGTCGGACAAGGCACGACCGCCAGCACCTTCGGCGGCGTCATCAGCGGCACCGGCAACCTCACCCAGACCGGAACCAGCGGCACATTGACGCTGACCAATGCCGACACCTACAGCGGTTCCACGACAATCAGCGGCGGCACCTTGCAGCTTGGCACGGGCGCAACTGGCCTGGATGGCTCCCTGCCCAACACTACTAGCCTCGCGGACAATGGCGTGGGCGTGATCTACAATATCTTCGGCAACCAGACCGCCGCCTACAACATTACAGGAACGGGGACGCTGACCAAACAGGGCGCAGGCACCTTGACGCTGACCGGGAACAACAGCTATGCGGGCAGCACGACCCTGAACGGGGCAACCCTGAATGTCGGAAGCGCCGGAGCCATCGGCACCGCGGGAACCCTGAACTTCACTGGCGGAACGCTGCAATACAGCGCCGCCAATCAGACCGACTATTCAGGCCGCTTCTCCCAGGCCGCAGGCCAGTTCTACAACATTGACACCAACGGCCAGAACGTTTCCTTTGCCACTGGCCTGACCAGCACCGGCGCTTCCACGCTGCACAAGTTTGGAGCCGGGACGCTGACGCTGAATGGCGCAACCTACAGCGTTCAGGACTACTTCGGCAGCGGCGGCACGACCGTTCTGTCCACCGGCACGACCCTGAACACCACTGGCTATTCCAGTATTGGTCAGGCCGGCACAGACAACAGCACGCTCACCCTGAACGGCGCGGCGTCCTTCCTGGTCAGCGGCGACTTTAATGTTTCCGACTTGAGCGGCTCCAACGGCGTTCTGAACATCAACAGCACCGCCACCGTCAAAGGCATCACGACCTATATCGGCAAAAGCGGCACTGCCACCGGAACGGTCAACCAGATGGGCGGAACGTATACACAGACCGGCGGCGGCGACTTCCGCATCGGCGGCGCAGGAAGCGCGGCGGACGTGGCTGCGACCGGTACATACAATCTTTCCGGCGGAACGCTGAACACCGGTGGTAACTTCCAGGTCGGCGCATTCGGCAAGGGAACCCTCACCCAGACCGGCGGCACTGTCAATTCCCCCGGTTACACAGACTCTGGCCGCTTCGCCGGCAGCGTCGGATTGATTGACGTGGAGGGAGGCACTTTCAACCAGTCAAACGCCAGCACCAAACTTTTCGCGGGTGAACAAGGTACAGGCACAATCACCGTCGGCGGCACTGGCACCATCGTCTCCAAAGGCGGCGTTACGGAAGCCAATGATACTGCCGGCCAGGGAACCGTCAACCTCAATGGCGGCACTCTGAATACCGCATATGTCGTCAAGGGAACCGGCAGCGGCGGCGGCGTCCTCAACTTGAACGGTGGAACGCTACAAGCCAACGCGGCCAGCACGACCTTCCTGACCGGCGTAACGACGAACGTACTGGCAGGCGGAGCCATTCTTGACACCAACACGTTCAATGACACCGCCACAGTTGCCTTCCTCCATGCCGGAACGGGTGTGGACGGCGGCTTCACCAAGAATGGCACAGGAACGCTGACTCTGACCAACGCCGGCAACACCTTCACCGGCCCCACCGTCGTCAACGCCGGCACCCTGGCGCTGACGGGAGCGCTTAATGCCGGAGCTAAACTCAACACGAGCAGTTCCGTCACCATCAACAACGGCGGCACGATCAGCGTCGTTGGCGACAATAACTACCTGAGCAGCATCCCCGGCAGCATCGTTACGACGATCAATACCGGTGGGACATTGACTGAGGGGGATAACGCGACGACAGTTCACCTGGGTCCGCTCGCTCTGGCTGGCGGCACACTGGCCAGTAATGCGACAGCGCCCACTGGTGATGCTCTGACCTATGGCACATGGAACCTGGATAAAGGCGTCACAGCGGGCGGCACGACATCCACATCCACCATCAGCGCCAATAACCTGGCATTGACCCAGACCGGCGGCACGACTTTCAATGTCGCCTCTGGGGCAACCAATGGCCCTGACTTGCTCGTCTCCGGGACCATCGGCCAGCCCACTGGAGTCACCAATACCGCACTGATCAAGACCGGCGCGGGCACGTTGACGCTCTCCAACACCAATACTTACACCAGCGGCACCACCGTCAACGGCGGTACGCTGGTACTGGCTCACAGTGGCGCGGACGGCAGCGGCACCCTGACTGTCAACAGCAGCGGAACTGTCACCGTCACCGCCGCACAAGGCGACAGCTCCACCGACCCCATCATCAACGGCGGCACCTACAACGTCGCGGTTAGCGGCGCGCTAGGCAGTCCCACCACCATTGAAAACGGCGGCAAACTCGTCAACACCGACCTCACGGCCAATGATCCGACCACGCCGCATACCACCAGCAATGACACCCAGATCGGCGGAGTCTTGACCATCGGGAACGGCACCAACATCCTGGACTTCGGCGCGGGCAACACGGGGGCGATCTTTGACTTCGCTGACAGCAGCGCGGCGACCTGGACAGGGACGCTGAGTGTCTACGATTGGAGCGGCGGGTATCCGACCAGCTATGATCCGACCACACAGCGTGGCACGACGGGCGGGGACGGCCTGGATCAGTTGTTCTTCGGCAGCGACGGGACGGCTAACCACGGCCTGACGCTGTCTCAGTTGCAAGACATCACGTTCTACTCAGATGCGGGGACAACGAAGCTGGGCAACGGCGTATCCATCATACTGCAAGATGGCGAAGTGTCTCCCGCACCGGAACCGGCGGAAGTGGCGACGCTGTCCATGATCGGATTGGGTCTGGGCGGGTTGCTCCTGCGCGCCCGCAAGCGTCTGGCGGCAGTGGCGTCCAAAGTCACTGCCAAGTAGGCAAGAGAGTTCTCTGACAAACAGAATGCGGCGGGGCCAACTCTGGCTCCGCCGTTTTTTGCCGTATCATTGTGTCTTCTTCCTTGACATCCCTACCCCATCCGGCTATAATGTCGCTATGCTGAAGAAACTTTCGGGCATGGCCGCCCTGCTGCTGGCCTTGCTCCCCTTGACCGTTTTTGCCGCCCCCAAAACCGCTGCTTCCGACGACGCGAATGGCCCCCGCGTCGAGACCATGTATACCACCTGGGATGATTACTACTTTTATGCGGCCTTCCGCATTCATGACGCCAATGTCATCGGTACGAATGCCACCACCACCTCGCAGCCGCAGCAGGATGATGATGTGGAAGTCTTCTTTGAGACCGACGACGCCCGGGCCAAAGTCCGCACGCCGCAGACCTATCAGATGGCCGTTTCCGCCGCCCAGGGAGCCTACTTCAGCGTCGGCGACAACACCAAAGTCCCGCACGGCAAGGCGATCTACAGCTACAAATATGCCGTCACAGTGCATGGAACGTTGAACAAGGCAGCCGGCACGGACGACGGTTACGATGTAGAACTGGCGATCCCCTGGCAGGAAATGGGGCTGACCGGCCCGCCCAAAGACGGCGCGGTCTGGGGGTTCAACGTCATTTCGCGTGACCGGGAAAGCCTGGACACGCCGGCAGATCGCTTTTATTCGCTCTCCCCCAAAGTCCGCAAGGCCGAGGATGTGCAAAATCCGTCGCGCTGGTCACACATCACGTTTGTCACCAGCGGCGCAGCGGCGTCTACAGAGGACAAAGTGGTCTGCGCCAAAGTCACGGGCGCGTTCCCGCGCATCAACGGAACCATCGTCAGCGGCGACTGGCCGGCATCTACGCGCCTGGCCTTCGGCACGAGCGCTGCAATGGCCCCCGCCCCGACGCAGGCGGAGGAGCCGAACGCCACCGAATCGCCGTTTGATAATCCCGCCGCAGCTCTGAATCCGACGCCATCGGCGGAGGCGGCCAATCCCGTCACCGGCGTCATTGTCGGTCCCAACGGTCTGGTCATCAAGGTTGTTCCTCACGGCATCGCGCATCCCTTCGGCCTGGACGTGCCGGTTCCCCCCCCCCGCCAGTGAAGCCGGGCAAAAGCCATCGCGGCGGCAATGTGCAGATGGCTCAGACGCCGCCAACCCCGGAGGGCGTGGTCGTCAACAGCGGGGCGTTTGTGCTGGGCCAGCCGAAGCCGCCGGCGTTCATCATGGGCATTTATCGATTAGACTACAATGCCGACACGCGCAAGGGAGTGGGGCAGAACGTCTGGAACGCGCAGGGTGGAACCCTGCTGGCGGATCAGCCGATGAACGGGGCCGGGCCGTGGTTTTCCGGGCTGCGCACCCAGTGGCACCGGCAGCAGTTGACCGATCTGCGCCGGTCGGGAATTGAAGTGGCCCTGCTGCGAACGCGGCCCGATGATCCCCTGCTGACGCGCGAACTGGACTCTCTGGTGGAAGCGCTGAAGGAGATGAAGGCGCAGGAGTTAGACTATCCCCTCCTCGGCGTTGACGCCACCGCCGGCCAGCCGGATTTGGACGTGATCTACGCGCACATTCCCCCGGAGTTCCGGGCCATGCAGGAAGTGCCGGGCCAGCGCATGTCCGGCGTCCTGGTGTACGATTTGACGTTAGGCGCGGAGGCGAAATCCGCGCTGGCCGACGGCACGCCCATCGCCCGGATTTTTTACAACAACGGAGTGGCGTCCGTTTCGCCGGGCCGCGTGGACAAGAACGGCGTCATTTCGCGCAAAGGCGGGCGGACCTATGACACGTCCTGGCAGGTCGCGCTGGTGTCTACGCCGGATCAGATCGTCGTGGATAGCTGGAATGACTTCCTGCATGGGACCGAAATCGCCGCGTCTCGTCAGTACGGCGAGCAGTATGCCGACGCAACCAAAGCGCAGGCCTTGCAGTTTGACGGCAGCCGACAGTGGCACGCCAAGTATCTGGCCCATCAGACCCCGCGCACGATTTATCCCAGGACGCTGTATCAAATCCCGGTGCGAATTGAAAACGCCGGGACGCTGCCGTGGCGCGCAGGGGAAGGCTACTCGCTGGACACGCGCTGGTACCGCGACGGCAAGCTTTACGATGACAGCGCGCCCCGCGTCCCCATCGGCAAGGATGTTCTGCCCGGTCAGGCGCTGACGCTGTCGGTCGGCCTAGTCGCGCGGGACAACTTCGGGGAAGATCTGGAGCAGGGCGATTACACGCTGGTGATTGACATGGTGCAGGGACAGGATCGCTGGTTCTCCTATGCCGGCGACACGCCGCTGCAAGTGCCGGTCACGGTGATCGCGGCGAACGCCGGAATCGGGGACGCGACGGCGACATTTTTCAGCACGAAGACGCCTGGCGTCATTCAGGCCGGGCAGCCGGTGGCGACGACGGTGCAGGTCCGCAACGACGGCGCTTCCGCCTGGCCGACGAGCTACGCGCTGGGCTACAAAATCCAGACCGTTGACCCAGACGGCAGCAACCCGAAGATGATCACTGAGGGCAGCAAGCCGCTGGGCAGCGATCCCATCGTGCCGGGTCAGGCGGCCAGCGTCAGTCTGTCCGTGCCGACCGTAGACGCCAATGGCAAGCCCCTTCCCGCAGGCGCGTACCGGCTGCACTGGTTCGTCCGCCCCGACGCGCTTGGCTCGCCGGTCACGGGCAGCTATGACGAAGACCTGACCCTGGCCGACAGCCTGACCGGCGCATCGTTCTACATTGTGGACTTGCCGCGCACGGTGGATGCCGGCAAAGAAGAAACCGCGCACATGGCGCTGATCAACGCCGGGTCGCAGACCTGGAAAAAATCCAGCCTCCGCATCGGCTATCACTGGTACTATTTAGACGGCGCTGAGCGAGAGTGGGAAGGCGGGCCGCTCGCGTATTTGACCAAAGATGTTCCCGCCGGCGGCGTGGACGGCGACATCAACGCGACCTTTCGCGCGCCGAAACAGCCGGGCCGATACGCGCTGGTCTGGGATGTTCGGCAGGGCGACGGCCCCTGGCAGTCCACGCTGCCGGTCTCGGTCGGCAATGATCTCCTGCAAAGCTTGATTGTGGTCGGCGGCAAAGGCCAGACCGTGCCGGTAGACCTGACCAAGTCGTTCAATGCCGTCGGCATCTCCTCCGGCGAAGTCTCCAAAACCGGCGGCTTTGACGGGCATGGCGCGACCCTGCCCGCGGAACTTCTGCCGCCGGACGGCACAGCGGAGGTGGAAGGCATTCCCCTTCTGGAAGGCAAGCCCGGCCCGCCCCTCTATCCTTCCGGCTACTACACTGCCCAGACCGGCGCGGACGCGGCCTCTAACCATGCCGTGTCGTTCCTGTACCCGAATGTCCGCGAGGGCCTGCCGGACATCATTTCCTGCACCGGCCAGACGCTGACCCTGCCCCCCGGCAAGTACCGCGCCCTGCATCTGCTGGCGGCTGCTTTCGGCAACTCGCCCGTGACTGCCAGTTTCGGGCTGCAAGGGGATCGGGACACGCAGCCCTTGTCCGTGACCATCTCCGACTGGGGCCAGGCCCCGCGCGGCGAGAATGCCGCCCCTGCCTTCACCGTTCCCTACCGTGACACCTCGGCAGGCATCAAGCCCCTGCCCGCCACCCTCGGCGATTACACGCTGCCGCTGGACACAGGCCGAAAACTCACCGGCCTGACGCTGCCCAACGAGCCAAACATCAAGGTGATCGCCGTCACGCTGGAAAAGGAATGACGGACAGGAGATCCTATCCTGCTCATCGGTCGCGACTCCTGTCTCTCTACCGCAAGCGGCGGAGCATCCCAAGACAGAGGGAAGGGCGGCGAGCCTTACTCCAATAAAGCCTTAAGCGAGACGGGAGAGGATCTTCCGTAGATTAGTTTCCACGGAGCATAAGGTGTGCTATAATGACCCATGCTCCTCGTCATTGATGCCGGCAACAGCAACGTCACCTTTGGCGTTTATCAGGGCGAACGTCTTCTCGCGCATTGGCGCATCCGCACGGAAGCTGGCCGGACGACCGATGAATACGCGGCGTTTCTTGGCTCCCTCTTTCCCCTGCATGAATTTCAGTTCGGCCAAATCAGCGGTATTGCCCTAGCTAGCGTCGTTCCCATCGCCACTCCTGCCCTGCGGCGGCTGGCACAGGACACGTTCCAAACCGAGCCGCTGGAAATCACTTCTCAGACCGACCTCGGCCTGGATATTGGTTATCAGCCCCCGGGCGATGTGGGCGCGGACCGATTGGTAGATGCCGCCGCCGCAGTCGCTAAATACTCCGCGCCCTGCATCGTAGTGGATTTTGGATCGGCCACAACGTTTAATGCCGTCGCGGCCTCATCTGAACCCGGCGGCTGGCCGATCTATCTCGGCGGCGCGATCTGCCTGGGCATTGGGCTGTCTCTGGACGCTCTGTTCGCCAAAGCCGCCAAAATCCCCCGCGTGGAACTGGCCGCCCCGCCGCAGGCAATCGGGAGCAATACCGCCCACGCCCTGCAATCCGGTATCGTGCTGGGAACGCTGTCTCTGGTAGAAGGTCTGGTCGCCCGCTTCCGCGCTGAAATGCATGCGCCTGACTGCCCGGTCATTGCCACTGGCGGCTATGCCTCCGGCCTGCTGGCTCAGGAGAGTGCAAGCATCACGCATCTGGAACCGCATCTCACTTTGGACGGCCTGCGGCTGGTGTACGAGCGCAACCGGCCCGGCCTGTGAACCGTCTGCTTCTTCTCCTGGCCGTCTTTCTGGTCAGCACTGCGGGCCTTTTCGCTCATCGCGCCCTCGCTGAAGCCACACCACTGGCGATTGCCGCCTGGCGTCTAGGCCTCGCGTCCGTATTCTTTGTCACATGGTCCTCCGTCAGACGTGACAGGCACGAGGCTGAAGTAATCCATGCCCCGTCAGCGGTTCGGCTTCGCCTCATTCTGGCCGGGCTGTGCCTCGCGCTGCACTTTGTCACCTGGTTCGCCGCCCTGGATCGAACACCTGTCGCCCACGCGACTTTGCTTGGCTGCACAACGCCGCTCTGGACCACGCTCGGCAACCTGCTGCTGGGCCGTCGCCGGCCTTCTCTGCGGGATATAATCGCTCTGGCCGTTGCCGGGATTGGCCTGGCCCTGGTGACAGGCGCCGCGGTGGAAATCTCTACGTCTTCTACGGTTCTGGGCGACTTGCTTGGTCTGGCTGCCGGCCTGCTGTTCGGGGTGTATCTACTCTGCGTTGAAGGCCTGCACGAAGTCATCCCCACGCAGAAACAGGTCACGGCGACTTATTCCGTCGCCGCCCTCGCACTTTGGACATTTCTTCTGCTGCATGGTGGCATTACCCTTCACTACTCCCCCGGCGTCTGGGCCGCCATTCTGGGCATGACGCTGGGGCCGCAGATTTTCGGCCACACCCTGCTGAATTGGTCCCTGCGCCATTTTCCTTCATCCACAGTCGCCTTCTCCATTCTCTTAGAACCCGTCATCGCCGCGCTGCTTGCCTGGTTCCTGCTCCATCAAGCCCTGACGCCCATTCAGATGCTGGGCGGCCTGCTTGTCTTAGTGGCGCTGGCATTGGTGATTGGGCAGCAAACGGCGAAAGAGCGCGTGGAGGATGAGCCGGTCGGGTAAAATCGCTGTGGTATAATTCTATCCAGTTTGGAACGAACATACAGGGGTTATGGACTGGTTATCAATGACAAACTTCGTTTACACCTTGAAACGTGCTGTCTCACTGAAAAGAAAAACAAATCTGGATTGGCCGTCAGTAACGGATGTTGTTTGCACCTGTCATTATTTGGAAAAGCGAGCCAATGACCCTGATGTTCCAATTGAGTTTGACAGCCGCTTGAACGAGTTTCATCTGGTTTATCAGACGGGAACCAAGCAAGGTGAACTCATCATTCGCCATTGTCCGTTCTGTGGAGGCAAAGCCCCTAAATCCAAACGGAGCAGTTTGTTCGCGAATGTGACACCGAACGAGATACATCGTCTGTCCAAGATGACGCAACCGCTGCGTTCATTAGAGGAAGTGCTTGCTACATTGGGAACGCCTGATGAGGATTTACCGACGGGAGCAATGACACAATCGCCTGAGAAAGATGGTCAGCCAGGCGAAACAAGGGTGTATCGCGTTCTTCGTTACAAAAGTTTGTCGGCTACCGTGTTGGTCTCAGTAAAAGTTGACTCTCAGGATCGGGTATCAATCATTTTTTCAGGGAAATATCTAGGCAAAGACAGTATAGAGTGAATTGACGATTATGATCACACTTGCAACAAAATTGAAGCCGCTGCAAATCGGCGCGTTTACAATTGATACGCCGCTGGTACTTGCGCCGATGGCAGGGGTGACTTCTCATGCCTTCCGACTGCTGTGCAAGCAGCATGGGGTTGGGCTGGTGGTGACGGAACTATTGTCGTCGCACGCAATCCATTACAAGAATGCCAAAACGTTTGGAATGTTTGATTGGACGGACAGCGAGCGGCCTGTTTCGGTGCCAGCTCTTCGGCGGCGAACCGGCGCTGATGGCCGAGGCGGCGCAGGTCGTGGAGGCGGCGGGCGCGGACATCGTGGACTTGAACATGGGCTGCTGGGTGCCGAAAGTCGCCAAGACGGGGGCGGGCGCGACGCTGCTCAAAGATGTCTGCCTGGCGCAGAGCGTTGTCAAGGCAATGGTGGACGCGGTGAAAATTCCCGTTACGGTCAAGATACGCTCAGGCTGGGACCCGAGCCAGACGACAGGCATTGAGTTTGCCCAGCGGGCGCAGGATGTGGGCGCGCAGGCGATTGCGGTTCATGCGCGTTATGCCAATCAGGGCTTCACGGGAACGGCGGATTGGAGCATCATTCGGCGCGTCAAAGATGTCGTGACCATTCCCGTCATCGGCAACGGGGACGTGGAAACAGCGGAAGACGCGAAGCGGATGTTTGAGACGACGGGGTGCGACGCCGTCATGGTAGGCCGGGCGGCGATGGGCAATCCGTGGATTTTTGGCGACATTCGGCACTACTTGGAAACCGGCGAGCATCGGCGGGCGCCGACACTGGCCGAGCGGATTGAGGCGGCCCTGTTCCATTTGAAAACGATGGCGGCAAACCCAGCGGTTGGTGAGGAGCGGGCCGTGAAAGAGATGCGCGGGCAGATCACGCACTACTTCAAGGGCTTCCCCGGTGTCTCTGCCCTGCGCGCCCTGCTGGTGCGGGCGACGACCATTGCCGAGATTGAAGACCTGCTGCATCACGAAAGCCGAAATCCCCATGAATGATCCGGCTTTGCCCTTATGGGATGCCCGCGCCGCGCGGCGGACGGCTTTGCTGGCGCTGGCGGCCTATGTCGCGTTTGAATTGCTGCTTCCGATTGTTCCCCTGCCCCGGCATCGGCTCCCACTGGTCTTGTTAGGCGGTCTGGTCGTGCTGTCCACCGCCGCGTTCATGCTGCTGCAACTGTGGCTGGCGCAGGCGGTGGTCCACTTGAAGCCGCGTCCAGCGTTAAGCGCCGGGCTGGCGCTGGTCTTTGCCGCTCTGCTGGTCGCGGTGTTTCTGTTTGTTCGTCCCCACCGAAGCTGGCCGGCTGTCGTCAACGCGCCGCTGTTCATTTTGACGCCGCTGCTGCAAGGGCTGGCGATCACGCTTGGCTGCGCCTGTTTGGGGATACTGCTTTCGCCGATTATCCGCGAACCGAACGTGCTGCTGCCGGTGGCTCTGGTCGCCATGCCGATTGATTACTTGGGCGCCATGACCTCGCAAGGCTTCACGCAGAATATGGTCGCGCAGCACCCGGAAGTGGTGCGGGCCGTCTCGGTGGCTGTTCCCGGCATCGGCGGAGCCGGACGGCATGGCGGCATCCATCCAATTGGGTTTATCGGGCCGGGCGATGCCCTGTTCATGGCCTTTTTCTTTGCGGTCGCGCTGCGTCTGGGGCTGAATGTTCGGGGAACGTTCTGGTGGATGTATGGTCTGCTGACGGCGACCATGCTGGCGGTGCTTTTTACGGGCGTGAATATCGCCGCCCTGATTCCGATGGGAATGGCCGTGCTGATTGCCAATTTTCGCTTTTTCAGACTCAAGCGCGAGGAAGTGTTTGCGACAATCTACGCGGCCCTGCTGATTCTCGTTCTCGTGGGCGGCTTTTACCTGTACAGCCATTCCCATTTTTTTCGCCACACCGCGTCTTGAAGGAGTTATTGCATGACCGCTGAAAATTTAACCCCTGTGCGCCGCGTGGTGCTGCTGGAAACGGATGAGCGCGCGGGCCTTGTCGCGGCCCTATCCGCCGCCTGCGCCGCGCAGGAGGTCTCGCTGGACATCGTCACCGGCCCCGGACACGTTCTCGTGACGTTTGACAGCGACGACGCTACCCTGGAACTGCTGCTGCCCCAACTGCGCGTGGTCGGCGGCGTGATCTCGGTGATGCCGTACACGGTGCTTTAATGGGGAACCAGAGGAAAACTGCCATGTGTCTGCGCCGTTTAATTTTGCCTGCCTTTGCGCCACTGCTCCTTTTCCTATTCGTTGCTCTGCCAGGCCATGCCCTGCGCCCAGATGTCCTGTACTCGCCCCAAAGCGGGTTCCTGCAACTCAGCCCAATGCGGGCCGTAACGCTGAACGCGCATATTTCCACCTTTCAGTATGACCCATTGGGGCTGGAAGTTGCGTTTGCCGGGCAGGAAATGCAGGGGGAGATGACCACTCACTTTGTTAAGGTCGTGGACGTGCAATAATTACGGCTATCGCCTTCTGGGCTAGTCCCGCAGTGGGCGGTTTCTGATGCTGGAACGCTTTTTGCCCCCGGCAGACAATCCAATCAGCGAGGAGAGCATAGAGGGCAGCGACTGTCTCCGCTGGGATGTCTCGACCGATCCACCCTCAGCGAGAGTTGTGACGCCGGATGCTCCGTTGCCGGAGGGAGCTAAACCTCTTTTCGCAACTAAATTCCTTTCGCCGACCGGGCAATGGCTGGCATTCAGGCAAAGGTATGAACTCTACGACGCGCAAAAAAGTCACAAAAGTTGAGAACCAGATTTCTCTTTATGACACGGAAAAGGATTCAATTAGACCTTTGACACTGCCTCACGGCCTTTCCTGTCGTGGCTGGCTGGACGATACGCATCTCAGTTTTTTGAGAGCGGGCCGGAGGCTCGTGGGCCAAAGGCGTATGATGTGCTGACGGGGGCGCTTCAGGACAGAGCCGACAATCGCGACCGAATGGATATGCAGCCATTTTCACGTCAATACCCGGACCTGACGCTGGATGTAGAGTATCGGCCTCAGACCGATGTTCTTCAGGGAAGCGACGGCCAGATGGCCTCCCACATTCTCTGGATACGCCGAATGTCAAAGGGTAAAAAGCCGCTGGCGGTGGCGGCGGCAGGACTGACTCCCGGCGAGGAGGACGCCCAGGCGGTCTGGTCGCCGACCGGCAAGCAAATTGCGTTCTTGACCCAGGGCGATTTGTGCGTGATAGACATTCAGACCATTCCGGCTTCCTACCCGTTGCCGCAGGAAAAACTCGCCGTCGGGCTGCCACTGACCAGCGCAGAGGAGCAGATACTAGCGTCAAGTAACCTGAAACAAATCGGTCTGGGGATCGTGCAATACGCGCAAGACTTTGATGAACATTTCCCGGCGGCGGAAGACTTTGAGAATACGATTTACCCGTATCTGAAGACGCGGGCAGTCTTTGAGTTTGAAGGCCATCGCTTTGTGTACCAGCAGCCGACAAATCTTTCGCTGGCCGCCATGGAGGAACCGGCGTCTACGGAACTGGGCTACATAGACCTGCCATCCGCGCGGGTCGTGCTGCTCGCTGACGGTCATGTTCGGACATTTCCGAAAGCCGTGCCTTAAAGAATGACCTGCATAATCACGCAGTCTTCCCAAACGCCGTGGCGGCGGCCCACTTCGCGCTGGACTCCCACGATCTCATAGCCGCACTTGCGGCAGACGGCAATGCTGGCGGCGTTGCCGGACCAGATACAGGCGAGGACGACATGATGGCCGATTTGCCTGGCTCCGTCCAGAAGCGCCTGCGTTAAAATCGTTCCCAGGCCCTGCCCCTGCGCGTCAGGCCGGAGGTAGAGCGATGATTCGACAGTATGGGCATAAACGGGAAAGCCTTGCGCCCAGGCGGAAAGGCAGGCATAACCGACAACGACGCCGCTACGTTCGGCTACGATGAGAGGGTAGCGCGGGTCGGAATGCGCGGCAAACCAGACATGGCGGTCGCCCAGAGACAGGGGGGCAACAAAGCCAGTGAAGGTCGTGCCGGTGATGGCAGCGTTGAAGATGTCCGTCAGCGCAGGCAGATCTTCTTCCAGGGCGGGGCGGATGATGAATGACACGTCAGGCATGGATGCCGTGAACCTGAGTAATAATGAGAAAGACTTCCCAAAAGACAATCAGCAAATAAACCAGGCAGCCGGCGGTAACGATGATCCGGGACGTGCGGATGGCTTTCAGCGAGATGCCTTCACAGGCCAGCACCAAGATCATCACTAGAGCAAACTTGTAGATGGCAAAGCCATGGAAGCCGAAGTGACCCCAAAACCAATTGGCCAGACCATTGGCTTCCATGCCGCCGTTACGGAAGATGTAACCCGTCAGGAATAGGTCAAACATGTTGAGCAGCAGGAAACCGAGATATTCCTGCGCCAGAAGGACATCGCGTTTGAAAAACACCGATCCGCATCCCCTGCCATTCTAAAGATTGCTTTGTCTAAAAATTGTCTTGCGATGCGCCATTTAACCGACGGAAAGCATTTCCCGCGCGTGCTGGACAACAGCGTCCGAACGGCGCGATCCGCCCAGCATCCGGGCGATTTCCTCGATCCGCCCGTCGGAATCGAGCGGCGCAACAGAAACAGTGGTCCGCCCCTCATGCACCTGCTTCTCAATAAAAAAGTGCGTGCCGGCGCGCGAGGCGATCTGCGGCAGATGCGTGATGCAGAAAATCTGCGCGTCTTTGGCCAGCGCTTCCAGCTTGTCGCCAATCGTCTGCGCCGTCCGGCCCCCCACCCCAACATCAATCTCATCAAAAATCATAGTCGGGATCGCGCCCGTCCGCGCCAGAACGGACTTGAGAGCCAGCATGATGCGCGACATTTCGCCGCCGGAAGCGATCCGGGCGAGAGGTCGGAGAGGCTCGCCGGGATTGGGCGACAGCAGAAACTCCACTCGGTCCGCGCCTTTGCTCCCGACCGTCTGCGGTTCCAGGGAGACTTCAAATTGGGTCGCCGCCATGCCGAGGTCAGCCAGTTCGCGGGCGATCCCGGAGGCAAACTCGCGGCTGGCTTTGCGCCGGGCCGTGGTCAGACGCGCGGCGGTTTGCAGTCAGACTCGGCCTCCGATCTTAGCAATGGCGGCGGTCAATTCTTCATCACGCGCTTCGGAATTCTCCAGTGCATCCAGTTTGCCGGCCAGTTCTTCCCCATACGCGATGATTTCTTCTAGGGTTTCCCCGTATTTTCGTTTCAGGGTCCGCAGAAGGTCCAGCCGCGTTTCGATTTCTTCCAGCCGCTCCGGGTTGAATTCAATCGTTTCCTGATACCCGCGCAGTTCACGCCCGGCGTCTTCGGCGTAGGCGACGGCGCTTTGCAGGGCTCTCGGCCACAGGTGCGAGAGTCTCATCCAGAGCTGCCGCATGTTCGAACGGACGAAAGAGCGGCAGTTCAGAGCGTCCAGAGCGCTCCCGCCGCCGCGCTCGCCGCCGTTCAGCAGGGCATAGGCTTCTTCGGCTGCCGCGCTGAGTTTTTCGCTGTTCGCCAGGCGGCTGCGGTCCGCGGCCAATTCTTCCTCTTCGCCCGGCCGGAGGTTGGCCGCCGCAATTTCCTCCTGCTGGAAACGGTACAAATCCAGCATCCGGGCGCGCTCCCGCGCATCGGTTCGCAGTTGTTCCCGTTCGCGCTTCAAGGCGTTCGTCTGGCCGAAAAGCGCGGCCACTTCCGCGCGCAGGGCCAGCGCGTCTTTGCCGCACCAGTTGATCTAAAATATCCACATGGCGTTCGGCGGCTAGCAGCGACTGATGCTCATGCTGGCCGTGAACATCCACCAAGCCTTCGGCGATTTCTTTGAGAACGGAGACGGGCATCAGCCGGCCATTGATGCGGCACTGCGATTTGCCGCCTGCCCGGGCCAGTTCGCGCGTGACCAGCAGCGTGTCTTCCTCCTCCTCGGCATCCAGGCCCGCTTCCGCCAGTCGCTGCCGCACTTCCGCAGGCGCGTCTGTCAGGTCAAAGACTGCTTCCACCGTGGCTTTGCTGGCCCCGGTACGGACCAGATCCGCTCCGGCCCGTTCGCCCAAAGCCAGCCCGAGGGCATCAATGATGATGGACTTTCCCGCGCCGGTTTCGCCGGTCAGGATATTCAGGCCCGCCCCGAACGTCAGATCCAGGCGGTCAATCAAGGCAAAATTCGTGACATGAAGCTCAACTAACATAGAGTCGGTCTAATACAGAGTTTCGCCCCAGCGAAGCTTGCTTTGCAGTTTGTCGTAAAAATCCGCTCCGCCGACCGAGAGAAAACGGGCCTGATGGGGCGCGCGGCGGACATGAATCTCGTCCTGCGACTGCAAGGGAAAGCCCAACTGGCCGTCAATGGTCACGCGCACCATGTCCTGCGGGTCGCGTTCTACAATCACCGTCACCTCGGCATCAGGCGGCACCAGCAGCGCGCGCGATGTCAGCGTGTGCGGGCAGATCGGCGTCACCAGCAGCGCCTGCAAGCGCGGGTGGACCAGCGGCCCGCCCGCCGACAGCGAGTATGCCGTGGAGCCGGTCGGAGTGGCGATAATGATGCCGTCGGCGGCGTAAGTGGTGACATATTTGCCGTCCACAGAGGTTCGCAGATGCAGCACGCGCGACAGGGGGCCATTGGCGACCACGATCTCGTTCAGGGCCAACCCCGCGTCTTGCAGCGCTCCTCTGCGGTGGGTCTCACACCAGAGCATCATGCGCTCCTCCTCCGTGTACCGGCCTTGCAGGAGAGCGTCCAGCGCGGACGATAGATCGCTGGGCGCCACGGCCGTGAGAAAGCCGAAACGTCCCACATGGATGGGCAGCATCGGCGTCTCGCACGGGGCGCAAAGCCGGGCCGTCGCCAGGATCGTCCCGTCGCCGCCCAATACCAGAACCGCATCGGATTCCGCCACGGCATCGTCCGGCTCTCCACGTTCGGCCATCCCCAGCGCGTCCGCGACGCGGCTTTGCAGGCGCACGCCGATGCCGCGCGCGCGCAGATACGTATCGGCGGCCGACGCGACTTCCAGCGCCGCCGGCTTGTCGGCGTTTGCCATGATGCCGAGGGTTTGCATGCAGAAAATTTCTCTGACGAGACCTAGGGATAAGCGAAATGGCTCAGGTTGTACTGCGCTTCAACCAATCGTGGGTCAAGCGCCAGCGCCCGCTTGTAAGCGACAATCGCCTCCGCGCGCCGCCCCAGCAGTTCATAGACGACGCCAATATTGTTTTGCACCTGGGCTTTGCGCGGGTCCAGAGCTAACGCGCGCTGAAAGGCGGCCAGAGCCTTGGGATACTGCTTCAGCTTCTCGTAAATCAGGCCTCTTTGATTCTGGATGACCGCGTCAGTAGGACGCGCTTTGGCCGCGATGTCATACTGGACCAGTGCGGTGACATATTGCTTTTGCGCCAGATAAGAGTCTGCCAAGATGAGGCGTGAGGTCACATCATCAGGGTTGAGCGCGAGGGCCTGCAATCGAGAATTCGTTTGCATCGGCATATTTTTTTTGTTTCGCCTGCACGTCAGCAAGCCGGGCATAAACCACGGCGGCTTTGACACGGTCGGCAGGCTGTTCCTGCGGCAAACGCGGCGCGGCCTGCGACAGCAAAGAGGCAGCCTCCGCATTATTGCCCTGATCAGCGAGCAATAGACCCAGAGCGGTCTGGGTCTGGAGATCGCCGGGATCGAGCGCCAGCGCGCTCCGATACGAAGCCGCCGCGTCTGCATTCAGTTGCATCTGCTGCTGCAAGACGGCTTTGTTGTAAAGCGGAACCGCATTTTGAGGCTGCAAATGAGCCGCCAGATCAAACTCGTTGATGGCCTCATTGGTCTCACCTTTGGCGTTGTGCGCCTGGGCCAGCGCAAAATGAGCGTCATAGGCGCGCGCAGTGTCAAGCGGCGGGTCAACGCCCGGCCCAACGGCATTGGTCAGGGCGGCAATCGCTTCGTCCTGGCTGCCCTGCTGGGCATACAGCTCCCCTGATTCCAGCCAGACATCGGCCGCTTTTGGGTTGAGCGTAGCCGCTTTGCTCATTGCATCAGCCGCTTTAGGAGATTGATTAGCTTTCATCGCCAAGTAGCCATAGTTTTTGTAGACATTCGCGGCGAAATTCTTGTCATCGCCTTGCAGGCTGGAGAGAGTTGGCGAGAGGGTGTCATCCAACTCCCCAAACTGCGTGAGGGCTTCATCCAGACGGCCTGCCTGCCCCAGAGTGGTCGCCAGACTGAACTTGATCCTTGTGCTCTCCAAAATCGTGTTGGTTGGGTTTGGGCTGCTGGGCGGCGGGAGAAGCGCCAGGGAATCCAGAATGGCCTTGTACTGAGCGGCGGCCTCATCGTATCGCGGCGGGTTGGACTCGGACAGGGCAAGGGCCAGGTTGTTGCGCGCGGCGATGTCGTCCGGCTTGAGACTGACGGCCATTTGCAGCTCGCTGACCGCCTTCTGAAGCGAGTCCGGGGTATTTTGAATGAGAAATAGATAGCCGAGGAGGTTATGGACGTCCTTGAACTCAGGGATTCGGCTCGAACCGCTTGAAATTGGGCGATGTCAGCCGTGATCTCTGCACTGTTCTTGTCGCTTGTCGCCTTCTGAAACAAGTTGACGGCGTCATTGTACTTTTGTTCATCGGCAGTCAAAGGGCGGTTCAGGTGGTGCGGCGTTGTTTGAGTGGTCGGGGCGACCGGGGCTGAGGCCGCAGGCGCCTGCCCCAAGGCAACAGCAGCAGCGGCAAAGGATACCAATAGTACAAAACAAAATGGAAAAATGTTCTTCAAAGAAACTCTCCTTCGATTCTCGTCAAGCAGGCGCTTCACTGATGGCTTACGCAGAATCTTGTTAGCGTCATTATAGCACAAAGGAGTTGTCAGAAAAAAGGGACAACCAGACTATTGACAATATAGCTGTTTTTTTGTATACTACCTTCAGATGCTGGTCAATTTATTGTGGAACATTGTCGTTCCTGAGCAGTGCGGAGATAGAAGGCCATTTGTGCGGCCTTTGTCTCGCTCTGTCAGGAGCGTTTTTTTGTGCCTGCCCACTAACGGAGGCACCGAGAGAATGCTTTTGGATCTCGCTCAACAATTCCTAACCCATCACACTAAGGAGACAGAATCCCTCAATGGCCAGAACACCCCAGGATGTGCTGAACATGATCAAAGACAAAGACGTCAAATTCGTTGACGTCAAGTTTATTGATGTTCCCGGCACCTGGCAGCACTTCACGCTGCCCGCGCACCGCTTTGAAGAAGAAGTTTTCACCGTCGGTCTTCCCTTTGACGGCTCCTCGGTTCGGGGCTTCCAGACCATTGATGAGTCCGACATGCTGCTTGTCCCCGATGCGGACTCGGCGATCATGGACCCATTTACCGAGGTTGCCACCCTCTCCATTATCGCCGATGTGGAAGACCCCATCACGCGAGAAAAATATCCCCGTGACCCGCGCAACATCGCCAAGAAGGCCGAAGCGTACATGCAGTCTACGGGCATCGCCGATGTCGCGTATTTCGGGCCGGAAGCGGAGTTTTATGTCTTCAACGACATCCGCTACGGACAGACCGCCAATTCCGGCTTTTACGCAATTGATTCGGACGAAGCCGCTTGGAACTCCGGGCGCGATGAGAAGCCCAACCTGGGCTACAAGATGCGGACCAAAGAGGGCTACTTCCCCGTGCCGCCGTCCGACACGCTGGCCGACCTGCGCTCCGAAATGGTTCTGACCCTGCTGGAAGCCGGCATTGAAGTGGATGTCCATCACCATGAAGTAGGCAACGCCGGCCAGTGCGAGATCGGAATCAAGTTCGACTCCCTGGTCAACATGGCGGACAAACTGATGATGCACAAATACATCGTCAAGAATACCGCCGCGCAGAATGGCTACACGGCGACGTTCATGCCCAAGCCGATCTTCCAGGACAACGGCTCGGGAATGCACACCAGCGTCTCCATGTGGAAGGGCAACACGAACGTCTTTTACGATGAGAAGGGTTACGGCGGATTGTCCGAGACGGCGGTGTATTACATCGGCGGCATTCTGAAGCACGCGCGCGCCCTGCTGGCCTTCGGCGCGGCATCCACCAACTCCTACCGCCGCCTGGTCCCCGGCTACGAAGCGCCGATCAACCTGGTCTATTCGGCCCGCAACCGCTCCGCCGCCGTCCGCATCCCCATCGCCGGCTCGCCCAAATCCAAGCGCGTTGAATTCCGCGCCCCGGACCCGACCGCGAACCCGTACCTGCTGTTCTCGGCCATGCTTCTGGCGGGGATTGACGGCATTCAAAATAAAATCATGCCGCCCGCTCCGGTGGACAAAGACATTTACGAGCTGGCCCCGGAAGAGAAGAAGGGCATCGCGCAGACGCCCGGAACTCTGACCGAGTCACTGGATGCTTTAGAGGCCGACCATGAATTCCTGCTCAAAGGCGACGTTTTCACGCAGTCTTTGATTGAGACTTACATTGACTACAAGCGCGTCCGCGAAGTGGAAGGCGTAGCTCTGCGCCCGCATCCCTACGAGTTCTTCCTATACTACGATGCCTGAGCGCATATGTCGCTATATCTGTTCCCACGGCCCGCTTCCTCTGCCTCTCTCCAGGCGGCAGGGGGCGGGCGTTTTCAAGTTATCGTTATTCTGGACTGCTCTGCAACCACACCCCTGCAAGGAACGACAGTATGGCAAGACCACTTTACCTTCGCGCGCTTTTCCTCAGTATATTGATTTTGGTATTAGCAATGCGGAGTTCCTTCGCACAAACCCTGGCGCTGAAAGACACTTTTCAGCGCCCCGACACCGTGGCAGGACCAGCAAACTCCACGAGTGGCGTGACCCCGCCACCTGCGCCGCCGGGAACAACTTATACCGACCTTTCAGGCGATGGCTGGCATCTCAAAAACCATCAGCTTCGCGATGATGTGCCGGGCTTTCCCTGTTTTCTGGCGCTCTCCGATAACATCAATATCTTGAATCAGGAAGTCTCCATACAGAATGTCGCGACTTACCCGACAGCGAACCTGTGCTTCGGCGCCTCACTGCGCCGTAAGGATGACGGCACCTATTACTACCTTTACTGGTCGGCAGGCACATCTCAGCCTGGATTCGGCATCGCACGGCGGATCGGATACGGCAGTCACATCCCGCTTTCCCTGACCCAAACAGGAACGGCAAACCCCCTTCCTGGCCACAACTATGAACTTCGCTGCTCTGCTGTCAATGCGCCAGACAATCTTTCGGTCACTCTCACTATTACCCTTTATGATCTGACTTCCAAAAGCGTCCGTGGAAGCGCAACCACGATTGACGGCAGCCCGTCACTGCTCACCGCGAACCCAGTTGCCATCGCGAACGGCACCACGCAAACTCCGGCAAACCTTGTGATCTCTCAAATCCAGGTGTTCGATCTCGGCCAGGCAAAAGCCGGCGGCTCGGCAACCGGGTTGTCCTTTGCCGGCCCCGTCAGCGGCCCGGCGCTGGCTGCTTCGTCTCCTTTTATCGTGGCTCCGTTTCCGGTGGGCAGGTCCGTCAATCCCGGAACCACGATCACGCCGAGTGATGGAGGCGCAGGAGGTCTCTTTACACCGCCGACGCTCACACTGAGCGGCATGACGCCGGTTCTGTTTACCTATACCCCGCCATCCAATGGAAGCATCACCGCAGTCACTCGCCTCCTCACCGTGACAAGCAATGCCAATCTCGCTATCCCACCACCGCTGACCTATGTCGCGCTGCAAATCCTTCAAACCGGACCTATTACCACACTCGGAGTGGGCGACGGAACAGTCCGTTTGAGCGCGTCCCCATTTTATGGACAGAAACCCTATACTTACCAATGGTATCGCAGCCCATCCATGAACTTTCCGATTAACGCCTCCACGCTTCTTGCTAACGCGCGGGAATCGGTCTTGAAAGACACAGGCCTGACCAACGGCGAGGTCTATTTTTACATTCTCCAGGTTCGCGACAAAACAGGCACAATCGCGCAGTCTTCCGCCTATCCGGTCATCCCGGCGAAACCCCTGGTCGTAGGCTTTTGCGGCGATTCACTGACTGCCGGAGCCGCCAACAGCGGCGACCCGCCAGCACCGACGAGTTTTGCGCGCTGGCTGCAAGTGCTGACGGGCAATGTTTACCTGCCGACCATTCCTGATCTTTCCGGCCCTAACTTTCTGAATCAAGGGCATGCCGGATCAACGACAGGCAACTGGCTGCCGACCGACACCGTGACAGAAACAACTCCGGGCAATCTTGCCACCAATTACTTTAACCGGAGCGTCACCGCTTTCAAAGCCGCCCAAGCTTCGTATGTGGAAGTCATGCTTGGGAACCAACGACAGCGTTTCCGCCACACAGTATCAAAGCGAGATCCAGGCGATAGTCAATGGATACCTTGCCGCCGGATTTCATGTGGTTTTGAATGCGCCGCCTTATCATCCCTCCGTTCCCACGCAAAATATCGCATTGGAGCAATATTCGCTGGCTCTGGACTCTCTGGTGACGAGTTATGCCGTGAGCAACCCTGGCCAGGTTTTCGCCGGCGACCGTGAACTATATGCCTTTTACGCTGGTAACAGTCAATATGTGGACGACGGCACGCATCCGACCCAGATCGGGGCTGATATGTTCGCTTTGTTCTGGGCGAAGGCGTTCGTCAAGAATGTGTTGTCACTCACACCCGACACCAATGTGCCTGCCCTCGCGATTCCCTCAGCGCAGGACCATTCTAACCCCAGTGAGGATAATTAACGAAATGCTGCGCGTTTTGTTTTTCACGAGTTGACAGCGGGCGATGTTATATGCTACACTAGGCAACCGTTCAGTTTGACGCTGCTGTCGAACTAAAGCTATGAAGCCACGGGCCAGACTTTCTTATCAAAGGGAGTCCGGCCTGTGGCTTTTTTCTGTTCTATTGCATCTGTTCTATTGAAAAGGAGAAACTCTGCCCGTGAAGTCAACAACCGGACGACAGGAAGCCATTTCCGCAGTCATCAATTACAAGCCGCTCGTCAATGCCATCGACCTGGAAGGGGAAACGTCCCGGTCTTTGTACGGCAGCAATGTCTTCAACGACAAAACAATGCGCGAGTTGCTGGCGAAGCCCGTGTACAAAGCGCTTCAGAAAACGATTGAACGGGGAGAAATGCTTGACCCGACCGTCGCCGATGCCGTCGCTTCAGCCATGAAAACCTGGGCGCTGGACAAAGGCGCGACGCATTTCACCCACGTCTTTTTTCCGCTGACCGGCCTCACGGCGGAGAAGCATGACAGCTTTTTTGACCCCGACGGCGCGGGCGGGACAATCGCGCAGTTTTCCGGCAATGCGCTGATCCAAGCCGAGCCGGACGCGTCCAGTTTCCCCTCGGGCGGCATCCGCTCCACCTTTGAGGCGCGTGGCTACACGGCCTGGGACGTGACCAGCCCGGCCTATATTTACGAGAATCCCAACGGCAATACCCTGTGCATTCCGACGGCGTTTATCTCCTGGACCGGCGAGGCGCTGGACCATAAGACTCCGCTGCTGCGCTCCATGCAGGCGCTCAACATTCAGGCGCAGCGCATTCTGAAGCTGTTCGGCCATGACGATCCCGGCATGGTGACTGCCTCCGCCGGCCCCGAGCAGGAGTATTTCCTGATCGACCGCAATTTCTTCTTTGCCCGCCCGGACCTGTTCAATGCCGGACGAACGCTGTTCGGCGCGAAGCCGCCCAAAGGCCAGGAGTTTGAGGATCACTATTTCGGCGCGATCCCGGAGCGCGTGCTGGCCTTTATGATGGAGGCGGAACACGAGTTCTACAAGCAGGGCATCCCGATCAAGACCCGCCATAACGAGGTCGCGCCCGGCCAGTTCGAGATCGCCCCGGTCTACGAAAACGCCAATCTGGGGCATGATCATCAGCATATCATCATGCAGCAACTGCAGCGCGTCGCCGCCAAATACGGCATGGCCTGCCTGCTGCACGAAAAGCCGTTCGCCGGTGTCAATGGCTCCGGTAAGCATGTCAACTGGTCGCTCGGCGGCAAGGTCGGAAACCTGCTCGATCCCGGCGACAACCCGCATGACAATGCCCAGTTCCTGGTCTTCTGTCTGGCCACCATCCGCGCCGTGGACAAATACTGCGACCCTGCTTCGCGCTTCCGTCGCCTCGGCCGGAAACGATCACCGCCTGGGCGCGAACGAGGCGCCGCCGGCGATCATGTCCATCTTCCTCGGCGAGCAGCTGGAGGACGTGTTCAACCAGCTCAAGGGGGGCAAGGCGAAGAGTTCCAAGAAGTCCGGCACGCTGACCATCGGCGTGGACACACTGCCGACTTTGCCGCGCCATGCCGGCGACCGGAACCGCACCAGCCCATTCGCCTTCACCGGCAACCGCTTCGAGTTCCGCGCTGTCGGCTCCAACCAGTCCATCGCCTGGCCGCTCGTCGTCATGAACTGTATCGTCGCCGAGTCCCTGGACTTCGTCGCGACGGAGATTGAGAAGGCAATGGGGGGCGATCCGGCGAAACTCAATGACGCCGTGCAAAAGGTACTGCAGGGCATCGCAACGGAGCATAGCGCTGTCGTCTTCGGCGGAAACGGCTATTCCGAAGAGTGGCACAAAGAAGCCGAGAAGCGAGGCCTGCCAAACCTCCGCAACACGCTGGACGCCCTGCCTGCCCTGACCGATCCCGCCAATATCGCCGTCCTCGGCAAGTACGGCGTTCTGTCCGAGCGCGAGGTCCAGAGCCGTTACGACATCAGCCTGGAACGCTACTGCCTGGATGTCAACACGGAAGCCCAGCTCGCGCTGGAGATCGCCAAGACCAAAATCCTGCCGGCGGCGCTGACTTACCAGACACAGTTGTCCACACTGGCGATCAATCTGAAGTCCATCGGCAAAGAGCCAGGCACGGCGCTTTTGGACAGCGTGATCGGGCTGACTTCCGACTTGGAAGCAGGCATCGTCAGTCTGGAACAGGCGCTGGGACATGAGGCCAGCGACGACACGAAGGCCCATGCGCTACACTTCCGCGACCACGTCCTTCCAGCCATGCTTCAGACCCGCGTCGCCGCAGATGCCTTAGAGGGCATCGTCGCCGACGAACTGTGGCCGCTTCCGACCTATCAGGAGATGCTGTTCATCAAATAATCCCGCCGCCGCTTCCCCGCCGCCCGTCTTCCCCGCCACTCCCCAGGCAGGTGAGGCGGGCTTTTTCCATTTTGTGGGTATGATGCCTCATGTTTGGCATCAATCATCTGCCGCTGCCGCTTCTCCTTCTGGTGTTCGGCGCTGCCGCAGCCGCTGTCTGGATCGCAGGCATCTCGCTTTCCAATACCACGGATAGCCTTTCGTCCAAGTTTCATTTAGGTGAAGCGCTGGGCGGACTGCTTCTGCTGGCGATTACGACGAACCTGCCGGAAATCGCCATTACTGTTTCCGCCGCGCTGCATCACGATCTGGGCATTGCCATCGGCAACATTCTTGGCGGCATCGGCGTTCAAACGGTTGTGCTGGTCATTCTGGACATCAGCATTCCCGGAAAGCATCCACTGACGTATCAAGCGGCCTCGCTGGTCCTGGTGCTGGAAGGGATTTTGGTCACTGCCGTTCTCGTCGTTGCCGTGATGGGAACGCAGATGCCGCACGGCGTCATCTTCGCGCGTCTGACACCGGAGGATTTGTTAATTTTAGGATGCTGGCTGGTGGGGATCTGGCTGCTCAACAAAGCGCGGACGGATCTACCCTGGCAGGAAAAAGGCGACGCGCCGGGCGGGCAGCAGACCGAAGATATGAAGAAACGACGTCAGCGGGAGGAAGAAAAAGCGAAGAAAGCCGGAGTGGGAAAAACAGTGGCAGTCTTTTTCATCTCGTCCGCCGTGACACTGGCGGCGGGGGTGGCGCTGGAGTCCAGCGGAGAGGGAATTGCCGGCCACATTCACATGACCGGCGTACTTTTCGGGGCGACGGTTCTGGCCGCCGCCACTTCGCTGCCGGAAGTCTCTACCGGGCTGGCTTCCATTAAGCTGGGAGATTATCAACTAGCGATGAGCGACATCTTCGGAGGCAATGCATTTCTCCCCGTTTTGTTCCTGCTGGCAACCCTGATTTCCGGGCAGGCCGTGCTGCCTCATGCGAAAAACACCGACATTTATCTGGCAGGGCTGGGTATTCTGCTGACGACCATTTACCTGTCTGGCCTGATCTTCCGCCCCCGCCGCTTGTTTCTTCGCATGGGGGCGGACTCGCTCATCGTGCTGATTCTTTATGCAGCAGGCATTGCCGGATTGTTCGCGATTGCGCGGACAGGTTGACGCAGCAGGCCGTATTCAATGCTGTCTACGACGGCGTGCCAAGAGGCGTCTATGATGTTCGTGGAGACGCCGACCGTGCTCCATGTTTCCCCGGCATCAGCGCTGTCTACGACGGTGCGAACCTGGGCGGCTGTGCCTTCTTTGACATTGAGAACGCGCACTTTGAAGTCGGTCAGACGAATGTGCGCCAGTTCCGGGTAATGCTTTGTCAGAGCCAGACGCAGGGCACTGTCCAGGGCGTTGACCGGACCATCGCCCTCGGCCACCGTGAGAAGTTCTTCGTCGCCCACGCGCAATTTCAGCGTCGCTTCCGTGATGGCTTCCCGATCCCCGCCGCGTTTCTCTACAATCACCCGGTAGCCGATCAACTCAAACAGCTTGCGATAACTGCCAGTCGCTTTCTTGACCAATAAATCAAACGAGGCTTCTGCGCCTTCAAAAGAGTAGCCCTGATGTTCCAATGCCGCCACTTGCTTGAGGATTTCTTTGGTCTGCGGGCTGTCCTTTCGCAGTTCGGGATTATCCTTCTGCACTTTTTCTAAAATCGTCGCCGACCCGGAATGCTCGCTGACCAGAATTCGGTTCTCATTGCCGACAAGCGTGGGGTCCAGATGAATATATGTTTCCGGGTTCTTACGCATGGCGTCCACATGCAGCCCGGCTTTGTGGGCGAACGCCGACCGACCGACATACGGCGCGGAGGTATTCGGCGGAACATTGGCGATCTCATCAATGTAATTGGACAATTCGGTCAATTCGTCCATCTGCGGCGCACAGGCCAAGTCGTAGCCCAATTTGAGGGCCAGCGAGGGCATGATGCTGGTTAAATTGGCATTGCCTGTCCGCTCCCCCAACCCATTAATCGTCCCCTGCACCTGAAGGCAGCCGGATTGGATGGCAACCAGACTGTTGGCAACCCCACATTCGGCGTCGTTGTGCGTGTGAATGGCAAAGCGGCCTCCCGGGAAACGAGCGAGAACTTCCGTCACAATGCGCGAAACCTCATTGGGCAATGTCCCGCCATTGGTATCACACAGGGCGACCGCGTCCACGCCTGCCGTCAGCGCTGCCGCCAGACATTGGCTCGTATAGTCCGGGTTGCGCTTGTAGCCGTCAAAGAAATGCTCAGCGTCGTAGATGACTTCTTTGCCGTGCGCCTTGAAGAACTGCACGGTGTCGGCAATCATTGCCAGATTTTCTTCCAGCGGCAGGCGCAGGGCTTCGGTGACATGAAAATCCCACGACTTGCCGACAAACGTAATGGCCGGTGTCTCGGCAGCCAGTAGCTGCTGAAGCATCGGGTCATCTTCGGCCTTGCGACCAGGCCGGCGCGTGCTGCCAAACGCCGTCAGTTTGGCATGACTGAGTTTGATCCCCTTCATGCGGTCAAAGAACTCAATGTCTTTAGGATTGCTGCCCGGCCAGCCGCCTTCAATGTAGTCAATGCCGAACGCATCCAGTCGCCGGGCAATTTTAATCTTGTCCTCCACGCTGAACGAGATGCCTTCACCCTGCGAACCATCTCGTAAGGTCGTATCATAAATGTCTATTCGTGTGGTCATAGTCGTTAGTTTACCAATTCAACCTAAATTGCGTAGCGTAGATAATGTTGCCTCTTTGATCGGCAGTTTCAATTTCTCTGCGATCTCCTGGGCAATATCTAATGCATCGCTTTTCCGTTCGGGACGTGCGAGTATAAGCCGTTTTCCAATGCCGCCTCCGATGACCAAGAATACATAATAAGTTTGTCCGCCAGAACAGATACATACACTCAACTCTTCCGTGAGAGGATAGATGTCATGCCTACTATGGAACCTCCAACCAGCGGTTCTGTAACAAACCCTCTTATCCAAATCTATGGAAGTATCCATCGGTGCTCCAAAATAGGCAAAGAGTACGGCTATAAGAAGACTGAGCGGTACATTCCAAAGCCATGTCTGCCAGACGCCAAAATAATGAACTGCTGCAAATGCAAAGTATAAAGCACAAGCCAGCATGAACATACTGACCATCCCTATGCCAAGCCTGAATGCCCATGGGGGACGGAAACTTAACATATGTAGATCAGACTTATCCATCCAGTTCGCCTGCATCGAGCCAAGCATCAATATCGCAGTCATCACACAAAAGTAACCACCGCCGCCAAGCCACTCTATATCAATTTTGTATTCTTCCGTCATTTCTTAATGTCAACGAGTACATCACCCTTCACAACACGGCATCATCCTCATCGCTTGTCCGTATCTGAATGGCGCGTTCAATAGGGTAAAGAAAGATTTTGCCGTCGCGGATTCAGATAACTTCTTCAATAGCAGCGATGGCAGCATCACAAATATACGAAAAACCTACTGCTTTGCAAGCGCTGAAGCATCCGGGAGGATTTCCAGGCCGCTGATTTTGGCGTTTTGATCCGGGCTTCCCGGCGCGGCAGAGATGGTGATGACGATTTTTCCGTCGTTGCCGGGATGAATGCCGGGGAAGTCGCGGACGACCGCTTTGTTGAGGCCGCCGGCAGCGGCAAGTATCTCAAAGTTTGTCAGGGCCGGTTTGCCGTTGATGGAGACGTTTTCGATTCTCATGCCCGGATCGGGGTCAAATAGTTCCGCGAAATGGAGACGCACCAGATAAGGGCCGCCGGGCGGGACGGGCAGGCTGTAGGTCAGCGGATTGCCGTAGCGCTCAGAGCGATACAGGGCAGCCAGCGCGGCATGGGCGGCAGAGACATCTATGGCCGCGCCGTTGCTGCTGCTCCCTTCCTCGGTCCAGGCGCTGTCGGAGATAAAGCCAGGAACATCCGTGTCGCCGCAGGCCAGATGGACCGGGAAGCCGAGCGAGGGGACCGATGGGGGAAGCGACGGCGCGGGCAGGGCGGCGTACTTCATGTCGGCAGGCATCCCGGAGCGCGGCCGGTCGGCAGGAGCGACGGCCCAGGACAGGTTCGGCTTTGGCCCCATGAAAAGGCGCAGCGTTCCGCCCGCCGCTAGTTCGGCGTGGGTGAACCAGGAACGCGCGAGCGGCTTGCCATTCAGACTGGCCGACTGAATATAGATGTTGGCAGGTGAATTATTGACGGCAAGGATGGTAAACGTGCCGCCTTTTGCATTTTTGTAGTGGGCCGGGTCCAGGTGGATCACGGCTTTGCTGACGGCAGGGCTGCCCAGAACATAGTCGCCGGAGGCGGGGTTGACCGGGAAGAAGCCCAGAGCAGACAGAACGTACCAGGCGGACATTTCCCCGCAGTCGTCGTTGCCGCACTCGCCTTTGGGCGTGTCATCGTACAGGGTATTCATCACTTGCCGGACAAGTTTCTCCGTTTTCCAGGGAGCGCCCGCATAGGATGGCACATAAGCGACATGGTGGCACTGCTCATCGCCCTGGGAATACTGACCGATCAACCCGCTAATGTCGGGGATATAGGGGTGAAACGATGAATTTTCGGCCAGCAAGGCGTCAAACTTCGCAAGAAACGCCGTGTCGCCGCCATGCACTTGGATCAGTCCAGGGATGTCCTGCTGTACCATGAAGGCATACTGCCAGGCGTCGGCCTCGGTATATTCGTCGCCGACCGAACCATGCGAGTTGAAGGGTGTCCGCCAGGAACCATCGGCCTTGCGACCACGCATAAAGCCGGTCGTTGCATCGTACAGGTTGCGATAGTTGGCCGCCCGCTGATAGAACATTTTAGCATCGTCTGAATGGCCGAGGGCAGCCGCCATTCGGGCGAGACACCAGTCATCGTAGGCGTATTCCAGTGTCCATGACGCCGCCTGTCGGCCTGACTGGGAGGCGACATAGCCCCGGCTTTTGTAATCCGCCAGCCCGTTGCGATCCTGCATTGCCGTATCGCGCATCGCTTGGTATGCAGCCTCTGCATCAAACCCCCGGAAGCCCTTAAAATAGGCGTCGCTGATGACGGGCAGGGAATGATAACCGATCATGCACCAGGTTTCATTTCCCCAGAGCGGCCAGACAGGCAGGGCGTGCTGCCCCATCTCCTTGTACTCGGCAAGCATGGTCTGCACCAGATCGTCCACCCGGCGCGGCTGCACGATTGTCAGCAGCGGGTTTTCGGCCCGAAACGTGTCCCACAGCGACATCTCCGTGTAGTTTTGAAAGCCTGCGCCCGCATGGTTTTGCCCGTCAAAACCGCGGTATGTCCCGTCCGCGTCGTTGAACAGCGTCGGCGCCAGATAAGAGAGGTACAGGTTGGAGTAGAACGTTCGTCGGACATGAGCGTCGGGCGTCTCAATCTCAACCGCCCCCAGCGCCTGGTTCCACTGCCGAGCCGCAGCGGCGCGTACACCATTGAAATCCCAGCCGGGGACTTCCGCTTGAAGATTCTTACGCGCTCCGCCAATGCCCGTGCCGGAAATGCCGACTTTAACCAGAATGGCTTCATTCGCCCCGGTTTTGTAACTGACAAAGGCTTTGATCTTCTGTCCTTTTGCCGTTCGCGCGTCGGCGGCCAGACGAACGCCATCCTGCTCGATACCGAGCGAATCGAAAGGGGCGAGAAAACTGCATCACAAAATACACAGCGCGATTGGAGGCCCACCCATGCGTCTTGCGATACCCGGAGATCGTGTCATGACCCTCCACCGTCAGCCCGCCCTCGTAGACGCTGCCTCCGATGCCATGCACCAGATCCAGAACGATATGCGCGCTGTCCGACGCAGGGTAGGTGTATTTATGGAAGCCGACACGGGCCGTCGCCGTGAGTTCCGCCGTGACCTGGGGATCATCCAGAAAAACGCGGTAGTAGCCGGGGCTGGCGGCTTCACGGGCATGAGAAAAGCGCGATTCGCAGTTGTCCAGGCGGACATCGCCCACGGTCGGCATCAGCAAAATGTCGCCCAGATCGCCACAGCCGGTTCCCGTCAGATGCGTATGCGAGAAGCCGCGAATGGCTGTGCCGGAATAATGGTAGCCGGAGCAGCTATCCCAGCCGTCGGTATTCGTATCAGGACTGAGCTGCACCATACCGAACGGCACGGTCGCACCAGGATAAGTATGACCGTGCGCGTCGGTTCCGACAAACGGGTTCACGCTGTCAATGGGCGTGGGCAGTGCGGCCAACGCCGGCACGGTTGCCCAGAGAACCATAACCAGGACCGAGATAGCCCATTTAGTCATAAAGTAGTTCTTTTTCATAAAGCTGCGTCGCCTTCATCGCCGGTCCGTATCCGAATGGCCCGCTCAACCGGGTAAAGGAAAATTTTGCCATCGCCGATCTCGCCGGTCCGGGCGGCTTCTTCAATGACCGCAACGGCGGCTTCCGAGACGTGATCCGGCACGACCAGTTCCAGCTTAATCTTGGGCAGCAGGTTGACGACGTAGGTGTTGCCCCGGTACTTTTCGGTATGGCCGCGCTGATGCCCGTAGCCGCGCACATCGGTCACGGTCAGGCCGACGACGCCTATGTCTTCCAGTGACTGCTTAACCTGGTCTAAACGCATCGGGCGGATAATGGCTTCGATCTTTTGCATAAGAACTTACCCGCGCGGGTCTGTTCCGCGCATGACGGTTCCGGCAATCAGATCCCCCATCTGGCGGCAGGTGACATGGTTCATGCCTTCGCCTTGCAGGATGTCCGACGTTCGGTAGCCGCCCTGCAAGATGTGAGCGACGGCATATTCAATGGCGCGGGCGGCATCTTCTGCGCCGAGTGAGTAGCGCAGGAGGAGCGCCCCCGAAAGAATAGTTGCCAGCGGATTGGCCTGGCCTGTCCCGGCGATGTCTGGGGCGCTGCCGTGGCTAGGTTCATAGAGGCCGAATGTTCCCTGTCCCAGCGACGCCGACGGGAGCATTCCCAGAGAGCCGGTAAGTTGGGCGGCTTCGTCGCTGAGAATGTCGCCGAACAAGTTCTCGGTCACGATGACGTCAAACGACTGCGGGCGGCGGACTAAGTCCATCGCGGTCGCATCGACCAGTTGGTGCGAGAGTTCCACGTCGGGATAGTCTTTGGCGGTCTGTGTCACCGTCTCGCGCCAGAGGCGGGATGTTTCTAAGACATTGGCCTTGTCCACGCTCAAAAGTCGCTTGCCCCGCTTGCGGGCGGCCTCAAACGCGACCCGCGCGATGCGCGTGATCTCCGCGCGGGTGTAGACGCAGGTGTCAACGGCTCGGTCGCCTTCCCAGCCCTTCGGCAACCCGAAATATAGCCCGCCGGTCAGCTCACGGACAACAAGTATGTCAAAGCCGCCTTCCACTAAATCGGGCCGCAGGGGGCAGGCGGAGGCGAGCGGCGGGTACAGGACGCAGGGGCGCAGGTTGGCGTATAGGCCCATCTTCTGACGCAGGGGGAGGAGCGCGCCGCGTTCGGGCCGCAGATTGGGGTCAGGAATGGCGTCATATTTGGGTCCGCCCACCGCGCCGAAATACACAGCGTCAGATTGCTGGACCAGTTCCAGCGTCTGGGGCGGCAGAGGATGGCCGGTCGTGTCATAGGCCGCGCCGCCGACCAGCGCTTCGGTGAACTCCAGCGTCAAATCATGTTTTGATGCCGCCGCATGGAGAACTTTCAAGCCCTCCGCGATAATCTCCGGGCCGATGCCGTCACCGGCCAGCACTGCAATCTTTGCCATACACTACCCTTCGCTCCTCAGCGTTCGCAAAAAATCTCCGTAGCCCATCTTGCGCCAAAAGGCCTGCGAGGCGGGATTGGCGCGGACAATCTGCACTTCGATAGGTGTGATGCCATGCGCCAAGAACCAGGCGCGCAGGCGCGTGTGCAGCAGCCGCCCAATGCCCCGACCCCGCCAGCCGTCCCGAACGCATAAATCGGCAATGTAGCCGCAGTCGCCCGATTGCAGCGTGGGACGCCGCATGATCTGGCCGAAGGTGTAGCCGACAATGCCGCCCGCTTCTGCTTCCGCCACCAGAATCGCCATGTGCGGGTTGTCCATCTGTTCGCGCAGGTAGCCGACAAACCAGTCGGCGGCGTCCGTGTTGAGCGTCAGACGCGGGTCAAAGGCAGCGTTGATGTCCTGCAACTCGCGCCAGAGCGCGGCAATGGCCGAGAGGTCTGATGCGCGGGCTGGGCGGATAGAAACGCCCCCCCGCCCCAATTCTGGGGAGCCGGATTGAGGTGAGGCTGTGTATTCTCCGGTTCCCCCAGAATTGGGGGCAAGGGGGCGATCTTCAGACATGGCCCAGCACGCGCTCGGTCTCCACCCGGCCTCCTGCCCGCGCGATCTGCTTGTTCAGCGCCTGCAAGTAGGCTTTGGTAGAGGCGACAAAGATGTCCGTGTGCGCTGCGTGTCCCGTATAGATCATGTCGCCGTCGGCTTTGATGCGAATGGTGACATCGGCCATGGCGTCAATGCCCTCGGTAACGCTTTGCACCGTGTACTCAATCAAGTCATTGGGGACGCCGACGATGCGGTTGATGGCGCGATACACGGCGTCTACGGGGCCGTTGCCGGTGTCGGCATCCATCAAAATCGCCCGGTTCTGATGGCGCAGTTTGACGGTCGCGGTCGGGAATGGCCTGGTCGCCGCACGATACCTGCACCTGCACCAGTTCATAGGTCTGCGGAACCGTCGTCACTTCATCTGACACGATGGCGTCTAAATCTTCGTCATAGACGACTTTTTTGTTGTCCGCGACGGTCAGAAATCGCGCATAGACCTTCTCAAATTCGTCTTCGCTGGTAAACGTATGACCGAGTTCGCCCAGCCGGTGCCGAACACCGTGGCGGCCGGAGCGGGCCGAGAGAATGATCTTGCTTTCGTTGATGCCGACGGTCTTGGGGTCAATGATCTCATAGGTCGTCCGCTCTTTCAGAACGCCGTCCTGATGAATGCCCGACGAATGCGCGAATGCATTGGCCCCGACAATGGCTTTGTTCGGCTGCACTAAAATCCCGGTCATGGTAGAGACCATACGCGACGTTTTATAGATTTCCTCGGTGCGGACGCCCGTTTGCAGTTGGTAAACATCAGCCCGCGTGTGCAGGGCCATGACGACTTCTTCCAGGCTGCGTATTGCCCGCCCGTTCGCCGATGCCGTTGATCGTGCATTCGATCTGACGCGCGCCGGCCTGGACAGCCGCCAGCGCATTGGCCGTCGCCATGCCGAGATCGTTGTGGCAGTGGGCCGACAGCGTGACGTTTTCGCTGCCGGGGACATGGTTCAGGATGCCCGCGAACAGCGCCCCGTATTCTTCCGGCGACATATAGCCGGTCGTATCCGGGACATTGATGACGGTCGCGCCGGCTTTGATGACGGCTTCAATGACGCGGTACAGATACTCCGGGTCGGCCCGTCCGCTGTCTTCGGTGAAATACTCCATGTCCGGGCAGCCCAGGGCGCGGGCGTGTTTGACGGCGCGGACGCCGATTTCCAGCGCTTCCTCCCGGCTCTTTTTGAGTTTGTGTTTCAGGTGGCTTTCGCTGACGCCGAGGCCCGGTATGGATGCGTGGCCGGGCCGCGCCTTTGAGGGCGTCCCAGGCGACGTCAATGTCTTTGGGAACGGCCCGCGTCAGGCCGCAGACGGTGACTCGGTCGCTGACAGCGGCGGCAACACGGCGCACAGCCTCAAAATCGCCGGGACTGGAAATGGGAAACCCGGCCTCAATGACATCCACGCCGAGCCGTTCCAACTGCCGGGCGATCTCCACTTTTTCGTCAATGTTGAGCGACGCCCCCGGCGACTGCTCGCCGTCGCGCAGGGTGGTGTCAAAGATCTGGACGCGGTTACTGCTGGACATCATCGTCTCCCGGCCCCCCAGCCCCCAATAATGGGGGAGTAGGAGCAGTACAGACCCCTCTGGCTCCCCCATTATTGGGGCTGGGGGGCTTCTCACACCTCAATATTACGAACGTGCTGCGTCTGCACTTCGGGCTGCTCTTCTTTTTGCGTCGCCGTCGCGACTTCGGTCTTTTTGACCCAGGACATCAGCGAGCGCAGGTTGCGGCCCACGGCTTCAATCTGTGAGCCGTTGTCCATCGCCGCGAGGGCATTGAACGAGGGGCGATTGGCCTGGTTTTCCAGAATCCACTCTTTGGCGAACTGGCCGTTCTGAATCTCTTTCAGGATGCGTCCCATTTCGGCCTTTGTCTCATCATTGACAATGCGCGGGCCGCGCGTCATGTCGCCGTACTGGGCCGTGTCCGAGATCGAGTAGCGCATTCCGGCAATGCCCGCTTCGTACATCAGATCCACGATCAGCTTGAGCTCGTGCAGGCACTCAAAGTAGGCGATTTCCGGCTGGTAGCCCGCGTTGACCAGGGTCTCAAAACCTGCTTTGACCAATGCCGTCGTGCCGCCGCAGAGAACCGCCTGCTCGCCGAACAGGTCGGTTTCGGTCTCTTCTTTGAACGTGGTCTCCAGACACGCCCGCCCGCGTCCCGCCGATGCCTTTGGCCCAGGCCAGAGCGAGGTCACGCGCTTTGCCTGTCGCGTTCTGCTGGACAGCGATCAGACAGGGAACGCCTTTGCCCTCTTCGTAGACGCGGCGGACCAGATGGCCGGGGCCTTTCGGGGCGACCATGAAGACGTCTATCCCCTCCGGCGGCATGATCTGGCCGAAATGGATGTTGAAGCCATGCCCAAAGGCGATAGCATTGCCGCGCTCCAAATTGGGCGCGATGCTTTCCTTATACATGTCTCCCTGAAACTCATCATTGATGAGAATCATAATGACATCGGCCTCTTTGGCGGCTTCTTCCACGGTCTTGACTGTCAGCCCCGCTTCTTCAGCCTTGCTCCAGGACTTGGAGCCTGCCCGCAGCCCGACCCGCACGTCCAGTCCGCTATCGTGCAGGTTCAGCGAGTGCGCGTGGCCCTGTGAGCCGTAGCCGATGACGGCGAGTTTCTTGCCCTGCAGGACACTCAAATCGGCATCATTGTCGTAATAAACCTTCGCTGGCATATTGTGTGTTATCTCCTCTGTTCAGTCTTAATAAGAAAAATGGTCCCAAGTAAACCCTAATGTCTTCCGCGTTTGTTCAAAGGCCGCAAGGCTACACGCTGTTACTTGTAGCGATATGTTCTCATCTCCAAACGCCTGAATTAAAATATCATCACCGCCGTAAAAGCGCGATGGTGGACGCGGCCAATGCCAATCAGGAAAACCCAGAGGCTCATAATTTAGCCGCACTAAATCAAGTGTTTGCGGAGCAATTTTTCCGCTACCTTGAAATGTTCTCGGATTGAAGCAGGTTTCCACAACAATCATCTGCAATGCGAATTTCGGAAAGCGTACTGTTCTCTCTGATCAATTCTTGTTTCGTTGTGTGTAAACCCCAATTATCCAGCCAGACCGGTGGATCATCCAGAGACAAATTGGAGGGCTGAATGCCCCATTCAACCACCTGCTGGTTTTCGCAGTGGAATACCAGCAGCCCATTCTCATCTTTAATTTCCAGTTCTTCCGGCAAAACCAGAAAGTTTTGCGTGGCTACAATCTCCTCACGGCGACCTGCGAGTTGATACCACTCACGGAGCGCAAGCGGCAATTTCAGTCCAAGCCGCTGCTCCGCTGCGTCTAATTCTTCTGCCGCGTAGCCATCGCCTTCTTGCAGCGGCGTATGCCATTCCGCGACGAAGTCTTTCAGCAATGACCAACGATCTTGACGATTTGCGAGGCGCGCGGCGAATTGTTGAGCATTGAACATTTCGGCTTGATCCATCAGCCGGGCAACGCCGGAACCAGTAAAATCTTTAGGTTTTCGTGGTCCTCAATGTCGCCTTCCGCCTCGGCCAGACGCCCATAGTAATCGTAAGAATAGGCGTCTTCTTTGTCCGGCTTCACGACGACTTCCCACCAATCATCTGAAGAATGGCGAAGACCTGTCTCGCTCACGTTCAGCCGATAGTTGGGCGGCTGATGCGGCTCCAAGTAGTGCCGCACAACCTCAACAACCCTTTGCTGTTCTTCAGTCATAGTTGACTCCAAAATGGCGAAACAATTTTGCCGCGTCGCGCATGATGCTGCGAGTAATCGCCTCATCGGTCGTGCGCCGCTGATAATCCGCGGAAATCCTTGCCGAATAAAGACGATGGAGGCGGATCAGTTTAGGAAGCCCTTTGTGATTAGGCGTCTCCTGGTCGGCTCCAAAGTTCGCGCCCGCCTCACTGAGTTCATGGGTCAAGAGGCTGAAGGCCCCATAGTAAAAGCTGAAGGCCCCATAGTAAAACCGGCTGACGCTGCTGCGGTACCGTGTTTTGTCCAATAGATGCTCCGTAAAATAGAAAATGACTTCTTCAATCATCAGGCGGGGCGGCAAAGCCGCCCCCCGACGGTCGGTTCAACCAGGCACAATGCGGCTCAGATGCACCAGACCCACCGTGGCCGAAGCCACCAAAGAGAACAGGCCTGTACCCAAGCGGAACTCATCGCGCAGGATGCGCCACGCCTTCACCCGGCGAACCCCATGCTCCACCGGCACACGCTCGGAAGCGGCAAACCGGTTCTCGTCTTTTTGCTGGGGCGTCAGGTCTTTGGCTTTTTCTCCGGCCTTGCCCCGTTTCTTCTTGTGGGGCAGAAGCATCTCTGGCACGCCCTGGTAGCCCAAATCCGCCCGACGCGCCGCCTGCGGATACTGCCCCGCCGCCGCGCTTTGCTCATAGAGCGTTTTGTCAGGCATCGGACCAGGATAGCCCGGCTCGATGGCGAGGACCTCGCCGCGCTTGTCCGTGATAATCTGCGTCTTGACCGTATGGCGCTTCTTTTTGCCCGAATAAAACTTCTTCTGCACAGCGGGCAGGCTAGGCCGGGACAGCGGCGTCTCGAAACTGTCCACCAGCAGCAGATCAATTGTATCGGGATGCCAGGACGGTTCGCGTTTGGTCCATTTCTTTTCGGCGTCCCACCGATGAGCCGGGCAAACATCGCGCAGGAGCAGAACCACTTCGGCGAAAGTACGTTCACTGATGTCGGCACTGACACAAAACATCTGGCCCGCGACCGCGTGAGAAACGTTGTGGCGCAGATATACTAATGTCAGCAGCACTTCCTGATACGGGTGCAGTTTGCGGGGGCGTCCCCCACCGACGGCGCGTTGGCGTTTGGGTTTTTCCTGCTGCTCGGCATAGCGACGGGTCATCAATTCAGGCAGAGCTACGGCCAAGAGTTCGCCCAATGCGGCGTGTTCCAGTCCAAACAAAGCACGGACGCGGTCATTGGGATAGGTTTGCAGTTGGTGAAGGTTCATGCCTTCATCTTCGGCAATTTACCAGCCTCTCTCTATTTCACGGAGTATCAAATAGCCCGCGGCCTGCCTGATAATTTTCTGGTAGTGGTTTCCGTGCGGTTGTTGTCAGTGTCTCCTGGGTAAATCTTTATCATGGTTATCCAAATCCTGCACTGCCGCTATTGCCAAAGCCAGAACGTCATCCGTCACGGCAAAGATAAAAATGACCACCAACGCTACCTCTGCCAGGACTGCCGACGCACTTTTCGGCAGAAGCCCGAAAGCCGCTCTCATCCCGAAGAGTTTCAGAAGAAAGTGGTGGCTGCCTATCAGGAACGCCCTTCCATGCGTGGCGTCTGCCGCCTCTTTGGTATTGGCCGCAACACGCTGACAACCTGGTTAAAAAAAAGCCAATCACTTGCCGCCACTAACACAGACGCTGGCTCCTGCTCAACCGGATGACGTGCTGGAGTTAGATGAACTCTGGTCTTTTGTTGCCCGGCGCAAGAACAAACGCTGGGTCTGGCTGGCATTGTGCCGCAGGACACGCCAGATTGTTGCCTATGCGGTCGGAGACCGCAGCGAGGCGACCTGCCGCCGCCTGTGGCAACGCATTCCCTGGTCTTACCGACGGCTCCTGTGCTTTACCGACTTCTGGGAAGCCTACCCGAAGATCGTACCCGAAGATCAGCACTTGGCCAGCGGCAAAGGCGAGGGCCAGACCAACCACATTGAGCGGTTTAACAACACACTGCGTCAGCGGATGGCTCGGTTTGTGCGCCAGACGCTTTCGTTCAGCAAGTCAGATGAGATGCACGAGAATTGTTTGCGGTTGTTTTTGCATCACTACAACACGAACATGGCGCGAGGCGCACTCGCACAACAACCAGGCTGAGACCACTACCAATTTTCTATGCCAATCTCTCGCCAGGTTGCCATCCATGACTCACTTCTGCGTCGCCATCCAGTCCGGGACGACCGGGAGCAGGACGACGTTGACGTTGTCCATTTTTTTCATGTCCCGCTCCACTTTTTCAATCCGCGCCTGGTAATCGGCGGCGCTGACATCGCTGCGGCTGGAACTAACGACGACGTACCACCACTGGCCCTCTTTGTGCGCGACATCGGGCAGCACATCCAGAGAATATTTGGCGGGCTGATGCGGGATCAGACGCTCTTTGACGAGGTCAATGATTTCCTGAGCCGCCGGTTCGTTTGCGATCAATGTCTGATTCATGTCTGCTCTCGTTTTTCCACTCGCCCGCTCCACCATCCCCAGCCAATGCCTGCCACAACTCCAACGACAAGAAATAACCCCAAATTAACAAGCAGGTTTTTGACTGTGTCCAGACCTAAGTTCTCGGTAATTCTATTATAGACGGTCCAAAGTAAAAAATTGCCTGCCCCCACCAGCAGGCCCACCAACAGCCCGCGCCTCACGCGCTTCGCCAGCGCCCCCCAGACGAGGCCCACAATCGGGGCCAGCAGGAGAACTCCCCACATAAGCATCTGCGCTTGACGGGCGTCAATCAGCTCTTTCACAGCGGTTAAATGCCTCGGACGCCGCGCGCCATCGCGATCCGGCCGGTGCGTACCAGTTCGCGGATGCCATAAGGTTCCAGAAGTTTCTCAAAGGCGTCAATCTTGTCGTTGCCCCCCGTCAGTTCGATCACAAATGTCTTCTCCGACATGTCAATCACGCGGCCCCGGAAGACTTCAATAAGTTGCAGCAAAGCCGTCCGGTTTTCCACCGCCGCGTTGACTTTGATGAGGGCCAGTTCGCGGGCGACAATCGGAATGCCTAAGTAATCCTGTACTTTGGAAACGTCAATCAGTTTGTGCAACTGCTTGGTGATCTGCTCCACTTCCTGCTCGTCACCGTTGACGACCAGAGTCATGCGCGAGACTTCCGGGTTCTCCGTGATGGAGACGGCCAGACTTTCAATGTTGTAGCCCCGGCGCGAGAACAGGCCTGCCACGCGCGAAAGCACGCCCGGCTTGTTATCCACCAGAACAGTGATCGTATGCTGCTGCAAAATGCGTCGTCGCTCCTTATTCTCTTACGGTGTGTGCGAGAGTAGAATTGCAAATCCGGCCTGAGCAAAATGGTGATCCGAGGTAAAAGCCTCTAGGATGCCCTGTTCCTGCATGACAACAAAGCTGGTGCAGTCGGTCAATCCCCATTCTTTGTCAGGCCGCTGCTGATATAAAGCCCATCCCTTATCCAACAACGACCCGGAAAGAGGCACAATCTCAATGGTAGGTTCCCGCCGGAGTTCCTCAATAAAGGCAATTGTCCCTTTCCGAGAGGGCGGATTGGAAAGGCCGTCGGCGACTTCCAGCAGGACAAATTCCGTGGTAACGACACGCACATCTCGCTCCCGCAATTCGCGGCGTAAAGCGAAAGCGCGGCTGTGCAGCGAGTTCATGCTTATTCAGCAGCGCAAGCCATGCGGCTGTGTCGCCAAAGACTTTTGGTACTCGCCTAATCCCGTTTTGGTTTGCCATGAATGTAGTGATCGTGCTGGTGCGCCAGGTCGGGAATGCCCGTCTCTATCTGATTTGCATCAATGATACGGTCTAAAGCGTCCCAATTCGTCGGTACATCCTGCCCTTGAGTATCCTGTGTTTGTACCTGTTCATTCAGGAACGTAATCAAAACGTCTTCCTCATCATAGCCAGCTACAGGCTCAGCGGGATAAATAATACCGTCTTTAATACGGCCTTTGATAGTCAGCATTATCTTGTTCTCCTTTGCTATTTTCGGCAGACACAGCCAACCCCATAATGCTTGCTACGCCCTGCTCAATTTGTGCAAAATCTTCTGAGGAAAGCCGACCCAGATACCGAATGATTTCAATTCTATCTATCACTGTGACTAATCCACGAAAAGCAGAAGGCTTGATCAAACCTGCACGACCCCAATCGTTCAGTAAGACATCACCGGGCCGATGCGGCGGCTTGATCGTGCTTGTGACACCAGCCACAATCAACTTTGACCCGGCTTGGTGAAAAGCATCCGTACTAAGAACGATGACAGGGCGATTCTTCCATCCGATGCTGCCGCTAAACTGAATTTCGGCGAACAGCACGTCACCTCGCTGATAAGTTGTCGCTCTCATAGGTTATCGTAAGCTGCATCTTCCTCGTTAATCCAATACTCTTCCAGAGTCGGCAGTGATAATGCCCTCATGTCTTGGAAAGCGGCTTCATCCGTATCAGGATTTGATGCCGCTAGACTGAGCCATATATGAAAGGACTCACGCGCATATTCGTCGGGTGCTTGTCCCCGGTTTGCCGCTTCCGCCTCTAACTGCGCTTCCGTTTCCGGTGATATGTCAATAGTCAGTGTCATTGCGTTTACACCTCAAAATCCAGCCCAAACCACTCCCGCCACTTCCGCGTGTTTTTACAGTTGTTCTATCTTCTCTATGCACCGAAGAATGGCATCTCTGTTTTTGGCGGCTTTCATCCACTGTGGCAAATAACGAGCAAGCCCGGTGTTTGGATAAGAGCATTCATCTCTTAAATCTGCCTCGATATATCGTTTCAGATAAGAAAGATGACGTCTGTTGTACGCCCAGAGTATTTTACCAGAACAGGGTCTTTGCAGCCATAAAGGTTGTTGAAAAAACCAATCAACAGGCGCACCAATTAGAACACCGGAAAGATCATGATCTGGTGTTGCGCGATATTTATAAATCCCAGCGGGACCATGCCACTCGTTCATGTAAGTGCATGTCGCGCAGAGGAGGCGGCGCAAATTGATGTTAAGCACACCATTTTCCGCAAGCATTGGCACAATACGAGCGCAAGAATTGCATCGCGGACAATGCACAAGAAACTCGTCGGCAAAGGTGCTTATGTGTTCGCCGGTGTTTTCAAACCGTGACTGCATTTTCAAGACTTCCGCCGGATTAGAGATTACTACCCAAGAAGTTCCTGGGGCTGGCCGGCGGCGACGGGTTCCAGTTCGCGCTCGGTTTGCTCTTCTCTCTTGGACGGATGCGCTTCCATGTCAGGCATGTAGGTTTCGCTGACCATGTAGCTGTCCAGCGGCACCATGTCCGGCGGGCGCTGGACGACCATGTCTTTGATCGTGCCGCCGGACTTGATCATCGGGTAGACGTTTTCTTCTTTGGCGATGCGGAAGTCCAGCACGGTCGGGCGGTCGGTGATGGCCATGGCTTCTTCCAGCGCGGCTCGGACCACGGCTGGGTTTGGAGCAGCGGATGGCGTGCGCGCCGTAGGCTTCGGCCAGCTTCACGAAGTCCGGGGAGGCTTCCAGGTTCACATTGGAGTAGTGGGACTCCCAGAACAGCTCCTGCCACTGGCGGACCATGCCGAGATACTCGTTGTTCAGGATGCAGATCTTGATCGGCAGTTTGTAGACCGTCGCGACCATCAGTTCCTGAATGCACATCTGGATCGAGCCGTCGCCGGAGACGCAGAAGACGGGCTTGTCGGGGCGGCCGAACTGCGCGCCGATGGCGGCGGGCAGGCCAAAGCCCATCGTGCCGAGGCCGCCCGAAGTCACGAACTGGCGCGGGCGACGGCACTTGTAGAACTGGGCGGCCCACATCTGGTGCTGGCCGACATCGGTGACGACAATGCCGTCGTGGTTGGAGACCTCGCCGATCTGCTCGATGACATACTGGCCATGCAGGATGCCGTCATGCGGGATAGTGCAGCGGGTAGTCCTGCTTCCACTGGGTGATGTGGGCGTTCCAGTCGGCATGAGCCGCCGGGCTCGACGACTTTCAGCAGTTCGGTCAGGATCGGCTTTGACATCGCCGACAATCGGCACGTCGGCGGTCAGGACTTTGCCGATCTCGGCGGGGTCCACGTCAATATGGATGATCTTGCGCCCTTGCACCCACTCGTCGGCTTTGCCGGTCACGCGGTCGTCAAAGCGCGCGCCGACCGCGATCAGCAGGTCGCACTCGCTGACGGCGTAGTTGGCGTAGGCCGTGCCGTGCATCCCCAGCATTCCCAGCGAGAGCGGATGCGTCTCGGGAAAGCGCCCAGGCCTTTGAGGGTCGTGGTGACAGGAATGTCGGTCCGCTCGGCCAGTGCGCTGCACCTCATCGTCGGCCCCGGAATAGATCGCGCCGCCGCCGACATACAGTACGGGCCGCTGCGCCTCGGCGATCAGTTCGGCGGCCCGCTGGATCTGCCGTGAGTGGCCTTTGGTGGTCGGCTTGTAAGTTGGGATGTTGACTTCTTCGCACCGGCGTGTACTCAAAGTCGGCGTTGGAGATGTCCACGGGAATGTCCACCAGAACGGGTCCGGGGCGGCCCGAGCGGGCGATATGGAACGCCTCGGCAATGATCTTCGGGCAGCTTGGTGACATCTTTGACCAGCCAGTTGTGCTTGGTGATGGGCATGGTGATGCCGGTGATGTCCGCTTCCTGGAAGGCGTCGGTGCCGATGGCCGAGGTCCTGCACCTGGCCGGTGATGGCGACGAGCGGGACCGAGTCCATCATGGCGTCGGCGATGGGCGTGACGAGGTTGGTCGCGCCCGGCCCGGACGTGGCGAGGCAGACGCCGACTTTGCCGGTCGCGAGGGCATAGCCTTCGGCCATGTGGCCGGCGCCCTGCTCGTGGCGGACCAGAATGTGCTGGATGTCCGGGAACTGGTAGATCGCGTCATAGATCGGGATGACCGCTCCGCCTGGGTAGCCGAAGATCGTGTCCACTCCCTCGCGCTTGAGACATTCCATCAAAGCACGGCTGCCGGTAATTTTCATGCTTCATTTCCTTTGTTCCCCCTAACCCAATAATGGGGGAATAGGATACTTCTCGTTCTGGCTCCCCCATCATGGGCAGGGGGGCCAAACAATGCCAAAAAAGCCCCTCGTCCACAGGCAAGGGACGAGAGGCTTTCGTTTTACGGCGAAAAGCATCACGCGGTACCACCCTTGTTCGGCCAGAGACCTCTGCCCCGGTGCTGACGGGGAGGGCGACGGGCCGCACTTGGAGCGCGATGACGGGCGCGAACCGGGCGGCCTTACTTTCGCCTGAATGAGCGATGGTTCAGGCAGCCTGCTCAGAGGGGAGAGGTCAGAATAGCCCGCTGCCGTCTCGCACCATCCGACGGCTCTCTGAAAACGCGCGCATCCTGCCATTGTCCTCGTCAATGCAGTTGAATTCAATTGTGGGGTTAAGTATACCCGGTCGTGAGTAAGGCTGTCAAGCCTTTTGACAGAAAAACAAACCTCAGTCTTTCGCAGTTTTGGCTTGACCAAGTGCATGTACGGCGGGCAAAGCCTGGCCCTGAGCATCAAATACAGAATCCCAGTTGAGCGAATCCTGATCCCAGAGCACCATGCCGAGTCCTAAGCCTCCCGGAACCGCCTGGACTGCCTGAATTAAAGCCTGGTAGAACTGCACCTGACCAGCGGGCGTGAAGGGAAATTGGGGTGTACCGGGAACATCATCTTTCTGACCTGCCTGCGGCCAGCTTGTTTCCACAACCATGACCGGCTTGTGCAGAGTTGCGGCAATGTCATTCATAGAGTTTGACAGCCGCGCGAGTGTCCAGCCGTCATAGCCGACTTTTTTGTCCCAGGGGTGGGCCGGGTAATAAGAAAGGCCCACGATGTCATAATCTAAATGGATGTTTTGAGCCTTCGCGCTGGCGTTCAGTTCACGGAAATAGTACTGGATGAACGCCGTGTCCTGACCGTCAGGAACATGCAAAATCGTCCGTGGCGCGGGTGAGGGTTTAGCTCCCTCTCGCACTCCGGCCAGACCGGCTGCGAACAACTGCACAGCGCGATCACGCCCTCCGGGTGTTTTCTCCCAAAAACCGCCGCCCGGCGGCGGCCCGGCCCCATTCAGCCCGCTGCCGTACAGCAGGCCGTTTTTTGTCTCGTTGCCGATCTGCACCATGTCCGGCATCGCGCCGTTTCTTCTCAAGTGGGCAACAACATCGCGGCTGTAGTCATGGACCTGCTGCACAAGCTGCGGGAACGGAAGGGCATCCCAGGCTGCGGGCTTTTTTTGATGCCCTGGATCCGCCCAGGTGTCCGAATAATGAATGTCCAGCAGGAACTGAAGCCCCGCCGCCTTGATGCGCTTGCCGAATGCCGTGACATCTTCCAAACGAGAGACGCTGTATTGCGGCGTGTCATCAGGATTGACCCAGAGCCGAACCCGGATCACGGTCCAGCCATTGCGCCTGGCAATGACGAGCAGATTTCGTTGGACACCTGCATCGTAATACTTCACCCCCTGGCTTTCATGGTAAGGCAGTTCGGACAGGTCTGCGCCGGTAATGAACGGTCGGCTCTGGCTCTGTGCCGGTGTCGCGAGGGGCAAAAGCAGGGTTGAAAGGCTCACTAAGACGAGACGAATGACGTTTTTCACCAGGTCAGAGTTTTTTATCATCACCTTTGCCACTGTTATCGTCGGGCTTGTCTGTCCCTTTGTCGCCGCCCATTGCTCCTGACACGGCATCTTTGAGAACTTTGCTGTTCATAGCGGCAGATGTCACATGAGAGATGAAGGCAGACAGCGCTTCCAGGTTCGGGTAGCCGTCACTGCGGGAGACAGCGACATAGCCCGCGCCGGAGACGGCGAAAGCGTAGCCTTTGCGATCCGGGAAGCCGACCATGACCAGTTTGTACGCATCGGCATCCGTATAGAGAATGCGGTGCGCGCCCTCGGCGGCAAATGCGTTCTCATAAAAAGCGTTGGAGTCGAACGTGGAAACCGGATCCGGCGGCGTGGGCGGAGCGGGAAGCATTTTGGCGGGCTTGGCATGCGGCTTGCCCGGCATCACGGGAACAAATGACGGAAGCGGAGTCGGCGGTCCCGGCAGTTCCCAGACAACAAAGTGAACGCGGTTGACATCCTTGAGCGTGTCGGCCAGATTTCCCGCATCCAGCGCATCAGCGATGGGGTTCGGCTGCAATTTATCCGTCTTCGCGGTGCCGGAGGCATTTGTTTCACCGACACCTTTCAGAAACGACTTGACCATCCCCAGCAGGTCTTCACTGCGGGCGTCCATCTCCATCCGCAGCTTGCCTCCGGGCGGCGCGGGGATCATCAGCATCGCTGGATCCGGCGGCAGGACGGGAGCCAGGGCCGGAGCGGGGGCCGCAGGCGCAGCAGTGTCAGGTGTGGCGGCGGCGGGCTGCTGGGCAAACGCAGGCGCAGTCCAGAGAAGTGTGCCGACGAGCAGCGCAGACAGTGGTAAGAACGATGGGTAAGAGCGCATGGAAACCTCCTGGGGTTGGTATCACAGTGCGCCGGCGTTAATTGCCGGCGAGAAGCTGGGTGCCGTTGTAGGTACGCAGATGGAAATGGCCGTTCTTCAAGCGGGCCATGTTGATCTGGCCCTTCTCAATGGCGTTGACCGTATAGGTGTTCGGGTCGCCGTCGCTGATGTACTTCAAAGCCTTCTCTTTTTCCAGCAGATCCAGCCAGTAGTGAATGGTATAGTTGCCTGCGCCGGGAATGATACGGGGCAGATAGTAGGGATTGAAGGGCTTGCCGTAAAAATCTTTGCCCATCGGCGAGGGTGCGGGGTCTGCGCCGGCTTTGAGGGCACAGATGTTGTGGTAGGTGACGCCGCCGCTTTCGCCGCTAATGACCAGCTTTTTGTTTTTGGGAAAAACGCCGTAAGGCAGCGCCAATGTATCCACGTTGTAATTCGGCTCAAATTTGTGAATGTTGACGACCGCCCCGGCCAGTTCCGCCTCCACTCGCGCGTCCGGCCAGTGCCGCATTCCCATCAAATGATGAATGGTGTGGTTTCCAATCTCATAGCCTTCTTTGATCAGGTAGTCCATCTTGCCCTGCGCGTATTCGGCCTGGTAGAATGGCGGCGGCATCTTGGGATCGCCGTTTGTCAGCACGAAAAATGTCCCCTTGAGCGGCCAGTCGGGGTGCGCGGCGTGGAAGTCATCCAGGATGCCGACCGCACAGTCCAGGTCAATTTTGCCGTCGGCGGTATAATGGAACTGGCCGCGCAGGGCATCGTCAAAAGTCAAAATCACCGGAGACATCCCTGCCGGACAATCAATGTGTCCTTGAATGTAGTCCGTCAAGCCGATAGGCCGATAATTATGGTCGTACAGCCACTGAATGTCGCGCCGAAAGGCGGCGGCAGGGTATTGGTAGCCGGTTGTCTTCGTGCCTTTGATGATGTCGTGGTACTCTAAGATGGGAACCAGCCCGGCCTCATTCGGCTGCACTTTGGTCAGGTCCACGGGCAGCATCGGCGCGATCTGATTGACTGGCGTCACTTTCTTAACACTCGTGACGGCCGGATGGTGAAACAAGTGGCAGCCGGAGAGGGATGCCGCCAAGACCGCGGCACTCAGGACAATGGGAATGGTTCGGATAGATCGCATGGCGTCATTATACCACGCGGAGAAGATAGGAACAAGGGCAACGCATCAATGAATGGTTGGCTGCCTCATCTTTGGAATAGTCCCAACAGTTTGCTTGGGCTAATCGGCTCTCTGGGAGGCGAATATCGCCCTTGCCGCGACGAGGGCGTTCTGGAAGTCACGGGCGGATGGCTCATCGGCCTCCTGAGTTGCCGCCGCTGGGCAAGCGCGATCACACTGGGCGATGTGATCTTATATGCCGATGCCGCCTTGATTCCGCTGGTGCATGACCACGAAATGGTTCATGTGCGTCAGGGCCGGGCATGGGGCCCGTTATTCCTGACCGCCTACGTGCTGGAATTGCTGGGTCAGTGGATCAAAACGGGTGACGGCTACCACAATAATCGCTTTGAAGTGGCGGCATATCAGAGCAAGGAAAAAGCCGTGCCTGTCAACTTGCATTGACGCGGGACGGCTTTTCATTGCACGAGACTTGCTCCCTTCGGAGAGTCCCATGTGCAGCCGGAGATTGTCCGGGGTTGAAATCATTGTAACACGGCTTATGATTTCTGTCAAGCGGTTTGAGATTTATTTTTACGGCGGGTTTTCCAGCAGGGCGACGGCCAGTGCGGCTTTGTCCTGAGCGGCGTCTCCCAGCGCGGCGGGAACCACCGAAACGCCTTCCCAGACGCGCGGCCAGCAATGGGCTTCGGTGGATTGGCGTATGGGTTCCAGGAGCAGATCGGCGGCGTGGACGGCCAGCGTGCCAAGCACGATGCGCTCTAAATTCAGCGTGTGCAGCAGGTTCGCGAGGCCAATTCCCATGTAAAGGGCGGCGTCGGCGAGAATGGTGAGGGCGGCGGCATGGCCCTTTCGGGCCAGGGCGCAAACGTCATGCGCGGTGAGGCTTTCATCGCCGAATTGCTCACGGCCCATACGGCCAATGGCGGTTCCCGATGCCAGCGCTTCCAGGCAGCCGCGCTTGGCGCAGGGACAAAGGGGGCCGTTTGGGAGAATCGTCGCATGGCCGATCTCGCCGGCCAGATCACGCCGGCCCCGGTAAAGCTGACCATCTAAAATCAGGCCGGCGCCGATGCCCGTTCCCATCGTCAAAAATGCCATGTCGCGGCAGCCCTGTCCTGCCCCCCAGCGATGTTCGGCGAGGGCTGTGGCGTTGGCATCGTTTTCCAGCCGGGTGAGCAGGCCAAATTCGGCTTCCAGAATGGCTTTGAGCGGGACCGCCTGCCAGGCGGGCAGGTTTGGCGGGGCATAGATCGTTCCTGTCGCCGAGTCCAGCGGCCCGCCGCAGGAGACGCCGAGCGCGCTTATGTCGGAAATATCCACGCCCTGCCGGTGGCAGACTTCGCGGGTCAGATGGATGAGCAGCGCGACACCCTCTTCCCAGGAAGTTTGCGGCGTCGGGGCAGCCTGCCGCGCGAGGACGTTTCCACCTTCGTCACCCACGACCGCGGCGGATTTCGTGCCGCCGATGTCCAGACCAAGCAGCAGAGGCATGCGAACTACTCCGTGCTTTGCGTGATGGGCAGCGAACGGTTTGGCATCGGCGTCTCCGTCTGCTCGTCAAACGCCTCGCCGGGAACGCCACGCTGCCGTTCGGCGCTGGGAATGCCGCTGGCGGCGGGCGCCTCGCTGCTGGCCCCGGCATGGGGACTGCGAAGGGTCGCTTCTTTTTCCTTGCCGTCGCCGCCGTCGGCAAAAATGTGTTTAGTTGTGACGGCCTCGCCGCTGGTAGTCTGCTCAAAAGCGTCGGTCTGCGTCACGCCGACATGTTCTTCAATCGCCATAGTGTTCTCCTGTCATAGCCCCCCTGCCCTCAATAATGGGGGAGATGGAGGGGATTTTAAACCCGTTGTACCCATTCCCGGTGCGCCTCGCGCATGGCCGGGATAATTTCATGGCCGACAGCAGGTAAGTAAACCATGCCCTTCTCGCAGACCAGTTCATTGTAGACGGCATAGATGGTCGGCGGTTTGCAGGACGGGTCGCGGCCTCCCGCGCTCATCTGCGTCGGGCAGGCGATGTTCGTGGCATGAGAAAGCGGGTCAAAATAGCGGTACGTTTGATAAATTTGCGCGGCTTGCTGGGGATGCGCTTCGGCATAGTCGGCAATCAACCCACGCGCATCGGGATATCGATTGGACTTCAGGCGCTTGTAACGCTCCCGATCCAGCAGGGAGAGGGCCAAGTCCAGCGCGCACAGCCAGGGCATGTCGGCCAGGCAGAGGCGAACCTGGGGCGCAAGCGCCGCCGTTACCAGCGCCAGTCCCCCACCCTGGCTCATGCCGCCGACCAGAAGCCGAACGGGGTCTATTTCCGGCTGCCCGGCCAAAACCTCCAATGCCCGCAGGCAGTGGCCGAGGATTGGTCGGTAAACGTAAGTCTGGGGCGACTCAATCCCCTGCGTGATGTAGTCGGCATTCGAAATGCTGGGATGGACATAAGGCGTATCCGGCAGATTGCCGTGCAGGTTCAGCCCGAACGTGAGGGTCTCCGGGTACAGGCACTCCGGGCCGGGTTGTGGATTGCCCAGCGAGTAGCCCGGCAGCCACAGATACCCCCGGCTCTGCCTGGCCGGCAGCGCCTTCGGCACGGCAAACCAGCCATAAACGAGCGTGTCGTCCAGCGACGAAAACCGCAGCCAGTCTATTGTGTAAGCGTCCGTCTCTCCGCCCGCGCCCGGCAGCCGCTCCCATTCCAGCGGAACCAAGGCTAATTCGGCCCGAACGTCCTGCCAGAAGGCGTCAAAATCAGCGGGGCGTATCACTTCGGCACGAGTTTGTTCTAAAGATGTCTCTGACATGCTGAACTTCTCAGGGTTTCAACATCCGCACCACGGGCAGGGTCAGCCCGTTTGGCAACGGTATCTCGTACCGCTCCACCACGCGGAAAGAGAACGCGGCGTAAAGCGGTTCGCCTGACAGGGTAGCGACCAGTTCCAGTGTCCGAAAACCGGCGGCTGTGGCCGCCCGTTCGCACGCCTCCATCAACTGTCTGCCGATGCCCCGACGCGCCCAGTCGGGGTGAACGAAGAAGGCCCGGATGCGGGCCGGATCGCGATGGGGATCAAGCCGCGATTCTTCGTCGGCGCTTCTGCCTTCGTCTCCACCGAACAGCGTTTTGCGCTTGCTCCACCCGCCGCAGCCGACAATCTGACCGCCCTCTTCCACCACAAAATAGGTAGCGTCTGATATCAACTGCCGATCCACGCCAAACACCGGTCCCAGGGCAGCCTCAATCTGCGCGGGCGAGTAATAGGCGGCTTGCAGAGTTCGGGCGGAAAGCGGGATGAGCGCCTCTAGCGCTGGAATATCGGCGGCTGTCGCCCGGCGGAGAATCACAGTCAATTCAGCATCGCGCTGTTAGTTACCGGCACTTCCTTCAAGAAGCACCTCCGAATAATGGGTTCAGTCACTGTTTGCGTCCATCCGTGAGCCGGAGGCGGAGAATGCCTCATGATAGGACGCCATCCCATGTACATGATTCTCCGCAAAGGGCAGGGCCATGAAATACTTCTGCGAGACACCTTCCAAAACCAGGTCTGGTTTGTTCGTGAAGCCGAAGCGTTCATAGTAGGTTGGACTGCCCAGAACAATACACCCCTTCGCACCCAGTAGATTTCAAACGGGCCAAGCCCCCGCGGATCAAAGCCGTTCCGATGCCTAGCCGCTGCCGTCCTGGCCACACCGAGATTGGACCGAGGCCATACCAATCATGGCTGCCGTCGGAAATGGTCACCGGCGAGAATGCGACATGCCCGACCACTTGCCCGTTGGTTTCCGCAACCAGCGAAAGAGTGAGCGCACCTGCGTCACGCAAGGCATTGACGATGAACTGTTCATTGTGCGATGCAAAAGGCTGAGGGCTGAAAGCAGTTTCAGTCAAGCGGAAGATAGTTTCCACATCGGAAGGCTGTTCTGGACGAATGACCATGATTTGTATCCCACTTGGGAGGCCAAAAGAGCCGTTCTATCAAAACCTAGGCAGGCATAGTAGGCTACGACCAGTAGAGCAAATCACTGAGCCATTCTATACGTCCACTGGCCTCCTTGACCGCAGTTTCCTGAATGTCAAAGAAACTTGCAACCGACTGACGGACAGGTATCCAGCAGTGTTCAAACTCACGTCTGCTGAAACATTCCTCCTGAAAGTAGAAAGTCCCATCTTGCCGTTGATAGATATTTACGCGGCGCTCCTTACCTTCGGCATAAAATTCTTGAACGAGATCGTCCATTTTGTATTATGTCCCAATTGTAACATCAACTCCAATTGACTCAAGCCGTTTTATCAATTGCTTTGCCGCCTGTTGATCTTCAATCTGGAGAATAACTTGCTGCCCGTCCAGCACACGATCCGTGCAGGCTTTTGCCTCGCTTAAGCCAAGCAGGGTATATTCCCAAATGAGTTTGGTCATGTTGATCTTGTGTAATCCTTCACGCCAACCGCTGATGATAACTTGGACCATGTTACAAATCCGGTATCTGCCAGTCAATTTCCGGCTTGCCAGCGGCTTGGAGCGCGGCGTTGATCTGCGAGAACGGGCGGCTGCCGAAGAAACCGTTGCGGGCGGAGAGCGGCGAGGGATGGGCGGCCAGGACAATGATGTGGCGACCCGCGTCAATCAGGGGCAGTTTTTTCTGCGCGTAGCCGCCCCAGAGGACGAACACGACGGGGTCGGGCTTGGCGCTGACATGGCGGATCACGCTGTCGGTGAATGTCTCCCAGCCCTTGCCCTTGTGCGAGTTGGCAACATGGGCGCGGACGGTCAACACAGCATTGAGCATCAGCATTCCCTGGCTGGCCCAGGGGACAAGGTAGCCATTGTTGGGAATGCGACAGCCCAAATCATCGCGCAGTTCTTTGTAGATATTGACCAGAGAAGGCGGCGTCTCAATGCCGGGCCGGACGCTGAAACAGAGGCCATGCGCCTGCCCCGGCCCATGATAGGGGTCCTGGCCGAGCAGGAAGACGTTGACGTTCTCCAGGGGCGTCGTCTGGAACGCCGAGTAAACATCGTCTTCGGGCGGATACACAGCGTGATGGGCGCGTTCTTCGGCTACGAACGCTTGCAGTTTGAGCCAGTACGGCTTCTGGAATTCGTCGCTTAATGCGTCCAGCCATGAGGGGGGCAGCGGCGGAGGCGGCGCAGAAATTTCGTCGTCAAAGAGCGATGTGGCAGTCATACGGGGATTGTACCCGCTTCATGCCTCTTCTTTTTCAAACTCTACTCCACGCGCCTCGCGGCCCAGAGCGGTGACGGCGGCGACAGCCAGCAGCACGACCAGGATTACCGAGGCCAGCCCCAGCGCGTAATTCGGGTGCTGTTCGCCGCCGCTCCGCTCCGCGATCTTGGTTTGGACGTTAGCATTCACGGCGGCCAGCAGGTTGCCCAGTTGATAAGCGAAACCGGTAAATGTCCCGCGCAGCGCACTTGGAGAGAGTTCGGTCAAATGTGCGGGGATCACGCCCCAAGCGCCCTGAACGCAGAATTGCATCAGGAACGCGCCCAGGGCCAGCATCAGGGGCGAATGGGAAAGCGCCCACAGGGGAATGATCGGAACGGCCAGCAGGGCAAAAATGATAATCGCCCGTCGCCGTCCGATCCGCTGAGACAGCGAGCCGACGACAATCCCGCCGACCAGCGCGCCCAGATTGTAGACGATAACAATCACGCTGACCGTCGTGGCCGAAAAATGCCGCTGCACCTGCAAGAACTTCGGATACAGGTCCTGCGTTCCGTGCGACATAAAAGTGAAGGCGGTCATCAGCAGGACCAGGTAGAAAAACAGCCCGCCATGCTGCCGGATCGCCAGCCGCCAATCAAACCGTTCACGCCGAGTCTGCCCCCGCTCCCAGACCGGCGATTCTTTGACTTTGGTGCGGATAAACAGCGAAAGCAGTGCGGGCAGAACGCCGATGAAAAACATCCAGCGCCAGCCCAGATGCGGCACGATGAAGGGATAAAGCGCAGCTCCCAGCAAATAGCCGACCGGGTAGCCCTGCTGCAAAATGCCGGACAGCAGTCCGCGTGAGGCGGCGGGCGTCGATTCCAGCGCCAGCGACGCGCCCAATCCCCACTCGCCCCCCATCGCCACACCGAACAGGGCGCGCAGGATCAAAAACGACGTCATCGTCGGCGCAAAGCCCGACGCCAGTTCCAGAACGGAGTAAAGGATGACGTCAATCATCAGCGGGATGCGCCGCCCGAACCGATCCGCAAGCGCACCGAACAGAAATGCGCCGATAGGTCGGCAGGCCAGAGTCGCAAACAGAATGGTTGCGCCGGCCTGTGCCGAGGCATGGAATTCCTTCTCAATATCCTTCAGCACAAAGACGACCACAAAAAAGTCAAAGGCATCTAACGTCCAGCCCAGATAGGCTGCTAGAAACGCATTGCGTTGATCAGGTGTTAACGCCCTGAGTTGTGATAGCACAGACATTACTGTCCCTTTCTGCTTTCTCTGGTAAGCAGCCACGATGATTGTACCCGAAACGGAATGGGCAATATGCTACAATAGAGCATGGCAGATTTGTTTGATGACGGCTCCGCGTCGGCCCCGTCGCTGGCCCCCAACACGCCGCTGGCCGCGCGGATGCGGCCCCGGACGCTGGAAGAGTTTGTCGGGCAGGCGCGCATTCTCGGCCCGGACAGCCTCCTGCGGCGGGCGATTGAAGAGGATGCGCTGACGTCGGTGATCTTCTTCGGCCCGCCCGGCGTGGGCAAAAGTACGCTCGCCAATGTCATCGCCCAGCGAACTGCGTCGCACTTTGAGAACTTTTCCGCCGCGACCCAGGGTGTTCCCGACCTGCGGAAAGTCATTGAAGCGGCGGCTACGCGCCGAAGGCTGTACGGTAAAAAGACCGTGCTGTTTATTGACGAAATCCACCGCTTCAACAAAGGCCAGCAGGATGCCCTGCTGCCCCATGTGGAGAACGGCACAGTCGTCTTGATCGGCGCGACCACCGAGAACCCCTACTTTGAGGTCAATGCGCCCCTGCTCTCCCGCGCCCGCGTGTTTACGTTTGAATCGCTGACCGACGAGCAATTAGGGGAATTGTTGGACCGGGCCATATCCGACCCGGAGCGCGGTTTGGGCCATTTGAACGTACTGTTAGAACCTGAGGCCCGCGCACATCTGATAGACAAAGCGAACGGCGACGCGCGAACGACCTTGAACGCCCTGGAGCTGGCCGCCACGACGACCCGCCCCGAATCGCGCAAGGCGGATGCCGTCCGGCGCATCACGCGGGCGATTGCCGAGGAAGCCTTGCAGCGGCGCGCGCTGACTTACGATAAGACAGGCGACACGCATTACGATACCATTTCGGCCTTTATCAAATCTCTGCGCGGGAGTGACCCGGACGCCGGTTTATATTATCTGGCAAAGATGCTGACCGCTGGGGAAGACGCCCGCTTTATCGCCCGCCGCCTGGTTATTCTGGCGTCGGAAGACATCGGCAATGCCGACCCCATGGCCCTTCTGGTCGCCAACGCCGCCGCTCATGCCGTGGAGTATGTCGGCCTCCCCGAAGCGCAGTTAAATCTCGCGCAGGCCGTGACTTATCTCGCCTCGGCTCCCAAATCCAACGCCTCCTACGTCGCCCTCAAACGCGCCCTGGCCGACGTGGAGGCCGAACGCGCCCGCCCCGTCCCCAAGCCTCTGCGCGATTCCCGCAGCGGCACAGGCCGCAAAGAAGCCGGCGACACGCCTTATTTGTACCCGCACGACTACCCCGGCGGCTATGTGGCCCAGCAATATCTGCCGGAAGGCGTCCAAACCCAGCCCTATTATGAGCCGACGGAGCATGGCTTTGAGGCTCAAATTAAGGCGCGGATGGCGGCGCTTCAAAAAGAAACATAAGCTGGCATTTCAATGCCGGTGTCTTATCTGTCTATGCGAAAACTCTTGCCACAACTTCTTGCCCTCCTGGGACTGCTTGCCCTGTATAGCTGGTGGGTGGAACCGATGCGCCTGTGCCTGACGCCGCAGGATGTGTCCGATTCTGACAGGCCGCTTGCCAACCCGATTCGCATTCTGCTGCTGACGGACTGGCATCTCAGTCGCTTTACCCGTCCCCATGTGCTGCGGGCGAAGGTAGCCCGCCTTTTGCGTCTGCACCGCAAGCAGCCCTTTGATCTGCTCCTGCTGGGCGGGGATTTTATTGACGACGATCCACGCCTGCTGACACAACTTGGTCAAGCCGTCGGGGGACTGAAACCGTTTGGCATTCCAACGTTTGCCGTGCTGGGCAACCATGACTACACCAGCTTTGGGGGCGATGTCGCGCCCCTCATCACGTGTCTGCAAGCGCAGGGTGTAACAGTTCTGCGGAATGAAGCGGCGGTAGTCACCCTCGGCAGCCAGAGGCTTCTGATCGTTGGCCTGGACGACTTGCAGGAAGCGGAGACCTATCATCACTTGGACCAGTATCAATCGCCCGCGCAGTATCAAAAGGCAGCGGAAGGATTGGACTGGTACGCACGTTTTGACGGCATAGAGCCGAACACGCCGCGCCTGCTGCTGACCCACAACCCGGATGCCGTCTACCTGCCGGGCCGAAAGCCGCTGGCCGTGCTGGCGGGGCATACGCACGGCGGACAAATCATGCTGCTGGACTGGATCAGCCGGCCCCTGCATCGCTGGATTCACCCGGCTCTGCCCCCCGGCAGCCTCGTCACCTGGGCCGGCCGGCAGACCGTGGGTGGACGCGAACTGATTGTCAGCCGCGGGATCGAAGGCGCGGCTCTGCCTTTTCGCCTAATGCGCTCCCCGGAAGCAGTGCTCATTACCCTGCGGTAGCCGGGGCTTTCCACAGCCCCGACAGTTGCCTTGCCATTGACGCCAAGCCTTTTTTTGTGGATAATCAACGGGAATATTCCTTCCCAAGAAGTGTTTTAGAAAGCAAGCGCGTGGACCAATTCAGCGAGATAGACGAGCAGGTTTCAGCCTGGGTAGACGCGCACCGCGCGGAGATTGTGGAAACAACTCAGGCCATCCTCCGCATTCCCAGCGTGGAGGGCGAACCTGCGCCGGGAGCGCCGTTTGGACGGGAAACCCGGCAGGCGCTGGATTATGCCCTGAGCGTGGCGGCTCAATACGGACTGGCGACGAAGAATTTAGATGGCTACGCGGCGCATGCCGAATGGCTTGCGCCCGATGTCGCTCCCGACGCCCCGATTGTCGGCGCTTTGGCCCATGTAGACGTTGTCCCTGCCGGCGACGGCTGGGCGCATCCGCCGTTTGGGGCGGAGATTGACGGCGGCAAGATTTATGCGCGCGGTGCATTGGACGACAAAGGCCCGGCCATGTCCGCGCTGTGGGCCATTTTAGCGGTCAAAGAGTGCGCCGTACCGCTGACGCATCGCATTCGCTTGATCTTAGGGGCCGATGAAGAAAGCGGTTTTGAATGCGTCAAGCATTACTTCGCGCACGAAGAGATGCCGGCGACGGGCTTCACGCCGGACGCGATGTTCCCGCTCGTGTATGCCGAAAAGGGCATTGCCAATGCCGTTCTGACGCGGCCAGTCGCGCCGGAGGGCGAGCGGATTCATATCGTCAGCCTGAACGGCGGACAGCGGCCCAACATGGTTCCTGAGCGGGCGGAAGCCATTCTGGAATCGGCGACGCCCTGGGCCGCCATGGTGGCCCGTCTCAATGCTGTGGTCGGGGTCAGCACGGAAGAACTGGACGGCGGCAAGCAGCTCCGCGTTGTCGCCAAAGGCGTTTCCGCGCATGGCAGCACACCGGATGCCGGCGTCAACGCGGTCGCGGTCCTGTGTGACGCTCTCTTGCTGCTGGACCATCAGGAAGATCAGGTCGCCGTCATCCAGCAAATTCACCGCTGGGCCGAAGACACAACGGGGAAAACGCTGGGCATTGCCGGGGAAGATGAAGTCGCCGGCCCGCTGACCTGCAATCTGGGCATCGCGTGTCTGGAAAACGGCCGGCAATCTAACTCTGTGCTGACGTTCAACATTCGCTACCCCGTGACCTGGAACTCCGAGACCCTGCGGCAGCGTTTAGAAAGCGGCATCGTAGACACGGGATGGACATTGGAAGAACTGTCCGATCAGCCGCCTCTGTACGTGCCGCTGGATGACCCACTGGCGGCGACATTGCTGGCGGTTTATCGAGATGAGACAGGCGATCAGACCGCGCCGATGACGATGGGCGGCGGGACCTATGCCCGCGCCATGAAAAAGGGGATCGCCTTCGGCCCCAGCTTCCCGGATGCCGATGCAGACGACGGCGGCCCACACGAAAAAGACGAATGCTGGCCGGTGGAGCATTTGATCCGCGCCACCAAGATATACGCGAAGGCACTGGCCCGGCTGGCGAGCGAGTAGGAACCGAGCCTCAAAAAGCCAGCCTACGAAACTAGAAAGCCCCTCACCCCAATGAAACCTTCGGGGCTACAGAGTCTTCAGCCCCGGAGGGGCTTTGTCCGGCGAAGCCGGGAATAGCCTGGCCTTTCAAGGCCGGGCAGACAGTGACAATGTCCAACACAAAGCAAACAGTTGTAGTCGCGATGAGCGGCGGGGTGGATTCGTCGGTCGCCGCGGGGCTTTTGCTGCGGCAGGGCTATGACGTTGTCGGCATCACCATGCAGATCTGGCAGGAAAGCGCGACCGAAACCAAAGGCGCGGGCTGCTGCTCGCTCGGCGCGGTGGAAGACGCCCGCCGCGTGGCCGCGAAACTGGGCATTCCGCACTACGTTCTCAACTTCCGCGAGTTCTTCGCCGAGAAAGTCATCGGCAATTTCGTAGACGAATACAAGCGCGGGCGGACGCCTAATCCCTGCGTCAACTGCAACCGCTATGTCAAGTTTGACGCCCTGCTGGCGAAGGCGCGGGCACTAGGGGCCGAGTATCTGGCGACGGGCCATTATGCGCGCGTGGAGTTTAACGAGGACCGCGCCGATGGAATCTGCGCCGGGCTTTGGATCACGCTAAAGACCAGACCTATGCCCTGTACCATTTCACGCAGGACGAACTGGCGCACACGCTGATGCCGCTGGGATTGGTGACGGACAAAGCCGAAACGCGCGCGATCGCGCGGGAACTGGGGCTGGCGTGTCAGCGACAAGCCTGACTCGCAGGAAATCTGCTTTGTGCAGGGCGGCTCGTACACGGACTTTCTCGCCCAGACCGCGCCGGAAACGGTGCAGAGCCGGCGACATCGTGGACACGACGGGCAAGCGGCGCGGCGCGCATGACGGGATCGCGTTTTACACTATCGGCCAGCGCAAGCGGGTCAATGTCGGTTCGCCTATCCCGCTGTATGTCGTGGGCATTCAATGCCGAAACCAACACGATCGTGGTCGGCGGCAATGAGGACTTGATGGCGGACGGGACTGGTGGCGGAAGATATAAATTGGGTCGGAATGGCCGGCGTGCAGGAATCGCTGCCGGTGTCTGGCGAAAATACGCTATAATATGGAGCCTGTCCCGGCGTACGCTACAAAACGGCGAACAGGAAGGCGAGATTGTCGTTCGTTTCGACACGCCACAGCGGGCGGTGACGCCGGGCCAGTCCCTGGTACTGTATGATTTGAGCGGCGATTCGGTGCTGGGCGGCGCGACCATTCAGCGGCGTTTGTGAGTATAACAAATCAGTGTCCATGTCAGACGATCAGCATCGCAGCCCGATTGGATTGCTCATTCTTGCCGGAATCGGCGCAGGCACGCTGACAGGCGTCCTGTTGGGGCTGCTGGTGACGCGACGGGCGCGCACGGAGGCGACTGATGAGATGACGGAAACCGTAGATGATCTCGAAACGACGCGCCGAACAGATCCTGACCGAGCTTGTCTCAAAGCGCGGGAACGACCGCTCCCTGAGCTTTGTTATGAAATCATTGTCGGCCTTTAGAAGAGGAGAGTAGTATTTTGAACTCACGATGAACAGCCGCACGCCGGATGTGCGACCTGCTTTCTGGATATTGAAGGCGAAGTGGATGTCTACACGTCGCCGCAGCTCAAACAGGATATGGTGCAGATGGCCGAGCGCGGCGTCAAGCGCGTCATTATCAATCTGTCCAAAGTGGAGTATCTGGACAGCACGGGGCTGGGCGTGCTGATCGGCGGCCTGAAGCGGCTGCGCGAAGCCGGTGGCAATCTGGTCCTGGTCGCGCCCGGAATGCGTATCCAGCGCATCTTTGAGATCACCGGCCTGAACAAGATCTTTGACATTTACGCAACGGAAGAAGAAGCCGCTGCCAAAGAGGGAGTATCCCTGTGAGCCTCCCTACCGCGCGAAACAGTTCAGCTTGTCATCCCCTGCCGCCCGGAATATGTCGGCGTCGCCCGCCTTGCGGTGCTGGGTATTGCCAGCCGAATGCCGTTCTCTTATGATGAGGTGGAGGACGTGCGCCTCGCCGTCGGCGAAGCCTGCACCCATGCCGTCGAACGCGCCGGACCAACGCGCGCCACAATCCGCATCACCAGCGTTATTGACACTCATGCTCTGACCATTGAAGTGTGTGACGATGTCCCCCAGGGCAGTGAAGCCGCGCCGACCGAAGAAGCGCAGCTGCTTGCGGAAGCCGGCGTGGATCAGGAAGGTCTGGGCGCATTGCTGATGGAAATTCTGGTGGACGAAGTCAAGATCGAGTCCACGCCCAGCGGAACCTGTGTCCATCTCACCAAATACGCGCCCGAATAAACGCCCTTAGAATGTCATGAAGTAGAATGACCACAATGACCCCGAAAAAGGCTCCCGATTGGACCCAGGACGATGCGGAAACGCTGTTCGCCCGCTACGCCCGGCACCGCGATCCGCAGATGCGCGACCGGCTGGTGATTATGCACCAGAACCTGGTGCGTTACCTGGCGGGAAAGTTCGTCAACCGTGGCGAGCCGCTGGAAGATTTGATCCAGGTCGGCACCATCGGCCTGATCAACGCCATTGACCGCTTTGACGCCGAGCGCGGCACCAAATTCTCCACCTATGCGACTCCGACCATCGTCGGCGAGATCCGCCGCTACTTCCGGGACAAAGCCTGGAGCCTGAAAGTCCCGCGTCGCTTGCAGGAACTCAATCAAACCGCGTCCAAAGCCCAGGAAGTCCTCAGCGGCAAACTGGGCCGAGCACCGACCATTCAGGAAGTCGCCGCGCGGATCGGCGCGACGGAAGAAGAGACCCTGGAAGCCATTGAACTAGGCAATGCCTACGACACCGTCTCGCTGGACAGTAAAATGATGCACGATTCGGACAGCGCCCCGCTGTCTCTGGCCGAGTTCGTCGGAGCCGAGGATGAATCCCTGCAAAGCCTGGAAGCCTACGGCGATTTAGACCACGCGCTGGAAGAATTGGAGCCGCGCGAACGAGCCATCATCATCCACCGCTTCTTCAAAGACATGTCTCAGGCTGAAGTCGCCAAGCAGCTCAATATCTCCCAAATGCACGTCTCGCGCCTTCAAAACCGCGCCCTGCACCAGCTCAAGCGCATGATGATCAGCGATGCCTGACAAGAAAGGATCATCAGATGCCGATGCCATCCCCCGACATCTCCACTTTGCTGACTGACAATGGCGTTCAGCTTCAGCAGAACCTTTCCGTCCCGGTTTTAATGGAAGAGGCTGTGCGGCGAGGCGAGGCCCAACTTTCCAGCCTCGGCGCGCTGATGGCGACGACCGGGCAGTACACAGGACGCTCTCCCAAAGACAAGTTTCTGATAGATGACGGCGAAACGCACACGCGCGTGGAGTGGGGCAAGACCAATCAGCCGCTGCCGCCGGAGAACTTTGACGCGCTCCTGCGGGAAATGACTGCTTTCGCGCAGGGCCGCGAATTGTTTGTCTTTGACGGCTTTGCCGGGGCCGATCCCGCGTATCGTCTTCCCATCCGCATCGTCACGCAGTACGCCTGGCACTCGCTGTTCGCACATCAGTTATTTCTACGCCCCACCCCGGACGAGTTGGCCGAATTTTCCCCGCACTTTACCCTTCTGGATCTGCCGGACTTCCACGCCGATCCCGCCCGTCACGGCGTTCGCTCCGAGACGGTCATCGTGCTGGATTTCACACGGCAAATGGGATTGATCTGCGGCACGCAGTACGCCGGAGAAATCAAGAAAAGCATTTTCACCGTTCTGAACTATCTGCTGCCCCTGCGCGGCGTTTTCCCCATGCACTGCTCGGCCAATGTCGGCTCGGACGGCGAGACGGCCCTCTTTTTCGGCCTGTCGGGAACCGGCAAAACGACGCTTTCCGCCGACCCGGAGCGGCGCTTGATCGGCGACGATGAGCATGGCTGGTCGGATGGGGGCGTTTTCAACTTTGAAGGCGGCTGCTATGCCAAGTGTATTCGCCTGAGCCGCGAAGGCGAGCCGGAGATCTGGAACGCCATTCGTTTCGGCACGGTACTGGAAAATGTCGTGCTGGACCCCGTGACACGCGAGGCAGATTACGACAACGTCTCGCTGACCGAAAACACGCGGGCCGCTTATCCAGTCACGTACATTCCCAATGTACTGATACCCGGCATCGGCGGCCATCCAAAGACGATCTTGTTCCTCACAGCCGATGCCTTCGGCGTCCTGCCGCCGATTTCGCGGCTGACGCGCGAACAGGCTCTGTACCACTTCCTGAGCGGCTACACCAGCAAACTCGCCGGCACGGAGCGAGGCGTCACTGAGCCGGAGCCGAACTTTTCCGCCTGCTTCGGCGCTCCGTTCTGGCCTCTGCCGCCGATGGAATACGCCGAAATGCTGGGACGTAGATTGGACGCCCACGGCGCAACGGTGTATCTGGTCAATACGGGCTGGGTCGGCGGGCCGTATGGCGTCGGGCATCGGATGAACCTGGCGCAGACACGGGCGATGGTTCACGCCGCCCTGCGCGGTGAGTTGGCCGCCACGCCGGCCATAATGGACCCTGTTTTCGGCCTTCATATCCCCCAGCACGTTGCAGGAGTTCCCGACCACATCCTTCAGCCTCGCGCCACCTGGGCCAGCCCGGACACCTATGACGCCGCCGCCCGCTCCCTTGCGGCACGCTTCCACGCCAATTTTGAGCGTTTTCCCGAAGTTTCGGATGCCGTCAAAGCAGCGGGGCCACGCGCCTAATCGGGCGCGTCCAGAACTTGACGCCAGGTGCGTTCGGCGACAAAGCCAAGTTGGTCGCGTGTTGGCGTCAGGTCGTAAAAGCTGTTTCCTGTCAGCCTCTCCACCTGCGATGCCAAGTCGGGCAGATGCCGCTCGGCCAGATCACGGGCGGCGGCGTTGACACCCAGATCGTCGGCCATCGTGTAAAAGACATGGTGGCCGGTCAGATCAGAGTCCAGGGCCAGGCGATACGCGACCGCCAGATCATGGACATCAATGTAGCCCCAGAGCGAACTGTCCCGCTCCTCGCCCCGGCGCTCCAGAGAACGTTGCAGCCAGCCATGCTTTTTAGCGCGCTCCAGGTCCCAGACCGCGGGCGGGCGCAGAACAATCGTCGTCATTCCCGAAAGGCGCGTTGCTGCCGCTGCGCTTTCCTCGTTCATCAACTTGGAGAGGCCGTAAACATCCTGTGGGCGGCGGGGATGGCTCACGTCTACGGGCAGATAATCCGGCAGGCAGGGATGGGTAGGGAATGAAAAGCCCAGCGCGCCCACGCTGCTGGTAATCACGACGCGCGGCAGTTCATGGGCCCTTGCCGCTTCTAAAACGTTCTGTGTGCCCAGGACGTTGATCCGCAGCACTTCGTCGGCAGGCGCAAACGGACCAGGAATCGCGGCGATATGCGCCGCGCCGTCACAGCCTGCTAGAGCATTCAGCATTGCCAGCGGGTCGGTGATGTCCGCATACACGGCTTGAGCGACGTGACGGACTTCGGGCGGCAGGGGGCGGCGATCTAGGGCGCGAACCGTATGACCGTGCGCGGCCAGTTCGCGCGCAACCTGTGAGCCGATTTTGCCCGCCGCACCGGTGACAAGTATCTGCAAGTGGAATTTCTTTCTAAGCGAACAGCATTTGTATGAGCCGTGTGCCGTCTTCTACCTGCGTTGTCGCTTCGGTCACGGCCCGCTCGTCAAATGGGAAATGCGAGGCTGTGTGCGGCTTAGTAGAATCGTATAGCAGAAACGGCACCGGCCCTTCTTCATGGGTCCGCAGGGCGATCGGCGTTTTATGGTCGGGGACAATCAGCAGCCGGTACTCACTTTTCTTGGTCATGCCCTCGCGCAGCGTCCCCAGCAGCTTCTTGTCAATGTCTTCAATGGAGCGGATTTTGTGATCTATGTTGCCTTCATGTCCCGACTCGTCCGGCGATTCCACATGGACATAGACAAAATCCAGTGTGTCCAGCGCGGTCAGGGCGTAATTGGCTTTGGCCGTGTAGTCTGTGTCAATATAGCCCGTCGCGCCCGGAACGTTGATAATTTGCAGCCCGGTCGCTCGCCCCAGCCCGCGCACCACATCTACCGCCGTGATCACCCCACCCCGCTTGCCGAATGTTTGCAGGAAATTGGGCAGATTGGGCGCGTAGCCCTGGCCCCAGAGCCAGATCATGTTGCCGGGGTTTTTGCCGTCTTCGCGCCGTTTGACGTTGATCGGGTGGTCGTCCAGGAGTTCCAGCGAGTCATACATCAACTGCTTGAGCCGCTCCGCGCCTTCCCCTTCCGGCCAGAAACCAGCCAGCGGCTTGCCGACAAAATCATGCGGCGGGATGGTCTTTAAATCCACCGACCCACCCCGCTCGGCCATGATGTGCCGATACTGCACGCCGGGGTAAAACTTGCGCCGGCTGCCGCCGAGTTTTTTATCCACCAGTTCAATCAGGGGCCGCGCTTCTTCGGTCGTGATATGTCCCGACGAATTATCCAGCAGGCTTGTCCCATCGGTCGTGACCAGGGAGCAGCGGTAAGCGGCATCGCCCGCATCCAATGGCACACCCATCGCGACCGCTTCAATCGGCCCGCGCCCCGTGTAGTATTTCTGTGGGTCATAGCCCAGCAGGTCCATGTTCGCCACGTCGCTGCCCGGATACATGCCTGGCGGCACAGTCAAAACGCTCCCGACCAGCGACAACTCGGCCAGGGCATCAAAGTTCGGCGTCCTAGCCGCCTGCATCGGGGTTAGCCCGTCCAATTCGGCCAGCGGCAAATCCGCCATACCATCGGGAACCAGCATGATGTATTTCATAAAGCGCTTATTGTCCTATGAGCAGTGCGGCCACATCTCGGTAGCCGCTGACGACGCGGACGATCTCCAAAGGATCGGTTTCCGGGCGATATATAATCAGGTAGTTGAAGATCGGCCAGAAGCGAAGCGGCTCAGAGGTTAAATCATGGCGGCGATGGCCCATACCCGGCATCTGCGCTAACTTGACAAATGCCGCATAGAGGGCGTCTATCACTCGGTCAGCCGCTTCAATGTTGTCTTCAGCGATACGGAGCCAAATGTCTGATAGGTCGGTATGTACTACGGGCGCAAGAATATATTGGCTCATGGTCTCGCTTTCTTTTGCCGATCAGCCAATTTCTGCCGCCCCTGTGCCTTGACGTCCTCAAAGGCCGATTTCAGCGACAACCCATCATAAGTAATGCCCTCTCCTCGGTTCAATTGATCCAGTCCCACGGCAATCTCGCGGCGCAGTTCGGCTAGGCGTTGCTGCTGGACGCTATCACGGTCGTTGAGCAGGCGCAGGGCTTCGCGCACAACTTCGCTGGCGGATGTGTACAGACCGCTTTCCACCTTCTCATGCACCAGGCTTTCCAGTTCGGGCGTTAGTGAAACATTCATGGCGTGTCTCCTTGCAGAAATGATAGGCAGAGTTTACCAAGAATAACAAACTTTGTCAATCTTCGTTACTACTGATTCAAGACTTCGCGCCTGACTTCTTCAAGAATCTAATCATGGGGCCATTCGCATAGATAGTACTTTCGGCATAGCACAACACCGAACAACCATGTGCATTCTCCGCGTTGACATTGGCCCCATTTTTTATGAGGGCGGAGGCCATATCTAATTTTCCATAAAGGGCTGCCCACATAAGGGCGGTTTTACCCCTGTCGTCAGTCTGGTTCGCCAGAGCATGACGATTCAGAAGAGACTGCACCTGCGACCATTGCCCTTCTGCGGCAGCATCTACAAGCGGGCTAGGCGGGAAAATGACATTGAGAATTCCGAACGCGATCCAGGGGCCGAACAGGGCAAGTCCCAATGCGCCAAGATACAGGCGGAGGGTGAGCGACATCTTTGAGAAGTAGAGCAGAAATTTCATGTGCCACGCCTCACGCAGTCGGCAACTCCTCGCCGGTCAGCCGCAGGTAGGCATTGCGGTACTTATCCGCCGTCTTTTCCACAATTTCCGGCGGCAATTCGGGGCCGGGGTAGGTCTTGTCCCAATTCAGTGTTTCTAAATAATCGCGGACGAATTGCTTGTCAAAAGAGAACTGCGCCCGCCCTGGTTGATAGCGCGCGGCTTCCCAGAAGCGAGACGAGTCGGGGGTGAGGGCTTCATCAATCAAGATCAACTGGCCGTCCAAGAATCCGAACTCAAACTTGGTGTCGGCGATAATCAGGCCGCGCTCGGCGGCGTAGTCGCGGCCAAACTGGTAAAGAGCAAGCGACTTGTCGGCAAGTTCTTTGGCGGTCTGCGCGCCGACGATCTCGGCGGCCTGGGCGGGAGAAATGTTCATGTCATGGCCGGTGTGGGCTTTGGTGGCGGGCGTAAACAGCGGACGGGGCAGTTTGTCGCCCTGGCGCAGACCGACGGGAATGGGAATGTCGTACAGTTTGACCTCGCCGCCGTGGGCAAATAACGTCTGGTATTCCTTCCAGGCGGAGCCGTCTAAATAGCCGCGCACGACGCACTCTAGCGGCAGGGCTTCACACTTGCGGACAAGCTGCGAGCGGCCTTCCAGCATGGCAATTAAATCCGCCGTGACAGGGACGCCGGCATCATGGAGGCGCGTCCCGATGGTATCCATATCCCAGGCCAGCAGATGGTTCGGCACAATGTCCTGCGTTTTCTGAAACCAGAAGCGGGACAGGGCGGTCAGGACGCGGCCCTTGTCGGGAATGCCCGTCGGCAGGATGACGTCAAAAGCCGAAAGACGGTCGGTGGCGACAATCAAAAGCGCGTCGCCCAAGTCGTAAACATCGCGCACTTTGCCCTGGATAAACTTTGAGAGGCCGGGGATTTCGGTCGTGAGAATGGTCTGGCTCATGGGATGACTTTTCCTAGAATCTGCTGCGGGCTGATCGGGCCGAAATGGCGGCTATCGTCGGAGTTGATCAAGTTGTCGCCCATGATGTACACCGTGTTCTCCGGCGGCGGTATGGGCATTTGATGCCGGGCAACACTTTGGAAGTAGGGACCGAAGAGCAGCGCCCACGGGACATCGCGCCCTCCGTTGATGGTACGAAACGTGCCAATCGGCGGGACGGGACTCCAGACAGGGCGGATAAAGGCGATGCGTTTAATCAATTCGTCCCCGTTTTTATCGCGGACAACGATCACATCCCCCGGCTTCAGCTTTGACCGAGGCGCGGTTTTCCAGACCAGAACCGTATCGCCGCTTTCATAGGTTGGCGACATGGATGGCCCCGATACGCGCCCCTGGCGGACATTGAACCGCAGCAGCAGGGCCAGCGTTATGAGGATAAACAGCGCCAGCCAGGTGCGCTTGCGGATGCCGGAGCGGATACGGAGCATGGGTTAGAAGCCCAGCGCTCGGACAACCGCGTCTAAAGTGGCCGGCACAGTCGCCGGGTGCGGCACGGTTTTGATGACCCGATCCGGGTCTTTCAGCCCATGCCCTGTCAGCGTCACGACCACCGTCGCGCCTTTGTAATCACGGAAATAGCCTGCCTCATATAACTTCTTGAGGCCCGCGATAGGCGCGGCGCAGGCCGGTTCGGCAAAGACGCCTTCCAGAGCGGGCATCAGCCGGTAGGCTTCCAGAATCTCGTCATCCGTCACTTTGTCTATCACGCCGCCCAATTCGTCGCGCGCGGTCAGCGCGTGCTGCCAGGAAGCCGGATTGCCGATGCGAATGGCCGTCGCGATGGTCTGGGGCCGCAGGACGGGAGCGCCGTCCACAATCGGGGCCGCGCCCGCCGCCTGAAAGCCCAGCATCTTCGGCAGTTTGCGTGACTGGCCCGCCGCCTGATACTCTTTGTAGCCCTTCCAATAGGCCGTGATGTTACCCGCGTTGCCGACGGGTAGAGCATGAAAATCCGGGGCATCCCCTAAGACATCACAGACCTCAAATGCCCCCGTCTTTTGCCCTTCAATGCGATACGGGTTGACATGGTTGACAATCGTGATCGGATATGTCTCGCAAATCTCCCGCACCAATCGCAAGGCATCGTCAAACGTCCCTTCAATCGCCAGCACTTTGGCCCCGTGAATCAGCGCCTGCGAGAGTTTCCCCAGAGCAACATCGGTGTTCGGCAGCAGGACGACGCAGTCCAGCCCGGCCCGCGCCGCATAGGCCGCTGCCGCCGCGCTTGTGTTGCCGGTGGACGCGCAGATGACGGCCTTTGCGCCCTCTTCCACGGCTTTGGTGACAGCCAGCGTCATGCCCCGGTCTTTAAACGACCCGGTAGGGTTCATGCCCTCAAACTTGAGCATTAACTTCAAACCGGGCGTAATGGCCAGGGCCAGACGCGGGGCCGGAATGAGCGGCGTGTCGCCCTCAAAAAGCGTCACCACCGGCGTCTTGTCTGAAACAGGCAAGTACGCGCGGTACTGATTGATAATTCCTTGTCGCATAAACAACCTTTTACCATGCCACGAATGATGACATTCCCACGGATAGATCATGTCTCCAATTTGAGAAAGATGTTGAACGAGGCGCGGGTCGAAGTGGCGGCCACGTTCCCTCACGAGGTGGGCGCGCACCCGGTCAGCAGGCCAGGCCGTGCGGTAGGGCCGGTCCGAGCAGAGCGCGTCCCACACGTCCACAATGGCGAAGAGACGCGCGCTCAACGGAATCTGCTCCCCGCGCAAGCTGCGCGGATAGCCGCTGCCATCCCACTTCTCGTGGTGACCATAGGGGATGTCGAGCGCGGGCCGCAGGAACTCAATCGGCGAGAGCAGTTCGAAGGCATAGACCGGGTGCTGGCGCATGACCGCCCATTCCTCCTCGGTGAGCGGACCGGGCTTGAGCAGCACAGTATCGGGGATACCCATCTTGCCGATGTCATGGAGCAGCGCGCCGCGACGAATGTGAATGATCTCATTGTCGGGAAGGTTCATGGCCCGTGCCAGAGCCATCGTGGCCTCGGTCACGCGCAGCGTATGCCCCTCAGTCTCCTTGTCACGCAGGTCCAGCGCCTTGGACCAGCCCTCAAGGGTGCTGTCGTAGGCGATATGCAATTCCACGTTCGAGCGCTGCAGGTCGTGGAACAGGGCAGCATTCTCGATAGCGATGGCGGCCTGTCCGGCCAGTGCCTCCAGGAAGCTCAGCCAGTCCCCATCGGCGTGCAGGGGCGACCGGTGGAAAATCTCCAGCACACCCTCCACGCGCCCCTTCGTGATGAGCGGCGCGGCCCAGTAGGAGACGAACCCCTCCCCGGCGATCAGCGACCCGCGCCGGAAGTCCTCACTCTGCGCGAGATCGGGGACGTTCACCACAAGCCGCTCCAGTGCAGCGCGGCCCGCATAGCCCTCCCCCAGCCGCAGCCGCGTTTGCTGCAAACCGTCTGTGTGGAAGCCGCGCCCGGCGCAGTATTCCAGGAGATGGGTGTGCGCGTTCAGCAGCAGGACAGCGGCGCTGTCTACGTGCAGGTGAGTGGTGACCTGATCGAGCAGCACGTTCAGCGTCACACGCACGTCCAGGCTGGCTGTGATCGCCATATCGATGTTGCGCAGGGCCTGGACGCGCAGGATCTGCCGCCGGATCTGCGCTTCCGCCTGCTTCCGCTGCCGAATGTCGCGGGCAATGGTGGAAGCGCCGATCACCTGCCCCGTGCGGTCTCGGATCGGGGAGACCGTCAGAGCAATGTCCAGAAGGGTGCCGTCCTTGGCCCGGCGCACTGTCTCGTAATTCTGCACACATTCACCGCCTGCGACGCGGCGCACCAACTCGTCGACCTCGTGGGGCCGATCCGGCGGAAGCAGGCAGGTGAGCGACTGCCCGATCATCTCAGCCGCCGTGTATCCGTACATCCTCTCGGCAGCGTGGTTCCAACTGGTAACGACACCCGTGAGCGTCTTGCCGAAAATCGCGTCATCGGACCCTTCCACGATCGCAGCCAGTTGGGCTGCCTGCTGTTCGGCCAGTACGCGATCAGTGACATCTATCATGAAACCGTCCCAGATGACGTCGCCGTTCTCTTGCGGGTCCGGGTGCCCCATGGCCTGCACATGCTTCTGCTGGCCGGAAGACAACACGAAGCGTCCCTGCCAGTGCCACGGCTGCGCCAGTTGGCGGGCGAGCGCGCCGGTGGCCTCGAAACTTTCCCGGTCCTCTGGATGCACCATGCGCCGCAACGCCAGCGCGTCGGTGCGGAATTCCGCCGGGGCGACCCCAAACAGGGCGCGGCTGCCTTCACTGACGACGGAGAATTCGACGCGGCCATCGGCTCGGCGGATCGCGCGATAGATCACGCCTGGCATGTTGGCGACCATTTCTTCATAAGCCGTCTGACCTGGCTGCAAATCTTCCGGCAGCGGGCTTTGCGAGGCTACATCTGTGCTCATAAGACCCTCCGATATTCAGCCACCTTCATCAGTGCCGGGAGAAACGGGAATGCGTTAGCAACATGGCCCTCTGCCTGGCATGATCTACCACACCTTCGGCAGATGCAGCGTCTCGCCGTTGACGCTCACATAATCCTCCGGCCCCACGCTCGCCAGCAGGTCGGCGGCCAGGGTGTCAAATCCGATGTCGCTGGACACATACTCATCGCGCATGAACACGCCGACGATTTGCCCGATGACCAGTTCACACCGGGACGGCGGCAGCGGGACCGTATTGATCAGACGGCATTCCAAAGACGCCGGGCTTTCGGCAATGCGGGGGCAATTGATCGTTTCGCAGGCCGCAGACGTCAATTTCAGCCGCACGAAATCATCGCTTTTTTCAACCCCTTCGGCGGCCTGGTTCATCACGTCGGCCAGAAAGCGCGGGACGAGATTGACGGCAAACGCCCCTGTCGCCTTGATGTTGGCAAGCGTGTGCTTCTCTTCGTCCGCACGCCGGCTGAACGAAATGCCCAGCAGCGGTGGATTGCTTGCCAGCCCGCAGAAGGCATTGTACGGCGCAATGTTCGGCAACCCCTGCGCGTCCTGCGTGGAGACCAGCGCGATGGGACGGGGCGCAATCAGACACGCCCAGATGCTGCCGCGCAATTTGCTCGGAATTTGTTCAACAGTCAAGTGCATCGTTAGTTGTCAAGTGTCAGTAGATTGTGAACGAAAAGCCAGAAGCGCGGTAGGCTCCCTGAGAAATAATTCTGGCTGCTTGGCATACCAGAGTAAGCCGGCTTCATACGGGGTCTTGCCCCCGATCCGTCGGTTCTTGCGACAGAAGTTGTAGCGCACAAACCAACCGTGCAGATCAGTAAGCATCGCCGCAACTGTCTCGTAACGCTGCCTCTTGGTTGTGTTCTCTTTGGTCAAGCCGTTCATGCGCTCGACCATACCGTTAGTCTTGGGCGTATACGGCAGCGTCGTCCGATGCTCAATGTCCTGCTCCTGACAGACTTGCTCAAAGTCATGTGCATCCTTGACCTTCGTGCCGTAGCGGTTCTTGAAGCCTTTGAGCGTGAACTCGCGTCCGTTGTCCGTTAAGATTTTGCTGATCCTGAACGGAAAGAAGTCCAGACACTTTCTCAGAAAGTCGGTGGCCGCCTTCTTGTCCTTATGTTCGTAGACCGCAAGAAAGGCCAAACGAGTGGCCCGATCAATGGCGACGAAACAGTAATGCTTCTTGCCTTCAAGTTTAGGCAGATAGAAGCAGTCCATGTGAACGAAGCCAGGGCCGTAGTCCTTGAATTGACCATGCTTGTCTGTCTGTTCGGTTTCTTGTTGCTCCTTTTTTGACAGGCGGTTGACGCTGTTCCTCTTGAGCAGACGATAGATGCTGGAACGGGTGGCTTCGGGCAGTGGCTGCTGCACCAGGTCCACCAAGTCATCGAGAGGCAGCCCTTTCTGGCGCAGGGACAAGATCATGTCCTGCTCGCCCTGGTCGAAGGCATACTCAATGTTCTTGGGACAGCAGCTCTTATCTTCGGGGCTGTCCCGATGCTTCCAGCGGTGGATCGTCCCCAGAGAGACCGCCATTTCCTTTGCCAGCGCACGGCAGCTTTTTGGGCTGAGGTGGATGCGCTCCCGTTGCTTTTTGTTGGTAGTTGCGTTAGAATGAACGTGCATGCGGATAGCTTTCTGTTGGTGTGGTTACCAAGAAGACTACCGCATGCACCTCACTTTAAGCAAGGCGCTCTGCACTCCGATCCAACTCTACTGTTCATAATGACATGAAACTCAACAGTTAGTTGCTATAAATTCCATAGGCCGTTGTCTATCTTGCTCTCGAACCAGCCTAAATAATCCAGCCGTCTTGACTTTGGAACAAGTTCGTTGGATTTTAGAAAAGTCTGAGAAGGCTGAGTGTTAAGGAACGAATTCTTGATCCGTCCCACGCCCATCGTACATAACAGTTCCGATATAGGTGCCATTCATCACCAGAATATCAGAATGGATACACCCAAAGTAAAAAATCGTCAAAGCACCATCAAGATCATACTCCAAGTTTTCATCATACAAAAGCGAGTGTTTCTGTTCATCAACGCTGAAATTGCCCGTGAAAGGGAAGGGTTTGGAGAGTTGCCCTTCCACCATTGACAGCGCCTGAGCAAGCGGATACAAAGGCCAAGTCCAGAGCCATCCTCCATTACCTACTTCCAACAAAAAGCGTCTATAAGCGATGGGCAGTTGTATGTTGTGATCCCGTTCAGCGGCTTCGATTTGATCAAGGGAAGCCGGAGAATGAAGCCATACGCCTTGTGTCTGGGATATTTTTTGCTTGATACGGGCAATCTGCGCGTCGTACAAGTTATCCATTACGACCTCGTTTATTGGAACATTGCCGTATCATTCTTCCACTCTTATCCAGTTCTCAATGCCGGAAACGATGTGCAGGCGGCGGATGACATCTAACGCAGAGCGCAGGTTGGCTTCTAAGGTCTGATGCGTGATCCAGACGATCTCGGCGTCGCCGTCGGGCAGGGCGCGCTGGACGACGCTTTCAATGCTGACGTCGAAGTCGCCGAACACGGATGCCAGGCTCGCCAGCACTTTGGGGCGGTCATGGGCGAGCAGGCGGATGTAATACTTGGTGCGTAATCGGTCAATCGGCAGGGTCGGCTTGTGGTCGTAGCAGGTGCAGCCCAAACGGCCCGTCGCGCCGCGCCGGATGTTGCGGGCGGTCTCGATGATGTCGCCGACCACCGCGCTGCCGGTCGGCAGGCTGCCCGCGCCGCGCCCGTAGAACATCACGTCGCCGACGGCATTGCCGCGCAGGTAGATGGCGTTGTAGACGTCGTTGACGGAAGCCAGCGGATGGGCTTTGGGCAGCAGGACAGGATGGACGCGCACCTGCAGGGCGTCGCCCTAGATCCTGGCCGATGCCGACGATCTTGATGACATAGCCAAGTTCTCTGGCGACTTCGATGTCGCGCTTGGCGATCTTGGTGATGCCTTCGACATAGATGTCGCCGGGTCGAACGCGGGATGGTGAAGGCGATGGAGGACAGAATGGCCGTCTTGTACTGGGCGTCGTAGCCCTCGATGTCGTTGGTCGGGTCCGGCTCGGCGTAGCCGTGCGCCTGCGCTTCGGCCAGAACATCGGCGAAGTCGGCGTCCTCGGCGGTCATTTTGGACAGGATATAATTCGTCGTGCCGTTGACGATGCCGATGATCTCCGTGAAACTGATTGGCGGCGAGGGCCTGTTTGAGCGGCTGGATGATGGGGATGCCGCCGCCGACACTGCCTTCGAAGCTGAAGTCCAGATCGCGGTTTTCGGCTTCGTGCAGCAGATCGTGGCCGGCCTTCGCCATCATTTCTTTGTTGGCGGTGACGATGTTTTTGCCGGCTTTGATGGCCCGCAGGACATAATCATGCGCCGGCTCGACGCCGCCGATCAGTTCGCAGAGGATGTCGATGTCGGGGTCGTCGATGACATCTTCGGGCCGATCGGTCAGCAGCGCCGGGTCAACAGACACGTCGCGCGGCTTGTCTATGTCGCGCACGGCGATCCGTTTGACGACGACGGGCACGCCGACTTTGCGGGCGATGCCCTCGGCGTTTTCCGTCAGCACGCGCACGGTTCCGCTGCCGACCACGCCCAGCCCCAGAATGCCGACATTGATTTGTTTTTGGCTCGTCATTGACGGCTCCACATAAAATCAGCGGCTGGCCCTGCTGGACCAGTTTGCCGCTCTCCACAGGCATCTCCACCACGCGGCCCGGCACTTCCGACGGCACTTCGCTGTAGACTTTCATCGCCTCGATCAAGCCAATGGTCTGGCCGACTTTGATCATATCGCCGACGTTGACAAACGGCGGGTCATCGGGCGACGGCGAGCGGTAAAAGACGCCCACCATCGGCGATTCCAGCGCAATCGCCGTGGCCGCCCGCGCCGATTTGACCGAAACGGTTGGGATAGTCGGAACAGGAGCGGCAGGCACACTGACCATCGTCTGCGAATATGCAGGCGTCTGTGCCAGAGACACCAGATGTGGATGCGCCTGCACCGCCATCCCAGGCAAGATCGCCGGGGCGGGCGCGGCCTCCGGGCTGGCTTTGACGGTGACGGTGACCCCGCCCTCTTCCACTGTCAGCTCGGAGAGACCGCTTTCCGCGACCATTTGCGCCAGCCGTCGCACCGTCTCCGTCAGGCTGTCCGCGGACTGTTCTTGAATGTCTTCCGCCACACAATACTCCTGCGCCATTGTAGCACGCCAGGCGGGGGGCAAGTCAAGGAGCGCGCAGGAATCCTCAATGTCGCTGCCGAACAAATGGGCATGATGAGCCTTGAAGATTTACGACAACAAATTGACGGCATTGACGAACAGCTTGTCGCACTGCTAAACCAGCGGGCGGAAGTGTCCCTGCAAGTGGGCAAGCAAAAAGCGGAAAACAAAAGCGCCCGCTACTTTGCCCCGGAGCGCGAGCGGGACTTAGTGGAGCGTTTGATGCAGCTTCACGGCGGCGGGGCGATGCCCAAAGAGGCGCTGGTGGCGGTCTACCGAGAGATTATCTCTGCCAGCATCGCCCTGCAAAAGCCGATGACGGTCGCCTACTGGGGGCCGCCGGGGACATTTACCGAGATGGCCGTCCGTGCAGCGGTTCGGCTCGTCCAGCCTGTATTACGACTGCGCGACCATCCCCGATGTCTTCGGCGAAGTAGAGCGCGGGCGGGCGGATTATGGTGTGGTTCCCGTAGAGAACTCTACCGAAGGCGTGGTCAATTATACGCTGGACATGTTCCACGAAACGTCGCTGAAATCTGCGCCGAAATCTTCGTGAATATCGTCCAGAACCTGCTGACACACGCGAAATCGCTCTCGGAAATCAAGCGGCTGTACACCGGCCCGCAGCCGCTGGCCCAGTGCCGCCGCTGGCTGGATTCCCACCTGCCCGGCGTGGAGATTGTTGACGTTATGCCGACTTCTCGCGCCGCCGAACGCGCCGCCGCCGACCCAAACGGCGCGGCTATTGCTCCCAAGCGCGCGTCGGAAGTCTACAACATTCCCATTCTGTATGACAGCATTGAAGACAGCCCGCACAACCGGACACGCTTCCTCGTGATTGGCCGCAACGAGCCGCCGCCCACAGGCCGGGACAAGACCAGCGCTCTGTTCGCCGTTAAAAACGAGCCGGGTTCGCTGGGCCGCGCCCTGCGCGCCTTTGAGGCGCACACGGTCAACCTGTCCATGATCGCCACGCGCCCCGCCCGCAACACGGCCTGGGAATATGTTCAGTTCGTGGATTTTCAGGGCCACGAACTGGATGAGCCGGTCAAACTGGCCCTGGACGCCCTGCGGACACACACGATCTATGTGAACGTGCTGGGTTCCTACCCAGAAGGATAGCACGGGAACCCACCCGCTGTCCCATGAGTTCTTGACGGTATGCGCTTTACGAAAATGCAGGGTGTCGGTAACGACTTTGTGGTGGTAGACGCGGCCATTCTGCCGCCGGAGATGCTTTTGTCGGACCTGGCGATTCGCACTTGCGACCGGCATACGGGCATCGGGGCGGACGGTTTGCTCGTCGTCTCGCAGGATGTTCCCGAAGCGGCATTTCGGATGCGGATGTTTAACCCGGATGGGACCGAAGACATGTGCGGGAACGGCCTGCGCTGCGTCGGACTGTGGGCCTGGCGAGCCGGCTGGCTAGGGGAGCGGAGTAAGTTACGGGAATTTATTGTGCAGACGCTGGATGGGCCAAAGACGGCAGTGTTGCGGCACGTCTCTACCAAATTTTCCGTGAATGCGTCACTCGGGGTGGAGATGGGGCCGCCGCATCTGGAGCCGTCGCGTATTCCCTTCGCCGCGGAGGTGCCGGGCGGACGGGTTGTGGACTGGCCTTTGACGGTTGCGGGACACATGTACACCCTGACCGCCGTCAATACCGGCAGCACGCACGCAGTGATCTTTGGCCCGGCGCCCGACGAAGACACCTTTCAGACCGTCTCGCCGCTGATTGAAAACCATGCGCTGTTACCCAGTCGCACCAGCGTTCTCTGGGCCACGCCGGAGGGCGAGTCGGTATTTGGCGATCCACAGTTTCGTATTCGCATCTGGGAGCGCGGCGTGGGCGAAACGCTTGGCTGCGGCACGGGCGCGTGCGCGGTGGGAGTTGCCGCCGTCCTGCGCGGGCTGAGTTGTCCTGGCCAGCCGATTAATATTATTTCGCCGGGAGGAGCGCTTCTGATTACCTGGCCGGGCGAAGCGGCCTCGGTCAATATGATTGGCTCAGCTTATATCGTTTATGACGGAGACTATGCCCTTTGACCATGCCCCTACGCGCCAAACCTGGATTTGATAAACGCTTTGATTTGCGCTCTTTCGGTGAGCCGCTACGCGCCTTGCGCGCCGTGCCGATTTTAGACGCCGGTGAGCCTCTGGTAGACCTGCGTCAGTTCTGCCCCCATGTCCTGCTGCTTCCCGGCTGCCTGCCTTTTTTGCGGGAAACCGTCGCGCGCATGGTCAACGGGGCGCAGGAGAGGCTCCCCGAAGGCCATATTCTCACCGTGGGAACAGCCTTGCGGACGATGACAATGCAGCGAGAGATCCGCGCCGGCTTCACCAAAGAAATGACCGAAAAACACCCGGACTGGTCGCAGGCGACGCTGGCCCGAATGCTGAACCGGATGGTCGCCCCGCCCGACGACATTTCCCCTCCCCCGCATCTGACCGGCGGTGCGGTGGATGTCGGCATTCGCGGCTCCAATGGCGAGGGTCTGGATTTCACGTCTCCGGCTGAAGGCTGGACATCCGCGCCGACTTACTACCACAAGCTCTCCGAGCAGGCTCGCGTCAATCGTCTCTTACTGATCGAAGTCATGGAAGCAGCGGGGCTGACCAATTATGTCGGCGAGTGGTGGCATTGGAGTTACGGCGATCAGGGCTGGGCTTTGCGCGTCGGCAACCCGGTCGCCTATTACGGCGCGGTCGAAGTGGAAGATGCCGAAAACCGGCGGATTCCAAAACCTGAGCCGGAGGCAGAGACTTGAGCAAAAACGCCCGAAACCCATAAGGATTTCGGGCGTTTTTGTTGGAAATGCAAGGCTTTACTTGGTCTCGAAGATGTCGGTGATCGAGGCTACCTTGTTAGCCTGTCCGATATGGCCCAGCCGGAAGATGTTTTCCATTGTTCGCAGCACGTTCCAGTGATTGATGCCGGTAATCTTTTCGTATTCCGGCGCTCCCGACGGCTGATTGTCGGCATTGATCACCGAGGTGAACGATACCGAACGCGGTTCGCTGTAGCGCCCGGTCTTGATCTGGTCGCCGTAGAAGATCGTGGGAACGCGGTTGATGGAACTGTAATCGTCCTCATCCCAGGTGATAATCAGCAGGCTGTGGTGCGTCTTAGCCCAGTCGGCATAGGGGCCGATGTTGTTTTTGAGCCAGGTGTCGCCGTCGGCAATGAGCTGGTTGCCGGACGCTCCGCCGGAGATGCCGTGGTCATCATGCTTTTGATTGGGGACGACAACCGAAAGCTTCGGAAGGTTCTCAAAGGCACCGGTGGCGGTGATATTTGTGAACGGCGTCAGCGGCTGATTGACGGACGACGGCAGGTAATTGGAGCCGTAATTGGACTTCGTGGCCGCGAAGGCATCGTTCTGCCAGTTCGCCCAGGGATTGTGCTTGCGGGCATAGTCGTGGGTGCCGGCCGGATCGCCGGGAGAGGACCCAAAGTTGTCGACCGTATCACCGACATAAGGCAGGTCTTCGGAGTAGCCGGCGAAGGATTGTCCCTGATGGAGCAATTGCGCGGCCAGATTTTCGCCGGAGAACGGAAGATTGACGACGTTGGGAAAATTATCGTCGTAAACATTCTGGTCCCCGCCGGAGAACAGGTCCAGATAATTCGGCTGGCTGGGATGCTCGGTTCCATAAGATTGGGTCATCAATGCCCCCTGATCGGCCAGCAGGTTTGTGTAAGGCGCAGCCGAGTTGCCAATGATTGTGCTGTACTGCTGGTTTTCTTCAATGACCAGGACAACTTTGTCATAGCCGGGGGCATAATCCGGGCTTCCGGGATTCTGAGACGAGAGGGACGGCAGCGGATCGGCGGAAAGCGCGGGGGAAAGAAGAGCAGCAGCGAGGCAGCTCGTGGCGCAAAAGAGCGATTGGCAGGTCATACGGGACAGTTTCATTGTGCGAAGCCTCCATTGGGGTTTGCCTAAATGCTAGGTTCGCTGATGTTACCTCCCGTTGATTAAGCAACGGTTAAGAAAAGGTTAAGTTTCTGTTAAGTTGAGCCAGACCTACGCCTCCAGAAACTCCGTCTTCAATTTGTTGACTTCCTGCTGCATGTCTACCAGGCGGCGGAAAACGCCTTCGGGCTTGTCCAGCAACTCGTCGTGCGTTCCCAGTTCCACGAGTTTGCCCCGCTCCATCACCATCAGGCGGCTGGCGTTTCGCAGGGTGGACAGGCGGTGCGCGATGGCGAAGGTCGTCCGGCCCTCGAATAAGCCGGGACATGGCTTCCTGAATCTGCTTCTCGGTTTCGGTGTCCACGGAAGCCGTGGCTTCATCTAGGATCAGAATGCGCGGGTCATGCAGAATGGCGCGGGCGATGGACAGGCGCTGGCGCTCGCCGCCGGACAGCCGCGCCCCGCGCTCGCCGACATAGGTGTCGTAGCCGTCCGGGAAGCGCATGACGAAGTCATGGGCATTGGCGGCTTTGGCGGCCTGCATGATCTCTTCGGGCGTTGCGTCCGGCTTGGCATAGGCGATGTTGCTGGCGATCGTGCCGGGGAACAGGAACGGCTCCTGCAAGCACGACCCCGATCTGGCGGCGCAGGTCGTCCATTTTGATGTTGCGGATGTCCACGCCGTCAATCAGAATCTGGCCGTCTTTGACATCGTAGAAGCGCGACAGCAGGTTGATGATGGTGCTTTTGCCCGCGCCCGAATGGCCGACCAGGCCGATCATCTCGCCCGGCTGGACGTCGATGGAAACATCTTCCAGCACGTCTGGATTCTTGTCGTAGGAGAAGTGGACTTCTTTGCATCTCCACCATGGCCCTCGATGTGCGGCATCGCGACGGCATCTTCGGCGTCCTCGATATCCGGCTCGGCGTCAATGACTTCAAAAACCCGCTCGGCGGCGGCGGTGGAGCGCGAAAGCCAGTCGGCAATCTGGGTCATCTGCTGGATCGGCCCCATCAACTGCCCGATTGCGCCGATGAACAGGGTCAGAGCGCCCACAGTCATGCCGTGTGCGGCCTGATTCGTAGTGTTGACGAATACTTCGTGCCCGCCATAAAACCAGATGATGAACACGCCGGCGGTGGTGAGGAACGACAGGGCCGGGAAGTAAGTGTTCCAGGATTGCTGAACCTGGACATTGGCGGCGAACAGCGCCTCGGAGCGGGACTGAAACCGCTGCACCTCGCGCGACTCCTGCGCGAACGCCTTGACAACACGAACACCCGAGATGGCGCTGTTAATGGAGGCCGACAGGCCGGAGCGCAAGTGCCAGACCCGATGAAAGCGGTTCCGCAGCATCTTCCACAATCGCTTCGTGGCGAACACGACCAGAGGCACAGGAATCAGAGTCAGCAGCGTCAGCCGCCAGTCCTGCCGCAACAGCACGATCAAGAAGCCGAGGATGACCAGGGTATTGACCAGGAAGAACGTAATGCCCTGCACCAGAAAATCCTGCAATTCGCCCACATCCTGCGTCACCCGATTCATCAGCGACCCGGTCTGCCGTTTGTCATAATAGCCGATGGAGAGCGATTGAAGCCGGTTGTAAGCTTGAATACGGATCGTGTGGATCATGTGGTTGGACATCCACACGACCAGCCGGCTGCGCCAGACGGAGATGCCGACGCCCAGCAGGCTCGCCCCGATCAGCCCCAGAACGATGCCGCCAATCCACTCTGGGTGCCTGTGCGCGATCAGAACGTCATCCGTCAGGTGTTTTTGCAGCAGCAGCGGCAGCAGGGTCACATAGGTTCCAGCCAGCATCAGGATGACGACGGTCATCACGCGGCTCTTGTACGGCAGTGAATATGAGAGCAGCCGCAGCAAAACGGCCTTGCGGTCCACGCACTTGGGGCAGACATTGGTGTCTTCGGGCAATGGATCGCCGCAGGTGGCGCAGTTCTTTTTCTTATCCAGGTCTTCCAGCAAGGCATCGGACGGGTCCTCGCCCTTGAGCCAGGTTTGCAGCACGCGGGCGACCGTATTAAACGCAGACGAAAGCGCCAGCGTGTAGCGCAGCGCTTCCACCGTTCGTCCATCCTGCATGATGAGCCGCAGCGCACCGTTGCCGACCAGCGAATCCGCTTTGGCTTCCTTGATGTCGCTCAGGGCCAAATCCAAATCCACGCGGGCCGGCCCGGACGCTTGCGGCGTCAGCACCCGCAGGCGCGTCTGATCCACAATCAGCCAGCGCGCCCCGTAGCGCCCATCGGGCAGGAGGTCGGCTGGCATAGATAGGCGCGGCTCCGCATCATAATTCCCGTGGTCGCCGCGCTCACGCAAAGTTTGCTGGACTGTCTCAGGGGGTGTCTCTAATAAAGGCATAAAGCGATAACACCGACCAGCCGTACCGGGTTCCAATTTCCGCCCTCACTTGTGCTACAATTATGCGTAGCAGACAGCAGTAGTCCACAAACTAAGGTTTTGCAGGAAGCGTAGACAATGGAAAAAGACGAACAACCGTTGCCGCATATCCCGCAAAACAAGCATACGGCGGGGTCAAAGCTAAGGCGAGGCCACAGGAATTGTCCTATTTGTCTTGCAGAACTACCCAAAAACGCCAAACGTACCAAAATCAAGCGCGAGTGTGCTATCTGTCGCGCTCACCCATCGCCGCATAAACACTGCACCCGCTGTTCCGCCCAAGCCATCTGGGAAAGTCCATCGGGCGCGGCCTGTCAGTCCTGCGGCTTGCATGGAGCAAAATCAGACGTTGTAGCCAGAGGAGATAATGAGCCACAACCGGCAGGATAAAGAAACGCGGGAGATTAAAGTTTGGCCGCCACCTCCACAGGTGCAAGAGGTTGACACCACACCAGTTCAGGTAAAGCAAGGACTGGATTGGGGCAACTTGATTCCAGGTATTATCGTTTATTGTGGTTTCTAGGTCGGAGGGCTACCCTTTAGTTGCACACGAACGCTAAACCGTTGTTTGGTTACCCTGGCGTAAACAAAATGAGCATACTCAAGTATTCCATTTATGTGACAGATCAGCAGCTCGTTATCAGCCGTAACAGGCGACTTGATATTTTCGCTTTGGTCGGAATTAGCACAGCAGCGGTTTTGCTGATTGGATTTATTTTCTTCCGAATACCTGGCCACTACAATGCACCGATAGACTATCGCCTGAGTCTGGTTCTCGTTTTGCTGCTGTGTTTTGCTTTTTTATGGCGGATAATCTCTGTACTTCGCGAACCGTTGCTTACTTTTGACCGAGTGCTTGGGCAGGTTTTTTTCAATGATCGCCCTGTTTATGCGATGGCTGAACTACAGAGTATTTGCTTGGACCAAAGTTATTACAACCATACGGCTTCGCTAGTTTTGTATCTATGTACAAAAAGCCAAGGCAAAATGGAAATTACGCGCGACGGTTTGTACGGCCCAGGAGAACCGGAGATGCGAGGCATGGCGGAAGCAATCGCCAGATTTGCAGCGATCAATCTAGTGACGCCCAACGGTTTTATCCCAGGCAGGCAGAAAAAGGCCAGAAAACTATATCGTAAAGCCCTCCTACGACGGACTGGAATACGAAGCCAAACGCCCAATCGAAAACCCGTGAACGATAGGAACACCCATGCCTGATAACAGTAACATCCAAATTATTCTTGCCACCGACTGCGGCAGCACGACGACGAAAGCCATTCTCATTGAGAAGCAGGGCGATGTGTACCGCCTGACCACGCGCGGGCGAAGCGCCGACCACGGTGGAAGCGCCGTTTGATGATGTGACGGTGGGCGTCACCAATGCCGCGCGGGAAGTGGAGGAACTGTCCGGGCAGACGATTCTGGACGAAGACGGCAAGATCATCACGCCGAAGCGGGCCGACGGCAGCGGCGTGGATCTGTACCTCAGTACGTCCTCGGCGGGCGGCGGCTTGCAGATGACGGTCGCGGGCGTGGTCAAGGCCATGAGCGCGGAGTAGCGCACAGCGGGCGGCGCTGGGCGCAGGCGCGATCATCATGGACGTGATCGCGGTGGACGACGGGCGCAAGGAGTATCAGAAGGTGGAGCGGATCCGCGCCCTGCGGCCCGACATGATTTTGATGTCCGGCGGCACGGACGGCGGCACGGTGACGCATCTGACCGAGATGGCCGAAATGCTGCGCTCCGCCGACCCCAAGCCGCGCCTGGGCATCGGCCTGAAACTGCCCGTCATCTATGCCGGCAATGTGGAAGCCCATAAAGCCGTGGAAGAGATCATTGCAGGCGTCGTGGACCTGCGCGAAGTCGCCAACCTGCGCCCGACGCTGGACCGGGAGAACCTGGGGCCGGCCCGCGAGGCCATCCATGAGCTGTTCCTGGAACACGTCATGCAGCAGGCGCCGGGCTATGCCAAACTGATGACCTGGACCTCGTCGGGCATCATGTCCACCCCGAACGCCGTCGGCAAGATCATGGAGACCATCGCCGCCGAGCGCCATATCAATGTTCTGGGCGTGGACATCGGCGGGGCGACCACGGACGTGTTTTCGGTCTTCGACGGCCAGTTTGTCCGCACCGTGTCGGCCAATCTGGGCATGTCCTACTCCATCTGCAATGTGCTGACCGAAGCCGGACTGCCCCATATCGCCCGCTGGATTCCGTTCGAGGCCGACGATGCCTACCTTCGCAACCAGCTCCGCAACAAGATGATCCGCCCGACGACCATTCCGCAGACCCTGAAAGACTTGCAGATCGAGCAGGCCGTCGCCCGCGAAGCCCTGCGGCTGGCCTTCGACCACCACAAATCCCTGGCGCGCGGCCTGAAAGGCGGACAGACCGAGGCGGGCATGGAACTGGACAAAGCGACCGGCAAGACGCTGGTCAACATGCTCGAGCTGGACATGATCGTCGGCAGCGGCGGCGTTCTTTCCCACGCCCCCCACCGCGCCCAGTCCGCCCTGATGATGCTGGATGCCTACCAGCCCGAAGGCGTGACCATGCTGGCCGTGGACTCGATCTTTATGATGCCGCAGCTCGGCGTTCTGTCTACCATTCTGCCGGAAGCCGCGACGCAGGTCTTTGAGCGCGACTGCCTGATCAAACTCGGCCATGCCATCGCCCCGATCGGAACCGCCAAAGACGGCGAACCCTGTGTCACGGTTTCCTTCAAAGATCAGCGGCACCGAAGTCGTTCCCTTCGGTCAGATCCGCGTGCTGCAAATGGGCGACGGCGAAACCCAGGAAGCGACCATCACCCCGGCCAAGAACTTTGATGTCGGGGCGGGCAAGGGCAAATCCCGGACGGTCACGGTGGAAGGCGGCGTCGTGGGCCTGATCATAGACACGCGAGGCCGCCCGGTCGCCATCCCCACTGAGCAGACCCCGCGCGTCGCCAAACTGCAAGAATGGCTCCGCGCCTTCGGCCTGCCGACCATGCAGGGATAAGTGACTTTGCTGAACTTGCGAACGCTTTGTTTAATCGGGGCAATGGCGCTTTTTCCGTTCACGCCTTCCTTGGGTGCCGAATCTCTGATGCCTTACCAGTGGTACGCCTATAGTTCCGGGAATATGGTGGCGGAGAAGGCGGCGGAAACCGGGCCGAATGGCAGCGAGATGGAGCATTTGACGTTCCGTGCGACCGATAAACTTCCCGGCGATTATTGGGTGGGCGCGGGGGAAGCGCGGGCGAAGCCGCTGGACGACAATGTCATTGAGTTCTACATTCGGAAGACTTCACTTCAGCAGCGCACAGTCACGCTTAAAGTGATTGACTCGGCAGGCAACGAGGGCTATTATGAGCTGAACGTCCCTACCGACTGGATCAAGGTTCGGCTGCGGCGGGAGCAGCCGGTCCATGCCGGCGGCAGCGGGCAGACGCCGCACGACATTGCCAAAGTGGAGTTTATTCTCTACAATCCCTGGTTTCAAACCCGGCGACACCTGGAATGTGGATGTGGCGGGCTTCCAAACCCGCAAAATCGTACCGCTGGCCTGGCAAAATCAGTTCTGGATGCCGGCCAAAGTTCCGCCGCCGGTGCCGGGAAACCGGGTGGAAGTCGCTATTCATAACATCTGGCCGCAGGGGTCAACGTTTCCCGGACTGGACAATCCAGCGGGGCTGAAGATGGCCGAAGACATCACCGGCCATCTGCGGCAGGAGTTTGGCCCGGTCGGCATTGAGATTGGGTATCTGAACGGGGCTAATGGCGCGGCGTTCGCGCAGTTTCTGCACGCAAAGGGCGATGTGTCCGCCGTGACCGCGCATAACCATGCGGCGTTCAGCGAACAATTAGACGGTCGGAGCCTGACTGCCGAAGAAAAGGACTCGCTGTATGCCCGGAACGCGACGGGGCAGAATCCGACTGAGCGCGGGATGGACGCGACCCATAGCGAGGACATCACGAATCCCCTTTTTCTCAAACTGGCCCAGCAGCTTTATTTGCGTTCGGCCAAAGCCGGCGCGGACGTGTTCCGACCCGTAGACTATGTCTGGCCCTATGTGGAGGGAGGCCAGAACTGGGCTTATTCAGATTCGGCTCTGAAAGCTTGGCCGCAGGATTTAAACGAAACCGACGCCGGGCTGGAACTGGGGAAAGGCATGGACGCGAAAAAGCCCACAGATCGGCGCGTGGCCCATTTCTGGGAGTATTTCGTTAGCTACCACGGCTACCGCATGACGCCGCAGGATGTCGGGCTGACCTCATGGAACGATTATCGGCCTCCGGCCCCCAATGCACCCGATTCGCCGACTCTGCGGAATAATCGCATCGTGCTGGATTTGCTGTACCATTACGAGTGGCTGAAGTTCGCCAATGAAGGGGTCCGCCTGTCGGCCACTGAGTATGGGATGTTGACGCAGCCAGTCTGTAACCCGGAAGAAGTCAACAACGGCACCGACCTGTACTGGTTGAACAAACTTCGCTATGCGCGCGGCTTCTGGACCGAATGGTGGGGCGGGGCCGGCGTTGTCGTGCCGACCTACTATAATGGGCGCTACTATGACAACGTTGTCCAGCGCAACGGCAAGGAACTGGTCATCGGCGGCGAAGTGTCTGCGGCTGGCGGAGACCCGTATGCCGGTCGGCCTTTTTACTGGGACAACAGGGCGACCTACTTGATCGCCTACGCACAGGCAGGGTCTACTCATGCCCGCGCGCAGAACGAGCAATACTGGGCCTGGACGTGGGACAAGGCCATTGATCCGACGCAACCGGAATATGCTTCTTATACAACGGACAGGTGTGCCTTTTCCGGCTTCCTGCAAAACCGCAATGACCGCGCTGTCAAGCCCCAAACCGATCTGCTGGCGATCAGTATGCGGGCGATCACGGAAGGAATGCCGTACTTCACCAATGGCTCAGACCAACCTTACAATCTGGGACAGGACCTGGTGCAGCTTAATTATCTTCATGACGGCGCGGCGTTTCCCCTGGAAGACGCTTACGATTTGGACGATTATAAGACCGTCGTCCTGTCGTCGTTTGAGCCGCCACAGGGCTTTGTCTCAAAACTCAGTCATTGGGTGGCGTCCAAACCAGGGCGCACGGTGATCACCCACTCGTTCATACCGACCCGCTTCAGCGCCCCCGTCACCGAACTGCGGCCCGGCCCGGTTGCATTCTGTCAGCCTGGCGGGCAGGAAAAACTGCTAGGCTTCGGCAGCATCCGTGAAACTTCGGTCGTTTCCGGCATATTGCAGACCCATGACCCAATCTTCCACTCGGTTCTGAAAGCCTGGGATGGGAAAAGCGTCACGTTCTCTCGTGGTATTTGCCGCACGGAGGGTGTTCAAGGCGTGAAAACTCTGCTGTCTCTAGGCGGCCTGCCCCTAGTCAGCGAGCATCGTTTCGGCAAAGGGCGCGTCCTTTACCTGCACTTTTTTGCCAATGAAACCAGCATCGCGCGAGGAGCATTGCAGCAAGCCATTGTGGATGCTGTGCTGCGTTACGCGGGATACAAACCTACTGCGCTCATGCCGCCGGACCAATACGCCCTTCTGTTCCAGAAGCCCAATGGCGCCCGTATGTTCCTCACTTACAACGGTGACGCGAATGCGACGCTGCAAGACAGCAAAGGCCGCGTCTGGGGAACGTATCAGGCCCAGGACCCGTCTGTCAAGGCAACAGTCCGGTTGATGACCGGCAGGCCGAACGCGCGCTTTCAAGTGACGGATGCAATCACGGGCATCAAGCAAACCCTAACTAGCGACCGCGAGGGTTACGTCAGCGTCTCCAACAACGGCTGGAACATGCGCGGCCTTTGGGTGCAAAAAGCCGAGCCTTCGATGCCTTGACCCCATCGAAGAATATCAATATGCCTTCGGCGATACGACTACACAGGGGCATAAAAAGCATCTATGAGCGATTTCAAGTGGTTTAAATTTAATCCCGATGTCAACGTTTGGGATCAGATGATAGAGTTACACGCAGTCCACGTTGAGACGGGAATTGCATACACATCCGCCTTTAGGCAATTTCTTGAAGAGGACATAAATCGTGTTGCACTGTTACGTCCTGCTCTTCGTCAAAATACCCGTGTTCAAAGTATGGCTCTGCAAATAGTGAGAAGTCTCCAACCAGAAGAAGCCATACAACTACTGCCCGAATTACTGTATGTCTGCTGTTATGGCTCTGGCGATGAACAATCCCTTCGCAACTTCGTTCTTAGGCTGCCGCGTGACGAAGTTTTGAAATAAAATCGAAGAGGCGGCAGAACCGCTACTTAATGAGGAAACGGAAGCGGAATACAGGATGCTTCTCAAACTTTACGAACAGATAGATACAGCACTAATGCAACGCCTCGCGGAACGTGCCTCCCGCAGCCATGATGCGGAGATCAAAGAAGCGGGTGTTGATTTCTTACGAAGAGTAGAAAGTGCTTCCGCGGCAACAATCTAAGGCTCAGCGTCTACCATAAGCCGCCTGCGGGACACACCTGAAGAAGATGAAGATTGGAAAAACTTTTAGAAAATTGGCCGTATGACCCCATTCCTGACTGCTGTTTGGTCCGATTTGATTTTGATTTCCTATGCTGTTCCCGACGAAGCCCTGACGCCGTACCTGACGCCGGGGCTGGAACTGGATCGGTGGGAAGGCAGCGCCTATTGCAGCCTCGTCGCGTTCAATTTTGAGCAGACGCGGGTGCTGGGGTGGAGTATCCCCTCCCCTCGCACGCTTTGCGACTTCCCCGAATTCAACCTGCGTTTTTATGTCCGGCAGGGCAATCGGCGCGGGGTCGTGTTCATTCGCGAACTGGCCCCGAACCCCCTGGTTGTCAACATTGCCCGCTTGCTGTATAATGAACCGTATACCGCCGTGCCGATGACCAGCCGGGTGACTCAGATTGGCGCTCTCCGGCGCGTCCGGCATGATTTTGTCGTGGAGGGGCAGCCGCAAATGGTCGCCCTCACGGCCAATGGCGCGGCGCGGGAGCCGAACAAGAACAGTTTTGAGACGTGGGTCAAGGAACAGGAAGTGGGTTTTGGCCGGACCCGTTCCGGTCGGCTGACGCGCTATCGTGTCTGGCATCCGACCTGGCGGACTTACCCGCTGGAAGAGTATCAGTTATCGGTCAATTGCGGCCTGCTCTATGGGGAACGCTGGCAGTTTCTGAACGACCGAACACCGGACTCGGTGGTGCTGGCCGAAGGCTCACAGATTGCGATCTACCCGAATGAGATTCGTTAAGTTTTCACGGGGCTGAACCCCCGTGCTTCGGAAGTGCAAGCCCCCGCCTTCGCGGGCGAAGATTTCTAACCTTCCTGATGCCCGTGCCTCCGAGTCGCTTCGCTCCGTAGCGGAGTGAAAGGCAGGGATTTGCTCTATTAAAGCCCCGCCGTTCAGGGCGGGGTTCGAAAGAATATCTATGCCCACTGACCTGGAAATCGCCCATTCCGTGATGCCCCGCCCGATTGTGGATGTTGCCGCCGATCTTGGTCTCTCGCCAGACGATCTGGAACTCTATGGCCGGGACAAGGCCAAAATTAGTCAGCCGACCCTGGAACGCCTTCTGGCTCCCCCAGAATTGGGGGCGGGGGGGGTCAAACGCGGCAAACTCATCGTCGTCACAGCCATCACGCCGACGCCTGCGGGCGAGGGCAAGACGACGGTGACGATCGGGCTGGCGCAGGGGCTGTGCAAACTCGGCAAAAAGGCCATCGCCGCCATACGGGAGCCGTCTCTGGGGCCGGTGTTCGGCATGAAGGGCGGGGCGGCAGGGGGCGGACACGCGCAGGTGATCCCGATGGAAGACATCAACCTGCATTTCACGGGCGACATGCACGCCATCGGCACGGCCAACAACCTGCTGGCGGCCATGACGGACAACCACATTTACAACGGCAATGCCCTCGGCCTGGATGTGCGAACCATCGCGCACAAGCGCTGCCTGGACATGAATGACCGCGCGCTGCGAAACATTGTGGCGGGTCTGGGCGGCAAAGCGAACGGCTACCCGCGCGAGACGGGGTTCCAGATCACGGTCGCTTCGGAAGTCATGGCGATTTTATGTCTGGCCGAGTCGCTAGCGGAACTGAAAGAGCGGCTGGGGCGGATCGTGGTCGGGCAGACGACCAAAGGTCAGCCCATCACGGCCGCCGATCTGGGCGCGCACGGCGCGATGGCGGCTCTGCTGCGCGATGCGATCAAGCCCAATCTGGTGCAGACGCTGGAAGGGACGCCGGCGTTCGTGCATGGCGGGCCGTTCGGCAACATCGCGCACGGCTGTTCCAGCGTTCTCGGCACAAAACTGGCCCTGCGACTTGGGGATTGCGTGGTGACGGAAGCGGGCTTCGGGTCCGACCTAGGCTTTGAGAAGTTCTGCGACATCGTGGCCGCGCCCCGGCAGCCCGACGCTGTCGCCGGACTGCGTGGTTCTGATCGCGACCGTCCGCGCCCTGAAAATGCACGGCGGGGTCGCCAAAACGGGTTTGGACAAAGAAGATGTCGCGGCGGTCAAGCGTGGCCTGCCCAATTTAGACCGTCATGCGGCCAATGTCGGCCAGATCGGCGTCCCGTTTGTGGTCACGATCAACAAGTTCACCAAAGACACACAGGATGAAGTGGAGGCCGTCGTCGCCCACTGCCGGGAGCGTGGCTGGCGCGTGGCGGTCAACGATGTCTGGGCATCGGGCGGCGAGGGCGGACGCGGGTTGGGGCAGGCCGTGCTGGACGCTCTGGAAACGCCGGGGCAATTTCAGCCGATTTATGACGCGGTTTTGTCCATCCCGGAAAAGCTGCAAGCTCTGGCAGCCAAAGTGTATGGCGCGGACGGCGTGGAAATCAGCGCGGACGCCCAGAAGCAGATCGCGTGGCTGGAAGCGCATGGCTTTGACCGGCTGCCGGTCTGCGTCGCCAAGACGCAGTATTCGTTCAGCGACGACGCCGGCAAACGCGGCGCTCCGACCAGCTTCACGCTCCATGTCCGCGCCCTGACGCTCTCTGCGGGCGCAGGCTTCGTCGTCGCCCTGATGGGCGACATCCTGACCATGCCTGGCCTGCCCAAGCGCCCCGCCGCGATGGACATTGACATTGACGCTCAAGGCCGCATTTCAGGCTTGTTTTAGCGCTGGGGAAGACCGCCATGAACCAATCACGCCTGCTGCTTCCGTTCTTGATCGCCCTGGTGTTCGCCGTGACATTGGTGATCTGTACGGGCATTTATTCCCATACCCTCATCCGCGTCAAGAGCAAGGATGAACTGATCCATGTGGACGGGTCAGCGCGCAAGCCGATTCGCTCGGATTTTATCATCTGGACAGGCAGCCTGAGCCAGAGCGCGCCGACCATTGCCGGGGCTTATGCCCCGCTTGAAGCCAATGTCGGCAAGGTGAAAACTTATCTGATCGGCCAGGGCGTGCCGGCCGCGGAGATTACGCCGGATGCGGTCAGCGAGGAGCCGATTTATGAGCAGGTCAAGAACCCGAAAACCGGTCAGTACGTCACAACAGGCCGCATTACCGGGTATACGTTGAGCCAGACCATTGAGGTCAAATCGCATTCGGTAGATTTGGTGGATGGGCTATCGCGCCAGTCCACGGAACTCATCAGCCGCGGCATTCCGTTCAAATCCGAAACGCCGCTCTACCTATACACGAAACTGAGCGAACTCAAGGTCAGCATGCAGGCGGAAGCCGCCAAAAATGCCCGTGATCGGGCCGAACAGATCGCCGCCAGCAGCGGCTGCCGGCTCGGCGAAGTCCGAAGCGCTAAAATGTTCGTCCCGCAAATCACACCGCTTTATTCGTCGGACCGATCCGAAGACAATGCCGATGACACGTCTTCATTGGAAAAGAACATCACCGCGGTTGTGTCGGTTGATTATTCCATCCGCTGAAAGCTACAGAGGAAAACCCGATGCGTCAAATCTTAGAGTCCCGACAGGAAAACTCTCAATTTCCTGAAGCCAATTCGCTGCGGGAAAAGGCAAAATTGGATGAAGCCATCGCCGGCTACCGGAAAGCGGTGGGCCGCACGCCCAATGATGCCCACCTTCGGATTACGCTGGCCAATGCCCTGCGGGCTGAGGGGCCAGCAGGATGCCGCAATTATCCAGTACCGCGAGGCCACGCGGCTTGACCCGACGAACAGCGAAATGTTCAACCTGCTGGGAAACGCCCTCAGCGACCTGGGGCAATATGAGGGTGCAGTGGCTGCCTATACCAAGGCCATTGAACTCAACTCCGAAGATGGCTGGGCGCACAACAACCTGGGGCTGGCCCTGCGGAAACTGGGTCGGAACGAGGAAGCCTTTCGTGAGTGGCTGCTGGCCCTCCGCGTCGACCCCAATCATGCCTACGCGCGTAACAATTATGGGACGGCGCTTTACCTTCGGAATGATATAGATGGCGCGGTGGCCGAATGGCAGTCCGCGCTCAGCCTGGACCCGACTCTGAGCATCGCCCGCCACAACCTGGCGACAGTATATCACAGCCGTAACATGAAGCAGGAGGCTCTGGCGCAGTACCACGAAGCATTGCGGTTCAATCCCGACGATGTCTACGCCCATACGAACCTGGGCATTGCGTATCACTCAGAAGGGCGCATTGATGACGCCATTGCCTGCTGGCAGCGGGCGGTCAAGAGCGATCCGCGCCAGGCCGAGCCGCGTCAATGGCTGGGGTCCGCGCTTTACGTCAAAGGTCTCGTGGATGCCGCCGTTGCCGAACTGCGCGAGTCCCTGCGTTTGAACCCGCAGGATCCGGCGGCGAACTTCAATCTCGGCATTATCCTGAGCAATGAGGGTCAGACCTTTGCAGCGCTGAGTTTGTTTGAACACGCGGTGCAAGCGGACCCGGAGTATGTCACCGCGCACTTTAATCTGGCGAACGCGCAGTACAAGATGGGCCAATTCGACTCCGCCATTGCCAGTTGGCGCCGCTCCATCGCGCTGAACCGATCCCATGCCTGGGCGCATTTCAATCTAGGCTACGCCCTTCGTAAGCGCGGGGACCTCGAAGCGGGCCGGGTGGAAATCGCGGAGGCCATGCGGATTGACCCCACTATTGCCGGGCGCACGTTCCCCATGCTGGACGCGGTGAACGACGAGAAATAATGGTCAGAAACAGTGTCGCCGCCATTGCTGTACTGCTCTGTGTCTGGCTGATGATGGCAGGAAGCGCGCATGCGGGGAACCACCCCTACCTGCTGCGTCTTTCCCCGGATGGGGTGCAATTTGACCGGGTCATGGTAACGCAAACGGACCCCCTTCTGCGCTCCCTTCGCTACCAGGCGTACACGTCGCAGGGACTGGCGTTTCAGACAGCAGGCATTCGGGATCAGCAGGCCGATCACGGCGCGACCCGAATTACTTTCAATTTGGACGGGCCACAGGCCGCGCAGGCATCTGTCACGGTGCTGGTTACTTCCCTGGCCGGCGGCGTTCGTCTGCGCTGGACAATCCATGACGGCGGGCCGGCGCAGGAGATCAATGGCGGCAAAACCGGCTTCCAGATGGAGTATCCCCAGCCGATTTTGAGCGCCGACACGGTTCCTGCGACCCGGTTTGTCCGCCCGACGGGAGCGCTGCCTTACGAAGTCAAAGGGGACACGCCGTATCGAGACTTGGAATGGCAGTTGCGGCAGGTCTGTTTTGCGCGGAGCCGCCTGGTCATCGCGACGAATTGGTACGATCCCGATTGGATTTATGGCGGGAATACGGCGCGGGCCGCGTTCCTTCCGGCTCCTTTCCCCAAAAGTTCCCCCGCAGATGCAGTCTATGATTTCGCCCTGGTCCCGCTCGCTGCCGCCGATCCGGGCATTCTCACTCCCGGCGTCGCGGCGGATGTAGCCGCTGCCGCGTCAGGCCGTGCTTTCTCCCTGTCCGTCCTTTGCCCGCGTCCGGCAAATCTTTTTGTGCCAGGCGAAACCGCGCGGTTCACGCTTCGCCTTCGCAATGTCGCGGACGCCCGGCAAACAGGTTTGCTGCATTGGAAAGTCTGGGACTATTACGGGAAGGCATTGGCCGGCGGGACGGAGCCCGTTACCCTCGCGCCGGGCGCAGAAAAAGCCTTCCCGGTTGCGATACCTCATGCCCGGCGGGGAATGCTTTTTCTAGCTGCTTCGCTGACGGCCAATGGTCAGGAGTGGATTGACCGGACGACGTTTGGCGTCCTTCCCAAACGGCCTCTAGACAGCCGCCGTCCGCCGTCCCCTTTTGGCCTGGCCGGCATTATTTGTAACCAAGACACGTACCCGGACCAGAAATCTCCTGCCCAGGTTCTGGCACTCGCGCATCGTATGGGGGCCAGATGGGTGCGGCTGGGTTTCCCTCTGGCCTCCGCGTCGGAGAATACCACTGCCCCAGACCCGCAGGCACAGGCATGGCAGACGCTGCTGGCGAGTGAAGGCCTTTCCTGTCATCTTCAGATCCACACCGGCCTCCCCGCTCCCGGACAGGCGGAGGAGTTCAAAGTGCAGGTGCGAACGACGCTTCAGCGGCTTTCGGGCCTGTCTTCAAACATTGAATTCGGCAATGAACTGAACCTGGCCGGAGTGACGCCCCAGGACTATGTGGATCGCCTGCTCCGGCCCGTCCATGATGTCACGCGGGAAGTTCTGCCGCAGAGCAAAATTCTGACGATGGGGCTGGGGGGCGTGGACAAGACGTGGCTGGATGGGCTGGCGGCGGCGGGCGGGCTGGGGCTGGCGGACGTTCTTTCGATCCATCCGGGATGCCAGCCGCGCGCCCCGGAATACTGGAAAGGGTACCGGGGCTGGGTCTTTCGCCCGCAGGTCCTGGACGCCCAGGCAGCCGCCCAAGCCGCGGGCAGCAATGACGTCTGGCTCACGGAAACGTATGCGCCGACCCCGCCGGAGCGGAGCCAGTTAGACGTTCGCACGGCGGGCGATTACATGGTTCGCACGTTTCTGGTCTCTCTTGCGCTCGGTATCCCTCGGATAGAATGGTATCAGCTTCAGGACGGCGTCTGGTTCGCCCAGCGTCCGAACCCGGCAGACACGGAATACAACTACGGCCTGGTCTACACCGATTTGACCCCCAAACCCGGCTACCTCGCCTACGCCGCCATGACGGAGCAATTGGAGGGAAATGACTATCAGGGCCGTCTGGAGCTAGGCACGGACGATCTGTACGGGTTGCGCTTCCGCCGGGGATCGGGCCGCGTGGACGTGCTGTGGAGCTACCGCGAGAAGCACGAGACCGATCTGGACTGGTGGCCGCCGGAGAAGTTCCAGCACAGCAGCCGCCAACCGGGTGAACCCTGGAAAAACCGCTGGCACAGCCCCATCTCTGTGCGTCTGCCGGCATCATCGCCTGTAACCGTTACCGACATCATGGGAAACAGCCAGACACTCACGCCTCACACCGGCTTCGTCACCCTCCCACTCACCGGCTCCCCGGTCTATGTCCAGGGCCTGGGAACCATCCCGACTCGCAAAAACCTGTGGTAAGTTTGCCTAAATCTTCCATTGCCCATTTTCATGGATGAGAATGCCGTCGGCATAGATGGCTCCCCCACCCGCGTCGGGGCGCATATCGCAGACCATGTCCCAATGGACGGCGGAGACGTTGGCACCGCCGGTTTCCGGGTAGGAATTGCCCAGCGCGAGATGAAACGTGCCGCCGATCTTTTCGTCATACAGCGTATTGCGCGTGAACTGCTGGACGCCGTAGTTGTTGCCGATAGCGACTTCGCCCAGCGTTCTGGCTCCTGCATCGCTGTCCAGCATGGTTTGGAGAAAATCCACCCCGCGCGCGGCGTTGGCCTGCACGACGCGGCCATCCATGAACGTTAATTGCACGTCGTCTACTTCATGCCCCAGATGCGCGGTCGGGAACGTGTAGCGGACATGGCCGTTGACACTGTCTTCCAGGGGGCCGGTGAAGACCTCGCCGCTCGGGAAGTTTTTGTGGCCGTCGGAGTTGATCCAGACACGGCCTCCGACGCGCATGGAAATGTCCGTATCCCGCGCGACAAACCGCAGCGTGTCTACGCGGTTGAGGTATTCCACATACCGTTGCTGCTCTAACGAGAATGCCCGCCAGGCGGCGGCGGGGTCCTCTTTGTCCAGCAGCATGGCCCGCAGGAGAAATTCTTCATAATCAGCCAGCGACATTTTGGCGTTCTGCGCCGCGCCGGGTGTCGGGTACAGTGTCAGGTTCCATTTCGCCCGGCCTTCGGAGGTGCGCGTGAACAGCGACTTGCGGACCTGACTGCTGGCCCGATGCGACCGCGTCTGCCGCGTGGCCTCCACACCCGCCAGCGCAGACGTGTTGGTCGGCGCGATGATGGCGCACAGGACATCAATCGTGTCGTACTCAAACTTCTTGATGGGGGAAACAAAATCAAGCTGCGCGTCGGAAGCGGTTTGCAGGAATATCTCATCCAGCCCGTCTATCAATACCTGCACATGAGGCTGCGCCCCAACGCGCAGGGCAGCGCGATAGACCTCCTTCGCCAGCGGAATGGCGGCTTCGTCCACGCGGATTAAGACTTGCTCGTCTGGCTGAAGAGCCATGCTGTAATGCACAAGCGTTTCCGCCCATTTGGTCAGTCGTGGGTCAGTCATGGGTTATCTTTCGTAGACACGGGGCGAAAGCAAGACACCCGGCATTGAAACGCCGGGCTACCCAAAAGCAGAAAGTCGCTCCGCAACTCAGGAAAGGCCAGCAATGACACTTTCCTCAGTGCCGGAGGCACTTTCTCCGGGTAGTCCGGCACTTCCAGTGCCAGGTGCCTGGCTAGCCGCAATCGCTTCCAAGCCTAGCAGGCTGGTCGTCAGCGGGAGCTTTCCGGTCAATGATGTGCTGCATCTGGTTCTTCCGGCACATATTCTGAAAATACGTCATCTATCGGAGTCGCCATTAGTTCATCCACGTCAATCCCTGCCCCCGACAGCAAATGACGCCCAGCCCCAAACTGACGCGGCGGACATACAGCGGTAAGGTCTTGCTCCGTGAGGCTGACACACGAATACGGGGCAGCATTGGGAACGACCTCATCCATAATTAGCCGGGCAATCGTCCGTTTTTCCTCCGCAGACAACGATTTGATGGCTTGTTCGTAAACTTGATAAGAGTTCACGGTTGTCCTTTCCCCATATGCAGGCATTGCATAAAACACCATGCTCTGCAAGCACATTTCCCTTCCTCTTCCTGACGGCTCCAGAATGCAAAGTGTGATATATCGTCCCGTTTGCAGACCAACGGCCAAACTCACCTACGACATCCCCACTGCAAAGCCGAACGAATATACACACGATACGCGAGCCGATGGCGTCGGGTGCAGCACATAAAGCCATAGAATCTGGTTAGTTGCTTGCTTAACCAGTCTTAGACACAAGCCGATTACGATGGTAGTATTGTAATCGCTGTCAATGCAACATTTTCTACCTTGCTTTCTTAAGATTGGCGTAGTGATTGGACTGCACCCCAAAAGTGAGACAGAAAGTTAAGGTGGTATACTCCGAAAGGAAATCAAGAGAGACCACCGACCATGAGTATCAAGCGCCGCATCTTTACCAAAGACTTCAAGTTGCAAGTCATTCGCCAAGTGCAGGCGGGCAAGGCCCTCGCTCAAGCGGCCCGCGAACATGATCTGCATCCAAACCTGATCGCCAAGTGGCAGAAACTTCATGCCCAGTACGCCCAGAACGCCTTCCAGGGCAACGGCCATGCGTACACGGAAGAAGCCAAAGTCGCGGAATTGGAGCGGCTGATCGGCCAGCTTACCATCGAGAACAGCCTCTTAAAAAAAGTCTTGCATGCCCAGGAGCGCCTTCGGGCCGAGCAGGAGGGCAGCAAATGAGCCAGAGCATTCAAGAGCTTGCTCATGAGGGCTACAGCGTCCGCGCTTCCTGCCAGGCGTTTGGGCTGCCACGCGCCAGCTACTACCGTCGCCTGTCTACGCTTAAAAGTACCAACTCTGAACCCATAGGGACAGAGGCCGCCCTACGCGAGAACATCCAGCGGGTCGCCCTGGACTGTTCCTGCTATGGCTACCGCCGCATCACCCATGAGTTGCATCGGCAGGGCATAAAGGCCAACCACAAGCGCGTCTTGCGTTTGATGCGCCAGGACAACCTGCTCTGCCTTCGCAAGAAACGGTTCGTGGCAACGACTAACAGCGATCACAGCCTGCCCGTGTACCCGAACCTGGCTGCGGGCATGGACATCACCGCGCCTGACCAGCTTTGGGTGTCTGACCTGACCTACATTCGCCTGGGCCATGAGTTCGTGTACCTGGCGGTCGTCCTGGATGCCTGCTCTCGGCGCTGCTTGGGCTGGGCGCTGGGCCGCCGCCTCGATGCGGCTTTAGCAACAACGGCCCTGAAGATGGCTCTAAAATCCGATACTCTGACAGGACGCACACCGCAGGTGCATCATTCAGATCGGGGCGTTCAATACGCCTCTGCGGAGTACACGAGCCTGCTGAAGTGCAGCGGCATTCAGATCAGCATGAGCCGCAAGGGAAATCCTTATGACAATGCTAAAGCAGAAAGCTTCATGAAGACCCTCAAGTACGAGCAGGTATACTTGAGCGAATACGACAGCCTTTCTGATGCCCGCGCGCAGATCGGCCACTTCCTGGAAGCCGTTTACAATCAGAAGCGGCTGCATTCCAGCCTGGGCTATTTGCCACCCGCCGAGTACGAAGAAAAGTTCGAGCAAATCTATTACGAGAGCCGAGACAAGAACCAGACCATCACACCTTAACTGTTTGTCTCATCTCAGGGGTTCACTCCAGATTGGGACCTAACCCACTGCTCAAGTTTTGGAATACTTGTTGTATCCACAGCCAACCACTGCTCTATTGTCATATGCATGAAACTATCTTGTTGCTTTACATCCAATGGTCGCAGGCGTTTAGATACACCATCTGTATCAGTTTTGCCAAACCATAAGTCTAAAGTTCCCCCATAACGATGAGCGTAAAATACTTCCAGTTGAGCAGGCGTTCGAGGAATGACGAAAACTGGATCAGCGGATGGAAAGAAGCGAGCATGATCTTTTCGCCATTGCTCTAAAGAATTTGAGGTGCCAGTTGCATCAAACTCAATTTGCATTCCGTTTGCTAGTTCAACCATATTCCAGGCATGGCTACAAGGACAGTCTTTCAACTGCTTGCCTACCCCGACTAGTCTCGGCCATCCACCAACATAGTGCGGCTTAATTCCAAGTTCATCACTGGAAACCTGAAGAAGATCACGGACTAAAACTGCTGAATGGCGACAGGCACCCTGAAACTCGGTACAGCGAAGCATCTCCACGGTGTTGATCCAGTAACCCCGTTTCTCAAATACCACGCGATGCCCATTTGGGTCAACGCCCTCGTGTGAAACTCCTGGTCCAGCATCAAAATATTTAAGATGTGAACGCACCCATGCTGCGGTAACATAGGTCACGACATACCCAATCGCATTCTTCTGAGAGATGAAGGCCATCAACAATTGATTCAGCAGTCTTGCGTAGTTTTTTTCAACAAATCATTTACTGTCGTAGGCGCATAATTATGATCATCCGTCAAAACCGCAGTCCAAATATTATTCTCTAGCCAAGATAGTTGAGCCTCGTTTAAGCCAAGAGAAGCAACAGGGAAACCATGCTCATAAACAGTTCCCACGATGAAATATGGTCGGTATTGACCTTGCTGATCGTGGATTTGCCCATGAGCGTTCTTTAAACAAAATAACGGTAAGTAATTGTTCTGAATTAAGTTAGACTAAGTTCGCTGTCCCTCTTGAACGGCGAAAAAGCAATTTTCAGCGAGTGACCGACGGCTTTCAGAGCCGTCCATACAGCATAGCGCAAGGTGTCTTCGTCGGCGTAGTCTTCGGGACGCAGCCACTCGTACTTCAACTTGCGCCATAGAGTTTCCGCAATGTTCAGATGCGGCGAGTAGGTCGGCAACAGCCAAACGAACAGACCGCGCTCCTGCCAAATAGCCGCCCGTTCTTTGATGGCTTTGACATGAACACTCGCGTTGTCCAGAACCACCACGGTCAGGCGGTGCAAAGATAAAGAGAGCGTGTCCAATCGTTGACTGATCCACGCCGCTGTGACTTTGTCTTCGGTCAAGTATGCCTGGCAGTGATTATTGCGGCAGAGCAAGGCAAAGCAGTTGACACCGCCGCCTTTTTGGCTGGGCATCACGACCCGCTCATCGGCAAACTGCCAGCCGTAGGGCACGCAAGGCAGGAGAGAAACGCGGCTTTCATCACCGTACCACAAGTCAATGTGTCCTTGCTCACAAAGCCACTCGAACTCGGCCAAGCACTCTTTTTTAAGTGCGTAGACATCAGGATTGGGCTTGCACTTTACCTGTCTTCTCATGCGTTTGTTAATGCGTTTGTAGCGGCAACCGTTTTTTTCAGAAAGCGGCGCAATGTCAGTTGCGAGAACTTTTTGCCCAGTTCTTGTTCCAGTTCGGCTTTTGCCAGGGAAATGCGTTGGCGGCTGTTCTGCACGGCTTGGCGCACGGCGGCCAGGTCAGTCTCTTTCTTGAGGATAGACTTGCGTCCCCGTCCGGGCTTAATCGTCAGGCCAGCCAGTCCTTGCTGCTGGTAGAGTTTGACCCAATCATTGACCGACATTTCGCAGCAGCCGAGTTGGTCGGCCACGGCCAGAGAGGTGCGCTTTTCAGTTTTGAGCAGGACGGCTTGGCAGCGCAGACGATAATCGGGCGTTTTGCCGTACTTGGCGGCTTTTTCTAAGGCGGTACGTTCCTCGGCAGTGACTGCCACGACAGTGATTTTTGGCATAATGAATATAGTCTAACACATTTTGGAACAATTACTTAATGATGAAACAACTGGTAGAAATAAAGCAGATTTCAGAAAATTACGTCGAGTAAACATTTTCATATCCCTTTCACTTTAGGTTGCGAAATTATAGCCAGAGACTTGTATTTCTCGGCTTCATTTACAGCCTGGCGCCCGGCCAAGCAACCTAACATGCATTGTACCGCGCGGATGCGGTATGATACGCGATAAAAGCGGCAATTGTCGCGCTTTCAGCTAATGGCGAGGCTTTTGTCACGAATTGCCCTGCCGACGATGCCAGTGTTTGATAGACTTGACGATAGTGTAGCAAGCGGCGGCGAAAAAGTCAAGAGGCGGAACAATAAAAAGCCCCGGCCACGATGGCCGGGGCTTGATTGGACTTATTACACCTTGAACTGTCCCTTGAAGGCGGCGATGGCTTTCTTGAGGGAGTCTACGGTGGTCTCGCTCAAGACTTTGTCGCGGGCAATGGCTTCCGGCACGTCCGGGATATTTGTCGGCCAGGAAGGTAAGGAACTCGCGCCTCAAAGCGGCGGACAGCTGTCCACAGGCATGTCGTCCAATGCGCCAGTGTTGGCGGCGTAGATGATCGGGACCTGCTTTTCCAGCGGCAGGGGCTGGTACTGGGGCTGCTTCAGGATTTCTACCAGGCGCAGACCGCGCGCGAGCTGGGCCTGCGTGGCTTTGTCCAGGTCGGACGGCGAACTGCGAGAAGGCCTGCACTTCGCGGAACTGCGCCAGTTGCAGCTTAAGCTGACCGCCGACGTTCTTGTCCTTCATCGCCTTGGTCTGGGCGTTGCCGCCGACGCGGGAGACGGAGATGCCGACGTTGACCGCCGGGCGGACGCCGGAGTTGAACAGGTCGGCTTCCAGGAAGATCTGGCCGTCGGTGATGGAAATGACGTTGGTCGGGATGTACGCGGACACGTCGCCGGCCTGCGTTTCAATAATCGGCAGGGCCGTCAGCGAACCGCCGCCGAGTTCTTTGGACAGCTTGGCGGATCGCTCCAGCAGGCGGGAGTGCAGGTAAAACACGTCGCCCGGATACGCCTCGCGGCCCGGCGGGCGGCGCAGCAGCAGCGACACCTGGCGGTAGGCGACGGCCTGCTTGGACAGGTCATCATAGATGATCAGGGCGTGCTTGCCGTTGTCGCGGAACCACTCGCCGATACACGCGCCGGTGTAGGGCGAGATGTACTGCTGCGAGGCCGGGATCGTCGGCGGTCGCGGCGACGACGGTCGTGTATTCCATCGCGCCGGCCTGTTCCAGCGTCGCGGACGACGTTGGCGACGGTGCTGGCCTTCTGGCCGATGGCGACGTAGATGCAGTAAACGTCGGTGTCTCTTCTGGTTGATGATCGTGTCGAGGGCGACGGCGGTTTTGCCGGTGCCGCGGTCGCCGATGATCAGTTCGCGCTGGCCGCGCCCGATGGGGATCATCGAGTCGATGGCCTTGATGCCGGTCTGCAGCGGCTCTTTGACCGGCTGGCGCTCCACGACGCCCGGCGCGCGGGTTTCCAGCAGGCGGAACTCGGTGGAGGCAATCGGGCCTTTGTCGTCAATCGGCTGGCCGAGCGCGTTGACGATGCGGCCGACCAGCGCTTCGCCGACCGGGATCTGAACGATCTTGCCGGTGCGCTTGACCGTGTCGCCTTCTTTGATGCCGGTTTCGCGGCCCAGAAGCACCGCGCCGACATTGTCTTCTTCCAGGTTCAGCGCCATGCCCTGCACGCCGCCGGGGAACTCCAGAAGCTCGCCGACCATGCAGTCCTGCAGGCCGTAGATGCGGGCGATGCCGTCGCCGACCTGCAGAATGGTGCCGACGCCGACTTCTTCGATTTCCGATTTGAATGCGATCCAGTTCACGTTCGAGAATGGATGTGATTTCTTCAGGCTTGATGGCCACGTTACGATATTCCTCCCAGAGTGTTTGCGCCCAAAAGCTGCTGCTCCAGACGCTCTAATTTTCCGCGCACGCTGCCGTCAATGACCTGATCGCCGATCCGCACCAGGACGCCGCCGACCAGGGACTGGTCCACATGGGCGGTCAGGCGAATGGTCTTGCCGGTCATAGTTTGCAGGCTCTGCGTCAGCCGCTCCTGCTGCTCCGGCGTCAGCGGCACGGCGGTAGACGCTTCGGCCTCCACGGTGTTGGTGTGTTCAGCCAGAAGCGCGCGGAACTCGCGGATGCACTCGTCAATCAGGTCCTCGCGCCGCTTGCGGATCAGCAGCTTGAGGAAGTTCAGCGAAGAGGCCGTGACCCGGTCGCCGAAGGCTTCGGTGGCCACCATGTTTTTGCGCGCATCCGAGACCAGCGGCTGCATCAGCACGGCCCGCAGGTACGGCACTTCGGCGAGAAAGCGGCTGATCAGAGTCAGGTCCTGCGCGTACGGCGTCCAGAATGCCGTCCCGCAGGGCGACGCCGAACAGCGCCGCCGCATAGCGCTTGGCGACACGAATGTCTTTCATGCCGCGCCCACTGCCCGTTCCGTCGATGCAACGTCTGTCCCGTCCCATTGCCGCTGCCGACGCTGCCGATGAAGTCGTCCACGAGTTTGGTCTGCCGGGCGTCATTGAGGTTTTCGCCCACCACTTTGCCCGCGGCGGCGACGGCGAGCGCGACGATCTGCTGGCGCATTTCCAGAAACGCCTGCTGCCGCTCCCGCTCGCATGTCGTTGCGGCCCTGCTCAATGATCGTCCCTGCCTGCTGCCGCGCATCCGCGACCAGGTTATCGCGCAGTGCCTGCGCTTCCTTGACCGCTTCCTGGATTTTCGCCCGCGCTTCTGCCTCGATGCCCGCCAGCCGCTGCTCGTACTGGCGGCGCAGGTCTTCCATCGCCGCCCGGTCTGCATCCAATTGGTCGTAGGCCCCTTTGATGCTGTCCCGCCGCTCATCCAGAATACCAAAGACTTTTGTCGTGAAAACGCGGTGCAGCACCACCATCAGGATCAAAAATCCGATGATCTGCGTAATGAGCAGCGCTGGTGTGATACTGAGTTGATTTAATATGTCCATAGTCAGACCTTAATGACCGGCGCTTAACGCTTGGATCACCGATTGAACCTTGTCAAGATGTTGTGGGTCTGGCAACATTCCTTTGACAATGAAGAAGAAAACCAGCGTGATGATAAAGAGGGTCTCGACCAGCGCAAAACAAATGTACATGTTGAGCGTGATGCGCCCGGCAGCCTCCGGCTGTCGCGCGATCCCCTGAATCGCCGAGGCGAAGACAAGACCTTCACCAATGCCGCATCCAATCGCCGCCAGAGGAAGCATCAAAGCCATCCCCAGTGCCAGCAGTCCAAAATACGTAGCAGCCATTTCCTATTCTCCTTGAGTGAGTGGGTTTCGTGTCATCAGTTTAACTCGGCACACGCGCGCCGATAGAGCCGAGTGATTCTGCAACTTTTTCCGTAGCATCTTCTTTATGCGGTTGCGAATGCTCCTCATCGCCCTCTTCGTGATGGGTCTCGGCCATCAGTCCAATATAGGCGGAGCTAAGAAGCGAAAAGATAAAAGCCTGAATGACTCCGGTAAAGATTTGCAGGAAGTAAACGATAAATTGAAACGGGATGAAATACTTCTGGCCTGCCCCTGCGGCTAGATCGTTCATAATGTCTTCGGCATAGATATTGCCGAAGAGACGCATTCCGAGTGAGAAGGGCTTAACAAATTCGCCGAGGATTTCAATCACAAAAAAGAGCGGAGCGAGGATTAACAGCGGCCCCAGAAAGTGTTTGAGATAAGGCCCGATGCCTTTTGACGTGATCCCGACATACTGTGTATAGATAAAAACGATAATGCCGAGGCCGATGGTGGTGCTGGGATTCGCGGTCGCCGCTTTGAACAGCGGAATAAGTTCGAGCAAATTGCAAAATAGGATGTACCAGAACAATGCAAAGATGAGCATTAAATGACGTTCGCCGCCCGGCCCCAGTGCGCTCAGGTAGGCATCCCGCAGATACTCCATCATCATCTCGACGATGCTCTGCAAACGGCCCGGCACTTTGGCCCGCGCGGCGACCGCCCACATTCCGAACAAGACGACCAGCACGGATGTCAGTACAACAAAAAAAGCGTATACAGGCCAGGGCAACAAATCCATAAACGGTTCCTAACGCGAAAACGCCAGCGAAAAACTAACTCTTCTTGAAATATCGGGCGGCAGCAACGACAATCGTCGTCTGCGTCAGCGCAAATCCAATCAGCACCATAGGCAGATTGACTTCACGGAAGTTAAGGAGCACATAGCCTACCACTCCCAGAAGAAGAAACTTCGCAGCGACCATTCCCAAAAACTGTGTGATGGCACCTTGCTCCAGGCTGCGGTGTTGCCCTATCACTCCGGCTGTTAAAAAAGGCATCACCTTTTCCACAAACAAATGCAGCAAGCCGCACGCTGCCAGGCTGATTGCCACCCCGGCCAGGGCGCTTCCCACCGACCAGAGTTTTCCCGTAATTAGAAAAACAGCGATCAGAGGGGCGTTGACCACAGCGACACTTGGCAGAAAGCGCGAAAAGCGTGGCAGCGGCGCTCGCTCGTCCGACGCCAGCGGAGCGGAAATCGGATGGATGGCTGCTTTTTTTTCTAGCGTCGGAGTTATCACTTTTGGTCTCGATTGGCGCGGCTCAAGATTCTCTGCAAGTTGATAAAGCCGACCGCCATGCCGACCAGGGTCATCACCAGCGTTGCCCAGGGCGTTCCCGCGTGGAGCCAGTGAGTGTCAATCCAATTCCCCGACAAGGCTCCAGCGACAATGCTGACGCCAAATACCGTGCCTGCCGCCAAACCTGCGCCGTGGCTGCCCGTCTCGGCCCCCGGACTCCAATTTCCAAGCGAGCCAGGGCCGGAGGACTGATTGCCGGGGGCAGTGGACTTCTTTTGTCCTAACGCGGGGCGTGTGTAGTGAACTTCCGGCGGGGGAGGCAGCGGGTCATGGAACGGAACCACAATTGGGGTGTCTTCGGTATCGTCTTGTCCCCGGTTCGGCGTGTCATCCTCGGCCATCGCAAGCCCCCTTCAGCGCGGGCAATTCTTCGGTCAATTCTTTTGACAACTCTCTGCGCTTGTCCGGGAAAGAGTATAACACAAAGCGCAAACACAAGTCAACGGGTTCGCGCCTTTTTTCACAAACTTCTTGCGCGGTTCAATATAGACAGCACTAATAACGCCTATCGCCGCGTGAGATAGTACACCATCAGAACCAAAGGCAAGGTTGCCATCCAGATCATCGCGACGATTCGGCATTGTCTTTGCACTTCTTTGGCGCGGGCACTCCTATCGCCTGTGCCTATCGGTCCACATTTTTTGACGACGACAAAGTACGCTCGCACCAGCAGTACACCGCCAAACAAGGTCCAAACCAGGTAGGCAGTCATAAAAGCGGACCAATGCTGATGCAATGTAGCCTCCACTTGAGGATAGAGTTTCTTTTCCGGGTCGCCCTGGAACTTTTGCCCCCCAATACACGCTCTTAAACAGGAACGAGCGCGCAGAAAGCGCGAAGTCGTGTTATAGTAGAAGTAAGCAAGGCGGCAATGCAGCCGCAGACGCCAACGGAGTAGAACCTAACGTGAATGATCCTGGGCAAAAGCCTATTTTTTTTGATGAGACGCACCGACGCTGGAGCGTTGTCTCTTATTTTTTGATTATCGCCGGCCTCCTCGGTCTCCTCGCCAGTCTGATCTTTGCGGTTCAGATCATCCTTAGCCCGCAATTACCCAATATCTCCCTGGCGGCCTCGCGTCTGGGCCTTGCGCCCGCACTGCCGGAGGCGCGGCTGAAACCCTGGGGACAGATCGCAAGGCCCGCTCCAGACCCGAAGACGCGCGCCCGGCAGCGCTATGTTTTGAACCGCAATGAAGCGTTTCAGGATGCCAAACAGCAACTGACCGAAGCCATCCGCGCGGAAAGCCGTATTCAATCCATTCCCCCTGCCGCCATTGCGCCCGGTCATGTCGCCGGCCCGGTTCGCGCCGCCTTTTTTGAGGGAAACGACAAGCCTGCGGTGGACTCGCTTCAGCAGCACATCGGGCAGACGACACACCTCTTTCCCGTCTGGCTCCTGCTTGCGCCGGGCGGCAAGGGGATTCAGAACATCGCTCAGTTTTCGGACAAGTCGGCGGCAACGGCGGAGACTCACGCCGACACGAATGACGACATTGCGCTGGCACAGGCCCGCAGCCACGGTGTCGCGATTTTGCCCGTCATTCAAAACTACGACGCCGACCATAATGCGTTCCGCAATGACTGGCTGCATTCCCTGCTGGCGAATCCCGCCAAACGGGCCGTGGTCGTCGCGCAATTAAAAGATTATGTCGTCCAGGGCGGCTACCAGGGCGTCAACATTGACTTTGAGACGGACAACGACGCGGACCAGGCCGGAATGACGGCTTTTTATGACCCAGCTTGCCGCCGCGTTCCACCCGGCCGGCCTGCTGGTGACTCAGGACGTGCAGACAGACAGCGACGCTTATGATCTGCCGACTCTGGCGCGCGTCAATGACTTTCTGATCCCGATGCTGTATGACGAGAATTCCGACGGCACGCAGGCCGGCCCGATCTCCGGGCAGGATTGGTTTCAATCCCATCTCAGCGACATTCTGGCGCAGGTCCCGGCCAGCAAAATTGTGATGGGCTTGGGCGCTTACGGTTATGACTGGCAGGACGGCACGACCAAAGCCGAGGATCTGTCGTTCCAGCAGGCCGCGCAGGTCGCCGAGCAGAACCGGGTCGGCGACGACGGCATCATTCACATAGACCCGCAAAGTTTGAACCCCTACTTTACCTACAGTGATGACTCAGCAGGGGCGAGAAGCCCGGAAATTTCGCATACGGTCTGGCTGCAAGATGCGACGACGACCTGGAACGAAATGCGCGCCGCCCAGCCCTATCACACTCTCGGCGCGGCCCTGTGGGAACTCGGCAAAGAAGACCCCAGCCTGTGGAGCTTTTTCGGAAAAGCATCCGCTTCCAGGCTGACGAAGTTTAACCCGCAGCAACTCGCGCAGGTGACTTACGGCAAAGAGTTCGCGACAACGTTTATCGGCAAGGGCGACGTGCTGGATGTGATCCAGCATCCTGAAGATGGTCAGCGAACGATCACGGTCAGCCGAAAGACGCACGAGATCATCGGGGAACGGTTTACCAAATACCCTTCGCAATGGGTAATCCAGGCAGCCGGCAAAGTGGATCAGAGAACCGGCGCGAACACGTCCAAAGACATCGCGCTGACCTTTGACGACGGGCCGGACCCGCGCTGGACGCCGCAGATTTTAGATATTCTGCATCGCTATCATGTACCGGCGACGTTCTTCGTGGTCGGCGAAAATGCGGAAGCGCACCCCGGCCTGCTGGCGCGCGAATGGAACGATGGCATGGAGATCGGCAATCACTCCTACACACACCCCGAGATGGACCAGATTTCGCCCATGCGAACCACGCCTGGAACTAGATGCCACCCAGCGCGTGATTGAAGCGATGACCGGTCACATGACTACGCTCTGGCGTTCCCCGAACCGTGCCGAACTCGGAGCCTTCCACTCCTGCCGACTTTGATCCGGTTTATCAAGGCGATCAGCTCGGCTACTTGTTTATCGGCGAAGCAAATTGATCCCGACTGACTGGAAGCTGGGAATTCAAGCCCCGGAGATCGTCGCGAACGTGCTGGCGAACGCCAACAACGGCAACTGCGTCCTGCTGCACGATGCGGGCGGGGATACACGCGAACGAGACCGTTCAAGGCGCTGCCGCAGATCATAGAAGGCCTGAAGGCACGCGGCTACCATTTCGTCCCGGTGTCCACGCATTGTTGGTAAGCCGAAAGCCGTGCTCTTTCCCGAAGTGACAGGGCAGCAGCGCTGGGGCGTCGCCCTGGACCGCGCCGTTTTTGACATGAGCTACTGGATCGGCACGGGCTTTACGGCCCTCTTTCTGCTGGCAATCGGCCTGGGCATCAGCCGCATGATCTTTATGGGCGTCCTGGCGACGGTACAGGCCAAGCAGGAGGCAAAGCGCGTCTATGACCCCGCCTACCAGCCCTCCGGTCAGCGTCGTGATCGCCGCCTACAACGAGGCCAAAGTCATCAACAAGACGATCGCGACGCTGCTGGCAAGCGATTATCCCGAACTGGACATCATCGTCGTGGATGACGGCTCCAAAGACGACACCGCCGGCGTCGTGACCGCAGCCTACGGCAGCCATCCGCGCGTGACAGTCATCACCAAGCCGAACGGCGGCAAGGCATCGGCCCTGAACCTGGGCATCAAGCGATGCCGGCGGCGAGATCATCGTCGCGCTGGACGCCGACACCGTCTTCGACCGGGATACGGTCTCCAAACTGGTCCGCCACTTCGCCGATCCGGCCATCGGCGCGGTTTCCGGCAACGTCAAAGTCGGCAACCGCAACAACCCGCTGACCATCTGGCAGGCCGTGGAGTATATCACCAGCCAGAACTTCGACCGGCGGGCGTTCGACCTGCTGAACTGTATCACGGTCGTCCCCGGCGCGGTCGGCGCGTGGCGCAAGGACGCCGATGATCCTGGCCGGCCTGTATTCGTCGCAGACGCTGGCCGAGGACACGGACCTGACGTTCAAAATCCGCAAGCTGGGCTATCGGATCGTCACGGACAACGCTGCGCTGGCCTACACGGAAGCGCCGGACACCCTGCGCGACCTCGCCAAGCAGCGCTTCCGCTGGGCCTTCGGCACCCTGCAATGCTTGTGGAAGCACCGATCCGCCCTGCTGAACCCGCGCTACGGGGCGTTCGGAACGATTGCGATGCCCTCGCTCTGGGTCTATCAGATCGGCTTCCAGGCCATCGCGCCGATCGTGGACCTGGCCATCGCCTGGTCGCTGTTCTACAGCCGCTTCATCGCGTCCAGCGCCGACCAGCGGCATGGAACCGTTCTGCTGGCTTACTGGGCCTTGTTCTCGGCCATTGAGCTATTGGGCGCCTGGCTGGCCTTCCGACTGGACCGCGAAGACAAACGCCTCCTGGTCTGGCTGCTCTTGCAGCGGTTCGTCTACCGGCAATTGATGTATTACGTGATCGTCAAATCCCTCTGGGTCGCTGTGCGCGGCTCCCTCGTCGGCTGGGGCAAATTTGAACGCAAAGGAACCGTCCAGCAGCCGTCAAGTCTACCAGCCATCTCCGGGCCTGCTTCGGCAGCGGACGGCGTCAGCGCCAAATAGTGAAACGCCCCTCGCCTTTATTTGGCGAGGGGCGCTTATGCGCGCGGATGTGTCCGGTCGTAGACTTCGCGCAGGCGGGCGACATCGACCTGGGTGTAACGCTGGGTGGTCTGGACGCTGGCATGGCCGAGCATCTCCTGAATGGCGCGTAGGTCAGCCCCGCCGGACAGCAGATGGGTGGCGAAGGAGTGCCGCAGGGTATGGGGAGAGATGGGTTTGGCGATCTGCGCCTCCTGTGCGTAGCCTTTGACCAGCAGCACGAAATGATGCCGCGTCATCGGGCCGCCATGCCGAGTAACAAAAAGTGCGGACGTGGGAATCGGCTTATTTTCGAGTAGTCGGGGCCGGGCATGGGCCAAGTAAGCCGCGAGCGTCCCCTGCACTCCTTCACCCATCGGCGTCTGACGCTCTTTGTTTCCCTTGCCGAAGGGGCGAACCAGACCGGCACGGGCATCCACGTCTTCCAGTTTCAGCGCGATCAGTTCGGAGACGCGCAGGCCGCAGCCGTACATCATTTCCAGCATGGCCCGGTCGCGCACTCCTTCAGGCGTATCAGAGGGCGGAGCCAGAAGCAGACGCTCAATTTCCGGCAGCGAAAGCGTGGTCGGCAGCCGCAGCGGGGTCGGCTTTCCTAAGTCTATAGCTTCGGTGGGGTCGGCGGCGAGAACCCCATCGCGGCACAGAAACTGCATCCACATCTTCACGGACGTGGCCTTGCGGGCAAGGCTTAACCCGTGCAGACCGTCTCGCCGTCCCTGCGTTTGGAAGCCCTGTACTAGTTCGGGTGTAATGGCAGCAGGGTGCGCTATCTGGCGCTCTTGCAAATAGCCGATAAACTGAGTCAGGTCCTGCTGATACGCCGTCAAAGTGTTCGGCGACAGGCCGCGCTCGGCGGACATATTGGCGAGAAAGGCATCTAGGTAGCGCTTGAGGGGCATCAGGCAACCTCAACAGGAACGATCCGGTCATCGTCCTCCTGCAAGCCTGACTCCTGCGTCTCCACCGGCGGCGCGGACGAAGCGGGGCGGGCGCGGGTTTCGGCCCAGAAGCGCAGAATGTCTATCTTCTCCTTCATGGTCAGCGACAGCGGCACGGATTGTTTGGTCACTTCTAAAATGTCTTCCGTGGTCAGTTCGCGGCCCAAATCGAATGACATCGTACATGGCCGAAATCACCGCCTGCTCAATTTCCGCCCCAGAGTAGCCGTGCGTCGCTTTCGCCAGCGCGTTGAGGTCAAACAAGGCCGGGTCGCGATGCCGCTTCTTCAGATGAATAGCAGAAAATCTCTTCCCGCTCCGGCTCGCCGGGTAGGTCCACAAAAAATATCTCATCAAAGCGGCCTTTACGCAAGAGTTCCGGGGGCAGGGCGGAGACATCATTTGCCGTCGCGACGACAAAGCAGGGCGCGGTCTTGTCCTGAAGCCAGGCAATAAACGTGCCGAAGACGCGGGCCGTCGTCCCGCCATCGCTGATGCCGGACGACTGCGTTCCCGAAAAGCCTTTTTCCAATTCATCAATCCAGACAATGTTCGGCGCGGTGCTTTCCGCCACGCGGATGGCCTTGCGAATGTTTTCTTCGCTCTGCCCGACAATGCCTCCAAAAATCTTACCTACATCCATTCGCAGCAGCGGCAACCGCCACAATGATGCGATGGCTTTGCTGGCGAGGCTCTTACCACACCCTTGAACACCTAACAATAATATGCCTTTCGGGGCCGGCAGGCCATAGTCGCGGGCTTTCTCGCTGAAGGCGACCGTGCGCTTGTCCATCCAGTCTTTCAGTAAATCCAGCCCGCCGACATCCGCAAAGGCATCAGACGTGCGGTAGTATTCCAGGATGGCGGACTTACGGATGATCTGCTCTTTTTCGGACAAAATCACGTCTACATCAAACTTGCGCTTTTCCACGAGGGACTTGGCGAAGACGTTTTCCGCTTCCGTCGCGGTCAGCCCTTGCGCGGCGCTGAGAACCTGTTCCCGGTCCTGCGTCGTCAGTTCGGTCGTGACCTGTGGGTTCGCCTTGACCAATTCAATAATGCTGTCCAGCAGATGCCCTAAATCTTCCAATGACGGGAGTCCGTAGTCAACGACGGTGATCTCTTTTTCCAACTCCGGCGGCAGTTTGAGCAGGGGCGACAGCAGAATCAAGGTCTTATAAGACGTTTTGAGGGCATAGGTCAAATCTCGCAGGCGGCGGACCAGCGATGTGTCATTGAGAAAGGGGTGAAAGTCCTTCAGCAGAAAAACGGCCTGATCCCGCGACTCCATCACAAAATCCAGCGCCGCCAGCGGGTCGCGCGTGGCCTCATCCCGGTTGAGCGGGTTCAAGCACCATGCCCTGCGTCACCGTCCACTGGTACATCTTCTTGCCCCGCGCCTTGGTGATGGCCCGCAGAGCATCCTCCACCCGCTTTTCCTCCCAGGAGACGACATAAATAATCGGGTATCGCGCCCGAATCAATGTTTCCAGCTCTGTATCTACCGCACTTTGCACTGTTATTTTTCCAATCTTAAATCCGTTGTGTAATGCGTCATAATGCCCTCAACCGGCCCGCCGCAACGTCACGCTTCGCCTGTTCAATCAACCTGACCCTTTATCTCTCTTACGGCAGCAAGCGGCTCACATCCCAAAGTTCAATCCTGCCATCAATATTTTCGTCTTCGAGCCCCGTCGCCAGCCAGTGATTATCAGGAGACACCGCTAAAGCCTGGATATACTTGTCTCCATAAAACATTTGCAACAACGCTCCCGTCCGCACATCCCAAATAGGGATAGCCGTGCCCCACCCGATGCCAGCCAGCAGGCGGTTTCGGTTGAAAAAGACAAGCCGTTTTGGACCACCCCAGTTCTGCCCAACTTCAGGCAGCATACATCGCATATTTCCTGTATTTGCATCCCAGATGCTCACTTTGTTATCATCTGCTATCGCCAGCAACGCTCCATCAGAGGAGAACGTTAAGCCGGTATCGCCGAGATTGCCGCCGCTGCTATCTCCTATTTTCATCATATACCCCTGCTTCCACTGCCACTTCCGAAGAACAAGGCCCGTCTTCATGTCGCGAATGCTCACGTCCACAGGCGCCATAGCAACAGAATTATCTCCCGGCATAGATGTTGTCGCAACCAGACGCTCATCAGGTGAAAACGCGATGTCACAAAAATCAGTGAGATAACCGAATCTTCCACAAACTGAATTCGGTACAGAGAACATTTGCCTGCCGGTTTTTGTGTTCCAAACAATAAACCTTCCCTCTGGGGTTGCCCCTGCCGCAAACACACCGGAAAGGGAGAGGCTATGATACCTATAGCCGTCGCCTACGACAAAACTATGCGTGAGAGAAAGCGTATCAGCAGTTGTCAAATCCTGTGGACGTTTTCCAGCAAAGGACAATGAAAAGCCGCCACCATAATTCCATTGCACGATTTCAGTATCCCCAAGCGACAGCATTTGACCGTCCGATGTCCAAATCATGGCAGTCGCCGCACTGGCACCAATTGGGGCATCAAAGCGTCTTTCACAATGCAGTTGCGGCACAGTCCAATAACTCAGTCCCCCCTGCATGTCCGCCACTGCCAGAATATGACTGTTTGGAGAAAACGCCACTCCATCCGCAGACTGGCCTGTCTGTGGATATGGCCGTGGAACCAGCGCAGAACGATAAGGAATATGAGCGTAACGATATGCTATCGCGCCCCGCCAAATGAAGACAGGGGCAATCATTCCTGCCAAGACGAGAGCAAATAAATACGAGCGGCGAATGCGGGATTTTGTCGGCATCGGCATCGGGTCGGGTGTCAAAGTAATCATCAATGTTCCTGCTCAATCAAAATATGGGCGGATCGCCACAGTTCGCTGAATTGTCCCCGAACATAGCATAGCTGGCAAGCTGTTTCGTATAATCGTGGGGCAAGCGGAGCAATTTGATCAACTCCTGCACATCGGCCAAATCTTTAAGGCGATCTGGGCAGGTCATGCCGGAAGCCAGCTTCAATTCAATCAGGGTAGGCAAGTTCAGCAGCTTTATTCCATCGCGCTCTATTACAGCATGTTTTGGTTCAGGGAAAGCGACAGGCTTTGCTTTTCCATCGCCGGGATATTCGCCTGCAATCAAGAACTTGATGCAGACGCCATTCTCGTATCGCGCAGGTTTTTGCTGTTGGCGAAGGGTGACCGATAGCCAGAGCCATCCAACGCTTCATGCGCCTGACGTAATCCCTCCTGAGTCACAAGAATATCTACATCCTCCGTGAAGCGGCGCAGGCCGTGAAGAAACAAAGCCATGCCGACGACGACGGCAAAGTCTATCCCCAGCGCGTTCAGACGATCCGTGATACGGCGCAGCGATTTCTGCACTTCGCTCTCATTCTGAAAGAACATGCCGCCCTCCCAGAGCGCCCATCTCAGATCGGCGTCCAACTGCTTTTCATAATCCGGCACAGGCTGAACAACAGTCATAGCAATCTTCCAGGAAAGTTTACATTCTGCCGGTTCGGGTTAAACTGCCAACGTGTCCACTTTCGGCAACGACGCCGCTCCCCCTTATGTTACCCCGGTATCCCATTTATGTTGATTCGCATCGGCTATGAGTTGACCTTTAATTTCAAGCAGATGACCCCCATGCTGCTTCTGATGAACACGCATCCCTCGGAAGCGGGGCGGCTGCAACAGCCGGATTATCCGCGCACAGACCCGGAAGTTCCGATCACGGAGTTTACCGACTGGTTCGGCAATCGGGCAAATCGGCTGGTCGCCCCGGCAGGACGACTCAGGATTTGGAACGAATCTCTGGTGGAAGACAGCGGCCAGCCGGACCGGGTACGGATCGAGGCCCGTCAGCATCCGGTAGAGGAACTTCCTGATGAGTGCCTGCAATTCCTGCTCGGCAGCCGCTACTGCGAAGTGTACGAAATGACGCCGATTGCCTGGGAACTGTTCGGAAACGCGCCGACCGGATGGGACCGCGTGCAGACGGTCTGCGACTGGGTCAACACCCATGTCACGTTCGGCTATCAATTTGCCCGGCCCACGAAGACAGCGATGAATGTCTACCATGAGCGCAATGGCGTGTGCCGGGATTTGACGCATCTGGCCGTGACGTTCTGCCGCTGCTTAAACATCCCCGCCCGCTATTGTAACGGCTATTTAGGCGACATCGGGATGCCGTACAATCCTGCGCCGATGGATTTTAATGCCTGGTTTGAAGTCTATCTCGGCGGACGCTGGCACACGTTTGACGCCCGCCACAATGAACCGCGTATTGGCCGCATCCTGATGGCCCGTGGCCGGGATGCCGTAGACATCGCCATGACAACGGCTTTCGGCTCAAACACGCTGGAAAAATTCGTGGTGATGACGGAAGAGGTGATAGATGCCGGTATCACCTAAAAAAGCCTGTGATCTTTGACAGCAGGGGTGGAACGATATGGCAGGCCGTGACGCGAAACAACGAAGTCTTCCGATTGGTCAATGTGGATTCGCCCTGGTAAAGTCTACAGTTTACCGATTGGTCTGCCGAAAATGACAGCATCGCAAGCCCGATCTTCTGGCGGGTAATATGATGCTTTTGCCCCTGCGCGGAGGCAGAAAGACGCCGCATGACCGCCCGCCTTCCCGACAATGAGACCGAGCGCCTCGCCGCCCTGCGTGAGCATCATATTCTGGATACCCCGCCCTCGGAGGAGTTCGACGACCTTGTGCGGCTGGCCGCCCACATCTGCGATGTGCCGATCTCGGCGGTCTCTCTCATAGACGCCGACCGACAGTGGTTCAAGTCCATTCACGGCCTGGACGCCCAGGAGACGCCCCGCGAGGTGGCTTTCTGCGCGCACACTATCCTCGGTGCCGACCTCCTGATCGTCCCGGATGCCCAAGCCGACCCGCGCTTCGCCGACAACTCATTGGTCACAGGCAGTCCCCATATCCGCTTTTATGCAGGCGCGCCCCTGATCACCGACGACGGCCACGCTCTCGGCTCCCTCTGCGTCATTGATAGGGTTCCCCGCCAACTTACACCTGCTCAGTTGTCCGCCCTGCGTGCCCTGGGCCGTCAGGCGCGTGTCCTGCTGGAAATGGGCCGACGCCTTGCTTTCCAGGAGCGCTTGATGACAGAGCAGGAACGCCTCATCGCCGAACGCGCTGCGGCGCTGGCCGAAAGCCAGCGCCTGGCGGCCATCGTTGAATCATCGGCAGACGCCATCATCAGCACGGACCTGGAAGGCAACATCGTCAGTTGGAACACGGGCGCAGAGCATCTTTATGGGTACGCCGCCGCTGAGATGATCGGTCAGAACCAGTCGGCGCTTGTCCCTCCCGGCGAGAACAGCTTCCACGCAAATACCTTACAAACCGTGCTTCAGGACGGGCGCGTCGCGGGGATGGAAGTCGCGCGTCGTCACAAGAACGGCAGCAGGCTCAACATTTCACTCACCCTTTCCCGGATCTGTGATGGGGCAGGCGAGGCTATCGGCGTTTCCGCCGTCGGGCGCGACATCACGGCGAGGAAACGTACCGAGGCCACACTTCAAACAGAGCGCGAGTTCACGCGAGCGCTGCTGGAAAGTCTTCAGGAGGGCATCGTGGCCTGCGACGCCGACGGTACGCTCACCCTGTTCAACCGCGCCACGCGCGAGTTCCACGGCCTGCCCGAGCAGCCCCTGCCGCCCGAGCAGTGGGCGGAGTGTTTTGACCTCCTCCAAGCCGACGGCTTGACGCCGCTGCCGACCGAGGACATCCCGCTGTTCCGCGCCTTCCAGGGCGAGACTGTGCGCGAGGCCGAGATGGTGATCGCGCCGAAGATCGGCCCCGCCCGCACCCTGCTCGCCAGCGGCCAGGCCATCTATGGGGCGGATGGCGCGAAGCTGGGCGCGGTGGTCGCGATGCACGATGTGACTGAGCGGCGCATGGCCGAGCAGGAGTTGGCGCGGATGGCGGCCATTGTGGAGTCCTCAGAGGAGGCGATCTGGGCGGCCACGCTTGACGGCACTGTCGTCAGTTGGAACCATGGGGCCGAGCGTCTTTACGGCTACACAGCCGCCGACATAATCGGGAGCAACGCTTCCGTACTTGTCCCGCCTAATCAGGATATTATTTTCCCCGTCGTCGTCAACCGCTTAATGCGCGGCGAGACGGTCAAGCCACTAGAGGTGATGCGCGGCCGCAAAGACGGCACCGAGTTTCACGCCGCGCTGACCTTCTCCCCCCTCCGCAATGCGGCGGGGGAAATGGTGGGCCTGTCCTGCGTCGCCCGCGACATCACCGCCAAGAAGAGGGTTGAGCAAGCCCTGGCCGAAACTCATTCGGCACTCAGGGCACTGCTGGAGAATGCCCCGGTCATCCTCTATGCCGCTGATGCCGACGGGACGGTGACGCTGTCCGAGGGCACGGGCCTGGCTGCGCTGGGGTTGAAGCCTGGCGAGGCCGTTGGGCATTCAGTCTTTGAGTTCAGCGGCGGAGTCCCCGAGCGCGAGGCCCCCACGCGCCGCGCGTTGGCGGGCGAGTCCGTCTCCTACGATGCACAGGTGGACGGGTTGTGCCTGCACACAGAGCTGCGGCCCGTGCGAGATGCGGCGGGAGCCGTCACGGGCATCATCGGCGTCTGCTTTGACGTGACGGAGCGTGCCCTGGCGGAGGAGCGCTTCCGCGTGCTGTTCGAGCAATCCTCAGATGCCCACTTGCTGTGCGGCGCGGGCGGTATCCTCGACTGCAACAACGCCACCCTCACCATGCTGTGCTGTACCGATAAGACGCAGCTCCTCGGCACCCACCCTGCCCTCCTGTCCCCCGAATTCCAGCCCGACGGGCGGCGTTCCACTGAGGCGGGACTGGAGATGGAGGCCCTGGCCCACGAGCGCGGCACCCATCACTTTGAGTGGATTCATCGCAGGACAGACGGCGAAGAATTCCCCACAGAGGTGTGGCTGACACCCGTCACCCTGACGGACGGATCCGCGACCCTGGCAGTTCTGCATGACTTGACGGAGCGTAAGCGGGCGGAGGAGCAGATCCGGGACCATGCGGTCGTGCTTGATTTCCAGAAGCGGGAGTTAGAGAAGGCGAACGCCGAGTTGGAAGCGCTGGCGATCACGGACGGGCTGACGGGCCTGAAGAACCATCGCGCCTTCCAGGAGCGTCTGGCCGAGGAAGTGATCCGCGCCACCCGCTACAGCGTTCCCCTGTCGCTGATCCTCCTGGACGTGGATCGGTTCAAGCAGTACAACGATGCCTACGGCCATCCCAAAGGCGACTCGGTTCTCACTGCTTTTGCCCGCCTCCTCCAGACCGGGGCGCGGGACACCGACCTTGTGGCCCGCTACGGCGGCGAGGAGTTCGTGCTTGTGCTGCCCCAGACCGACCTGGAAGGTGCGGCGGCCCTCGCGGAGCGCCTCAGAGCGGCAGTAGAGGATCATCCGTGGCCCCTGCGAGCTCGTCAGCGCCTCCTTCGGCGTAGCGGAGATGCGGCTGGGAGAGGAAGGCGCCGACCTGTTGATCCGCGCGGACGATGCGCTCTACCAGTCTAAGGCAGCGGGGCGCAACCGCGTGACGTGCGCTTCTTATACGAAGGCTCATGTTGAGACACGTCTGACCCACGCTGTGTCATGAAATCCCGGCCCTCGCCAAGCGGCTCATTCTGATTTCCAGCAGTCAGGGGAAATCAATAAATCCAGCGTTCCCATCTGCACATCGGGCGTCTGGGCAACCGTGGTATAGAAAATGGCTTCCCGCAGGAGGCGCTGGGGCGGGTGAGAGAGAAGGTGGGCGCTGCCGCCGGTGGCGGTGACGGCGGCGTGGGCGGCGCGGACGGCGAGGACAATCGCCGTGGCGCGGGCGCGCAGGGCGTGTTCTTTGTAATCCGCCTGGTCGGCGCAGGCCCCACTCCAAGTGAGGGCTTCATGGCGGCAGGCGTCTATTTCGCGTATCAATTCATCGGCGGCCTGGGCGAAGCCGTCATTCCCCCTTTGCTCGGCCAGGGTTTGCAGGTAATGGACTGACCCGCGCGCACAGCCCAGCGGCAGGAAGACATGGCCCGAAATGCCGCAGAAGTCGGAGCGGCGCAGGCTTTCGGCAGGGCGTTCATACAGCGCGTAGTCATCCGGCAGAAATAAGTTATTTGAAAGTGACTTCTACTGTATCCGAAGCGTTCATCACGACCAGCGGAATGCGCGGACCGGGCTGCAAACTCTTCTCATTTCCAGCTTTGGGAACATAAAAGTAGATGTGGTCGTTTTCGGGCAAGCGCACCGCGCCCAGAATGAACGAGTCTAAAATCCCCCACCCCGTCACCCAGGGCGCTTTGCCGGAAACTTTGTAGCCGCCGTCTACACGCTCGGCTGTCACCATCGGCGAGCCGGAACGCCTCAGATGCGAAAAGGCCACCCCGCAGAGTTCCTGACCATTGGCAAAGCGCGGCAGTTTTTCGCGCCGGAGCACCTCGCTGCGCCCGCCGCCGACAAAGCCGCCGCCGGCGTGCAGTTGCTGCTGCACAAACGCTGTGACGCCGCAGGCGGACGCCATCAGTCTCGGTGTATTCCCGCCGAGTGCCGTCATCCGCGCCCAAGCCGCCGAACTCAGGCGCGATGCCGAGTCCGAAATAGCCTGCATCGGCCAGCAGGCGCACGTTCTGCGCGACCTGGCCGTGAATGTCGCCCTGATCGGCAGCCTGGGCATTGGGGCGGAAAACTTCGTCGGCCAGCCGCCGCGCTTTGCGTAAAATCTCATCGTTCATCGTGGCAGTAGTATACCCAAAGTTCACCTGGCATTGGATGGCGAGGCCAATTCAGGTACACTAAACGCTCATGGCGAAGATATTAGTCCACACGCTCGGCTCGTCGGGCGATTTCAACCCGTTTATGGCGCTGGCCCTGGAACTCCGGCGGCGCGGGCATGACATTCACTGGGCGGTCAACCCAGCCTTTGCCGAAAAGGCCAGAGCGATGGGCTTTACCGCCAGCATTGCCGGGCCGGACCCGGACTGGCAATCCGAACTGCTGCGGCGAATGCTGACAGCGCACAGCACGGACCCGGTGCGGATCATGTTTGAGGAAGTCTTGATCCCCGCCATCGTTCCGGCGACGGAAGCCCTGGAGCCGCTTGTCCGCGAGTCAGATCTGTTCCTCAGTCACACGATCCAACTGGCCGCGCCCGCTGTGGCTGAACGCACCGGCGTCCCGTGGATCAGCGCCAGCGCGGCGACGATGATTTATGAAACTCATGCCTATCCGCCGCCTGGCGTCGCCTGGAAAGGCTGCCCGGCCTGGCTGTCACGCCTCGGCTGGCTGGCTGGGTATCGTATCTTTGGCGGCCTGGACGAAAAGGCTGCGATTGAGTATCGAAAACTCGGCGTCGCGCACCGGCAACCGATTGTCGCCGGCGGAGCCTATTCGCGCCGCCTGACTCTGGGCCTCTGGTCGCCGTCGTTTTTCCCGCGCCCCCCGGACTGGCCGGATTGGTTCCAGGTCGGCGGCTACGCCCGCTGGGACGGCGCAGCCCCTTCTCTAATCCGGCTCCCCCATTATTGGGGGCGGGGGGGACCTCGTCCTTGTATTCTCTTTACCCTCGGCTCCTCCGTCGTCAACTACCCCGACGAGTTCTGGCAGACCGCGCTGAAAACCTTGGCGCTAACGGATTGGACTGCAATTTTGCTGGGCGCGCCCGCCGACTTGTCCGTTCCTGCTACACTGCGGCAGCGGGTTCAAGTTATTCCCTACGCGCCCTACGCCGACATCTTTCCCCAGGCAGATGTGTTGTCCATCAGGGCGGCGTGGGAACGACGCAGGCGGCCTGCTATTACGGCATCCCCTCACTGGTCGTACCGCGCGGGTTTGACCAGTTTGAAAATGCCGCGCATATACAGCGCGAAGGCTGGGGCCTGCGCCTGATGCCGGAGAATCTGTCAGCGAACGGTCTGCGTTTGCGATTGGAGCGCCTGCTGAGTTCGCGCGACATTCAACAGCGCGTGGCGGCGCTGGGCCGGCAAATGCAAGGGGAACCGGGGGTCATTCGCAGCGCCGATTTGGTGGAAGCGGCACTGGACCCGGCGCGGAAACCTTGACAGGCTCCCCTGCGTAAAGTATAATCAAACGTTGTTTTACCGAAAAATAGTGCAATCATCTGAAGAGCAGTCTTCGCGGAGGAAGAATTGAAGCAGGAAAAAATCGGGGGACTGGTCATACTGGTCTTACTGGCATTCGCCGTTTTGATCGTGCGGGGGCAGCCCATTCGGGTTGCCGGCCACACGATCCTGGGCAGTCATCCCACCAAGTACGGGCTGGACATCGGGGCGGCGTGCGCGCCATTTTGCAGGCGCACCCCGAGCGCGCGCCCGGCGTACCTTACGATGAGGCGACAATCCAGCGCATTTTAGAGAATCGCATCGACTTCGGGGGGCGTCGCGGAAGCGGTGGTGCAGCCGCGCCCGCAGGAAAAACAGTTCATTATTGAACTGCCGGATGTCAAGAATAAGAACGCGATCCTGGAGCAGCTTGGGAACGACCGCGCAGATGACGTTTTATTACTGGCCGGATGTGGTCGAGCGATAAATATCCTGATAGACCCATCCGAATGTCCATCGGGCGAGACCCCAAAACCGGGCATGAGCAGTATTCATTCTTTGACCAGCGAACCCAGCAGCATTTCCGAGACGGCGCGCAGATCAAGGCGGATTTTTCCACGCTCTTAGGCCAGGGAATGATGGAACGGGCAGGAGCGACGGCCTATGCCGTGCCCGCGCCGCTGGCGAATGCCGTTTCACTGCCGGGGCCGATCTTTTTCACCCCGCAGCAGCAGCAGCAGGCGGACGCTCTCAATCGGGAATACACCGCCTGGAAAGCCCTGACGCCGGATGCGCCCAGCCCGCAACATCATCCTGACGGGAGCCGATCTGGAGCCGAAGTCCCATTCGGAACTGAGCGGCCCGAACTCCATCCCTGCCGTCTCGCAAGTCTTTGACGCCAAAGGCGCAGACGCCTTCGCCAAGTTCACCACCGAGCATACGGGCGAGATCAACGGCATCGTTCTGGACGACGCCGTGATTTCCGCCCCGTCATCAATGAGCCGATCCTGGATGGTCAGGCGCAGATCAGCGGCGGCTTTACCAACCTGAATGAAGCGCAGACCCTGGCAAACCTGCTGAATGCCGGCGCCCTGCCGATTCCGCTGGAACAGGTGCAGACGCAGAGCGTGGAAGCCAGCCTGGGCAAAGGCGCGGTTCATGCCAGCGAAATGGCCGGCATCGTCGGCCTGGCCCTTGTGCTGCTGTTTATGCTGGTCTACTACCGGCTGCCCGGTCTGGTGGCCGACATCGCGCTGCTGATCTACGCTCTGTTCACGCTGGCGATCTTCAAGGGCGCGCTGAACTGGCTGTTTCCCGGCCTGATCGTAACGTTGACGCTGCCGGGTATTGCGGGCTTTATTCTCTCCATCGGCATGGCCGTGGACGCCAACATTCTGATCTTTGAGCGCCTGAAAGAAGAACTGCGGAGCCGGAAAAGCCCTGCGCCCGGCCATTGACGCCGCGCTTCAAACGCGCATTTTCGGCGATCCGCGACTCCAATATCTGTACGTGCATTACGTGCATCGTCCTGCTGTCGCTCGGCACGGCCAGCGTGCGCGGCTTTGCCCTGACGCTCTTGATCGGTGTCCTGGTTTCGCTGTTCTCCGCCATCACCGTCACGCGGACACTGCTGTACCTGCTGGTGGATGCCGGGCATCGGCAACAACGTCGCCCTGTTCGGCCTGAATATGAAGACGCTGCGCGGCGGCGACACGCCCACAGCGCCGACGCCGAACATCATCGGCCGCCGCAAGTTCTTTTACGGCCTGAGCCTGCTGATCATCGTTCCCGGCCTGATCTTCCTGTGCCTGGGCGGCCTGAAGCCCAGCATCGAGTTCACGGGCGGCACGCAGATTCAGGTGCAGTACGCGCAGCCCGTCGCGCAGACGGAGGTGCAGAAGGCCCTGACCGCGGCCGGATACAAAGACAACACCGTGCAGATGGCTGACGGCGGCACGACCGCCATCGTCAGTGTCAAAGAACGTTCCTCTGTCGCCAACCCGCAAAACAACCCGGTTCGCATGGGACTAGTCAAGGCGTTGTATCCGCTCGCGCCGGCCGCCCCGGATCAATGGGCCGAACCGAGCCAGCCGCATTTTGTGCAGCAGTTCGGCAGCGTCGGCAGCGTCATCTCTAAAGAAGTGACCACGAACGCCTTCCAGGCGGTCGTCATCGCCTCGCCTGCTGATCGTCCTGTACCTGGCCTTCGTCTTCGGCATCGGCGGCTTCGTGGCGGGCCTGCGCCTGGGTACTTCGGCCATCGTCGCCCTGCTGCATGACGTTCTCGTGCTGATCGGCGCGTTCTCGATCTTCGGCTATTTCTTCGGCTGGGAGATTGACAGCCTGTTCATCACGGCCATGCTGACGGTGATCGGCTTCTCGGTCCACGACACGGTGGTCATCTTCGACCGCGTCCGCGAGAACCTGCGGCACAAGTCGCGCGGCGAGAACTTTGAGTCGCTGGTCAACCGCTCCATCGGGCAAACATTGGCGCGATCCATCAACACATCCCTGACGGTCGTGATGACCCTGCTGGCCCTGGTCATTCTGGGCGGGCAGACGACGCGCCTGCTCAATGTCGCGCTGCTCATCGGTATCGTCAGCGGAACCTACTCGTCCATCTTCAACGCCGCTTCCATTCTGGTAGACTGGGAAAACTGGCTGGCGAAACGCCGCTCGAATGCGCCCGTTTCCGCCCTCGCGACAGACGGGTTGGCATCCAGCGCCGTGTCGACTTATCCATCCAACGGCGGCAATACCCGTTCGCAGCCGACACTATCCAACCCGGTCGCGCGGCCTGCCGCGCCCGGCGAGGTACAAATTTCGGCGATTAAGGCGAAAAAGAAGAAACCTGCACGGCGTTTCTGAGGGCATTTCCGGTTTCATAGGCGACGTAAGAGTTAGTCACCAATGCAACGCCGTATTTGCCACGGGTTGAAATGGGAGCGGGGTTCCCGCACCCTCCGTCTTTATCTTCCGTCGCTGCGACAGTGAGTTTGTCTTAGCTTCGGAATTTATTCCGTGGCGCAACCGCGGTGGGATGTCGGCAAATAAAATGGCTGCTATGGACGAAAATTTTAATACATTGGGACACGGAAGGCGACACGCTCAATGTCTGGTTTGACGATCCGCAAAAAGAACATGTTTGCGAGGAAACAGGCGATGAAATCGTTTTGTCTAAAGATGTCACGGGGCGCGTGATTGGCTTTGAGAAACTCAATTACCGTCTTTCCCAGGAACAAAGGGCTAGCGGGCTGCTGCCTGTTGAGGTCAAGGTTGCCTGAAACGACCCAACCCCTCACGCTCTGGACAGAGCCGGAGCGGGACACGAAGGCAGAACAGGCGCTGGTGCGTGAAATGCGGATACACCCGCTGACTGCCCGGCTGCTCTGTAACCGAGGGTTGTCCGATCCGGCTGCCGCCGATGCCTTTCTGCGGCCTGATTTGCGTCAACTGCATGACCCGTTCGGCCTGCCGGATATGGACAGGGCCGCGCATCGCATCAAAGACGCGCTGGCAAATGGCGAGACGATCTTTGTGCATGGCGACTATGACGTAGACGGCGTCACCAGCACGGCGCTCTATGTGCGCGCACTGACCGCCCTGGGCGCGAAACTCATTTACCGCGTACCGCATCGCAAAAACGACGGCTACGACATCAAGGCGCAGGCGATTGATTGGGCGAAAGAGCAGGGCGCGACGCTTGTCATTACCTCGGACTGCGGCATTCAGGCGCGGGAAGCCGTGACGTATGCCAACAGCCTCGGCATGACGGTCATTGTCACAGACCATCATGAGCCGGGCGAACTTCTCCCGCCGGCCTATGCCGTGGTCAACCCGCACCGGCACGATTCCACATATCCCTTTCCCCATCTCGCCGGCGTCGGCGTCGCGTTCAAAACGATGCAGGCGCTGGTTCGCCTGGTGCAGCCGACGCACGAAAACGCTTTCATTCAGAAGTTTCTGGATTTAGTCGCCTGCGGGACGGTCGCCGATGTCATGCCCCTGCTGGGTGAAAATCGTCTCTTTGCCTCGTTCGGCTTAAAGCAGTTGGCGACGACGCGCAAGGTCGGCCTGCGGGCTTTGCTGGACGGCGCGGGAATTGACACCTCCAAGCCACTGTCTGCTGAGTCGGTCGGCTTCGGCATCGGACCGCGCATCAATGCCGTGGGACGCTTGGACGACGCCGCGATGGCGCTGGATTTGATGCTGACCGGCGACCCGGAAGAAGCGCGGCTGCCTGGTGGAGAAGCTGAACGCCTTCAACGTGGAGCGGCAGCAGGCGCAGAAGCGCATCCTGGCGGAAGCCAAAAAGATTGTGGAAAGTCGCGACCTGGAGCAGACGCGCATTCTGGTTGTCGCCTCGCCCGGTTGGAACGCGGGCGTGGTCGGCATCGTGGCCGGCAAATTGGTAGAAACGTATTATCGTCCGGCCATCGTCATCGGCGTCAACGATGCGGAAACGCACGGCAAAGGGTCGGCGCGTTCCATTCGCGGCTTTGACATGTTTCAGGGAATGCAGCTTTGCCGGGACCTGCTGGAAAGCTGCGGCGGGCATGAAATGGCGGCAGGTCTGTCGCTGACAATGGAAAATCTCACGGCGTTTGAGGAGCGGATCAATGCCCATGCTCACGCAACCATGACCGAAGAAGATTTCGTGCCGCGCCTGGCCCATGACGGCATGATTGACCCCTCTGACTCTCAGTTTAAGCCTGCTGGATGACTGGGCGCAGCTCGCGCCGTTCGGGCAGGCGAAACCCGGAGCCGCGTTTCGCGTCCAATCGTTTATTGATCTGCGAAGCCCGGCGCATCGGCAAAGACTTGTCCCACCTCAAGATGCGCGTCCGCGCGGAAGCGATGGACCCGACGGACTGCGTCGCCTGGGGCCAGGGCGATTGGGCGGACCGGGCCGGCCCCGGCGACCAGTTAGAGGCCCTGTACACACCGCAGATCAACGAGTGGAACGGGCGTCGCCTGCTCCAGTTGAATATCAAAGACCTGCGGCGGCCTACAGAGGCCCCCTAGCCCCCAATAATGGGGGAATCGGACGACGAGCCTGCCCTCTGGCTCCCCCATTATTGGGGGCAGGGGGGTAATTATTTTTGACGGAAGGGAAGCAAGCCCATGTCCCATCCACGCCAGTTTTGCCTTTTTCTGCTTGTTGTTCTGGCGATCAGCACTACGATGCCTGTCGGGGCGCGTCCCCCCGCCTTGCGCTGGGAGAAGATGCACGTTTTTCATGCCCTGCCCCACTGCCGTGTTTGCCCGGCTGGGGCTGACCCATAGCACGAAAAACGGCTACACGCGAGACGGCAAGCGGGGCGTTCCCGATCCTACCTTCCCGCCCGGTCTGACCGATGTGGTTCCGTCCGATGCCGAACATCTGCTCCTCGTGCGCGGCACGACGGGCGGCTTGAGCCTGTTCCGCAGCCGCGTCGCCGCTGCCGATGTGCGAGTTTCCGCCAATGCACCTCAAAGCGGAATTGACACGGCGAGGGGACGCTGACGGAACGCCGCCGGTGACCCAAGAAGTAGACAATGTGCAGGACAGCGTTCCAGTCTCCCTTAGCCTGGGCGAAGGCGAGGCCGCCCGCGTTTACCAGATCAAGAACTCATGCGAACACCGACGGCTCCCTGTGGGTCGCCTGCCGCGTGAGTCTGCCGCTCCCATCGCCGCCCGTGCCTTCGCCGGACGCCCCCGCGTCTGCGGCCGTGTTTGTCCCGGATCGCGTTTGGACCGACCCGGACAGCCGTAAAGTCCGGCCCGGCGAGACCATCGTTTTCACGGACTTTGCCGTCAATCGCCAGGCAGCCAGCCGAAAATTGGGCGCAACGGGAACCGACACAAGCGACGATTACACGCTGCGCGTGACGCTGACACCGATGCCTGCGGCAGCCGCGCCGCCTGTCGCCCAGCCCTAATGGGCCGGATTAAACAGACACAACCCCCTTCGGGGCTGAAGAAAGAATTCATGCTGTTATCTCTGCTTCCGCTTCTCGCGTCCCCGGAAACCGGCGGCCCGCTGACACTGACTACTGATCGCTGTGACGGCGAAGAGATTATGGAAGGCAGCCTGACGGATTCGGCGGGCCACGTTTATCCCATTGAACAGGGCATTCCGCGCCTGCTCCCGCGCGAGATGCGTGAGGCGCAAAAATCAGAGATCGCCGCGCGGGACGCCCAGGTGGAAGACTACGACCGCATGGCGTTTCTCAACTGGTTCGGCAAAGTCGAAATCCCCCTCACACGCCGTGCGCTGGCCGCCTGCCCCACCGACCGTCTCCTGGAAGCCGGCTGCGGCACGGGCCGCATGACACCGACGCTCGCCGGTAGCGTTCAGGAACTGGTTGCGATTGACTTCTCGTTTGAATCCCTGCGCGTCACGCAGCGCAAATTGCGATTGGCAGGCATCACGAATGTCCATCTCGCTCAGGCCGACCTATGCCGTCTGCCCTTCGCCGACGGCGTTTTTGACCGCATTGTTTCCTGCCAGGTCTTAGAACATGTGCCGGGGCCGGACGCCCGCCAGTCCGCCGTCACCAGCCTGCATCGCGTCCTGAAACCGCAGGGAACGCTGGTACTGTCCGCCTACAAGCACTCGCTCCTGACCCGCTGCTTCAGCCAAAAAGAAGGGATGCATGACGGCGGCATCCCTTTTTTCCGATTCACCAAATCTGAGATTCGCGAAACACTCGGCTCCCATTTCACCGTCCACAGCATTATCGGCCTGCTCGTCTATTTGTATCTGGCTCGCTGTACTCGGCAGAACTAAACCTTCGCCAGAGGGAGCGGCTCACCTCAATAAACTAGCAAGTTACCTTCTGGCCGCGCCTCCGCCAATCCTCGCCCCAGGTACAATCGGACTGCTCCCGCATCTTCAAGGGACCAGCCCCGGTACTTTGGCAAAGAGATTTTGACAATGGAATATCTCAGAATGACATCATCGGGTGATATTATCGCTTTATTCCCACCGTCGCTGAGAGCAACGACAAATTCATCCCCACCAACTCAATAAACGGCTTCGCCTGGATATGCTTCACGAAGCGCCTCAGCAACTTTTTGAATAACAAGGTCGCCACTGTGAAGTCCGTGCGTATCATTGTGGTTCTTAAGGCCGCCTATATCAAAGCACAAGAAGTGCAGTGAAACGGGTTCGGCGTAGGATTTGAACCGCAACATGTGAGTTAAATCAGCTTCAAACTGGTTCAGTGTGTTGCAACCAGTGAGTTTATCCTGCTCACTTAATCCAGCCACATGATAGTGCCCCAGTTCACGCTCAATAAGGCCGTGGGCATACTGATTTATTGTCACTTCAAAAGTGCGCTGCGCGACAAGCAACCCGAACTTCTGATACACTCATCCGGTATTTCAATGTTCATCTTTTACCTCCCGCCCTTATTGGCTGTATCTTTTCCGGCTTCACATCAATATCGCACAGGTCGCCGATCATCAGCATGCTGCGCTGACGCCGCGCATTTCCGAGTATAGCTACCGTCAGCGAACAAAGAGGGGCGCGAATATTTCTCCGCTCGCGGCCACGGTGTTTCCATCCATGTAGCAGACACTGAACGCGCGGCGCGCGATGTCCGTCTGATTGACATCGGAGCGGTGCAAAAGCCAGTTATGCAGCAGGACGGCCTCGCCGGGTACCCAAGTCATGGAAACGATCTTTTCGGCAACGCAATGTTCCCGAATATTGGATTCCGTGAGAAAACCAGAGCCATGATCGGGGTTGATCCGGCCCAGGCGATGGGTTCCGGGAACGATCTGGATGCAGCCATTGGCGACCGTAGCCGGGTCAATAGCCGTCCAGACTGTAATTTGAGGTTGGCGGTCCAGATCCGTCCAGGCATCCTGCTGTCAGGGCAGCAGGGTTCCCTTTCGGGCCAGTTTGTTCATAAACATCGCGCGGAAGCAGGCGATGGGCGTCTGGTCGCCGTAGAGATAGTCTGCGATCTCCCGAAAGATGGGACGCTCCACATAAGTTAATGTTAGCATAAGGTTGATTACACCATTGTCTCTGGCTACAGATTGCCCTGCTCAACGTGGTCTTTTTGCGTGTCTGGCAGTCCGTCCGTGTCGTGAACACGCAGATTGGTGACATCGGTCAGGGCAAAGATCGGCGCGTCCGGCAAATGCTGCGCTTGGACGCGCTGAAAATCTGCCCTGGCAACGTCGGAGAGAACGAAGGCAGGGCGAAAATCGTCTGCGAGGAAATGCATCTGAATGTTGTCCAGGGTAATGCCGCGCACATGCCGCAGGTAAAAGCCATAGGCGGGCAGGACGCCGAAACTGGACGGTTCCGGGTAGCCCTTCTCGTCCTCCGGCGGGATGCGCGCGGCCTGGGATTTGGTGCCGCCGCCTTTGTACCAGAGACGGATGTCGGACAGCGTCACGTCTTCAATCTCGCCGTCCGGCACTCCGGCTACAATTACGGCGGAGCCAGGGGCGGCGTTGTAGACGGTCACATGGCTGATGCTGACGCGGCGCAGCGCGCCCATTGTCGTCCCCGCCGGCCCGCGCAGGCGGCCTCCCAGACGCAGATAGATCGGGGCATTGCCGATGTCGCGCATCGTCAGGTTGGAAATAGATACGTCATCCAGCAGACCGCCGTCCACTTCCTCCAGCGCCAGTCCCAGGCAGTGCGTAAAGACGCAGTTAGCGATCGTGATTTCCCTAAAGCCGCCGTTGGACTCGGTTCCGAACTTGATCCGCCCAATCGCGCCGGGATTTGTTTGCCGAAACGTGCCGTCTAAAAACGTGCCTTCGTCAAAACCGCTCACCTGGCAGTTGGTGATGGTGACATTTTCCGTCGCTCGCGCGAAACCGAGGCCATAGGAACTTTTCAGGCAGATGCCGTCGTCGCGGGGCGAGTTGACGCTGCAATTGGAGACGTGAACATTGCGGCAGCAGTCAATGTCCATGCCGTCCCGGTTGGTGTCAATCGTCAGGTTGTCTATCGTCAGATTGTCCACGCCGGTCGCCAGTATCCCGAACCAGCCGCCATGCTGGATGACCACATCGCGCAGGGTGACATTGCGGCAGAGTTTCAGGCTGATGGCCTTGTTGCCGCGCCCGTCCGGGCCGTCGTCTTCGCGCACCAGTCCCCGGCCCCAGATACGTCCGGGTCCGAGAATGGCGACGTTTTGTAATCCTTCTCCCCAGATCAAACTGTTATGCCAGTGCCGATGCCCAAAGTCCTCATAAGCGCCTGCCTCCGGGGTCGGCTCCGGCGGATCATAAGCCGGTCCATCCGTCGGGGACGCCGCCTCAATCGTCGCCCCCTGACCGAGCGAGAGCGTGATGTTGCTTTTGAGATGAACGGAGACGCACAGATACGTTCCCGCCGGCAGGAACACAGTCCCGCCCCCGGCGGCCGACGCGGCAGTGATCGCCCGGTCAATGGCCGGGCTGTCCAGAATCACGCCGTCGCCTTTAGCCCCGAAAGCGCGGACGTTGTATACCCCGGCGGCATTCGGCATAGGCACAGGGTCCGCCCAGACAGGGGGATGGACAGAACCGAGGCTGAGGGCCGTGAGAGCGAGAAAAATCACTGAGCCGATGGCATCACGAGAAACGATGGCGTAAACGCCTTCGCTGGAGGGCGCAGACGCCCAATGCCTGCCTTCGCAGGCATAAGATATGCCGCCTATATTCTTTCCTCTCACCACGCAGGTGGGGTTTCGGCGCTTCAACCCGTAGCGAAGGTGTTTACGCCATTGTTTGAGACACAGCATCAACGTTGTGGCAGTCATTAGTTCCCTCTTTTCATTCCGGTTTGATCTGGAACGTGTGGTAAATTTCCTGGCCGGAGGCATCGTGCAGGGAGACGATGATGGTTTCTTCGTGGCCGGCATAGGCGGCAGGGACAGGCCATTCCAGGCGGCCTGTTTTAGAGAGCGTCATGCCGGGCGGGCCGCTTTCCAGTTTGTAGCCGACGCCGCCGCGCTTGGACTCGGCGCTGATCTGATACACGAAGCGGTGGCCAATGGCAAATGTAGTCGGCGGCAGGGAGGCGACAAACAGGTAATCAATGCCGGCTTTCTCCAGGGCGCCCATGACATCAAAGCGCTGCAAGACGAGATGGTCCCGGACATCGGGAAGCAGGACAAGACAATTGGCCGGCGCGAAGAAGAACAAGCGCTGATCCAGAGTCAATTGCCGTTCGCCCGCCCGGATGATGACGTTGTAGAAGTCGGGAACGGTAACGTCGTTAATAGGCGTCAGAGTCACTAATAACTGCCGGTCACTGCGGGAATAAATGGACGGCGTGAAGCCTTTGTGGCCGTTCGCATTATGCTCCGTAACGGCGACAAAGTAGCTGCTCGTGCCGTAAACCGGCAGGGCGCGGGGCGGGCTGGGCGTCTGCTGCTGAAGCTCGGCATTGAACACGCCGTCATCCGAGAAGACCGCGCCACCGTCCAGAGCGGGAATGGCATACATCGGATTTTTGCGGACGTATTCCACCTGTGCCGTTTTGTCGCCTGGCGTGATGGTGTAAATGCCGTGAATGGACGAGCCGGGCAGCCAGCCGGCCACCATGCTGCCGTCCTCGGAGGCCCGCACCTCAAAACGGGGCCAGGCATGGCCGCCGATCCAGGGCTGGTCAAACGCCAGGTCTTCGTGGGACAACGTCACCGCGTCGTAAAAATCCAGATGCAGGCCGTCGGTGACGACCGCCAACGGCCCTTCCGATCTGTCGCCGATGGCGAGACAGCCGACCGACTTGCCCTGCGGCAATGGGATGGTCAGTTCGCGCTCCCATGTTTTCATATTCCAGCGCTGAAGAATACTCTGGTCGTTGAGGGCCACAAACAGCTTGTCCGCACCCGCCGCCATGCGGATGTCTTCCGCTTCGATGGGCAGATAATGGACGATCTGCGCCTGGCTGACATCAAACACGGCGATCTTGTGAACGCGCTTCAGCCAGAGCAGCAGATACCGCCCGCCCGCCGCCGTAGTCAGGTCGTCCACCGGGGCCGGCAAGTTGACGACCATGGGATCGGAAAGAAGATGAGCGGGAAGCAGAGGGGGAAGCGTGCCGGGAAGCCTGCCCGGATGGTGAGGCGCTGGGGCAGTCACGGGGGCGCGGGCTTCAACCGCAGCCGGTATGCCGGTGAGGGGGATTGTTCCGTCCGACTCGGCGACAACGGTTCCCGCCCGCTTCACTTCCAGGTGATAACTGACATTAGCAACGTCCGCTTCCGGCCCGGCCCGCGCGGGCAGCGGCACGGCATGACCCGCGTACAGATCGCCGCCCTGTGCGTGCAGTTCTAACTGGCGGGCATCGCCATTCGCTGTCTTCAGCGTCAGCGTCACTGAAAAACTCGCCGTGGCATGATCTACCTGAATGACGCGAACTTGAAAGAGCCGCTCCTGATGCCGCGCCTCCCAGGGGATTGGGTCGGGCCGGAACAGAACGGTTCGGTTTGGTGAGGAACTTCTGAAGATCGCTGACAGGAATGGCAAAGTTGACATTCGCGCCGGGAATGCCGGCGGCGACAATGCCGATCACTTCGCCTTTTTCGTTCAAAACCGGCCCGCCAGAGTTGCCGGGATTGAGCGAGGCGTCCAGTTGAATGGCGGTCAAGTTGCCTGCTTCTTTCCGCAGGGCCGTGACATGGCCGGTGCTGACGGTGACGCTGGGATAATCGGCATTGCCTACGGCCAAATCGGTCCCGAACGGGTAACCGAAGGCCAGAACCGGCGTCGTTTCCTCCAATCCCTCCACGCTGCCCAGAGTCAGCGGCGTCAGCGTTCCCGCGCCCGACACCTGAAGCAAGGCCAGGTCCATCTCGGTGTCTGACCGCAGAACCGTCGCTGTCAGGACCTTCTGGTCTTTTTCGCCGGGATTAAGAATAAGTTTGATCGCGCCGCCCCCGGTCTCGGAAACGACATGGGCATTGGTAACAAAGATGCCGCCCGCATCAATGCAGAACGCCGAGCCGGTTCCGTCGGACGTGTCCACAATGGCCGTGGCCCGCTTGCCGAGTTCCACCAGATGCGGCGCAAACTGCGCCTGGCAGGCGAGAGTGACGCTGAGCGCGAGAAGCGCCCACCAAACAATAAAAGCCGCGCGGCGTTTTTGGCATGAAAGCATACTCCATTATAGCGCAAATCTCGCACTTGCGTCCTCTCTTTAATTCCATGGGTTGAAAGGCATGGAATTGGAAGGAATACCCAGCGTTTCTGTGGAATTGCCCTCGCGACTGCAAAGAGCCGTTACCGATTTCTCGCCGAGGAGCCACAACCCATTGCCCATGACTTCCCCCTATGCTAATACTCTCACTGCTGCCGAACTCGTCTCTAGCCGGTTCCGGCAGATACATCTGGACTTTCACACGTCGCCGGAAATCCCCGATGTTGGCAGGGATTTTGATGGGGATGTGTTCGGCGACATTCTGGCCGACGCCCATGTCAACTGGGTGACGCTCTTCGGCAAATGCCATCATGGCATGAGCTATTACCCGACAAAGACCGCACTGGGCGTTGTCCATCCCAGCCTGCAATTTGACCTGCTGGGGGCACAGATTGAAGCCTGCAAACAGCGCGGCATCGCGACGCCCGTCTATCTGTCCGTGCGGGTAGACCAGAACATCGGCCTGACACGGCCCGATCTCATTTGCCGACTGGAAGACGGGCGGCTCTGGGGGCCGAATGCAAATCAAGCCGCCTGGTACCAGGTCTGCCTGAACAACACCGAGTACATAGACTATCTGGCGGCACAGACCGAGGAAGTGTTCCAAAACTACGACGCTGACGGCATCTTTTACGACATGTGCTACTTTCCGCCCGATCCCGGCTGCTTTTGCGAGACGTGCCTGGCGAGGCTGGAAAAGTCGGGACATCGGCGGGATGACCGCGAGGCGCACCGGGCGCAGACGTTTGAGATCATGCGGGAATACACGACGCGGCTGGCAAAGTTGTGTTACCAATTGCGACCCAACGCGACAACGTTCTTTAACAGCCGGGTCAGCGCCAATGTGTACCGTGAATTGGATGTTCTGACGCAACTAGAAATCGAATCGCTGACGACGGGCGGCTGGGGCTACCATTTCTTCCCCACCTGGTCGCGTCTCCTGCGGACTTACCCGCGCCCGGTTCAGGGAATGACGGCGCGTTTTCACAAATCCTGGGCGGACTTCGGCGGTCTGAAAACCGTGCCGCAACTGGATTACGAAGCAGGGACCGATTCTGGCCGCCGGGGCCGTCGTCAACATCGGCGATCAACTGCACCCGCGCGGGACTTTGGACCGGGGCGCGTACCAGATCATTGGTGATATCTTCCGCAAGGTGGAGGCGCTGGAGCCGTACTGCCGTGACGCAAAGCCGCTGGCCGACATCGCCGTTCTGCTGCTGCCCGAGGCGCAAACCGGGGCGCTGGCGACCAGCGGGGCCAGTATCGTCCAGATCAGTCGCGGCCTGGAAGGCGCGGCGGCGACTCTGGCCGCGCTCAAACACCAGTGGAACGGCGAGACGCCGGATCGGGACAATCTGAGCCAGTACCAACTTGTCATCATTCCCGACAGCGGCGTTTTGGACAGCGAGATGCAGGCGAAACTGGCTGCGTTCCAGGCCGGCGGCGGGGCTGTTTTGTTTTCGCATGAGGCGACGCTCACGGATGGCGCGTTTGCCCTGCGCGATGCGCCGGTGCGGTACTCAGGCCCTTGCCCCTACACGCCGTCCTACATGGAACTGGGGCCGATCTTGGGCGCAGGAGAGCCGGACACCGAGTTTGTCAATTACCAACCGGGTTCATATGTGGAAGCAATCAACGGCGCGGAGGCGCTGGGCGAAGTCTGGCAGCCGTATTTCAACCGAACACCCGGCCATTTCTCGTCACACGCGCAGACGCCCGCAGACAAACCGACCGGCCATCCTGTCGCCGTGTTGTCCCAGGACAAAAAGACGGCCTATGTCTACGCCGCGCTCTTTGCAGGATATCGGGAAGACGGCTTTTATCTGTACAAGAACATCGCCAAGCGGCTGCTGGACATCCTGATGCCGGAGCCATGGGTCAAGCCAGGCGCAAACGTCCCCGCAGCGATGGAGATTTCCGTGCTGCACCAGGAGACAGAAAATCGCCTGATCGCGCATCTGGTCAGCTTCCAACCGCAGCGACGCACGGCGGCCAATGAATTCATTGAAGACGCCATTCCCGTCCGCGATGTCTCGTTCGCTCTGCGAACTGAAACATCACCGACGCGAGTCTTCCTTGCGCCTTCCGGCGAGACGCTTCCCTTCCGGCAGGAAGGCCGCTACTGCCATGTCACCGTCCCTGCCGTCACCATACATCAAGCCGTCGTCTTGGAAGGAGTCAACCAATGATCGAACATCTCGTACTGTTTCAATGGAAGCCCGAGGCTTCACCAGAACAAATTACCACTGCATTGAACGAATTGCGCGCCCTCAAGCCGCTCATTCCCGGCATTCAGGACTTGACCTGCGGCGAGAACTTCGGATCCCGTTCGCAGGGCTACACCCATGCTCTCGTCGTTCGCTTCCATAACCGCGCCGCGCTGGAGGCTTATGGCCCCCACTCCGCCCATCAGCGCGTCGTCCAGGAATTCATCAATCCGATTGCTGCCACTGTTCTGGCCCTGGATTACGAAGCCTGAAGCATACCAAACCAGTTGACACAAGGAGGAACCACAATGACCAATGGAATGGCCGCCCGCTTTTTGACTGCTGTCGCCGCTGCGGCGGCAATTTTTCACCTGCTCGCCCCCTCGGCATTCGCCCGCTCTGCCGGCACACCCATTGCCCTTCCCGTCACGGTGACTAGCGTAGGGGCCAAAACGCTGCAAGTGTCCGGCAGTGATGGCCGCGTCCTGACACTTGCCGTCACCGCCGCCTCGCTGTTTCTCAAGCGCGGCTTGCTCGTCGCCCCCGGAGAGTTTTCGCCCGGCGAAACGGCTCTGCTGAGGCAGCGAGCAGGCGCGGGCGGACGGATGCAGGTGGTGCTGCTCTCTGATCCCGACTCGGCGGCGGTTTTGGAACGTTATCGGCGCAGACCCCTGACCGGCACGATTCTCAGTGGAGACGCGCAAACATGGGTCGTGCAGCCGGCAGATGCGCCTGACGGACTCCCCCTGACCCTGCGGATTTCGGCCCGCACGACTTACCGCGCCGGGGAATCCCCGGTTCCCGCTTCGGCGTTTGGGCCGGGCGCGCGGGTGACGGTGACGACGCGCGGACTGGCCGACGGGCTGCTGCAAGCGGTGTCCGTGACGGACGAGTCCGAGCCGGCCGCTGTGCCGGCGGAGCCGGGGCGGGTACGTTTCGTGTCGGGCGAGGTGACGGCGATTCAGACAGATGCGGGAACGGTGACAGTGCAGGATAAAAAAGGCGCGTCGCATATCGTGGCGACCGATGCCGGGACGCGCCTCAAAGTCCGTCGGCTGCCGGCGACATTGGCGGACATGGAGGTCGGCATGCGCGTTTCCGCCTGGCTTGGAACGGCTCAGGATGCGGACGGCAATCCGATTGCGACCACGCTTTCGGCGCTGGATGCAGCCGTCAGCCGGAAGAAAGGCCGGTAGGCGTGACACTTGTTTCCGCCGCTACTTTCCCGCCAGGCCCGACGCCTGCCAGCCGCTGTACGGGCCGTATTGAGTATAAGTGAAGCCGCCCGCGTTATTCATGTTCCAGACACAAGCCGCGCCGGGGACGCTCTTCCAGAGAACATGGACGGCATTGTCCGCGCCGACACTGACCGGGCCGGCGGTCCAGCCCGCATAAGGGCCATACTGACGCCCGGTGAAACCGCCGGCGGCATTTTCCGTCCAGAGCCCCAGGGAGCCGTCGGTGCGTGTCCAGAGCAAATGACGAAGGCCATCCGGGCCGACAGACAGCGATTGGGCGGTCCAGCCGGGGTACGGACCATACTCAGTATGGGTGAAGCTGCCGGAACTGTCCACAATCCAGAGCGAGATAACGCCGTTCGGCCCATTCCAGAGACAGTGCCGTTTCCCGTCCGGGCTAACTGAAAGCGAACGAGCGGTCCAGCCGGCGTAAGGACCGTACTCGGCATGGGTGAAGCCATCCCCTGCATCCAATGACCAGAGGGAGGCCATGCCGTCGGCGCGCGTCCACAGGAGACGGGCCAGGCTGTCCGGCCCAACCGCCAGAGCCTGGGCAGACCAGCCGGGATAAGGCCCATAGCCGGGAGAAACAGACACCCCTGAGGCGCCCACGGTGAACAAAGACGCCGCACCGTCAGCACGCGCCCAAAGAAGACGCGCATTGCCGTCCAACCCGGAGGCGACCGATCGGGCGGCCCAGCCCGTATAAGGACCATACTCGGCATGGGTAAAGCCCCCTGCCGCGTCCAGACTCCACAAAGACGCAGTCCCATTCGCATTTGTCCACAGGGCGCGAGCCGATAGAGGGGCGACTGCCGCCGCGGGCGGCCCGTAAATAGCCGCCATGCCGGCTTTGTCTGAAACGCTCAAGTGGCTGTACTGGCCGATGGCGTTCCCATACTGCGCGGCGTAAGGGGCGTTCACCGTCATAGTCGGCAGCCCGTTGGATGAAAACGCCGTCGGGCCATAGTGCATGATCGAATCAAAATCATACGCGCCCTGGTTCAGCGACCCCGGCACGATGTCAAAGTTCGGCTCCATGCCGCTGGTGACGTTCGCCATGTTCACCGTGATATACGTGTCCCGGTCGGAGCGCTCATGCTCATGGATCAGGCCCAGCGCATGGCCCAGTTCGTGGCAAATGATGAATTCGTAATTGAAATTATAAAGATTGAGGTCCTGCGGCCCGCCGATCATGCCGACGTAGGAATTATTGTACTGCTGGCTGTGAACCAGGACATAATCGGACTCACTGGTTCGCGGATGGAAATGAACGGCGGCGACCTGCTCCCAATCATGGCAGGCGGCGACAAATGCCGCCTGATTGGCCGCCGAGACGTTCGCATCAAACGCATACGGAACCACGCCGCCCGGCCATTTGCTGACCGACGGCAGGAATGACGAATGCGGACTGAGCCGTCCGGTCAGCCGCCCCGCCAGTTGTCCCCGGTAGCCTTGCAGCGCCCCGACTTTGAACCCCATGTCGTTGACAAAAACGCTGTCCTGGCCCGGCTGTGCCCGGCTGAGAATCCGGTCCAGGTCGGCAATGTCTTGCGCCGCGCCCCGCGAAACGGCAGACGCGGCAAAGGCCGGGGCAAGAGCGCCGGCGAGCAGCAAACCAAAAGCCAGTGCGAGACGGAAGGGGGTATGTGTCATGCCGTTATTGTCGGCAAATGCTAGGATGCCTCCGCCCTGTTAATGCAGCGGGTTTTTCCAGCAAGGGCTTGACAAGCTTCCACTGCCACGCTATAATGATGCAACGATACATCGTTTTCCGAACTGTTCCATCAGACCCATGACGAAATCGGTTACAATCAAAGACATTGCGCGGCAGGTCGGTGTCGGCAACACCACGGTCTCCGCCGTGCTGGGCCGCACCCCTTCCCGGCATGTCCGCGTTTCGGAAGGGACGCGCGCCCGCATCTTGGAAGCCGCGCAGCAGATGCAGTACCGCCCCAACGGCATTGCGCGTTCGCTTCGTTATCAGAAAACTGACGTGATCGGGGTTTACACCACTCAGGGTTATCTCAACCCCGAAGTGGTTTTTAGTTCACAGATACTGGGCGGCCTCCATCGCGGCTGTTACGCCCACGACAAAGACCTTCTGCTGCATGGCATTCACCGAAATCGCCCCGTGGAAGAAGTCTATTCGGAACTGGCTGACGGACGAATTGACGGACTGATCCTGTACACCGCCCCAGATGATCCTGTGGTGGAGCGTCTGGCTGAGTCTCCGCTGCCGGTGGTCGCTCTGGTAAATGCCATAGAGGGTATTCCCTCAGTTGTTGCCGACGATGTGGGGGGTTCTCAGATGCTGGCCGCGCATCTGGCCTGCCAGGGACACCGGCGCATTCTTTATATCGCCGGTACGCCCAAACTCGCACTCCACGGCGCGTCGGCTGCGCGGCTTTCTGGACGCCGCCGCTAGTCTTGGCCTGGAAGTGACGGAGCTCATCCTTCTTCCCACCATGAACGGCTGACCGAGGCTGATTTGGACTGGCTGGATCAGCCCCGGCAGAACCGCCCCACAGCGGCCGTCTGCTGGAACGATCAGACAGCCTACAACCTTCGGGAAGATTGCCATAGGCGCGGCCTGCGCGTCCCGGAAGATCTGGCGATTGCCGGGTTTGACGGTCTGCCCCCGCCACATGTGCCGAACCAGCGATTGACGACCATCCGCGCGCCCTGGATTGAGGTGGCAAGCACGGCCATTTCCCTGCTCACCCGCCGCATTGAGGGCGAGGCAATCCCGCACGAGACCGTATTGCCGGTAGAGTTTATCACCGGCGACACGGCTTGACAACCCGCCTTCAAGGCACACCGACCGAAAGGATAAAATTGTGGATAAAGTTGTGGATCACTTTCTTAACCCAAAGCGCCGACAGGGCTTCACTCTCATTGAACTGCTCGTCGTCATCGCGATAATCGCGATACTGGCAGCCATTCTGTTCCCGGTCTTTCAGAAAGTCCGCGAGAACGCCCGTCGCGCTTCCTGCCAGTCCAATGAAAAGCAGGTTGGCTTGGCCTTGCTCATGTACAACCAGGATTACGATGAGAAGTTTCCCCAGGGACTTGTCAACCTCGCCCCTCCTCCTCCCGGAACCTATACCAACTGCACGGGTGGCGGCATCGGCTGGGGCGGCGACGTTGTCCCTTACACCAAGAGCAATCAGTTGTTCAAATGCCCGGATGACAGTTCCGTCGGGCCGATTGGCTGCTCTTACGCTTTCAACGAGTACCTGCCGGGACAAACCCTGGCCTATCTCGCCGCGCCCGCCACCACCGTGATGTGTTTTGAAGTCACCGGAAATTCGAGCTCACATTGATCAGGTGGATGAAGGGACAAGCAACGGCGTGGGAAACTGGACCGCGTCCGCCGTCGGTGACGCCTACCCGGACCCGCAATACCATACCAATGACATCGCTGATGTGATTAACTGCCCCGGCGGAGGTATTGGAAACTGCTCACTGGTGAACAATCCCGGCTTTGGCGCCGCGCCGGCGACCGGCGGCCAGTATGCGCGCCATGACCTCCAGACGAATGTCCTGACGGGCGGGTCCAACTGGCTGCTGGCCGATGGGCACGTTAAGTTCCTGCGAGTTCAAACCGTGGTCACGGGACAAGGGGCCATTCCCAACAGCGCCCTGGGCAACTACTTTACAGCGACTATCAACCCGTTGTAACTCACGCCGGGAATGATGTCTCACAGAGCCGCGCCATTGACGCGGATGGCCTGGCCGGTGACGAACCCGGCCAGGTCGCTGCACAGGAACAGAACGACGCCCGCCACATCGTCTGGGACGCCCCGGCGACGCAGAGCGTTATGCGTGGCGCTGTCCTGCTTCTGCGTCGGCGAAGGCGCATTGCCCTGATACGACGTGTCTGTGCCGCCGGGCGAGACGACATTGGCGCGGATGCCGTCCGGCCCCACTTCCTGCGCCAGATCCGCGATGAACATATTCAAGCCGGCTTTGGCTGCGCCGTAGAATGCCAGGCCGGGAAGGGGGTCATGCCCGGAGCCGCTGCCGATGGCGACAATGCTGCCGCCCCGTCGCATCACGGGAACCAGCCCGCGCGTCAGCAGAAAGGCCGAGCCTAAATTCACATCCAGCATCCGCCGCCACTCTTTGGGGTCAATTTCGGTCACTTCGCCGCCCAGGCCGATGCCCGCATTGAGAACCAGAATGTCCAGGCCCTCGGAGAAGTCGGCTTTTACCTGCGCGATCAGCTCGTCTATCTGGCCCTCTTCCCCGATGTCCGCCCGATGGTTCCGATGCGTCCCCGTGCCGAATGCCTGCCGCTCGGTGAGAGACTTTTGGGCTGTCCCTTCGTCGCCGCGCCACACGGCCAGCGTGTTCGCCCCTGCCTCGGCCAGACGGCGGCTAATCGCCCGTCCGATGCCGCGCGTCCCTCCTGTTACTAAAGCATTTTTCCCGCTCAGGTCAAGGGTAATCATGCGGTTGTCCTCAGAAAATTCTGCTACGGCTGCCTCAGTCAGTCCCTGCGCGGTCGCGCCTAAGGTGGTGGTCGCAATCGCACCGCAGGCGTTTGCATAGCGCAAGGCGTCAGCCAGATGCGGCCCAAAGTCGCTCAATGTCGCGTTCAGGTCCGACCCCTGCCGCAGCAGAAAGCAGAGCAGGCCCGCCATGTAAGCATCCCCAGCCCCCGTCGCGTCCATAAAATTCACCGAATAACCCGGCGCATCCGCAAAATCGCCCCGCCGGGTATAGCCGCGACTGCCCAATGCGCCTTCGGTCACGGCAATCAGCCGGAGGTTTGGATACTCACTCAGGAGACGATGGATCGCCTCAGATTCGTCGGCAGCCTCGGGGAATAGAAACAGCAACTCATCCACACTGATTTTCACGATGTCCGCGACGGAAAAACCCAGCAGGACGCCGCCGCGCATGGTTTTCGCATCAGGCCAGAGCCAGGGACGCAGAATTCGGGTCGTAAGAGCAAACGGCGCGGCCTGCGCCGATCAAATGCGCGGCGGCAGCCAGCGTGGCGCTGCGGCCCGGCTCGGCAATCAGCGAAATGCTGCCGTAGTGCAAAACGCGCGTGGACGCCAGCCAGTCCAGGTCAAGTTCGTCCGGTCGCAGGGCAAGGTCGCGGGCGGGGTCAAAGTAAAAGAGAAAGTCGCGGCTGCCATCGGGCTGAACCGAGACAAAGGCCAGCCCCGTCTGGGCCGCTTTGTCTTTAATCACGCGGCTAGTGTCTACGCCGAGTTTAGCAAACGTCTGGATAATCGATTCTCCAAAAGGATCGTCCCCGACTTTGCTCAGAAAGGCCGTTTGCAGGCCGAGTTTGGACGCAGCAACGGCGACATTGGCGGGTGCACCGGCAGGGACTTTGGCAAAGCCGGGGGCGTCGGCCAGGGAGACGCCGGATTGTGTGGAGGGCAGGTCAATCAGGGCTTCACCGAGGGTGATGAGGTCAAGGGACATGAGTTTTCCGTTCGGAAAGAGACTGGCCTAAAAGCCATTGTGGAAGCGCAGGGTTGGCATAGGCATCTGTCCAGGCATCATGACCGACACCGGGCAATTCCGTAAAGTGGACATTGCCACCTTGCGCCTTCAAAGCCGCTACAATCCGTCGCGACTCACTCACCGGGATAATTGGGTCATTCTGTCCATGAAAAACCCAAACTGGAAGGCTGCCGATATGACCAGCGACCACCGCGTAGGGGTCACGAGACGTGACCCACTCATGTACTTCGGGATCAAATGCGCGTGCGGGCTGGATTGCGATTCGCCCGCACACCGGCGCAAGAGCGGCGAATTTCCCTGGGTGGCGAGCTGCCAAAAACCAGGCCCCGCCGCCCCCCAGAGAGTAGCCGGTGAGGTACAGGCGCTGCCGATCCCCGTGGTATTTCTGCACTGCCCAGTCTAGTTCGGCTAGAACCAGGGCTTGATTATCCGTCCAATAACGATGATCATGCGCTGACTGTGGAAAGACTACAATGCATGAGTAGCGGTTAGGGAAGCGCCGAAGTGCTTCGCCAATGCCAGATTGCGATGGTTTGATGCCATCAGTGCCGCATTCGCCGGAGCCATGCAGCGACACGATCACCGGCCAGAGCCGCTTTGTCGTGTATGCGGGCGGCAGGTACACCACAAAATGGTGTGCCTGCCGCCCCGCTCCAAAGTGACAAGGGATAAACTGCGCCGCCGCTAGGGGCGCAAGGGCGGACCATTCAGCCGTCCGGTTCGTCCGTGGCAGCCGGAGCAGAAGAGTCCGGCGAGGATCATCCATCCCCAGACCGGAAATTTGGCTCTCATACGGTACCGGCAGCCTACTTATTAAACGTCGTCTTGAACTCTTCGTATAGCGCCGGGGAAACGAGTTTCCACTGCTTGACGGCGTCTTGAATGGGAACGGCGACGATCTCCGTACCTTGCAGCGCGACCATCTTGCCGAAATCGCCCTGATGCACCAGTTCGGCGGCTTTGATGCCGACGCGGGTTCCCAGAATGCGGTCAAACAAGGTCGGCGAGCCGCCGCGCACCACATGGCCGAGAACCGCATCGCGGGTCGGGATGCCGGTGCGCTTTTCAATCTCTTTGGCAATGGCCGGGCCAATGCCGACTTCGCCGAGTTGATGGTGGCCGAAGGCGTCCACCGCGGCGTCTTCCGCTTTCGTAGCCCCGGCGATCTCCACGCCCTCACTCACGGCGACAATACCGTAGGTCTTGCCCCGCGCATAAATGGCTTTCAGGTGTTCGCACATAGCGTCCATGTCCAGCGGGACTTCGGGAATCGCGATCCAGTCCGCGCCGCCAGCCACACCCGCCCAGAGCGCGGTCCAGCCGGCATGACGTCCCATGATTTCCACCACAATCACGCGGTCATGCGAGCGAGCCGTGTCACGCAGGCGGTCGATGGACTCTAAGGCAACACTGGCCGCTGAATCAAAGCCGAACGTGTAGTCGGTTTTGTCCAGATCATTGTCCATGGTCTTGGGAACGCCGACGGTTTTGACGCCGTGCTGCGTGTACAGTTTGGACGCGACGCCCAGCGTGTCCTCGCCTCCCAGCGCGATCAAGGCATCTAATTCAAACTTTTTCAAGTTCGCCAGCACGCCCTCCAATTGCGCTTCTTTGCCTTTTGCAAAAGGATTCGTGCGGGAGGAGCGCAGGATAGTCCCGCCCTGGTCAATGATGCCCTCAACCCGCTCCAATGTCAGCGGCTCCGTGTTGCCTTCCACCAGGCCTTTCCAGCCCTGCGTGAAGCCGATGACTTCGTCGCCGTAGTCCAGCAGGCGCAGGACCGCCCCGCGAATGGCCGGGTTCAGGCCGGGGCAGTCCCCGCCGCCGGTCAGCATACCGATCTTCATATTTATATGATTCTCCTTCAAGAATGATTGCTGTGATAGAAAAGGGGCTTTGCTGTAAAAGTCAAAGCCCCGGCTCATTTAAATCTTTGGCACGACGAGGCCATAGTTGCCGTCGCGGCGGCGGTAGACGACCTGGGTCATGTGGGTATCCATGTCCAGATAGACGTACCAGTCGTGGTCAGTGAGTTCCAGCATCTGGACGGCGTCGTCAATTCCCATGGGCTTCATGGTGACGGCTTTAGTGCGGACTATGCGCGGGCTGTCGTCCACCTCGTCTTCAGAACCGGCGGCCAGGATGCCGTCAATGCCGGAGCCGTTGGTGACAGCGACATTAGTACGCAGGCTTTGCTGATGATTTCGTAGGTGGGTATGCTTGGCCTTGAACTTCTTGAGCCGCTGCTCCAACTTGTCAACGACGCGGTCCAGCGAGGCGTACATATCGCTCGTGCGCTCCTCGCCGCGCAGCATCAGCCCATCGCCCTGAAGGGTCACTTCAACCCGGTGCTGCGCGCCTTCCACGCTTTCCACCACGATCACTTCGCGGATGTTTTGGAAGTAAGTTTCCAGCTTTTGCAGGCGCTGCTCCGCATGTTCTCGCAGGCCCTCAGTGACCTGTAGATGCTTGCCTTTTACGGTGACGGCAATGGACATAGCCTTGATCCCCTTTTCTCGTTCAGTTTAAATCGCCCCCCGGCCCCCAATAATGGGGGAGCCAGAAAAGACAGAAGAGCCTGTTCTTAAGCCTGCTCCGGTTCCCCCATTATTGGGGGCTAGGGGGTCTTTCGTTCTTCCGACACAAGCGCAGCGACGGCGTGGGCGGCAATGCCCTCGCCGCGTCCCAGCGCTCCGAGTCCTTCGTTCGTTGTCGCTTTTATACCCACCCGGGTCGGTTCCAAATGCAGGGCGTCGGCAATGAGGACGCGCATCTGGGGAACGTAGGGGGCAATTTTGGGCGCTTCGGAAATCAATGTCATGTCTACATTGCCGACCTGGAAACCCGCCGAAGTGATGCGCGCCATGACCCGGTGCAGAAGCTGAAGACTGGCGATGTCTTTAATAACCGGATCGTCATTGGGAAACAAATTGCCGATGTCCGGCAGGCCCGCCGCGCCAAGCAGGGCGTCGCACAGGGCATGAAGCAGAACATCGGCGTCGGAGTGGCCGTCCAGGCCGCGCGGGCTGGGAATGTGGACGCCGCCCAGCATCAAGCGGCGGTCAGGGACGAGGCGATGAATATCATAGCCGAACCCGATGCGAGTTTGCGGCATGGTGTCCTCACGGCGCGCGCCCAGAATGGCCTCGGCCAGATGCAAATCTTCGGGGCGGGTGATCTTCAGATTGGTGGGGTCGCCAAGAACTAAATGCACCGGCTCCTCCCCGAACTGTTCCACCAGAGACGCCTCATCGGTTCCTGTCCAGCCTGCATCGCGCGCGGCAGCGGATGCCTGGGCCAGTGTTGCCAGCCGGAATGCCTGCGGCGTCTGCACCGCCCAGAGGCCTTCGCGGTCTATGGTTCTCAGCACGGTTTGCTCGGCTCCTGCGGCCTTTAGGGTGTCGGTGACGGGCAAAGCGGCGACGGCGTTGCCGTTTCAACGGGCACCGTCCAAACATCGGTCAATGACTTCGCGTGTGACGAGTGGGCGTGCGCCGTCATGGACCAAAATCAAGTCGTCCGGGTCGCCGCCCAGAGCAAACAGGCCGATAGCGACCGATTCCTGCCGCGTCTGCCCGCCGGGAACGATGGAGATAGATTTTTCAAGACCTGCCAGAGCCTCGCGGCAGAGCGCGGTTTCGCCAGGGCCTGTCAGAACAACAATCCCGTCTATAGCTTCATGGGCGGCAAAGGTTTCCACTGTCCAGCGCAGAAGCGGCTTGCCGCCCAGCGGCGCAAAGACTTTGTTCCCCTGATCGCCGCTAGTGTTAAATCTTGCGGCGCGGCCCGCCGCGGGGATAAGCGCGAAGGTTGCCGTCATATCCTTCTTCGTCCGTCTCCTCGCCCCGTACATTGGCGAAAATCATCTTACCGGCCACAGTCTGAAGGACGCTGCTGGTGACGACGTTCAGAGTTTCGCCGATATGCCGCCGCCCGCCTTCCACGACAATCATGGTGCCGTCGTCTAAGTAGGCGACGCCCTGATTTTGCTCTTTGCCTTCTTTGATGATCGTGACCAGCATCTCTTCGCCAGGCAGCACAACGGGTTTGACAGCGTTCGCCAGTTCATTGATGTTCAGAACAGGGACGCCCTGAAGTTCGGCCACTTTGTTCAGGTTGTAGTCGTTGGTGACGATCTTGCCGTTTAGTTTCTTCGCCAGCTTGACCAGTTTGGCATCCACTTCGTCGCGGTCGCCGGGGTCGGTGCTGTCGTAGGTGCGGATCATCATCTTCAGTTCGGTCCGCATCTGGTTGAGGATGTCCAGACCGCGCCGTCCTCTGCGCCCGTTTGAGGCTGTCGGCCGAGTCGGCAATGTGCTGCAACTCATCCAGGACAAACCCAGGCACATAGATAGGGCCTTCAATAAAGCCGGTCCGGCAGATGTCGGCGACCCGGCCATCAATGATGACATTGGTGTCCAGAATCTTGCATTGTTCAGGAACTGCCTCTTTGCCGTCCGTGGGCATCGCGCCGGCACCGGGTAGAAAGAGACGCAGTTCGTCTTTCATGCTCAAACTGGCGACGATACCGAGATAAATCAAGACGATCCCGACCAGAGCCGTGACCCAGAAATTTATGACGGAACCCCAGACGGTGAGAACACTGGAAAAGGCCGAATGCAGCATCAGCGTCAGAAGCAGGCCCGTCAGAATGCCGGCATAGGTGGCAACCTTCTCGGTCGCCTTCATCGCGTGAAGCTGGTCGCCCATCAGCACCACCCGACGGAAAGCCGATTTGGAAACCAGGAGGGCCAGAAGTATGCCAAGAAGCGCAAAGGCAATAATCGTCGTCGCGCGTCCATGCCCGCTGCCCATGCTCTCCTGAAGTGCCGTCACAAGTGTGTTCAGGCTGCCATCTGCATTGAAGGGGCTGAGTGCATTGACAGAGCTGACAAGCGTCTGCCCGATCACAAAACCAAGAGCGCCGCCCAAAATCAGCAGGGCGCTGACAAACAAAATGCGCCAGACCTTCAAGGCCGTGTTATTTTCATGTGCCAAAACTATAAAATCCCCCTCTTCCTCAGAGGTCCTCGTCGGCACGAAACATTCTAGGGTGCGATTTGAAATGGTTCGTTTCGTGAATAATTAAGATTGACCACCGCCGCGCGAGGCGCGGATACGAGTCTCGGCGTGCGCGACTGAGCGCTGCGCCTCCACATGCCGGGGCGAACCAAGTTCAGCCTCGGCCAGCATCTGACGGGCGGAGGCCAGGTCGGCCTCGGCCCGCGTGATGTCAATTTCGTCGGCGCGCTCGGCGCTGTCGGCCAGAATGGTCGCCCGCCCGCCGTTCGGCCCGGCGGCCATTTCCAGAAAGCCGCCGGAAATGACGATGTGCGACGTAGTTCGCCCATCCGCCAGAGTCGCGCGAACTTCGCCCGGCACCAGTTCGGTCATCAGGGGTGCATGGTTGGCGAGAATGCCAAGCTGCCCTTCCGAGCCGGGCGCAATGGTCATCGTGACCTGCTCACTGAGCATGATTCGTTCGGGCGTGACCACATCTAATGTATACGCTGTTGCCATAATGTTTGTCTCAGAAAGAACCCACCCGGCGAACAAGCTCGCCACCCTCCCGAAGCGGGAGGGGAAGGAGCGGGTTATCCTAGCCTCTTCCTCCTCCCGTTTCGGGAGGAGTACCCGCGAAGCGGGGGAGGTGGGTTCCTACGCCCCCAGCGCTTTCGCTTTTTCTACTGCCTGCTCAATGGGGCCGCAGTTGAGGAAAACTTGTTCCGGCAGATCGTCATGCTCGCCGTTCAGGATGGACTTGAAGGAGCGCACCGTGTCTTCCAGGCGCACGTATTGACCGGGCAGGCCCGTGAACTGCTCGGCAACGGAGAACGGCTGGCCGAGGAAGTTGCGGATTTTGCGGGCGCGGGCGACGATCAATTTGTCCTCGTCGGAAAGTTCATCAATGCCGAGGATGGCGATGATGTCCTGCAGTTCTTTGTAGCGCTGCAAAATCTGCTGAACGCCGCGCGCCACATCGTAATGCTCCTGGCCGACAATGTTCGGGTCCAGAATGCGCGACGTGGAAACCAAGGGATCCACAGCGGGGAAGATGCCGATGGCGGCCAGGCTGCGCTCCAAATACGTCGTGGCGTCGAGGAAGGCGAATGTCGTGGCGGGGGCGGGGTCGGTCGGGTCGTCGGCAGGGACGTAGATGGCCTGGACCGATGTGACCGAGCCTTTCTTGGTGCTGGTGATGCGCTCCTGAAGCGCGCCCATTTCGGTCGCCAGCGTCGGCTGGTAGCCGACCGCGCTGGGCATACGTCCCAGCAGCGCGGACACTTCGGAACCGGCCTGGACAAACCGGAAGATGTTGTCAATAAACAGCAGAACGTCCTGCCCCTGCTCGTCGCGGAAATACTCGGCCATGGTCAGGCCGGACAGCGCGACCCGCAGACGCGCGCCGGGCGGCTCATTCATCTGGCCGAAGACCATGGCGGTTTTATCAATGACATGAGCGGTGTTGCCTTCGGCGTCTTTAAATTCGGCTTCGGACATTTCCAGCCACAGGTCGTTGCCTTCGCGGGTCCGCTCCCCGACTCCCGCGAAGACCGACACGCCGCCGAACTCTACGGCGATGTTGCGGATCAGTTCCTGAATGGTGACTGTTTTGCCGACGCCCGCGCCGCCGAACAGGCCGATCTTGCCGCCTTTGGGATAGGGGCAAAGCAGGTCGACGACTTTGATGCCGGTTTCCAGGATTTCAATGGTGGCCGCCTGGTCTTCCAAGGTCGGGCGCAGGCCGGTGAATGGGATAGCGCCGGGTGTCAGTAGCGACATCGCCCTTTTCGTCAATCGGCTTGCCGAGCAGGTTGAAGACGCGCCCCAGGGTCTGCGTTGCCGACGGGAACAGTGATCGGGCCGCCCGTATCGTTGACATCCATGCCGCGCGTCAGCCCGTCCGTCGTGGACATGGCGACGCAGCGGACGACATCGTTTCCCAGATGCTGGGCGACTTCCACGGTGAGTTCAATTTGGCGCTCCGCGTCCCCAATAGTCAGCGCATTCAAGATGTTAGGCAGTTCGCCGGGCGCAAACTGCGCGTCCACGACCGGCCCCTGTATCTGCACGATTTTACCGACAGCCATAGTCTGTATTCCATCTCCTTTGAGAAAATCTTATGAAAACCGAAGTCTTTGAAAAAGTTCGCAAGACGTTGCGTTGAGTATAGCCGAAAAGAGAAGGGAGTGTCAAGAAAATACAGCCATCAAATTCAAAGCCGGGTGCGTCATGGGCTTTGGCTATGGTATGGCGCGGGAGACCTTGTAAGTCTCGGCCACGTCACAGGGCCGCAGGAAGTGAAAGGTTCGTCCATCCTGCGCCGGGTCGCTCCATTTGCCGTTTTGCAGGTCACGGGCGATGCGCGCGGCCTGGCCGCAGGTCTTCTCCGCCGACACCCCATCCCCCAGACAGACAATCATGAAACACGGCGCGTTCGGAGGCGCACTGTGAAGCGTGTTCTGAATCGTTTGCTCAATTTCTGCAATTGTTGCGTCTTGCTGAGTTTCTCCATCCATCCCTGCTTCCAGGGTTGCGCCGTTGTTTGACGACGTGGCGCGCCAGCCGCCGCCATGTGTGTTGCCGCTGTACCCGAATAACGCCAGGTACGGCGCCGCGAGGCGGCACGTCTCATGGTCTGAATGGGAACCATAGAGGAAGTTGACCGTGCGGAAAGCGCCGCCGGCATGGTCCATGTAAGCCCGTAAGTCAGCCGCATACCGCGCCGTGCCAGCCGCGGTGTTAGGCGCGGGGCCGTCCAGCATGTCCGCCACCGTCTCAAAGGCGCTGCCATAATTGTGCGCCGATTCCCAGGCCAGCAGTGTTGGCTTCAGGTCCATGAGCATCGGGTTGAATGACCATCCGATTGGGACGCTTCCCACATCCCTCCCGTTCTTTCTATCCAGAATGTGCCAGCAGTTGGAGCAGAAGAAACTGTCCCCATCGGTGACGTAAAAGCCGAGGTAGGCGTCGTGGGGGCCAGGGACGTGCTGGGCAACGGGCGGCTTGACGCCCGCACCCACGCGGGGGTCGGTGGGGAAGCCGCTGAACACGCTCAGGTTGCATCCGGTAATGATGGCGTTGCCGTAGCCCGCGTCGGTAATCCGGGAAAGTTCGTCGGAATACTCGTAGTTGACGAAGCAGACCGTTCCCTGCGGATAGCGGCTCATCAAGTCAAGGAAGCGGGATGTCTGAAAATGAGCATCCGCAGTGGTCACGAAGGAACGAGTCGCGATGAAATAGTCCAGGCTGTTGAACATTTCCGGCTTGATGCCGTTGCGAAGCAGCCGGACTGAAGACCGATTGGTGGAGGCTCGGAAATAATTCTTACTGGCCCAGTCATAGGCGGCCTCCTGCGAGGTCAGAGCGGTGCAGTCAATCGTCAACGGCGCACGCCAGCCTTCAACGCCGCGCAGGTAGGCATCCACGGCAGGAGAGCAGAGGATGCAATCGGTCTGACCCGCGCAGGTCGCCGCCGCCGCCACAGCGTTATCGGTGGGAAACAGAGGATCGGCGGGCAGGGCGTAGGGGCCGCCGGACCCGGCATTAGTCATCTGAAAGCTTGGAATGAGAATTCGGCCTTTCAATCGGTTCCGGTAATGCTCGATCAAGTAACTGAGCGCCGGGTAGGGTTTGGACATGTCCATGACGGGGCGCGTGTGTCGGCAGGGAACCATCCCCTGGTCCAGTTCCCATTGGTCCAAATCCTCCGCGCCCCGGAACCCGTAGCCATTGTCCGTCCATCCATTTGGCCCATTGACGAGGTAAATTTTGCCGGAACTGTCGCGGTTGACAATCCCCTGAATGCTCAGAATGCACAGGTAGACTTCATCAATGACTGCTGCATGATCCGAGGCTGCCGCACGCTCCTTTGCCATGTCAACCACGACAATGGACTGAGGCCTCCCGGTCTTCTGGAGGGATGCACGGCATGGACAAGGCAAGCATAAGACACACAAATAAAGGAGGAAAGCGAACAGCGCCACTCGCAACGGCTTTAGGAGTATTTGTTTCATGAACATTACCTTTATAGAATGACAGGCTGGCCTAGCATTTAACTCAGAAAACATGAATTCCTTGTGCGCTGGGGTATAATCGGGGCGATTCTGCTAAGACTACCAGCCTAGACTAATTTTGAGGAGCATCCCCGACTATGATCGTGACCACCAAGACGCTGTTTGAACACGCTTACGGCAAATACGCCGTCGGCGCGTACAACATCAACAACGCCGAGCAGGCGATGGGCCTGTTCCGGGGCAGCATCGACTCGCAGTCCCCGTTCATCATTCAGATCTCCAAAGGGCGCGCGCTCCTACACGGACAAGCGGATGCTGGAAGCCATGATCCGCGCGTGCGACGAGATCTTCCCCGAAGCCATCTTCGCCGTGCATCTCGACCACGGCGACGAGAAGACCTGCTACGACTGCATCGACAGCGGCTTTTACTCGTCGGTGATGATCGACGCCTCCCACGACCCGTTTGAGGAGAACGTCGCCATCACCAAGCGCGTCGTGGAGCGCGCCCATGCGAAGGGCATTAGCGTCGAGGCGGAACTGGGAATGCTGGGCGGCGTGGAAGAAGACATCGCCGTGGACGAAAAGAACGCCCTGCTGACCGATCCGCAGGAGGCCAAAGAGTTCGTCGCAGCAAACCGGCTGCGACAGCCTGGCCTGCGCCATCGGCACCAGTCCACGGCGCGTACAAATTCTCCGGCGGCCAGGGCCTGCACTTCGACCGCATCAAGGCCATTCAAGCCGAACTGCCGGGCTTCCCGCTGGTCATGCACGGCTCGTCCTCGGTGCCGCAGGATGAAGTTCGGCGCATCAACGCAGCGGGCGGCAAGCTGAAGGAAGGCGCGAAGGGCGTGGACGAGACACCAGTACCTGCCCGCCGCCAAGCTGGGCGTCTGCAAGGTCAACATCGACACGGACGGCCGCCTGGTCTGGACGCGCGTCCATCGCGAGTTCTTCCGCGACAAGCCCGAAGACTTCGACCTGCGCTCGCCCGGCAAGGTCTTCATTGCCGAGTACGCCAAGTTCATCGTCAGCCGCTCCAAAGTGCTGGGTTCCGAGAACCAACTTGCGTCGGTGCGCGCCCTTGCCGAGGGCAAGTAAGAACTGAACCGTTGACCCGGCCCTCAAGGGCCGGGTGACGAGGACAAAACCACATTCAGGGCTGAAGCAAAGCCCACTGTTCTGTGCAGCCATGCCCTTCAGGGCATGGTTTCAGAACCACTCATCTCCCACACCCTTCCTCCACAGGAAAGTCAGAATGGAGCCGTTTGACATGAGTGAGTCGCAACCCTCTCAAGTATTCTTATTAGATAACTGTTGAGTTTCATGTCATTATGAACAGTAGAGTTGGATCGGAGTGCAGAGCGCCTTGCTTAAAGTGAGGTGCATGCGGTAGTCTTCTTGGTAACCACACCAACAGAAAGCTATCCGCATGCACGTTCATTCTAACGCAACTACCAACAAAAAGCAACGGGAGCGCATCCACCTCAGCCCAAAAAGCTGCCGTGCGCTGGCAAAGGAAATGGCGGTCTCTCTGGGGACGATCCACCGCTGGAAGCATCGGGACAGCCCCGAAGATAAGAGCTCGCTGTCCCAAGAACATCGAGTATGCCTTCGACCAGGGCGAGCAGGACATGATCTTGTCCCTGCGCCAGAAAGGGCTGCCTCTCAATGACTTGGTGGACCTGGTGCAGCAGCCACTGCCCGAAGCCACCCGTTCCAGCATCTATCGTCTGCTCAAGAGGAACAGCGTCAACCGCCTGTCAAAAAAGGAGCAACAAGAAACCGAACAGACAGACAAGCATGGTCAATTCAAGGACTACGGCCCTGGCTTCGTTCACATGGACTGCTTCTATCTGCCTAAACTTGAAGGCAAGAAGCATTACTGTTTCGTCGCCATTGATCGGGCCACTCGTTTGGCCTTTCTTGCGGTCTACGAACATAAGGACAAGAAGGCGGCCACCGACTTTCTGAGAAAGTGTCTGGACTTCTTTCCGTTCAGGATCAGCAAAATCTTAACGGACAACGGACGCGAGTTCACGCTCAAAGGCTTCAAGAACCGCTACGGCACGAAGGTCAAGGATGCACATGACTTTGAGCAAGTCTGTCAGGAGCAGGACATCGAGCATCGGACGACGCTGCCGTATACGCCCAAGACTAACGGTATGGTCGAGCGCATGAACGGCTTGACCAAAGAGAACACAACCAAGAGGCAGCGTTACGAGACAGTTGCGGCGATGCTTACTGATCTGCACGGTTGGTTTGTGCGCTACAACTTCTGTCGCAAGAACCGACGGATCGGGGGCAAGACCCCGTATGAAGCCGGCTTACTCTGGTATGCCAAGCAGCCAGAATTATTTCTCAGGGAGCCTACCGCGCTTCTGGCTTTTCGTTCACAATCTACTGACACTTGACAGATAACAGTGACCCGGAGATGCAGCGTGCCTACGAGCAAGCGCGCGCGACCTTCCGTTACTTCTGGCGAGAAATCGCCTGGGAGCGGCGTCGGATTGTGCCAGCTTTGGATATGGCGTGCGTCAAAGCCCCCTTTTCTGATGGTGAGCGGGCCGCTTCCGCGCAGGGCAAGGTCGAAGTCAAACAAATGTGGATTAACGAGGTAGATTTTGATGGTGAGATTGTAAGTGGTGTGTTGCTGAACGCCCCGAATTGGCTCAAGTCGGTCAAGGTAGGCGACAGCGTTCAATTACCACTCGGTTATATCAGCGACTGGATGTATGCGATCCAAGGGGATGTGTACGGAGCCTACACAGTCAACCTCATGCGCTCTCGCATGAGCGAACGGGAACGCAAAGAACATGACCGCGCCTGGGGTCTAAACTTCGGCGACCCACGCCGTATCCGTGTGGTGCCGGAAGCACAATTGCCAGAGACCCAGGAACACCCAATGAGCGAAGCGATGGCGTCGCCACTGAAAGATCAACTGACACAAAACCCTGCCATGCGGGACGCGAAAGACGATCAGGGCTGGACTCTTTTGCATTACCAGGCATTGGCAGGGAGCGCGGCCACCGTTCGGGTTCTGCTGGAAAGCGGCGCTGATCCAAACGCGGTCACTGCTCGCGGATGGACGCCCATGCAATTTGCCGAGTCGCTCCGCTGGGATAAAGTTGCAGCGCTCCTGAAAAATTCAGGAGGAAGCTGATGCCCATTAACCGCCGTTTGGCCGTTTCTACGTGGAGCCTGCACCGGCTCCTTGATAGCGGGCAGGCCACGCTGCTGGACATTCCCGCCCAGGTCGCCGCGCATGGCATCAGCAAACTGGAAATATGCCATTTTCACATTGCCCGCCAGGACGAAAAGTATCTGGAGGAACTGCGCTCGGCGCTGGATGAGGCGGGCGTGGAATTCTGGACGCTGCTGATTGACAGCGGCGACCTGACCCATCCCGATCCAGCCAAGCGCGCTGCGGACGAGGCGTTCATGGCACAGTGGCTGGACGTGGCCGCCATTCTAGGTGCGGAACGCGCCCGCGTGATTGCCGGGGATGCCGTGCCGCAGCCGGACGGCATTGCGCTGGCGGTCAGCGCGACGGCTCTGGGCCGTCTCGCGCGGCAGGCGCAGGCGGGCGGGGTTCGGCTGGTGACGGAAAATTGGCACGCGCTATTGGACCGCCCCGAAGACGTATTGGACCTGCTCGGCGAGATGGAAGGCGAACTCGGCCTCCTGCTGGATTTCGGCAACTGGCAGGGGGCGCGTAAATATAACGATCTGGCGCAGATCGCGCCGTTCGCGTCCTCCACCCATGCCAAAGCACAGTTTCCCGCCGCAGGACAAATGGATCGGGAAGACTTTGTCCGCTGCCTGGAACTGTGCCGGGATGCGGGGTTTAGCGGCCCGCACTCGCTCATTTTTGACGGGCCGGGCGACGAATGGGCCAGCCTGGACTTGATGCGCGAGGTTGTCCTGCCCTATCTTGCTCCCCCGCCGGGTGCAGTTGCTCCAGAATTGGGGGCTGGGGGGCTATGATCTACGCCATTGGCGACATTCACGGCGAAGCGGAGGCGCTGCGAGAGATGCTGGCGAAACTTCCCGTTCAGCCTGCCGACCTTGTCGTCTTTCTGGGGGACGCGATCAATCGCGGGCCGGACTCGTTTGACTGTGTGGAGCAGATTTTAGCCTTTGACCGCTGCCGAAAAGTCTTCATTCAGGGCAACCATGAAGAGGCCATGCTGCTGTTTCTGGAAGAGGGCGACGTGGCGACGCTGGCCGGCCTGAGCGGGCAGGCGACGCTGGACTCGTATGCGCGTCACGGCTACGCGCTCCTGCCGGGCGATCCCAATTCCCTTCCCCTGCCCCACCTGCGCCTGTATGCTCAGGCCGAACCCTGGACGCTGCCGGTTTACATCACCGACCAGTACATCTTCACGCACGCCGGCTGGGATTTAGCCCTGCCCTTGCAAATGCAATCTTCGGGCGCGTTGCGATGGGGCAAAGTCAAGGGAGAAAATCAGCCCTGGTGGCAGCAGACGGTCGTGCGCGGCCACACGCCGTTCCCCAAAGTGATGTTCGCGCGGACAAAGCAGTATATCGGCGTGGACACCGGCTGCGGCATGGGCGGATTTTTGAGCGCGGTCGCCCTGCCGACCGGCGAGGTCCTTACCGCGCGGCCTGCCTCTTTTCGCCCCAACTGGTACCCAAAACGTCATCTCAGCGGAATTTGGCAGGCAGGTTGACAAAATGGGAGCGCAGCCTGTATACTAACGACATCATGCATTTTGGCAATGACAGCTTGACTTTCTGGTGGCAGCGCTTCCAATTTCACGGGAAACGCTGATCGCCTTTTGCTGGCTTGCCGAACGCAAACCAAAACTCAAATCAAGGCCGGGGCGTTTCCTCTGATTGCAGGAAGCCCCGGCCTTTTTGTCGTTCACACTTTGAGGTATACTGATGCCACCGATGACGTCACCGACACGCGAAGAATTTATCCAGAAATCACAGCACGGCAACCTGATCCCCGTCTGGCGCGAAGTGCTCGCCGACATGGAAACACCGGTTTCCGCCTTTCGCAAGATCGCCGGAGGACGCCCGAACTCGTTCCTGCTGGAAAGCGTGGAAGGTGGCGAACGGCTGGCCCGCTACTCTTTTCTCGGCAGCGATCCGTTTCTGATCTTCCGCAGCAAGGGCAACGCGGCGACAATCACCGAAGGCGACCATATCGAAACGCTGACGCTGACGGCGGGCAAGCGCGATCCGCTGCACGTCCTCAAAGAGTTGTTAGGCCGCTACACCTACGTTCCCTCGCCCGAACTGCCCCCGTTTGTCGGCGGCGCGGTCGGCATGATCGGCTACGACACCGTCCGCTTCTTTGAGAAGCTGCCCACTTTGGCGAAAGACGACCTAAACCTGGACGACTGCTTGTTCTTGTTCACCGACGCTTTGCTGGTTTTTGATAATGTCAAGCACAAAATGCTGGCCCTGTGCAATGCCCGCATTGCGCCTGGCGACGATCCCGGCGCTGCCTATGACGCAGCCGTTGAGAAGGTGCAGGAACTGGTGGAGCGGCTGAAAGCCCCCCCCGCCCCCAATAATAGGGGAGCCAGAGGGAAAGCCGTTCCTATTCCGGCTCCCCCATTATTGGGGGCAGGGGGGCGCATTTCTCCCCAACCGCACCGCAGAAAACTACAAAGCCGCCGTGCTGACGGCCAAAGAATACATCGCGGCGGGAGACACCTTTCAGGCGCAGATCGGGCAGCGCCTGTCCAAAACACTTTATGCCGATCCGTTTGATGTTTACCGCGCCCTGCGCTCCATCAATCCCTCCCCTTATATGTTCTATTTAGATTTCGGCGAAACCAAGTTGGTTGGCGCTTCTCCGGAAGTTCTGGTCGGCGAGCAGCGGGGGCAAAGTGACGATCCGGCCTATCGCCGGCTCGCGGCATGGGCGCGGCGCGACCCCAGCCGAAGATGACGCCATCGCCGCCAAGCCTTTTGGCCGATGAAAAAGAGCGGGCCGAACATATCATGCTGGTCGACCTGGCCCGCAACGATATCGGCCGCGTGGCGAAATACGGCACAGTGCAGCGTGGATGAACTGATGGTGATTGAAAAATACTCCCATGTCATGCACATCGTCTCCGAGGTTACAGGAACCCTGCGCGACGACCTGGACCAGTTTGACGTTCTCCGCGCCTCCTTCCCCGCCGGGACTCTGACCGGCGCGCCCAAAGTCCGCACGATGGAGATCATCGAGGAATTGGAGCCGACCCGGCGCGGTCATTACGGCGGCGGCATCGGCTACTTTTCGTTCAGCGGCGACATGGACACTGCCATCACCATCCGCACGGCGTTAGTGAAGGGTGACACCATCTACATCCAGGCCGCCGGCGGCGTCGTCGCCGACTCCGTCCCTGAATACGAATACCGGGAAACCCTCGCCAAAATGCGCGCCCTGATCCGCGCCGTGGAATGGGCCGAAGCGGGGTTGGATTAAAGCGAGATCATCCTCAAATGAAAATAAAGCATAAAGAGAAAATTATCAGGCAACGAGGAATGTGGCCCTTCAACATCTTGTTTGGAGGACTCAGTTGCGGCTTTTTAGGGGGCGTTGCCGCTTATCAGTTTCATCTCCTTCATGCTATTAAAGCAAGTCACACAGAACAACAGGTCCGAGTTGGTCTTAATGTCATAATCTGCATCGTCACCGTTCTAGTTTCTTTTGCTGTCGCGCGGCGTTTGATGCCGTCAACTAAAGTGTAACGGCATTCAGCAACTAGCGCGGCCATTGATTTGAGCCACCAATGACAACTATTCTTCTCACCGGCTTCCAGCCGTTCGGCGACCATAAAACTAATCCATCCCAGCAGATCGCCGAACGCCTGCATGGCGAGACAATCGGCGGAGCGCGGATTGTCGGGCTGACGCTGCCCGTGGTGATGGGCGAGGATGCCGACAAAATTACGGCGGCGATTGCTGACCACAAGCCGACCATTGTTTTGTCGCTGGGTCTGGCGCAGGGCGCGGCCTGCCTGGAAGTGGAGCGGTTTGCTGTCAATTTACGCCTTGCCGACGCGGGCGACGCCGCGAAGCCGCTGCCGCCGAATGGAGCACAGTGCGTCATTGTGCCGGACGGAATGTGCGCTCTGTTCACAACGCTTGATGCCGAACGCTTGGCGGCGGCGATCCGTGAAAAGGCCGGTGTTCCGGCGCGGGCGCATGGATACGCCGGCGCGTATGCCTGCAACCATGTCTTTTTCCAGACCCTGCATTACGCGCAGCAATGGGACTTGCATTATCGGGCGGGCTTCATTCACCTGCCGCTGTCGTCCGAACAAGCGGTTTCCGAAAATAAGATGGGCCTGCCCTCTCTGCCGCTAGAAACTATGATCACCGGCGTTCGGGCGGCTATAGCGGATGCGCTACAAGATATTCAATGAGCGGATTTTTTCAAAAGTTGTTACACAGACGGCCTGATAATAATCCTGCCGTCCCGACGGAAAACCCGGTGGCGGCTGCGGGATTCACCGGCAAAGCCGACAGCATCAAGGCAGCCGCCGGGGCTTATGAAGGGGAGGCCGCTCAAGCGGAGTATGCCGAATTCTGCGCGGCATTTTTCCATAAGCCCGGCGTCAAGTTTAGTGACTTTGTGGACCAAAACCAAATCGCCCGGCTGAAAAAGTGGATGCAGCCGGAAACTTTGGAACCGGAGCCAAAAGCGTTTATCCGGCTGATCTTGGAAATGAACCGGCAGCAAATCAATTTTTGGGAAGAAGTCGGTGTGTCGATTTACTTGAAGAAACGCACGGAATATGGCGGCGGGCCAAGCCCGGAAAGCATGGCTTGTGTTTCGTTGCTGGCTCAGGCGCTGGACAAGCCGATCACCTATTACTTTCCTGACCCTGATTCGGATGAAGTCAAGGCGCTGGATTTCACAGAGAAGCGCTCAGAAAGGGAAAGTGGTCATGCCAATTCTGGTCATTGACAACTACGACTCGTTCACCTATAATCTCGTTCAGTATCTGGGCGAGATGGGGGCAGAGCTAGACGTGCGGCGTAACGACACGCTGACGGTGGCGGATGTGGCGGAAATGGCGCCGGAGAAGATTTTGATTTCGCCCGGCCCCGGCACGCCGGACGACGCGGGAATTACGCTGGATTTGATCCGGGAGTTGGGGCCGAAGACGCCGATCTTTGGCGTCTGTCTGGGGCAGCAGGCCATCGGGCAGGCGCTGGGGGGCCGGGTCATACGGGCGGAAAAGCTGATGCACGGCAAGACCTCACCCGTTCGTCACAACGGGCAGGGCGTCTTTCGCGGCCTGCCGTCGCCGCTGGAAGCGACGCGCTACCATTCGCTGATTGTGGAGCGGGCTTCGCTGCCCGCGTCTTTGGAGATCACGGCGGAGACGGACGACGGAGAGATTATGGGGTTGAAACATAAATCCTGGCCGCTGGAAGGGGTACAATTCCACCCGGAAGCGGTTCTGACCGAGCATGGCAAGCAGATGCTGAGGAATTTTTTAGAGCAATGAACCTCTACGAAAAACGCTTGAGCCGGGTGCGGACGGCCATGAACGAGAATGGGCTGGACACACTGATTTTGACGCCCGGCGCGGCAATGCGCTACCTGACCGGCTTTGCGGAGCATGGCTCTGCGCTTTCTGGCCCTGGTCGTTCCCGACGATCAGCCCTGGCTGTTTGTCACGCCCGCCCTGAATGCCGAGCAGACGCGGCAGAACCCGGCGGGAGTCGCAGACATCCGCGTCTGGGACGACGCGCAGGGCTGGGAAGGGCTGCTGGCAGACATCAGCAAAGACTTGATGCTGGACATCGGCATCGTCGGCTTGGACGACGACATGCCGGCCCGGTTCGCGCTCAAGATCCAGGAGCTGATGCCGACGGCCCTGCTGAAGTTGGCCGGCTCGGCCCTTGCTCCGCTACGCGCCGTCAAAGATGCGCTGGAACTGGCCGCGCTGCAGCACGCCGCCGAGGCGACGGATGCGCTGATTCCTGTTGCTTATGAGGCCTGCCGTGTCGGGGTCAGCGAGATGGAGATTGCGCTTGCCATCGGACAGAGCATCGCGCGGGCGGGCTATCAGGACTTCCTTCGCACCGATCGTCGGGGCCGGGCCGAACGGAGCGCACGCCACATCACAACACGGGCCGGACAAAAGTCAAGACAGGCGATGTGGTCATTCTCGATTTCGGGGCGATGGCCGACGGCTACCACGGCGACATCACCCGCACCGTCGCGGTCGGCGAAGCCTCGGACGAGGCTAAGCGCGTCTATGACATCGTTTACCGGGCCTATCAGGCCGGAGTGGCTGCCGTGCAGCCCGGCGCGACCGGCGCATGACGTGGACGCCGCCGCCCGCAAAGTGATCGCCGACGCCGGTTACGGCGAGTTCTTCATCCATCGCACCGGGCACGGCATCGGGTTAGACGACCACGAAGCGCCCTATATGCTCTCCGGCAACTACACGCCCTCTCCAGCCCGGCCACTGCTTTTCGGTGGAACCGGGAATTTACCTGCCCGGCAAGTTCGGCGTCCGTCTGGAAAACATCGTCACGGTGCAGGAAGACGGCACCGCCCGCGTCTTCAATGAAGCCATTCCGCCGGAGATGCTGGTACTGTAAACACACGGGGCTGAACCCCCGTGCTGTAAAAGGGCAAGCCCCCGCCTGCGCGGGCGAAGAAAGAAACGAAATCTTCTGCCCGCGAAGGCGGGGAGTTGCTTTGCCAAAGCCCAGGGGTTCAGCCCTGGGTTGTCGGAACTGCTGGTTTTATGAAACTCATTGCTGACGCTTTGATTGCCCTGCCCTTCACGCTGGACTTTTGCGCCAAAGGCCCCGATGTAGAGCCGCTCACCTGCACCCTGAACGGCTTTGACGCGACCCTTTTCTTTCCGCCGTCTCTGAGCGAAGGCACAGACGGACAGGGCATCTTCGGCGAATGGGCCTGGTGGACTGGCAAAACCCTGCGCGTTGTGTTGGAATGTCCGCTGAGTGGTGACGAAGACACGGAAGATCTGCGGGCATCGGCGCTTGCGACCGGCAACGAACTCCTGCGCCGCTTCCTGAACGCCTGCCGCTGGCGCTTCGGCAAGCCCCAGGTCCATCCCGTCACCATTGACGCCCGCACTCTGACGCTGTCCATCCAGCGTGACAATGGCACGATTGAAGCATTGGCCGAGCCACTGTCGGCCTTCTTTTATCAGAGCATGCCCAGCAAACCACCGCTGGAAACGTCGGTCAACGCAGTCACACTGGAAACGCTGCAAGCCGATGTTCAGGCAGGGATTGGGGCGCCCCTTGCGGAACAATTGCGCCTGGACGCCGAGGCGTTAGATGCACAGGGCGAAATTGAACGGGCAGAGTTGGTGCGGGGGTTGATAGGCAGATAAACTATCAGGGCAAGATATGGGAATGTTTGACTATTATGAACCGATACCGGCCTTGAGGTGCCCTATCTGCAATGGCGGTCTTGTTGACTGGCAAGGAAAAGACGGCCCTTGTGTGCTTTTTGTATGGCGTCAAGGCGTTATAGCGCCCGTAAATCAGAGGGTAGTTGACGAATGTCGGTGCCGTAATGACCAGATTGCGAACTCCAGATTACCAGAGGAGTTTTATATACATTCTTATGATTGCGACTGCCCATTCCCAATTGAGGCAATGGGAAGAACAGAAAGCGAGACCTGGACAATCACCGAACTTGTCACGGCGGATAATACCACGCAGGGGTCAAATGAGAGGCGAGGTAATTACAAATCACGTCTTTCCTGGCTCAGAAGTTCACAAAATAATGACACAAGCAATACAGCATCAGAGTAATCAGGGAGGCAAGTGATGACAACCGTTGCGCCGCTGAAACCGACTGCCGTGCCCCCGCGCCGCGTCATATATCCAACCAGGGATGGGAGACCGATGGCTGAAACCGACAAACACGCGGAACTCATGGTTTATGTCCGGGTGGCGCTGAAAGCCCATTTTGCCGACCAGCCCAATGTTTATGTTTCGGGCAACAATTTTGTGTTCTGGGAAGAGGGCAATCCCAAAGCGCGCATTTCCCCGGATGCGTATGTCGTTTTTGGCGTCTCCAACCATCTGCGCAAACTCTTATAAAGCCTGGGAAGAAGAGGGGCGGCTGCCGGACGTTGTGTTTGAGTTCACGTCGCGCAAGACTGAACGCGAGGACACCGATACCAAACTGCCGCGCTACGAAAGCACTTTGCAGACGCCGGAGTATTTTCTGTTTGATCCGACCGGCGACTATCTACGCCCCCGGCTGCAAGGGCATCGCCTGGTGAACGGGCGTTATGTGCGGTTGGAATTGATAGATTACCGTCTGCACAGCGAACAATTGGGGCTGGATTTGGTGCAGGAAGGCGAAACACTGCGTTTATTTGATCCAGTCAGAAACCAGTTCCTGCTGACGCCTTTGGAGCAGGTCCGCCGCACCGAGTTTGCCGAGGAGGAAGTCGCGCGGTTGCGGGCCGAACTGGATGCCCTGCGAAACCGAGATTCTTGAATTGACAAGGGAGAAAAAACTTCATGACCAAGACTTTTTCGCCGGATCGCTACGGGGCGATGACATATGAACGCTGCGGGGAGAGCGGCCTCAAACTACCGCTCATTTCGCTCGGATTATGGCAGGCGCTCGGCGAGCCGGGGCAGGAAGAGGAATGCCGCCGCTGTATGTATGCCGCGTTTGATCATGGCATCACGCATTTTGACCTTGCCAACAATTACGGCCCCCCGCCCGGAAACAGTGAGCGAGTCGCCGGCCAGATTTTCAAGGACATGCCGCGCGATGAGATGATCATCGCGACCAAAGCCGGCTACCATATGTGGGACGGCCCCTACGGCGACAACGGCAGCAAAAAGTATCTGGTCGCCAGCCTGGACCAATCCCTTCAGCGTATGGGGCTGGACTATGTAGATATTTTCTACCATCACCGACCGGACACGGAAACGCCTCTGGAAGAAACCCTGGCCGCGCTGGATTTGATCGTCCGCCAGGGCAAGGCGCTTTATGTCGGTGTGAGCGGTTATTCGGGCCAATACTACAGCAAAGCCGTCGAAGTTCTTCAGCGTCACGATTTGTCGCCGATCACGATCCATCAGCCCTACTATAACCTTCTGAGCGCCGGGATTGAGACCGATCTCCTGCCTTATACCAAATTGTATGGGACCGGGGTTATCGCCTTCTGCCCCCTGGCAGGCGGTACGCTCAGTGATCGCTACCTGCATGGCCTTCCGCCCGATTCTCGCCAGGGCAAACGCGGGGAAGCGGGACAACGATGGTGGCAGGAAGAAAAAGAAAAAGGCGTCTGGGAACGCCTCGGCAAACTGAACGCCATTGCTTTGGAGCGTGGTCAAACACTCGCACAGATGGCATTAGCCTGGACTGTTCGCCTTCCCACCGTCACAAGTGCCTTGATCGGGGCTTCCAAAGTGGAGCAGATCACACAGAACGTCGCAGCGCTCAACAACCTCAGCTTCAGCGAGGAGGAGTTGGCGCAGATTCACGCCCTCACGCAGAACTGGCCGTAGCCACTACAAGAAGCCCTCAGAAACAAAAGCTCATGAAACACGCCATTCAGCATTTGATTGACGGCAAGGATTTGACCGAAGCCGAGGCGGCGGATGTCATGCGGCAAATCATGGAAGGCACGGCGACGCCCGCCCAGATCGCCGGCCTGGTAGTTGCGCTGCGGGCGAAGGGCGAGACGGTGGCGGAGATCACCGGTTTTGCCCGCATCATGCGCGAGTATGCCGTTTTCGTTCCCGTCAACACTGATAAAGTGATGGTGGATACCTGCGGCACAGGCGGGGATACGCTGAAGACATTTAATGTGTCTACGGCGGCGGCGCTGGTCGTGGCGGCGGATGGAAGGCTGGCCGTTGCCAAGCATGGCAACCGGGCGGCGACCAGCAAATGCGGCAGCGCAGATGTTTTAGAAGCGCTGGGCGTCAGGCTGGACCTGCCGCCCGCATTGGTGGGGAAATGCGTGGAAGAAGTCGGCATCGGGTTTCTGTTCGCGCCCGCCATGCACCCGTCGTTTAAATATGCTGCCGGGCCGCGCAAAGAGATCGGCATTCGGACTATTTTCAACATGCTCGGCCCGCTGACTAATCCCGCCGGGGCCTCTGTACAATTGATCGGAGTCTATGACGGCGCGGTCTGCGAAAAGCTGGCTCATGTGCTGCGAAATCTCGGCAGCCATCGTGCCCTGCTCGTGCATGGGGTGGATGGGCTGGATGAATTGTCCACGCTGGGCGAAACGGCCATCAGCGAACTCAAAGACGGGCAGGTGACCTCGTACACGCTGGACGCGGAATGGGATCTGGGCCTGGCGCGGGCGACGATTGAGCATCTGGCCGGCTGTGAAAGCCCGGCAGAGAATGCCGAGGTTCTGCTCCACATTCTGCGGGGCAAAGATCGGGGGCCGAAGCGCGATATTGTGCTGCTGAACGCCGCGGGCGTCCTGCTGGTGGCGGACGTAGAAGAGACGCTGGAAGCGGGCATGGAACGCGCGGCGGCATTAATTGACAGCGGCGCGGCCCTGGCGACATTGGAGCGGCTCAAGGAGTTCACAAATGCGTGACGGCCCCCTAGCCCCCAATTCTGGGGGAACCATACTAGACACCATTCTTGCCTATAAGCGCGAGGAAGTCACTGCTCGAAAAGCACAAATTCCTCAGATTGTACACGCTGCAAATGGGGTTGACTGGCCGCGTTACGATTTTTTGCAGGCTCTTCATGCGCCCAAAGTAGGCGATGTCTCGCTCATTGCCGAAGTCAAGAAAGCCTCACCCTCAGCAGGGATCATTCGGCAAGATTTTGCCCCCTCACAAATCGCCCGCATCTACGAAGAAAGCAGCGCATCGTGCGTGTCTGTGCTGACGGACGAAAGGTTTTTCCAGGGACATGACGCTTATTTACTTGCAATTCGGCAGAGTGTTAATCTTCCTCTGCTTCGCAAGGATTTTATTATTGACCCATACCAGATATATGAGTCACGAGTATTTGGGGCGGATGCTATTCTTCTTATTGTCGCCGCTCTTGCACCTTCCGAACTCGCAGACTACCGAGCGCTGGCAGGAGAAATTGGATTGGCCGCGCTCGTAGAAGTTCACACCGAAAAAGAGATGCAAATCGCGCTGGATGCCGGGGCTACGCTGATTGGCATCAACAGCCGGGACTTGAATACGTTTGTGACAGATTTAGGCACGGTGGAGCGGCTGGCGGCAATGGTTCCGGCGGGCGTCACGCTGGTGGCGGAAAGCGGGATCAAGACACCCGCCGACGTTGAGCGCGTAGCGCAGGCAGGCGCGAAGGCCATTCTGGTCGGCGAGACCTTCATGCGCGCGCCGGACATCGGCGCAGCCGTGCGGGAATTGATGCGGATCACCCCCCCGCCCCCAATTCTGGGGGAGTAAGAGGGAGGGCAGGCATGGAGGCCTGCCCCTACACGTTGTTCTCCGGTTCCCCAGGATTGGGGGCGGGGGGTTGCTTCGGAACTTATCGCCGCTGCTTGCCGGTTATAAGAAACATGCTAACACACAAAATAGCGGCTTCGATTCTTTTGTCGGTCGTTCTGGCGCTGCTGGTTCTCACTCCGGCACAGGCGCAATATGGCGCTCCCAAAATAGCGACTGTGACGGCGACGGCCAAACCCGGCGCTGTGGCCCGCGGCGGCAAGGGAATTTTGCTGGTCACAGTCAGTGTCAGCCCGCAGTTCCACATCAATGCTCACCAGCCGAATGACCCTGCCTATATTGCAACGGTCTTCAGCGGACAGTCATCAGGCGGTGTGACCTTTGGCGCGGCCAAGTATCCTGCGCCGAAGGCGATGAAGCTTTCTTACGCGAACAAGCCGCTGCTGGTTTACACCGGCAGGACCGTCATTGCCGTCCCATTCACGGTGGCAAAGACCGCGAAGCCGGGCAAGACAACTCTGGCGGGCACGCTCTCGTTCCAGGGGTGTGATGCCAAGTCCTGTTACCCGCCGGCCTCCGCTCAGGTGCGAACCGTGGTGACGGTTAAATGAAACCCCTTTTGCGCGGACTATTGTCCCTCTGGCTGCTCTTATTGATGGCAGGCGCGTGGGCAGGAACGCCCCTGCCTACCCACTTCACGGCTTCCGTCAGCCCGTCTCCCGCCCATCCCGGCGAGATTGTGACAGTGACAGTCAAAGCGACAGTTGACCCCGGCTGGCACGTTTATTCCGTTGTTCCTGCCGACAACGGCCCGGCAGCGACGGCGATTGTTTGGCTGCTCGGCACAATCCCTGTCGGGCCAACGACCGAGGATGCGCCAAAAAGTCAGTTTGATCCGAATTTTCAGCGGCAGGTGGCGTTCCACGAAAAAGCAGCGATCTTCCGGCGGCAGTTTCGGATGGCCCCCCATCCCCTAATTCTGGGGGAGTCAGAGGTTGTGCTTCATTACCAGACCTGCAACGATAAAATCTGCCTGCCGCCTGCCGATGCGACGATTCCGGTGCAATATAGTGTTGTGGCGGGGGCCGTGCGGCCTGAATATGCTAAACTGGAACCTAACCCCGGCGCAAGCGCCGACCCTTCCCTGGTAGGGAAGGGTAGAGAAAAGCCTTCTCTTGCTCCCCCTTCCTTGACAGGGAAGAGGGCTGGGGGGTTAGGTTCCTCTCTCGCTCTGTTCCTTTTCGCCGCACTTGGCGCAGGATTGCTGGCGCTGATCACCCCCTGCGTCTTTCCGCTCATTCCCATCACGCTGACAAACTTTGTCAAGCAGGCCAATGGCGATAAAGAGAAATTGGTGCGACTTTCCGGTGGCTACGCGCTCGGTATTGTCGCGCTGTACGTGGCGCTGGGCGGCGTCGTCACAGCGACGGTCGGGGCAACAGGGATTAACCGAGTGGCGGCGAACCCCTGGGTCAATCTGGGCATCTTTGTGGTTTTTGTGGTCTTCGCACTGTCGTTCTTTGAGACGATTCAACTGACGCTACCCGCGAATTTGACTGCTTTGCAGGCAACGGCGAAATCGCATGGCGGCACGCTGGGGCTGGTTCTGCTCGGCATCACATTTGTCCTGGCGTCGTTTACCTGCACCGCGCCGTTTGTGGGAACGCTTCTGGTCGCTGCCGCGCAGGGCGAGCGGTTCCGGCCCCTTCTGGGGACGCTGGTCTTCGCCCTCGCATTTGTGTCGCCGTTTCTCGTGTTTGCGGCTTTTCCGCAGTGGATTGCGCGCATTCCCAAAGGCGGCGTCTGGCTGGCGCGGGTGAAGGCGACTCTAGGATTTATTGAGTTAGCTGCCGCGCTCAAGTTTCTGTCCAATGCCGATCAGGTGTGGCAGTGGAAATTATTCACCCAGTCGGTTCTGCTGGCGGCCTGGGCGGTCATTTTTGTCTGCACGACCCTGTATCTGTGGGGAACACTGCGCTTCGGCGTGGTGGCGGAAACGGAGAAACCCGGCAGCCGTGTCCCCGCTCCCCGCGCCGCGTTCGCGGCTCTGTTCCTGTTCTTTGCTGTTTACTGCTTTTGGGGGCTGGCCGGAAGGCCGATTACCCCCTATCTGGGAGCGTTTCTGCCGCCTTCAGGCTACGGCGGAATGACGGCATCAACCGCCGAAGGGCTGCCCTGGCTGTCGGATTACGACGCCGCATTGACGCAAGCGAAGGCGGAAGGAAAGCCACTGCTGATTGATTTCACCGGCTATACCTGTACAAATTGCCGATTGAACGAAAAAAATGTCTTTCCGCGCCCAGAAGTGCAGGCGGAACTGGCAAAATATGTGCGGGTTCAGCTTTACACGGATGGCGGCAAAGATGGCCCCAAAAATCAGGGGCTGGAGCAGGCCAAATTCGGCGATGTCGCCCTGCCGCTCTATGGGATTGTCAACTCTGCGACGGGCGCGGTCGTAGATAAAGTTGCCGGCGTCATCACGCCTAATGACTTTCAAAAATTCCTTCTGACTTCTTCAGCCCCGGAGGGGCTTTCTCCGAGTAGCCCGGCCCTTCAGGGCCGGGGCCTTTCCCCCTGGGCCGAGTACAGCCCCGCCGCCTTTGCCGACGCAACTCACTCCGCCAAGCCGATAGTCATAGATTTCACCGCCGCCTGGTGCGTCAACTGCAAAGAAATCGAGCATGACGTGTTCCAAAACCCTGCCGTCGCGCCAGAATTAGAGCAAAACTTTGTGACCCTGCGGGCAGATTTGACCCAGTGGTCCCGCCCGGCCAGTGTCGCCCTGCAACAACAATACGGCTTCAACAGCCTGCCGACGATTGTCATTCTGAACGCGCACGGCACGGAACTTCGCCCCTTGCGGATCACAGGCAGGCTGGATGTCGCCGACTTCCAGCGCCGCTTGCAGCAGGCCAAATCCCATTCCCCTGCCCCGCTAGGTTCCATTGCGGCAAGGTAGCGGTTAGATTTGGGAACGGGTATAATAGCAGTCATCACGAAACCGAGCCGATGAGCGCGTTTCCTGAGGCCGTAGATAACAAAGGCGTATCAGCCTGCCTAGCTTGGCGCTTGCAATTTTCTGATGGAATATCTCACACAACTTATCGGCAGAACAGTCGTGGACACAGAAGGCGAGCGGTTCGGTAGACTCGCTGAAGTCGTTGTCACCCCTGCCGAACCCCTCCCCTTTGTCGCGGCGTTTCAAGTCAAGACCGAAGACGGCGCGCTATTCATTCCCTGGGACGGACTCAACCTCGCCTCGGACAGCCGCGAATTCAGCCTGAGCCGGCCTGTGACGGACATTCAGCCGTATCAGATTAACGCGCAGGATTTTTCGCTGGTGCGGGACGTTCTGGACAAGCAGATCGTGGACGTGCATGATTACCGGGTCGTGCGCGTCAACGACATCCGTTTGGAAAAGTTGCCAAACGGGCGGCTGGCACTGCTGGGCGTAGACCCCGGCGTGCGCGGCCTGCTGCGGCGACTGGGACTGGATCACTTGATCGGCAGCCTGGGGCGCGCGCTGCACCTCGGAATGCCTGCCGACGCGCTGATCGCCTGGAACGATGTGGAATCGCTGCCGACACATAACGCGGGTGAGCCGCTGAAGCTGAAAGTTTCGCACGAAAAGATTGCCAAGCTGCACCCTGCCGACATCGCCGACATTCTCAATCAGATGGACCCGGCGCACCGAATTAACGTGCTGGAGTCGCTGGATGTGGAAACGGCGGCGGGAGCGCTGGCGGAAGCCGACGACGATGTTCAGGTGCATTCGCTTCAGCACATGGATGAGGAACGGGCGGCGGACATTCTGGAAGAAATGGGGGCGGATGAAGCCGCCGACGTGCTTGGGGACATGGACAAGGCCCACCGCGATCGAGCTCTTAGGTCGCATGGAGACAGAAGATCGCGAGGAAGTGGAAGAACTGCTGGAATACCACGACAAGACGGCGGGCGGCTTGATGACCAATGAATACGTAGCGATCCGTCAGGACCTGACGGCCCAGCAGACAATTGAGGAACTTCGCGCCCTGGAACCGGAGGCGGAGACGATTTACTATGTGTACGTCACCGATCAGGCTGAGAAACTTGTCGGTGTCATCTCCCTGCGGGATTTGATTATCGCTAAACCGGAACAAAATGTTTCCGGGTTCATGATCACCAAAGTCCACAAGGTGCATTTAGATGCCGATGTGGAGGAAGTGGCGCACAAGTTTGAGCGGTACAAACTGCTGGCTCTACCGGTCGTGGATGAGGAGGACTGTTTGCAGGGGATTATTACGATTGACGACACGCTGGAACAGCTTCTGCCACCGGACTGGCGTCGCCGCCCTACCGGTAGCCGAAACGAGCATTAAAAACAGGCGCGGGAGAAATCTCCCACGCCCGTTTTGTTTGGCCTGACGGCCAGCTATTTCATCAGATGCGCGGGCAGCGGCTTCTGACCAGCGATGATCGCCTGGAAGTTTCGGGAGGTCAGCATTCGCGCCGCCACCTTGATTCGCTTCTTGCCCTTCGGCGTCTGAATGGTCACTGTTTGCAGGTTCACTTCAAATCGGCGGGCCTTCTGCGGGGCGCGATGCGCCCACGAACCGGAGTGGGGGTGCCGCGTCCAGCGTCCTGCCTGGGCCTTGCGCCCCGTGATGTCACATACTTTTGCCATATCTCTCTCACACTCCCTAAGATGATTTTGCTTTTAAGTCCTTCTGAAAAGATGACCTGTCAGTATAGCACGCCGGGCAGATGTCTGTCAACCCTTCAATGTATTCTCCGTAGCCAGATGCGCTCTATAAGCCAGCCATTGACTGGGTTGTGCCGGTTTCGCGCAGACGCGGAAATATCCGGGTGATACTGTTCGTGTGGGCCTCCGGCTCTTATTGCTCCGCAGATGCAATATTTGTAGGGACTTGCTTTAAACACGGCGGCAGTCTAGAGACAAGGCAACAGTCTAGCTGCTCAAAAAACCTGCCGTTGGTGACGGCTCAGGGCTTTACCGACGTGTCAAACGGTTCTTGGGCCAGGATTTATAGAATAATCCGGTAGATGGCTTCGGCCAGACGGGCCGGATCGTGGCGGACGATGTCTGTTTGAGAAATGAGATTGACGGCCAGCGGGGTGTAACCCATCGCTCGGATGGTCTCTACATCCGGCGTGACGAACCGCTGGCCGTATTTTTCGTACCGCTCCAAAATCTCATGGCCGGGCGGCTCTTTATTAACGAGCGCGTAATCAAACAGACGCTTGCCCGGCGCGTGTTCGGCAATCACGCGCAGATGGTCGGAGGCGGTAAAGTTGTCTGTTTCGCCTGGCTGCGTCATCACGTTGCAGACGTAGATTTTAATGGCTTTGGAACTTTTCACAGCATCGGTAATGCCTTCCACTAGCAGATTGGGAATGACGCTGGTATAAACGCTGCCCGGCCCGAAGATAATGGCGTCTGCCAGACGAATGGCTTCCAGCGCTTCGGGCAGGGGCTGTACGTTTTCGGGCCGCAAGTACATCTTTCGGATCGGCAGCGGGTGCTCGGCGATCTGCGTTTCCCCTTCCACGATCCGCCCGTCTTCCATTTCTGCCAGAAGTGTCACGTTTTGCGTCGTGGACGGATAAACTTTACCGCGAATAGCGAGAACTTTGGAAGTCGCTGCGATAGCCTGCTCGTAATTTCCCTTGTAAATCTCGGTCATGGCCGCAATAAACAGATTCCCGAACGAATGCCCCGCCAGGCCCTCGTGGTCGTCGTCAAAACGAAATTGGAACAGGCTGGCGAGTGTCGGTTCGGCATCGGCCAGCGCGACCAGACAGTTTCGCAGATCGCCCGGCGGCAGCACGCCCATCTGCTGGGTGAGCCGCCCGGATGAGCCGCCATTATCCGTGACGGTGACAATGGCGACAATGTTGCTGGTGCGCTCTTTCAAGCCGCGCAGCATCGTGGAGAGGCCCGTCCCGCCACCGATGACGACGATTCGATGCCCCTGAGCCAGACTGCGCCGCTGAAAGATGCGGTCGGCAAGGTCTTCGCGCGCTTCCGGCGCAACCGAGGCCAGCACGGAGCGATTAAACTGGAAATAGGAAACAAAGATCAGCAGCAGTCCCAGCGCAATCAGCGCAAAGCCCATCGGCAGGTAGACATGCGGGTCGGTCGTGTTTAGCCCGGTAGCGCGAAAGATGGAAACCAGAGCGTCGTCCAGCCATTGCAGGTAGTCGCCCCAGGTGACGTTGACAGCCAGAACGATGCCGGCGACGACCAGCGCCATGCCGACCAGAGTCAGCGTCATCCAGCGCTTAACGCGCATCCCTGGGTAGAGCCATTTCAGCCAGGACAGCATTCGCTTCATGGCAGCGTCACCGTAAAATCTTTTCCACGTCCCGGTGCTGCACTAAGACGTGGTAGCCCTGCCCGCGCAGATGGTCGCCCAGTTTTTCCGAGACGACCACGGACCGGTGCCGCCCTCCCGTGCAGCCGATAGCAACTGTCAGATAGGCTTTGCCCTCCGCGACATAACGTGGCACGCTCCAATCCATCAAGTCGTACAGCTTTTGCAAAAACAGGCCGCTGTCCGGGTCGCGCATCACGTACTCTTCCACCAGTTGGTTGCGCCCGTCGTAAGGCCGCAAGTCGTCCACATAATGCGGGTTGACCAAAAAGCGCACGTCAAAGACGAGATCGGCGTCCAGCGGCAGGCCATATTTAAACCCGAACGAGTTGACCGTAATAATCAGCCCCTGATTTTTGTCTAACGCTGACGCGAACTCAGACAGAAGCAGATTCCGCAGGGCATGGGCATCCATATCGCCGGTGTCCACGACTTTGTCCGCGCCCTCTTTGATGTTTTCCAGTAGGGCGCGTTCCGCCTGGACGCTGCCCAGAATCCCGCCCGCGCCCTCAAACAGGGGATGCTTGCGGCGCGTCTCCTTGAACCTCTGCACCAGCACGGCATCCGAAGCATCCAGAAACAGCAGCGTTGGTCTCACGCCGGTTTTTTTGATTATCGCCAGTGCCGGTTCCAGGCCCAGAAGAAACGATCCCGAACGAGCGTCAATGACCACCGCCAGACGCTCACCCGGCGGCTGCTCCACTGCTGTCAAGCACTTTTTCACCAGTTCCGGCAGCAAAATCGGCGGCAAGTTATCCACGACTGTATAGCCCAGGTCATCAAAGACTTTGGCCGCTGTCGCCTTGCCCGCGCCCGACATTCCCGTAATGACCACAAACTGCATCAGCCCCTCCGCTCCCGTTCCCGCCGACGTTCCATTTGAGAAACCACGGCGTTATTCAAGATGCCTCCGACAATGCTCATGACGAACGAGCCAAAGAGCGGCGCCTGCCAGCCCGCGATCTGGACGCCAGGAATAAACTGACCGACCAGCCAGAACAAAAACGCATTGATGACCAGGCTGAACAGCCCCAGCGTCAAACACGTCAACGGCAGCGCGACCGCCTTCAGAACAGGCCGAGCAATCAAGTTGGCGACGCTCAGAACCAGCACAAACAGCAGCGCCCCCTGTACCCCGGCCAGCCCAGGCGCAATCTTGAAGTCCAAGTGCATGTCCGGGTAGCGTAAATTCAAAAAATGCCCGGCGTAGATCGTGATATAGAGGGCGACCGCCCCTAAAATCCAGCGCAGCAGAATTTGCATGAGTTTATCCTATGGATGCCGGATCGTCCACCCCAAGCCCCTCGCTCACAGCGGCGGCGCTCAGTTCCTTGTCCGCAGAAATGCAGATATCCTTTACCAGTGCAAGCGTGACGGTTATTTTTGTTCCTCAACTCCAAACAGAACTTTGTCATTATACCCGGTCCTATTTTGCATTTATGTCGCCGCAGCATCCAGCCTCTTTTCCTGCTGGGGAACCCTCTCCCTCTCTTGCGCGTAACCAATTCTATGAAATCTTTACTGCTGCTCCCTGCCGCGCTAACTCTGGCCTCGGCGGGATCTGTTTACTTTGCCCGACACAATGCCGCCCCGGCCCGCGCCTTTCAGATCCGCCCTGCGGCACTGGGAACCGTGCTGACCGGCGAGGCCGCTTTGGGCGACTGGTCTACGGATGCGCCTGGCGTCCGTCGGCATCTGACGGTCGCCGATCTGCCCGCGCCGCATGACACGCCTTCTGTAGACAACGGGCCACGCATGGTCCAAAAGCCGGAGGATGCCTGGCCGAAAGCGCCCGCCGGGTTCAAAGTGGAGCGGTTTGCCGAAGGGCTGTCCAATCCCCGCAAGATCGTCACCGCCCCAAATGGAGACCTGTTTGTGGCCGAATCCGGCGCGAACCGTATTAAAATCCTGCGCGCATCCGACGGCGCGAGCAAGCCTGAGACAATTTCCATCTATGCAGAGGGTCTGCGCCAGCCGTTCGGAATCGCGTTTTATCCCACCGGTCCGAACCCGCAGTATGTCTATGTCGCTAACACCGACTCAGTGGTTAGATTTCCTTATCATAACGGCGACCTGAAAGCGACCGGCGACGGGCAGATGATTGTGCCGGACATTCCCGGCGGCGGACGGCTGCGCGGGGGCGGCCACTGGACGCGCGACATCGTCTTTTCCCCGGACGGTAAGAAAATGTTTGTTTCGGTCGGTTCGCATTCCAACCACGATGACCCGGATCGTCACCCTGAAGAATTTCACCGGGCGGACATCCTGCAATATAACCCGGACGGGACGGGGATGCGCGTGTTTGCTTCCGGCATTCGCAACCCGGTCGGCATTGCCATTCAGCCCGGCACGGATCAGTCTGTGGACCTCCGTCAACGAGCGTGACACATTAGGCGACCATCTGGTGCCGGACTACATCACCCATGTTCAGGACGGCGCGTTTTACGGCTGGCCGTACTATTACATGGGTTCGCACCACAGATCCCGATTTAGCCGGGCGCCACCCGGAACTGGCCGGCCATGTTACCGTGCCGGACGTTCTTTTGCAATCGCATATGGCTTCGCTCGCCCTGACCTTTTACACCGGCAAGCAGTTCCCGCGCGAGTATCAAGGCATGATCTTCGCCGCCGAGCATGGCTCATGGAACAGATCGCACCGGACGGGCTACAAAGTGATCTGCGTTCCGCTCAAAAACGGCAAAGCGACCGGCGAGTACATGGATTTTCTCACCGGCTTCGTCGCTGATGATGGCGATGTCTGGGGCCGCCCTGTTGGTGTGGCTGTGGCTCGCGACGGCTCGCTCATGGTCACTGACGACGGCTCCAACAGCATCTGGCGCGTGAGCTACACAGGCGGGAGATAGTTCCCAGAAACAAAGAGGGGTGCAGCCAATGCTGCACCCCGTTTTATTTTGCTGCTGATAAGGCATTAATTATCGTCTGCGTGGCGATGGAGGAGAGTGTTGCCGTGGTAAAGGGCGACAGCCTGAACACGGTAATCCTGGCCCGCGATGTCGCTGCGGTACAGGGAGACGCGGACGCTCTGGTCGGAGAAGTCATAAGAGAGAATCAAGATGTGGCGATCCGATGAATGGACGACGCGCCCCATGTTGCCCGCGACCTGAGCCAGATCATAGAGAGACATGGAGATACCGATTCGCTCATACAGGTCCTCGGCACGGCCAGACTGCGCTTCGGCAGCATAGACCGCGGGACGGGGGCGAGGCGCGTCCGCTGTCTGGCTGACATTCCAGGCCAGCCAGGCCAGAATGCCGACAATGGCGACCAGGCAAAAACTGCCCAGAAAGGCTAGGCTAAAGGCGAATGCTGTTTCCGAACGGTAATTTCTTCTTGGAGAAACCGGGGCCAGGGAAACAGGCGGGCGCGGCAGCATCACGGCATCAAAGGCCTGGGTGCGATCTTCCGGTTCCTGAAACCGGGTTCGGAACTGATGTCCACAATCCAGGCACTGGGCCGCCTTCAGAGCCGCCACTTTCCCGCATTCTGGGCAGCGCTTGGCGCTGACAGAGGTCTTCATATCACCATTATAACTTGTTCCCGGCTTCTTTGCAAGTCTGTGTCACTCAGCCGGACAAAAAGCCCTCTCGCCTTCCATTATGGCAGTGAGAGGGCTTTTCCATAGCCACCAATGCCTGTGACGTCGTTCTTTCAAAGAAAAACAGGCGACAAAGGGTATTCCCAGAATGACCAGACCCCTAGGACCCCGAGGACAGGGCCGCCGGCGTGTAACCGGCGGTCATGGGCGGGCTGTACACACGATAGTTGTAGCTGCCGTCGGTGGAACTGACATCCCAGAGGCTCACGGTCTGATCAGGCCGCCCCCACAGGATGTGCGAGAGGTTGGTCGGATCGGTTGAACAGGCGATGGCAACCCACCCACCGGGGAAGGGTCCGTATTCCGTATGGTTGATCAAAATGCCCTGCGGGGTCACATTCCAGAATGAGACGATCCCGTTCGTGTTGTCCCACAGGATGTGGATCGTTCCGTCGGTTCCGACCGAAAGCGAGACAGCGGAATAGCCCGTGAAAGGGCCATACTCAACGTAAGTCACGGTTCCCGACGTATCTACTGACCAGAGGGAAACTGTTCGGTTGACGTTGTTCCAGAGAATGTGACTGATCCCGTCTGCGCCGGTTGCCAGTGCGGTCGCCGTCCATCCGGTGTAAGGTCCGTACTCAGCATGCGTATAACCCAGAGGCCCGGTTCCTGTCACGGCCCAGAGTGAAACCGTGCCATCAGGATTGTTCCAGAGAATGTGCGGGACATTGTCCGGGCCGATGGAAAGAGCTGTCGCCTTCCAGATTTTACCAGGACCGTCCGTCAACGGTCCGAAAGTACGGAACGTGAAGTTGCCGCTGGCATCCACGGCCCAGAGGGAAACGGTGCCGTCACTCTTGTTCCAGAGGATATGGGAAAGCCCATCCGGGCCGGTCGCAACGGCTGTCGCATGGTAGCCCGCATAAGGGCCGTAGATATGCTCGGTGACGCGGCCGGCCGTGTCCACATCCCACAGTGAGACCGCGCCGCCGGCCAGGTTGTAAAGAATATGTGCCCGGGGAACCACGTTCGGGTTTGTGACAGTGAGGGCGGTCGAGCCGGATCGTTTGGTAGTCGGATCGGTGGCGATGATCGTGGTTTGACCGACATTCTGCGCTGACGCGACGCCATTGGAATTCACAGTAGCGACAACCGAATTGGTCGTGGACCAGTTGACAGTCTGTGTAATGTTCGCCGTTGTGCCGTCGTTGAAAGTCCCCGTTGCCGTGTACTGGCTAGTCTGCCCGCGTATCAACGTGGCGTTGGCGGGCGTAATGACGATACTGGTCAGTGTCGGCGGAGCCACATTCAATGTCGCCGTACCGGTGACATTTTTTGCTGTGGCCGTGATGGTTGTTTGTCCTGCGTTGACTGCTGTCGCCAGGCCAGCCGTTCCCGAAGTGTTGGAGATCGTCGCCACGGTCGTGTTGGAAGACGACCAGGTCACAAGACGGGTCACATCTGCCGTCGTGCCGTCTGTGTAGGTGGCCTTCACAGTAAACTGCTGCGTTGCGCCTCGAAAGGATCGTCGCCGTGGAAGGCGAGACGGCCAGGGAGGTGATGCCGTTCAGCGTCGGCGGGGTAACGGTCAGTGTGGCCGTACCGGTGACATTTTTTGCTGTGGCCGTGATGGTTGTTTGTCCTGCGTTGACTGCTGTCGCCAGGCCAGCCGTTCCCGAAGTGTTGGAGATCGTCGCCACGGTCGTGTTGGAAGACGACCAGGTCACAAGACGGGTCACATCTGCCGTCGTGCCGTCTGTGTAGGCGGCGCTTGCCGTAAATTGCTGGGACGTTCCTGCAATCCGGGAGACAAATTGCGGCGAGACGGTGATAGATTGGAGTGTGCGAACGACCGTCAATGTGGCCGTGCCGGAGATATTGTTTTCCGTGGCTGTGATGGTTGTTTGTCCCGCGTTGACAGTCGCAGTCGTCGCCAGGCCAGGCGATGTCGGAGCATTGGAAATGGTTGCGACCGATGTGTTTGATGACGCCCACGTCACTTGATAGGTGAGGTCATTGGTATTGCCGTCTGTATAGGTGCCTGTCGCCGTGAACTGCTGGGTCACACCCTCAGCCGTCGTCACGGTTTGCGGCGTGACGGCAATTGACTGGAGAGTTTCCGGCACGACGTTCAGCGTGACCGTCGCGGACACGCTGTTATTATGTCCGTCGCTCACGGAGTAAGTGAAACTATCCGCGCCTACATAGTTCGTATTCGGAACATACGTGAAGCGGCCATTGGCGTAGACCGTGACCGTGCCGTGAAGGGCCGGACTAACAAGGAACGTCGTGAGCGTGTCAGATTCGGCATCCGTGGCAGAGGCCAGCAAGCCAGGGGCAGGAACATTACGAGTAATGTTCTTACCGACCGTGTAGGTCAGGCGGGCGGCAACCGGGGGCAGGTTTTGGATCGCCATTCCGTGCAGGCTTCCCCCGGCAGCATAAAAGATATTTTGCAGCGGCGTGCCGAAGCTCGTCTGGGCCAGAGAGGGCTGCTGGCTGGTCGCGGTCGTACCCGTTCCCAACTGCCCGGAGGCATCCGCGCCCCAGGTGATCAGGGTATGATCCACCTGAACGGCGAGGCTGAACGTGGCCCCGGCAGCGATTTCCAGCGCTGTGATCGTCCCAACCTGGGTCGGATTAGCGGAAGAACTGCCTCCGTTTCCCCCGTCGCCAAGCTGATCCAGAGCGTCGCTGCCCCAGGCATAGACGCTGCCATCGCTTGTCAATGCAAGGCTGTGGGAGTTTCCCGCTGCGATCTGTGTGACGCCGGGGGAATTACCGGCATTGAGGCTGGGCAAAGACACCTGGACCGGCACAGTCTCATTCGTGAAGGCATTAGGGTCACCGAGTTCGCCGTCGTTATTGTAGCCCCACGAATAGACGCTGCCGTCGGACGCCAGGGCCAGGCTGAAATACTGACCGGCGGCGACCGAGACGGCATTCACCAGGCTGCTGACCGAAACCGGGTAAGCGCTGTCCGCATCCGACCCGGAGGTTCCATTTCCAAGCTGCCCGCTGCTGTTGTAGCCCCAGGCCATCACCGTGCCGTCGCTGAGTACAGCCAGGCTGTGATAGCCGCCTGCGGCGATAGCGACCACACCGGCAAGTTGGCCGCCCTGCGACGTTTGGACCGGACTCGCAAAGAAGTCATTGTAGGTGAAGCCGCCGCTTCCGGCGTCCGTCGCACCGTTGCCAAGCTGGCCGTACTGGTTGTGTCCCCAGGCATAGACCGTGCCGTCAGCGGCCAGCGCCAGGGCAAAATCCTGCCCCGCCGAGATCGCAATAATGTTCGTTAGGTAACCGCCGAACTCCGACTGGACCCGATTTGGAACGGGGTTGTTGTTGACGGTGGAAGAGCCGCTGTAATTGCCGTCGCCAAGCTGCCCGTAGGTGTCGTCGCCCCAGGCATAGACAAAACCATCGGCAGTCAGGGCCAGGCTGAAGCGGGCGCCGCCGGACACCTGCACGACTTTGTTCAGGGGCGGCAGGGTCTGTCCATTCACGACCGGCGCGACAATCGGGCCGGCAATCAAGCGGTTTGCCAGGGTTCCGGTGCCGAGTTCCCCGCTCTGATTATCGCCCCAGGTGAGAACTTCGCCGTGAACACGGGTGTCGCCAGGAGTGGCTGAGGCTTCAATGGAGGGCAGGCTCACACCTGCCGAGTTCACGCCGCGCACGACGTAATAGTATTTGACGCCGTTGGTCAACCCGTAGTCCGTGTAGTGCGTCCCCAGAATCGGGTTCTGATTGATCGGATTTGTCAGGTTTTCCCCACCGGGCGTCGTGCTGCGATAAACGTTGTAAGAAACGGCGTCCGTCGTCCCGGTCCAGTTCAAGGAGATTTGGGTATTACCAGGCGTCGCCAGAAGATTGGTCGGCGTTGTCGGCGGCGAAGGCGCTTCATACGCACCGATGTCGGCACGAGGGCCGATAGGCCGCCGGACGCCGCGCTGATCGGTGGCGGGCGAATTGGCGCTGTAGTCGCCGTTGATCGCCGGGCTGCCGGAAAGCAGCGCCTGGGTGAAGGTCGGGCCGCCGTTGTTCTGGAGCGGCCCCAGGAGGGGATCAATCGTCGCGCGGGTTGAGCCGGCCTGATCCTGATTGGTGCCGTTGACAAGACCTGTCTCGCCCGTCGCATCCCCTATCAGATTGGAGCCGGCAGTATTAAACGCTCCCAGCAGATCCGGCGCCGCGCCGGTCGAGTCCGTATTTTTGGCGGCCAGTGTCGCCTGGAGTGTCGTCGTGCCGCCTCCGGCCACACCGCCGCCGCTGCCGCCCGACGCTATGTTGCCGGAGACGGTACAGGAAACCAGCGAAAGTGTTCCCAGGCTATAGACCCCGCCCCCGTTCCCGTTCGCCGTGGTGTTTCTCGAAAAGCGTGTCGTTAGTCAAGGCCGCGCTGTCTGTGGCCCCGTTCGCTCCGGTACCATTGCCGACGATCAGGCCGCCGCCGCCGTTTCCATTGCCGGCATCGCCAGTTGCGGTGTTATTACTGAGCGTGCTGGTGGTGAGCGTCAATGTTGCGGCGAGGAACCCTGTGCCGATAGCGGAAATCCCGCCGCCTAATCCTGCACCGTTGCCATTGATTGTCGTCTGACTGACCTGGAGCCTGCCGCCGCCCGCAACGGACAGCCCGCCGCCGGTGGCAGTATCGCTGACGCCGCCATTCGGGGTAACGGTGTTGCCGATCACTTGACACATCGTCAGTCTGACGTTTCCCCCTGCCGGATTGCCGCCAAGAACCGACAAGCCGCCGCCGGAGGCAGGTCCTCCGCCGGCTCCCCCGCCGACCGTGTTGGCCGTGATCGTGCAGGCAGTCAATGTCGCCTGACCCGCCTCGCTGATGCCGCCACCGGACACCATGGCGTTGTTGTTGCCGCCAAAGGTGCTGTTAGAAATCGTGGCTCTGCTTCCCGCCGCTCCAGCCATTCCGCCGCCGGTCATCGCCAGATCGCCGCTAAAGGTCGCTGCGTCCATCGTCAGCGTCCCACTGTTATACAGGCCGCCGCCGATCCCTGCTGTGTCTCCGCTGAAGATGCAGCCGCCGGTCACAGTCAGCGTTCCCTGGTTGAGAACGCCGCCGCCCTTCGCTGCGCCCTGAGCGATCGTCGCGGAGTCGCCGCTGAAGGTGCAGCCGGCCAGAGTGGCAGAAGCCGCAGACGCAACGGCCAGACCGCCGCCGCCCCCCACGCTGTTTCCAGCGCTGCCGGTGGCCGATGTCGCCGTGCTGCTGGAAACCGTGCAATTGGTCAGGCTCAAGCTGCCGCCGTCTACCAAAATACCGCCGCCATTCGCCGTCGTGGCCGCGTTCCCCGCCGTCCCCTGGGTCAGCGTCAGCCCGGAAATGGCAACCGTGCCGCTCGTCACATGAAAGACACGGCTCTGAGCGTTGGCGCTGATTGTCAAGCCCGTCGCGCCCGGCCCTGTGATGGTCAGGTTTTTACTGACAACTAAGTCTCCCGCCGTGAGCGTAATAGTTCCCGTCACAGTCGAGGCAAAGTTGATGGTATCCCCTGAGTTGGCGGCAAGGATTTCCGCACGGAGCGTGCCTGGCGTGGTGTTATCATCCGCCGTGCTGGTGACAGTGAGCGTGGCAGCCCAGCCGGAGGAGGCCGCGCCCAGGAGGGCGAGCGCCACGAACATCAGCCGTGCGGCACGCGGCAGAAGTCGGAGGAAATGGCATGCAGGTAGCATAAAGTTAGTTCTTTCTCGAAAATGGCATCGGTGACATGGCAAAACAGGTAATGAGGCGTGGCTGACGAGTCGGAAGACAGCGCTGCTCACCTATTATAACACAGGTTCGCTTTGCTGGCAAGAGGCAGTCTGCCGAATTTCAAACTACAGACGCAGACAACGGCAAAGGGGTTCAAAATTCGTGCGGATCGCGCTGGCCGGCAAGGGCGTTAGCCTGCTTTCCAGGGGTAAAAGTTATAAACCAGACCGCGCCACTCGCCATGCCCTTCAAAAAAGGCGAGAACTTCTTTGTCGGTGACGGCGCGGCCCAATTCTTTGGAAAGAAGCATTCTTGCCCAGAGTCCGCGTTGACATGTTCGGGTCTGCCCAGATACAGCATCAGGCAGGCTGCGCCATAAGGACCGATGCCGGGCAAAGACAGAAGCTTTTTCCGCAGTTCCGCTGCCGTCCAGCCTGCCTCCTGCCAGCTTTCCAGGTCAAGCTCACCCTTTGCTATCGCCGTGGACAGGCTGTACACAAACTGGTTCCGATAGCCCATACGCGCTTTGGCGGCGAACTCTTCAAACGGAACTGCCGCGATCCGCTCCGGCGTGGGGAAGGCGCGGCGTTCCGGGGACTGCGGGAGCGGAGCGCCAAAGTGTTCCACCAGCCGCGCGGTCATAGCGATGGTCTGCGCCCAGGTCGTGTTTGAGGTGGCGATCACTTTGACAGCGTCTTCATACAGAGTTGAGCATCGCAGCATTCGGCCTTTCCGACACTGGGCAATGCCGGCTAGTTCCGGGCAAGAAAGGCAGTAAGCATGAAAGCCCGCCATCGGCAGGTCAAGCTGAAGCATGCGGCGGACTCGCCATGTCACTTCGGCTTCCGTCCCATCGCCTTCCGGCATGCTCCCCTGTATCTCAATCAGGAGACGATCCTCCGAGTCGCGCAGATGAAGCAGAGCAACGCCCCCTGACAATTCCTCCACACGCTCCAGCGTCTGCGCGGCCTCGTCCCAGACAAACGGCAGCAGGCGACGCCAGCCATGTGCCGACAGCGTCTCCGGGAGCGAGAAGTCCTGCGGCACGGGCGTTACAATGTTCATGCCTCTATTATATCCCCGGCATCTGCAAAAAAGAAAAGGTCGCCGCAGGCAAGTTGCCTGCGGCGACCTTTTCTTTTTTGGCTACGAACAACCCGGCGCAAGGCGAATGACCGCTTTGGCCGCGAAGAAGCCGGAGGACATCTTCAGTGTGGGCGAAATCTGAAGCGGCGTCGGCTGGAACAATCGTCGTGCAGTGGCGGCGCAAGCCAGACCACCCGGCACGAACCGCGCCCGGCCCGCACGGGCGGAAGCGCGGCAACTGCGGATCAAGGTCATAACAGGTTCCTTTCTCAGAGAAGCGTTGTCATGGACGTCAACTGCCTCGTCTTCATCCCCTGCTTAAGTTTACTGCTGCCTTTCTTCCTTGCAAAAAGCGTGCCAAGTGGGGCTTGCCGGCGTCGCTGCCGCCTCTTTTTTCCAAAAAAGAGGTATACTCAAACGCGATGACCTTTGTTCGGCACGACCACCCATCTGATCGCCACCTTCAACGCGACTGGCGACTCTTCTCCGCCGCTGTGTTTTTGTTCGGTTTCGGATTTGCCATCTACGGAGCGGTCTTTCTCAACTTCATCACCGACCCGAACGGCCCTCTGCGCGTGGAGGCGCTGGGCATGGGCGCGTTGGAATCATCCCGGGAGATCCCTGGCCTGCTGGCGGTCGGCATCGCGGCCATTGTTGCCTCATATGCCGAGGCAAAAATCGGAGCGCTGTGCCTGTGTGTCAGCGCGCTGGGCGTGGCGGCGACAGGGTTTGTGCATGATTTCGGCCAGCTTGTTCTTGTCACCGTGTTCTGGTCGGTCTTCATGCACCAGTGGTTCACATCGTCCAGCGCCATTCCGCTGGCCCTGGCGTCGGGGCAGGACAGCGGTCGGCATCTGGGGCGAATGGGCGGCGTGGGTGCAGCGGCGACGATCCTGGCGTTTCTTCTGGTGCGCCCGCTGGCCGGTCATGTCCCCTACCCGGCCTTTTTCGTCTCCTCTGCGCTCTTTATTTTTGCCGGCGGCCTGTGCCTGCTGCCTATGTCCGGGGCGTCCACCACGCATAACCGCCAGCGGCTGCTGTACCGGCGCGAATACCGACTGTACTATGGCCTGACATTTCTGGAAGGCTGTCGAACGCCAGATATTTTCCACGTTCGCCCTGTTCGCGCTGGTGCAGTTCTGGCGCGTCTCGCTCGCGCAGATCGCGACGCTGATGCTGATCAACGCCGTCGCTTCCTTCCTGGTCGCCGCCCCGGTCGGACGGCTGATTGACCGGATCGGAGAGCGGCAGTCCATGACGTTCTACTACGCCGCGATTGGACTGACCTTTGCGGGCTATGCGCTGGTTCAGAACCTGCTGGTCCTCAAAGCCCTGTGGGTCGTGGATAACATTCTGTTCGCCTTCGGCGTCGGCATCACGACCTATTTGAACCGCATTGTCCGGCCCAATGAACTGATGCCCAGCCTTTCCATGGGTCAGACGATGAACCATGTGGCCGCCGTCGTCATTCCCGTCACGGGCGGTTTGCTCTGGCATCGCTTCGGCTACCATGCGCCGTTCTGGTGCGGCGTCGGTGCAGCGATTCTTTCGCTGCTGCTCACCCAGGCTGTCCTGCCGCATACCGAGAAGACCGTTGCGGAAGCCGTTTCATAACATTCTCAAGCCCTACACCCGCCGAACCAGCAGCAGGCAGGCATCATCGGCAAGTTTGCCGCCAGCAAAGGCGCGCGCGCCGTCTAAAATCGCGCGGCTCATGGCCGGCAGCGTCGGCGCTTTCCAGGCTTCCCCGGCCAGACGCGCCAGACCCTCATAATCCAGAAAATCCTGTCCCTGCCGCGCTTCCGTGATCCCGTCCGTGACAAGAATAGTTGTGTCGCCAGACGCCAGCCGTAAGTGAACAGCCTCATACTCCATGTCCGGCGTCATTCCCAGCAGGCCGCCCTGGAGAGTAATCGGTTGCGCCGTGCCATCCGCCCGAACTACGAGCGGCGGCTCCGCCCCGGCAATGGCAGCCACAGCACGGCCCGAAGCAGGATGGACGACCAGAACGCATAATGTAACAAAAGCGTTGTTGTCGTCTCCACTGAGACGATGGTCTTCATAAATCAATGTGTTGAGCCGGGCCAGCGCCTGTTCGGGAGCGGGCGACTCGCGCAGAAACGCGCGGAGCGCGTATTTCACCTGCGCCGTATGCGCCGCCGCCGCCAAACCTTTCCCGGAAACGTCGCCGACGATAAGCGCGACCTGCTCGCCATGCAGGGAAAAGACGTCAAAGAAGTCGCCGCCGACCAACGCTTCCTCCCAGGCAGCCTCATATTCACAGGCGACCGTTAGTCCGGGAAAGTAATCTTCCGCAATTTCGGGCATCAGAGCGCGCTGTAGGGTGGCCGCGATCTGATGTTCGCGCTCATAGACCTGCGCCAACCTCTCTTCCTCCCATCTACGCGCCGTATCGTCGCGAATGACTTTGGCGTATCCACGCAATTGCCCATCTTTATCGCGCAGGGCCGTCAGCACTCCGTTAGCCCAGAAACGGCTTCCATCTTTTCGCATATGCCAGCCGATGTCCTCCGCTCGCCCTTCGGCCTCCGCTTTTTGAAGTTCTTTTCGGTGCGCGTTCTGCTCTCTGGCCTCCGGCGTAAAAATTGCGGTCAGATCTTTTCCGCGCATTTCCGCCTCGGAGTAGCCTAACATGCTTGTTGCGCCGGCATTCCAGTTGACAACGCACCCTTCCCGGTCCAGCAGAAGGATCGCGTAGTCTCTAACTTCTTCCGCCAGGAGCCGGTAGCGCTCCGTTTCCGCCTGAGCGCGCGAGTCATCATTGCGAATCAGCCAGCGCAGGCCCTGGGCCTGCCCATGCAGGTCTCGCACGACCGATAAGGTCACAGCGGCCTCCACAGCCACCCTCTTGCGAGGCAGCAGCAGCATCTGGCGCTCCACGGTTTTCGGCACCTGTTTCATGTCCAGCAAAAACTGCCGGAAGCGGAACCTGTCTTCGGCGGGAATAAAAGTCGCCAGCGGCTTGCCCTTCAAAATCGTTTGGTCAGCCCCAGCAGATCAGCAGCGGCTTGATTGGCTTCCTGGATCATGCCCTCCATGTCCGTCACCAGATAAGCCTCGGGGGCCAATTCAAACAGTTCTTCATAGTGAAGCCGCCATTTTGCTACGATATCATAGGCCTCGGCAAGCGCTTCATTCTGCTGCCGCATCTCCTCTTCCGCCACGCGCAGCTCTTCCATCGTCGTATTTAAAGTCTCAAAGGCCATGTCCAGCAGTCCACGACCGGTAGTTGAGCCTTGAGTCAGATGCGTTCTCAAGTCTGTAATATGCTCGTGCAGAAATTGAAGGCCATCTGCAAATAAATCTGAATTAGCCAAGAATCCGTCATCTTTCTATCGCCGATGAATTAAAGAAGGGCGATCAAGAAGGGCGATCAAGAAGGGCGATCAAGAAGGGCGATCAAGAAGGGCGATCAAGAAGGGCGATCAAGAAGGGCCTGCCAGTAGTTTACCCACATTTCCGGCCCATATCCGTTTTCTAGTGACAACTAAACGAAACAATTGCGTGAGATGTACCTGCATTGCAGGAACCATTTGGCGTAATCACCAGTCATAGTCATCTCAGAGGCAGGGCCTAATTCTGTCTCAGAGGCAAGGCCTAATCCTGCTGACCGAGAGCGCCATAATTGAAACAAATGACCACGTACAATCTCGAAGAAAGACTGGTCGAGGAAGAATTGGGGGACCGCCTCTGGCTCCTCATCAATATAATGCAGGCAAGATAATGCAGGCAATGGCAGCCCGTCTCCAGTTACGGCATCAAAAAACGAAACCGGCTTTCGGAGCGCATCTCTCATCGGGCAGCCGACGGTGACGATCTTGACGCCGAACCGGATTCGCTTCGGCCATCCAGCGTGATCACGAGATTACTGGGCTGCGCGCTGCCGCCAATCGTAATATGATACGGCTCTTCCAGAATGGGAGTGGTTCCCGGCGCTCCCTCGGCAGGCGGGGTATAGCGCCAGGAAACATGACCGGGGTCGGGGCTGTCGTCCAGATCATTGTGTAGTCGCTTTGCCGTCCAGGCTGCCGTCCGCGACCAAATCTAACAACGTTTTGGGATAATGCCCATGCTGCTGATGGTAAACGACCACGGCCTGACGGATGATCGCCCCGTCCATGCCCGCTTTTCCCGCCGTGATCGCCGTTCCTAGAACGCTGTTTTTCGTCGGATGCTCCATCTGCTGTTTGAAACTTCGCACGGCGAGGATGCCGCCGACCAGAATCAGCAGAAACAGCGCGCCGCAGCCGATGCCGAAGGCGCCCAGTATTTTGCCGGAGCCGGATTTCGGCGGCGGAGATGCCGGGTAGCCGCCCGGCGGAGTGTAGGGTGGAATGCTCACAGTCCCATTATAACACGCATTTTCGCAAATCCCGCAAATGTCTCAGGCCGTCTGGCATGAACTCTGCATGGTGGTAAGAATTTCCCCGCAATTTTTCCTCCTTTAGTTTTCCCCCCGCAACGCCAATAATCAGAAACAGATAGTTTCAGACATATCATCTCTGACGTTCGTGATTGCGGGAGGGAAGTTTCAGATGCTCGGACTTACACAAGTCTTCGGCAAAGAAAAAGTGGTCGGCGTGGACATCGGCAGCCGCTTTATCAAAGTGGTGCAGGCGGAAGCGGGTCGCGGCCCCGGTGCCTGGCAGATCGGCAAAGCCGCCGTCGGGCCGACGCCGCATGACGCCGTCCGTGACGGCATCGTGGTGGACCAGGCCGGGGTCGCCGCCGCTATCAAGCGCTTTGCTTCAGGAGGCCGACATTGACGCCAATGCCGCCGTAGCCGCCATCAGCGGCGCCAGCGTCATCGTTCGCCACGTCAAACTCCCCAAAATGGCGGAAAGCGTGCTTCGCAAATCCGTGCGGTTTGAAGCCGCCAAGCATATCTCGTCCTCAGTGGACGACAGCATGATTGAGTTTGAGATCACCGGCCCGGTGCCGGGCGAAGACGACAAAATGAGCGTGATGCTGGTCGCCGCGCCCAATGACATGGTGGAATCACGATTGTCCGCCTTGAGCCTGGCGGGCCTGAACCGGTCGCCATTGACATGGAAGCCTTTAGCCTTGCAGCGCGCCCTGCTGGACCTGTCGCCCACACGGCCCGGCGAGGGCATTACTCTGGCCCTGCTGGACATCGGCGCGACAACCACCGATGTCAACATCGTCACCAACGGTCTTTTCGCCCTGACGCGCAACATTCCTATCGCCGGCGACAGCTTCACCCAGGCCCTCAAGTCGGCGGCGGTCGGCGCGGATTGGAACGCTCTGGAAGAACTGAAGGCGAAGGTGGACATGACCGCGCTGCTTCAGCCGGACGGCGATCCCGAAGCTGCCGTTCTGGCGCGGGCGATGCAGCCCGCCCTGGATGAACTGCTGCGCGAGGTTCGCCGCTCCACAAACTATTATCAGTCACAGCTTGCCGACCCGGCCAATTCCATCCTTCCGGCGGGCGTCACTGCTCAGACCAGCAGCGCGGTTTCTCGGATCGTCATCACCGGGGGCAGCGCCAAGATGCGCGGGCTGGAAGAATACATGGCGGCCCGCCTCGGCATCCCCGTGGAGATCTGGAACCCCTTTGAGAACCCGGCGCTGGATGCGGCCCGGTTCGTTCCGAGTTTCGTTGAGGAGAACCATCCGTTTCTGGTTACCGGCATCGGCCTGGCCCTCAAGGATTTGACACAGGCACCTATCAAGCGACAGGAGAAGCCGGCCCGGTTCAGCAATCCGCTGGCGAAGGCGGCGTAGCCATCCCATTTCAGACTTACCGGCGAAAGAGAATTTCCCATGCCTTCCATTAACATGATAGCCGTGCGCCGTGAAGAAAAGCGGCGTCAAGAACAAAATGTTCGCAAACTGCTTTACGGCATACTTGGCGAGATGGGCATAATTGTTTTGCTCGCCTTTATGATGACTGCCCGGATCATCGTCACCACCGGACGCATCAACGATCTGAGCGATCAGCTCCACAAACTCCAGCCGCGTGTCACCCAGATCCAGCAGCTACAGAGCCAGACGGAGGCCATGACGCCGAAAGTGGACACTCTGGATGGCGCGAAAGCCGACACGCTGTTCTGGTACAAGAATTTTTATGCGGTCACGGCCAGCCTGCCGCCCCAGACATGGCTGACGTCGCTGGGAACGGGCAATGTCGCAGCCCCCACCGGCCCGGTGACACCGGGATCGGCGGGCGGCGGCGATCCGACCCTGAGCATCGCGGGAGTCGCTATGAACCAGGCGACTGTGGGCGAGACCATGCTGCGAATGAACCAGGCGCCGACGCTGGATCATGTTGACCTGGCCTTTGTCCAGCAGCAGAAGATCGGCCAGTCCGACGCCGTTTCATTCCAAATGACGGTGCATCTCAAGCCGGAAGACAGCGCCGCAGCGGCAGACGGCAAACCCGTTGATCCCTCCAAAACCGCCGATGCAGCCAATGTGAAAGGAAGCCCCAATGGCGCAAAGTCCTAATGTCCCGCCGCCTGCCAAGAAGCTGATGATGATCCTGATGGGCGGAGCCGGCCTGATCCTGCTGGGCGGCGGCGGCCTCCTGATGGGCCTGAAATTCTAAAGCCACCAGCCTGCAAACCGTCGCGCAGCAGAAAGAAGGCGAGGTTGGCAGCAGCGAACAGATCGCCAAGCGCTATCAGACCACGCTGGATGCTTACAACCAGACACAGAGCCGAATCCAGTTCCTGGAAGCCTCCGTGTCGGCCAAATCGTTTGTCCCGACGCTTCTGGGGCAGCTCCAGTCGCTGGCGGCGGCCACGCATTTGACCGTGATGGATGTTCGCCCGTCCGCGCCGCCCCCGCCCGTCGCGCCGGCGGCCCGCCCGGCAGGCGCGGCGCCAGACGCCGCGGCAGACTTGAAGAAAGCTCCTGCGCCGCCCCCGTATGACACGCTGCCCATTGAGGTGGATGTCACCGGCACCTATGCGGATACGGCAACCTTTCTGTACAGTCTGACCCGGTTCCCGAAGATCCTCTCGGTGACGGCCGCGCAGATGCATCCGGGAGCGCCGCCCGCCGGGGCAAGCCCCTATGCCAGCCCGACGGTGACGACCAATTTGAAACTGGTTGCCTTTGTCTTCCACGATGACGCGGATACGACGGGCGGGAGCAGCCCGGTCGCAGCGGTGGCCCAGGCTCCGGCCCTCGCGCCCCGAGAAGACCTGATGGGCCATACCGATGTGTCGCCGATCTCCGCCGCCGCCGGACGCGCCGAGCGGGGGGCAGTCGCCGCCACCCGAGCTTCCAATGAGCGCATCGCCATCGGCAACAGCACGCTGTAACGCAGGGAAACAAACTTCATGAAAAAATTAGACCAAAAGCAGGTTCCGCAGTTTGTGGCGCTTTGCATCGTGTCCGCCGGGGTGTTCGGCTACTTCGTCATGCGGATGGTGACGCCCTCCCCGGCTGCCGCCGGAACACGCCCCCAGCCCGTCGTGGAGGCCTCCAAATCCGCTCCAGCCACGGCGGCCTCGCCTGCGCCGCAGAATGGGACCGCGGCGGGCAATCCCGCTGCGACGACAGCAGCCACAGGCGTCGCGACCACGGCGACTACAGGCATCGCGACAACGGCAGACGATGCCGCTGCGCCGCCTCCGACGCCGGGGATGCGCGACCCTTTTGTGGTCGGTTACGTGGACCCGAAGACGGCTCCGCCCGTGCAGGCCGCCCCGGCCCCCGCGCCGCCGGCTGCCGTTAACGCAAAACTGCCCAAACCAGGCAAACAGATCGCCGGCTTGCCGCCCGCTCCGGTTGCCGCCCCCGGCGCGCCGCCGCTGCCCGCCTTCGGCGGCTTAGTGCCGCAGCCCGCCGCATCCCTTTCGCCTCTTGCGCCAGCAGCGCGGGCGCTGCCTCCCGCTCCGCCGGCTGCGCCGAAATGGACTGTCACCGGTGTTCTGCAAAGCGACGTGGAGAAAGTTGCCATCCTGCGGGACGGCGAGGCCCGCCGCATCGTCCGCACCGGGGATTTCGTAGACGGCGGCGACTACAGGGTCATGGATGTGACCCGTTCCTCCGTCTTGCTGCGCCACGGCACAGCCTTCTACACACTGAAGCTTGGGCAGAAGGCGGAGCCGATGGGAACGCCTTCCCTGCCGGTCGCGGCACGGACAGCTCGCCTGACAGCGTCCGGCCCCATTCCGGCATCATCCCCCGGCCTGCTGCCGGTGGGCGCTCCCGCCCCGGACTTCCAACTGTCCACAGTCGGCGGCACGACGGTCCGGCTCTCCAGTCTGCGCGGACGGCCCGTTCTGGTTGACTTCTGGGCGACCTGGTGCGGACCATGCCAGCGGTTCCATGCCGCATGTTCAGCAACTGCATGAGGAGTTCGGCAGCAGCCTCGCGGTTCTTTCCGTGAACACCTGGGATGACCTGGACGCCATGCAGCTTTTCCTGCAAGCGCATCCGCAGTACACATCCACCATGCTGCATGATACCAAGGCGGACAATGTCTCAACCGGCAAGTATCTTGTCACCGGCATTCCGACCGTCTATTTGATTGACAAAAATGGCCGGGTGGCCGGCGCCTATGTCAGCCCCTCCGAAGAACTGCTGCGCCAGGCGCTGCTGGCCCTCGGCACGCGCCCGATTTCCGCGCCGGCCCTTTCCCAGGCCACGCCCAAACGGAGCAAACCGCAGCCTGCCCTGTCGCTGGCTCAGGCGGGCAGATCGCTCTTCAAGCTGGCCCAGAGATGGCTCTCGTCCGCGGACGCCGCCCCAAGCCTGGCTGCTTTTAACCATGTCCGTGACGCCGAGACCGTCCATGGGACAATGCAGCTTTTTGATGACGGGGCGCAGATGCCCGTTACCGACAACTACCAAAACAATTTCGTGGGGGCTGACGGCTCCCGGAAACAGCCGGAAAGCTACCAATAAACCAACCGGAAGCGCACGCTTACCCGTTGATCGCTGACCGCTTCCCGCTGGGGAGCCGCATTAGGAGAACTCAATGCAACCGAAACAGATCGCTTACAGCGCAGCCCGCGCTGGCCCTGGCGTCCGGCCTTGCCGGCCTGACCGCTCCCAAAACTCTGGCGGCCCCATTGCCCGTCCCGCACACGATCCGCGCCGTCACAAGCAGCACGGATGATGTGACGCTGGACTTTGTCGGGGCGGACATCAACGATGTCCTGAAGGCCCTGGCGATGCAGACACACACCAACATCGTCTCCGGCAACGACGTCAAAGGCCCCATCACCGTTTCTCTGGCCCATGTCTCGCTGGAAGAAGCCCTGGACCTGATCACCAAGCTGTCGGGATACCAGTACGCCAAAGTCGGCCGCACGTATGTGGTCGGCACGCCCACGGCGATTGGGACGCTGACTGCCTCCGGCACCGCCCAGACCCCGGCTTCCACCGCCGTCATTTCTTTCAGCTATGCCGATCCCAACGATCTGACCAATGAGATCAAGCAGCTTTATCCGAACGTCAAGGCATCTACGGGCAAAGCCGCCGGCAGCCAGGCGGGAGGCGGCGTTCTGGTCGTCACCGGCACTCCCGAAGATATTGAAGGGGTCCGCCGCGTGGTCGCAGACGTCCGAGGGCGCAATCTCGCGGAACGTCGGGTCCTCGCTCACCGAAGTTTACAATATCAAGTATGCTTCCCCGGACGATCTCCAGACCGTTCTGAGCAGACTTGTCCCAAACATCATTGTGACGCCTGCCCCGACTCAGCGTCTCTATTCCGCCGCGCCGACGACCGCAGACGCCGGTGGCGTGACCAGCAGCACCACGTCTTACGGCGCGGCGGCAGCAGCCACCGGCGGCACGACGACCTCCGTCACCGGCAACGTCCCAACTAAGGCGACGACAACGGCTTTGCTGCTGACCGGCTCGGATGCCGACCTCGTTCGCGCCCGGCAGGTGCTGGCGCAAGTGGATGTCCGCCCCGCGCAAATTAATTATGAGGCCAAAGTCATTGAAACCAGCGTCAACAACGATGACCAACTAGGCCTGCTTTACAACTTCGGCGGCGCGCAGACAACCATCGGGGAACTCCTTCAGCCGGGCGAATCGGCCAGCACCACCAATCCCATCGTCAAATATCCCGGCAAGATCTTGAAGGGACTGACCGTAGGACGCACCCCAATTACGGACCTTGTCACGGTCCGGCTGAACGCGCTGTTCAATGACGCCAACACGAAGATCCTGGCTTCTCCAAACATCTCCGCCGTGGACGGCCAGCCGGCGGCCACCTTTGTCGGAGACACTGTCAGCTACATCTCCTCGGTGACTCAGTCGCCGACGGGCAGAACATCACCACCAGCACGGTCAATGCCGGCATCAAGCTCTTTGTCACCGGTAAAGATAACGGCGATGGTTACATCACCATGAATGTCCACCCGGAGGTTTCTCTGGTAACATTAAGCAATCCCGGCGCAGGCGGCGTCCAGGTACCCGATGTGCGCGTCCGCGAAGCTACGACCACGGTGCGTGTCAAAGATGGGGAAACGCTGGTGATCAGCGGTCTGATCAACGATCAGGATATCAAAACGATTCAGAAAGTGCCGTTCCTGGGAGATATCCCGTTCTTCGGACAGTTGTTCCGAAACACCGAGACTCAACACACGCACGATCAGGTGATGATCTTCATCAAAGTGTCCATTCAGAAAGAAGCCGTGTAGGCTCGCTCACTACAGAACCTGACACGCATTACCGATAATTCCGGCAGGGAGCCATCTCCCTGCCATTTTTTTCACACTTTTCCAGTAACCCTTTCAGGAAAGTCTTTTCAGGAAAGTCTTATGCAGTCTATAGCCCAGTGCGATGTGTTTGTCAGCAGCGGCCTTGTCTCCGAGGAGCAGCTTTCGCAGGCGCTGGACAAGCAGCGTCAGCTCAAAACCCAGGAACCGATCGGGGACCTGCTGGTCTCCATGGGCCTGATCACCGAGCGTGACCGTGTGCGCTGCCTGGGCGAGCAGTGGGGCGTGCCGTATGTGGACCTGACCGAGATTCAGATCGCCGACGATGTCACGTCGGCAGTCACGCAGGAACTGGCGCGGCGGTTCAAAGTCGTTCCCATCGAGCGATCCATCAAAAAGCTCACGCTGGCGATGAAGAACCCCCTGGACATCTTCGCCATTGACGAAATCCGACTGATCACCGGCAAGGAAGTCGAAGCCGGTCATCGCGACCGAAGAAGACATCATCAACGCCATCTCGGCCAACTACCGCACGGAAGTCAATGTCACCGACGCCGTCGCGGGCGTGATGCGGGACCTGGACGAAGCCACCATCACGCTGACCGAAGGCAATGAAGGCGGCGACGACAACATCACGATTGAGCAGCTCAAAGAGCTGTCCGGCGAAGCGCCAGTCGTCCGGCTCGCCAACATGATCATCTCGCGCGGCATCACGGACAAAGCCTCGGACATTCATATTGAGCCGGCCAAAGACGGCCTGCGGATTCGCTACCGCGTGGACGGCATTCTATCCGACGGCATGACCCTGCCCAAGAAGGCGCAGGCGTCTATCACATCCCGCATCAAGATCATGGCGGACATGGACATCTCCGAGAAGCGCGCGCCGCAGGACGGCCGAATCTCCGCGACCATTGAAGGCCGGCCTTACGATTTCCGCGTCTCCACTCTGCCCGCCGTCTTCGGCGAAAAGATCGTCATGCGCGTCCTGGATAAGTCCAACATCTCGGTCGGCCTGCACAAACTCGGCCTGCTGCCGTACACGTTCGAGATGTTCGAAATCCATGATCCAGCGCACCTACGGGATCATTCTGGTCACCGGGCCGACCGGATCAGGCAAGTCCACGACGCTGTACTCCGTCCTCGCCAAACTGAACTCCGGCGAGAAGAACATTCTGACCATCGAAGACCCGGTGGAGTATGAACTGTCCGGCATCACGCAGTGCATGGTCAACAACCGGGCCGGCATGACGTTCGCCGCCGGCCTGCGCTCCATGCTGCGTCAGGACCCGAATATCATCATGGTCGGCGAGATGCGCGACCAGGAAACGGCCATGATCGCGATTGAAGCCGCCCTGACCGGCCATCTCGTGTTATCTCACCCTGCACACCAACGACGCGCCCGGCGCGGTCGCCCGCCTGCTGGACATGGGCGTGGAAAGCTTTCCTGATCGCCTCGTCTATTGCCGGCGTCCTGGCCCAGCGCCTGCTGCGAACGGTCTGCGCCAAGTGCAAGGAGCCGTACACGCCGCCCAAAGACGCCATCAAGCGGCTCGGCATGAACCTGGACATCCTGGACAAAAGCGAAGTGACGTTTTACCGGGGCCGGGGCTGCGACATGTGCAAGGGAACCGGCTACAAAGGCCGGGTCGGCGTGTATGAACTGATGCCGGTCACCGACAAAGTTCGTGAACTGATTCTGGCCCGTGCCTCCTCTTATGCCATTCGCGAGGCCGCGATCGAAGCCGGAATGCGGACCCTGAAAGATGATGCCATGGAGAAGATACTGCTCGGCATCACGACTCTGGAAGAATCACTGCGCGTCATTTACGCGGGATAAACCACACTATGACAGTGCCGGAAGTTACTTTTAACCCGCTGGAGAACCTGGAACAGATCATTGCCGGAGCCAACGATCTGGCCGCCTTGCCGCAGGTGGTCATGCGCGTTCAAGATCTGACCGCAGACCCCAAAGCGACGGCGGCGGATTTGGAGCGGATCATCGGGCTGGATCAGGCCCTGGCTGCAAAGATTCTGGCTCTGGCGAACTCTTCCTATTACGGCCTGCCGCGACGCATCTCCACACTGCGTGAGGCGGTCGTGTTTTTAGGGATCAAGACCCTGCGAAATCTGACGGCGACCATCACTACCTTCAATCTTTTTCTGGGCCGCTCGGACACACCCGCGCTCGCCCGGCGCGCGCTTTGGCGGCATTCGGTGGACACGGCCCAGTGCGCCCGTGTACTCACCGGTATGCTTTCACCCACTGTGCAGGAGACAATCGGCGCAGATCAAGCATATGCCTGCGGGCTGCTGCACGACATCGGCAAACTGGCCCTGGACCGCAGTCGGCACGCTCTGTTTGTTTCCATTACGGAAATGGCTCGCATGCACCATGTCCGCTACCATGAAGTGGAAAACGAGGTCCTGCCCTTCAGCCACGGGCAGATCGGCGGCGCGCTGGCGACACGCTGGAACCTGCCGCCCATGCTATGCGAGGCGATTGCGTTTCATCACACCCCACGCGGCGCGGAACTTAATCCCAAACTGACGGCGACGATCTGCCTGGCGAATGAAATCGCGCACTTCCTGAAAGATGAAGGGCGCGACGGGAATGACGCCGCGCATGACGCCCTGCATTCGGCCTGTCAGGATGCAGTCATTCCCCTGCGGATCGGCGACGAGTGCCTGCATGCGATGACTCGCGCCTGCCGCGCAGAACTGGACAAGGGTCTGAGCGGCCTGGCATTTTAGGAGACTGATTCGGAGACATCACCTATGATCATCAACAACGAAGACCTGCTGCCGCTCAATGATAGCAGTCCCAGCAAGCCGCTGTTTGGCATCAAAAGCGCAGACAATGACTTCGGCGACTTCACCGCACGGGTCGCCGAGACCTTTGACAGCGTTGACCTGCTGCTGGCCGCGCGGGCCGAAGCGGAAGAAGCAGAAGAAAAAGCCAAGGCCGCCGGCGAAACCAAGCTGCCGTTTCTCAAAGAAGACCGGCAGGCCTCCACGAAGCCGGCGCTGCCCGGCGGCACGGACGGCAATCCGAACGGGTTGCGCCGGAACAGCTTCACTCTCGGAACGGCGGCAGAGGATGCCGATTCGCCTGCCGCCATCGGGCTGCTGGGCGATTCGCTCGAAGCTCTGAGCGATGCCTCCAGCGTTCAAACTACGCTCTCGGTCAAAGACTTCATGAGCGGCGATGTCGCGGCGATAGATTTTGATGAAGCGGCGAGGCGCACCGTCGGCGGCGGGGAAATCCGCGAACTGGACGATATTCATATTGATGAATTGCTGCGACTGACCGTGCAGGCGGGGGCGTCTGACCTGCACCTGTCAGTTGGACTGCCGCCGATGGTCCGTAAAGACGGCAAGCTGGTTCCTCTCCCCTTTGAGAAGGCGCAGGAGCGAGATACGCAGCGCATCGTTTTTGATATTCTCAACAACACGCAGATCGAAAAGTTTGAGCGCACCCATGAACTGGACTTTTCGTATGGCGTCAAAGGCATCGGGCGGTTCCGCTTCAATGTCTACCGGCAGCGGTCCTCCGTCGGCTGCGCCATGCGCGTCATCCCCAACAACGTCCCGAGCATGGAGCAGCTCAAACTGCCGGCCGTGATACGCGACGTTCACCCAAAAGCACTCCGGGCTGGTTCTGGTGACCGGCCCGACGGGTTCGGGCAAATCCACCACCATCGCGTCCATGATTGACATCATCAACTCGGAGCGCGAGTGCCACATTCTGACCATTGAAGACCCGATTGAGTACCTGCACAGCCACAAAAAAAGCATGGTCAATCAGCGGGAATTGGGGACGGACACCGACTCCTTCACGAATGCCCTGCGGGCGGCTTTGCGCGAGGACCCGGACGTCATTCTGGTCGGTGAAATGCGCGACCTGGAGACAATCGCCGCCGCCATTACCCTGGCCGAGACTGGTCACCTGGTCTTTGCCACTCTGCATACCCGCTCGGCCCCAGCCACCATTGACCGTATCGTGGACGTTTTCCCTGCCCACCAGCAGGAGCAGATTCGCATTCAGTTGTCCACCAGCATTGAGGCGGTCGTTGCCCAGCAGCTCCTGCCCCGGATCGGCGGCGGGCGGGTCGCCGCCATTGAGATCATGGTCGCCACCAGCGCCCTGCGAAACTTGATCCGCGAAGGCAAGTCGTACCAGATTTATTCGGTGATTGAGACGGGGCATCAGTACGGGATGCAGGCGATGGACCGCGTTCTGGCGGACCTGCACCGAGGCGGGACATGTGACGTTTGAGGAGGCGGCCACGCGAGCCATTGACCGCGAGAACTTCCAGCGATTGGTGAAGGGATTCTAAAGAGGAGATTTAATTCACAATCGCGGCCAGCAGGCAGACATCGTCGTGCTGGATGCCCTGTGCGTAGTCACGGACAGCGGTAACCATACGAGCGACTAGTTCCTCCACGCTTTCATCGGGCGGCCCGGCCAGAAGCATTGACGCCACGCCGGCCACGCCCAGAAACTCGCCCCGGCTGCGGCCCGCCTCGGTTACGCCGTCCGTACAGAAGAAAAGCGTATCGCCGCGCTGAAGCGTCAGGGACTGCTGGACGAATCGTCCGTCTTCAATCAGCCCCAGAACCGGGCTGATGTCCGCCCCGGTGGGCGGGAGCAGTTCAATCTCGCCCGTCGCCGCCCGGCGCACTATGCCAGGGTCATGGCCGCAGGACAGATAAGTCAGAATGCGCCGGGCCTGATCGTAGATGCCGATGAACAGCGTCGCAAAGCCAGTCAGCAATTCGTGCGCGACGACTGTGTTGTTCAATTCGGACAGCGCTTCGTCCAATCGCCCTGCCCGGTAGAGGCTGTAACGGAGCATGTTGCGGACAGTGGCGACCTGCGCTGCCGCCGCCAGCCCTTTGCCGGACAGATCGCCGACGGCAAAGACGACCTGGCCTTTCTCCAGCGCGAAAACGTCCAAAAAATCGCCGCCGACATTCGCTTCGTCCAGCGCCGCCTTATAGTACGAGGACATCTCCAATCCTGCCAGCCGCTCCGGCAGAGCGGGCATCAGGGCATCCTGAAGGGCCACAGCGATGGCGCGATCCCGCTTTTGCGCGCGGGCTACCTCCACCGCCGCACGCATCTGAGTCGCTACGGCCTCCACTAACGCCACTTCCTCCGCGGTCCACGCGCGCGGCTCATCCACCATAATGGCGACAAGACTGGCCGCCAGGCGGTTCTGATCAAACAAAGGCGCGGCAATACCGGCCCGAATACCCTGATGCGCGAACGCCTCTCGTGCCGCTGGGGAAAGACTGGGGTCTTGTGAATTCGGGCATCACATCAGTTTTCCCCGGCTGGTACAGGGAAGTGATCATTGCCATTCCCTCTGTCGGCGCATATTCGCCGATCATGGAGGACAGGCCCTCGCGCCGCCAGTCCCAGCCGATCCAGGTGCTGTTGCTGCCCTGCTCATAGAGGCGGAGGTAGCAGCGGTCCACGCCGAGAAGCTGGCCCAAACCTTCCACCGACTCCCGCTGGATCAGATCCGGGTTCAGCGTTTGCTGTGAGATTTTCCCGATCTTGTTGATGAGTTGTTCGCGGGCCAGGAGCCTCTCCACCTGCTGCGCGACGCGCTTACGCTCAGTAATGTCCGAAAAGACGACCAGCCCATTCAGCGGCTTCCCGGCGCCGTCACGCACCAGAGTGGCGGCGGTCTGAACATAAACTTTTGCGCCGTCCGGCTGCTCCAGAAGCCGCTCATCCTGAACCGGCCCTGGTTCTCCGGCAAGCGCGCGCGCCAGGGTTGTCTTTTCCGGCGGGATCGGATTTCCTTCCGGGTCCCGTATGCGATAACGTCCCCAATCTTCTGGTCCCACAGTTTCCAGCGGATGCCCCCAAATGCGCTCCGCCTCCCGGTTCGCGTAAAGAAGCTTTCCCGCCGGGTCACTCAATAGCACCCCAACCGGCGCCGTGTCCATGATGGCCCGCAGCCGGGCGCGCGCTGCCTCCGACTCGGTCAGCAGACGAGCATTGGTGCGAAGCGCCTCCAATCCTCGCACAAGAAACAGACCGATGAAAAGCAGCAGGACGAGTTCAGCCCAGTCACGCGGGCGTCCCATCATTCCTCCAGCCCCCAGCGGCGTCAGAATAAACATCAGCGACAGCAGCGAAAGCAAAAGCGTCAGCAGCCCAGGCCCGCGACCGGCCAGCGTGGTGATCAGAGCCACAGCCAGTAAAAAGCCGACGCCAAAAGGGCGAACATGGCCGCCTTCCACATGCGCGACGAGGGTTTGCACCAGAAAGAGAAGCCAGGTAGCAACTGCCACCAGGAGCGGGGCAAGAAGGTAGGCTCGCATCGGGGAAATGTGGCGGGGCTGTGGCGTAGGGACTGGCAATGGGTATGTGCTTCCTTCAAGCGCAGCATCAGCAGCCGTTCTACGGGGCTGGTCTGACTGCCTATCCCATTATACCACGTTTTTTGACGCCAATTCAGAGTAAAAAGCCGAGAATTCCGGGTGTCGCCCCCTGGCCCCGCCCCTACTCTTCTTTTTTCTTCGCCCGACGTTTCGCGTCCAGCAGGCGGTTGGTGTAGCCGCCTTCTTCCGGGTTAGCCGGTCCCGGCGGAGTCTCCTGTTAGGCTTGGGTTTGGGCGGCAAGGAGGCAACATAGGGGAACGGGTCGTCGCCGGTTTCCTGGGCGCGGGACGCGCGGCGGTTGAGCAGGGTGGCCGTCGTGGAGGCGGTTTCATCGGGCGTAGCCGTGCGCGTGGCTGTTTTACGCTCCAGCAGGCGGTTCATCTGCGGCGTGGACGGCTGGCGCACGGGCCGCGCCTTCGCATCGCGATAGGTCGCGACTTTCGCGCCGACCGTTCCCACGCCCGCTGTCACCCCCTGGCGCACCTGTGAGGGCCGGATGACCAGGCGGCGCACGGCAACATCAAACACAAACAGCAGGGCGGACAGGAGCAGCAGAAGCGGGCCGATGTCGCGCACACCCGTCACCCAGGAAGGCGAATCGCGAAAGATTTTGCCGGGATCGGTCTGGACTTTTCCGCCGGTGCCTTCCGAAAGGCGCGTCAGGAGGGGCAGGTTCGGCCCCAGAGTCCGGTATTCGGGCGAATACGGTACGACCAGGCTCACGGTCTGCGAGGGCGGCGCGGGGCCACCCTGCACGGCTTCGCCCTTGTGGACATTGACTAAATATGGCCCGGTCTGGTCGGCGTCAAAGACGCCTTCATAACGACCCGGCCCGGTCTGGGCCAGCGTGACAGGCTTGAGGGACAGATCGGGCGCGACGACATTGGCCTTGATCTGCGCCTGATTCACAAAGCCGCCGTTGGCCGTAAAAGCATCTACCGCCAGATGACCTTTGCCGTTCTCATTGTCCAGGGTGGTTTGAAAATCGGCATTGGTGTTCTGACGCAGGGACCAGCGCAGGGTCTGCGCCCAGAAACGGGTGTAGCCGGGCCAGCCGAGCCAGTGGATGGCCCAGTGCGGGCGGTCGTCACTGGTAAAAGCAAATGTCCGGCCTAGACCATAGCGCCAGTAAGTAAAAATCGGGTCGCGGTGGTCGGGCGCGGTTAGGGCCACGACCGCGCCGGCTTTGGCCGAAGAGACATTGTAGCCGAGCAGGGGCGGCTCGGAACCCCAATCAATGCCGGAAATCACTTCATCGTCGGGGATGGGCCGGGCCAGAAACGGCTCTTCAATGATGCGAAGCTTGCTGATGGACTGCTGATCTTTGAGCAGAATGCGCGGCAGGTCTTCCGGCTTTTCGGCGACATAAGCCTTGCCGCCACCGATGGAGGCCAGAGACGCCAGAAACTGCGCGCCTTGCGCGTCCGCGCCGGTCGCCACGGTAGAAAGCGTAATGCCTTTCCCTTTCAAGGTAGACAGCGTGGCCGAGTTCTGGCCCGGATTCGTTAATCGCGTCGCCATCGCCCAGAAAAATAATATGCTTGACCTGGGCATTCGTGTTGCTCAGAACGCGGGCGGCTTCCATGATGTACGGGTCATAGACGGGCGGGTCGTTCATATCCGTCAGGCCCGACATCATGCTTTTGATCTTGGCCCGATCCGTCACATACTGCATGGGAATGCGCCACGTCCCGTTGCAGTCTTCCACCCCGACCTGATCCTGCGGGTCCAGCAGGTCCACCGTGGCTTTGGCGGCCTCGATGGACATGTTGACGTTGCCCGGCTCTTCCAGGTCTTCAATCACCATCGCGACGGCGACTGTCGGGAACCGCTTCTTGTCCTTGATGTCCATCTTGACCGGCAGGGCGGCCTCAATCGGCGTGCCGCTGTACTGCCCCGCCGCGTAGCTGCTCGGCCCGCCGACCATGCCCAGGCCGACCCCGAACTCTTTGGTCGGCGTCTTCCAGCGCGTTCATCTGCGCGGGGCCAAGTTCATCGGCGGGGACATCGGAGAGAACCACGGCGTCATAGGAGGCCAGAGCAGCGACATTGGCGGGGATGCCGCCGGGCGTCTGCACCTCCATGTCAATCTGCTGGGCGGACAGGGCATTCTTGATGCTGGCGAGCGACGTGTCCACGTTGTCCGCAATATAGAGAATTCGCAGGTCGGCCCTGCACGGCGACATAGCCGAAGCCGTGATTGTTCTCGGCAATGCTGTCATTGGGCGCGGAAAGCACGGCGTCATAGCGATGGAAGCCCGCCCCATGCACGGTCTCCGCGTAGGTAAAAGCGTTCTTGCCGGCTTTGAGCTGCACTTGCTCCTGCCCCATCGGCTGCCCGTCACGCTGCAATGTCAATGTTCCGGTCTGGGCGACCGTGCTGGAAACGACGACGCGCAGATTAAACGGCGCATCCTGCCGGGCGCGGGTCGGCAGGTCCACGTTGTCCACCATCGCCTCGCCGGTCGGTGCGCCGTTCGGCCCCTGCCCCAGCGCCGTCGGCGCAATGTCCACGCGGACGCCCTGCGCCCGTAGGCTGTCTATCTCCGCCTCCGAGCTTCGCCGACGTTCTCGTTGCCGTCGCTCAAAATGACGATCTTGCGCCCCAGCCCCTGTGGGAACGACGACGCGGCCAGACGCACCGCCTCGGCCAGATTGGTCGCATCGCCCGCGACCGACGCCTTGCCCTGCTCAAACGTCTGCATGGTCTCGGAGGGCGATTCATCAATGTTGGCCGTCCGCCCAAACTCAATCACGCCCCCCTGATCCCCGGCCCGCTTCGCGCCTACGGCGTCCTTGATATATTCCCGCCCCTTCGCCTGCTGGTCGATGCTGACGGATTTGGAAACGTCCAACAAAAATATCGTCGTCAGTTTGTCCGACCGCTGCACCAGATGAATGCCCGCAATGGCGCAAACGAGCAGCGTCGCCAGCAGGCAGCGGGAAATGAGGGCGAGTTGCGCCGTGCCGGGGTTCAGCCCCGCATACGAACGCCGCCCCAGCCACCAGAAGGCAGCCAGCGCCAGGGGCAGCAGGAGAAGCAGCGAGGGGCGGTCAAATGTGACGGGGCTTTGCATAGGCATTATGGCAGAAGGGCATCATAAACGGCGTGTGGACCATGCGTTGAAACGCACGGCTAATCGGCGCGGACGCCGAAAACTCCCGCTTCGCGGGACTCAGAATGGGCTTCCCAATCGGCAGCGCGTTCCATTTTGGCGGAGAGTTTGCCGGCGGCATGACGCTCTTTCTGGCAATCTACATAGCGGACGATGCGCGGCAGTTCGTTTTGCGCGAATGTCAGCCAGCCATAGCCTTCCTGCCAGTAGAGGCAGCCCATCGTTTCCGGCAGGTGATTGATATAATGTGACGACGTGCCTTTGATCAGGTGCATGAAGTCTGCCGGCGCGACAGTTGCGGGCAGCGTGACCGCGAGATGTACATGATCCGGCATCCCATTCACCGCATGAACCTGAACATCCTTGTCTTTGCAACACTGCCGGATGCACCGATATAAGACACGCTCCATCTCCTCGGTGATAAAATGCTCCCGCTTGCGTGTCGCCCACACAAAATGCTGAAACGCTTCCATGTAAATGCCCAATGGCCCGCCCTCCTAGCGTGATATTTCGTAAATCCCAAACCATGCCGCGACAGGACCATGCCATAAATGGCACGGCTAACCGGCCTTCGGCCAAAAAGTACCGCTTCGCGGCACTCGGATTGATCTCACTTATCCCCGCGAAGCGTGGGATTTTCGGCGCTTCGCCGGTTAGCCGTGCCATTTATGGCATGGTATCTTCTAGCGGTTCTAGCGGTTCAGGTTGCGTTACTCTTGAGGAATTCGGAGCCGGCGGCCAGACGCCTTTTTGTGAGTTTCTGATAAGCTTTAGCCCATGCTTTTGCTTGTTGCAGTGACTTCATGCGAAGTTTGGGATGACGCCGGTCAAGCCAATTCCTGTACCAATCTATTGCTTGGCTTAAAAGGAAAATTGAAGCCACTATGATCAACCAGTGCATAAGGTTCAGTAAGTGATGCGACATTATTTTCACCTCTGCTCTGCCGCCCAAACGATTACTTTACGCCAACCACCCAGATTTCGTTTCCTTAGTATACCATGAGGTACACTGTTCCCGTGACAGAAACGAAGTATGATGCCATTATCATCGGCGCGGGGCATAATGGGCTGGTCTGCGCGTGCTATCTGGCGAAAGCAGGGCATAAGGTTCTGGTTTTGGAGCGGCGGCCCGTCGTCGGCGGGGCGGTCTGCACGGAAGAAATCTGGCCGGGCTACCAGATAGACATCGGCTCGTCGGTGCATCTGATGATCCACCGGACGCCCATAGTGGCGGATCTGGAATTGGAGCGTTACGGGCTGGAATATAGCGAGATGGACCCGTGGGCCGCGCTGCCGCTGCCGGATGGCCGGGCGATCTGCTTCTACCGCGATTTGGGGCGGACGTGCGAGAGCATCGCCCAGGTTTCGCCGCGTGATGCTGTGGCCTATGAAGATTTCGTCACGCGCTGGACGCCGGTCACGCGCGGCGTTTTGGAGGCGTTCCAGAAGCCGCCGACGATGGCGAACTTCGGGCGGCATGTCATCTTCGCCAAATCGCCGGGGCGCAGCACCAGTGATGCCCTGCGGATGATTGTTTCCGGCTACGGGCGGCTGATTCACGAGACGTTTGAGAGCGTGGAGATGCGGGCCGCGATGGGCTGGCTGGCCGCGCAGTCCGGTCCGGCCCCGACTGAGCCGGGGACAGGGCCGTTTGCCGCCTGGTGGGGGGCAGTCCATGAAACAGGAGCCAAGCGGGCCAGGGGCGGATCGGGAATGCTGACCGTTGCCCTGCGGCGGGCATTGGAAGCACTGGGCGGGACGGTCTTGACCGATGCGCCTGTGGAGCGCATTGTGATGGAGAACGGGCAGGCGCGGGGCGTCAGCGTCGGCGGGCAGATATATACCGCAAAGGCCGTCGTAGCCGCCTGCCATGTGCTGACGACGTTTCAAACGCTCTTGCAGCCTGAAGACCTGCCGGGGGATTTAGGTGTTCGCCTGGATGCCCTCAACGTCGGCAACGGCTTCGGCATGACGGTTCGCTGCGCGGCGTCAGAATTACCCGATTACGGGGCCGGGCAGCCGCACATGGTCCATCAGGGAATGCAATTGCTCTGCCCCACCCCCGAGTTTTTGACCGATGCCTACGCCGATTATGTCGGCGGCTATCCCTCCCGTAAACCGCCCGTCCTTGCCATGACGTTTACGGCTCTGGACAGCACGATTGCGCCACCCGGCAAGCATATCGTGCAGTTGTGGTCGCAGTATTTTCCCTACACGCGGCGGGACGGCTTGGGTTGGGACGAGACGCGGGAGGCAGTGGCCGACACGATCTGTGAGACGCTGTACGCTTATGCTCCCAATATGCGTCAGGCGATTGAAAAGCGTTTTATTCAAACGCCGCTGGACCTGGAACGGACGCTGGGACTGCTCAAGGGAAACGTCATGCACCTGGAAATGTCCCTGGATCAGATGTTTGCCTTTCGGCCCCTGCCGGAACTGTCGGAGTACAAAACGCCTATTCCCGGCCTGTTTCTGACCGGGGCCAGCACCCACCCCGGCGGCGGAGTTTTCGGTGCATCAGGCCTGAGCGCGGCACGGGTAGTAGCAAAGGAATTAAAGCGGCGGTAACATCAATCTTCCAGGCAGAAATTAACTGCGACCATGATTCCTTCCAGGATACTGCTCGGCAATGCGCCGCGCTGCTCGATAAACCGCTCTACATCAAGACACCGAAGCTGCAAACAGTCCGCCGCCGAAGTCTTGGTCAACCTGTTGCCGCTGTCAGGCTCTATCCGAACCTTCCAGGGTGTAGTTTGGAAATGCTCCTGCCAGCCTGTCAAGGGAACCACGACGCGCACCGACAGCGACCGAATGGAGTTGGCGCTGAGAACCACTGCCGGACGAACTTTTTGAATTTCTGAGCCGCGCGTAGGTTCCAAATCCACCAGCCAGATTTCGCCGCGCCTGGGATCAATCGCCAACGTCGTAAAAGTCCTCCACGTCAAGCGCCTGCCACTCTCGGATTTCCGGGTCGGTGCGGTAGTAGTCGGCCAGCGTTTCCGCCGCCGCCGCCATGATTTTTTGACGCTCCTCCGGCGAGGAATGCTGCATCCGCTGTAGCAGCGAAAGAGATTGCGCTTGTTCCTTATGCTGCTCCAAATAGCTTTGGCAGGCTTCCCGGATCAACTCGCTCCTGCTTCGCATTCCAAGTGGCCCTAGTTCATTGTCTAAAGCGGACACAAGAGAAGCCGGCAGGTGAACTGTGATTTGATTGAGTTCACGGTGCGACGGATGAGTTTTTCTGGGCCGCCCCGGATGTTTGAGAGTTGTCTGCGTTTCCATACAGACATTATAAACATTTTTGTAAACGTTGTCAAGTAACCTACTGCTCAGACAAGCGAGAAATATCTGAAAAAGAGAAAGCCTGGCTCTCTGCAATGAGAAGCCAGGCTTTGCCCTGTGCACCGAAGGCGGAAATGCGCTGCGAATACTTTTACAAAGGATTGAAAGTGACGGCCGCGCCGTTCAGGTTGCTGTTCGTCGGCGGGTTCCATCCCGCGCCGGCGATGCTGGTGTACTTGAGAAATTTGACATGCCCATCCGCCATCAGGTATTCAGATGACCCGGTATCCGAGTCATGGCGAGAAGGCCGATCTCCGCCGACTAGAAGATACTGCCGGAACATTACGACCTGTGACCGGCACGGTGCCGCCGCCGTTCGCGCCAAGCAGGCAGCCGCCGCCAGTGCTGCTGCAAGCAGTCACGATCCATGCCAGGTCATTATTGCCATACTTGCTGCTGGCATAGCCGTCCCCAACTGCCGAGACCCCCCACAAACCGGAGCCGCCTCCCAGAGCAGTGGCCCCTTCATAGGGTATGTTGACAAGCGCCGTATCGCCGGAAGATCTCAAAAACCATCACTGTGGTCGCAGGAGCCGCAAGGTAAGCAAGTGACCTTGCCGGCAAAAACTGGTTCATGGCATACGAGTTAACGTTCCCGTTGGAGGCAGTGCTATCATCAGGACATTTCCATACGCCAATGCTTCTGACATAAGGCGCGACGGCGCCTGCCCAACCCAGGCCGACTCCAGTATTTGCCGAAGATGGATTGTTCGGGGCGGCCTGGGCAGAGTTGATTAGCCCTTGAGGAAACATCTCGTCGTAGTCCTGCTGGTACTGGATAATCGCCAGACCAATCTGCTTTTCGTTGGATTGGCAGGAAGCGCGGCGGGCGTTTTCACGCACTTTCTGGAAGACAGGGAAGAGAATAGCCGCGAGAATCGCGATTATCGCGATGACGACGAGCAGTTCGATGAGCGTAAAGGCCTGGATCAACTTGCGATAATGGGAGGACATGAGGGAGATGCCTTTCTAATTCCGTAATTGGTACAGCGATTATACCCATTTGCACACCAAAACATATTACAGCACCAGGGCAAAGGCCAAAAACCAGTAAGCGGACGACATTCCCTAACGCTCCTCGCGTGATCTGCCGATAATAGACACGGCACAAAAGAGTGCGATTGCGTGGGCAGGAGGTATTCTGGTGGCGACATTTGTCTATGAAGCCGTAGATCCGACGGGTCGGATCGTGAAAAATAAAGTGGAAGCCGATAACGAGCAGATGGTCATGGCGAAGCTGCATGAACAGCAGTTTCACATCGTTTCGCTGAACGAAGCCAAGACCGGGATGAAGATGAAGATTGCGGGCAGCAAGGCGCAGAAGATCAAGCTGCAAACGCTGGTCATCTTCTCGCGGCAGTTCGCGACAATGATTGACGCGGGCATCCCCATCATCAAGTGCCTGGACATTTTGGAGAGCCAGACCAAAGAAGATGCCATGAAAGCGGTCATCAATGCCACCCGCAAAGATGTCAAAGGCGGGCTGTCCCTCACCGACGCGATTGCCAAGCATCCCAACGCTTTCTCCAAACTGTACATCAACATGATCCGGGCCGCGGAAATCGGCGGAATTCTGGACGTGATTTTGGACCGGCTTGCAGGATTCTTGGAAAAGGAAATGGAAATACGCGGCAAGGTCAAGTCGGCGATGATGTATCCCATCATTGTCCTGAACTTCGCCGGCGTCATGGTCATCGCCCTGTTCATGTTCGTGCTGCCGCGCTTCAAGGAGATTTTCCTCTCCATGAACGTGGAAATGCCGCCGGTCACGCTGGCCCTGTTCGCGGTCGGCGACTGGCTGCAAGCTTACTGGTGGATGGTGATCATTATGGGAGTCGGCGCCTTTATCGGCTTCAAGCAGTACGATAAGACGCCCAAAGGCCATTACAACATTGACAAAGTGAAGCTGAAAGCGCCGATCTTCGGCGACCTGTCGCTGAAGATGAGCATTGCGCGGTTTGCGCGCACCTTCGGCACGCTGATCGCGTCCGGCGTCCCGATGATGCGCTCGCTGGAGATCATCGGCGAAACGTCCGGCAATGCCGTGCTGGCCGAATCCATCGCCAATGCGCGGGTTTCCATTCGGGAAGGTGCGAAAATCAGCCAGCCCCTCGCCGCCTCGGGCCTGTTCCCGGCGATGGTGACGCACATGATTGACGTCGGCGAGGAAACAGGTCGGCTGTCGGAGATGCTGTGCAAGGTCGCCGACTTTTACGACGACGAAGTGGACGCCATGGTCAAGGGATTGACGTCGCTGATCGAGCCGCTGCTGATCGTATTCATGGGAGTCCTGGTCGGCTTCATCGCCATCTCGGTCATGTCGCCGATCTTCAAACTGGTCAGTTCGATCCATTAAATGCCCCGTCCCGGCGGCCCTTACCCGGCGGCTGGCCGGGGCGAGGGTGTTCACGCATGGCAGAGACAATAAGCGCCGCCGGTTCGTCCGGCGGCTGGAATGGGCCGGAGCGGCGCGGGCCAGGCCGGCTGGATGACGAGGCGCGCGCGCGTCGGCTTCTCGCTGAATATCAGGCCGGCGGGCCAGGCGCGGCCGCGGCCCGCGAAGCGCTGGTGCTGCAATTCCGCCCCCTGGTCCAGAAGCAGGCCCGGCAGTTTTTTACGTCTCACGTCCCGCTGGAAGACTTGATTCAGGAGGGCTTTCTCGGCCTGATGCACGGCATTGACCAATACGACCCGACACGCGGGGTCAAGCTGATCACCTATGCCACCCACCACATCGACGGCCATCTGCGCCACTACCTGCGTGACCGGACGCAGATCATCAAGGAACCGGCCTGGCTTCAGGAGATGGCGCAGAAAGTCCGGCGCGAGGCCGACGCGCTGACCCAGGAACTGGGCCGCGAACCCTCGGATGCCGAGGTCGCGCAGTCACTCGGACTGGGCGAAGCGGAAGTCGCCCGCATCCGCGCGACCCGCTCTATTTTCGCCGTGCAGTCGCTGGACGAGGCGCAGGAAAACGGGACCTCCCGCGTGCAGCTTGCCGAAAGCAACGCGCAGGCATCGCGCAGCGAACTGCCGATTGAAGACAAAGTCGTCCTGGAACACGCGCTTGCTGCGGCTGAAAGAGATCGAGCAGAAAGTCCTGTACTCGTTCTATTACGAGGATCGCAGCCAGACCGACATCGCAAAATCGCTCGGCGTTTCCAACAATTACGTTTCCCACATCCTCAAAAACTCCGCCCGCAAACTCCAGCAGATGTTCCGCAGCGACGCTGTCCGCGAAGCTGCCCTTCAGCATGAGCGACAGCGCCGTCGTCTGGCCTCGCATGGCCCGGTCATCATGGCCGAGGAAGCAAGTGAAACCCCGCCGACCATTGTGGACCCGGTGACTGGTCTGTACACCCGCCGCTACTTTGAGGATCGGCTGGATGAAGAATTGTCGCGCGCCAAGCGGCACCAACTGGAACTCTCTATCATTCGCGTTCGCGTGGACGGCGACCTGCCGGAAGCCGCTCTGTTTGCCAGTCTCGCGCAGACCGTCAAAGACTGCATGCGGCGCTCCGACCTGGTCGCCCGCTATGACGTTCACGAACTCATCAGCCTTCTTCCGCACACGGGAACGACGCGGGAGACCGTCATTGCGCGTTTGCACACCCGTCTGGCCGATCTCACCGCCGCCTTCCCGCACCCGTGTCCCATTGCCCTGGGCCGCGCCTCCTTTCCCGCCCAGCGCCAGCGGTCCGATTTGCTCCAGGCCGCCGCACCGCAGGAGCAGGTTGGAAACTGAACGGCACTCTGTTTATTGGTGACAAAAACAGGGAATAAAAACGCGGAAGCCTGGCTGACAGTAGCAAGGCACTTTATCTCACGACGAAGGAGACGCGCAAATGAGTATTCCCCCGTCCAATTACCCTTCCCCTGGTGGTCAGCCGCCCTATGGGGCGCCGACTGCGCCAGTCAATGGCACTATGATTTTGATACTTGGCATTTTGAGCCTTGTTGTTTGCGGTTTTCTTGGGCCGGTTGCCTGGATCATGGGCAACAATGCCCTGGCATCAGGCAATGTCGATCCATCCCAAGCAGGGTCTGTGAATGCGGGTCGTATCTGCGGCATGATTGCCAGCGCATTCCTTGTTCTCGGCCTGATTTGGTTCTTCTTCCTCGGCGGTTTGGCGATGGTAGGCGCTCATCACGCCGCAACCACACCGTACTCGGCCCCTGGTACTCCTTAGCCAAAATTGCCCGCCGCCTCTCAGAGAAGCAGCGGGCTTTTTTCGCCTCATAACCTCAAATGCTTCACGGCACGGGCCAAGCCGATGATGGAAACGCCGTCTGTGATGCGCCCGTCCATCGCCATTTCGTAGGCTTCGGTGAGCGGCAGGCGGCGAACAGCCAAAACTTCCTCGCCGCCAGGCTGCGCCGCACGCTGCGTCAGCCCCTGCGCCAGAAAGACCCGGCCTGCCTCGTCCGTCACTGAGTTGGATAGATGAAACAGGCCCAGGTCGGTCCAAACCGAGGCTGTCAGCCCCGCTTCTTCGGCCAGTTCACGCTGGGCGCTCTCCAACAGAGGAACCCCCAGCGGCCCGCCGCCTTCGGGAATCTCCCACGAATATAGCTCCAACGGATAGCGCCACTGGCCGACCAGAAACGTATCGCCGTCGTCTGTCACCGGCACAATGCCCAGCGCATGGTTCTGGAACTCCACCACCCCGTAAATGCCGTCGTTTCCATCCGCCCGGATCACATGGTCTTCACGAACGCGAATCCAGGGATTGACGTAGATTTCCCGGCTTCCGCGTGTGCGCCAGGGATTGAGTGATTTCTCAAAAATATTTTCGCCTGCCATACACGCATGGTAGAGTAAGGGGCGGGCGTTTGTCAAGGCTTTGCCGATTTTTCACGCTTCCGGCAGGCAATTGAAAAGGAAAAGTCAAGGGCGAAGACGAAAAGCGTTCCATCAAAGGAGAACCCTATGCTGCCTATGCTGAAGGAAAGAACACGACACTATCTGCTGATTGATCTGGAGTCCGCGCCGGACGTGCTGGCGCGTTTGCTGGCGGAGGTTCGCGACCCTGCCGTTCTGGACCACCGTCCCGATCCCGACCGTTTCAGCCTGCGCGAGATGGCCGCGCATCTGGCGGACTGGGAGAGTGTCTTTCTGGGCCGGCTGACACAGACGCGGGACGAGGAGAACGCGACGTTGCAAGGGCTGGACGAGGGCCAGGTCGCCCTGAACCATGACTACGCCCATGCCGACTTGCCCGAGTGTCTGGCACGGTATCGGACGGGTCGCGCGAAGATCATTGCCTTCCTGCGGGCGCTGACGCCCGCCCAATGGGAGCGCGTCGGCACCCATACGGAAGTCGGCCCGCTCACCATGGAAGAGCAGCTCGTTTTAATTGCCGCCCATGACGGCTACCATCGCCAGCAGACAGTGTGTTATGTTTCCGCAGGAGAGGCCAAGTGGGAAGTCCGGGAGACGGAATAGAGCGTCAGTTTTCCGCTCTCCCTCGTGGACGGTATTTGGCCTTCTTTCGCAGGGCGTCTCGGTCAGAGGAGCAGGTTGTGGAGCAGACCTGCTGCCGGCCATGTCCACGCGAGAACGGTTCTTTGCAGATCGTACAGATCCCGAGAGAGGAAGCCAGCGCCGCGATGAACTGCGCCACCAGAACGTTCACCAGGATGCTGGAGCGCATCGGGAAGAAGGAACGAGCAGCAAGACCCAAAGTGTCTGGATGCGAATGCAATGCAAGTAGGCTCCAATAGTGCTGATCCGTTGTGTCCAGCGGAAGCTGATCAAGAATAGGAACGGCGGCCGGCACTAGGCGTCCATCTACCGAGCGAAGTTCTAAACGAATTCGAAAGGTTGATGCTTCGCGTCCACCGCGAAAGCGTTTCGTGCAGCGCCCATCGTTCCGCTTCAGCCTTCGGTGGTTTCCCTCTCAAACTTCGGTAAACATCAGGAATGCTCTGCTCTGGCTTCTCAGTGCCAAAGAACTGCAACGCCTCGCTCCACTCTTCTGAGGTGATTGGAGTTCTGACTCTGCATTTTCGCGCCGATTGTCAGTAGCGTGCGAAAATGCAGGGCAGTGCTTCGCCAAAACGAGGTCGTTTCTGAAAGCCAAGTAAACCCATCGCCCGCCAAAAAGGCTGGTTCAAACCTCCGGTCATATTGTCCCAGCAGGAAACGCTGCCGAAGCGGCAGTGGACATTCTTTGTAGCGACGTGGCCAAATCCCTAAGACGCCCCACTTCTTGGCAAATCTCAAAATATCATCATCTTCGGCTTCGTAAAGACGGAAAAATTCCGTCAGGCACCCAGAAACCGCTTGCGAAAGCTGGTTTTGCATGAAATCGCCTGCCGTTTGATGCTCCGCTTCAAACCACCATAAGGCAGCCTCCATCTCCGGCTCACTTGAAGGCATCCTATACTTCAGTTCGCTTTCTAGGAGCAGCAAACGCGGCGGGGACATCCTTGCCTGCTTCGGCATCGAGGAAAGAGGCATCTCCATGCGATTCAATTCTAACTGGGCCACGTTTGCTGTTGTTAAAAGATCCTTTTTGCCTGGCATCTTTCCTCCGCGCAAATCTCCACTTTAAACGGAGAATTCCAAACTCATTATACCCTATAATCTCCTGACGTACCAAAAAATACTTGACTGTTCCTACTGGTGGGAACTTTGAAAGGGGGTCATTGATGGGCGAGGATAGGCTCTTGAAGTTGCCGGAAGTGTCGGCTAGGCTCTCATTGTCTCGCACAGCTATTTACCGGCTTATGGCGCAGGGTGTGATACAGCCGGTGAGGATTGGAGGGGCGATCCGGTTCCCGGCTTCCGCCGTAGATGCGCTTATCGCGCAGTTGAAAGAAGGTGCAGGACATGCAGAAGCCGCCTGAACCATCCGCGTCGGGTAGCTGGCTTCCCGTTTGGGCAGCCATCTTCGCCGCTGCCGAGGAACTGCGCCGGCGGCAGGCACAAGAAGAATTGCAGGAGCCGCAGGGATGATGCCACTAAAGAAGTCGGCCCAGCGCTGGACACGCCGGGCCGCTGAAGAAAGGAGAAAGCGCAATGCACAAGCGCATTAAGATTATTACATATCAGACGCCCGTTTGCAAGCGAGAGCCCAAGCCGCTACGGATCGGTACCACGGACACACGTCGGCCTAACCTATGGGCGGTGTCTGCCCTGGCTGCTCAGGGAGGCTTCTAATGTCTCACCCCCAGCGCCGAACACCGGTCAAGACACACTGGCACGGAATTCCTTTTTGGGATATGGAATTCCGTTTGCTCCGCTCGCTCGCATCCCCACGCAACGGCAAACCGGAGAGAACCCGGCGCGGAGCCTGCGTTGAGATGGGACGTCGCTTCTGCTTCGGCCCACATCCCGAGCGCCAAAATCCTGAGCAACACATCCCCTTGGTGGAGGAAACTGTATGATATCCTCCGATTCTACTGAGACACCGTCGGAAGACGTGGCAGACGAGCAGGCTATGCTCGGCTGCCTCCTCTCAGAACCGGAAGCGATTGACACGGTCCTGAACGTGTTCGCCGAGCAAGCGATCACTTTTCCCGACCTGGGCTTGACGAAACACAAAACCATTTACCGCGCGATCCTATGTTTGCACCGCACAAAAGAGCGAGTTGATCTCGTCAGTGTTCAGAAGTATCTGAACGACTGGGGCAAACTTGCAGAAGTGGGTGGCTCGGATTATCTCTCGACCGTGTTTGACGCCGCTTTGGAAACGACGGCGATGGCGATGGAAAGCGCGCAGCGTGTCGCCGGTGCCATTCAGCGCCGGCGAGCAGAGCATCCGCCGGAGGCCACGGAACCCACGCAAGGTTTCAAGAGGACGGATGTTGGCAACGGTCAGCGCCTGGCAGCGCGGCACGGAGCCGATCTTCGCTTCTGCCACGCCTGGCAAAAGTGGTTGGTCTGGGACGGGCAGCGCTGGCAGAAAGATGACACCGGTGAGATCGACCGCCGCGCCAAAGACACCGCCCACCAAATCTACCAGGAAGCTGCCGACTGTCTGGATACCGCCCGACAGGCCGACCTGGCAAAACACGCCGTGCGTTCACAGGCCCATGCACGCCTTCAGGCCATGATCGCCCTGGCCGCCTCGGAGCTACCCATCCCGGCCCGCGCCGGCGAGTGGGACCAGAGGGCTTGGCTGCTGGCCTGCGAGAACGGCAGCGTGGACCTGAAGACGGGGCAGATCCAGAAAAGCCAGCGCAAGGATATGGGCACGAGGCGGGCCGGAACGCATTACGACCCAGACGCGGCAGCGCCTCGGTGGGAAACATTTCTGGAAACCGTTCTGCCCGATGCTGCCCTGCGCGACTTTTTCCAGCGTGCGACCGGCTACGCGCTGACCGGCGACGTGTCCGCGCAGTGCCTGTTCTTCTTGTACGGCTCAGGCTCCAATGGTAAGTCCACCGCTCTGCGCGCCATCATGGACACAATGGGAGATTATGCCCTGCAAGCAGCCCCGGATCTGCTGATTGCCCGCGAAGGAAGCGGCGGCCCAAACAACGACGTGGCCGAACTGCAAGGAACGCGCTTGGTCGCGACCATCGAAGTGGAAGACGGCAAGCGCATGGCAGAAGGCCTGGTCAAGCAGATCACCGGCGGGGACCGCATCAAGGCGCGTTTCATGCGGCAGGACTTTTTTGAGTTCGAGCCGACGCATAAGATTTTCCTGGCCGCCAATCATAAGCCAGCCATCCGGGGGCAGGACGTTGCCATCTGGAGGCGAATCAAGGTCATTCCCTTTGAGGTCCAGATCGCTGATGCCGACAAAGACCCCCATCTCTCAGAGAAGCTGCACGATGAGAGGCCGGGCATCCTGGCCTGGGCCGTGCGCGGTTGCCTGGAATGGCAGAAGCAGGGGTTGGCGGAACCGGCAGCCGTCAAGGAAGCCACAGCAGCGTACCAGGCGGGGGAAGACGTCTTGGGCGACTTCCTCGCCGAATGTTGCTTGTTGCGGCCGTCGCTGAAGGTTACTGCCGGCGCTCTCTATACCACTTACGTCAAATGGGCCGATGCCAATAGTGAGCGATGCCTGTCCAAGAAGACTTTTGGGGCGCGGCTTCAGGAGGGGCGGCACGTCTTCGCCGCCATTAACATCGGGCCAAAACACGCGCGCGGCTGGGAAGGGATCGGGCTGGTAGACGCTGAAAGCGAGGCAGCTTTTAGCGAGGCTTTTGAGGGGAGTGTAGACAAATAGACAAATCTGACCCCTATTTCTTTATAGACGGAGAGTGAATTCTTTCTCATAGAGTTATAGGGAATTTTACGTCTATTTGTCTACTTTGTCACTAGAAAGACAGGAGTATTTGATGTCAAATAATTCGGAACGCTCCATCGCAACAAAAGCAGTCGTCAATTACCCGCGCGGCTCGGGCCGGTGGGTTGCCAGCGGGGAATCTCTTCAGGAAAGCCAAACCGCCGTCAAAAGCCAGGCGCCCGACTTGGAGTTGTCCCCACCGGAAAACAACCGCGTCCGCCGGCGCAACCAGCAGCTTGAATTTGAGGAACAGCACCGCTACTTCCAGGAGATCGATCTGGCTCTGCGGGAAGGCAAGCCGGAGGCGGACATGATCTACGCCGTTCCCAACAGCAACGTCGCCGGCCTGAAGGTCGGGCGCAAGCTCGTCGCTTCGGGCCTGCGACGTGGATACCCCGACATCAACGTAGACGCCGCCCGTGTGGTCAATGGGTTTCCCTATCATCGTCTGCGGATTGAGATGAAGCAGGCGACCGGTGTTCTCTCCGACGTGGCAACTGACCAGCGGGAATGGCATGAACGCCTGCGCGATGCTGGCTACAAAGGTGCTGTCTGCTTCGGATGGCGCGAAGCTCTCGCGGTGACAAGTGAGTATCTCGCCTGGTGATCCCGACCAGCCCATGATCCCAGGCAGCCCAAGTAGTTGATGAAAGTATTTGACGTCAAATAATTTTGACGTGAAAGGAAATCCTGATGCCCGATCAACCGAATGACAATATTTTCGGTACAACAGAAACCATCAACGCGGGCGATGCGATCTCGCAGATCCAGTCCGAGGAAATCCGCCGTCTTCAGGAACGGGCCGCCAACCCCGGCGACGCCAATCAGGTCGCTGAAGCCGCGCCGGTCTATTCCACCACGCCCCCGTCGCTCGGTTCGGACTTCATCCAACAGGAAAAAGCCCGCGCCGTCAGCGCACGGGCCGACGCCGCTCAATTTGCCGCTGAGGCCGCGCAGCACCGGGCCGAGGCCGCCCGGCTCCGCACGTACCACGTCGTGAGCCGATCCTCCTGGGACGCTGACGCGGCCAACGCCCGCGCGGCAGCCTGGGGAGCCGCGCGTCCCGTCTATTCCACAGGAAATGCTGATCCGCCGTCCATCCTGTCCGCGCCCGCTAACTCCAACGACTTTTTCAGCGAGAACATTTACGACACCGGCAGCGCTCGCCACACGGATTATTACGTCGGCGGTGTTTCCGCGTCTGACCCAGGCGACCCGTGGCAAAGCGTCAGCGAGCGAGGCCGGGTTGATTCCGGCCTCGCGTCTCGCGTGGCGGAGATCACTGGTCAGAGGGCGACACCACCGCCCGGACGGGCGGCGCCGCGTTATGCCAGCTACGAGGAGGCAGAGCAGGCCCGCACAGACATCCACGCCGATGCCCGGAACCTCTACACGACGCGCGGCGACTTTGCCAAGATCGGCAATTCTCCCGAATGGGAACAGGACATCGCCGACGCGGAGATCGCCGGCGGACTCCGGAACGCTCCGCACGAGCATCGCGGCCTGGCCCGGATCGGCGCGAACGTGGCCGAGGACTGGGCCGAGCCGTATGGCAAGCTCAACTACGGCTATGCCCTCGCGCAGTTCGGTCAGGGCGCGGCGCAGTATTACGAAAAGTCTAACGTCGGCAACTATCTGACCCCGGAACAGCAGACGTCCGCCCAATCCGCGATGCTGCCGGGCGTCGGAGCCATCCTGGGGACCGCCATCGGGTCCGCCATCGCGCCGGGTGTCGGGAGCTGGGTCGGCGGCATGATTGGCGGAGGGGCCGGACAGCTCGGACAGGGCATCATCAGCGCGAACGAGGAGCGCGCCCAATCCACGCGGGAATCCGCCGAGCGCCTGGCGGCCGCACTCGGAACCGCCGCGTCATCGGTGGACAGCTTCAAGACCCAGATTGAGGCAACAGGAACACCCGTCCAGCAGTTCGCGGCTTCGCTGGGCGCGGTGGGCGGCATCGGCACGTTCGGACCCGGCACTGTGGCCGGCGTCGGCGCGCTGACCAACTCCTTTGGCGAATACGCCGGCGAAGGCTTCCAAACGATTGCTCGGTATACCAGCAGCCCCCTTCTGTACGGCCTGGGGAACCGCTTTTCCAGCGGCCAGGCCGGCAGCGGGGACATTACTGCCCTGGCCTATTCCGCCGCCGAACAAGGCGACTTCAGCGGCCTCAAGGAATTCCAGGCCCGCGCCCGCGATGCCAGCACCAAGAACGACCCGGATTACCAGGCGGCGGCGTCGGCCAAGACCGGAGCCTCTAACCCCTGGCTCTCAATCCTTCTTGGCCCGCTCGCGACTCATTTTCAGAGCAGCGGCGCACAGAACGTGATGGACAAACGCCGGCAGGCGGATGTCAGCGCGACGGACCCCACGACGGATGCCGAAAACACCCTCATCAATCAATTCGCCGACCTGAAATCCCAGGGCATCGTCGCCGAAAGCGCCCTGAAAAGCGCCGGCATCGGTATCAGCCTGACGGAAGCCCAGGGCGGCGGCAGCGTCCGAATGGCAGCCGCAGACCAGGCGCTGTTCGCGGCGACCGCGGCGGGACGCCGGTCCACTCAGGGCGAGATTTCGCTCCTATCGGCGGACCTCGCCAACCCGGTCAATGCCAGCCGCAAGGACGAACTGACTGCCCGGATCGCCGATGCCCAGGCCCGGCTTTCCGGCTACGACCTGACAGACGCCGAGGCCCAGCGCAAAGTCTTCACCACGGGCCTGGAAGAAGACGACAGCCGCTACAGCCGCACCCAGGCGGACCAGCAGCAGGCCCTGGCGCGGGGCTACTACGGCGGCCGCACGTTTGCCCAGCTTCAAGGCGCGGAGAACAGCATCCTCTCCACGGACACAGCCCGCGCGGCGGAGATCCGTCGCAGCGCGGCCAATCCGCTGGTGCCTCCTGCCGAGCGGGACCGGATGCTGGGCGAAGCGACCTCCCTGGAAACCGGAGTCCTGCGCCAACGTCACGACTATCAACAAGAGGTTGAACGTCAGGCGATTCAAGTTCAGGACCTGAACATCGGCACGGCCAGCGCGAACGTCGCCCAGGCCCGCGCCTTCGGCAGCGCGGATCAAGTCACCGGAGCGCAGAGGCAAGAGGCTGAAACTCTCGCCGCGAAGATGCGGGAACTCGCTTCTGAAATGAACCGTGGGGGCTTGACCGCCGACGAGATGGCCGGCAAGATCCGCGAGTACAATCAGGCCGGAACCCAGATGACGCAGGTCCTCGCCCAGCAGCGGGACGAGCAGAACGCTAACCGGGAAGCCGCCGCGCAGGACACCCTGACGATCACGACAGCGGGGCAGTCACGTCAGATCCGCATGGGCGGCACGGCCTCGGTGGACGTGGGCCAGGTGGAAAGCGGCTATGCCGGCATCCTCTCCGCCGACCGGGACCGGATCAACGCCTATGCGCCCGGCAGCCGCGACCGGGCGGACGCCGAAGCCAAACTGGCAACGGACACGGCCCGGCGGGCGGACGCGATGGATGCCCTGAACGTCTACGATCCCGGCGCGGCGACCCGGACGGCAGACATCCGGGCGGAGAGCGCACTCCGCCGCGCGGAAACCGGCTTTGCGATGGAGGAGCTGGCCCCGTATCGGTCGGGCACTCCCGGAAGCAGTCCGTTCACGCGCGGCCTGACCCTGGAACGGACATTGCAAAGCGATATGGCCCGCCTCGGACGGGACCAGGCCGGCGAAGACACGTTCCGCGCCCAGCGCCAGAAAGCGGGACAGTGGAGCGACCTGGCTGAAGAAGGCTATCAGTCGGACACAGAACGCCGGGCCGAGCAGACCGACCAGGAGCGCCTGCGGCTGGCCCAGGTCCAGCACGACCGGAACTGGGAGATGGAAAAAGCGCTGCCCACCCTGCTGGCAGGAATGCCCGGTCACGGCATCAGTGTCAGCGAGATCGGCTTTGACGCCCTGACCGCCCGGTTCGCGCCCTCCGCCGCACATGGCTCCTGGGGCGGCCCCGCCCGGCCCGGCGGCGTGTCCGTCGCAGGCAGTCTGCCCGGAAACACATTTGACGCCTTTCAGTCCCACGCCCAGACGCAGACTGGCAGCGTGTCCACGGTCAGCGCAGCCCTGCACGCTCTGGCGCATGGCATGAACGGAGCGCAGCTTGCAGGCCTTTTGCAGCAGCTTGTTCAGTCCAGCCGGACCATCGAGACCATGATGCGCTCTAGTCAGCGCCTGCCGCCCCAAAACGGCCCGGCCTCATCCTCGGCAGGAGCGGTCAAGCGCGACCTGAGCAATTCGTTCAATCCTGCACGCCCAGGTCGGTAGAAAACGAGACTTCATCATGTCAGAAGAAAAGCCAAAGACAACACAGATCGTCGTGCCGGAAGGCGGTTTAGAGTTCGTGACACCGGATGGCCGGCTACTGGCACGACTGAAGGAGGAGCCAGGACGGGGAGCCACTTTGATACTGGCCGACGCGGACGACGGACCCTCTGTGTCGCTGGGAGCAATGGCGGCGGGCGGCGGCGTTGTGGCCTGGAGCCGCCACTGCCGGGGCTATGCCAGCCTGGGCGCAGACGACGTAGGCGGCACCGTCAACGTCGGGGGTCCCGAAGGCGGGCGCGTAGCCTTCCTGACGGTCCTGGATGGGAATGGCTGCCTCGCCGTCAACACACCCGACGGCGACGCCAAAGCCTACCTGTCCGTCAACCCAGCGGGCGGCGGCGTTGTGGCGGTCAACAACGGGGACGGGCTGCAAGTGGTCGTGTTGGCGGTGGACAATGGCGACGGCGTGATCCAGGCCCTTAGCCGGACCGCAGTCCAGTTGTTTGTCGTTCCGCTCTGGAAACGCGCCGGGCCGCCGCCCCAATCTACGGAACTGCCAAGCTAATGCGCTGTCAATAGGCGACTTTTTCGGGTTTTTCGTGCCACTTCGCCCTTCCTACGATTGAACTGCCGGCGAGCTCCTCGCCGGCAGTATCAGCCACAAATCAGTCGCATTATTTGACGTCAAATAAATCCCGGCGTCAATCCTGGTGCGACTGTCGCTGGGACCAGTTCGTCCACCGTTACGCCCAGATGCTGCTCAAACCAGTTTGCCACAAGACGCCTGTGGCAAAATTCGCCCGGTTTCTCATAGCAGAGCAGGAGGGGTTCATAGGGCGCCGCCAGGGCGTGCAGCGCGTCCCACGTCGCCTGGGGGTCCAGGGGAGCCAGTATCTCCTCGGCGAACCGGCGGCGGTACTCCGCTTCCGTGACGCTGTTGAACCATTTGCCTGGTGCCAGCTTGGAGAAAACCCGGTAGCCGGCGGGATGCCGGCGGGGGGCAAAGCGGGCGATGCTGATCCGCCCTTCCGGCGGGGTCGTGTAAAACGAAGCGGTCTTCATAGTCGGATCTCCTTGTCTCAAAAAGGGAGCCGGCCGGTCGGTTTGACTGGCTCCCTGGGCGTTGACGCCGGCTTCATTCTAGGCCGTCTTCAACTCGGCATTGAAGAGAGCGGGCCGCGCCGTAACCGGCAGGGCAGCCATCTTTTCCGCCACTTCGGCCAACTGGCTCTCGCAGTAGTGGCGGTAGTAGGCGTCCAGGGCTTCCTGCACCTGGGCCAAAGTGTACTGATCGCCGTCCGGCATCGCCGCGTGCATTTTTTCCGCTGCCTCTTGCAGGTGGATGGGGTGGATACGAATTCTCATCTTGTTTCCTCTTGGTCTTTGGCTCTTATCTTCGATGAAGCGGGCCGGTGCAACCAGACCGGCCCGCTTCATCAACTATTCGCTCTCCCAGGCGGAGAGGATGGTTTCGCCGACGCCCGACAGCCCCAGCGCCTCGTTGAAGGTCCGGGATCGGTACGGGGCAGGAACGCCGATCTCGCTGTCAGCAGTGGAGAGCAGCGAGTCGAAGAGAACGGGGAAGCTGGCGACGAAGGCCGTTTTGACCTGCTCGAGCGAGTAGGCGCCGCGGTCCTCCATCACCGCATGGCCCTTGCGGGCGATCTGCGTAATCTGGTCATCGGAAATCTCAAGTGTCAGTGGCATGGTCTCTGTCTCCTTCAGCGGTCTGGTTGATAGGCTCTCTGGTCGGAAAGGCTGGGACAGGCTTCAAGAAAGGTATTCGGAATGGCATCATCCTTACTTGATGAAAAATCACTTGATGTAGAAGGTCTCTTCGGCGGGCGTGAAGGAAGCGAAACCCACGGCCTCGCCGGTTGTCAGCAGGGCCTCGGTCAGCGCCTTCTTGTCCAGGGCTTCCAGGACGGCGGCAGGCAGGTTCTGACGCGCCCAGGAGAGCGCCGCAGCGGGATCGGTGACGCTGACCCCGGCGGGCTTCGTTCGGTATCCGATGACGCCGTGAAACAGGCGCTTGCTCTTGCTCTTGCTTCCTTTCAGTTCCGCCCGCAGCCAGGTCTGGAGCGCCGCGCCATATTTCCATTCCAGGGCTTCCGCATCCCGCTCACACGCGCGGGCCATTGCTTCCGCGTTCTCGCGAATGAGCCTGGCTTCGGCGCGGGCCGCGCTCATCTTCTTCAAAACCCAATCCACGCCCGCTGCGTCGGTGGGAACGAACGTCCCAGAACTTTGGGCTGGGGCGTCGGCGATAAGCGCGGCGATATGGTCCGCGGTCAACGTCTCGGCTTCGGTGGTCAGTGTCGGCATATCGTTTTCTCCTTTGGTCAGTTCGGGTCGGAAGGCTCCGACCCGATGAACGGTCAGATTGTGAACGGTCAGATTGCCAGTTGGCCGAAACAGGCACACAGGCGCGCGGTATCCTGTCGTTCGGCCAGGAGTTCGGCCTGAGATTCGGTGACAGCCTCTTCCAGACACTCCACGCACAGGGCGCGGCCCGTCTCGGCATCCCGGTAGGTGGGAAGGATGCACCGGCAGCCCGAGCAGGGCGTGGGATCGGAAAAGAAGCGAGCAATGATCTCCGAAAATCTATCAGTCTCAGCGTATCGGTCCATGTCCTCTGTCTCCTTTGGAAGCCGGGGAGGGTGGCTGTCCCCTCCCCGTCGGTTCACAGTTCCGGGAACTGATCGTCGTCATTGTCCTGACGGGCTTCGTATCCGGCGAGCAGGGCTGCGTCCGCGGCCCTTTGGAGCAGAATGGCTTGCAGATGCTTGCAAGTCCCGTAGCTCTCGTGAGCGGGGCAGGTACACCAGTTCCCGAACGTCTCATCGGTTGGGTTGGCATCGTTGATGTGAACAGTGTAGCGGCCTTCCTGCGGGGTGAGGACAGTGTAGAAGTGGGGATCGTCCTGGATGGCGGAATAGCCATTGTCAAAGAGCGTTTCGGCGCGGCGGGCAATGTTCGCCAGTGTCCGCTCAAGGCGGGCTTCGTTGAGGGTTTCTGCGTGAAGGGTCGTCAATTCGGCGGTGTTCATTCGGTTTGCACTCCTTAATTGGTGATACTTCTATTATAGCATGATATATCATGTTTGTCAATAGATATATCATGCTAAATCCAAAATAAAGCATCCTTTTTTGACTTGACATATCCGGTTATATACTGCTACAATAACGCCATGGAAAACACAGAACCAACACAGGCGAAAAAGGGCCGGGGCGGGCGTCCGTCCACAGTCGGTGCGTCCGTCAAGACGACGATCCTGGTGGACCCGGAACGCATGGCGGCGCTGGATGCCCTGGCCGCACGGACGCAGCGCAGCCGTAATTCCCTTCTGCGGGAAGCCATTGATGTGCTGATCGTCAAACACGAGGCAGCCGCATGAATGTCCCACAGACTGACCTGGACGCCTGGCGGACGCTGGCAGCCCGCGTCAAGCAGCTTGTGTTCAGCGCGCGCGTGGCCGCCCCCGCCCAGCGCACGGCATTGTTGGATGAGGCCGGCACACTGGCCGCGAACCTGGAGACCCGTCTGGATCGTGCTGGCGCGCTGCGACCTGTCGGGATGCCGGCACCGCGCTATGAGACGCCCCTGCATCTGCTGGACACGCCTGCCAACCGGCGCTATGCCGACAAGCTGCGGGAAGCCTGGGAAGCCGGCCTGGAAGTAGACCGGGAACGCTATGGAGACAGCATCGGCACCGACGGCTGCGCCCAGGCCATTGAGATGGTGCTGGCCGATGTTGAGCAGGAGATCTTCGGGCCGGCGGGACGGGTGCGGGAATAACCTCGGCTTTAGGAGACGATAACTCATGAGTTGGGGACCCCGCGCACGGGCGAATTATCACTGCCGGAAAATGGTAACCCGTGGGATGGCGCGCGCTGCCAGGCGCAAAGCCGGCACAACAGGTGGGTATGCTTCCGCACTGCGTCAGCCTGAAAATAGCTACACGCCGCCATCTCGCCAAATGACCGCGCACCTTTGGCCCGATCCGCTGGCCCGCGACCGCACTTATGCGCGCGCCGCTGGGATTGTCTTTTTCTGCACTTTCGCATCGTGGATCGTCAGCGCCATGGTCTTTGATATGAGCCTGATTTCACCTTTCGTGTTCTTTGTTCTGCTCATTGAGGCTGTCGTTTGGATGGTTTACCAAGCTCAGTTCAATGCTGCGCGGAAGCAGGAAGCAGAGACGGAAGAGGCACCGCCTCAAGACCGGTCAGAAGAGGCCGCCTTCCGGTGGGCCGCTCCGCCGGCAGATCAGGCCGCTGGCAGGCTTGACCCCGTGCAGGAGGCCGAACGACGCTTAGAGGAGATGTCTCAGCAGCGACATGCCGCCGGCGTAAGTCGGCAGGAATTTTTTCGGCGTCGGCAAGAACAACAGCGAAGGGCGAAAGCGGAAGAAGAGCGACTCGATCACGAACTCCGCTGGCGCCGAGATGCTAGGCACGGCAACCCGACCGCCGATGATGCCGATCGCGCAGCACTCTGGGCAAAGGTCCAACAGGAACGACAGGAAAGGCTGGCGCAGCTTCGGCTAGATGATCTTCGGCAAGAGGATCGGAAACAAACGGCCAGGGACGAAGCGATAGAGAGAGAAAAGCAAATAGAAGAATTGGAGAGGCTGATAAGCTCCCCAGTGCACATTGAGGGTGATGCTGCGGACGTATTGGAAGGCTTTGCGGAGGCGACGGAACTCAATGTGAACGGCCCGGCGGGAAAGGTGCAGGAGTTGTCTCGGCAGGGCAACGGGAACAGCTATGAGTGATTCGGCAGATGGACGCAAACAGCACAATTGACTTTCATTAGAGGCACTGGAAACGGCTCTGGAGAAAGCCTGCCGCAGTTATCTGGACCACCACCCGGACGAAAATGTCACGTTTAGCATCGCGCTGCGCTGCGGAGATCGTCTGCTTGGAGCCAGCGAAAAGCGGGTTTCCGGGAAGGTTGGCGGTCCGTCTCCTGTTTTCAAATGCGTGGACTGTGGCGGCCGCCTTCCAGGTCCTGAAGCCGGACAATATTGCGAGAAGTGCCTTCGCCGGCATGATCTGGACTAGGCGCACCCGCCAAAGCCAGGGCCGGATATTTGACGTCAAATAATCACGACGGGAAGGGAGAGACAAGAGTGGACGAAGACGAGTTTGACGCGCTGCAAGAGCGCGTGGTTAAAGTGATCACGGGTATTGAGGACGGGGAACCGCTTCAATCGTCGCAGGTCGTGCGGGAGTTGAAAACCTTACTGATGCTGGCAACTCGCTTTCGCAAGGGGCTGGAAGAGGCCAGCTATGAAGGGAACTGGTCTAACGATCCGAGAAATCGTCAGAAGGACGGAATATGGGTTGGACTTGGGTTCGGTGGCGAACTTGCGCGCGAGGCGATGGAAGGGAGGGGCATGACGTATGCCCATCTCAGCGATTACGATGAGTATTTCAAACGGCGTTGAGACACCGAACCGGAGAAGATGATTCGCAAAAGCGGGGTAGGGCAGGCGGTGGAGGGGGTGAAGACGTTCTTGAAGGTGGCAAAGTGACGTCTTATTTGACGTCAAATAGTCGCTGATCTGGCGTGTGAGCCTGTCTTTTTGTGGGTTTTGTGTGTCTCCACGCGCGCGAGGCTTGTTTCATCGAGCAATCATCATCGGGGAATTTGAGCAGAGGGACGGCAAGAGAGATGGAGGATCTGCAAATCAACGGCGAGGTCATCGTAGCATCGCAGCCAGGCGCCCCAGCAGGCTCCCAAGTGTCCCAGCCAGGCCGACGGACCAAACTCACCCCCGAGGTTGTCGGACGCCTCTGCGCGGCGCTCTCGGTGGGCGCCACGCGCAAGGATGCGGCGATCCTCAGCGGCATCTCCTATGAGACGTTTCGCCGCTGGATGAACCGAGGCGAGCAGGATGTCCATGACGCGGAAGCCGGCCTTCCACTGGAGTCTGGCCGTCCCCCGGAGGTCAAGACTGACCACGCCGTGTTCTGCATGGCGATCTTGAAGGCCGAAGCCACAATTGCCATGCGGCTTGAGATGGTTATTTACGATGCCGCCTTGAACGATCCATTCGTCGCGCTGAAGTGGCTTGAGAGGCGCTATCCCGCAGAATGGGGTCTAAATCGAATCACTTCTGCCGGCATTCTCAGGAAGCTGTCCACGGAGCAGCTTCTGGACCTGATGGAGCGCTTGGACGCTTTGGAGCGATGAAAAAATGTCATTGAGCGAAAACGCCCTTCTCTCCGTCAAGTAATTCTGCGCCGCCCGAAAGGACAACTTGTGTTTATAGACGGTTTTGCCATCTCTATGTACCGCAGTTTTGGGCCAGAGGTTCAATTGATCGGACCTCTCGGTAAGATCAACGTCATTGTTGGTCAAAACAATTCTGGAAAGTTGAACATCCTTCTCTTCCTCAAAGATCATTTTCGGAATTCCATTCAGGACATTGTGACCGCCCAAGTGCCCCAAGGACAAAATCGGTTTGCACTCGCTCCCATCGAACGGCATATAGGCAGAACCGGCCCCTCAATCAAAGGCATAGCGCTCAAACTCTGACGGTGACAAATACACGGCGATACTGGAGCGTCTAACAGGACAGCTTCAACCAGCTGCGGGTACTAACCTCCCAAACCTGTTGGCATGGCTAGAACAGATAATTCGGTCACAGGCGCTCTGCCGTGGAACAGAAGCAACATGGTTTCTTTATGAGGAGAATAATGTCTTCCAAACCACAATGCTAAGCGAGTTACTGGCAGAACTCAATTTTCCGACACCAGTGTGGCAATCGCTTCATTCGGCCCTGATGCGTGCATTGCGCCCTGGTGGACTAGTTCCGTCCCCGGCTGACCCCCTACACTGTCTCCCCTGGATTCTGGCTTCGGTTAGTCCGACCAGTTATTCAATACCGCAGATAAATATTATCCCGGCACTTCGTCGCGTGGGCGATGCCGGGTCAACGTCAGAAACAACAGACTTTAGCGGTTCGGGCATCATCGGAAAGCTGGCGGTGCTTCAGCACCCAACCCACGGGAACCAGCACCAAAAGAGCCAGTTTGAAAAGATCAACCAGTTTTTACAGATCGTACTGGGCAAGCCATCCGCCAAGCTTGAAATTCCTCATGACCAGAGCGCGATTTTAGCGGAAGTAGATGGCCGAAGTCTGCCGCTTTCCTCACTTGGGACGGGGGTCCACCAGGTCATTATACTCGCGGCGGCTGCGACGGTCGTGGAAGATCAGATCATCTGTATAGAAGAGCCTGAGCTACATCTGCATCCTACACTACAGCGCAAGCTCCTTCGCTACTTGAGGGACAAGACAAACAACCAATATCTCATCACGACCCATTCTGCTCACCTACTCAACACGTTAGGCGTTCACATATTCCATGTTCGTCACCATGACGGTGAGTCTACTGTCAGTCCTGTGTATACCGCGACTTCACGAGCCAACATCTGCTGCGACCTAGGTTACCGAGCGTCTGATCTGGTGCAAGCGAATAGCGTAATTTGGGTTGAAGGGCCAACCGACCGGATTTACCTCAACCACTGGATCGGGAGCATCGCACCCGACTTGATGGAAGGGTTACACTACTCGATCATGTTCTACGGGGGGCGGCTGCTCAGTCACCTTTCCGCGGGCGACCCCGATGTCAACGACTTCATCTCGCTGCGCCGGCTGAACCGTTACATGACGATTTTGATGGACAGCGATCGCGGTTCCGCAGAGGATGAGATCAACGCAACGAAGTCGCGAGTCAGACAGGAGTTCAACGGCGAACTTGGCTTTGCTTGGATAACTGCCGGACGCGAGATTGAGAACTACGTCACCGAAGACATTTTGGACAGAGCGGTAAAGGCTTCCCATCAACATGTTCAGCGGCTTATTAATACGGACCAGTTCGAGCATCCCTATCTTTATATAAAGGCTGACGGGAAAATCGTTGACGATGTGAAGCAAGTTGACAAAGTGAAGATAGCCCATGCGGTTGTTCTTGAACCAGCTAATTTGGATGTCTTGGATCTGCGGGAGAAGATCGAGAATCTGGTGAGTTTTATTAGATCGGCTAATGATGACGAGGTTGCATAGGCACCGCTCTCAGTATTCTTACCCCTACCGGCAGACGGAACTAAGAAGTCAAGTGAAGATGCAGACAAATAAGCGTGGAGGAAACATGAACACACCGGCAACAAAAACAAGGGGCGCAGTCCTCTACACCCGCGTCTCGGGCGACGAGCAGGACAAGCACGGCACCAGCCCGGAGACGCAACGGGACGCCACCCGACAGAAGGCACTCGCCCTGGGTTTGCCAATCATCGCGGAATACTACGACGGCGCGGTCAGCGGCGGGCTGCTGCTGGCACGGCCTGGAATGCAGGCGGCGCTCTCTGACATCCGCGCAGGCCGCGCCGATACCCTCATCTGTCCCAATATCAGCCGGTATAGCCGCGACGTCGAGCATCAGCAGGCCATCAAGAAAGCAGTCAAGTCCGTCGGCGGCAAGCTCATCTTCTGCGACATGGACTTTGACGACACCCCCGAAGGCGACCTGAACTTTGACATTCACGGCAGCTTCGCCGCCTATGAGCGCAAAATCATCCGGGCGCGCTGCATGAAAGGCAAACGCAAGCAGGCCGGCGCGGGCCGGCGCTTCTCGCCGTCGCGGTCTCCGCTCGGCTACCACATCGTCAAAAAGGAAGACGTCCTGCGCGGCCTGTTCCCGTCGGAGATGCTGGGCCGCTACGCCGTGGACGAAAGCCGCGCGCCTCTTGTGCAGGAACTGTTTGCCCGCTACGCGGCAGGGGAGATGGGAACGCCGGCCCTGTGCCGCGATCTGAACGGGCGAGGCGTGCCGCCGCCGCTGGGCGGCTCTCTATGGCGATGCAGCACTCTTCGCAGCATCCTCCGAAACCCGGTCTACAAAGGCCAGCCGGGGTACGGGCGGATGGTCTCCCACCTCGAACAACTCGCGCCTGCTGGAAACCCACAAGATCACCGGGCAGCCGCTGACCACGGCCAAAGTCTCCGTTCCTGCCCCGGAAGGCTACGCCGTCTCCCTGTCCGCCCCGCCGCTGGTCAGTGAGGCCCTGTGGGATGCGGTGCAGGCCCGCATGGCGTCAAACCGGGCCGGCATGGGCGGCAACCCGCGCCGCTCCCGAATGCTGTCGGGGCGCATCTTCTGCCCGTGCGGGCATCCCGCTGTCTTTCGCCCTGGGTGCCGCCCCAGCGCCCCAGACAATTATCAATGCGGCCAGGCCCGGAACGCCCAAAACTGGGGAAAGGCGCAGCAGGGAAACGATTCGCCCTGCGACAAGACGTTCTACCGGGTGGACATCGCCGAAGCGGCCACGGCGTCCGCGTTCCTGTCTGCCGCCCGCAATCCGCAGGCCCTGGCCGACGCGCGGCAGATGTACGCCCAGAAGCAGGAAAGCAAAGCCCGCGCCCTGACCCCCAATCATGGGGGAGACGTTCGCACCGCTCTTTCCGGCCTGGACCGGGCGCTAGAGCAGCTTGCCCAGCAAGAGACCGCTGCTGTGCAGGCCCAGATCTCCGGCATCATGGCCGGCGCTTCCCCGGATGCCTACGCCGCTGCTTTTGCCGACATCGCGGCCCGCCGCAAAGACATGGAGGATCAGCGCGGACGACTGGCGCGGTCACTGACGGCGGCGCGACCATCTACCGGCCGAACAAAGGAAAAACCTCTGGCCCCAGCGGCAATGGAGACTAAGGCATTAGAAGACGCCGCGCTGGTCTTGACGTCACCGGACGTTCCTGGGGAAACGAAGCGCGACATCGTGGGCATGGTGATCCGCCGGGTCGTGTGCCAGAAGGATGGGGCGGCTATCTACTTCCTGCCGGGCTTCGGCGAGGGGAGTTTTCATGAGGGCGAACCTTACCCGGAAACTTGTCAAAGCGTGCAAGCGCTCCAATGGCTGCCGGGGTAACTCTGCCTGTGCTATAATGGGTCATGGATTGTCCCCGGTGCGGCTATTCCGGCCCTGAAAGCAGCGCGCCCTGCCCGCAGTGCGGAGGAAGTGCGGTGGCCTCCTGGCCGCCTCCGCCCTCCGGCAGCCCGTTTGTGACGGCAGCTTCAGAGGTGGATCCCGTCGGTGAGGCCCTGCATCTGGGCTGGCGATTGCTGCTTCTGAGTGCCTTCTGCGCGCCTCCGGTTTTTCTGCCCCTGGCACTCTGGCAAGGCGTTCAGGCGAACCGGCGGAGCGGGTCGGGTGCGGGAAATTTGCTGCTGATGCTCTGTGCCGGGGTCGGCGCGCTCTGGCTGGGGGCGATGCTTCTGTGGCTTCGCTTTGGAAAGTAGGCGTTTATGCGACAGAATATTCCCAGCGGCGAACGGCCCTGCCCTCATTGCGGCCAGCCGATTACTGCCTCAACCCTCCTCTGCCCATTTTGTAAATCGGTGGTGATTGAAAGCCAGGAGCCGCAATGGATACCCCCTGCCCTGGACAAGCGCGGCTTCACGCCGGAAACCCGGCAGCGCAAGTCACGCATTATCGGGGGCATCCTCGCGGCTAACCTGGCAGCCGTTGTCTTAATCAGCCTGGGCCAGTGGCTGGGGGCGAGCAATGGCACAGCCGCAGGCATCTTCATTTCGTCCGATTTCACGCTTGTCCCGGTGGTCATGGGTCTGGTCAGCGCTTATTTCTGGAAGGGCCTGCGTTTGACCACGATGGAGTATTTTCTGTTTTCGCTGCTGACCAGCGCGCTTGGCCTGGTTTCCGGCGGAGTCTTCATGCGCGAGGGCGTGATCTGCCTGCTCATTGTCTCTCCCCTGCTTCTGAGCTTCATTTTCCTGGGGTCACTGCTGGGGCGCTGGCTATTCCAATACAATAACACGCGCATCAATCTCTCGCTGGTTCCCCTGGCGCTGGCTTTTCTGGCCCTTGATGTTCTTTCGCCCCATCAGTACGAGAACGCCGTTTCTGACCGCGTCGTCATTCATGCCCCACCTGCACAAGTTTGGACTCATCTGGCGACGGTTACTATGATCACAGAGAAACCGGACTTCTGGCTGTTTCGCCTGGGCCTTCCCTACCCGACTCAGTCCACAGTGACGGGTCAGGGTTTGGGAGCCGAACGCCGCTGCATTTTCAGCCGAAACGCCGTCTTTGAGGAGCGTATTACAGACTGGCAGCCGGGGCGAAAACTGACCTTTGATGTCACTTCCCAGCCCCGCGACCCGGAGATTCTGGGTCATGCCCGCGTCCTGCGGGGCCAGTTTCTGCTCCATGACAACTGCGACGGGACGACAACGCTGACCGGCACTTCCTGGTATGAACTGTACGTCTATCCCTCCTGGTACTACGCCCTGTGGGCCAGCAGCATCGCCCGGCAGGTGCATCTGCGCGTGATGAACCACATCCAAATCCTCTGCGAAGAGGGCCGCTAACGTGCTTGCCTGGCTTGCGCGTCACTTCCCCACCCTGCGCTACTTTTATGGGCTGCCCCAGCTCCTTGACACGTTTTTGCTCCTCGGCACCTTGATTTTCTTTCGGCAGCGAGCCAGAGCGCTCCACACAATTGAAAATACTTTGCTTTCCTGGCCCGGCGTCACCACCCAAACCCACCGCTTCGGCGGGATGGAATTTGTACTGGGCCGCCGCGAGATCGGACATCTGCACGGCAGCGGCCTGTTAGACATCCCCTTCACGAAACCGATCCGTGACGAGGTGGTCTCCACCGGCAAGGCCCTACCGCACCATATCTACCCGCAGTCCGGCTGGATCAGCTTTTTTGTTCGCGGAGAAACAGACGTGCCGAATGCCGTGGCCCTGCTGCGCCGAAACTTCGAGCGTTGGCAAAATGCAGAACCCGCTGCCCATGTTGATGTGCTATAATGTTGTCAATATCGGAGGATGAGGCAGCGCATGGACGCTTGGGAGTTGTGGCGAGAAATGGCGCGGGAGTCGGAAGAAGCGGCGCGTCTGGCGGAGGGCGCAGGCTGTTTGCGCTCGGCGGCAAGCCGCTACTATTATGCGGGGTATCAGGCCGTGACCGCATTGCTGCTGTATCGCGGGCTGACGCCGCCGATTGATCGGGAGGCGTGGAACCATGAGGACACGCCCTATCTCGTTGAAGCGCAAATGTCGCCACTCGTGAAAAACAGGCAGCAGCGGAAAGACATCGTCTTTCGTCTGCGCGCACTTTACCGGCGGCGCATCGCCGCTGATTATTCGGGACTTGTGATCATTCCCGAAGACCAGGTGATCAAGGCAGGGCGCGATGCGCGTTACATCTTGCGCGTTGTCAATGAGCATCTGCCGGAAAAGTGAGGATAATTATGATACTGGAAAAAGTACAAAGTCAGCAAAGTCTCATTCAACAGGCGGTGGAATGGGTACATAGGGAGGCTGACGCGCGGAACATGGTCATCGCCATAAACCCGGAGATGGTAGAGGAGCGTCAAGGCGATTATTACACCTTCATTCGCATTCCTGTCAAGGTAGTTTCCTCGAAAAATATATGATTTTGCAGAGGCGCTTGTCACCCTGGAAGATACCTGGAACGACCAGGAACCGCGCCCGGAGAAGCTGCTGTTTCTCTACCCGGCGGGCGTTCCGCGAGATGCGTGTTAGCGATGAACTACGACTATGATGTGATTGTGATCGGTGCGGGCCATGCGGGGGCGGAGGCGGCGCTGGCATCCGCGCGGCTGGGGGCGGCGACACTTTGCCTGACCCTGTCGCTGGACAAAGTGGCGCTGATGCCCTGCAACTGCTCGGTCGGCGGCCCGGCGAAAGGCCATCTGGTGCGCGAGGTGGATGCGCTTGGCGGGCAGATGGGGGTCAATGCCGACCGGACGCTGACCCACATTCGGATGCTCAACACAGGAAAAGGCCCCGCCGTGCAGGCAATCCGGGCGCAGTGCGACAACGACCTCTACAGCCGAACAATGCGGCAAACGTTGGAAGCAGCCCCGAATCTGACACTGCGCGAGGGCATGGTGGAGGATTTGATCGTGGAAGGTGGTGCGGTCGTGGGGCTGCGGACGGCGGACGGAGAGACATACCGGGCCAAAAGCATTGTCATCACGACCGGGACATTTCTGCGCGGCATGATGCACCGGGGCGAGGAGCGAACTGCGGGCGGGCGAATCGGCGAGAAGCCTTCCGTTGCCCTGTCGGACACCCTGCGCGGCCTGGGCTTCCCCACCGTTCGCTTGAAAACCGGGACGACGCCGCGCATTGACAAAAAGACCGTGGATTTTGCCAAAACGAACCCCATGCCCGTCGGAGCCGGAGACGCCGCCGTTCAGCTTTCTCCATGAGCGCGTGGACATCCCCAACCTGCTGCCGTGCTGGCTGACCTACACAAACGCACGGACCAAGGCCGTGATTGAGGCTAACCTGCATCGGTCGGCCATGTACGGCGGCATGATTGAAGGGCAGGGCCCGCGCTACTGCCCGTCCATTGAAGACAAGATCGTCAATTTTCAATACGCGCGACAGCCACCAGGTCTTTCTGGAACAGGAAGGCTGGGATACGGATTCGCTCTACGTGCAGGGAACCAGCACGTCGCTCCCTGCCGAAGTCCAGTTGGAGTTCCTGCACACGATCCCCGGCCTGGAAGAGTGCGTGATGCTGAAAGCCGGCTACGCCGTCGAGTACGATGCGGTGCCGCCGACCGAACTGACCCATGCACTGATGACCAAGCGCCTGCCGGGCCTGTTTCTGGCCGGCCAGATCAACGGCACGTCGGGCTACGAAGAGGCGGCCGGGCAGGGCCTGATGGCCGGCGCGAACGCCGCCCTGCACGCGCTGGGCCGCGCTCCGTTCGACTCTGAAGCGCTCCGAAGCCTACATCGGCGTGATGATTGACGATCTGGTGACTAAAGGGGCGGACGAGCCGTATCGCCTGCTGACCTCCCGCGCCGAGTACCGTCTGCTGCTGCGCCAGGACAATGCCGACCTGCGCCTGACCGAAAAAGGCCGCGCGATCGGCCTGGTTCCCGACGATCGCTGGGACATGTTCACGCAAAAGCGCGAGGCAATCACGCGGGAAACTACAGCGCCTGGAAACGACGTTTGTCGGCGGCGCGGACAATGCTCGCCTGGCAGACGCTAGGCTTTGGCCCCGTCACCCAGCGCCTGTCGCTCTCGGACCTCATGCGCCGTCCCGACGCCACGCATGATCGGGTCGACGACCCTCGCCCCCGCCGCCCCCCTGCCCCGCGCCGTGCGGGAGCAGGTGGAGATCACCTGCAAGTACGACGGCTTTTATTCAGCGTCAGGCCGATCAAGTGACGGCAGCGGGCCGCCGCGAGGACGTTCCGATCCCCCCGGCGTTTGACTTCGTCGCCATCCGCGCCCTGTCCAACGAAAGCCGGGACAAACTGACCCGCGTCCGCCCCATCTCGCTCGCCCAGGCCGCCCGCGTCCCCGGCGTCACCCCCGCCGACATCGCTATTTTAAGCGTTCATCTGGAACAGCAGCGACGCAGAGCCGTACCTGTTACGGCCTGAGTACAAACAATGCGTTATTCCTATTGGGTAGAGAGCGGGGAGTTATGGGTTTCGGATACCTCTGCAAATGCGGTTTTATGGCACGGGAAGCCTGATCAAGAAACTGTATTGGCAGTGATCCCTATTCCGAATAAGGACGATTGTATTGCTTTATTGCACCATCGGGCAGGTCTGGGCAAGCAATTATATGGCAGCCCCAAAAACCTTGTCCGGTGTCAACCTGATGGAAATATCGTATGGCAAATCGGTGGGCCTGATACTGTTGCTGATCCTTTCACTGGATTCCGGTGGGCAGAAAAGGGCTTAGTAGCTTTTGCCTGGTCATGCTACTCTTGCGTCGTTGATGCAGAAACAGGTCAGTTGTTGGAAACGGAATTCACAAAATAAAAAGTGATCACCAAGTTGAACACCTAGAGATAGAGGTATTAAACCATGCCTACCGTACTCGAACCACAGAAAATTAAACCGCCGGAGATGCCTGTACGCCCAATAGGTGCCTCACAGGCAGGCCTCCGCCGCTGGAATTTGGCAGAATATCATCGGCTGAAACAGTCTCTCTTTTTCGGTGAAGAACGGGTGGAACTGCTAGACGGTCTAATCTGGCATCCTGAAGAAGCGTCCCCACGCCGCTGGACACGCGAGGAGTATTACCGTCTCGGCGAAATGGGTTTTTTTGATGGGGAGCGTGTTGAACTTTTAGACGGGAGGATTTGGAGATTGCCGCCACAGGGAACACCGCATTTCACGGCGGTACGCCGAACGACGGAGGCGCTGGAAGCTTTGTTCGGGCCGCGCTATGAAATCCGCCCACAGGGGCCGCTGATTCTGCCGGACAGCAGCGAACCGGAACCGGATATTCTGGTCGTTCCAGGAACCATTATGGACTTCGCGAAGCATCACCCCATCGTCACGGATGTAATTTTGCTGGTAGAGATTTCGGACAGCACCCTCGCCAAAGATCGTGGGCCGAAAGCAATGGACTATGCGCGGGCGGGCATTGAGGAATACTGGATCGTGAACCTTATCCATCAGCGATTGGAAGTTCATCGGCAGCCCTCTCTCGAAGGGCTTTATAGCGACATCAAAATCTATCAGCCCGGCGAAAGCATTCAGTTGCTGAACGCGCCTGGAAAAGTAGTCGCAGTGGCCGATCTATTGCCTCTAGTCAAAGAGCAGGGATGACAAACACCCGGAGCAGGGGCGCTGATAGGATAAGGAGAACGCATTGCACGGATTACTGGGCTGGCTCGTTACGTTTACCGCATTCATGTATTTAATCACGCCTATTCTCATACGTTTCAACCAGAAACTGGACCCGAACACGCAATTCCAACCGATAGATCTGAACACGCTGCCGCCGCCCGCCGCGCAGTATCTGTGGGCCTGTCAGCAAGCATTGGAGGCGGAAGGGTTTCAGACCATCGCCCACCTTTCCTGGACCAACTCCGCGCCCAATGTCTTCCCTCTGCTCACGTTGTTCATGAATCGCGCGACGAATGTCAAGGCGATGACTGTTGTCATGTACGTCATCGGTAGCGGTGGGCCGCAGCTCAAGACACGCTATGTGGAGTTCATCACCCGCTATCGCGATGGGCACGTTTTAAGCACCAATAACAATGGAACGCTCGGCGCATTCCAGCGCTCGCCTTTGCAGGACACGCTGCGTCTGCCAGACATTGACAATCCGCACCGGCTGCTGGCGCTCCACAATCGCCGCATGGAAAAATTCGGTTCTCAAGAAGTTGAGTCGCTGCCGACGCCAGGCAACGAACTGGCGGTCCAGCAACGAATCATGACCGAGGATTACGAGGAGCAGGTCGGGTTTGGCCGGCTCCAGCGCGACGCCAAAACGGGAAAGTATGTGCCGACCTGGAAAGGCGCTTATTTGATGACCTGGGGGCTGCTCTGGCCGGTCAGTGCGATTCGCAAGGCACAGAGTTCGAAGCAAAGCGCGGGCGGCGCTGAAGGAACTGGAAATATGACAAACACCAAGAAAAAAGTCGTCGTGCTGGGCAGCGGCCCTATTCGTATCGGGCAGGGCATTGAGTTTGATTATGCCAGCGTTCATTGCGTGCGCGCGCTGCGCGAGGCCGGGTACGAGGCCATTATTATCAACAACAACCCGGAAACGGTGTCTACGGATTTTGACACGTCGGACCGGCTGTATTTTGAGCCGCTGACGCCGGAAGACGTGCTGAACGTGATTGACCGCGAGGGGCCGATTGAAGGCGTCATCGTGCAGTTTGGCGGGCAGACGGCAATTAATCTGGCGAAGCCTTTGTCGGAAGCGGGTGTGCCGATTTTAGGATCGTCGTTTGACAGCATTGATCTGGCCGAAGATCGGGAACGGTTTGAGGCCCTGCTGCGCGGGTTGGACATCCCCAAGCCGGCAGGCCGGGCGGTAACGTCAACAGATGCAGCGGTGGAAGTGGCGGAGGAGATCGGCTACCCGGTCTTAGTTCGGCCCTCGTATGTGCTGGGCGGGCGGGCGATGGAGATTGTCTACAACCACACCGACCTGCGTGAATACATGCGCTACGCCGCCGACATTTCCGAGGGCGCGCCTATTCTGGTAGACCGCTACATCGTCGGCAAGGAAGCCGAAGTGGATGTGATTGCTGACGGGCAAGGCGGCTGCTTGCTGCCGGGCATCATGGAGCATATTGAGCGCGCGGGCGTCCATTCCGGCGACTCCATGGCCGTTTATCCGCCGCAGACCATCCAGCCACAGACAATTGAACAGATGGTTTCCTATGCCACGCGACTGTCCGAGGCGTTGAGCGTCGTCGGATTGATGAACATTCAGTTCGTCATTGAAGACGATCAGGCGTATGTGATTGAAGTCAATCCCCGCGCCTCCCGAACCGTGCCGTATTTGAGCAAAATTACGGGCATCCCGATGGTCAAAGCGGCGACCTGGGCCTGTCTGGGGCGAACGCTGGCCGCGCAGGGATATGTCAATGGTCTGCATCCCGACCAGCCCAATATCGCCGTGAAAGCGCCGGTCTTTTCGTTCGCCAAACTGACCGATGTAGACATCAACTTAGGCCCGGAAATGAAGTCTACCGGCGAGATTTTGGGGATTGATACGGACTTTTCGCGGGCTTTGTACAAAGCCATGGTCGCCAGCGGCATTGACGTGCCTGCCGGTGGCAAAGGCGCAGCCCTCTTGGTCACGCTGGCCGACGGAGACAAGGCGGAAGCCCTGCCGATCATTCAGGACTTCGCCGCGTTAGGGTTCCAGCTTTACGCCACCGGCGGCACGGCCCGTTTCCTGCAATCGCATGGGCTGGAAGTGACGGCGGCCAAGAAGATCAGCGAAGGAACCCCGAACCTGCTGGATTTGATCCGGGGAGGCCGGGTCGCCCTGCTCATCAACACGGTTTCCAAAGACAAGCAGATTGAGAAAGAGGCCGCGCTCATCCGACGCGCGTCTGTGGAGCATTCCATCCCCTGCCTGACCTCGCTGGACACCGCCCGCGCTCTGCACACGGCCCTCGCGACCCGCCAGGTCGGCGAACAATTTGAAGTCATGACCGTGGACAAATACGTCTCCCCAAGTGACTAACCAGATCAACCCGGAGATCGCCCGCCAGTTCCAAGCCCGGCTGCGGGAAGGAGAGGCACTCTTATGGCAGAGCCAGCCCGACCCGCTCATGTCGGCACGGAGCGGCGCAGTTTCGGGCCGAGCCGCCATCCTCATGTTCCTGATGGGGATGCTATGGCTTAGGGGCCACCTCTGGATCGCCTTTAACCACCCCGCCGCATTGCTCCACCCGTCTTTTTGGTCTCCGTTCGTCTTGATCGCCGCCGTTCTGGCCTGGGGCGCGTGGTCCGCCTATCGCTCGGCGCTTCGGACCGGCTACGCCGTCACAGATCGCCGCCTCCTGGTAGCATTGAGCAGGAAGGAGCCGATCTTCTCCGGGCAGGAGCGCGAGGCCTGGGGCTACACCAAGCTGTCAGTGGCCGCGTCCAGCATCGGAACTGTCACACTTGCCCCAAGCGCGAATGCGAGAGGGACCACCATGACCGAAGTCCGAGACGCCGTCGGTTTGTTTAACTTTGTATCGGGCGACTTAAGCGGGACGACGTTGACAGGACTTTCTCTCCTGCCAGCACTATTTGACCCTGCCCAGATATTTCTCGCGCCCGGTGAGCAAGTGTTGTGGCAGGCCAAGGCGGATCATGACCTGCTGGCCGGCGACCTGACGAAGAACGCCTTTATCGCCGTGGCGCTTATTGAGGGGATATGCGCCTTGCTTACGCCTATCTTCCTGGGCCTAATCTCTTCGCCTCCGATGGTTTATATCCTTTGGTATACTGGGTTCCTTGCATTCGGCCTCGCTTCATGGTTCTTCATCATAAAGTGGGCGGACACCAAAGCGGCTCGGGCCACCGCCGACCGATTTTACGCACTTACCGACCGGCGACTGGTGATTACCCGACGAACGGGCCGGATAGACGTCGTTCAATTCGCGCTTAACCGCCTGGAAGTGCGCGAGAATATCCCCAGCCAACACAAAATCCGCCTCCGCACGGCGCGGAGTGACGATCCTGAGATGCTCTATGTAGCCGATGCCGAGGAATGCTATGCACAACTCACGGCGGCCATCGCGCGGGCAAATGGGGAAAGCCCCGATGCGGGCCGCCGCGCCACATCCCCGCTCGGCAATACCGAGCCAGACCTTTCCGGCGAAGACCCCTTCCGCAAACAGCTCTGCCAGGGCGAGGAAATTTTGTGGCGTGGGGACAGCAAAGGCGGTGGGCGGGCGGCGACTTTTTATGCATTAGGGATGTTTACGCGAACCACACTGTTTATTGTTGCCTTTCCGCTCGTGATGAATGCCAATGGTGTCGGCTGGGGCGTAACCGGCGGTTGCCTTGTGCTGACGGCTTTGGTCATGCTTTCCTTTGCCACGACCGCATGGGAAAGCATCCGCCATCAGGAATACGCCATCACGAGCGAGCGGCTTTTGATTGTGAAGACGAGTGACAAGAAGCGCCGCTTTTTCCAAGCGAACCTACGGGAACCCGTCAATATTTCACTTTCGATAGAACCAAAGACTGGGCGCGGGGAGTTTGAGATCACCTGCCGCGAGTTCCGCCGCAGCATTCTCTGAATCGGATGGCGGCGACCACAAACTATCGCTGTCACTGCTCAATGTCAGCGATCCCATTCATGTCTACAACCTGCTCACCGGCGCCCATTTGGCACAGCCGGTTCCGCAGTCTGTGCTGAACGGGGAAGTTGATGGCCTAAATCCCCTCGCGCCGTTTTTGCACGCCGACGAGGTCGTGCGCTGGCAGGGCAGGTCGGTACCGGCCGAGGTTGGCTGGGAGACTCGCTGGGGCAGCGACCGTTTCTTACCGCCAGTCTGGATGCTGATCTGGGTTGGCCTGCTGATGGGCGCGGGGCATATCGCCGGTAACGGCTGGCCGACCGCCGCGCTGCGGACGCTGCCGTTCGCCGCCTTCGCGCTGGCTGCCCGTTATGACCCGAAGCGATCCCGTCCCGTGGCTCGGATCAATTATGCCCTGACGAGCCAGCGCCTGTTCAAATTGGAACAAACCGGCGGGTTCAGGCTATCCGACTTGGACTTAAAGCTTCGTTGAGCGGATTATCATCCAACAAAAGCGGCGCGATGTGGAGAACTCTCGTGTTTCTCGTCAGGAAAAATAGCCTCCGATGGGCAGACATCAGAGACGCAGATACGGTTTATCGTCAGGTGGATGAGGCAGTTGCGAAAGCCCGCGCCCGGCTAGGCCGGTGAAGCCTTTACTTTGTTTGGAGCGTCACGACCGCGTCTTCCAGACCGGGCGAGGTGAGGCGGATTGTGACCAGGCCGCCGGTTTCGGTGGACTGGACATAGCCAAGCTGGCGGCCATGAAAGAGCTTGCGGCGATTGGCCTGGTAGTCCTCGTGGCTGGTGTGATCGCCGCTTTCCAGTCCCAGCAAACGGGCGGGGCCGTGTATTGTCCAGGTAACTTCGTGGTCGGCAGCATAAACGGGGATGCCCTCAGCATCGCTCACGGTGACAACGACATGAGCGAGATCCAGGCCGTCGGCGGCCAGATAGGGCAGAGTCCGTTTCGGCGTGGAGTCTCGTCGGCGGGCCGCTGGTTTTCAGTTCTGTTATCGCCACCACTTCGCCGTTGTTCAGGCCATGAACGGTCAATGTTCCTGGTTCGTAGGGAACATCCCACCACAGAATGCGCTCTTGGGCTTCGGCCAGACGGCGGACACCCAGAGAGCGGCCATTCAGGAAGAGTTCGCCCTGTTCGCAGTTCGTGAAGCACTGCACCCGGATAGAAACACCAGCCGTGCCGCTCCAAACCGGCTCGGCTTTTTTATGTGACCAGAGCGTGACACCTTCGTCGGCTGCCGGCACGTCGCGCGTGCCTAGATAGACCATCGGCTCCGTCGCCCACAGGCTCTGGCGGTAAAAGTATTCGGGTTTGGGCAGCCCTGCCAGATCCAGCAGCCCCGCTCCGTTGCTGCGGCCCGGCCATGCCGACGCTTCCCCCAGATAGTCAATGCCGGTCCAGAGGAACTGCCCGGAAATGTAAGGATTGGTCGTGACGAACTGCCAGAAGTCAAAGCGCATCCCGTTCTCGCTGCCATACAAAACGCGCTGGGGGTAGCGGGCGTGGTCTTCGCTGTAGCGGTATTCCTGATAGTTGTAGCCGACCACGTCCAGCGCCTCGGCAAAGCCGGTCTCGTTGGAAACCAGGGCGGAGGCCAGCGCAGCAGTAATCGGGCGCGTCGTGTCGTAACTCTTCGCCACTTCCACCAGACGCCGCGCGATGACGCCCAGGCGATCTGCATGAGGGAACTCGCTTTGATGCCCGACGCCGATGATCTGCGGGCTACTTCCCAGGTTCAGAATTTCATGCGTGTAGGGGTCATTCGGATAATCGATCTCGTTGCCGATGCTCCACATGATGATGCTGGGATGGTTGCGGTCCCGCAGGATCATGTCGCGCAGATCGGCCTCGCCCCACTCCGCAAAGTGTTCATGCGGGCCGTCCTTGCCGGCGTGCCGACGTTCCAGCCGGCGATCCATTTGTTCTTGCCCCGTTCCCACTCATCAAAGGCTTCGTCCTGGACGAGAAACCCCATCCGGTCGCACAGGTCATACAGTTCCGGCATGTGCGGGTTGTGCGCCATGCGGATCGCGTTCACGCCGGCCGCTTTCAAGAGCCGCAGGCGGCGCTCCCAGACTTTCGTCGGCACGGCCGTTCCCAGCGCCCCGGCGTCGTCGTGCAGGCAGACGCCTTTCAGTTTGATATTTTGCCCGTTGAGGAAGAAGCCCTGCTCGGTATCAAAGTGGAAAGCGCGGAGGCCGATAGGGGTATTCTCCTCATCCAGAACTTCCCCGTCGCGACGGATAATCGTTTGCAATCGGTACAGAGAGGGCTGCTCCACAGACCACAGATGAGGGTGCGGGATTGTCAGTGTGCTGTGTGAGGCGAGTTCGCCGCAGGGGGGCGCATTTACGGCCGTAACGGCTTTAGCCACTATCGCCTCATGGGCGTCATAAAGCGTGTGTTCTAACTCAACATCGGCAGCCGCTTCGCTGTGGCTCTGGACTTCCGCAGAAACATGGACTTCGGCATAATCAGGAGTGACGGTCGGCGTCGTTACGAACACGCCCCACTGTTTGATGTGAACCGGCGAGGCGGCAATCAGCCAGACATTGCGATTGATGCCGGAGCCGGTATACCAGCGGGCATCGGCATACTGGCTATGGTCTACTTTCACCGCGACTATGTTCTGCCTGTCAAAGTTGAGAAACGGCGTCAGGTCATAGCGGAACGAGACAAATCCATTGGGCCGCTTGCCCAGAGAATGGCCGTTGATCCAGACCTCGCTGTTGCAGTAAACACCGTCAAAATGCAGATAAACCTTGTGTGCGGCGTAATTTTGCGGCAGTGTCAAAGCTTTTCCGATACCAGCCGATGCCGCCGGGCAGATACCCGGTGGCGCTGGCCCACTGTGGGTCGAAAGGGCCTTCAATGCTCCAATCATGGGGCAGTGTCACCTGCCGCCATGCGCTATCATCAAAATCAGCCAGCCTGGCCTCAGAAATGTCGCCCAGCCAGACTTTCCAGTCTTTGTTGAACAGGTTTGTTTGACGCACGCAGAGCATCCTTTCAGTCAGGAATTACTTTCGAGGCCGCTCCAGGCGGCGCTTGGTGAGGACGACGGAGTGACGGGAATTCGCGACCAGGAACTCCACAGAGTTTGCCAGCGCGCGCATCAGCGGAAGCCCTCGACCTCCGAGGGCATCAGGGGCGGGCATGGCAGGATAAGCGCCTGCGATCAGACCCGGCCCGCTGTCAATCACCGCCACGTGCAGGGAACCGTCCGGCAAACGACGGCCGGTGACACGGAAATCGTCGCTGGCCCCCTCGGGAGAACCATGCTTCACCGCATTGGTGACCGCTTCGGTCACTGCGGTCTGAAAATCTTCGGTCATGTCCCGATCAAAACCCAGAGTGAGCATCCAATGCCCAATCGCCTGACGTACCTCGGCAGCCAAGTCGGCAAGGCTGGGAAAGTTGAAATTGAACAGGGCATCCCCATCAGTTTCGGGTTTGACACCTGCCTGTTCCCACAACATGGCCCGGCGAAAATGGAGGCTTGTGTGCGGCTCTTCGCCCTGATTTCCCTCTTGTTGCTCCATGCTCAGACGGCGAGCCACCAGCAGGGCCATGTCATCCTGCGGACGTCCGCCCGTCCAGGACAAAGCCGCCTGCTCAAGCTGAACGCAAAGCGCGCCGGGACCCGCTTGCGGGGGGGCATTTCGCACGATCTCGGCAACACGATCCAGGTCCAGCATTTCGCGCGAAGTCGCGACTCGCGCTTCCGTCAGGCCATCTGTATAGAGAAGCAGAGAATCTCCAACTGCCAGATGCACCGCTTTCTGCTCGTAGGCATGATCCGCGATCCCCAGAATCGGCCCGGTCGCATTCAGCCAGTCCGTACCTCCTGCGCCCCGCTTGATAATCACCGCTTCATGGCCCGCGCTGGCATAGGCGAGCCACCCGGTCGCCGGATCGAAGAGGGCATAAAACAGGGTGACGAAATGGTCGCCCAGGCCCGACGACTCGCTGCACAACATGCGGTTAAGACGGGTCAAAACCAGCCCCGGCGCCCCGGCCTCGGTGGCGAAAGGCGCGCAGGGAGTATTTGACGGTGGCTGTCTGCACGGCTGCGTGCAGACCCTTGCCGGACACATCGCCGATCACCAGAGCGACTCGCCCGTCGGGAAGCGGAAAGGCATCGTAATAGTCGCCTCCCACACGCGACTCTTCCAGGCCCGCCCGATACGTGGAAGCGAGGGCCAGACCAGGCAGAGTGACGGGAATGTCGGTGAGAAATGCGCTGGAAAGCATATCGGCGACACGGCGCTCATGGGTAAAAAGACGGGCGTTCTCCAGAGCCAGAGCCAGAATGTCGGTAATGGAGGTCAGAAACGCGACTTCATCTTCTGTCCAAACGCGCGGGCCGTCTGTTTGATGCACGGAAAACAGACCGCTGAACTGGCCGCGCAGAAAGACCGGACAGGAAATAAAAGCGCGCGAGGCCGATAACCCCTCCGCGACCTGGGGTATCTCTCCCGGCGCATGGTCACGAACGACGACAGGGCGCCCTGCCGTCCATTCATCCAGCATATCAGGGGGGCATTGCGTCAAAGGCAGGGGATACGAAGCCGCGAGTACACCAGGAGCAACATATTGCTGCGGAGAAATCTCAAACGTATCGCGCGCGGCGTTTAGCCTGGCCCAGATGCACCGACTGACTCCCAGCGCCTGCCCTACTTGCTCGGTCACGATCTGAAGAATTTCTTCTACATTCAGTGAGACGCGCAGCGCCTGGCCGATCTTGTTGATCAAGGCTTCCCGATCCGCTCTGGCGCGCACTTCGTCATACAAACGAGTGTTGTCCAGCGCAGCGGCAAGCCGACGCCCCAGTTCCTGCGCCAGCGCCAGATCCTCCTCATCGTAGACACGACCGGACCGGGTAGATGCAAAAGACATCGCTCCCACAAGCCGGCCGCGCGCCTGAAGTGGAACGCACAGGTACGAGCGAATGTCAAAAGAGCGCAAGAGAGAGAGATGCGCCTCGTCCTGCGCGGCTGCCTGGAGCATGTCATCGGAAAAATGGGGAACAAGTTGAGCCTCCCCGGTCCGCAGCGACTCCCCTACTCCCAGCGGCGTATCGGCTCGGAGCGGATACATCTGCTGCATCTGACGCACACGCGCCTCTTCGGCGGGGTCGTCGTGTACGATAATCAGTGGGCGAATGACGCCGTCATCCTCCAGAACATTGATCGCGCACCAGTCGGTCAGGTATGGCACTGCCAGACGCGCGACTGTACCCAGGGTTGTTTTGGGTATCCAGAGTAGCGGATAGGCGGGCGCCGGCCTCCGCTAAAAATGCCGCCTGCTCCTGCACTTTCTTGATCGCTGTGATGTCCCGGACAGTGACGACGGCCAAAATTTCTTCGCCGGTTTTACTTCGCACAGGAGTTCCGCCGAAGCTGCCGACCCAGAACTTGCCGCTGGCTCTCTGGCGCACACCCACTTCAAAGTTGGAAAACGTCTCGCCGCGCAGGGCGCGTGACAGGGGCCACTCTTCCAGCGGCATGAGGACGCCGTCGGGATAAAAGAGTTCCAGGATGCCTGCGAACTGATGCAATGGCATTTTAATTTGATCAGCCTCCGTGAATCCGAACAGCGCCAGCGCGGCAGGATTCATGGTCAGCACGTTGCCTTCCAGATCACTGACGACAAGGCCCTCCGTCATGCTGGACAGCACGGCCTCCATCTGTCCCTGCTCGGCCGCCAGCCGCTCAAAGAAATTCCGGCGCTCGGCCTCCGTCTGCGCCGCGACAGTCTCCGCCCGCCGGACGCGCAGAATGTTGCGGAGGCTGCGCGCGAGACCATCCGGCGACAGTCTGGCTTTGGGCATATAATCGGCGGCCCCGGCCTTCATCAGTCTCCACCGCGACCATCTCGTCGCCATGCCCGGTGAGCATGAGGATGGGAACCGACACTCCCTGCAATTGCATCTCGCGGAGGAGATCCAGCCCATCGGCATCAGGAAGCTGGAAGTCCAGCAAGGCAGCATCAAATGGCTGATCCGCCATCCGTGCCAGCGCGTCCGCGCCGCGATCCGCTTCCTCAATCTCTACGACCAGGTCACTGGCTTGGAGCGCGCGGCGGGCGGCGCGGCGATCCAGGGCATCATCGTCTACAATCAGTATTCGCAGTGGTTCTTCCATAGTCGGTCTCACGGCAGTTCACTGAGCATCCAGTATTTGTTAAGCGTTGCCATCGTCTCTACGAAACTGCTCAACGTGACTGGCTTGAGAATATAGCCGGCGACATTGAGTTTATAGGCTTCCACTTTATCACGCTCCTCGTCCGATGTGGTCAGCACGATCACGGGAATAGGCCGCAAATCGGGATCATCGCGCAGTTCTCGCAGGAACTCAATGCCGGACATTCTGGGCATGTTCAGGTCCAGCAGGATAATGCGACGCTCGACAGGATACTCCCCCCCAGCGCTGTCTTGACCGCGCAGCATTTCCAGCGCTTCCATGCCGTTCCCCGCGACATACAGCGGGTTCAGAATGTTGTTTTTCTTGAATGCGCGGCGAACGCTCATTACGTCCAGGTCGTCATCTTCCACCAGCAAAATGTTCAGCATCTTCTCCGGTGTCATGCGCTCTCTTCCACAGGTTGTTTGGGCCAGGTGAACCGGAACGCCGCCCCCTGCCCTTCTTCCGAATCTACCCAAATCCGGCCTCCCAGCCCCTTCCACGATCTTTTTTACCAGCGCCAGCCCGACACCGGTATTTTCCACTTTGTCTCTGGCTTCCAGCGTTTGAAAGATAACAAAGACCTTGTCGTGAAATTTCGGCGCGATCCCCGGCCCGTCGTCCGTGACGGAAAACTCGTACCACTCACCGCGCGCCGTGACCCCGACATGGATATGCCCTTCCGGTTTGTCATGGTGCTTGACGGCATTAGACAGCAGGTTCTGAAAAACCTGCTGTAAGCGGATGCGCCTGGCCTGCAAAGTCGGCATCTCCGGGTCAAGCGTAATCGCCATGCCGGGCGGCGGATCCAGCAGATCAATCACTTCGGTCAGAAGCGCCTTGACATTCACGCGCTCCGCCGAAATCGCCATGCGGCCGATACGCGAGTATTGCAGGATACCTTCAATCATCCCTTCCATGCGGCTCACACGCCCGCGCAGCATCTCCAGTTGCCCGCTCACTTCCGGCGTCAGGCTTTCGCCCAAGTCTTCCTCAATCCAGCGCGAAAGGTTCGCGATGCCCCGCAGCGGCGCTTTCAAATCATGAGAGGTAATATAGGCGAACTGATCCAGCTCCTCCACACGGCGGCGCAGGCTTTCTTCGGCCAGCTTGCGCGGCGTGATGTCTTCATGCGAAACCACCACGCAGGCCGGTCCATCGCCGGGAAAGCGGGTCACGCGCATGTTGAACCAGCGCGGCTGATGGGGAGCATGGCAGGGATATTCCAGGGAAAACAACTCCCGTTCGCCGCTCAAAACCGACCGAATGCCTGCCGCTGCGTCGTCGGCTTCGTCCGCGCAATCCCCCGAGGCCCGGTCACAGACTAGAAGATAGTTCGCGCCCTCGGCAAACGCGCCGCTGACCGGTGGATTGGTGTCGGCAAACTTGCGCCAGGCGGCATTCACGGCAAGAATATTCCCCGCGCCGTCCAAAATGGCGATGTGCGTGGAAAGCCCGTCCAGAGTAGCCCGCGCGAACTCTTCCGAACGCAGTTTTTCCTGCTGCTCGCGCTCCAGCGCGGCCTGTGTCTCCAACGGCATGGACATGACGCTATTGTACCATATCCGGCCTAGAGCCACACGTTCAGAATGCCGATACTACAGGAGAGAAGGAGTGCATTATGAAAGCATTCGGCACGGATGGAGCGCTAAAAGGGCGGCTGATCATCGTCACCGGTGCATCCAGCGGAATCGGCTATGGGACAGCGCGGCGTCTGGCGCAGACCGAGGGTGCGCGCATCATCGCCGTCGCCCGCCGCCGCGTCTTTCGTATCGAGGCGCTGGCCGCACAGGTGCGTGAGCAAATGGGCGAGGATCGAATTTTCCCCTTAACGACCGACATGGCCGACCGTTCGCAGGCCGAGACGTATTGTACGCCAAATTGAAGAAAAGTTTGGCCGGGTGGACGGCTTCATCCACGCGGTCAACCGCGCCCTGCATCTTACTGCCCTGGATGTCAGCGATCACGAATTTGATCTGACAATGCAGGTGAATGTCAAGAGCGCTTTGTACGGAGTCCAGGCGGTTGCCCCGGTCTTCCGACGTCAGGGCGAGGGCGGAATCGTGATCTATAATCCCACGCCGCGCGAGACGAGGGAGTTTGTCGCGTCGGAGGCCGTTTACACCGCCGCCGCGCACGCCCTTTCCGCACTGACGGCGGGCTGGACGCGGCAGTTGGAAGGCAGCGGCATCGGCGTCCGCGAAGTCACGCCATCGCCGGACGGCGACATCGTGGAAACACAATCCAGCCGGGCCGGAAACGCGCATGACGCCCTGCTGGTCGCGGCCCTGCGCGAAACGCTTTCCGTTAAGCCGGCGCGACTGGCTGCCCCCAAAGCCTCCCCGATGCTGTTCCGTCAGCCCCAGGTTCTGGGATCGCGCGGCGGCCTGGTGCTCAAGGAGTTCTGAACTTTTTTCCTGCCGTCGCGTCTTTCTCCCTAGCGGGCAGTATTCATTGCCCGTCTATTCACAGGAGAAAATTGATGAAGAAACCGATTGTCGCCGTTCTGGCCGCCGTCGCCTTGAGCGCACTGGTCGTCACTGCCGTTCCCAATTTCGCGCAGGCTGCGCCTGGTCAGGGCCATCGTGGCGCGGGCATGAAAAAGATGCAAAAAATGGCCGATGCCCTCGGCCTGACTGACGCGCAAAAAGCGCAGATGAAGCCGATTTTGCAGAGCGCCCGGCAGCAGGGCAAAGCGATCCATGACAATGCCTCGCTGACACCCGAAGCTAAAAAAGCGCAGATGAAAGAACTTCGCAAAAGCACGATGCACCAGCTCAAGGCGATCCTCACCCCGGATCAGGTCGCAAAGATGAAGGCAATGCGCCAGCAGAAGAAGGCAGAGAAGGCCTAATCATCCTCCGGCCCCCGCCCTGGTTCGTTCCAGCGGGGGCTACCTATAATCCGGGTGGATGTCCTCCAAAGCGGGAAACTCGCGCCGGTAGTTCTGTAACGCTTGGAAGTCCAGCCGCGCGGTGATTACCCCCGCTTCTATTCCAGATTCTGTCACCACTTCCCCGCGTGGGCCAAAGATCAGGCTGCGCCCCCCGTAATACAAATTCGGGTCATGACCGCAGCGGTTGACCCCGATCACATACGCCTGATTTTCAATCGCCCGCGCTTTCAGCAGTGTCAGCCAGTGGTCTTCGCGCACGGCAGGCCAGTTGGCGATGACGCAGAAAACTTGCGCGCCCAGACGTGCGGCATGGCGAAAGACTTCGGGAAATCGCAGATCGTAACAGACGAACGGCGCAACGGTGAAGCCCTGCCAGTGGAATAGCACAACCTCCGAGCCGCGCCCGTAATGCTTTGTTTCCTGCCCAAACGAAAACGGGTGCATCTTCGCGTAGCGCAACACTTCCTGCCCCTGGGGACGGAACAAAACGGCCTCGTTTCGGCCTCGTCCGTCCGGCCCTGTGGTGACGATACCGCCCAGTAAATAGACCCCGTTCGTCTCGGCCAGGGCAGCCATGAACGCTTCGGTCTCCCGCGCAGGCGTCTCTGTGACGGCGGAGACGTTCAGGCTGAACCCCGTCGCCCACATTTCCGGCAAAATGACCAATGACCCAGCCTCCGGCGGGTCGGCGCGAAAAAGCGCGGTCAGCCGGGCATGATTGGCGGCTTTGTCTTCCCAGACAGTATCCCATTGCACTCCGACGAGGTTCATGATCCATCCCTTCCAGCTTCACCCTGTCCCTGCTGCGCCGCCCAGTGCCGTAAATCCGCATCCAGATTATCCAGTGAAACCGGCAAAATGTCGCTATCGCCGGGGTAATCCTTCATGTCCTCCGGCCATTCGCAAGTCGGCCATGTTTTCAGTGTCGGGCTGAGACAAACTAAGTTGAGCAATGTTCGGCTTTGCGGCGAGTAGATCAGGTCAAACCGCGAACAAGGGAAAGCATACCCTACACTGGACGAACCTGTTTTGGGAGAAGGCGGCCAGACACCGGGATCGTCTTGGGGAGCGGCAGGCATTTCTCCTTCGTCGTCATGGCTGGCAACGCCAAATTCATCAAAATACTGGCCTTGCAGGAACAAGACTTCACTGGAACCGATTTCCAGAAAAAAACCGGGAACTTCGTCTTCCATCTGTTCCAACTCAATCACACGCGAAATGTCGCAATGCCAAACTTCCGCTTCGCCAGATTCTAGTTCCTGCTGATATGTGAGCCACGTTTTCTCAGAAAGCAGGCGTGACTCTTTCTCGCCCCAGTACCAATGCCACGCAGACAACGCCAGACCCGTTGATCCGCCTAAGCCAAGTGAAATGGAGTAAGTCGTGTGTGACAGCGTTGGTTTGTGCAGCAGTCCCGCCAGCCAATCCCAGGCGAGGAGCGGCAGGAAAACAAGCAGCCCGCCGAACAGGAAACTTAATCCCAAAATGAGAAACAGCGTTCCCGCCCGGTCCAGGCAACCATCCTGCTGCCGGGTGTAAGAGGCTACAGTTTCCAGTGTTGCCCGTTCCGCCTCCGTCATCGGACGCCGTTCTTTGATGAGCATAACAGGAGACTAAGCTTAGATCTCGCTCTGCTCCTGAAACGGCCAGCGCGGCAGCGGTTCGCTGGCGGCCCTCCACGCTGGCGGGATGCTTTCCATGCCTGCTGAAAGGGCGACGATGCCGCCGACCATTGCACAGGTGGTATCCCGATCCCCCAGGCCACTGACGGTCAGCCAGAGAGCGTCTTCGTAATTGTTTAAATGCTGTCCGGCGCACCAGAGGACAAAGGGAACCGTATCCTGAGAGGTGACATCACTGCCATTTCCAAGCTGGTCTATCGCCACAGTCACCGAGGTGTCCGGCGGCATGTTCCGGGCAAGCAGAATTTTATCATGCACAATGCTTTCAGGCACATAAGGCAGCACCCGATCCAGAAACTCCGATCGGTGTTGCAATTCCTGAGCATCTCGCAGCCGCCAGGCCCAAGCGACGCCGACGGCGACCGCTATCGCGCCCGCCACCGCTTCCGGGTGGGCATGGGTGACTTCGCAGGAACGGGCGGCATTGGTCACCACAGCATCCAAGTCATCCGCAAAATAAGCTCCAACCGGGGCAACACGCATCGCGCCACCGTTGCCGAATGAGCCCTGGCCGTTGAACAAACGACGCGCAAGGTCATCCCACTTTCCACCCTGCCAATAGTGGGGCAGCAGCCAGTTCATGGCCGGGCCATAGCCGCGCCCGGGTTCGTACCTCGCGCCGAAATTCATGGCGAGGATGTCCCGGTTGATCTCGTGGTACTGCCGAAGAATTGAGATAATTGAGAGCGCCATCTGAGTATCATCCGTGAAATACCAGGGCGCGTCGGGCAAGGTTCGCGCTTCAATCAATTTGTCTACTTTGTTGGAATCGACAAAAAATTGCTCCCCAAAAGCATCCCCCACCGAGAGTCCTTCCAGCGAAAGGATCGCTCGCGCCAACCGTTCGTCATGAGTAGTGGTCATGTTGCGTGATTTCGCCGCGCAGAAGCAATTTTCCTGTGCCGTCGTTTATGGGGCCGCGATGCCGACATCAATGACCTGTCCGCCGATTGTCTGGTGGCAATGGACGGCGATGAGGTTCTTGCCGGGTTTGAGCGCCGCTCGCGCGGCGTCCGCCATCGGCAGACGGACGTAATCGCCGACGTAGCCCGGCGCGGAAGCGGCGAGAATGCCGTTGAGAAAGACTTCTACGTCTTCGTCGTGGATGGTGACGACGCTCAGTTTGGCCGGGATTGTGTCCGGCAACGTGACCTCGCGCCGCAGCCAGATGTCATCTGTTGTCCAATCGGTGTTGGTTTTGTAGCCATGTCCAAACGGCGCGGGGCCGGATTTCCAGGCAGAGGAGTCGAAATCGGGTTTCGTCCAATCGTGGGCAGGTTTCTCCGTAGTGTACTGCCAGGTCTGCGGTGCATTCTCGGAAGTCGGCAGCGGGTCATGGTTGACCGGAGGCGGCGGGGCAGGCGGCATGGGCGGGAAGTGGCCCTGATTGGCCGCGCGGATGATGGCTGGGAGCGGCTTGAGAACGGCGCGGTCATAGGTCATCAGGCCGTTTGTTTCTTCTTCCACATCGGCGATCTGCGTGTACACGAACGCGCACGTTCCCTGCGTGTCGCGCAGCTTGTAGGCTTCCTTCAGCAATTCTTGATAACGCCGGGTCAGCTCCCAGCCTCCTGACTGTGTTGTGCCGTAGCCGAAATTCCCTGTGGACCAGAGATGGCCGGGAACGCGCAGCCCCACGCCGCCGAACTCGCCGCACACTAACGCACGTGTCGGGTCCTGTTTCTCCGAGGAGGGGTCGGGGTAGGTATGGGTATCATTGATATCACCGAGGTTGGATGGCGTGGGAAGTCGGTAGCCGCTCGGTTTGCCGTCCACAAGCTGGTTGTAGCCGCCGCTGGCGCTGTTGATCAGGCGGGTCGGGTCAAGCTGCCGGGCGAGATTGGTGATCTGCTCCGTGTCGTGCTGACCCCAGCCTTCGTTGAACAAGGTTCCACACGATGATAGACGGGTGGTTCGCGTGAGTGGCGATCTCGCGCCTGAGTTCCGTCAGCCACTGCTGCTTTGTTTCATCGGTAAAGTTGTCGCCAAACGCCTGGGGCATGTCCTGCCAGACAAGCATTCCGAGTTTGTCTGTCCAGTAGTACCAGCGGTCCGGCTCCACTTTAGCGTGTTTGCGTAGTAAATTAAAGCCGAGCGCTTTGGCTTCTTCAATATCGTAGCGCAGGGCATCATCGGTGGGAGCCGTGTAAATGCCGTCCGGCCAGTAGCCCTGGTCCAATGCACCGACCTGGAAGATGTACTTGTTGTTCAGAAAGACGCACGTCCGGCCCTGCGTGTCTTTGCCAAGCGAAATCTTACGCATCGCAAAGTAGCTGCCGATGGTATCAAGCGCAGGCTTGCCGTTCTGGGTCAGGAAAATGCGGAGGCCGTAGAGATAGGGATCGTTAGGCGTCCAGACGTGCGGTTTGGCGACAGGGATTGTGATCTGAGCATTCGGTTCACCTGAAGTTCTATTAATCACCCCTGTTTCGTCAAAGGTAGTGACAATGATGTCACAGCCAGAGGTGTCACCTGCTGTCTGAACGGTGAGCCGAAGCAATCTGGCATCTATGTCCGGCGCGATCTTCAGACCGCTGATGTAGGCATCAGGAACGGGTTCCAGCCATACGGACTGCCAGATGCCCGTAGCGGCGGTGTACAAAACGCCGCCCGGATGGAGGCGCTGCTTGCCGATAATCTGCGCGGTGGGATTGTCCGAATTGACCGGGTTCCAGGCGGAGACAACGAGTTCATTCGTGCCGGGCTTCAGCGCAGTCGTGATGTCAAAATCAAAAGCGTCATAACCGCCTTTATGTTCCCCCATCATTTTGCCGTTGACTGCAACCGTGCTGTCCCAGTTGACAGCGCCGAAATGCAGCAGGAACTCGCTGCCCCTTCCAGGCGGCGGGAACGGTGAACGCCCGCCGATACCACAAACGCTGGTCGGGAATGCTGGGCTTGCCTACCCCCGAAAGCGCGGCTTCATACGGGTATGGGACGAGGATTTTGCCGTCATAGGCAGGCGGCGCTGTCGCCGCGCTGTCCGTGAGGCCATACTCCCACGGCCCGTTGAGGCTCTGCCAGAGTGTCCGGGTCATCTGCGGGCGGGGATATTCCGGCAAGGGAGCCGTGGGCGAGACATGGGCGTCCCAGCGTGTCGGCAGCTTGCCGCCCGAAACCTGCGCCTGTGCGGAAAGGCAGAGGGTGCACGCGGCCAGAGCCAGCAATGCTGTGCGCGAACGCGAAAAAATTTTCATCAATGGCTCCCTTCAGCCGTGAACTTCAAACGCCTTCAATCCCGGCAGCATGTTTCCCGAGGGGTCAAATAACGCCCGGTTTTCCCAGGTCTTCGACCAGTCCGGCCCATCCCATTCCGCCCCGGTGATCCATTCCGGTGCCCAGTAGAAGACGCCCCGCCCCAGGCCGTTGGGGGCATCGGCAACGGTTTGGATCACTTTCTGGAGAAATGCCTTCTGACCGTCGGGCGTGATCGGGAATGGCAAAGTCCCCTGCTCGGCTCCCGTCCAATCGTAGCCAGTCTCTACGACGATGATGTCTTTCTGGTAAGTCTGCCCGAGGAACGCGAGGTTGTCTTTGAGATCGGCCAACGTGCCATGCCAGAACGGGTAAAACGACAGCCCGATGATGTCAAACGGCACCCCACGCCGCTGAAAATGGTCAAAGAAGCATTGGCACATCTGCCGGCTGCCGCCCTTATCCACATGGATCATAATGGGGATGACGCCTTCAGAATCAATCTCTTTCACGCCGCGAATTCCGGCCTTGACGCACTCCGCTAGGGCATCCCATTTTGCCTCTCCATCCATGCCTCCCTCCGGCCAGTCCATCGGAGGGATGATGTCGTTCCACGAAGCAGCCTCCACCAGCGGACCGGCAGCAGGCCAGACCATGCCGTCGGTGATCTCATTGCCGACTTGCACCATGTCCGGCAGGCAGCCTTCTTGCTCAAAGGCCGCCAGCGTGTCGCGCGTGTAGGTAAAAATCTGCTGCACAAGACCGGCCAGGGAGAGGCCTGCCCAGGCAGCGGGAAGCGTCTGATGGAGTGGATCAGCCCATTCATCGGAGTAGTGGAAGTCAAGCAGCAGCGCAAGCCCCGCCTGCTTGACGCGCCGGGCCAGAGCGAGAGTGTAAGCCAGCGTATTGACCTGACCCGCCGTGCCGTCGGGATTGACAAACAACCGCAGGCGGACGTAATTGATGCCGTGACGTTGGAACAAATCCAGCGGGTCGCATACCGTTCCCGCTTCTTTGTACTGGACACCGTGATCCTGAAGATGCTTGAGCATGGAAAGGTCCATGCCTCGGACAAAGCGCGTATCAGTCAATTTCCACTCCTTATGGTATCATAAGCCAGAGGCTAACCCAGTGGCTAAACCATCCCCGAACAATGCCCCAGTCACGATGGCGGACATCGCGCGCCGCGCCGGTGTCAGTAAAGTCACTGTTTCCGCCGTTTTGAGCGCCTCGGCAGGCAACAACACGCGCGTAGCCGCTTCCACACGGCAGCGTATTCTGGACACGGCACGGGAACTCAATTATGCGCCCAACGGCATCGCGAAGATGTTTCGGCGCAATGCGACCGACATTGTCGGCCTCTATTTAGGGGATTGGCTGCTCAACACGCATGATTTGTTTCTCGCCGAAATCGTCAGCGGTCTGCAAATCGGATGCCAAAAACATCGCAAAGATTTGCTCATTCACGCCATGTCTCGCGGCCAATCAATCAGCGACATCTCTCTGGAACTGACAAACCGCAAAATTGACGGCCTGGTCGTTTTTGCCGAAGAACACGATCCCCTCGCCGTTCGTCTCGCATCTTCTTCCCTGCCGGTCGTCGCCATCACAGACGCCGTCTCGGCGCTGCCGTCCGTGGTGGCCGATGACCGCTCTGGCTCATGGCTGATCGCTCGGTATCTGGCCGCGAAAGGGCATGAACGCATCCTCTACCGGCGCGGCCCCGTCCTTCAGACTTCAGCTAATCGCCGCTATCAAGCCTTCCAGGAAGCGGCTGCCGCGCATGGCCTCCAGATTGCCGAAGACGAAAGCCGCGTCAACAACTTTGACTTTGCGCTGAGTGATCAGGAACAGGCGATTTTGAGTTTGCCGCCATCTCAGCGGCCCACGGCCATTGTATGCAGCAACGATCTGCTGGCTTACGCCACATTTGACTATTGCCAGGCCCATGACTTCCGCGTCCCGGAAGACTTTGCCATCGTCGGCTTTGACGGGATCGTGCCGCAAGTCCGGCCCGCTGCCGATTTGACCACAATCCGCGCACCCTGGTCAGAAGTCGCACAGACGGCTCTGGACCTGGTCATTATGCGATTGGCGAGCGAGACCGTTCCCCAGGAAACCGTTCTGCCGGTTGAATTGGTGATCGGAAAAACGGCATAAGAGGGTTAGAAAATTCCTGACCAGACGGTTCACTTCAGTTCGCAAAGGTACGGAACAGATTGAGATGGAAGGTGATCCCGATCAGGCTCCAGGCGGCGCCCGTCACATAGTCGCCCAGAATCAGCCCGAGAAAGAAGGGCAGGCCCTGGCGATAAAGCTTGACCCCGCCATACCGCAGGATGCAGACTTTGACAGTCCAGGCGAGCAGCATGTCGCACCAGAAAAAATCGTTGGCGAAACTCATGTTGAGCGCATACGCCGCCGGATTCAGCGGAAAGCCGACAAAGCGCGTTCGCATGGCAGTCAGCAGCAGGGTCATTGCGATCCCAGCCGCCATGCCGCCGGTGACATTGCCTTCGGGCGCTTTAGGATTAGTCAGCCAGTTTTGCAGGTTGTACCAGGGTTCATAGCCTTTGGAAATGCGCCACCCGTTCACATTGGCCGACGCCGCACCGTTGACGTAGTAAAGCTGTAAGTCCCAGAGCAGGGCCGCCACCATCGCCACCGCTGCGGCCAGCAGGATCGCGCCGACAAGCGGGCTGAGTTTGCCCCGGGCGCGGCGCAGGCCGACAAAGCCTTCCAATTGATGCGGCATGGCCGCCGCCCGGTAGTCGCTGTTAAACCAGGACAGCATGGATGTGTGGGCCAGATCAGCCTGAGAAAGATGGCTCGTGCCGATCACCGAAGTGAGCAGGCTCTGCGGATTGATCCAGACCAGTTCGCTGCACAATACCGCGGTTTCGGCCCGGATACGCGAGAGCGTCACCATGAACAGCAAGTAAATCGTCAAAAAGAGCAGGGGCAGCCACCAGGACCCGCCCATCTGCCAGACAAAGGCGCACAACGCAAGAAAACCGCCCAGAAAGCCAAAGATCGCCAGCCGTGCGCTCATCGGCTCGTCCCGATCCTGATCCAAATGGTCTCCTCGCACGGCGCGTGTGAGATACTCCCGGAAATAACGCCGGCCTGTCCAGAGGGTGACAAGGCCTAGCGCCAGCCACGCCCCCCATCCCTGATAACTGAAAAAGGGAAACTGCCCGTTGCTGTCCACATACCAGCCTGTCGCGGGGTCGCGCAGGCTGCGCGCCGTCGCCCAGACATCCACGGCCTTTTTGAGCAGATAAAAGAACCAGAGCGAAAACGAGACATCGGTGTTGATCAAGTAGCCGAAGCCAACTCCCGCCGGGTGCTGCATGTTGAAAAATGACCCCGCGCCGTTCCAGGGAAACTGCACATTGTCGTCCCAGATCAAATCGTGGGAACTGTTGATGGGAAACGTCGGCAGGGTCGGGAGGATGGAGTGCAGAGAATTGAGCGAGTGCAGCAAGAATGGAAGAGCGAATCCGAGCCAGAGCAGTCTCTGACGATACAGAGGCGCTCCGTCGCGCGTCATTTCCAGCGGCAGCGCAATCACCGGGAACGGCAGATGTTCTTCATCGTCCCAGCGCCGCCGCAGGATCGCGGCCAGGCAAAGTGTCGTCCAGAGCAGTGCCAGAAAAAAGACGCTCCAGATCGCCAGCGGCGGTGCCCAAGCCAGCAGAATGGGAGCGCGGAAGGCCGTCTGATGTCCCAGAAAAAAGCCTTTGAGGACTTCCGGGTCACGCGGGCCGATGTACGAAGGCAGCAGATGCCAGAACGTTTCCCAACCGTTAGTCGGCGTGTTGAAGTAAAACGGGTTAGCCAGAAACGGCAGAAAAAAGCCGAAATGGCCCACTCCGGCGACGACGCTGGAAATGCAGAGCATCGTATAAAGCGCCATGAGTTCCGGCTGGTTCATGGCCGCGCGTGCCCCAAAAACGGCGCGCAGCGCCAGGTTCAGCAGCGTCAGCACGAACAAGATAAACGTGATGCCGAGAAACAGCGTGGAGATGGTTAGCTCGGTGACGCCGGTCTTCATCTCAGAATTGGCAATCCATCCGGTGTTCAGGACGATCAGCGGCAGAGCGACACCGATGATGTAAGGCCAGCGCATCGGGCGGCTGCCTGTCATCGGCTCCGACACATTTTCGTCCTCGCTCGCTCGGATTTTCTGTGTTGTCGCCATCTCACCTTTGGTTTACGGGGATATTGCGAAGAAAGTTTGCCCGGCGCTCCGTAAAGGCAGACCGAGCAAAGTCACGTTCAGCGTACCACAATAAGTGCTAAATTGTCTCTGCGTCTTCATTTGTTTGGGTCTGTAAGCCTTAAAACGGAGAGCGCGAATCGGCCGTCATCAGTTTCAGCCTTCAGGCGCACAATATTTTTCGGAAATAAGACTAACCGATTAGGCAGATGCTTTATTCTGACACGGGCTTGTCCGTTTGTCAACAAAGTATTGAACGATATTTTGCCCTACCTATCCAGAAGCGGCGCTATTGCTACACAGGAGAGATTGACAACTTTCCCGCAAAATGGTACACTATTGTTACCAAAATGCACCTGGATGAACGAAAACAAAAGATTTTAGGGGCGGTCGTCCGCGACTATGTGGAGACCGTAAGGCCCCTCGGCAGCGAAGACCTGGCCGCGCGGCATCAGTGGGGCATCAAAAGCGCGACCATACGCAATGAGATGGCCGAGCTGGCCGACCTGGGTTTTCTCCGGCAGCCGCATACGAGCGCGGGGCGTATTCCCTCCGATCAGGGCTACCGATTCTATGTAGACCATCTGATGCTGGCCTCGTCGCTGGACGAAGGCGGACTGACGGTGATGGACGAGGAAGACCAGGCTCTGGAAATGGAGCGCCTGCTGCGCCGGACGTGCGCCCTGCTGACTCGAACAACCTCCTATACCTCGGTGGCGACTCCACCGCGTCCTGCCGACACGCAAGTGCGTCAGATTTTTGTTTCCCCCGCCGGCGAGGACCGCCTTCTGGTGGTGATGCTGCTCAGTACGGGTCAGGTGGAGAATCGCCTGCTATGCCCCGCCCAATCAGACGCGCCTGTCGTTTCTCCCGCCGACCTTGTTGCCCTCGGAAACGCCCTCAACGCGGCCTTTGCCGGAAAATCCCTGGACACGCTGCCGGGCGAAACATTCCCAGCCCCTGCCGAGTTTGCTCCCGCCCTGCGCGCCCTGTACGGGCTGCTCGCCACCGCTGCCCAGCAGATGGCCTTTGCCGCTGCCGATGAAGACAGCGTGTACCTGGAAGGAACCAGCGAAATCCTGCGGCAGCCGGAGTTCCGGGATGTCGCCAAAATTGAAAGCGTTCTGGAGACGCTTCAGCGCGGCACGCTTTTATTCCAAACGCTTTCGCGCGCGCTGCTGGGGCCGGATGTCACGGTGGTTATCGGGTCGGAAAACCATGTGCCGGCCATGACTGAGTGCAGCGTCGTGACGGCCTCCTATTATGTCGGACACCGCAAACGCGGCACGATTGGCGTGGTCGGACCGACCCGTATGGATTATGACCGGGCGGTTCCCGCAGTCGGCTTCTTTTCCCGCGCTCTTAGCCGCACCCTGAGCCGTCTGGCGGGCCTGTCTTAACGCCTGCCTGGACCCCAGCAACAGATACCTTGCCTGCCTGTGGTACAATAGCGGCAATCTATCCCCAGGAGGGCAATCCCCATGTCGCGATTTTGTTTCCCTGCCATACTCGCTGCGCTTTTCAGCTTCAACACGCTGGCTGCATCAGCGCAGATGCTGCCATCGCCCACCGTTCCATCCACACCGGGGGCCGTGCTGGACATCACCCCGCTCAGGCATGCCCTGGCGCCGCTGGCCGCAGGCGGGGCGCTTCAGTCCAGATCTCTGATGCAGATGACCGGCAGCAAGCAAGGGGTTTCCTTTACGTTCCGCGAAGAAGCTCGCATCGTCGCCAAACGGCCCGGCAAATTCCGATCCGACATCACGCAGATTTCCGCCGCAGGCACGCCCCAGCGCCGCCTGGTCGTGATCTCGGACGGCGTTAAAGTCTGGACGCTGCGGGCCGGAATGCGTCAGTACACCGTCGCTTCCGCTAAGCAGTTTCATGCCGCCAACAATGACATGACCGCGCTGGGGCTGGCGCAGGGGGGCTTTTTCCTGGGCGACGGCCACGAGATGGCGCAGGGATTGCAGGCGATCACCAAAGACAGCAGCCCGCAGGCGCTGAAGATGCTGGCCGGAATCGGCATTCATCTTTCCGCCCGAACGGTGTCCGTAAACGGGCAGGACGAACTCGTGTACCGAATGATATTAAGCCGCCAGGGAGTTTCCTATCAGTTCTTCTTGGACCCGGCTACGGACGCGCTGCGGCGTATAGAACTGACGGGCCGGCAAAACGGCGTCAGTCTTGAGTTCTGGGAAACTGTAGAGGCGCTGGAACCGGAACAGTCACTGCCCAGGACCACATTCCAATTCGCGCCTCCGCCCGGCGTAAACAAAGTCGCAGCCCTGCCGGTGGACCCATTTTAGGTCGGTTCGCGCTTGACACTCCGAACGCAAATTCGGTATAATAGCGCCGTATTTGCGACTAAGTGGTCGGAGAAAGGGGGACGAGATACCATGTTAAGCATGTCCAAACGGGCCGATTATGCTCTGCTGGCGCTGTCGCATCTGGCCGTGATGCAGGCCGGCGAGCCGGAGCGGCTGGTCAACACCAAAGACCTGGCCGAGCAGTATGAGATACCGGTGGAACTGCTGGCCAAGATCTTGCAGACACTGGCGAAAAACGGCATCGTCGCTTCTCACCCCGGCCCCACCGGCGGCTATAGATTGCAGCGCGCACCAGCCGCCATCAGCGTCGCCGAAATCATCTCTGTGCTGGACGGCCCGCTCGCTCTGCTTCAATGTTCCAACGGGCACGGAGACACCTGCAAGCAGTTCAGCCGCTGTACCATTCGCGACCCGCTGGCCGAGATTGAGCGGCGGGTCAAGAACCTCCTGCAAGACATCACTCTGGCTGACATCAGCGGGCCGGCTCCTGACGGCGCTGATTGGCCGCACTTTGAAGACTTTTCCCGTCGCCGCTTCGCCATTGGTTTGCCTCTCGGATAATTCCTCATGGTCTCCTTTCCAATTTATCTGGACAACAACGCCACCACGCGGACAGACCCGCGCGTTGTGGACGCCATGCTGCCTTTCTTTGCCGATGTCTATGGCAATGCCGCCTCGCGTGGTCACGTCTTCGGCTGGGCTGCCGAGGAAGCGGTTGCCCAGGCGCGCGCCCGGGTCGCGGCACTCGTGAATGCCGATCCGCGCGAGATCGTCTGGACCTCCGGCGCGACCGAATTGGACAATCTGGCCCTGAAAGGTGTGGCCGAGAACTATGCCGCGAAGGGCAGCCACATAATTACAGTCAAAACTGAGCATAAGGCAATTTTGGACTCTGCGAAGCATCTGGAACAGACGGGCCATCGGGTGACGTATCTGGGAGTGGATCGGCAGGGGCGCATTGACCTGGAGGAACTGAGCGGCGCTCTGACGGACGGGACAGTTTTAGTTTCCGTGATGATGGGCAACAATGAGATCGGGACACTTCAATCTATCGCCGAGATCGGGACCATTTGCCGCGAACGCGGCATCGTGTTTCACACAGATGCAACGCAATGCGCCGGTAAGATGCCGATTGACGTCCAGACACTGCCCATCGATTTGATGTCTCTGACGGCGCACAAGATGCACGGGCCGAAGGGCGTCGGCGCTCTGTATGTCCGGCGACGCAGCCCGCGCGTGCGGCTGGCGGCGCAGATGGATGGCGGCGGCCACGAGCAGGGAATGCGGTCAGGAACTCTGAATGTGCCGGGCATTGTCGGCTTCGGCAAGGCCGCGGCAATCTGTCAAAACGAACTGGCGTCAGAGCAAGGGCATTTGACCACCCTCCGCGACCGGCTGATCCAGGGCATTTTGAGCGGAATTGACGGAACCACGCTGAATGGCCCTCCGACCGAGCGGCTGCCGCACAATGCCAGCATCTCCTTTGCGGGCGTAGAAGGCGACGCTCTGCTGCTGGCGCTGCCGGAAGTCGCCCTGTCAACCGGCTCCGCCTGCACGTCCGAATCGCTGGAACCGAGCTACGTTCTCAAAGCGATTGGGCTGACGGATGGGGCCGCTTATTCCACCCTGCGCTTCGGCGTTTCGCGCTTCACGACATCTGAAGAAGTGGATTATGTCATAAACAAGCTCACCGAAGTCGTCCCGCGCCTGCGCGCTCTGTCCGCGAGGCCGGAGCGTCAGCTTGTCGGAGGCATGCACTGACATGAATGTCTGCCCGCATTGCGGTCGGAAACTGCTTTCGCATATCAGCGCCAACTGCAACTGGTGCGGCGCAGAAATCACTGACCCGGCTTACCGGGCAGAAGCGGAAGTGGAGCGCGCAGATTACCGCGCCGAACAGGCGCTCCATGATTTGCAGTCACTGAACATCCTTCAGGGGAACGCAACGTTTGACCCGTTCGGGTTTCCTACTATGCCCGGTTCCCTCAGCAACGGAACGATGCGCGCCGTGTATGAAGCTCGCGCTCAGATGAGTTTGGAAGAACGGAACGAGGCGCACAGAGCCGCCGGTGAACACCACCGGGAACAGATAGAGACACCGCAAGCCGAACCCGAGGATGAAACCAAACAACGATTTAGTCATCTGGAATTATAACTGCCATGAGTGAGCCCCCTGAAGTTTGGCCTCCCGCGCCTGGCCCGCAACAGGCCGCAAAAACGGTGGAAACGCCGCCTGTTGCCGTCTGTCCGACCTGTCAGCGGAAACTGCTCACCCAGACCAGCGCTCTGTGTAACTGGTGCGGCGCGAAAATTGATAATCTGGACTATCAGGCGCGGGCTGCCGAGAGCCGGGCGGAGCGTGACCGGCAGGAGCGCGCCCAACTGGAAGCGACCATCCAGGAAGAAACGCAGCACGGAATCCTGGGCCGGCTGAAGCGGCTGGGCAAGCAGAACAAAAGCGGAACCCGCAACGATCCATCAACCTAAAGGCTGCCGACAGAGAAGCCGGCTGAAAGAATATCCATGCAACAAGACATGACTGAGGAACCGCTCAAGAACATCGCGCTGGAATCGTCTATCCTGGGACTGAGAATGGCTTTGACCGAGGAAGAAGGGCTGGAAGCCCGGCGGAAGTTTCTGGACATCCTCCGTGACAGCATTTTAGCCGTCCCGACGCTCAACCCCGTTCCGACTGCGCCCGACGGCTCTATCGCGCCGGGGGCAGACATTCAGCTTTTGATCGCCACCAACCCGGAGGGTGTCAGCGGCGTGCCGGCATTTACCCAACTCGGCATTTTGCGCCAAGCGCTGCCCCAATTGGAACACGGCATGTTTCTTTCCGGCGCGCAGATCGGCGGGATACTGGGCGGCAGCGAGCATCTGCTCTTTGTGGACGGGCCGGATGTCCATGCGGAAGTCGCCGGGCCGGAAATGCTGGCGATGGCGCAGACCGCGCAAATGATGGCGCAGATGCAGCAGCAGGCATCCGGTCGCAATGAGCGCCTGGAAGCAGGCCTGGCGGCGCTGCATCGTGAGGACACGAGTGAAAACCGAGACGCGGTCTTGCGGGCATTCTTAGAGGAGTTCAGCCGCATTCCCATCGCCGGCGACCAGGATGAAGATGCCGAATGCGTGGTTCTCAGCACAGGAGCCGAAAAAGACACGCCGGAAACACCACAGGAAATTGAACTGCTGACCCAGGACGACGCCCTGCTTTGCTTCACCAGCGAAGCCATGATGCGTTCCTGGGATGACACCGAGCGCACTGCTGTCGTCCTGCCTGGCCCCGTCATTGCCCAGCTTGCCGCCCAGGCGGAAGTCACGACCCTGATCATCAACAAAGGCAGCGAAACCCAGCACGCGCTCCGCGTCGGGGAGGGGAAACTGGAAGTCGTCTAAGCAAAACTCGTACTTTCACCGTGCGCGGAGACGGCAGAAATGCTGATAATAGGCTTACTTTTGTATTTGTTCTTTCTGAAAGTGAGCCTGAACCATGATAACTTCTGCCGAAGTGTTTGTTGATACGTCTGAAGCCGCGCGGCGCGTGGCCGCGATTTGCCGCCTGCCGGAAGCCGAGGAAGTGCGTAAAAAAGTGTACGATGCTGTGGAGCGACCCAGCCGGGCCGATGTTCTGTGGCTGACCTGGGTGCAGTGGCGCGCGCTGGGCCGCGAGGCTATGATCGTTGAAACAGGGCTTTCCCTGTGGACAATTACCACGCGCCTGCGCCAACTGCGGGCGGCGGGAGCGCCCGTCTTGTCCTGGTCGGAGGAGACAGATTTGCTGGCGCGCGGGCAGTTTCATCAAGCCTGGGCGTGATCTTAAGCCTGGTCCCAGGCTTCCCGCAGCACGGTCAGCGTTGCGCTCGCCTGCGCGGGCAGATCCTCCCACTGACCTTCCACGCTGATCCGGCCCGCGTAGCCGATCTCTTTCAGCACAGCGAAGTATGGCAGTAGATACTCTCGGTCGTCGGCATTTGGCGCGCGGCGATTTTGCGCGCCCGCGACATGGACATGGCGCAGCCAGGGAGCGGCATCTCGCGTTTCCTGGTAGCTTTGGCCTTCCTGCGTCACATGATACAGGTCACTCAAAACGCCGATAGCGCCGTGACTGACTTCCCGTGCCAGTACACACGCCTCGGCAACGCTGTTAATGAAGTTGCATTCTCCCCGGTTGAGCGGCTCAATGGCGATCTTGATTTGATGGCTGGCCGCCGCCTTGCCGGCGATCTGCAAAAAGTCAATTATCTGAGCGTTAGCCTTTGCCTTCGGCCACCCTGCCGGAATCCCTCTCGCCGCACCGCTGCCGAAAACAGCGACTCGGCCTCCGACCGCGCGGGCGCGGCGGAACGCGGCCTCCAGATACCGCGCCTGCCTGGACGGATCGGTCTCCGGCCCGACGACTTTTAAATCCCCAGGCAGAAGGACATTGAACGTTTCCGGCAATAGCCGTAAGCTGCCGACTGCCGCGCGTAAGGGCGGCATCACCTCGTCCTCGGACTTTTCCGGCTGCAAGTGGGACGCTACTCCAAGTTCCATGTAGTCATAGCCTGCCTGCGCCAAAATAGCCGCGTTTTCCGGCCCCGTACAGACTCCAAATCGCATCAAAACACCCTCCCCCAGTAACCTTTCATAGTTCCCCGCAAGGCTTGACAGTTCCTCCTGCCTACATTTAGTAGAGTCATTAATAAAATTTATCTATATCTAGCGAAAAAACTGTTCAATTTGCTTGTCAAATAGCAACAACTGTGCTATAATGGGCAAAGGTCATAATGGGTCGGAATAAAAAGCAGCGATGTTGAACATTCGGCAAAGTTTTCGTGAAGAACTCGCGGGATTGGAGCAGGAACTTCTGCAAATGGGAAGCCTGTGCGGCATCATGCTGGCACAGGCGGTGGAAGCCGTCCAGCAGAGCGATGTCGCCCTGGCCGAAGGCGTTTTGGCGCAGGATGACGCCGTAGATGAAATGGACCGCAAAATTGAGGCCCAGTGCATTCGCCTGCTTGCCCTCCAGCAGCCGATGGCTCGCGACCTGCGCCAGATTGAAAGCGCCCTCAAAGTCATTACCGATCTGGAACGGATCGGCGACCATGCCGTAGACATCGCCAAAATCGCGCGCAAACTGACCCAGGAATTTTATCTCAAGCAGCCACTGCTGGACATCGGGCCGCTGGCGCAGATGGCGCAGACGATGGTGCATCAAAGCCTGGAAGCGCTGGTTCGCCATGACTTGGAACTGGCCGTCAAAGTCTGCGAAGACGACGACCATGTCGATGATGCCTTCAAAGTGCTTCGTGAAGAGCTGCTGACCCTGACCCAGAGCCAGCCGTCCCATGTCTTCCCGGCCTCGTACATGCTGCTGGCTGTCGTGTATTTGGAACGGATCGCCGATCATGCCACAAACATCGCCGAGCGCGTGTACTATATTGAAACCGGGGACCGCAAGCCTCTGGGCCGGCGTGAACCGCGCAGGGAGACATCCTGAGCGCCTGTGAGCGACATCGCTGACAACATCGCCCGTCTGCGGGAGCGCATCACATTAGCGGCGGAGCGATCCGGTCGCAGAGCGGAAGACATTACGCTGGTCACTGTCACCAAAAAGCAGCCCGCTTCCACCGTCATGGAAGCGCTGGCAGCGGGCGTGACTGATGTCGGCGAGAACTATGTGCAAGAGGCGACGGAGAAACACGCCAGCGTACAGTATGGCCGCTGGCATCTGCTGGGCCACCTGCAAGGTAACAAAGCAAAGCAAGCTGTAGGGCTTTTTGACCTGATTCAGAGCGTGGACAGCGTCAAATTGGCGCAAACGTTGGGCCGGCAGGCACAGTCACTGGGCAAAACGCAAAACATTCTGCTGCAAGTGCATCTGGGCAGCGAAGAAACAAAAACCGGGTTTGCGCCCGCAGAGGCCCTGGATGCCGCCGCGGAAATGGCTGGCGCTTCCGGCGTTTCGCTGCAAGGCTTGATGGGCATCGCGCCATTTAGCGAAGACGCGCGACCCTATTTTCGAGAGTTACGGCAGCTTTTTGAACGATTGCCCCCGGCAAGCCGGCAGACGCTGTCCATGGGCATGACAGGTGATTTTGAGACGGCGATTGAAGAAGGCGCGACAATGGTACGGGTTGGGACAGCGATCTTCGGCCCGCGAAGTTCAGCCAGATGAAGCAACGAGGACAGGAGGGCAGCAGCACCATGAATCAGAACGCAGAAGCGGAAGAATACGACGACAGCCCCGCGCGAGATGGCGGCGTTTTTGCACGGATCATGAACCATTTCAAGGGACATGACGATGACTACGAGGAGGAAGAGGACGTGGCAGCCGAAAACCAGACCCAGCCGATCCCCGCATCCACACGCGCCAGCGGCGGCTCATACAACCCGCTCAAACGCGGCACAACGCTTCGCATTGACCAGGCCCGCCAGACCCGGATCACGGTCCGGCGCTCGGTTCAGACCTTTGACGACGCCCGCCGCGCCGCCGATGGCCTGAAAGACGGCCAGCAGCAAATCGTCAATCTGGAGCAGACGCCCGCCGACATGAGCGAGCGGATCATTGATTTCCTCAATGGCGCGACTTACGCCCTGGAAGGCAGCGTGGAGAAGATCGGCGAGCAGGTCTATTTGTTCACGCCCGCAACGGTCACGATTGACATCGAAGATAAACCGGCCGTGGGTGTCCGCGCCGCGATCTTTGACCGGGATTAGGTAGGCCGGCGGTTAAAACCGCAGCAACAATCCCACAAAACCGGCCTTCGCCGGTTAGGAAAAATCTTAGTCCGCGAAGGTGGACTTCGTGAACTCGTTGCCGCGACTTCAGTCGCCCGGAGTGGGGCTACATGCTGCGCGATAAAATACTGGCCGTGCTGGGCGCCGGCATGATGGGTGGCGCCCTGTCGCGTGGTCTGGTCGCCGCTGGTGCTATGCCGGCTTCCGGCATTCGCCTCTTTGACACGCACAGCGCGAAAGCCGTGGCCCTGGCTGCCGATCTGGGGCCGGGCGCAATCGCCGCGCCTTCTGTTCAGTCCGCCGTTCTGGGGGCTGATCTGGTGCTGCTGGCTGTCAAGCCTCCGATGGTCGCGGATGTGCTGACCGAGATCGCCTCCGTGATTTTGCCGTCTCAGCTTGTCATTTCCATCGCCGCAGGCGTCCGCCTGGAAAAGATGGAAAGCCTCCTGCCAGGCGACATTCCGGTCGTTCGCACCATGCCCAACACGCCCTGCCTGGTCGGCAAGGGCGCGACCGCCCTGTGTCGCGGCTCCCATGCCACCGCAGAACACCTGCGCCTGGCCGAAAGCCTCTTCGCCAGCGTCGGCATCTCCGTGGAAGTCCCCGAACGCCTCTTAGACGCCGTGACGGGCCTATCCGGCTCCGGCCCCGCCTATGTCTACCTGATGATCGAAGCCCTTGCGGATGGTGGCGTCAAAGAAGGCTTAACCCGTGACACTGCCCGCCTTCTCGCCGCTCAAACCGTCCTCGGTGCGGCCCAGATGGTCCTTTCCTCCGACGAGCATCCTGCCCAGCTCAAAGACAACGTCACCACGCCTGGCGGCACCACCATCGCCGCCCTGCACGTCTTAGAGCGCGCCGGCATCCGCACCGCCCTCATTGACGCCATCCAAGCCGCCGCCGCCCGGTCGCGTGAACTCTCCTGAGCTACTTCTCGAACGTCAACTCCCCCCAATTCCTCGGCTCGGACATCAGTTCAAAAACAGCGTCATCCACGATGCCGGTATGCTGGTTGCTCCAGTACGAGCGCAGGCGTGTCCGCTGGCCTGCCGGGTCCCCGAACGTCACGCCAAAGTCACCACTCACAACTTGGCCGGGCAAAGGCGCGACTCCGAGGGCCGCCAGGGGTACGGCGGCTTCAACCGTGTAGCCGTCGCCGCGTTTGGAGACGGCAATTTTGGCCTCGGGGACCTGGCCGACGTAGTCCAGAGGATAATTCGCGATCACGCCGGAATGGAACACAAACGGCTTTTTAATGGGGGAGACTTTTCGGTACAGGACTGCTGTTTCTTTGCCCCCCAAGCGACCCAGGGAAAGGCGCAGATCGCCTGGCCCAGATTCGCTGCGCGACTTGTCGGCCAGCGGATCGCTCCCAAGTTGGAAGTCTACGGTATCTCCGCCCAAGTAAAGATTTTCCGGGCTGGTCGCCCCATTGACCCAGGGCGTGTTGTCTTTGACATCCCACCCCAAATATAAGTTTTGGCTGTCGTAGGCAGCGACGGAAGTCGCCGCAGAATCATCGCTCTTCTGGTAATGAACGGTGCTCGCACCGGCGAAATCGCGTGTGAGATCGCCGGTGAATTGGGGAGTCAAACGCCGCACAGTCAGCCGGTGCGGCCCGCTGACGACCTGCTGCTCCTGGGACTGGAATCCGGCGGCCTGGGCCATATCCGTCCGGCTCAGGGTCAGGCGTCCGCCGCCCAGGGCTGTCACCGTTTCCAAGCCCGTCACTTCCATGTTCCAGTAACCGGTCTTGCCGGCTTGAATATACAGCTTGCCATCCGTTCCGTAAGTCACCGAGCCGCCGAAGTCCTCGCCGCCGGAGCCGGGGGGCGCACCGCTCATGTCTGCGCCGGGCGCGGCGTCGGCGGGGAATTGGTACTTCAAAGGGTCCGGCTGGAACAGGCGCGTCAGGTAAAATCCATCACCGGTCAGTATGTGCCACTCACCGACATTGGTGGGGATCACCCAGATGCCCCCGATGGGCGCAGGCAGAGTCGCCTCGCCCACAATATCATACGCGCCTCGTATCAGACCCGGCTCGGGGGGCGTGGCATTATGCGAACCGTGGACGCCGACATAATCGTTTGGATAGGACCACCGCTTCAAGCCGGAAGCGATATCGTAGCAGTCAAAGGTTGAACGGCTGACCCCATAGGCGCCATTGTAAAGAACCGATTTGCCGTCGGCGGACCAACACCCGTCGTTGCGCCCATGCCCCCCTGTTCGCCCGCGTTGGGAAGCGCAACGGGATGGGCGAGATCATATTGAGGCGCTCCTGATGGGGTGAAGCCGGCCACTTTGTACTGATTGTAGCCGCTGTACAGGGTCAGGTCGGGCGTCACGGACATATACCAGCCGCCAACTTTGATCAAGCCTGGCACGGTCGTCACTTCGCCGGGCTGCTCCTGACCGTCGCCGTTCTCATCGGCCCAATAGCGAGTCGTTTTTCCCTGAGTGTCATACGTAAAACGGCTACGCAGGACATACCGGGCGTCGCCGAGCCGCTCGAAAGATTTGAACTGGGTCGTTGGTAAAACCGGAGCCGTTGGCAACGACCAGATACTGGCGCCCGTTTGAGCCTTCCCCGAACAGGGAGTTCGCCATGCCGTCCCGCGTCATGACGGCCAGACAGCCGGCGCGGCCCGTCCGCGGGTCCAGCCGCCACTCGCAGCCGGAACCGACCATGACATTTGGATCACGCGGGTCAATCGCCCCGCCCGCCGCGCCGTAATGAGTCGCGCCGAAGAATTCGCGCACAAATCGGCCTGTCTTCACATCCCAAACCGACACCCGCTTGGGAAAGTCGTCGTTCTCAGCTACCCAGAGTTTGCCCTCACTATCCACCGCCAGACCGCTGATAAAGCGCAGTCCGTCCGGCTGCCACTGGCCCAAAAGTGCACGGCCTCCAGGCCGGCCAATGGCGCGGAGGAACTTGCCGCCCGTGTCATAAACCCGCACCTGGTTGTCCGGGTCGCCGACGCCGATGTAGATCTGGCCCTGCGAATCCACAGCCACGCCGGTCGCGCTCGTCAGGCTCGGAAACCAGCGTCCTGGCAGTCCCAGCGGCAGGGTCCAGGGACAGAAGCAAAGTCCCGCCGGAGAGCGCATACAGCCGGCCATCGGTGCCGGCTGTCAATCGCCCTGGCGCGGGCACAGAGATCGTTTTGACGAAGCGGCCCGTCTTTGCATCCAGCACTAATATCCCATTCTGCTTTGTCAGCGACAGGAAAACCTGGCCGCTCATAACCGCCAGGCCGTTGATCCGATCCGGCTTGTCGGCGGCATTCGGCCACAAATCAAGCGGGTTGACATCGGCAGGCGCGTCGGGGGCGTTTGTCTCGCCCCAGCTTCGGTAGGAGCCGTCTTTCGCGTTTAAGTGGTACAGGTCTTTGGGGCCGCTCAGAATATATACGATCCCTTGATTGACCGCGACCTGCTCCGCTCCGGCGATGCCGCCGCGCGTGTTCTTCCAGAGGACATGACCCGTCAGGTCGGTCGCGACCAGGGCCGAGCCGGCTTCTGCCAATGACCAGCCCAGGAAGACTTGATCGCCTTCCGACGCGCAGGCGACCGGCTGACCGTGATCGCCGCCCCAATTAGTGGTCAGTCCATTGTCCCAGGGGGCCGCACCGCCATTGTCGGCAAATCCGCGCCAGCGCAGGCCGATCGGCCCGTGTGTCAGCGCGCTCCAGGTATACCCTCCTGCGGGAACCGGCTGCCCCGGCTGATGAGCATTCGGCGTGGTCAGGCCGTCCCAGAGGACGGTGTGTTTGCCCGCCGCGAAGAAGTCGCCGCGCAGAAGATGGCAAACGACCTGTCCCTGGGCATTCTTGATGTTCAGGGAGACCCAGCCGTCTTGAGCAAGGGTAAAAGTAATCGGCTTAAAACCGGGCAGCACGGCAGCCGAACTCGGCCCAGTCAGTCTCAACCAATCGGCGACAGGGACGCCGTTTTGGAGTTTCACGGGAAATTCGCGCCCATCGGCGATCCGCACCGGACGCGGGGCGAGCCGACCTTTAGTGGCGAGAACAGCGATGCCCCATTCGCCTTTCGTCATGAAGGTGAACACGCGGTCAATCGTCGGCAGCGGTTTGAAGACATCTTTGACGGAAAGGCGCCCTTTCGCAGGCGTGGTGAAGTTCGGCTCGAACGTTATCTGAAGCTGATCGCCGGCCCGGAGCGGCTGCCCGTCTTTGGTCAGCAGCCCCCAGGGAATCGCAATCTCCTGCGTGTAGCCCTGTCCGTCCGCGTTGACGGTGAACGCCTGCTGCCCGCCCTGCGTTTTGGCGTCTTTGATTTCCGGTTTCGCTCCTTCGTAATCCATGTTCACGACATCACTCCCGTTTTCTCCCCGCCAGGCGGTCATATTGCAGATAAGCTGGTTGTTTGTACCGGAGTGGGTGATCGTGCGGATTTGCAGACTGTCGCCGGCAAACCCGTAGTTGGCAATGGTTTGCCCTGGGTTGTTCAGCGGCGTCTTGTCATTGAATCGAGCCAGCAAGTAAAGATTCTTCGCATCATACATGGCCGAGAGCCAAACGCTATAGTCATCGCGCTGTGTTTCAATGTCGCCCGAGGCGAAGATACTGCCGGAGAGATCCCAATCGTTGTATTTGCCATCAATGATGACCGCAGCAGGCGCAGGCAGGACTTGCAGCCCGATGTTCTCGGTCGGTGTCGCCTTGACGCAAGTTATTAAAGCGCAAGCCAGAGCGCCGAGAAAAAAGAAGAAAATGATTTTGGTCATAAGTTTGGCGTAGAGACTATTCCAATGGAAGAGGATGCGCTGACAATGGAATGAAATCAGAGCATCAGTTTCCCTTCCCCCACCAATGTCGCATAGCCCTGTATCTGAACGCGGGTGATCGCGTTCCCCTTTGTCTCCAAGCAGACATCCACGTTTCCGGGGCGGCCCATGTCGTAGCCCTGCTCGGTGCGGAAGTGCATCACGCCTTCAGCATCAGGCGTCAACTGGCCGTGCTTTGCCAGATACGCTCCGACCGCGCCGCTGGCCGTTCCCGTGACGGGGTCTTCGGGCAGGCCGACGGCGGGACAAAAGGCGCGAGCATAGACGCGCGCATGGGCGCTCACGGTTTCCGATGTCCAGACATAAACGCCAATGATGAAATCGTTCAAACCGTCGCCGTAAGCGATCAATTCATTCATATCCGGCGCAAGGGCGCTGATCGGGGCGCGGTGGGCGACGGGAACAATTAGAAACGGATTACCGGTGGACACAACCTGAACTGGCAGGCCGGTCTCAGTGATGACATCTACCGGCAGCCCGAGCGCCTGCGCGGCATCTTCTGCGCTGACTGTTTGGCCGTACTTCGGCAGCGCCTGTTCCATCGTGACCAGCCCGTCCACGGCGATGGAGACGGCAAGCGGGCCGACATCCGTGGCGAGGCGCAGGGAGGCAGGCGCGGACAGGCGGCCTGTTTGCGCCAGCGCCGTGGCAAGCGCAATGGTGTCATGGCCGCAGAGCGGGATGCGCTCCACAGCAGTGTAATAGGCGACCACATAGTCCTCGTCCGGGTGGATACTGGGCGCGAGAAAGGCTGTTTCCAGGTGCAGCTCCCCGGCGATAGCCAGCATCTGCGCTTCCGATAGCGGTCGGGCGGCCATGACAACGCCGGCCGGGTTGCCGGCGTAGCGGGTTTGCGTGAACGAATTGACGATGTAAAATGGAACCGACAACATGGGCGGTGATTCTCCTGTGATAGTGTAGCGCGTTCCGGCAAATTTTGCAAGCAAATTTAATGTCGTTTGGTGGGAACTGGGGGTTGAATCGCGGTGTTCCTGTGGTATACTCTGACTAGAAATACGAATTGGTCAGTTGTTCATGGAGAAATACTGGAAATGACACGGCACGGGGATGTGCGGCAGAAGATTTTAGATGCGGCGGAGCATCGGCTCTGGCACTACGGCTTCAAGAAGACGACGATTGACGAAATCGCGTCGGATGCCGGGGTCGGCAAAGGCACGGTCTATCTTTACTTTGAAAGCAAAGAAGACATCGGGCTGGCGATTATGGCCCAATTCAAAGAAAAAAGCTTGTGCGAGTGCAAGACCATCGCCCACGATCCCGCAAAGGGGCCAGTGGAGAAGCTCACAGAAATGCTTCAGCAGTCAATGCTGAGGGCGCATCAGCGCTGCGCGGAATCGCCGGCAACCCTGGAACTGGTCATCGCGATCAAGCCGCACATCCAGACGCGAATGAAGCCCTACGTGGAAAAGGAATATGCTTTGCTGGCAGAAGTTCTGGAAGAAGGCAACCGGCAGGGCCTGTTTGATGTGCCGGACCCGCTGCATACTGCCCGCACTTTGAAGACGATGTGCCTGGGGTTTCTGCCCCCCTACCCCTGCGTTTCCAGTCAGGCAGAGATCGCGGCGGGCATCGCCGATATTGTGGATTTGACCGTGAGAGGACTTCGCAAATGACCAAACGATCACGCGCCCGCCGGACACTGCTAGTCGGGGCTGCACTGAGTCTCCTGACTACGCCGACGCTGGCCGCCGGGCCGATCCCGCCCGGCTTTATCTGGATTGATCAGGCCGCCGGTGGCAGCGGGGCCGGCAATGCAGGTGCAGGGGCCGGAACGGCGGGGACAGGGGCCGGAACGGCGGGGACAGGGGCCGGAACGGCGGGGACAGGAGCCGCCGGCAATGGGAACGGCACCGGAGTTGGCGCGAGTGGGCCAGGCAATGCCCCCGCTGCCGCTGGAACGGCTCCCGGCAGCGCCACAGGCGTGGGGGCGACGGGAACCGATGCGACTACCGGCGCAACAGGGGTCGGCGGGAATACTGGCGTCGGAAATCCCGCAGGCGGCACGACCGGACAGACGACAACAGGGACAGCCCCGGCAAACGGCAGCAACGGCGTCGGCACGACAGGAACCAATGGGGTCGGTTCCTCCCAGAATGGGGTCGGTTCCTCCCAGAATGGGGTCGGCACGACGGGCGGGACAAGCGTCAATGGTGGGCCGCTCGGAAGCGTCCCCATCGCCGGTGCAAACGGCGTGCCGCAGACCTACACACTGGCACAAACGATCCAGGCGGGCTTGTTAAGCAGCGCGGACATACAAACGGCCACGCGCAATGTGGAGATTGACCGAAAGCGAGCCGATGAGGAAGCCGCCGCAGGACGGCCCAACGTGGGAGCCAGCGGCACCGCGTTTCGTTATGATCAGGCAACCGATATCAAGCTCGGGACGGGACCGGCCATTCAAGTCACGCCCACGCATCAGGAAATACTGCAATTTAACATTGGCGACCGGCTGGACCTGACCGGGCAGATCCGGGCCGCCTCCGATCAGGCCCGCCTGCAAAGCCTGGCCGACCAATTTGTTCTCGGTCAGGTACGCAATGCGCGAATACTGCGGGCGCAGACGATCTTTTTCAACACGCTGCGCGCCCAGCATCAGGTAGATGTCGCCCTCGCCGCCCTGACAAATGCACAGCGCCAGCAAACGGATGCGACACGCCTGAACGCTGCCGGTGTGGGACAAAAGATTGACGTTCTCCGGGCCGACACGCAGGTCGCCAGCGCCCAGCAAAATCTCACGGCGGCGCAAAACAATTTCAGTATTGCGGTCACCAGCTTCAATGACCTGGTGGGGAAGCCACTAGACACTCCCGTACAGCTTGCCGACCCGCAGGGCGTTGTCTTCCAGCAGCCGGTCACGGATTTTTCCCGCGTGGCCGCGCCGGATTTGAAAGCGACGCCTCCCCTGCCCAATGCGCCGGAGGAAGTGGCCGCGATCAACATCCCCCAGGCGCTACAGGCGGCGAACGCGCAAAGGCCGGAGATATTGACCGCCCAGGTGAATGTGCGCGTGGCACAGACCGGGATCAAGCTGGCGCGGGCCGGGCTGGACCCGACCTTCAGCCTCAACGCCGCCGGGAACTATTATCCCACGCCTTCGTTCCAGTTTCCGCGCCAGCGCACGGCAACGCTTTCCGCGACGCTGAACATTCCCCTGTATGACGGCGGCGCGACGCGAGACCGTGTTCAGGAAGCGCGGCTGCGGACGGAAAACGCGCAGACGAGTTTGGAATCCACGCGCTCCGATGTTGCGCTGGATGTCCGACAGGCTTACCTCAATCTGGCGACCGCGGCCCAGCAGATCGGAGCGGCCAACGCTGCGCTGCAATCCGCCATCGCCGCCCGTCAGCTCGCCGAACTGCGCTACCAGGGACAGGTCGGCCTTTATCTGGAAGTCACCGATGCACAGTCGGCTCTGGTGCAGGCCGAAAACGCGCAGGTAGACGCCGTGTATAATTATCTGGTTGCCCGCGCCCAGTTTCAAAATGCCGTGGGAGCGCCCGAGACGCCTTAGAAGGAACAACAAAGATGGCAGACGAACAGAAAACACAAACGCCGATTCGCCCCGCGCCCGGCAAAGACGGGCAAGACACGGCCAACGGCCACAGTCACACCAAGTACGCGCCGAAAGATGAAGGCAAAAGTGTGCAGAAACAAGATGATGAGGACAAACCCAAAGATAATCCCGTCAAAAAGATGATGATTATCGGGATTGTCGCGGCGGCGCTCATTGTCGGACTGATCTGGGGACTGAAAGTTTATCACTACAACCAGACTCATGAAAGCACGGATGACGCTTATGTGACGGGCAATTTAGTCAATGTCAGCCCGATCATCAGCGGCACCCTCAGCCAGTTGGCAGTAGATGAGGGCTACACCGTCAAGCAGGGCGATCTGATCGCCCGTCTGGAAGACAGCGGTCCGCGCTCCGCTGTGCAGCAGGCACGGGCCGCGTATCAGGCTGCTCTCAGCCAGATCCCGCAGGCGGAGCAAAATCTTCTTTACCAGCAGCAGGCGACAGATGCCGCCATCCAAAAAGCCCAGGCGGAACTGGCCGCGCAGAATGCCAAGACATCCGGGGCGCAACAGCAGGTCGTCTTGAGCCGCAACACGACGCTCAACCAGGTCCGGCAGGCCGAGAGCCAGGTGACACAGGCACAGGACCAGGCACGGCAGTATGATGCTCAGGTGCAGACGGCACGGGCCACAGTCAATGCTCAGGAGCAGACAGTTCAAACGGCGCAGCGCGCCGCTGATGCCGCCGATGCCGCCATTCTTGGCGCACAGGCCAATGCGGTCAAAATGACCAACGACCAGAAACGCTATGCCGTGCTGGTTCGTCAGGAAGCCGTCACGCCGCAGCAATATGACGCGGCCAGCGCGGGGCGGCCAGCGCACAGTCGCAGCTTGACACCATTCGCTATCAAGCCGCACAGGCGCATTCGCAGGTGAACACCGCCCGCGCCAATGTCGCGCAGGCGCTGGCCCAGCTTCATGCCGCCCAGCGAGCCGCCGACGCCTTCCACCAGAACGTAGATGTGGCGCGCGCCGGGCTGGGAATCGCCCGCGCCAATGTGACGCAGGTCGGCATTCAGCAAAACAACGTGCTGAACAACCTCGGACAGAACACCAGCGCACAGGCCGACCTGGCGACCGCACAGGCGGGTCGCACACAGATCGCGTTGCGCCAGGACCAAATTCGGACGTTTGGGGCGCAGGCGGATCAAGCCAAAGCGGCCCTGGATAACGCGCTCGTGCAGGAGGCTGATACCTATATCAAGGCTCCGACGGCAGGGACCGTCGTCAAGAAAGCCGTCAACATCGGCGCATCGCTGGCGCCGGGACAGTCCATCGTGACTATCACGCAGGGCGATTACGTTTACGTCACGGCTAACTTCAAAGAAACGCAGTTCAGCGATGTGCGTCCGGGCCAGCCTGCCGAGGTGGAGGTGGACGCCTTCCCCAAACGCATCTTCAAGGGCCGCGTGCAGAGCGTCAACGAGGCCACCGGCGCGACGCAGGCCCTCCTGCCGCCGGACAACGCGACCGGCAACTTTACCAAAGTGGTCCAGCGTATCCCGGTCCGAATTGAACTGGTTGCCGCCGGGGACAACGAGGACAAAAAGTATGCGCGGGCCTCGGAGATTCACGCGCTTCGCCAGGGTATGTCGGTGAACGCGACCATTGATGTCAGCGGCGACAAGCATTAAGAAAGCCCACGGCACCCCGCCCCAATATTGGGGGCAGGGGGGTTCAAGAAATACACCTATGTCTACGCAGGTTCTGGATCATCGCAACGGACGCCGCCCTCAACCCCAGTCAGGCGGCGGAGGTCAGGGAGGCGGTCCGCCTGGCGGCCCCACGGCTGGCGCGGCGGCTGCCGCAGACCCCTACCGCTGGATCATTTTGATCGGGCTGATTACTGCCGCCATCATGGAAGTGCTGGACACGACGATTATCAACGTCGCCCTGCCCCGCATGGCCGGTAATTTGAACGCGACGACGGATGAGATCGCCTGGGTCGCCACCGGCTATATCCTGTCCAACGTCATCGTCCTGCCCATGACGGCCTGGCTTTCGCAGCGGTTCGGGCGCAAGCGCTACCTGGTCTTCTCCATCCTGCTGTTTATCGTGGCCTCGTTTTTCTGCGGCGCGTCCAAATCACTCAATGAAGTGATTTTCTGGCGTGTGATGCAGGGCGCAGGCGGCGCGGCCCTGCTGTCCACGGCACAGGCGACCCTGCGGCAGATATTCCCCAAAGAGCAGCAGGGGCTGGTTCAGGCGATCTTTATCCTGGGCATCATCATGGCCCCCACCCTGGGGCCGACCCTGGGCGGCTACATCACTGACAACTATAACTGGCCCTGGGTCTTTTACGTCAACATCCCCATCGGCCTGCTTTCTGTCTTTCTGACGGCGACGTTCCTGCATGATTCGCCCAATGCTATCAAAGCCGGGCCGATTGATATTCCCGGCATTGTCCTGCTGACGCTGGGATTAGGCTCCTTGCAATATGTTCTGGAAGAAGGCCAGCGCGATGACTGGTTTGACAGCGCCTTGATCGTCCGCCTGTCCCTGCTGGCCTTTGTGGCGCTGAGCGCCATGTTCGCCTGGGAACTTTCGCCCCGCAACAAAGCACCCATCGTGGATTTCCACGTCCTGAAAAACCGAGACCTGGCAGCCGGGTTGATTCTGATTCCTCGCCCTGGGCTTCGGCCTGTACGGCGCGATCTTTATTTTCCCGCAGTTTACCCAGAACATTTTAGGCTTTTCGCCGACCAACACCGGCCTGGTCCTGCTGCCGGGGGGTCTGGCGACAGGGGTGAGCGCGATGATCTGCGGGCGCGTGACGACCGGGGCCAAGCCGCTGGTGGATCCGCGCGCGTTGATCTTGTTCGGCATGGCGATTTTTGTGCTTTCCATGTGGATGCTGGGTCATCTCAGCACCGGGTCAGGCGAACCCGACACGCGGCTGGCGCTGATTATTCGCGGCTTCGGGCTGGGATTTTTGTTTACGCCGATCAATTTCATCGTGTACGCCTCGCTGAAGCCATCCACGGTCCAGCAGGCGTCGGGCCTGATCAATCTAGCCCGCCAGCTTGGCGGCAGCTTCGGCATCGCGGTTTTGAACACGTACATTTACAACCAGGCTGCTTATCACCGGGCGAATTTGGTCTCTCATCTGTATTCGGGTAATTCGCTGTACGCCCAGAGTTTAGCCGGCGCGGCCCAAAATCTGGTTCAGCACGGCATGAGTTTGGCCGATGCCCAGACCGCCGCGCTGCGAACGCTGGACGGCAGGGTCATGGCCCAGGCGCTGACCATGTCCTACAACGATGCCTTTCTGCTGCTGGGCGTGACGTTCGTCTTCGCCACTCCCGCCGTGTTCCTGCTGGGCCGGGTCAAGAAATCCCCCGCCGGCGGCGGAGGCGGGCATTAAGTCAACCCGCAACATTCACGTCCCCTTCTCCGTATGCAATAATACGCTTATGGTTTCCCTGAAAGGTTTTCTTATGCCTCACCGGCTGATTCTGTCCCTTGCGCTGGCTTTTCTCTGCCTGCTGGCTCCTTTAAAGACGGGCGCCGCCACACCGGCGTCAAACGCTTTTGATGTTCCTGCGGCTGCCCTGCTGAAGTCCGCCCCTGCCGCCTCGCAGTATCCCGATGCGGCCGCGATCACGCTGCGCGATGAGAGCATGATCCATCTGAACGCTGACGGGTCCAATGTAGATGTCACGCACGAGACCTTTAAGATTTTCAATCAGCGCGGGCGCGACAAGGCCGAAATCAGCATCCCCTATAACACCTCCAACCAGAAGATCAGCAATGTCCATGCCCGCACCATCAAACCCGATGGGACGGTGCTGGTCGCCGGGCCGGGCGACGTTCACCAATCCGCGCCGTATTCGGAATACGCGATGTATGACGATGCCAAAATCACCGGCATTTCCATGCCGGGCGTGGAAGACGGCGCGATCATTGATTTTGTCTACACCTGCACGACGACCAAGTCTTATCTGCCCGGCCAGTACAGCGAGATGTGGAATTTCCGCGATGGAGTAGACCCGGTCAAGATGAGCAAGATGACTCTGACGGCCCCGGCGGATCTGAAGATTCAGACACAGCCGCACAATGCCGGGGCGATGGCAGTGAAAGAGACGCTTTCCGCCGACCGCCGGGAGAAAACCTATGTCTGGGAGATGAAGAATTTGGACCCCATCGTGCCGGAGCCGGCCATGCCGCCCGCCCGCACGTTTTTGCCCTGGCTGGAAGTCTCCACGGTTCCTTCCTGGCAGACCGTCTCACACTGGTATCAGGGGCTGGCCGCGGGCCAGATGGCCGTTTCGCCTGAAATCCGTGATCTGGTCAAGTCGCTGACAGCGGGGAAAACAACTGACTCGGAGAAAGCGCGGGCGATCTACTACTGGGTGGAGGGGCAAACCCGCTATGTGGCGCTGGAATTGGGCCTGTCGGCGTTTCAACCCCACCCTGCCGGCGAAGTCTGCCACAACCGCTACGGCGACTGTAAGGACATGGCGACGCTTCTCGTGACGATGCTGCATGAAGCCGGCATCAAGACCGCCTGGCCCGTCTTGTTAGGCGCCAATCGCACCGATCCGGTGCAGGACTACCTCGCCGCCCCCATCTTCTTCAATCATGCCATTGTTCGCGCCGACATTGACGGCAAGCCGTACTGGTTCGATTCCACAGCCGAGGTCTGTCCCTTCGGGCAGATTCCTGGTGGAGACCGGGGAGTCCATGCCTTCGTGATTCGGGACGGAACGGGCGAATTTCGAGACGATTCCGCTGGGAACGGCTGATGAGAACCGACAATTTACCGGCACGAAAGTGGATTTGCATGCCGACGGCAGCGCGGACTGCGAGACAGCGATTTACCTGGCAGGGGATAATGGCCTGGGAACGCGACTTTCGTTCCGCGGTTTGCAGGCGGCTCAGGTTCGGCCCGGCTTTCAGAACATGGTCAGCCACTTCAGCCCGAATGCCACGCTCACAGACTACACCATTTCGCCGCTGGCGGACCGCGATACGCCGGTCGCCTTTGACCTCAAATATCACGCCCCGCTCTGGGCAACCAAGACCGGTCATTTGCTGATTCTCGCCGGAAAGGACATGTCCAGCGCTCCCTACGACCGTCCCGCCCGCGTCTTTCCGCTTTACTCCGACCATGTCGAGTCCGCTGTAGACGATATCATTTACACCCTGCCCGCCGGCTATACACTGGAAGACAAGCCGGACGACATCCATGAAACAACGCCTCTGGGTGACTACGACCAGACTACAACGATTAGTGGTAATACGCTGACGGTGCATCTCGCCGTCACCTCTAAACCAGGTCAGATTTCCCCGGCCGATTATCCTGCCGCCAAAGCTGCCTATGAGAAGATCGTGGCGCTCAGAAAGCAGCCCATCGTGCTGAAGCAGACGGGCGCTTAACAACTTGCCGCCGACCACCGGGCTCGGCTCTAGCCCCGCCTGCAAACTGCCGATAATCCCGGCATGGAAAATCAATTGACCGCAGCCGCCGTTCCAGACCTGACAGATCCGCGCCGCTATCCGCGCTTTACGGTTCCGCTGCCGGTCAGCATCTTGGTCAGCGAGGAAGGGTCTGTCCCTGCTGAGACGGCAACGCTTCAAGACATCAGTCTGACGGGGCTTTACTTTGTCTCGGAGCGGGCGTATGACACGGACCGTCATCTCAGCGTACAGATTGCGCTGGGCGGGCGCGACTACCACATTCGGGTTCTGGTACAGCGGTCTCAAAGAAAGCAGGAAGGCAATCCGGCGCTTTACGGCATCGCCGTTCTCTATGTCCGGGGGAACGAAATCCATCCGTTTCTGGCAGACCTCGCCGCCTTCCTGAACCACCAACCCAACGCCATCTTCGCCGCCGTTGCCGATCTCTGACATTGGTCCCGATGTTGGCTCAGGCCAGATTCGCCAGCGCAAAGAGGCCGTAAGCCGTGCTTGATGCCATCAGCGTCACAATCCCAACCAAATCCCATTTGCGCCCAACCCAGCGGATAATTCCCATACCATCAATGGCAGGCCCAGTAGCCGTACCAGTTGTAGAGTTGGCGCTGCTGGGATTGATGTTGTAAATAGCCTGCTGCATGGTCGTGTCTCCTCGTCTCTGCCATTTCGTTGATGAGACTATTATAGACACAAATTCAGGAGGAGGCTGCGGCAAGCGTCACGCCCGAACTGTGAACTTTGTCACGCCAGGTTATTCTTTTTGCGGCGCTTCGGCGCGGTCGGAAAGACGGATGGTGACGGAGGCGAGGGCGTCGGTGAGTTCCTGCGCGGTGGCAGGCTTACGTCCATTCCTCGTCAGAAGCGAAGAGTTGGCAGGCAGAAAGCCGCAGGAGACAAGGTGCGCGAGGGCGTGCCGGGTCGTCGGCGAAGCGTTGCGCGGTAGCGTTACTGTCGGCTGGATAATCTGGGCGTGGAGCGGTTTATGAGCGGCTTCCATGTAGCGGACAAAGCGGTCCAGGGCGACAGCGAGTTCGTAACGGGTGACAGGTTTGTTGCCGCGAAATCGGCCATCGGGATCGCGGCCCATGATTTTTTCATGCTCCACGCGCTGAACGGAGCCGGTGGCCCAATGTCCCGCAGGAACGTCGGAAGGAAGACTTGGGCCAATAGCCGGCGCACACGGCGCGGACATGGGCAAAAAGACAAGCAAAGCTAGGAGCGAGGCTGCCAGAGGAAATCGGTTCATGGAGGAAGTCCTATGCCGCCGCCAGCAGGTCTTCGGTGATGCCGCGCCGCTGCTCCAGCGCCTTGCCACAGCCCAGGGCGACGCACGAGAGCGGATCGTCGGCTACATGAGTCGGCACGTTCGCGGTTTCAGCGATGAGCGTGTCCAGCCCGCGCAGGAGAGCCGTGCCGCCGGTCAGAACGATGCCGCGTTCAATAATATCCGAGGCCAGTTCCGGCGGGGTCTTTTCCAGAACATGCTTGACGCGGGAGACGATCTGCGAGATCGGCTCGGCCATGCACTCGCGAATCTCCTGGGAGGTCACGAGAACCGTTTGCGGCAGGCCGCTGAGGAGGTCGCGGCCACGGACTTCCATCGTCGTCTCTTCCCGCTGGGCCACGGCGCTGCCGATGGTGATTTTAATTTCCTCCGCCGTCCGGTCTCCAATCAGCAGATTATAGGCGATGCGGATATGGCGGATAATCACGTCATCCAGCTTCATACCGCCGATCCGCAGGCTGCGAGAAAGCACAATGCCGTCCAGGGAAAGCACGGCAATATCAGTGGTGCCGCCGCCGATATCCACCACCATGTTGCCGCCCGGCGCGGAGATGGGCAGACCCGCGCCGATAGCCGCCGCCATCGGCTCCTCAATGGTCAGCGCTTCCCCGGCTCCTGCCGCCAGCGCCGCCTGCTTGACCGCCCGCTGCTCGACGCTGGTGACGCCCGAAGGCACGGCCAGCAGCACGCGCGGCTTAAACAGGCGCTTGACGCCGCAGACTTTGTGCAGGATATGCTCCAGCATCCGCTGGGTCGTGGTGTAATCGGCAATCACGCCGTCGGTCATAGGGCGGACTGCGACGATGTTGACCGGCGTGCGGCCCAGCATTTCACGGGCTTTCTCGCCCACCGCCCGAACCCGCCGGGTATTGACGTCCATCGCGACGACGGACGGCTCCCGCATGATAATGCCCTTGCCGCTCACGTAGACCAGAACGTTGGCGGTTCCCAGATCAATCCCGATGTCCTGGCTCAGACGGAACAAACAGACGCTCCCGCAGCCCCGGAATGGCTAGTCTCATCCGTCTTCTTGGCGTTTATCTCCACCCGCTGAATGTCCGCGCCGACGGCGCTGAGTTTTTCCTCAAAGCGCTCATAGCCCCGATCCAGGTACTGAACGCCGGTGATCTCGGTCTTTCCCTCGGCAGCCAGACCCGCCAGCACCAGCGCTGCCGTGGCCCGCAGATCGGAGCCGGCGACAGGAGCACCGGTCAGGCGTGGGACCCCGCAGATAATGGCCGCGCTGGCCTCAGCTTTGATGTCCGCGCCCATGCGGGAAAGTTCATCAATGTAGCGGAACCGGCGCTCGTACACGGTCTCGGTGATGACCGAGGTCCCCGATGCCAATGTCATGAGAGCAGCAAACGGCGGCTGCATGTCGGTCGGAAAGCCGGGATGCGGGCTGGCGCTGACATTCGTCGCTTTGATCGCCTTGCCGCGCGGAACGCGAACCCGAACACCATCATCGTCAAAGCGTATGTCCACGCCTGCTTCGGCCAGTTTGCGCGTGACTGGCTGGACATGCTCTTTAACTGCGCCACGAATGTACAGATCGCCGCCCGTGATCGCCGCCGCAACCGCAAACGTCCCGGCTTCAATCCGGTCGGCGTCCACAAAGAAATCGGTTCCACTGAGGCTTTTGACGCCCTCAATCGTAATTTCTTTGGTGCCTGCCCCGCGGATTTTAGCGCCCATACGGTTCAGGATGCTGGCCGTCGCCACGACATCCGGTTCCTCGGCAGCATTGGAAATGGTAGTGATCCCATCGGCCAGACACGCGGCGGACATTAAGTGCGTCGTCGCGCCGACGCTGGGAAAGTCCAGATAGATGCCCGCCGCGCGCAGGCCATGCGGGGTGACAGCCTGGACAAAGCCATGCTCCACGGTGATAATCGCGCCCAGTCGCTCCAGGCCCTTCAGATGGTAGTCCACGGGCCGTGCGCCAATATCACAGCCGCCGGGAAGAGCGACGCGCGCCCGGCCAAACCGGGCCAGCAGCGGCCCCAGCACCGAGAACGACGCGCGCATTTTCTTGATCAGTTCGTAAGGAGCTTCGTGAGAGGTGGGAGCGGCGGCGTCAATGGTGACAACGCCGTCTTCGGTAAACTCCGCCGGGATGCCGAGATAGCGCAGCAAGTCCAGCAGGGTCAGAACATCGCTGATGCGGGGAACATTGGTCAGGACCGTTTGGCCGTGTTCGGGAAGCACGGTGGCGGCGAGAATGGCAAGGGTAGCGTTCTTGCTGCCGCTCAGGCGAACATCGCCTTCCAGGCGTCGTCCGCCCTGGGTCTGTATTTTATGCAAATGCGGGTCCTCCTGCGGGGCGCGGTTCGCCGGCGGTTCGTTTTCGCATTTCTCTGCGAATCAGGGCGCATGATCGCCGGTCGTGGCCTTACTTATTGTTGACAGTATACAAGAACTAGGGCCGAATGTCAAGAGTCACACAACCTGTAGCCGCCGGATTCAACCCACGAGACTGACGAGCGCCTCCGTTAATTCTTCCATGTGCAGGGGTTTTCGAAACGTAGCCATCCATGCCGGACGCGAGGCAGCGCTCCCGATCTCCGGTCATTGCATGAGCGGTCATCGCGATGATGGGAAGATGAACATGGGTCACGGCTTCTCGCGCCCGAATGGCCGCCGTCGCTTCAAAACCATCCATGACCGGCATCTGCACGTCCATCAAAACGGCGTCAAATGGCTCGGAGGCCAGACGGTCCAAAGTTTCCTGACCATTGGCCGCCACGACCACGGCATGACCGCGCTTTTCCAGAAGCCGGACTGCTAAACGCTGATTGACCAAATTGTCTTCGGCCAGCAGCAGACGCAGCGGGCGAAGCGCAGAGAATTCCCCCCCTGCGAAAGCGCCCGAACCTTTGTCCAGACCCAGCGCGGTTGTCCCGAGAGCATTCATGATGGTATCCAGCAGATCGGACTGCTTGATCGGCTTGACCAACGAAGCGGTCAGGCCAAGCGCCTGACGCGAGGCCCTGTCGCCGGACAAGTCGGCGGCGGAAAGCATCATCACCGCCGCCCGCGCCAGTTCCGGCTGCGCTTTGATTTGCCGTGCGAGCGCATAGCCGTCCATTTCGGGCATCATGGCATCCAGCAGCACCAGCGGAAACGGTGTTCCCCCGGCAGCGGCCCGCTGCATCTCCGTCAGGGCAGCCGTGGCGCTCTCTACCGAGATCGGCTTCATGCGCCAGTTGGTCAACGTTTCTTCCAAGATCCGCCGGTGAGTTTCGTTGTCGTCCACGATCAGAACAGGCAGGCCGCGCAGAGAAATGTCAACGCGCGGCGCGGCGGGAGGAGCGCCCAGGCCGAAGCAGGCCGTGAAATGGAAGACGCTCCCCTTGCCCGGCTCGCTTTCCACCCAGATGCGCCCTCCCATCAGCGCCGCCAGTTGCGCCGAGATCGCCAGCCCCAGCCCTGTCCCGCCATACTTGCGCGTGGTGGACGTGTCCGCCTGCTCAAACGCACCAAAAATCTGCTGCTGCTGGCCGGGGGGAATGCCGATACCGGTGTCCCGGACGGAAAAGCGCAGACAAAGGCTTTGTTCGTCCTGTTTTTCGGTCGCCACTTCCACAACCACCTCGCCTTGCTCAGTGAACTTGATGGCATTCCCCGCCAAATTCACGATGACCTGGCGCAGGCGACCTGCATCACCGATCAGGGCATCGGGAACATCCGGCAGGATATGGCAGGCGAGTTCCAGATTCTTGCCGTGGGCGCGGCTCGCCAGCGTTTTGACGGTGTCCTCCAAACTGTCGCGCAGGCCAAAGGAGATCGGTTCGAGAGATAGTTTGCCGGCTTCAATCTTGGAGAAATCCAGAATGTCGTTTAGAATGGTGAGAAGCGATTCGGAGGAACTCTTGACCATGTCCAGATACTCACGCTGTTCGGGCTTGAGGTCGGTGTTGAGCGTGAGCTGCGTCATGCCGATAATGCCGTTCATCGGAGTGCGAATTTCATGGCTCATGTTTGCCAGAAACTCGGACTTGGCGCGCGTCGCCGCTTCCGCCGCGATCTTGGCCTGCTGAAGTTCTTCCACAGTCTGTTTGAGTTCGGTGATGTCCTCGGAAATGCCCAGCAGATATTCCGGCCGGCCCTGGGCATTGTACAGAGGGATCTTTTTCGTATGGAGAAAACGCACGCCTTTATGGGCAGTCTGGATGGGTTCTTCCGGGATGTCGGTCAATTCCCGCCGCTCCAGCACGCCCCGGTCTTTGGCGGTGAAAAAATCGGCTTCATCAGGGGGAAAAGCTCGTAATCGTTTTTACCGATCAAGTCCTCGCGGCCAAAGCCAAGCAGGTCTTCCCCGGCTTTGTTAAACAGCACGAACTTGAGGTCCTGGGCATCCTTGACAAAGATCATGTTCGGCACGTTTTCGACGATGGAATTGAGGAAAATCTGACTGCGATAGATTTCTTCGTCGGACTTTCGGGTCATAGCCCGCTCACGCACCACGGCGTAGAAGACCGGCAGGGACGGCGCGGCTGTCGCCTCCCATTGCAGCCGCCGCAGCGAGCCATCCTGGTGGATAAACCGCGCATCAAAGGAAACCGAGGCCGCTCCAGCAGACAGTTCCGCCATCCGCTCGGCAACCGATTCCCGATCATCGGGATGGACGAGTTCAAGGAAGGTTCGCGCCATCAGTTCGTCAGAGGTTAGTCCGAGCGCGCGTTCCCAGGCGGAATTGACGCGCCGAAAATGGCCGTTAAACCCCGCAATGCAGAAGAGGTCGTGAGACAACGCAAAAAACTGATCCAAATCGTCGGCGGCGCTCGCGCCATCTTGAAGCGACATCAGGCCGTACCCCCATCATTGGACATCCCTGCTGGAATGCTTCGCCGGGAAGGCGCTCAGTTCCTGCTTTTTGTTACGCTGATAGGTAAACTAAACATGGGAGGCAGCCATGTCCGAAGACTTTGACCGGCATTGGGATCGTGGGTTTGATTTACGTGATGAGGGCAACCTTGACGAAGCCATTACGGAATGGCGCGAGGCTGTCCGCCTGGAACCAGACCATGAAGACGCGAACGCCGCTCTGGCCGAACTCTTATTTGAAACAAGTCAAAAACGGGAAGCGTTATCGGTTCTCAGGAACGCCGTTCAGTTGAACGCCAACTCTGCCATGCTCTTGAGTTGTATTGGGTTTTACTTGGCAAAGCAGGGAGATGGAGATAACAACAGGGACATCTGGCTGGAAGCCCGTCAATCCGTGAAGAAAGCGGTGACGATTGAGCCACAAGATGCCTTTGCCCTGCACCTCTTGGGAATGATTGAATGGCGATTGGGGCAGAAGCGCAAAGCTATCGATCATCTAAAAGCCTCTATTGCGGCTGATCCAAGCGACATAGCGGTTTACTTCTCGCTGATGGAGTGCCAGAGACGGGCGTTACACTGGCGCGGTCTCGGTCAAACTATCCGAGCAATGGAGAATCTTCCCAAGTCCGAAGAATTGGATCGCTATAATGCTTGCGTTATCCAATCCTGGCATCGCTTACGGCTCTGGGGAAATATCGCCTTAGTCGCCCTTGTGGTCCCGTTTTGGATGAGGCGGCGAAAGAAAGGCAGGCAAGAGTAACCTCTTATGCCTTCGGCTCTTGTTCCAGCAATTTCTCCATCGCCTCCCGCGTCAGCCGGTACAAATACCATTCGTTCATCTGGCGGGCACCCATGCGCTCATAGACGGCCTGCGCGTTTGTGTTCCAATCCAGGCACGTCCATTCCATGCGCCCGCAGCCGCGCTCAAAGGCCAGGCGGACGCAATGCTTGAGCAGCGCCTGTCCGATGCCGCGCTTGCGATAGTCCGGCAGCACAAACAAGTCTTCCAGATAGAGCGTCGGCTGGGCCAGGAACGTGGAGTAGGTGGGAAACAGCAGGGCGTAACCGACCGGGCCGGGTGCTCCTGCATACTCAGCCAATAGAACTTCAAACTTCGGGCTGTCGCCAAAGCCATGCTCCCGTAGCCGCGCCTGCGCCTCGACATCCGGCGGCGGCAGTTCTTCAAATTCCGCCAGCGCCAGGATCAGGCCCAGGACCGAATCCGCGTCCAGCCGCTCGGCCCGGCGCAGGGTGATTTTGCTCATAGATTCCTTCAAGGCTCTTTCTCGCTCATGTGACGCAGTCACCCTGGATTGGAAGTCCCGGGCTATGGAAGTGCAGAATGTCACCCGAATAAAGCCTCTGCTTCGCAGACGAAGAGAACGCCAATAGCCCCGGTCTTCCCGAACGGGAACGAGCGTCGCAGATGCCTATTTAACAATTGATCGCGTATTTCCTGCCCAGGACGAAATTGATGCGCTCTTGCAGGGGTGGATGCGTAAACAACCAGAACTTGATGAAGTCCGGTGGGTTTGGGTCGCTCAGGTTCTGCTCGGAGAGGGAAACAAAAGCACGGGCCATCGCCGGGCCGTTGCCGGTGATTTGCAGCCCGTAAGCATCGGCCTGATGCTCAATCTCGCGCGAAACGCCGTTGGTAACCGGGGCGAGAAGAAAGCTGAACACGGTGGCAGTCAAGAGCAGCGCGGGCGTGGCGGCAAAGTCGTTCACTCCGGCGATCTGCCAGCGTTGGCCGTAGCATTTCAGTAACCACTCGGTAAACTTCTGCGCCAGCGGCAGCGCCAGCAGCAGGCCGCCGACCGCCATGAGGAAGCCCCAGTAGAGGTGCTTGAGGAAGTAATGCCCCATTTCATGCCCGACGATGGCAATGATCTGGTCCGGCGGCATACGCTTCAGCGTCGTGTCCCAGAGAACGATACGCGCGGAGGAGCCGATACCCGTGACATAGGCATTGGTTTCATGCGTTTGCCTGCTCTTGTCCACGACATAGATAGGCGCATCGGGGATGCCCGCCTTTGAGGCCAATGCCTCAATCTGGGTCCGCAGCGGGCCGAGCGGCAGGGGCGTAAATTTGTTGAACAGCGGGTCTATCAACAAGGGCGCGGCAAAGATACCGAAGGCAATGACCGGAATCAGCGCGCCCCAGAACCAGAAGGCCCACCGGCGCGGGGAGCGTTGAATCAGCCAGAACAGCAACCACAAAATGGGAACAGTGGTCGCGATATCTACCCCCACCCTTTTTCCCAAATCCACCAGCCAGGCGACAGCACTCTGCGACGACAGCCCGTAAGCGTGTTCCAGATAATAACCGCTGTACCATGTCAGCGGAGCATGAATGATCACCAATGCCAACGTCAGCAGTGAATAATAAACCAGCAGCCGAAAGAATGAGAAGCGCAGGGGCTGAACCAGTTGCCTCAAACGCGCGGACAGTCCAGACGCCAGCACACCCCAGAGGGCCAGCAGTTCATAGGTCGTGCCGACAAAATACAGCGCGTAACGGGTTCGGGAATACCGAAGCATTTGTGGCGTGACAATGGGAGGTCGCACGTCATCGTTTTGCACTGAAGTTTGAGCGGGCAAGGGCGCAGGCTGTTGAGGCGGCGCGGCCATTGCCGTCAGGGGCAGAAGCCAGAGGATAAGACAGGCAAACCCAGCATATCTCGCAAAGTTCCTGAAGATAACAGATTTATTGATCAGTCTTCTCCTGCCCAAAGCCGTCCCACCAAGCCTCGCCGATGGCTGCAAGTTGTTCCAGATCGAGACTTTCGCCACTCCTGTAAAACAGTTTCAGGTGACTTCCACGCAGATAAAGTTCATGCCACAGGTCCGGGCTGGAAAGATTTCCCTGTAGGTGCAGTGTCAGACTGCTTTCGTTTCTGACGAAGTAAGCATCAGAAACGTCTATATAATTCTGGTCGCTCTCGGACGCATTAAGATTAGCTGTCCCTAACAGAGTTTCCAGTTCCGACCAACTCAGTGACTCGTCACGCCATTTAGCCTGGTATTCTGCAATGAGACGCGCCTCGTCATTTCAACTGATACCTGCTGGCCTCACAAATTCGCCTGGCCAAATCGCCGTCCTCGTGACGCGCAGGGAAGTCACGCCCTCAAACTGAAAGGTAACATCTCCTCCCGCCTTGTCCAAATAAAAAATCTCAAATTTCAGCGTAGCTGTCCGGGCAAGTCGGTCGGACGCTATGAAATACAGCCTAGCATCGTGCAATGCGCACCACAGCGAGGCTGCCGCCACACCTGCCGGCAAGTGAACCCAGTCCAAGTCAACTTTTTTGCTTTCTTCCATGTCTCCGCCTATGAGTCAGGTTCAGGTACAATTGTAGCATGAATTCTCCAGAACGGAAACTGGTATTTGCGCCGCTGGGCGCAGACATGTTCGGCGATGACATTTTGCTCTTTGAGCATGGCATTTTGTTTGCGCTCCAAACGGCGACCGAAGCGGCGGGTGGATTTGCGTATGCCGACGTGCATGAGGCGCTGGGAGGGGCGGATAAACGCGACCGGCCCGCGCCGCCGCTGACGGAAGGCGATATTTATGCGCTGGCGGCAAAGGCAGGCTGCGATGCATTTATTGACGGGATGCTGGCCTGCGAACGGCATCCCGAGACGGGCGCATTGACGCAGATCACCGTCTCGCTGCGCGTCTTTTTCCCGGACGCCAGCGGGTTCGCCGCACCGGAAAGCTTCACGTTCAAGGCCTTTGACATGATGGCGAAGCCGGAAACGCTGGCACTGGATTATGACCTGTGGATCGCCCTGCAATACCGGCTGTGCCAGGTGCTGCTAGACACGCTGGGCGTCAACCTGCCGTGGAACTTCACCACGGATGCTTTGCAAATCACGTCGTCCTGGCCCGCGTATGTCGCGTTTCTCAAAGGCAAGCGGCTGGCGCGGACGCCGGAAACGAAGCTGGGGTATTACGAGCAGGCCATCAAGTTGGACCCGGACTTTTTTCTCGCCCTTTACAACAGCGGAATGCTCTATAAAACGCAGACGGATTACGCGATGATGCGGAAACGTCTGTCTCATGCGGCTACTGTCACGGATAACCCACGCGATCTGGGCGATCTCTACTTTGAGATGGGGCTGGCGTCCATTTATCTGGGCGACCCCAAGACAGCGCGAAACTTCTGGGAGCGGGCAATAGAATATGTGCCGGATAATCCGTCGCTCTATGTCAATATGGCGGGAACCTATGAGCAGGAGGAGAAATGGACAGAAGCCATTCAACTCAACGAACTGGCTCTAGAAAAGGATCCTCACTTCCACAAAGCCATTGTCAGTCTGGGCCGCCTCCATGCCATGTTCGGGCGATTGGATCAGGCCATTCCCCTGTATGAGCGCGCGTTGGAATTGCAGCCTGATGACGCCCTGCGCCGGTCGGTGCTGGGCGGCTGCTACCTGGCGGCGGATCGCACAGAAGACGCGCGAACCCAGTTTGAGCAGGCAGTGGCACTCGACCCCGCCGGCGATCCCGGCAAATACGCGGCGCAGGAACTGGAAAAACTAGGGCCGAGGCCGGAGGAAAATGGTGGAAGCGGGGATGGCAAAAAGAAGCGCTGGGGGCTGTGGTGAGTGTCTCGGCTCAACGAATCCTATCCCGTCTCACAAGTTCGCCACCCTTCCCTCGAAAGGGAAGGGGTTTCTGTTACCGTTGTCTTCCGTCTCTGATTGACAGTCCGCAAGAGGCATAGCCCGAAGTGACAAGTTGCCCTTCCCTTTGAGTAAAGGGAGACCCCACCGCAAGCGGCGGAGCATCCCAAGACAGAGGGAAGGGTGGCGAACTTGTGAGACGGGATAGGACCGCTCACCGCTTCGGCGTCGGCCTGTTCCTCTGCCCCGCGCTGCGAGCGCGCTGCGCTCGGCTGCGTTCTTTGGAGCGTGCCAGGGGCGAATGAGAGCCGACGGAAGCGTCTACCGAGGGTGTAGCCGTGGAAGAACGCTTCAGGCGTGTGGCGCGCGCGGTTTCTATTTCCGAGGAGTAGACAGCAGACACTTCGGCCCCAAGAAGCAAAATCATCATGGAGTAATAGACCCAGAGGATGAACACAATCAGATTGCCCAATTCGCCGTACAAAGAGGTGTTGGACCGAAGGAGAAAAACGGACAGCCACTTTTTTGCCACCTCAAACGCGATGGCAGCGACGAAGCCGCCGATCAGGGCAGCTTTCCAGGAGACGTTGGCGGAGGGCGAGGGCAAAAACTTGAAAATCACGGCATACATCAAGCCACTGACAAAAACTGCGCCGAGTTCAATTAAGCCGGCGATCATCGGTTTCTCAAACGGGATCACATGGCCGAAACGACCTGCGGAGACGGCTGTCGAGACGGCGGTGACGACCAGCGAGAGAACCAGTAGGACACCGGTCCCTACCAGCAGACCCAGAGCGACCCCTCGAAGCTGAAACCAGTTGCGCTTTTCCGGCACCTGCCAGGCCGCATTCATGGCCGTAGACCCGTTGATAAAGATCTGTATCGCGGCCCAGACAATGCCGAGCAACCCGAAGATACCTGCCACGCCATGCCCGGTCAGTATCCGAATCAGCGTCGGGCCGGCATGAAGCCCCTGCTCATCGGCGGCAATGCCCGCACGCCACATGAGGTGAGTCACTTCGGTGCCAGCAGCGCCCGGAAGCACCTGCGAAGCCAGCAGTCCCTCGATCTTCTGCAAGGCTTCATCGGGCCGGTGCGCGAAGATGAGACCTAATGCCCATAAGCCAACAAGCAGAAGCGGCACAAAGGCCAGTACCAGAAAGAAGGCTAGCCCCGCCGCCAGCAGGCCGCCGTTGTCTTTGCCGAAGCGGTCAAAAACGTCAAACGTGAACTTGATGACGAAGATACGCTTGAGCCGCGTAAGCAGTGCATTCAGCATGGTTATCCCGGCCTGACTTTGATGGAAGCGGCGTCCGAGGCCGTATTTCCGGCGGCATCCAGTTCCGTCGCGGTAATCGTAAAGACGGTGTCGCGCCCGCTCCCGAACAGGCTTTGTATCTTCAGCGAAAGGCCGTCCGCCGTCCAGTCCCCGTTCTTGTCGGCCACCACGTCTTTGCTGCCGCTGGAACCGCTGACCGGCAGAATGCCCCCCAGAACCTTGCTGACGTAACTGACGGTGACGCGGACCGCGCTGCCGGGAGCAGCCTTGCCCCGAACTGTGAGCGGCTGATCGGCGCTCACGGTGTCATTGTCGGCTGGCCCGAGAATTCGGGGCGCGGGCGGCGGGCCGGCGGCGATGGTCATCCCGCTGGCAAGGCTGGTCGTGACCGTCGTGCCGTCCCGCATTGTTAAGCGCGCGGTGACGGGAGCGTTCTGGACACTGTCCCCAGCTTTGATGGTGTACTCGCCCACATAAACGCCGGGATCATTTTCCGATAGGGGAATGTCTTTCGCCAGACTGCCGACCGTGGCTGTGGCTTTCCCGCCGGGCTGAGCGTTCAAAGTAAACACGATGGTAGAGCCAGCTCCAATGGCGCGGCCCGCCGGCTCATTGGTGGTAAACGACTGAACAATTTTGCTGGTGGAGACCGTGAAATTCCATTGCTGGGAGGTGGTGTATCCGGCGGTGTCTGCAACGGTGACGGCGACTGTGTGCGAACCACTGCTGAGGGCATCCGTCGGCTTGTACGTGAACAGCGATGGGGTCACGGCGGCATCCGCCGTCACATCACGTCCATCCACCGTGATACGGGTCGCTCCGGGATTAATGCCTACCCCGGCATCGGAGAGAGTGGCGTAAATCAGCGGATGGACGCTTTCTACAGTCGCACCCCGCGTCGGCCCAAAATCACTGATCTTGGGCGGCTGACCGGCAATGGTGATGTTCCCCGGCGCCTGGATCAGTGCGCTCGTGACGCCGCCGGCAACCAGCTTGCCCAGCACGGCGGCATGCGTGACGGAAGCGTTCTTGGGAACCGTGTAGCTGCCCTGATACACTCCCGGCGACGTTTCGCGCATGGGCACCTGTTCAATGATGCCCGGAATGGCGAAACTCGCTTTGCCGCCGGGTGTCCCGTTCAGGGTCGCGGTCAGCGTATCGCCGGCTTTCAACGGTTTAGTCGCATCCTGCGTGAAGGAGGTCACCTCCACCGCCGCCGCGCCGGGCGGAAGCGCATTCGTGGGAGCAAGATTGACCGGAGCAGGGTTAATCGGGACAGGAACAATCCCCGGCGGCGTGGGGTTGGGATTAGCCGCTGTGACAACGGCGACGCCGAAGCCCATGCTGTTGGCAGGATTGGTGCGGATGACGACTTTTTCATACGGCTTGATGTCAGTCAAGTTCACGTCGCGGCCTCCAAAGGTCACAGGCGCATTGGGGGTCACTTCAATCACGCGGCCGCTGTCCAGCGTGAGGGCCATATTGCCGTTTGCCAGCTTGCCCATACCGACAATCGTTCCCCGCACTTCGCCGTAATTGGCCGTGACAATTGTTGCAACACCGTCGTCGCCGCGCTGGATCGTCACCTGATCGCCTGGCTTGATGTCCGCCAGAGTCACCTGCGTCGCCGGCTGCCCCATGACCGAGCGCAAAATAATGGTGCTGGATGCCAGCGGCACGACCCTATTTTTTCCGCCATCCATGAATGTGATGTGAGTCGGCGTCGTGTTGGTGTAAATTCCTGTCACCTGGCCGGAAACCGGACCATTCCCTTGCGGCGCGGGCAGACCGGCGACATGCTGGTCTACCGTCTGAATCGTCACCGTGCTGATCGCCGGGTTCCAGCCGACCGATGCGCCTAATGCTTCGGAGATAAACCGGAGCGGGACCAAAGTTGTGCCGCGAATGAGTTGGGCCGGCTGCGGCAGCGTGTGCGGCTGACCGTTGACGGTCGCGACGAGCGCGCCCAGCGGCAGGATAATCGCCGTCTCTCCCTTTTGGCCGAAGACGGTCTGCGAAGCTTTGTCAAATTTGACGGTCGCGCCGAGCGCCTCAAAGATGTCCCGCATCGGCACGAGTGTAGACCCATTGATCTGCATGGGCGGCGTGTGTGCAAACTGCAAGGGCGTTCCATTGAGAACGACCTGAATCGGCGCATCTGCCCGTGGCGCCGACAGGGGAGTCAGCAAGGCAGTTGCCGCAAGCACCGCGAGAGTGGTTGTGTTGTGTTTCTTCATGGTCAAAGTAGACGCTCCTTTGGCGTTTGGCACCAGTGGCGCTGATTTTATGTATCCTAATGCCTGGTTTCCCAAACACGGAACCTAACCCCGTCGCTACGCGCCGACCCTTCCCTGTTAGGGAAGGGTAAGACAAATCCCGCTAACCCCCCTCCCTTAACAGGGGAGGGGCTGGGGAGAGGTTCCGTGACAAGGCAGCGCTCTTTGGGTACAATGCGCTCGTGCACCCAGAAAACTTACCCTATGATCTCCTCATTATCGGCGCCGGACCCATTGGGCTGGCCGCCGCCTACGCTGCTCAGGACGCGGGGCTGGACTACTTGATTCTGGACAAAGGCGGCCTCTGCCAGAGCCTGGTGGAGTTCGCCCCCCGGCAAAGCTTTTACTCCCCCGCCGAAGAACTGGAAATCGGCGGCGTTCCCTTCCCCCTTGCCGCCGATGATAAGCCGCGCCGCGAGGATGCCCTGGCCTATTACCGCGCCGTCGTCTCCAGCCGCCGCTTGAACCTGCGGACATGGGAGCGCGTTCTGTCCGTCCGGCGCGAGGGCGAATTATTGACTGTGCGAACGACTCAGCAGCCGGACGCGGCCTGGGAGCGGACGTATTTGGCACAAGCTGTCATCCTCGCCAGCGGCGTTTGGGACCAGCCGCGCACGCTGAATGTTCCCGGCGCGAACTTGAAAAAAGTCACCGCGCGATATGTAGACCCGACCCCTTATTGGAGCAAAGACTGCCTGACAGTCGGCGGCGGCAACTCAGCGGCGGAAGTCGCGATGGCGCTGGCCCGAGCGGGAGCGAAATCGCGCATGGCCCTCATAGAAGAGTCGTTTGAAGTCTGTAATCTGCGGCCCTTCGTTCGGCGCGAATTATTGATCCTGGTGGAAGAAAAGAAGATTGAAGCGCGGTTTCGCGTTGAAGTAGCAGCCATCACGCCCACCGAAGTGCGCCTGCGCTCACTGGACGACGGCAGGGAGGATACGATTCCGAACGACTTTGTCTTTACGCTCATCGGCCAAAATCCCGACGTGCCGTTCCTGCAAGATGCCGGAGTCGCTGTCAGCCCGGAAGACCAGAGACCCATTTACGACGAAGAAACCTTTGAGACAAATGTGCCGGGCCTGTACGTCGTCGGCAGCATCGCCCGCAACCAGCACATCGTGAATGGCCGCTCCCGCGCCGTCCAAGTCGTGCAGCGAATTACAGAGGCAGTCAAAAATCGTCCGAAATAACGACCTACCGGGTAAAATACGATCCATGGACTTCGAGCATCAAGCCAGCGATGATTTTGACCGCGTTTATTCGGAACTGGTAGGTATTACCGCTGTTCTGACAGAGGTGACCCAACTTTCTTCCCAATGAAATGGCACAGTTGTGGGAAATGTAGCCAGTATAATGTCACGAGAAGAGCGTAAGCAGTTAAAATTGTGTGACTGAAGCTATTATGACAAGTATGTATTTCACCCGTATCTGCGGTATTGCTATCATAGGCTTTGTCTAAAAAGTGGTGCAGCGCATTTTCAATTGGTCCTTCACATCCGTAGAATTTAGCTTCGCTCAACGTCCTTACCATCAAATACAGCGCTACATTCGGTGATGTAATGCTGACCCCTGTAACGACACTTTTAGAATGCAGCGATAAAAATGGCTACAGAAGTTAGATTTTGGGCAAATCCTGGCTTATTTTGGGTGCTGAGTGTTTTAGTCTTTCTCTCTCAAAGAACTGGCCTTTATGAGAGGGAAAGTGGCTATTACATCCGATACTTTAAACCAATTCCACAGAGAGTCAGTTGTTTTCTGCTGGCTATAAGTTTTCCTTGGGCGGCGACGTATCTTAAGCCTTTTTCTTGGCATTGGCCTGAATATATTATTTCATTGGCACTTGCGGTCGGGCTTATTTATTTGTCGGGGCCAAGTGAGATATTGATAAATATTGATAAAAAAATATATACCGTTAGGTCAGGTTGGCCTCTGTTGCCTAAGATACAGCGCGGTACTTTAGAAGAAATATCTGGAATCCGGATAACACGAAATAGCGAGGGCTGTAACTATATGTTGAGTTTACGTTGGAAATATAAACAAGGTGGTATTCTAATCGGTCAGTTCGGGAGCAAAAACAAGGCGGAGGAAGCAGCCGCTAGAGTCCAGCGATCCTTGCAGATAAAAGTACCTATTGAATATGCAAGTTTGAGTGGTCAGTAGTGTAGTGAGGTGTAAAGCAACCCGACCACCTACAAGAGAACGGTGCTGACATTTGACGCCGAGAACCGGATGACCAGTTGGAGTGAACCCTTTGTGTGAGACAATTAGTTAAACAATTTTTGTATGTCCTTTCCAAATTGAACGCGATCTTGAAAGGCGAGAGGCTATGGAACTTACTGAAACCCAGGAACATCAGAGAGAATGGCTCGTCGGGGTGATCTTATCGGCCAAAACGTTGATGAAAATTGATGCGGCGAGGCAAGAACTTATGCACTGGCTCCAGCAGCATTCCGACGACATGGGCTTGACAGATGGTTTTGATCATCTCGCCATGTCACGCCTGCTTGCTCAGGAGCGGGAAGCGGTTCAGTCGCAGACAGCATAAAGTTATCGCAAAGACTTTTATAACATGAACCCAAAGCCTTTGACAAATAAAACGGCGTTTGTCACCGGCGGGGCGCGTGGCATCGGCTATGGCATCGCGCGGCGGTTTGCTGAGGAAGGCGCGGCGGTCGTTCTGGCGGATGTCAACTTCGCGCTGGCGGAAGAAGCGGCTGGGCGCATCACGGCGGAAACGAGGCAAAAGGCACTGGCCCTGCCATGCGATGTGACCGACCGCGCGGCTGTGGACGCCGCCATCACGCGAACGGTGCAGGAGTTCGGCGGCCTGGACATCCTGGTCAGCAATGCCGGCATCTGCCCGTTTGTGGAGTTTTTGGACCTGGACAACGCGACGTGGCAGCGCACGATAGATGTCATCCTGACCGGCTCGTTCAACACGGGACAGGCAGCGGCGCGGGCCATGATTGCAGGCGGCAGAGCCGGACGCATTATTTTTATCACGTCGCTGTCCACGATTTCGGCGGCCAGCAATCAGGCAGACTACGCCGCCGCCAAATCCGGCGAGCGGATGTTGATGGCGACCATGGCGGTCGCGCTGGGCAGGCATAACATCACGGTGAACGCCGTCGCGCCGGGCGTCATCTATACCGAGATGGGCAAGGCGCATTGGGACGTGCCGGAGCATCGGGAAGCGTTTGGGCGAAAGAACCCGCGAGGCAGGCTGGGCCTGCCCGGCGACATTGCGAATGCCGCCTTGTTTCTGGCATTAGACGAAAGCGAATACGCCACCGGCAGCACGATCCGGGTGGACGGGGGAGAAATGGCAATCGGATGAGGACACCACTGAAGTTAGACTTAACGGGGCGCGTCTGCGTCGTCACCGGGGCGACCGGCCAGCTTGGCCGGGTCATGGCACGGACACTGGCGCAATGCGGCGCGGATATCGCGATCAACTATTTGAAAAACCGGGAAATGGCCGAGCAGCTTCAGTCCGAAGTGACAGCGATGGGCCGTCGCGCGCTGGCCGTTCAGGCGGATGTCACGGATCAAGCGCAGGCTCTCGCCCTGCGCGATGCGGTGGTTGAGGGAATGGGCGCGGCGGACATCATCGTCAACAATGCCGTCATCCAGTACGATTGGACATCCGTTCTGGAGCAATCGGCGGCGGATTATGAAAGTCAATTTCGGTCGTGCGTCCTGCACAACGTTTTGATGGCCCAAGCATTCGTTCCCGGCATGATTGAATCGGGCCGGGGCGGGCGCGTCATCGGCATCAATACCGAATGCGCCATGCAGAACTTCGCCGGACAGTCCGCCTATGTGTCCGGCAAACGGGGCATGGACGGCGTCCTGCGCGTGCTGGCCAAAGAGGTCGGGGCGCACGGAATCACGGTCAACCAGGTCGCGCCTGGCTGGACCATCAGTGACCGCGCCCGCGAGTCGGGAACGGAAGATCAGCCCGGTTATTCGGGCAGTGTCCCTCTGAAACGGCGCGGCACGGACCAGGAGATCGCCAACGTCGTCGCTTTTCTGGCCTCGGACCTGGCAAGCTACATTACCGGTGCCTACATCCCCGTCTGCGGCGGCAACGTCATGCCGACGATTTAGACAGGGACGTTCGCGCGTAGTCGCTCAGGTAAGAGCGAAGTTCATCCCGAACGCGGGCGAAAACTGCCAGGCGTTCCCCTTCTGAGCCAGTCACCATCGCTGGATCTTCAAAACTCTGATGCAGCCGCTGGACCGCGCCGAAAAACACCGGGCAGGCTTCGCGGGCATTGGCGCAGACCGTGATCACCGTATCAAACTGCTGCCCCATGAACTCGTCAACGTGTTTTGATCGATGCCCGGAAATATCTATGCCAATCTCCTGCATGGCGGCAATGGCCTCCGGGCGGACACTGCCTGGCTTTGTCCCGGCGCTTTCCACGTCAAACCATTCTCCGGCGTCATGGCGCAACAGCCCTTCGGCCATCTGACTGCGCGCCGAATTGCCGGTACAGAGGATCAGCACCCGTTTTTTATTGCTCATCAAATACCTTCCTACGTCGCCGCCTGAGCATTTTCTTTGATGTCGTGCAAGGCTTCAAAAAGGTCATTCGGAGCGTCCTGCGCGTGTGTCTCGCCGCCCCGGATGGCTTCATAGAGCCGGGCGGCCACCACTGCGCCGAGCGCCGGGCCAACGACATATAGCCAGTAAACCGACAGTGCCGTATGCCCCGCAAAGAGCGCGGGGCCGAGGGAGCGGGCCGGGTTCATGGAGCCGCCGGTCACCGGTCCGCCAATCAGCACGTCAAAAACCACAGTCAGCCCAATCGCCAGGCCTGGAACCGCATCCGCGACCCGCTTATCCGTCGCCACCGAAATAATGACCAGCATCAAAAAGAACGTCAGCACCGCTTCCACCGCAACGACGCGGGAGAGTGGGCCAGGGGCGGGAATATGCGCCCCGTGACCTGCGCCAAACAGCAACGCGGACAGCCCTGCCGCCACGATGCCACCCAGAAATTGCGCCGTCCAATAGGGCAGCGCGTAGCGCCAGGGGAAGCGGCCTGCGACCGCAAAGCCGAGCGTGACTGCCGGGTTGAAATGCGCCGCCGAGATAGGGCCGAGCGCGTAGATCATAGCAAGCACAGCCAGGCCCGACACCCAGGCGGCAGCCATCAAGCCGCCGTCCCCGCCGGCAAAATGCCCTGATGCAGACAGAGCGACCGGCGCAAAGACAATGCCGAACGTGCCGACGAACTCCGCAGCATAGCGCCGCAGCATGGCATTATTCATGGTTTGTCAGCCGCGCAGCATTCAGGCCCACAGCAGCCTTGCGTCTTCGGTTTTTCGGCCCGAATAAACGCGCCCATGACCTGGCCATCGAGCGCCGCTTTTTCTTCGGCGCGCAGCGCGGCCACTTCGGGAGAGCAGCAAGCGCTTGTTTCCAAATCCGCGAAGGTGTAGCGGCGCGTCGGCTCAAGGGAGGCATTCACGAAGCCCGCTCGGGCCAGACGGTGGAGATAGTCATTCGCCTCCAGCGCCCCAGCCACGCAGCCGACAAACGCCTCCATATCGGCGCGGACGGCAGGAGGCAGTTCTCCCTCGACCACCACGTCGGAAACCGCGAAACGGCCACCCGGCTTTAAAACGCGGAAGGCTTCGCGCAGCACGGCGTCTTTGTCGGCGGAAAGATTAAGGACGCAGTTAGAAATAATGACGTCCACCGAGGCCGACGGCAGCGGTATCGCCTCAATATGACCTTTGAGAAAGGCAACGTTCGCCGCCCCCGCTTCGGCCTTGTTCTTTTCAGCCAGGGCCAGCATTTCGTCGGTCATGTCCAGGCCATAGGCGAACCCGTCAGGCCCAACTCGCCGCGCCGAGAGCAGCACGTCAATTCCGCCGCCGGAGCCGAGATCAAGAACGATCTCCCCCGGATTGAGCGCGGCCAGGGCCGTCGGGTTGCCACAGCCGAGCGAGGCCAGAAGCGCCGCTTCCGGGAGGCTCGCCCCCTCGGTATCAGAATAGAGGCTGCTGGTAATCACATCGCTGCCGCAGCAGGCCGCGCCGCCACCCTGCATAACAGTGAGCGCCGCCGCGCCGTATTTTTCTTTCACGATGTCGCGCACGTCGGCTCGATCCGTCAGATTGATTGTCTCGGCCATTGTGTTCTCCTATTCGCAGCACGCGCCGCTTGTGTTGTCAGGAACGACGCCGCCCAGATAGGAAGCCAGGGACGCGATTGTTTCGCGGTTGACGCCGCAGATCATGTTTTTGCCGCGCCGCTCTACAGTAATCAGACCAGCGAGGCGCAATTCTTTCAGGTGATGAGAAATCGTGGAGTTAATGCGATCCGCGCCAGTCACATGGCAGCAGACTTCGCCCACTGTCGGCCCCAGGACTGGCCGCACGTCCCCGTTATCTTCCACAGCCACCGGGCAGCATTGCGCCCGTAAAAACTCAAAAATGTGGAGCCGGGTCGGATCGCCCAGCGCCTTAAACATTCCAGCCAGATTGAGCGGGGCTTCTTCTGTCATCTATTTTCCTATATTTCGTGAATTGTAGAAATGATACCCATTACTTATCAGCAGAGTCAATACATTTCGTCGCGGATAGAAATATTTTTTGCCTGCGCTCCGAGCGCCCCACGCGATAGTCAGGTACAATAAGCCTTATGTTGTTTTCCTGGCCGACAGTTCTCACGGCATTTCTGACGTCGCTGGTGGAATTCGTAGAGGCGCTGACGATTGTGCTGGCGGTGGGAACGGTACGCGGATGGCGTCCTGCCCTGACAGGCACGTTCGCGGCGGCAGGACTGCTGGCCCTGCTGGTTCTGGCTCTCGGGCCTCATCTGGCAAGCTTGAACGCTCAGGCCTTTCAGCTTGTGATCGGTCTGCTGCTGCTGCTGTTCGGCCTGCGCTGGCTGCGAAAAGCTATTTTACGCGCTGCGGGCGTCATCGCTCTGCATGATGAGGCGAAAGAATACGCCGATCAGACGGAGGCGCTGAAGCAGGGCGCGGGCGAAGCGGCGGGATTTGACACCGGCGCGGCCCTGGCAGCGTTCAACGGCGTTTTTATTGAAGGCGTGGAAGTTGTCTTCATCGTGATCGGCTTCAGCGCAGGCGGCAAGCAGCTTTTTCCAGCAGTTCTGGGAGCGGGCGCGGCAGCGGTTCTCGTTGTCCTGCTCGGACTGGTCGCGCGGCATCCGCTAACTCGCATCCCTGAAAACGCCCTGAAACTCGCGGTTGGCGGTCTGGTGTCCGCCTTTGGGACGTTGTGGGCGGGAGAGGGCCTGGGGATCCTCTGGCCGGGCGGCAACTGGGCGGCCATTTTCCTGGCTTTGGGCTACTTCAGCGTTGCCGCGCTGGGCGTCGCGCTTGCCCGCGCGATGCGTCGGGAGGCGCGGGCATGAGAGTTCTGCAAAATATCCTGGCCGAACTTGTCGGCCTCTTCGTAGACGATTGGGCGTTCGCCCTGCTGGTTCTGGCCTGGGCCGGCTTGTTCGCCCTGCCCCGTTTGCGGCAGGCTCTCCCTCTGACCGGCATTTTCTTCTTTCTCGGCCTGGCTGCTTTGACGCTGGTCTTCGTGGCCCGGAAAGCGCGACGCTGAAAAAATCAGGTTAATGTTCGCCTTGTATACAATTTCCCATTCCATTCGGGTATGCTAAGAGAAGCACTCGGCTCACCCGTCAAGGACCACTCTCTTTATGCACATTCGCACGATCCAGCACGCTGTTCCCAGCAAAAAAGTCACCAACGACGACATTATGGCGACCTTTCGCCAGGAAAGCGCGCATCGGCTTGACCCGCACCAGATGGCAACGCTGGAAAAACAGGTCCGGGAAACGCTGGAAACGGCGGGAACGCAGGTACGCTACAAGCTGAACACGGGCGAAAAGGCCATTGATTTCGTGCTGGCCGCGGGCCGCAAGGCCATTGCTGAGGCCGGGATCAAGCCGCAGGACGTGGATTTTCTGATTTACACCGGCGTCGGGCGTGGCTGGCTGGAGCCGGCCATGGCGAATGTCGTGCAGTCCGAACTCGGAATGCCGAACGCCACCTGCTTTGACATTTTAGACGCCTGCGCTTCCTGGCTGCGAGCGATGCAGGTCGCGCACAGCCTGGTTCGCAACGGAACGTACAAATGCGGCATGATCGTCAACTGCGAAAGCAGCCTGGTCCGCACGTTTTTGGGCCTCCAACATTCAGGACGCCAGCGATTTAAAGCACCGGGTCGCCCAGTTCACCATCGGCGAAGCGGCCACGGCGACGATTATCACCGATGAAAACCCGGACGATGATTTTTACTTCAATTTCAAGAACTTCGGCGAACATTACAAGCTGTGCATGATCCCGCTGGCGAATATGGACGACTTTTTGCCTTCCAAACCCGACCCCCGCTATGCCGCCTCGCAATTCTTTTCACTGTCTCGCGAACTGGTCGTGACGACCGTTAAAAAGATCGCCGAAGTCTATGCCGCTGACCCGCACTTTTCCAAGCGCTGCTTTGACATCGCGTTCGGCCACGAGGCCAGCCAGAAGGCCAGCGAAGTCCTGGTCAAGCACCTGCACATCCCCCCCGGCATCTACTACAGCGTCCATCCCCGTTTTGGCAACTGCGTCTCCGCGTCCGTCCCGCTCGGCATGAGTCTGGCCCATCAAGAGGGCCGATTGCGGCGCGGCGACAAAACCCTGATCATCGTCGGCAGCGCCGGCGTCTCCGTCGGCCTGTCGTCCTTTACGTTTTAGTTTGATTTCCGCGCATCTTTTCGCCGCTCCTTTCCGTTCTATAAATTGTATTGACCTGGAAGGAGTCTTCCTGATACCTGTCCCCAAACGTCTGCGCCCCGTGATCCTCATTGCTTGCCTCGTACTGGCCGGCACGGCACTATTCGGGCTTTTTCGGACCCCTCCCCCACTCTACACCGTCACCGACTTAGGCACAATTCCGCACGGCTTCATGTTCCCCATGGTTCAACGCAGCAACAATCAGGGCTATGTCATCAGTGGCGCTCTTGATGCTGCCAGCCATGAACATTTCCTGCTGTGGAAGGCGTGACAAAGGACATCGGACGGCTAAATGGCGCAGAGGATAATATGCCCGAAAGCATCAATAATCAGAGTGAAATCGTTAGAGATTGCGATCAACGAACCATCCACCACGGGCGGCTATCTCGGTGAGCGGATTCGCGTTCTTCATCCACTGCGAAGGCTGCTCCATGCCGACTGGACAAGCAGCGCGTTTGTGTACAAAGATGGCAGACTGAGCGATCTCAACGACATGATTTCTCCAAACGCGGATTGGACTTTGGAAGAAGCGCACGGCATCAATGACCGGGGGCAGATCGTTGGTCTTAGCCTGCATCATGGGCAAGAGCGGGAGTTTCTGCTGACGCCAGTACATTAACTCAATCCGGTTCGCGCATCTTTTCGGCTTTCATTTCGTTTAAGCAAGAACTATGTCTCACCACAAACGTTATGGGATCGTTGCCATCGCTAGCTGCTTCATACTTGCTGTCACCGCAGCGATATGGCTGTCCCGTCTCGCTCCCCCCTCTACACCATCACCGCTTCAGGCACCTTATTGGGCGAAACAATAACTTCACAGGCAGGTCATCAACCACACGCACCTTTCTGTCTCGCGGCGGCGTGCGGAATAATACCGTTGACCGACCCGGGCCTGAGCGCTATCGCGTTGCGATGATACTTTCTCTGGGTGTGCGGCCTCACTTCATTCACTGGATTTGGAATTGCACAAACGACATAATTGATAAGCCGCATTTCACTTCGCAAGATTTTTCAGAAATCTTCTTTCTTATCGAGCTAGACGTTGCAATGCTTTTCCTATCATTGTTTTGGCCGGCAACTCATCCAGAAAGCCAGGATAGCAACCTATCAGGCACAAAAGGAAAGCGCCGAGCCTGCGGATAGCGTCTGGCCTCCGCCGCCGGATATGAGAAAAACTTAAAGCGGCTCAAACTGCATCTCGCCGCCGTCATGGCGGCCATCATTTGTCCGGCAAACAAACGCAACACCAGACCCCGCTCCGGTTCGTTGCCGATCTTCTTCATCACGAGAAATTCTTCTCGTAATCTCCGGTATCCACATGGATCGCCACAAATTTTTTTATCGTAAAGAGGTTCAAGGATCGGTTTCAGTTTCTCCTCGTAGATTGCCAGACCACGATTTGATAGGGCTTCGTGCTCCTCGTCTGTCATGTGGGCCAGCGAATTCGTCGCAGTGGTTGACATGATTGATCCTACCCAGGCATTCAGTTGGGTTCAGCATCCCCTGCATGGGACTAACACGACATTGAGGTCTACGCTGAAATCAGTGCGGCTCGCGCAGCCCGCACGAGCCGGGCCGCTTCTTCGGACGTTTCCGCGAGGGCGGTCAAATGGCCCATTTTACGGCCTGGACGCGCCTCTTCTTTGCCATACAGGTGCAGTTTGACATCGGGCAGGGCGAGAACAGCGGCCCAATTCGGTATTCCGTCGTGCCACAGGTCGCCGAGTAGATTTGCCATCGCGGAGGGGCGCAGCACTTGCGTGGAGCCGAGCGGCAGGCCGCAGACGGCGCGCAGTTGCTGCTCAAACTGGCTGGTTATATGAGCATCTATGGTCAGATGCCCGGAATTGTGCGGACGGGGGGCGAGTTCGTTGACCAGGAGGCCATCTGCTGTCACGAAGAATTCCACGCAGAGCGTGCCAACGACATCCAGCGTTTCCAGTATTGCGCGAGTAATGGTGATGGCCTCGGCAGCGACAGTCCCCCCAACCCCCAATAATGGGGGAGCCACGGAAACATCTAAAATGCCGCTCACATGGCTGTTCTCAATCAGGCCGTAATGGGCAAAGTCGCCCGTAACGCCTCGCGCGGCGACGACTGAGACTTCACGCTCAAAGGCCACAAAGCCTTCTAAGACGCATTCCTGTCCGCCCAGCGCCTGCCAGGCCGTGTGTGCCTCGGCGGTATTGCTGATGCGTACCTGCCCCTTGCCGTCATAGCCAAAGCCTGCTGTCTTCAGGATAGCCGGTGCCCCGAGTTGGCGCAGGGCTTCCGCCAATTCTCCTAACGTCACCACATGGCGAAAGGGCGCGCAGGGAAGGCCGTTTTGGGCCAGCCACGTCTTCTCGCGCAGGCGGTTCTGCGCGATGTGCAGCGCCTGCCCGCCGGGGCGCACAGGGACAATCTCCGCGACCGCCTCTGCTGTCTCGGCAGGAACATTTTCAAATTCAAACGTGACCACACCCACTTGCCGGGCGAAGTCCCGCACGGCTTCCAAATCTTTATAGGCCGCCACGACTTCCCGATCCGCCACCTGCCCGGTCGGCGTGTCCGTGTCCGGCGAGAACGTATGAACGCGGTAGCCCATGCGCCGCGCGGATAAAGCGAACATACGCCCAAGCTGCCCGCTGCCGAGGACGCCGATAGTCGCGCCGGGAAGAATTGGCTCCCCCAGAATTGGGGGCGGGGGCGGATTCATGGCAGCGTGTCCCCTAACACTCGTTCGGTCTGTTCCTGTCGGAAGCGGCGCAGTTTTTCGCGCAGGTCAGGGCGGGTGTTGGCGAGAATGGCAATGGCAAGCAGGGCCGCATTGGTGGCCCCGGCTTTGCCGATGGCGAGCGTGCCGACCGGAATGCCGCCGGGCATTTGAACAATAGACAGCAGCGAGTCCTGACTATTCAGCGCGTGACTCTGGACGGGGACGCCCAGCACGGGAACCAGGGTCTGCGCGGCGACCATGCCCGGCAGATGCGCGGCCCCGCCGGCACCGGCAATAATCACTTCCAGCCCCCGACCTTCGGCTTCGCAGGCGAATTGGGTCATCAAATCGGGTGTCCGGTGGGCGGAAACGATCCGACATTCATGCGGCACCTGGAACTGCTTTAAAATGTCGTCAGCATGGCGCATCGTTTCCCAGTCGGATTTGCTGCCCATGATGACGGCGACGAGCGGGGGAGCGAGAATTTCAGCCTCTGTCATAGTCATTTCATATTCGCGGGCCGAGCCGATTAATCCTTCCCATTCATCCCTTCCACTCCTCCTTCCGGTATTGGTGACAGGGTGGGAGGCGGAACGGATGACCGATAATGAGCGGCAGACAACCACTCAAGGAAATGCCCTATGCCGGCCCCAGCAACCCGGAAAAAACATCGCTCGGCAGCCACAAGGCTGATGACAATTTATTCTATCGCTCTGAGCGTCATCGCGATAGTTTCAGTGGCCGGACAGATCGCCATCCAAACTGCTCTGAACCGGCAGGCCGCTAATGACCGCTTCTGCGTCGCGGCAGGACAACAGGAGATGTTGGGCCAGCGGATGGCGCTCACCGCGCTGGCCGTGCAGGCGGCGGACACGCCCGCCGTGCGCGCGGCCAAATCAGCGGAGCTACGTTCTGTCAATGACACCCTGAGCCTCGGCCTGCCGGGGCATCCGAGCGCTCGCGTGTCGCGTCTGTGGAACGACGCAACTCCGGCGCATCAGGCGATGCAGGATGAAGCACAGGCCATTTTGGCTGCCCTGCCGCCCGAGGGCAGCTCGCAAAAGCCCGACCTGTACCGCTACCTGACGCCTCTGCTTCAGAACGAAGCGCAGTTTCAGCCCGGCATGGAACGCATCGTTCGCTCCTCTGAACTAGAAGCGCAGGCGCAAACACTTGCGCTGCGGCGGACAGCCGGGGGCTTAGTTGCCCTCACGCTGCTGACAGTGATTGCCGCCATTTTCCTCACCCTGCGCCCCCTGGCTGCGCTCCGGCAGGCGGAAGAAAGCGCATCGGATCAGCAAGCCGCTCTGGGCGAAGCCGACCGGCAACTGGCGCAGATGCGGGCCATGATGGAAAATCTATCCCCAGTGGATATGCTGACGGGCCTGAACAATCACCGCGCGTTTCACGAGCATCTTGACCGCGAGTTGGGCCGCGCCCTGCGTCACGGCCATGCTCTGTCCCTGCTGCTGCTGGATGTGGACCGGTTCAAGACGTACAACGACGCTTACGGGCATAGGGACGGGGATGAGGCGCTGAAAATGGTGGGCCGCGTTCTGGCCGACAATGCGCGCACCAGCGACATTCCCGCGCGTTATGGGGGCGAGGAATTTGCGGTGATTTTAACGGAAACGGACACGATGGGCGCGGTTGTTCTGGGAGAACGTGTCCGCCAGGCTATTGCGTCATCCGACTGCCTTCAGCGGCCCCTCACGGCCAGCATCGGTATTGCGACATTAACACCTTCCATGTGCGGCGTCGCCGAGTTAATCGCTCAGGCCGACCGCGCCCTCTGCCACGCCAAAGGCGAAGGCCGCAACCGCGTCAGCCATGTGTCCCGCCTGCCCAATCCTGTGGAAGAAACCTGGCGCTTCCTGCCAGACCGAGAGATGGCGGCGGCATAAATACCCTGCCCTACAGCCACCAAGCCAAACAAAACAAGGCAAACACAAAAACGGCAAACCAAAGCGCCCATATCCCGAGGCGCTTCCAATGGATGAGAGGAATGAAGCCATTTCGCCAGGCTGTATACCTATCTGAATTGATACTATGGGTCAACAGACGAGACAGGTTTTCTGGCCGCAGCCACGGAAATCTTTCCAGCAACAAAGCCTCGCCCGTTTGTCCCGGCAGCAATTCCTTCAAACGGATCTTTTCTGCAACCTCCACGCCGTAGCGCATGGCTAATCCACATTCGCGACGGTATTGATCGGCCTCTTCTTCGCTGAGATGGGGATAAAGCCCCTGCAATCGCTCATTCACCGCATCATCTCTGCTCAGTCTCATCTCCAGCGCGGCATTGAGAATATCGGCATCCATGACACGAACTATACCCTGAAGGGTACGGCTAATCGGCGAAGACGCCATAAATCCCCGCTTCGCGAGGCTAAGATTAGCCTGTTTTAGTCTCGCGAAGCGAGAGTTGCTGGCCGAAGGCCGATTAGCCGTACCCTTCAGGGTAAGGTTCGTGAATCATTCGTGCACTATACAACAAAACCGAAGAAAAATGAGTTGATCGGGACCACATGAGGGATTGTTACGCGCCCGTGAGTTTCTCCAATGACTGCGTGGCGGCGTAATTAACATGGGGGTCCTGGCTCTGCTTGAGCTGCTGCAAGGCATCCAAAACAGGCTGATCTTTGCTGCCGATCTCGCCGAGCGTGACCGCCGCCCAGGTCTGCGTCTGCGCGCTGCCGCCATTCATCGCCTGCATCAGTGCGGGAACCACATCGGACTGAGCCAATGCGCCCATGCGGGAGAGCGTGTCGCTGGCATTGAACGGAACCGGCGTCGGCCTGGCGAACGCGGCCACCAGGGAAGGGATGGCCTGCTGTTCCAGGGCCGGGGTCAGCAGACCGTCGGCAGCCGCGCTGGCAACCGTGCCGTCGGGGTCGCCCAGGGCGCGCACCAGGACGGGAATGACCGAGGGATTGCCGCTGCGGCCCAGCCCGACCACTGCGCCCTCGCGCACCGAAACCGGCGTGTCGGGGTCGTCAACAGCGGCGTTCAGGGCGGCGACGGCCTGGGGTGTCCCGATGCCGCCCAATGCCTGAGCAGCGCTGGCCCTCGCCCCAACATCCCCGCGCGACAGGGCAGCGGTTAGCGGGCCGACGGCGTTGGGACCGGCGGACTGAACACCGGCCAGGGATGCATCACGAACGCGAGCGTCAAAGTCGCCCAGCGCATGCACCAGAGCGGAGATCGCGGTAGGGCTGGCAAACTGGCCCAGGGCCAGGGCGGCCTGGGAGCGCGCTTCGCCATCGGCCTGGGTGTTCTTGAGAACTGCGCTTAATGTCGGTTCCGCATCGCCCACCAGCGGCAGCTCGGCGTCGGCTTTGGCACTGGCGGTCTGCGCGTCGGCTAGGGCTTTTTGCGCGTCCGTCTGCGCTTTCGGGTCTTTGGCTTTAGTCAGGTCGTCCTGCGCTTTTGTGACCGCGTCTTTGGCGGCCTGCGCCCCATTGTAAACGCCCAGAACCGTGTCCGCCAGAGCGACCTGCGCCTGACGCTGCACGGAGGGCTGATCGGTCTTGCCCGCGAGTTTTGTCAATTCCCCCAGAGCATCGGACGAGGCGATCTGATCCAGCACACCAACCATCTGCTGCCGAAACTGAATGTCCGACTGCATGGCCGGGTCTTCCAGATGCGCGACAATCAGCGGCACGGAGGGCGCTCCGATCTTTTGCAGCGCGCTGATGGCGGAATCCTGGGCGGCCGGCGTTGCGAGAACGCCATTGGCAGCGGCGGCCACCTTCGGCCCGCCGATCTTGACCAGCACGTCCACGGCGGCCCCGCGAATGTCCGGGTCGCCGTTGGAGAGCCGGTCCACGATCTGCTTCAAGTTGGCGTCGTTCTGGCCGCCCAGAGTTGCCAGCCCCGTCTCCGCCGTGGCCTTGTCATCGGCATCTTTACACAGGGCAAACATCGTATCTAACGCCTGCGCGACCGTGATTTTATTTGCGTCCGACAGCCGATTGACCGAATCGGCCGCGTTCTTGCGTATTTCCAGACTGCGCTGGTTCTGCAAACTGTCTTTGTCTTCATCCGGGTTCTGCGTGTTGATCAGCACGTCTACCAGACGCCCGTTCTGCACCAGGCCCTGCACCGCTTCGTCGCGGACGCTTTGCTGCGTGCTGTCGAGGGCGTTCTCCAGGCGTCGCTGCCCGGAGCGGTTATAGGACACCAGGCCGTAAACAGCCAGAACGAGACCGGCGATGATGATGGTGGCCCGCAAACGGGCCTTGACAAACGAAAGCACAGTATTCATGGGGAAACCTCGGCGTTGATGAGTTTATCTTAGACGAAACACGCAGGTTTGTCAAGTCAGGTTGCCCCCCAACCCCCAATTCTGGGGGAGTCAGACAAGGAGAAGTGGAGGCTGGCGGCGAAAAGAGGACTCATGAGCATACGGATCGCCATTCTTTTGTCGGGTCGGCACAGTCGCGGCAGCAACATGCAGGCCATTGTCCAGGCGTGCGCGGAAGGGCAAATTGACGGCCAGATCGTGCGCGTGATCGGAAACTATCGCGATTCGCCGGCTCTGGCGAAGGCAAGCGAACTGGGCATTTTGGCCTGCTGCGTCTCGTCTCGCCAGGACGAAGCCGCCTATGCCGAGGCCCTGCGGGCAACCCTGCGCGAAGCCAGCCCGGATTTAATCTGCCTGGCCGGCTATATGCGCCGTGTCCCTGACCTTGTGCTTTCCGAATATGCGGGCCGTATTATGAATATTCATGCCGCGTTGCTGCCTGCCTTCGGCGGCAAGGGAATGTACGGGATCCATGCCCATCAAGCCGTGCTGGACTACGGCGTCAAAGTTTCCGGCTGCACCGTGCATTTCGTAGACGGCAGTTACGACACCGGCCCGATCATTTTGCAGACGCCGGTTCCTGTGGAGGAAGACGACACGGCGGAAACGCTGGCCGCTCGCGTTCTCCAAGCCGAGCATCAGACTTATCCCCGCGCCGTGGCCCTGTTCGCACAGGGGCGATTGTCTCTAGAGGGAAGGCGGGTGCGGATTGCGCCGTAGGAACCTAACCCCGGCGCTACGCGCCGACCCTTCCCTGTCAGGGAAGGGTGAGGAAAACCTCAGCAGCCCGACGAGAGGCACAGCATCGTGGTATCATCTTAACCCTTCCCTGACAGGGAAGGGTCGGCGCGTAGCGCCGGGGTTAGGTTCTTCACCACCCCGTCAATCGCCACTGCCGTTTCCAGAAGCGTCCGCAGGTCAGAAAGCGGCAGCATCGTGGCCGCATCGGACAGCGCCTTTTCGGGCGTCGGATGCACTTCCAGAAAGAGAGCATCTATACCCACCGCGACTGCCGCCCGCAAAAGGTGCGGGATGAACTCGCGCTGACCGCCGCTGCTGGTTCCCTGCCCGCCCGGCTGCTGCACGGAATGGGTAGCGTCAAAAACCACCGGATAGCCGAAGGAACGCAAGATCGGCAGCGATTTCATGTCCACGACCAGCGTATTGTAGCCGAAACTCGCGCCCCGCTCCGTCAGCAGCAGGTTTTGATTGCCCGTCCCCGTCACCTTTTCCACGACATTTTTCATGTCCCAGGGGGCCAGAAACTGGCCTTTTTTGACATTGACGACACGCCCGCTTTCCCCCGCAGCCAGGAGTAAATCTGTCTGTCGGCACAGAAACGCCGGGATTTGCAGCACGTCCACGATTTCTGCAACTGGCGAGACCTGCCATGACTCGTGAATATCCGTCAGCACAGGGATTTGGAACTCGGACTTAATCGCCGCCAGGACTTCCAAGCCCTGTTCCAGCCCCTGACCCCGAAACGAGCCGCCGGAGGTGCGATTGGCCTTATCAAACGAGGCTTTAAAGATATACGGCAGGCCAAGTTCCCGGCAGATGGCCTGGGCCTGCGCGGCGATCTCGCGGCACAGGTCCAGGCTCTCAATCACGCACGGACCGGCGATGATGGTGAGCGGGTTTCCCGCGCCGCCGACCGAAAAATCATGGATGCGAACTGGATGCATGGGTCTCCTCCAAAAGTGTTTCCAGCGCGGTCTGCACCTGAAGAGGCGTCACCGCGCGCTGGCAACGCAGGTAATCCCGGCCCTTGAGCGGACAATGCGATTTGTAGCAGGGCGCGCAGGGAACAGTGTCATCGTAGAGCAAAACATTGGGGCCGAAAAGAGGCGCGTTGTCTCCAGGCCGGGTGCTGCCGAAGAGGGCAACAAGGGGGGTTCCCAGCGCTGAAGCCAGATGAAGCATGACAGTGTCTCCCGTCACGACGGCCGCCGCCTGCTGCACCAGCGCGGCTGTCGCGCCAATGCTGCTGTTCAGGCGGCCGGCGGCAATGAGGGGTAGTCTCACTCCATCCGGTAAGCCGGCCAGGATCGCTTCGGCCAGCGTTTGCTCTTGCAGGCTTCCCGTCACCGCGACATTATAGCGCCCGGTCAGTGTGGCGCAGAGAGCCGAGAAGTGTTCGGGCAGCCAGCATTTGGACGGCTGGCTGGCGCCAGGGTGGAGCAGGATCAGCGGCAGGCCGGCATCGTACTCCGGTTGGCGCGAGAGAAATTCACGCGCCTGTTGTCGGTCTTTCGGCAAAACGCTGTACGTCATCCGCCGGTCGAAGGGGCCAGTCTCGCCCAGTGCCTGAAGCGCACGCAGGTAATGGTCGGTGTTGTGGCAATTCGGCTGTTTTTTCGAGAGCATGTGTGAAGAATCGCCGGCTCACAGGCAGTTCCCCGGACGGATACAGCCCGATCCGCACCGGAGCAGGACAAAGAACGGCAGTCCACCATTTTTCCGGGTGGCAGTTGAGGACCGCGTCAAACTGCCGCGCCTTCATTGCCTGATGCAAGCAACGCGCCTCGGAGAGCCAGGACAGAACATGGCCCTGGCGAAGCAGGCGACGCCAGTGACCAGTATCCAGAGAGACCAACTGATGAACTCGGGGCTGATTTTCCAGAAGACCGGCGCACTTTGTGTCAACTATCCAGGTGATCTGCACTTCGGGATCGTGCTGCTGCAAGGCGGCCAGCAGCGGCGTCGCCATCAAAATGTCGCCCAGCGCCCACAATTTGATGATTAAAACACGTTTCATCCCGCGCAGACACCGGGCCTCACAGAATTGCGGTTGAGCAGACTAATGGCAGATTGCAGCGCTTCAGCCACCGTGATCAGCCGCTGACAAAGCAGATGGTCATCTCCAGTGTTCGGGCAGAACTTCTGATCACACGGTCCGCAGGGAACCGGATGCAGCAGCGAAATGGCCTGCCCTGTCCGCGGCCCATACCAGGCCGGTGACGTTGGTCCAAACAAAGCAATCTGTGGTATGCCCAAAGCGGTTGCCACATGCATCGGGCCAGTGTCCCCGCTGACCACCAGCGACGCGCGATCCAGCAGCGCCGCCATCTGCCGGAAGGTCAAATCACCGGCGGCCACCAGAGGGCGCGCTCCCATTTGTCTGGCAAGCCCCTGTACCGCCTCTCGCTCTTTGGCGCTCCCGATGACTACGATCCGGCAGCCTTCCTGCTTCCAGAGAGCGTCACCCAGAGCCGCGTACCGCTCCAGGGGCCAGCACTTGGTCGGCCAGGTTGTCAGCGGGGCCAGCACGATCAGACGTTCAGCGAACGACACGCCGTTTTCCGACAGAAACTGCGCCGCATGGGCGGCATCCTCGCGCGTATATCCTATGCTCATCTGGCGCGGCACATCTGTCGGCAGGCCCAGCGCCTGCAACGTCAACAGATACTGGTCAATGCGATGATCCGGCAGGTTCGGATAGGTGTAGGCATGAGTGTACAACCGCGTGTTACGGCTGGTTTTTGACGCGCGGTAGTAGCGCCGGAAAGTATCAAAAACGCCGACAGTAATCGGCGCTCCCACTCCCGCAACAAGAAGAGGCCACTCCTCCGGCTGAAAAGAAATGAAAATATCGTATTGATTTTGGCGCAGCATTTAACGCATCTGAAACGCACGCGCCAGCCAAAGAGGATACTGCATCTTTCGCAGCATACGCTTCCAATAAGAGCCGTCCCAACGCAGGATTTCATCAATGAAAGGATTGGCATCAATAGCATCACGTTCACTGAACTCGGCGATCCAGGTGATATGCGCTTCGGGATACGCTTTTCGCAAGGCCGCCAGTAAAGGGGTTCCCATCAGGATGTCGCCAAACGCCCCGACACGCATAATCAAAATTCGTTTGGATGCCTTCTCACGGGGAACTGGACAGCGCTGGAGCGGCAGATTGCACGGCTCTAAAGGCTTGAAAAACTCAGGCGGCAATGACCGGCGCTTTTTGCGTCGCGGTTCGCGGCTGTGAATTTTGACAGGACGAATCTTCATAAGCGTTTCAGCTCAGGAGGCTGGCGTGTTTTCAATGCGCCGGAACCCTGGGCCTTTTCATATTCGCGTTGATATAACGCCTCAATCTTGTCGGTCATGACGCTTAAGGAGAAATGTGATTCGACTCGCTCTCGTCCCGCTGATCCCAGACGTTTGCGAAGGAAGGCGTCGCCGGACAGACGCGCAATCGCTTCAGCCAGCGCGTCCGCATCCGCAGGAGGCACCAGCAGGCCGGTCTCGCCTTCCAGAACCATCTCCGGCGTCCCGCCGGTCCGGGTCCCGATGACCGGTTTGCAGAGGGCCATCGCCTGCTGGACAACAGCGGCGCACGGCTCACGCCAGGTGGAGGGCAGTGTCATGATGTCCATCGCGCCAATGACGTTGTTGATGTCATCGCGGAAGCCGGCAAAGATGACCCGGCCTTCCAATCCCATCCGCTGCACGGACTCGCGCACGAAGCTGATCGGAGGGGCCATCGCCCATAATCACATAGCGCAGTGGATACCGGTCGCCGAGAATTGAAGCGGCGTCCAGCAGAACCTGATGCCCTTTTTCGGGAGCGATGCGTCCGGCGAGGCCGACGGTCAAACAGTCGTCAGGAATGCCCAGGCCGCGCCGGATGTCTTCTGCTTTAGCCGTCGTTCGTGCAAAGGCTTCCACGTCCGTGCCGTGATGAATGACCTCCACTTTGTCCGGGGCGACGCCGCAGGCCAGCATGGTTTCGCGCACGGAGGCGGACACAGTGACAAGCCGCGTCCATAGGACCTGGCTGTACAGCCATGAGCCGAATCGACTTTTGAACGGGTATGGCATGTGCCGGGTCATGATGCGGACCGGGACATGCTCGCGCAGGCCGGCCCAGGCCGGCACAATCATGTCGGTGCTCCAATGCGCGTGCAGGACATCGATCCGCTTCTCACGGAGGAATTGGCGCAGTCGCCCGTAATCCTGCCCGTCCAACTGCCGGGTGACGGTCATGGGAAACGTCGCCAGGCCCATTTCCTGCGCGCGCCGCTCCACAAAATGCCCTGGACGGCAGGCGACCGTGACATCGTAGCCGCGCTGATGCAATTGCTGCGACAGGTTCAGGGCATGAAGCTCGGCCCCACCCCAGTTTGGAAATGCCGACGCTACTTGCAGCACCGAGAAAGGCATGAAAGAGTTTGTCCTTAAAAGAAGCTCCCCCGACCCCTATAATGGGGGAGCAGGAGAGGCACTAACATTTCCCCTCAGATTCCCCCATTATTGGGGGCTAGGGGGTTGCGCCGCCGTAAGCAGCGCAGACCCGGGCAATGATATTGGTGGTTGAACGGCCCTGTACAAGTGATAAAATTCGAACGTCGCCACCGTAGCCGCGAACGACTTTGGCTTCCGGCAGGTCTTCCTCGCGGTAATCCCCGCCTTTGACATAAATGGCCGGGCGAATTTGTTCAATCAGCGGCACGGGCGTCCTTGTTCCAAACGGCAGGACATAATCCACGCAAGCGAGAGAAGCCAGCATTTCCAGACGCTCATCCAGAGGCACAATAGGCCGCAGATCGCCTTTGAAGCCGCGCACCGACTCATCCGCGTTGACTGCAATCACCAGGGCGTCGCCCAACGCCCGCGCCTCAGCCAGATAACGCGCATGGCCGACATGCAGCAAATCAAACACACCGTTGGTGAAGACGATGGTTTCGCCGTCCGCCTGCCGCTGACTGACAATTGCGGCCAGTTCTTCCGCAGTCTTAATTTTTTCACGCGATGACGGGAAGGGCAAGGCCATGTTTGGCTCTCCGGGAATTTCAAACGCTCTGCCACGGCGGCGAGAACATTGGGAACGGTCAGGTTTTGCATACACATGATGTCACCGCGCGCACAGATGCGGTCACGGCATGGCACACACGGCAGCGAACGGTCAATCAGCACGGTGCTGTTTAGCGTCAATGGCCCGGTCCGGTTGGGTCCGCCGCCCCGGACAGCACGACTAGCGGCGTTCCCACAGCGGCTCCGATATGCATGGGGCCGGTGTCGCATGTCAGAAGGGTATCTGCCCGCGCCAGCAAAGCCCCGAACTCCTTGACCGAAAGCTGTCCGGCCAAATTATGAATGCGCGAGTCAGCTAGGGCCACAGACCGCGCCAGCGAAATCTCATCCAGCCCATCCATGACCGTCTTGAACGACGAAGGAGCGCCTGTGACGACTACTTTGACCCCCGGCTGCGCGGCCCAATGCGCGGCGACATCGGCAAATCGATCCAACGGCCAGCGGTTCAGGGGCCGCGAGGCGGCGGGGTTGATGACAAGCAGGCGATCCGAAACCGCGATGCCCCTATCGCCAAGAACCTGTGCTACCACTCTGTGAGCCGCGTCAGGAATGTAAAAATCCAGCGACCGATCCGTCAGTGGCCCGATCCCAAGCGGCGCGAGTTCTTTGGCAAAGTCGTCTACCGCGTGTGTCACCCGCCCGGTTTCAGGATGGACTGCCATGCACTTCTGGAACGTCAGCCGCGTCCTGGCCCCGCTAGCCCCCGCCATGAGGTAAGACTTAGCGCTCGGATGCAGATTGACGACCAGATCATAGTTTGTCCGCGCCACGCGCCACAGGAACGGCAGAAAATGATCCAGACGCGAATCCACGCCGCGTTTATCAAACGTCAAAATGTTCCGCACAGCGGGGTGCCCGGCAAGAGCGTCGGTCATGCCGCCGCCGACCACAAAATCAATGGCAATGCCGGGAAAGGCCGCCGACAACGCCCGAACCGAGGGCGTTGCCAGCAGAATATCGCCCATCCCGCCAAACCGGATAAAAAGCGCGCGTCGGTAAATCATCACCCATCAAATCATCAGCCATCCGCAAGCGCCGCAAGGAGCGTCAGGGAATTATACCGGATTTTGCCTGGCCCACGCAACCAGGGTGCCATGCCAGCAGTGACCGGGTTGCCGCCTGAACTTCTTCGGCGTCCAGCGAGGCCATCGTTCCGTCCGGCGCTTCCAGGACTCGGTGGCATGGCCCGTAATTCCCCCACTTGCGCGGGTTTGTCGGCCCGAACAGCGCCACCGTCGGGACGCCGAGGGCAACCGCGGAGTGCATGATCGCCGTGTCGTTGCCCAGAAAGAGGCCTAATTGTGACACCAGGGCCAGCGAGCCGCGCAGATCGCAGGCGCCGGCAAACGAGACGATTCGCGCCCGCGTTTCGGGGCGGCAGCAGGACAGCATCTCCTCAGCGGCATCCTGCTCCTCCGGCCCTCCGATTAGAGCGATTCGCAGATGGGCGTCTTCCTCCGCCAGCGTATCCGCCACGCGCGCAAATCCGGCGGCGCTCCAGCGTTTGTGGGGCAGGCTGGCGCCCGGCTGAATCCCAACCAAATGCAGTTGAGAAACCGGCTCCCCCCAAGCCTCGCACAACCGTTCCCGCGCCTGACGTGTCTCCTCCGGGCTGATCCACAGTTCCAGAGCCGGATTGACGGGCGTCCGTGGCGCGACCGCCCGCAGCACGTCAAAATAACAGGCGACTTCGCTTTTCTCCCGGTCGTAATCCACCGGGCTGGTGAGCAGCGGCCCGCGCCCTTCGGAGCGGAAACCGGCGCGCAATCTCACGCCGCCCAGCCAGGTCGTCAGAGCCGAATGGAAGGAGCGATTCAGGGCTAGACAAAGATCATAGCGTCCCTTTCGCAGCCGTCGCACCAGCTTCCAATCCGCCCGCAATCCCCGATCTGTCTTGTAGGGATCAAATTCAATGATCTCATCCAGATAAGGGTTGTTTTGCAGCAGAACGCGGGCGTTTTTCCCCGTCAAAAGCGCGATGTGCGCGTCCGGCCACTGCTCCCGCGCCGCCCGGAAGATCGGAATGGCAAGAAGCGTATCGCCGATGAAACGGAACTTGGTGGCGATCAGAATGCGGTGGATACCCCCCTCACCCCCAATAAAGGGGGAATCGGAGGGTATCGGCCTTCTCTTGTCTAGCTCCCCCATTATTGGGGGTAGGGGGGCCTCTGCCTGACGCAGCAATGTCAAACCGCCGCGCCGCTCGCGCAGCAGACGGCGCGCGGCCAGAGCGACTTCAGACGGCGTAATCGCCCTTAGACAATCATAACGCCCCTGGCAAGTCGGATGGTTGCCGCACGGGGCGCAGGGCAAGGCTTTGTAAATAGTTTCCGAATGCCTATCAAATGGCCCGGTAACGGCGGGATCGGTCGAGCCGAACAGGGCAACCGACGGTGTCCCGACCGCCGTCGCCAGGTGCATCGGGCCGGAATCGGCGCTGATGAGCAGATTGCAACGCTGCAAGACTGCCGCCAGCGTTTTCACATCCGTCCGGCCCACCAGAATGACCGGCTTTGCCTGCTGCGTCCGTCGCAGAACCTCGGAGGCAAGGACCGCATCTTCGGCTCCCGCTCCCACCAGAACGCAAGGCACGTCCTGGAGCAAATCCAGCGTTTCCGCGAACGACTCCGCGAACCAGCGCTTCTGCGGGCGGGTCGCCCCAACATTGACAGCGATAAGCGGCGTGTCCGGCCCAATTCCGGCCTCGGCAAGAAGCGCGGCGGCAGCCTGCTGCAATTCCCGGTCCACGGTCACAACCAGTTGACGCCGCTTCCGATCTGGGTTCGGGGGCAGTGGCATGGTGTCCAGCATGGTTTCCGCCATGTGGACTGCCTGTGTCCGCCGTAGTTCGGTTAAAAAGCGGTTCATCCCCCGGTCTCGCAGACCAATCCGGCGCGGTGTCCGGGCCAGCCAGGCGGCGGCGGCATAAGCCGGGAGCGGCGGCAGGATCACGGCATCCGTGTACCGCCCTTCCCGCAGAAGCCGATATGTCTGCATCACGCGCCCCCCGCTTCCCCGTGCCGTGCGAGCGATAATGCTGTCCAGGGTGGGATTGTCGCGCAGAACTTCTGCCGCCGCGCCCGCCCCGACCACAGTGTCTATGCGCGCATCCGGGTAGGCCTGCCGTAGCGCGGCAATCGCCGGCGTCGTCAGCAGCGCATCTCCCATATAGTTCATGTTGACCACTAAAAACTTACGCATAGTTGGCATTCACCTGACGGAAATCAACTTCGCTTCCACAGCGGCCAGCACATCGTCGGGCGTGATTTGAGCCATGCAGGCAGCCCCGACCTCTTCAGTGGGACGCTTTCCCGGAACCATCATGCCGGGGACTAGCCTGTGCAGTACGACGTTGCGCGCGCCATACGGCCCATGCCGTTTTGGGTCGGTGGCACCGAAAAGAGCAACGACGGACGTGCCAACAGCAACAGCAATGTGCATCGGCCCGGTGTCGGCAGTGATTAGCAGATCGCAGGCGGCCAGCACGGACGCCAACTCGCGCAACGTTGTTTGCCCGGACAGGTCTGCATAGGGAATCGTCAGGGAAGGCTTGATTTGAGCGACATCTGCCGCGTCATTCTTATCACCGACAAACACCAGGCCACAGCCTCTTGCCCCTAGAGCCTGCGCTGTCTGCGTCCAGCGATCCAGCGGCCAACGCTTATACGCGCGAGAAGCGCCGACGTTCAGGGCGATACGCGGATGGGGCAGGCCTGCCAGCCACTCTTGCGCCTGCGCCGCTGCGTCCACGGCCAGATAGAGCTGAGGCGTGAAGTCTAAGTGTGGGGCAGAAACTCCCAGCGCGTCGGCAAAGCCATACAGCAAATCTACTTCGTGCCGATCTTGCGCCGTGCCGGGAACAATCGGGTGCGTTAGCCAGAGGGCGTTCCCTTCCCGGTTACGATCCCATCCCACACGGACAGACGCCCCCGACAGGCGCGTGACCAGGCCACTTAACAATAATCCCTGCATGTCCAGAGCCATCTGGAAGTGTTCCACTTTCATCTCGTGCCGCAGCGACATCAACTCGGACAGCATGGGCTTGTTCGGCATCACATACAGTTTATCAACGAACGGGTTGCCGCGTAAGACATCCGCGCAGCGGCTTCGGACCACCCAGCCGAGGATCAAATTTGGTTTTGCCTCTTTGATCGCCTGCACCACCGGCAGGGCATGAATCACATCACCGATGCTGCTGGTTTTGACGACAAGCAAGCGGTCAATTTCAGTGAGCGGCGGCAGGGGTCGAGGCATAGTCTGTTATTTCTGTCGGCGGCGGGACGCGCCATCGGTCGTGCAGCCACAGCCATTGATCCGGGTACTGACGGATGATGTCCTCAATGTCGGCGGTAATCTCGGCCATAATCTTTCGGACATCCGCCTCGTGATCATCCGTCGGTTCCGGGATGATGGCGGGATAAAAGACTGTTTTGTAGGTTCCATCCGGCTGGCGCGGGCAAAACATGGGCAGAATCGCCGCGCCGGTTTTCAGCGCCAGCACGGCAGGGCCGGCTACCGTACCGGCCAGTTTCCCGAAAAATGGCACGAACACGTCTTCCGATTTTTGGTCGGGAACAATGGCGACAATTTTATTTTCGCGCAACTGCTTGAGCAGGGCGCGCGGCGAGTCGCCTCTCGGATGAACTGTGTAGCCGTTTGTGCCGCGCACCCGATCCGTCAGGGCGTTAAACTTTTCGTCCTCGCTTTGCCGGGCCACGACCTTGATGGAGTAACCCTCCATCGCCGCGCGTTTGGACAGCCATTCCCAGTTTCCCAGATGGGCGGAAACGACAATGACGCCTTTGCCGCGCGTCAGCAGGGCCTCCACGGTCTCGTAACTTTCCCCCTTGACCCAGTGCCGCATGTCTGCCAGCGTGAAATCCGCGCCTTTCAGAAACTCCACCAACATCGCGCGGGCGAAGTGCTGAAAAACGCGCTTGATCAGTCGCTGCCGCTGCTTCTCGGTGAGCATGTCGCCATAGGCGATTTGCAGGTTTTTGTCGGCGACCGCGCGATAACGGGCTGATAAATGATACCCCAGCGTCCCCAGCGCCGTTCCCCAGGCCAGCGCGGGCTTCCAGGGAACACGCCGCAAAACAGAAAACAGCGCCCAAAACGCCCCGCGAAAAAATGCCTGCCAGAGTTGTTTGCTTGCTCTCACGCTATTTGTTGGGGGAGAATGTCCCGCAAAAACTGTGCCTCGTTTTCCACGGCCATCTCAATCCGCAGGGCATAAACGGGCAGCCCGGCATTTTCTACCAGAACCGGCCATTTCACGGCGTCTTTTTCAGTCATCACTAAGGCCACTGCCCCCAATCGCGCTGCATCCGCCAGAACCTCCCCGGCTTCCTCCGGCGTAAAGAAGTGGTGGTCCGGCCACCGCCGTATCCGTAACACTTTCGCCCCCGCTTCCTGTTCCAGCGTTTGCACAAAGGACTGCGGCTGCGCGATGGCGGAGACGGCAAAGATCGGCTTGCCCGCCAGAGTGTTCAGCGACAGGAGCGGGGCAGAAAGGTCTCTAGCAGGGACCAGACCGACCGCTCGATGGTCCGCAAAATGCAGCGAAGCGGTCGGCGCAAGCGTGTTTACTTGCGCGGCCAGAATAGCTCGCTCGGAGGACTTCAAATTGCCTGAGCGCGTGGCGACGACGACTTGCGCCCGGCGCAGATGTCGTTTCGGTTCGCGCAGCAGGCCACGCGGCAAGGGGAAACCGTTGTCAAAAGGCCGCCGGGCATCCAGCAGAACAATATCTAAATCACGCACCAACTGCCAGAATTGAAAGCCATCGTCCAAAACCAGAACGTCTGGAGCGAAGCGGTGCAAAGCTTCCCGGCCCGACAGGCGGCGGTCTTTGCCGACCAGAACCGGAACTCCCGGCAAGGTTTTTGCCAGCAAAACCGGCTCATCGCCGGCCTGTGCGGCAGTCAGCAGAACGTCGCCCTTGGCGTTAGAAACGACACGAACGCTTTTGCTCTCGCCGCCATGTCCCCGACTCAAGACGACCACGCGCTTGCCCTGTGCCTGAAGACGCCGGCAAAGAAACTGCGTCATGGGAGTTTTCCCGGTGCCGCCGACAGTCAGATTGCCGACGCTGATGACCGGAACGGGCAGACGTTCGCGCCGCCGCAGTCCCAGTTTTTCCCCCACCAGATAGGCTTCCAGCCCAGCGTCATACAGACCCGCGCAGCCGGTCAAAAAGCCCCGGAAAAACGAAGCCAGCAGCCCGCGCCGCCCAGGCTCGGCGATGACGCTCAAGGCGTATTCCTCTAAGCGCGACGCCACAGGCTCTCTTTATCCGGCACTTTTTTTTTCCGATCTGCGCCGACTTCGCGCTCGGCCTGCTCTTCCAGAGCCGTAATGGCCGCGCCGACGCGCTCGGCCCAGACCTGCTGCTCTTCTTCGCTTTTGGCGTCGGCAGGAACGTAAATGGGGTCGCCGTAGATCCAGACGACTCGCGCGAACGGCATCGGTATCATGTACTTGTCCCACGACCGCATCAGCTTACGCGGATAGGCGCTGATGCCGGCAGGGATAATCGGAGAGCCGGATTTTTGAGCAAAAAAGATCACGCCGGGCTGGACCACGTGGCTTGGCCCGCGCGGGCCGTCCGGCGTGTGCGCCAGCATCGCGCCGGCTTTCAAATGCTTGGTCATGGTCAAGGCTGCCTGCACCGCGCCGCGCGCGGAGGAGGAGCCGCGCACGGTGTTGATGCCGAACCGCTGGAACAGTCGGTTCTGCAATTCTCCGTCCCGCGAGGTGGACACCATGGCCCAGACACCCTGGTTACGGAACCGCGTAATCGGCATGAATGTCCGCCCATGCCAGGAAACGACAATGACGCCTTTGCCGGTTGCCTGCTGTTCGCGAACCTGCTCTTCGCCAACCATGCGAACGCGCAGGGTGAGAGCCAGAATCCGGGCGATCCAGTAAGCGAGAAACGGTATGAAACGTTGTTTCATGGTCTAGTTCTAGGGCAGCACGGGAAGAGACGACCGAGTCTCAATTTGAGGGTCTGGGCGCTCCTCATCCTCCCCATTATCCCCATCCTTCTCCCAGGGAAACTTCTTCTCGTGGAATCGGTCATACAAGTGCCGATACAGGCCGTCAGGAAGCCGCATCAGTTCGTTATGCGTTCCGCTTTCTACAATCTCGCCGGCCTGCATGACCAGAATCTTATGGGCGTTCTGAATGGTGGACAGACGATGTGCGATCACCAGCGTTGTCCGCCCATGCATCAGCGTTTCCAATGCTTCCTGCACGACTTTTTCGGACTCGGCATCCAGGGACGAGGTCGCTTCATCCAAAATCAAAATGCGCGGGTCTTTGAGCAGGGCGCGGGCGATGGCTATCCGTTGCCGCTGACCGCCGGACAACTGCTTGCCGCGTTCCCCGACCAGAGTGCCATATCCGTCCGGCATGACAGCCGGATCGGAAATAAAGATGTGTGCGTTCGCCGCACGCGCCGCCGCCTCGATCATGGCCTGTGTCGCCTGCGGGTTGCCGTAGGAGATATTGTCCCGGATCGTCCCGCCGAACAAAACATTCTCCTGGGGGACAATCCCAATCTGCCGCCGCAGGGAAGTCAGAGTGACCTGACGGATGTCATGCCCGTCCACAAAGATTTCGCCCGCCTGCGGGTCATAGAAGCGCGGGATCAAATCGGCCAGCGTGCTTTTTCCCGCGCCGGACAGGCCGACGACAGCCACGACCTCACCCGGCGTCATCGTAAACGAAATGTCTCGCAGCACCGGGGTGTCAGGATTGTAAGCAAAGGCGACATGGCGGAACTCCACTTCGCCCCGAAACCGAGTCCAGTGTCACAGCGTCCGGGGCATCACTGATCTCCGATTGGACATCCAGGACATTTTGGAAAATCCGTCCCCCGCCCGCCTGAATCTGCTCCCAGGTGACTTTCGCCCCGCCCAGGCCGCCGATCCCTTTGGCGATTAAATTCAGCATGAAGACAAACTTGCCGAGCTGCCCCAGCGTCATCTCATTGTCCGCGACCAGGTGGCCGGCCACCCACAGGGCGAAGGCGATGCCGGCAGCGCCGATCAAATCGGTCGTTGGCTTGAGACGCGCGGACTGCCGCACCACCACCATGCTCAGGTCTTTAGCGGCCTGATTCTCCTGGCAAAACCGTTCAACCGACTGCTTTTCCGCACCAAAGGATTGAATAATGCGAATGCCGCTGAGAGTTTCCTCCATCAGCGTATTCACATCGGCCAACTTGTTTTGCGTTTCTCCCGTGGAGCGGCGAATACGCCTTGTCAGCAGATTGATGCTGTAGGCCATCAGAGGCAGCGCGACCAGGGCGACCAGGGACAGCTTGACGGAAATCAAAAAGATGCTGATCAGCCCGCCAACGACATAAAACGGGGAAGGGGCGAGGTCTTTCAGGCCGGCGACCGTGTTTTGCAGCAGCGGCACATCATTGTTCATCGTGGACATCAATGCGCCGGTTCGCTGACGATTAAAGAAACTCAGCGACAGGCCCTGCAAATGCTCATAAATGCGATTTCGCAGGCGCAGACCCAGCCGCTGCCCCGCCTCTGAAAACAACACCATATCGCCATATGTGAAAAACCAGCGCAGGATGTAAACGCCGACAATCGCCAGGCTGATCAGGTTCAGACGCTGCAATTCCTCGGCATCTACCTTGTTGATGGCAGCCTTGCTGGCCGAATCAATAAAGGGCTGCAAGAGAGCCGCGACCGAACCATCGGAGGCGCTGACCCCGGCGGCGCAAAAGATAGCTCCGACGAGATACCAGCGATCCTGCCGGAGATAGGGCCAGAGTAGATTCCAGATTTGACGCGGGGCAAGTGTCATGGATTTAAATGTACCAGAAGGAAACGCAGACTCAGCAGAAGCACAAAGATCAATTGGTATGTCGCCGTGGTCGGCTCGCGGTTACGAACAGCCTGCGCCCATTGAAATTGGCCTGCCCCTGTGGTGCGAGGCCAGGGCGATGGCAGCAGGCGCGGCACGCGCCGGACATAATCCAGATAAGCCGCGCCAAATTTGGCGGTCAAAAACGCCTCTTCATAAAAGATCGCCGCCAGATGGAAAACCAAAAACAGGATCAGCATGGCTGCTACGCCCCAGACGCCCAGCCCGGAAATCAGTCCCAGGCCGACCGCCAGCAGCAAGGAGCCGAAGTAGAGGGGATTGCGGACATGGGCATACGGCCCGCCCGTGGCAATCTCCGCATCTTTGGCGATGTATCCTGCCGACCAGAAGCGAACGATCTCACCGAGAATGACCAGGCCGATGCCGACAAAATAGGCTATCCAGCCGCCGTCATTGCGGCGGAGGGCCAGAGACACGGCCAGCAAGCCCAGCGGGATCAGCCAGGTGAAAACCGTGCGGCGGCGCACCAGAAACGGCGGCTTCATGGCCGGGGGAGAAGTGTTCGGAGAGGATGTATTTTCAGAGTCTACCATGTCTATTTTGCAGAGACCACCCGGTCTGCCACCTCTTCACCCTCCCGAAGCGGGAGGGTCGCCGCTTGCGACGGGGTGGGTTCCTCTCGCGACAGGGTGGGTTTGGATTAAATCCAGCAGCAGCGCGGCGGCCCGGCGGACGCCGCCCGGCTCGCCCAGGTTGTCCCGCACCAGTTCTTCCAATCGCTCTTTCAGGGCCAGAATGCGCCCCGGTTGGAGCAGCAGTTCCACCGCCATATCAGCGATAGCCTCCGGGGTCGCCTCATCTTGTAACAGTTCGGCAAACAAGCGCTCCCCCGCCAAAATGTTCGGCAGACCGAGATGAACGATGCCGTGGCTGCGGCGGCGCAGACGATATTCCAGAGCGAGCAGCCTGGAACCGCGATAAACGATCACCATCGGCTTTTTCAGAATCATCGCTTCCAGCGTCGCCGTGCCGGATTTTGTCAGCGCCAGATCGCATCGCGCCAGAACGTCCCAGGTCATCCCCTCACAGATCACAAGAGGGGCCGGGGCGGCGATGGGGGATGGGACGTTCGCGCGTCTCGGTTTCCATTTCGCTGATCGGCAGCGTCAAACCCTCGTTTGTCGCCAGGACGGGCAGCGGCGGGGTCAGTGCATCGTGCGCGATCTGAGCCAGCCGGTCGCTTGCCTGCGTCATCAGAAGCTGCAAACGTGCCGCTTTCCCCCCTGTTTTTTGTTCGCGCCGGACCAGACCCTCTGCCAGCGGGCGCGTGGCGGACGAAGCCAGGGCGACAACAAACTGAACACCGGGAATGCGTCGGCTGATTTCGCCTGCCGCGCCGAGAAGCGTGGGCAGAATGTGCCGTATCTCTCCCTGGCGGCTCCCCGGCAGAAGCGCGACCAGCGGGCGGTGCGGGTCCAGGCCAAAGCGCTCGTAAAAGTTCGTCTCCGGTAAGACCGGCTTGACCAGGTCCAGCAGCGGATGCCCGACAAAATGCGCGTCCGCGCCACCGGCCCGCAGCAACGCTTCCGACCACGGAAACGGCGTCACGATGCGGTCTGTCACCGTCGCCAGATTCTTTTTGCCGCTGCTTGCCCCGGCATTTTTCCGCCACGAGCCGGGCGGAAAGTAGTAAAAGACCGGGCATATCCTCTGGCGCTTGGCCCAGCGCGCCAATGGGACATTGAACGCGCCGGCATCAATCACAATCAGCGCATCGGGCGGGTCGCGCCGCAGAGCGCGTTTCATGTCCCACAGCACTTGAAGCATGCGCGGAATCTTCGCCAGCGTATCCGCGATGCCGATGGCCGCCCAGGGGTCGCTGTTGTGACGCAACGTGACCCCCGCTTCCTGCATGAAGTGGCCGCCAATGCCCCACGCCTCAATGGGCCGGGGCGACGCCATCGGGCGCAAAGCCTCCACCAGAGCCGCCCCCTGACGGTCTCCCGAAGGCTCACCGGCCACAAGAGCAATTCGCAGGGGGCTAGACATTGTCAGTGCCGGGAAGCGTCGTTTTGACGCCCGTTGGAGCCAAAGCGAATGTTACGGATAAAGTCCAGCAGATAATCCCGTTCGGGACTTGGTTCCACCTCCGCGTCAATGGTTTCAATCGCCTGGGACATGTTCATCTGGGAGCGGTACAAAAACTTGTAAGCCTGCTTGAGATCGGCGCGTACTGAAGCCGAGACGCCGGAGCGGCGCAGGCCGATGACGTTCAGATCCAGCACTTTGCATGGCCGTCCGTCAGCCATCATAAACGGCGGAATGTCCTGCACCACTTTGGAATAGCCGCCGATCATCGCCAGCCGACCTATCCGCACGAACTGATGGACGCCGACAAAGCCGCCGAAGTTCACGCGATCTTCCACCTCCACATGACCAGAAATACCCGTCATGTTCGCCATAGTGATGCCGCTGCCGATATAGCAGTTATGGCCGATATGGCAGTAGGCCATGATTAGGTTGTTGTCACCAATCCGCGTTTCGTTCCCCGCCCCTGCGGCGCGGTGGATGGTGACGTGTTCGCGGATGATGTTGTTGTCGCCGATGACTAAAAGGGTCTTTTCGCCTTTGAACTTTCGATCCTGCGGGATGCCACCAAGAACCGCGCCTGAAAAAACGTCGCACCCTTGACCGAGCGTTACGTATGGCTCGACCACGACATGGGGCCGCAGGCGTGTCCCGTCTCCGATCACGGCCTCCGCGCCGACGACCGTAAACGCGCCAATCTCAACATCGTCGCCGATTTTTGCGCTGGGATCAATGCTGGCTGTGGAATGTATCATCATACAGAATAGTTGTCTTTTCGCCCTGCGTTAAGAAACAAAGTCAAATAGATTACGGTGTCGGAACCAGTGCAAACATGATCTCGGCCTCAGCGACGCTCTGATCGCCGACACGCGCCGCACAGCGGACCCGGCCCATGTTGCCCCGAATACGGAGCAATTCAGTTTCCATTTGTAGGGTATCGCCAGGGACGACTGGGCGGCGGAATTTGACGCCGTCCACGGTGCCGAGGTAAGCCAGTTTGCCGCGATGCTCCTCCACAGACAGGATCATGATGCCGCCGACCTGGGCCATGGCCTCAATGATTAAGACGCCTGGCATGATCGCTCGCTGCGGAAAGTGGCCCTGGAAAAACGGTTCGTTCGCCGTCACGTTTTTGATGCCGATCGCGCGCTTGCCCGGCTCCAATTCCAAGATGCGATCCACCAGCAGAAAGGGATACCGATGCGGCAGAATCTCTTTGATGGCCTCAATCTCAAGTACAGGCAAAATGATCTCCTATGACAAAATTTCACGACAGTAACCGCGCTAAACGGACGTTCAGCGCATGGCTGGGCTTGATAGCGATAACGTGCGCCTGGAGCGGCTGACCGACGAGCATCAGATCGCCAATCAGGTCAAGCAATTTATGGCGAGCCAGTTCATTGAGGATAGCGCGGCGTATTCAGACACATTCCATTGTCGTCTAACACCAGGGCATTCTCATAAGAAGCGCCCAGCCCCAGCCCGTGCGCCCTCAGCGTCTCAATTTCCGAAAGGAAACCAAAGGTACGCGCCGGCGCTATTGTCTTGCTGTAATCTTCCGTCGCTGGGTCAAACGTAACGCCTTGCGTCCCGATGTAAGACCGATCCGGGTAGTCCAGAACAACGGTCGACTGAAACTGGTCGGCAGGCATGACCACAATGGTTGAGCCGCCTTCAATCACCATTTCAGGACGCTCGAAACGTCATGGGACTAACCAATGTCCTGCTGCTCGGTCAGCCCAGCCTCTTGAATTAAAGCGACAAAGGGCACGGCGCTGCCGTCCCCGGCAGGAACTTCGCCGCCCGAGGACTTCGATGACGGCGTCATCCACGCCCAGCCCTGCCAGCGCGGACAGGACATGTTCCACGGTCTGAATTTCCATGCCGCCCGCACCCAGACGAGTACAGCGGGACGTGTCGGTCACATTCGCCGCGCGGGCGGGAATTTCCTGCCCGCTCGGCAGTGTCCCGAAAGATAAGCCCGCTCCCGGAGGGGGCGGGCAGAAGCCGCAGGGATGTTTCCGCTCCCGGAATGCAGGCCGACGCCAACCAGAACAGAGCTGGCGGCGGCCAGGGTCATGCGCGGACGCTCACTCACCGGCACGGTCCGTTCCGTCCGCTCTTTTCTACTTCACTTTTTTCCATCGCGGCCAGCCGCATTTCCAGGTCTTTGATCTGCTTGTACAGTTCGGGCAGTTTGCTGAACAGCGCCTGCGCGCGCATTTCATTGCCGTGCGGACGGCCATAGATGCCGGACACGAACGACCCATCCGGGAGATCGCCGATCACGCCGGTCTTGGCGGCAACAATGGCGCCGTCGCCAATGGTGACATGGTCCTTGATCCCGACCTGCCCGGCCAGGATCACGCCGTCGCCGATGTCCACACTCCCCGAAACGCCGACCTGCGCGACGATCACGCAGTTCTTGCCCACCGTGACATTGTGGCCGATATGGACAAGATTATCAATTTTTGTCCCCGCCCCGATCCGCGTGGAGCCGGTGCGCGCCTTGTCAATCGTGACATTCGCCCCGATTTCAACGTCATCTTCCACAATGACGCGCCCGATCTGCGGGATTTTGTAGTGGCGATTGTCAATGAACATATAGCCAAAGCCGTCGGTGCCGAGGATGCTGCCGCTGTGGATGACGACGGCATTTCCGATTTCGGTGTCATCGTGCAGTACGACATGGGGATAAATGACGCAGTTGTCGCCGACCGTGACATTATCGCCGATATACGCGAACGGATACACAACGCAGTTTTCACCCAGTCGGACATTGTCGCCGATCACAGCCAGGGCATGAACCGATGCGTTAAACCCGAAAGATGCGTTTTCGCCGATCACGGCGGTCGGATGGATGCCTTTGTATACCTTTGGCTCCGGCGCAAAGATGCGAAGCGCCTGAGCAAAGGCGAAGCGCGGGTTTTTGACGCGGATTAAGGGCTTATGGGCAAGACCAGAGTCCGAAACCGGGCTGGAGGCAGGCGCGATCACAGCGGAGGCGCGTGAACGGGCCGCGCTGGAAAGCAGTTTGTCGTTTTCCGCAAACGTGATGTCGCCGTCCTGTGCATCTTCAATGCTGGAGATTCCGCGAATGGCGATAGTCTCGTCGCCTTCCACCGCGCCTTCAATTAGCGCGGCCAGTTGTCCCACGGTCGTTTGCATGTCGTCTCCTTGCCGTTGCTTCGCGCTGACTTTCTACCGGCGCCAGACGCTGGACATCATGGCCTGTGTTAACGCCGCCGTCAAATCCCGGTCGCCGGGACGAGGCGGTCCAAATGTTACATCCCACCCCTGCTTCGCGGCCACATCCTGCGCCGCCGCCTGTGTATCGTCCTGCAAAAATTTGATCCAGCGCTCCCGCTGCGTCCGCAGCCGCGTTTCGGACGCGGTCAGGCTGGCTTGGGACAGGCTGGCCTGTATCGCTCCCGGACCATGCGGCAGCGTTTCCGCTCCGGCAAACCCCGCCGCAGGAACCGAGTCAACCGGTGGACGGGCCAGTGCAGCGAGCAAAGCAAAACGCTCCTGCGTCAGCCGCCCCGATTGGGCATCGACTTGATGCGCGTCTTCGTTTTCCAGTTTCGTCGTCAAAGCGGCCGCCTGCGCCTGCACATAAGCCGTCCGGTCATCGCGAACGCGCTGAACCTCGTCTCGCCGCCGGGACTGAGCAGCCTCCCGCTGCTGTGCGCGCTCGGCGAGCAGGGCATCCAGACGGGCCTGCTCCGCCGCCACTTTGGCCTGTAACTCTTTGAGCCGGGGCGCGGGCGGCACAGACAGCTTCCAGTTGGCGACTGTTTGTGTCAGGGTCGCCACATTCGCCTGCAAAAGCTGCAATTCCAGATCCGGCGCGGCGGGCGCTGCCGCCGGAGCCAGAACAAACCGTGCACGCGCCTCGCGCCGCCAGACATCCTGCTGCTGACGAATGTCATCCAAACGGGCGGCTTCGCGTCGGGCCTGCAAGTCACTCAGAAGGGACTGCTGCACGGAAGCCAACCGGGTCCCGATTTGAGTGACATCTGACGGCGATGTCTCTGCAAAAGGGACAAGCGGCGACACTGCCGGCAAAACCGCCATTTTCTGATCGGGCCGCGCTCTTTGCGGCAGAGAGTGAGCCGCCAGGTCCAGCCGCCGCAGCGCCTCATCATACTGGCTGACGCCGCTCCAGCCGGGATGGCGGCGGATCAATTGATCCAGGTTGACCGAGCCGCGAATCGGCGGCGGCTTAGGGGGCATCGGATGAGCGCACCCGGCACCTAATGCCCCCCAGCACAGACAGGCCAGGATAAAGGCAGGCTTACTTGTTGATTCGCTTAACCACGTCATCCGTGATGTCATTGGCTGTATAGACCGCGATATCCGAGGTGAAGACAACGGCCAGGCCCTTTTGCTGGGCGACCACGCTGATGGCCTCCCGCACACTCTGGGTAAATTCCGCGTTGTCCTTGTCACTGAGCGCCTTGATCTGCGCCTGATACTGGTCGCCGATTTTCTGCAAGGCTTGCTGCCCGGCCTGATACTGGCTCGTGAGCGTTGCCAAACGAGCCGTATCGGCAGGTGTCGGTTCCTTTTTCTGCTGAAGGTCGCTCAGGTCCTGCGCGGATTTCGTCGCCTCCGTCTGCAAGGCAGTGATGCGCGCCTTGTCCGCGTCGCTCTGGTTGTTTTTACCCAGCAGCCCGCCCAATTCCGTCTGCTCGGTTTCCGTCAGCATGACGCTGGCCGCCTGCTGCTTGAACTGGAAGTCCAGCTTGTCCGCCAATGCATGCAGATCAGCGTCGTACTTGGTCTTCCTGGTAGACTGCGCCTGGATTTTGTTGATGTCCACGCTGCCGAACTGCGGAGAGCCTGCCGGAGCGGCGTCATGAGCCGCATGGGCCATGCCGGAGGCCAGCGTCAGCGCGGCAGCGCCCAGGATCGTTAAGTTGCGTACAATATGCGAGAGTTTCATGCGTGTCCTTTACTTGTCTGTACTTGTCTGGAGAGATGGTTAGAAAGACTGACCGATGCTGAACTGCGTCCGCCCGCTTTTTGAGTCACCCGTTGTCGGAATAGCGTAGTCCAGACGGATCGGGCCGATGGGCGTCACCAGCCGGATGCCCACGCCATAATCGGCTTCAAATTTGAAATGCGGTGTGCTGCTGTAAGCCTTGCTGCTGGTAAATGCTGTTCCAGGCATCGCCGCCGTCAAAGAGCAGCACGCCCTGGAAATTGTTGTCCTTGCCGACAGGAATTCGCAGTTCCGCTTGCACCAGCGCCAGGTTGCTGCCCCAGTAGCGGTCTGTGTCATACCCGCGCAGCGAATCCGCCCCGCCCAAAAAGTATGATTCAAAGAACGGAATGTCCTTTGCCGTCGTACCGATTAAAAGTCGTGTCGCCAGAACGCGCTTGGGCTGGTTGAAGCTGCCGGGCTTGCGCCGCCCGTTCAGGCTGACGTACTGCCGCAGATCGATCCCCAGTTTGCCGAAGTTTTCTCGTCCGGGTGCCAGCGGGCTGACTGTCAGGCTGTTGACCGGCTCTGTGCTGGCCGTGACGATCTCATAAGAGAAGGATCGCAGGCCGCCCGAGGCAGGCGCCGTGTCGTTGTCCCGGTTGCTGTAGATGGCCCGCGCGCCCAGGCCGGCGACATCGCCTTTCTGGCGAATGAACTGGTCCTGCACTTGAAGCTGGACATTGTCGGTGCTGACATATTCCACGCGACCCGTCAGCCCGACTGTCAGCGAATCGTTGATCGCGCGGTTCAGGCCCAGAACGCCGCCCCGCCGTCGCTCCAGATATGTGTTATCGGTTCCCGAAGTGGTGCCCGACGAGCCGCCAATCGTGCTGGAATTAAAGCGGTACACAGCCTTATCATACAGGTCAACATCCAGGGTCGTATGCTTTTTGTCGATGTACGGCTCAAAGAATCCGAATTCCAGACTGCTCTGGCTGTTGATGCCGCCGACTTCCCATTGCAGGCTGACACGCTCGCCCAGACCCCGGAAATTGTTTTCGGCCAGTTCGGCCCGGCCCACCAGTTTGGAGCGCGAGGAATACCCGACGCCGACTGAGACTGTCCCGCTGCGCTTCTCGGTGAGAGGGACGACTATGTCCACTTTTCCGACATCAGTGGATGTCTCGTCAAACGGCCCGACTTCATCAAACAGCCCCAGGTTGTAAACACGGGTGAGGTCTGCCTGCAATTTTTTCTCGTTCAGCACGTCCCCCACCTGGCTGCGAAGTTCCCGCATGACAACAATAGGCTTCGTTCGTTTGTTGCCTTTGAGGGTGATGGAGTTGATATGCGCTTCCACGAGAGGAATGTTGAGAACGCCGGTCAGCGGGTCAATATTGATGTCGGAGCTGACATCAAAGATATAGCCTTGCGCGCGCACCGTGCCGGTTTGATGGTTGAACAATTTGTCCAGATCGCGCACCAGCGTGTTGGTATTGAGGACTCGGCCTTCCTGCGTTTCCATCTGCTTTTTGAGCGTGGTGGCGGGAATGGTCGGTTCCCCGGTCGGCGTGTTGGCCGTAAATTTGATCGCCTTGACAATGGGATTTTCTTTGACGGTAAATGTGACATCGACGCCGCCGGCGGGATCATTGGACGCATCCAGCCCGATATCGCCGTTGAAGTAGCCCATGTTCTTGACCGCATCGCGGGCGGCATCCGCCGCCTGAGCCGTGTATTGATCCCCCTGCTTCAGGCCGGCCTGCGAGATCACTGTCCGAATGGCGGCGTCACTGACATTCACGTTGCCGGCGATGGTGAGGAGCGAGACCCGCCCCGTTAGTTGCGGGGCGCCGCCCGTATCCGTTCCTGTCGGCGCCGGCAGCGGATTGACTCCCGGCAGGTTCAGAGGGGGCGGGGTCACCAATCCAGGCGTTCCGGTGGCCGGGCCGGGATTGTTCGGCGTGGTCGGCACGGTTCCGGTCGCTGGCCCGGTTCCCGGCACGGTGCGCGTCGGATCGTTTCCCGGCGCCGCCGTTCCCGGGCCGTTCGCGCCGGGCGTCACCGGATTGGCGGTCGGGTTAACCGGTCCGGCATCCTGCGCTCTGAGGGGCAGAAACGGTGCCAGCATTAGGGAGGCAGACACAACAAAAGCGCAATTCCGTGTGACTTGCGCTCGATTTTTATTCCAGATGACCAAACAAAAGCTCCCTTGATTTCCTTGCGGCGTTCGCCCGATTGTGCTATGTTTTGAGGTATGGCTCAACTTTCTGCCGTACCATGGCCCGCGCCCGGTTCAGACGGGTCTTGACGGCTTCCAGCGTCAGCCCGGTCGCCTCGGCGATTTCGGTGTACGAAAGCCCGTCCACTTCCCGCAGGATCAAGACGACGCGGTATTCCGAAGCCAGACTATCCACAGCCCGGTTTATCTGCGCCTGCAATTCTTTTTGTTCCAGCAGGCGAGAGGGGGACTGGCTCCAGTCAGCGATTTCGCGCGGCGCGGCGACTTCCCCGAACTCCGCTTCATCCCCGCCGATACCGGCATCCAGCGAAGGACCTTCCATTTCGCGCTGCCGATCCCGCTGCTTGAAGCGGTTCTTGCAATGGTTATGCGCGATCCGATACAGCCATGTCTGAGACTTTCGCACTCGCCCCGAAATTGGTCTCGCGCCTTGTAAGCGGACAGGAAGGTTTCCTGAGTCAGATCGGCGGCCTCTTCGCTGTCACCGATCCAATGATAAATCGTGTTATAGATTTTTTCACCGAAGCGCGCATAAAGAGCATCCGCATTCTGAACAAGGGCGATCTCAGCCCGCCGTGCCGCCGCTCCTTCGGGAAGAGGCTGCGGGGCAGACTGACCATTCGGCAGAATCCGCCCATTCTCTATTCCATTTTTTTCGGGCGCGCGGCGCCAGGGCCATAATGTCAGTCCTTTGGACAAAGCAGTTGCCGGAATGTTTCACGTTTTTTGCCAAACAATGCAGATGGCCCCCCCTGTCCCCAATAATGGGGGAGCCAGAAGTGATATGGCGCTGCCGCTCTTACTCCCCCATTATTGGGGGCGGGGGGATATTAAAACCCGAACACGCCTTCGAGCGAGAGAGTGTTGTTGCGCTGGTCGTCCGTAGAGACATCAAACTGAAGATGCCGGGTTAGGCTATACCCTAACCGCAGCGTATATTGCGGCGGCGAAAGGGTGGCGTTCACTGCGCCCGGCGTGCGCGCGCCGACGGATCGAGAATAGGTCACTTGCAGGCGCGGGCCAATGTCTTTGGTCAGCGTGACGAAGACAGGCAGGTCCGGCTCATAATTAACATCAATGCTTTCCAAACCCAGCCCGCTCGCCAGGGAAGTCGTCAGCGGCGTCAACAGAGTCGGCAGCAGCACGGAGCCTAACGCTGTCTTGACCTGGTTTTCCAAAATGTTTTGGCCTGTTGTTCCGCCCGAATTCAAAGCTGCGACCAGCGTGCCGGCCGGCACAAGAGCGGCCAGCATCTGCGGCTTGGAGAGACCGCCCGGCGAGGAGGTCAAGTCCAGGGCTAATTTGTCAGGCACGTTCAGGATGCCATGAATATGGGCGGTGATTGTATAACGCTGCGGGCCACCGCCGAATTGGCTGCCAAATTGATCCAGGGACGAACTGAGGGCCTGCGGCGCGGCTTCCCCGACATCGCCTGATGCCACAGAGCGGTACTGGGAAAGTGTCGCCTGCGAAACCGAGACGCTGGCCTGCGCCGTGAGATCCACTCGCGTTTGCAGGCCAGGCAGATCGTTCTCCCCGGTCGCGGCGCTGTAAACGGCGTCTACAGTGTTTTCTCCGCCGTTGGCGGGCTTGACAATCTTCAGCAGGGTAGAAGGCGGCAGAATAAACTGGCCTCTTGCGACGACTAAATGGGCTTGAATTTCCGGCCCGGCCAGATCGCCGCCCAGATGTACCTGCCCGCCGGCATCGGCGTTCCTCAGCAGGGCGCTCCGCACCGAGACTGTTTTGCTGCGCCCGCCGCCCAGTTGAATGGCGACATCAAAGGACGGATCAAAATCAGACTTGCCGCTCGGCGCGGCCTCAGCGTTGGAGGGCGACGGCAGGGTGCCGACGGCATCGCTGACGACAAGGGGGGAATTGGGCGGGGTGGCAATCGTCGGCGTCAGCCACGGGCCGGCCAGAGTAATCGCCCCGTTCAGTTTCGCCCGCAAGGCGCTGCTGAACTTCTCATACAGAACATTCTGCCTGCTGCTCTCATCCAGGGTCAAATCCTTCGCTGCCAGCCGCATGTTGACGCTGCCCCCCTGTGTCAGGTCTCCACTTCCCGTCAGCGTGAATGTTCCGCCCTGGCTGGATTGACCGCCAAAGCTTTGAATGCGCGCCTTGTTATCCGCCAAAACAACAATTCCATTGATTTTGTTCGCGGTCGTGTTGAAACTCGTCAAACCGACGGAGGCATCTGTGACCGTGACCAGCCCCGACAACTGCCCGCCGCCGAAATTCATGCTGGCGGCCAATTTGCCGCCGGTCTTCTTCGGATCCACCAGGGCAGGACTGAACAGAGCCAGCGCGGACAGGTCCTGTACCTGGAGGTCGGCGTGCAGGTCATCCGCATCCCCCAGCGTCTGAGTGGCCGTATCGGGCTTCATCAAGTTGCCCAGCGGGACCGGCAACGTCCCCGAAAGTGTCGCCAGCAGCCGGCCGTTTTTGAATGCCGCCAGATCATTTACCGTCAGCACGCGAGGCCCGCCCGGCGTCACCGGCGCCAATGTGATCGCCCCGGTCCGAATTCGATCCAGCGCATACGCCGGCGCACCCGCTCCGCCGGAAGCCGAGCCTTCAGGATTGGAAAGGCTGATCGAGCCAATCAGGTTCGGCAGCCGCGTTGGGCCGGATGCCGTGACGGAAAGGGCGCTGATCTCGCGCGGCAGGACGCGCAGATAAGGCGCAGCGGCGGGCAGGGCAGTTCCAACAAGCGCCAGGGGAATGTTGGATGCATCCAGGCTGGCCGCGATGTCGCCGTCTAGATTTGCGGTTCCTGACGCGCTCAAGAAGGCGCGTTCGCTGGTGGCCTTGAGTTGATGGACTGTCACCACGCGATTGCGGTAATCGGCGTCTGTCGTCATTGCGCCGATGGGAACGCCTGCTGCCAGCAAGTCTTTTGCCTGCGCCGTGACATGGCCGGCGGGTTCCGCTCCTGCCGCATAGCCCAGGGTTGCCGTCACCCCTCCGATCCGAGTGTCGCCCAGCCGCAGATTGCCCGCGCTCAAATCTGCCTCGGCCTTGAGTGCGTTCAGCGGCCCGGACAGAGCAACTTTGGGCAGAGCGAAGGTCCCGGAGATCGGCTGCGGCAGGCGGGCAAGCTGCGCCAGGAACTTCTGCCCTGATTCAGTCCTGGCCCACGGGCTGGTGCGGAGGGTTGCAAAGACGTGGGAAAGCCGCTCGGGTGAGGAGGCAGGAATGGCCGCAGACATATCCAAAGACCCGGTGCGCTTCGCTGTCGGCAGTGTCAGGCGCAAGGCGTTGACATCATATTCCACCTGCCCGCCTGCCTCCGCGGCATAGTCGGTCGGCACCTGCACGACAAACCGCCACGGGGCGCCGGTCTGGGTCAACACGCCGTCATCGTAGCGGCCTGCCAGGGTAAACGGCGCGAATTTCTGCCGGTTCACCACCAGGTTTGGCACGTCCAGGGCTGTCAGGGCGAGGTGCGGCGCCCGCGGCGTTCCCCCAAAATGGCCGGTGAACGCGGCTGTTCCGGTGACATCCGCATAGGGGTCCAGGTACTGATGGAAGCGAAGCAGATCCAGCCCGGTCGCGGCGAAGTCCGCGCCGATGACGCCCGCAGACGTCCGTTGCCCGCTCGCCGTTACTGTCGCCGAACCGGACTTCACCAATCCATTCTCAATACGAAGCGCGCCATTTTTGTAAAGCAAATCCGCGGCGACCTGGTCCAGCCGGTACTCTCCGACGGTCGCGTCCGTCACCAGGGTATGGCCCACCAGGATAGGCGATTTCAGCCGGCCCGTGATTTGGAAATTCCCCTGTGCCGTGCCGGTCAGATTGGGCAGGCTGGCCGCCAGAGTTTTTGCCGTCTTCGGGCTGGGGGCGGACGCCTGCTCGGCAAGCCGCAGGAAGTCCCCCACATCTCCCTCGGACAGTGTCACGCCCAGATTGAGAGCCGGGTTGGAGGCGGTCAGCCCGCTGACAGTTCCGCTGATGCGCGCTTCAGTGGGGAAGCGGCGTACCACGACATCTTTGAACTGTACCTGGTTGAGGCTGGCCGCGATTTGCCCGCTCACTAAGTCCGCCGAATACCGTCCGTAATGCGGCTCTACCAGCCTCGCCCTACCGACCGCCTGCGGGGCATTAGCCGGGCCGACGACCTGGCCGTCAAAATCGGCGCGGCCACTCAGCGCGACGCGGGAGTACGGGCGGAGCAAATTGGCTATATCCAAACCCAACGTCCGCACCCGCAAATTCCACTGTCCCGCTTTGACGCCGACAGGGATTTGCCCGCTGACCGCCGCCGAGCCGCTCGGATCATGCGCCGCCATCTGCGTGATCGTGACTGCCTGGCCCTGCGTCCAGGCGACCCGGCCAGAGACCGACCGCAGCGTCGTCGCCCGGACGTGAAGATTGGCGACGCTGACGTTCGCTACGACCGACAGAGGCCGCCCCTGGTTGTCCGCCAGAAATTGCGTATCCGCCAGCCCGCCCAGCTTTAAGTTTTTTAGGTTGACACCCGGCGGCAGATGCAGGCTTGCCAGATTGATGCCCTGGGCCATGCCTGCAATGAGCACGATTGGCTTTGCGCGCGTCGTATCCACGGTCGCCCGCAGGGCCGCCTGCCCGGTCCCATTCAGCCGGAACGTGGCTGTGGGAACAGACAGCACCTTGTTCGCATAGACCGCCTGAGCCGAGACGCTTGTCGCCCGATTGCCGGCGTAAGAAACGGATGGCAGGGCCGCATTGACGGTGATGGTCGGACTGGCTGCCGTCCCGGTAAACTCTGCCGAAACCGGCCCCGGCGCGACCTGAATGCCGGGCGGCAAATTGATCATGGGCAGCGCCCTACTCAGCCGCGCCGGATCCAGCGCTGGCGATGAGACTGAAATCGCCACCTGCGCGTGAGCGAAATCAAAGATCGTCCCGGAAACAGCGAGCGGCTGCCCGGCCAGAGACAGATGAGCGTTAAAGAGAACGCCCGCCCCGGTGAATGACGCGGTTCCCGTCAATTTTTGCAGCGGCATCCGAAGGAGTTTGCGATCCGTGACGGCAATAACGGCATTGCGGATGGCGATATGGCCGGACAGGTCCAGGGGCAGGCCGGGCGCGGGCCTGGACGCAAGCTTCGCCAGCGTCACATCCACATCCGCCCGTCCCTGCGCGACATGTGCCTGTGGGAAGGCTTTAAAATAGGCGGTCCAATAGGCAGCATCGGCGTTGGCGGCGACCACATGCCCCCGGTACCGTCCCGTCCCTTGCCGCGAGACATCGCCGCTGACGGCCAGGCGCTGGAACCGTTGTCCCGTTCCCGTCCCGCGCACATCAAAATAGACCGTCAGGGGAGCGCTGAAATCTATTGTCCCTTCCACGTTTGCCAGCGTATTCAGCGCAGGCCGCGCGCCGACGTTGGCTGGCGCTTGAAAATCCCGAAATCGCAGCAAACCCTGGTGGACGAGAACCCGCCCCTGAAACGGCTTGCTGACTTTTGTCGTCTTCGTCTTGAAAAAATCCGAGAAATTGTAGCCGTCGGGAAAGCGCTCGACCAGCAAAATCGGCTGCTCCAGCGTGATGTCACCAAGCGCGTGTGCGGCGTTGCCGCTGTCAAAAAGGAGTGAATGGAGATTGTAGTTTAAGGTCAATCGCCGCGCGGTGAGTGTCGCCTCGCCATGCCCGGCGCGAAAGGTCGCTTTGTTGGCAATGGCGATATTGGTCAGCACCAGCGCGCCGCGCCGACTGAAATCCGCCCCGCCGATTTTGACTTCATGCCCCGTTTGACGGGTCAGTTCCGCCTCTGCAATGGGAACCAAGTTCGCGCGCAGCAGGTGAAAGAGAGCAGCGAAGTAGAACCCGGAGGCAATGGCGATGGCAAGCAGGGGAAGCGTGACAAGAGCGCGCAGCGTCCAGCGGACACGGGCAGGAAGCCTGGGAGCGGACCGAATTCGCGGCTGTCGTGTGCTTCTTTCGTTCATGCAGTTGCGGACGAACCTATTGTGGCCCCGAAAGAGCCTCTCCCCCAACCCCTCCCTTAACAGGGGAGGGGAGGCAGAAAAGAGAGCCTTCTTGTCCTCACCCTTCCTTAACAGGGAAGGGTCGCCGCTTGCCCTCCGGGTAGCCAGTGCTGCGGCGGGGTTAGGTTCCTTCAGCCTTCATCGCCAGAAATCGGTCACTAAACTCTTTGGCGTTGTAGGAAGACCGAATAAACGGCCCGCTGGCGACGAACAAAAAGCCCATCGCTTCGCCGATGGCTTTATACTCAGCAAAGATGTCCGGGTGGACATACTCCACCACATCCAGATAATTCTTGCCCGGCTTGAGATACTGGCCGATCGTCACGGCATCCACGTCATAGGCTTTCAAGTCTTCCAGCAGCGCGACCACTTCTTCTTTTGTCTCGCCCAGGCCGACCATCAGCCCGCTCTTGGTGTAGATTTCGGGATCGGCAGCCTTGACATATTGCAGCAACTGAAGCGATCGCGCATAGCGGGCCTGCGGGCGCACCTGGCGATACAGGCGCGGCACGGTCTCAATGTTGTGATTGTAGACGTGCGGCTTTGCATCCACGACGATCTGGATGTTCGCTTTGTTCCCCAAAAAGTCCGGCGTCAACACTTCAATGATCGTTTCCGGCAGCAGATCGCGCAGCCAGTGGATCGTCTCAGCGAAGTGGCGCGAACCGCCGTCGGGGAGTTCGTCGCGGTTGACACTGGTCACGACCGTGTGCTTCAGGCCCAGCGCCCGGGCGCTTTCCGCCACCCGGCGTGGCTCATCCGCGTCCAGCGGTCCGCCTTTGCCTGTCTTGACCGCGCAGAAGCGACACGAGCGCGTGCAGGTATCGCCCAGGATCATAAACGTGGCGGTCTTTTTGGACCAGCATTCGCCTAAATTGGGGCAGCGCGCTTCCTCGCACACTGTCACCAGCCCGGCCCGCCGCATCAGACCTTCTACTTCTTCGATCCCCTGCCGCTTGGGCAGTTTGATCGTCAGCCATTCAGGAATGCGCCGGTTTACCACCGGACGCGCCTCAACCGGTGGTGCTGCGGGCAGAACGTCAAGTTGGATCAAATCAGCCATAAGTTTTCACTTTCTGACAGCTATTATAGCCTTTTGCGCTTCCCAAAGTCAACGCATGACAGACGACGCGCTCCTCCAGGATTGTCTCTTCCCGCCTTCGCGGTATCAGAAATCATAGAAAAACTGCTTGACAAACACTCTCACCTGCCTTATAATTGGGAACGCCCTGCTTCCTCACCTGAACAAAAAAGGATACACCCATGCTGTCTCTGTCTCGGAAACCCTCTGTCACAGGCTTTACGTTGATCGAACTGCTCGTCGTCATCGCCATTATCGCGATTCTCGCTGCAATTCTATTCCCCGTCTTCCAGAAGGTGCGCGAAAACGCACGACGCGCTTCCTGCACCTCCAACCTTAAGCAGCTCAGTCTGGCCGTCATTCAATATCAACAGGACGCCGACGAGATCATGCCCATCAGTGACCCCGTCACGAGCCATGCATCCTGGATGTATGCCCCTGCTCTGGGAACTCCCATCACTCCCACCTTTTTTGATCCGACTCAGGGATCCATTTACCCGTATGTCAAAAGCAAAGGCGTTTATATCTGCCCGGATGACTCGTCGGGACAAGGAGATTCTTACTCTATGAATGGTTTAGCCAGCGGCGTGGCTCTCAGCCAGTTCAGCGCGCCAGCCTCCACGATTGTTTTCGATGAGGAAAACGATGGCTACGCGAAAGGAACGGACGACGGGTGCGATTGCAGCCCTCGTAATATCTCTCCCAACGGCCAGAGCGACGGCGTGACCGACCGCCATAATGGCGGCGCGGTGTATGCTATGAGCGACGGTCACGCGAAGTATTTCCTAAAAGGCAAAATCCCAAGCCCGACCCTGGTGACAGGCGATCCGCGCTTCCAATTGTAGCCAGCTTGGTTTTTCTCACTTGCAGCGGCCTCACTCTCTGTGGGGCCGCTGATTTTTTATTTGGCAAGCCTTCCGCATTGACGGCGGAGTGTATTTTCAGGTACACTGATACGGCAATTTTTGTTGATTGCAGGAAACACGCTTTTGACGACCAGAGTCGGTCTTGTGCAGCTTGGCTGCGCCAAAAATCAGGTAGACGGCGAGGAAATGCTGGGCGCATTGGCCGGTTTCGGCAGTCCAGGGGGCAGCCAGTCGGTCCAGTTTGTGGCGGACAGGGCGGATGCCGATGTGCTGATTGTCAATACCTGCGGCTTTATCGGCCCGGCCAAAGAAGAAAGCATCGCTGCGATTTTAGATGCCGTCCAGCGCAAAGAGCGCGGGCAAGTCTCCAAAGTGATCGTCACAGGCTGCCTTGCCCAGCGTTACGGCGCGGATTTGGCCCGTGAGATACCGGAAGTAGATGCCTTTCTCGGCATTGAAAGCGCCCCGCAGGTCGGCAATGTCATTTTCGGGCAGCGGCCTCGCCAGATTAATCTGGTGGAAGCGGTCGCCGACAAGTACCCTCTCATTCCCCAGGCCCGGCTGCGCGCGACGGGGACACCCTGGACCGCGTACCTGAAAATTTCCGAAGGCTGCGATCATGCCTGCACATTTTGCGCCATCCCCGGCATCCGGGGCCGGCACCGCTCCAAGCCTATAGAGCGGCTGGTGCAGGAGGCAGAGCAGTTAGCCGCATCCGGGGCGAAAGAACTGAACTTAGTCGCCCAGGACACAACGGCTTACGGCATGGATCTGTACGGGCGGCTGGCCCTGCCCGATTTGCTGCGCGCACTCGCTGACGTAGACGGCATCCGGTGGCTGCGGCTGCTGTACTGCTACCCAACGATGGTTCGCCAGCCGCTGCTGGACGCCATGCAGGAACTGCCCCAGGTTATTCCCTACATAGACATGCCGCTTCAGCACGGCGATGACGCCCTGCTCAAGACCATGAAGCGCGGCGGGAGCGTGGAGCAGTACAAGCGGCTTTTCGGCAAAATGCGTCAGGCCCTGCCGAATTTAGCCCTCCGCACCACATTCCTGGTCGGCTTCCCCGGCGAGACGGACGCTCACTTCCAAAACCTGCTCGATTTTGTCCGCGAAATGCGCTTTGACCGCGTCGGCGTCTTCACCTACTCCGAGGAGGAAGGCACACCCGCCTTTGCGCTTCCCAATCCTGTCCCGACCCGCGTGATGCGCGAACGGCGCGATGCTCTCATGGCCGCGCAGCAGGAAATCAGCCTGGCGAACAATCAGAAGTGGGTCGGGCAGCCACTGGACGTGCTGATTGAGTTACGCCGTGGCGAGGATGTTGTCGGCCGTTCATTCCGGGATGCGCCCGAAATTGACGGCAGCGTCACAATTCACAATTGCGACGCCACGCCGGGGACATTCGTCTCCGCCCGCATCACACAGGCCGAACCTTACGATTTGTACGCTTCTATGACCTAAGACCGCTTATTGAGGAGACTGCATGGCGACCACCCGAACATCCGAAAAGAAATCCACCCCTAAGAAGCTCGCCGCGGCGGCGACCCCTGACCCGCATGAGGCGCTGTCGGGCGAGATACTGAACACTTTGCTGCACCGCGCCCTGGTGCGTCTGGGCGAACCGGCCCGCATCGGCGAGATCGTTCGCGAAACCGGGGAAGAGGCTATCACGCCTGCGCTGGCCCGGCGGCAAATGGAAAGTCAGTCCCGGCTCTTCGTCGCCGTGGACCGCCGATGGGACATCACAAGCCGCTATCTGGACAAGAACCGCCCGCTGGAGCATATTCTGAGTGAAGTGATCGCGCATTACGGCGGGCCGATTCCGACCGATGAAATCGCCGGCGAACTGGCGCAGATCACCGGGCGGGTTCGGGAGCATTATGATGAGGTCGCCCCGCGCCTGCTGCGCGGAACGCCTTTCTTCCCCGTCGCCGGCGGCCTGGCTTACGGCCTGCGCGCCTGGCTGCTGGATATGATTTCCGAGCAGGAAAACGATTTGCTGTTCTACAACTACCTGAGCGCGGAAAAACTGGCTCCGTTTCAATCTGCGGCGAAGGGACTGAACTGGGAAGGTGATCCGACAGGTGCCGCCCGCGCCCTTCTGGTCAGCGGCGGCGATCAGCCGGTAGACAACCGCTTGGTGCAGTATTTCGCCTGGAAGGCGCTGGGCGAGGACTTTGATGCCCTGGCTTTGTATGACGCGCTCGTGACCGACCGGGAGACTTTCCTGGCACTGCCGGGGCACCGCTGGCTGCGGCGTGATTCGCTGGAGCCGATCCGCGCCCTGTGGCGCGCGCAGGCGGCCCAAATCGCGGAAATGCCGGTGGCAGAAGACGCCGCTCCGGCAGCGATAGAGACGCCCGCCAAACCGCTGGAAATTACGGAAGAGGATGCCGAAGACATCGCACAATACTTTGAAGGGCGCGAAGACATCGTGACCGTGCCTGATCTGCTGACGCAGGTGTTAGAGATCCGCCCCGGCAGCCGGACATTTGCCGCCGACGCCGAGACTCTGGTAGCCTATCTACGAAGCAAACCCAAACAGTTCCTCTGGGTCGGCACGGACCGTTTTCGTGCCCCCGGCACCCTGCCGCTTTTCCTGGGACAGTTGCCGGAATCGTTGATGTTCCCCACCCTGCCGCGTTTTGAGACCGCCGACGGCGAGATTCTGGATCAGATGCTGGCGGATGCCGGCTTTGAAGAGGGTTTGCAGGAAGAGATTCTAGACCCGGTTGCCCAAGATGCAGGTGATCAGGAACCCGCCAATCGCACTCGCTGGCCGGAAGGCGTTACGGCAGATGCCCGACGGCTGCGGCTTGTCCTGAAAGCGCATCACAAGGAAATCGGCACGTTTCCGCTGGCGCAGGTGCCACCCGGCTTTTTCCCGACCGAGCCGAACATCGTGGAACTGACATTGCGGGATGCGGCGGGTAATGGTTATCCCATTTACGTGGACTATGATGTCCAGCTTATTTACGGCCTGTTTGACGTTTACGCCGACATCGCCGCCGAGTCCGGCGCGGTCATCTACCTGGAAAAAACCGAAAAGCCCGGCGAGTATCAATTTGTGGATAACCACGAGACCGATCCGGGCGTCTTTGTCAGCCCGGCCCGCCTGGAAGAACTGCTGGACTTCCGCAATGAAGTGGAATCTGGCACGCCGATCTCTACCTATGACATCGTCCGACGTATTCTTGACCAGCAGGGCAAGAAAGGCTGCTCGTTCCTGACGCTGCTGACGGAAGTCAATCTGGTCCGCCGCACGCCGCGCCGCCTGCTGGCGAGCGTCCTCAGCGGCTATTCGGCGTTCCATCCGCGCGCCAACCGCTGGACATTTGATGCCAAAAAAGAACCGGAAGGCTTTGACAAAAGCAAAACCGGCCACATCGTCAAGCGATAAGCCAGACCCCCCAGCCCCCAATCATGGGGGAGCCGGATAGAAAGGCACGTCCTTCTCTGACTCCCCCATGATTGGGGGCTGGGGGGCTTTTTACCCTTTGCCGCCGGACCCTGTCAGGATGTTCAGCGATGCGCGCAGAGCCGCGCCCATATTCGTCTTGTCGTCAATTTCTTTCAGCGCGCGGTCGGCGGCGCGGCGCGCATCATTGCGGTTGTAGCCTAGATTAATCAAGCCATCCACCACATCATTGAAAATGTCTTCGGCAGGCGGCTTCTGCGCTTTGGCCTGGATTTGATCCACTTTGCGCTCAAAGGCCAGAGCGGCCAGTTTATCGCGCAGTTCCAAAACCAGCCGCTGGGCGGTTTTCAGCCCCAGACCCGGAATACGAATCAGCGTTCGGGTGTCTTCGGCGCCGACTGTGCGCGCCAGCGACTCGGCATCCATCGCCGACAACACCGACAGTGCCACTTTGGGACCGATGCCGGTGACGCTCAGGAGCAGTTCAAATACTTTCTGGTCGTCTGGCTGCAAAAAGCCGTACAGCGAGATTTCTTCGGCCCGCATGTGAAAGTGTATATGCAGAAACGCCGTTTCGCCCAGAGCGGGCAGAGCCGTGAGGACGGACACAGGAACCGCTACTTTATAGCCGACCCCGCCGACATCCAGCACCACCGAAGTCGCTTCAATTCTTTGAAGCTGACCGCGCAGGGAAGCAATCATAGGGTTGCTCCTCCCGGCTGCGTAATTTCGTGCCGCAGCGCCGCAATCAGCGCCTTCTCCGTCGCCGCGTCCATTGCCCGCGTTTCGTCCGGGTCGTAATGGTCGCCAAACCGCGAGTCCGACCACGTTTGGCCTATAAATTCGCGCTCGTTTTGATAGCGCGGAAAGAGGTGAAAGTGAACGTGCGGCGTGAGGTTCATCAGAAACATATAGTTGAAATGATCCGGCGCGAACAGAGCCGCGAGAGCCGCCTTCGTTTCCTGAAGAAACACCCACAGCGAGGCCACTTCCTCGGGCGTCAGCGCGGCGATGTCGGTTTCGTGACGGTGGAGGGCAAAAAACACGCGCCCCAGCGTGGCCTGGTTCTCATTCAGGACCAGCGTCCAATGCTCATTCTCCAGAATAACGCCGCGTGTTGGGGGGCAAAGAGTGCAGTCAGGCATAATGCGGCTATTATACCTGAAAGATCAGCGCGTCAATTCTTGTTGACGGTGTTGCTGACAGCATAAACCATCGCGCCCAGTGTATCACCACGCTTGGCTCCGACGTGACAGGTGAGACAGGAGTCTTTAGAAGCGCGAACAGGCCGCATCACGACCAGCCAGTCTCCCATCATTTTTTCCTGGCTCTGACCGTGCCGCAGAGCAGGCAGAGCGTCGGTGGCGACCTGCTGCAAAATTTCCTGTCGCGCTTGATTCGCCGCCGCGACGCGCGCCCGGACATTCGGGTTGGTCCAATCTGGTCCTGGGGTAAAAGTTTGATCAATCAAGCGATCCATGGATGGCCGGGCAACCATCCAAGGTACAGCCGCCGAATTGGGCAAAGCCGTCGGAACGCGGACAGTTTGGGATGGGTAGGTGATGGAGGCAGGCGCGTCCTTAAACTTGCCCGGAACATGGGCGCAATGCAAAAAACTGACCAGAAACGGGCGATGCGTACCCATAGCCTGCGACCAAAGTTTCTTCTCTAGGTCCGTATTGGGCTGAAAGTAATTCACAGCGATATGCCCGCGCACGGTGGGAACCAGCCGCCCCGTGCCGAAGACGCCCGCTCGGTCGTCCTGAAAGCGAGGCTGCATGATGGCGTCCAAACTGTCCGCAATCTGCCGAGGGGTTGCCGCATCAGGCGTGACCGGCGCGGACGGCAAAGTTTGTCCACGCAAAGACAGTGCAAGCAGTAACGGAACAGTACCGGCGGCAAACGACAGAGCAATTGTCTGGGATCGGCGGGAAATGGACATGATTTGGCCTCCTGAGAGAAACGTGATTACCCATTCAGAGACGCGCTTTGTGCAATGGCTTCAATCCACCGAACCGGAAATCAGAGCCAGTACGATGTAATAGACAGAATGCCCTCGGAATACAGGGACTGGCGCAGGGTCGGCTCGTCGGGATTGGTCAGGTACAGGCTGCCCTGGTCGTCCTCGCGCTGCACTTCCACAAGGGGAAGCGGTATAGACTCGCTGCTCAGTTCCGTCTGGAGACGTCGGGCGGCGCGGGCGTCTTTGCGCGGGTCGGCGAGTTCATACTCCACAGACAGGACGTTCATTTCGCGGCGCAGGCGGCGGACGTCTTTGTGGGCAGGGTTTCCATAGATGGTGATACGGCTTGCCATAGGGTGATTGTGTCTCCTGAAAATTAACGTGGGTCCATTTCGCGGGCGATGCAGGGCGAAAGCGGAGCGTGCGCGCTTTGCAGTGCGGCGGCTTCCACCGCTTCAGGCCAGGTGGGATAAGCGTGCATGGTGAGGGCAATCTCAGCTACGGGCAGACGGGCGCGCATGGCAAGGCACAGCTCATTGATGAGGCCGCCCGCGTGTGCGCCGACGATCTGTGCGCCGAGAAGTGTACCATCGGACTTGAGCGACACAATCTGGACGAAGCCCAGCGTGTCACCCGTGATAATCGCTTTATCCAATTGATCAAAGGAAAACCGGGCAATATCCAGGCTGTCTTCCGCGTGGCTCACGCGGGCCAATGCCGGGGTCAGACCGACACTCGCCACTTCGGGGTCGGTGTAGGTGACGCGGGGGATGACGCGGTAATCGGCAGCGCAGCAGGGGTCTTCGCCCCGAAGGGTGGCCACAGCATTGGAGGCGGCGACCGCACCCTCATAGGAAGCAACGTGGGTGAACTTGTATTCCGACGTGACATCGCCCGCTGCCCAGACATGAGGCGCGGACGTTTGCAGATGCGCGTTTGTTTTCAGGCGCCCGCCGTCGTCACAGTGGACGCCTACGGCGTCCAAGTTTAAGCCGCCGACATTGCTTTTCCGTCCGGCGGCGACTAAAATGGCATCGCAGGCAATTTCCTCACCGGAACCGTGCAGGGTTAGAAGGCGTTTTTCCCCGCGCCACTGAACTCGATCCACCTTCGCCTCCGTGACAATGCGGATGCCTTCCGCTTCCAGCCGATCTTGCAGGACGCGAGCCGCATCGGCGTCATCTTTGGCGAGGATTCGCATGCCATTGTGCAGGATGGTCACGTCAGCGCCGAAGCGCCGGAAGACCTGCCCCAATTCACAGCCAATCGGCCCGCCGCCGAGGACAACAATGCGGGGCGGCAGAGTCGTCCAGTTAAAGACAGTCCGGTTGGTATCACAAAGGGATTCGTCCAGGCCAGGGATGGGAGGGATGGAAGGCAGAGAGCCGGTGCAAAGGATAAACTGCTTTGCGCGGTAGCGCGTCCGCGTTTTGTTCGTTTCCACCGTGTGGGCCTCTACAAACTGCGCCCGCTCACAGATGGTCGCGATGCCCTGCCGGGCGAAGCTTTCCACGGCGCTTCCCGCGCCCACCGTCTCAATGGTTCGGCGGGCATGACGCATGACCGCGTCGAAATCGGGCGTTGCGCCGGCCAGCGAAGGCAGCCCATACTCCGAGGCGCGCTGCATTCGGTTCCAGAGTGTGGCCGAGTGAATGAGCGACTTGGACGGCACGCAGCCGGTATACAGGCACTCGCCGCCGATCAGGGCTTCCTCAAAGATCGCGACCTTCGCGCCCAGAGCCGCTGCCGTCCGGGCCGCCTTTGGTCCCGCCGACCCCGCGCCGATGACCGCGATGTCAAACTCTTGCTCTTGCATGGCCGCTATTATACCTGAACGGCGGCCTATGCAGCGCGGGAGTGTCTCACCGCCCGATTTTTTTGACCAGAAACACGGATGCGCCGCCTTCTTCAGCTTCGGCCCGGCAGACAATCATCGCATCGGTCAGCGTTTCCATCAGCGGCAGACCCCGGCCATGGGTCTCTTCCTGAGCGGCGGGCATCTGATAAGGCGGGGCAGGCGGGCTAAACCCCGGCCCATGGTCTCGCACATGTATGATAAGACGGTCTTGATAATCCCACATGCTCAGACAAATATGCCGGTTCGCTTCCACGGGGCAATCCGTGGTCGGAGCGCCGTGAATGACGGCGTTCGCCAGAGCCTCTCCGAGCGCCAGATCCAGCGTGAAGCAATCGTCATCCGTCAGCCCTGCTTCGGTGCAGGCCTTCATGGCTTGGTGCCGTGCATAAGGCACCGCCTGAGCATTCGCCGGCAGCCAGAGTTCCAGCAGCGGCGGCGAGTTCGCGGTTTTCATAGCGTCTTACACTTTCTTCGCGTCACGAAACAGCGGATTATCTGCGAATAATCGTTTACAACACTCGGTTATAAGGACAGATACCCGCTCAAACTCATCCGTAAACAGAGGAACCAGACCCGTCAATGTCGAAACAGAAGGCGAAAGACGAAATGGTGGGAGCACATGCGATTAGGAACACCGCGCGACCCGGCGCTGACGCTGGTCTTGATCCTGCTGACCTGCGGGATTTACTACCTGTATTTTATTTATGTGGTCTCACAGGAGACGCAGGACTTTCTGGGAGAGCGGGAGTTCTCGCCCGGCGTCGAAGTCCTGCTGTCGATGATTACTTGTGGTCTCTGGAACATCTACTGGGATTACCGGATGGGCAAGCGGGTGGCCGAAATGTGCCTTCAGGTTGGCCTGCCTGTCACCGATAACGCGGTCCTATACCTTGTTCTGGACCTGGTCGGCGTCGGCGGGTTCGGCAGCCTGGGACTGGTTAATCCGGTCTTGCAGCAGGACAGTCTGAACCGCATCTGGAAAGCGGCGATGAGCGGGCCGCCTCCACCCCCCGCCCCTGGTTCCACCTGGCCGCCCGCCCCGGAGAATACGCCCACACCGCGCCAGCCTCGGCCCTCACGCCTATGAGCAATGAAGTAAACCTCCCCCTAGCCCCCAATAATAGGGGAACAGGAGGAATAAGTTCTTCTCCTACTCCCCCACAATTGGGAGCAGGAGGGCGATCTGCGGCGGGCACCCTGTGGGTAATTCTGACCGCTGTCTTCACGGCCAGCAGCCTGCTGCCTCTGCCGGGACAAAACGGTCAGATCGCGCATCTGCCATCCGTTTGCCCGTTTTACAACCTGACGGGCCTGCCCTGCCCCGGCTGCGGTCTGACCCGCGCCTTCGTCTGTCTGGGACATGGACAGTGGCAGGCTTCTCTTCACTGGCATCCATTAGGCTGGCTGATTTATTGGATATTCGCCCTGCTCTGGCTGCGCGCCGGGGCGTACTGGCTGCACGGGGTCACGCTTTTGCCGCTCTCGCCCCGTACATCCAGTCATCTGGGCTGGGCCGCCACCATTGTTTTACTCGCCTTCGGCCTCGCGCGCATCGGCTGGCTGACGGCCCATCATCTGCGGTTTTGAGCGCGTCGTGCCGGGGAACAAAGCAACATGCAAAGAAAATTGCTTCTCTTAGCGGCTGCCGGCTTGATGCTCACACTGGCCGGCTGTTCGCAGCAGACTCTGAATAGCGCGCAAAATGACGCCAATCACGACCTGGCCGTCGCCAACCAGAAAGCGCAGCAAGCGGCCCGCGATGCCAAACCACAACTGGACAAACTGAATCTGCAAACGCGGGTGACGACGGCTCTGGCCGCCGCGAACCTGCCGACGACTATCCATGTGCGCGCTGACGCCGAGGGAGTGTACCTCCGTGGCAACGTGAAGTCTGCTCAAGACAAGGCGCGCGCGGGGCAGATCGCAAGAGAAACATTAGGGCCGGGCAAAACTGTTCACAACCAGCTTCAGGTCACCCCGTAAGGATAGTAGCAAAAAAAGCGCCCCGGAACCTCTACGGTTTCGGGGCGCTTTTTCTGTCTTTAGTAACGGCTGCTGCCGCCACCGCTGCTGCGGCCACCGCCGCCGCCACCGTAGCCGCCGCCACCACCGCTGCTGCGGCCACCGCCGCCACCGCCGTAGCCGCCGCCACCACCGCTGCTGCGGCCACCGCCGCCACCGCCGCCTTCACGCGGGCGGGACTCGTTGACGACCAGCGCGCGGCCGTCTACGTTGCGGCCATTGATGGCCGCGATGGCCTGCTGCGCTTCATCTTCGGTCGCCATTTCGACGAACCCGAAGCCGCGCGCCTGCCCGGTGTAGCGGTCGGTGACGACCTGGGCGCTGGAAACGTTGCCAGCTTCGGAGAAGAGATCGTGCAGTTGCTGGTCGGTGGTCTGATAGCTCAGATTGCCGACATAGAGTTTGGTTGCCATGATGAACAATGGCTCCTTTCGGGTGTGTGCTTCTTGAGGCAAAGAGTGAGGCCGTCACTGATGAATTCGGAAGGACACGACGGAAGCAAGCCGAAGGAGCCGTGGAAATCGCAGAGGGAGGGCATCAGACCGATGCGCTGAAAGAAGAATTGCCGGGGGAAACCCGGTCTCAAGGATAGTATACCACGAATTCTGAGCAATCACACACTCCGGGAAATTATTTCTTGAAGCCCTGCTATTCCAGGTTTCCCATCAGGTCTGCCGCCACAACTTTGCCGGACGAGTCGCTGACGATGACAAAGCAAGTGGTTGAATCGGTGTCGGAGAATTTGGATTCATAACGGCGGAAAACAAAATTGCCGTAAACGCCCTGTGCCAGCGCATGATACAGATCGGCATTCCATTCGGCCCGCTGCCCGTTCACCATAGTCTGCGGCGTGATCAGCAGCGTGTCGTTGCTTCCGAAGGCGGGCCACTGCGCCTGTACGCCGCTGGCGCGCAGTTTGCCGACAAAAGTCATCATGTCCGCCGCATAGCCCGGATGAGCGGCTACATCGGTCGGCAGCGGGTTGGACGGCATCATGGCCGTTGATGTCGCGACTGTGGAGAGTGGCTGACTGGCCGGCAGGACGTAGCGATAGCCGATCCATCCCGCGCACGCCAGAATGAGGAGACCAGCCAGACTGAGAGCGATATTGGGCCGGCGCGAGGGCCGCTGGGCTGCTCTCGGCCCCATTGAGGGGTGGACAGTCGGGGACGGCGTCACAGATGCCTCGCCCGCTTCCGGCAATGCATCCAGGGGAACAGGCTCATCAAAGATCTGGCCGCAGCGGGGACAAGAGATGATGCCCGGCCCCAGCACGGCTTCACATTGTTCGCATTCATAGATCATAATTTTATGCCGATGGGAAAGACGTTCAGTGACCGGAGGAGAATGTCGCCGCCCTGAGTAAACAGTTCCAGCCCGACACTCGCGGGATCGGGAAAGATCAAGTCGGTTATGACAGCCTCACCGTGATTCCCGAAGACTTCCACCGAGCAGCGATCCACAAAAAGATGCAGCGTCACCCGCCCCTCCGGCGCGGCCAGGGGCATGGTGTGCCGCCCTGCAAAGTCAGGATGAAACTCCACCTGCCCGGAGCGACTGCGGTCCACAAACAGGACGGTTTGGGCAACATCGTAGCCGACGGGCGTTCCTTCCGACTGACCGGCGCGTACCCGGAAACCAAACGCAGACGCCGTGCCGCACTCTATTTCTGCAACGATTTCCCAGGCTTCGCCGGACAAACCCGCCAGCAGGTTCGTTCCCGGCTTGACCCAGACATTCTCCCAAAGATGCCCCGGCCCGCGCAGCGTTTGGAGTTCGCGCACCGGCTTTTGCGTCAAGCGAATGCCATCCGGCATAGCCCGCAGCCGAACTTCGCGGGGGAGAGTCATCGCTCCCTTCCAGCCTTCCGTCGGCAGGTCCCAGCCATAGGCCCAGTTGTTCATCCAGCCGATCCAGATGCGCCTCCCATCGCCCGGAGGCACATTCGCCCAGCTTACCGCCGCGTAATTGTCCTTGCCGCCGTCGGCCCAGAGAACCACGCTTGCCGGGTTGTCATTGACAAACGTCTGACCGTCAAAATCGCCCACGAAATACTGCGTTCGCGAACCGCCCTCGCCGCTGATGCTGACAATCAATACCCAGCGCGACTCGCCTGCCGCGCCCTCTACGGGCAGTTGGAACAGATCAGGGCATTCCCAGACGCCTGCGTGTGATCCTTGATCGGCTCCAAACGCGCTGGCAAACACCCAGGCTTTCAAATCCGGCGAGGTGTAAAAATGGATGCGGTCCAGCACGGCCAGCGCCATGATCCACTGCCCGCTCCTTTCATGCCATATCACTTTCGGGTCGCGAAAGTCAGGAATGTCCGGGTTCGGCACGACCGGGTTTGCGTCATACGCCGTCCATGTCCGGCCCTTATCCCGGCTGTACGACAAACACTGCGCCTGCGGCCCGCGCGGCGGCGCGAGGGCGTTGTGATGCGTCCAGAAGGCGACCAGACCCGACCCACCCTCAAACAAGCCCGAAGCATCTTCGGTGTCCACAACCGCGCTTCCCGACCAAACATCGCCGTCGGCATCGGGAAACAGCGCGACCGGCAAATGCGTCCAGCGCACTAAATCATTGCTGACTGCATGGCCCCAGTAGAGCAGCCCGTCAGGATTATATTGATAGAACAGATGCCACTCACCCTCAAAGTAAACCAGCCCATTCGGGTCGTTCATCCAGTGCGCGGGAGGCGTGAAATGATAAAGCGGGCGATAGGAGTCGGTCATTCTGACACCGTCAATTCCAGCAACTTGGCCGCAATCATTTGCCAAGCCTGCTCTACGTCCTTTGCATAACCTATCGTGTGTGACCAGGGAGTCTCTGCTGGATGGTGTATCTCAAACCTTGCTTTAGCAGGTCCCCCATGATCTTTTCCAAGCGGATGAACACTCACCAAACCCTTAGGATAATCATCTTGGCTGGCAAAAATCAGGTTCTCGTGTGAGGTCGAAACCCATTGCGGCGGAAAATCCACTTTCTCCTCTAAATAGATGACCAACTCCAGCATAGCGGAGATTGGTATACGCCAATCGCCTCCCCAGCCATCAGAAAGATCATAAAATTGCCGCAAATCTTTTTGGGATTGCCCGTTTATACGCATCAACTTCATTCTGGCTCCTCAATAGGTAAATCTTTGTTGCACCTATGCAGCCTATACTTGACAGCGGGTTAAAAACCTCAGCTTCGGGTGATTTGCAGGCCGGTGTCGGACAGACTGAAGGCAACAAAGCGGGCGCGGGGGTTGGGCGGATGCTGGGTCAGCCGCTCCCGGATGCGCTGGGCGGCGTCTTCGTCTTTGGCGAGCAGGAGCAGGTAACCGCCGCCGCCTGCTCCCGTGAGTTTGCCGCCGGCCAGCCAGTCGGCCACGCTCTCAAAGATCGCCTGCACTTCCGGCGGGTTCGTGCCGGCGTCCAGCGATTGATTGAGCGCCCAGCTTTCGCGGACGCAGGCGCAGACGGCTTCATACGAGCCGCGCTGCAAGGCTTCATAGGTCGCTTCGGCATTGTGGCCGATGTTCCGCAGGCAGGCCAGGATGTGAGCGTCGCCCAGGAACATTCCCCGCACGATGTCCTGCAAAATGGTCTTCGCCAAACGAGTGATGCCCGTGTAATAAAGCAGCATGCGGCCACCCGCCTGGCCGGGCGAAAACAAATGATCGGGCGCCCAGCGCACGGAGACGGTCTGGTCCGTGCCGGGCTGAGTCTCAATCAGCTTGACGCCGGGAAACAGGCCGCCCGCCTGATCCTGCCAGCCGCCGCCGGTCGTGACAAGCTGTTCCAATAAAAGTGTCCGCGTCACCAACGCCTGCTTGTCCCAGCCCAGCCCGCAGAACTCACTCAGCGTTCCTAACAGCGTCGCCGCCAGAATGCTGCTGGTTCCCAGACCGGAGCCTTTGGGGGCGGCGGCCAGCAGGGACAGTTCCATGCCGCCGCCCGACGCTTCCAGTTGAGATCGGAGCGACGACGCCCCGCCATCGGCGTGGAACCGGGGCAGGAAACCAGCGAGAGCCAGGGCGGCTTTGGCGAGCGCGAATTCGCGGTCAGGTCGGGTGAACGTGTCCAGGTCTTCATAGGTGCGGATGCGCCGCTCCAAGCCCAGATCAATGGAGCGCAGCACCAGTTCCGGCTCATCGGTAGGCCGGGCGAAGACCTGCACGGGAGACTGACCATTGAGGTTGACCGCCAGGTTCAGCACTTTGCCGCCGTGCTGAAGACAATAGGGCGGCGTGTCCGTCCAGCCGCCAGCCAGGTCAAAGCGCAGAGGACTGCGGCCCCAGAGAATTCTGATCTTCCAGAACGTCGCGCCCCGAACGCACGGCCAGCGGCTGCCCCTTGAGAAGCGACTCACGCAGCCAGTCAAACGCCTCGCCTTCGCACCGGGCGGCTTGGTCAGGACGATGGGCGCGCAGAACCGTCGCGCGCAGCATGGCATCCTGCATCCGAACAAGCGGGCTAACCGGAAGATCGGAGGGAATGTCGGGCGGCAGGGGAATGTCGCTCCGCACCATGCGCCGGGCGGTCGCCGCCAGATCCAGATCAAAAAACGGGCTGCGGCTGGGCCGGCTGTGCATCAGCGACAGCGCGCGCCGCAGGTTTTCTTCCCGTTGCTCAAACAGGCGCGGAATGTTTGCCTCCACATTGAGCTGCTGTGCGGACAGCCGGGGGCATTCCCGCCAAAGCGCGGCATAGGAGGGACTCCGCTCCGGCTGGGCGGCAAAGAGCCACTGAAGAAAATCGCCCGTGATCTGAGGCAGCGGCAGAACAGGGAACAGTGGCGCGGCGTAAATGTCCACGTCCGGCGTGGCTCCGACATGCGGTAAAGTCAGTCCGCGTCGCTCTAGCCACTGGGAGACAGGCTGCCCCAGCAAAAGTGTTTCGGCCTCACAAATCGCGCCCCGGAAGGGGTCGTCCAGGCCATAAAACCGAACGCAGAAATCTTCCGAGCCGACAGGAACAAAGTCCAGGCAGACGCCAGGTTCCAGCGTTAGCGCCCACTCATTCTGCGGCACACCCGTCAAAACATGGGAGTGCGCCAGCCGCCAGGACGCTGGGATGACGCTGTTTTCCACCCAGAGCGTGTGGTTCGCCGCCTGCCGAATCGGCGGGTCAAATGCGGAATGGAGGACAAACTGGTCAGGATGGGGCCGCATTTCCCCCCACCCTGCCCCAGGCCGGCCCCGCCGATGGTTATACAGCCGCGAGACCGATTGGATCAACTGGCGGCTTGTCCCCAGGTGATAAAACTCGGACTCCGCGAGGGGGAGGCAGAGGGCGGACAGACCTGCCAGCGCGGCATCCGGCTGTTCCGGCATCGCTCCCAGCGCCGGGCCAAACCGGGCATACAGATCATAGGGCGAAACACGCCCCCCGCGAAACGCCTGAGCCGCCTCATCCCAGCCGCACTGCGCCATCAGCGCCTGCACGGCCCGCTCACTCAGCAGCCACAGCCCTGTATCCACCAGGAACAAATGGTCTTCGGCCAGATGGCGAATCCGGTCTGCCGAGGGCTTTTGCAGAAAGAAGGCCAGGTCGCGGGGCGATTCGCGGCGGAAAAAGAAGACGCCAAAGGCCTGCGCCTCTTCAGGCGAGGCCGGCATCCCCAGGGCAAGCACGTCAGCCTCGGGCAGGGGCTGCGGGAGCGGCGCAAAACGAAGCAGGACATCGCCGCTGGCGACCGCCGCCACATACGAAGCGGGAGCCGAGGCCAGGACGCCGTCCAGCACAGGCCGCTGAAAATCCAGCAGGGTCTGGTCCAGCCTCTGCCCGATTTCGTCCCGAATGACGGGTAGGGGCAGGAACGGTTTTCCGACCGGGGCATAGGCCGGCAGGCGGCGGCTCTGTCCGCCGCCATGAATGATCATTTTGCGGCTGGAAGCAAGCCAATGGGCGAACGAGGTTTTGTCCCCGTTCGCTTTCCAGCCTTCTGCCAGCAAGTGCGCCGTTCCGCCGCCCGACCCGAGCGAACCTCCCTGCGGGTCGGAAGCCATCAGCCAGAGCGGCGCGGCCAGCCCGGAGTAGTCGGCGGCGTTTTGCGCCATCGCAGGCGGCAGAGAAAGAAGGTATTGAATGGGTTTCACAAATTGCCCTGCGTCGGTAGGTGATGAACGAAGGTGATCGCCTCAACGATCCGCCGGGCCATCTCGTCGCGCCAGATCGGGTCGCCGGCTTGCATGGCGTCCTGAGCGTTGGAAATCGTGGTGACTTCCAGCAGCACTTTTTCCGGGATCGGGTTGCGGTCCGGGTTCAGCACCCCTAGTTCATGCCCGGAGACGCCGGAAACGCCATGATATTCGCAGTTGCGCCCAAAATCCCCCTGCGCCATTTCCCGTGCCAGCGCTGTGGCGAGAGCGGGGATGTGATGGGTCCGGCGATCCACGCACACCACGCTGCCGGAGACCCTGCCGCCGTGATATTCATCATAATGGAGCGACAGAAAAAAGACATCCCGGCGCGCGTCCGGGTCCCGTCGGACACGTTGCGCCCAGACCTGCCGCGCCCGGTCTGCCCGCTGCCACAGCGGCTGTGGGGAGTTCCAACTCCGCAGCGGCCGGCCCGTTTCGGCCATGACGGCGTCCGCAGGGCGTTTGATCGGCGGTTCCACGACCGCTAAGGCCGGGTTCAGCATCCGGCTTTGCACTGTATAGACAACCTCCGCGCCCTGCGCGCGCAGATCCGCCGCGACTTCAGTCGCCGTGCGATACGTCAGCGCGGCTTCGGAAATCGGCCCGCAGACCGCGCCGGGGTCCTGCCCGCCATGTCCCGGATCAAGAACCACAGTGACGCCGGCAAGCCTTCCCACAGAAACCGTCAACAGGCTCTCCGGCGCTGCCGCTGGGACGACAGCGCGGGGAGGGTGCGCCTGATGAAAACCCAGCAAAAGCAGGCCGGCGGCAGAGGCTGCCCCGGCGACCGCCCCCACAAAAACCTTGCGTTCCATGCTCCCGCGCTTCCGGCGTTCCATGCGGCTGTGTCCTCCCGTTCAATAGACCACAGCCCTGTGGAAGCAAAGAAGATTAATTTTCAAACTGCTGACGCGCGCCATTGTCCAGCGTCTCGTACTCTCCCCCGGTGTACTCGCTGACAACATTGTTCCAGAAGGCGACGGCGGGGGCATTCCAGGCAAGCTGGGCGACTTCCCAGCGGCCATGGAACAGGTCAAAGGCCAGGCACGCCGCCTGCCGCCCCACGCCCTGTCGCCGGTATTTGTGGGCAACGAAGAAGTCTAACAAATCATAATCAACGCCCGCAGGCAGATGCTCCGGGCCAGGGTTGACAATCACGAAGCCTGCGGGCTGATTGTCTGCCAGAATTAGATACTGATGGCATCTGTCGCGTATCCACCAGTTGTAGCTCACGCATTCGTCATGCGTGCGCGGCTGCGGGACGCCGAAGTCGGTCCAAACCGGCAGGCCGTGTTCGTTCAGGGCGACCAGATCATCCCACTGACTGAGTTCGCAGAAATAGACACTGAACATGTTCCGCAAAACGTGCCGCGACTCCTGCGTGACTTCCGCCAGTGTCACGCGCATCAGGCCAGTCCTCCCAGCGCTTTACCGATGAAATAGGTGACAAGGCCCTCCACTGCGCCGACGGCGGTCATCTCTAACCCGCTGCTCCACCAGGAGCGGACTGTGATCAAGGTCTTGGCTGCCCCGACCGCGAAGTGGGCCAGCAGCGAAATGACGGCGGCGGCGAGGATGGCAGGCAGCCCATGCATAAAAAAGAACGGGATAATCGGGATAAACGCGCCAACCGCTGTGGACAGCGCGCCCGACGCGGCGGACACCAGCGGATTGCTGAGGGCTTCTTCCGTCAGATTGAGCTGCTCGGCGGCCAGCGTCTTCAAAAATTGTTCGGGATCGCGCGACAGATGCTCGGCCACGCGGCGGGCATCTTCTTCGGGAACGCCCTTGATCTGATAAATCAGGGTCATCTCCTCCACGCCGTCTTCCGGGCTGTCTTCCAGTTCGGAGCGCTTGCGCGACAGTTCGGCGTCATAGATTTCGCGTTCGCTTTTGGCGGCGAGATACGCCCCCGACCCCATGGACAGTGCGGAAGCAATCATGCCGGCCAGACCGGCCAGCAGGACAAAATGGCTGCTGCCCTGGGTCGCGCCCGAGACGCCCGATACGATGCCGAAGATCGCACCGAGGCCGTCGTTGACGCCGTAAATGGCGTCTCCGATCCAGGAGGCTGGGGATCGATGACCTTTGCGAACTCGCAGTTCGTCCAGCGCCTGCTGCGGGTCCAGGGGCCGGGAAAAGTTCTGGCCGATAGGGGCGTCTACCGGCGGTGCGACGGCGGGAACGGGGGCCAGCATATGCTTGAGGGCTTTGGAGTGCGCCCGCTCATCGGCGATGACTTTTCGCAGGATTTCGATGCTCGGCTCGTCGCCCAGTTCCTGCAACTGCCGGCCATAATGGGCGACATGCTTGCGCTCATCCATTTCAATCCGGCGCAGGGCGGCATCCACCCCGCCGATGCGATTGGGGAGCGTGTCCGCCTGACCTTTGGGGGAGCCGGTATATTTCGGCGCGCTCGCCCCCAGTTCGCCTAATCGCCGCTCCCAGAGGCGCGCATGGGCCGTTTCCGCCTTCGCCAGCCCTTCCAGCGTGTGCTTGCGTCGCGCGTCCGGCTCCCGGTCCGCCAGCGCTTGATAGGTCGCCGCGCCTTCCATTTCCGCCTGCCAGTTGCTTTCAATGGCTTTGATCAAACGGCGGCTGCCCGCTTCGGAAGGCCTGGAATTTTGTGTGACGCTCATAAAATACTTAACTTTCTCATTTTTGACATGATCGGCAAAGCCCGAAAAACTCAACGCGCTGGGTTTGAATCTGCGTATCCCGACGCCTGTCCCGCCTGCGCCAGAATACTCGTCAGTCCCTCCATCTCCACATCTTCGATGGCGGCACAGCGGGTACAGACGACATGGGGATGGAAGTCAGGCCGGACTTCGTCAAAGTGATGCCGCCCATCGCCGACCTCCATTTCCATCACCTCGCCCATATCACGCAGCGTGTCCAGCGTCTTGTAGACCGTTGCGAGTGACGTTGTCGGGCAGGTCTGCTGCACCTGGGCGTAGATTTCTTCCGCGCTGGGATGCTGGTTGGCCCCGATCAGCGCCTGAAGGATGCACAATCGCTGCGGCGTGATCCGATGCCCGCTGCCGCTAAGTTTTTGCCGCAATTGGTCAATGCGTGCCTGGTAAGTGTCCATAATTAACGAAAATCTTTGTTTATTGAGAATGGTTCTCGCATTATACCAGCGCTCGGAGGACCTGTCAACCGGCGTCACTGAGATATTTCCCGCACGAGCCGAAAAAATAATCGTTCGCGAAGAAGGATTTTACGCACGAAACGCGAACTATGGCCTATCAGCCAGGCGCGCGAACTGCAAGCGACGCCGGTGAATTTCAGGAGGGACTGTGATGGAAGCCTATTGCGTCAAGTGTAAAGCCAAAAAAGAGATGAAGAACCCGACCGCCGTGACCATGAAGAACGGCAAACCGGCGACTTCCGGGACCTGTGCCGACTGCGGCACCAAGATGTTCAAAATCGGCGCCGCCAAGTAAAGGCCGAACGAGAACTCATGCAACAGAGCAGCCGGACGCCTCTCAGGTGTCCGGCTTGTTTATTCCTTCGCCACGGCGTAGTCTACCGCCTCCTCCAGCGTCATCGCCCGCCCGGCTTCCCAGGCTTTCGCGAAGGCGTCGTCGCCCAGCACAACACGGACCGAGGACAATCGTTGATGGATTTCCTCTTGTTCGCTGACTGGCAAAGAAGAGCCGAGTGCCTTTTGCAGCGCCTCTGCTGCTCCTAACAACTCTGTGGCCCGCCGCGGCTGGTTCTGCCCCAGCCACACTCCGGCGATCCCTTCCAAACCGTCCGCGATGCCGTATTGATCGCCCAACTGTTGAAAGAGTGTCAGGCTTTCTTCGAACAAACCTAATGCCGAAGCATATTCTCTTTGTTCGGAGGCCACGTTTCCCAGATTGAGAAGCGAATTGGCGATCCCCTGCTGATCTCCTAACTGCCGATGCGTGGTCAAACTCTCCTCGTATAAGCTCCGTGCTAACGCATATTCGCCCTCGGCAGAGGCAACCTCACCCAGGTTGGTGAGTGAGGCAGCGATGCCCTGCTCATCCCCTAACTGCTGCCGCAGGGCCAGGCTCTCTTGATGAAATATTCGCGCCTTCGCATCCTCGCCCTGTTCGTGGGCCACAAGCCCCAGGTTGTTGAGCGCGTTGGCGATGCCGCGCTGGTTTTTCATCAGCCGAGAAAGCGACAAACTCTCCTCATACAAAACCCGCGCGGAATCATGCTCCCCCTGTAAACAGACCACAGTTCCCAGCGCATTGAGCAAACTGGCCGTGCCTTTCCGATCCCCCAATTGTCTTCGCACCGTCAAACTCTCTTGCAGCAATATCCGGGCCAGCGAATGTTCGCCCTGAGCAGCGGCCAGATTTCCCGCCCCGTGAAGCGCCTTAGCGCGCGCCTCCGATCCGGGCCTCTCCGTTCCCACCGAGCGCTCCAATGCCCTGCCGAGCCACTCCCGCCCTTCCGACAAGTGACCATGCACCTGCCAGAATCGTCCCAGCGACCCCGCCAGACGCAGCCCCGCCTCGCCTTCCGGCTGCCCCGCATACCAGGCCAGAGCCGCCCGCAGGTTCTCATGCTCGGTCTCTAAACGCGACAGCCATGTTCTCTGCTCCGGCCCGACCAGCATGACATCGAGCCTGCTCGGCAAACGCCAAAAACCAGGCCGCGTGACGCTCGTGCAAGACGGCCTCTCCGCCGCTCTCCGACAAACGCTCCGCTCCATATTGCCGGATCGTTTCCAAAAGCCGATACCGCTCACTGTCCTCCCCCGTCTCCGATACCACCAGACTCTTATCCACCAGTCCCGTCAGCAGATCCAGCACTTCCCACGCCTCAATGCTCTCCCCCGCGCACACTGCCTCCGCCGCATCCAGCGTCCACCCACCCGCAAAGACCGACAGACGGCAGAGCAAAGTCCGTTCCTGCCCCGTCAGCAGGTCGTAAGACCAGTCAATTAACGCACGCAAGGTCTGCTGACGGGGCAGGGCCGTCCGCGACCCGCCGGTCAGCAGACGGAAGCGGTGATCCAGCTTGGCATTGATCTGGTCTACCGACAGGGCGCGCACACGGGCCGCCGCCAGTTCAATCGCCAGAGGAATGCCTTCCAGGCGCGAACAGAGCCTGAGCCACCGCCTCCACATTGCCGCGACTGAGCGTAAAGTCCTCACGCTGCAAACGCGCCCGCTCCACAAACAGGCGCGGGGCGTCATAGTCCAGAAGCACGGCAACACTGTCCTTCTCCCCCAATGGGAGATCGCTGGGGTCGGGAACCGCCAGCGTCGGCACGCGCCAGGTCTTCTCGCCGGAGACTTTCAGCACCTCGCGACTCGTGGCAAGGATGTGCAGATTGGCGCAGGACTGGAGCAGAGTCTGGATCAAAGAAGCGCAGGCCGCCAGCAAATGTTCGCAGTTGTCCAGCAGCAGCAGCAGGGATTGAGAGCGCAGATGTTCCGTCAACGTCTCTGTCAGGGTGCGGCCCGGTTCCTCGCGCAGACCCAACGCCCCGGCCACCGCCTGTGGGACTAGAGATGGATCGGACAGGGCAGCCAGTTCTACGAGAAACACCCCGTCGCCGTACTGCTCCAGCAGATCGGCGGCCACTTGCAGCGCCAGCCGGGTTTTGCCCGTCCCCCCCGCGCCGGTCAAGGTCAGCAGCCGGTGCGAAGCCAGCAGGGACTTGACTTCGGCCATTTCGGCTTGCCGCCCGACAAAACTTGTCATTTGCAGGGGCAGATTGTTGACGTAGGCTTGGAGGGAGCGCAGCGGCGGGAAGTCGTCGGGCAAATCGGGGTGGCAAAGCTGCCAGACGTGTTCAGGCTGGGACAGGTCTTTGAGCCGGTGCGAGGCCATGTCGCGGAGTGTGACATCGGGCGGCAATGCATCTTCCAGCGCAGCAGCGGCACTTTGGGAGAGGATGGTCTGCCCGCCGTGGGCAATTGCCAGCAGGCGTGCCACGCGGTTCAGTGTCTGTCCAAAGTAATCGCCATCTCGTTCTGCGGCCACGCCGCAATGAAGCGCCATTCGCACACGCAACGGCGTTTCTGTCTGCCACGGCTCGTTTATCAGGGCAAACTGACAGGCGCTGGCAGCCTTCAAGGCTTCGGTGGCGGAGTCAAAGGCAGCGCAGAAGGCATCGCCGACGGTCTTGAAGACGTAGCCGCCGCGATCTTCCATGGCGTGTCTCAGGAGGGCATCATGGCGGGCAAGGGCAGGGCGCATTCTCTCGGGGCTGTTTTCCCAGAGTTTGGTGCTGCCTTCAATGTCCGTGAACAAGAACGTGACAGCGCCGGTCGGCGGCTGACTCATGGCGGGTTCCTCAAAATATAGGCTGAGGGAACGATTGCGGCATGGGAGAGAATACGAGAAAGCCAGTCTGATTTCCTGCGCGGCTGATTTCAGGTTATTCCGGGAACCGTAGCTGGCTTTGCGGAATAAACGCGCGGGGCTGACGCGGACTTTGCCAGTAAAGCTTGATCGTTTCCCCGCTGAGGCCGTTTTTCTCAAAATACTCCACGCGCAGGTCATAAATGCGCCCGGCTTCCATCGGCATCGTCACCGCATCTTCGGCGACCGAGTGAATGCTCCAGTCATCAATGACCATCTTCCCGTCAATCCATACCCGCACGCCGTCATCCGAAGCAGTATAGATTGTGTACGTTTCTGTGTAGCGCGGGACCAGCCCGCCATGCCACTGGACCGAAAAAGCATTGCCGACCGGCAGACGCACCGGGTCCGGCGAACTTCCAGTCCATTCAAACTCAATGCTGCGGTCTGGCCGCTCAAACGCCAGCCGCTGAAAGTTGACGCCGAAATAATACCGGCCCAGCAGTCCGGTTCCATCGCCGGGAAAACGCGGCGGTTTATGCGGCAGCGGTATTGCCATTGGCACAGGGGGCAGCCGTTTGGGCGGCGCGGGCGGCGCTCCCAGAGACACAGGAACCGTCCCGCGCAGGCTGACGGAGCCGATCAGAGAAGATGGCAGCAATTTGGGCGGGGCCAGCGATTTGGGCCGCGCGGCCACGGGCAGCGGCGGCTTGATGACTGGCGGCGTCGGTTCGCGCGTCCCCGGCCGCGATTTCATTTCCGGCTCCACATGAGGCGGCAGAACCGGCGAATGCCCGTTGAAGCTATTGAGTTCAGTGCCGGGATCAATCACCGGCCGATCCTCTTGAGCCGGGTCAGGCGCGGTTACAATGGCGCCTCCATGTCCCCGCCCCGGCCCGGCGCCTTCGACCTGCGTCGGCGATCCGACGCGAGGCGCAGCTTGGCCTCTGGGCGGCATTCCAGGCTGCGCCGGCCCGCTCTTACCTGCCTGAGTTCTATTTGACAGCCCTCCTAACTTTCCTGCACTTACCTGAGCCTTCGTTCCGTGCCGGGCATTTTCCTGAGACGGGCTGGATTTCCCCACTGCATGCTCTGTGCTTGCCGGCTGTTTTGACGCGCCGCTATGCGCTTCTCCCACCAACGATCCTGACGGTGTTCTGGGGGGGGCGGCTGCGGATGGCCCCTTTGGCTCCGCCGCGTCTCTTTTTCCAGGTCCATTGCGCCCTGCTTTGGCACCGGACGGGGCTTTGGCGCTGGACGATGGATGAGGTTCGCCTGGCGGCGATTGTTTCTTTTTCAACAGAGGCCCCTTGCGGACCTGCTGATGGTTGATGGCTGGCTGCGGGTTCCGACGGCTTAGTTAACTCGTGTGTTAGCCCGGCCTTTCCAGGCCGGGATGCTTCGTAAAAGCCTCTCAGAAACGGAGAAACTTTCCGTCGCTTTTCGCTGCCGGCAAGGGCAGGCCGAGCAGATTGACGCTTCTTTGGGGGCCTTCCAGCGCTTTCCGGCTTTATCCGACTTTTTGCGGCCTCTTTCTTCCGACCTGCCTGCGAATGAAGGGCGGCGGATTTACCGAGGGGGCTGGCTCAATCGGCATGGGACGTAATGCTTCCACAGCCTCAGTGGGTCTCGGGGGCGCGGAAGGCGGAACAGGAAGGGGGCGCGGCGGGGCGCTCACTCCCAGCAGCATCACGACCAGAGCATTGAGAGCCAGGGAAGCCAGAACAGCAGCGAGGAAGCGTTTAGTGCGGAACATAGCCCACCTCCTGCCCGGACGGGACTTTTTCGGTCGCCACCAGAACCGGCACAGGCCGACCATCCGGCCCGGACAGCGGGTGCAGGGCATCCAGGACTGTAATCAAAGCCTGAGTGGGCAGCGTGTCCGTCACATGGACAACGACAATCGCGTTCGGAGTAGCGGCCACCCGCTGCGACAGTCTGGCTCGCAGTTGGGCCGGCATCACTGGTTGCATATCCACCAGATACTGCCCCCTGGCAGAAACAAAAACCAGGATTTCCGGCGTCGGCGGACTGACAGTGTTGGGGTTGGGGCGGGGCAAAGGAACCTCCATGCCGTTCATCTTCACCATGGACAGGCTGGTGTACATGAAGAAGACCAGCAGGAAAAAGATCGTGTCAATCATCGGGATGATCTCAATCCGGGCTTTCCGCAGTTCTTGCGGCGGGATTTTCATGGCGTCTTGGCTCCCGTTTCCGGCGCGGTCGCGATCAGAACTCGCCCGGCATTGGCCTGCTTGACCAGATCCAGAAATTCGGGCGAAGCGGCGGATGGGCTGGGTCTTGTCACAGTTGATGACGACCGTCAGGCTGGGAGACTGTGATAGGCGGGCCGCCACCAGAGGCCGAATGTCGCTCTCGGAAATTGGCTGCCGATCCAGGTAATACTCGCCGTCGCCGGTCAGGGTCACGACCACGTTGGCATCGGGTCGAGCCTGCGCGGTCGCACTGACCGGCAGGCTGACTTTGTGCGCCTGAAGCTGCACCATTGAGAGCGATTCAATCATAAAGAAAACGAGAAGGAAAAAGATCGTGTCGATCATCGGAATAATCTCAATACGGGCCTTTTTGGGCTTCCACTGCCCCGCCTTTCCCAATCCGATTGCGGCAGGAAGCAGCGTTCGAACGCGGGCCGTCAGCGAATTGTAGCCGACCAGGCTGACAATGGCGATGCCCAATCCCGTCGCGGTGGCAATGAGCGCCTCCGCCACCCCGCCTGTGATGCCGAGCGGGCCGCTGCCGGGCCGGTTCAGCACGCCAAATGCCTTGATCATCCCCGTCACCGTCCCCAGCAGACCCAGTAGCGGGGCGACGGTAATAATCGTGTCCAAAACCGGCAGTCCGCGCCGCATCTGGGCTGCCATATTTGGCAACGACCGGCCCTCCGTAATGCCGCGCAGGTAAAGCGCCCGCTCAATAATGACTGCCAGCGAAAGCACCGCGCAAAACAAAAGCGGCGTCATCATCGGACCGCCGCGCATTAACAGATGAAACCCTTGAAGAAACATGAAACTGCCGCCCCGTCGTTGTTATACCTCATGACAGGGCTGACAGGGGGCGGCAGCGTGGGGTACACTGTCCAAAATCTTGCAAAGAGGCTTTTACCTATGCCCAACGATTGGGAAAATCCTACACTGCTGCACCGGAATCGCCTGCCGGCTCATGCCACGTCCATTCCCTATGCCGATGCCGAGACGGCCCTGCGTGGGGAGCGCGGCGAATCGCCGTTCTTCCGCCTGCTGAACGGTCAATGGCAGTTTTCTTATTTGCCCTCGCCGGACGCCGTCCCGCCAGGCTTTTTCGCCCCGACGTTTGACGCCTCGCAATGGGATACGCTGGCCGTACCGAGTAATTGGCAGATGCAAGGCTATGGCCGCCCGCAGTATACCAATGTCAATTATCCTTATCCTGTAGACCCGCCTCATGTCCCGGACGACAATCCTGTGGGCCTGTACCGCCGCGCGTTTTCGCTGTCGGAAGACTGGACAGGCAAGCAGGTCGCGCTGCATTTTGACGGCGTGGATTCGGCGTTCTATGTCTGGCTCAACGGGAAAGCCGTCGGCTACAGCCAGGTCAGCCATATGCCGTCTGAGTTTGACATCACGCCCCATTTACAGCCCGGCCAGAATCTGCTGGCGGTACAGGTATTTCAGTGGTCGGACGGCAGTTATCTGGAAGACCAGGATGCCTGGCGTCTGAGCGGCATCTTCCGCGATGTGTCGCTAATCGCCCGGCCTGCCGTGTCTGTTCAAGACGTGCGGATACGGACATCAATGGACGGCAAACTAGACCTGCAAGTGGCGATGCGCGGTGAGGATAAGGGCCATCCCGTCACGGCGATGCTGTATGACGGCGAGACGGTGATTAGTGAGCAGGCGTTGGAGGACGGCGAAATGCGGACGGCGCAGATGGCTGTCAGCCAGCCGCGTTTATGGTCGGCGGAAGAGCCGAATTTGTACACGCTGCTGCTGACGCTGACCGATCCGCAGAGACAGACGCTGACGGTGGAACGGTTCCGGGTCGGCTTCCGGCAAATTGAGATCGCGAATGGGCGGCTGCTGGTCAATGGCGTTCCCGTCACGCTGAAAGGCGTCAACCGGCATGACACGCACCCGGACCTCGGCCATGTCACGCCGCGCGAACATATGCGCCGGGACATCGTGCTGATGAAGCAGCACAACATTAACACCGTTCGCACGTCCCACTACCCGAATGATCCCGTACTGGCTGGATATATGCGACGAATGGGGTCTGTATGTGATTGATGAGACGGATTTGGAGACGCATGGGCTGGGTGCGGCGGGCGATTGGGGCCTGCTGTCCAAAGATCCCGACTGGCGCGCGGCGTACGTGGACCGGGCGGAGCGCATGGTGCAGCGGGACAAGAACCACCCGTCCATCATTCTCTGGTCGCTGGGCAATGAGTCGGGCTACGGGCCAAACCATGCCGCCATGACCGAGACCATCCGCGCTCTGGACCCGACCCGGCCTATCCATTACGAAACGGCTTACGCCGGGCCAGACGAAGCAACCGTGGTGGACATCATCAGCCGCATGTACACCGATGTCCCCGGAATCATTGCCGAAGGCCAGAAAACCGACGAACCCAAGCCGTTTTTTCTGTGCGAATACGCTCACGCCATGGGCAACGGGCCGGGCAGCCTGAAAGAGTATTGGGACGCGATCTATCAATATCCGCGCCTGCTGGGCGGCTGCGTCTGGGAATGGGCCGACCACGGCATCCGTCAAACGACAGACAGCGGCGAAGAATGGTTTGCCTACGGCGGCGACTTCGGCGAAACCGTCCATGACGGCAACTTCTGCATTGACGGGCTGACCAATCCCGACCGCATTCCCCACCCCGGCCTGTTGGAACTCAAGAAAGTGATTGCGCCCGTCTGGGCCGAGGCGAAAGACCTAAAAACGGGCGTCATTACGGTCCATAGCCGCTACGATTTCGCCACTCTGGCGCACCTGGAAGCGACATGGAGCGTGCAGCGGGATGGCGAGACGGTTCAGCAAGGGACGCTGATGCTGCCGGAGATCGGCCCTCAGAGCGAGGCGGATGTCACCCTCCCCTACAGCCTTCCGGCAACGGGCGATGCCTGGCTGAATTTGACCTGGACGCTGGCCGCAGACACGCCCTGGGCCATGCAGGGCCATGAAATTGCCTGGGCACAGTTCACTTTGCCCGTCGCGCCGGTGACAGCCCCAGCCTTGAGATTAGACATGATGCCAACGCTGGCTATCGCAGAAAACGACCGATCCCTGGAAATAGTTGGCGACGACTTCCGGCTGACGTTTGACACCCGACGCGGATTGTTCATGGATTGGCGTTATCAGAACACGCCGCTGCTGACAAGCGGGCCAAAGTTCAACGTCTGGCGCGCGCCCACGGACAATGACAACGGCGGCTGGCAGGGAACGCCCGCCGACGCTTGGCGCAAGGCCGGGCTGGACCGGCTGGTTCCCCGCGCCGACTCAGTGACTTGGGAACGCCTCAGCCCGCAGGCCATTCGCCTGACGGCCAACATCGTTCTGGCCCCGGTCGCGCTGCCGCCCGCGTTTTATGTCACCCACACGTACACCGTATATGGCAGCGGCGACATTTTGCTGGAAACGCACGTCACGCCCCAGGGGACGCTGCCGCCCTTGCCCCGGATGGGCCTGGAACTGCATCTGCCCGGTGGCTTTGACCGGTTCGCCTGGTACGGACTGGGATCGCATGAAAGCTACCCGGACCGCCGCGAAAGCGTCAAAGTGGGGCTGTATTCCGGCACCGTTTCCGAGCAGTTTGAGACCTATATCAGGCCCCAAGAAAACGGCAATAAATCCGATGTCCGCTGGGCGAGTGTCACCAATGGGCAGGGGATAGGTTTGCTGACGACCGCGCAGCCGCTTCTGAATGTGAGCGTCCACCACTTCACGCCCGAAGATTTGACGCAGGCGCAGCACACTTACGATCTCACGCCCCGGCCCGAAACCATCCTGCATCTGGATGACGCGCAGGGCGGCCTGGGCAGCCAGTCATGCGGCCCCGGCCCGCTGCCACAGTATTTGCTCCAGCCAACTGAGACACGCTTTGCCGTGCGCCTGACGCCGTTTTCGTCGGAACTGATGACACCGATGGCGTTGAGCCGTAGAAGGTTGCCGGAGTAAGTCCCGGCCTTGAAAGGCCGGGCTATTAGTACACAAAGCCCCTCCGGGGCTGAAGAAAGGCCAGTACAGGCTTCTCTTTAGCCCCGGAGGGGCTTCGTAATTTCGTAGCCTGGCCTTTCAAGGCCGGGGTTCCCCCGCTTTGCTTGCTTCACGGCCTCACAGGTTGCACCACACCCGCAATGTCTCTGCTGAACGCAGGCAACGTGAACCCCCGCTCGTCGCCCATTCCACTGGTATTATGGAGGATTGGAGCCAGAGACAACGCATGGCCTTGCCACGGGGCCCAAAGCCTGACCTGGTAGCGGCCCGGCGCAAGGCTGTTGAGCGTGAGCGTTGCCGACCGGGGCGCATCCTCGCGATTGCGGGTGTAGGCCCAGAAGAACACGGTATGGGCGTCCCCTTTCGCCAGAACGGCCACACTCGGCACGTAATTGGTTACGGAGATTTGACGCACGACGAACCAGTCAGGCCCGGTGTTGAACAGGGAAACCGTGTGCACCCCGGCAGGCACATCCACGCTCAGTGGTTGATTCGCGTCATGGTCTTGATTGGAAGGGGCGAACTCGGTTTCCGCCGTGAGTTTGCCGTCCAGGGACAGCGTGGGATGCGCCCCAGCCTGCGAGATTGTTCCGAGCGTGATTTGGAAACGGCAGGGAGCCGCGCATTGGAGATGGAACTGGATCGGTTGGGGCAGCATGTCCCGATGACCGTTGCCCTGAATGAACGACGACACCCCACTCAAGTCGGGTGTCTGCCCGTCCGAAGACAGCATCACGTCTGTTCGGGTGGTTTTGTTCCAGCCGTCTGGCGGGGCAAAGGACAGAGCAGATCGGTGACCGGGCGCATCTACCGTGAGGAGCATCAGCAGGAAGTCGCCGCCCCGCGACAGGCCCGAAGCGCGGACATACCCCGAAGCCGAGGCGAACTGCGGCCACCAGTTATGGCCTTCCACCTGATCCCAGAACCAGTATTGGCCCGCGCCTGCCGTCGGTGCCATCAAACTCGCCCACAGGCCATCATGCAGGTTTTGCTCGGACAGCGGCGTTCCACCGCCCGGTCCCCACTCGCCGTGGAAGATCGGCGCCTCCACGCCTGCCGTCCGCACCGATGCAAATGTGGTCAGGATGTCCGGCGGGTAATCGTGGGACTGCAAATAGTCCAGGCCGATGCTGCCCAGCGCCTGACCCGGCAGGCTAACGCTGGTCGTAATCAAGTGATGGTTGACATCGGTCGCCCGCAGAAACGCGGCCATTTCTTTGTGCCAGGCTACGACATCCCCGAAATGGCCGCTGGCTTCCCCGATATTCTGCACTTCATTGAACAGTTCCCAGCCCATGAGGTGCGCGCTGTAGCCCCAACGGGCAACAATGTAGCGGTACTTGGCCCGCGTCAGACGCCGGGCTTCCGGGTCGGTGAAAAAGTCATCAGGATGCTGCAAAAAGCCGCCATTGGCGGCGTTGAACGGGTTATCGCGCCAGTTGGGGTCTGTCCTTGTGGTGTACTGTCCATGATGCTGAAGTGTCAATTGGACATAAACACCCTGCATGGCCGCTGCATCAAAGATGCGGTCAATTTTTTGCGCGGCGGCCATCAAAAAGTAACCCGGCTTTGGGTTTTTCGCGCGGTCCGGCGACCATTCCAGCGCCTTGCCGTCCCAAAAAGTCATCCAGACCCTCGCCCAGTTCATGCCCGCGCCGTTCATTCTGGCGAACGCTTCCGGGTAATCCGCGTCCCGGCCTCCGGTCCAGGCAGCATTCATGCCGAGGGGATAATAGGACTGGCCGTTGTCAAAGACAAACCTTTGGACAACTTTGGGATCGCGCCGCACAAAACCCGGTTCAGCGCCGTGAATGCAATGGAAGTGGTCGGCTGTCAGGTCGGCAGGATGGACAGTTTGACCGGCGCGTATCACCGTCAGCGTATAAGCGCCAGCCTGGGTCGGCGCATAGCGCACGCGCCAGCGGTCGCCGTCCCAGAAGGCCGGCACAATGGCCCGCAAGCCCGACGGGCCGTGAAACACGACCTGGACATCGTTATCACGCGGGTCAAACGGATTGCCGATCTGATTCGGCAATGTCCAGGCGGCCTCAAACTTAGTGTATCGCGGCACGTCGGGCTGCGCGGCGACAGCCAAACACACAAGGGCAAGTAACAGCACAACGAGCAGGCATTTCATAGGGGCATTGTAGAGCGAAACGAACACTCTGTCAAGTGAATGCCGCGAGTTAGTGCATTGCCACCGGCGCGGCGCCGGGCTTGGGACGCTGGAGCAGAAGAATGAGCGGGAACGCGAACGCAAACGCGGCCCCGATCAAGAGAAAAGCGTCGTTGTACGCCATGGTTTGCGCCTGCGCCTGGATCGTCTGCTCAATGCTGCCCAGAGCGGCGGACTGCGCGGAGGCCAGCCCGTAGCCGTGATTCTGGAAGGTCTGCGCCAGACCCGCTTGCCTTTCGGACAGCGCGGAGCCGCCCACCAGGTATGACACCAGGCCAACGCGATGGAATTGCGTCATGTTGATGACATAGGTGTTCAGGGCGGCGATGCCGAAGCTGCCGCCGAGTTGGAGCGACAGGTTCCATAGCGCCGTCCCCTGCGCGATCTGCGCGCCCTTTGAGAGTGGAATACGCCGATGACCGAGACGGGGATAAACAAGAAACCAATGCCGAGGCCGCGCAGGACTTGGCCGAGCAAGGTGCTATGGCGCGTCGCTCTGCGGGCTGAGATGGCCCAGCTCCCAGTTGGCGGCCATGAAAATAGTCAGGCCGGCGGCGATCAGCAAGCGCGGATCCAGGCCCTTTTGAATCACAGTCCCGCAGAACACAATGCCCGCCAAAATTGCCAGCCCCGCCGGAAGCAGCACAATGCCCGTTTCCGTCGCTGTGAAGTGCAGGATGCCCTGGACGAACAGCGGAAAAATAAACAATCCGCCAACCAGCCCGAAGCCCATGGCCGCGCCCAGCAGTGACCCGCCGAGCAGGTTGCGGTCGCCCAGCACGCGCAGGTTGACGGCGGGAAGGGTGTTGCCGGGCCAGAGTTCCCAGACGACAAAGCCGGTCAGGGACAGGCGCAGCCAGCACGAACAGACGCACAATCAGCGGGCTGCCGAACCAGTCGTCTAGCTGCCCTTCTTGCAGCACGTATTGCAGCGAGCCGAGGCCCACCGCCAGCAGGCCGATCCCGGCCCAGTCCACCCGGCCCGCCGAAGCATTTTGAAACTCGCGAGTCCTGAAGGTACGTGCCGACCAGAAACGCGGCAATCAGGCCAATCGGCAGATTGACAAAAAAGACCCAGGGCCAGGAATAGTTGTCGGTGAGCCAGCCGCCGAGCATGGGCGCGACGGCCGGGGCGACCACGACACCGAAACCGAACAGAGACTGCACCGTTCCCTGCTGCTCCTGGGGGAAGATTTCCAGCAGTGTGGCCTGGGCTGTGGAAAGCAACGCCCCCCCGCCGATCCCTTGCAGGACGCGCCAGAAGACCAGTTCGCCCAGAGTGCGCGACGTGCCGCAGAAGAACGAGGCCAGGATAAACAGCAGGATGGAGGAAACCAGGTAGCGTTTGCGTCCAAAGCGGGCCGCCAGCCAGGCAGTCAGCGGCAGAACAATGACGACCGACAGAATGTAGCCTGTAGATACCCATCCGATCTCATTGGGCGTTGCCCCTAAATTGCCGCTCATCTGGGGCAGGGCGACATTGATGATGGTCGTGTCCAGCGCCTCCATGATGACGGCGCTGATCAGGCCGATCAAAATAATCCATCGGTACGGGCTGACGGCGGACGAACTGCCGCCCTCGGCGGGCAGTTCGTCCCTCGCAGGACCGTCGGGGCGGCGTTCCCTATCAGTCATCGGCACATCTCCTGATTAGCGCTGGCCGCCCGAAGCCGTGATCCGCTCTCCCGTGATCCACGAAGATTCGTCGGAGGCCAGGAACAGGACCGTCTTGGCAATATCTTCGGGCTGACCAATTCGCCCCATCGGGATTTGGGCGATGAAGGCCTTTCCCATCTCGAAATCAAGGATGCCCATGGCGGCGCTTCCTTCGGTCTCCGTCATGCCGGGGGCAACGGCGTTCACCCGGATTTTCTTCGGGGCCAGTTCCATTGCCAGTACCCGCGTAATGGAGTCGACTGCACTCTTGGAAGCCGCGTAAACCGTGGACGTGGGCATTGCGCTCACGCTGGCGACCGATGTGAGATTGATAACACTGCCGCCCTCAGCGCCAAAATACCGTGTCGCTTCCCGGCTGGTCAGGAGGATTCCGAGGACATTCGTATTGAACTGCCGGTGAAACTCTTCCTCCGTGATTGCTTCCAGAGGCATGAACTGAAAGACGGCGGCGTTGTTGACCAGGACATCCAGCCTGCCGAACGCCTTCTTTGTCTCGGCAAACAGCCGCTCCACATCAGCGGCTTTAGACATGTCGCCCTGCACTGTAATGGCCTGGCCGCCCTGCTGCTCAATCGCTGCCACGACCCGATCCGCGCCTTCCCGGCTGGTCGCATAATTGACAACCACAGAGGCTCCCTCCGCTGCCAGCGCCTTGGCGATGCCCGCGCCAATTCCTTTGGACGCGCCGGTGACGACGGCGACTTTTCCCCCTAAGCGATTCATGTGTGTACCTCTCCCTATCAGTTGTTGATGAGATGAACGTCAATTAGACAATCATCTAACTGTCACAACCAGGGTGGTCTGCCGTAAGTTCCCAGTCTTTGAAATAAATTTTGGATTAAATTTCCGCAAGACGATGGAGGTAGGCGCTCAGGACTTCGCGCTTGAGGGTGAGGCGGGCGAACTTCCCTTCCCGAACAATCTCAATCAGGCCGGCGGCCTCCAACTCTTTGATGTGGTGCGAAATGGTCGCGGCGCTCACATGATGGGTCTGCGGGAGCACGCTGCAAGGCATCGAGTCGGTGCAGCCCCCGATCTGTTTCAGTATCTGGAGGCGGCGTGGCTCCGCCAGAGCGCGCGCAATCAGCGCGAACTGTGCGTCGGTCATTTGAATATCCGCCGTTGGATCATTGTTCGGGGAGTCCATGCCCATAGATTACCCGGAAAGTCTCGCAATCTGGGTATAACTCAGCCAGACCTCCCGCCCGTTGAAACTGGAAAGGAACCTATCCGTGCTGGAACACGAGCTTTTCACCCGCCATGAGGCCAACCCGATCATCAAGCCCAGCGACCTGCCCTACCCCTGCGACTGCGTCTGCAACCCCGCCGCGTACCTTGTCAATGACGAAGTCCTGCTCCTGCTGCGCGTCATTGACCAGGAGGGCAGTTCGCACATCACCGTCGCCCGCTCCCAGGACGGCATCACCAACTGGCGCATTGACACAACGCCCCTGCTGCACCCGGCTGACCGCAATCTTCCCTATGAAGTCTATGGCTGCGAGGACCCGCGCCTGGTGTATCTGGAAGATCGCAGCGAATATATCATCACCTATACTGGCTATTCTCCGATGGGCGCGGGCATTTGTCTGGCCACCACCCAGGATTTCCAGAGTGTAGAACGTTACGGATTGGTGATCGCCCCGAACAACAAAGACGCGGCCCTGTTCCCGCGCCGGATCGGCGGCCGCTACTGGATGCTGCACCGCCCCACTCTGGGTTCGCTGGAGCATATCTGGCTGATAGAGAGCGAGGACCTGTGCTACTGGGGCAAACCCTGGTGTATCATTGAAGAGCGCGGCGGACCCTGGTGGGACGGCGAGAAAGTCGGATGCGGCCCCCCGCCCATTGAAACCGCGGACGGCTGGCTGGTCATCTTCCACGGCGTCAAGCAGACTTCGCATGGCCCCATCTACCGCGCCGGCCTGGCCCTGCTGGACTTGGACGACCCGCGCAAAGTGATCCGCCGCCTCCCACGCTGGGTGTTCGGCCCCAAAGAACCTTACGAATCCACCGGCTTCATCCCCGGCGTCATCTTCCCTACCGGAACGGTGATCAAAGGCGACGAACTGTACATGTACTACGGCGCGGCGGACACCCGCATCGCCCTGGCGACCACAAAAATTCAGACGCTTTTGGACGCATTGCGGGACGAGGGAAAGTAGCCCCCTAGCCCCCAATTCTGGGGGAACCAGACGTAGGGGAGGGGTTCCTTCGCGTTTCGGTTGAACGCAGGATTCTCCGCCCTCAGCGGCGCATACACCCCGCAAGGAGAATCCTGCCATGCCCCGCCTGCAAACGCTTTCGCTCCTCGCCGCTCTTCTTGTTCTATCCGCCCTCCATCCTGCCTACGCGCTGGCCCCTGCTCCCCTTGCACCTTACCATTGGTACTCGCTTGTCTTACACCACACAACTCCCAGCGACGTTCTCAAATTGATGCGCTGGACTAACGCTGCTCCTGAGCCGAACCCATTTCAGTCACTTCCTTCAACAGCAACAAATACGCCGCTTAATCCTAACCTCCCGGCAGGCGTCAAAAGGATTTTCACGCTGCCAGGTAACAATTCTCTGCTGATGGAGGCGACAGACGACGGATTTACTCATGTTAGGCAAATCATCAAGATTCTGGACATCGCTCCACGCGCGGTGGAACCGTCAGTCACACTCTCCACAATTTCTCTGTCAGAAAAAGAAACAACTCACCTTCCTTTCGTTCGGGGTGACGCATCCGATATAGAACTGGCTTCCGGTCCGGTTGTGTCCCGCGCATTTGATCAACTTGTCCAGCAAGGTCACACGCCATTAATTGCATCACCAGTAGTAAAGAGCGCTGTGTTTGAGCCGACGGAGTGGGTAATTCCTGACTACTTAATTTCGCGTTCCGACTTTCAAGCGGATTTAAGCATTCGCTTCGCCTTTCGGTCGTTGGAAGGAAAGCGAACCTCAGTAGAATCGATTGTTCATCGAGGCGAAGTATTGGCATTACGCGCATCGGCCAATAACAGCAAAACACAAATAACACTCGTTAAAGTGGATTTTTAATATGAAGACAAGAGTATTTACCCGGCTGACTGTTCTTACGATGGCGGCGCTTTTGACTTCCGGCGCGCTCGCGCAGACGAAGCCCGCGCCGAGTCCGGTTATTTGCAAACCCTCGCCGACGCAGGTCTCAGTGCAGTGGGAGATTGTGAACGTGCCGCAGGCAGATTGGGACAAAATCGCGGCGCAGGGGAACCGGGTGGCGGCGATCCGGCAGGGACATTACCCCACCCTCAGCAGCCCCACAGTCACGACGACGGATGGCGTGGAAGCAAATATGTCGGAGCAAACGCAGGTGCCGTTTGGACCGCCGGAGAAGCGGGGTTTTGTCACGATTGGCTCACAGACGAAGGTCAAGCCGAGCGTCAACAAAGACGGCTCAATCAGGCTTCAATTCAGCCTGCACGATACGGAACTCGCTGGGCCGGCTGCCGCGCCCAATGATCCCCCGCCGACAGCCAGCGCATCGCTGAGTTCGACACGCACCGTGGTGAGCAATGTCACTTACATCATGGGCAGTTTATCGGTTTCCGGCGGCAAAACACTCCAAGTCATCCTGCTGACGGCGACCATCAAGACAACCAAGTGAACTAGGCGACCGGATGGGGAAGGGCGCTCAAATAAGAGTGCAGGCCGAAGCCTAGCAGCGCGAGAAAGGCGGCGAGGCCCAGATAAGCGGCACCGAACTTCCAGCGGACTGATGCCGTCGCCTGGTAATAGTCGCTTTCTTCGGGTTTGGCCTTCCAGCCCGCAATGATGCGCGGCAGGCTCATCAGGGCCAGCACGGCGATGAAGGGATTGAGCGGGATCAAAAACAGCAGCAGGACCGCGCCAACCGCCAGCAGTTTGGGCGAAAACAGCGGCGTGATCCAGCCGCCGTCCAGCGGCGGCGTCGGCGCGAGGTTAAACAGGTTCATAAAGAAGTTGACCTGCGCCAGTGCCAGCCAGAACAGCGAATGCCCCGGCAGGATAGCATACAGCAGCAGGCAGCCCAGGCCGGCTCCGGTTCCAAAGACCGGCCCCATGATCCCGATAAACGCATCCTCCACGATGTTCTTCCCGTAGCGTTTGGTGGTCACGAACGCGCCCATCAGCGGAATAAAAACCATGATGCCAGTTGGGATACCGCGCATCCGGGCCGCCAGCGCATGGCCGCACTCATGGATAAAGATCAGCAGGACGATCCCCACGCCGAACTTCCAGCCGTAAATCAAGCCCCAGACCCACATGGAAACAAGCATGGAGCCGGCGCCCAGCAGAAATTTGAACTTCGCCAGCGCAAAGAGCAAGAACTTGAACTTGGCTAAAAGCGCCAGAACCGGAGCGCCGATCTTGGCGAGAAGGAGCAGCACGGACGCAATGCCGCCCAGAATGCCGCCTTTCGCCTTCCACCGTTCCAGCAGGGAACCTTGCGCCGGGGGCGGCAGCGCGTAATGCGGGAGCGGTGGCGTGTAATAGGGTGGAGGCGCAGGCTGGGATGGTGGAGGCGCAGGCTGGGATGGCGGCGGAGCAGCCGGGGGTGGCTCGGCCCGCTGCCCATCCGCCGTCCGCGCCAGAAGCCGACTTTGAATTTCTTGTTCAGTCTCGTTTATGACCGTGGTCCTTCCCAAAATCCCCCCGGCCCCAATAATGGGGGAGCAGGAATAACGGATCTGCCCCCTCTGCCTCCCCCATTATTGGGGGCTCGCGGGTTCTTCTACAAGCTTAATATACGGCGATGGAAGACAAACCATTCCAGGAGCAAAAAGGCAAGGGCGACGGCGGCCAGGGTCGGCCACAGATCGTTTTTGGCGCGGCGGGACAGGGGAACATACGCCGGAGCCGGCCCGGTGCCGGAATGGGTGAGGGCGGGCGGATTCTGCACGGCCAGCGCACTCTCGTCGCGGCTGTCTAAATTGACGGCAAACGGGTAGTCCATGCCGCCGGACAACTTCGCGTGATAGACGCCCGCCTGCCGCGTGTCGTCCACCAGCACCATGCCGCCAACGGCGGGCGCGGCGACGGCGGTCGTGCTGCCGTCGGGCCGGACAATGGTCACACTGCCGGAGCCGGCGGGCAGTGTCAGCGAGGCGACGCCGCCGGTGGGCGTCTCTACCTGGCTGGACCCTAGGCCGCCGGCCGCCGTGAGCCAGCGGACAGCGTTGGTCAGGAAAATGGGGAACGAGACGCGCAGCGGCCAGTCGGAGTCGCCCAGGTCAAAAGGAACCGAGATCACGCGCAGGCCGTTATGTTCGCCCACAGCAATCAATGGGCCGGCATCGGTCTCGGCCAGCGCCTCTCCCCAGGGCTGCGTCTGCGTCCGCAGGGTCTTTCGCAGGTGCAGACCTTCCAGATCGGCAAAGCGCATGACGGGATGGGTATGGCTCTGATCCACGAACTGCGGATCGTCCGCGCTGCCGCTGCCCGTGATCGGCGTTTGATCGCTCTGGGCATTAAACACTAGATAATTTCCCGGCGGAAGGGGTGCAGATGGCAAAGCGCCGTCAAAGACGACCATGCTGTAGCCTGCCCCGGCCCTTCCAATAGTCGCAAACTCGTCCGGGGCGCATTCTTCCAGCACGACATCCGGGTCCAAATTGAGGCCGCGCTCTAAAAACAAATTGCCGGTGGAGACCAGCAAAACTTTGCGTTGCCGGGGCGGGGCCAGGACAAGAGAGGCTTGATTGTCGGTCGCGAGGTCGTCTTTGATGTCATCCAATCGGGCGGTGACCACACCGCCGTTTTTGAGCAGGGGGCTGTCAAATGTCTCGGACTGAATGCCGCCAGTCAAACTCAGGGCGCGGGCATCAATCAGTTTGCCGTCTTTGAGCAGCGACAGTGTCCCGCCATTGCCGTGGGGCCGTCCGCCCAGGTCCTGAATTTGCACAAAGACTTCGTAGCTGCCCGATTGCGGGTCGCGCCGCCCATCCATGCGCGTGATCGCCAGATTGTCCGGCGTCGGCGTGCCAATGGGCGTCAGCTTGACATCCGTGCCGTTCAGCGGCAGCGTTCCGAGTTTTCGCAGGTCATCGGCCCCGTAGCCGCCATCGGAAAAGACGCGAATTTCCGCACCGCCCCGCCCGCCAACCAGCGACTGCGCCAGGGTCATGGCGGCAGGCATGTCAACCGGCGTGTCCGTTCCCACCGCGCCGTCAATCGCCGCCTTCAGCCGCCCTTTGTCACCGGTGAACCCGGACAGCGGCGATGTCGGCTTGCTGGCCGCCGACAGCACCGTCGCCACGTCGCCGAGCCGCATTTCGCGGTCCACAAACCGATCCGCTGCATCTTTGGCCGAGGCCAGCCGCGAGGGACTAACATCGGTCGCATTCATAGAGGCCGACGTGTCCAAGACAAGGACAATCGTATGCCCCGCCAGCCCCTGTCCGTAGACAAAAGGCCGGGCCAAGGCGCACACAAGCAGGAAAGCTGTCAGGAGTTGCAGAACCAGGAGAAGATTACGCCGCAATTTCTGAAACGGCGCGTTCGCCTGCGTTTCTTGCAGCAGCGTGTTCCACAGATACAGCGACGAAACCGTGTGGTCCTGCCGCTTCAAGCGCAGCATCCACAGCGCGACGATACCGCCGAGCAGCGGCAGCGCCCAGAGCAGGTTAATTGGATTCAGCAGGTTCATAGACTACCAAAAGAGGCCCCCCAGCCCCCAATAATGGGAGAGCCGGATAGAATCAGCGGCTTTTTTCACTCCCCCATGATTGGGGGCCGGGGGGTTAAAATATGACCATCACTGTCTTACAGCACCCGCTGGCAGCGCACTTTCTGACGCATTTGCGGGATAAAACGACCAAGCCAGCTAACTTCCGCCTGCTCACCAAGCGGCTGACCGTCCTGCTAGCTCTGGAAGCCACGAAAAGTCTGGGCCTGCGACTTCGCGCGATTGAAACGCCCTTAGAGGTCCTGAACAGCCCCGTTCTGGATGACCCGTTGGTGGCAGTCCCCGTTTTGCGCGCCGGGCTGGGAATGCTGGACCCCATTGTCGAGTTCTTCCCTGACGTTTCGGTCGGCTATATCGGATTGGAGCGCGACCATGCGACTGCCGTTGCGTCGTCGTATTACGCCAAACTGCCTCCGCGCATGGCAGGCCGCACGACGTTGATTTTAGACCCGATGCTGGCGACTGGTGGATCCGCCTATCAGGCTATCGCGACGGTCAAGGCAGCAGGCGCGGGACAGATTCTGATGCTGTGCATTGTCGCCGCGCCGGAAGGCGTTACCCGGCTCAACGCCGAACACCCCGATGTGCCGATCTTTACGGCGGGTTTAGACCGCGCCTTAAACGATGTCAAATATATCCTGCCGGGCCTCGGCGACTTCGGCGACCGGCTGTACGGGACGGAGGAGTAATCCCGGTATTTATCCCCTACGGCCCGGCACTCACTGCCGTTGCCGTCCAGCCGGAAAAGGGGCCATATTCGGTGTGCGTGTACGTTCCGTCCCCATTGACGCTCCACAGGGATTCCACGCCGTTCGTGCCGTTCCACAGCAGATGGGCTACTCCGTCCGGCCCTGCCGCCACGCCCATTGCCTGATAGCCGCTGAACGGGCCATAAAGCGTGGGAGTATACGTTCCATCCGGGTTCACCTGCCACAAAGCCGCCTGCCCATCGCCTGAGTGCGCCCACAGGAGGTCACGCACCCCGCCCAATCCGGTTGCCAGCGAGATCGCCTGCCAGTTACTATACGGGCCATAAACCGGCGAAACAGCCGTGCTGCCGCTCGTTTCCACGCTCCACAGGGTGGCCGCGCCATTCGCGTTGTCCCAGAGAATGTGCGTGAAGCCGCCTGATGAAGACGCCAGGGCTTGCCCCGACCAGCCCGAATACGGGCCGTAAAAGTTGTATGTAAAACTGCCCGAAGAGGCAACCGTCCAAAGTGACAGCGGCCCATTGCCGGATTGGCCGAAGAAGGGACTGGCATCGTTCCAGAGCATCCGGTTTAGATTGTCCGAGCCAGTTGTGATTGCTTGGGCCGACCAGCCGGAGAAGGGGCCATAGGCATGGGAAGTCGGGTTGCCGGAAGCACCAAGGTCCCAGAGCGCCGCCGTGCCGTCGGTTTTTATCCACAGCAGATGCGAAAGCCCATCCGGGCCTGTGGAAAGTCCGGTCGCCTTCCACCCGGCGAAGGGGCCGTAGACGGGGCTGTAGGTCACACTGCCGTTGGTGTCAATGCTCCAGACAATGGCGCGTCCGTCGCTGTTGTCCCACAGCAGGTGTGTATGTACCGGTGCGATGCGGTAAACGATGCCTTGCCCGCTGGGTCCGCCGTTGTAAGCGGTTCCGTACAGGAAGCCGTCGGGGCCAATAATAGGCGGACCGCCGGGCCCCGAGCCGTCAAATCCGGCAAATTCCTGGCCGAACGAATGCAGCGTTTGGAAGCCACTGCCGTCGGAGGCGAGGCGGTAGACCGTGCCTTCCGCGTTCGCCCCGCCGGCGACGGCTGCGCCGTAAAGCAGGCCGTCCGGCCCGACAGTCAGGCTGCTCGGGTTCGCGCCGTCGCTGTTCTTGCCGCTGTAGGTGACGCCGAAGTTGTGGATCACCGTAAATCCACTGCCGTCGGGCTGCATTTTGAAAAGGACACCCTGATTGTTCGGGCCGCCAGCACTGGCGGCGCCATACAAAGCGCCACCCGGCCCCAGAGCCAGGCCTCCGACCGGATAAGTGCCATCGCTGTTCCCAGCGGCATCAGTGGTTCCGAAGATCTGCAAAATTTGGAAGGCGCTGCCGTCGGTCTTGATCTTAAACGTAATGCCGTCACCATTAGCGCCGCCGTTCTGCGTGGTGCCGTACAGGAAGCCGTCGCCGAGTGCAATGACGCCGTCCGGGTTTCTTCCGTTGATGCTCACGCCGCTGCTGTCGGTGGCCCCGAATGAATACACGGTTTGGAAGCCGCTGCCGTCGCGGCGCAGTTTGTAGAGGATGCCGCCGCCGTTCACGCCGCCCAGGTAGGTCGTGCCGTACAGGTAGCCGTCGCCGCCGTCGGTCAGGCTGCTGTTGGGCGTGATGCCGTCGGTGTGGCCGCTGCCGTCGGGAGTGCCGAAGTGGTGCAAGGTTCGGAAACCGCTGCCATCGGACATGATCTTAAACGCGGTGCCGTAGGAGAATGCGCCGCCCCCTGTCGCCGTGCCATACAGGTAGCCGTCGCCGCCCGGAATCAGCGCGGCATTGGGATGCATCCCGTCGTCATTCCCGCCGCTGTTGCTCTGGGCGCTGAAGGAATACAAGGTTTGGAAGCCATTGCCGTCGGGGCGCATCTTGAAGACCGTGCCGTTGCCGTTCGCGCCGCCGTCCGAAGTTGTGCCGTATAGATAGCCGTCGCCGCCGGACGTGACACTCCCGGACGGGTTTGCGCCGTCGACGCCGCGAAAGTTGTGGGCGACTCCGAGACCGAGCGGGGCCTGAGCGCGGGTTCGAGCCGACCGACCCTACCATCAGAACAAACAAAAGGACAGCCAGAATTTGGCCTGTGTGGGATTTGCATGACATTGGATACGCTTCTTTCGGGATACGTCGCGGCAAGCCGCCCTGTTGACAAACGATTATAACATACCAAGGAGGCAGGGCAAGGGCTTATTTCAGCAGACCCCCGCTTCTCAGGAATTTCAGAACGACATCCTCAAACGGCACATCAGTAGAGGCCCGAACGTAATCCATGTTGTAGCGGTTTGCCAGCGTCTGCAAGCCGCCGCAAAAGGACGTAAGCTGCGCCTCGTACTGGCCCAGCAGGTGCGGCGAAATGCTGACTTCCCGCACATCGCCGGACTCGGAATCAATTAGCCGCAGGTCGCCGGTCAAAGTGGGGTGCACTTCTTCGGCGTCGAGGACATGAATGAGAACGATTTGAAAGCGGCGCGACAGCAGCGCTTTGATGCCCTGAACGTGGGTCGGGTCAAAGAAGTCGGACAGGACCACGGCGATGCCGACATTTTTTGCCCGCGCGGCATACTGCGTCAGCGCATCGCCAAAGCGCGTCGGGCCGCCAACGGGCAGTTTGGTTTCCAGAAAATTGAAAAATGGGAAGATGCCCGGCTTGCCCCGGAGCGGCGGCATCTGTTCGCCCAGAGCGCTCGTAAACGAGGCCAGCATGACGCGGTCGTATTCGGACAGGGCGATATAACCGAGGGCGGCGGCGACACGCCGGGCGTAGTCGGCTTTGGTGAGCGGACTGCCGAAGTCCATGCTTTTGCTGGTGTCAATGAGAAGGTGAATGCTGAGGTCTTCTTCCTCCACAAACAGTTTCAGGAACAGCTTTTCCAGACGCCCGTAGGCTTTCCAGTCCACATAGCGCAGATCATCGCCCAGCGAGTATTCGCGGAAGTCGGCAAACTCCACGGAGGACCCGCGTTTGGTGGAGCGGCGCTCGCCTTTTGTCTGCCCGGCGAAGACGCGCTTGGAAACAAGGCTGAGGGCTTCCAGCTTTTTCAGAAATTGCGGATCAAGAAGTGTTTGCGTGGACGGCATGTGTCCCATTGTAGCACACGCCGGACTAAATCGGCAAATACGTCTTCAGAATGACCGCGTCCTTGTCGTCGGCTTCTATCGCATACTCGCCCAGGCTGGCCGGAAGCACATACGAGCGGCCCTGCGTCAGTGTGCGCCCACCAACTGTCGCCGTTCCGGCGTGGACAAACAGATGATGGAAGCCGTCGGCGAGCGACTGCGACAGTGACGCCCCCGCCGTCACGGTCAGGCGGTCCAGGTTGAAATAGGGAGTGCGGAACAGCGATTCCACTTTGCCGCCGTTCTCGTCTTCAACTATCTGCGGCTTTTTGACGTGCTTGGACAAGTCATTATGACCCGCATCCTGGTTGATGGTCGCCAGATAATCGGCGACATGAGTAGGGCGCAGGCCGCCGTCATCCAGGAACTTGCCTTTGTCAAAGCCGCGCATGGAGCAGCGCTCATCGGGCACATCCACCTGCACCTCGTACACTAAATTGCCGTCGGGGAAGCGGTCATTATCTTCCTCCCACGAATGGTGAATGCCGCCGGATGTCAGGTCAATCACATCGTCCGTCTGGGCCTCAACGATGTTGACATACGCATACGGGTCCAGGGAAGCGAATTCGCGATTTGGCCTGCGCCCGTGCTTCTTCCACGGAAAACCGCCCGGATTTGACTTCGCGGCTCAGTCGCCCCATCTCGTCGTCAATCGTGTGCAGGACGCGGGAATACGCTTCAAACGAAGTTCCAGCCTTCAGCCCAAACGTGTACAGGCCGGGCGAGAGATAAAACCAGGCTTCCGGCTTCGGCTCCCAGTGGCCCAGCGACTTCCCTTCCGGCAGATGCACCTGAAACGAATTGCCCTTCGCCTGCGTCAGTTTGATCAACAGTGATAAATCCGGCCCAAACTTATCCAGAACCGCCTGCCCCAGCAGTCCCGCCGGGTCGGATCGGATGAGTTCCGCCAGCGGCCTGACCGCGCCGCCATCCGGGTCAATCAGATGGGACGCCTTCGCCAGTTCATACGACTGCCCGACTTTCTTCCCCGCCCACTGCGAGTCATCGGACAAGCCCTTCAAGTCTACAATATAGCGCCCGCCCCAACTCGGCTGCTCAATGAGTTCATCCTGCACCTGCCAGGGGGCTTTAGTAATGTTCGTCATGTGCTGTGTTCTCCCGGCGTGGTTATACCCATCTCTTCCGGCGTGAATGCGACCCGCGCATAAATTTCGGCCAGCGGCAGCGAAATGCCGAGTGAGTCCAGAGCCACTTTTCCTTCTAGGCCGTCTACACTCCCATACAGCCACTGACCGTTCGGCTGCCGGACGTAGCGTTCTACGCGCGGCTTGTCCTGGGCGATCAATACATACTCTTGCAGTGACTCAATACGCTGGTAAAGCGCGAACGTCGCGCCCCGGTCATCGGCCTCGGTTGACTCGGACAGCACTTCCACAATCACCAGCGGATTCAGCAATACGTCATTGTGATGGTCCAAAAACTGCGGATCATTGGTAGTGACAGTGACATCAGGATAAACGCAGGAAGCAGCCGCGCCGATCAACACCTTCATATCGCTGGGGTAAGTCTCGTGAAGGCTCTTGCGTAGGCGTCTGGAAAGCCCATGCACGATGTTCCCCATGATCACATTATGCCAACGGCTCGATCCCTTTCGCGAAGAAATTCGTCCTGAAACGAACTCGTTTCTAAACTCGGCCTTGCGCTCCGACGCCAGATATTCTTCTAAAGTATACAGAGGCTGATTAGCATGAAGGAAAGCGTACCACTCCGAGATTGCCTGACGATACTGCATCGGCGGCATTTTCAGGGGCATCCGTAAGTCGTCCCAAACGTTCTCGATGGTGACGACGCCCGGCTCAACGACAACATGATGGGCATTACCAGTGGCGTCAATAGGTGGGCGCGCTCCTCTCTCTACGTCTTTCAAATCCTTCAACAACAGTTCACAACTCTCCAAGCTTCCCTGAACATCATCTTCCAGAAACATACCTAATGTTTCCAAACCTGGCGGCGTTTCCGCGCGGCGAGAGCCGTGCTCATCCATATAGCAATTCAGTAGCACGACGGGCCTCCTTTAGCGGAATACAATCTCATAGTAAAGCGTCTTGTCGCGGGCCGCGTCCAGGGCATAGCGACCGCCGGGGCCGGCGGGGACGGTGCGCCCTGGCTGACGGCGGCCATCTTGATCCAGAATGTTGACCGCCTGCACAGGGCGGCCCGCGAGGGTCAGAGTGGCCTGAACGCCTTCCACCATGATCGGGCCGTGGCCGTTGTCCAGGACGTGGCTGTCAATCGTGTCGTAGGTGAAGCCGGTGTTGGACTGGCGGGCAGCCAGCGTGACCAGGGCACGGCGGCAGGTTGCCAAAGTGTCCGTTCGGTCCAGGGCAGTGACGAAGGCCGAGGCATAGGGGCTGCCGAGTTCCAGGCTAACGCCGCCGACATGGACAGGAACGCCGGGCGCGAAGCCGACGACGCCGACCGTGCCGGGCGTTGCGACCGTGAAGTAGCCTTTTCCCGCGTAGTCCCAGGTGAGTTGGCCCGTGTCCGACGTGATGCGCTTGCGGGCCGCGCCGTAGCGGTTCAGGTCCGGGAAGGTGGAGGGAGCCGTCTTATCCGTGAACTGCACCAGGACTTTGCCTGCCGCCAGAGATTCGGGTGGGACTGTGCCGCCGAACTGTTTGATGTCGCCGTCCTGCACGATCTTGTCCGCGAAATCAAAGGTGCCGTGCGCTAGCTGTGATTCGCTGACGCGCCGGACGGAGATCGGAGCGCCTTCTTTAACATCCCCGCGGTAAATCAGGCGGGCAAGGGCGGGGAACTGACCAATTTGATTGGGCACGTCGGCATTCCAGACATCCCACGGGCCGTGTCCGGCGTCGGCGCGGAAGCCGCCGGACGTGGAGGACGATTGGAACTCATACGAAGCGTCCCACCCCTGCAAACCCAGGGCATAGGCCGCCATGATCGCCGGCCCCTCGGCGGACAGGGTTTCGGGGTAAACATGGCACCACTCCGAGAGAGAAAAGGGATGCCCGGCGACCTGCTGCAAGCCGGTTCCTAAATAGCCGCTGCCTGGGTCCGACAGCATGGTGTCGGCCAGGCCGTCGCCGAAGTAGTTGTGCCGGTCTACATAGCCAAGCACGGCATCGGATTTGAGGTTGAGGTAATGCGGCAGGCTGGTCGGCGCCTGCCAGGGGGAACCGTTGATCGGGCCAAGATAACCGGCGGCGCGGACAGCCCGGACGAACTTGCTGTAGAAAGCGTCCTGCTCCTGGTGGAAAAACAGCGCATTGTCCACCAGCCGCTGCCGCTGGCCGGGATTGGCCTGCTGCTGCGCCAGCCCGTCGTCACCGAAGAACCAGGGGTTCGTTTGAATGTCTACCGGGCCGCCTGCTTTTTCGCCTGCGCCTAGAGCCGCGCCCCAGGCTTTCGCCAGGGCCTCCTGAGTGCCGTACTTCGTCCGCAGCCACGCCCCAAAGCGCTCCCGCATCTTCTGCTTGTAGGTGGGGCATTTGTCTATGGCGGAGAACGTGTAAAAGAAGATGTCGTCTTCGTTTTGCACTTCCAGAAACGCCAGGGCCGGGTCATGGGCGTAGGTCAGGCCGGTGTACGGGTTCCTGTGGCCGAGCAAAGCCACGACCATGGCAATCATGCGATCCTGAACATCGGGAGCGCCGTTGATCAGGCCATACGTGTCGCCGCCAAGCTGCGAGGCGATCTCGGCGTAAGCCAGCAGATTCGGCTTGTCGCCCGGACGGACTTTGTAGTGGTAAGAGTGGGACCAGCCGTAGTAGACACCGTGCTGTTTGAGTTGGGCCGTAAAGTAGTCCAGACGGTCCAGCGCAGCCGGGTCAAAGGCAAGCGTAGACGTGTCCGTGCCGATGCCCTCGCCGGGGTTGGTGAACTTGTGCATACGAACACAGTTGATGCCGTACTTGGCGAAGCGGGCCGCCGTCAGGTCAGCCTGCGCCTTCTCCGGCGTGTTCTGCGTGTAGGCCAGATTGGTGCCCCAGAACTTAACGGGCGTGCCGTCCGCGAAGGCGAAATGGCCGCCGGCGATCCGCACCCCGCCGTGCTTGCCCGCCGGGCCGTTCAGCCAGGGTTCCAGGCCGATGACGCTGGGGCCGACATCGTTGGCCGGCTTCCATTCAAACCAATTCGCATCCGGCAGGGTCTTGCTGTACGCGGCGACATCTTCTTTACCCGCCGCCAGACGGACCGGGCCGGGAAAAGTCAGGGTCATCGTTTCGGTGTGCGTTCCCGCCGGAAGCAGGTCATGGGCCAGCCGCATTCGCAGGGCGCTATTTTCCACATGCGGCGAAACAGGCGGATCAAACGCAGCCTGCACATCACCAATGCCCTTGACATGGAAGACCACTTTGGAGAGGGGCGTATCAAACCCATTAATATGGGTGGGAATGGGAAGCGGGTCGGCAGCCTTGCCGTCCGCCGAAGTCAGGTCAACCGTGCCGGCATTGTAAGCCCCGGCGAAACTGAACGTGCTGGACAACTGCGTCAGCGCCCGATCCTTCTCCGTCGTCAGCGTATAAGTAAAAGTGAGGACGTTCGGCCCGCTCTGGTGAACGCGCTCGGAAAGCGTAATGGCCGGATCGCTCAGAAACGGCGTCGTCACTGACAGCGTTCCCTTCTCGGCATAGGCTTGTTTAGAAGGCGGGGCGTAAGCCCAGTTCGGCCCCCACCCCAGCATGTCCAGGCTGCCGAACCACGCCCCGTCTTTGACAAACCGAAATGCCAGCGCGTTTTCCGGCGTGACGGCAGCGACAAAAGGCGCAGCAGTGGGAGTCGGGGCAGGCTCCGACTGACACCCGGCCGCAGTCAGCAGCAGAGCGATCCCAGCGATCAGTCGGGGCAGGCTCGGATACTTAAGCATGGAATCCATAAATCCTCCTCATCCACTATACGCCCACATTTGAATGAACCTGACGCACTCCAGATCTGCTGAAAAAGGTACGAGGCAAGGGCATGTTCGCATCGTCGGGGCGCGGCATACGGGGGGGCATGGTCCGATCACATTGATCTAACAAATTATCTACCAGTTACAATCTATTGACGCTTGACACCTACAGCATCGTCAGATGGGTGAATAGGACTTCAATCGCTAGTTGGCTGTTGGCATTGCGCTCAATGGCCTGCCGGACATCCAAAAGCAAAGCCAGAGCGCGTTCCAGTTGTTCCGAGGTGTAGCGGGCGGCCAGGGTGACGATCTCCTCTGCCCGGTCCGCATTGACCGGGGAGGCGCGTTTCGGCCCCATCACGGAGGCCGCGAGAACGTCGCGGTAGTAGGTCGCCAGCAAGTCTAACGCGCGCCCCAATGGCTCCCGGCCCGCCTTTTCTTCGCCTGCCTCTCCGCCTCCGTCCTCCTCTTCCGTGGACTTGAGTTTTGGAGCCAGTTTGCGGAACTCTTCACCGAGTTTGAAGCTCTTGATCGGCGGCGCGAGGAGCAAATCATGGGCCAGGTCCAGCAGGCTTTCCCGGCCGGCCAGCAGCGACGGCGAACGGGACAGCGAAACAGCCCGTCCCAGCCGTCCCTCGGAAAACGCGGCGAGAAAACGCGCCTGCGCGGGCGCGACGCCGAAGCGGGTTTGCAGGGCGGTCTCAATGTCACCCGCAGGCAGCAGGCCGAAGTGCAAGACCTGGCAGCGGGAAACAATCGTGGGCATGACGCCGCCCGTAGAAGAGGCCGTCAGCAGGAAATGAGCATACGCCGGCGGCTCTTCCAGCGTCTTCAGCAGGCTGTTGCCGGCATCCGCCCCGCCACGGCCCAGCCCTTCCGCATCGTGGATGATAAAGACGCGCTTGGCCGCGGAAATCGGCTCAAACTGCAAGTCGCGCAGCATGGCGTTTTCCGGCGGGTGTTCTTTGTGGCCGGGCCGGGGCCACACCTGGGCAATGCTGGTAATGTGCGAGGGGGGCGGGTCCAGCGCGCGGACATCGGGTGACGTGCCGGCGTCAATGGCTCGCGCTACCGGGTCGGTATCTGAAGCAGCGCCGCACAGGCTCTTGGCAAACTGCCGGGCCGCCGTCGCCTTGCCGACGCCATCCGGGCCGACAAACAGATACGAGCCGGCGAGGCGGTCATGCAGGAGAGCGTTTTCCAGCACGCGCACGGCGTAAGGTTGTCCGAGAATGTCTGAGATCAAAGGAACCTAACCCCGGCGCAAGCGCCGACCCTTCCCTGTTAGGGAAGGGTGAAGAAGTAACCGCCATGCTACGCCTCTCGTCATGCCACAGAAATTTTCCTTACCCTTCCCTAACAGGGAAGGGTCGGCGCTTGCGCCGGGGTTAGGTTCTTGCCGAGCCACCCTAAAACCGCTCGAAGCTGTCTACTTGCAGGACAAAGGCCACCGCGCCGCCGGCTTCGATGCGGACAGGATGCGGGGCGAAGGCGGCGAGGGCCGGAACGCTGCCGACCATCTCGCTAGGCAGGTTGACATAACCCTCCGAGGAAGCACAGGCGTCTTTGATGACACCCAGAACCCGCGCTACGTCATCGTCTTCCACCCCAATCAGCACCGTGACATTGCCCTGACGCAGAAAACCGCCCGTGCTGCCCAGCTTCGTGAACGTCAGCCCGTTTTGCAGCAGGGCATCGCCTAGCTTGTGTTTGTCCCGCTCATGGGCAATGGCAATAATCAGCTTCATAGGGCAGGCAGGCGAGACGAAACAGCGTTCCAGATGTCTTCGTGGACAGTATCAGGCGGACGAGCGGCGTTCAGAACCAGAAAGCGCGCGGGCGCGGCATCGGCCAGGGCCAGGAAGCCCTGACGGATACGCAGGTGGAATGGCAAGGCCTCCTCCTCCATCACAGTCCGCTCCCGCTGACGAGACAGCCCAACGGCAGGGTCCAAGTCAAGCAAGACCGTCAACTCCGGCGCCAAGCCCCCGGTCGCATAGGCATTCAGCGAAGCGACTTCGCCGATGTCCAGCCCGCGCCCATAGCCCTGATAAGCGACGGCTGGAGTCGGCATAGCGGTCGCAGATCACAATGCCGCCGCTTTCCAAATGGGGCCGAATGACCTGTCCGACGTGCTGGGCACGGTCGGCCAGCATGATCAGCAGTTCGGCGCGCGGCTCCACGAAAATCCCCAGCGGCGGGTGCAGAGCCAGGCGGCGCAGTTCCTCGCCCAGCGGGCCGTCACCCGGTTCGCGCGTCGTCAGCACATCCTGCCGACCCGTCTCGCGCAGGCGGGCCGCAAGGCGCGCGATCTGCGTCGTCTTGCCCGCCCCTTCGACTCCCTCAAACGTGATAAACAAGATGTCCTATCCCAGCACAAGCGCACCCGGCCTTGAAAGGCCGGGTATGTTTTCATGGCCGACTGATTTTGACCCGGCGGTTCGGCTCCGCGCCGATGCTTTCCGACGCCATTTTATAGTTCTCAGCGATCTGGTGCTGCAAGCGGCGCAGGAACGAGTTTTGCGGGGCCAGTTCCAGCGAGTTCAGGCCGCCTGTCGCATCGTTCATAATCTCTTCAATCGCCTCTTCTACCTGAGAGATGGCGACGTCTTCCTCGGAGATCTCCTGCGGCATCTGGAAAATCTCGCGCAGGACGCTTTCAATCTGGACGTACGTGTTGCTCTTGATCACATAAGTCGGGATGTTGCGCGTGATGCCCTCTTGCAGTTTGGATGGCTCCTTGCGGTAATTGGCCTTCAGCGCGATAATCACGTCGGAGTCTTTGACGTCTTTGCTGATGTAGGCCGAAACGCGCAGGGTGCGGATCGCCCGCTCCAAACGGCTGCGGCTGACGCCGTAGGGAAAGACGCGCAGGACAGTCGGGAGCGGCTTGCCGTTGGTCAGAGTCGTCGGGCCGCCGTTGGTCATCGCCTGCCCGGAAGCGGTCGGCGGAGCGATGCGCGAGGGCGCGTCGGGCGCAGCTTCGCGGGCAGGCGTCGGGCTGGCGGTGTAGCTGGCCCCGCTGCCGAAGTTGCCGCTGCCGCGCGTCCGCTCGTCAAAGAGCGAGGGCGTCCGGTCGCGCTCGCTGGGACGCGGGGCGTCCATGTCCGACTTCTGCACCACTTCGACTTCGCCGGATAGCGTTGCGAACACGGATTTCCGGGCGAGGCTGGCCGCCGCGCAGCATCCGGTCTACGGTCCGCGTCACATCGTGGTGGATCGCCAGCTTGTCCACTTCCATGATCTCGATGATCACTTCAAACGTCGGCGGCGCTTTGCGCTCCAGAACGGTCTTCTGCGTGCCGCGCTTTTTGGCCTCTTCGTCGGAAAGCGTCACGGCCTGGATGCCGCCGACCAGGTCCGACAGGGTCGGGTTCATCAGCAGGTTTTCCAGCGAGTTGCCGTGCGCCGTTCCGACAAGCTGGACGCCGCGCTCGGCGATGGTGCGGGCGGCAAAGGCTTCCTGCTCCATGCCGATCTCGTCAATGACGACGACTTCCGGCATATGGTTTTCCACCGCCTCGATCATGACGGCGTGCTGGTCTTCGGGATTCGTCCACCTGCATCCGGCGGGCGCGGCCGATGGCCGGGTGCGGGATGTCGCCGTCGCCGGCGATCTCATTGGACGTGTCCACGATGATGACGCGCTTTTTGAACTCGTCGGACAGGACGCGGGCGACTTCGCGCAGTTTGGTGGTCTTGCCCCGGCCCGGACGGCCCAGCATCAGAATGGACTTTGCCGGACTCGACCACGTCGCGGATGATGTCAATGGTGCCGTAGACGGCCCGCCCGATGCGGCAGGTCAGGCCGACGATCTTGCCCTGGCGGTTGCGGATCGCCGAGATGCGGTGCAGAGTTCGCTCGATGCCGGCCCGGTTGTCCTTGCCGAACGCGCCGACGCGGGAAGTGACATACTCAATGTCTTCGGCGGTGACTGGCGATGCCTTCGCGCAGCCAGACAGCACGGCCGTCGGCAAAGCGCGCCTCGGCGTCACGGCCCAGGTCCATGACGATCTCGATCAGGCCGGTCGGCAAGATCGTCCTGCTCCAGCGCGCCCGCAGGGCGGGCGGCAGGATTTCCAGAAGCTGCGCCAGGTTGTCCGTCACGCGCATCTGATTGGCGGACAGGGGCATCTGGGTAGTGCAGGGGACCGGCGGCATCTTCGTCGCTGTTGGCCAGCCGGTCGCGCAGATCGGCCAGGGCTTCATCGCGTGAGTTGGAGAGTGTCATGATCATGTTGGAGTTGTTCGCGTTTGAATTTTGGGTTAGGTTTTGATCGGTCATCAGTGTTCAGTTCAACGATCCTTCCTGAAAGCGGGAACCCGAACCGGGCGCGGCAGCGTAAAGCAGAGGATTCCCACAGTAATGATACCCGAAACCCGTGGGATTCATGACCGGTGTTTGACTCCGCGCCGGGGCAATGGTATAATGAGACATTCTCTCTTTGGTGGTTTGATGATCAGCCGAAGGCGGGAACGCCGCCCTGGTGTATTTGTTGAGTGTTTGTCGGTGGGTGCAGGAAAGGAAACGAACGATTTGAAACTGAACGCGACCGGTCTGGCCGGCGTTGTCATCGTTGGCGCATTGACCGCAGGCGCCTTTGCCGCCGGCACCCATCTGGGGCCGGCTCAGCCGGTCGGCCATAACCTGTATCAGCCTGCTGCCGCCTCTGCGCCTGTGGGCGCTCATGCGCTTCTGGCCTCGGCGGGCCATCCCGGCGCGATGGCCCAGGACCGAAGGGCCGGAAGGCGGCGCGGATGGCGACCCCACGGAAGATTTTACCGCTGACGGCCCCGGCGCGACGTTTCAACAGATTTATCTGCTGATCAAGCGGCATTATGTAGATGCTGTCCCGGATGACTCTAAACTGGGCCACGGCGCGGCGGCAGCCATGGTCGCCTCGCTCCAGGACCCCGACTCGCGGTTCCTGGAAGCGCCGGAACTGGCGGAAATCAGCAGCGAGGCCAAAGGTCAATTATCGCGGCATCGGCGCGGCCCTGGCTGTCCGTCGCATCGAACATGCAAAAGACGGCGATGTTCCGGCGTATACAGAGTACCGGCTGACCGTTGTCGCCCCGCTTCCGGGCAGTCCGGCGGAGAAGGCAGGATTGCTGCCGGGCGACGTGATTTCCGCCGTCAACGGTCAGTGGGTCTACAACGACGAGTTTGTGTACAACCAGACCAAGGCGCTGAAGGCCATTGAAGAAGACCCGGTTGCCTTCAATAAGCTGGTGACGACGCTCCAGAAGAAAATTGATAACTCCGTTTCCCTGGCCGACGCGCAGACCAAGATGGACGACCCAACAGCGAAAACGGTGAGCCTGACGGTCACTCGCGCCGGCACCGCCCAGCCGCTTTCGCTGACGCTGGACACCTCAGCGCCGACCGTGGTTTCTCCGGTCACGGCGCGCAGTCTGCCCGGCGGCATCGGCTACATCAAAATTAACGAGTTCACGACCGGCGCGGACACGGATTTTGCCACGGCTCTCGCGGGCTTTGGAACCGATCCCAAAGGCCTGATCATTGATCTGCGCGACTCGCCCGGCGGACTGCTGACGGTCGGCACAGCCATCGCGGCGACGGCTGGCCTCGTCCCCTCCCTCGGCTATGTGGAAACAAAGGGCAAGAAAGTTGCGCCGATTGCGGTCACGCCGGCTCAAGCCGATCACCTGCCCCGTTGCCGTCTTGGTCAATGGCGGAACGGCCAACACGGCGGAACTGCTGGCGTCGGCCCTGCAAAGCAAGGGTGCCAAACTGATCGGCAGTGGAACATTCGGCGATGCCAGTGACGTGAAGGTGATTCAGCTGCGCGATGGTTCAGGCTTCACGATGACCGTCGGTAAGCTGATGACAGCGGCTCAGAGCGACTTCGCCGGGGTCGGCATCAAGCCGGACATCGCCGTTCCCGACGCTGCCGGCAGCGATGAGCCCTTAAACCGCGCGGTCGGTATTCTGTCGGGCCGGGTCGCGCGTGTCCCGTCCAATCGCGGGTAGATGCCCCCTAGACACCAATTTTGGGACAAGGGTGAAAATAGGAAGCCTTTATGCAAATCGGACGATCTCTCGGAAAATCTTTGGGCGGGCGGCAGGGGCCTCTGTCCTCCTCAGCGTTGCCTTCGTCGGCGGCGTCACGTTTAACGATCTGCGCGGCGTTCACAACATGGACTCGCTTCGTACAATGGTGTCCCTTGTCCCGCAGCGACTGTCGGACGCGCTGGTCACGGCGGCGCACGGGCAGACCGAGGCATACACGCCCTATGAAACTTACGCCGATGTCCTGACCACGCTGAAGGCCGGCTACTACGGCAAAGACATTGACACTCGACCCAGATGACCTATAACGGCATCCGGGGCATGATGGGCGCGATCCATGACCGCTACACCCGCTTTATGGACCCGAAGGCTTACAAAGACCTGGAAGACGACAACGAGGGCCAGTTCGTCGGCATCGGCGCGCTGCTCGGCACCAAGACAGCGACCAGGCAGATTTATGTCGTCAAGCCCCTGCCGGGCGGCCCGGCGCTCAAAGCCAAAGTCATGGCGGGCGACATCATCCTGAAGGTCAACGACAAGCCAACCCTGAAGCTCAAAGACACTGATGTCGTCAAGTTGATCCGGGGCGAATTAGGCACGCCCGTTACGCTGACGTTCATCGCGCAAGGGCGTGGATCGCCCGGTAGTCATCACCATGAAGCGCGCCGCCATCACTCAGGAAGTCGTTCAGCACGAAATGATCGACCCGGCGCGCAAGATCGGCTACATTTCCCTGAGCGTCTTCAATGAGGAAAGCGACATCCAGGTCGGCAAGGCATTGACGGATCTGGAGGGTCAAGGAATGCGCGGTCTGGTCTTTGATCTGCGCGAAAACCCCGGCGGGCTGCTGGACATCGCCCGCCAGATCGCCAGCCGCTTTGTCCCCAACGGCCCTATTGTCTGGATCAAGGACAAGTCCGAGACCCAGGAAACGATGGAGCATCTGGACGTGGACCCCAGCCAGCACGCCAACCATCTGCGCTACCCGCTTGTCGTGCTGGTCAACGGCGACAGCGCCAGCGCGGCGGAGATCGTCTCTGGTGCGATCAAAGACACCGGAACAGGCGTGTTGGTGGGCGAACGAACCTTCGGCAAGGGCCTGGTGCAGACCATCATGGGCCTGCCGGACGGCTCCGCCGTGGCGATCACGACGCAGCACTACTACACCGCCCACAAGAACGACATCAACCACAAGGGGATTGAGCCGAACATCAAAGTGACAATCCCGGACGACAATCTGCGAAAAGACGCAGCCTTCCGACGCGACCACCCGGAAGCCCTGTATGACTTGAAGTACGACACGCAGCTTCAGACGGCGCTGACCCAGGTCAAGCAGCAGATGCAGGTCGCCAGCGCCCGTCCCTGGTGACGTTTTGAGGGGTGGGGGCATGTTCCCCACCCCTTCAGATTTCGGACCTATGTCCACCCCAACCGCCACGCCCTCATCGCCCGGCCCGGATGCCCTCGCCCGTCAGTTACGCCTCTTTAAGAGCCTTGCTCTGTTTCTGGCGATGGCGCTCCTGGGAGGCGTTGGCGCTTTTCTTTATATCCGCCATGTCGGCCAGCCTGTTACCGTCTTTGTCAACGACAAGCCCGTCGGCACCGTCCGCAATGCCGCCACGGCCAACCAGCTCATCGCCGCCGCCGAGAAGGCCAAAGTCGGCCCGGCGTATGCCGACAATGAGCCGGTGCGAATGCAGAAAATCCGCCTGCTGCACGCACCTGCCGGCGCTCCCCAGGACCCGGACAGCGTTGTCCAATCCAAGCTGATGCAGATGCTGACTCTGCATCTTCGGGCGTATGCCATCCTGGTAGACGGTCACGTCAGCGTCGCCCTCCCCACCCCGGACGCGGCCACGCAGACCTTGCTGCTTGTGAAAGACCACTGGGCGGATCTGCCCCCGCAGGCCGAGGTCGTCGGCCAGCCGGAAATTGTGGAAACCGTGGACATTGAAAAAAGGGCCGTGGACACGCGCGTGACCCGCCCGGACGCCGCCAGCGCCGCCCCTTACTTCTGGTCGCCGCCGCCCAGCAAGACTTATCAAGTACATCGCGGCGACCTCGGCTCCCGGATCGCCCATCGCAATCACATTTCTCTCACTGAATTGATTACGGCTAACCCGCACACCGATATCAATCACCTCAAACCGGGCGACATCTTGAACGTCCAAAAAATGCCCCTGCTGCTCACAGTGCGGGTTCGCAAGAAACTGGTGGAGCTGGAAAAGGTCAACCCGAATGCCCCCGCTTCCGAAGCCGGGCAGCAGCGGGTGACCTATGTGACGACCTATATCAACGGCCAGGAAACGCGCCGCGAGGCCCAGGACGTCACCATTCTGGAAAAGCCCTTGACTCAGATGGATCTGTAACCACAACCCAAAAAAACAGCCCCTGCCATGATGGCGGGGGCTGTTTTGTTTGCGTTTGTCTGGACTGGCGGAGAGGGTGGGATTCGAACCCACGGTGACGTTACCGCCACATCCGCTTTCGAGGCGGACGCACTAGACCAGCTATGCGACCTCTCCATGATAAAATTGGGCGGGATAAACGGGGTTGGCAGGTCTCGAACCTGCGACCTAAGGCTTAGGAGTCCCTCGCTCTATCCCCTGAGCTACAACCCCATTGTCGCGCTTATTATACCGCCCGCGTCTCGGCTTTGTCAAATCAGGTCAAGGGCTTTTGTCGTCGTCGCCTATCGCCTGTGAACTGGCTGGCTTGTCATGGGACAGGCGCGAAACCTTCTGGACGATCCGCACCGTCAAGACGCCCAGGGTGACGGCGAGAAACAGGGCAATGATGAGGTTGAAGCAGAGTTTACGAGAGTCCACAGATGTTCCTCAGCACCCGGTTTAGGTCATTGGGAGATCAGGTTTGGTCTGATCCGGCTTATTGCGCCACGGCCACGGAAGAAAAACTCGTGCCCAAGCCATCAATGTGGCCCACGGCTCTCGCAAAACTTTAACCACGGATGTTCCAAAAGAAAAAAGAAGCACTATTATCGCCAACCTTCCGAACCAATGATACGGATCATATCTGCTTATCCAAGCGGGATGCTTAACAGCCCAAGCCAAATAAGCTTCTCCGCTGAACTCCATAACGAAAGCCACTGATAAGGCGACAACGACAACAAGCCCGGTCAATATGTAAGTGTCAAGTGTCAGTAGATTGTGAACGAAAAGCCAGAAGCGCGGTAGGCTCCCTGAGAAATAATTCTGGCTGCTTGGCATACCAGAGTAAGCCGGCTTCATACGGGGTCTTGCCCCCGATCCGTCGGTTCTTGCGACAGAAGTTGTAGCGCACAAACCAACCGTGCAGATCAGTAAGCATCGCCGCAACTGTCTCGTAACGCTGCCTCTTGGTTGTGTTCTCTTTGGTCAAGCCGTTCATGCGCTCGACCATACCGTTAGTCTTGGGCGTATACGGCAGCGTCGTCCGATGCTCGATGTCCTGCTCCTGACAGACTTGCTCAAAGTCATGTGCATCCTTGACCTTCGTGCCGTAGCGGTTCTTGAAGCCTTTGAGCGTGAACTCGCGTCCGTTGTCCGTTAAGATTTTGCTGATCCTGAACGGAAAGAAGTCCAGACACTTTCTCAGAAAGTCGGTGGCCGCCTTCTTGTCCTTATGTTCGTAGACCGCAAGAAAGGCCAAACGAGTGGCCCGATCAATGGCGACGAAACAGTAATGCTTCTTGCCTTCAAGTTTAGGCAGATAGAAGCAGTCCATGTGAACGAAGCCAGGGCCGTAGTCCTTGAATTGACCATGCTTGTCTGTCTGTTCGGTTTCTTGTTGCTCCTTTTTTGACAGGCGGTTGACGCTGTTCCTCTTGAGCAGACGATAGATGCTGGAACGGGTGGCTTCGGGCAGTGGCTGCTGCACCAGGTCCACCAAGTCATCGAGAGGCAGCCCTTTCTGGCGCAGGGACAAGATCATGTCCTGCTCGCCCTGGTCGAAGGCATACTCAATGTTCTTGGGACAGCAGCTCTTATCTTCGGGGCTGTCCCGATGCTTCCAGCGGTGGATCGTCCCCAGAGAGACCGCCATTTCCTTTGCCAGCGCACGGCAGCTTTTTGGGCTGAGGTGGATGCGCTCCCGTTGCTTTTTGTTGGTAGTTGCGTTAGAATGAACGTGCATGCGGATAGCTTTCTGTTGGTGTGGTTACCAAGAAGACTACCGCATGCACCTCACTTTAAGCAAGGCGCTCTGCACTCCGATCCAACTCTACTGTTCATAATGACATGAAACTCAACATATACCTGATAAGAACCTAACCAGGGCGGGATAAAATCTCATCGGGAAACATCGCGCAGGAAGACCGGGGCGAGGCGGCGAATAAGGCGGCATCATGGCAGAGCTGACACAACTGGAAGTCGATCATCGGGAACTGACCGTTGCATTGCGGGGAGAACTGCTGGCCGCCGCGCGCGAGGCGCAGGCTTCGGCTTATGCGCCGTATTCCAATTTCGCGGTTGGGGCCGCCGTGCTGCTGTCCGACGGCGCGATTTACCGGGGCTGCAATGTGGAGAATGCCTCATTCGGGCTGACGATCTGCGCGGAGCGTGTCGCCCTCTTCAACGCAGTGAGTGACGGGCGCATTGACATCGCCGCCATTGCCGTCGTCACCTCGGCGCCCAAGCTGTGCAAGCCGTGCGGGGCATGCCGGCAGGTCATCGCCGAATTTTCCCAGGCCGACAATCCTATCGTCATCCTTTCCGCCGCGCTGTCCGGGGAAACCTGCCTTGAATCCATTACTGATCTTCTGCCGGACACGTTCACCCTGCTTTAAGACGGCTCAAGCCTCCAACGCTGCGAACAATGCCCGCAGCGCCGTGAGGTGCATCGCGGTACGGCGCTCATAGTCTTGTGCGCCAGGCGTCTCAAACGAATAGGTGCGCGGAACACCCTTTGACCAACCCCACTCCGCCAGGGACAGACCCGGCGCGCGCCGATGATACTCTTCCAATCCTGCGGTTGTCGGCGAAAACAAACCGTGACGACCAAGATAACCGGCATAAAACGGCTCTTCTTCCAGCGGATACCCCTGTGCCGACAATGCATCCAAAATAGGCGGAGCCAGTGACGGAACATTCTCCCGAAGCAGTTCAAACAGATAATAACCGTGTGCGTTGTGATCGGTGTGGAGGTCTGCCAGGCAGGTGACAACACGCAGATCCAGAAAATGCCGCACGGCGGCGCTCTCCTGGGTCGAGTCAGAATGAAATTGCCGGTTGATGTCCTGGCCGCTGCGGTTGGAACGAGTGCCGTCGGCCAAACCGCTAGGATTAAGGCAGGGGAGAATCAGAAGGCGATGCCGGGCCAGCGGGCTTTCCCCGCCGGCCAGAGATTCCAGCAGACACACAGCCGCTTCAACGCCGCCCGGCTCATCGCCGTGGACGCCCGCCAGAACGCAGACGGCCGGCAGCGCGGCGTCACCCCAGGCAAACGCCCAAAGGGAGAATTGAGCATCACCATAGTGCAATTCGGATAATGTCTGTGCGCTGAGGCGCGGACTGTGCGACAAAGGGACGAAGCGCGCCTCCAGAGATTCCATGGTGAGCATGGGCCACACTCCTCGTCATTCATGTTACCAGATTTACGCGCTGACTTCAAACTCAATCCGCAGACGTAGATAGCTTTCCACAGGCTGGCCATCGCGCGTGGCCGGGCGGAATGTCCAGCGGCGCGCGGCGTCCAGAGCCAGCGCATCCAGAGTGGGATTTCCCGTCCCCGAAACCATTTTCACGGTTGCTGTGCCGTCCGGGTGGACAGTGAACAGAGCCTCATACGTGGCGTTCAGGTCGGCCTCGCGCAGATCATCGGGGATCGTCGGCTCCGGCTTGGAGACAGGCACAGCGGCCACTAAGGTTGGAATGTGCGGCGGCACGACCGGAGGCGTAGGAGGTTGTGCCGGCACGACAGGCGGTATCACTGGCGGGGCGGGCGTGGTCTCCACTGGGGTGGGCGCAGTAGCCGGCGGCGTCGGAGGCGGTGGGACGACCGGGCCACTGTCTGATGTCGTGATGCCCGCGTCCCCTGCCCCCGCCGCGCCGGCGGGGCCGGGACCGGCGGCCACCACTTTGACCGGCGGCGGGCCGGAAGGAGCGCGATGGGCTGTGGCCTGGCGCTCCGCCGCTTTGTGTTCCGCCGGATGTGGTTTGGCCGCCTGCTTTTTGGGCGTCCGTTTCGGCGGGGCGGGCGGTTTCGGCGCGGGCGGCAGTTTGACCAATTCAATCGGTGTCAGCCGCTGACCGCCGCTCATGCTTTTGAAGACGCCGAACTGCGCCAGAATGGGCAGCAGGACGGCATTGATTAACACGGCCAGCCCCAGCATCTTGGGCAGAAGCGTATTTTTTTCTCGCCGTCGGCGCATGGATTAACTCCTACGACTTGGTTTCAATGGCGAAGCGCTCAACGCCGGCCTTGCGCGCGTTATCCATCACGGTCGTTACCACCCCATGCCGGACATCGGCGTCGGCGTTGATAATGACCAGCGTCCCCGGCGAGATATTCAGTGCCTGGAGCTGCGCCGTCTCATCCGAAATGGCCGTGGGCCGGGTGTTGACATGCAGATCGCCGGTCGGGCCGACGGTCAGCGTCACATTCTGCGCCGAGTGCTTTTCTCCGGTGCTGGCTTTGGGCAGGTTGACGGGCAAGCCATTCTGCACGGCCAGAGCCAGACTGGCGACGATGAAAAACATCAGCAGGAACATCATGGTATCAATCATGGGGATGATAATGATCTCGGCTTCTTCCGGCTGCCGCCGGGCGCGCACTTTCATCATGGCTAGTCCACCCTCCCGGTCAAAAAGTTGGTCAGTTCCGAGCCGTAATACTCCATGTCTTCCACAAAACGCTTGACTAGGTTGCCGAAGTAATTGTGGAAGATCAAGCCGATCACCGCCACGCCGATGCCGGTGGCCGTGGAAACCAGCGCCTCGCTGACGCCGCCCATGACCGCCGTGGGGGACGACAAACCTGACCGGGCCACTTCTTTGAACGAGGCGATCATGCCCGCAATCGTCCCGAGCAGGCCAAGCAGCGGCGCGATGGTAATAATCGTCCGCAAGCCCGGCAGATAATTTTCCAGCGCGGGGATTTCGTTCGCCGCTTCCTGCGACATCGCCATGTCAATGGCTTCCGGGGAGCGCTCGGCATTTTTCAAGCCCCGCGCGAAGATGCGCGAATAAGGCGTCTTGGCGTCTTCCATGAGCCGTGCCGCCGCCGCGCCATGATCGCCGGGCTTGTAGGTTTGCTTGATCTCGTCCAGCAGTTCTTCCGGGTCAATAGAAGTGGCCTTGCGGAATGTGTAAGCCCGCTCCAGAATAATCCCGATGGCGAGAATCGAGCAGATAATCAGCGGGTACATCATAAACCCGCCCTGATGCAGATAGTCTTTGAATGCGTCCATTGTTGGTAAGTCTCCTGAAAAGCCCCCCACCCCCAATAATGGGGGAGTCAGAGGCGATGGTTTGTCTTTTCCGATTCCCCCATTATTGGGGGCCAGGGGGTTCTCCCCTAAAAATTCTGCGTCCATTTGACGCCGTAGGTCCGGCCCTGGCCCCATTCAATGTTTGAGAATACGCTGGCTTGTTTGACGACGTAGGCATGATTCAGCAGATTGTCTACCGTAAATGCGATTTGACCGGAACTGATCGTAGTGCCGAGGCCCAGATTGAGAATCGTATGCGGTGGCACGCGAATGAAATTCAGGGCCGTGGGAAAGGGATTATTCAGCGAGTCCAGAACGGGATTGCCGCTCGCATCGGTCCGGTCTATTTCGCCAAAGGGAAAGCCCGAGCCATATTCGCCGTCCAATGTGGCGTAGCTTCCATGCGAATTGTACGCCAGGCCAAAGGACGCCGTGTGCGTCTGGTCGTGGTCATCGTAGAAGTAACTGGATGGCGCTTCACCGAGCAGGCCGCCAGTGATCGGACCGGCACCTTTCGCCCAGGATCGGGCGTAATTGGCGTAATACGAAACGGTTTTGGTGAATGGCCCATCCAGCGAGAACTCAATGCCCCGCGTGTAACCTTTGGCAAAGTTGATAGGGATGTCAATCTGAGTTGCCCCGAACGTCTGGTCATCAATGGTATTCTTCTCGGCGCGGTAGTAAGCGTCCAGCGACAGCGTCGTTCCAGCGTTCGTGTGCTGCCAGCCTGTTTCCAGGAAATCATCGCGTTCCGGTTGGATCGGTTGAATAGCGGCGGCGCTGGTGTTCAGCCGCTTCACGTCTTCTACAGCCACGGGCTGAAACAGATGATCGTAGTACGCATGAAACTTGTCTTTGCCGACGGTATAGGTCAAGTTCAGGCGTGGAGATAACTGCGAGGTCGTGATGTCGGCTTGATGGACATCGTAACGTGCCCCGTAGTTGATGAGAAACCGGCCCGGCGTCCAGTCGTCCTGGGCATAAACGCTTTTGTCGCCGCCCGAAATGTGCCGGTCATCTAAAATCGTCGGCTGGTTCTGGGTCGGGTCGGCCTGCGGAACGCCGAACGAGTTGAAAAATTGATGCCCGGAAACCGTGTCCGCGTCAAACCCAAGTTGAACTTTATGATGCCTCCCGGCCTGGGCGATGTAGTCCGTTCGCAGGCCCAGATAGGTCGCTTTCTGATTTTCTGTCGTCGTGGTCAGTAGAGAAGTGTCCGTTGTACCAGGATCGGGCAGCAGGTCCTGGGGGCTGCCGAAGTAGCGCAACTGTGAATCGTGCGAATAAAACGCAACGCGCAGCGTGTTCGGGCCGGTTACATGTCGGAAAATCAAGTTGGCGAAGCCACCATTCTCTTTTTGAAAATCGTTCTGGCCGACCTGCTGGCGCGCTTCTTCATTCGGCACTTGTATGGTGGCACCACTGCTGCCGATATCCAGTGTAATGCGGTCCAAAGCCCCGCTTTGCAGATCAAACTTGCCGAAGCCTACGTTTTCCAGGCCCGCATTGTGCAGCGGCGTTTCCGTGAGCGGACTCAGGCGAAAATTGGTGCTGTCCCGAATGCCGGACAGAAAATAGGCGAAATGGGAACTGCCGCCGCCATACTGCACCGTTGTCTGGTAAGCGCTATAGGTTTGCCCGATCTGCTGCAAAAAGCCGCTCGGTCGGCCATGACCGGCTTTCGCTGTCACGTCAAAGATCGCGGCGAGCTGCCCGCCGTATTCGGCAGGGAAGCCGCCGGTGAAGACGCGCAAATTTTCAATGTCTTTGGGGTTAATCAGGTCGCTGAACGAGCCGGACACATTGGACGGCAGCGGAGCGCCGTCCAGATAATACGAATACTGGCCGTGCGAGCCGCGAATGTGTATCTCCCCGCTTGGCGCGGTCGCAGCCCCGGCGACGCTGCTGGCAATGATGCTGTTTAGGCTCGTGTTGTTCGGCTTGTTTTCAATGGCCGTCGCGCCAAGAGAGGTCGCGCTGCCCTCGGTACGCGGCGTGAGTATGGCGTATCAATGCGCGCTGACGCGAACCACGATGAGCGGGGCGCGCTGCGGATCAAAAATAATGCTTTCGGGGACGCCGGGCGGCAAAGCCCCCGGGGGCGGATTGGCCGCCGCCGGCGTCTGAGAATGCACCGGTCGCAGCAGGCCCGCCAGACAGGCGGCGGCCAGCGCGAGGGCGCGGCAAGAGACTCGTGACATGGGTGTTAAGTATTCCCGTGAGTAAAGAATGGCCCCTTACCCCCAATTCTGGGGGAATCAGAGGGGCGTTTCAGATGCAGATCACAGAAAAAGGAGGAGCGCGGGGGGAGCGAAGCCGCAAAACGCGGCGAATGGGGGACGACGCTAAAGCGACCAAACGGGGACGCAGGAGAAACAGTGGCGACTGAACATGGTAAATGGCGAGCGTTTTTCCCTGCAAGCCTTCGGTCCACTCGCACGCGGCACAGGTATCCAGGGGAGTCAATGACGTCAGGTGGTGCAGTCCGGCGCGGGAATGCGACCCGGCAAAGGCAAACCCTCCCTCGTCGGTATGATGCAGAACGCCCCCGCTTCCCATCCAGGCGCAAAGCAGGAGGAGAAACCAGGCCGTCGCGCGGCGCGTCAGATGCGGTTGATGGCGAACAGAGATCATGGGCGTTTCTATTGTACCATGCTGAGAACGAAAAACGCTGCCGGAAAAGTTCCCTGCAATTTATTGAGGGAAGGAGATTGGACGCGGGATGGTGAACAGCGGGACATACCTCGAAAGGAGAACACACTGACCCATGAAGATCGGCATTTTTACGGCTCTGTTCCACGACAGGCCCATTGAAGAAGCGCTGGACATCATCGCCGAAGCCGGCATCCAGGCGGTCGAACTGGGCGCTGGCGCCTATCCTGGCAGCCGCCATTTGGACGATGTCGGCGGCGTGGAAAAGTTGATACAAGACGAAGGCGCGCGCAAAAAACTTCGCAAGCTGATTGAGGATCGCGGCCTGACTCTGGATTCGCTTTCGGTGCATGGCAACCCCCTGCACCCGGACAAAGCTATCGCCGACGACCACCATCAGGTGTTCCAAAACGCCGTGCGGCTGGCAGAGAAGCTGGACATCGGCGTCGTCAACGGCTTTTCGGGCTGCCCCGGCGACAGTGCGCGGGCGAAAAATCCGAACTGGGTCACCTGCCCCTGGCCCGATGAGTACCGCGACATTCTGGACTACCAGTGGAAAAAAGTCGCAATCCCCTACTGGAAAAAGCAGAACAAGTTCCTGAAAGAGCATAATGTCAAGTTCGCCATCGAGGCGCATCCCGGCTTTCTGGTCTACAACCCCGAAACGATCTTGAAGCTGCGCGATGCAGCAGGCAATCAGATCGGCGCGAACTTTGACCCATCCCACTTCTGGTGGCAGGGCATTGATCCCATCGCCGCCGTCCGCGCTCTGGGTAAAGAAAGGGCCGTGTTCCATGTCCATGCCAAAGACACGCGCATTGACCCACTCAACAGCGCCGTCAACGGCAATTTGGACACGAAATCTACGGCGACATTCTGGGCCGGTCCTGGTCGTTCCGCGCCGTCGGCTATGGGCATACGCTGACCTGGTGGAAGGACTTCATCTCCAACCTGCGAATGATCGGCTACGACGACGTTCTGAGCATTGAGCATGAAGACGGCCTGATGTCATCGCCCGAAGGTTTGAGAAAGGCGATGGAAACATTGCAAGCCTCTATCATCACCGAACAGCCCGGCGCGATGTTCTGGGCGAAAGAGTAGTCTTCCTCTCCCCCAATCCTTTAATCAAATCATTGAGGAGGGGAAACAGGGGCGTCAACTTGGCGCCCCTGCCCGCTCTTTGTCAACGCACAGCCAGTCAGCAGCCAATGAAATACCTCGCCTTGTTCCTGGGTCTCGTGATTCTCTCCCCGGTCTCCGGCATCCCTGCCTCTCCTTTGACCATTGACTTGACTCACAAGGCCCCAGCGCCGGCAGCCAGTCCCTATGGTCCCGGCACTACCAAAGACCCACGGGGGCACGAGATCACGCTTGACAGCCGCTCGTTTTTTCTCAACGGCAAGCCCTGGGTGCCGATAGTGGGCGAGTTTCACTACGCCCGCTACCCCCGCGCCGAGTGGCGGGAGGAACTGCTGAAAATGAAGGCGGGCGGGATCAATACTGTTTCAACCTACGTTTTCTGGATTCATCACGAGGAAAAGCAGGGGGAGTTTGATTGGAGCGGGCAGCGTTCTTTGCGTGACTTTCTCAAACTCTGTCAGGAAGTGGGCCTGAAAGCGTTCGTCCGTATGGGGCCGTGGTGTCATGGCGAAGTCCGCAACGGCGGCTTTCCCGACTGGGTGCAGAACTCCGGCACGAACCTACGCTCAAAGGACCCGCGCTTTCTCGCTCTGGTTGAACCGTTCTACCAGGAGCAAGCAAAGCAGATGCAAGGCCTGCTATGGAAAGATGGCGGGCCGGTGATCGGCATCCAGTTGGATAATGAGAATGACCGGGCGGATTATCTGCTTGCTCTCAAGGACATGGCACGATCCGTGGGTATGGATGTGCCGTTTTATGCCATTACCGGATGGCAGGGCGGGCTTCCTAAAACTGACCTGATCCCCTTGTTCGGCGGCTACAGCGATGGATTTTGGGGCGGCAGCCACGAAGACTACCGCAAAGAATACTTGTTCACCGATGTCCGCGCCATGAACGATTTGGGCGCGCAGTTGACCACGAAAAACCCGGTCAACAGCCAGCTTATCGCGCAGTTCCCGTATGCCTGCGTGGAGATCGGCGGCGGCATGGCTTCCGGGTACGACAAACGCATCAAGGTTGATCCGGCCAATGTCGCTGCGTTGGCGCTTTCCAAACTGGGCAACGGCAACGACATGCCGGGTTATTACATGTTTCAGGGTGGCACCAATCCCAACGGCAAGTTTTCAACTTTGCAGGAGGACCATCCCAATCAATTGCCAGTCAAAGACTATGATTTCCAGGCGCCGCTCGGCTCAGGCGGTCAGGTGCGCCCGCAGTATCATCTTCTGCGCCAGCAGCATTTGTTTTTGCAGGATTTTGGTCCGGCCCTGGCCCGAATGCCTGCGTATTTCCCCGATCAACGGCCGGCCAATTTGAGTGACTTTGACACGCTGCGCTGGGACGTGCGCTCGGACGGCCAATCGGGGTTCTTGTTTTTCAACAATCAGCAGCCTTACGAACCGTTGCCAGATCACGCAAATGTCCAGTTTGAGGTGAAAACTCAGGCAGGTACGCTTCTTATTCCGCGAAAGCCGCTCACGATCCCGTCCGGCAGCTATGGCATCTGGCCGTTCCACCTGAATTGCGACGGCGTGACACTGGAATACGCCACGGCGCAGCCGCTTTGCCGTCTCGCCACAGAACATGGCGCTGTCTACTTCTTTGCTTCACTGGAGGGAATCGCGCCGGAACTGCTGCTGCAACCAGGAAAGAATTGAGTCGCCGTCACCTCAGGCAGCCGCGAGATGCTGGGGGATGCGCTCCGGGTTTTTGACTTAAAAGTAGGCACTACCCCTGCGGCCCGCGTGGTCAAGCCTGATGGCAGCACCGTGTCATTTGTCGTGCTGACACCGGAGCAAAGTCGCCATTTCTGGCGTCTGCCTTTCGGTGGGCGGGCCCGCGCGATACTCTCTCAGGCCACAGTCTTCGCAGATGGCGCGGATTTGCGTTTGCAGGCAAGTGATGTTCACGCCCTATCGCTGTCGGTGTTTCCAGCGGTCAGCGGGGCGAAACTTGCTGGAAGCGCCGATGGCATATTCACGCATTTCGCGGCTCCTTCCCCGCACCCGCTGCCGACGCCTGTCGTCTCAGTCACTCGTCTGCAAGCAGCCGGGCCGGAAGCGATGCGCCTGAAGGGGACAGAGGAAAGCGCCTGGGCAGACGCCGCCGTTTACACGCTGAACATTCCACCGACCACCGCCAATCGCCATGTGCTTTTAAATGTTCATTATATCGGCGATGCGGCCCGGCTTTACATCAGCGACAAATTGCTGGACGACAATTTTTTCAATGGCGATCCATTCCCCGTCGCGCTCTGGCGGATACCCCCCAGTGAATGGCCCGACATCCGCTTGAAAGTTCTCCCCTTCTCCCCCGGACTGGTGAACCGCCTGCCGGAACAAGCCAGGGCAACAGTAAATGAGGCGCAGACGGTCTCAACTCTGGACAAAATCAGCATCACGTGCGACGAGCAGACTGAATGGCGGCTGAATGCAGTCTCGGCGCGGTAACTGTCTTCCTACGGCCCCGGCGCATCGGGAAGGGCCTGATACTGGCCGAAGCATTGCTGGGTTTGTGCGGGCTGAATCGTTGCCGCGTAACGCTCGAACTTGACATGCCCGTCCACGAAAAGGTAGTTCGCCCCATCGCGATGCCGGTTGCTGGCTGGCGCAAACTGGCTGTCCAGGGCCGGATTGCCGCTGATGCAGGCTGGAACCGGGGTTGCGCCGTTGACAGCCCCGGTGTACCCGGCAGCATCAAAGATTTCGCCGAGCCAGGGGTGAATATGGACATCGCAAAACTTTGGATTGCGCTCCGCCACATAAATTGTATTCGTGGGCGAGCCAACCTGAGCGTCTGATAGGCCAAACAGGAAGTAAGCGTTAATCAGATACGAGGTAATCCCTGGTGCTGGCGCAGTTCCAGTACACGTAGCGCCTAATGCGATCCCGTGCGGATCGGAATCGTCAGGGCAAACAAAAAGCTGCTGTGTGAGGCTGGCCGTGTTCGTCGCATTTCCCGATGCGACATAAGGCATGATCTTCTCAAAGGGCGAGCCGAAGTCCGATGTTTCCAGGCCGCCGTCGTAGTCCCCGTTGGGAGCGGCATGGACGGCAGGGTCAGCGCAGGCCGGATGTTCCTGCGGATAGATTTCGTCGCTGTCCTGAATGTACTGCAAGAGAGCCAGCCCCACCTGCTTCAAGTTGCTCTGGCAGGCGGCGCGGCGGGCGTTTTCCCGGACGGATTGGAAGACGGGAAAAAGTATCGCGGCAAGCACGGCGATAATGGCGATGACGACGAGCAGCTCTATCAAAGTAAAACCGCCGTCCAGTCGTTTGCGTGGCATAAGGTTCTCCTTGTGATGTTGTTATGGCCGCATTTGTGCGGCCGTGGGGGCATCACAGGAGACAGGGCGGGCGTGGGAAGAGGTCACAGGGCAAGGAACGCGCTGTCGGAGAAGCAACAGGGAAAGCAGCGAGACGCCGACGGGGAGCGGCGTGAGCCAGAACTGCCGGCGGCAAAGCGGGTGTGGACCAAATCAGTGCGGCGACTATTCCCGGCTTGCCAAGATCGCACCGAGCGCACAGTTTTGCCTGCTGGCCGGGCGAAGCGCCGCGATGACAGCAGCAAGGCATTCCGCGGCGCTGCTCACTGCGGCACATCGCGCAATGACACATGGGATGCGCCGAGTTCCCTGGAGAGGCAATTGATGCCGAAGCATTCACAGGGCAGCAAGCGGCCATCTGCACGACGCCCGAAAGGGCGCTCAAAACCCAGAACGCAGCCAGCAGGTGGCAAAAGAGCCGAAAACGCAGTCGTTGTGCGCGGCGGAGTCCCATAACAAAAAACAGTATGCCATATCGGGGCGGAAAAATCATCAGCCGTCGGGTGTATCAATCAGAAGTTGTAGACGGTCAGCCAGTTCGGGCAGATAGTGCGCTTTCCAAGTTTCGTCTATGAGTTCGACATCAATCATGTCGCGTAAATGCATCCGATCTTTGTCACGAAAAACGTTAAGTTTAACACGCACGAGGGCTTCCAGCGCGAGCACTTTAAACTGAGTTAATTTTTCTGCCTCCGAGACATCAGGGCTGGGTAAAATATCTTCTGGGCGTACTTTTTCGCCTGCGAACAAGATATGCAGGGCGTCGCGCACCTTAACACTATCGCCATCCAAAAAAATATCCAAGCCTCGGACATGGCGGTACACAAAGCCATCTTTTTCCAGTGCCACTGTGGCATTCGGTAGGTCAAAACGGCGCAACAAAATGTCAACATCCTGTGTATTACGGACGGCGGCCTCATCCACACGGGCCACCCAAGCGGCTACGGCATTATCACCGACGACTGCGTAAGGGACATTTGCTCGCTCAAGAACATTTGTCGCGCGTCGCAGACGGTCGCGTACTTTTTCCACGGCAGCTACCATCCTATCTAAAATGATATCCCCATCCATCAACAACATGGTGATATTCTACCTGAGATCACGGCGGGTTCCAGCAGCGTCAGCGTTCCTGTGTCAGCGTTTAGCCTGGCGCGAACGCCGAGTGGGAGGGCATAATTGTTTGTGACGTGGCCGAAGGGGAAGCCCAGCACAGCCGGCTTGCCGTATGGCTGCAATAACTCCGTCCAGATTTGGCGCATTGGAAGCGTTTGAGAATCGTCCGCGCCCGTCACCTGGCCGATGACAAATCCGGCAGCGGCATCCAGCAGGCCGGCCTCGCGGAACTGGACCAAGTAGCGTTCCACCCGATGTGGCGCTTCGTCAATGTCTTCCAGCATCAGCAATTTTCCCACCGTGTCTATCTGATAGGGCGTATCCAAAGTGGCAGCCACGAGCGATAAGCAGCCGCCGCAGAGCAGTCCTTCCGCAATGCCCGGCACGATTGTATCCGCCGCACGACCAGGAACTTCGCCGCACGGAGACGGGTTTTGCAGGAGCCGTAACTGCCAGTCAATCAAGGCACGGGGCAGTTTCGGCCCCAATTCAAACACAAGCGGCCCATGCAGGGCAACGGTGCCAACGCGCTGGTTCAGGGGGATCAAAAGAGATGTGGTATCGGAATAGCCGATGACGATTTTGGGCGGCAGGGCAGCGAGGGCATCCCAGTCCAGAAGGGGCCAGAGACGACAGGCGGACGAGCCGCCGCGAGCGCACCAGACGACATCTATCGTGGGGTCAGCGTAAAAGGAGAAGAAATCGGCGGCGCGGTCTTCGTCACGGCCTGCCAGATGACCGTATCGGTCTCGGACATGCAGAGCAACAATGACGCGGAAGCCCCGCGACTCTAAGGTCGCAATGCCCGCATCCAAAAGTTCCAGTTCCACCGGGCTGGAGGGGTTGACAATACCGATTGTTCCGCCTGGAGGCAATGCATCGGGGCGGCGCATTAAATCCCGCCGCCGGAAAGGTTCTCTTCGGGGCAGGGAACCCAGTGGTCGGCGCACATTTCGTCAAACTGGACCGTGAGCGGCTTTTCAGGGATTTTGTCCCAGACGGTATCCAGAGCGCGCAGCAGGCGGTCAGGATGCTGTTCTTCTTCCACTAATTCCACACGGCATTTGATGTCTTCAATCTCGCGCAGGGCGCGGCGGATGATCTCACCCATGGGGTCGGCATTGCCTAATGCCTGATCCATGACCTGCGCGGTCGTGCGCTGCGAAATGTGCAGCCCGTCCTGAACAAGAATGCGGCCGGGGACCCCGACAACGCTGGTATTGGGGGGAACGTCATGGGTCACGACGGCATTGGCACCGATGCGCGCGCCGTCGCCCACCATGATGTTGCCCAGCACTTTGGCCCCCATGCCGAGCAGGACATTATTGCCGACGGTCGGGTGCCGCTTGGTTCGTTCCAGAGATGTCCCGCCGAGCGTTACCTGATGGTACATCAGCACGTCGTCGCCGACAATCGCTGTTTCGCCGATCACGATTCCTGCGCCGTGATCCATGAAGAAGCGCCGCCCGATGGTCGCGCCGGGATGGATTTCAATGTTGGTGAGAAACCGGCTCCACTGCGAAACCACGCGGGCCGGGAAAAACCAGCCCCTCAAGTATAGCCGGTGCGCGATGCGGTGATGGAACAGCGCCCAGAAGCCGGCGTAGGTCAGCACCTCTGCCAGAGAACGGGCGGCCGGGTCTTTCTGCAAGATCGTCTGAATGTCTTCGCGTAAATGCCGGAACAAAGCAATTTCCTTTGTCTCTTGAACAAGTCCCTGCGTTCATAGGTTCCACGCATTCAGAAAGGCGCTGTTACTTCATACCTTCTTCATGTTTAGGTAGTATACTTTGCTTTCAAACTTGACAAATCTGGCAACCAGAGTACATAATGAGTATGTAATGTATGATTTACATGATTTTTCCCATTTGGGAGATCGGGGCAAGGAATGAGCAAGCCGGGCACGGAAGAGTTTAGCCTGAAAGACAATTTTTTTGGCGCGGCCACGGTGGGTGAACGGGGTCAGATCGTGATTCCTGCGGAAGCGCGCAAAAAATACGGCATTGAGACAGGTGACAAGATTTTGATTATGGGAGCGCCGCATAAGAAAGGTCTGATGCTGGTTAAAATTGACGCCATGCGGGAATTCATGATCACGCTGCTTTCGGACTTGCAGCATTTGGAACAAGAAATTCAGAACGACGGAAAGACGGAGGAACCGGCCTCTTGAAATGGTTGTCTTCACAGTTGCGAAAACGTCTCAGCGCCTGTGCTGTCGCGAGTTTGTTTTCGTTGTCCGCAGCACAGATTTACGCTCAAACGCCCCCCGCGACACCGGCAGTTCCAGAGGCCCCGGCTCCGCTGGTTCCCTTAGCGCCAGACACGGCCACCGCCATTCCTGCAACCCCGGCGCTTCCCCCGGTGCCGACGCCGAATCCGATTTTCGCCACGAACGGCCCATCGGCACGGACGCTGACGCTGGATCAGGTACTTGCTCTCGCGCTCAACAACAACTCATCAGTGCGGCTTGCCCGTGAAAAAGTGCTCAAGGCGCAGCAGCTTATCAATGAAGCAAACGCCGCCGGACTGCCCCAAATCCGCGTAGATGTTGTGGATACGTATTCCAGCAACAAGACGTTCGGCACGGCTTCAGGCGGCAGCAACAGCACGGGTACCCTACCGGGCGGCGGCGCGATTCCTGTCATTGTGGATGCGGGCGGCGGCAATGCGACGAGCGTTACCAGCAGCGGCGGCGGGGGCACTGCCACTGGGGCAGGCTCCAGTTCGCTGTCCACGGTCAGCACGACCTCAACAGGCGCAGGCGGCTCTAGTACGACCGGGGCCGTGACCACCAATACGACGCCCGGCGCGACCTCTACCCTGGGCACCGGCGGCACAACGGGGACAACAGGAACCGGGACAACAGGAATTGGCACGACAGGAACGGGGACGACAGGGACAGGAACCACTGGAACTTTCGGCACGACCGGGCCGACCGCAAATCTCGCCTCGCCCCATCTTCGGGCCAGCAATTCAGGTGCGGACGATCTGCCGCCGATCATGCAGGAGTTCGCTGCGGCCACAAAGAGCCAGCCCGCCCCTGTCAAAACAGCCAGCGCTGTCAACCCCCGTGATACGACAACCGGGACTGGAACGGGAACCGGACAGCAGGCTGATAACGGTTCGCTCAATACCGGCAATGGCGGCTACAACAACAACTACAGCGCGCGTTTCAGCATCACGCAGGGAGTTGACATCTTTAATCTGGTTCCCGCAGCGCGCGATGTGGAACGTATCACCCGCGATTTTTACGCGACCGATCTGGACCGTGTCCAGAATGAAACGGCGCTTTCGGTCAAAGATCAATATTTCAATGTACTGCGCGATCAGGCACAGGTCAGCGTTTACGAGCAGCAGGTGGCGGCAAACACGGAAAGTGTCCGCGTGACACAGGCGCGCGTGACGGCGGGCGCGGCGGCGGAATATGATCTGCTTACGGCGCAGACGACGCTTTCCAATTCGCAGCAACTGCTGAGTTCCGCCCGCAACACGCTCACCCTGGCGGAAGTCAACCTGAACAATCTGATCGGTCTAAGTCCGACCACACCCATTGCTCTGCAAACACCCACGCTGCCGACGCTGAATCAGAATTTCAACTCGCAGCAACTCACGAGCACGGCTTTTACAGCGCGGCCTGAGCTGCGTCAGGCGGACAACAACATCGTAATTGCTCAAAAGCTTGTCCGGCTGGCCGGTTCCAGCCTTCTGCCGTCGCTCAGTATCGTCGGGGCGGGCAACTACAACGGCCACGCTTCCGGGTCGTCGCCGAACAGCACACTGAGCCTGTCCGCGGTGCTGGGTATTCCCCTGTATGACGGCGGCAGCACGCATGCGAAGGTCAAAGAAGCCGAGTCGGATTTGCGCTCCCAGGTAATCACAAGAGATCAACTGCGTCAGAACGTCTCGGTAGAGGTGCTTCAGGCGCTCTCTAATATCAATGATGCCCAGACGCGGGCAGCGTCCGCCGGTCTGGGCGCGCAGCAGGCGGCGGAAGCGCTGCGGCTTGCCAATGTCCGCTACCAGAATGGAATCGGCACGATTTTAGACGTGGTCAATGCCGAGGCGAGTCTGGCGACGGCGCAGTCCAATCTGCTGAACGCACAGTTTGATTATCAGACGTCCCTGGCGCAACTGACACGCGCCATCGGCGGGCGCTGAAGGAGATAAATGACAGCATGAGAACCAATCACGCGGCGTGGGCGCTGGCGGGTAGCATTCTAATAGTGATCCTGGCCGGCGCGGGCTGCGGCCAAAAGAAAGATGCCGCCGGTGGCGCTGGAAAACAGGGAGCCGCTGGAGGCGGCCCGAACGCCTCGGTTCCTGTGGAAGTCGTCACGGTGCAGCGCAGCACAATCGCTTCCACCGTTCCGATCACCGGGAGCATTCAGGCGCTTCAGGACGTACAGCTTTCGGCGCGTATCAGTGGCCGTGTCATCGCGGTAAATTATCGCGAGGGCCAGGTCGTGCGCGCGGGGCAGGTCATCGTCCAGCAGGACGCGACGGATCTGGAAGCAACAGCGCGCGAGGCGCAGGCCAATATCAGCCAGGCCGAAGCCAATGTCAGCTCCAACATTGCCAAACTTGCACAGGCGAAAACTAATTATATCCTAGCCACGCAAACTGCCAAGCAAGCCGTCGCTCAGGCAAAAGCGCAGGTCGCCGCATCCCAGCAGAATTATCAGAAGATCAAAGGTGGATCGCGTCCGCAGCAGGTTTTGGAGAGCCAGAGTCAGCTTCTTCTCGCCAAAGCCAATCTGGACAATGCCCTTACCATTCTGACCCGGAACAAGAGCCTGTACGCGCAGGGCGCTATCGCCAAAGCCGACCTGGATACTGCCCAGACCAATTATGATGTGCTGACACAGACATACAAAAATCAGCAGGCAGCCCTGTCGCTGACCATCCAGGGCAATCAGGCGGAAGACATTGCCGCCGCGCTGGCCCAGCTTCAGCAGCAGCAGGCGAACCTGCAAACTGCGATTGCCAATCAGCAGAATGTACAATTGCGCCGTGATGACATCACCGCCGCGCAGGCGGCGCTTCAGCAGGCCAGATCTGCTGTTCAGCAGCAGCAGGCGACCCTCGCGTATGACCAGCAGCAGGTTTCGTATGCCACTATTCGATCCCCGATAGACGGCATCGTCGCTGCTCGTGAGACGGAGCCGGGCCAGATCGCTTCGCCAGGCTCCAATTTGATGCGTATCGTCAATGTGGACACAGTGTATTACGAGCCGACGGTTTCGGAGACCGCGTTCTCCCAGACCACGGTCGGGGATCCGGTGCAGGTGCAGGTAGATGCCCTGCCGGGACGCGGCTTCAACGGAGTGGTCAAAGCGGTCTATCCCGCAGCCAGCAGCGGCAGCCGCCAGTTTACGCTGCGCGTCGCCGTTCCCAATCCGACCCATGAACTGCGGCCTGGAATGTTTGCACGTGGGGCGCTGATGGCAGACGTGCATCGGAATGCCATCGTGATCCCGGCCAGCGCACTCGTGCCGATTGTCAGCAATGACCCGGAAACCGTCACCAGTGAAGGCACAGCCACCGGCGGGACCACCCTGCCTCCGCAGCAGGTCTTTCTGGTCGGCCCCGGCAATAAGGCCATTGCGCGGAAAGTTCAGACAGGGATCGTGACGCAAAGCCAGGTAGAGGTGACTCGCGGCTTGAAACCGGGCGACTCCCTGATCACCGTCGGCCAGGCACAGCTACAGACGGGACAGCGCGTTAAAATAGAAAGCACGGCGAACGGCGTCGGCGCGACCCTCGCCACGCTTTAAGCCCTATCGGACTATGCCGTCAACGGCATGATGCGAAAAGAAACTTTGAGGTATTTATGGGACTGACACGCCTCGCGATTGCGCGACCCGTCGTGATCCTGATGATGGTTTCGGCCTTTCTCGTGCTGGGAATTGTCTGCTATTTCAAGCTGCCCGCCGAACTGAACCCGCAGGTAGACTTTCCGCGCGTTACGGTTCGCACCACCTACAGCGGTACGAACCCGCAGGAAATGGAGACACTGGTCACCAAGCCGATAGAAGACGCCATCAGCGGCGTCAGCGGCGTGCAGGAGATCGACTCTTACTCTGAGCAGGGCGTCTCCACGGTCTCAGTTCAGTTTTATTTCGGCACCAACCTGGACACGGCGGACGCCGATGTCATTCAGAAAGTGGATGCCATTCGCAAGTTGCTTCCCACGGCATCCGACTCTCCGGCCGTCTTGAAAGCGGACACCAGCGGCCGGCCAGTCATGCACATCGCGATGCAAAGCAAACGGCGGCCTGAGCGCGAGTTGCAGTCTCTGGCGACCAACCTCGTTCAGCCCGCCCTGGAGCAGGCCACTGATGTCGGCTCAGTCAGCGTGGCTCAGGGCGCAATTCGTGAGATACGAGTTTCGGTGCCGGCCAGCCGGCTGGCCGCTTATGGGATCACGATCTCGCAGCTCGCCCAGGCGATCAGCAATGCCAATGTCAATGTCGCCAGTGGCTTTATCCAGAGCGGCAGCCAGTATTACAATGTCCGCCTGCTCGGCGAATTTGCCAGCGTGGATGAAATCCGCAATTTGAAGCTGACATTCAGCGGCAATAGCGCGACGGGAGGCAGCAATGTCGCCGTGGGAGGCGGCGCACCTGTCGCCGCCGCCGGAGGCTGGTACGGCGACTGCAAGTTCCACATCGTCAAACCAGGTGGTTGCGCTCGGCGACATTGCGACGGTACTGGACACCGGCTCGGAGCAAACCCAGGATGCTTTCCTGAACGGCGTTCCGTCTATCGGCATGGACGTTCTGAAAACGACCGATGGAAACACACTGGCTGCCGTTGCCAGTGTCAAAGCCCAGATCAAAAAACTCGGTAAGATTTTGCCGCCGGACATCACGTTTACGATTTCCACGGATCAATCGGAGAACGTGCATAACAACCTGAATGATGTGGTGGTGTCGCTGGCTCTGGGCGCGCTGCTGGCGGTTCTGATTGTTTTTATTTTCCTGCACAACATTCGCGGCACGATTATCATTGCGATTGCCATTCCGACGTCTATGATTGCGACGTTCCTGCCGATGGAAGCGCTGGGGTTTACGCTCAACACGCTTTCTCTGTTGGGACTATCGCTGGCAGTCGGCATCCTGGTAGATGACTCGATTGTCGTTCTGGAAAACATCAACCGGCATCTTTCCATGGGCGAGGAGCCGCATGTCGCCGCGATAAACGGGCGCTCCGAAATCGGCTACGCGGCGATTACCCTGACGTGCGTTGACCTGGTCGTCTTTCTGCCCATCGCGTTTATGGGCGGTGTCATCGGCGAGTTTTTCCGCTCCTTCGGATTGACGGTCGCCTTTGCCACGCTGTTTTCTCTGTTCGTTTCGTTCACCCTGACACCGATGCTGGCCGCGCGCTGGTACAAAAAAGGCGAACTCCTGGAGTACGACCATGGATTTGCCGGCGCATTTGACCGCGCCTTTACGCGGTTTGAGAACTGGTATCGCCGCGTCCTGCGCGGCGCATTGACGTTCGCGTTCATTCCAAAGTACGAACGGCAGTTTCGTGCCGGCGGTTCTCGGAACGCGCCTGCCGCGCCGCTGCTGGCCCGCATCTGGTTCGGCCTCTGGAAGTGGGTTCTGCGCGGCCCGATTTTGGTTCTGCTGGCCGGCAACCTGTTCCTGGTAGGCATCTTCTTCTTTTTGGGGAAAAATCTTGGATTCCGGTTTGCCCCGGAGCAGGATCAGAATCAGGTCTCCGTTCTCGTTCAGGCCCCCCCTGGAGTGTCTCTGGCCTATACGGAAGCCATTACCCGTCAGATCGAGACTGTCATTCAGCAGACCCCGGACCTGAAGCACGACACCAAATTTGTTTCCACAACAGTCGGCGATGCGGGGCCGGGACAGAATGCGACGGGGACGCAGTACGCGCATGTGGACCTGACCCTGTATGATCGAAAGACAATTCTGGACACGTTCAACCATGAGCATCTGCGAAACCGCTCGGACGTGGATGTGGCTGCGGAGATTCGCAAGCTGACGCGGAACATTGCGGGGGCGCGCATTCTGCCCGCGAACGTCAGCGGCTTCGGCAGCGGTTCGCCGCCGCTGGAAGTGGATCTGACCGGACCGGACTTCAATCAGCTTGAGGCGGCGACCCGGCTGGTTCAGAAAACGATCTCAGAGACGCCCGGCACGTATAATGTTGACAATTCCTACAAAAACAGTCAGCCGGAAGTGGAAGTTCGCCTGGATCGAATCAAAGCGCCGGAGTTCGGCCTGAGCTTGCAGCAGGTCGCCAGTGCCCTGGCGGATTCTGTCGCCGGCAACCAGGATACGGAATACCGCGATCCGAGCAACGGTCAGCAGTATTATATCCGCGTTCAGCTTGACGATGCCGACCGCAACGACCCGCAGACGATCTCCAATATCATCGTGGGGTATCAGAACGGCAACCCGGTCCATCTGGGCGATGTCGCCGACATCACCGTCGGCACCGGTCCGGTGAAGATTGATCGTTTGAACCGCCAGCGCGTCATTTCGGTGACCGCCTATTTGCAGCCAGGCTATCAGCCCGGCAGCGTCAGCGCCTCTCTCACTCCGAAATTGGAAGCCATGAATCTGGGGCAGGTGACATACTCATTCGGCGGTGAGACCAAAAGCATCCAGCAGGAAGGCGGCTACCTGGCCACCGCGTTCCTGCTGGGGATCATTCTGACTTACATGCTGATGGCCGCGCTGTTCAACAACACGATCTACCCGTTGAGCATCATGCTTTCGCTGCCGCAGGCATGGGCCGGGGCGATCATTGCGCTCACCATCGCCCATGAGCCGTTAAGCCTGATCGCCATGATCGGGATCGTGTACCTGAACGCGATTGTCAACAAAAACGCAATCCTGCTGGTGGACTACACCAACACTCTGCGTGGTCGCGGCTACAAGCGTCTGGACGCCATTTTGGAGGCCGCGCCGATCTCGATTGCGCCCGATTTTGATGACGACCTTTACGATTATCGTGTCCACGCTGCCGACCGCTCTGGCCCTGGGCCGGGGCGCGGGTTTCCGGCAGCCGCTGGGGGTCAGCGTCGTCGGCGGCATCATTTTGTCGCTCATTCTGACATTGATTATTGTCCCCTGCGCCTATGTGCTGTTTGATAATTTCTCTAACTGGATGAGCCGTGTGGTCTGGCACCACGAAATTCCCGCCGAGGCTCTGGCCTACAGCGGCACGGATCAAGACGGCAAGAATGGAAGCGAGGGTCGCAGCGGCAGAGGGTATTCAGAGCAGCCGGAAGAACGCAGAACGCGCGACCGGGAACCGCTGGATTAGTCTGACAGAACGAAAAACGACCCGCCATTGATATGGCGGGTCGTTTTTCGTTTCCAGCAGAGCGGCTAGACGTCTTTTTCGTCTTTCAAATCATCCAGATCGTCCGCAGCCAGGTCCAGGTCGGCATCTCCCTCAATGTCGTTGATCTCCACGGCATCCAGTTCCACATCAGGATCAGCCGCCAGCGAGACGACCGGCGCGGGAGGCGGCTCAAAGCGGGCCAGGCGCGAGGGCCGCTTGGGGCAGTTGGTACAGGTAAATTTCACTTTCGCGCCGGCGAGCCAGGCGGGGACGCCTTTGAAGATCGCCCCGCAGTCGCTGCAACGTATCACTTCCGATGGCATTATGCGTTAAACCTCAGTGTTGTTTGTGTTTCCGGCCTTTCAAGGCCGAGGAATAGTTTCGCCGTTCTTATCGGCGGCGGTAACAGTGACTTCGCGAGTCCGCGCTTTCTCGGTGGGGGCCAGCGCCGGTTTTCGCCCATTTCGGGCGGCCGTGCGGGTCGGCTGCTTTTCGTCCGGGTGCGCCGGCGTCAGCATCCCGTTCACCACCATGAGAATGCCGATGGCAAGATAGCACCAGGCTTCTTTTCCCGTGACCGGCTGGCCCGGATCAAAGACGAATCGCGGCCCCATGATGAGGCCGATAATGCCCAGCGCGATCAATATCAGGCCGATCACCGTGAAGGTACTCAGCAGGCGAGTCCTTAGCATAAAGTAGTTCCTTGATCCTGTGGAGTGCGAAACACCCCTTTAGTATACACCATGCGGGCGCGATTCCCGCTCATTTTTGAGTTTGCTGTTTTCAGTCTACTGTCGTCCAGTGGGTGAAAGTTCCGTCCGGCAGGCAAACCAGAGCGCTGCCATCATCGCCCAGGCCGGCCAGTTTCGCCTGAATTTCCCCACGCCGCGCTGTCGCGCCGACCGCCAAACGCTTGCGGCATTCGTCTAGTATCGGCAGGAAGCCGTCCTGCCGCCAGCGCTGCTCCCATTCCAAAATTGCGGGCGCAACGGCGGCGATGACACACTCGCTTTCCTGCGGCTGGCCCGTCGCCAGCCGGAGCGAAGTCGGCGGATAGACATAACTGTCTGAGGCGGGGAATTGTTCCTGGCTGACATTGATGCCGATGCCGAGGATCACGACGGGACCGAGAGTGCCTACTTTATGCGGGGACGGCGTGAAGCAGCTTTCCACCAGAATACCGGCGACCTTGCCGCCGTCCAGCAGGAGATCATTCGGCCACTTGATCTGCGGCTGGAGATGGGTAACGTCCGCCAGCGCCTCGGCGACGGCGAGGGCGGCGACAAGTCCCAACTGCCCGAACTCCGCCGGGGGCCTGCTGGGGCGGTAAATAAACGACATCAGCGCGCTTTGGCCGGAGACCGCCTGCCAGTCGCGTCCCCGCCGCCCTCGGCCCGCCGTCTGGTACTCCGCCGTCACCACAGCCCCGCAGGGGGCGGGATCGTGCGGGTCCAAAGCCCATTCACGGGCCAGATCATTGGTGGAACTGCATTCCTTGAAGTGTCGGCGCGGGCAAATAAATGTCATTCAGCAAAATCCAGTGAGATGTCCAGAGCCGGCGCGGAGTGGGTGAGCGCGCCGATGCTGAGTATGTCCACGCCGGTCTGGGCAACTTCGGCCACGCGCGATTCGGTCAGGCCACCGGACGCCTCGGAGATCGCCCGCCCGCCGATGGCGACGACCGCCTGCCGCATGGTCTCCGTGTCCATATTATCCAGTAAAATAATATCCGCGCCGACTTCCAGCGCCTCCTGCACCTGGGCAAACGTAGACGCTTCCACTTCCACCTTCATGGTGTGCGGTATCTGGGCACGCGCTCCTCGGACAGCCAGCGTGATGCCGCCCGCCGCTTTGATGTGGTTGTCTTTGATCAGCACGGCATCATACAGACCGATCCGGTGATTGAAGCCGCCACCCATGCGGACGGCGTACTTTTCCAGCATCCGCAGGCCCGGCGTCGTTTTGCGCGTGTCCACAATCCGGGCGTTCGTGCCTGCCGTCAAAGCGACATAACGCGCGGTCAGCGTCGCAATGCCCGACAATCGCTGCATAAAGTTCAGAGCCACGCGCTCGGCAGTCAGCAAGGCGCGGGCATCACCAATGACGGTCGCCAGCGGCATTCGTCCCTCCCCCACCCGTTCACCGTCGTTGACATGCGCCTGCCACTGCGCGTCCGGGTCCAGCAGATGAAACGCCAGTTCCCCAATTGCCATCCCGGCAATCACCCCCGGTTGCTTCGCCAAAACCGTCGCCGTCGCCCGCGTCCCTGCCAGTACGCACAACGTCGTCGTAATGTCCCCCGGCCCGATGTCTTCGGCCAGAGCAGCCCGAACCAGCGGTTCATATTGTATTTGCGGAATGTCCATAGTCACTTTGTCAGTGCCATCGGGGTTATCTGAAGAGCGATGTTGTCATCATTTTCCTCTGGTATGCCATATAGTGCACCAGTTTTGCTGCTAACCATCAAGTAGATCAAATTGTTCTTTGGGACAAATTGGACTGTTTCGCTGTATCCAATGCTATTTGCAAAAGGGTTAGGAAAGGTACCCATTTCGCCGCCCCCATTCAAATGCAAGCTATACCTGATCTGAGCCGCTCGACCGAAAGTATTGTCTATGGGAGCCATGCCTATCATCAGGTGAGCATGAGCATTTTTCTGCTTGTTAGGAGAAAACCCTTCGCCAAAACCACCTAACTGCTTGATAATCTTGCCATGGTGACAAAGGCAAAGCGAATAGTTGTACATCTTATTTTGATCAGGCAAGGAAATATTGAACTTCCAGATTTTAGCTTCCAACAGCGTTTGAAGATCATCAGGCTGCACATCAACAGAAGTGACTTCAACCCCATTCGCAAAAAGATAAACAGTCGGGGCATGGGCGCGTGTGTAGGCATAAGCGCCCAGAGCTACGGCGGCCAGAGCAAATGACGTTCCGACAGATGCTTTTTTCCAATTATACTTCATTGTCATACCTCACTTAATCCCAGCTATTATACACCACTACAAAGGCGGTTTCACGTTTTTGGCAAACCACGAACGGAGCAGCATCTCGCGGTCTGTTGGAGTTGGGCTAGGCGCAGTAGCATTTTTGTCCGAGCCATATTCCACGCTCCAGCCTTGCCATTCTCGGAAAGCGTGGTAGCTCCAATCCCAGCCGTTGGCCTCAAAGATGCTGATGGCGTCGCGCAGCCAGTCCACCGCGCCGGGCGCCCAGCGGATGGCGCTGAACTCGCCGATGTAAATGGCGACATGGTAATGGCGCTGATATTCGGAGACGACTTGCAGCGAATGGGCCATCGCGGCGCGGTTCCAAAGAGCGCCGTTGATGGTTCCGGGGTACGCAATGCCCATCGGCTGGTCCGGCAAGACGCCCTGCATCGTGAACGCGCTGGGTTCATACAAGTGGACGCTGTACACAATCCCGGAAACGGGCAAAGGGGCGAAATAGGGCAACTCACTGTACCCCCCGCCCGGCCCCGGTTCCACAATAATAGCATGGGCGGGGTCAATTTGGCGAACCTCCTGCGCGGCCTCGGTCGCCAGCGTGTGCCAGTCCTTCAATCCATCGGCGACATCGCCTTCAATCGGCTCATTGGCGAGATCGTAGCCCCAGACGGTCGGGTTGCCCCGGTAGCGCCGGGCAAGTTTGTCCCAGACTTGCAGGAATTTGGTCTGATAAGCCTTGTCCTGAAACAGCGGCCAGGCGTACCCCGGCAGGAGGATGTTTCCGCCAGGAGGGGTGTGCAGGTCCACGACGACGCGCAGGCCCTCCTGGCGGCAGGCGGGCAAAATGGAATCTAGATGCTGCAAGCGGCCTTCCAGCCATGTATCATAGGCCGCGGCGTCCTTCCAGCCGTCATAGCGGCCCTCCGGCGTGACCCAAAACAACTGGTAACGAATCAAATTGGCGTACCATTGCACGCCCAAAACGTGCAGATCGGCGGCGGAAACGTCCGGGCTGACCATTGCCCCGCGCAGGCGCGGGATGTCCGGGTGGCCGGTGTAAACGCGGCCTGCGGCAGCGACGGGGCCGCCGGCATAAGGCCGTGCATTGACCGTAACGGTCATGCTTTGGAACCAGGCGCGGCCCGTGGTCGCTTCCAAGCCCAGCACCAGCGTCGCTTTTGTGGCATCGGGCGGAACAATCGCTCGGAACCGCTCCGGCGTCCAATCAAACGTCCCCCACAGGTGGTCGCGCGCCGGGTATTGTTTACCCAATGGCCCCTCAATGACCAGCATAAACTTGATGCCGTTGTAGACCTGCGGCGGCACGGCGACATCCTCGGCCTTGATGACGGAGCGAAGGTCCAGCCGGGCGCCGCGTATCTTGTCCACGGGCAAATCTAATGATATGGAGCGGGTTCCGGGACCCACAGACGCCGGCTGCTCAATCAATACCGCCGGGACGCGGGGAGCCGCCGTGACAAGGCTGGCTCCGGGGCTGCCGACGCCCTGCCAGCCTTGCAGGGGGGTGGGGCCGTCAAAGCGCGTTTGGAAAATGACTTCCGGCGGGGCAGCCTGTACGCTGGGGAGCAGAGAAGCGAAGATCAGGACGACCAGCAGCCACAATGGAAAGCCGCGCATGACAGAATGTTCACCGCAGAGGCAGGATTTCCCTGCTGGGCGGCGAACTAGCTTCCCGTGCCAATGGCGCGAGATTTCCTCAAGGAGAGAACATGAGCATTCCACGACCGGAGTATCCCAGGCCGCAGTTTGTCCGCCCTGATTGGGTCTGTCTAAATGGCGAATGGGAATTTGAGATTGACGGCGGTGACAGCGGCGCGGAACGGGGGCTGCTGACACAGGAGCTGGCGGGAAAGATCACTGTGCCGTTTTGCCCCGAATTGGAACTATCGGGCGTGGGCCACAAAGATTTCATGCTGGCCGTCTGGTATCGGCGGCAAATTGTCGTGCCGGAAGACTGGAAGGGGCGGCACATTCTTCTGCACTTCGGGGCGGTGGATTATGACGCGACGATTTGGGTGAACGGCGTGGAAGTCATGCGGCATCGCGGAGGCTTTACGCCGTTTTCCATTCCCTTGAAGAGCGTTACCGGCGGAGACACGTTCACGGTTGTTGTCCGAGCGCGGGACGACTGGCGCGGCCCGCAGGCGCGCGGCAAGCAGTCCACCCGCTATGCGCCGCATGGCTGCCATTACACGCGCACGACGGGCATCTGGCAGACGGTGTGGATGGAACCGGTTCCTGAGTGCGCCTTGCGCCGCCCGCATATCACACCCGATGTTGCCAACGGCGCGTTCCATTTAGAATTGCCGCTGACCCAGAACCGGCCCGGCTTGACGCTGCATGCAAGTTTGAAAGACGCCAACGGCACAGTGACGACGGCGCAGGTCCCGGCGCACCTGGATTTCGCGCCCCGGCTGACGCTGACGATCCCCGAAGACCGAAGACGCCTCTGGTCAACGTCCGATCCGCATCTGTACGACATGGAAATTGAACTGCGCGATGAATCCGGGGCCGTGGTGGACCGTGCGACCAGCTATGCGGGCCTGCGAAGCATCGCGCTGGACGGACAGAAAGTGAAGATCAATGGCGAGACGATTTTTCAGCGGCTGGTGCTGGACCAGGGCTATTACACTGACGGAGTGATGACGGCTCCCACGGATGATGCTTTGAAAGCCGATATTCAGATGAGTCTGGATGTCGGGTTCAACGGGGCGCGGCTGCACCAGAAAGTCTTTGAGGAGCGGTTTCTCTACCATGCCGACCGGATGGGGTATCTCGTCTGGGGTGAATTCGGCGACTGGGGCTGCGGCGGCTTCGGGCCAGGGCATGACCATGAGCAGCCAGGCGCGGCTTATATTACGCAGTGGCTGGAAGCGCTGGAGCGGGATTATTCGCACCCAAGCATCATCGGCTGGTGCCCGCTCAACGAAACCGGACAAAACATCGGCGAAGGCATCACCGTGCTAGACGATGTGACGCACGGAATGTATCTGGCGACCAAAGCCATGGACACGTCCCGGCCTGTCTTGGACACTTCGGGCTACTCGCACCGGGTCCGCTTCGCAGACATCTACGACTCACACGACTACATCAGCGAACAGGAGTTTCCCGAAGGGCTTGCCAACTTCCAGAAGCGCCATGCAGGCATGGAGGCTGGCGAGGTGTTCATCAACGACGGCACAAAATGGTCGGTCCCGTATGCCGGGCAGCCATACTTTGTGAGCGAGTTTGGCGGGTTTAAATGGGTCATGGACGAAGACCGCGCGCAGGCCGGCGAAAGCTGGGGCTACGGCGGCAGCCCGACTTCCCTGGAAGACTTCTACCATCGCTTCCAGGCCGTCTGCGATGTTCTTCTGGACAACCCGCACATGTTCGGCTACTGCTACACGCAGCTCACAGACATCTTCCCGGAACTCAACGGCATCTACACGTTTGACCGTCGAGCCAAGTTTGATGCGGCACGTCTCAAGGTGATCCAGCAGAAACGCGCGGCGATTGAGGGATGAGGAGAAGCCCCCAGAAATGGGGGGCTTTCGATTCTCCATCATTGAGTCTGACGCGCGACGGTAAAGCGGCGGCTCCCCAGAAGCGTGTCGCCGGAAAGGACATCCACGAAATGGACGCCTTCCTCGACGACGGTCAGCCCCAGCACTTCCACCACCAGGTCAATCACGGGCAGTGGGTCTCCCCCGCTGCTCGCCCGGCCGTCTATCCGAAGCAATTCTTTCTCGGAAGGGCTTTTGATGACGAAGCTGACATCAATCTCTTCGCGGAGATTGGTCAGGGACGCCATCAAAAACAGGCGAGGGTGCATAGCCGGCAGGCTGGCGACGCCGATGCTGTTAAAAAGGCTAACCAGAGTCTTATTGCTGGATCGCTTGTCTTCAATAATCTCGTTGCAAATGACGATGGCAACACAGACTGGCGTGTCGGACGATAAATCACTTCTCATAAAAAAACCTCTCAGAGATGATACCCGGCGAGATCGTTTTTCTGTTGATGCCTAACCATCCTACCCCTGGTTATGGCCCGGCACCAAGAGCCAAGTGCGTTCTTTAGAAGCTGATTTCTTGCTTCTTCGGCTTGACATCAATTTCGCGCAGGCCGCCGGGGCGGAACGTGAGGACTAAAATCGTCACCAGTGAGATTACGGCGCAGATGACGATGGTGTGCGGAGCGCCGATGTATTTGGCGAGCCAGCCGGCGAACAGTGAGCCGAATGGGATGGTGCCGATGAACATGAGCGTGTAAATGCTCATCACGCGCCCGCGCAGATGGTCGGGGACATGAAGCTGCATCAATGTATTGCTGGTGGCAAAGCACAGCACGAAGCCGTAAGAGACAATCGTCATGGTCACATACGCCAGCCAGAGCGAACGGGTGAAGCCGAAGATGACCAGAACGACAGTCGCGAGCAGGCTGCCGATCATCAGCATGCTGCGCTGACGCCGCGCATTGCCCAGCACGGCAACGGTCAATGCCCCGCCCAGTGCGCCCAGCCCGCGCACCGTTTCCATGAAGCCAAACGACGCGACCTGCACTTTGTCCGAAGCATTTGGCAACAGCGTGTAGCGGACGAAAACCGGGATCAGGACATTAAACGAGAACGCAAAGACGCCAAAGGAGCCGACCAGAATCACCAGATTTCGCACCGTGGGCGTCGCGGCGACATAGGCAAAGCCTTCGCGCGTACTCGCCCAGACGCCGCGCAGGGTGTTGTCGGACTTCGGCGCGTCGCCGGTCGGCATCCGGCGCGGAACACAAATCAGCAGCAGGCCAGCAATAACAGCCAGCGAAAGGGCGGCATTGCCTAAAAATGCCGTGCCGATGGAAACGCGGGCGGCCAGCAGCAGGCCGGCGACGGCTGGCCCCAGAGCACGGGCGGCATTGAAGATACTGGAATTGAGCGCAACCGCGCTGGGCAAGTCTTCCCGGCCCACCATTTCCGCCACGAACGATTGCCGCGTCGGCATGTCAAACGAGGCGAACAGGCCGGACAATCCCGCGAAGAACAGAACGTGCCAGATTTGAACGGTTCCCTCGGCGGCGAGAACGCCCAAGCCCAGCGCGCAAAGAATCAAACCGGACTGCGTCACCAGCAGCAGTTTGCGCTTGTCCACCCGGTCAGCCAAAACCCCGGCGAACAGCGTGAACAGAAAGATCGGCAAGCCGCCGGCAAAGTTGACCCAGCCCGAATAAAAGTTGGCCGCCGCTTCCACGTCCGGCGCATGATTTCCCGATGCCGCACCCGTCACCGCGCCGCCGTGGCGGAGGAGTTGGGAGGCAACCGGGTCAACCAGAATAACGATCAGCCAGCCCTGTGCGAGATTCTGCGCCCATGTCCCAATCAGAGAAATGAGCTGACCGATCCAAAAGATGCGGAAGTTGCGATTGCCCAGCGCGCGAAATGCCCCGGGCTTGCGAGACGCCTGCAAGGTCTCTAAGCCAACGGGAGCAGGTTTTTCCCTTTCCAGTTCGGCCGTATGTTCGGCGGCCTCCTGACATTCGTCCTCAAATGCCTCCGCTTCCAGTCGCGTGTTACCCATAAAGTCTGACAATGACCTCAGTGTGTCTGCTCAAGTTTGTGTGGAAAATGCCGATAATCAGGTATTATAGCAGGAATATCTTAGGATACGTTCCTGACAGCCTCACCGACAGCGTTGCCGGGGCGGCTCTTCGCTCATCCTCAGTTTCTCACCCCACAGGGTTGTGGCATCGGTCCTCGCCTGCCGCATTGCAGATGAAGGGCCATAGGTTCTGGCACGTCCTGAACCAAACCCGAATATATCACACCCAGCAAGTGTAATTCCCATGCAGCAAGCCGCAGAAACACGATCATCCCTACTTGAGCAGGCGCAATTGGAGCATCGTCTCAGTCATGCCATCCTTGACACAGTGGAGGCGCTGGTCGTGGTGCTGGATCACCGAGGACGAATCATCCGATTTAACACCGCCTGCGAGGCGCTGACAGGCTATCTTTTTGAAGAGATCAAAGACACTCTGTTCTGGCAGACATTTATCCTTCCCGAAGAAAGGGGCGATTACGAAAGTCTCTTTCGCCACATCAGCGACGCCGCTGTCCCCAATCATCGTGAAAATGTGTGGGTAACGAAAGAAGGCAGGCAGGAACTCATCTCCTGGTCTAATGCCACCCTTCGCAACAAGGCTGGAACCGTCGAGTTTGTCATCGCCACAGGCATTCCAGTAACAGAGCGCCGTCAGGCGGAGGAAGCGCTGCACGCCACGGAAAAGCGCAGCAGTCTGGCTCTGGAAGCGGCCCGGATGAGCACCTGGGAGTTCAATCTTGTCACCGGGGAGCACATTCGGTCCAAGCAAAACTGGGCGCTGCTGGGACTTCCTGAAGAAACGCGCGCGCCTTCTCAGGCCGAATGGGAATCCCGCCTGCACCCTGACGATCACGACCGGGTCACAGCGCAATTAGACCGTGCGGTCGCCGGAGCCGGGGAATACAACGTGGAATATCGCCTCCTCTGGCCCGACGGTTCCATTCACTGGACGGCGGCCAAAGGTCAGGCTATTCGCGACGATCAGGGGCGGCCTGTCCGGTTCATCGGCGTATCACAAGACATCACCGAGCGCAAATTGACCGAGGAAGCGCTGCTGGAAGCGGAACGAAATTACCGCAGCATCTTTGAGAACGCTCTGGACGGCATTTTCCAGACCACGGCGGCGGGGAATTACCTGCGCGTCAATCCCGCCCTCGCTCGAATTTACGGCTATGATTCGCCGCAGGAACTCATAAACAGCCTGCGCGACATCAAACAGCAGCTTTATGTTGACCCGACACGCCGACCCGCGTTTATCCAGCAGATGCAGGCACGAGACTCGGTTTCCGGCTTTGAAGCGCAGATTTACCGAAAAGACGGCAGCATCATCTGGATTGCCGAACATGCCCGCGCCGTCCGCGACTCATCCGGCGCGCTTCTTTATTACGAAGGCACGGTGCAGGACATCACCGAGCGCAAAAATTTGGAAGCCGAGCGGGAACGCCTGCTCGTAGAAGCGTTGGAGCGCGCGGACAATGATCCGCTGACAGGTTTGCTCAACCACCGGGCGTTTCACAAACGTTACCAGGAAGAAGCGGAGCGCGCGCGGCGGGAAGGCACCGTGCTGGCCGTGGCTGTCATGGACCTGGACAATTTCAAATTCTTTAACGATGCCTACGGTCATGCGGTCGGCGATGATGTCCTGCGCCGGGTGGCGGAAACGCTGCGCGGCGGCTGCCGGCGCTATGACATTCTGGCCCGCTTCGGCGGGGATGAGTTCGCCCTGCTGATGCCGGGAACAACACAGGAGGCAGCCGCGCGTCTGGCGGACCGTCTGAAGATCGCTCTGGAGGAAGTCGGCTACCGCCCGGTCGGTTCGGAAAGCGCCATTCCGCTCACGCTTTCCATCGGCCTGGCCGTCTATCCGCACGATGGACAGGAGCGTCTGGACGTTCTGGAAACGGCGGATGCGCGCTTGATCCGCACCAAAACCGGAGGCAACGACGATGAAGCCATTGAAAGCCTGCGTTCCCTGCTGACAAGTTCCCGCCAGGGTTTCTCCATGCTGGATGCGCTGGTGACAGCCGTAGACAACAAAGATCGTTACACGCGAAAGCATTCCGAGGACGTGATGAGCTATGCGCTCCAGATCACGCGCGCTCTGGGCCTGGATGAAGAGGCGCAGCGGGTCATTCAAGTCGCGGCCCTGCTGCATGATGTCGGAAAGATCGGCGTTCCCGACCGCATTCTCCGCAAGCCGGGCGGCCTGACGGACGAGGAGTTTGAGGCGATCAAACAGCATCCCGCCATGGGTGCGGTGATTGTCGGCGCCGTTCCTGGTTTTGAGGAAACGCTTGACGCCATTCGGCATCATCATGAGCGCTGGGATGGGCGGGGCTATCCTGACCGGCTCAAAGGCGCGGAAACGCCGCTCCCGGCGCGGATTATGGCGGTGGCGGACGCTTACAGCGCCCTGACGATGGACCGGCCTTACCGCAAGGGCAAACAGCCGGAAGAAGCGCTGGCCGTGCTGTGCGACGGCGCAGGCAGCCAGTGGGACGCCGACTGCGTCCGCGCTTTCCGGCAGAGCCGCTATGGTGCAGTGCCTCGCGCCAGTTCAGGCGGTGGCAGTAGAACAAAGCGATAGCCGCGCGCACGGGCTTGTCTGAGAATCAGCGGCAGGGCCAGAATTGTTGCCCCATTGTCCGGCCCATCATGGAGCAAAATAATCGCACCGGGCCGCAGCCTGTCCAGCACATTTTTCGTGATCCGCTGCGGGTCAACCTCCCGATAATCCCGCCCGTCTACATTCCAGGCCACGAGCCGGCAATTCGCCCGCTGTGCCGCCCATAGCGCGCGCAGAGATTTAAAGCCGTAGGGGGGCCGCAACCAGCGGGACAGCGCAGCCTCCGGGCAGGCGCGTAAAATGGCGTCGCGCGTTTGCTGGATTTCTGCCACGAGTTCCTTTCCCCGCCGCAGCACGAAGGGACGATGCAAGTAGCCATGAACACCAACCGTGTGGCCTTCGGCGAAGATGCGTTGCAGCAATTCCGGGTTTCGCTCCACTGCCTCACCCAGCACGAAAAACGTTGCCGTTACGCCATATTCGCCGAGACTGTCTAATACTAGCGCGGTCGTCTGCGGCGAAGGGCCATCGTCAAAGGTAAGCGCAGCGACTTTCTCGCGCGTCGGCAGCCGGGTCAGGATCGGCAGGCCCCAGGACCAGGGCGCGACAAAAACAAACAAAAAATACAGGCACAGCAAGGGCGTCAGAAACAATCCCAGCGCGTGCGGCCCGGTCAACGGCCAGTGCAGCAGCCCGTAAATCAGCAGAGCAAACACACTGGCCTGCGCGGTCCGTACAAGAACAATGCGATAGACGGGGTTCGCAGGCTTCATGCGTCCACAATACGCGCGCGCATGGCCGACGCGACCAGCGGCCAGGACAGGAGACGGGGCCGCAAATACTCGCCGATCCCCTCCCCTGTTCTGGTTTGACCGTCCTGGGTGACGCTGCCTTCGCACAAAGCCCGCAGGTAAAACGGAGCGCTGTCCAGACGCGACCGCAGGCGAAAACGCCCGCGCAGGTCGCCGCTCTCCGCAAGCAGGCTTCCGTGGCATACGCCATTCCGAAGCCGTTGACGGCAGTTCGCGAACGCTGCACGCGCGCCCCGGCATCATGATGCACCAAGCGCCCGTGTTCAAAGAGCAGCAGATGGCTCACCGGTTTGTCCACGCCCTGCCCCCGGACATGGTAAAGAATGGCCGCGCCTTCCGACCCCAGCCCCACCCTAGCCCAATACCAGTCGCGAATGCGTTCGCCAAAGGGCAACCGGCCCCAGTTATGGTCATGGTAGCCATGCCCCGTAAACGTAATCTCATCTGCGCCGAGATTCTGCCGCGCCTTCAGCGTGATCCGCCCCGAGACGCGGCAGGCCGGCGCTGCCGGCAGCCAGAAGTGCGTCTCCGCAGACCCATTGCCCTCCATTGCCTGTGGCAGCAGAGGCGGCGCAGTAAATGCCAAGTCCGCTTGGAGAATATGCCGGTTCGCATTTTCATCCAAGAGTGTCAGCCCGCACTCACCCTGCCCGTTCAGAGTCAGGCAGTTGGGGCCAAACTTCAGCGCCCCCGGCGTTCGTTCCATCACGTCAATCTGCGCGCGGGGGTAGCGCGTAAAATGATAGGCATGGAGATTCCCACGGCAATAGAGCGCAAAAAACACAGCATTGTGATCAAAGGGGTTTGCCGGACATCCCAACGCCGCCAGGCGATAATAGGGCGAGAACGGGTTGCCCAGAAACCAGATGCAGGCCAACGCCCATTCGCCATCATCGGAAAGCGCGTCAAAGTACCACCACTCATACGCCCCTGGCGTCCTGTGCAGCCACTCCACATGCGCGGCATCTTCCGCCGGATCAAGGACAAGACGCATGAACCAATTATACCCGGCTGCTCCCTGCAACGCAGACAAAAGCGAGGTATACTCTCTGCAATGGGCGCAATGTTTTTGTATCAGGCGGCGGTGGCGCTCCTGGCACTGGGTTTAACGGGAACAGCCCTGCTGAACTTCTGGTGTTTCCGCAAGCCGCGCGCCCTGTTTCCGAAAGACGGCGATGCCGACTTGCCGCTCATTTCTATTCTGGTCCCCGCCCGCGATGAAGAAGCCAACATTGAAGCCTGCGTTCGGTCCCTGCTTGCTCTGAATTACCCCCGCTTTGAAGTCCTTGTGCTGGACGACCATTCTTCCGACGACACTTACGCGATTTTGTGCCGACTGCGGGATCAAGATTTTCGCCTGCGCGTCTTGATTGGGGCAAGCCTGCCGGACGGATGGTATGGAAAGCCGTTCGCCTGCTGGCAGATGGCGCAGGCGGCCAAAGGCGAATACTTGCTGCTGACCGATGCCGACTGCGTGTTTGCCCCGGATGCCCTGCTGCTGGCCCTGGGAGCCCGCCGGGAGCATCGAGCGGATGTCGTCTCGCTGGTACCGGACCTGCGCTGCGAGGGCTTCTGGGAGCGGCTTTTGATTCCGCTCCAATACTTTGTGATCTTCGCGTTCCTGCCGGCTTTTCTCATCCGAAAAACCACTCATCCGTGGATCGCCGCTGCCAACGGCGCGTTTCTCTTTCTGACGCGAGACATTTACTTTGCGGTGGACGGGCATCGAGCGGTCCGAAATCAACTCGCTGAAGATGTCAAGTTCGCCCAGCACGTCAAGCGTCAGGGCAAATTACTCTGGTATGGTGACGGGTCGCGCACGTACAGCGTGCGGATGTACCACGGGTTGCCGGAGCTATGGGCCGGTTTCTCCAAGAACCTGTTTCCAGCCTTTTCCAAGAATCTGCCCCTGCTGCTTGGGGTCATTTTCCTCCTGCTGAATGTCTTTGTCCTGCCGCCGCTGTGGATCATCTGGGGATGGGCGGCTCATGCGGCGTGGGTCTGGCTCCCCCTTGCGACTTATCTGGCGATGGCCGGAGTGCGCCTGGGACTGACAGCCCGCTTCCGACGCGACGCGCCGGAGTATGCCCTGCTCAACCCGCTGGCCTGGGCGTGTGTCATCGGCATCGCCGCCCATTCCGCCTATCGCGCCCTGTCCCGTCATGGAAACGAATGGAAAGGGCGTGTCTATGTGAAGGATTGATATATGGCAACCCCGTCTGAGCCATTCCTCCGCTCAAGCCTCTGTAGGCTCATAATTCCTCATCATAATGAGTGCTCCCAGAACGCTGTATGCAGCACAATACACCGAGAATGAACGTCGCCCCAGTATGATTTGCATCGGAAAACGAGGTAAACTGACCGAGTGGAGGCGGCGCAAGTTAGCCGAGATCAGGCTCAGGGCGCTGTGGTCGTGGTCGAGACGAGCGGCGGGAACAGTTCTGGGTGCGGTAGTTTCGGCGTTCCTGATCGGGCCAAACCGTCGGATCTTACATAACGCCAATTATCGGTAAAAAATGGGCAATCAAAATAAGTCTCGCTACTATTGGAGGAGAAGGTTCCGCCGGCCCCATATCAACCTGAAACCGTATGGCACAGTGTCATTCCGCTGTGTCTTTCGGTCGTGGGGGTTATTTGCTTCTTTTTTGGAGTCGTGTTCCAAGTACGCAAGGGCTTTCCGGCCAAGCTTTCATTGAGGCATTTGAGGCCAATGAGGATGTGATGTTTTTGCCTGTGATTGCTTATTCATTTACGTTGGCTGGCCTTAGTTTGGGATTGGTATATTGGGGAAGATGGTGTGGTAAAATCGCGGTCGCCGTCAGCTCTGCTCTCTGCTATTTTGTTTTTTCACATTCACAGCAATTAATGATATGCCATAAGACACCTTATCAGAACCAATATGGGCCGCTCTGAGTGTGGTTTCGTCGTTCGTGATTGGGCTAATCTGGAAATAGCCGAGTGAGTAAAAACGCTGTTTTAATCGTCTGTGGAATGCAGGGTTAGGTTCCGAGAGCCTCACGGTTGCGGCGAGGAGAGGTTCTTCTACGCGGGAGCAGGCCGCCTGCGCCTCAAAATCGCCAGTGCTACCCCATACGAAACCAATCCGGCCACAAGGTAAATCAATCCGGTTCCCATCCACAGCGGCCAGACGCCGTAGCCCGCCATGCCGCTGACAGCATCGTTATCATGCCCGAAGGTCGGGTGCGGGTTCAGGGTGTCCGACAATTGCCAGAGCGGAATGAACGGACAGAGATACAGCGAGTTGATCGCAGGATTGGCCGCCGCCGCGCGGGCATCCGTGCCGGACAGGTTCACATACGAGAAGAACGGCAAGGCGATAGCGAGAACCAGGGCCAGATACAGCAACGTGAGAAAGGACCACCGATTGCCGAGCGCCACGGACAGCAGAAAACCCACCCCCCCAATGCCTATAACTATTAGAACAAGCATCACCACGGCCTGCTGTATCACGTCAGCAATCTGCCCGAAGGAGACTGTCGCAAAGGCGGATGTGCGACCGGCGAATTGATTATATTGCTGGTTGTTCGCCGACGCCCAGGTATGGCCGGAAACCGAGTTTTCCAGGTGAAGCGCCAGAAACGAAAGCCCCAGCGTCAGCATGGTCAGCAGCACGGCCAGAGGCAGGCCGGACGGCAAAGTGGCGTCTCCAAAGATGCGTCGCGGCGTCCAGGCATTCAGGAGGGATCGTAGGGAGCGCGCCTGGCTGCCCCATTCCGCCAGATCGCCCGTCACCAGCACCGGTACAAACAGCAGCAGCAAGGTCGTGGCAACACTCATCAACATGACAACTTGGGTAGAAGTCGACACCCCCGCCCCCACCCCTCCTAGACCCAGAGCCACTCCATTCCCAAAGAAGACAAGCAATCCGCCAAACAAAAGCGTCACCGCCCGCAAAGCGCCCGCCCGTCGCTGCGGCGCGTCTTCCAGACGGTTGATGCAGGCCAGCACCAGCAATGCGCTCAGAGTGCCATTGAGCAGCAGGGCGGGAAGCCAGGCCGGCAGGGTCCACCCGTAATAATGCTCCGGCATGACTGCCCCCGTCACTGCACCGACAGGGTTCAAAGCGCACAAGCCGTAGCTTTGCTGCGGGCCAAACATTTCAATGACCGGTGCGGCAGGGATCAAAGTCGCCACGAAGAAGGCAATCAGGGTCGCGTAAGAAAGCACGGTGGCGGTGGCGGTATTGGCCGCGTAAGCCGACCAGCAAAGCCCAATCGCGCCGAAAAGAAAGGCATCGCCGATCAGCAGCAGGTACGCGAAAAAGACTTCGCCAGGCGAGACGCCGCCCAGCAAAAAGCAAAGGGAAAGCAGGGGCAGCGAGGAAGTCAGCAGCAATACGACAAAGGAAACCGAGGAAGCCAGCTTGCCCCAGACAATCGCATGGGGCCGCAGAATCGTGGAACGGAGCATTTCAAAGGTGCGCTGCTCGCGTTCAATAGAGATCGCGCCCGCCGTGAGCGCGGGCGTGATCAGGGCGATCATCACTGCCTGCGAGTAGAACAGGATTTTGAAGAACGTTCGCCCGACCGTGAAGCCTGCCGACGCCCCCCCGGAATCCATCGCATTCGTATGCGAGCTCCACCATCCCAGGTAAGAAAAAAACAGAATCAGGGAAAGCAGCAAGAGGTAGCCGAAGAGGAGCCAGTAGGTTCTGGCCCCGCGCATCCGCCCGCGCAGTTCTTTGGTGACGACGGGATTATCCAGCGCCCAGAGGGACATGACAGGTTCTCCTCCCACAATGACTGAGGAAGAGATACGACAGACAGACCGGAAAATCCTTTACCGTTCGCGCGTCACGGCGTAGTCCGCCAGATCATGCAGCAAATCGCGGTAAGGGGAAGGGGGCAAAACGCAGAGTGCGTCTTGAGCCAGCCTGACATAGCGGCGGGCGATGATGCCGGTGCGCGCGTCACCGTCATGGCGCACAATGGCATCCCGGACATCCGCGATGTCTGTTTCGGTGAGCGCTTCCGGCTCCTGAAGAATGTGCAGAAGGTCGCGGCGCTCGGACGAGGCCACATCTTGCAGGGCGAGAATGAGCGGCAGGGTCATCTTGCCCTCCCGCAAATCGCCGCACAGGGGTTTGCCGGTTTTGAGCGGGTCACCCGTGTAATCCAGCAGGTCATCGGCGATCTGAAACGCCAGGCCGGAGTTCAGGCCATAACTTGTCAGCGCGGCCAGAGCGGCGGGCCTGGCCCCGGCCAGCATCGCGCCGACTTCGCAGCATCCGGCGATAAAGCCCGCGGTCTTCTTCTCAATAATCCGCAGATAAGTCTCTTCCGACGTATCCACATCGCCTTTGGCCGTGATTTGCAGGACTTCCCCTTCGCTCAGGCCGACGGTGACTTTGGAAAACACGCGGATCACATCCATGTTGCCTTCCCGCGACGCGAGATATATACTCTTGGCAAGCAGATAGTCGCCTACAAGAACGCTGATCTGGTTGCCGAAGGCAGCATTGGCCGTTGGACGGCCGCGCCGCTCCTCGGCCCCGTCCACCACATCATCGTGAATGAGGGAGGCCATGTGAATGAGTTCGGCGGCAGCGGCGGAGGCATAAACCGTGCGCGCGGAGAACTCGCGCGCCACGGCGCGAGCGGCGAGAGTAACAAGAGCCGGACGGAGGCGCTTTCCGCCCGCCGACAGGGTGTGGCCGGAGATCGCATACGCGGCCCGGACATCCGAGCGAATTTCCTCGCCCAGCAATGTTTCCACGGCGGCCAGATCGTCCTGAACGCTGTCCAGAAAGGAAACACGGCTTCCCGCCGGTTTAGTCGGCTCACACAGAACGGTCGCGCTGGCTCCCATCAGATTTTGTCCATTCTAAAGACCTTGCTGTTCAGTCTTAACGCCCACATGGACGCAGACCAGTCCGAATGTCAGATCCACCCAACGTATCTCTGCTAATCCTGCCCCACGCATCCGCGCGGCAAGCTGCTCCCGACTTCGCGAAACGCTCCACCGATGCGGGAAGGTACGTATACGCATCCCGCCGCCCACTGATTGCGCCGCCCAAAGACGGCATGACATAGCGAGAATGCAGCTCATAGGCAGTTCGGAACAACCCGGCGGGCGGCTGCGAAAATTCCAAACACACGACGCGCCCGCCCGGCTTGACCACACGCGCCATTTCGGCGAAAGCCGTTTCCATTCCCGCCACATTGCGGATGCCGAAGGCAACCGTCGCGGCATCAAAAGAATTGTCCGAGAAGGGCAGTTTTGTCGCGTCCCCCTGCACTTCCCCGACCCGGTTCACCGCGAACCGAGCCTTGCCGTTTCGCAGCATCGGCAGCGAGAAGTCCGCCGCCGCGACAAATCCATCCGGCCCGACTACCTGCCGCAGATGCGCCGCCCATTCTCCCGTGCCGGAGCAGACATCCAAAACGCTGTCGCCGCGCTCTAAACACGCGCACCGCGTCGCGAACGTCCGCCACCCATGATGAATGCCTGCCGAAAGCAAAGAGTTGAGCAGATCATAGCGCGGCGCGATGTCATCAAACATCTGCCGCACATACTGAGCCTTCTCTGCCGCCGATACGGGCCGGTCTAAAACATCAATCCCGCTCGGCTGCTGCATGACTTCAGTAGACATTGTGAAAAAATCCGCAAACTCTGCAAAGATTATACCCACTGCACGGCGAACTGTCAACGAACGACAAAAATCAGGAACGTCTAATTTAGCGGAGTGCCCCCAGATTCTGCGGGTTATGATCGCGCCGAACACGGTTCGCGTCTTCGGTAAACGGCATGACCAGAACCCAGTGCAGGCTGCTCTCAATGCCAGCCTGTCTTTCGAGCCAGGTGGGCTTGGCTTGCCCAAAGCAGGCAATGGCAACAAAATCATCGGTCCCACCGATTTAGATTCAATTGCCCTGTTCGTGGCTGGCTTCCTGGCCCTCAATGCGCGCGACATCGGCCAGAAGCGTGTCCGGCAAATCCTGCCACAAGCGATACAAATGCACCACACCCACAATCGCCAGGGCCGTGAGAGGAGCGGCAAAAAGCACGCCGACAATGCCGCCCACTTCCAGCCCAGCAAATAAAACAAACAACACCAGAACAGTATGCAGGCCCAGCGCCTCGCCGACCAGTTTGGGATACAGGACTTTGGAGCCGCCTTCATTGATGATCACAAACCAGAAGGCCACCAAAGCGGCAGACACAGCGGGATGAAAGTGCGTCGGGCCGATGAGCGCGGCAATAATCGCCGGAACCGCGCCGATGTATGGCCCAAAAACGGGAATGAGCGAAGCCGCCACGACAAACAGCCCGATCAGCAGCCAGGGCTTGATGCCGATGCCAAAACATCCCGCTGCCGCCGCCGCGCCCATGATGAGCGCAATGATCAACTGACCGCGCACAAAGCCGCCCAATATCTTGTTGACATCGGTTTCCAGCAAGTCGGCCCGCGCGCGTAAACTTTCCGGCAGCAGGCCGTTGAAGCGCTCCCGCATTTCCGCCGCGAACAGCAGAAAGTAAAGGGCAATCAGCAGCACGATAATTGTTTCGCCGATGTCGGTCGCGACGTTGCGAAGCAGAGGCAGCACTTCCTTGCCGGCGTCTTCGCCCACGATCACCATTTCTTTGGGCGGATGCTCAATCGCGTTGGTCAGGCTGAAATTGACATGGTGCTGCGCCAGAATGGCGTCAATATCCCCCGCCCGCATCAGTGCCTTCTGCTTGTATTCCGGGAAGTTCTGCTGCAAGTCGTTGACCTGATTGACCAGCGATCCGCCCAGGTTCCAGACGGCCAGGCCCATCAGCGCGAACAGCACCAGAAACACGGAAGCGACGCAGATTTCACGCGAGGGGCCTTGCAGCGAACGGGGCAGATGCAGCCGCCGCAGCCATTCCACCAGAGGGTCCAGCGCATACGCGATCAGCGCGCCGAGGGCAAACAACAGCAGCGTGTGGTGAATATAGGTACCGAGGTGAATGACAACGCCGACAAAAGTCAGCAGCAGCAAGACGGTCGCGGTGACAACAAGCAAGCGGGTCCATTTTTCCATGCCCCCGTTATACCCGATACGGAAGGGAACCCACCCGGCGGACAAGTCCGCCACCCTCCCGTAACGGGATGGTGAGGAGAAGTGCAGGAAAAGTGCGACCACCTTGTCAAAGTGCCACATATCTAGGCCGGCGAATGCTCTTACAACGGATACTTGTTCAGCAACTCTTGAGCCAGACCCGAAAAACCGTGAGGCGGCGGAGCAGGATCCAACACGATAGCCCGTTCCCAGTGCTCGCGGGCTTGCATCCGCTCCCCCAAAACGAGGAGAGCATCGCCTAAAAACTTATGAGCCATCGCCTTCCACTGAACCCTGCCCCCTATCTCTTCACCCGTAGGCATCAATTTTAAAGCTGTTCGCAAGTGTTTCGCGGCCTCCGACGCTTGCTCTGGTAAAAGAGGCTGCTCCGAAAGTAAGTAGGCGGCTAATGTGATGTGCGCCTGTGCATCCTCGGGTTTATGCTGAACTCGCTTTCGTAACCGTCCTGCACTCTCTTTGCCAACGGTTATCCAATTGCGCGTGAAAGGAATCTTGAATGAGATTTGGACGGGGATGCTCGGCGCTACCTGCACATTAAAAAAAGAGATTGTGCTTGAACGATCTTTGTCATCTCCATTTGCCTCTGTATATTCGCTTGCCGCGAACTCCTCTTGCAGAGAGCGTTCTATTCTCCGCATCCACCAAAAAAGAAGCCAGTCAAGAAGAAACCGAGACCAGCGGCGCTCCTGCTGAAATCTGCTGTCGAGTTTCCTGGATACGCTCAAGAAGTTGTTGTGTCTGTTCCCGTCCCTGTTGCTGCTCATCCATCTCTTGTCTCTTTTGCTGGGTGAGTTCTCCCGATATTCGCCACGTCGTCAGCCATCTGCGCGATCAGAGCGTCCAGGCTGCTAAACTTTTGCTCGTCGCGGACTTTTTCGCGGAAGTCCAATGCCAGCGACTGGCCGTAGAGGTCTTCGGCGAAGCTGTCCATCAAATACGCCTCTATTTTGCGTCCGCCGTCTGTGTCCGTGGTTGGGTTAGTTCCGACGCTGACAGCGGCGCGGACGCTGCGGCCATCGGCGAGATGGGCATACGCGGCGTAGACGCCATTGCCCGGCAGGAGCAGGCGGGGATGAGCGGGGATCAAATTGGCCGTCGGATAGCCCAGCGTTCGGCCTAGCTGCTTGCCACGTCCGACCGTTCCCTGAACCACAAACGAATGACCCAGCAGGTGACGGGCGGCGGGCAAATTGCCTTCCGCGACCAGGCCGCGTATCTGCGTGCTGCTAACACGTTCAACGCCAATCAAAATGGGCGGCACGACGGTGACGGCAAAGCCATTGCGCGCGCCTGCGCCCAGCAGAGTCGTCACTGTCCCGGAACGGCTTTTGCCGTAGCAGAAGTCCGCGCCGACCAGAACGTGACGGGCACCCAGCGTTCCTTCCAGGACATCCGAGACAAAGGCTTCGGGCGACAGGGCGGCAAACTCGCGATCAAATCGGACAATGGCGACGACTTCGATCCCGCCGCCATGCTGCTCAATCAATACGCTGCGCTGTTCCAGAGTGGCGATATAAGGCGGCGAGGAGTCCGGCGCGAACAGTTCTGAGGGGTGAATGTCAAACGTCAGTACGAGCGGCGTCAGTCCCTGCGAACAGAGCCTCACGCACGGTCTGTTTGAGGATTTCCTGATGCCCGCGATGCACGCCGTCAAAGACGCCGATGGCAACCACAGTCTCTTGCAGCGTCTCACCTGATGTTTGAAGGGGATAGAGAATTCGCATAACGTTTTCACGGGGCTGAACCCCCGTGCTTTAGAAAAGCAAGCCCCCGCCTTCGCGGGCGAGGAAAGATTTGGGTATTCTGCCCGCGCAGGCGGGGAATTGCTCTACCGAAGCCCTGCCGTTCAGGGCAGGGTCTTAAAGTGCAGGGTCTCACAGCACAAACACTTTAAACGGGTGAAGGCGTTCCCCATCGGCTCGTCCCAGCGCAATCAAGAGGCCCTGCACATCTAAAATCCGCGTCACTGGACTGGCGGGCAGCGATGATAACAAAGCGCGCCCATGCCGAACCGCGTCCACGTCTGAATCATCTGTGATCTGCTGAGAAGGAAAACGCGACAGCGCTTCCGAGGGAGATACGAGGAGGCCGGGTAGGGTTTCTTCGGTCAAGTCCGCCAGCGGGATGGCTGTTTTCAGTGTGAACGGCCCGACCCGCGTTCGCCGCAGGGACGCCATATGTCCCCCACCCCTAATACTGCGCCCAAGTCGGCGTACAGGGTTCGGATGTATGTCCCCTTGCCGCACGCGATATCCAGCGTGGCAACAGCGGCTTCGCCGGGCGTGAAGTCTCTCAGTTGAATACTGTCTATGTGAATAGTTCGAGCCGCCCGCTCTACCGTAATGCCTTCCCGCGCCAGTTCGTACAATCGCCGCCCCTCGTGATGGACGGCGCTGACCATCGGCGGCGTCTGCGACACGTCACCGACAAAGCGCGGCAGGATTTCGGCCAGGTCGCGCTCCCCCAGATGCCCGGCATCGGTTCGCGTCAAAACTTCGCCCGAAGCGTCCTCCGTGGTGGTTGTCGCGCCAAGCGCCAATGTCGCCCGATACTCCTTGCCCTCATCGGCCAGATAATCCGCAATGCGCGTGGCCGCCCCCAGGCAGACCAGCAGTACCCCTGTTGCATCCGGGTCCAGCGTTCCCGCATGGCCGACGCGCTTTAAATGCGCCAGCCGCCGGACACGGGCGACCACATCATGCGAGGTCATCCCGGCTGGTTTGTCAATGTTCAGCACCCCATTCATATCCGCCCATTGTACCCGACAACTGTGAACGGGGTCAGGACAGCACGGCGCAGACTTCGCGGGCGATTTGCCGTTCTTCATCGGTGGGGATCACCCAGACGGCAACCGAGCCGCCGTCGGCGCTGATGCAGGCCGCGTCTCTGCTGGTTGCGCCCATGTTGCACTCGTTCTCTAAACGCAGGCCGAGAAATTCTAATCCCCGGCAGATGCGCTGACGCATTGGTGCCGAATGTTCACCGATGCCGCCGGTGAAGGCGACGGCGTCCAGACCGCCCAGAATGGCGGCATACGCGCCGAGATATTTGCGGACGCGGTAGGCAAAGATTTCCAACGCGAGTTCGGCACGCGCATCGCCGCCCGTGGCGGCTTGTTCCAAATCGCGCACATCGCTTTGCCCTGCCAGGCCCTTCAGGCCGCTTTGCTGGTTGAGCAGATCGTCTAAACCGTCCGGCGTCATGTTTTGAGTTCGCAGCAGGTAAAGCAGCAGGCCGGGGTCAACGTCGCCGGAGCGGGTTCCCATGACCAGCCCTTCTAATGGAGTCAAGCCCATGCTGGTGTCCATACTTTTCCCGTCGCGCAGGGCGCAAACACTGGCCCCGCTGCCCGAGGTGGCAGGTAATCAGCCGTGTTCCTGCCGCCTCAAGCCCCAGGCAATGGAGCAGTCGTTCGGAAACGTACCGATGGGACAGGCCGTGGAAGCCGTAACGACGCAGGCCCAGCCGCTCAGACAGGTCCGCGGGCAGCGCGTATCGATAAGCGACTTTGGGGATGGTGCGATGAAAAGCGGTGTCAAAAACGGCCACAGCCTGAACACCCGGCAGCAGTTTTTGCGCGGCCTCAATCAAGGCCACTTCGGTCGGGTTATGCAGCGGGTCCAGTTCGCGCAGGGCGCGCAGGCCGTCCAGGACTTCGGGGGTCACTAGTGTCGGCTCGGAAAAGCGCGAACCGCCGTGGACCAGTCGGTGACCGACGGCGTCAATCCCCAGCGGCTGACACTGCGCGATGGCTTTTTGCGCGGCCGGCAGAAGCGTGTCTCCGTCCACACGCTCAACGGTGCCTTCTGCCAGAACTTCTTCCTTGTCGGCAGTCAGGCGAAACAGACGGAATTTGAGGCTGGAACTGCCGGCATTCAGGGCGAGAATGTTCATAAGCGTTTCGGATAGCCCCCTAGACCCCAATTCTGGGGGAACCGGAGGGAAGCCTATCCCGCGTCACGTTCCGGTTCCGCACCCTTCCCTCCGAGGGAAGGGTGGCGAGGCCCTGCCGAGCCGGGATAGGATCACCGTCTCAATACGGCCAAACCCAGTCGCGGACTTCGGGTAAGTCTTCGCCGCAGGCGCGGGTGTAGGCATGGTGCTCGATCAATTTGTCCCGCAGCCATTGCTTCAGGTAAGCAGCTTTGTACCCTAACGACGGCACGCGGTCAATCACATCGCCGGCCAGATGGAAGCGGTCCAGATCGTTCATCACCACCATGTCAAACGGCGTCGTGGTCGTGCCTTCTTCCTTGAAGCCGCGCACATGGATGTTGGCGTGGTTCGTGCGCCGGTAAGTTAGCCGGTGGATCAGATACGGGTAGCCGTGGTAGGCGAAAATGACCGGCTTGTTCGGCGTAAAGATTGTGTCAAAGTCTTTGTCGCTCAGGCCGTGCGGATGCTCCGAATGCGGCTGAAGCGTCATCAGGTCCACGACATTGACCACGCGGATTTTCAGGTCGGGAAAGTTCTGACGCAGCAGGCTCACGGCGGCCAGCGTTTCCAAAGTCGGCACGTCCCCGGCGCAGGCCATGACCACATCCGGCTCGGTTCCCTTGTCGTTGGACGCCCATTCCCAGATGCCCAGGCCAGCGGTGCAATGCTTGACCGCCGCGTCCATGTCCAGAAATTGCAGGGCGGGCTGCTTGCCGGCGACAATCACATTCACATAGTCGCGGGAGCGCAGGCAATGGTCAGCCACGGACAGCAGGCAGTTTGTGTCGGGTGGCAGGTAGACACGGACGACGCTGGCTTTTTTGTTCATCACATGGTCAATAAAGCCGGGGTCCTGGTGCGAAAAGCCGTTATGGTCCTGCCGCCAGACGTGCGACGTGAGCAGATAATTGAGGCTTGCGACCGGGCGACGCCACGGAATGTGCTGGCAGGACTCCAGCCATTTGGCGTGCTGATTGAACATCGAGTCAATGATGTGTATGAACGCCTCATAGCACGAAAAGAAGCCGTGCCGGCCCGTCAAGAGATAGCCTTCCAGCCAGCCCTGGCAGGTATGTTCGCTCAAAACCTCCATCACCCGGCCTGTGTTAGAAAGTTCTTCGTCGTCATCGGGCAGTGTCTCGGCATCCCAGGCGCGGCCTGTGACGCTGAGAATGGACCCCAGGCGATTGGAATTGTTTTCATCGGGTGAAAAGACGCGAAAGTTCTGCGTTTGGCTGTTGAGATTCATCGTGTCGCGCAGGAAGTCCCCCAAAACGCGCGTCGCCTCGGACTCGGTCGTGCCGGGCTTTTCTACGGCCACGGCATAGTCGCAAAAATCCGGCAGTTTCAGGTTTTGGAGGATCAGCCCGCCATTGGTGTGCGGGTTCGCGCTCATGCGGCTCTCGCCGACCGGGGCGAGTTCCGCCAGATCGGCAGCCAATTTCCCCTCTTCGTCAAAGAGTTCTTCGGGCTTGTAACTCTGAAGCCATTCTTGCAGAAGTTGAATATGCTCCGGCTTGTCCATGTTGTCCATCGGAACTTGATGCGACCGCCAGGAGCCTTCGGTTTTTTTGCCGTCCACGGTCTTTGGGCCAGTCCAGCCCTTGGGTGTCCGCAGGACTATCATCGGCCACTGAGGCCGGCCTGTGCTGCCGCTTTCCCGCGCTGCTTTTTGGATAGCCTGAATCTCGCCGACAATCGTGTCCAGTGTCGCCGCCATCGTCTGGTGCATCACGGCGGGATCGTCGCCCTCCACAAAATAGGGCTTGTAGCCATAGCCGACCATCAACGAGCGCAGTTCCTCGTCACCGATTCGGGCCAGCACCGTGGGGTTGGCGATTTTATAGCCGTTCAAATGCAGAATGGGCAGAACTGCGCCGTCCTGAGCCGGGTTCAGAAATTTGTTGCCATGCCAGCTTGTCGCCAGCGGCCCGGTTTCCGCCTCGCCATCCCCGATCACGCAGAAGACTAGCAGATCGGGATTGTCAAACGCCGCCCCGTAAGCATGAGACAGCGAATAGCCCAGCTCACCGCCTTCGTGAATAGAGCCGGGCGTTTCCGGCGCGACATGGCTGGGAATGCCGCCGGGGAACGAAAACTGCTTGAACAGTTTCTGCAAGCCGTCGGCGTCCTGCGAAATGTTCGGGTAAACCTCGCTGTAGGTTCCCTCCAAATACGTGTTCGCGACCAAACCCGGTCCGCCATGCCCCGGCCCGGCGACATACAGCGAGTTTAAGTCATACTTTTTGATAATGCGGTTGAAATGGACATACAGAAAATTGAGGCCCGGCGTCGTCCCCCAATGCCCCAGCAATCTCGGCTTGATATGCTCCCGCTTTAACGGCTTTTTGAGAAGCGGGTTGCCCAGCAAATAAATCTGCCCGACCGATAGATAGTTGGCTGCCCGCCAGTAAGCGTGCATCCGCCGCACCTCGTCGGCATCCAGCGGCCCCGGCATGATCTCCTGTGTCTGCCGGTCTTCTTCCCGGAAGTTAGATTCCCGCGCTGTCGCGCCTGCCGTCATCGTCATGGGCGTCTCCTTTTCCCGCGTTCCAGCGAACAGGCGGTACTACAAGATAATACCCTTGCAACAGCGAAAGAGTGTTAAGGAATTGTTAAGTCTTCAGAAGTGCTGGTTCCAAGTTCGCGATATTCAGCCTGAAGGGGAGGGAGGGGAAATAGTCGGTGCCCGCTTCTTCAACCACAGATCATAAAGTTTTATTAACAAAAGCGGGAGGGCCGCGATCCGAAGCGCCCAATTGATTATGTTTACAATTTGCGTTTGGTATGGAATCGCATGACGCGGCAGGTGAATTATATGACAAACAAAGTCAATTCCTAAAATCGCAACAATTAACATGCCTGGAATTGTGACCAGCCATAGTCCCATCTTTGCCTTTATGTTGACAGAGATCAACTTCACGCAAATTACGACGCCAACACCGACCCAGTAAATGCCAAACCAGATTAGGAATATATGGATCATGCGGAGTTCCCTTGATGTTTCTTATTGTTATCAAGATGGTCAGATTACAGCGAAGGCTGAGATGTTAGTCACTGAGCGCTACTTTCGCCTGCGCTTCAAACGCGAACTCAACATCGCTCATCTCCTGGTCAGACCCCAATTCGGAGAAAGCGTCATAAAGTTCTTTTTCTTCCGTCTCTTGAACAGCTTTCTTAATCAAGCTAGTCACAAACGTGTTGAAACTGACCTGCCGAGACTGAGCAACTTTCACGGCGCGTGACTTGAGATGCGTAGGAATGCGAACGGAAAGCGAATCTTTTTCTTTCAGGGAGACTGTTGCTGGCAAAATTCGTTTCCTTTCGCTGCATAAAAAGGATCGTATCGCTGTTATGATACCATGTTGTGTAGCTTTATTTCAGAATTGCCGGTATGCCATCACCGACCAGTCCAGGGAGGAAATGTCTCGCGCGGCGCAAAAGCCTGAGCCTGTTCCAGTATGGCAACAGGCAGAAAAATTGCTTCCTGGTTCCAGTCGGAATGATTGTATGTGGCTTTTGCTGTGATCGGTGGCCGCGAACTGCGCCGCTTTGGCCCGCCCCGCGAGACACTGACGGCAGCGGCTTACTTTGTCGCTCTTGCCCTAAACTGCGGTGCTGCTGAATCCTCTGGGACTAAAATACTTTCTGATTTCGGCTCTGCCAGCAGCCGCCGCTGCCAATGCCGCGCTGTGGGCGATGCCCGGACTGGCGCAGCGCGGTCCGGCGGTCATCTCCGTGCTGTATGTGGAGGGCCATGTGAGGTGGCGGATTGCTGCCAACGCTAAGCAGGTCGCAGCCGCGCGCCGTGAACCAGGAGCGAGGATACGGTAACGACGGCCTGGAGGACGCGCTGGAAGGCTTTGCGTCAGTTTTTCCATGACAGTCGTATGCCTGCTTTCGCATGGCCGCTACTGTCGGATGCCTACGGAGAATACATTCGGCGGCTTGACATCCATCGGAAGCGGACGGTATAATGCCTGTCGTACACGCCGGGGTGGCGAAATGGTATACGCGCAACGTTGAGGTCGTTGTGGGGGCAACCCTGTAGGAGTTCGAGTTTCCTTCCCGGCATCCGATTTCCTCTTTTCCCATTCTTTTTCCAAGCAGGTGACCCGTGAATCCGAAGCAGATCGCCGCCGAGCAGGCCGTCACCTACATTCAGAGCGGCATGACGGTCGGCCTGGGAACGGGCAGCACGGCGGCCTACGCCATCCACGCGCTGGGACGACGCGCGCAGGCGGAGCCGCTGGATCTGCGCTGCGTTGCCACGTCCCGTGAGTCCGAAGAACTGGCCCGCACGTATGGCCTCGTCTTCGTCCCTCATGCCGCCGTTCGCCGCTTTGACATCACCATTGACGGGGCCGATGAAGTAGACCCGGCTTTTCGCCTGATCAAAGGCGGCGGCGGGGCGCTGGTGCGCGAAAAGATCGTCGCTGCCGCCACGGACACCGAAATCATCGTCGTGGACGCCGGCAAGGTCAAAACGGCGCTGGGGGCATTTCCCCTGCCTGTCGCGATCCTGCCGTTTGCCTGGGAATGGACTCAGGAGCGGCTGCATGAGGCATTCGGCGTTCCCGCACCCCGGCGTCTGCTCCCCTCCGGCGAACCATTCGTGAGCGACGACGGCCTATATGTTCTGGACATGGCCTTCGGCGCTCCCCTCCCCTCTCCCGACACGCTGGAACAGCAGCTCAAAACCATTGTCGGCGTGGTGGAATGCGGCCTGTTCGTTGGCCTCTGCCGGCGCGTAATTGTCGGCCATGCCGACGGCCAAATCGAAGAAAAAGCCGCGCCGCCCTTTTAAGGCTGACGCGGCTTCCTCGTTTTTCACAATCCCGATTAATGTTTGTCGTAGGCAAGTGCCTGCTGGATTTCCAACTCGGCCTGATGGCACAGGTCGGCGGCCTTTTCGCGATGCCCACCGAAGTCACGGACCGAGTGGCGCAGATCGGTTTCCGTCCGTTCCAAAGTCCGCAGGGCTTTGCGAAGTCTCAGGATGGCGCTCCTGACCGTTTGCCAGGGGCCGATGGAACGGCGGCGTCTGCGCCGAAGCGGGGTGTAAGCCAACGGCGCTGAGGGCAACCATTCCCAGGCCGACGAGCGCTGCGGCGGCAGCCGTCAATTTTTTTGAAGTGTTCATCAATTTGTTTCCTTTGCTGGTTGGTTCGCTAGTTGCCGGATCGCTCCGGTATTGGCTATATTGCAATGGACGCAAACAAAACATGAATGTTCACTCCTGTAGAAGAAGCCGCGTCAGCCCTTCCGGGCCGGCGCGGCTTTCGGCTTCTCACAATTCTGGTTTACTTGTTGAAGTGCAGCGCCAGTTGAATCTCCTGCTCGGCTCGGCTGCATAATTCGGCGGCCTTGGTGCGATGCCCGCCGTAGGTGCGGGCCGCCAGGTTCAGATTGAGTTCCGTCTGCTTCAGGGAACTGAGCGCCTTGAGCAGATAAGGATGAGTATCCTTCACTTTCGCTGTTGCCATAGGCGGATGGATCGGCGGATGGGTGGGCGTCTGTGCCGAAGCGGGCTGTGAGCAGGCGGCGCTGAAGGCGACCGTTCCCAATCCGATGAGGGCTGCGGCGGCAGCCGTGAGTTTCTTCGATGTGTTCATGAGTTTGCTTCCTTTGCTGGCTGTGCTTTAGCAGCCGTTGACAGAGCCTGGAAGCGATACAAAGCGATGAATAGTTCCCAGAGTCTCACTCAGCGATCAGGCGTTGAAAAACCATTGCTTGAGCTTCTCCCAATCGCTTTTCTGAGATTCCGGCTTGACAACTTCTTGATCCGAAGCATCCTTTGTTTTGCGAGAGGAGGCTGCCGACGGTGTTTGTGACACCGAAGCAGGCGCAGGCAGCGCCTGTCTGCTGATAGTCGTCAAGGCAGTTTCCAGCAGCCCGAACAGCCGGTCTTTCTCCCGCTGCACGTCGGCAAGCTGGGCTTCCAGCTCTGCGATTCGGTGGGTCATGGTCTCGTTGATGTCGTTTTCCATTCCTACCATGATACCTCAGCAAGAATGCTGGTTTTGTTCCCACACCCGGATTTTCGGCCATTTTGGCATGGTTTCGGCAATAGAAGATTGTACAAGAGGAAATATCCTTACGCTAAGGGAGTGGAAAACAATGAATATCGCAAAAACAATCACGGGTCTCACAAGTGCAGTGGCTCTGATGGTGGTCGCCGCTGGCGCGACGATGGCGGCGACGCCGGGGCAGTTTGGTTTCACAACCAACTTCACGCCGAATCAACTGAACTCGCCGCTGCTGGGCACCTTCATTGCGGTGCAGAATGACGCGGTTGCTGTGAACAACACGCCGACGCAGATCAACTTGACCAACTTCACCGAATTTGCGGCGACGAACACGACGACCTCGTTTTCAACCCCGTTCACTCTGGACCTGACGATCACGCCGGACGGCGGCGCTGCAGTGACGCATACCTTCACGGGTACGTTCGCTGCGACACTGATCAACCAGACCCAGACCTTCACGGGTGTGACGGTCAATGCTCCCATGACGCTGACTTACAACTTCGGCAGCCTGGGAACCTACGTGGTCAGCAACCTGAGCTTCACACCTCCGGGCAACTCGTTGTCTTCGACAAAGGGTGCGCTTTCGGCGGACGTGCATTTCACACCCACGATCAGCACTCCCGAGCCGGCGACGGTTGTTCCGTTCGCTCTGGGCGGCCTGGCTCTGATGGGCTTGATCGCTCGCAAGACTTCGCCGGACCAATGGCGCGTCTGCCTAACTCCCGGCTTCTCTCAACCGGGTAACTTGATAGCGCGCATCGCATCCAATGAAACACAGCCCGCCGGCTTCTGCCGGCGGGCTGCTGTCTGCTTTCCTGCATTTCTTCTGTCCTTAACCTCTGCTTAACCCGCGCTGGGTATAATGCGTTATGTCACTTTACGCTGAACTCCATCGCCATCTGGGCGGGGCGGTCGTCCCGCGCGTCTTCTGGCGGTACCTCATTCGCAACAACCACCCGCTGGCCGCCGAGTTTCCGACCTATGACAGCTTTGAAGATTTCGTCACCCGCCCGCGCGCTTCGCTGGCGGAGTATCTGGAATTGCACGCGCTGGTGGAGCCGTTTCAAACGCTGGAAACGCTGCCCTACTTTGTTTCCAAGCTGGTGCGCGGGGCGTATGTGTTTGAGGGAATTTGCTATTTGGAACTGCGGCATTCCCCCTATTATCGCACGGATGCCGCGCTTTCGCAGTTGGAGAGAATCGCCCAGATGCGGGACGTGGTGATTGCGGTGGGCGAGGCGGGACATGACCCGCGCTACCCGCTCCTGATGCGTCAGATTCTGTGCATGCACTCGCGGCTGCCGCCTGAAGTGAACCGGGCGACTCTGGAACTGGCGGCCAGTTTACCCCAGTATGTCTGCGGCGTGGATCTGGCTGGGCCGGACATTTATTATGCCTCCCGGATGGACGAATGGGTCAACTTGTTTCGATCTGCCCAGCAGCGGGGAATCAAGACGACGGGGCATCTGTATGAGACGCCGGACGGCTGCCACCCGGCCCTGCTGCCGTACCTGTCGCGCATCGGGCATGGCATTCAGATCGCGTTTCGCTTCCCCGAACTGTTGCCGGAAGTTGCCGCGCGAGGCCAGTGTTTAGAGGTTTGCCCCACAACTTATCTGAAAACGGGAACTTTACAGGACCTGACGACGCTACGGACAGTGTTCGAGCGGTGCGAAGCGGCGGGCGTGGACATCGTGATCTGCACCGACAACGCGGGCCTGCATAATGTTCGGCTGCCGTGGGAATTTGAAAACCTGCTGACGCTGGACGTGATTGACTTTTCGCAGCTTGCCGCCTGCCAGGATGCCGCCTTTCGTCATGCGTTCGCCTGGCCGCACCCGCACCCGCCGCGCGTCCTGCTCGACCAACTGATTTCGTCGCCTCCCATCAGTGGAGGCCCCAAAGGAGAACCGATCGGATGAACAAATCGTATTTGGCTGGCGCTGCCGCCATCCTCACTCTGGCCGTGCCGGCCCTGCTGAACGGCCCCGTCCTGGCTCAAGAAAAGCATGACAGCAACACGCTGCACAAGCTCGGCAAAGCTATTGAGTACCCTGTCCGCAAAACCGCGACGAATGCCAGCATTGACGCCCACCGCGCGACCGGCCACAACTCCGTGACGCATCGGCGCAACGGCAATCGTACCCATGATACTGTCGTCACGCCGAAAGGCCATCTCTATCGCATGCATCACGGCCGCCGCCACCATCACAAGGCGATGTAGTCCACTCCCAACGAACGCCGCTGCTTTCCTCAGAGAAAGCAGCGGCGTTTTCTTTTGCGGTCATACGGGTAAGACTTCTTCAGATACGCTTGACGGTTCCAATCCAATCGTTGGGTTTTTGCGATGGAAGGAGAATCGAACATGAACGCTCTGACGAAGTCGCTGACAACTTTGACTCTACTCGCGGGCCTGGCGCTTGCCGCTCACCCCGCCGCTACGGAGCCTGCCATCCCCTTGCCCGCGCCCGCTCCGGCGCAAACCGCGCTGAACAACCTGCTCACACTACCCGCCGGCCCCCTGCCCGCTGGAACACGATTGCTTTCCCTCCGAATCACCGACGGCTTGGCAACGGTCAATTTCTCCCATGAGTTTGTGGATAACTTTTCCGGCGGCGACACGGCGGAAACACGCGCTCTAAACTCTGTGCTGCAAACACTGGGCCAGTTCCCTACGGTCAGCCGCGCGCAGATTCTGGTGGAGGGCCGCGCGATAGACTCCCTGGGCGGCCTTCTCGTATTAACCGATCCGCTGCCCGTCATTCGCCCGACCGCCGCGCCGCCATCCGGCCTGCGCTGGCTGCATCGCAGGACGCATGTTGTCAGCAAACACGCAAACTCTTGACAGGGATAGGCAAAGCCGGGGTATAATACGCCTGTTCCTCGGGACAGTTAGCGTAGCGGTAGCGCACTTCCTTCACACGGAAGGGGTCACAGGTTCGAATCCTGTACTGTCCATCGCCCGGTGAAAGTTCAGCCTTTACCCTCAAAAGAGAGTAGGGCTTTCTTTTGGGCCGGGCTTGTTTCTCAGAAAAACAAGCGTGTAATCCTAGAAAACGAAAGGTGTCATGGAGTGTCAGCTATGAATGAACAATCAACAGAAACAGTCTCCTGGGGCGACGCGATGGACGAATGGCTGTGCGAGATGTCCACGCAGCTTCGGCCAAACTCGGTCGCCAATTACCACAACCGCCTGCGCGTGTTCCTGCGCTGGGCCGGCGAGCAGAACATCGGCTTGACGGACTTCCGGGCAAAGCACCTGACCAAGTTCCTCGCCCTGCGCGTCGGCTGCGGCGTCAAGGATGTGACGCGCCGCCACGACGCTGTGACATGCCGCGTGTTTTTCAAATGGTGCGCGAAAAACGGTTATGTGGGATCAGACCCTTTGGCCGGCTACCAAATCCCCAAAGCCGCCGCGCCGTATATCAAATGCCCCAGCGACACCGAGATCAAAAAGCTCTTGTCCACCATGCAGGAGCGGTGGCGTCCCGCCGGCAATCCCGCCGCGCGCTTTGTCTATGAGCCGGCCCGCGCCTTCTACTGCCGCCGCAACTACGCCATCGTCGCGGGCCTGATCGAGACGGCCTGCCGCGCGGGCGAGCTGCTGGCCCTGCGCTTGGAGGATTACCGCCCCCAGGAGAAGCAGATCGCCATTCGCCAGGCCAAAGGGGGACAGCCGCGCATCCTGCCCATCAGCAGCGCCTGGATCACCTGCGTTGACAGCTACCTGAAGAAGCGCCCGAAGTGCGAGTCGCCGCTGCTATTCGTCAACATCTACGGCGCTCCATTGACCACGCACGTCTTCGGCAAACAGTTTCGCGGCTACCTGGAATATGCAGGCCTGACGGGCTGGACCATGCACGGGCTGCGCCACTACGCCCTGACGCGCCTGGCCCAGACAAACCTCATGGCTGCCGCGCACATCGCCGGCCATAAGGATTTGAAAACCACACGGGGATACCTGCATGCCTCTGCGGATTTCGTGCGCGAGGTGCATGAGCAGGCCGGGCCGCTGACTCGAATCATTGTCAATACGCGCTCGGAGAAGGCAAAGCGGAAGAAGCTGATCTAACTCGCGTCCGCCTGGGCCTGCGTCTCGGTCAGCCGCACAACCATTTCAATCGGCCCGAATGCCGCCGCGGTGCGCCAGCCTTTTGCGCCGGACACGTCGCCCATGTGATCCGGGTTCATGTGGTAGCTGCTGTTTTCCGCCACGCACAGAATGGCCTCCCCGTCAATGGTGTTGTGAAAGGCGATCCCGACATGACCGAACGGCCCGGAGGTCGCCGTGCCTTTATACAAAATGTCGCCGGCCTGGATAAAGCCGTCGTCTGGGAACTGGCCGCTTTCGCCGACTTCCTCCCATACGTTAAAGCGCGTCGGCTCAAAGTTCATCATGGACTGCACGGCGGACGGCGCGAAATACGCATCAAAGGACGCATCCGGATACAGGCTTTCCACTACCTGACGCACAAAGCGCTGGCAGTAGCCGGGCTGCCCTTCAAAGGCAGGATCAGAAAAAGCCGCCAGTGCCTTCTCGGCAATGGCGGCATCAGAGACTTGGGTGTTCATTGGGGGCTTCCTCCTGTATTATTGTTGATTGTCTGTGCGGCCTCCTGGCCGCTCTCTAAGCCCTCACCAGGAGCAAGGTCGGGCGTATGACCGAGACTGTGGCCGTACATGGCGACCAGCGCGCCGCCGATCTGCACAGCGGCGGAAACGCCGTCCGGGATGTGAATACCGGGAATGCCGGCGATGCTATGCCAGTTCTGGTTCAGAGTGGTGACGGCAACGCACAGTCCGCCCAGCAGGGTGGCGAATTTCGGGAGTTTGGGGAGTTTCATGGTTTACCTTTCAAAAATAGGCTGCGCTGCCCTAAGCAAGCGGCGCGGCATCCTCGTTTTCGTCGTCTATCAAGTCGCTATTGTGCTCCAGGTAGATGCCCAGCGCGTCTTTGGCTTCCTCCCATTCCATTTGTTCGCGGGCGGCTTTAGCTCGGAACGCACTCAGTTGTTTGAGAATGGTATCCGCCTTGCGCTTATCCTCCGGGGCGATCTGCGACAGCAGCGGCAGCACCAGGCGGATCACTTCCTCAAAATAATCAATCTCCTGCCGCGCGGCGTACAGCATCCTCTCCTTGCGCTGGCCCTCAATCTCCGCGCGGCTGATCCGCTTGTCCTGCATCTTCACCATCGCCTGTAAATCCCTCATCTGTTTTCGCATCGCGGCGATGGTCTTGTCCTGCCGGTCAGTGACCTCGCCCTGCGCTTTGTAGCTGGCCTGCCCGATGTAGCGCCAGGCGACCCAGGCAACGGCGGCGACCGCGAGGAGCGTCAGAAACAGACCAATGACCAGCGTAGCCAGACTGACGATATTGGTGGTGACGTGCATGATTTACTTTCCGGAAATGATGCGGGGAATGATGCCGAGTTCTCGCGCCTGCTGCACCTGGGCGCGCGTCAGGCTGCCGGCATCGGCTCCGGCTTGCAGTTTGCGAAGCATCGCCGTCCGCCATTTGGTCTTTTCTTCCGGCGAGGCCGCCTGCCACACGGCAAAGGCGTCCGGCAAGGGCAGCCGCTTGATCGCGTCCTCGTCCGGCGACTGCCGCGCGTCTTCCAGCAGCGCGCCCGCGCCGCGCGCCGTGATTTTCCCGTCCTGGATCATCTGCCGCAGCGTCGGGCGAATGTTGACGCCCTGCCGCGCCTGCGTCCGCAGGTCCCGCTCTGCCTGGGACTTGTCCGCCTGGGCCTGCGTTTTGGCCCCCTGGGGCGCGCGGGCCTGCATCATGTCGGCGATCATCTGCTCGGCGGGCGTCCGGTCTACGTCGGAGGGCGCGGGCGTGACGCCGACAAAGGACTGCGCCTGCTGGCCGAAGGATGCACCACTTTCTTTGCGCTTCAACGCGGCCTCAATGGAAAACGGAATGAACTGCTTGGCGGCAAACGCAAAGGTGTCGCCGGTTTGTTTGACCAGGGGGTCGTCGGCGTTTCGGATTTCCGTGCCGTAGAAGTCGCGGTTTTCCAGCATGTCGGCGATCATGGACATTTGCGGGTTGAGCTTGTCCGTGACGGTCTTGCCCGGATGCTTGCCGTAGGCGTACACGTCCTTCATGTAGGTCGGAAGCTGGACGCGCTCCGGGTGGCCGTCCGGGCGCGTTTTGCCGGTGCGCGGGAAAAAGTAGTCTTTTAGCTCCTGCGGGCCTTTGCCGGTGTAGGCATACTGCATCAGCGCCCCGTACAGGGCCGTCATGGCCGGCAGGGCGACAATGTAGGCCATCCGGTGCGTGACGACCGGGTCGCCGGCCTTCAGGCGCTGGGCAATGGCATACGGATTGGCGTCCACCGCCCCGCCACCGATCTCGCGCACGGTTCCCATGTTCCAGCCCAGCGACCGCGTAGACACCAGGCCGATGTCTTTCAGTGTCTTGTGCCAGAACAGGTTGTCATAGACGACCTGGCCCATGCGGTTGTCCACGCTGTCCCAGGCCCGCGCCATCGCTTTCCGCACGTCGTCCCGGCTCGCCCCCGCCGGCAGGCGCTCCATTTCATCCCGCGCCAGGTCTGCAAAGACGCCGAGCTTCATCCGGGGAACGATCTGCTCCATGATCGGCGCGGAGAGTTTTTCCACGAGCGCCGGAGCCGTCCGCAGCAGCGCGCCGGGATAGTTGCCGCTTCGCAGCGCCTTCATAAAGCCTGCCGCCGCGCCCGTGCGGTAAAAGTCGTCCTGCTTGACGCGCCCGCCGCCCGCGACCAGGCCGTCCACGATTTGCGCGATGTCGCCCGTTGTCGTGCCGGGGTGCAGATACTCGCGCAGCACCTTGTCGCCGCGCATGAAATTTGTGATCGGCGCATAGCCCGGCAGGGCGGCTTTCCCCAGATTGAGCGTCCCGCGCCCGACTTGCCCGCGCGAAATTTTGTTCCACACCGAGCGCGAACTTGGAAGTCGCCGAGTCCATTGCTGTAAAGCCGAGGTGGAAGGCGGAGAGGCCAAGCTGCGCTTGATTGAGGACGTTACCGCCGTATTGCAGCCCCTGGAACCAGGAGTGGCCGCGCAGGCCCGGCGAGAGGTAATTGTTTAGGACGCGCGCGGCATCATCGGGCGCGTAGTAATAGCCCCGGATCGTGACTGCGCCCTCGTCCGTGAGCGGGCCGTGCACCGTGGCGATCTTGTCGTCTATCTTGGTCCAGCCGTCCGGCGCTTTCTCGGTCGCCTTAACGAATTTGGCGAGGCCTTGCCCTTTGAGTTCGGCGAGAATGCGCTGCCCCATGACGAAGCGGTCCATCTCGTGCATTTTTAAGAGGGACAGTTCCACCGGGTTATCCGTGACGGGTTTCAGGCCCGCCGCCAGGCCGTCCGCCAACGTCGGCAGGGTTCGCTTTTTGAGAAACGACTTCGGGCCTTCCAGGGGGCGCTTGCCGAAGAAGGCTCCGAACACGCCGCCGGCCTTCTTCGGGTCTTCCCAGATGTGGGGGAAGTAGTTGGCGATAAAAGTGTCCAGTTTGCCCGTGCCGAGCGCCTGCACCTGGGCGCGGCGTTCGTTGAGGGCGCCCCGCAGCGTTTTGGCCGCCGCTTGCAGCTCCGGCGTCGGCTGAACGCCACCCGTCTCCATCGTGTGAATAAAGGCGTAGTTGTCCGCCGGGGGCATGGCGTCAAAGGCTTTGGCAAGGCTTTTCAGGGCGGCGACGCTGCGCTCCCGCTTCTGGGCAAGCTGCCCGGCGTTCTCGCGAACCGTCCGGGCAGTTTGCGCGGCGTCCGGGGAGACAGACGAGGGCGAGAGCGTTTGGCGGATTTCGCCGGCAATGGAGCGGACATGGCCGGCGGCGGCCTTGACGGTCGGGATTACGTCCTGTTCCACGAACTTGTCCGCGCCGGGCAGAATGGTGGACTGAAGAACGATGCCGTCCCTTGGGGACGGTGCAGGCTGGTGCAAAGCGGTGCGCCCTGGTGCAGGCTGGCTCATTTCCGGCACATTGGCTGGCACGTTTGGCGCATTGGGCCTGGGCGAAGAAAAACCGCCTGCCTCAGTTGAGGGGGCGGTTAGCTTCGGAGCAACGTGTTTCAGCAGTTCGCCTCCAGCATTGTTATAGTTGTCTACAGCATCATGGAAGCGCTGAAGTGACTGGCTATAGGCTTTTCGCTCAGGGCTGTCTGCGGGCGTGCCGTAGGTTTTTTCTTTGGCCGCTTCCTGGTCGGCCCTGGCGGCGTCCAGTTGCTCCTTTGCAGTGTCGGTAGCGGCTTTGAGCGTTTCCGTTCCGGGCGCTACGTCCGCCGGCTGTGGGTGAACCGCTCCGCCATCTTGCCCAGGCGCGTCGCCTCCTGGTGGGCCTTCTGCCGGGCCGGCGACAGGGTCTCCGCCTGCGTCGAATAGGCCGGGCGCTGCTCCGCCGGCAGCGCTTGCGTTGTTTCCGGCGGCGCTTGATTCGCCATCTCCCCCGGACTTGATGAGGCCGGGGAGGGCGTCGTGGAACTGGTTGAGAGCATCGGACTTAACGACATTGGGGTTTTCTCCTCTGGCAAGCCGGACCGCCGCCGCATTCAGTATATCCGATACCGGCCCCGGACTGTTCTTCAAACGCGCAAAAACTTCTTTGCCCTGGTCGTTGAGCTGTGCCAGTTCCTTGCTGCGCTCCGCGTCAATGACGTTGTTTCCCTTTGCCAGTCGCCCGGCGTTCTTGGCTGCGTTCTTGAACGCGCCGCCTTCCTGCCCCATCTGCGTTCGCAGGTAGTCGGCCACTTCCGCCCGTTCCAGCGCCGTGCTTTTGGACGTGGTTTCATCCCCAAAGAGGTTCGTTTCCGTTGTGGTCAGGCGCGGCCCGGCGGCGATACTGTCCGCCAGTTCCCCCACTTGCCCGTTTGTGAGCTGCCTGCCGCTCTTCTGCGCCTTGTCCACCTGGGACACGAGCGCCATCTGGTCGCCGTGATCCGGCAGTTTCTCGCCGATGGTGACAGCCCGCTCCACCGGCAGCTCGCCGCGCACGGCCTGGGCAAAGAGCGGCGGCGCGAGGTTTGCCAGCGCCATGCCCTGCCGCGCTTTTTCGCCCTTGACGGTGATGTTCTGCTTCCCCAGTTCCTCCGGCGTGATCTTCTGGTCGCGGAACAGTTTCGCGGCGTCCAGGGCCGTGCCTTGCCCTTCGGCAATGTTGATCATCGCGCCCTGCGTCCGGGCCTCTTCCGCCGTCGCCGCATCCAGAAAGCGCGTGTCCAGGCCGGGCGCGCCGCTTTTGACCGCCAGTGCATAGCGGTTATGGCCGTTGACGATGTAATGCTGTCCGTCCGCCGGGTCTGTCCAGGCATGCACAACGCCGGCCAAATCCTGATTGAACGACGGCGCGCCGGACAAGGAACCTGTCTGCCCGCCCTGGCCCGCGCCCATCTTATACTGAAACCGCTCCGGGTCGGTGCGGAGCTGGTCGGTGGGGAAATTCGGCACGGTCTGCGTGTCAGGCGCGGGAGACGTGCCGATATCCTGGGGTTTCTTCGGCAAGTCCGGGGGTTCTGCCGCTGTCATCGGCACGTCCGGGGGCGGTTTCGGCACGATGTTTGCCCCGGCCCGGCCCACGCGCGGCGGCGCGAATGGCTTGATAACGCGCCCCGGCGCTTCTGCCTGCGGATTATTCGGGGTTTTATTATTCGGGATTTTATTCCCCGCGAAATTATTCCCCGTGAAATGTTCGGGGGGCAGCGCCGCGCCCTGCACTCCTTCCGTCAGTGCCTTTCCGGCAGCCACATCGCGCCGCGCGCCGGCAGTGGCTTTGCCGATAAAACTTTTCAGCCCTTTGGTGACGGGGCGCGTGATGACTTTGCCGGTCGCTACGTCATGCACCGGCTGGGCCAGTCGCCGCAGTTTTGCCGCTTGCCCGGCCAGATGCGCGGCCCCCTCCGCGTCGCCGGCTTTGGCCGCCGCCGCCCCCAGGCGCTCCAACGTTCCGGCCTTTGCCAGCAATCCTTCCGCGCCCATACTGGCAACGGCAGCCGCGTTCAGGGCGAAGCTGAAGGGGTGCTGGGTCGCCTCGCGCGCGTAATTGCCGGGGATGTCCGCCGCATGGCCCGAGCCAATGTCTTTGACGGTTCCCGGCACAAACTGCGCCCCGGTGCGGGCTGCATCACGGACGGCCACTTTCTGCCGGTGAATGGCCTGCGTTGCCGCATGGCTTTGCCCGGTCAGGGTGTCCAGAAGCGCGATCTGTCCCGCATCATTGCCATACGCAGCCGCGCCGAGGGTATCCAGCGCTGTTTTTGCGACCGGGACGATCCCGGAGAAAAACTTGTGAATATCGCCTTCATGATCGCCCGTCCCGAACGTATTGTCCAGGGCCGTTCGGAGCGTGCCGGCGCTTTTGGTGGGAGCGGTCTTTGCCGGAGGCATAGGCGCTGCGGCCTGCCGGGGGTCAGGGCCGTCCGCTGAGTCCCAGCCGGCAGCACCTGGCCTGACTGCGCCGGCGGGGGCAACGATGCCGCCTTGCGTCGGATCGGTGACAATCCCAGCGGCGCGGAGTTTATGCCCCATTGCGGCAAGATCAGGGTCATTCTTGAACGCGCCGCGCCTGAGAAGCTCATCATAGATTGCTTGTTTTTGGGGATCGGTTGGCATTGTCTATAACCCCAACATGGCCTTGAGCGCCTTCGTCTTCTGCTGACGCAGGTTTCCAGGCAAGAACCGCTGCGTCTTTGGGTGGCGCGGTTGCGTCGCGGAATGATGCTCCGGCGGGGGCAATGGCCCCAGCCCTGCCGGCGGAACGTGAACCGCGCCCACGCCCGGCACAACCGCATAGCCGGGCGTCTGCATCGGATTGACCGGCTGAGACAGCAGGCGGCGGCGCTGGTTGATCAGATGATCGTATTCCTGCTTGCCTTCGGGCGTGTCCTTCAGGGCCGGACCGTTGCTGTTGGTCAGGATGTTGTACTTGCCGGGTTTGGACAGGGCCGTCAGCCGCGTGTTGACTTTTGCCAGCGGATCACTGGCGCTGCCGGTCCTGCCGCCGCCCCTCGCTTCCGAGAGTGTCAGCCGCCTGCCGCCCTGGCCCTCGGTGACGCCTTCGTGCCGGATCGTATTGTCCAGGCTGGCGTCGCCGTGCTGCATCTCCCAGTCGTGCATTCGCCGGGACTCTTCCAGCGTGGCCTTGCGGCTTTCCAGCCCCTTGATGCCGAGCGCTTCCGCCGCCCGGTGATGCCGGACACTTTCGGCGGCATTGGGGGCGACCTGCTTGTCGCGGTCAGTGGTATACTGCGTACTGGCGGCTTCCTGGCCGCGCCTGGCCGTCTGGTCGGGCGTCGGCTGGTAGTCGGGGACATAGGTCGGCGCGGTCAGGGTGCTGGGATCAACGCCGCGCATGCGGGCATCCGTCAGCCGCGCGGCGGTCGCGGCCAGCGGGTCTGCCTGCCCGTAGTTTTTCAGGCGCGTGCCGCTGACCTCGCCCGGCACGGCGAAATCGGTCCCGCTTTGATTGATCTCCTGGACCGTCGCCCGCTGCTGGTCGTGCGCCATGTCGCCCAGATGCGGCAGGGCCGTGAGGTAGGCGCGCAGCCCTCCGTTCTGGCGCGTCAGGGCGTCCACCCGCGCCTTTTCCTCCGTCTGCCCTTTTCGCAGGTCTTCCACGTCGCCCTGCCGGCGATTGAAATCCTCTTCCCGCTGCTGGAACTCACCCGCGCGCTGCCGCTCCATTGCCTCGCGGTAGCTCTGGATCTGGCCGGCAGCATCCTCGCGGTCTTTCTGCGCGGCGGCCATTTGCAGGAAGCGCTGGAGGCTCTGCCGCGCGGCGGCTTTCTTCTGCTCTGCCGCGCGGCGGTTCACCATCGTTTGCTTGGTGAAGCCGGCTCCCAGCGGCGCGAAATCTGCCAGTGAAAAGCCCATGGGTCACTCCTTAGTCTGACGTGATCTAATCGCTTGTGATGAGGTCGCCGTCGCCGTCGTAGCCCGGCGAGTTCGGCTTGCCGCTGACCGGAATGCCCAGGTTCTTGGCCTGGTCGCTCGTGATGGTTTTCGCGCCGTCCAGGCTGTAGCCCATGCCGTTGCCTTGCGGGTCCTTGATGACGCGCACGGACGGTGCGGCAGGCGCGCCCTGCGGCGACGCAGGGCTGCCGCCAAAGGCGGCGGCGGGCAGAGGCGGCGGCACGGAGGTCGTAATCGGCGGCGGGGCAATCGGCGAAGTGGCATCCGCCGGAGCGGTCGCCCCTCCCAGTGCCTGCGAGAGTGACATGAGACCATTCCCCCCGAAGCCCGTCCCTGGCGTCGCGCCTTGACCGAAGCCGCCCGTCGCGGCAGTCGGCCCAGGCGCGGGGGGCGCGATTGGGGCGGGCGCGATTGGGGCGGGCGCGCTTCCAGGCGTCGCGGACGGGCCAGGAACCCAGTCGCCGTCCCCGTTCTTGACGTAGCCGGCGCTGTGGTACAGCGCCGCCGTCTGCGCGTCTTCCAGCGGGGTTGTCTGCCCATTGTCCAGCGCGTCCGAGATGCCGCTGCCCAGCGTGGAAAGCAGGCCGCTCCGCTGCTCATTTGCCTGCTGCTGCAAGCCCAGGTCAGTCTTCTCCTGGTTCATGTAGTCATTGTAGACGCTGTTGTTGACCCCGCCTTCCGCGCCCATCGCGGCGTTCTCCCGCGCGTAGTCGGTGTTGGCGACGCCCCCCAGCAGCCCGATCAGAGCGTTGCGGTTTTGATTGGCGGTGGCGATCTTCTGATCTGCCAGAGCGTTCTCCGCCGACGCCTGCTGGGCGGCCAGGGCGTCGGCATTTCCGGTCAAGCCCCCGGCCATCTCAGAACTATCTGTAATGCCGCGCGACGCCAGCGAGTCGGTCAGGTTCGCATTCCCGCGCTGATACGCCTGCACCGCCCCGCTCGTCGCTCCGTTCAGGGCATTGGCATCCACGGAGTCTGTGTACGGGTCGGTTTTCAGATAGCTCGCTTCATTGTTGACCGCGCTCAGATACTGCGGGTTGTAGGCGGCAAACTGCCCGCCCGCCGCCGAGGCTTCATTTCCGTACTGCCCGCCGAGCGCCTGCTGCAAGGAGAGCATCCGCTGCGCGGCCTGGTAATTCGGGTCTTTGGTCGGATCGGGCTGATTGCTGCCGCCCAGAAGGCCGATCAGCGTGGTCGCCGGCCCCACCCACGGCGAGAGGGACGAAAAATCAAAACCCATGATAGATACTCCTTACGGAAACGCTCTTGCGACGACTGCTTACGACGGCGACAAGCGCCCCTGGCTCAGCTCCAGGCTCAGGCTGTTGATTGTTACCGGCGCGCTGGCGTTGCCGGTGATCTTGACCATGTGATACTCGCCGGTGGGCGACGGCACTTTCAGCCGGGGCGCGTCCAGCGTTTCGCTCCCGCCGCTGCTGTTGAAGGTAAAGGACTGCCCCCAGACCGTCGCGCCCGTTTCAGTCACAATGCCCAGGGCAGCGGGCAAGGCGGCGGCGGACTTCACCTGCGCGTACAGGCGGACGGCCTTACGCTGGCCGTAGAAGCCCGCGCCTTCGGCTTCCTGGCCCATGCCGCGCGTGGTGACGACAAAGGTGATCGCCGTTCCGGCGGAGGTCGGCAGCGGCTTGTCCACACTGCCGGACAGGTGGTAAAGCTGGCCGTCCGTGCCAGCCAGGTACAGATCGTTGCTGTCCGCCTGGGAGGAGAGCGACAGTCCGGAGGTGATGGCGACCGGCCCCGTCCAGTGTGTCCAGCCCTGCTGCCGGCTGTCATAAACGTAGACCTGCGTGTTGGCCGAGTCGCCCGCGCCGGGGATCAAGAGAAGCAGCCGGCGGTCATGATAAATCATAGCCGCGCCCGCCACGGCCCCGGCATTCAAATTCGCCAGTTGCAGCAGCGGCTCAATCAGCAGGGACACGTTTTGCGCCTGGCTGCCGTCAAAACTATAAATCCCGTCCGCCGACAAAAACCACGGCACGTTGCCGACGTGCGCGCAGGCTAGCGGCGCGATCCCGCCGATCCCCGTTCGCTGCCCGTCCCCCATGCCGGCCAGAAACGACTGAAGCGAGAAGCTGGTCGGGTCGGTCCCGGACAGGAGCCAGACCGAGTGCTGCTTGATAATGACCAGGAAGCCTGCCCGCAGGAACTCATTCGTCCCCAGCGGGATCAGGGCCAGGATCGGGTCATTGTCGTCCTGGCCCACGGCAAACTGCGCGCCCTTGACGGCGGCGAGAGGATCACCGGGCAGGTTTACGCTGGTAAAGTACATCGCGGCTTGATTGTCCTGGGCGATCAGCCAGGAGCCGTACAGTCGTCCGCCTTTTGCCAGCCAGAGCCGGCCCTGCCAGAAGCAGACCGCCTGCGCCCCGGAGGGCGGCGCGTCCCGGCCCGGCACGACCGGCGCGCCGGCGACCGGAAAGACGCCGCTATCCACAAGGTAGCTGTCGGGCGTGTTGTCCACGAGCGTCCGCGTCGCGTGGTTCCACGAGTAGTAGGGGTTGCGCGCGTCCGCGCCGTAGGCAACGTCTGCCGTCAGCGAAACCACGGCGATGAGGCGTCCGTCGGAAAACACGCCGCCGAAGCGGTACAGGGCCAGATGCGTCGCGCCGGCGTTGACGGCGGCGGCTGCCGTCACTGCCGCCTGCGCCTGAATCAGCGTCGGCGCGACGGCGGCACTGCTCTTGCTGGGGCTGCTTTCCAGAATGTTGACAAGGTTCGTAGTGTCCGAAAGTGCATTGATCTCCGTGACCTGGTAGCGGTAATCGGCGCGGCCAATGGACAGGTTTCCCGCGCCTGTCAGCGGCCCAAACAGCAGAAGCGTGTCACCGTTTGCCTGCGGGGCCGTGAAGTCGCCGCCGAGTATCAGTTCCACGTAGCGCACGGCGGCGCGGGTCGCGGCAGGGATCGTGGACAGGTCGCACGTTGCGACGCTGCCATCGGCAGAAACGGCGAACGGGTTGGACGTGTAGCGCGTGCCGCCGTCCGATTGCAGCGTCATCGTCAGTGTCAGGCCGAGGATGCCGGCGGCTTTCCCCAGGCTCAGGGCGACGCTGTTGAACTGGCTCCAATCCTGCGGGCTGCCCGCGCCGTAGTCTTTGCGAAGGTGCAGTCCGCCCGCGCCGGCGCCGTAGCCAAGGGTGCCGGGCAGGGAAGCCGTCAGTGTCCCGCCGCTGTAGGTGATGCCCTGCGCTTCTTCCACCCGCACCTGAGAGCCGGAAACGCTGACCGTGACCGGCGCGGCGAAGGGGAAGCAGACCGGCTGGGTGCAGTAAATGGAGTTGCCGCCCAGCGGGTCATTTGCGCCGCCTGTCAGCCGGACGCGGTAGGAGAGAACGGGAACCGGGAATGAGTTCAGCGAAAACACGGTGTCCAGCACGACGTGAGCATTGTTGCCGGAAAACGGCACGGTAAACTCTTTGACTTGCTCCGTCAGGAGGTTCGTGCCGCCGCTGTCGGCGTAGGCCAGCAAGGACATTTTCACGGACGCTTTACCGGACGGATCGGACTGAAACAGTGTCAGGGCGGCGTAGAACTGCGTCGCATAGCGCGCGGCGTCCTGGGCAATGACATCGTTTGCCAGGGCCGTCGTGGTCAATATCCCTTCGCCGGGATTGTCCAGCAGTAGCCATGCGCCCGACTCGCCGTTCGCGTCCGGTCCGGCGAAGGCGTGGCCGCTCCCGTATAAGTCCGGGTCGCCCGCGAACACCGTCCACGAGGTCGGCACGTCATGGCCTCCCGACGACGAGAACGCGGAAAAATTGGCGTTCGGCAGGCGGTTTGTCAGGGCCGACGCGCCGGCAGCCGGTGTCAGCGTGTCAGGCTGCCAGGTTCCCCCGGTCAGGGCGTCAATGGCCGCGCTCGTCAGGGCGGCGCTGGGCGCGGGCGGCTGCGTCGCCAGCGCCATCGCGACCGTCGCCCCGGTCAGGTCCGTCCGCAGCAGTGGGGCCGTGCCGTCCACGCGGTAGCCATAGCGCGCCGCCCGCGCCCAGCGGCTGCCGGCGGAATTGAGAGTGCCGGAGCCGGGGAAAGTGATCTCGGTCGCGCTGGTCGCGCCTTTTGCCGCCTGATACACGCGCCCGCCTGACTCCAGGATCATGCCCGTCGTGCCGTCCGCGTTGAGGTAAGCGAGGCGGGCATAAAGCGGCGAGCCGCCCGGCGCACTGAACTGGCCGGCAAAGCCGGGGCGCAGGACCAGGTCGCTGCCCTGCACGAAGACGTTATCGGCCTGCGTCAGCATGCCTTCAGCCAGGTCCTGCGGCGCGTGGTAGGCGTCCAGCCCGACAAACCGCCGGGCCGTGTGCAGCGGGGCGGAGATGTTTGGAACTTTCAAATTCATGGCTTAAAAATTGGTACGCTTTTGGACTAGGGGCAGGAATGCGTGGCGCTCCAAAGCGCGGCGACAGGGGCGGCATCTTCATTCCAGCCGCAGGGCGGCCCAGGAGAGCCTTGCCATCCGCAGGGCGGCTGCGGGCCGCTTTGCCAGTCGCAGGGGCAGGCCTCGTCGCCCTGCCCCGGCGGCGGATAAACACAGCTTCCATCGTCCGTCGTCGCCAGAGGGTTATAGTTGGTCGCGCGCGGGTCTGTGCAGCCGCGCACCGCATAAACACAGGAGCCGTCATCCACCGTTGCCAGCGGGTCATAATTCAGCGCGGACGGGTCGGTGCAGCCGCGCCGCGCTGTGACCGTCACCGTGAGAGTGCAGGAGGCCGTCGCCGTGCCGCCCGGCCCGGTGGCGACAATCGTATAGGTGTAACTGCCGACACTGCCCGGCGTCACCGTCGCGCTCCCCGACGTGCCCGGCGAGGTCTGCCCCGTCACCGTCGCGCTGGTCGCGTTGGTGCTGCTCCATGTCAGGGTCGCGGAACTGCCGACGACAATGGAGGCCGGAGAAACCGAGATCGCGGCAGTGGGCGCAGGCAAAACCGTGGCCGTCGCTGTCGCCGTGGCGGTTCGCGTTCCCGCCGCATTCGTGACTGTGGCGGTGGCCGTGTACGTTGTGGTGACGGTCGGGCTGACGCTGGCCGTGCCGCTCGTGCTGCCTCCCAGTGCGCCGGGACTGATAGAAACGCTGTCCGCGTTCGCGCTGCCATAGGTCAGGGTGCGCGCGCTCCCGCTGGCCCCACTGGTCGGGCTGACGGAGAGCGTGACCGTCGGCAGGGCAAAGACGGTGACGGTGGCCGAAGCGGTTGCGGTCCTCCCGCCCCGGTCGCCGTCGCGGTGTAAGAAGTGGTACTCCCCGGACTGACGCTGGCGCTGCCGGATGGGGCAAGCCCTGTGCCGACGCCGGGAATGTCTACGGTAGTGGCGTTGGTGCTGCTCCAAGTCAGTGCGGAACTTCCCCCGGCGAAGATATTGGCCGGGGAGGCGGAGAGGGCGACGGTGGGCGCGGTCACAAGCGAGTACGAGCCGCCGTAGTAAATCAGGTGCGAGTAAGTAAAAACGCCGCCGGTATAAAAGACGCCGACGCTGATACTGCTCGTGATCGCGCTCGGCAGCGTCGCGAGAATAGGCGTCGGTGTTCCAGTGAGCGGGCTAACAACAGTGAGGGGATACCCTGAGACCGCATAGGGGCAAGCCCCAATGGAGCCGGAATAAAGCGTTGTCCCGTCCTGCACGATGTTGAAACCAACGGCCGTCATTGTCCGTCCGGCATCTACCGGGTCGGTCATGGAGGCGTTGCTGCTGTAAGTGATCTGGTAAGTCGGCATCTTCGTTTTATGGAGCGGTGCGGGGAGAGTGCGAAGGCGCGGCTTACCGGACTGCCGGAGAGCGGAGCGCTGCTGAAAGCCCAGAGGCTGTTTCCGGGCCGAATGCCCCCGTGCCCCTGTCCACAAAATCCCCGCCGCCAGCAGCAGCAGAACCAGAAGCGGACAAAGGCGCAAAGCCTGTTTCACTTCGCGACCGGGGCGTCGGAGAAATGCGCGGCGTACAGAGCCGGATCGGTGGCTTTGAGCCGCGCTTTCTGCTGGGCTTTGCCGTCGTCGTACATCTGCATCCAGACTTCCGCGCGCTGGGCAAGCGATTGATCTTCCATGTTCTTCAAACAAATCTGCGCGGCGGCGTAGAAGATCAGCAGCTTCTCCATGTCCGGCTCCAGCCACGCGGCCACATCGGTATCGTTGACCAGTTTGGGCGGCACTTCAAAACCGAGAGCGATCACTATTCCCGCCGCGCTGGGGGCCGGGGCCAGGCCGAGGCTGACACTGCCGTTCATGTACCAGAGGATCGGCTGGGCGACAGCGGCGGTAATCAGCGATGGATAGTAGATTTCGGCATACGAGCGGGAAGAGCGCTGCACGGCGACGCCGGCGAATTTCACGTTGCGGATCGCCCACAGGTAGCCGCCGTCCGGCGTGATGAGGGTCGCGAGCGGCACGAGGCCGGTTGCGACGCCTGTTGCCGTGCCGGTCGCTTCCAGCGGGTAGCACGTCCGGGCAAGGTCCGCCGCGCCTTCGTTGAGATAGTCGCCGAGAGCCGAGGCCGTGTCGGCGATCAGCGTGCCGTCGCCGCCCGACAGCAGCGCGCCCACGGCGGAATTATTGGCCTCGTTGATGCGCGAGAGCGTCTTCTGCCGAAGCTGCAAAAATGTGCTGGACATAGGAACTCCTTATTCCTCGGGGAATAATCGGGGTGAAAGACTATGGAACATAGCCGCCGTTGTGCAGGATTTCGTAGATCGTCTGCGGCACAACGGTCGGTGTATTGAGATTGATCGTATATGTCGCGCCGTTGAAGTTCACCGCCAGCGGACTTGTCAGGCCTTTAGTCCCGGTCGGGATTGTTACGGTCTGGGTTGTTTCCGCTGCAAGTGCCGCAATCGTCTGAGCCAGCGTCAGGGTGGTTCCCCCGCCGCCTCCATCGCCTGACGTGAGCGTGCGCGTGCTGTATCCCCAGAAGATGCCAGGGAGCGCCCCGATGTCACCACTGATCGTTGTGGCAGGCGTGCCGAGCTTGCCCTGCGCGGTGACTGCGTTGGGACTGTCCGCGCTGTTGGTTCCAATCGTATCCGTTTTGGCCTTGATGCCGGTTGCCAGCGTGTTTGTGCCGGTTGTCGTGGTGTTGATCGTGCCGAGGGTGGATAACCCCAGCGCGGCGGCGTCTGTTGGGTCAAAGGCCACTATCTGGTCATGGGTGTCTGTTGGGTCGGCCCCCGTCGCCGTGATGGTCAAATCCAATGCCCCTAGCGTTGGCGTGTCTGAGTTCGTCAGGGCGATAGAGTAACGGCCTAATCCAAGTTCGGTAATGGTCGGCGTGACGGTTGCCTGCGCCCCGCCGTTCTTGCTTTCCTTGACGACAAACGAGGATAGTCCCGTCGCGCCCGTTACATGGTCGGAGGATGACGTAACCAGGATGGTTCGGTTGTAGGAGGCTGACTGCTTAATCAGGTCGGCATGGGCCGGGGCAAGGCAGAGCAGGGATAGGGCCGCGAATGGCAAAAGTCGTTTGAGAAGGTTCATTACTGTAATCTCCGTTTCGTGCCGCCTGTTGCGGGCGACTGGAACAGTGGTGAAATCAAAGCCGCCAGTTTTGTGTAACCGGATGCGATGGGGTGTACGCCGTCCACAGTATCAGACGCGGGGACAAAGACGCCCGTCGTGTCCACATAAAGCACATTGGAAAACCCTGCAAGCGCATTCTGGATGCCGGTATTGTAGGACGTACCAGGGATTGTGCCGGTGGTGGTGGACGGCAGCAGCGAGAGGCAGACAATCGGCACTTTGGGCAGGCCGGTCTGCAAATTGGTAATCATTGTCGCGTAGTCGCCGGTAAATGTTCCCGCCGACCCCACTGCGCCGATTGCGACCTGATTCTGATAATCGTTATGGACGTATTCATCAAACACAATGGCAGGTTTCGGGACAAGTCCGGTGACGCCTGCGGTGTTGTCGCGCCCATAGGTGGAGGCTTGCGTTCCCGCGACAGCGACGATGCAGCAGCCCCAGCCGAACTTGCGGCACAGGAGCCATGCGTAATTCAGGCGCATATCGGTGGGGATGCCCGCCCCTACATCAATGCTATCGCCGTAAAATACAGCGGTTGGTTTTGCGACATGGACTTCACTGGTAATGTCGCCGCCAACAAGCTGGATGTTTTCAATATATTCCGTAGACTGGTCTGTGTCCACAATCTCGTATTCGTGTGTCCCCGTCAGGCCGCTGGCAAGCGTTGTGTCGGTATGCCCCGCGCTCATCACCGTATTTGAGACCAGAGCGCCATCCTGATAAACGGCAATTCGGCCAGCGCCAGTAGAGGTCGTCCACAAACCCCAAACGTGGATTGCCGTGGGGTTGCCTTGAAAGCGCATGGCGTTTCCCTGCGTGAGCGTGGCATAAACAGGGTTTGCCGCAATGTTCGGGCTGCCGTCCAGAGCGCCCGCCGTGCCGATACTACTGACCTGATACCTGGCCGACTGCCCTGGGAAAATGTATTTTGCCCCCTGTGTGAGCGGCGTCAGCGTCCCGGTCACGACCCACCCGGAACCAGTGCCTCCGGTTCCCTCATCCACATAGATTTGACTGCCGGATGCCGAATACACGAGTACAAGGTGCGGAGCGGAATCGTTGGGGATGGGAATTGTTATGGGGAGAAATGAGCCTGCGGAAGACAGGGTCGGGATGGTCTGAGTGCCGTCAACGGAGTAGGCCACGGCGGTTGTGTTGCCTCCCCAAACCGTCACCACGACTTAACTCCCTGTAATGTATGCCCCAACGGAAATCCCAGGCCCAGCCGTGCTGTTTGTGCCAATAAAGTTCCTGGCCCCTGGGTTGCTGCTCCAAATGCCGTGCGTCTGGATTGGACTGGTCGCGCCATTCGCGGTGATGTTGTACGTCGTTGTCTGCGCCCCCGCCCCGCCCGCTATCCCCAGCAACAGCAGGAGGCACAGCAGGACAGGCAGCAGGGCAGGCCGGTGAGAGTTCAGTAGTGTTTTCAGCAGTGTAGATTTAGGCATTGTTTTCATGTGTGCTCATCTGTCTTAATCGCCCCGGCGCGGACTCACGAGTCAAGGGCGTAAGGTGACGCCGGGGCGGGCGTGTGACATTTCCTGGGCGCTTGCCAAGCCGGGCATCACTCCCTCCGCGTCGTTTTCTTCCTGGGGCTGTCTTTCTTCCAGGGTTTCCAGTTCGCGCCTCCTGCGCTCCGCTGCCTCGCTCCGCGCTTCCGCCAGCCGCCCCTGACATGGCTGGCACATTCGCACCGTGAACATCTGACCCACGATCACCGGGTCAAGCGGACGGCGATACCCGCAGCTTCCACACTTCTCTGCAACCGGCTTCTCCGGCTCAACCGGCTTCTCTGCAACCGGCTTCCCTGGCGGCGCTTCCGCAGGAACTGCCGCCTCTGAGTGAGGCACCCAGCGGCCAAACGGCAGCATCCACCGAATTGGATTGGGAGAACCGAACTTCTTTGACAAATTCGCCATGTGCCACTGCACCGTGCGAACGCTCGTAAACGTCGCGTCGGCGATCTCCTGCGGCTCCATCCCCTCCGCCAGCCGCGAGAGAATTTCAGCCTCAGTTCGCGTGAGCGCTTCGCCCAAGTTTGCTATCCTCACCATCCCCGGTCTCACCATCCCCGGTCTCACCATCGCCCCAGCGGGTCAAAGCCGCCGTAGGCCGGGCCGCCGCCCACCTTCTCGGTCATGCGCTGCCGGTTGGCGGAGGTCATGACGGCGACCTGGCCTTCCAGCATGCCTTTCGCATAGCGGAACTGCTGCTCCAAAAACTGCGGCAGGCTGGGACTGGCGGGCGGGAACTGAGCGCAGCGCAGGAGTGCGGCCCTGAACACCACGACCTCGTGCGCGCGGGAAGGCAGCGGGCAGTCATTTGTGCTTGTGACCCACGCATCATCGGGAACGCCGTAGCCTTCCACGGTCAGGCCGCTCCCGGTGACAAGTTCGCCCACGCCGGCGGCCCCAAAAACGAATGACGGCAGGGAGGGCAGGGTTGCCAGGCCTGCGGAGACAGAGGTGATGACGTACTGGCCCATCGGCCATCCCGGCCCGCTGGTGATCCGCAGCGTCTGCCCGACATCGGTGGAAACGAAGGGCCGCAGGGCGCTACTCACCACAGAAAGCCCCGTGGAGGCCAGATCGGTATACGCGGCAGTCACGTTGGAATAATTGGGGACAGGCCAGAGGGCAAAGCGGTTATCGCCCTCGGCGGCCAGCATGGACGGCACGCCCGTCGCGCCCCCCGGCAAAAACTGCCCGGCCATGTCGCGAGCCGTGCGGAAGGTCAGGGTGCGCGCCGTGCCGTCAGGAAGCGACAGGGACGCGCCGACAAGTTTATACAGCGGCGACGCGCAGTAGAGGGACTGGCCGGCCACAATGTCCAGCGCGTAGTCCCGGTACAGGCAGTCGGTCGCCTGACAGATTTCTTTCGCGGCCATCAGGAGCCAGCGGTTCCAGGTCAGCGGCGAGCGGTCGCCCGGCGACCCTTCCACTTCTCCCAGCAGGTCTTTGCCCAGCGCGATCATGTCGGAGGGGGTCACGCGCGTTATCCTCCGACGACCGGCGCGCTGTGGCCCCGTCCGACACCAGGACGCACAGAAATCTTGGGGCAGCGCTCAAAGTCCTGCTGCCGCTGCGGGCGGACGAGGCCGGCGCCGACCAGCTGGAGGTATATCTCCTCCGGCACGATCTGGTCCTCGCCGTACACGATGATGTAGGTTCTGGAGCCGTTGACCTGCACCGGGACACTCTGGCGCTGGCCTTCCTTGCCGCGCGGGTCAACCGGGATGAAGACGGTAAACTTTTTCTGTCTTTCCAGGTACGCATCCATCTGGCGCGCTTCCTGGCGCTCACTGTCAATGGTCACCGCGTCGTTTTCCGGCTCAAAGACAGCCGCCGCGCGGCGAAGTTCCAGGTCTTCCTTCTCCGCTTCCAGTTCGGCGTTCCGGGCCTCTATTTCAGCGTTGCGGGCCTGGGACTGAGCGAGCTGCTCTTCCAGATACGCGGCGCGCTCTTCGGCGGTCATTTCCACGGGTTCTGCTTTCGGCATGGGCTTCTCCTAAAGACGTATTCGTTAGCGAGTACAGATAGTTTTTGTACTCGCTAACGAATACAAATTGACTACGCGGTGACGGCATGTTCCACGCGCAGGGCGAACAGTTGATTGAGGATCGTGCCGCCCCAGGTGAACTTCCAGCCCTGAGAGCCGACCTGTTTCAGCGGATCGCTGGTCGCGCCGCCGGAGCCGAGCGGCTGATTGATCGTCTCCAGCAATTCGCCGTCCACGCTGGTCATCCCGAACGCCTCCACGCCGAAGAAGACGCTGGCATGAACGTCAATGCCGGCGGCACCGGCGCCGGCGAACACCTTTGCCTCGGTGGACGTGATGAACCGGACGCCGTACAGCATGCCGATTTCGCCCTCAAAGATTTGGTCTTTGTTTTGATACTCGCCGACCGCCAGCCACTCGTTGATCAACTGCACGTCAAACTCGGTGTCCGGGCTGATGATCGCGACATAGGCGCGCTTGCCCTTCTCGCTGCGCTTGCGGGCGTAGTTTTTCTTGAGCGTCCGCACGGCCTTTTTGACTTCCACGGCGGTCATCACGTCGCCGGCCGCAATGGTGACGCGGGAAACGCGGCCATTGGCATACCGAACGACCGTGCCGGCGGTCATCACGTCGCGGCAAAGCCATTCCGCGGTGCGCCCGGACTGCTCGCCCTGGCGGTCTACGATGCCGGCCAGCAGCGGGTCAATGGATTCGGTCAGAACCCGGTCGGTGTACGGCACGAAGTCGCCGTACTGGTTGATGCTGATCGGGACGCGGGTGACAGTGATATTACTGCCGCCCGGCGGGACGCCTTCGGTCAGCGGCGTGACGACGCCGCTGGTGTTGGGCGGAGCCAGCAGCTCAAAGCGGTTCATGTAGACCGTGCTGCCTTCGTGCTTGGGGATTGGTTTCTTGTCAAAGAACTGCGCCATCAGCAGCTCGGGCTCAGCGGTCATCAGCAGGCGCTTGTTGTACGAAACCCGTACTTCAGCCGCCAGCGACGATGACTGTGTGGTCATCACAGGTGCGGACATAATTCAAATTCCTTTCGGTCAAATGGGGCTGATCCCTTGCGGGAAAAGTTGTCAGTGTTGCCGCGGGGCAGCTTTTGGCTACCGCTGGGCAGCTTCGGCGCGGGCGAGATTGGCCTTCCAGTAGGTGTCAAACTCCTCGCGGTTCATGTCTTCCACGGACTTGCCGGACGACGACGGGCCGCCGCCGGCGCCCTCCACAGCCAGCGCCGGGCGCTGGGCCGCGCGCGCGTTGTAGCGGGCGATCACGGCCATCGCGCGGCCATGACTGGCCTGGGCGATTTTCGCAAGGTCCGCGCCAGGGTCGCGCAGGGCGGCCTCTTTCACATCGCCCTCGTCCATCTCCGGGTACAGGCGGGCCAGTTCCGGCAGGCGTTTTGCCACTTCGCCCTCGCGGGCCGCGCGGGCCTGCTGGGCCTGGGTCTGGTTATCCTGCACTTGCCGCTGGGCCAGCAGGCGCTCGGTCTGGATGCGCTGAAAGCGTTCTTCGGCGGCATCCTCGGAGAGATTGCCGGCTTCCACTTCCGCCCAAATGCCCTGGGCGATTTTCGTGAGTGCGGCCTCTTCGTTGCGCTGGGCGACGGCGGCCTGAACCGCGTCCGGGGCGGAAAGCCCGGCGGCGCGGAACTGCTCCACGATGGGTTCCCAGGCTTTGAGGCGCGACAGTTCTTCCTCGCGCTCCTTCAGCTTCGCCTGCTGCTCAATCCAGCGCGGGTGGAGATGGAAGGGCGGCAGGTCGCCTTCGCTTGTCCCCGGTGCTTCGCCTTCTGCGGCAGGCGTGTCGCCGTTCGCAGGGCCGGGCTGCGGGGCGGGGGACTCAAGGCCCGTTCGGGACTCAAGGGCAGCGCCGCTCTCCGGGGCTTCGGAGGCGGCGCTGGTGTCGGTCGCTTCACCGGCGGACGAGGCCGGCGTTTCGTTTAGCGTCAATTCGTCAGGCATTTAGGTTCCTGTTCGGGTAAAATCACGGCATGGAAACAACGAAGGGTCGCGAACCAGCCGCGCATAAAGCCATCAGGGCCATCTACAAAGCACAGGGAGAGAGACGCAAGCCGGTACTATTGCGCCTGCCCCAAATCATGCAAGAAGAGATTGTAACGGGTGGTCATACCGACCCGCGCCCTGCATGCGGTTTCCCAGAACTGAAAAACTTTCACGGTGTGCCAGTAGATACATGTTCCTTGCCCAGCCTTCTCTGCGAAGACGGAACAATTATCCCGATCCCTGTCCCTTAACCCTTCTTCTTCGCCAGTTCCGCGTCCACGATGCGTTTGACTTCCGCGCGCTGGGCGGGCGTCAATCCGCCTTTGCCGGCAGCGGGCTTAGAGGGCATCTTCGCCGCCGGCTTGCCCGCCGGCACTGCCGAGTTCGGGCGCTGAGTCATCTTGGGCGGGGCTTTGGCTGCCGCTTTGGGCTTGATCGGGAAGGGCATTTTGATTCTCCTCTTGGAATGCCTGCGCGGTCTCAGGCGGGGTCAACGTTCCTGTCAGCGACACGCGCACGTTCTCTTTCTCGTGCTGCTGGGCCATCGCCAGTTTTTCAATGTCGTGGGCGTGGGCAACGGCGGACTGCGACAGATCGGAGTGCAGCCGAACGCTTTCCATCTCCGCCGACTGCTGGTGCTTTTGCGCCTCGGCCAGCGCCTTCTGAACCGATCCGACTGCGCTTTCAGCACGGCCATCTGCTGATCCGCCTGGGCGCTCTGGGCCTGCTGATTACTCTGGGCCTGCTGCTGCTGCTTTTGCTGATCCTGCGCGTCCTGCCGCGCCTGGGCCGCCTTGGCATCATTGCCCTTCTTCATCTGCATCAGGCGCTCAATGAGCGCGTCCGAGCGCACTTCGTCCATCAGTTCCAGCGCCATCATCGTCGCTTCGGGATCGCCAGGCGGGCCAAAAAACTGCTGCTGGTAAAGCTGCTGCACGAGCTGGAGGCGCGACACCGCCGACAGCGGCGCGCTGCTGCCGCCTTCCAGGGACACATGACACGAGCCGCCATTCGTCAGGCCCCGAAACGCCATCACCTGCCGCGCGGCTTCCTGGCCTTCCGTCAGGTCATCCACGGCCAGAAGGCGCGGCTCGGCGTAGTTTTCCGCCGCCAGCGCGATTTCCCATTCCGCACACTCCACAACGAAGGCGCTTAAATTGGTGAGGAACTGCCGCATCTGGCTGGCATCCTGCTGGCGCAGGATTTCCAGGGCGGAAGCCGCCGTCACATCTTTGGGCGCTTCGCCGTCCGACACGTCGTGAATGCCCGAAAGATCGTCCATGTCCGCGCCGGAAAGCTCAATGGCCCTGGGGATGACATCGGCGACGGGCGGCGGCGCTTGATACTCGGGCTTCATGCCTGGGTTGTAATACACAGCCTCGCGCGGATCATCTAGCGCGTCCGCGCCGATCTCCGCGCCGCGCGGGATGAGCCACTTGCCCCAGGGATGCTCCAGGTATTGATCCAGGGCGGTGACTGCGCGGTTGTACGTGCGCTGCGCGCCAATGAGGTCGTACACGGCGTTCAGGCCGTAGAAACTGCCGGGGCCGTTGACAAAGGCCAGCGGCACAAACGGGAAGGTGTCGCGCTTCTTGCACGGCCACTTTTCCTCGTAGCGCAGGACGCGCCCGCCGCCGATGGTGATCAGCCGGCCCTCCGGGTAGCGCAAGCTGGGCTTCTCCCACATCTCCTTCAGGACAACCGCCGACTTTTTGCCGCCGCTGGCCCCGGTCTGGGCATCGCCGACAATGGAGGCCATGCGCGATTCAATGTAGCCGTCCTGCCCGCCAGCGATTTCACCGTCCAGGGCCAGCGCCGCCTCGCCGTAACGATCCTGCGCTTCGGCCAGGTCTACGATGTGGCTATGGATGATCCAGCCGCAGCGGGAAATCACGCCCTTCGCCATGCGCGCCTTCGGGTCCGGGTACAGGTCCGTGATCGGCACCGTTTCGCGCGACACCTCGCCGACGCGGGCCAGGACGCTGCCGGTCATCTGGCCGCCCCTCACTTCGCCCGGCACTTCGGCATAGGCGGTCGGGTCCCAGCTATACTTGCGGCAGACCGTGGAGGTCGTCATCGCCCACAGCGTTTCCTCCGCGATCTGCTGATCCTCGTGATGGATCGTGTTCAGGTGCTGGCGCACACTCCGCGCTTCGGACGCGGCCAGGCGGTCCAGTTCGTTGTCCCAGACAGCCGGGCGAAAACTCGCGTCCGGCTGCGCTTCCAGGGCGCGCGCCTGCAATTTCAATATCTTCGGCTTGATTTTATTCCTCGTGGAATACAGCCGCCAGGACTGGTCGGTGTTTCGGGTATCCACCAGCCGCTGCGTGTTGACGCTCCAGCCCAGATGCTGCTCACCCAGAAAGAAAGCCAGGCTCAGGAAGATCGCGCTGTCATGACTGCGCCGGGCGTTTGCGGCAGCCTGGAACCGGCCCTCCACGAGAGCCACAACGTCCTCGTCTTTGGGGCGCGGCGCGGGGACGGCGCGCGCAAAGTCGCCGGCGCCCAGTTCGCTTTCCACGCTGGACGGGTCATTCAGGGCGGGTAAAGTAGTCATAAGATGAAAGTAGTCATAAGATGATGTCGGTCGGGTCAACCCGCGCGGGCGGCGGGTTGTGGAGACGAGACTGCCGCAGGGCTTCGGCGCGCCGCTCACTGGCGATGATCTCGGCAGGTTCGGCCTGTTTGCCGGCGTCAATCGTGTCGCCGGCGTCAATCGTGTCGCCGCCATTGTGCAGCGCCGCTTTGCCCAGGGGTGTGATATAAGGCCGGTCGTCATCACTCCACTTACATTGATCCCGCATATCCTTGCCGGCGCACAGCACGGCGCACAGCAGAAAGCCCAGGGCCGCGCCCAGACACAAACCAATCAGTAGGGCCAGCAGGATCGCGGTCATGGAGGTATCCAGCCTTTCCAGCGCTCTTCCATCTCCGGCCATGTCGCCTGCCATGCTTCCATACTCAGCAGCGGGTCGCCGCCGTGAAACAGGTTGCCGAGGTGCCTTGCGGCGGCTTCCCAGGCGATCTGGATGGGCCGGGGCAGATCCTCAAACGCCGGCATCGGCTCGCCGCGATAATTCTTGTTGCCGGTCGAGGCCGCGTAAGCGCGATAGGCACTCGCGGCAAGGTCGGTCCAGGCCTGTCCGGCAGTTGCTTGAATCACAGTAGCCTCTCTTTCGTCCGCGTGCTTTGCAGTCTCGCGCGGCAATGTCCGCGCCGGCTCCCACTCCACGATCTCGCCGTCCACGATGCCCCACTGCACCGGGGCGGGCGGCGGCAGTGCTTTTGCGGGGCGCGGGCGGCTCATGAGCGCATAGCGCAGCGGATCAACCGCGTGGTCTTCCTGCTTGGGGTTTTGCCGCAGGTCTTCCTTGTTCTTGTCGTCTTCCACCATCAGCGCCAGGGTGCGGACCAGGTTCGGGCAGCAGCCGGCGAACACCTCAAACGTGCCGTCACCGGCCAGGAACTCCTTGACGCGCGACCAGCCGTTCACGCGGTCATTGACCGCCGGAATGCAGATGAGGCCCGCCTTTTGGAAGTCCTCAATGTTGTACGCGCCGATGCGCTTGGCCGGGTCAGCCGGCGGGAACATGGACGGATCGGCGTAGATGAGGCAGGAATGCTTCGGGATGCCGCGCGCCTCCAAACAGCGGCAGATCGCCTGCGCCTGCTCCCAGTTGGACAGGCCGGCTTCGTACACCTCGTCAATGGCACGGACTTTGCCGGCTTCGTCCGCGCAGAGCAGCTCAAAACAAAACGGGGCAGCTTTGCCCCAGTCCAGGCCACCGAAAAACGTCCAGTGCAGCGGCACGGGGCGCGCGGGCCGAACGTGCTTTTCCTCGCTCCATCCGTCAAAAAACAGGCCGCCCAGATCCAGCAGCTCCGCGTTCAGCTCCTGCCGTCCGAGCCGCGTCCCCTCGTACTTCGTGATGATGTCGGCAAAGAAACCGGGGGCAAGATTGGCGCGATTGTCGTAAGTGCTGCCTTTCGTGGTGACAGTCGTCGCCGCTTTGAGCAAGTCCAGCACGAGCGGGACAGGCTTCGGCGTGGTCGTCACGACGCAGCGCGGGTCATCCCCCAGCCGCAGGCCGAACATGAGCATGTCCCAGGTTTCGGCATCCTGCCAGGCGGCCAGCTTGTCGCACCAGGCGCCGTCATGCTGCGGGCCGCGCAGGCGCTGCGAATTCCTCCGCGCTGTACAGCGTCGCCATCGCGCCGCCGGGCCAGGTCAGGCGGCGCTTGGACGGCTCATACAGCGGGCGAAAGGAGGGCGGTGAGATCGCAAGCAGGCCGCTTTCGCCCTCGACCATCACGTCGCGCGCGTCGGCAGCGGTCGCCGCCACCAGCGCCATGCGCCGGCAGTGTCCGGTTTCAATCTGGGCGCGCACCCACTCCGCGCCCGTCCGGGTCTTGCCGAAACCTCTGCCGGCCAGCAGCAGCCACACGCGCCAGGCGCCGGGCGGGGCGAGCTGGCTGGGCCGCGCCCAGAAGGGCCAGGAATGATTAAGCGTCTGCGCTTCCGCCTGGGTCAGCGAGGCCAGGAACTGCCTCCTGCGCCACTCGGGTAGCGAAGCCAGCCAGTTTACGTTCCAACGACTCAGTATCTGAGACATCCAGGGTCACATTTGCCTCAACCGTTTGGCGAGGATTCCCATAGCCGTAGGCCAGCAGCAGCTTGGCGGCACCGACATCGCCTGCTGCGGCCTGGGTCGCCAGTTTTTTGATCACCGCGACCCGCTGCGCTTTCGGCCAGCCGGCTTTCAGGATGCTTTCCAGGTCCTTTTCGTCCGCGCGTGGCTTCCGGCCAGAGGCTCCCGGCTTCCCGCCCCCTGAACTGTTTCCTGGCTGAAAAGGCATGATTTTAACATGATTTTATAATCATGAGCAAAAATGGCGCATTAGGAGAGAAAACGGCACTCTAGGAGGCGCGGAGAGCGAAGACGGGAAACAGGCCGGTATGATTTAACCCGGCGATTTCAGTATTTTCTTAGCCCCGATCCGCGCGTCGCCATTCCCAGCGGTCCATCTCGGGCCGGGCCAGAACCGGCGTCATCAACTGCCGCCCTGGGGCCGTGCGCCGATCCTCATCCGCCTGTATCTGCGCTTCCAGGTCTTCCAGGCTGATGCCAAGAAAGTGCGCGGCCTGGTCCAGCGACAAACCAAGTTTCAGCAGCATCGGCCAGCGGATCATGGGTCACATCTCAGACGCCGGAACCAGCGCGTCGCGGTTGTTGGTGAAGGTGTACGTCACCGGCTCGCCGCTGGCCGTCACATCCTCGGTTTCATCCAGGCTGTCATAGCCCAGGCGCACGGCTCCGAACTTCATCTGCATCTCGCGGGCGAGAACCTGGTCGGCTTGCCTTTGTTCCCGGCGCTCTTTGCGGGTCATAAATCACCTTAGACAAAAAAGGAGCCGGGCGCACCACTGGCCTGGCTCCACGGGGTTTAACGTCTCACGCACTAGACGCTGAAAAGTAATAAATCCATGATAACACAGAAACTGCTTGCCTGGAAGCGTTTATCTGATTTTACTTACTGGTTTGGGTGACTTTTTCTAGAAACGAATCTGGCAGGCCGGTCAGCGCGCGCAGGTTATGCAATCGTTTCGGGGGCGGCAGTGCGGGCCAGCGTCCGGCCCACCAGGCCAGAAACTCTTGCCAGACCGCCTCTGGCGGGCGGAACGGAATAAACATGGCTGTCTTTCGGGAGGTCGCCCCCTGCGCCGTTTCGGTGTGTGTCCCGTGTACGCAGGGGGCATCAGCATTGCCCGCAGGGGTCAGGGCGGACTACTCTTGCCCGTGCTGCTCGCCGGGCAGAGAAGCTGCCGGGTCGCCGGCAGGATCAGTCGCCGGCACGTCCGCCGCTTCGGTCAGCGGCAGGCCGGTGCCGGCGACAATCGGCTGCACCGGCGCGCTGGCCGTGCCAACCACGTTGGTCGTGTCCGGTTCCACGACGGTCGGCGGGGCCGGGGCCGGGGCGTCCGGGCTAGTGCCTTCCGGGGCCGGGAACGTGACGGGCGGCGCGACAAAGGACGACTGAAGCGTCCCGGAAGCGCCCGGCGTGGATGCAGCCGCTGGCGGTGCGTCGCCGCTGCCACTTCCTGAACCACTTCCGGAGCCGCTGCTAGGCGGATTGTACGGCGCGGCACCGCCAGCTTGGGCCTGCACGGTGTCGCCGTAGTTTTTCAAGGCGTCGCTGTGCTGGGTCACTTCTGCCGTGCTGGCCGCAACCGAGGCCACTTCGCCGGCGATCCGCTGGCTGGCGAAGCCAATTTTGTTCACGAGGTCCGCCACGTCCACATTCGGCACCGGCGCGGTGCGGGCCAGGATCGCCGTGATCGCGTCGCTGATTTCCTGCTGCGCGGCTTGGGCGGTCTGGTTGGTCGCTGTGATCGTCGCGGACAAGGTATCAAACTTGTCTGAAAATGAGCCGATCTGGTCCAGCAAAGGCTGAACAGCGTCGGCGAGTTGCTGCGTTGATTGATCCATGCGTTTCTCCAGGAGAGCGCTCTCGCCCTCCAATCTTTCCACTCGTGCGTTCAGGCCAAGAACCTGCTGCTGCAAATCCAGAACCTGCTGCTGCAAATCATCCTGCCGGTCCGGGCGCTTCCGGCGAAGCCCGTCAAAAATCAATAGGCGTCATTCTCCTTTTTCGGCGTGTTTTTCAGCGGCGGACATGTTTTTCAGCGGCAATGCGCCGGACTGAGCCAGCGCGTCCCGAAACTTGGCCGCGCCGTTTTTGTAAGCCGCCTGCTGCTCCGAAGTTTTTTCCGGTGTGGGCGGGGGGCGCGGGTGGGGCTGCTTGGCGTCCAGCACTTCCGGTGGCGTTTCCCAGTGCTTGTCTATGGCCGTCGCCAGCACGCCGGGCGAGGGGGGACGGCGCTTTGGCAAGCAGTGGATTTGGTGCTGGAGACAGGGCAAAGAATGCGCTTTTGCCAGCCGCGCCGCTTTTGCCGCGCCGATCTTCTGCCGGCACAGCAGCGTGGCCTTGTCCTGCCAGGACACGCCGTGCGGGTCCGTGCCGCCGAAGCAGCACATTTCCGGCTCTTCGGTATTTTCCGGCTCCTCAATCTTCTCCGAAGAATTCGAAAAATCAGCCCTGCCAGCCACGCCCGGCGGCTCTGCGCCGTCCAGATCCTCCGGCCCGTCCGGGTCTTCTGGCCCGGCTGTCGGCGGGGCCTCGCGCGCCTGCGCCTGCGCCTGCGTCGGAGGGCTTGGCTTGGCAGGGCTAGGAATAGCTTCGCTAGGTAAAGAATTGGCAGGGCTAGGAAAGGAAAGGAAAGGGGCATTGCGGAATGATGCGTCGGGCAATGCGGAATGATGCGGGTCGCATAAATCCGCATTGCGGTTTGCATCATTAACTGTATTGCTTGCTTCTTTTGTGAGGGCCTGCGCCGCTTCCCGCTCTTTCTTTTCGCGCTCTTTGGCCCACCGGGCCTCCGCTGCCTTCTTGCCGGATTCGGTGCGGTCGGGCGCGCCGCTGGCCCAGGGGTTATGTTCGGCCCAGTCGTGCAGCGACAAAACACCGTCTTCGTCTTTGTCCAGCAGGAAGATTTCCAGCAGGGCGGCGATCAAGGCGTGGATGTCGCCGGCGTATCCAGAGGCCAGGGCAATATCGTCTGCGTCCATGCGCGTCAGCCGGCCATCAGGGCGGTTCTGGGCGGTATAGGAGAGCAGGCGGATGTGTGCCAGGACGCCGCTGTCGCCCAGGCGGCAACTCAGCTTGCCAATCTTGGTGTGGGTGAAATAGCCGACCGAGAGTCGAAAATCTGAGTTCATTTCAAACCGTTCTCTGATTTTAATGCGGGATCAATTCGGTCACAGGCTGGTCCGGCGATAATATTAAGAACGCCATGCCTATCAACCCAAAGGCCATGAATTTCAATTTTGCCATTTAGTGAGTCTGTGAGTGCTATTGCAGTGTGCATACTTGCCGGATACTGACCATCTATCAGTCCTTGTATTAAATCACCGACTGTCATCAATCTAATCCTCCCATCCGAGGTAATCGCATAGCACAGCCCAGGCACGCCGCCATCCGTAGCAGACGACGACGGCGTAGCCGGACGCTTCCAGCGCTTCGTGCCAGGCTTCCTGGTTGTCGCTGACATCACTTGCGACGCCGTCCTGACGCTTCATTTCCAGGAACAGGCCATGACAGGGCCGCCCGCGAAACGTGCGCGGCACAAAGACGCCGATATCAGGCAGCCCAGCCCGAACGCCCATCTTCCAGCGCAGGACACCGATGCCCTTGCCAGCGGCGTTCTCGTTGGCAAGGGCGGCGATCAGGGCCAACTCAGGGCGACTGCTGCGGCGAACCCGGTCCATGAGATCAATCTGCTCCGCTGCTTCCAAATGCCGCGTCTTGCGGACGGCTTTCGGGTCTTCAGGTGGCGACAGTTCAAATTCGTCTACGGTTAGATTGATTTCCCCGGCCTGGACCGGCAAAGGGTGCTGACCAATAACCAGAATTGGCCGCTGGGGCTGCGCGGCCAGTTTGTGCCGCGCCTGCTCCTGATACTGCGCGGGGAGTTCGTCCAGGCTGTTTATTCGCATGGATATCCTTATTAGTCCGAATAGTCCTTCCGGTGAGGCGTCCTGCCTCCGTAGGCGGGGTGGGAAGCACAAAGCGGCTGAGGTGAAGTAATGCCCGGTGTAGGCATAACTCGATCAGTCTTTACGATCCATGTATGACCGCAGCCATAACAACAACAAGACCACGTTCCATAAATATCAGCGGCAAAAAGGTTGCTCGTTTGGCAGTTTGGGCAGGCTTCTGGTTTCACGGCTGCTCCTTCTCCGTGATCGTCAGCCCCAGCGCGTCCAGCACGGCCAGAAAGCGGGTGATGTCCTTCTCGGTCGCAAAGCGGGCAAACCTCTCGGCTTTTGGGTTGCTGTCGGGGTTGAAGGAAGGCGTCGGCGGGTTCAGCAGCAGCTTCTCGCTGTACGCTGTCTTGATTTTCTCAAGCAGCGCGGCGCTTCTGAGCGCCGCGCTGGTGTCTCCGTCAAAGAGGCTGGTCATAAGTTCTCCCTATGCAGCCTTCTCTTCCGATGCGTCATTCAGGCTAAACAGCGTGAGTTCGGGCCGGCCTTTCAGGGCATTGAGGAACCTGTTGATATCGGGCCGCCAGATTCCGTGCCGGGCGGCAATGACGTGGAACTCTTCCAGGTTGTGCGGCAGGACGGCCAGCTTGATGACGCCGGTCGGCTCCCCTGTCTGCCGGCTCTGCTCCTCCTCGCTGTAGCAGTGACAGAGTTCGTGATCCAGCAGGGCGCGCTTCTGAGCGTCGGTCAGGTTGTGCCGCCAGGCCTCTTCCCAGATCGTGATGACAAAGAAGGCGTCCTTGATTTCGCCGGGCGTGTCCGCGAGCATCTCACCGTTCTCAATGTCCATCTGGGCGAGGAAGGCTGTCAGTCCGCTGACTTTACGGGCCGTGCCGAGTGTTTCCGCGCCGCGCACCTTGACCGGCTCGTCAGTGAAGAGGAAGACGATTTTGACGCTGTTGGTGATGAGGTGATCGTGATACTCGCGGATGATCTCGCGGGCCATCTTCTGCACTTCGGGCGCGGGGGTGTATTCAATGGGCATGGGCGGCCTCCTGTGAAAAAAGAGTGCGCTGATCGAGCGCGATGGATGCCGCCGGGTTGAGCCAGAGGCATTCGCGCCGCTTGCTGGCGCGGTCGCCAAAGACGGCCTTTGACGGCTTTTCCCACCCTCGGTACAATTCTTCTTGCAGGGGGCAGCCATAGCCGGAAAGTACCACCATGCCCTGAGCCGAGTGCAGCAAGGCCGCCAAGGCGACATGGTCGTCATTAGTCATCTCAAAGCGGTAATCGTCGCGCATATCCGCGCGGCTGGACTTCAAATAAGGCGGATCGCAGTAGAAGAGCGTGTCCGGGCCGTCCAGATTTTGAATGACATGAAGGGCCGCGCGATTTTCCAGCACCACGCCGGCAAGTCGGGCCGTTACGGCTTCGATCACGTTCGGCCAACGCGCCCAGTCATGCGCGGGTGTCGTAAACGAGTTGTAGGCAATGGCCCGAAAGCCCGTATTGACGGCAAGAGCGCTCTTGCCGTCGCGGTTGATGCGCCCGTTGAAGCCGATCCTGGGCGAACGGGCGGAAGCGCCATTGGTGGAAAAGCCCATCCAGGAGCGCACCAGGAGCCGCCGCGCCTGCTCGATCGCATCGCCTTTGGGCGCGGGGCAAAACGCCCTCTCAAACTCGCGCCGCGAAAAGGGCGTTAGGCGCACAAGCCGGGCCAGTTCTGCCGCCGACCCAGGGCAGCGAAGCACCGCAAACAGGCTGATGATGTCGCTGTCCATATCATTGATCACCTCGCCGAAGCTGCGCGGTTTTGCCAACAGAACCGACGCCGCGCCACAAAACGGCTCCACATAAATCTTGTGGCGCGGAAAATGAGAAATCACCCAGGGGGCAAGGCGGTATTTACCGCCGTGATAGCGCAGGACTGGACGGTGAGGTGGGACTGGCGCCATCGAGCTCTCACCATGCCCTTTCGCTGCCGGCTTCACGTCCAGCAGGTCGGGCGGCGCGGCTTCTTTGGTGGCCTCAAATTCCGGCCCGGCGAACGGGTCGCCGTCCGCATCCTCTTCCAGATCGGCGTGAATGCGCGCGGTCTCGCTTTCCATGACGGCAAAGTCCAGCATCTTGGGGTTTGCCGTGCCGTACTTCTCTTCCCACCCTTTGCGGTACCAGTCGCGCTTTTCTTTGGGCAGCGTTTCCAGCAAATCTATGAGGGGCTGCACCTTGGCGGCGCGTTCGGCCTTCAGGGGGTCAGGGGGAGTGTCCAGGCGAGAGGACTGCAGCCTTCCGCGCGCCGGGGGAGCGTCGGGGGGAAGCGGCGGGGCAAAATCCTCCGCCTCCTCCGGCGTGTACAGCCCCAGCACCAGGTCTTGATACACGGCTTTCGCCAGGGCGGAGATGCAGCGGGCGCGCAGCATGGCCTCGGGATAGGCTTGCCAGATGTCTTTGCCGGCCAGTTTTCCCGCCTGGCCTGCTCCATTGTGTAAGTAAGGCTCACAGGCTCCGGCGAGCCGACGCGCCAGGTCTCATAAGTGGCGGCGTCTGCGCCCGAGGAGACAAGCCGGAAGTATTTGCACACGTCGGGCCGTGCCTGACAAACGGCCGCCATTGTGTCGGCGGACGGCGACGGCCGACCCTGAATGACCTGGATGCCGCGCAGGCTTTGCGCCGGCGCGAGGCCCAGTTCCATGCCGGTCAGCAGCACGGTCAGGGCCTGCTCCGCGCTTTTGACGCCGAACATCCCGCTCTTGTAAAACGCGGAGGCCATGTTCCACGCCTCCTCCACGGTTGCCGGCATCAGGGCCAGGTGTGGGCGATACGGATGCACGGGCTGTGATCCGTTTGCTGGATTCCCGCCGGCGCGGGTCATTTCGGTAGATTGTGTTGACATTTCGGATGACCTTTCGAAATTTAAAACAGTCTCTTAGGGAAGCAGCCGCCGCCCCAGAAGGATCGCGGCGGCGAGGAGGATCACGGCCCAGGAGACGGCGGGCATCTCCAGCCAGGCCAGAAGGCGCAGGGCGGCCCGGTGAACCGGCGAAGGCGGCCCGTACAGGGCGGCGATCTCGCGGTCGGTACGGGCGGACTCGGCGATCCACCGCCGGGCCTTTCGCTGCCGGGCCGCGATCTCTTCCCGGCGCGCGGCGCCTTCGGTCAGCATCCGGCGTTCCCAATGCTCCCAGAGCGTGAAGTTGGTTTCGCGGACGTGGGCGACGCGGGCAGGCATCATGCACAAAAACTCGCCGATCTGGGCATCGCGGCCCGCGAAATGCGCTTCCCACTGCGCCCAGGCTTCAACCCCGAGCAGGTGATTGGTTTGGGGAATGTCCGGTTCAAACATCGCTATCCTCCAGGTCTGCCGCCGGGATTTCGGCGAAGCGCTCACGGAGCATTTGCAGGGCTTCGGACGGTGACACGCTGATCGTGCCGTGCAAAGGGCGGTGATCAACAGCAAGCAAATCACCGCGACGGGCCAGCAGTAGATCGTCAGGGCGCAAAATCAGGTAGGGGCGAGTGACGCGGATTTCGCGGATGGTTTCCATCAGGCGGCCTCACTTTCCACTGCTGGCACATCTGCTGGTGTTTCGGCTGGGAGCGGCTTCATCACGCGCTCAAAGAGGTCCAGGTAAGCGCGATACTCCTCCACTTGCTCCGGCGTCAGCCCATTCTTGCGGGCCATCTCCTCACCTTCTGCGCGCCACTCTGCCAGTGTTTTGGTCTGGCAACCGATCTGAATATAACCGTAGCGGCAGTTGGTGAGGCTCCAGGCTGTCCCCTGGACATAAAGCGGCGAAGCCGCCCACGCATTGCCGTAGACCCACGCATCGCCGTAGACCCGCGCATTGCCGTAGACCCACGCATTGCCGGAGACCTGTGCATTGCCGGAGACCTGTGCATCGCCGTAGACCCACGCATTGCCGTAGACCCACGCATCGCCGTAGACCCACGCATTGCCGTAGACCCACGCATCGCCGTAGACCCACGCATTGCCGGAGACCTGTGCATCGCCGTAGACCCGCGCATTGCCGGAGACCTGTGCATCGCCGTAGACCCGCGCATTGCCGGAGACCTGTGCATCGCCGTAGACCCGCGCATTGCCGGAGACCTGTGCATCGCCGTAGACCCGCGCATCGCCGTAGACCCGCGCATTGCCGTAGACCCGCGCATTGCCGTAGACCTGTGCGGACGCGGCCACGGTGGCCGTGTCCTGCACCCAGCCGCCGCCGTTTTCGTGCCGATGCCAGCCCGCGCGTATTTCAACCTGCACTGCTTCCGCCTGCGTTTCTGTGCTTGTTTCCATCACTGGCACCTCCGCAGGTAGTCGCAGGCTGGCCCCTGGCAGATGTCGTAGGGGGCATAGCCCCGCCCGCCCAGGTAAAGGTTGACGACGCCCATCCGTGCGCCGCACTGGGGGCAGCGGTCGGCGCGCAGCTTCGCAAGCAAGGCTTTGGTGTGCCAGCAAAGTACGCCCTTCTGCCCGGCCTGGCAGTCGCAGCCGGTGACGACGGGCCGGCCCTGGTCAAGGTAGAAGCGCAGGGCATACGCCTTGCCGGGCGTTGTGCGTGACGGGCAGATCGCACTGCCGTCGTCAAAGATTTGGAGCGAAAGGCCGGCAGGAAGCGATTTTTCCGCCGGTTGTGATTTTTCCGCTGGTTTTGCGGTATCATGGGTCTGCATTTCGGAAGTCCTTTCTTAGCCAGCGTTGACGCGCTGGCTTCTTTTTTGTGCCTCGGTCAGAGCCTCGGCATAAGCCTTCCCCACGAGAAAGCCCTCGATTGCGCTGACTTGCGGCGCGTTGACAATGCGTGATAACTGTTCGGGCCGAACGCCGCGCTTGGCCGCTATCTGTTGCGAGGTCACCCTGGAGACATCCCGCAAGGCCCGCAGATACACAGAAAACTCACCTTCCATCTAGGCCATCACCTCCTCTCGTTTTTCCGATTTCAGTTCTTCAAGGGCGTCGTTGATCTGACGGAGCGGGTCTTCTTTCACCCGCCCGCGCTCAAAATCAATGAGCGTCTCCCGGTTCCACCCAAGCCGGCGGGCAAGGGCATCCTGGCGAATGTCCAAACTCTTCCGTTTGATCTGCAAATCTCCAATGGTCATAAATCCCTCCGATGTACAGGAAATAGTGAATGGTGTAAATTACACCACGCCTAGACCAAAAAGAAACGCCCGGAGGCGATATTTCCTGAACATCATCATTGTACTAAAATAGCGCAGTAATGTCAATAGGCAAAGATAGATTTTTTGGGATATTTTTAAGTATGATGTTTTTATGGAAAACGGGCGTGTTTCAATATTCAACAAGCAGATGTTAGGCGAACGCATTAAGGCCCGCCGTGAATATCTCGGCTTGACCCAGCAAGAAGTCGCCGACGCTCTTTCGCTCAACCGCGTCACTTACGCCCAGTATGAACAGGGGCGCAATGAAATTGCGGCAACAGACTTGCCGCGACTGGGAGAAGTGCTGCGCGTCTCGCCCAGTTACTTTCTGGGTGAAATTGAGGCCGCTGAGGTGCAGGAAGATGAGTTCCTGAAGTTTTATCAGGGTCGCCCCCAGCCACAAAAAGAACAGGCGCGGCGTGTGCTTCGCGCCCTCTTTGACGCCCAGGACGCCGACCCGGAAGGAAAATAATGGAACTGACGGCCAGCCGCGCCGCACTTCTAGATTGTCTTGTCTGCCAAGTCATTGCTGACTCCAATGGCGGACGCTACCCAAGTACATTTCAGGACTGGCGCAGCGTCGCGCGTCGCGCAGGCATTCGCCGCATCCTGTTCTGCTCCCGCGAACTTGTACCGTCGCCGATCCTGCGCTACGACCGAAACCGGACGACGGCCATGCTATACCTGCCGATCCCGCGCAGCCGCCGGCAGCTTTACTTCTGGATGCTGCATGAAGTCGGAGAAAAGCTGATGGGGATGGAAGTCGCGCCCGTATTTGTCTACCCAGAGGAGTGGGGCGATCATCACGCCATTGCAAAAATCGTGGAGAGTTGCCATGCTCCAGCGCTTCCTTGACTGGCTTGCCGAGCCGGGCCAAAATGCGCTTGACAAGGGCGTCAAATTATTCGCCACGCTTCTGATGATCGCCTTATTTTGTGTTGGTTTCGGATGGGGAAGCGCCCTGCTCTTATTTGTTTATGCGTTCCTGATCGTTCACTGGTACATCCTGCCGCTATTTGTCCTCGGCTCAGTTGCTTATGCCCGGCTTGAACTGGCTATCGCCAGAAGGCAAAATAAAGGAGACACTCGATGAAACTCTCACTCATTATCGCGGCAGCCCTGCTTGCCGCAACCGTGCCGGCCCTGGCGCGCGGCGGCCACAGCAGCGGCGGCAGCCGCAGTCATTCCAGCAGTCCTGGATTTCACTACACCCGGACGTATACAACCCGTCGCGGCACAACCGTCCTGGGCCACTACGACACGAACCCTGACAAGCACTTCAACAACAATTGGAGCACGAAGGGCAATGTCAACCCGTTCACCGGCAAAGACGGAACCAAAGTCACGCCACCGGCGGGCGAAGCGCCCTGACGTTAATCATGCACCCTTAGCCTGCAAACGCAGGCTAAGGGAAACCTTTTTGAGAGTAAGCGCCCTCAATTCTGGGGGAACGTCCTTCACACGGAAGGGGTCACAGGTTCGAATCCTGTACTGTCCATTCTCGCACTTCCTCTTTTGCACAGAAATAAGGGCCGTCCACTATGGTGAACGGCCCGAAACCATTTGTCGGCAAACGAGCCTCTGTCTACAACCCACATGACTTCCCTATAGGCGTGCCGCTTTCACTTTTCAACTCTCTCCGCCGGATAGTTCGGATTGCGGAGGCGGGGAATGCAAACTCAGGGTGGGAGGGGCCGTATTCACAAAAACCCTTACCTCGTTTCCGAACTTCAAGGTTCTTATCCCCCTTCTCGTTTTTTGCGTCGTCCCCGGTTTTTGCGTGAAGCCTCGGAGAAAGCAGGCAAGCGCCGCGAGAAGCAGATGGATACCGCAGGCGAGAACGGCGAAAGGGATTAGTAACGGAATCAGTAGCGTCAGGGCAACAGTCCAGAGCCACGATTTCAGAATCATTATTTTCGGGGTTATTATTTCCACTCCCGTGATTTTCTCCGTTTCATTAAATTAGAACATCGCAAAAATGCACTTCAAAGAGTGCTGAGGTCGTCGTGCGCGCCTCCGAAAGCGTAACTCAAGGTCAGAGCGTCTCAAATGCAAGCTTTTTCCGAAGACTACTCTCTTGACTGTCATTATGCTACAACCTAGCAAGAATCATGCCAAGTAGAAAAACTGGCTCAATTAGCTCTTTTGCCCTGTCCTGTCTGTGTGTTTTGTGACTTTTGTTTTGCGTATCGGCGGAGGGTGAGTGGGCAGCGGCTAGAAAGCCCGCCGGCAGGCATGCCGGCGGGCTGGCTCGGTGTCGGCAGGAAGTTCAATCCAGGATCAGGCCGAAGGCGGGGCGGCTTTCTTCTTTTTGACGGCCACAACCATAATGCCCGCGCCCAGCGCCAGCATCAGGGCCATCGCAGCCAAAGAAGATGATTCCGGCACGGGGTTGCTTTCCTGAACATCGAACGCCGGCATCGCTGAAGTGGTAGAGGTGTATGGTTCACCGCCCGCGCTGTATGCCACTGTCCCGGTCACAGGTGAAGAGCTATCATTCCAAACGTTCGCCTCGCCCCCCGTCTCCAGGCCATAGAGGTAGTAGTTCTGGCCGGCGGTCAGGACCGGATGCCGGGCCGAGGAAAGCTTGACGATCCCGCCTGCATTGCCAAAAGCAACGGGGGGGGTGAAGACGAACGACGCCAACGCCGCCCCAGGATTGCCCAGGTTGCTGAATGAGTCTGTCAGGTAGAGGTGTGCATCATCAGGTCCAAAAAGATAGCAGAAGGCGACCGTGACCCCGCTCAACGCGCCGGTAGCCGAGGGAGAAAAGCCCGCCGCCGTGCTGAAGGTGCCAAAACCGGAACTCGGGCCGGTTTCGATATGCCCGCTCATCGGGTTAAAGGATTTTCCGGGGCCACCGGGACCAAAGCTGTTAAACACAGTGTCCTGAGCATGAGCCGGGGCAAGGGCGATCAAGCCGAGAGCGGCGAAGGTGACAAGTGTCAGGACTGCCAGTCGTGCGATATGCATAAATAAGTTCCTTTCGTGAGTCAATCCGTAGCGGCGTTATACTTCCCGATCTTCCAATTTCCAAACCTTGCGGCATCGCGTGGCCTATGAATAATTCATTATAACACACCTCACGACAATAGGGTACCATTGCTCACAAAAGGAAACCGGTATTTTTTCGGGGAAAGAAAGTATCTCAGGACAAAGGCAAGGCCAAGCTGCTAGAGGTTGGACTGATAGGAAGCAAAGACGGACAGGAGAATGGCAGAGGGAAGCATGCAGAGGCAGAAATAAGGGCCGCCCCAATGGAGACGGCCCAACATCATTCATCCGCTTCGCTCGTGGCTTTCATCCCTGACCAGCCATTTCCATTATCGGCAGACGGGGCTATTTTCCTCAGCGTGTTGGCGCTCAAGTCGAATGGCCGAGTTGCTTGCCTCCTACTACGGCGCGGCGCTGACGGCCACTGCCTTCCATCCACTGTAGGGGCCGTAGGTGGTATAGGTAAATGTGCCGGCGCTGAAGTCCACGTTCCAAAGAGACGCGGTGCTATCGCTTTTGTCCCACAGCAGATGTGGCTTGCCGTCGCTGCCGACGGACACAGACACAGCCTTGTAGCCCGGATAAGGTCCGTACTCGGTGTGAGTGTAGCCGTTGGCGGTGAGGGCCGTCACGTTCCAGAGGCTGGCCTGGCCGTTGGTATTGGTCCACAGCAGCCAGTCGGAGGCATCGGGAGCAGCAGCCGTCGCCTGAGCCGTCCAGCCGGAGAACGGGCCATACAGGGCATCGCTAAAGGAGCCGCTGCTATTGATCGCCCACAGGGCGGCCTGACCATTGACGTTGTTCCAGAGCAGATAGCTTGAAAGAGTTTCCGTTACAATTCCCGGCGTAAACTCGAAATCGCTGATCTGCTGAACCGAAACGCCGCCCCCCGTCGCGCCGGTGAAGCCCACATACGCCGTGCTGCCGCCTAAGACACTCACCAAGTTCGTTTGGTACGAGGTCTGGAAGACTGCATTGGTCACCGTATCCGTCAGAGTTTCCCTGAGGGTCGCCCCGTCATAGACAAGATGCACCGCAATCGGATCGCCGCTGCTGATGTCTACGTTTCCGGTCGGCAGGTAGCCATTGATGAGTGGATCGGCACCGTCCGTGGCAAAGTTCGTTCCAATACCATGGCTGGGAACAATATTAAAAACGATGGCGGCGCTGGGAGTGATCCCTGTTTGGAGTGAGCCGTTCCCATTATCTCCATATCCCAGGCCGGCTCCATCATTGCCAAGCGCCGTCAGTCCCTGGTTCTGGAGGTTGAACGTAAACCCGTCTGAGCCGCTTCCGTGGACAGTGCGGTAGGTGAAGTCGGCTGTCCAGTTCGTAATATCCTGCTTAGTGTTGTAGTAGATGCTCAACGCTTCTCCGATGCCATCATCGGTGGCCTGAAAGACGAGATTACTGACGACCGGGACGATGTTGCTGGTATGGTTGACTGTAAAACCGACTCCATCATGAAAGCCGTCAATCTGAGCCTGGGCCGGAGCGTCAGCCAGCGTGGCAAGCCACATTGCGGCGACGCCCAGACCAGCGGCGAACTTTAGGGAGGCCATAAAGTGAAACCTTTCTGATCGATATGATCTGCGAGCAAAAATCTGCTGCCCGCGAGATGGTTGTGCAGAATGTCCCAATTATATCACTCTGCACTAGCCATGTCAAACACAAGCAGCGGGCTTAAAACCGAGCCTTCACTGTCCATGAGTTTAGGCCAGACCGAAATCCACTTCAAACGTTCGCAGCCAGGGCAGACGCACACTGCCGGGCAGGAGCGCCAGGCCCTCGCCGATTCCGCGCGTTTGCAGGTCAGTCAAGCGTTCGCCCAATCGTTGTTCAATAAAGGCGCACAAAATCGTCTGATGATCCTGGCTACCCGCGTCCGGTTCGGCCCGACCCCACAGGTGTTGTGCCTCGGCGCGGGCTTCGCGCCGGGTGACGGTTTGGTAGACCCAATCTTCCAGAAACCGATGGGCGAGAAAAACGCGCTGCGCTTGGGCGCGCGCCGGGTCAGCGCCAATCAGTCCAGCGCAGGCAGCCTGGGCAACGACCACGCCCAATGTGTTGCCGGCAGTGTTCCAGGCCCCGTAAGCGCAAAGACGACCCGGCGCCAGCGGTGAGGCAGCCGCCAGCAGAAGCTCGGTCAGGAGCGGGTCGGAGCCATTGGGATACGCGACATCGGCCAGCGCGATGGGAACGCCCAACGCCTGCCAGTATGCCAGAGTTGCCAGAAACGCCTGGTATGCCTCGGTGCGCGTTTGCCGGTCTTCGGGAAGATAGTGCGGGCGGTAGTCGGTCAGGCGCGGGGAGGGCGTCGCGACGCCGAGAACGAAGTCGCAGTCGTCCAGGCTTTCCGTCACGGCGCAGCCGCAGGCGCCGATTTGCCCTTCCACCGTTTCGCGGACGGGCCGGTCTTCATAGGGCGCGACAAGAGCCGCGTCTTCGGGATGGCTGTAAACGATGCCGACGCGCGGCGTTATTCCGGCCCGTTCCAGAAGCAGTTTGGACAGCAGAGCCGAGCCGACTTCATCCGCGCCGGGGTGCACCATCAAGCGGTCGTGCAGGGACGGACCAGAAGATTGTTCCAGCCGCGCAGCCAGTCCCGTTCGCGGCTGGGAAAGCCGTAAGGGCTGGTATCATCGGACGTGAGCCGCAGACTGGAAATCTGCCCCCGCGCCGCCATGTCCAGCAGGCCCAGATTGACCGTGTGATTACGCAGACGGCGTCCCAGCCAATCGGCTTTCAGGTCCGGGGGCAGGGCCGCTTCCAGCCGCGCCAGTTCATCCGCGTCCGTCACCACGCCTGTTTCCGCCTGATGGGTCAACCGTGCAAAACGATAAAACCTAGTTCCCCAACTCGCCCAGTAGTCCGGTTCTTCCACGGCATCATCGGCATTGGACACGCGGGTAATCAGCGAAAAAGCATGGACGGGACAGGATGGGTTCAGTTCCGCCAGCAGCCGCAGCCGGGCCAGAACAGCGGCGGCGCTGTCCCCGGAAATGCGGGACGCGATCAAGTTGCCGTAGCCCAGATACTCGCAGGAAACAATCGCCGCCTGCGCCAACTTAGCAGCGTCTCGCAGCCAATCGGCGACCCTGTCTGTGTCGGCAGGAACGCGCTGTAAACCCCGTATCTCAGCGGGCGGCAGCAGCACCTCCGCGCCGCCAATCGCCCCCAGCATCTGCGGGTAGCGCGTGTTGACGGGCCGTTCGTCCAGGGGAAGGAGGGCGAGGGTGAACAAGGAAGAAGCCCCCCCGCCCCAATTCTGGGGAGTCAGGGGGGAGAAGGGGCCGCTCTTGGTTCTTCTCCTGTTCCCCCAGAATTGGGGGCTAGGGGGCGAACCGCCATCGCCAAACTAGCCGCACCAACAAGAGCAGCCTCCGGCCCGAGTGACGCCAGAACGACAGGACACTGAGCGGGACCGGGGAGTGCATACTGCCGCAGGATAAGTCGGGCCGGGTCTAAGAGAGCGTCGCCCAGAGCGGCCAGCCCGCCACCGATGACGATCATGTCCGGGTCAAGCGCATTGGCGAGAGACGCCAGACCGAAGCCCAGGCATTCGGCCGTGCGTATGACAGCCTGGGCAGCCAGGCCAACCGGATCAGAAGATGCCTCGGCGGCAATCTTTTCGCCGGTCATAGAGGCTTCGCTCTCGGACAATTCGCGCCAGGTTTGCACCAAACCAGGCCCGCTGGCATACTCTTCCAGCGTCTTTCGCTGCGCGGTCCCGTCCGTTGTCAGCAGAATGTGGCCGAACTCGCCGCCGCTCCAATGCGTGCCGTGATGGATGCGCCCATTCAGGAGGAGCGCGCCGCCGACGCCGGTTCCGAGCGCCAGGAAAATCACCGTCGCCAGCCCAAGCCCCGTACCGAAGTGGCTTTCGCCGACGGCCAGGGCATTCACATCGTTGTCCACAAATGTGGGAAGGCCGAATGCCTCTTCAAAGGGGGCTTTGACTTCAGTTCCGGCCCAGCCGGGCAAAAGTTCGGTCGCTGAAACGATGACGCCGCGCTCTGTGTCCACCTGTCCGCCGGTTCCAATGCCAATACTCAGGACGGGTTCCGGCGACGCTGCCAACAGAGACCGGGCCAGACCCAGCACGACTTCCAGAATGGCCTCGCCGCCGGTGCGGGGGGTCGGAACGCGCCCGGAATGCAGGACTCGGCCCGCTTCCGTCACCAGGCCCCCAGCAATTTTCGTGCCGCCGATGTCTATGCCGAGGAACAGCGTCATTGGCCGCGCACCGCCCGCGCGAATCGGGCCGTGATCTGCTGCGGGCGCGTGATAGCCCCGCCGACTATGACGGCCCAGGCTCCGGCGTCCAGAGCGGCCCGCGCCTGTTCAGGAGTCGCGATCCGGCCTTCGGCGATCAGGGGAACCGTGAGAACAGCCGCGAGACGGCGGACCAGGTCCAGGTCTGGCCCATCCAACTGCGGGCTGTATGGGGTGTAGCCGGACATGGTGGTGGACACAAATGCCGCGCCAGCATCCTGCGCTGTCAAGCCTTCGTCAAAAGTGGAAATGTCGGCTAAAATCGGCAGGCGGGTCGCTTCACGCGCCCTCGTGATGGCCTGCGCGGCGCTGCCTTCCGGGTGGGGCCGAGCGGTCGCGTCCAGGGCAATAATGTCCGCGCCTGCCTCGGCGACGGCCTGGGCATCGGCAGCGGTCGGCGTAATGTAAACCTCATAATCCACCAACTCCACTTTAGACAGGCCGATCAGGGGCAAATCGGTGACGGCGCGGATGGCGGCAATATCGGCGGGGCTGTTGGCGCGGATGCCGACCGCCCCGCCCGCCTCGGCAGCGACCGCCATCCGGGCCATGATGTCAGAACCGAACAACGGCTCAGGGGGCAGCGCCTGGCAGGAAACAATCAGCCCGCCACGCAAAAGCGCGGTCATTTCGGCTAGGCTCAGGCGGGTCATAATTCGTCGGGGCCGGGGGTATGCTGCATCGGCCCGCCTGCGGACGAGACACTTTCCAATGTTTTCATCGTTTCGGCGTCGGGCGTCTGGCTTTTGGCGACATCGCCCAGAGACACCATGCCGATCAGCCGGCCATTCTCCACAACGGGGACGCGGCGAATCTGGCGGGTATTCATCAGGTGCAAAGCTCTATCTATGGGCATGTCTTTGCCAATGGCGTCTGGGTGCGGCGTCATACACTCGTTCAACGGGGTTTCGGGGCCATGTCCCTTCGCGACGGCCTGAATGACAATGTCGCGGTCGGTCACGATCCCGACCAACTGGCCCAACTCATCCACGACCGGGATGACGCCGAAATCATGGTCTCGCATCAATTGCGCGGCCTTCTGCACCGAAGCGTCCGGCCCGAGCGCTTCCGGGTATGCGGTCATAATGTCTGCAACAAGCATGGCTCTCGCCTCCAGGCAAATTGTACCCACAAGCGGACGGAGATTAAGCCTAGAGCGTCGCTTGACAAGCAAACCAAACAGTGCTACTATCGCTCCAAAGGAAATGAGTATGATTGGTCAAGCCATCGTCTTTCCGACGGCCCATCGCGCGGAAAGACAGTCGTATACAGTGCCGGAGATGCAGTTGGACGAATTCCGGGTGCGAACTGAATACAGCGGCGTCAGTCAGGGAACGGAAATCTGGGCGTATCGTGGCAAGCGACCGGAACTGCATTTTCCGACAGTTCCTGGCTATCAAAGTGTCGGCATAGTAGAAGCAGTCGGCCCGGACAGCACCGGGTTTACGCCCGGCCAGCGCGTCCTGTTTCTGACATCACGCCTGCCCCCGGAATTTCCGCCGACCTGGATGGGCGGCCATGTCAGTCACGCGCTCGTTCGCGAAGCCATCCCTGTTCCCAACGAAGTTGATCCCGTTGCCGCGGCCCTCGCCGCACTGCCGGGCGTCTCCCTGCGCGGGCTGAACATGCTGAATATCCAGATTGGCGATCTTGTCGTCGTGACCGGGCAAGGGTTGATCGGTCAGGGCAGCGCGCAGCTTGCCCGGCTGCGCGGCGCGACCGTGCTGGCAACAGACAGGGTTCCCGTGCGCCGGGAACACAGCCGCAGGCACAGCGCCGACATCGTGGTTGACCCCAATGCTGAGAAATTAGAGGAAGTCGTTCGAGCGATCAAGCCGGGCGGCGCGGACGTTGTGATCGAAACAACAGGTCAGGCCGATATGTTCGCGCCGTGCATTGATCTGCTGCGCTGGGAAGGCGAGATGTTGCTCCAGGGCTGGTATCCCGACCCCATTACATTTGATTTTCATGCCACCCATGCCAAGAAGCCGACGATTGCTGTCACCTGCGGCGTGGACAAGGAGGTCATCGCGACCTGCCTGAAACTCATGGCGCAGGGCAAGCTGCACTGGCGCGAACTGGTGACGCATGTGGCGCCCATTTCTGAGGCACCGAACTTGTACGTGAAAATGGCTGCGAGTAATTCGGACATGCTGGGCGTTGTTTTTGACTGGACAAAGGGCTAACGGAGAGACTACTTTCCGCTGTCGGTGACAGGGCGTGGGATGTAGGACGAGCGGCCTGCCTTTTCTGCTATACTAAGGGTGTATGGACCGTGTCCTATCACAATTTGAAGATGTCGTCTCGGTTGCCACCGCCGCTCCCGGTGCGGCGGCCTGGACGGCGCAGAGGGAGACGGCGGACGGCGCGTTTTGATCAAGCGTCTGGCGCAGGGCGCGGGAAAGACGCGGGTGACGCAGGCGCTGGCCCTGCGTCATCCGCGCATCGTCCCAACTCGGCGCTGGCTGCGCGACGGCGACAATTTCTATGTGGTGCGCGACTGGGTGCCGGGCCGCAACCTGCGGCAGACTCTTTCCGATATGACCCAACGCGCGTTTGATCGGCTCCACGCCCGCCTGCTGCCGCTGCTGGACGCCCTGGACTATGCTCAAACCACGGGCCTGCCGCATGGGGCTTTGACGCCTGAGAATGTGCTGACGAATGAAGAGCATCCCCACATTGCTCTTTTATCCGACTTCGCCGTCACTGAGCGTCCCGACGCGCCCCTCACGCCGCGCCATGACTTTTACGACCTGTGCGAACTGTACAAAGAGTTCCTGCCCGCCCGTTCCCCCGATGATGAAGCAGGAACCGCCGCGCGGGGACGCCTGCTGCGGAACCTGAGCGAAACGCAGCAAACAGCGGGAAGCGTGGAAGAACTGCGCTATAAACTGGACGCCGTCGCCCGCATGGCCGATCTGCTGGGTTTCAGCGCCCGCGATCTGGAAGCGGACAGCGGACGTGTCCGGCAGGGCGCGCGCCTGGTCTGCGCCGTTTCGCCTCCCACAGCCACCGTTGCGCCCGGCGGCGGGGCGTCGGTGACGCTGGCGCTAGACAATGAAGGCGACGCCACACTGCACATTGAGTCGGTGGTTTCGGATGTGGTCTGGCTGAACCTGCCCAATCGCTTTGTCCCGGTAGACCTCGCGCCGGGGGCGGGCGGCGATTTGATCTGGACGCTGTCCGGGGCCAGGCTGGAGACAGGGACCTACAATGCCACGCTGACGGTCCTTTCTAACGACGGCCTGACGAACTCGGCCCCGCCGCCCGGCGCGTTGTGGCCGGTTCAAACGGTTGCCGTTCCCGTGCTGGTGCGCGGCGGCAGCCCTGAAGAAACGTATGTCGGCCAGGTTCCGCTGGCGGAAAACCTGCCGCCGGCCACCCGACCCCCAATTCTGGGTGGGCAAGAGGGGAAGGGTGTAGCGGGCGAACACCCCGGCATCGCCTGTGTTCAAGAGCCGGATCCCGGCTTAGTGCGCTACGGCCAGAACGGCGTACTGCATCTGGGTGTTCAGAACATCGGGCCAGGGCGTCTGCGAGTGGACAAAGTGCGCGCCCGCCCTTCCTGGCTGGTTTATCCCGGTGAGTTTCGTGCCCTGTGGATTGAACCGGGGGAAACGCAGTTTTTAGGCTTCTCCGTCCTAGGCGCAGGCCTGGCCGGAGGCGATTACAAAGCCGAAGTGACATTTACCACCAGCATTTTAACCGAAACATTGCTCGGCCCCAAACCCGTCTGGCGCGACATGACCTGCGAAGTCCGCGTCCGCGTCGTGCGCGGCGGCGTTGACGCCCTGCCGGGCGGGCTTGCCAAAACCGGCTGCGCCCCGCTTCTACTGGCTCTGGCCTCGTCGCTGGGATTGTTGGCCGTTTGGCTGGCCCATGCCTCGCCGTGAATTACACGGGGCTAACCCCCCGTGCTTTAAAAGTGCAAGCCCCCACCTACATGGGCGAAGATGTTTTTCCTGCCCTTCTGCCCACGCCTCCTAGTCGCTTCGCTCCGTAGCGGAGTGAAAGGCGGGGAGTTGCTTTTCTAAAGCCCAGGGGTTCAGCCCTGGGAAAACTGAGGTTGCCATGAAGGCATTCTACGCCTGTCTCATTGTTCTGCTGTTCGCCCTGACTCCCGCGTTCGCGCAGGACGCTTCGCCCGTCGGCCCGTCGCCATCGCAGATCGCGGCAAAGATCAAGACACTGCACCCGAAGACGCTGATCCTGGTCTTTGATGTCACCCAAAGCACACGGCATGGGGGCGTCTTTACCGAAGAACGGGAAGCGTCGGCAACGCTGCTGCGTCAGGGCTGCTCACCGGGAGATCGCGTGATTTTGATGAAGTTCGGCACGGGCTACCAGACCGTTTTTGACAAGACGCTGACCAGCGCCGCCGATGCCGGCCCGCTGATTGATCAGTTGCCCCCCGCCCCGGAGCCGGGGCATGGCACCAATATCCGCTGGCCGCACCACGAGGCGCTGAAATTGATTGCCAGAGACGCGCTCTGCCCCGCCGTGGTCGTCCTGTTAACCGACTCTTTCAATGACCGGCCTGATCCGACCGACCCGAACAATGTCAAATATCTGGCCTATTACACATTGAAAGGCCTGACGGTTTATCCCGATACGCCCGAAAACCGCGACTACGAACGGCTTCTGCGCGAACTGACGCAGAAGGGCTGCCTGCATCAGTACGGAGTGGGTGTCGCGCTGGCCCCCAGTGGCCGCCCCATTGAGCGTCTCCCCGTTGGCCCCGGTCAAGGCGACAGTGACAACAGTGTCACGACCGAAACGCCGACAATTCTGGCCCCGACAGGACTGACACAATCGCATTCCCTCTGGCCGCTGCTTCTGGGCCTCCTGCTGGCCGCCCTGCTGCTTTTGCTGCTGCTCTGGTTCCTGCTCGGCAACCGCCCGATCCCCCTGCGCCTGAAACTTGGCGATAAGAGTCTGCCGCGTGACTTCCGCCTGCGTCCAGGCCAGAAAATCGCCCTGGGCGGCGCTCCCGGCACGGCGACCGGCAGCCAGGACATTTTTCCGCTTGCCGGTCTGTCGGCTCCCGCCGCCTTCATTCAGGCCGGGCGCGGCGGCCTGACGCTTCTGCCCGCCGGTTCTCCCCTCGTTCACAACGGCCTGCCTTTGCAGCAGTCGGCCCCCCTGCGCGTCGGGGATGAGTTGCGGGTCACGACGCCGGGAACCGACACCGAACCGGGCCGGGAGCATCGCGTTCGCGTGGAGGACCCGCACGGGCCGGTGTTTTAGGAAGTCCTATCCCGCGCCGCCGGAACCTAACCCCGCGACACGTCGCGACCCTTCACTAACAGGGAAGGGTGAAAACAACGGTGGCCTTTCTTACTCCTCTCCCTTAACAGGGGAGGGGCTGGGGGAGAGGTTCTTTCGAGGCTGTTGCCTTCGTCTCCGAACCCCGGCAACCTTTTTTTCCGTTTTGTGTCACAATAAAAGAGAATAATCCGTAGAAATACGTTGACCCATTTCCTTTCACTTTGAGGAGGCCTAGCGCCCTTGAAACTTGTCTTGATTGTGTTGACCCGAATTATGCTGATGTTCAGCCTGTTAGTTATGATTGCTGCCGGAACATCGGCTAAGCCGCCCACCCTGGAGCCGGCCAGCGATTTCCCGACTTCGGTGCTGGCAAACCATACTTATACGTTCCACCTGACCTACAAACAACCCGAAGGCGATCCTCCGGCCACACTTCAAATGGTCGCGGATACGCCTTACGGACAGCAGAGCCAGAAGGCATCCACGCCGGTCGGCGATCCCGCCAATGGCGAAGACATCAGTTGGGCGTTTACACCGCAGCAAAGCGGCCAGTATCAGATTCATTTTGAGGCGGTTTCCACCACGGGCGGCGTTGCCCGCTACCCCAACGGCAGCGGCGAAATTGAGATGGAGTTGCCAAATCCGATTGTTAAATACATCATCCTGGCGGTAGGGTTAGTCATCGCGCTGTTTTTCCTGCCGTTCCTGGTCTATACGGTCGCGCGTTCTACGAACAAGCGCAGCGATCCGAGCGCCGCCGCCCGCATTGCGCTCCTGATTGGCATCCTCGCCTTCTGCGGTCTTGCCTGGTACTTGTTCCTCCAGAGCGAAGAGACGCGAATGCTGGGCATTGCCATTGAAGCCCTCGCCGTCGGTGGTTTTTTGGTTGTCCTTCTTAATCGCCGCCGGGCTGTTTAAAATCGCATGGAACTTTTTCCCGAAAACCTGGGGCCGGAACTGGAAGCCGAAATTCGGAGTGAGCGAACGGCCCGAAAAAAAGCATTTCGCCCTCAAATTTCCATCCCGCTGCCTCAGACAATCGGGACATGGCTACTGATGAGCAGTGTGTTGATGATCCTGTTTTGGTGGATGCAGTTCTTGGGGGTGGCAGTGTTCTTCACATTCAGCACCTTCTTTCTCTTTTGCATCTTCTTGGAGCGGGCGCTGCGCTGGTCGCCGTCGGACGAGGAAGTTCTCGGCACAAGCGTCTTGCCAAAAACAAGCAGACAACCGTTGCTGGCTTACGAAATCCAAGATCTACAGCGTTTCCGGCATGATCCTCTGCTGCGAACGTATCTTGATCTCGCAGTCAGTATTGTTTCGGCTGCTACACCGGATGCCGAGGCAGTACGAGAAATCCGAAATGCGTTACAGGCGCTGGGAACGACGGTGCTTGCCTTGCCCGCCGACGATCCGAAGACAGTCACGGATGACCCTCTGGCGCTACACGAGGAGGCGACGGATTTAGAGCGGCAGGCGCAGATGGAGAGAGACGCGGTGATCAGAGCCAGCTTGCTTCAACGCTCGGAGTCACTGACACGTCGCGCGGAAACGGCGACACGAACCCTTCTTTTGCTGCGCCGAAACCAGGCACTGCGTCAGGAAACGGCAGAACAAATAGATGCCCTGAAAACCAGTCTCACGGCCTTCCGAGTCGGTGGACGCCAATCGGCCCCGGAATTGGCCGATCTCGCTGCCAGCATTCAGCGTGTCGCGCACGAAGCCAATGCCATCACGGCGGCGCGTGCCGAGGTGGACACCCTTGTCACCGAACCATATCGGACCATGACAGGTTCAGCGCCGGACGAGCTGCAGCAGGTGCACAGATGAACAGCAAGCAGTTAATCAGTCTCTGGGCTGGCATTATCATTGCGGTGCTGATGCTTCTGTTTCCGCCATATTTGACGACGGGCGTGAGCCACGCCATTCAATACCGCTCGCTGCTTTCGCCGCCCGACCTGGTCGGCAAAGACGCAACGGGTCTGATGGGCGGGATGATGACGATGGGCCTGACAGGCTACGTCTCCGCTCCTCTGGATTCCCCTGTCCTGCTGGCCGAACTGGGCATCGTGGTTCTGCTCACGCTGGGCATGACCCTGACGCTTCAAGACAAGCGCACTCGCCTGGTCAGGCCGGCGGATTAGGGGAAGGGGACAATCATATGACCATCATGCTCACATTGAAACCGGAAGTGGAAGCCGCCGCGCGAACGGAGGCACAGGCGCAGGGACAGCCTGTGGAAGACTACTTGCAGTCGTTTCTGGAACAAACCTTGCCTCGTCCAACAGAGGAAGATGCAGAATTGCTTCGGCAGCAGCGAATGGAAATGCTGAACCGTCTTCAGGGCAAATATGCCCATCTGCCGGGCGGTAGTGAAGAGTACGCTGCCCGAAAAGCGGAAGAAAAAGCGCTCGAAGAGCGGCATTGGCAGGCGAAGGCATGATCATTTATGTTCTGGATGCCTGCGCGATCATAGCGTTTCTAACGGGTGAACCGGGAGCCGCCATAGTAGCCCGGCTTTTGGCTGATCCGAACAATTTTTGCCTCATTCACGTCGTGAACTTAAGCGAAGTTTACTACGACGCAATCCGGCGAGCAGATGTCTATACGGCACGGCAGGACATCGCGGTCCTGCTCACGGGCGGCCTCCAACTACGCTCTGACATGGATACGGTATTCTGGCAGCGGGTCGGGGAATTGAGAGTCAGCCCCGGCAGGCTATCACTGGCGGATTGCTTTGCGCTGGCTTTGGCGCAGGAGACAGGCGGCACGCTGGTTACGTCGGATCATCACGAGTTTGATCCCGTCGTGCCGCTTAATCTCTGTCCAATTTCCTTTATTCGTTAGGCTGAAATGACTTATAGCAGACAACACACAACCAAACACAAACGGACAACCAAACACAAACGGAACGGTCACCACTTCTACGACGGGGCTAAAGGCTGAGAATAGGCGGCTGTGGGGAAACTCACGGTCATTGACGGGGTTAGTACAATGACGGTGATTGAACAGGAACAGCGTGAGGTTCTTGCGCCTGTATGTCTGCGCGCCGATAACGGAAATTGGGGAGTCGTCGCTTTCTTAAGTCTAGCCGGCCTGACGTTGTTGGTGCTGCTGTTATTGGCAAAGGCATCGGGAGACCCGGCTGCTGGGGTGCTGACGGCTTTATTTACCTTGATGTCTCTGGTTCCTGTCTTCCTGGGTGGCTACTGCCAAGCGCGAACGGTCATCATTGCGGACGAAGACGGTCTTCGTTGGCGACGCCTGCGTGGATGGCGAGTCGCGTCATGGGCGGACGTCACAGGCTATTATGACCAGCGCACGCCGGGATCGGAGCAAACATCCAGATTTGCCGCCGCGAAGTGGCAGCGTGTGGTAAAGACTCGGGCAGGCACGCTAACATTTGATGAGAATGAGTGGGGGAATGATAGGCAATTCCGCATTTGGGTTCGCCAACGCGCAACTTCGGCCAGCATTCGCTCCTGGGGCGAGATGCGGAAGCAGCCTGATGACTGGCCGCCCGTATTCCACTACAACACGGCGATCAATCGAAATATGCAGCGATGGCTGCACCACTGGCACGGGATCGGTCTGGTGGCGGTAGTCATTTACTTCGGGTGGGCTTGGGAAACGACGCATACCCTTCCAGGCTGGGGCTGGCTGCTCACCCCAACGAGCCTGTTTTTCATCGGAAAGCAGATACTCCTGTTATCTCTACGGCCAACCTATCGGCAGACAGTACCCTACCTGAAGCGGAAGGTGCGGGCGAATGTAGCCGGTCTGACTTTTATTGACGAAGATAAGCGAGAACTCATCCCTTGGGGCGAGATCACTGATTTCTACCAGAACGGCCTTCGCTCGGTGATTGTCACCGAAAGGGGCGAATGGGATTTTTTAAGCACGCTGACTGGCTTTGAGAGTCTACGCCGGATCATCCGAAGATACGCCGTAAACGCCAAGCCGACAGAGTGGCATCAGCGAAGCCGACGGAGAATTTCAGCGCGATACCGCATGGTATTCAAGATAAAGCAAATTATGGCAGATAACACACAAACAAACACAAACGGGGCGGTGGCCGCGTCTACGACGGGGCCGCAGGCGGATGATGGGCGGCTGCGGGGAATTTCGCGGTCTATGATTATCGGGGTTGGCGGGACGGGGCATCAGATTTTGCTGGACATCCGTCGGCGGCTGATGGAGAAGTACGGGGCTTTGGACCGACTGCCGATCGTCTCGTTTTTGCTGCTGGATACCGATCAGGTCATCTTTGCGAAGAACCCGGACTATGATGACGCGGTCAATTTGGACGTCGCCGACAAGATCCATACGTCGGTGCATGGCGTGGATGCCCTGCGAAAGAACCTGCGCGAACATCCCCACCTGCGGACGTGGCTGGACCCGCGCGTTCTGACCGGCGACATTGACCAGGGCGCGGGGGCGGTGCGGGCGCGGGGGCGATTGGCGTACTTCTGGAACTACACGCAGATCGCGCGGCGTCTGGAAGAGCAGATGCTGCAGATCACCAAGGATTCCAGCAAAGAGACGGCCATTCGCAACGGCTTGCAGGTCGGCGAAGGCATCACGGTTTACATTGTCGGGTCGCTGCTCGGCGGCACGGGGTCGGGGATGTTTCTGGACCTGGCGTACACGGTGCGGAACAAGTTCAAGAACCAGCGGATGCTGGAGACAGTCGGGATGTTCTCTATTCCGCCGAACTCGGAAGCCGTGGCGGTGGACAACCGGCCCAATGCCTATGCGGCGCTGCTGGAATTGAACCATTACACGGATGCGACGACGACGTTGACGGCGCAGTATCAGGCGGATATCCCGCCGATGGAGGATGCCGACCCGCCGTTTCGGTACACCTATCTGGCGGATACGTCGTCCCCGGCGGCGCAGCTGGACTCGCGTGAAAGACTTGGTGGAGATGATCGGGCATTCGATCTTTTTGGACCTGACCTCGGAGTTCCAGCGGCAGAAGAAGTCCAATCGCAACAACTTCGACCAGTTTCTCATCACGACCGACGGGCTGGGCTGCCCGCAGAACTACATGGGGTTTGGGCTGTCCGCGATTGCGTTTCCCAAAGACAAAGTCATGGCGGCCTGCGCGAACCGACTGGCGGGCGACATCGTGCGGCGCTGGACGACGCCGCTGGAACGGACAGTCAATATCGGGGCGTTTACAGATCAGGAATTAGGACGGCTCGGACTGACGCCGGAAGCCGTGCAGCGCCAGGTGCTTTTAGGCAAACTCGGAAACGGGCGAGACGCTGCGCGATGGGGCGATGGCGTACTGGCAGGCGGTGGACCGGCAGTATGTGACAGCCTATCCCGGTCACGGGCGCGTTGTGGAGTATCTGATGGCGCGGCAGAAGGAGTCGGAGGCCAAGATGGCCGACACCGACCCGAACCCGGATCTGCTGGCGAAGCGGCGAACGAACCTGGGCGAATCGGTCTATCAAATGCAGCAGAACTTAGGCGCGGCGATCCGGGCCAAAGACAAGGCGCTGCGGGACTGGGTTTCGGCGCGTGTCAATGACCCCAACCACCGGCATACGGTCGCGGCGGCGGCTTTGGACACGATGACTGAGCGGTTCCGGTCGTACATCGCCCAGATGGAGAAGCAGCAGGATGAGCTGTTGGGCGGGTCATTCCCGCTGACCAAGCAGCGCGACGATGCCTTGAACTCCATCAATCGCCATGCGGGGGACTTCATGCTGGGGCTGATCGCGACGGCCAAACGGCGGGAGATTGACGAGGGGAAAGACGCCTATCTGGCGGCGGCGCGGCGTCTGGACGCCGAGGCGTTGGACCGGAAGGCGGCGGCGGCAGCGATTGTCTTTTACTCGCACCTGATTGAAACCGTCACGGCCCTGCGGGCCGAGATGGACCGGTATGTCGAGCGCATGGAGTCGCTGCGCGCCCGGTTTGAGAAGGCCGAGCGCCACGCCGTGCAGGAGCCGGCGGATGTCAACGGCGAGGTATTGTTCAATCCCGGACGGCGCGAAACGGACCCGAACACGGGGATTGAGCGCTATGTCGGCGGGGACATTGACGAGCGCTACGCCCATCTATGTCGGCAACGCGCAGGACCCGGGCAATCCCGTCGTCAACAACCTGGTCGCGGACATCTTGGATACGCTGGGAACCCACAACGACATCTGGGGGATGCGCGACGGCGATTTGCCGCGCCTGAGCGGGGTCATCTTAGACCACGCGCAGGCCGTCTTCCAGCCCGTCGCAGAGGAAAGCGTCTGGACAAGTTCTATCGCCAAGTACGGGATGGACACGGACCGGACGATCCAGACCCTGCGGCGGGTGGTGTCGCTGTCCCAGCCGTTCCTGCACTTGCAGGAGAACGCCCCGAACTACACCCACAACATGAACAAGGAGCAGACCATTGTCGGCGTCCTGCACGGGGCAGCGCCGCGCACCGAAAGCGAGCAGCGGTTTTCAGTCCATGATCACGGAGAGCGTCCAGGGCATCAAAGACCAGCAGATCACCAACTCCAATGAGCCGGATCAGGTCTTGTTTTTGCATGAGCGGGCGGCGTTCCCCCTGCGATCTGCTTCAGGGGATGGAATCGTATCGGTATGCCTATGACCAGGTGAAGGCGCAGGGCGCGGCGGCGAACCCGATCCATACGCGGACGGATGTGAAGGAGTGGGTGCGGATCGCGCCACCTTCGTTCCGAGGATCAGAAAGAAGCCTGGCGGACATTCGTGGTCGGCTGGGCGTCGGGCGTGATTTCGGAGGAGAAAGACGCCAGGTATACGTCCGTGGGAACGCGGACGGAGACGCGCTTCGTGGCGAACTATGTGGACAAGTTCGGGATGCCCAAGTCCGATGCGCTGGGCGGGTTTAACCCCCTGGCCCCCAATTCTGGGGGAATGGAAGCCCCCCCGCCCCTACCGCTGTTAATTCTTGGGGGGAGCCGGAATAGGAGCCGCCGAGGATCGGCCGCCGCTGGAAGCGCGGGACATCGTGCAGCGGCTCTGCGATGACCGGCGGATGCTGGCGCAGGTAGCGGCGGCGATTGACGACCGCCTGCGTTCTGAAGGCGCGAAGGCGCTGGGGGATCGCCTGGTGTCTCATGCCAAAACCCAGAAGGCCGCGTGGCCGCCCGCGTTCTATAATGCTTATTATTCGGTGCTTTCGGGGTATCTGGAAGAGATCAACTATGCGGGGGCAAGCAGCCCCCTGGCCCCCAATTCTGGGGGAACAGGAAAAGCCAGTCCGGCTCCCCCCAAGAATTCACAGCGGGGGGGGCCTCCGCGCTGCCGGTGATTGTCGGTAACGGCGCGGCGCCGGGGCGAACCTTGAAGGAGCGGCTGGCGGCACTGAAAGAGCTGCTGGATGAGGGGCTGATTACGGCGGAGGAGTTTGACGGGCGGCGCAAGGAGATACTGGCGGAGGTTTAGGGGAGAGGAAGCATCGCGTGAGACATCATCTGCCTTTGTGGCATCAAATCGCAATCGGGCTGGCGGCGGGGGCGGCGTTTCTGGGCGTGCCGGCGGGGGCGCAGGAGGATGCCAGCGGGCCGGTGTATGTGCTGACGCAGCATAACAACAATGCTCGAACCGGGGCCAACCTGGAAGAAACGACGCTGAACACGTCCAATGTGGCCGTGGGGACGTTCGGGAAGCTGTTCACGCGCTCTGTGGACGGCTATCTGTACGCGCAGCCGCTGTATGTCCAGAACCTGCCGGTGCCGGGCAAGGGGCTGCACAATGTCGTGTATCTGGCGACGGCCCATAACAGCGTGTTTTGTTTTGATGCCGACGATCCCAAAGCGGCCAGTCCCATTTGGAAAGTCAATCTGGGGCCGTCTGTGCCTGCCGCCGAAGTTTATACGACGCAGTGGACGGACATGGTGGGAGAGATCGGCATCACCAGCACGCCGGCAATTGATCTGGACGCGCATACGATATTTGTGGAGACCAAGACCAAAGAGAACGGGACGTATGTGCAGCGGCTGCATGCGCTGGACCTTGTGACGGGCAAGGAGAAAAAGGGCAGCCCGGTGGTCATCAAGGCGACCGTGAGGGGGACAGGAGATGCCAGCGTGAACGGCGTCCTGGCATTTGATCCGGTCAAGCAGTTGCAGCGGCCCGGTCTGCTGCTGTGCAACGGGGTCGTCTATCTGGGTTTCGGCGGGCATGCCGACGTGCCGCCCTACCATGGCTGGATTTTGGGCTATGCGGCCGACACGCTGCAACAAGTCTGCGTGTTTAACACGACGCCGAACGGCACCGACGGCGCGATCTGGCAGGCAGGGATGGGGATGGCGTCGGACGAGAACGGCAACATCTTCGCCATGACCGGGAACGGGACGTTTACGGCCAATGCGGGCGGCAAAGATTACGGCGACTCCCTGCTGAAGCTGAAGCCTGCCGGCGGGACGCTCAAGGTGATGGACTACTTTACGCCGTACAACCAGGACGCCATGAGCGCCAATGATCAGGACCTGGGCGCATCGGGGCCGATGCTGGTGCCGGACTCCAACCTGATCGTCGGGGGCGGCAAGAACGGCTGGCTGTATGTGACGCGGCGCGACCATCTGGGCGGTTTCAATGCGGCAGGCGACACGCAGATCGTGCAGAGCTTTCAGATCACCGGGTCCAACATTCACGGCTCGCCGGTCTTCTGGAACAGCCCGGCGGGACCGGAGATTTATCTGATGGGCGAGGTGGATTACCTGAAAGCGTTCCGTCTGGCCGGGAATAAGTTTAACGAGACGCCTACCTCGCAGTCGCCCAATCCCGCGCCGCCGGGGATGCCGGGCGGCTTCGCGTCGGTTTCGGCCAACGGCAGCCTGCCGGGTTCGGGGATCGTCTGGGTCTGCCATCCTTACGATCAGAACGCCAACTGGGTGACGGTGCCGGGCGTCTTCCGCGCCTTTGACGCTTCGAACCTCTCGCATGAGCTATGGAACTGCAAGATGAACACGGACCGGGACGATGTGGGGATGTTCGCCAAGTTCTGCGCCCCGACGGTTGCCAACGGCAAGGTGTTCGTTTCCACATTTTCCAATCAGCTTCAGGTGTACGGCCTGCTGCCGGGCGTCCTGCCGGCGATTGACAGCGTTTCGGCCACCAGCGCCCACCTGGTCGTCCATTTCAAGAAGCCCGTGGAAGCCAAGTCTGCCGGAAAATTGTCCAACTATGGGCTGGACAATGATGCGCGGGTGCTGCGCGTCACCGTGGATGCAGACGGCAAGACGGTGTATCTGGCGACGACGCGGCTGAAGTCCGGCATTCCCTACACGCTCAGTGCGAACGGCATCCATGACCGGGACAATCCCAAACTCAGTCTGCTTCCGGCCACGCATGCGTGGGTGCGGGTGGGGACAGCGACGGCAATGGCCCCCTAACCCCCAATTCTGGGGGAACCAGAGGGGGACCTAACGGCGCCGCAGAAGAACCTAACCCCGCAACAAGTTGCGACCCTTCCCTCGAAGGGAAGGGTGAGGCGGAGGTAGGTTCGTCCGGCCGTTCGTTTTGGCAATTTTGGGCCGTGTCCAGGCGGTCGTAGTCCAGTTCGGGTTCTGCGGTAGTCTGCTTCAGCAATTCCCGCGCCTCAAAAGTCACTTCCAGCTCGTTTTCGCGATTTTCCCGGCAATCCAATTCGGTCTGCATGGTGTCCAGCAGGGCTTGATCGCGGGCGCGGCTTGCATAAAGCTGCGGCACGTCCTTGTTGAGCATTTTGACGGCGGTGTCTATTTGCCGGTGCAGGGCGGTCTCGTGGCGCAGGACTTTGTCCAGGCGGTCCAGGCGCTCGTTCTCGGTCAGTGTCTGGTCCTCAAACAACTGCGCCTGCCAGCGGTGCAGACGGCGGAGCCGCCAGCTTGCGGCGGCGATCTTTTCCACGTAATGCCGTTCCAGCAGATTGCGCGGGGCAAGCTGGGCGGTGAACTCCTCGGCGAGCTGCCGGTAGCCTTCGGGGTCTTCGCCGAGGGAGGGCAGAACGATGTCGCGGGCAAACAGGCCGTGCGTGGTGGCATTGCGGGCGCTGACGGCCTTACCCGGAGCCGTGCGCGGGCCGGTGGAACCTCCCGTCGCCGTGTTGAACTTTTCCTTCAAGTCGTGCAAATCATTGGTGAGCATTCCGAACATCCTTTCGTGACGGCTTGCGTTTTCTGCCGCTTCGTGTTATAATATGTCTACTATTATGAAAGGCAGAGATAAGTGATGTCAAGTGTTTTCCCGATTGTTTTTCCAGCCGCAGGCAAAAAATCCGGCCGTGCGCGTTTCGGAGTTTTTTTCGGAGTCTTCTTGGAAGTCTTCTCTGATATAGTTTGGCTCTCACGGGGCTGAACCCCCGTGCTTTAGAAGGGCAACTCCCCGCCTTCGCGGGCAGAAGCGAAGAGGAGGGCAGAAGCGAAGAGGAGGGGTGGGAGGCTTGCCACGAGTTGGGCGGTTTGGACGCTGACGGTGACGACGCGGCGGAGGAGGCGGACGATGTATTCGGGATCGTCGGCGCGGTTCGGGTCGGTGACAATGCCGCTGCGCTTGTCCGTGCTGACCTGGTACTGGTCCAAGACCCATTCCAGGGCGCTCCGGTTGCCGAGTTTGTAGGTGAGCGCTTCCGGGGGAATGCCGGCCAGGGTCAGGCTTTCGTTGACAATGACGCTGGTTCCTTTGAACCGCATTTTGGCGACGCGCCAGGAAAACGGCACGTCCTTGTTGACGATTTGCGTCAGCGGGTATTCTTCGGCCTGCTCGTAGCCGACATGGAGCGCGGCGAGCTGCTCACCGGCGGCGACGAAGGCGTGGAAGGGGGAAGATGGCCCCCCCACGCCCAATTCTGGGGGAGCCGGAGAAGAAGCCCCCTCCTCGGCTTCGCCGGGCATTAAAATACCCACCTGGGAAGCCTGCGGCTGGTCGTCCTGCGGACGAGAGGAGTGGTCTGCCATCCGCAGGACATTCGGCGAAGCCTCCGAGACGGGTAATTCATTGCCCGGATTTGCGCCCGGCGTCGTCTGGGGTTCCCCATCCACTAGCGGGATGCGGGGCAGTTCGCGCTTGAGGTTTTCCTTGTAGCGTTCCCGGTACTGCGGCGAGTGAAGCAGGCCATAGACGTAGTGGAAAATGTCGCGCTTGGTCACGTCCGGCCCGTACTTGGCCTGGAACTGCCCCAGCGCCCAATCCGTGATATTGTCCCGCCGGATTTTGCCGTCCAGGGCGTAGGTGTAGAGGGGGAAGCATTGTGAGCCGCCTTGAGGCAGCAAATCAGGTATCTTATCAGTCATCAAGACAAATGAGGGTAATTCCGTACCAACCTTGAGCCAAATCTTAGGGTTTTCATCTGGCTTATCAGGCGCAGGTATTAGATTGGGCATCTGATATACGCGCTCAATAAACATCCGGTCAAAGTATAGCCACTGGTTGCAAAACGGACGAAATACGGCAGGGCGAATGGCCTGTTCGTACATCTCGGCACGGATGCCGCGCATCAGATAGCTTTTTAGACTTTCGCTCCATTTGAAACGTGTGCTGTCATTGTTCACAAACCCATCAACTGACACGGTTTTGTCTGGTCGCTTTTTCCAGCGTTCGAACTTCTTCATTATAGTTTGTGGCCAGAATGGCGATTTTGTCCGAGAGACGGTCCTTGTCAAAGTCATAAACCCACTCGTCGCGGTTAGTTTTCACACCACCACTGTAATTCTTGAAGATCGCTTTGACTTCCAGCGATTTCTGCGTTTTCGTTTCTTTAGAACCAATCGGTAGGAAGTCTTCAAAGTCAGCCTGCAAACCTTCGGTCAGCCATGCGTTTTTAATGTTTGGCTGAAGGTCATTCCAGGGAACCCCTGTCAAAGACCGCCACGCGGTAAGCGTGGCGGTCTTTGATAACCTTGTCAGGTTCTCCGCTACTCTGTGATACTTTAGAAACGTATCTGCACCTGCTTTACGGATCGCAATAGTAATGCCGACACCCACCTGAATACCGAAGACATTATGCGTAGTCCCAGAGAGTTTCGGGTTCTTGCGGACGTTCCCATGTAAGTCTAAATGGTAGATTTGGGTGAAGTCCTGAAGCAAATGCTTTCGCATTCCGTCAAAGGCGATCTGCTCTACAAAGGAGTTATTCGTCACAAAACAGACAATGCCGTCTTGTCCTGCGAGGCGATCTGAGGCCCAGCGGAAAAACTTCACATAGGCGTCATTCAGCGCGTTCTTATTGGTCGCTTTTGAGTCTTTGGTATATGTCTCTCGGATACGCGCATCCACCACCGGATACTTGCGATTTTTGTTGTTATCGTTCTCATTCTGCTGCCCCACATTGTAAGGCGGGTTCCCGATAATCACCGTAATGGCCGCGTCCTGCTCCCGCTGCACCCGCTCCGTATTCTTCTCCGCAAACATGGACAACTGCTTGCCCTGCGCCAAATCCAGCGTGTCCGCAAAGCATAAGCCGGGGAACGGCTCGTAGCGGCCCTGCAAATCAAAATAAGCATGTTCCAGGTTCAGCGACGCCACATAATACGGCAGCAGCATGACCTCATTGGCAAACAATTCCTCCCGGTACTTGCGCCCCAAATCCAGCGGCGAAATGCGGCGCAGTATGTTCACCAGAAAGTTACCCGTCCCGGTACACGGATCCAAAATCGTCACGCCCGCATCCGACAGGGACTTGCCGAACTCCGATTTTAAGACCTCCTCCACACTCGCGCACATGAAGTCCACAATCGGCTGCGGCGTGTAGACAATGCCGTGCGTGTCCGCCGTGGCCGTGCTGAAATCCTGAAAGAAGCGCTCATAAATGGTGTTCAGGAAACCCTGTTTTTCGGAAAAGTCCGTGATCGTCCGGGCCGTGTTTTCAATCGCGGTGTAGAAGTAATCCAGGCGCTTCAGGAACGCCTCGCGGCTAAACGACTGGCTGGTGAGAGCCGCAATGACCTTTTCAATCTCGGCGGCGATGACATTGCGCTTGGAAAACTCCGGGTTGTCAAAGACATTGCGAAACAGGCGCTCGGTGAGCAGGTGCTGGACCAGCATTTCCTCAATCTGGGCGGCGCTGACCTGGGGATTGAGGGACGTGCGGCATAGTTCAAAGAACTCCGAGAACGCGGCAATAAACGTCGGATTTTCCTGCCGGGCCGTTTCAATGATGGACAGCAAGGCTTTGGCGAGAATGGGGATCTGTTCGCGGAACTCCCCTTCCGCGCGGTGAAACTCCTCAATTTCGGCGGGGGTGTGGTTAAAGTAGCGTGTCAGCAGGTCGGCCAGGGCATCCCGGCGGGTCAGATCGGCTTCCAGAACGCGCTGCTTGTTTTGATACAGAACAGCGCGGCGGGTGTCTTCAAAGATGATATTGCTCAGGTCGTAGCCGAGTTTAATTTTGCTGCGGATTTCGGCGTCCAGATCATCGCGGGTGTCTTTAGCCTCCCAGTAGCCGCGCGGGATACGAAAATTGTCCAGAAGGGTGCCGTCGGGCCGTTTGCGGCTGCCCGGCAGCGTGTGTTCTTCCACCAGAGTCCACCCCGACGGTTCCGCCGACCGGGCAAAGGTTTCCAGCAGGGACCGAAAGGCGCTGCGGATGCCCTGCTCCTGGGTGACGCCCAGGTGGGAGTAGTTGGCAAGAGCGTCGTAGTAAGTGTCCAGTGTGGGATTGGGGGTGGGAACGATTTGCATAGAGTTCATTTTACTGGAAAGCGACAGGAAGCGCAAGTGGGCAGAACCTAACCCCGCAACAAGTTGCGACCCTGGCGCAACTGCACCCGACTCCCTGTTAGGGAAGGGTGAAGAGGGGAGGGCCTTTCTGCGGTATTACGGCGCAGTGATCGCAGGGGGGCTGCCGGGGTCGTAGGGGGTGGGCGGGGCGGCGATGAGCGTGTAGGTGAGAGGCGTTTGGAACAGGGCGTCACTGAGCGGCGCAGCGGAGACGGACTGGACGGTCAAGGTCGTGGCCGTGGTTTCGGGGGCGGGAGTTGGCGCGGCTTCCATGCGCGACGGCGGCAGGGTGCGGGTGACGGTGATGCGGGCCAGCAGCGGCAGCCCTTTGTGTTTGTCCAGGGCGTCGGCCAGGGGCTGAAGAAACGGCCCGATGTTGGCGGCGACAAGCTGCGCGGCCAGAAGGGTGTCTTCTTTGGCCGGGAACTTGAGCGTGTCCGACAGCCAGATTTCGCCGCTCAGGTTCCAGTGCGGCAGGGCGGACGGGGCGGGGCCCGGTTCGTCCGGCCCGCCCTCTTCATTCGGCCCGCCCTCGCCGCGCCGATACTGGTCAATGGTCGCGGAGCCAAACAGCGGGAAGCCGCCGCCTCGCCTGCGGCCTCCCCCGCGCCCGCGCCGCTCGGAGCGGCTGGGCGTGAAGGTGACGGTTCCCGTGACGAGATACTGATGGGCGGTCATGCCCGCCAGGATCGCCGCGCGGTCTGTCGGCTGGAAGTCCAGTTTGAGGTTCTCTTTTTCCGGGCCGCCCATCCCGGAAGGCATCTGGTCAATCACCTGCTGGACCTGCGGAGAGAACGTGGTAAAGTACGTGCTGCGGGCGGTGTCCAGGGCGTGGACGACGCCGCTGCCGCCGTCATAGAGCAGGACCGGCTCCCCGTCGGTTTCCAGCCGGGCGTTTTTCCCCTGATAGAACAATTTGAGCGTTTGCGCGATTTGGCCGGGCTGCCCGGTGCTGATTGTTCGCTGCGCGGTGAGCGCGGCATCGGCCTCTGCGGGCGGCAGACTCAGGAGAGCGCCGGTCACAGTGGCAGCGAGAATGGCGGCGTTAATCGGGTTAATACATCTCATGGGAACGACTTTCCGTGTGGTAGTTGTTGTCTGGTGATACCCCGAAAAGATGAAGAAATTGTGAAGCGAACAGGAGAGCGGGGAAGTCCGATTGACTTTTGGGGACTATGGCAATCTATGGTATAATGATGTGTCAGCATTGCCCCGGCGTTCAGCGCTGCCCCGAAGGAGGTTCCTGTACGGCCCGTCGTGAAGACGCAGATGACACTTTTTTTGACTGAGGCATCCCCCTAAGAGGCTGCCGCTTTGTCTTGAAAGGAGAGTCAGCAATGACGATTTCAGACCGGAACGACGCGGCGCGGAGAACGCGCCCACGCATTTCGCCGCTGTGCGCCGCGCTTCTGGGGGCGATTGCGCTCCTGCCGGTGGCGGCCGCCCATGCTCAGAACGTTCTGTCCGCTTATTCGCAGGAGGGGACCGGCGGCACTGTCACCCAATCCTACGATTATCGGTACACCAAGCACACCATCAGCACCGGGGGCAGAGGGAGTCGTCCCTACACGTACTACAGTTGGGACCCGTACCTCGATCAGACGACGTCCCTGGCGCTGCCGCTGCCGCTGGGTGTCACCGAGCAGGTCGCCTCCAGCGGGACTTTCTACGGGCCGACCTATTCGGCGACGGCGAAGGGATCCAGCGCACTGGCGAACACACCGACCCGGGCCGTCCTCACGGTGAAATACACCGGGGCGACCAATGTGACGACGACTCTGGCCGCGCATCAGGGCGTGACGGTCACGGCGCAGCCCGGCGGCACGTTTACATTCACCGTGCCTGCCAATTCAGATGTGGTCGTGTCTACCTTCGGCTCCCCGTCCGGCGTCTTCCGGCTCTTCGCGCCGGGGGCAGGTGTGGTGCTCGGCCCGCTGTACGGGACGAACAGCCCGATCTCGCTGGACACTCCCCTTGCACCCGGCACCTACTGGGTGGACAGCAGCCTGACCTATGCGTCCGGGGTTGACACGCAGCTTGTCACCTCCACGAACCCCGGAAAGACAGCCGCGTCCTGGGGGTTCACGATGACGGTGACGCCGAACGGGGACAACGGCGGGGGCGGGGGGACGGGGGCAGCAACTGATCCTCAGAAGGCCGTGTGCCGCGCCTGATCGCCGGACAGCGTTTGGATATAGTTGATTTGCCCCTCGTGATAGACGCTGTTCCAGTAGGCGATCAGGCAGCAATCGGCCAGTGTGTAGACGCCAAAGGGCGTCTCCAGCAGGGCAGTCAACTCGTCATCGCGCACGCTCTGGATGGCGGCGATCAGTTCACTCGCGCTTCGGCTCAGGCAGTCGGTGAGGCCCTCGCCCGCGCGGATGGCGGCGCGGATCGGCTCTTCCACGTCGGGGCTGAGTTGTGTGTAGACCCGGTTTCGCAGCGTTGCCGCCCATTTGAGATTGACCAGGGCGCATTCCCCCAGGAGGTCGTTCACCGCCTGCCCGGACCCCAGCGGCCTCCAGCTCCGCCTGTCCTCCGGCATGGCCGAGGCCGACGCGATCAGGTTCTCGCAGCCGCGCTGTGTCCGCCAAACGGCCAGTGTTTGTATGGTCATGTTCTGTGATCAATGTCCTATGATAAATGTCCTTTGGCAGAGGATCAGCCCGCCGGCACATGAGCCGGCGGGCTGACGACATTGCGGGCTGACTGTTTCTATGCCTTGGCGCGCCTGCGGGCAAGGATGCCGCCGGCCAGTCCCAGGGACAGCATGAGGGCCAGGGAAGCCGCCGAAGAGGCTTCCGGGATCGCCTGGATGCGGGCCGTGTTCTGGACCCCGCCTTGAGCGAACTCCTCATCGTAGTTGCCCAGGGTCAGGAAATAGGAACCGCCGGTGTCGGTGAGAGGGATCGGCACGACGGCGGGCGGGCTGCCGGGGCCGGAACCATAGCCGACGCCCTGGTAGTCTGTGAACACGGTGGAGGTCAGTTGCGTGGCGCTGAACCCCGGCGAGGCGGAGCCGAAGTCGCCGATGAACCCGGCCCCGTCGGGAAGCGGGTTTTGCAGAAAGCCGACCGCGTAATGACCCGGCCCGAACGGCGTGCTTTGGTCAAACACGGCGACGGAAATGCCCTGGGTCGGGCTTTGATTGTAAGTGGCGACGTTGAACGTGTGACCGTCTACAATCAGCGAGGCCGAGAGCGGCGAATAGGCGACAAAGCCCGGCACGCCGACCGGCGCCGCCAGATTCGGGCTGGTGTCACTGAAGAGGGCGGTGGCGATGAACGGGGTCGGGTCTGTGAACTGGACAATGGTCCCGCCAGGACCGGTCAGCGAGTTTGCGCTGCTGAACGTCCCCGTGTAGGTCAATTTGAAAGTCCCGGCGGACGCGGCGGGCGCGAAGACGCCGACAAGCATCGCCACACAGGCGATGCCGCGCAGCAGAGCGCCGATTTTTTGGGCGTGAAACATAGAAGCGTTTTTCCTTTCTGGAAGAAGAAACTCTCAAAAGCGCCCCTGACTTTCAGGCACTCAAACGATGAGCCGAGCGAACATTGAAAAGATGCCTGTATCCCCTCCCCTCGGTCGGTCTTGTAACCAGGCCCTGCATAAATCATGCCAAGTAAAAATAGCAGTTGTCAGCGGCGGACAGGCACTTTTCATTCGTTTTTCATTTTCCTGGGGTACAACAACGCCATCATGCGGATTTTACTGGTGGAAGATGAAGAGTTGATTGCGGAAGTGGTGAGCCGGGGGCTGACGCTGGCGGGCTACACGGTGGATGTCGCGCCCGATGGCACGGCAGGGCTGGAGCGGGCGGAAAACGGGCGGTATGCGCTGATCCTGCTGGATGTGATGCTGCCGGGGCTGGACGGCTGGGAAATCTGCGGGCGTCTGCGGGAGGCCAAAGACACGACTCCGATTTTGATGCTGACCGCGCGGGATGCTGTTTCGGACCGGGTGCGCGGGCTGGAAACCGGGGCGGACGATTATTTGCCCAAGCCGTTTGACTTCGCCGAATTGCTGGCGCGGGTGCAGGCCCTGCTGCGGCGCGACCGCCTGCACAAGACGCGCACGATCCGGGTCGCCGATCTGGAAATGGACACGCAGCAGCGGCGCGTCACCCGGTCGGGGGCGGAAATCGCCCTGACGCCGCGCGAGTATGATTTATTGGAAGCGCTGGCCGGGCATGAGGGGCAGACGCTGACACGGGAAGTGATTTTGGAGCGCGTCTGGCAGGATGACGACAGCTATTCCAACACCGTGGATGCCTATGTCCGGCTGCTGCGCCGCAAGATAGACGCCGGCCACGCGGTCCGGCTGATCCAGACGGTACATGGCGTCGGCTACCGGCTGCAAGCGTCGCCGGCGGGGGCCGGGGAATGAACGCGCCGCGCTACTCGCTCCATTCCGTGCGGACGCGGCTGGCCCTGTGGAATGTCGGCGTCCTGGCGCTGGTTCTGGTGGTGCTGGGCATCGCATTCCGTCTGCGGATGGAATACGCCGGGGTCGCCGAGATAGACCGCCATCTTGCCAGCGGCGCGCAGGCATTCCAAGGCATGATCGACCACCCGCCGCCGCATCACCCCGGCGAAGAGCGCCCGCCGAACGGAAGTTCCCCCCTCGCCCCCAATCATGGGGGAACCAGAGGGGAAGGCTTTTCTCTGCCTCCCCCAGAATTGGGGGCCGGGGGGCGAGCTAATTCCCCATTTCCAGGCAGCGGCAGCCATTTCGGCCCAGGACCTCATCCGCATGGCCCGGACCTGTTCAGCGAATACCGTCCCCGGCTGCTTTTTCTGGTCGGTCAGCCTATGCCGGGGCCGCCCGAGGAGAGGGCAAGCGAGCAAGGTCCCCCGTGGGACGCGAAAACGGCGGCGCTCTCCCGGCAGGGCAGCCAGATCGCCTCCACTGTTCAAGTCGGCGCGGAGTCGCTGCGCGTCCTGTCGTTTCCGCTGCGGCGCGAGGGGAAGATGGTCGGGGTCGCGCAGTTCGCCGCCCCGCTGGGATCGCTTCAGGGGGAAGTGGGCCGCATGACGCGGACGCTGCTGACATTGATCCCGCTGGCGCTGCTGGTGGCCGGACTGGGCGGGGCGTTTTTGACGGATCGCGCCCTGCGCCCCGTCCGAGAAGTGACGCAGGCGGCGGGCCGGATAGAAGCCGAGAACCTGTCCGGGCGTCTGCCGGTCACGGGCAGCGATGAGTTTGCGGCCCTGGCGCACACGTTTAATGCCATGCTGGGGAGGCTGGAAAAGTCATTTGACCGGCTGGAACAGGCGTATGAGCAGCAGCGGCGCTTCACCGCCGATGCCTCGCATGAACTCAGAACGCCGCTGACGACGATTAAAGCCAATACCAGTCTGGCCCTGCTCACCGGCGGCACGGCGGAGGATTACCGGCGCGCGCTTTTGAATGCCGATGCGGCCGCCGACCGAACGACCCGGCTGGTTCAGGACCTGCTGCTGCTGGCCCGCGCCGATGCGGGCGAGCAGACACAGCGCCGGGAGCCGGTCAGCCTCGCGCCCCTGCTGGCGCAGGCGGCGGAGTCGGTGCTGGGACCGAAGCAGGCGGGAATCCGGCTGTGCCTGCCGGACTGGCTGCCCTGTTTGGAAGGCGACGGCGACGCCCTGCGGCGGCTGTTCACGAATCTGCTGGAAAATGCCGCCCGCCACACGCCGCCCGGCGGGGCCGTCACCGTGTCCGCCAGCGTGGAGTCTCAAGCCGTGACCGTCAGCGTGACGGACACCGGAGATGGCATCGCGCCGCAGCATCTGCCCCATCTTTTTGAGCGCTTTTACCGCGTGGACGCCGCCCGGTCCGGCGGGCGGGGCGGGACCGGCCTGGGGCTGGCAATCTGCCGCAGCATCGCGGACGCGCACGGCGGGACGATCACGCTGGAAAGCGCCGTCGGCATGGGAACAACAGTGCGCGTGAGATTGCCGGTAGGTTAAACGCGGCCCGCCGCCCATTTCCCGGCAATGCGCTGGCAAGGAGAAGAGAGGCATCGGCAGTTAAACTGGATTAATGGTTGCCGGACGCCGGTTGTGAGCCGGAGGTGGCCTGGCTTTTTAATTCCGCTTGCTGCCTGGCAGCATTCTGCTGGACCTGAGCCGGGCTCATCGTGCCGCCGGCAGCGCCGGTACCGGCTTGATCATGATTGCCGCAGCCAGCCAGCATCAGTGTGGCTGCCGTCAAAAGCAGGCAAGCGCCTGACGTTATCCTACGTTGCATTTGTGTTTGCATGAGAGCCTTATGGAGAGCCTGATTGGAAGCTGGAAACTTAAAATGGTGCGCTCACAACCAGCCTGCCTGTGAGCGCACAACGCCGACAATCCTATAGAACGTTGAAGGTTGCGACAATCGTCTTGTCCGAACATGAGGTCGTGGCGGCGGTGCTGGCAGCGGTGCTGCCGCAGTCACCGGCTGTCGGATTCTCATAGCCGCCCGATACGGACGAGGCTCGCAGGTATTTGGCATGTCCATCGGTCATCAGATAGTTCGCCCCGTCGGAATGACGGCCCGTGGCGGCGGCGAAGTTGCCGTTCGCGTTGTTCACCGAGTTCCTCAGATAGCCGGAGGCGTACATCACATTGGAACCATTATTGTTCACGCCGGCGCCGAAAGCGGTATTGAAGCCGGTCAAATCGTAGGTGTTTCCAATGCCGTATCCTGCCGGAGACCCACCGCCATAAGCAGGCACGGCATCGGCGGACATACCGGCGGCATCCGCTCCCGATGTAATCGTGACATCAAAGTAACCGCTATTGATGACTTCAAAGAGCATAACAGTGCTTGCCGGCGCGCTGAATTGCGCGAGGTTGATTCCATTCGACCCGTTGCCGGCGCCATTGTACGGACTGAGCTGGCTGTTTAGGCCATAAGACGGATCCGTGCCGGGGAGATTGGTGGAGTTGTCCGGGCAGCGGAAAACGCCTACACTCTTAATGTAAGGGTAAAGCTGTCCGGCCCAGCCCGCACCTTTGCCAAAGGGATTGGCTCCGGCGACATATTTCTCGTCGCTGTCCTGCGTATATTGCATCGCAGCGATCCCAATCTGCTTTTCATTGGAGAGACAGGCAGTGCGTCGGGCGTTTTCGCGCACTTTCTGGAAGACGGGGAATAAAATGGCTGCCAGGATCGCGATAATGGCGATGACCACGAGCAGCTCGATCAGCGTGAAGCCATGAGATCTTCGGTTCATAGGAAACTCCTTTTTGACAAAAACACAAGTCTGCGGTGACAGAAAGACTTAACCCAAACAGAATGACTTTTACCCAATCGGTTGGGTAGATAAACTATTATAACCGCCCCCGCTCTTTCTGTCAAGGCCTTTTTCATCAAAAGGAGTAATAATTCTTGACACATGCCCGTTAAAAGAACTATAATAGACGCAACCCACGCGGTTGGGGAGATCCTGCACTGCTTCTGTCTCGGAAATACGGCTATGACCCCGGACCACAACAACAGCAAACCCACAGCCGTCAAATTGGAAGACATTGCGGCGCGGGTGGGCATCTCGCGCTCGGAAGTCTCGCGTGTCCTCAATAATCGCACCCGGGCGGGGCGCGGGGTCGGGGAAGAAACACGCCAGCGTATTCTGAATGTCGCCCGCGAACTCAATTATCGCCCGCATCGGGCGGCTCAGAACCTGGCGCGCGGGCGAACGGATACCGCCGCGCTGATGATGATTATTGACTCCGCCGGGAGCGGCCTGTCCGCGACCGAATATGAGCTGCCGCCGCATTACCACGCCATTATCGGGGCGCTCGTCTATACGTTCAACCTGTACGGCATCAACCTGCTGCTCGCCCAGTGCGGCGGGCAGCCGGACGCTCCCATTGACGCGCTGGACCGCATCGCTCGCTCCCGAATCTGCGACGGCATGATTTTGACGGACATGCAGGTCAACGATCCCCGTCCGGCGATTATGGACGCGACGGGCCTGCCCTACGTCGTCCGTGGGTCCGCCCCTCTCGCCGGGGTCGCGGCGGTCGGCATGGATAATTTCCGGGTCGCCTATGATGCCCTGACGTATCTGGCCGGATTAGGCCACCGCAAGATTTTGTTTTACAACATCGGGCGCGATCTCATGTCCGGTCAGCGGCGCTACGAAGGATTTTGCCAGGCGCGCGACGATCTCGGCCTGCGCGACACGCTCACCTATTGCGACACGGCCCACCATGAGAACGGCATCTATCTGGATGTCCGGCAGCGGCTTGCCCACGGGCCGCTGCCGACCGCGATTTTTGCCGAAGACGAGATTGGCGCATTGGGAGCGATCCGCGCGCTGACCGATCTGGGCCTGAGCGTTCCCGCCGATGTCAGCGTGATGACCTGTCTGAACGCGCGGTTTATGCGAAAGATGGCGCCGCACCTGACCGTGATGAATGTCCGTCAGGAAGAAGTGGCTTCCGAGGCGGCCCATCTGTTGTCACGGACCATGCGCGGCGAACCGATTGAGATGCGCCAGGTGTTTCTGCCACCGCTTCTGGAAGTCAATTCCAGCACGGCCCCGCCGCCCTCCGGCTCCTGACGAACCGCTCCCCGCAGAACCTCTCCCCCAGCCCCTCCCCTGTTAGCCCAATAAAACCCCAGGGAGGGGAGTAAGAAAGGCTACCGTTGTCTTCACCCTTCCCTGACAGGGAGGGTCGCCGCTTGCCCTCCGGGTAGCCAGTGCTGCGGCGGGGTTAGGTTCCGGGGCTACGGCGTTCTGCCGTACCGCAGCGTTACTTTGCCGTTGACGGTCTGGCCGTCGCGGGTCCAGGCGGCGATCTGATACGGGCCGTCATGCAGGGCCGTCACCCGGAGCGCGTTCACGCCCTCGCCCAGCGCCTGGCCCTCGGGTCTGGCGGCGCGAAGACGGATTGCCGCATTCCCCTCCCCTTCCGCCGACACCGTCAGCGATTCCCCGGCCCGCAGCATCACGCGCAGCGTGTATGGCTTGCCGCTGAGACGCCCAGTGCCGAGGTCATCCGCAAACTCCCAGGTTTGACTGGTCGGCAGCGCTGGCCGTTGGGCGGGCGCTGCCGCAGACGCGGGGGCGTAGTAGGCAAAGTGGAAGGGCGCAACGCGCACCGTCACGCTGCCCTGGGCATTCGTCGTCACCGGAGCGCCGCCGCCGGCCCAGTCCACCAGCCGCGTCCCCGGCAGGAAGTCCGTCGCCGCCGTGATCGGGTGTTCGCTCTGGTCGCCGCCGCTGTTAAACACCGCCAGCAGATGGCCGCTCCGCTCAATCGCCAGCGTGCAGCGATCCGCTTCCCGTATCTTCTCGTCGCCCAGCGCCAGGCGGTTATGCAGACGGATGAGCGCCGCCAACTGCGTTCGCCGGGCCGGGTCTGTGCGCCAGAAGTCTGAATAATAGACGGAGGGCGTCCCGGACATCGCCAGAACCAGGGCATAAGCAAATGGCTGGTTGTAGATGAGAACGCTATCCGTGCGCGACATGTCATGGTTGCCGGCAAATGTCACCGCATGGTCCCGATCCGGCAGGCGGCGACGGAGCAGATCGCGCATGTCAAACTCTTCCGGGCGGAAGGTCATGTCACGGAGGGCAAAATACAGCGGGTAGTCTAACAGATGCAGTGCGTCGCCGGTCTGATGCAGATATGTTTCTACCCGGGCCGGGTCGCCGTCCACAAACTCGCCGACCATCCAGAGACCCGAGGGGCTGCCGGCGACGAAGTCGTGGATAAAGTCCGGCTCCATGCCTTTGACATCATCCAGACGATACCCGTCCGCGCCGGTCTGGGCGACGAACCACTGCGACCAGGCAACCAGCGAATGCCGGACGTAATCGTTGTCGCCCCGGAACGCATAATCTTCGCCAAACTCTTTCTGGTGGTACGGCCCATCCCGGTCCGGCTCCGCCTCGTTCGGGTGAAAATCGCGCCAGGTGCGGGGGAACCGGCCTGAGCCGGGCTTGCCGTCGGCGCCGACCGGCGCAAAGCCTGTCCAGGAGCGCAGAATGTCGCCGGGTTTGGCGTCTGGGGAGCGCTGGGCGGGCGCGACTTTGGATTGATCGGGGATGTCGTTCCAGCCGAGCCGCGCCATGACGGGGTTCGGCTCGGCGTAATCGGCGCCCATGGCGTGGTTCATGACGACATCGGGATAGACCTTGATGCCCAGGCGATGCGCCGCGCCGACAAACCGCAGAAATTCGTCTTTGGTGCCGAACCGGGTGGCGACGGTTCCTTTCTGGTCCTTATCGCCCAGATCGTAAAGATCATAGGGACCATACCCCATGTCGTATTTGCCCGCCCCGCCTTTGATGGGGGCAGGCACCCAGACACTGCCAACTCCTGCCGCCGCGAGGTCCGGTAGTTCGTGTTCAATCTGACTCCACCAGCTTTGGCCGGGCACAGGAACGGTGTCCCAGTAGAAATCCTGAAACACGACCTCCTGCGCGCGCGCGCTTCTCGGCCCGCACAGCAAAGCCGCGACACAAAGCGCACCGACGATCTTCCAAATCAGCCGCATTTTCTTCCCTTCCACACACAAAAAAGAGCAGGGATCGTCCCTGCCCTTTTATCTTATCCAGCCTTTGGCTTTTATCCTGCTCCCCAGATGGAGATTTGACAGCGTTACGACGGAGTTGCCATGCGGCGGCGCAGAATCAGGCTGCCGCCCAGAACGGCGGCCACGATGAGCAGAACGGACACGCCACTCGGCTCGGGAGCCGCCGAAATCTCCGGGTTGTTGAAATAAGCATTGTGATCGGGAGTCCCTCCAGCGGAGTTAGACTGCTCTACTTCAAAACCGTCAATCGGGTTGGCGACGGAGAATGTCCCAGTGCCGTTATAGGTAAAGGGACCAGTAACGGCCAGGGAATAGGTCGTCGGCGAAGTCACAGTGTACAGCAGATGCAGAGCGCCGGTTGCGAAGCCTTGCCCTGTGGAAGCGCCGTTAAACAGGAAACCTGCCCCGCCGGATTCATACTCTGAACAAGCCGAGAGAGGAGCCGCTGTTAGTGAGCAGCGACACGCCTGCCGTGCCGGTAGAGCCGCCGTCATTATAGCCTGGCACGAAGTTTAGTGAAAACGATTCTCCATTGATTTTCAGGCCCGCCGTAGGGCCGCTTTCGCCGGGGATGTTAAAGGTGCGCTTGACAGTCACAGAACTCGTGGAGCCGCCGTTGGCATACATACCAAACGATACCCCACTGGTATCAATAGTGCTGGGGGCTGGCGTACCGTTGTTACCTTCGGACTCGGACGCGCTGGCGACGAACGTACCGGAAGAACTGCCATTCATCGTTACACTGTACGCGCCGAAGCCAGGGACATCACCGCCCTTACCAGCATAGCCGCTGGCGTACTCAGGATTGGCTGCATTGTCGCCATAGACGATAAATCCCGCATGGCTGGCGAGAGGCAAAAGGAACAGCGTGGCGACTGCGCCGGTTGCCGAGAGATGTTTGAAGTGCATTGTATTTTCCTCAAAAGTGCGTCGTGCTGGCACGACCGGGTCGGTACTGCTTGGTTTGATGAGGCAGGGACGGGGCTAGGAAAAGCCCCGGCGCGGCCCTTGTCGTTCGTGTTACATTGTCTGCGGTGCGGTGTAGGTGGCCCGCAGCCAATACATCGGCTTGGGGTTGGCGGACGGCGTGTTGTACGAGCGCAGCTTGAAGGTATACCAGCCGGTGGCACTCGCCGTTGCGCTGATCGTTTTTCCCTGAGTTGCCGTGGAGAAGCTGGTGGTGACGATGGCTTTCCCATTCGGGCCATCCAATTCCGCAACAATTTTTGTGGCACCGGTCCATTTGGTCGCGTCATAAAAGAGCGCGCCGGAGACGCTTTTGCCTTTGGCGACATAAACGCGGCAGACCTGCACCTGAGCGGTATTGTCGGCGGGCCGGATGTCCAGGTCCGTCGCCCCGGCGTATTCCTGCGTCACGGCGTAATTGTTGATCTGATAGCCGCCGCCGTAGCCCTGCCAGGAGTAGCAGACATACCCGCCGCCGTTGACATCCGCAGGGATCGTGATGGTCACGGTGCCGTCCCAATTCGTCCAAACATCGGGCGAGTGGCCGGAATAATCGTGCAGGCTGACGTTGCCCCCGAACTTGGTCTGCACCGTCACCGTGCGAGACGAAGAGCCGTTGTCGTTCAAGCCGACCAGGAGGTCGCGTCCGTCATTGCTGCCCAGCCGCTCGTAGGCATACACATTGGTATCCTTCCAGCGCTGCTGGGTCGGCCCGCTGGCGAGATTTTCATGAATCCAGATCAGGTTGTTGATCCCGGCTTTGAGGCCGTAACAGCCGTAATCGGTGCTCCAGTCTTTGTAAAAAACGCAGGGATAACCTTCCGTGGTCAGGATCAGGGCATAGCCCAGCATTTTGTTCTGGGTGATGGGATCGGAGCCGTCGGTGTCATGGTTCTCCACAAAGGTGACGGCGCCGCCGGGATTGATGCCGGCCAGACCGGCATGGTCAAGCTGGGTCATGTCATAATAGCCGCCGCTGTTGCACATGGCTTTGATGGCGTAGCGCAGGGGAAAATCAAAGGCGCTGGCGCGGTTCTGCATTCCGGGCTGCCCGTTGTTGTTGGAAATCCAGGCGTTGACGGTGTCGCGGTTGCCGTCGAAATACTCACCGACCGCGTACTTGCCGGCCATCGCGCCGTAGTTGAGCCAGGGGTACAGGAAGTCCGTGGAAATGCCTTTGACATCGTCCAGGCGGTAGCCCTGGATGTCCAGAGCCTTGGTCAGCCAATCGCCGCTTTTTTCCAGACCTTCAAACGCCCAGCCCTGACCGTCCGATCCACGAAAACCGTTGATCGGGGCCAAGTCCCGTCCGAACTGATAGGCTTGATCCGCTCCGGGATCCGGGACATCCGGGTCTTCCGGCAAATTATTCGTGCCGAACGCCCAATGGAAATCGCCGGGGCCTTTCTGGAAGCGGCCCCCCGGCCAGTTGCCGTAGGCATCCACATATTTGAAGTTGTACTGGCCGTCATCGCCGCCCCGGTGGTTAAGCACGACATCCTCATAGACATCCAGGCCGTTGGCCCGGAGCATGGCGACGGAGCGCTCGAGCTGCTCACGATTGCCGAAGCGGGTGGGATAGGTGCCGGACTGGTTTTTGCTGCCCAGGTCGTAGTCGTCAAACGGGTCATAGCCGCTGGAATAGCCGCCCGCCCCACCCTTCAGGGCAGGCGGAATCCAGATCGCGGAAAAGCCGGCCTGGCGAAAGGAATTGGCCTGAAGCGCCAGATAATCCCACCACCAGGTGGCGTTGGGATTACCCGCCGCCGGTGAGGGGACATTCGGATAAAAGCCTTGCAGCAGAACGCCTGCCCGCGCCGGCCTCAGACACTGGACGGCAATAAGTGCAAACAGCAGACAAAGAAATGGTGTTGATGCCCGATAATTTTTTGTAAGCTTGTTCATAGCTTTTCCCCTTCTCCTGACACCGTGGCGACGGCGCCAATCTTTCTCTACCCAAACGGTTGGGTAAAATCAATAAATGATTGTAACATCTTTTCCCAAACTTGTCAAGCCTATTTTTCATTTATTTTTCAAGGCTGAAAAAACGAATAGCCCATTCTATCGGAAAAGGCGGACAGCGATTGCTGTCCGCCTTTTCTACCCCGTGTCAATATAAGTCAGGGCTGGACGATGTTGGCGAGGCCGAGGTCAATGCCCTGGCCGCCGGTGGTCTGGTGGACATGGGCGGCAAGGGTGATTTTTGCGCCCGGCACGAGCTGCGCTTTGGCTTCGGGGGTGATTTCCAGCGCCTCATAGCCGTTGTTGAAGCCTGCTTCCGAGACGGCCAAAATGCCGTTGACATAGATTTCCACATCCTCATCGTGCCAGGCCATGAACGCCAGGTTCGGGTAGTTCCCGGCAGGCAGGGTCAGCGTGCGGCGAATCCAGAGGTCGCCGGGCGTGTCGGCCCAGGGGGTGCCGCCGCCGGTTCCGACGCCCCTGGGGATGCCGCTGCCGAAGGGAGCCGCGCCTTCTTTCCAAGCGCTGTCGTTAAAGTCCGTTTTGTACCAATCCGCAGGCGGCGGTGTGGCCGTCGTGATGTAGCGCCAGGTCGCGGGAGCGGTCGCGGACGTGGGAACGACATAGGTGACGACCGGCGGAGCGGGCAGGGGCGCCCAGCCGGCCACCTGAGTTTTGTCGCCGCCGGCCCACTTTTTCCAGATGGCGGGGTCGGCCAGCATCTTGATGAAGACGCCGCCGATGACGGGCCGAGCGTGCATCCCGACGCTGTTGACGTTGTCAGTGTCGTACTGGTCCGCAAACGGGCTTCGGGCCGACGTTTCGTTCAAATAAGCGTATATCGGTGAGGTCAGCGTCTCAAAATCACTTTGATTGCTCGCCAGCGTCGCGCTCCACATAGTCCAATCGGATTTGGTCCCATGCGTCCGCGAGTCCAGCGGAATGCCGTAAGGCTGCAAAACGCTCTTGTAATGCGCGACTTCCTGCGCGGCGACGGCGGTGGGGAAGACATTCAGGCCGAGAATTTTGTCCCACACCAGGTTGTACTTCTGGCTCCATGTGTTGGGCTTGTCAAACGCCAGCCGGTAATGCGTCCCATCTCCGGCAGCTTCCACCCAGTGCGACGCGAATTTTTTGGCAAGCGCCATGTATTTGGTCGCATTGGCTTTCTCGCCGCGCATCCGGCACATGTCGGCATAGGCGGCCAGCGCGATAATCGCCTTCACAGACAGGTTGGAATTGTGCGCCAGATGGCCCATGAAATCGTCGGTGCAAAGCTGGTCTTCGGGGTCCTGGCCGTACTGCTCCAGGTACTGCGCCCACTGGCTGAGGTTCGGCCACCAGGGCGTGACCCAGTTGGCGTTGCCTTCGGACTTGGCGACAGCATCACAGATGATCAGGATGTTGCCGCACTCTTCCACCGGCATCTGCTCGCCGCCGTCGTCGGTGCCTCGTGCAATCGGGTAGGTTCCTAAATCATGCGGGGCATTGGGGAACTTCCAGCGCGCGGACGCGCCATAGTTCAGCACGGGAACAATGGAGGCTTTCGCCAGTGTCGGGGACTGAGCAGGATCATCATCGGGTCCTGCGGGAAGATGACATCCACCGTGGCAATGTCGCCGTTGCTGGTGTTTTCTTTGGTGAACATCAGCGGCTTGCCATTGGCATCGGCGGCGATCCCGTTTCCGGCCAGGCACTGACGATACGCCAGGGCGATCATCCGGGCGTATTTTGCGCCGCCGGTCGTGGTCGCATCGGCGGTCAGTTCCTGATCAAAGGCCTGGCAGCGCTGTGTCAGCGACGGGTAATCGCGCTCTGCGGCCTGGAACAAGTCCGAGGGCGTGGCTCCGTTGCGCCGCCAGTAGGGCCGCAGCCTCCGGCCGAAGTATTTGATCTCGTACACTTCGTCGTAGCCGACCATGAGGTGCCGCGAGACGGGTGCCGCGCCGACTTTGCCCAGGTCAAAGTCAAAGGCCAGGACGGGTTGATCATCATTGGCGGCGCGCGGCATCTGCGTGTCGTCCGCGCCGGGCAGCGCGCCATTAGCAGCAAATCCAGCGAGAAGTGTGTCATTCGCCCCGACAGCCGCCGTCGCCTGCGCGGTCGGCGCGGCAGCGTAGGCGTAGCCCCAATCCAGGCGGGCATCGTCGCCGGAGATGTCAAAATACCCCTGCTTGGGCGTGCCGGCCCGCAGAGCGGTCAGGCTGCCCATGCTTTCGCGCTGCCACTCAATCTTCTGATCGGGCGTGTTGACGGCCAGAAGGCCGCTGACGCTGTCATAGAGGGAGACGGTGTGGGCGATCCCATCCACCGAGCGGACAGCCCAGGTCAGATAGGTGACGGGCCGGGTGAGAATATCCAGATCGTGCGGCAAGGACGGCGTCATAAATGTCAGCGTGACATGAACGCCGGTATCCTCAAAGTCATAGATGCTGCGGGTCGGCGTCACCTGCAAGTTCGTCTGCGGGAACGCGGGAAGATGGCGCGGGTCATGGCCCATCAGCCGGTACGTCTTGCCGTCCACGCGGATCAAGCTGACCAGCGGATGCTCACGGTGCGTCCAGTGCCGCGTCGTGTCATCGGTGAGATTATCTGCCTCTGACCAGATGCTCAGAAACGGGTCGCTCGTGACCAGCGGCACGGCGGGCGGGCGAAACGCGGCTCCGTCGTCTGCCGCTTTGGCCGCGCTCGTACCCAATACCGTGAGAGCCAGCCCGGTCAAAGCGGCCAGTGCAGAGAGCCGTGAACATTTGCTCATTCCAATACTCCTTTGTTATTCCAATTGCTATACAGATTGCGGGGGTTTGTGGGTTCCAGTGTACCTCAGAGAATTCTCTAAACTGGCGGGCAGCCCCCTAACCCCCAATAATGGGGGAATCGGAGGTCCTATCCCTGGAGTGTTTGCATCTGCACTGGCAGACCCGGAGGGCGCTCCACTCCTGTCCCTTCCCTCGGAGGGAAGGGTTGGACTGCGGTCCAATAATTTCATCGTGTCGGCGAGAGCGTCAGTGTGATGGAGTGATGGGCGGCGAGGCGGATGGCATAAGCGCCGCGAATGACGGGCGTACCGAGCGGCGGCGCGAAATGAGCGGGCAAATCGCCTGCCGTCGCCGCGCCGATGCGGAGCAAAGCCGTCGGCGTGTCCGGTGTGGCCGGTGACAGGGTGAGATGCACGGCTTTGGAGCGCGAATTGAAGGTGAGGCTGGCGAATGTACCGGCATCCAGTGTCAGCCACAGGCCGAGCGGGGCGAGGAAGACACGCTTGCGGAAGCCGTCGCGCGGCACGACCGCAACGTCGCCGTTTGCCTGCGGCTGGACTTCACCGCCGAAGCCGAGCCAGCCGAATTCCGGGTGCTGGACGACATAAGTTCCCGCGTTCCGGGCGTAGCCGAAGAAGGCGATGCCGTAGTCCGCCGTGTAAGGGTCAAAGTCCAGATGGGCAGGGTCGGTGTTGAAGCCGTAACAGGCGAAGCCCTGGGCATCAATGTTGGCGAGAATCTGATCCATGCCGGCGTAGCCAATCCGCAGAAGATAAAAGTCGGCGGGATCGCGTTTGTAGGCGTCCAGCACGGGGATGGCGTTGATGGCCGCGCCGTAATGATTGGTTGTCTGCACGATCTCCGGTCCAGTAGTTGCCGTTCACCGGGGCGTCAAAATAGCGCCGGGCCGCGCCGTTGTAGGCCCAATTCGGAACCGTCGGCATGTAGCCCGTGACTGCGTCCAGAGTCACCTGCGCTTTGTCGTCATCGCCAAAATAATGGCTCCAGGTGTAGACTTCCTCCTGGCCCGTTGAGTCCCAGGGCATCTCGCTGCCGAACGGGTAGCGCAGCGTCTTCCAGCGGGCTTCGCGCTGCTTCATGTAGGCTTCCAGTTGGTCAGCCTTGTCGTTCCAGCCTTCACGACGCAGATCGCGGATCACGTCGGGGAAGACGCTGCCGACCATCAATCCGAACTGCGCCAGATCGGGGGCGAACTGCTTGATCGCGAGGGCCGTGTGGAACGCATGGTCTAAATAGTAGTCCCAGGGCCGCTGCGTGACCAGGCCGTGATGATCGCGCGCCAGGTGGTACAGGGCGTAGTAGACGGCCGTGACATGCGGGTAGTTGAACGCCCGCCAGGTGGTCTCGCCCCGCGCCTTGTCCCAGAATACCCAGCCGCTCCCATTGTACTGGTAGTAGTTGGGAAATTCTTTGGGATCGTAGTAGAACAGGCTCGCGTGAACGCCATAGTCCGGGTTCTGGAGATGGCCCCACAGGGCGGTGTTGGCATACTGTTCCAGCAGGCTGATCTGGTGTGCGTCCGGCTGTCCCAAGTTCTTCATGGCAACGGCGACCGACGCGCCTGCGCCGATCTCATCGCTCAGGCCGACAAACCACGAATGCGGATGCTGCAAGATCATCTGATTGTGCCGCCGATCATAGGGCATGAATGAGTTCGTGCGGCCAAACGGGTCTTTTGGGTCATTGAACCATTGCCTGTCGGCATGGAACGCCCCCAGACGCTGTACCTGGACGGCTTCCGGTGGAATGACAAAATAGGGAATGGACTGACGCAGGCCGCCGGCATAGGTAATGACAAGTCGGCAGCGGCCCGGCGACAGACCATGCAGCGTGTAACCGCGCCAGCCGAGAGGGGTCGGCCTGGGATCGGACTGCCAGCGCAGCGCCCCGGCAGGCTGCACGGTCAGAGAGGTGACCGATTGGGCGGCATGCAGAAATAATCGGCCCGTTTGATCGGTCGGCAGCACATAGCCCGGCACGCCGACGGCGACAGGCCGCTTTTCAGCGATCAGAGTCGGCTCGATCTCGCGAATGGACGGCGCGAGGGCAAACCGAAAGCCATAAACTGCCGATGCGCCGGGAGCCAGCGTGCGAGAGGTCGGCGGGTTCCAAAAACCCGCCGTACCCTTCCACTCGGTTTCGGCGTAGGCTTTGGAATGGGTCATCCACTCATAAAAGCCTTCAAACGTGACACCGCGCGGCGTCGGGTCGTCGTACAGGGGACGGTAGGCTTCAAATGACGTGCCGGGTTCGGGCAATACCAGCAGCGCCGGGCCATGACCGTTCAGGCGGGTGACTTGCAGGTACCCTGCCCCCTCGCCGATGCTGGGCGTCGCAAACGAGCACTTTTCGTGTGTTTCTTCCAGGGAGCGGCCCGTCAGCAGATTGTTGAACACCATCGGAACGCCCAGCGCGCCGATCTCCACGGGTTGATCGGTTTTGTTGGTTACTTGGAAGCGCAGGGCCAGACGCCCACTCTCATTGAGCCATTCCCGCGTCACAGCCAGCGGGCAGTCTGCGCCCAGAACCGGCGACAGGTCGGCGGCAGAGAGTGCGCCCGGCAGAGTGAGGGGGCGCGCGTCGTCTTCGCGATCCGAGGCGGTGGAGTAGGATTTCCACGTCCCCTGCCCCGTCCGCGTCCGCAGCGTCAGGTCGCCGAGTTGATAGGAACCATCCCCGAGCCGCTGGGCGAGACGGTCGCCGGGGAGAAAGTCAAATTCCGTCCCGTTGGGCGACAGCGAAGCCGCTGTCCCGGTCGCGCGCAGGAGGGAGAGGGTGAATGCGCCGACCGTGAACTCGTCTTTGCCCTTCTGCAAAAGGGTGACGGGCTTGACGGCGCTGAAGCGGGCCGCGTCGGCGTCAAAGTCTTTTCCAATCTGGTCCGCTGTTCGGGCGGCAGGCCAGATCCGCAGGGAGGCAATAGAGAGCGAACCGCCCAGTTGATCGCCGTTGCCGGGATTTATAAATTGTGGGCTGCCGTCGGGCGCGTTCTGCGCGGCGACGGTGATGGGGCCGGGCGCGGTGTCCAGCGCGATGTCCCGCGAGTTCTTTTCCACGCCGTTGTCGTAGACCCGCGCCGTTTTGCCGTCGTAGGTGTACGCCAGCAGATGCCATTGACCAGGCCGGGGAACGCCGTTCCAGCCCAGGTCAGCGGCCCAGTGGGTGAACGCTCCAAAGTCGGCGCTGCTGCCCCAGTTGAACGAAACCGCCGTGCCTTCCGGCCCGCCGCGACGGCCCCAGGCGACAATGGTTTCCTCTGCGCTGTCTATTTTCGAATTATATGCCCAGACTTCAATCGTGCGCGGACTGCCGCCCGTGAGTTCGTGCGGGGCGTTCGGCCCGCGATAGGCATCATGCAAGCCGTCAAATGTTACCGCCCGAATGCCCGCTATCGTCTCAATTTTTGGGCTGCCGAGGACCGTGAATGGACCAAGCGAGCCGCCGTTTTTCCAAACTTGCGTCCCGGCGCTCGGATCACGGGCATCCAGGTCTACCAGCGTTGCCGGGTCAGCCTGGGCTGACCCGGCGGCAAGGCAGAGGCACAGAAGCGCGAACAGAATAAGACCGGATTGGCTCGGCATCGGCTACCTGCGCGCCTTGACCCGCAGCACTGTCACCGAATGGGCGGGGAACTCGTGCAGGAACGTGCGGCCTGTGCCGGTGAGGGTGATTGTTTTTGGCGCAACCTTCTCCGGCGTTTCCACAGAATTGACATCGCCCGGCTCACCGGCCAGCACCTCGGCGACGGCGGTGGCAGCGACCCCGTTTGCGCCCTGTAAATCTACCTGAAGCGGATAGGCGGTGTCGCTGACATTGACGGCTTTGAGGATAATGTCGCCGGTCTTCAGATCACGGCTGGCAGCGGCAAAGATCGGGCCGGACGGCGGGGGCGGCGCGTCGGTCGCCTCATTAACCAATTTGCCGTCCAGATAGCAGCGGATATGGTCCCCTTTGAGTTCAATCTTGATATCGTACCAGCGGCCTGTCTCCACCGTGACAGGGGCGGAGCGGCTGATCTCAGCGCCAGGGCCGCCGTCAAAGCGCTGTATCGCGGTGCGGCTATTTACCCAGCCGCCGACATTCCACCAGAGGAAATGGTCGTTGTCCGCGTAATGGAAAATGATCAGGAAGCCTTCTTTCCCTGCCAGTTTGCGGGCTTTGAGGCTGTAGGTGTAGTCGCCCCAGCCGGCGTCGCCCGCTGTGGCGCGGTAATCTGTGCCGTCGCCCGACTGCCGCAGGACGCCGTCCTGCGCCTGCCACTGGCCCTGGCCTAGCGTCCAATCGGTCAGCCCGGCGGTGAAGTCCTTGGTGTAGAGGGTTTTGCCGTTCTGCGTGACCGAGATGTCCTTGTACTCCACGTGGGTGTCCCAGGTGCCGACACCGATTTTACCGTGCGGCAGGGGCAGTGCAGTCGGCGCATTGGCTGTCAGGGAAACATCGACAGGCAGCACAACGTCGCCCCGATCTTTGCCGAACATGGACTGAACGTAATAGGAGGGCGAACCGAACGAGGACAAAGCATCGTACCCGATCAAATTCGTCCCCCACTGCCGCGCGCCGTTGTTGACATTGACCAGGAGGGGCGCGTAGGATTCCAGCACGATCAAGTCGGAATTGCGCTCCATCCCGGTCAGCCAGGCGGCATCGCCCAGAGCGGCTTGCAGGTTCGGGGTCGGGCTGCCTTCGGTGGACGCCCATTCGCCGACAAAGACTTTCGGCCCGCTGCGATCATAGGTATCGTAATGGCGCGCATCGTTCGCCATGTCTCGGGCCGAGCGGTAGTAGTGATCGTCATAGACGTCCATTTTGTGGCCCTTGACATCACCGCGCGTGGCGATGATCTGCAAGTTCGGGTATTTGGCTTTGATGGCGTCATAGAACTGCGCGTAACGCCCATCGTAGCTGCCGGAGCCGTCAAAAAAGTCTTCGTTGCCGATCTCCACATAGGTCAGCGGGAACGGTGCCGGGTGGCCGTCAGCGATGCGCCGCGCGCCCCAGACGGTGTTTTTGTCACCCGTGACGTACTCGATCTCGTCCAGAGCATCCTGCACATACGGCGTCAGTTCCGGCCCGGCGACGATATGATCGCGATTGAGCGCAAAGCCGGCCCAGACGGCCAAAACAGGCTGCATGTGCAGGTCTTCGCACCATTCCAGCAACTCCAGCAGCCCCATACCGTCGGATGACCGATAGCCCCAGGTCCCATTGTGACCAGGCCGCTGAGCGATGGGGCCGATGGTCTTTTTCCACTGGAAGCGGTCGGCGATGGTGTTGCCTTCCAGGTAGTTGCCGCCGGGCATTCGCAGGAACATCGGGTGCATCGCACCCAGTTTCTGCATGAGATCGGGCCGCAGGCCGTTGGGTCGGTTGTTGAATGTCGGGGGCATGAGCGAGACTTGCGTCAACCAGACCGTGCCGGGGGCGCTTGCGGAGATTACAAAACGGGCGTTGGCTGTCTGAGACGCGGCGGCATCGGTCGTCAGAGTGGCTGTGTATTGCTTCCAATCCGCGCCGATCCCGGAAACTTGTGACTTGGCGTATACCGTCGCGCCGTCCGCGCTCTCAATGCTGAGGGTCAGCGGGCCAGTCAAACCTGCGCTGCCTTTGGCGTAAAGCGAAGCGCGGTAGGCGGTGCCGGGCTTGACGGGGATGCCCCAGTAGCCGTCATTGGCGACGCCGACGCGCGTTCCGGCACCGGTGATGTCCAGGCGCAGGCTGGTCGTCAGCGCGGTTCCCGGCACGGGCTGGCTGTTGTCCAGCGTGATTGTCCCGGTTCCGCCGCCATCCTGCACGACCGACCAGTGGGCCGGCCTGGCGGCATCGTCTTTGAAATCGCGGTTCTGGATCAATTCAGCGTAGAGGCCGCCGTCAAAGGAGTGGTTGATCTCCTCAATCATCAGGCCATTGAACGTCGGGCTGATTTTGACACCCGGCTGGTCCACTCTCACCGTCAGCCGCCCCGGCTCCGCATGCGCGGGAGTGACCGGGACGGCAGTGGTCACGCAGGCGACACAGGCCAGGGCGAGCCAGGCGCGCTGCTTTGTTGGAAACTTCATAGTTTGATTTTCTCCCTCATCGGTTCAGCGGCGTCCGCTGTAAACCGGTTGTTGGCGTCATTTGTACCATACCGTCGGCGTCAAAGTCAATCGGGTCAATACTCAGCCACGGGGTCGTCTCGCTGCGCTCATGCTTGTACGCCGTCCACCAGCGCCCGTCGGGGCCGACAAATTCCGCCTGATGGCCGCCGGGGAAGACCCGCCAGCGCGGGTCCAGATGCCAGGGACCGGCCAGGCTCCTGGACATGGCAATGCCGGTCGCATAGAGGTCGGGGTATGTTTCGGCGAAGAAGCAATAGTAGGTTCCCGCGCGCTTGATCAAATATGGGCCTTCCACAGTGTTCGGCACGGCCTTGCCGATGGCTTTGAAGTCAGCGGGAATGGTTGCCTGGCTGACCTTCGGCCCCACCGTGACTTTATCCTGGTCAATTTGCGTCAGGTCAATCGGATGGATTTCGTTCCAGGGCCAGACGGCATAGGTCTTGCCGTCATCGTCCTGAAACAGAGACGTGTCCACGCCCGGCCCTTTGAGCGCGACAAAATGCTTGTACGTTCCGGTGATTTTGTCCGCCACGCCGACGAACTGATAATAGCCCATATGCCCGCCGATATTATATTTATCGTCAATCCAGTTGGAGCCGCCGAAGATGACATAATAGCGGCCATTGAATTTGTGCAGCTCGGGCGCCCAGAATTGATGCTTGTAGGGGCAGTCTTCGGGCAGTTCCGACGACTTGAGCAGCCAGTTCTGGAACTTCCAGACTTTGAGGTCCCGCGAGGCATACAGGGAAATGCCGGGCGCGGAGCCAAGATCGGGCAGTTGGGGGGCGCGGTCAGTGTAGTTGCGAAACGGGGCCATTGTGGCAACGCAGTAGTAGACGCCGTTGTCATTGAGTATATCCGGGTCATGGATGTCCGCGCCCGGCCCATTGCCCTGATAATAAATGGGATTGGCCCAGGTGAATGTGTGGGGCAAAAAGCGAGTCTGCTCTGCGGCATACAAGGCCGCGACCTGAGCATCGTTCAATGCGCGAGACGCATAGGACTGTAATTCATTTATCGCGCCGTCCATAAAATCTGCGGGCCGACCGTCCTCCATGCCTCGCCGGATTACTAGAGGGCCAGACCCCGTCACGACAGCAGGAACCGCGACGGACGCCAGAAAAACACCGTCGGCGTAGAGACGCGCCTGTTTTGCCGCCGGGTCGTAAACACCTGCGATCTGATACCACTGTCCCGGCGTCGGCGCAAAGTCGGACACAGCGGCATAAACCGGGGCATCAACCGCATCGCGTTCCGGCAAAACGAACGTCAATCGGTTATCGGGCCGCTTTTGCAGAGCGAAACGGGAAACGGCATGGCCGTCCTGACTCACGAACGTTTGCGCGCCGTCCAAACGGTTGAAGTTTATCCAGGTTGAGACAGTGAAGCCGTCACGGACGACGATCACGGAGGGCGACGCAGAGGCAGCGGACGCCAGCCAGGCCCAGAGCAGGAAGCCCCCTAGCCCCACCCCAATAAAACCCCAATAATGGGGGAACTGGATGGGAAAAAGGAAATGCGGGTGAACCTTCTTCATGGTGCAACTGCCTGAGAGGGCTTTACGCCTGCGGGCGGATAGAGGGCGATGGTGCTGACCTGGGCGGCATTCGGATACTGAGGGTTGGCCGAAGCGCGAATGACCAGGCGAAACGTATCCGCGACGATGGGCGCGAACGTCTTACGGAAAGCGTAACGCTGCGTGTAATCCGTCACATCAAAGATGACTTTCTCCCTGCCATTGACGCGAACAATTCCCTGGAAGCTGGTGGGATGGCCCTGGGGATCGGCAAACAGGATGACCACGGAGCCAATGGCGGACGCTTTGGGCAGATGCACTTCAATCCAGTGCGGGTGCGGGGTTTCCAATGACGAGTGCCAGCGGTGGGTCTGGTCTCCCGGCGTTGCGACGATGCCGTCAATGACTTTCTGCGTCCCGCCCGGCTGGTTCACATACTCACTGTCCGAAATCGCAGTAGCGCCTTTGCTGGCCAGAGCCAGATCATCCGGGCGCAATGTTTCCGGCGCTTCGGGAACGCCGATGACGGGGTAGCAGGTGAACACTTCATCGCCCACCTGCCAGTAGGGAATGTACTGATGCGGCGCGTCGCCCGCAATGGCAAAATGCAGGGGCTGGCCGGCAATGGGTGTCAGACGATGGAGGAGATCGGCAGGCCGCAGGGCAAATTTCGCTCCCTGTCCCTCGTCCATCGGACCGACGACGGCCATCAAAATCGGGCCATATTCCAGCGCGTACCGTTCCTGCCCTGGCAACGCCTCCGCGCCGTCGTAATGGGTCAGATGAAACGACATCGGCAGGGTGAAGGCGATTGTCTCGCCGCCTTTCCAGGTGCGATCCAGGGCGACAAATGTTCCCGGCTTGCCGGTGGCGGCCAAATTGCCATTGACGAGGATCGGCATCGGATGGGAGGCCCAGGCGGGGACGCGGACGTGGATGATGGAGCGGGTCGGACGAGAAGCGCTCACGGTAAGTGTGACGCCGGGGCCGAACGGAAACGCAGTCGCCATTTTCAGGCCGAGCGGCTGACCGCCCTGCTTCCATTGAAGGGAAGACGCCGCAAACAAATTGACGTACACGCCGTCGCGGGCAGTGGAATAGATATATTCCGGCAGCGATCCGAGCAGACGTGTCCCCTGCCCTTCGCAGCAGGAGTTGTATTCGTGGCCGCCGGCCTCTTTCCGACCTACCAAGTTGGCATGGTAGCGCAGTCCCTGCGATCCGACCTGGTTGGCGATACCAACATTGTATATCTCTTTTTCAATCTCGCCAACGTACTTTTCCTGGCCGGGGTAGAGATTTTGAAAGCGCTGGTTGAACTTGACCCAGAAGACGCTCCCGCACAGTTCGCCGGTATGCTTGTGCAGGTAATAGGACTTCGGCGGGTAAGCATCCCCTTCGCAGATCGCAATGGAGCCGCCGACATGTTCCCAGTTGTTGTGGTACAGGTCCCAGCCGCCCAGCGAGGCGTCCAGATAGCGCTTGCTGCCGGTCGCTCTATATTGGTCCAGATACGGCTCCAGGGATGTAATCAAATAATTGTGGGGATGGTCATAGGGATACTGCCAGATCGCCTTGTCCTGTCGCGCGGCCAGCTCATCCATCCAGTAGTTTTCCTGGTAAAACTGCTGCACGACCTGGATGTCTTTGGGCTTGCCGACGGGCGTAAAATACATCCGCGTATTGGGGATCATGCCCTGAACGCCCTGGCCGCCGCGCCGCATCAGCTCGGGCAGGTACGGGCAGGTGTCAAACCAGTCGTAAAAACCGCGCAGGAGGGAGAAAGCCTTCGGGTTGCCGGCGTAGCCGGCGTCAATCAGGCCATGTGTCACCCACGAGCGGGTATACGCGCCGCGCTCACTGTAGAAGATCGTGTCTTCAGGGTAGGCCATGATGTACCCGTTCGGCTGCCGGCACTCGGCGATGCCGTCTACCAACTGGTTCATGCGGCGGCGCAGTTCGGGGTCGTCCATCCAGCGCAGCGTATTGCCTGCGCCCATCAGAAAGCGCCCGGCATTAGAGCCGGGCAGGTCGGTGTCCCAGAAGCCGATAGGGTTGCGGAGATTGGGCGGGACGGGCTTGCCTGCGCGCTCCTGAAAGGGTCGGAGCAGCTCGTCTACAGAAAACGAGTTCAGCAGATAGGCAATGTTGTTCTGCATGGCCGTCTTGAACACGCCGTCGCCCAAAGTGACCCCGGACAGCGGCGTATGTATCTGGTCCCCGACGGGCTTCCATTGCGGGGCGGGGATCACATTGCCGGGATTATTGGTGACGACTTCTTCCCCCTGAGGGCGGGGGACGCGGGTCAGGGGGATGCGGCCCAGAGCGCCCTGCACGGAGTCCGAAGCGGGGCAGCCGACCGCGACATCTTTGCCATCCGACCACACTTCCAGCTTGGACAACTGGAACTGCTTCTGCCGCAGTCGCGTGGCCGTGACGCGCAGGTAGCGCCCGGACGCGCCGCCGCCAGAGAAAATGCTGATCAGCGTGCCGGGTTCAGGAACGTCGGCCCCCGTCTTGTCCACGATGGTTGTGGCCGCGCCGAACTGCGGGTCGTCCGACGCCTCCACACGAAAGCGCAGGGGAAAGCCGGGCGAACTCAGCCCCCAGCCGCCGCCATCGGTCATCGGCAGCAGTTTGACGGTGTCAATTTTGCGGGACTGCCCCAGGTCAATTTGTACCCAGCGCACTTCGTCATTGCTGGCGGCATTGACTTGATAGCCGAGCGGCACGACGCGGGCGACCTGCTCTACGCCCATCGGCCCATCCGCCGCGTGGGAAAATCGGCAAAAGCGACAAGGCAGAGCAACGCAAGCCCTATGGTCATTCTCTTTCGCATGGCCTGATAATTCGTTGGAACCGGCCCCATCTCCTCTTTTTTGCGAATTTTGTGAGACAGCAGGGAGGATAAACCGTATCACATCGCGTATTTGACCGGCAACTATGAAAACAACAAACATTTGGCAAGTTTCACTCTGGGCCGCGGCGGCGCTTCTGCTGACAGGCAGCCCACCCTCTCATGCCCAGGAGGCCGCTGTCCTGACCGCGCAGGACGCCCCGGCGAACGGCCTCTGGGTAGACTCGCTTGACCTCAAAAACGTCGCTCAGGACTATGGTGAACCGCACGCCGGCAAATCCGTGGAGGGCAACCCGCTGACCCTCAGCGGCGCGGTTTACCCCCATGGCATCGGCACCCATGCCAGCAGCCGGCTTTTGATTGACCTCAAAGGCGTTGCCACAAAGTTTGAGGCCCTTGTCGGCGTGGATGACGAAAAGAAGAACAGCTCCGCCTCGGTGCAGTTTGAGGTCTATGTGGACGGCAAGAAGAAACTGGAAACAAAGATACTGCGCGCCGGCGACGCCCCGGTGCCGATCTCCGTGAACCTGACCGGAGCAAAACACCTGACGCTCGTGGTCGGCGACGGCGGCGATGGGATTGACAGCGACCATGGGGACTGGGCGGGAGCCTTGCTGACATTAGCGCCCGGCGCGGCGGACAAGCCGGTGACGATGGCCGATACGGTGGCGGAAGAGCCGCCGATGCCGATCTTTATGGGTCCTGATTCGCCGATTCCCGCCATTCACGGACCGCGCATCATCGGCGCGACGCCGGGCCACCCATTTTTGTTCAAAATCCCCGCCACGGGCGACGGACCGCTGACGTATGACGCGAAGAACCTGCCAGCGGGTCTTGTTCTGGACAAGGCGACCGGTATTATCTCCGGCGCGCTGAAATCTGCCGGGACCAGCAAAGTCAAATTGACTGTGACCGGCCCGTTGGGCAAAGGAGCGCGGACACTGACGGTGGTCGGCGGCGACCATCCCCTGGCTCTGACGCCACCCCTGGGCTGGAACTCCTGGAACGTCTGGGCCGACAAGGTAGACACGCAGAAGGTCAAGGACGCCGCCGATCAGATCATCGCGGCGGGGCTGGCCGCGCACGGGTATCTCTATGTCAACATTGACGATACATGGGAAGCGGGCCGCGATGCCAACGGCGTTATTCAGACCAACCAGAAGTTCCCGGACATGAAAGGGCTGGCCGATTATGTCCATGGCAAGGGCCTGCAAATCGGCATCTACTCGTCGCCCGGCCCCAAAACCTGCGGCGGCTACACGGCCAGCTACCAGCACGAGCAGCAGGACGCCGATACCTATGCCGACTGGGGCATCGACTACCTCAAATACGACTGGTGTTCCTACGGTGATGTCGCGACCGGAGAAGGGCAGGAGCGGTTTATCAAGCCATACCGTGTCATGGGCGATGCGCTCGAAAAGACGAACCGGGACATTGTCTACAGCCTCTGCCAGTACGGCATGGGGGATGTCTGGAAGTGGGGCGCAACCATCGGCGGCAACTGCTGGCGCACGACCGGGGACATCCAGGACAACTGGGGCAGCGTGCGCGGCATCTTCACCAGCCAGAACGGCCATGAAAAGTACGCCGGGCCGGGCCACTGGAACGACCCGGACATGCTGATGGTCGGCATCGTCGGCTTCGGCAACACGCACCCGACGCATCTGAAGCCCAACGAGCAGATCACCCACATCTCCATGTGGTGCCTGCTGTCCTCGCCCCTGCTGATCGGCTGCGACATGACCAAGCTAGACGCCTTCACCCAAGCCCTGCTGACCAACGACGACGTGCTGGATGTCAACCAGGACCCCCTCGGCAAGCCCGCCGGACGCATCTCGCAGGACGGCGACGCTCAGGTCTGGGCGCGTCCGCTCTATGACGGAACCCACGCCGTCGGCCTGGTCAACACCGGCTCCGACCGCACCGACATTTCCGTCACCTGGGCGCAGCTTGGACTGACGGGAAAACAGCCCGTCCGAGACCTCTGGCAGCAGAAAGACCTCGGCGGCTTTTCCGACAAATACACCGCCTCCGTCCCCGCTCACGGCACAGTCTTGGTTAAAATCGGCAAGCCCAAAAACATGGATTAACGACAGCAAGAGTGGGAAAGCGGCCCTGTCCAATGGACAGGGCCGCTTTTTCATAAAAGACATCAGGTGAGAGCCGGGCGCAAATATAACAAACAGTTTGTCTGGAAAAGCAAATGTTTCAGGCCGCTCAGTGCGTCACCATCTCACTTCTTCATTATACAAGACCGCAGACGGTTCTACAATCGCCCTTCAAAAGCCTTGCATCTTATTTAGCCTTCCACTAAGATAGCAGATTAGGAAGTTCCGACCTCATGTATAAGGAATACAGCTAAGACCGACGTTCTTCAATGTGTTGTCGAAACGCTTGTAGAACTTTGGTAGCATTCTTTTCGAAGTATTCATACTTTTCTGCTGTATATATATCGCTTGCCTCATCCCATTCATGCCCATGTTTCTCGAATTGCCGAAGAACATTATATGCGAGTAAATCGGCAACTTGTAGAAAAACGGTCTGGTGACTTGGGACAAAGTGGATACCACCTACAAGTAGTTCAGCATTTTCCATTGTAGGGCGGCTCAATAACTGCTTCATTGCCTCACGGTCAGTCTCAACGACAACTTTAGATATAGTTTCTTCAGTTATCAGGCCGAGCCTTTTGAACCAGTTAATATCCGTTGAATCACGTTGAAAAGTTAGAAGATACTTATGAATAGTGTCTTCTTGCTTCATCCGATCATCAATGATATCGTGAACTAATACACCCAATTCAGGTGGATCAAAGGATGTCAGAAAGTCTAGGATCATGGAGGCCAAGCCGTAGTAAGCAAGACGAACTAAGCCTGGGCTATAATTCAGTTGGAATAATTTTTCTCTAAGGCGCACCTTGTCAACAACGCAAGCAAAGTAAACTACATTTAGGGTATCAAGCAAATCATAGATTTTGTCTACAGCTTTAGAGACTTCTTCTTCCGATAGCTGGGCAGGATCAAGATAATGTGCTTTGCGGGCTTTGGGATTTCGAAGCCATGTAGACTTGATCTCAACATCCGCACGAAAATAGGCTAAACGTGTCGTGTTGAGGGCAAACTCGGACAAAGACCAATCTACGCCAGAAATACCTAATGCACCTAAGACGAAGAAACGATGATCGTCATCTTTCAGATCACGGGAGCCACTCTCGTCAATATAGAAAAAATACATGGCTTCTCAACAAACCAGGTTAAACGTAGTTTCTCTCGCTTGCCCTTCGTCCGTCGCGAGATCGTCAGCGGCGAACAATTTCCGCAGACCATCTAAAGCCAGCATCCCCGGCGTTGTCCCCTGTTGGCGGGCCTGTTCGGAGTGTGACTTTTCAATGTCCGGCGTCAGCATGACAGTCGTCATCATGTCCCTCCCGCTTTATTACGCCTGATTCAATAGGATTTTCTGAATGACTCGCATGATTTTTCCTCACTCAGCGAACATCTCGGCCAGGGCTACCAGAATCGTTTTTCGCGTTATCTGCATATTTAGAAACGCAGCAATTTTAAAAACGCAGCAATCAAGCGACGGGGGTGAGTGGGACGCGCAGTTCCCCACCGGATCGTGCGCCGGTGGGGAAAGCAGTTCGGGGAGGCGGTAGGCTATTTGGGCAGCCGGATGATGTCGTGCGCCTGGAAGTCCTGGCCGTCCAGGATGTCGGCGTAAGAGGCGTTGCGCTCCACACGGGCAACCTTGATACGACCGATTTTGACCTCGTCGCCATTGGAGATTTTCTCGCCAGTGTCCGGGTCTAGCACTGGCTGTCCGGCGCGGTACACGTCAAAAACCTGACCGATGTCTACGCCGCTCAGGTTTCCGGCATTAATGATAACCCGGTTGGTCGTCTTGTCCTGGGCCGCCACCAGAGCGGTCCAGGGTTCTTTGGACAGACGCGCGACGATTTTGGCGACAGCATCATCCAGGGCCAGATCAACCGCCTGTCCGGCGGGACTGGCCTGGAACTGTTCGTTCGTGAAATTGGCCCCGGCCAGATTAAGGCCTATGCCGCTGGATTTCGCCTGCGCTTTTCCAACCGCCATTTGCGTGTCAATGATCTCGCTGGTTTGAGCATCCGAAATACGGATGCTCAGGGTGACGGAACTCTCGGCTTTTTTGCCCCCGAAACTGAGGCCTCCGAAACTGATGCCGTTGCCGCCGCCGCCAGTCGGGACGAACCCGACGACCGACGGGGTAATCACATAGTTACCGACGGTTCGCTGCTGCCGGGCGGGAAGGGCCGCGGCGGCTCCGGGGGGAAGGCTGGCCCGCTTGGTCGCATCAATGGCATCTTCCGCAGACGCCTGCTGCTGGGCAGTGGCCTCACGTTCCATCACGATAAAGTAGCCGGACTTTTGGAGTTTGTCCACCAGTTGCGCCTGAATCCCGGCGCCCACTTCGGGGGGAAGGTTCCACTGCTGGCTGCGGATTTCGTCCCATTTGCCTTGATCTACCACGATGCGGTAGCGCAGGCGCGGGGAGGAAAGGGCGCTCACGCTAGACGCGGGAGCAAGGGCGGTTGTTTTTGGGTCATCAGCCCGCACAGGCGCATGACCTGATGCCAGCAGGCAGGCAAGAGACAGGGAAACATGGGCTGCGATGAGAGGTACTGCATGTCGTGAGTTCATTTCATGATCCTTTCGCGAAAAGCGCTGTAGCAGGCGCATCGGATTCTGACTCAGTTCAGTGACGGCAGAGGCTTGACGTCTTGCGGTGGCCGGGTACAACAAAATCGCGGCTTTTATGGCATGCGTGCTCTTCCCACTCACTTTACCAGGTAATCGCGCTGACAGTATATCATAGAGGGACGAAGGAGTCAAGCGGCGGGCACCAGAAATTTGAGCGCAGATTGGCCTTTGGGCAAGCAGTCCGCCCGCGACCTATGGCAACAGAAAGATCTGGAATGTTCACGAACGGGCGAATGTGATCAATGCATCCATCTCATGCGCGTCGGCCTGACGCAGCGCCGTGATATAGTGGGAGCGCAGATCGCCGGCCTGGGTCGTGTCGCCTCCGCCCAGGTGAACGCGGCGCCGCCAAGCCGAATAATCAGCAGGTCAGCCATCAATCGGGCGTGACGACCGTTGCCGTTGGGGAAGGGATGAATGGCGACCAAGCGGTGATGGAAGCGCACGGCCAGTTCATCGGGCGGGTACACAGTCTGCGTTATCCACAAATGAGTGTCATCGAGCAGCCCTCGGAGGTCTGTGGCTATTCGCCAGGCAGGGACGCCGATGTTCCGCTCCGTGATTCGGTAATCTCCCGCCCAGGTCCACACGTCGCCAAGCATCCGCTTGTGCAAATCACACACGAAACGCTCTTCCAGCAGTTCCCGGCGTTTCTGACGCCAAGCCCATTGCGCGCCTTTGGCGATGTTCGCCTGTTCCACTTCGTTGAGTTCATGGCGGAAAGTCACCCATGAGGGAATCAGACCAGCTTTCTCGTCATTGGTGAGGGGCGTCGCGGCCTCATCCTCCGGCGGAAATGGTTGGAAATTGACGGGGTCACTCATCCGCGTTCGTCCCACAAATCTCTGGCGGCAATTCGCTCCGCGACCGCGCGCAAATGGCGATCCCGCGCTTCTCTGTCTTCCACAGACTGATTTTCCAGCCGCATGGACTGTTCAACCAATGCAAGCTGACGCTCTGCGAGTTCACGCCGGCGAGACTGCACCAGGGCTTCCAATGGCTGATTTGGCACAAGCGCATACACCAGACGGCAGTCAAGCGCAGCCGCCGCCCGCGTCAGGGTGTCCAGCCGGATGCGTCCGAGCGCTTCTGATTGTTCCAGAAGCGTCACAGACGGCTGCGCGACCCCCATGCGCCGCGCAAGCTGCGCGGTGGTCATGCCGAGGGCCTCGCGGATCGCTTTGACCCATCCTCGCGGTGGCCGCTGTAGCTCCTCCAGGAGTGTCGTTTCGTTGAGCCGCGCGTCCAGATGCTGCCGCGCTATGCCATTCCTTTCTTCTGCCTGCATCGGTATAACCTCCTTACCTCTCATTGGATAATAGATTATATCCTATTATTTTATTGATTTCAATAGATTAAAACCTATCAATTAGTTGTTTCAGATGCGCCTCGCAATCATCATTCGCATACCGTATTTGGGGCGCAGAGTGATGATGGGCTGCGTGGCGACCACTTGACCGGGTGCCAGGGTCAGCCGCCAGCGCTGGCCCAGGGCTGCCAGCAGCAAAATGCCTTCCATCCAGGCGAATTGCTCGCCGATGCAGACGCGCGGACCGCCGCCGAAGGGGAAGAAGGAGAACTTGGGACGCGCCGCCTCCGCTTCGGGCAGCCAGCGTTCCGGGTCAAAGCGGGCAGGGTTTGTGTAAAAACGCTGGTCGGAGTGCATCACCGCCTGCGACAGCAGAAGGATAGAGTCCGCGGGAAGGAGAAAATCGCCGAGGGGGTAGTCCACTAAAACGCGCCGACCGACCACCCACGCGGGCGGATAAAGACGCAGAGATTCAGAGAGGACGCGGCGCGTGTAGGGCAGAGCGGGCAGGGCGTCCACAGTCGGAGTCCGCCCGGCCAGCGCAGCGTCTAATTCGGCGTGGAACTTCTTCTCCGCCTCCGGGTTCTGTGACAGCAGATACCAGATCCAGGTCAGCGCATTGGCCGTCGTCTCATGGCCGGCCAGGAACAGGGTCATCGCCTCATCGCGCACCTGTTCATCCGTCATTCGCCCGCTCCCGTCTTCCTCTTGCGCCAGCAGCAGCATGGACAGGAGATCGCCCCGGTCCTGGCCCGATGCCCGATGCTCGTCAATGAGCCGGTACACAGTCGCATCCAGCCGGGCGCGGGCGGCGCGGAAGCGGCGCACGGGCGGCAGGGGCAGCTTTTCCAGTAAGTCCCCAAAAGGCAGCATGAGCGTGTGAAACAGGCGGATGACTTCGGCCAAGGCGCTGCCGATCTCTCCGGCTTCCGACTCCACTTCCGCGTCAAACAGAGTTTTGCCGACAATGGCGAGTGTCAGCCGCATCATCTCCTCGTGAATATCGCGCGTCTCGCCGCCGCCCCAGCGCTCAGAAGTTTGAAGCGCAGAGTGGGTCATGGCCGCGCCATAGGCCATGATCCGCTGACGGTGAAAGGCCGGCTGCATCAAGCGGCGCTGACGCAGGTGGAACGCGCCTTCGCTGGTCAGCAGCCCCTCGCCCAGCAGTTTCTTCATCCGCTCCAGCCCCTTGCTTTTCTGGAACTGCCGCTGGTTTGTCACCAGAATATCTTTGATCAAGTCAGGGTGGTTGACCAGAAAGATCGGGTGGCGGCTGATCGGCAGGCGCACGACATCGCCACGGTCGGACGCGGCCCGGCGAAGAAAGGCGATAGGGTCGCGCCGAAAATGGAGCAGCGCCTGGCCGGGGAAGCGCTGCGGCAGAGAAGGCGGCTGTGGGGTCATGGCAGAGAGTATACCTGAATGGGTATAAACTCAGCAGACTTCATCGGGGAGGAAGGACAATGCCGTATCAAGATGTTCGCGACCTGCCGGACCGCGTGACGAGTCATCTGCCCAAGCACGCGCAGGAGATATTCCTGGCCGCGTTCAACAGCGCCTACGAGGAATACAAGCATGACGAAGAGCGGGCGTTCCGCGTCGCCTGGAGCGCGGTGGAGCGGGATTACGAGAAAGGCGAAGACGGGCAGTGGCACAAGAAGGATTGAGGACAGGGGGATGAAGGACAGAGAAGGGGCGGGCCGTCTGGCCCGCCCCGTGGAGCGTTATGCCGCCAGCGCCTTCTGGCGCTGGTCCGCATGTCGGCCTTCCGCGATCTCTTCGATGATCTTTTTGCTGAAGGCAGGAATATCGTCGGGCTTGCGGCTTGTCACCAAACCCCTGTCGGTGACGACTTCCTCATCCACCCAGGTTGCGCCTGCGTTGCGGAGATCGGTCTGAAGCGAGGGCCAGGAAGTCAGAGTCACGCCCTTGACTACTCCGGCTTCAATCAGCGTCCACGGCCCATGGCAGATGGCGGCGACCGGCTTGCCGGCCTCAAAGAACGATTTGACGAACTCAACTGCCTGCGGAATAGTTCGCAGATTGTCCGGGTTGGCAACACCGCCCGGCAGCAGCAGTGCGTCATAGTCGTCCGGGTCCGCGCTGTCCAGCGCCACATCTACGGCGACTTTGTCGCCGGGCTTGTCATGATGAAAACCCTGCACCTGCCCCTGCACCGGAGAAACCACCTGTGTCTTCGCCCCCGCCGCGTCCAGGGCTTCGCGCGGCCCGGTCAATTCCACCTGTTCAAAGCCATCAGCGACCAGAATCGCCACTTTCTTTCCGTCTAATTGCATCATCGTTAGACTGCCTTTCTTCAGAGGCTCTGTCCGGCTGTACGACCCGGCGAGCCTCAAAGGCATCTTACCCGGCGCACTGCGTTGAAAAACCGACCAGGCTTGTCAGAGAGAAGCCCCTGCCGGACGCTTGCAAGCGTCCGGCAGGGGCTGAGAAACTGTATAGAAACGCGCCGGAAAGCCCCCCGCCCCAATTCTGGGGAGCCGGAAAGAACAAAGAGGCCGGCCTGATCCCCTCGGGTTCCCCCAGAATTGGGGGCGAGGGGGCCTCGGCTGGACATTCTATACAGTCTCTGAAATAAGCGCAGCACGTACTTAGCTGACGGTGAGCGTGCCGGTTCCGGTGGCCGTGTTGTCTGTGGTATCCCCCGCGAACGAGTCGCTGAGGGCATGGCTGCCCACCGTGGCCGTCGCTGAGATGGCATACGTCAGGCCGGCAACTCCCGAAGCGTTCGTCACTGCCGTTCCGGCAACCTTGCCGTCCATCTTGAAGGTGATCGTCTTGCCCGAAAGAGCCGCCCCGCCGGGTGTCTGCGTCAGGGTCGCCGTCAGGGTCACGCTTGTGCCGCGCGCCCCGGACACAGGCGCGACCGTGAGCGTCGTCGCGAACTTGACAGTCAAGGTTCCCTTGCCCGTGGAAGACAGGTAATTGCTGTCCCCTGCAAATGTCACCGTAATCGCGTGGCTGCCGGTGTTGGCTCCGGCAGGAACCGTGTACGGCAGCGTCGCCAGGCCGCTGGCATTCGTGACTGCTGTTCCAACGGCCACACCGTCCACGCTGAAGCTGACGGTCTCCCCGCTCAGGCCGGTCGCGCCGCTTTTGAGTGTCGCGCTCAGAGTGACCGCTTGGCCCGGCACGCCGCTGACGGCAGGCACGCCCAGCGTGCTGTTGAACTTGCTGACGCTCAGACTGGCGCTGCCCGACGAAGCGTTGTCGCTGCTGTCGCCCCCAAACGAAGCGGTGACGGGGTGGCTGCTGCCGACGGCGTCGCCCGCCGGGATGACGTAGAGGAAGCTGGCAAGGCCGGCGCTGTTGGTCGTGGCCGTTCCGACCGAGCCGCCGTCCACGGAGAAGGTCACGCTGGCTCCGCCCACAGCCGCGCCCCCAATGGTGCGTTTGAGGGTGGCTTTGAGCGTCACGCTCTGGCCGGGGGAACCGCTGACGGCAGTGACGGCAAGCGTGGTGTTGGCTTTGGCGATGGTCAGAGTTCCGGTGCCGGATGAAGCGGCCCCGCTGCTGTCTCCGGCAAAGGCGGCGGTGATCGTGTGCGGGCCGACAGTCAGGGAGGCGGGAATGGCATAGGGCTTAGTGGCCGTGCCGCCGCTATTGGTGACTGCCGTCCCGACGGTTGTTCCATCTATGCTGAAGGTGAGCGTCCTGCCGCTGAGGGCCGCGCCGCCGGTCAATTTCAGCGTCGCCGAGAGCGTCACCGTCTGGCCGGGAACGCCGGAAATGCCGGCAACGGAGACCATGGTGGCTGGCAGAGCGGTCACGGTCTGCGCCAGGGCCGAAGACTGGCTGGCAGCATTGGCGGCGTCACCGCCGTAAGCAACTACGATCTGGTGCGTGCCGACACTCAGCGAAGAGGTGCTGAAGGTCGCTACGCCGTTGGCGAGCGCGCTGGTTCCCAGCGTGACCACGCTGTTGGGACTGGTGATGTCCGTGAACGTGGCAGTGCCGGTCGGATTACTGCCGGTGACGGTGGCAGTGAATGTGACGCTCTGACCGACACCAGACGGATTGTGCGAAGAAGTTAGAACTGTGGTCGTTGCCTGCCGGGCTTGGGTAGTCGTAAATGTCGCATCGCTGCTCGTCGCGGTTCGCCCATTGATATCCGTGGAACGGACACGATAATGATACACAGCACCCGGTGTTAGGCCGGACAGTGTGACGGTATGATTTTCTGTGCTCCCCTGGGAACCGCTCCCGGTCATCGTGGTGCCGTAGGCAGATGTCGGACCGTAGTCAACAGCATCGTCGGCAGTAATGTTGGTGGTCCAGGCGATGGTCGCGCTTCCCGTTGTGATCGCGGACACAGTTACGTTTGATATTTGCAGGGCAGGCGGGGTCGCAGAGTTGAAGCGGAAGAGTTGATTTGCGCCCCCATAGAATTGGTACAGGTTGGCAGGCGCTCCGGGACCTGCGCTCTGGCCCCCGGACATATCCAGAGTTTGCCCTGGCGCATTGACCGGGATGATCCGGTACCAGCCGCCGCCTTGAGGCGCCACATTCCAGCGCTGTGTCGTCAGCCCGTTGTCGTGGTAGGTGCGAACGGGATTGCCATTGGCAGTTCCACCCCCTGTGTCATCCAGAACCTGGGTTGAGTTTTGGCCGCCGAAAGCGCGGATGATATAGGAACCGTCGCTCTTCTTGTCCAGGAGCCATTGCTGGCCTATTCCATAGTTTGGGTACCAGAGATCCACAGTGGTATTGTCGGCGTTGACGAAGCCGCCGACATCCAACGCGAGATCAGGCCGGTTCTGCGGAGTGATGCGGTAGGTACCGACGGCGGGGCCGGACGTATTGACCGTCAAGGGGAACGCGGCAGATGAAACGCCGCTGGCACTGACAAACAGGCTATATGTGCCGTCCGGCAGACCAGACGGCAGTGTGAAGTCGGCGGCCTGCTGACCGCCCGGCGCGCTGGGGTTCATCTGGCTGAAGTTGAACGTCCGGGCAAAATGCCGGTTCCCGGAACCGTCCAGCAGGTACACCAGCGGGTAGTGCGTGTACGAATTGGCTTCATCCCCGTAGGACGCGCCGTTGGTCAGCCCATTGAGTCGGTCCGGAAACTGTATATGTGCCGCCAGCGTTCGCCGTCACCGAAGAAACGGACGGCGCCCAGCTTGCCTGCGGCCCGCTTGTCGGCGTATACACCCAGGCATTATTATAGGCCGCGGTCATCAGGACCTGACCGTTGGGCAAGGCCAGCATCCGCACGCCGTCACTGCTCTGGCTGAAGCCCGCCGGAGAGGCGACGGGGGTGAAAACATTTGTGCCGGGATCAAACTCAAAAAAACTTGTGCTGCCATAGTCCGTGGGGGTGCCGACGCACAAAACCTTGCCGTTGACTTCCACGCAGGCCGGCACGTCCGGCGCGAAATAACCGGCGGGCATATCCGGCCCGGCGGCCCAGGACCCGGCTCCCGTGAGCGTCGTCGGCAGGGTGTAAAATGCAGTATGCCCGGTCGCTCCCAGGGCCAGGACCCGACCATCGTACAGTTCCAGCGCTGGCCCCATTTCCGAGTCGCCGTCTACCAGCGAAACCGGAATTGTCGGCGTGGAGAGCCAGGTATTCTGAGATTCCAGGTAGCGCTGCCCATTTTGGAAGACGCTCAGAATGCTGCCGTCTGCCAGAGTCACCCAGGTCTCCTCATCGCCGGTGTTATTCGCCATCGGCGCCGCATTGGTCCAGGCGTTGGTCGTCGGATCGTAAATGTCGGTACCTGTGTTGCCCCAGTTGCTGCACAGCAGCCGCCCGTCGGGCAGGATCGACTCGCCGGTATCGCCCAGGGCGCTGTAGAGGCTGTCCGGCCCCGGCGTCCAGACATTGGCAACGGGGTCATAGACCTCGCAGGTGTTGTGATCGCTCGTCCCCGAAAGATACTCGCCGCCGCCATTGAACACGCGCCCGTCGCGCAGCACAGCGATCTGGCCGTACAGACGCCCCAGCGCGCTGCTGGCGACCTGGGTAAAGACGCCGTTGGCGTAATTACCCTGAGCATCCGGGGTCAGCTTGAACCAGGTCGTGTAGTTCCCGTAGCTATGGATGAGAACAGTGCCGTCGGTCAGCAGCACCGGCGTTTCCAGAGCGTCGGAGGCCGAATTCGTGGTGGCCGTCCAGGTGCCGGTCTGCGCGCCGACAGGCGCGACAAGCGCCAGGACGAGGCCCAGCAGCATCAACACTATAGTGAAGCGAAACAAGCGAGCGTGAAACATCAGTGGTTCCTAATTCCTTCCCATTCTCGTGAAGCATCCTTGCTCCGAGGGGCGCGTTGCAAAAAATCCTGACGCGCTGGACATTACACTATAACACGAGTTTAGGTCGTTTGCAAGGACACGCAGGGATAATAAAAAAAGTCCGGGCATCTCCGCCCGGACTGAAGTGTCTTGCTGTTGCGTTTCTGTGCGCCTCTTACCTTACGGCCCGGTGCTCATTCCGACTGCCGCCCAGCCAGGGAAGGGGCCGTAAGCCGTAAAAGTATATCCGTTGCCTGTGACGTTCCACAGCGACGCCGTGCCGTCCGTCTTATCCCAGAGCATATGCGTCACGTCGTCCGGCCCAGTTACAATAGATTTGGCCGTGTAGCCGCTGAATGGCCCATAGCTGGTGTATGTGAACGCGCCGCTGTTGAAGTCCACACTCCACAGCAGGGCTGTGCCGTCCATCTTGTCCCACAGCAGGTGCGCCCCGTCGTCAGGGCCAACAGAGAGCGAAGTCGCCGCAAAGCCAGTGTAGGGGCCGAAGGCATGAGTGAGATAACTGCCGTTGGCGGCGATGCGCCAGCCCGCTGCCTGCCCGTTGACATTGGTCCAGAGCAAGTCCGTGACAGTGGCACCCGACGCAACTTGATTGGCGGTCCCAGCCGGAGAACGGTCCATAGGTGGCGTAGGTGAAGCTGCCACTGACCGGGTTGACTGTCCACAGCAGAGCGGTTCCGTCGTTTTTGTTCCAGAGAAGGCGTGGGCTGCCGTCACTGCCGACCGAAAGCGAGACTGCGGCGTAACTGGCATACGGGCCGTACTCGGTGTGCGTATAGCTGCCGTTCGTGACGTTCCAGAGGCTTGCTGCCCCGTTCGCGCTGGTCCAAAGCAGCCAGACCGAACCGTCTGGGGCATCCGCGACAGCACGGGCCATCCAGCCGCTGTAGGGGCCATACTCGGCATGGCTATAAGAGTTATCAGTGTTGATGGTCCAGAGTGAGGCCGTGCCATCAGTCTTCGCCCACAGAAGGTGGGTATGGGACAGAGCAAAACGGAATAAAGTGCCAAAACTTTGAGAACCGCCAAAACCAGTTACTCCGTAAAGTTTTCCATCACGGCTTTGGAGGAGAGCTATTTCTGGATTTTTCCCATCGCCTACGACCGAGCCATCTTCAAAGGAGTGCAAGACAGTTGCCACTCCATCAGGCGTCATCTTGAACACGGTGCCATAACCGGATGTGCCGTTTCCGGTTGTACCGCCGGAAACCGTCGTTCCATAAAAATTGCCGTCATTGCTTAAAACCAGAGACGCAGAAGGATAGGTTCCCTCATTCGCGACCGAGCCATCTCCGAATGAATGCAGAATTGTAACAACTCCGGCAGGAGTCATTCGGAACACAGCGCCTTCACCTGCCGCTCCGCCTTCCTCGGTTGTTCCGTAGAAATTACCGTCGCGGCCTGAAATCAGCGCGGCACGAGGATTTTTCCCATCATTCGGAACCGTCCCGTCGCCAAATAGGTGCAGAATGGTCACTGTCCCGGAAGGCGTCATACGAAACACCACGCCGTAACCTGTCGGAGCCATTCCACTTGTTGTGCCGCCGGAGAAGGTCGTTCCGTAAAAATTGCCGTCGGCACCCTGAATGAGACCGCCAATCGCATCGAATCCATCATTGGCTACGGTCTCATCTCCAAATGAATGCAGGATGGTCACTGCGCCGGCAGGAGTTAGCCTGAATACCGTGCCCTGACCAGCCGTATCTTTATTAGAACCGGCTTTTGAGCCGCCAAGAGTGGTCACCCCGTAAAAGTTGCCGTCGCGGCCTTGAATCAGAGAAGTTTCTGGGTCTGCCCCGTCGTTGGGAACCGTGCCGTCAAGAAACGAGTGCAAAATGGTCATGACACCAGCAGGAGTCATTCGGAATACTGCGCCCTGATCTGCCGAACCACCGGCAGACGTCGTTCCATAGAAATTACCGTCACTGCCCTGGACGAGAGAAGAATACGGATAAGCGCCATCGTTTGCCACCGTGCCATCTCCAAACGAATGCAGAATAGTCACCGCGCCGGCAGGCGTCATCTTGAACACAGCGCCTTCGCCCACCGGACTGCCGCTGCTTGCCACGCCGCCTTCCATTGTTGTCCCGTAAAAGTTGCCGTCACTGCCCTGGATGAGATTTGCCGAAGAGTATTTCCCATCATTCACGACCGAGCCATCCCCGAACGAGTGAAGAATGGAAAGATTTGCCTGGGCCGAGGCCGGGCAGCCGTCAGCAGCCAGAAATAGCCCGTTACACAGGGTAAGCCACATGGCAACGGTACAAGCATTGGAGCAGTGAGCGAAGAGAGGAAGTTTCATCGGACAATCCTTTCTCAGACAGCAAAAGAAGGGCGAACACAAGGTTCGCCCTTACAGCGGGTGACTTCGTTTGGCGGATTTACGCGGCGAGAGCCAGCGTTCGGGCCACTTCGGTTTGCAGATCGTCGGCGTTCATGGACGACACAAGGGCGCGCAGGGTTTCTTCGGCCTGTTCGTGCGGGACCTGACACGTTCCCGCCGCTTCGTGGCCGCCACCGCCGAAGCGGCGCATCAACGCGCCAATGTGGGTCTGCGAGGTTTGATTGAGGATGGAATGGCCGCAGGCGAAGACGCAGTTCTGGCCCTGAAAGCCGTTGACGATCCAAATGGATGTATTTTGTTCGGGGTACAAGGCATACACCAAGAAGCGATTGCCGCAGGGGATGGGATTGACTTCCCGCATATCCGAAACCACGACGTTGCCCTCGGTCCAGGAGTGGTCGCGAAGCGCCTGCCGGAACAGGACATCCTGCTCGGAATAGCGGACGACACGCTCCCAGACATCCGGCATCGCCAGAATCTCCGTGATGCTTTTCGTCAGGCAGGCATCGATCAGCTCATACATCAATTGATAGTTGCTGATGCGATAGTCTTGATAACGGCCCAGGCCGGTCCGGGCGTCCATCAAAAAAGATAGCAGCGGCCAGCCCTGGGGGTGCAAAATCTCGTCGCGTGTGAACTGGGCGGCATCGGCCTTGTCCACCTCGACCATCATCTCTTCAATGCCGGGAAAGCGGCTCGCCCCGCCGTAATAGTCATAGACGACGCGGGCCGCGCTCGGCGCGATCCGGCAGTCGCCGCGAAAGTCGGACTTGCCGACGATGCGCTCCACTTCCGTGGCATGGTGGTCAAACCACAAGCCGCAGCCGGGGACGAACGGCACATTGGTCAGCACATCGTTTTCCGTCACCTCAAACTTGCCGTCCTGCAAGTCTTTGGGGTGGACAAACTGGATAGAGTTTATGGCTTCAGCCTGCTTGAGCAGAACCGCGCAAATCAAACCGTCAAAATCAGATCGCGTCACCAGGCGCATTGGCTTTCCCCCGCATTTCTTTTCAGAAGCCCCCTAGCCCCCAATTCTGGGGAGCCGGATTAGGAATAGCCTGCTCTTAATCCGGCTCCCCAGAATTGGAGCGGGGGCATTTCTCACACATTTCTTACGGGCATTATCGGCAAGAATGGGCGAAAAGTAAAGGGGCGCAACGCTGATTTCTATGCCTGCCGCGTTTAGAGCAGGGGGAGAAGCGGTAACTTGCAGAAGTGAAACCACTCGTTTAGAAAGGTCTAAAAAACCAAAGTGTTACCGAAGAAAACAAGTTCCGCCGTCGCCGCGTCGGCCCTGCTGATTTCGCTGGCCGGAGCGGCCTGCGCCCAGAGCGCGGTGGATAAGATGTTTGCGACCAAAGCCGCCCAGGGAGGTATGGCCGAAGTCATGGTTAGCCAGCTCGCGCTGACAAAAACGCACAACATGCAGGTGATGAATGTCGCCCGCCGCATGGTCAAAGAGCATACGGCGGCTAACAACGAGCTAAAAGCCGTCGCGCAAACCAATCACATGACGCTACCCACGGACACCGACCCGATGCACAAAGCCGCCTATGCCAAGCTCTCTAAACTGTCCGGCACGGCCTTTGACAAAGCCTACATGGCCGGTCAGGAAAAAGACCACGCCGCCACGGTCAAGCTCTTTGAAGAAGAGATCGCGATGGGCAAAAACGGGGACCTGAGCGCGTTCGCGTCCAAGAACCTGCCGACCATTGAAGACCACACCAAGATGGTCTTCCAGGTCGGCTCCCATCTGGGCGTCCATGCCGTGCCCATGCCGGCCCTCAAAGCGCCCATGATGCCCAGCAGCATGAGCGGCAAAAACATGTAATCCGTCAAAACAGGCTGCTCCGGGGGTGGGTTCCCCTACCCCCAGAGCATTAGAAAGCGCTTTGACAATGGCAGAGACAGTGAAGCCGGGAGACCATGTCACCTGGGATACTTCCCAGGGCAAGACACAGGGCAGAGTCAAAAAGAAATTGACAGCGCCCACCGAAATCAAAGGGCATCATGTGGCGGCCTCGAACGATCACCCGGAGTATCTGGTGGAGACGGACAAGTCCCACAAAGAAGCGGCGCACAAGCTGGGAGAACTGAGCAAAGGGGCAAAGCGGTGATGGCCGAGAAATCGCAGAAGGAAAACGCTCTGGTCATCCGTGAGTTTCATGAAGCGGTGAACATGACCTCCAGCCAGCTTGAAAAATGGCTTGCAACAGACAACTCAAAAGTGGTCGGGCAAAAAAAAGAGGGGATAGATGAGTCAGTCGGGCATCAGTCCGGCCACCAAATCATCGCGATCCTGCATAAAAAGCAGGAGGATTACACCGAGGAAGACTTTGCACACATGCATAAGGTGGTTGGTTATGTCCATCGGCATCTGGCGCAGAAACCTGACGGCGACGTCAGCAATACACACTGGCGCTTTTCCCTGATGAACTGGGGCCACGATCCTCTGAAAGATGGGCATGGAAAGTAAAAGCAAAATCTTCGGCCATCCGGCGCATACGATTTTGATCGTGTTCCCGCTCGGCCTGCTGTCCACCGCGGTCATCTTTGACACACTGCATCTGCTGACCCGAAAACCGAAATTGGGCGAGCAGGGTCTGACGATGACCGGGGCGGGCATTCTGGGAGGCTTGGTCTCTGCGCCTTTTGGTTTGTGGGACTGGCTGGCCGTGCCGGACGGAACGCGCGCCAAAGAAGTGGGGCGCTGGCATGGGCTGGGAAATGTGGCGGTGCTGGGCCTGTTCGGGGCAAGCTGGGCTTTGCGCCGCGCCAATCCGCAAAAGCCGGGTGGCCTGCCGTTTCTGCTGTCCCTGCTGGGTTTTGGTCTGGCCGGCGTCACCGGCTGGCTCGGCGGCGAGTTGGTGGACCGGCTGGGAGTGGGCGTAGATGACGGCGCGAACCTGGACGCGCCCTCTTCGCTGTCCGGTCAGCCGGCAGAGGCCGCCTAGCCTGGAAGAACCCATACCAGCCACGCCTCAGGAGAAAGCAGAAACAAATATGTCAGAATACACGCATAACGCTTCGGTGACAATCAACGCGCCGGTCAGCCAGGTTTACCAGTTATTCTCGCACTTCAACGACTTCCCCAAGTTTATGTCCTACATCAAGGAAGTGACCTACAAAGACAGCCAGACCAGCCACTGGGTCGCGGATGTGGTCGGATCGCATGAGTGGGACGCGGTGAACGAGGGCTGGGTGGAAAACCAGAAGATCGGCTGGCGCTCCACCGACGGTTTGCACAACCACGGCGCGGTGACGTTTGAGACAGTCGGGGATGACCAAACCAAAATCCATGTGGCGATCACCTACACGCCGCCTGCCGGGTTTTTAGGCGATGCCGGGGAAAAGCTGGGCGCGGGCAAGCACTTTGAGACCAAACTTCAGCAGGACCTGGACAACTTCGCCCAGCTTGTCGCGCAGACTCCGGTCGGCGCGCTAGACCCGGAATTGTCCAATTACCTGTTCCACGATGCCAGTGCGGCGGCGAAGGGTAAGACTACGCCCGCGCAGGATGCAACGATGGGCGATAATACATAAGAATCCCCCTAGCCCCCAATTCTGGGGGAACTAGAGTGAAAGCCCGGCGCATCCGCGCCGGGCTTTTTGCGTTACGGCTTCCAGCGCAGCGTTCCGGCCTGCTCCTGCGGGATGGCGCGGACGCTGCCGTCGGCGAAGCCGACGACTGCCTTACCGTCGTGCCGGAAGTCCAGCGTCTGGCCCCGGCCTTCATACAGCACCACGGTTTGCGAGGGCGCGTTTAGATGAGCGATGCTCACGCCTTGCAAGTTTGTGTTGAACGAGTAACTTTCGCCACCTGCGCTGTCAGCCGGACAGTGAAAGACCTGTTCGCTCTTGATATAGGGGAAGACGACACTTTTGTAATTCGCTGCCGAGGGGGGATACTTGTTGTAATCCTGTGTGTACTCCAAAATGCCCAGATCAATCTGCTTGACATTGGCCTCGCAGGCAGCCAGACGGGCATTCCCGCGCACTTTGGCGAAGACGGGAAACAGAATGGCGGCGAGAATGGCAATCACAAAGATGCCGCCGCCGAACACAACCGCCAGAATAATCAGAACAATAGCCACCGTGCTTTTTTGCTTCGGCGGTGCATAGCCGGGCTGCCCTGTCATCTGGGCGACCGGCAGGCCGCAGCGCGAACAAAAGGCACCTCCGGGTGGAACGGGCGTACCGCAGCGGGGACAATTCATGGCTGACTCCCTCCGATTTGGAAGACGGCGAACCAGCCGGCGGGGTCAGCGCCGGTCGGCTGATCGGGCAGGGCATGGAGTGCAGGCGCGGCCACGGGGCCGGAGGCGCTGCCCGCAATCAGGATACAGCCTCCCTGGGCGCTGACGGCTTTCAAGTCAACGCCGGGAAACGTCCCGCATTGCAGCATCTGGAGGGACGGGTCAAAGACGGCCAGAAAACTGCCGCCCTTGTAGCCATCCGGGGGCGTCGCTACCCAGGGACGCAGGACCGGGCAGGCATAGGCGCTGTCCCCAATCGCGAACACGCGCCGCTGCTTATCGCCGGCCGCGCTTCCCAAAATCAGGCTGTTGGCGTGATCGCGCGCGGGCCAGCCTTTCCAGGCGCACAGCCAGGTTTCTTTTTCGGGCTGGCCGGTCCCAGCGTTGACTCGGAACAAGACGCTGGTCTTGCCTGCTCCCTGAAACCCATAGCCAGGGTCGGGCTGAAACACGCCTTCCTGAACGGCGGGGGCGAGCGGCTTGTCCGGGTCGGAAGGGTCGCGCCCGCAGACCGTGTTGCCGCCGTCGGCGAACAGCATCAGCAGCAAGCGTCCGTCTTCCGTGGCCGCCGCCGCATGCCCGGTCGTATCGGCCATCAAGCCGTTGCCGCCATGCTCTGCGCCGGCTTCGCGGGCCGGGTCGGGGTTCCACAAGGTCCAGAGGGCGTGGCCGGTGCGGTCAAACGCAAAGGCATACGGGTCTTTGTACGGCTCATGGCCGGTCCCGGTCATGCCGTAGCCCAGCACGACGGCGACGCCGGTCTGCGGCGACAGGGTCATTGCCTGCGGACGATCCTGCCCATGCGGCTGCCAGGCCGCCTCCCACTTTTTTGCGCCGTCCGCGCCGTAGCGAACGAGACGCTTCCCGGACAGGACGACCACATCGCCATTGCTGTCCACACCGAAGTCAGTGGCCTCGGGGTCAAAGAGAGCGGATTGAAAGCCCTGAAAGTTGGGCGCCAGCCGTGCGATGAACTTGCCGACGCCCTTTTTCCGGGCCACCGTCAGCGCTGCGGGGGCGTCGCCAAGCAGATAAACACTCCCCTGCGGCCCGGTTTTCATCTTTTCCAGCGTCAGAGCGCCGTCTGTAAAGCGCGTCTGGCTGAGAATTTTCTGGCCGTCCGGGCGAAGGTGAATCACGGCGCTGCTGCTCAGGAGCAGGAGGCTGCTGTCGGGTAAAATCTGCGCGCCCACCAGTTCAGGAGCGCCGCTCAGTCGGGAAGCAGCGAGCATCTTGACCGGCCCCGAATTGTCCGGGGGCGTTTGTGCCGGGGCGGAGGCGCACGCCGAGAGGGTGAGACATACCCCCAAAATGAGTTTCGCAAAGGCATTCATATCCTTATTATAGGCAGGAAGCGGACAGGAGTCAAGCAGTTTCTCTTTCAAAGGCGCTTGCATTCTGCGGTGTGACATGATACAATCAAAGCGCGGTGCCTCGCTGTACCCCTCACCGCCGGCAATCTCGCCGTGTGTCAGCAATATTTTGGCAACAGAAGGGATTTCAGCGCATGTACACTCTTCCTGTTTCTCGCCTCACTCGGCCCTTGCCCCTGCTTACGGGCCTAGCCCTCCTCGGATTTGCCCTGCCTGCCGCCGCCCAGATGCTCACCGTCGGCGACAGCGCCAATGACCCAGGTTCCGCGACCATCAGCGGGGCAGGCACAATGGCGAGCGGAGCCTACACGTTTGCCGGCGGGGCCGGGCCGGCAACCAGCAGCTACAACGCAGTGAATGTCTACGATCCGGCAAATCTGACTTTGCAAACCGGCGGCAGCGTCACCAACCTGAATATGATGGGCGGCACAGCCACGGTTTCCGACGGAAGCGTCGGGAGCGGAGACATTGAAAATGGCTCCATTTTCAATGTCCAGGGCGGCTCGGTGCAAAGTGCCGCCGCGCTCAATGGCAGCCAGATCAACGTCTCAGGCGGCGTCGTTTCCGGCTACATTTCAGCGGCCTTCACGTCTACCATCACCATTTCGGGCGGAAGCGTCACCTCCGCCACCACCGGCAACGACGGCCAGCTTTCCATTACCGCCGGCACAGTGGGGGACGTATACAACAATGAAGGCAGTCTCCAAGTCAGCGGCGGCACTCTCACCACGGTTGAGAATGCGGCCAATGACTTCGGGACATCGGCTTCCATTTCGGGCGGCACGATCCAGACCCTGAAAAATGCTCTGGGCTGTACCACCTACATTTCAGGCGGCAAGTTCCAATTCATCAACAACACGAGTGGCTTGGTAGACATTTTCGGAACCAATCTCAAAGCCACAGCAGCCAGCGGATCGGGAGATTTCAATGCCCTGCTCACCGGCACCCTGACAAATGGAGACGTTTTGGACGCGCTGTATCAAGGAAGCGGCGGCAGTGATCTATTAGAGTTTAACAACCAGCCTGCCCTGCTGTCCGCTCCCGTTCCCGAAGCGTCATCCATCGCTTCCCTGAGCCTGATGCTCGCTCTTGGTTTAGGCGGGCTAGTTGTCACTCGCCGGCGCTCTTGCCGCATTTTCCCTATGTCTGAGGAGGAGATTTGACCATGAAAGCCATTTTGCAAAACAAGAACACCTCGTTCCTGCCGATTTCTGGCGAGGTTAGGACTTTTGGGACTAACCGGGGCTTCCCCTGCCGCCGCCCAGATGCTTACTCTCGGCGATGCCGGCGGCCCTGGCTTTGCAACCATAAGTGGGTCCGGCACGATGGCAACCGGAGACTACACCTTCGCCGGCGGGGCCGGACCCGGCACCAGCAGTTACAATGACGTAGAACTCAACGATCCGTCCATCCTGACGTTGAAAACCGGCGGAAGCATCACCACCTTGAATACTTTCGGCGGAACGGCCAACATCCTGGGCGGCGGCATCACCACGATCAATGCCGGGGATGGTACGAACATCAACGTCCTGGGCGGCACGGTGGATGGGCTTTACAGCAATAGCGCCGGGCCGATCGACATCTCGGGTGGAACGGTCTCTACGGTCTCTGCAAACGGCTTTTATGCTGGAGGCGACATTAACGTTTCCGGGGGAAACGTCACAAACCTCTCTGCGCTTCGCGAATCAAATGCCCGCATTACCGGCGGGACAGTCCAAAATGCGTATGCCGAGGAGTCAGGCTCCCTCTACATCAGTGGGGGAAAGGTCAATTTCGCCGAAGCCACGACGGGATCAAAAACGTTTAGTATTTCGGGCGGAACGGTCCAGACAGTGCAGGTTGACCTGGGCGCAGGCGCAGGCATCTCGGGCGGAACCATCCAAACGCTCCAGGTCATTGGCTCGGTGACCATTTCCGGCGGCACAATCCAAACGTTAGAGGGCAACAGCGATCCGGCCTTTGGCGAGACGGACATCACGGGCGGAAAATTTCATTTCATCAACAACACGAGCCTACTGGACATCTTTGGGACAAATCTCACGGCGACCCAGATCAGTGGAACCGGGGATTTCAACGCGCTGCTCACCGGCACGCTACAAAACGGCGACAGCCTGCGTGCGCTGTACCAGGGCAGCGGCGGCAGTGATCTATTAGAGTTTAACGGCCAGCCCGCCGTCCTGTCCGCTCCCGTCCCAGAGGTCTCGTCCGTGGTTTCCTTCGGCCTGATGTTATGTTTGGGAGGCAGTGGACTGGTCTTCACCCGACGGAAGAAAATGGATAAGCGGGATGGAGCGGCTATTGATTGAGCCGCTTTGCTGCTGACCGCCCCAGAACGGTCAGGGCTTCAAAGAGCGGGCGTGCAGGAACCTGCGAAGCAACATGCTTGCCTGCTGCGACAACGCCGGCATCGGCCTGCTCCGAGGGCGGCGGCAGGAGAAAGCGGTTGACCAGAGCCAGCAGGTCACCCGTCGCGCCCGGCAGCAGGCCATGGGTGGCCGAGAGCAAATTGGCCGGAACCGAAAGAATGCGCTCAGCCTCGCCGCGCCGGGTCGCGGTGACGATCTCGCGGGCGGCGCGCTCGGCGCTGATGGACACGCCGGGCAGGTTGTCGCCCAGCCCAAACCAGGCGAACTCGGCGGGCTTGTCGCCCTTAAACGAAGCGTTCAGATAGGAACCTGTCCGCAGCAGGCCAGGCGCAATGGTCGTGACAACGATACCATCGCGAGCCAGTTCCGCTCGCAAACCTTCGGACAAGCCCGTCGCGGCGAACTTGGCGCAGGCATAGGGCAGCAAGTGAGGAAAGGCGACTTTGCCGCCGATGGACGTGATCGTGACGATCCGCCCGCTTTTTCGTTCGCGCATCTGCGGCACGACGGCCAGGATCGGGTCCAGAACGCCCCAGAAATTCACCGCCATGGCTTCTTCAAAATCCTGCCGCCCCAAGTTCTGGACAGGCCCGACCGAGATAATTCCAGCGTTGGCGACAAGAATGTCTATCTGTCCGTAACAATCTGTGACTTCGGCAGCCAGACGCTCCACTTGAGCCGGATCGGACAGATCACAGACCGACGTGAAAACTTCCGTGCCCCGCCCTTCCATATCGGCTTTTGCCCGCGCCAGGTCGTCTGCCGTGCGGGCGCAGAGGGCCAGACGGCAACCGTGTTTGGCGAATTCGCGGGCCAGCGCTAGCCCCAAGCCGCGCGAGCCGCCGGTGATCAGCACGACCTGCCCGCGCAGGTCCGCCCTGCGCCATTTCTGCGCCAGAAAATGACCGGCGAGGGCCAGGCCAATGCCGGTCAAGAGAGCGTTTCGGGTATTTTTGTTCATGGAGCCATCCCCGGCCTTAAAAGGCCGGGTTTTCCTATGCCGGGGTTAGGTTACGGTTTCAGCACGACCTTGATGCAGTCATCTTTCTTTTCTTTGAAGATCTTGTACCCTTCCGGCGCTTCGTCCAAGCTCATCCGATGCGTGATCACAAAAGACGGGTCAATATCGCCCCGCTCAATCGTGTCCATCAGCGGCTTGAGGTAGCGGTGAACGTGCGTCTGGCCCATCTTAAATGTCAGGCCTTTGGCAAACGCCGCGCCGAACGGGATTTTGTCCAGCAAGCCGCCGTAGACGCCCGGCGAGGAGACCGTGCCGCCCTTGCGGCAGCACTGGATGGCCTGCCGCAGCACATTGGGCCGGTCCGAGGCCAGACGCGCCACTTCTTTGGCCTTGTCGTAGACATTGCCCAGCCCATGCCCGTGCGCTTCCAGGCCGACGGCGTCAATACAGTGATCGGGGCCGCGCCCGCCGGTCATCTCTTTCAGCGTCTCAAACAGGTTGTCCTGCTCCTCATAGTTGATCATGTCGGCCTTGCTTTTGTCCCGCGCCATGGCCAGCCGCTCCGGGAAGTGGTCCATGGCGATGACCCGTTCCGCGCCCAGCAGATACGCCGCTTTGATGGCGAACTGCCCGACCGGGCCGCAGCCCCAGACGGCGACGGTGTCGCCGGGCTTGATGTCGCAGTTTTCCGCCGCCATGTAGCCCGTCGGGAAAATGTCGGTCAGGAACAGCACCTGCTCGTCGGTCAGGCCATCGGGGACTTTGATGGCCCGACATCGGCGAACGGAACGCGGGCATATTCCGCCTGCCCGCCCGCATAGCCGCCGTACAGGTGCGAGTAGCCGAACAGGCCCGACGGCGAGTAGCCATAGACTTCTTCGGCCATCATGGCATTCGGGTTGGAGTTGTCGCACAGCGACCACAGATTGTTCTGGCAGAAGAAACAGTTGCCGCAGGCGATGGTGAACGGCACGACCACGCGGTCGCCGATCTTGAGGTTCTTGACGGCGGAGCCGAGTTCCACCACTTCGCCCATGAACTCATGGCCGAGGATGTCGCCCTTCTCCATCGTCGGGATGAAGCCGTCGTAGAGATGCAGGTCCGAGCCGCAGATGGCGGTGGACGTGATCTTAATGATGGCATCACGCGGGTTCAGAATCTTCGGGTCCGGGACCTGGCTGACCTGAACGTCGTTTTTGCCGTACCAGCAGAGCGCTTTCATAATTTGGTTCTCTTTCTTCAAGTCCCCTCAGCCCCCAATACTGGGGGCTGGGGGGATTTCCTACTTCACCTGATCCTTGTCCGGGCCACGGCCTGACGACTGGCCTTCCGTGGTGGGCCGTTCGCCGGCCTCCATCAGCGCCTTGAAGTGGCGCAGATCATCGTCAAGCTGTTTTTTTGGCTCCTCGCCCAGCAATTTGGCGACAATCGCGCCGACTTTGCCCGCAGGCGGGGCATAGGAAATCTCCACCCGCAGTTCGGTTCCGCGCCCGATAGGAGCGGCCTTAAATGTGACGGAGCCGGCATTGTCCACATCCGCGCCGGGCAGGGAGCGCCAGGCGATGAGCTGCCCCGCTGCCTCGTTGATGATCTCGGCATCCCATTCCACGGTCCGGCCCAGAGGCGCTTTCGCGACCCAATGAGAATGGGTTGAGTCCTGGACTGTCACAGAGTTGAGGTGGTCCATGATGCTGGGCAGATTGGTAAAGTCCCGCCAGAAGGCGTACATCTCAGCGGCGGGTTTGTTGATGGTGACGGCGTGGGTGACTTTGATGCCGCTCTCACCAAGTTTTTCGCGAACGGCATCTTGCGCCGGGTCGGGAGTTGTATCCACAGGCATTTTGTTTTTCCTTTCGTTACTTGAGCAGAACCGGAGAAGCTTTGATTTTTACGCGATACAGACGGTACGGCTTGACGCGCAGGTCTTTGCCGTAGTGATAACTCGGTTGTCGCTGTAATTCATTGGCCGTGAAGTACAGATAGCCATTCGTCGCCACCGACAGCGTATCCGGCCAGTACAGCGAGGCGACTTTGACAATAGTCGTGTAAGGGCCACCGGGCTGTCCGCGCTTGACCAAAGCGTGTTCATAATCGGTCGCGTACAGACGCCCCTGCGCGTCCGTTTCCAGGCCGTCCGACGCTCCCTTAAGACCCAAATCTTTCACCGTCTGCCCGACTTCCGAGTCGCTTTTAGTCTGGTCCACAAGCGCGTCCACGCTGACGCTGTAGAGTCTGCGGCTGGCCAGCGGACAGTAGAAAAGCTGCTTGCCGTCCGCACTGATGGCAATGCCGTCCGATCCCATGGTGATGTTCTGCGGCGTCTCGCCGGGCTTGCGCTGCTTGAGCGGCTGGCTTTCCACAATCGGCAGGAAATGTTTCTCAGCCTTGGTGGAGAGGTGGTCGTTCAAACGCCGCCAGCTTTTGCCGGAAGCGAGGTCTACGACGATAATCCCGTTCGGGCCTTTGTCCGCCGAGTTAGTGATAAATGCATACCCGCCCTTGCCGCGCCGCAGGTCAAAGCGTATGTCATTCAAGTACGTCGTCGGCAGGGCGACATCGCGCGGAAAAAAAAACTTGCGCGTGATCGTATTTGTTTTCAGGTCCATGCAGACTAATTTCGGCCCGTTCGGCACGGTCGCTCCCAATTTAACGCTGCCGGTGTCCAATGCCCAGAGGCGGTCTTTGGGGTCCACGACGACACTCTGCACTGAATACAGGCACGCCTCCGGGTGGCGCGGGTCCAACTTGTTCACTTGCGCGTTGGGATAAGCCATGGTCTGGCCGTTTTTGATCTCCCCCACGGTGAACTGGACGGGGTCGCCCCAGTGCGGGTAGCAGACAAAAATCCGGCCTGCATGCGAGACGGTAACACCGGTCGGCATCGCGCCATGAAAAGTCGCGACCTGTTCCAATGGCTGCGCGTGCGCTGTCGGCGCGGCCAGACACAGCAGCCACGCCAGGGACAATTTTCGGAATAGCTGCACTTTCTCTCTCCAAATCACATCGTATGCTTCCGGCCCTTGAGGCTGCGCGCCATCTGCAAGTGCATTTTCAGCGTGGGCAGCGTCGTAGCCGCGAAGGCTTTAACGGCGGAGGATTTTCCCGTTTTTGCTTCTTTTTGGAAGTCCGCCACGTCTTTGACATGGTCTTCCACCATGTCAGTGACATAGGCTTTGTCAAACGCCGCGCCGGACAGCCTGGACAAACGCGCCTTCGTCGCCTGCTCTTCGGGGCCGGGCGTAGCGGGCAGGGTTACGCCTTCCTTCGCCGCGACCTGCATCAGTTTGGCATTCGCTTTGGTATGATCCGTCACCATGCGCTGCCCAAAGGCTTTGACGCCCGCGCTGCTCCCATGCGACTGCGCTAATTCGCCCAGTGCGACTTCTCCCAGACCGCCTTGAGCGGCTTTCATCATGAACTGCTTGTCCGCTGCCGGCACTTTGGCCTCTTGCTGGGCAAAGCAGGGGTTAATCGGCGCCAGGATGGCCCCCGCTGTGAACATCACCAAAATAACTCGTTCGGTCATCATAACTCGTTCCTCCCGCTCAAACTATTTCCCCACCCTAATACCGCATCTTCTTATTCTTTAAACTTCAATAAGCATGCTTAATTGCTAATGGTCAAAATCAAGTGGTAATAGAGTGTATGACAAGAAAGGGTTGTCGGCGGGCGCGGTCTCCGCTGCCGTTACTGGGGCCTCCCCTGCCGTTACTACAGATTTTTGCGTTCAATTCCGATACTTCTATCAGGCTCGGAGCGAACCATGCAACCTACTTTTCTCATACTCTTGGCGGCACTGATCATCGGGGCAATTTTTGTGGCCCTGAACGCACGGCGGCGGGCACGGGAAGCGGCGGCTCTCCAGGGGGAGCTGGCGGCGGCCCATGCCTCCTTACAGGCGGAGCGCAGTGAACGCGCGAGGGCGGAAGAGCTCTGGCCGCGCAGCAAAGCGAGATGAACGCTCAGCAATCGGACATGGAAGAAAGCACGCAGAGTCTGGCGCAGACCAATGGCCTGCTGGCACAGGCATCGGGCCGCTTTCAGGAAATGTTTCAGGGGCTGCCGGTGGCCTGCTTTTGCTATGACCGGGCGGGACGAATCATGGAATGGAACCGAGCGTTTGAGCGGCTGTACGGCCTGGAAAACATCCTCGGACAATCCATCTGGGAGACGATTTATTCTCGCGAAGAAGCGCCGCAGATCGCCGACGCCATTGCCGCTGTCCTGGAAGGTGTGTCGCAGGAAGGGGTGGAATGGACGCATCGCCGGCCCGACGGCTCCGAAGCGCGGCTGTATTGCAGCATCTTTCCGCTGCGCGGGGTGGATGGCACGATTACGGGCGGCATCAGCGCAGACGTGGACATCAGCGCGCAGCAAGAGGCCGAAGATGCCCTGCGCGACAGCGAGGAGCGCCTGCACGCTCTCTACAACACTACTTCGCAGCAGAATCTGTCGTTTGAGCAAAAGATGGATGTGCTGCTCTTAACCGGCTGCACGCAGTTTGGCCTTCCCGTCGGCGTCCTGACCCGCTCCGGCGAAGAAAGCTTGGAGATCGTTCGCGCCTATCCCTCCGACGGCGCGCTCCGCCCCGGCCTTCCTTTTGCGTTTGGAGCGGCAGCCTGCCTCGCCGCTCCCATCCGGGTCAACGGCGAAGTCTGGGGAACGCTTTGCTTTACCAGTGTTGAGAGCCAGTCACGCCTCTTCACGAGCGGGGATCGCGAATTGGTCCGCTTGATGGCGCAGTGGATCGGCGGCGAGGTCGCGCGGCAATTGGCGGAAGAAGCAGTGCGCGAGAGCGAGGAGCGGTTTCGCTCCGCCATCGCCTCCATGTCGGAAGGGCTGATTGTCATGGACTCGGAGGGCGTGATCCGGCTTTGCAACGAAAGCGCCGAACGGATTTTAGGGCTGACGCGGAGCGAGATCAAAGAATGGCGTCCGCTTAATCCCGATTATGTCGCACACCGCGAAGACGGCACACCCTTTCCGCAGGGCAGTTATCCCTTGTTCGTCTCCCTCCGGGCCGGAAAAACCCAGCGCGACATTGTCACCGGACTGCCCAAGCCGGACAGTGGCCTGCTCTGGGTTTCCATCAATTCCAACCCCTTGTTTCGGCCCGGCGAATCCACGCCCTACGCGGTCGTGGCGACGTTTACGGATATTTCCGAGCGGCGTCGCCACGAAGACGAGACCAGGGCGCATTTGGCGCAGATTCAAAACTACGCGACAGTGCTGGAATTCCAGAAAGAACAGTTGGAAGCCGCCAACGCGCAGTTGGAAGAGCTGGCCCTGCGAGATGGGCTGACCGACCTGGGAAACCGTCGGGCCTTCGGGCAGCGGCTCACGCACGAGATAGAACGCGCGGAACGCTACCATCAGCCCCTGTCTCTACTGATGCTGGATGTGGACCGATTTAAAGAGTACAACGATGCCTTCGGGCATCAGGCGGGCGATGAGGTTCTCAAGACGCTGGCGCGCGTGTTAGAGACGCAAGGGCGCGAGACTGACTTTTTCGCGCGTTTTGGCGGCGAGGAATTCGTCGCTCTTCTGCCCCATACCGACAGCATTGGGGCGATGACGATGGCCGAGCGGCTCCGCGTGGCTTTAAAATCTGCGGCCTGGCCGGGCCGCCCCGTGACCGCCAGCATCGGAGTCGCCACGCTGAACCCGAGCATGAAGGAAGAATCCGATTTGATTTCGGCCGCCGATGCCGCGCTGTACGCCGCCAAGTCCGGTGGTCGTAACTGTGTCTTCCATGCCCATTCGTCGGACGCTTGCCTGGAAACTTACCCGCGCCCCAACGCCATGAGTTGACAAATCTTATTTGCGTGATTTTTCCTTAGAAATCCCACTGTCGGCTCTCTGCAAAATCAGGCCTACTACTGTAGTGGAAACTATTACCTTGATCGCACTCGCCTGGGAGTTGCACACTCGGGATTTCTACGGAAACATTGCGGGCATCGATTTGACTCTGCCGCGCACGACTGTCAGCGAGAACGGCGGCAGCAGAATGTTCCGCTCTGCACTGACGCGGTGTGAGGGGGGCAGATCGGGCGCGGCGTAGCCGTGCGGCCCGTTCGGATGCCAGATGTATTGCGCGGCAGAATACTGGTACAGGTCGCAGGGGCCGAAAAAACGAACATGCGCGGGCTTGCCCGTTGACTGGAAACGAACAGTGACCTGATGGCTGGTATTCGGGTCTTTGTTCAGCAGCAGCACAGCCCATTGCCCGTCCGGGCGATGCACAGCGTAGGCAGTCACCAGCGGCAGGCCCAGGAGGCTGCGGACGTTTGAGGCCGCGCGATAAACCTGGTGCGGCAGCCCAGAGCCAGGCTGCGCCCATTGCTGCGTGAGCAGTCGCGCGCCGTAATAGGTCGGCAGCGGCTGGCGGGCACGCAAGTCTTTGCCCGACAGCCAGAGCGTCAGATTGCCCCAGGTCGGACAGTCCGCAACTTCCTGAATGGTTTCATTCGGCTCATAGCCGTAGAGATAGGCCGTCGTCCCGCCCAGAGTCAGAAACTGCGCGGCGATCTCGGCATTCAGCAGCGCGCCCGGCATCTCCATTTCAGACTGCCCGGAGAAGGCGGAATAGCCGTATTCACTGATGAGCCAGGGGATGCGGGGGACAAGCCTTCACGCTGCAAGCGGGCGAGGGAGTTTTCCAGCAGCGACGGCTCCAGCGCAAGCTGGGGCGCGGGCGGGGCGCAGACATTGTCAAAGGGATACCACTCAAACGAGAAAAAGTCGAAGTCGCCCAGATGCCCCCGCGCTTTCAAATAGCGCAGAAAGCGGTTCAGCCAGGAACGGTTGCCCTGCGCGTCCGGCCAGGCCACCCATCCATCCAACGCCGTTTGAAAGCTCGGCCCGCCCAGCTTAAGCGTTGGGTCCGCCCGGTGCAAGGCATCAGCCCACTGAACGTACAGCGCGCCGTAGTCTTCGGGCGTCACATACTGCCCGTCCGGCTCCTCGCCGAGTTCCATCTGCGTCACGGGATACCCACGCGCCCGCAGGTAGCGCAGTTCGGCCACAGCGTTTTCCGGCGTGTCATACAGAACGCCGGCAGGAACGAGCAGGGGCAGAGCGCGGGTCAACCCGCTTCCGAAAACGCGGTCAAAGCCGGGCTGCTCCACGCGCGGGTCCGTGTCGCTTGCCCGGTGCCACGGATCGGTGGAAGAAGCGTAAATCGGCGTCTGCCGCTTGCCGTCGGGAACATGGCGAATCCAGTCATGGAAACGCCCCGGCCCAGCCACAATTCCCAGCCCGATCTCACGGATCGCATAGCCCAATCTGTTTCGGACATCGCCTGATGCCGGCAGCGCCGAGCCGGCGCTTTGCGTCATCCAGACACGCACATACCGTGTCCCAATCGGTGACGGTGCCAGCCGCAGCAAAACCTGCCCGCCCTGCCCATGTGTGACGGTTCCCGCCGGGAACGGACGCCAGTCGCCCTCGCCGAACGTATCGTCCAGGCTTTGCGCGTCTTTGCTGCCGCTCTCGCCCTGCCAGTATTGAACCTGATAACGCACGGCGTAGGGCATCGCCCACCCGATCTGGATGGCATTGACGGGCCGTTTTCGCCCTAAATTGATGACGACCCACTGCGGGTGCTTCCCATTGTCCTCGCCGGTGAAATGCCGGTCCAAATAGGGATTGCTTTTCCAGAAGGTGCGGGGATCGCCATCGTCCAGCCGCGAGAAGCCATCATTGTTAGCCTGATCCACCGTGCTGCCGCGTCGGGGAAGTTTGTCGCCGTAGCAGACGGAGAGCGGCCCGCCGGGACGGGGTCCGAAATCCAGTAGCCCTGCTTGTTGCCGGCCTCGCTCCAGACGCCCTGCGGGTTCCAGTGCCAGGCTTCCACGCCCAGTTCCGTCCGCAGCCGGTAGGTCAGCGCCCCCAGACCTGCCGAGCGCATGGCGTTGAGATTGGCCGGCGTGTAGACCTTCGCCACGTCCCCCAATTCCAGCCCGTCCACCCCTGCCCCCAGCGCCTGCGCGGGAAGGAACGTGCTGGCAGGCCGAGGCGTGACCTGGACCGTGACAGCGCCGATTTGCGTGCCGAGGGATTGAGCGGAAACGGAGGAGAAAGAAGCAAGCAAGCTGCATAGAAGGCAGCCGGAAAGATTGCGAATGACCCTGGCACAACTCATGCCGGTATCCACCGCTCTCTCATTTCCTGTCTGTCTTCGTGCCAGTTCGCCTGCTCCCCCATTGGCCTCGCCTGGGGCTTTGGCTCAGACAGTGACGTTGGTCTCCTGGTTGTAGGCGACTGTGATCGGATTGCTTAGAGTGCCTGAGATGGTCTGCCGGTACGACTTCGTGATCAGGCCGAAGGACAGCGAAACGGACTGCGTCGGGGCATTGTCGCCGCCCGAGCTGCCGGAGTCCGAGATGCTGGTCACGAAGACGTCATGCAGGGAGTAGGTCAGGGTCGCCACGGGAGTGCCGCTGCCCCCGGCAGGCACGATGCTCAGAACGACGGCGACGCCGGCCGTGTGAGGGGCGAGGATGGTGCCTCTGCACAGCGCCCGCAGCAGCGGCGGCGAGGACTTGTCATAGGCTTTCAGGAAGGAAATTTCGGACACCTGGGGCTTGCCGCTCTGGCTGCCTCCGGTGCCGGTGTAGGACGCCGGGTTGGAGAATCCCAGGCTGAAGGAATACACGGCGATCTGGTTCGTAAAGCCGGGGTCGGTGACCTCGCCTAGGATTCCTGGGATGGACAAATAAAGGTTAGCGGACATGGTTTTTTCCTGCACGAGATTCGTGCGTTTCTACGCGAACCGTTCGCGTCTCCGAATAGTGTGGCGCCGGGCAGACGCCTCAGCGCGCCCGCTGCCAGACGCCGCTGGCGATGTCATAGGCCAGGACGGCAGCCTGGGGCTGCCGGGCAAAGCCGCCTGTGATGATGACGCGGTCGTCCGTGAGCGTCGCCGCATGGCCGTAACGAGGATGCGGCATGGGCGCGGCCGGCGTCCATGTGTTGCGGGATGGGTCGTAGATCTCGGCATCGGAAAGCGGCGCGTGTCCCAGCCCGCCGGTGATCAGCACCCGGCCGTCCGTCAGTGTCACAGCCGCGTGTTCGGCGCGCGGCGTCTTCAGCGGCTGCGCGTCCGTCCAGAGGTCGCCGAACGGGTCATAAATCTGGACGTTCGCCAGCGGCGGGTTCAGCGCCGACATCCCGCCGTACCGCCAGCCGCCCGTCACCAGGATGCGCCCGTCGGGCAGTGTTGCCGCGCTGTGCCCGAAGCGGGGCAGCGGGGCGTGAGACTCCTGCGTGGTGATTTGCCGGAGAGGATGGGCTGCGCCGCTGAGGGGAGCGCCGGACCTCGCCCAAACCTTGCCGAGAGCGGCCGGCGCGACCAGAGCGGCCATCAAAGCGCCCAGCACGCTGCGTCGCGAGACGCCGGTGCGCGGCTCATCCGGCCCTTCCATCTTGTGTTCGGTCATACCGATCTCCTTTCAGGTGATGCCGGGGATCGGCTCCCGGCTCCGCGGCTTTGGCCGCTGCTAATCTCCGTGCATAAATCATGCCAAGTCATTCTACCAGAGTAACAGAAGTCAGAAGGGACGGATGATTTTCAGCGTGATCTTGCCGCGCGTGCGAGGGCTGTTGGGATCGCCAAAGAGCAGAAACAGGTCGGAGCCGGAGCGGACCTGCTGGCTGAAGGAAAAGTAAACGTCCGTTCCCAGCCCGGTTCCCTGGTCGGCTCCCGCTTGATTGACGATGCGCGCGCCGATGCTGCGCTCGCTGCTCAGAAGGTAATTTCCGGTCAGGATGGTTTGCGTCGCGCGCGTGCCGCCCAGGCGCAGGCCGTTGAAATTGAGTTGCAGCGAGAAAGGGCGAGACACCAGAACGCCCTGCGTGAAGGTCAGGAAGTTGTAGGGCTGGCCGGCCTGACGCCCTACTGTGTCGCCGAGGGAGCCGCGCTGAAAAAGTGTTCGGCGGCCCCAGCCGAACTCGCTGTAAGCGGCATGATCGCGGAAATCGTCGTGCCGGGACTGGTCGTAATTGACGTTATAGCTCAGGCCGGCAGGCGTTTCTAAGTAAACATTGGCGTTGACATCGTTTTGGAAGAAACCGCCCGTATGATGCTGGTAGGAATTGGCGGAAAGACTGACATCGTAAAAATGCAGACGGCCCCGGTCAAACGTGTTGCTTTGATCCATGCTGACCGAGCCGCCGCGTTGGTCCACGTAGGGAACGTAGCCCAGGTTGCTGACGAAGTTTGGGCCAATGTCGGTGTAATCCATGCTGAAAGAAGGATGGCCCGGCACAGTCGTAGTGGAGAAGTTGTAATAATCTTTGCTGTCCATTTTCCGCCCGCCCTGCCAGGAAGGAAGATGGTCAGCCAGCAGGCTCCACTGGTTCGGCCCGACGCGCCAGCCATAAACCCCTTCCAGTTTCGCCGCCTGATTGGAAGGCTGGCCGGTCTGGATGTCCGAAACGAAATTGACGCCCGCGTGGCTCGAAGAGACCAATGTCACGGCTGAGGGCGAAGACAGTTGCGTTTTGCGCGTTTGTCCCGCGCGCGTCGGTCGCCAGCAAGCCCAGCGTCGTGTCCCCCTGTTTGCCGGCCACTTTGAGGCCGCCGTCAACCGCGCCGATGCGGCGTGAGTAAAACAGATCGTTTCCCGGCAGGAAACCGGCCCCTTCGGCAAAGAACGGACGGCGGTCGGTGAGCAGCTTTTCGGTGTACGAAAAATTGATACTGGTCACGTCCTGCTCAATCGTCTGAAAGTCAGGAAACAGTGTTGCCACCCCGGTCAGGGTTGTGGACAGGGGATACTTGATGTCCATTCCTTCACGGACCGAATTGCCCGTCCCTGCCGTCGCCAGCGTGTAAGGCAGAAAGATCGGGCGGGGCGGGAAAAACGAGGGGTGCAGGCCGATGAACTCGTGGATGTAAGCCCCTTCCGCCGCCCCGGCGCCCTGCGGGGGCAGGTACGGCCAGTTCTGATAGGTGTTCTCGCGGCTGAGGGAGCGGTAGAAGTCCATGCCAAAGGCGGTCGCCCCGCGCAAGTAGTGGAGCAGGGCGAATGGAATGGACATCTCGCAGGTCCAGCCATCTCTGGTTCGCTGGGTGGCGGCCTTCCAATCGCCTGCCCAGGAGATATTATCCGCCGTGCCGCCTTCCAGTTGTTCCGCCTGGGTCCCCCGCGCGGTGACGAAAAAGCTGGAAAAGTTGTGGCGGCTGTTTTGACTGTCTACATCCACCCCCACATAATCATCCCTGTAGATATTGCCGTCGCGCTGCGTCGCGCTGGCGTGGATGCGCTGGGGCTGGCTGTCCCGGCAGTGGAAAGCGACATACAGGTGCGTGGTGTCCGCGCAGATCCAAACCTCGGTCTGGTCCGCGGGTAAGATGGAACTATTGCCGGCGAGACGGAAAAAGCCGCTCGCGCGGGTCGCCGTTCGCCAGCAGGCGTCATCCAGCCGCCCATCAATTTTGGGCGGCAGGATACATGGTGCGACGGGAACAGTCTGTCGCACCCAGGCCGCAGGCGTGGTCGGACTGGCAATGGCAGAGGCCAGAAGGTCATCGGCGACGGACGGCTGCGTAACCGTCGGCGGAGTTGGAACCACTTGCGGCGCGGAATCTGCGATATGCGGCGGAGCGCCGCTGACCGGCGCAGTGGGAACCCTTCCACCGACGGGTGTGGCAGTTTGCGCCGAGGCAGGAAAGGACGCGAACAGCAGCAGCCAGCCAATGCCGGCGGAGATAATGGCGGGGAAGCGCATACTTCTATAGCATAACATAAAACCCGGCAATTTCAGCAGGTGCGCGGGAATTTTCGCGCTCTGCCGGAACTTATGGGGAACCCACCCCAGAGGAACCCACCCCGCCGCAAGCGGCGACCCTCCCGCTTCGGGAGGGGAAGCGAGCCTAAGCAAGCGGGGTGGGTTCTTCCACGAGTTCCGGGTACACTGTTTCCATGAGCAATCACAGCAGCATTCCCTGGCGCGAGTGGGGGGAGGACGCCTTTGCCGAGGCGAAGGCGCAGGACAAGCCGATCCTGCTGGACATCGGTGCCGTCTGGTGCCACTGGTGTCATGTCATGGACGAGGGCATTCCCGGCGATCCCGTCCATACGGGAACCTACACCGATCCCGAAGTGCAGCAGCGCATCCTGGCCCATTTTATCCCGATCAAAGTGGACAACGACCGGCGGCCTGACATCAACGCCCGCTACAACATGGGCGGCTGGCCGACTACCGCGTTTCTCACCCCCGATGGCGATACGCTGTACGGCGAAACGTATGTCCCGCCGCCCCGCATGATTTATCTGCTGGACTATATCGCCGATATTTACCATAACCGGAAAGACGAGGTGCGGGAACAGACCGCGCAGATGCGTCAGCAGCGCGCCCAGTCCGAGACGCTGCCGGCGTCTGAACTGGACCCAAACACGACCGCCCATGTCATAGACGCCATCAAGCACAACTTTGACTTCGCATATGGCGGCTTCGGGCGCGAACCCAAGTTCCCCCACCCCGACGCGCTGCTGCTGGTTCTGGAACAGTACGCCGCGAGTCAGGCGACCCGGAATTGCGCGTCATCGCCGAAAAGACCCTGCACGGCATGGCCGACGGCGGCATGTACGATCAGTTTGCCGGCGGCTTTTTCCGCTACAGCACGACGCGCGATTGGAGCATCCCGCACTTTGAGAAGATGCTGGAAGACAATGCCAAACTGACGTCGGTCTACGCCCTTGCCTCGCAGGTTCTGGACGACCCGTATTATCTGGACGTCGTTAAATCCGCCCATAATTGGCTGCTATCCGATATGCGCGATCCCGAAACCGGCGCGTTCGCAGGCAGTCAGGATGCCGACAAAGAAGAAGCCTATTACGGCCAACCGCTTTCCGTTCGGACCACGATGCCGACGCCGTTTATTGACCGCACCATTTACACTGGCTGGAACGCGCTGATGGTATCTGCTTTGGTTGCACGATACAAGATCACAGGCGAAGAAGACGTTTTGCGGGTGGCTGAAACTTCATTCTCTTTTTTAACGCAGTGGCTGGAACAATCACAAGATAGCGACCTAAGAGAGTTTGCGGTATATCACCACTTCTATACAGGGGGCAACGCACAAGGCTGTATTGGCTTGTTAAGTGACCAGACGGCCATGCTAAATGCTGCTTTTGATCTTGTTGAACTGAGTCGCCCTACTGCGCTTGCCATTGCTACCGGAATCGCAGAATATATACTTGATGATCTGGAGGACACAGAATGCGGTGGATTTTACGACCTTCCACCCGATTCCAATGCCATCGGTGAACTGGCGCGGCCTAAGAAAGAACTCGGCGAGAATGCCGAGGCTACCCTTGCCCTTATCCGGCTGTCTGGCTTCACCGAAGATGCCCGCTACCGACAGGCGGCAGAGCGGGCGCTGAAAGTGTTCGCAGGCGAATACAGCAAATGGGGCTATTTTGCCTCATCTTATGCCCGTGCCGTGGAAGCCGCCCGTGCGCCGGGCATACATATCACCATTGTTGGAGATCGCGCTGATACGCGGACACAGGCATTGCAGCGGGCGGCGTGGAGCCATGTTGCGCCGGGCAAGACTGTAGAGACACTGGATGCGGAGGCGGCAAAGAAACGCGGACTGCCTGCGGACCGGGACGGACTGCCCTATGCGACAGTCTGCCTCGGGACGGTTTGCCATGCTCCCGTCAGTGATGTGGCAGAGATGCAGGCGCAGATGCGGGGCGGATGAAAAAACGTGTGTTCCCTGGGCTGAACCCCAGGGCTATAAGAGTGCAAATCCCCGCCTGCGCGGGCAAAAGAGCCGGAATTTTTTTCTCGCCCGCGAAGGCGGGGGCTTGCCTTTTGACAGCCCTGGTGTTCAGCCCAGGGTTTCTCCTCTTCCTATTCTTAGCGCTTCCTCTCCACGCCCAATCCATTCCCCATTTTCGTACCGCCGCCGACGCCCGCGCGTGGGGTGAGGCGCGGGAACGAGCGGAGCAGTATGAATCAGCGGCAGCAGCGTTTGAGGCGGAGGCCGTCATCCGGCGGCGGACGGGCGACCCGCAGGCGGCGGACATTCAGCACCGGCGGGCATTGCGTCTGAAAACCGATGTGGCGCTGGCGGTGACGGCAAATGTTACGGAGTCAGGGCAAACTTTGGCAAAGCTGGAACCTGTCGCGGGGTGTTATCTGGGAGCGCTGGACGATTATCCGTCCAATGACGCCGACAATTTTTCACGGCGCATCGGGCGGCCCCTGGCGCTATGCTTTGATTACAGCCCCTACGGTGCGCGGTTTCCGCTGGAATGGGCGCGGCGGCAGGCGCGGGCGGGCCGGGCCATTCAGATCGCCTGGGAGCCGAACAATATCTATGCCGTGCGCGATGATGACTATCTGAACGCCTGGGCAAAGGATGCGGCCCGGTGCGGAACACCCGTTTTCCTGCGGTTCGGCGGGGAAATGAACGGCAACTGGACATCGTGGGGGCGCGATCCGCTGGCCTACAGACGGGCTTTCCGGCTGGTGCATGCCGTGGTCAATCGCTGGGCGTCTAATGTCGCGCTGGTCTGGGCGCCGGGGGCCGTGCCGACCTACAATCTGGACCTGTATTATCCCGGCGACGATGTGGTAGACTGGGTCGGCATCAGCCTGTACCTGGTGCGCTTTTATGACGACAAACTCAGCCAGCCGGCCTGGCAGGACAATCCCGCGTCGCTGATCGCCCCGTTCTATGCCAAGTATGCCGCCCGCAAGCCGCTGTGTCTTGTGGAGTGTGGGGTTTCCCGCCGCAGCCATGTGGAGGGGCGAGATGCCGATTCGTTTGCCGCCGCGCGCATCTTTGATCTGCTGGATGCCATCAAAATCCGATTTCCACGCCTGAAGATGTTCTGCTGGTTCACGCGCAACAATCTGGAAACGGCGGGGGCGGGGCGGCGATTGAACGACTATTCGCTGCCGGAAGGCAGCCCGGCCCTAGCGGCGTTTCGGGCAGCCACGAGTGACCCCTATTTCCTGAGCCAATTAAGCGACGTGCCACCATATCGTTATCACTCCATCGGAAGCCGCCTACCGCCGGGGTACACCGGCAGTCTGAGCGCGGCCATATCTACGTACAGCCTGAACCCAACGCTGGAGATGACGCGGGACGGAGTGACACGCCGGACAGGCCGCCCCTTCAGCGTTTTCGTGCCGCCGGGCCGGGGGCCAGTGATAGTCAGTATTCGGGATGAGCAGGGGAAGACCGCGAAGACATGGCGAGTGGCAGGGCCGTAGGATGCTCCCCCATTATTGGGGGCTGGGGGGCCTCTTACCTCTGCGCCGTCACCGTCGGTTTGACTGGCGCGGGACCGCAGGAGACGGCGTGGAAGCCCGTGCGGTCAATTTCCACATCGGCAAAGCGTGTCTGGCCCATCACATAGAGCGTCTCGCCGGGAGCGGGATGGGCCAGGCCGACAGACGGGAGCGGCAGGGCGGCTTCCAGAAGGCTGCCGCGCCAGGCATAGAAGCCGCCCGGTACGCCGGGCAGGGGCAGACGGCGCTCTGATGCCCCTGGCGTCAGAGTCACGATCTGAGCCGCAGGCTGTGCGGCAGCGCTGACAATGGGGCGCACCGTCAACGTGTAAGCGACCTGCGGCGACAGAGACTGGCTGGCATCGATGCGGACATAGAGAAAGTGACTGTCGCGGCAGGCGAACAGGCGCACAATGTCGGCGCTGGATTGGAACGCGCGCATGACGCTGTCACCGGCGGGGTCCAGCGCGACCGGCGTCTGCCCGGCCCAGTCCTGCGGGCTGCCGTCCATCTGAAAGCGTCCATCCGCGACCCGCGTCAATCCCGGTGCCTCGTTGGCCTCTCCCAGCGTCCCAAACAACTCATTCCGGCGGGCAAAAGAAAGCAGAAAACGGCTGGTCATTTTGACCTGGCTTCGGTAGCGCTTGATGGCGGCGTACTTTTTCTGCGTATCTTTCAGGGTCAGCGGCATGGCCGCCCAGTGCGTGTCCAGGGCGGCCATTGGACCCGGCGGCAGCAGGGGCGCGTCTTCATGCAGGCCCTGCGGCGTGGGCCAGTCGCCCCGATGCACCAGATAGTAATGCAGCCGGGCCGTTTTGGCCCAGGGAACGCCCTGCGCCTTTAGTTGTTCCAGGGCCGTGCGGACAAAAACGCTGGCGGCGGCATGGTCCGGGTGATCGTCATTGGGATGGGTGACATAGATGTCGGTGGGCTGGTCCGCCTGCATCTGCCGCTTGAATGTCGTCCAGAAGCGACTTGCCGCAGTACGGCGCATGCGCCGTCGGTGAATCGTCAAAGGGGCTGTGATCTTCCAGTGTGAAGGCGGAGGGAACCGGAAAACTCGGCGACCAGTGATCGGTCCACATCGGCATCAGGCCCCGGTCAGGGTAGCCGAGGAATTGAACATGGTCGGCAGGAATGCCCAGCACGCCCAGCGCCGTCCGCGCCTCGCCCTGGCGCAGATAGGCATAGCGCACGAAATCTCTGGGCGGGACGTTGAGTTCGTGGAATTCCTGGGCGGCGCTGATCCGAAAGCCATCGCCGTTTGTGATGATGACGACATGAACTTCGTCGCCGCTTCAGCCGCGCCTGGCGCATCAGCCCCGCCGCGCCCAGAGTCTCGTCGTCGGGGTGAGGGGCGAAAACCAGCAGACGCTGCCCGGCTGTGGGCAGCGCTGCGGCGGCCAGACGTTTGATCGCCTGGTTGCTGGCGTAGATTCGGTACGCCGCCGTCAGGCAGAACAACCCGAGGACAAGAGGGGGAACAGCCAGCGCGAACAGAATGGCGCGCAGCCAGTGGGCGCGGCGCGAACGTGGTTTGGCTCCGGTACGGGCGGTACGTAATCGTTTAATCATACAGTTTCATTTGCCCCGAAGGTAGGGGCGGACTTCGGCGTAGGCAGCGGCAATGAGCTGCTCCCAGTGAAACAGCCAGGGCAGCGGTTCCCGCTGAAGACGTTTCGCGGTCGCTTCCAGATCCGGCCATTCCGAAAGGGCGCGGGCGGCGTTTTCCAGTCCCTCGGCTTCCAATATCAGCGCCGCCCGGTTACGGTCAGTCGGACGTTCCCGCCGCAGCAGCCAGCAGACATCCAGCGTGGCGTACTTGAAGCTCTTCAAGTTCCACCAGACCTGCCTGGCCCAGTCATCGGCCATCGCCCATTCGCGCCGCTTGAACTGCTGGCGCAGGGTCCGCAGGGTATCGGTAAAGCCGTGCGTGATGGAATCGACGCATCTTCGCGTGTCGGCGTCGGCAGGGCCAGATCGCCGCTTAACACGCGGGCGAAGGCGAATTGAAACCGGAAAAATCCGGGCAGGGCGGCAAACTCCTCGGCGGACAGCACAAAAAACTGCACCTGGGGAAAGAGGTCGCGGCAGTCGCGCGTGGCATAGGTGACGCAGTTTTCTACTGCGTCTACGACCAGCAGAAAGTCCAGGTCATGGGCTTCCTGCGGGCGGTCAGCGGCGGAGCCGTAGAGGGCGAGAAGGCGCAGGTTGCCGCCAAGCCGCTGGGCGGCGATGGCGGCAACTGCTGAATGAGGGCTGGGCTGGGCATGGCGGCTAATTTCTGGCCAAAAAGAAGATGGCGGAACGGGTGGGATTCGAACCCACGAATGGAGAGGACCCCATTACACGATTTCCAGTCGTGCTCCTTCGACCAACTCGGACACCGTTCCGTAACCACTTCTTCCGTACGCTTTTTTTGGGGCCGCTGCACCGCTATTGTAACATGAGAAACGGGGCGCTGTCAAGTTTGAGGGGGCGGCTTCGCCAGAAAATGCCGGCAGACCTAGACATTGAGAAGCGAACAGGGAAAAAGCGCTCTACTATTGGTATACTCTCCAAGTCGGCAAAATTGAGGTGCATTATGAATATCCGCAGATCACAAGTATGGAGGAGCGCGGCGCTGTCGCTCATTCTGAGCCTGGCTGCGCTTCTGCCGGCGGCAACGCCCGCCGGAGCGCAAACGCCGTTTGAAGAATCGGTCTATCTGTACAACCAGGCTTATGACGGCGACCTGAACGGGTCGGCGGGAACTGGAACCGGGAAATGGGGACGCTATCGTGCCTGGCTCGGCGTAACGAACCTCGGGGCGGAGGCTGACCCCGGCTGGGGGCCGGGCGATTGGTGGGACTGCTGCCAGCATGTCAGTTGGAACGCGCCCTGGGGGCCGATGCAGCAGCGGTACGGCACGGCGCTCCCGACGGTCATTCTCGGCATGGGACAGATGCCCTGGGACCCCAATCCCAATGATTCCTGGAGCCAGAAGCTGGCCTGGGAAAATCAGCAGTGGCAGTTGGAGGCCGCCAACGATCCCACGCTGATGGGCTACTTCGCCAACTACGCCCAGGAAGTGGATGCCCTCGGCTTCAGCAAAGTGACGATCCGACTGGGCTATGAGTTTGACGGCGGCTGGAACCCCTTCGGCAACCTCAATGCGATGTCCAACATGCCGGGCAATTACATCGCAGCCTGGCAGAACATCGTCACAACCATGCGCGCGAACGATCCGAAGCATCTCATCCAGTTCTGCTGGAACCCGACGGACGCCAATGTTCAGGTCTGGGCGCAAAGTTTTTATCCCGGCGATGCTTACGTGGACTACGTCGGCATTGATACCTATGATTTTTCCTATGGCGGGCAGTATCCTATCGGCACAACGCAGCCGACCCTGACCCAGCAGACGGCGGCCTGGAACAACAGCGAGCTTCCACGCATCAATGCATTCGCCGCTTTTGCCCGGCTCCACAGCAAGCCGATGGTCATTGGGGAATGGGGGCTGTGGCAGCTCAATGACTCAAACCATCCGAGCGGCGGCGATAATCCCACCTACATTCAGAATATGTTCAACTGGATGTCCGACCCAAACAACCATGTCGCCGCCGAGTGCTATTTTGAGGCGCCTGCGGACGGCAACAGCAGTCTGTCGGGGATATTTGGGGCGACAACTTTCCCAAATGCGAGAAATCAGTTTCTCAAACTGTTCGGCAGCGGCGGCACGCCGAGCGCTCCGCCGACGCCGACCGGCCTGATAGCGATCCCAGGCAATAGAATAGTCACGCTCAATTGGAATGCAAGCGTCGGCATCCCCGCGGCCACATACAGCGTATACCGAGGCACGGTCGCCGGCGGCGAGTTCGCGAAACCCATCAAGACCGGCCTGACGACCACTTCCTATGTGAACGGCGGCTTGACGAACGGCATGACCTATTACTACACGGTCAAGGCCGTGAACAGCGCCGGCGCGAGCGCCGCGTCCAATGAAGTAAGCGCCCTGGCAGGCGTCCCCGCCAATTATGTGCAGAATAGCGGGTTTGAGACCGGGAATTTCAACTCGTGGTCACTCTGGGTGGGCAGCAACGGGGGCGCGGCTTTCGCCCAAAACTGCGGAGCGGCCCAGGCGCACTCCGGCACCTGGGAGTACACCAACTGGTCAAGTTCTCCCTATCAACTCACTCTTTACCAGAACATTACTGTCCCCAACGGCGCTCATACTGTAAGCGCCTGGGCGAAAAGCAGCGGCGGGCAGGCGACCTGCCGCATGGAAGTCAACTACAACGGCAGCAGCCAGAGCCTGGTGAATATTCCGGCCAGCAGCGGCTGGACGCAACTCTCCACCACGGTCAAAGTGACCGGCGGGACGCTGTCCGTCGGTTTCTACAGCAACGCTTCGGGAAATCAATGGCTCAATGTGGATGATGTCGTGGTGAAGTAATGTCACACCCGGTCAGAGGTTGACAAATCGCCCCCGTTTTGCTATTCTAGCGTCACTGGCTGTCGCCATCAAACCCGGAGGAAATGGTTTCCATGTCTGAGTCCTTTGACACGATCAATACGCGGTTCGCGGAGGCCGCGCGCAAATATCCTGACCGGCCCGCGCTTTCAGGGAAGCCGCACGGGAGCAAAGTCTGGGAGACGCTGACGTATGGGGAAGTCGCACAGCGTGTCCGCCAACTGGCGCTCGGCCTGCGGGCGCTGGGGATTGAGCGCGGCGACCGGGTCGCCATCCTCTCCGAAAACCGGCCCGAATGGGCCATTGCCGACCTGGCGATACTGGCGTCGGGAGCCGTCTGCGTTCCCATTTACCCCACCCTGCCTGCCGCCCAGGTGGCGCACATCCTGGCCAACTGCGGCGCGAAGGCCATTTTCGCGGAAAACGCCAAGCAAATGGCGAAGGCAACGGACGCCAATCCCCATTTGACGCTGTTTGTCACGCTGGAAGAAGCGGCGGGGAAAGCCGGCGTTCTGACGCTGGCCGATGTTGTCACGCGCGGGGAAGGGGCGCAGTTTGAGGAAAGTTATGAGGCCCGGCGCGACTCGGTCAAATCAGAAGACTTGTTGAGCCTGGTTTACACGTCGGGAACGACCGGCAGCCCGAAGGGCGCGATGCTGACGCATGGCAACTTCGCAGCAGCGGTGGAGTGCGCCAACGACAAATTCCCACAGTTTACGCCGCCCAACGATGTTTTCTTTTCGTTCCTGCCCCTCAGCCATGTTTTTGAGCGCGTCACCTACTACCTCGCCATGACGCAGGGCGCGCAGACGTGCTACAACGACAGCATCTTCAAACTCATGGACAATCTGGCCGAACTCCAACCCACCATCATGCAGTGCGTCCCGCGCGTGTATGAAAGCATCCATGAGCGCGTTTCCGACGGCGTCGCCAAGCTGCCGGACAAAAAACGGACACTCACCTACTGGGCGCTGGGAGTCGGCGAATCTGTCGCTCGCCGCCGCAATGCCGGCAAGCCGGTCAGCCCGCTCTCCACCCTCCGATACCTGGCCGCCGACAAACTCGTGCTGTCCAAAATGCGTCAGCGCTTCGGCGGGCGGCTGAAATTCTTTGTCAGCGGCGGGGCGCCGCTGAACCCGAAAACCGCTCACTTTTTTCTCGCCATCGGCATTCCCATCCTGGAAGGCTGGGGCCTGACCGAAACGACCGCAGCGGCAGCGGCCAACCCCGCGGGCCGCGTCAAAGTCGGCACCGTCGGCTCTCCCATGAAAGGCGTGGAGATCGTCACGGCCCCCGACGGCGAACTGCTGGTCCGTGGCAAGACCGTCATGCGCGGCTACTGGAACAACCCCGAAGCCACCAAAGATGTCATAGACAATGAGGGCTGGTTTCATACCGGCGACATCGGCATGATTGACTCGGACGGCTACGTCCAAATCACTGACCGCAAGAAAGACATTCTGGTCCTCGCCAACGGCAAAAATGTCGCCCCCCAGCCGATTGAAACCCTGCTCAAGCGCAGCCCGCTCCTCAGCGAGATCGTCCTGCTCGGCGACAAGGCAGGCACGGTCAGCGCCCTCGTCGTTCCCAACTTTGAAGCCCTCAAGACCTGGGCCAAAGAGCAGGGCCGTGACCTGAAAAAGCCGGAAGATTTTGTGGCCGACACCGCCGCCCGCAAATACGTCAAAGCCGAAATAGACAGCCTCTCCAAAGACCTGGCGGACTACGAAAAAATCAAGCGTATTGCGTTGATAGACCACGCCTTCAGCGTGGACGGCGGCGAACTGACCCCCACCCTCAAAGTCAAGCGCAAAGTCGTCGCCGAAAAATACGGCTCGCTTTTGGAAAAAGAGTAACAGGAAAATTTTCTAGGGACAACACACTATGGCGGAAGAAACTCAATCTTTTGGAAAGAACTCTCAGGAAGCCATTTTGCTGATTCCAGGCTTCTTTTTCGACGGAAGCAAACGCCACGCGAGATTTCCTTCTAATGCCTGGTCTTGATCCCCAGTCAATGAGTTTGCTGGAAAATCCCGTCGGCAAATATAGTGCGCGCCAACTGAGAGCCGCAGGAAGGCAATTTGACGTCATTGAGATTTTTTGGAGAGATAATGCCGACGAGATCAGCAACCAGAAATTAGATCAGCAGTTTTCCCGATCAGTAAACTTGCTGTTCTATTGGCTTCCTCTTTTTCGCTGGCGAACTTTCACTCAAGAGAAGTCATTGGCATATTCTATGTTCATCTCTCTTTTTTTGTTCCTATTGTGGTTCTTCTCAACAGGACACACCGCGTGGACATTGCTCCCCAAAGATGTAGTAAAGCAGATGGACGACGACTTTTATCGCCTGTTTCATTTCCGGAGTTTCTTCTCGTGGCTTCCTCCTACTCTAGCATTGTGGCTACACAGCCTATGGCATTGGGCTAAAAGTCCTCTGCTGTGGGCAGTTCTGAGTGTGCTTGTATTGTGGTTGAAGATACCCACTATGATTACTATCGCTGATTTCGCCCGGAGGTACCTCTCAGATATGCCCAATTCAGGGGCATCTTCTACATTGCCTGATGCCAATGCGAGGAAACCGCTTGTGCGATCCATTCATCAGCGTCTGGCCGACGCGCTTGCCACGACGGCAGGAGGAGGATATTCGCATATCACGATAGTCGCGCACAGCATGGGGGTCCTCTTGGCGGTCCAACTGCTGGCAGACCCAAAGATCGTCGGAATGATACCTAAGGGGATGTGTCTGCGGCTTGTGACGATTGGAGGTATGTTGCCTTTTTTCTCCTTACTCACAGATTCCGCCCATAGAGACTCTGTGAAGCAGATCGCCTGCGCTTGCCGGAAAAATCTTAACGAGAGGGGCAGCGAGTGGGAAGACTTCTACTCTATGGCGGATTGGTTCTCAACGAGCCAATCCATGAAGGAGTTGTTGTCAGAGGATCGGTTTCCAAGCAACGACATTGATTTTCACGGTTCTCTCTGGGATAATGTCACGGGCCGCTTGCACGTTGCCTATTTTGCACATGAGAATGTTCGCCAGAGTATCCTGAAAGAACCAAGATTGCTACGCTTGTGAGAGCATGGTTATCGGAGTTGGAGCATTCAGACAGCAACACCATCTTCCTGCACAATCTGTGCCTCCTGAGAGGAGGCGCGTCTGCCGATAAATTCATATCGGGTGTGACTCAGACACTTCAGGATAACGTGACGGCGGGCCGAAAATCAGAAAGCAAAAGGAAAAGCACATGGTGAAAGAGGATGCGGTTCCGCCTACGGTTCTGGTGATCGAGGGCGATCCCGACAGTGCGCGGATTCTCCAGATCATGCTGGCGCGTGAAGGCTTTACGACCGTGCAAGCCGGGGATGGGCTGGACGCCGTGGAGATCATCCGGCACATGCCGCCGCCCCGTCTGATCCTGCTGGACGTGATGCTGCCGCGCATGGATGGGATGCTGGTCATTCCCTATATCCGCAACCGACCGGGCTGGCACGATGTCCCGATAGTGATGCTGACCGCCAAAGCCAATTCGCAGGAAGTTTACCGCGCCATCAACTCCGGGGCAAACTCCTACATCACCAAACCCTTTGATCCACTGGAACTGATGGCCCGCCTGCGCGCCTTCCTCGGCTGACTTCTTTTTCGCCAAAGCCGTCCACCGGGCAGGAATGTCGCCCTGCCGCCCCGAACAAGGGGGGCGACATGGATACCGCCAACACCCCGCAGCCTGCCGCCTCCCTCTCGCCTCCGGCGGAAGCCCGCGCACCGCTGACACCTGCCGGCATCTTCTGGTACAGCCTGGCGAACCTGGGCTACGGGGCATTCTTTGCCTTCAACAATTTTGTCATTCCGGCCTGGCTTCAGACCTACACGCAGCAGCCGTTTCTGCTGGGGCTGATGGGCAGTTCCCACTCATTTGAGGGGGCGATCATCCAGCCGATTGTCGGGTCCGTGAGCGACCGGCTGCCAGGGCCGGGCGGGCGGCGGCGGCCATTCATGCGGCTGTTCATCTTGATTTCCGCGCTGTTTCTGCTGCTGGCCCCCGCCGCTGCCCTGCTGCCGTCCACCGTGCGGCTGGGCGCGGTCATTGTGTGCATCTTCGCGTTCACCCTCACCTTCAATGTGGCCCTGGACCCCTATCAAGCCTTGCTCGCTGATATTACGACGCCGGAGCAGCGAGGCCGCGTGACGGGGTTCTGGTACTTTGTGGGCGCGTTTGGTCAGGTTGCCTTTCTGCTGCTGCCTCTGGCTTTGCCGCTGCCGGACAATGTCCGATTCGGGCTGCTGGCGGCGCTGATGCTGGGAACAACGCTGCTGACCTGCGCGAAAACCCAGGAGCCGCCGGCGATCCTGCCGCCGGAAGGAAAACGCGGGCCGTGGAGCGACATCGGCCTGGCCCTTCAGGGACTGCGAACTTTGCATCAAGCCCGCATCTACATGGCCATGTTTTTTCTGTACGGCGCGGGGGTGGACGCCGTCGTGCCGTTTCTCACGCTGTTCATCCAAAAAATAACGGGCTGCCCGATCCGAATTGCTGAGATGATGCCGGCTTTGCTGCTGGTGATGACGGCGGTGGGGAGCCTGGCGTTCGGCCCGCTGGCGGACAAACTCGGCCCCAAGCGACTGCTCGGACTCAGCATGGCCGTCATCGCGGTCGCCGCTGGGAATGCGCTCTGGGTGCATTCCCTGCTCCAGGTCGCCGCCGTTCTGAGCCTGGCCGGGCTGGGGATCGGGGCGCAAAATGCCTCGGCCTATCCGCTGCTGACTTCGAATCGTCCCGCCCAAAGAAATCGGCTTTTATGTCGGCTTGCAGACAGCCGCCTACTCGGTGGCCGGTCCGGGCGCGCTGGTGGTGACCAGTTTTATCATCAGCCACCGGCACCATGATTACCGGGTCATTTTTGCCGTCTGCGCCGTTTGCCTGCTGCTTTCGCTGGCGGTTTTGTCCCTGCTGCGGGAGCGTGAGGCGGCCGGAGAAGTGGCCGCCCGGCTTGCAGAGATCACGCCATGATTTATTTTCTCTTTTATGTGGCGCTGTTTCCGCTCATGCGTCTTTTGATGCGCGTTCTGGGCCGCGTGCGCTCCACCGGCGAGCAGCACGTCCCCATGACCGGGCCGGTGATCTTCTGCCCGAACCATCTGAGCGACTGCGACCCGGTCGTCTTCTTCGTGACCGCCCCCCGCCGCCCCTGGTTTCTCGCCAAAAGCGAACTGTTTGACATCCCCGTATTGGGCTGGTTTATGTTCCGCTTCCACGGCATTCCCATCAAACCTGACAGCGCAGATCGCACGGCCCTGAAAAAAGCCGAAAGTCTTTTGAAGCGCGGCAAGCCGCTGGTTATCTTCCCGGAAGGCCGCCTGTCCGAAGACGGCAAACTTCAGCGCATTCAGCCCGGAGCGGCCCTGCTTTCGGTCCGTACCGGCGCCCCAATCGTTCCAGTCGGCTTTCAGAATACAGATCAAATCGTCCCTTACGGCTCCCTCACCCCCCGATTTTCGCGCGATCCGGTCATTGTCACCTTTGGCCCGCCCATTCTTCCCCAGGAATTCGCGGCTCTGCCGCGCAGTCAGGCCATCGAGGCCGTCACGCAAAAACTCCGCGACGAGATCGCTCGTCTCACCCATCAGTTCTGAGTGACTCTCAGATCGCCCCCTTGTGTCACTTTAGTTACAAATCCGCCGCAGAAAACGCTCCAAAATTTAATATAAAACACTGGAAAACTTAATCTTCCCTTAACATATAACCCAGGAAATCCGGTGTATACTAAGAGCGTCCGCAAATGCAGCAGCCTGCCTGGCAGCAGAATGCCGGGAGCGCACGACGGAGTGTGGAAGATGGCTGCCCCGACAACCGCGTCACAACGCACTTTTTACAGGAGAAAAGGAAACACACATGCTGCACGTCACAGAACGCACCCCCGCCGACCGGCGGAAGGGTTTCACCCTCATTGAATTGCTTGTGGTCATCGCCATCATAGCGATTCTCGCCGCCATTCTTTTCCCGGTCTTCCAGAAAGTCCGCGAAAATGCCCGCCGTACTGCCTGCTTGTCCAACCTCAAGCAGATGGGAACGGCAACGATCCAGTATACACAGGACTCCGACGAACTGTACTACCCCCACCGCTATAGCTGTGCCGCTACGAACGCCACTCTTTGCAATCCGCTGGCATCTGTGAACGGCGGCCCAGCCGCTCCTGGCACTATTACCGGCAATGCCTCGAACCGCGTGTTCTGGATCAGCCTGCTCCAGCCGTATATCAAGAGCTACGGCGTGTTTATGTGCCCGGATGCGCCGAATGCCTGGGCCGGCGGCGACCCGAATTCCGCCGATGTCTGCGGCGGCGACCCCAGCGCTAACCAGAGCAGCATCGGCTGCGGCGGCGTCGGCTACGGCGGCGAAAACAGCTACGGCCACAACAACTCTTTCATCAGCCCCATTGGAGCCGGTGTTTCTCTGGCTTCGGTTCCCCGCCCGGCCAGCACGATCCTGATTGTGGACGCCACCTATTACGGCGCCGGTCCTGACATCAACGGTGAAAGCGGCCTGCCGATCCAGAATTCAATCCCTGCCGACTTCGGCTATATTACCAGCACCGGTACCCAGTATCCGCACTACTGGGCCAATATGGGCAATTCCCAGTGGAGCTACGCTAACCCGGCGTCCTCCGCTGCTCCCAGCGGCGCTCAGTTGACAACCGACCTCAGCAACCTTCAGGCTCGCCACACCAGCCTGATCAACTGCCAGTACTCGGACGGACATGTCAAGGCAGTCCGCTATGAGAAAGTTGTCTCCGATATGTGCCAGTGGGCGACGGACGCCGACGGCACACATCCAAACTGCCAGTAATTCCACTCTGCCAACGAGAAGCCCGCGACCATCCCCGGTCGCGGGCTTTTCTCACAAAAAGTTACTTCAAATCGCGTGAAACCAACACCCTCGCATCCCAGGCGGAAGTCAGCCGTTCGTCAGCTTCATACTCAGAAACAATCAGCGGCGAGTCTGGCTTCCCATCCAGAATGGCCTGACATTTGGCGGCACGCTCTGCTTTGTTTGAGCCTGTGCTTGATGGCAGCGGCCTTTTCCCTGCATCCGACACGCGCCGGAGACTTATTCTGGCAAATCCGGGTGGGCCACGACATCCTGCTGACCGGCCACCCTCCGCATTTTGACATGTATTCCTGGACCCGACATGGACAGCCCTGGGTTGTCAATGAGTGGCTGTCTTTTGTGATTCTCTTTGAGGTGTTTCAAGCGGCACAGGGTTTCGCCGGCCCGCTGTTGTTTGAGGAGGCCATGATCGTTCTGATCGTCCTCGCGCTTTATGTTTTTCTTTCGCGGGCGACAAAGTCATCTGCCGGCGCCTGCATCATCGCTTTCTTAACGCTGTCGGCCTGCGCGGTCTATTTGCAGCCCCGCCCATTCCTGTTCACTTACCTGTTTTTGATTGTCTCCCTCGGCTTCTGCGCCGAAGTGCGACAACTGCGGCTGTCCCCTCGGGCGCTGTGGCTTCTGCCGCCCCTCTTTTGCCTGTGGGCCAATCTGCATCAAGGCGTCGTTGTCGGCGTCGGATTTCTCGGCGTTCTGTCGCTTGCAGAGTTTAGCCAGTATTTCTGGTTTCTCGCAAAGAAAGACGAGACGCTTGCCCAACCGTCCAAATTGAATGGCATCCGGTTTGGACTGCTCTTTTTCGCGTGTTTTATTGCGAGTCTTCCTGACCCCCTATGGCTTCGGATTGTACAAAATGATCCTGGTGACGATGGCGGACCAAAAGGCAATGTCCGTCGTGCTGGAATGGCGTCCTGTTCAATTGCATCCGTCATTTTACGATGCCTGTCTACTAACGCTCACTGCTCTTTTCCTCATCGGTCTCCTGCGTTTCCGCCTCCAGGGTCGGCTCGGCGAACTGATCTTCCTGGCGGTGCTGACCTACCAGGCAATAGAGCATCGGCGCAATCTTCCCCTGGCCGTGTTCGCCAGCGCAATTCTAGCGACGCCGTTTATTTTCCCGGTGATACAACAAATCCGCGCGTTCATTGGAGGCAGGTTAGAACAACGGCGTCTTTTCGGAAGCGGCCAACTTCGCCCGACGTGGGGAACACCTGCGGCTGTTCTTTGTCTGGTTGTCACGACCACTTACGCAGTCAATGCTCTAAGCCAGTACCGAACAGACGGCAGTCGTCCCCTGGAAGACATTGCCCGTTTCACTTTTGGAGTGGATCGCTTCCCTAGCGAGGCTTGCAGCTTCATGCAATATGAGCAGTTTCCAACAACTCTCAAGATATACAACGACTTCAACATCGGAGGATTTCTGATTCTGAACTGCCCCCAGCAGCCCGTATTTGCCGACGGACGCATTGACCTCTATGCAGGGCCGCTGCTGGATGGCGTAATGTCCATTGATGACCCTGGTTCAGCTCAGACAGATTTGAAGGAACGCGACAAGAATTTTCTCCGCACTTACCCCTTTGACTGCGTCGTCACAGCCAATGCGCTGGCTGCAAAATTCTTCGCGCAGCAGCCCGAGTGGAGCCTTGTTTACATTCATCATCCCGCGCCGATTTTGGATCGTTCCCATCTCAACGCCTGGATTTTCTTAAAGCATCGGCCTGATTTGGAAGGATTAATCACCCGCAGCCGCAGTGACTGGGCGGCGCACAATCACGGAATGATGCCGAACCCTGGCCTCTAAAAGTGTGTAAGAGCTACGCGCAGCGCCTTATACCAAAGGCTACGCCGATTTCTACGATCTCGGCATCTATTCGCTGGAAGACACGCCCCTCTTTAGCCCCCAATACCAGCGCCTGCATCTGGGCGATAATTGTCCGCTTTGTCTCCGGCGAGACCCAGAAGGGATACGGCAGGCGCTCAACATCTTTGCCCTGGATGTTCTTCGTGTGGTTGATGACGTCTTTGAGCAGCGTCTGGCAGAGCGGCGAGAGCGTCCAGCCGAGAAGGAACCATAACTCATCGGACGCAATCCCCTCCCGCAGAAAGGCGCAGGGAGCGCCGCTGTCCAGAATTGAGCCGGGCGGCAGGTAACGCACATTGAGCGTCTGGGAAATGAGCTGCCAGGTCAGACCCTCGCGGCCAAAGAACTTCGCGCCCCCCACCCCATGCAGATACCAGTTCCCATTCTTCTTGAAGGTCAGCACCGCATCCCCGTCGTCTTTCCAGTAGATCGCGTGGGTCGGCGGCGCGTACACTAAGGCGCGGACGGCTTTGTTGTAGGGGCGGTAATCGGGATGGGGCAGCGTGATTTCCAGCGGCTTTTCCCGGAGAAGGACCCGCACATTGCGGCGCGTCTCGCCCCGGCACTGCTGGGCCATGATGTCGGCCCGCTTCTTGGGGGCGATAAAACCCAGACGCGCCCGCTCCGTTTCCCGTTCCAGCGTGATGGGGTCGTCACAAAACTCAAAGGTGTACGGCTCCACGATCTTGTCGTCGGTGATTTCGCGCACGAACAGGTCATTGGCCCCTACCGTCATGCCGCTGGTGGCGATGACATAATCCCCGAGTTTTGGGCCGGCGAAATAGGGCGCTAACTCATTCGTAATTTGCCACGAATGGTTTCCGGTGAGGGCAATTTGTTCGCGCGGAAGCGTCTGAACGTCTACAACAACGGCAGGAGCCGGGCCGCTTTTCACCCAGTCCAGCACGACCATCGCATATTTGGTTTCTTCCGAGAACAGGTCCAGGCGATCCACGGTTGGAGTGCCGGTGTCCAGCAGCCAGCGCCGCAGGCCCTGCATAGTGTTGATGGTTAGAAACGTGTCGCTGCAAATGAAACGCAGGCGGCCATTGGGTTGGAGCAAATCCAAACTCTTGACGATGAAGAAAGCGTAGGTTTCTTTTTTGATTTTGAGGCCGTTGCGCCAGCCGAACTCGCGGTCCAGTTTATCCTGAATGGCCGGAGCCAGTGTGCCTCCAAACGGCGGATTGCCGATGACGTAATCAAAGTGAGTAGGAAAGGTCGTTTGGAAGAAATCGGCGCAGTGGAAGTTGTGGCGGGGCGGACAGTAGCCCCAACGCTGCTGGATATTGGCAAGGCACTGAGCGTAGAGCGTTTCGTCGCACTCAACGCCGTAAATGTTCCGCGTCAGAACTTGCTCTAATCGGTGAGGCAGCGGGCCATCGTAGAGGAGGAGAAACTTCTCAATGAGCGGCATTATGAACGCCCCATTGCCGAAACTCGGTTCCAGCACAGTGTCGTCACGGGAGAAAGTTAAGCCTTCTACGAGGTGACAGGCTATTTCCGGCGGCGTCAGAAACTGGCCGAGCTGCCTCTTACGATCGCGGAGAGTTTTCGTCTGGCTCATAGGCGGTGTGGCCGTCGTACTTCAGTTCTGCGTTCAACGAAGCCGTATTGGTAAATGTACCCGCCTGACCCGTAAACACCATCCCACATTCCCCTCCTGACCCCCCATTCCTGAGGCGAAAGGAAACGAACCCGATCCCCCTGCCGCGTCCACACCTGAACAGTGTGCAGGGCGAAGAGGCAGATAACTATGACAGTAGCCAGCAGACCAAGCATCAGAGGAGCGGCGGATTTTCTGTTTCTCATTCCGAAAGCGTTTCCCGGCCCGGCGGCGGCGTGAAGGCCAGAAAACGGAATTCCTGCCAATTTTCTAAATCCAGGCCGTAGTCTTCCGGGTCATCGGTGAAGAAGTAGTCGTAGCCGGTGAAGACATGCTCAAAGGGCAGACCGACGGCCTGGGCCAGCGCGTCTATCGGTTCGCCTGCGAACTGGCCTGCTTTCTGTTGGGCGTCTTGGAGCATGGCCGTAACCTGCACAGGCGCAGATTTCAGAATTGCTGCCAGCGCCGCCGGTTGACCATGATACAGCGCGGCTTCATCGGCGGCCTGGGCTACGAGGGATGGATCATCGGCGAAGCGGTCCCGCACCTCGCCATTCTCGTAATAGGTGTAGCCCCAATGGACATCGTCTGCCACCCAGATTTCTAACACTGGCGCAGGAAGAGACTGCGACAGGCGTTTGGCGAGAAAGCCGCTGTCCTGCCAGTCGTCCACATAGACCGACACCCAGCCGCTGCCCGCAACACCGCTGAGGATGACGCCATACCAGTCATCTCCCCCCGGCAGTTTGTCCTCGTCTTCCGTCACGACCGAAGCGGCTTCATTGCTGGCAGGCGTGAACCCTTCGCCGATAAAAATGGTCGTCAGCAGACCACGCACCAGGGGCGCACTCTCCGTTTTGACGTTGATGTTGATGTAATAGCCGCCCATATCGCAATAATACCAGACCTAACCCCGGCGCAAGCGCCGACCCTTCCCTGTTAGGGAAGGGTGAAGAGAAGCGAAAGATTTGACAATCCTGACAAGCGGCACAGCAGCATGGTAACTCTTAACCCTTCCTTGACAGGGAAGGGTCGGCGCTTGCGCCGGGGTTAGGTTCTTCGGCCTCACGCCCCGCGCAGCCCCTTCGGCACGACCGCGCGATCCAGCAAATCAAACCCGTACTGCACCAGTAAGGCAAGAGCAGCGGCGGGTATCGCGCCGGAAAGCAAGAGTAAGTCGTTGTTGTTTTCCAGGCCCTGGCTGATGCGGTTGCCATAGCCGCCCGCGCCGATGAAAGCCGCGATGGTGGCCGTGCCGACATTGATCACGGCGGCGGTTTTGATGCCGGCGAAGATGGCGCGGGCGGCCAGCGGCAGTTCAATCAAACGCAGGCGCGCGCCGGAAGGCAGGCCCAGAGCGACGGCGGACTCGCGCAGGCTGGGGCTGATGTCGGTCAGGCCCGTGTACGTGTTGCGGACAATCGGCAGCAGCGAGTATAGAAATAGGGCAACAATCGCTGGGATTGGCCCGATTCGATGCAGCAGCGGGATCAAAAAGGCCAGCAGGGCCAGAGAGGGGATGGTTTGAATCAGACCCGTGACGCTGAGAATGGGCTGCGCGGCAGGGGCAGAACGGGCGGCCCAGATGCCGAGCGGGATGCCGACGAGGATGCTGAACAGCAATGACACAAACACGAGAAACAGGTGCTGGCGCGTTTCGGGCCAGAAGTCCGGGGCGAACAGCGTCGCCCAGAAGCCATTGCCGCTCGGTTCGCTGCTGCCGGATGCTTCCGACGCTGTTGTGACTGGGGCTTTTCCCGTGAGATAGGCAGCGGCGACGGCGGGCGGGGTCTGGTTTTGCAATTCCACCTGCGCGTTCAGGGCGATCATCTGCGGCGCGGTGATCTTGCCCGCCAGCGTTTGCAGTTTGGCCCAGGTGCGCGGCAGACGGGTGGGCACGTCTTTGCGATATAGCAGCACGGCATCATAGGCGGGGAAGTAATGCTTGTCGTCATCCAAAACGCGCAGTTTGTATTTGGCGATCTTGGAGTCGGTGGAGTAAATGTCGGTGACATCGATCTGACCGCCCGCAATGGCCTCGTAAGCCAGACCATGATCCAGACCCTGCGGAGAGTCAAACGGCAGGCCGTAGGCGGCTTTGACGCCCGGCCAGCCGTCGGCGCGTTTGAGAAACTCCTGCGACAGTCCGAGTTTCAATTCGGGGTGTTCTGCCAGGTCTGAGAGCGTTTTGATGCCTAGTTTCTGCGCCTGGTCGTCGCGCATTGCCAGGGCATAAGTGTCGTTGAAGCCCAGTGGAATGCCGACGGCTAATCCCAGTGGCGCAAGTTTGGCGTTCATGGCCGGTAAGTCTAATTGGCTCTTGCTTTTGAGCAGTTCCTGCCCGATGGTGCCGGTGTATTCGGGATAAATATCAATGCTGCCGCTTTGGAGGGCCGCAAAAACGATGCCGGTGTTGCCGAGGCCCGATTGATGGGTCGCATGGGCCTCGCCGACTTGGTTGACTGTTTGGGTGATGATCTCGCCCAGAATACGCGACTCCGCGAACCTCTTGGAGCCGACATTGAGCGTTCCTGTCTGTGCGAAAGCGGTGGCACTGAGCGTCAGCAGGAGGAAAAACAGGAAAAGTGTGGTTTTCATGCGGGCTGTTCCTCCGGCATGGCGGGCAGCGGGGAGCGCTGGGCGCGGATGAAGTCGGTGACGTAAGGCTCGGCGGGGCGATGCAATAAATCGTCCAGCTCTCCCGCCTGCACGATTTTGCCCTGTCGCATTAACACAATGGTATCCCCGAAGTAAGCCGCTTCGCCCATGTCATGCGTCACTAAAATAACCGTCTTGTTCAATCGCGCAAAGATGTCTTTAAGCTGCGCCTGCAATGCGCTCCGCGTGATGGGGTCCAGAGCGCCCAGCGGCTCATCCAGGAGCAGCAGAGGCGGGTCCAGCATCAGGGCGCGCATCAGGCCCACCCGCTGCCGCTGACCGCCGGAGAGGTTAGCGGGGTAACGGGAAAGAGACTCGGGGGGCAACTGCACCAGTTCGGCGAGTTCTGCCATACGGCGCGTGATGTCGGCCTGGGAGCGGCCCAGAAAACGCGCCAGCAATGAGACGTTCTGGCTGGCCGTCAGATGGGGAAACAGGCCGCCATCCTGAATGACATAGCCGATCTCATGTCGGCGTTTTTCCACGTTCGCGGGCGTCAGCGGCTGGTCGTTAATCACAACCTGGCCCGAATCCGGCGTAATCAGTCCTACCATCAGCCGCAGCAGAGTGGACTTGCCGCAGCCGCTGGGGCCGATCAGGACAGTAGTTTTACCCGACGCAAACTCAAGATCGGTCGGCGCGAGAGCCGTCTGACCGGCATAAGTTTTGGAAACATTTTGGACTGCGATCATAAAACAGCTTTCTCACCAGATCATCGTCGGGCTGGCTTTGGGTCCGGCGGACAGCCGAATGCCTGCCGGAACTCCGGCAGATCGGCCACCGCGGCATTTGTGCGATAGGCGGCTGGCGCGTGGGGGTCTGACAGAAGCTCCACTTTTTCACTTTCCGGGCGCTCTTTGCTGCGCCAGCTTTGAGCGTAAGCGATAAAAAAGCGCTGTTCGGGGGTAAAGCCGTCAATCTTCGTGCGTGGCTTACCCTGCATGGCCTTTTCAAACGCCAGGTAGGCGATTTTCAGGCCACCGATGTCGGCAATGTTTTCGCCCTGTGTCAGCGCCCCGTTGATATGCAGCCCCGGCAGGGCTTCGTAAGAGGAATACTGCTTGACGATTCCCTGGGCGCGCTCACGATACTTTTGGGCGTCTTCCGCTGTCCACCAGTCTTTCAAATTCCCCTGCGCGTCATACTGCCGCCCGGAATCATCAAAGCCATGCGTCATCTCGTGGCCGATGGTCGCGCCGGTATCGCCATAGTTGACGGCATCATCATAGCTGGGATCGAAGAACGGCGGCTGCAAAATCCCGGCGGGGAAGTTGATATCGTTCATTTCATCGCTATAGTAGGCATTGATAGTGGGCGGGGTCATGCCCCATTCAGTCCGGTCTACCGGCTTGCCGATTTTGTCTAAATTGCGCTGGAATTCAAACTCGTCCGCGCGCATCCCATTGACGACATACGACAGGCTGGTGACATCCAGTTTGGAATAGTCGCGCCAGTGGTCGGGATAACCGACCTTGACCGCCATCACGTCCAGCTTTGCCAGAGCCTGTGCTTTGGTGGCCGGGGCCATCCAATCCAACGCCTCAATCCGTTCGCGCAAGGCATCTTTCAAATTCTGCACCATCGCCCGCACCTGCGCTCTGGCCTCCGGGGAGAAGGCTTTAGCAACATAAAGCTGACCCAGCGCCTCTCCAATTTCAGAATCTGTCGCGTTCAGCACCCGCTTCCAGCGCGGCTGCATCTGCGGCACTCCGTTCAAAACCGTCTCGTTGAAATGAAAATCTTCCGCCACAAAGGCATTGTTGAGACGGGGCGCTTCGCTGCTGATCAGGCTCCAGCGCAGGTACGTTTTCCAGTCGCCCAGCGGCGTCTGTGTCAGCATCTGCCCGACGGTCGCGAAGAACTGCGGCTGCGCGACATCTATTCCACCCGGATCCGGCAATCCCAGAGCCGTGAAATACGGCTGCCAGTCCACGCCCGGCGTCAGGGCGTTTAAATCAGCCAGTGTCATTTTATGGTAATTGGCCTGCGGATCGCGCTGCTCTTCGGGCGTTTTGGATGATAGGGCTAAACGAGTTTCCAGCGCCATGACCGTCTTAGCCTCCGCTCCGGCCTGGTCCGGCGTGTCTCCGAGCAGTCGGAACATGGCGGCAACATGGGCGACAAAGGCATCTCGGGTTGCCTGCGTGTCCTTGTCCGCCCGCTCATAGTAACCGCGCTCCGGCAGGTCCAAGCCACCCTGGTAGAGATGGGCGATTTCCTGAGCGCTGTTTTTGTCGTCCTGCCCGACATAAAAACCGAAGCCGGCGCCGACCGTCAATCAATGCAGATGCCCGAACTCTTGCAGCAGACCCGGAATGTCATGAATCGCGTCAATCCGGGCAAATTCAGGCATGAGCGGCTTGACGCCGTCCTTCTCGATTTGCGCCTCGTCCATGCCACTGCGGTAAAAACTGCCGACTTTACCCACGGCGCTCTCCAGCGACGCCGTTTGGTCCCCAGCGGCCTGCTCCGCGATTTCGCGCAGCAAAATCTGGCCTCGCTCCCGGACTTCCGAGCCAGCGCCATTGCCGGATTTGTCGGCGGGAATAACGGCGCTGTCCAGCCATTTGCCGTTGGCGTAGCGAAAAAAATCCTCGCAGGGTTTGACGCTGGTATCCATCGCGCTCACATCCAAACCACGATCCGTCGGCGTCGGCAGCGGATAGATTGGAAGCGGCGCAGGGGTCTGTGCCGAAGCCGGCAGCGCGACGGCTTGAGCGGCAAGAAAAAGACCGGCCACAACTGGCAACCGCCGAACATGGTTTTTTCTGTGCATGAAACGTTCCTGTGGAGTTTCCTTCGCTGCCGTCACGGTGCAGCGGTGAGGGGCGCGGCATCCGACGCCGGGATGGGCATGATGCCGCCAATTGCCTCCACGGCATGCAGATTGATATAGATGAGGTTTGCGGTCGTGCCGGCCTGCGGCAGCGGCGGATGCGTCTTTGAGTTGGTCAGCGGCACATCGTAGCAGACCAGAAATGTTTCCCCGGCCGCCGAGACTGTCTCGCCGCGCGTCGCATACAGGCCGGTCCGTCCCTGGGCGTCTATCAGGGCCGCCATGTGATAGGAACTGTCAATCTGCTCGGCCTTGAGCGTCAGCGGGTAAACCTTGCCGCTGTACAGATCGGCCATCGTGACTGCCGCTGTCACGGCAGGTACGGGCTTGGCAAGTCCAGGCGCGGCCTTGACGGGCGGCGTCAGCCGCGTGGCCGCCAGTCCCAGGCCCATCGCGGTCAGCGCGCCGCCGAGGAGCATGGTCGTCCAAATCGTTTTCTGCTTCATAAGAAGTGCCTCCCACCCCTATTATAGCCTTCCGCGCCGCATTTTGACCATTTCCACTGTGACAAATGTCACAGTGGAAATCGCCGGCATCAGGTATGCTCGGTCAGAGTGACTTCGCGAAGGAGAAGGAATCATCATGCAGAACGCCGCAGACGACTCATTTGACTCCCTCGCCGCCCTGGAACTGACCGGCGATGACCGGGAACTGCTCGTGGAGCTGATTGATCTGTTCACCGAGCAAGCCGCGCCGCTGCTTCTGGAAATACGCGAGGCAGTCGGGCGCAGCGATGGTCAGCTACTAGCCCGCGCCGCCCATAAGCTGAAAGGCTCTCTCAGCGCCCTCAGCGCCCAGCCGGCCTGGGAATGCACACACCAACTGGAAGAAATGGGGCGCAGTGGCGACCTAACCAACGCGCCCGCCGCCGGCGCGGCGCTGGACTGGGAAATGGCCCGGCTCGCGCTGGCGCTTGCCGCGTTCAAGAATGAAAATTGAAGCCAAGCAGCGAACAGAGTGTCAAACAGTCAAAACCTGTCAGGAGACTCTTCCATGCCTACTCACTCTTTTCGCTGCCTTCCCGCGTTTCTTTGCCTGTTCCTGCTGGGCGCTCCCAGCCTGCGCGCGCAGACGGATTCGTCCAAGCTGCCCATTTCCCGTGTCACGCTGTACACCAGCGGGGTCGGCTACTTTGAGCGCGGCGGCACGGTAGACGGCGATGCCGCTCAGACCCTGCTGTTTCCCGTCGGACAGATCAATGACGTTTTGAAGTCCCTGGTCGTGCTGGATACCGGCGGCGGCAGCATTCACCTGGTGAGCTACGGCGCGCTGGACCCGGTCAGCAAGCAGTTGCAAGCCTTCAGCGTGGACCTGAGCGACAATCCCGATCAAGCCTCGCTGCTGAATCGCCTGCGCGGCGCGAGCGTCACGGTGAGTTATGGGGACGGGACAACCGCGAAGACGCTGACAGGGGTGATTGTCGGGGTTGAGACACAAACAGTGGCGTTGCCCAACAGCGGCGGCACGACCAGTCAGTCCACGCTCACCCTGCTGGCCGACGACGGCCTGCACACGCTATCCCTGGTGAGCGTGACGGACACTCAGATCAACGACCCGTCCCTGCGCGATGAGATGAAGGCGGCTCTGGCCGTGGTCGCCCAGCGGCGCGATGCCAGCAAGCGGCCGGTGACGCTGAACTTTACGGGCAAGGGCAAGCGACGCATCCTGGTCGGCTATCTGACGGAAGCGCCCCTGTGGCAGAGTTCTTATCGCTTAGTCCTGGGCAAGTCGCCCGTGCTGCAAGGCTGGGCAATGGTGCAGAACACGAGCCAGGACGATTGGACCGACGTGCATTTGTCTCTGGTATCGGGCCGCCCCATTTCGTTCCTGCAAGACCTGTACACACCGCTGTATGTCCCGCGCCCGGTTGTCCAGGCCAGTGTGCTTGGCTCTCCCACTCCGCAGACCTACAACGGCGACCTGGAAAGCAGCCCGACCGTCGCCAATGCGCCTGCCTTCTCAGCCCCGGCTGTTTCCACAGGCGGCGTCAATAATGCGGAGCAAAAAGACAAATCACAGCCAAACAATCTGTATCAGTTCCCCGGCCTGGTGGCCGGCCAGCGACTCCGCAGCCAAAGCCTGGGGATGCCCGGCTACTCCGTGAACGGTCAGGACATCGGCAGCGCCTCCAACTATGCCGCCGCCATTGTCCAGTCCCGGCCAAAAACCAACGGGGCAGAACTTGGCACGGCTTTATTCTCGTACACGATTGACTCCCCCGTCTCCATTGCCCGCCAGAAGTCCGCGATGATTCCCTTCGTCGCCGCCCCAGTCCAGGCCGAAGCCGTCTCCATCTACAACGAAGCCGTGCAGACGGACCATCCGCTTTCGGGCGCGCGGCTGAAAAACACGACGGGCCTGCATCTGATGGGCGGCCCGCTGACGGTCTTTGACGAGGCCGCCGGAAACGTCGGAACGGGCTATGTCGGCGACGCTTTGATTGAAGACACCGAGCCGGGGCAGACCCGCCTGATCTCCTACGCCATTGACCTGAACGTGGATGCGACAGCGGAGCCTGGCCCCGGCAGCGGTTCCGTGACCAGCATTGTGATCTCGCAGGGAACGCTCATCGTCAAGCACCACTACCAGCAGTCCCGGATATACACGTTCAAAAATAACAGCGCCGGCGCCCGCACGGTCGTTGTGGAGCATCCCTACCACGGCGCAACCTGGCAGCTCTTGGAGCCGAAGGCCGCGACCGAGCGAACCGCCGACCTGTACCGCTTTGACCTGCTCCTGGCCGCGCACGAAAGCCGCAAGTTCACCGTGAGCGAGGCGTATCCCGACGCAGACGTGTTTGCTTTGATTGACGGCGATATCCCGACCTTTCTCACTATTCTGCGCCTGGATGCGGACAAATTGACACCGGAAGTCAAAGCCGCCTTACAGGATGTCATCGCCCGGCGTCAGCGCCTTGCCGAAATCCAATCCCGTCTCACGGATATTGACGCCCAGACAGCCGCCATTTCGTCCGGCCAGCAGCGCATCCGCGATAACATGAACGCGCTGGACCACAACTCCTCCCTTTACCTGCGCTATGTGACGGAACTGGATGCCCAAGAAACCAAATTGAACGATCTGACGGCGCAAAAAGCCACGCTTCAAGCCGAACTGGCCCGCGCCCAGGCGGAACTCAATGAGTTCGGTGGCGCACCTGAACGTCTCATAAGACAGGAATTGCCTTTGGATCTTCATGGCTTCTCCGTTTATTCTTTCCGTTGATACGGGAAGAGAAAGCGCAAGACACAATTCTCGCTTTCACTGGAAAGGAACGAATACCATGACCATTTCCACAGGGAAACCTTTCGCTGTCGTGACGGGCGGTTCCAGCGGCATCGGCTATGAACTCGCCAAGCAGTTCGCGCAGAATGGCTTTGATCTATTGATCGCCGCCGAGCCGGCGGGGCTGGACAAGGCCGCGCAGGATATTAGCGCTCTGGGCGCCCGGGTGGACACTCTCGCCGTGGACCTGGCCGGCCCGGATGGCGTGCATCAGCTTTGGAAAAAAATCCAGTCTATGGGCCGCCCGGTGGATGCCATTGCTATCAACGCAGGTGTGGGTGTCGGCGGCGATTTCCGCGAAACCGACCTGGACAAAGAGATCAACCTGATCAATCTTAATGTCGTGTCCACGGTGCATCTCGCCAAGCACATCGTCAAGGACATGACGGCACGGGGCAGCGGCAAAATCTTGTTTACAGCCTCCGTTGCCAGCGTCATGCCCGCGCCATATGAAGCCGTCTACGGAGCTTCCAAAGCGTTTATCCTTTCGTTCTCGGAGGCGCTGCGGAACGAACTCAAAGACACAGGCGTGACGGTGACGGCGCTGATGCCTGGCCCCACGGAAACCAACTTCTTCCATCGCGCAGACATGGACGACACCCATGTTGGGGTGAGCAAGAAGGACGATCCCGCCGATGTGGCGCGGGACGGCTTTGAGGCGCTGATGGCCGGCAAAGACAAAGTCATCGCCGGCAGCCTCAAGACCAAAGTGCAGGGCACCCTCAGCGGGATCATCCCCTCAGAAGCGTCCGCCGAGATGCACCGCAAGATGGCCGAGCCGGGTTCGGCGAACAAATAGACGCGCGTTTGCTTGCTTGACAACCACCGCCGGAGCAGTCATAATACACACTGATACATATTATGACTGCTCTTTTACTGCCTCCGACTTTTGCCATGCTGATCGCCTTTGCCGGCGGCGCATTGGGCGTGCTTCTGGGCCGGGTCGCTCCGCGCCGCCTGAACCTGCTGGTTCTGGGCGCATTGGGGGCGCTGCTCCTGGTCACGCTGCTGGACATTCTGCCCGACGCCAAAGAACGTCTCCCCTGGCCCGCGTTTGGGCTGGCGACCGGAAGCGGCTTTCTGTTGTTCTGGCTGTTGAGCCGGCACGTTTCCCACATCTGCCCGGCCTGTTCGCCGGCCGGTTTCAGTCAGGATGTGGGGGCGCGGCTGGGGGGAACATCGCCCTGCTGATGGTCGCGCTGGGCATTCACAGCGCGATGGACGGCGTGGCGGTCGTCGTCGGGAACGAGATCACCGGGCGTCCTGACCTGCCTCTGCTGCTGGCGGTCGGTTTCCACAAATTGCCGGAAGGGCTGGCCCTGGCCCTGCTGCTGCTCGGCGCCGGTTACTCGCGCCGCTCCGCCCTGCTGTGGACATGGGGGATCGAAGTCCACGACGGAATGGGGCGCACTGCTGGGCATTTACGCCCTGCGCCACCTGTCCCCCTTCGCCCTGGGATTGATTTTCGCCCATGCCGGCGGCGGCTTCCTTTACCTGGTGGGAACGACGCTAGGACTGTTCGCCCACCGACGCCCCGCGCCGGCGAAAGTCGCGCCATGAAACGACTGAACTTCACCTTTGATGAAGACACGGCCGACCTGCTGGACGAGATCGCCGGGCGCTACTATGGCGGCAACAAATCCCTCACCGTCCGGGCCGCGTTGGAATCGCTGGCCGCGCATCTGGGCCACGCCGGCTGGGTGATCTCCGGCTACGCGCCCGCCGTGCTGGACCACCCGGAAGACTGCCATTCGTGTGGCCAGACCTACCCGGAAGGCGGCATCCTCTACCGCCCGGTGTTCGGACGCGGCAACGCTCCCGATGCCCTGCGCGAAATCCCCCAGGAACCCTGGCTGGACTGCTCCCGCTGCGTCGAGCAGCGCACGGCCTAAGATACAGATCATTACGCGGCCCGTTCTCTATAGTGGTCCCATATGTCAAGACAGTAAAACGTCCTCTTTTAAGGTGGATTATGTCTCCTTGCTATCCTCTGTTCTTAGTCGGTCAGGTTCGGCATGGACAACGGCAGGCGTCAAGTTCCCCAGCGCCTGATGCGGGCGCTGCTCGTTGTAAAAGCGCAGGTACGAAGACAAGCCCGCTCGCGCGTCTCTGGGCGTCTCGTAATCGGCCAAATAGACTTCTTCATACTTTACTGTGCGCCACAAACGCTCTGTGAAGATGTTGTCCACGTAGCGTCCGCGCCCGTCCATCGAAACTCGTGCGCCTGCCGAAAGAACACGGCTTGTGAACCGCTCGCTCGTAAAATGGCTGCCCTGATCGCTGTTAACGATCACTGGCACCGCTTGCTCGAAGGCGGCTTCGGCGCAGGACAGAACAAACGGCATCTCCAGCGTCTCGGAGAGTTCCCACGCCACGACCCGCCGAGAGAACCAGTCCAAAAACGCCACCAGGTACAAAAAGCCGCCCCGCAGGCGAATGTATGTGATGTCCACGCCCCACACTTGGTCGGGCCGCTCAATAGGCAGGCCGCTCAATAGGCAGGCCGCGCAGCAAATACGGGTAAACCCGATGATCTATCCTGCTGGGCCGAGACAGGTTCGGCTTCGGGTACAGAGTAGACAGACCCATTTCGGCGCGGTAACGACGGATCGTATGCCGCCCGACGATGATGCCTTCTGCGGCCAGCAGTGTCACAAGTTTGCGTGATCCCAGGCAAGGGCGCTGTGTGTACCACTCGTCCAGGCGATGCTTGATCCTGATTTCTTGTGCCTGTGCGGGACGCGGCTCATAGTACAGGCGGCTGCGCGAGACGGACAGCAGATCGGCCTGCCAGAGCAAAGGAAGGTGCCTGTTTCTTCACAGGCTATTGGTCTTTCAATGAGAGTCAGCCGCTCGTCAGGCGTCAGGTTCAAGACCAGATTTTTTTTTCAGCCAGGTAACCTGCGTGGTGAGGAATCTGTTCGTAAGAGGGCCGATCTGTTCGTAAAGCTGGGCGACCTTTTGCTCCTGGGCCTCTTGCACTTGAGCCTGTGTGTTTTTGCGCTCAAAGACGATGGGCAGTTCGGCGATGGCTTCCTGCTTCCATTTGGTGACCAGGTTCGGGTGAAGCTGATGCTCGGAAGCGATCTGGGCGACGGTCTTGATTTCTTTGAGTGCTTCCAGGACGATCTGAGCCTTGAAAGCGGCGGAATATTGTTTTCTCATGGGTGGTGGCATCCACCTTATTTTAGCCCATTTTCCTGTCCTAATTTATGGGACCATTATACCGCTGGCCCCAACATCCGTGAACGCAACCTCCCTCACAACTACATCAGGCAGGCCCGACAGCGCTACGCGCACTGCCGCACACTGGCTGGAGAACACGTCCCACCATGCGCCGTCCATGTTTCGAAGAAACGGCTCACTGACCCGCCCGAGAAAGTCATCAAGGCTATCTTCCCGCCAATGTGCCAGCACCTCGGGCACACGATCTTTCTCCAGTCCATAGAGAAATACCCAGTCATTGTGCACGAATTGGAAATACTCATCCATAGCTCGCGGATAAAACAGAATTGCCCCGCCTTGCTTCACTTCGCCTGTTGGCACCTGGAGTGAGTCACGCACTGCCTCGCCGTGTTCTGGCCAGACATTAAATGGACTACTGTCGAAGTTGGTGGCCACCCAGAACTTGCCACGGAACAGGGGAGCAACAGCAGGATACCAGTGAGAGAAAAGGACGCACGACCCTGGATGTGTTCGTGACACCAGACGTAAACCCGAACTCTGCATTTTTGGTCTCCACGGGTCTCCAGACCATGGCGGGCACGGCCTGCCAGTTCTCCACTGGGTTGGCCGCACTTAAATCAATGCGCCTGCCAGCCAAGTCCGAACCATTAACCTCAGTTACAGTTCTGCTCCGGGGGCAGCCACAAAGAGGCCGCTCTCGCCAAACGGAAAATATCCTGCCCGGTACCCGAAAAGAAATCCTCGCGAGTTACACCTTCCAGGACACGGCGAGTGTCTCACCGCCGCGCACTGTCAGTGCATCTGCGAGGGTGACGACAAGGTGGCCTTCCGTTGGGTGAATAGTTGCGTGGATAGGGCGGCCCTGATGCGTCACCGTCAGCCCCGCGCCGGGATGAGCGCCTTCGTGGGGCGACAATCCAAAAGTCATTTCGCGCAGCGTCAGGGTTCCAGACTTCAGCGCCAGGCGGTGCTGCCGCTGTCCGGCTGTTGTCTGCGCGTAATAATCCCCCCAGCCCTGCGGCGTGCAGAATAGGGAGCGGTGATCGAGCGGGCGGACGCGGGGCGTGAAGCCTAGCGACTGGCGCGAGGCAGAAAGAATGTTTGCGGCGTGACTTTCGGGTTTTGCAGGAACCGGGCGAAGCGTTTGCTGCGGCTTTCGCGCTTGCCTGCTTTGGGGCTGCTTCCATCGGGCAACTCGCTGACAAGGGCGGCCAGTGTGTTCAGATGCCGGGCCAGATTACCCTTCGGTTCGGTTGGATAGAGTTGCTTTAAAGCCGTAAGTATGGCAAAATACCGTTTGAGGTTGTCGCTCGTTTTGAGTTTTCTTGCGGTTCCTTTGATCTGTGGTAAGAACAAAGATACCCCAGGAACACCCCAAGCGGCAACCTCAACTCAACGCGCTACAAAATGTGTACGGTGGTCAAGCCAGAGATTTAATGTGACCATCAGAGGGCCAAGGTTATTGTTATTGCGCGGTTTCCAGCCATCCTGAGAGCCGTTTGATCGGGAGCTATGGAGATACTTGACATGGCATCGGCCATCAAGTAGCTGGACGAGGCATAGATTTTATTCGGCTGCGGGTCATAACGATAGCAGGATTTAATTGCCCGCAAGGGTACTCTCGTCAGCATCCTGCTGATGCACTCGCCCGACGGCATCGCGGAAGCGGTCGTGCAGGGTGTGGATGTCGCGCTGTCCGGTCACACGCACGGCGGCCAAATTCGCCTGCCGCTGTTGGGGGCTTTGTACACGCATTCCATCCTGGGCAAACGCATGAGCGACGGCTACTACAGCCGGGGGCGACTCCGCCGCGCCATCGGCATTCGTCCGGGCCGCACCCAGCTCTACGTCACGCGCGGCCTCGGCGTCAGTGGCTTGGCCCTGCGCTTCCTGACCCGGCCAGAACTAACCGTCATCACTCTGCGGCGTGGCCTGCTCCAAATCCGCCGCATCGGCTGATTTATGAGAACTTGTCCTTTCAAAAAAGTAGGCCGTCGGCTAGAAATTGTTCTAGCCGACGGCCTTTTGCACAAAGTGGAACACAGTAGAACTTACAGTGGATTAAAGGTCACCACATTAACCCCTAGCGAGTTATTGCTGGGCGGATTGAAGTTTCCGTTTTCAGCCACGACTTGAACCCGTAGAAACTTCACATGGCCGTCTGCCATCAAATAGTTTGACCCGCCGGACATGGCGACAGTTTGCGGATCATGACGCGCATTGGTCCCACCTGTAGCCGGAACAACAGGATTCCAGCCGGAAAGCGAGCAAGTCGTTCCTCCGTTTGTGCAGTTCACCGCGCTGGCATAATCGCTCACGCCGCCGGAGGGCCATCCATCACCGACGGCCGAGACGACCCAGTTGTTGACGTTTCCATTCTCGCTCGTGCCTTCGTCGAGGGAACTGATGATGGCGGTATCTGCCCTCACTTCAAAAACCTGCACCGTCGTAGCCGGCCCCACAAGGTAAGCCAAACTGCGGGTGGGCAGCCATTCATTCATAGCATAAGAACAGACAACCGCATTGGCTGGCGGAGGCGTGCTGTCATCGGGACACTTCAGCATTCCAGGGCTTTTGATATAAGGCGAAATGGCGCCTGCCCATCCCAGTCCTGCGCCGGTCGGAGACGCTGCCCCCCCGCCGGTCGTCGTTGACGGAGCGGCGTTAACCAGACCACACGGAAATTTCTCATCGTAATCCTGGTTGTATTGAATGAAGGCTAATCCCAACTGTTTTTCGTTAGAGGTGCAGGCGGTACGCCGTGCGTTCTCACGCACTTTCTGAAAGACGGGGAAAAGAATAGCAGCGAGAATCGCGATAATGGCGATGACGACGAGCAGTTCAATCAACGTGAAGCCTTGGGAGGCTTCTGCGAGGCGTCGGCCAGAGCATGCGCTTGCCGGAAGTGACTTTCTTTTCATCATGGGTTCCTTTCTGAAAGACAAGACGTTAGTATTCACATGATTGAGCGCTATCCGCCGGAGGATTCCCGAAGGATCAGTGTCGGCTGTAAAACGGCCCGCTGGGGCGGCCGGTTCGGCTCCTGGATGCGCTGCCGCAGGAATTGCCAGGCCAGCCGGCAAATCTCGCCGTAAGGCTGGGCAATCGTGCTGATGGGCGTCGGCAGGTATTCCGTATCCTCGATCCCATCGCAGCCGAACAGGGCGGTATCGTCCGGGACGCGGACGCCCAAATCGCACAGGGCGCGATAGGCAGCGACAGCCGTGTCGTCGTTATAGCAGAAGATCGCTTCCGGGCAGCCATGCAGCCCGACATAATCCCGCAGCGACTGCCGCGTGGCGGCGCGGGCTTCGCCGCCGGTCTCAATAAACTCTGTCGGCAGCCCCGCCTCCCCAAGCACCGAGACATACGCCTGATACCTCATCCCGTCAATCCGCTGTGGAATGTGAGAGGCCAAAAAAGCGATCCGGCGGCGGCCAGACTGCACCAGATGCGCCACGGCCTGCCGCGCGGCCAGGCCAATATCGACCCGGACAAAGTCCAGCGTCGTCGGTTCCTCAGCGGTTCCCGTCATGACGACCGGCTTTTTTCCCGATGCAATCAGAGGCACCTCCTGCAAAGCCTCCTCGCTGACACCATGCGCGATGATCCCATCCACCGTCCCCACATTGCCGGGAGCCAAATGGGCCGGCTTTTCCTGCCACCCCCCGCTCCGCACCAGATCGATGACCAATCCATAAGAATGGCGCTCAACCTCAACCTCAACGAATTGAGCGACTTCGGCATAATAGGACCGCAAATCCGGTATCCAAAGGCCGACCAGCCCTGTCCGCCCCGTAGCAAGCGCGCGCGCGATAGGGTTAGGCTGGTAGCCACGTTCCAATGCCACGGCAAGCACGCGCTTGCGCGTTTCCGCCGCGAACGGCGCGGTTTCGTCGTTCAAGATGCGCGAGACGGTTCCCTTGGACAAGTTGAGCTCGGCTGCTAAACCAGTGATATTGATTGAATTTTTCGCCATATCCATAGTTTAGCAGTTGTTGCAGGGAGAAAACCGTTTTTATTATCACATATCTTTTTCGTTTTGTCAAGAAGCTGGTGTATTCTATTCCCGAATTTGTAAAGCTTTCTCTGCACTGTTTCCATAGAAATCCCGCAGTGGCAATTTTATTTTAGCCGTCGTTTTGGCCCCTGGTGAGCGGCGGACGCATCGGCTCAAAAGCCAGATGCGGGCGATGGTAATGGTAGCGCTCCAAAAACGCTTCCACCTGCCCTGTCCGAGTCTCCAAGTCTTCGGCACGGAACTTGTGCCAGCCTAAACACTCGTGACGGACGGTTCGGTTGAAGCTAAGGCTTTATTGGGGTCTCAATAAACGATTGCTCGTTCTTCTTGTAAGGACGGGCGATCCGAGACTTTATTGGGGTGATGCAGGCGGCAGAAGAACGGAGCCATAGAATGGAACTCGGCCTCAAACTCTGATCCGCCGTCGGTCTGGATAGTCTGCACAAAGCCGCCGAACCGGCGTGGCATCGTGAACTTGAGGAAGGCTTCCCCATCCACCGCCTGAAGGCTCGGACGCAGCAGAACATCGGCCTCACGGCTGAAAATATCAACAGCCGTGAAGGCAAAAACGGCTCCAAAATGCACGGTGTCCATCTGCACGACCTGACGGGCAGCCTCGGCTTGCGGCACTTGGCCTCGCTTTTGGTTCTTGGCCCACTTGGAGCGCAACGTGTACTTTTCGGCAAGGACTTCGTAGATCTTAGGCACCGACAGCTTGATCTGATGCTCCTTTTCCAAGAAGTAGGCGATCTTCTGTCCGCAGCATTGGCCTTCGCGTTCACGGAGAGACCAGACAAGCTGCTTGGTAGACATACGGACTTGGCGTGTCGGGCGTGGCTGCTTCTTGGCTTTCTGATGCTGTTCTAAAAAGGGCAACAGGCCGTGTAAGGGCAACAGGCCATGTTGGTGATAGTTCGGTGATAGTTCGGTGACGAGCTTCGAGCCACAAGCGGATGGTGCCTCGGTCTTTGCCTAGCCGTTGTGCGATGCGAGATTTAGAGCCTGTTATGAACTTTGGACGGCCTGCGGGTGTTTTTAATGTATGTGTACTGACATCCCTATCCGCAAACCTAAAAGAAAGCCTTACCCTTCCGATGTTTGTGATGACGAATGGGCGTTCGTCGCCCCTTACTTGACCTTGATGACCCAAGAAGCACCCCAGCGCGACTACTCGCTCCGCGAAGTCTTCAACGGTGCGCGCTGGATTGTTCGCACGGGCGCTCAGTGGCGCATGATGCCAAACGATCTGCCGCCCTGGGCGGCCATCTATCAGCAAACGCAACGCTGGCTCAGGGCCGGCTGCTTTGAGAGCATTGTCCATGACCTGCGTGAACTGCTGCGCGTGGCGCAAGGACGAAAACCGGAACCAACGGCGGCGATCTTTGATGGCCGTACCCTGCAATCTACCCCCGAAAGCGGCGAACGCGCCGGCTGGGACGGAGCCAAAAAGAAAAATGGCAGCAAAGTCCATATGGCTGTAGACACGCTGGGGCATCTGCTGGCCCTTCTGGTCACACCGGCCAGTGAGCAAGAACGCGCTCAGGTGGCTGAGTTGGCTCAGGCGGTGCAGGAAGCCACCGGTCACACGGTGGAGATCGCCTTTGTAGATCAGGGCTACACTGGCCCAGAGGCGGCTGAAGCGGCTCAAGGGCAGGGCATCCGGCTGGAAGTGGTCAAACTTCCTGAAGCCAAGAAAGGCTTCGTGCTGTTGCCGCGCCGCTGGGTCGTGGAGCGCTCCTTTGGTTGGGCATCCCGGTTTCGGCGGTTGGCCCGCGATTATGAGCGGTTGCCGGAGACTCTGGCGGGCTTGCATTTTGTCGCGTATGCTTGTCTGATGCTCATCAACTTCGTTCGCTTGCTACAAAGTGCATAACAGGCTCTAGGCAAGCCCTGGATGTGTAGTTCCAGGCCAGTGCGATTAAGGTAATCGTTCCCATGACAGTAGTATGCCTGCTTTCGCAACACGCCTACTGCGGGATTTCTACGGAGAATACATCGGCCACTTGACAGGCGGGCAGCCGTCCGTGTATAATACGTCCCATTACGAAATTTTAACGAAGGGAGCAGACAAAATGGTTCAATTGAATACCACCGCATCCACCAGCCACCAGCCATCCACACATGGGCGTTCGCTGGCATTCGCCGCCGCCAAGCCGCAGGCTGCTTCCTTTGTTGGAGGTGCCGCCTCCTAGACTGCCGGAACAGTGTCTCCGTGAGTTTTGAGAGTCGCCCACCGCAAAGGCTAACCAGCCCAGCGGTGGGCGTTTTCGTTCAAATTCACTCAGGGAGCAACCAACCATGACGCACGATACAACGCAGTACGATGACACAACCAAAACAAATGGCAAAAAAGACGAGCAGAGCGCGCCGCCTCTGTGCTTGATCCATTATTTCGCGGAGCAGGATGGCCTTCCCCCGCCGCGCAAGCCCTGGCCGCCGGGGCGAGCCGCGCGCATCGCCGAGCGGCGCGGAAACCTGATCATCCTGGAGTTCGCAGAGCCGCCCGCGCCGCCTCCAGCATTGCCGCAAGCACAGTGGCAGGGAGGCACGAGCGGCAAAAGCCGCTGGGCGAAGGCTTGCGACCTTCTGCTGCTTTTGCTCCTGCTGACTTCCTTAGCCGCCTGTTTGGTTGCGTTCCGGTTCTAGGAGCCTCTCCGAAAACACCCCACCATGCCTCGCGGCAAGGTGGGGTGTTTCAATAACTTTCTACCCGCGCGCATCGCCGCGCGCGAAGACTTTTCGGACGAAGGGGTGTGAATCATTCAATTTCAGCGCGGGAATCTCGTTGCCTGTGTAGGGGTCGACATAAGCGTTCCGAAACAAGACGCCTTTGTCCAGGGCAATGTCTATCAGCCGGATGATCTCGGGCAGTTCGCGCGTTCGCCAACCGTCAGAACGGGGCGGCGCGGCTTGTGGGGGCAAGTCAGCAGGATCCCAATGGCCTTTGTTGTACAAAAACCGCGCCAGAAGCCCTTTCGCCATGTAATCCCGGTAGCTGTTTTCAATGTCGTCGGCGGTCAGGACAATGTCGGTGAAGTCGTCTCGGTAATCATCGGGGATGTCGTCCGGCTCGGCAAGAATTGCCGCATCGGCGGCCTGGGCGGCGGCATCGGCTGCCGCGAGGGGAGCAGGCTTGGGCATCTCGGCCTCATCCTCGGGCAGCCAGACGCGCTCTACCAATCCCTGCGGCTCAATCAGCAGCAGCCCCGTTTCCTGCATCTGGAAAACGAAGTCCTTGAAGCGGTCAAAGCCATGCTTTTCGGGATGGAAGCGCGGCGCCCGGTCACGCATTTGTAGACCGAGCCAGGAAAGCAGCGGCGGGTAGTTGCGCCCCCCCTCCGACTCGCGCTGCTCGCGAACAACACGAACCAGCAGCGCGCGGGCTTCTTCCACGGTTGTCTCCGGCAGAGGCGCACGCATTGTCCGGCCTGCGGCAGTCGTCGGAGCCGGACTTTTATCTGCCGGGGCGTGACCGTTATGAGTGTCACCCTCCACGACCTCCGACGGGGCGGCCTGATCAATCTCCTCATCATAATAGACCATCTCGTCCACGACTGCCCCGAGACGGCTGGACGTGCTGCCGGAAACGCCGATCATCACCACGCGCCCGCCCCGGCGGCGCAGGGCCGAGGCGACGTGCAGGAAGTCCGCATCTCCCGCCACCAGCACATAAGTCTGCACCTGGGGATGCGTGAATGAGATTTCCAGACAGTCCAGACTCATCTTGATGTCTACGCTGTTTTTGATCCGCTCCGGCCCGAAGGGACTGCGCCGGGCGGGAACATAGATCGGCTCAATGCCGGCCTGGTACAAATTCATTTGATCAAACGATTTGCGATGATAATAATCCTGCCAATCCGCATAAGCGCGGGCGACCACCGGGCGGCCATAGCGCTGCCGAATCGCTTCAATCAGCGCGGCAATATTGGGCATTCGGCTGACTTCATACAGACTATACTTGAAGTTCTCCCAGTCTATAAAGAGGGCAACATCTCCCTCCGGGGGATTGGAAACAGGTAAGGGGGCGGGAATTTGTGACATAATGATCGGTTCACTCAGGGGGACAGGAAACTCATTGCACGGGGCTGAACCCCCGTGCTGTAATAGGGCAATTCCCCGCCTGCGCGGGCATAAGACCGAGAATCTTCGCCCGCGTAGGCGGGGGCTTGAACTTCTAAAGCCCTGGGGTTCAGCCCTAGGGAACTTTGGCCTCTCCGGGGACAGGAAAAAGGCGGCGAGACTAGCTCGCCGCCTTCGCGGGATCAAAGGCTACCAGCCTCGGTTCGCCAGCAGTTCTTCTTTGGGCAATGTGCTGAGGTTGATGCCGACCATCGGCTCGCCCAGATCGGCGGAAACTTCGGCCAGTATTTCGGCATTATCAAAGTGGGTGCAGGCATCCACAATCGCTTTCGCGCGGCGCTTCGGGTCGCCAGACTTGAAGATGCCGGAGCCGACAAAGACCGCTTCCGCGCCGAGCTGACGCATCAGAGCGGCATCGGCGGGTGTGGCGATCCCGCCCGCGCTGAAGTTCGGCACAGGCAATTGGCCCGTTCGGTGCAGTTCCACGACGAGTTCATACGGAGCGCCTAAGTTCTTCGCTTCCGTCATCAATTCCTCAAACGGCAGGCTCTGAATGCGGCGGACTCCGCCCAGCACGGTTCGCATATGGCGCACGGCTTCCACCACGTTGCCCGATCCAGCCTCGCCTTTGGTGCGGATCATGGCCGCGCCCTTCGCCGATACGCCGCAGAGCCTCGCCGAGATCGCGGCAGCCGCAGACGAACGGCACTTTGAACGCATGCTTGTCGATGTGAAACGCATCATCGGCCGGCGTCAGGACTTCGGACTCGTCCACGAAATCCACACCCAGGGCCTGCAAAATCTGCGCTTCCACAAAATGCCCGATCCGCGCTTTCGCCATCACGGGGATGGTGACCGCATCCATGATGCCTTTGATCATCTTGGGATCGGACATCCGCGCCACGCCGCCGTCGCGCCGGATGTCAGCCGGGACGCGCTCCAGCGCCATCACTGCCGCCGCGCCCGCTTCTTCCGCGATGATCGCCTGCTCCGCATTGACGACATCCATGATGACGCCGCCTTTGAGCATTTCCGCCAATCCGACTTTCGTTTTCCACGTTGATTTCTGCTCGTTCGCCATGTCAGTTCCGTCCAATCTAAAGAGCCTTGCTTTCCCTGATTTTACCCGAAACGGCACGGTCTTGGCAAGCCGCGAGGAGAGCACGGCATTTGCCGAAGAAGAGGCAGCGGAACAAATGGGGCAGGAATCACGCGGCGTTGGCCCGAACTGTAGGGGACAACTTTGATGGGAGACACTCACGATGCAGTATACACACTTGGGGCGGTCCGGGCTGAAAGTCAGCCGACTGTGCCTGGGGACGATGAATTTCGGGCCGCAGACGACCGAAGAAGACAGTTTCCGAGATCATGGATCATGCCCTGGAACTGGGCATCAACTTCTGGGACACGGCGGACGTCTACGGCTGGAAAGCAGGCGAAGGCTATACCGAGCAGATCATCGGACGCTACTTCGCGCAGGGCGGCGGACGGCGCGAAAAAGTCGTGATTGCCACAAAAGTCTTACGGCGGCATGGGCAAGGAGGATATGCAGGACTGGCCGAACTACGAGCGATCTGTCGGCCCTGCACATCCGTCAGGCCTGCGACGCCAGCCTGAAGCGGCTCCAGACCGACTACATTGACCTGTATCAGATGCACCACATTGATCGTGGAACGCCCTGGGAAGAGATTTATCAGGCGTTCGAAGACGCTGGTGCAGCAGGGCAAGGTGCTCTACTTCGGTTCCAGCAACTTCGCCGGCTGGCACATCGCGCAGGCCAGTGAGATCGCCAAGCAGCGCAATTTCCTGGGCTTGGTTTCCGAGCAGACCCATTACAACCTGAACGTCCGCAAACCCGAACTGGAAGTCATCCCGGCCTGCAAAGAGTATGGTCTGGGCCTGATCCCCTGGTCGCCCCTGGCCGGCGGCCTGCTCGGCGGCATCCTGCAAAAGGAAGCGACGGGACGGCGTTCGGGCATGGACATCGAAGCCCAGCGTCCGAAGCTGGAAGCATGGGAAGGGCTGTGCAAAGACCTGGGCGAAAAGCCCGCCGATGTCGCCCTGGCCTGGCTGCTGTCCAACCCGGTCGTCACCGCACCGATCATCGGCCCGCGCACGATGGAGCAGCTCGACGGCTCGCTCCGCGCCCTGGAAATCACGTTGTCAGAGGAAACGACCAAGAAACTGGACGAAATCTTCCCTGGCTACAAAACTGCCCCGGAAGATTATGCGTGGTAGAGAACAAACAAAATAAGCGCGGGCCATTTGGCCCGCGCTTATTTTGTGGGGGTCAAGAGATAAGCATGGTGATACTGTCCATTTACTCCCGCGACAGCCAAAATCTGTCCTCTGTCATTGACAGCAGTTGCCCCGCTCAATAACTCCTTTGGAGGGTTAGTCAGAAGAGAGTTTAAATCATACACCTGTCCATTTTGCCATAGGCAAGCATGAAGAAACGTCGCGCGATGCAAAGGTTGCGACAAATCTACGGCGGCAGAGTTGCCAACAACTTGGCCTTTGTTGTTGATGCCGAACGCAATGCAGATTTGATTATCCATTAAAGGAGCGAGACTTTCAAGCGCTCCATGTCGCCAAATAAAAGTAGATGTTTTGCTGTAGCCAACCACTTCGCCCTGTCTGTTGATCGCGGTTGCCTCGCCATCTGGGCCAAGAATCGTAGGCGAGCTTGTTTTCGTTAGCCAGACTACGGCATTTCCATAAGATGAGCCGGCGATTTGCCCGGAGTTATTAACGGCCATAGCTTGACCACCGCCAGCTAGTTCGTAGTCCCTGTCATTTTGCGAGAAAAACGGGACTGGGCCGTGCCTGCCGAACATTGCTTCGCCTACAATTTCGCCTTTATTGTTGATAGCCTCAGCGATACGGGCTTCAAAGTTTTGCGCTTTTAGAGGTAAGACGTGATTTCTCTGGCATACAAAAGCGTCTTGGTTTCCGCCATAGTCGCCAAATGGGTCTGCGGTTCCGACTACCTGTTCCGAGTCATTGATGCTGTAAGCGCCGGTCAGCAGCCCACCTACGGGTCCAAAGCGCGTAAGTTTTCCTTTAGTCCAGATGAAGGCTTGTGCATTATGAATGTTATCTCCAATGCGTCCTACCACCTGACCTTTATTGTTCAACCCTTTGGCATAGCCTTCAGTGCCTATATCTCCGATTTTGACGACCGTATAACGCGGCACAGGAAGGAGTGCTGCCGACTTATGCCGTGAACAACCCGTCAGCAGGAGTGCAGCAACTGCACAAGGAAGGCCGAGCCACTGTCTCATTGTTTATGCTTCCGTTTACTCAAACAAGGCTTCAATGTCCTGGCGGGTGAGAGATTTGAAGAGGCCAGTTTCGGTGGCGATGAGTTGGCTCACCAAAGCGCGCTTGCGGTCCTGCAATTGCAGGATTTTCTCTTCCACCGTATCACGGGCGATGAGTTTGTAGACGAAGACCGGCTTGTCCTGGCCGATGCGGTGGGTACGGTCGGTCGCCTGCATCTCCACGGCAGGGTTCCACCAGGGGTCAATATGGATCACATAGTCGGCAGCGGTCAGATTGAGGCCGACGCCGCCGGCGCGGAGGCTGATCAGGAAGAAAGGCAGATCCGGGCTGCCCTGATAGCGGTCTACCTGCGCCTGACGGTCTTTGGTCTTGCCGTCCAGGTAGGCATAAGGGATATGGCGGGCGTCCAATGCCTCGCGAACAAGATGGAGCATCTGGACGAACTGCGAAAAGACGAGCGCCTTGTGGCCTTCAGCGCGGAGGGTTTCCAGCGTCTCCAGCAGTGTCTCAAACTTGCCGGACTCCGCCTTTGTCGCCGGGTCTACCAGCCGGGGATGGTTGCAGATCTGGCGCAGGCGCAGCAGCCCTTCCAGAATCTTCATCCGGGCATCATTGACGCCCTCTTTTTCCAGAATGCCCAGAATCTGAGCGCGGTATTTGTCCCGCGTCTTCTCATACAATTTGCGTTGAGCCGGCTCCAGTTCGGTGAAAACTATGCGCTCGGTGCGCGGCGGCAGTTCGGTGGCCACCTGATCTTTGGTCCGGCGCAGAATAAAGGGGTGCACCAGACGACGCAGGCAGGCAGCGGCCATTTCATCCTGATGTTTTTCAATCGCCCCGGCAAACTCCGTCCGAAAATGTTCCAGCGTGCCGAGCAGGCCGGGGTTTAAGAAGGAGAACTGCGACCAGAGTTCCATCGTGGAGTTCTCGACGGGCGTCCCCGTGAGCGCCAGGCGGTGATCGGACTGAAGCAGGCGCACCGCTTTGGCGCTCTGCGAGACGGGGTTCTTGATCGCCTGCGCCTCGTCCAGAATGACATGGTGAAATCGGTGCTGCCGAAGCAGGTCAATGTCGCGCAGCAGAATCCCATAGGTCGTCAGCACCAGGTCATATTCGTCAAAAACGGCCAGGTCTTTCGCCCGCGTGGCGTGAGCATGGTTCAGCAGCCGCAGGCCCGGCGTGAATCGCGCGGCTTCTCGCTCCCAGTTGAAGACCAGGGAGCGCGGCAGCACCAGCAGCGAAGCCGATTTCGCCTCATGACGCTCGGAAAGCGATTGCAGAAATGCCAGACACTGAATCGTTTTCCCCGTTCCCATATCGTCGGCAAGGCAGCCGCCAAAGCTGTATTCGCGCAGGAAATGCAGCCAGTCATAGCCGGCCTTCTGATAGGGCCGCAATTCCCCCTGAAGCCCGTCGGGCAGCGCCTGCGGCTCAATATGCTCAAACGCTCGCAGATGCTCACGGCGACGCTGGAACTCGTCATCAGTCTGCACCCGTTCGCCTTCCAGCAGAAGCTGATCCAGCAGCGTGATCTGGGAGCTTGCCAGACGCAGGTCTTCGCCCGAGTCATCGGCCATCGCGAAGAGATAGCGATACTTTTCCAGCCATTCCGACGGAATCTCGCCAATGGAGCCGTCTGAAAGTTTGACGTATCGTTCCTGGCGGCGGACAGCCCGGCGAACTTCTTTCAGGGAGATTTCCAGATCGCCATAATTGACCACAGCAGACACATCAAACCAGTCTATTCCCGACGCGACACGGAACGAAATGCTCGGGCGGCTGCGGTTGACACGGGCCGATGTCAATTCGCGTTCGCCGTAGATTTCAAATCCTGCCTCCGTCAAGCAGGGGATATGGGTCAGGAGAAAATCCACCGGTTCGGTTTTCGCGCGCAGGACGAATTCGTCCGGCTCCGAGCCGCGCTTGAGGCCATGACCCGAAACCGACTGCCACCAATGGTGTTCCCTGTCAGGCCGACGAGTTAGGCGTACCAAAGTCAGCGAATCGGGCTGACGCAGCAGGGCCGTCTCCGGCAAACTTCGCTCATAGGCTACCTCCACCTCCGAGTACCCGAAACGGAGGCGCACCAGCATGGCTCCATCCTCTTCGGACAAATACAGGCGCGGAGAAGGCTCTACCTCGGAAATTTCCACCCAGGCAATGCCATCGCCGGTCACGGCAACGCGCTCGGCCAGCGGCAGCAGGTACCGATCCAGAAACAGATTCCGTTTCGTCGGGCGGAATCGGTCAAGTCCGGGTTGTCCAGCAGCGTTTCTACCAGCCCTGTGCCTGTCTGAACAGGGTAAAGCGTCGCGCCGGAAAGAAGCCAGAGCGGGTCTTCTAATATTATGGCCGTCTTTTCCGGTGTCATCGGAAACTGGCGTTCACCCAACATGATGAACGACTTGACTTTCATACCGTCAGGGGCCTGACGCAAGGCGACCTGGGCTTGCCCGGCTTTCCATTGAGACATGGAGCGGCAGATGCAACGGGTCCTGTTCACTTCCGCGAAATACGAATCCCCCTGCCAGAAGCGGCAGAACGGTTTTACACTCCAGAGCGCGGTCGGAATAATAGTAGGAATAGGAGGTCTGGCCCGCCAGCGCGACCAGCTTCAGCAATGACTCATCGCCTCCCGCCGCGCTGACATAGCGGCGCGGGTCTATCTGGGAGCGAATGGGCTTGGCCTGCTTGGATAGACCAAGCTGCTTGATTGTGCGCGCGAGCGCCTCGGGGTCGCCCAGGGACGCCTCGGAAAAATGGCTGAGTGGCAAACTGTAAGGGTAGACGGCCCAGGCCGAGTGGCGTGTTTGCAGGCTGAACAAAAGCGCCTGCCTGGGAGTGGGAGCCGTTCGGCGCGGCTCCTGTCGGACGGCTTGAGCCAGAACCGTTTCCCACGTTTGCGGCGGATGGAGTTCGCAGATAGTTACGAAGGACGAGCGCGGCGGCAATCTGATGTTTGCAGACAATGTCGGGATCACCTTCGGAGACGGGACAATCGCAGAGGGAGGTGACCCGCCCGTTCGCCCGGCTAAAACGAACGTGATAGACCTGGGTTCCCTTCACCCGCAGATCAGCTCCGTTGCCCTCCACTCGGAAAAGCTGAACCCGTCCTTGATGAAAGTAGAGGCGTCCCCGCTGTCCGGTCGCCGCATCGGTTCGCGCCAACAGAGCATCTATATCTATCGAATCCGCCGTCAGCGCCTGCCCCGCCATAAGTCTACTTTTCTTCTTTCTTCGGCGGATAGTTCACGGTCAGATGCAGTTCTTTGAGCTGCTTGTCTTCCACTTCGGAAGGCGCGTCCATCATGGGGTCAAAACCGCCGCCGGATTTGGGGAAGGCGATGACTTCGCGGACGTTTTCGTCATCAGTCAGGTACATGATCAGGCGGTCTATGCCCGGCGCCATGCCGCCGTGGGGCGGGGCGCCGAAGTCAAAGGCATCCAGCATGTGGCCGAACTGCGCTTGAATCTGGGCGTCTGTTTTGCCGAGCATTTTGAAGATGCGTTCTTGGATGTCCCGTTTGTGAATACGAATGGAGCCGGACGCGGCCTCGGATCCGTTGCAGACCAGATCGTAGCAGAAGGCGCGGCAGCGGGCCGGGTCGGATTCCAGATAGGGCAAATCTTCCGGGTGCGGCATGGAGAACGGATTATGGGCGAATGTCCACGAGTTATCCTCTTCGTCCCGGTCAAAGACGGGAAAGTCCGTGATCCAGCAGAAATGCAGCGTATCCGGGTCGGCCAGATTTTGCCGTGCGGCGATCTCGCGGCGCAGGCGGTCTAAGACTTTGGCGACGATGTCCGGTTTGTCCGCGACAAAGGCGATCAAGTCGCCCGGCTGCCCTTCGGCCAGAGCGACAAGACCAGCGATTTCTTCTTCGGTCAGGAACTTGGCGATAGGCGATTTGACGCCTTCGTCCGTCACCAGCAGATAGGCCAGCCCTTTCGCGCCCATGCTTTTGGCGAGCGCCGTCAGGTCGTCTATCTCTTTCCGGGACAGGGACGCGCCCTGCGGGTAACGAAGCATCTTAACCTGCCCGCCGCCCGTGAGTGCGCTTTGAAAAACGGAGAACTGTGTCTCTTGGAGAACCGGCGCGGCGTCTTTGAGTTCCAGCCCATAGCGCAAATCGGGCTTGTCGGAACCATACCGCGCCATTGCTTCGTCGTATGTCAGCCGCGTAAACGGCGTCACCAATTTCTTGGCCGACACCTGCGGAATGACATGGCTGTAGAGAGACTCGATCACTTCCAGCACATCGTCCTGCTCCACAAACGACATTTCCAAATCTAGCTGCGTGAACTCCGGCTGCCGGTCCGCCCGCTGGGCCTCATCGCGGAAGCATTTGGCAATTTGAAAATACCGCTCCATGCCCGCCACCATCAGCAATTGCTTGAACTGCTGCGGGGCCTGCGGCAAGGCGTAAAACAGCCCGGGCTGGAGGCGATACGGCACCAGATAATCCCGCGCGCCTTCCGGGGACGACTTGGTCATTATCGGCGTTTCAATTTCCAGAAAGCCGCGACCGTACATGAACTCGCGAATAAGCCGAATGACATCGTGCCGCAGTCGCATCTTTTCGTACATAACGGGACGGCGCAGGTCCAGGTAGCGATACTTGAGCCGCAGCCCTTCGTCTACGTCTTTGTCTTCAGCAATCGGAAACGGCGGCGTCTTCGCCGGGTTCAGGATGTCAATACTGGTCGTCGCGACTTCAAACGCCCCTGTCGGAAGGTTCGGGTTCTCGGTGCCTTCGGGTCGGCGGCGAATGACTCCCTGAACGCTCAGGCAAAATTCCGCACGGACACTTCTCAGCGACTGCCAGGGCATCCGGCGCATCACCACCGTTCACCGCGATCTGAACGATACCAGTTCGGTCCCGCAGATCCAGAAAGGCGATCCCACCCTGATCCCGGTTCCGGTTGACCCACCCATTCAGGGTCACAGTCTGCCCCACCTGCGCTTCCGACACCTCTCCGCATGTAATTGTTCGCTTCCAAACGGCCACAATAGCTGTCTCCTCTACCCGACTATGGGTTTCTGACTGAGATAATGTCCCCTAGTATACCCCAAAGGCAGGAAAGACGAGGAAGAAGGGGCGAACACAAGGTCCGCCCCTTCAGAGGGCTATTCCCCCGTCACCGTGATGGGTGCGATGGCGCTGACGGGCGCGGCGGGTGTCGGCGCGGCGGAAGGCTGAAATTCCGGGTCGCCGAACTGCCAGAGAAGGAACGATTCTTCATCGGCCTCTTCTATGTCCCGCTGCGCTTTGGTGGAACCAATGCCGTGTCCGGCATCATAGTCAACGCGCAGGAGGATGGGTTTGCCGCTGGCGGTGGCGGCTTGCAGACGGGCGGCCATCTTGGCCGGTTCCCAGGAGGCGACGCGGGGGTCATTGATGCCGGTCGTGACCATGACTGCCGGATAGTTGACGCCGTCTTTGACATGCTGATAGGCGTCCATCGCGTACAGAGCCTGGAAACCGTCATGCTGGGTCGCCGTCCCGAACTCCGGGATATTGGAGGGGCCGTTGGCCGTCAGTTCGGCGCGCAGAGGATTGGACGAGCCGACATCATCCAGAATGGCCGCAAACAATTCGGGCCGCTCGGTCAATGTCCGGCCCACGGTAATGCCGCCAGCGCTGCCGCCCTGACCGCCGAGACGGGCGGATGTGGTGTAACCGTGGTCAATCAGGTACTGGCCGCAGGCAATGAAATCTTCCCAGGTATGATGCTTGGTCAGCTTCTGCCCTGCCAGGTGCCAGTCCTCGCCGTACTCCCCTCCCCCGCGCACATGGGCGACCGCATAAACGCCGCCCCGCTCCAGCCAGGCCAGGCCCGTCGCATGGAATTCCGGTTCCAGGGTGATGCCGTAAGAGCCGTAGCCTTCCAGCAAAGTGGGATGCGAACCATCCAAAGTCAAGCCCTTTTTGCAGACGATAGACAGGGGGACTTCTGTCCCGTCGGCGCTTTTTGCCGTCACCTCTGTGGAAGTGTAGAGCGAGGTGTCCAAAGGTGACGGCGGCAGCAGGCCAGTGTCCGTCAGGCCGTGCGAAGATGGATCATACGCAGACAGAGTCGGTGCGTGGGTCCAGCCGGTCAGGTACAAATACGTTCCTGCCAGCCAGGGATTCGTCACCAGATAGGCGCTGCCCTGAAACGGCAGGGAGATGTCTAGCGGGGTTCCACCCCAGGGGATGCGCCGGATGTGGCCGAGGCCGCCGTCCAAGTCCTGCAAATAGAGGGCGTCTTTGGCCTCGCTCATCGCCCGGATGACCAAATCAGACGCCGGCACGACCGTCTCCGCATGGGCCAGATCGGGATGCGCCAGGTTCGTTTTGACAATTTTATAGCGGGAAGCGTTCTTGTGCGTCAGCAGGTAAACATCGCCGCCGTGCGCGGCCAGACCGACCAAATTGCCTTCGCCGTCCACCGCCACTACATCATCGGAAAAGTCCGCCAGCCGCTTCCAGGGCGTCGCCGCGCCCTTGAGAGCGCGGCGGGGCGCAATGTAAACCGCATTCTCGTTCTGGACGCCGCGCGCGTTTACGCCAAAGACGTATGGGCAGTGCGGCAGAACGACAATGATCGGCACGTCATCGGCGGCAAACGGAACGTTGGCGTTCAGCCGGGAGCCGAGGACAGGCACGTCTTTTTCGGGATCGGTACCTAGAACATGCAGAAAGGCCACGCCATTCTGATATTTCGCCGTTTCCGAGTCTGTCGGCGACATCTTCTGCAAACGGCTGTAGAAAAACGATTTGCCGTCGTCATTCCAGACTCACCTCGGCATAATCGGTTCGATCAATTCGTTCGCCCACTTCCGAGCCGTCAGCGACCTTCAGAATACGCATCGTGCTGGCTTCGGAGCCGCCGGGAGAGACGCCGACCGCGACATAAGAGCCATCGGGGGAAGGAGCATAGTAGTCAATGGACGAATGGACGCCGTTTTTTGTCAGCGCTTGCGGGTCCAGCAGAACGCGCTCCGGGCCGTGCAGACCCTCGCGCACATACAGTTTGAGGTTGCTGTCGCCGGGCGCGGCTTTGCGATAAAAATACTTGCTGCCTGCTGTCTGGACATCGCGCACAGACACGCCCGCATTGTTTAGCGCCTGTATGCGTGCCAGCAAGGCGGCACGGCCTGGGATACGGCCCAGGACACTGCTGGTGTAGTCAGCCTGACCGTGGAACCAGGCTTTGACTTCAGGATCGTCTAACTTTTCCATCCAGCGGTAAGGATCGGTCAGTATCGTGCTGAAGTAGGTATCGGTCACGGGCCGAGCCGGTGCCACGGGAGGAGACAGAGGCGGGGTTTGCGCGCGGACGCCGGAGACGGCCAGAAGAGCAAGAAGGCAGGCAGCGGTTTTCATGCCCACAGTATACCCACTCAGGCCGTGAGGCAACGCTCATTTCAGGACGCAGTGATGAGGGAGCGCGAAGAGACCGCAGCGGAACGACGGGCGCGGATGAAGGCGTGGACACAGGCAGGGTCCCATTGGGTTCCCGCCCCTGCTTCCAGAAGAAGCAGCGCGCGCTCCGGGTCCATGCCTTTGCGATAGGGGCGGTCGGTGGTGAGCGCCGAATAAGCATCAGCCACGGCCAGCAAACGCGCCATCAGCGGGATATCCTCACCTTGAAGACCAAACGGATAGCCCTGTCCGTCCCAGCGTTCGTGGTGGTGGCGAACGGCGTCCAGGATGTCTTCCAATCCCGGCACGGCACTGACGATGATAGCCCCCATCATCGGATGCTGCTTGATCGCCCGGTATTCCTCTTCCGTCAGTCGGCCCGGCTTGCGAAGGATGTAGTTCGGGACGCCGATTTTTCCGACATCGTGCAGCAAAGCAGCCAGCATGATCTGGTATTGAAGCATCTCTTCCAATCCCAACGCTTTTGCAAGCTGATCACTATAGGCCATCACGTCTTCCGAATGTCGGCGGGTATAGCGATCTTTGGTGTCCACCGCCGTCACAAGCGCGTTCAGCATGGAAAAGTTCGCAATGGAGCAGCAGAGATGGGCGCGCAGTTGCTCGGTCAGATCCCCCGCGCCGGCCCCGCCGGTCTTTATCCGCATCAAACGCGAATCGGCGGCTTCCAGCGCTTCCAGCCGGCCTGGCCCATCGTCGGGAAACAGGGCGACGCCGACCGAGAGTGAGAGCGGGATGGCATTGCCGCCGTCAATAGGGCGGTACTCCAGGCTCTGGAAGGCATCTGCCAGACGTTTCGTGATTTCTGCGGCGCTTTCCGTTCCGACGCCGGGAAGGAGCAGGGCAAACTCGTCGCCTCCATACCGTGCCAGCGTGTCATAGGAGCGGAGCTGCGCCTGAGCGCCTGCGCGACCTGCGTCAGCACCTCATCCCCAACCAGGTGCCCGTAGGCATCGTTGAAAAACTTGAAGTTGTCCAGATCAAGAACCGCGACGGCGACTCGCTCCCCGGTCCGGTGCGCGCGGTCAGCTTCTATTTCCAGACGATTGTGAAACGCGCGGTGATTGAGAAGCCCGGTCAGCGGATCGCGGTCGGCCCGGTCAATCGCTTCCGCCAAAAGACGCTCTTTCTGCGCCAGCAGTTCCTGCTTGGCCTCAAACTCCGCCGTGTGGCTCATGGCAGCGGCGATCAAGCCGGCCATGAGGTGGAGGGCGTGTTCATCCATCGGAGTGAAAGCATAAAATTCCGGCGAGATGACCTGAAGCGCACCCACCACCGCCCGGTCATAGTGGAGCGGAACGACGATGGTTGAGCGCGCGCCCATGCGCCGACAGGAGTCTAAATCTACGCGACGGTCGCGCTCCGCATCGTCGCAGCGCAGTGTCTGGCCGGATTGGACGCACTCCGCGGCCATACTTTCTGTTGTAAGTTCACGCAAGCCCAAGAAAGGCCTAGCCCGCCCGCTGGCGGCCCGGTTGACGAGATCGTCACCTTCCACCCATTGCAGGATCGCGCCGCTGGCCCCTGTCAGCGCCTGGGTGCGAGCGACAATCAAGTCCATCATGGCCGGCAGGTCCAATTCCGCCGTCGCGATGTCATGCTGCGTGCCAATAATGGCGGAAAAACGCTCCCCATCCTGGCGGAGCGCCTCTTCGGCACGTTTTCGTTCCGCGATCTCCGTTTCCAGGTCAGCGACCCGGCGATCTACCAGCATGGAAAGACGGCGTTTTTCGCCGCGCAAGGCTTCCTCGGCCTGCCACTGCGTCCGAAACAGACCGTTTACCGCCCCCAATCCCAGAGTGAGCAGGAGAGACATGGCAAGTACCCAGGTTTCGGACGATTGCAGTGGGGGGACAGCAGCCGTATGAGAAGCAAATTGGAAGCAGATAACGCCGCTTCGCCCACAGGCAGTCAGCAAGGCGACAGCAAGCAGGAGCCAGACAGGCCGCCGCCCATAGGTACGAAATAATTTCAGCGTGAGAACCGCACATGCCGCCTGTATCAGAAGCGAGGACCAGAGAATAACAATGATGCCCATTCGCTTCATTATCGGCAAAGCCCTTTCTTTTTTCAGGTCATGCCAAACATCGCAGGATTTCTCGTGCCAAATGGAGAAGTCTCTACCCATGTCTAATTCCACTTTGACGCGCCGAGAACTGGCGCAGCGGGCGATTGCCGGCGCGCTGCTTTTTCCTGCGGCCGCCTCTCAGGCCAGGGCGCAGGTTGTTGACCCCGTCCCCGATGTTCCTCCCCCTTTGCCGACGACGCCTGTCGCTGCGGCCACGAATGAAGGCAGCCTGCTGACGCAGCTTGTGCCGATCAATGCGGGTTACACTCTCACCGAAACGCAGGCCAAAGAAGTGGCGCTCCAATTGAAAGACTATCCCGGCGGTTTCGCAAAAGCGCGCGCTTATGTTCTCCCTGATGACATTGGCCCAGCCTTTGCCGCCGATGCGCCGACCAGAAAGGGCCGAACCCGGTGAGCGATTTAGATTTACTGTTCAGCACGGTCACGGAACTCGGCGACGCCCAGCACAAAAAACTGGTGTCGTCGGTAGACCTGACCACTCTGTATCTGGACCGTCTGGAAACGCTGGGGCCGAAGCTGGGGGCGCTGGCCCATCTGACGCGGCCGCTGGCTCTGGTGCAGGCGGCGCAGGCGGATCGGGAGCGAAAAGACGGCAAAGTGCGCGGGCCTCTGCACGGCATTCCGTTCGCGGTTAAAGACTTGCTGGCGACAGCAAATGATCCGACCGAGTGGGGCAGCCCGGCTCATGCGGGTCAGGTTTTTGACTATGACGCCGCCGTCATTGAACGCCTGCGCGATGCGGGCGCTGTCTTGATGGGCAAGCTTTCCATGATTGAACTTGCGGGCGGTGGAGGGTATCGCTACGGAAATGCCTCCTCTACCGGGCCGGGCCGGACGCCCTGGAATACCGAACACTGGGCCGGCGGGTCATCCAGCGGGCCAGGCGCGGCGACGGCCGCGGGTTTAGTCGGCTTCGCCATTGGCTCGGAAACCGAAGGCAGCATCGTCTGCCCGTCTTCGTTCTGCGGCGTTTCCGGCCTGCGCCCGACCTTTGGCCGAGTCAGCCGGTACGGGGCTATGGCCTTGTCCTACACGATGGACAAACTTGGTCCCATGGCGCGTTCGGCAGAAGACTGCGGCACGATCTTAGAGACCATTGCCGGGTCGGATGGGCGTGACCGAACGACTTCCGATGACAGCAAGTTCCGGCGGGGAAAGCTGCGCGGCATTAAGGGAATGCACATCGGAATCGTCCGCCCCGATTATCGCAAAGATGACAAACATCACATGGCCCAGCCGCAGACCGAGACAGCCTTTGAGGGTGCCCTGGGCGTTCTGACGGGCCTGGGAGCCATTCTGAATGACGTGACACTGCCGGAAATACCGATAGACGAGGCGGCGGGGACGGTCATTGCCGTGGAAGGCTCGGCGGCCTTTGAAAGCGTAATCCGCGACAAAACCCGTTTGGCGAAATTAATAGATAACGAGCAGCAGGCGGGCCTGCTGGCCGGGCTGGTCATTCCCGGCGTAGACTACGTCCGCAGCCTGCGAATCCGCGCCCACGCGCAGCGGGCCATGGCGGACTTCTTTACCCGTTATGACGCCCTGGTCGCGCCCGGAATGCTGCAAGTCGCGCCGCTTCTGACGGACAGCCTGGACGATTACTTTGTCGGCAGCGACAAAGGACTGGCCGGCATGGGAAACCTCTGCGGCCTCCCCGCCCTCTGCGTCCCCATGGGCTTCGGCCCTAAGCAACTGCCGCTTGGCTTGCAATTTGTCGGAGCCGCTTACGATGAGACAACCCTGCTGTCCCTCGGCATCGCCTATCAAAAACTAACTGACTGGCATAGCCAACGCCCACCAGCGCCCGACGGATCGTAGACACTTTGCATGCATTTTAGCTTTCTTCATTTACTTTACCTGATAAAGATCGCAACTATTTGCAATATCTTTGCGGGGTTCACATAGTAACGGAGGATTTTAGCAAGCAAGCAAAGAATTACAACCTTATTGCTGCATATGCAGTGAAATTTAAGATGCGACATGGAGGAACAGACCGTCGTAGAAGCAACGGAATGTAGGAAGTTACGCGCAGGATGCGAAGGAAGCGACTATGAATACATCACAAGTAGTTAACCATACCCAAGCATGGGTTAGGGAAGAAGAGTTCATGCATTTACCCAGGGATGGACGCAAATGGGAGCTAATAGATGGGGAGGCGAAGGAAGTGCCTGCTGGACACGAACATGATGCGATAGGGATTCAAGTTGCGGTTCTACTAAAGCCGTTCGTCCGGGGGCGCGGCGTCCTGGCTGGCTCACAGGCAGGCTTTCGTATGGCTTCCGGCAACATCCGATCACCGGATGTCTCATTTACACGGAAAGAACGTTTGCCAGAGGGTAAACCATCAAAAGGGTTTGAAGAGTTAGCGCCTGATTTGGCCGTAGAAGTTCTCTCACCCAATGACGATGTGGCTGATTTACCACGCAAAGTCAACGAGTATTTTCAATCAGGAGCGGAACAGGTTTGGCTGCTGGAGCCAGAAGCCCTGCGGGTAACGGTTTATACCGCGCCTACAATAAGCACCCGCTACGAAAGAGACGAGGAATTTCTTGGCGGTAGTTTGTTGCCTGGCTTCAGATGTCGCGCTGTCAAACTATTCGATATCAATTAATCAGTAAGTGGAGGTAAGAAGAATGTAAGGCCGGAAGCATCTGCTTCCGGCCTATTTTTAGCTTTCTTCGGAATACTTCTCCTTGAGGCTGGCGACGACGGTGGGGTCGGCGAGGGTCGTCGTGTCGCCTAGTGCGCGGCCTTCGGCGATGTCGCGCAGCAGGCGGCGCATGATCTTGCCGGAGCGGGTCTTGGGCAGTTCGGCGGTGAAGAGGATGTCGTCGGGGCGGGAGATCGCGCCGATCTTTTTGGCGACGTGGTCTTTGAGCTGACCGGCCAGTTCCGAGGTTGCCGTGGACGCCTTCTTTGAGCGATGACGAAGGCGGCGATGGCCTGGCCTTTGATCTCGTGGGTGCGCCCGATGACGGCGGCTTCGGCGACGGCGGGATGGTCGACCAGGGCCGACTCCACCTCCATCGTGCTGATATTGTGGCCGGCGACCAGCATGATGTCGTCCACGCGGCCCAGCAGCCAGAAATCGCCGTCCTCGTCGCGCCGCGCGCCGTCGCCGGGGAAGTAGAGCCTCTGTCGGCGAACTTGCTCCAGTAGACCTTTCGGTAGCGCTCGTCGTCGCCCCAGAGGGTGCGCAGCATGGACGGCCAGGGCTGCGTGATGACCAGGATGCCCTTCTGATCCGTGCCGTGCGGGAGCGGGTTGCCCTGCTCGTCCACGACATCGGCGGAGATGCCGGGGAAGGGGCGGGTGGCGGAGGCGGGCTTGGTCGTGGTGAGGCCCGGCAGGGGCGAGATCATGATCGCGCCGGTCTCGGTCTGCCACCAGGTATCCACGATCGGGCAGCGGCCGCCGCCGATGTGCTGCGTGGTACCAGAGCCAGGCCTCCGGGTTGATCGGCTCGCCCACCGAGCCGAGCAGGCGCAGGCTGGACAGGTCGTGCTTTGCGGGCCAGTCCGTCGCCCCACTTCATGAAGGCGCGGATGGCGGTCGGGCGCGGTGTAGAGGATGGTGATGCCGTACTTCTCGATCAATGCCCAGAAGCGGTCGCCGCTGCCGGGCCAGTCGGGAGCGCCTTCGTACATGAAGACGGTCGCGCCGTTGGCCAGCGGGCCGTAGACGACATAGGAGTGGCCGGTCACCCAGCCGACATCGGCGGTACACCAGTAGAGATCGCTGTCTTTGATGTCGAAGATAAACTTGGTGGTGGCGGTGACGCCCGGTCAGATAGCCGCCGGTCGTGTGCAGGATGCCTTTCGGCTTGCCCGTGGAGCCGGACGTGTAGAGGATATAGAGCGGGTCTTCGGCGTCCATCGGCGGCGCATCGTGCTTGAGGTCGGCCTCTTCCATCAGCCGGTGCCACCAGAGGTCCCGCGTCCTGCTTCATCGTGAACGTGCTTCGCGATCGTCGGTGCGGTTGACGACGATCACCTTTTCGATGGTCGGTCTCGCCGCCAAGGGCCTCATCGGCGGCGTCTTTGAGCGGCACGATGTTGCCGCGCCGCCAGCCGCCGTCGGCGGTGATCACAGTTTGGACTGGCTGTCGTTGATGCGCTCGCGCAGGCGAATCGGCGGAGAAGCCGCCGAAGACGACCGTGTGGACCGCGCCGATGCGGGCGCAGGCCAGCATGGCGATCGCGGCTTCGGGGATCATCGGCAGGTAGATGGTGACGCGGTCGCCCTTCGCGATGCCCAGGCCCAGAAGCACGTTGGCGAACTTGCAGACCTCGCGGTGCAGGTCCCAATAGGTCAGGACGCGCTGATCGCCCGGCTCGCCTTCGAAGATGATCGCGGCTTTGTTGCGGCGCGGGCCGTTCAGGTGCCGGTCCAGGCAGTTGGCGGCGACGTTGAGCTGCCCGCCGAGGAACCACTTGGCGTGGGGCGGGTTCCATTCGCAGACCGTATCCCACGGCTTTGTCCAGTCCAGAAGTTCCCCAGCTTGTTTAGCCCACCAGCCTCTGTGGGTCGGCGGCTGCCTCTGCATAGACTTGGGAGTCTTGTATATTTGCCTGAGCGGTAAACTCAGCAGTCGGCGCAAATGTTTTCTGTTCGTCTGCCACGATGCAATGTCTCCTATTCAAGATGCTGCTGCCAGAGATTAGATTTCTCACTTATCTCTCTAGGAACAGGTTAATCCGGCGCTCTATCTCCGCAATCTCCGGGTCAAGAAAAGGCACATAATGTTGCCTGCCATAGTCCAGCCAGCAAGCGAGATAGGCAAAACCTCTTAACGAACTCATGCGGTAGCGAGTAACCTTATAATCGCCTCGCCCTGGTATGAAATGCGTCTGCGCGACAACAACTTCCCGGCGTTGGGGAAGCTCAGTACAAGGCGAAAGACGGGGTTGTACTCCCATCCCTTCGTAATTTGGGGTTTAATCGCGCCAATCTCTCTGAGCGACCCGACCCGCCTACCGTTGCGGAGCAGCGAATTTTGGTCTTTGTCAAAGACGAATGTTGCCCTGCTGAAGAGGCCATAGACTGAGCACAGCAACAAACGCCCAACCAGCAGGCCAAACCCAATCATCGCCCAGAGACAAACCGGATCGTTCCATCCCCCCGCACTTGTCTTGTGCCCATGGTTCAACAAGGCAGAAGAGTATTCGGAAGAATAAGCGAACCAAGCGGCAAATAACACGAAAGGTAAATGCCAAGTTTTGATCAGCAAGTTTCGCAAATTGCGTAGCGCGGGCGCCCTGGTCTGCCTGAGTGTCAGCGTCGTCGGGGTCTCCGCGATCTCGACCAGGGACAATGGCATATTCCAGGGTTTTATAAAATCAATGAGCGGAGGGTGCATTTGCTGGTGACCAAGACCTTGTCAGCTTGCGTGGAAGGTCTGATATTTTAGCGAAACAGTTTAGCCACCGGCACACTCAAGCCCGGCAGCACATCTTCTCCATCCAGCAAATTGTCGCTGCTTAAGATACGCGCCGAACGACCCAGGCGATGTGTCGTGATTGTGCGCTTTTTCGGCTCAATGACCCAAACTAAGCGCACACCCGCAATCAGCCACTGCTCGACCTTCTCTGCAACTTCACGTGTTGTGTCACTGGGAGAGCGCGTTTCCACGGCGAGATCCGGCACAACAGGAACGAAACCTTCCGGGATCGGATCCGGCAGCCGCTCGTTGGAGATAAACGCGAAATCAGGAGCCAGGATCGTGTCAGGGTCATGTTCCAAGAAAAAGCCGGTTTCGGCGGCGAATGTCTCACCGAGATCATCGCTGTAAACGATAGCATTGACATAGAAGGAAACACGGCTGGAAGCGCTTCCATGCGGACCGCCGCTTGGCGACATTTGACGCAGTTTTCCTTGGATGAGTTCGTAGCGAAAGCCCTGGTCGGACAGCCGATCCAGGTCGTCCGCCGTGAAGAGCTTTGGCTTTTCTAGTGTAGCAGCGCTCATGTCAGCCCTCACCTATTCCATCGGGTATTTCAAACCCCATTGGCGGCGCAGTTCGTCCATTGTCCTCAGAATGGACAAGGTCTCGTCCAGGGGCATGATGCTGCTCTCGGGCTTGCCCGCTCGCAGGCAGTCGCAGACTTCCTGCGCCTCATAGTTCATGCCCTGGCTTTCATAAGGGATCGTGATATCCTCGCTTTTGCCAGCGGCATTAATCGTCAGCATTGCCGGCTTCCACCAGGGAGCATGCAGCTTGATGTGGCCGTCTGTGCCTAAAATGTACGCCTCATGAGGCGTGTTAATGCGAACGCCGGTTGTCAATGAGGCGATCTGGCCGCCGGGGTACCGAAGTGACATCGCCGCCTGCTCATCCACGCCGGTTTCGCCCATTTGGGCCACGCCAGTCACCTGCGTGGGGGTGCCGAAGATCATGGAAGCCAGGGACAGGGGATACACGCCGACATCCAGCAAGCCGCCGCCTGCTAATGCGAGATTGAAAAGCCGGCCTTCAGGATTGACGCCCGCGCGAAAGCCGAAGTCCGCCTGGAGCATGCGAGGTTCCCCAATAACGCCGTCGGCAAGCAGCTTGCGGACATGGGCCATGGCGGGGAAGAAACGCGACCACATGGCTTCCATGACGAACAGATCTTTTTGCCGGGCGAATTGAATCACTTCCTCGGCTTCTTTCGCGTTCACCGTGAATGGCTTTTCGCAAAGAACGGCTTTGCCATGTGCCAGACAGAGCAGCGCCGCTTCTTTGTGGCCGGGATGGGGCGTGGCAATGTAGATGACGTGGACATCGGGGTCGGCAGCGAGAGCCTCATAGCTGGCATAACGTTTGGGGGCATGGAACTTGTCGGCAAAGGCATCGGCCTTCTCCTGCGAGCGGGAACCAACGGCCAGCAGTTTTGCCTGGCCAACCGCCTGCAAGCCGGTCGCGAACTGATGCGCGATGCTGCCGGGGCCAAGAATGCCCCAATGGATCGTGTCGGATGTGATGGGTGTCAAGTCGAATTACCTCTAGGGTGCGATAGGATGGCGGGTAGTTCGCCGCCGCAAAGCGCTTTTCCTGCGCGCCAAATACCGCCGGACATCAGCCATGCCCATGAAAATCCGGGCCATGAAAAAAGAGCAGTTCCACCAGACCAAACATATCCTTATCCTGATCCCGCTTGAGTTGGTATTCCTCGCACATGCCTGCGAGCCAGCTTTCCATCTCTTCACGACGCTCCGCTTCGTCCTCGGCTTCCATGGACTCTAACACTGTCTCCTCGGAAACGCGGGCGATTCCGCCCTGACCTGTAACTTTGAGTATCTCCCGCTCCAAATCTTCCAGATTCATGGCTGCTATCTCCCTGTTTGGTGTGATGATTGCAAACAAGGCAAGATACGACGATGCCTGCCTGGTTTCCTTCTTTTCGCGCTAGAAAAGACTGAGCTGCAGAGGGCTGCGGCCCGGTGTCCAGAGGGCGGAAGGATGGTCGCGCTTGGCGACCTCAAAGACGACCGGGCAGCCGGTTTCCACGGAAACGGTGGCGCGGGCGTAGCCCAGGGCCAGTTTGGGGGTGTTGTTTTCTTTGGACAAATGCGCGAGCCAAACGGTGTGCGGGCCGTGGCGGAGGGCGTGTTCACAGAGCAGGGCGACAGCGGCTTCATTGGAAAGGTGGCCGTGATCGCTGAGGATGCGGGCTTTGAGGGACCGGGATAATCGCCGCCCTTGAGGCGGAGCACATCATGGTTGGCTTCCAAAACGAGCAGATGCGCCCCCCGGACGGCGTCGCGGATAGTTTCGGTGACGTGGCCGAAATCAGTCAGGTGGCTGACTTTATGGCCGCTAGGGACATGGACGATGTTGACGCCGACCGGGTCCACGGCGTCATGCGGCACCGGAAAGGTTTCAATTTGCAGGTCGCCGACCGTCCAGCGGTCGCCGACGGGCAAAACAAAATAGGCAGTCTGCGTCTTACGTCGGAAAATCGCCGCCAGCGTTTTTTCCGCCGCAATCAGGGGAACGTCATAGCGTTTGGACAGGGCATGGGCGCTCTGAACGTGGTCGGAATGCTCGTGGGTGATCACAACGCCGCTGAGGTCGCCCGGCGTCAGCCCCTGCTGTTGCAGCGCCAGGGACAGTTTTCGCAGGCCGATGCCGGCATCTATGAGAACCGAAACGTCCCCGGCACGAACCAGGGTGGCATTGCCCGAGGAGCCGCTGGCGAGGGCGTGGACGGTGAACGGCATGGAACCCATGCGAACATTGTACCCCATTGGAGGCGGGACAAGAAAAGACCCGACGGGAGGCGGCAGGTTCGTCGGGTCATGATTTCTTTTCTTGCATCCTTGCTGAGTTCCAGAGCGTCATGTCCTGGATGTATCCGAAACGGCGCGGAGCGCCGGAGGGTTCAGCAATCAAGGCCGTTATTTAATTCTCTCTATTCAGTTGTACACCCGTATCTTCGGCAGGCAGGGAAAGCCAGTTCACTGCAAGAGTTACCGGGTTTGCGCGTCTTTTTACGGGTGGTCATTTTGCGGAGGGGAAAATTGCCGGGTATACCCCGTGGCGAGGGACGTTTCTTTGCCTCCCCCCGCCTGCTTGCCGCCGGCGACGAGGACCAGGCCGCCTGGAAAGACCATCAGGGCCTGATCGTGTGCGCCTTCGGGCACGGCCGGCGCGGCGGAGAAGGTGCGGGAGATGGGGTCATACATCTCCACGCTGCCGGTCGTGGCGGACAGGGGGACGCTCCAGCCGCCTGCCAGCAGAACCTGGCCGTCGGGCAGCATGGCGGCGGCGTGGGCCATGCGCGGGGAGATCATTTTGCCGGGCAGCAAGGCAAAGGTCTCCGTCCTGGGATCAAACAATTCCGCCTGTTCCGGTTCGCCCTGCTCGTTCTGGCCGCCCGCGATCAGGACGGTTCCCTCGGGCAGAAGCGTTGCTGTGGGACGGTCGCGGGGAAAAAGCATGGGGCCGTGGGTCGGATGGAAACGCCCGGACGCCGGGTCGTAAACCTCGGCGGAAGCTAATTTGGCCGTGGGCCGACGGACAAACCAGTGTGTGCCGCCGACAATTAAAACGCGCCCATCGGCCAATCGCACAGCGTCCTGACCGAATCGATCCTGGTCAGCTGACCCGGTGGGCGTGAAGGTCTGCGTCGCCGGGTCATACAATTCCGCTGTCGCCTGGGTGCGGCCCCGGTGGGTATTAAAGCCGCCCACCAGCAGCACACGCCCATCCATGAGAGTCGTGGCTGTGAACAATTCGCGCGGAGTGGAAAGGCCGCTCGCCAGGCGATGAAACGTCTGGGCGGCGGGGTCGTAAATCTCGGCGCTGTCCAGGGTGCCGAGGATGGTGTTGTACCCCCCGGCGATTAACACCTGTCCATTCGGCAGCAGGGACGCCTGCGCAAAGTTGCGGGGAACTACCATCTGCCCCCGGCAGCGCGTGAAGCGGCGCGTCTGCGGGTCAAACAGGTCCGCCGTGGCGACGCAGCGGTCCGTCGGGAAGGAATACCCACCAACAACCAGGCCCGCCGTTCCCCCGGCCAGCAGGCAGTACGCGGGCGCCCAGCGCGGATCGCTCATCGGTGTGCGCGTGGGCGTCCAGCCATCCGCGAAGGCGGGGCTTAGGGTCGCCAGCAGGAAAAGCGCAATGGGCAGGAAGCGGCTCACGTCGGCATGGCGTCGGCAAAGTCGTCGCAGACCGCCGCAAGGTTGATGTCGTTTTGCGTCAGGCCGTCCGAGTCGTGCGTGGTCAGGGACAGCATGACTTTGTTGTACTGAATGTTGATATTCGGGTGATGGTTGACGGACTCAGCCGCTTCGGCAACCTGATTGATGAAATCCATGGCATGGGAAAAGTCCGGGAACTCGTATGTTCGGTGAATAAACTCGCCCTGCCGGGTCCAGCCGGGCAGTTTGGGCAGATGCTGCTGAATCTCTTCTTCGGTCAACTTTGGGACGCGCATGGATAGGGGTTCTCCTGCGCCTATTGTACCCCATCCGGCAAGCCCACAACATAGTACGCTGGCACCAGCCTATTGATGAGGGCGTTAGCGGTGGTAGTCTCGTAAATCATAGATGATTTTGAAACTTTGAATAAACGCTGACCGACCAATCTGTCGATCACGTTCATGGAATAGTGTCTGCATATCCGCCCAATTCATCACTAAGTCCTTTGTGCTTACTGATAAGACCGGATCGCGCAATAAAACCTGTTTTTTACCAACTATTGCTATCTTGCTACCTGGAATTAGGGTGATTGCTCCTATGCTATTCTCCGGTGCGAAATCGCCACGAACCGTTAGGGCATGATTCAGTCCCATCGTAATAAAATCTAAAGGCAACATCAGAACCCGATCACCGACGACCATAGCATGAATGGGAACAGTGCCAAATTGTCCTGTGGTGATCACTAAGTCCGCACTTCTTGCGCTATGGGACGTGATAGGCAATTGTTGGCAAGCCAGCAGCATAGCTTTTGCGGCTGGATCATTTTCAAGTCCAGGCTCGGGTTTGAAACCCGTAATCTTTCCTCCACTGAGATCAGAAGGCGTCCGATAGGTCGGGTCAGGACTAGGAGCGGGTACTCGGACGCACCCGGTAAAAACAAAACAGCAGGCGAAAAACAATGCAATTAAGAGCGCAGGCTGCCTGTGAAGACCGAAGAATAAGAAGTAGATCATGGTCTGCCTCCTTATGGCACGGTGTATGGCGGGATTGGCACGGAAGGATCATCGGTACAGGGATAGTCCTTTAAATAGTCTTGAAGTTCGGAGATGGCTTTCTGCGTGTGTCCTGCCTTGTAGTCCACAATTCCTGACAGTTTATGGTCTTGGTGATCCACAACCTCTTGCCATAAGCCGAACAAAAGAAGAGGGCCACCTAGAAGGCTGAGAATGAGCCTCCTGATATTTATTTGCAGCTTACGCATGTTAATTCAATTCTAGTCCGGGGAAAATAGTTTTTGTCAAAGCGATGATCCATTCCTGCAACTCTTTCGGCACAGTTCCATGCTGCTCATCAATAATCAGCAACGAACCTATTTGAGAATAATAGCCTGCCGACGCAACTTGTTTTCCGTTCACAAGTAAGAGCACCCTGAGATCAGGTATTCCAGAAAGCCCAGGGCCTTGACGAAATACAGTTTTCTTCATCAAGTGAAACATATGTGGGTTTGATTGCTCACTCAGCGTGGCTAGTGGAACCATGAACCCATTGATTTGCTTGTAAAACTGAACTCCTGTGGCCTTTTTCAATGCCTGTGGCAGGATGAGCATCATTTGTTTTAACAGCGCTTTGCGTTCTAATAATGTCAGGTACACCGGACCCGGAGAACTTACATTTTGCTCGGCAGTCCTGCTTGTGGATGGCTTATCTCCCGGCAATGGGTCCGCAACCGTCAGTTGAGGCCAACTGAAAGTCAAAACAACTAATAGAACCATCTGATAGTGACAGGCGGTCATACCCCAGTGGAGTTTTATCATAGATATGCTATCTCCAATCTTGAACTCTAAGCGCCCGCAATCATCCTCTTTTTAAGTCAGTTTCATCCTGTTTTTGTCAATAGAGGCTTTCTTATTGTACCTCCACCGCAGGTATAATTCCGTGCATGAGAGCAGTCATTCAAAGAGTGGTGCGGGCGAGCGTGACACTGAAGGAGACAGGGGAGCGGCGTGAGATTGGGACGGGAATGGTGACGCTGCTGGGGGTGGCGCATGGGGATACAATTCAAGACGCGCGGTGGCTGGCGGAGAAACTGGTCGGGCTGCGGATTTTTGAGGACGACGGCGGCAAGATGAACAAGGCTCTGACCGAAGTGGCGGATGGGGCGATGCTGATTGTGTCGCAATTTACGCTGCTGGGGGATGCGCGGAAGGGGCGGCGACCTTCGTTTACGGGCGCGGCTCCGCCGGACGTGGCGATCCCGCTGTATGAAGCGTTTGTGCAGGCGGTGCGGGACATGGGCGTGCCGGTGCAGACGGGAGAGTTTGGGGCGGACATGCTCGTGGAGATCGCCAACGACGGGCCGGTGACGCTTATCGTGGAATCGCCGCCACGCGCTTTGGTGGGCGGATGACTGGAATGCCGGTCAAAACAAGCTGCTTGCCCTGCACCTGAACACTCTGGATCGCAAGCGGCAGGCGGCCCGCCATCTGGCGCTCAAAGCGTTTGGCGAGGGCATTAGCCTGGGCGGTGACGACGGCGGGGGGCAGGGGGAAGCGCCCGACCTGAACATGGGTGGCCGAGAAGCGCAGACCGAGCTTGGGGTCAGCGGCGAGGGTGCCGTCAAGCTGGACGTTCCGGGGCCGGCCCTGAACAGCTACAGAGGCGCGCAGGCTCAGATTAGACGGCTCCTGAAGCGTGATTTGAACGGCCTGAACGCCGCGAGAGAGGAGCAGTTTGCGGGCGGAGCGGCTGGAAGCAAGGTAAACGTTCAGGTCGTCTTCCGAGATCCGCAGGGTGCGCGGGGTCTGGGCGTGCAGGCTGGGAGTTGCCGGGGCGATAAACTGCTCTTGCAGGCTCTCCATATGCTTCTGGGCGAGGGCGGCCTGCTGGGTTGTCGGATGCAGAATGCGCGGAGGCGGCACCGGCCTGGACCGCAACGCCAGGAAAAGGCCGGCAGCGGCGAGGCCAAGAACAGGGAGAACTACCAGCGCGCGTTTGTTCATGGGGATCAGTGCGACTCAGCGAAAATGCGGCGAAGCTGAGGCTCCTCGCTGGCAACCACCATGGCGATCACACTGTCATCGGTTTCAAACACCGTGTCGCTCTGGGGGATCATGGCATTGTCACGGCGAACAACCGAAATAATCAGCGCATTGCCGGGAAGCGACAAATCTTTGACGCGCTGGCCCAGAACCGGTGAACGCTCAGAAACCGAAACGGCGACCACTTCAATGTTCCCGTTTTTGAGAGCACCGAGTGGAATGATCTCGCCCGGCTCGATCTGCTGCTCAATCAGATTGAAGATAATCTGGGTGCTGGAAACTGTGGTGTCTATGCCCAGTTTCTGGAACAAGTTGACATTGGCCGGGTCATTGACACGAGCAACCGTGCGAGGAGTCTGAAACTTCTTTTTCGCCATCTGGCAGATGACCAGATTGTCCTCATCGTCCCCGGTGACGGCGGCAATGACATCGGCGCGGCCAAAGCCCGCCTCGGCCATGATGCGGACTTCGCAGCCGTCGCCCTGGACAACCACTTCCCCGATCTGCTCGGCCAGCATCGCCTGACGCCGCCGGTCTTTCTCCAGCAATAACACTTCGTGTCCTTCGGAGAGAAGCTGCCTGGTCAGGTAATAGCCGATCTTTCCGCCGCCGACAACAATCACATACATACCATTGATCCTTTAGCCGCGCTGCTCCAGGTAAAGAGTGTCCCACGCCTGCGCCGCCTGCTGCAAGCTGCTGTTTCCGCCGCCCAGAGCGGCGTCGTAGATCAGCCCGGCGGCGACGGTGGTGCTGCACAGAGTCGTAATGCCCATCTCGCGGTACGCCTGCGCCCGGATCGGGTCGTAGATACGGGCGACCACATGGCCGACTTGAAAGACTTCGCGCGCGATCTGGGCGGCCATGATATTGGTGTTGTCGCCCTGCGTGACGGCCAGAAAGACATGGGCGCGTTCCAGACCCGCGCGGCGCAGCAGGTCCTGATCCAGCCCGGAGCCGACAAACCGCTGGCCGCGAAATTTGGTACCCAGCCGGCGAAATGAGTCACTGGTGAGATCAATAATCGTGACGGCATGGCCTTCGTTGGACATCTGCCGGGCGAGCGTGGAACCGACCCGGCCACAGCCGAGGATCACGACGGTCTGCGGCGAGGTCGTGGATGAAGACGGCATAAAACGTATCCTCCCGCGCCCCGACCCCGCTCTGGGATTGGAAACGCTTCTTCCCATAGGATACACCCCCAGGCCGTTGGATGTCAAGGGGCGGCATGGAATTGCCTGACGCCGACAGCGCGCGGCGGTGAATTTTGCCGGGAAATGTGGAAACGGCCTGCCGATACGGTAAAATATCGCTGTGAAATCCAATTTTTGTCTTTTTGCGCTCCTCAGCGCCGTTTTCTCCTGCCCATCGTTTCCTGTCTTTGCCGCTCCGTCCGCCCCGCCCACGCTCCGTGATCTGATCGCGCGCCACCAGCGGGCAGCGGGGACGCCTGCCGCGAACCATGACCCCTCCGCGCATGAAATTGTTTACGACATCAACGCGGGGGGCCTCTCGGGAACGATGACAACTTACGAAGCCCCACCCCACCGGACACGCACAGAGATAACTCTGGGGCCGCTCACACTCATTTCCGGCAGCGACGGCAAGACGAACTGGGAACAGGACGGGGCCGGCAATGTGCGGATATTAGGCGGCGAGGAATTGGCCGAGAATAAAGCCGACACGGCATTCTCGCTGGAAAGCTTTGATCCGTTCAAAAAGAGCGCGCAGGGAACGGTGACGCTGCGACCGGGGCGCGACCCGGAAACGAAGTGCTATGTCCTGGATGTTCAGCCCAACGGCGGGACCCAGCAGACCGTGTACATTGATCCGCAGACTTATCTGGTCCGCAAGTTTGTGGAGCGCAAAGGCGGCATCGCCGGGATCATCACGATCTTAGCGTATCAGACGGAGTTCGGCGAAAAGATCCCCAGCCAATTACAAATTCAATACGGGGGACTGCCGCTTGCCATTGACGCGCAGTTGCAAAAGGCCACACGATTGACGACCGTGGCAGGCAGCCTCTTCACGCCCCCCACCCTGCCCAGAGATTGGAATTTTTTGACACCGGGGGCGACAGCCGCAACCATTCCCTTTACAACCGAAGATAATGAAATCGTCATTCCGGTTTCGGTCAACGGCCACGCTTTGCGGTTCCTGCTGGATAGCGGCGCCGGCAGCGCGTTTGTAACCGAGCAGGCGGCCCAAACCGCCGGCCTGATCACCCAGGGCGAGTTCCCGGCACTGGGTTACGGCGGTTCGTCCGCCACGGGCATCGCGACCGACGCGACACTGGAAGTCGGGGACTCAGTCCGGCTTCAGCATCAGCCCCTCCACGTCATCAAAGACCCGAATGTCACCAAATTACTCAGTGAGCGGGGCCATGTGGATGGCGCTCTGGGCTATGAGTTATTCACGCGCTTTGTCGTGCGGATAGACTACAGTCATAAACAGTTGACGCTTGCCGCCGCGCCGCTGCCGAAACCCAACTCGAGCGTGGTAGCGGTTTCGCTCAAGATGGAAAACCGGATGCCGACGATTTTAGCGTCTGTGGATGGTCAGAAGCCGGGCCGCTTCATTGTGGATACGGGCGATGCCGGCGCGGTTCATCTGTATTCGCAGTACGCGCAGGCGAATGGTCTCTTACCGAAGCCAAACGATCCAAAGGCGACGACCCGGATGGGGGTTGGTGTCGGCGGGACGATCACGGAAACGCTGACGCCTAATCATACTCTGAGGATTGGCGGGGCCTTCATTTCCAGTGTGGCACTCGCCACGATGGATGGCCCAGGCATCACGCGCATCTCAACTCAGGCTGGCGGCATCGGTAATCAGGTTCTGCAAGACTTCATCGTGACGTTTGATTATTCGCATAATCAGATGCAGTTGGACATGAACGTAACGGGAGGGAAAATTGGCCCACCGCCCACGGCTCCCGGACAGCCTGTGTCGGCCCCCACCCCAGAACAGACCCGCGCCAATTCTAGCGATGTGGCGAATATGACCCTGGAAACCCTTCTGCAAAAGCATCTGGAAGCGCTGGGCGGAGCCGACGCGGTGACAGCGATCCAGAGTACGCGGGTCACATCGGACGTGACGACGGGGGGCATCAAAGGCAGCATTGTCACCGTCTATGCCGCGCCCGACAAAGAATACGAAGAAGACAAACTGGGCATTTTGGACATCATGCAGGGCTATGACGGCAAAAGCGCCTGGCAACGGGACACGAACGGCAACGTCCGACCTCTGGCCGGTGAGGAACTCAAAGACCTGCGCGTGCAGCTTTTCTTTGACACCAATTCATATGTCCTGCCCGGACGCATCCCCGGCAAAATGACCCTGCGGCCCCAGACGGAACCGGGAACGGGCAATTACATTGTGGACGCCCTGCCCGAAGGCGGCAAGCAGACCACCCTGTTTTTTGACCCGCACACGTTCTTTATCGTCAAAGAGCTGCATCTGGACGACAACGTGCCGGTGACGACAACCTACAGCGACTACCGGACGGTAGACAATGTCCGGTTCCCCTTCGCGATGGCGACGACGAACGGCACGGCCCGTTATGACATTGTCGGAACAGTCACCAAACTGGAAAACAATATATCCCTGACGCCTGGCCTCTTTGCCCCGCCTGCCGAAGGCAAGCAGTTCGGGTTTCTTCACCCCGGACAGACATCAGCAACGGTTCCCTTTGACATGGACGACGGCGAGATCGGCTTCACGGTCCGCATCAACGGCCAGCCGGCGCGCGTCTTTCTGGACAGCGGAACCAGCGGCATCGCCCTGGCGCAATCAACGGCAACTCAGCTTGGGTTAAAGGCCAGCGGCTTTCTGGAGGGGCGTGGGTACGGCGGTTCCACGGATATTCGGCCTATCTTGATCCATCGCTTAGAGGTGCCGGGCGCCGTCGAATTGTCCGATGTGACGGCGGATGCCATTGACCTGCCGCCGTCGCTCAACTCGTACTTCACACGCCCGCTGGCGGGATTTGTCGGCTACGATTTGCTGGCGCATTTCGTGGTGCGAATAGACTTCCCGCGCCGACAGATGACGTTTCTCGCTGCCGCTACGTTTCACCCGGCGCCGACCGACGGCAAGGCGCTGCCGCTGGAACTGGATAACGATGTGCCTTACGTACAGGCGCAGTTTGACGATCTGGCCCCGACCCGTTTTTTGATTGACACCGGCGATGAGGCCGCCCTGCGCCTGTACGGCCCCTTTGTCGCGGCCCACGGGCTGGACAAAAAGTATCCGCATGGGGCGCTGGCGCTCGGCGGCGGCGTCGGCGGCGTGTCCCGGTCTCGCGTTGTCCGTATCGGCTCGTTCACCATCGCCGGCGTCACCTTTCGCGCAGTTCCCGCCGACTTTTCCCTGGATACCAAAGGCGGCGCGTCTCTGGTCAATGCCGGGTCGCTTGGGTCTTCTCTGCTGTCGCGCTTTGTTGTGACGTTTGACTATCCGCATAGCCGCGTCTTTTTCGCCCCCGCCCCCGATGCCCGCGCCGCGTTCGTCACCCGCACGACGGGGCTAACCCTGATGGAAACCAAAGATGCGCTGGGCCATGCCCATGTGGTTGTGGCGGACATTCAGCCGCGCGCCCCGGCGAACCTGTCGGGGCTGAACGTCATGGATGAAGTGCTGGCGATTGACGGGCAGCGAACCGCGCAGATCGGCCTGACCGGCGCGCGCCGCCTGCTGGAGGCGACCTCAAACCGGCAGGCGCACACCCTGCTGGTGCAATCCACCTTCGGCAAGCCCCGCACCGTATTAGCTCCCCTGTTTGACCCACTACAATAAGCCTGACACACTGTTGATCTCAGTCTGACTGATGATCCATGAGCAGGCGCGTCAGGAAGACGGCGAGCAGCGCTTCTTCGGACTGGGTCGGGCTGGATGATTTGTGGTCTAAAGTCGTCAGAACGTGAACGATGGCTTGATTGAGATGCCTGTTCTGTAGGCTAAGAGTCGCGCCTGCCAATTGGGCAAGCAGCGCCAGACGGTGCAGGCACTCCACCTCATCGCCGCCGGCATAAGCCGTCATGGCCTGTCGCGCCCGGACCGCGAGACGTAACATTCTCGATCCTCTGCCGCGCGCCTGCTGCCGGAAGCGACGCTGCATGTTAAGTAAAATTTTGCTGACCGTTTCATCCCGTCCGCCGGCATCCATCGCCAGATACGGATAAAAGGCATCGCGCCCGCCGAGGATGCTGCCGACGGCATTCAGTATCTCGCGCTGGGTTGTGCGGGAGTTTATCCGTTTCATCGCCTCCATGAGCGGCTCCACGGCTCCCAAGTCACCGATCCGCCCGAGCGCATCAGCGATGATTGCCAGCGTGGCCGGGTCATTTTCACCGGCAAGCTGCTGTACCATTAAGGGAATGCTTTGCGGGTCTTCTCGCTCCGCCAGGGCGCGCAGCACCGTGGCGCGCAGCGCGGGAACTGTGACCAGGGACATCAATATCTCCCACACGCGCGGATCGGGCAGGCGGGTCATGGCCTCAATGGCCGCCATTTGGCGGGGAAGCGGGCCTAATTGAGCGGCCGACCGCCAGGGCCGGCAGCGCGGACTTGTCCCCAATCAGACCGAGCGCTCTTGCCGACATGCCCTGAATTCCCAATTCCGGGTCGTTCAGCTTTTGCAGGAGCGGGCGAGTGGCCCGCGCATCGCCGATCTCTCCCAGCGCAATGGCCGCCTGCTCCCGCACGGGCAGGGCTACGTCATCCAGCGCTTTGACCAGTTCCTCTACGGCAATAGGGGTTTTCAGCTTCCCGAGGTTCTCAACCGCCTTCTGCCGCTCCTGCGGATTGCCGGCGCGGGATAATTTCTGAATGTTCGCCAGAGAGCCGACGGGTTTTGTGGCTTTGAGCTGCTTCAAGACATATCCAGTCGCGCTGCTCCCCAATTCCTAAATCGGCATCAGAAGAAAGAGAAACGAGAATCGCAGCAGACCGGAGAGGATGAAAAGGACATGATAATTGCTGCGTATGAGTCCATGCTGCGGAAACGTCACGTGCGCCAGCGCGACCAGGATGGCCCCGCCCACGAGAGGAGCGACGGCTCCCGCAAAACCATTGACCACGGCTATCGCGCTGACATAGACCGACCGCCGCTCCGGGGGCGTCGCCCCGATCATCAAATTAAACTGCGTCAGCCCCACCCCGGCCCAGGCAATGCCGGAAATGATGTTCAGAAGGATAATATCCAGCTTCGTCCAGGAGATTTGCACTCCTCCGCCCGCCGCATGCGTCCATAAGCCGGGGATATTGTCCCGGTACGTGAGCAGCCACAGAAAAGGCGCTAAGATCGTGAGGGCACAGGCAATCATGAGGATCGGCTTGGAGCCGTATTTGTCGCTCATGTAGCCCCAGAGCGGCATGGCGGCCAGCGAAGCGACAGACGCCACCGCCGCCAGAAGCTGAAACGGCGTGTAGTCCAGCGCCAGAACTTTCAACTGGTAGACGGTAAAGAACTGACCGGCGATGCTCTGCGCCACCACAATACTGGTGGAAAACCACATGACGCGGCGGAAATTGCGATCCGCAAACGGCGCGGCATAAAATGTCATCGCCCGCTCCGGCTTGCCGCCCGCACCCGCGCGTTCCCTTGCCTGCGGGACATCGGGACTATGGATCGCCAGCCAGAACGACCAGAAGGCAAACAATGTTCCCGTGCCAAAGATCGCGGCAAAGGCGACCGTCTGCGCCATGACATGCTGCTTGACGGCCAGGTCCAGAAACGCGCCGGCCATGACGGACACGACCATCCCGACAATTCCGGCGAACATGTTCCGCCGCCCAAAGTACCGCCCCCGGTTGTCCGCCGGAATGAGATCGGTGATCCAGGCCATCCACAGGGGATTGGAAACATTGATCAGGACATTGGAAACCAGCGTCAAGACCAGAAACGTCGGCACCCAGAGCGCGCGCGGCAGCAGGAAGGGAATCAGAAGGATTCGGAACCACAGGGCGCGGGAAACCAGGCTGAACCAGGAGACGATCAGCCTGCGGTTCCCGTAGCGTTCCGCGAGGTAGGAAGAGAAGAGCTGCAAGAGGCCGGCGAACGCCGGAATGGCCGCCAGAAGACCGATGACAAATTCACTGCAATGGAGATACAGCGCGAACCCTGTCAGGAATGCGCCGCCGGTGAGGGTAATTTGAACCGTGGCGACCGAGCCTTCAATGGTCCAAAGGCGCATCGCACGAAGCGTTTCCAGACGCGGCAGACCCTCTTTTGAGTGAGAAGCATTCACAGGCACAATTATCCATTGTGACGACTGGAAGAGAGGTCGCCATGCACAACATTCTACCTTCCCTCAGCAATGAATGCCAACTCTTTTGCGGAATTATTGCGCTGTCCCGCATATCCGGCAAATATGCTATACTGAGAGTATCAGGAGGCTCATTATGCCCGGTTTTGTTCCCATTGTGATTCTCATCATTGTTCTGCTCATCGCCCTGTCGTTTTTCCTGCGCTACGTCCCCGTCGGTTTGATGATTACGGCCATCTCCGCAGGCGTCAGCGGCGTCGGCCCCGGTTCTTTGATCGGGATGCGTCTGCGGCGCGTTCCCCAGGATCGGGTGATTCTGCCGCTCATCGCCGCCGTGAAAGCCGGCGTGCCGGTTAATCTCAATCAGTTGGAGACGCACTATCTGGCGGGCGGGAATGTAGACCGCGTCGTGCAGGCCTTGATCAGCGCGCACCGGGCGCAGATTCCCCTGCCGTTTGAGCGCGCGGCGGCGATTGATCTGGCCGGGCGCAATGTGTTAGAGGCCGTGCAGATGTCGGTCAATCCCAAAGTGATTGAGACGCCCAATGTCGCCGGCGTCGCCAAAAACGGCGTGGAAATGAAGGCGTTCGCCCGTGTGACGGTCCGCGCCAACATTGAGCAGTTCGTCGGCGGCGCAGGCGAGCAGACAGTTCTGGCCCGCGTCGGCGAGGGCATTGTGACAACCATCGGTTCGGCGGCGACGCATCTAGAAGTCATGGAAAAGCCCGACGCCATCTCCAAAACGGTACTGGCGAAGGGCCTGGACGCCGGCACCGCCTTTGAGATTTTGTCCATTGACATCGCGGATGTCGTCGTCGGTCAGAACATCGGCGCGCGTTTGCAGGCCGATCAGGCCGAGGCGGACAAAAAAGTGGCTCAGGCCAAAGCCGAAGAGCGCCGCTCCATGGCCGTCGCCCGCGAACAGGAAATGAAAGCGTACACGCAGGAAATGCAGGCCAAAGTCGTGGAAGCGCAGGCCCAGGTGCCGATGGCCCTGGCCGAAGCCCTCCGTAGCGGCAATTTAGGCGCAATGGAGTATTACAATCTTCGCAACTTGCAGGCCGATACCGCCATGCGCTCCGGCATCAGCCGCGCCACCGGCGGACGGGACGAAGACGGCGGGGCCGGGGGCGGGACAGGGCCGGTAGCATAAACGTCGCAATGTAGCGAAAGGAGCGTTTGTGATGAATGATCCTTCATATCTCCGATATGACCAGGATATGCGACGAGAGCGCATTAGCAGCCTGCTTGGTCTCTACGCTAAGATTGCTGGGTGGGGTATTTTCGCTATTATCGTCTTCGCGATTTTGTTTCCTCTCAATGCTTGTGGCTGCGGCCCGTATAGAAATGCACGCAAGGCTTCCTGCCAAAGTAACATGAAGCAGTTGGGGCTTGCGTTGGCGCAGTACACACAAGATAGCGACGACGAGTTGCCACCTATCACACAGCCAGCCTCAAAAGCGACTTGGCGAGAAGCCCTATATCCATTCGTCAAGTCTACCGGCGTCTATCGCTGCCCCGACGATGAAAGCGATTACAGGCAGGCTACCCCCGATAAGCTGCCACACTCTTACGGGGCCAATAGTATTGATTGGAACAAGCATCCCATTGCAAGCCCATTCATCACGCTTGTAGACATGGATGGCTATGACGGGCCGGAGTGGACTATCACCAGCCCAGCCTTTCTGCCAAACACGGGCCGCGAATTGCACATGCACAAACCGAACCATGCCTTTTATCAACATCCCTCCGGCTCGGTCAACTGCCTCTTTACAGACGGCCATGTGAAGGCTATGAAGCCAATAGCAACCTTGACGCCAAATAATCTGTGGACGCGAGACAATAAGCCATTTACAGGACAGGATTTGACGAACGCGCAGGCGATTTTGCAGCACGCACAGGATGAGTAACCATGCCGCAACTTGATTATCATGTCATTATCCTGATTATTGCGGCCCTGTACTGGGCGGGTGTCGGCGTGTATCGGTTCTTCCAGTGGATCGCCCGGTCGGTCGCCAGCGCAGGCGCGACAGCGACGCCGATGCGGCAGGCAATGGCCGAGGCGCAACAGGCACAACAAATTCAGCAGATGCAGGCGGTGCAGCAAATGGCACGGCCACAGTCCGCTCCCCTGCGCGTGCCGCCGCCCAGCATGGCCCCCTGGGAAATGCCCCGGCAGCCGGGGGCGGGCGGGCCGGCGGTGCCGTGGGAAACAACCAGCCAGGAGTTTGCCCGGCAGGAACGGGAATTGCTGACGGAAGAACCGGCGGCGTTGAGTGTGCCGCTGCAATCGGCGATACTCCCGGACGCGCCCGCTCCCCTGCGTTTGTTTGAGAAAAATGATGATCTGCTGCGGGCGATTATCCTTCAGGAAGCGCTCGGCCCGCCGCTCTCGCGGCGTCCTCATTGAAAGTTTGCTGAAATTTGTTTTGGAACTTCTCCGGCTCTTTTTTCGTCAAGCATCCTACAGCACAGATGTTTTTCCACGACTTTCCTCAGTAAGATTGCCTGTTTCTTGCCCAATAACACAAATCCCGGCAAATTTCCCATGAGCAGCGGGGCGTAATGTCGGTATACTTCCTCCTGTAAGCGCAAACGCAAAGAGAAAGGTTGCTCGTAAACCATTGAACTCACTCCTATCTTGCTTTCAGCAGGTGCCAATGCTGGCCGCCCTGCCCGAAGAAACCTTGAAGCGTCTGGAAAGGATCGCCGAGCAGCGACAATATCGCCGCCGTCAGGTCGTCCATTTCGCCGACCAGCCCGGCGATTATCTATATTTGCTCTGCACAGGCCGTGTTAAAATCGCCCGCGTCTCCGAGCAGGGACGCGAACTCACATTGTATCTGCTGGAAGACGGCGCGGTGTTTGGCGAAACCGGTCTGCTGGAGGCGAATGAGACTTATGAATTGATGGCGGAAACGCTGGAGGATTCGCTCGTGGTCGCCCTGCGGCGCTCCGACATCCTGGCGGCCCTCCAGGAGTCGCTTCCGGCCACGCAGGAATTGCTGCGGCTGGTCAGCGAACGGCGTCAGATGGCCGAGAACCAGGTCGCTGATCTGGTCTTTCTGGAAGTCCCCAAGCGGCTTGCCAAGCTTCTCCTGCGGCTGCAAGGCGGCCGGGGCGGACGCAACGGACATATGCTGCGGGCCAAGCTGACCCATCAGGAACTGGCGAACATCATCGGCAGCACACGGGAAACGACGACGCTGATCTTGAATGATTTCAAACGCCAGGGCTTGATTGAGTTCATGGGACGCAAGATCGTGATTGCGAAGCGGGACGGGCTGGAAGATGTCGTGACCGGCGGGCTGGCACACTGAGAAGAACCCACCTCGGTGCAGTACTGGCTACCCGAAGGGCAAGCGCCTTCCCCTCCCGAAACGGCGAGGTCAGTACTTCTCCATGGTTCGGGTATAATCGCGTGGTATGGAAATTTTGTTGTTACGTCACGGTCAGTCTGAGGCCAATGCCGGGCTGACCGAGTTTCTGGACAGCCCGCTGACGCCGCTGGGCCGGGCGCAAGCCGGTCTGACTGCCGAACGGCTGCGCGGGGAAGGCCTGACGCGGGCCTATGTGTCACCCCTGCGCCGAACTCTGGAAACGATCCGGCCACTCTGCGAAGCCACACACCTGCCGGCGGAAGTTTACGCGGATGTGTGCGAATACTTTTCCACGAATTATCCCGGTTACAAGACGTTTCCTGGCCTCACGCCGGCACAAATTCAGGAGCAATTTCCCTTCGCCTTTTTCGGCGATACGTTCCCCTGCAGCGATGCCTGGTGGCCGCAGGAATTGGAGGACGACACCCGCATGTACGCGCGCGCGGTTCGTGTCCGCGATGCGCTATTGGAGCTTTACGCACACACCGAAGAGCGTCTGCTGATCGTTTCCCATGCCGAAACGGTGGGGCGTCTGACCGAAGCCTTTCTGCGCGTCCCACCCGCCCCGGATGATCCCCCCTGGTCGGACAACTGCGGCATTACCCGTCTGCAAGTGTCAAGCGATCTCCACATTCCGGCCAAACTGCTCACGCAGAACGATACCTCCCATTTAGCGTCCCTCAACACCCATGCGTCTGGATAAAGTTCTTGTCGCGCGCGGGTTGTGCCGCAGCCGTACCGAAGCGCAGGCGCTGATTGACGCCGGGGCGGTCACGGTCAATGGCCGGATCGCCCTCAAAGCGAGTGAAGAAGTCGGCGAAGGGGCGGTGGTGACGCTCAAAGACAGCGGCCCGCGCTGGGTCTCGCGCGGCGCGCTCAAATTGGAAGCGGCGCTGATCCAGTTTGGGATTGATGTGGAGGGACGCCGGGCGCTGGATGTCGGCGCGTCCACAGGCGGCTTCACGGAATGCCTTCTGCGGAGGGGAGCCACATCCGTCCATGCCACTGATGTCGGGCATGGGCAAATGGCCCCGGAACTCGCCGCCGATCCGCGCGTGCATCTGCGCGAGGGCGTCAACGCCCGTGCTCTTCAGTCCTCTGACTTCCCCTACCCCTTTACGATCATCGTCGCAGACCTATCCTTTATCTCTCTCACGCTTGTCCTACCGGCCCTTCAGCCCCTTTGAACACAAACGGCGATCTGGTCTGCCTGGTGAAGCCGCAATTTGAAGTCGGGCAGGCCATCTGGGCAAAGGCGGCATCGTGCGCGATGTGCCGGCGCGGGAAGCAGCGCTCGCAAACGTCAGCGCCTGCGCCCTTGCCTGCGGTTTGGCGGAACAGGGGCGCATGACCAGCCCGATTGTCGGCAGCGAAGGCAACGTGGAATTTCTGCTGTGGCTGAAAAGGCCGGGGAATGTCCGTTAAAGATCGTAGCGGAACTCAATTGGCGCGTCAACATCAGGATGCAGGCTGGCATGGACCGGGCAGGTATGGGCCACACGCTCCAATGTCGGGCGCATCTCGGCGGGCACAGACGCCGACATCCGCACCGTGAGGGGCAGGCGACCGAGCCGGCGCGGATTGGCGCTCATCTCTTTGCCGATATGGGCCGTCATGCCGGTCAAATCTAAGTCGTGTCGCTCGGCAAACATCGCCACTGTGGTCAGCACGCAGGAAGCCAAAGCGGCGGCGATCAAATCGGTCGGGCTGAATGCAGACGCATCGCCGCCGATATCGCGGGGCGCATCGGTTTGAAGAGTGATGCCTTCCTGATGCCGCAGCGAACATTTCTTGTGGCCGTCATAACGCGCTTCCATTTCAACCATGATTTCTTCCTCTCACTGAACCGCTTCCACAGGGAAAGTAACATCCGTCGGAGGTTGCCCTGTCCGTTCAATACGCAGCAAGATATTATACCGGGTCGCGATGCCCAACCGAATAGGAACATTGTACACCCCGTTCCCCTGCGCCCGCCCGCTCGTGCTGGCTCCCGGCAAGCGTGGCGAAAGCATCTCCGGGGTCGCCGTGATGTTGGCATTGCCGATGGGCAGCTTCTGTGCCGAATCATCGTTCAGCGTGACCACAAACGTATTGTCGCCCGTATGAGCAGGCGGCGAGGCGCTCAAAGTGATGACCATGCCATCTACTGTCTGCGACGGCGGTGCAGCAGGAGCAACAGGCCGGGAACAGCCGACGAGTGAGAATGCAAGGGCAAATACAAGGGGCCAGAAGCAAGCTCGATGCATACTTTTAACCCGTGTATCCGCGCAGGAGTCCAATGACTTTGCCGATGATGGCGGCGTTATCGGACTTTCGCAGGGGAATCGGCGCGTAGTTCGGGTTCTGCGCCTGTAATTCAATACGGTTGCCATGCCGGGAAAATTTCTTTACGGTCGCTTCTTCGCCCAGGCGAACGGCAACGATGTCGCCATTGTTGGCCGTCGCCTGCGGCTGGATCAGGACCAGATCGCCCGACAGGATGTGCGCTCCCGTCATGCTGTCGCCCTGGACGCGCAAAAGAAAACAGTTGCGGGCGCTTGTCCGAAGAAGCTGATGCGGAATCGCAATGATGTCTTCAATGTTTTGATTTGCCAGAAGGGGCGTGCCGGCGGCGATGGTGCCGATCAGCGGCAGTCGGCGCAGGCCGGATTCTTCGTCACGGGCGCGCGGCTCCAAACGGGCCAGGATGCGGATGCCCCGTGCGGTGCGCGGCCCATCCCCGGAAGAAAGCCGCTCCAGATAGCCTTTTTTTTGCAGAGCGTCCAGATGAATGGTCACGCCCCGCAGCGACCCGATGGACAGTCCGACCTGCATCTCGCGAATGGTCGGCGGATAGCCCTTTTCTTCAATGTAACCGACGACGAAGTTAAACACTTCCTGCTGCCGGTCCGTCAGCCCTTTAGCCATCTCCGCCTCCGGTTCGCTTTCGGCCCCGCGTCGGTTTCGGTTTTTTTTCTTCAATTAACATTGCCAAGGCAAGGTACGGGTCCTGTGGATTACGCGCCATTTCTTCCCGCTCCTCGCGGATGCGCGTCGTCACCGCCTGTGCGCGCCGCCAGGCCATGACCGAAAGAATGGCAATCATCGGGAGGCCAAAAAGCAAAGTCCATTTTTCATCGAGCATCTGTTTGTATTTCGCTTTGAGAGTTCTAAAACCAGTATACCCCAAAGCGTCTATTGCCGCGCTTCTCCTGCTCCCGGCACGGCAGATTGATCGCCCTCGCCCAGCCTACGCCCGAACAATTCCAGCGCCAGACTATAGCCGATACGCGCCATCGCGGGATCGTAACGCGGGCCTTCGTCGCGCAGAAATGCATGGGCGGCGTTGAACTCATGCCACTGCAAATTCAAATTTGCGTCGTTCATGGCATTGTAAATCAATTGACGGCCCTCCCGCGGGACATGCGGGTCTTGCCGGCCCCAGATCATCAGCATTTCGCCTTTGATTTCTTCCATCCGGTCCAGCGTGTCGTCGTTCATGCCCTTGCCCAAACCGCGCTTATGAATGTCGGTGGCATAGAAGCAGGCGGCGGCGCGCACGTCAGGGTTCATGGCAGCGCGAAAAGCCAAATGGCCGCCGATACAGATGCCCATGACGCCCAGATGTCCAGTACAATGCGGGAGAAGCCTTCAAATAATCCAGAACAGCGCGGGCGTCGGCATCATAGCTGCCCAGTTCTTTGGTCGTCTTGTGGGCGTTGCCTCGGTCTGCCCCGGCCGTATCGTAGGGCAGCACGGTTCCCGCAGGCTCCAATTCATGGTAGATTTCAGGGACGGCGACGATAAAGCCGCTGCCGGCCAGCAGGGCCGCCGTGCGCCGGATCGGGCCGGTTACCTGAAAAATCTCGGAATACAGCAGCAGGCCAGGGTAACGCCCTGCCGCCGCCGGTCGAAAAGATGCAGGTCCGCATCGGCCCCGTCGGGGTCGGCAGATCTACGGTTTCATCGTCTTTCAGAATCACGCTGGCGCTCCACAGACTTTTGTTTTCAGTATAGCACATCCCGACTGCTGGTCGCTTGAGGGCACGGCCAGCCACGACAAACTTTGCGCGCGAAATATGAAATGCTGAAGTTCTGCATAGAAAAAGCCGAATAGGTAAAAATGCTGATATAATAAAAGAAAAGATTTCCGGTTTCTTGCCCGCGCTGCACCTGTCTTTGGCTGGCCGGCATCCAATAAAAAAAGCGGATTGGCATGAATCTTGCAGTATTGAAGACAGGGGTAGTCATTTCAGGCTGCAATGCCTCGGCGGCTCCTTCCCCTGATGATTGTTGATGTTAGCGCCACAAGCTCAGACTCACTCTGTGGGCTAAGTCCCTTGCAAAGGAATTTGAATGAACCAGATCCGACAAAATAACTCCGAACCCGAAATGATCATCACACCCAATGCCATTGGGGAGGTGTTATGGCGGCGCAAGTGGCTCGTAATTATCATTGTCTCCCTCAGTCTGGCTCTGGCCGCGCTCGTCACGATTAACACGCCGAAGCGCTGGCGCGCGGACGCGCAGATGGTCTTGATTCAGCGGGCGCCCAACGCCGTTGTGACGCCCGCTTCCGACTACAGCAGCCCCATTATTGAGGAAGTCGGCACCCAGGTCGGCATGATTGAAAGTCCCGCCATGGCCGAGCATACGATCCAATGGCTGAAAAACCAGGCGCTCGTGCGGGGGCGGTCAACGGCTTCGGTCCAGATTTCACCGGATGCCTTGAGCAACGAGCTCACTGTCTTCAATCCGCGTGACACCAGCCTGCTGAACATTTCCGTCATCGGAGACAGCCCGGAACAAGCAGCGACCAATGCCGATGCAGTTTGCCACGCCTTTGTGCAGTGGAAAGAAGACATGGCGCGTCAGGACGCGGTCGTCGCCGAGAACAGCCTGGATGAGCGCGCCAAGCGAGCTAAAATCCAGCTCCAGCGCGCCGAGCAAGCGGAAACAGCCTATAAAGTCAAAAGCCACATGGTGGATGCCGATCCGCAGGAACGGGCGCTGATCGAACAACTGCAAGCCAGCGACTTAAATGTCACCGCCGCCCAGCAGGAACTGCATTCGGCTCAGGCGCGTCTTAAAACGCTCGATGCTCAATTGGGCGACGCCACGGCGGCCATACGGGCTGGAAAGGGCGTCCGCGATGATGCTCTGGTACAGTCCCTTCAGGCCAGTCTCACCAAAGCAGAGACGGATTATGCCAGTGCAAAAAGCGTGTACACGGATAAGTATCCTGGTCAGCTTGCGCCGATGCAGGCCAATATCGCAAAGCTGAAACAGCAGCTTGCCGACGCTATCAGCAATACTCTGAACAACAAAGCGCCGTCCTTAACGACACAGGGAGCCTTGCGAGACGCTTTATTACAGGCGCAGGTAGACACGTCGGTCGCGCAGGCAAAACTGACCGCGGCCTCTACGGCACGCAACCAGGTTCAGGAGCAGCTCACTGCTTTCCCGCGCACATTCGTGACATTTAATCAATTGGATCAGGCACGCCTGCTGGCCTCCACGCTGTATACCGATCTTCAGGCGGCCCTCAATGCTGCGCGGGTGGATGAGGACAAAATCGCCAGTGATATCCAAATCACGCAAAGCGCGGAAGTGCCGGACAGGCCCTCGCAGCCGAACCCGGTCAAATATATGGTGATCGGCCTCTTTCTGGGTAGCCTAATCTCCGTCTTCCTGGCTCTGCTGCTGGAACAGCGTGACCAGCGCATCCGCAATATGCCGGAACTGCGTCGCCTGGCGTCCGGCCCAATCATTGCGCTGATGCCGCGCTTGTCGCGCTTGCAGCTTCGCGGAACCGCTCAACAGCGCACACTGCCGGACGTGCAGGAGGCCGTGAGCTTTGCCTGGGTCAACCTGTCCCGGATGCTGCAACAGAGAGGCAATGGGGATTTCCCGGCATTGCTGGGCGACCACAAGACGATGCTGGTCACAAGCGCCGTGCCGCGCGAAGGCAAATCCTTTGTGGCGTCCAATCTCGCGGAATTTATTGCCCAGACCGGGAAAAGCGTGATCCTGGTAGATGCAAACCTGCACCCGGAAGGTCGCCGAAAAGCCAAAATCACAACTCAGCCTGGCCTGGCGGAAATTCTTCAGGGAAAAGCGACGGTAGAAGAATCACTCTTTGCTTCGGATATTCCCAATCTTCGCGTCCTTTCCAGCGGCGTGGGACAGGCAAACCCGGTAATCCTCCTTTCACAGCCCGGCGTCCAGGGGATTTTTGATGATCTGCGCGCTCAGGCCGACATCGTGATCATTGATGCCCCGGATTGCACGTCTGTTCCTGACACCGCGCTGCTCGCCTCGTATGCCGATTGCCTGGTGCAGGTTGTCGGAATCAACAAGGTTGAGGCTGCATCCATGCTGGATACGTCCATCGCGCTCCAAAGCACAAACAAGCCGACCGTGATTTTCGTCAACAACGCACAAAAGAAAGAGACCCGGAAGTATCGCAACCAGAATCTGATGTTTCACCACGTCAGCCTGGCGCTCCCGGCTCCGACCGATGCGACCAAGACTCAAAAACTGAACCGGAGCGAGATCAACACGTTCACAAAAACCGAGGAACTCAGGCGCGCAGATGCCGGCATGAACGGGCATCGCCGAGACGAACATGAGGTTTATTTGCTGCAACCGCCCAGCGGCATCCCTGACAAAAACCCTAAAGATAGTGACCTGGACTGAGGAAAACACGATGAAACACCGATTAATAACAATGACCCTGGTGGCTGCCGGGCTTATGGGAGGCTCTCTCTTCAGCCAGCCTGCGTTGGCACAATCCGATAACCCCGTCGCTATTGCGCCGGTGGCCCATCCCGATGCGCCAGGATCATATCATATCGCTCCCGATGATGTTTTGAGCATCACGGCATTTCCGACCGTCGCCAACCTCTCCGTTCCTCAAGTGGTAGTCGCACCGGATGGAACGATTTCCGTGCCTTTCCTGGGTCCGGTCTCGGTTTCCGGGAAAACGACCACGGAAGTGACACAGATTTTAACACGCGGATGGAAAGGGTACGTCGTCAACCCCTCGGTGAGCGTGTCGCTGATGCAGAAGCATAAGGATCACGTTTACATTTCGGGATTTGTCGCCCACCCCGGTGAGGTGGATCTGACTCCATCGCTCCATGTTCTGGATGCCGTCGCGGAATCGGGTGACGTGCTGCCGAATGGCGACATGAGTCAGCTCGTCTTGACGCACCCGGATGGAACAAAGCAGACGCTGGACCTGACTCCGGCCACAATCCAGTTGGGCACGGCAATCAACCCGCTGATGCAACCCGGCGACACGATTGCCGTGCCCGAACAGCGGGCCGAGTTCAGCGTCATTGGAGAAGTCGCCCATCCCGGCAGCTTCCCTTACAAATCCGACATCACGGTTATGGACGCTCTAACGGCGGCAGGCGGCGTCAACAAAGACAGTGCCAGCCTGAGAGAATTCACGATGACCCATAACGGCCAGACGACGCCGCTGGATCTGGACGCCATGCTGAACAAAGGCGACGTGAGCAGAAACGTGAAAATGAGCGCCGGGGATCAGATCAATGTGCCGAAAGCGACGCGCACCTATGTCTACGGCGCTGTCTACAAGCCAGGCTTTTACAACTTTACCCCAGGCGATCACATTCTGGATGCCCTCAATGCGTCAGGCGGCCCGACCCCGGATGCCGAATACAAAAAAGTGCATGTGGTGCATATTGACAAGTCCAAGAATGTTGCGGTCGCCCAGCAGATCAACATGGAAGATTTCTTCAAAAAAGCCGACACGACCGCGAACCCGGTTCTCCAGCCTGGTGACGCCGTTTTCATTGAAAGCAAGAAAGCGCCAGGACAGCCCTGGTGGCAGGTGCTGTATCCACTGGGGCTTGTCGGAAACGCGCTTCGCATCGTTGGCCTGTAACAGACCATTATTGTTTTCGTTTTGTGTGTTCGTTGACGTGAGGAGTACGCGATCTTTATGATTGGCAGCGCCGACAACTCAACCGCCACTTCGCCGATGACCGCCGCGCCTGCAAGCCTGGGGCCTTCTCAGGTTCAGGCGCGGGCGTGGAATCTGATGGACTGGCCCCGCTCCATTTGGCTGTTTCTCGCGCTAGTCGCGGTTTTTTATGCGCCGACTATAGCCGATGCCGCGCATGTGTGGCTGACTAACGACAGCAACGGCCACGGCATCTTAATTTTTCCGGTCGCCTTTGGAATGCTGTGGCTCCAGAAGGATGCGCTCGGCCAAGTGCGACGCCGTCCCAGCCTCTGGGGCGTGCCGCTGCTGGCATGCGGACTTCTTCTGAAAATGGGCGCAGACATCATGCAGTTGCGTTACATTGCCATGTGGTCCCTGGTGCCGACACTGGCAGGCGGCGTGTGGCTGTTGGGCGGTCAGGACCTTTGGCGGCTGGTCCGCTATCCAATATGGTTTCTGCTGTTCGCCGGCCCCCTGCCAAATCGCATTATGTACCCGCTGACAGTCTGGATTCAGAACGTCAGCACAGTCGGCGCTGCCGATTTGATGAGTATTCTGGGGTATCCGCTGCTCCGGCACGGCAATCTGATTCAGATATCCAGGAATCGCCCTGGAAGTGGCGGAAGTATGCAGCGGCTTCCATAAGATTATTAGCCTGCTGGCATTCGCCTCCATTTATCTTTACTTGTTTGCGTTTAGCCCGTGGAAAAAGGTAGCCTTATTCGCCGCCACCATTCCCATCGCCATTCTCGCCAATATTCTGAGAATTTCCGGTCTCATCGCCGTTTCGTCCGCAGGCGGCATGACAGCTTTTCACATCGCGCATGAATATGCGGATCTGGTCGCCGTAGCGCTTGCGCTCGGCATATTTTTCCTGCTGGGGAGGGGTATCGGGTGTACAACCATAAGGTTCTCGCGACTCTCGGGTGTGTGATGGTGCTGACGGCGACAGTCACCGAATTGTGTCTCGGCAAAGTTCCGGTCGCGAAGCCGCATCGGATCGCGGTAGAAACCTTCCCGTTACGCATCGGCTCGTGGGTCGCCGGCCCCCGGCTGGCTGTAGACAGCAGCGTGCAGGAAAAACTGGCGACAGCCACGATCATTGAGCATATTTATACCAACAACGCGGGGCAGTCTGTGGACTGCATGCTGGTGACAGCGACCGACAGCGAAAATTTGCACGACCCGGCCATGTGCTTTCCCGCTCAAGGCTGGCATCTCGGCAATATCGGGACAACGGAGATCGCGGGCGAGCAGCTCAATGTCATGAATGCTTCTCTTGATCAACAGAATATGAAGGTGATGTACTGGCTGACTGGGTACTACCCGCCTGCCCCGGCTCGCAATCCTATCGTGAAACTGCTGGCAAAAGCGCGCGCTCATCTGATCCCCAAGCGTGAGGGAATGTCTTTGTTCGTGCGCCTGACTGCACCGGACTCCCCCGCCAGCCAGCAAGGTTTGAACGAGTTTATTCAGCAGATCATGCCGCAAATACGCGCGCTGACCCAGTCGGCAGCGACCCAGAATCCAATTCCCAAGTCAGAAAGTTGAGAAAATTATCCATGACGCCCGAAGTCACTCACCCTTTGCAAGCGCCTGTCTATCAAGAAGAGAATATATCCCTCCATGATGCCGAGGAACGCCAAGAAGCAGAGACCGGTCACGCGATGCCAGCGGGTCCAATCCTTGCCATGTCAGGCAAATATAACGATTCGGGCCAGGACAGCCTGACATCGCGTTTCAGTCCTAAGTTCGCCTGGCTGCCGCTCCTTGTGGGCCTGGCGCTGGGGCTGGGCATTGGCGTCTTGGTGATGCACAATCGCCACGAATCTCGGAAACTCGTTGTCGCCGTGAATGGAACAAAGATCTACGAGGATCAATTGTTTACCCAACTCCAGCAAGTTGCCGGCCTCCAGACGATGCATCAAATTGTCCAAGAGCAGCTTCAGATCCAGTTTGCCAAAAAGAAAGGGCTTGCACCGTCTGACGCCGACGTTGAGGCGCGCTATGCTGAACTCAGCGGGCAGCCTGGCTTTGCCGCAAAGCTGGCCGCCAGCAATCAAACCGAAGCGAGCCTTAAAAACACGTTGCGGGTTCAGATGGCCCAGGCCGCCGTTCTCTCGCAAGGCGTCACCGTTTCGGAGACTGAGATTCATAATTTCTATGCCCAGCAGACTGATCCGCATAACGCGCATTCTCTGTTTTACCAGCCGGACCTGATCGGCCTGGAAGCGATAGCCGCGCCGACCCAGGAGCTTGCCGCGCGCGCGCTCCGAGAACTGAATGCAGGCACGCCTTTCCCCCTGGTGGTGACAGGTTACAGCCAGGACGCCAGCAAAAACAATGGCGGCAGGCTTCCGACGCTTCAGCGTGGGCGCTCCCCCCTCAGCAGTAACCCGCAACTGGAACAGGCTGTCTTCAATTTGAACGTAGGCAGCCGGCTTGGGCCAGTCTCCTATAACCATCAATGGTGGATTTTCCAATGCGACAACAAGAAACCCGGTGTCACTTTGCCATACAGCAAGGTTAAAGATGAGTGCCGCCGGGATGCGCTCATGATCAAGGGCAGGAACATCAATGGCGCGAAAGTAAATGCCGAATTCCAGGCATTTCAGCAGGCTTCCAATCTACAGGCGTTCTGGCCCCAATATAATGCAGCGCTCGGAAGCCGCTGAGGCGCCAACGGTTTGGAAAAGGCTCCCCTTTGCTGACAGTCAGCAAAGGGGAGCCTTTTTAGTTTCAAATAGCCTTTGTCTTTGCCTGAAACCATGATGCGGCGTAGACTGGCAAATATACCAGATTTGTCACAAATCAGTGATCTGAGCCTCGCCGGACTGGTCTTGGCACACTCTGTGCAATATAATGAGATGACGCAGACAAGAAAATCTTAGGATTTGCGAAGATAGTCTTCGCGTTGCCCGCTTCTGAATTGATGGAAGCAAGTGAGACGAAAAGGATAGATTTATGAAAAATTGGACAATGCCGACAGTGATGGCGGCTCTCGCAGCGACTTTCGTAGGGATCAGCATTTCCCCCGCTGCCGCGCAGACGCCCGGCCACTATTCTCAGATTGCAGATAGCTCCGCCACCTACACCTTCAAACCGTTCGTGCCGACGAACAAGGCGTCTTTCACCTTCAGCACAGATGCCCTGTTCACGCCGAACGATGGCACTTTGACGTCGGCCGCCGGGGTTTTAGACTTCAGCGCTATTACGTTTAGCGCTCCTGTCGGTACCGGCACCGGCGCTACGGAAGCCTTCACTTTGAAAAGCTTCGACTTTGCCGGTGATACGAATAGCTCCTATGATGAAAATCTAACGGGCGGCACTGCGGTAGTCACGCAGCGAGCGGACGGGTTCTATGTTCATGGCGTTTCCGGCGGTTCCGCTTTTGAGTTCAGCGCCATTGCGCCGGGCTTTAGCCTGACGGCGAAAAATGCAAACCAGCCGTTCACCGGCGGCGTTGGCAGCTCGGCGCCGGTTCCCGAAGCCAGCAGCATGGTCTCTTTCGGCGCAATGATCCTGCTCGGCGGCGGATTGCTGCTGATCCGGCGTCGCACAGCGGCGGCCAAAGCGGCTTAGGAACTTTCTCTTCAAGAACTTAATAACCAAAAAGCCCGCCGAGAATTCTCGGCGGGCTTTTCTGCGCTAAATGCCAGACACTTAGTGCTTTTTCAACTTGGCCGCTTTTTCCGCAGCGACCCGCTGACGGTAGGCTTCTTCTTTATCCACGGCGGCCTCGTGACGGGCTAGGCCTGCCTTTTTGACTTCGACCATCCGCTGTCGATAGGCTTCTTCTTTATCCACGGCGGCCTCGTGGCGAGCGAGACCTGCTTTTTTTACCTGGGCCATCCGCTGCCGGTAAGCTTCCTCTTTATCCACTGCGGCCTCGTGGCGAGCCAAGCCCGCTTTTTTGATTGCGCCGGAATTCATCGTCCCTTGAGCGGCCACCGGGCCGACAGCGCTCCCGCCGACGACAAAGGCGGCGATACCGAGAGCGGCCATTGCCGCGATGCTTCGTGTTATGGACATCGTTTGTTCCTTTTTCCCTGGGTTATTTCTCTGCTTGGTCAGCAGACACCTCATAGAGCGTTTTGCGCCTAAAAAAGTTCCCGGAACTTCCCTCGCTGATTAGGTTACTAGCTGGTAACACGACCTGTTTTTGCCCATTTTCCTGTAAAACGCTGTAGGTAAACCCGAACATAAGAGCGTGCGGTAAGTGCGAATACACTTTCCGTTCAGTGTTATGCAAGGAGAAAGTTCTTGAAAAAGTTATTCAGCATTCTGCTGATCATTATAATCGTCGCTGCAAGCAGCGGAAAATTCTGCGCGGCGGCCACAACGTCAGACAACAGCGCGACTCCTTATTTGCTTTCTGTCAGCGAGACAGCCCAGCCGGGTGACGCCATTAACATTCAGGGAGCGAATTTCGGGTCTAGCCCGCAAGTCTGGGCACAGTCAATAGATGCTGGGGGCCAGCCCAGCGGTTCCAGCCTTAGCCTGACCGTGCTCAACAGTTCACCCAATCTGATCCAGGCAGTGCTGCCCGCCAGCCTTTCTTTTGGCTTGTGGCAGATCTCTGTCCAAACGGCGGGCGTCACCAGCAATATCAAGATGATCAACCAGGCGCGCGCCGTTTGTTTTGACGCGCCGCAAGCCACACCGGGCGGCACGCTCCGAATTTTTGGTCGGAACATGAGCGCTGCGGGCGCCAAAAGCGCCGTCTCTTTTGTAGACAGCCTCGGGAACACGCTGCCGGGAACGGTGACAGAGAGCGATACTTACCATCTGAAGGTCCAGGTTCCCAGCGCTCTGGTTCCGGGAACAAGCTACGCGGTTTATGCAAGCAATGGGCTGGGCGGCCCGCAAGGGTTCATCCCTGCGCCGGACTCCGATTTTGATTCACGCAGCGGGACGGCCCCCTGAACCTGGGAGTATCCTGGGCGTCCGAGTTGACCTTCCTGGGCAATGTCTACAATGTACGAACCGATCCGCGTCTCACGCTCCATGCGGTCGGCAATGGCATCCATGACGACATGCCCGCCCTTCGCGCGGCGGTGCAGACCGCAATGAGCAGCGGCGGCGGGGTCGTGTACCTGCCGACAGGCCGATACTACCTTGATAATAGCCTGGGCGCTCTCAGCGTGAAAAACCATGTTGTCCTGATGGGCGATGGAATGGGCAAGTCATACATCCAATACGGGCGCAACAGCAACACCACGACCTGGGGGCTGGATTTTCCCAATGTCTCGCTCTGCGGCCTCTACAATCTGTCCGTCCAAAACTTTTGCTACAGCGGAACGCCAAGCGGCAACATGAATGTTTACTGGAATGGCGTCAGCAGCAAAGTGTTCCTGAAAAACGTGGATTATAACCTCGGAAAGGGGGTTTATATCAACCTTTCCAATATGGATCAACTCTTGATCGCCAATTGCCGCTTCAACAGTAAGAGCGCTCACGGCGGTCCTTTCTTGCTGACCGGCAATTCGCATTTCATCTTCCGCAACAACACTGTTTTTTATCATGATGGGCGAATTCCTATGGGCGGCACCGACCACGGGATTGTTGAAAACAATTCTTTCTTCCGCGATGGTGCCTCGTCGACACCCAGAATTGCAGAAAATGGCGGCCTGGAGCTAAGTTTCAGCCGGGACCTGATCGTTCAAAACAACACCATTCGGGTCACCGGAACCCTGGACACAACCCATAACGACGGAGAAGCGCTCCTCACCCAGAACAGCGTTACCCCGGACTTCCGAGATGTCGGCACGCTCACCAGCGCGCAAACCGGATCGGACGGTACGACCACCCTTCAGGACACCGCCAAAGACTGGTCACAGGTCACTACCTTCGTTCCCCGCTCTGTCCTCGCCGTCACCAGCGGACCCGCCCTCGGACAGTGGAGAACCATCACCGGACACACCGCAAACACGCTCACTCTTGACCGCCCCTTTCGAGGTGACTCCTCCTCCCGGCAGCCAGTATGCCATCACTTCCTGGGCCACGAACCAAATCTTCGTTCTGGCAAATACCTTCCAGAACAACTACCGGGGAATTGAATACTACGAAGGTGCCTGGGACTGCGTGGTGGCCCAAAATACGCTGACCGACAGCGGCGGCATCTATGTGCGGGCCGAGGATCGGACAATCGGGCCGGGCAGCCCGCTGTACGGCAAGCCGGGATACACGGCAGAGATGCGCCATGATCCAGTCTGGAACACGCTGATCGCGAACAATACGGTGAGCAACCCGGCCGGTCAGCGGCTGGCATTTGTGGCGGTGGCTCTGGCGCAGATTGGGGCGGGACTGCACGGCAACAGCGTGCTGGGGGTGGAAATGCGAAGCAACAGTCTGAATTCGTTCCATCCCGGCCTGAACGCTTCCGAGACAGCAGGGGTTAATACGGATGGATATTGGGACCTCATCACCCCGGATGGGACCTATCCAGAGATTCCCGGCACCCCTGGCATGTTGGGAACGCTGTTCTCCGACAATGCCGCGCTGAATGTGACTGGTCAGCCTTACCACTTTGGCACCGGCGGCTCTCAGACCTCTGTGGCGCTTCCCGGAACGCCAGGCTGGGCATCCATCAATTAGCGCTGATCACGCTGCACGAAGAACAGGCCCGAGGACTGAGTTCCTCGGGCCTGTTCTTCGTAGGTCCGTCTTTGGAATCATTGGGGCGGGTCGACCAGCACGAAGCCCAGGCGCGTGACTGTTCCTGAACTATACTGATTATGATTGGGGTTGATACGAACGACAAAAGTATGATCGCCGCTGCTCAGGTTGTCGGCCAATACGCGGTAAGCGGAGTGGCCGTAACGCTTGAAATCAAACGGGTCTATGGTTTTCCAGTCATCGGCGTCTATTTTGTAATCAAAGGAACCCGTATCTGCGCCCAGCGACAAATAGAGAGCAAGATTTTGCCCGGAAAAGTGGATCGCCTGCGTCGCCCCTGGCGCGTCCGCCATCAGAGCGGATTGGAACTGGCTTGGCAGAGGCTTATGGGTGATACTCCATCCTTCGGCAAGCGGCGTGATCTCTTCAGGGCTGATCATGCGGGCATATTCCATAGAATCCGGGCGCAGGGCGGTCGGCAGAGCGTAGCGTTTGGGGGCTGAAGCCTGCTGCGATTGGTCTTGAAGAAATGAAATTAAAATGTCTGCATAAACCTGATGTCCCGCATCGGTGGGATGCGTGCCGTCCCGAAAAAACTGGGCCGGCGTGAGTTCATTGCCCAGCACCTTATGTGCGCCGTAAAGGCCGATATTCACGGACGGGATATTGTAATGGGCGGCAATTGTTTCTTCCTGTTTGACGGTTCCCGGCGCATCACCGCTTTTATAAATCCCCAGCCATTTTCCAACGAATGTGTAAACGAAACAGATGTCCGTATTCGGGCTGACGCGGCGGATGTGGCGAACGATGCCCTCCATCCCCCGGTCGGCCAGGGCGTTGGGAGCGTCATTGACGGCAAACTCCACGAAGACCAGATCCGGCTTTTTTGACAGAACATCGTGCTCCAGGCGGAATGCGCCGAAGTCAGAGCCGGTGCCGCCATAGCCGGCATTGACATTGGTGATCGCAGACTGCGGGAATTTGGAAACGAACCACTGCCCGACCAGAGCGCGGTAAGAGGTTAGCTCCGGCTTTGTCGCGCCGGTGCCGGCGGTAATGGAACCGCCGAAATAGGCGATGGTGACCGGCTGAGAAGATTTCAGCTTCGCGAAGACATTGGGCAGGCCCCCGCGAACCTGAACAACACCGGCAGTATCCTGGCTGGTAATGTTCGCCGCCGGGGGCGGGTTGATCTGCCCGCAAGCCGGCAGCCAGATCAAGGAAAGAAGAACCAGGGGGAACAGATACGGAAAGCGCTTGTCGATGCGACTCATTCAGATCATCCTTTATGTCTTTGTCGTGCCTGGATGAGTATACCTGAAATGAGACCGCGACGATGACAGCGGTGTCAGCGATTGGTGTTCGTGACGGGAGTTCGTTTTTTTAGGCTTCGTCCAGAGCGGTCACAGCGGGACTGGCTTCAGGGGTGTTTTGTCGCGGCGGAGAAGGGCTGGGGGTCGTTTGTTTGGCCGCGAGTTGGGCTTCGGTAAATTTTCGCATCGGTCAGAAAGCGAAACCAGAACGCCTGCAAGACGTGGTAGACCAGGCCGGCCTTGCCGTCCAGAAATCCCCCGCGCAGGAAGTAGCTGTAAAGAAAAAACAGGGTCGGTTGAACGAGCAGGGGACAGCGATACCAGACATTGTTCTTGAACCAGCGCTTTTTCATGCGGATGTCGCCGCGCAGACTGGCCGGCAATTGCCCTTCCTCCGGCTGACCTCCTCCCATCTGTTGAAGCGCCTCAACGGCTTCCGCCGTTGACCAGCGATTATGCGCGGCAGTCCACTTTTCCAGGGTCGTGATTTGCAGGTCCAGCAGCAGTCCCTTCAGCTTGCGAGTCTGGCCGGAAACCACAAAATGCTGATCATAAAGCCGATTTTCGCAGCCGCCCAGACCGGCGCGGAAAAGGCGGAGATGCCAGCTTGGATTAATATGACCGTAGCGGATCGGCTTGCCCAGGAAATAAGACAGGCGCTGCACGAGGTAACCATCCGCCGCGTCACCGCTCGCCATGGCGGCCTGGAAAGCCTGGGCCAGTTCCGGGGAGACGACCTCGTCGCTATCCAGATGGATGACCCATTCCTGGGGTGCCAGACCGGGATATTCCTGCGCCCAGTTCCGCTGCCGGGAGTAATTCTCAAACGGATGCTCCACCACCTCGCAGCCCAGTGACCGCGCAATCGCGACCGTGGCGTCCGTGCTGAACGAGTCCACAACCAGCGTCCGACTGCTCAGAGAGCGGCAGGACTCAACCACCTGCGCGAGAGAGCTTTCGGAGTTAAAGGTTAGAATAATAACGGTCGCTTTGGAGGTGTTCATAAAGGTTTCATTTCGCGCCGCTTTAGAGGCCTGCACGGCTGTCCGGCGCAAACCATCCACGGGGGCATGTCCTTGGTGACGACGGAGCGAGCGCCGATCACGGCCCCCTCCCCTACCGTGACGCCGGGGCCGATAAAAGCCTCCGCGCAAATCCAGGCATTGTCTCCAATGGTGATCGGCAGAGCGTAAAGCTGAAAGCTGGGGCTTTCGTAATCATGGGTGCCGGTGCAAAGATGCGCGCCCTGGGAGACCACGACTTTTTTGCCGAGCGTGATGGGCGCGATGGAGTAGCAGGCTCACATCGTCCGCAATGCCGGCATGATCGTCCAGGATCAAATTCCAGGGCGCCCAGATCTTTGCTTTCGGGTAGACATGGCAGCCAGCGCCGAGTTTGGCTCCGAAAAGCCGCAGCAGAAACGCGCGCCAGGCATGCAGGGGTCGCGGCGAAGTTTGAAACAGCAGATTGTAAACCATGCCCCAGCAAACACGCTGAACACGATTGGTGAGGGAAAAACTCGCTCCCTGATGTGGATTAACGTTTTCCAGAATCGTGGACATGACTGAATCCTTGATCTTCCCTGGCTTCACGAATGATCCCCAGCGTGTCCAGCAGGCTTTGTGCGGCTTGCTGAATCTCAAATCGGCTGCGAAAACATTGACTGGCCTGGCCGCGCATCCGCTCTTTTTCCTCGTCCGGCAGCGCCAGCCATTCTTGAAGCAGCCTGGTTGCGCCGGCGGCATCGTCCTCGGCGACCAGACCGGCGCCATCGGAGACGATCTCGCGCCAAATATTCACCTTGTTGGAAATTAGCGTCGGCACGCCGCAGGCGAGGGCTTCTGCGACGGCAATGCCGAAGTTTTCTTGATGCGATGGCAGGACAAACGCCTCAGAGGCATAGAATGCGCCCCATTTCAAATCGCCGGATAGCATTCCGGTCCAGGTGATGCGGTTTGCGATGCCGCGTTCCCGCGCCAGCGTCTCCAGCGAAGCCCGCAGGCCGGTGTCGTCCGGCCCGGCCATCACCAGATGCAGCAAGGGATCGGCGTCGGCGACATGCGCGAATGCCTCCAGCAGCAGGTCGCAGCCTTTCTTGACATGGATGCGGCTCAGGAACAATAAAAGCCGCTTGCCGCGCAAATCGGGAAAGGTTTGCAGGAACTGTTCTCGCTGCGCTGCCGGATCGCCTGTCGGCAACGCCGTGCCGTAGTTGACCACCATTTCCCGGCAGCGGTAGGGACGGAACGACTGCCGGGCCAGCAGCCGCTCTTCGTCCGTCGTGAATAGAACCGCCTGCGCGTCTCGCAGGACCTGGTATTCGCGGGGCCAGTACAGCATTTTTTTCAGATGCTTCAGCGGATACGCCCGCTTGAACCAGGGATCGAGCATTCCATGCGTGTAGACCACATAGGGCGTCTGCGACCCATGCAGAGCCTTCCAGACAGCGTAACTGTGATACTGCCAGACCCCATGCACGATGACGAAATCATAGTCTCCGGCATGACGTTCCAGCCACGGGAGCAGTCGCTCGGAATAACCATAGCCGGACGCCGCCGGTCCGAGCGCGTGAACCGGAAACGGCAGACCTTCCAGCCAGGCAGAACCGGGAGCGTCCAGGCTCGCCATTTCGGTCACATGCCCCAGAGCAGTGAGCGGCGCGGTGATCTGGACCGCTCCTTCAATCGGGCCGCCTTTTTTGCGGTCGGTTGAATTGATGACGCGCAGGATTCTCATAAGGCAGCCTGCGCTGTAACATGGGTTCCGACCCGTTCAATCGCCTGCCACACGGATTTGACGGTAATATGAGTCATGCAGGGATGATCCGGGACCGGACAGGCTTTCAGGCCACATCCCGCGCAGGGAACCGCATGGCTGAGAACGATATGGCCTTCGCCGAGCGGTGTCCACTGCCCTTCCGGGTCACGGTCGGCGTACAGGGCGATGACCGGCGTGCCGACCGAGGCGGCTAGATGCGTCGTTCCGGTGTCAAGCCCGATGAGAAAAACGCATTCTCGCAGCAAGGCGGCGGTTCCGGTCACCGAAAACTGACCGGCGGTATTCAGCCCATCCTGCCACGCGGCTGTCAGCCGCCCCGCCGCTTCCCGCTCCGCCGGGCCGCCGATGACGACGATCTCATAACCGGCCTCCCTCAGCCGATGTCCGATCTCCTCAAAACGCTCCAAAGGCCAGAACTTCGCCGGTTGATTTGCGCCCGGACCAATCGCCGCCAGCGGACGCCGGGGAAAGCGGCGGTTCTCCGCCAGCCAAGTCCGCGCCGCCTCAACCTCCGACGCCTGCGGCAAGACGAGGGGCGATTTCAGGTCGTCATGCTCGGAGGTCTCTATCCCGTCCCGGCGAAGCCGCTCCAGACGGAGGTACGCCTCCTGCGGCATGGGCTTGGGGCGGCCGGCAGCATCACGAGCCTGGAAGTAATCGGGATTGCAGGCGTGAAAGCCAAACATTTGCCGGATGCCGCACAGCCGAAAAAAAATCTCATCGCGGCGCACGGACGCGGCACTGCGTTCGGCGGGAGCGACGTACACAACGGCATCAAAGCGCCGGGTCACGAGACGCGGCCACAATTTTGCCAATGTTTCCCAGTTGCTGCGCCCGCCTTTTTGCGTGAAGCCGATGGACCCGTCCACGAGGCCCGAGCCGGCCAGGACTTGCTGCGGCACGGCGCGGACATCGGAGGGCGCATTATGCAGCACATGAATTTGCGCGTCCGTTCCAAAATGCCGCCGGATCGCGCGGTAGGCGGGAATGGAAACCAAAGTGTCTCCGAGAGAGCCGATCTGATAAACCAAAACTTTGGGCATAGCGCACTAACTGCCTTTGGCGGAAACGATATCCGGCACGACATCCCCCAGCGGATCAGCCGCCGCTCCCAGTCTGACGGGTTTGTCCCCACGCCGACGCTTGAATTGACGCGCCAGCCAGTGTGAGGGTTTCTCTACCAGCCAGTAAAAGCTGTACGCGCACACAAGCGCGAAACTGATCTGGAGGAGCCAGACAGCCCAGGCGGGCAGCGGCAGAGGCGAACGGCTCAACGCACCGAAGGCCCAGAGCGCGGGAAAGTGCATCAAATAAAGCGAGTAACTCCAGGCGCCGGCTCGTTCCAGAAAAGAAGGCGGGGCGACAAAGCGGAAATGGCGAATCTCCTGACGCAGCCAGAAGAACACGAGAACGGCAAAAAGGTCCAGCGTGTAGGGATAGCCAAAGGGGCCGTGAAACCGCAGCGCGCTGCAAAGACAGCTTGCGGCCCAGACGCCGATTCGCCAGAGGCCGATGGCCGGAACGCGCGCGCCGGTCAGCGTGTCGGCCTCATCCGCAAGCCGGCAGCCCATCAGCCAGCAGGGCAAACCCAATATCCAGTTGAACCCGATCCCGTAAGCCGCATACAGTTTGGCGTGCGGATCGCGCAGGATCACCAGCCCGGCGGCGACAAATGCGGCGGTCAGCAGAGCTTTCCAGCCGAATCTTTTTTGAGCGACCATGAGAACGGGATAAACCGTATAGTAAATGATCTCCGCGTAGAGGCTCCAGAGAACCGAGTTCTCCCAAACGGTCAGTTCCCGCCCGCCCAGGTGCATCAAAATGACGGCGACGCCCAGCGGAATGCCGATGCGGAGATAGCGGCGAAGAAAATATTCGCCCCATGCCGGCGTTTCCCCGTGCCGGAAGGGGTAACGGATACAGAAGCCGGAAATCACGAAGAAAATCATCACCGCCGCGACGCCGACAAAGCTGACGTGAATAAAGCTGTCCAGCGCCCGGAGCAGAAAAGAATGCTGGCTGCTGCCGAAGGGAATCGGAACGTCGTAATGGCCGAGAACGACCCAGAAGGCGCACACAAACCGGATTGCGTCCAGGCCTCTAATCTTGCTTGTCATGGTATAGTCTTCTCATTGGCAAAGCCGATCATCTGAGTTTAGAGGAAGGCGTCATGCGTTCCGCCAGCAGCCCCGAAGGCGTCTGCCGATAGATTTGCAGTTGACGCTCATTGACGATGAACATTTGTAACACAAAATCCAGCAGATAGAGCACGAAAACCGAACGCAGCAGCAAAAACCAACTGACCGTGGCCGTCTCCGGCTCCAGCACTGTAAAGAGAAGCGCGGAAACGGACAACAGACGAAACAGAGCGAAACGCTGCTGCTTGATCAGAAAAAACAGAAAGCCAAACAGCAGCAGCAGCAACATGGCATAAATCAGGACGCCCGGTTCTCGGAAGTCATTGTACCCGCCGCTCATCACTGTTTCCGCCTCATCATAAGCAATCGGCACATTAAAGGTCGCCGAGGCGATCTCTTCCTCCTCTTTGTGATAAAGCTCTTTCTGACGCCATAAGGCGCTGGGAACAGCATTGACAAAGCCATTCACCAGGACATCCCCCATCGCTCCAGAGTGGTCCCGATCTGCGGAAGTAAGAGACGCTAAGAACTCTATCGGGTTAAACGCTCGCACATCTACATTATCTTTTGTTTGGGCCGCGACATTGGTCTTTTCATCCTGCCCGCCGTTCAAAAGCATCTGAAAGGCCAGCGTCGCCACCTGCGCGCCACTGGCGGAACGGGGCGAATACCAGGTCGCCATACGGACCGCCACAGAAACGAAGAAACCCAGAAGCGCCAGGCCGAGGATGGAGGCAATCAGGGTGGCAGTGATCGCCTTCGTGATCTTGACCTGCCGGTTCATGGCAACGCCGGCCAGGAAGATAAACAGCAGGATAACCAGTTGCTGCCGCCCCTCCGTTAACGCAAACCCGGCAGTCGCCAGAACCACAGGCAGGGTGAACCACAATTTCCCTTTGACCAGCAAGCGGTATCCACACAGCAGCGGAAGCAAGGAAAGGGCTTGTTGAGCGATCATTAAAAGAGGATCCGCATGGCCGGGGTCAACAGTGGACGCCGCGTTGTCCGCAGTTTGTCCTCCGTGAAAGGAGACACGCCCGGTTGCCGCGAGGGCAGCGAAGCCGCCGAGGATCACGCCGCTGGTCAGAGTGAAGGTCAGTGGGTTCAGAGAGACGCGATCCAGGGCTGCCATGAGAAGATTAGTCGGGATACTCGCGCATTGCGGAAGGCGCATCGCGAGCCAATCAACAAACAGCGCAAAAAATCCCGCGATTGCCAGCGCCCCCAGTATATTGACATCGCCGATGTGCCTCCACAAAAGGATCTGGTCAAGCGATTCCTGGGGCATGGAGGTGTACGCCAGGAGTGTGCCGCCCGCGCAATAGATTAACATAGCAGACATCATGCAAAGATGGGGCCAAAAGACCTTCGGGACACGCAGAAAGAAAAGACGCATATAATGAAGCGCGAGACCCATTTCCATCAAACAAGCGATAATGATGACTAACTTCATTTTATTCTTACTGATCTTTCATTCCCGCACTGACCGAGGCTTCACCCGCAGTGATCGGCGCCGCTAGAGTTGACAGCTTGCTGGCAGCCTTTTTGGCCGCACCCTTCCGCGAACGGCGCTCCGAGAGAAACGGGCGCTCGAATGCCAGATGAAATAGATACGCCGCCAGCAGGCTCACGGGCAGGCCGACAATCATCATGACCGCCAAACCTTCCAGCGGCGGGAAGTGCCGGCGCACCAGCGAATTCATTTTTTCGATCAGCGGCAGATGGATCAAATACAAGCTATAGGAAAATGCGCCCAGCAGCATAGCTCCCCGTGACTCTGAACAAGCGCAGGATCAGCGGCAAATGCATGTCTGAGTTGGCGCTGGCAGCGTGGGCGCTCCGGGCGCAGAAAATGATCAGACAGGTCGTTCCCGCCCCGACAAGCGCATCAATCCACCAGTGCTGTGGAAGCGCCAGGATGCCCAGGCGATAAGTTCCCTTGGCGACAAATAACGAGAGAAACGCGAACAGACCGAATGCCGAAGCGGCGCAGCCATCCCCAGGGCAGACGCTGATGCAGCCGCATCAGGCGCGGGTTCGTTGAAAATCCGACGACCGCGCCGGCCATCCCCATGGCGAAAAGGCCGGTATACCAGGGGCAGGCCCATTCAAAATTCTGCCCTTTCGGCAGAACGAGATATGGGACGACACCGACGAGAAGACCGGCGGCAATCGCTGCGAGGCTGCCAAAGCGCCGCCAGAGAGGGAGCAAAAGCAGGGGGAACAGAAAATAAATCTGCCACTCAATAGACACGCTCCACATCGGCCCATCAATGGTCTCAATCCAATTTTTGTTCCAGCTATGCAGAAGCAGCAGGTGAGAAATCAGGCTGCCAGGCGCCATGCTGGCCTGGAAGAACGTGTCGTTCGTTTGTATGCCCAGCGCATGAGTTGACCGATGACTTAACAGGATCAAAGCCAGCGAAAGCGCCAGCGCGGCATAGTACGGCGGCAAAATGCGGATCGCTCGCCGCTTCAAATAATTCCACATTCCGCCACGCAGGCGACCGTCTTCCGAGCGCACGACCGGAAGCATCAGGCAGTAGCCGGAAAGCACGATAAAGACGGCCACCGCGTAATGTCCGAATCGCAGCCAGCTCAGGGCATGCACCAGCACGGGCGATAGCCCCTTCGGCGCGTAATACAGATGATACAGCAAGACGTAGAGAGCGGCAAGGCCTCGCAAGCCGTTGAGGAAAGCCAGCTTGACACGTCCCGCCTGGCCTGGCGCGGCGTCCAGAGGCGGCATCGCCGTATCCGACGGCATCACGACATTTCGCTCACTGGTTTTGATGAGACTACTCATTGGCTTTAATAGAGGGCAAGTTTCATGTCGCGTTCGGCTTGCGGCGCCTTCTCAGCCGTATTCATTGTTTCCGCCACCAGATGCGCCATCACTTTCTCATTCAAAGCGCCGTTCTGAATGCAGCGCTCTCTGCCGCGTCGCGCGATCTCACTCCGTCGGGTTTCATTCGCGAGAAGCGCCTGGCACACTTGAGCGCATTCGGCAGCGTCGGCCCAAAAAATCGCTTCCTTGCCTTCTTCGTAGAGATACTGATGCTCCGTCGTGCGTTCCGCGCAGAACAAGCTGCCAAAGTAAGGCACTTCCAACGTCCGTGTCGTATGCAGGTCGCGATTGCCTTTTGACAACAGGCCCAAGCAAATTTTCGCGCACTGAATCGCCTTGGCATATTCATCGTCGGTTTTCGTGCCGGGGCCGCGCCAGACCTGACGGATCACAGGCCACTCGCGTGATTTCTGCCAGCCGTTGCCGAAAATCGTCAGTGGAACTCCTAATCGGATCAGTTCAGCCATAAATGGCCCGCGTTCGGGGAACCATGTCCCGACAAAGCAGACTTCGCTGTCCCAGCGCGCGTGATCTTCCTGATTCAGCGTTCGCGGCGCATGCGCCACTTCATCCGCGCTTCGGTAGACATGGACGACTTTTTTCGCACCTCGTTCGCGCGCTTCAGAGATATTCTCCGTGCGAACCACCGCCACCACATCATACGCCGAAACGGTATTCAGGTATAGCCGCCAGGAAAAACGGTCGCGTTTGCCAAATGGATCATCCACATTGTAATTAATGACAGGCGAACCGCGCTGCTGAAGGGCTTGGACGAGGGCTGGCCCTACATAACGGCCGCTGTCCACCCAGACCAGATCAAAGGGAGTGTCCCGGACACTTGCCATCACTCCATTCGCGACTGATTTTTGACTCAGAACGCCACCCAATTCCCAGTTGACTTTTCTCAGCAAGGGATTCGCGGGAATGAAACTCGCCGGATCCACTTGAGTGACAGTGTGCCCCAATCGTCTTAATGCCTGGAGGCGATGTCCTGATGTGAGTGTCGTCACGCCTAAGTATAAAATGTTCATATTTTCTACAGGGCGGGCGATGGGCCAACCGTCGCCTGCAATGCCTTATGCAATCCTTGAAGATCTTCTGCAAAGCCCCATTGATTGATCCGGGCCAAGCTTCGCGCGCCCATTTCACGCGCCAGCGTGGGGTTGGAAGTCAGCCGGCGTAAGCGCTCCGAGAGCACACCGATGTCACGTACAGGGACGACAAAGCCGTTCTCGCCATCCCGCACCAGGTCCGGCGCGGCTCCGACTTGATCCGTCACGATGACAGGTCGCGAGGCGTTCATCACTTCATTGACGATCAGCCCCCAGGGTTCGTTTTCCGAGGGCAGCACAAACACGTCGCACAGGTCAAAGAAGCGCGGCAGTTCCCGCTGCCCCTTAAAGCCGAGCATCTTAATGGATGCCCAGCCCAATTCTGCAATGCGCGCTTCCAGCATGGGGCGATCTTCGCCGTCGCCGACAAACAGCAAATAGGGAGCAGGTTCGCGCACGCCATCCGGTGAAAGCTGGATGTAGGCTTCCAGCAGATCCCCCGCTCTTTTTCGCCGCTGAAACTTGGACGCAAATAAGATGATGGGACGACCCGGCTCCAGGCCCAACTCGGCGCGCAATGCCTCACGTCCGGGCCGCACCAGAGCAGCCTGCGTTTGAAAGAATGCATTATCTACTGCGTAGGGAAGGAGCCAGATCTTTTCCGGTGGCACACCCTGATGAAGATAATACTCAGAATTGAGTGTTCCGCTTGAAAGAGACGCATCAATGCGCCGAAAGAGCCAATGCAGCGCTTTGCTTTTCAATCGTCGGGCCAGGGGCCGACCGACCAGGCTCCCCAACTGAGCATCCGTCCGCACGAAAACTTTGATGCCAAGCTGTTTTGCAAGAAACAGGGCGCGAAGATTCACCTGATGGGCGTAGCCATGCAGCCAGAGCGCATCAAAATTGCCGGCCCGTAAGTGGCGACGCAAGCCATGGGAGAAAGGCCTCAGCGGCGCCCTCAGATCATTTTTCCCCCAGGCCGGCAAAAAAACGGATTTGTAGCCTTCCAGCAGCGGCACATCCCATTTGACCGCCGCGCCAAAGCCAGGATCCTGATGTTCGCGCAGAGAAAAATCGCTTAAAAAAAAGACCGTCAACTCAATGCTGGGATCAGCCGCAATTGCACGCAAAAGCGGAGCCTGATATTGAATGGGATGCGAGACAAGATACGCAAGCCGGTAAGTACGACCCAAATCAATTCTCCGATAACAATTCCTGGATTCCGACACTTCCCACTCAGCCCTTGCCGGTCTCAAGCGTGACGGGACAAACCGACCTTGCGCGCCAGAAAGTGGCGCTCCCTCGGCGTCAGCCAAAGAATCCAGGTCACAACCAATGCCGTCAGGCTTGTCGCCGCGCCGATTTCCAGCCATTGCGCCATGTCCGGTCCGCGCGCGGCGCGTTCCGCCAGCCAGCCGGCTCCCAGCGCCATCGCTCCCACCGTTCCCAGGCCAAACCAGATTCGCCCTAAAAAGGCGGCAGTCCGCTCTTCCAGAATTTTGCAGGAACTGTTGACCACAAAATAATAGCAGGCGATCCCTTCGCCGACGATCAATCCTATCGGAACGCCGGACAGCCCGACGCGGCGAACCAGGACAGCAGCGACCGCCAGGCCCAGAACGCTGGAAATCAGGTAGGCTCGCGAAACGTCACGATGTTTGTTGATCGCGATCATGAAGGTTGAAGAAGCCAGCCAGGGCGACTGCATGACAAGATAAACCAGCAGCCAGCGCACAAACGTCAAATCCGGCTTAATCTTTCCGTGCGTCCACAGCGAAACCACCTGCGGCCCGGTAAACCAGAGCGCGGCGGCGACGGCGATGCAAAGACAGCTTGAGACACTGATCAGCAGGCGATGCATCGCTCGAAGACGCTCCGTTTGTCCCTGCGTGTAAAGAATGGTCACGTCCGGCCAGGCGGCGTTGTTGACGGTTCGGACGACCTGCATCACGGAGTTGCACAGGGTGCGCGTGTTCACGAACATGGCGACGGCGCCCACCCCCAGTGTGGTTGAAACGACGATGACGCTCCCCTGCGTCGCCAGCGCGGTCGCCGCCAGGATCAGAGCGAACAACAGGCTTGGCTTAACAAGCCCACGCGCCACATCCCAACGCGCATGGGATAAGCCGGGAAGCAGCTTGGGGTTATGGCGTTTTAACTCGATCCAAACAAATAGGATCATCAAGGTCATGGGGAAAAACTGACAGAGCGCCACCGCGCGCATTCCTCCCCCTAAAGTTAAAACGAGGGCCGTGACAGCGAAAGAAAGAAACGCTTTCGCATTGTTGATCCATTGAGTCTTCGCTGGCTGCCCGATAGTGCGAAAAGTGTTGCCGAACAAGCCGACAGGCATCATCCACAGAACCTGAAGGCTCAGCAGCCACACGACCTCGGCTGCCTCGCGCTGCGATGTTTCCACCAGCTTCAGGACATGCGCCACAGGGAGCGCCCAGGCGGCCAATCCCATCAAGACACTGACGCCCAGAGCCAGGCAGACATAAAAAGCCGTCGCCGAGTGCTGACAGCGCGTGTATTCCTCCATGTCCTTTCGGGTATAAGCCGCCAGCATCCGGTTAGACACCGCCGAGTTCATCCCCAGATCCAGCGTTCCGAGGTAGGTAGCAGCGCTTGACAGCGCCAGCCACTCTCCAAAGTGAATAGGCGACCAGCGTGCCAGAAACAAGGGAACCAGCAGCAATTGGCCCGCCAGATTCAGCATTTGGCTGCCCATTAGCGAAAGGAGATGGTGAAGGAGGCGTTTAACCACCGATCCCGCTCCCCCTGATTCCTGGGCGGCATCAATATTTGACAGGTCTGCAACGCCTGAGCGGCGCTTACGGCCAAGGGCGAGAGAAAAACCGCCCGGCCTTTCCGGCCGCGTCAGAGACGCTTCCTGAAGAGCGGTATGATACTTTCGCGCCAGAAGTTCTGTCGCATACTGATCTTCCAGCGCTTTCCGAGCATTGCGTCCCATCTGTTCGGCTTCGGCGGGATGATCCGCAAGAAAGGTCAGGGCCGAAATCAGTTGCGAAGTATCCCCTTGATTGAGGTGAATGCCGAGTGAAAATTCATCAATCACACGCGCCACTTCCGATTTCGGCGAGACGATGGCGGCAACCGGACGGCCCGACGCAAGAATGCTGTACAGTTTGCTGGGCACACAAAGCCCTTCCATGCCCGGCTCCAATGTGACCAGCGAGACATCGGCGGAAGCCAGAAGATCTGCGTAAGCTTCTTGAGGGACAAAATCAAAGAGATGCACGTTTTCCAGGTTTTCCCCAAAATTCGTGAAGCGATATGGTCTTTCTGTGCGCCGCCGCCCACCAGGACAAATCGAATATCCGGGCGTTGATCCTGTAGCATTTTAGCAGCATCAAGAATGGTGTTAAAGTTATGGTAGCGCCCGAAATTACCGGAATACAAAACAACAAAGCCTTGCAGCCCATGCTCCGTTCGGAATTTGCTCTGTTTCGGGCCGGGGACAATCTCCCGTGGGTCCGACCCAATGGGGATCACTTCAATGTTTTGTGCAGACAGGCCATAGGTCTCAGTGAGATGCTCGCCCATGTACTGACCAAGTACCACGACTTTGGCCGCGGAATGCAGCCAGCGCTTCTGGCTTTGCCGAAAAATGCGCGTCACCAGATGGTTGTGGGGCAGCATCTTCATGGTAACCAGGCGATCCGGCTCCAGATCGTAGATAATGTAAACAAAGGGAATACCTTTGAGCCGGCGGAGCATGTGCGCGGCGAGGGCGACCATCGGCGGAGCGGTTCCGACGAGGACGACATCATAGCCGCCCAGGCGTACCAGTTTTATAATTGCCGCTAGGCAGAAAAGCAGGTTTGCAACAAGACGTAACGGGGTCGGAAGGCTGTTGGGGTGCGGGGTCGCAACGCGATGGATATTGACCCCGTTCCAGCATTCACTGGCGGGCAGGTTCGCTTTGGTCTGACGATACAGATTGCGGCTGGTGACAACGTCAATTTCTAATGCGCGGTCAATGCGGTTTAACGATCGGACAAGATCCGTGAGGACAGTGCCCGTGCCTCCCGTATTATCCGGGTAGAAAAACTCGCTTAAAATACATATACGCACAGCAGTGGCTCTCCTGAACATTCTGAGAAGTCATTGCATCAAACGTCTTAGAGTTGATTCTTGATGCCATGTGCTTCAGGCTAATGGCGAGAGGTTCTCGCGAGAACTCTTGTCAGGAATAACCCTCAAAGTTATGTTAGCCTGATTATCGGTGGATAGAGACGGAAACTGCATATTTTATCAATATTTTATCATTTGATTGACATGTAAAAGATGAGACTGCCCTATATCAAGTAAGACTGCAAGAATCATGCCAACCTCAACATCCAGCAGAAAAACTTAGTTTGGCGGAAAACTTAACCAGTGACGCGGCAGCATCAGCGCAGAAAGTTTGCCGCTATCGCTTCGGAACGGAGTTGGCATGAAAATTGCAGAACTGGAGAATTGTCAGGTCGGCTCGTCGGTGTCGCCGCTCTCACTTTTCATTATACCGCAGGTACGTGTCTTTTTACATGACTTCTCCCTGCCCTGAACGGCGGGGCTGTAAAGCGTGTTCTGACCGACTGATGCGTGCGATGGACAGTTATCGTTCTTTAATTGGCGGTATTGGCGGCGGCAAGCCATGCTTACTAACGAATTTCGAAAAAGGTTAGCAAAATTAATGCCTCTTGGGGCATAATAGAGTCAGGGCTCCTCTACATCTCAATTTGCACTCGATTTGCACAGAGCAGGAAAGGGTATTGCATGCGAAAAGCGCTCATCACAGGAATCACCGGTCAGGACGGCTCATATCTGGCGGAACTGCTGCTGGCAAAGGGCTATGAGGTCCATGGGATCATTCGGCGGGCCTCCACTTTCAACACAAGCCGCATCAGCAGCCTGTATGAAGATCCTCATATCAACGGCGTCCGATTGTTTCTTCACTACGGAGACATTTCTGACTCCACCAATCTGATCAAACTGCTGTACCGCATTCAGCCGGACGAAGTTTATCATTTAGCCGCTCAGAGCCATGTCCGGGTCTCATTTGACATCCCGGAATACACCGGCGATGTCACCGGCATTGGGACCGTCCGCATCCTGGAAGCTATTCGCGAGGTCGGCCTCAAGACGCGCTATTACCAGGCGGGCAGTTCGGAAATGTATGGACTGGTTCAGGAAGTCCCGCAAAAAGAGACGACGCCGTTTTATCCGCGCAGTCCTTACGGCGCGGCCAAGGTTTACGCGCACTGGATCACGGTGAATTATCGCGAGAGCTACGGCATGTTCGCCTGCAACGGCATTTTGTTCAACCATGAGTCGCCTCGGCGCGGCGAGACCTTTGTCACGCGCAAAATCACGCGGGCGCTCGCGCACATCCAGGCAGGCTTGCAGGACAAACTTTATTTAGGCAACCTGGACGCCAAGCGTGACTGGGGCTACGCCAAAGAATACGTGGAAGCCATGTGGCTGATGCTTCAGCAGGACACCCCGGATGATTATGTCGTCGCGACCGGCGAGACCCATACGGTGCGCGAGTTTCTGGAAGAGGCGTTCGCTCATGTCGGCCTGAACTGGAAAGACTATGTGGAGCATGATGCGCGCTATGAGCGCCCTGCCGAAGTGGATTTGCTGATCGGCGATCCAAGCAAGGCCAAAACCAAACTGGGCTGGGAGCCGCGCACGACTTTTCACGATCTTGTTCGGCTGATGGTAGACGAGGAAATCGCGTCGCTGAACCGACTGACGACACGAGAGAATGTGAAAGTAGGCAGCCGATGAGTGAGATTGTCTGGCGCGACGCGCGCGTCGTGGTGACCGGCGGCGCGGGCTTTCTCGGCTCTTTTGTCACGGAAAAGCTGCAAGAACGCGGATGCCGGGAGATCTTCGTGCCGCGCTCCTCGGAGTACGATCTGCGCGACCGGGATGCTATCACGCGGCTGTACGAGACGGCGCGGCCCGATGTTGTGATTCATCTGGCCGCCGTCGTCGGCGGCATCGGCGCCAATCGCGACAATCCCGGACGCTTCTTTTACGATAATGCCATCATGGGCATTCAGTTGATTGAGTATGCGCGTCAATTCGGCATCAAAAAGTTCGTCGCGACGGGAACGATCTGCGCTTATCCGAAGTTTACACCGATCCCTTTTCACGAAGACGAGCTCTGGAACGGATACCCCGAAGAAACAAATGCGCCTTATGGACTGGCAAAAAAGATGATGCTGGTGCAGGTGCAGGCGTATCGGGAGCAGTACGGCTTTAACGGCATTTTCCTGCTGCCTGTCAATCTGTACGGCCCGCGCGATAACTTTGACCTGCAAACTTCGCACGTCATTCCGGCCTTGATCCGCAAATGCGCCGAAGCCAAAAGTGCAGGCCGCTCCGAGATCGTCCTGTGGGGCGACGGTACGCCGACGCGCGAGTTTCTTTATGTGGAAGACGCCGCCGAAGGCATTCTGCTGGCCGCCGAGCGCTACGAGGGCGATCTGCCGGTCAATCTAGGGACCGGTGCGGAAATCCACATTCGCGATCTGGCCCAGGTTGTCGCCGACGAAGTCGGCTTTACGGGCAGCATCGTCTGGGATGCGTCCAAGCCAAACGGCCAGCCGCGCCGATGTCTGGACGTGACACGGGCAAAGGAACTATTTGGCTTTGAGGCCGCGCATGATCTACGAGCCGGCATTGCCAAAACAGTCGCCTGGTTCCGGCAGCATGATCAGGAACTGCGCGAAGTCGTGTTTGCGTAGCAAGATTCAAAAACGCCCCTGCTTCATTGGCAGGGGCGTTTTTGGCTTTCAAGCGGCTTCGGCTTTTTGCTCGTGATACTCAGAAATGTGTTGATAAACGTGATCCGGGAAGTTCAGGTCCCGGTACACGTTGCCCTGATCCGGGTCATCCGGGTTCGGAATAATTGGAAACTCCTGCTCCTGCTGGTACTGCAAAATCTTCTCGCGCCGGGGCGGGTTGTAGTCGTGGCTCTGCACCTGCTGATACAGGCTGCGCGCTTGTTCCTCGCTGAAATCTTTGTCTTTAGCCAGGTAGCCGACAACCTCTTCCTCGCTCAGAAAGTGGCGGGCAATCATGGTGAAAACCAGCCGGCCATAGTGGCCGATGTCTTTCTTATGGTCTAGTGCATCCAGCAGATGCGCCATCATCGCATTCTTTTTTAACTCTTCGGCGGCCATCGGTTTCTTCTCCTATCAAAGTGGGTGTGACAGAGGATTTTTTCCTGATTGGTCCAAAATCAAACATTTGTTTGTATTTCTCGCGCGCGATGTGTCCATTCACTGTGCGGATACTTTTCCAGAAACGCCGTCGCAAGCGTTTTTGCTTCTTCCGGGTCGCGGCTCAGAAGAATCTGCCCCAATTTGAGACGGGCCATCTCATCTTCGGGCGCGTCCGGTGTCTCCGCTACCAATGCGCGAAGCAGGGCGATGGCGGTCTCCTCGTCCCCTGCCCCTTCCGCCGCGCCGGCCAGACGCAGCCGCTCACGAGGCGTCAAAGCGAGGATGAGGCCAAACGCTCGCGTTTCGCCCACGCACCGCGCAGCCCCGGCCATCTCGCCCCGTTTCAGATAAGACCGAATCGCCCCCAGCATTTCCAGCGCCGCTTCCAGGCGCTCATTTTCAATCGTTTCTGGGTCTGGTTCGGCGGGAGCGGCCAGAAGCCGGGCCAGTTCGGCGCGAACAGGAGCATTGTCGGGGTCATGATCCAGAAATGCCCGGTATTTTCGGAGCGCCAGGGCGCGCGCCTCCTGCCCTCGCGCGGCAGCCTGCCGCGCATCCTGAAGCAGATAATCCTGGCGTCCATCGCGCAGCAGACCAGTGAGTTCCGCAGCGACCAGGCCAAAGACAAAGCCGCCGATATGCGCCCAGTACGCCGTCCCGCCCGGCTGCGGATTGTGCAAAAACCACAGGCCGCCGCCAATGTTTTGCAGCAGCCAGAGGCCCAAACCCGCTACGGCCGGCACTTCCAACTGACTCCAGGAGGGAGCAGCCAAAGCAGCAGGCAGCCAGAACAGCCGGATTTGAGCGCGGTGGAAGCGGATCGCGAAGGGGGCAAGAATGGCGGAAATCGCGCCGGAGGCTCCAACCAGAGGAACCGCGACGATTTCGCCGCGCAGCAAAATAATCGCCATGTGCAGCAGGCCTGCCGCGATGCCGCCGCCCAGGTACAGGGCCAGAAATGCTTCCCGGCCCAGCGCTTCCTCCACATGCGGCCCAAACAGCCACAGAAACACCATGTTCCAGAACAAGTGCGCCAGACTGACGTGCAGGAAAATTCCCGTCAGCAGGGCGGTGAAATGCGGGCGGGCGGGAACCAGACCCCATCGGTCAAAGTAGTCCGGGCCAGTGAAAAAGTAGACGACGACGTTTATCCCGATGAGCGCATAGGTGACCCAGGGAACGCGCAGCCCTCGCCGGTCCGTGCCGAAGGGCAGCGGCAGAAGCAGTGTGAGGAGCAGCAGCCAGTAGGGCGACAGCGACATGGAAATTACACCGTCACCGGCACGCGCCGGCCTGTCGCCGACGATTCCATGGCCGCAAACACCATAGCCAGGCTTTTGATATTGTCGTGGCATTCCCCCATCGGCGTCGCGCCGGTTTGCAGTGCGTTCAGGAAATCGCGCAACGAACCGGCAATGCCGCCGGGAACATCCGATGCGACTTCCATCGGTCGCGGTTCAGTCTCGCTGAAGAACGCGCCGGTCTTCGTCACGACATCCGCGCTCGGCGTTCCCGTGCCATCCCAGACCGCCGTACCGCTTCGGCCCCACCGCGCGCCAATCGGATTCCCAGCTCGTGTTTTTGCCTTCGCTGCACCACGAGCCGCGATAGGTATAGCGCAGCCCGCCGGTCATCTCAAAGATCGCCGTCGCGCTGGCATCGCCCCGGTACCAGCTCCAGGGCGGGTTGAATTCCTCGCAGTAGACAGAAATCGGGTCCGCGCCGCTCAGATAGCGTGCCTGGTCCAGCGTGTGGATCGCCATATCCAGCAGCAGCACGCTCGCCATCTCATCGCGAAACCCGCCGAAATGCGCCCCGATGTAAAAGTCGGAATTCAAAATACCCGGCGTTCCGATCTGCTCCACGATCAATCGGCGGAAGGCATGCAGGCGGGCATCATAGCGCCGACTCTGACTGACCATGTACAGCTTGCCGGATTTCTCCGAGGCCGCCACCATCTCGCGCGCGTGTTCCATGCTGTCCGCCATCGGCTTCTCGCCCAGCACAGGAATGCCGGCAGCGAGCGCTTGCAGCGTCACGTCGCGGTGCGCTTCGGGGATGGTCACATCCACCACAAAATCCGGTCTCGTCTCGGCCAGCGCCTTGCCCAGACTCCGACGCCGGTGTGCAGTTTGGGCAGTTCCAAACTTTCCGCTGCTTCCTGCAGCCGCACCGGGCCGCAAATCCACCCACCCGACAATGTCTACATCAGGATGCTCTTTGAGATTGTTTCCCCAAGCCTTCCCCATCCCGCCTGCCCCGACCAGTAGCGCCTTGAAAGCTGTCATAGTTATCCCATCCCTCCGCTTCTATTATAGCCGCAAAATCGGCGAAGACTCTAGTATGCCAGTCATGGTATTCGCCGATACGTGCGATATTCCCGGTCGCCATAAGGATCGCGAATCACGACTACCGGTTCATATCGGTCAAAAAACCAGGACTGAACACTTGCGCGGGATAAAAAATCCACGGCATCATCGGTCGTCAGCACAATGTAATCCGGGCGTGAGGACTGGATGAAAAGATCCGGGCGTACCCCCACTGCCCCCGGTGTGACCAGTCCAGTGACATCTAACACGCTGGCTGGCCAGATTCGCCATCCGACGGCACCGATCTCAAAGGCGGCGACACGAGTGTGAGAATCATGTGGAATCGCGCCGGCGACCTGAAAATATCCCTTCACCCAGAAGCTGCGGTCATTCGGCAGTTTGACCAGGACTGCGGCCAGCATCTGACAGACCAGCAGAGCCGCCGCCAGCGTTCCCAGACATACCTGCGCTTGCTTCACCTTCAAAGGCAAACGCTCCAGAAGAAACGACGCCCCAACCGCCGTGAGAATGGCATAGAATGGATATATCGGGCCGTAATACCACGGAAACCAGGTGAACGCATGGGAGAACGCCAGACCGCTCACATAGCAAACGGGAAAAATCAGCAAGAGAAAAACACGCTCAATGTTCTGAATGCTGGGTCGCCGGAAACAACTCGCCAGCAGCCGCAGCAGTGCCAGCAGCGACAGCAGCGTCCAAGCCAGATTAAATTGCAGCCAGGCTGGGGCCAGAAGGCCATCGCTGGGCTGGCCGTTCCAAAAAAAGGTGCCGAGGTTCTGCCAACTCAGATGCGCCAGTCTGGGGTCAGTGTGGACGGCAAAAGATTTTGCAACGATGGACTGTGGGATGACCGAGCCAAATGTAGTCACTGCAAACAGACCCCATCCGGCGCCGCACATCACCAGTAATCCCAGCCCCGACACCGCGCCGTTATCGCGCCAGGATTTCCGGTGCAGCCAGAGGCTGAGAAGCAATACCAGAACGAGAATGCTTCCTTCCGGGCGAGTTACGCAGGCCAGACCGCACCACAGCCCGGCGAACAGAAAGCGACGGGCCGCGCACTGATGCAATGTCGCCAGGATCAGCAACACGAACACGGACGTCTCCATGCCCGAACGCGCCAGGGAAAAGTAGTCAAAGCAGCACAAAAAGAGGATCGCCGCGCTGCCTGCAATGACAGGGTAGAAGCCCAATCGCAGCAAGATTCGGGCCATGAGAAGCGCCGATACGACATCCGCCAGCAGGGAGGACGCCAGAGCGCTGCCGGCAAGGGGCAGTTTCAGGAAACTGCATAGCGCCAGAACCAGCGTCCATAGCGGCGTTGTGGTGCCGAGAACAGGCTCATTGAGATTGTAAACAAACCCATTCCCGTGGGCGATATTCAGGGCATAGCGAAAAGTGATATAGGTGTCGTCAAAGGGATGAAAGCCGAAATACCAGCCCAAGCCTGCCCGAAGCATGGCAACAGCCAAAATAGCCGCATAGAGTTGCTTTATCTTACCTTTGCTGGCTATTTTGAGGGAGGTTAATTGCACTGCAAAATTGGAGGAGGTCGCTATTTACGCTCGCCCTCTGGCCCGTTTCCAGCGCATATAAAACGCCATCCCGACGCCTGAAACCGTCAAGCCAATCATCGCGCCAATGCCGAAACTGGGCAGCCTTTCCAGCGGAGACGCCGCATCGCTCGCCCCGAGCGCGCCTAAAACGCCACCGAGCAGTCCCATCATCAGGACAAAGACCCATTGGAAAAGGCAGAGTTTACGTTCAATTGGTGTCTGAGGATTCATGCTAGTAAGGGTATTTTACTTCAGCTTGGCCTGACGAATCCCTCCCTGATGTTCGTAAAATAATCTACGGAGAGCAGGAATGATTGGGCTGAGAACAATCGCCATAATTAGTTCATTCTCCCAGCTATAATGCCCATGATGAGTGTATTCAACAGCACAAAACAGGAGCCAGTAAATGGCACAATTTTTCAACCAATCCCACAGAAAATTTAACAGAGCGGCGATTTGAGTTGGTGTTGGCAACTTCTACCTCGTGACGTTATGGCTGACTTCGGCCATGTAGCCTAATTTCATGTTATACTTTTTTGGCTTTGAACAGGCTTACCCTGCACTGTTAAAAAGCGGGAACGCCGGTTGTCTGCGTGTGCTGGCGGAAGGCGGCGATCAATTCGCGGGTAATGGGGCCGGGTTTGCCGTCGCCGATCAAGCGACCGTCAAACTGCACGGCGGGAATGACTTCGGCAGCCGTGCCGGTGAGGAACACTTCATCGGCATTGTAAATGTCATACTGCGTCATCAACGGCTCAGTCACGGTGTAGCCGGCTTGTTGGGCAAGGCCGATCACCGTGTCGCGCGTGATGCCTTGCAAGATGCCGATAGAAGCGGAAGGGGTCAGCAGAGCGCCGTCTTTGACGACAAAAATGTTGTCGCCCGTGGCCTCGCCCACATAGCCCTCACGAGTCAGCATCAAGCCTTCCCCAGCGCCATAGCGGTTCGCTTCGGCCTTCGCCATGATGTTGTTAATATATTTGCCGGTGCATTTGACACGCGGATCAATCACATCCGGCGAAGGCAGACGGGTGGAAACAGTGGCGACAAGGAGGCCGTTTTCGTACATCTCGGGGGGGTAGAGAGCCAATTGTTCGCAGGAGATGTAGACATTCGCGCCGCCTTTGATGTGCTTGGGGTCCAGGCCCAGGCCGGTGCCGCGCGTGACGGTGACGCGGATGTAGCCGTCGCGGTGGCCGTTGGCCCGCACGGTTTCCAGAATGGTTTCGCGGGTCGCGGCGGGCGGAGCGGGCAGGACGATGTTCAGCGATTTCGCCGACAGGTACAGGCGGGCGACATGCTCGTCCAGCTTAAAGACGCGGCCATTGTAAACGCGAATGCCTTCAAACAGGCCGTCGCCATAAAGCAGGCCGTGATCGTAAAACGGCAGAACCGCTTCTTCTTTCGGGGTCAAAATCCCATTCAGGGACACAAATTGTTTCTGCCCAGACATCCGCCCGCACCTCCCATGATGCCGTTAGTATAGCACGGAGGGACGGGTTTCGCAAGGGGAGTCTCTGCCCAATGCTGGCCCCGACTCTACCGTGTCAGTAACCTATGCCATTCGCCCGGGGGTACAACTGCCGTTCGTAGGGCTGTGAGTCACCCTCGTACCGGGCTAGAAGTGCATTGTAGCTGTCCCTGACTTCCTGCGGCCACCACTCCGGTGCGGGCTGTACTTTGGCCGCCATCTGGGCCTGTATTCGTTCCGGCATTGCCCGCAGATCGGGTTGATACCAGAGCGTGATCAGCGTCCGCCGCTTGTCGGTTTCGTTGGCATGGGCCGCGTGGAGCAGGCGGGCGTCGCCGAGGAGCAAATCCCCAGATTGAACAGGAACGTCTACCTCATCCGGGCGATCCGAAAACTCCGGCAAACTCAGGTCGCGCGCCTGACTGAGAACCGCCGAATGCGGCTCCCGCAGCTCGTCATGGAGCGGGTTATGAGTGACATGTGAACCGGGAACGACGCGCAGGCAGCCGTTTTGTCGGGACGTGTCCGACAGATAGTACATGGCAAAAAGCTGGGGCGGATGGGGGCCGAAGCTATAGGGGTCCTGCCAGGCAAACCAGTCGTAATGCCAAAACAGGCGCGGGCTGTGGCCCGGCTTGCTGATGACGTAACCGTCGGAGAAGGTCGGATGCGGAAACCCCAGCGAAGCCAGAGCCTCCAAAGCCGGCGGCCAGGCGATCAATTCTGCGAAGATCGGATCGCCGGTTGTCGGCAGCAGGCTCCCCTGGGCGCGCAGCCGTGCGGCTTCTTCGGCGGGGAAAGCGTCCAGCATCCGGTCACTGGCGGCCCGCAGACGGCCTAACATCTCCGGCGACAGGACGCGCTCAAACTTGCAGAAGCCGTCGCGCAGCAACTGTTCGCGCCGTTCCAACTCAGGGGTCATCAGAGAATTCTCCTTGCCAACTTGTAAACGATGAACAAATTATGGACTCAGCCAGGCAAGGAAACAAGGGACAGAAGCCACGAAAAATTGGACTTTCTACGCATTCTCGGAAAAGGTATAGCCCGCGCGAGCGGCACGAACACCGGCTCGGTGCTGACCGGGGGTTTGGCCAGTCTGCCGCCGAAAGACGCGCGTGAAATAGGCGACTTCCTCAAAACCGCACAGTTCGGCAATGGCAGCGACGGTGAGATCGGCACTTTCCAGCAAATGCCGGGCGCGCTGAAGCCGCAGATCGCGCAGCATCTGCATAGGGGCGACACCGTAAACCTGGCGAAAGGCGCGATCCAGAGAGTTGGGCTTCAAGCAGGCGAAGCCCGCCAGGTCCTCGCGACTGAGCTTCCGGCCGAGGTTTTGACTCATGTAGATGATCAATCCACTGAAGCGGTCTCGCGCAGTCGTGAGATGTTCCGAACGCAGCGGGCTGCCCATCGCCTGCCAGCTTTCCAGAATCAGGCACAGAAGCTGCGCGGCCAGGGCCGAGACGCTCAGATCGCGCAAAGGGGAAGCTGGTTTTTCCCAGGCGGACAAGAGCCGATCAAAGAGGTGGGAGAAACCGGCAGGTTCTGCCATCGGCACAACCGGCGCGACCGGGTGCAGCCGGAACAAATCCATGCCCGGCAAGACGGCGGCTTCAAAGACCATCCACTCGTGCGTTCCCGGCCCGGCAGCGTATTCGGCATAGGGCAGCAGGGGCGGATGGATCATCACGGACCCGGCGGGAACCCGATGCCGCTCCCCGCGTGTCAGAGTTTCCACGGCCCCCGCTTGCACATGGCTGATCGCCCAGTGTCCATGCTCAATCTCCGCCCGCAGCGTCCGATAAGGGGTACGCGCGACCTGATACACAGACAATTGCAACTGCTCGTGAACGGTGTCAAACATGAGGAGGTAGCGGCTAAAGCGGCGTCGCCAGCGATGCCTCTTCAGACAAAGGTGAACTCAGACCGTTCTGGCCGGTAGCCGCCTTTGGCTTTGTCGCTTAAGTAGAGAGCGGTGAAAACAAAGACTAGAACCACCGGCAGCAGGGCGACTTTCTGGAAGGCGGCGGCAGGGCCTTCGGTATCGTTGATATGGCCCATGTAAGGCAAAATCAAGGCGACAGAAAGGTTTCCTGCCGCACCCATCACGCCCAGCAGTAGCGAACCGCCTTTCGGGAAACGCTCGGACGTCAGCCCCAGCATCGTCGGCCAGTAATAACAGATACCGAGCGCAAAGACTGTCGCGGCCAAATAGGCGCCGAGAGGCGAAGCGGCATGGCCCAGACCGAACAGCCCAATAGCCGACAAAACAGAACAGCCAGCAATCAATCCAACCGGCGAGATGCGATGAACAATTGGTCCCGCAAAGGTGCGTCCCAGGAACATGATGGCATTGATGAAGACCAGAACCAGAATGCCCGACGTGCCGGCGATCTTCCTCAATAAATCGGGAATCCATTGATTCGGCCCCAGTTCCGTCGCCGCCGTCAGAAACATACAGAAAAACAGCAGCAGGAAAACAGGCCGCAGGAATTCGCGGTACATGGAGGCGGTAGAAACAGACGCCTGGACGCGCTCCGTGGCCGGAAACTTCTGGCCGAGAAACAGCAGGCCGTAGGCGGCGACGACGATCAGAATCGCCGCCAGCTTGATTTTCCAGTCCAGGTTCAAAGCCGACATGGCAAAGGACGTTAAACCGCCAGCAATCAGGCCCAGCGGGAACCAGGCGTGAAAGGCATTCAATTTCTGCGTTTTTCGGTCCGAATACACGGTCGCGATCAGCGGATTGCAGGCGGCTTCCACCAGACCATTCCCAATACCGACCACCAGCGTACCGATGAACAGCAGCGTCGCACCACCGGCAAAAATGGTCAGCAGCAAACCCGAAACATGAGCGGCGAAGGCCAGCGCGAGAATACGGCCCATGCCCAGCGCGTCTACCAGAATGCCGCCAAACAAAATTGACAGCATGAAGCCATAAAAGGCCGCCCCGGCAATAAGGCCCAGATCATGGTCGCTGAGAGTGAACTGCTTGCCCAGCGGCCCCATGATGTCCCCGCGAATGGCAAACGTCATCCCCGTCGCCAGCAGCGCAATACAGGAAGCCAGAAACAGACGCTCCCGTGAGAAGCCGGTCGTTTGCAAGACTTGCGTTCCCATTTCCCCTTCTCCATTTCCCGAACAAAATCACATTCCCGCTATTTTATCAAAGATGCACATGGCTGTCAAGTTGCCGCGACCGGGTAGAATAGCCCTATGTTCGTTCCGATTCCGCTGCCAGTCCTGGACACGCTCCGCCGTCCCCTCCGCGATCTGCGAATCTCGGTCACGGATCGGTGTAACTTTCGCTGCACATACTGCATGCCGAAGGAAGTCTTCGGGCGGGATTTCGCGTTTCTGCCGCCGAACGAGATTCTGAGTTTTGAGGAGATCACGCGCCTGGCCCAAATCTTCCTCACTCTCGGCGTGGAAAAGATACGGATTACCGGCGGGGAGCCTCTGGTGCGGCGCGATATAGAGACACTGGTCGGCCTGCTTGCGCCCCTGCCGGGTCTTAGTGACCTGACGCTGACCACGAATGGCGCGCTGCTGGCCCGCAAAGCACAGCCGCTCCGAGACGCCGGTTTGCAGCGGATCACGGTCAGCCTGGACTCGCTGGAGGAGGCTGTCTTTCAGAGCATGAATGACATGGCCTTCCCCGTCGCCCGAGTTTTGGACGGCCTTGCCGCCGCGCAGGAAGCCGGTCTGACGCCGGTGAAGATCAACATGGTTGTCCAGCGCGGCGTCAATGAAGACAGCATCGTCCCGATGGCCCGTCATTTTCACGGTACAGGCTGCATCCTGCGCTTCATTGAATACATGGATGTCGGCGCAACAAACGGCTGGCAACTGGAAGATGTCGTCTCTGCCTCGGAAATCCTCCGCCGCATTGACGCCGTCCTGCCTCTGGAACCTGTCGCCGCCCACTACCCCGGCGAGGTTGCCCGGCGCTATCGGTACCTTGATGGCGGCGGCGAAATCGGCGTCATCGCCTCCGTCACCCAGCCCTTCTGCGGTGACTGCACCCGCGCCCGTCTGTCCGCCGACGGCAAACTCTACACCTGTCTTTTCGCCGCCGACGGCTTTGATCTCCGCGCGATGCTGAGGAACGGCACATCCGACACCGAAATCACTGCCACCCTCCGCCGTCTTTGGTCCGCCCGAACCGACCGCTATTCGGAACAGCGCACGGAAGAAACGGCGCGGCGTCCCAAAGTTGAAATGTCGCACATTGGGGGGTGAGTTACCATCATGTTCAAGATACCCCGTTACTTTGGGTTTTCACGGAGACAGCGACCGAATAGATTTGAGATTTACCGATCCCGCACTGAATGGCCTGTGGGTCATACCATTGGGGGGTTAGATTGGCGTCAGCAGTCTAAATTTGCCCCGGAGCGGCGGCCTCACCCCGCGTATGATTATTGGCGTGATGTTCACCCTTGCTATTACTACCGCTCCTGGCAAAATGGTAAAATTCATATCCTGAAAGAAGCATGGGTTGTCAAAATTGAGCGTGGCAGCCCGCGCGCTATGAAGCCCTATATCCCGCCACCAGACTAATGGACGCAACCGACAACAAACATTCTGCATTGCGTCATTTGCCGAAAGTCCACACTCTGCTTGCAACTGAGCCAGCACAGGCATTACTGGCTGAACTGCCGCGTTCAGTTGTGCTGAACGAGCTACGCGCGGAATTGGACGACTTGCGGCAGCATGCACTCTCCGGCGAGACGGCACCGCCGTTTTCCGAAGAAGCTATCTTCGCAGCCATACGGCAGCGGCTGCAAATGCGCGATTTGCGTCGCTTGCAGCGGGTCATTAACGCGACCGGCATTGTCATTCATACCAACATGGGCCGTGCGCCACTGGCCTCGGAAGCGGTGGAGGCCATGGTCGCCGTTGCCAGCAGCTATTCCAATCTGGAACTGGACCTCGCGACCAGCAAGCGGGGCGGGCGGGGCGGGCAGATCGAAGAGCTGTTGCAGCGCATCACGGGGGCCGAGGCGGCGCTGGTGGTCAACAACAATGCGGCTGCTGTCTTGCTGGCTCTCACGGCTCTGGCGAACGGCGGCGAAGTGGTGATTTCGCGCGGGGAGTTGGTGGAGATCGGCGGCGGGTTTCGCATTCCCGATGTCATTCGCCAATCTGGGGCAGGTTTGGTGGAAGTCGGCACGACCAACAAGACTCGCCTGGCCGATTACGCCGGGGCCATCACGGCTGGCACGAAAATGCTGCTCAAAGTTCATGCCAGCAATTACCGCATCATCGGCTTCACGGCGGAAGTCAAATTGCCGGAACTGGTGGCGCTGGGGCAGGAACAGGGGCTGCCGGTGATGAATGACCTGGGCAGCGGCGCATTGGTAGACCTTACCCGCTTTGGTCTGCCCTATGAGCCGACCGTTTTCGAGACGATCCGCGCCGGGGCGGACATCGCAACGGTGAGCGGCGACAAACTCCTGGGCGGCCCGCAGTGCGGGATCATTCTGGGCAAATCCGAGCCGGTCCGCCGCATGGCCGCCCACCCTCTCTTTCGCGCCCTGCGCGCCGATAAGATGACCCTGGCGGCATTGGAGGCGACGCTCACACTCTATCTGGACGAGGAGCGGCTGGTGGAAACGCTGCCCGTTCTACATATGCTGTCGCAGACGCGAGACCAGATCGCCCGCCGTGCCCGGCGTCTGCAAAGCGCCCTCGCCAAACTGCCCGGCCTGGAAGTTCGTTTAACCGACGGGGTCGGCTACACCGGCGGCGGCGCATTGCCCGAAATGCCCCTGCCGACCAAATTAGTCCAGGTGCGCCCACAGAACATGACAACGGAACAATTTGCCGAACACCTGCGCCGCCACGACCCGCCGATCATGGGAATGCTGACTGATGGCTGGTTCACAATGGATTTGCGAACGGTACGTGAGGATGAGATGCGGGAGATTGTTAAAGCTATTAGAATGGCAGTGCAGGAGGCCGGCCTTGAAAGGCCGGGGCACTGTCAGGGGGCTATCTTATGAGACGTTTTTCTCTGCTGCTCTTCTATTTGCTACTGCTGGCGACAGTGACCAATCCAGCCAGCGCACAAACTGCTTGGAAGCCGTTTGAGCATTATGATTTCGCACATCAAACCCTCACACGCCAGCAACTTAAGCCGCTCACGCTGCTGGACTTAAAGTATATGCGGGGGCTGGTCTTTGGGCGGCATGGGCGGCGGTTTGATGAGGCGGCCATTCAGGACTTCCTGCGGACGCGGTCCTGGTACAAGCCAAACACGAATTACAAAGTCACCGACCTCAACGACACTGAACGCGCCAACATGGACTTGATTAAGGAGTCCGAGTGGAAACGGCACAAGCACGCCGAGCCGGGCGACATGCGCTTCTACCAGACCCATGTCCTGACGGCCAAAGAACTGGGGCCGCATTCGGCTTTGGAGTGGCAGATCATGGCGGGCGAGGTGGAAGCCTGGCACGGGAGGCTGTTCCGAGATCAGCCCTGGCTTCAGGAGTATTTTGCCGAACGGTACTGGTATCATCCCCGCCCCGATTACAGCCCGCGCCTGCTGACAGCAGCGGAGCGGGCGAATCTGGCAACGATCCAGAAACATGAAAAGTCGCAGCGACGACTGGCCCTGGCGCCTGGCGACATGGGTTTGTTTCAGGAATCGCCAATTTCCGCTCCCATGCTGCATGGGCTAAACCTCTACGAACTGCGCCTGCTGCGGAATGAGATATTTGCAAGGCATGGCACCAAGTTTCGCACCGGCTGGCTGCAAGCGTATTTTGACGAGCAGCCCTGGTATCAGCCGCGCTTGCCTCTGGGGAACCGGGTCGCCCTGTCGCCGGTTGAGAAACAAAATGCCGCACTGATTTTGCAGGCCGAAGCCGATCTGCATCAGCAGTTATCCAGCAAGCCGGTTACTCCAGCGATGCTGCAAGGGCTGTCGGCGGATGATGCCCGCAAACTCCGCAATGAAATCTATGCGCGGCACGGCAAAATCTTCCATGATGCCTGGCTGCAAGATTACTTCCACAGCCAGAGTTGGTACCAGCCCAATCCAAGTTTCCGTGAGGCATTACTGACGCCCGTGGAGCGAGCGAACGCCGCGCAGATACAGAAGTATGAAGAGCGCGGGCGGTCAAAATTGATGACCAGCGCCGCTTGATAATCGCCTCAGTCCCGCGTGTCGGGACTCAGCGCCCCGGTCGGGGCGAGGGCTACCATGCCAGACACCAAACACATCACTCTCGGGGTCGCCGGGCATATTGATCACGGCAAAACGGCGCTGGTTCGCGCCCTGACCGGCATGGAGACGGATCGGCTCCCGGAAGAACAGGCACGAGGCATGTCCATCGCCCTCGGATTCGCACATCTCGCGCTGTCGGGGGGCGAGGTAGACTTGATTGACGTGCCGGGTCACGAGAAATTCATTCGCACGATGATCGCCGGCGCGACCGGAATTGACGCCACCTTGCTGGTCATTGCCGCCAATGAGCGCATCAAGCCGCAGACGACCGAGCATGTCGCCCTGATGGGCCTGCTCGGCGTCAAGACCGGCATCGTCGCCGTGTCCAAGTGCGATCTGACCCCTGATGGCGACGAGCGAAAACGGGTCGCCGACGAAGTGCGCGGCTTTCTGAGCGAGACGTTTCTGCGCGCCGCGCCGGTTATTTTCGCGTCCGCTTTCACAGGCGAAGGCCTGGAGGAGCCTTCGGAAAGCCGTGCTTGGCCTGCTGGAAGCAGCCTCTCCCTCCGTGGAGCAGCCCTATTTCTATTTGCCCGTAGACCGGGCGTTCACGATGACCGGGCATGGCACGGTCGTGACCGGAACCCTTCGGCGCGGGCCGCTGTGCCTGGGCCAAACCGTTCAAATCTGGCCGGGCGGCGGGAAAGCAGAAGTTCGCGGACTGGAAGTGCATGGACAGTCGGTAGAAGCTGCGCGGCCCGGATGGAGAACGGCGGTCAATCTACGGGGCGTCAAGAAGAATGACCTGCAACGTGGCGACGCGCTGGCGACTCCCGGTGTGCTGCGCGCCACTCGCCTCCTGGACGCCGAATTGACGATGCTGCCGACGACCGGAAAGCCGCTGAAGCGCGGGCAGACAGTGCTTTTCTTTCATGGGACAGCGGAACTCTCGGCGCGAGTTTATCCGCTGGGCCAGGAGGCCGTTTTGCCCGGCCAGACGGCGTTTGTTCAATTTCGGCTGGCAGAAGACGCAGCGGTTCCCTTCAATGAGCCGTTCATTCTACGCATTCCCTCCCCCGCCGAAACCATCGGCGGCGGAGTTATCTTTGACCCGTACCCGCAGAAGCACACGCGGACGGAAGACGATCTTCTGCGGCGCGTCAGCATTCTCGCCCACGGCAGTCCTGCCGAACGCCTGGAAGAAAAACTGCGTCAGGCGGGACCGGCGGGACGCCAATTCGCTGAACTGACGATTGACTTGGGGCTGGCGGCGGACTCAGTGGAAAACGCGCCGGTTGTCCTCTGCTCCGGCGGCCTTGCCCTGCATGCGACCATCTTCCATGCTCTTAGGCTACAGGCGCAGGCTGCTGTTCATCACTTTCATCAGACGCATCCGACACGCCGTGGGATGCCGCTGGAAGAATTGCGGCGCGGCCTGCCGCGCACGCTCCCAATAGCCGCTTACCAACGACTGTTGGAAATGCTGACTCAAACAGGCACACTGGAAACACAGGATGGTCTGGCGCGCGAGCCGGGCCATTCGCCCGAAGCCGGACTCTCGGCAGTAGAACGCGAGATCATGCGGGAGATGGAAACGTTGTTCCGCAGCGGCGGCCTCCAGCCGCCCAGCCTGGACGAAGTATTGAGGAAAGACCGACGGCGCAAGAACCTGTATCATTTTCTGGTAGAGGCAGGCGCGCTGGTTCCGACAACCGAGCGCACCAGCAACCGCACAGTGGTCTTTCATCGAGACGCGCTGGCAGAAGCCGAACAGGCACTGCAAACGGCGCTGGCCGATGGCGCAGGCCGGACGGTTTCTGAACTCAATACGCTGCTCGGCACGACGCGCAAGTTTTCTATCCCGCTGTTGGAACACTTGGATGGGCTGGGTGTAACGAAGCGCGAGGGCGATCTGAGGTATGCTGGAACGCCCAAAACCTCTCCCCCAGCCGTTCCCCTGTTAAGGAAGGGTCGCGACTTAGCGCAGTGTCAGGTTCCATACAGTGAAACGAAAGGAGGTGATGACGCGATGGCAGACAAAACGCTGCGGCTGACCGAGATGGTCTCCGGCGCTGGTTGAGCGGCGAAACTTGGTCCGGGGGACCTGAACGCCGCTGTCAAGGATTTATTTGTAAACGTGCCGCGTGACCCGAACGTGCTGGTCGGCTTTGGGACACTGGACGACGCCGGGATTTACCGCCTGAACGACCGGCAAGCGCTCGTGCAGACGGTGGACTTCATCACGCCGGTCGTGGATGACCCCTACGCCTATGGCGAGATCGCCGTGGCGAATGCGCTTTCGGACGTCTACGCCATGGGCGGCCTGCCTTTAACGGCCTTGAACGTGGTCTGTTTTCCGTCGGAACTGGACCCGAAGATTTTGAACGCTATTCTGCGCGGCGGCTTGGCGAAGTGCCAGGAAGCAGGCGTCGCGCTCATGGGCGGCCACACCGTAGACGATCCCGAAATCAAGTTCGGCCTGTCCGTGACGGGAACCGTTAATCCCGACGCCATTTGGACAAACGCCGGAGCAAAAATCGGAGACTTACTCATTCTGACCAAGCCGCTCGGCATCGGCGTCATCACAACGGCGATCAAGGAGGGCACCGCTTCCGAGGAAGCCATGACGGCGGCGCTGGCGTCCATGCGAAGGCTCAACCTTGACGCCCGCAATGCGGTCGCCTCGGTCGGCCCTCATGCCTGCACCGACGTGACCGGTTTCAGCCTGATGGGACATCTCTACCAAATGCTGCGTGCGTCTCACGCCACGGCGCGAATTTATGCCGGGCAGGTTCCGTTTCTGCCTGGCGCATGGGAACTATCTCGTCAGGGGATCGGTCCCGGCGGGACAAACCGCAACATAGATTACTTCGGCGCGTTCGTCACGCTTGCCCCGAGTATTGAGGAAGCCGTCGTCAATCTTCTCTTTGATCCGCAGACATCGGGTGGTTTACTGGTTTCGGTCGCGGGGGATAAAAGCGAAGACCTGATGGCAGCGCTGACTCAGGCCAGCGTTCCGGCGGCTGTCATCGGGGCAGTGATTGAGGCGTCCGAAGGTCATATCAACGTCGTTTAATGGAGGCGTTCGGGGTCTGGTGGCCCTCCTGGTCTTCAAAACCAGCGGCCCGCATTACGCGGGTGGTGGGTTCGATTCCCATCCGCTTCCGCCAATTTTACAGAAAGAAGACACAGTGCGAAGTTTCCTACTGGCTTTTTTGCTGGCGCTGCTGGGCAACGCCGGAGGCGTTCGCGCCGATCCGTCGCGAACATTAACAACGCAGTTTACCTACACGGCGACGGTTCCTGCGCCGCCGGCCGGCACAAAGACGCTGGATGTCTGGCTGCCAATTCCCTCTGACAACGCTTACCAGACCATTCAAGACTTGACTGTCACCGCGCCTGCTGAATACCAGATCACGCGAGAGCCGAAGTATGAAAATCGCATGGTCTATCTCCAACTCCCGCAGCCTGCCGGACCGCTGACGGTGACGGTTCAGTTCACCGCAGAACGTCTTGAAGCGCAAGCGGCGGGTTCTGCTGCTGGCTTGCCTCCGGCCGCTTACCTCATGGCGGACAGCCGGGTTCCAATTGGGGGGCGGTTCGCGCAGATCGCGCAGCAAGTGACGCGGAAAGACAGAACGGCGAAGGAAAAAGAGCATGACCTGTTCCAGAGCGTTGTCGCGACCATGCAGTACGATTATAAAAAAGTGTCGCCCAGATACGCGCAGGGCGACTCGGCGTTTGTCTGCGATTACAAGAGTGGCAACTGCTCGGATCTGCACAGCTATTTGATTTCGCTGTCCCGCAGCATCGGCATTCCCGCTGTTTTGGAGTTCGGCTTTCCGCTCACAGGCATCCCCGTGACGCAGCCGCTGCCCACAGAGGGGAACATTCCGGGCTATCATTGCTGGATGTGGTTTTTTGACCCGGACAACGGCCCGACACCCGTGGATGCCGCCGATGCCCGCCGCTGGACGGATGCGGGCCATGCCGATGTCGCTCGCTCCCTGTTTGGCAGGCTGGTTCTGGAACGGTCCGCGGTCGCCGTCTCGCGCGGGCGTGACCTGACGCTATCGCCGCCGCAGAAATCAGGACCCCTGAACTACTTTATTTATCCCTATGCCGAAGCGGACGGCCTGCCGCTGACGGCTTCCTGGAAACTGAATTACCATGTCCTTGCCGGACCCAGCCGATAGCAGCGTCAAACTCTTCCCCGTCACCCGCCTGCGCGATGGGGCGTGGGCGCAGCGGGAAGACACGCTGGTCGTGGAGGAGCCACTGGAAATCCGCCTGGGCAGTGAGCGTTTCACCGTCACCATGCGGACGCCCGGCCATGACTTTGAATTGACGCGCGGCCTGCTCTTGACCGAAGGCGTCATCCAGTCGGAAGCCGACATCGGCCAGATCCGCTATTGTGACATAGGTGAGGCGGCGGAGACGGACGTTCCGAACATTGTCACGGTGCAGCTCAAAACGCTGCCGTCGGTGCCGCGCCTCTGGCAGAGGACATTGATGGCAGGAACAAGCTGCGGCCTGTGCGGAAAAGCGGCTCTGGAAGCGGTGGGTATGGAAGCCAGTCCTCTCCCCTCCGGCGGTCAGCAAATGACGCCTGCGACCTTGCTCCAAATCCCCCACACACTGAGAAGGCAGCAGGCGCTGTTTCAGCGGACAGGCGGCTTGCATGCTGTCGGCCTTTTTACGCATACGGGAGAATGCCTGTGCCTCTTTGAGGACATCGGACGGCACAATGCAACGGACAAAGCGATTGGCTATGGGGTAGCGCAGGGCTGGCTGCCGTGGCAGGGCGACGCCCCGCTGATTTTACTGGTCAGCGGACGCGCCTCGTTTGAGATCACGCAGAAGGCGCTGATGGCCCGCATCGCCGTGGTCTGCTCTGTGTCCGCCGCCTCCACGCTGGCCGTGGAACTCGCGGCGATGAACAACATGACGCTGATTGGATTCCTGCGCGATGCGGGCATGACGATCTATGCCGGACGTGAGCGGGTGGCAGGAGAGTCGCTACCCCTCGCGTCCAATTCCTAAAGCGTCCGCGACCCGGTTGATGTAATTGAACCAGGACGTGATCAGCGTGATCTGCAAAATCCCACGGTCGTCAAAGCCCACGGCCCGCAGACGAGCGTGGTCATCAGGACTGACTTTGGTCGCGTCCTTCGTGACCTTGACCACATAATCCAGCATCACCCGGTCTTGCTCATTGATCGGAGCGGTTTTGTAATCCTGGCGCAGCGCCTCAACCAGGCGGTCATCCAGGGACACTCAACGCAGAAACTCTGCGTGCGAGACTGTTCAATAAAAGCACCGATTGGTGACGGACACGGTCGTCGTAATCATCTCTTGCTGCCGCCGCGTCAGCGGCAAGTCGGGCGACATCAAAACGCCGAACGTGGAAAAGGCGTGAAACAGCGCATCGGGTATGAGCGTGTGCGAAGCGATGATATTCGGCATATCTGTTCGGCCTGCCTCATCTGTTCCCTCCACCGGCGTTCCATACTCCGGCGGGTAAAGCCCACGCTGCGCTTTCATCAGTTCCATGAGCCGCTCATCAGCCTCGGACGGCGGTATTGTCTTAATCCATGCCATGTGATTATTTACTCCTGCCGACGCTCATTCTAACATGAGCGGCTCATTACGTCAAGTGTGCCAACGCCGCCAACGCGGCATAATAGCCGCACATCCCATGCACGCCGCCGCCGGGCGGGGTGGATGAGGAGCAGAGAAAAAGACCCGGAACCGGTGTAGACCAGGGCGTCCACCGGGCAAGGGGCCGCGTAAACATCTGTCGCCAGTCCTGAATGCCGCCATTGATGTCCCCGCCAATATAATTGGCATTGTAATGCTCCATTGCGGCCGGAGGCATGATGTGGCGGGCGAGAATGCGCTCCCGAAAGCCCGGCGCGAATCGCTCAATCTGCGCTTCAATGCGTTCGGTCATGTCCAAAGTGCAGCCGTTCGGGACATGGCAGTAGCCCCAGACCGCCTGTTTGCCGTCCGGCGCGCGGGTCGAAATCATACAAACTCTGCTGGGCGAGCAGCACATAAGGGCTGTCCGAGACTTCGCCTCGTGCCGCCGCCCGCTCTGAGCGGCTGATCTCGGCCCGTGTGCTGCCGAGATGGACCGTCCCGGCGCGCGTGACTTCGGGCGACTTCCAGGGGATCGGTCCATCTAAAGCCCAATCTAATTTAAACGCGCCCATGCCGTAGCGATAGCGGCTGAGACGCTGCCGATAACCGTCCGGCAAACGCTTCCCCGCAATTTCAATCAACTGACGCGGCGTGATGTCGCACAGCGTCAACTTTGACGGCGGCAATTCGTCAAGCGACCGTACCCAAATCCCTGTCACCACATCGCCGCCCAGAGACTGCAAATGCGCGACCAGGGCATCCGTGATCTTTTGCGACCCGCCGCGCGGAAACGGCCAGCCGACCCCATGCCCGGCAATACCCAGCGCCAGGCCGAACGCCCCGCTGGGCGACTGCTCCAGGGGCAGCATCGAATGCGCGGACAAACCGGAAAAAAAGCCTTTGGCTCGGCCTCCCCGAAATGCCGCGTCCGTCAATGCTCGCGAAGACAGCATGGCTTTCAATCCAAACCGCGCCAGCCCGAATGGATACTTCGCCAGCCGCAATGGCTCACGCAAAGCCAGCGACAGTGTATCCCAATTGGGAACCAGCGGCTCCATCAGTCTTCGGTAATTGTCCGAATCCGGCCCCAGCGAGCGGGCTGTTGCTTCCACGGATCGTTCCAGCAGGGCAGGCGGTCCATCGTCAAACGGATGGGCGAGAGCCGCCTCCGGCTGTATCCATTCCAGCCCATACCGTTCCAGCCCGAGCGTCTGAAAAAACGGCGAGCCATAACCGAGAGGATGAATGGCGGAGCAGATGTCGTGCGTAAAGCCGGGCAGCGTCAGTTCCGCTGACCGGCAGCCGCCGCCGGGCGTTTTCCCGGCTTCCAGAACGACCACGGACAGGCCATCCGACGCCAGCTTGATCGCCGCCGCCAGCCCGTTCGGCCCCGCCCCTATCACGACAGCGTCGTAAGTCACTCTTTTTCTCAATTCATGGCGAAAAAAGCGGCGCGGGATCATCCCGCGCCGCTTGATTACACATTCCCTACTCTGCCGTGACCTGAACCTTTTTGGGCCGGGTCGCCGGAGATTTGGGCAGGTGGACTTCCAGCAGTCCGTCCCGGTACGTCGCTTTGACCCCCTCATGCTGAACGGGAACGCCAATGGTGAACGACCGCTGGAAATGGCCGTAGGCGCGCTCCACACGGACATAATTGTCTTTGCGCTGCGTATCCTCAAATTTGCGCTCGCCCTTGAGGGTGAGCGTGTCGCCGGTTAGTTCAATGTCAATATCTTCCTGTTTCAAACCGGGCAGTTCGGCCTTGACAACGATCTCTTCGCCGTCTTCGAAGATATCCACTGCGGGCGCCCAGGTGCGGGCAGAGGCCAGTTCGGCCCCATTGCGGCCCCCGCCGCTGCGGGTATTGTCTTCAAACAGGCGGTTGACTTCCCGCTGCAAGCGGGCCATGTCTTCAAAGGGATCGAAACGAACGATGTTGGGCATGGTCATTTTTCCTCCGATGGTGTTATGCCCCCCAGCCCCCAATAATGGGGGAGCCAGAGAGGGCAAATCTGGCCGTTCCTACTCCCCCATTATTGGGGGCTGGGGGGACGTCTTGTTACTCGCTCTTATACTCGGCGTCAATGACATCGTCTTCGGCGGGATGGGCGGTCTCTTCCGCTCCTTCCGGGCCGGTGCCGTTTGCATGGTAGCCGTCGGCGGGCGGCGCGGCGCTGTCGCCGGCCTGGCGATACAGGATTTCGCTCAAGCGATAGGACGCCTGCTGAAGTTCGTCCGTCGCCGACTTGATGCGATCCGTTTCGTCGGACTCGAGGGCCGACTTGAGGTTCGCGATGGCGCTTTCCACCGTCGCCTTTTCGTCCGACGGCAGTTTGTCGCCCAGGTCTTTGATCAGCCGCTCCGTGGAATACATCAACTGGTCGCCCGTATTTTTGGCCTCGGCCTTGTCCCGAATGGCTGCGTCTGCCGCCGCGTTCTGCTCGGCCTCGCGCACCATACGCTCCACTTCGCCCTTGTCCAGCGTCCCTGCGCCGGAAATGGTGATCCGCTGCTCTTTGTTGGTCGCGCGGTCTTTGGCGGAAACATTGACGATGCCGTTGGCATCAATGTCAAACGTGACCTCGACCTGCGGAACGCCGCGCGGGGCGGGCGGAATGCCCGTCAATTGGAAGCGGCCCAGCAGCTTGTTCTGGCTGGCAATGGTGCGCTCGCCCTGATACACGACCACATCCACCGCCGTCTGCCCGTCCGCCGCCGTGGAGAAGACCTCGGACTTGCGGGTCGGGATGGTCGTGTTCCGCTCAATCAGTTTGGTGAACATGTCGCCCAAAGTCTGGATGCCCAGCGAAAGCGGCGTCACATCCAGCAGGACGACGTCTTTGACTTCGCCGCCCAGGACGCCCGCCTGGATGGCCGCGCCGACCGCGACGACTTCATCCGGGTTGACGCTCCGATTCGGCTCTTTGCCGCCGCCGAGCCGCTTGACCAGGTCCTGAATGGACGGAATGCGCGTGGAACCGCCGACGAGAATGATCTCATCTACGTCTTTCGCCTCAATGCCGGCGTCAGCCAGTGCGCGCTTGAACGGCTCTTCGGTCCGCTTCACCAGGTCGCGGGTCAACTCGTCAAACTTGGCCCGCGTCAAGTTCACGTCCAGATGCTTCGGCCCTTCGGCGTCGGCGGTGATAAACGGCAGGTTGATGGTCGTCTGTCACGACGTTGGACAGTTCGATCTTGGCCTTCTCCGCCGCCTCGCGCAGCCGCTGCATGGCCTGCTTGTCCTTGCGCAGGTCAATCCCCTGCTCTTTCTTGAACTCGTCGGCCACATAGTCTACGATCCGCTGGTCAAAGTCGTCGCCGCCCAGCCGTGTATCGCCCGCCGTGGAGCGCACTTCAAAGACGCCGTCGCCGACGTCCAGAACGCGACACGTCAAACGTGCCGCCGCCCAGGTCATAGACGAGGATCGTTTCGTTCTTCTTCTTGTCCAGACCATACGCCAGCGACGCCGCCGTCGGCTCGTTGATGATGCGAAGCACTTCCAGTCCGGCGATCTTGCCGGCGTCTTTGGTGGCGTTGCGCTGGGCGTCGTTGAAGTACGCCGGGACGGTGATGACCGCCTTGTCCACCTTCTCGCCCAGATACGCCTCGGCGTCGGCCTTGAGCTTCTGCAGAATCATCGCCGAAATCTGCTCCGGCGTATACGCGGTGCCGTCAATGGTCACCTTGTCGATCGGTTCCCATCTTTCGCTTGATGGAGATGACGGTCCGGTCCGGGTTGACGACCGCCTGCCGTTTGGCCCCGTTGCCGACCAGCCGTTCGCCGGTCTTGGTGAAGCCGACGATGGACGGCGTGGTCCGCGCGCCTTCTGCATTGGCGATGACGGTCGGTTCGCCGCCTTCCAAAACGGCGACGCACGAGTTCGTCGTCCCCAGGTCAATTCCTACTGTCTTTCCCATAAAAATCCAATGCCCCCAATCAATTTTCTCTTGTTCAATCCTGCTGCCGCTTATTATATCACTTGAGCGTGCTGCTGTCAATCTTCTTAACAAAACATCTTCGGATAATGTTCCCAGAGTAATCAAAATTATAACGGAGTTTCATTTCCGACTTTCATGCTTCCTGGAGAGTGGAGAAGGAATAAGAACAGATATTGGAGAAGAGACAGACATGAAAACAGCGCAGCAAGCGATCTACGATCAACAGAAAGAACGGGCGACTGGTCGCAACATCCCGTTCGACGCCAAAGGCTATACACACACAGTAGAGGAAAACCTGTTTCAACCGCTCAATGCAGAGACAAGGTCCGAGTTTGCGGCAGGCGGAGGGCGCGAACTTGACCGTAAAATGAAGGCACTTCATTCCTCCTCCGCCCTCGCTTGCAACTTTTTTGACTACTGGCGCAGCCAGTTATTGCTCGGTCAATCGCTGTCTGTGCTTACCACTGCTCTTGGCGCACCACCTTCAATTAAGCAGATAAAATTTGAACAAACATATAGAATGGGTCTCCGTGGAAATCCGCCACAGCCTGATGTTCTTCTCAATGATGGCATGAAACCATTCCTGATCGAATTTAAATTCGCTGAACCTTATGGCCCTGGCAAGATTGCTAAGGCAATCTCCGACAATTCAAAGCCTTCACCATACTTCCCCAATGGCGTTAGACTTTGGGAGGAACGCCATCTCCCGATGTGCGAGTCTTTAGCAAGAGGCATCAACAACAATCAGGTGCAGTTCTTTCGGCTAGATGTGCCGCAGTTGTTGAAGCACATTTTAGGTCTGGCGAGAGCATTTCCTAAAGGTTTTACTCTTATGTATCTCTGGTATGATTGGCCTTCACAGGAGGCAACGGAGCATAGAACCGAAATCGAAAGATTTGCACAGGCTGTAGGTGGTGAGTTAGATTTTCGTACAATGACCTACCAAGACCTTTTTAGGGAGATTACCAAAGTTACAGGTGCTGGGTATGCTGCCTATTTGGCCGCTAGGTATTTCTAACCTGAGATGCGCTTCAGAAGCCGGGCAATGAATTGCCCGGAGTGCCGATGGCGTGGTCCGCAAGGTGAATCGCAATTGGGGTTAAAGATATAGCAATGAATTTCATTTCCGCTTTCGTAGGCTTCATGGAGAGTAAATCAGGAATAAGAACACCAGAAGCGCGAAAGGGACACACATGAATACATCGGGGATTATTTATCAACAGAGAAAATGGGCGGCAACTCGCGGCATTAGACTTGCGAAAGGCTACACACCTACTTTAGAGGACAACCTGTTCCAGTCTCTCAACGCCGAGACCAGAGCGGACTTTGCCGCAGGCGGCGGGAATGAAGTCGGAGGCGCAGGCAGCCCTGGCAAAATGCAAAGGATTAATTCTTCTTCAGCGCTTGTATGTAATGTCTTTGACTACTGGCGCAGTCAGCTATTGCTCGGTCAGTCGCTGGAAACGCTTACCACCGCTCTTGGCGCACCACATTCAATAAAGCAGATGCAATTTGAGCAGATTTACCCAACCGGCATCCGGGACACTCCGCCTCAGTTTGATATAGTTCTTCTCGGAGATAACTCAAAGCCATTTTTGATCGAGTTCGAGACTTCGCTGGAGCTTATCATGGGGACTCAATCGAAGGCGCAAAATCATATTTCCCCAACAGTGGGGAACTCTGGGGAAAGTATGGGTTGCCCCGGTGCGAGGAATTAGCCAGAAGGATATACGCGGACAAAGAGGAGTTCTATGGATTAAACGCGCCGCTACTATTGAAGCACATTTTAGGGCTAGTGAATAGGTTCCAGAGAAACTTCACGCTCCTATACCTCTGGTACGATTATCCCGGCAGTGGTTATTCATCCTTTGGAGCGTCACGACAAAGTGCTGATATCAAGACGTTCATACTGCGCTTGAATGGTGAGATAGACTTTCGCGCGATGACGTATCAAGAACTTTTCCAGAAAATGAAGATTGATCGCGAGGTTGATCAGAAATATATTGCCTACCTAGCAGAGCGGTATTTTTCCTGAAAAAGCGAGAAGGCGAAAACCTATAAGGTCTGCCAAGCGAGGCGTATCCTAATCCGCCACTGTCTATGTCAAAACCTCCACATGGTTAAGTACGAGATCATTATCTTTTAGAGCGATGAAGACGATGTTTTTGTCGCTGAAGTGCCGGAATTGCCGGGGTGCATGGCGCATGGAGATACCCAGGAGGGTGCACTGTCTCAGGCCAAAGAAGCGATGCAATTATGGATAGACACAGCGCGTGAATTTGGCGATCCCGTACCGGAGCCGAAAGGCCGTCGGCTGATGTTCGCCTGAAAGAAGGCAAAACAAGGAGGTGCAATTTGGCAGCATGGAGGCAATTGAGCGAGGGCAGCCTGCGTGCGGCGGAGATTTTGCTGCGCGAGGGAGAGTATTGAAGCTGTGTCAGCCGCGCCTATTATGCGGCTTACTGCGCGGCAACAGAGGAAATTGTTCAGAAGGTGACGACGTTTCCAAACGCCTGGAATAATCCGCCGCATATCAAAGTGCCGGTTTATGTTCAAAACAACTTGACAATTTCTCTAGCGAAAAAAGAGGCTATCGGGAAGCGTATCACGATACTCCGTTTGTTTCGTGAAAATGCCGATTATCGGCCACAGGTGGCAGTTAGTGAACAGGTTGCGCGAAGTTGCATTCGTGCGGCTGCGGCCATACAAAGAGATTTCTGGGGAGGATCAATATGAATGCAGTGGCTGAAAGGATCGTAGATACGCAGTTCGTGCTTGAGGCCATTGGTCAACGGCTCAAGGATAAGCATCCTGGGGGAGCAAATTTGGAAGTTGTGCCACAAGGGGTCCGACACGAACAGGATTGGTGGTATGTATCGGTTCGGCCCGACAAGGAACCGGCCAAAGAGTTTGAGTATTATGAGGCGTTGGCAGAAGTAGAGTTGGAGGTGCTGAAGGCGGAAAACATCATTGTTCTGCTGCTGCCGACACCAGCGGAGCAGTAAAAAAAGGCAATGCCGCGCTTGCGCGCTTCAAAGCCTCCACACACATTATGAACTTTCCTACGCAAAGAGTCAAGCCTTACTTTGGCAAATCCTGTTAAGTTCGCCCCATGATCTATACCTGCCCGCGCTGTCATAAAAAGAATCGGCTGCCGGATACGCTGCAATTGGACGGCGAGTATCGCTGCGGCGGCTGCCGGCAGTTGCTGATCGGCGTGTCGGCCAAAGGTGAACCGGGGAAACGCCAGGCGGAAAGGGCCAAGCCGCCGCCCTCGGCACGGCCATCAGCAGCAAATATTCGCCCGGCGGCGTTCCGGTGGAGCGCCGCCCTTCAGAAAAAATATCCGCAGCACCTGTATCTCACGCGCTTTCTGCGCTGGTCTGATGTGGTGGGGGCGCAGGTGTGGGAGGCGCGGCAGCAGGCGCGTTTGCGGCGGGGGGCGGAAGCCAGTTCTGGGCGAAAACAGGCGCTTCGGGTGGAAAGTCTCACCGAAGCCTGGAAAAAGGTTCCGAAGGCGTTGATCTGGGCAAACGGGGCGTATCTGATGGCGCTTTTGGCGCTGACAATCTCCAATGCCCTGGGGCCGGAACTGTCGGGGTTGGGCAGCGTCAACCTGTATTTGCCGCAGTGGCTGTGGGCGATTCCAGGCGGGCTGCTCCTGCTGCTCACACTGGCCGTTGCGCGGGCGTGGGCTTGGGTTCCCCTGATCGCTCTGCTCTGGGTGTTCGGCCCGCTCATGGGCTTTTGCGGGAAGGGTGCGTTTTCAGGATCAGCCGGCGGCGCCGGAATTCATCTGCGGATCATGACCTATAATGTGAAGTGGGGCATCCATGACGGCCATGCCATTGCCGCCGATGTCCTCGCCTACCACCCCGACATTCTTCAGCTTCAGGATTCCGAAGGGGTATTGAACGGCGAACTCGGCAAGGTGGTGGCAGGCTGGAACGTGCGGATCAGCGGCCAGTACATTGTCGCCAGCCCCCATCCGCTTCCCAGCCTGGAGTCGCGCGATATTTCCTTTGCCGGAACCAACCATCATTGCGTCCGCTATGTGCTACAGGCGGGAGGGACGCCGGTGACGATCTATAATGTCCACCTGCTGTCGCCGCGCAACGGGCTGGTTTCCATGCGCCATCATCAGATCGGCGGGATGGAGGGCAATGCCGACGCGCGGCTGCAAGAGGCGGATCGGCTGGCCGGCTATGTCCAGCAGGAATCCGGTTCCACGCTGCTGACCGGCGATCTGAATGCGCCGGTTCAGTCCCTCGTCTGCCGCAAATTGTTCCGGGCCGGCCTGAAGGATGCGTTCTCGGAATCCGGGTTTGGCTACGGCTACACGTATGGGCAGGCCACCCGCGTCGGGCATCCGTATGTCCGTATTGACCACGTCCTAGCAAGCCATCAGTGGCGCATCGAGCATTGCTGGGTCGGCAATACGCAAGGGTCGGAACATTCTCCCGTGATTGCCGACCTGGTGCTGCCCGGGCAGAGCGCGGGAACTTAACGCCATCTGCCGGGCGTTGAAGAAACATGACAGAAGATTTGGAACAAGCCAATCAAGCATTGGCGGACGCGCCCGCAGAGAAGCGAGTGGCGTATGCGCTGGACCGCTGGAAACCTAACATACTTTTGACCTCCAGTTTCGGCGCACAGGCGGCCGTTTTGCTGCACATGGTTTCGCGGCAGTGGCCGGACATCCCGGTCGTTCTGCTGGACACGCAGTACCTGTTCCCGGAAACGTATCGGTTCGCTGATGAATTGACAAAACGTTTGGGTCTGAACCTGAAAGTGTATGCCAGCCCCATCAGCCGGGAATGGCAGGAAGCACGCTGGGGAAAGCTGTGGGAGCAAGGCGTGGACGGGATCGCGCGGTTCAACGAGATCAACAAAGTGGAGCCAGTCACACGTGCCCTGGATGAACTCAAAGCGCAGGCGTGGATTTCGGGCCTGCGGCGTCAGCAATCGTCTACGCGGCGCCATTTGCAGACGCTGGCCGAGCAGGACGGGCGCGTCAAAGTGCATCCAATTTATGACTGGACCAACCGCGATGTCCACCAGTACCTAACCCGGCACGATCTGCCTTACCACCCCCTATGGTATGACGGCTATGTTTCCATTGGCGACGTGCAGACTTCGCGGCCACTGACGGCAGGCATGGCCGAGGAAGACACCCGTTTCTTCGGCTTAAAGCGCGAGTGCGGCCTGCATGAAGTGCGGTAATCCCCACCCCGCCATCCATTTGTCTACATCGGCGGGGGCGTCCTGCCAGCCTGCCGGCATGGTTCGTATCGGGCTGCCCGGCTTTCCGGGGTTTGCCTCCAAACTGTGCGTGTCAAAGCCGGTTTTCGCCGCGAACTCTGCGGGAGTTGCAAACTCCTGATGCCTGACGCGCCACGGAACGCCGTACAGGGCGACGGGTTTGCCCGGCGCGGGCCAGTACAGGTTGTGGTCAATCGTCAGCCCCTGCTCCGTCGGGTCAAACACTTTATCAGGGATCGTTTTTAGAAACTCGGAATACGCCTCTTCCGTGGGATACTTTGCCATCTCGCCGGGGTGACGGCCGAAGAAGCCGTTGTCGTACCATAGCCCGATTTGATAGCCCTGGTTGAAGGCGCAAAGATTACCCGTCACGACATCGCGCGTATCATGGTAAGGAATGCTGCCATCGGGCGTATCCAGCGGGCGTGGCCCCTGCTCCCGAAACGTAATCCCGTCTTTATTGCCGAGGCAGGTATTATCCGTGACAACGCAGTCTTCGCTTTCCGCCAGCAAGATTCCGCCCGCCGCCCAATCCCCATCGCCTGTCTTACCGACAATGCCGACGCCGTTCGCGACCGCCAGGCAATGATCCACCTGATTGTGACGGCTGATCTCGATCATCAGGCCGCTGCCCTCGTTCTCCTGGAACACGCATTGCGTCACGCGCACCCGGCGCATGTCAATGTCAAACCAGAGGCCTGGCCCGCCGTTGCGGCGAAACACGCACTGGCGGAACAGGCCGACATTGGTGACGGCCATTTTGACCCCGCCCGCATCCCAGCCCCGGTTGATCGGTTTCCAGCAGTTGCCTTCCCAGAGGCATTGCTCGTTCACAAACCCGTCACCGCCCGCCGCGCCGCCAGTCTGCCCGCAGCCGCGCACGATGCAGCGGCGCATCGTTCCCGCCACTGCCGCGCCTGCCCCCGCCATGTCCTCCACCAAACAGTCTTCCATCAAATTGTGTGCGCCATGCAGCCAGACAACCGCCCGTTGTGGGAAACTCGCACCGTAGCGAAACACAAACCCGCGCACCTGAACGTATTGAAACCCCGCTTTGTTCTCCCACGGATTCGCGCCAAACGTCTGCGACCGCGTGGAGGCTTCCATGTGGCGCGCGTTTGGGTCAGAACCATCGGCCAGCCAGGCGTACAGCGTCTTATGTTCTGTGTCCGCCGCGAACATACCCACAAACGGCCCGCCCAAGTGTGGCAGCGGGGAAGGCACAGTCGGACCGGGCATCTTCACATGATCCGCCCAGGCTTTTCCCAAATCGTCCAGACTGGCGGCAGGCAGGAGTTGTTTGCCGTCCGCGATCACCTGCTCCGCACGGCCCCAGAGCGGCGCGTCTTCGGGGTGAAACTCAATCGGTTTGCCGTTGTGCCAATCTATGGCAAAAATATGATTCCAGGGGATTTGATAGATCGGCGCATCGCCGGGGACTCTGGTCCAGCCAGTGACGACATCCGCTCCGGTGAGAGTGACAGAACCCGGTGGATCGGCCACAAATTGAATGGGAGCGGTTGCTGTTCCGCTCTGGTGCAGATGGACAGATTCGCGATACAGCCCGGCTTTGACAACGACTTTATCCCCGGCCTGCGCCGCATCCGCCGCTTTCTGGATCGTCTGGAACGGCTGTGCCGCCGTGCCGGGGCTGCTGTCGCTGCCGGTCGGCGCTACGACATAAACGGCAGACCATACAGGTGTGCTAATCCCTAACGGGACTAGCAGGCAAAGCAAGCCGAAAGCCGTTACAAAAATTCGTTTCATGTGTTTGTCTTTGTTAGGGTGCAAGACGCCCCCTAGCCCCCAATTATGGGGGGACCGAAAAAAACAGGCTTTCCCTCTTACTCCCTCATTATTGGGGGCCGGGGGATGTCGTACTCATGTGCCAGGCGCATAGACTTCAAAGCTGAAGAGAGAATAGCCGAATTGCAAAGCGCGCTTTGTGCCGAACATCCGCACCCAGCGGGCGGCCACGGGGGCGAATTTGATCGGTTCCACGCCGCCCTGGCCGTCAGTATTCGTATAGACATCTTTCCACGTCTGACCGTCATCACTGATTTGAATGGAGTAAGCCGTCGCATAGGCGTCTTCCCAATTGAGGACAACGTGATCAATGGTCATGGGTTTGCCCAAGTCTATGGCGATCCACTGCGGATCGGAGAACTTGGAACTCCAGCGGGTGCTGTCATCACCGTCTACGGCATTCTCCGGCGTGGTCTCTTCTTTCTCCACGGAGGATGCTTTGACAGGGCGGCCCGCGGCCAGATCGTGGGCTTTGTGGGCCGGCAGTTTCTTCAACTGATCCTCTGAAAACGGGATCGGCTCAGTGAAGTCTGAGGCGAGGTGCAGGGTCGCCCGTTGCCGGATGTCGCGGGAGGACGAGCCGGCTTCCACCTCATAATCACCGGTATCCGCTTTCCACTGTTTGCCGGGAACGTCGCAATAGGAGAGGGCGCGTGGGGCCAGCGTGAACGAGACGGCGCGGGTCTCGCCCGGCATCAAGTTCACTTTGGTAAACCCTTTCAGTTCCTGAACCGGCTTGTCTATTTTCGGGTGCGGATCATGTACATAGAACTCGACCACTTCCGCACCTTCGCGCTTACCCGTGTTGGTGACGTTCAGGCTGGCCGTGACCGTGCCGGTGGGAGCCAGCGAGGCCTGGGACAGTTTGAGCGGACCGTACTGGAATGTCGTGTACGACAGGCCGTAGCCGAAGGGGAACAACGGGGCGATTTTGACCTTGTCAAAATGCCGGTAGCCGACATAGATTCCTTCCACATAGTCTACATGGCCTTTGACACCGGGAAAGTGGCCGTAGTCGGGATAATCTTCGCGGCGAGCGGCCAGCGTCGTCGGCAGCTTGCCGGAGGGATTGACATCGCCAAAGAGAATCGCGGCCAGCGCATGGCCGCCTTCCTGACCGGGGAACCAGGCTTCTATCAGCCCCGGCACTTTATTCAGCCAATTGGTCATCAAGCAAGGAGTGCCATTGTTCAGGACGACAATCGTTTTCGGGTTGGCCGCGGCGACGGCCTGAATCAGTTCATCCTGCGTGCCGGGAAGCGCCATGGAAGGCCGGTCGGTTCCTTCGCCTTCGGTTCCCGCCGTGTTGACGCAGACGATGGCGACATCGGATTTACGCGCCGCCTCCGCAGCGTCCTGGAAACGAGTCCCGCCCGGAACAGTCCAGTTGAACTGGGCAAAGGCTTTTCCCGCCGCCTGGAAATACTCCAGTTTGAGGGCATAAGTATGGCCCGCGACCAGTGCGACCTCCACACTGACAGGAGCGCCTGCGCTCTCAAACCAGTGGTCTATCAAGGTTTTGCCATCTAAATACAGGCGGCAGCCGTCATCAGCAGCCAGCGACAGGGTGTAATGCCCGGTAACCGGGGCCGTCAGCGTTCCGGTCCAGCGCGCGCTGAAAGTCGTGCGCGGGATACCTGCGCCGGGCGAGTCCGTGTTCCAGTCAAATTGAATTTGATGCTCTGTGCGCGTGATTGCCGGAGCGCCGGTTAAATCTCGGTTCGCAAAGTATTCGCCGTGCAGGTCTGTCAGCGCCGTCGCAGGAACAGGGCTGCCGGTTTCCTCGCCACGCGCATAATTGACGGTAATGCCCGTTCCAGCCCGCGTTTTAAGGCCGTCTAAGGGATTGATGGAATAAAAGGGCTGGACGCCAGGGCTGCCCGCCGCGCCGTACTGCATGTCGGTCGCCGCCGGGCCAATGACGGCAATAGAATGGATACGGGCAGGGTCCAGCGGAAGCAGCCCGCCTTCGTTTTTCAGGAGAACGATGGCTTTGGACGCCGCCTCAAACGTCAATTTCTGATGCTCCGGCGAATTGACCAGAGCGTGGTTAGGAACGCGCGGGCCGTCCAGCAGGCCGACACGAATGACTGTACGCAGAATGCGTTTGACATTGTCGTCAATGGCGGCCTGCGTGATCTGCCCGCGCTTCAAGGCTTTGGCGACTTTATCGTGAGACAGAGCGCCGGGACCAGGCATTTCTAAATCGTTGCCGGCGTTAACCACCCCCACCGTTTCATGGACCGCGCCCCAGTCGGACATCACCATGCCATCCCATCCCCAGCACTTTTTCAGCACGTCCGTCAGCAGGTAAGCATTGGCGGTGGCATGGTGGCCGTTGATCTGGTTGTAGGAGGACATGACTGTCCAGGCATGGCCTTCTTTGGTGCCGGCTTCAAACGCGGGCAGGTAGATCTCTCGCAAAGTGCGCTCATCCACGCGAACATTGACATCGCCCCGGTCCACTTCTTCATTGTTGCAAGCGTAATGCTTCAGACAGGACGCACAGCCGGTGCTTTGCATTCCCTGAATGTAGCCGACCGCCAGCCGGCCGGCCAGATACGGGTCTTCGCTGAAGTATTCTCCGTTGCGCCCGCCCAGCGGCGACCGCTGAATGTTGACGGCGGGGCCGAGCAGCACCTGCGCGCCCGTGCCTTTGTTCAAAGCCTCTTCGCCGATGGCTTTGCCGATGCGGCTGACCAACTCAGGGTCCCAGCTAGAGGCCATCGTCACGCCGGACGGAAACAGCGTGGCGGGACCTTGCGTGCTGCCCATGCCGCCCCGAACGCCCTGCCCCGCATCCACCATGCCCATCGCCGGCACGCTCAGGCGCGGGATCGGCTGGGCCGTGAAGTCGGTGCCGGTGAGCAGGGACATCTTTTCATCCAGCGTCAGCCGCTGGAACAGATCGCTGACCCGCGATTCTAAGGGCGCTTTCGGGTCTTGATAAATTGGGAGGTTCTGCGCTGAGGCTGGCGAAACGGCGGCCAGAAGCGCGAACAAGACTACGGCACATTTTTGTAAGGTCATGGCTGTCAATGCTGAAAAGATCTCCTGACATCAGTTCGTCGCCGGGGGCGTGGCCTCGGCGCGGATTATGCGGCAGCCGAAGAGGCCGCCGGCCAGCTTGCCTGGTCTGGCTTGCAATTTGACTGTGATGAACGACTTGCCGGCGAGCAGGGCAGCGGGAATGGGGTAGGACACGTCAAAGAACTCGCCGGGCCGGTTGTTTTCCAGCGTCTGCGAACCAATCACCGTCCCATCTACCAGAATGTCAAATTGGCGTCCACCGACATCGCTTCCCCAATAGGTGCATAGCAGTTCCATCGGCGCGGAGGCGTCCACTTTGAGAGTGAACGAGAACCAGCCGCCGTTGGCAGCGTCGCGCCAGGCGCGGTCATTGAAATTGCCGCTGCCGGAGTTCTGACTGAGGAAATGGTGATCTACTTCGGGCTGCTGCTCGCCGGGTCGGAACTGGTCAATAGTGCGGGCGTCCAAAGCGTGCTGCCGGGCTTCCAATGCCGCGAGTTCGGCCTTGTGCGCCTGCCAGTCTTCGGGCGAATAGACGCTCCAGTAGGTGTTGAAGCGCTGGTGATGTGTCGTATAATGCGGCCTCAATGTAACGTCGCCAGGCTGCCCCAGACCGTCGGTGCGGAATGTCAACGACTGTCCCGGCACAGGCTTGATGTGTGGGGCGGCATCGCCCGCCGGGGCGACAAAGACAGCGGGTACGAGGGCAGGCTGATTGTCATACGGCGCGGCATTATCGCTGATGTCGGGCATCTTATCCATGCCCTCACGTCCCATTTCGCCGGCCAGCAGAAGAGGCCCATACATCGCGGCCTGCTTTGACGGCGTATTCGGCAGGACTTCCATCCGCACGGTCATCGGCAGATGAACTTCTACCACGTCGCCGGAATGCCATGTCCGATCCACACGGACATAACCGTCAGGATGAGCCGTAGACGATACAGGCTTGCCATTGACTGTCACCGTCATACCCTTTGTCCAGTAGGGGCGGCGGATTTTGAGCGCCAACGGCGTCGGTTGGGCGCAGGTGACTGTCAGATGCGTCGTGCCGGTCTCTGGAAAGCGCGTTTGCTGCGTCACCGTCAGCCCCTTTGCGCGCCAGTTCAAAGTGGAGGGCAGGAACAAATTGACATACAGCGCCTTGCCGTCCGCACTATGGAAGTACACGGAGTCGCCATACTTCGTGTGGTTTTCAATTCCCGTGCCGACGCAGCACCAGAAAGCGTTGGTAGGATCGTTGTATATCTTGAAATGCCCCGCCTTCATGGGCGTGTAGTAGATCATCATGCCGCTGTCCGGGTCCTGAGAGGCGAGGATATGGTTGTACAGCGTGCGCTCGTAATAATCCCCGTAATGTGCGGAGGGGTCTTTCCCAAACTCCGTGCGGGTCAGCTTCAGCATATTGTAAGAGCAGCAGGTTTCAGTCGCAATGTCAGACTGCACATGGTTTTTAAAATCCGAGACTGGAAAGAAATGCTCATAGTCGCCGTTGCCGCCGTTGGCGTAAGTGCGGTTTTGCGTGACGGTTTGCCAGAAGAACAGCGGGGCTTCGTGATAGGGATTCTCTCCGGTCAGTGAGTAAATGCGCTCATAGCCGATCATTTTGGGAATTTGTGTATTGGAATGCAGCCCATCCAGTTTGTCTTGACGCGCGGCCAGCGGGTCAAACACGGCGTGGTGCGTGAAACGGTGCGCCAGGGTCAGGTACTTCGGATCAGCCGTCATGGCATACACATCGGCCAGCGACTCGGCCATGCCGCCGTGCTCGGTTTCCAGCATCCGCTGAAACTGCTCGTCGGTCAGGTGTGCGGTCAATCCAATGGACCAATCTGCCAGCCGAACCAGCACATCCCGTGCCTGAGCGTTCCCGCACAATTGGTACACATCGCGCAGGCCCGCGAAAAGCTTGTGCATGGTATACCAGGGAACCCAGCCGGTCATGGTTCCATCGGCGGCGACCTTGCTGAAAATCGTGTGCGCGTCAGGGATCGCCGTCACCAGACCGACGGGCGACTGCTTCTGGCACAGGGCCAATTCTGCCACCATGTAATCCACTTTTTGGCGGAAGCGCGGATCTCCCGTCGCGCGGTACATCAACGCGCAGGCAGAGAGATAATGCCCGCCGATATGGCCGGCGACGCCCTGATTCTCCCAGCCGCCGTAAATGTCGGCTTTAGGGGCCAGGCCTGCGTTCACGCGGAAATTATGCAGCAGGCGGTCCGGTTCCAGAAACAGCAGATAAGCGCCGTCACGATCCTGAGCATGCTGGAACGGACCGGGCAGCAGCCGAACATCCGCCAAATCAAATGGAACGACTTGATCCGGGACGACCGGCTTGACGCGATCCGCAGGGATAGGCGGCAGGGCCGTCTGCGTCTCTTCTTTGCCGGCAGCCGTCTTCGCAGATGCCGATTGGGCCGGCAGCGCCAGCGCCGCCGCTCCCGCCACGGCGGCTCCCAGCAAGCGGCGGCGTGTGATGCCGCCTGAAGCAGACGGCGGCGTCACATCAAACTCATCCAAGCTTTGTTCCATTAGGAAGACCTTTCTGTTTCGTAGCCGCGTACAGTCGCTAATGTGAAGTGTTATTCACCAAACCTACGTCAATTACCTGCCCGCCAGTGGTTTGATGGCAATGGACGGCAATGAGGTTCGTGCCTGGTTTCAGCGTTGCGGCAGCTTTTGGGTCAATATCAAAGTCATCGTAGCTGCCGATATAGCCGCCGTCACGGCAGGCGAGAACGCCGTTGAGGTAGATTTCAACGTCCTCATCATGGATCATGCGGACATCAGGCGCAGTGGGTTTCGAGGTCAGCGTGAACTCTTTTCGCAGCCAAATGTCGCCGGGCGTATCAGTCCAGGGCGTATGAATGTGGTCGTAGCCACCGCCAAAGGCGGATTGGCCTGTCTTCCAGGCGGAAGCGTCAAAGCCGACGGCAAACCAGTCGCCCGCAGGCCTAGCCGTTGCGTAGCGCCATGTTGTCGGCATAATCACGGCGGTTGGAATGAGATACATGACATGAGCCGCCATCCCTTCGCCGCGCGCCGCCGCGCGAATTGGGGCAGGGTCCACCTTCCAGACGGCGCGGTCGTAACTCAGCAGGCCGTCTTCCTCAGTCTCGACATCGGTGAGTCTGGCAGTACGAGTCACCTGTTTGCCCGGTACTGTCGGCATTCGCCCAGAGTGCATGGAACAGACCACGCACATGGCGTGTGAACCATGCTTTGGAATGGTCGTCGGTCAGAGCGAGCGGCCCACCGTTCGGCGCGACCGAGCCTCCGGTTTGTGGATCATAGGTCTGTGGTGTCCAGAGCTTGCCGGGCCAGTCATGGCCGGGGGATTGCAGGCCAACCGAGCCGTTCTCCGTGTCAATACTGATCTGATGATCACTTCTGGGAGGCAAACCGCCATGAACGTCCAGAATGTCACCCGTCCCGTGACGCGGGAAGCCGCTGGCTTCATTAATCAGACGAGTCGGGTCAAGCTGCTTGGCCCACGCCGCCGTCGCCACCGTATCATGCTGGCCCCAGCCCTCGTTGAACATATTCCAGCTTATGATGGACGGGTGATTCCAGCGCTGCTGGATCAACGTTCGCATCTCGCTTTCGCACTGCGCCGCCGCTTCCGGCGAGCTGGGTGTGTCGGTAAACGGATCGCCTTCACCTCCGGTCGGCATGTCTTGCAGCACGAGAATGCCCAGCTTGTCTGCCCAATAGTACCAGCGATCCGGCTCGACTTTGACATGCTTGCGCGGGTACAGTCCCAATTTTTTCAAGGCCTCCAGATCAAAACGCAGGGCATCATCCGTAGGCGCGGTATAAATGCCGTCCGGCCAAAAGCCCTGATCCAGCGCCATCGGCAGCATGGTCACTTTGTCGTTCAGATACAGGCGCATATTGCCCCTGGCATCCTTGCCGATACGCAGCGAACGCATACCAAAGTAGCTCCCGACCGTATCACTCGCGTCGTCTCCCTTGACCGTCACGGTCAAATTGTAAAGGAACGGATCATCGGGCGTCCAGAGATGGGCTTTGGGGATAGGAATGTCCAGCGTCGTGACCGCCAGGGCGCTGGTGGCTTTGTACCAGTGGAGCAGAGTGTCTTTGGCCTCCTCAGACAGTTCCGCGCCGAGTGTTCCGTTCGCAGTGGCGACAGTCTGATCGCCGTCCGAAACAATTACTGTCATCGGCGCCTGACCCGGACGGATACGCGCGGCCACCGTCAAATGCAGAACGCCGCTGTCGGCATCGGTAACAATTTTTAACGTCTCGATGTGCGAGAGCGACACAGGTTCGAGCCAGACCGTCTGCCAGATGCCGGAACTGGCCGTATAAGACGCGCCGCCGGGGTGCAGCGTCTGCTTGCCTTTGAGCTGCCAGCCTGTCTCGGTGGGATCGGTGACGCCGACAACGATGTCGTTCGCACCCGGCCTGAGCCGCTTCGTGATGTCGAATTCAAATCCGTCATAGCATCCGCGATGCGTTCCCAGCGACTGACCATTGACCCAAACTTCCGTCTCCCAATCCACCGCGCCGAAGTGCAGCAGGATGTGTTGCCCGTGCCAGGCATCGGAAATCGTAAACGTTCGGTGATACCAGAGCCGCTGCGTCGGCAGAAACGCCTTCATCACGCCCGACAGCGCCGATTCGATAGGATATGGAACCAATATCTGGCCGCTGTACGCGGCGGGAGCCGCCGTCACGCCTTTATCGGTGATAGTGTAGTCCCACAGGCCATTGAGGTTTTGCCAGTCGCGGCGCGTCATCTGCGGGCGAGGGTACTCCGGCAGGGCATTGGTCGGCGAGACATCTTTGGCCCAGCGGGTCATCAACGGGCCGTCGGCTGGATGCCAAGGCGTATCGGCGCGGACCATTCCGCAAAAAGCGAATAGAGCGAGAACAAGAAAATGAATTATTTCGTTTCGCATCGCGGAGAAATTTCGTGGGGAAAAGCGCCGGGGCTGTCAACAGCCCCGGTAGAGTTCCAATTATATCAACCAGTTGCCTAAGTCGTCAGTCGAGGGGATTTGGAATCTTCACAACCTGCATCCCAATTTCCGCAAACAATTCCTGCTGCCGTGCCTGCGATACCTGCGGGGGAGACCAACCTGAAGGCGGGAGAGTACGCTGGTCGGTCTTCTGCCCGCCCATTTCGATCACCCGCTCGAAAACCGGCCCCTGTATAGAGATTTAAGAGCCGCGCTGTTTTGCTGCGGACCTTGAAGGCATGGACGGTTCCACGCGGGATGAACACGAGTGAGCCTTCGCCCACCGTCTCACGCTTGTCGCCCGCCACGAACTCAGCCTCACCATCAAGGACATAGAACACCTCATCGTCGTAAATATGCACATGAGGCGGTGCCCCCGAACTGTCGGGGCACAGCTCCTCGAACAGTACATACCCGCCCCCTGTGGTCTTACCGTCGGCCAGGACAGACCAAAGGATGCCGGAGTTCCAGTAGGCCGGTGCCGTGTTGAAGTGGCTCATCAGCGGCACTGCCCTTGCGTTTGGCAGCGGCTCCGTCTTCATCTTGGCCGGATCCGGCGGGTCGGCGAATGGCAGGCCGAGGATCGGAATCTGCCCGTAGTCGCGGGAAAGCTTCTCTACGAGATGTCGCGGAGGGAGCTTTGTGTCGCTGGGCTGAGGGGGCTCGTTGTTCTCAGCAGGTGCCGCCAGCCCCATCAAGAGCATCTCGAAGCCGGCAGGCAAATAGAAGTTAAGCAGGCGGGCACCTGCGTCGGCCATGAACGCATGTTGTGTGTATCGCGGTACAGAGATGAAGTTGCCGGGACCCGCCGCGAGCCTCTCTCCCCCAGCGTGGAAGGTGCAATGGCCGTCTACGATGTAGAAAAGTTCGTTCTGTGGGTGAGCGTGCGTTACTGGACCGCCTGGCTGGTCCGCAACAACTTCGTCAAGGGCACAGAGCGCACCGCCGGTCTTTGTGCCAGTAGCCAATACGCGCCACAGGATGCCGATCTGCCAGAAGGCGGCTGCGGTTTCTGCCGTCTCTACAAAAGATATAGCTGGCAAAGTGCTTGGGTTTGGCATCATGATGTTGGTTCTCCCTGGCTTCCGGCGGCGTTAAAGGTGCAGGGTCAGCGCCACTTGCTGAATCTGGCCGTCCGGCGATGAATACAGCAGCACAATTGTCGTGTTGGAACCGGGCAGCAGGCCCGTGACGGCGCGGGTAAAGTCGGCTTTATTCGTGATTGTCTTCATGCCGATCTTTTGCAGAATCGTTCCGCCGCGCAGCATGTCGTCCGTCAGGCCGGCGGCTTCGGCGGGACTGGCCGTATCTACCGCGGTCACCAGGACACCCTGCGTCGTCGCGGCAAAATTGGATTTCTCACGGTCACGCGGCAGCAGGTCACGCACGGCCAGCCCGAGGCTGACGGCAGCCGGTTTGGCCGGAACCAACGGAGGCGGGGGGGCATCGTCCGAAAGCAGCGGCGTGGGCGCGGTGAGTTTGGCTGTCACCACACCGGCGCGGCCATCGCGGACGTAGGCAATCGCGACAGACTTGCCGGGAGGCGTCTGGCTGATCAATTCTCGCAAACTGATCTCGCTGCGAACAGGCTTGCCGTCAAAGGCCGTCACAATGTCCGCCGCCTGCAGCCCCGCCCGCCCGGCCGGGCTGTCCAGATGAACCTCGCGGACAAACGCCCCTTCTCGCTGCCCGTACTGGGCTTGCAGGGTGGGTGTCAGGTCATCAGGGGCCAGACCCAGATAACCGCGCGTCACCTTGTGCGATTGAATCAAGGCATTCATGACCTGCTGGGCAATGTCGCTGGGAATGGCAAAACCGACACCGGCACTGCCCTCCACAGGGGACTCGATGGCGACATTGATGCCGACAACCTTGCCGTCTATGTTGAAAAGCGGCCCGCCGGAGTTGCCGGGATTGATGGCTGCATCCGTCTGGATCAGATCCGGGTAGTAGCGGCTTGGTTCCGAGGGATCGCCGCCAATACTCTGATGGCGGCCCAGGGCGCTGATGATGCCGACCGTCATGGTATTTTGCAGATCAAAGGGACTGCCGACGGCAATGGCCCACTGGCCGGAGCGCACCGTGTCCGAGTCGGCAAACCCGGCGACCGGGAGCGGAGTCGTGCCCGGATCAATTTTGACGACGGCCAGGTCGCTTTTGGAGTCGGGGAAGACGCGCCCCCGGAACTCGCGCCCGTCGGACAGGGTCACGGTGACAATCCCCCCGCTGGCGCCTTCCACGACATGGTCATTGGTTAGAATGTAGCCGTCGGCGCGGACGATGACACCGGAGCCGGTGGCTTCGGAGCGGCGCGGAATACCAGGCATTGAGGGAATGCCGCGCCGGGGAGCAGGGGCCGGCGTTGGGCTGGTTCCGGGGCTGTCACCCCCGTCCCCTTCCCCATCCGCCGCGTCTCCCGTGCGAAGGCGCTCAGATTTGATATTGACTACGGACGGCTCCACTGTCTGCGCGATGTTGGTGAAGGCGTCCTGCATCTGGAGCAAAAGCGTTTTTTGCTGCGTCGTGGTGGGCGGGCTGGGAATTGTCCCCGCCGTTGCCGGCGCGGCAGGCGCTGGGTGAGCGCCGACTGAGACAGCGACGCCGATCAGCCCAAAAAATATGCGGAAGCGAACGGACATAGCAAGGTTCTCCTGATGCAAGTATACCCCTAATGCAGGGCGGACGCGACCCAGGCGCGCGCCTGCTCTTCGCGGCGTCGCACTGTGCCATGAGGCAGAAGGCGGGCGGCGATCTGCTCATAACCCCAGCCCTGACGGCGCAGAGCCTCAGCCTCCTCCTGCCGGGAGGATCCGAAGTCCCGCACCAGAGCGCGGATCAGGCTTCGGCAGGTCGCCGGGGCCAGCGCGCGCATCATTTCTGCTCCCAGGGTGGGCGGCAGGGTCGAGTCGCCGACGACCGTCACGCGCAGCCCCCCCTCATCCTGAACCCACGCCTGCTGGCCGTAGCGCCCAAGTTGATCGTCCAGCATATGCTGCTGAAGAGCCAGCGGCGGCAGAACAGGCGTCAGGGCTTCCTCAAATACGGAAAGTGTTTTCAAACCGTCACCGTAGCGCAGAAACAGGGCATGTGCGCCATGCGGGCGCGGCAGAGCGGCACAGCGGAACAAACGGTATCCACGCGGCACCCAGCACGGAGCAAGACCATTCACCCCAACGGCCATTATTGCCTGGTCAAAGGGGAGATTGCCAGGTTCGGGCGGCGCTTCCTGAAGAGATGCTCCCACGGGAGGATTGGGAGAAAATAATGCCGTCGGCAGCGTCGGGGCAAAGTGAATATCAGTAAAGGCCGAGACATACCGCCGCCGGCCGACAGCATCATACTCTTCGGTTCGTAAAATCGCAAGCGTCGCGCGGTCTATCCAGCAGCGCCGGGAGGGGGCGGGGGGAAAGCGAGGCTCCAGTGCAACTATCTCGCAGATACGCCCTTCAATCGCCTGCCGCCCCCGCAGTTGGCAGCGGTAATTGCGCTGGAGCAGAGCCAGCCGATCCTCGGAGACGGCTTCCTCGGGCGGGGATGACGGGCGGATCAGATACTGGCGGCAAGAGGGATGAAACTGGCGTTCGTGAACCCCGTCATCGGCCACCAGCAGATCAGAGACGCTGGCTGGAAATCGATAATCCATACGGGAACGGCGGCCGGCGCGGGCAATGTCGGCGACGACGCGCGTCCCGCCGCTTTCCTTCTCCGCCGCGAATACGATTTCCTGACGGCCTGTGAACGTCTGATGCAGTTTGGCCCGCATGGCGCGGGCCAGGAGGGAAAACGCATCTCGCGACGAGGGGGGATTCGGCGCGGCCAGGGCGGCATCGCGCAGGAGAAGCAGGGCCAGCAGCCAGAGCCAGCATGTCCCTCGCCGCAAGACCGACGGCGACAACAAACATTCCATGCGAGATTACCGGGTCCGGTAGCCGGCAAAGGCGACATCGCCCTGCACATAGGCCGGGACTGCCTCATCCGCAAGGGGCGCTGCCATGCTGTCCAGTTGGGGCGGCTGTGCATACGGGGCGGCAAACATTCGCTCCCGCCGCGATTCATCCGTGTCGGTCAGGATCAACAACTCCGAAGGCCGAACATCCGCCGCAGGCATTGCGGTTAATTGCAGCATCGCCGGCTGTGCAGGCAGGTCAGCATGGGGCCGGAAGAGCATTGCCGATGCAATCGCTCCATCCGGCGCGAACGGCGCGGCTACGGCGAGAACAGCAAGGCAGGAAAGGGCCATCGCCGTCACCAGCCGCCGTCCCCGCTGCGGACGGGTGAGCAGAGAGGTCGTCGGCAGGAAGACCATCCCCAGCGACAGCGGGGCGTCCGCTTCGGTCAGCCGATTGGCGATGGCTTCTGGCAGATCCGCGCGGGAGCGTGGCTCATGCAGCCCGCGCAGTAGACTTTTAAGCTGGCGCAGCGAACGCATCTCGGCTTCGCAGGAAGCGCATGCGGCGCAGTGCTGCTGCAAAGCCAGCATCTGCTGGCCCGTGAGCTGATGGTCCAGATAGGGGGAAATGAGTTGTCGGGCGCGATGGCAATTCAAGTCGCGGCATACTCCTGACAGGAAAAAGTTAGGTCAAACAAGCAAGGGCGCGACAGCAGGCAGGGACGGCTAGGCTGCCATGATTCCCTCTTGCTGGAAGGCGGCGATCTTGGCGCGAAGCAATTTGCGGCCCCGGTGCAGGCGCGAGCGAACCGTTCCCAGCGAACAGGACATGGCAGCGCTGATCTCTTCGTATGACAGCCCCTCAATGTCCGCCAGAATCACCGTCATGCGAAAATCGTTCGGCAGACTGGTCAGCGCGCGCTGAATGTGCTCGTCCAGCTCATGCGACATGACCATGCGCTCCGGGTTTGCGCCGGCATCCGGGATTTCCAGATAGACATCCCCGCCCCCGCCCAGATCCAGCGGCTGATCCAGCGACTGCAAATGCGCTTTGGGCCGACGCCGCAGATCGTCCACAAACAGGTTGGACATGATCTTGTACAGCCAGTTGTCAAACGGCCAGTCGCGGCGATAATTGCCGAAAAACCGAAAGGCGCGCACAAACGCTTCCTGGGTCAAGTCTTCCGCGTCGGCATGGTTGCCCGTCATGCGATAAGCGATATTATAAGCCTGCTTGTGGTAGCGCTCCACGAGCCGGTCAAACTCCGCGCGGCGGCTGGTCTGTTCCCGAGCCAGGCCCAGTAATCCCGACGCCGCCTCTGCCACTTCTGCCATGGTCTGCGTCCTCCCCTCCCTATACGATGCCCGTTCACTCTATGTTCCCATTATTCCACAGGCGCGTAACGTATTCCCGAAGACTTTGGAGTTTTTTGTACTATTGGAACAATTGCCGCGCGTGATTTGTTCCATGAGGTTTATGTAAGCCTACCCCACGGAAGCGGCAGGATTTTTCTAGCCAGGCAGGGAATACAAGCAGGCAATGAAAAATTCTGAGGCTTGTCCGAAATGTCAATCTAAAGACATCTATCGCGTTCCCCACAATCCGAGGAGCGAGGCAGACCCGCGTATTCAGATAGGATGGACCTATTTGAGTTCTATTCCAGTTACGAGATTTTTCTGCGGTCAATGCGGCTTCACAGAGGAGTGGATCACCGCGCAAGACGATTTACAATCTTTAATCAGGTCTCTGGCAACGCCTGTACCTCAGGAACGAACACGACCGATTTTTCAGGAAGTGGACCCTGGCAGGTGTCCTGCGTGTGGATCAGTCATCACAGCGACGGATACTATTTGTCCGTCTTGTGGCATTCACTTCGGTCGGCCACGGAAAGAGAATTGATGCATATTCTCGTTATTTCCGGCAGCCTACGGGCAGGTTCAACAACCGGCGCTCTGGTACGCGCGTTGGCGGCTTTGGCTCCGGCGAACGCGGAAATTGCGATTTATGACGGGCTGGCCGGGCTGCCGCACTTTTCCCCAGAGCTGGACCACTATTTCACCCCGGAACGCGGCGAGTCGCCGCTCCCCGTCAGCGACATGCGGGCGCGGCTTCAGGCCGCCGACGGGGTTGTGATCTGTACACCGGAATATGCGTTTGGAATGCCGGGCAGCCTGAAAAACGCCCTGGACTGGCTGGTGTCATCGGGCGAACTGTGGCGCAAACCCGTTGTCGCCCTCAGCGCATCTCCATCGGCCACTGGCGGAGAAAAGGCTCATGCAGCGCTTTTGCTCACGTTAACCGCCCTGGAAGCGCAGATTGTTCAAGCGGGGTCACTGACCGTGCCGTTTGTCCGCGCGAAGCTGGATGCCGAGGGAAACGTATCGGACACGGCAACCGTAGAGGCTTTGAGAATGGTGCTGGAAGTGCTCATGACAGCGATACTGACGCAGCATTTGGAAACCATGCCGTAAATGGCACGGTTTCAGAATGAGGAAACAGCATGACACAACGCTTGTGGCGAAATGCAGGAATAACTTTGCTGGCCGGGCTGCTGGCTCTCACCGGGCTGGGAAGGCCGGTTCTGGCCGCGCCGTCAATGAAAAAGGGTTTTGACACCGTGGTCCGAGCCGACGGCAACTGGCGCACACAGGTCACGGCACTCCACGCGCACTGGTTCTATAGCTGGGGCGGTGACGAGCCGAAGGACATTCCCAAAGGCGTGGAGTTCGTGCCGATGAACTGGGGCTATTACGGCAACGCCGACAACGGCACAGTCAACTGGCTGGCGAAGAGGAAGGCGCAGCCCGGCGTCAAAGCCTTTTTGGGCTTCAATGAGCCGGACGGCAAGGATCAGGCGAACCTCACCGTGGACAAGGCGCTGGAAGGCTGGCAGTACATGGATCAGCTCGGCATTCCTGTCGGCAGCCCTGCCGCCGTCCATGCCGATGGCGATTGGATGAAAGCGTTCATGCAGGGCGTAGATCAGAAGCATTACCGCGTGGACTTCATCACGATCCACTACTACGGCGGCGCAGACCCGCAGGGATTTCTGGGCTATCTGGCGCATATTCACGACCTGTATCATCGCCCGCTCTGGATCACCGAGTTCTGCCCGGCCGACTGGTCGGGACATCGGGGAATCTCGCCGCAGCAGGCGGCAGACTTCATGAAAGTCGCGCTGCCGGCGATGGACAAACTGGACTATGTGCAGCGCTACGCCTGGTTCTCGGCAAGTCCGAAAGACGCTGCCCTGGGAGCGTCGGCATTGTTCAAGGATGACGGCTCCCTGACCGATCTGGGCCGTCTGTACGCTTCCCTGTAACCCGGCGTTGGCGCTTCCCGGTATATTCACTGGAAAACACCGCAATTCTTCCGGCTTCCCTCTTGTCATGCGTCGCTGTCAGCCGAAAATCAGGGCATGACCCTGACGCAAAAACTGAACGCGGCTTTTCTTTGTTTTCTCGCCCTGATAGGCGCGCGCGTGGGACGAGCCGATGCGCCGCTGATGGCCGCCTACTCGTTCCCGGCCCTGGATGCCGCTGGAGACAACAGGGATGGCGGCAATCCTTGCGCGCCGCTGCTGCCGGGCGGCAATGGGATATGGTTCGGCACAACCTATGAAGGCGGCGCGAACGGCGGCGGGACGATTTTTGCCCTGAGTGCCAACGGAAGCACGCTGACGACGCTGCACGCCCTCAATCCCCTCTCGGAAGGCAGCGCGCCTTCCGGCGCGCTGACGGCCGGCCCCGACGGGACGCTCTACGGCACGGCGGTCGGTGCCGGAACCGGGAGCAGCGGAAGTATCTTTGCGCTGCGTCCCGACGGCAGCGGCTTCCATGTCCTGCATGCCTTCAGCGGCAGCGACGGGGGCGGCCCGGAGGCGGGGGTTGTCGCCCTCGGGGACGGCTTCCTGTATGGCACGACAACGGACGGCGGCTCAAACGGCCAGGGAACGGTCTTCAAGATCAAAGCCGATGGCAGCGGGTTTGTCATTCTGCACTCTTTCAGCGGGGGTGACGGCAACGCGCCGACCGGTGGGCTGATCCCCGGCGCGAATGGCTGTCTCTATGGGACGACGTTTCTGGGCGGGCCGGGCAGGGGCGGAACGGTTTTCCAGATCAAATCGGATGGGAGTGGTTTTGCTCTGCTGCATGCATTCCCCGGTGATGCAGATGGAGGTAACCCGAATGCCGGTGTCACACTTCAGCCGGACGGATTTCTCTACGGCACAACCAGCGCCGACTCGGTCAACAGCAGCGGAACGGTTTACCGGGTCAAGACGGACGGAACGAGTTTCCAGACCCTGCATGCTTTCAGCGGCGGGGACGGCTCGGATTCGATGGCGCCTCTGACCCCTGCCCCGGATGGCACTCTGGTCGGGACCACCTGCGGCGGCGGGGCGAGTGGGTGTGGAACGGCGTTTACAATTCGCCCGGATGGGTCAGGCTTCCAGACGCTGACGTCTTTTACGGGGACAGGCCCGGAGGGAGGCAGCCCCTCTGCCGGCCTGACGCTGGGAACCGACGGCGCATGGTACGGGACAACTTGGAGCGGCGGACTCAACGACACCGGAGCAGTGTATCGTATCACTCTGCCGGGGCCGACGATCCATGCACATCTGCTCTGGGACTCCGCGAGCGGGGCCGCCTCCGCATGGACGGTGGATGGCAGCGGCGCGTTCCAATATATCACCTATGGTCCCTACCCCGGCTGGACCGCGCTGGCGCTGGCGACCGGACATGACGGCGTTACCCACTTACTGTGGGGCCAGGCGAATGGCGCGGCCAGCGTCTGGGACCTGGATCCGACGGGCAGTGTCACCCACCACGAGTATGGCCCCTTCGCCGGATGGAAAGTTTTGCCGACCTTGAGCGCCGGCCCGGACGGGCGGCTGCGGCTTCTCTGGAGTCACAAAGCCGATAAACAGGCCTCGCTGTGGAATGTGGACAACGGCACAGGAAATTTTACCTGTTATCAATATGGGCCATATGACGGCTGGGGCGCACTAGCCGTCTCGGTTGGCCCGGACAATATCAGCCATCTTCTGTGGAATGGACCAGGCGGGAAGGGCGGGCTGTGGGCAGTGGGCGTGGACGGCGGTTTTACTTACGCGGTTTACGGTCCGTTTGCGGGGTGGCAGCCGTTCAATTTTTCCACCGATCCAAGCGGCCTGTGCCGGCCTGTGTGGACGGCGACAGACGGCACGGTCAGCCTTTGGAAAACCGCGCCCGCTGTTTCAGAAGGTTTCGCCCATGCCGAATACGGTCCTTTCAGCGGCTGGGCCGCGACGGCGACGGCGACCGGACCCGACGGCTTGACGCGCCTGCTCTGGGACCATGCCGCCGACGGAGCGGCCAGTCTGTGGACAGTGAACGCCGACGGTTCCTTCACGCATTCCGATTACGGCCCCTACCCAGGCTGGACGGCAGTGGGCATCAGCGCCGGGCCATAACCACGGCATTGCGCCATCATGACAGTCAGACGAAGGAAGCAAAGAGTTCGGCTACGGTCTCCGCACGTTTGAGTTCGTCAAAGCCGGAGAAGTTGCCGTGCAGGCCGGCGATTTTGAGCCATTGCTTGAGACGGGCAAGAACGAGGCGCGGCGCGTCTCCATTGTAGAACTCGCTCCACGCCATGAAACGGCGCAGCAGTGGCGGCCAGTCAAAGGACTCAGTGTTCAGGCAGGCAACAGTCAGGCCGAGTTCTGCGGCGATTTGATGGGAGAGCAGGGGATTGGCGAATGCGCCGCGCCCTAACATATAATGAACACAGCCGGTTTCATCCCGGCAGCGGCGGAAGTCTTCCACGGACCAGAGATCGCCGTTGGCAACGATGGGGAGGCCCAGACGCGCCCGGACCTGCCCGATGGGTGTCCAATAGGCCGGCGGCTGATAGCCCTGAACGCGGGTTCGGCCATGGATCGTCAGCCAGTTTGCCCCACCCTCCGCCGCCATTTCGGCGTTCTCAAAGATGGCGTCCATCGTGTCCCAGCCTAGACGGAGTTTTGCAGAAACGGGTATCTCAGGCGGCAGCGCGGAGCGGACAGCGCAGACAATTTCCCGGATGCGTTTGGGTTCTTTCAGCAGCGTCGCGCCGCCGTCATGGCGGTTGACGGTTGGCGCAGGGCAGCCGAAGTTGATGTCAATCGCCTGCGCCCCGGCCTCGTAGGCCGCGCCCGCCGCCAGCGCCATGCGTCCGGCGTGTCCCCCTAAAATCTGCACCTGCACGGGGAGACCGTTAGGCGTCATCGCCCCGTGCTGCAGTTCGGGAACGTGACGGCCAATCGCTTTCGCTGAAGGCACGTCCAGGCTGATCCGCAAAAACTCAGAGACGGCAAACGTAAAGGCACCGGTCTCGCCCTGGAACGCCCGCATGGGCGCGTCAGTCAGCCCCTGCATCGGGGCCAGAACCAGTGCTGGATTGTGGGCTGTTAAATAGTGGGACACAATAAGTGTCATTATACACCCAATTGCCCCCTACTCGCCGTCTTGACCGGACGGCCTCCGCTGAGGTACACTCAACAGAACAAATGTTTTCCAAACGGGCGCAATTTTGTGGCCCGTTTTCGATTGTGTCGTCGGGCAGCAGGAGAGGCAGTGCATGGCGGATTTTATCAAGATTCAGGGCGCGCGGCAGAACAATCTCAAGGACATTTCGCTGGACATCCCCCGCGATAAATTAGTGGTCATTACGGGGCTGTCCGGGTCGGGGAAGTCGTCACTGGCGTTTGATACGATCTATGCCGAGGGGCAGCGGCGCTATGTCGAGTCTCTATCAGCCTATGCCCGGCAGTTTCTAGGACAGATGGATAAGCCGGATGTGGATCATATTGAAGGGCTGTCCCCTGCCGTTTCCATTGACCAGAAATCCACCAGCCGCAACCCACGTTCCACAGTCGGAACGGTGACGGAGATTTACGACTACCTGCGCCTGCTGTTCGCCCGTGTCGGCATCCCGCATGACCCCGTGACCGGCATGCCGCTGACCAAGCAGACCATCGAGCAGATGGTGGACCGGACACTGGAACTACCCGACGGTACGCGAATACAAATCATGGCTCCGGTCATTCGAGGACGCAAGGGCGAGTACAAGAAGGAGATTGATGAGATCCGGGCCGAGGGTTTTGCGCGGGTTCGGATTGACGGCACGGTGTATGACCTGTCTTCGGCCGAAATCCCGACGTTGGAGCGCTACAAGCAGCACACAATTGAGATTGTGGTAGATAGATTGGTGGTGAAGAACGCGGCCCCGGAAGAACCTAACCCCGCCGCAAGCGGCGACCCTTCCCTGTTAGGGAAGGGTGAAGCCGAGAGTGGACTGTCTTCTCCGACTCCCCCTTCCCTAGCAGGGAAGGGGGCTGGAGGGTTAGGTTCCACCCTTGCCAAGAGGCTGGCGGACTCATTTGAGACGGCGGTCAAGTGGGGCAAAGGCTCAGGTCATCGTGGATGTCATCGGCGGCGAGGCGTTGGAGTTCACGGAAAGTTTTGCGGCCACAGACTCAGCGTTTAACTTTGAGGAGATCGAGCCGCGTTTATTCTCGTTCAACTCCCCCTACGGCGCATGTCCCGATTGTCATGGGCTGGGCATCAAGACCGAGTTTGACCCGGACTTGATTATCCCCGACAAGAGCAAAAGCATTGAAGAGGGAGCCATTGCGCCCTATGTCGCGGTCACGTCCGGCAACACGAACGAATGGGCGTTGGGGCTGTTCCGGGGCGTGGCCGAGCGGTTTCATTTCTCGTCGGAAGCGCCGATTTCCAGTCTTTCAGACGAACAGTTCAAGGCGCTGATGCACGGCGTCTCCGGCAGCGTCACGGTAACGTTTCGCAACAAGTGGGGCCGCAATCGGCAGTTCACGTCGGACTATGCGGGCGTCGTCGGGATGCTGCAAAAGCGGCTGGGCGAGACCGAGTTCGAGAGCATCAAAGAATGGCTGGGGCAGTATCCAGGCGGACAAGCCCTGCCCGGTCTGCGGGGGCAAGCGTCTCAAGCCCGAAGCGCTGGCCGTGCTGCTGGGCGGGCTGAACATCAGCGACCTGTGCGCCATGAGCATCGAGCGGGCTTATGACTGGTTTGAAACGCTGCATCTGACCACCCGGCAGCAGCTCATCGGACGGCAGATCGTTCGCGAAGATGCGAACGCGGCTCGGCTTTCTGCTCAATGTCGGCCTGGGCTATCTGACCCTGGACCGGGCGCGCGCGACCCTGGCGGGCGGCGAGGCGCAGCGCATCCGCCTGGCGTCGCAGATCGGGTCGGGCCTCACCGGCGTTCTGTATATCCTGGACGAGCCCATCATCGGCCTGCACCAGCGGGACAACACCAAGCTGATCGACACGCTGATGCGCCTGCGCGGACTGGGCAATACCATTATTGTCGTGGAGCATGACGAGGAAACGATGGCCGCGGCCGACTGGATCGTGGATATCGGGCCGGGCGCGGGTGAGCATGGCGGCCAGATCGTCGCGCAGGGAACGCCCGACCGAGATCATGGCGAACCCCGAAAGCATCACAGGCCGTTTCCTCTCAGGCCGGGACAAGATCGATGTCCCGCAGGAGCGACGCCAGCCCAACGGCAAGGCGTTGGAGATCGTCGGCGCGCGGGGCCACAATCTCAAAAACGTCAGCGTCGAGATTCCGCTGGGCTGCTTTGTCTGCGTCACGGGCGTTTCCGGTTCGGGCAAAAGTCACGCTGATTCAGGAGACGCTTTACCCACGTCTGCAAGCGATTATCAATAAATCGCACGCTGTCTGGGAAGCCCACGACGCCGTGACAGGGATCGAAAACTTAGACAAGATCGTGGACATCGACCAGTCGCCGATTGGCCGGACGCCGCGCTCCAATCCCGCCACCTACACCGGCGTCTTCGACATGATCCGCGACCTGTTCTCCAAGACCGCCGATGCCCGGATGCGCGGCTACAAAGCGGGCCGGTTCTCGTTCAATGTCAAAGGGGGCCGCTGCGAGGCCTGCAAGGGCGACGGCATCATCAAGATCGAGATGCAGTTTCTGCCCGATGTTTACGTTCCCTGCGAAGTCTGCCACGGCAAGCGCTACAATCGGGAGACGCTGGAAGTCAAGTACAAGGGCAAATCCATCGCCGACATTCTGGAGATGACCGTCGGCCAGGCCGTGCAGTTCTTTGAGGCTGTGCCGGCCATCACGCGCAAACTGCGGACCATCCACGATGTCGGCCTGGACTATATCCGCATGGGCCAGCCCGCGACCCAGTTGTCCGGCGGCGAAGCCCAGCGCGTCAAACTCGCCACCGAACTCGCCAAACGCGCGACGGGCAAGACGCTCTACATTCTGGACGAGCCGACGACGGGCCTGCACTTCGCCGACATCCAGAAACTGCTCCATGTCTTGCAGCGCCTCGCCGACACCGGCAACACGGTCCTGGTCATCGAACACAACCTGGATGTCATCAAGACCGCCGACTGGGTGATCGACATGGGACCCGAAGGCGGCGACGCCGGCGGCGAAGTCGTCGCCGAAGGCCCCCCCGAAGCTATCGCCCAGGTTTCCGCCTCCCACACAGGCCGCTACCTGGCAAAGGTGTTGAATGGGCAAAGTTTGATTTCGGGGAAGTGATGTTTCACGACACGGCAGGTACAATCAGGAGGAGCAGGCAGTGGCGACATGGAGGGAATTGAGTTTGGAATGCCGCACTGCGGCAAAGAACTTGTTGACGGATGGCTGCTTTCGGAGCAGCATCAACCGTTCCTACTATGCCGCTTACGCGGCTTTGTCCAGCAAACTGGAAGGCAAAATCATCTACAAAGAGGGCCGCAACAATCCGGCTCACGCCGATTTGTCAACCTATATCCTGCATAATCTGGATTCACTATCACGCGCGACCCGCTTTGAACTAACAAAAGCCATGGGTCGTCTTTGGAAAGCACGCGTCATTGCGGATTATGTGCCCCCAACTTTTGTAGATCGCAATATCGCTGTCAATGCGTTGCGTGATGTGAATACTATTTTACTGGCACTGGAGATAGAAGATGAATAAACAGGACATTATACAGCGGGTGAACCATTATTTGGGACCGCATCAGTCAAGCGATATGACCATTGAGATAGTTGAACGACTTGTCCGCTCAGATGGCGACTGGTGGTATGTGCCTGTCCGCCCTACGACGCCCAACCCGATCACCTACAGCTACTTCGGCGTCCTGACCGACATCGAAGGAGAACTCAAGCAGAACGAGCAATTGGACGTACTGCTGGTTCCGAGCGCGTAAGTCGTCGCTTCCCACAGGCCGCGATCTCGCCAAAATTTTGAGCACCGAGATTAGCGAGCGGGAAGTAATACCGGAAGATTGCAACATCTAAAAAATAAATTTTGAATAAAAGCAGGATCTTTGGGCTGCTGTGCGGAAAAACTTTTCGGCAGTGGTCCAAAGGTTTGATTAGGCCTGTCCGCTGTACGATTTGATTAGGACGACTTATAAAAATGCCTGAAGAAACTACACAAGATGTTCCCTCATATCATATTTCAACCTCATTTTCCCAAGAGGAACGCATCGTTCTGGCATCAGGTGAATGTCTACCAACGCTCCAACTGATACCCTCAGAAACTGTACAGCTAATTGTTACTTCGCCCCCTTATAATATGAACAAGGAATACGAAGTACAAGCTACTTTAGAGGATTATTTAGCGGCTCTGTCTCCGATGCTGAAAGAACTAATACGTATTCTTCATCCTTCCGGGTCTATCTGTTGGCAAGTTGGCAACTACGTCAAAGATGGGGAAGTTTTTCCATTGGATATTTATTACTATCCCGTGTTTAAGAAACTAGGCTTCAAACTTAGGAATAGGATAATCTGGCATTTTGGGCATGGTTTACATGCTCAGAAACGCTTTTCAGGTAGATATGAGACGTTGCTTTGGTTTACAAAGAGTGACAATTATAAGTTTGAACTTGATGCAGTGCGCGTGCCTTCTAAATACCCTGGGAAAAGACATTTCCGCGGAAAAAAATTAGGGCTACCATCAGGTAATCCTAAAGGCAAGAATCCTTCGGATATCTGGGAAGTGTTAGTGCAGGATTGGGAGAGTGAAATGTGGAACATTCCAAATGTGAAAGCTCGCCACAAAGAACAAACCATCCATCCCTGCCAATTCCCAATTGCTTTGGCTGAACGCTGCGTGCTTGCTCTGACGTCAGAAGATGATTGGGTACTGGACCCATTTGCTGGGGTAGGTTCCACATTGTTAGCAACTTTAAAGAATAATCGCCGTGCCATTGCCTGCGAAAAAGAAGAAGAATATAACGCAGTCACACTCCAAAGGATAAACGACCATTACGCCGGCAAACTGCGCTACCGTCCGCTGACGCAATCTGTTTATGTGCCGAACGTGCATGAGAAGGTTGCTCAGGTGCCAATTGAATGGCTTAATGACGGGCAAAACTAACGTAGGTCAATACAGTAATAGCTGGTCAGGACACAGCAGAGGATATATTTTTTATGGAAATTGCGTACCCCGTGCAGGATCGTCATTCACGTAAAGCTCAAATTGACGCGGCAAAAAGCACCTCTCAAAGAAAGGAACAACTGACGTACAGGAATCAGACTGTACTGCTGCATGTCATTCGGATACCGAATGCTCTTCCCATATACCGCGTGAACAATACCCGAACTGGCGTTGAGCAACTAGAATATATACGTCTGTCCCACAAACCTCCGACTTTCTTTTCCGCTGGTGAAGAGAATGATAGCACTCAAGCGATACAACACAAAATTCTTTTGGCTATGGCAAAAGACAATAAAGGAAACATTTATCACGAACTGGAAGATTTTGGCAAGCAAACACAGCCATTGTTAATTACAGCGCACGGAGTTGTTATTAACGGCAACAGACGCCTTGCAAGTATGCGTGACTTGCACTCAAGGGGCGACAGCTATAGATCGTTCGGTCATGTTGATGCTATGGTCTTGCCAGAAGAGGCAACAGAGATCGACATTGAAACGATTGAGTCGGAACTACAAGAAGTCCCAAACACAAAGCTAAACTACGGCTGGATTGAAAGGCGATTGAGACTGCGATACCGAGTCAATGTCCTCAAGATTCCGAGTGCCGACATTCTGGCTATGTATAGGTTCAAGAGTGAGGAAGAGAAAAACAAAGAACTACAGCAACTTGATCTAGTAGATGAATATCTGGACAAGTATTGCGGCCTTCCAGGCGCTTATAAGAATGTGCAACACAGTGAGCAGTTCTTCGGTGATCTTCTGTCAGCTTTGAAGGGCAGGATAGGCACTAAATACGATAAGACGCTTATGCTTGCTTTCCCACTGATAAAGGAATTCTACTGAACTTGGTTCACGTGCTTATGATTTTCGGATAGCGTTCGGGCCAGAGATGGATAAGGTACTAGAGGAACTAGCAGAAGAAGAAAACATTGCACTCACACCAGAAGCACCTTCGGAGAAAAAATCAGGAATAGAAGTCACAGCAACATCGCACGAAGATGATCCACTTTCTGGCCTGAGTGAATCTGTCCCTGATAGATTTGAGGCTTTAAACCCGGTTCTTCAAGATAAGGCACGAAGCAAGGAAGTTGCCCAAAAAATCGCTACCATTTGCGATGGAATTAAGCAAGGCAAGAACCAGCAGAAGGCAGGCAATGCAGCATTGAAGAGCATCACGGATGCACACAAGGCACTCTCGGCTATAGAGATTGCTAAGAGCGATCCTTCAACTTTCAGTCGCATGATTGATATACTAGAGAAGTTACTGACCGTTGCCGGAGAGTTGAAGATGCAGTTATCAGACATCCAGAGTGCCAATAAGAAACTTAGCAAATGAAACTGCGAATTGATTATGAAGACGAAACAGTAAAAGGAAGCGTTACAGCTTCGGAAGATTTTCCATCATACGTCTGGAATTGAATAAAGGATATTGCAATCTCAGCGGAGCCTGACGTAACTATAGTAAATCAGTCAATATTCTCTGAATGGGCAACTGTCTTATCAATGGCGTCCGGGTTGGACGGTCTCAGACGACACCACGGCTTCAACATTGAGTATGGAGATAAGGCTCTTTTATACCTTAAAAAATATCAACAAGAAGTTCGCGCAGTCCGTTTAGCGGCGGGCAAACAAGTAGTTTCCATCTCCGAGTCCGATGTTCAGCCATTCCTGAACAGGCGAGGCTTCTCAAAACGCCAACTAAAACCGGAACAGCTCCGGGACACGGCTCGTATGGTAGCTTTAGCTAACGCGGCTAATTTTTCAGTGCCAGGTGCAGGAAAGACCACAGTCGCCCTTGCTGCTCATCTTTTAACGAAACAGGAGGATACTTTACTTCTGGTAGTCGCACCTAAAAACGCTTTTGTCGCCTGGGATGAAGTGCTAGAGGATTGCCTGGATACAGGAGCTGACACAACAAGATTTATCCGCCTCACAGGTACAAATGAAGCCATTCGCGTTTTGCTAGCAGAAAGACCAAGTCGGTTTATTATTAGTTACGTGTCAAGTGTCAGTAGATTGTGAACGAAAAGCCAGAAGCGCGGTAGGCTCCCTGAGAAATAATTCTGGCTGCTTGGCATACCAGAGTAAGCCGGCTTCATACGGGGTCTTGCCCCCGATCCGTCGGTTCTTGCGACAGAAGTTGTAGCGCACAAACCAACCGTGCAGATCAGTAAGCATCGCCGCAACTGTCTCGTAACGCTGCCTCTTGGTTGTGTTCTCTTTGGTCAAGCCGTTCATGCGCTCGACCATACCGTTAGTCTTGGGCGTATACGGCAGCGTCGTCCGATGCTCAATGTCCTGCTCCTGACAGACTTGCTCAAAGTCATGTGCATCCTTGACCTTCGTGCCGTAGCGGTTCTTGAAGCCTTTGAGCGTGAACTCGCGTCCGTTGTCCGTTAAGATTTTGCTGATCCTGAACGGAAAGAAGTCCAGACACTTTCTCAGAAAGTCGGTGGCCGCCTTCTTGTCCTTATGTTCGTAGACCGCAAGAAAGGCCAAACGAGTGGCCCGATCAATGGCGACGAAACAGTAATGCTTCTTGCCTTCAAGTTTAGGCAGATAGAAGCAGTCCATGTGAACGAAGCCAGGGCCGTAGTCCTTGAATTGACCATGCTTGTCTGTCTGTTCGGTTTCTTGTTGCTCCTTTTTTGACAGGCGGTTGACGCTGTTCCTCTTGAGCAGACGATAGATGCTGGAACGGGTGGCTTCGGGCAGTGGCTGCTGCACCAGGTCCACCAAGTCATCGAGAGGCAGCCCTTTCTGGCGCAGGGACAAGATCATGTCCTGCTCGCCCTGGTTGAAGGCATACTTGATGTTCTTGGGACAGCAGCTCTTATCTTCGGGGCTGTCCCGATGCTTCCAGCGGTGGATCGTCCCCAGAGAGACCGCCATTTCCTTTGCCAGCGCACGGCAGCTTTTTGGGCTGAGGTGGATGCGCTCCCGTTGCTTTTTGTTGGTAGTTGCGTTAGAATGAACGTGCATGCGGATAGCTTTCTGTTGGTGTGGTTACCAAGAAGACTACCGCATGCACCTCACTTTAAGCAAGGCGCTCTGCACTCCGATCCAACTCTACTGTTCATAATGACATGAAACTCGACAGTTACGATAAGCTGATCCGCGCTTCAGACATTATGAGTCATTTCCTTAGTACACATAAAGTTCATGTCATTCTTGATGAGAGCCACCGCATGAAGGCTGGTGAGCGATCCCAGCGCGGGCTGGTTCTCTTGTCACTAGCTCATCTTCCAGTACGAAAGGATATACTAAGTGGTACGCCGATGCCGAACTCTAAAGAGGACATACGACCGCAGCTAGATTTTCTTTGGCCCGGTCAAGGTCTAGGAGTGCGTGTGGCAATAGCTGACTCCCCTCAGGACGTTTTGCGCGGGCTATATGTAAGGACGACTAAACATGAGCTGAGGTCTACCACCGGTACTCATACATTTCATCCAAGTCACTATGTCGCCTGCCCAACTTGCTCTCTACTCTGTTCTGAAAAGCAGGCTCTCCAGCGGATGCTTGGTATTCGCACGGGTGGAAATGTAGATTTGGTAGCTGCCAGAAAATCAATCATGAGACTCCTTCAAGCGTCTTTCGAACCCAATATTGCTTGTGCGACGTCTTACTGAGGAAGAGCCTGAGAGTTACGAGTTTGATGATGCTACTGTTCGTGCTATCTTTACCGCAATCGTGGAAGAGAACGACTCACCCAAGATCGTTGAGTCCTGTCGTTTGGCCCGTTCGCTAGTGGAAGATGGTCACAAAGTAGTTATCTGGACCAGCTTTACAGATAACGTGGAGCGCCTTGCTAAACTTCTAAGTGATTTAGGCGCATTATGCATCCACGGTGGAACAGGAACTGGCTCTGGACTGCACCCCAAAAGTGAGACAGAAAGTTAAGGTGGTATACTCCGAAAGGAAATCAAGAGAGACCACCGACCATGAGTATCAAGCGCCGCATCTTTACCAAAGACTTCAAGTTGCAAGTCATTCGCCAAGTGCAGGCGGGCAAGGCCCTCGCTCAAGCGGCCCGCGAACATGATCTGCATCCAAACCTGATCGCCAAGTGGCAGAAACTTCATGCCCAGTACGCCCAGAACGCCTTCCAGGGCAACGGCCATGCGTACACGGAAGAAGCCAAAGTCGCGGAATTGGAGCGGCTGATCGGCCAGCTTACCATTGAGAACAGCCTCTTAAAAAAAGTCTTGCATGCCCAGGAGCGCCTTCGGGCCGAGCAGGAGGGCAGCAAATGAGCCAGAGCATTCAAGAGCCTGCTCATGAGGGCTACAGCGTCCGCGCTTCCTGCCAGGCGTTTGGGCTGCCACGCGCCAGCTACTACCGTCGCCTGTCTACGCTTAAAAGTACCAACTCTGAACCCATAGGGACAGAGGCCGCCCTACGCGAGAACATCCAGCGGGTCGCCCTGGACTGTTCCTGCTATGGCTACCGCCGCATCACCCATGAGTTGCATCGGCAGGGCATAAAGGCCAACCACAAGCGCGTCTTGCGTTTGATGCGCCAGGACAACCTGCTCTGCCTTCGCAAGAAACGGTTCGTGGCAACGACTAAGCGATCACAGCCTGCCCGTGTACCCGAACCTGGCTGCGGGCATGGACATCACCGCGCCTGACCAGCTTTGGGTGTCTGACCTGACCTACATTCGCCTGGGCCATGAGTTCGTGTACCTGGCGGTCGTCCTGGATGCCTGCTCTCGGCGCTGCTTGGGCTGGGCGCTGGGCCGCCGCCTCGATGCGGCTTTAGCAACAACGGCCCTGAAGATGGCTCTAAAATCCGATACTCTGACAGGACGCACACCGCAGGTGCATCATTCAGATCGGGGCGTTCAATACGCCTCTGCGGAGTACACGAGCCTGCTGAAGTGCAGCGGCATTCAGATCAGCATGAGCCGCAAGGGAAATCCTTATGACAATGCTAAAGCAGAAAGCTTCATGAAGACCCTCAAGTACGAGCAGGTATACTTGAGCGAATACGACAGCCTTTCTGATGCCCGCGCGCAGATCGGCCACTTCCTGGAAGCCGTTTACAATCAGAAGCGGCTGCATTCCAGCCTGGGCTATTTGCCACCCGCCGAGTACGAAGAAAAGTTCGAGCAAATCTATTACGAGAGCCGAGACAAGAACCAGACCATCACACCTTAACTGTTTGTCTCATCTCAGGGGTTCACTCCACTCTGAGGATGACGCAAATACCCGTGAAGGTAGAATCCGCCTATTTCATGACCCGTCAAGTGGATGCAAAGTTCTCATTGCTAATCCAGCCGCTTGCTCCGAGGGTATAAGCCTCCACAAAGTATGCCATCATGCGATTTATGTAGATAGAACATTCAATGCCGCTCATTACCTCCAATTGAGAGATCGTATACATCGGCTTGGTGTAGATGTGGATACTCACATTCACGTTTTGGAGAGTGTTGCGCCAGGTGAAGTTGGAGCAGTTGACTATTCAGTACGACGGCGCCTCATTGAGAAACTGCGAACAATGGCACGGGCTTTGGAGGACACAGATCTAAACCGCCTTGCCCTGGACGAGGAAGAAGGAGAACAGCCGCTTGATTATGATATATCTTTGGAAGACATTAGAGATGTAATTGATGAGTTAATGGGTTCAGCACCACCACCGGACGAAGAAGATTGATAGCAGACGGATATTTCCAAATCAGCGTCATTGATGGCGCTTTAGAATTGCTGAAATATCAGCAAAGATACAACATCCAAGAACGAAGAGATGCGATAACGCATCTGCGGGTTGGACCAAGTCATGCAGCCAATCTCGATTATGATGCTGCCTTAAAGTTTGCTGAAATCGTTGGATGGAGTGCGTTTGAGCCAGCAACAGATAGAGCCACGGAGATGAGAAATACTCTTCTGAACTTAGTGCGACGAGTACGCCCTTTGTGGGCGCAAGCCTGCCCATATGGACGAGAACGTGTAAGGCGAATCGTCAACGAAGATCAGGCACAATGCCTTCGTTCTGCCGGTCTGTTGGATACAGATTTAAATGAGGAAGGCGTCCATTGGTGGGATACCGTTGCTACGTTCTTTCGTGCGCTTCAAGATGAGCGTAATTTAGACGTTGGCAGGAAAGGTGAACAGCTTACGCTTAGTTATGAGAAAGCCCGCCTTGATGAATTAGATATAGAACTTGAGCCTAAGTGGCTAGCGATTGAAGACAATTTGTATGGTTTTGATATTCTTTCTTATGACAAAGACTTAGCTGGAGAAATTCATGACTTAAAGATAGAGGTGAAGGCAACCACGTTGAACGATTTAAGTTTCACGGTTACACGTAGGGAATGGGAAATAGCTTCTGAGGATGCCTTATGGCATAGGTTTTACATTTGGCGATTAGAATATCAACAACTTACTATCCTGCGAGTTGAGGATATAGCTCAACATATCCCGATCGATACGGGGAAGGGCAAATGGCTACAAGTTAGAGTAATCATATGAAAATATCATAAGTTGATAGTGGAGAAAATAGACGGCAAATGTTGAGAGTGCTATGATAAGTATGTTATCAGACAAGGAAGGAGTCCGCAGGCTGATCGCGGGAACAAATCCTGATGAACGGCTCGGCGATCCAACATTAGGCTCAATTGTAGCTCAGGCTTCTGCTCCTGCCTCGTTCTTCGTCTGCCGATGTCCGGCATGGCGAACCCGACTTGATGACCAACGCTTGTCCATCTCATTGCGTAGTTCTTCACCGGAACTGACATGGCAAAAATGGCTGCACACACGCAGTTCTCCCTCAGCCCATTCCTGCGCGATATGCTCATTCTTCCAGAATCGGTTTCCAGCTACATGAAAATGCGTACCTGCTGGAGCGGGCCGCCCGGCCTCGGGGTGGATGCAATTGACTTTTTTTGCTGGACGTTGATGGAAACGGCAGGGATGCTATGGATTCGTTCCAGACAGGCTGGGGGAAGCCGACAGGCCGGCTGGCCAACACGCCGCCATCGCCTGCGCCCGGACGGCCCCGAGACTAGCCATCTGCACGGCCCCCGCTCTGCGAACGGTTTATCAGCTATTCTCTTTCGTTGCTCCAGTCCTTGATGGCACCTTGACCTCCTCTACAGTGCCTTACGACCCTATCCTAATCCGCGACGTCGGCCACGGTCTTCTGCTGCGCACGGATGATGGTCAGATGCAGGGTCTGGCCCTTCGCCGCGCCGGCGATGCCGAGCAGGTCCGCCGTCGTCCTCACGGCCTTGCCGTCGGCCGCCACGATCACGTCATCGGGCCTTAAGCCGAACTTCTGAGCGGCGCTGCCCGGGGGGACTGCGAGAACCAGGACGCCGCTTTCGTCCGGCAGGCCATAGGCCGAACGATCCCCCAGGCCCGAGATGTTGCGGACTGTCGCGCCAAACGCCACTCCGGCCGCCGTCACGTTCGTTGGAGGGACAACGCCATGCGCCGTGACCGCCGGCATCTCCGGCTGCCGGGCGAGCGCGCGGAGTCGGGGGCTGACGACGCCGAAGCGGTCCATGGGAAAGTTAACGAAGCCCAGCGCCAGCGCCGGTGAACCGGGCTTGACCCGGTAGTCGCCGCGCGCCGGGTCAATGAACATTGCGTCCGCAACGACGGAGTGTTCATCACGCCCACTCTGACGCTGCAGCGCCGTCGCCGGTTCAGTTCCCACTGCGCCCGCACGAAAAACAAGATTATCGTCCATCTCCTTCCCCCAGGGTTTCGGCGGCATTGTTCCAGCGGGAGCGTACTGCCCCCAGACGATGTTGCGGCGGAAGACGTCCCCGCTGTCCGCGTACCAGACATGCGGGCAGAAGGTGTTATTCACCATGATGTTGTTCTCGACTACCCGGTAGAAGCCTTCGCGGTTCTTGATGCCGCCGTTCAGGCACAGGTTGTTGTAAATGAGGTAGTTGGAAGAGCCGTCGTCCAGATCAATGTCCCAGCCGTGATCGCAGCGCCAGCGGTTGTTGCGCAGAGATGATCGGCTTTGACCGCGTCGAGCCGTGGCAGATCAGGTAGAACCGTTCGCGATGGCCGTGTTGAGGTCGATGCCCTCCAGCCCCCAATACCGGTCTCGGCCCCAGGAGTTATAGGAGCCGTGGTCGCCGGTCTCTTTGACGGTGTCGAAGACGTCGCAGAACTCGACCACGTGGCCGCCCCAGCAGCCGTCGCCGATGTTGATGCCCGGCGCGGGGCACGTCGTAGAGGGAGCAGTGTCGCACGGTGATGTCCTGCGCCATGTCGATCTCGACGGGCGCGGTCTGTTTTTCGAACTGGCCGGTCTCGTGGATGAGGCAGTCGTCAACCAGACAGTCCGCAGGGTAGTTGCCCGTCTGCGGGCCGGGCGTCTTGTCGATGCGGGTGACATCCTGCCGCCGCTCGTACTGAAACAGCGGACTGCGAACCGCCTTCGGATCCCCGACGAATGCGACGCCGTTGGACCCGCCCCGGCGATGTGGCACCCGCGCACGACGACCCGGCGGTTATAGTCGTTGACGAAAACGGCGTTCCCGCCGAGTTCGTCAAGGTCAGAATCGCGCAGCGAACAGTCTTCCGCCCCGTTGAAGAAAATCGCCCCGCCCCGGTAGATGGTCCAGTCGCTGCGCAGCAGCGGCTCTCTGTTGTCCATGAACGTCCGCAGGGTGCGCTGGAACGTCAGCCCCTGCAGTGACACGAAGCTTCACGGGGTGGCTTTCCGTTCCGCGGAACTCAATGAGCGTCGGCAGACGGGGGACTCTCGATCCGTCGCGCTCTTCAGGTCCAGGCCGGGCGGCGGGTAGAAATAGAGGACGTGCGTCTTGGCGTTGAGGAACCACTCGCCGGGGGCGTCGAGCTCCTCGAAGATGTTCTCGACGTACCGGAATTGGGAGTGCATCGGCGCAGGCCGGTTGTTCTGCCAGCCGCCCTCATAGGTCAGCCGTCCGGCGGCGTCCTTGCCCGTGATCTTGTACCAGAAGTCGCCCCAGGAGTACTGGTGCATGGCGTGGATGAAACCGCCGGTCGGGTCAGACCAGCGTGCGACGTGCTCCGGGCTGATCGCGTCCGCCGCGTAACCCCCGAAAATCGGTGCCTTCGGGTCGTAGTTCGGGTAGCGTGCCAGCACCTGCCGTTCACCGTTGACGAACAGTTGATCCGTGGTGAGGTCGCTGGGGACCGTGGCCTGCATGATCCCGTCGCGGTAGGGGCGCCAGTGGAGCGTGAGCCTCTGTCCGCCGCTCACGATGACCTTCTCGTCTTTGTACGCCCGATAGGTGACCGGAGCGGCCTTCGTCCCGGAGTCCGCGCTGGTCAGCACAAGGGGCTGAGGGAGGTAATACACGCCCGCCCGCAGGAAGATCGTGACCGGCTCTTTCCCCGCGACCTGTCGCGCCGCCGCCTGTGCCCGCGCAAGGGAGGCAAACGGGCTGCCGAATGCCCCCGGGGCCTTGTCGCTCCCGCTCGGAGAAACGAACCATTGCGATCCCCATGCCTGTGGACCTGCGATGATGGCAGAAGAGGCGAAAAGAGCAGAGGCAAAGAGTTTCCAACTTTTCATGATGTTCATCGTGGGACTTCTGTAGAAACGGAGATGAGCGTACTTCAGTATTTGACGTTAATACTTTTCGTCCAAACGCCAATACCCCAGTCTCCTCGGTAGCCCGGCACATCCGGCTTGACGGCGTTGCCCCTTATTATGACATCACACGATCCCACCACCAAGTTCCCATAGACAGGATGCCGCATTACATCCAGCCCTGCCTGTGAGACAGCGAAGGGACCAGACCCATCCTGTAGGGTGCCCCTCAGGTCGAAGTCCTTGAGGTACTGGCGATGCTGGTGGGGGTATTCAATTACATTATTTGTAATGGTGATGCCCAGTGAGTTGAGGAGGGAAATTCCGAATTCACCGGGCCGGATAATATGATTGCCTTCGATCTTGATGTCGCTGTTGTCAGCCCAGCCAAAGTAGGTCGGTGGGTGGAAGAGACGTTTGCCGAAGCTGTTCGCGATGGCGATGGAGCCAAGGGAACCTTCGATCTGCCCATCGGTATGTCCTACCGCTTCGCCGTCGCTGATCGTATTGCCTCGTATGATCACATGATGAACAAACGGACCTTCAAGATAATAGCTTTCTGGGAAGATCGCTATCCCGGCCCAGCCGAGACGCGCGATGGTGTTATGTTCAATAGTGACGTTGTTTGCCTTGACGAGGACCCCACGGCTGTTGTTGTCGTGAAGATAGTTGTTGCGTACAATTGCGCCATTGCCGCAATACTCGCCGCTGCTGGCGAGCGTGAAATGGGGAGCATTGACGGGACTGTCAAGTTTCACGTTGAGGAGAACGGCGGAATCGGAAGGGAAGCTCCGCACGGAAAAGCCTTGTGCCTGAATTGCGGCAGGCACGGCCTGGATGCGAGCGTCCGCATCTGGTCCCGTTATCTGCGTGACGGAGGCAACGGCGACTTGTCCCCGAGGCTGGGAACTGGCGAGATCGTAGAGCTTCAAAGTCATGCCCGGATCAATGTCGCGGCCGAACGGCGAGGCAATGATGAGGCGATCCGGCGCAGGCTGAGATTCGACGACACTCAGGAAGCCATGAATGGCGATCAGGTCGTCACCAGTATAGGAGAAGTCGCAGTTTTCTACGGTCGGGCCTTTTCGCGAGCGGTACGAATGCAGACCATCCCGCAAGCAGCTCAACAGCCGGTTCGAGCCAGGCTTTCGTCCGATGACGCATCCATCGTAAACATTACCGCCTGGACCTCCGTCGTCGAAGATGGCGAAGCCGGTCGCCGCATAGATGCGCTCCTTGCGGAGAGTAACATGCTCGCAGTTCTTGATGTGGAAGCCGAACGACCCGGTACTCACGGCGATGACGATTCCGTCGCCGGGCAGTATGACCCCTGTACTCTCAAAAGGGTCAAAAATCCGGTTGTTGAGCAGCTTGATGCGGTAGGCGTTTCCGCCCAGCGGATCGAACTGATAGGTTGCGTCCCAATCCAGGCGCACGGGATCGCGGCCATCGGGCGGATAAAACGCTGTGAACCGGGCATCGGATCGCGCAATGCCGCCCTCCGGCGGCAGTTGATAGGCAGGGTTGAGGGTGATGTCGAGCGTCTTGCTTTGGGGATTGACTGCTTTCACGACCCCCTGCATCGTCGGTGAGGGATCATTGTCAATTGTGATGCCTGTCAGTGTGACGTTCCGGCAGCGATTTAGCTTTACTCCGCCGTAGTTCGTCAGCAGTGTCACGCCGGTTCCACGGATCTGCGCGTCGCTCCAATCCGTTAAAGTGAAGCTGGCATCAGCACCCGCCGGGAAAGCATACACGCCGGGAGGGATAGTGAATGAACGGCGGCCCTGACTGTATCCGGCCTGAAGTCTCTTCAGCAGGGCGGGACCATCCTGCGTCTGCGGTGGGAAGGCATACGTCGGTGCGCCGCCGCAGAGGAGCGCCGCGCTTAAAAGGATCGAAATCCATAATTCAATCGTGCGGATTATCATTGTCATTAGCAAGCGATAGGCGAAAAGAACGTGCCATGATTGTCCTTCTTTGTCTTAATTCCCTGGCATCTGCTGGGCGGCGTTCCGACATGGTCTATTTTATAGCGAGGCATGAATGTGGCTGCATCAAATTGCCGCAGTTTAAGAAACTGCCTTGCTGCTTCCGTAGAGTCCATGCGAATTAAGTTCGGCAAATACGGCCACAATTCCTACATCTTGACGAATGAGCGCTGATGGGCCATACTCTCTCCTATGAACCTGCATCGTTTCGTCGCGCTTGCCGGCCTTACTTTTGTTTTCGCGCCTCTGACTGCACACGCGCAAGAGGCCGGTTCGTCAATCCCATTGCGTTACAAGTTTACGGCGGGAGAGCGGCTGCGGTATCTGGTCATGCGCGATCCATACTTTGCCGATCCCGCCAGGGCCGTGGAGACGGCTGATCCGAGAGCGCCGTACCGGGCGCCGAGTGTGGAGCGATTGACGGAAGAGGTGCGGGCGGTAGGGCTGGACGGAACGGCGACGGTTCAAGTGACTGTCAGCCCGGAGCCGGGGTTTGAGGATGAGAGCCATCCAATCCCGCCTCTTTCGCAGACGTTGCGGGTGACGCCGCTGGGAGAGATCGTCTCGCCCCCTGCCCTGTCACCCAACGTTGGTTTCCTGCGCGCGTTCTTTCGCCTGCCTGCCGCTCCTGTTCCCGTTGGGAAAACGTGGCCGGGCGTCGCGTTTCAGGGAGCCTTGTTGGTCAGCACAGAGTTGACGCTGACGTCGGTGCGCGGAGGCAGCCGAGGATTAGCCGTCATCACACAAAGCCTGCCGCCGCAAGTCAAGCAAGGCACGTCGCCCGACCATGACGGGACGCTGCTTCAGACCACGCGCAGCGCGCAGAGCGACCGGATCGTGTTTGATGCCGGCGCGGGCAATCTGCTCCGTCAGACCAGCGCGCTTACGGTGACCGTGTCTCTGACCATGACAAATCGCGGGCGTCGCGGCTCGGCAGACTTCGGCCATGTCGTCCCGAACCTGATCGTCGTCCAAACCATGACCATTGAGCGAAAAGAGGACGTGCTGCCCGCTTCGGCCTCCCTTCCTTCACCTGTTTTAACCCAGCCACAATTAAAAAACTGAAGATCACCAGCAGCGACCAGGAACTCATCTTCGCCAGATGAACCGGATGCCAGCCGCCCTGCTGGTTCGGATACTGCCACGCCCCAAAGTAAGTTGCGATGTTCTCCGCCACCCACAGAAAAAAGCCAATCAGCAGAAACGCCACGCTCATCGGCAGGGCGTAAGACTGGTCACGGACAACAAACGTGACGCGGGTTCGGCGGAAGATGAACAGGATGAGTCCCGATAACACCCAGCGGGCGTCCGGCAGCCAGTGTTCCGCAAAGAAGTTGCCGTAGATGCCCACCACGATCCAGCCGGTCGCCTGTGCGTGGGGCCAGGCGGTTAAGCTGACGCCGAGACGCCGCCAGGCCTGACACAGGTAACTGGCAACGCTGGCATACATGAAGCCGCTATACAAGGGAACGCCGTAAATCTTGGTCCAGCCCGCTTCCGGGTAGGCCCAGGAGTGCAGGTGCGTCTTGAACAGTTCCAGACACAGCCCCGCCAGATGGAAAACGGCGATCACTTTCAGTTCATCATTCGTTTCCAACCCCGTCCAGTACATTCCCGCTTGCGCGACCAGACAGACCAGCAGAATCAGATCGTAGCGGTGCAGGCCAGGGACAGCCACCCATTTCGTCACGGCAAATGTCAGAAACAGCAGGCCTGGAAACAGGCAGGAAAGCGCCTGCTGCCACGCGAATTGGAACAACTGAAGGAAAAAGGTTTTAATGACATTCATACACACGCTTGGAACCCTGCCGCTGCTGGCCGGCTTTGTCTCGCAAATCGTCGTTCTGCTGGCCTCGCGCAAAGACGGTGACAAGCCCGCCTTAATTCAGTCGCTGCTCCTGATGGTTGCGCTCGGCTTGATTACCTACGGGGCCTTGCAGCGGCCCAAGTCGCCGCCAAATCTGACTGCCGACTTGATCTCCTGCGTCGGCGCCTTGCTCCTGCTGTCGCCCGGCGTAGAAGCGCTGATCAAGCTCCGCCATAAGGAGGAACGGAAGGACGCCTGAGCAGCCAAAACGCGAGGCCAATCAGCGTCGGCATGACGATCAGCACCGGGAACCAGACCGGGCCGTACCAGGCGATAGGAACCAGAAAATAGATGTCCGTGCTTGCCAGCGAGTGCGGAAAGCCGGTCCACAGCTTCAGCCAGAGATAGTACGTCTCGTCCCAGACGGCAAACGTGTACAAAAACAATGCCAACCGTTCGCGGGCGGTGCGCCCGGCGGCGCAGGCGGGGCCAATCAGCAAAAGAAGAGTAGCGATCTCCCGTGTGAACTCCGTCTCGTAAACCCCTTGCCGTCGCATTTCTCCCACAATCGCCGCACCATCCCAAGCGAGATGGCGCACCGCCCAGATTTGATGGTAATCCAGCCCCGGAGGCATCCCGGTCAGGCGACGGATGTAGACGACAACCAGCGCCTCCACATAGCCAAAGGCGGCGGCGAACAGAGTCCACCAGAGCAGACGAGACCAGAGTGTTTTTTCGGTTGGTTTCATTTTAATCGAAGCGATAACGGATCCAGTACCATTCGGGCATCACTCAATAAGCAAAGTAGAGAGCGGCAGCGACCATGAAGAAAACGATCTTGCCCAGCACTTTCCGGCATGCTCGCACTCCAAAGGCAAAGGCGATGACTTCAAGACTAGCAATGACAATTTGGCAGATATGTAGATATGTCCGGCCATTGCCAAGATACCAATCATCCATATCAGGGTGATCAAGCAGACTGTCCAAGTAGTTCATCCACAGGACGAAAATCAAGGTTGGCAGCAAGGCTCCTGTCACGGCCAACGCGGCTCCCAGCCAACCGTATTTCGCTGCTTTACGGTCTTCCGACGGTGGACCTGGCGCAGCGATATTTTTACGGACGGGCGGTGGCAGCCAGCTAGGATTTGGGTTCATCACATTTGCCTTTTCGCCAACAGGCGGCCCACCAAATAGCCCGTCACACTCCCTGCCACTAAAAACGGGACAATGAGGATACCGGGGATGCCGCATACCCAAAAGAAGCCGATATCTGGATCACAGGCGGGATCATAACCTCCCCATAGATAATTGTATATCATCCAATGCCCTGATGCGAGGATACTTGCCCAAACTGCCGATGTCAATACGACGACATTCCCGCTTGCATAACATTGTAGACGCTGGAATAGCATGACCCCTGGGAGATGCAGACAAGGTTGAACGAAGATAAGAACGACAAACATTTGCCAACCAAACACAATGAACACAAACAAACGAGGATCAAAAAGACATACGGCCACAGCGAAAAGGCAAGGCCACAAGACAATGTAACACAGTAACAACAGGATCGTGGTTTTTGTCCGGGTGTGCCATTTCCGACCTCCCTCCGGTGGAGGCGGTATCGCCGGTGGAGGCGGCCAAGCGCTGTCTGGTTGGACCATCGTTTTCTGAAACCTCATAAGATCAATTCACTGCTCATTGGCAACGGCGAGTTATAGTGGGCATGGCTTAATCATCCTCACGCCCTTCCGTCGGCGCGGGCGGGGCGTATTTCTGGTCGGTGAGCAACAGAGGCCTGTTGCGATCTACTGCGCGGAAGGCGAGGGCGCGGGAGAGGCTCCAGGAACGCCAGTCGCCGCCGTGGGACCAATTTCGCAGCAGATGGGCGGAAACTTTGCCTTGCGCGAGAGGCGGCAGACTCGGCAAGGCGTCTGCCAAGATGGGTGCGGCGTCGGCGCTCAGTGTGGCGGCGTAATCGGCGTCAAAGGTGTGGCCTTTTTGTGCGTGAGCGAGATTGGCGCGGACAATGGTCGCATCCGGGTTGACGATGTGCAGGGCGAAAACGAGGCAGAAGGCGGCCAGAGCTGCGCCGAAGGCGAAACGGCGGCGCTCGCCGCGCAGAACGGTGAGGCTGAACCAGACGAAAACCACGGCCAGCCAGCCCATAAACGCCGTTGTGTACAGGCGCAGGCTCGGTTTGACCGCACGCCTCCTGGTACAGTCGCATCCGCATCAGGGCGGAGGCCATGATGACGAACAAAAGAGCGACTTGCACGGCGGCTTGCCAGGAGAAGAGACGCTGGGCGCGGGCATCGTCCGGGCGCTGGAGCCAGTGCAGGCCGAGCAGGAGGGGCAGGACAAGCGCGGCCACCCAGACCAGTTCAAAGAAGCCGGAACGCGCATACTGGGTGTAGGTCAGCCCGGCCATCGCCTGTACCAGACTGCTCCCACCGAACATGTAGCGGAACTGCACGAGGACAAAGGACAGAAACAGCAGGTTGAGCAGACCTAAAATAGTCGCAGTCTCAACGACGCCGAGCGAGGGGAGCGAAGGGCGTTTCTCAGACGGCAAAACGGGCGGGTTAGCCAGGAGCAGGCCGCGCCCGAAGCCGGCGAACAGCCAGGCCCAAAGACCGGTCAGGAAGAGATGGCTGACGAGGGCGCCGGTATCAAAGTGCAGGGCTTGACTGACTAGATGCGAGTAGACGGCATCGGCGGCCATCAGCAGCCCGCCAAAAAGCAGCAGCAGGGGCAGAACTAATACTAGGCCGCGCCCTACGGCAATGACGCGCGGCAGCCAGCCGGTGCGCGGGATCGTGTTCCACTCCGTGTCCCGGAAGAGGAGCGGGATGACGCCGAAGGCGGCTTGGAAACCCGCGTAGAAGATGTCTACCACATAGTCTAAAATACCCGCCAGGCGCACCTGCCCGGCCCGCGTCCGCGCCGCCCCGACGGCAAGGCAGATGGCTAACCCCACGATGTCCAGCGCTTTGAGCGTCGGGGAATCGCGCCAGGTCAGTCCCAGAGCGAAGCCCAGGGCGGGCAAGGCCAGCCAGGCACCCTCCCCCAGCACGGTCAGGCGCAGGCGGAGGGTCAGAACGCCCAGAGTCGCCAGCCCGGCCAGTGTCCACAGAAAGACATTCAGGCCCCAGGGCGTCGCCCGCAGCAGTTGATCGCCCAGAAGTCCCATCCCCAGGGCGAGGGGCAGCAGAGTGAGGCTGGTTCGTGTCGTCGCATTCATTCTTGTTATCTCCCTTTACAGTATACCACAAAGAACTTTGCTTTGCAAAGTATTTTCAGAAATCGTTTTTTCGTGATACAATAGAACCAAGATGAGCATTTTAGAACTCCGAAGCGAAGGACGGACGCTGGAACAACGAAACGAAGTCAAGCAGCGGCGAGTCGGGCGGCTGGCGCGGCGCTGGTGGGCGCGTAAGGCTGTCAACCTCTTCCTCCTCTGGCAGCTCTTCGCGCTCTGTATGTGGCTGATGCCGAGTTCCGGCGCGATTGTGTCTGCCAGCCTGGGCGTGGTTCGGCCTTACATGACCGCGACGGCCTTCGCGCAGTCCTGGAACATGTTTTCGCCTAACCCGGACCGATTGGACGTGTATCTGGAAGCCGAGATCACTTATCAGAACGGTGATAAGCACCCTTGGGTTTTTCCGCGTCTGGCGAAAATGAACTATGTCCAGCGTTACCAAAAAGAGCGGTGGCGCAAGATCGTGGAGGTGGCGACGCACGGCAGCAACCAGGAACTCTGGCCGGCTCTGGCCCGCTACGCCGCCCGCGTCAACAATTACGACGCGCAAAACCCGCCGGTGAGCGTGGAACTCATTCAGCATTCACGCCAGGTTCCGCCGCCCGGCACGCCGATGCCCCCTTACAAAGCCGAGCCGCTCCAGACCGGAACCGGGCCATCCATCACATCCATCCATCGGGAGGATCTGTGATGAAATGGCTCCGACGCGACTGGAACCATTTCTGGTTCGATCCTATTTCGTCCGTGCCTCTGGGCGTCTTCCGCCTTGTCTTCGGCGCGCTTGTCCTCAGCTACGGGCTGCTGCTGCTGCCCGAACGATTTATCTGGTTTTCCAGCCGGGGCGTGCTGGGGGTCGCGGATGCAAACGCTTACAACGGCAATCACGGCCTGCGGTATAACCTGCTGGGGCAGCCCGGTTCGGATCACTGGCTGACGCCGTTCTTTCTAATCTTTTTGCTGGCTGCGCTGTGCCTGACGCTGGGCTTGTGGACTCGCATCAGTTCTATTTTCGTTTATTTTTGTCTGGCGACGCTGCACGCGCGCAATTCACCCATCCACAACAGCGGCGACACCGTTATGATGGTGCTGGCCGCCTACCTGGTGTTTGCTCCCGCCGGCGCGGCCTGTTCGCTGGATCGCCTGTGGCGCATTGCGCTGGGCAAAGAGGGCGATGAGCCGCCTTTGATTATTCCCTGGCCGCAGCGATTGATGCAAATTCAGGTCGCTGTAATCTATCTGTGCGCTTCCTTCAGCAAGGCGACCGGCCAGCAGTGGATGGACGGCACGGCGGCGTATTATCCGCTGCATCTGGCGGAAACTGCCCGCTTTCCGATGCCCGGGCTGAACAATGTCTATGTCATCAACCTGATCACCTGGGGAACCGTCATCACTGAAGTGTCGCTGGCGACTTTTGTCTGGGTGCCGCGCCTGCGTCTGTACGTGCTGAGTCTGGGCGTGATGCTGCATCTGGGGATTGAATACTCGATGAACATCCCCCTGTTCTCGTTTCTGATGATCACGTCCTACCTCACGTTCCTCACACGCGACGACTTCCGGCACTTCCTCGCCTGGGCCAAGCGCCCCCTTGCCCTGACGCCTCTGCGATTGGTCTACGACGGCGAATGCGATTTCTGCAAGTCGTGCCTGCTGCTTATTCGCTTTCTGGACGTCTTCCGGCAGATCACATTTGTCAACTCTTACGATCCCCCCGCCCTGGCCGAGACAGGCGTCCGCTTAGAGGACGCCGAACAGGCTGCCATCGCTGTGCGCCCGGATGGCCGGCAGTACGCGGGCTTTGACGCTTTTCGCCTGGTCGCATGGCAGTTGCCCCTAACGGTCCTGTTTGCGCCCCTGCTTTACATTCCCCCGATCCCGCAGTTAGGCCGCCGGGCCTATGTCTGGGTCAAGGATAACCGCTCTCGTCTCCCGGTCGCGCCGCGTTTCCACTCTAAACCTGCCGAAGAGCGCGAAACCGTTTCGGTTTAAAGGAGAACCCTGCTCATGTTCAGCCACTCTCTCTTTCGCTTCCTGCCCCTGGCAGGCGCGGCCTTGCTGCTCGCGCCGAACATCTTTGAACTGCCCGCGAACGCCGCGCCGAAGCCAGCGCTTTCCCTGCCGAACAAGCCTGTTTTTCCGGCGGACAACCCGTGGAACACGGACATCTCCCAAATGCCCGTCGACCCGAACTCCGACGCTCTGATTGGGGACATGAACCCGAAACACACCCTGCACCCCGACTTCGGCACGGTCTGGCTGGGCAACCCCAACGGCATTCCTTATGTTGTGGTGCCAGGAAATCAGCCGCGCGTTCCGGTCACGTTCCAGTATGCCGACGAATCCGCCCCTGGCCCCTACCCCATTCCGCCCGATGCGCCCATTGAAGGCGGTCCGCAGGCAGTCGGCGACCGGCACGTCCTTGTGATAGACAAAGACCATTGGAAACTGTATGAGACCTGGGACTCCCACCCCGACGGACATGGCGGCTGGCATTGCGGCTCGGGCGCGATCTTTGACCTGTCTTCCAATTCCCTCCGCCCCGCCGGATGGACTTCCGCCGATGCCGCCGGCTTGCCGATCTTTCCCGGCCTGATCCGCTATGACGAAGTGATGGAGAAAAGAGAGATCACCCACGCGCTGCGCTTCACCGTTGTCCACACACGCCGGGCCTATGTGGCTCCCGCGAGTCACTTTGCCAGCCACCATACCGACCCAAACCTGCCCCCGCTCGGAATGCGCGTCCGTTTGAAATCTTCCGTGGATATTTCCGGCTTTTCGCCTTCCATGCAGGTAGTTCTGCGAGCCATGAAAAAGTATGGCCTGATTCTGGCGGACAACGGCAGCGACTGGTTCCTCTCCGGCGCCCCTGACCCACGCTGGAACGATGATGACCTGCACACCCTCAGCCGCATCCACGGTTCGGACTTTGAAGTCATCAAAATGGGAGAAATCGTTACGCAGTAGGAGACAATCATGCAGGAACCATCGACACGACGCCGCGCCACGCGCGGCACTTGCTTTCTTTGTCAGGGCGAGTTCGGGAAACGCGCGATTATCGCCCATCTGGGAAAGCATCTCGCGGAACAGGACAGTGCGGCAGGGAGGCACGTAAAGCGGTTTCACCTCCTTGTGGAATGGGCGCACGGACCGGAATACTGGCTTCATCTGGACGTTCGGGCCGATGCCACGCTGGAAGATCTGGACAGTTACTTGCGCCGTACCTGGCTGGAATGCTGCGGGCATCTTAGCGCGTTCACCATCGGCGAGACCCGCTATGAAGATGCTGACCTTGATCCTTCCGAGGAGGAAGACGACCCAGGGGATGACATTTTCGTCGGCCTGGGAATGATCTTCGATCGGCTTCGCCCCGCCAAGCCTATGACCACGCCGCTGGCACAGGCGCTGACGCCGGGGCTAACCTTTATTCATGAGTATGATTTCGGCAGCACAACCGAATTGAAGATGCGCGTCCTGGCCGAGCATGAAGGCAGCAACGCGAACGCAGCGGTTCTCTTGCTGGCCCGCAATCTGCCGCCTGAAATGCTTTGCGAGAAGTGCGGCCTGCCGGCGGCCTTGCTGGGAGTGGATGAAGAAGGCGAATATCGGGAGCTATGCAAAAAATGCGCCAAACGCGCCAAACTGGACGAATGGCTCCTGCCCGTCGTCAACTCTCCCCGCGCCGGCGTATGTGGATATGGGGGTTAGAATACAAATCGGCCTGCGAACTTACAGGTCCATACCGAACTTTGCGGGTAGATCACCAATTAAAGGGAAAATTATGGCAGCATCGTTTACGTCCACCAACCGGACTCTCAGCGGAGCGGGCTTTCACCACATCGCCTTGCGCGCCCGCGATTTTGACCGTTCGCTGGCTTTCTATACCGAAGGCCTGGGCTTCACACTGGCCCATCAGTGGGGCGAAGGGGCCGGGCGCATTGCTCTGCTGGACATCGGCGACGGCAACTACGTGGAACTCTTCGCCAGCCAGCCGGGACAGACGCCCGACCCGGCGGGAGACATGCCGGCTCCCTGGCCCTACTTCCATCTAGCCCTGCGCTCCGCCAATATAGATGCCGACATTGCTCATATCCGCGCTCTTGGCTGCCCGATTACCGTTGAGCCAAAAAGCGTGGAAGTCAACGGCAAGACAATCCGCGTCGGCTTCTTTCTTGGTCCCGACGGCGAAGTGCTGGAGTTCTTTCAGCATCAGCCCGCTCCAAATGAGAAACAGTTATAAGAGCCATTAACAAACGAGAGTGACCTTTTCCACTTCCCCCAGAATTGGGGGCTAGGGGGCTTCCCTTCCGGTTCCCCAAACTTAGGGCAGGGGGGCCATTTCCTATCCCCGTCGTCCCATGCTCTCACCTGGCAGGGGCATGGTTTCGATTTCGCCGACGGCGCGCAGGAGCAGTTCGCGGGCGCGGGCTTTGGCGTCGGAGGGTTTCCAGGCGGCGTCGGGGGTGGCGTCCAGAGCGTCCAGCACAATCTGTCGGGCTTCATCCAGGCCGTTGCGCTTGCCGGAGCCGTACTGACGGCGGAAGGCGGCATAGTCTTCGACGGGGCGGACCAACTCCGGCTCCCAGCGGCGATATAGGACCAGGGCGAGAACCGTTCGGCGGGCGGCTTCGTCCCAGGTGCGGGTTTTGGCTGTGCCGTAGATGTGTGCATTCGGTCCACGGTGCCGAAGGCGGCACGGACCAGCCCGCCCCAGGCGGCGATCTCGCTTAAACGGGACTGGACTTCGGAGATCGGCATGGGCTGCCATTCGGCACGGTCCTGCTTGGCGCGGCCCGCCAGATACAGGACCGGCTCACGGGTTTCCGGGTGAACCCCTGCTTCAGGCAGCTTCATGGCATCTAAAAAGTGTTTTTGACGCGCGTCCAGCCAGTCCCGCAGACCAGACAGGGCAAGGGCGCGCTGGCGGAATCCTTCGGCCAGGCGCGCGCCAATGGCGTTGATCTCGTTCAAATGATGCGTCTCTAACGCCCGCGTCGCATCGCCCAAAGTCGGGCCGAACGATTCCAATCCGGCGCGCAGGTAAAATAGCACGCGGCCTGCCGCCCGCTGCATGTCGGCCTGGGCAAACGACGCCGTGGCGACGATCTCGTTTCGCAGCAGGGTCTTGAGCTGGTCTTCTAACACCGCCTTGCGGGCGGGGTTCAGGCTCGCCGTCGCCAGGGCGAAGACCGGGTCGCCGCCTTCCGGGATGAGTTCGGCCAGCGGTGAGGCTTCCACGGCCTTGTCTGTAGCCGCACCTTCGTCGGTCACCGCGCTTCCCAGCAGTTCGGGCATCCCAAATGGCGTCGCGGTCAGGTCCTCAAACTCGTCCGGGTTCTCGTCAATGCGCGTCACCCGCTCGCGAGCCAGATTGACGACTTCCAAATAAAGCTCCGGGACATAGTCCAGCAGGGATTGCAGAACCGCTTTGACGGCTTTATTTTTGATGGAGATGCGGGCCAGCAATTCATCGGTGTCGGCCATCAGCAATTCGTCTATGTTTTTGTGCCATTCATTTGTCGTCAACAACTGCCGCCAGCGCTCGGCCCGCTCAAAATTGAGCAGCCGGGGCAGGGCACGGCGAACGCCGGGATCGGTCAGCAGCATGTCGGCCAGGTCAGAAGCCGTCATCAGCGACGGCAAAATGGAGCCGGCCAGCGACCCCGAGCCAACCGCCCGTTCCAGCCAGGCGCGGCCCTGGGCCGCCGTGCCCAGATTGATCACCTGCCGATACTTCTCCGCAGGCAAATTGGCAATCAGGGCCGTGTTTTGTTCGGGATCGCCTTCAATCAGAGCCGCGACAAGCGGCGCAGGCAGCGCGCCCAGAGTTTGATGGCGCTCCACGGGCGTCATTTCGCGCAGCAAACGCCCCTTTTCGGCCAGCGTCGGCGCGGCTTCAATTTGAGAAAGGCTGGCGGTCAGGTCATGACCGGACTCGATTTCTACGAGTTCGCCATATGGCCCATGCGCCTGGTTGAAGATTTGGGGCGGAATTTCGTTGCTCAATGCAGCCTCCGTGAAAAAAGCGAAAAGAAAAAGCGCCTTATTATACCCGATTTTGGCGAGTTGTGGGACATAATGAAGGAACCCACCTCGCCCGAGGAGGCCCCCTCACCCCCAATTCTGGGGGAACCGGAGCGGAGGGCGTGGCAAGTAGCGCCCCTACCTCTTCCCCCTCCCGTTTCGGGAGGGTGGCGAACTGGTAAGCCGGGTGGGTTCTTTCGGAGTGACTTCAATTCAGGAGACGCGCCTCATGCAGCATGAAGAAATCCCGGCAGGACCGAATGCGCCGGTGGAAGTCAACACCATTGTGGAGGTGCCAAAAGGCTCATCCAACAAGTACAAATACGCCCCGGACAGCAACGTATTCCGTTATGACCACACGCTGTTTTCGCCCCTGCATTACCCGTGTGACTACGGCTGGATTTGCGGCACGAAGGGGAAAGGGCAGCGCAAACCGCTGAATGTTCTCGTCATGTCGTCCAATCCGACATTTTCCGGCTGCCTCGTCGTCGCCCGGCCCATCGGGGCTTTGCTGATGAACGATCACCGAGGCGAAGATCACAAGATTTTGTCGGTCGCGGTGGCGGACCCGCGCTTTGACGACATCCAATCTTTAAACGACCTGTCGCATCATACGCTGCTGGAAATCCAGCACTTTTTTGAGATTTATCAGGTGCTGGAGCAGCACGAGGTGGAGATTCAGGGGTGGGAAGACGTGGCGGAAACGCAGGCACGAATCGCGGCGGCGGTGAGTGGATAAGAGCCTATCCCGCCTCACAATTTCGGCACCCTTCCCTCGCAGGGAAGGGATTACGGAAATCGCAGTGGCTTCCGCTTCTTCTCGGCCCTCCCTGCGAGGGAGGGGTGGCGAGCGTCCAGCGAGCGGGGGCAGAAGTTATCGCAATAAACCCGTGCCTCCTGACCAGGCACACTTTCCCGCCTGTGGAACTCAACTACGAAATCGTCAGCCCAAAGCGCGTCGATGTGTGAAGTAATCAATTCTCTTTCACGCTAAGACAGCATAGTCCAGCCTTGACCCATAGACTGCCCTCTTTAGCCGATCCAGTAAGCGAACAGGCATGGTTTATAAGTGGGACTGATGACTTGTTCACTAGCTTAAATATAGCGAGCCTTATGATAGACCTATCTTTTTCTTTATGTAAGATTTTAGCAAATCCACGCCTATGTTGCCTGCTTGTGTTCCAAGCCAACCTAAAAATCCGATGATTTTCTGTTTTGCAGCAAGGCGTCCCGTTGAGGGCGCACTATCATCTGCGAGTTCATGGACAGCAGAGATAAGTTCGGTTTCTTTGCCCTGACCATATTCTCGGATCAGTTGAAGTAAGTGCTGATCATCTGCCGAAAGTTGTACATCCCCCTGTATCTCATAAGCCACCACAGAGTTTACAGCTTGAATGATCTGAGGTTTAATGTTGATAGTAAGCGAACCGCCATCTGCGGATGTTGGCAAGAGACGCTGGCCGAAATTGACGGCTGAGTATAGTCCAGATATGCTAGGAACTGCCGCCTCTACCAAAGATGCTATCATGTGGTCAGTTATATCACTGGGCAATGTGTCAATGAGTTCGGACTCTAAACGCTGTCTAATGCCGAGTGTTTTCTGTTCGCGCTCGTGCTTCATATCAACTTGAAGGCGTTTTCCCTCTTTAGCATAGCGCGTCAGAATGGAGACGACTTCTTTAGGATTAACCTGCTTCGATTTGAGTATCGCTTCTGCTTCAGCAGGATTGAAAACAGCCAACTCAAGAAATTGGGAGAAGTCGCGGAACTGGTCAGCGAGACCGCTTTCGTCAAGAATGCCCGCATCCTCAGTATCGGACGAGCTATAAAACTCGTAGACAATCCCATGATTCGTCCGCTGTTGGTCAAGGCGTATCGTTAACTGGCCCACTTGTGCAAGATATTCCCGAAAAAGTTGAATGAGCCTGTCTGTTTCATTGGCCCACATTCGCCCATGCGGAACATAGATTCGGAAGATCAGTCCTTCATCAACTTCGGTAATGAATGCAGAAGCTAGAACGTTCAGTTCCGCATTGGTGTTGTACGGCAATACATTGAGAGCACGGTCTCTTAAGAAGTCGTTGACTACATCTAACACTTCTGAAGGAGGCGGTGGATATGGCGAGTATTCGGGATCGTCATCCTCAACTTGGCTATCGAATAATTGCTGGTGAGCAAAGATAATGTGGGGAAGTTGAGCAATTCGGTCAAATAAATCGTCTGAAACAGTTTGGTAAGTCGGATCAGCGATAAGTCCATAGGCAACGCTACTTAGCTTAACAACGACACAGCGAATATTAAAATCGTTCATGGCTGCGATGATCAATTCCCAGTTCTCTGTCGCGGACTTTAACATCTTGACCTTATACTGGCCTCCTGAAGCTTTGATGGTGTTCAAGAGGCCTGCACTCGTAGCGGCGGTATTAAAACCAATAAGTAAAAATAAGGGTTGTGAAGGATCAAGACCAAAATATTCACTCATTATAATGCCTGTCTTTCATTGCTGGCTTCTTTTGCATCTACTTTTTTAGTCTTCCCATACAAATCATTCTTAGACGCAGCGTCGCCTAAGGTGTCGATGTGTGTGCAACATCTGAATCCACACAGTGAGCAACGGCGGATGAGAAATGGGCAACGCCTTCCATGCCATATTATCGCCGCAACCAGGTGTTCGTGTCAACCTGTCCAAGTGTCGTTTTATTACGTTCTTCCGCGTATGCACGGAGCGTAACCCGTTTGTGGTACGGGGAGGGGACTAAGAAGGAGCCGGGGTAGGACTTACACCACTGTCTGCTTCCACCAGCCGCGCTTGAACAGCCAGAGCGCGATTAGTCCATTCAGAGCCGTGCTGATCGTCAGCGACCACCAGGCACCAATCGCCCCGAGTGAAAGCAGGAAAATGCCGACCCAGGCGAGGGGCAGGCGGATTCCCCACATCGTCACGACCGCTGCCCAGGCGGGCGCTTTCGTGTCCCCAGCCCCGTTCAGAGCGCCCGTTAAAATCATTCCCAGAGCCAGAAACGGCTCGGAGACAGCCGCGATCCGCAGGTAGGCAACTGCCAGCGGCACGACATGCGGGTCATGCGTGAAGATGTGGGTGAATGGCAGGGCAAAAGTGAAAAAGACTGCGCCCATAAAGACCATCACGACCAGCCCCTGCAAAAGCGCTGCCCAAGCGGCGCGCTCGGCCCGCTGAGGATCGCCCGCTCCCAGGTTCTGCCCGGTCAAAGTGCCGGCGGCCATGGAAAACGCAAAGCCGGGCATGAACGCGATGCTTTCCGAGGTCAGCCCGATGGTGAAGGCGGCAACGGCGGCAGTCGCTTCGGGCGAACGGGCCAGGACGCCGGTAAAGACCATCATGGAAAGGACGCGCGAGATGTTTTGACCAGCAGCGGGCAGGCCGATGTTCAGGATGCGCCGCGCCCAAGACAGGTCCAGATGCCCCAGCCGCGTCAGCAGCCCGCGCACCGGCGAATCGCGCAGAAACCAGAAGTACAGGGCAGCGCCAATGATTTGCGAGGCGACGAGGGCAGTCGCGCCGCCCATCAGGCCCATGCGAGGCAGTCCCCAGTGACCGAAGATCAATAGCCAGTCGCCGCCTAAATGGATAACGTTGACCCCGATCATGACGCGCAAGGGCGTGACGGTATCGCCCAGGCCGCGAAAGACGCTGCCCAGAATTAGCATCAGAAAGAGCGCGGGGATGCCGAGCAGAGTGAGGGAAAGATAGCGGACGCACAGGTCGGCGGCATGGGGGTTAACGTGCATCCAGCCGATGACGGTCTGGCGCAGCGGCCACATCAACGCGATGCAGAAGACCGATGCAATCAAGGCGATCCAGACGGATTGATTGGCGGCCAGCGTCGCCTGATCATCCTCCTTCGCGCCGGTGAAACGGGCAACCAGGGCAGAAGTTCCGACCGAAATGGACATGCCGACAGAGAACAGCAGGAACATGAACTGCCCGCCCACCCCGACGGCAGCCAGGGCATCCGAGCCTAAATGTCCGACAAAGAACCGATCCGTGAACGAATTCAAAGTCTGGAGCAGCATGGTCAGCACGGACGGCCAGGCTAGTCGCCACACCGCCCGATGCAGATCGAAATTCGTCTCCGCCGCCTCAACGCCAAAAGAAACAAGTTCCTCAGTGGCTGCCTGCCGCGTCCTGACTACGCTGTCTATCGCCACCGATCCCTGCTTCCCAAAAGTCCGTGCTGGCAAGCCTTCGTTGGCTTTACCCGCCTGGCAAAAATCTCACAACACCTACAGAACACCGTGAAATGGGTAAAGGTTCACCTATTTTTTCGGTTATTCTTTTGGCGCGGGTTCCGTGATCGCCGGCGGCGATTTTTCGACACGGCTGAGGACGATGGGCTTACCGGAGTTCAGAAGCGGATAGCCCGGCGCTTCGGTCGGCTGCTTCGCAATGAGGTTTGTCAGGGTCAGATTTGTACCGTTAAAGGTCACGTTGTAAGCGGCTGTTTCATGGAACCAGGGTTCGCGATCAAACAAAGTCATTGGAAGAGGATGGCCATTGATCGTCAGATCGGTACAGTGAATGGTCAGGCAGCCGTCTTTGAACGTGTAGGTGCCATTGCCGCCCAGGTTGCCGCTCGGCAAGGTCAGGATAGTTCCGACGGTGCCGTCCGGCTCAAAATAGAGCGATGTGTGCATGGTCCGGCTATACTGAAGGCCGGAAGCATCACTCCACAGGATATTGCCGGTCCATTTGCCGGAAAGCACGTCAGCGCTCCGCACCGGGCGATCCAGGCCACTGGAAAGAATAGCCACCAAAAGCGCCAGCGCACAGAATGCCGCGCCGACTATGGCGCGTCCGTGCCGGGCCAGAAAAATTTCACGAACGATCATTCCTCCAGACAGAATCTATTGGCGGCTCGGACCAATTTGTCCAATCGCCTGCATACAAGACTTCTTCTTCCAGCGTGACGCCAAATTTCTCGTAGACGGCGGCCTTGACCCGGCCCGCCAGGGTTCGCAGATCGGACGCGGTCGCGCCGCCTGCATTGATTAAAAAATTGGCGTGTTTCTCAGCCACCTGCGCCCCGCCGACCCGCAGACCCTTCAAGCCGCACGCTTCGCTGAGAAACCCCGAAGGCACTACTCCCGCCGCTTTCATGCCGACCGGCAGATCGGGCAAACTCTCGGCCAGCGCCGGGTCGTTGACATTCTTGAAAAACGATCCTGCCGAGGGCGCATACGGCTGCTTGGCCCGCCGCTGCGCCTGATATTCTTTCGCATGTGTCAGGATCGCATCCGGGTCGCCCCGCTCCGTCAGACCAAGCGTGCAGGACAGGATCACGGTTTGCCCCACGCCTGACCGGCGAAGCCGACTGTCCCGATATGAGAATTCCATCCATTCCGGCCCGACCGTCTGGTCCTGCCCGTCGGCAAAGACGCGCACCGACGTGACAAGCGGCCCGATGTTGCCCCGGTATGCCCCGGCATTGCTGACTAAGGCCCCGCCGACCGTGCCGGGGATGCCGATAGCCCATTCCAATCCCCGGAAGCCCGCCCGTGCCGTCTGCATAAAGAGAGAGCCAAAGGAAACGCCGCTTTCAGCATACGTTTCCGGGCCGACCTCGCAGCCCTTACACTTGTTCTGAATGACCAGGCCATCATAGCCCGCATCGCTCATCAGCAAATTGGAGCCATGCCCGATGAACAGATAGGAAATGTCGCGGCGGGTGCAGATATCCAGAACGCGCGCCAGCACCTCCACGTCTGAAGCCGCCCAGAACCAGCGCGCCGGGCCGCCGACCTTGAGCGTCGTATGCCGGGACATCGGCTCATCCCGTTGCAGTGCGTCGCCGAGGGCATCCCGCAATGTCTGTTCCGTCAAGTCCATATGCATAAACGGCTTATAGTGTAACATAAGAAAGGCCGTATTGGCAAGGGCAACACGGCCTTTCAGGGATTAAGACGGAGAAAAGCGCGTATTACGGTTTGGGGGCCGTCATTTTCGCGGCCTGAAAATGGGGACGCATAAACGCCATTTGCGGGCGGTCTTTGCCGTCTTTTGGTCCCAGCATGAACATGTAGTCGCCAAACCAGGCCCCGGCCGACCACCAGGTAAAGCCGGCCCAGACATCCCGGTTCTTTTCCATGTAGGTCAGCATGTCATCGGCCGCCAGGGCAGCAGGCGCGTTGGCGGCAGCGCCGAACTCGCCGAGCAGGGCGCGCTGATGATGCGCGCGGCACCAGAGCGTGAACTGCTGAAGCCGTTCGCTGCCGACGGTGGCGCTGACAACTTCCGGCTTCGTTCCCGAACTGTCCGAATCAAGATATTGATGCACCTCAAAAATGTAATGGTTCTGCGGGTCGGCGATCTTCAGCATCGCCTCCCCGTTGCCGCTGGAAATCCAGCTATGAGCGCCGGTCCAGTCAATCCCCGGCACCAGAATCATGTTCTTCGCGCCTGCCTTACGTATCCCCGCGATGGCCGCATTGGCCGCGTCCAGCCATTGCTCTTTGGCGATTCCGTTCGGCTCGTTTATCAAACCGAACCAGACATGCGGGTTGTCCTTAAACTGGCCGGCAAGCCGCCCCCAGAAGTCCGCAAACGCATCGTCGGGAACATCCGGGCTGCCGATCAGTTTATCGTAATAACGCGCGTAGTCATGGGGGTCCAAAATGACGACCAAGCCGCGTTTGGTCGCCTCCGCGACGACGGACTTGACGCGATCCAGCGCCGCCGGGTCGAGCGGCTGTTTCAGCGCGGGCTGAAGGTCCGGCCATCGGAAGGGGAAGCGGATGATGTTGACGCCTTTTCCGGCGAAATAGTCCAGTTCCGACGGCTGCGGGTAAATATAGTTTTTCCCGTAAATAGCGGTGACGCCGGGTTTGCGGTCTCCGAAATCGCCGCCGGCAATGTTGACACCGGTGTAGGGGAGCGGGTTGACCGGCCCTTGATGGACGGGCAGTGTTTCCACGGCTTTTGGGGCTGCACCCGTCGCGGCAGTCAACTGGATGTCATCCACGAAAAAAGTCGGCGCGGCGTCAGCGGAGTTCTGCTGGATCAAAAAACCGGTGACTTTGGGCGAAGTGTTAACGCCGAGGTCAGCCAGCGAGACCGTGACCTGCGTCCATTTGTTCGCTTCCAGTTTCGGAATGCCGGTCATGCCCTGCTGCTTGCCGTCCACACTGGCTTTCACCACCAAGCTGCCCTGGCCGCCGGTTGGTCCGCCATTGATCCAAAAAGTCACGGCCCCGAACTTTGAGCCGTCAAACGGCGCGGTTCGCAGTTCCAATGCCCCGTAGCTGCCTTCTTTGACAGTCACACTGATGGCGTTTTTACCCTCATGCACCAGCGTCGTATCGTCCAATTTGACCGCGGCCCAGCTATAGCTTGCCCAGCCGCTTGCTAATCCGTCGTCATAGACCGTTTGCTGCGCGCGGGCTGCCATTCCATTGATCCCAAGCAGAAGCGCGATTATCAGGGCGAGGCGGAAAGTTAAAATTGACATGTTCGTCTCCCGTTCGTATCATAGCAGGGAGCATTCGTCTTGTCAAGACGCGCCCCGGCGGGTATACTGCCGTTATTGCCATTCGGGGAGCCAATCATAAACCTGTTTTTTCGGCGCGGCCTCGCGCTTCTTCTGTTCACACTATCGCTATGGCCGTCATTCACTGCGCCTGCCTGTGCCGCCGCCAAAATGGGTGCTGTTGACCCGCACTTCTATGATTACGATGCCCAGGCGCCATTCCACGTCACCGAGACGCCGGACAAGCCGTTTGAGGGTATACCCATCATCCGCGTGACGTTTCCCAGCCCGGTTGTTACGCCCTACCCGGTCAACAACATTGTCACCGGCTTTCTCTTTCAGCCCCTCACGCCCGGCCCGCACCCTGTCATGCTGGTGGAGCATGAGTGGCTGCCGAATACGCTGGACAACGAATCCAAGATGGCGGCCAGCCTCGCGCGGGGCGGTATCGCGGCGTTTCTGATCGTTCAGCCCTACAGTTACAATCGCCGCCTCATGCCGCGCGTCCCCGATGTGGAACTCTTGTCAGGCGACGTGCCACAGGTGGTGGCCGCCTTCCATCAGGCGGTACTGGATAATCGGCGGGCATTGGACTGGCTTTCGGGTCGTCCCGACATTGACCCGCAGCGCATGGGTGTGGCGGGTATCAGCCTGGGCGGGATGCTGGCGCCGCTCATCGCGGGCGTGGATCACCGGGCGCGCGTGCTGGTGACGATTGTCGGCGGTGCCGACGTTTCGGACACGGTCTTTGACAGCTTTATCACCTATGGCCTGCGCCCCAGCCTGCTGTATCACGGCGTCACGTATGATTCCCTGAAGCGGGACCTGGCCCCGATTGAGCCGTCCAACTGGCTCAGTGGCTTTGATGCTCACAACGCCTTGATGTTCAACGGGCGTTATGACGTGTTTGTCAATCCCAAGCAGGCGCGTCATCTTTCCAAAGCGTTAGGCGGGGCAAAAATCGTCTGGATTCCGACGGGCCATTACGGGTTCATCTTCGCCGAAAAGAAAATTGAAAATGTCGGCGTCAAATTCGTGCGATCCCGCTTCGGCATGGATAACGCGCCGTTCACCCCGCCGTCCGCACTGGCCGCGCCAACGATTAAATTGGGGCTGCTGATCGGCGGACATGAAGGTGTCAGCCCCGCCCTAGCCTATCAAGCGGTCACATTTGGCCCACAACAGCGTCTGTCTCTGGACGGACAGTTGACGCTGCATGGGCTGGCCGTCGCGCCGTCCGTCCGGCTGGATGAAAGTAATTCGCTCGGTTTGGAGTTCCCGCTGCTGCATGGCCGCCCTCGTCCGCGCCTCTTCTATCTATTCCACTTTGTCCTGTGACGTATTTCACAGACACAGCAGCCTATTCAGCGTATACTGCGACGAAATAAACGCCGTTCCTGGAGACATAACCCATGTTCCGCACACTCATCTGGATCGCCGCGCTGGCAGCCGTTGCCGTTTTTTCTCAACCCGTTCGCGCCGACATGCCGCCGTCGGATTATGCCGCCGTTGTTTTGAAGGCGCAGGCGCTGGATCGCCAGCAGCGGCCTGTCGCCGACCTGCCCCTGCGCTTCAGTTTTGATTTGAATGGCATTGCGCTGCAAGACGACGGGCGCAGCGAGGGGATCATGGCGTCGGGAACGCGCACAGTCCGCACGGACGCTTCGGGAACGGCAACGCTGCCGCTGTCAGGCCTGCCGTGGACGCATGAACCGCGCTGGTTCCGGGGGAAGATCGGGCTGTCCGTGACACTGCCTCATGACCCGCAGCGCGAGATCAGACTCCGTGGGCGATGACACAGCCGCAGCAACGTGGCAATTTCCGGCGGAAGGAAGCGCAAATGACCTGCCGACCCTGCAAATCTATGAAGAGCCGGAGCGGACAGTTGCCGGTTTTCCCGTTTGGACAGCGGATAATGGCCGGATGGACAAGATAGTCGTCTGCCTGGAAGGCTTTGATCTGTACAACCGAATCAGCGCCACGGATTTAATGCAGTTGATTTCGCCCGCGTCGGATGCCCTGCGGGCCAACGGCATCAGCGTCTTAATTGTCCATTTTCCCGACTCGCATCTGACGCCGGATAAACTCGCGCCCCGTGCGGCCCAGGCCATCCAGGCAGCGGCGCAAGTTTCCGGCCATCCGGTCGCCGTGGTCGGCCTGAGCGCGGGCGGAATCATCGGACGCTTCGCCCTGGTGGAAGCGGAGAAGTCAGGGACGCCGCTGCCCGTCAATACATTTGTGACGATGGACACGCCCAACCGAGGCGCAAACATCGAATCCGCAGCTTCAAGCGATGATCCTGCGATATGGCCGACCAGGGGACAAGCTGGCTCTCTCCAGCGAAGCCGCGCGCGTTCTCTTGGACAGCCACCCTGCCGACGTGCACTGGAAGTGGATCGGCCTGCCGGAAATGGGCCGCGAAATGCCGGTCAGCGTCCGCCCAGACACAGGGGAACACGATGCGTTTTATGACCGCCTGCGCCACTTGAACGACCGCAATGGCTACCCGAAGCGCCCGAAACTGATTGGCGTCTCTACCGGAAGCAGGCACGGCGGCGCTCCGCAGGGGCCGCTGATGCACCTTTGGGTTCCTTACGGCATCGGCTGGACTTTATCTGCCTCTGGTGAGGACCATGCCCCCGGCTCACTCCTGCCGCCTTACTACGTGGACCGCTTCACGACGGTGTATCCGCTGGGAATGGCCGGCGCGAGCCTGCGATCCGACCCGACCTTCATCCCCACCGAGTCTGCATTGGACGCCGGCCCCAATGAAACCCCGCCCTTTGACGCCTGGTACGCCCGCCCCGACAACGCCCCAGCCATTCCCCACAACTCGGTGGATGCCGGAGAAGCAACGTTCGTCGTACAGCAACTGCTGGCAAGTGACTGGCAGTATTAGTTCCTGCCAGCCTGCCCTGGGGAAAAGTTCTGTTCACCTCGCTCAATTTCTTCCAGCACCTGTTCAGGCGCGACATCCTTTGCCAGTTCCAGCAACTCCGAATCCCTCGCCTCCGGTATCTCCATTTTGGCCGCGATAGCTGTGACCAAAGTGATCAGACGGGTCACTTCATGTTCAGCCAGAAGCCCGATCTGCAAATCCAGGTCGGCGCGTCTGTCTGCGAGTGCGGCCATACGGTTTTGACTGATCAAGACAAACGTAGACAGAAAAATTGCCTCCACGGACGCGGCCATGGCGAGTATGACGAAAGAACGGTCAAACTGCCAGCGCACAGGGACACTCAACAATCGGTTGCATACGATCCAAACGCCGAAAATTACTACATGGTAGTACACGAATGCCATGCTGCCAGTAAAACGGGTAATGCGGTCGGCAATTTGGTCCTGAAGGCCCTTCCGTTTTTCCTGGGCCATGCGCCGCGACAGCAGCGCATGGATGTTGCGCTCCACAATTTCAGCGAGGGCATGTGTTTCACCGTCATGTGGCGGACGTGATGAGGGAAGCATGATCACACAACCTTTCACGATGAAGTTCCACGTAACCACGAAGAATTAGCGTCCCTTTCTACCCTATTCCTGACCTGATAAAACACCCTGAATTGAGACGCGGACCGTCAACATAAAGCAGCAATGTTAGAAGAAGCAGCAAAAGGGGTAGAAGATGCTTATTCTAAATCAACTAAATGTCGGGCCGAGTGATCCGGCCGGCAATTTGAGGAGATGCAGGAGAGGCATGAGCAAACGCATTTTAATTACCGGTGGCGCTGGCTTCATTGGTTCGCATCTCGCGCGTGAACTGCTGAGCGTCGGCTATGAAGTTCGCGCTCTGGACAATCTTTCGCCGCAGGTGCATGGACCGGAACAGAAACGACCGGATTATCTTGACCCGGAAGTGGAACTGATGGTTGGCGATGTGCGTGACCCGGAAGCCGTCAAAAAAGCGCTCCGGGGCGTGGATGCCGTCTATCACTTTGCGGCCCTGGTAGGTGTCGGGCAAAGCATGTATGAGATCGCTCATTACACGGCTGTCAACAACCTCGGCACCGCCGTTCTTCTGGAAGCGTTGATTGAAAAGCCTGTGGAACGCCTGGTCGCCGCCTCCAGCATGAGCATTTATGGCGAAGGTCTCTACCGGGCGCCCGACGGCACGGAAGTTTCTGGCACAGAGCGCAGTCTGGCGCGCCTGAAGGCAGGCGACTGGGAAGTCTACAATACGTCCGGCGAAGCGCTGATGCCGCTCCCGACAACGGAAACTAAAACTCCTTCCCTTGCTTCCATTTATGCCCTTTCCAAGTACGACCAGGAGCGGATGTGTCTGATCACAGGCCGCGCCTACCATATTCCCACGGTTGCGTTGCGGTTTTTCAATGTATTCGGCACCTGCCAGGCGCTGTCCAATCCGTACACGGGCGTGCTGGCGATCTTTGCGTCACGTTATCTGAATGGGCGTCCGCCGTTGATTTTTGAAGACGGCTGCCAGAAACGCGATTTTGTCAGCGTTCTGGATGTCGCCCGTGCCTGCCGGTTCGCGCTGGAAACACCCGAAGCGGCGGGGCGCGTCTTCAATGTCGGCAGCGGCATCGCCTACAGCGTGGAGGAAATCGCGTCCCGCATGGCGCGCGCGTTAGGATTTGAGAATATTGCGCCGGAAGTGACCGGCAAATACCGCGTCGGGGACATCAGGCACTGCTTCGCAGACATCAGCCTGGCGCGGCAGACGCTGGGGTATGAGCCGCAGGTGTCCCTGGAAGAAGGGCTGGTGGAGATCGGCCAGTGGCTGGAAGGACAGGTGGCGCAGGATCATGTGGCGCGGGCGGGCGCGGAACTGGCGGCGCGAGGGCTGACGGTATGAACCGTAATCAACTATTCTTATTACCGGCGGCGCGGGCTTTGTCGGCACCAATCTCGCGCATCACCTGCTGCAAGAGGGGCGTTCCGTCCTGCTGTACGATAATCTCTCCCGCGCGGGCGTAGAGCAAAATTGGGAATGGCTGCGCCGCGCGCATGGCGAACGGGTGCGAATAGTCGTGGCGGACGTCCGCGATGCGGAAGAGCTGCGGCGAGCCGTGCGTCAGGCGGCGCAGGTGTTTCATCTGGCCGCGCAGGTCGCGGTCACGACCAGCCTGACTGACCCCTCTGATGACTTTGAGGTGAATGCGCGTGGCACGCTGAACCTGCTGGAGACACTGCGCGGCATGGACGAGCCCGCCACCTCTGGTGTTCACCTCCACCAACAAAGTCTATGGCGGGCTGGACGACATCCCATTGCGCTCCCGGAACGGACGATACGAGCCGGAGGATGCCGACCTGCGCGCTCAGGGCATCAGCGAAACGCGCCCACTGGACTTCCACAGCCCCTACGGCTGTTCCAAAGGCGCGGCGGATCAGTATGTCATTGACTACGCCCGCACCTTCGGCCTCCCCGCCGTCGTGTTTCGCATGAGCTGCATTTACGGGCCGCATCAGTTCGGCACGGAAGATCAGGGATGGGTCGCGCATTTCCTGATCCGTGCCCTGGAGGGTAAGCCCATCACGCTTTATGGCGACGGAATGCAGGTGCGCGACGTTCTGTTCGTGGAGGATCTAGTGCAGGCCTTTCTGCTGGCGCAGGCGCACATGGAACGGCTTTCGGGGGAGGCTTTTAACATCGGCGGCGGCCCTGACAACACCCTCAGCCTGTTGAACCTGCTGGATTTGATCCGGGATGCCTACGGGATGCGCCCCGTTTTACCCGGGAAGACTGGCGGCCCGGCGACCAGCGTTACTACGTGTCCGACACGCGCAAATTCCAGGCGGCGACGGGCTGGTCGCCGCGCGTGGATACCGCGCAGGGCATAGAAAAATTAGCCCGCTGGCTGTGCGAGACGCGGGGCATCACCATGCCCGGTAAGCGGGCACTTTCGTGGCAGGGGAGGGAGGTAGTCGCATGAGCGAGACGATGCGCGCTGCGACACTTCATGGCGCCGGGCGAGATGAGCGTCTCGCGAGTCCCATTGCCGGAGCCAGGGCCAGGCGAGGTGCGCGTGCGTCTGGAAGGCTGCGGCGTCTGCGCGTCCAACCTGCCGCCCTGGGAAGGCCGGGAATGGTTTTCGTACCCTATGCTGCCGGGCGCGCTGGGCCATGAAGGCTGGGGCGCGAGTAGACAAAGTCGGGTCAGGCGTCAGTGATTTTGCCGCCCGGCGACCGAGTTGCGCTGCTGTCCAATCACGCGTATGCCGAGTATGACATGGCGACACCCAGCGCCGTCGTCAAGCTGCCTCCTGCGCTGGACGGGCAGCCGTTTGCCGGGCGAGCCGCTGGGCTGCGCCGTCAACATCTTCCGGCGCAGCGAGATCAGAGCGGGTCAGACCGTCGCCATTGTCGGCATCGGGTTCCTGGGCGCGCTGCTGACGCGCCTGGCGCCATGACGCGGGGGCGACGTGTCATCGCCGTTGCCCGCCGCCCATTCGCGCAGGAGATCGCCGCGGCAGATGGGCGCAGCCCACGTTCTGCCGATGGACGACCACTGGCAGATCATCGAGCAGGTAAGGGCGCTGACGGACGGCGGCAGTTCTGCGACGTGGTCGATCGAGGCCGTCGGCAAGCAGTGGCCGCTGGACCTGTCGGCGGAACTGACCCGGGAGCGGGGGCGGCTGATCATCGCCGGCTACCATCAGGACGGTCTGCGCCAGGTCAACATGCAGCTGTGGAACTGGCGCGGGCCTGGACGTCATCAACGCCCATGAGCGTGACCCGCAAATGTACACGGGCGGCATCCGGCAGGCGGTGGAGGCGGTGGGAACGGATCTTTAGACCCGATCGCCCCTGTACACCCATACCTTTCCCCTGGAACGACTGGGCGACGCGCTGAATGCCACGCGCGACCGGCCTGAGGGGTTTATGAAGGCGCTGGTGACGCTGTCTTGAAGCGGATCCTGATGACGGCGGACACCGTAGGCGGCGTCTGGACCTATGCGCTGGAACTGGCTCGCGCTCTGCCGCATATGGTACTGTTCACCTGGCGGCGATGGGCGCTCCGCTTTCCCCCGTGCAATGGGCGGAAGCGTGTCAAATCCCGACGCTGACAATCCACGAAAGCGCATACAAGCTGGAATGGATGCCGAACCCCTGGGAAGATGTCGCCCGCGCCGGCGACTGGCTGCTTGGTCTGGAGCGCGAGATTCTGCCGGACATCGTGCATCTCAACGGGTACGCGCATGGCTGCCTGCCATTCAAATTTCCAGTCGTCACGGTCGGCCATTCGTGCGTGCTCTCCTGGTGGCGGGCCGTGAAGGGAGAGGCCAGCCCGCCGGAATGGGATCGCTACGCGCAGGCGGTGCGTGATGGCTTACATGCGTCCAGTCTGGTTGTCGCCCCCACGCGCGCCATGCTGGCCGCTCTGGAAACGTACTACGACCCGCTTCCTCCATCGCAGGTGATTTTTAACGGGCGTGATTCCTCGCTCTTTAATGTTGGGGAAAAGCAGCCTTATATTCTCAGCGCCGGACGATTGTGGGATGAGGCTAAAGGCACGGCGACGCTGGCTCAGGCAGCATCCTCCCTGCCCTGGCCGGTCTTTGTGGCGGGAGAGGCCGACGCTGCCATTCCTAACGTGCGCCTGCTGGGATGTCTGCCGCCGCGCCGCCTGGCGCACTGGCTTTCCGAGGCGTCTATTTATGCCCTGCCTGCGCGCTATGAGCCATTCGGTTTGAGCGCTCTGGAAGCAGCTTTGTCCGGCTGCGCGCTTGTTCTTGGCGACATCGCCTCACTGCGCGAAGTCTGGGGAGACAGCGCGCTGTTTGTTCCGCCAGATGATGCCTCGGCCCTGCGCGATACGCTGCTTGCCCTGATTCACAATACCCCCTTGCGCCGCGAGATGGCGCAGCGGGCATTGCGCCGCGCGGCCCGCTATTCCCCCGCGCACATGGCCGCAGCTTACCGCGCCGCTTACTGTCAGGCAGCCTCTTGTCAGGCAAAAAGGAGCCGGCTTTGCAGATTGTGATCTTCTGTCACTCACTCGTTTCCGATTGGAACCACGGAAACGCCCATTTCCTGCGCGGCATCGTGAGCGAACTTCAGGCTCGGGGCCACGCGGTGCGCGTTTATGAGCCGCAGGATGGCTGGAGCCGGGAAAACTTGGGACGCGAGCCACAGGGGCAGGCCGCTCTGGCTGCTTTTCGCGCGGCTTATGCCGGCTTGGAGAGCATGACATACTCGCTGGAGACGCTGAATTTAGACGCCGTTCTGGACGGGGTCGATCTGGTTCTTGTGCATGAGTGGAACGCGCACGCTCTGGTGAAGCGGATAGGCGAACATCGTGTCAAGCGCGGCGGGTATCGTCTGCTGTTCCACGACACGCATCACCGGGCCGTGACTGACGCGGCTGCGATGGCCGCTTATGATTTGACCCACTATGACGGCGCGCTGTGCTTCGGCGCAGTCCTGCGCGACCTGTATCTTCAAAACGGCTGGACTCGACGTGCCTGGACCTGGCATGAGGCCGCCGACATTCGCCTCTTCCACCCACTGCCGGATATGCCCCAGGAAGGCGATCTTGTCTGGGTGGGCAACTGGGGCGACGACGAGCGCACGGCGGAGCTGCATGAGTTTCTGCTGGGGCCGGTGCAGGCGCTGGGGCTGCGCGCGCGCGTTTATGGCGTCCGCTATCCTGCCGACGCGCGGCGCGCGCTGGAAAAAGCCGGAATAGAATACGGCGGCTGGCTGCCCAACTTCCAGGCTCCGTCGGTCTTTGCGCGATTTCGTTTAACCGTGCATGTCCCACGCGGGCCTTATGTCCGGGCGCTGCCCGGAATTCCTACCATCCGTGTCTTTGAAGCGCTGGCCTGCGGCATCCCGCTCCTTTCCGCGCCCTGGAATGACGCCGAAGGCTTGTTTACGCCCGGCGAAGATTTTCTGCAAGTCAGCAGCGGGAATGAAATGACACAGGCCCTGCGCGCGCTTCTGGAGGACCCGGCGCGGGCGCGCCGTCTGGCCTCGCATGGTTTGGAAACGATCCGGCAGCGTCATACCTGCGCGCATCGGGTGGACGAACTGCTGGCGATCTGGGATGAAATGAACACCCACCCATGACAACGAGCCTGAACATCGCCTTTTTCGGTTCCAGCCTTGTTTCCGCTTATTGGAATGGGGCGGCGACATATTACCGAGGAATCATCCGCGCGCTGCATGAGCGCGGGCATCGCGTGACGTTCTATGAACCTGATGCCTATGAGCGTCAGCAGCGCCGGGACATCGCAGACCCGGATTACGCCCGCGTTGTGGTTTACGCCGGTGAGGGAGCGGAGGGAGTGCAGGCGGCGCTGGCAGACGCGCGCGGGGCGGACTGGGTCATCAAGGCCAGCGGAGTCGGCGTCTTTGATTCCCTGCTGGAATCCGCGGTGCTGGATATGCAGAACAGCCGCACCCGGATCGCCTTCTGGGACGTGGATGCGCCGGCCACGCTGGACCGTATTCAGTCTGACCCTGCTGATCCGTTCCATGCCTTGATACCGCGCTACGATTTGATTTTAACTTATGGCGGCGGCGCCCCCGTTGTCAATGCCTACCAGGGGCTTGGTGCTGCTGCCTGCATTCCCATCTACAATGCGCTGGATCCGCAGACGCATTACCCGGTTGCTCCCGATTCCCGTTTTGAATGTGAACTGGCCTTTCTCGGCAACCGTCTGCCGGATCGGGAAGCCCGAGTAGAAGGATTCTTTCTGTGCGCGGCGTCGCAGCTGCCAGACAGCCGCTTTCTGCTGGGGGGCAGCGGCTGGCAGGACAAGCCGCTGCCATCCAACGTGGCCTGCGTCGGCCACGTTTACACGGCGGATCACAATGCCTTTAACAGTACACCCCGCGCCGTTTTAAACATCAGCCGCGACTCGATGGCCCGTTACGGCTTTTCGCCGGCGACGCGCGTGTTTGAGTCGTGCGGCGCGGGCGCGTGCTTGATTTCCGATGCGTGGGAAGGCATTGACCTGTTTTTTGAGCCGGGAGAAGAAATCCTCGTCGCACACACGGGGGAGGAAATCGCCGCTATTGTCGCCGAACTGCCCCCCACACAAGCCCACGCGATTGGGGAGGCAGCGCTGAGGCGCGCGCTGGCGGAGCATACTTACGCCCACCGCGCCTCGGTCCTGGAAAGGGCGCTGGCATGAACATTGTCATTCTGGGGCTGTCCATCACTTCCTCTTGGGGCAACGGCCATGCGACCACCTTTCGCGGCCTGGTCCGCGCCCTGGTCGAGTTAGGGCATGACGTGTTGTTTCTGGAGCGAGACGCGCCCTGGTACGCCGAGAACCGCGATCTGCCCCGCCCGCCCTGGGGGGACACGGTTCTGTACGAGAGCCTCTCCGAACTCCAGGAGAAGTTTGGAAAGGCCGTGCGTCAGGCGGACTTCGTCATAGTTGGCTCTTATGTGCCGGAGGGCATTGCCGTCGGCGAGTGGGTGACACGGACGGCGCAGGGGCTGACGGCTTTTTATGACATTGACACGCCTGTCACACTCGCGCAGCTACAGCAGGAAAAATGCGCGTATCTTTCCAGGTCGCTCATTCCCGCCTATGACTTGTATTTGTCGTTTGCCGGCGGCCCGGTTTTGACAACTCTGGAAACAGAGTACGGAGCGCGTCATGCCCGCCCGCTTTTCTGCGCGTTTGACCCGGAGATTTACTTTCCCGAGTCGCAGGAAGTTTGCTGGGATCTCGCCTACATGGGCACATACAGTGATGACCGACAGCCGCCGCTTACGCGCCTGCTGCTGAAACCGGCGGAGCGCTGGCCCGCTGGACGGTTTCTGGTGGCGGGGCCGCAATATCCAGCAGACATTGACTGGCCGCCCAATGTGGCGCGTCGCGAACACCTGCCGCCTGACCGACACCGGGCGTTTTACAATCAGCAGCGGTTCACGCTCAACATCACGCGCGCAGACATGGTGCGACTCGGCTGGTCGCCCAGCGTCCGGCTGTTTGAAGCCGCCGCCTGCGGCATTCCGATTATCTCCGACTGGTGGGAGGGGATGGACTCGTTCTTTCAGCCCGACAAGGAGATTTTCATCGCTCACAGCACCGAAGACACGCTGCGCTTTTTGCATGACATTACCGAAGCCCAGCGCCTCGCTGTAGGCGAGAAGGCCCGCGCCCGCGCACTGACGCAGCACACAGCGGCTCACCGGGCCGCCGAGTTGATCCAGTACGTTCACGAAATACAAACACTGCCGAAGGAATGACCTGATGCCCTCTCTTGACGCCCAGATCGCCGCGCTTGGCCCCTGGTTTCACAACCTGCATTTGCCCGATGGAACACAGACCGCTCCTGACCACTGGCTGGGCGATTTTCCGGCCTTCAAGTGGCGGCAGATTGCACCGCATCTCCCGAACACTCTTAAAGGCTGGAGCGTATTAGATATCGGCTGCAATGCGGGATTTTACTCCCTGGAACTCGCCCGGCGCGGCGCGCAGGTGATGGGAATTGACGTCAGCAAGCATTATCTGCAACAGGCGCGCTGGGCCGCTGCACAGTGCGGACTTGAGTTGCAGACATGCTTTCGGCAGGGGCAGGTGTATGATCTTGCTCACGAGACCCAGACCTATGATTTGGTGCTGTTCATGGGGGTTTTTTACCATCTGCGCTACCCGCTTCTGGGGCTGGACATCGTTTCCCGACGAGTTGCGCGACTGATGGTCTTTCAAACATTGACCCTGCCGGGTGATGAAATTTATGAAGACACCTATGACCGCAGCCTCAATGACCGCGATGCGTTGACCCAGCCTGGGTGGCCGCACATGGCCTTTGTGGAACATCGGTTCAACGGCGATCCGACCAACTGGTGGCTGGCAAACCGCGCCGCCGTGGAAGCCATGCTCCGCTCCAGCGGCATGAAAATCTCCAAACATCCCGGCCACGAATTCTTTTTCTGTGTTCCCGATCCAGACAATCCTTCCTGCGTCGCGACCTGGAACACCGAGAGAGCTGCTTTCCGCGACGGGGCAAAAACGGGGGAAATAGCACCCATGCCGACAGACACCCTGCCCGTTACCCGTACCCTCACCTTCCGGCACTGCTGGGTTCATGCCTCGCCTGGTTATACAGAAACGGTTTTTCACGACGGGACACACGTCACCGCCAGCCCGGAAGACAGCGAGGAATACCACGCCAAAGCGCGCCGCTATGGCTATGGTGACGATATTAATGCCCTGTCGTCGGAACACGAGATTCTGCACACGTTTATCGCGGAGGCTGTCGGTTTCGGTTCGTCGCCGACGCTGTGGGCCGTGGCGCATGGGCAGCAGGGAGGAGTTGCTCCGGTCTGGGCGCAGGAAGAAGAAGAGACCCTGATCCTGGCGTTTCAGGTTTATCTGAACGAAAACACCCTGAACACTCGTGAGGAAGAGGCGCTGGCAGACTCTGGGGGAACGGGGCCTCAGTCTCCCTACCCTGCGGGCCGAGGCCCTGCGCCTGTTGCGGCCTTGATTCCGCCGACTCAAATGTGGTATACTTTTCCGGCGGAAATTTCCGCAAATACACACCTGCCCGGACGAATGCGTGTGTGCCTGCCCCATCAATTTGGGTTAGGTCACGCTTCGGAGGAACGGCGGGGACGTAACAACAAAGGAGTCCGATTTTGTCAGTTCTCGCCATGAAAGACCTGCTTGAAGCAGGCGTCCACTTCGGCCACCAGACGCGCCGCTGGAACCCGAAGATGAAGCGCTACATCTACGGCGGCCGCAACGGCATCTACATCATTGACCTGCACCAGACCCTGAAGCTGTTCGATGAGGCGTATGCGTATGTGCAGGAAATCGCCGCCAACAACGGCAAGATTCTGTTTGTCGGCACCAAAAAGCAGGCGCAGGAAGCCGTCGCCGAAGCCGCCAAGCGGTCCCGCTCGTACTACGTCAATTCCCGCTGGCTCGGCGGAATGCTGACCAACTACCGCACCATCCTGACCCGTATCGCCCGTCTGCGCGAACTGGAGCGGATGGATGCCGAAGGCGTCCTGGACTCGCTGCCCAAGAAAGAAGCCGCCGACCTGCGCGAAGAGCGGGACCGGCTGGAAAGCTATCTGGGCGGCATCAAGGACATGAACGGGATGCCGGACGCGATCTTCATCGTGGACTTGAAAAAAGAAGCGATCGCCGTGCAGGAAGCCCGCAAGCTGGGCATTCCGATCATCGCGATCGTGGACACGAACTGCGATCCCGATGAAGTGGATTATGTCATTCCCGGCAACGACGACGCCATCCGCGCCATCAAGCTGATCTCCAACAAGATCGCCGATGCGATCATTGAGGTCAAGCAGGGCGAGTGGCAGGACGTGACGGTCGTCGGCACCGAAGAAGAAGCCCAGAAGATGGGCGACGAAGCGGATGCCGCGGCGGTTGCCGCTCAGTGGGAAGCCCTGGAGCGTAAAGTCGGCGGCGGAAACGGCGCATCGGGCATTCAAACCGAAGGCAATGACGGCGGCATGGCCCGCAACACCGGCGGCGAGGCGATGACGTCTCCCGCCGAGGCCGCCGCTGAAGTGACGGCAGAAACCGGACAAGTGACGGTGTAGGAAATCCTACCCCGGCTCGCTTGAGGCTCGCCACCCTTCCCTCAAAGGGAACGGATTACAGAAGCACAGATAGCTTCTGTTTCTTATAGCCCCTCCCTTCGAGGGATGGGTGGCGAGCCTCAAGCGAGCCGGGGTAGGACTATGGAAAAGGACTAACAACTATGGCAGAATAACCGCCGCAATGGTCAAGGAATTGCGGGACAAGACACAGGCCGGCATGATGGAAGCGAAGAAGCTTCTGACCGAGGCTGACGGCGACATGGAAGGCGCAATCCGCCTGTTCCGTGAGCGAAACGCGAAGCGCGAAATCAAAGAGAGGCCGCACCAGCGCCGAAGGCGTCGTGGAGGCTCTTGTGCGCGAGCATCACACCCTGGGCGTCCTGGTGGAAATCAACAGCGAGACCGACTTTGTGGCACGCAACGAAGAATTCGCCGCGCTGGCTCGCGACATGGCCAAGCACGCCGCTGAGAACCCCAATGCAGCGAGCGTGGACGAACTGCTGGAAGCAACTCATACCGAGACCGGCCAGCCCGCCAAACTGCGAATCCAGGAAGTGTTCGCCAAGATGCGCGAGAACATTATCTTCAAGCGCTTCGCCGCCTACCAGACCGAAGACGGCACAGTGGATGCCTACATTCACATGGGCGGCCAGATCGGCGTCCTGGTGGAACTGACCGGGCGAGGGCGAGAGGTGCAGAACACTGGCGCGGGAAGTCGCCATGCACATCGCCGCCGCCAAGCCCAAGTATCTGGCGAAGGCCGATGTGCCGGAGGCGAAGGTGGCCGAGGAGCGCGAGATCGTCATGACCCGCATGGCCGCTGACCCCAAGAACGCCGAACAAGCCCGCCGACATACTGGAAAAGATCGTCGAGGGAGGCGTCGGCACGTTCTACAAGGAAGCGGTCCTGCTGGAACAGCCGTATATTCGCGAACCGAAGCAGACAGTCGGCGCAGCTCGTCAAAGGCAAAGCCGAGATCAAGCGGTTTGTGCGGTTTGAGATCGGCGAGGCGTCTAGTCACCCATGCCCGATGCTCCTCCCAACATGAAGTGGTCGCGTGTGCTGCTCAAGCTCTCCGGCGAAGCTTTCGCCGGAGACGGCAGCCATGGGGTCATTGACTATCAGGCCGTCGCCAAGATCGCGGGCGAAGTAGCCAGTTTGCAGCAGAGCGGCGTCCAGATCGCCATTGTGATCGGCGGCGGCAACGTCATGCGCGGGCAACTGGCCGAAAAAGCCGGTATGAAGCGCGTCACCGCCGACCATATCGGCATGCTGGGAACCGTCGTCAATGCTCTCGCCCTGCAGGATTCGCTGGAACAGCAGGGCGTGGACACGCGCGTTTTGACCGCCATCCCCATCCAAACCGTCGCCGAGCCGTACATCAACCGCCGCGCCCTGCGGCACCTGGAAAAAGGCCGGGTCGTGATTTTGGCGGGCGGTACTGGCAATCCATTCTTCACGACCGACACGGCTGCCGCCCTGCGTGCCAGCGAAGTCCGTGCCGAAGCGATTTTGATGGCAAAGAACGGCACCGACGGCGTCTATGACAAAGACCCACGCCAGCATGCGGACGCCGTTCGTTTTGACCGCATCGCCTATGCCGACGCCATCAACCGCCGCCTGCGCGTCATGGACCTGACCGCGATGGCGTTCTGCATGGAAAACAACCTGCCCATTGTCGTCTTTGACATCAATGTCCCCGGCAACATCCAGCGCGTCGCCGAAGGCAGCCCGATTGGAACGCTCGTCTCCAAAGATGCGTAACGACTATGAACAATACAGTCAATGACGAGGGATTGAAAATCCCTCGCTAGGAGAGGCGTCCTTCGGACGAAGAATCTGTCGCACCAGTCTTCTCCTTCACCCGGAGGGTGCCTTTCCTAGCGAGTAGTCTTCAACTACTCGGCATGGGCTAACCGCCTACCATCAGGCCATCACTTTTTCAGGAGTACAACCCATGAGCCTAGCAGACCTCGCCAAAGATGCCGAGCAGAAGATGAAGAAGACGGTGGAGGCCACCCAGCACGATTTTTCCACCATCCGCACGGGCCGCGCTAACCCTACCCTGCTGGACGGCATCACCGCCGATTATTACGGAACGCCCACCCCCATCAGCCAGCTTGCCAATATCAGCGTGCCGGAAGGCCGTCAGCTTCTGATCACGCCTTACGACCGCAGCACCGTGGCGGCGATTGAGAAGGCGATCAAAAACTCCGACATCAACATCAACCCGGTCAACAATGGCGATACCCTGCGGCTGACCATTCCGCCGCTGACCGAAGACCGGCGCAAAGAGTTTGTCAAGGTGCTGGGCAAAAAGTCGGAAGAGGGCAAAGTTTCGATCCGCAAAATCCGGCAGAACACCAATGATCGGCTTCAAGGCTCTGGTGAAGAAGAGCGAAGCCTCCGAAGATGAATCCAAGCGCGCCCAGGACAGTCTGCAAAAGCTGACGGATCGGTACATCGCGGAGATTGACCGGATCGCCAAAGCCAAAGAAGCCGAACTGCTGGAAGTCTGACGAGGGTCTACCCCAATGAACGCCCTCATGCCGGAGCGATCCACTCTTGCCCATACGGACGATCGACATCGATGCCTTGAAGGCGCGTCTTGACCCGACGCGCCTGCCCGCGCATGTCGCCATCATCATGGACGGCAATGGGCGCTGGGCGCAGAAAGAACCATCTGCCCTCGCGCCTGCTCGGCCATCGGGAGGGATACAAGACCGTCCGCAAGATCGTCCGCGCCGCCGCCGAGTTCGGCATCCCAGTCCTCACCCTGTATGTCTTTTCCAACGAGAACTGGCGCCGACCCAAGCACGAGACGGATGGCCTGATGAGCCTGATCGAACACGCCGCCAAAAACGAACTGCGCGAACTGCACGAAAACGGCGTCCGAATCCGCTTTGTGGGCCGGCGCGAAGGACTGTCCGAGTCGCTCAAGCGCGAGATGGACCGGGACATGGAAGTGACGGCTAACAACGACCGTTTGATCTTAAACCTCGCCATCAATTATGGCGGACGTGCCGAAATCGCCGATGCCGCCCGCCGACTGGCCGAGGCCGCCCAGCGCGGCGAGATCGACCCTGCCGACATCACTGAGGAGCATCTTGTCGGCGCAGATGTATGCGCCCGACCTGCCCGATCCTGACCTGCTGATCCGCACAGCGGGCGAAATGCGCATCTCCAACTTTCTGCTCTGGGGCGTGGCCTACGCCGAAATATGGGTGACGCCGACTCTGTGGCCGGACTTCACGCCTACGCTTCTGGTGGAGGCGCTGGAAGACTACGGGCGGCGCGTCCGCAAGTTCGGCGCGGTCGTGAACCCGTGAAGAGCATTGTCATTCTGGGCGCGACCGGCAGCATCGGGACGCAGACACTGGACGTGGTTCGCCGCCTGCCGGACCGCCTTCGTGTGGTCGGACTGTCGGCCTTTGGCAACGAGGATCTGCTGCGGGAACAAGCCGCCGAATTTGGCGTCTCACACACAGCGCTGGAATGGGGCGAGGATGCGGATTTGATCGCGGCTGGCGACGACTGCCCGGCGCGGATATCGTGGTGGTCTCAGTCGCCGGGGCGGTGGGAACGCGAAGCGACAATCGCCGCCTTGTTGGCAGGCAAAGATGTCGCCCTAGCGACCAAAGAGGTTCTGGTGGCGGCAGGCGAACTCGTCACCGCGGCGGCGCGGGCAGGCGGGGCGCGCATTCTGCCAATTGACAGCGAGCATTCGGCGATCTTTCAGTGCCTGCAAGGCCAAAAGCCCGAACATGTGGAAAAGCTGTGGCTGACGGCGTCCGGCGGTCCGTTTCGGAGTGGACGCACGAACAAATGGCAGGGGCGACGGTGGCCGAAGCGCTGAACCATCCGACCTGGCCGTCCATGGGGCGCAAAATTACGATTGACAGCGCGACCCTGATGAACAAAGCGCTGGAAATGATTGAGGCGCGCTGGCTCTTTGATGTTCCGATTGATCGGGTCGGCGTCGTGATCCACCCGCAAAGCGTCGTGCATTCTCTGGTGGAACTGGGCGACGGGTCTATCCTGGCGCAGATGGGCCTGCCGGACATGCGCGTCCCGATTGAATATGCGCTGCTTGTATCCCGACCGGGCTGATCTGGGTATACCTCGTTATGACATACTGGCGCAGGAAACGGCTTTGACCTTTGCGCCGCCGGACGAAATGCGCTTTCCCAGCTTGGGCATAGCCCGCCGTGCATCATGCGAAGGCGGGACGCTGCCAGCCGTGATGAACGCGGCCAACGAAGCCGCTGTCGGCTTTTTTCTAGAGGAGCGGATTCCGTTCCCCGCCATCATGGCGCTGACGGAGCGTGTCATGGATAACTGCGTCGTAGTCGCCAATCCGACACTGGCGCAGATCGCGCAGGCGGATCGCTGGGCGCGTGAGCGCGTCGCTTTATTGGCTTAGAAATGTGTAGTCAGCGGATCGGGCGATTGAAATCGCGGCAACAAGCTCACAAAACCGGCCTTCGCCGGTTAGGATTATTTTCTTAGTCTGCGAAGGCAGACTTCGTGCTTTTGTTGCTGCGGTTTTAACCGCCGGTTCCAAGTTTTATACACTCTCTTGACTTTGTTCGTGTAATAGGAGTTATCACTGTGGTATTTTGGGCCAATGTGCAGCAGACAGTGACGCTGCTGATTATTCTTAGCATTCTGGTCGTCGCGCACGAGTGGGGACATTTTATTGTTGCCCGTCTGTGCGGCATCCGCGTGGATGATTTCAGCATCGGCTTCGGCAAGCGCCTGTTTCGGATTGGCAAACGCGGCGACACGGAGTATAACGTGCGAATGCTGCCTCTGGGCGGCTTTGTAAAGATCGCCGGCATGGAGCCGGACGAAGCGCCATTTGTCGCGGCCAAAGACAAGATGCTGGGCAAGGACAATGCCGATCCCGACGCCTCCCAAATCCCACTGGTGGCGGAAAACGTCGGCGAGAATACCGTTTATACCGCACCGGACGGCTTTTACAGCAAGCCGCTCTGGCAGCGTTCGCTTGTCATCCTGGCCGGTCCAGTCATGTCGTTTTTGTTCGGCTACATCGTCTTCTGCCTGATGGGCGTGACGACGGGGATACCGACCGGCAAGATTTTAACGCGGATCAGTCTGGTGGAACCCGGCGGCGAGGGGCAGCGGATCGGCCTGCATGCCGGCGATGTTATCTCTGCCATCAACGGCAAGCCGGTCGCGGACGGCAGGCAGATGGTCGCGCAGATCAATTCCAGTTTGGGCAAACCGATTGTCCTGACTGTCCAGCGCGACGACCAATCGCTGATCAAAACGGCCACGCCGCGCCCGGCGGTTCGGGACGGCAAGACGGTGATCAATACCGATGTCGTGCAGCCGGGAACATTCGGTGAGGAAATTGGACTCCTGCCGGGAGATACGATCCAGGGCGTCAGCGTCGATAAGTTTGAAGATGCCGCCGGACTATCCCAGATCCTGCGTAATCATGCCGGCCAGCCCATTGACATCGCCGTTTCCCGCGTGACCAGTGATGCACTGGTGAACCTTCATGGCGTCATTCCAAAATCCTTCGGTCCGAATACTTTGCCGGCCTTCTCCTCACATCCGATTGGCGCTCTCAAGATTGATCCCTCGGCGGAGAACGAGCATCTGAGCTTGGGCGAGTCCTTCCACGCTGGCAACGTAGCGATTGGCTTGTTCTTCAATCGTCTGGGCCAGATGGTGCAGCAGCCACGGCAGCTCAAAGAAAATGCCGGGGGCATTATTTTCATGTATCAGGCGACCGGAGTTGTCGCAAAGAACGGCATTGTGGACGAAGTGAACCTGATGGCGAGCCTGTCACTCAGTTTGGCGATCTTCAACCTGCTGCCGATCCCCATTCTGGACGGCGGGCATCTGCTGACATTCTTTATTGAGTGGGTCCGGCGCGGCAAGCGGCTGACCGAGCAGCAGCAGCAAGCGTTTTTAATGACCGGCCTGGCGATTATCGGCATCCTGTTCGTCTTGATCATGTCCAACGACATTATCCGCACCGTCACCCATCAACTGCCACAGTAACCTAACAAACTATGCGATTTACACAACTTTTTGCTCCCACCCTGCGGGAAGCGCCGCGCGAGGCGGAACTTCTCAGTCACCGGCTGCTACTGCGCGGCGGCTTTATCCGGCCCCTGGCGAGCGGCGTCTATTCGTACCTGCCGCTCGGCCTCAAGGTGCTGAATAAAATCTCCAACATTCTGCGCGAGGAAATGGCGCGCGTCGGCGGCATTGAACTGCTGATGCCGACGCTGGTTCCCGCGCGAACTGCTGGAGGAGTCGGGCCGGGACAAGGTGGACGTTTTATTCACCGTGAAGCCGCATGATTATTTTCTGGGCTTCACGCATGAGGAAGTCATCACGGACATTGTGCGCGGCGATGTGCAGTCCTACAAGCAGATGCCCATTTTGCCGTATCAGATACAGACCAAGTTCCGCAATGAGCCGCGACCGCGCGGCGGCTTGATCCGAGGCCGCGAGTTTTTAATGCTGGATGCCTATTCGTTTGACAAAGACGAGGCGGGTAATCAGCGCTCGTATCAGAACATGAAGGAAGCATTTGGGCGGATGTTCGCGCGCTGCGGGCTGGCTTCGCTGTCGGTGGAGGCCGATTCGGGGGCGATCGGCGGGTCGCAGAGCGAAGAGTTCATGGTGCTGTCGGACGATGGTGAAGACACGGTTTTGCGCTGCGACAAGACAGGCTACGCGGCCAATGCCGAACGCTGCGAGGCAATTCCAGCCCCGGCAGAGGACGCCAACGCCGAGGTTCCCGCGAAGGAAAAAGTTGCCACGCCGGGCAAAGGCGGCATTGAAGATGTGGCGGAGTTTCTGGGCATCCCGGCCACGCGCATGATTAAAACGCTGATTGTGACGGGACCCGATGGGCTGCCTGTCATTGTGCTGGTTCGTGGCGACCGCGAACTGGAAGAAGCGAAACTGGCGAAACTCCTGGGCGGGCCGTCACCACTGGCGGATGCCGCGACCGTGACGCGCGTGACCGGCGCTCCGGTTGGATACGCCGGGCCAGTCGGCCTCAAAGAAACGGTGCGTGTGATCGCAGACCGGGAGATTGAGTTTGTGCGCGACGGTGTGACGGGGGCGAATGAGGCCGACGCGCATCTGGTTCATGTTCTGCCGGGGCGAGACTTCCCCCACCCCGAGTATTTAGATTTGCGGACGGCAGTTGACGGCGATGTCAGCCCGATGGACCCCGAAGGGCGGCTGTACACGCAGCGAGGCATTGAAGTCGGCCACGTTTTCAACTTGGGGACCAAGTATTCCGACGCGATGGGGGCGACGTTCACCGACGAAAACGGGGCGACGCAAACAATTTTGATGGGATGCTACGGGGCAGGCGTCTCGCGGACAATGGCGGCGGCGGTGGAGCAGCACCATGATGAGAACGGGATGCGCTGGCCCATTCCCATCGCGCCTTTTGAAGTGATTATTATTCCGGTCAGCGCGAAAGACGATGCACAGACACAAGCAGCGCAGGACTTGTATCACGATCTTCAAGTAGCGGGGATTGATGTTCTGCTGGACGACCGGGCCGAGCGCCCCGGAGTCAAATTCAAAGATGCCGATCTGCTGGGCATTCCCGTGAAAGTCGTAGTCGGCAAGGGCTTAACCGAAGGAAATCTGGAAGTGAGCCTGCGCCGTGATGCCGCCGGCAAAGAGGCGGTCCCGGCGGCAGGCGCGGCGGCGCACGTCCTCACTCTGGTCGCCAACCTTAAAGCGGAAATCAGTTAAGCCTCTGCCTCCCGCGCCGCCGGAGGATTCTTCGGCAGGCGCAGCGTGATCGTCGTCCCCCGCCCCGGCGCGCTAATGACGGAAATGGTGCCGCCATGCTGTTCTACAAAGCGGCGAACGATGCGCGTTCCTAACCCTGTCCCGCCGGATTTTGTGGTATACATCGCATCCGTGAATATCTTGCCCAGCGCTTCTTCCGACATGCCGCTGCCGGTGTCCGCGACAGCCAGCGTGTAAAAGTCGGGGTTATCCTCCGGGGAGACCGTGACGGTCACAGCGCCGCCCGCAGGCGTTTCCACCAGGGCGTTGTTGACCAGATTGTAAAGTGCGTTATAAAGGCGGTGGCTGTCCAGAATCGCTTCCAAATCGGCGCTGCCCTGCACCGTCAGGCGGACCCCCACGCGGAGAGCCGGGCCGGACAGGCTGTGGGCGACTCGCTGGGCCGCTTCCAGCGGACGCCCGGGTCGGAAGACGGGCGGCGCCACTTCTCCCTTCATCGCGCTGGCAATCTCCCGTGTCCGGGTCAGGGCCTGCTGAACGCCGTCTTCCACATTCTCGCGCACTTCCCCATAAAACGCTTGCAGGGCGTCTATCGCGCCGGGTTTGCCGTCGCGGACATCGGCGATATAGTATTCCAGCGTCTGCACCGGCGTTGAGACATAGGTCAGCATGTTTCCGATGTCATGGCTGATTTCGCCGACCGAGCGGGCGATGGCGGCCAGCCGCGCCTCCTGCGCCAGCAGGGCGTTTTGCAGGCTCATCGTCACCAGGCTGCTGACGATTTCAATGACCGCCATGTCCCCATCGTCAAAGTCGCCCACGCGCTTGTTGACGAGTTGAATCACGCCGAGCGCCGCCCCATTGCCTGTATTCAGTGGGACCGTCATCAGCGAATGTGTGTGATAGCCGACCCTCTCATCCATGGTTCCGATATGGTTAGGATCCGCCCGGACATCCGGCGTGATCCGTCCCCGCCCCGTCCGAAAAACTTCCCCGGCGATTCCCCGCCCGAAGGAAAGATCCAGGCTCTGCCCAATGAGAGTGGCCGCAACCGGTCCAACGGCGTGCTTGAAGACCAGAGTGTTATTGTCGGCGTTGTAAAGCAGAATGGAGCCGGCATCGGCTTCTACCACCTCGCTCGCCGTTTCCAGTGCCTGCCGTAGCAAGGCATCGGTGTTTGTCACCGAATACAGGGCCGCGCTGACGCGCTGCACGGCTTCCAATTGCCGACGCGCCAGATTTAATTGTCGTTGCAGGTCTTCACTCATGGCCGTATCACCCCCCCGGCCCCCAATTCTGGGGGAGTAAGATTCAGGCGTGCCTGTTCCCCTCCTATTCCCTCAGAATTGGTCGGGTGCAGTTGCTCCGTCGGGTGCAGTTGCTCCGTCGGGTGCAGTTGCTCCGTCGGGTGCAGTTGCTCCGTCGGGTGCAGTTGCTCCGGGGTTAAGGGGAGATTCTGGTATAGCCCCTGCTGCCTGATATACGCTTCGACCGGCTCCGGCGTCAGATACTTCACGCTGCGTCCTTCGCGGATGCGGCGGCGCAGTCGGTGGAAGAAATTTCCAGGCCGGGGATCGGCAGGAAGAAGATGTGATCCAGAAAATCGGCGTCCGCGATCTCCGTCAGCCGGTCCAGGACAAAGCCGGGGCGCGTCACGGCAATAAACCGGCATTCCTCCGCCAGTTTGTCATACTCGTGCCAGCTCACGATTTCCAGCACGGCATCGGCACCGGTAATAAAGTAAAGCGCGTCTAAATCCGGGTGCAGTGCGCGAAAGGCGCGCAGGGTATCAATCGTGTAGGACGTGCCGGGCCGCTCAATTTCTATCCGGGAACAGCGAAAGTAGGGATTGACGCTGGTGGCGAGCAGCGTCATCGCAAAGCGGTCTTCCGGCGAACTGACCGCATACGCCTTCTTGTGCGCGGGCCGCCCGTTTGGGACAAAGACAACCTGGTCCAGCGCGAACGCCTGCCGTGCCTCCTCGGCCATCAGCAGATGCCCGTAATGGATCGGATCAAACGTCCCTCCCATGATGCCCAATCGCTGCATTCTGCCTGTGATCCTACAACCCGGATAGTTTCAAAAATCAGTCGGGCGCCGAGGGCGGCGCAGAAAATCAAAACCGAAAGACAGAATGCCCAATTGATCGGCGAAGTCCAGCGGCGCAACTTACTTTCACCCACTTTTTCGGGCCAATACTGCACACCGCAGGCAATGAAAGCCTCATATTCCGCCTTATTCAATGGAAATGTCAATGAATAGACTTTCTCTTTGCCCCGGAAGTTACGAGCATCATAAACGATGCAAACAAGCTGCTCCTCATTGACAAAAGCGATCCGTCGCACCTGATCCCATGAGAGATACATCATTTCTAGGTGGCGCAGACCATACTCCATCACCAGATATGAAATCAGCCACAGTGGCGGTAGGAAGAGGCCGACAATAAAAATGGGCAGTTGATACTCATACGGCATGACGGCCTGGCCTTCCAGCAGAAGCCCCTCTGACGAGAGGCGAACGGTCCCATGCCGGAAGTTTGGGACGCTGCCTGCCACAAAACGAAACTCCGTGCGAAAACCCACCGCCACCTCCACGGCATCCGCGCCGAGGTTGGCACGATTCAGCGGCGGCGGGGGCCAGACGCCCGGATCACCGGGCGTCGGAGCGTTCGTGATGACCGAACTGAAGAAATCTTCTGGTGGCAACGCTGGGTGTCTTCTTTGCTGCTGATTTACGGGCGAATCTGGCCCTGACCGCGCACGATGTATTTGTAAGTGGTCAATTCTTCCAGCCCCATCGGGCCGCGCGCGTGGAGTTTCTGGTTGGAAATGCCGATTTCCGCCCCGAAGCCAAACTCAAAACCATCGGTAAAGCGCGTGGAAGCGTTCACATAGACAGCGGCACAGTCTGCACCATCGGTGAATGCCTGTGCGGCGGCGTAGTTTTCAGTGACAATCGCCTCAGAGTGGCGCGTTCCATAGGTGTTGATATGAGCGATTGCTTCTTCCAAACTGTCCACGACTTTGACGGCGAGAATCAGAGCATTATACTCGGTATAATAGTCTTCTTCCGTCGCAGGCAACATAGGAACAGGAGTAGCGTCGTCCCATCGCTGGGCGGCAATCTTCATCGCCCGCTCACAACCGCGCAGTTCCACGCCCGCCTCATGCAATTGGCGAAACAGGGACTGAACCACTCCTTCTTCTCTTTGCTCGATACCAGTGTGAACCAGAAGCGTTTCCAGACTATTGCAAACGGAGGGCCGCTGAACTTTAGCGTTGAGGACAATGTCGCCGCCCATTTCCATATCGGCGTCTTCATGCAGATAAACATGGCAGTTGCCGGTTCCCGTTTCAATAACAGGAACCGTCGCCGTTTCCACCACTGTTTTAATCAGCGACGCCCCGCCGCGCGGAATGAGGCAGTCTACATAGGCATTTAAAGTCATCAAACGCCGGGCGGCAGCACGGTCCGTACTTTCAATAAGCTGCACCGATTCGCGCGGCAACCCTGCTGTCTCTAAGGCGCTTTGCAGGGCATGGGCCAGGGCGACGTTGGAATGAATCGCTTCCGAACCGCCCCGCAAGAGGGCGGCATTCCCCGATTTGAGGCAAAGGGCGGCGGCATCCACAGTAACATTAGGCCGGCTCTCGTAGATAATGCCGATGACGCCGATGGGGACGCGCGTTTTGCTGATTTCCAGCCCGTTTGGACGACGCCATCCCGAAAGAACAGTCCCAATCGGGTCCGGCAGGACCGCAACCTGCCTCAGCCCCGCCTGCATCTCGGTCAGACGCTTCGGGCTGAGTGTCAGCCGCTCCACCATGTGCGGCGTCAGTCCTTTATCCTTCGCCCCGGCAATGTCCCGCCCGTTGGCCTCCAGAATAGCATCACGCTGCTCGTCCAGCACCTCCGCCATCGTAAGAAGCGCCGCATTCTTGGCGTTCGTCCCGGCTGTCGCCAATATCCGTGCGGCGGCTTTAGCCGCCCGGCCTCTATCTTCCACCTCTTCGATTGCAAGCGTACTCATGCCAGAGATTGTAGCCGAACGATGAAGCATTGTCAAGCAGTAATTGTTACTTCGTAGACTGCTGAAATTCATGGGTAGCCGCGAATTGCGCGTTGCGGCGAAGGCGCTCCGCTCTCGGCAGTTTTTCGATTTCGTCAATATCCATGCTGCCGAAGACATCGCGCAGGCGCACGAGCGGCTCTATCTGCGTCACCGTGAGCCAGGGCAGCCAGTGGGTTGTTCCATGCCCGCGCGGCGGCGTCAGGGAAAGTGCTTCAGTTTGCAGGCCGGGAAACGCATAGCCAAGCGTGCCGTCCCAATCCAAAAGCTGCTTGGTGTCGTGGAGCAGCAGCCGGGCTATCTCGCGGAAGTGCGTCTCACCGGTGATCAAAAACAGGCGATAGAAGAGAAACGGGGCGGATGCCATGTAAGTGTCGGCGCCAGAATGCCCTGTGGCAATCAGACTCAGGCCATAAGTCGTGCGGTTTTTCGGAAAGACGATCTTCGGGTCGCCCTCCGACATCGGGATGTTCCAGCAATAAACCCACGTCTCACTGTAGCAAGCTGCTTGAATCGCTGCTGTCAGCCAGCGCTTCTCGCCGGTCATGTCATAAAGCGAGAGGAACGCATCCAGGGCCATCATGCCGCCTTCTTTATCCAGAACGTTGGGATTGTCCGGCGTCCCGCCGACATAGGCATAGGCCTCATGGACGGAATGCAGGCAAAACAGGCCGGCGCGCAGGGCGGCGTCATGGTAGCGGCTGTCGCCCGTGGCGCGGTAAAGGTCCACAAGGAAGCGGATCGGATGGTCGGTCGTGTCCGTGCTGCGCTCCAGAGGCTGACCGTCAACGCCGTACTCGCGAAAATAGGAGCCGTCGGCGTTCTGGACCCGAACCAGCCAGTCGCCGTAACGACGGCAGAAGGCCAGCCATTCGGGCTTGTCCTGTCCATCAGCCTGCATGACGTTCCAGGCCTGCAAGGCACCGTCCATCCCATCCGAGGCGACGCGCAGGAACGTAGGGTAATCGCGCCAGGTGTAGGTGCCGTCCGGGTGGATGTCGTACCACGTTCGCGGCACGCCCACCGGGGTCAGCGAGTGGTGCGCCCAGAAGTCCACAATGGTCGACGCGCGTTCCTGTGCTTCGGCATCGTAGGTTTTCAGACTGTCTTGAAGCAGCAGCCAGGCGGCAGGGAGCGCCTGCCCCACAAATCCCATCTGGCTGCTGGTATCCACTACGTCACCGTTTGGGACGGCGGCGGCAAATGGAACATCGGGAATGCCCAGATGAGGTCGGCAGTACGTTTCCAGCAGGCCGATGCCGTCCCGATAGACTTTCGCCAGATTTACTTTGAGGATCGGGGGATTTTGCAAATCGTAAACCATTCGCCAGCATTCTTTGACGGCAGCAGGAAAGTCAGCCGTATGACGCAGTTGGATCAGCAGGCGGTAGCGATGGGAAAAGCCGAGTTGGACAGGGTGGCTGCGATAAGCCCAGCGATTCCCCAGGAGCGAACCGCCAAAGGTATATGTCCGTTCGCCTTCGGTGCCGGGAAACTGAAAAACGGGCGAGGGACGATCCGTGTTCAGAATGCCGAGGGAGCCAAAACCGAGACGTGCGTCACTAAGACGTTTCAAGCCGTCTTCCCCGGCAAATGTCGTTGGATTGCCGCCCAGGTGAGCCAGTGTCACTGTCACGCCGCTGCGCTTGTCCCGCAGCATCATCAGTGGCAGGGGCAGACGGTCTTCGCGAAAGAGAAAATAATGGTCACTGAGATGGCTGGCGAGCGCCTTTGGGGGGACATGAGCGTTGTCCTTGTACCAGAGGCCCGGCGCGAAAAATTCGCAGTCGGTCATGGCTGTCGCCGTCCGGGGCGTGAGACTGAAGCGGGTTGAGAAGCCGGTGTCCTGCGGACCAATAGCAGCAATGTTTACCTGGCGCGTCAGCGTGAACGCCCCGATTTTGGGGAGAGCCTGCCAGGAATCCACAACATGAATCCGGGTTCCGTTTGGGGATGTCACATCGCCGGAAGCGCGGAAGCCCTCCCCGTCGCCGGTCACGATTTGATAGCTGCCCGTGAGCCAAACAGCCTGTCCCTGCGCGTCTACCACCTCCACAGACAACGGCGAGTTTTGAACAAAGACGGCTTCTGCCGACCGCAATTGCAAACCGTACTGCCTTGACGGCCCACGAATAAGTGAGAGGCTGGTCACGCCAGCCCGAAGCGAGAGTGCCGGTTCAGCGGAAAGAGTGGCTGAGGAAATAGTGAGTAGGAGCGCAGTCACAAGTAACGGCGCACTCAAGGGAATAGGCATGGTTTTTCACACGTCCAGCACAAGGTTGTCACGGTGAATGACTTCCGCGCCCGCAGTTGTGCCGAGGATGGCGGGGATTTCCGCCGTCTGGCGGCCCATGATCTGCGAGAGTTCTGTGTGGCTGTAGTTGACGAAGCCCTGCGCGAAGGCATGGCCGTGGGAGTCGGTCAAGCGCACCAGATCGCCCGACTGGAAATGGCCGGAGACGTGGGTGACTCCGGCGGGGAGCAGGCTTTTGCCCTCGTCCATCAGGCGCTGTTGTGCCCCCTCGTTGACGGTGACAGCGCCTTTGGGAACGACGCCATAGGCGATCCAACGCTGGCGCGACCGCAGGCGCGTGGGGCGCGGAACAAACTGCGTGCCGCAGCGACCGTCCAATGCCTCTGCGATGACATTTGTGCGGCGGCCATCGGCAATGAACATGGTGACGCCCGTATTGGCGCAGATTTTAGCGGCTTGAATCTTGGTGGTCATGCCGCCGGTTCCCATGTCGGTCTGAACCCCGCCCGCGCGCTGCTCCAAAGCGTGGTCAATGGTTTGGACAACGGGGATCAACTGCGCGTCGGGGAAATGGGTCGGGTCCCGGTCATAAAGCCCCGCGACATCGGAAAGCAGCAGCAGCGCGTCGGCTTCAATCAGCGAGGCGACCAGAGCGGCGAGGGTATCATTGTCGCCGAATTTGATCTCGTCTACGGCAACCGTGTCGTTTTCGTTGACGATAGGGACGACCTTGTGGCCGAGCAGGGCGGCGAAGGTGTTTTTGGCGTTGAGGTAGCGCGTTCGTTCGCGCAAGTCCTCGCGCGTCAGAAGCACCTGGGCGACGGCAATGCCATGCGCGGCGAAGGCATCGGAGTAGGTCTGCATCAGCAGGCCCTGTCCGACCGCTGCCGCTGCCTGTTTCTGCGGGATAGAACGCGGGCGGCCATGCAGCTTCAGCCGGTCCATGCCGGCGCGAATGGCCCCGGAGGAAACGCAGAACGACCGAACAGCCCTGCACCTGCTGATTTGCGATCTGCGCGGCCAGGTCAGCGATGTAGGCGCAGGTCCAGCGGACCGCCGCTGCGGGTCAAAGTGCTGGTGCCGACTTTGATGACGAGGCGGTTCACGCTTCCTCCGGGTCAGCCTCATCTTTGGACTGGTCCAGTGCATCTTCGTCAAAGAAATCAAACTCGGCGGTGCCGATGCGGACGGTATCGCCTTCCTCGGCCCCCAGCGTCCGCAGTTTATTGATGATGCCCGCTTTTTCCAGTGTCCGTTGAAAACGGTTTACGGCGGCTTCATTGGTCAACTGCGTCATGGCGACAAGACGCTCAATGCCCCGACCACTGACGACATACACTTGGTTGGCCGCGTCATATTCGGCAGCCCAGTGTTTGTCCGTGCGTCGGCCTTTGACGCTGTCAACCGTGATGCGGACTATTTCGTCGTCTATGACAGGCACGAGAGGGAGTTCAGCCAGACGTTCGGCCAGATAATACACTAATGGTTCCAGGCCGTCGCGGGTGGCAGCGGAGACAGCGAAGACGGGCCGGTCTTCTGCGGCGAACTCAGCCCTCAGCATTTCGACGAGTTCCGGGTCAGCAATGTCCGTCTTGTTCAGCACGACGACCTGGGGCAACTGCGCCAGTTTGTCGTCATAAGCGGCCAGTTCGCGGTTAATGACGGCGTAATCGTCCATCGGATCCCGCCCGGTCATTTCGGAAACATCGACCAGGTGGCAGCAGGAGCCGCGTCCGCTCCACATGGCGCAGGAATTGATGGCCCAGGCCGATGCCCTCGCTCGCGCCTTCAATCAGGCCGGGAATGTCGGCAATGACAAACGTTCGCTCTTCGTCCACGCGCACCACGCCGAGGTTTGGAACCAGGGTCGTGAACGGGTAATCGGCGATCTTGGGCCGCGCGGCAGAGAGGGCCGCAATCAGCGTGCTTTTGCCGACATTCGGGTAGCCGATCAGGCCGACATCCGCCAGCAGTTTGAGTTCCAGTTTGAGCGTTCGGGCTTCGCCCGGCTCACCGTTTTCCGCGAACTTGGGCGCCTGCTGCACCGACGACGCAAAGTGGGCATTGCCGCGTCCGCCCTGCCCGCCGCGCGCGATCTTGGCCTGCTGCCCGTGCTTGGTCAGGTCGGCAATGACATATCCCGTCGCCGTGTCGGTTGCCGATGTCCCGATGGGGACTTTGAGGATCATATCCCCGGCGTCTTTGCCGTGCATGTCTTGGCTGATCCCGTGCGTCCCGCGCGGGGCGTCGTACTTGCGCTGATAGCGGAAATCCAGCAGCGTGGACAGGTTAGAGTCGGCTTCCAGAATGATGTCGCCGCCCCGCCCCCCGTCGCCGCCGTTCGGGCCGCCATGCGGGACATACTTTTCCTTGCGGAACGCGACGGCCCCATTGCCGCCGTCGCCCGCTTTGACTTCAATGGTCACTTCATCGACAAATACGGACAAGTGAACTCCTTCTTGCAGCAATGGAGTGAACTCCTTCGCTATGTGGCCTCTGGCCGAGTGGCCGCCTGCGCGGGCACAGAGAAATCAACGGAAACTTTTTCCACTGCCGGCCAGAGTGTTCCTTCGGAATGGTGCTGTTTCTGATTTGCGATATAGGCGATGAGTTTATCTCGATTTTTCGGCTCAACCGAGAACACACCGTAACTGGCCTGCCAGCGAAACCATTGCCCTGGACGCAGGGTTTCACTCACAAAGCGGGACGAGCCGCCTTTGACGTGACGCATCAAGTCTGCAAGACTGACAGTGCTGCCGAACATGAGAAGCAAGTGCACATGGTCGGGCATTCCGCCGATTGCCAGAACGTCACAATCGTCATCCTGGCAAACTTTGCTGATGTAGCGGTACAGATCACGCTCTATCTCTGGTTCCACCAGAGGCAGTCGATCCCATGTTGCCCAGACAAAATGCAATGACACTTCGATCAGATTTTGGCCCATCCCTAGCCTCCAAGTCTTCCTTGATGTCGTTAGATAATGCAAAGGAGCAATGGAGTGAACTCCTTCGCTGTGTGGCGCAGACGCCTATTGACCGCCTTCGCGGGCAAAAAGATATGTTTCGCGAATTCCTGTCTCCACGAAGGTGGAGACTAGGCCGAAGGCCACCCAGCGAAGGAGTTCACTCCATTGTCTTTATTGTCTTCTTTTTCCGTTCTACTCCGGCGGGCTGACTGGGGCTTCGTCAGCCAGTGTCCACTTTCCGGTCACGAACTGCCCCATCAGCCACGCGCCCAGGGCGGCGAAGGCGAGCGCCACAATCGGGTTGTACAAAAAGTAGTGCATTCCGCCGCTGTGGGCCGAACGCGCCGAGACGAGCGGGATACGCCAGAAGGGATGCACAAAACCTAGCGTGCAGAACAGCAAAAACGTGATGGCGGCGACGTTCAGGCTTTGCTCGCGCGCAATCAGTCCGATGACCAGCCCGGCCACGAAGGACGGAATCGCCAGAGTGAGAAAGGCGCAGCTACCGTCATAGAAGGCGTCGGACGGCAGTGTGCTGGCCCCCAGCCACCAGATGCCCAGACGGTTCAGCGCCAGAGTGAGAACGACGCCGACCAGCCCCGCCAGCAGCCAGCGAACACGCGGCGTCAACCCGCCGCCCCTTCCATAATTGTCACCTGCGAACCGGACGGCGTTTTGGTCACTTCCACGCGCGTGGCGAAAGCGTCTTTGAGTTCGTCAATGTGCGTGATGACAATGATGCGCTCAAAATCGTCTTTGATCGCGTTGATGCAGTCAATCAGCTTTTCCCGGCCCTTTGCATCCTGTGACCCGAAGCCTTCGTCTATAATCAACGTTTGCAGTTTCGCCCCGGCCCGGCGCGTCAGCAGTTTGGACAGGGCAATCCGCAGGGCAAACGCCGCCCGGAAGCCCTCGCCGCCGGAATACATCTCTAAAGGCCGCGTTCCCAGATTGTCGCTGACTTTAATATCCAGCGTCTCAATCGGCGTGTCTTTTTTGGATTTGGCCTCACGCAGCGTGTCAAAATACAGCGACATGTCGCCGTCGGTGAGACGGTCCAGCAGGCGGTTGGCTTCTTCCTGCAATTCCGGGATGGCGTTCTCAATAATCAGCGCCTGCACGCCTTTTTTGCCGAAAGCGCGGGTCAATTGCTCATGGACTTCCGCGTCATATTTGGCATCCGTGAGTCGTTTGGCTTTCTCAGCCCGGACGATTTTCTGCTCTTCCAGGCGCGTTAATGTCTGCTGACGGCGGCCCATGTCATGGTTGACGCCCTGCTCCTCGGCAGCGCGCTGCCGCTCCATCTCTTTTAACTGCTGGCCGCGCGCCTCCAACTGCGCCAATTCGGCGCTGACATCGGCCAAACTCTGCAACTGGGACTGGGCCGCGTCCCGGCTGTCCTGACGGGCTTGCATTGCTTTTTGCGCGCGGGCGATCCCGGCTTCCGCCGCGCGCAACGCGGTCTGCGCGTGATCCAGGGCGATGTGCAGACGCTCGGACGGCTCCAACACCGCGAGTTCAGCTTTGACGGCGGCGTGATCCGCTTCTACATGGGCCAGTTTCGCCAGAGCCGCTTCGTACTTGGCGATCTTGCCGCGCGTTTCCAGGGCGAATTGCCCAGACGCGGCGACTTGCTCGGCCTCGGCACGGATAGCGGCTAGGTTCGGCAAAGTCTTGCACGTTTCTTCGGCATCCAAAACGTACTGCTCGGCCTGGGCAAGACGCGCGCGGTCTTCTTTGGCGGCTTTGACCTGAGCGTCCAGTGTTTGCAGTTCGTTTTCGCAGTTTGTCATCTGCGCTTTGACCCCATTGGCCTCGGTCTTCACCCGCTTCTGCTCGGCCAACGCCTGCTGCAAGCCTTGCTCATAGACGCTGCGGATTTCGGCCACTTTCAGCTCCGGCAGCGGCGAATTGCAGACATCGCACTGCCCCTGCTGCTGCGCCAGCGTTTCCAGTTTGCGTGTCCAGTCTTTGACCTGCCACTCAACACCCGCGTATTGCTCACGCAGGGCCGTAAACTGCGCCGACAGCGCCTTTAGCTCTGTGCGCTTCTGTCCCGCCTGCTCCTCGCTGCGGTCGGCGGCGGCGACGCGCGGGGCCAGGGTATCGCGCTCGGTGCGGAAAAAGTCAAAATCTTTGACGCGCGCGGCGTCTCGCTCATAATCCGCAACGGCTCGCTCCAAACGGCGCTGCACTTCGTTCTCAGCGGCCATGAGTTCCTTGTCGGCGGCGGCCAGTAATTGCTGCCCCCAATAAAACTGTTCCAGACCCTTTTCCAGTTCGCCGACCCGCGCCCGTGCCGCCGTCAGCTTCTCATAGTCCCGGCAGATTTCATCCTGCCGCGCCAGAAGCGCGTTCGCCTTGTCCGCGTCCGCCGTGTGTTCGGCCAGGTCTTTGGCGATCTCGCGCAGTTCGTTGTCCAGCGTCGCAATCTGCGCTTTGAGCGAGTCGGCAAACTGCTTTTGCCCCTCTAGCTGGCTTTTGCGGTCCCGCCCCGTGTCATATTCGGCCCGCAGTTCATCGCCTCGCGTGTGCAGTTCTTCCAGACGTTTTTGCAGCGCGGCTAATTGCTCCCGCAGCGATGGCTCGTGGCTGAGTTCGGCATCAATACCGCTGATGTCGCGCTCCAGATCGGTCGCTTCCGCCTGGGCGTCTTTCATCCGCGCACGGGCTTTGTCTTCCAACTGATCGTAGCGGGACAAATCTAAAATGTCTGCCAATATCTCTTTGCGCTTGCCGGGCGTCTGCCGCACAAAATGGTCGGCCTGCCCCTGCCGCAGATAGGCGGAGTTCAGGAACGTGTCATACGACATCCGCAGCAGCTTCTGAATCGCTTTCTCGGTCTCGCCTGCATTGTTTCCCGTCAGTGACCGCCAGCCTGCGCCTAGCCCGATGTCCGCCGTCTCCTGCTGCAATTCCCACAGGTTCCCGCTGGCCTTTTTGGACCGCTTGCGGATGACCCGATACCGCTGGCTGTCCATTTCAAACGTGAAATGGACGCTCATCTCATCCGCGCCGATGCGGACCAGATCGTCGTGCTTGTTCTTCCCCGCCCGGCTCTCACCCCAGAGCGACCAGGTGAGGGCATCCAGCAGTGCGCTCTTACCATGTCCGTTTTCGCCGGACAGGCAGAGCGTGTGCATCCCGGAAAAATCAATCGGCGGCACGTCCTCGCCGTAGGACATAAAGTTCTTGAGTTCCAAACGTATGGGGATCATTTCACCGACTATTATACCTGAAAAAGCCCGAACCCCGGTACAGGACGCGACCAAAGAACCTAACCCCAGCGCAACCCCAATAAAACCCTAGCGCCGCCCCTTCCCTGTTAGGGAAGGGTTGACAAAACTAGGACATGAGCCGATAATGTCGTTATGCAGCCGACAGAAACAGAGATGCGCCGTATCAAGATGCTTTCAGCGGAGAAGGAAATTCGCGCTATCCTCGCGCGTGACTTCTCCGCGAGTCGCATGAACGCGACAAAATGGCGCGAGGTAATTGAGGCTATAGGGGATTTAGAATTACGTTATCGTCTTCAATGGGTAGACGTATCTGATGCGTCGGTTTGGATGAGATTGTGGCTTCCCTTTCCTAACTCAACCTATTTTGATTCTGGCGATGTTGGTCCCTTCAGAACATTCACGATTGAGTGGTTAGAGATTGATCCGACTGAGAAAGTAAACAAGGGGATGTTATTGGAACCAGAGCGGATTAGTCATGCCGAGGAAATAGCACGACGTCTTCAAGAGATCAACGTCCCATATCATTGGGAAGGGTCGTCTATTCGTATTATTGGCCATGTGCGGAAGCAGAGCAAAATAGAAACGGCGGCCCCTTAATAGAGGAGCCGCCTTGCTGTTGTTTGAGTGCTACTTCGGCGTGAACGATGTCCCGCAGCCGCAGCTTTTTTGAACGTTGGGGTTGAGGTATTTCCAGCCGCCTTCCAGCAGGTTGGCGGTGCTGTAATCCAGCGTCATGCCCTGGATGAAGCGGGCGCTTTTGGGGTCGACCATCACGGTCAGGCCGTCCACGTCGTAAACCGTGTCGCTGTCGCGAGGCGCTTCTTCCAGAGCGAGAATGTAGGACAGGCCGGAGCAGCCGCCGCCTTTGACGCCAACGCGCAGGGCGAGGTTCGGGTTTCCTTTTTTGGCGATCAAGCGCCGGGTCTGCGCGACGGCGGCGGGTGTGAGAGTGACGATGGGCTGCGTCGTTTCGGTGATGGGTTCCAGAACTGCGTTCTCGGTCATGGGTGGTTCTCCAAATCATACCCTGCCCTGAACGGCAGGGCTTTAAGAGAGCAATTCCCCGCCTGCGCGGGCAGAAGAGTAGAGAAAGATACTTCATTCTTCGCCCGCGAAGGCGGGGGCTTGCGCTTCTAAAGCACGGGGGTTCAGCCCCGTGTCTGAGGTTTAGAAAAAGCCTAGCTCCAACTTGGCATCCTCGGACATGCGATCCATGCTCCAGGCGGGTTCCCAGACCAGTTCCACATGGACCTCGGCAACACCGGGGACGCCGCGCACTTTTTGTTCCACTTCGCCGGGCAGGGAGCCGGCGACGGGACAGGCGGGCGAGGTCAGGGTCATGTCTATTTCTACGACGCCGTATTCGTCCACGTCCACTTCGTAGATCAAGCCCAGATCGTAGATGTTGACCGGGATTTCCGGGTCGTACACATCGCGCAGGGCTTCAATGATCTCGGCCTCTAAAACGATGGGATAAACTTTGTCCGGGGCGGGTGCATTCATAATGGGTCGGCCTTTGCGCTGAACGCCAGCGCGTAACGCTTGATCTGCTGGATGACGGCCTGCAAGCCATTGGCGCGGTTGGGCGACAGATGCTCGCTCATGCCGATCCGCTCCACAAAAACGGGCGGCGTGTCTAAAATCTCGGCAGGCGTGCGGCCCGAATAGATTCGGACGGCCAGGGCAATCAGGCCGCGAACAAGAGCGGCGTCGCTGTCGGCGTCAAAGAAGACCCGGCCATCGTCCAGACGCCCCCACAGCCACACCTGGGACTGACAGCCTTTGACTTTGTTTTCATCTGTCCGCTGCGCTTCCGGGAACGGCGGCAGTTTGCGGCCCAGGTCAATGATGTGCTTGTACTTTTCGGTCCAGTCGTCCAGAAACTCAAAGTCTTCAATAATTTCTGATTGGACTTCCGAGATCGGCGGAGTCTGTCAGTGTCGCTGCCATCAGGCAAAAATCTCCCGAACGGTGTGCAGGCCGCGCACCAGAGCGTCAATTTCCTCGCGCGTGTTATACAGGGCGAGCGATGCACGGGCGGTGGCCGGGATGCCGAAGCGCTGCAAGACCGGGTGGGCGCAGTGCTGACCCGTCCGAACGGCGATGCCTTCCTGGTCCAAAATCGCGCCGATGTCATACGGATGGATATTTTCTAATGTGAACGAATAGACGCTGGCTTTATCACAGGCCGTCCCGATCATCCGCAGACCGGGGACTTCGGACAGCACTGCCGTGCCATAGGCCATCAGTTCATGCTCATAGGCGGCAACCGTGTCCATGCCCAGAACCGTCAGGTAATCAATTGCCGCGCCCAAGCCAATTGCGCCTTCAATGTGCGGCGTCCCGGCCTCAAACTTGTAGGGAATGTCGGCAAACGTCGTTTCTTCAAACGAAACCGTCGCAATCATATCCCCCCCACCCTGCCAGGGCGGTATGGCTTCTAAGAAGTCTCGCTTGCCATACAGGACGCCGATGCCGGTGGGGCCGTACAGCTTATGTCCCGAAAACACCAGAAAGTCGCAGTCCAGTTCCTGAACATCAATCGGCATGTGGTAAGCGGACTGGGCGGCATCTACCAAGACGGGAACGCCCCGCGCATGGGCCAGGTCAATCACTTGCTTGACCGGGTTAATGGTGCCGAGGACATTGGACATATGAACAATGCCGACAAACTTGGTTCGTTCGTTCAGCAAGTTCGCATACTCATCCAGCAGCAGTTCGCCGTCGTCGTTGATGGGAATGACCCGCAGTTTCGCGCCTGTTTCCGCGCACAGCATCTGCCAGGGGATAATATTACAGTGATGCTCCATCGTGGAGACAATAATCTCATCGCCCGCTTTGATATTCTGCCTCCCATACGTCTGCGCGACCAGATTGACGCCCTCGGTTGCATTGCGGACGTAGATAATTTCGCGGGAATCCGGGGCGTTCAGGAACTTCTGCACCTTGACCCGCGCGTCTTCATACGCCCGCGTTGCCAGTTCGCTGAGAAGATGCGTGGAGCGATGGATGTTGGAGTTATAGTCCCGGTAATACTCCGCAATCGCGTCTATGACAACCTGCGGCTTCTGGGTCGTGGCAGCGTTGTCCAGATAGACCAGCGGCTTGCCGTTGACCTGCCGATGCAGGATCGGAAAGTCCAGGCGAACCTTTCTTACATCGTATGGAGCATTCATGCCCGTTTCCTCTGTCTAAAAGTAAAGCAAGCTATAGTGCTCATATTCAGGGAGCGTGTTGCCAGGTTGATAGGTGTACATGCCGTCCTCGCGGAGCGTAAGCACTTTGCCTTTGTGTTCAAAAAGGGACCAAATATCAGAAGGGTCATCGCGCTCAAATCCGTCCGGTTCCACCACTAGCGACCCTCCCAGGTCAAAGTCAAAGATGGTGGAAACACGCTCACGCTCATAAGAAACACGCACGAGTTTCTGACCTGCCAGCGTTTCAGCGGCCATGCCCATACTCAGTTTCGTATCACTGGCCCCTGACCATTCGCCATTCGAGTTGGCCCTCCAATTGCAACCTCTAATCCACAGATGCCACTGCCCGCGTGGTTCCACTTGGCGGCGATACTTGTGAGGTCGGTGCTTATCCGCGACGTTTTCTACTGGTTCCCGCGGTCTCCATATCTCTAAGTGTGGCTTGCCAAACTCAAATGTCAGGCTGCATCCATAGCCTGGCTGAAGGTTCCAGCACGACCGGCCATAAATCGGGCCGAAGACTTGATCAATGATGCTGCCTTCCGGTACATCGCTCATTGGGACAAGAACGGGCGGTTTCCGGCGCTTCGCCCTCACAGCGCGATTCCCTCTAGCGCCCGCTCTGACAACAAAACATGGTCCAATTGGGCGCGGACGGCTTCCACTTTGATGCGGCTGACGATGTCGCTGGCGAAAGCGTAGGTGAGCAGGGCGCGGGCGTCGTCTTTATTGATTCCGCGGGCGCGCAGGTAGAACAGGGCCTCGTCGCTCAACTGCCCAATGGTCGCGCCGTGGGTGCATTTCACGTCATCGGCAAAGATTTCCAATTGCGGCTTAGTGTCTATCTGAGCCGTAGGCGAAAGAAGAAGCGTCTTGTTGGTCTGTTTGGCATCCGTCTTCTGGGCATCCTGGCGGACGAAAATTTTGCCGTTGAAAACGCCTCGCGCGTGGTCGTCCAAAATGCCCTTGTAAATCTCGTGGCTGTTACAATGCGGCATGGCATGGTCAATCGCCGTGTGGTTGTCAATCAACTGCCGGCCATTACCTAAGTATACGCCGTTCAGTGTGCATTCAATCCCCTCGCCGCCGAGATAAGCATTGGCGTCGTTTCGCACCAGCAGCCCGCCCAGGCCGACAGAATGGGACGAAAAGTTCGCGCTGCGGGCAATCTGCACCTGCATCGTGGCAATGTGATAAGATTTTTCGCTTTCGCGCTGCACTTTGTAGTGGTCCACGACCGAGTTTTCGGCGGCTATGACTTCCGTGACGGCATTGGTGAAATACACCTGGTTGGCAGACCCAGCGTAACTTTCCACAATCGTCGCCTGGCTATTCTCTTCGGCCAGTATCAGTGTGCGCGGATGGGAAACCGTCGGCTGGCCGTCGTTGGACGACACGAACAGCAGATGGATTGGCTCCTCAATGACTGCACCCCGCTCAATCCATATAAACGCGCCGTCTTCCAGGGCAGACGTGTTCAGCGCGACAAACGCCTGCGACGCGAACTGCGCCCATTGCCCCAGGTTCGTTTCAACAATTGCGCGATGCGTTTCCATCGCGTCTGTCAGGCTGCTGACGACAACACCAACGGGAAACGTTTGGCTGGACAGAGCCGGGTCAAAGTGGCCGTTGACGAACACAAGCTGTGTCCCGCCCATGCCCTCATAAGTAAAAGCCCGCAGCGCTTCGGGCGTCAGCCGACTGCCCTCGCGCGTCGCAAGTTTGAATGGGATTTCGGCAATCGGCGAGACATTGGTGAAGCGCCACTCCTCGTCGCGCCGGGTCGGGAAGCCGACTTCGGCAAAACGCGCGGCGGCGGACTGGCGCAGGCCGCGCAGCCAGTCCGGGCCAGGCGCATCGCTGCCGATGTCCGTCCCGGTGAAGTCGCGCAGGTAGCTGTTCATCGCGGTGATGGTATTGTTCATAAGGTCTCCGAAACATCCCAGGGCTGAACCCCTGGGCTTCGATAAAGCAATTCCCCGCCTTCGCGGGCAAAAGAAAGGCAAAATCCTCGCCCGCGTAGGCGGGGACTTGCACTTCTAAAGCCCCGCCGTTCAGGGCGGGAAAACTTAGGCCGCCACAAGTTCCGAGGCGCTGCCGCTTTCCAGCCAGCCATATCCCTGTGCTTCCAATTCTAATGCTAATTCTTTGCCGCCGGACTTGACGATGCGCCCGCCGGACAGGACATGGACAAAGTCTGGGACGATGTAGTTCAAGAGCCGCTGATAGTGCGTCACGACGATGATAGCCCGATCCGGGCCGCGCAGGGCGTTGACGCCGTCAGCCACGACGCGCAGGGCGTCAATGTCCAGCCCTGAGTCCGTCTCGTCCAGAATGGCAAGTTTGGGGTCTAGCACAGCCATCTGAAAAATCTCGTTGCGCTTCTTTTCGCCGCCGGAAAAACCTTCATTGACAGGTCGGTTCAAGAGGCTCTGGTCGATGTGCAGGACGTTCATTTTTTCGCGGACAAGGCGCAGGAACTTGGGTGCGTCCAATTCTTCCAGCCCGCGATACTTGCGGATTGAGTTGAGGGCGGCCTTGAGGAAGTAGGTGTTGTTGACGCCGGGTATCTCCACAGGGTATTGGAAGGCCAGAAAGACCCCTTCCTGCGCCCGCTCTTCCGGGGCCAGTTCCAGCAGGTCTTTGCCCTCAAACAGCACTTCGCCCCCAGTCACTTCATAGGCATCACGCCCGGCCAAAACCCCGGCCAGCGTGCTTTTCCCGGACCCGTTCGGACCCATGATCGCATGAACCTCGCCCGCATTCACGGTGAGGCTGATGCCCTTCAAAATCTCTTTTTCGTCTACCCGCGCGTGCAGGTTGTTGACTTCCAGCAATGCCATATCCGATTTCATCCTTTAATTCAACTCAAGTTCTCTTATCAGACTGTCCCAGTTTTGGTGGGCATAAACTCGCTGCTGTTCTTCCTTTACCCGCTGCTGATACTCTGCGCCGCCGAATTCCAGCTTTCTCGCGCCTTAATCCAGAATAAAACCGTCGCCCGGTAATCCTGTGGTTTTACTAACGACCAATGTACCGATAGTCGGTATTGCCAATTTATGGCAAACCCGCAGCAAGTGTTCCAGCAGATGCGGCGCGGCCCGATGATGCCGCCCAATTTTGGCGGTTAGTTCACCATAGGTGATCGTGCTGCCGGTTCGGGCACATTCTATCAGATATGGAACAGCCAAGCGCGCATTTTGGATACTGTACTCGGTCACTGTTATTCCCCTACCCCACGCTGCCTTCCAGGCTGACGCCGAGGAGTTTCTGGGCTTCTACGGCGAACTCCATGGGCAGTTCGCGGAAGACTTCTTTGCAGAAGCCGTTGACGATCATGGTAACGGCGTCCTCGGTGGAAATGCCGCGCTGGTTGCAGTAGAAGATCTGGTCCTCGCCGATCTTGGACGTAGACGCTTCATGCTCCACCGTGGCGGTCGGGTTCTTGACCTCAATGTATGGGAACGTGTGTGCGCCGCAGCGGTCTCCGAGCAGAAGCGAGTCGCACTGCGAATAGTTGCGGGCGTTGTCCGCGCCGGGGTTGATCTTGACCAGGCCGCGATAGGTGTTCTGGCCGCGCCCCGCCGAGATGCCCTTGGAGACAATCGTGCTGCGGGTGTTTTTGCCGAGGTGGATCATCTTGGTCCCCGTGTCGGCCTGCTGCATGTTGTTGGTCAGGGCGACGGAGTAGAACTCGCCGATGGAGTTGTCGCCCTGCAGGATGCAGGAAGGGTATTTCCAGGTGATGGCGCAGCCTGTTTCGACCTGTGTCCAGGAGATTTTGGCGTTATCGCCTTTGCAGATGCCGCGCTTGGTGACGAAGTTGTAGATGCCGCCCTTGCCTTCTTTGTCGCCGGGATACCAATTCTGAACGGTGGAATACTTGATGGTCGCATCCTTCATGGCGACAAGCTCGACGCAGGCCGCATGGAGTTGGTTCTCATCGCGCATCGGCGCGGTGCAGCCTTCCAAATAGCTAGACATACGCGCCTTCATCGGCAATGATCAGCGTCCGCTCAAACTGGCCTGTGTTGGCGGCGTTGATGCGGAAATAGGTGGACAGTTCCATCGGGCAGCGAACGCCCTTCGGAATATAGCAGAACGAGCCATCGGTGAAGACGGCGCGAGTTAAGCGTCGCATAGAAGTTGTCCGAGTACGGAATGACCGAGCCGAGGTACTGGCGCACCAGTTCAGGATGGTCCTGCACGGCCTCGGAAAACGAGCAGAAGATAATGCCCTGTCTCTTGCCAGTTCGCCTTTGAACGTGGTCGCGACGGAGACGCTGTCAAAAACGGCGTCCACGGCGACATTGGAGAGCCGCTTCTGTTCTGCCAGCGAGATGCCCAGTTTATCAAACATCGCCAGCATTTCCGGGTCCACTTCGTCCAGGCTGTTCAAGATTTTTTTAGGCTTGGGCGCGGAGTAATAGGCGATCTGCTGGTAGTCCACCGGCGTGACTTTGACGTTGTGCCAGAGCGGATCGGTCATGGTCAGCCAGTGGCGATACGCCTTCAGCCGCCATTCCAGCAGCCATTCCGGTTCGTTTTTTTTGGCCGAAATCATGCGGATGACATCTTCGCTGAGGCCCACCGGCACAGTATCGGACTTCGATCTCCGACACAAATCCGTATTTGTATTCTTTGTTGGCTAACTCTTCAATGGTATCGTTCGCGGTCGTCATGATCTTCCTCGCACTTCTAAATCCAGAGTTCCTGAATGCCTATATCCGACAAATGTTGTCGGATATAGTTTACCCAGAAAAGCGGATTTTGTCAATGTTTGGAGGACGCGAACATGGAGGCGGGATAGGCTGTTTTGAGGGTGTTGACGTCGCGTGTGGTCACTACGTTGGGTGAGACAAGGGGTTCCACCTCAAAGTTCCGGGCCTGGAACAGAGAGTGGCTTAACACAGGAAACATTATATCGTTGGGGTCATCGCTGTGCCCGTCTATGCCCAGCGCATGGCCGAACTCATGGGCAGAGATTTCCTGAAATTGCGCGGCATCGTCATTCTGATCCACAAGCTGAACGGTGGCTTTCATGATCACGGTGTCGGCGTAACTGACGTCGGTTTGGCCGATGGTTTGGGCAGCGCCCGGCTCGTCAACTTGCTGAGTAATGGTGACAGTGATGTCTGCCTGTGCCGGATCGGTCACAACCTGGTAGCAGACAATCCCTTTGGTCGCGTGAACCCATTCATTGAATCCGGCAAGCGCGCGCTCGCGACGCTCGCGCGTCACAACAGGACCTTCGGTAAAATACAGATGCAGCGGAAAATGCTCCCAGTGCAGCAAACGGCGCATCTCATGGCAACGGGCATAATTGGGATTATGAGCGTCAGACTGAGCGGACGTGATCGCAGGCAGGCCAGTCAGCCACAGCGACAGCAGGCAGAAGGCGTAAACGCACTGAAAGCTATTCATACATGATTGTAACATGTCCCTGCTTCCCTGTCAAATATTAATTGAGAGGAAAACCGTCACGTTGCCGGTCGTAAATATACCGGAATTTGCGGCTGCTCCCTGTGGAAAACCCATGACTTTCCGAAGATAAAATTGTCGCTCAGTTCTCGGCAATTTCTTTGAAAGGTCATCGCAAGGATGCTCCAATCTGTTTTGCTCGCCGGCCTCTTTTGGGCCACCGCCAACTTCATGCCGCTCCCCCCGCTCGGAACGCCGACCGTGGTTGCCAATACACTTCCAGCGGCGGCTGTCGCCGCCAAAGCGCCTGTTCTTCTGGCCTCGGTTCCCTTTTCTGCGGCGCCGAAAGCGCGTCTTGCCTGGGATATTCCTCTGCCGGTTCCGGCATCGGATACCCTCGCCCCGGAGGAGCAGGAGTTTATTGAGAAGGTCAACGCCGAACGGACGCAGCGCGGCCTGACTGCGCTGGTCGTGGATCCGACTCTGGTGCAGACGGCCCGCGCCCATTCCCGCGAGATGTGTGACCGCGAAGTATTTCGACCATCATTCGCCCACGCCTGGCCTGGCATCACCGATGGACCGCTATTTGGCCGCCGTTCACAGCGCAGGCGACAAAACACCGGATTACCTGCTGATCGGCGAAAACATTTATTATTGCAGCGTCTTCAATGATGTTTACAACGTGAGCTACGGCCACCGCGCCTTCATGGAAAGCCCCGGCCACCGCGCCAACATTCTGGAGCCGCGCTTCACGAAGATCGGCCTGGGCGTTTATCGCAACGCCGCCGGCGCATTTTGGGTGACAGAGATGTTCACGAAGGACAGTGAGTAGCCCCTTCGAAAACTTAACTCCGTTGAACGAAGATCCTATTCCGCGTGTGCCTCCGGCATCACTTCGTAACACCTTCCGGTTCCGCCCCCTTCCCTTTGAGTAAAGGGGGGCCCCTCCACAAGCGGCGGAGCATTCGGAAGCCGGGATAGGATTTCTTCCGCAGGGCCAGCGCATCTAAATTAGAATCGCCTCTCAATCAATGGGCTAAAGCCCTTCGCTCGGTGGCGCAGACGCCGATTGGCCGCCTGCGCGGGCAAAACAGACGCGGAACAAACATAAAACAAGCGCAGACGGACACTTGCTTGTCCCCGCGCAGGCGGTGACGGGGCCGCCGGGCACCCCGCGAAGGAGTTTCGTCATTGAAAATCGTACATCCGTTCCCGAAAAATTAAGATGCGCTAGCCCTGATTTCTTCCGCCCTCCCTCTTGCCAACTCCCCGTATAAATGCTATACTCTCCCCGGCGGCTGCGTGTGTTCTCCGCGCCGTGCAGTTCCAGACATCGGTTACGGACTACACCACACGCAAAGGAAAACACTATGTTCACCTTCCCCCGCCTTCGCAGGATAATTTCCTGCGCTCCTGCGCTCCTGCGCTCCTGCGCTCCTGCGCTCCTGCGCTCCTGCGCTCCTGCGCTCCTGCGCTCCTAGCCCCGTCGGCGTTTTTCTGTTCGCGCTGACATTCTTCATTCTAGCCGCGCCCCTGTGCGCCGCCGCGACCACCTACTACGTCTCTCCTTCCGGCAATGATAACAACGCCGGGACTTTGGCCGCGCCCTTCAAGACCATTCAGCAAGGCATCACCAACGCCGTTTCCGGCGACACGGTGCTGCTGGAAGATGGAACCTACACCGGCACTGGAAACGTGGACCTTGACGCGCAAGGTGTCAGCGTCACCGTGACCTCGGTGAACGGCGCGACTAAAACCATCATTGATTGTGGGGGAACCAGTTCCGCCAACCATCGCGCTTTCTATTTCCATACAGGGGAGAGCGCTTCTGTGATCAACGGCCTTACTATTAAGAATGGCTATGAAGGCAGTGATTATGGCGGCGCAGTAGACATACAATCTGGTTGCACGGTGACAGTAACCAATTGTATCATTACCAGCAGCACTGGTAGCAACGGCGGCGGAGGCCTTTTCAACGGCGGCACGGTGACGTTGACGAACTGCACTTTCAGCAATGACGCAGCCAGTAACTATGCCACTAACGGCGGGGGCCTTAATAACAGCGGCATGGCGACTTTGACAAACTGCACTTTCAGCAATGATACAGCTATTGGCGGCGGCGGGGGCCTTTATAACAGCAGTAGCATAACGCTGACCAGTTGCAGTTTCAGCGGCAACACTTCTTTAGGGGACAACTATGCCAGGGGAGGCGGCCTTGCCAACGACGGCACAGCTACGATGACCAGTTGCCTCTTCATCAATAACACCACCAATGGTCCTGGTGGCGGCCTTTACAACGGCGGCACACTAACCATGGTCACTTCTTGCACATTCACCAATAACACCGCTCCCAACGGCGGTGGCGTTTACAACAATCACCAAGCAACCCTGACAAATTGTATCATCACCGGCAATAACTCCGCCAGTGCCGGGGGGGGCTTCTATAACAATGGAAACACGACTCTCACAAACTGTGCGGTCTCCAATAACAGTGCCACTCCCGGTGATGGCGGCGGCGTCTGCAGCGTCGGTGGTTCATTGGCACTCACGGGCTGCACTCTGGCAGGCAATGTGGCGAATCAGGATCAAAATGGCAACAACGGGGCTGGGGGCGGCGTCTACAATGTAAGTGGTACAACGACGCTGATGAGTTGCGCGGTTTCCAACAACACGGGAGCAGCAGGTGGCGGCATTTGTGCCGATTATGATTATCATGGCGGCACAACAAACCTCACGAATTGCACCGTCACCGGAAACACCGCATCTTCAGGCAATGGCGGCGGCATTTACAACGTTCCTAGTGCCCAACTGACGCTCCAGTTTTGCACCCTCGCGAACAACTCTACAAAAGCGGCCAGTTCGCAAGGCGGCGCGTTGGAAAACGATGGCACGGCAACTCTGACCGACGACATCCTCTGGGGCAACACGGCTTCCAATTTCCCCGAAATCGGAATAACCGGCAGTCCGACCACTACCGTCACTTCCAGCGACATTCAGGGCGGCTACAGCGGCAATCTCCACAGTGATCCGCTCTTCATCTACCCCGCCGGTGGTGACTTCCATCTGTCCAAAGGTTCTCCCGCCATCGGCGCGGGCATCGCCATCAGCGGCGTCACCACAGACCTGGACGGCAAGACGCGCCCCAGCAAGCCCACCATCGGCGCCTATGAAGGCTACGAAATCCTGCCCCCGCCCGCGCAACTTCTGTGGAACAAAACCGATGGAACCGCCAGCCTCTGGATTGTTCAGGCTAACGGCTCCTATGCCAGCGTTACCTACGGCCCTTTCCCCGGATGGACCGCCCGCGCTGTCGCCGCTGCGCCCGATGGAACCACCGACCTGCTCTGGACAAACACCAACGGAACGGCAAGCCTCTGGAAAGTCACTGCGCTGACACCCGGCGGCTACGGCAACATTCAGTACGGCCCGTATGCCGGTTACACAGCGGTTTCCCTCTCGGTTGGCGCAGACGATAATCCGCGCCTGCTGTGGGACAAATCCGACGGCACGGCCAGCCTGTGGACAGTCAACCACACCAACGGCAACTTTGCCTTTACCACCTACGGCCCGTTCAGCGGCTGGACGGCGAATAAAGTCGCATCCGGCCCCAATGTGACCGATCTGCTCTGGACAAACGTCAACGGGCAGGCGGCGGGCTACCGCATCAACACGGCGGACGGCAGCTACGTCCTGCATGCCTTCGGCCCTTACAGCAACTATGGAGCGGTGGGGCTGTCGGTCGGGCCGGACAATGGGGCGCATCTGCTGTGGGATGCGGCGAATGGGACGGGGACTTTGTGGAACGTGGACTTCGGCAGCGGGGCGTATGCGTTCGCTAACTACGGGCCGTTCCCCAATTACGCGGCCAAAGCCATTGCGACAGGTTCAGATAACGCGACGCACATTTTGTGGGACAACACGAGCGGACAGGTCTCGTTGTGGAGTGTGACGGGGAGCGCTTACACGCATCACGAGTTCGGGCCGTTCGCGGGCTGGACGGCGGTGGGGGTGAGCGCGGGGCCGTAGGCACGGAAAAGAACGCAGTCACAGACAGAAAAAGACGGGCGGCCTCATGGCTGCCCGTTTTTTTCGAATGAACAAAAACCATGCCATATATGGCATGGTTCGGCTAGGCAAGCGCGGGCCAGCCGCTTTCATTCCACATGATTTTGACATGGGACAGAAGCCAGGTCTGGCCGTGGTCACTGTTGCCTTGATAGAACAGGTAAACACAGCCATCGTCATCTGTGAACGCGAATGGGTGGCCGGACTCGGAGGAGTTCCAGTCGCCGGGAGCGCCGTTGGGGAGAAAGGGGCGGTCTACAAACAGCCGCTGCCAGGTCAGGCCAGCATCAGTGCTGACCGCGCAGCCAATCTGCTGGGGAGCATTGTTATAGGCTCCCGCGTAAAATAGATACAGCCGCCCGTCTCGCTCACACAACGCGGGCGCTTCAATACAATCCTGTTCCCAATCCAGTTCCGGCCTCAGAGCCGGACCCTCGGCAGAAAGCTGTCGCCAGACATCCGGGAAAGTTTCGGCTTCCGCGCCGAGGACCATCTGAATGCGGCTGTCGGGGTCGCGCGTCGCGCAAAACAGCAGCCACCGATCCTGATGAAAGATCACATCGGCATCTATCGCGCGTCCGCTGTTCCAATCGCCGGTCGGTCGGAAAACCGGATTGCGGGCGCTGCGCGTAAAAACAATCCCATCGTCGGAACTCGCGTGGCAGATCGCATCACGCGCGCCATTGCCGTAGGTCTGATAAAACAAATGCACCTGGCCGTCGCGGCGCACCACTCCCGGCGCGCAAAGGCCGTTCCGCTCATACTCCGCGCCTTCTTCCGGCACGATTTCCCCGATTTTTTCCCAATGCGTCAGGTCACTGCTCTGCGCGATGCCGATGCTCCAGCCGTCGCCCGCGCCTTCGGGTTTCAGCGACGGCAGGTAGGGAGGCTGCGAGAAATACAGCAGATAGCGCCCGCCAAACCGCACGACGGCGGGGTCTTTGGCGAAGGGAACGCCGCGCCGGGAAGCGTCACCAAACAGCATGGGCGGCGTCATGTCAGAAGCGCGTAGACGCGCAGGATTTCGGCGACGCTCCAGGCCTGGGCGATGCAGCCGTTGGGGGCGTGGGGCGGGTCGCCGTCAAAGATCTTCGGCCAGGGTGCCGACGCCGTATTCAGAGAGGCCGGCATTCAGGAGAGTATCCAGGAGGGCGCGCGTCTTGGCTTTGTCACCGTAGACTTTGAGGTGGGCATCGGCGAAAGCGCCGAGCAGCCAGGGCCAGACGGTTCCCTGATGGTAGGCACCGTCGCGGAACGACTGATCGCCGGGGGCGTAAATCGGATGGTAACCCGGCGTGCCGGGGGCCAGGGTTCGCAGGCCGAACGGCGTCAGCAAATGCGCGGCAACGGCGTCCACGACCGGCCCGGCATCCGCGCCTTCAATCACTGGGAACGGCAGGCTGACGGCGAAGATTTGGTTGGGGCGCAGCGAGGCGTCCGGGCTGCCGTCAGGGGCCGATCACATCAAACAGTGAGCCGGTCGCCGGGTTGCGGAACGCCTGGGCGAATGACGCTTTGACCTGCGCGGCCCGTGTCCGGCAGTCGGCGGCCAGCGCTGCGTTGCCCGGCCCGGTCTGCCAGCATCGCCGTGACGCAGAGGGCGTTGTGCCAGAGAGCGTTGATCTCCACGGGCTTGCCGGTGCGGGGCGTGACCACCCAGTCGCCGACTTTGGCGTCCATCCAGGTCAACTGCACTCCCGGCTCGCCCGCGTGGAGCAGGCCGTCGGTAGGGTCTACGCCGATGCCGTACTCGGTTCCCTGAACGTGGCAGTCCAAAATGCTTTGCAGGGCCGGCAGCATCTCGGTCACGGCAAACGTCCAATCACCCGACGCTTCGGCGTAGGCATGGACGGCGTGGAAGAACCACAGGCTGGCATCGACGGTGTTGTACTCGGCCCCTTCCCCACTGTCGGAAAAGCGGTTGGGCAGCAGACCGTCTTTGACCGAACCGGCAAAAGCAGCCAATATCTCGCGGGCTACCGCGTGGCGGCCCGTCGTCAGGCACAGGCCCGGCAGGGCAATCATCGTGTCCCGGCCCCAGTCGGTGAACCAGGGATAGCCGGCCATGATCGTCGCGCGAGCCACTTTGTCGGACTTTTCAATGACAAATTGGTCGGCGGCCAGAGTCAATGTCCTCGCGAACTTTGTCGCTGCATGGAACATCGCCCCGCTTCAATAATTCCCGCTGCCGCGCCTCCAATGCCTGCAAGGCGGCTTCCGGCTCGGCGGGGCAATCAGCTTCGACCGTCGCCACCAGAGTGATCGTCTGCCCCGGTGACAGCAGGCCGTCAAAACGGCCCGCGCAGTACAGGTCTTCGGTAAAGTCCAGCCCCCGTTCCTGTTCGCGCGGGTATTCAAAGTTGTAAAACCAGCCGCTATGATCGGTGAAGGCAAACGGCGGCTTCATGTGCAGAAATAGGGAATGCGCGGTCGGATAGGCAACAAACTGAACGCGGCCATCCGGCTCAAAGGTCGTGGTTCCGAGAAAGCCGTCCCAGCGGTGCTGCTCGGTGTGGTAGTCTTTGTAAGCGAGCAGCGGAACAATGCCGAGACGCACTGGTTCCGGGGCTTTCACCAGCGTATACTGGACATAAACGGTGTTTTGGCCGTGCGCCATCCAGATGCGCTTTTCCAGAACGACCGTCTCTTCGTGGAAGATGTAGGTAAAGCAGGGGACCGGGCGGCTGCCGAAATAAGCGAGGTGCCGGAAGCCCTGGGGCTGGACAACGCTGGGGTACTTGTTGGCGGACAGCTGGTATAACTGGTCCTCGACCCGCACTTCTTCTTCCAGTTTGGAGAGCAGAACGGCGCGGCCCAGGGGCGGGACAAACGCGGGAACCAGCAGGCCGTGGTAGCGGCGCGTGTTGGCCCCGGAGAGGCTGGAGGAGGCGTAGCCGCCGATGCCGTTGGTGACGAGCCACTCGCGGCGCGAGGACTTCGTCCCAGTTTTGCAGAGGTCGTCGCTAGGGAGTTGTGTCATGGCCCGTCTTTTCCTTAATCAGTGAGACTTTGGGTCAGGAGACGAGACGGTTCAGACAGCGAAGCCGCCCCGGCTTTTGGTGAAGGCTTCCAGACGTCGCACGGTGTCGACGGCCGCCCGGCGGCGCTCCACGGCCTGCTGCACTTTCAGGCAGAGCAGTTCGAACACGTCCACGCCGGGCATGTTTTTCTCCACATAGTCAAATGCGCCGCGCTTCATGCACTCGACGGCGTTGGCGACATTGCCATAGGCCGTCAGCACGATCACTTCGGTGAAGACATCGCGGGAGACGGCGTTTTCCAGGATCCGAATGCCCGATCCCGAATCTTCCATGCTCATGTCGGTAATGACGATGTCAAAAGCATGTTCGGCGCTCTGCATCTTTTCAATGCCCGCCTCTTCGCCCGGCGCAGTATCCACTTGATAGCCCTCGCGCGTCAGCCGCCGCTGCACGGCCTCGCGCACTTCTTCTTCATCATCCACAACGAGAATACGGCACATAATAGTGCCATTATACCTGACAGGTACGCGATATTACTGTGACGAATCATAGGCGGCGATCAGTTCGCGCAGGGCACGCAACTCCATGACATGAATCTGATCTTTAGGACGGTTCGCCGCCGTTTTCATGGCGATCAAATCGGCTACCGAAGCCACATGCACGACAAGGCCTTCGATTTCGACGACGATCGCTCGCTCCCATAAAGCATCAAATGAGTCCGCCCCGGGTGCTTCTGCCAGAAGGTCTAAACTTCCTAAATCAGTCGTCAGAGTCATGTTCTGCATATTCTGAAACGTGCGGGCGTTGAATATAAACGGCAGGTCTTCGGGGACGCCGCGTAAACGCGGATGATGCGGCTTCAGTGCCGCCACCAAAGCCGTCAGATTGGCAGGTTCACGAGAATAGACGACATCTACATCGCGTGTGATATAGTCGCTGCCATGGGCAACCATCGCCAATCCGCCGATTAAGATAAACCTGACGCCGCCTTCTTCAAGAAGTCTCAGGACGCTGACAAGATCGGGCTGCATATCCTGCACGACGTACCTCCATGAACAGTTTTAAAGATTGCTGATGTTTCCTAAGCCGTTCCGTCGGCGTCAGGCGTAAATTCGCGCGGAGAGACGACAGATCGATGCCGTTGTCGTCCTGGTCTCCAAACCCCTGAGTCGCCCGCTGAAAGATGATCCATTGCTCGTCTGTCATTCCGAGGCGGTCTTCTGGCGCGTCCGTCTGTGTTGCGCTCTCTGTCACCACTGCTTGTGCCATAGCCCTATTGTACCTGCTTCTGTCACTAACCGCTGTCACCCTCCGCCGCCGTGGGCCAATGGGGAGACGGGTTTGGCCCAGGGCAGCACAATCTGCCCGGCAGGGTCTTCATCCCAGCGCGGCCATTCGGTCGTCAGGCCATGGGTGGTCACACGGATTCGGCAGGCCGCCATGGGAGCGTCGCCGACTGGAAGGCGGACGGCGTAGGCAGTCTTGCCCCCCGGCGCGACGACGGCGTGAGCGCTTCTCAGCGGCCAATCCGGGCCGTAGGTGACACGCACCTGGCCTGCCGGAATGTTGGTTTTCCAGGTGAGGAGAACGCTGCCCGGACCGCCGGGCGCAACTTTGGGACTCAGTATCTGCGGGCCGGGCGCAGCTTCGTCTACGAGCAGAACACGCGGATAATCGGCAGCCACCAGGCGAACGGTAAGTGAAGTGGCTGTGGCGGCGAGGACTTTGACGGGAACGGCCATGCCCTTGAGAGGATCAAAAGCCGAAACATGCGCCCTGGCTCCGGCACAGTTGCCGACCGTGACATCATATTCCTGTTCGGGCATATCGTAACGCACAGGGTCCAGCGCGCCGAGTTCAGGCCGCCATATTTTTGTCGCATTCAGCGTCACGACATAATACGGCACGGCGAAGCGGCGGGCGGACAATTGGAACGGCAGGAAGGCGAAGTAGTCCCGGTTCCAGCGGCTCGGATGGGCGGTCGTGCCGTCGCCGGCAAAGACAAGCCGGGGCTGGCGCTCCACAAGCGGATCTACGCGCAGAGCGCGGGTAGCTTCCAGCGGTTCGCCCGTTTTCATCAGATCCGTCATCCATTTCACGGCTCCCCATCCCTTCGGGACTGTTTTGCGAACGGCAGGGGTCAGTTTGTCCCCGCTGGCATCCAGGGCATGAAAAAACGCTGTCGGAAGCAAACCCAAGGAGAACGGGTCAAAGCTGACGGAAAACAAGAAAATGCGATCAAAGCCTTTGGCGCAGTGGAACACATACTGCCGCCATAGGTACTTGCTGTTGGTAGCATCATTGAGCGCAAGCAGACCGGGATCATCCTCTTTGACGCCTGCTTCTGTTTTGACGCGATTGATAAAATCCGAGCGGTCAAAATTGGTCTCGGTCTGCCAGTAGCGAGGAGTGCGAAAATCGCCGTTGTGCGTGTAGCGGCCATAGCGGCCCATGTAATCCGGCGTGTTCGTGCGGCGCGAATCGGGAAACAAATCGCGCTGAATGGTCTCGGTCTGGAACGACGAATGACTCCATTCAGGAAAGGCGACTTGCACGGTCGGCACGAAATTGGTTCCCGGCGCGATCTTATTCCAATCATTTCCCTGCTGCTTGCCGTCATACTTGCCAAGCGCGTCCACTGTCGCATGATCTTTCCCCGAAAACGGATGGTCCGGGTCAACCTCACGGATAGTGGAGCCGGTGTAGTAGTGCTTGCTCAGTCCCGCCTGGCCGTCCCAGAGGCTGCTCCCGGAGTTCCAGGGCCACTGGTTGCTGAAACCGCTGATGACTGCGACGTTGTGGAAGCCTTTTTGGGGGTCATTGAAGTAGTCCACCGTCATCGGCAGCAGGCATTGGTAGCCTTTTTGCTCAAAATCCAGCCGCGCATCGGGTCGCAGCGCCGTGGTCCAGACGCGCGTTTTGCGATAGGTCAGCGGCTCGGCATAAACGCGCTTGGGGTCGTAATAGTTGTTGATGTCCAGAAAATTGGAGCCAAAGGTTAGCTCGTTCCAAACTTCCACGTCAAAGCCCGAATCGGCTTTGCCCTGCGTACCCAAGGCTTCGCGGGCCATGCTGCCGATGGCGGCGGCGTAGCGCAGCCAGCCCTGCGCGGTTTCCTGCGCTTCGGGGACAGGCGTTCCGTCCTGGAGCTTTGTCCCTTGCAGCGGCAGGTATTTCAGTTCCTGCAAATTGATCTTTCCTGCCGCCAAATCTTTGGGCAGGGGCGCGGACAACTGCGCCGCGCCGTCGTCTCCGATCTGCGTAATCAGGGGAAACGCCGCGACGTAATCTGTCAGGTTGACAAACCCGGTGTAGCCAGCCCGCAACTTGGTTCCCGGCGCGAAATGGACCAGACGGTCACCCTTTTTCGCAGGCTGCGCCAGAACGGCATCAAAGCCGCGCATCGGACAGGGGACGCCGTGGTGGGCATTCAGCAGAAACAGGGGCCGAATGCCGTTCTTCTGGAATGTGTGCAGCAGAGCCGTCCAACGGGCTTTTGCATCCGGGGGCAATTGATCGTCCCAGTTTAAATTTCCCCAGCCGATCTCCACGCGCGCATAGCGGATGCCGGTTTCGCCCATGAGCTGCGCGACGGGTTCGGCGTATTTTGGATCGGTGGTCCAGCCTGCGCCGGGCAGTCCCAGCCATTTGGAGGCCGGCCAGGTATCCATGTACGCTCGCCAGGGCTGGCTGTAGTAGGACATGATGCCGAAGGGCGGCGGGGTCTGTGTCATGTCTTCATATGGCCCATCCAGCTTTGCCGATTGGGCATGAAGACTATGGGCAAGGAGCAAAACGGCGAATACAAAGGTCGCTGAGAGACGAGGCATCATGGCGATTACCTTTCCGGGTATTTGTCATTGTAGCGAGCCGTCGGCAGGCTGTCAAGGGGAGTTTATCATTTTCGCGCTTCGGGTAGAAAGCATTAACAAACGTAAAAATGGCGCTAATCGCGCTCTTTGCTATCTAGATGCACAGGCAGCGACCGCACCGCCAAAAACCTATGCTGGAAAGTGAATAGTGACCGTGCAAAAGAATTTCTCTTTCTTCTCCTCCGCACTCGTGCCTTTTGTCGGCTGTGGACTGCTGCTGCTAGGCATGATATATCAGTCGCAATCCGCGCAGCCCCTCTTGACCCAGATGGCTCCGACAGAGGACGCTTATGTGCGTTTCCCCGCCGATGACAACAAAAGCCTTCTCCTCATGGCCGAGCAGCAGTACCACTCGTATCAGTTTTGCGCTGCCAGGGAGCGGAAGTCGCTGAATGCTTCGCTGCGCTACTGCCGCCACCAGATGACAGTGCTGAACGCAGAGCGGTACAATGAGGTGATCGCTTCCGCCGATCCATCAGTTCTGGATCACACAACGCTTCCGCACCATCTCAATAGCCCGGACGATTAGAGGCATCTCAAGTAACTTTTCACTCCTCAGCCCTTCGCTGGACTGCTTCCCGCGGCGTTGACAATCCGCGCGGCTTATGCTACTATTGGAGTATAAGCCAGTTTGCCTACCGTAAAGTCAACGCCCATGTCACTGACACAGAAACGTCCTGAAGTCTCACCTGCCGAAGAACCGTCACGTTCGTCCCGCTGGAGTCCCATCACGCCCCGCGCGTGGATTATCGGCCTGCTGCTCATTCCATTGCTCATCTTCTGGCTGGAATACACGGAGATCGTCTCTTCCGGCCCGGACCTGGCCGCCATGTCGCTGCCGATGGCGGTGCTGTTTGCCTTGCTGGTGGTCGTCGGGATCAATTTGATCGTCAAGCGATTCCGCCCCGCGCGGCGCTGAATCAGGCGGAATTGATGTTCATCTACACCATGAACACCGTCGCCATTTATATCGGCGGCATCGGCATGATGCAGTTTTTGACACCGGCGCTGGTCGGCTGGAAGCACTTCGCCACCAAAGAAAACAAGTGGGAAAACTGGCATCAGTTTATCCCGTCCTGGGGTGTCCCTGACCCGTCGGTCATTGACGGCTATTACAAAGGCAAAACGTCATTTTTCCTGCCGGAAAACTTGACCGGCTGGGCCGGTCCGATTTTGATCTGGACCGCGTTTATCTTCACGCTGCTCTTTTGTTTCTACTGCATCGCCACCCTGCTGCGGCGGCAGTGGGTGGAGCGGGAACGCTTGATCTTCCCCATCGTCATCATTCCGCTGGAGATCACGCGCGACGGCGGCTACTCGCCCCTGTGGGGCAACCGCCTGCTCTGGCTGGGGATCGCGCTGCCGGTCGTGCTGGAAACGATGGCTGCGATCCATTTCACGATGCTCGCCGACCGTTCGCCCTATTTCCCCATCAAGCCGGAAACTCGCTGCGTCTGGACATGAGCATTTCCGCACCTCCCTGGAACGCCATCGGCTACACGACGATGGCGTTTTATCCGCTGGTCATCGGCCTGACCTACCTGCTGTCGCTGGACGTTTCGTTTTCCTGCTGGTTCTTTTACCTGTTTACCAAGGTCCAGAACGTCGGCGCGACGGCGTTTGGCTTCCGCGATCCGGGCGCTGGGCCGACCCTGGCGCACATGCCGTACATCGCCGAGCAGGGCGTCGGCGCGTTTGTCGGGCTGGCCCTGTTTTCGCTCTGGCTGGCCCGTCCCCATCTGGCCGACACCTGGCGTAAGGCGTTCCGGGGCGACCGAACGATGGACGACTCGGATGAGCCGATGTCTTACCGAGCGGCCTATCTGGGCCTGTTCGCTTCGTCCCTGCTGCTGGTCGGCTTCGGCGTCGCCCTGGGCCTGTCCCTCTGGGTCTCGCTGCTGTTCTGGGCTATTTTTGCTGCTCCTGCGCCTCACGTTCACGCGCATTCGGGCCGAGGCGGGCCTGCCGTGGGGACAGGCGCCGTGGGGCAACGCGCACGGTACCATGGTCAGCTTTGGCGGAGCCGAGTCTTCTCACGCCGCACGAGATGACCGCGTTTTCGTTTCTGCGCTGGTTTGACGCCGACTGGCGCTGCCTGGCGCAGCCGGCGGAGATGGAGGCGATGAAGATCGCCGACTCGACGACGCCCGCGCCCGATGAACCCGCGCCATCTGACTCTGGCCGTGCTGGTCGCCGTTCTGGTCGGCTGCTTGCCGTCGTGGGCCTCGTGCCTGGGCATCTACTACCACTACGGGGCGGCTAACGCCACGATGAACGACTGGCGAACGGCGCAGGGGCATTATCGCTTTCGAGGAACTGCAAGGCTGGCTGAACAACGCGCAACCCGATGGACAGCGGCGCGCATCATCCGCGGCTCTGGTCGGCGTCACCGTTGTTCTGCTCCTGGGATTTCTGCGAACGCGCTTTACGTGGTGGCCGCTGCACCCCATCGGCTATGCGGTCGGCAGCACGGACACGATGACCTGGATCTGGTTCCCGGTCCTTCTCGGCTGGCTGTTCAAGACGCTGATTTTGCGCTACGGCGGCGTCAAAATCTACCGTCAGGCCCTGCCCTTCTTTATCGGCCTGGTCATCGGCGACTACGCCATTTCCTGCCTTTGGGCGTTGTACTTCCTCGCAACCGGCCACGCCGGTTATCGGACGTTCCCGATTTAGCGACTTCAGGTTCTACCGCAATCGTGCGATAATTGCCGGGTTTTGTGCGTGTTAGGCCGCGTTCAACCTGCGGCATAACGCGGTATAATACTTGTTGGGTCGCTGGGCGAAATGCTCGCGTATTACGAAGGCTATGTAAAGAGTAATGATAAGAGAGGGCGCGTTTTTATAATGCCTTCATAAAATGCTTGATCAAGCAGAAATCCACCTTTACAGGTGTACCCAATGTTCAGAAAAGGATAAATCGCTATGCATGACGACAACCCAACCGGCATTTCAGGCAGTATCTGGGGCGAAAAAATGTCTCTTCCTGCCGAACTTGCTTACAAGATAAATCAGGAGAACGCAGCTAATACGCCGCAAAGTGGTTCAGTAGCTACAGGCGGAGGAAGTGGAACCCTATTTCCTTTCTACCCTGTCCTCACTTTAGGATTTTGCGCTGTTACTGTTTATGAGGCTATAACTCATGGAGCGCTCACAAACCCTGTCGGTATAGGGGAGATTATAGTTGTTATCGCTTTCGGCCTTTTGATTAATATACCGATAGTAAAGTTGTTTGTTCTGCGTCTTTTATTTTTGGCTGTTGCTGCCATCGTTCTTATAAGTGCATTTCATTTACGGCCGAGCATTTTGGCAAAGGCCCCTCTTAAGCATGTCGCAACTGCTCCAACGCATAAGGCGATCAAGCATGACCATCAACTATCGCATTAACGGTTTTCGCGGCCGTTGAGCGTATCCAATACATAAGCAGTCGCGTCTGCTTGATATAATCACTCAAGGCGAACCTTTGTACTCCTATTTTTATTTTTTGTCTGCGTCCAGCTACTACCGCTCCGCCGTTCTCTGGCCTTGCGTTCCGCGTGAATGCTTTTAGTCTGCATTTCTAAACATCGTCTCCGCTGCTTGCAGAAGGATGCCAAAACTATGCCTACCGCACCCCGATATTTTCAATGCTTCATCATGCTCTGGCTGTCCCTGTTTTTCTCAATGGAAGCTGTTAAGGCACAGCAACCAGATACGACAACGCCAAAGCTTGCCCCCGCTCAACCATACAAATTTACCATTATGGCTAGAGTGGGCGAAATAGTAGGAGGCTTAACCATTAAGAACTTTGCTCTAAGGGACGGCTTTTACGTCGTCCTCAACAACAAGGGGCAGGCTGCCTTTATGGGGGAAACTGACAAAGGTCTTACTATTTTTCGCTATACCCCCGCCATCGGTCAGGCACTGGATAAACTGGAAGTCATCGCCCGCGTAGGGGAGGTGCAGGATAAACGCCAGATCGTTCGATTGGAAGCGCCCTCAATTGACTCTGTAGGACACGTCAGCTATATTGTGGATTTTCGCAATGACGGTCAAGTAGAAGCAGACCCATCCACGGACCACTTGGCTGAGACGATAGTAGCCGAACTGAAAGCCAAAGCCGGAGGGAAAGAACCGTCTAACGAAGAGCAGTATAACAAGCTAATTCAGAATATAAGGCAAATGGCTGCCCAGATACAGGCGAAGCGAAAAATCACTGTTTACGTCGCCGTAAATCATCACGCTGCCTATTCATTTACGAGCAGCTCAAAAATGGCGAAGTGCCATATCCTCCTTACTATGACGGACAAGATCATCTTATTCTTCCCATTGCACCCACTTCTGCTTTAGTAGACGGAAAGCGCGACGACCCATATGGAAGCCGCATTCATAAACTGCTTCCAAATGCATACAACGATAATGGGCAGGCGTTCACGGATGAAATAGGGCTACCCACCGGACAACGTCTGATAGACAGTTTTCCACTATATGCAATGAACCAGAATGGGAAGCTTCTGGTTGATGCTTCCAGCTTTCATATCATGGACTACGCCGCGCTGGCAAAACTCCCGCCCGGTGGTGTATATATCGGCAGGGTTTCCGGCAGCTACCCTATTTTTTTCGGTGATGCCGCCTCCCATTCTAATTTTCTGAGTTTGGTAAAGTTACTGGGTGCAGAAGGAGAAAATTCCGTTCGAGCCGGGGGAGTTGGGAAACGGTGCTGTAGTAAACGATACTCACCTGGCTCGCTATAATTGAGGTCAAGGCGGCGCAATCAATGAGCGTTTGCAAATTGCGTTTCCGGTGCGATATTTGCCATTGAATACACCACACGCTCCCGATGGCAACCAGCCACACTCACAAGCTATTGTTCTCGGCACCCCTAGTCCTGCTCCGAATGTTTGCATTAGGACCGATACCAATCGAGATGGAACTATCACTTTTAACGACCCCAACGCCTCTATTGATTCGGATTTTACTGCGAACGATCCTGACGGAACCACGTCTGATAAACCTTATACATTCTGGCTTAACGATAACAGCGATGTTTCAGCGAACAATGAATGGGAAGACCAGGACCCTGCTATGGCAAAACAAGTGGATAGCAGTCTGCCTAACATTCCAAACCCACGTGACCTTGAAGACTTCGAGCGGCTCCAAATCAAGTTGCCATGGGATTTTGAGGCAGCCAGCAAAGAATGGGAAATTAAACTACAGTTTGCCGCGATTAGTGATAATCCTGAAATAAATGTAGTGCCTGCCCCAAATGCAGGGCTTTCTTACCTAACAGGTAGTGACGAAGTCAATTCCTATGGCAAAAAGATAGGGCCAATCGCCGATGAGGAAGTATCACTTCCTCTTTCTGATCCCCATATCCATATTCAAGATGGCATCTTGCCTCTTCTTTTTCGAGGGCGTTGGCGCAGGAAAAGGGGCCTTGTCAGTTCACGTTTACAAATCAGGGGTGGATGTCGCAAATGATAAGGTATATCTTGACCTCAGACCGATTACAAAGATGTATGACCATTACACGGCTGATCCATTAGAAAATGGTGATTTACAAAGCGATAGCGGCGACTCAAATAGTGTAACATTAGATAAGATTCTGACTGACGCGAAGCCTGTACCTGGCGTCGCAGATGAAGTTACGCATGATCTCCTCAATCGCAATTATATTTTGTTTGTCCACGGCTGGCGGATGCAAAGATGGGAGCGGATCGCCTTTGCTCAAACGGCGTTCAAGAGACTGTGGCATCTTGGATATAAAGGGCGCTTTGGTCTTTTCAGTTGGCCGACCGAATACACTGCTACGGATAACTTGAGCCTTTTAGTTAACCATTCCAACTACGACGATAGTGAACGGAAAGCCTTCGTTTCGGCTAAGGCTTTGCACGCGCTGTTATTGAACCTGAATAGTACTTATAATGGGCAAGTGTATGTGTTTGCTCATAGCATGGGAAACATAGTGACGAGTGAAGCGCTCCGCCTTGAAGCTACTTCAGAAAAACCTCACCATATTGTACAAACCTATGTGGCGACCCAGGCGGCTGTAACAGCACAAGCTTATGATGCAAATGTGCCAGCTAATATATACGCGGAGCTAAATAATCCTCTGATCCCAAATATCTATGCTCATTATCCCATGCCCGGATATTCCGATGGCTTACCTTACTTCGGAAAGATTAATCTCGCCGCGGTCAAACTAGTCAATTTCTATAATCCTACTGACTATGCTTTATCCTCGCATTATGTTTGGTTGCTTGACCAGAAACTTAAGCCTAATAACGACTATGGTTTTGGAAAGACTGGCTTCTATAGAGGCGTTCTTATTCATAAGCCGCTGAATATCCTAACGGAAGACCGTTACGAGATATTTGCTGAAGCTGCTCCCGCTTTCTCGGAGGCATTAGGTGCTCAAACAAATGTGAGTATCCCATTCACCAAGTCGGAACAGGTTGATCTGCATCAGGCTTTCGGTTTTTCAGATCAGAATACTGACCATAGCGCACAGTTTGAGCAAGATTTTAGTAGACGGTATGAGTATTGGAAAAGACTGATAACTGCATTTGGACTCGGTAAACCTGTCCCAAATTAATCAGGGGATATGTGCGGATATACACTTGCGGAAGTCCCACTGTGGCCGCTTTTCCATAGACTACACAACCAGACGGACCAACAATGCGCTGCACCCGACGCCACCGCGCGAGTTGCTGTGCCTCCCCGTTCGGTTGTGCAGTCCGGGTGGCGCGGCTGAACTTTGCCGTTAGGCCACTGAGCACTGCTTTCCTGATTAACGCTTGCCTATGGTATTATAGCCATACCAATCTCAAAAGAGGCTCAGGCAGTGAGAATGACGACACGGAGAATAGTGAGATATGGCATCGGCGCAGCAGTATCTGGCGTTTGATTTAGGCGCGGAAAGCGGACGGGGCATCCTAGGGCAGTTTGACGGCGAACGGCTGACGCTGGCAGAAGTCGGGCGGTTTGCGACCGGGCAGGGCGAGGGCGATCTGGGGCCAGATGGCGTGCGACGATGGGACATTGCCCGCATCGGGGGCGAGATTGAGGATTTGCTTCGTCTGGCACAGACGCAGGCGGGGCAATTGCACGGCGTTGGCGTGGATAGCTGGGGCGTGGACTTCGGGCTGCTGGATGCACAGGGAACGCTGCTGGAAGCGCCGACTGATTATCGTGATGAGCGCCATGCGCCGGCTATGCAGGAGGTTCACGGAAGCATTGCGCCGCAGGACATCTGGGACGCAACCGGCGTACAGTTCATGCCGTTCAATACCCTGTATCAGTTGCAGGCCCTGCAAAATCGCAGCCCCAGCTTGCTGGACAGGGCCACGCGCCTCTTGATGATCCCAGACCTGCTCCATCACCAGTTGACGCAGGGGCGAAGCGTGGTCAACGAGATCACCAATGCCAGCACGACGCAGTTAGTCAATCCCCAAACGCGGCAGTGGGAGCCGTCTCTGCTGACGCGGCTTGGTCTGCCCTCGCACTTTCTCGGCGAGATCGTCCTGGCCGGGACAAAAGTGGGAGAGACGGCGGACGGCGTCCCGGTGTATGCGCCCGGCACGCATGACACAGCCTCCGCCGTCGCCGCCACGCCTGCTGAAATCGGTACCCGCTGGGCTTTTCTATCGTCCGGCACCTGGTCACTGCTGGGCCGGGAATTACCCGAACCTAATCTGAGCCGGGAAGCGTCGGAACTTGGTTTCAGCAATGAGCTTGGCGTCGGAAACACAGTGCGCTTTTTGAAGAACATCATGGGCCTGTGGCTAGTGCAGGAATGCCGCCGGTCTCTGAGACGGTCGGCGGGGCGCGAGTATTCCTACGCCGAACTGACGGCCCTGGCCGAAGCCGCGCCGGGCGGCGGGCCGGTCGTGGACGCGACCGCACACCGGTTTATCGCGCCCTCGGACATGGTGCAGGAAATCCGCACCGCCTGCGCCGATTCCCGCCAGCCAGCGCCCGAGGATGTCGGGGCCTTGATTCGCTGCTGTCTGGACAGCCTGACCCATGCGTACCGGCAGGCGATCACCGACCTGGAACGACTGTTTGGCGACAAGATTGATGCGCTGCATATTGTCGGCGGCGGCTCACAGAACCGGCTGCTAAACCAGTTGACGGCCAATGCCTGCGGCATCCCCGTCATTGCCGGCCCCTCGGAAGCAACCGCCGTTGGGAATGTTGTGGGCCAGCTTGTGGCTTCCGGGGCGGTCACTGACTGGGCGCAGGCTCGGCAAGTCGCGCGGCTATCGTTCCCCACGGAAACTTTCACTGCTCAATGAAAAACTGGAGAATACCCTGTGTCCAATCGCGAAACCAAACTGACCGAACTTCTTGACTTGTCCCACTTTCTGGGAGACCCTGCTTACGACTGGTCCATTCTCGGAGAAGGCAATACCTCAACGCGCATCAGCGACGACACCTTCCTGGTGAAATCCAGCGGCTCCGAGCTGCGGACGCTGACAGAAGCGCAAGTGAGCGAAGTGCGCTTCGCTCCAATTCTGGATGCCCTGAATAACGGGCGGGACTACTCCGATGGCGAAGTCCGGGATTTGCTCCTATCGTCCTGCGTGGACGGCAGCGGACGGATGCCGTCGGTGGAGACAATCTTTCACGCCTTTCTACTATCCTTGCCGGGCATTGACTTTATCGGCCACACCCATATCATTTCGGTCAACGGCCTGCTCTGCTCCGAGCAGGGCTGGGCCGCCATGCAGGCAGGCGGGCGGATGTTCCCCGATGAAATCGTCGTCTGCGGCGTTGCTCCCTGCTGCGTTCCCTACATAGACCCCGGCATTCCCCTGGCTCGCGTCCTGCGCGACAAGACGCTGGCCTTTATAGACGACTACGGCATGGCTCCCAAAACCATCTACCTGAAAAATCACGGCTTCATCGCTGTCGGCAAATCCTCCCAAGAAGTCCGTAACATCACCCGCATGGGTGACAAAGCCGCCCGCATCCTGCTCGGCGCGATGGCCTGCGGCACGCCAACCTATCTTTCGCCGGATAACGTCACACGCATTCAAACGCGCCCCGACGAGCATTACCGTCAAAAAGCGCTGGGGATCCGCGAAGATCATGCTTGATCTGCCTGGTGCATCTCCCAAAAAACAAGGAAAGCCTTGCCGCCATTTATGGGCGGCAAGGCTTTCGGCTTGACGAGGGTGCAGGCGCGTTAAGGCGTCGTGCCTTGCAGCGTGACCGCCGGCTGTCCAGCCGACGGAGAGCCGGCGGCGGCAGTGGCGCTGAATACATAGGGCGTCGTGCTGAAGCCGGCGCTGCCGGCAGTCACGAAGGGGCCGAGGGCCGTGACGACATGGCTGATGTCCGGCAGGGCGCTGCTGAATGTGCGCTCGTAAGCCAGGTTGTTGGCCGTTGCGTTCGGTGGGATGACGGCTTCCGAGCCGGCCAGGCCGGAAACCGCCGTCAGATTCAGGTCATTGGCGATCACACGGGCGAGGGCGCGATGCTCCGAACTCAACGCCAAGAATCTGTCCCGCAATCACTTTCAGCCCGGCGGAGGAAAAGTCGCGGATGCCGATCAAATACGCCGCGATAAAGGCGTCTTCCAGAGTCACCAGCGTGTTCACGGTTACCTGGGGGTCGATGAACATTTTGGCGGGGAAGTAAAAGGTCGTCGCCAGCGCCTGCCCGCCATTGGCGACCAAGAAGTTGTAGTGGTTGAGTTCCTGCTCATAGCCGGCGACGAGATAGGCTTTATCGGGAGCGTTTGTGCTGATCGGGCCGGTCTGGTAGATGGAGCCAGGGGCGTTGATGATGTTGAAATACATCGCGGTTGCCAGGGCTTCCGCCGTGGCGGCGGCGTTCAGGATGTTTTGGTCCATGTTGCTCTGGGCCTGCGCCGAATGGTTGCTGCTCCCACCGCATCCGGCGAGGAACGTGCCGGCGGCTACGCCCAGCCCGGCGCATCCCAGACGGGTCATAAAATCGCGCCGGCTGGCGCCCTTCGTCACGAATTCATCAATGTTTTTCATAGTGTCTCCTTCGCGCCGGTCCCGGCGCAGTTTCTGACTCAGTGTACCTGAATTGCAAATATAAAATCAGGAATAATGATTAACAAGAGTTTACAGTTTGCCTGCTTTGGGTGAAATTGTGAGATGGGAACCATTTTCTATCCTTGATCGCTATAAGTACCAGTACAACCACCAAAGGAGTTGACCATGCACAAGACAAAGATTTCCGTCGCCTTCGCGGCCCTTGCCGCTCTGGGCGGCAGCGCCCTCGCGCAGACAACCCCGCCGCCAGCCCCCCCGGCTCATCATGGATTCCTGCACAACCTGTTCCATCACAACAAACCCACGCCCGGCCAGCCAATGCCCGGCCACATGATGCCGGGGCATCATATGATGGGGCATCCGATGATGGACGGGCGTCCCATGATGGGCCACCCGATGATGGGCGGCCATTCTATGATGCCCGGACACTCCATGATGTCCGGCAACATCGTCGCCAACAAGAACACCCACGTCTATCATCTGCCGGGCGATAAAGGCGCGCTGCCGGCCATGCAAAACCGCGTCTATTTCCGCACTTCGGCAGAGGCGGAAGCCGCCGGCTACCACCGCGCGGGCGGCAGCCATGCCATGATGCACGGCGGAACCATGCACGGAATGCCCATGCATAGCGGAACCATGCACGCGATGCCGGGCAGCATGCATCACTAGTCTGACACAACAGAAAGCCCCGGCCTCTTTATCAGTGGCCGGGGCTTTCTTGCGCGTTAATTGCGACGATGCCGGGATAATTGCGCGGTGACGGTCTGGTAATCAAACTCCGCCTGAAACAAAGCCCGGTCGCCCCAGCCGTAGCCGACCGAGAGGCATTCGCCGACCCGGTACAGCGAGATAGGGAATGCAACCCGCTTGGTGTCAAACAATTCGCCCGCGCCTTCGTAGCCCACCGGCACGTCGTCGGGCGTGATGGCGCGGACGCAGGCTTTGATCAGAGGCAGTCCCTGCTCATCAAAATCCAGCCAGACCACCCAGCCTTCATACTGCTCATCAATGCCAGGATGGGCAAAGTCCATAGTATCAGGATGATCCGGGTTATTTTTTTCCAGCACAACATGGATTAAGCCGATAAAGCCTCCCAGTTCGGTACAGGGGACAAAGTTGCTTCCCAGGCCCACCCGATGCACCCGGTCCCACACTTCAATTCCCAACGCCCGGCTGAGGCCGTCAATGACGCCGCCCATGCGGAAGCCGCTCAAACCATCTTCGGAGCAGGCTTTCAAAGAAGGCAATCTGCTTGGTCTCGCTCATGGAGCGCGCCCCGATCCAAGTCTTACGTCCGTCCAGACACGGCAATTTGACCGAGTTTTTGTAGGACAAGACGTTCGGCTGTCCCGACTCGGTCTCCACAATTCCCTTGACCCAGACGCCTTCCCCCAGCTCGGTCAGCGGACGATCTTCATCGTTGGTGAGCAAACTGTCAAACTCAATGCCGCCGAACGAGATGCTGCAATTCCAACTGTCCCGGACGCTCCTGCGGGTCCAGATAGCCGCCGTATACCCCCACATCATGGATGAACCTGCCGTCCGCGAACACGACTTTTCCCCGATACCCCTGCCCGGTGACGAAAAAGCCGGGCTGTCCCTGCGGCAGCGTCACGGGAGTCAGCCGCACATCCTCCATGATGACGCCTTCCGGGTTGGCGTCATACCAGGATTTGCCCTGACGCGGCGGGCAGTGCGGAACAGGCGTGCGCGGGCCGCGAATGCGCGTGAAGGGAAACTGCCGCGCCATCTCGTAGACGTTGTGCATCCCCTGCATTTGATCTTCCGTCAGATAAAACAGCAGATTCGTGGAATACAGCTCGCGCGAGACCGTGTCCTTCATGCGGGACAGGCGCACAGTGACGCCGTAGGTCAAATCGCCCGTGGCCGGTTCGGTCCAGGACTGGATCGGGCCGTTAAAGGCCGCTTCCCAGGACTTGCCTGCCTTACGCGCCTCCACGCCGAACTCCCGTACTGTGTGAGGGATCACGTCCATGACGCGGGATGCGTCAGCCTCAGAAGAATTAAAAATTGGAACGACAGTGTTCACCGCAGACATACCTCGACTATTATCCTCATAACAGCCCTATCAAGACCAGTTTCACTTGTATATTGTACTGACTGTTGTCGGCAGAAAAGGGTTCCCGCCTCAGATTGTAACCATAGAGTAAGATTACTCGCTTTTGTTTCACCATATTTCACGCACTTTTGACAGTGTGACTGCCCCGCGTAAACGGCATAATGGTAACATCGGGGCTGACTCATTCCCCGATCCATTTTCCAACGATAAAGGCACAAACCATGCGAAAGCGTGGGACACAAAGCCACAGCGCCTTTCTGAAGAAATACCCATGCAAGACCAACTTTTTCCCCGACGTTTTTCCGCCGCGCCTGTTTTGACAGCCCTGCTTCTATCCCTGGCCGGTGTCTGCTCATGGCCCGCTCCAGTCCAGGCGAATACGCCATCAGGCTGGACGCGGGTCATAGTCCGGTTCGCGCAGCCGCCGACGCCAGCGCAGAAAAAACAAATTCAGGCATTGCGCGCCGACACCTACCGCCATCTGCCAGTGATTCATGCCGACGCCATGCGTCTTCCGCGTCGCAATCTGAGCAGGCTGGCGGCTCTGCCATGCGTCGCCCATGTTTCTCCCGACAGCGCGGTCATCAAGTGCGATGAATTCACCGTCGGCTCCAGTGAGGCCGACCTCGCGGCGCAGCAGTATGGATTGACGGGCCAGGGCATCACGGTCGCCGTTCTGGACAGCGGCGTCACCGAGCATACCGATCTGCAAAACCAGACACCGCAAAGCGGTGACTCAAAAGTGAAGGCTCATGACTCCGGCGGCAGTCGGACATTCTCGCCCATGTGGACATGACCGGCGGCACGCCGCTCGATGACGAGGGGGACACGGTCTATGACCAGTGCGGGCATGGAACGCACGTCGCCGGCATCATCGCCGGTGACGGAGCGGCGTCGGCGGACCCGCAAAAGTGCTACCGGCATTTCTACGGCATTGCCCCGAAAGCCGGATTGGTGGATGTGCGCGTTCTGGACAAAAACGGCCAGACCGATGTCAGCACTGTGATCGCCGGCATCCAGTGGGTCACCGCCCACAAAAACGCCTACGGCATTCGCGTCCTGAACCTGTCGCTGGGCCATCCCGTTGGGGAAAGCTACACGACCGACCCGCTCTGCCAGGCCGTAGAAAGCGCCTGGAAAGACGGCATCGTCGTCGTCTGCGCCGCCGGCAACAACGGACGACTGAACGAAGTCAACACAGCCGGCCTGGACAATGAGGGCTGGGGAACGGCCTACGGTTCCATCAATTCGCCCGGCAACGATCCTTCCGTCATCACCGTCGGCGCAATGAAACAAGACCCCGCCCTTTTGGGCGACCGGACTCATGACCAAATCGCCTCGTATTCGGGCCGGGGGCCGAGTCGTCTGGACTTAGTCCTCAAGCCCGACCTGGTCGCGCCCGGCAATCGGGTAATCTCTTTGGAATCCCCGCACAGCGCCCTGACGACGGCTTATGGCGGCAGCAACGACATCCCGCAATCTACCTACACCATCAAGCCTTCGGCCAAGACCTCCAAAACCTACTTTGAGCCTGTCCGGCACTTCCATGGCCGCACCGGTCGTTGCCGGGGCCACCGCCTTACTCTTGCAGGCTGACCCGACGATGACCCCAGACACGGTCAAGGCTCGCCTGATGCTCTCCGCCGACAAATGGGCCTTCCCCAACGGCAACCCGGATCCCTGCACCTTTGGCGCGGGCTATTTGAACATCCCCGCCGCCCTGCAAAACACAGCGGTTGCCACAAAGCCAGCCCTCAGCCCCCTTCTGACGCAGGACAGCCAGGGCAATGTCGCGCTCTCCCTCAGCAGCATTGGGCAGAGCGGCAGCCTGTGGGGAACCGGCGTTGCCGACCTGCACGCCGTCTGGGGCAGCCATGCGGTCTGGGGCAGCACCGGCGTCACTGACACGCACGCCGTCTGGGGCAGCAACACGCTGGCCGCCAGCCATGCCGTCTGGGGCAGCAGCGTCTGGGCCGATCACGCGGTCTGGGGGAGTTCGACGACGGATGTGGACTTGAGCAGCGTCGCCCTGAACGGCGAAGCGCTCCCGGCAGGATGGGGGGCGAAATCCGTCAGCGCCGGGCCGGATGGCCGGACGCAAGTGTTATGGAACAATGCCGACGGAACACTGTCTGTCTGGAGCGTTGAGCCGTCCGGCGGCTACGCCCACCGCGAATACGGCCCCTACTCCGGCTGGGTCGGGACAGCCCTGGCGACCGGCCCCGATAATGTGACCCACATGCTCTGGACACGGACCGACGGGCGAATCTCCGTCTGGAACCTGGATGGACAGGGCGGGTATACCCACACCGAGTATGGTCCTTTCTACGGCTGGACAGCGCAGAGCATCGCGGTCGGACCGGATGGCACAGGCCATATCTTCTGGACACATGTCAGCGGCGCAATGAGCCTCTGGAACTTGAGCGGCAGAGGCATCACCATGAAGCAGTTTGGTCCCTACGCCGGATGGGTGCCCCGAGCCTTTTCCTACGGCCCCGGCGGCTTGCCTCATATGCTGTGGACGCAGGCCAATGGCACTGCCTCGATCTGGACCATGAACACCGCCGGCACCAGCATGTCGGCGCACGCCGAATACGGCCCCTTCGCCGGCTGGACAGCGCACACAGTCGCAACCGGGCCGAACGGCATAACCCATTTGCTTTGGAGTAAAGCCGATGGCGCGACATCCCTTTCGCACATCGCCCCGGCAGGCAACATCACCTACACGCAGTACGGCCCGTATTCCGGTTGGAGGGCCAATGCTCTGTGCGTCGGCTCCGACGGTCAGCCGCGTTTGCTCTGGAATTGCACGGACGGCACGGCCTGCCTTTGGAACCTGAACTCCATGGGCGGCTATGAGGACCATGAATTTGGGCCGTTTTAGGCGAAGAGCGCCACACAGAAACGGGCTTCAGACCTCCTGAGTCAGTTCCAGCAGACTGAAACCTTTGCGCTCAATTTGCAGCACATGGCCCTGACCAAACCGCTCGGCGGGGATCAGGCCCCGGTCCACCCATTCTCCCAGCAGGCTTTCATACAGACGCACCTGATACGCGCCGGACAGCGGGACGCCGACGCGCAGGGACGTATTGACTGTCTGCTCGCTGGTGTTGCCGGCGAAGAGGACGAGCGTGTTGCCGGAGCGCAGGCCCAGGGCGCAGACAGAGTCCAGATCCGGCCCGGACCTGGTCGCTGATGTCTTCGTCATAGGCCTGATAGGGCTGCGATTGCTGCGGGTGGAAGTTGGCATAGACTTGAAGGTCAGGCGTGCGAACGGCAAAATAGGTCAGCGATTTGCCCCGGTACGGCAGGTTTTGCAGGCCCAGCCACTTCCAGTCGCTGGCAAGGCGCGGGTGCAAGGTCAGACTGTCGCCCGAAGGGTCAAGCCCGGCGACGCCTTCCACGGCCGCCCACAGGTAGCGCGGCGGGTCCCAGGGCGAGAGCATCATGCCTTCGTTGGTCAGCGTCTCCCCATGCAGCCATTCGGAGAACTGGCCCGGCACGGTGTTGTTGCGGCGCGGGTCGGACGAAAAGTTGCGGAACGAGTCCGAGAGCGCCCGGTCCATGAACTCCGGGTTGTAGCGGGCGGCGGCAAAGGCGAACCAGAAGGAGCAGCCGAGCCAGACGCCGCCCAGCAGGCCATAAGGGCCGTTGTTCGCGCCGTCCGGGTCGTAATCGGGCGCGTCGCGCGGCGTGGTGCGGATGCCGGCCGCGGTCCAGAAGTCGGCGTCGCTCAGGCGGCTGATGATCTGCGCGGACGTTTCGTCGTCGGCCACGCCGAACATGACCGGGAACACCAGATCGGACGTGACATTGCTGCGCGGGTAGCCATCCACGTCAATGTTGAGATAATACAGGCCGTTGCCGGGGTTCTTGAGATGCGTGTTGATGGCCGTCTTCAGCGCCTCGGCGGCTTGCGAGAAATTCGGCGCTCTCGTCGTGCTTGTTCCAGAACGCGCGCCATGTGCGAGGCGGTCTGCAGGGCCGCGTAGCACTCGGAGTTGACTTCGGTGGTCGCCCCGGACAGGCGATAGTTGGTGATGACGTTGCGCCAGCCGACAGATGCCCCAGTCCGAGGTTCCCGTGGCCGTGCACCAGACCAGCCCCTGCTCGTTGCGCTGGGAGAAGAGATAACGGGCGGCTTTGGCCGCGGCCGGGTAAACTTCTTGGAGAAACGCCGCGTCACCCGTCGTGTTGTAATGGTGCCAGAGGGCCAGAATCAGCAGGGGCGTGTTGTCGTTGATGTTCAGGTCATAGTCGGCGGTCTTGCCGGTGCGGATGTCGTAATACTCGACGACCTTGCCGCTTGCTTCCTGGTTGCGGACATAGGCCAGCAGCGACTCGCGGACAAAATCCGGGTTCAGGTAGTCGCCGCCGTAGGCGAACCAGGCCGTGTCCCGCCCGACGCTGTTGTTGGAGCGGGTCGGGTCGTTGACAAAGCACCAGCCGGTCGGCGCCTTGACCAGCGTCCGCATCATGTTGGCTTTGGCCCACAGGACGCCCCGGTTGACCTGCGGGTTGGGCGTCAGCAGGACGGCCCTGCCCAGCGCGTTCGTCGTAATGCGCTTTGGTCTTTGCCAGCGCCTCATCCGCGTCGGGGCAGGCGCGATAGTTCTTCACCGCTTCGTCCCGTCCCGCGCCGAACGACAGCAGGTAATGGAACCGAGCCGTCTCGCCCGGCTTGATCTCGCGCCGATGCTGAAGCGCGCCAAGCGGGTCAGTCGGTGCGTCAGTCTTGTTGGACAGAGATGCCGGGGTCAGCTGTTGGCGACGGCCTTGCCGTAATCCAGCGTTGTCTCATAGCTGTCCGGCGTGTCCGAGCAGCCGAAAACGCGCACCCAGTCCGGCTGGGACTCTGGTTCCAGGCGACGAGGGCGCCCAGTTTTCTATCGTATTCGGCGACCACGTCATGCCCGGTATTGCCGCGCAGATCGGCATAGGCATAGGTGACGACCCGCGCCGTCTTCGGCGCTGTCGTTGCGCAGCTCCACCGCCAGATAGACGCCGGGCGGGTCTACACGGCCGTCCCGCTCCGGCTGGCCGCTCAGGACGAAGACAGTCTCATGGACGGTCAGGCCGGGCGGCAGGCCAAACCGATGCTCCTGATGCTCCGGATGAATGATAAACGTCCCCGGCTGATCCTGGGCCAGATGCATCCCCGTATCGGCGTCATAATGCCGCAGCAGCACGGTCCCGAACAGAGCGTCTGACCGATCTCAATGGAGTAGACCTGTCTGGATCGCCCCGGTGGCCTTGATGATGCAGGCGGCCTTCGGCCCGCCGAGTGTGCTGCCGATGGCAAGCTCGTTGTCGGGCAGGCTGTAAATGCCGATCCGCTGGCTGGCCCGATCTCGCGCGTGATGGTCATGGCGTCATTGCCTCCTGACGAGAACCCGCAGAGGCCCCCTAACCCCCAATAATGGAGGGAACCGGAGAAGATTGTTCGCTATCTGGCTCCCCCATTATTAAGGTTTTATTGGAGTGGGGGCTGGGTGAGCGTTCCTACAAACTTCCCGCCTGGCGCAGCATCCCGCCATCAATGTAGTAGGTGCTGCCGGTGATGTAGCCGGCGTCATCCGAGGCCAGGAACACGGCCAGATTGCCGATCTCTTCGGGCTTGCCCCAGCGCCCCAGCGGGATTTCGGCCATCAGCTGCGCTTCCAGAGCGGGGTTGGCTTCAATGTCGGCGTCAATCGGCGTATAGATCGCGCCCGGCCCGATGTTGTTGACCGTGATCGCCGTGCGGAGCCAGCTCCACGGCCACCGTTCGCATCAGCATCCGCAGGCCGCCTTTGGAGGCGCAGTAAGGCGCATTGGTCGGCATCGGCAGGTCCTGATGGATGCTGGAAATGTTGATAATGCGCCCGCCGTTGCCCTGCGCGATCATCTGCTTGGCCGCCGCCTGCATGCAGAGAAACGGGCCGGTGAGATTGACGGCGATAATCTTGTTCCATTGATCCAGTGGGAACTCGGTAATCGGATGCTTGTACTCAATACCGGCGTTGTTGACGAAAATGTCTAATTTGCCGAACGTTGCTGCACGGCCTGCGCGATTAAGTTAGCTGACCTGTTCAGGTTGCGAAATGTCGGCAGCGACGGCGATGGATTTTCCGCCGGCAACTTCTATCTGCTGCACCGTTTGATTGGGCGCATCGGGCTTGCCGACATAATCCACGACGACCGACGCGCCTTCGCGCGCCATGGCGATGGCGATAGCCTGCCCGATGCCGGTCGCCGCGCCGGTAATGATTGCCACTTTTCCGTCAAGTTTCATTGTGTCTCCTACTTCCTGTGTTGCCACGCCTGTCGATGTTTGCCGTTTCCCCATACCCAGCCTGAGGCGAGGCTTAATCTTTTGAGCCGGACGACGGTTCGCGCTTCAAGATCGTCGCCGAAGTGGAAGTCGGGGTCGGCACACCGGCATCATAGAGACTGCGCTTGATCTGACGCAGGGTATCGGAGACGGTCTTGATTTCCGTGGCTTTGGCCGGGTCCGCCCAGTAATAGACCTGCCAGCTCAAAATATCATTGCCACTGTCCACGCTTTTGACCCGTAACAAAAGGAGCCGGATCGGTCGCCACTTCCGTGTTCTCTTGAACGGCGCGCAGACTCTCCCGCTGGACAAGGTCGGCATCCGCGCTCAGGCTGGTGTCGAAGGCCACGGCATAGCGGCGTCTGCCGAGGCGGGTGTGGTTGACAACGGCATTGGTGAAAACCTGGCTGTTTGGGATCAGCACGATCTCATCGTTGTAGGTGTGCAGGCTCGTGGTGCGTATCTGGATGTCCACCACCGTTCCCTCATAGTTTCCGACCGTGACCTGATCCTTCAACTCAAACGGGCGCGCGAACAGCAGCAGAATGCCGGCGATGAAGTTTTCCAGAATGTCTTTGAGCGCAAAGCCGAGCGCAAAGCCGGCGACTCCCAGGCTGGCGATCAGCGTGGTGACATTGACGTTGACCGCGCTGAGGGCGACCAGGATGCCGATGAAGATGGTCACAAAGTAGAGGGAGCGGGCAATCAGCAGGCGCACGGCCCACGGGATGTGCTTGACCTGTTCCAGTGATCGCCGCGCGATCCGCCGCGCGGCGGTCGCGAAGGCCAAAAAAGAGCGATAAACAGGACAAGAGCGACCAGCATTCGCGGGATGAACGAGATGATGTTATGCAGCGTGTTATGCAGGGGAGTGAGAAAGTCCTGCCATAAGTTGTTCATAATTGTTTTTTCTTATGATCGTTTTTCAATGTGCAGCGCCGGCCTTCTGGGTCGGATACCGGGATGGCCCTGTTCCCTCCTGCGTTGCTACTTGCAGGTTCATTTGAAGCATCCCCCGGTTCCGGCTGTACCTCAATAAAACCATGGGCGTCACACTGGCGCGTCAACACCGTCCAGATGCGAAGATCAACGGATTGGCGCGTCGCCGACCGCACCTCGGTTTGCAGGCGGGCGCAGGAGGCAGGCTGGATGATCCAGAGAGCGCGAACAATCGCAATCAGCACCGGGCTATTCCCCGTCTCAATCCGCAGGTCCGAAAGGGACGCAGCCCCGTTTTTCTCGATCTCCCGGCGCAGCAGCCTCTCGGTGGTCGAGCGCAGACGCTCCCGCACTACGGCTAACTCAAAACTATGCGCGAGAAAAACAGCCAGTCCCGCCAGCAGCAGCGTGGACGGGGCAAACCGGCGCATCGCCGCCTTCTTGTCCAGATGGGTCAGCCGGTGAAAGCCGCACAGCCAGAATACTAGCGAGGTAACGGTTTGGATCGCCACGAGGTTAGTGAAAAACAGCAGGAATGCGCCCCCGCCGGCCCGGTACAGGCCATGCGCCAGGCAGAGGCCGCAGGAGCAGAGCGGAGGCACGAGCGCGGTGGCGATAGCGACGCCAACCAGTCCCACGCTCAGTCGGCGGGAAATGGTCGCATACGCCCCAGCCGCGCCCCCGGCCAGGGCAATGATCAAGTCCAGGACGTTGGGTGCCGTTCGGCCCATGATCTCGCTGCCCAATGTCATCTCGGCATGGATATTGCCGACGAGGAAGCTCGATGGTCAGCACCAGGGCAACGCCGCCCATTTCGGCAAGGAGGGATTTGCGGAGAAGGGGCTGCTCCCCGTCTACCAGTGCCAGCGCCATGCCGGTGATCGGACCCATGAGCGTGGCGATGATCATGGCACCGATGATCACTGCGACACTGTTTTCCAACAGGCCGTAGCAGGCGACGATGGCGGCCAGCGCGTTCATCACCACGTAGGGTACGGTCAGAGCGGCATTCTCGCGGATGCCTTCCCGGACGGTTTCCTGCCGCGCTTGTTCCGTTTGCAGTTCGGAAAGTGGCTCGGAGAGTGGCGCTGCCTCCGTGTTCATGGATGATCTTCCGTCCATTCGTCTTCGGAAGCCTCCGGCGGCCGCGGCTTACGGCGGGGCAAGCGGGCTAATGAGAGGCGATGCGCCCGATCAGTCAGACTTCCCTCACGAATACGGACGTTTTTTCGCGAAACTTCACCAATTGGCCCATCCAGCGTCATTTCCAGCCCTGCCGACTTGGAGAAGCCCAGTTTCTGGCTGGCGTAGACGCTGCGGTGGCCTACCAGCAGGTACGCCGTGCAGGCGCACAGGGCGGCGTAGACGCCCAGCGACGGCGGCAAAAGTTCCATGCCCATCACTGACGCAGCGATGGGCGTGTTTGCCGCCGCCGCGACGACCGCGACGAATCCAAACGCGGCAAAAACCGGGGCGGGCAGATGCAGCACCTGCGCCAGCGCCGCGCCGCCGGTGGCCCCGATAAAAAACAGCGGCGTCACGATGCCGCCGCTGCCGCCAGTCTCCAACGTCAGCGCGGTCGTGATGATTTTGAACAGGAAGGCCAGCGCGAAGACTTTAACCGTTCCCGACAGCGCCGCCGTGATGGTGTCCGTTCCCAGCCCGGCATAGGCCGGCCCGGCATAGAAATAGAAAAGGGCCAGCAGAACGCCGCCGGCGACGGCGACCCGATAGGGGTATTTTCGGAAACGCCGCAGCCCGCGATCTAGCCCGCGCAGCGTCTCAATCAGCAGCAGCGCCATGAGGCCGAACGCCGCCCCGAACACCACCGCCAGCAGGGCCAGATCGGGCGCGGCGAATTCCCAGCGGCACAGTCCCAAAGCGCGGCACAGGGGTGGCTGTGCCGCAGACCAGATGGGCGGTGATTCCGGCGACAAGACAAGGAAACAGCACCGGATATTCAATGCGCCCCAAGTACAGCACCTCGATCCCGAACAGCGCCCCCGAAACGGGCGTTCCGAACACGGCGGCGAAGCCGGCCCCGATACCGCAGATCACCAGCCGCCGCCGGTCTTCATCGCTGAGGCGCAGCAAATCAGCAAAGAGGCTGGTGACGGCGGCACCAATCTGCGCGCATGGCCCTTCTTTGCCCACCGAACCGCCGAAGGCCAGCGTCAGAACCGTCGCCAGCAGTTTGACCGGCGCAACTTTCCAATCCACCCGGCCATGGTTCTGGTGCACGGCGGCAATGACGGCTTCGGTTCCATGCCCGCGCGCCGACGGCGCGAAGGTGCGGATCAGCCAGACGCAGAGCGGCAGGGCGAGGGGAAGAAAAAAATAGGCGTGAAACCAGCCTTGATCCAGATGCCGCACACTGAGCGAGGCCGCCCGCAACGCCCACAGGAACAGCCGGGTTCCCAGTCCCACGCAGATTCCCGCCACGGCCCCCAGTATGGCCCATTTCAGGGTGCTGATGAGCAGCGCGGCGTGTTCGGTGTACCAGCGGGACTCATCTGCCAGTTCCGGCGGCGCGGCCTCTGTCCATGAATGCTGTTCAGCCAAATGGTGTCTCTTGATACCGGACAGGTTTAGAAGGACGCTGACCAAGCTGCATCCATACCCGCCCGGCTGTCTTGAATGACTGCTTCCAGATTACCCGCCCAGAGCGAATCCGGCACATCGCCGGAAAAGATTTCTACGGAATACGCCCCGGAATATCCCGTCTCCCGCACTGAGCGCAGAAAACCGGCCAGCGGGATTTCACCCTGGCCCGGAATGAGCCGGTCTTGAAACGAGCGGGGAGAACGCCAGTCGCTGATCTGCACGACAAAGATTTTGTCGCCGCACTCGCGAATGGACTGGTCTAAATCGGCGTTCTGCCAAACATTCCAGCAATCCAGGCAGATACCAAAACTTTCGTGGTCAATGGCGCGGACAAGTTCCATGCCTTGAGCCACGGTCCAGACAGCGGTTTCCACATTCATGCTGGTCGCGCTCAGAGGTTCCAGAGCGACACGGACGCCGTGGTCGGCGGCGAACTCGGCCATAGCCCGGCCTTCGCGCACCGCCGTGTCCAGAACAGCCTGGACATTGCCATCGGGGGGAGCGCCGGTGCTGAGAACATAAGCGACGCCCGGCGTGTAGGGAGCCAGACGAGTGATGGTCTGCCGGAACCGATGCATGCGCTCCTGCGGGTCAAGGGGATCGGGCTGGGAGCGGCTGGGAAAGAAAGTACGGACGGAGGGCTGAACCGACGTGATCGCCAAGCCGTGTGCGGCAGGCAAGGCCATTTGTTCACCGATGCACGGCGGGTCTAATTTGAACTCGCAAACCTCAATCGCCTGGACGCCCAGGCGGGCATAGGTTTCCACATCCTGTGCGAACGACCAGGGCCAGGTCGTGAACTCGCTCACGCCGAAGAGATAATCTTCTGTCATAGCCCGGTTGTACCCAATTTCAGGGAGTGACAGACTACTTGCTTTAGATCGTCATGCCGCCGTCCACCACGACTGTCTGGCCAGTGATGTAATCGGCGGACGGGCTGCATAAAAAGGCAACCACGGCGGCGACTTCAGCGGGCTGACCGAAGCGCCCGGCGGGAATCTGGCGCAGCATCTCTTCCTGATGGGCGGAAGGCAAAGCCCCGGTAATGGCCGTTTCTATGAATCCGGGCGCGACGGCATTGACCTGGATGCTGCGGCTTGCCACTTCTTTGGCAACTGTCCGCGTGAACCCGATCAGCCCGGCTTTGGCGGCGGAATAGTTAGCCTGTCCCGGATTGGCCTTGAGGCCGATAATGCTGGTGATATTGACGATCTTCCCCCGGCGCTGCTTGACCATCGGTTTCAAGGCGGCTCGAGTGACCAGAAACGCCCCTTTGAGATTGGTGTCCAGCACCAGATACCCAATCGTCCTCACTCATCCGCAGAAGCAGGGAATTCGCGTGATGCCGGCGTTGTTGACGACGATGTCCAGCGAGCCGAAGTTACTAATCACCTGCGCGATGGCCTGCTCCACCTGATCGCGTGACATGACATCCGCTTCCAGAGCCAACGCCTGTCCGCCACAGGAGACGATTTCAGCAACCACTTCCCGTGCCGCCGACTCCGATGAGCGGTACAAAACTCCGACATTTGCCCCCTGCTGCCCCAGAGTCAGACAAATGGCCCGGCCGATTCCGGTTCCGCCCCCGGTCACCAGGGCGTTTTTGCCCGTTAAAGATTGGTTGATTAAACCCAGGCGCGGTAGATTTGCAGTGTCCACAAATGCCTCGATCTTTTGGTGTTGTATTGAATTAAGCCTTGATCACGCAGACGCGCCATGACGGCCATATTGTCCTTGAACTCGCGGACAAAAGGAACTTCAACTGACTCCAGCAATTCCACCTGCTCCCCGAAGGACTTCTCCGCAGCGGCCAGAGTGCGTGGAATATTAGAGATGGTGCCTGTCGGAAAGTATAGTACCCCGCCAGGGTGTAGGTGGTGCGGCGCGTCTTCCAGCATCCGAACAATTTGATCGGCCCCATCATGGCCGCCGGTGGGAATAGACAGGGGATACCAGGGCGAAAGCCGTGAAAGTTCATCTACAACGCCGGAAACGTCGCTGATAATGACATCATAGCGCCGCGCGCCGATGGTCTGGAATAGATCGCCGCTGGAGGCGCTGACCCGGTCTCCGACTCCATTCCGGCGCGCGTTCGCTTCTACAAGCGCGCATGATTGCGGCATCACATCTACCGCGTCCACATGGGCGGCACCTTTGAGCGCGGCGACAACCGCTAACGCGCCCACGCCACACCCCAGATCCAGAACAGACGCTCTTTCCGGGATATGAATATGTTGAGCAAGAACGCGGGTGGTGAGCGTGGGCTGAAAGACAGTATCATTCACTTCCAGTTCCATCGGGTAGCCGCCGAACTGGTAGCATTGGACAGAAACATTGGGGCGGGGCGGGGCAGACACGGTCATGGCAATCGTTCTCCTCTTCTAACGTCTATCGTCCGGCAGCGGACGAAGACCGTCAAACCTCAAAAAGCAGCGTTGATAACTTTAAAGCGGCGTATGCTAAGATTGTACCCGCAAAAGAAAGATATTTGCGTCCTTTTGTGGTTTGTGTCATTGGTCTTAAAGAGTAGACCTGCGGACTGCGGCAATTGTTCCTGGCGTCGTGCTTATTGTGGACTTGGAAAATGACTTGACATAACTCACAGCATGTGTTATGATAGAGACAATTGAAGTAACGATAATTCACCCGCAATGAGAGCCTCTTTGGAAGCAGAAAAAATACGCAGGCCGACATTGAGCGACGTGGCCCGGCAGGCCGGCGTCAGCACCAACGCCGTCTCCACCGTTCTCAATGGCTCGCGCGTAGGGACGCGGGTTTCCGAAGCGACACGCCGACGCATCCAAGAAGCGGCGGTTCATCTGCAATACCATCCGAACGCCCTGGCGCGGAGCCTCAAAGGGCGGCGTATGAACACGCTCGGCGTCGTGTTCTACAGCGTGGACACCTCACCGTTTTCTTCCCCTTATTTTACGCCTATATTGGACGGCATCGCGGAAGCAGCCGCCCGGCATCAGCAGGATGTCCTGCTGTTTACAGGTCGCCGCTGGCAGGAGGCGGAGCAAAGTCTCCCTGTCTTTTGCGATGGGCGATGTGACGGGCTGCTCATGGTCGGCCCCCTGGCGGCAACGGGCATGGTTGAAGCCCTGCTGGAGCGCGGCATCCCACTCGTGCTGATCAACAACCGCTGGGACACTCCCCAGGCGTCCTGGGTGGATGCGGACGATGTGGCTTCTGCCCGGCTCCTGACCGCTCATCTGCTGAGTCAAGGGCATCGGCGGATCGCTATGCTCTGCGGCGACAGCTTTGTGGATTGCGTTGGCCGGCGGCAGGTTGGCTTTCAGCAGGCGCATCACGATTTCGGCCTGCCTGTTAATGCTTCGCTCATCCTGCCAGGGACGTTTGGGGAGCCAAGCATTTCCGAACGATTGTCTGCACTGACCCGCCTGCCGCTTTCGGTGCGGCCCACCGCGCTGTTCTGTGCGAACGACGACATGGCGCTGACCGCACTGCGGGTCCTGCCGCAACTGGGTCTGCGCGTCCCCGAAGACATTTCTGTCGTCGGTTTTGACGATATTGCGCCCGCTGCATTCAGCGATCCGCCGCTGACCACGATGCGTCAGCCACTACATGGTCTGGGAAAGCGCGCGGCGGAACTACTGCTGGAACAGATTGAGAATCCCATGCCGGACGGCCAGAAAGAAATTTTTTGCACCGAATTAATCCTGCGCCAATCCGTAGCGCACAGAAAGAACCCATGAGAAAACGACACACACTCAACGCGCACCAGGGCGTGCGCCTTCTGGCCGTCCTTTGGGGGCTGGCATTCCTCGCGGCCTCGGCTCTTGCCGATCCCGCTGCGCCGTTCAAACTAGTCGTGAAAAACGGCGGCATGACTCAGGCCGGAGCGGGCGGAGCGCCTGCGAATTGGGACGGCAAATTCGGCGATGTTGATCTCGCACACGACACAGAGGTGTATAAAGAAGGACCAGCCTCGCTGCGCGTCACCTGTGCGGCGGGCAAAAGCGGCTCCGGCTTTCAGACCGTCAGCGGCGGAGCGGGGGCGACATTTAAAATCGCGGGCTGGTTCAAGACAGCAGGGAATGCCAAAGCGCAGGTTATGGTGCAGGCCTTTGCGGATGGCTACAAGCAGAATCAATTCTTTCAAGTGCTGTATGTTCAGGGCAGCAGTGACTGGACGCATTTTGAAAAAGAAATCACCCTGCCGGCCTACACCGCTTTTTTCAATGTCGGCGTCTTGATGGACGGCGACGGCAAGGCCTGGCTGGACGAAGTGCATGAAGCCTCTGCGCCAGTGGACGCCGGGCAGGCGCTGTCCGAGGAACAGTTGATGACCTCCGGCCCGCCTGCGGCGGATAAGCCCGATGTGCCGGGCTGGGGATTTTACGCGGCGTTCCCGCAGGCATGGCAAAACTTTCACCACGGCTTTCTGGACCGGACCAAACAGGGCAGCATTCCGATCCTCTTCCTCGGCGACTCCATCACGCAGGGTTGGACCCAACGGGGGCAAAGACATTTGGGACAAGCGCTACGCGCCTCTGGGCGCGGCGGATTATGGCATCGGCGGCGACAGCACGCGGCAGGTTCTGTGGCGTCTCGGGCATGGCGAAGTTGAGGGCTTGCATCCTAAATTGATCGTGCTGATGATCGGCACGAATAATTTGTATGGCGACTTCAACGCTGGCACGGACGATGAAATTGCCTCGGGCATTACCAAAATTGTTGCCAACGTTGCGCGAAAAGATGCCGACCACGCGGGTTCTGCTGCTCGGCTTGCTGCCCCGGCAGAACGAGTATTTCAGCGGGCGAGTGGCGAATATCAACAAGATCATCGCCAAATTAGACGACGGCAAGACGGTGCGCTTTCTGGACATGGGCGATCAGTTCCAGACAACTTTGGGCAAAGTCAAGCCGGAACTTTACAGCCCCGACCAACTCCATCCCGTCGCAGCGGGCTACCAGGTGTGGGCCGACACCATGCAGCCCCTGTTTGACGCCCTGCTGAAAGCGCCGCCTCTGAAGGCCCCCCCGCCCCCAATAATGGGGGAGCCGGAAAATTCAGCCTCGTGTTCACTCTGACTCCCCCATTATTGGGGGCAGGGGGGCTGAACATTGGCAGCCGCTGGCGATGGAGCGGCCGGACTTGCTGGCGGCGGGGATACGGCCTGGCGGCGAGGGCTGCCAGTATCCGCAGACCATCGCCATTGATTCGGTCAACGGCAGTTTTCTGCTGTATGGCACAGATGTCGGCGGCATCTTTCGCTCGGTAGACGGCGGCAAGACTTTCCTATCCGCCAACATGGGCTACTCCGCTGTCGGCTCCTGCGGGTTCGCGATTGACCCGAAAGATATTGACCGCTGCCTGGCTGTCGGGGACAATTCCGGCAACGAATACTACAAATACGATGGCATTTACCTGTCTACCGACCGGGGGGCAAGCTGGAAACAGGTTCTGCCCAAGACCAACCGGGGCAATGAAAAGGCCCGCGAACAGATCGCCTATGACCCCGGCAGCTATGATCCGAAACTGGGCTATTGCACCACGGCGTACTGGGCCGAAGAAGGAAATGATCAGGAAGCAGGCGGCAGGCTGTACAAGACTACCGACGGCGGCGTGACCTGGACGCAGGCCGCAGACGGCGCGGCGTATGGCGGGGGGAAGAAATCGTCGCAGATCAAGATAAACCCGGCGACCAGAGCGGTCTACGTCGCTAACGACAGCGGGTTTTATGTGAGCAGCGATGGCGGCGCGTCGTTTGCACGCAAGGCCGAAGGTGCTTTCACCAGTCTGGATGTCGTGCCTTCCCGGCCCAATATCGTTTTCCTTGCCACGTCGGATATCCTGTCTGTGTCCCAGGACGCGGGTACGACGTTCACGGCTGTCCCGCACACAGGCATTGATGGCTTTTACCGGATCAAAGTCAGCCCTGCCGCCCCCAATCGCATGGTCTGCCAGAACCCGAAAAACGGCGAACGATACTTCTCCGGCGATGGTGGCAAAACATGGACGCAGAGCGGCAAAAACCTGACCCAGTCGTGGTTTCCGCCGGAGATTTTATACAATGACCGGGCGCGTCTGGTGGTCTGGCATCCGACCAATCCCAATCTAGCCTGGGGCATCGGGCCGGGCGACATTATCACCCGAACGATTGACGCCGGCAAGACGTTCGTGTGGGGCAACAACGGCAACAACGGGATTATGACCGGCGGCCTCTTCAACTTCAACACGCAGAACCCGAACATTCTGTACTTTGGTTCCCAGGACTACAACGGGGCGCTGACCACCAACAGCGGCAAGACCTGGCAGTTTATCAACCTGTCCAAAGACAACAAACATTCCAGCCGCCCCGGCGGCGACGACGGCGACCCGTGGGGATGGGTCTACGGCGGCTATGCGGCCAGCAACCAGATTATGTTTGGCGGCAATCGGGCCTACACCGAACCAAATTACAACCTGTGGATCACGTTTGACGGCGGCAAAACGACGATGGAGAAGGTCAAAAATCTGGCCGGGGCGCAGGTCTCATTGGGCGATCCGACCTATCCGAACATTCTCTTTTGCTGGAACCAGCGCAGCGAAAATCGCGGCCAAACCTGGGCGACGATGACCGGGTGCGATGGCGTATTCATCGCAGACCCCGTCGGCAAGCGGGAATTGTACGGGCGCAACGGCAAGGACATCGTGCGCTCTCTGGACAATGGCGTGACCTGGTTTGTCCTGACCACACTGCCTGCCGCGATCCGCGATATCGGCTATGACCAGGCACATGACCGGGTTTACGCCGCCACCGAGGGCAACAAATTGTTTCAGTGCAACGGCCCCGCCTTCGCGCCTGTGGAGATCACCGAGCGTCTGCCCCATGATCAGCACGGCGACGGATGCGCCGTCAGCACGGTGGCCGTGGACCCGGTAGATCCCAATGTCGTCTACGCCGGCGCAAACGGCAGCGGCCTATTTTTTCAGAAAAATGACGGCGTTTCGCGCTCTGTTGACGGCGGACAAACCTGGGAGCGATTGACGGAAAATCCAGCCTTCTGCCTCAATGGCGTCACCGGCGGCCAGATGGCAAGCGCCATCCGCGTCCACCCCGTCACCCGCGAACTGTTTGTCGGCACAGACTGCTACGGAACATGGAAGATCGGCCCGCCTCCCAGCGCAAGGACGTTTGCCGCGAATAGCAGTCCCGTCAGGTAAACTCTTCCCGTGACTCATCTTTTACTGGCTCGGCATGGCGAGACGGAATGGAACGCCATTCGCCGCGTTCAGGGCTGGACCGACATTCCCCTCAGCGTGCGCGGATTGGCGCAGGCAGACGCTCTGGCAAATCGTCTGGCGCGCACGCCTCTGGCCGCTGTCTATGCCAGTGACTTGTCCCGCGCCGTGCAGACTGCCGCGCCCGCCGCCGCGCGGCACAGTCTGGACGTGCAGACGCTCTCCGGCCTGCGCGAGAAGGGATTCGGCGATTGGGAAGGGCTAACGCAGAGCGAATTGGAGATTGATTACCCGGAACTGTGGCATCGCTACCATGTGGAGCGGGATATGGAGGCGCGGATTCCGGGCGGCGAGCGCTGGCCGGAAGTTCAGGCGCGCATGGTTGCTGCCTTGCGGCAAATACTGGCTGCCCATCCCGGACCTGACGAGACTGTACTGGTAGTCGGTCACGGCGGCTCGGCCCGGATTTTGATTCTGGAAGCGCTGGGCGCGACGCTCCCCACCCTGCTGCATCTGCACCTAGACAATGCCGGACTCACCCGTTTGGACTTTAAGACAGCTACGGAAGGGCGGGTCATGCTCCTGAATGACACCAGTCATTTGGAGGGTCTGGCTGAATGACACGCTGGGCGCTGGGACTGGACGGGGGTGGAACGCAGACGCGGGCGGCAGTTGCCGGGCAGGACGGCGTTGTCCATGGCCGGGGCCAAGCCGGGGCGTGTAACCTTGCCGCCGTTTCCCCAGCAGACGCTCTGGCTGCCGCGCTGGCCGCCGCCGATCAGGCACTGTCTGAGGAAGGTTTGGTTCGGAACGACATTGACGCTCTTTGCGCGGGCGTAGCCGGAACATCGTTCACAGAGCGCCGGATGGAGTTTGAGCAAGGCCTGCAAGCCGCGTTTCCCCTGGCCCATATCATCGTGGAGCCGGACCATGTGATTGCTCTGGCCGGCGCAACAGGGGGCAAACCGGGTGTAATCGTCATTGCCGGAACAGGGTCGGCGGCCTACGGGGAAAACAGCCGGGGCGCGCGCCACCGCACGGGCGCTTACGGCTATCTCCTTGATGATGCGGGCAGCGGTTACGGCGTGGGCCGGGCCGCTCTGGCGGCAGTGCTGCGCGCCGCTGACGGCACCGGTGAAACGACCAGTTTAGGGGAACGTATCCTCGCCGCACTTTCTCTGCCGTCTCTGTCGGACATCGTGCCGGGCGTTTACGGCGGCAGTCTATCGCGCGTCGCCATTGCCAGCCTGTCGCGCGTCGTCGCCCAAGCCGCGCAGGAAGACGAAGACGCCGTTGCACGGGCGATTTTGATGCGGGCCGGCGGCGCGCTGGCGCATCTGGCGCACGGCATCACCCGCCGCCTGTTTGAGCCTTCCGATGCCCCCTACCCCGTTGCCCTCATCGGCGGGCTTTGGAATTCCGGCGACATTCTCACTGACGTTTTTACCCGCTCACTCCATCGCTTTGCGCCCGTTGCCACGATTTCGCCGCCACTGCATCCGCCCGTGGAAGGGGCGCTTTTTCGCGCATTCACATTGGAAGAGGACAAAAGGGTATAATGGCCGCATGACAAAACCTGAAGAGCGCCAGGGATTTACCGGCTTCGGCCTGGGCCGGCTGTCCTCCTCCCCGCCCGAAGCCGGGGTCTTTATTTTAGCCGTCTATGCTGACGGTCAACTGACGGCCTCGGCCTACGCCACCGAGCGGACCGCGATGGAAGCCGCCGCGTGGTCTCACGAGGACGACCGGGGCGAGGACGAAGAAAGCGGCACGCTGGAAGACCTGTTCGTCCGCGCCCAGCGGATCATCTCCGAGGGGGGTGGCCTCATGGAGATCATCCCCAGCCCCATCCACGGCAGTTAAGAGGAAATCGCGCGAATGCGTCCCAAGCCCTTGACAAACTGTGCGTCGTTTAGGTAAAGTAAACACGTTCGTCGGCTCATCACGGAAACCCCGACGCATGGGGGTGTAGCTCAATTGGTTAGAGCGCTGCCCTGTCAAGGCAGAGGCCGCGGGTTCAAGTCCCGTCATCCCCGTTCCGATGGAAATTGAAGGACTGTCAATGGAGTTTCCTCCATTGACAGTCCTTTCACTGTCATAGGTCCTCGCTGATTCCAACCCGTCCGTCTAGTCCCACCCCGCTGCTTACATGAACGGGGCTGCGCCAAGACGATGCAGTACCACTACGCTTCCTGGCTCCGCTTGTCTGTCTTTAGCCCCAATGGCGGAGAAGTCGTGCGTCATATTAGGTAAAGGACGCTCATTCCTCGTGATAATTTTGTTTTTTGCCAAAAAGTCAACGCTCTGATTTATGAGGATCGGGGTACATCTAATGAACAATGCCAAATGGTCGCTTCAGGAGCCGAAAATGCTTAAAGATGCACTCCCAACGGTCTGGATTTCTGCGCCGGAGCGCCGTCTTAAAGATCTTGTTTCCCCCAGTGCCTCCTGGGACGCGGACCGAATGCGGGCGGCCCTGCTTGAGATTGGGCTGGAGGCACTGACATCACAGGAACCCTCGCGGCTCATATTTCCCCCGCTAGAAACAGCAGCGCCTAATCACATCGCAAATGCAAAAGACCTGAACCGTAACCGCTATGTCGAAGTTGGGATTGTCACTCAGGGAGAGATGTGTCTCTGGTGGGAAGGAAGCGTGACCCGGTGTCCCGCCCGCTCCGTCTTTATCATTCAGCCAGGAATGCGCTATATGTCGCATGCAGAACTTCCGACCGAGACGATGCGTTCGCATTCGGTGGTTTGGCTCGCGCTGCACCGAGGCTGTGCCGTTGTTCACAGATGTTTGGTGCAGAACAGAGATCATTACCTGAGTGAGTATTATTCGCTCACCGATGCACAGGTGACAGGTTACGCCCGGAGCATCGCCCAAGAAGTCACCGACCGGCCTGCCCACTTTGCGACGGTCGTTCGCGGCAGCCTGCTCTGCCTGTTCACGGTGTTGCTGCGCGCGCCTGTCTATCGAATCTCGCGCCATAGCGGCTCCGATCGCGAAATGAAAGATACGGACGAGAACTCTTTCAGTGACCGCGTTGAATCTTATTTACTTTCGCATTATCATCGTCCGCTGACCCTGGCGCAGATCGCCCGCTCAATTGAGTGCAGCCCGGCCTACCTTTGTCGGCACTTCCGCGAACTGACCGGAAAGACGCCATTTCAATATCTTCGTGTCGTGCGGCTCGAAGCCGCCAAAGAACTCCTGCTTTCCGAGGTGCCAATCGCGCGAATTGCGGAGATGGTCGGCTTTGATGATCCCCTCTATTTTAGCAAGGTTTTCTCTCACCATGTCGGCCAATCTCCGCAAAACTACCGGGCCAGTTGTCGCGCTCTTAGCAAGAAGTCTTCACTCACGTAGTTTTCTGTCAATATTTTCCATGTTTTTAGCGGGTATTGCCTTGATGTGTCATCGGCTTAAGTGGCATAATAGCTCCATAGCGTTCGATAAAAGAAGAACATCGTTTCTTGGGACATGATGTTCCGTGACAATGCACTGGAGCAGGTTCACTGCCGAACCTTTTTTATTTCCCTTTTCATCCCTTGCGACTCTTGTTCAGAAGCATTTGACATCGCGAAAGAGATCCAGAAAGAGATTGAGATGAAACCAACCTGGAAAGGCGTTTTTCCCGCCGTCACCACACAGCTTTACTCCGACCAGACCCTGAACCTAGAAGCCACGGCCCGCCATATCGAGGCACTGCTTGACTCCGGCGTTCATGGCATCATCATGCTCGGTTCGCTCGGCGAGAACGTCGCTCTGGAGCCGGACGAGAAGCGGCGCGTGATGCAGATGGCGATTGAGACGGTGCACGGGCGTGTGCCGGTCCTCAGCAGCGTATCGGAGTGCAGCACCGCCGCCGCCTGCCGGTATGCGCGGGATATGGAACGGATGGGGGCAGATGGCCTAATGCTGCTGCCGGCGATGGTCTACAAAGCCGACCCGGAGGAAACGATTGCCCATTACCGAGCAGTCGCCAAATCCAGCGATCTTTCGATCATCTGTTACAACAATCCTTTGGCCTATGGTGTGGACATCACGCCGGAGATGTTCGCACAGATCGCTGACGAAGAAAAGTTCCTGGCCATCAAAGAATCGTCGGGCAACGTGCGGCGAATCACAGACATCATTAACCTTGTCGGCGACCGCTACACGATTTTTACCGGCGTGGACGATCTTGCCCTGGAAAGCGTGATGCTGGGAGCCGAGGGCTGGATCGCCGGGGTCGGCCTGGCGTTCCCGAAAGAGAACCAGTACCTGTGGGACCTGGCGGCTGACGGGCAGTGGGAAAAAGCGCGTGCGATCTATCGCTGGTACATGCCGCTTCTGCACCTAGACATCCCGATCAAATTTGTACAGTATATCAAATTGTGCATCCAGGAGTGCGGATTGGGCACGGAGTGGGTGCGCGCGCCGCGCCTGCCGATCCACGGCGCGGAGCGCGAGGCTGTCCTGAAAATTATACACCACGGGATCGCTACCCGGCCGACCATCCCCGCGGATTATGTGCCTCGCCACCTTCGCTAACGTCCTTTTTAAGTAGCTGCCAAGCGATGTATTGGAAAACCATGCACAAAGTTCATGCGCTGGATTCTCATACGGAAGGCGAGCCGACGCGAGTCATCCTCTCCGGCGGGCCGGACCTCGGCGGTGGTACGGCGGCGCAGCAACTGGCCGTTTTTCGTGACCGCTTCGACCCGTTCCGAGCGGCAGTTGTCACCGAACCGCGCGGCTCGGAGGTGCTGGTCGGCGCGCTTCTGACGGAACCGGCGGACCCTTCCTGCACGGCGGGCATTATCTTCTTTAACAATGTGGGATTTCTCGGCATGTGCGGCCACGGCACGATCGGCGTCGTCGCGACGCTGGCCTTTCTCGGTCGAATCGGACCGGGCGAACATCGTCTGGAGACGCCGGTCGGGGTGGTGACAGCGCGGCTGCACGATTCCGGGGCGGTCTCGGTGCAGAATGTGCCTAGTTTCCGATTTGCCAAAGACGTGCGGGTCACTGTGGAGGGCCATGGCGTCGTCACCGGCGACATCGCCTGGGGCGGCAACTGGTTTTTCCTGGCCCATGCCCCTGAACAGACTCTGGTGCCGCCTCAAGTAGAAGCTCTGACCGACTTGACCTGGCGCATTCGTCAGGCGCTGGCAGCGCAAGGCATCACGGGACGCGGCGATGCGGAAATTGACCACATCGAATTGTTCGCATCCTCCGATACGCCTGGCGTAGACAGCCGCAACTTTGTCCTTTGCCCAGGGAAAGCCTATGACCGGTCGCCCTGCGGCACCGGGACCAGCGCCAAGCTGGCCTGTCTGTTCGCCGACGGCCAAGTGACGGAAGGGCAAGTCTGGCGTCAGGAAAGCATTCTCGGCGGCCTGTTTGAGGGGACGGTCGCAGTGGACGGCGATCACCTCATCCCAACGATCACAGGCCGCGCCTATCTCACGGCGGACACGACACTGCTGTTTGATCCCGCCGACCCGTTCCGAGAAGGTATTCGGACATGACCCGACCGAAACACATCCTCATTGTCGGCGGCGGCGTGATTGGTCTCTGCACCGCTTTCTACGCGATGCAGAAGGGGCATCAGGTCACGGTTGTCGAGCGAGGCAATCCCGCGCATGATGCCTGCTCCCTGGGTAATGCCGGGATGATTGTCCCCAGTCATTTTGTCCCCCTGGCTGCGCCTGGCATGGTCAGCTACGGTCTGCGGATGATGCTTCATCCTGAAAGCCCCTTTTATGTGCGCCCTCGCTTGAACTTAGATCTGCTCCGCTGGGGTCTTCTCTTCGCACGTTCGGCCACTGCTGCCCATGCTGCCCGCTCGGCTCCGCTGCTGCGCGATCTGAACCTAACGAGCCGCCGCTGCTATGAAGAGTTCGCCTCGCAGTTCGGCGAGGTGTTCGGGCTGACAAAACGCGGCCTGCTGATGCTGTGCAAGACGGAGCATTCCCTGCACGAAGAAGCGCTGATGGCAAAGAAAGCCTGCGAACTCGGCCTGCCTGCCCATGTCCTGACACCGGCGGAAGCGGCTTCTCTTGATCCCGGTGTGCAAATGGAAATTACCGGCGCTGTCCATTTCCCGCAGGATTGCCATCTGTCTCCGCAAGTCTTTCTTGCCCGGCTAACGGAGGCGCTGAAAGCGGGCGGCGCACAGTTTTGCTGGGAGACGGAAGTGACCGGATGGCGCGCAGATGAGGGACGCATTGCCGCCGTGAAAACCTCTCAGGGCGACAAGGTCGCCGACGAATACGTGCTGGCCGGCGGCTCCTGGTCGCCGCAGACAGTGCGCGGGCTGGGTTTGCGATTGCCGATGCAGGCCGGAAAGGGTTACAGCCTGACCTTGCCTAAGCCCCGGCAATTGCCGCATCTCTGCTCGATCTTCACCGAAGCGCGCGTCGCCGTCACCCCGATGGGGTCTGCACTGCGCTTCGGCGGCACAATGGAGATCACCGGGCTGGACCCGTCTGTCAGCCGGTCGCGTGTGGCCGGCATTCTCAAGGCAATCCCCCGGTATTTCCCGGACTTCGCGCCCGAAGACTTTCGTGATCTGCCGGTGTGGAGCGGCCTGCGGCCATGTTCGCCTGATGGACTGCCCTATGTCGGGCGTTTTGGGCGCTACGCGAACCTGTCGGCGGCGACCAGCCATGCGATGATGGGAATGAGTCTGGGGCCGGTGACGGGGAAACTCATGGCGGAGGTCCTGTCCGGGGAACTCCCGGCACTGCCGCTTGATGCTCTCAGCCCAGATCGGTTTGGCTAAAGATTTAAGGTTTGTAAGAGTTATGGAAAAGAAGTTGTCACGACGAAGATTCTTGCAGCAGGCGACAGCCGCCGGTGGAGCGACTCTCCTTGCCGCTTCCGGTGCTAAGGCCGTTTCCCCGCGTAAAGCCAGGAGCGGAACGCCGGACCCGTATCACCCGACACGCGCCGAACTCGAACAGGCATTCACACACCAGCAAACTTATGACGCTTTGACACGGCGCCCTGTGTTTCAGGCCACGATCACACCGCACTGGTTTGCAGGCAACACCTGCTTTTGGTATCGGAACAATCTTGGGGAAGGACGCCGCCACTTTGTTTGTGTGGATGCGGTGCGGGGAATTCGCGCCGCAGCTTTTCGATCATGCCCGGCTGGCTGCCGGGCTGTCTAAAGCGTCAGGCAAAGTCTACACCGCCGACCATCTCCCGTTCCTGGCGATCCAGTACACGCCAGAGCGTCAAGCCGTACAATTCGCCGCCGACGGAGCGGCCTGGCAATGTAACCTGGCTTCCTACGTCTGCACGAAGATTTCCGAGACGGCCCTCACCCCGCCCCAAGACACTGCCGGGGCGGATAAGCCGCAGGGCGAGGATGCGCCGCCGGACCGGGGAGAGGGAACCGCGCCGGATGGGACACGGACCGCATTTGTCAAAGACCATAATCTCTGGTTCCGCGCTCAGGGAACCGGTACCGAAACGGCGCTCACCCATGACGGCACCGAAGACCGGCCTTTCGGGGAAATCGCCTGGGCGCCCAACTCCCGCACTCTCGTTGCCTATCGAATTGATTCTATGACGATCAAGCCTGTCTATATGGTCGAGTCCTCCCCCAAAGATGGCGGAACGCGCGGCGTGCTGCATCAGCATGAGTATGCCCAGCCTGGCGATCCGTTTCCTCTTTACGAGATGTGGGTGTTCAACACAGTCGCCGGAAGCGCCGCCAAAGCGCAGGTCGAAAAGATCGCGGTCGGCAGAACGCCGGACCTGCACTGGCGCGACGATGGCCGCACTTTTCTTTTTGAGCAGCCAGACCGAGGGCATCAGTTCTTTCAGATCATCGAGATCACAGTCGCCACCGGGCAGTCCCGCATCATTGTGAAAGATATTGTGCATAACCACGCGAAATCGTTTATCAACACCAGCAATCTTTATACTTACTACACTGCCGACGCCGCCCAGGTGCTGTATGCTTCGGAAATGGACGGATGGCGGCATTTGTATCGCTACGACGCCGTTCAAGGCACGCTGGAAAATCAGGTAACGCGCGGCGACTGGGTCGTGCGCGCCGTAGACCGGGTGGATGAGGACGCCAAGCAAATCTGGTTCCAAGCCAGCGGCAAAAATCCGGGCGAAGACCCCTACCACCTCCATCATTACCGGATCAACTTTGACGGCACTGGACTAATCGCACTGACCGAAGGCAACGGCACTCATACCGTGCAGTATTCGCCGGACCGGCCACTCTCATTGATTCCTATTCCCGCGTGGATCAGCCTCCCATTCATACACTGCGAAAAACAGCCGACGGCAGCCTGCTCTGTCCCCTGGAAACCGCAGACGTCTCCGCGCTGACGGCGGCCGGCTGGCAGTTCCCGGAGGTGTTCCGCGCCAAAGGCAGGGACGGCATAACCGATATTTGGGGCATCGTCTTCCGGCCTACCCACCTGAACCCGTCCAAGAAGTATCCGATTATCGAGAATATCTACGCCGGACCGCAGGATTCGTTTGTCCGCAAAACGTTCGCCGTTCGCGACTCAATGCAGTCTCTGGCGGAACTGGGCTTTATCGTCGTGCAGTGTGACGGCATGGGGACGCGCAACCGCTCGAAAAGCCTTCCACGACGTCTGCTGGCACAACCTCAAAGATGCGGGTCTGCCCGACCGGATCGCGTGGATGAAGGCGCTGGCAGCAAAGTATCCCTCCTGCGACACGGACCGTGTCGGCATTTACGGCACTTCGGCGGGCGGGCAGAACTCAACCGGGGCGCTACTGTTCCACCCGGAGTTCTACAAAGTCGGCGTTTCAAGCTGCGGCTGCCACGACAACCGCATTGACAAGCAGTGGTGGAATGAGCAGTGGATGGGGTATTCCGTTGGCCCCTGGTACGCCGACAGCTCAAACATTGTCCATGCGGCCAATCTGCGCGGAAAACTGCTGCTGATGGTCGGCGAACTCGACACGAACGTGCCGCCGGAGTCCACGCTGCGCCTGACCGGAGCGCTCCAGCAGGCAGGCAAGGATTACGATCTTCTGGTCAACATCGGGCAAGACCATGGGGACGGCGGGGCTTACGGCGAGCGGCGGCGGCGTGATTATTTTATCCGGCACTTACTCGGCGTGGAGCCGCCGGATCGCAACGTCCCCACTGCGCCTCTCGCCCCGATCTTTCTGAAACCCCGGTCTGTGAGCGAGGAAAGCTTGGCGCAGGGCACAGGCGGCGCAGACACGAGCATTGAGTTCCGCAACGAGACCAGCCACACGATCTTGCTGTTCTGGCTGCCCGGCGACAACTCGCGTAAGCCGTATGGAGAGATTGCTCCGGGCAGCCGGCGCATCCTCCACACTTACAGCGATCATTTCTGGCTTGTGACCGTTAAAGACGGCCCGCCCGTGGCAGTGTTCGTCGGCGAAGATCACCCTGGCATCGCCGAAATCCGCTAGCTCTCATTCGCTGATACTCATATGATTAAGGGAGCGGGACGCACTTGATCACGGAAACGACGCACTCCTATTTCACGGCGGAAGATTTTCGGGAACGCCGTGTGATGGCCGGGGCGCGGCAAAGCGCGGCGCTGCGAGCGCTGGACTTTCAGGGACACTTGTCTTATCCTGTCGGCATGGCGGAGCCTAGTCTGACCGAGCAGTTTCCAATGCGATTGGAAACCCCAAAGTGGGCGCGAAGGAAAACACGAAATGAAGCTGAACGGACATAACTTGATTGGGCAGAATGACTCTGCACACGGTCAAGTCACTTTCACAGGCATCGCCGCCGCGACCGGGCAGCCGCTGGAGGTGCATTTTTATGAGGCGACTTCCGAGGAGATAAACCAGGCGCTGACACTGGCCGCCGCAGATTCAGGTTCTTATCGCGCCCTCCCCGCCGCCCGTCGCGCCGAGTTCCTGGAGCGTATTGCAGAGGAACTGCTGGCCCTCGGCGACACCGTCATCCGGCAGGCCCATGTGGAAAGCGGCCTGCCGGAAGCGCGGCTGACCAGCGAACGGATGCGGACAGTGAATCAGCTCCGCCTTTTTGCGTCCGTCATTCGTGAAGGTTCCTGGGTGGATGCCCGCATTGACTGCGCCCTGCCGGACCGGATGCCCGCGCCGCGTCCCGATCTGCGCCGTATGCTTATTCCGCTGGGGCCGGTCGCCGTCTTCGGGGCCAGCAATTTTCCTTTTGCGTTTTCTGTGGCGGGCGGAGACACGGCTTCGGCCCTTGCCGCTGGCTGCCCGGTGATCGTCAAGGCGCATCCGGCCCATCCTGGAACGTCCGAAATGGCGGGGCGCGCGATCCTGGCGGCGGCAGCAGCGCTTGATATGCCAAACGGCGTCTTTTCAATGCTGCATGGCAGCGCGGCGATCAGCTTGGCGCTGGTGGCGCACCCACTGCTGCAAGCCGTCGGATTCACAGGTTCACTAAAGGCAGGCCGTGCCCTATTCGATGCGGCCGCCGCGCGGCCCTCCCCGATTCCCGTTTATGCCGAGATGGGCAGTGTCAACCCGGTCTTCGTGCTGCCGGGGGCGCTTGGCGAGCGCGGCACGGACATCGCAAGCGGGCTGGCCCAATCGGTGACACTGGGTGTTGGGCAGTTCTGCACCAATCCGGGCCTAGTCGTCGGGCTTCGCACGGATGATCTGGCGGAGTTTTCGGGCGAGACGGCGCAGACGGTCGGCGAGACGCCTTTGGGCGTTATGCTCACGCCGCAGATTCGCGACGCTTATCTTCAAGGACGAGCGAGGCTGGAGCAGGCGGCGGGAGTAGAGCTAGAAACAGGCGAGGCCGGCCCAGCGGTGTTCTCAACGAGTGCCGATACGTTTCTAGCGGCTCCGGCACTGGCCGAGGAAGTCTTCGGGCCGTCCACGCTCATCGTCGCCTGTGCCGATCCTGCCGAAATGGAAGCGGTCGCGCGCGGCCTGGACGGACAGCTCACCGCATCAATCCATGGCACCCCGGAAGACTTCGCGGCTTTCGCGGGAGTGATTGCTCTGCTGGAAACCAAAGTCGGTCGTCTGGTGTTCAATAGCTTCCCGACGGGGGTTGAGGTCAGCCCCGCCATGCAGCATGGCGGCCCCTATCCCGCCACCACCGACAGCCGGTCCACCTCGGTCGGCACGGCGGCTCTGCTGCGCTTTGTCCGCCCGGTTTGCTGGCAAGATGCCCCCGCAGCGCTGCTGCCGACGGCCCTGCGCGACGACAACCCGGATCAAATCTGGCGTCTGGTCAACGGCCAATGGACCCAGGAGCCGCTCCGATGACTATCTGCTCCGACAGCATCAATCTGGACGAATTTGATGCCGTACCAGATCGGCTGCCGGCCCTCATAGCCCGGTTCCAGGTGGATCAAGATTGCCTCCACCGACTGCTTCAGGTGCCCTACTCTGCCGTGCGCCGGGAGCGCTTACGCCGCTTCCTGGAGTGCTGGCGGCAGACATGCGAACAGATCACTTTTGATACTCTGACACGCAGCGACCGGGCCGACTGGCTGCTGCTGCGTTCACGGCTGGATGCCGATGTGCGGGAACTGGATCAGGAAGAGAGAGGTCTGGCAATAGCCGCGTCGCTGCTCCAATTTGCAGACAGCCTCGTCGCACTGGAAGAGCGGCGGCTGGCCCTGGAAGATGTGGAGGCGGAAGCCGCCGCCGAAACGCTGGACCGCGCCGACACTCAGGTTCAAGAGATTTGCACGGCGCTGAAAAACGGCACTCGAACGGTTTGTATCACGGCGGCCGGCGAGGCGGTGCAAATCGTCAGTCGGCTTCACTCAATGCTGAAGTCCTGGTTTACGTTTTATCACGGCTATGACCCGCTGTTTACCTGGTGGGTCGAAGCGCCTTATCATGCTCTGGAAAAGCGGCTAATGGATTACGGCGTTTTTCTGCGTGAAGCCGCCGTGGGAGCGGGAGAAGAAGCGATTCTCGGCAGCCCGATTGGGCGAGATGCCCTGATGGACGAACTGCGTTCTGCTCAGATCGCCTACACGCCGGAGGAGTTGATCGCCGCTGGCCAGGCCGAGATAAGCTGGTGCCGACGAGAACTTTCGCAGGCGGCGCGTGAGATGGGCTATGGCGACGACTGGCGGGCCGCTCTCGATCAGGTCAAGCGCGGACATGTCGCGCCGGGCCGGCAGCCCGCCCTGGTTCGAAGACCTTGCCCGGGAAGCAATGGCCTACATTGAGGCCGAGGACCTGATCACCGTACCGCCGCTGGCCCGTGAGTGCTGGCGTATGGAGATGATGTCCCCGGAGCGACAGAAGATCAACCCATTTTTCCTCGGCGGGGAATCCATCGTTATTTCTTTTCCGACACAGGAAATGGAGCATGGCCCAAAAGCGAATGAGCCTGCGAGGCAACAACCGCGCGTTTGCGCGCGCAACCGTCCAGCATGAGCTAATTCCCGGCCACCGATTGCAGGCGTTCTATCAGGAACGGTGGCGGCCTTACCGCCGGCTTTTCTATACGCCTTTCTGGACAGAAGGCTGGACTCTGCACTGGGAGATGCTGCTTTGGGAACGGGGATTTGCTCAGACCCCGGAGGAGCGGATCGGGATGCTCTTCTGGCGGCAGCACCGCGGCGCGCGCGTCCTCTTTTCGCTGAACTTCCACCTGGGCCAGATGACTGCGGCAGAGTGTGTGGAGATGCTGGTGAACGAGGTAGGGCACGAACGTGATAATGCCCTGGCCGAAGTGCGCCGCTCGCTGGAAGGAGGTTATGACCCGCTTTATCAGTGTGCTTATCTCATCGGTGGGCTGCAAATGCACGCCCTGTATCACGAACTGGTCAGCGAAGGCAGCCTGAGCGCCTGTGACTTCCATGAGGCGGTGCTGCGCGAAAATTGCATGCCGATCGCAACTCTCCGCGCTCTGCTGAGGGGCGAGGAGATGCCCCGTGATTTCCAAGCCGACTGGCGCTTTTTGCGGTCCTCTCAATAAGAGGTTTGCAGAACGAGAATTTAATGCCCCATTTTTTACCGCGGTCGGCACCTTGTTGATGGCAGGACTGCTGACGGCATCGCTGTCCGGGACGCCCCCGCGTCCTGCGATCCAGACGCTCAACCTGCCCCAAGGAGGTTTTTTCAGCAAGAGTTTAGACTTCCAGGGCATCCCGATCAAAGCAAACAAAGTCGTCTCGGATGAGGCTCTTTATGCCGCCTATGACCGGCTGACACAGGAACTCCAGCATTTGTCCCAGGTCACGCTCAACCTTGAGGCGGCGGGGGCGCAGTTGCAGATCATCGGCAAAGATCAGGGCACTTCAGACCTACCAGACTACCGAGACCTCAAAGGCAAGCCGCTCCCGGAATACAATGGCCTCACGGTGGATGAACGCACGCGCGGTTTCGGCGGCACCGCCGTCATGCGGGCTGAGAGAAGCGTCAGACAAGAAAGAGACAACAAAATTGAACTATTGGCTCTGTGGCAACTACGGTCGCTGGCTGATTGGGATGGGACTGTCACTGTTCGTAGCGACCATGTCTCAGGCCCAGGACAACCAGCAACAGAAGCCACCGACGACACTTGGATTGGAGCAAGGGACGATGGCGATTACCACGCCGGACTTCGCGCTCAAACTGGTCAAAACCTCTCAGACGGTCGCCGCCCTTGTGCCGAAAGGCGGGCAGGGCTTTGATTTCACACCCGCCGACCGGCTTCAGGGTCGGGCAGGTGACGGCTATTTTCACATCGGAGACCTGACTCTTCGCACGCGGACCGGCACTGCTGGCCCGTGGAAAGATTACTCCACTGCTGCCGACCGCCACCCGGTCACGGCACTGACTGCGTCAGGCGCGACGCTGGCCGCCGCCGACCTGTCGCCGACACTGCCGCCCGACTTTCCCCTCGCGATTACCCGGACCTGGGCCTTGGAGGGTGGCCGTCTTGCTCTGCGATTCACACTGACGAACAAGACCACAAACGCCGTGCAGATCGGCGCGCTCGGCATCCCAATGGTCTTCAACAACATCATCAGTAACCGCACTCTGGAAGAAGCGCATGCCGTCTGCTCGTTCTCCGATCCCTACATCGGCCAGGATGCTGGTTATCTCCAAGTAACCCGTCTGACTGGTCAAGGGCCGGCACTTCTAGTTGTGCCCGAAGACAAGACACCGTTCGAGGCCTACCGGCTTCTCCGGGAGCCGACGGCTCCTAGTCAGACATTTGAAGGGATGTTCGCCTGGATGGTTCACAGCCAGGCTTATGCAGAAAACGAATGGAAAGGGGCCAGCCAGTGGAACCCGCCAACAATGGCGACGCTTACGCCGGGCGAGTCTCGGACTTACGGCGTCCGATTCCTCGTCTCCGACACGATCCGTCATATTGACAGCACGCTGGCCGCCAATAACAGGCCGCTGGCCCTGGGCATCCCCGGCTACGTGCTGCCCCAGGACCAGGATGGGCGGCTTTTTCTGAAGTACGCTCACAAAGTGCGGACAGTGGCCGTGGAACCGCCGGACGCCATCACCGTCGGCCCGGCGAAGCTTGCCAAGAACGGCTGGATGGCCTATACTCTTCACGGCAAAGGCTGGGGCCGTGCCCGGCTGACGGTGACTTACGACGATGGGGTGACGCAGTCCATCAGTTACTACGTCATCAAGCCGGAAGCGCAGACAGTGAGCGATCTGGGGCATTTCCTGACGACCAAACAGTGGTTTGATGATCCCAATGATCCATTCCATCGCGCCCCATCCGTCATCAGTTACGACCGGGAAGCGGACAAGCAAGTCACTCAGGAAAGCCGCGTCTGGATCGCGGGTCTGGGCGATGAAGGAGGATCCGGTTCATTCGTGGCCGCCGCCATGAAAGAGTTCGGCCAGCCCGACCCCAGAGAGGTCGCCAAATACGAACAGTTCGTGGACGACGTTCTCTGGGGCCGCATTCAGTCCAAAGATGGCCCGAACAAGTACGGCGTCCGCAAAAGCGTGTTCTTTCACGATCCGGCAGCAAATGCCGAATTACCCCTACGACAAGAACATCGACTGGCGCTCATGGACAAGCTGGAACAAACAGTCCTCGGAGGATATCGGGCGCGGCTACAATTATCCGCACGTCGTCGCGGCTTATTGGGCGATGTACCGCGTCGCCCGCAATCATCCGGGGCTGGTCACCGCCCATCCCTGGCAATGGTATCTGGATCAGGCGTATCAGACGACCAAGTTTATGTTCAGCCGGGATGCAGACGGCAACCGCCGGGTAGGGTATGTCGAACTGGGGCTGATGGAGGGCGATGTCTTTCTCGCGCTGCTGCAAGACCTGAAGCATGAAGGGATTGGACCGACGCAGAGCGCCGATGTTGAAGCGCTGATGAAGGAGCGCGCCGACCGCTGGAAGGGGGAAGCCTACCCATTCGGCAGCGAGATGGCGTGGGACTCGACAGGTCAGGAAGAAGTCTATGCCTGGTGCAAGTATTTCGGCTACAAGGACAAGGCCGAGGTCTCGCTCGAATTCGATCCTGGGCTACATGCCGACACTGCCGCATTGGGGCTACAACGGCAATGCGCGCCGCTACTGGGACTTCTTGTACGGCGGCAAAATCCCCCGGATCGAGCGCCAGATCCATCATTACGGTTCCGGCCTTAATGCGATCCCCGTGCTGTCGGAGTACCGTTCGCACCCGGACGACTTTTACCTTCTCCGAGTCGGTTACGGCGGGGTGATGGGACCGCTTGACCAACATCGACCAGGAGGGCTTCGCCTCCGTCGCTTTCCACTCGTTTCCTTCAACGCTCAAATGGGATGCCTACTCCGGCGATTACGGTCCGAACTTCTTCGGTCATGCCATGAACACGGCGACCTATCTCATTGACCATCCTGACTTCGGCTGGCAGGCATTTGGCGGCAATGTCCAGTCCAACGGCAACTGGATCAAAGTGGAGCCACGGGATTCCTTTCGCACGCGCGTTTATGTCGCGCCGCGCGGTCTCTGGCTGACACTGGATGCCGGCACGTTTGAGAGTGTGGAGGTGAGCACACGAACCCACGCGGTGCGCGTGGGTCTCTCTCCCAGTACGAAATACACGCCAGAGGCGTATCTACGAGTGGAACAACCGGCGAAAGTGGCGGGCGTCGGAACCTACCATGCGTCTGGGAGCCTCCACGTTGAACGCGAGGCGTATGCGGTCCCTCTCAAGAGCAGCACGATCTGGGTTGAGTTGACCGATAAGTGATACTTGACAGATACTGCTCTATGAACCAACAGATGCGTTCTCACGCTGAATATATGACACAAATATTTATACTCATCACGATTTTGGGCCTATTCACCATCACTGCACACGCTCAGACGTTTGAGGTCAATTTTTCGCAACGAACTGCCCCACCTCTGTTCAAAACAAAATTCGGTGTTTATCAGACGCCTTTGACGACCTTGCCGCGTTTGCTTCATTCTGTCCCACTGCTGCGCGAGATTAATGTTAGCGATTTAAGATATGAGATGGGCTGGGGCAAGCCGGATGCGCTTGCCAGCTCGCAAATCAGCGGAACTGCACAACAGCCGAACTATGATTTCTCGTCCATTGACGCTTTTGTGAGTGCGCTACGGGCAGTGGGCGTGAAACCGCTGCTGTCAATGGGTTACTGTCCCGATCCTCTCAAATCGCGCACTGGATGGGCGGCCTGGAAAAATCTGCCGTTCGATCTGAAAGCTTGGGGGAGTATCAACCGCGACTACGCCGCTCACCTGCGAAGCAAGGGGGCTGCGAAGCCCTTTTACGAAGTTTGGAACGAACCCGATATGCCAGTACCTGACGGCAAGATGTTTTTCAGCGGAGGGTCGCAAGAATATGAGCAGCTTTACCGTCATGCCGCCGCAGGCGTTCGAAGAAGGCGATCCCGATGCTCTGGTCGGAGGCCCGGCGGCGGCCTGGAATCTGTCTTACCTGGCTCCCCTTTTGTCGCAGCCTCTCGACTTCGCTTCTATGCACTCCTACGACAACTACGCCCCGCAAATCGGCGCGATGCGCGCGGCGCTCGCCGGGCGACCTGAACTGCCGATCTTCCTGACCGAGTATGCATCCTACGCCGATTTGCCCCCCAACGGCCCGCAAAGCCGCCACGCGGGAGCGATGCGCTTTTTCCGCGACGTGAAAGGATTGCTCACATATACCGATGTCACGAAGGTTTATTGGGCGCAGTGGCTCAATGCGGGCGACGGTCCCGGCATGGGACTTATCACTTGGGACGGACACCGCAAAGCCCTCTTCAACGCATTCAAGATTTACAGCATGATGCCGGTGGACAGAAACGCCGTCACACCGGACGGCGCTCAGGGCGTGAACCTCATGGCTTCTTCTGACAATCAGAACGCCTGCGTCGTGCTGTGGAACGAGTCCTCGACCGACAAAACCGTGAAGGTTGACCTTCGTCGTCTGCCGTTTGCAAACGGCGTCATGCAACTTTTCCGTATCAACGCAAACAACGCGAGTTACCTTGACAATCCGGCCTCGGAAACTCTGCGCGCTTTGCAAACGACACTGGTGCGGCGAGCGAGCGCGACTTCGTGGCAGGGAAACGTGCCCGCCCAGGGAGTCGTCTTGTTAATGTTGTTTGATAGGACACAAAAAGTACCCATCAAGCACAGCCCGCTGGGAACTTACGTGCGGAGTTATCATCGGTTCAACGACAGGAACTCAACAGCCTACGCGGACTTTGATGAGAAGACGGGAACGGCTCGGCTCGGCATGGGCGATAGCAGCGGCACACTCGCCCAAATCGGCAGCGTGATTGACAATCCTGCCCCACGCTGGCGCGTACAAGTCGAAAAAAGCAGCCCGTTTCAGGCGCAGAAGGGAAGTGAGCTTGGAGTTCGGCTCGATTTCCAATCTGTCACAGGGCAGTATAGCCGCAGCGTCCTTTTCCTCAACAGTTTGTACACAGCACAAACTTCAACGCTCCCTTGGAACACTGAAAACCCTGCGCCGGGAGAGACAAAGCTTCAGCGCCCGCTGAACACAGGACATTCATTCGAGATCGAACTTGGCGCGCCTCGCGCCCACGGACTGGAACCGCAAGCGGGTCATCGTAACGTTCCTGATACAAAACACTGGCCGATACTCGCGAGCCAAAATCGCGTTGACAAGATCATAGCTCCTTTTCCTAGGGCAGAGGGTCGGGTCCTCTTTTTTAGAAAACACCTTACACTAACCAATTCCCTGAAATTTCGAATCAAAAGGTAAGTATATCAAAATGCAAAATCATTGCAGCAAGGCAATTCAGTTGTTTGCGCTGGGAGCAGCCATTGGCTTGTTGGGAAAGCTGTCCGCAAAGGCCGATGCAGTCCTGACCGTTGACGCAGCCCACCCCAGTCATGCTATCTCCCCTATGCTGTACGGACTTATGACGGAGGAGATCAACCAGTCCTACGATGGCGGTCTCTATGCCGAACTCATTCAAAATCGCTCGTTCAAAGACGATCCGAACACCCCGGCGCACTGGAGCCTCAGCCAGACCAACGGGTCCAGCGGAGAGATGACCCTGGACCGCGCCGATCCGCTCAATGCGGCACAGGATGTCAGTCTCAAGCTCACGGCATCGTCAGCGTCCGGCAACCAGCCAGTCGGTGTCGCTAATGATGGATTCTGGGGCATTCCTGTCAAGCCGCTCACAACTTACCGCGCCTCGTTCTACGCCAAGGCAAATTCCAATTTTTCAGGGCCGCTAATTGTATCGCTTGAGACGGCCGACGGCCGGATAGTTTGGGCGAAGGCACAGGTGACAAGAGTCACACGGGATTGGACAGAATCCTCGGTCACGCTGAAGACCGATGCAAGCGCCAAGCCGTCGTCGGCCAATCGTTTCGTAATCTCAATGGCGTCGCCGGGCAGTGTCTGGCTGAGTCTGGTTTCTCTGTTCCCACCCACTTATAACAATCGCCCAAACGGTAACCGCATCGATCTGATGGAAAAGATGGCGGCAATGCACCCGTCCTTCCTGCGGTTTCCCGGCGGCAACTTTGTCGAAGGAGACAGCTTTGCTGTGCATTATGATTGGAAGAAAACCATCGGAGACATTGCTCAGCGCCCCGGACAGCCCCTGGTTCTATCGCACCAGTGACGGAATGGGTCTGCCGGAATTCCTGATGTGGTGTGAAGACCTCAAAATGGAACCGGTCCTGGCCGTGTTTGCCGGATATACCTTCGATCATAAGCACGTTGTGGGCAAAGATTTCAGAGCCAGGTATCCAGGATGCGCTGGACGAAATCAAGTACGTCACCGGCGATACCTCTACGAAGTGGGGCGCGCGACGCGCGGCCGATGGGCATCCAAAGCCGTTCAAATTGACGTATCTTGAGATCGGGAACGAGGATTTCGCCGACACAAGCGGCAGCTATGAGGAGCGGCTTGCACAGTTCTTCGATCCCATCAAGGCGAAATACCCCAAGTTGCAGTTGATTGCGACAACTCCGGTGAAGAGCCGGAAAGCGGATGTCGTCGATGATCACTGGTATCAAACGAAGTACTGGTTGCAGGCCAATCAGAACCTGTACGCGAATTGGCCCGCCGACAAACCGAAAGTCTTTATCGGCGAATGGGCGACATCGAATCAAAATTCCTACCCGAACGGAACACCGACATATGCCGAAGCTCTTGGAGATGCTGTCTGGATGACCGGGCTTGAACGCAATTCAGATACGGTCGTCATGCAGTGCTATGCACCGCTCTTTGTCAATATCAACGCAAAAGTATGGGTTCCCGACCTGATCGGTTACGACGCGCTGAGCAGCTATGGAAGCCCTTCCTTTTACGCACAATGCATGTTCTCTGCGAACAGAGGCGATGTCGTTCTGCCGGCGAACCTGACACAGCAAACGCACACCGCACTCCCGCTCCACTTCCGGCGGGCGCAATCGGCGTCGGGACCTGGGAGACGCAAGCGCAATACAAAGACATCAAGGTGACCAGTGGCATACCCCTCTATACATTCGATCCGAACAAGCCGGACAACAAATCCTACAATGGCTCCTGGTCGGTTCAGGATGGCTTACTCACTCAAAGTGAGAGTGGCGGAAACGCAATATCTATAATGGGCGATTCCGCTTGGACGGACTACACCCTGACATTGAAGGCCCGTAAAACCGGCGGCAACGAGGGCTTCCTGATCCTCTTCCATGCAAAAAACGACCGAGAGTTGCGTTGGTGGAACCTGGGCGGCTGGGGCAACACGGCGAGCGCGATTGAAATCAGGGAACCAGGTTATGGTGGCCGCATGACTCCCATGACGCCGTTTACCGTGGAAACGGGGCGATGGTACGATATCCGGGTCGAAGTCAAGGGACGAGATATTAAATGTTTCGTCGATGACAAACTCACGGTTTCCGCGACGGACACCGGAGTTCCGCCGCTGGCCCCGATTTACGCGACTGCCAGCCGCGAGAACGCAACAGGCGATGTGATTGTCAAGGTTGTCAATACCGACAGCAAAGAACAGCCTCTTCATTTGGTGTTGAAGGGAGCAGGCAAGGTCAGCCGTGAGGCCAGGCTGATTCAGATGGGCGCAAAACCCGGTGATACAAACACAATGGCCGATCCGGAAGCAGTGAAGCCGATTGTCAGCTCGATTGAAAAGGCGTCGGGGAATTTCACCCAGATACTGCCGCCCTATTCAATAAGCGTCCTCAGGTTGAGGACGAAATAGCCCTCTTTGGCCGTCTACCCTACAAGTGAGGCGCAAAGAACTTCGCTAGACTTCATCCATTTTGCCGACCGAAGCGCAGAGAAAGGCATTTAGTAACTATGGCTTTTGGATGTCGGTATTTTCGGGTGACATGCAAAAACTCCTTGATAGTTATTGACCCTTTCTGTGATCCTCATCAACAAATGGATAAAGTCTAGCTAAGGAGCAAGGTCGGCGCGGATCGTGCGGATGCCGAAGACGGCAGCGATTTCGTTGCCGCCGGTGGTCTCGAAGCGCACCGTCACTTTCGATTTGCCCGCAACCAGGTGCGCCGGAAGGGGATAACGGACATCAAAGAACTCGGCGGAGGCGCTGCCGGGACCGTTACGCTCTATGGTTTGCTGGCTGATAGTCGTTCCGTCTACCTGAATGTCGAATGTCCGCTGCACGGAATTCCTGGGTGCTGTAAGTGATAATTAGTGTCATCGGATGGGCCGGATCTACCGGCAGATCGAACGAAAACCATTTCCGGCCTCGCCGCCCTGCCCGCCCCAGGACGCGGTCGGGGGTCGTGTCCTCGCCCTGCTGATTGAAATTGCGCTCCGGCTGCATCTCGCCCGGCTGGGCATAGCCCACGGTGGCGGCTTCCAACTGACGCTGCTTTTCCAGGGCCGCGACGATCTCAGCCGATTTCTGATCCCATTCGGCAGGCGTATACAGGTCCCAATAGGCCGCATAGGTGCGCCGGTGCAGACGATAGAACGGCACAAAATCCACATCAGAAATCTTTCCTGAGCCGCCGGTGTCACGCCCGACACCATCACTGCGAAACCGCTGCGGCGATCCGGCGACAGGCTTGAGCCATTCGGCAGGGGGCCGTTCCGCCGAGACGAAGACGGGCACGATGGGGCGGACGCTCGTCTCATCATGCTCCGGGCAGAGGTCTCCGGCCAGCACCAGTGGCCCCCACAGCAGGGCGACCCGGCGTGGGTTATCGGGCAGCGGCTCCGCGTGGAGCGTCTTGGGCAGCGTGAGCGCAACATGGTCGCCGCTTTTCCAAACCTGCTTGATTTCAACATACGTGCCAGGCTCAGGCAGAGAGCGAATGGGGTGACCGTTGACCGTCACGGCAAAGCCAGCGCCCGCCCAAGAAGGTCGGCGCAAAGCCAATGTGAAGGCGTGCGGAGACTGCACCGTGAATTTCAGCGAGGCATACTCGCCTTCAGGAAATGTCGTTTCGAGTACCAGACTCACGCCGACGGACTTCCATTCGGCCTGGGAAGGCGCGTAAAGATTGACCCAGAGCCGTTGACCGTCTTCATAATAGAGTCCGTGTCCGTGGAGCGCATGGTTTTCCATGCCGGTGCCGACACAACAGGTAAAGCTCTCAAACATATCTTGGTATTCATGCTGCACGCCCTGGCCGACCGGGACCATATAGCAGGTGCGCCCGTCTTCCGGGTCCATGGAGCCAAGCACATGGTTGAATAAGGCGCGTTCTTGAAATTCCGCGTATTTGATGTCCGGGCGCAGCGCGAACAATTCTCGCGTGAGTTTCAGCATATTGTAGATATTGCAGCTTTCATCCGTGCGCCCGTTCACACGGCTGCTGAACTGATCTGCGGGGCCGAAGTATTCATCTTTGCCATGCCCGCCTGTGGCAAACGTCTGATGAGAAACGACCGCGTCCCAGAAGAAACGGGCGGCCTCGCCATCAATCTCATTGCCGGTGTAAATATAGCGAGCGAGTGAGCCGATCAGCTTCGGAATCTGGGTGTTGGCGTGCAGTCCGCCGAGATGGTATTCCCGGCGGGCAAGCGGGTCCCGCACCGCGCGATGCTCGAATTTATCGGAGAGCGCCAGCCAGCGCCGGTCGCCGGTGTCGGCGTAGAGGTCCGCCAGAACCTCGTTCATTCCGCCGAACTCTGTTTGGAGCATCTGCTGATCTTGAGCCTCGTCCAGAGGAGAAAGAATTTTCTCGGCCCATCCGGCAAACCGCGTCTCCACCTCCAAGGCAGTGCGGCTTCCCGTATGGCGATACGCATCGCGCAGCCCGGCGAACAGCTTATGCTCGACGTACCAGGGGGACCAGAGGCCATTGAGGTCGAAGCCGCCGGAGCGGATTGTGCCCTGCGCCAGTTCAGCAAATCTCTGCTTGCCGTCCACGCCATCCCCATCCATGAGCGCCCCGAGGTAGCCGTCTTGATCCTGAACCTCTTCCATTTCCTGAACGATAGTATCGGCGCGCTCTTTGAAGCGCGAATCGCCCGTGACGGCGTACATCAGGCTGACAGCGGATAAATAATGCCCGGCGATATGCCCGGTCAGGTTCCGGCCAGCGCCATCCCAGCCACCATAGCCCTCGGCCTTCGGCGGCAGCCCGGCCCGTTTCCGAAAGTGGGCCATTATGCGATCCGGTTGGAGCGCGAGCAGGTAGGCTGCATCAAGGTCCTGGGCATGTTTGAGCGGCCCACCGGTCAGGCGCACCGCCGTCAGTGGCAATGGGCGTGCGGCCTCGGAGACGGCGTTCGTGATGCGGCCAGCGAGACGGGGGGGGCGTGTGGAAGTATTGGCGTTCGCTGCTGCCGGGGGCGCGATCCGCGTCCCGAGCGCCAGCCCGGCTCCCACTGCGCTCATCCCCTGTAGGAAGCGACGGCGGCTTAGTTCCGCCGTGGCGGATGCGTCCTCAGAAACAGCCGAGTCAGCAGGATTGTTAGCAGTACTGTCAGAAGAAGTGTTCTGCTCGGATTTGCGATTTTGGTCTGCCATGAAGACTGCTCCTCTATTTTGCATCAAACTATTTGCATCAAGCTATTTTGTCGCGACCTGTAGCACGGTGAATGAACGCGGCGAAAACGTGTATCGAAAGACTTCTTGCCGAGGCCCTTGATCTTGGACGTAACAGGAACGACTTTGGTCGGCTCGGCCAGCGAATTGACGGCATGAGGATTCGCCGATGTCAGCACAATAGCCGCGCCGGTCGGCGCGACACGACGGACGCCGTCCAGCGTGATTTCGCATGTCTCCGCGTCGGGCATCGGGTTGACGACTTTGACATAGACCGTTCCAATCCCGGCATCGCGAGTGACGCTGTATGCGAGCCGGGGGGCGTTTTCGTCCGTCGCCGGCAGGGAGACAGTCCCCCGATGGGTGGCGAACATAACCTGGGCATAATACGACGGTGAGCCGTAGCTGCTTAACGCATCGTACCCAATCAAGTTGGGGTGCGGCCATTGCTCTCCGCCTGGGTTGACATTAACCAGCAGCGGGGCATACGTCTCCATTACCACGATGTCTGAATTTCGCTCCAGCCTGGTCAGCCAGGCCGCGTCGCCGAGGGCTGAATTGAGGTTCAATATCCCCGTGGGCGAAATCAACGGGATTGCCGGCATACTTGCCGCGTCCGATAATCGTGTGACCATTTGCATGCCACCCGGGTTTGGCCGAGACCGTCTGCTGTAGCACGCCGTTCACATACAAAGAAAGGGTGCCCGCATTCGCGCCGTAGACACCCGCCAGATGATACCAGACATTCTCCACTGGATCCACACGAGAGCCTGCCGTGGCAGTATCTCCTCCGGGAGCGTCACTGGAAAGAGTAGTGAAGGCGAACTCCCCCGTGTCGTCCCGCAACTGTAAAAAGAAGCCGCTCACCTTGTCACCATCAATACTCACAAAGGTCTGCCAGCCAGCGGCTTGATTTAGTTTGACGCAGGCCGTGGCCGTGTAACTATGGGTTGTATCCAGTACCGGTTTCGGGACATTGACAAAGGCACCTGGCTGTCCGGTGAGACGCAGCGAGTGGCACCCGTGAGGCCGCTATCCCATGCCGCTTGCCCTCGCAGCATCCCCTCGCAGCATCCCATCATTTTTGCCGGCGGATGAGTCGGCGGCGATCGTGCCCGTTCCCGCGTTGAACTCCCACTCGGCGACCGGTTGATTCACCTGTGCTTGCACTTTCTCTTCGCTCAGAGTTGAGAAGCTGAACACCAGGCATAAGGCGAGCCATGCCAAAGCGTTATTTATAGAAGTTCTGCGGTCAGAGGTTTTTTCTTCATAAGGTGCTGCGCTCATGCACACCATTCCTGGCCCGCAGAAACGAAAGGAGATATAAGAGCCTGCTTCACCGAATGAGGGCAGATAAAGAAACAACGCGAGAGAAACAACGCGACTAACTTTGGGATCTACTCAGCTAAGTTCGTCAGCCTTCGGCCATCAAAAAGAGTCTTGACAGACACAGCCAAAGCCTCGGAAGCGGCCCCCATCCAAAGAACTACAGATGATAACCCATTTTGAGTCCAGGTGTTAGGTTAATTATATCGCAGGCGATGCTGGCACAGCAAGGCAATACCCGCTAAAAATATGGAGAATATTGATATGAGATTATGAGACGAGATATTTCGCCGTCTTTATTGCAGACACCAAGCTAATTCTTTGCAGGCTGTCTAACGTAATGGGAAGCTGCTTAGCGTCAGCCCCAAACCGTCATCAACAGGTTTTTTGCTGCGTTCCCCACGCCAGCCGAACCGTTCCTGCCTGCTTTTCCGTTCTTCTGTTAATTGTCGGAAATGAGGCCGTTCCTATGCGTTTTGCTGTTTCGCTTGCTCTTTTCTGTTTTTTCGGGGCCTTGCCGACGGCATCGGCCATCCCCACCCCTGCCCCGCCCACGCTGGCTCAGGGGCTGTCTAGCGCTCCGACCGTGGAGGGCGTTGCGCTGGCAGTCGGTGCAGAGCGAGTGAATCTGCCGGCGGGCAGTGAAGCGCCGAAGGGGTTGAACACGGAAGACACTGCGGCGGCGTTTGGGTATGAGACCGAAACATTTAACTCGGTAACGTATGTGCTTGACTTCCGCAGCGAAAGCGTCACGCAAGGCCACGCGCCGCTGGATTCGCTCGTCCGCGCCGTTTCCCGGCCTCTGCCCCGGCGCAAATAAGGGTAAACTCTTTCAAAAAGAAACGAGGACTGCAATGGAGCGTTCGGAGCAATGGAAAAAATTATGCCGCGACAATGGGTGGCTTCACGAGAATCGTGTGATCGTCCCGGAGGGACATCAGCTTTTCTTTGCCTTTGGCGGAGAAGGACGGGTGCCGCAGGGCGAGGGAAGCGCACCGCCTGGGTTTTTCGTCGCCAGTGATCCCGCGCAGACTTCTATTAAAAACGCTTCCAGCACGGCACAAAGCCAGGGTGATTTCATCGTGGCGAAACCGGATAAGGGATACAATGTTTCCATTTGGACCTACTACCTCTGGGAAGATATTGTGAGCATCCAACTTGTCAAAATGGCCGCCGACCGAGTGGTCTAATGCAGGCGAGTAAAAATGCCCTCCCGCACACAGTTGGGAGGGCATCAGAGCAGTTTAGTCTTTGAAGGGGTCTTCCACATCTTCACCGGCCATGGCGACTCCTAATGGGGTCAACGTATGCAGGATGCGGATTGACTTGGCGTGCTGCGCCAGCACATCCGGGAGCCGCTTGTAGCAATGGGGCGACTCATCCGTGCCGGCCCCGCGCAGTTCCACATGCTTTTCGCGCAGCCAGGCCTGCATCATTTCGCGCGTGACTGCCCCGGGGCTGATCACCTGCCGGGTCTTGTAGTTGATCTTGCCTCGCGCCGCCGTTCGGCTCATCACGCGCCCCGCGCCATGCACGGTGGAATACAAGGCATCGTGGCCTTCGTCCGACTCAACGCCTTCCAAAATCACTGAAATATCGCCCATCGAGCCGCCGACAAAGCCTTTCTGACCAGGAAAGGCTGGGGTTGCGCCCTTCCGCACCACCCAGAGATCGCGCCCGCTGTGCCGCTCCTGCCAGGCGAAGTTGTGGTGGTTATGCACCTCTTCCAGAATGTTCGCGCCGAGCAGGCGGGCCACTTCCGCGCACACCCAGTCCCGGCCCGCATAGGCGTAGCGCCCGGCCAGGTTCATGCAGGCCAGGTAGTCGCTGCCCAGGGCGGAGTTCACGTCAATGACCAGCGGCTCCACATCCATACCGTCTTTGGCCCCACCCTCTTTCAGGAAGAACGTTGCCGTTTTATGCCCCAGACCGCGCGAGCCGAAGTGCGCCCCGATCCAGACCCGCTCCTGCTCATCGGCGAACAGGTCCACATAGTGGTTCCCGCTGCCGATGGTGCCGAGCTGGTTCTGCGCCATCTGCTTGATGCTCTTGGCGGGCTTCATCTTCCAGGTCTCATCGTCAAACAGTTCATGCTCCACGCGCGTTTCGTTGTTGCGCCCGATGCCGAACTCCAGATTGGCCCAGATGTCATCCATGATCGTCTTGATGTTCTTACGAACTTCCGACGCCGGCATATCCGTCCGCACTGCTTTGTTGCCGCAGGCGATATCGAAGCCGACCCCGGACGGGCTGATTTGGTCCTCGTAAGCCACCACGCCGCCAATCGGCACGGCGTAGCCCTTGTGTCCGTCTGCACACAAGACGGCACCGCGCACTGCTTCGTGAGAAGCCGAGCGGTTGATCTGAGCAAGGGTCGCCTCGTCGTGCTCCCCAAAGATTTTAATTTTTTCCTTTTCCATCTTTGTTCACTTCCATTTCTGAGGTCAAACCATCAAACACATTCGTCAACGTTTGAAGCACCTCGTCTTTGCTGTTGTAAATATCATGCTCCCAAAAGCAGACCACTCTGTAGCCTTGATTGGTAAATGTTTCAACACGATCTTGGTCCTTCTTCCATTTTTCGGATGCTGTCATGTGTAGAGATTTGTGGTAGTCGTTCCCCTGATAAAGACGGGGATTGCAGTGCCAATAATCTCCATAGCACTCAACAATGATTTTCCCTTCAACCAGAAAGTCAACATTGTAGCGGCCAAGCTGAAAATTTCGCTCATACATTCTCCCTACAAGGGAAAGCAAAACAGCCATCTCATTTTCAATTCTTGTCTTTGCATTCTTCTTGTTGCTGATCTGGCCTGCCGCAATGAACGTTTGTAACCTTTCTCCACGCTCTTCCCTTGTGAGTTTGCTCCACCATGCCTTTCGCTGTAAACTCATTTGCACAGGGTCTTGAATACCTGGTTTATAAGTTGAAGGGTCACGGTGCTGCGCCATTTCGCGCATCTTCGCGCGTGTTTGTTCAGAATGCTGCATCCCACGAAACGGATTGCCATTAACTTTCTGAGAGCATTTTCGGCAATGAGAAATGGAAGAATGCTTGCTCAATTTGGCTCCGCAACGAATGCAACTTGGGCTGCTGATACCGCCTTTCCATTGCGGGTTCTTCTCTAGCGGCAGACCGCATGACTTTTTGACATCGGGATCAAATAATTCCGTTCCAGGATACTTTTGCCGATATTGTTGTGGGGTCAATCCACAGCAGCTTTTCAAATGCCGATAATTTATCTGCCGCACTTCACGATTGCATTCCTGGCAAACCATTAGCCGCTCCATGTTTTTCTGATAACCTATCCTACCCGAAATGCTCCCGACGGAACTCAAACCCGCACTGCTGTTTCCAGCCTAAGACACCCGCCAACGCGCTTCCCCCTGCTTGTTAGTTGACCCACCCTTTCGGGCCGCTATGAGGTGCCTCCGCAATCAAGTGTCTATGCCGCGCGTTCCAAAGTTGTACGCCGCTTTGCCTCTTTAGCTACGGGAGCCAGTTTTTGTTAATCCGTTGTCAATTTCGCCTTCCGCAATGTCACGGAGACCCGGCGTTTCCGTGGAATGGTTACGCCGTCAACCACATCCTCTCGGCGGCGGGCCATGCCATGTCTCCATGCATGCCGTGCTTCACCGCAAAAAGCAATCACGCTGCGCGGTTCCAGCAGCAGGGCAACGCGCTGATCTCCGCGCGTCAGGTTCATTACGGCGGGCGAGAGCAGGGACAGACTGAGGACGACCTCGCCCCAATGGGCGGGGGAGTCAATATGGGAACCGATCCCCTGCCCTGCCCTGGCTCATACTCGTTGATAATGGCCTGATCCGGCAATTCCGGGACAAGTCCGTCGCGCTGTAACTGTGCGGCAATTTCATCCAGCCAGTCCGGCAAATCGCCGAGTTGCACCGAGAGATCGGCCGTCCTGGCTTTGTGTTCATACAAGTAACCGTACTGCTGTGTGCGCCGGGACAAGTCCAGCCGCCATGGTTGGGCGTCAATGGCCGCCGCCAATCTCTCCTGATGCTCCGGCGTGATGTAGTTCGGAATGTAAAGCAAGCCATTGATGCCGAACATAGTGCAGTCCCCTTTGCTCTTAAACATCCTGGCTGTCTGAGACGTTTTTGGCGAACAGGTACGGGTCGCCGATGTATTTCAGGCAGACGCGGCCCACTTTTGGGTTCACGCGCTCCTGGACGGGCTTGACGACGACGCCTTCGCGGATATGGTCTGCGCCCAGCGTGGTCGGCCCTTCCGACAAGGCTTTTATCGTTTCCAGAAGGTATGGCCCCAAATACAGCACGGGAACCGTCGGGACGCCGAAGCTCGGCGCAAAGAGCAGCAAACGCGGCAGTGTCCAGATACTTGCCGTCCGCCAGCAAGTCAAAGGCGCGGAAGCCGAGCGCGCCAACCTGGCCGTAGTTCAGGTTCTGTATCTTGCTGCCGAAGACCTCGCCGTAAAGAATCACCTGTCGGTGCGTTTGGCCCAGATGTTCCAAGAGCGTCTGAACGCCCGCCAGCGCCATCGGCTGCCAGTAAATGCTGTCCGCCAGGTTTTCGGGCTGCTTGCGCCGGACAGACATGGAGCCGACCATCCACTCGCCATCAATCCAGCCCAGGCGGCAGCTCGTGCCGTGAATCTTCTCGGTGACACTGACTTCTTCGCCTTCGGTCAGGACGTCCGGGAAGTTCCGCAGGTTCTCTACGTCTGTATATTCTCTAAACAGCGGATGATTTGGCTCGGCATCGCCCGCGCTGATTTTCAGGGGCGGCAGGTATTTGGTGATGCCGTAATGATCCTGCACATCCAACCCTTCTGCCCAGGCTGTGTCCTCACGGTCAATGATGACGCCAAAACTTGGCTCGCCCCGCAGCCGGGCGCAGCGAACGCGGCCCTGGGAGAGGTACTTGGTGATCCCCCAGCGATCCGAATGCTCCGGCGGGATCACGGCATCAATGGGAATATAGGTCACCAGATCTCCCGGCAGGTAGCGGCCTTTCGGGATGACACACTGCCAGCCCTTGATCTGCGCCAGTTCCAGCGCATCGGCGTTCCCATGCGGCTGCACGTTTTCAATTTTGCAAACTTCCACAATCAGTGTAGACATGATGTTATTCTCCTGCCTCCGCCGCTCCCGGCGATAGCTTCAGCCAGTCCACCAGACGATCCGGGTGCAGCCGTTGAAAGCATTCGTCCATCTCCACGCCGCTGTACCGCCAGAACAGCATTGATGAGTAGGCATGCTTCAGGGCTTCTGCCGCAAACGCCCGGCGGTCAGGCAATTGGGCCAGTGACACAAACGTCTTGGCAACTTGCCCGCGAAATTGACTTATCTGTGCCTTGATCCCAAACAACTCCTCCCGAACCGAATCGGGCAGATGCGGGATCATGTCGTCAAAGGAGTCCGACATAACAGCCTCCACTTTGCGGCGTGGCGTGCTGAGGCTGCACAGGAACTCGGTCCACCATCAGGTAAGCCGCGCTCTTGATCTTAATCCGCCGGAAGTTCGCATCGCGAACGATGAACCCTTCTGCCGAAAAGGGCGTAATGGCTTCCACAGCTTCCATAATTTCGTCCAGTGTCCGCAACAGGTACTCTTTCACGCGCGGCGTCAGCAAGTCCGGGAGCGCGTCAATGTCCTGCTCTTCCAGAGTGTGCCGGTTCCAGGCGGCCAGCCAGGTCAGACGCCGCTCGGCATACGGGATAATGACGCGGTTCTCCGGGGCCGACAATTCAAACGAGTAAAACAAATCCGGGTTCAGCCGGGCCGTGAACTCGGCAAACGAACCACCCATCTCGGTCAGCGTCTGCGAGACCAGTTCACGAAACGTGATGCCGCTGGTGTTGACCTGTCCCGACGCATCCGGCGTGCCTTTAGTCGCGACTTGCCATGTGTCACGATAGAAATACAGGCAAATCAGACTGCCGTCAATTTTCTCCTGCACTCTGGCTGTTTCCCAATCTATTTCATGGGCATTCGGCTCCCCGTGATTGAAGAACTTAGAAAAACTCCGAGACGCGACAGCCCAGCCCTCCGTTTCCAGAATCAGGGCGCGGCATTCCTGGCAGATTGGCTCGTGCATGGGCGAGGCGATTTGGTTGTAGTTGAGCGCGACGACGCCAAGACTCTCATTCGTCTTAACTCGGATGCCGTACACCGTTTGCAGATCGGCCAGCGTCCCGCTGCCTCTCAAGAATTTTTGTGTTTCCAGTTCCATCGGTTTCACTTCCATTCTCATCATCGGTTGGGTGGGATTTGAACCCACATCCGCGAGGAAGACGCTCTACAGGCGCCCGCAGCCAGCCGTATCTGCCTCCAACCGGTATGTTTTGTATGGCAATAGTGGCAATAAACGTATGGGGACGCAGAGAGTTGAACTCTGATTTAGCGCTTAAAAGGCGCTCACATTAACCGTTATGTTACATCCCCGTCTTCTCTCCCCCTCTTTCACAGGCCGCAAAGAAAAAGGCCCCTGGCTTTGCGCCGGGGGCCGATTGCTTGCTTCTAGTATTCGCGGGTGTTTTCAGCAACACCCTCCTGAACAGAGAGGAGCAAATGCAATCGGCGGCGCGGGATAACCTTTAGGCGCAAATTGATTTTTTTGGCACCCCTGGCTGGTGGGGCGTGACGCGACGACAGGCAGCCGGAACGCTATCGTTTCCGCGCCGGCAGTCAGGGCGACCAAGTTGTAATTTCGAACGTTCATGGGTGTGGAGTTCATCTTAGCACAGGCCGCTGCATTTTGTCAAGGGCAAAGGTACAATATCTTTGTGCGTAAAATTGAATTGCTGCATGAAGAAATTCGGTCCTGCCGCCGGTGCGAAGCAGACGGTTTTCCGATCTCCCCGCCACCGCTGGTCTGGGGGCAGGCACCCGCGCCGTTTCTGCTCATCGGTCAGGCACCCGGCTTGAGCGACTGGCGCGGGGACCGGATGTATCTCGGCCCGGCGGCCCGCAAGCTGATCGGCTGGCTATGCGCGGCGGGTTTTGCGGAGACCGACATCGGAGTGACTGTCTACATGACGGCCCTGACCAAGTGCTTTCCCGGACGACTGCCCGGCAAAAGCACCGACCGCGCACCGTCGCCGAAAGAGCGTGCAAACTGCCGTCCCTGGCTGGATTCCCAGAGGCAGCTTGTCCAGCCGCGCGTCGTCATTTTATTCGGCAAAATGGCGATAGACACGTTTCTGCCCCGGATGCCGCTGGAAATGGCTGTCGGCCACACATTTGACCGGGACGGCGTCACCTACGTCCCGCTGCCGCATTCGTCGGGGGCCAGCACCTGGCTCAATGACGCCGGCCATCGCGCGCTGCTGGCCGAGGCCATTGAGCGAATACGCGAGCAGCGGATCATCCTTTTCGCCTGTTCATCCCTATGAAACGCATTCTTGTTCTTGGCTCCGGCGGCGCGGGCAAGTCCACGCTGGCGCAGGCACTAGGCGCTCAACTGGGCCTGCCCGTGATCCATTTAGATGCCCATTACTGGCAGGCGGATTGGGGTGCGCCGCCTTCCGATGCCTGGGAGCAGACGGTACGCGAGTTGGTTCAGCGTGAGACGTGGGTCATGGACGGCAATTTCAGCGGCACACTGGACCTTCGTCTGAAGGCCGCCGACGCCGTGATCTTTCTGGACCTACCACGCCTGCTCTGCCTCTGGCGAATTGCCCGGCGCTTCTGGCGCTACCGGGGCCAGACTCGGCCCGACATGGCCTCCGGCTGCGAAGAGAAAATGGATTGGGAGTTTGTGAAGTGGGTCTGGGACTACCCAAAACGCAGCCGCCCGATTGTTCTTCAAGCCCTGCGCCGGAATGCCAAAAAACGCGAAATTATTCATCTACACACAGCATCAGAAGTCCGCCGTTTTCTCCAAAGCCTGCCCAGCTTGCTTCTTTTGCAGAAACGGCAGGACTCGGCGCATTCTATCGCGAATGATGCCGGGAACGATTTTGACCCGAAGGAGCATTCGCGATGAGCGCAACGCTGGAAAATGACAGCACAGACGAGGTTGGGGTCACACCCGACGTCAAAGAAGAGACGCGAATCGGGCCATGTGGCCCATTCTAAGCCGGCGGAGGAAAAGGGCCTGCCGGGACAGATGCGACGGCCTATTAAAATTACCATGATGGGCGCAGGGTCACGGCTTCACGCCCACGCTGGTGCGGGACGTGCTGCAAATCCCCGGCAATCAGGGCGGGACCATCGCGCTGGTGGACATTGACACCAACCGCCTGGAAACGATGCACAAGCTGATCCAGAAAGTGATCGACACACAGGGCAAGACGAGCTGGAAAGTGGAGTCGTCCGCCGACCGGACCGACGTGCTGGCGGGCAGCGACTATATCATCATCTGCGTCGAAGTCAGCGGCACGGCCTGCGTCCGCTTCGACAACGACATTCCCCTCAAATACGGCGTTGCCCAGTGCATCGGCGACACGATCGGCCCCGGCGGCCTGTTCAAGGCGCTGCGGACGATCCCCGTCTGGCTGGACATTCTGCAGGATGCCGAGCGGCTCTGCCCGCAGGCGATTGTCCTCAACTACACCAACCCGATGAGCATGATGTGCCTGGCCGCGGGCCGGACCAGCTTCCTGCCGGTGGTCGGCCTGTGCCACAGCGTCCAGGGCACCGGCCATCTGCTGGCGGGCCGCGCGGGCATTCCCTACGAAGAGATGGCCTGGGAGTGCGCCGGCATCAACCACCTGGCCTGGTTCACCAAGCTGGAGCATAACGGCCAGAGACCTGTATCCCCATGCTGATGGAGAAGGCCCAGCGCGATGTTTACGGCCGGGCGAACGCCGCGAAGATGCCGGACATCGTCCGCAAAGACATGATGCTGCACTTCGGCGCGTTCATCACCGAATCCAGCGGCCATCTCTCCGAGTACCTGCCCTACTACCGCAAGCGCCCGGAATTGATCGAGAAATACGCCGCGGTCGGGCTACGACGGCACGGCTTCGTTTTACGCCGACAACTGGCCGAACTGGCGCAAATCCGCCGACGAGAACCGCATGAAGATGCTGCGCGGCGAGAATCCACCTGGAAGCGCCCCGCTCGTGGGAGTACGGCTCCTGGATCATCGAAGCGCGCGAAAAAGACGTCCCGCATCGCATCCACGGCAACGTCCTGAACTCCAGCGGCGGCGGGTCGGCACGCTCATCACCAACCTGCCCGCCGACGGCGTCGTGGAAGTCGCCTGCATGATCGACGCCAACGGCATCAACCCCACCCGCTACGGCGCGCTCCCGCCCCAGATGGCCGCCCTGTGCGACTGGAACATGCGGATGTACGACCTGGCGCGCAACGGCGGCCATCGAGCGCAGCAAGGAAGCCGCCATCCACGCCCTGATGCTGGACCCCTCTGACGGCCGCCGTATGCAGCCCCGCCGAGATCAAGGCCATGACGCTGGAACTCTTCGACGCCGAAGCCGAGTTCCTGCCGGGGTACAAGTAGAGAAAGTTAGCCCCCTTCCCAATGGGGAGGGGGCCAATTTGTGCGTGATGAACACATACAAAACTGCTCTCATCTCCGACATTCACGGTCACTACCCTGGCCTCTTGGCCGCGCTTGCCGACGCTCAGGCTACCGGATGCGAACGGATTGTTTGCCTGGGGGATTTGGTGGATGGCGGCGGGGGGGATGACGCGGTGGTGCGCTGCATTCGTGATCGTGGGATACTGACGGTGCGGGGCAATCACGACGAGACGAATGCACTGGAATTAGCCTCGGATGTTCGCGCGTATTTGGACGCTCTGCCGGAGGAGATTTGGGAAGGTGATGTTCTGTTTACCCACATATCGCCGCGCATCAAAAAGGCCAAGATTATTGATCCCTATGAAGAGTGGAACGTCTTTGGCGAGACGGACGCGAGGCTTGTTTTCGTCGGCCACGCGCATATCCCAATGCTTTTTGGCGAGCAATGCGATCATGCCTGCCAGGCGACGGAATACCCGCTAGTTTCTAACGTACCTTCCGCACTCAATCCCGAAGATCGGTATATTTTCTGCGTCGGCGCGATTGGCTACAGCCGCGACAGTGTCAAGAAGCCGCGATATGGGATTTATGACTCAGTGGCAGGGACGGTGGAAAGTCGTGTGGTAGAGGCCACCGTCCTGCCGCTGGGCTGAGAGTCAAAAGTGTCGGGCGTGTCCGTTCTCATTCTAAGGCGCGGCGGTGAGGGCGACGGCGGTCCATCCTGGGTAGGGGCCGTACTCGGTGTGCGTGCAGCCGCTGCTGGTGACGGACCACAGGGACATCTGGCCGTCGGGTGCATGGTTCCACAAGAGATGCGGCACATTATTGGCGTCAGTGGCAAGCGCTTTGGCCGACCAGTGATTGTAGGGGCCGTAGCTGCCCTGCGTGAAGCTGCCGCTCCCGAAATCTACGTTCCACAAGGCGGCCTGGCCGCCGGTGCCATCCCACAGCAGATGCGCCACGTCGTCAGGGCCGACCGACAAAGCGGACGCCCCCCAGCCGCTGTAAGAACCGTACTCCCGGTGGGTGTAGCTGCCGTCGCTTGCCAGGGTCCAGCCCGAAGCCACGCCTGCGCGGTTAGTCCACAGCAAATCGGTGACGCTGTGGCCGCTGGTGACGGCATTGGCAGTCCATCCGGGGAAGGGGCCATATTCGGTATGTGTCGGGGCGCTGCCGGCGGAGCTAAAGGTCCAGAGGGAAGCCTGTCCGTCGGCGCGGTTCCAGAGCAGGTGAGTGACGCCATCGCTGCCGGTGGAGAGTGACACGGCGCTCCAGCCAGCAAAAGGGCCATACTGCTGAGACGTATAGCCGTCGGCAGTGACATTCCACAGCGCGGCTTTGCCATTGGCGTTGGTCCAGAGCAGGTGGGTCGCGCCGTCCGGGCCGTCACTAAGGGCAATGGCGGTCCAGCCGCTGTACGGCCCATATTCGTGATGGGTGCAGACTCCCGTCAGTCCCAAAATGCCAGAGGCTGGCCTGACCGGCTGGCCCGTTCCAGAGCAGCGAAAGCAGTGCGGGAGAGGCCGCAATCGGCAGGGTGACGGTCAGCGATCCCGTGACTGTGCAGGCCAGAGCGCCGCTGTCGCCGGCAAAGGAGGCGGTCAGGCTGTGACTGCCGGCCGTGTACCCATTTGGCAGCGGGCAGGTGAGCAAGCCAAACCGGCGGCATTGGTGACAGCCGTCCCGACTGGCGTTGTGTCTACTTGAAAGCTGATGGTTTTTCCGTTTAGGGAGGCGCTATTGTCGGCACGGGTCAGCGTCGCCGAAAGCGTCACCGGCTGGTTGACCACGCCCGTTACATTGGGAAGCGTGAGTGATGTCGGAGCCGCGCTCGCTCCGCCCGCCGACTGAGACACAGTGGTGGTCGTCGTGGAGCGAATGCCTAAATTGTCCTGAACCATCATGGCAATCGTGTAACTCTGCGCCGATGAACTGGTATTGACAGGAATGTGAGACAGCGTCACTCCGTACAAAGGGTTGCCCCCGCTGTCTGTCCCTGACGGCCCCGACAAAGGCTGGTAGTCCAGCAGCGCGCCGGCGCTATTGGTCAGCGTCGCCGTTCCCTTGAAGAAGCCGGACTGGTTGGGGCCGTTGCAGGTCAGACCCACGCCGACCGCGACCGAGGTGTCCGTCGCCGCGAGTGAGCCAGGCGTGGCGGTAACGCTGTCAATGGTCAAGGGAACGCTATATCCCTGCGGTAATGTGACTGATTGGACGCTCTGGCTGCCCTGGGGATCGGTGACGGTGGCAGTGATGGTATAGGCTGCGCCTGTCGTCGTGCTGTAGTTGGTGGGAACGACCAGATACGTATAGAGAATGGGGTTTCCACCGGCATCCTGGCCATACAGCCCGCAATAATCTTGACTCAGCACGGTTCCGCTGGTGTTGGAGATAGTGGCACTTCCAGTGGGCGTACCAGTGGCATTGGCGCAGTCAATGGTGACGATGACGACGCCGCCGACAGAGGGCAGCGGGTTTTGGTTCACGGTAAGGCTGCTGATAGCGACAGCGGCCTGTGCGGGCCGGGCGGCACCGACGCTCAGGAGTAGGGCTAACAGGCACAGGAATTGTGTGATGTGAGCGCGTGAGAAATTCGTAACTGTCATACTCTCTTTCTGGCATCAATGCTGGAAAAGATAACTGCTATTATGGCCGGGAAGTTCCATGCTGTCTTTGATCAAACAACAAACGGCGCTAATTTGCGACAATTCCAGGCATTTGAGCGACCTGTTAGCCGCGCTGACTGATACTGGAAGTAACAAGCGAGGAAAGAGTGTCCAACTGTATGGGCGCACTACAGAAGAGCGATTGTCCGCCTTCGCGGACTGCTTTCCCGACTCAGAACGAGTGGTGGTGGGCGTCTTGGCCGATGCTCCGCTCAAGCCATTGCCGTGCCTTCAACTCTGTCTCCGTTCATTCCCGCAGGACAAAATGGAAGCGCGTTTCGTGTTGCTGGGCCAGCAGAAGTGTCTGCTCAAGGGCTTCTAAGTCAGAGACAACATCGGCGGGGCGCAGGCCGGGGTCATAGATGGCGGCGGCCACGCTTTGCTGGTCGTCTCGAACAGCCAGGAAGGCGCGGCGGACAGCGACTAACCCCAGCGAAGGTTCGTGCCATTCCATCAGGCCCAAGTCCAGTTCGTCTAAATCGTCTGCACCGTCTTCTTCATAAGGATAGACCATGCCGACGGCCAGGGCAATATCGCGCGGGTCAACGCTGTGGAAATCCATCAGTAGTTGGAGCGCAGGATGCGCCTCCACAACCCGCGCCAGCGCCTGACCCGAATTGGCGCTCAGGTTGCTATCTTTTATCGGGCGTTCCAAAACTGCATAAAAGCGCATCTTCTGTCTTTCCATCTCAATGGTACTGTTCTACCAGATGCTTCAGTCGCTGCCCTAATGCGTTCAGGCTGCGCGTGGATTCTTCCAATTGCCGGGCGCCCTCTGCATTCTGCATGCTGGCCTGTTTGACCTGGCCCATGGCGAGGGCGACCTGGTCCATGCCCGCAAGCTGCTCCCGGCTGGAAGCGGCAATTTGCAGAGTGGCCTGCGCCGCCCCGGCCAGGCTGTCCGTCAGAGTTTGAATGGCCTGCCCGGCCTGTGCGGACTGCGCGACGCCCGCCTCCACCGCCATGCTGCCCTGCTCGGTCGCCATGACGGCTGCCGCGGTGGCCTGCTGAATGTCCCCCAGAATCGTGCGGACCTGTGTTGTCGCCTGCTTGGACTGCTCGGCCAGGCTGCGGACTTCCTGTGCGACCACGGCAAAGCCGCGCCCGTGTTCGCCGGCTTTTACCGCTTCAATGGCGGCATTGACGGCCAGCAGATTGGACTGCTGCGAAAGATCATCTACGGTCGCAATCATCTCCCCAATCGTCTGGCTTTGCTCGGTCAGACGCATCATTCGTTCCGCGATGGACTCCATCTGGCCTTGAATGCGCGCCATCACCTCCGCCATCTCTTCGGTAGACTTTTGACCGATCTGCGAGATCCGGGAGGCATCCTGTGAGCCATGGGCGACATTCTGGGCTTTCTCGCTGGACACTTCCACTGTCTGCCGCAGCTCTTCCACCGTGGTTGTCGTCTCAATCACCGCCGCCGCCGTGTCTGACGCACCGGATGCGAACTGGGTGGAGGAATGGACAATTTGTGTCGCTGAGGCACTGAGAATAAGAACGCTTTCGGCGATCTCCGTCAGAACCTGCGCCAGATCCGCCGTGCGTTCCCGCACGCGCGTTTCCAGGTCGGCCTGCGCCTGCTGCAAAGCCGCCTCCGCCCGGTCACGCTCGTTCTCCTGAGCATCCAGGGAGAGGGCATTGAGCCAGATGATCAGGGAAAAGATAATCATAATCAGCACCACGAACACGGAGAACCGGAACGTGGCATCGTACAGCCCTTCCTTCTCCCACAGCAGCATCAGCCATCCCAGCAGAAGGGGGATACCGAGGATCAAGAGGAGCAGGCGGCGCATCATCGCGCCTCCTGCGCTGTCTCCCATGACTCGGGCTGTTTGACCCCGATCCGCTTGCGCGCTCAGAAACCCGGACGAAAGCAGTAGAAACGTCGCCGCTGTGTGCAGGGCCATGGGGATGTAGGCTTTGACCTGATACAGTGAGGTCGTGCCATACAGATAGCCGATCAGGGCCAGCAGCGCGATCCAGGCCGTAGTCAGAGCCAGAAATTGGGAAGGCTGTGCGCCGTGGGTCGTCTTGATTTTTGCCAGCAGCAGGGCTAATCCCAGCAGGACAAAGTTCGTCGCGGTTGTGGGCGCCATCCGGTTTGGCGTCACGGAGCCGATGCCTAATTCGTCATGGAACAGCCATTGGTCAATGCCATTCGCTCCCAGCAGAATGCTGCCCAGCGACAGCAGTCCGGTCAAAGCGACAAGTCCCCCTAACGCTTGTACGCCCTGACGCTGCCAATCCCCTGTCTCCGCTTGCAGCCACCAGAGGGCCAGGCCGCACAAAATAAAGTTGACGGCTGCCAGGGGGTTCATCGCGACCAGCCCGGGCACAATCCGTTTCAACGTCTCATTGCCGGTCAGCCAGCCGATCAGCACGACGCAGGGAATCAGCACGACGAGAATGCTGGCGGCTCGGGCATACAACTTCAACGCCGCAAGGCGCTTCGGATTGGATCGGGTTATCATCAATGCCTCACACATCCTGGGGCGGCACGGCGGGGGCCTCACGCAGCAGGCCTTCCAAATCCAGCCGCCGGGTAACCATGGCAATACCCCCATCCGGCGAACGCGGCCACTGCTCTTTCGGGCGATCCCAGTACAGTTCCACCCCGTTATTATCCGGGTCGCGCAGATACAGCGCCTCGCTGACGCCGTGATCGCTGGCCCCTTCCAGCGGAATGCCTGCCGCCATTAGCCGGCGCAGCGCATCCGCCAGAGCCGCCCGCGTGGGATAAAGAATGGCCAGGTGATACAGGCCCGTCGTGCCGGGAGGAGGCGGCGAACCGCCTGCGCTTTCCCAGGTGTTGAGGCCAATGTGATGATGGTAGCCGCCCGCGCTGATAAACGCCGCCTGCGAACCATAACGCTGGGTTAATTCAAAGCCCAGAACTCCGCAGTAGAAGGCCAGCGCTCTGTCTAAATCGGCTACTTTGAGATGAACATGCCCGATGGCAACGCCAGGATCAATTGGGTTGGAACTCATTCTTTTGACCTCGGTTCATTCTCCTGCCCTAACTTCAATACGCGCTTGAAGAAAGTAAGGGTCTCGCGAACATGATCATTCCAATACTCCCAGCTATGCCCGCCGGGGTGTTCTTCGTACTCATGCGGGATGCCGAGCGCGTCTAAATGCGCGTGCAGGGCGCGGTTCTCGTCCAGCAGAAAATCTTCCGTGCCGCAGTCAATTCGGAGGGCGGGAAGATGGGCGCGGTCAATTTGCGTAGCCAGGGCGAAGATGTCATTCGGTCCGCCCTCAGGGCGTTCACCAAAGACGGGCCGCCATTCCTGGCCCCGGCATCCTGCGTCAAATATGTCCGCTGCCCGACACCAACTGCGCCGGAATGACTGACCGCAGCGCAGAATAGGTGCGGATGCTTCAGGGCTAGTTTGACCGCGCCGTAGCCGCCCATGGAAAGCCCGGCAATGACGCGGCCCGCGCGTGTGGGGATGGTCTGAAATGTCCGGTCTACGAAGCCGACGATGTCTGTGATTAAATTGGTCTCAAAGGCGGCTTTGGGATTAGCCTGGGAATCAGTATAAAAGCCGCGTTCGCCGTTGGGCATGACAACAATCAGAGGCAGCCCGCGGACATAGGCATCAATGTTGGACCAGCGCAGCCAGGACGTGTGGTTGTCCGACAGGCCGTGCAGCAGGTAAAAGACGGGAAACGGGCCGGGCAGATCGTCCGGGACAATCGCCATGAGCGATGTCATTTTTTGAAGCGCATTGCCTTGATTGAGATGAAATTCGCAGACAGCCATTTGGTTACTCTCCCTGTGTCAGCAGTTGCAGCGTCAGTTCCCGCCGCCGGGCGTAACGCTCTTCGGAAACGGCAGGAACGGCATTTTGCGTTGTCAGCGGCTCGGCCAGTTCAATCCAAGATCGGCAGCCGCCGTACTGGCGCAGAACGGGCAGCAAGGTCGGCTCGGCCAGACGGTAGGCGCGCAGGAGCAGCACAAAGACAGGTTTATACGGCTCCCAGTCATAGCGTCCATGAATAAACTGCGGACTCCAGATGTGCTGCGGGGCCAGTGTCAGAAGCTTCTCGCGATCATCTACCCGCACCACATCGGTCACTTCTGCCGCCGCTTCTATTCGTACTTCCGTCGGCAGCGGCTTCTGCGCTTCTTCTTCGCTCAGCCACTGCCCGAAACACGGCTGCACATCCCCTGCCCGCTCGGTCTCATGCTCATAAGTGGGGTACAGCAGAAACTGCCGGGCGCGCAAGTCAAAATCACCCGTTTCTTCCACCAGCCCGCCCTTGCGAAGCAGAATGATCTGATGCCCTTCCAGAAGCGACCGCTGCACGACCGCCCACTCCTTCAGGGCGATTGTGAGTTCATCTGGCAGCATTGTTAAGCCTTTCCCGCAGCCTCTAACAAAGTATGGTAGAGCCAGTCATTCGGTGCGTAATTCGAGAAAAAGAAACAGTCTTCGCCTTGCACGATGCGCGAGAGGGCCGCCGCAATTGCCGCCGACCGGCTTATACCTGCTTCACATTGGCAGATAATCAGTTCAACATCGGCCAAATGCTCTTGTACAAAGGCAAGGACTGTCTGTGCGTCCTCTTGTGTCATTGCTGTCTGACCAGATGAAGCCGCGCGAGATGCGGATTTATCATGAAACTTGAGGCGCAGAACCGCCCGGCAGTTCGGAGATACGGCTATGGTCGCTTCTGCCCGTTCCGGGTCAGTGACTGAGACAACCACATAAGGCACATCCGGCGTCACTGCCCCGACATCAAATCAATTCAAGATCAAAAAGTCAACACGGCTGCCCTGGTAAATACGTTCCAACGGTGGTGCAAATCGGCTGAACATGGAGTCCTCTTTGAGAAGTATACCCTACTGCCCTGGCATCGCCGGGTATAATAGACCTGCCGAGTCAGGAGGAACCCCCAATGGCGATTGCAGAAACGGAAATTCAAACGAAGATTAAGCCCGGAATGGAGATTACGGAAGATGAGTTGATGCGTCTGCCGAATGACCGCGACCGCCCACTCTTTCAGGGCGATTGTGAGTTCATTTGACAGCATCTATTGATCCTAACTGAATGACTGTAATGTTTTCGGCGTCGGCGACAGCAAACCGTTTGTTTGTCGGGTCAAGCGCGATGGGCGGGATTTTATCCAAATGAGAGATAATACTGCCATTTTGATTGCCCGTTGCCAAGTCCGGCCAGCGCACGATAATGTCTCCGGTTGCTAAATCAATTAATTTGGGATGCTCATAAAAACCAACCACATAATCTCCAAAAGACATCATTAGACCTGTAGGCGCTTTGAGTGGCGCAATTGTTTGATACGCATGATTCGTTAAGCTGTATCGGCCGATTTGATCTGGCTGAAGCATGAACTCGCCTGTCTCTTCTGCTCTTTCGTCCTCGTCTTCATAATAGGTGTCGGCACTGGAAATAACGATGGCGTCCCCTCCAGCAAAGGCGGCATCGTGCAGTTCAGTGCTGGCAAAGTTCCATTTCGAGTCTTGATCAAGCAATTCAGGATGATGCATGACTTGTTCAATCTCAAACATCAGAACCGTGTCAAAAGGATGCCAGACCCAGCCCGCACTCATCAAATACTTACCATTGGAACTGACCTGAAGGCGCGAATGGAAAAAATCCATTGTTTTATTGCTTCGGGCCGTAAGACATTCGCCAGTTTCAACGTCTTCAATTTCCAATTTGTTATATTCCTCCGGGCAATGTGCCAATACAGTCCGCCCATTTGCCAGACGGAATAAGACAATGGGATATTCATAAACATGTGCCAGATAATAGCTGCGGTTGATTTCTCGGATAATTTTGCCTTCTTTCAGAACCAGACCCTTTGTGCCTAGGACTTCATAGATCACGGCATATTGCCCATCGGGGGACACGACAGATCGGTTAAACCGGTAGGGATAGTTGACGTAACGACGTATGGTTGACCCGTTGAGACAGTAGCGGTTTCCTCCCCCTACCCAATCTACTAACTCCTCACCATGCCAGCAAAGAGAGCGGACATTCTTAGCCGGGATCACTATCCTTTGCATTTCCTTCATGGCATGCTGCTTCCTCTTACCGATATGGCCTCAGTATACCCCACTGCCCTGGCATCGCCGGGTATAATAGACCTGCTGAGTCAGGAGGAACCCCCAATGGCGATTGCAGAAGCGGAAGTTCAAACGAAGATTAAGCCCGGAATGCGGATGACCGAAGACGAGTTCATGCGGGTCCCTAAAGATGGCCCCGGCAACCCGACGGCGGCCAAATATGAACTTGTGGATGGGAGGCTCAAGGAAGTGCCGACAAACATACGACATGAAGAAATTAGTGTCAATCTGATTGCCCTGCTGATACCCCATGCGCGTGGCCGCGGCATTCTCACAACAGGACAGGGCGGTTTTCGCATGACGGACGGAAACGTTCGCGCCCCGGATGTTTCGTACACACGAAAGGATCGCTTTCCAGGCGGTCATGCCCCAAACTCCTTCGGCGACATCGCCCCCGACTTCTGTGTGGAAATCATTTCGCCGTCGGAAGAACGCGCGGATATGGCGCGTAAAGTGAGCGAGTATTTTGCTTCAGGAGCGCAAATTGTCTGGCATGTTTTCCCTGAACGTCAGGAGGTGACGGTGTTTACGTCGCCGACGGAGCCGCAGACATACGGCGCGGAGGATTTGCTGGACGCCGACGACCTTCTGCCCGGCTTTTCCTGTCGCGTGGCAGACCTATTTGTGATGGAGTAAGAGAACAATGCAGTATCGCAATTTTGGCACGACGGATTTAAAAGCATCGGTCGTCGGCTTCGGCGTCTGGACCGTCAGCACACGGATGTGGGGCGTGACAGATGAAGCCGTCCGCCTGCGGCTTCTGCGCCGGGCGTTTGAACTGGGCGTGACGTTTTACGACACCGCCGATGTCTACGGCGACGGGCTGGGTGAGACGATTCTCACCGAAGCGCTGGGCGCGCATCGCGACGAAATGACGATTGCCACCAAGTTCGGCTACGATTTCTACGCCGCGCCGGGTGAGCAGCCAGGCCAGAAAGAGCGGCCCCATGACTGGTCGCCGGCCTATGTCAAACGTGCCTGCGAGGAAAGTCTCAAGCGGCTGCAAACCGACCGAATTGACCTGTACCAGATGCACAATCCCCGCGTGGACGCGCTGCAAAAAGACGACTTGTTCGCGGCATTGGAAGATTTGAAAGCGGCAGGAAAGATCCGGCATTTCGGCGCGGCTCTGGGACCCGCCATTGACCCCCGGCAGGCCGAAGAAGGCGCAGTCGCCTTTCGTTCGCGGCGGATGGCTTCCGTACAGATCATTTATAACCTGCTGGAACAGATGCTGGGGCCGGACGTGTTCCAGGCCGCCCGCGAAGTCGGCGGCGGCGTGATGTGCCGCGTTCCCCATGCGTCCGGCCTGCTGGAAGGCTCGTACACAACAGAGACGGAGTTTGCGCCGGGCGATCACCGCAATTTCCGCGTGTCTACCAATGAGAAGCGCAAAGCGTGGCTGGAAGATGGCCTGAAAAAGATCGAAACACTGGACTTTTTAATCAGAGGCACAGGCCGCACGCTGGGTCAGGCCGCCCTGCAATGGCTCTGGTCCGAACCGCTTCTGGCAACCGCCCTGCCGAATATCTATGATGAAAAGCAATTAGAAGAACTTTGCGCCGCCCCCGACACGCCGCCACTCACGAGTGACGAACTGGCAACGGTGCAGGATCTGTACACGCACAATTTCGGCCTGCCCCCCGCTTAAATGACAGGATCAATCCAATCACGTTGCAGAAATCCGCCGTGCAGGTGATCAAAATCTTTGTCGGTCGTCAGCAAACGCGCCTGCGTGACATGCGCCGTCGCCGCGATCCAGATGTCGTTCTTGCCCAGGACGAAGCCATTGCGGCGGCTGTAGTCATCTATTTCCGCATAAGCGTCTACGATTCTTGAAAAAGGGATTGGGATGACAATGAAATAGTTAAGCAAATCTTCCATTCTACTCTGCTTGGTGATCCCCCAGTCAAATTGCAAGGCAAGGGCACGGATTTCGCCTTCGGTAACAATGCTGATGAAAGGGGTATCAGCTGCGTTCATCAATCCGTAGCGCGTCTCAACAATTTGCTATAGCCTATCCTGTCGGATGTTATGAACGAGAAGATTTGTGTCCAAGAGAGGCTGTCCAAGAGAGGCATTTAGCTTAGCTCCTCCAAAGCCTGGAATATTTCCTCATCAGTCTCGTCACCCGGCCACTGCCCGACAACCATCTGCATCGCCGTTTTGCCGGGTGGCGGCAGGCGGCGCGGCTTGATCTCATCCAAAGTCTGCGGGATAGGCCGGTCTTTCAGACCGGCAATCAGCTTTTCCATCACTGCCTGCCGCGTCAACCCTTCCAGCGTCAGCCCCTGCCGCTCCGCCTCTTCCCGGAAAGCCGCTTCGGTTTCTTTCGGTAAATCCAGCGTGATAATCATTGATTTGTCTCCTCTTGCGCTTGTTCGCTCAACCTGGCCACAGCATAATTGTACCTGACTTGACCGAGTTCGATATGGCATGGTACACTAAAGCCAGCAGGTGTTCAAGTCGTGTGTGCGAAATGACACGTTTGCTCGTAAACTTCTATATTTTCTGAAAGACAAACTTCATAATGACTAATGACATAATCAATAGCCGAGCCATCTGGAAGTTAATCTGGGAGTTACAGCCAGATTGGATTCCAGCAACTATCATACCTACTCCTGGCTTATCATATAACGCTTGATGTGAATTGAATTTGGTTGGGTTGGCTCAAAACGTGAACTCCGCCAGCCTGAGCGGGGAGTGACCCTGCTCCCGATTGTGCTTGGCCGCAATGGTCAATCCGGTAATTTTGGCGATAACCCGGCTCAGGATGCCCCACACGCTCCTGGCACGCGGCTTCTCCAGTCCAAACGTGCCTTTGGCTTGGGCAAACGTGGTCTCGATCATCCGGCGTGTCCGGTTCATTAAGGCATCCCAAGCCGGAGGGTTCTGCTTGTGCTGGTTCTTGCGCTTGGGCGTCACTAGCAGCAGACCCTGATCTTCCTGTAAGACGGATTGACGCCTTTGATCCAGAAAGCCTTTATCGCCCAGCACAAACAAGTCGCGGCAGTTGTCCAGCAGGTTTTGTGCAGCCTCACGCTCATCGGTGTTGGCCGCGAACAGGTCCCACTCGAGGATGATACCGTCCAGCGTGGTCAAGGCCAGCAGACGCAAGCCATAGAAGGTCTCCTTCTTGGTCGCGCAGTAGCCGAGTGCCGCTTCGGGTAAGAGCAAGTGGCCTTTGCCGAAGCGTCGCCAGTGACGCACTTGCACCGGCGTACCATCAATGATCTGGCAGGGAGCCTCGGCGATGCCCATCTGCTCCACAAGATGCTGGCGCAGAGCGTTGATGAGCCAGCACAGGCTCCGTGCCCGCCGGTTGAACTGGCTTTGGCTGACCAGACGCGGAAACAGAGGCAGGCAGTCATTCCTCATACGGCGCAGGAACTCACGCTCCTCGGAGAAGCCGAGCCAGTGTTGAGCCAGGGACAAGGTGATGACCTCGCTGTCTGAGAAGAGTGGCTTCGTCCCGGCTTTGTGCGGCAGCAGCCGAGGGACGTGGACCTGATACCAGTCGTTGACAATGGTGTATAATGTGGTTAAGAAGGTTTCCGTCGGCATATTCATGGGGCACCTCGGGCAAAGGGTTGTTTCATAGTTTGCCGGCGGAGCCTTCGGTTCCTTTCTCGCTTCAGGATGAGCGATTTCATTTCACATCAAGCGTCATATAGTAAAATCCAACTTAGAATTGATGTTCCTCTAAGAAATCTTCAAGGTGATTGTCTCAATGAGTTGTCTTGCGCTAGACGAGCTTCCTTTCCCCGTTTAGACATTGATCAGCCAGTGTTCATGTCAATCAAATTAGATGAAAATAATCAAATCGTTGTGGATGACATAAAGCTTGGCACAAAACAGGAGCATACAAAAGCGATGCAGCAATTTGCGAGCACACCTTTGGAGGAACTGACGAAGCATGTTGATAAAAGATTCGTAGAAGTTGAGGGAAAAATTGACGAATTAGCAACAAAACGGGCTGACGAGAAGATGGCACCCGAGCGCGAATCTATAGATAAAGCGTGGGAAGAGTACGTTGAGAAAGTTGCTCAACACGACCAACGTGTCGCTGACTATAAGAAACTTGAACAGAATTTGGGTAAAGAAGTTGCCCATAAGACGGAAACATCGTTCGCCAGTGAGCGGGAAAAGCTGAAAAAAGACCGGGTACAATACGAACAAGATGTTGCTGACCTTGAGAAACTTAAACAGGAACTACAGTTAGGCAGAGAAGGATGGAGTGATGAACTTAACTCTAAAGAAATAAAGATTGCTGAACAAGAAAAACGTCTGAAACAAGAGCAAGCGACGTTTAACGAGGCAGGCGGCCCGAAACTGCTTCGATGGCTAAATGAGTTAAAAACCGCAGACGATAGTAAGACTAAGGAAATCACTTGGTTAGAAGACAAGCCCCCTTCCGCCTCTTTAGTTGAACGATTTGAACACGTATTTATCTGACAGCCGAGCGTATTCCGTAGATGATCCTCTGCTGTTGCAGTCATTACTCTGCCTGTGCGTGGGGGCGGCAACGGGGCAGTTCGTCGTGCTGACCGGGCCGCCTGGTTCGGGCAAGACAAGCCTGGTGCGAGAGATTGCATGTGCCATTGGAGCAGGAAGTTTCGCGGTGCCGGTTCGCCCTGCCTGGATAGATGCAACTGATCTCATCGGTTTTTACAATCCCACGGCGAACCGCTACGAGCCAACTCCATTTTTGGACAATTTGCTGATTGCCCAGCAGTATACCGAGAAAAACCGACTTTATTGTCTAGTTCTTGACGAAATGAATTTAGGCCGTGTTGAGAACTATGCGGCAGATTTTTTGTCTCGTCTGGAGAAGGCGCGAGGAGGTGAAAGGGATGCTGAACTCTTGCTATACTCGGAGGACATTAAGAACCGCTTCCTCGGTAACAGCCTCAATGCCGATAAAGATTATGAGCAGCTAGCCAGGATACGAACCCATATGCAGAAATATCCAAGTAGACTCCCCATACCAGAAGGGATGATTTTATTCGGCACGATTAATGTGGATGAGACCACTCACCTCCCTAGCCAAAGTTCCTAGACCGCTCCCTTACAATTCAAGTCAGTCAAACACAACTGCCTAAAACTATGGAGCAGAAGGTTCGATCTGGCGGCGAGGCTGAAAAAGCCATCTTTCCCTGGGAATTATCCCTAGCAATGGCCCAAAAATGTTCAGACGAGGGTAAAAGTCTTACCCTCGCAGCCCAAGCATCGTGGAAGCTATTAATGAAATGGAACGATGCTTATTTCAAGCCGCTAGGAATGCGTCTCAGCCACCGGCTACCGCAGATTTATTGCTGTTACATGAGGGCAGCATCTTTGCTGAACATTCCTAATGATAAACATCGCCTCGTGGCGGACACGTTTATGCTCTCCAAAATATTGCCGCTTATCTCATTCCGCGATGGCGATAAATCTGAAACGAATGGCGAGGAGAAACTAGCCATACTTAAACGATGGCATGACGACAGCGACACCAAAGAAAAAACCCCTATGGTTCAGGCCGCCTTGGAAACGATGCTGTCACGCAACGGGGTGATTGTGCGTTATCTGGAGTAATCGCCTGTGCCAGACATAGAGTTTTTTCGAGTCAGCAATAACACGCCTTTGGATTTCGATGCTGAGGAAGGCTGCTACACTTGGCGTCAATACACCAAAGACGATTGGTATGTTTCCGTTTCTAACCCAAGCATCAGGAACGTTTTTGTAGAAGTTGCCGGGCAGGAATTTACTCTGGAAAGATATATCATAACCAATGTTAAAGGTAATTGTTGGAAACTCTCCAAAAGTATTCAGGAAGACATCGCAAACTGGATACAACACGAAACAGCCCAGCAACAAAACACTGGCTGGGTCGCATTACTGGGACTTTGGTACAGGGCTGGCAAAGCCCCCCCGCAACAGCTCCATCCCCCGCTCTACATTGAGCCGGGCAATTTGTCACCCACAGATTTCAACGCAATCATAGAGCGGCTTCAAGAACTTGCATTTTTCCGCTACAGCCCGACGCGGGTGGCACTGCAACAGTTTGGGGGTAGCACACACGGTGGTACGGAGCAGAATCAAGATGAACTGCTCAATCAGGCTGCCAAAAAGTTCCTCGCCCTGATAAAGCAGGTTCACGACGACTGGCTGCTGGTTCAACGGACTGCCTCGCGCGAAACTCAACTTTTGCCCACTCGGGTAGACGTACTATCGGCAGCCGGTTCCTGCTCTTCTCGTTTGATTATGAGAAAAGCGCAGCATCCTCACGCGCGCCGCGTTCAAAATACTGATGCCTCAAGAGTCATTCTCTACCGTGGAGAATCGTTTTCTTGTTTACGCGCTTCAAGAAATACGACAAAGAGCGCCGATTTTCCAGGGAAGACTAGAAACCCGTGCCAGAGAGCTGCGGAAGGAGTGGAAAGAAAGAGGCGACAATGAATCTAAACGGAAACAGCTAACTGCTCAATGGCAACAAAAGCAGGCGGAACAGGTGGAAATGGCAAAACATTTTAACATTTTAGCGGCTGATATAGCGTGTACCGCTAAAAAGGTTGCTTCTTATGTTAACGACTCGTTCTTGCAAAAAATCCGTCACAGTCCAATGCTTCCGGTCAGACCGACAGACCGTTTAACCCGATCCTTCGCCTACGGCCCTATCTATAACGCCTTTTGCGAGTATCGGAGGCAACCCGGAATTTCATTTGAACCGTTGAAACCAGGTTTAATGCAGGCATTAGCAACCAGAGCGATCCACCCTGCTTGCACTTTGTATGAGCTATGGGTGTTTGTTGAACTTTATGAGATGCTAATCCACGAATTCGGCTTTCGCCCCAACGACCAAGCCAATATACATCCACTCAACTGTGTAGACGTTACAGCAGATGAAGTCGTTAATAACCACCTAAAGAACCGCAGATTCCGTCTTACACTTCGGCCCTCTAATAACTGGAAGCGCGAAATAACAATTTGATACTCCGTGAAATAGAGAGAGGCTGGTAAATTGCCGAAGATGAAGGCATGAACCTTCACCAACTGCAAACCTATCCCAATGACCGCGTCCGTGCTTTGTTTGGACTGGAACACGCCGCATTGGGCGAACTCTTGGCCGTAGCTCTGCCTGAATTGATGACCCGTCGCTATGCCGAGCAGCAGGAAAAACCCAAACGCCAACGCGCCGTCGGTGGGGGACGCCCCCGCAAACTGCACCCGTATCAGGAAGTGCTGCTGACATTAGTATATCTGCGCCACAACGTTTCTCACGCGGTCGCGGGCCAGATGTTTTGTGTCAGTGCCGACATCAGTGAACGTACTTTCGCCGAAGTGGTTCTGCTCCTGCGCGATGTTTGCCCGGCTCATCGGTGGGACGCCGAAAAGAAATGGACCAAACGCGAACCGTCCTGGCATCCCGATACAATTGATCTGCTGCTGGTGGACAGTTTCGAGACGCCGCTGTCCCGGCCTAGCCTGCCCGCTGTGCAGAAGAAGTTTTATTCGGGCAAAAAGAAGCGCCATACGGTCAAGACGCAGATTATCACGGACAAGCGCGGCGAGGTCCTCGCCATCGAGCCGGGCTATCCTGGTCCGATGCCTGACAAAACGCTCTATGAGCAAAGCGCGGCGGCGGGGCAGTATCCGCAGGCGGCGCGTCGGGCGGATTTGGGCTACCAGGGCGTGCCAGAGATGCTTCTGCCCCACAAGAAGAAACGGGGCAAGGCCGGAGAAAAAGCCAAAGACCTGACGCCCCAGCAAAAAGACGAGAACCGGTTTGCCGCTTCCGAGCGTGTGCCGGTGGAGCATGGGGTTCGCCGGGTGAAGGCGTGGCGCATCCTGCGCGATGAGTTCCGCTTGGGTACAGGCCTGTTCTCTTTGGTGGCTTCGGCCACGGTGGGTCTGGTGCATCTGAGCCGCATTGTGCCTGGTTGAACCGACCGTCGGGGGGCGGCTTTGCCGCCCCGCCTGATGATTGAAGAAGTCATTTTCTATTTTACGGAGCATCTATTGACTTGTGGTACGATACAGAAGAAAAAGAACGACGGCGTTCTCCTAAGGCATGTCGCCTTCGGCCTGATGTGTGCCTAGAAGTTACAGATAGACACGATAATGCGCCTAAACGATTTACGTTTGCAATAGATGCGAAATACCGCAACTATCCCGGCTATTACTATAGGAAAGAGCGTGAACTCCACGGGGTTGATACAGTGTTTGATTTAGACCTTTTGATTACCGCAAAGGAAAAGTATTATGAACGATTGGGCTGTGACGCAGCTTTTGTAATTCACTCAGACTGCAATAAAAACTATGAAGATTGGGGGGGTGGATCAAGTAAACAAAATTCCTGGCCTAGACCGGAGCACCATTATGGAGCGGTATTCTCCAATCCTTCTAATACACAAAACCTACGGAAGTTGCTGAAATGCTTCCTTATGTATCACATGGACATTAAGAATATTTGCTGGTCGTGCCGTAGTGAGATTGAAGAGCGCAATGTATTGAGCAAATCGAATTGGGTTGAGGAAGAGCAATACGATGAGTTAGGCCATCGCATCGGCACCCATAAAAAAGATAATGGGCGGCAACCTGTAGGATATGACTACTTATGCAATCAGTGTCAACACTCATGGACCAGAACCTGGTGTATGAATACAGATATTGATCTTGAGGACAGAAAGCGAGAACATAGAATACTGAAAATTGGTAATGACATTTTTCACGATAAGAGTATTAAAGGTTGTATCTGCCCTTCCTGTGGCAATGGAACCCAGAAGCAATAAATAAGCATCAATGATGGCGGATTTGACCACAGCGCCCGCCGTGACGCTGACTTATGAGGCGTTTATGGCGGAGCCGGAAACGCAGGGACGGTACGACATTATCAACGGAGTGAGGATCAGTCTGCCGGGAGGAACATGGCGGCACCAGCGGGTCGCGAAGCATATTGAGCAGGCGTTTGACCGATTTGAGGAGAGCGCGGGCATTGGATTGAACATTTCCGCGCCGTTTGATGTGCTGATCCGGCGCGCGCCCCGATTGCAGACGCGGCAGCCGGATGTGCTGTTTATCAGCCACGCGCGGCTTGCGTTAGGCGGAGGCATCCCCGAAATCGGGCCGCTGGAAGTCGCGCCGGAACTTGTGGTGGAGATTATCTCGGACAGCGAAACGCAGCGACGCCTCCATGACAAGATTGTGGACTACATCAGCATTGGTGTCAGCGAGTGCTGGGTGGTGCGGCCCGAAGCGCGGACGGTGGAGGTGCTGCGATTGACGCCGGGCGGGCCGCAGAGTGTGGCCGTGTACCATGACGCGCAGACGGTCGTATCGGTGGTATTTCTCAGCTTATCCGTCCCGGTCGAGGACGTCTTTGCGGCTTAACGGACAGGCCAAGTTGGCGAACAGACGGCGGCGGTTATATCAGGAGTTTCCGAACTGAGTGAGGACGGGCGCAAGCGTGTCCAAAGCCTGTTCCAGCGCGGCGCAGGCTTCTTCGGCGCGGGCAAAGTCTCTCTCACGCCCCATGGTTTCCAGGGGCGAGACCGCCGCCAGCACAGAGACCGCGCTGATGCTGGCCGCCGCGCCTTTGAGCGTGTGCGCGGCGCGTTCCAGGCTGGCCGCGTCGCGCGCGTCTACAGCCTGGCGGATTTGAGAACGCAGCGCCGGAGCTCTTCCGCGAAAATTTGCAGAATTTCTTTCAATAAATCCACATCGCCGTCCACGCGGGCTAAAGCGTCTTCGCGGTCAAAGATGACGGGCGCGTCTGGTTCCAGGCTCGGAGGGCTGCGTTTCCTGGGGGGGGGCGAGGGCAACAGCGGGGGCGGATGCCAATTTTTGCAGGATCGCTTCCAGCGCGCCCAGTTGCAGCGGCTTCGGCGTGTAGGCATCCATACCGGCGGCAAGGCAGCGGCCTAAGTCTTCCGGGGCATCATGGGCGGTCATGGCGATAATGGGAACATGCCTGGCCGTCCCCCACTCTTTTTCCCGGATCGCGACCGTCGTCTCAACGCCGCTCATTTCCGGCATCTCCATGTCCATCAGAATCAGGTCAAACGGCGCACTTTCCCATGCCGACAGAGCCTGCTTGCCGTCACCGGCGACTGTGACGGCGTAGCCGGCTTTCTCCAGTGTGCGCCGGGCCAGTTGCTGATTGACGACGCTGTCTTCGGCCAGCAGAACGTGAAGTTTCAACGGGTCGCTTTGCCCTGTCTGTGCCTGCTGCTCTTCCAAGAGTTCCAGTTTTTCGCGCAGCGCGCGCAGTTCCCCGGTCCGCTGCATTGCGGTCTGATAGGTAGACAGAAGCAGGGCCAGAAGGCGGGCAGGAGACGCCGAGGGCGGCGCAGGCGGATTTTCCCGTTGTCCTAGAACAGTGTCCAGCAGCGAAATCAGGGCAGCGTCGTCGTAAGGTTTGGCGATCCAGCTATCGGCCTTGCAGTCAATGGCTTTTTGGACACCTTGCGGGTCGGCGAACGAATTGAGCAGCACCACAGCGACTTGCTGCAAATGATCTTGCGCCTTGATCTCCCGGCAAAGCGCGTAGCCGTCCATCTCTGGCATGAGCGTCTCGCTGAGAACAAGGGCGGGGGTCTGCATTTCCAGCACGCCCAGCGCTTCGCGGCCATTGCGCGTCACCGTCACGCGCCAGCCGTGCCGCTTGAGGATATGTTGCAGCTTCAGCGCCTGCGTCGGGCTGTCTTCCACGATGAGAATGTCGCATTCAGGTTCCATGTCGGCGTTGTCTCTCGTTTTCCGGCTAAGACCCTTTGCCTGCCAGTCTGGTCAGCAGAGCCGCAATTTTATCCGGCGCGAGAATATGCATCGCCGCATCCAGACGGATGGCTTCGCCGGGCATCCCATGCACAACGGAGCTTTCTCCGTCCTGCGCGATGGTGATTGCCCCTTTATCCCGCATCTGCTTGAGTTCTACCGCGCCGTCTTTTCCCATGCCGGTCAGCAGAACGCCAATCACATTCGCGCCCAGAGCGCTGGAAACAGAACGAAAAAGGTGCGACACCGCGGGGCGCAGGCCATTTTCCGGGCCGGCCTCGGAAAGTGCGATGCGTCCCCCCCAATCCATTCCCAGATGCGCGCTGTCGGGAGCGAGGTAGACATGTCCGGGCAGGGGATGCTGCCCATGTGCGGCGAGATGGATCGGCAAGCCTGTCACCTGTTGCAGCCAGTCCGCCAGGCCATCTACAAATCCCGCCGCGATATGCTGGACGATCAAAATCGGAATCGGATAGTCGCGAGGCAGCCCGGCGAGGATCACGTGAAGCACAGGTGGCCCGCCCGTGGAAGCGCCGATTGCCACCAGTTTGATGGTTTGTACAGCGGGACGGACTGTGGAGGGAGGCAGGGCCGGGGCGGCCTCTCTGTCGGGCGCGGGTCTGGCCCAGCGACGCACTACCCGGACTTCCGCCATGGCTTTTACCGTCTGGATCAATTTCGCGGCCTGTGCCGGGTAATCTGCATGTCCCAGACCCTGCGGCTTTTCAACCAGGGCGACCGCTCCCGCTTCCATGGCGCGGAACGTTGTCGTGACCTCATCGGAATTCCAGTTGGCGCTGACCACGATGATCGGGACCGGCTGCGATTCCATGATTTTGCGGGTCGCTTCCAGGCCGTCCATGCGCGGCATGTGAATATCCATCGTGATGACATCCGGCTTTTCCCGCGCCAGACATTCCAGCGCCTCCATACCATCACTGGCCGTCGCCGTAATTACAATTTCCGGGTCCGAGCGCAGGACATGGAGCAGCAAAGCGCGGACAACAGGCGAATCTTCCACCACCAGAACTTTTATCATAGCGCGCCTTTAATTCACACCAGCCGCTGTACTACCGCCAGCAGGTTGCTCTGGTCGAAGCTGCTCTTGACAAGATAGGCGCTGGCACCCACGTCTACGCCGCGTTCCCGATCCTCACGCGTGTCCCGTGCCGTGACCAGGATGACTGGAATATCGCCAAAAACCGCGTCTTCTCGGATTTTTGCTGTGAGATCAAAGCCATTCAGGCGCGGCATGTCCACATCAGAGACGACCAGGGCAAACTCATGCGTCTTGAGTAGGGTGAGCGCTTCCAGACCATCCACGGCAGTCGTCACCTGATAGCCTGCCGCTTCCAGAATGTTTTTCAGAAGCATCCGGGACGTGATCGAGTCTTCGGCCAGCAAAATTGATATAGGTGTTGGAGTTTGCGTCTTCCAGGAGCAGAGCATCTCGCCTCGGCGACGAAGAGATTCTGGTCGCGGACTTCAGCAGATCGGCGACATTGAGAATAGGCACCGGTTTGCCGGAGCCTAAAATGGTTGCGCCTGCCGATATTTCGGACTCGCAGGAGCGGCGTGCCTAGCGGCTTGACCAGCACTTCCTGCTCGTCTAAAATCGCCTCCACGCGGAAAGCAATCTGTTTGTCCGCCATGCTCAGGATCACAATAGGAATATATTGGGCAGGCCCGGGCCGCATCTCCGGCCGGGAATTTCCAGAACGTCGCGTAGAGAGACAAGAGCAACAAGTCGTCCTTCCCAGACAATGGTTTCGCGGTTTTCCACGGTCTTAATTTCCTCCCCCGGATGCGCCCTGCCGACCTCCACCTGGGCCGTGGGGAGAACGAAGGTCTGATCCGCCGCGCGAACCAGAATGCCTTTGAACGTCGCCAGGGTCAAGGGCAGCAGGATGCGAAACGTTGTTCCGCGCCCGATCTCCGTGTGGATATGAATTCGCCCCCCCAATTTCTCCACTTTCTCGCGCACAATCGCCATGCCCAGACCGCGCCCCGAAATCTCGGTGATGATGAGGCTGGTGGAGATCTCCGATTGGAAAATCAAGATCCAAAGCCTGCGCTTCGCTAAGCTGGGCTGCCGCATCTACCGTCACAGCCCCATGCTTGATCGCCGAAGCCTTGACGCGAGCAATGTCAATGCCAGCGCCGTCATCCGAAATGACGACTTCTACCTCGCTGCCGCTCACCTGGGCTACCGCCAGAGTCACGGTCGCGCGGGCCGGTTTCCGCGCCCACGCCCGGTCTTCCGGCATTTCAATTCCATGATCCACGCTGTTTCGGAGCAGATGAAGCAGCGGGTCTTTCATTTCTTCCAAAATGCGCTTGTCGATTTCAACCCCGCCCCCCTGGAGAATAAGCTGCACTTCTTTTCCCTCGGCGCGTGCCAAGTCGCGGACCATTTTGGGAAAGATCGCCAGTAGCGTTGAAAACGGCAGCATCAGCAGGTTTTTCGTATCTTCCAGCAGGAGGTCTACTTTGCCGCTGATTTCCCGCTGATCCTGTTCCGCCGACTTAGCCAGCGCGCTTAATTTTCCCGCCAGGGATTTGAGCGCGTCACAATTTTCATCCAGAAATTCCCGCGTCCGTGCGGGCAGCGCTGTGGGAGAAAGAGCAAACTGCTCTCTTTTCCAGCGCCCCAATGCCCTGTGAGCTTCCACATGTACGTCCCGGAGATCGCCGCGCGCTGGCCGGCGGTTAGCTTCAGCGCCAGCATTTCTTCTGCTTGCAGCAGCAGGGCATCCAGCTTGACAACTGAAATGCGGACCGTCTCTGCGGAGACTGACTTCGGACGAGCGCCGGGCAGTTCCTGAACCCCTGACAGATTGGTCTCTGCATCTTCTTGAGACGGCTCTGCGATCCCCAGGGCGCTGCCATGAGCGGCGGCCAGCGCCATAGAAAGCCCGCGCGTGGTCGCCGAAATTCGCTGCTTCTCCGCAGGGCCGCTTCCTTCCCCGGCCGCCAGCAGATCGCCGACAAGATCGAGTGCGCGGTGCAGCGTGTCAAACAGGCTTTGGGAGGGGTGAATATCGCCCCGTTTCCAGGCAGCAAAGACTGTTTCCAACGACTGGCAGATCGTCTCAACACCCGCGCGATTGACCGCGCGAGCCGCACCTTTCAAGCTATGCGCTTCCCGGTAGATGGTTTCCAGAAGGGATGAAGGCGGCTGCGCTCCCGCAGCAGTCGTTTCCAGAGCCAGCAGCCCCAATGTCATGGCCTGAAGATGCTCATCAGCCTCAACCTGAAATGCCGCCTCAAGCTCCCGGAGAAAATCGTCGTCGCTGGGGTCCATTCGCCGCTATTCCCTATACTTGATACTGCTCAACCTGCTGCTTGAGATTCTGTTCCAGATCGGTCAAGCCCCGCGCAGCGGCATCCAGTTGACGCGCCCCGTCCTCGTTCTGTCGGCTGGCTTGCTTAACGCTCGTCATTGCCATCACCATCTGATCCATTCCGACAAGCTGCTGCTGGCTGGATGCCGCAATCTGCGTGGCGGCTTGCGCGGCTTCAAAAACGCTTTCAGAAAGTGTAATCAGCGCCTCCCCCGCCTGCATTGACTGCATCAGCCCTGTTTCCACGGCACTGGTTCCCCGCTCCGTCGCCATCACCGCCGCGCCCGTCGCCTTCGTAATGTCTCCCAATATCCCACGCACTTTAGCCGTCGCCTGCCTCAACTGTTCGGCCAAACTTCGCACCTGCTGGGCGACAACAGCAAAACCTTTTCCCTGCTCTCCGGCTTTGGCGGCTTCAATAGCTGCATTGACAGCCAGCAGATTGGACTGCTGGGCCAGATCGTCTACATCTGTGATGATTTCGCTGATCGCCCGGCTTTGCTCGCTCAACCGCATCATACTTTCAGCAATGGATTCCATTTGCTGACGAATATGCTTCATGCCGCTGACCGTTTCTTCGGTTGCCAGTTTGCCGGTCTGCGAGATGCGCGCCGCTGTCTGCGCGCTATCGGCCACACCCCGCGCTTTCTGGCTGGCGATCTGGGCCGTCTGACGTATCTCTTCCACGGTCGTCGTGGTTTCATTGACGGCAGCAGCCGTCTCAGTGGCATTGGCAGCCAGGCGGGTTGTCGAGGCCAATATCTGACTGAATGAAGCGCCGAGAACCGCGACGCTCTCCATCAGATTGGATGTCAATTGACGCAGGTTCTCAATCATGGTCGCAAAAGCGTTTCCCAGCACATCTTTATCTGACTGTGGATTGACCGTGGCCCGAAGATTGCCCGCCGCCACCTGTTCCCCACTTCGGCGGTGGCCCGCAGCGAATGAGTCATCCGGGAAAACGTCCGCTGCAATTCGCCAACTTCGTCGGCCCGTCCATTGGAAGCGACATCAACAGACAGGTCGCCGGAGGCAATTCGCGTCGCGACTTCGGTGATCTGCCGCAGCGGTCCTGCCGTGCTGCGGGTGATCGAAGTAACTGGCAATCAGAACGGCGATAATGGCGAGGAACGTACCGATCAAGATGGTCCCTTCAGCGTCCCGCACGGTCTGATCCCGATCTCGCATTCTGGTCCCGAGGCGCTGCTCCTCCTCAGATTTCATTTGCTGGATGACATCCCCGATGCGGTCCTCAGCCTTTTTCCCGGACTGCGCGTTAATTAAAATCTCTGAGGCGGTTAATCCCTTCGTTTGCCGCAAGTCATAGACCTTCTGAAGCTGCCCAAGCTTGCTTGCCAGCAGGCCGCCTGTGTTGTCCTTGCCTGCCAGATCGTCCAGTCGGCGCTGCTGGATCGGGTTGTCTGCCGTGAGCGCCCGAAGCTGCTGAACCGGATCGCTGACATCATGAACGGCCTGCTCCTGATATGCCATCATATTCACATCGCCAGTCAGCAGGTAGCCGCGCTCCCCGTTCTCTGCGTCCTTGACAATAGTCAAGACCTTGTCAAGCTGTTCCAGAACCACATGCGTGTGGTCCACCCAGCGCGACGAGTTCCGTCAGGTTGACGATGCTGCGATAGGAAACGCCGCCGATCACCAGTAAAATCGCCAGCGTCAGACCGAACCCGGACGCGATCTTTGCGCCCACAGACCATTTCATCGCAATTTTCCTTTTCATTCGGCGACTTCTTCCTGCACCAGAATCCGCCTGTCCATGAGAATTGCCGCCATGTCTAGAACAATGAGACGTTCCGGCGTGACGCCTCGCAGGTAGTCCGCCCGAATGCCGGTGAGCGTCGGCAGTGAAGGCTGCATCTCGCGGAGCGGGACGGCGCGCGCGCCGAGGATGGCATCAGCGAGAATACCGACGACCATGTCTTCGGTCTGAACGATCAGAACTTTGTTCAGGTCGGTCAGCCCCTGCGCGGGGAAATCAAAAAAAGTTTTCAGACTAAGAACAGGCAGAATTTGCCCCCGCACATTAATAATACCCAGCACAAAAGGCGGCGTGCAGGGAAGCGGCGTCAACTCCTTCAAGGGATAGACCTCGCGTAGTCGGCTGATTTCCACAGCATATCGTTCGGAGGCCAGAAGAAATTCCACTACCGGCAAAACGTCTTCGGCAAATTCCTGCCGGTCAGGCTCCTGCGCCAGCGCCCTGGCTCTGGCCCGAAGAATGTCTTCTTTTGTGCGCTCTTCCGTCATAAAAACCTACGAGGGCGTCCTGGCTTGCTGCAAGGATGCGATGATGTCTCGCAGCCTACCCGCCGTCATTCCCTCCGACTCCGGCAGGAGGTCTTCCTCGCCATAGTTTTGGAGGAGTTGAAGCGCATTTGCCAGGTGCCGGTCGAATTCTTTCGCCTTCCCCTGCTGCCGGGTGAGGTTTCCGAGGGCGAAATGGGCCAACACGAAATCATGATCCAGATACAGTGAACGCTTCAACGACTTGACCGCCTCCTCCACCGCGCCTTCTTCCTGCTGGATCGTGGCGCGGAGATAATAGGGAAGCGGGCTAAGTTTGTCCAGAGCAATAGCCTTTTCGCACCATTCCCTTGCCTCCGTCAAGTTGCCTTGATTGGCGCAAGCGCGGGCAAGGAGCAGAGGAGACGCAGTCTCGGAACTTACTCCCCCTGCCCCCGAAGCACCTAACCCCGCCGCAGCACTGGCTACCCGAAGGGCAAGCGGTGCCCCTGGCGCAACTGCACCCAACTCCCTAACAGGGAAGGGGGCCGGGGGGTTAGGTGCTTCGCTTTCTTTCCGATACAAAGTTGCGTCGGAGAAATTCACCGTTGTGAACTCGGTAAACAACGGCGCTGACGTCTCCGCAGGACTGACAATCAGCCATCCGCCCTCAGCCAGTGACCGATGAAAATTGCCGACGATTTTCTGTGCCGGCAGAGGCGCGAAGTAAATCAAAACGTTCCGGCAAAAGATAACGTCCATAGCATTTGTACCGCTCCGCAGCGAGGGATACCCATCTTCCGCCAGGTTCAGAGAGGAGAACTTCACCATTTTCTTGATCCGGGGAACGACCTCAAACCGCCCCTCATTCGCCTTCTGAAAGTATCTTTCTTTGAGAGGCGCGGAAGTTGCGCGAAACGACCATTCGCTGAACACTCCCGCGGCGGCCTTCTGAAGGAAGCGAGGATTGACGTCGGTGCCTAAAATGGTGATGTTCCAATCCTGCACATCGGGAAGCGCCTGACATAGTAGAATCGCCAGCGAATACGGCTCCTCGCCGGTGCAGCATCCCGCGCTCCAGAGCCGCAATCGCTGCTCCTGCCCGCGACGCGCCTGGATCAACGCCGGCAAAATCTGCTCGGTGAAGATCGTGAGCGTCTTCTTTTCCCGAAAAAAATAGGTCTCCCCAATGGTCAAATGTGACGCCAGGATTTCCACAGACTTCCGGGAAACCGGCGCGGTCACTAACTGCCGCGCACAGGCTTCAACATCATCAAACCCAAGTTCCGGGGCTGCCGCGCGTATCCCCCGTTCCAGTTCAGGCCAGCGCTCCGGGGGAAAGTCCAGCCCGAGATGTTCAGTGACCCATGCGCTCAGAGAAGCCAGAAGCAGCGGCGGCAGGCGGTCGGACATGTTATACTTTCGGTTCTTCCGCAACCAATTCGTTCAGCCGCGCTTCCTCGTCCGCAGAAAAAAGCCGGTCAAGATTGCAGACCAGAATCAGTTCATTCCCCTCTTTGACAACACTGTTCACATAAGCGAGACCCGGCAGGAACGGCTCAGAAAAGGACGCCGCTTCCACGTCCAGACATTCGATCACTCCCCGAACGGTGTCCGCGACCAGCGCCACCGTTCGCCTGGAAGTCTGCGCGATGATGAACTGGTCGCTCAGTTCCCGCTCTCGCGCCGGCAGGCCAAATCGCTTCCGAATGTCAAGAACCGGCAAAATCTGCCCTTCCAGGTTTATCACACCCAGAACGGTTTCCGGCGCTCCGACTGCCGCTGTCACTTCCACGGCCTGAACTACTCGCTCCACTTGCGCGAGCGGCAGGGCGAGTGGCTGCTCACCGAGGATAAAGACGACCAGGCGGTTCATTTCGCTCATGGGACGCTCAAATCAGTTCGGGCCGTTTGCATTTCGCATTATCTGCTCTTTAGACAATTCCCAGTGGTTTTCCTCCGACACGCGAAAAGGCCATGTTTTCGCCCAGTGTCCGCAGGGTACATTATCCATGTCAAACAAGCCATTCCACGCATAGAAACCGCTAATTATGCCATCACTTGCCAGCTTTCTTCCCGTCAATACAAACCCCGGCGCACCCCAGCCCAATCTGGAAGAGAAGTACGCCGCTCTTCGCGAAACGCTGCGGGCCATGCGGTCGGTCGTCATCGGCTTTTCCGGCGGGGCGGACAGCGCACTCCTCGCCAAAGTCGCCCATGACGAGCTAGGAAACCAAGCGCTCGCCGTCATCGCCCTGTCTGAGTCGTATCCCAAGCGCGAGCGGGACGATGCGCTGGCGCTGGCCGGGGAAATCGGCCTGCCCGTCATGACGGTAGAGGCGCGCGAACTGGATAACGAGGCTTATGCCGCCAATCCGACCAACCGCTGTTATTTTTGCAAGACCGAGCTTTTCTCCCACCTGTCCCGCGTGGCGCGGGAGCGGGGAATTCCCTGGATCGCCTACGGGGCCAATCACGACGATCTCGGGGATTACCGGCCAGGGCAGCAGGCGGCGCGGGAGTTTGGGGCGCGCGCTCCGCTTCTGGAAGTCGGTCTGACGAAAGCCGAAATTCGTCACCTGTCGCGCGTGCTGGGGATGCCGACCTGGGACAAGCCTGCGCTGGCCTGCCTTTCCTCCCGCTTTCCCTACGGCACACGCATCACGGCGGAACTGCTGGAACGATTGGATGCGGCGGAAGATTATTTGCGGCACGATCTGGGCTTTCGTCAGGTGCGGGTCCGCCACCATGACACCATCGCCCGTCTGGAAGTGGACCCAGGCGAGATGAACCGGCTGCTCGATCCCGTCTTGCGTGGGCAAATCAGCGACCGTTTGAAAGCGCTGGGCTATACCTATGTCGCCGTAGAACTCGGCGGTTACAAAAGCGGCAGCCTGAATGCAACGCTAGGCGCAAACCCAGGAAACAGCCATGGACACTGAGCGTCTATCGGCCTTGCTGCGCGGTGTGCAGGACGGTCAAGTGAGCCTTGAGGCGGCCCTGCAAACCCTGCAATCGCTTCCCTACGAGACGGTGTCCGACTTTGCCCGTCTGGATCACCACCGCGCCCTGCGAACAGGAATGCCGGAAGTGGTGTACTGTCCCGGCAAGACTGCCGATCAGGTGACTCAGATCATGGCCCGTCTGGCCGCGCAGTCAGATCGCGTGCTGGCGACGCGGGCGACCCCGGAACAAGCAACTGCCGTCCAGGAAGCTATGCCCCAGGCAAAATATCACACTCTTTCCCGCCTGCTGACACTCGGCGAGCCGCCGCCTGCCATTCATCCCGAACGCTATGTCGCGGTGCTGACGGCGGGAACGGCAGACATGCCGGTGGGAGAAGAAGCGGCTTTGACGCTGGAATGGCAGGGCAGCCGGGTGGAGCACCTGTACGATGTCGGTGTGGCCGGCCTGCATCGGTTATTAAGCCAATTAGAAATCGTGCAAAAGGCGCACGCGCTGGTCGTGGTCGCCGGCATGGAAGGGGCGCTGGCAAGCGTCGTCGCAGGCCTGGTCTCGCGCCCGGTTGTCGCCGTCCCCACCAGCGTCGGCTACGGAACGGCCTTCGGCGGCGTCGCGGCGCTGCTGACTATGCTGAACTCCTGCGCGGGCGGTGTCGCCGTCGTCAACATTGACAACGGCTTCGGGGCCGCCTGCTACGCCCACAGGATTAACAGCGACGCGCTCTAAGACTTTTCCAGGGCTGAACCCCTGGGCTTTAGAATTGCAAGCCCCCGCCTGCGCGGGCGAAGTAAATAAGATGCGATAGTCTTCTGCCCGCGAAGGCGGGGAGTTGCTTTGTTAAAGCACGGGGGTTCAGCCCCGTAAAATACTCCAGAACCTCAAAAAAGGACGCTACATCGGCAATTCTTCCTGCGAGGGATAATTGTGCTGGGAGCGGCCCACGGCGGCGTCGTACTTTTTGGAGCTTTTGTACATCTCCAAATGACCGTCGGCGGCGAGTGCCTGGCAGCGGTGGGCCAGAGCCAGCATTTCATCAGAAGTCATCGGCTGGAAGTCGCGGGCGACGGCCAGATTTTGGCGCAGCACCTGCATGGAGTCAATGCCACTGACCGTGGTTGCGACCGGCAGGCTCATGGCATAGCGCAAGGCTTCCTGCGCGGTCACGGCTCCCTGCTGGACGGCTTCGCCGCTGCCGCCCAGGCTTTTCATGCCGATCACGCCCATGCCGCGCCGGTTGGCTTCGGGCAGAACATATTGCTGGAAACTGCGGTATGTGGCATCAAAGGCATTCAACGGCATCTGAACCGTGTCGAAGTGCAGGCCATGTTCGTCGGCCAACGCCAGCATTCGCAAATGTAGCTGCGGCGTTTTATGCCCCGTAAAGCCGATAAAGCGCACTTTCCCCTGCTTTTTCGCGTCCACCAGCGCTTCCCAGACGCCGTTTTTGGCGAAATGCAGATCAGGATCGTCAAAATAAACGACTTCATGGATTTGCCACAAGTCCAGATGATCCGTTCGCAGACGCAGGAGCGACTCTTCCAACTGCTGCATGGCGACTTTTTTATCGCGTCCGTGCGTACAAACTTTGGTCATCAGAAACACTTTGTCGCGCCTACCTTGCAGGGCGCGGCCCATCCAATCCTCGCTGCGGTGGTCGTTGTATTCCCAGGCGTTGTCCATGAAATTGACACCCGCATCAATGGCTTCATGGGTGATGTCGACGGCTTCTTCCAGCGAACTCGCCTCGCCGAGATTGGAGCCGCCCAGGCCGATGATGCTGACATGGACGCCGGTCTTGCCCAGCGGCTTTTGCGGAATCTGGCCCGGCCCGGTATTGGTCATCGGCAGGGGCGGAAGCGGCGGGGCAAGCGGGCTGGGCAGATATGCCTTTGCCCTGTGCGACAAGCGGTGTCTGTTCCCAACCCACCTTTCGCCGTCCGGGCGCTGAAGGTGCGGCGGGGTTGGGTCTGCATCATGGGCGACGGCATTGCCGCCCGTGCTTGCGTTTTGGACGCCCTGCGGCCCCATGTCGTTGGCTTCGTCGGCAGGCATGGTCGGCATGTCGGGGGCATTCGGGTTCGGGCTGGTTTGGCTCGGCATGATTCTCTCCACATTTATTTCGCCCCCCAGCCCCCAATTCTGGGGGAGCCGGAGGGAAAGGCGTTTCTGCGATCTGGTTCCCCCAGAATTGGGGGCTGGGGGGTACTAAAGCGTTCCGGTGAGAATCGCGTCGCCGGGAATGCCGATGCCGCGCTCCATCATGTCTATGATTTCTTTGTTCGCGGGATCGTTCGGAAAGCCGTGCGGCTGGCGCGTCATGGGATTGTCGTAACGGATGGAGACTTTGTACAATTCGTAACGCCCATCGGCAGCGGTCGGCGCGCAGCGGGTACGCAATTCCTGCATTTCGTCGGCGCTCATCGGCTTGAAGCCGCGCGCCACGCGCAGGTTTTGATGCAGAACGTCCAGCGAGTCCATGCCGCTGATCGTCGTCGCGACGGGAAGGCTCATCGCGTAGCGCAGCAGTTCTTCGGGAGTCACCAGACCGTGCTTGATGGCCTCCCCGCCGCCGTTCATGCTTTTCATGCCGAGCGGCGCGATGCCTTTTTGGTTTAAGACAGGCAGTACCTGCTGCTCAAAACTGAAAAAATTGGCATCAAAGGGATTAAGCGGCAACTGGCAGGTGTCAAACGGGTAGCCGAGTTCAAGCATCTTCAGATGGATGCCGGGGTCTTTGTGGCCGGTAAAGCCGACAAAGCGCACTTTTCCCTGCTGCTTGGCCTGCGTCGAACGCTTCCAGTACGCCGTCTTTGGCATAGGCGAGTTCCGGGTCGTTATCATAGGTGATCGGCATGGACCTGCCAGACGTCTAAATGGTCGGTCTGAAGCCGGCGCAGGGACTCTTCCAGCATCTTCATGGCAAGCTGCCGGGTGCGCCCGTGCGTGCAGACTTTGCTCATCAGCACGACTTTCTCGCGCCGCCCGCCAGCCAGCGCCCGGCCCATCCAGTCTTCGCTTTTGCCGTTATGGTATTCCCAGCAGTTATCAAAAAACGTAATGCCGGCATCCACGGCCTCATGGACGATGTTCATGGCTTCGTTCACGCTGTCGGCATCGCCTAGATGATGCCCGCCCAGACCCAGCGCGGAGACGGTCAGCCCGGTTTTCCCTAGCGGCCGCTGCGGAATGTCGCCTTCGCCGGCGGCAGGACCATCCAGCACGGCTTTGGGGGCGGACGGGCCTTTCCCCGTACTGCCCAGCGCGCCGGTTGTTTTGCGCGATGCCTGCGTCGGGCCAGTGTCTTCTGTCCCGGAAGGAGAAGGGGGCATCATTTCGCGGGGAAGGCTGAGGAAGCGACTGTCCTCCGGGGGCTTGCGCCCCGGCCCCCGCGCCGACGGCCAGCCCGACACCGATCAGGCCAGCCGTTGACAAAAACTGTCGACGGCTCAATCGCTCGGCGGCCTCAGCGTCTGTCTTGTCTGTGGGGAGATTTGTATCGTCGTGATTCATGCTGCTCTCCTGCCTGGGGCATTCTTGTTGGCATAGATACCACGGATAAATATGAGCCAAACGAGGCAGGCATCACATTGTTTCATACGCGCGAAGCGCAGATTGATAAACAGCCTGGACGGGGGCATCGTGAGCAACGGCAGCCCGCTTGCAGTCTTCATATTCGGGCGCGGCGGTCATGATTTCGCCCCGTCGCCGACCGATCTTAATTCGCACTTCCCCGAACTGGCGTATTGACCGATTGCCAGGTACGTTCCAGCGTCACGCGCGACTGCTCTCGCCTTCTGATTCCGAACGTGCCGGTTTCGCGAAACAAGACCTCGGCCAGTTTTTCGGCATTCTCCGGTGAACAGAGGGCCGTCACCAGAGTGGCGGGTCGGTTCTTTTTCATCTGGATCGGCGCAAAGAAAACATCCAGGGCGCCCGCGTTAAAGCAGCGCTCCATCAGCAGATCAAACGTTTCCGGGCTTTGGTCGTCCAGATTAGTTTCCAGAACTGTCACCGTCTGCGGGGTTGAGTCGGTGTTTGCTTCCGTGTCGCCGAGGATGACGCGCAGAAGATTGGGCCTGTCCGGGTGAAACAGCTTTTTGCCTGCGCCGAAGCCGCTGGCAACGATACGCATGGTCGGCATGCGCCCGGTGCGCCCTGGATCAGTAAGCGTCGTCACCAGAGCCGCCCCCGTCGGCGTGACCAATTCACCTTGTATGTCTACGGCATGAACGGGGAAGCCATGCAGCAGTTCCAGCGTGGCCGGAGCGGGAATCGGCATGATTCCATGCTGACAGGTAATCGTGCCGTAGCCGCAGGGAATGGACGAGACAGAAATGCTCTCCACGCCCAGCATCTCCAGCAGAATGCAGGAACCGACAATGTCCACAATAGCGTCTACCGCCCCGACTTCGTGAAAGTGGATTTCTTCACGGCTTGTCCCGTGAATTTTCGCCTCAGCGTCTGCCAGGCGAGTAAAAACAGCCAGGGCTTTTTGCTGAACCTTTGCGGAAAGCGAACTGGATTCCAGAATAGCCGCAATGTCGGAGAGGTGGCGGCCATGTCCGCTGTCAATTTCCAGCAGACGCACATCTACATCCGTGGCTGTGATGCCGCTCCGGGTCACTTTCTGAATGGTCAGCTCGTATCCGGGCACATTAAGCGCAGCAAGCTGTTCCCGAAACGGGCTTCGTCCGCGCCGCAATCCAGCAAAGCGCCCAGGGTCATGTCGCCGCTGACACCGGAAAAGCAATCAAAATAGGCAATTTTCATAGGCTCAGAGCGTATGTACCCAGCCTATCACCGAATGAGACGCAGAACCACGTAGGAATGCGCGGGGAAAGTGTAATCAAATGATATATTGCCCACAGCAAGTACGCTCTTTTGCGGGAAGACCGTCTCCGGGCCGGTGGGCGGATTGACAGCCTGGGGATCGGCGGTCAGAGTCCAGGCGGAGACGGGTGACTTCATGCCGTCAAAGCCGCTCAACAAAACCCGCGCAGTCTGCGGCGACGCGCCGACGTTCACGACGCTCAGGACGAGTGTCCTGGCATCCCGGCTGCGCGTGGCAGTGACATCCAGTATCCGCGCTGCCGGAAACATTGCTTGGTACGCGCTCCGGTTCATAAGTGAGGGAAGCTATCTGCTGGACATAGAAGGGCGGCATGGACCAGACATGGCCTGCGGTGAAGAATATCTGCCCCTGATCCCAGCCGTTGTCGTTCTGCTGCCAGGGCTGCAGGCAATTCGCCGGACAGTCCGCCAGGACGAAGTCGCCATGCCGGCGCGTCGCGTTCAGCGTGGTGGCATGGCCCAGGGCGCGCTGCATATCGTGAAGACCGCCGTTTTCCTCAAAAATGACCGCCTTCATCGTCGTCGTAGGATTCCATCGATGGAATCGCTGCTGCATTCGGGTCAATTGCCGGTCAACGTCCGCCCCGGAGCGCGCGTCGTCGGCCCAGACATGCAGATCCCAGGCTGCCGCCTCCCCATTGAGCGCCTGAAACATGCGCGCCACGTTCGGGGAATCGGGACGCCACCATGCCGCGCAAACCAATTTGAGCGTGGGATTGCGAACATGAATTGCCCTGGCGAGAACGTCAAATCGCTGCGTATAATGAGCATACGCCACGGGGTCATCGACGCCTAAACTTTCCTCGTTGCCGATCTCAATGTAGGCAGGATGGTAAGGCAAAGGATGACCGTCCGCCGCGCGTCTGCGGCCCCACGGCGTCGTCTTCGGGGCAGTCAGGTAATCCGCGAGATCGGCGGCATCCTGCGCGGTCTCTTCGCTGTTGATGGCAAATGCCGATTGGATATGGGCGGCTTCGCAAAAGTTGAGAAAATCAAAGATGCCGAACCCGTTGGTATCATAAGCATACCAGGTGCCCTGGTAGGATGGCCGCTGATCCGGGCTGCCGATCATGTTCTTCCAGCGGTAATGCGGGGAATTGACCGCCGTGCCGCCGTAGCGCAGAAAAGTGAGCCCTCCCGAACCAGCGCGTCAGCAATATCCGCGCGAACCGGCAGGTTGTGGAACCGCTCTTGGCCGGTTCCCATCAGCACCGCCTGATCTGCCCAGAGCGTGCCGGGCCGGTCAATCCAGAGGGCAAATCGGGCATTTTGATCGTCGGCGCGTGAGGTCAGAGTGAAGGGATACTTTGCCCAGCGCGCGCCAACACGGTTAATCGTCTGGGCAGCATAGATGGCCGAGCCGTCGGCGCTCTGCAAGGCGACTGTGACCGGTCCCTGGAAAGCTTGGGCGCGCAGGAAAAGATGTCCCGCGAACGTCTGGCCCTTCTTGACAGCGATTCCCCAGCGGTTCAGGCCACGGTTGGCGACACCTACCTGTCCCTTTCCAGGCCCATGCTGATTTTCTGGCACTGACGCCCATTGTAGGGGAGACCGTTGTCCAGCGCGAAGTCTGCTATAGCGTTTACATCCCGAACCACATCCCACATACCGCTGATAGCTTCACCGCCGGTGACGTGGAACTGATTTTCAATCGTCGTCGGCCCCGTCTGGATTCGCACGTTTTGGAACGCCGCGTCCACGTTCCATGTCCGCAGCGCAATCTTGCCGGAGAGAAAAGGAGTATCGGTGTCGGTGAAATCTATGAGCGGGTCCGCTCCGCCATCCAGAAAAATGCGAACATGCGAACCTTCCAGAACAACTCGCAGGTGATGCCACTGACCCGGCGCGACCGAGGCCGCCACGGCCTTCAACGGATGCCAATCATGGCGATGTTTGCCAAAGATAAGCTGCTGACCGCTCGCGCTCAGGCTGATCTCATACCCGTCAAAGTTGTCTGCGCCGACGCCTGCATTCCCAACGCGCACCAGCAGACCGGCATTATCCCCCCGGCTTTCGGGCAGCCGTATATCCGCCTCCACAGTCCCGTCGGTGAAGTCAGGAGCGTCCCGCACCAGCTTGCCGCCGGGATCGGCATCCACGCGGCAGGCCGCGCCGTCCATGTGCCAGAAACCGCCATACGCCGTCCAGCCCTCAAATTTGGCCGCTGCGGGCGGCTCCTCAAAGCTTTCCCCGAAAATCTTCTGGTCGTACAGGCCGCCGTAAATCTCATGGTTGACATCTTCAATACAGGACCCGGTCAGCCAGGGGGACACTTGATTGACCACGTTTCCCGCATCCACACGGATCGTCGGCCCATCCGCGCGGCTCAGACTCTGGAAATGTCATTATTGCCAGAACCGATGCCCACAGGAAGACGGAGCGGCAGTTCATAGTTCGCTTTCCCGCGAAGCCACGGAAACGCGCCGGCCTGTTTTGTAGGAACTCAATGGCGGCGAAGGCAAGCTGCAAGGCGCGGCGACCTGCTTCGGCGGGAATGGGAGGCGGCTCACCCGCGCGGAAAGCAGCAAGCAGGGCGTCCATGTAACGGTCAAACGTCCGGTGAAACTCGCGATCCAGGTCATTGAAATAACCGGCCTGCCATGTTTCGCCGGTTTCACTGCCCGCAGGATGGAACGTATAGCGCCGCACAGTGTCTTCAATGACCGCACGCCCGGACAGACCGCTGATCTCCACTCGGTGCGTGTCGGGGTATGCATAAGACGTGTCATACGAGCCGACTAAACTGCCGACGGCCTGATTTGCAAACTTCAGAGACAGCGCCAGGGTCGTCAAGCCCCCACCCCGCTTGTCCGTCATTTCTGCCATCACGGATTGGATTGGCCCGCACAGATGCTCCAGCATGTCAAAGCCGTGGCACTGCGTTTCGATAAGATTGGCATGGGGATGATCGCTGCCGCCCTCCCCGCCGAACCGCCAGGTCGCAAACATCAAATCGCCCAGACGGCCTGACTGGATGGCCGCGTGCGCCATTTGCACAGGTTTGGCGTAGCGATGGTTGAAGTTGATGGCGAAAAAAAGTTCGCGTTTGTTGGCTTCTTCCAGCAGCGTGTCGGCTTCGGCCAGATCAAAGACAAGCGGCTTTTCTACCAATAGTGGAAAGCCGGCTTGAATCACTTGAAGCGTCGGCGCGAAATGTCCCTGGTTCGGCAGGCTCAGGCTCACTAAGTCCGGCTTTTCCCTCTCCAGCATCTCGCCGATGTCCGTGTAAGCGCGAACCCCATACTCCGCCGCGCGGGCTTCCGCCCGTTCACGGTTCCGGCCTGCCACGGCGCAGAAGTCTACGTCGGGCCGCTGCGAGAAAATCCGCGCGTGCTGGCGGCCCCAGCCGCCTGTTCCGACCAGTGCTATCTTAAGGCGTTCACGGCTCATTGCTCAATGACCACCTTTCCGGTCTGTCCCGCGAAAAACAATTCAAAAGCGTGCTGAATTTCCGAGACGCCGAAGCGGTGGGTGATGATTTGGTTCAAATAGGCGCGGTTGGCTTGCAGCAGCTTCCAATTGTCTTCCAACTCGTGAAAAGCGAAATACTCGCTCCCGATCAAAGTCATTTCCCGGAAAACAAAATCGCGGTACAGGTCATTGATAGCAAGGCCCTCGCCGTGCGCGACGCTCACCAGAACGCCCCGATGCGCCAGCAGCGCCATGCACTCATCGCGCACAGCGGCTTTGCCCGCGCAGTCAATCGCGACATCGGGCGCGTCTATCCCATGATGTTTCAGCCCCTCCGCTAGAGACATCTCCGTGGACAGCACCGGCAGCCCGCCCAGGCGTTCCGCCAGTTCCAGCCGATAGGGAACGACATCGGAAATGACTATCGGGACCTCGCTCCCCAAAATCAGCTTCGCCATTGCCAGCACGCCCAGCCCGATCGGCCCCGCGCCGGGGATCAAAAGCGATTGAATGTCGGAATGCACCAATCGGGCGCGATTGATCGCATGACCGCCGGTGCCCATGATGTCCAGCAGAAGTGTTGCTTCGGTCGCTGAAAACTCCTCGCTGACGGGAAAGAAGAGATTCTCGTGAATAAGTTCATAGATGCCGTAACCGCCATCGCGGTTGAAGCCCATGTCCCCGCGTTTTGCCAGGCACTGGTTTGTGAATCCCTGACGGCAGGAGCGGCATTCGCCGCAAAAATCCATCAGGAAAATGGCGCCGTTTGTGCCGATGGGCGTCGTCGTTCCGGGACCTGCCGCAACGACAACTCCGGCCGCCTCATGGCCGGGCGTGACGTCCGTGCCGCTGAAGAACTGTCCTCGCTCGGACCCGCAGAGGGCATTCGCCCCGATGCGGATGAGCAGTTGGCCATGGCCCACCTTTGGGACCGGCTTGACGGTCGTGCCGATGCGGCGCTCACCGAGAAAGTGCGGGACAATCACTTCGGATGGAATGGCTGAAGTTCCTGACATCTCATGCTCCTTTGACTGAAAACGTGCCGTCATGATAGCATAATCAGTACAGAATAACAATGATACTCTTTGTCACCGCACTGAGGATTTTTGTCTAATTTCTTGGGAAGGATGCCGAATAATTGACAGAATGGTAAGTAATTTTCCACCGTCAAGATTAGGTCGATGATGTTGCGTCAGCGGGAGTGACGCCACTCGGAGGCGGTACGGCCGACAGCGCAGAACGCGATTTTGCGAAACCCGCGCTCCAGGAGATGCTCGGCGGCCATGCGACCGAGCGCAGGCATATCCGAACCGATGTGGGGAATGCCCAAATAACCATAGCGATCATTCAGGTCCAGGACGGCTAAACCACGCCCCTTCAGCGCTGCTGCAAGTGCGGGGGTTGTAGGCCGGCAGATTACGCCGTCACCGTTCCAGTCCAGGAGCCAATCAGGGGGTGGCGCCAGAAGCTCCCGCTCATCGAGAAATACCGACCAACTACTATGCGTCCGAAGGTAACGCGAGACGCCGTGCAGAATCTGGCGTCCGTACACGCCCGCCGTCTCAATGATCAGAGCAACATTTGGCCGAGATTTCATTGCTTGTGAGGGTTTTGGTCTAACATCAAGACTTGGCCGGGCAATCCGTGTATGGCAAAAGCGATAGTTTGATCTAGAGTCCAGCACCCTCCTGTGCACCAGGCATCATCAAACGCTTCCTCCCCGAGTATGTCCCGCATTTGAGCGACGTGCGTCTCGCAGCGCTTTCGCGCGGCCTGCATACGCGGCAGGATAAGGGAGACGCGCGCCGCCTCGGCTCCGCCGGACAGGCAGGCAGCCCGTCGGGCATCGCCACTGGCCAGCGTCTGCTCGGCCAGACCATCCAGCGCATACAGTGCCAGCGGCATCAAACCCGCCTCTTGCGCGAGACCCAGCCCTTGCCGCAAAGTGGTTCCTGCACACTCCCAATCACCCTCGGTAAGCGCAAGCCAGCCCAGATCAATTGAGCCGTCGCTTGCGACGTTTTTACCGCCCGACTTCTGCGCCAATGCGAGTTCCCGTTCAAAATAGGAGCGCGCGGCGGCAAAATCGCCCATTTGCCGCATGACGTTGCCAAGTCCGCCCAGCGCGCCCTGTTCGCCATAACTGTCGCTGTCTTCCTGCGCGATCTCCAGCGCCTCTGTGTGCAGCGCCCGCGCCTCGTCCCAGGCACCCTCATTGTAGACAAGAACACCCAGGTTGTTCAGGCAAGCCGTTACGCCGGCTCGGTCCTCTATTGTGCGGCGCATCGCCAGGCTCTGCTCGTAGGCAGTCCGCGCCGCCTTGTTATCGCCCTGGGAATAATGCAGGCTGCCGAGGTTGGACAGGCACATGGCGAGATGACTCTGATTCCCGGTCCGGCGGGCCAATTGCAATCCTTCCTCGGTGCAGTGTTGCGTCAAGGAAAAGTCTCCCTGAAACCAGGCCAGGGCCGCCAGTGCGTTCAGCGCCGCGTTACGCGCGGTTTCCGATGCCCGCTCGCCAGCCCGCGCTAAGACACGGGTCAGGCGTTCCTGACCTTCGCCGTAGTGCCCATGATCCATCCAGAACCCTACCAGCGCGGCGGCCAGGCGCAGCCCGACTTCCACACCATCTTCCAGGTGATCGTTTTCGCAGGAATCCAACGCCGCCCGCAGATTGTCATGGTCGGCTGCCAAACGGGCCAGCCAGGTGTTCGCCTCCGGTCCATGGTCGTGCGCCTCGGCGGCTTCAGCCAGATCCAGCGCCCAATCCCGATGCCGCCGTGCCGCCTCTGAGGCTTGACCCAATTCGTTCAAACGCTCCCCGGCATACTGCCGGGATGTTTCCAGCAGACGGTAGCGGCGCTCCAGCCCGCTGTTCATTTCCACAGACACCAGAGACTTCTCTTGCAAGCCCGTCAGGAGGTCCAGCACTGAGACCTCATTCTCTTCCGAATCACAGACTATTTCTGCGGCCTCCAGAGTCCACCCGCCCGCAAAAACAGACAGACGCATGAAAAGCAAACGCTCCGGCTCCGAAAGCAGCTCGATAGCTCCAATCCACGGCAGCGCGCAGCGTCTGCTGTCGCGGCAAAGCGCGGCGGCTGCCCTGCGTCAGCAGATGGAACCGGTCGTCAAGACGCGCGGCGATGAGTTCAGGTGACAACAGACGCGCGCGCGCCGCCGCCAGTTCCAGCGCCAGGGGGATGCCATCCAGGCGGCGGCAGATTTGAGCGACGGCGGGCGCGTTACTCGCCGTCAGCCTGAAGTTCGGCTGCACTGAGGAGGCGCGCTCAACGAATAATTGCACGGCCTCGAAGCATGCCGCTGTGTCAGGGTTCCGGCTTTCCTTCGCATCCGGCACGGGCAGGGGGGGGACAGGCCAGATCGTCTCGCCCGTCAGCCCCAGCGCCTGCCGGCTTGTTGTCAGCAGTCGCAGCGTGGGACAGTCCCCCAGCAGGCCCGCCGCCAGCGAAGCACAGGCGTCCAGCAAGTGTTCGCAGTTGTCCAAAATCAGCAGCAGGCGCCGATCTCGCAGGGCGGCGGCCAGCGTGTCCTCCAGAGCGCGGTCCGCCTCCTCCCGCACTCCCAGCCCGGAACCCACTGTCCGTGCCCACGAGGGCCGGGTCGGTCAGCGGGGCAAGGTCCACGAACCAGACGCCGTCGGGTTGATCTTCCGCCCACTCTTCAGCCACCCGGATCGCCAGCCGCGTTTTACCCACCCCGCCCGGACCGGTCAGAGTCACCAACCGGGAGCGAAACAGCAGGCGGCTGACCTCACCTGTTTCCCACCGACGGCCCACCAGTTCCGTCAACGGGCGAGGAAGATGCCAGGCGGGCGGCGAAGACGCGGGTTCGGCCCAGTGTTCAGCCCGTGCATCGCCCATTTTGGCTGCTTGCGGCTTCTGCGCTTCGGCGCGCAGACTCAGATACAGCGCCCGCGTTTCCGCGTCCGGCTCGGTTCGAAGTTCCCGGGCCAGCAGCAGCCGCAGGCTGCGATACACCTGAATAGCCGCTGCAGAATTGCCCCCTTGCGCCAGCGCCATCATCCAGCCGCGCGCGGCGCTCTCCCGAAACGCATCCACAGCAACGGCGCGCTGCCACAGGGAAGATGCCCGGGTGAAATCACACCGGCTCATGGCCTCCGACGCCAGCGTTTCCAGGGCACTCAGGTAACTTTGCTCGCGCGAGGCTCGCTCTCCCAGAACCCATTCCTCATGGCAGCCTTCCAGCAGCGGCCCCCGGTAAAGCATGACAGCCAGTTCCAGCGAGGCGCGGTCTCCCTGATGGATCGCCGTGTCAAACGCGGTGAGGTCCACGTCGGCTCCCGTCAGGTTCAGGGAAAGGGCACGCGCTCCGATGGGAACAAGCCGGCGTCCCTCCTCGCCCAGCGCTTTACGCAGGTCCGCCAAACTCTGGCGCAGGCTGGCGAGCGCCTGGGACTCATCGCTGTCCGGCCAGAGCATCGCGGCCAGCCGCTGCCGCATCACGGTACGGCCCGCGTGCAGAACCAGCAGCGCGAGCAGACATTCGCCCTTATGAGAACGCAGGCGCGGCAGCGCCTGACCGCAGACGGATACTTCAAAGCCACCGAAAAGGCGAACGGAAAGGGAGTAAACGGCGGGGATGGCCTGCTCCCGGCGAAGAGACGGTGATGGGTGAGGCTCCATTTCAGAGGTTAACATTGTGATCCGTCCTTATTTTGTAGAAAATCAGCGCGTCGTCACGCTTTTAAATCTTCACGGGCTACGTTTTCGTCACGGCGCGCGCTTATAATAGGAACCAGACACTCTCCCGACTGGCAAGCAAGCGGAAATGTTCCCGGAAGGCGAGCGAAGCGGAGCGGTTGCGATAGTCAGCGGGAGAGGGTCTATTCTCCATTACACTCCAGGGCGTTCCCGGCAGAAACGGGCGCCTCGGAAAGGATCATTCTGATGTACAAACGAAGAAGTTTAGTCTGGCTTTTGCTGGGATTGCTGCTGACCACGGTCAGCATCGCCCACGCGGCAAGCATTGCCGTCACGCCGGCCAGCCCGACGGCGACGCTCGGCACGAACGTCCAGTTTTCGGCGCAAGTGAACGGAGTGTCTCCCACCGATGTCCTCTGGTCGGCCGGAGGAGTTGCTGGGGGCAGCGTCAAGGCAGGAACAATCACTGCCGCAGGTGTGTACACAGCCCCCGCCGCCATGCCGGCCCAGAACCCGGTGCAGATCACAGCAGCCAGCGCAAGCAGCGGTGCGAAAGCCGCCAGTGTTTTCGTTTATCTGCTCACGCCGGGGCCGACGATCACGTCCGTGTCGCCCAATCCTCTGGCTGTGGGGAGTTTCACGGTGCAAGTCCAGGGGTCGGGCTTCCTGCCCGGCGCCACTGTGTATGACAGCTACGGCAGCAACTCAGGAATCCAACTCTCGACCACGTTCATCAGTGCGACATCCCTCACGGCCAATGGCTATCAGGGGGCAGCCAGTTCGGCGTCGTTCTTTGTCAAAAATCCCGGATCGGCCTACGGCAACTCGCTCACGGTTCCGATCACCAGCGGGGGCAGCAACAACTCCTACACACTCACTGTCTTGAATGGAACCGGCAGCGGCGCTTACGCAGCCGGGACGAACGTGACAATCGCGGCGAACGCGCCGCCTGCGGGGCAGACGTTCTCCGGCTGGACTGGAGCCAGTGTTCAGAACCCCAACTCGGCCACGACAACGCTCATCATGCCATCTGCGAATGCGAACGTCACGGCCACTTACGCTGTCGCCGGCACTTACACGCTGAACGTCTTGAACGGAACAGGCAGCGGCTCTTATCCTGTCGGCACCGTTGTCGCGATTACGGCCAATCCGCCGCCTACGGGGCAGTTCTTTGTCAACTGGACCGGGGCAAACGTGCAAAATCCGAATGCCACCACGACCACGTTCACGATTGCGGCCTCTAACGCTTCTGTCACCGCGAATTACGCTGTGCCGGCTCAAGTCCCCTACCCGGTCAGCAGCCATCCGCGCCTGTGGATCACTCCCGGCAATCTCCCCCGTCTGCAAAGCTGGGCGAACAACGCGAACCCGGTCTATGCTCAGGGAATGGCACCCTTGCTCAGTCAGGTCGTCAACATTTACAATACACAGTTTTTCCCCGAGCGGCGTCCCAAACCCGAACTATCCCGATCCCGGCGATGTCGCAGGGCTACACGTACATCCTCAATATCGGCACGGCGAACTCTGAAGAATATGGCGTCATCCTTGCCTTCAACTCGCTGATTGACCCCAGCCCGGCCAACCGCATCACGTATGCACAGGACGCGCGCAACCTGCTGATGTACGCCATGAACCAGGCCGTTCTGGGGCATCTGGCGGGCGCTCCGTTCCGCGATCCGTCGTTCGCCATCTATAATCGCGCCAATGGCACGGGCGAGCAGTGGCCGCTGATCGTGGACTGGATTTACAATGCCACGGACGCCAGCGGAAACAACATACTCACCAACGCGGACAAGGCGACTATTCGCAATGTCTTCCTGATGTGGGCCAATGACTGCATCAACGCGAACACGACCGGCGGCGATCATCCTTCGCCCATCGGCGTCACCAACAGCCCGCAGTTGCTGCCGCACAATCAGCCTTACCGCATGGCCTCCAACAACTATTATTTAGGCCATGCCCGCCTGCTGACCATGATGGCGTTAAGCATTGATCCCAGCGATGACCCGCCGCTGAACCCGAACATCGCTGCGTCGTCAAATGGGAAACACGCTGCGCAGCTACATCTTAGACGCCAACGGAGCCTGGCTCTATCCAGGAGTTCGCGATGATGGGCGATCCATCTACAGTCGCAAGCGCCTACGGCATTCCCGGCAGTGGGACAGGCTTCGGCCTTTCCAGCGGCGGCCTGCCGCCGGAAGGAATGCTTTACGGCCATTCGTTCGCCTACATTCTGGGCCAACTGCTGGCGCTGCAAACGGCAGGCTTCAACAATCCGAGTCTGGCCGGCCCGCAGATCACAACTGATCGGAGCGCCCGTCTGGGATCGCTACGTCACCGGCTTCCTGTCTTCGCTCGTTCCGACGGCGCAAATCCCGCTGTCTCAGCCCTGGCTCGGGCCGGTCTATGAGTTCGCCAGCTACGGCGATCTGCTGCGCCTCTGGGCGACGCCGGACTTCATGCAGCCGTTCTCGCTGCTGGCTCTGCTGGACGGGGAAAACGGCAAAACGTCCCATGTGAACGCCGCGCGCTGGTTCGCGGTAAACGGCGTGGAGGGCGGATCAGGCGCACTGATGTCTCGCATCACCAAGCCCTGGTCTTACAGTTCCACGGCATCCATCCTGTACTACATGCTGCTGGACCCCACCCTTCCGGCGGCCACAGACCCCCGTCCGGCCTTCCCGACGACTTTTGTAGACCCGGCGGCGGGCCGGATCGTCGCCCACAGCGATTGGACTCCCAGCGGCACGATATTTGACTATCGGGCCAGTTGGATTTCCATCAACCACCAGCTTGACGACGGCGGACAGTTTGAGTTCTTCCGCAACGGCGAATGGCTTACGAAGGAGATGAGTAACTACGACACCAACTTTGAGGGCGTGACCACCCTCTACCATAACACGCTGGCGCTGCAAAACTACTGCGCCAACGGTACGCCCAGTCTCAGTTGGTTCGAAGTCGCGGCGAGTGGGCCAATGGCAGCCAGTGGATTGGCGGCCTGAATGCCGGCGATCCGACCACCGGCACAAGCGCCGGGCCAGGCTATGTTTACGCGGCCAGTGATCTGACCCCACTCTACAATCACCCGAATGTATGGCTGCCGACTTCCGGCGCGACCGACATCACGCAGGCCACCCGATCTATCCTGTGGCTGAACAATGATTATGTCGTGGTCTATGACCGCGCCACATCCCAGCATACGGGTCTGTTCAAGCGATTTAACCTCAGCCTGGTGAACAGTCCTGTCATCGCCGGCAATACGGCTGCCGAGACACTGGCGAGCGGGCAGCAGTTGTTCGTGCAGACACTGCTGCCGCAAAGCCCTTCTCTCAGCGCGGTCTTCGGGGCGGGCAATCTCAATCCCCTGGCGCAACTGGAGCCGACCCACTTCATCTTCACCGTGGAAGACTCGACCAAGCCTGCTGATGTCCGTTTCCTGCATGTCCTGCAAGGCGCTGATCCCGGCGCGTCTATGGTTCCGGCCCTGTACCTGCAAAGCCTGAGCGGCACAGCCTTTGACGGCGCAGAGTTCGGCAGCACAGCGGTTTACTTCCCGGTGAATACAGTCAGCGCGTTCACCCAGACCGTTCTGTCCGCCCCTACAGGCGTACACGCCATGATCGTGACCGGACTGGCGGCAAATGCCTCTTATGGCGTCAGCATCCAGCCAGGTGGCAACGGCAACGTCATCACCCTGACGGCAGGCGGCGGCGGCGCGGCTGCCGACAGCGCGGGATTGGTGCGGCTGACCTTCTAAGGCAGCCAATCTGTCCCTGTTTCGGCCCGGGCGCAGCATCCGCAGCGCCCGGGCCTGTTACTTTTTCCGTTTCCCGCCCTTGACTGGAACCAGTTCAGGCGGCGGAAGCAGGTCAATGGCAGGCTGGGTCGTGCCGCTGGGGTGGAAGGGGACGCGACTGAGGCAGACGGCATCCAGGGCGAGGGCGTATCAATGATCGCGAGCGCGCGGGCCGGAAACTGTGATTGTCAGGGTGTGAGGGCCGTGCGCTAAGTTCACATCACCGACATGGCTCCAGACGAATTTACCGGCATACAGACCGCCTTCGGATTCCGCATCTTCGGTCGTGTTCGCACCGCCGTCATCAATGGTGTAGGTGTAAGGAGCGGCGTCACGCGGCGGGCTGCCGGCAACCCAGAGGGCGTAGGAACCGCCGGCATTGACCGTGAATTTATAATCAGCGCGGTAGCCGCCGTCGGCATCCCCGTTGGAAGTCGGCGGCAGGCGGTCTGTGTCCAGGGCCAAATAAGAGCCGCCGGAGGCTTCCGAGTCGGAAACAAGCGAGTTCAAACGTGTAGGATGAAGCGCCTTCGGCCTCAATCCACACATAGGGCTGCAACATCTGGGTCAGGCTGCCGATCACACGGGCAAAGGCATTGTAGCGCAAATCTAAGTCCCGGTCCGTCACGGGAATGGTGTTACGTATTTGAAACAAGCGTTCCTGGTAGAGATCAATGGCAATGCCCTGGTCTTTCGCAAGACCCAGCAGCCGCGTCGCCTCTTTGTCAGCGGCATCGGCAGCATCTGCGGGCAACGGGACGCTCGCCACATGACTGATCACAATCGGGTCTGCGCCAACAGGTACTGTCCAGGAATCGGCCTTTTTGTCCACTTTCAAGGGTATGCCGGCGGCATCAGTAATCACGGCAGGCAAATCTTTGGGAAACGGGAACCGGGCTTCCGACATCGCGCCATGCGGCGACCAGACCACGAAGCGCGGCAGACGCCCATCCGGGTCATTGAGTTTGTATCCGCGCAGGAGTGGGCCAAGTGAGAACGCATCGCCCGGCCCGGAGAGCGCCCCCACTCGGTAGGACGGCAGCCACCAGACACCGTCCGAGAGCCGCCGCAGGCTGGCCTCCACGTCCGGTACGCCGGCGGGATAGGGCAGCACGCGCGGCGGCAAAACAAGATCGCCGGATGAGAACGACAGCGAGGCCCCATATTCCGCCAAGCGTTTCGCGTCGTCCGGGGCGGCGGCAGGGACAAAAAAGCCGCGCACGCTCATATCCCGCAGAATATCCCAATCGGCGGTCAAAGTTGCGGTGGTTTCCGCGTTGTCAGCCATGAGCCAGGTCGTTTTCGGCGTTTCCTCAGCCTGTGCGAACGCATACGCGCCTGCGTCCGCGCTGCCCAGACTTAACCCGTCAAAGCCGCCCTGCGACTGACTATTGGTGAAGAGGGCGCTTCGCCCGCCCCACTGATACACAACAGGGACATCGGCAACTCCCTTTTTCAGCACATCGGCCAGGGAGTTCATGTAGCCGCGTACCAACTCAATGCGAAATTGAGTCAGATCATCCCAGACATGACCGCCGATGCGAGGCTGATTCAGAACAAGATAAGGTGTTTTGTTGATAGGATCAAAGACGGCTGGAACTCCTTTGGAACCTGACCAGAGCGGCAGGCAGCGTGCCGCAGTGGCGAAGTCCGGCAGGTCATGCTCCTTGATCCCCCACCCCCGGTTCAGATCGTCTACGTTGTGGTTGTACTTCTTTTCCAGCCAGGCTTCAAAGTCCAGCCGGTAGCCATCCGTCGTTGGAATGACATTTTCCACCTCGCCCTGAAACCCGATTTTGTCCGTCATCGGGTCCAGAAAGAAGCGAAAGCCGGGGCCAAGCTTGAGGCGGCTGAAAAAGGTCAGCAAACGGTCCCGATACTCGTCGTAGCCCTGCCATAAATCCGGGAGATGGCTTTCCGGCGTCCCGGCAAAGTAAAGCCGCTGCGGGTACAAGAGCAGAATGTCATCGGTGATCGCGTTTTTGAGAGTGACCTGTGCCGTCTCGCCGTCCACGATTCGGGCGCTGCCGCTCTCATCAATCTCGGCGTCATGCGGAGAAACCAGCAAGTAAAACGCATCCGCCAAGCCCGGAATGTGCTGAAAGCGTGTCGGCCCGGAGGCTGCGGGCGACGGGTTGCGGTAGACAGCGGGCTTGACAATGTAACCGATTAAGGGGTCTTTCGGGAAATCAGCGATCTCCAGCCCATAGTGAAATCCATTGGCGTCCAGATAATCCAGAACGCGCTGCACGGCAGCCGGCGTCACATGAGTCAGTCCCTTCGCCCCGGCGGACAGGACGACATCATGGACGCCGCGCTTGCCCAGCATGTCCAGCGCGCTTTTGTCCTGCGCCCAATCGTCCTCCGTTCCCGCCCCTGTCCAGGACTGCGGCGTGACTGCCGCTCCAACCGGCAGATAGGGCGCTCCTTCCCATTGCAGGCTATGCGACTGCCCGATGCTCCAGGCATGGCTTACGCCCTTAGCATCCGTATAAGTGCCGCTTGATTCCGTCTTGAGCAACTGCACCGGCGCAGGAGCCAGGGGCTGTGGCGCGACTTTGGCGGCGATGGCCGGGGAGGACAGCAAGGATAGAACAAGAAAGAGAGGCAGTGGATACTTCATAGACAAAAGTGAGTGGATAATGCGGGGCAGGCCCCATACCCTAAAAGGGTAAGCGCTGAATTGCTATTTCTACGCGGTCGCAAGCGATGAGGCGCTTGATTACAGACTGGCTTTTAAGACCTTTTCGCAGTGTCCGTAATCCGCTTTTGCGCTAGTTCCAACTGCCATGACCAAAACACCCCCAAAAGCCAAACTACGGCAGTTGCGACCAATAAACAAGGCCGCCAGAAGGAAGATGTTTGCCACAGAAGAAGCATTAGGAAAAACAAGAAACTAAGACTATCCAGCACCTTAGCCAAATACACAGCCCGATGAAATTTCTTGCCGAACCAGCGGGTTCGCCCATAAGCCATAAGCATGGACAACGCCAAACAGCATAACAAAAGAATAATGAGTTGTACTGGCAACATGTGAGGGACTCTTTAATTTACGAGCATTTTGCCCCATGCAAAAGGCTTATTTTCCTTCAACTTCCCTCAAAATTTCTTTCAGTAAGGGTGCATCAAAATCATCAGACACGATAAATTCGCCTTCGGCCAGCCCCTGACGGCCTCAACGCTGGTGCATGGGAATCGTTGTTAGGCGCGACGGGCTTGATCTTAGCAAGCGGTTGGCCGAACTGGGTCACCAGCAAAGTTTCCCCTGGTTGAACCCGCCGGAGATAACCTGCCAGATCGCCCTGGATTTGATCAATACTGATCGTGGTCATGGCTATATTGTAGCATATTTTCAAGAGAGACATAGACCAGCGGCGGCGGCGGCCTGGAAAAAGGCAGGGTCGTCTGTGGAATTGCGCCCCATGGTGGTGACGGCAATGCCGCGTGTGGTCAGCAAGTCTAAAGCGGTCTGCGTGCCCGGCACAAAACGGACATCATGACCGGGCGGCAGATCGGCAGGGTCAGCCCCCTCCGGCAGCGGCACGATGGCGCGGGAATAGGCGAGTTCCAGCGTTGTCAGAGTGTGGTGGCTGATGCCTTGATGACGCTCGCGCTTATCTGCCGACGACATGCGGACAATGGCGACGGCCTTGCCATCCAGCGCCTTCACGATGTCTAAATTCTGGGCCTGCTCAATGCCGCTGAAGCCGTATTTTGTCCCTGTTCCCGCATTGCCCGGCCCCTGGCAGACAATCGCAACGTCCATCGCCAAAATGTGTTTGGCCGCCAGCAGCGCCGAATGCAGCGTGACGGTTTCATAATCCCCGCCCCACGCCTGCCCGCAGGTGATTGTCGCATGCAGCAAGTTGGCTGTCTTAAGGTCGCGGACTAAGTGGCTGAAGGCGAGCGGCAGAGCCCCATTGTCGGTCATGATGTAGGCCACACGCCGCTTTCCAGCGAGATATAGCCCGGCGGCGGCAGGCGCGATCTGCGAATGGAGTTGTCCGACCAGAACAGGAAGCCCTTCCAGTGTCCGCTCCCAAACGGCGGCGTGCTTTTCCTGCTCTTCCAGGGTCAATACCGCCTGCTGACACGGCAGGTAACGGCCCTTGATGATGTGTCCCTGTTCACCAGAGGCCCCACGGCTGCGTGGGAGCGAGACGAGTCAGGTTGGCGAGGACAAAGTCATAGCCGCCGGTGCCGAGTTTGAGATGCTGCGCGGTGGTGTTCAGCAGAACGTCGTCGCCAACCTGCGCGGGGCCGGTCAGGGCGGGATAATTGACCGCCCGGCGCGTCTCGGTTTCCAGGCGCACTGTGAGTTCCTGCGCGTCCCGGTCCCAGTCGGTCACGGCCTGGACTTTTCCCGCCGCCTGCGTGATCATGCTGATCCCCTAAACGGTCTGATCCGCCGCCGTCTGGATGATGGAGACGACCAATTGCGTGCTTTTCACCATGTCCGAGATGCGGACATATTCATCGTGGCGATGGATATTCATCATGCCGCAGCCCAGCACGGTCGTCGGCACACCCATCTCATTGAAAATGTTGGCATCGGCCCCGCCGCCGGTGACGCGCAGGAGCGGCTCCAGCCCGATGCGCTCGGCGGCCGCCATGCCGATAGTCAGCACGGGGTCATCCATGCCCAGTTCGTACATCTGGTAAGCGTTCTCGTTTTTGATCTCCACCTGAACCCCTGCTGCGGCAGCTTCTTCCCGAAAACAGGCGATCATGTGATCGCGCTGCTTGTCTAATTTGGCCTGATTGCGCGAACGGGCCTCGCATTTGAGATAGCATTCGGCAGGTATGATATTGGTCGCCGTGCCGCCGGTAATAATCCCGACATTGGCCGTCGTTTCCGGGTCAACTCGGCCCAGCTTCATGCGGGCAATGGCGCGGGCGGCGACCAGAATGGCCGAAACGCCGTCTTCCGGCTGCGCCCCGGCATGGGCGGGCTTGCCGTGGATCCAGACCTCAAAAATGTCCTGCGTCGGCGCGCTGTAAACGAGCGAGCCGACCGGCGGCCCGGCATCCAGCACATAGCCCATCTGCGCCGTGATCTTTTTCGGGTCCATGTGCTTGGCTCCGACCAGCCCGATCTCCTCGCAAATAGTCAGCAGAAGCTGGATGTCGCCGTGCGGAATGTTTTGCTCGTCCAGAATCCGCATGGCCTCCAAAATCGGTGCCAGTCCGCACTTATCATCCGCGCCGAGGATAGTATTGCCGTCCGACTTGATGATGTCGCCGTCAATGATCGGTTCCAGGCCGGGCGTCGGCTCCACAGTGTCAAAGTGGGAAGAAAAGAAAATAGCCGGCGCGTCGGGAATTGTCCCCTTCTTGAAGGCGATCAAATTGCCGATGTTGCCGCCGACTTTTTCACCCGCGTCGTCATACTCACACTGAAAGCCGAGTTCGGACAGGATACGGCATCCGATCTCACTGGCGGTTTTTTCCTGTCGCGGAGGCGTATTCTGCCGCACCAGTTCCAGAAAAGTCTGCACGAGGCGTTCTTGATTGACGGTGACGGGCGGGGCCATGACGGATTCTCCTTGCACAAAGTTCCGCCTGGAAAGTTCGTCAGAAGAGGCCAGTTTTCCTGCCAGGCACAGCAAATTCAATAGGGGCCGCGAATGTGGTCAACGACTTTTTCCGCGTAAAACTCGCGCAGCGTTTCATGCAGAGCCAGGTCCAGAGGCGGAAGATCGCTGGCCTGAGCGTTAGCCTGTGCCATAGCGGGATTTTTCGCACCGGGGATAATGGCTGTGACTGCTTCATGGTCCAGACACCAGCGCAAGGCCATCTGCGCCATCGTCATTTCGGGAGGAACAAGCGGCTTGAGTTCGTCCACCAATTCCACACCCAGAGCAAAGGGCAAACCGGCGAAGGTTTCTCCCACGTTGAACGCCTGCCCGTCGCGGTTGAAATTTCTGTGATCGTTCTCCGGGAAGTGTGTGTCCTGGCGGTACTTGCCGGAAAGCAGGCCGCTGGCAAGGGGGAGGCGCACGATGATGGCGACATTCTGACGGCGTGCCTGGTCAAAAAGCGCCGTGATCGGTTTCTGCCGCAGGATATTGAAAATGATCTGTAGGGAAGAAAGCCCTTCCTGCTTCAGACACAGTTGCGCTTCTTCCATCAATTCCACACTGGCCCCGAAGTGTTGGATTTTTCCTGCCGTTTGAAGTCGCCGCAGGGAATCAAAGACTTCGCCGCGTTGAAAGGTCTTCCGTGGGGATGCAGTGCAATTGCGTCAGGTCCAAAGCCGAAACGCCAAGACGCTGCAAGGAGGATTCGGTTTGCGCGCGCATGGCTTCCCAGGTGAAGTTGCCCGGCCAGCCGGGATCGGGAAAGCGGCCCAACTTGGTCGCCACAAACACAGGCTGCTTGTATTCGCGTAAAAACCGGCCGATCAGTGTTTCGGAGCGGCCTAAGCCATACACATCGGCAGTGTCCAAAAAGTTGATACCGGACTCCACGGCAGCGCGCAAAATCGCCAGCGCCTCTTCTTCGCCCACGTTGCCCCAGTCCCCGCCTAGCTGCCAGCAGCCCAGCCCTACTTCGGAGATTTGCCTGTCGGTATGATTAAATTGTTTGTAGTGCATACGCCACTTCCTTTAGTGCGAAGCGCCCGGCGCGGTTGGGTTCAGCGAATTAAAGTATTTGCGGACATCGCTGCGGTAAGCGGGCGGAATGTCTTCCTTGTCCATCGTAGACTCGGCGCTCTTCTGAGCGGGGGCAACATAGTTATAGAACGGCACATTGCTCACCGTCTGGCCCGGCGCGGCGTTGGGATTGGAGCCGACTTTTCGCATGGGGCCGGTCTTGCTTGGGCCGGCATTCTGGGGTTTGCCGAAGTAAAGCCGGGCGGTGCGGGCGTGACTGGGGTCCACTTTTCCCAGATGCTTGAGCGGGCTGCTGCCTTCGCCGGTATCGCGCGGCGTCCCGCCCGCCATGCCGCCGCCTCCGCTGCCGCCGTTGCCCTTGCCGCTGCCGTGCTTGCCCTGACCGTTGGGCAGCCCTTGACCATCGCCCTCGCCGTCCCCTTCGCCCTGCCCCTGCCCTTTTCCCTGGCCTTTGCCTTGCCCCTGCCCATCCCCCTGACCGAAGTCATCCTGAATGTCGCCCGCGCTGTTCGCGCCCGCCATCTCGCCTTCCGCCCCCTCCACAGATTGCTGGGCGTCCTGCATGGCTTCCTGGTCGGCCTCCTGCCGGGCCTCACGCTCGGCGGCTTCGGCGGCTTTCCGCATTTCGGACGCGGCGGTCTGCTTGTCTCCGCGCTTCAAGGCATCGGCGGCGGCCTGAGAATGCTGCTGCGTTTCCGGCATCGGCGTGTTTTTGAGCGCGTTCGCCAGACTCTGAAGGTCTTTGGCGGCTTGCTGCTGCTCGGACGGCGACATCTTGCCCGCCTCCGTGCGGTTTGCCATCTGCCGAAGCTGTTCACTCAGGCCCTGGGCGTCGTTTTGCTGCATGGCCTGGGCGGCCCTCTGCATTTCCGGCGTCGCAGGCGTATGGACGCTCGTCTGAGCGGCGTTTTGGCTGCCTTTGTTTTTGCTTGCTGTCGGGATATTGAAGCCGCTGAACTTGTCCCCATCGCCCTTTTTGCCGCCATTCGCGCCGTTGGGACCGTTTTTCTGGTTGTTTTTACTGCCGCTGCCCCCGGACTTCTGGCCTCCCGCTGACGTCTTGCTGCCGGTCGTCGCGGAGTTCTGCGAGGCGGACTGCATTGCCAGGGCCATTTGCTGACCGGCCAGCGCCATGCTTTTGCTGCCCACCCCTGCCCCGCTGTTCTTTTGCGCCAGTTTCTGCTGGTCGGTCTTCATCTGCTGGGTCAATTTTGCCATCTGCACCATGGCCTGCTTTTTGTCCATTTTGCCCTGCGCCAAACGCTGCCCCAGACGCTGCATGTTCATAGCGGCACGGCGCGTCCCGTCCAGATGCTGACCTTCCGCCTGCTTCTGAATCAGGCGGGCCGTCTTCTGGAGTTTGTCGCCCGTCTTATGGACAATCAGGCGCTCGGTCAGAACGCCCGGCGGAATGAACAGGGGCAGGTTCGGCAGGATCAGCGCAAGGATCAAGACGATCACACCGCCGGCAAATGCTTTCGCTTCCCAGGGGAGGCGCAGAGGCACAGCATCGGCGGCTTTGAGGCTGCGCGCGTGGGCAGCGGCATCTTCTTGCTGCAAGCGCAAAAGCAAAACGGCGTCCGGGGGAACGGCCTGCGGGGCGCGCTCAAACTCTAAAGCGGAGGAAAGACGCTCTTTCAAGCCCAGCCGCGCTTCGGCCAGTCGGGCGGCATCCATCGGAGCGATGGGCTTAAGGAAAGTCGTCCCGGTACCGACGGCAACGCCGAGGAGGATGGCAACAGGAATAACGGCTTCCAGCGGCAGCCAGTCAGGAAGCAGGTTCAGGTGCGCGAGGATAACGAGAACCAGAGCCGCGATCACGCCGCCCAGAGCGCCGCGACTTGCGTGCCGCACCCAGCGAGCCAGCCTCAAACGCGCCGTGACTTGCGCCAGTGCCGCGCTAATGACATTGTTTGTCGTCACCATCAAGTTGCCTGCTTTCGCCCACCCCCTCGTCAATGCCGGGGAATCGTTCAACTGTTATTATACGCCATTTTCCGAAATTTCCCGGCATTGCTTCGGGGGAGACATTCGCTCCGAGTTGCCGATAACTACAATGATGACTTGGCGGGACTGTGTAGTCTGGATGACGAAATAGATCGTGTGAAAAATGTCACAAATAAATTTTCGCCATCCGAAAAATCAGCAAATTCCATGTTACAATGAAGATGCGACGTTTTCAGGTGATTAACAGCAGTCTCATCGCCAAGCCATTTTCTAGTTCATGTTCACTGTAAGTCAAGCGCTCTCGCGGCCAATCGCTTTTTAGCACCCGCCGCAATCAGCACACCGACCTCACATAAGGAGACTGATTTGTCACGAAACGTTGCTACTCTCTTCCTGTGCCTCTTTGCCGCTCTGCTGGGCATCGGAGCCGCGCGTCCTGCACAGGCTGGTGTCGCCATTACCGGCCTCACCGTCAACAAGAACCCCTTGCCCTCCACAGGCGGCGTCGTCATTCTCTACATTGACTGCGCCAACGGCGTCGGCGCGCTCACCGGAAACGCCACGATTTCCAGCACCAGCGGAACCATGCTGGGTCAGGATTACTGCGGCCTGTACGGACAGGATGCCAATGGCAATCCCATCCTGTATACCTACCTGGTTGTCCCGATCAATTACAGCACGACGACCAGCACAGCCTATACCTTCACAGCGACTGTCACCGACGCCCAGGGCAATCAGAGCGTTCAGGCAGCGACCTTCCAGCAGGGTTATTCTGTTCCCATCACCATCAACAGCCTCAGCACGACGCCCGGAACACTGGCCGCCACGGACAACTCGGTTGTGGTGACTGCGGACCTGACCTGCAATGGCCTCAACCAAGCCGGCTTCTTCAAGGGAACCGCCACGATGACTAATAGCGCCGGCGCGCTGCTGGATTATCAGCCGCTGTCCGGCCCCTTCGGGACGGATGCGAGCGGCAACCCTTTGTACAAGGCGCAACTATCTCATATCCCCACAAACACAAGTTCTTCGTCGCAAAATTATACCATCACGGTTATGGCTCAGGACAATCAGAGTGTTCGGACGACGTCCACAATCACTGTGATTCAGTCGAGTGCCGGGAACAGTGTGGCAACCACGGCTTTGGCCGTACCGAATGTGACTGGTGCGGTCAATCAGCCGCTGACGCTGTCGGCGACGCTGACACGGGCCTCCGATGGGTCAGCCCTCCCAGGCAAAACCGTCACATTCCAGGTCGCCGGTTCAACGCTTGGCACGGCTTCTACCAATGCGTCCGGTGTCGCAGCCCTCACCTACAGCGACTCGACTGCGGGAACAGATCCGATCAAGGCATCGTTCGCCGGTGACACGACGAACGCTGCCGCCACAGGTTCCGGCACCGTAATCGTGCAGGTGGTAGGAACACAGACCCCGACCACGCTCTATGTCACCAACGTCCAGGGCACGCAAGGGGCCACCAGGGCACTGAAAGTTTCCCTGAAGCACAAGACCGGCGGCGCGGCTGTCAGCAATGAGACGGTCAGTTTCTCTGTCAATGGCGCGCTCGTCGGAACGGCTGTCACGAATGCAAGCGGCCTGGCGACTTTGCCCTACGCAATCACCAGCAACGCCCCGGTCGGCGATCAAGGGATCACTGTCTCCTTTGCCGGAGATAGCATCTACGGCGCGGCTCAAGGGCAAGGCGATTTGACGGTGACTTATGCCACCAAAATGGCATTCTCCACCGTTTCCGGTGCGCGCGGAACCAGCGCAAATCTCACCGCGGTTTTAACACTCGCGGGGAACAGTACCGGCGTCAGCGGCCAGACAATTACCTATAAGGTTGATGGGACGGTCGTGGGTACAGCCGTCACGGATGCCACAGGAAGGGCCAGCCTTTCCTATGCGATCCCAAGCAGCGCCACGACAGGCCAGCACAAGATCATTGCTTTGTTTGCCGGCAGCAGCACATACAACGCAGTGAATGGATCAAGCACATTGACCGTAAACTGAGATAACAGACCAGCAAAAACCGGTGAGGGACAGTGTCCCTCACCGGTTTTTGTTGTTCCGGCCTCACCGCCAGGGATGCGCCGATCCCATCACGCGACTGGCTCCTCAGAATATCGCGGTAAGCTAGGGGTTGCGGAGATGAATGGGGATCTCAGGCTGCTGGGGCGGCAAAGCCGCTTTTGCGGCTGGTCTCGGCACAGAATTCGGCGCTGACTTTGGTGCAAGCAGCTTCGGGGCAGGCTTCGGGACTGAAGTGGGTACGGGGCGCGGGGTTTCGGGCGCGAGGTTTGTGATCACCGGCAGCAGGATTTGCCGAGAAATATGCGCTCCGGGAGACAGGGTAAAGGTCATCCCTGTGTGCGGGCCGAAGCCACTGTGGGAATTAGGGAAGAAGGACAGGGTATGTCTTCCAGGCGGCAGCGCAGCCCATTGGCCGGCGGTCAATTCAGGAACGGGACTCCCGTCCACATAAACGGCCTCCGGGTGAATGCCTGCCAAGCGTGTGCCATGCCCCGGCGCGCTGACATTCTGGTTGGCGTAGACGTAAAGCCAGGATTGCTTCAGCGCGGCAGGTTTCGGCACAGGTTTTACGGGCAGAGGCAATGAAGCCACTGATTTCGTGGCAGCCACGGGTTTGGGCTGAGGTGGCTGAATAAGCGCGGCAGCACTCACCGGGTGCATTACAACTCGCGGACGCTGCGCGAGAAGCATCTTTTTTTCCGGCTTCTTGGCGGCCACAACACGCTTCCCGGCTGCCTTCACCGGCTTGATCGCGACAACACGTTGCGATGGCGACTTGAGCGCGGCTTGATGCTGCTTTGCCAGCATCAGCCTGGCAAGAGGAGGCTTGGAGGCTGATTTAATCTTGGCAACGAGTCGGGGGGTTGGTTTGGGTGCAGGCGGCAGAAGCACCGGCCTGTGAATTGGCGCTACGACCGCCGGAGGCTGAACAGTCGGCGACTTAGCGGCGACAATAGGCCTGGGAGACGCAAGTTTGACAGGCAACACCAGTGTCCTGGGTGGTGTAGTCTTAACCTGCACAGGCACAGAGTGCACAGTTGGCATACTCAGCGCTTCTTTGGGCAAAGGCGCGGGGGAAGACGTCAAGAACGCCCCTCTCCACAACCCGATGACGGCCAGAAGAATCAACGTTCCTCCGGCAAGCGCCCCCGCCAGTGCGCCCGTTCGCCGCGAAGAAAGAGCCATCGCGCGCTGCTCCGGCGGCCCCGCCTCTGTCTCTACTGCGCCGCGTAAGGCGGCCGCCAATTGTCCCGCCGATGGGTAGCGAGATTCCGGCGCTTTCGCCAGGCCGCGCAGAACGGCCTGTTCCACAGCGGGGGAAATGTCTTCCCGATGAAAGCGGAGCGGAGGAGGATCAGCGAAAACTTGCCGGTGCATCACTGAAAGCTGGGCCTGCGTGCTGTTGTCCGCCGCCCGGAAAGGCGGGGTGCCGGTCAGGGCAAAATAGGCCACGGCAGCTAGGGAATACACGTCGCTGCGAGCATCGGGCGCCTCGTTGCCATGTACCTGCTCTGGACTGGCATACTCAATGGTTCCGAGGATGTCTCCCATGACTGTCAGAGGTGAATCCCCATCAATGTGCGCGACGCCGAAGTCGGTCAATCGGGCAGTGCCACGTTTTGGGAGCAGGATGTTGGACGGCTTGACATCACGGTGGATGACGCCCTGCGCGTGGGCGCAGTCCAGAGCTGCGGCTATGCCCTCAATAATTCCCGCCGCGCGCGCAGGAGGCAGCCAGCCGTCCGCGCCGACCAGCGAGGCCAAAGTCCTTCCCGGCACATACTCCATCACCAGCGCAGCAGGGTCGCCCTCGTGGAAGCGGTACAGGGCCACAATGTTTGGGTGCCGCAATCGGGCCATGACTGCGGCTTCGCGGCGGAAACGATCCCTGGCGATTGGATCATCCGTCGCACGCTGTGCCTTGACGAAGACATCGCAGCGAAGAGCGCGATCCCAGCCACGATAAACGGCGGTGAAAGGGCTGCGGCTCAGGGGCGTCGGCGCGAGGGTAATATCGGGCAAGTCGGGAGGTGTCTCTGCTTCGGAGGATGGGGGCATGGAGACGGGAGCGTGTTCAGCCCCGGTTATCTCGGACACAGGCGAGGAGGATGGCGGCTCACGCGAGAGCCAGCCAGTATCGCCGCCCGACGCGCGCCGGCGCGGGGCAGGCCGGCTCTGCTGTTTTCTGACACGGTTCTTGCGAATGAACGTGACGCCTTTCCCGCTTTAATCCTTCAGGCCCGTAAGCCTGAAGGATATAATACTTTCTGAGCGCCGATTTTGTCAACTCCGCCGTGTTCAAAAAACTTTAGATTAGGAAACTTTCGGTTCTGTCATCGGCTCCGCTCCCGAATGTGTCGTTGATACGGGCGAGTGCGTCGTCGGCATTGGTCGGCTGCGACGTTCCGCCAGGGTACGTTTCACAAGCTTGAACAAAAACGGCAGATCACGCACAAAGTAGCGGTGCCACAGATCGAGTCGGTTCCTGCAAAAAGCGATAAGCCCACTCTAAACCCCATTCCTGCATCAGTTTCGGGGCGCGCTTCACGACGCCGCCAGCCATCTCAAACGAGCCTCCCACCCCGATTGAGACGGGAACGCTCAACAAGTCTTTATTCGTGGCGATCCATTTTTCCTGCTTGGGTGCGCCAAAACCGACCAGCAAAATATCAGGCTGTGCAGCGAGGATAATTTCGCGAATTCGCTGCTGCTCGTCCTCGTCGGAAAATTTCTCCTTCGGCGGGCAGTACGTCCCACAGATCTGAGCGGCGGGATAACGGCACAGCACAGCCTCTTTCGCCTTGTCAGCAGCGCAAGGGGCGCCGCCCAGGAAAAACAATCGCAGTCCGGTTGCCTCAGATGCCCGTGCCAGTTCCCAGAACAGATCGCTGCCGGTCACACGCTGTTTCAACTGTGGCCGGTCGGCAGTCGCGGCCAGCTTTGATAGCATCACGACCGGTATACCATCCGCCAGAGTCAGATCCGCTCTCTCATAAATAGACCGGAATTCGGGGTCCCGATCCAGCGTGACCAGATGGTCCAGATTGCCGGTACAGACGTAGCGTGGCTTTCCCGTCTTCTGCGCCATCTGAACGATTTGGCCGACGGCCTCTTCCATGGTGACATTATGAAACGCCACATTGGCGACGTATATTTTGCTCAAAACTTCCATGCTTTCTCGGTTATCCAGTGGAAGGCAACAGCTTTGGCTGAAGCTTCGTCCACATCTCCGTGGCAAATTGTTGAAGATGGGCATGTCCAAGCGCCTCCGCCTGCGGATCCGGGCTCAAGTCGCGCGTAAAGCGGAGAAAGTAAACCGGAGCGCCCTGGCGGCCCAGAAGGGCGCTCCAGAGCATGGCGACTCGGATTTGTGTCACTTCATTCACGACTTTACCATTGATGATATATAAATAAAGAATGTCATAGCCTGTCTCTCCAGGCTGTCCGACCGCGCGACAGGCGCGCGCCTCAACATCCTGTCCTCTGGAACCAGTCCCCAGCAGCGGCTCCAGATGATCATTTTCCAACTGCATCCCTGATCCGATCAGACACGAGCGCGGATCATGAAGCGCGCTGCGATCCGTGCCGCCAATCAGCACGAAATTGATCGCCTCGCTGCCCTGCTGGTATGTCCGTGACAGCAGGTTCGCAGAAGCCAGGGCGGTCTTGACGTCCGCCGGAATGGGGTCGTCCTGCGGCGCCTGGTAATTGCCCAGGACGCGCGGAACGTCACCGCCGGCCATGCCGACATAGCGGGGAGGCGGGGCAGGCGTCCAAACCTTCACGATCACCAGCGCCGCGCCGACCAGCAGCGTTAAAAGATAGCCCATCCAGCGAATGTGCGGCATCCCAATCCTTTTGCCAGCCCAAACAGGGCGATGAAACCAAGAACCAGCGTGATCATGCCGCTCCAATCATGAAAAACATGGGCGGCGTCAGGTCCGATGCATTCGCCCACCACGCCGATGAGCGCGATCCGAACGCTGTTGACGGCCAGACTAAGCGGCAGGCTGAAGAGAAATAACAACAGCCTTTTGCGCGGTTCGCCGTCCACCAAATAGGCGAAGGCGGCGCTGAACGTCAACAAGGACAGCAGCATCTTGAACCCGGAACAGGGAACGTCCACAGAGAGCGAATAATCTTCCATATGGATGACATTGCCTACCAGATTCGTGCTGAAAGCCATCAGGTGCAGAAGGCTGTTGGCCAGGATGGTCGAGGCCATCTGCACATGCAGCGTTGCATCGTTGAGCAAGGGGCCGGGCAGCGGCGCCATCAGCCACAAAAACAGGAGCGGAAACGCCGCCGCGCGGACAAAGCGGGTACCGAGCGCGAGCCAGACGCTGCTCCAGATTGTCAGCAGCAGACCTGTCGACTCCAGCGCTTCCGCGTGCATCTTGAGCGCGAAGATCAGCAGCGCCAGCGCAGGAACCAGCGCAGCCAGCGCAGCCGGCGCAGGCGCTGTCGGAACGGCCCGCAGGGCATTGCGCCGATGCCAGAGCATCAGAGCCGCAATAACCGGAACCAGCGGCGCGTGTTGATAGTAAGATTCCGGCTTGGTGTATTCATACCACCAGAATACCAGAGTAGGCCGAGCCAGAATCATCAGCAGAATGGCCGCTGCCCCGAATGGCAGCAGCGTCGGCCAATCCAAGCGGCTTGGTTCGGGTTTTTGAAAGACTACTGCCATAAGTCAAGAAAACGACATAAGTCAAGAACAGGAAAATTAGGAAAACGAAAACAAACCCGTTCTGCGAAGCACATTCCTATCTTCGGCAGATTGCAGGCATAATTAATACCAGTTTTTGAAGCGAGCTACTTAGAAAAACAGGGTGACGGGTTGTGAGAACAACACCGCCACCCTATCGGATCGTCAATTGCCGGTGACCCGTCTATTCCGATCCACGCCGGTAAAACAACTCCGGCGCGATAAGTGCCGCCATGACCAGCGATTTTGTAAACGCGGTCATTAGGCAGACGCGCCATTGGTCCGGCGAGTCTTGCGAGCGATCAAGCCCATCAGAGCCAGGCCGCCCAGAGCGAACGGAACCACCGTCGCCGGTTCAGGCACCGTATTCGTGGGCGTGAAATGCACGTCCGCCGAAAGCGCACCCTTTGTCGAAGACAACGAGTTGCCCGGAGGTGTGAAGTCTCAGGTTGCTGACCACATAGGTTCCCAGGCTGCCGAAGTTGTAAGTCAGCGTCATGGGAGCATTGACCGTCACACCCGTGAAGGTCTGGGTCTGGTTGAGCAACGTCGCAGCGAACGTACCCGAGAAGGTATGTGTCACTGCAGCGCCGCCGTCCGGCGTGATCGTCAGGTCCAGAGTGAACGGGGTTGAAAACGAGGTCGTCGTGTTCGTCGCCGCAAATTCGGTGAAGTTGGTCAAGTTGATCTGCGTCGGCGTGTTGTTCACAGCAACCGCGTTATTCTGCGCCGCAATGAAGGTGCCCAGCACCGGCGAGGTCAGCGGATTCGGCGTGAAGTTGGTTGTGAAACCAAACTGCCCCGGCGTCGCCGCCATCGTCGCGCCAGCGGCGACCACCATCAGAGCCACTGCACTTGTGAGACCCGTGATTGTTTTTGCGATATTCATAGTTTTTCACCCCCTCTCTGTTATAAATCGTTTCACCGCCCCGAAGGATGGAGAAAATTTGAGAAAATTTGCGATTGAGCGAGATGCAGGGCCTATGCCCCAAGTTTCGTCGTCCCAAACCGGATTATGCTTCTGACGCTCACTTGATGGTTCTTGATTGTGGCTTGTTCTAGTATAACGCCATTCCTCAGAAAAATCAAGATGCCAGGTTGCCGGAGGCAGTAATTATCAGTGATGTCCTTGTTCGCTATTTGACAGGGTATCTTTGCACGCCCGCAAAGTAGCTTTCATAAAGCTCCTGATTATAATGGAACGTGGGCTTTACAGCCTGATACAGCCGCGCCATTTCCTGCTGCGGCGGCGGTGCCTGCGCCAAGCGCGCCTGATGCTCCACCTGATCGTGGATCTGCGCCAGCGGGGGGATCACAGCGCCACTGTTCTGCGTCTCCTGAAAAGTCAGGAACCAGTGACCTTCGTGAAACGTCTTGATGTCCCCAATCTTTGCCTTCTGAAAATAATCGGCGAACTCCTTCTTGAATGTCGGCGACAGGCTGGCCTCCAGGTCCGGGTTGTAGCCGTTCACGCCCACCACGTTCAGCCGTGGTTGACGGGCAATCGCATCCACCGGCTGCTTCTGACGAAGCATATCCGTGGCCGTATCGGCATCGACCTGGCTTTGTGTGACCACAGCGACCGTTTTGACCTGCTGCGGCAAGGCGAAGTCGGCTTTATGTTTGGCATAGTAGGCGGTCAGCTCGGCCGGGCTGATGGCGATGTTTTTGATCCGCAAATTATCCAATGCAAGCGTCGTCGCCAGATCCTGACGGAAGTCCGCCATTTTTGACGGGTCCTGAATGTAAGGAGCCAGAAGCTGAGGGGCGCGGCGCGAGATTTCCTGAATACGGTCGTCTACGTCCTTCGCCGTGGGTATAACCCCTTCCCGCGCCGCCGCCTGGTTGACCAGCCGGGTGAAAACCATCTTGCTCATCACTTCCTGGCCGGCCTGATGCTCCAACTGATCCTGATACTGCTTTTTTGTGATAACCTCGCTGCCGACTGTCACCAGAGGGCGACTAGTAGAGTAACGAAAATAGAGAAGGGCATTGGCCGTCAGCGACAACACGACGACAACCGCCAGCAACCGCGCGGCAAGAGAATTCATAAGGACTACAACCCTTTTCCTGTTATTCTTCTCTGCACAAACCATGCCAAGATGGCGAGTAGCAGCCTTAATAACGAATTTAAATTTCTGAGGAGCGCAGCGAACAGACTCCCGAGCCTGCCCCGCAGACAGCGGCCTCGCGAACGGCCTCGCCCAGACGGGCGGCCCAGCGATCCAGGGTGGCGTTCTCTTCCACCCAGCGACGCGCATTATGACCCAGGCGTTCGCGCAGTGCAGCATCATCTCTCAGGCGCTGAATGGCCTGCCGCAATCCGGCGACATCTCCGGGCGCGACGATCAGCCCGTTTTCGCCATCCTCAATCACATCCGTCTGCCCTGTCGTGCGGGTCGCGATGACGGCTTTGCCCATGGCCATCGCTTCCAGGATCGTGGTCACGCCCGCCTGAAAATCCGTTTCCAGCAGCGGGACGACGACAAAACTGGATTCGGCGTAAAGATCGCGCAGCGCCTGATACTCATAGCGTCGGGCGTCCACGTTGGGCGGAAGCGAACGGTTGGCGGTCTGATCTTTGTGTTTGGACCAGGGTGAGGCTGCCGCCAGTTTGACGGATAAGTCAGGCATGGTTGAGACGGCATCGATCAAAGTAGGATAATCCCGCCATTCCAGCCCCGCCGAACATATCTGGTTGGGGACGCTTGGCCCGGCCAGGGGCCGGTAAAAACGGTCGTCAGCATGGAACGGGATCAGCGCCAGCTTTTCCGGGGCAATCCCCAGCCGATCTACCGCCCAATCATACTGAGATTGAGCGTAAACAAATATCTTGTCCAATCGCCGCTGCGCGCCGAGCGCCCGAAAAAAAATCTGTTTTTTGCGCGTGGACAGCCGGTGGCCGATGGTCACATGCCCCGTCTCACGCGCACGCCCTCCCAGCAGCAGAGACAGCGGGATGCCGACATTCTCCCCATTAGAGAAAAGAGTGTCATATTCCTTCCGACAGCGATAAGCCATTACGGCCAGCGCCAAATCTTTGCCGCCGATCTTGCGCGCCAGACGGACAGCGACGGAGGCGTCCTGATCCACGGCAGCATAATCCAGCATATCCACCTGCGCGCCGTTCCGCCGCAGAGCCGCCGCCAGGCGTGATAATCCATCGTGGGATGCCGGTCCCCGGCAACCTCAGCCTCCAAACCCTTCTTCATGACACTTGGAATCAACAGCAGTGTTTTCATCTTAACTGCCTATCTTGCATGAATCATGCCAACTGTGCATACTGTCTCAATCAGGCGGTGATAATTTTTCGCGGCATCAAACCGTTCCAACGCGACAGCCCTGGCGCGGCTTGCCAGCCGCAACCGCCGGGCGCCATCCTCCGTCAGCGCCGTCAATGCCTCTGAGAGCGCCGCAGGATCATCCGGCGGCACGATCCAGCCAGTCTCACCATGAGTCACGGCCTCCGGCAAAGCTCCCACCGTCGTCGTGACTACGGGCAGGCCGGATGCAAGGGCTTCCATGACTGCCAGAGGCAGGCAGTCGCCGCGCGTCGGAAAAACAAACAGGTCGGCATCTGAAAACAGCCGGAGCAGCGGCTCCGAGTTGGGCGCGACGTTCCGATGAACGGTGACGCGCGGCAGGCCGTCCCCTACCATTTCGGTCTTGGTTACGATATGCAGATGGACGTTGAGCGAGGCTGGCAGGGCGGCAAAGGCCGACAGCAGCGTGTCGCCGCCTTTGCGCGCGAAATCGCCGCCCACAAAAAGCAGATTGACCGGGCCGCCGGAGGCGCGAGGGCGCGGAAAGTTCCAGCGGGCAGTGTCTATGCCGGGCGGAATCACCGTGATTTTCTCGGCAGAAACTCCGTAATCTGCGACCAGTGAATCTTTGGCCCATTGAGACCAGGTCACGAGATGCCGGGCCGTCCCGAACGCGCGCTGATTCAGGCGCATTTTCCACTCTTCCAGACGCGGATTCGCGCTCGGCGCATGGCCGTAGAACGCGCCGAGGGCATCGTATTGAAGCGGGGTCGCATCCAGAGAAATTACGGAAGGGACTCGGCGCATCAGGCCGACGCTGAACAGCGACGTTACCTGCGTGTGAAACAGCAAAGCCTGCTGCCGTTTCGCCGAACCGCGCAGGCCCAACCAGGCTCCCAGAGAGGCCCGGAGCGTCCAGTTGGAACGCACGCCCGGCAGCCGCGTCCATGCCCCGGTCATGCCGTCATACGGCAGGTCCACATAGGTCGGAACAATGTCTGCCCGCCCTTCCAGCGCCCGCTTCAAATTCTGCGCGTGCGTGATGTGGCCGAGAGAGTATTCCAGCGCGAAACCCAGGTTCATCGGCTGCTTGCTGCCTTCATGACGTTAAGTATGCGCCCCATGTTCACACGGCAGTTGAAATCGTTTTTCGCGCGGCACAGCCCGGCCTCGCTCATCCGCTGCCGCAGGGCCGCATCCGAGACCAGTTGATCCAGGCGCAGCGCGAGAGCGGGGTAATCGCCCGGCTCCAGCAGATAGCCCGTCCGCCCCTCCTCAACGATCTCAGGGATGCCGCCCAGGCGGGAGATGACGACCGGCAGGCCGCAGGACATTGCTTCCATCGCGACCAGGGAAAAACAGTCGGCCAGCGTCGGCAGCGCGAAAATGTCGCACCGCTGATACAGGCTGATCAACTCCGGGCTGTTGTTGGCAAGGCTCTGATGCACGACGACGCCCGCTGTCTCCGGCACAGGGTCGCGCGTCACCAGATGCAGTTCCCAGCGGGCGGACACCTGAGTTTCCCGCGCCCACCGCAAAAGCAGATCACCGCCCTTGCGCGCAAAGTTGCCGCCGACAAACAGCAGGCGCGCGACACCATCCTGGGGCGTGCCGAGGGATCAGGAAAAAAGAGATTTTGATCCACGCCGGGCGACACAGGCGTAATCTTTTCCGGGGGAACGCCGTAATCATCGCGCAGGCTGGCCGCGACCCATTCGTTCCAGGGGAAAAGATGCGCGGCGGCGGCGTAAAGGCGGTCGGTGGCGCGGCGTTTCCAGCCAGCCCCAAAGCGCGCGCGGGCGCGGCTGTAGCCGTAGAGTTCGCCCATTGCCTCCATCTGGAGCGGGGTCATGTCCATTACCAGAAACGAGGGTGAGGCTTGCACCAGATCCGGGACGGACTTGGCCGCCCATGTCGCCCAGAGAATGGCCTCCTGCTGCCCGGCGCGTTCCAGTCCGTCACGAATTTCACGGACGCCGCGTAAAGTCCCTTTGATCCCAGACGGCAGACCGGGCAGACGGGCAAGTGGCCCGGCATCCGCCTCATAGCAGACAGGAACCCAAGAGGCTTCTATGGATGGGTCTTCGCCGGCCACGCGCTCCCAGTTCAGCGCCTGCGTCCGCAGCCCGACTTGTTGATCCAGAACATAAGCGAAACGATATTTTGACGCCGACAATCACCCACCTGTTTCTTGGAGAAGCCGATCACGCAGGGCCGAGTAAATCAGATGGCCGACAACCATGTGGACATCCTCCACCATCTGCATATTGTCCGAATGGACGACGATGTTATGCTGCGCCAGTTGCGCCAACTTGCCGCCGCCGTGGCCGCTCCAGCCAAGCGTGACTGCGCCGATCTCGTGCGCGGTCTCAACGGCCGCCAGAACGTTGGGTGAGTTGCCGCTGCCGCTGATGGCAATCAGAAGGTCGCCGGGACGAAGCCAGGTCCAGGCTTGCGCGGCAAAGACATTGGCATACTCTGTGTCATTGCTCCACGCAGTCACGAGCGGAATTGAGTCCACCAGAGACAGGCACTCCCACGGCCTGCCCCCGTGCAGATACATGTTCTTTTGAAAATCGGCAGGCAGATGGCTGGCGCTGGCGGCCGATCCACCGTTGCCGCAGAAGACCACCCGCCGCCTTTGTTGATAGTTATCCCAAAACAGCGCGACGGCTCTGTCAATCTGGTCCACGGAGACTTCCCGCAGCAGCGCCGCCATGTCGCTCAGATAATCGCAAATCTGTCTCATCGTAGCTTTCTTGCCTTAAACGGAAGAGGCAGCGGACGGAACCGCTTTCAAAATCACGCGGGCCGGGTTGCCGACAGCCGTCGCCCCAGCCGGCACGTCTTTTACGACGACCGCCCCCGCCCCGATCCGGCACCCATCCCCCAGCCGCACCGGGCCGATGATGACTGCGCGCGCCCCCAGCGTCACATCATCTCCCAGTGTCGGATACCGTTCATTGACCGCACCCACCAGAACGCCGTCATGAACGAACAGGTTCGCGCCGGCCTGGATCGCGCCGATGACCTGATGACCGTGACCCATGACAAGCCCCGGCCCGATCTCCGCCTCATAAGCAATGTCTACCCCCGTCAAAGCATGCAGGAGAGGCAGCCAGAGCAGGTAATTCAGCGCGTGGAGATGACGCCAGACAGGGACTTTGCAGATGCAGAACGCCCAGTGCCCGTACCGATACCAGATCACCCCGAAGAGCGCGGCATGAAAGAAAGACTGCTTGATCAAAAACCGCCAGAACGCCGGCTTACGGGGATCATAAGCGCGCCCGAATGCTCTGAGATCAGACCAGATCAGCGCTTTCAAAGTCATTTCTCTGGACTGATACCTTCCTTGATGATCCGGGCCGGATTCCCGGCCACGACGCAATACGCCGGAACGTCCTTAATGACGACGCTTCCCGCGCCCACCACCGCCTCATCACCGATGCTGCGGCAGAGAACAACCGAATGCGCGTGTATCATCACCTGATCGCCGAACCGGCATATGTCGCCATTATGTTCCTTGCGTCCGATCATCACCCCGGAATTGATCGAAAAACCCCGGCCCGCCACCACCCCGCCGCCAAGAATAATGCCGCCATAATGCCAGATCGTAAATCCCGGCCCGATGTCGCAGCTCAAAGGCAACTCAATCCCCAAACCAAAACGTATCCAGGGAGAGACGAGCACATAATACAGCAGCAGGAGCAGAGGCCGGAGAACCGGAACCCGGCAGCCTCTGGCTGCTCGGCCAAATCGGTACGCGGCAACGGCCCAAAAGCCGGGATGCCTGTAGCCGCAGGCCAAAGCGCGTGCGATGAGACGCAGACCCCCAGCACGCGCCTCCTGATCACCGACATAAGCATCCAGGTCATGACGCCAGCAGGCCCACTGGCTCATTGGCTGTCATTCTCGCCGCTCACGGCGCACGCTATTGTTTGTTCGATCCGGTCCAGCAGCATTTCTCTTTGAAAGCACTCGCGGACGCGCACCCGGCCGGCAGCGCCCATCGCAGCGGCGAGGTCTGTATCGGTCAAAAGCGTTTTCAGCGCTCCGGTCACTTCGTCCAAACAGGTAGGGTCTACCACAAAACCCGTGACACCATTTTCTACCGCATCCGGCGAACCGCCCGCAGAGCCGGCAACGCAGGGCTTTCCGCATGCACCGGCTTCCAGGTATACCATGCCGAAGCCTTCCACCTGTCTGGTTTCAGGGTCCCACCGGCTCACCATCGCATACACGTCGCAAAGATGGTATAAAGCGGGCAGGTCGGCATCCGGCACGTAGTCCACAAAAATCACCCGATCAGCCACATTTCCTGATTCCGCCAGTGAACGCAGCCCTTCCGAGTCCCCGTGACCCACGATCAGATAATGCAGGTCTGGAATGTGCCGGCACAGTTCCGGCAGCGCTCGGATAATCATGTCATGCCCTTTACGCGCCGTCAGCCGGGCAACCGTCAGGATCAGAGGCCCGTCCTGAACACCCAGCCGGGCGCGCAGACTTTCCACGGTCTCGCGTGATGTGCGCTCATAGGGGGCCGGATCAATTCCGGGCGGAATGCAAGAAACTTTCTGTGGCAGCGCCCCCAGCTTCTCCACCTCATGGCGAGAAAAGCCGCTGTTTGTCATGATCGCCCTGGCACCGCGTAGCGCGCGCGCCAGCAGCGCTGTTTTCAGACGCTCCCCCTGCACCATTGTCACATCCTCGCCATGAGAATAGATCACATAAGGGACGCGCGTCAGAAACTGCGCCGCATAAGCCAGAATGGCGCTGGGAAAGGCAACCCCGCAAACGACCACGTCGTAGCCGCCACGCAGCGTCAAAAACAGCAGCCGCGCCGCCATCGCGACGGAGGATCCGCCCGGAAGACGATGAGGCAGAATGCGATGGATAGGATAGCGCTGCGCGGAATCAAATGCCCGGCAACGCTCCGGGTCCACGCCATAGGTCAAAACTTCCACAGTATGACCGCTGGCCGTGAGCGCATCCGTGACATCCTGGAGCAGCCGCGAACTTCCACCCGCGCCGGGGCTGTAAAAAGGAGTGACCAGCAGTATCTTCATCTTTTGAGCATTATAGCCCAGATTACTGACTTCCGGCAACAAAGCGCCGAATTTTCCTTCCGGCTAACTCAATTGCGGTCAGACGCTCGGCGGATTTTCTGAATTTGGAACGGGCGCGGGGCGCAGGCCAAATCGAGGCTTCTCTCGGGCGGTCGTCATAAACGGCTTCTCAAACAGCAGATGAAACAGATACGCAACGCCGACAATCAGCGGCGACGCGCCAAGCAAAAGCAGAAAAGTCACAGGAGCGCTCGGATGGAGCGTATGCCGCAGGAGCAGATTCACGGCATGCAGCAGCGGGGCGTGGACCAGATAGAGGCTGTAGGAGAAAAGGCCGACTCGCACCAGGGGCCGCCAGGAGAGGGCGCGCGTCAAACCGTTGCCGCGCCCGGCAGCATCCCCCAGCGTCGCTCCCATCAACAGAGCCGTCGCCAAACCGACCAGGGTGTCAATGAAACAGAAATGGGAATCAAAAAACTGCTTTCCTTTGCCGACGATGACCGCCGCCACCAGGACCCACAAGATGTAGGAAACCGGACGCCACCAGCGGCGCGGGGTCTGTACGCCTTGATGCGCCGCGACCGCACCCAGGGCGAACAGGCCCAGATACCAGGGAGTCGCGGTATCCAAACGCCCGGCAGAGGCAAGGTGGAGGATAACCCCAAAGGCAATTGTCCAGGCCAGCGTCCCGGCGGCTCCCATACGACGCAGGGAAAGCACGACCAGCGGCATGAAGAGATATACCTGGCATTCAACCGCGATGCTCCACAACGGATAATTGATGCTGCCTCCCTTCAGGTTGAGCGGCAGATCATGGATTAAGAAGACATGGGCGAGAAACTGCGCCCAGGTCAGCGGCAGGCAGTTATCCCAGACCGTTCCCGTCGGAACATGGGCGACAGCCAGGATAAAAAGCGCGGAAAGCGCCAGCGAAGCATAATAAGGCGGCAGAATGCGCCGCGCCCGGCGCGCGAAGAATTGGGTCGGAGAACCCAGATGGCCGCCACGGCGCGTCACCGGCAGCATCAGGCAGAAACCGGAGACCACAATAAAGACATCCACCGCAACATGCCCGTAGGTCAGTCCAAGATGGTTCATGAACCGCCCGGCATAGTAGCCATTTGCCGGTTCAAAGTAGGCATGGCAGACCATCACGAACAGGGCTGCCAGCGCGCGGATGCCGTCGATGAATTCCAGGTGCGGCTTCTCAGAGCGGGTCGGCAGCGGAATGGATTGTGTCTCTTCCGAATTGGAAGCGACAGATGATGGCGCGACGGTCAATGCACTGCGTGGGGACATCGCACATTCCTTTCGGCCAGACACCAGTCTGACCAGGCAGCAGAAAGCGGTAAAAGTGCGAGGCTCTGCTGATGTTTATCCCTGCAAGATTCATGCCAAAGCGTAAGACCTTAAAAATAAATCGGGGGAAGCAGATTGCTCCGCTTCCCCCGGTTCGTTTGTGCCACCACCCGGGTTTCAGGGCATTGCCGGGAACGAGGGCAGCACTTCAAAGCCCATGTTGTCCCAATGCCGCTCATCCGACCAGGGACGATAGTTGTACCAGTAGCAGCTTTCCGGGTAGTAAGTTACTTGCTCAGGACGGTCATTTCCCGTATGGTAAACCTGGTGCACGAAATAGACCTGACACTTGTCAAACGGCAGACTTTGAATTTTCCCGCTTGCATCCAGAGGGAAATCGCTGTCTTTGACCAGTTGCCCCTGCTCAAAGATGCGGAAGTGCGTCTGCGAGAGATACAGGTCAAACCGATGCCGCTTATCCAGGTCCTGCGGCGAACCGTTCATGAGTGTTGTAATCCCTGAGTTGATGCTGCGCTGCACCTGGGGATTGTCCAGGTTGACGCCGTTCTGGGTGTTCACCAGAAAGGTCTCGGCGTTTCCGAGGAACAGTTCGGGGAAGTGGAAGAAATTCTGGATCGACCAGCGGAACATATTCCCCGAAACGGTGGGAGAGAGGCCTCCGTCCAGCTTGCCGGGATTGATGAAAGGATCTCCGGCAGCGGTGACAACGACATCGCACCAGCGGCGCCCCCCCATATGGGCATCGACTTCAAACGTGACATGCAGCACCTGGCCGCCGGCAATGTTTGCCGTCGCTTTAGGCATCAACACCATGGAAGCGTTATTGTTGTGCATCACATTCGACACGCGCGCAGTCGCGCCATCATAGAGCGTATCCATGAAGTGATTGCCCATAAAGAAGGTGGTTGAATTGAGCAGATCGCCCGTGGAGTTTCGTATCTCCCACTTATCGTTGGCGACAACCGTCATGTTGTTGGCGTAGCCGTAGGCTTCGCCGCCGTCACCGGGAATCGGCGTGGGCAGAGGCCGGGCGATAAGCGGCTGCTCCTGCCGGAAGTTGTCAAAGAAGACCTGTGAGCCGGTCAGTGTGGTGGGAACGCATGTCACCGGAGTGGGAGCCGACACCGCCAGCACATTCGGCACGTTGGATGGGTCACCCTGTCCATTAATGGCGCTATGCATTCCATCCATCATCATCGCGCCAGGGCCAGCCATACCGTCCATCGTCTGGAACGGCCCGAACTTGTTGACAGCCTCCACGACCAGAGTGTGGCTTACCGTCGGATCCAGACCATTGAGCTCTATGCTTAAGCCGCCGGCGCTATATTTCTTGGTGTTGGGGTTGGCAAGGTCATAAAGACGGTAATCTACCGCGCCGGCCACCGGGGTAAAAGACACGAGAACGCTGTCGTCATCGGGCTGCACGTTGGTGATCTGCACAGTGCCGGGCGTGCTGGGGGTCGGGTCCGCGAGGAGAGCCGTCCCCGTCACCGGAACGCTTTGCGCGCTTTCAACCGATTTGGTCCAGTAGACATTGGTTCCGCTGACGGTGTAGCTATGGGTTTCACCAGGCTGCACGGCTGTGTCGTAGTAGTTGAGGCCCCACAGGCCGGTGGCGATCAGTGTGCCGTCGCGGTAGACATTGTACAGATAGTTATGCAGGTCGCCTCTCCAGGCAAGATGCATTCTTGGACTACCCAGATTCCATTCCGCGACGACCCAGGAAGAGATGGGAGTCAGAGGCAGGGGAGGCAGGAAGCCCGGCTGATTGCCAGGGTCAAATGATCCTTGCGCGGTGGTAAGCGCTGATGGGATCGTTTCCATGCCCGTAGAATCCACAGCGGTGACTGTGTAAGTCATCTGCGGCCAGTAGATGCTGGTGGGAACTGTAAATGTCGGGACGGTGATGCCTTTGCCGATCAGCGTATCGTATTGATAAATGTTGTAGCTGGCAGCGCCGGTGACTGGTGCCCAGGAAAGAACATCAGTCGGTCCCCCCTGCCATGTCCCCTGGATACAGAGGTTGATTGGCGAGGTTAATTGAGTCTGATTGTTGGGCGGCGTCGGAGCCGTCGCCGTCGCGGGGGTGCTGGGAGCGCTGTCGCCGCCGGGGCCGACCGCGCGGACCGTGTAGGTATAAGTTTGGCCGCTCCAGACCCCCATATCTGTCCAGTGCGGGCTGTTGATACTCGTCGCGACCGAAACGCCGTTACGGCAAACCAGATAGGTTTTCGCGCCGGAAACGTTGTCCCAGGCGAGGTTGATATGGGCCATCGGCATGCCGCAGGTTGGGCAGTTCGCGACATAGGCCGGCGTAGCCACGAGATCCGCCGGCGGGGCGGGCGGGCTAGAATGGTGTGAGTTGTCCCGGTTCAGGCTGATTTGATCGAACATAGAAAACCGGCTGCGCGTTTCCGGTCGCCTCCTCAATCCAGAATCCATCCATATCCGTCACGTTGGCAACGCCGAGCGAGGCCAGTGAAAGAGTGACATGCTGCCAATTCCCTGCCAGCAACGGAAGCAGTTGAATTGCCACTTGAGGCACTCCATTCCGCATTGCCTTCACCTGAAGGCGCTGACCGCCCGTTTGTCCGCCATGCACCCAAAACGAAAGAGCTGTGTAAGGCGTGGTATCAAAGGGATCATGGTACAGGTACATCGCCTGCCAGGGACCCGCCGTGATTTTGATCGAGTGCCCCAGATGAGACGGTGCAGCATTGGCGAAGTCAGTCGTCGCCCAGCTCCAAGACTGCCAGGCATTTTCCAGAGATTCGGCATAGATCGCTTGCCCGCCGGCGGTCAACGGAACAGTAACGGTCACCGGGGACGAAAGCGCGCTTTCGCCGGCAGGACCGACACTGGAAACGGCATAGGAATGAGTATCGCCTGCGAAGACAGCATAATCATTCACTACCGTGGCATTGGAAGTTGTCAGCAAGGCACCGTCGCGATACAAGTTATAGGACGTCGCCTGCGCGACCTTTACCCAGACAATTTTAATTTCCGAGCCGACCGCATAGGGATTTCCGAGTGCGCGGAGTCCACTGGGGACAGCGGTTAAGACGGCGGCGGATTGCGCCTGCGCGGGCGGACCTATGAACAGGCTGCCGACAAGGACTAAAATTAGCCAGGCCGGGAGCAAGTGCAATTTCATTTCTGTTCTCCCAAAGTTTATGTGAAGCGTGCAGACGCGCGCTAGATGTGTTGTGATGGGACGCAGGAAATCCAGGACGCCCCATTTTATAGTCGGTAAGGAGGCAGGATTTCTCCAGAGAGAATCAACAACAGGGTTAAAACCCCGTAGCCGGACGGGGCGATGCGAACTCAGAAAACCGGCAAATTTTTTAGTGCAAGAATCATGCCAAAGAAGCTAGCGAGCATAAGATTTTCTGGCCTGATTGAAAATTTTCATTTAAATTGTATGAAAAGCGTGAAGGCATTAGCACCTTTTGTGAGGCGGGATACTTTTAGTGATACAGCCTTAAGTGCTTTTTTGTCATAGGGCAGGAAATGCGATGCTCTGACGCGAATAAGCCGACATGGCAAACACAGACAAAGAGCGGCAGCGGATGGAAGACATGCGGCAGGGGCGGGCCGGAGCGGACTGGCGGGCCTGGGGGCCGTACATTTCGGAGCGGGCCTGGGGTACCGTGCGTGAGGATTATTCGCCGGACGGGCGGGCCTGGGACTATCTGCCGCATGACTGGGCCAGGTCCAAAGCGTACCGATGGAACGAAGATGGAATCGCGGGCATCTGCGACAAGGAACAACTGCTCTGCTTCGCTTTGGCGTTCTGGAATGGCGTAGATCCCATTCTCAAGGAGCGGCCCTTTGGTCTGTCCGGGCCGGAGGGCAACCATGGCGAAGATGTCAAAGAGTATTTTTTCTTTCAGGACAACACGCCCAGCCATTCCTATATGAAGATGCTGTACAAGTATCCGCAGCGCGCGTTTCCCTATGAAGATTTAGTCAAAACCAACGCCGCGCGGACCCGGCATGACCCCGAATATGAATTGCTGGATACGGGTGTTTTCGCGGACAATCGCTACTGGGATATTACAGTGGAGTATGCCAAAGCTTCCACAGATGACATTCTCATTCAGATCACTGCTACGAACCGTGGGCCCGAGGCGGCGACGCTGGAAATCCTGCCGACGCTGTGGTTTCGCAATTGCTGGGCCTGGGGCTGGGACAATCCGAACGCGCGAAACTGGGCCGAGGGCAGGGACACGGCGTTTTCATTGAAGCTGAACAGCACGATCTGGGCCTGCGCTACCTGCTTTGCGAAGGGCAGCCGGAACTGCTGTTTACGGAAAACGAGACCAATGCGAAGCGGCTTTACGGGGCCGCGCAGAATCCAACGCCCTATGTCAAAGACGGCTTCCATGAGTATATCGTAGAAGAAATTGGAGGGCGCGGTCAACCCGCAGGGGACAGGCACCAAAGCCTGCGCTCGTTACCCCGTGACGGTGGAAGGCGGGCAGGAGGCAACCATCCGCCTGCGACTGACCGATCAGGCGCTGACGCCCGACCCTTTCGGGCAGGGCTTTGCCCAGGTTTTACAAGCCCGCATCGCTGAGGCGGACGCCTTTTATGATGCTATCGGCTCTGCCGAGTTATCCGACGATGCGCGCTGCGTCATGCGTCAGGCGTTTGCCGGCTTGCTCTGGTCCAAGCAGTTCTACAAATATGATGTCATTCACTGGCTGGAAGGCGACCCCGCCGGCCCGGCGCCGCCCGCCGCGCGGCTTGGAGGCCGCAACCATGAATGGCGTCACTTAAACTCCAAAGACATCATCTCCATGCCGGACACCTGGGAATACCCCTGGTTCGCCGCCTGGGACCTGGCGTTCCACTGCATTCCCCTCGCCGTGATTGACCCGCAATTCGCCAAAGACCAATTGCTGCTGCTGGGCCACGAATGGTATCAGCATCCGAACGGGCAACTGCCCGCCTATGAATGGGCCTTCGGCGATGTCAACCCGCCGGTTCAAGCATGGGCGGCACTGCGCGTCTACCAAATTGAGGCCCGCGTTCTGGAAAAGGAAGGCGATTTCTTGTTTCTGGAAAAGATGTTCCATAAGCTACTGATGAACTTTACCTGGTGGGTCAATCGCAAGGACGCCGAGGGCAAGAACGTTTTTCAGGGCGGTTTTCTGGGGCTGGACAATATCGGCGCTATTTGACCGCAGCCAGCCGCTGCCGACCGGAGGCTATCTGGAGCAGTCCGACGGCACAAGCTGGATGGCGATGTTCTGCCTGAATATGCTGTCTATCGCGATGGAACTGACGCGGCGCGATCCCAGCTACGAAGACATGTGCACCAAGTTCTTTGAGCATTTTGTCTACATCGCCCACGCCATGAACACGATGGGAACGGCGGATGTGGATCTGTATGACGATGACGACGGCTTTTACTATGATGTCCTGCACCGGCCCGACGGCTCCCATGAGTTTCTGCGCGTCCGCTCCATGGTCGGCCTGATTCCGCTGTTGGCGGTGGACACGATGGATGAAGCGCAATATGCCGCTATGCCCGATTTCGAGCAGCGCGTCCAGTGGTTCATCGCCAACCGACCCCAGCTTGTCAAGAACGTCGCTGATCTCTGCGAAATCGGCCATCAAAACCGCCGTCTGCTCTCCATTGTCTCCCCGGACCGGCTGCGGGTGATCCTGACGCGGATGCTGGACGAAACGGAATTTTTGTCCCCGCACGGCATCCGCGGCGTTTCCCGCTTCCACAAGGATCACCCGGTCGTGATGAACGTCAACGGCGTCGAGTATCGCGTGGATTACGAGCCGGCGGAGTCCACCACGGGACTTTTTGGCGGCAATTCCAACTGGCGCGGCCCGGTCTGGTTCCCGCTCAATTATCTCCTGATTGAAGCCCTGCAAAAGTTTGACTACTACCTGGGGCCGGACTTCACCATCCCCTTCCCGACTGGCTCTGGGCAGCGCCTGACTCTCGGGCAGGTCGCCGCCGAGTTATCCCGCCGTCTCACCCGCACGTTTCTGCGCGACGAAAACGCGCGCCGCCCCGTCTACGGCGGGACAGAAACATTCCAGACCGACCCGCACTGGAGCGACCTGATTCTCTTCTTTGAATATTTCCACGGCGACAATGGGGCAGGCATCGGGGCCAGTCACCAAACCGGTTGGACAGGATTGGTCGCCAAACTCATTGAGCAAAGCGGTGAGTGACTACAATGCATTATGCAAAATTCAGGCGAAGCATCGTCAATAATAGGCGTTCGAACAGTTCACTGACGCTGTCATCATGGTGGATACGCGAGATAGCGCTGGCGAGAAGGGGCGCAACCGAAATGACAGTCGTCTTGGTGCTGCGAGCGCGCTTGTGGGCGTCTAAGGGAATTGTATCGGTAATCACGAGCTCGGAAATCGGCGAGTCTTCAATGCGATCTACGGCCATGTCGGACAGAACCGGGTGCGTGCAGCAGGCAAACACGCGGCGAGCGCCGCGCTCCATGAGGGCGCAGGCGCCGCTGACGGTGCTGCCTCCCGTGTCGATCATATCGTCCACCATGACGCAGGTTTTGTCCCGAACATCGCCGATGATCTCCATGATCTCCACCTTGTTCGGCTCCGGGCGGCGCTTGGCAATGATTGCAATGGGTGCATGCAGCATCTCCGCCATGCCGCGCGCCCGCCCCACCCCACCGACATCCGGCGAGACAACGACGGTGTCGCCGTCAATCAGCCCTTTTTCAGCAAAGTAAGAGGCCAGCAGAGGCCCGGCATAGAGGTGATCCAGTGGCAACTGGAAAAAGCCCTGAATCTGGCCCGCGTGGAGGTCCACGGCCAGAACGCGGTGCGCGCCGGCTGTCGTGATCAAATCGGCGACCAGGCGAGCCGTGACCGGCTCACGCGGCTTGATCTTTTTGTCCTGCCGCGAGTAGCCATAGTAGGGAATGACCAGGGTGATGCGCTTGGCCGAAGCCCGGCGGAAGGCGTCTACCAGGATCAGCAGCTCCATCAGCGTATCATTGGCGGGCGCACAGGTCGGCTGGACGATAAACACATCCATGCCGCGCGCGCTTTCTTCAATCTTGACGCGGATTTCGCCGTCGGCAAAGCGCGTGCAGTGAATCTTGCCCGAGAGGCCGTCCCAGATGATGCGCGATGTCGGCGGCCAGGACGGGGTTGGCGTTGCCGCTGAAAATGCGTAAGGTGTCTTCGTCCACTCCCATTGCTGTGATCCCTTTATGCGCTAAAAGGCCGCTCTACTCGGCGGCTTGATGGTTTTAAAGAATGCGATGCATGACATAAACATCCGTCAGGCCCAATGTCCGATGACGAAACGCCTGCGGCACCGTTCCGACAATGGCGAAGCCCAGCGACTGCCAGAGGGCGACGGCGGACTTGTTTGATTGGACCACGCAGTTGAACTGCATGGCCGCGTAGCCCAGGCGCTTTGCCTCGGCCAGCGCGTGCAGACCCATCGCGCGCCCGACGCCCCGCCCGCTTGCTTCAGGGGCGACCATGAAGCCGGCATTGGCGACGTGCGCTCCCAGGGAGGGCTGGTTTGGCCTGAGCATATACGTCCCGACCACCGTCCCGTCTTCCAGAGCAATGTAGGCGATTGCCGGCGCTACCATCCAGAGCCGCAAGGCTTCCTCGCGGCCTATCTCCGGGTCATAGCAGTATGTCTCGCCTCGGCCTACAACAGCGTGAAAGATCGGCCAGATGGCGACCCAATCCTCCGCCGTCGCCTGCCGGATGGCGATACGCTCTCGTGGGTCGGCATCTCGGCGGGGCGAGGGACCGGCTGACGTACCCATTGTCTGACCAGAACGCGCGTTGGCAGGTAAACCGGCACGGCGCACCGGTTTGGCATTACGCTGCTTCAGCAGCAGAACAGCCCCTGCGACCATCAGCGCCGGGGACGCGATATTGAGCGGCATTGCCCAGGAAGTAATGGTGCCGGCGAATGGATGCAGCAAAGTCTGGGCCAGGGGAAACGCCATTCCCACATGGGCGGAATCAAACATTGCTTGAAATTGCACCAGAGGAATCAATATCCCGACCGCAATCAAGATGACGCCGATTATCTTTAAGAAGACCACGCTGCCCTTTCGTCATTGTAGGGAACAAGAACCATGATTTCTTTATATTAATCCGACCAAAGCAGTAGCGCGTCGCCATCGTGGGCCGCTTTCAGAAAAAAATCCCGTAGACCCGCATATTCTTCAAGCAGTAGATTTTAAATCTTGCTGCTCCCAGCCTGTTGGCCTCATTCTTGGATAGCCGCCAGCGGCATTGTAGACTTCTACATCAAAACGTCCGCGCAAGTCCTCCGGCGCTAGTTCACGGAGAGCATCAGCGGATTCTTTGACTTGCTCCGGTGTCAGAAAGCGAGGCGGGCCGTAGCCTACATCTACCTCGCTGATCGGGGTTCCACCCATGACTACATAAACCAGAGGCGGCGGCACAGCGCTTTGGGAAGCAAATGTGATCTCTCCGGTGAGCAGGTAATGAACAGCCTGCCATGAGTTAGTGAGATCAAAAAGACGCTCAGGGTCATCTACAGGTGAAGGTTCAGCGAGATAGGCTTCTTCGTCAAAGTCTTCGTCGTCCGGCATGTTGTCAAACTTATCTGTCCCAAAGAAAGCGGCAATTGAAGAGGGATCGCGCCGGAAAGCTGCCAGTTCCTGCGGTGTGATGCGACGATACTTTGCGTTAATGGACATCGTGACTAATCTCCAGTTTTACGCCGCTTCTTCGCGTGAACCCAGCCTTCTTTGTTGACCTGTCGCGCCCGGCCAATGCCGAGACTGCCGGCGGGAACTTCTTCGCTGATCGTGGAGCCGGCGGCGGTGTAAGCTTCGTCGCCGATTGTCACCGGGGCAATGAGCGTAGAATGGGTGCCGATGAAAGAATCGGCTCCGATGACCGTTTTGTTTTTGGTCGGCGTTCGGAAAGGATCGTAGTTGCAGGTGATGGTTCCCGCGCCGATGTTGGTGCGCGGGCCGATTTCGGCGTCGCCCAGGTAGGCCAGATGGCCGGCGGAGACGCCGTCGCCCAGGGTCGCGTTTTTGAGTTCCACGAAGTCGCCGACTTTGACATCCCGGCCCAGGACGGTGCCGGGGCGCAGGTTGGCGAAGGGGCCGACGCGGGAGCCGTCGCCGACTTCGCTGGCCGTGACATAGGAGTCGCGGATGGTCACGCCCTGACCGATGCGCGAGTCGCTGATGCACGCGCCCGGCCCAATCTCGCAGTCTTCGCCAATGTCAGTGACGCCCGAGAGGATCGTGAACGGGTGAATAGTCGTGTCCGCGCCGATTTTGACGCTCGCGTCAATATGGGTGGTCAGCGGGTCTAAAATGGTCACTCCCGCCAGGGAATGCGTCTGATGCACGCGGGCTTGCAGAACCTGGCGCAGTTCCACAAGTTCCGCCCGGTTATTGACCCCGCGCACGATGTCCGGGTCGGGGGAGATTAAGGCTTCCACAAGGCGGCCCTGCCCAGCCAGAAAAGCCACGGCATCGGTCAGATAATACTCGCCCTGCGCGTTCTGCGGCGTGATCTGCCGCAAAGCGGCAAAAAGAGCGGACGGTTCAAAGGTATAGACCGAGGTGCCGATTTCACGGATTTGAAGCTGTTCGGGGGAGGCGTCGCGGGCTTCCACGATGGCCTGAACTCGATGAGTCTGCGGATCGCGCACGACACGGCCATAGGCCGCGGCATCATCCAGAATGGCTGTCAACAGCGTCGCCGCCGCGCCAGAATGGGTGTGATGGGCGATTAACGCTTCCAGAAGCGTGTCGGACAGGAGGGGCGCATCGCCAGGCAGGACCAAAATCGGCCCGTCCCAGTCTTGCAGAAGCGCTTCGGCCATCTGCACGGCATGGCCGGTGCCTTTCTGCTCGGCTTGCAGGACATATTCCAGATCCGAACCCATCGCCGCCTGGACCAATTCGGCCTGATGCCCGACGACCAGAACCGTTCGGCTGGCCCCAGCCCCCTGCGCCGCCTCCACTGCCCAGCGCAGCAAGGGCTTGCCCAGCAGAGCGTGCAGCGCTTTGGGCCGTTTGGACTTCATGCGCGTACTTTTCCCGGCGGCGAGGACAAGCGCCGCGATGCGGCTGGCGTTTTGGGCGGGCGACGGATCGGACATACAACTACTCCGGGGGCAGGTCGCCCTTGACGCTTTATTATAACCCTTCGCCCGCCGGGAGTCAAGCAAATTTGCGGGCAAGTGGGAACCCCTGGCCTCCCCATTGCGTCTCACTTTCAGGGGAACCGATTCTTCATGTCCGACACCCGCCGATTCAGTCTGTGCCTGCTGGCGTCCCTGGTGATCAACAGCAGCGGTTTGCTGCTGGCCGGCTGGATATGGCGGCCCATCGTGCTGCCCGTTTTAGTTTCCCGTCCTCATCTCCAGCTCATGATTCTGGCATTCGAAAGAGACGCCGAAGCCGCGTCCTCTTCTTTCGCCGCGAGTTGTACGCCGGACACCGGCGCAGCCACAAAAACCATTGCCGAGACTGCCGAAGCCGACACATCCGAGAAAGCAGCTTCGGCCCGGCGCCCATGTCCGTACTTCCCAGCCTGCGCCGCTGACACGCCCCACCGGCGGCGCGCATTCCGGCGCGACCGCCCCCGCGCCGCAGCGTGTCGTGGCAGCGCTGCCGCCCGCTGTCCCTGCACCGATGGTGATGACCAACAGGCAGTTTTCGTCTCAAACTGCGCCTCACACCGTGGCAGTGCCTTCTCCCCTTCCCACGCCCGCGCCATCTGGGGTCGCCTTTGCGCCGCCGACAGTGGCTCCGATCCCTGGGCCGACCGCACCGAATGTGTTTGATTACGGCGCAGGCAAAGCCAGCGGGAATCAGAGCGCAGGCAGCAGCGAAGGAGTGGGAGCCGGCAGCGGAATCGGGGCGGGAAAAAGCCGTGATGCCGGTGAGCCATTCGGCGTCGGGACGGGGATGGCCGGTGACGGCGGGCTGCGCCATGTGGTCTACGTGCTGGACATCTCCGGCAGCATGTCCAGCCGTATTGATCGTGCCGAAGAAGAACTGCGGCGCGCATTGGACGGCTTACAGCCGGGCGAGACATTCAATATCGTTGCCTTCAGTGACCGCGTCCAATCATTTGACACCGGCATGGCTCCCGCGACCCCGGACCTGGAGCGACGCGCCGATTACTTCCTCACCACGCTTCAGGTCAGCGGCGGCACCAATTTGGAAGGCGCAATGGTCCGCGCTTTGGCGTTAACCGATGTCAATGAGGTCGTGCTCCTGACCGACGGGGTGCCGACCATTGGCGAAACGGATTTCAAAAAGCTGGCCCGCCGCATCCGCGCCATGAATCGCAGCCACGCCCGCATCTCCACGGTCGGTCTCGTCGGCAAGAACCCGGACGGAACGGACGACAGCTTTGAGGCGGCCCATCTTCTTCAGCAGCTCGCCCGGGACAGTAACGGCAGTTCAAAATTGGTCTCTTTAGGTGTCACCAGCCCCTAACGATGACTTGGCATGATTTGTGCTGGTATACTCTACAGGACGATGCTCGCAATGACTATCAGTGGAAAAGCGGGAAGTACAACATGGAACAAACAATAGATCCAACCCAAAAAAAGTCAGGCGCAGACGCCTCCACTCCAACAGCGCGCGAACAGACAGGCAGCAATTTTATCTTTCGCCTGGCCGACGTGTCGGAAGAACCGCTCAGTTCACCGCCCTCACCACCCAGTGAAAAAAGCAACGCTTATGCGCCGGAAACTGTGTTCCGCTTCAACCCCATACCGCTGGGCAATGCGCCCGGCGCGGTTGCGGAAACTTTGCCGCGACACATCACGACACGCTTCCAGCAACTCGTCTCTCAGTTTCAGACTTTTCCCCTCTGTGAGGAGGATCCACGCCTCTGCCTCCACCCGAATTCACAGGCAATTGCGGCCATCCGAGAGATCATTAAGAAATCCAGGCATGAGGCGCTCACCTGGGAAGATTTTGATCGCATGGAAATTGCCATGGTGCATGTGACCCCCGCCATAGCGCTTTCTCATCAGGCCTGGGAACTGCGAAATCGTTATCGCGAAGCTGTAGGACCGGTTCGCTACAGGCTTTACGAGAAGTCAAAGCCGGCGGACTGGAATGACGCTTCCGTGCCGGATGCCGACCTCCGCGCCGACATGGAACAGATGACGAGCGAGGTTCAGGCAGAGCGCGTCCTTCTTCCCCTCCGGGAACAGGCGCGCGCCCGGAACATTCGTGTCCTGGGACAGCAAATCCTCTGGCTTTGCGCCGCCTGCGTTCTGGCTTTTATTTTTACGCAGATGATGCCCGTGCCACCGGAATTGGCGCCGGCGCTCTTTTTGCTGGCAGCGATGTCCAGCGGCGCGCTTGGCAGCCTGGTCGCTCTGTCCGACCGCATGGGACAGAAAGGCTGGATCGGAGACTCTGCTGGGACGCATAATCCCCAAAAATGACGAGATCGGCGCTTACCTGTATCCAATCAAAGGCATGGTCTCTGGCGCAGCCCTTTACTTCTTGCTGTTGAGCCATTATCTCCCCGGCAGCTTTTTCCCCAAAGTGGATGACGCCTCGCTGGCATTGCCCGTCAACTTCGCGCGTCTGATCGTCTGGTCATTCGTCGCGGGGCTGGCGACACGACTGGTGCCCCAGGCGATTAATTCTCTCAAAGCATCCTTCAAACCGAGGAAATAAAGCGTCGCTCACACGCGAATTTTGACTTGGCCGCTTTTGTGCAGGTAATATTGACGGGACTGCGCTTGTGGGATAGCTCACGCAGCCCGAACTGCTCAGGAGAACATTGTCATGGCGCAAACACAGACGGTCACGGATGTGGAGGAAGATGTTCACCCGCTTTTAGGACGGCCCAACCCGCGCCGCTCCAAATTTCGCTTTGCCAGTCTCCCTTCCGACCGGCATTCGCCGAGGCCGCTGGACCCATTGCCGGACTATGGCATTGCCTACTTTCATCAACTGCTGTCGCAATATCAGACGTTTCCTTCCGGCGGCGACGATCCTGCGGCCTGTTTGCATGTTAATCCCAATGCTACCGAGGCTATCCATGCCTTAATACAAAAGGCCGGTCATCAACAACTCACCTGGGAAGACGTAGACCGATTGGAGACCGCGCTCCTCCGGGTGCTTCCCGAGGCTATCCTGCGCTGCACCGCCTGGAGCCTGCGCGCCCGCTACTGCGAAGTCATCGGCCCAACGCTGGCCGCGCTTTACAAGCAGTCCCGCCCTGCGTGCGACGATGCGACCATTGCCATTGAACAACTGCGCGCAGACATGGAGACGCTGAACAGCGAACTGCAAAAATACCGAACATTTCTTCCCGCCCGCGACCGGGTGCGCGACCGCATCTCACAAACCGCGGCGCGCTGGACGTTGGGAACGACTTTCACCGGCGCTCTTGTCTTTGTCATGACCCGCTTTCTGCATATTCCCCACTCGACAGCACCGGCTCTGACCATGATGCTCGCGATGTTAAGCGGCTCCGTGGGCGGTTTTGTGAGTATGCAGACTCGCCTGCAAAACTCCACTTCCCAGAGCCTGCCGATTCTGGACCGCATTGAGATGGAAACCGAGCAGTTCAGTATTTACCTGTCGCCAGTCAGCGGCGCGATCTTCGCCGCTATTCTGTACTTCCTCTTCCTGGGTCACTACCTGCAAGGCACTCTGTTTCCCAGCGTGGATGAGATTTCGCTTGCCTCTCCCGTCAATTTCGGCGGCATGATTGTCTGGTCTTTCCTCGCTGGTTTCGCCGAGCGACTCGTCCCGGATGTCCTGACACGCCTCGTGAACCGATCCGGGGCAACCACCGACAAAACGCCGCCTAAGTCATAGCATGGTGAGCAGAGTTCAAGCAGTAAATCCTGCGCGAAGTTCAGGCGGGCAAGTCTATCGCCCAGGATGCGCGCGAACATGAATAGGCTTTGATAGTGGTTTAGGCTTTGATAGTGGTTCACGTTTAGTTGCCAAGCCTTAATTTGGTCAACCTGTTGTGCTCGTGCAAGAACAGCGTAAACAAATCTCATGCTCAGGTCGTGATCGTCCAGACTTGCCCGTAGTTGCTTGGAACGCTAAATGCTGTCGGCGTCGCCGCGGTATCCAGATTCTGCACGCCGTCCAATTCCTCCACATAATGGCCCGGCCTCGGAAAGGCGAATGACGCGGTCTGGGTTTGCCCGGTGAAGTTCAGGGCGACCAAGCTGAAGATGGTTCCGAGGCTGCGCGAGAACAGTAGCAGGCCGTGCTGCAAGTAGGCGTCGTAATCGTTATAGAACTGGTGATCGCCCGAGCGGAACTGCGGGCTGTTGCGTCGTAGTTTGATCCATTTGCGAACCTGATTGACCAGCGATTTACCTTCCGCATCGTAAAAATACGACCAGTGTACAGGACGAAACAAGCCGGTGCGGCCATAACCGCCCGGCGGGACAAAGTAGTTTTCCGCCAGTTCTTCCCCTTCCCACAGCATCGGCACGCCTTTTGCCAGGAGCAGGCCCAGCAGGTAAGGCTGCATCCGGTACCACTGGCTGCGGTCGCCTTCGGCCAGCAGCGAGTCGTCGCTGGGCAGCAGGCCGAAATTGCACAGGAATCGCAGGTGGTCATGGTTTTCCAGATATTGCAGCGCGGTTCGGTCCAGCGTGTCGCCGCCGACCGTGGCAAAGCCGGGATAGCCCACCAGACCCCACTGAAGGCCGAGATTGACCAAGGCGCTGGGGGTGGCGACAGCCACGTCATGCGCGGCGTTCAGAGTCCGGTCCTGCCAAGTGCAGTTCGTGTAGGTCTGGCTGAGGACCGCCGGGGGATTGTCCAGATACTCGGCGCATTGGATCAAGCGCAGCCCGCTTTCTCCCGCGGCTGGCTGGAACCGCTGCCAGGGGTTCGCCGCGCCGCCCGCCGCCAGCCCGGTTTGGACCCGTTGATATGTCGCCTGGGTCAGCAGGGCGTATTTGTCAGTGGGCGTCCCGTCCCAGTAGCCGTTGACGTTGTCGTAGCGGAAGCCGTCCAAATGGTACGTTTCCAGCCAGTGCGCGTTGGCGGTCTGAAAAAAGTCCTGCGTGAACGGCTGAGAAAAATCGCAAGCGGGGCCGAAGTTGAATCGGACCGGGCTGCCGTTGAAGGGACTGGCTTCCGAAAGCTGCTGATAGAGATACGGATAGGCAAAATCATCGGCGGTATGCCCGTAAACGACATCCAGAATGACTGCGATGCCGCGCCGGTGCGCCTCGTCCACCAGACGCTGGAAATCCGCCCGCTTGCCGAACCGCTCGTCCACCCCGAAGTAACCGATAGGATCGTAGCCCCAGTTGATGGTGTTTTTGACGTTGTTGACCGGCATCACTTCAATGCCGTTGATCCCCAGATCGGCCAGATAATCCAGCATCTGGATCGTACCGTCAATGTCCGCCCCAAACTCGCTGATCATCAGTTCATACCAGACCATGTCCCGAAGCGCAGGCGTCTGCCACGACGCTTCTGATGTGCTCCAAACGTAAGGCTGGTAGCCGAGCGTGACGGCGGACAGGTCGCCCACCCCATACTCGCGGGCAAACGGGTCAATCACCCAGTCAATTTCCGTTCCATCCGGTTTGGTCACCACGAACCGATACACATAGCGTCCCGGCTTGCCCCATTGCGGAGAGCGGTTCACAGCCGGCTGGGTCGTCAGATCAATGTCGCATGACCAGTAATCTCCGTAGAGCGGGAAGCTGGCGTCCTGCGAATATGCCAGCGGGAATGGAGTGGGCGCAATGGCTTGCAGGAACTGCTCGTCCTCATGGATGATTTTGACTGCAACTTGGTATTTCTTGGCGGCTGTCAGACCCGGCAGAAAGATGCCGAAGGACAACGTCTGCGGCGCGGTTTCGCGCGCTCCGAGTTTATCAAGAGGAAGAAGCGACATTTAGAACTCCTTTGACTGGTAAGTTTGCTTGCTTTTTCCTTGAGCACAAACCATGCCAACTTGACAATCCCCCGCCGGTCGTTTATACTTTCCCCAGCATCACTCCCGACAAAGGAATTATCCCGATGAAAGAAGTTATCTTGATCGCCAGCGGCGACTTGCGCCTGTCCGCCAACCAGAAGTGCGAAGAAGCGCAGGCGGCGATGGAGAAGCAGATCGTCGCCGCATTCCAGAAAGAAGGCGCGGCGATCAAGCGCGGCCATCCCTACGACCCAGCCAAAAAGCACGGCTTCATCGACAGCCAGAAGTACGGCATGGAGGTCTTTCGCAAAATTGACCCCGAAGCGCCGCTGGTCGTCGCCGAGGCCGTCTGGCAGTACAGCCACCATGTCCTGCACGGGCTTGATCACCCATCGCGGCCCGATCCTCACCGTCGCCAACTGGAGCGGCACCTGGCCCGGCCTGGTCGGGATGCTCAATCTCAACGGCTCGCTGACCAAGGCCGGCGTCGCGATACAGCACGCTCTGGAGCGAGGACTTCACCGACGACTTCTTCACGCAGCGGCCTGCGCGCCTGGCTGCGGGACGGGCAGGTCACGCCACGACACCGGCCACGTCCAGCCCCTACGACGAAGACGAAGCTGCCCCGCCGAGGCCGTTCAGACTCGGGCAAGCAGTTCGCCCAGACCTTCAGCGCGACAAGGCCATCATGGGCATCTTCGACGAGGGCTGCATGGGCATGTACAACGCCATCATCCCCGACGAGCTGCTGCACCCGACCGGCGTCTACAAAGAGCGCCTGAGCCAGTCCGCGCTGTACGCCGAGATGCAGACCGTCACCGACGCCGAGGCGCGGGCCGTCTACCAGTGGCTGCGCGACAAGGGCATGACATTCCAGCTTGGCCCGGACGAGGCGACCGACCTGACCGAAGCGCAGGTGCTGGGCCAGTGCAAGATGTACATCGCCGCCCTGCGCATCGCCGACGAGTTCGGCTGCGCGACCATCGGCATCCAGTACCAGCAGGGCCTCAAAGACCTCGCCCCCGCATCCGACCTGGTGGAAGGCCTGCTCAACAACGTCGAGCGCCCGCCCGTCAAGCACGAAGACGACGGGCAAAGAGCTCTACGCCGGCGAGGCCCTGCCGCACTTCAACGAAGTGGACGAATGCGCCGGCCTGGACGCTCTGGTCACGAACCGCCTGTGGAAGCAGATTGGGCTATGCGCCCGAGACCACCCTGCACGATCTGCGCTGGGGCCGTCAATACACAGGCGAGGGCCTGGACGAATACGTCTGGGTCTTCGAGATCTCCGGCGCCGTGCCGCCCGCGCATTTCATCGGCGGCTACAAAGGCGCCACCAGCGAGCGCCAGCCGCCGATGTACTTCCGCCTGCGGCGGCGGCACGGTCAAGGGCATCAGCAAGCCCGGCCACATCGTCTGGAGCCGCGTCTTCGTCGAGGACGGCGCACTCAAGTTTGACACCGGCCTGGCCGAAGTCGTCGCCTTGCCCCAGGCCGAGACCCAGGACCGCTGGGACCTGACGACCCCGCAGTGGCCGATCATGCACGCCGTCCTCAAGGGCATCACGCGCGACCAGATGATGGCCCGCCACAAAGCCAACCACATCCAGGTCGCCTACGCCCCCGACGCGGAAACCGCCCGCCAGGCCCTCTACGCCAAAGCCGCCGCCATGCACGCCCTCGGATTAGATGTCAACCTGTGTGGAGAAGTGTGAAACGGGATGTCTGAGCGCATTTGGGCCAAAATTGAGATCGGCGGCACTTTGAGCCGATCAATTTCACTTTATTTAGCGGCAGAATTCGGTATTCCGCCGCTTCCTGCCAGGGATTCGGAAACAGTTGAAGTTGTCCGTTACCTCACAATGGAAGATGCGGAGGCCTGCTGGGGACAGTTTGAACGGCTGGAAGCGTACCTCGTTGAGCAGGGGATTCCTTTTGATCGCACCTCCGATGGCAAATATGACATCAGCCCGGAGATTTGTAAGTTTCGCCCCGGCATGATAAACAACGATGGAAGCCTCTTGCAGCCGGAAATTGACCGCATATTTTTCTGCGACCACCACAATCGCCCGATGGCGGCGCGCTCAGACATTGAGAATGCAATGGTAGTAACCAAGACGCAGGAAGAGTTGATGGCGCATTTGGTGACGTTATGCGGATTGGACATTCCCCTTCTCCCTGGGCTAAACATTTTGGAGATAGCAGAGTAGAGAAGGGACAAGCCCTACCCTCTCTTTTCTTGCCCTGCTTTCGCTCGCGCTTCGCGGGCGGTGCGTTTGGCCTCGTTCCAGGGAAAGCGGCGGCCATCCGTGCGGGGACTGGCAGGAGCGCCGAAGCCGAGGATATAGGCGCGACGGGGAACGGAAGAACGGTTTGCGCCGGTGAAGTGCATGGTACGCGAGTCATGAAACGTCGCGCCGCCGGGCGGTAAGGGGCAGGCGACGACCTTACTCTCGTCAACAGCCGCTACAATTTCCAGCCCATGAACGCGCGTGTCGCCGCCGATGCTCTGGTGCGGCACGATTTCCTGTTTGTGGCTGCCGGGCAGAAATACCATGCAGCCGTTTTCGGGTGTCGCCTCCTGCAAGGGCATCCAGACACTCAGGGAGCGGTAGTTGAGATTCGGTCCCAGTAGGCTTCATCCTGGTGCCAGGGCGTCGGTGCGCCGCTGCCCGCAGGCTTGAAAATGGCATGGTCGCCACTGAAAACAGCCTCCGACCCCAAAAGCTGCCGGGCGATGGCGCGGGCATTGACTTCATAGAGCGTGCTAGCCAGTTCCGGCGCATATTTGCGCGGGTTGAGGATTTGCGGCAGTGCGGCGGCTTTGCCCTCTTCGTCGGCCCCGGCCAGATCAAACTGGTTGCCTTCCGCGCGGCCCGCCCGCTGCTCAAAAATCTGGTCATAAACGCCTCGCAGGCGCTCCACTTCTTCCCCGGTTGTGATGGCCTCAATCGCGAGGAAGCCATTGTCGTAATAAAAGTCAATCTGTTCTTCGGTCAGCGTCACTGTCGGTGTTAGTTCCATTTCTGTTTCTCCTCTCGGTTATTGTACGCGGCAGAGCCGAGAAAATGCTTGCAGGAGTTTCGGGCAAATGTATAGAATCTTCGGCAAATGCAAAGTCGCTTTACCCGGCCCCCGGAACTTCTCGCCGGGTTTCATGCCGACCTGCCCGATCCTGCCGTACCGGAAATCTTACATATTGGCGAGCAGTGGGCCTCGCGACGGCTGTTTATTCCTACGCATAGCCATGCGGTCTGGGAGCTTTATTTGCAGATCAGCGGCGAAACCTGCTGGGACGGGTCGGAATGCTCATACACGCTGACGCCGGGCAGTTTCTTCGCCGTACCGCCGCGTGTTCCGCACCGGATGCACGACCGGCCCCAGGCAAAGCACCATTTCTTTTTCGCTGCCCTGGACCTGAGCGCGGTTCTGGTTCGCCTTCCGGCAGTCGCCGCCCTCTGGCAGAGCGAGGCTATTATTTTTCTGCCGCAGGGCGAAACGCTCCTGGCGCCCTTCCGGCAACTGGTGCGCGAAGTTTCCCTGACGCTGACTCACCGACCGATAGGGATGCGTCTTGCCCTGGACGTGCTGGTTCTGGAAGCCTCGCGCCTGTTGGGCACGTCCAACGCGGAAGTCTCTCTCATGGGGCGTCACCCCGCGGTGCGGCAAGCCCAGGAATTGCTGGACCACCAGCCGGGCCGCGCCTGGCGTTTAGCCCATCTGGCGCAGATGACCGGCGTGTCGGCTCATCACTTAGCAGAGCGATTTACGTCCGAAGTTGGGATTTCACCCCGGCAGTATCTTCTGCGAGCGCGAATAACCCTGGCCCATCAGATGCTGGCTGGAAGCGATATCGCTATCACTGATTTGGCTTTAGAGTTAGGCTTCTCGTCTTCCCAGCACTTCGCGGCGACGTTCAAGCGGCTGACGGGCGAGACGGCCCAGGGCTACCGGGCGCGGCAGAGGGGAAACACATGACGAATTGGAAACTTGCGCTGGTCATTCTGCTATTCATCACCACCGTTCCATCGAGCAGAGCTGATACCCCGCCCAACTTGCTGACCAACCCTGGTTTTGAGGTGGGATTGACCGGATGGGAGCCGCTCTGGACCCGTGAGCCGAATGCGGGTACGGACGCAATAGATACGTCGGTGAGTCACGGCAGCAAAGCCTCCCTGCGGGTCAATTACACGGGAACGCAGGATTGGAGCGTCGCTCAGTCCGCGAACCTGCCCGTGCAGCCAGGCGACATTCTTACCCTATCGGGCTGGATCAAGGGCGAGGGAACGGGAGACGCGCAGATCAGCATTGTCACGCGCAGCGCGGACGGCGCGACGATTGACTGGCTGGCCGGGCTGGCAGACATCAGCGGCACGCACGACTGGCAGCGACTCACACGCCGCTGGGTGGTTCCAACAGGCGTGGCGACGGTGCAGTTTCGGTTCACCGGATCGGGGCCTGGCACGTTCTGGCTGGACGACGTTGTTCTGACCCGAGACGGCAGCACGGCCTCGCTGCAAGGGAAACTGCATGGAAAAACGCTGCGCCTGTCGAATCCCGCGCTGGGACTGCAATTGAACGAAGAAGACGGGACGCTGACGGTCACGGACAGGCGCGGCAACGCGGTCTGGCGTCAGCAGCCACTGAGCCCCGGCGTGATCGTCAAAGACGCACATGCTCTCACCGATCGGTCACTGGCACTGACGCTCTGGGATGTCGCCAACGACCTCACATTGACAGGCACGATGACCCTGGACTCGATTAAGCCCGAGATGACCGTGCGATTGACTGGAAATGGTTCTCTGCGGCAGCTGGTCGCGTTCCCGCAGCCGTTCGTCTCCGGGCCGGGAACCTGGCTGATTGTGCCGATGAACGAGGGCATTCTTTACCCCGTGGACGATGCTTCCATTCCGACGATCTCGCTCAACACCTATTCCGGTCATGGCCTGTGCATGCCCTGGTATGGCGTGGTTGACCTGCATACCGGCGCGGGTGTGCAGACGATCCTGCAAACGCCGGATGACGCCCATGTAGATTTTACCCGGCAGATTGGCGGCTCTTTGTATGCCCAGCCCGCCTGGGAAGCCTCGCGCGGCGCGTTCTCCTATCCCCGCGCCCTGACGTATGTCTTTTCGGACAAAGGCGGCTATGTGGCGCAGGCGAAGCGTTACCGAGCCTATGCCCAGGCGACTGGCCTGTTCAAAACGCTGGCGCAGAAGCGGCAGGAAAACCCCAATGTAGATTTGCTGGTCGGCGCAGTCAATGTCTGGAACTGGGACCCGGACAAAGTTGCGCTCTGCCGTGAGATGAAATCACTGGGCATGGACCGGGTGCTGTGGTCAGGCGGCGGCTCGCCCGAGGAGATCGCGCAGATCAACGCGCTGGGTTATCTGAGCAGTCGCTACGACATCTTTCAGGACGTCTACCCTCCCGGCGCGCCCCACCCGTGGCTGAACACGGCGGGCTGGCCGCAAGACTTGGTTTGGCTCCCCAATGGCGACTGGATGCACGGCTGGGCGGATCGGGAAAAGAAGCCGGACGGCACGGAAATTGTGTATCAGGGCGGCGTCATCAACTCGGAGCGCGGCCTGGCGCGAGCCAAACAGACCATCCCCGCCGACCTCCACACGACGCCGTTCAAGTGCCGCTTTATTGACACCACAACAGCTTCTCCGTGGCGCGAGGACTACAATCCTGCTCACCCGCTGACGCGCTCCCAGGACCGGCACTATAAGATGGCCCTACTGGACTTCGTTTCCCACGACATGAAGCAGGTCGTCGGGACCGAAACCGGCATTGACCCGTCCGTGCCGTTCGCAGACTATTACGAGGGAATGCTCAGTCTCGGCCCCTATCGACTGCCCGATGCGGGCTACCAGATGATGGCTTATAAAACGCCCACACCGGAGTTCCTCAAGTTCCAGATCGGCCACTTTTACCGCATTCCGCTCTGGGAACTGGTCTACCATGAATGCATCGTGGCAGGCTGGTACTGGGGTGATTCCACCAACAAAGACCCGGAAGTCTGGCCCCAGCGTGATTTGTTCAACATCTTGTACGGCACCCCGCCTCTGTTTATGTTCGACAAGGCGATTTGGGACAAAAACAAAGCGCACTTCGCGCAGACGTACAAAGACGTCTGCCCCATCGTCCGCCGCCTGGGTTACGATGAGATGCGCTCCCACGAGTTTTTGACCTCGGACCACGCCGTCCAGCAGACCCGCTGGGCCTCCGGCGCGGAAGTGACGGTCAACTTCGGCACCGACCCCTACAAGATGGCCGACGGCTATGTCTTAGCGGCGGGCGGCTGGCGTGTGCGTTGAAAGATAAGAAACACCTATGAACTCCAAACTAATGCTTGCTGTCACCCTCGCCCTGCTGTCGCCCCTGACAACAACCCATGCCGAACCCGCCGCGCCGCTTTCGGCTCTGGCTCAGATGCCGGTCAAAGAGGTCACTATTTTCAAAGACGGCACAGCCTTTGTGCTGCATCAAGGGCCGATGCCGACTGACGGCGCGGGAAATGTCCTGCTGGACTACCTGCCCATGCCGATACTCGGCACGTTCTGGCCATACTCTGCGGACAAAGCGGCGACGCTGACAGCGGTCACGGCCAGTCGGCGGCGGGTTCAGGTGGAGCGAACGGCCTTGTCACTACCCGAATTGCTGGAAGCGAACCCCGGCGCGGATGTCAAAGTCGTGGACAGCTTCAGCGCGACCAACTATCAGGCGCGAATTGTCGGCGTCCCGCAGCAAAGCTCAGAGGAGACCCGGGCCGACAGTCCGCCCTCCGCCGACGAGCAACTGCCGAAAAAGGGCAGCATTCTCCTACTGAAGACGAGCGAAGGCGTTTCAGCCCTGCCTCTGGACCGCATCCAGACGGCCACGTTCCAGGGTGACTACAAGCCGACGCTCACGGAGGAAGAGTTCCGCAGCCTGTTGACATTGAAATTGGACTGGCATGGACATGCGCCCCCCAAAACCGTCCGCGTGGGCATGATGTATTTGCAGAAGGGCATCCGCTGGATTCCCAACTACAAGATCACGATTGACGGCCAGGGCAATGCCGTTGTGAAACTGCAAGCGACACTGATCAATGAGATGACCGACCTTGACGACGTGACTGCCAATCTCGTCATCGGCGTCCCTACGTTCGCGTTCGCAGGCCAGACTGACCCTATCGGTATCGGACAAACGATGGCCCAATTGTCGCCTTATTTCAGCGTCGATTCCAGCACGGCGAACAGCTTTTCTCAAGCCGTCGGCAGCAATGTCGGACCGAGTGCTTATAGCTATAACCGTGCGCCGAGCGAGGGCCAGGGCGATGCCGCCATCGCCAATGCTTCCAAGAACGAGGATTTGTACCTCTTCACGGTCAAGCACGTCACGCTCAAGAAGGGCCAGCGAATGGTTCTGCCGGTCGCTGAGTACCCCCTGAAGTACAAAGACGTTTACACGCTGGACATCCCCTTCGCCCCGCCCCCAGAAGTGCGTCAGAGCTACAATTTGGACCAGCAAAGCCAACTGGCCCATTTGCTGTCCGCCCCCAAAGTCATGCACAGGCTGCGCTTTGTCAACCAATGCGAATATCCCCTGACAACGGCTCCAGCCTTGATCCTCAAAGATGACCGCGTACTGGCTCAGGGGCTGATGACGTACACCCCGGTTAATTCCTCGGTAGACCTCAAACTGACACCAGCCCTGGACATTCAGGTCAAGAAGACTGACCGAGAGACTGACCGCGTACCCAATGTAGAGACCTGGCAGGGCAGTCCCTATGGCCGCGTGGACCTCAAAGGGAACATCCGCCTGACCAACTACGGCGCACATCCAGTAGATCTGGAAGTAACCCGGCAAACGCTGGGCAAGATCGGCACGGCGGATTCCGGCGGTGTTGCCGAAATGCTGAACACGTTTGAAAGCGACGACGAAGTTACCGCGCCTGATTACCCCGCCTGGTGGGGATGGGGCAACTGGCCTTCGGGCTGGACCCACTTCAACGGCATCGGGCGCGTCCGCTGGACTCTGACGCTGGCGCCTGGGAAGACAGACGATTTAGGCTATACGTGGAGCTACATCTGGCAGTAGGTCTTTTAACACCAAGCAGCCATGCAGCCATGTCGCCGCCTTCGGCTTCCAGCACCCCTGCCCTGTATGCAAGGTGCCGGTCAAGGTTTATGGCGCTTCTCCACTGCCGCGTTCAGCCCGGCAGCCATCACCTGTGCTTCATGGAGATTGGCGAACCCACCGCTGATTTGCGCTTCTCCGTCCACTATCGGCTCCATGATGTACGGCGCGGAGAGGACAGAGTCTTTGGAAACGATGCCGTTGATCTCGCCGACGTGCGCCGTGGTAAACCGGGAAAACTTTTGTTTTCCCTGAGCGGTGAACTCTATAGAGAGGGTGTTGTATGGCCCATTTTCGCTGATTTCCGCACGCACATTCGGCTCAATCTCTGCCTCTGTGAGAACGACCGGCGAGTGCTTCAGGAAGTTCTGCCAGCGGCGAAGTTCCTGCTGCAACAGGTGCCGCTGCCCTGGCGTTTTAGCGGTCCGCATCTCGGCCTTGATCTGCGCTCCGTCCCGAAAGCGCTGCTGCGTGTGCCGGTCAAAGAACGTATAGTGTTCCTGTCCGGTCCGAGAGTCGCGGGTGATAGACATTTGGATCGGGCGATTCGGATATTTTTGGTCGGCGACACTCGCCCAGTAATAAAATGTCATGTGAACCGGCTTAACCGCAGAAGATGACGGGAACGACGAACTCTGGCTTTGCAGGTTTTTGACAGGCGGGAGCGGCAGCCGAATTATTTTTGTTCCCGTCGTCGGCGGCGACCAATCAAAAGTGCCTTCCGGCGGCGTTTGATCGTATTGAAAATGATCCATCACGAGCAAGAGGGGCAGGGCGATCTGCGGGGATGAGTCCCGGAGGGTTCGCGTCTCAATACGGATGATACGGTGCGTCTTCGCATCAGCCCAGGTAATGACATGAGAGAAATGGGAGAGCGACTGTGCATTGCTGGTCGTCCCTACGGTTTTCACATCCCGGTCAAACCGGATTTGATTTTGCCCGTTCACGACCACTTCTCTTTGCTCAAAATTTGTTGTCGTGATTTGGGCTTGATCACGAGAGACGACAGTAGGTGTGGCTTCCGGCAATTGCGTTAAATCGTGGATTTGACGTTTAACTCTTTGCTGCGCGGACACTTTGAGAGGAGAAATGACATCGCAATGATCTCGCGTCAAGGTGAACCCGCCCCGCGTGTCAATCAAGTTCTTGACTGGCTCAAAGCCGGGCAAAGCAGGTGTCACCTGAAAGTCAGTCAGCGCAATGGCAGGAGGATTACGCCGCACCCAGTAGGTAAAAGTGAGTTGTGTCTCTTTTGACTTCGGCCCGTTGACATGCTCCTCAACCTGATAGGAAATCGTTTGTACTTGCTGCATGGCCTGTTCCACGTCGGCGAAAGCAATGGTTGGCTGGCCTGGATGGCCGGGCAGAAGCCAGAAAAAGGCGGCGGCGGCGGCGGTCATGCCGGCCAGACCGACCGCAGCGCGGCGCATCACACGCACCCGGCGCGGCTGCCTCGAAGCAGGCATGATGGGCGGGAGCGCGGCGGCAATGCGTTCGCCCAGACCCGCAGGAGCGGATACGTCCCGCCAGGCATGGACACGGCTGCTCAGGCGCTGGCTGTCCACCAATTCCGATGCACAGGCGGGGCATTCGGCCAGGTGGCGGCGAACACGCCAGGCTGTTCCCCAGTTTAGTTCTCTATCTATTAACGCCTCCAAAAGAGGCTGCGTCTGATCACACGTCATGTTCTTCTCCTGTGTCGGTCAACAGCGTCCGCAGACGGCGGGCGGCTTCATGTACCCGCCATTGCACCGTGCCCTGCGGGATGTCTAACACCTGTGCCGCTTCGCGGTATTTCAATCCTTCGGCCTTAACCAGCAGAAACGCTTCGCGCAAGTCTGGGGGCAGGGCGGCCAGGGAACAAGTCAGAGTGATTTTGTTGGTGACGGCCTGCTCTAAACCCGGCCCGGTTTGCGTGACATCTTCCCAAGTCACGGTTTCCAAACGCGGCGAACGGTGCGCGTGCCGCCAGCAGTTGAGGGCGATACGATAGAGCCATGTTTGGAGGGATGACCGGCCCTGGAAGCGTTCCCGACCCTGAAACGCGGCCAGAAAAACTTCTTGCGTCAGGTCTTCCGCTTCGGACACGCTGCCGCACAGCCGGTAGCAAAATCGGTAGATACGGTCGCCGTACTCTCGGTAAAAGGCTGGAAAGTCGGCACGCTCATCTGGTCTCAATCGCGGTTCCTCAGTATCATAGTGACAGAAACATAAGATTTTGTTGGCAGCAACGAAGATTATTTTGCAGGAGTCGGCAGGCCATCTCAGGAACAAAGCACCATGTTTACCATTACCGGCGATATTGTGACGCCGGAGAGCGTTCTGTACGGCGGCTCGCTGACGGTTGACGACGGCCTGATTGGCGACATCGGCTCTCGGCAGACTGCTCACACACGCGGCGCGGACATTGACGCCACGGGATTTCTCCTCCTGCCCGGCTTCGTGGACATGCACGTCCACGGCGGGGGCGGGGCCGACTTCATGCACGGCACAGTGGAGGCGGTGCGGCAGGTCGCGCACACCCATGCCCGCTTCGGCACCACAAGCCTGCTGGCAACCACGCTCACGGCCTCGCGCGTTGACACAGACCGGGCGATTATGGCGGCGCGGGAAGTCATGGAGGCTGGGCCGGGACAGGGCGAGGCGCGGCTGCTGGGAATTCATCTGGAAGGGCCTTACATTTGCCCGGCGCGATGCGGGGCGCAGCCTGCCGCACATATCCGCCCGCCGGACACAGAGGAACTGGCGCACTGGATTGACTTATCCGGCCAGACTATTCGGCAGATCACGCTGGCCCCGGAAATGCCGGGCGCGGAAGAGGTTGTGAGGCTGGCACGGGCAGGCGACGTGGTTGTCTCGCTCGGCCACACGGACGCGAAAGCGGTGGATGTTTTGCGGGCGATTGAGTGGGGCGCGACCCAGGCGACGCACACGTTCAATGCCATGCGCGGGCTGCATCACCGGGAGCCGGGAACCGTTGGAGCGGTTCTGGCGCGGCCTGAAATCGTCTGCGAAATTATCGCTGACGGCGTTCACTTAGACCCGCTCGTCGTGAGATTGATTGTCGCCGCTAAAGGGCCGGGAGGAGCCATCTTAATCACCGATGCCATTGAAGGCGCGGCCATGCCGGACGGCGAATTCGCGCTGGGCGGCCAGACGGTCTTTGTGCGAAATGGCACAGCGTCCTTTGCCGACGGCACACTGGCAGGCAGCGTTCTGACCATGAACCGGGCATTTGCCAACCTGCGCCGCTTTTCCGAGGTCAGCCTGCCCGATGCCGCTCTCTTGTCCAGCGGCAATGCCGTCAAGCAGATCGGCGTCAGCGAACGATTGGGCGAAATCGCGCCGGGCAAAGCCGCCGATTTGGTGGTTCTGAACCCGGAGACGGGCGAGGTGGAATGGACCCTCGTCGGCGGGCGGGTAGCTTACCGGCGCTAATGCGGCTTTGCTGGACTCTTCACAGCAGACTGACGGCGAAATTGCCATACCGGAACGGTGCGCGGCGCAGCGTTGATGGGAAGCGCATGGCCGGAGATGTCCAGAAACGGCCCTCTGCCCTGCGCGTCCGTGCCGAGGCCGTAGACCATGTAGCAGGGCGGGATGACGTCGCCGGGGCCGTGCAGAGATGGGGTCAGAGAGGTCTGCGGACGCTGGGGTATCAAGTAGCTCTGGAGCGCCTTTTGCTGTTCCGGCGTCAGCATCACGGCAGGGGGATTTACGGCGGGCAGCTTTGGATTCACCGCGCCGAAACCCGGCGGGATCAGCAGAAGCGAGGCCAGACTTGGGACAAGGCAGAGAGAGCGTGAAAGTTTCATCTTTCTTCTCCTTTCAGTCGGATCATCAGGGTTTCGTGGTCGGCGCAGGCAGCGATGTTTGGAACGCCTGCAAAAGCGCGTCGTTTTCAGCCAAATTTTCGGTGCGAACCTGGGCGCACTTTTCCAATTAGTTCGGCTTCCGAGTCGTGGTAAGGGTCCAGCGGGGTGATAGGTTTAACATTGCCAACCAATCCCCAGAGTGTTTGGCCGCCCGATCCGCCGAAGGTGGCTTTGTATGTCCAGTGGGACCAGGAAATGCCCTGAGCTTCCATTTGTTTGATTACGGACGCCTCAGTGTCCACCGTTCCATGCGGCTCCAGACCGAACTCGCCCACATAAAACGGAACCTGACGCCGATCCCGCTCTTTGACGGCGGCGGTTAAATAACGCCCGAAGCCGCTGGTCTGGTCATCGGCGGATTTCGCGCCGAATTGATAATAGTGAGAGCTGTACACGACATTTGTCCAGCCGCAGGGACCGGGAAACGGCATCCATTCCAAGCCGGTGTAACCGTCTTCTATAAAGACCAGATGGCCGGGGTCTCCCGCGCGGACAGCGCGGTAAAGCCGGTCCGTCACCACATACAGCGTGTCGGAATTGGGAGCGCCTGTCGGCTCATTGACCAGGTCATAGCCGGCCACCTGGGGCCGATCACGGTAGCGCCGGGCGACCTGGATCCAGATCGCCTCGGCCTTCGTGACGTTGGCCGGGTCTTTGAAGAACTCGTTGCGTCCGGCGACTCCCGTGTGGCCCTCGCCGCTCTGGCTGCCCGGCGCCCCGTGCATGTCCAGGATCACATAGATGCCGTGTGCGCCGGCCCAGGCGACAGCCTGATCGATCAAGGCCAGAGACGCCGGCTCGCTGATCTCACTGGAAAGAAACGGCAGGCGCACACAGTTCAGCCCCGCCGCGTGAATGCGCTCAAAGTCAGCTTCATTCAGCCAGGCTTGCCGGAACGCAGCTAAAACACGCGCACTGCCGGCAGCCCCAAAGCGCTGCGACAAAATGATTCCCAGTGAAGCGTGGTCTTTGAGCAGAGGCAGCGCGGAACCGTCCGGCGGCTTCGTCGCCAACGGCATCATCCAGGGTTCTTCCACCAGCCAGCCGCCCAGGTTGATGCCGTGCAGGACGACAGGCTTGCCCTGCGCGTCCATAATCTGCGTCCCTTGCGCGTGCAGCGGCGATAGCGGAGCGGCGACCACGCCGGTCGTCCACAGCAGAAGGATCAAGCCGAGAAGAAACCGTCCCAGATCTGGCGCTCTCACGATCCGCTTTCCTTGAATTGGGGCAGCAGGCATTCTTTGATTTCGTCCATCGCTTCCCGCGCATCTTCCCAGTCGCCCACTTCCACTTCGCGCCCTTCCAGTTCGGTATAGGTGGCGAAGAAGTGACGGATTTCCAGCAGGCGGTGGGCAGGGATGTCGCCGATGTCATGAGTCTCGGCGTACAATGGGTCGGTCACGGCGACGCACAGCACTTTGTCGTCGCGCTCGCCTTCCTGTTTGAGCCGCAGTATTCCAATCGGACGAACGCGCATCAGGCAGCCGGGAAACGTGGGCTGGTCAATCAACACCACCACATCCAGGGCGTCGCCATCGTCGGCCAGGGTGCCGGGAATGAAGCCGTACTCGGCGGGATAGGCTACCGACTGATACAGGACGCGCGAAAGGGCAATGCCCTCCATCTCCTCATCCCATTCATACTTGTTTTTGCTGCCGCGGGGAATTTCGATCAGCGCCATCACGCTGTCGCCTTCCAAATGCGGTTTCATTTGAGATTTCTTCATCGCCACCTCACCTTTCGTCACTCACGGACGTCATTGTGAGGGAACAGTTTGTCATAGGCAAGTCATTTTCCTGCCGGCTTAGGGGTAAGATACAGCTATGGACGAGAAAGAGTGTCCTAAATTTGACCGCAAAACCATCGGACGCCCGCGCAGCGAGACAGCCCGGCAGGCCATTTTGTGTGCTGCGGGCAGACTGCTGGCGCGCGACGGCTTCCGAGATATCACCATGGAAGAGATCGCCGCCACGGCAGGGGTCAGCAAGGCGACATTGTACCGCTGGTGGCCGAACAAGACGGCTGTGCTGATGGAGATGTTCCTGGAAACGAATGGGCCATGCTGCGCTTTCCCGGAGACCGGGGATTTAAGAACTGATCTGCACTGCCGGATGCGCGGCGTGGCGCAGGCGCTGTCTGGCCGCATGGGAACCATCATGGCGGGCATTTTCGCGGAAGCGCAGGCCGACCCGGGATCGGCAGATTTTTTCCGCACGGAGTTTTTGACTCCCCACCGAGCCGAGGTCCTGGCTGCTCTCGCTCGTGCCAAGGCGCGAGGCGAAATCCGCCCCGAAGTCAATTTAGAAACAGTCGTGGACGCTCTTTACGGGCCGATCTATTTCCGGCTTTTGGCAGGCTACGCTCCCCTCCCCTCTGACTTCGCCGACACTCTCGTTGAAACCCTCCTTCATGGCATCTTGCGAAAATAATTTCACAAATTGGGAACCCTCCGAAGTGGCCGATTGTTCTCCCCAAAGATACGAAACGCCGTGTTTCGTATCTCTCCCACAGAAAGAGGAAACCATGACACACATTTTGCACCTGGACGCCAGCGCACGCGGCGAAGCGTCTCATTCCCGCCTGATTTCCGGCGAGTTTGTCCAAGCCTGGCTCCAGACACACTCCGGCGACACAGTTACCTACCGCGACCTGGGCCATCAAACAATCCCTCATGTTACCGAACCCTATATCTATGCTTCGTACACGCCAGCCGAGTTCTCGCACCCCGGAGCAGAATGCAGCACTGGCGCTGTCCGATGAACTGGTGGGCGAGCTGCAAGCCGCCGACCTGTATGTCTTTGGTATTCCCATGTACAATTTCAATGTCCCGTCGGTGTTCAAAGCCTACATTGACCAGGTCGTCCGCGCCGGCGTGACGTTCAATCCGTCCAATTACGAAGGACTTCTCAAAAACAAGAAGATGGTCGTGGTCACAGCGCGGGGCGGCGGCGGATACGGGCCGGGCGAGGCGCGAGTCCTGACAATGCTCAGGACCCGGCGATCCGCGCGGCCTTTGGCTTGATGGGCGTCACGGACATTGAGTTTATCCATTTAGACAATCTCATGCGTGGTGACGAAGTCAAAGATATGTCGCTTGCCAACGCCAGCGTCAAGATCGCCGCCCTGACTTCGGCAGGAACAAAATAAGCAGCGCGGAGGAAAACCACACGAAATGGCAACGGATAAAAAAGTCGCCTTGATCACAGGCGCGAACAAAGGGCTGGGATTAGAAATCGCCCGGCAGCTCGGCAATCAGGGAATTGTCGTGGTCATCGGCTCCCGTGACGCGGGCCGGGGCGAAGCCGCCGCGCAGACATTGAAGAGCGAGGGCATTGACGCCGATTTCGTCAAGCTGGAAGTGACGAACGCCGACGACATTGCGGCGCTGCCAGCCTACTTTGAAAGAAGCTTCGGGCGACTGGACATTCTGGTCAACAACGCCGGGGTGATTGCAGAACACGAAGGCGTCACGCCCGATGTGCTGCGTCAGACCTATGAAGCTAACGTCATTGCCCCCTATGCGCTGACGCAGGCCCTGCTGCCGCTGTTAAAAGCATCCCCGACAGGCCGCATTGTCAACCAGTCCAGCTATCTCGGCTCTCTCACACTCGAATGCCTCCGGCGACCTACCCCCAACATGGCTTCTGCCTGCTTACAACTCCAGCAAGGCTGCCTTGAACATGCTGACGGTGATCCAGGCCATGCAGCTCAACGGCACGCCCGTCAAAGTCAATGCCGCCCACCCCGGCTCGGTCAAAACCGACATGAACCCAACGGGCGATTTGACCGTGGAAGTCGGGGCCGAAACCGCCGTCACGCTCGCCACCCTGCCCGACGACGGCCCGACAGGAGGCTTTTTCCACCGGGGCGAAACCCTGCCCTGGTAACGATGGAAGTGAGGAGTCGTGATGAAAGCGATTGAAGTCACCCGCTACGGCGGGCCGGACGTCTTGCAGCTTGTGGAAAAGCCTGACCCCACACCCGGGCCAGGACAGATCCTCATCCAAAACAAAGCGGCGGGCATCAATTTCGCCGATCTGATGATCCGGGCGGGGACCTATTCCGCCCGGCCCTCAGCCGCCGTTCGTGCCGGGGTTTGAGGCGGCAGGCGTGGTCGCCGCCGTCGGCCCGGATGTGACGAATTTTCAGCCGGGGAGCCGCGTCATGGCATCATCTTTCATCGGCGGCTATGCGGAGCTTGTGCTGGCGGACTCGGCTCAAGCCGTGCCGCTGCCGGACGGTTTGGATTTCGCGCCTGCGACCGCTCTGCTGGTGCAGGGACTGACCGCCTATTTTCTGCTTCAGCGCTGTGCGCCGATTCAGCAGGGCCAGAGCGTCCTGGTCAGCGCGGCAGCCGGCGGGGTCGGCTCGCTGGCGGTGCAGATCGCCAAACTGCTGGGAGCCGGAACCGTGATCGGTCTGGCTTCCACCGAAAACAAGCGCGCCTTTGTCCAAAGCTTGGGCGCGGACACGGCGATTGATTACACACGGCCCGAATGGCCGGAGCAGGTCACAGCGGCCACGGGTGGGCGGGGCGCTGACATTTATCTGGATGCCACCGGCGAGACGCAGACGGGCTTGAACGCGCTGGCGCCGGGCGGCATCTGGGCGATCTATGGTTCACAGCAGGGAACGATGAGCGCGCTTTCCGGCGAGGCGCTGGGGAAATTGATTTTCGCCGGCCAGATCCTGCGTGGTTTTTCGCTGTACAACGTCCTCCCAGACGCGGCGGCGATCACGACGGCTTTGCGGACGCTGGTCGGCTGGACCCTGGAAGGCCGCTTGAAAGTGGAGGTCAGCGACCGTTTTGCGCTGGCGAATGCTGCCGAAGCCCACCGGGCGATAGAAGCGCGCCGCACCATGGGAAAAGTCGTGCTGGAGCCGTAAAGATTTTAGAAAGAAAAACTATGCCAACATTGTTTGATCCTCTCACACTGGGCGCTCTCACACTGCCAAACCGCATCGTTATGGCTCCCCTCACCCGATGCCGGTCGTCCGCGGGCCGAGTTCCCAATGACTTGATGCGTCAGTATTACACGCAGCGGGCTTCGGCAGGGCTGATTCTGACCGAAGCGACATCCATCAGCCCAATGGGCGTTGGTTATGTAGACACACCCGGCCTCTGGTCGGACGCTCAGATGACCGGGTGGCGGACGATTACCGACAGCGTTCATGCAGCGGGCGGGCGCATCTTCGCGCAGTTATGGCACGTCGGACGCCTGTCTCACTCGGACTTTTTGGGTGGGCAGACTCCCGTCGGTGCGTCTGCCATCGCCTGCCCCGGCGAGATTCGCACACCGACCGGCCACGCCTCTTACCCGGTGCCGCGTGAGTTGTCCGTGGACGAGATTCAGTGCATCCTCGTTGACTACGCCTCCGCCGCGCAGAATGCGAAGTATGCAGGCTTCGACGGCGTGGATATCCATGGCGCAAACGGCTACCTGCCCGACCAGTTCCTGCGCGACGGCACGAACCACCGCACTGACGAGTATAGCGGTTCGGTTGAAAACCGCGCCCGGTTCTTGTTGGATGCCACTGACGCGGCGATTGGAGTATGGGGAGCGGATCGGGTGGGCGTTCATCTCTCGCCGCGTACATTAGAACATCACGGCATCAGCGACAGCGATCCGGCGGCGACCTTTGGGTACGTCGCCCGAGAGATGGGCAAACGCCAAATCGCATTTCTCTTTACCCGTGAGTCCGTAGAAGGCGACGGGCGTTACAGCCCCACTTTGAAGCGCGAATTTGGCGGGCCAGTGATCGCCAATGAACAGTTTACGCAGGAGCAGGCCGAGCAGGTTCTGGCAGCAGGCGACGCCGACGCGGTAAGTTGGGGGCAGTTATTTATCGCCAACCCCGATCTGCCCAAGCGCTTTGCGCTTCATGCCCCGCTGAATACGCCCAATCCGGCGACGTTTTACGCCTCGGGGGCGATTGGGTATACTGACTATCCCGCACTGATGGAAAATCAACCGGGTTAGAGACGAGTATTTTATGAGCAACGTATGGTTTGTCACCGGCAGTTCCACCGGCTTTGGCCGGGCACTGGTGACATGCGCGCTTGCGGCAGGGGAGCGCATCATTGCCACCGCGCGCCACCCTCAGCAATTGGAAGACTTGGCAGCGCAGTTTCCCGAAACGCTGCGGGCGATGCCACTGGATGTGACCAGGGACGAACAAGTTAAAAGTGTTGTGGCAGAGGCCGCGCAGGTCTGGGGCCGTCTGGATATTGTGGTCAACAACGCCGGCTATGGCCTCATGGGGGCTTTAGAAGAGTATGACGAGGCGCAGATGGAGCGCAATTTGCAGACCAATCTGCTGGGGCCGCTGACAGTCATGCGGGCTGCGCTGCCCATTTTAAGAGCGCAGAATTCCGGGCACATCATCACTCTCTCCGCGATTGCCGCCTTCCATAACCACCCCGGCTTTTCGATCTACGGCGCGGCCAAAGCGGGTCTGGACGCCGCCTCGGATGCCCTGCGCGACGAGGTTAGGCCCCTGGGAATCGGCGTTACCATTGTCGCGCCCGGCCCGTTCCGCACCGATTTCATCGGGCGCTCTTTAGAGCAGGCGTCGGCGCATCTGGAAGACTACGACCGAACCAGCGGCAAATTTGCGGCCTATTTACAGAAAATCAACGGCACCCAGCCCGGCAACCCGGACGCAGCCGCCGACGCCATTGTCCAGATGGTTCGGGACGGCAAAAAGCCTGCGCGTCTCTTTTTAGGCAAGTTCGCAATGGACAGCGCCCGAAAAAAGATCGCCGCTTTGGAACGAGAACTGGTGGAATGGGAAAGCGTGTCACTGGGAACGGACTTCCCGGCGTGAAGTTCCCCAGCCTTTCAAGGCCGTGCTGAGGTCAGCGTATGTACAACTATCAGAAACCAGGACCGTCTCAGCGCACAAATATTGTCAATCATGCAAACATAAGGCAAGCATTAGAGTCGGGCGCGATAGTTCCAATCTTCGCCTTTGCATCGCAAGAACAGTTGAATTACCGAGGTATGCCAGTCAATTTGACAGCAGGGCTGGAAAATATATTGATTAGCAGAATTCGGCCTGCTTGGAACCGAACCGTTTGACGCAGCCATCGCGCGAACGGATTTGGCACTGGCAGTAAGGTAAACTGTCTTTATGAAAATGATTATTGAGGAACAGGCGCAGGTGAGCCTGCCGCAGTTGTTGGAACAAGCCGCCCTCTCGCATGAGCCGCTTCAGATCAATGGCAGGGCCGTCAGTGCTATTCTTATTTCCGAGGAAGATTGGCGTTCCCTGGAAGAAACGCTTTACTTACTCTCCATTCCGGGGATGCGCGAGTCCATACAGGCAGGGATGCAGACGCCTATCGAGCAGTGTTCTTCGGAACTGCGCTGGTGAGCGGAACGGCCGCCGACGAAGCGGACCCCGAAGCGCCGTGGCAGGTGGTCTTCACACGGCAGGCGCAGAAAGACGCGGTCAATCTCGCCGGAGCGGATCTGCGTCCGAAGGCCGAAGTCTTGCTGGCAGTGCCGCGCGTCAACTCGTTCCAGACCCCACCACCCTATGAAAAACTCCGAGGTGACTTGGCAGGCACTTATTCGCGCCGCCTGAATATCCAGCATCGATTGATCTATCAAGTAGAGCAGGAGATGCGGATCGTGAAGATTTCTCAGGATGTGGACGCATTACGAATGAAAGAACGATGGTTCATGCCTTTTCGCAGAAGAATGAGGGCGGTTAGCATAGTGGGAACCGCGCTGGCCTGTCTGGGAGGATCGGCGGGGGCGGAGGACCTGAAGGCGGCCTATCAGGCGCAGGTGGGGTGGACGCTGCATTTGCTGGAAACGGGGCGCTATGGCGAGGCGGAAGATGCGGCGCAGAATTTAGTCACGGCGTATCCCGATGCGGCCCTCCCCTACGAACTGCGCGGAACGACGGCGCTGTATGTGGGCAGCGTGGGCCGGGCGCAGGCGGATTTCAGCCACGCGGCGGAAACCGCGAAGGACCCGGCGGGGCAGTACGGGCTGGCCCTATGCGCGCTATACGGGCAGAAAGTAGATGCGGCATCGGACGCGCTGGCGCAGGTGGGGCAAGACAAAACGCTGTCAGAAGGGCAGGCGGGGGATTTGGAAACGGCGCAGGCCTATGTGCGCTACTTGAAAGGGGATTTTGCCGGGGCGCAGGTATTGGCGGTCAAGGGAAATCCGGCGGATGGGTCGCTGCGGGCGGAAGTGGCGGCGCTGGCGGCGTATCGGCTGGCCCCAAAAAGCGGTGTGTCGCTGCTGACGCAATTTCTCCAAACGGACAATGGCGTACCGCGCGTTTGTGAGCAGGAGGGCCTGCGGCCTCTGTTTGAGTCGGCCTCACCCGCCGTGGAGCCGGCGGTGATTGAGACGGACTTGCAGGCCATGTATGCGGATCGTCTGGCCGGAAACCTCGCGGATGCAAAGCGCCACACTGGAGATGTTCAGACGTGTTCCGGCAAGACGGCGCTGACAGCCCCGGCTAACCTGCCTGCCAGCACAACGCTGGTGTCGTTCTCCGTAGACGGTCAGATGGAGGCGATGGTCAATCAGCCGCCGTACACGTTTGACTGGAATACGGCCCACATACCCAACGGCACACATACAATCCGTGTGGATGCCATTGATAGCTACGGCAACACAGTCTCATCAGAGACGCAAACCGTCCGGGTGGTCAACAGAAATGCGGCTGCGGCCCCGGCGGGAAGCACAGACGATCCGGCGACGACTGCATTGAAGACACGGCTCTGGAAGCTGCTCCAACTGCGGCCCTGCCGGAAAGTTGCGGAATGGACTCTGGGACAGGCCGCGCTGGCAGCGGGAGATCGGGTCAGCGCAGACGCGCATCTGGCGAATGCAGCAGCCCTGGACCCAGCCTATAAAGATGGGCGGCGGTTTGCCCGCGCCCTGTTCGGCTTTCCAGCCGCCACCATCGCCCATGTCGCGTCGGCGCAGCCGCTGTCGCTCTGGACAGGCAACGCCAGCCGCAAGGAGATCGCGCTGACATTTGATGATGGCCCTAATCCCGCCAAGACCCCTGCCCTTCTGGATGCGCTGGACAAGGTGCAAGCTCCCGCAACATTCTTTGTGGTCGGGTCGCGGGCGGAGCAAGCCCCGGACATCCTGCGGCGCATGGCAGAGCGGGGGGATGAGGTAGAGAACCACTCCTATACGCACCCGAACATGAACATCGTCGTCCCTTCAGTCGCCGAAAGCGAAATGCTGCGGACGAGCGTTTTGATTCGGGCCATGACCGGCCATCAGCCGCATTTCTTCCGACCGCCTGGCGGCAATGCGAACCCGTCGGTGCAGTACCTGTCCCGCGTTTACGGTCTGTCGCTGGCCTATTGGACCATAGACGCGCTCCACTATGAAGACATCGGCTCGTCGCGTGGGTTAATAGACTACGTTGTCAGCCATGCTCATCCCGGCTCCATCGTGCTGCTGCACAACGGAACGGATGTCACGACGGCCTCCGTTCCCGCCCTCGTCGCAGCCCTGCGGGCCAGGGGCTACAAACTGGTCACACTCTCCGAAATCGCGCAGGGAAAAACAGCCGCCAAACCCGCAGCCATGCCGAAGATGCGGGAATAACGTCATATCTGCCTGTCGTCCGGCGGCATAGCCGGCGGCTGATAACTCGCGGGCGGCTGATACCCGGATGGCGGATAATTGTAAGCCGCCTGCGGTGGGTACATTGGCGCTTCCCCCGGCAGCCATCCTTGCGGCTTACCGGCAAAATAGTAAATCAGCGCCCCCAGCCCATGCGCCAGCACCACCACCAAAATCCAGAGCAACTTGGTGTTGGAATCGCGGAACTCGCGGCGGCAGACATCAATCAATTCCAGAACCCAAAAGATGGTAAGCGCCAATCCTATGACAATCGCCGCCAGCCAGAACAAAAAAAACACACCAAACATACCCGCTGCTACCTGGCTTGGGTCAGGTGAAGTGTTCATGTGCGCGTTCCTCCATAGTTGTTATGGCTTGTGACACGAGTCGGGTGGAAAAGTTGCAATTAGCCGTCAATCAACTCGCGCAGACGGCGGACATTGACTTCGTGCATGGTTTCGCTTTCCGGGGTTTCCACAATGATGGGCAGGCCGGCCAGGCGCGGGTCGTTGACCAGCAGACGGAACGCCTCTAAACCGATTTCACCTTCCCCAATATGCGCGTGCCGGTTCCGCGTGGCTGCCGAAGGCTTTGAGCGAGTCGTTGGCATGGATCACCTGAAGCCATTTCAAGCCAATGATCTCATCAAACAGCGTCATGGTCGCTTTATAGGCTTCCGGTGTGCGAATATCATACCCTGCCGCGAAAATGTGGCAGGTGTCCAGGCAGACCGCCAGCCGTTCCGGGTCTTTGACGCCGTTGATAATACGCGCGATCTGCTCAAAGCGACCGCCTAAATACGTCCCCTGCCCTGCCGTCGTCTCAATCGCCACCCGCACCTTCGCCCCTGTCGTTTCTGCGTGGATCACGTCCAGGCTTTCAATCAGCCGCGCAATGCCGACATCTTCCCCGGCCCCGCCGTGCGCGCCGGGATGCGAAACCAGAAAATCCACGTTCAGCGCGTCTGCCCGCTCAATCTCCGCCCGAAACGCCGCGCGGGATTTCGCCAGCACGTCCCCGCCCGGCTCCGCCGCCAGATTGATGAGATACGAATCGTGCGCGACGGTTTTGGTGATCCCGCTTTCCGTCACCACTTCCTGAAATTTGGCGCTGATTTCCGGCGTAATAGACGGCGAACGCCACTGACGCGGCGAGGCCGTGAATATCTGCACCGCCTGACAGCCAATCGCCTTGCCGTCCGAAATGGCATTGTGATGCCCACCCGCCGTCGGCATATGCGCGCCTAGTAAGGGTTTCATTAAAGCAGGCACGGGCGTTTCAATGGCTTCACCCAATAAAGGTCCGTTGTTTGTTGTCATAGACTGTCCTGGGAAGTAAAGATGTCTCGTGCGTAAAACGCGCAAAGCCGCCAATCCTCATCAAAGCAGAGTGTGACATGGCTCGCGCTGACGACCAAATGGCGCGGAGCGAAAATGGCTCCCTTTTTGCCGATCTTTTTCGGCTCAGGCTGGAAAGCAGCGATGTCGTTTTGCTGCAAGTAGTTTTCAACTTGTTCACGGGAAGAATATGGCGTCAAGTCCCAATGCTCCATAATTGACCCCGTCGGCATCTTGAACTCATCTTTCCAGCCATGCCCCATACATTCAATCCAAAGGCTGGAGCAAATTTGTGGTGTTGACTGGTCAAGCCAGACTTCCACACCGCCATAGAGCCAGATGTTCGGGTATCGGCATTTGCGAAATGTTTTCGCTGTATTCTCAGGCGAACCAAGTACTTGGCGGATTTCTTCGGTGGAAAGACCAACTTTTAGGAGACCGAGTTGCCCCGTCTTTAAGAAGTGTTGGAGTGAGATGTTCAAGCGGCTATGACAACCCCGACCTCACACGCATCTACTTCGACCGCTTCGCGCATGAAGGGACTGATCATACTTGGCGTTGCCAAATCAACAGGTCGTCGCAGCAAATCCTCAAGGCGGTCATACAACCCTGCATAACGATCCAGAGTGGCCTTGCCCTCAAACTCTACCAACACGTCCACATCACTTTCCGGCCCTGCCTCATTGCAGGCAACTGAGCCAAACAGGGCGAGGCGGCGCAGCCCGAAGGACGATAGCTCGTCTCAATGCTGTTCAAGGATAGTGAGGGCTTCGCTACGTGTCATCAATGATTCCTAATGGTATCTGCCGGAGAAGCATGAAATAGGATAGCACGCCCTCTCTGAGTCTGTTCCACCACAAATTCGTTCCATCTGCTGTTGATACCGTTCCCAATACCCCGGTTCAGACTGCTTTTTGGACATTCGCTCGTCAAACCAAGCGCAATACTCATACCACGCGGCGTGTTCAGCCTGATGTTCCGCGATTGCCTGTTCTGCAATTCTTCTGTAATTTTGTGGCAGATGATCAAGCAAAGTGGTCACTTCGTCTTTCTTTTCTGTGATAGGCATGACATTAATCACCCTTCTGCTGAACGGGCAAGAGGTTCTTGCTCATGTCCAGCATCCGCTGAACCGGGCGCAAGGCTTTGACGCGCGTTTCCTCGTCCATCGTGATTTCGGGACGCTTGTCGCGCATACAGAGGTAGAGTTTTTCCAGGGTGTTCAGACGCATGTAGGGGCACATGGCGCAGTCACAGCCGGAATTGGGCGGGGAGCAGATAAACTCGGCGTCCGGGCGGCTCTGGGTCATCTGGTGCAGGATTCCCGCTTCGGTCGCGACGATGAACTGCTTTTGCTCGGGGTGGGTCTGCACATATTTGAGCAGGGCCAGCGTGGAGCCGATGAAGTCCGCCTGTTCCAACACGGCCTCCTCGCATTCGGGATGGGCGATCAGTTGGGCGTCTGGGTACGCCGTGCGGAGTTTTGCCAGACGGCGGGCGTTGAACTGCTCATGGACGATACAGAAGCCGGGCCAAAGCACCATCGGGCGCGCTGTCTGCTTTTCCACCCAGCGGCCCAGGTGCCGGTCCGGGCCAAAGACAATGGGCTGGTCGGCGGGCAACTGCTTGACGATGTCCACAGCATTGGACGAAGTCACAATAATATCCGACAAAGCCTTGACAGCCGCCGACGAATTGATATAATTGATGACAGTGTGGCCGGGGTACTGCTTGAGCCATTCGGAATACAGATCGGCGGGGCAGCGGTCGGCGAGCGAACAGCCGGCATCTAAATCCGGCAGCAGAACCAGCTTGTCGGGGTTGAGAATCTTGGCAGTTTCAGCCATGAAGTGAACGCCGCAGAAAACGATTACGTCGGCGTCGGTCGCGGCAGCGGCTTGGGCGAGCGCCAGGCTGTCGCCCACATGATCGGCCAGGTCCTGTATCTCGCCTTCTTGATAATAGTGCGCGAGAACAACGGCGTTCAGGTCGGTTTTGAGGCGTTTGATCTCGGCTTCCAAATCCAGCGAGGCATCAATCGTGCGGAGGCGAAGGGACAGATCGTTTTCCTGACCCAGACTTTCCGATGCAGGGTTTTGCGGCGCGCGCGCCAGTGTCAGCGGTTCCATAAGGCTATTATACCCGGAACGCCAGTGAACTTTTTTCAACTGCCCTGCGTCTGAAAGCCAACTGTCCCGATTATCACGACAAGGACACTCCGATGCTCGATCAAAACACTATTGATACTGCTCATTTGCTTCGCCGCGCCACGTTCGGCGCGGATGAGACGACCGTTCACGCCGCCGCCCAGGCGGGGCTGCCGGCCACCGTGGATGCACTGCTGCATCCCGAACGGACGCCGGATACTCAGGATGACAGCGCCGTTCTGACGAAACTGGCGGGGTTGCTGCCCACTCCCAAAAATGGCGGCACACCAGCACAAGCCGTCAAGATGTGGTGGGTGCATCGCATGATCGCCTCGCCCCACCCGCTCGTGGAGAAAATGACGCTTTTCTGGCACGGCCATTTCACCAGCAAGGATGGCGCGGCGCAGGGGGACATGCTGTATGCCCAGAACCAGTTGTTCCGTAAACACGCGCTGGGCAATTTCCGAACCCTGACATTGGCTGTCTCCCGCGACCCGGAGATGCTGCGCTATCTGAACGGCAACCAGAACTACAAAGCGCATCCGAACGAAAACTATGGCCGCGAACTGATGGAGCTGTATACCTGCGGCATCGGCCATTACACCGAAGATGATGTCAAAGCCGCGGCTCGTGCCTTTTCCGGCTGGAACCTGCGCCGGGGCGAGTTTTATTTCAGTCCCAACCAGCACGATAATGACCCGAAGACGTTTCTGGGCAAGACCGGCAACTGGAACGGCGACGATATCGTGGACATTTTGGTCGCCCATCCCGCGACCGCCCATCGTCTCTGCACACAGCTCTTCACCTACTTTGCCTATCCAAACCCGGAGCCGGAAGTCATTGATCTCGCTGGTGCAGACGTATTACAGCAGCGGCTATGACGTCCAGGCGATTTTGAGCCAAATCTTTCACTCAAAGGCGTTCTATTCCGAAAAGGCACGCTTTGCGGTCATCAAATCGCCTGCCCAATATGTCGTCGGAACGGTCAAAATGCTTGGTCTCGACAAAGCCGTGGAACTCATCCTGGCCGACATCACGCCGGCCAACGACATGGCGGTAAGCCCGTCGGCAACACCCACGCTGAATGCCCTGACACCCGCACCGGCCCTGACGGCCCCTGCTGTGACGCAGCAGGCGAAAGGGCGAAAACTGGGCGTCCTGGCCGGTCTGCCTCTCGCCATGCGCTCCATGGGACAGGACCTGCTCGCCCCTCCCTCCGTAAAGGGCTGGGACGGCGGCGAAGCCTGGATCAACACATCCACATTGCTGGCCCGAATCAATTTCGCCAATACCGTTTCGCTTTCGCGCCAGATGTTCGGTGGACGGTTCCTGCGGGCGACGGCCTTTGTGCAGGAGAACAATCTAACCCCCGAAGGCTGGGTAGACTATCTGGCCGAGGCGCTCGGCCCACTGCCGCTGACAGCGACGACGCGGCAGGCTTTGATTGACTACATCAAAGCGCCAGAGACGTCCGGCGCGACTGTTCAAAACGCGCAGTTCACGGCCACGGCTCCCGACCCACTGAATGTCCCATTCCGGCAAGGGAAAAAAGGGAATGGCGGCGGGCGTTATCAGCGGCTGCTCGGAGCCGGTCCCGGCGGCCTGGAAGGGCGTCTTCGCGGCGTCATCCCGCTCATCATGGCAACGCCCGAATATCAGGTCTGTTAAACACTAAAGGAAAAAACCATGTCCGTTTCACGCAGAGACTTCCTCAAAAAGAGCGCGACCACTGTCGCCGTCGGTCTGGCCGTTCCACCCTGGCTTGCCAAGATGGTCTGGGCGGACAGCATTGCCGACAACGCGCTGACAACGAGCGGCCAGACCGCCAATCGTTCCCTGGTCGTGATCCAGCTCACGGGCGGCAACGACGGCCTGAACACGCTCGTTCCTTACGCTGATGCCGCCTATCACAAGGCGCGGCCTGTGCTGGCCCACGCCGATGACAAGGTGCTGCATCTCAACGATCAAGTCGGCTTCAGCCCGGTTATGGTCGGCATGAAGTCGCTCTACGACAAAGGCCGGCTCGCCGTCATTCAGGGCGTCGGCTACCCGAACCCGAACCACAGTCACTTCCGCTCTATGGAAATCTGGCAGACGGCGGAACCGGAAAAGATCGCCTCCGAAGGCTGGGTCGGGCGCTACTTGGACGCCATTCGCAGCGGGCGGACTTCGCCCCTGACCGGCATCAACATCGGCAATGAGGCCAGTGAGGCATTCACAAGCGCCCATGCCGCCGTGCCGAGCATTCAGGGCCTGGCGAATTTCGGCTTTGTGTTCCCGCACAATACGGACGGCGACGCACGCACGGCCGCGCTCAAGCGCGTCCAGATGGGCGACACGAATACGCCCTATGGCCGCTTGTTCCAGCAGACCGCACAGGAGACTTACGAAAGCGCCGACAAAATCTCGGCGGGCATCAAGCAGTACCACTCCACCGTGCAGTATCCCGCCACCGCCTTTGGGCGCGGGATGCAGGAGATCGCGCAGCTCATCGCGGCCAACTTGGGTACGCGCGTCTTTTATATCTCCACGGGCAGCTTTGACACCCATGCCCAGCAGATTCGCCGCCACAACCAATTGTGGCAGGATGTCTCCGATAGCCTGGCTGCCTTCCAAACCGATCTGGAGCAGATGGGGGCTGGCAGATAACGTCCTGACCCTGGCGTTCTCCGAGTTTGGCCGCCGCGTCCACGAAAACGCCAACGGCGGCACGGATCATGGCACCGCGTCGGAGATGTTCATCTTCGGCCAGCCCGTCAAAGGAGGCTTGTACGGTGCCTATCCCAGCTTGTCCAACCTGGATGCTGGCGACCTGAAGTTCACCACAGACTTCCGCGCCGTCTACGCGACCGTCCTGGATCGCTGGCTCGGAACCAACAGTGAAGTGGTTCTGGGCAGCCGCTATGAGGACCTGAAGTTCGTTTGATCTATGACAACCAGACGCCCGCCGCAAATGCGGCGGGCGTTTTTTCGTTGAAATGCAAGCGCGATCACGAAATGTTTGCACTGTGGAATGGCGTTCGCGCAACCGAAACTAAAGAGTGCCGCCCAGACTGCCGTCTTCCCCGAAGACTAATGTGCGATTGGACACGCCGGAGCCGACCGTGTCGCCACTGTTGCCTTCCGGCGTAAGCAGCCCATCAAAATCTTCCGGCGTCGGCGTCCGCCCGCCATGTCCACGCAGGCCATTGGCGGCGTCTATCTCTTTTTCGCGCGGCGTCTCGGTCAGCGCGGCGACGCGGTTGCCGAGACTATGGTCGAGAGGCGCACCAGCCAGAATGGCGCGGTCCGCCGTTTCCTCCACCGCGTCTCGGAAAACCGGTGTGTCGGACTGCGCGCCTGTCAGCGGGTCGGCGGCGTGTATTTGTAAATCGGTTGCCATGTCAATCTGTCCCTTCTCTTCAGGCCCTATGGGATTCTTCCCTGCGATGGACATTGGTAAACGCGCCAGCCTCGCTTACTTGACAAGAGCGAAAAAGTAACGGATAATGAAGACGGATGGCTCTTTATGAATACTGCGCTTGAACAGCACCTAGACCTGGCTGATCTGCTGGGACGAGCGGCCCGGAATGTCGCAGGCGAAACGATTCCCTCCCTGCCAGCGCTGATAGAGCTGGCCGGCGAAGCGCTGGGAACCGACCGAACCGCGATTTATCGTCTGGGGCCGGAAGGGGAGCGAACGCTTCTTGCCGGACAGGAGATCGGAAGCGCCGAAGACGATTTTTGCCATATTTTAGGAACGCCGGAGCAGCCTATCGCGATGTGGTCGGCAGCGATTTCCAGTCATGCCGACCGAGAGCCGTGGAACCAGATCAGGGAGGCGCTGTCGCCGTTCTTTTTGATCGTGCTCCGACAGATTCTGGAAAAAGAAGAGTCGCCGACCGCGCAGGCGCAGGCCGAGAGGCGTATTCGGGAAGTCGCCACCGTTTACGAAATCGGTCAGGCGATGGACAAGGTGGAGATTGATCGCCTTCTGGAAATGATCACCGAGAAGGCCGCCGCCGTCATGGAGGCGCAGGCCTGTTCGCTCTTGCTCCGCCTGCCGGAAAGCGATTCGCTCGTCATTGCGGCTTCGCATGGCTTGCCGGATGAGATCGTGGAGAACACCCGCGTCTTTGTCGGCAGCAGCATTGCCGGGCGAGTGGTGGAGACCGGCCAGCCGCTCCTGTTGAATTCGCTGGAGGACGATCCGCGGTTTCAAAGACAGCGACATTTCCCAGGTGGACGATGTCTCGTCCTCCATTTGCATGCCGATGAAGGACGAAAGCAGCGTCGTCTTTGGCGTGCTCTGCATCCGCCGCAGCGCGGCCTCGCCGGTGTTTGATGAGGACGATATTCCTCTGTTCAGCATCTTCGCCACGCAGGCCGGACTGGCGATCAATAACGCGCAGTTGTACGCCAAGTTGAATCACCGACTGCAAGAACTCTCCACACTGGCCGCGCTGACCGAGACGATCACGTCCACGCTGGATCTGGACCAGGTGCTGAATCAGGTCGCGGACAACATCGTGGAAGTTGTCCATTTTGACCGCTGCCGAATTTACCTGCTGGACATGGAAACAGGCCGATTTTCCCCGCGCATCGTGCGCGGTTTTCGCACGGCCTTGCAGCCGATGATCTGGACGCCGAAGTGGACGATGGGCGCAGGCTTTATCGGACTGGTCGCCCAGCGGCAGACGCCAATCCTGGTGGAGGACCTGCAACAGACGCTGGCGCTGGGCCGAGAGTACGGGCGGGCGCTGGAGATGGATGCCTTTTATGCCCAGCCGATTGTCGCGCGGGGACGCTGCATCGGGGTCATCGTTGTCGGCAATACCGGTCCGCAGCGGCCCATTGCCCGAGCCGACATTGATCTTCTCTCCACGTTTGTCCATCAGGCCGGAATCGCCATAGAAAACGCGCGCATCATCGCCGGCCAGGAGAAGCGCTACGCCGAATTGACCACGCTGTATGAAGTGAGTAAAACGCTGGCGGCAACGTCCGGGGTGCAGAAAGCCGCGCAGACTGTCAATGACCTGGCGACACAGATTACTGACAGCGATGCCGGCTTGCTGCTTCTTTTTGACGATTCTCAGGAGGGCCTGAGAGCCTTGCACTGGCGCGGCGTCTCCGACATTCTCGGCAAACGGCTTCGTTCCTTCATCGCTCCGGTTCGTGTGCCACACCAGGCGCGGAGCCTGCGTGCGCCGCGCATTCTGACCCCGGAGGAGGCCGGAGCGCTGTTTGGCCCGGAATGGCAGCCGGTTTGCGAGACGTTTTTGGCCTGCCACCGTGCGGTTGCACTGGTTCCTCTGGTCGTGGATGATGCCGCCGTCGGCTTCCTGGTTCTGGGCAAGCATGGTTCGGATTATGGCGATCAGGAACTGAAATTGATTGCGGTCGCCTCATCGCAGGCAGCCACCGTGCTTCGCAGCGCTTCCTCCTATGAGCGTCGGATCGGTCAGCGCGATCTGGAATTGTCCGCCGTGTATGAGCTGATGCAGAAGGTGCGGGCGGCGACGACGCTGGAAGAAGCCTTGAACTCCATATTGGACATCGTCGCCAGCCTGGTTTGGAGCGACTGCATCCTCGCTGCTGACGGTAGACGAAGCAGGAAGCGCCATGACAGTTCGCGCGGCGCGCGGCGAGCGAGCCGAAGAGGCTCTGACCCGGGCAGGCGATTCCTCTGGACGGCGAAAGCATCGCCGCCCGCGCCCTGCGCGCCCGAACCGCCCTGATCGCCTCCGATGTCGCGCCCGCCGAAAGCCGCGGATCCCAATGAGGCCCGCTCGCTCATGGCGATCCCGCTTGTGGTGGGCGATGAGTTGATCGGAGTCTTGATGATGGAAAGCCGGACACCTGATCTTTACACCGAAGATAGCGTCATGATGCTGCATCTGGTCGCATCGCAGGCGGCGACGATCTACCGGGAAATGACGTCCCTGCGAAACCTGACCCGTTATACAGACAACATTCTGCGCTCCATCGCCGCCGGCGTGATTACGGTGGATAAAAACGGCCTGATCGTCACCTGGAACAAACGCGCCGAGGAGATTGTCAACCTGCGTGGCAATCAGGTCATCGGTAAGCATTACCGCGAATTCATCCAGCTCCTGCAAGTGGACTTGCCCGTGCGCGAGGAGACAATGCGGATGGTGGAGCTGACCGCCCAGAACAGGCAAAGTCTTTTCCGGCAACAGCTCTGCTACCACACCCCGCAGGATGAAGAGATTTATATTAATCTCAGCGCTTCGCCAGCTCCGCAGCGAAGCGGGAGACTATCTGGGCGTCGTGGTCGTCTTTGAGGATGTCACGCATGAAGTGCAGATGAAAGAAGAGATGGAGCGCGTCAGCAAACTGGCTGAAACCGGCCAGTTGGCCGCCAACATCGCCCATGAACTGCGAAACCCGCTTTCCAGCATCAAAGGCGCAGCACAGCTTCTGCGAAAGGAAATGCCGGACGCGCTGATCGTCGAAAGCATGGCGAGTTCCTGGACATGATCATTCAGGAAGTCAACGGCCTGGACCGGATCGCCACCGAGTTTCTGGAGTTTTCCCGCGTCACGCCCGCCGGAGATGCCGTCCGGTCAGTGTCAACGCCATGCTGACGCGGCTGCTTCAATTCATGAGCGCGTACTTGCAGGATCAAGAGGTGCAGATCATTCAGAACTTGGAAGACGGATCTGCCGGAACTGTCATTGGACCGATCACAGATTGAGCAAGTGATCAAGAATATCGTGATTAACGCGGTCCAGGCCATGCCGCACGGCGGGGCGCTGACCGTCTCAACGTACCGTCACCCGCAGCAGGAGATTGTGGACATTGACTTCACCGACACCGGCGTCGGCATTCCCGCCAACAAGATGGACAAGATCTGCGCGCCATTCTTCACCACCAAGACCAAAGGCACCGGGCTGGGGCTGGCGATCGCGCGCAAGATCATAGAGACGCATGGCGGTCGGCTTGTCATTCGCAGCACTCCCGGCGAAGGCTCGACCTTCACGATCCAACTGCCGATTCATCCGGTTCCCAGCGGGCTGATTTTGCCGTCACGAACGGAGATCACGGATCAGCGCAGCGACCAGCCCGGACAGATTTATGAACCCTGGGCGATCTCTCCCGTCTGAATGTTTTCTCAAACCGAATGTTCCAAGGACCAGCGCAGTATGCCAGCCGAACCCTCTCCGAAAGCCTCCGCACAGGCCAAGACACTTCTGATCGCCGACGATGAGCCGAATATCCGGCGCGTTCTTCAGGCAATCTTCACCAAAGACGGTTACGAAGTCCATGTCGCCGAAAACGGCATCAAGGCGATGGAGTGGGCCTCCGCCAACCCAGTCCATGTCCTGATCACCGACTTAATCATGCCGGACATGAACGGCGTGGAACTGATCCAGAAGGTGAAAGGCAAAGCACCCGGATGCGGTCGCCGTCATGATCACTGCCTATGCAACTATCAAGACTTGCGTGGACGCCATGCGCTATCGGCGCATCGGATTACATCACCAAGCCGTTTGACATGGATGAGATTCGGGCCGTCGTCAAGCGCGCTGTCGATTCGCGCGGCGGAAACGCAGGCGGCGAATTCCGGCACGGCCCGCTCTGCGGGCAGAACGACGCCCTCCCTGCTGGCGAATGCCGTCAGCCCGGCCATGCAGGAAATTTTGACGACGGTCTCTCGCGCCGCTGCTTCTCGGGCCACTGTCCTGATTCGGGGCGAGAGCGGGACGGGCAAGGAACTGGTCGCGCGCGCCCTGCATGAGCAGTCCGACCGTGCCGACGGCCCGTTTGTCCCGATCTCCTGCGCCGCCCTGTCCGAAACGCTGCTGGAAAGCGAGCTGTTCGGGCATGAGAAAAATGCCTTTACAGGCGCGGCCGCGGAAAAAAAAGGCCGGTTTGAGACTGGCGCACGGCGGGACGCTGTTTCTGGATGAGATCGGGGACATTTCGGGCGCAGTGCAGGTGAAATTGCTGCGCGTTTTGCAGCAGCGCGAGTTTGAGCGTGTCGGCGGGACGAAAACGATCAAAGTGGATGTGCGCGTCGTCGCGGCGACCAACGGCGACCTGGAGAAGCTCATTAAAGACGGCAAGTTCCGCGAGGACCTGTACTATCGCCTTCAGGTCATTCAGATCGTCATGCCGCCCCTGCGCCAGCGCACCGAGGATATTCCGCTGCTTGTCACGCAGTTTCTGCACAAGTTCAACGCGGAGAACGGCGCAAAGATTGAAACCTTCTCGCCAGAAGCGATGATGCACCTGCTGTCGTATTCCTGGCCGGGCAACGTGCGGGAACTGGAAAACGTGGTGGAGCGCTGCGTCGTCATGGCCGACCCGCGCACCAGCGTCATAGACGCCGATCTTCTCCCCGTAGTGATGCGGGATGGGCGGATTAACTAGACCATATCATTTAGCACTGAAGAGGCCCCCTAGCCCCCAATAATGGGGGAACAGGATATGACTCTGGCAGGGCGCTTTCGGCTTCCCTAAACCGCGACTGTTTTGCTCTGCGCCGCCCCCAGCACATCGGCACGGGTCGCGCCAGCCCAGGCTCTGTCCGTCGCGCATCATCAGGATCAAATCGGCCCCCGTCAGCATCTCCGGGTCGTGTGTCACCACGACGACGGTTCCTTGCTCGCGATAGGCCGACAGCAGGTCCACCACCAGATGCCCGTTGGCATGGTCCAGTGAGGCCGTCGGCTCGTCGGCGAAGATGACGTCAGGGTCGTTCATCATGGCGCGGGCGACGCAGACGCGCTGCTTCTCCCCGCCGGAGAGTTGGGACGGCAATTTTCCCGCCAAACCCGCAATGCCAAGCTGCTCAAAATACCCCTCGGCCTTCCGGCGGGCGGCAGCATCGAGGACGGGCGCGCCCATCAGCACATTTTCCATGGCCGTCTGCCAGACCAGCAGATACGGCTGCTGAAAAACAAAGCCGAATCGCTGCCGTCGCAAATCAATCAGGTCCAGGTCGGAGTGCGCCCCATAACGGTAGCGTCCAGATGCACATCGCCCTCGGTCGGACGTTTCAGGCCGCTGAGAATATAAAGCAGGGAGGATTTCCCCGAACCCGACGGCCCCATGATGCCAACGAAGCGCCGGTTGGGGATGGCTATGCTGACATCGCGCAGGGCATATGTCCGCCGCGCGCCGTCGTCATAAATCAACGAAATGTTTTCGGTAGAGAGTAACGACTCAGTCATGCAAAAGCTTTCTAACGCCGCTCAATAATCGTCACCGGGTCCAGTTTTGCCAGCCGGTAGCTGATGGTAGCAACAGCAAACAGGGTGATGAAGACGGGGATTGGCAGCGTATTCAGGGTCGCCGCCAGATCGCGGGGATTGATCAGCATTCCGCGCGGCTCAAAGACGGTTCCCTGCATCAAAGACAGCGCCAGCCAGTCTACCGCGACCCCGATCACCCAGCCCAGGCACGTTAAAATCGCCGTCTCGGAGACCGCATGCCAGACCAGGGTGCTGCGGCGCAGGCCGATGGCGGCCAAAACGGCGAACTCGCTGATACGCTGCGTGAAGTAAATGTTGGACAGCATTCCAGCCATCAGCGCGACCACAAAGATCACCGTGCCATTGACCAAAGCCATGATGAAGTACATTTTGGCAAGCTGATCGCGCAGCAATTTCACCAGATTGTCGTAAGCGAAAACCGCAACTCGTTCTTTGGGCATCGCATCGTAAAGCTGATCGCTGAAACGACCCTGCTGGGCGGGGTCTTTCGTCGTCACCAGAAGCGAATGTGGGACAAAAGGCAGCGCGGTGTCGGCGAACTCTTTGGACGTAAATGCAATCCAGGTGCGGCCCTTAAGTATGCCTACCAGCTTGATCGGGACCGGGGCGGCTACCATCGTGCCGGTGTCGCTGGGTTTGGCCAGAATATCGCCGATATGCAGGTTTTTGTTGCGAGCCAGCCCTTCCGAAATCACTGCTTCCGGCAAACCCGGAGTCGGCATCCGCCCCTGGGCCAGACGGACATGGGAGCGCTGCATGAGATAATCACGGTCTTCGGCCGCCGGGCCGAAGCAGATAAAGGGAACTTCGCCAAAGACCGTGTTGACGTTGAAGAAGAACCCACTGGTCTCAATGACGCGGTCCACGTCGGGGCGGGACCGAATCTTGGCCTGAAGGTCTTGCGGCACATGGAGTTGCAGAAACTTGGGAATGACCGGCGTGAAGGCCTTCGTGTAATTGTAGATCGTCAGAACCGTCAGGTCGATGGAATTGACAATGGTGACGACCGAAGCAATGAGAAACACGGACAGGATAATCACAAAGATGAGAGGCAGCGTGCGCCCCAAATTACGGCGGAAGTACGTGATGGGTGACAGCGGGCGTGCGATGATCTTGACCCCTTCTAAAGTGGCCTCTTGTGAAATGCTTCACAAGGGGATTATACCCTGTCTCGTCTTCTTTCCACCCTCCCCAATAAAAAGACGCTTCTCCCGTTGAAGGAGAAGCGTCCTGAATAGGCCGTCAGGCTAGAACGGACCGTAGACTTTGCTGGACGTCAGCATCGTTTCGTCCGTGGAGAGCGTGTTCACCACCATTCTGCCGTCTATATTGGTCCATAAGGTCTGGGTTGTCCCATCCCCCTGCCGGCTCACATCCACCGCGCTCCAGCCGGGGAAGGGGCCGAACACGGGGCTGAAACTGTACGATTGGCCGTCCGGGGACAGACTCCAAACAGTCAACCCGCCATCGGAACGGTCCCACAGAATGTTGATCGTCGGAAAGAGCATCACGTCCTGGTCAATGGCATCGGCGACGGAAATGCCCTTCACAGCAAAACCGGTAAAGGGGCCGAACACCGCGCTGTCGGTATATGACTGACCATCCGGGGGGATGTTCCAGACAGTGATGGCGCCGTCGGAGCGGCTCCAGAGAACTTCCGCGGTTCCGTCCACTTGAACCGCCATGTCCACGGCATTCCATTCAGCATAGGGGCCGAACGTCGCGCTGGACGTAAATGTTTTGCCATCCGAAGAAAGCGTCCACACCACCATCTTCCCATTGACGTTGGTCCAGAGAATATAAGTCAGGCCCGTCTGATCAACGCCGATGCTGCGGGCGGTCCAGCCGGCGTAAGGGCCAAACACGGGCGTGGAGGCGTAGGATTGACCGTTCGCCGTTAAAACAAAGACCGACATGGCACCGTCCGCACGGTCCCAGAGCATCTCCGGCGATTGGTTGACATTGTCAAAGGTTACATCAACCGCGTGCCAGCCCTTGAAGGGGCCAAAAATGGCGCTGGTCGTAAAGGATTGCCCGTCGGCAGACAGGTTCCAGACAGTTGCCGCCCCGTCATTACGGTCCCACAGAATGGAACTGGAATCATTTTCGTTGACAACATGGTCAACCGCGCGCCAGTTCGGCGCGGCCTGCACGGAACCGGTCAAACCGCAGGCAGCCAGAAGCAGCGCTCCCAGCCCTAGTATCTTCATTAGTTTCAATTGGATCCTCATCTTTCTAAAATCTGGCTTTCACCTGCATTATCATATCGCAAACCGCCCTTCTTGTCAATGGCCGGCCCGCCTACACAAAATAGAGGCAGCCGAATGGCTGCCTCGCTGCCCCTGCTACGCATCAAACCGGCAGCCCCAAACTCAGCCGCACTTTCTCCCTCACACCCCGGCAAAGTTCAACGGCTTCCTGTGCCTCTTTCTGAGTTGCCGTATCGCCGGGATAGCGGAAGTTGACTGCATAATCAGAAAGCTGGTCAAGAGCAGGCAGCATGGCACTCCACAGCGGCTGCGTGGGCAGCAATAAATCCAGCAGCTTTTCCAAGTCGTGCGTCTTCGGGAATGCAATGCTTTCTTCTTATAGCCTTCCTTTAAGGTATTTCTCCACGCATTGCTGCATAAGGAAGCAGACAAGGTCGTAATTAGGATCGGTTTGCACTGCCACTTCACGCCCTGCACTTGTCCAATCGCCTTCCGCCTTGTCAACCCACTCTTGAGTGATTGGCTTCATAAAGCACCCTTCCTTTCTCAACCACTTCCTGTAGGAAAAAGTCTTCGATTTCCAAACGGTGCTTTAGGCGTTCAGGCGTAATAGGAATCAAGTCCATGGGGAACCCAGCGCGGACAGCGAGACGTATTTCCGTCGCCTTCTTCGCCGTCCTCTCCTCAAACGGCATCACCACCAGCAAATCCACGTCCGAGTCTTCCGTGGGCGTGCCGTAAGCATAGGAACCGAACAGGATAATGCGTTCAGGCTGAAACCGGCGGGCGATCTCATCGCTCACCTGGCGAATTTGAGAAGAGGTAATCATATCGGAAGCCCTAAACTGCGTCTGGCAACTTCTCGTACTGTGCGGCAAAATTGATATGCCTCACGCGCGTCCATCTTGGTCGCGTCGTGTCCGGGGTAACGAAAGTCGGTCCCATAATCGTCAAGTTTCAGCAAGGCAGGCTGTAATATACTACATGTCGGATCAATCGGCAAAACGAGCGCCAATAGCGCCGGCAGATTATGCGTCTTTGGCACTGGAATGCTCGCCTCCTGTAACCTTGCCTTCAGGTATTTCTCGGCGCATTGCTGGGCATGATAACAGGCGTCGTTATGATTCGGTGATCTTCGCGCACGAATTTCTCGCCCGGCGGATGTCCAGTCACCTTCCGCTTTAGAGACCCATTCCTGCGTGACTGCCTTCATAAAGCACTCTGCCCCTCTCCGTTATTTCGCGTAGAAAGAAATCTTCCATCTCAATGCGCTGCTGTAAGTAATCGGGATCGTAGATCAGCAAATCCATCGGATAAGTGATGTCAAGGTATTGCCGTATGTCCGAGGCCCGACCACGTCCCTTGCTTGGCAAAGGCATGACAACCAGCAAATCCACGTCCGAGTCTTCCGTGGGCGTGCCGTAGGCGTAGGAGCCAAACAAAATAATTCGTTCAGGCTGAAACCGGCGGGCGATCTCATCGCTGACTTGGCGGATTTGGGAAGGTGTGATCATATCCGTTAATTGGGAGCGCCAACTAGCTCTTGCAGACGGTCAAAGTTCTCTTGAAACATGACTTCTAACCTTTGAATTGGCAACTTTTCGGATCCGCCCAATTCGATGAGGACGCAAAGTTCCTTGAGTAAAATCGCTCGCCAATTCCTTTCCTGGGTCGTATCCCCGTCCGCAATGGCAGCGTCTAAATTATGGCTGCCCAAAAGGGAGCCATCCAAGCGTGTCTTGGCGAAACCTGCTTCCCATATACAAGCAACGCAATTCGCGGCTTCCTGTTTTCTATCCTGAGAGCGCAGAAGCCGTGCTTGCAACGCAAGGGTAGACTCGATCCATGTCCACAAATTGTAATCACCTGAGAACTGAAATTGGGACAGGAATTCGCACACTTCTAAGGCGTCATTGTTTCTACCAAAAACATACGGACCAGTAGGCAAGATACATCGCATCTTCAAGAGGCCGTTTGGCAGTCCATCGAAAGCCTTTGGCAACCCGTTTTTTCATTCTCGCCATGAACTTAATCGGTTCATCCTGCGAATTGAACGCAATGGGCAACAACATGAAAGCATTATACCTGCCAAAATAGAAACAGGGACAGCCTTTCGGTTGCCCCTTAGTTTCTATGCGGCGACGCTTTCACGCTGAACGCTTGGCACTTTCAGCCTTGTGACGATTTTTTCGCCGTCACTGTCTACCACGATGGTGTCGCCGTCTCTGAACTCGCGGCGCAGGATGCCGCTGGAGATCGGGTTTTCCACCATGCGCTGGATGGTCCGCCGCAGAGGGCGCGCGCCATAGAGCGGGTCGAAGCCGGATTCGGCGATCAGGGCCTTGGCGGCTTCGGTCACTTCCAAGTGCAGTTTGCGGTCGGCCAGTTGGCGCTCGGTTCCCTTCAAGCAGCAGGTCCACGATCTGCTTGATCTGCGCCTGGTTCAGGGCATGGAAGACGATGATCTCGTCGATCCGGTTCAGCAGTTCCGGGCGGAAGTGCTGGCGCAACTGCTCCGTCACTTTGCCCTTCATCTTCTCGTACAGCGCGTCCTGCTCGTGCGGGCTGGCCCCGACCGGCATGGCCTCGATGATACTGGCTGCCGATGTTGCTGGTCATAATCACGACCGTGTTCTTGAAGTCCACGGTCCGGCCCGTGCTGTCGGTCAGACGTCCCGCATCCAGAAGCTGCAACAGGATGTTGAAGACGTCCGGGTGCGCTTTCTCGATCTCGTCCAGCAGGATGACGCGGTAGGGGCGGCGGCGGACGGCTTCGGTCAGCTGCCCGCCCTCGTCGTAGCCGACATAGCCGGGCGGGGCGCCGATGAGCCGGGCGACCGAGTGCTTCTCCATGTACTCCGACATGTCAATGCGGACCATCGCATCGGGATCGTCGAACATGAACTGCGCCAGGGCGCGGGCCAGTTCGGTCTTGCCGACGCCGGTCGGGCCGAGGAACAGGAACGAGCCGATGGGCCGGTTCGGGTCTTTCAAGCCGGCCCGCCCGCGCCGGACGGCCTCGGAGACGGCCTCAATGGCGACCTCCTGGCCGATGACGCGCTCATGCAGCTTGGCTTCCATGGTCAGCAGTTTTTCGGCCTCTTCCTCGAACATCCGCGAGACGGGAATGCCGGTCGTTTTGGAGATCAGTTCGGCGATGTCCTGCTCGTCCACGACGCTGTCCACGCCCGACTCGCGCATCCAGGCGTCGCGCCGCTCGTTGAACTCGCGGCGCAGGGCGACTTCTTCATCGCGCAAGCGGGCGGCTTTTTCGTAGTCGCGGGCATCGGCGGCCGCGCGGCCTTCCTGCGACCAGACGGTTCAGGCGCGTCTTCCATCTCTTTGATGTCCGTGCGGCATGGACGACTTCTCAATGCGTATCTTGGACGCGGCTTCGTCGATCAGGTCAATCGCCTTGTCCGGCAGGAACCGGTCGGTGATGTAGCGGTGGGACAGTTCGGCGGCGGCGATCAGCGCGCTGTCGTCGATCTTGACCGTGTGATGCGCCTCGTACTTGTCGCGCAGGCCGCGCAGGATCTCAATGGTGTCCTCGACCGACGGCTCGCCGACGACGATCGGCTGGAAGCGGCGCTCCAGGGCCGGCGTCCTTCTCGATGTTCTTGCGGTACTCGTCCAGCGTCGTCGCGCCGATGCACTGCAGTTCGCCGCGCGCCAGGGCGGGCTTGAGCATGTTGCTGGCGTCCATCGCGCCCTCCGCCGCGCCCGCGCCGACCACCGTGTGCAGTTCATCCAGGAACAGCACGACCTGACCGGCGGCCTTGCGGACCTCGTCCATGACGCCTTTCAGGCGCTCCTCAAACTCGCCCCGGAACTTGGAGCCGGCGACCAGAGCGCCCATATCCAGGGCCAGCAGCCGCCGCCCGCGCAGGTTCTCCGGCACGTCGCCCTTGGCGATTTTCAGGGCCAGCCCTTCGGCGATGGCCGTTTTGCCGACGCCGGGGTCGCCGATCAGCACCGGGTTGTTCTTGGTGCGCCGGGACAGGATCTGGATCGTCCGCTTGATCTCTTCGTCGCGCCCGATGACCGGGTCGATCTTGTCTTCGCGGGCCAGCGCCGTCAGGTCGCGCGAGAAGCGTTCCAGCATCCGGTATTTTTCTTCCGGGTTTTCGTCGGTGACACGCGAGCTGCCGCGGATGGCCTGCAAGCGCCTTGTAGACTTTTTCCTCGTCCACATTCTGCTGCTTCAGGAGCCGGGCCGCGCCGCCGTCGCCTTCTTTGACCAGGCCCAGCAGCAGATGCTCGACGCCGATGTAGCTGTCCTGCAGCCGCTGCGCTTCTTCTTTGGCCAGGTCGAAGACGCGCTTGATGCGCGGCGTGATATAGATCTGCGCGCTCTGAGTCGGCGTACTGCACTTTCGGGGCGCGCGCCAGGGCGTCTTCGACCGCCTGGCTCAGGCTGCGCGTGTCCACGTTCGAGTTTTTGCAGGACCTGCACGGCCAGGCCGTCGTTCTGCTCCAGCATCGCCAGCAGCAGATGCTCGGTGTCCAGTTGTGTATGCTTATAGCGCGCCAGGATGTCCTGGGCGGTCTGCACCAGTTCCCGCGCGCGTTCGGTAAACTTTTCAAACATTGTTACTCATCGCTCATACGTCCTCGTCTCTGTCCGATTGCTATTCTTTCGTCTGCGCATGCGCGATCTCGCGACGCGGTCTTCCGCCTCCCGCAGCATCGCTTCCATGCGGTCCGACGTGCGTCTCCTCCTGCTGCATCTGGTCCATCAGCGCGAAGATATAGGCGACGCCCGCCAGGTTGATGCCGATGTCCTGCGTGAAGTGCTGGATCTGCTGCAGGCGCTCAATGTCGCGGTCGGAATAAAAGCGGTTTTTGCCGACTTTACGCGGCTTGACCAGACCCAGCCGGTCATACATCCGCAGGGTCTGGGCATGGATCGGCTTGGCAGCTTCCCCGTTGCCTTTCCGGCCGGACTGCGACGCAGGGGCCGAACCAGTTTGGCGGCGATGCTGATCGTGTAGATCGGCTCGTCTCTGTCTTTCACGAATGCCATCGACTCAGCCTCCTATCGCGCCGCACTTTCACCGCATCCTGGCGCAGTTTTGCCAGTTCCGTCAGCAGGTCGCGCTCACGCGGCGACAGGTCTTTGGGCACCGTCATCTTCGACCCGCGCATAGAGGTCGCCGCTCGCCGCCGCCTTTGAGTTTGGGCATCCCCTGGCCGGTCAGGCGGAACGACTGCCCGCTCTGTGTGCCCGGCGGGACGTTCAGCACTTTGCGGCCCGCGAAAGTGTCTCCACACTGGCCTCGCCGCCCAGGGCCGCCACCGTGTACGGCACCAGCAAATCCGTCCGCAGGTCATCGCCGGTGCGCTCGAACTGCGGCGTGCGGCCGTGACCTTGACTTTCAGGAACAGATCGCCGCCGCCCGCGCCCTGCCCGGCCAGGCGGATGCGCTGGCCGTCCGCAACTCCGGCCGGGATTTTGACATCGGACAGTTTGCGCTGCTTGGTGACCGCGCCGTCGCCGTGGCAGTCCGGGCAGATTTCCGTCGCCTGCCCCGTCCCGCCGCACTGCGGGCAGAGGTTGTTGCCGAAGAGGCCGCGCCCGCCCTTGACCTTGCCGGTGCCGCCGCACATCGGGCAGGGCTTGCCTTTGCCCGCCGAGACCGCGCCGGCCCCGCCGCAGCGCCCGCAGGTGTCGGGAAGGCTCACGGTGACAGTCGCGTGGTGCCTTTGTAGGCGTCTTCCAGGCTGATCTCGATCGGATATTCCACATCCTGCTGCGCCTGCCGGCGCGCCGCGCGTCCCGGCGCTGAAGCCGCCGAAGCCGCCGCCCGCCGCCGCTGCGCCGCCGAACAGGGAAGACAGGAAGTCGTCCATGCTGCCCGCCGCCGCCCGCGCCGCCGAAGTCTACGTCCGTTAGCGCCGCCCGCCGCCGGCATAGGCCGTGCCGCCGCCCTGGCTGTAGGACTTCCACTGGTCGCCGTACTGGTCGTACTTGGAGCGCTTGTCGGCGTCGGACAGCACTTCGTAGGCCTCGCCGACGTCCTTGAATTTTTCTTCCGCGCTTTGTCGCCGGGGTTGACGTCCGGGTGGTTTTTGCGGGCCAGACTGCGGTAAGCCGCCTTGATTTCCTTCTCCGTGGCCGTCTTCGGCAGCCCTAATATCTTGTAGTAATCTTTGTAGTCAACAGCCATGTCCATGCCTTCCCCCGCAATTGATCTCGCAGCATCAACATTATGTCATATGAGCGTATCTCTGTCAAGTCATTTAACAAAAACCAGTATCATAGAGTTCCTCAACAAAGTGATTCGTTTAGCGCGGCGGAGAGGAGGGTAAAGACGGGCATCAGTACGCTTCAGGAGGTTTTTCCATGGCAAATTCAGAGAATGATACGCACCAAAACGGCGTAGCCGCGCCTTTTACCGATCAAGTCAAAGATCAAGTCAAGCAGCAAACACAACAAGCAGTGCAGCAGGGGCAGCAGTATGCCGGCCAGGCGGTGGAGATGGTTCGCACCAGGGTCAAGTCGCAACTGTCCGACCAGAAGGATCACCTGGCCGGAGGCATTACCGATCTGGCGCAGGTCCTCCAGCAAAGCGGCGATCGTGCGCGACCAGGGTCTTGGCTCCTTCACCGGCCCCTACATTGACCAGGCGGCGCAGACGCTGACCGATTTCGGGACGAATATTCAGCAGAAGGACATTGACGAAGTGCTGCGTGAGACCGAGCAATTTCGCCCGCGTCCAGCCTGCTCTGTTCCTGGGCGGAGCGGCCCTGCTGGGCTTTGTCGCCGCCCGGTTCCTGAAAAGCTCCAGCAGCCAGGCCGCAACGACAGCCTAACACGGGAGGAGAAAGCCATGAGCAAACACGCCAGCAAGCCGCAATGGCATGAGCCGATCAACCAGATCGGCTCGGAAGTGGATGATCCGATTGAAGACACGGTGGACGTCGGGGAAGTGATGCTGATAGACGGCCCGCTTGATCCGGTTCCTCTGAACATCGGTTCCAAAAAGTATTGAAACATATCATTCGCCCCGTCGCTCGGCGGGAGCCGATTGCCGAAATTTACGAGAGAGGATGACATGGAAGAAACATCAAAATCCGTTGTGGGATACTGCCCTGGATACGGTGAAATCCACGGCCGTCAACGCCGGCACGGTGACGAAATCGGCTCTGACTACCGCCGCCGCCGCTGTCGGCACCGCGACCGCCGGCAGCGCCAAGACCGTAGGGGCGACCTTGTGGGACATTGCCCAGCGCAACCCGCTTCAGGCCATCGCTGTCATCGCCAGCCTGATCTGGCTTTTCCGCAGCAACAAGGCAGCGGCTTCGCAGCCGACCGTCAGTTTGCCGGAAGTCGGCCAGAAGGTCGGCACCGTCGCCGGTCAGGTGCAGGTCGCGGCGGGCAATCTGGGAAATCAGATTCAGGGGCAAGCACAGCAGGTGCAGGGCTGGTTTGGGCAGACGCTGCAATCCAATCCCCTTGCTCTGGGAGCGATGGCGCTGGTCTTTGGCGCGGCTTTAGGCTTCGCCGTACCGGAAACCGACCAGGAGCATCAACTCATGGGCGCAAACTCGGGATAAACTGGCCGCGCAGGCCCAGGAAGCCGCCCAGGACCTGACCCAGAAGGTTACGACGGTGGCGCAGACGGCTGTCCACGAAGCCGTAGAGACGGTGAAAGAAGAAGCGAAGAACCAGGGGCTGACAGTGTAGGGGTCGCTTTTCGCAAAAAACAAAAAGAGGGCGGGCATTGCCCGCCCTCTTTGCCGTTCCCACTTTACCGCTTTTCAATCGCGTCGTCATTGCCTGCCGTGACAAAGCTTCTCACCATTGGACTGGACAAAAAATCATGCGGGAAGCCCAGTTCAATTTTGGAAGCCTCGTCCAGTTTCGCGAGATGCGCTTCCCCCAGCGTCACATCTAGACACGCGAGATTATCCTTAACCTGCGCGGCTTTACGAGAGCCGATAATCGGGATCATGTCTGTTCCCTGCGCCCGCAGCCAAGCCAGCGCCACCTGCGCCGGGGTTTTGCCGATCTCCGCTGCCACTTCAATCACCGCCTGGGCGATTAAAAGCTTGCCCTCCGTCAGGCGGTTCTGGGAACTGCCCAAACCGCTGTCAGTCGGGTTCAAGCGCGCTCCCTCTTCTTTTTGCCCGCCATTGTACTTGCCCGTCAGAACCCCCTGCCCCAGCGGCGACCAGGGAGTGACCGTCAGGCCGAATGCCCGCGCCATCGGGATTAAATCGCGCTCCGGCGTTCGCTCAATCAGGCTGTATTCTACTTGCAGAGCCACGAACGGACTCCAGCCGCGCAAGGCCGCCAGCGTGTTGGCCTGGGAAACGATCCACGCCGGCGCATCCGAAATGCCGACATAGTTGACCTTGCCCGCTCGCACCAGATCATCCAGGCCGCGCATGACTTCCTCCACGGGCGTCATAAAGTCCCAGGCATGGAGCCAGAGCAAGTCAATGTAGTCCGTGCCGAGCCGCTTCAGACTCCCTTCCACCGACCGCATCATGTTCTTGCGGCTGTTGCCGCTGACGTTGACATTGCCCGCGTTGGCCGGCGACATGGGATTATCGGGCAGCGTGAACTTGGTCGCCAGAACGAATTTGTCCCGGTCCGTTCCAATCAACTGCCCGGTAATCGTTTCACTGCTGCCGTTCGTGTAGATGTTGGCCGTATCTACAAAGTTGCCGCCTGCTTCCACAAACGCCTCAAAGACCGCGCGACTTTCATCGTGCGACGCCCCCCAGCCCCAATCTTCGCCAAACGTCATTGTCCCCAGGCAGAGTTCCGACACGCGCAGGCCACTCTTGCCCAGCAATTTGTATTTCATTTTGATCTCCCTTTCCCTTCATCGCCCAGCCTCCCGTTAAGACACGGCGGGACGCAGGAAAGTATCGGTTAGCGCCACGTAATTAGAAACGCTTGCTGAACCGGATTCAGTTTGACTCTAGGACGCGCCTGCTTTACTTGGGCCAGCGCCTCTTCCGGGCTGCCGGCAAGCCCACGCACCATCAAAATTGCTGCTGCCACGAGAGCCGACCTTCCATGTCCCAGCGCGCAGTGAACATAGACACCTCCCTCCCAGCCGGCGATTTTCTGAACCACTTCTTTAAATGCTTTAGATTCAGGAACAGTATTGTCCAGAGTAGGCAAACACAGATAAGCACGACTTGTCAACAATGCAGGCGGTTCGCTAAATTCCGATGTCAAATCCACAATCAAGGTCACATCGGGAGGAATTTCATTTGATGAGCAGCGGCGTCCAAGCCACAACTTCGGCGCGATTTCATCACAGAGTGCTTCGTGGGAAAACCGTGTTTGGCAATACCAAATTAGCCAGGTTAACAGCAAATAAGGCAGCAGTAGAACGCATGGCCCCCACGCCATCGTGCCATCTGGGCGCTTTCCAAATACCTGCGGCTTTTGCCAGGCATAAGCCCCTGCCACAACGAGAAAGCTGACACCTGACCACAAGAGAAGCCAACGGACATCAGGGTACAACGCCGCCAAAGTAAACAAACCGACGGCCACTACCAGCATAGTCAGAGCGTTTCGCATCTACAACTCGTCCTGGCATACGACAGATAATTTTTTTACTGGGAGGCGCGTTAAGGCAGCACGCTCACCAGTTCCCACTGATCACCGATCTGAGATTTGCGGTCAAGCTGCGCCAGCGTTCCCGCGCCCAGTTCCACGGTATGACACGCCCCTGGCGCGCGAACCAGCCAGCGCCACGCGGGCGTCTGCGTCGCCATCTGCACCGTGCGAAACTCCCGATCTAAAAACAGCAAGTCCAGCGGAAATCGGAGAAAGAGCGTATGCACAGACGCCACGCCCGGCAGCCACAGACCTTCGCCGACGGGCAGCGCGCGCCGTCCCAGCACCCCCCACCCCTGCGCCCATCCGCTGTCTGCCTTTTGCACAGTCGCGATCACCTGGCCGGAAGGCGGGTGGATGAGGCGATAGGTCTCCACTATGCGTCGTACCCCGGTTCCACCCCGATCTGTGCCTGTCCATGCCGGTCCAGCCGCACCGTCAGAAGATTGGGAGAGCCGCAGGCGGGGCATTCCACCCGCCGCGTTTCCGGCCCCGCCTCGCCCAGCATCTCAGGGTCAATGGTAACAGAGACGCTTTCCCCACAGCAGAAACAGAGGTAAGCCGCCATTTCCGGCGGCACGGCTACGGCTTTGGCGGCTTGCACCCGTTCCCATCGGAAATGGACAAACAGCCGGCCCCAGTTGTCGCCATCCTTTTCAATGCGGTGATACCGCGCCTTGATTTCAGGCCGATCCAGAAAGCGCAGAACGCTTTTCTTGAGCTGCCCGGAGCCTTTGCCGGGAATAATCTCCACTTCCGTCGCGCGTTTTTCCGTCGCCTCGTCCATGATGCCTTGCAGCGATAACTCCAGGGCGCGGCTGTCATTGTAGATCGGATGCAGGTCTAATTTCAGTTTCATAAGTTCTTCAAGATTGTAGCATATCCGCCCCCTTGACAGGCACTCCTACTGTGTGGGATAATTATTCCATGACACCGGGATTTGTGGAGACACGGAAGTTCATGCAAATCCGCGATGAGTATTTCAGATGAGTATTTCATAGGCGATGATGCTTACTCCGTGCTACAGCAAGCGCTTCTGGCTAATGCTGAGACGGGTAAAGTCATGCCCGGCTGCGGCGGTTTGCGGAAAATACGTTGGCCTGATCCTAGACGGGGTCAAGGCAAGCGTGGCGGACTCCGTATCATATATCTTCATGTGCCGGAAGCGCAGATGATCCTATTTCTGAAAGTTTATGACAAGGACGAAACGGAAGATTTGGCCCCAGAGGAGCGTAAACTCCTGACCCAACTTGCCAAATCCCTCCGAGACGCGGCATTACAAAGGAAATGAAGACAAAACAAACAAAGCCGACTGGATCAACTTTCTTTGAGGACTTGCAGACTGGCCTCCTTGAAGGCATCGCACATTTTCGCGGCGAAATGGAATTGAAAGTGACGACCATCACCATTCCTGAGCCACCACCCTCTTATGATGCCAAACATGTGCGCGCCTTGCGAACAAATCTCGGCTTTAGCCAGCCTTATTTCTCCAAGCTCCTGAATGTGTCGCCGAAAACCGTTCAAAGCTGGGAGCAAGGCACACGGGTTCCCAGCCACGCATCGGCACGACTTCTGCAATTGATTGAAAACCCGCATTTGCTGGATGCGTTTCGGCAGAGGCAAAACCAGTCACAAGAAACCGTTGATTGACGTCCAATTGTCAGGAGAAAGGCTATGCTTTGGCGACTTGTGATAATTCTGGTTATTTCTTTAACTGTCTTGCTTGGGTCAGGCCATGTCGCCGCAGATCAACCTCTCATACTCCCACATACCAAACCTGAAGTCCGTGGCTCACCCCAGAGTGGTCTCGCCAGATGGTCGTTACGTCGCCGTGATGACTATGCCAGATGCCGAAGTAGGGGAAGTTGCGGTTTATGCCCGTGGTGCAGCCAAACCGAAGGTATTAGTCAGGTTTGACAATGCTGATGATTATATTTGGGTTCCATATCACGGACACTTGCTATTGGTGGCGACTGGGGGAGGAGATTTTGGGGAAGGCATGTTGGCTGCCTGGAACAGCGGCAGGCATTTTCGTTATTTGAGGCGGGCGAAGCATCCCGAGGATGAAGGCTATATTATCAAGGGAGTTACCGCCAACGGTCGCTCTGTTGTCTACGAGCATTTCACTGGGGATGTACAACACGGCGAGACACACAAATTACGTTTGCAATAAAGTTATTCAGCATAACATGATATACTATTTTATATGATACTGTTTTATGTTATACTAAAGGCATGAGCCAATTTATTGTAACGCCTAAGCCGTTTTTTAATCGCCGGGATGAACTCGCGGCGCTGGAACGCGCCTGGCAGCGACCCGGTTCCGGCGGACAGATGGGAATGCTGTATGGGCGGCGGCGGCAGGGCAAGACGTATCTGCTTCAGCGTTTTTTTGCCGACAGTCCGCCTAAAACGCATTGCTATTACCTCGCCGACCAAACCACAGCAGTCAATCAAAGGCGGGAACTGGCCGTACAGGTTCTGGACGCGTTGCCTGATCCCGGCGTTGCGGGGCCGGAAGAAATCGCCGTGAGTTGGAACGCACTGTTTCGCTTTATTTCCCAGGCTTGCCGCAGCAGACAGAAGGCGGAACAAGGTCGGTTTGGGCTGATCCTGGATGAGTTCCCCTATCTCGTCGACCAATCGCCCGAACTGCCGTCGGTGCTGCAATCCTGGTGGGATCGGGAAGGACTGCACGCGCCTCTGTTTGTCATCCTGTGCGGTTCGCAACTGTCGGCGATGGCCGCGCTGGGCGAAAGCAGCCAGCCTCTGTATGGCCGTTTTAATGCCGGCATCTGGAAGGTCACGCCCTTGCGCTATGATGAAGTCGCTCAATTTTACGCAGGCCATCGGTATTATGGGCTGTCCGAAACGCTGATGATGTACGGCATTTTAGGGGGAACGCCCCGGTATCATGCGCTTATCAACCCCACACAGCCGATGGCACGGGAAGTTGTGGGGACGCTGCTGCGCCCGCAAAGCCCGCTGGAAAATGAGGCGCGTTTCCTGCTCGGCAGCCAGCAGATTCGGGAGCCGGCGCCCTACAATGCCATTCTGGGAGCCGTCGCGTCGGGAACGATTCAGTATGGCGAGATTTTGAACGCGACAGGCGTGGAACAAGGCTCATTTGCCCGTTATTTGCGAGTCCTGGCCGAGTTAGGCTGGATTCGCCGGGAATTGCCTTTCGGTGAGACCAGCGATCGGAGGGCGCTGTATCGTGTGTCAGATCCATTTCTTGCCTTCTGGTACCGGTTCGTCGTACCGCTCGCCAGCGAACTGCAATTCTCCGATCCTGACCGGGTCTATGCCGAGCGGATCGCGCCCCATCTAGCAGGCTATATGGGCTGGCATGTCTTTGAGACTATCTGCCAGGAATGGCTACAGCGTCACGCACGGGGGCGGCTGGGGCTGACCATTCGGGAAGCCGGGCGTTACTGGAGCCGGGACGGACAGATCGAAATTGACATCGTGGCACGGCTGGACAGCGGCGCGTATCTCTACGGCGAGTGCAAGTGGAGCGGAAATCGCCCGGTCAGCTTGAGCGTCTATAACGCCCTGCAAGGCAAAGTGGCACGTCTTCCCCGCGAGGAAATGAAGCAAGTTGCAAGTTTCGTGCTGTTCTCAACCGGTGGTTTCGCCCCTGAACTCCAAGCCATCGCCGCCAATCCTGAAAACCTTCTTTCCCTGGTGGGGTTTGACGATCTACTTCCGAAAGAGACGTCGGCGAGGGCATGATTACCGTCAAAGACATTGTGAAGACGTACAAAACCGGCGCGATGGACTTGACGGTGCTGAAAGGGATTTCGCTGCACATCGGCGCGGGGGAAATGGTGGCGATCATGGGGCCGTCGGGGTCGGGCAAGTCCACGCTGATGAATATTATTGGGTGCCTGGACCGGCCTACGTCCGGCTCGTACTCGCTGGACGGGCAGGAAGTGGCCCGGCTGGAAGAAAACGCACTGGCGAAGATTCGCAACCGGAAGATCGGGTTTGTCTTTCAGCAGTTCAATTTGCTGGCGCGGACGACCGCGCTGCGGAATGTGGAACTGCCGATGGTCTATTCCGGCGCGCGAGGCCGCGAAAGCCGGGCCCGACAGGCGCTGACGCGGGTTGGCCTCAGTGACCGGATGGGCCACATGCCAAACCAGCTCTCAGGAGGCCAGCAGCAGCGGGTCGCCATTGCCCGCGCCCTGGTCAACGACCCGGCTTTAATAATGGCCGACGAGCCGACGGGGGCGCTGGACACGAAAACCGGTGAGGAGATCATGGCGCTGTTCCAAGACCTGCACCGCGAAGGAAAGACGCTGGTGGTGGTAACGCACGAAGAAGATGTCTCCCGGCACTGCCAGCGCATCGTGCGGTTCAAAGATGGAGAGATTATCAGCGATGAGCCAGTGACAAATCGGCTGGTGGCCGCGCACTGAAATTACCAGGCAAAATCCAGCGCTTTGAGGAAGGCGCGGGCAAGAACCATGTGGCCCGTTTGGCTGGGGTGGACCGGTCCCAGGCCAGCGTCGCTGGGTAGTACGCGGTCAAAACTTCATCAAACGCGGCCTGCGTGTCCACCAGCAATGTCCCATGCTTCCCCGCCACTTTTTTCACAACCGCGCCGTACTCATCCATGCGCGCCCGCATCGCATCGGCGGGGTTCGGCTCAATATAAAACGGCGTCAGAAGGACAATGTGCGGGACGGCAGGCCGGGTGAGCGCCACTAACTCGTCCAATGTTTGCTCGTATTCGTCGGGCAGGACGTGCTGCTCCGTTTGACGCGGGGAGTCAAACTGCCGCCAGACATCGTTCGCGCCGATCATGACCGAAAGCCAGTCGGGCTTTTGCGACAGAACATCCGTCTGCCAGCGCGCCTTGAGATCGCGGACTGTGTTTCCGCTGGTTCCCATGTTGACGACCCGGATGCCCAGGTCAGGCGAGGCCGCGCCGAGCAGGGCATCCACCAGCTCACATAGCCCCGCCCCAGCGCATCAAACAGGCCTTCCCCCACCGGCTGCGCGCGCCCGGCATCCGTGATGGAGTCGCCGATCATTACCAGTTTGCTGTTCTTGCTGAGTTTCATGAATTATAGCTGCTGCAATGCCTGAAACCAGGCCTTCGCCATTTTTGCATATCCCTGCGGGTTCGGATGAACGGCGTCAGCGCTCAGATCCGAGGCGGTGAGCACATCCTGCATGTCCACGTAACTGACAGGCTCACCGACAAACTCTTTAGCCTGAACGAGACCCGGAATGGCCGCGTTGTATGCCTGAACGTCGGCATTAAGACTGCCGTCCGGCTGGAATATCGGCGGAATAGACGCCACCAGCAAATGCCCCTGCGGATCGTCTTTCACAATCTGATCCATCAGGGCGCTGAGGCGGGCGGGCGCGGAAGAGAGCTGATAGCCCTGCTTGATGTCGTTGGTGCCGACCACCAGCAGGATAATCTCAGGCTGCGTGTTTTTCAGCCAGTCATCCACGCCGCCGGCAATCATGTCAATCCGGTAGGCCCTGTGTCCTTCATTGCGCGTATCCGTCAACGGCCAGGAGCCTTCATTTTGAGACCCCTCATACTGTATGGAGCAGCCAGCGGCGGTTAACGTCTGCCAGAGCGGCAGTCGGTATCCATTTCCGGCGGGGTCGCCATAGCCATACGTGATAGAATCGCCCAGCGGCATGATTGTCATGGGGCCGGGCCGCCCATCCTTTGACAACAACCTTCCCAGCGGAACCTGCACCGGCGTCACGGACTGACCGCCTCCGCTTCCCCCGCCTCCGCACCCCGCCAGCGCCAGGCCAAGCGCCGGCAGCAGGGACAATAATTTCTTTCGCATCCACAGTCCTTTGTTGCGTATTTTCCGTTCTATTCCGCCATCAATAATCGCCGCGCATACTCCACAGAACGGGCGACGCCGACAAAGGGGTCTTCTTCCGCTTCGTATTCAATGTTCAGCCAGCCGTCAAAGCCCGCCTGACGCAGAGAAGTCACACAGTCCGGCAGGTCTACTTCGCCTTCGCCGAGAGCGGTTCCCGCAAACTTCAATCCTTCAATGCCCGAATAGGCAAAGCCGGTGTAATTGTCGGGAACAACCCGAAAGTCCTTAAAGTGACACATCGACGCCCGCGTCGCGAGTTCCGCAACGGCGTTGTGCGAGGCCTGATGGACAAGCAGAAAGTTGCCGGTGTCCGGGTTGGCCTTGAGCGCGGGGCTGGCGACGGCGTTTAAGATCGTCTGCACCTGATCGCTCCGGCCCGCCAGCTTGCCGTGGTTTTCTAGGGCCAGCGTGACGCCGTGTTCATAGGCATACGCCGCCGCTTCTTTGAGACCGTCAATGATCCACAGAAGACACTGCTCATAAGTGAAGCCGGCTTTGATGTCGCCGGCAAAGACGCGCACGACTTTGGCACCGAAATGGACGGCGTTTTCCACGCCATCCCGGATGACGCCGACCTGCGCCGCGCGCTCGTTAGCGTCGGAAGAGACAAAATTGTTGGCGACCGAGTAAACACCCACCGGCAGACCCGTCTCGGCCAGCGCGGCTTCCGCGGCAGGCAGTTCCGCTGCCCGATCTTTCCAGAAAAAGTCCAGCAGTTCCACGCCCTGGACCCCCAGCCGCCCCGCCTCGCGGATAAAGCCGGGAATGTCCAATTCGCCTCGCCGGACAGGAGCGGCATAGCTCCACATGCTCAAGCCAAGTCTTATCAAATTGTTACCATTTCAATTCCGGCAGCAGGCGTTCCACAAACAGCAGGCCGCTGATTGTCTTTGCATCCACGATCTCTCCCGTTCGGATCTTGCCGATGGCTTCGGAGAGGGGCAGAGTTACTACTTCCAGAAACTCATCCTCGTCGGTATGTCCCTCGGCGGGCGTCAGGTCCAGAGCGAGGAACGTGTGAATGACTTCCGTGGAGTAGCCGGGGGCCTGATAGGAGTGAAACAATTTGGTCATGCGCCCCGCTTGATAGTTGATTTCTTCCGCCAATTCACGCCGGGCGCAGAGTTCAATGTCTTCGCCGTGATCGCGCGTTCCCGCAGGAATTTCCAGCAGGCTGTCCATCGCCGCCCGGCGGAACTGGCGCACCAGAATGACCGTCTCGCGGTCAAGCAGCGGCACCATCGCCACCGCGCCCCGATGCTCCACAATCTCGCGCTGGCTCATCTTGCCATTAGGAAGCATCACGGTATCCACGCGCAGGTTGATGACACGCCCGTCAAAAAGGCGCTTGCTGCTGGTCACGGTTTCTTCCATAAATACTGCTTTCTATTCAGGCGATCTACATCTAAGGCGATCTACATCCGGTCCGGGGCGGACAATCCCAGCAGGGTCAGGACATTGCGAAATACGATTTGGGCGGCATGAACCAGAACCAGCCTGGCTTTGAGTAGTTCCGGGTCATCACCGACAACGCGCAGGGCCGGGCTGCGGTTGCCGGCATCGTAAAACGAATGAAAAGTCGCCGCCAGGTCGCGGGCGTATTGCACCAGCCGCTGCGGCGCATACTCCTGAGCCGCCAGAGCGATTTCTTCGGGAAGTTCACCGAGTTTCTTGATGAGATCGGTTTCGGTTTCCTGAGTCAGAAGCGACAGATCAGCTTCGGAGGCGGCAGGAATGGTCGCGCCTTTTTCTTCCCTCGCCCGATCTATCGCCTGCACGATGCGGGCGTGGGCATACTGGACATAATAGACCGGGTTGTCTTTTTCAGTCTTTTTGGCAAGGTTAATGTCAATTTCCAGGGCGCTGTGCGGAGAGCGCATCAGGAAAAAGAAACGGGCGGCATCTTTGCCGATCTCGTCAATCACATCGGCTTTCAGCTCTAAGATATTGCCCTTGCGCTTGGACGATTGCACCATTTCGCCGTCTTTGACGATGCTGACAAGCTGATACAGCAGAACAGACAGCCGGGATGGGTCGTATCCGAGCGCGGCAACGCTGGCTTTGGTACGGGCCACATACCCTGCATGATCCGCGCCCCAGACATTGATCGCCCGGTCAAAGCCCCGGTCAAACTTGTCTTTATGGTAGGCAGCATCGCCGGCAATGTAGGTGGGCGTGCCGTCAGCGCGCATCAGGACGCGGTCTTTGTCATCGCCAAACTCGGTCGCTTTGAGCCAGAGCGCGCCGTCTTTTTCGTAAGTGTAGCCGCGCCGGGTGATTTCTTCCACTGCCTGTGTGACGCGCCCGTCCGCGTGCAGCGTGGACTCATGGAACCAGGTATCAAAGCGAACGCCGAAGGCCTCCAGATCGGCCTTTTGCTGGGCGATCATGCCGGCCTCAGAGAGTTCGCGAAACGTGTTCACGGTCTCCGGGTCATCGTAGCGGCCATTCTCATAGGCGTTCCCATGCTCCGTGAGAACCAATCGGGCGACATCCGCAATGTAGTCGCCGCCATAGATATCGGCGGGCGGCTCGTCGTGATGGCCCAGCAGTTCGCGGTAGCGAAAAAAGACGGATCGGCCAAAGTTGTTCATCTGAACGGAGTTCAGCGCGTCATTGATGTAATACTCGCGCGAGACTTTGTGGCCGGTGGCCGACAGCAGGGAGCAGAGCGTGTCGCCGATGGCGGCATTGCGTCCCCCGCCCACCGTGATCGGGCCATTGGGGTTGGTGGACACAAATTCCACAATGATGCTCTGCCCCGCGCCCCCATCTGACTGACCGAATTTGTCCCCTTCGGTCGTGATGCGGTGGAGAATTTCGCCCAGCCAGCGTGGGTTAAGGGTCAGGTTAATAAATCCCGGCCCGGCGATCTCGGCTTTGGCAATCAGCGCATCCCCGCCAATGGGCAGATGGCTAACGATCTTCGCCGCTACGTCGCGCGGCGGCATGCCGAGCGTCCGGGCAAGCCCCAGCGCGACGCCTGTCGCCCAGTCGCCGTGCGTCCGGTTCTTCGGCATCTCCAGCATGACATCCGGGAGTGTTTCCAGTGCCAGAGCGCCATTCTTTTTTGCCGTTTTTAACGCATCCCCAATGATGCCGGCCAGTTGTTGTTTGATCATAATGTTTTCAAAAACTTATCCCGAAGGAGAACCTATCCCGGCTCACAAGTTCGCCCCCCTTCCCTGTTAGGGAAGGGTGCGGAGCCGCAAGGCGACGCGGGATGGGTTCTTGGCTTTGTCAAATCTCCATCCAATTCGTCAGCGACGGCCAGAGCCGATCCACCAGCAGAATCACGCTGAACACGGCGAAATACCCCAGCAGTATCTGGGGAAAACCCATGGTCCAGACCCGTCGCAGCGGCGCAAAGCGAACGGCCCGGCCTGCCTGCGCCTGACGCCGCGCCAGAACCTGCTCGGCGGCGAAGATGGCCCCGGCGATCTGCTTGTCAGTCGCCGGGCGGGTCGCAAACCAGAGCTGCACCCAGCCGCCGACGCGCCGCCAGAAAATCAAGGATATCGGTGCAGACAGCATGGCGGCCAGAGAAACGCCGTCCAGCAAAGGCCAGCCTGCCGCTTCCGTCGCGCTGAATACGCCCAGGAAAGTCAGCAAAAAGAGCGTAAACCCGGCGAATAAATTCGTCCCGCAGCGCGGATGAACACGCGGCATGGAACGGACACAGGAAGGCGTTAGAGGCGCAAAATTTTCAATGCAGTGAACCACCTGATGCTCGGCTGCGTGCGTGCCGGACATCGGGACAAGGCGCAGCAGCAGAAAAACCAGCGGCAGCGGCAGCCAGGGTGAAATCGCGGACAACCAGGTTTGCAGGCCGAGCGGCGCGGTCGCCTGCCAGCGGGCCAGCAAATGCGGGTGAGCGGCAACAACTTGCACCAGCCCATGCGCGCCGGCCTGCGCCGTCAGAGCGAGCAAACTCATGGTCACGCCGGTCAGAAACAATCCCCAGAAGCCTGCACCCCCAGACGAGACGCCGTCATGCAGGTAGACGCCCAGCGGCGTCGCCATTCCCCCCAGGCGCGGCGGCGCGGGAGGCGGAAACGCTTCAGGCCGAGCCAGCACGGCTAAGATTTGTCCCGTCTCCGGGTCCACCACCGGCACAGTCGGCAGCGAAGACCCGGCCAGTCTGTCCAGCGCGTCCCGGAGACAGGTTTCGGGAGCTACGGGAGGCGCGTCATTTTGCATCGCTTTATCATACCAAAGCAAAGGGGCAAAAGTCAACCGAAAATGCCTTCTGAAAATCGCCCTAAAGAACTATGAACCAACGCCGACAATGGAACTGTACGCAGACGAAAGCCGCAGGGGCAGCCCGGAGACAAAGCGGATCGCACGGAATGCGATCCGGGTTTGGCCCGCCTCCACCGTCCCGGGAACGCCGACGCTCTTTCAGACCCGTACAAATCTGGCAGGAAGCCAACAATCACGACAACCGCCGCCGGTCCAGACACCCGGAGGCATCAGGGAGGATACCATGTCTAGCTACATCAACACCAACACGACCGCCACCGAGGCCGCCTACAACCTCGGCATCAACCAGTCCAACGAGCAGCGCAACATTCAGCGTCTGTCGTCCGGCCTTCGGATCAACTCCGCTGCCGACGACGCGGCGGGCCTGGTCATCTCGGAAAGCCTGCGCGCCCAGTCCGCCGGCTTGACCCAGGCGACCGCGAACACGAATGACGCCATCAACGTCGTGAAGACGGCAGAAGGCGCTCTGAACGAAGTCCACTCGCTCCTGATTAACATTCGCTCGCTCGTCGTTCACGCCGCCAACGTCGGCGCCAACGATCCGACCGCCCTCAAGGCCGACCAGGACGCGATCGCGTCTGCCATCTCCAGCATCAACCGCATCGCCGGCACGACCCAGTTTAACAACAAAAATCTTCTGGATGGCACGGCCAGTTCTTCATCCGCCTCCGTTACGGGCGGCACCGGCACAGTCAATGCGACGGGCGGCAATACTCTGAGCATCGTGTCTCAGGCTGCCGGTTACGGCGCGACAGCCATTGCCAGCGGCAACGTTACCTCAACCGCAGCGACAGCCACTGCCAGCACGGCGACCTTTGGCGCCACCCCTGCCGCCGGCACCTTTGGAGGCAACTTCAGCATTGAAGGCAAGGCCGTCACCCTGAACGGCACGACCAACACCCTGGCACAGATCGCAACGGCGATCCAGCAGCAGACGGGCCTGAACTACGCAGTAACCCAGGCTGCGGGTGTCGTCACATTCACCAGCCAGGTGACCGGAGCGCCGGCCGGCACATCCAGCTTTGCAGGATTAACCAGCTTCTACGGCATCTACCGGCGTTCCCACAACCGCACAGGGAGCCGGCGTCAACGGCTCAGTGACCATCAACGGCCAAACGAGCGACACAGTAAGCGCCGATGGCAAAACCTTCAGCTTCACGACCGGTGCCCTGAAGGGACTCTCTGTTTACAGCGAGCTCCGCACTCGGCGGTACCCTGGGTACCTTCAGCGCGACGGCGGACAAAGCCGTCGCGGGCCAGGACCTTCAATTCCAGATCGGCTCGAATGCCGGACAGACCGTCAATATCAGCATCGGCAGCACGAAGGCTAGCTCGCTGGGCAACGCAGGCGGCTTCAACCTGGGCGATCTGGCGGCGGGTGGTGCGCTGAACGTCACCGACCCGACAGGCGTCGGTCAGCAGAATGCGCTGAAGGTCGTGGATCAGGCCATCTCGGACATCTCGACAACCCGTGAAAAGCTGGGCGCTCTTCAGAGCAATGTTCTGGAATCGAACGTCCGCAGCCTGGGCGTTGCCCAGCAGAACACGGACGCTTCCGAAAGCACGATCCGCGATACGAATCTCTCCTCGGAGATCGTTGACTTCACGAAGAACCAGATCCTGGTGCAGGCTGGTACGTCCGCTCTGGCCCAGGCCAACTCGGCCCCGCAGGCGATCCTGAAGCTTCTTCAGTAATCTCGGCGGCTGATCTCTCTTCGGAACGGGGGCTGCTTCGGCAGCCCCCGTTTTTTTGTCAGCAAGCAGGGCGAGGGGGCTGAATTGTTGCGGGAGCCTCTAAAGAAAGCCTGCCGGGACGCCGATACTTAAATCAACGCAGGAGACACAGCCCATGAGTGCAGCGACGATCAACTTCTCCGGCCTAGCTTCCGGCCTGGACACTTCCAGCATTATTTCCAGTTTAACCACCGTGGCTCAAAAACCAATCACTCTGCTTCAAAGCAAAGACGACGGCTACAACGCAGCCTTGACCGCGTGGCAGACGTTCAACACCAGTCTGGCTTCGCTGCAAACCGCCGTCACCACTCTGGGGGAACCGTCCACGTTCAATACGGCCAGCGCAACTTCGTCGGACACCACCGTTGCCACCGTCACAACGCTTCCCGGTGCGACGCTCGGCGACCACAGCCTTTCCGTCACGCAGTTGGCGCAGGCCCAGAAGGTCGTTTCCACCCCGGTTGCCAGCGGCAGCACGGCGCTGGGCAAGACAGGCAGCTTTACCTTGAACGGCAAGACGGTCGCCATCAGCAGCACGGACGCGCTGACCGATGTCGCCGTTAAGATCAACGCCGCGCAGGCCGGTGTCAGTGCGACGGTTGTCAATGTCGGCCCGAATGATTTCCGGCTGACGCTGACCAGCAACCAGACCGGCACGGCCAATACGATTGCCGCGTCCGATGTCAGCGGCGGCGTTCTGGGGAGTTTGGGCATCCTCGGCTCCGGCGCGGCGGCCGTTCGCCAGAGTGTCAGCTACACGCAGAACGCGCAAGCTTACACAGGCGCGGCTTCGCTGACGCTTTCCAGCGCCACGCAGTCGGTCGGCTCACTGCTGGGAATTGCGTCCGGTCAGGCTCCCGGCGGCACGTTTCACCTGTCCAACGGCGGCACAGGCGCAGGCAACGAAGCCGACATTTCGGTGAATTTGAACACGGCCTCGCTGACGGACGTTGCGAACGCGATCAATCAAGCCGGCATCACAGGAGTTTCCGCCGAAGTGGTCACCCTGCCCGATGTCAATGGCAACCTGGGCCGCATTCATCAGTTGGAGATTGTCAACAAAGGCGGGACAGCGCCGACGTTCACCGATCCAAACGGCGTTTTAGGCACTCTGGGCGTTTTGCAAGCCCCGTACTCGCAGACGGTGACGGCGGCGAAAGACGCCCAATTTTCGCTGGATGGCCTGAACCTGACTCGCTCGTCCAACACAGTCGGCGATGTCATTCCCGGCGCGACCATCAAACTGCTTTCGGGAACGACGGCCACGCCCGGCGTTTCAGACATCAACATCACCCAGAACACCGATACCATTGTGCAGGCAGTGAACTCCCTGGCAACCGCGTACAATGCCATTCAGGACTTTGTCACATCCCAGAACCAATTCACGCCGCCGACCGACACCAAAGCGGGCGTTGCCGGAACCAGCGCGCCCCTGTTCGGAGACACGACTCTGACCCAGATCCAGGATCAGCTATCGCAGTCGCTGACCGCCGTGTCGGGCAATACGACACTGCAATCCATCGGCGTCACTCTGGGACAGGACGGCAAACTGACCGTTGACTCCACGGCGCTCACCAGCGCCCTGCAAGCCGATCCGACAAGCGTTTCCAATCTATTCAGCGCGTCCGGGACGACCGACAGTAGCTCGCTCCAGTTCGTCGCGGCCAGTCCGAAGACCGTCGCCACCAGCGGCGTTGGCTATGCCGTAAACATCACTCAGCCGGCAACCCAATCCATAGGCACAGCGGGGACAGCCAATACGCCCGGCAGCACCAGCAGCGCACCGGAAACGCTGAGTTTCGGCGGCCCTTTGTTCCCTGCCGGGGTCAAGCTGACTCTGCCGGTCGGCAGCACCCTTCAGGATACGGCTTCGCTGATCAATAACACGAGCAGCCTCAACTCAAGCCTCTATGCGACCATTGACTCCAGCAATCATCTGGTAATTTCCTCGCAAAGCTACGGCTCCGGGCACGGCTTCACTGTTGCCTCCGACAGTGTGGCCAGCGCCATAAACTCCGGCATCGGCGGGGCGCTGACTGTCAGCTACGGCGTGGATGTCGCCGGAACCATCAACGGCGAACCGGCTACGGGAACCGGGCGCACACTGACGGGGAATGCCGGCAATGCAACTACCGAAGGCTTGCAGATTCTGGTCAGCGCCACCGCGCCATCCGGCACGACGCCGGGGCATGTGGCCGTGACCCACGGCGTTGCTGATGGCCTCAACCAGACTCTAACTCAGCTTCTTGACCCAATCAACGGCGCAGTGGCCGGCGCGGAAAACAGCCTGAACTCGCAGATTTCCGACACCCAGGCTCAGATCGCGCAAATCCAGACCTCCGTCAGCACCTACACAGACTATTTGACTCAGCTTTTCAGCGACATGGAAACGCGCATCAGCGCCCTGCAAGCCCAGGGTAATGCGTTTAATGCCCAAATCGGCAACACGACCAGCAGCAGTTCCAGCACGTCCGGTAAGGTCTCCGCTTAAAGAAACACTGAAACACAACTATGGCTCTCCCTAACCCTTATGCTCAGTATCGCCAGAACAATGTGGAAACGGCGACCCCGACACGAATGGTCATAATGCTCTACGATGGCGCGATTCGGTTTCTTAGCCAGGCGCTGCCGGCGATGCGAATCCAAAAATACGACCAGCAATCTTTGTATATCGGTAAGGCGCAGGCCATTATCGCCCATCTTCGCGACACGCTGGATTTTCCCGCCGGCGGCTCGGTCGCCCGGCATTTGGAGAGTCTTTACATTCGTCTGTTTGACACCCTGACCGACGCCAACATACACGACAAACCGGAGCGGGTGGAAGAGGTCATTGAAGCTTTGCGCGAACTGCGCGAAGCCTGGGCCGAAGTAGACCGCCAGTGCCAGGCCAGCAAGGCACCGGCCTCGCGAGGAGAACTTGTCGCAGCGTGACGGAACCTATTCCACCGCGCCATCGTCAAGGGACACGCAGGCAGATTCGCACACACGCAAGGAGATATGGTTCGATGACACTCGCCGCCGGAAATACGGAGCGCGCCAAGTTCGGCTATCTGCTGGAACTTTCTCACGAGCAGATTCAAGCCTTGGAATCGGATGACTTCTTCGCCTTTGACCGCATTCTCGCGGCCAAGCGGACGCTCATCGAAAGCCTGACCGATGGCCGCGCCCTCATGGCCTCCGATCCGACTCTGGCCGGAGTCGTGGCCCGCATTCAAGATGCCGACAAAATGGCTCAGAAACTGCTGTACCGCAAAGTGGGCCGCATCATGCGTGAGATGAACGAACTCAACCGCCAGAAAAAGGTGCGCGAGGCATATCAGACTGGAGCAAAGCACCCCACCCGCCCCATCGGCTTCCTGCCGGACACCCCCAGCTACGTGGATACGCAGTCGTAGGGCCAAGTCGTCAGTCGGATTGAGGTTCCCTCTGCCGTTTACATCCTCTCTCCCTCCGTGCTACAATAGGGCCGTATGCCCGCGCCTAATAATTCTCCCCATCCCCCTGCCGGAAACGTTTTTGACCGCGCCTTCTGGTCCGGCGACACTTCGCTGATGGTGCTGGCGGATGTCGCCAAGATCGTTGTCATTTACCTTCTGCTGCGCTTCCTGCTGAGACGCATCGTGGACCGTATTCTCATGCCGGTTCTGGCGCAAAGCGAACGCCATGTCGACTCGGCCCAGGCGGCGCGGCTGAAGACTTTGGCCAGTCTGGTGAATAGTTCGGTGACTTATGTCTTGACGTTCGTATTCGGCATCATGCTTCTCAAAGCCGTGCGACTGGACCCACTTCCGCTCCTGACCACCGCCAGCGTCGCTGGTCTGGCTGTCGGCTTCGGGGCGCAGAAACTGGTCAAGGACATGATTTCGGGCTTCTTCATTTTGCTGGAAAACCAGTATGGCGTCGGCGACTATGTCACGGTCGGAGCGGTGACGGGAACGGTGGAGGAAGTCGGTCTGCGAACGACTCGCATCCGTGATGACGCCGGCAAGCTGTACATTTTGTCCAACGGTGACATCACCCAGGTCTGCAACCAGAGCCGGGGCGCGGTCGCCTCGTTTGTGGAGATCGGCGTCGCCGCCGCCACCGACATTGGGAAGGCGACGGAAATTATCAACACAGCCGGCGAAGAACTGGCCCAGAAGCAATCCGACCTGGGCTTTGCCGCGCCGCCCAGGGTGCAGGGCCTGGGCGCGATGGACGCCGCCAAACTCACCCTGCGCGTCTCCTGCCCCGTCACTGCCCCCGCGAAACTCACCGAAGCCCAGATCGCCCTGCGCGGCCTGGCCCACCAGCGTTTGGTAGAGGCAGAAATCACGCTGGCATAATGATAACGAAAACTTATTGCTTTTTCTTTTCGTAATCGGTATACTAACGAAAAGATGTTTTCGTTAGGAGTTGTCATGGAAAGACAAGCGGGCCAGTATTTACGGAGTTCCACCTCACCTGAACCGTTTCTCGCCTTTGTTCCCGCCCCACTGCCGCCCGCGCCGCCTCTGGAAATCCAAGCCGAGTTACAGGAACTTTTGGAGGAAGCGAATCGCGCCTGGGACGCCTGGACGGAGTTGGAACCCTGCTGCCGGACACACATTTATTCCTGTACTTTTACATTCGCAAAGAAGCGCTGTTATCCTCGCAAATTGAAGGCACGCAATCTTCATTTTCCGATCTTCTGCTTTATGAAAATGAGGAAGCGCCAGGTGTGCCATTGGAAGATGTGGAGGAAGTCTCCAATTATGTCGCGGCAATGGAGCATGGCTTGCAGCGCATCCGGGAAGGCTTTCCGCTGTCACTGCGCCTGATGCGTGAGGTTCATGCGCTCCTCCTGGCTGGTGGGAGAGGTAGCCACCAATCACCCGGCGAGTTCCGGCGGTCTCAAAATTGGATCGGCGGCTCTCGCCCCAGCAATGCCCGCTATGTTCCTCCGCCCCCAGAGAAGGTCATGGAGTGTCTGGGCCTATGGGCAAAGTTCCTGCATGACGACCCGGTGCGGACACCACCCTTGATTAAAGCTGCTCTCGCGCATGTCCAGTTTGAGTCCATTCACCCCTTTCTCGATGGAAACGGGCGCGTAGGGAGGCTGCTCATCACACTCCTGCTCTGCGCGGAAGGGGCGATTTCGGAGCCGTTGCTGTACTTGAGTTTGTACTTGAAATCTAATCGGTCCGCGTATTATGATCTGCTCCAGCGGATGCGGGACACCGGAGACTGGGAGGAATGGCTACGCTTCTTCCTGGAAGGAGTGCGTGAGACGGCGGAAGAAGGAACGCGGACGACGCGGGCAATTCTGAAATTGTTTGAGGAGGACAGGGCAAGCATTGAGACGACCGGCCGCGCGGCTCCGTCTGCCCTGCGCGTTTACAGGCATTTGCAATCCAAGCCGCTACTTTCCATTCCCAAGACAGCGAAAGAACTTCAACTCGCCGCGCCCACCGTCGCCACTGCCTTGCAGCATTTGCAGCGGCTGGGAATCGCCCGCGAATTGACGGGGCGGCCACGCCACCGGATATTTGTCTATGGCCGCTATTTGGATATGCTCAATGAAGGTGCGGAGCCGCTGCGTTAGCTGACCAGAATTAATTGATCGTCGTCGGCAGGGGCAATATTCCCAGGTCCTGCATGGCCGGAGTGCGGGCCAAAGTGGCAAGGAGGGAGCGGCCATCATCGCGGCCTTGCGGGGCGAGGAAAAAGACGACGCCGCGCGTAAGGCCAAGTTTCGGGGGAACAGCGCTGTCGCCGCAGTCCAGACGCAGTTTGAAGAAGCGCGGGAGCATCTGCGGCTGCCACTGGCCGTGGGAGAAGCAGTCTTCGCCGGTCTGGTCAAAAACAAATACTCCCTGCCGAGTTTGCAGGCTGCCGCCCGCATACAGCACATAGAGCGAAAGAGAACGAACCTTCTGCGTTCCCTGCCGCACGCCCTCGATTAACGTTTCCAGTTCCCGTAGAACTTGCCAAGCTTCCGCGACGGCAACCAAGCGGTGCGAGACACCCTCGCCCAATGCTCCGGCGAACTCTTCCGGCATTTCCGTCAACTGATAGTATCCGCCCTGTTCGGACAAGACGGCGCTGGCGACTTCGTTGGCATACTCCATCCCCTCCCCCACCTGCTTTTTGATATAAGCGATGGTGACGCCGTGTTGTGTTTGATGCGCGGCGCGGAGAGTGGCGAAATCGGGATTATCGTCGTAAGGGAACATGGAATCTCACTTGAAACTGGGCAGGATGATGCCCTTCATAATCGTATTTTGCGCGAGAACAAAGACCAGCAGGGTCGGAATGGCGGCCAGGGTCAGCGCGGCCATCATCACATACTGCGGAGCGCCGCTGGATTGCAGTTCATAGAGCCAGACCATCAGCGTCCACATCCGATGATCCTGGCAGGTCGTCATGGCATATAAAAAGCCACCGTAAGCCGCCGAAAACGCGCCCAGACTGATCACGGCAAAGATGGGCTTGCTCAGGGGAAGCGTGATGGTCCAGAACATCCGCAGTTCCCCGGCCCCGTCCAGCGTTCCGGCTTCGTACAGTTCGCGCGGCAGGCTGTCAAAAAAGCCTTTGAGCAGAAAAATAGAATAGCCGCTGGCGGCACCCGGCAGAATCAGAGCCGCATATGTGTTCAGCAAATTCAAATGCTTGAGCAGCAGAAAGTTCTGTATCAGTGTGATCTCGCCGGGAAACGACATGGTTGCCAGCAAAAACAGCAGGACGGAATTCGCATAGGACAGATTATACCGCGAAAGTGCATACGCGCAGAGCGGGTTGACAATCAAAGTCGTCAAAATCGCCAGCAGGCAGAAGATCACTGTGACCCAGACGGCGCGGCCATGCAGGAGAATATACTGCATGACGAGGCTGTAATTGCGCGTCACGAAGTCACGCCGCAGTGCGCCCGTGTGGGACTGAACGAAGGCCCAGTCTGATGCCTGAATCGGCAGCGGGGAATTGGCTCCCGCCAACGCGCGCCAGCGTGTTTCGGGCGTGTCGGCGGACAAGGCCGCCAGCGGGGCCACTTGCAAAAAATCGATCCAGTCCAGCAGCGGCGGCCCGGCGGAGGGAATGGTGTCGGGGTTGGGCAGCGTCACTGCCTGAAACGACGTGGCATTTGCGCCATATTTCTGATTGTAATCCGCAATGCTGTTTTTGTACCGCATCGCCAAGAACGCCTGATACGCCAGCAGAGCCGACGAACCGACGTGAATGTCGCGGAACGGCAGTTTGGTGCGGACGAACGTTTCCCAATCCTTCCGCTGCGCCGCGCTGCCCTGCGGTCTTGCCGAAAGCGAAAAGCCACTGACATCTTTGGCGTTCGTCCCCCAGGCTTTATTCAGTGCGGGGATGTCAGGATAGGCTTCTTCCGCCAGCCACTTTTGGTACAGCGGGTCTCCTCCAACCACAATGAAGTAATTCGGGGGCAATGTCGCCTGAAACGCCTTCCAATCCAGCGCCTTGACACTGTTGTCCGGCGTCCAGTTGTGCTTGGTGGGCTGCTCAAAGGGCGGAAAGACTGTCTGAAAGTCATCGGCTTCTTGGTTATAGGTCCGGTCCAGGGCGCGGATGTCGCCGTGGAAATGGTCGCTGAGAAACTGGTGATAGCGGTCCAGAAGCGGGCTGGGGCTGAAGGCGGCCGCCGCGCCCCCAAAGCCGACGGTCTTATAACGCGCCGGCAATGCTTGGGCAAAACTGTTCCAGGCCGTCACGCGGGCCGAGGCGGTCGTGGTTGGCGGCGCGACATCCTGCAACGCAGCGTAATTCGTGCCGTAAGAGGCATTGATTAGCCCCATGTCGCCTTTGTATTTGTCCTCGGCATACTTGCCGAATAGGGCCGACTCGGAGCGCAGATAGCGGGGAATGATGTCGTAACTGGCCTTTTCGTACTGGGACTCGGTGGAAGCCGCCAGCATGACCAGAAAAGGATAGACCATCGTGACCGCGCCCAACGAAAGGACCAGATACAGTGCGCCAACTATCACGCGCATCTTCCAGGTCTTGCGACCGACTACCGGGATCAGGGCCATAGGCCTATTATAACACACTTTGCCCTATCCCGGCATTCGGCAGATCCTATCCCGGCTCGGCAGGCCTCGCCACCCTTCCCTCAGAGGGAAGGGACAGGCCCGGAACGAACGTGAACGGGCCAGGGATAAGACCCTTCTTCATAGCCACCAGACTTTGTGAAGCGTAAAGTGGGCGGTCAGCATTTCGGTGGCGGTCAGAGAACGAAAAGTCTGCCGGGCATAGGCGCGCGTTTCGGCCAGCAACTTTTGATGCAGTTCATCGGGGATGTTCCACATCTGCGAGTAAGTACGCAGGGCGAGCGCGTCCAGCGTCTCGTCTACTGGCACGGCGCGTTTCCAGGAAAGCTGCGGCGTTTCCAGCAGGCTCACCTGCGCCCCGGCCCCGCCGTCGCGTTCTGCGCGATGCAGATAGGCCAGCGTCTGCGCGATGCCCACGGTTCCCAGGCTCTGGGCCAGAGCATGATGGGCGCGGGCACGCTGGTAGTAGAAATCCACCAGCAGGGACCGCCCGCCCTGTTCACCGCCCAAAAACAAAACGCCCGAACGGGGCGTCAGGACGCGCCGGATTTCTTGCAGCACCAGCGTCCACCGCTCAATCAAATGCAGGATATGGACCAGCAGCGCGCCTGCGAAGACACCGTCACGGAACGGCAGCCGCTGCAAATCAGCCTGCGCCAGCGGCAGGTCGCCTGGTGCCACTTTCGCCCGAATCCGCTGCATCATGGCAGGCGCGATGTCTACGCCCATCACTTGCCCTGGCTGCTGCCGCGCCAGCGGCGCGGCAAACCGTCCTGTCCCGACCCCGGCGTCCAGAAACAACCCACCGCGCTCCCAGCGAGTTTCCCGCGCGAGAATGCGGGCGATCTCGTCTAGCTGGGCATCCGGGATCACGCGGGTCTGGTCGTATTCTCCGGCGACCGCCTCAAAGGACTGGTAACGGCCCGGCGTCATGGATGCGCCCCGGAAGAGTCCGCGTCCACCGAGGAAGCCCCCCCATCCCAAATCTGGGAAGCCTCAAACGAGACGGGTGGGTTCTTCGGCGTACTGATAGACGGCGCGACCACGTACAGCGGCACCAGGCCCAGTGGGTCATCCGTGTCGCCTGCTGCCAGACGCCGGGCGGCAATGGCTGCCAGACCTTCCGGGGGCGTCCAGGGCTGCCGCAATGCGGGGCCGCCCCATTCCGGCAGCAGTTGCGGCTCCCCGCAGACAACCGCGCCCAGCATGGCCCGAAGCCGCGCGGTCATCTCTTCCAGCGAAGCGGCAAACGGCTCGCCCTCGGGCTTACCATTGCGGTAAACCACCGCGTAGACTTCGCCCCGGCGCGAGGGCAAAACCGGCACGATGTAGGTATGGTCGTGATGTGTCAGCCAGACAGAGGCGTAGGCATCCAGCGTGCCGACGCCGACCAGAGGCTTGCCTGTCACCTGCGCCCACGTCTTCGCTGTCGTGACGCCGACCCGGACGCCCGTGAACGAGCCGGGGCCGAGGCCAACAGCAAAGGCAGACAAATCGTTCAGCGTTATGCCATTGCGGGTCAGCAGGCTGTCCACTTCTCCCATCAGCCGACGTGACAAGGAGCGGCGGCCCTCAAAGACGCTGACGGCGTTCAGCGCTCCTGTCTCATCTGCCAGCACCAGAACGCACATCTCACCGCTTGTGTCAAATGCAAGGAAGGTCATTCGGGTTCACTGGCTTCCCGGTAGAATTGATGCCAGGCGCTCTCAAAAGCTGCAAGAGCATCTTCCAAGCTTTCAAAAAGCCATTTTTTTGCAGAACTTGGTGTCAGACTACGAATACCTCTTCGGTTCCGCTTGGAAATAAGGGTCGCACTGTGATTTGGCAGAGCATTGAAAATTCGCAACACACGTTCTTCATCGTCAGTCAGACGGCCGCGGCCTGTCTCAACCGGCAACTTATCGCCCCATTCATATTTCATGTTGCGGTAGTCCAATATAAAGCAACTATGTTCCCAAGCAGTTGCCGAAGCCACTATAATTGCGTTGATATAAGTGGCATCGCTGTTTCCCTTACAGCCATAGCCATATTCGCCCTCAAATGCGACGATTAGCACTTCAATCTGTGAAAGATTAGGCAGAGTTGTTGTGTAGATACGATACTTAAGCGCACTCAGTTCTTCAAAAGTATGCTCAATGACTTCCACTCATAGTCTCCAGAACCTCCCCTGCCCGCACCCCATGCGCTGTCAGAGTAATTTCTCGTTTGTCCGGCCCTTGCGCTATCAGTTGAATGTCTATTCGGTCGGGAGGCAGGGCGTCGGCGATACGGTCGGCCCATTCAATGACGACGACGCCGTCGCCGATCAAATACTCATCAAAGGCGAGATCGTAAAGGCCGGATGAGTCGGGCAGGCGGTAGACGTCAAAGTGATACAATGCCACGCGCCCGCCGGGATGCTCGGCCAGCAGCGTGAACGTCGGGGAGTTGACCGGCTCGTCCGGGGACAAACCCAGGCCGAGGGCGAGGCCCTGCGTGAACGTGGTCTTGCCCGCGCCCAGATCGCCGATCAGGCAGACAACATCGCCGGGCTGAAGCAATTGGCCGAGGGCGGCGGCCAGAGCGCGGGTTTCCTCGGCGCTGGAAGTTTCAAAAGTCCGTGTCATGCCGCAAAATGGTCCCAGCCATGCCGGTCCGTAGGCAGTTCGCTTTTTCCATCAGGAGCGGTAATGCGAAAGCCGGTGCGGACGACTTCACCGATGGGAGTGAGAGTTGTTCCCAAAGCGGTGACGGCGGCGATGACAGCGTCTGCATGCGCGGGCGCGACCGCCAGGAGCAGCTCATAGTCCTCGCCGCCTGCCAGGGCAATGTCCACCGCGGATTTGCCCAGGAGTTCGGCGGCCGCCAGCAAATCCGGGGACAACGGCAGCGCGCCTGCCCCCAGGCTGGCTCCCACGCCCGACGCCGCGCACAGCTTCTGGACATCCCCCACCAGACCGTCGCTAATGTCCAGGGCGGCATGGACGAAGCCCGTTTCACGCGCGGCGCGGGCAGCGACGATGCGCGGCTGGGGGCGGCGATGGCAGAGGACTAGGTCTTTGCCGACTTTTTCAGCTTTCGCAGGGCCAAAGCGAGACAGCAGAGCCAGTCCGGCGGCGGAATAACCCGGCGTCCCGGTCACCAGCAGGATGTCCCCTACTTGCGCGCCCGAACGAGTTAGCGCCTGTCCTGCTGGAATTGTTCCCAATTGCGTCACGTTAATGACCATGCGGTCCGGGGTAGCGTTCGTGTCTCCGCCCGCCAGACGCGCGCCGTAACGGTTCAGGCAATCAGAAAGGCCATCGTAAAGTCGGTCCAGGCTTTCCACCGTATCCTGTGGGCTGAGAGCCAGCGAGACAAAAGTGAATGTGGGGTCAGCACCCATCGCGGCCAGATCGGACAAATTGACGGCCGCCGCTTTCCAGCCGATAGAATACGCATCGCTCCAATCGCGGCGAAAATGGATGTCCTCAATGAGCATGTCCGTCGTCACGACAAGCTGCCGCCCCGCAGGCACTTCCATGACCGCCGCATCGTCGCCAATAGGCAGAACGAGTTCTTCGCCCTTCGCCCCCGCGTAAGTTTCGCGGATGCGGTCAATAAACCCGAACTCGCCGCCGATGTCCGCTAATCGCATGGGGCGTCTCTTTCCGAGACCTTTGTCACTCGGAAGTCCGGGGCTACCACATAAGATGGACCATAGATGAAGACAGACAACTTTCCGGGAATTTTTTCTTCAACCTCGCCACCGCTGTTGTTAGCGGGTAGAGCAGGATAATAGTAGGTTTCTACACCCTGCTCTGCGAGAACCGCCTCATATTCTTTGAGAAGAGGAATCGACCCTTTTGCCAATATTCCATAGCCGCCTTCAAGAAAATCAGGTAAGCCGCCGCTCTGGAAGGGGAACGAAATCCAGCCGTTGACAATTTTTTGATGTCTCTGATATAGCAGCCAAGCGGTGCGTACAGCATCAGTCGGCTTACCCTTCAAATGTAATTCGCGTTGTGGCCACTTATGCTCCCATAGCAGAGGATGATCGTTCAGAATGTCAAACTCTCCTTCCTCCCAATCTTCCGACAATAAACGGTAGTTTATGGGGTCAAGGCACACAATTTGCCACTGTTCAGCCTTCCGCTCAGAGTGCGCTCCAAAGTCAACTTTAAACTGAAAAGCGATCCGGGCATCAAAAATCGCAGCATTTATGAGCCGGATTTCGCCTTCATGTTCAAATTCTTCAGTCTCAAAAACCGCCAGCAATTGCTCTAACATGGCAGGCGTTACCCGCCCCATTGCCACATGTTGGGGTTGTTGTCCAGACGGTCGGTGACGGTGCGGCCAATCGCGTCAATGGCGTCCAGGTCGTCCACGTCAATTTCCACATCGCCCGCGGGGGCATTCTGCGTGGCCTGTTCGGCATTGCGCGCGCCGACAATGGCCGAAGTCATGGGCTGGGAAATCAGCCAGGCCAGGGCAAGCTGGCCCAGCGTCACGCCGTATTTATCGGCGAAGGGGCGCAGCTTGTCAATCGCGTTCTGGGCGCGCTCGTAAGTTTCGCCCTGGAACAGACGATTGGCCCCCCGATTGTCCCCTTCGGCGAACTTGTGGCCGCGCCCGAACTTGCCGGTCAGCAGTCCCTGCGCCAGCGGCGAGTAGGCAACGATGGAAATTTTGTTGTCAATGCAGAACGGCGCGGCATCGGCCTCCACCTGGCGAAAGAACAGCGAATACGGCGGCTGAAGGCTGTCTACACGGCCAAACTGAGACGCTTCCTGAAGCTGTACGCGATTAAAATTGGAAACACCAATGGCGCGGATTTTGCCCTGTTCTTTGAGTTCGTTGAGCGCGCCCATCGACTCCTCAATCGGCACGACTTCGCTGCCGAAACTGCCCGAAGGCCAGTGGATCTGGTACAGATCAATGCGGTCCGTGTTCAGGTTTTTCAAAGACCGCTCACAGGCCTCAAAGAGTTTGTCGCGCTTGAGGTTGCCGGCCCAGACTTTGGTGGCAATGACGATCTGGTCTCGCTTGTCGCCGAGCGCCTGGGCCAGAATGCGCTCACTGTAGCCATTGCCATAGGCTTCGGCGGTATCAAACGTCGTGATGCCGCTGTCAAACGCTGCCCGGTGGGCCGCAATCGTGTCGTCGTCATGGATGTCGGTCCAGCCGGATTTGCCGGCCTGCCAGCCGCCGAAAATAATGGCACTGATCTCAATTTTGGAGCGGCCCAGATGTTGAAACTGCATGGAAGATTTCCTTTCAGGAAAAATGGATATAGGCAGTTATGCCCATTTTATGCGAAAAATCAACGCGATTACGCATTTATTGGGCTTTCAGCCGCAAAATGGTCACGGAATGGGCGGGAAATACATGGGAGAAGTTGTCGCCTGTTCCCGTGATACTCTCTGTTTTCGGCGCGATTTTTTCCGGCGCGGCGAGAGTATTCACATCTCCCGGCTCCCCGGCCAGCACTGTTTCCGTCGCGGATTTTGCCACGCCCTTCGCCCCCGGCAAGTTAACCTGAAGTGACTGCGCGGAGGCGCTGGTATTGACGACTTTGAGAAGGATGTCGCGCGTCGTCAAATCCCGACTGGCAGCGGCGTAAATCGGCGCAGCGGAGGCCGGGGGCGGGTCGGCCACATCGGTAATGAGCTTGCCATCTAAGTAGCAGCGGATTTGCCGGCCCTGGACTTCAATCTTGATGTCATACCAGCGGCCCGTCTCAACCGTGAGCGGGACAGAGCCGATGTCTTTCGTGCCGCCGGTGGTATAGCGCTGTAAAGCGGTCCGTGAATTGCCCCAGCCGCCGATATTCCACCAGATGCGGGTGGTGTCGTTTTCCACATGAAAGAGGATGAGAAAACCTTCACTCCCACTTATTTTGCGTGCTTTAAGCGTATAGGTGTAGTCTGCCCAATTGGCGTCGCCAGCCAGTGCGCGAGCGTCGGTCGCGTCACTCATCTGCCGCAGAGCGCCATCCTGCGCCTGCCACTGGCCTGATACCAGGGTCCAGTCTGAATCCCCATCCGCGAAGTTTTTCTGATAAAGCGTTTTGCCGTTTTGTGTGACCAGAATATCTTTGAACTCGGCCTGCGTCGCCCAGGTGCCGACACCGATTTTGCCCTTCGGCAGAGGAAACACGGCAGGGGCTGCCGACGGCTGAGTGATTTCGATGGGCAGCACGACATCGCCCGTATTGGCGGCAAACATCTTCTGCACATAGTAGGAGGGTGAGCCATAACTGCCCAACGCATCCAGGCCAATGAGATTGGTTCCCCACTGGCTCGCGCCAGGGTTGACATTGACCAGGAGCGGCGCGTAGGCTTCCAGCACGACCAGATCCCAGTTGCGCTCCAATCCCGTCAGCCAGGCAGCGTCGCCGAGAGCCGCCTGCAATGTCGGCGTGGGATTACCTTCCACGGAAGCCCATTCGCCGACGAAGATTTTGGGGCCGGTACGCGAATACGTGTCGTAATGGGTCGCATCCGATTCCATTGCCGCCGCCGAGCGGTAAAAATGCTCGTCTACTACATCGGGCTTACGGCTGGTGACATTGGAGGTGGCAATGATTTGCAGATTGGGATATTTGGCCTTGATCGCATCAAAGAACTGTGCGAAGCGGCTATTGTAACTCGGCCCACCATCTTCATTACTGATTTCCACGTAAGTGAGCGGAAATGCGGCGGGATGGCCGTCGGCGACGCGCCTTGCGCCCCAAGTTGTCCCGGCATCGCCGGTCACATATTCAATCTCGTCCAGCGCATCCTGCACGAATGGGGTCAGCTCTGGGCCTGCCGGGATAAACTGGCCGTTCAGCGCATATCCAGCCCAGACAGCCAGAACCGGCTGCATCTTTAAGTCTTCGCACCATTCCAGATATTCCAGCAGCCCGAAGCCGTCATCCGACCGATAGCCCCACGGGTCCTGGTGGCCGGGACGCTGTTCCAGTGGGCCAGTCGTCTTTTGCCAGTCAAACCGCTCGGCAATGGTGTTGCCTTCCAGATAATTGCCGCCGGGCAGGCGCAGAAAACGCGGCTGCATTTTGCCCAGCAGTTCCATCAAATCGGGCCGCGTTCCATTGGGCCGGCCGTGATAGGCGGGCGGCATCAGCGACACCTGGGCAAGCCAGACCGTGCCGGGACTGGCCGCCGAGACGACCAGACGATTGCCGGCGGAAGTGGGGATGTCGGCCGCGGTCGTGAGCGTGAACGTGTACTTTCTCCACTCCGCGCCGAGGGCCGGCGTCTGAGCTGTGGCCCAAACCGTCTTGCCGCCCGTGCTTTCCAGGCTAACCGTTAGCGGTCCGGTGAAGCCCGGAGCGGCTTTGGCATACAGCGAAGCCTGGTACGGCGTTTGTGGCCGGACCGCCATACCCCAATAGCCCTCGTTGGCGACGCCGACGCGCCGGCCCGGCCCGGCGGCAGTGATGTCCAAACGCAGGCAGGTCGTCAGCGCCGTTCCCGGAACCGGCTGCTGGGTATCCAGCGCCATTGTTCCGGCCCCGCCTCCGTCCTGCACAACGGTCCAGTGAGCCGGGTTGCGGGAATCACTCTTGAAATCCCGGTTTTGAATGAGTTCCGGGTAGAGGCCGCCGTCAATGGAGTGACTGATGTCCTCGATCATCAGGCCGTTGAAAGTAGGACTGATCTTGACTCCCGGCTGGTCTACATGGACTGTGAGCCGGCCCGGCGCGGCCTGCGCCGACCATGTCAGAGCGGCAGCAAGCAGCATTAGAGGCACAAGAATGGAACAACTCAATTGTTTTCGCAACATTGAAAACTTCCTCAAACATAAAAGGCCCGATGCGCCGGGCATCGGGCCTTCGTCACGCCGCTTATTCCAGCAGGGACAGCGGGTTTTGCAGGAGACGCTTGAGTTCCTGCAAGAACTTCGCGCCGGTCGCGCCGTCCATGACCCGATGGTCGCCGCTGAAGGTTACGTTCATGCGAGGGCGGGCGGCAATGCTGTCGTCGTCCAGCACAACGGCTTTTTTGATGATGCTGGAAACGGCGAGAATGGCGCCCTGGCTTGGATCAATGATGGCGATGAAGTTTTCCACGTCAAACGGTCCCAGGTTGGAAACCGTGAACGTGCCGCCGCTGTAGTCATTGGGCTGAAGCTTTTTATTGCGGGCCTTCTGAATGAGCGCTTTGCTGGCGTCGGCCAGTTTTCGAAGCGGCAGAGCGTCGGCATCGCGGATGACGGGAACGATCAGGCCATCTTCCAGAGCGACGGCGATTCCGACATGGACGCCGCTGCCCGGATAGACTTTGTCGTCCTTGTAAGCAGCATTGGCGGCGGGGAACTTCGCCAACGCTTTGGCGGATGCTTTGACGACCATGTCATTGAGGGAAATTTTGGTCAGGGTTTCGTCGTAAGCGTTCAGTTTCTCGCGCAAGGCCATCGCGTCGGCCATGTCTATATCCGACGTGACATAGAAGTGCGGGATGGTGGTCTTGCTTTCGACCATGCGCCGCGCGATCACTTTCCGCATGGCGGACAGTTCGGTTGGCGTGGTGAGGGGCGCAGGCCCCCCCGCCCCCAATCCTGGGGGAGCCAGAGCAGCAGACCTGACGGTGGGAGTCGGAGAAGGCTTGCTCTGGGCGAAGGCAAGGACATCGGCCTCAATAATGCGTCCCTGCGGGCCGGTGCCGCGCACCTGGGCGATGTCAATGCCGCGCTGACGGGCGACCGAACGGGCCAGGGGCGAAGCTTTCAGACGTTCCGTGCCGTTCGCCCCCCCGCCCCCAATTCTGGGGGAGCTAGAAGAAGCCGCAGGGCGAGGCGGCAAGGCGACGGACTGCGGAGCAGGCATGGATTGAGCGCTGCCGTTGGACTTGGGCGCATCTTCGCCAATCATGGCGATGGCCTTGCCGACGGGAACGACCGCGCCGGGCTGCACCTGAATGTGCAGGACGCCTGCGTCTTCCGCCTCAATCTCCACGTTGCTTTTGTCCGTCTCAATCTCGGCGATGACATCCCCCGATTTGACCGTCTCGCCATCCTGCTTCAGCCACTGAAGCAAGGTTCCCTCTTCCATCGCATCGCCCATTTTAGGCATGATTACTTCCGGCATGATTGGTTCCTATTCGCCCCGCGCCAGCGTCTTTTTGACGGCGGCAATGATGTCGGCCTCGTGCGGGACGGCCAGATTTTCCAGGGCGCGCGCATAGGGCATGGGAACGAACGCGCCCGCGACGCGCTCGACCGGCGCATCTAGGTAGTCAAAGGCGTGCGTGCTGATCTGCGCGGCGAACTCGGCGGCGACGCCGTAAAACAGCCACTGCTCCTGCACGACGACGGCCCGGTGGGTCTTCTTGACGCTGTTGATCACCGTCTCCATGTCAATCGGCTGAAGCGAGCGCAGGTCCACGACTTCGGCGTCTATGCCTCTTCCTCGGCCAGATGCTCGGCGGCGGCCAGGGCCAGCATGGTGCCGCGCGAGTAGGAGACGATGGTGACATCCTTACCTGCGCGCTTGATGTCGGCGACGCCGATGGGAACAGTATAGTTCGGGATCGGTCGGCACGTCGCCTTTGGTGCGGTACAGGCCGGCGTGTTCGGTGAAGACGACGGGGTTGTTGTCACGGATGGCGCTTTTCAGCAGCCCCTTGGCGTCGGCGGGCGTGGCCGGGACGACCACTTTCAGGCCGGGCGTGTTGGCATACCAGTGGGCCAGGTCCTGGGAGTGCTGGGCCGACAACTGGACGCCGACCCCGCCCGGCCCGCGCAGGACGCAGGGAACATTGAACTGACCGCCGCTCATGTACAGAATCTTGGCGGTATGGTTGATGATCCCGTCCCAGGCGACCAGGGCGAAGTTCAGGGTCATAAACTCGATCACGGGCCGCATGCCCATCATGGCCGCACCGCAGGTCATGCCGACCATGCCCGCTTCGGAAATGGGCGTGTCTACGATGCGCTCCGGGCCATACTTTTGCAGGAAGTCTTTGGTGATCTTGAACGTTCCCTGATACTGGCCGATCTCTTCGCCCAGCAGGAAGACTTTTTCGTCGCGGTCCAGTTCTTCCTGAAGGGCCATGCGGATCGCGTCGGCATAGGTCATGGACTCGGTCTTGCCGGTCTCTTCGTGGGAGTGGACTTGCGGAGAAAGATGGGCGATGTCTTTGTCGTCGGCATTGTCCATCTTGAACTGCGTACCTTCGCCGCCATGCACGGTCAGCGAATTGCCGGCCGCATCACCGTCGCTCTCCGGTTTGGAGCCGTTGGTGCGGGCCTGGTCGGTGACTGTGCCTTCGTGGCCGAGCCGTTCGCCGATGTGCCATTGCCGGCAGGCGCGGCATCGCCGATGATGGCGATGACCTTGCCGACGGGAACGACCGCGCCGGGCTGCGCCTGAATGTGCAGGACGCCGTCTTCCTCGGCTTCGATCTCGACGTTGCTTTTGTCCGTCTCGATCTCGCGCGATGACTTCGCCGGCCTTAACCGCCTCGCCGTCCTGTTTCTGCCAGGACAGCAGCGTGCCTTCTTCCATCGCATCGCCCATCTTGGGCATGATCACTTCTGCCATAGGTGACTGTTTCTTTTCCTAATTTGGCCCCTCGCCCCCAATCATGGGGGAACAGGAAAGGCAGGGTATCCCCTCTAGCTCCCCCATGATTGGGGCGGGGGCTAATCGGCGTAAACGTCCTGCGTCAATTCTTCCGGGGAGCAGACAGGGCTGTTTTCGGCGAAGTCGGCGGCGGCGCGGGCCATGTCAATCGCCTGCTTGTCCATCGCCTCATGCTTGGCATCGTCCAGCACCTTGCGGGCGCGCAGGGTCTTTTCCAAAATGAGCAGCGGGTCGCGCCCTTTCCACTCTTCCATTTCATCCGGGTTCCGATAGGTGGCCTGCGTTTCCGCCCCATCCGCCGCGCCATGGCCGGAATAGCGGTAGGTGATCGCTTCCAGGAAGTAGGGCGCAGGCTTGCGGCGCATGTTGTCCACGATCTCCTGTGCGGCGGCGCGGACGGCGAAGTAATCCTGACCGTCCACTTTGGAATGCGCCATCGCGTAGGAGTCGGCACGGGAGGCGAGGTCGGTGTTGGCCGAGGACCGCTCCACGGACGTTCCCATCGCGTACTTGTTGTTTTCCAGCACGTAGAGAATGGGCAGTTCGTAGAGCTGCGCCATGTTCAGGGCTTCATGGAAGCCGCCCGCGTTCATGGAGCCGTCACCGAGGAAGCAGACGCAGATGTTGTTGCCGCCTTTGAGTTCGGTCGAATGCTTGAGCGCCCAGCCGATGCCGACGGCGAGAGGGACATTGCCGCCGACGATGCCATAGCCGCCCGCGAAGCCGTGTTCTTTGTCAAACAGGTGCATCGAGCCGCCCTTGCCGCGCGAGACGCCGGTGCTTTTGCCGTAAATCTCGGCCATGAGTTTGCCAGGGTCACTGCCCAGAACCAGACAGTGCGCATGGTCCCGGTAGGAGGAAAGCGCCTGATCACCCGGCTTGTAGGTGTGCAGAACGCCCAGGGAGACCGCTTCCTGACCGATGTACAGGTGCAGGTAGCCGCCGACTTTGCCCGCGCGGAAGGCGCGGTTGCACTGCTCTTCGAAGTGCCGGATGTCCAGCATCTGCTGGTAGGTATGCAGCAGGTCGTCATCACTGAGTTTTAGAGACTTGATGACCGCATCCGCTGGCGTGACCGGCACAGCCACGCTATGGGCATCGTAAAGCGCGCGGCGGGATTTGGCATTTTTTTCAGTACGTATAATCCGCATTTTTCGGAGGCGCGGCGGGGCTGGCTGCCATAATGGGGTAAACCTCTCGTGTCACTCAAAGGTTGGAATGTTTCGTCAAGAAAACCGCTGTATTATAGCGTCATTCGGCAGGCGGTGTCAAGGAGCGGGTGGTTCCCCGGAGAAATCTTTCTCCGAAGGCGGGATTGCTAGGAAAGCATGGCGTTGAGAAGTCAAGGGGGAAGGTTCTTGGAAAGACGGGCAATCATGCCATGCCCATTGTGATGCAGGTCTACCTGGTCCATCAAAGCGTGCATCAATGAGATGCCGCGCCCGCCGAGAGAGTCCGGATCCTCTTGCTGATGCAGTTGATTCGGATCAAAACCATGCCCGTCATCATAAACCTCCACTTGAAAACAGGACCCGCTCAGAGCGCTGAGGATTCGGATGCGGCTGTCAGCGGTCGGCGAACCGTAAAGGATAGCGTTCGTGACGGCCTCACCGACGGCGATCTCAATGTCGGCCAGATCCATCCCGGAGAAGCCGGCCTGCGATGCCAGAGCGCGGACTCGCTCGCGAGCCGGGCCTGCATTCTGAGGATGAGCGGTGATTTTCGAACTGATCCCGAAGTTCTTTCAACAAAATCTCCACTAAAAGGTTGTATGGTCAGAGTATTAAAGAGGCGCCTTCTGTAATCATTACCCTGTTCCCGTCGGCAATTAAACCGCATGCCAATTTATTCGGATTCCGTTGACAGAGGCGCGGTTCTGGTTGTATAATAGAAGCCCATTGGCAACCAATTTACTAGGGAAATACACTATGAGCGACGTCAAACAAACCAAAGAAGAACGATTGAAGAAGGAAAAGGCGGGATTGGATGTGCTGGCGGACATTTACCGCTACGCCGAAACCGGCTTTGAGACCATTGAACCCGGCGACTTCATGCGCTTCAAATGGTACGGCGTGTACCAGCAGCGGCCCAATGAAGGCCATTTCATGATGCGGATCAAAGTCCCCGGCGGGCGGTTGACGACGGCGCAGTTCCGCGCCGTCGCCGACTTAACCCGCGACTATGCGCGGGGCATCGCCGACATCACCACACGGCAGACGCTTCAACTCCACTGGCTGACCATCGAGCAGATGCCGGACATTTTCGCCCGATTGGAAGCGGTCGGACTGACCACGGCGGGGGCGTGCGGCGACATCGCGCGCAACTTAACCTCGTCTCCGGCGGCAGGCTTTGACCCGCAGGAGATCGTGGACCCCCGCCCGGTCGTGGACGCTCTGCAAGCGTTTTTCCACCGCAATAAAGACTTCGGCGACCTGCCGCGCAAGTATAAGATCGCCGTGGAAGGCTCTGCGGTCCAAAGCACCCTGCCGCAGATCAACGACGCTTCGCTGATCGCCTATCACCGCCCTTCCGACGGCGTGGTCGGCTTTCACTTTTTCGTCGGCGGCGGCTTATCGCTTCAGCCGCACTTCAGCCGAGCAGCTTGATATCTTCGTCCCCGCCGATCAGATAGACAAAATCGTGGATGTTCAGCGCGCCATCTCGGAATGTTACCGGGATGCGGATCAGCTTCGGCTGAAGCGCACCCGCGCCCGTTTGAAATATCTGATGGCCGAGTGGGGGCCGGAAAAGTTCACGCAGGAAGTTCGCAAAAAACTGTCGTGGTCGCCCGACCCCGCCGCGCCGGGGTTTGAGTTTTCCGATGAAACCTACCGCGATCACTTAGGCGTCAACGCGCAGAAGCAGCCCGGCCTCCACTGGATCGGCGTCTGCATTCTGTCGGGCCGCATCACCGACGACAACATGCGCCGCGCCGCCGATGTCGCCGACAAGTACGGCGCGGGCGAAATCCGGCTGACCAATGTGCAGAACTTCCTGATTCCGCATATCGCGACGGAAGACTTGGAAGGGGCGAAAGCCGACCTGGCCGCTGCCGGGTTTCGAGTGGGATGTTCCCAGCATCCGGCGCGGGGCAATTACCTGCACCGGCATTGAGTTCTGCAACCTGGCGATCACCGAAACCAAGCTGCAAAATTAAAGAAGTCGTCGGCTATCTGGAAACTGTCGCGCCGAACCCTTATGAGCGCGGGATCAAGATCAACATGAACGGCTGCCCCAATTCCTGCGCCCAGCACCATGTCGGCGACATCGGCCTGCAAGGCTGCCTGGCGCGGCTGGAGGACGGCTCCCAGGTGGAAGCCTACGACATCCATCTGGGCGGCGACCTGGGAATACATCCCAGCTTCACCCGCGCCATTCACCGCAAAGTCCCGTCTGAAAAGGTCAAATACGCCCTCGGCAACGTCATTCAGCGTTTCCAGGAAACCCGCCAGAACGGCGAACGCTTCGCCCAGTGGGCGCACCGACACACCAACGAAGAACTAGACGCCTTCCTCGGTGTTGAAACCATTGTTGGCGCTCCCGATCTGCCCCGCAGCGCCCAGGGCGCAGGCGCAACCGCGTGGCGTTAGTCATGGTGAAATAGCAAATCAGTTATAACTCGTGAAGCCTTCCTCCTACTATAAGAGGAGGGCTTTATGCTACTCCGATGATTGCGGCGGCTACTCGCGCTTCAGGCGGCTTAAGCCGACAGATCGAATCATATATTTCTCGCAATTGTTCGTTTGAAAGGAGTGGCTCAGAACGCGGTTTTTGCAATCATTCATACCAGACCGGACGGATTGTATCAAGCCATCGCTCTGCTAATCTCGCCAAATCAATCATGGAACTGCCCGAGCTAGTTTCTATCAGCTTAAAAAGATTTTGAACTGCATCCAAGCGTTCACGATCTTTGTAGCGCTACGTTTCAGCCTTAGTAGGCACATCAAGCTGGACCACAGCAGAAGCAGCTTGAAGATTAATTCCCTCCGACATGGTATCAGAGCATAGCGCGAAAAATAGTCTTTGCTTGAGAGCTATGTTGAAAGAAGCGATTAACGCAAGACCCGCTCGGCGGCATTACTTCCCGTCGCAATAATAACATCGCCTGATTTTTCTCCTCCAACGCCTTTTGAGATCGTAAAGAGTAATGCCTCTATTTCGCATCATAATATTAGCATATCGTACAAAAGAGAGGGGCAGTATTATACTGCCCCTCTCTTTCCTTGTCCCGAAGGCTGCGCCGATTTCTACAATCACATTTCCCGAAAAGACACTAGAGTTGCTGCGTGATAATTCACGGTTGCTGTGAGCGGGTTATTTATCTTCGGGCTAGGTCACTGAGCAAGGCGGCAAGTAACTCTTCAGCGGCCTGCTTGCCACCCGCCGGTTGACCAAACCCGCCACAATCCGTGTCAAAGCGCTGTGCTTTTCAGGGTCATGGCGAAATACTTGTGCCAGTACCTGAAACTGGTTCATCTGCGCCAGACTATGCTCCACCACAATCCGGTAACGCGACAGGTGCGCGTTGTAGGTCTTCTGCTCCTGGGTCAGTGGATGCCCTCGCCGCGCCTTGTGCGGCAGGTAGCAAGTACGCACAGGCCCGTTCTTGTTCGGGTCTTTGGGGTCAGGCCTCGTGATGCCATCGTAACCTTTGTCCAGCATCGCCGCCTCGGTCTTCTCGATCCGGTGCATCAGGTCGCTTTGGCGCAGCAATGTCAAGTCATGCACCGAACCTGGAACGCTTTTGCCCACCGACTGGAACGAGCCGTCCGGGGCAACCGCGACCTGCGTCTTGAGGGTGTGCGCCTTCTTCTTGCCCGAGTAGAAGGGCTTCTGACGACTGTTGCCCTCCTCATCGCTGCCGCCGGGACGCTGTACGCGCTGCTCTTTGGCATCAATGACGAGGCGCACATCGGGAAAGGCGTCCATGACCGCCTGTACGGAGCGCAGTTTCTTTCGCTCCTGTGCGGGGCGTTCGCAGACGAAGATGGTATGCGCCTCAAGCGTTGCCAGCACATCCACGCTGCCGCGCAGGGCGTTGCCTTTGTTGAGCGAGAAGAAGAAGCCGAGCACCTCATAGGTGGGGTAAACCCGCAACCAGACCAGGGCCATCAAGAGGCGGGTTCGTCCGTCCTGCGAAAATTGAGTGCCGCCCCTGCCGCTCTTTGGCGTTTCGTGCCTTTGCGTGTTAGGGAGTCTTTTCGGTCTCGGGCATAAGCGGCGGCAAAGTCCTGGTAGAGTGCCTCGAAGTCGCAGAGGTTCAGGCCGCTGAGACTGATAAAGGCCGAAGGGCGGGCGGCAAGGCTCTCAAAGGTAATCATGCCCGCAGTTTACCGCAAAAGTAACGATTTTGTTGCTACGCAACAAATCTAATTGACAATAAGAAACAATTCGGGTGCCCGGAGCGTCCCGTTCGAATCTTACTTCGCTAATTTTTTGCAACAAATAAAAGACATTTTCTTTTGCATTCTGCATCTTTTCACTCACTCCTTCGGGCCGAAGTTGTTGTGTTCTTCCTCCTTGCCCGCGTCAAATGCATCTCGGCATGGGGAACGCAATAATTCTGCGTCTCTTGACAATATCGCCGCTCTGTGATATACTATATTCACGTTCGCAAAAACGAACCCCCAGCGAGAGGCATAAGCCTCCCGCTTTTTTGTTTTTAAACGCTCCAATCTTCCACCGCCCGGCGCAGCGCATTCCACAGAGGCAGCAGCGGTGTTTGGCTGATCCCGCTGAACTGTGCGTCTCCCGTCTCAATCACAATCCACTCGCCTGCCTCCGTTTGTCCCACATCTACGGCCAGGTAAGGCACATTTAGTCGCCAAGCCGCCTCTTGCGCCAGTGCCAACACCTGCCGCTTCTCATCGGGGATGAGTGTTTGGAGTGGGTCATCACCCTCCCAATAGTAGCCAAAGCCCAGAACTTGTCCCTGATACAAAAAAACTCGGTATTCGCGCCCAAATGGAAACCCCTCTGCGGACGCGCGGCTGTGGCGCAGACGGACAAGACGGCGCACGATTACTCGCCCCCGCGAACGTCCTGCCAAAGACAGCATCTGCCGCGTCAGCGCTTCCAGTTCCGGCAATGTTTCGGCGACGCACGCTTTCCAGCCACGGGCTTTGCGCGACTGTACCGCGCCTTTGACGAACACAGGCAGCCCCAAAGACTTCACAGCCGCCGCGCAGTCCGTCGCATCGGAAACCGTGACGCTGACAGGCGTTAAGCCTTCCAGATGCGGATAAGCGCGGTCAAATTCCTGCACCGTCAGATGCTGATCCGGCGAGTTCAGAAGTTGGATACGTTTGTCCAGAGCCGCTTTGTATATGGCCTCGTAATGTTCCGGCGTTGGGATATAGCCGATCCAGACCCCTGGCGTTTCCCGCTCTTGTTCCGGGATATGAAAAAGCGCATTCTCTGCCGTCTCGCACAGTCTGAAATCCTGCGGAATGGAATATACGCGGCAGTCCGTCAGATGGGCTGCTTCCGTGTAGGACTGAATATCCCGTGCGCTAGGCGACGGCGTCAGCCGGTCAGACGCTTCGCTGAGAACAATCATGGCTTTCTCCAAAAATAAGTGGAAGGCAGATGATTTGAACATCACTCCTGACGGAGCGCATCGTCTAGCAAACGAGCCGTGTCACCCGAACACGCTTACCTTCCCCAAAACCTGAGAATCCACGGAGGACGGAGGACTCAAACCCCAGCGCTCGCGCGCCGCATCGCCTTCCAGGCGAGCCTCCCGCCCTGGGAGTTCATCCTCCATACTGATTGATCACTTGTCACAGGAAGGCGGGTGAACAGGCTGCGCGCCCCTGGCGCATTCACCTTCCCCTATCCGATCTAGTGGAGGGCAGACGGATCGAACGCCACTCGCCTTGTGCAAGCGCACTGTTTTCAAAACAGCCTTCCGCACCAGCGGAAATTACCCTTCTTAATGACAAACGAGCGGGGCTGACGGGAATCGAACCCGCCTCTTCTGTGCGACAGACAGAGATGTTAAACCGCTACACCACAGCCCCATTTATGAATTTCACTCCCCCACCTGGATTCGAACCAGGTCCGACGGATTAACAATCCGCTATGCTGCCGTTACACCACGGAGGATCAAACATTTGCCCTCGGAGAGACTCAAACTCCCACTGGTCGAGGCTTAAACTCGGTGCCTCTCCCGATTGGGCTACGAGGGCAGTGATCAGCCCACTCCCCGCCGTTTGGGAGAGAACCTTGCGGGTCTCTCCCGGTCTCTTCTTTCATTAGATGTCAGACGCTCTGCGCGTCTGTTTGTAGTCTTGACTGCGTTCGCGGACATAACTTTCCAAGAGCCGGGTCCCCACCCCGACGACCAGCCAGCCGTCTTCGGAAACGCCTGCCTCAATCAGCCGGACGAAGCGGCCCACAATGGCGAACTTTTCGGGTATCCAGGCCATCTGCCGGGCCGTTCCCCGCTCAAGCCAGCTCTTGGACAAAATAGCGATCATGACCAGACATAGTCGTTCTCCTTTCCGAGCCTAACATAAAGCGAAATACCGGACTTGAACCGGTGTCTTCAGCGTGGCGCGCTGAGGTCCTGCCGCTGGACGAATTTCGCACAACAAAGTAAACAGTGGAGATGGCTGGATTTGAACCAGCGAACACCCTGTTCTTCAAACAGGTGCTCTACCAGACTGAGCTACATCTCCGGGATGTCACAAACAAAAACGGCCTCTCGCCAGAGGCGGGAGACCGAGAAATTCATGGAGGATGCTAAAAATGCTTTAGAGTAAGCGTTTCCCTTCCCATGAAATCCTCGGCCTGCCCACAAAATCACGCGAGCCGAATCCTGCCGCCGACAAATCGCCGCCGAAACTGAACAAGGCTGCTATGAGATTATAATTTATTGCAAACATTGCTATTTAAGAGTATACCACAGATTTAGCCAAACAAACACAAAGTTTGAAAATTTTCTTTCATCTCAAGCCAAGCCAACAAAAGGCCCCAGGCTTTACGCTTGGGGTCAATTGGGTCTTCATGATTTTTTGTGTCATGGTGTCATCTCGGGGAACACCGGAACAAAAATGAAGACGCAATCGGCGGTGCGTAATCACTTGCATTTGCAAAATGGCCTAACGCGAGGCGTGACATGCCAACAGGCGACCGGAATGCTCCATTCCGACGCCCAAAGGCTATTGCGATCAGGGTATTACTGCGCGTCATCATCTGTGTCCGACTTTAGCATAGGGCCGACGAGTTTGTCAAGTGGCCGATGTATTCTCCGTAAGAATCCGCCAGTAGGCTCATTGCGAAAGCAGGCATACTGTGGCTATGGAACAACTGACACAAATCATTCTGGCCTGGGAACTGCGCGAGAAAGGTGTTCCCAAAAGCCACATCACCCTGCGCCTTACCGCGAGACCATCATCACATGGATCCAAGCCATCCAGCCCCACGCCTGACCCGTCAGGTGCGGGTCTTCACCAAACAACTCATCTGGGCTGTCCGTGAGCGTAAAGGCCAATGCTACGGACAGAAAATCGCCTACTTCTTGGAAAAGGAGCATCAGATCAAGCGCTCGGTTCCCAAGCTTCACGAAGCCTCGCCGTAAAATACACCCTGCGCTCCAAATGGGCCAAAACCAGAAGCGCAGTCAAGTGCCGCAAGCCGAGGCTGCCCGTCAGGTCCTACAGATGGACACGGTGCATTTTGGGCAGGTGTTTGCCTTCACTGCCATAGACCTCTTCACCCCAATAAAGCCTCAGCCGCGAGGCTGAGATTCTGCTGCGTCCCAGCCTTCTGGCCGTGGACAGGGAAGCCTTTCTCAAGTTCACGCTACCGCGCCGCTTTAATGGCTTTGTGCAGGCGATCCAGACGGACGAGGGCAGTGAAAGAGTTTTAATGGGGTGAGGCCGAGTTTCAGTCTATGGCTCCGTTGTTGTGCCGCCAGCATCACGCCAATAAAGCCTCGGATCGCTCGCCCTTACAAAAGAATGAGCAGTCGTTCATTGAGAGCTTCACCCCAACGGTTCGCACTGAGTGTTTGGGCTGGCTTCAGTACCGCGTAGCGGACATAGACGATGCAAGTGAAAGTCTTTCTGGAGCGTTACCACTTTCACAGGCCGCATTTGGCGTTTGATCCGATGCGCCCACCGCTGACCAGAGGCTGAATTAAAATGCCCACTATCGGATTTCTACGGCGAATACATCGAATACTTGACAAATGCCAAAGGGTCGGGTATACTCCTTCTGTTCTTCACCAAGAACGCATGACGCGGGGTGGAGCAGTCCGGTAGCTCGTCGGGCTCATAACCCGAAGGTCGCAGGTTCAAGTCCTGCCCCCGCTCCCTGATACGAAGTAAATCCCACATTCCCCGATGTGGGATTTACTTTTTTGCCCCTTCCCCCCGAGAGAACGCCTAAGTCCGGCGCGAACACCAGGTGCGCCATCCCATGCTCCTTGTCCCTCATGTCCACCCGCTCCACCAGCAGCGGCAAAAGGTCGTTCCGCTCCTCATCCGAAGCCGCCTCCCATAGTTCCAGAAACCGGCCCCACAATGCCATCACCTGCGCCTCGTCCGGGCGGCGAAGGCGCGTCTCCTCGATCCGGCGCTCCACCGCCTGACGCTCCCCGTCCAGTCCCGCCCGCTCCTCTTCCAGTTCGGTCAGCCGGCGGAGCAACGGCGACACCTGGCTCCCGCCGTTCTCCACGGCTCCCAGTAGGTTCTTAATCTTTTTGTCCGTCTCGCGCAGACGCCGGGTGAGACTCGTCAGTTGATCCTTGAGGCCTTCGGGAGCCGGCATCTCCCTGACCGCCTCCCGCACCAGTTCCGTCAGGCGAGTCGGGTGCTGCACCGCCCGCCGGATCTCACTCAGCACCGCCTCATGCAGAGACCGGGCGTTAACACGCCGCGTGGGGCAGCTTCGCGTCTTCTTCTTATGCGCTCCAATGCACTCGTAGTATCGAACGGTCGCCGTGCGCCCGTGGTGGTCGCCCGGCGTCATACGGCAGCCGCACTGTGGGCAGAAGACCAGGCCGCGCAGGTGATACGCCGTGGTGTCCTTCGGCTGGGTCTTGGGCATGCGCGTCCTTTGGATCAGGCCCTCCTGCACCAAGTCCCACAGGGGCTGCGGCACGAGCGGCTCGTGGTGCGTCAGGTTGACGAACTCGCCGACGCGGCCAATGCCTAGGTAGGTCTCGTTGGTCAACAGATACTTGGCACTATCATATGTCCAGTTGCGTCCTGTCACCCCTTTGAGGTAGGCGATCACCCCGGTGATGCACCGCGTTTCGGCGAATACTTCAAACGCCCGCCGCACAAACGGCGCGGCATCGGCGTTCGGGACGAGCCGCTTCGGCGGCTCCTTATCGCTGGAGTAGAAGCCGCCGGCCTCTGCGACCACCTCCGTGCGGTAGCCCAGCGGCAATGTGCCGCCGCAGAAATAGCCTCTGTTGTTCATCTCGATGAACTTTGTCTTTGTCCAGCCACTGACCATTTTCGGATACATGCCGTCCATCATGATCGTCATGCTCTTGCCCATGTATCCGGCCAGATCATTGCTGAAGGTTTCCTTGACCATCTTCAACCCGAACGCCGCACTTGGACAGTTCGTGTTCAGCGATAACGAAGGCATTGCCCCTCCCTAGCCGGCTCATGTAGGTAACACAAACCGCATCAAACAGTCCCTCCTGAGCGTCAGCCAGGAGTCGTTTCCAATCAGGCCGGTTCAGGTTCGTGCCGCTTTTGCCCTCGTCCGCATACTCACCAACAAACGTGCCGCCTTTTTGGGCAACGGTTCGTATGTTGATGTCTCTCTGCGTATCCACGGTCGTGAAGTCGCCGTGCTTTTGGTCGTCCGTGCTACACCGCAGGTAGATGGCGTAGCGTGACTGACTCGCCTCTTTTTTTCGCATGGTGGTTATCCTACCTTTTGCGTGACATGGCTTACTCCCGTCGCGAGAGGAAGCAGCAGTAACCATTTCCAATCCGATATTCAGTTATTTGCCGAAATTGGAGAGCATGAGCAACCCAGCGGTTGCCGGTGCGATGGAAGTCATTTGAGGAGGGGACTTCCACTAATACTATACCCGAATATGTCCGGGTTGAACATATTTATGGCAACAATGTTTTGCCCAGCCTCCGGTTGACCGGAGGCTGGGCAAAGAGCAATTACCTGGGCGTGGGGAATAACAGGGCGATTCTTTCCGTTGTTGCCTGATTAATCGTAGGGCTTACCCATTGGGTAATTTGCTATCATGCGAAGATGCTTTTTCGTCAGTCGTTTCTCGCCGTTTGCAATGATTTCATCTAGAGCCTGTTATGCACTTTGTAGCAAGCGAACGAAGTTGATGAGCATCAGACAAGCATACGCGACAAAATGCAAGCCCGCCAGAGTCTCCGGCAACCGCTCATAATCGCGGGCCAACCGCCGAAACCGGGATGCCCAACCAAAGGAGCGCTCCACGACCCAGCGGCGCGGCAACAGCACGAAGCCTTTCTTGGCTTCAGGAAGTTTGACCACTTCCAGCCGGATGCCCTGCCCTTGAGCCGCTTCAGCCGCCTCTGGGCCAGTGTAGCCCTGATCTACAAAGGCGATCTCCACCGTGTGACCGGTGGCTTCCTGCACCGCCTGAGCCAACTCAGCCACCTGAGCGCGTTCTTGCTCACTGGCCGGTGTGACCAGAAGGGCCAGCAGATGCCCCAGCGTGTCTACAGCCATATGGACTTTGCTGCCATTTTTCTTTTTGGCTCCGTCCCAGCCGGCGCGTTCGCCGCTTTCGGGGGTAGATTGCAGGGTACGGCCATCGAAGATCGCCGCCGTTGGTTCCGGTTTTCGTCCTTGCGCCACGCGCAGCAGTTCACGCAGGTCATGGACAATGCTCTCAAAGCAGCCGGCCCTGAGCCAGCGTTGCGTTTGCTGATAGATGGCCGCCCAGGGCGGCAGATCGTTTGGCATCATGCGCCACTGAGCGCCCGTGCGAACAATCCAGCGCGCACCGTTGAAGACTTCGCGGAGCGAGTAGTCGCGCTGGGGTGCTTCTTGGGTCATCAAGGTCAAGTAAGGGGCGACGAACGCCCATTCGTCATCACAAACATCGGAAGGGTAAGGCTTTCTTTTAGGTTTGCGGATAGGGATGTCAGTACACATACATTAAAAACACCCGCAGGCCGTCCAAAGTTCATAACAGGCTCTAGTTTTTCTGGCCCATAAATCTTGATTATTGAAGCGAGGGTTGGGCCAAATTGACGCTCCAGAGCTTGTACAGCCCTATCCAAAGTTGGCATGGCTGGGGCAGTGGAGAGACGTATCTTCTCCGCCTTCCCAAGAAACCTCCGCCACCAGACCTGCGACGGCCACCGATTCCGATGCGAATCTTGCCCTTTGACCTTGAAGTCTATGGCAGAGGCGATTATCCCTGCAATCACGCCGTCACCATTGTCAGCCAGTGTCTGCGCCAGTTTCTTCGCCCTTGCACCGTGCGCTTCCAGTTCCACACGAATATGATGCTGATCCTCGCCCTGTTGTAGAGCCTTATCGTAGATGCGAACTAAGGTCTCCGAAGTTCTTTTGCCAAAAACAAACCCGGTCTTCGCAAGATCGCCTGTGGCAGTTGTGATCACACCCTTTGGTTCAATCGTCTTGAACCTGCCTACGACCAGCCCCGCGCGGCAGCATCCCTCAATTTGTTCCATGCTGAGAAGCCCTATGTAATCATCTATCGCTACATCCAGTCTGCTGAACTTCGCTCCTCTGTCCAATAAATCACCCAGAAACACAGGCCAGCCTTGTTTGATGGTCAACACTTCCAGTTCACGGCATCCTGCCCCTGATACTTGCAGGTTTATCCCCATGTCAGGACGGCCATCATACCAGAGATTCATCCCCCCACATTTGAGACCTTTCTTATACCCGTAGGTACCACGCGGGGTCATTGCCCATTCGCCCCCTAAGCAATTCTGTAGATCGTGAAGATCAGAGTTCGTCCGGCCTGGGAATGTGCAGGATAAATAGTCAACAAAACCCAATATACCTTTCGGCATCTGGTTGACGCCTTGAGTCTGCTGGCTGGCTTTACTCTGCGTCTTCTTGACGGCTTCGCTTGGCGTTTGCGCCCCCGTATTACTTGATGCTTTTTTTAACATGATCGTGAGTTCCTTCGTTTGATCGTTGCGAAACTTGCGCCGAAGTCGTCAGTTCAGCACTTTTCGGCATAATTGGCGAAGCTCTCTAACGGCGTCTGGCTTGTCTGCGACTTTTGGAGTCGGTGTGTAGTCAGGAGCAATCTCAAGACCAGCCCGCTGGGCAATCTGCATGAGGATCATCGTAGCGCGGGCAAAACGATCAGCAGAGTCATGTAGGCTAATCGTTGGTTGCTCTTGCTGTAAGGTCACTGCATAGGCTGTTCGTGGCATTTTTTCCTCTTCTGCTTCCAGAAACCCCGTCATTTTGGGTGACTGGCGCATCTTCACAATACCACAGACGTTTAAGGAGCCTTTATATGTCTCTTAATCCAGATTTAGACGATGAGAATATCCATCCGCTGTTTATTGAATGGCTGAAGAAAGAGATCGGTACTGAGACCTTCTCAGATTTCACCTGGATGTTTATTAGGACAGGTTTGTGGGAGTACGACATACACCTACCTGGAGGATGGCTGGAACCAGAAGAGCAGCAGGCAATCTTAAAGAAGGTTCGGAATCAGATCGCTTGGGAGAAACGTGTAGTAGGCGGCATACGGGGAGAACTGGAGCAACAAATACGGGATGCCGCAAACAAGGTCGGGGAAGGGGACGCAGTAGAACGAGTATTGGCAACAACTCGTGAACAGCCAATACAGGCTAAGATTCCCTTACAACTAACGAATGCAGAAGGAAAAAAACCACAGGATGAACCGCGAGTGATTCCAGCGGCCTTAAAATATTTTGATCTGGAGGAGCGGGAAGGTATCGCGGCAATCTCAGCCTACAATGCTTTTCTGCTCGGTTGCCTTCCCCAAGTGCAAGCGTTCCGGGGGAAATATCTTCAGAATCAAATTCTCTCTACACCCGAGGCAAGACGCCTTCTCGCTTCGCCTGTCTTCCGTTATTTCTCTTCGGAGGATTTAGATAATCAAGACATTCTTCTTACTGATCACGAAGCAGTGGTCATAGATCACAAAATTGAACCAATGTCACCGGCTAAACAGAAACGTCTGAAGGGTGATTTTTTTGTTTTGCCCTTACCTGCTGGGTACCATCTGGCTGAAAAAGTCAGGCTCTGGTATTTGTTCACGATCTCAATTAGCCTGACATTAACAGCGGCGAACAATAAGCGACATCACCAAAGCATAATCAACAAAGCAGTCTTGACAGAGAGGAGTTCAATTGGCTGGCAGTTTGAGCCGTTCCTAACAGCAACGGATTATCAAGGAGAGTATGCCCAGGCGGTATCCACCTTTTTTTCCGAAATCCGCCGCAGACGAACTCTGGACGCTGATGGAGCCACGAACCACATCCCTTCCCGGCCATATCCATGAAAAAGCCCTATTCGTTTTAACGAACACGCTTCCACCGTACAGGCCGGTCAACGTCCAAGTTGCAGAAGGTTTTCCAAAACTCAGTGAACGGCAGTCGTACAACGATTTATTAGCCGAGAGCATTGTCAACGGGAAAGCGCATCGGGCTACCATCAGCATCCGGGCGGAGCCGTGGATAAGTTCGGAAACAGTCAAACGTATCTACGAAAGCTGTCAAGCATCATCGCGACCACATGGCTCATCCGAGGAAGATGCAACCTCTTCGGACGGCAATGACAAGAAACAACGCAGGCACAGACGGTCTCAATCGGAAAACATCCGGCTAATTAAAGAAGTGGTAGTGATCTATCAGCAACAAGAGCGAAAGTTCACATTAAAGCAAGCTTACGACGTTTTGCGCCATAGTGAGAAGTTCAGTGGAAGCTACGGTGCCTTCACCCATGCCTACCAGCGTGCCTGCCGAATGCTGAGTCTGCCTAATGATATGGACGACATAGCCCAAAAAATCCAAAAATCGCGTTAATTTACATTCAGAAGACACTTTCCCCCAGAATGAACGAGGCCGATTCCACTTCACAATCTTTTTGTGTATTAGATGCTCCGTAAAATAGAAAATGACTTCTTCAATCATCAGGCGGGGCGGCAAAGCCGCCCCCCGACGGTCGGTTCAACCAGGCACAATGCGGCTCAGATGCACCAGACCCACCGTGGCCGAAGCCACCAAAGAGAACAGGCCTGTACCCAAGCGGAACTCATCGCGCAGGATGCGCCACGCCTTCACCCGGCGAACCCCATGCTCCACCGGCACACGCTCGGAAGCGGCAAACCGGTTCTCGTCTTTTTGCTGGGGCGTCAGGTCTTTGGCTTTTTCTCCGGCCTTGCCCCGTTTCTTCTTGTGGGGCAGAAGCATCTCTGGCACGCCCTGGTAGCCCAAATCCGCCCGACGCGCCGCCTGCGGATACTGCCCCGCCGCCGCGCTTTGCTCATAGAGCGTTTTGTCAGGCATCGGACCAGGATAGCCCGGCTCGATGGCGAGGACCTCGCCGCGCTTGTCCGTGATAATCTGCGTCTTGACCGTATGGCGCTTCTTTTTGCCCGAATAAAACTTCTTCTGCACAGCGGGCAGGCTAGGCCGGGACAGCGGCGTCTCGAAACTGTCCACCAGCAGCAGATCAATTGTATCGGGATGCCAGGACGGTTCGCGTTTGGTCCATTTCTTTTCGGCGTCCCACCGATGAGCCGGGCAAACATCGCGCAGGAGCAGAACCACTTCGGCGAAAGTACGTTCACTGATGTCGGCACTGACACAAAACATCTGGCCCGCGACCGCGTGAGAAACGTTGTGGCGCAGATATACTAATGTCAGCAGCACTTCCTGATACGGGTGCAGTTTGCGGGGGCGTCCCCCACCGACGGCGCGTTGGCGTTTGGGTTTTTCCTGCTGCTCGGCATAGCGACGGGTCATCAATTCAGGCAGAGCTACGGCCAAGAGTTCGCCCAATGCGGCGTGTTCCAGTCCAAACAAAGCACGGACGCGGTCATTGGGATAGGTTTGCAGTTGGTGAAGGTTCATGCCTTCATCTTCGGCAATTTACCAGCCTCTCTCTATTTCACGGAGTATCAATTCGGCCAATAGATTTACCCCATCTCCACGTTTCTCCGCCCGGCCATATACAACTAGCCCTGCCTCGCGATAAATATCTGCACCCGTCTTCTCATACACTTTCGGCGAGACAGTGACATGGGCCAGCCCTGTCTCATCTTCCAGGGTGAAGAAGACGGTGCCACCGGCGTTCGGAGGGCGATGTGGGCGTACCACAAGTCCCGCCAGGGCGATTTGCTGGCCCGCAGAGGCCCTTTGTAGAGCCGCACAGGGCAGAACGCCTGACGCTTCTAAACGCTCCCGATGGAAGCCCATCGGATGTCCATTGGGCGAGAATCCGATGGACTGCCATTGACGCCGGAAAGCCTCTTCCGATGTGAAGTCAGAGAGTCCCGCAGGCAGCAGCGGCGGCACTTCCAGATCAGCGGAAACTTGACCACTTACCTCCTCACGCTTAACCCCCGCGCGCTGGGAGCGGCCATGTCCGGCGTGCAGAGAGGGCAGACACCAAAGGCTTTGACGCCGGTTCGGGTTCAGGCTATCTAGCGCACCGGACAGAGCCAGCCATTCCATTTGCTCCCGGCTCAGGAAGTGAAGGCGGCGGCACAGGTCTACCAGGGAAAGGAAAAGGCCACGTTCCGTCCGCTCCTGCTCAATTGCAAGTGCTGATGCGCCAACGCTGCGAACATAGGCGAGGGAGCATCGGATGGCTGTATCCGTCGTATCTTTGACTTCTTCTACAATCCACTGCTGACTCGCTGATCGGTTGATGCAGGGAGCCAGCACCGTTACCCCTCTCCTCCATGCCTCCGCAACCACGGTCGCTACCGGCCAGAAGCCGCACGGCTCCACAGACAGCACGGCGGCGAGGAAGTCCGCAGGATGATGAAGCAGCAGCCAGGCCGTTCCTTGCGCGTGATCGGCAAAGGCGACCGCATGACCATGACAGAAGCCGTAGCGGGAAAACCCTTCAATCTGCTTCCAGAGCCGGGAGAATGCCTTCTTCGTCATGCCGGTTCTCCTCACACGCTCATACAGAAGCAGGCCAAGCCTCTGCATCCCCTCCTTGCTCCGGGCGTGCGTGATCGCCTTCTGGAATTGGTCTGCCTCATCGGGGGTGAAACCGCCTACCACCCGCACAACGGCAATCGCTTGATCTTGGAACAGGATGCGCCCATACGTCTCCCGCAGCACCGGCTTTAGCTCCGGCAGAGGGTATGTCACCTTCTCCCAGCCATGCCGACGACGAATGTACGGCTCCACTGTCTTCCCCAGGAGCGGGCCGGGACGGATCAAAGCGACGGACGCTACGAGGTCATCAAACTTATCCGCCCGCAGCCGCCATTGCAACGCCATTTGCGCGGGAGACTCTAGCTGAAAGCACGTCACCGTCTGAGCCGCGCGGATCATGGCGAACGTCTCCGGGTCTTCCCGATCACGCCCATCATAATCAAAGGCAGGCTCGCGCAGGGTGATCGTTTCCACCGCCTGCTCAATGGCCGTCAGCGCCCGCAGGGAAAGTTGGTCAATTTTCAGAAGCCCAATCCCAGGAGCCTCCACGTCATCTTTATCCAGCGAGACAACAGTGACCCCCTTTGCGGCCCACTGAACGGGCGCAACGGCAGCAAGCGGCAGGTCGGAGACCACAATGCCGCTGGAATGCGTTCCCAGATGACGGGGTAAGCCTGAGAGTTGAGCGCAGAGGGCAAACAGGTCCGTGTACCGCTCTGTCTCAATCCCCAGCGAACGCAGTTCCGGCGTTCGCTCAATCTGCTCGGCCAGATCATCACCTCGGCTGTGTCCCAGGAGTTCCCGCAGGCGTTCCACGTCATCGGTATTAAAGCCCAGAGCCTTCCCGAAGTCACGCAGAAGCGACCGTCCACGATAAGTAACATAATTCCCGACGTTGGCTACCTTCTCGTCGCCGTAGGTGTCACGGACATATTGCATCATGCCGTCTCGCTCATCATGGGCAAAATCAATGTCAATGTCAGGCGGTTTGGCGCGGCCTTTGGAGAGGAAGCGATCAAAGGAGATGTTGCGGGCGATGGGGTCATGGTCGCTCATAAACAGGCAGTAGGCGACGGCACTGCCCACGCCAGAGCCGCGCATCGCATACCGGATACCCCGCCTCTGTGCCTGCCGGCAAATGTCCCAGCAGACCAAGAAATAATCACAGAAACCCAAGTCCCTGATTGTTTCCAGTTCATGCACCAATCGCATCTTCACGGCATCTGGTTTTATGGAACCTGGCTTGATGGTATTCGTCAGATGTTCACTGTACCGCTTTTTGGCCCCGCACCACGTCATCTCGGCAAGCAGGGAGAAAGGACTTGCACCGGGCGGCAGATGCGGGTAAACGGGTAGGTGATGGGCCACAGGATCAAGCGGCGGAGCCAGCCGCTCGGCCAGCAAAGCAGCATTCTGAGTGGCCTCCGGCCAGTCCGCGAACAGGCTTACCATTTCTTCGCTGCTTTTGAGGTAGCGTTCGCCATTGAAGGGCAGATCGGCGTGCTGCTGATGGGGAGCGAGTCCCAGACGCACACGGCAGAGGGCTTCATAGGCCGCACCCCCCCCTTTGGTTGCGTGCCGAACGCCATTGGTCGCGACCGCAGGGGCGTTCAAGGCATCCGCTAAACACCGCAGGCTGTGGCTCAGGGAACGGTTGCCGGGCGTCTTCGCCTGCGTCACTTCTAGGAAGTAGTTGCCATGTCCGAACAGGCTTTGGCATCTTTGGGCGACTTCCTGTGCCTCCGCGTACCGGCCCAGCCGGAGCAAGATCGGCACGCGCCCAGCCTCCGGTTAACCGGAGGTACAGACCAAACCTGCGTGATGCTCTTCCAAGTCTTCCCACGTCACCTGCGGCCCCTTCCGGCGCACATCTCGGAGTGCGGCAACGGACAGAAGGCGGCAAAGAGAACCCCAACCCGTAGGCCCGTCCGCAAGCAGGGTTACACGCCCCAAGCCTTGAACGGCGACCCCACAGCCGCCGATGGGTTTGATCCCGACTTGCTGACACCGCTTGACAAACGAGACCACGCCGGTCACGCTGCCAGCGTCGGTAAGTGCGAGGGCAGGCTGCCCTAATTCCGCAGCACGCAGAACGAGGGCCTCCACAGAAGATGAACCATCTCGGAATGAAAAGGCCGAGTGAACGCTGAGATGAACGAATGGCGGATCGGTATTAGAAGAAGCTATGGATGGAGGCACGGCTAATCCTCCGCGCGTTCTATGATCCATTGGCCTTGCGGCTCCGAGCCATTTTCAGGCTGGTAGCGGACGCAGTGGAGTTCATAGACGCCTTTCGGGGTATCCACGATCCACACGTCCCTCTCCGGCTCCCCAAACAGAACGCCAAACCATTCGCGCCAGTCATCAAGAACCGCGCAGACGGGCAGGGGTGCAGGGCCTACCCGGATCAAAATAGGCACACCTCCCCAATCGCATTGAACATCTACGGGACGGCTAAGGCGACGGCTCATTGGATTGCCTCCCATTTCTCGCGCAGGCACGCTTGCCGTTCCTGCCGGAGCGACACAGGTAGCTGCGAGGCCATCGCCAGACTTCGCAGGCCAAAGCGAGCGATCAGGCTGCGCCGGACAGCTTCCAGCATTGCCGGATCATCACCCGGTCCGCGTGCAAACAAATCCGCTGTCCGTGCTTGCGGCATTTCCAATCCCTCTACCAGAAGCCGCACAGCGGTTACAGGGGCGGTAATTGCCTTCTCAGTGATCATCTGGCTAAACAGGCGTAAAACGGCCCGCAGAACGTCCTTATGCCCCTGAACAGGCGCAGGCAATGACCACTCCCGCCGCAGTTCGCCTCGCTTCCTAGCCTCCTCAGTTGTCAACCTTAGAATGACCCGACGACCATGCTTCCCGAATGCAATAAGCTGGGCGGCAGCTTCCTCGCTGACGTGGCTTAGAACAGCGTTAAGCCGCTCCCGATCCTCAATAGGACACTCGCCGCTATCGTACCCAGCGTCGGCACGGGCGGGCGGGTAGAGGGGACGCACCGGCGTCAAATCCTGCCCTTGCGACCGGCGATGGAGCAGCCGCCCGACCCTGCCAAACTGGTAAAACAGGGCATCCTCCCCCACAGCGGCCACCTGTCCAAAAGTATCCAGTCCGAGCCGTTTCAAGGCATCCACGACTTTGCGGTCTTCCGGCCAGAGCCAGGCTACAGCGGCATCGGGCAGATGTTCTGGCGGCAGAGCGCACTCACCGCAGGCGCGGGCGGCAAGGCGAGAAATCCCCATTCCCACGATGACAGATAAACCCAACGATTCCCCTACCCTTTCCGCCAGGCTGTGTCCGCCTGCCACAGCGTTCAGCACGGCATAAGCGGCGTCCGGGCCATCCGGTTCCACGTTAGGCGAAAAGTCTGCGAGTATGTCAAGAAAGGCAGAGGTATCCGATTGATGAGATACGGCCTCGGCGGGAATAGTGAGCAGCAAGGGACAGAGACGCCGCGCCTGCACGACGCTGAGAGCGGGCTTGATACCGGCGTGGGCAGCGAGGGGGCAAACAGCGCGAACGAACCTTCCTTCCGTGACGGCAAGCGGGCAACACGCCTCCGACTCAGGCCGCGCCCGTCTTGCCGCCTGTGCCAGCAGGCCGGGGACGCGGCAGTAGATCACCAACGATTTATTCCGTAACTTTTCGGTGTAAATAGACGAGCGCATTTCTAACCGGCTTACCCCTTATCCCGAATAAAGCAAACAGATGTTTGTATCATTTGTCTACGCAGTATGGCACGCACTGTGAGGGATTGTCAAGATACGGCCCGTTGACGCTTCTTGGATAGGGACTCGTAGTGTGCAAGCCTCCGGTTGACCGGAGGCTTGCGGGAAATATGGAGGAAAAAGAGGGTTTTGCGGTGAACTAAAAAGCATCCTTTTTGTACGCCGTATCGCCTAAAATCGCCATGCCGCAACTTTACGAAGCCGAAGCCCTCACACGAAGGAAACGGATTGATCCACGACTTACCGCTGCCGGCTGGTCAGTGGTTCCGTTTGTCGCCGGCAAGCCGCTGTTGGCGTATGACCGATGCGCCGTGACCGAGTACCCCACCGCCAACGGCCCTGCGGACTATGCCCTCTTTTGCGGCGGCGTGATCCTGGGCATTGTGGAGGCCAAGAAGGTCACGCTGGGGCCGCAGAACGTCTTGACGCAGGCGCAGCGGTATTCCGAGGGCGCGACGGGCAATCCTCTAGCCTACGACAAGTATCATGTGCCATTTCTTTACTCCACCAATGGCGAAGCGATCTGGTTTGCCGACGTGCGCCACCCCCTGAACCGTTCGCGCCAAGTCGCCGGGTTCCACACGCCGGACGCACTCTCGGAAATGCTGGGGCGGGACTTCCCGCAGGAGTGCGGGTGGTTCGGGACGCATCCCAACGATCATCCGCTCCTACGCCCGTATCAGGCGGACGCCAACGCTGCCGTAGAGAAGGCCATTGCGGAGCAAAAACGGCTGATGCTCGTGGCAATGGCGACGGGAACCGGCAAGACGCTCACACTTGTCAACGGCATCTATCGCTTGATGAAGTCTGAGGTTGCCAAGCGGGTTCTGTTCCTGGTGGATCGCCGCGCCCTGTCCGCACAAGCCGTTCGCGCCTTTGCCTCGTTTGAGGCTGAACCCGGACACAAGTTTGACCAGATTTACGAGACGTATAGCCAGCGGTTCCAGATGGGCGACTTTGGGGATGAGGACAAGTTTGACGCGAAAATTCTGCCCGCCAGCTACCTGACCAAGCCGCACAACGGATTAGCATTTGTCTATGTCTGCACGATACAGCGCATGGCGATCAACCTGTTCGGGCGCGAAGTGATGCTGGGTATCCCGGACGGCGAGGCCGAAGACGACGCGCAGAAACTGGAAATCCCGATCCATGCTTTTGACGTGATTGTTGCGGATGAATGCCACCGGGGGTACACGTCGGCAGAGGCATCCCTGTTCCGCAAGACGCTGGATCATTTTGACGCCATCAAGATCGGGCTGACGGCCACGCCTGCCGCCCATACCAAAGCCTACTTCCAGGACATTGTGTACCGCTACGAGTATGAACGGGCCGTGCGGGAGGGCTTTCTGGTGGATTATGACGTGGTTTCCATTTCCTCCGACATCCGCATGAACGGCGTCTTTCTGCATGAGGGAGAGGAAGTTGGGGTCATTGACCCAGCGACGGGCCAGACTCAGACGGAACTGCTGGACGATGAGCGGCAGTTTGACACGTCCGAGATTGAGGAGAAGGTCACGGCTCCCGACTCCAACCGCAAGATATTGGAGGAGATCAATGCTTATGCCCTGGCCCATGAGGAAAAGTACGGGCGGTTCCCCAAGACGCTGATTTTTGCCGCCAACGACTTGCCGCACACGTCCCATGCCGATCAGCTAGTGAACATCGCCCGTGACGTGTTTGGACGGGGCAACTCGTTTGTGCAGAAGATCACCGGACGGGTGGACCGACCATTGCAGCGCATCCGGGAGTTCCGCAACCGGCCTGAGCCGGGGATCGTCGTGACGGTGGACTTGCTGACTACGGGCGTGGACATTCCCGACTTAGAGTACATTGTCTTCCTGCGCCCGGTCAAGAGCCGCATCCTGTTTGAGCAGATGCTGGGGCGCGGCACGCGCAAGGGAGAGAAGGCGGCGGACAAGTCGCACTTCACGGTCTTTGACTGCTTCGCCGGAACGCTTCTGGAATACTTCGCCAAGACGACAGGCATCACGGCGGAGCCGCCGGAGAAAGAGTCCAAGACGGTCGTTCAGGTCATTGACGACATTTACCATAATCGCGACCGGGCTTACAGCATCAGCGTTCTGGTGAAGCGGCTTCAGCGGATAGACAAGCAGATGTCAGGGGAGGCGCGGGAGCAGTTTGAGAAGTTCCTGCCGGACGGCGACGTGGGAAAATATGCGGCAGGCTTGCCGCAGAAGTTTAAGGATGCCTTTGGAGACACGATCAAGCTGCTGCGTCAGCCGGACTTCCAGGCTCTGCTGATGAACTACCCGCGCCCGCCGCGCCTGTTTCTGGAAGCCAGAGACGCTTACGACGTGGTGGAGTCGGAATGGCTGATTCACGGCGGCGACGGCAAGGCTTACAAACCGGAGGATTATCTGACGGCGTTCACGCGGTTTGTGAATGAGAACGCGGACGAAATTGAGGCGATCAAGATACTTCTGGCCCGTCCATCCGAATGGAGTACGGGGGCGCTGGGAGAACTACGAACAAAGCTGAAACAGACGCCGGTTTCGTTCACGGAGGACAATTTGCAGCGGGCGCATCAAGTCCGGTATCATAAGGCGCTGGCAGACATTATTTCAATGGTCAAACACGCGGCCAAGAGTGAGGAACCGCTACTAACTGCTGAGGAGCGCGTGACGCGGGCGATAGCGACTGTGACGGCAGGCGAGGCGTACACGGAGGAGCAGCGGCAGTGGCTTGACCGGATCAAAGACCATTTGATAAAGAACCTGTCCATAGAGCAGGGGCATTTTGACGTGGTTCCGATTCTCTCCCGCGCAGGTGGCTGGGGCAAGGCCAACAAAGTCTTTAACAGCGATCTGAGCGCGTTGTTGACGCGGCTTAATGAAGCGGTAGCAGTTTAGCAGATATAGATAATCACAAGCGTCGCTGAATGGCTCTTTAGTAGTTGGCTTCATCCTGCAACGAAAAGCTATTCTGCGTGTCTATCGTAATTGAAAATTCATGCGTGGAGGAGAGCGGATATGAGTGAAGTCATTTTAGCGGTACAGGTGATTGTGGGCAGCACAACCAGTGCGGCCAGCATCATTGTGATTTTGGAGAAGACGCGCCCCCTGTTTGGGAAGGTATGGAAGAACATTCATCGCCATCCGCAATTGGAAGAGGATTCCTTGCAGTTTGTAAAGACTCTAAAAGAGGAGGATATGACCCCGTATCGTATCTCACAGGCGACTGAGATAGACATTGAGTGGATCGCTGAACAAGAAGCATGCTGCTTTAGCTCTGAAGATGCTGTTCCGCTGGAAACCTTGAAGGACTGGTATAATTCAAATCCTACTGGGTTCTTTATTCTTGAGAAGAACGATGAGATTATCGGACACATTGATTTTCTCCCTATCAAACCCGCTACAATGAAACGGTTATCGGCGGGGACGCTTACCGAGAAAAGCTCCGTGGTGACGACCTTTTTGGAGACCACGAAAAGGACAACATTCGGGATTTGTATGTAGAATGCATCATCATTACGGAAACAGACAAAAAGTTGAGAGCGATTGCTGTCATCTTCCTCATGATGCACATTGAGGAAATGCTTAACCTGATGTGCGACGTTGAAAATCTCAACCGTGTCTATGCGATGGAAGCAACCCCTGAAGGTAAAAGGATTTTGGGACGGCTAGGATTTGATGTGGTTAAGTCGCGTGAACGCCGGACGGATAAGCATGACTTTTTCGGCATAACTTATGCGAATCTCAAACGGACGGTAGACCAACGCCTGGCACGGTTAGGACGTGCTAACTTATGACCGACGTTGTGCAGAAATTGTGGGGCTTTTGTCATACCCTCCGGCATGAGGGGATTGACTACGGGGACTACATTGAGCAGATCACCTACCTGCTCTTCCTCAAAATGGCCGATGAGCGAGGCGTGGACGTGCCGCCGGACTGTGACTGGCCTCAGCTACGCCAGCGGAGCGGCGTGGCTCTGACAGATCACTACACAGGCGTTCTGCAAACGCTGGGAAAGCAGTCCGGCATCCTCGGTGACATTTTCGCCGGGGCGCAGTCCCGCTTCTCCAATCCTGTCACGCTCAAAAAGATGATTGGGCTGATTGACGACACCGACTGGACATCGCTCGGTGTGGACGTGAAGGCCGAGGCGTTTGAGGGCCTGCTGGAAAAAGCCGCCAGTGAGGGCAAGAAGGGGGCCGGCCAATACTTCACGCCGCGCGTCTTGATCCAAAGCATCGTGCGCTGTATGAAGCCAGACCCACGCGCCCATAAAGAGTTCACCATCGGCGATCCGGCGTGTGGAACCGGCGGCTTCATTGTGGCGGCGCATGAGTGGCTGATTGAGGCAACAGGCGGCGGGGCTATGAGCCTGGACGTAGCGCAGCGCGTTCGCTCCAAGACGTACTTTGGCGAGGAGTTGGTGCCGCGCCCGCGCCGCCTGGCACTGATGAACCTGTACCTGCATCAAGTGGAACCGAGCATCACCCTGGGCGACTCTATTTATGAGACGCCGAGCAGCCAGCGGTTTGACGTGATCCTGACCAACCCACCCTTCGGGACAAAGGGCGCGAACCAGGCCCCGGAACGGGAAGACTTCACGATCACGACCAGCAACAAGCAGCTTAACTTCATTCAGCACGTTTTGACGATCCTGAAACCGGGAGGCCGCGCCGCCGTCGTTCTGCCCGATAACTGCCTGTTTGCCGATCAAGCCGGAGAAGTCTTTCAGATACTGACCCATGACTGCAACTTGCACACGGTCCTGCGCCTGCCGCGCGGCACGTTCACGCCCTATGCAGCAGGCGTCAAGACCAACGTCATCTTCTTCACGAAGGGCCAGCCGACGCAGACGGTGTGGATTTACGACGCCCGGACGAATGTTCCCGGCATCACCAAGAAAGATCGCCCGCTGACGGCGGCCTACTTCACCGACTTTGAGAAGTGCTACGGCTCCGATCCCAATGGACGTTCCCCCCGTCTTGAAGAAAACGCGCCGGAAGACCGCTGGCGTCGCTTCTCCATTGCCGAAGTCGCCGCGCGTGACTTCAAGCTGGACGGGCTGAAATGGCTCAAAGAGGAGTCGCTAGATGATGAGGGCGATCTGCCGGAGCCGGAAGAGTTGGCGACGGACGCGATTGCGGAACTGGAAATGGCGGTGGAAGAGTTAAACTCAATTCTGCTGCTGTTAGAGAATGGGTCTGTGCCGGAACTGGCTGCCGCATGAGCCGTGTTCCCCGTGGCGCAAGCCGTTATCTGCCAGCGACGGGCGCGGAAGCCGAAAGCGAACCTGGCTCACGCGGGCGCGTCCTGCGAAACAAGCTAGGCATTCGGCGCAAGCAAGACATGGATCAGGCAGAGTACGACGCATTCAGCCGCGCCCAAGCCGCGTATTTAGCACGGATCAAGCCGGAGACGCCGTTTACTGCCGCTCTGCTCTGCGAGATGCACCGGGATTGGCTGGGTGAGTTGTACGAGTGGGCGGGACAGTACCGGACAGTGGAGATGGAGAAGGACGGCTTTCACTGGCCTCCGGCGTATCTGGTGGCGCAGAACATGACGCATCTGGAACAGGGCTTGCTTCGCCGGCACACGCCCTGCCGTCCGGCCCCGCTGGACGTGGTGGCGCAGCGGATGGCGGAAGTCCACGCGGAACTCCTCCTGGTGCATCCTTTTCGGGAAGGGAATGGGCGATTGGCACGCTGGCTGGCGGATATGATGGCTCTACAAGCGGGCCTGCCCCTGCCGGATTATCGGTTTCGGGGACGAGGGAGCGGGCGAGAGCGGGAACGGTACCTGGCGGCGGTCAAGCAGGGGTATCTGGCTCGCTACGCCGACTTGACCGCTTTTTTCAACGATGCCGTGCGGCGGGGTTTGGGCTGAGTTTCGCGCGGTTTTAGCCCGCGTGCGCCCTCAAACGCGGATGAGTCCAGGGCGTTGCGCTCCAGCATCCGGCGGCGGGTTTCGGGGTCGCGCAAGTAGGGGTTTGTTTCCAGAAGCGACGGCATTGCGATACTCCATGCAGACCCCAGGACGTAGGAACCCACCGATCAGCGGCTGCCGCCTGAAAAGGCGATCTACGTTACTTCCTGCGCGTGTCTGCAATGGAATTATACCATAATTTCGCGGCGGTTTATCATCGGAGGAGTGCCGCGAAATATACGATATCGTGCATCCGTCAAATATCTGGTCAAGTGTAATTTATGAGCCTTGCTGAACAAGAAATAGTAAAAAACCGGCCTGCTAACGACGGATTTCCCGAAGGCTGGGTGGAAACAACATTGAGCCAACTCCTCCTGTCGCTTGAGTCCGGTTCGCGGCCTCGCGGCGGTGTGCGAGGCATTAGCGACGGCATTCCCAGTATTGGCGGAGAGCATCTTGATGATGAGGGCGGCTTCCGTATTGAGAACGTCAAATATGTCCCAGAAGCATTCTTCAAGCGGATGTCGCAGGGCCATATTCGGGCGGGTGATGTTCTCATCGTTAAGGATGGCGCAACAACAGGAAAAGTATCCTACGTTGACACGACTTTTCCTTACCCGACTGCCGTCGTCAATGAACATGTCTTTATCTGCCGCCCTTCCTCAGCGGTAGATGGTCGTTATCTGTTCCGATTCCTTCACAGCGAAGAAGGCCAGCGACGCATCTTAGAAAACTTTCGCGGATCGGCACAGGGCGGCATCAATCAAAGTTTTGCGCCGAACACGGCGATCCCTCTGCCGCCTTTTGCTGAACAACGTCGGATTGCCTCTAAAGTAGAAGAGGTTCTTTCCCTTAATAAATCTACCCGCGCCCGCCTTGCCCGCGTCCCCACTCTGCTTAAAAGGTTCCGGCAAGCCGTTCTCGCCGCCGCCTGCTCCGGGCGGCTAACGGCGGATTGGCGGGAGGCAAACCCGGACGTGGAACCGGCGGCAAAACTGCTGGAGCGCATTCTGACCGAGCGGCGGGTGAAGTGGGAGGCCGAAGGGCGCAAAGGCAAGTATCAGGAGCCTGCCGTGCCGGACACAGGCGAATTGCCGGAATTACCGGAGACGTGGTGTTGGGCTTCTTGTGGTAGTCTTTGTCAACCTAACCGTTCCCTAACATACGGAGTGATAAAGCTAGGCGATCCGTGTCCAAATGGTATCCCGACCTTGCGCTCTAGCGATGTGCGTCGGCTTTACATTGATGAAAGCCATGTAAAAAAAATAACACCTAAGATAGAAGCCAATTATCAACGAACGCGATTAGTGGGTGGGGAACTAGTCGTCACCGTGCGAGGAACATTGGGAGGGGTAGCAGTTGTACCGGAACGCATGGCAGGCTACAATGTTTCTCGTGAAGTTGCCGTAGTTCCCATTAAATCATGTATTTCTGCCGCCTTCTTTAGTTGTGCTATCGGCAGTGAAGGAAGCCAAAGTTGGCTTACAGGTGTCGCTAAAGGCATAGCCTACACAGGTATCAACATTGAGGATTTGAAGCTGCTACCTCTGCCCGTACCACCGATATCCGAACAGCAGGAGATCGTGTGGCGGGTAGAACGGCTATTCCGGCTGGCCGAGGCCATAGAGAAGCGGATGGCAGCCGCCGCGACGCGGGCCGACCGGCTCACGCAGGCGATCCTTGCCAAAGCCTTTCGCGGCGAACTCGTTCCCACTGAGGCGGAACTGGCTCGCGCCGAGGGGCGGGATTATGAACCGGCGGCTGTCCTATTGAAGCAGGTTAACGAATGTCAGCAGGCTCACACCGCGAAAAGATAGCCTGCTTCACATCAAACACCGGCGACAGTCACCTCTGCCTGCACTGTTGTCTGCACAAGTTGCTGTACACTCGCACGTATCTCTTCGTAGATCGTAATTTCCTGATGAGGCACCTCAAAAGAAATGGCTAGTGCATACTTAGCAAAGGCGTTTGGGTCTTTGTCCCAGCCTTGATGCCCTACGACCGCCAGACTGAACACTTCGGGTAGTTCGTATGGCCTCACAATCGCCCAATCTTTCTGAAGTGTACTAAAATTGCGGCTTGTGCCTCGGATATTACCGGCATCAGCCCTTTTACCGATATGCCATTTAATCGTGCCTTCTTTTTCAGTCTCTACGTCTTCCCTATCCTTAAAGATTTTCTTCCTGAAAAAATCGGCAGTCTCAACCTTTCCACTCGTTTCCCATTCAAGCCAAGTGGACAGGTAATAGCGATGGCTGCGCCGCGTCCTTCGGGGCCGAGCAGCATAAGAGAGCGTTACTTCAATCCTTATGTTGAACTCTTCCCCTACTTCCCTAAGAGATTGAGGAATTGGAATGTCATAAAGGTGCGCTTCGCCAGCTTTGATCCCCTGCGAACCGCTTGTAATGAGGGTAATGCGATATGGCGAGTTAGAAGTAGCACGTTCTTCGTTAGGCAAACCATAGCCAATATGACGAACAATTTTAGCTTTATCCTCTGACGTTTCCGTCCATTCCGGCCAGCGGGCAGATTGGGCGATCAGCGCACGATAAAGTAGTGTAGGCTCATCAGGAAGCAGAGATTGAAGTTTTGCAGCTAAGTGGGCAACTTTCGGAGCAGCGAAGGAAGTCCCTAAAGCATCCCGGTCTTTTTCTGGACCAGCCGCTATGAGCGTAGAGCGTACTAATTCAGGACAGTTCTCCCTGGTTCTGCTGAACTGAGTCGGGCTGTCAGAGTCGTGCATCCAATCGCCGCCATATTCTACAACGTCTGGCTTGATACATCGCCACAAACCTAGCCCTGTCTTAGAGAAAGAAGATGGCCCGTCTTTCCAAGCGAAAGACCCACCCCCAAACGAAAAATCATGGTTGTACGCGATAGACCCGACAGTGATTGCTTGGAGACTTTGTGCAGGATTGGATATGCGGCTTGCCTCCATGAGAAGATAATCAGGGTATTGACGCCCGGCGACTATGTGATCTCTTATGCCTGGTGCTGACGGCTCATTCGTGTATTCTTCCACATTACCAGCGGACTGGATGAATAGGACATCGTAGCGGAACGAAAGCGCGTCCATTTCAGACCCCCACACAGACATATGCCTTTGACGATGAGGGGTGTGACTATTAATGGAATGGTTATAGAGACGGGTTTGATGATCACTGGCTAAAAAGTGTGCCACTGCTTCCCGGACATATCTGGAAGGCAAGAGTTCTGGTGGAACCTTGTTGTGTTGATTTAGAACACGGGCGTTCTGTATCCAGACTTCTAATTGATAGGAACCCGAAGATGGAATGATTTCGCCAAAGAGGACGGCTCCAGCGACTCGTGTGCCATGTCCCCCAGCAGCCACATAATCGGCAACATCAGTAGAAGAGCATCCAGGCAGAAAACACTTGGATGAGGAACTATCAATCGCCGGAGCGAGCAGACGATGCTTCTCTTGAATGCCGCTATCAATCACGCACACAGCGGGAGCATTCAATCTTGGCGGCAACAAAACTATTGGGGAGAGCTGTTCATCAGAGTCAATAACTGACTCCGAAATGGGGCTAAAATCGTCAGGCAGACTGATCTCAAATATAAATTGATAATTATAGGCCAGATCACGAAGGCCAAGACCACTAATTCTAACACGGTCGGTAAACCAATCTGTTGAACTGCCATCGTCAGGCATAGGTTGATTTTGGTCAAGTATGTCGCCTCCATAAGCTCTTACGAGCCTTTCAAGGTCGTCCGAACGCTCAATTTGAAGCTTGTCTGTAGCATTATAATACTCTCTTCGCCGCTCCTCAAAAGCTTGTTTTCTTTTCAGGTATCTGTCAGGCGTCTCATCCTCATCCTGCGGTTTTAGCTCTGGAAATTTAAGATCACCCCCACAAGCTACAGAAATATCAACGATATATTCTTGCTTATCTCCCAGGGGCCACATATCTAGCAAATCAGGGGAAAGTATATATTGCCATCGTGTTTCATCAGGAAATAATTTGTAGACCTTTGCAGTTTGCCCGCTTCCCCATTCTTCACGTCCGAATGCACGAACTTTCGCCATGAAATCGGCAAGATCAACATCTTTGGTTGTAACAATAACGTAACCATTTTCCTCTTCAGATAGTAACTCAAAGCCGAATGCCGAACGAAGAAAATCCAGGTCGGCATCTTGGTCTATTTCTAAGAGAAGGGGAGTTCCTGCTGGCAGCGTCGCTGTCGGGGGAGCCGTGCGAGCGGCTTTACGACTTCCGGCATCGTTAATGACTGCCAGTGCAGCACCTTCAAGCTCCTGACTGTGCTGTGTCCTATTCGCTTTGTTCACATCCGTCCTGTTAGTTCCAGTTTGCCTGGAGGGAAAACGAGCAGGGCCGGTTAGTGTTAATGGAATGGGAAGATGAGGAAAAGAAGCCTGTGTATCAGGCATAGACCCGACCCTTACTTTGTTTTGATAATCTCTTTAACGGCTTTTTCAAGATGCTTCTGTGCAATAGGAAGCTGACTGGATAACACGGCTGCCTTAGCCGCATTCTGCGCGGCCTTAACAACATCAGCAGCCGAATAACCTTCAAGTAAATGTACCAAAGAGTCCCAGTTTATGTCAAGTGCAATATTAATGGACGATAATGTAACCTGTAATAACTCGCGAATTTGCTCCGCGCCAGGGAGAGGCACTTCAAAGACGTCATCAAACCGGCGAAAGATTGCCGGATCTAAGGTATTACCAAGATTTGTCGCTGCTACCAGTAGCCCAGGGGCATCGTAGTCTTCCAGCAATTGCAATAGGGTGTTGACGATCCGAGGAGCTTCACCAACATCATTAGTATTGGTACGTGATCGCGCGACGAAATCACACTCGTCTAGGAATAAAAGGCAAGGAACGTCTTTTGCCTTTTCAAAGACTTGGCGTAAATTACTCGCAAACTCGCCAAAGTATGAGGACATCATTGCGTCAAATCTGACTCTCATAAGGGGCAGACCTGTCTTCCAAGCCAGCCTTTCCGCGCCTAGCGACTTCCCACACCCTGGCAATCCGTATAACAGTATCTTTTTGCGTGGTCTGAGGCCATGCAATGCTAATCGTTCGCGTGCAGCGTATTCCCGTTCTATGCGACAGAAGCGTTCTTCAACATTTTGAGCAAGCACCATATGGTGCCGTAGGTTCTCAGGAAGAACGAAAGAAGCAAGAGGATCGTGATAACGGCGACTTGTGGGTAAACCCGAAAGGCCATTCGGCTTGAAGATCGTGGATTGCGGGGGGTCAATTGATGTATGGTTACCACTTTTATCCAAACTAAGAATTTCTTCTAGCTGGCGTGCGAGAGTGTCATGCCCTTTCTGCCGTTCATCAAGAACAATAGCTGCTGCGACTTTCTCTAAGTTCGGGTCTGATACGGCACCCACGGCGCGGAACAGACGCTTGAGCATTGTTGCGTTCATGCAGAACTAGCCCCTATTTCGGCGCTTGTCAATTACCCGAACAAGCTTCCTCGTCTTAGTTAGCAAGAGATAGGCAAACCGATTGCTCGGAATCTTTCATTATACCACACGTTTATTAGATTTGTTGCGTAGCAACAAAATCGTTACTTTTGCGGTAAACTGCGGGCATGATTACCTTTGAGAGCCTTGCCGCCCGCCCTTCGGCCTTTATCAGTCTCAGCGGCCTGAACCTCTGCGACTTCGAGGCACTCTACCAGGACTTTGCCGCCGCTTATGCCCGAGACCGAAAAAACTCCCTAACACGCAAAGGCACGAAACGCCAAAGAGCGGCAGGGGCGGCACTCAATTTTCGCAGGACGGACGAACCCGCCTCTTGATGGCCCTGGTCTGGTTGCGGGTTTACCCCACCTATGAGGTGCTCGGCTTCTTCTTCTCGCTCAACAAAGGCAACGCCCTGCGCGGCAGCGTGGATGTGCTGGCAACGCTTGAGGCGCATACCATCTTCGTCTGCGAACGCCCCGCACAGGAGCGAAAGAAACTGCGCTCCGTACAGGCGGTCATGGACGCCTTTCCCGATGTGCGCCTCGTCATTGATGCCAAAGAGCAGCGCGTACAGCGTCCCGGCGGCAGCGATGAGGAGGGCAACAGTCGTCAGAAGCCCTTCTACTCGGGCAAGAAGAAGGCGCACACCCTCAAGACGCAGGTCGCGGTTGCCCCGGACGGCTCGTTCCAGTCGGTGGGCAAAAGCGTTCCAGGTTCGGTGCATGACTTGACATTGCTGCGCCAAAGCGACCTGATGCACCGGATCGAAGAAGACCGAGGCGGCGATGCTGGACAAAGGTTACGATGGCATCACGAGGCCTGACCCCAAAGACCCGAACAAGAACGGGCCTGTGCGTACTTGCTACCTGCCGCACAAGGCGCGGCGAGGGCATCCACTGACCCAGGAGCAGAAGACCTACAACGCGCACCTGTCGCGTTACCGGATTGTGGTGGAGCATAGTCTGGCGCAGATGAACCAGTTTCAGGTACTGGCACAAGTATTTCGCCATGACCCTGAAAAGCACAGCGCTTTGACACGGATTGTGGCGGGTTTGGTCAACCGGCGGGTGGCAAGCAGGCCGCTGAAGAGTTACTTGCCGCCTTGCTCAGTGACCTAGCCCGAAGATAAATAACCCGCTCACAGCAACCGTGAATTATCACGCAACAACTCTATTGTAGCAGAAATAGGTTGACTTCTGTATGTCTTGTGAAATAATTCACATAATAGATTTATGGGGTTACAACACGGTCATTTTCCTCTTGTAACATCTCCTCTAGTCTGAGAACAAAATCTACTAGCGGCAGTCCCAGGGCGGAACATACTTGCCGAAGTTCTAGCACGTCAAGCCGTCTTTCTCCGATCTCATAATTACTCACAATTGTTTGGAGCGTATTCAATCGCTCCGCCAACTCCGCTTGCGTAAGCCCTGCCTCTTTCCGAACCTGCCTCAACAGTTCCTGAAACTTACCTTGCTCTGGTGTGAAAATGCTCTTGTGCATTCCCAATTCTAGAGATGCCCTAGCGTTTACCAGAAGATATGGTAAAAACTGGAATGACGTGTCATAATGGCATCAAGCCCGTACCAGATGTTATGGTAAGACTTGTGGGCATGAGGATGTGGAATGAACTGCCCCAAGTGTCAGTATGCCCTCAGCGCGTTTGACAAATCCTGCCCCCGATGCGCTCAGACGCAGAACGCCAATACGACGACCATTGTTGCCCCAAGCCCTGCTCCGGCTCAGTATGCCGCCCAAGAGCCTAACGGCTGCGTTGCCTGCGGCAGCCCCACTATCCAGAAGGTCAGCGGACTTTACCGAGGCGGCGTCTGGTCAGCCGAGTCCGTTGGTGTCGGCGTCGGCTACGGGAGAACGTCAGGCGGACAGAGCTTCACCACCGTCAGCACCAGTCACGCCGTCTCTGCCGGAGGAACAGGTCTGGCTCAAGCCCTTGCCCCGCCGCAACAGCCACATCGCTTCAACACCTCAGCAGAAATCACGCTCTTCAGCAGCATGGTGGCATCGCTGGCCGCCTGGATCGTCTGTTGGTGGACGCTCGCAGGAACGCCGCTCCTCGTCGTTCTTCATTCACCACTTGTAGCCTACATCCTCGTCGCGTCGGCTACCACTCTCATTCCCATCGCCGCCGCTCCCTTTGCCCTCAAATCTGTGCGAGAACAGAAGGCACAACTCACCATCCTTTTGCAACGCTGGCGGACCGTGACGAGCCGCTGGCAACGACTTTACTACTGCTCCCGGTGTGACCGCGTGTTCAACCCGCAGACGGGCCGGTACGCACCATCACACGCCACCAGCAGCATCCTGTACGATGACATCCTGAATGGAACAAACACGCTCTAGGGAAGCCTCCATGACAACGGCAGAGGATACGACAAAGCGGCTAGTGTTCCTGGATTTAACCAGGGCCGTTGTGGAGACTTGGGAGCGTTCGGGCTATCCCTGGCCGGACTTGGTAGACGGATTTGGCGGCAGTGACGGAACCGGCCTGCCCCCGGTAGATATGTTCCGCGATCTTGCTCTGGATGTGGTTGAAAAACGGCTCAATGATCAGACGGAGGCGGAACTACGGCGGCTGATGCGCTCTCGCGTTTACCGGCAGCACTATGACATTGATAAGCATTTTGACTTCATCAGCGGCGAGGAGGTTATAGAGCGCAACGAGTTGATCGGTCTGGCAGTGTGGCGTTACCTGTTCTTCCAAATGGAGCGGCAATATGTGGAGCCGGAAGACGACGAGGATGACGACGATGAAGAAGATGACAATGAAGAAGACAACAGGCCGCAACTGGCACTGCCGCTTTAGTCAGGGCCGCTTCCGGCCAAACCTGTGCCAGCCGTCAAAGCCACGGTTACACAATTGAGCCACTAATGCCGCAAGGAGTAATTATGCCGGAGCAGAAGCCCGCAACAACCTTCAATGTTATGATGCTGGAATCTTCCGTCTTCTCCCACATGGACGAGAGCGATGTCTGGTGGATGGGCGGGTTCCCTACCCTAGACCTGGCAACCGAGTTCGCCCGCCGCTGGGTCAGGAGTTGTGTTGAGGAAGCACGAGATCATAATGATCCCCAGAACTGGCGTCAATTCGGTGAATTGGCTCTGGTACCGGGGCATTACGATCCCAGCGAGGAGATAGAGTTCTTCATTGAGCATCCCGCAACATCGGAAGAGATCAACTGGCAAGCCATCAAGCATGAAGCAGGGATTGACAAGGAGGAGGCGTTATGAGCGATACACCAACGCAAGAGTCAGCACCGGATCAGCAAATGCTTTCCCGCTTTGAGGATGCACTTGTCTTTGCCGCGCAGAAGCACAAGGCGCAAACGCGCAAAGGCACAAGCATTCCCTATATCGCCCATCTCATGCAGGTCTCAGGGCTGGCTCTGGAAAACGGCGCGGACGAGGATGAAGCTATCGCGGCCCTCCTACATGACGGGATGGAAGATCAGGACGTGACGGAGGAAGAATTGACCCGCCGGTTTGGGTCTGCCGTCGCTGCCATTGTCGTCGGTTGCAGCGACTCGGTCTCTACCACCAAAGCCCCCTGGAAGCAGCGCAAAGAAGCCTATATCGCCCACATCCTGACAGCCACCCGATCCGTCCGCCTGGTCTCTTCCTGCGACAAACTCCACAACGCCCGCGCCATCCATGCCGACTATCAGGAACTTGGAGAACAGCTTTGGAGCCGGTTCAACGCGCAGAAGGCCGACATCCTCTGGTACTACCGCTCCCTTGTGGACGCCTTCCGAGCGGCTCAGGAGCATCATAGCGAACTGCCTAGCCGCGTTGTGGCAGAACTTGCTCTGGTCATCGGCGACCTGGAACGGCAGGCACATTCAGAGAAGCAGAACTGAAATAGAACACTGAGGCAGCCAGAGTGTCAGCGTCCGCGCCTTGAACCCTATGAATATGCCCCTCAGCCGCCCCCAGAAGGCCGTAGGGAGCCGCCAGAGGCGGCAGCGTCCAGAACAACGGCTGTTTTTGCCTCAAAACAGGGCATCGTTCTTTTTTAATTGCCTTTGTGAAGGCTTACCGCGAAAAGAACGGGAACCTCCGGTCAACCGGAGGCTTACCCGTTTCCGTTCTCAGTCCTTAGCTCAACGCGAATATCTGTCATCAAGCTTTCGTCAAGCTTTCTCGTTAAGCCTGCTTGAAACTTGCTCACAGAAATCGTTCTCCCGCCAGATCGGACAAATCTACCGAAATACGCTTCACATATTCGTCCAGCAGATTATGTACCTTGTGATGCAAACTATCATAGATGTCAAAGTGCATCCCCTTCGGACGGGCCGGAAAGTCGTCCCCGATGGAACCGCTGCCCCCCAAGCCATGCAGTATCTTCTGCGCCTGACGCAGTGGACGCACCGCCGCCTTCGTATGATCGCTGAGATACCCCAGAGAGGCACACTGGCGACACATTAAGGAACCGTTCTCTTCAAGGTAGAGAGCGGACACGCGCCGCCGACATGGCTCATCCCCCTCATGGCTCACCGGACAGAGGAACCAGGGCCGCTTTCCCCCGAAGTGGCACTCTGTCCAACAAAGCGTTATCACAGCTTCCGCTGTCCGAAGCTTGTTTTGGTCATCATGGTAAACGGCAACGATCACCGCTTTATCCCCCACAGTATAGGCCGCGACCTGTGGCAGCCGCCCCTGATCCGGCTTCTGGCTCCACTTCACGGGTTCCTTTTCCTTTGCTGTGAAGACGCCGTGCGTTCGCAATTCCGTCGTACTGATGCTGGCATACTGCCCCACGGTCTTTTTGACTGGCTTGACGTAACCTCTTCCTGACCCAAGTCCGCCCATGAAAACCTCCTCTTTTGCGGGAAACAACAAGGATGTTGGGGAATCAATAAGCAAAACGGCCTCAAAACTCCGATTCAAGGCCGCGCGATTCCGCTTTTTTCGCGCTTTTTGGGCGAAAAACCGCCTTTTGGAGCGAATAAAACCTGTTTTGGGAGTATTTTGACCTGCCATTCTTGGCTAATTCACTTGTCTTCGGACGGAATCTCGCGCTTTTTGGTGCCATTCTGAGCGAAACTCGCGCATTTTTCAGCCTTTTTGGATGCTCCCCCCCTGCTGCTTTGAGTGTCCAATGCTATTATCGGGGGCAGAGGCGACAATTTTTTGCTTTATCATTTATTATCTCAGCCCCAGATGATCTTTAACCGAGTTCTTCTTGGGAAATGTGTCTGTCAGTTTTGGGGCATCTCTGACGTAATCAAATTAGCCGCTTCAGCAGGGGTTGTTTTCAATTAACCCGACGCTGATCCAGAAGGAGAATAACTTACTTGCGGCGTAAGTTGTATTTCATGGACGCACCGCTACGGAGTAATATGAAGAAGATCAGATACGGCGGAACGGTGAACAAGTTCGCACCTCTTAACTATCCCAAGAAGCAGGCAGGATCATTGCTCATCGGAAAGGCGCACCTTGCCAGCTAATATCGCTACTATTGTTGCAGCTCTCGTGGGATCAATTGTCGGATCAATTGGTGCTACGATTGTTCAGAACCATCTACGCCGTTTGGACGAAATGAGAGCGGCACGGGAAAGGATCGTTGAGCGTTATCTTTTACAATTTCAGGACGCTGTGGAATCCCTTTGGCATCGCTTTAATAATGTTACGAGACGAGGCGCGATGGCGGTGATGAGCGACGACTACTTTGTGTTGTGTACCCCATTTTATGTACCACTGGCAAAGTGAGTGTTCTGGTTAATCAGCAGGCTTGCTTATAATTTGTTCCGCCTCCTGCTGTTGTTGCCAAGCCCGCGCAAACTGAGCAGGCGACAAATAGTTCAAACTGCTGTGCGGCCGCTCTTCATTGTACCAGTGCCTGTGCGTTTCCAGATGCACCGTAGTTTCAGCGACCGAGGCAAAGGCTTCGCGATCCAGCAATTCGTCGCGCAGTTTGCCGTGAAAGCTCTCCTGGAAGCCGTTCTGCCACGGGCAGCCTGGATCAATGTAATGCGGCGCAGAGCCATTTTCTTCCAGCCATGCCTTGACATCAGCTGCGATGAACTCAGGACCATTGTCACTGCGCACAAAGCAGGGAACGGCGCGCGTGGCAAACAAGGGCCTCAGCGCGGCAATGACCGCCTGGCTGGTGAGTGAAACGCCTACTGTCACGGACAGCCATTCGCGCGTAAACTCGTCCAAGATGTTCAAGAGACGCACCTTGCGCCCAGACAACAAGGCGTCTTCTTGGAAGTCGTAGCTCCAAACGTGGTTGGGGCGTTCTGCCTGGCAAGCCACCGTGCGGCCCGTCTTGATCTTTCGCTTCTTGGGACGCTGTGGCACTTGCAGCCCGTGCTTGTGCCAGAGCCGCTGTACGCGCTTGTGATTGATGATCTGGCCGCTGCCGCGCAGCAGAGCGTGAGCGCGACGGATGCCAAAGCGCGGGTGTTGCTCTTTGATCTGCGCAAGTTGATCGGTCAACGGCTGCTCCTCCTCTGAACGGGCAGCGTAGCGGGCTGTGGAGCGAGCAATGTCTACGAGATGGCAGACGAGATGGCAGGCTTGTCGCTGCGAAAGTCCGCGCTCTTTGGCATAGTGAACACAGGCACGACGCTCCTGGACGGGATCGGCAGCTTCCGTTACTTTTTTTGAAGCAGTTCTTTGATGATGTCTACCTCCAGGTCGCGTTCAGCGAGAAGGCGCTTGAGGCGGGCATTCTCCTTTTCGAGTTCGCGCAGGCGGCTGGCTTCGTTTGCCGTGCATTGCCGAAGCGATTGCGCCAGCGATAGAAACTGTTTTCGGAGACATTGTGCTGGCGGCAAACCTCTGTGATGGTCTGTTCGCCCTTTTCGGCCTGCTGCAAGATGGCGACGATTTGTGCGTCGGTGAACTGGTTTTTCTGCATGCGAGTATTCTACCTTTCGGGTGAATACTCACTTTGCAATTGGTACAGTTTAAGGGGTACAGGTCAGTTGAGGTAACTACACTCTTTGCCATCGGGCGGGTGCTTGCTTATGAACGGATACTACTCTGGGACGGCGTTTATCTCCAATTGAGGCAGCTAAAAAAGTTTGATCCCACTCTTGGCCCCTCTCTGAGAACCTTGTTGCTACAGATGGATCAGATGCTTGACAATGGGCATTTCCAGCGTTATCACCGACTGGCACTTGCCGAGATGGTCACAGCAAGAGATACCGATCATCTTCGTACATCTACTTATTTGGAATTTAAGCAAATCTATTACGGCCTCACGGAAGCTGGAGACCAGACCCTCCAGTCAGCGAAATATTTTCTGAGACAGTTACACCGTCCTGAGTCAGAGCCTGATTTGAACGCCCTCATTAAAACCCTCCAGGCGATTGATGAGAAATTGCAGATGGCTACGCAGATGCCAACTACCATTAGCGACCGAATTTGAATTTGGCAGGACGCGCCAAAGCTAAATTACCCCAGCCGTAGTAATTTTCAGGATTGCCGGTCAAAGCTGGAAGTAGTCTTGTTAAGCAGAAAAGAGCCGGGTCATTCTACATCTTGGGACCGGGCCGTGCGCCTTCCTTCGGCGCAGGGAACGCCCCGGAACGGGCTAGGAGGAGCCGGAGAGGGCAGCGACAAACCGGAGCGTCCAGAAGTGCCAAAGGCTATTTTGCCCAAGTACAGAGCATCATCTTTTTTGCAGACGTCTCACAACGCTTCTTTCTAAAGCTGAAGGGAACCTCCGGTTAACCGGAGGTTATCCCGGTCATGTTATTGGCAGGAATAGCGGCCTCGCCTGTTCAGTCAGGATAGTTCTTACCAAGATTCCTCCAATTCCTTGCAGGTTTTTCAAGTGTATGTTACAATAGAGTTATTACCTCCGCCTCCTCTGACATCGCTTTGTGAGGCATTTGACGCCTGTCTCAGAAAGGAACTTTTGAGTATGCACTTACGCTCCTTCGTTCACATCTTCGTTGGCATGGCAATAATGACTGCACTTGCCCTGTACACTCCGGCGCGGGCCGCAGACATCGTCACTATCGCTTCCTTTGACGGGACCACCACCTATGGGGAGTATCCCAATGTCGGCGTGACGCTCGATAGCAGCGGAAACCTATACGGGGCAACACAATTTGGTGGATTCCCTGAATTACGGTACGGTCTTTGAAATTGCCCGCGGCACCACAATCCTTTCAACCCTTGCCGACTTCAAAATGACAAATGGGGCTACTCCCTATTATGCAGGCGTGACGCTTGATGCCAGCGGAAACCTCTTCGGAACTACGGGTCAAGGCGGCGCTCAAGGCAAGGGCACAATATGGGAGATTGCTGCCGGCACGACCACCCTTACGACTATTGCGTCTTTCACCGGAACCGGCATGACTGGCGACACGAATGCGGAACGTCCTCAAGCGGGGGTCACGTTTGATGATAGTGGCAACCTTTTTGGGACCACATACTATGGTGGTTCTGCGAATAAAGGCACAGTTTGGGAACTTCCCCGAGGCACTTCAACCATCATTACTGTCGCGTCTTTTATCGGTTCAAATGGCAACGGTCCAGCCAGTGGTGTGACGCTCGACAGCAAGGAAAATCTCTTTGGAACAACCTACATTGGCGGAACTGCTAATCTGGGTACGGTCTGGGAAATCGCCAGTGGCAGCAACACCATCACAGTCCTCGCCTCCTTTACAGGACCGAATGGGGCTAATCCGTTCGGCGGTGTGACGCTCAACAGCAAGGGAAATCTCTTTGGAACAACCTACTTTGGCGGCTCCTCTGCCAGTCTGGCCGTTGGTACAATCTGGGAGATTGCCGATGGCACGACTGCCCTTACGACTGTCGCGTCTTTTACCGGAACCGGTGCGACCGGTGACATGAATGCGGCGCATCCCCAAGGGGGGCTGATTTTTGATGGTGATGGCAACCTTTTTGGGACCACTTATAGCGGCGGTTCCGCGAATAAGGGTACAGTCTGGGAGATTGCCACCGGCACAACTTCCCTCACGACTGTCGCATCTTTCATCGGCATCTATTCGGGTGGCGACACGGACGGGGCAAATCCATATGGCGGTGTAGCGATAGACAGCAATGGAAACCTCTTCGGAACGACTACCAATGGTGGTTACAACAACAAAGGTGTCATTTATGAAATCTCCGGTGTTGCGACGCCGCTGGGCGGAGGATCAACGGGTTCACCTACGAGCCATACACAGATACTGTGGAATAACACTAATGGCTCCGCTTCCTTGTGGACTGTGAATGCCGATTTTTCTTTTACTAGCACTCTTTACGGTCCTTTCTCCGGCTGGAGTGCAGTTGCCTGTGCCGACGCTCCCGATGGAGCGACTTGGTTGCTTTGGGCCAACACCAGCGGGGTAGCCAGCCTCTGGCGTGTGGTCGCTGGCGGCTACACACACGCTGAGTACGGGCCATACACCGGCTATGGCGTTGCCTCCCTAAGCGTCGGGTCTGACGGTAACCCGCATCTGCTGTGGGATAAAACCGACGGCACGGCCCTGCTGTGGAACGTCAACCCCGCCAATGGCAGCTTCACTTACACCAGTTATGGCCCCTTCAACGGCTGGACCGCCAACGCCGTGGCATCAGGAGCGACCGTCACTGACCTTCTGTGGACCAACGTCAACGGTACGGCGGACGGCTACCGCATCGCCGCCAACGGCAGCCTGACCCAGCACCCGTTCGGCCCCTATGCCAACTACGCGGCCACATCGCTTTCGGTTGGCCCGGACGACGGGGCGCATCTGTTGTGGGACAAGACGGATGGCACGGGCCTGCTGTGGAACGCGGACTTCACCAGCGGCGGGTTCACTTATACCCCCTATGGGCCATTCAGCGGCTACGCGGCAAAGGCCGTTGCCACCGGGCCGGACAATGTGACGCACATCCTGTGGGATGCTACGAATGGCACGGCTTCGTTGTGGAGCGTGACCGGCAGCGGCTACACATACCATACCTTTGGGCCGTTCAGCGGATGGACAGCGGTCGCCCTGAGCGCGGGCCGGTAACGCCTCCTTGTGACGACAAGGACGCTTGCAAGCAACGACCGAAGCCGGAGGCGAGCAGCCGAGGAAAACAGCGGCCAGAATGATGACAGGGAAAAGAGGACTTTGCCCACCCCTGGTGAATAGAAGACCATGAAAAAACGTTCTACTTGCTTGAGTGTTTTACTCTTGGCAACTGCCTTAATAGCCGCCGGTTGCACCCATAAAGACCCGATTGTCGGGAAATGGAATGGTACAATCACCTCATCGCACGGAGAGTCCGGCCCATTGACCGTTGAGTTTAAGGCGGACGGAACCGATGCCTGGAATATGACCGCGCGGGGGATGCCGGTCACGACGAGTGGAACGTACACCGTCGCCGGCACGACGCTGACGGATCACCCGACCGCGATCATGCTAGGCGGGCAAACCATGCAAGCCTCTATGTCCGGGGCCGATGTTTTCACCACAAGCGTCAACGGTGATACCCTGACGCTGACCGATCAGAAATCCGGGACCCGCTTTGTGTTGACGCGCGCCAATTAGTCCTTGTTCCTCTTAGTTCTTCTCGCGCTCCTGATCCCTCTCTTGCTGGCTTTCCGAAGACTGCGCCGCCTTGTAAAGATCAAATCTTTTCACACAATACATAGAAATCACCTACAAAAGGGTTGATTTTTGCGCGCATGAATACTTGGCACGTTTTTTGCAATAGGTGTTGTTGAGTTGGCTTCTGCGCACAGCGCAACTAATTGAGCCTGTTCACATTTCCTTCCTTGAAATACCAACCGAAAGAATTACCCCATGCACTTCCCCTCACGAGCGCTTCTGGGCCTAGCCCTCTTCGCTCTCTCTCCGCCACAATGGCCGGGCAGCCTTTCTACACTCTCACCGTTCTGGGGCCACTCCCTGGCGGAAACAGCAGCGGTGCTATTGCGGTTAACAAATTCGGGCAGGTCGCCGGAGAATCCACAATTGCGGGTGGAAGCACCCACGCGTTCTTCACCGCCCCCAATGGTGGCACTCTTACCGATTTGGGAACTTTGCCCGGCGGAGCTAACAGCCACGGCGGTGGAATCAACGCCAGCGGGCAAGTCGTCGGTCGCTCCGAGGTTTCGGGAACCCATTATCACGCTTTTCTCTACAGCGCAGGCGGCGGGCTTCAAGATTTGGGAACTGTGCCGGGCGATACTGACAGTGCAGCGGAAGGGATCAATGCCAGCGCTCAGATCACGGGAACCTCTCTTCTTGACCACCAGCGGTTGAGGGCATGCCTTTTACAGCGCAGGACTTGGCCTTCTCAGCCTCGGCACCTTACCGGGGGGGAATAGCAGTCTCGGATTTGGAATCAACGCCAGCGGGCAAGTTGTAGGAACTTCCGATGTTTCAGGGAGTTCCCTCAGCCATGCGTTCCTCTCTGGCCCAAACGGTGCACCCCTCACTGCCTCCAATGATCTGGGGACACTCGGCGGAACCGTGAGTGCAGGCTATGGCGTCAACGACAGCGGGCAGGTCACGGGTTATTCGACCACAGCAAGCGGTGCTTCTCATGCTTTCTTATCCGGCCCTAACGGTGCACCACTGACCTCGTCCAATGATCTAGGGACACTTGGAGGAACTTCCAGTTTAGGCAGCGCTGTCAATTCTAGTGGGCAAGTCGTTGGTGACTACTTTCCGGCCACCGGCAGTACACCTCACGCTTTTCTCTACGCCAATGGCGTGATGGCTGACATGAACGATTTGATCGCGCCTGGGTCAGGCTTAACGCTGACTGATGCCGTTGGCATCAGCGATACTGGCTTCATCACGGGAGTTCGCGCTCAATAGCAGCGGCCAGGAGGTTGCCTTCTTTCTGACACCAAGCACTCGTCCAGTGCAGACTTACGCGCACCTGCTGTGGAACAAGACAGACGGGACGGCGGCTCTGTGGACGGTTAACCCCGACAGCACCTACGCCAGTGTTCTGTATGGCCCGTTTAGCAGATGGACAGCCCACGCCACCGCCGCTGCCCCGGACGGCACGAACTGGCTTTTGTGGACCAACACCAATGGCACAGCCAGCCTCTGGCATGTGACTTCTCTGACAGCGGGCGGCTACACGGCCACGCAATATGGCCCGTATGCAGGTTACACCGCCGTTTCACTCTCTGTCGGCGGCGACGGCAGCCCTCACATTCTGTGGGACAAAACCGATGGGACTGCATCAATGTGGTCGGTCAATCCCGCCAACGGCAGCTTTACCTACACCAGTTATGGTCCCTGACTTAGGCTGGACAGCTAAGGCTGTTGCTAGTGGCGCGATGGTGACAGACCTACTGTGGACGAAGGCGGACGGCACGGCGTCCGGCTACCGGATCAGCCCGAACGGTACTTACCAGTATCAGATATTCGGTCCCTACAACAACTGGACGCCAGTCACGCTTTCGGTCGGCCCAGACGACGGGGCGCATCTGCTGTGGGACAAGGCTGATGGCACGGCGTCCCTGTGGAGCGCGGACTTTGTCACTGGCGATTTCGCCAATACCGAATACGGCCCCTTTGCCGGATGGTCGGCAACGGGCCTGGCAATCGGCCCAGACGAGTTCAGCACATCTTCTGTGGAACAACGCCAACGGCGCGGCATCGCTCTGGAACATCACGGGCAACGACTACACCTACAACGCCTACGGACCGTTCGCGGGCTGGACGGCAGTCGCCCTCAGCACCGGCCCATAACCGCCTTGCCATCACAAAGACGCTTACAAGCAGCGCACGGGGCCGGGTGGGAGGGAAGCCTCATGCGAATCAGCGCTAAAGCCTTGCGGTAGATGGTGACATACGGAAAAATCAAAATGAAACTCTGGATTATGGCAGCTTGCTGGTACGTTGGTCTGACAGTCTACACCGCTGGTTTATGGCTTGTTGGAACCAAAGGTCGTCGGTGGGCTGGCAGGCAGTTTATGACTTGTCGTAGGCAAGTTCGTTTGCGGTTTTCGCGCCGGGAGCCGTGCGATCCCTGGCTGGACAGCCTGCTGCGAAAGCATATTGACAGGGTGCCGGGGAGCATCTTGGGCATGGCCGTCTTCGTCATTAGCGCGACTGCGTGGGCCGCATGTAGCGTGGGCCTGAGCAACACTCTTGACCCCGCTCACTGGACTGTGACACTACCGATTTGCGGGTTTGCCCTCTGGAAATTGGCGAAGTTCCCACCTGAAGCACACGATGCGATTCGAAGCGTTGAAGACAGTCCCTGGATGCAAGCCCGTCGCCTGCTGAAATAGTCACGCCCTAATAGCCTCACGCGGTAGAGACTTGTTAGGCGACTCCCCCGTATGCTTACTTGGCATGATTTGTGCAGGGAGAACAGTAGCATTCGTGCAGCACAAAGGAACAGGCCGATCATGCAAAAAACCTTACTCCCACCGGCCTCTCTGGTTCTCCCGCTGGCCTCTGTGGCCGTTCTAGGGTTTGTCACCACCCCTACCCAGGCTCAGGTGACGGAGTACACCAACCGCGCCGCGTTTCTTGCGGCCACGACCGGCGTCAATACCTTTACCTTTGACGGCTATGCCCCTGCTAATTCCTTCACATCCTATCCCTCCGATCTCACGGTTCAGGGCGTCACCTTTACTGATCCCTTTGCCCTTGCTGTCGTTGATCCTGGAAGGGGTGATGGTAATTCCTATGGCAATCATCAGTTCCTCTTGGACGAAAATGCCCTTTCCATCACCGCTCTGCCCGTTGGCACGACAGCGTTTGGGTTAGATTTAGCTGGTGGCGAGGCAACTGGTACGGTGGCGGTAACGGTGGGTGGACAGATCTTTAACATCAACGTTAATAACGGCGGCGCTTCAGGTGCCCCGGTCTTCATTGGCTTCACTTCTGCCACTCCGGTGTCCGGGCTGCATTTCAGCGACTCAAGCAGCCTTGCCGAGTATGGCGTGACCTTCAACAATGTCAGCGTCGGACAGGCGGCTCCTGTCCCCGAAGCCTCCTCTATCGCTTCCCTTGTATTGATGCTAGCTCTTGGTTTGGGCGGCGTATTCGTTGCCCGCGCTCGTGCCACAATGCCCCGTAGTGCCTTTAGGGTACCCGAACATATAAAGCCCCATAGCAGCCCGCCAGACGCTGCCTGTGCGCCATAGTTGACGTGTGCGGGCGGTGGTGCTCCTCGGACTTCTGACTATCGGTGCGGGAATAAACGTCGCAGGAAAAGGCGGCATTCTCGGCGTATCAACAGGCACACACGAATTAAAGAGGAATCATATGCGCCTGATCATCCGACGATTTCAATGCCGCCTGATGTTCGCTCTGTTCCTGATGTGCGCCTTGCTGCTGACGATGGTCCCGCCATGCATCGCCCAATTACAGACACGGACTCAGATCGTCAGTGAGGGCAAACAGGCGACCGCCCTGGTAGAGACGACCGCGCAAGACGCCTCTGGCACCGCCTTCTGCGTTGACCCGGCGGGCTTTTTCGTCACCAACGCCCATGTGGCTCAGGCGGCGATGAACCAGCAGATGACGCTCGTGTTGCATCCGGGTGAAACCACCCAGAAGACGCTGACCGCCCGGGTCGTCCGCACGGACAAGGCGGCTGACCTCGCCCTGTTGCAAACTGTAAACAAAGGGGAGGGCATCGCCGGGCTGACGGCTCTCCCTCTGGGCCACGACGACGCTCTGGTGGAAACAGACCCCATCACGGCTTTCGGCTATCCGTTCGGAAGGGACCTTGCCCTTTCCGAACGGAGTGCGCCCAGTATCAGCGTCAGCGTGGGCCGGATCACCGCCCTGCGGCGCGACAAGGATGGGTTGCAGTTTCTTCAGATTGACGCCTCGCTGAACCCCGGCAATTCCGGCGGCCCCGTGCTGGATGCTGATGGCAAGGTTATTGGGGTCGTGGAAGCGGGAGTTGAAGGCGCGGCCCTCAACTTTGCCATCCCCGTTCACCTCCTGACGAAGTTCCTTCACACACCAGCCATTCAATTCGCTCCCACCGTCGCGCCTGGCGCACAGACCGAGACGCACGACTTCCAGATCGGTGTCGCCCCCCTCCTGCCAAACACCGGTCCGTACACCGTCACGCTGACTCTGAGCGCGCCGGGTCAAGCGCTTCGTTCATTCACCGCCCGCCCCGCCGGGAACGGGCTATTCGCAGTCGCGGCGGCACCGGTGCCGCCGCGAACCGGCCCCGAACGGCTGCGGCTGACGGTCGCGGCGCAGGAGGCGGGCGAGGGTAACGAGGGGGTTCTCATTGCGGACGTGTCCGACTGCGGCGTTGACATTGCGGGTCGGCACCTACTACTCAGCCAGGTGAAGACGATTCACCTGGCAGCCGGCGCGGCCACCGTAGACCTGGTGAATGGGCAACACGTCAGTGGCCGGGTGGCGGGGCTGAGTGCGCTCAACGTATCCGTAGCTGGTGCGCCGCAGATTCTGAATTTCAGCCATTTCCCATTGGTCACGGTCACGGATATGTCCTCCCCGCCGTCCAGCGTAGACTATCGGGTCACGGTGAAGGAAGGCGCGGAGGTCGTGGGACAGGAGGCGGGGGTGCTCTGGCTGGGAACGGACCTCAAGCGCGTTGATGCCGCACTGGATGCGAACCTGCCCACACCGGAGGAAGCCGCCCCGCCAGTGCTCGACACGGAAAACGGGCACTGGTATCAAGCCGTGGTCGTCCCAGGCAAGCTACCCTGGGCGGATGCGAAAAAGCGTGCGGCGCAGATGGTGTATCACGGCAGGCGGGGCCACCTGGCGACGCTGACCTCGGCACCCGAGGTGCAGTGGGTGGTAGACCACCTTGCCCTTGCGTGTGCCGATGACGTGCGTTACTGGCTGGGCGGCTTCCAGAACCATGCGGCACCTGATTACCGCGAGCCGGATGGAGGCTGGCAGTGGATCACCGGCGAGCCGTGGTCCTATACTCACTGGAACCATGATACCGGCGAGCCAAACAACGCAAACGGAGGGGGGAGGATTTCCTGGAGATTATCGCCACAGGCTTCTGGAACGATGTCGCGGATGACGGTCCCCTGATCCATCAGACCTCTCGCGGCTTCCTTGTCGAATATGAATAGGATAGGCGCATCAGAGAAGCGCCAGGTCGGGCCTAGTGGCGGTTATAGTTCTGCACACGGTCTGACGTTCCCAATGAACACCGGGCCGGGCGGCGTAACAAGCCTTCTGCATGGCAGCGGATCGTTTGGCACAGACGCAGCGGGTTGCGGGCGAGCGTTTATCAGCCAGCAGCAGAGCGACAGGATCGCAACCCGCCCAACAATCACGGGGTAGACCTGTTCACCGTCCGCCAGTTGATCGCCAAAGGGCAAGCGCAGGCCGCCGAGCAGCTTATCGGGGGAATGCTGGACAGCGCGATCATGGCCGGGCTGGACATGGAAGACGCGGGCGCAAGCCGGCCTAATACGCTGCCGCCCAAGCCGTGAAAGCGGAGCGGGAGTTGGCTGATACCGCGCGGCTTTGGGATAAGTGAGAGAGGAATGGGAAAGGTAGGGCGACTGACCCATGACGACTTCTGAGCGATGGCTTTTCGCAGTGACCCTCTTTTCGTCACTCGGCTCTGGCCTGATCGCAGGCGTCTTCTTCGCCTTCTCATCATTTGTGATGAGCGGCCTCGCCCGGCTCTCACCGGCTCAGGGGATAGCCGCTATGCAGTCCATCAACATCACGGTCATCAATCCGCTGTTTATGGCCGCGCTCTTCGGAACAGCGGCACTCTGCTTTTTTCTGGCAGTGCGCTCGTTCCTGAATTGGCATCAACCCAGAGCCGTCTACTGGCTCGTCAGCAGCCTTCTGTATCTGGTCGGCACGATTTGAGTGACCATCGTCTTCAATGTTCCCTTGAACGATGCCCTAGCGAGTGTTCAGCCCGACAGCGCAGCGGGTTTGAGGGTGTGGGCCGTCTACCTTGCGAGTTGGACGGCTTGGAACCATGTGCGGATGTTAGCGGCACCGGCCAGCAGAACAGTGTCACAGGCATCGCATTCATAGATCACTCTGTCCAGACCATTCCCTGACACCAATGCGTGTCATCGGTGCCGAAACGTCAAAATCAACTTCTGAAGCAGCGGCAGCGTCGTCTGGCTGTAGGGCAGCGCATCGTGGGCGGCAAGTCGGATCATTGTCCCGCTGGTCATGCACGCATACACGCTCCCAGCGAAGGGCTTGCCCGTCCGCTGCCCGGTTCCCTTCCAGCTCACCTGTGTAAACGCCAGGCCTCCCAGCGACACCTGCGCCAGCGGTGACGGCACGAGGTTCGTGTGGCGCAAGCGCTCGACGCCGAGTGCCATCTGCGCCAGCCACTGCGACGTATTCTCATCGGTGATGGAGCCTTGGCCCCGCTGACCGATAACGATTTCCAGTGTCGGGACCGTGCCGTCGGCGCGCTTCAAGCCGGACCAGAGGGAGATCGTGCCGCGCCCGTCTGGGCCGTCAATAGGCGTCTGCTGAAGCGAGTAGCCCGGCGGCGGCGTGATCTCATAATCTCCGAGGATGACCTGACCTCCTAGACTTACCGGGCCTCCCGGAAGGACTTGCCCCCCAGGATTCGTGGAAGCCGTTTTTGGAACCGGTAGCTCTCGCCATCAGAGGACGGCGCACCAGAGGCGGAAACGCCGTCTTGCGCGCCTGTGCCTGAGAAAGCTGCTGCTGCACCTGCTGGAGCACAGCCGAAGTAGGATGTTTTGCCAGCGCGTCCGCCACGTCTTTCAAGCCGGCCTTCCGGTCCGCCTCCGAGCTATGTACAAGCGCATCGGCGTAGGCAGCGCTCGCCTTGGCTGCGCTGCCCTGGGCGGCATAGCAGAGGGCCAAATTGTAGTGCACCCAGGGCTGCGCTCGTTCAATGACTAATGCCTTTTGATCGCTTTGGATTGCCTGGGCAATCTGCCCCGATTGATACTGGAACCAGCCCAGGCTGCCCCACCAACTCCCCTCCTGAGCACTGCCCTCGGGGAAGGCCCGCCGGGCACGCTGCCACAGGGCGAAAAGCTGTGGGTACTGATGGCTGTGCTCCAAGAAATCGCTTTCAGCCACATAGGAGTTGGGGCTGTCCGGGTCCAGACGGATCACCTGCTCAAAGTCCGCCAGGGCAAGGGCATTCTTCCCCTGAGCCGCCCGCGCCTGGCCCCGCTGGATAAAGTCAGGCGGATCCGGCGCATAACTTTGGATCACCGTGGTCTCATCGGCCTCTGCCTGCGCCCATTGATGCATCGAGGCATAGGTTTGCGCCCGCGACTGGTAGTCGTTGCGGAGATAGCCAAAGATTTGATTTGGGCTGTCGGCACGGCGGAACTGCTTGTACAGGGTCAGCGACTGGGTCAGGTCCTGGATGGCCGGCGCAAACTGCCCGCTCTGAGTCTCCGCCGACGCGCGGTTGGAGTAAAGGTCGGCCACGTTCCGGCCCTGGGGCAGCGTCAGGGCGGTGGTGTCGTCGGCGATGGCGTCGCGGTAGCGGCCCATGGAGCCGTACACGATGCCCCGGAGCATGTAACCGTCCATGCGCCGGGGTCGCAGCGCGATCATCTGGCTGTACTCATCCACGGCCTTGCTATAATCATGTGCGCCAAAAGCCTGGTTGCCGGCCTGGTTGTGCTGGCGGAAGGCAATTTCGCCGCCAGCGCCCCGCATCCAGGCGGTGTAGCCCGCCCAACCCGCCAGCCCGACGCACAGAACTAGGAATACCAGAACGGACAGGGTGATCCAGGCCCAAGCGGGAACCTTCTTCCTGGGTGCAGAGGCTGAAGGGAAAGCGCTGACGGGGGAGGACGCGCCGCTGGCCCCAAAGGCCGGACCACTCCCGAAAAACGCGGGGCCGCCGGCGCTGCGGCCTCGCAGGGCCGAGTCCAGGCCACTGAGTTCGGGCGCTGGCGGCTGGGGCTGTGGCGGCTCCGGCGGTTCTTTTACTAGTGTTTCGCGCTCGCCTGACGCCACTTCTAACGCATCAGGATCCGTCGCCGACAGCGAGGGGGCAACCGCATCTGTTAGCGAGGCATCCATGGGGACCGGCTCATCGAAGGTTTCCCCGCACTGCGGGCAGGACATCGCCCCCCGCGCAAGCGTTGCGTCGCATTTGTCACATTCGTAGATCATGTGTCACATTCCTAGATAATGCTGCATTCTGGTCGCGGTTCCGGCGGTCTCGCTTCCATTTCCTTCCTTACCGTCCATCCACCGGGTTAAGTTCTGGCCAGTTAGACAGTGACCAAGTTACTCCGCGTGCCCTCCATAAACATGCAGGCCATGCCGCCATTTTGCTCACTTGAAGATCATCACCTCGGAGATCGCGCGGGAGTTGCTCAACGTCTAAGACTTTTCTAGCCTTTTCCACTTTTGCCAGCCTCTATGATTCCGATAACGGGCAATAAGACGCTGTTTTGAAACTCGGCTTGACCCATTATCCATACGCCTTCTCCGCGCACCTCCTGGGGATGAACCGGCGGCATCGCCTCATCGGTGAGTGCTTCCGAGGTGTTGAAAAGACAAGATTCCGAGTTTCAAAACAGCCTCTTATGGAATATCCGGCGGTATCGCCATCCGGTGCAGCGAATTGAACCAGAGATTCCGTTCAATCCCTGCCTAAAGGTCGCCAGCCTCTTCGCGCACGACTTGACCATTGCCCTCACGAGGCACGGTGCTTGCCGACATTATACCCAACCCCGCCAGAACGCCTGCTGTCCGCCAGCCTCATCTACTGGCGCAGCAAAGTGGGTGGAGACGGGCCAGCAGCAGGCATACCCGGAGACTGCCCTGGAACGAACTAGGAAGGCCGTAGAGAGCCGAGACGTGCTGAAGCGTCCAGAAGTTCCAAAGGGTGTTTTTGTCTCAAAAGCTGTCCAATGCCAAAATTTCCCGCAAAAACCCGCAAATCACGCTCAAAATGGCTGTTTTCAGAGCGATTCCGACCTGTTTTCACGCCTTTTTCGTTATTATACGATGATTTTCACGCCTTTGTCGATAGTTTTTTGCTTTTTCGTGGTTCTGTGTGAACATTGAGTTATTATTGCCCCTGGCTGTATGACACTTTTTTCAACAGAGCCGCTTACAACAGGCAGCTATGCCGCCTCTTCCCGATTCGGTTGGGACATGAAGAAGAACCTCCGGTCAACCGGAGGTTCTCCTAGTAATGCTAGGGGCAGGAATAGGGGCACTGCGGTCTAGGTACCTTCGTTCGGTTCTTGCCCCCTACCGGAATGAAGAGCGGCAGATCATGGCATCTTGGATCGAATGTGGGAGTTGTTGGCTCTTGCGCTCTTCACTAAGGCCACTTGGTTATTCATACCAAGCGGCCTGTGCTCGTTATATCCCTCTTTTTCCCAGCGCTGCAACTATATTCCCTGTTACGGTCCTCCTTTCTTTCAACCCACCTTTCAGATTCTCCTGATGCTAAAGGAGTGCAAAGTTCTGGTACCAGATTTTCCCTGTGTACAATCTTCATCGCCAAAAAACTGGCAAGTTGCCATAATCCTGTGATATAATGGAGTCGTGGCATCTACAGGTCTCCCGTGATCGGCGATCCCGCTGAGTTGCATTCTGCTTCCGTTCTGTGCCTCACTGCCTTGGCTTCAGGCACATTGATGCCTTCAACCCGAAAGAAAACGCTATGATTGCTGTGCCGATTGCGAAACGCGCCCATTTTCAACTCTGCGTCCTGTCCCTGCTGGCTCTGTTCAACCTTTTACTGCCTGTGTCGGCTGCCACACTGACCGTGCCGGCTCAATACGCTACCATTCAGACCGCCATTAACGCCTCCCAAAACGGCGACACTGTCCTCGTTGCTGACGGCACCTACACTGGTCCTGGCAACGTAGACCTGGACTTCGGTGGCCGCAATATCACGGTGACTTCCCAAAACGGTCCGACCGCGACGATTATTGATTGCGGGGGGAGCAGCAGCGCCAACCACCGGGGCTTCTACCTGCACAGCGGCGAAACCAATGCGGTGATCAGTGGCTTGACCCTTCAGAACGGTTACGAATCCAGCCACTGGGGCGGTGGGATTGATAACGCTAGCGCAGGACTGACATTACAAAATTGTATCTTCAAGGGAAACACAGCAAATTCAGGCGGCGGCCTCTACAATTATAACAATGGCACTGTCACGGTGAGCAGTTGCATCTTTATCAATAATACGGCAGTTATTGGTGACGGAGGCGGCATATACAACTACGAAGGTATCGGCGGTACGATTGCTCTGACGAATTGCATCTTCACCGGCAATACAGCGGGCTATCAAGGCGGGGGTATCTTCAACGGCAACGCCGCTGGCGGCACAATCACGGTGACGAATTGCACCCTTACCGGCAATTCGGCTTCGAGCGGTGCGGGCGGCGGCATCAACAACTATAGTAACGGTGCTATGTCGGTGACAAACAATCTTCTCTACGGCGACGCCGGTGGTGAATACGTCTCTGTGGGAGCAAATGTCACGACCAGTAATTGCGATATTCAGGGCGGCTACGTGGGGAGCGGCAATATCAACGCTGATCCGTCGTTTGTCAGCAGCGTTACTCCCTATGACCTCCACCTTCAGCCGGGCTCCCCCTGCCTCGGTGCGGGAACCCCGAACAATGCTCCCCTCACAACGATTGATGGCTACGTCCGGCCCAATCCGCCCAGCATCGGGGCCTATGAAAGAAGGGTCGGCATCACCTCCAGCAGCCTGGCCTCCTCCATAAATGCCTCCGTTTCTGGCCAGGGCGTCATCTTCACGGTGACGGTTAGCAGCGACAGCGTTACTCCGACCGGCACAGCCCAATTCGCCGTTGATGGGGCGAGTGCGGGCGTTCCGGTTCCGCTTGACGCAAATGGGAGTGCCAGTCAGACGGTCAGCGGCCTGTCAAATGGCTTGCATAGCATCAGCGTGATCTACTTCCCTGGAGGGGCACCTTTCACCAGCAGCCAAGCCAGCCTCACCCAGTACGTTAACCCACCGACAAATCCGGTCTATGTTTCGCCTTCCGGCAATGACTTTGGCACTGGCAGCCTTTCTCAGCCTAAGAGAACCATTCAGGAAGCCATCGGCGTCTCCGTCAATGGCGACACTGTGATTTTGGAGGATGGTAACTATACTGGCGTCGGTAATGTGGATTTGGACTTCGGCGGGCGCAATATCACCGTCACCTCTCAAAATGGCTCGGCCACAACCACTATAGATTGCGGCGGAAACAGTAGCGTCAATCACCGAGGCTTTAATATTCACAGCGGCGAAACCGGTGCCATTGTGAGTGGCCTGACCATCCAGAATGGCTATGAAATCGGAGGCTACGGTGGTGGGATGGCGATTTTTGGCAGTGCTGTACTCGTTCAGAACTGTGTCTTTCTCAGAAATGGCGCACTTTTCGGGGCGGGCCTTCATAGCCAGAACAGCCAGTTAACGCTGACCGGCTGCACTTTCCGCAGCAACAGCGCCTTCAGCAGCGGCGGCTTTTATGCCAATGGCGGGGGGATTTTCAGCGAATATGGCAGCGCCGCTTTGACGAATTGCGCCTTCAGCAACAATAGCTCTTACTATGGCGGCGGCGTTGCCAACGGCTTGAGTGCTACGATGACGCTAACGAACTGCACACTCACGGGTAACAGCGGCGTAGTAGGCGGCGGCTTTTACAATGGCTACAGCGGCACAAGCACCTTGACAAACGATATTCTCTATAGCGACACCGCCCAAAACGGCAGCGAGATCGGAGGCGCGAGCGTCACTGCTAATTACTGCGATGTCCAGGGCAGCTACGCGGGGATCGGCAATCTCAATGCCGACCCATTCTTCTTTAACGTGGCTACTGACCTGCACCTTCAAGCGACTTCCCCGTGCCTTGGCGCGGGAACAGCAAACGGCGCACCTGCGACGACCCTGGATGGGCGCACCCGGCCTAATCCGCCGAGCATCGGCGCGTTTGAAGCTGGAATGACCGGCGGGGCCACAACGACCACGACCCTGACCTCCAGCCCCAACCCGTCCGTCGCCATCCTGAACTTTGTTACCTTCACAGCCACCGTTGCGGGAACAGGGGGGACGCCGACCGGTACAGTCACCTTCACTGTAGATGGCACCGCGCAGGCACATGTGACGCTGAACGCGGGCGGGACGACAGGTCCTGGAACAGCAGCCTACTACACGTCGTCTTTGACAAGCGGCTCACATACTGTGAGGGCAGTCTACAGTGGTGATCCCACTTTCGCCCCCAGCGTGTCCGCTGCGCTGACACAGTCCGTAAGTCCAAGGAGTACGTCCACGACGCTCACCTCCAGCCTCAACCCTTCCACTTCCGGTCAACCAGTACGCTTAGTCGCCACTGTCGTCGGCAGTAGTACGCCAGGAGCCATGGTTTATCCGACCGGCATCGTCACCTTCACGGATACAACCAGTGGTGTCACGCTTGGCACGGGAAGCCTGTCTTGGGGCATTGCTGTCTTGACAACGTCTAGCCTCACCGTCGGCACCCATCAAATTGCAGCCTCCTATGGAGGGGACGCCAGTAACAGCGCGAGCGCGTCTACCGCTATCGCGCAGGTCGTCACCGCGATCCCATCAACCACCACCCTATCTTCCAGCGTCAATCCATCTCTCTACACTCAGAACGTCTCCTTCACAGCCACCGTTGCGGGAACAGGGGGGACGCCGACCGGTACAGTCACCTTCACCCTTGATGGCAACGCGCAGACGCCTGTCACACTGACTAATGGTTCAGTAGCTTTTAGCGCATCGTCTTTGACGGTCGGTACCCACACAATCACTGCGTCCTACAGCGGCGACGCGACCTTTGCTTCCAGCACGTCCTCAGTCCTGACACAGACGGTTAATGTTCATGTCAGCCCGCAGTACGTCTCCCCCGTCGGCAGCGACAGCAACTCCGGGACGCAGGCCTCACCCAAACTCACGATTCAGGCAGCAATCAACGCCGTCCTCAGTAGCGATACGGTTCTGATTGCCGACGGCACCTACACCGGCCCCGGAAACGTAGATTTGGACTTCGGCGGGCGTAGCATCACCGTTACTTCCCAGAATGGCCCAGCCACGACCATCATTGACTGCGGCGGGAGTAGCGCTGTCGGCCATCGGGGTTTCTATTTGCACAGCGGCGAGACCAGCGCCGTCATCAGTGGGCTGACGATCCAGAACGGCTATGAAAACGGCGGCGATGGGGGCGGGGCTATCCTCAGTGAGAGCGTGGGTTTGACGGTGCAAAACTGCATCCTCAAAAATAACGCGGCCATTACGGGCGGCGGCCTTTGCAATATCAACTATGGCTCCAGTGAAGCGTTAACAGTGACGAGTTCTATTCTTTCGGGCAATTCGGCAGTCGGGGGCAACGGCGGTGGAATCTACAGCTACAGCAGCGCTGGAAGTCCGGTTGCTATGACGAACTGCGTGCTTATCGGCAATTCATCTCCAAGTGGACAAGGCGGCGGCATCTGCAATTTCAACGGCGGCGGCATGACCTCCGTGACCAGTTGTACAATCACCGGGAATGCAGCGCCGAGCGGTTCCGGCGGTGGCCTATACAACTCCACCAGCTTTGGCAGCGGCACACTTGCTCTGACGGATGACATCGTTTACGGCGACAGCGGCGGCGAGATCACGGGATCCCACTTTGCCGCGACCTATTGCGACATTCAAGGCGGCTATGCGGGAACGAGTAACATTAATGCCGATCCGCTGTTCTTCAATGCCGGAAGTGGTGATTTCCGCCTTCAGCCCAGTTCTCCTTGCCTCGGCGCGGGAACGGCAAGCGGCGCACCTGTAACCGACATCACCGGCCTCACCCGCCCCAATCCGCCCAGCATCGGCGCGTATGACGCCCTCCCGGTCGCCAGCCAGACAGCGCTGAACTCTTCGCTCAATCCGTCCATGGCGGGTCAAAGCGTTACTTTCACGGCAGCCGTCACCGCCGTGAGCAGCAGCGCTGTCCCCACAGGAGCAGTGCAGTTTGCCGTAGATGGAACCAATGTCGGCAGTCCTGCCACGCTTGACAGCAACGGCAATGCGACCTATACCACGACCAGCCTGACGGTGGGAAGCCATAGCGTGACAGCGGCCTATACACCGACAGGCGCCTTCACCGGCAGCACGTCTTCGGCCCTCACGCAGACAGTCACAGTAGGCAGTACGACCACTGCGCTGGCTTCCAGTCTCAACCCGTCCGTCTACGGGCAGAACGTCACCCTCACCGCTACTGTCGCGGGAGGCAGCGGGACGCCGACCGGAGCCGTCACGTTCTCTGTGGACGGAACCGCGCAGGCGTCGGTGACACTGAGCAATGGGACGGCTGCCTTGACTACATCCTCTTTGACCGTCGGCTCCCACACCGTCACCACTGCCTACAGCGGCGATGCCGCCAATGCCGCCAGCGCGTCTGCCGCGCTGACCCAAGCGGTCAATCCCGTCGCCACGACGACGGCACTAACTTCCTCGCTCAATCCTGCCAAAGCAGGCCAGGCCATCAGCTTTACTGCCCATGTTGGAGGCGGCAGCCCGACCGGAACTGTCACGTTCTCCGACGGCGGCACAATGCTGGGAACCGGTATGCTGGCAAACGGGATCGCCACCTTCACGACTTCCGCGCTTTCGGCGGGGACGCACTCAATCACGGCTTCCTACGGGGGCAATGGCGTCAATGCGCCCAGCCAGTCGGCGGCGCTGACCCAGACGGTGACCGCTCTGCCCGGCACCACGCTCACTGTTTCCAGCCTCACCGGAGCAATCGGCCAGGCCGTAACGCTTTCGGCGACGCTGAAATTGACCGGCGGGGCGGCCCTGAGCGGCAAAACGCTGACCTTCAGCGTTGACGGCACCAGCGTCGGCACCGGCGTCACCAACTCGGCGGGGACGGCCACCAAGAGCTACACCATTCCCTCAACGCTGACCGTCGGCAGCCACACGATCACCGTGTCCTTTGCCGGTGATAGCAGCGACGGCGCTTCTTCGGGAACGGGAACGCTGACGGTTGCCAAAGCCAGCACTACGCTGACCATCAGCGCCGTTTCCGGTTCGCCCGGCCAGAGCGTGACGCTCAAAGCCACCCTCAAACGCACGGTCGGCGGCTCGGCTGTGGGCGGAGCTAGCGTGACCTTGTCTGTGGACGGCGGCTCGGTAGGAACAGCTTCAACCAACAGCGCCGGCATTGCCAGCTTAATTTACGTTATCCCGGCGGGTAATACCATCAGCAGCACTCACCCAATTACCGCTGCCTTTGCTGGCGACAGCAGCGACAATGCCTCGTCGGGGAGTGCGAACCTGACCGTCATCAAGTTCAGCACGACGCTCGGTGTCGTCGCCGTTTCCGGGGTGCCGGGTCAGACGGTGACACTCTCGGCCACGCTCAAGAAGAGCGGCGTAACGGGACTGAGCGGAGAGACTGTCAGCTTCAGCGTGGACGGGGCGGCAGTCGGAACAGCCACTACGAACGCTTCTGGCATTGCGACCCTCTCGTACACAGTTCCTGTTGGGGCGACGATTGGAAGCCATCCGATCACAGCGGCGTTTGCGGGGGATGTGACCTACTTGAACAGCGCAGGCAACGGAACGCTGACGGTCAAGTATGCGACGGCTTTGTCGGTGTCTTCGGTGTCGGGAGCGCGGGGAACCAGCGTGACCTTGACGGCGACGCTGATGCAGACGGCAGGCGGGGCAGGCGTTTCGGGCAAGACGATCACGTTCAAGGTGGACGGCAAGCAGGTAGGCACGGCGACCACGACGGCTTCGGGGGTTGCCAGCCTGAGCTACGCGATCTCGGCCACAGCGACGGTTGGCAGCCACGCCCTCAGCGACTCGTTCGCTGGGGATACAACAGATAATCCAGCCACAGGAACGGGCACACTCACTGTCAATTAAACCAACCAGCCCTTTCTAGGTCCGAAAGAACATACAGTGCAGTCTCCGGTTGACCGGAACTTACTCCCGCCCCCCGTGAATGGCTTGACGCGATCAGGGGAGTAATTGGATCAGCTTGTATCATCAAAGGAACGGCCCGCCTTACTGAGCAAGAGGCGGGCGGGAGCATGGATAATTCGGTGGAGTTGGCAATTGCTACGGACACGGATAGCGGCACTGTGGCCTTGGCACCTTCGTTCGGTTCTTGCCGCCGGCAGGGATGAAGAGCGGCAGATCGTGGCATCTTGGATTGAATGTGGTAGTTGTTGGCTCTTGCGCTCTTCACTAAGGCCGCTTAGTAGCAATAACCAGGCGGCCTTTGCCTGTTATCGCCTCTACTTCCACCACAACCGCCAAACTGCACACGGTTCCTGTGCTGCGGATCGGCTCGGTGCTGCTGGCGGAACAGGGGCGCATTGCCACACAACATGACATGGTAAGCCAATCGGGCACGGACATGGTCGTGGAGACTGCTTGAAGAGCGTCCCCGTCTCAATGCACTGGAAACGCTGTCGTGGCCGCTATTACCGCAACCATTTTTCACATCAAAAGAGCTGCCCAAGCGCCAAAAACTGCTTGAGCCGTGCGCTGCATCTGCGGCAATTGCTCTTCAGCCTCTGCCTTGATCCCAGAAGGGTTCAGGCCAGCGTCTTGCAGTTCATGCCCAAACAAGGCAATCCAGCTTTCGATCAACGGAGCAGTCACTTCCAGATGGCATTGCAACCCGTAGGCGTTTTCGCCGAATCGGAATGCCTGGCACGTCGTGAGATAGGACGAGGCCAGCGCGATGGCTCCCACCGGCAAAGTGATGGCGTCTCCATGCCAGTGAAAGGCCATGCAGGGGGAGGCGATCCCGACCCAGAGTCTGTCTTGCCGGGCGGCTTCGGTCAGATGCAGCGGGTACCAGCCAATTTCCGGCTGCTTCGCCCGAGTGACTTCGGCACCAAGCGTGTGGGCCAGAAGCTGTGCGCCGAGGCAAATCCCCAGCACAGGCACATTGTGAGAGAGAGCATCGCCAATCAGCCGCATCTCCTGACGCAGAAACGGATAGCGGTCCTGTTCCGAAACGCCCATCGGCCCGCCCAGAACGATCAGGCCGACGGCCTCACCGATCTGTCGGGGAACCGACTCCCCGGCATAGGAGTGGACAACGCGGGCCGCGATGCCTCGGGACTGGAGCGCGTCCTCAATGGTTCCCAGCGTTTCGCAGGCTTCGTGCTGCAAGACTATCACAAATGCCAAACACGCCTCCTCACAGGCCGAAATGATGTCACAAACCGAGATAACGCTGCACTTCCCAGGTGGTCACGCTCTTCGCAGTCATTTCGGCGTATTCATCCCACTCCGCCCGCTTGATGTCTAGATAGGACTGAGCATACGTCGTTCCGAAAGCGCGACATAGAACCTCGTCCCGTTCCAGCTCGTCCAGCGCCTCGCCCAGAGTGGCCGGGAGAAGGTCAATCCCCTCACGTTTGGCATCCGTCGGTGAGAGTAGAAATAGGTTTCCGTCGCGTCCCGCGTCCACTTTGAGGCCGCGTTCAATGCCGTCCATACCCGCCGCCAGCAAGCCCGTCGCGGCCAGGTACGGATTAGCCGAACTATCCGCCGTCCGGTATTCCAGACGGCCCGGAGCCGGCACGCGCACCATCATGGTGCGGTTGTTACCGCCATGCGCGATAAAGATCGGCGCCCAGGTCGCGCCCGACCGGGGCGAGCGCGCGCCGAACCGCTTGTAGGAATTGACAGAGGGCGCGGTCAAGGCGCACAGGGCGGGGGCATGCGCCAGCAGTCCCCCCAGAAACGAGAGGGCAACGGTCGACAATCCGCGCGGGTCGCTTTTGTCCAGAAACAGATTGTCTTTGCCGTCGGCATCCCAGAGGGACAGATGGTGGTGCGCCCCACTGCCGGTCAAGTTGGCGAAGGGCTTGGGCATGAACGTCGCGCACAGCCCCCGTTCCTCCGCCAGAGCCTTGACCATGAACTTGAAGAAGGAAACACGGTCCGCGGTCAGTAGGGCTTCAGCAAAGCGCCAGTTGATCTCAAACTGACCATTCGCATCCTCGTGATCGTTCTGATAAACGCCGTAACCCAGATCGTTCAGATGGGTGATTAGCGTCGTCAGGAAATCCGCATTTCGCAGCAGCGATAACTGTCCGTAGCAGGGCTTTGTCAGAGTATCCCCCGCATCGGCGATGCCCAACGTTCCATCTTGCTTTTTGTCCACCAGAAAGAACTCGGGTTCCACGCCCGTCATCAGCGAAAATCCTTTGCTTTTGGCGTCGCCTAATGCTTTTGTCAAAATTGCGCGCGGGCAATAGTCCCAGTTCTGGCCGTCCATCTGCAAGTTGCCGGCGATCCAGGCCAAGCCAGGCTTCCAGGGCAGCGGAAAGACCGTTGAATCGGCCTGCGGGACACAGCTTAAATCGGGATCGTGCGGCCCCTGCCCCACCCCGTCCACGGCGAAGCCGGCAAAGCCCGCCGCGCCTTCCAGCACGTCCGCCAGATTTTCGGCCGGAACCAATTTGGCGCGCGGCGTGCCGTGCATGTCCACAAAGGACATCAGAAAGAATTTGATTTGCTTTTCGTCAAAGAGTTTTTGAGTTTGGGCGATGTTCATAGGAATGAGCCTCTTAGCGTAGAAATTTGGCCCGCTGGTAAGGGTATTGGGAGCGGATCGGGCGGTCTTCCGCGAAACGCGACAGACTGAACAAGCCAATGTCGAACGGGTCCGGCTGCCCCAGAGCGCGGGCGGCCATCGCCTCGCCGACGACAGGGGCCAGTTTGAACCCATGCCCGGAAAAGCCGACGGCGGCATGGAGGCCGTCTCCGAAACTGCCCATGATCGGCTGCCAGTCGGGGGTCGTCTCATACAGGCCGGAAAATGCGCGCTGGACGCCGCCTTTATCGCCATCACTCCATGCCGTCAAATCGCAAAGCGGCCTTGCGGCGGGCATCGGACACGGCCTGATGCGCCTGCGCCCTGCGTCGTAACCCTCCGGCTGCGGCAGCGCTTCCTGCAAGTCGGCGTTGTCGGACGAGCCGACCCACATGCCATTTTCGCCGTCCGCCCGGAAATACGCCAGGTTGATCAAGTCGGAAACGACCGGGAAATACGCCCGAAAACGAGCGGGCCGCTCCAGCACGACGATCTGCGCCCGCACCGGCGTGACGGGCAGATCCAGGCCGAACAAGGCCCCGACCGGGCGCGACCAGTTGCCGGTGCAGAGGACCACCTGGCCCGCCGTCATCGTCTCGCCGTCGCTGAGTGTCACTCGCCAGCCGGCCCCGTCTCGCGCGGCGGCCACAACCGCGCAGTCGTAGCGCAAATCCGCGCCGAGGTCGCTGGCCTGCGTTGCGTAGGCGGCGACGGTCAGCGAGCGGGCTGGCATAGCCGCCGTCCGGTTCATAGGCGACCAGCGCGACATCATCGGTCTTGACGGCGGGAACCAGCGCTTTTGTACTCCTCCGGTGACAGAAGCGAGACATTGACGCCAAGTTTCTGGTGCATGCGCCGTGATCTGACGCAGGTTCATCTCGTCCGCAGCGTCCACCAGGACCGAGTAGCCGGATTGGACAAAGCCACAGGGCAGGCCGACTTCGTCGTCAAAGCGCGGCGTAGCGGCGGTTCGCTTCCAGGGCAAGGCTGACCAACTCAGGGACGCCGTAATGCGCCCGAATGATGGCCCCGGAACGGGCGGTCGTTTCCTGTCCCGGCTGCGAACGGCGCTCCGCCAGCGTGACGCTTCACGCCCTGCCGGGCCAGATGGTAGGCGGTGGAGCAGCCCATCAGCCCGCCGCCGACCACCAGCACATCGGTTATTGCCCCCATGCTCAGTGGCCTCCTTCGCCCCAGAGATTAAGCGGGATGGGGCGGCGCGTTCCGGCCAGCGGCAGGCCGGTCATCAGAGCCGATTCCAGCGTCAAAGCCCGCAGGTCGTCCCGGTCCAGGTTGCCCACCTGCGATTTGCCGCAGGCGCGGGCCATGATCTGCATTTCCAGGGTCATGGCGTGCAGGAAGTTCTCCACCCGCTCGGCGGCTTCTTCCACCGGCAGGCGCTCGGTCAGTTCCGGGTCCTGGGTGGCGACCCCGACCGGGCAGCGGCCCGTGTGGCAGTGGTGGCACGCGCCGGGCTCCGTTCCCATGGCATGGTAGTCTTCCACCCAGAGCGGCGCGTTGCAGTTGAGGGCGATAATCGCCGCCGTGCCGATGGCGACCGCGTCCGCGCCCAGCGCGATGGCTTTGGCGGCGTCCACGCCGGTCTTGATGCCGCCGCAGACGATCAGCTGCACGTCGCCGAGCAGCTTCAGGTCTTCCAGCGCCCGCACGGCCTCGCAGATCGCGCCCAGCGTCGGGATGCCGGTGTGGTCCAGCAGCACGTCCGGCGAGGCCGCCGTGCCGCCCTCCATGCCGTCCACGACCACGCAGTCCGCGCCGGCTTTGGCGGCCAGTTTGACATCTTCATAGACGCGGGCCGCGCCGAGCTTGACATAGATCGGCTTTTCCCAATCGGTCGCTTCCCGCAGTTCTTCAATCTTGATGGCTAGATCTTCCGGCCCCATCCAGTCCGGGTGGCGGCAGGGCGAGCGCTGATCTACGCCGTCCGGCAGGTCGCGCATCCGGGCGATCTCCGGAGAGACCTTCTGGCCGAGCAGCAGCCCGCCGGTGCCGGGTTTCGCGCCCTGGCCGACCACGATCTCAATGGCGTCTGCCCGCTGCACGTCGCGCGGGTTGAACCCATAGCGCGAAGGCAGGCACTGATAGACCAGCGTTTTGGAATACTCGCGGTCGGAGGGTGCATCCCGCCGTCGCCGGTGCAGGTGGACGTTCCCACCCGGGTCGCGCCCAGGCCCAGCGCTTCTTTGGCATTGCGCGACAGCGCGCCGTAGGACATGCCGGCGATGGTGATCGGCGTCTTGAGTTGCAGCGGCTTTTTGGCATAGCGCGTGCCAAGCGTGACGCTGGTGTCGCAGGTCTCCCGGTAGCCTTCCAGCGGGACGCGGGTCAGGCCGGCGGGCAGGAACGTCAGGTCTTCCAGCGTCGGCAGTTGGCGTGCGGTGGAGAAGGCGCGGATGCGGTAGCGGCCCAGCCGGGCCTTTTCCTGGATGTCATGGATGCTAGCCGGGTCCCAGATGCGGGACGGCGTGGCTTCGTCTACGGGCATAAGTATTTCTCCTGTGAAGTCGCCCCTGCTCCCAATAATGGGGGAGTAAGAGCAAAGAGCCGTTCTTGTTCCCCCATTATTGGAGGCTAGGGGGCATTTCAGAAAAACCGGGCGTAGCGGTCCACTTCCCACTGGGAGATGGACTGGTGATAATCGTCCCACTCCTCGACGCTTGTAGCGGACAAACTCGTCGCGCAGATCCGTCGCCGAGCGTCTTTTCAATAAACGGGTCGGCGGCGAAGAAATCCACGGCCTCATCCAGAGTGCGCGGCAGCAAGGAGATGCCTTTGTCGGCCAGCTCGGCATCGGTGTACTCGTACATATTCTCGTGGTGCGGCGGGCCGGGGTCGTTGCCTTCGGCAATCCCTTCCAGGCCGGCGGCCAGGGCCAGCGTGGCGGCAAGGTAGGGGTTGCAGCGACGAGTCCGCGGCCCGGCACTCCACCCGTCCCCCGCTCATGGGGACGCGCAGGTTGTTGGAGCGGTTGTTGCCGCCGTAGCAGTTGAAGACAGGTGCCCAGGAATAATAGGACATGCGGCCCTTGCGAATGAGACGCTTGTAGGAATTGACCGTCGGGCTGAACGCGGCGGCGTTGCCCAGGCCGTGCTTGATCAGGCCGCTGATAAAGCCATAGCCCAGCGCGGACAGCTTGCAGTCATGCTTATCGTCGTCCGGCGAGACGGCACGAACAGATTGCTGCCCGTATCGGCGTCGGCCAGACTCATGTTGAAGTGCGCGCCGTTGCCGGTCAGATCGGCGAAAGGCTTGGGCATAAACACCGCCGTCAGCCCCATCTCCGCGGCCACTTTTTTCGCCATGAACCGGAAAAAGATGTAGCGGTCACAGGTCGTCAGAGCATCGGCGTAGCCGAAGTCAAACTCAAACTGCGAGTGGCCGTCCTCGTGATCAAACGAATAGACGTCCCAGCCTAGTTCGTTGATCAGCGTCGTCATGCGGTCCAGGAACGGGATAGGCTTCCATGAACCGCTGCACGTCATAGCACGATTTGACCAGATTATCATTGTCGTTGGGAACGACCAGTTTTCCCTGGCTATCCAGTTGGAGCAGATACACTTCGGCTTCAATGCCCAGGTTGAACGTGTAGCCTAAGTTGCTTGGCTTCTTCCGTGACCCGCTGCAAGGCGACGCGCGTGTTCAGGGCATAGGGTTCGCCGTGGAAGTAGTTGTCCGAGGGGAACCAGGCGATCTCGCGCTGCCAGGGAATGGGAAAGCCCCGCTCCAGATCGGGAACGCTGCTGATTTCATCGTCATTGGGCTGCTGCCCCAGGCCGTCCAGCGCATAGCCGGTGAACAGTTCCGAGCCGCGCGCCATGTCGGGCAGATGCGCCAGCGGGACGCATTTGGCTTTGGGGACGCCATGGATGTCCACATACGCGCCCAGCGCGTAGCGAACGCCCGAGCGCTTTCAGTTCGCTGTACTTTGGCGTCAATCTGCTCGTCCGAATAGCGGGTCACTTTGGTCATGGTGTGTCTTTCTCTGAGATGCGGAAAGGGCGGTTCCTCGACCAGCGCGGCCCGCACCAGCGCGGACAAATCTTCGACTGGCCCATGCCAGCAGGGTTTCGCCCTGCGCTGCTGTCGCTTGTGTTGGCTTCCCCGTCGCGCCGATGGCGCTGGTGCGGCTGACCGGGTAGGAAAAGAACAAGCCTTCGCTTCGGTCTGGGTCATCCGCGATTTTGCCGGGCCGGACGCCCTGCGGGTGCTGGGCCAGCATCAGGCTTGTCTCGGCAGCATTGGCGTGCCAGTCCTGGGCGTCCGCTGTATACACCGCCGCGACGCGGGGCGAGATTTCCCACAGGCCGCGCAGCGCGACCCGCATCTCCGGGTGACGGAAGCGCAGCGTTTCCAGCGCGACACGCAGGGGCGCGAAATTGGTCACATGGCCGTTCAAAATCAGCAGCCGCGTGAAACCCCGATGCCTGCCAGCAGCCACTCACCGATCTCCACCACAGCCTGCGTGATGGTCGCAGGCGATAGGGACAGCGTGCCGGGCCACTTCGCCGTATGTCCCCAGGCCGCGCCGTAAGGCAGCGCAGGCAGGATGGGAACGCCGGTCTGCGCCGAAACGCCTCTGGCCACGGTGTCCGCGCTTAACGTGTCCACATTCAGGGACAGATGCGGCCCGTGCTGCTCCGTGCTGCCGACCGGCAGGATCGCCATGTCCATGCCCGATTGTCGCAGCGCGCCGACTTCTTCCCAGGTCAGCCACTCCCAGAGCACAGGCTCAGACAGCACGACGGATCTCCACTTCTACAGAATGAACCGCGGAGCTTTCCCCCATATCGCTTTTCCGGCCCGTGTTCAAGACGTTGACGTTCGCATGGCTCGGGTCCAGTTTGGGCCAGCGGCCTTTATGCACCAGAGCCACGCCGCGCGGCACGTCGTCGGAAATCGTCACCGAGCAGTGGCAGTCGGCCTGCGTCGCTGAAAACAATGACGGGCATTCCTTCGGCCAAGCCGCGCGACGACGCTTCCCACGGGTTCAGACCGCACATCGGCCGCAGACGTCTGACGCCGGGCTTTGGCTTCGTTATCGTAGCTGCTGTTCATCCGCCAGGGCGACGCGGGCGAAAGCAGCCGCAGTTTGCCATTGGCGGGGCGGGCATCCGCCCAGGGCTGCGGCGCGCGCGGCATGGCCCGCCTCCTCAAACGCGTCCGAGGCGATCTCGATCCTGCCGCTCGGCGTGGCAAATCGCCCGTCAGCGAAAGGGATAACCGGATCGGGCGCGATGAAGACCGTGCCGGCCTTTGCCAGAGCAGCGAAATCCAGACCCGTTCCGCTTTGCCGCAGCAGTTCCGCAATCAGCGCGTCGTCGCTTTCAAACAGTTCCGGCTCGGTAAAGCCCATGGCTCCGGCCAGACGGCGGAAAATCTCCAGCGTTGGGCAACGCCTCGCCCATCGGCTCGGTCGCCTTCACCTGCGCGGAGAGCGTATAATGAAAATAGGAGACGACCAGGTCGTTGAACTCCAGAAAACTGGCGGCGGGCAGAACGATGTCCGCGTAATCGGTCGTGTCGGTGGCGAACAGATCAATCGCGACCGTGAATAGATCGTCGCGCTCCAATGCCCGGCGCAGGCGTGTCTGATTGGGGCAGGAAGCGACGATGTTGTTGTTCCAGCAGAACAGCGCGCGGCTGGCTTGGCGTCTTCCAGATCGCGCCGCTAGATCCATGTGGCTGATGGAGAGCGGCTTGCTAGGGTTCAGATGCGGTCCCCAGATGTAATCATCCTGAATGCCCCGGCTGCCGGTTCCGTTCAGGTACAGAAAACCTGCGCCGGGCTTGCCCAGATTGCCGGTCGCGATCGCCAGCAGGCTGCACGCCCGCAGGATGTTGCCGCCGGTGGCCTGGCGCTGCAAGCCCTGACCCAGCCAGAGCAGCGACGGACCGCGACCGTAAATCTGCGCGGCCTCCACAATCAGTGCCGCCGGAACGCCGGTAGCTTCTTCGCCCCATTCCGGCGTACAGGCAGCCAGCATGTGGGGACGACTTCTTCCCAGCCGACGGTATGCGCTCTCGAGAAAGTCTTCATCCAGCAGGCCGTCCCGTGCGATGACATGCAGCAGCGCGAACGCCAGCGCGGCATCCGTGCCGGGAAACGGCTGCAAGATGCAGGTCGGCCTGCGCCGCCGTCGGATGCCGGATCGGGTCTACCACGATGACTTTGCCCGGCGCTTCCCGCAGCCAGTGGCGGTGAGCGTGGGGCGCGGAGGCCGACGGGTTCGCGCCCCAGACCAGAATGCAGGCGGCGTCGCGCGCCGAGCGCGGGTCAAAGCCGTCCAGCGACGAGCCGAAGGTCATCCCCAGCGCGACATGGCCGGCCTTGTTGCAGACCGTGTCCGGGTCCACTTCGGTCGCGCCGATCTTGTGGAAGAAGCGCAGCGGAAAGCCGTAACGCGATCTGCGAAAAAGTCCCTGTGTAGTGCGTCTGCACGACGCTCGCCCCGCCGGAAGTCGCCAGAATGTTCGTCAGCCGCTCGGCGATGGTATCCAGAGCCTCGTCCCAGGAGATCGGCGCGAATTGCCCCGCGCCTTTCGGGCCGACGCGCTTCAGCGGATGCTGGAGACGCGCGTGCGGGGTCGCGCCACGCGCCGTTATAAGCCAGGGTGCATTTGCCGCAGAGCGTCCCGCGATTATGCGGATGCCGAGGATCGCCCATCACTTTGAGGATGACGCCTCCGCGCTTAACGACCTGGATGCCGCAGGCATCGTAGCAGTCGCGCGGGCAGGTGGTCCAGACGATTTCTTCCTCGGCGGACGTTGTCATGACGTTTCCATCGCGAATGGCATCCCCCTGACGGATGACGCCGCCTTGAAGGACTTCGGCGTAAACGCCGACATTGGCCCCGTTCTGCTGCACGGCAGTCCGCAGGATGCCGGGGTCTTTGGGCAGATCAGCCTGCGGCAGGGTTGTCATGACGCAGCGCGGGCAGGGGCCGGTGATTGCAAGCCGGACTTCATCTCCAATAGCCAGGGTCTTGCCGATCCAGTCGTTCTCCACAAAGCCTTCCGCGCCGGCATTGACCACGATGTTCGGGCGGAAACGCCGGGCTTCAAAGCGGCCCGGAGGGTAAGCCGCGCGCAGCGTGTCAATCGTCGCTGTCGTCAGCAGGTGCAGAATGGCAAGGTCAAAAAACGTGTTTTCCAGCGTGTTTTCGTCGGTGACAGCGTCAGAATGCGGCAGGCCCGGCACGTCGTCCTGATCCGGCCAGTATTCGTCCAGATGCGGTTTTTCGGGCGGCTGGCTGGTGAAGACGACAGCGCGGCCCAGTGTCTGGGACAGAGCCTGGTTCAGATCCGGCTGCTCGGAGGTCAGCGTCTCGCCTGCGGGCGTCGTGATCCGCACTGGAGGAACCGCCTGCGTATCGGCGGCGGGTTCCAGAAACGCCGCGCGGAACCGGAACATGGTCGGCCATTTTTTGGGATTTTTGGCCGTGACGGTCTTACCGTCCTCGGCGTCCATCAGGGCATAGGCGCGGTCTCCAAAGAGGCCGCGCTCGGTGACGAACGAGGCGTTGATCTCCTCGCCCTGCATGGATTTGACGGGATAGCGCCAGAGAGAAGCGATAGTACCGGCAGTGTCGGACATGAGGTGTGTCTCCTTTAACGGCTGCATCATGGGGATTCAACCCCGCCCACAAGGTTCACAATGTAATCACGAACATCTTTTTCAGCGGCTCCAATACCTCCCACACGGAGGGCGTGTTGATCGGGAACGAGATAATGTCGCCGGGTTTTACTTCCACCGAAGTCCCATCGTCAATCGTGATGACGGCGCGGCCTTCCAGGACGTGAAAGGTCTCGTTGCCGAAAAATAGCCAGCGGAATTTGGCCGGCTGCACCCACCACAGGCCCGTCAAATAGGTCGGGTCGCCCTTTTCGTTCTTTTTCAGCCAGTGCACTTTTGGGACCGGGTCGCCTTCCAGCAAGTCCGGCGTGTCAATCGGCATTGGTTCCCAGAGCGATGTATTGACCGTTGAATAGGCAATATTTCCCATGATTGGCTCCCTTTTGTGATCCACCGAGCGCTCCTCGCGCTGGCCGGGAACGGTCGTGGCCGGCGCCCCGGCCAGTCGGCGGCAGCGAGCCTCAAGATAGTCTACGAGGGCCTCAGTGAACGACGCCATGCCTTTGTACTCGCGCGTGGCGCGCGGGATGCCTTTGACAACGGCGGTGAAGCGGTGCAGGCGATCCGGGTCGGCGATTACTTCGGAGACCGGGTTCCGATACGTTCGGATCGTAAAAAGAATGCCGCGCGTCTGAGGCAGGCGGGCAAAGACCTGGCGCTCAATCCGCAGGAAGCAGCGGTCACCGGCATTCTCCGATGTAATCCCGCGACGAGACTGCACCCATTCGTGCGCGACGGCGGGGGCCAGATTCAGCCGATCCGTGCTGGAGACCGTCCAGTTGACGCGGCCTGTGGGCCGTCCGGCCTTGAGCCGCTGCATCATCAGGTTGGCAGGCCGCCCGATGCGCTCTAAAAACTGCGGGATGTCTTCATGGATACGCAGAAAGTTCTGGCCGATCTTATCGTCCAGGCACCACGAAGCCGCAAAGCACAGATGCCCTCCGACGCAGACGGTGTCGCCGTCCGGCGTTTCGGCCATCAAAATCAAATCTTCCTGCACCTGCCGTCCCATCCAGTCCAGGGGCGGCAGGGGCAGGGTGTCGGCATTTCCCAGAGTGAAGGTTGTGGTCGTGCCGAGCAGGCGGTTGGTCCAGGTCCAGCGGTCGCCCTCTATTTCCAGACCAAAATGCTGCGGCATCTGCTGCGCTATGTCCGGCAGCAGCAGGGCGATGGTTTCCCAGGCCAATGGCTCGGCTTCCGGTGGGCTTTGGCAGTAGTAGCGAAAGTCCGAGGCCAGAATCTGGTCTTTGAGAGCAAGTTCTGGAAGGTACTCGCTCTCCTCCACCTCAATCAATGGGCCAACGCCGGCACGGGCGTTCATCGGCATGTCGTATTCATCATGCTCAAATGGAAAATACCGCAGCATGGCTTGGCTAACTCTCCACCGCATCCGGCGCGCTGTGAACGACTTCGCGCCGTCCGCCCAGATCATCATCGCCTTCCAGCAATTCCGGCAGGGCTGGCCCGGAGGCGAAAGCCAATTGCGGTCGTTTGTCCTGAACCATGCGCCGGTACCAATAAAGCGGGGCCACAGCCAGCATGATGATGATCCCTGTCCACATGACCGTCGCGCCGAGTTGCGGCCCGCCTACCAGCGAGATAAAGACGTTGAAGGCCGCAATCACAATCGCAATCGGCACGAAGAGATCCGGCAACTTGTAGGGCCGCTCGGCCTTTGGCTGCTGGCGTCGCAGCAGGATAAACGCGATTGGAAGCAAAATCCAGACGACCATGTAGCCGACATTGGAAGAAGCGATCAGGTTGACGATATTGTCCTTGAAAATGACCAGCAGGCCGATGGTAACGGCGCAGTCCAGGTACATGGAGCCGACAGGAACGCCGAATTTGTTGATATTGCCGAACTGCTTGATGATCAGCCCGTCACGGCTCATCTCATAAATACAGCGGGTTGAGCCGATGATGGTCGTCTGCACGCCCAGCAGCAGGGCGGCGATCAGCATCAGGGCGACAATGTTCGCGCCAACATGGCCGAAGATAGCCTGGGCAGCCGGCAGGAAGGCCACGATCGGGTCTTGAGTGATCGCATCCGTTCCCACAATCGCCATCAGCATGAACGGAACCAGACCGAACGAGAACATCCCAACAGCGGACGCTGCCTTGATAGCTTTGGGGGCGTCTTTTCTGGGGTCTTTGAGTTCCGCGATGATGGTTGTCCCTGACTCAAAGGCGTAGGCAGACCAGGCGGCGACAAACATCCACTTGATCATGGTCATCCACGACGCGCCGGAGTGCCACGAGCCATGCAGCGGCGTGATGGGGAAGACATAATGCGGGTGGAACAGACCGGGCTTAAAGATCGGCGAGAAGGCAATCACACACAGGGGAACCAGCGAGCAGATCGCCATCACGGCCGACGACCAAACACCAGGTTTCAAACCGAAGTAGTTGAGAAAGTAAAGAAACAGCGTCAAGCCGATGGCAATTTCCAAAGTGCTGCCGTGCGGCAGAAAGGTCGCCTTCATGTAGCCGGCAACCAGGATCATGTTAACGGGAATGACCGGAATCCAGGCCAGCCAGTAGCCCCAGTTAGAAGCCACGCCGAACAGAGGTGATTTGTTCTTGAACGCTTCATGGGCATAAGTTGCCGTTCCTCCACTTTTGTTAGGGAACATGCCAGCCATTTCGGCGATCATCAGGCACTGCAAAACGCCAATAAAGGCGATCAAGGACCAGACAAAGACTGACGCCGGGCCGAGTTCAGCGGCCATCGGGCCGAGTGTCGTCGCCACCAGCAGCGAACCGCCAAGTGAGATGACAAACGAAGACTTCCAGGTGACGGAGCGCGTCAAGATGTTTTTATCGCCCGCCGAAACGGCGGACGCAGGGACAGATAGGGTCCCAGGCAATGTGCTCATGGTGTTTCTCCTTTGCGCCCGGAGGCGCGGACGAAAAATAGTACATCGTCCGGCATCGCCTCATCGCGCGTCGGAGGGAACAGAAGAGAGGAACGCCATCAGCGGCGGAGCTAGAAACCCAGAGTCAAAGAGCCGTCTTCCAGAATCTCCTTTTCGTTTTTATCAAAATTGTACAGACGCTTGCCCGAGACGATCTTCTTGAAGTCGCCAGGAGCCATATCCATGCCGGCATCGGCCAGCGCGGATGACAATAGCGTAATGTCGTCGTCGGTCAAATCCGCCTGCACGGCGTCGCTGCCCAGAGCATCTATCTTGCCGCGAATATAGATTTTGCCCTCGTAGAGCGAGTCGCCCAGAGCTTCTCCAGCATCGCCGCCGATGATGAGAACGCCTTTCTGCATCATAAAGCCAGTCATGTAGCCAACATCACCGCCGACAACCAGTGTGCCGCCTTTCATCGCGACCCCGCAGCGCGCCCCGGCGTTGCCGCCGACAATCACAGTTCCGCCCCGCATGGTCGCGCCTGCCGCCGACCCCGCCGATTCTGCAAGCTGAACACGCCCGCTCATCAAATTCTCGGCCAGCCCCCAGCCCGCGCCGCCGAGAATCCGCACGTCCACATTCTCGCACAGCCCCGCGCAGTAGTAGCCGACATGGCCGGCCAGGTGCAGACGGAGCGGCGTGGTCAGCCCCACAGCGAGGTTGTGCCGACTGTCCGGGTTCAGCAGAACGACTTCCGCCTCCGGCCCCATCCGGGCGGCTTCTTTGAGGAAAACGTTGATCTCGCGCGTGGTGCGCCCCTGACAGTCAAACGTCTTCAGGCTCTCGCCCATGTTCGCACCTCCCGTGGGCGGATTTCCCGAATCACACAAGCTTGGCCTAGTAGTCGGTGCAGCGCCTGCGGCTCAGAGGCAAGGGCGACTTGCCCCTCCGCCTCCACATACAGCAGCGGCTTGGTGGCAAACGGATCGCGCACCACGCCGAGGCTGTCTTGGGTGGCGACAATGAACGAATACGAACCGTCCAGTTCCCGTCCCGCGTCCAGCAAGGCTTCATGCAGCGAACGTCCCTGCGCCATTTTCTGGCCCAGATAAATCCCAATGATTTCAGAGTCATTCTGGCTGGCAAAGCCGAAACCCTGTGCCTCAAATTTCTGACGCAGCTTGTGATAGTTTGTGATGTGGCCGTTGTGCGTCACGGCGATGTCCGGGTAAGGCCGGCCCCAGAAGGGCTGGGCGTGGGCGGGATCAATTTTGGACTCGGTCGCCAACCGCAAGTGCGCGATACCGTGCGTCCCGGTCAGTTCGCTCACAGCTCCCTCCAATCCCTCCGCCAGCCCCACCGTCTTTTCCACGATGAGGGACACGCCCAGACTGGACACCGTGGCGCCGGGCAGACCCTGTTCCAAAGCGTGAACCAGTTCTAGATCGTCCTGAACGGCAGCGCCTGTGGCGGGCCGAACGCAGGCGGAAAAACCGAACCGTTCCGGGCGCAGATCGTACAGACGGCCCCCGCCCAGCGTGAGAAGGGTTTGCGGCTCCGGCAGCGCTGTCTCGGGCGGCAGCATCATCTGAAGGCGCAGGGCCGAACCATCCACCCCGAAGACAGCCATTCCTGCCGAGTCCCGACCGCGATGCTGCAAGCACGCCGCCATGCGGAGCAGGCTGCGCCCCACCGGTTGCTCTCTCTTCTGTTTGTGCAAAATGCCGGCAATACCGCACATGTCGCTGCCTCCCAGAGAAAATAAAAAACGTCTCGTCCATTTCTTGAAACGCGCAGCTATGCGGTTCCGAAGAAACAGAAAAGACGTCTTTGCCTTTGTCGCCCGCTCAGGGGGCGAAGGCCATCATTGGCTTGATGCTCTACTATATCTCAATTTTTGCCTGGTGTCAAGGGTTTCGCAAAAAATAATGTCGTTATTCATGCAAAACGCAAGCAAAACTTTGCCTTTGCCTGCCATCTGTCAGATCATTGCCGGCAAAACTGAAAAACGCCTTTCCCCTATCATGCGGTCCGCCAGCAGGCGAACGCACAGGGAAAAGACGTCTTTGTTCCATTTATTATGACAAGGAAAATCAGTTCTGTCAAGTAGGACATTGAAAAACCGCCGGGTACAATGGACTTATGACAAATGGAGAATTGGATGACACCGACAAAACGCTGCTGCGGGCCTTATCGCAGGACAGCCGCATGGCAGCGGCGGCCCTGGCCCCCCTGGTTGGCCTGACACGGCAGGCTGTCACAGAACGCATGGAACGCCTGCGGCAGGACGGTGTGATCCAAAAGTATACAGTGAGCGTCTCCCCGGAGAAACAGGGAATCCTCGTGCGGGCGTTTATCGCCATTACCCTGCTGCCGGCCTGTTCGGAAAAGCAAGAGGCGCATGTCATTGAGCTTCTGCGCCGGGACCCGTGGGTACAGGAATGCTACCGCGTGACCGGCGATGATTATTTTCAGGTACGAGTCGTTGCGCCCGACATTGCCGATATTCGGCAGCTTGTGCTGGAGTTACGCGCGACTGGCATCGTGCAAAGCACACGCACCATGCTTGCATTGGAGACCTTATTTGAAAAAAGCGCGTTGGGTTATTTGGAAACGGGCGATTCTGCCGGACTGTGAACCTCAATAGGCACCTGCTAGGCCCGTTGTCAGAGAGACCGGGTCTCATCACGCCAAAAGCGAGAGACATTGAGAGCGGCACTGTAGTTTCGGCACCTTCGTTCGGCTCTTACCTCCTACTGGAATAAAGAGCGGCAAATCATGGCATCTGGGATTGAATGTGGTAGTTGTTGGCTCTTGCGCTCCGTAAAGCCCACCCCCTGCTTCACTGAAGACATAACCTGCAACCATTCGCGGCCTGTCGTGTCAAAAGTCATATTTGCCAATGTTGTCTTTGGTAAAGACAAGAATGTTGCCCAGCAAAATGTTGTCGCCCTGAATTTTCCTCTCGCCTAGTCGCCCAGCCTTGAACGTGGTCGCGCCAAGCTTCAACTTACCCGTTGCCAGCGCCTCTGCGGCATAAACCGTGAGATAGCCTAAATCCTGCGTGTTCCACAAAATCACCGACTTAACCGTGCCGTCGCTGACATAGGCTTTCATGTTATTGGGCGTGGACAGTCCCGTCACCAGCACCTGCCCGGTTTTGCCGGCCTGCTTGACCGCCTCCGCAGCGCCAGGAAAAGATACCGAGCTGATGCCAAAGATGCCTTTTAAATCAGGATACGTCTTCATCAAGTCCTGCGTCACCTGAAACGCGACAGATTGGTCCTCATTGCAGGGCTTGACGGCGACTAGCTGCATCTGTGGGTACTTTTTCAGGCGCTCTTTCATGGCGGCGATCCATTCGTTCTGATTGGCCGCCGTCAGCGTGGCCGTGACGATGGCGACTTTCCCCACAGGCTGCGCCCCGCCCAGGTCTTTGGCCATGGCGTCTACCAGTGCGTCCCCGATCTGCTCCGAAGTCGCTTGATTAACAAAGAATTCGCGTGAATTAGGCTGGCCGTCGGCATCCCAGGTCAGGACATGGGTCCCTTTGTCTTTGGCCGCTTTCATGGCGGGGGCAAGGACGCTGGGGTCGTTGGGCGAAACACAGATGGCGTCCGCGCCTTTGAGCGTCCAGGTTTCAATCATGGAGGCGGCTTTTTCGGGAGCGCCGTCGGTGGGGCCGTCATAGATCAAATTGACATCGCCTAATTCTTTTGCAGCCTGCTCCGCGCCGTCGTCGCAGGAGGTAAAGTACGCCAGCCCTTTCTTTTTGGGCAGCAGGCAAATGGTAACTTTCTTGCCGCCGGTGGTCACAGCGGCAGTCGTTCCGCCGTTTCCGGTGGAGGACGAGGTCTGTTCCGAATGCTGTCCGCAGCCGGCCAGGAGCGCGACCGAAACCAGCAGAACGGGCGCGAAGAGAGGTGCAATTTGACGCATGAGTGTTTTCCTTTTTATCTTTTAACGCTTCTTGGGCGAAAGCAGGCTGTCGGCCAGAACGGACAGGAGCAGAAGCGCGCCGACGACGATCAAATTGAGTTCATCGCGGCTCCATTGCCAAGACACGAACTCGCGCGTTTCGTGGATCAGCAGTACACCCAAAACTGTCCCCAGCAGACTGCCGCGCCCGCCGAAGATGCTGGTGCCGCCCAGCACAACGGCGGTAATCACATCCAGTTCCATCCCCGTGCCGATGTCCGCTTTGGCCGTATTGCGCCGGGCGGCAAACAGCAGGGCGGCGAGTCCAGCCATGAGGCCGGAACTTGCGTAGAGGCACAGCTTGAGGCGCGTGACCGACAGGCCGGAGAAACGGGCGGCGACTTCGTTATAACCGATGGCAGACAGCGACAGGCCCAGCGGAGTCGCGAGGAGCAGAAAAGCCGTGACGGCGAGCGCAATTAGGAACAGCAGGCCGGGAATGGGAACACCGAGAAGACTTCCCTGGCCGAGAATCAGAAACCCAGCGGGAAAGCCGGAAAACGAGCGTCCCAGGCTGATGCCTTCGGCAATGCCTCGGTACGCCGCCAGAGTCGCCAGCGTGACAATAAGCGGATGCACTTTGACATACGCGACAAACACGCCGTTCAGCAGCCCAGCCATGCCGCCAACACTGAGGGCCAGAAGCGCATCCAAAGCTATCGGCCACCCGGCATGGAAACCCAGGCCGAAGACAACGGCGCACAAGGCCATTGTGGAGCCGACCGAGAGATCAATGCCCGCCGTCAGAATAATCAAAGTCATGGGCAGGGCAAGCAGCGCCAGTTCCCAAACATGGGTGGAGAGTTCAATCTGAGCGCGGGCCGTCAGAAAATCTGGGCTGAGGCGGCTTGCCAGAACGAGCAGGCCAGCGAGAAGCAGGAGCAGTACGATTTCCTGCCGTCCCGGCAGGGCGCGCGGCCAGGTGCGGGGCAAAGGGCGAACGCTCATGGCGCGGCCTCCCGCTGCCGGGGACGATGGCGCACGAGATGATCCGCCAGCACGGCCAGCAGGATAAACGCGCCCTGAATGGCCTGCTCCCAGTAAGTCGCCGAAACGCCCAGCCGCAGGAAAATCAGCATCGGGCGGACCAGTCCCAGCAGCAGGGCAGCCAGGACCGAGCCTAAAATCGCGCCGCGCCCGCCGCTGATGGAGGTTCCGCCGACCACGACGGCGGTCACGACCAGAAGTTCCACGCCGACCCCTACCCCGGACTCAATCACGGACAGGCGCGGGACGCTGACAACCGTTGCCACGGCGGTCAAAAAGCCGGTCAGGGTAAACGCGAACAGCTTCAGTTTCCAGACCGGCAGGCCGGCCAGACGTGCGGCCTCCGGGCTGCTCCCGGCGGCATAAATACGGCGTCCCAGCGGGGTTTCGCGCGCCAGTGTCACTGTCAGCCCGACCACAATCAACGCCGTCCAGAGGCTGATCGGCACGCCCAGAAACGTCCCGATGCCGAAAAAGCGCAGGCCGGGCGGCAGGTCTGTGATGTCCTGCCCATTCAGCAGAGCAATACTCAGGCCGCGCAGGATGGTCAGCATTCCCAGCGTCACAATAATAGACGGCATCCGGCCAAACGTCACCAGCAGGCCATTAATCAGGCCGACCGTTGTGCCGAGCGCCAGCGTGACGGCAATGCTTGCGGCGACGGGCCAGTGAGCATGGGAGGGTGATGTCAACTGCCCCAGCAAGGCTGCCAGCAAGCCCATCAGTGAGCCGACAGAAATGTCAATCTCGCCCAGCACGATGACCAGGGTGAGGCCGCAGGCAATAATAATCACCCGGACATCCTGAACCAGCATGTCACTCAGGTTGCCGACCGACAGAAACGCCGGATTGATGATGCCGACAATCGCCAGCGTGAGCAGGAGCAGGGCCAGCACGCCATATTCGCGCTGCCGGGCCAGGCGGTCCCAAAGTAGTGTCACGCCTGCGCCTCCGTTGGCATGGCTGGCAGGGCAAGGGCCAGGATTTTTTCTTCGGTGGCTTGTGAACGCGGCAATTCCCCGGAAATTTGCCCTTCCCGCATCACCAGAACGCGGTCGCAGAGGGCCAGAAGTTCAGGAAGGTCGGACGAAATCACCAATGTTGCCATGCCTTCGCGGGCCAATCGCCGAATGAGCCGGTAGACTTCGGCTTTCGCGCCCACATCCACACCGCGCGTCGGCTCGTCCAGCAGCAGCACGCGCGGCTTGGTCGCCAGCCATTTGCCGAGTGATAACTTCTGCTGATTGCCGCCGGAGAGTGTATTGGCCGGCACGGAAGGCCCGGCGGCTTTGACGGCCAGCCCCTGCATCAATTCGGTCACGGTTTCCTGTTCGCGACGGAGTGAACGAATCCCTCCCCGCGACAAAATTGCCCCCCCGCCCCAATTCTGGGGGGCCGGAGAAGAAGTGGCATCGCTTGATCCTGTTCCCCCAGAATTGGGGGTTAGGGGGCTTCTGGGTGGGGCGTTTAGGATAGCCAGGAGCAGATTGGAGCCGACGGACAGCGGCAGCACCAGCCCCTGCCGCTGCCGATCTTCCGGCACCAGCGCGACGCCCCGTGCCACGGCTGCCTTCACCGAGCCGGGTGACAGAGGCTTACCCGCTACCGTGATAGTTCCCGAAGTGGCCGACTCAATCCCAAAAATCGTCGTGGCGACTTCGGAGCGGCCAGCGCCGACCAGCCCCGCCAGCCCGACGATCTCTCCCTGACGCACCGACAGCGACACGTTCTGAAACTCGCCGACTCGCGTCAATTCACGCACATCCAGCCGCACGTCGCCGGGCGTTTCGCGCTCTTCCCGCGCTTCCTCAGCCAGCAGTTCGCGTCCTACCATGAGCCGGACCAACTCGTCCCGACTGACTTCACCGATAGGCCGGGTTTCTACTAATCTGCCGTCGCGCAGAACTGTCACACGGGAGGCCAGCGCGAAAACTTCTTCCAGGCGGTGACTGATGTAGAGGATCGCAACCCCATCCCCCTGCAACTGCCGAATGATGCGGAACAAGGTCTGGGTCTCACGAGCGGAGAGCGAGGCGGTCGGCTCATCCAAAATCAGCAGCCGGCTGCCGTGCGACAGGGCGCGGGCCAGCCCGACCATCTGCCGCTGGGCAAGCGACAACTCTTCCAGGGGACGCCGCAGGTCAATCCGCTCTCCCAGCCGGTCCAGCAGCGCCTGCGTTTCCTGCCTCATGCGCGGCCTGTCCAGCAGCAAGCCGCCCGCACGACGCAGTTCGCGGCCCACAAAGATGTTGTCCACAGCGTCCAGATGCGAAAAAGCTGTGGACTCCTGATGCAGCGCGACAATGCCCGCCGCCTCCGCTGCGCGAATATCGCCGGAGGGCAGGGCGACATCGTCCACGCGCACCTCACCCATGTCGCGGCTGACAGCGCCGGACAGGCATTTGATGAGCGTGGATTTGCCCGCGCCATTTTCACCCATCAGCGCATGGACTTCCCCAGATTCCAGTGTCAGGCTGACGTCGGCCAATGCCGGCACGCCGCCATAAGCTTTGCCTAATCCAATGACTTTAATAAAAGGAACTGCCATTAGAGCCTGCTGCAAAACCTCTTGGTTGGGTTCGTGCTAAAATAGGAGCATGGCAAAACCGCTGGTCTCTGACGAACTCTGGGCGGCCATCGAGCCGCTCCTGTCGCCCCCGCCTCCAAGAACATTAGGCGGCAGGCCGCGCGTTCCCGACCGTGCTGCACTCACAGGCATCCTGTTCGTACTCAAGTTCGTACTCAAGTCGGGCATTCCCTGGGCCATGCTCCCGCTGGAGATGGGCTGCGGTTCAGGGCACACCTGCTGGCGCAGGCTTCGAGACTGGCAGGCGGCGGGGGTCTGGCTACGCCTGCATCACCTGTTTCTGGCGCGCCTGCAACTGGCCGAGCAGATCAACTGGAGCCGCGTGTGCGTGGACTCCTCCAGCGTTGCCGCGCCAAAGGAGGCACAGCCGCTGGGCCGAACCCGACGGACCGAGGCAAATCGGGGACGAAGCGCCATCTTATGGTAGATCGCAACGGCCTGCCGCTCGTGAGCAGGATCACTGGGGCGAACGCAGCGGACTGCCAACACCTGCTGCCGCTAGTGAACGCACTTCCGCCGCTGTGTGTGCGCCAGGGCAGGCGACACTGGCCGCACAATCTGCACGCGGACAAGGCTTATGATAGTGCCTCCTTGCGTCAAGGACTGTGAGGAGCACTTCATCATTCCACGCATCGCGTGGCGGGACATCGAGAGCAACGAACACCTGGGCCGCTACCGCTGGGGGATGGAGCGCACCAACGCTTGGGTCAACCAGTTCCGCCGCCTAAAGGTCAGGTATGAGCGCCGCGAGGACATTCACCAGGCGTTTCTGACATTGGGCTGCGCCCTCATCTGTTTCCTCATCTGTTTAAGGAACCTCTAGGTTTTGCAACACGCTCTTAGGAGGATGCAGGCAGTTCCGGGAAGGAAACGAACGGCTCGTTCGCCAGTTCCAGATACTATTCCGGCGTGTAGAACGGCTTTTCCAACGCGGACATGGCTTCTGCCTTTTTGTTTCTTACCACGAAGATAAGGCAAATGGGCGGATTTGAACCACCGAACTCCTGTGCAGACACAAGCGCATACAGCCAGCCATGCAGCACTCGCCTTCCTGCCCGGAGGGCAGGCGTCTTTATAATTGTCCTATGCTTTTGTTTTTTCTCGCAAGAGAGTGAGAAAGGCTTCCTGACTGAGCGCGCCTAAATCCGTGCCGCCGCGCTGACGCACGGAAACATTTCCTGCCTCAACGTCCCGGTCGCCGACGACCAGCATATACGGCACTTTCTGCGCGTTCGCTTCGGCAATTTTTTTGCCCAGTTTCTCGTTGCGCCCGTCCACTTCCACCCGGAAGCCCGCGTCCACGAGATTTGTTTTGACAATTTCGGCATACTCTTTGTGACGGTCGGCAATCGGCAGAACGAGCGCCTGCACGGGGGCAAGCCAGGTCGGGAAAGCTCCGGCGTACTGCTCGATCAGAATTCCTAAAAACCGTTCGGTGGAACCCGTCACGGCACGGTGCAGAACGACTGGCGTGTGCGGCTGGCTGTCTTCGCCGATGTACTGACAGCCAAGCCGCGCCGGCTGGATGAAATCCACCTGAATGGTGGAAATTTGCCATTCGCGTCCCAGCACGTCGCGAGTTAAGAAGTCCGCTTTCGGACCGTAAAAGGCAGCCTCACCCTTCGCTTCTACATACTGAACAGCGTTCGCGTCCAGCGCACGGCGCAGGGCGTCCTCTGCTAAAGCCCAGCGCTCGGCGTCCTGAACGAACTTGCTTTCCGGGTCGTCATCGCGCAGGGACAGACGGACATGATAGTCCTCAAAGCCGTAGCGCTGCAATGTCTCCCGGATCAGCTTCAACGCGAGAGTGAATTCGGCCTCAATTTGATCGGGCGTGCAGAAGATATGGCAATCGTCCTGAGTGAGAGACCGAACACGGGTCAGGCCGTTTAACTCACCGCTTTTTTCGTAGCGATACAGGGTCGCAAACTCGGCATAGCGCAGGGGCAGATCGCGATACGAGTGCATCTGCGTGTTAAACAAGGTCATGTGCGACGGGCAGTTCATGGGCTTCAGCCGGAACTTCTCGCCGTTCGGCTCAATGATGGGCGGGAACATACCGCCCGCCACTTTGTCCCCGTAGTTGTCCAGATGCCCGGAGCGCCGGTACAGGTCTTCGCGGACAAGATGGCCTGTCCAAACATGCTGGTAGCCGTATTTCGTCTGCAAGTCGCGGACATACGATTCCATCGTGTGCCGGAGCATCTCGCCTTTGGGCAGAAACAGCGGAATTCCGCTGCCGATGTCTTCACTAAAGACGAACAATCCAAGCTGCCGGCCCAGAACGCGATGGTCGCGCTTTTTGGCCTCTTCCAGCCGGACATAATAAGCTTCTAACTCCGCCTGCGAGTCAAACAGAACCCCATAAACCCGCTGAAGCTGAGGCCGTTTTTCATCTCCGCGCCAGTATGCGCCCGCCGTGTGGTCCAGTTTGAACGCCCCGATCTGCCCGGTACTGGCGACATGCGGACCCCGGCACAGGTCGGTAAATGTTCCCTGGGTGTAGAACGAAATGGTCTCGCCTTCGGGCAGATCCTCGATCAACTCGACTTTGTACGGCTGCCCGTGCTGCTCCTCATAGGCCAGCGCCTCCGCGCGTGGCTTTTCCGAGCGCGTCAGGGGCAAATCTTCCCCCTGAATGCGCCGCATCCGGGATTCAATTTCGCCCAGGTCATCTGGCGTCAGCGTTCGGGGCAGGTCAAAATCGTAATAAAAGCCGTCTTCAATCGGCGGACCGATGGCAAGGCGAGCGTCGGGAAACATTTCCAGCACCGCCTGCGCCATGACATGCGCTGCTGTGTGCCGCTTTTTCCAGATTTCGCTCACATTTGCCTGACCATTGTTGTCGGAATAATCTGCCACGTTGCATCTCCAAACCAAAGAGTGCGTTTAGTATACCGGGCTGGCAGGCGAGTTGTCAAACCGGGCCGTGAAATGTTCAGCAGCTTCCTTTTTTCACCTCATATCAGGGGGAGGAGCGATAATGCCTTCTCAAATCTCGTTTATTTGCACTCTAAGCCAGGCTTTTCGAAGCGAGCATACGCCCATTGACAAGAGGGCGTTTCCCTGAGTATATCTCATATATGGAGGGCTTACTCATGAACGCTCGTCGCGCAGGCCGGAAAGCTCAGGCTTTCACTTTGATCGAAACTTCTTGTCGTCATCGCTATTATCGCGATTCTCGCCGCTATCCTTTTCCCTGTTTTCGCCTCAGTTCGGGAAAATGCTCGCAGAGCCGCCTGCGAATCCAATGTACGTCAGATCGGCATGGGCTGGATGCAGTACGTGCAGGACGCGGATGAGAGCTATCCGCCCCGCAATTCCACGACACTGGCGGATGGGGTGACGCCCTCGCCTTATTTCGTTGCACAAAGCGCAAGCGCCTTTCCCTGTAAGCCCTGCCGGCCCAAAGACCTCCGCACCGGCAAAGCCTACGATTCCCGCCCGTTCGCGATGCCCTACATTCAAAGCACGGCAATCTTCCACTGCCCGGACGATAACGGAGTTCCCGACGTGCCTGCGGACCCCACCACCGGCCAACCCGTCTGGCAGGCGGAGGGCAGCAGTTACTGTCTCAACACCGTGATGACACGGGTTGGGACCATCGCTGCTATTCCGTTTCCCGCAGAAACCTACATGGGGGCGGAAGTCTACTCGTTCCATTACGGACAGGGTGGGTTCCTCTGGCAGAACAAGACCCAGAATGCCACCCGCATCGCCTATTTTTGTGATGGGCATGTGAAGCTGACATCCGAGGCATTCATTTCCGCGCAATGCTCCCCGCCGGCCATGTTCAACGATAATCATGTGATTACGCCGGTTCTCTAGAAAGAATGCCCCAATGACCGCGCTTCGGCTGGCCCTTGTCCTGCTTCTGCTCCTTGCCGTCACCGGCTGCGCTCGGCAGCCGGTGCAGATGGGACACGTTCTCACAATCAACACAGTGACGGCCATCCGTGACATTCAGCCTTCGTCAACGCCGGTGACGATTCATGGCACTATGACGGATAAGTGCCCGGTCGCGGGATGCTGGTTTAAGGTGCGGGATCGCAGCGGCGTCGTGAAGGTAGATACTAAAGCCGCCGGCTTCGTCGTCGTGGATGTCCCGCTGGGGAGTCAGGTGACCGTGAGCGGCACCTATCAAACAACGCCGGAGCGCCTGTTCCTTGCTACGGGCCTGCGCTATTGAAAAGGCCCGCCGGAATGTATGGGCGTGGGCTGGGGCTTCTCGCCGTTGCGACCCTTGCCGCAGGCGCCTGGGGATGGGCGTCTCATGCCTCGCGCGACACGACAGAGACAATCACCTTTTCCCGCCCTCCCGCCACGACCGCCCCTGCATTATGTCCCTGGCGTCAGTCACAGAGCGATTTGCGGGCATTCTTCCCCACGGCGGACCGCTACGAGACGAGGATGATGGCCTTGAGCGGCTTGCGTCTGGCCATCCAGCAGCGCCTCGGTCCCGACGCCTCCCTGGAATACAATTCGCTCCCGGTTTTTCCGGTCTTCCGGGGACAAACGCCGCAGGGAGTGGTGTTGATCCAGCGCGCGAAGGCCGAATACGGCGAGATTGAGGTCGTTGTCGGTGTGGACGAGGCGGGGCGCGTGCTGGGAGTCAGGATTCAGCGACTGCGCGAACCAGAAAAGATCGCTCAGGCGATCACAGACCCGGCATGGCTGCACGCCTTTCGGAGCAAGACGGCAGAGGATGCCTGGCGGCTTGGCGTGGATATCCCGGATCGGCCGGCTCCAGCTCGTGCCACCGCCCAAATCGTTGCCCGCACAGTTCGCAGCTTGTTGATAGAAAATGACGTGGTTCGGCATCCGAAAAAACGAGAAAATTAGCATGCTGCGCTTCGCCATTTCCAATCTGATTCGCCGGCCCCTCCGCGTGGGGCTAACTCTTTTCGGTATGGCTTCCTCTGTCGCTCTCTTGGTTTGCCTGCTTGCCTGCGGCACGGGGTACCAGGCTGGCCTGAGCCGCGAACTGGATGGCATGGGAATGCAGATGATGGTGGTGCCGCTGGGATGCCCGTATGATGCGGCGGCCCGCGTCCTGAAGGGCCGGGCGCTGGACGTGACCTTGCCCGGCGAGGCACTCCAGACCGTCCGTAATGATCCTGCCGTCGCCGTTGCCGCCCCCCTATATTCGGCAGCCCTGCCCAGGCCTGCCGAGGGCCGCACGGATCTCTGGGTTGGGATCGATGACTCGACGCGAGCGCTCAAGCCGTGGTGGCGCATGGCGGACGGTTCCCACTGGTTCACCGGCCCCACGGATGTGCTGTTAGGCGCGGAGGCCGCCGAGACCGAACTGCGTCGTCCCGGAGACCGCTTTTATAGCCCGGAAACCAACATGGCGCTCACTGTCTGCGGGACATTGGAGCGCAGCGGCACCAGTGATGATAGCCTGTTTTTCGTCCCGCTGGCGACCGCGCAGCGAATGTTCCATCAACCTGACCGCCTGACGGCCATTGCCATCCGCCTCAAAGACCCGGCGGATTTAAGCGCAGCCGCTTCCCGGCTTCAGCTCATTCCAGGCGCCCAGGTCGTCACGCTGACCGAAATGATGGGTACGTTTTTGAATTTGACGGGCGCGGCCCGAACCCTGATTCTGGCTCTGGGCCTGGTGGCTCTGACAATCAGCACGCTGGGGATTTTCAATACAATGATGGCCGCTGTGATGGAACGCACGTCCGAATTGGGCGTCCTGCGAGCCGTCGGATTCTCCCGATACGCCGTCTTCCGTTTGATGGGACTGGAAGCCCTGCTGATTTCCCTGAGTGGCGGCTTCCTGGGACTCGGCCTGGCCGTCGCTCTCGGGCATAGCGCCGAGAGCATAGTACGCCCGTTTCTGCCTCTGGCCCCGGATGCCGGCTTGTTTCAATTGACATGGCAGACCGTGGCTGATTGCCTCGCGCTGACTCTGCTGACGGGCTTGCTGGCTGGCCTTTACCCCGCATGGCAGGCCAGCCGCCTGCAACCGGCGGCCGCCCTGCATCAGGAGAGTGTTGGATGACCGGACTGCTGTCAATTTCACTCACTAACCTCGCGCGACGCCGCCTTCGAAACGTCGTCACCGCCATTGGCGTCGCTGTCGCCATCGCCACCCTCTTTTGCCTGGTCTCCTTTCAGCGAGGCTACCAGGCGGGACTGCGAACGGAGTTGGATCGGCTCGGGGCGCATTTGCTTGTGGTGCCGAAAGGCTGCCCCTATGACGCGGCCTCCGTCGCTCTGCATGGCGCAAGCTGGCCCTGCTATCTCAAAGCCGGTTACTTGCAGACCGTCCGAAACACGCCCCATGTCGCAGCGGCAGCGCCGGTTTTAATGTCCGCTATCTCCGACCCGCAGACTGGCGCGCAGATTGTCTACTGCGGCGTTGACCCGGCCATTGTGCAGTTGAAACGATTCTGGCGCATCCAGGGTCAGTTCCCTGCGGCAGGCGGGCTGTTGGTCGGGTCCGAGATGGCGCACGAACGGGGATGGTCAGTCGGTCAGACAGTGCGATTGCCGGGTTTGGACGGCAGCCCGCAGGCCCGTGTGGCCGGCATTCTGGGGCCGACGCAGGGCGCCGACGATCTCTTTATCTACCTGCCACTGCCGGACGCCCAGAAGATCCTGCATCGCCCCGGCCAGCTCACCCACATTCTGGTCCGTCTGGACGTGCCGGAATTGATGAACGGGGTCGTCGGCAACCTGCGTGGCTGCGATGCCGGTATGGAAATGAATGTGGTTCCTCTTGCACACTTGTTTGGAACCATTGCAAACCCTGGTGGAAAACACGCGCCTGCTGCTTGGCTGCGTGGTGGTCATCGCCCTTCTGGTGGCCGGGGCGGGTGTCAGCAATGCGTTTTTGATGGCGGTCTTGGAGCGCACACGCGAGATCGGCGTTCTGCGCGCCGTCGGCGCTTCCCGCTCCGACGTGTTCTTTCTGATCTGGACCGAGACCGTCGCTCTCTGCCTGCTGGGAGGTCTCGCCGGGATCGGGCTGGCGCGGGGGGGATCAGGAGCAGTGGAAGCCTGGCTCCGCGCCCGCCTGCCGTTTGCCCCACAGGACGCTCTGATTCGGACCGAGTGGCCTGTCGTGCTTCTCTGCCTGGCGGCCAGCCTTGTGCTGGGAACGCTGGCCAGTTTGCTGCCGGCCTGGCGCGCGACACGTCTGACTCCTGCCGAGGCGCTTCGCGTCACCGGAGGGCGCTGATTATGTCCGTTCCAATGACTGCTCCCTATATTAACACAATCGCCGTGGTGCAGGCAGAGGGTCTCACCAAACTCTACCGGCGAGGAACGGAAGAGGTACGGGCGGTAGACAATGTCTATTTTCGCATTGACCCAGGCGAGTTCGTGGCGATTGTAGGCCCTTCGGGATCGGGCAAAACGACCCTGCTGCAACTGCTGGGGGCAATGGACGCGCCGACATCAGGCCGGCTATCGCTGTCTGGCCAGGAACTGTCCGGCCTCTCCGATGCCGCCCTGACCCGGCTGCGCCGCGAGCAGATCGGCTTTGTCTTTCAGCACTTCGGCCTACTGCCAACGCTGTCGGTGGCAGAAAATGTGGCCTTGCCAGCGCTGCTGAGTCGCCGAGAGGTGCGAGGCCGCGTTGACGAGCTGATAGAGAGTGTCGGCCTCTCTCATCGCCGCCGACACCGCCCAGCCCAGCTTTCCGGCGGCGAGATGCAGCGTGCCGCCATCGCGCGCGCACTCATCAACAGCCCGCGCCTGCTCCTGGCCGATGAGCCAACCGGCAACCTGGACAGCGCGACCGGCGCGGACATCCTCGCCCTGTTCCAGCAGCTCCAGCGCGACGGCCTCACAGTCATCGTCGTCACTCACAACGAGTCTCTGGCCCACGCCGCCGACCGCCGCCTTTACCTCCACGACGGCCAAATCATCCCCGAATAGTCCTCTTGTCCTTCCCGCTTGATTACACCTGTGGTTCGGCTTCAGGCAGCATTTCACCGAGAAAAAGTTGAAGGTTGCCGCACGTTTGGCAAAGCCGCGTTTTGATGGAATGACCCGAATACGAAAATATTTTCTTAAGCATTGAATCCGTCTGGTCTTTATAAATTAGCGGGTAGTGTCCCTGGACATCGCCCCAGGAATACGAGGCTGCACCGCAAATGGGGCAAGGAGTCTCATACGCAGGTCCCGTCGGTTCCGCGTTTTCCGTGTCTGGTTGATAGACTTCTGGGTGTACAGGCGGCGTACCATCGCGCGTCGTTCCGCATTTCCAGCACGCATCAAACGATTCCTCACTGACCTCGCCGCAATTTGCACACGTCCACATAGATCATCTCTCCTATCAAGAGTCGGACAGCACCAGGGAGGCGGCAATCTCCTGAATCCGATCTTCTAAATCCTGAACGTACTCGGCCTGCACCGGGTAACGCTCACGGAGGTCTTTCATCTCCTGATTATGCTGCCGAGCTTTTTCAAAGATCAAGTCATAGCTCAATTCCAATGACTTGAGAACATCGGTCCAAAACGCTTTTCGGATTTTATCCGTGTGACAGGGGCCATCCTGACCATCCTGAAAGCGCCTCGGCAGGACAAGCATCAGGTTGTACTCATTGATGCCAAGCTCGGAGGCTTGCACTTCCAAAGCCTCGCGTTCATCCCAGTTGTCAAACCAATGCTCGCCATAATCGTTGTCCAGAAAAAACAATCGCCCAATCCACACAACCGGCGTCCATTCCGTGAGACCCAGACGTTCCGAGAGGGCCGTAAACTCCGGTGTGACGAGAAAAGCGTCCAAATCATCAATGTAGCGGAATACTTTCACTGTCGACACTTGAGAACTCCTCCTTCGGGCAAGAATAGATTCATTGTATCACTCTCAGTACGTTCCCGGCTCTGATGCGAGAGTCGCTCTCTCGGGTGTATAATAGACTCCCATGTACGCCGAGATTGTCGTTCAAATTGATGTCGCCGGGCTGCCGCAGCCACTGACCTATGCCGTTCCCCCCACCCTGCCGCTCACTGTCGGGATGGCAGTTGTGGTGCCGTTCGGGCATCAGCAGGCAGTCGGATATGTGGTAGAACTCAGGGACGATTGCCCGGCGGAGATGACGGCGAAGATCAAACCAGTCATTTCGCGCATTGAAAACGCCCTCAATTTTGATCAAGAATTATATGATCTGGCACGATATGTGGCTGACCAAACTCTGTGCGATCTGCGCGATGCCCTGCGTCTGATCGTGCCGGAAGTGATGTCGTCCCAGATCAAAACGATGCTGAAATTGTCGGAAGATTGGGAAGAAAAACTGACGGGTTCGCGGGCCAATTCCCAGAAAGACCTGGCGGCGGCACTGGCCGGTCTCGGCGGCGAGGCGGAGCCGGGCAAAGTGGCGAAGGCGCTGGGGCAAACAAAGCCGGGCCCGGCACTGGCGGAATTGAAGAAAAAAGGCGTGGTCACGGAAGAGCGTTCGGTGAAAATGCCGCCTGCCCGGCGCAAAATGGTCCGGCTGCTGCGGCTGGCGGTGGACAGGGACATTGCCGGCGAGGAAGCGGCGCGATTGGAACGGGCCGGCGCGGCCCGGCAGGCGCGACTGCTGCGCGCGTTGATGACAGCGGAAGGGGAACGCAAGACCGCGAAACTGCCGATGTCGGGCTTGGCCGTGGGGGCCAGCGCGGGCGCGGCCGCGAAAGCCTTGGCGGAAAAAGGATTGGCGCGGTACACCGAAGTGCCGAGCCGACGCGATCCGTTTCAGTTTTTCGGATTTGTCGCTGGCGCAGCCCCGGCTCTGACGGACGCACAGGCGCGAGCCGCAGGCGAGATCGGCAGGCATCTGGCAGCACGGGACGGGAGAACACTGCTGCTGCATGGGGTCACGGGTCCGGCAAGACGGAAGTTTATTTGGACGCGGTGGGCCGGACACTGGCAGAGGGCCGCAATGCCCTGATTTTGCTGCCGGAGATCGGGCTAACCGCGCAGGTGTTGGACTTGTTCAAGGCACGGTTCGGAGAGGACGAGGTGGCCGTGCTGCATTCGGCCCTGTCGCTGGGCGAGCGGCATGACGAATGGCGGCGGATACAATCGGGCGAAGCGCGCGTAGTGGTCGGCGCACGTTCGGCCGTTTTTGCCCCGGTGCCGCATCTGGGCTTGATCATGCTGGACGAGGAGCATGACGGCTCGTACAAGCAGGACTCCGTTCCGCGCTACCATGCCCGCGATGCCGCCCAGTTCCGGGCCTCGCAGACCGGGGCGGTTGTTCTGCTGGGCAGTGCGACCCCCTCACTGGAAAGCTTTTACAAAGCGCGGGCGGGCGAGTACGGGCTGATTGCGCTGACCGAGCGGATTGACAGCCGTCCCCTGCCGCCGGTTCAGGTCGTGGACTTGCGGGAGGAGATGAAGGCGACTAGCCCCCAAGCCCCCAATTCTGGGGGAACCGGAATAGGACGAGCTCTCCCCGGTGGCTCCCCAGAATTGGGGCAGGGGGCCATCCGAGCGGCCCGACCCCCCGCCGCGCAGCGTCTTCGGGGCGGACTTGACCCGGCGCTCGGCTGCTGCTTGGAACGGCGGGAGCAGGCGATTTTATTTCTCAACCGGCGCGGCTTCGCCTCGTTTCTGCTGTGCCGGGACTGCGGGTTTACGTTCCGCTGCCCCAACTGCGACGTTTCGCTGACCTATCATCACGCAGGCCGCTACTTGCAGTGCCATCACTGCGACTACCGGCGGCGCGCCCCGGACCTCTGCCCCAAATGCAGCGGTCTGCGGCTGCGGCCCTTCGGGCTGGGCACGGAAAAGGTGGAGGATGCCGTGCGGCAGCAGTTCCCGACAGGCGCGTACTCTGCGGATGGACCGGGATACGATGGCCCGTAAAGGCGCGCACGCCGAGACGCTGCGCGCGTTCAAGCGCGGCGACGCGGACATCCTGATCGGCACGCAGATGGTGGCGAAAGGGCTGGATTTCCCCAATGTCACCCTGGTCGGCGTGGTCAGCGCGGACACGGCCCTGAACATCCCGGACTTTCGCGCGCCGGAGCGGGCATTCCAGCTTCTGACCCAGGTCGCGGGCCGGGCCGGACGCGGAAAGATTCCGGGAAGGTAATCGTGCAGACATTCACGCCGGAGCATGAAAGCGTCCAATTTGCCGCCCAGCATGATTATCTGGGCTTCTACGAGCGGGCCATCGCCCAGCGGCAAGAAGTGGGCTATCCGCCCTTCTCGCACATGGCGAACCTGGTCTTTACGGATGAAAGCGAAGAAGAGGCGCAGAAGCGCAGCCGGCATCTCGCCGAACGTGCTGGCGCCTGGTAATTGATGAACAGACCGAAGCGGTGCAGATTCTGGGTCCGGTCGCCTGCCCGCTGTCACGCCTGCGCGGGCGCTACCGCTGGCATCTGGCCCTGCGAACTCAGTCAAAAGACGTTTTGCTCCAAACGCTGCGAAGCGCATTGGCGGAGATGACGACAGGCGAGCGGTCAGGCCTGTCATTGGATATTGACCCGCTCACAATGTTGTAAGATTCGTGCTATAATAAACGCCAATAACAATTCAGCAAGTGACGGATCAATGACTGACAGGGGAACAAGCGAAATGGCGAAAGGCGCGGGACGGCTGACCGATCTGATTCGGCGGGAGACCCGATCGTCAAGTTCGATGAGGCGACAGGCGCGCATCTCCTGCGCCAGAAGTCCAAGCCGGTCTGACCGTCAATGAAGACGTAGCCGAACTGGTGGGGCAGATGGAACGGATCATGCGGGCCGCCAACGGCGTCGGTCTGGCCGCGCCGCAGCTTGGCATCTTGCAGCGCATTTTCGTCTATGACGCCGGCGACGGCTTCCAGGCGATCATCAACCCGAAGATTTTAGGCCGCAAAGGCGAACAGGTCGGCGTGGAGGGCTGTCTGTCCATTCCCGGTCTGCAGGGCGACGTTCTGCGCGCCAATGAAGTCGTGGTCAAGGGCATGGATCAGTTCGGCAAGCCGGTTCGCATTCGCGGCGAGGGCTTGACGGCCCGCGTGATCCAGCACGAGAACGACCATCTGGACGGCATTTTGTTCATTGACCACGCCGATCCAGCCACGCTGCACTATGTCACGGCGGAAGAAGCGGACGAAGAGGGCGCGGAAAGCTCTTCCCCGCAGACGCGGGAATAAGCAGACGCGGGAATAACATGCGCTTATTGTTCATGGGAACGTCGCCGTTTGCCGTTCCAGCCCTTCACAGCCTGATTGACTCACCGAGCCATGAAGTTCAAGCCGTCGTCACGCAGCCCGACCGGCCCCAGGGACGCGGCGGCAAGGTTTCATCAACACCGGTCAAAGAGGTGGCTGTCCAAGCCGGCCTGCCACTGTTTCAGCCGGAAAAAGTCCGGGCGAAAGAGTTTGTTCAGACCGTTCGGGAATTGGCGCCGGAGGTCATCGTGGTCGCCGCCTTCGGGCAGATCATTCCGCAGCGCATTTTGGATATTCCCCGCTATGGCTGCCTCAACATTCATGGTTCGCTCCTGCCGCGCTGGCGCGGAGCGGCCCCGATGCAGTACGCCCTCATGGCCGGCGATGCCGAGACGGGGGTCACCACCATGATGATGGATGCCGGACTGGACACCGGAGACATTCTGCTGCAAGCCTCGCTGCCTCTGGGCGATATTACAAATTGGGGCGAATTGGAGCCGCGGCTGGCGGCACTGGGGGCGGATTTGCTCCGACAGACATTGGAAGCGCTGGAACGGGGCGACTGCCCCCGTCGGGCGCAGGACTCGGAACTGGTCACGCTCGCGCCTTCCCTGCCGCCGGATATCGGCAAGTTGGAATGGACCCGCCCCGCGCGCGACCTGCACAATCTGGTGCGCGGAATCACTCCCCGGCCCGGCGCGTACACGTTCTGGCAGGGAAAGCGCCTCAAAGTTCTCCGCACGGAAGTAGTGGAAAATACGACAGGGGAGCCGGGCGCGATTGAAAACGTCGGCGCAGATGGTATTATGATAGGGACAGGAAAAGGGGCGCTACGCCTGCGGGACGTGCAGCCGGAAAGCAAGGGCCGCATGGCCGCTGATGCTTGGGCGCGCGGGGCGCGGGTCGTTCCCGGTCAGCGTTTTGAACAAGAGCCGCCAACGTCGTAGGCTCCGCGTTCCTGGGTGAGGAAAAGTAATGGGATTACAGGAGGACAGGCTGGAGCGAGGCATCGCTTACAAGATAGAGGGCCGGTACGAGGAAGCGACAACCGAGTTTCTCGCGATTCTGGCTGTTGACCCCGACCATGCCGAGGCGCATCATCAGATGGGGCTGGTGCTGGGCTTCGTGGGCGAGTTTGAAAAATCCGTGACGGAGACTGGAACACGGAACCCAGCTTGATCCCAACAATATTCTGGCCCGAAACGATCTGGCCCTCACCTACACCATGCTGGGCATGTACGAAGAAGCCAAAGCCGAGTTCGCGCGCGTTCTGGAGCAGGACCAGGCGAACGATGTAGCCCGCCGCAACCTGACCTATCTCCAGTGACCCGCCGAGTGACGGCCGTGCTTCCGCTTTTCGCGCTTCTTTTGCTGCCCTGCCTCCTGCTCTGGCCGGTCGTCTTCCGGGGAGAAGCATTTCTTCCTGCGGATTTGCTGCGCGACATTGCCCCCTGGCGCACCTCCAGCCCGGCTTCTCAAGTCCCGTGGAACCCACTGATGTGGGACGGCGTGGCGGAGTTCTATCCCTGGCGCTTTTTCTATGCCCAGACCTTGAAATCGGGCTTTCTGCCCCTCTGGAACCCACATCAATTCTGCGGCACTCCGTTCCTCGCCAACTCCCAGTCCGCCGTTTTTTACCCACTCAATCTGCTATTCTGCCTGCTTCCCGTCCCGCAGGCGTTCGGTGTCAGCGTTCTCCTGCACCTCTTTTTGACGGGCATCTTTGCTTACGCTTATTTGCATTTCGGTTCGCTGAAATTGGGCCGCGCGGCATCTTTGCTGGGCGCGATTGCCTGGCAGCTTTGCCACTGGCAGGTGGCATGGCTAGAACTGCCGACGTTTTTGTGCGTCTCCGCCTGGCTCCCGCTGGCGCTGCTGCTGGTGGATCTCACGGCGGCGCGTCCTACCCCCGCGCGCTCCGTTCCTCTCGGCCTGTGTCTCGGTTTGATGCTGCTGGCCGGGCATTTGCAGATCGCCCTGTACTGCTTCGGCCTCATCACCGCTTACGCGCTTTTCCGTATCCTGCCAACCCGCAAATCTGAGTGGCGCAAATTGCTCGGCTGCGCGGCGGTGACGGCTATTCTGGCATTCGGGCTGGCCGCGCCGCAATTGCTGCCCGCCGTGGAACTGGCTCGGATGGGGCATCGCGCGGGCGGCGTGGCAACCTGGGAAGCTTATCAAGGGTATGTCCGCCTGGCCGTGCCTCCTGTCAATCTCGTAACACTGCTGTTGCCCGGTTTCTTCGGCAGCCCGACGCGCGGCACGTACTGGGGAATTGGTTTGAATGGGGGACCGGGCGCGTACATGGAAAATGCCTGTTACGGCGGCATTCTGACGCTGCTGCTGGCGCTGGCCGGCATTGTTTTGACCTGGCGGCAGAGCGCCGCAACGCGCTTTTTCTCCGTCACTGCCTTCGTCGTCCTGCTGCTCGCTCTGGGAACGCCGCTGAACGCCCTGCTCTTTTTCGGCATTCCCGGATTCGCGGAGACCGGTTCGCCGGGGCGGATACTGGTTCTGTGGTCGTTCTGCCTGCCGGTTCTCGCCGCGATTGGAACCCAGGCGCTTCTGCGGAGGGCAGAGGTTCAAGCCATCGGCAAAGCGGCAGCCGCGTTCGCCCTTCTGGCCCTTCTAACGCTGGGGTATGCCGTTTTCTGGATCAACGGCAACGCTCCGGCGGGAACGCTGGCAGCGAATTTAAGCGCCGAGAGCGACTTATGGCGGGTTCCGATGGGGATTTTACTGGGCGCGACGGCGGCGTACTGGCTCTGGAAACGAGGCAGCCTTAAAACGTCAATGCTGGCCGGGGCTTTAGCCGCTCTGGTCGCTTTGGATTTGCTGGCGGCGGGACTGGGCTTCAATCGGACAACGCCTGCTCAGAACGTGTACCCCATGACCCCCCTCATCACTTTCCTTCAAGCGCACTCTGGCGAGGGGCGTGTCATGCCGATCAATCACAAATGGAGTCTGTACGGGCCTCCGCCCGCTGTTCTGCCGCCCAACGCCGCGACTGTGTATGGGCTGGACGACACGCAGGGATATGACTCGCTGCTGACAGGCCATTATTTCCAGTTCGCCGGAGCAATGGACGGCGGTTCCCCGGCCCCGCCGGAAAATGGGAACATGGTCTTTACGAACGGATATGGATCGCTGGAGGCGCAATCAGCAGGCACCCGGTTCTTCGTGTCACGGGAGCCGATCACAGACGCGCGGCTGACATTGAGGATGCAGGATAAAGGGGTAAGCGTCTACGAAAATGAAACGGCTTTGCCGCGTGTCCGAGATGCAGGGGGAATGGCGCTTGCCATCAGTCCTGGCCCGCCGACCCGGCTGACTGCCGAAGGGGCGCGGGAAACCACTGCCGTTATTGTCGCAGACCAGTGGTATCCGGGCTGGCAGGCTTGGGTGAACGGGGAAAGGGCAGACATGACGCCGGAGCCGTATGTTTTCCGAACAATCAATTTGACGCCACAGATGCAGGAGCAAAGCCGGGTGAAATTGTCCGTAGAAATGCGTTACGAGCCGATGTCGTTCCGGGTCGGCCTGTACGCCTTTTATCTGGCGCTTTGCGGGGCGGTCGCCGTGGGAAGCGCCGCCCTCACAGCGGGACTATGCAGGAGCCGGAGCCGTTGAAGGCGGAGACTTCGCCGCCGCTAATGCTTCGTCTTCACTGGAATACACGCCAAAAATGGTGTTCAGGCGCGTGATCTGAAGCATCCGCTGTATGGCCTCGTTGCAGCCGGTCAGGTACAACGAACCGTCCAAAGGGCGCAGACGTTTCGTGGCGGAAAGCAATGTGCCAAAGCCGCTGCTATCCATGTAAGTGACGCGAGTCATGTTGATGACGATGGTTGGCTTGTTCTCGTTGATGGCGGCGCTGACGGCCTCTTTGAACTGGGGGGTCGTGTAAATGTCTATCTCACCGACCACATCCAGCACGGGGATGTCGTCGCTGTGCCGGAGGCTCGTTTCAATCCGCATATTCTCCATGAGTCAAATGTCTCCTGACAAGAGGCGAGGCTAGAGTGTATTTACCCAATATGCTTGAAAATAAACGGAGCCAGCAGAATCAAGTCCAGCGTCAGGGAAATCGCCCAGTGTGCCAGAAAGCCGTAGAGGAACGAGCGGGTGCGGAGAGCAAGAACACCCAAAATTAGCCCTCCGGGAAGCGCGCTCAGGACTTCGGCAGGCGGCTTGGACGCACCGGGGACATACGGACCAGTGCAGCAGGGCAAAGAGCAGCGCCTGCACAATGACCGCACCCCAGGCGCCGAGGCGGCTTTTTTGCAGCCCGAACAGCAGAAACCCGCGAAAGAAGAACTCCCAGCAGAACATATAAAACCCCATCGCCAGCTCATAAAAAAGCAAGGCTTTGAGGTTCACATGGCCGAGGAAACGATTGAAGACAGGGCCGACCCCTTCCAGCGGGCTGCTGAGGCGGCCAAAGAGATACTGATTTTGGAACTGCGAGTGCAGGGAGGGAATGCTGACAGTAACCGCCAGGACGACTACCATCACTACCCATGCGATCAGTGTCCATTTCAGCCCGAGCCTACGGTCGCCGCGTGTCATCCCGAACTGGCTTGGCTCCGACCGCAGAAACAGCAAAATCGTCACCAGCGGCAGCCAGAGACACAGCCCGGTGTTGATAAACCAGTAAGATTCCGGGGACTTGGGATCAGGATTGGTAAAAAACAGATACGCCGCAATCAGCCCGCCGACCAGAAACGTGACCGCTCCTGTCGCGCCGTCCCCGCCTCTACCGCCGGCCTTCTCCCCATCTTCCCCGCCTCGCCCTGCTCGTGTTTTAGACGCCATGTGCGCTTATAGTTCGCCGCAGCGGGCCAAGTCCCCTGCCTTAATTTCAAGGTGAGTGTTACTCCGCTTGCTGACCACTCTCGTGAGAAATAATTTTGCGCCTGTTCGGTAAAACTGCCATTTTGGCATGGTTTGTGCTAGACAACTTGTGGCGGTGAGCATCACTCCTACCTAGTTGCGGCTCTGCTCTCATACGGAAGGACTGGTATCTACGGAAGGACTTGGCAACGCGATGCTCGCAGGGGCGCGGCTCACCGCCACAACCTATCATGCCGTAATTAGGAAAGTTTGGCGCGCGCCACCCGTGCGCCATTCAGGATCGTCAGAGCGTCCAGCGTCGGCCAAACGCCGTCCGCGTACAGAATTTCGCCATCACAGAGCGCAAACAGAACGTCGTCGGCGCGGGCAGCATAAACGAGGGCAGAGTAAGGGTCGGTGGCGGGGATGGCATGGGGTCGGTTCAGACGGACGCCGATCAGATCAGCCCGCTTGCCGGGCGTGAGTGAGCCGATTTGAGAGGCAAGTCCCATTGCTTCCGCCCCACCCAAAGTTGCCAGGCGGACGACCTCACGAGCAGTGACGGCTTCCACGTCTTCTTGAACCGCCCGCTGCATCAACAGGGCGAAACGCATCTCCTCAAACAAGTCTAGCGTATTATTGGAAACCGCGCTGTCCGTTCCCAAACCCACCCGAAGCCCTTCCGTTCGGAGCCAGCGTGACAGAGGCGCGACGCCCGCGCCCAATTTGGCGTTACTTTTGGGGCAATGAATGACGGCAGCGCCCTGAGAGGCGAGAAGCGCGATGTCTTCCGGGGTTTGATGAACGCAGTGCACGGCCAGGCTTTGGGGTGTGAAAGCCCCTTGCGCGGCACCATACTGCGTGGGCGTGGCGTAGGGAGCGTCCCATTGGATGCCGCGCCGGGCGTACATCTCGGCAAATGGCCCTTCGCCGCGCTCTGTCAGCAGGCTCTCGGCAGGAGATTCGGCGATATGAATGCTGGTCGGCAGGCGCTCCTCGGCCACATAAGTCTGGAGCGATGTGAAGAGGGCGGGGCGGATGGTATAGAGCGCGTGCGGCGACACCCCTACCCCAACGCGATCCGAAGACAATTGCCGGTGCAAGGCAATTTTGGCGCGCAGGGCGTCCATGATAGGCGGCACAGGTTCGCGGTCGTCAATGCCAAACAGTTCCTGGTACACAATGCCGCGCAGGCCGCTTTCAGTCAAAACACGCATGGTGACACCGGCATCGGTGTTGTCGCCAACTGTGGTAATGCCCGCTGCCAGGCATTCTAACGCGCCTAATCGTGCCGACCAGAGCCAATCTTCGGGGGACAGGGACGCTTTTGCGGCGGTGAGGGCGCGTATCCAGGGAAAGAAGGGAATGTCTTCCAGAAAGCCGCGCAGAGCGGTGTACTCAAGGTGGGAGTGGGCATTGACCAGGCCCGGCATCAGGATCGCGTCACCGAAATCCCGGCACTCGCCGACGGGAGCGCGGCGCGGGCGGACAGCGGCAATGCAGCCGTCTTCCACCACGACTTCCCCGTCAGGAATGGGCGGAGCGTCAACAGGCAGAACCCAGCGGGCAGCGTAAGTCGCGACGGTCATGTCAGGGCTGTTTCAACTGCAAATTCCAGGTCTGGCCGAACTGAACAATGTCTTGATTGATGACATGACCATCGCCCATCAGTTCATTGTAGCGCTTTTGATTGACCAGAAAGCCGCCATGCCAGGAACCATTTCCGTCCATGAGAACATTCACTTCCGCGTTCTCATGCGGATTATGGCTGCTGTCATAGGCCACCAGTGAGCCGTAGCGCGTGCCGAGCAGGGCGATTTCTGTCCGGTACAAATATGACGTGCCGTATTTCTGATACGCAGTCGGCGTAGCATCCAGTGGAACCGTGGTGCCTTCATACGCGCTGATGTCAAGCGCCGTGTAGCCGCTGTCGGCAGGGCAGCGCCAGAGTTCTTTGCTGTGGATATACGGGGCGAGGATGTCGTTCAGGAACGGCATTTGATGCACCTGCGCCTGATAAGGCGAACCCGTCCAGAGGTCTGGGACCGCATATTCATCCGACGGGTCTTTTCCGGCGGGATAAAGATCGTCCTCGTCCTGCGAATAGAGGCTGATCGCCATGCCGATCTGGCGCAGGTTGGAAACACAAACCGTCTGCCGCGCTTTGCCCCGCACGGTAAAGAAGACAGGCAGCAAAATCGCCGTGAGCAGGGCGATGATGGCGACGACTACGAGCAGCTCCACCAACGTGAAGGCGGGGAGCGCTGTGCGCCGCGCGCTTACTCTTCTTGCAGCCACTGACGCAGACGCGCGGCATACTGCGGAAAGACAATCTCCGGTTCGGCTAATTCGGGTGCCCACCGCTTCTCCCATTCCAAATTGATCCAGCCGTCAAAACCGCCGCTCTGAAGCAGGCGCAGCATCATAAAGATCGGGATGTCACCCTCGCCGAGCAGACAATCAGGACCCGCCCGGCCTGCTGTCTTTGACATGGACCTGCTTGACATACGGGCCGAGCGCGGCAAAGGTTTCCGCCGGGGTTTCGCCGTGCCGAAAGGGATGATGCAGGTCCCACAAGGCGCCGACCCGGGGATGCGCGGCCTGCCGCAGCGCCTCCGCCGCCTGCGCTCCGGTGGAAAACGAGTTCATGCGTTTCCAGAACGATGCAAACATCGCCGCCCCCCTGCGCCGCATAGTCTCCCAGCGCGCACAGGCATTCCGCCAGATACTGTACGCCTTCTGCGCGACTGGTTTCCTCCGCAATGGTTCCGCCAAAGACGCGCACATTGGGTGCGCCCAAACGAACCGCAAGATCAATCGCTGCCCGGCCCTGTTCCACATTTTGAGCGCGAATGGCGGGGTCGGCATCCACAAACGAGCAGGAGGTATCCAGGCTGCAAATCGCCAGGCCAGCGTCCGCAAACGCCTGGCGAGTCTCTGCGGCCGCAGCAGCCGTCGCAAAGTGCGGCGACTGTGTCAAATCCAAATCCGGCCCCAGTCCGCGCAGTTCCACGCCTTCATACCCATAACCCGGCAGCCGGGTCAAAATCTCTTCCAGCGTCCAGTTTGGACACCCCAATGTGGAAACGCCGAGTTTCATGCGGCTCTGTTCGCCAAGCCCGGCGTCAATTCCTGCCAGCAAAACAATACGGGCCTGCCATTTCTGGCAGGCCCGTTGTCTTTGCACACCATGCTCTACCGATGGCGGCGAACATAGTGATGACGATAAGAGTGGCTGCGGTAGTACCGCTGCCGGGCCGCATTGTCCTGGGACTGGTGATGTCGGTCCTGCTCATAGCGGTTAGCGGAGTAGGCTGCGCCCGCCGCGCCGAGCACCGTCGCCGTGCTGTTGTGGTTCAGCAAGCCGTAGCCAGCCACTGCTGCTCCAGCGATGCCGAGGTTGCGCCACTGATTTTTGTTTTTCTGCTGGCTTGCCTGATCCGCGCTGACCGCGAGCGGGGCAAATGCAGCGGCGGCAACGGTGGCCGCCAGACCGAGAATGGTCAATTTATTGGTGTGTTTCATGTGAGTAAATCCCTTCCTTGATGGGTTTGTCCTCCCGACGCTGGGGGCGGGAGTTGATCCGCCTCTGCTTTACTGAGACTGGCATGAACAATGTTTTGTTCCACGCTGACAATACGCTCGGCAGTGACAAAGCCGTGTTTGCCGGAAAACAGGCCATGGGCCAGAACAATGCCCCGAAAGACATCAACATCGGCATCAGCCACCACTTCGGCGACCGTGCCAAGATCACCGTCCGTTCCCCGCACGGTCATCCCGCGCTCAATCAGCATATAACTGCCGGTTTCCATATTTCAAGAATACCCAGCCACGCCAGCGGCCAAACCCAAAGTTGACAGCCGGCCCTCACGCCGCGTATAATAGAGCTTCACAAAAGCGACCTGGACAGGTGCCGGAGTGGTCATAACGGAACTGTCTTGAAAACAGTCGGGGCCCTTCGGCCCCGTGGGTTCGAATCCCACCCTGTCCGCTCACCAAAAGGCTCACAAATGAAAGCAGCGTTACCCTATCAATAGAGTAACGCTTTCTTTTTCGCTTAAATTTGACAGATATTTTGTATTCTACACTCATTCCCTGTGCTGGACTGTAGTCTCAGCACACCTGAACTTCGGGTGCAGCAGGAGCGTCAGGCAGACGCACATGACCCGCCGCAGGAAGCCATGATCACTTGCTGATAATCACTTGCTGATAAAGGAGAGGGGCAGGAAAACAAGGGGCAGGGAGAGAAAGATGGCTCCTATGAAGAACATGTATGCCCTCTGTCCCGTGTTCCAGGGAGCCATGATGCTCACTTTGTTTCTGATCTTCGCCGGGCTACCTACCTACGCTGCAAAGGCCGGTGACCGGGGAGGAGGGCAGGACATCACCTTTCCCGACACGCTGCTGAGGCAAAACGGCGGCCCGGTCATCAACCTCAAACGCCCGCCCGAGCCGTGGATGCGCGCGGCCAAAGGCGATGGCATCAGCGACGACACCGCAGCATTTCAGGATGTGTGGGATCTGCTCCGGCGCGAATACAAGGCACACGGTCCGTGGACTTCGGACAACAGCTTCTATGTTTACCTACCCAAGGGCACCTACAAGGTCAGCGACACGCTGATTTACCGCGGGGCGACTGTGGGCGCCTCCCCCAAATGGGACGGCACGTTTGATATTAATCATGTCCGCTTCGTCGGGCAAAGCCGGACGGGAACGATCATCCAACTGGCGGACCACTGCCCTGGGTATCAAGACCCGACGCACCCCAAGATCATGCTGGCCTTCCAGCACCCGGACACGGTCTTTAACAACGTGCCGGGCAGCAACTGGCTCCGCAACCTGACTCTCGACACCGGACACGGCAATCCCGGCGCGGTCGCCCTGTTCTTCCAGGGCGCCAACAACACCGATATGCGCTCCGTCACCCTCCGATCCGACGATGGAACAGGCCGCTACGGAATCTGGTTCAAGCAGGGTTCTATTCAGGGTTACTATGCTGATGTCACGGTGCAGGGATTTGATGACGGCATCTTTGACTCGGTCAATGCCGAAGGCGACGTGGCTTTTGAATACCTGACGCTGCGCGGTCAAAAAGAGGCCGGGTTTTTTCTCACCGGCGGCGGGGCCTCGCTGCGCCGCTTGCGCTCCGAGCAGCCATCGGGCGTGCCTGCCCTGAAGATTGACGGCTCCGGCCCGCAAGCCGTTGTCATTGACAGCGAACTCAAGGGCGCAGATACGAAAGGCGCGAGCGGTCCGGCCATGGAGATGACCCGCGACGCCGAGCAGGGCCTGTTCGCCCGCGATGTTGCCACGGCAGGCTACACGACGGCCATTCGCAAGGCAGGAGGCGCCGCCGCGATGGAGCCGTTCGTGGATGAGTATGTCTCCTACCCGCCCAAGGCTCTGGCTTCCGGCCAGCCCGCCCGCTCCCTGCGGCTCCCGATTGAAGACACGCCGCGCGTCCCGTGGTACGACCCTCAAACGCAGTGGGCGATTGCGGACGACTATCCCACTATCCAGGCCGCGCTCGATTCCGGCAAGCCCGTCGTCTGCTTCAAGAAGCGGCATTACAAACTGCCTGGCGATGTCACCGTTCCCACCTCCGTTCATGTCGTCAACGGCATGGCTTCCCAAATCGACGGTGGGACTTTTGTCATCGCCCAGGCGTCCCCGGCCCCTATCCTCTTTCAAGATTCAGCGATGCCGATCCGGGTCATGGCCCGGCGCGATGTCATTCAGCGCTGCGCCAGCGGCGGCATTTCTAATCCCCAGGGACTGCCGATCACTTTCTACCTGGAAAACGTCAACGACAACGCCACCGGCGACGATTTCTGCCGATCCGGCGCGCGCGTCTTTGCCCGCCAGATAGATATTGAGTACGGCAGCGGGAACCAGATTGTCAGCAACGGCGGCGCGCTCTGGATATTCGGCTACAAGACAGAGAACATGGGCGCGACTCCTTTCACCGCCAAAAATGGCGGGTCGCTCGAAATCCTGGGGGGCTACTCCAACCAGACCAACCGGCCACCGCCCGATCTCCAGAACCCTTTGATCCGCAACGACGGCGGGCGAGTTTCAGCCACGCTTTTCACCAACCTCGGCGGCCCGTTCGTCAAGGCCGTGGAGGAGACGCGCGGGGGCGTGACCACCATCATTCCCAACACTGACTTCCCCCGGCGCGGGTCAGTTTACCAGAGCGACTACGTCCTCCCACTGTACGTCGGCGATACACGCTCCACCCCGACCCGTTAGGCAGCAACGGCTCTCCTGATCGCTTTGCAGTTGATTCTGAAACTGTATCGTCTAAGAGACTGAATAGAATGTCCAGCCGAGGCCCCCTCGCCCCCAATTCTGGGGGAACCCGAGGGGATCAGGCCGGCCTCTTTGTTCTTTCCGGCTCCCCAGAATTGGGGCGGGGGGTTCTCCGGCTCCCCAGAATTGGGGCGGGGGGGCTTTCCGGTTCCCCAGAATTGGGGGGGGCTTTCCGGCGCGTTTCTATACAGTTTCTAAATGCCGTGAGACCAGCCGCTAGAAATACTGCTGAACATAGCAGCCCTGCGATCTTCTCTCTACTTAATTGACACACGCATTTTTGGCAACTCCTGTTGACTCTCAGGCAACCATGTGCTATAATACCTTATGACCACGCTCATGGAAGATCAAGTGCAGTCCGAAGTCACGGAATTGGGGGCGCGACTTCGCGATCTGCGGATACAAAGGTCGTGGACGATGGACGACCTGGCGAAACGCGCTGGTCTGAGCAAATCCTATCTTTCGCGCCTGGAAGACGGCGAACGGCAACCCTCCATTGCGGCTTTGCTGTCGCTGGCGCAGGCATTCGGATTGACGCTGTCAACCCTGTTTGAGCCGGAACCACGCACGGCCCTCTGCGCCATCGTCCGGGCCGAAGGCGGACCGCAGCGGCAAGGCAATGGACTTCGGTACACGCCGCTCTCTCACCAGACACGGCCCGCGGGAATGCACCCGATTTTAGTCGTTGTGCCGGCGGATCGCACGGGCGACGAGCAGTACCGGCATGAGGGCGAGGAATGGCTGTACGTTCTTTCCGGGACGCTGCGCTTGTCTCTCGCCGAAGATACGCATGATCTCGCGCCCGGCGATGCCGCCCATTTTGATGCCCGCGTGCCGCACCGTTTAGCGGCCCTGAACGGGGAGGATGTCCGGCTGATTTTAGTCGCCTGCACCGCCCCGAAAGAGTTGCTCGGCAGCTATTTGTAAACACTCCCCGGCGCTCTGATGCGCTCTGCCATTGCTGGCTTTCCCTCACGACAACGCACTTTCTGTCAAATGGAGGAACCACCTATGGCCGACACACTCATGGCGAGTCCCCTCGCCGCTCCGGGCGCACGCCTGCGCTCGAATTGTCTGAACTACTGGGAGGTGCTGGCGCAGGCGATTGCCCTGATCTCCCCGACCATGACTGCTGCTCTGATCGTGCCGGCGATGTACGGCAATGCAGGCAACGGAAGCTGGCTGGCCTATGCCTTCGGCACGGTTATGCTGCTGTTTGTCGCACTCAATCTCAACCAGTTCGCCAAACGATCTACAACAGCCGGTTCCATGTTCGCCTATGCCACGCGCGGGCTGGGGCCGACGGCGGGCGGGATGACCGCCTGGTGCTTGATCTGGGCGTATCTGTTTATCGGCATTGCCGGACTGACCGGGTTTACCAACTTCGCCAATGTCCTACTGGGCATGGCGCCGGGCCATCACCAGATGCCGCCGCTGCTGCTGTTCGCGGTCTGCGCGGGCCTGTCCTGGATTCTGGCCTACCGGGACATCCAGCTATCCACGATCCTGATGCTGATTCTGGAAGCCCTGTCGGTGGTCTTTATCCTCGCCCTGTCGGGGATCGTACTGTTCGGGCACGGCATTCCCGATTGACCACGATCAACTCACGCTCAAGGGAACATCGTTCTCCAACCTGGGCTTCGGCGTGGTGATCGCCATTTTCAGCCTGGTCGGCTTTGAATGCGCGACGGCGTTTGGAGAAGAAGCCAAAAATCCGCTCAAGATCATTCCGAAAGCCGTGATCTGGAGCCTGCTGCTGACGGGGATTTTCTTTGTGTTCGTCACTTACATGGAGGTTTACGGCAACAAGGGAAACACGGCCACGCTGGATACCCTGGCCGCGCCGCTGAACACGCTGTCCGCGATGATGCATGTCCCCTGGCTGAGTATCCCGATCTCGCTGGGAGCCATGATCAGTTTCTTCTCGCTGAACCTGTCCTGCATCAATGCCTGCGCCCGCATTCTATACCCGATGGGACGGCACGGGGTCTTTCACCCGGTCGGTCGGCAAGTCCCACGCCGACCATGAAACGCCGCATGTCGCCGTCACGATCGCGGCTGCGCTGATGTTGGTCGTCGTCAGCGGCCTCTATCAGTGGCACAATGTTGTTCTGGACGTCTTCAACTATGCCGGAACATTCGGCGCGTTCGGCTTCCTGTTCGCCTACTTCTTCATCTCGGTCGCCGCGCCGATGTATTTGAAGAAGATCGGTGAATTGCAGCCAAGCCACATCGCGCATTTCGGTGATCGCCGTCGTGCTGCTGCTGGTTCCCGCCGTCGGCAGCGTCTACACCAACCCGCCGCTGACGCCGCCGATGAAGTATTTCCCCTATGTCTTCCTGGGATACTTCGCGCTCGGGATTGGTCTGGTTCTTGATGCTTCGCAGCCGCGCGCCGGAAGTGGCCGCCAGCATCACGCACGATCTGGAAGAGATGCCCTCGCCCCGCATGGCAACGGCTTAATCAAATGAGCGGACGCCCCCTAGCCCCCAATAATGGGGGAACAGGAAAAGATAATCCGGCTCCCCCAGTATTGGGGGCGGGGGGGGTCTTTCAAGAAAATCCTATTTATGCCCCATCTGTCCGGCATCACGATCTATCCCCTCAAATCGCTCGGCCCCGTGTCCGTGACGCAAACACGGATCGTGGAGGGCGGCGGGCTGGAGCATGACCGCGAGTTTGCGTTCTTTGACGCGGACGGAAAATACGTCAACGGCAAACGCACGCCTAAAATCCACCAACTTCGTGCGGCCCTGGACTGGAAAGACGGCACGCTCTTTTTGCAGACGCGGGACGGCAGCCAAAGCGGCCTTTTCCTGCTGCATCGGGAGCGCGAAGCGGCAGAATCCTGGCTGTCTGACTTTTTCGGCCTGCCCATCGCCCTCCGGCGCAAGGCTGAGGGCGGCTTTCCCGATGACCAGAACGCCCCCGGCCCGACGGTGATCGGGCAGGCCACGCTGGAAGAGGTCGGTTCGTGGTATCCGGGCATCGCGCTGACCGAACTGCGGGTCCGCTTCCGCGCCAATTTAGAGATCGCCGACACCCCGCCCTTCTGGGAAGACCGTCTGTTCGGCGCTCCCGATGAGACGGTGCGTTTTCAAATTGGCGACGTTGTCCTGGAAGGAACCAACCCCTGCCAGCGCTGCATCGTCCCGACCCGCGATACGCGCACCGGCGAACCGTTCCCGGAGTTTTCGCAGACCTTTCGCGCCCGGCGGGAAGAAACGCTGCCGCCGTGGGCGAATGCCGCCCGCTTCAACCACTTTTACCGTCTCGCCGTCAATACGCGCATCCCCGCTTCCGAAATCGGCAAATCCCTGCGCGTAGGCGATGAAGTGCGGCGGCTGTGAAACTTTTCACCCCTCCGGGCGCGAAATGATGACCCGTGCGAGGGCGACGGCCTGCACCTGGGCCGCGCCCCCAGCCAGCAGCATTTCGCGGCAAGCCAGAAGCGAGTTTCCGCTTTTGGCGATGTCGTCCAGCAGCAGTACCCGGCGGCCCTCTATGAGAGCCGCTTCCTCAACCTGAATGGTTTGGAAGTGCAGCGCACGGGAACTGGGGCCGCCGAACAGAATGCGGCGGATGGTGGTGTGGCGGACAAGGCAGCCGGTCGCATCAATTCGTCCGTTGGCAGCCAATTGTTTCGCTAAAGTGCGGACGGGCCAGAAGGCCTGATAGGCCCGGTGAGGCGGCACGACGGCCAGGGCGATGTCCGGTTCCAGCATCGGGTCCAGCAGGGTAAAGAGCTGCTTCAATGCCCACTGCCGGTCTTTGTTCAGCCCTGTTATGAGCCGCGTCCAGTCTATGTTCTGCCAAACGGCAGAAGGGTTGACGGACGCGACGTACCCCTGCCCCGCCGTTTCACGCACCAGGTTCCGCGCCGCCTCAGCCTGCCCCTGCGGGTACGCATGGCCGAACGTCACAATGCTCCCCGGTCGGTTGTGCCGGTCCCACTCCGGGACAAAGATACCCGCGCTCACCAGCCCAGGTCGGCTTTCAGAGTGGCGGCGAGTTTGTCCGCCATGATCTGGTGCGTTTTGACGCTGGGATGCCAGTCCGCCCCAAACCCGTTTTTCCAGTCCTGCGTCTCAAAGACCAGAAGCCGCACGTTTTTGTCGCCCAGCGCGTTCTCATCGCTGACGATCTGGGTGAGGTACGAAGCCGCTATTTTGCCCCCATCGCCGCCCATCATCGGGCTGGTGGCGCAGTAGATCGCCGACGACGGGTAGTTCTTGCGGACACGGACGACGAACGCTTCGTATCCCGCGACCCAGCCTTTTCGTTCCGGGACGCCGCTGCTGAAGTCATTGGTGCTGAGGTTGATGACGACGACCTGGGGTGTCCACGCGGCGAAATCCCATCGGCTGCCCGGATCAAGCGGCAGAGTTCGGTCGTACAGGTCCGGCAGGGTATTGTCGGGCCACATCTTTTTGCCTGACCAGGCGGTGCAGACATATTCCGCGCCCAGCGCGCGGGCGGCAATCGCGCCGTAACTGAGGTAAGCATTCTCCGTGACGGGCGAAAACCGCTCGTGTTGATCTTTGGCCTCATTGCCGTAGCCACAGCTTATCGAGTCCCCTATCACTTCCAGCCGGCGACCGGAGGGCTTGGGCAATGGGAGCAGTTTGCCGCCCGCCGACAGTTGAAAGCCGAGAAACTGTGTCGTCCCGAAGAACGACTCGGTCCGCTTGACCAGGCTGACTGTATGCGAGCCGCCCTTTGCCGCTTGAAAAACGCGATACAGATGCGTTCCATTCTGCGGGGCCAGCACAGAGGCCGGCTGACCGTCTACGACCACCTGGTAGCGGTCGCTGTCTTGATCGGTCAGACTCACATTCAACGCAGAGCCTTGAAACCGCAGGGTGACGGCACTGGCCGGCCACGCGCAGCGCGGGCCGGCGGCATCGCGGGTATCAAAGCGGCCTGCATAGCGAAGAAGGGGATTGGTGGGCGCGACAGCAACTGGCAACGAGTTTGCTTCCGCAAAGACGGGAGTTGGCGGAGCCAACTGCGCGTGACAACGCTGGGATACGCTGCCAAGAACCAGCAGCGCGGCGAAGAAGAAGCGAAGGATGTTATTCATGACGTTCATTATACAGAAGTTTCCAGCTTCTGACAAGACAAGCGCATCTTGCCAACCCGTTTGCGCGTCTGCTATAATCACCCCAATAAAGCCTTAAAGGGCTTCCGCCAAAAACGCCGGGACGAAATCAAGGGGATAACGTGAGCGAAAAAACTGAAATTAAGCTGTTTGCGGGGACCGGCAACCCGAAACTCTGCCAGGCCATCGCGGAATGGCTGCGCTTGCCGCTGGGCAATGTCCGCATCAGCCGCTTTTCCGACGGTGAAACGTATGTGCAGTACAATGAAAGCGTGCGCGGCGCGGATGCCTTTATCATTCAGCCGACCTGCCCCCCCGTAGACACCAATTTCATGGAGCTGCTGATTTTGATCGACGCCATGCGGCGGGCCAGCGCGGATCGTATTACGGCGGTGCTGCCTTATTTCGGCTACGCCCGTCAGGAAAAGAAAGACCGGCCGCGCGAGGCGATCACGGCCAAGTTGATCGCCGATGTCCTGACCGCGGCTGGCGCGGACCGCGTCATCACGCTGGACTTGCACGCCGACGCCATCCAGGGCTTTTTCAACATTCCGCTGGATCACCTGACGGCGCGCGGGATGTTCGCGGATTATTTCCAGAAGAAGAATTTGCAGAACGTCGTCATCGTCTCGCCCGACGAAGGCCGGGTCAAGCAGGCGCGCAAGCTGGTCCGACAACTGAACGCGCCGCTGGCCGTCGGCTACAAGCACCATGAGGCGCACGGACATACCGAGATCACCGCGCTGGCCGGCGATGTCGCCGGGCGGACGCCGATTATTCTGGAAGATATGATCACCACCGGCGGTTCCATTATCGAGTGCGTCAACGCCCTTCTGGAACATGGCGCGAAGCCTGAAATCTATGTCGCTGCCACGCACGGCGTCCTGACTTCCAATGCGGTAGACAGGCTCAACGATCATCCCGCCATCGCGGAAGTCGTCGTCACCGACAGCATTCCCCTGCCGGTGGAAAACCAGCGGCCCAAGATCACCCAGATTTCCATTGCCGCCATGTTCGGCGAGGCGATCCACCGCATCAACCACGACATGAGCGTATCCAGCCTGTTTGACTGAGAACTTCTTATGACAGACGTGACAGAAATAGCGCGCGAGCGAGTCGCGAAATTAATCCCAAATTGGGACTGGCCCGACCCGGCCATTCTGGAAGACATCGTCGCGCTTGGCGAGGACGCGGTTCCCGCCATGGAAGAACTGCTGACGCCGAAACTGCTGAAGAAGTCGCACACGCAGCAGCGCGAAGATTCGGTTGTCTTTTACTGTATTGTCGCACTGAGCGTGCTTCGCACTCCATCCGCGCTTTCATTTTTGATCCGCCTTTTCGCTCAGGTTGACGATGACTTACTGGATTTCCTGCCCGATGCCGTTTCTGTGTTCGGCCCGGCGGCCATTGATCCCCTGCTGAAGCTCGTCGTCCGACGACACTCTCGGCAGGTATCCACGCGGGCTGTCCGCCGAAGTGGCCGCCGGTCTGGCAGGCGAGGACACGGCAGCGCTTCAACGCATCGCAGATATCATTCGCCCCATTGTCGCGGATTACCTCTCCCGTTATGACACTCTGGATGAGAAACAGCGCGATACTGTGAGCGCGCTGGCCGGTGAACTGATAGAACTCGCCGACATTGAGGCCCGCCCCATGCTGGAGCAGGCGCTGGCTGAAGGCAAGTTTGATGACGAAGAGTTTGACCAGGAGTTTTTGGAGGAAGCTTATCGCGGTGATTTGGAACGCTATGTGCCTCCCGTGAGAAACTTATTGGAACAGTATCGGCAAGATTACCAGAGGCAGCAGGAACAGCTCCAAGAAGAAGCGCGACTCGCGATTTTTGAGCCGGAAACCGGCCCGCAGCCAATCGTCCTCAGCCCCAAAATTGGCCGCAACGACCGCTGCTGGTGCGGCAGCGGCCAAAAGTACAAAAAATGCCATCTGGCGCAGGATGAGAAGGAAAGGATAAGATTATGACCACGCTGACAATAGAATTGACTGACGCTCAGGCCACGCAACTGACTGAAGAAGCCGAGCGTTTGAGTTTGCCTTTGCAGGAACTTGCCGCACGTCGGCTGTTCGCACCCTGGCAGTCACCGGAACCGGGAACCGAAGAAGTGCGCCGCCTCAAGTTCGAGGAAGCCATGAAATACGTGTTTGAGAAGAACGCGGAACTTTATCGGCGGCTTGCATGATCTGGATACAGTACATCAGCCTGGAAGAAGTTTATCGGCTGCACCAGCAGGCATTAGAAGAAAAAGGCGGCGATCCCGGAGTACGCTATCCTGAAGCCGTTGAGTCCGCTGTCGCCCAGCCGCAGATGACCTTTGGCGGCGAAGACCTGTATCCAACATTGGCGGACAAGGCGGCCACCTTGGGGGTTGCGCTTATCAAGAACCATGCTTTTGTTGACGGCAACAAGCGCGTCGGACACGCCGCGATAGAAGCTTTCTACTCATGAGGGGCTACGAATTGGCGGCGGATGTGGATGAGCAGGAGAGGGTCATACTCACTCTCGCAGACAACAAAATGGAGCGCGAGGAGTTTACAGAGTGGGTCAAAGCCCATGTCGTACCATTTCAGGCTGAATCGCGCCCATGAAACAGAACATCTACGACGAGGAAGCGTTTTTCCGGGGCTATGCGGATCTGCGCGCCCATCCCGGCAATCTCAATGACCTGGTGGAGCAGCCGGCTCTGCGCGCGCTTCTGCCGCCGCTGGCGGGGGCAGCGGTGCTGGACATGGGATGCGGAACCGGCGATCTGTCGGCTTACTGCGCGTCACGAGGGGCGGTCAGCATCATAGGGGCGGACATTTCAGAGAAAATGCTGTCAGTGGCGCAGGCGAAGAACGCGCTTCCCACGATCACATATGTGCAAGCAGCCATGGAGGATTTAGCATTCGCGTCGGAAACATTTGACATCGTGGTCAGTTCGTTTGCAGTTCACTATGTGCAGGATTATGCAACTCTCACAGCCCATGTCGCTGATTGGCTGAAGCCGGGCGGTGTTTTCGTTTATTCTACCGAGCACCCGATGACCACGGCGCGCAGAGACGGGGAGCAAAACTGGATCAAAGACACAGCAGGGAACCGACTCTACTGGCCCGTAGACAACTACAACGAGGAAGGCGAACGGCGGTTCCATTGGTTCGTGGACGGCGTCGTCAAGTATCACCGAAGCCTATCCACTTTGATCAACGGCCTAAGCGCGGCGGGACTGATGGTGACACAAATCGTAGAACCGACTGCCTCCGAAGAGGCGCTGCGGCAGGAGCCGGGACTGGAAAGTCTGCGGCGCTTCCCAAATTGCATTCTCTTTCAAAGCGTCAAGCCGCGCGTTGTGACACAGGATGTGACACTGTGACAGAAGGCAAACCTCAGTCAGACGGACTGTAAAGGGGAGATACGTATGGCTGAATTGTCTGCGTCCATGCAAAGATTGGTTGATATTTGCAGTAACCTTGACTTGGGCTTTGTGAAATTGATGCGGCCTGGTCTGAGACGGGAAAGCATTTTGCAGATGACCAAGCCTCTTGATTTGACGCTGCCTTCACAACTCATTGAGTTTTATGAGTTCTGTGACGGCGTTGATGCTTGGGGCCATACACCAGAGGAAATGGGCGTCTATTACGGCTATTGGTTCTCCCCGCTTCACGAAGCGGTTGAGATGTATCTTCACTTCCGGGAGCAAAACTTTGAGGATATGGAAAAATCATGGTTTCCACTACTGAGATTTTATAGCGACCACTACTTTGTGGATTGCAGCCTCGCCTCGCTCGGTAAACCGTATGTTGGAGCATATTCGTTTGAGGACGAGCCATATATCGAATATCAAAGTATTCAGTCCATGATTGATACTTTCGCCGACTGTTATCAAGAGGGCGCATTCTCAGCGGTGGATGGAAAAGCAGAGTTCACCGCAGGCTGGGCGGAGACGGAAATATCTCTGCGCCATAATCCCAATGTGCCATTTTGGCAGAATGAAGTTCGTAAAACGCGGCTGCCATTCTACACTTTTTGATCCATACGACAGGAACAAATATGCCTCTGTATGACTTTCACACCCATTCGTTTTTTTCCGACGGTGCACTCCTGCCGATGGAATTGATCCGGCGCGCGCATGTCAAAGGCTACACGGCGATGGCGATTACGGATCATGCGTCGGCGTCTAACATTCAGGACATCGTGGACAAAGTATCGCGCGATTGTCAATTAGCCTGGGAGGAGTGGGGCTTTTTAGTATTGCCGGGCGTGGAACTGACCCATTGCCCGCCGCGTTCCATTGCGCGATTGGCCGCGCAGGCCAAGCGGGCGGGAGCGAAGATCGTGGTCATTCACGGGGAAACGCTGGTGGAACCCGTCCCGCCCGGCACCAATCGCGCCAGCGTGGAATGCCCGGACGTGGACGTGCTGGGGCATCCCGGTTTGTTGACGGAGGAAGAGGCATCTCTGTCCGTGCAGAACAATGTGTTTCTGGAAATCACCAGCCGCCGGGGGCATTGCCTGGGCAACGGCAACACGGTTGTCCTGGGCCGGGCGGCAGGGGCGAAGTTTTTGATTAACTCAGACACGCATTCGCCGGGCGATCTGCACACGCAGGAGTTTGCCCGAACGGTCGCCCTGGGCGCGGGTCTGACGAACGAAGAAGCCGATGCTGCCCTTTATGCCAATCCCATGCTGCTGCTGGCGCGGGCCGGGGCGGAGACGGTAGCGGTATGAGGGAAAGCCCCCTAGCCCCCAATAATGGGGGAATTGGAGAAGGACAAGCTTCCCCTCTGACTCCCCCATTATTGGGGGCAGGGGGGCCTCTCCTGCAAGTGGACGATCTGGAAACCAGCTTTGGACGCGAAGGGCGCGGGCCGGTCGCGCGGGCCGTGCGCGGCGTCTCGTTTTCGGTGCAGGCGGGCAAGACGCTGGGCATTGTCGGGGAAAGCGGATCGGGCAAGAGTGTCACGGCGCTGTCAATTCTGCGCCTGATTGCTCCGCCGGGGCGGATTGTCGGCGGGCGGGTGCAACTGGCAGGCGAGGATTTACTGAGCCTCTCCGAGCGGCAGATGCGAGAGGTGCGGGGGGCGCGGATCGCGATGGTCTTTCAGGACCCGATGACTGCGCTGAACCCGACCCTCACGGTCGGCGCGCAGATCGTGGAAACCATTCTCGCCCATCAGAAAGTGACGCGGGCCGAGGCTTGGGCAAGGGCACTGGACTGGCTGACGCGCGTCCGCGTTTCCCTGCCTGAACGCCGCCTGCGGCAATACCCGCATGAACTGTCTGGGGGGATGCGGCAGCGCGTTTTGATCGCTATCGCGTTTTCCTGCCGCCCCCAGGTTCTGCTGGCCGATGAGCCGACAACCGCCCTGGATGTCACGGTGCAGGCGCAGATTTTGGACTTGATGGACGAACTCAAGGCCGAACTCGGCACAGCCATCGTGTTAATCACGCACGATTTAGGCGTTGTCCGGGAGCGCTGCGACGATGTCGCCGTCATGTACGCCGGCCAGATTGTGGAGTACGCCCCGGCTTCGGAATTGTTTGCCGCGCCAAAGCATCCCTACACGCAGTCCCTGCTTGCCTCGCTTCCCGATTGGCGCCGCCCGCGCACAGACGCTCCCCTGCCCTCGCTCCTCGGCCAGCCGCCGCCCCTCACGGCTATCCCCCCCGGCTGCCCGTTCGCCCCGCGCTGCCCCAAAGCCTTCGCCCCCTGCCCGACCGTTGTCCCTGCCAATACCCTGCTGGACAACGGCTCGCGCACGGTTCGCTGCCTGCTGTACGAGACACCCTACGCTGATTAGTCTTACCGCGACTCTGAGTGATGCCGGCACCGGAAACGGGTAAAAGTACGTAGTCTACGGAACGATTGTCGGCTGCGACATTTATCACATTTTATTGATGAACGACGTCAAGGGCGCTGCTTTTCCCGCCACCAGAGTCACTTGATAAGCCATATCGCCAGGAACCGTTCTGCCTTGAGTGTCTTTGCCGTCCCAGAGAATGCTAATCGCTCTCCCATGTCCATGAAAAACCCGTACAATCGTTTCCGGGGTGTCCAGAATTGTCGTGATTGTTACCGTCCAGGGCACACTCATAGCGCTTTTCGCGCGGACATGAGCACTCGGGCCAGTCATCTCGTTTACGTCAAATTCAGAGACGTCATTCCAGAATTTGACGCGGCAATGAGTCGGGGTCTGGTCCTTTGTCTGCACCCTCAGATCATGCCACCCATTCGAGTACATCACAGTCTCAATGGGGATGAAGGTTGCGAAGCTACTTCCTGATGGGCGTATGTCATCTCCGGCTTCGCCAAATTCAACGCCGTCCACCAACAGCTTCACGTCTCCATACTCGTGACGATTACTTGACAGACGCACCTGGAGAGGGAGTTTGCCGGAGAACGTCTGCCCTGCCTTGGCATTAATAATTGCCAGCGGCACCTGCTGTTGTCCACCGACGCTGGGATTTGAAGCCTTCCGAGCGGCACAGCCGATGAAGATCAGGGTTGAAAGTAGAGCTACTGCCCCCGCCATCCTGATTTGTATGTTCGCCATACCCCATTGTGACAAGCCTGCGCTCGCTTGTCAAGCCATCGTCAAAGATGGCGTCTTCCGCAAACCAGCATAGACCGCAGTGGCTACTTCACTGTGACATCGTCCAGATTGATCCACTGGTTGGACGCCGCATCGCTCGTGAAGCTGATTCGCAGCTTTCCTGTCGTCACGGTCACCGTTTTGGAAATCTGCGTCCAGACATTAGCAGCGGGGATCGGGACGACGCTTTTAGCACCCTCCATGCCGTCCAGTTCCATCTGGCAGACGCTCTGCCCGCCGCTGCTTTTGACCCAGGCGCTCACCGTATGGGGGCCGTTGGGCAGGGCCACTTCCTGGGACAGTGTGGTCTTGTAGGGAGTGTTTGCCCACTGGGCGCACTGCCAGCCACCAGTGTGGGCAGCGGTCCCTCGTGGCATCTCGGTATAGGCCGCGCCCGCCGTGCTGCCTGCCTGCACAGTCCACCCGCTCAGATCGCCCGCCTCAAAGCCCCCATTTTGCGCGTAATCGGCAAGCGGCCCCGGCGTGGCTCTGGTTTCGGTGGAAGCAACGCTGGTTCCCGCGATGTTGACGGCTTTCACCGTAAAGTAGTAGGCGCTGCCATTGGTCAGGTCTTTGCTGACGAAAGATGTGGCCGTCAGGCCCATCGCGAGAGGCACCGCCGCCTCGCCGCCGGCCTTTTTGCCGCGAAAGACGCTGTACGTCGGGGGCGGCTCGCCGCTGCTCGGCTGCCAGGCCAGCGTCACAGAGACTGTAACCGGGCTTAGCGGTCAGAGCCGTCGGCGCGGACGGAGCGAAGGGCTTGACGGGATTGCCGAACAGCTTCCGATACAGCGCCGCCGATTTGGGGAATGTGGTGGTCTTGCCCCAGTGCGGCCAAAGCTGAGAGTCGCCGTCGGACGGTGTCTCAAAATAGACTTCCATATAGACGCGATTGGCCGGGTCGGCCATCCAGTCATGCATCCGCTGGATGTAGGAGGGATTGTCGCCGCCGCTGGGATGCCCTTTGTCATTGACCTGCCACAGTCCCCACTCGCCGATGATGATCTTTTTGTTGTGCTTTCGAGCCAGGTCAGCGAAGCGGTTGATTCGCGGCAATTCCATGTCTTTCCAGGCGGCGTCCTGCTGCGCCTGGGTCGGCTGGACGCCGTCTCCCTTGTAGATGCCGCTGTAGCCGAAGTCGTATTCGTCAAAGCCGACGAAGTCGGTGTAGTCGTCGCCGGGATAGTAGGCGAACTGGTCAATCTGGACATTGCCGTCGGTCGGGTTCCAGAAGAAGCCGCGAATGACGTGCTTGGTGTCTGCCTTCCGCATGGCGACCACGATGTTCTGCCAGGCCTTAATATAATTGCCGGGCATGTCCGACATGACATTGAGGTTGCCGAACGGGTTCCAGCCGCCGTCAAACTCGTAGCCCAGACGGATAATCACACTCTTGAAGCCAAGATCATCTACCTCTTTGGCGTAGTTGGCGAAGTAGCCCATAATCGTGGGATCATTGGCGGCCTCGGCCTTCCACGTCGCATTTTCCCAGGCCAGCTTCTGGTTCCAGCTATCGTTTGCGTTAGGGTCCGAGGGCATCTGGCCCATGCCCAGGACGACGTCCGGCAGGCCCCCGTCGGCGCGCTGCTGCTGCTTGGCCCACGGCAAGTTCCAGTTGACGTGCTGGGCGCAGTCGTACCAGTCGCCGGTCCCCCAGCCGGGGTCGGCCTCAACGCCCAGATTGGCAATATTGAGCCAGGCGGTGGACTTATACGCCGACCAGGCACCGGTTCCCTGACCCGCAGGCCCGTTCAGGTCGGTGTCATACGCCTGGTTATACAGATAGACGCCCTCTTCAAACGGGTTGGGAGCCGGTTTCTGGGCTGGAGTCTGCGCGGCAGCGCCAATGCTTATTGCAAGCCACAGGGGCAGCACCAACAACATCAGATATTTTGTGAGGTCTTTCATGGTTCTCCAAAAGGGAAGGGCGTGGAAGTTTCAAATTATGGCGCTGCTGTTACGCATCGCTTTCCGACAATGGGCTAAAGCCCTTCGCTGGGTGGCCTACGGCCTAGTCTCCGCCTGCGCGGAGAAGGATTTGTCCGGCATCTTCTGCCCGCGAAGGCGGTCAGTAGGCGTCTACGCCACACAGCGAAGGAGTTCACTCCATTGTCCCTGGTGTGAAGAAACCGATGCGCCACATCAGGTAAATTATAGCACATTGCCGCCGGACTCAATAAGAATCTGGCGGTAATCGTGACGCTCTAGGGGGACAGTTAACATTCCCTGCGCGTCTACAACTATCGGTTGCTGCGTTTCCGCGTCCATAACTTTCCAATGGGCCGGAGCAGACAAACCCAATTTGGCGGCGTCCAGACGCAGCAGCGCGGTCGTCTTTTCGCCGGTATTCACGACGGCGAGCAGCAGTTTACCCGGACGAGTCCAGCCGGACAGCGTGATGTCGGGCGTGCTACTTTCCATCCCACTTTGCGGGTCCCACGGGGCGACAAAGCGGACATCATTCGCTTCCATGCCGAAGTGGTCACGCGCAATCCAGGCTTCCTGGTTCAGACTGTTGGCATTGGCTGAGGCCAGCGTATCATTCAGCAATAGCATCCCCGTATAGGCCCGCATGGCTTTCTTCAAGGCCGCATGGTCCCAGTTCCCCTGATATTCCTGAAGGAAATTGACCGCTGTCCCCCACTGGCCGGGATAGTCCAGGCGAAGGCGCTCCGGGGACCAGAAATCCATGAAATCTTTGCCCATTTCGGGATAAATCACATGATGCTCGCCGTCCAGCGCAATATCCGCGGCCCCGATCCAGGGCGCGATCATGTGGTTTGTTACGTGGAACACGATCTTGCCGTGCTTGCCCTGTTCGGCAAAAGCGGCTCGCATCCGCAGGAAGTACAGGCGCGTGTCAAACATCTGATAGGCCGGCTGAACCCGCCCGTCCGGCAGGAGATAGCCATGCCCGGACGCTAAATTGTCATCGGCAATCGGAGACACGTTATCCACGTAAAAGCCGTCAATGCCCGCATCCTGCACCCAATGGCTCAGGTGATAAATCATAAAATCGGACTGCGTTTTCCCATAAGACAGGCCCCGGCTGACCTGCGTGCGCCAGTCTTCGCCAAAGTAGGTGAGTTCCGGGACAAACTGTTCGCCCATATTGATATGCTCAAAGTACGGGACGGCATTCGCATGATATTTGTCAAACCCAAAGATCGCTTTATTCGTCTCCTGGTGCCGCGCCTCAACCATCCGGCGGCTTTCCGCCGGGTCCAGCGGGAAGGGAATAGAACTGAAGATCAGCCCCATATTTCCGGCATGGCCTTTGGACTCCACCTGCGCCCAATCTTTGAACGAATCGCCCGTCCACCACGTATCCATCCGCCAGCCCGATTGGAGAGGCTTGACCGGCGTCGCTTGAAACGCAAACGTGATGGTGCGCGGCCCCTTCAGCGTCGTCGGTGAACCAATGAGATTGAGGACAAGGTCCGTGCTGCGGGGCGAATCGCGGCGCACCTCAACGGCAGGAACATCATTGCTGGGAACCCAGCCTTGATCGCTGTCGGCGAACCAGCACAGGCCGCCCTGCGGATTGCCGATCCAGATGTAGGGAATAAACGAGCCGACCAGCATGGGCTGGCCGTCCACCGAGCGGGAATCCCAGAGCCGGCCCATTTTATGCGCGGGCAGGAAGCGGTAGTCAAACCCGTAGCGTATGCCTTCGCCGCAGGCATGGAGGTAGTTGGCCGCGTCGTTTTGCAGAGGAACGACCAGCTTCAGCGCCTTCAGTGCGGTTGGATGGGGAGCATTGATCGTCATGTCCACTTTGTACATGCCATCATATTCCGCCGTGACGACACTTGTCACCGATAGCGCGCCCAATTGGCTATGGGATTGCAGGACAGCGCGGTAGTCCGCCGAGGAGATTGTCTTCAGTCCGACGCCGTGGGCCGTAGAATATCGCCCCCCGGCCCCCAATTCTGGGGGAGTCGAGAGGGGAGGACTTGTCTTTTCCGGTTCCCCCAGAATTGGGGGCTAGGGGGTTGCCGTCAGCCAACTCAGCGGCGAGATAAGACTGGCCCGCCAGCAAGTTTCGCCCCTGCGTCGTGACCTGCCGGGGCAATCCCGCCGGGCCGATCTGCATGGTCCGCCCCCAGACGCCCAGTTTCCCAGCCCCGTAGCGAACCGGCGTCCAGGGTGAGAGAACCTTGTCCGCATTGCCCAGCGTCGTGTTCCACCAGGGAAACTCTTTGGCCGGGTCTTTTTTGGTGAACTTGCTTTCCCGCAGAAACAGCGTGTGGCCGGCGCTGTCAAAGGTCGTCAGTGTAGCAGTATAGTCACCCGGCAGGAGATGGGGCAGAGGAATCAGGCCGCGCACATAAGCCAGGCTGTCCAGAGAGAGTTCTTTTTCGGCCAGCGTCTTGTGGGCTACGTCCTGAACGGCGACATGGCAGCGGGCGATTTGCCGGCGCGCGTCGTCATCAATAAAATCGCCGTTGACGCGCAGGATGTCATGGGCTGGATTGAAGCCGAGCGTCAGGGCGACGCGATCCCCCGTATCGTTCAGTTTCTGGGTCAGGCTGCTCAGGTCGCCCCACTGGCGCTGCGCGCTCCAATCCAGATAGGTTTGCCGTCTGTCGTCGCTTTGCACTTTGATCCGAAAGCTGCCCGGTCCGGGCTTGTCCAGGGCAAGCATCGGCGGCATGGTCACTTCTGTTTGCCCTGCTGGGACCGCTAGTGTGCCTTCTTGGTGAACCCCGCCGTCGCTGTCAAAAAGCCAGCGCAGCGTTTGATCCTGCTTGGCCGAGGCTTCCAGTTGCAGCCCGAACGTCTGCGCCAATGGGTCAGCGACGGCCAGCAGATGCACGGCGGGCGCGTCTTTGGACAGCCGGAACCGCGCGTGCGTCTCGCGCACCGAGAAGCTGCCCGAGCCGGACAGGGAGTTCTGCTCCCAGGGCCGTTTGAAGTTGCGCGTCAGCAGGGCTGTGAACGCGAAACCGTCCGCAAACGGCTGGTCCCAGTAGACCGTGCGGCGCGGGATCGCCATCTCCATTTCCCAGGCGCGGCCATCGGGAGTCAGCCGGTTTCTCGGGTTCCAATGCGCTGTCCAGCCGATCCGGGAGTTGCCCGCCGCCGGCTCCTGCATGACATCGTAACGCGCTCCGGCAAAGTTGGACAGGTACTGAAAAAAGACCGGCTGCCCGTCCGGGCTATGCGACCCGACATCCAGCCAGATCTCATACGAGTCGTCAAACACGACATTGACATCTTTGTCCGTCTGACGCAGCGCCTGAATGACCCGCTCCCCCGGACGCAGCGGCGAGCGCATCGCCAGATATAAATTGTCCTCGTCCCACATCATCCAGAAGCGCGCCTGCCGGGCGCTGACGGCATGATTGGTCGTTTGCAGGGCATTCAAGCTGACGGCGTCGCGCCACTCATCATCACTCACCGTCCCATCTAAAGTCGGCTTATGCCAGGCATACGGCACGGTGATGGTCGGCACCTGGTAGCCATCCGCCACGCCCGTCGGCGCAGCATTCGCGCCCTGCGGGAAGGCGGCGAAAAGCGAGACAGAAACGAGTGCGAGAAGGCCGATTGTGGACAAATGCGGCATGGCGGTTCCCATTGCGGATGTTACTGAATGAAGTTACGCACCACTCTCCGAACAATGGGGTAAAGCCCTTCGCTTTGTGGCCTTCGGCCTAGTCTCCGCCTGCGCGGAGACAATGCTTCTCTCTTCTGCCCGCGCAGGCGGTCAATGGGCGTCTGCGCCACCCAGCGAAGGGCTTTACCCCATTGTTCGGAGAGCGGTGCGTAACTTCAGTTACTGAAAGTAATGCGGCACGAATTGAGAGAGGTTATCGGTGATCAGGTTGGTGGACTCGCGGATGCCCATCCCGTGCGCCTCGTCGCCAATGACCCAGCTTCCGATCACGGGATGACGGCCATCAAAATCCGGCAAGGGACAGTACGCCTGATACACCCACTGACCGTCGGCGTAGGTTCCCATCAACTCTTGCAGAACGTTGCCGGCCTGAACAATAGAAACATTAGCCCCTTCGCGGGAAAAGAACGGTTTTCGGACGTAATCGCCCAGGCCGGTAGGCTGTTGGAGATGCGCTTCCAGCAGATTGGGGTGGTGGGGAAATAGCTCCCAGAGCAGGGCCAGAATGCCTTTGCTGGACAAAATTAACTTCCAGGGCGGTTCCATCCAGCGCGTGGCCGGATAAGCCTCCATCAAATGCACATGAAAAGGCTCATTCCACATCCATTCCCAGGGAAACAGCTTGAACACCGTCCGCAGAGGGCATTCGTCCAGGCCGACAAAGCCCCGCGCTTGGTTCCAGCCGATGGCTTTCATGGGCAGAGCCTGACTCGCAATGCCGGCTTCTTTGGCGGTTTCCTGCATCACGCAGGCAACCGTCATGTGGTCTTCGCCGCCTTCCGGGCCTGAGTAGCCCAGGAAAAGCGTGTCATTGCCGACAAGGTGGGCGGCTTTCAAAACCGTCCAGCGGGCGACTAAGGCTTCCCAGAGCGAATTGAACTGGTCGGCCAGCCGATGCTCCAACTCCAGCCAGTACCACTGGACAACGGCGGCTTCTAAAATGCTGGTGGGCGTGTCGGCATTGTATTCCAGCAGTTTCGGCGGGCTTATGCCATCGTAGGCCAAATCAAATCGTCCATACAGGGACGGCGCTTTTTCCTGCCAGGAGCGCTGGATCAGCGGAACTGCCGCCGGAGGAATTCCTAGTTCTGCGAACCGATTGTTGGCGATGACATGGTCCACGGCTTGCAAGCAAAGCGAATGCAGATCGTTGGTGGCCTGCTCTAAAACGTCTACTTCCGAGGCGGAAAAAGTGTAGTAAGCCGAACTCGTTCCAATAGGGTGAGCCATTGGAATGCGTGTGCCACGTCAGCCCCAACGCTTCCACTTCCAACTGCCATCCGTTTCGCGGCAGGCAACGCACTCGCTGCATGGCTTATTCCCCACCCCCGCCGTGTCCGCCGCCGAAGCCATGCCCTTCGGCGCTGCCGCCAAAGCCGCCGCGCACCGTCGCGCCGGACCGGCTGCTGATGTCGCCGCCGCCGCTGGGCGTGACCGACCCGCCGGAAACCCGGCTGACGCCGCCGCTGGTGGTCACATTGCCGCCGTAGACCCAGTGCGGCCCGCCGGAATGAACGATGACCACGTTCCCGCCGCCCCCACCGTAATAGCCGCCCCCGCTGTAGCTTTGACAGTAACTGTCAGGCAGGACATTTCCCTGAGCGTCTACACAGTCCGCGACCTGGGATTGATTGCTGCACCCTGCCAGCAGCGCCGCGACCGTTCCGGCCAGTCCCGCCGCGACCATTCGTGATTTTCTCATCTCCATTGCTCCTTTGCCGCCCAATTATTGCATATTTTGTCATTTACTGCTACTATGTTCTTGTGACAGAAGACTCCCCCCAGCCCCCAATAATGGGGGTGTCGGAGGAGAGCGGTCTTTTCCTGCTCCCCCATTATTGGGGGCTGGGGGGCGTTTTGACGTAGGAGATAACCATGCTGCTGCTTTTGTTGAGCCGACAGTTGCGGGAACGGGCCGGGGATGTGCCTTCGCTCGGCAAGTTTCTGATGCGGCTGGAGATACTGCTTCTGGACCTGATCGGCATGGGCCTGTTTTACGGCCTGTCGGAACACGCTTCGTTCCATGACTGCGTGTGGATGGTGTGGCAGACCATTACAACGGTCGGATACGGCGACATTCCGCCGAAAAGTCTGATTGGCCGATACGGCATCATGCTCACGGGCCTGATCGCCATTCTCCTGATCTCTTATGTCGTGAGCGCGCTCGTGGAGTACCGGGAAGCGCTATTGCAGCGCAGAAAGATGGGCATGGATACCAATGAAGAGAAGGGCAGCACCCTGCTGGTCTGCTGCCGGGATGAAGAAGAGATTGAGACGTTTATCCGGGAACTGCGCTGCGTCAAGCCCGGCGCTCCGGTCTGCCTCGTGGACGACCAGATGAAAGAGCTGCCGCCCCGCATCGCGCATCTGACACCACGGATCGGGTTTGTGCGCGGCTCCATCATCAGCCCGGACACGTACAAGCGGGCCGGCATTGCGTCCAGCGCGCAAATCGTGATCTTTCCGCACCAGCCTGGCGTGGACGCCTCCGATGCCACGTCGCAGACCATGGTCTCGCTGGCGGAGCGGCTGGCACCCCATGTGCCGATCATCCATTTTCTGGTGAACTCGGCCAATGAAGACTTGTTTGTCGGCTCACGCTCAGTGGGAGTGAGCAAAAACCTTCCCATTCTCGCGGCCATTCAGGAGTGCCAGGACCCCTGCTCCGCACATATTTTTGAGACGTTGATGAGCAACACGCACGGCGCGAACCCGACCACCTTTTACCCGCAACAGGTCATCGGCTGGACCTGGGGCCAGTTTGTGGAAACCGCCCTGCAAGTCTCCCGCGCCCGCAAAGTTCCCATCAATCCTCTGGCCCTCATTCAAGGCGGCAAGTCCGAACCCTGCCCCGACATGGACAGCGTGATTGAGCAGGGCAATTCTCTGTCGCTCATCGTCCATCGCAATTTTGATTACCCTGCGTTTGAAGCTGCAATGGTCCAAAGCCGCCCTTGACGCCGCCGAAGTTATAGGATACACTATGACGGAGAAACCGCTTCCAAACAGAGGAACAAATCAATGGCAGACAGTGAAGAACAGCATGATGTGTGGATTGACCCGGTTTCGCATCAGCCGGTGGACCCGGCCAAGTCGCGTGACCGGAGTTTTTATGCGGGGAAGATGTATCACTTTGAGGACAACGTGAACAAGCGGACGTTTGACGACGACCCGCAGCTTTGGGTGTCAACGGCTCATGCGTCGGACATCTCTTCCAGCCTTTCGCCCATCGGCGAGGCGCAGTGATAAGTCCGATGCTGAGAACGTCGCGTGGCCTGTCTCGGATCAGCAGCAAACGGCCCTAATGCCGCGCAAGCCACTGTTCCAGGTCAGTGATGTCGGCAAAGTCAAACAAGGCTTCCCCCAGATCGTCCAGTTGCGCGGACGTGAGCTGATCCAGTCGCTCAGCGATGCTCTGAGAGACTACGCCAAACCGTCGCCGGATCAAACGGGCGATGAGTTCCTCTTTGCCTAGCATAATGCCTTTTTGTTCCCAGCTTGAGACCAATGCCATGGTGGACTCCTTTTCCTCTGCCGCGAGTTTCACAAACTCGCGCTCGTACTGTTTCATTTCCTGAGCCGTCAGGTTCAAGTAGCTGTCAATGAACCCGCCAATCAGCTTTGAGCGGGCAGGGTCAAGCTTCAAACGCGACAGCAGCCGCAGGCATTCCAGTTTGACTTTCGGCCTGTCCTTCGCCGACATTTTCATTTTTGCCATCAGCGCGCCGGCAATCGGGTTTGCCTGATGGACGAATCGCCGCCACGGCAGGCGGTTGAGCTGAATGACAGTATATTCAAATCGCAGGATCGTTTTACCCGGAAATGCGACTTGATACTGCTTGGGTTCCGGGCGCTCAGGCGCATCGTAAGAAAAGATGACGACGGGATAGACAGGCAGGTCGTATTTTCTGTCAGGCGAGCAAAATAGCGGAACATACGCTTAGGAAAGTCAGCCTGCGCGGTCGCCTGATTCTCAATATGGACAAGAAAGAACGCCATTTCCTCACGAAACTTGACCTTCATCAGCAAGTCTACCTCATGCCTATCGCCCCGCGTGACATCGGTAAAAACTTCTTTATCTAACGGGACAACAGCGGCATCCTTATCCAGGTAGGCGCTAACATCAGGCAGGAAAAGCTCCACAAACTCCAAAAAGAAATTGTTGAGGAGTTCTTTAAAGAGGCGGTCATGGTCCATAGGCATATTGTACCTGCAAAGTCCTCATGGCTGCTTGTGGAGCATACCGCCGTCCACTCTCACCCAAAAAGGAATGAAATGCAACTCTTTTCAAGCAAAGCGATTTTGCTGGCGATTACAATGTTTGCTTTGCTGTCGCTTCTTGCCGGCGCGTCGGCGCAGACAGCGAATGGACCGCTTCCGCCCTGGGCCTTCGGAGGGTTCGTTCGTCCGCCCCAGGTGAACCCGATTATTGCGCCCGACAAGACTGCTGTGTTTGAGGATCCCATGAGCAAGAAACCCGTCTCCTGGGAATCCGACAACACGTTCAATCCGGCGGCCACAGTCAAAGACGGCAAAATTGAAGTGCTGTACCGGGCCGAAGACAACTCGGGCCAGGGCATCGGGGCACACACATCGCGCATTGGGATTGCCGAAAGCCAAGACGGCCTGACGATGCAGCGCCATCCGATGCCGGTTCTGTTTCCCGACGAAGATGCCCAGAAAGAGTTTGAGTGGCCCGGCGGCTGCGAAGACCCGCGCGTGGCGGTCACCGCTGACGGCACCTATGTCCTCCTGTACACCGAATGGAACCACCAGGTCGCGCGGCTGGCCGTCGCCACGTCCCATGACCTGACGCACTGGACGAAATATGGCCCGGTGTTCCGAACGGCGGATGGCGGCAAGTTCGCCAATGACTACACCAAGTCTGCATCCATCGTCACCCAGGTGGTCAAAGGCAGGCAGGTGATCGCTAAGATCGGCGGCAAATACTGGATGTACTGGGGCGAGAACGCCGTCCATGCCGCGACTTCAACGGACCTGGCCCACTGGGACCCGCTCCTGGATGATCAGGGAAATCTCAAGGCACTGATGTCCCCCCGTGCTGGTTTTTTTGACAGCGATCTGACCGAATGCGGCCCGCCAGCCGTCTTGACCGATAAGGGGATACTGCTGCTGTACAACGGCAAAAACCGGGGCGGGACGGACGGGGATCGGCGCTTTCCCGCAGGCGCGTACTGCGCCGGGCAGGTACTGTTTGACGTGCACGACCCGACCAAAGTTTTGGCCCGGCTGGACACGCCATTTCTGCGCCCGACTGAGCCGTTTGAGAAGAGCGGGCAGTATGTGGACGGCACGGTGTTCGTGGAAGGCTTAGTTTTCTTCCACAAGAAGTGGTTTCTGTACTACGGCTGCGCCGATTCGCGCGTCTCGGTCGCGATTTACGATCCTGCCCACCCGGCCCTGCCGGATCCCGTCCCAACGCCCGCGCCAAATTAATTTTTGGCCGGGTCGGCAGGGGGCAGGAGAGAGGGCTGAACTTGCGCGAGGGTGCGGGCCGTGTCTTCCTCGCGCTGCAACTGGGGCTGATTGTCCTCTTTTCGCAGTTCCGGCTTGGCCTCTTCGGAATCTTTGGCAATGGTCTTCTGAACGACATTGGCCGCGCGGCGGACGGCGACGACATCGGTTTTGAATTGCGGGAACAGGTGGACCAAAATTACCTGGAACGCGGCGGCAATGGGGACGGCCAGCAGCGTCCCGCCGATGCCGAACAGGGCACCACCGGACATGAGGGCCAGCAAAGTCAGCAGCGGATGCAGGTTGACGCTGCCGCCAATGACGCGCGGGGCGACGATGTTGTCAAAGACAATCTGGTGAATGAAGATCATAATCAGCGTGATCACGATGGCGGGAATCAGCCCATGCGTCGCCAGAGAAACCAGACCAATCAGCGTCGTGGACACCAGCGCGCCAAAGTAGGGGATTGTGTACAGCAGGCCTGCCGTGACCGCCAGGGTCAGGGCGTAATCGCGCAGGCCCGCCAGCCAGAGAACGGCAAAAATGACGCAAATGTCCATCGCCATCACGGTCAGGACGCCTCGGACATAGCTGCCGAAGACGGCGATGATGTCGGTGACGACGGCGAGTATGCCCTCGCGCTTGTCTTTTGGGACGAGAAGCAGGGTCTTGCCCAGAATCTTGTTGAAGTCCAACAGGATAAAGAAGGCGATGATGGGAACAATCACCACCCAGACCAGGTTGCCGGCCAGCGCAGGCAGGTTGTTGCCGAACCAGGTCAGCCCTTTGCCCAGCAGTTCAGGAACGTGCCTCGCCTGGTTCAGAATCGCCGGCTGAAGCGACAGGGGAACATGATGCGCCTGCATCAGATGCGCGGCCCAGTCCGCCACGACCTGCGGCTTGCCCGATAGGAGCGGCTTGGGGGCGTAACGAGTGATTAAATCGGTCATCTGGACGCTGACCAGGGTCAGGCCCTTGATCATCAGGGCGAAGATGCCGAGGAACAGAACGTAAATGACGCCGATAGCCAGCCCGCGCTTGAACTTCCGCCCGAACAGGCCCTGACGTTCCAGCCGGTCAATTTCCGGGGCCAGCGTCATGGCGATAATGGTTGCCACCAGAAACGGGGGGATCAGATCGCGCAGGGCATAGAGCAGGTAAAGGCCGAGCAGGGCAAGGCCGAGCCAGGCCAGCACGATGAAAAGCGAAACGACTTTTTTCTGTTCAAACACAGGGATGGAGGACAAAACTGCTCCTCAAGTGGCTTACGACGACCTACCCCGAAACCAGCGGCAGGCCGATGAAGGTGCGCGGGGGTGCGTCTTCTATTTCCTCGTCCTCCACCTCAATGTAGTTTTCTAAGATGTCAAAGATCTCCCACAGGTCTTTGTTGGTGTTGGCAAGAACGTCAAAGTTTTCCGCGACATCGGCCAGATAGGTCGGTTCGCGGCTGGTCGGTCCGGCGACGGCCAGCCATTCGGCAAAAACAGTGGCCGACAGGGCGCTGGGCGTACCGGACGGGTCGCGATCCGCGATGGACTTCAGCGTCTTGCCCAGTTCCATCGTCTGCTGCTGAAGACTGGGGGTAAGGCTCGGAGGTTTATCAGCCGCCACGTCAGCCCAGCCTCTCTAAAGCGTCCTCAATCCGGGTCAATATCTTCGTTCGCAGGCCCTCAATCGCCGTTTCCCGCGCACCGAAATAGTTGATGGCTGTATACCCGCCAAAGCTCTGGAAGTTCTCGTAAGTGGAGAACTTGGAGGCGTTCGCGGGAACGTCTACCGGCTCTCTCGTCTCGGCATCCAGCACTTCCAGGTTGCGGACAAAAGCCGTGCCGGGGTCGGCGTCTTTGATGCGCTCGTTGTAAGTGAGCCGGATCAAAAACTGCCGGCCCACCCGCGTTGTATATCGTTCGGTGATGTCCATAGGTTAAAAGCGTCTCCGGGGCTTACTTTTCGGCGGACGCGGCTTGATTTCCTGCCTCGGTGCGGAAGACGCGGCGGTGCCTTTTCCTGCCGGCTTCTTTCCCCCGCCCAATTTTTCGGCCCAGACCCCTGAACGACGCCGGACAAAGGCGCGGGCTTTCTCGGCGCGAACTTTGTCGCCCAGGCCGGCATACGCCAACGCCAGCAGGTAATGCGCCTCACCAGATCGATCCAGAAAGCGCTGGGTGGCAAGATCAAAGGGTTCCAGGGCGGCGACCGCCTCGCCCCAGGCGCGAGCCTGGATGCGCTCCCGCCCGATCTCCAGTCGGGCCGTGAACAGGCGATAGACGCCGGCATAGAAGGGAACCAGCACGATCAAAATGCTGATCAAATTGAGAGAGGCCAGGCCAGGCTTCAGCAGGTCCTTCAGCGTGTTCGGGTGCATGCGGGCGTTGACGTAGCTCAGGAGAAACGTATCGGCGACCAGCAGCACAAAGACCAGAAGGCCGTAACGCAGGGCGATTCCGCGCAGTTTTTTGTCGGCTTCGGGGTTGATAATGGCATCGGTTGTATTGGGCATAAGGCATGGAAAGGCCCCGGCGCGTTCAAGAAGCGGCGCGGTCCGGGGCGGAAAGAAACATCTAAAAAGTTCTCATGGAAATCAGGCGACGGGAAATCAGGCGACGACTGCCGTGTCTGGCATCACCTGCGCGGCCTGCGGGCCTTTGTTGCCGTCCACGATCTCAAAGCTGACTTCCTCGCCTTCGGCGAGACTTTTGTAGCCTTCTTTCTGGATCGCGGAGAAATGGACGAATAAGTCCTTTTGTCCAGGGACTTCAATAAAGCCGTAGCCTTTTGCGTCGCTGAACCACTTCACTTTCCCGTGTAGCATGGTCGTGCCTTCGTACCTCTCATTGCTGCTGGTAGTCGCTGTCTGCCGGGTTTCAATCCTCACCGGCTGTTTCCAGCCAGTGCAGCGCGAAACGTCTGCGAAGTGCTCAGACGGGTTGGGAATTCCCCGCGCCCCATATTTTATCACGGGCGCGGGGAGTTTGTCAACGGGGCTGCTGCCGTTAGAACCGGACGCCGGCCTGAATGCCGAAGCCGTCCACGGTGGTGCCGGAGACTTTGCCGGCATAGGTGTAGTTGGCTTCCAGCAGGTACATCTGCTGAAACTCAACACCGATATTGACCTTGCCGCCCAGCCGGGTATCGTTGGTGGAACCCCCGTTCCCGGAGCCGTGGATAAAGTACGCGCCGACGCCCGCGCCGAAGTAGGGCGCGATGGTGCTGGCACCGGGGGGGAGCCGTACCCGCGCACGCCTGCCCCGACGGCGACAAAGTCGGCATTGAAGCCCATGCCGGCTGGCCCCGGCGTAGTCCACATAGGCCAGCGGCATGATGCTCTGCCCCGTGCCCTGCTTGTTGAAGGCGTAATCCGCCCCGGCGCTGAACCAGGTCTTGCCGAACGCATCTTTGATGTTGCCGTTGCCGGGGATAAAGACGCCCAGTTTGATGGTGACAGCCTTCTGCACCGGCGCGGCATCGTCGGCCCGCGCGCCCGCCGCAATCCCGCACAGGGACGCGCCGAGCAATAGGACAGCCATTGTCTTCTTCATCGCATTGTTCCTCCGAAGATGTTTTTTCGGCCCGGTCTTCGGGCGGCTCAAGGCTACGCCGCCGGGCTGAGAGCATTTTAGCACACAGAATGCGCCTGGGTCAAGATGGTTTCCTACGGCCCCGCGCTCACAGCCACTGCTGTCCAGCCCGCAAAGGGGCCGAAAGCGTGGTATGTGTACCCGCTGCCGGTCACGTTCCACAGCGACGCCGTGCCGTTGTTGGTGTCCCACAAAATGTGCGTCACGTTGTCCGGGCCAGTGGCGATGGCGCGGGCCGCGTAGCCGGAGAATGGGCCGTAGGGAGTGTAGGTGAACCTGCCGCTGGAAAAGTCTGCGTTCCACAGCAACGCCGTGCCGTCGGTTTTGTCCCACAGTAGATGCGCTCCATCGTCCGGGCCGACGGACAGTGATGTCGCTGTGTAGTTGGCATAGGGGCCGAACGTGTGCTGGGTCAGGCTGCCGTTGGCGGCGATGCGGTAGCCGTCCGCCGTGCCGTTGACGTTGGTCCAGAGAAGGTCAGTCACGGTCGCTCCTGACGCGACGGCTTTGGCTGTCCATCCGCTGAATGGCCCGAAACTCGTATAAGTGAAGCCGCCATTGGACGGATTGACCGTCCACAGGAGGGCCGTGCCGTCGGTTTTATCCCATAGCAGATGCGGGCTGCCGTCTGCGCCGACGGAAAGTGAGACGGCGGTATATCCAGTATATGGGCCGTACTGCCTGGCGGTGTAGCCGGAGGCCGTGAGTGCGGTGACGTTCCAGAGGCTGGCTTGTCCATTGGTGTTTGTCCAGAGCAGGTCGGTGGTTCCATTGGGGGCTTCGGCGACGGCGCGGGCGGTCCAGCCGGGGAAAGGGCCATAAGTGACGCTGCTGAATGTACCGTCGGCATTGACGCGCCACAGGGCGGCGGTTCCGTCGGTCTTGTTCCACAGAAGCTGCGCGGGTGTGGGCGTCACTGTCTGCGTGAGTGGGTTGGACATACTGGCCGCATTGTTGACATCGCCCGCATAAGCAGCCACGATTTGATGATTGCCGACCGTGAGGCTGGAAGTCATCACGGCGGCGGTTCCCCCAGACAAGGATGCCATGCCAAGAGATGCCCCTGTGGTCGTGTCTGTGAAGGTCACGTTTCCCGTCGGGCTGCTTCCCATGACGGTGGCCGTGAAGGTCACGCTCTGGCCGTACAAGGACGTGGGATGAGATGAGGCCAGGGTGATCGTGGTGACGGCTGGGGCCGCCACTTCATACGCGCCGAGCGTTGGGTGCGAGGCGTTGCGTGTCTTGCCTACTAAGTCGGTGGTCACGCCGGTGATGGGTGTTCCGGCGAGGAGGGCCGGGGAGCCGACTGATACATGAAAATCGCCGTTCGCGGGGTTGGCAAACCGCGGGTCTAAATTGATGTTGCCGGCGTAGCCGCCTTGAATGTCGCAGTAGGTAACGTTCGTCGTGCTGCCGGAGGTTGGAGTGCCGATCTCATTAGCCGTCCCCGCAGTATTGTCCCAGAGAATGTCGTCGGTGAGCATCGCAGTTCCATCGTTTTCCAGTGCGCCGCCCTGCGCTCCAGTTGCTGTTGCCGTGTTAATGGAGAGAGTGCAAAATTGCAGCAACGCCATTGGGGCGGGACCGTTGCTATATTCTTGCTCATTGGCGATGCCGCCTCCATTGCCGCTGGAAGTGGTATTGCCGGTGAGCAAACAATTCGTCAACGTAAGCCCATTGGTGTTGTATACGCCGCCGCCATCTGTATTTGCGGTGTTGCCGCTCAGAGTACAATTGGTCAGCGTCGCCGTGCCGGTCATCGTCGTACCCTGCGAGGAGCTGTAAACGCCGCCACCGCTGCCCGCAGTTGAAGTATTGTTGGTAAGAGTGCATTCTGCTAGTGTTGCTGCGCCGGACAGATTGAATACGCCACCGCCGTCGCCCGCAGTGTTGCCGCTAAAACTGCAATTGGTCAACATTACGGTACCGTCGTTGTTATAAAGGCCTCCACCTAATCCATTTCCAATTCTTTTCCCAACCCCTGTTGCGGTGTTGCCGTTAAAAGTGCAATCGGTCAGCGTCACTGTACCGCCGTCGTTATCAACGCCGCCGCCGTAACCCTCGTCAACTCCACCCGCAGCCGTGTTTCCTTTGATAGTGCATCCCCTAAGCGCTACCATGCCGGAGTTGTATACGCCACCGCCGCCGACGAAGCCATAGCCGCCGCAAGTGGTCGTGTTTCCAGTCAGAGTGCAGTCTATCAATGTTACTGTGCAGCCACTTTCAATGTATATTGCTCCGCCATTATTATTTTGATTGGTTGGTTGGCTTTCGTTACCATTCTTTATGGTCAGACCGCTGATGATGGCATTGGCCTCATTGGTATGGAAGTAAAAGGCGCGATGGGGAGTCAAAGTCGTACCGCCGCAGTCAATGATGGTTGTGGCAGCGCCATTCACTGAGTTCACGGTGATGCTTTTGCCGCTGAAGTCTAAATCCACGTCACCAGGGCCGGTGTAAGTTCCGTCTTCCAGAGTCACCGTATCGCCGCTGACAGCATTGTTGGTAATGGCTTGCTTAATGGTCAGAAACGGCGCGGCCTGTGTTCCGGCGTTGTTGTCATTGCCGGAGGGCGAGACGTAGTAGGTGGTTGCGGCGGCACAGAGGGGCGCGGCCAGAACAAAGAGAGTCAGCGTCAGCAGCAGAGGGCCGATGGGAGCAGGCGAGACGAGGCGCAGGCGCAATCCTGCGGCAAGGCGGGCGACAGTAAGCATGGTATTTCCCTTTGCGCGAAGTGAAGTCCGTAGCCGATGTGTGGAACTGCACGGCGCGGGGGACACACGCAACCGTCGGGGAAAGTATAGCAAGTATGCGGGGAGTTGTCAAGAGACAGACGGGCGGAAAAAAAGAAGGGTTCCCAGGGCTGAACCCCTGGGCTTCGGAAATGCAAGCCCCCGCCTGCGCGGGCGAGGATTGGCGTCAATTTCTCTGCCCGCGCCTCCTAGTCGCTTCGCTCCGTAGCGGAGTGAAAGGCGGGGAGTTGCTTCCTTAAAGCACGGGGGTTATCCCAATAAAACCTTCAGCCCCGTGAAATGAAGCGATACGCCATTATACAGTTAGGCGAGGCGGGTGTCAAGGGAAACGCGGGAGGAAAGGGAGGCTGTCGGTTCAGGCTGCGACGAGTTGCAGGGTTTCTCTCAATTCGGAACCGGCAGGCGCGGCATGGCGCGGGGGCGGGATAGGGTAGCCGTTTTCAAGGACCGCTCGGATCCAATCTGCTTTTGCCAGGCGCAGGTTCGCCAGGGCTGCTTCCGGGGTCGGGCCATCAGACGGCGCAGCCGATGAACTCCACAATCTGGGCGACGTAGCAATCATCGTCCGGGCTATAATACACTTTCACCTCGTAGCCATCCATCTTTGTCGTCTCCTGTATACTCTGCCAGCGCCTCGCGCAACTGCTTGACCTGATACCCTTTGGCCTTGCCATCTCGCCGGGGCTGCACATTGACCGGCTCCGGCACAAGGGGATGTTTGTAGTAACGGTGGCTCGTCTTTTCGCTTTCGGACTCCCAGCCGAGCCGTTCCAGATAGCTGACAAGGTCCGCGAAATCAATGTTATTGTCCGCGCGGCCTCCTTCAATCTTTTCCCAGAACTTGGCCCATTTGCTCATCGCGCAGCCTCCATGCCTCCTCACTCTGTTGTTATTATACAGGCCGGCGAGGCGGGTGTCAAGGAAAACGGGGAAGTTTCGCGGGCAGGCCCCGGTCGTCTGACCGGCACAAAGTGTGCCAAGCGGCGGGCGGGAGGGAAATGGAGGAGTAGCGAAACTGCTTACTGGTCCAGCAGATCATGCAGGACGTTCAAGATGGCGCGGACCTTCTCCGGCTTCAACGAGCAAACTTTGCGGTTCAGGCGGCGCTCACTCGCCGCAAACGTATAAGTGGGCCGGATATAACACGTTTCCTGAAACTCGCCGCCCAGGGTGTCCGTTTTGTGAAGCTGCATCGCATGCGGGTCTTGATCGTCCTGTGTGGAAATCATGCACACCAGATAATCCCGGCTGCCCAGGTAAGGCCAGGAGGCGAGAACGATAGCGGGCCGGAGTCTAAAGTCGGCCTCGCTGGAGAAGGGGAAATTGACAGAAAGAATGTCGCCTTTTACATATCGCGCCAAGCCGCATCCTCTGCTGGACGGTTCCAAATCTTGCCCAGCGCTTCTTCTCCAGCCACCAGCGCGACTTCTCCCAGGGGCAGATCCAGGCCCGTGAAAACAAGGCGTTCGCCATCCGCGGCGACAAACGTGAGCGTGCCGGAAGGGCAATCACTTTCCGGGCCAACCGGCGCGCCGGCAGCGGGGGGATTCGGAACCGGGGATAATGTTTTACGCGGACGTTTCGGTTTGACTGCTGCCTCTAACATAAACGGCTCCTGTTCTCAACGGGATAGTCTGTATCCCTCAGCATACCCCATACAACAAGGATTTTGATCCCGAACTATGACGCCCTTTTCTGTAATGCGCTAGGGCGCGGGCGGCGGGAAGGTCAGCGTGAGCGGCTGGGCGGCGTAGAGCCAGCAGGCGGCGTAAGGCACGAGCGATTCGGCGGCGAGGTTCAGGGCGACGTAACTGCCGGAAGCGGTGTCATAACGGTATAGCGGCGACGGGACAAGCGGATTAGAGGCCAGAGGGACGCCGTTGGCGGTCAGGGCGGACAGCGGGACGGGGGCCAGGAAGGGGTCGGCGATCTGGTTCCAGCCGGCGGGCAGGCTCTCCGAGTACGGCTGGCTTGCAGGAACGGGCGTGCCGTCAAAGTGGAGGTACGCGGACGCGGGGAACCTGACCCAGTAGCCCCGGCCTGGAGACAGGCTGGCCGCCGAGCCATTAGGGTAGAACAGATAGCTGCTTAAAGCCGGGTCCCAGTGGATCAGGCGCGGGTCAGACGTTTGCAGCGGCGGCGTCAGGTCCAGCAGCGTGGCCCAGTCGCCCACAGCCGTATAATCGTAAGGCGCGGAGATCATCTGAATGCCCGGCGCGAACGTGTGCGCGGGATGCAGGGCGAAGTTGAGCGCCACAGACTGCCCCACCGTCACCGAGGCTGCATTTTTCGCGCCCGCGTAGCGGCCGCCGGTGGCCGCATAGGCGGTGACGATGATGTCCAGAGCCAGCCCGCTGGGGACAGACAGGGTGTAATTGCCGGCGGCATCGGTGGTCGCGCTGCCCGGCTCGGTGATGCTGCCCGCCTGCGAGGAGGCCGTAACCATCGCGCCGGCAATGGGCAGCCCGGTCTCCGCCGCCGTGACCACGCCTGTCACCGTGCCTGTTTGGGCGGCGGGCAGGCCGCCGGCCAGGGCGCGGATCAGGGCGCTCCCGACCGGCGTCCCCCAGCCCGTCGCATTGTCGTATCCGACCTTGGCCGGATAATACAAATTGGTGCCGGTCGTGACATCGTGGAAAACGGCTTCATACTGGGCGCTGGCCCCGATCTGGTAAATGGCGGGGTTCAGAAAGCCGGCGGGCGCCAGCCCCAGACCGGCGCGGGCCTGGTTGACACGGGCAGCCATGCCGGCCCAGAACGGCACTGCCGCGCTGGTGCCGCCGAACACGGTCCAATTTCCCCCCACATAAACGGAGTAGCCCGTATTCGGGTCGGAGTTGAGGGAGACATCCGGCACGCTGCGGCCCGAAGGCGTCGGCAGCAAGCCCGACTGGTAAGCAGGAACCGGCCAAAACTTGCTGAAGCCGCCGCCGCTGCCCGATCCATACGGGCTGTAGGTGGTATCCGTAGGGTCGACCCAGACCGTCTCGCTGAGATAATTCCCCCCCGAGTCAAGCGTCAGGGTCGTCCCGCCGATCCCGGTGACAAAGGGCTGCGAACTGGGATCATCTACGCTTAACGTGCTGCCGTCATCATAGGCGCCGTTGTCGCCTCCGGCGGCGAAGACGCTCTGGCCCTGCGCGGCCATCTGCTGAAAAATCAAGTTTTCGCTGCTCAGTGTCGCCTGGCTGGTCTGGCCTTCCGGCGATCCCCACGAGGTACACATTTGCTTCGCCGCATCATCGGTCGCGATCCGGTTGTAGCAGTCCAGAACCGAAGCATCCTGACCGTTGTTGGGCGTTTCATACACCAGCAGTTTGCTAAGTCCGGGCGCCGCGGCAAAGGCCAGTTCAATGTCCAGAGTGACTTCATCGGCGTTTGTCCCGGCGCTGCCCGAAGCCCCATCCACCAGGACATTTTGCAGCGGCGGCGCGGGCAGGCCGTAGGCAGCCGCGTAGGCCGCAATGTCGCCGGCCGCATAGCCGTCCAGGCTCAAATACGGCCAGGCTTTGCCCGGCCCCGGTCGCGGCGACTCCCGACAAGCCGTAAGCTTTCTGCGTGTCGGCGGGAGTCAAACCGCCGCCGCGTCCGGTGCCGATCTCGTTCGGCAGCGCCGGCTTCAGATGGGGTCGGCGCAGGGTCGCCGTATCCAGCCCGATTACCCCGGCCAATCGGCCAATGAGGGCGGCAGGAATGGCCGGATCGGCATCGGGCGCCCGAAAAATGCGCCCATTCGCGGCCCGGAAGCGATGCAGATGCAGGCCGAAGGCCGCTTCCACCTGCGCGCTCGTCCCGGAAACATCCAGAAGCAGGCGGTTGGGGTGCGTTCCCGTCACGGTCAGCCCCTGCCGCCGGGCGAAAGCGGCGACGGCGGCATAGTCTTCCGGGGTCGGGCCAAAACGCTCGGTGAACTCTGCGGGCGTGAGAAACTGCCCCTGGAGCGGGTCGCCAGGCGTGTACAGACGCCGCAGCAAATCGTTCAACTCGGCCTGATTGCGCCCCGCCAGGGCCAGGGCCAATTCCATCTTCTCACCCGGCGCGACCCGGCCCAGCAGACGGGCATGCTTCAGGGCCGCCTGCGGCACATGGCCTGCCAGCCGGGCGGCCAGCGGCGCGGCCTGAGTGGACGGAGCGGGCAGGCAAAAACCGACGGCGCAAACTGTCAGCAGAAGGGCAGGGAGAGCGCGTCGGCGCAAAAGCGTGGGGAGGTTCATGGTGTTTAGTATGCAATCACAGGGCGAAATGTTCCCCCGGCTATTGGGAAGAAGCGGTGGCGACGGGTTTGGGCAGGCTGTCCAGAGCCTGCCGGGCGGCGGCATAGCCCTGTGACAGCAGGACGGCATGGCCGAGTTCCGCGCGGGCAGCGTCGGTCTTGCCTTCCGCCGTATAGACCATGCCCAGATGATAGCGGATTTCGGGCAGACGCGGGAGGACATTGGCGGCCTGCGCGATGTTTTCTTCGGCGTCCCGGAAGTCGCCCTGGCGGTATTGCACCCAGCCGAGCGTGTCCTGATAGGTTGCGATTTCTTCGTCCGTCAGACTTTTCTTATGGGCCAGCGCGAGGGCCTGCTGTGCGAGACCTAACGCTTCGGGCAGATGCGTATTGGAGACCGCGTAGGCATAGGCGAGGTTGTTGAGCGGCGTCGGATCGGCGGGATAGGCGCGGATGGCATTCTGATAGGCGGTTGCGCCGCCGACCGGATCGCCGGCATCCCAATCCGCCTGCGCCAGTGAAAAGGTCAGGTTTTGAATATCCGTCGCGCCCGGCGCATGCAGTTTCTTGGTGAGCAGGACCACGAGTTTGGCGGCGTTTGACTTTCGCTCCGTATCCCGGCCCAATCGCCCCTGGGCGTCTACTAAAATTTGATAACTCCGGTAATCGTCGGGGAACTTCTGGACGGCCTGCTGCATGTAGTCGGCCAGAGCCGGGTCATCGCCCACGGAGGCAAAGACGGCGGCGATGCTGAGACCGGGGCCAATCAGGCTGGGGCTGGGATAGGCGTCGCCCAGATAGGTCGCCGGATCGTTCGGCGCAATGGCAATGGCGCGGTCTGCCCACTGGCGAGCCTGTTTGTCGTCGGGGTCCACCTGGGCATGGCGCAGGGCTTCCGAAAGCGTGTCCTGCACTTTCTCCGAGGTCATCGCCTTAGAGCCGCAGCCGGTCAGGGTAGGCAGGAGAGCGCAAAGAAGTCCAGCCGGCAGCAGCGACCGGCGGAATTTTTTTGAGAGTGAGAACATCACCCTATTATAGCACACGGCAGGGCAAACACGCAAAAAAACCGGGCGGGAGACAGTGTCTCCCGCCCGAGGGTTGCCTGCGGCGTGCTGAGGCGATTTTATCAAGCCGAATTAGTCAGCAAACTGGGCTTCGTAAGGAATGAGTCCCAGACGGGTCGCGCGTCGGAACGCCTGCACCCGATTGTTGACATGCAGTTTGTCATAGACATTCGCCAGATGGAAATCCACCGTGCGCTTGCTGACAAACAGCGTTTCAGCCACTTCCCGACTTGACTTGCCCTGAATGACATGAGTCAGAACTTCGATCTCCCGCTTGGTCAATTTGACGAGATGAGAATCTTCGCCGCCCAAAACGGCAGACTGGGTTGCCAACACTGCCCCTGGGGCGACAGACATAGCTGCCATAAAATTCGCTCCTTTCGCGATGCCGCCTCCGAGGTAGATTATGGCAGGCAGGAGCGGTTTCGTTAGGGAAGCAGAGGGTAATTGAAATTCGGCGGAATCTAGCCCCATCCGCTGCCAGGCCATAGACACCTGGCCCAGATGCCAGTTTTGATGGTTGACGATATGAAACAGCACTTCCTCGGCGGTCAATGTGATCGAAGCGCCCCATTGGGGCAGTTCCGTCGTGATGACACGGGCCAGTGCGGCTTCATCGGCGCTGCGCGCAAACGCGAACGTGCGGGCGCGAACCGCATCCCAATCTGCAAACACGCCTTCCCGCGTTTCCGCCGCCTGGTCTTCATAGCGCGGCGGGCGCGGGCCGTCCCACAGTCGCTGATCGGTCCAGCGCTGCTCCGCCCCGACCATATGGGCAACGAGTCTGCCCGATAGACTGGTAGGCGGCGCTGGTTTCAAAAGTCTGATCCCAGGTCTCCGGCTGCGCGGCCAGCGTTTCGCGCAGCAGTTGACGGGCGTTCTCGGCATAGGCGAGCAAGCGGTGAATGTCCATAGGAAAAGTATACCCGTAAGAAGCTCCCGGCACTTCCAGTGCCGGGTCTTCTCTACAGCCTTCTTTCGGGTACAATCTCTGCCATGAAAGTCACTGTCCTCGGTAGCGGCACGTCCCACGGCGTCCCCATGATCGGGTGCGACTGCGCCGTCTGCACCTCGCCCGACCCGCGCAACAAACGCCTGCGTCCCTCCATCCTGGTGACCGGGGACGACGGCGCAAATATCCTCGTGGACACGCCCCCGGAAATGCGCCTGGCCCTGATCGCCAGCCATGTCCGCCGCCTGGACGCGATCCTCTACACCCATTCCCACGCCGACCATGTTTTCGGCCTGGATGATGTCCGCACGTTCAATTACCGGACGAAGACCGCCATGCCCGTTTATGCCGAGCCGGACGTGCTGGACGATCTGCGGCGCATCTATTCCTACATCTTCAAGGCCACCCAGGCCGGCGGCGGCAAGCCGCAGGTGGACCTGCATAAGATCGCGCCGAACGATCCCCTCTCCTTGCATGGCCTGAACATCCTGCCCCTGCGCGTCTGCCACGGACGCCTGCCGATTCTGGCGTACAAGTTCGGCGCGCGCTTCGCCTATGTCACCGATGTCAGCGTCATCCCCCCCGAAACCTGGCCGCATCTGGAAGATTTAGACCTGCTGATGCTGGACGCCGTCCGCCGCGATCCCCACGAGACCCATTTCCACTTAGACCAGGCCCTGGAACATATTGCCCTGCTCCAGCCCAAACGCACGCTCCTGACGCATCTTTCCCACGACTACGACTATGCCGCCACCAACGCCGAACTCCCCCCCGGCGTTGAACTGGCGTATGATGGACAGGTTGTGGAACTGCATTGAGCGGCCTCAAGGCGCAAACTGATGGGCACCGCAAACTTATGCAAAGCAGATTTGGGGCAACTTATTGAGCGATCAACTAATAGTCTGCCTAACTGCTAACTTCAGCCCCATCCTTTTCGGCTACGTTGCTCAGAATTTTTTTCGCTGTACTGGCGGCAGATTTAGCGACCTCCGCTTTTGGGTCATCTTCTTCCACGATTGCATACGGTTTTGTAGACGCCTGGAATGATTGACTGACCAAAAGAGTGACCAAATGGGCTTTCGTCCTGCTCTTCAAATCATTTGTGTTGGTTTGATCCGGCATGGTAAGTAATTGTTCCAAAATGTGTTAGACTATATTCATTATGCCAAAAATCACTGTCGTGGCAGTCACTGCCGAGGAACGTACCGCCTTAGAAAAAGCCGCCAAGTACGGCAAAACGCCCGATTATCGTCTGCGCTGCCAAGCCGTCCTGCTCAAAACTGAAAAGCGCACCTCTCTGGCCGTGGCCGACCAACTCGGCTGCTGCGAAATGTCGGTCAATGATTGGGTCAAACTCTACCAGCAGCAAGGACTGGCTGGCCTGACGATTAAGCCCGGACGGGGACGCAAGTCTATCCTCAAGAAAGAGACTGACCTGGCCGCCGTGCGCCAAGCCGTGCAGAACAGCCGCCAACGCATTTCCCTGGCAAAAGCCGAACTGGAACAAGAACTGGGCAAAAAGTTCTCGCAACTGACATTGCGCCGCTTTCTGAAAAAAACGGTTGCCGCTACAAACGCATTAACAAACGCATGAGAAGACAGGTAAAGTGCAAGCCCAATCCTGATGTCTACGCACTTAAAAAAGAGTGCTTGGCCGAGTTCGAGTGGCTTTGTGAGCAAGGACACATTGACTTGTGGTACGGTGATGAAAGCCGCGTTTCTCTCCTGCCTTGCGTGCCCTACGGCTGGCAGTTTGCCGATGAGCGGGTCGTGATGCCCAGCCAAAAAGGCGGCGGTGTCAACTGCTTTGCCTTGCTCTGCCGCAATAATCACTGCCAGGCATACTTGACCGAAGACAAAGTCACAGCGGCGTGGATCAGTCAACGATTGGACACGCTCTCTTTATCTTTGCACCGCCTGACCGTGGTGGTTCTGGACAACGCGAGTGTTCATGTCAAAGCCATCAAAGAACGGGCGGCTATTTGGCAGGAGCGCGGTCTGTTCGTTTGGCTGTTGCCGACCTACTCGCCGCATCTGAACATTGCGGAAACTCTATGGCGCAAGTTGAAGTACGAGTGGCTGCGTCCCGAAGACTACGCCGACGAAGACACCTTGCGCTATGCTGTATGGACGGCTCTGAAAGCCGTCGGTCACTCGCTGAAAATTGCTTTTTCGCCGTTCAAGAGGGACAGCGAACTTAGTCTAACTTAATTCAGAACAATTACTTACTTAATTAACTGATGTTACGCAGGGCATAGGCGTTTGGGTAAAACATTGCTATGGACAAGCCCCTTCTTGATCTGTATGCCGATTCCCTGATTTCGTCCTTCGGCCCCACGACCGCGATGGGCCTGTCCCGCTTGCTGGGGGCGGGTTTGAGCCATGACAAGATCACGCGCTTTCTTTCGGGCGAAGCCATGACCAGTCAGCATCTTTGGCAAATCGTCAAGCCTCTGGTGCGACAGGCGCAGAAGGAAGATGCAGTTCTGATCGTGGACGACAGCATCGTTCAGAAACCGCACACCGACGAGAACGATCTGATGACGAGAACGATCTGATCTGCTGGCATTTTGACCACAGCCTAGAGAAAACCGTCAAGGGCATTAACTTCGTGACGGCCCTCTACTGTGCCCCGCAACCAGACGGTGAGGAAGTTTCTCTGCCTGTCTGCTTCGCCCTGGTGCAAAAAACACAGTTTTATCAGGGCAAGGATGGCAAGACGAAACGGCGCGATCCCGTCAGCAAGAACGAACATTACCAAACCATGCTCAAAGCCTGCGCTCATAATCAACTGGTTTTCCGCTATGTTCTCAATGATGTTTGGTTCGCCTCCTCGGAGAACATGACGCTCATCAAGACGGAGTTAGAGAAAGACTTCGTCATGCCCGTCACCCCAATAAAGCCTCAAAACTAACCGCAAGGTGGCTTTGTCCGAGCAAGACAAAAAGCAAGGTTGCTACAAGGCAGTAGAAACACTGGAACTAGAAGCGGGTGTCGCCCAACAGGTTTGGCTGGAGCAGGTGGCCTTTCCGCTGCTTTTGGTCAAGCAAGTCTTCATTAACAAAGACAAAAGCCAGGGCATCCTTTATCTGGTCACCAGTGACACCATGCTGAATGGCGATCAGATCACTCACCTGTACCAGAGACGGTGGCAGGTGGAGGAGTACCATAAATCTCTCAAGCAGAACGCTTCCTTGTCGTATTCGCCCACGCGCCCCGTGCGAACCCAGAGCAACCATCTGTTTTGCACCTTATTTGCCTTCGTCAAGTTGGAGACCTTGAAAATCAGGACGAAATGCCATCACTTCGCACTCAAAAGCAAACTGTACCTCAAAAGCAAACTGTACCTGGCTGCGCTACGGGCCGCCTTCGGCCAGTTACAGCAGATGCAACCAGACGTGATGGTTGATGCTGCGTAACATCAGTTAATTAATTCACCATAAGGTTGCAGAAGTTAGTATCACTAATACCAAACAAAAGAAAGCCTCCCTCTGAGAAAGAAGGAAGCTACATCAGCCTGACAGAGAAGGCGCCGGCCAGAATCGAACTGGCGCATAAAGGTTTTGCAGACCTCTCCCTTACCACTTGGGTACGGCGCCGGAGATCACGGACAGAGAATCACGAAAAGAACACAGAGCGGGAGACGAGTATTCGAACTCGCGACCTCAACTTTGGGAAAGTTGCATTCTACCACTGAACTACTCCCGCACTGGCATTATTATAGTCGCAGGGGGAAGCTTTGTCAAGACCTGGAATAATTTTGGCGCGTTTGGTGTAAAATAGGAGAGGCAGCGCGGAAATGCGAGCGCGTGCCCAGGATAGGAGAGATGACTTTGAAGCAACGCAAAAACACAACCCTCATTGCCGGGGCAGGCCTGCTGGTGAGCCTGCTGGCAGGACCTGCCGGGGCGCAAGTTGTCAACAACACAAATGGTGACATCGGGGATAACGGCGCGGCGGCGCGGGCCGGAGTAGGCAATGCCGTGACCAACCATGCCGCAGGCATTGTCAGTCCGCAAAACATCCAGGACATGTCCAGCGACATTCAGGATAGTCTGCGGCAGGCTTATCAGGACTACACGGACAAGAAATACCCGAAAGCAGCCACGGAACTGCAAGCTATTGAAAAGAAAGCGCCGGGTCTGGTTGAAGCCCATCAGATGCTGGCCGCGATCTATCAGCAGCAGAACCAAATCAACGATCTGGTTCCGGAACTGGAAACCATCGTCAAACTCAGTCCCAAAGACCAGAACTCACAAACCAACCTCGGCGTCGCCTACATGCAGACCGGCAGCTTTGACAAGGCCGCCGCGACATTCAAGACCGTCCAGGCGCAGCGTCCGAAAGACCCGAAGACCGCCTACTATCTCGGTCTGGCCCTGCTCCAGGGCGGGAAAACGGACGAGGCTGTTCCTGCCCTGCAAAATGCCGTGAAGCTTCAGCCGACCGCGCCGGCCTATCTGGAACTGGGTTCAGCCCTGAGCAAACAGGGCAAGCCAGAGGATGCCGCTGCCGCGTTCCAATCTGCCGCCGCCCTGGACCCGAAAGACCCGCAGGCGGTTTTATATGCGGGAATGCTGGACCATCAGGCTGGGCATGACGACAAGGCCATTCCCGCATTGAAGAAGGCGCTGGAACTGGGAACGGACAACAAGTTTGGAGCGCACATGACGCTGGCGGAAGCTTACGACAAGGCAGGCCAGAAAGATCAGGCCATTCAGGAGTACACGTTGGCCTCCGAAGCCAAGCCGGACGATTTCGGGGCTGTCGCGAACCTGGGAGCGCTGGAGGAGCAGACCGGCAAAACGGCGGACGCAACGGCGGCTTACCGGAAAGCCCTCGCCTTGAGCGGCACGCCGCCTGCCTCGCAGGCGCAGATTCAGGATGCCCTGGCCCAGATTCTGGCGCAGGGCGCCGGCACGGAGGAGGCGGTCACACTGCTGACACAGGCGACGCAAGCGGTCCCGACAAACGCACAGTATCAGAGCGATCTGGGGCAGGTGTACGAGAAGGAAGGCAAAGCAGACCTGGCCCTGGCGGCCTACCAGAAGGCGCTGGCTTTGGAGCCGAACCAGCCGCAGGCGAAAGCCGGCGCGGGACGGTTGTCTGCTAAGAAATAGAACGGAAAACGGCCCTCCCCCGAATATCGGGGGAAGGCCGTTTCGTGTCTCAGGCGACGGCGGCGAAGGTGGAGAAGTCGCCGGTGGGTTCGGCCCAGGCGGTAGCGACTTCCGTGACTTCCGCCGCGTGCGGCCCATGCCGGAGGGCGGTCAGAAACTGGTGCAGCGTGGCTTCTTCGGCTTCCGCCACGGCTTCCACACCGCCATCTGCCAGATTACGCACCGTGCCGACCACCCCCAGTTCCCTGGCAACATGGGCCGCATAGTAGCGGTAGCCGACGCCCTGCACTCGTCCTGAAACCCGTGCCTGTACGCGCTTGTTCATGGCTGTTTTCTCCCCTGCGATTTCTGCGATATGGGCTATTTCACCATCGTGACTTTGGTCATTTTGTCGCCGACCTTCAGGCGGCTGGCGACATCCAGCCCTTTGATCACCATGCCGAAGACGGCGTATTTGCCGTCCAGATCATGCACGGGCTTGCTGCAAATGTAGAACTGCGAACCGGCGGTATCCGGCTGGTCCGTGCGAGCCATCGCAACCGCGCCGGCAACATGGGTGAGAGGGTTATTGACATGGTTCTCCATAAACTCTCCCTTGATGGTATAGCCCGGCCCGCCGGAGCCATTGCCGGCAGGATCGCCGCCCTGCGCGATGCCGGGAGGGGCGTTCGGATCGTTCTCATCGCCCACCCGATGGAACTTCAAGCCGTCGTAAAAGTGCTTGTTCACTAGCTTCTCAAAGTTGGCAACCGTGATCGGGGCATCTTTAGGATAGAGCTTGATCAGAATGGTTCCTTTGGTCGTCACCATCCGCACAATCGGCGCGACGGGGGCGGGGTGATGCAGGGATTTGGGCGGTCCGGCGACGCCCGGCAGGGCCAGGGCCGCTACGCCCAGCATGGCGAGAGTGACAGACAACCGGCGAAAGCGAGTCTTCATAGATACTCCTTTGTGTGAGGAAAGTTTTCTTTGCTGACCGTCATTGTAGCACGCGAGTTCCCGCGCGTCAAGGGGCAAAATCCGCGCAGAACTGTCGGATCGCCTGGGAAAAGCCCACAGGGTCCGTGTCCATCGGGCAATGCTGGGCGGTGGGAAAGACGACCAGACGCGCCGACGAAACAGCCCGTGCCAGTGTGTGCGCCTGACCGACGGGGACAACGGCATCACGCGCGCCGTGTAGAATTAAAAGAGGCAGGTTCAATGCGGCGAGACGGGCGGGGCAGACGGGGTTACCCGTCAGCGCCTGAAGTTGAAACTGCAAGGCGCGGTCGTCGCGGTTTGCCCGCGCGTACCAGTGCGTCCGGCGCGCATATCCCTGCCAGAAGTCTACGGCGTGATGGGGCGGGATCGTCCGACCCACAGCAGCCAGCGGCAGGGACGCCAGCCGCATCAGCCGCAGAGCCGGCAGCCCCAAACGCGAATCCAGCGGCCAGCGGGCACGGACGGGTAGGCAGGACGGGTCCAGCGCGGCGTCTACCAGAACGAGTCGGCGGGCGAAGTCGGGGAAATCCAGCGCGATCTGGGCTGCCAGATTGCCGCCCAGCGAATGTCCGACCAGCGTCACGCGCGTTAGCCGCAGCCGCTCGCACGTTTCGGCGACCCATCGCGCCATGTCCGGCATCGTCCGCAGGCCGGGCGGTAGGCGCGTTTCTCCTGTCCCCGGCAAGTCCAGGGCCAGGCAGCGGAACCCATCGGACAGAGCGGCCAGCGCGCCCCACCAGAGTTCTTTGCTGCCGCCCCAGCCATGCAGGAACAGCAGTGTTTCCCCAGCGTCTTTCGTCCCGGCTGTTAATAGGCCAACATCCGTCAAGGCAGACAGGTTAGCTGGAATCGCCGCCCCCAAAGTCCCCTCCCCCACCAAAGTCTCCCCCGCCCCCGAAATCGCCCCCTCCTCCAAAATCTCCGCCACCGCCGAAGTCGCCCCCGCCGCCAAAATCGGAGCCTCCACTGGAATCATTCCCGCCGCCAAAGTCCGCACCGCCGCCATAATCGGCCTGATTGCTGTTATCGCCAACCGTGCCTGCCCCAAAGTCCCCACCCCCGCCGTAATCACCAATGCCAGGCGCATAGCCCGCGGCCGCATAACCGGGATCAACATAACCAGGATCGGCGTAGCCCTGGTACATCGGCATGTCCGTGGCATACGCATAGGGCATATACCCGCCCATCGCGTAAGAAGGCGTCAGCAGGTCGCCGACCAATTCCGCGCCGACAAACCCAGCCACCAGCCCCGGCCCGAAGCCGCCCCAGCCGACATTCTCGTAGCGCCAGTAGTCAATATACGGATCGTAGCCGTTGTATTCGTACCAGGGGATATACCGTCCGCTCTGCTGGAAGGTCAGCACCTGCGGCATCTGGCCCTGACGCAGTTCATCCGCCTCCTGTGGCGTAGCCAGCACTTGCCGGCTCTGGCCGCCTACCGTGATGGTGACCGGAACCAGCGAGGAAAGCGGGGCGGGACGGGACGAGAAAAACGAGACGCCGCGCTGATTGGCGGGAATTTGGTTGACTTCCGGCTGACTGTCCGGCAGAGGCTGGGGCCGCAGGGCGTCGTCGCCGGGAATACTGCCTGTCCCGCCGGTGGCCCGGTCCAGATACCGCCGCGCCTGCCCGACATCCGCCTGCGCCTGATTCAGCAGCGTATTAGCCCGGTTCAAATCGCTCATTTCGGTCGCTCGGTCCATAATTTCGGTCCCCTGTTCATATTTCGCCGAGGCCGACTGCCGAAAAATCCGCACCTGGTCGGAGTCGGGATTGTTCTTGGGCAGAACGTCCATGTAGCCGTCTATGTATTCAATGCCGCTCAGGACATTGCCGCGCAGCGCCTGGATCGGCTCTCGCGCCGCCACAAGAGTTTTCTTCTTGCGGCGCATCGCCAAGACAATCAAAACGCCGACCACCAGCACGACGATGAGAAAAACAATCCACATCCAGGCCGAACTGCGATACTCTTTCCCATTGATGTCGGCAGCAACCGCCTGCGCCAGGGCCGCCGTGCCGGCCGTTGGGTTCGTCTTAATGGCGGGCGCGTACTGCTTCCCCAGCCGCCCTTCTTCATCAGGGTTTAGGCCGTGGGTGGCGATCTCCACGCCGGCCTGCCGACCGCGCAGGACCACCAGCACCAGCGCATCCCTGTCCAACCCCAGGTTGCGTTGCAGGCCACTGGCATAATCATTGCGGCTGCGGTACTGGGCGGGCAGGTTCGCCAGAATGGCGATCTTGACCCGCGTGTGAGGATTGCCCTGACCCTGCATGGACGCCTGTTCCAGCGTCTGCTGGTCTATGCCCTGTATCTGCGGGTCCACATAGACATTGCCCGCCGACAGGCCCTGATAGACGGGATCAATACCTGCGTCCTGCGCCCGAACACACCCGGCAAAGGCCGCCAGACAGACAATGAAAGAAAAGAGTAACGCGAAAAGTTTTCGGCTCATAAAGACCTCCATTTGGTGAGACACGAGCCGGGCAGAATAGTTGCAGCACTTTGAACACCATGCCGCTTTAGCCGTGCCATTCATGGCATGGTCACTGCGATAGCCCCTGTTACTATACCCACAAGCAGACTGCGAATCTGGTACAATAGGGGCGTTGCAAAAGAGGTTTTCCTATGACGCTTGATGACATCCTGACAGTTCTGCGGCGATTGGCCCCCGAAGAGACGGCTCTGAACAATGACCCGGTCGGCCTGCTGATTTCCGGCACGAGGGATGACATCGCCAAGGTCGGCGTCTGCCTGGACGCCACGCCCGAGGCGGCCAGCCGGGCCGTTCGTGAAGGCGTCGGGCTAATCGTTGCCCATCATCCCCTGATTTACCATCCCCTCAAGCGCGTCGGCACAGACCCGATCTCACGGGCCGTCACGACACTGATCAAAGCCGACATAGCATTATATGCCATGCACACCAACTGGGACCGGGCGGCGGGCGGGATTAACGACACGTTGGCGGAATGTCTGGAACTGCAAGGCGCAGAGCGGCTCGGAACGGACGGCGAGGCGGCTCTGCCCCGCATCGGCGATCTGCTTTTCCCGCGTCCCCTGGCTGATTTTGCGCGATTTGTGGAGGCCGCGCTGGGCTGTGACGGAACAAGCGCGCTGCGAATTAACGGCGTGGATCCGTACCGCCTGATTTCGCGCGTGGCCGTCTGCGGCGGCGCGGGCGCGGGGCTGGCTGAAGCCGCGCAGGCAGCGGGCGCAGAGGCGTTCGTGACCAGCGATGTCCGTCACCACGAGTTTCTGGACGCCGAGGCGCGCGGGCTGGCCCTGCTGGATGCCGGGCATAGCGCGACAGAAACGCCGGGAATGCGCGCCCTGGCCCGCTCCCTGCCCGCCTTGCTGGAAGGCCTGGCAGTGGTATGGGTAGGGGACTGACTATTTCCCCTGTGCGGTTACTCAGGAGCGCCCAGATGTCTAGTAGGAAGCGTCCAGCAGAGCGACTGCCTTTTGGCTGAACTCATCGCGCGTCGGCGGGCGGCTATGAGCTTTCTGAAAGTCCGTCACATACTCCCGCGCCTGCTGATAAAAACGCTGATGGGTAAAATAAACTGGCTGCTTGACGTTGTGGTTGTCAATCAGCCAGTACCCCTTTTGCTTGCCATCCGCCGTCACCTCGTTGTTGAACATTTCCCAGTACAGGATAAACGGGCAGCCCCAGGTTAGCCCGGCCCGCATGACGCGGCGCGACAGAGCATCCTGCATTTCGGGCGTTCGCCCCAAAGCGGCGAAGCCGTATTCACCGATGAAGACTCGCTTGCCGGCAATGCCAGGCTTGGGCGGCAGGTGGGCCTGAATAAAATCCAGTGAACGGGGCAGATCGGTCTCAATCTGTCCGCCGAGCGAGTTGTAGGAGGAGTAGGAAACAAAGTCCACGGTTGTTTTCGGCAGGACAGCATTGGTCATCCGAACTTTCCCCTGCATGGCATCCACGACCCGATTGACTTCCAAATAATAGTAGACCTGGACATCATGGTGCGGCGTGTCCCGTTTGGCATCATTGACCGCCTTTTGCCGCGTGTTGATCCACGCGATCATGTTCTGGACTTCCTCGTTTGACGGCACGTAATTCGGATTCGTGTGTGTCAGATGCCAGTCGCCCTCCCAATTGCCTAAATAAAAACTCTTGCCGCTCTCAGTATAAGTCTGGAGCAAGTAGCGAGTTAGGTCGTACATTTCCCGATATTCACCCGGCAGGGACTCCGGGCGAAAGCGGTTCGCATCTGAGGAGACGGGATACGCCCACAGCAAATAGTTGGCGAAGGGCATGTCCAGAACTGTTTTGACCGACCGGGCATCACGTGCGGTTTCGGTCAGGCTCGTCGGTTTAAGATTATCGCTTTTGTCCGGCGACAGGGTGAACTTGATTGTGTTTGAACCCATCTCCCGAATGGCGCGTGCCGCCTCAACCAACGGCGGCTCGCCGGTGAACTGATAATTGCCTCCAATGGCCTGCGTTCCCAAGACATAATTGTAAGGGGAGACATTGACGGGCGGCTCTGGCCGTTTCGCTGGCTGCGCCGGTGCCGGCAGCGCCATGAAGACAAGAGAGGCGGCGATCAAAATCCAGCGGTATCTGTTCTGTATGGTAAGAAAACCCTTGAATAACATTGACTTACGTTTGATTATCGCGCTAAACTAGAAGTTATGGCTACAATCCTTCAAGTTGCCCTGGAAGCGGGGGTGTCACCGACGACCGTTTCACGCAGTTTCACCGACTCCCCTTTGTTGAGCAGGGAAACTCGAGAACGTGTCATGGAAGTCGCCAATCGCCTGGATTACCGGCCGCCCCATATCCGAAAAAGAAATCGGGCCGCAGCACTGGCCGCGCAGAGCGGGGCGAGCGGCGGAGCTATCGGCTTTCAATTCTTCGCGCCGGCGGATAATGCGACCGTTCAAGGAGATGCCTTTTACGCCCCCATGATGGCCGGCGCACAGGCCGAGGCTGAAAAACTCGGACTGCCCCTGATGCTGAATACCACCAGCCGCCATCAGATGCTGTCGGAATTGCCGCGCATGGTTCGGGAGCAGACCGTGTCGGGGATGCTTCTCGTCGGCACGGCGGACCCGGAGATCCTCGCGGCTTTTCTGGAGCATGTGCCGCAGATCGTGCTGGTGGACAATCATGACGAGACCGGGCGGCACGACTGCATCCTTTCCGACGGCATCGGCGGAGCGGCGGCCGCGACAAATTACCTCTTTGAATTGGGACATCGCCGCATCGGGTTTGCCATGAGCGAATCGCAGACAGCAACTTTTCAGGACCGATTGACAGGGTATCTGGCGGCGCATTTTCGGGCTGGAATTGCCGTCGATCCCGCCCTGATTGTGACAACCGAGTCTGAGATGGAACTCTGGGAGCAAATGCGCGTCCTTCTGGCAAGCCCTGACCGGCCCTCAGCCCTGGTGGCCGCCAATGATCCGCATGCCTACCGGCTCATGCAGATCTGTCGTGACAGCGGATTGCAAATCCCGGACGACATCAGCATTGTCGGTTTCGATGATGACAAGTTCAGTACGCTGTCTTATCCCCCGCTGACAACTCTGCGCGTGGATACGGCCTACATGGGGCGTCTGGCGGTACAGCGCTTGCAGGCGCGTCTTCTGGAAAGCCGAGGGACAACTGAGCCGGAACCGCCCGTCAATCTTCAGGTATCGGTCACTCTCATCGTCCGTGATTCGTGCCGGGCAATCCCCCTGCCATAATCTCCACGGCTCACGGCAGGCCAGTCAGGAAGCGGAAACTGGATTGCAGACAGTCAAACGGGTCGCGGCGGCACGTATCCTGCTCAACAGCGTACCATTCCACGCCCGCCGCCGCGCAGGCCGGCAGCAGGCACGGCCAGTCCAGATTGCCTTCCCCAACCGGCGCCATGACCGGCTCTCCACCCGCAATTTCCTTGTCTTTGACATGAATTACCGGCAGCCGGTCCGCGCAGCGTTCAATGACCCGCTCCGGGTTCATTCCGGCGTGGCTGACCCAGTACAGATCCAGTTCCAGGCACAGGTCCGGGCCGCCTTCTTCAATAAGAATATCAAATTGGGTTCGCGCCGCGCCTTCAGAGCCAGAACCGATGCGCTCAAACTCAAAGGCATGATTGTGATAGCCAAAACGAATGCCGGCAGCCTTCAAACGAGCGATAACCGGCACGGCCTGGCGCGCGAACTCGGCATAACCCGCCGCCCCCTGACACGCAAAGGACTGCGGCAGGCTGCCAATAGCCACGAAATCACAGCCCAGAGTTTGATGAAAGGCGATCTCGCGCGCTGTGTCCCGGGCCAGATCCTCCCAACTTCGGTGTGTGGCGATGCACTTCAAGCCGTTATCATCCAGCATCTGCCGCGCCTGTCGGGGGGAGACTTCCGGCGTCTGGCCCGCCATCGCGCCGACGGCGGAAAGCTGCACTGCCGGATAGCCGATGTCCCGAATCCGCGCCAGGCTTTGCGCCAGTCCGTGGGCTGCCCCGGTGGAATCGCGCACGGTGTACATTTGGGCGGCAAGTTGTGAGGGCGAAAGACGCATTTTATTCCATTCCTCCCCTCACGAGCCGTTCGCAATCGTGGGCCGCTCGGGCCGTGTGGACGCTGCAATAGTCACCGCCGCACTGATCGCAGTGGAAACGGTCTTCGGGACGCTCGACCGGGTTATGACAAACGGGCCGAGTGAGCGGCATCTCCATCCCGGCAGGATTGGCCGTGTGCAAATACGACCCGTAACTGCATTCCAGCAGCGGAACGAACTCGTCAGGAGCGTAGTGACCGGGGACAACGCCCAGTCCAGGGGGCGCGGGCCGTATCGGCGCAGTGAGTGTCATGGACATCTCCTTTCCCATCTCAGAGGGAGTGCAGCCAATGATGTCATATTATACCCATAGGCTGCCTTTGTCCAGTCTTTTCTCGCTGCACCAATCTTTCAAAGTGCCAATGTCTTGTTATAATATCAATAACCACCCATCTTGGCATAATTTGTGCAGGACAAGTGATTATCACAGGTTAGGAAAAAGTGATGAAAGTAACTCTTTCAACGATTGGTAAATTTCATACCTTTGATTTAGCGAGACAGCTTCATCAGAGCGGGCATTTGAAAGCGATCTTCACCGGCTATCCAACATTCAAATTAAGAGGCGAGAATTTGCCTCCACACCTGATCCATTCGTTTCCCTGGCTGCAAACGTTGTCTCTGGCAAACTATCGCGTGCGCCTGACTCACCACCGATTTCGACGTGAGCTGGAATGGCGGGCCAAGCAAGCACTGGATTCCTATACAGCCTTCAACTTACCCGATACCGATGTTCTTGTTGGTCTGTCAAGTTCGGCCCTGAATTCAGGCAGGAAAGCGAAGCGACAGGGCGGAGTCTACATTTGCGACCGTGGATCATCTCACATTCGCTACCAGGACACCATTCTCCAAGAGGAGTACGCTCGCCAGGGAGTGGCCTATCTGGGCACAGACCCGCGCGTTATCGCAAAGGAAGAAGCCGAGTATGCTGAAGCGGATGCGATCACCATTCCTTCCTCTTTTGCGAAACGCTCTTTCATTGAGATGGGGGTGCCGGAGTCTAAGCTGCATCTGATTCCTTATGGCGTTGACTTGACTCAATTCAGACCGGTAGGCAAGCCGGACCCGGAGAAGTTCGATGTGCTGTTTGTGGGGTCTGCCTCGCTGAGAAAGGGAATTCCCTACTTATTGCAGGGATTTGCGGCGCTTCAGCATCCCAAAAAACATCTGACTATTGTGGGAACTGTCCGGCCCGAAGTCAGGAAAATCATAGAGGCGTTCGTGCCAGCGTCGTTGATTACCTGTACCGGCCATTATCCACAGTCAAAATTGAAAGAAATTATGAGCCGCAGTCACGTCATGGTGATCCCCAGCATTGAAGATGGGCTGGCATTGGTACAAGCGCAGGCTATGGCCTGCGGCTGCCCGGTGATTGCATCAACAAACACAGGCGCGGAAGATTTGTTCCAGGACGGGGTTGCGGGTTTCATTGTTCCCATTCGCGAACCGCTCGCTATCGCGGATCGAATGCAGAGATTAGCCGATCATCCCGAGGCTGCGCGCGCAAATGTCCCGTCAAGCTCTGGAGCATGTCCGGTTATCGGGCGGCTGGGATGCCTATGGATCCGCAATGATTGCCCTGTTTAGAGATTTGATACAAGAACATCAAAACCGACCGCCTCAGCCTTCGAAACGGCCGGCGGAAGCGGCCTCAGTCAAGCCTTTTCCCTCATAGGCGGCAGGATGGATTTTCTGACGGGCGCGGAGAAACGCTGAGACACAGTCGGGCTCCCACTGCGTTCCCGCGCCCTCGGCGAGAAAGCGAAGCGCTTTGGCTTCTTCATGGCCTTTGCGGTACGGCCGATCCGTTGTCATGGCGCTGAAAGCGTCGGCCACGGCCATCAAACGCGCCGCGAAGGGGATCGCCAAACCCGTCAGTCCACCGGGATAACCCATCCCGTCCCAGCGCTCATGATGGTGCCGAACCGCGTCCAGCGTCCCTTCCAGGCCCGGCACGGCGGCAACGATCACTGCTCCCATAACGGGATGATGCTTGATGATCTCGATCTCCTCCTCGGTCAAGGCCGACGGCTTACGCAGGACGAAATCAGGGACGCCGATCTTGCCGACATCATGCAGCAGAGCCGCCGTCGCCAGCGTCTCCTGCGCCGCTTCGTCCAAGCCCATCTCGCAGGCGATTTGCAGACTGTAGATCATAACGTCCTCGGAATGCCGGCGCGTGTAACGGTCTTTGTTGTTGACGGCCGTCACCAGCGCGTCCAGCATGGAGAAACCGGCCACTGAATCATTCAGTGTCTTTCGCAGGAGAAACGCGATGTCGGTGTCTTCCGCGCCGGTCTTGGCGCGCAGCAGCCGCGCGTCGGCCAGTTCCAAAGCGTCCAGGCGGGAGGGTTCGTCCTCGGGAAACACCGCCAGGCCCATGGACAAGCTCAAAGGGATGGCCGTGTCACTGTTGGGGGGCTGATACATAGCATCCGCCAGCCGCAGGCGCAGACGCTCGGCCAGGCTCGGCGCCTCGCTCATGCTCGTCCCCGGCATTAGCAGCGCGAACTCGTCGCCGCCGAAGCGTGCCAAAGTATCGTAACTCCGGCAGCAGCTCTTCAGCAGGCACGCCACTTCGCGCAGCACCTCATCCCCTACCAGATGCCCGTAGGCATCATTGAAGAACTTAAAATTGTCCAGATCCAGGACGGCGATGGCAAGAGGCGAATTCTGACGCAGGGCGCGGTCCGCTTCCTCCTGAAACCGTTTATGAAACGCGCGGTGGTTGAGCAGACCGGTGAGGGGATCGTGGTCGGCGCGCTCCAGGGCTTCCGTCAGCAGGCGCTCGCGCTCCTCTTCCAGAGCGCGCCGCTCGCAGATCTCGGTTTGCAGTTCATCGTTCGCCTTTTCCAGATCTGCGGTGCGGGCCGCGACGCGCACTTCCAGAGAAGCTTTAGCCTGACGCAAGGCTTCCTCGCCCTGTTTCAGCAGCGTGATGTCCCGGAGAGTCACGACGATGCCGAACACGTCCGGCTCCGCCAGCAGGTTGAGCATTACGACCTGGCAGCAGCAGCCGGCCCCATTGTGACAGCTTACCGTCGCTTCGCAGGTGAAGATCTTCCCGGCACGGGCGCGCGCCTGCCGAAAAACCTCTTGAAAGTTCGCCTGATCTTCAGGGGAAACAAGGTCCGAAAGGCGTTTTCCGATCAGGGATTCCGGTGCGTAGCCCCACATCCGGCGGACGGCGGGGCTGAGATAGACGGCAGTGCCGTCTTCAACAAGAATGGCCACAACTTCGGAAGCGTTTTGGACGAGGGTGCGGAACCGCTTTTCGCTGTGCCGCAGGAATTTGTTTTCGTGGGCCAGGCAGGCATTCGCGTAGCGATCCTCCCCGAACCGCCGGTAGCTCAGGGCAAGACAGAGCGTGGCGGCGAGAAAAGCCAGACCCGTCACAACTTCGGTGATACGATGGATCCGGGCGGCGCGATGGTCATACTCGGCGGCGGCATCCAGCAGCCCCTCGCGATAGGTCTGCCAGGCTTGTTCTCTGCCCGCCCCACCCTGCTGAACATGCAGGAAGGCGCGCTGCATATGCGCCAGCGTCGCGCTGCCGGCCTCACACGCCCCAATCTCCCGCATGACGGTGTTCAAACGCTGGCGGAACAAGGGCTGCGGCGCAATATGGTACTGATCGGCTGCGTCCAGGGCACGCAGCAGCAGAACTTCCGTGTGACGGCTGGCATCCGCCATTCGCTGGAGACGGACAACCCCGCTGGCAGCCGCAAGAGAAACTAGAACCGCGACCGCCAGCGCGTACCGCGCCGGGAAGCGGCGGCGCGAGGAGTCTGCTGGCCGCTTCCATTCCTATCTCATTGACGGCGTTATGTTCCAAAGGTGATCTTGCCTCGGTATCATGACTCGACAATGGCATGACACCTTTGCTTAGTATTGGTAAGAAGGCGAGGTTTTTGAAGGCGACTTCGAAGAGGATTTTGACCAGATGCCGCGCTTACGCACGGAACCTTAGCCGAGAACTTTTTTGAGCATGTCAGGGCTGTTGGTAATAATGCCGTCCACCAAGCAGATATGACGCATCCGGCGCATATCTTCGGACAAGTCCACCGTCCAGGCATATACCAGCTTATCGCGGCGGTGCAGGATTTCAACGATCTGAGGAGTGAGAAGATGATGATGCCAGGTTACGGCCTCGGTGTCCAGTTCCAGGAGCAGTTTGGACGTAATGACCGCGCTCTGATCCATGTCCAGGGTCAGGCTGAGGGGGATGCGCGGGTCCAGGCCGCGCAGGATGCGGCGGCTGGTTTCATTCGCACCGGCCACAAGTAGGGAATCCAGCGGAAACCCGGAGCGACGGATGGCGCGGGCCAGCATCGCTTCCGTTCCCGGCTCCGTGAAGTCCAGCATCAACCCAACGCCCGACTCGGACGCCAGCGCAATGGCTTCTTCCAGCGTGGTCAGCGCCTCGCCCCATTCCCCACCGTGACGCTGCCAATGAGTAAAGCTGCGATCCCGGAGCGGCACTTCCACGCCGTCAATCAAATGAACATTTTCATGATCCAGCACCAGCACATCGTCGCGCGTTCGTCGCACATCCACTTCCAGCATCTGCGCCCCCACTTCCACCGCGCGGATGAGGGAAGCGAGCGTGTTGCCCGGAGGAACCAGAAAGGGCGCCCCGCGATGCGCGATAATGGGAAATGGGCGAAGTTCTGAGGCCATGGGGCAGACTATTCAGGAACACCGAAAGGGAGAGCAAAGCCCTCCCCATCATTGGCAAACAAGAAAATAGGAACAAAGTGGTGCCGCCTACCGGACTTGAACCAGTGACACCTCAATTTTCAGTCGAGTGCTCTACCAACTGAGCTAAGGCGGCAAACTTGCTAATGAACGGGCCTATTATACCTGCGGTAACGGCGAAATGCAAGTGGAAAAAGCCAGTTTCGTTATCAACAATAATGGGCGAGGCAGGATTTGAACCCGCGACCTTGACTGTGTAAAAGTCCTGCGCTACCCCTGCGCCACTCGCCCGTAAGGGCATGATTATACCTGTGGCTTCGTGGGGAAGTCAAGCGGGGCGGCGGTCGAAAACTACCAGGCGCGCAGCCAGGCAGGGAGAGGAGAAGCATCGGTATGATGGTCGTGAACCGGATAGCCTTTATCATCAAAGTTGTCAACGGGGCCGTAGCGGCGCAGCGCGCGCTCAATACGGGCGCGAGGGCCAATCGCGATGATCTGGAGTTGAGTGTCGGCTAAGTATTTCTGGGCGACGCGCTGCACATCGGCGGCAGTCACGGCCTGAACTCGGGCAGGATAAGTCTGCCAATACGACGGCGGCAAATGGTACTCAAGCGGTTCCGAGGTCAGGTACAGCAGGTCATTCGGCTCTTCGCGCAGGAGGGCGTCGCTGCCGATCAGGCTGCGCTTGGCGCGGGCCAGTTCCTCGACGGGAACAGGCTCCTGTCGCAGACGGCGCAATTCGGCCAGCACCAGGGCGACTGTCGCCTCTGTGTCTTCGTCGGGTACGGTGGCGGCGGCGGTCCAGAGGCCCGACCAGGAAGGGGCAGTGATCCAGGACGAGGCGCTGTAGGTGTAGCCCTGAGACTCGCGCAGATTGTTGAACAAACGGCCGCAAGAATAGCCACCTAGAATCTGGTTAGTGACAAGGAAGGGTACATAGTCCGGGTCTGACCGGGAGACAGCCAGACATTGAAATGTGAGAATGGTATCAGTGTTGTATTGCCAATCCGCCAGGGACACGCGGCTGGAAGTCTTCGGGACAAAACGGGCAACCGGCAAAGGGGGCGTCAAGGCGGCAGCAGACCAGGACGAGAACTGCCTGGCAATCTGCGCCTGGATGTCGGCAGAATGCACATCCCCGATAATGCCGAGGCTTGCGCCGTTGGGGCGATAAAAATCGGTGTAAAAGGCGATCACATCCTGCTGGGTCAGCGCCTGAAAATCATCCGCCGTCGGGGGCAGCGCGGCGTAAGGCGTATCCCCATAGAAAAGACGGCCCGAAATGCGGTCCCTCACGCGGCTTGCATTGGTTTGCTGCTCGTTCCAGGCGGTTTTGCGGAACTTGACCTGGGCCAAACTGTTCGGCGCAAAGGCAGGATGCTGAACTACATCGCTCAACAGGGACAGCAAAAGAGGGGCGGACTCCGCCGGGCCGGAAAGGCGCAAAACAGCGCGTTCATCGTCTGCCCACGCGGTTAGGGTCGCGCCCTGCTGCTCAGTCGCCTGGGCCAGCGCGAATTCATTGCGCGACTGCGTTCCTTCCGTCATCAGCGCGGCAGTCAGAGTCGCCAGCCCCGGCAGCGGCTCAAAGACGCGCCCGGCCCGCACCGTCAGCCGGCACTCAATCGTGGGCAGGCGGTGGTCTTCGATCACAAAGACATGCAGGCCATTGGAAAGCGTCACAACCACAGGCTGCGGAAAAGGGGTCGACGGCGTGTCCGGGGCGACAGGCGCCAGCCCTTTGCGAACGACGGCTTGCAGTCCGACCGGAGCAGGGTGCGTCCAACGCCAGGCGAAAAAAGCGCCGACTCCGACAAGGAGCAAAGCGAGTACCAACAGGACATAGCGACGCAAGCGTGGGTTCATAGCATTCAGTAGGCAGCCGGAGACACCGTCAGGACGACGCGGTTGTCGCGCGTGAGATAGCGCCGCGCCGCCAGGCGGACAGCGCCGGGCGTAACGGCATTCAATCGGGCCGGAAAGGTATTGATCCGATTGGGTTCGTTCTGGTCTACAGCCTCGCGTGCCAGAAAACGCGCTTTGCCGGACGAGGTCAGAAGCTGATGCCAGAAATCCATCCTGGCCCAGTTTTTCGCCTTGTCCAGTTCGGCGGGCGTGACACCAATAGTCTGAACGCGGGCGATCTCGGCATCTATCGCATGGGCGACTGGTCCATAAGCGCTGCCCGGCGGTAGATCGGCAGTAATAACGAAAAGACCTGGGCCGCACCGCCCCTGCACGTAGGCATCGGCTCCCACGGCCTGCTCGGTGTCCATGAGCAACCGGTACAGGCGCGCGGTCCGGCCCCGGCCCAGGATGTCGGAAAGCCTTCCCAGCGCCTCAAAGTCTGGGCTGGCGGCGGGCGGGATGCGATAGCCGACGATGTACCGCTGAAGCCGGGAGTAATCGTCTTTCAAAGCCATGCGGCGCTCACCGGTAGGCGGCGGCTCGGTGAGATTGACGCGGGGCGGCGGGGGGCGGCGCAGGATCGGGCCGAACCGCCGCGCGATCTCCGCTTTGGCCTGCTCGCTGCTGAAATTGCCTGTCACGGCCAGAACAGCATTGTTGGGGGCATAATATGTGCGGTAGAAAGCACGAATGTCGGCCAGGGTCGCGGCCTCCAGATCGGCGGTTTCGCCGATAGTCGGATGCTTGTAGCCGAAACGCGCATAGGACAGGCCAAGCAGAGTGACACGGGCGACATCGTGAGGCTGATGCGAATGCCGCTCCGATTTTTCCGCTTCCACCACAGCACGCTGGTTGTCCAGATTGGGCTGGGTCAAGTCCAGCGAGGCCATCCGGTCCGCTTCCAGAAACAGAGCCAGCGGCAATTGATTGGCCGGCAGTGTTTCATAATATTCGGTGTGATCCTGCCCCGTATCCCCCTCAAACTCGCCGCCTGTTTCCTGCACCAGCAGTCGATGCTCGCCCCGTCCCACATGGGCTGACCCCTGAAACATCATGTGTTCCATCAGATGCGCCCAGCCGGTGTGGCCGGGCGGCTCATCGCGCGAGCCGACATTGTAGGTGACGCAGACAGCAATGGTTGAGGCCGTTTTGTCGGGGGCAAGCAGGACGCGCAGGCCATTGGGAAGCGTATAATCCTCAAAGCGGATCAGCGGGGCAGATGTCACGGGTTCAGGCCGCTGTCCCCGTACATAACGGCCCGTGTCACAAGATAGTAACGGCATAAGCAGCAAGGTCACAAGAGCGGGGGTTGGGCGCATGAGCATTACTCCCTCAGACGCCGGGCGAGCGGCGACAGCAGACGGCGGCGAAGAAATGCGGACAGTGGGCTTGCCGGGGCAATGCGGCGGGCGAGCGGCGGGGACAGCAGGTTGTAGAGATCGACTAGAGCGCGGCCAGAAATAGTCGGCAGCAGGCAGTCGTCGCGGAAGCGTCGCAGGGCAGCAACGTCGGGGTGGGCAGGGTCGCCGTAGCAGGCCGTGGCAATATAACACGGCCGGGTCTTGTGGGTGATCTCAATGCGTGTGGTGCCGGACGCGGTGGCGTGTTCCGACGTGATCTTGCTGTCGTGCTTCTGCGCCTTGAGCGTTTCCGCCGTGGCGATCGTGGCATCAATGTCACCCCGCGCGGCCAGAGTCTTGACCTGAAGCTCGCGCAATAAAATCTCCGTCCGTAGACCTTCCGCAACGGCGATGGCACGCAGTTTTTCCTGCTCTTCAGGCGTCAGCGTCCGCATCACGAAGTCCACATAGCTCATGCTGCCGTCCTGCCGCTCCTGCGCCAGCGCCAGATCTTGAAGCCGCAGCAGAAAGTCCTGATCGTTTTCCGCGCCGTCCGCCATCCTGTTTTCCTTCCAGAAGGTCTCCCGAATCCGAATGAACACTGTCGCCGTGGGGATTTCAAATCGCGCGAGAACACGGATCGAAACACCCGGTGCGACCAGCGCGCGCAGCCGAAACAGCGTCGTCAGTTGCACCATCAAATCGGCCAGACGCCGGGCGGCGACCAAGTTCTCGGTCTCGCGGGCCAGTCGGGCCAGGGCAGGCATCTCGCCCGCGTTCAGCCAGCTTTGCAGGCGCAGCGCTTCCTGGGCATTTCGATGTCGCAGACTCGCCGCAGCAGGCGCTGCACCTGAATCACAATTCCGGCCAAGTCGCTGCGATGCGTGACAGTAACCTGAACCGCGACGGGATTCAGGCGTTCCAGAGCATACAGGCGCAGGCTCTGGATCAGCCGCAGCTTTTCCGGGGCACTGAGATGGCGCGGCAGGAGATCAAACAGGCGCAACGTAGTCTCATCCGTCAGCGCCGCCGTTCCATTCCGCCAATGATGGTAAGTGAGAAAAGCCCGCTCCCGCGCCGGCCGTCCATAACGCTGCCGGTATTCATCCAGGATGTTGTAGACCCGGCTGCCTTCGAGACTCAGAAGCGTCGTCTTGATCGGCTCCAACAGCGTCTCATTGCCTCCACGCAGACTTTCGCCTTTCCAGCCGGACGTCAGGCTGGCAAGGGTCGGTGACAGCAAGCAGAGGCGGTGATGTTTCACAGAGGTTGGCAAGCCTTTCCTGATCGTTTGTTTCGCCGTGGGAGATGCTCTTTCCTGCCGTCTGCTTGACACAGACACTGATGCGTCTTATAATGGGGCATGAAGCGCTCTGTCTTGTTCTTTCTTCTCGTGCTGCTCCTCGCTGACAAACAGCCTCCGGCGCAGGCAATCATTTCGCTGCCGCCCTCTGCCGCCGGGCTGTCGGTCTCGGTGGATGCGGCAAGCGGTGCCTACAAAGTCACGAAGGCAATCCCCGCCTGGACCTTTGCCGGAACAGTGGGCGCTCCGATGACCGATGTCATTGTTACGCAGGGTCGGGACAATCTGGGAATCTATGGGGAGATCACGTTTCATTGGAACGCGGGCAGGCCGCTGAGAGGGGCCATTCGCCGTTATCAGGCGCGGCCCGTCGTGCAGTTTGCGATCACGACGCCGCAGGCCTCCCAGAACCCGACACCGGATTTTCCCGACTTCACCCAATTTCCGCAAAATCTGCATCCCTTAAGCTTTGAGGAAAACGTGTTCAGCCCGCACGTTTTTCGTCTGGCCCATAATGGAACTCCCTGGTTTCTGTTTGATGACGCCGCCCACACGGCTGTTTTGTCCCCGGCTTCCGATTTCCTTGTCTCGCAAATGCACGGCGATGGAAAACTGTCGCTTGCCAGCGGCCTGAATCCTCAGTTGTCCGGCCTGCCCGCCGGGTTTACCCACAAATCGCTGCTGACCATCGGGACCGGCATTGGGACGACCATTCATGCCTGGGGGGATGCGCTGACCGATGCCAGCGGCAAGGCGCGACCCTCCGACAATGCCGATCTGCTGATCAAATATCTGGGGTACTGGACAGACAACGGCGCGGTTTATTACTACAATTACGATAAAGACAAGGGCTATGCCGGAACTTTGCTGGCGCTGCGAGACCATTACCGGCAGGAACAAATCCCTATTCGCTACCTGCAACTGGATAGCTGGTGGTACCAAAAGACGCGGACATCGCCGGCAGGACACGAGGAGGGAGCGAAGAATCCGAAACTGCCGGAAGGCACCTGGAACGCTTACGGCGGCACACTGGATTACTCCGCGTCGCCGGCCCTGTTTCCGCAGGGATTGGCCGCGTTTCAAAAGCAAATCGGGCTGCCCCTCGCCGTCCATGCGCGCTGGATAGATCCGACCAGTCCCTACCATCAGAATTACAAAATCTCCGGGATCGCGGCGATTGACCCGCGCTGGTGGGATGAGCGGGCGGCGTATCTCAACGACGGTGGCGTCGTGACTTACGAGCAGGACTGGCTGAACGAGATTTACGCGCACTCCCCGGCGATGGCAAGCACCCTAGAGGCTGGCCCCGCGTTCGCGGACAACATGGCCCGCGCCACAAAGCAGCGCGGACAAACCATGCAATACTGCATGGCCCTCCCCCGCTTCTTTCTGCAAGGGTCTCAATATGCCAACCTGACCACGATCCGCACGAGCGGCGACCGCATGGAAAGGGGCAAATGGAACGACTTTCTGTACACGTCCCTGCTGGCGGACGCCATGCGAATTCGGCCCTGGACCGACGTTTTCCTGTCTACGGAGATGGGCAACCTGACCCTGGCTACCCTATCCTCGGGGCCGGTCGGCATCGGCGACGCCATCGGCAGCGAGTCGCGCGACAACATCCGGCGGGCCGTGCGCGGCGACGGCGTCATCGTCAAGCCGGACGCGCCCCTGCTCCCGACCGACGCCAGCATTATGGCCGATGCGCGCGGGCAGCGCACGCCTTTAGTATCAGCGACCTATACCGACAACGGCAGCCGAACCGCGTATGTCTTTGCCTGCACCCGCCCCGGTGATACCAGTGGCATTGAATTTACGCCCGCCTCACTGGGGCTGAGGGGCCGCGTCTATGTCTACCGCGTTGCTGAAAAGATCGGCAAAACTCAGGACGCCGCCTCGCCTTACACGGACACGCTGACCATCCCCGACTGGTCTTCCTATGTCCTCGCCCCCGTAGGCCGCTCCGGGGTTGCGTTTCTCGGGGACGCAGGCCAGATCGTCGGGACCGGGCGGCAGCGCCTCCCTTCCATTCAGGATGCGCCGGGGCGGATGACTGCCACGGTCGTCTTCGCCTCCGGCGAAAAGTCCGTAACGTTGCATGGATGGACGGCGTCTGCGCCCTCCGTCACGGTGATCGGCGGCATGGCCCAGCCAGTCGCTTATGACGCCGCCACCGGCCACTTCACGGTCACGGTGTCTCCTGCCGCCAACGCCCGAAACGAAAACATGAATGGGGATCCCGTGACGCAAGCGACGGTCGTCCTGCGGACAGGGGCGTAGGAACCCACCCGGCGGGCTTGCCCGCCACCCTCCCGATACGGGAGGGAGAGGAGGTGTAAGCGCTAACAATGATCCTTGACAGCCAGACACCAGTAAAAATCGGGCGTGTGCGCTGGACTATCTGCGCGCTGCTGTTCTTCGCCACCACGATCAACTATGTGGACCGGCAAGTCCTGGGCATCCTCGCGCCGACCCTGCAAAAGTCCTTGCATTGGAGCGAAAGCGATTACGGCAACATCGTGGCCTCATTCCAGGCTGCCTATGCCCTGGGGCTGCTGCTCTGCGGCGGGCTTATGGACCGGATCGGCACGCGCAAAGGACTTTCCGGCGCAATCGTTTTCTGGAGCCTGGCCTCCATGGCCCACGCTCTGGCCGGCTCCGTCGCCGGGTTCAGTTTGGCCCGATTCGCGCTCGGATTGGGCGAGGCGGGCAATTTTCCCGCCGCCATCAAGACCGTCGCCGAGTGGTTTCCTCGCAAAGAACGCGCGTTAGCGACGGGCATTTTCAATGCCGGCAGCAACGTCGGCGCGGTCGTCGCGCCGCTTCTGGTGCCGGGGATTGCGCTCGCTTACGGCTGGCGCCCGGCCTTTATTGCCACAGGAGTGCTTGGCTTCGCCTGGCTCATTTTCTGGCTGGCATTCTATCACCGGCCTGAAGATCATCCTCATCTCTCCCGCGAAGAACTTGCCTTTGTTCGCAGCGATGCGGGTGAGATGACGGTCAAAATCCCCTGGGCGAGTTTGCTGCCCCTGCGGCAGACGTGGGCCTTTGCGCTGGGCAAGTTCCTGACCGATCCGGTGTGGTGGTTTTATCTGTCGTGGCTGCCGAAGTTCCTGAACAAAAAACACGGTCTGACCCTGGACAAGATCGGGCCGCCGCTCATTGTGATTTATCTGATGGCCGACATCGGCAGCATCGGCGGCGGCTGGCTGTCATCCCGGCTCATTCAGCGCGGCATGAGCGTCAACCAGGCCCGCAAGACGGCCATGCTGGTCTGCGCCCTGCTTGTCGTGCCGATCATGGCGGCCTCGCAGGCAGCGAACCTGTGGTTGGCTGTGCTGCTCATCGGCCTGGCGGCAGCCGCCCATCAGGGCTGGTCGGCCAATCTGTACACGCTGGTTTCCGACACGTTCCCGCGCCGCGCTGTCGGCTCCGTAATTGGGATGGGCGGCATGGCCGGAGCGATTGGCGGGATGTTCGTCGCCTCGGCAGTCGGCTACTTCCTCCAAAAATCGGGCGGCAATTATGTGCCGCTGTTCGTGATCGCCGGCACGGCCTATCTGCTGGCGCTGCTGGTCATTCACAGCATCAACCCACGCCTGGAGCCGGCGGATTTAGACAGGGACAAATAAAGAAGGGATAGTTGGGGACGGCGGCGAAACTGAGCGCACGAATCACTCCGAAAAAGGACACTGAAGAAATGCCGAAGATACCGATTGCGTTACAGATGTACACGCTGCGCGACGACTGCGAAAAAGACTTTGCCGGAACCATTAAAAAGGTCGCCGAAATCGGCTACGCCGCCGTGGAACTGGCCGGGCATGGCGGTCTGCCCCTGCAAACTCTGTCGTCGCTGCTGGCCGACAATCATTTGAAAGTCGCCGGCAGCCACATTGGATTGGACGCTTTAGAAAGCGACCTGCCCCGCGTCATTGAAGAAAATTTGGCTCTGGGCAACCGCTACATCGTCGTCCCTTATCTGGCCGAAGAACGGCGGCGCACGGCGGATGATTACAAAAAAGTCGCGGCTTTGCTGGACGAATACGGCGGCGCACTCCGATCCAGCGGCCTGACCCTGTGCTACCACAACCACGACTTTGAGTTTCAGACACTAGACAACGGCCAGATCGGCGAGGACATTCTGTTAGAGAATACCGATCCCAGTGTCGTCAAGGCCGAAGTGGACACCTATTGGGTGCTGAAGGGCGGCCAGGACCCCGTGGCCTTTGTCCGTAAGCATGCGGGCCGGGTTCCCCTCATGCACATTAAAGACCGGGACAAGACAGACGGCTCCTTCGCGCCGGTCGGCACCGGCGATCTGCCGCTGGATGCCCTGGTCGCCGCCGCGCCCGATGTCGGCACGGAATATCTGATCGTGGAGCAGGATGTCTGCAAAGGCCCGGCGATTGAGGCCGTGACACTCTCCTACAACAATCTCAAAGCAAAGGGATATGCGTAGAAACTTGGCCCGACCCGGAAAGGGCCGGGCTATTCTCTTATTCACTGATGTTACGCAAGGGCGTTTGCACAATGGGCTAAAGCCCTTCGCTCTGTGGCGCAGACGCCCATTGACCGCCTTCGCGGGCAGAAGAAAAAACCTCTTGTACCCGCGAAGGCGGTTACTTGGCCGAAGGCCTCCTAGCGAAGGAGTTCACTCCATTGCCAAGAGGAGTCTGCGTAAGAGCAGTTATTAATCGTCAGTCATCATCCGTCTCGCCGCTTTCTGCCGCATCCAGATACTCGTCAAAATCATCCCCCAGGTCCTCGCCCATTTCCTTGCCCATTTCTTTGGCCCAGCGACGCATCGCTTTAGGATCGTCCATGTCGCCGATTTTGCTGGGGTCGGCCAGATCGTCCATTAAGTCATCTTCGCCCCGCCCCCGCGCGAAGCGGGTGACGCGCTTGGTGGCCTGATCGCTGCCGCAGTGAGGGCAGAGGTTGGAATCGCCTCCCGCCGTCATGCCCACAAGGACAGTGTAGCGCTTATGACAGTGGTTGCAAGTGTATTCATAGAGTGGCATGGCATTATTCCCCCACTTCATACCAGAGGGTCTTGTACTGCGGTCCCACGTTGAACGTCAGACTGCCATTGGCGTAAGTCGCCGGCACGTCCCCTACCCGCTGGCCGGTTCCATCCAAAGCCCACACATGGCGCGTACTGTTAGTCTTGAGCGTGACCGTCGCCGGTATACCTTCGGCCACGGTCGGCCCATGCCCCCATTGGTTCCCGACACTGGTACGGTCAGAGTTCCAACCCATGCTCTGATTTTCCACTTTGCCCAGCAGAGTCAGCAGCAGTTTCTGGGACTGAGCCAGCGGCTTTTGATCCATCGCTGTCAATGTCACAGCGGCGAAGTTGTTGCCAAAGGCCGGAAAAGCCAGAGCATTGTCGCCCAGCGTGACTGTCTGCCCGCCGACATAGCCGGCGCAGGCCAGCGCGGCGGGGGCACTGGCCGTATAAAGCGCCCCCGCCTCGGTTTTGCTCACGCTGACGGCAGGATGGGAAAGTAACTGGTTTTGGGAAATCGCAGGAACGGATTTGCTGCTCAAAGACAGGCTCAGACGTTCACCGAAGGGAGAACTACTTCCGGCTTTCCCCAGGGCGGCGCTCCAGGCGCTTCCTGCCGATGGGAGCATGGCGAGTTGACTTCTTGGCGCAGTGGCGATCACGGAGTCCGAAGCCGGTGGAATCTCTCCGGCCCGGAAGATCATGGCGGCGGCGGGCAGAAAGGCGGTCTTAGTCGGGTCGCTGCTGATGCCGAAGAAGCCATTGATTTTGTCGTTCTGCACACTTGTCCCGTAGTCGCCGTAGTCAAACAGGTAGATAGCATCCCAATCCTGGAAAGCCGCGAACGTCGCCAGTTCGGGCAGGGTTTCGGCGCGATAGTCATTGGGCGCGGGATGGTTGTACTCGGAAACAGTATAGGGCTTGCCGGCCACCCGGTACTCGCGCCAGATCGCGCAGCGTGCCGCCCCCGCCATTGGCGAGATCGGCCACCATCGGCGTGTTGGGGATATTCCAGTCGTTGGCGTCCCAGGCTTTGTGAGGGAACGAAGGATGCTGCCAGTAGGCATGGTTGTCGGCAAAATCCATGTTCGCCTCGCGGTTCAGTCCCGTCAGACCGCCCCAGGAGATCTGTGAGCAGATGACGTTCGCGTGGACATGCAAGTCATTTTTCAGATAGCCGCGCATCTCCTCAGCGTAGGACCGCTCCGTGTCGGCCAGAAACGAGATCCAGTCTTCATGCTGCACTTTCAGGGCGGAAATGGGGATGTCCACGGTCTTTGTCGCCAGGGACTGACCCGGCTGCAATCCCGCACCTTCTGCGCCGGGGTGGATCTGCAGGTCGGAGATCCAGACGGTGCCGGTCTGTCCGCCGAGCGTAAAGGCGATGCGGCCGTGATTGGGAACGGTGTCATGGGCGGTAAAGACGTAATGGAACGTCTTCCAGTCAGTGGTCAGGGCCGCGTTCGCATTCAGCCCGATGTTGTGCCAGTCGGCTTGATCCAGGCCGGCGCCAACGGGCATGGTGCGCGCTTTGTCCGCTTTGGCGCGAAACGAGACGGTGTAGGTGTCGCCGCTATGCAAATCCAGCCCCGTCTGATGAACCTGGACGTGCCAGTCCGTAGCATCCGTCTGGGTGATGTTTGCTTGAATGGCTGGAGCAACACGCGGGGCAGGCCGATCAATGATCACCTTTGGGTCATCCCGGAGAAAGGGGGCACATCTAATTGCGGAAGTTCCCTGATGCTCGCTGCGACCACGGCGAACCGGCGTGATGAGGCCCGGGCCAGTCGGTGTCAGGTTTGCCGTCCAGGCCGCCTGCACTTTGGCGTCCGTGCCGTACTTTTTCGTCAGCCAGTCGTTCCAAAAGCCGACCAATTCGCCCCGGAACGGCTCGGGCAGCGTGTCCAGTCCCGACCGAGGCCGGCGCCCCACGGATCGCCGACCAGCGAGTTCTCATTGTTGATCTCCACCACGGCGACGCAAGGGTCGGCAGCATAAGGCAGTCCGGTGTAGGGATTGACATGGGTCAGCAGATCATGGGCGTAGTTCTTTTGAAGCTGGATCATGTGGCGGTCAAACTCATCCACGCGCTTGTCAAAATCAAAGGGAATCTGGCTGACGCTGGCAGGGAAGCCGTCGGCGGCGGAGAACTGTGCGGCTGACGTGGAGATTGATGTTCACATAGACGCCGTTCTTTTTGAACTGCGCGATGAGATAATCCAGTTTGTCCAGTTGAGCCGGATTGAAATGCTGGCGGTCTTTCATGGTCATGTCCCAGATGTTGGACCCATGCCCCCAGCCGGGATTGTCCATGTGGTGCAGGCGGACCAGATTGATGCCGAGCTTGGCGATCCGGGCAGCGACTTTTTCCGCGTCCGCATGGCTGGGAAAAGCCGGATTTGGCGGCAAAATTGGCGGCCAGGAAACGCACCCGGTTTCCGGCCTTGCTTTCGGCAAAATGGCCGTTCTTCGGCACGATGAAGCCGTGGACGCCTGCTGGCTTGGCGTTGAGAAATGCGACATCCGTGACCGTGCCGGGAGTGGCATCATCCCAGGGTAGGACGAAGGGGAACATCGCCGGGGCCGGCGGAGCGGCGACAGGCGCCTGCGCCCGGACGACGCCACAAAGAGCAAGTCCGAGGGCGGCGACAGAGAAAAGACAGGATTTCATGTCCCTATTATAGCACAGCGCCCGCGCAGAAGCACTTGACTTGCCGAGCCTGCCGGGTACAATAGCGGCAGTCTTATACTTTTTCTGGAAGCATTACTTTATGGCAACACCGCAGCCGGCGGAGCCGGGAGGGCCGACGCCTCTGCCCGCGCCGCACAAGTACGACAGCGCACTGGGGCGGTTGAGACATTTGATCTTCGGACGTGCCCTGCCGACCTCCGGGGCCGGGCATCAGCGGCTGCCGGTTTTTCTGGCGCTGCCGATCTTCTCCTCCGATGCGCTCTCCTCCAATGCCTACGCGACGGAGGCCATTTTGTCCGTCCTGCTGGGGACGGTTGCGCTGACCGGCGCGGCCAATTTTCAGCCGACTTCGGCCCTGCATTTCGCCATTCCCATCGCCATCGGGATTTCCATTTTGATGGCGATTGTCGTGCAATCCTACCGGCAGGTGATCTTCGCCTACCCGGACGGCGGCGGGGCGTATCCCGTCTCGCGGGACAACCTGGGCGCGGTGCCGTCTCTGGTGGCCGCTGCCTCTCTGCTGGTGGACTACGTGCTGACCGTCGCCACGTCCGTCGCGGCGGGCGTGGCGGCTATTATTACGGCCATTCCTGTCCTGCACCCGCACTTAGTGATGATGTGTATCATCGGCATCTTGATCGTCACTCTGCTCAACCTGCGCGGCGTCAAAGAAGCAGGATGGACATTCGCCGGGCCGTCGTATCTGTTTATCTTTTCCATTCTTGCGACTGTCGTGGCCGGTATGATCGCCATTGCCACGCATTCCCCCCATGTCGCCGAGGCGGTGCAGACAGGAAAGAGCTTCAAAGCCGCAGCCGTCGGGATGGAAACCATCGGGCTGTATGCGATCTTGAGGGCTTTTTCGCAGGGCTGCGCCGCCCTGACCGGCGTAGAGGCGATTTCTAATACGGTTCCGCTGTTTCAAGAGCCGCGCGAAAAAAACGCCGCCGTGACCACGGTCTGGATGGGGGGGCTGGCGATTGTCATGTTCATGGGCCTGACCGTGCTGGCCTTTCACTTCGGCATCAATCAGCACCTGGATGCGACGCAGCCGGATTACCAGAGCGTCGTCGGGCAGGTCGCCAATACCGCCTGGCCCGCCTCTTGGCACTGGATGTTCTGGGTGGTGCAGCTCTCCACCGCCCTGATTCTGGTCATCGCCGCCAACGCCGCCTTTGCCGGCTTCCCGCAGCTCACGTCCATGCTGGCGCGGGACAGCTTCCTGCCTCGGCAGCTCGCCAACATCGGCGACCGGCTTTCCTATTCCAACGGCATCATCCTGCTGTCCATCGCGGCGGTTGCGCTGGTCGTGATCTTCCACGGCATCGTCAATAACTTGCTGGATTTGTACGCCATCGGCGTTTTTACCTCGTTCACCCTGGCGCAGATCGGCATGGTGCGGCGCTGGCTGCGGATGCGGGAGCGTGGCTGGCAAAGCTCGCTATTTTTCAACGCTCTGGGGGCGCTGGCGACTGGGGCAGTCACGGTCATCATCGGCATCTCTAAATTTGCCGACGGCGACAAGATCAGTCCCGCTCTGCATTTTGGCTCGCTTTACCCCAAATATGGCGCATGGCTGGTGATCGTGCTGGTCCCGATCATGGTCATGGCGTTTCTGCGAATTAACAGGCATTATCAGGAGATGAGCGAGGAATTGGCGCTGGATCGAATGGATCGAAGGATACCCAAGCACAATACGGTGCTGGTGCTGGTTTCGCGCCTGCACCGAGGCGTGATGGATGCGCTGGACTATGCCAAAATCACCAGTGAAGACGTGCGGGCCGTCTATATTGAAACCGATCCGGCGAAAACAAAAGCCATGAAAAGACTCGTGGAACGCCTATGTGCCCGACATTCCACTGATTATCATGGAGTCGCCGTACCGATCCCTGGTCGGCCCGCTGCTGCGCTACATTGACGCCGTCCAAAAAGAGCGCAGCGATGATGTGGTCACGATTGTCCTGCCCGAACTGGTCTCGCGCAAACTCTGGCACGCCCTGCTCCACAATCAGGCCGGCCCATTGCTCAAGCTGGCTTTGCTCAATCGTCGGGACGTGATCGTCACCAACGTCCGCTATTTCCTGGAACATTAGGGGCGAGGAGATGACTATGGACGAAAAGCTGCCGCCGCCGCACCAATACGACAGCGCGTTCGGACGCCTGCGGCATTTCGTGTTTGGGCGCGCGCTGCCGACTTCCGGGGCGGATGAGCAAAAGCTGCCGACCTACATGGCGCTGCCCATTCTGTCTTCCAACGCCCTGTCGTCAAACGCTTATGCAACCGAGGCGATTTTAGGCATCCTGATTCTGGCAAAGTCCGGGCCGGGCGCGTTCCAGTATTCCGTGCCGATAGCGCTGGCGATCTGCGCCCTCCTGCTGGTCGTGACGTTTTCCTACATACAAATCATCTACGCCTATCCCGAAGGCGGCGGGGCGTATCCCGTCTCGCGGGACAATCTCAGCCCGGTCGCGTCACTCATCGCCGGGGCGTCGCTAATGGTAGACTACCTGTTGACGGTCGCGGTTTCCGTCGCGGCGGGCGTGGCTGCTTTGATCGCCATGTTCGCCGGTAATCCTCTCGGGACATTGCTTCAGGAGCATATCGTCGGGCTTTGCCTGCTGTCCATTCTGGGCCTGACTATCGCCAATCTGCGCGGTTTGCGTGAAGCGGGCCTGCTGTTCGCCGTGCCGACTTACGTGTTCATCATCGCAATTTTGGCAACGGTGATGGCGGCATTGTTCGCGCAGGGAACGCACGCCGGTTACGTGCAGGCGTCCCTGGCGCAGAGCCAGGCGAATGCCCTGCATGGCGCGAGGGACGGGGTGCGCGCCATTGGCTGGATATTAATCTTACAGGCCTTCTCGCAAGGATGCGCGGCACTGACAGGCATGGAGGCCATTTCCAGCACCGTGCCGGTCTTCCAGCGGCCTTCGGCGAAGAATGCCGCGATGACCATGTATGTCATGAGCGGGCTGGCCGTCTTGATGTTCGCCGGGCTGACCTATGTCGCCAACACGCTCGGAATGCCGTATACGCATTCGTCCGACTTTGACGCCTCCCAGCCCGGCTACCAGAGTGTCGTTGCGATTGTCGCTGACCGGGCGTGGCCGGCTGCCATGCACTGGATGTTCTACGTCGTACAGATTTCTACGGCCCTCGTCCTGCTGCTGGCCGCCAATACGGCTTTCGCCGGCTTCCCGCAGCTCACGTCCATGATGGCGCGGGACAGCTTTCTGCCTCGCCAGCTTGGCAACATCGGCGACCGGCTGGCGTACTCCAACGGCATTGTCATTCTAGCCCTGGTCGCCAGCGCTCTGATTATCATCTTTAAAGGCCTCGTGGATGCCCTGCTGCCGATGTATGCCATCGGCGTCTTCATCGGGTTCACGCTGGCGCAGGCCGGCATGGTGCGTCGCTGGCGGCGTCTGCAAACTCCGGGCTGGCAGAAATCGCTGTTCTTCAATGCGCTGGGCGCGGTCGCCACCGGCCTGGTCGTGCTGATTATCGCCATTTCCAAGTTTGACAATGGCGACAAAATCAGCCCATACTTTCGCTTCGGCAAATATGAGCCGCATTACGGCGTGTGGATCGTTTTGCTTCTCGTGCCGCTAATGGTGCTGATGTTCTTCCGCATCAACCGGCATTACGCGGAGATGAACGAGGAACTAGCGCCGGAACGAATAGACGTGGTCGCGCCCAAGCACAATACGGTGCTGGTGCTGGTCTCGCGCGTTCATCGGGGCATCATTGAGGCGCTGAATTATGCGCGTCTGACCAGCGAAGACGTGCGGGCCGTCTATATTGAGACTGACCCGGCGAAAACAAAAGCCATGAAAGACTCCTGGAACGCCTATGTGCCCGACATTCCGCTGATTATCATGGAGTCGCCGTACCGATCCCTGGTCGGCCCGCTGCTGCGCTACATTGACGCCGTCCAAAAAGAGCGCAGCGATGATGTGGTCACGATTGTCCTGCCCGAACTGGTCTCGCGCAAACTCTGGCACGCCCTGCTCCACAATCAGGCCGGACCATTGCTCAAGCTGGCTCTGCTCAACCGCCGGGACGTGATCGTCACCAACGTCCGCTATTTTTTGGAACATTAAGATCCCCTCACCCCCAATTCTGGGGGAACAGGAGAGGACAATTGCGGCTCCCCCAGAATTGGGGGTGGGGGTATTATGGAGGAAAAGCCAGCGATTATTTGCCCGGCGTGCGGCGGGGCAAACGCGCCCGACGCGGTCTTTTGCGCCAACCCGGCCTGCCACAAGGCGCTGGGCGACTTTCGTTATGTGCGCGAGGAACTCCAAAAAGAAGCGCACTGGCATGAAACGCTCGCTAACCAGGTCGTCGGGTGGATCGGCAAGCCGCAGTTTTTAGGCGTTCATCTGCTGTGGTTTTTGCTCTGGGTGGCGATCAACACAGGCGTCCTGGTCATGGTCAGGAAGCTTCGACACGCCGCCGTTTGCCCTGCTCGGCATTATTCTGGCGATGGAAACGATCTTCATCACGGGGTTCGTGCTGATCAGCCAGAACCATCAGGCCGAACACGCCAACAAGCGGGCCGAATTAGACTACGAAGTCAACGTCCTGACGTTCCGCAAAATCACCGAACTGGAAGATACGCTGAAAGCGATCCAAACCCGCCTGGACGCGCTGGAAAGCTCGGCTCAGGACTGAGTTGCCGCTGCGTGTTCCCGGTCCGCCTGTTCCCACGCCTCTTCCGTCGCCGCCCACCGCTCCGGCGTCAGACTCGCTTCGGCTTCCCCGACCGACATCAAGCGGGCATGCAGAGCCTGAAAATAGGTTAATCCATTGCGGCACCGGGGGCAGCCGGCGACGTGATGCATCGTAAACCAGCGGGCCAGACCCGTCAGGGCATCGTCGGCCAGCGCCGACACCAGTCCCCGCATGTGCCGGCAGGGCTTATCGCTGTTTGCATCGTGATGAAACATAACTTCTCTTCTCCCATCCTTTAGGGTATCACTCGTTTGCGACGGGCGTAATCGCGCAGCAAATCCTGCAATTGGAGCCGGGCACGCGACAGCCGGGACCGCACTGTGCCGATGGGGACTCCCAATATCTTGGCCGCTTCGGCGTAATCCAGCCCTTCCATATCCACCAGAACAACGCACAGGCGCATCCCTTCGGACAGGGCGGCCAGCGCCTGCTCAATCTCCTCATCCAGCGTCTGCGCCAGCAGCGTGACGCCGGGAACGTCGTCGGGCGCGGCGTGCGTTTCCGGCGGGCCGGTCTCACCTGAAGCCGTCAGCGTCTCCAAATCCGGCCCATCCCATTTGCGCCGCCGATGGTACTCGTTGATAAAGAGGTTCGTGAGAATGCGCCGCAGCCAGGGCCAGGGCGATGGCGCGTGGTCGTCAAACCCGCCTGTGAGATACGCTTTATAAGCCCGCAGCAGCGTATCCTGCGCCAGATCCTGCGCCCAATCGTCATTGCCCCGGCACAGGCGGCGGGCCGCCCGCAGCAGGTTCCCCTCCTGCTCCCGCGCCAGCCTCCCAAACGCCTGCCGCTTCTGCGTCATAGCCTCCCCGCTCGTTTCTGTTGGCCTCACCCGCACCGCCCTTTCCTAGAGCCTGTTATGCACTTTGGAACAGCAGGGACTCATTTCTACTCATAAAGCCTATCAGCCTACTTGCTTCCGATTTTGCAACTGGCGTGGATCGCTGGTCCCCAATGCCATATCTGGTGCTGTACAGGGCCTACAGGCCCTTCTGGGACTTCAAAGTGCATAACAGGCTCTAGCCTCTCGCAGTCCGGTCTACAAACAAGCAGCGGCCAAAAGTTCCGTTTGCATAGAACTTTTGGCCGCATTCTGGCAGATATTCCTTATCCGGCCTTCTTACTGACTGCCAACGCCGTGGACACGCATGGACAGGCTGTAAATGCTTTTGCTGGCGGTGATAAACAGCGTGTGCCGGTCTCTGCCGCCGAAGCAGATGTTTCCAGTCCACCCTTCCGGCACGGCGACATGGGCGATCTGTACGCCGGACGGATCGAACACGGTCACGCCCTGGCCCGTCAGATAAACATCCCCTTCGCTGTCAATCGTCATGCCGTCGGAACCGAGCGTACAAAACAGGCGCTTATGGCTCAAGCTACCATCCCGCGCAATGTCGTAAGCGTAGGTTTTTCCCGCGCCGATGTCGGCAACATACAGCGTCTTTCCATCCGGCGTTCCAATAATGCCGTTAGGAGCGTTCATATCGCTGACAGCGCGCGTCAGCATTTTGCCGCCAGGCGGGAGATAGTAGACGCCCTGGACATCCTGCTCCATCGGCCCGCGTTTCCAATAGTCGCGCTTGTAGAACGGGTCGGTCAGGTACAGGCCGCCATCGGGCCGGACCCAGACATCGTTCGGGCCGTTGAGCAGTTTGCCGCCATAATTCACCACCACAACCGTCACTTTGCCCTTTGGACTGATGCACCATAACTCATTTTGCCCGTCGGCGCAAGCCCACAGGTTGCCCTGGGCGTCAAAGCACAGGCCGTTGGAGCGTCCGCAGGGCTGAAGAAATGTGGACAATTTGCCATCCACGCTCCATTCCAGAATGCGGTCATTGGGCTGGTCGGTAAAGTACACATTGCCCTTCGCATCACACGCCGGTCCCTCAGTAAACGCAAACCCATCCGCCAGCTTCTGCAACTGCGCGCCCGGCACCATGATCGGGCTGTCGGCTGCGAAAGAACGCGCGGCTCCCAGAAAAACCACGAAAAAACAAATAAGCGCCGAAATTGTTTTCACTGCTGTCACTATGGCCTACCTCCCAGCTACGATGATTGCCCTGTGAGTTTGTTTAGTTCTTCCAATACAGCCTGGATTTGTTCGGCTGTCAGCGCCCCAAATCTATTGACAAAGAACGATCTATCAGTAGCGCGGATCTGAAAAACCAGGGCAATGGAAGTTCAACTCAGGCCGTTTTGCGGCGTCGGCTCAATCTGAACAGTCCCAGGAAAACGAAGAGTCCCAAGTTGTGAGGTCAAAGGAACGACCAGAACAAGCGGCGAACGCTGTCCATAAAGAGCGTCCTGAATGACCAGGCAAGGACGCTGCCCGCTCTGTTCATGCCCTGTTGTGGCAGGAAGAGCGACCGTCCAAATTTCTCCACGTTTCATTCCCAAGCCACGCCTTCTGCGGCCTCGAATCGCCGCATAGAACTCATTAGAGATTTTCTCCCAGGCATCAAACTCGGCCTGCAATTCCGGGCTGATAGGGATAGGCGGAAAATGCCTTTGAAGGACTTGCAGCAGCAAATGCTCGGCAGAGTCACCTGTGCTGGCAGCAATCTCTTGAGCCGAAAGCGCGATCTCATCCGGCACGGTCAGCGTCATGGACATGATATATTCCTCCGTTTCATTTTACCCGTTCCTGTGTCACAATAGAAGCAGACAGGAGAACAATCATGGCTGTTGCTCAATTACCAAGCGCTGTCACCGAACGAGGCACAAAAAAATAATCACGGAAAAAGACCTGATGCGTCTGCCGCGCGACGGACGCAAGTGGGAGCTAGTGGATAGGAGACTTCAAGAGGCGGCGACAAGTTTCAAGCACGCTCAGATTGTTGTTTGGCTCGGCAGGTTATTCTATCCCTTTGCCGACGACTATGGCGTCCTGACCGCTTCTCAGGCTGGCTTTCGGATGTCCAACCGCAATGTTCGCTGTCCTGACTTTGGCTTCACGCGCTATGACCGCTTCCCAAACGGCGAAGCGCCCGATGGTTTTGCCGAGTTCGCGCCGGATTTGGCCGTGGAGATTATCTCGCCCTCTGAAGAACCTCCGACATGGCGAGCAAAGTCGGTGAATACTTCGCATCGGGCGCACGTATGGTCTGGCACATGTTCCCGGAAACTCAGACGCTCAAAGTGTTCCGCTCACCGTCAAACGTGACGACTTATCAGGCAGATGATGAAATTGACCTCAACGATCTGCTGCCGGGTTTCCGCAGCCGTGTAGCGGACTTGTTCAGAAGAGCCGCACCGCCCAAAGAGATGCGGCTTGTGGCGGAGGCTTAACCGATGGCCTCTCTCAACGCACATTTCTGGTGGATAATGGCAACAAAAACACCTTTTGGGCTTTGGCTCGTGGCAATCATCTTGTTCCTCGCCCAGAAGGAGGGATGTTATGGCCGCAGGCAAGGCTCCGAAATACTTTATTCGCCTCCGCCCCAGAGTACGCTTTTCGGACTGCTAATGGCTGCAAGTTTCGTGCAGATAGCTTGCCTCCTGTGGAGGACTTCCGACAGTCCGTCTATAGCAGTGGCGGTTAGCATATTGGGATTGCTTCTTCTGCTTCTGTTCCGTCCCTACACGCTTCGGGTTGACTTGGAACGCCGGACGTACCGCCTGGCGTCGGGCTGGCCACCACTACAAAGGGGCTACAGCGGGAGATTAGACGACGTGGCGTGGCTGAAAACAGTCCGCGCTACAGGCACCACGTCCCTGCTAGTGGTATGGAAGTCAACGGGTTCGTATTGGGGCGAGATACCCTCGGTCCGCCTCGGCTATTACTACACAACTCGGCAGGCAGAAGCCGATGCTGCCGAAACTCAGGCGGCATGGGCTATCCGCGTTCCCTTCTACATCGGGTGACTATGTTGCGAGGCTGCGGCCCCTTCACGCCCCCGCCTAATCGCCCTTCGCCGGCAGAAATGCGATGAAGTTGGCACCTTTGCCTATCGCCGTCGGACGTGACGACTTATCAGGCGGACAATGAGATTAACTTGGATGACATGCTGCCGGATTATCGCAGCCGAGTGGTGGATTTGTTCGGAAAACCATCAGCAAGAGGCAGAGAGGTTTAGGAGTTGACTTATGCATCATCAACTCTGGTTCCAGGAAACAATGGAATATGGCCCTTATTGCTTGTGGCTGACTAGTTTTCTGATCTACTGCACTCAACAATCAGGTCTGCGCGAGAAGCAGAGCGGTTCTCAGATCAAGTATGCCAAACCGATGCAGGAGAGAATTAGCTTGTTAGTGTTTGCAGTGAGTTTGCCGTGGGTTGCAGCCACTTCTTATCTGAATGCCTGGTATTTGTTTGTCTCAGTGATACTCATGTTAAGCGTTGTTAATCTTTCGGGACCGAGCGAGGTGACGATAAACCTGGAGAAAAGAACTTATCTTGCCCGAGACGGCTGGCCGTTCGCCCCGAAAGTGTGGAGCGGTCCGATAGAAGAAATATCCGAAATTCAATTCATCTCGCCCAGAGGTGCCAGCGGTTTTTTGATCGCTTGGTGGAAAGCAAGACGAACAGCAATCACTCTTGGGCAGTTTGGGGATAGAGCGGAGGCGGAGGCGGCAGCCACCCAAGTTGCGAACTTATTGGGGATGGAAGTATCAGGCGAGGCCACAGAACGGACGATTCGTTTCTCTCGCGGGTAATTGTCCTGCCAGGACTTCTTTCACTTCAAACAGGGCAAGCTAATCACCTTTTGCCGGCAGGAAGGCGATGAAGTGGGCGCCTTTGCCCATGTCCCCGACTTCTACGATGCTGCCCCGGTGGGCTTCTAATATCCCCTTGACAATGCTCAGGCCCAGACCTAACCCACGGGCGCGGGAGGTGAAAAAGGGGGTGAAAATGCGGGGCTTGATGTCGGCGGGGATGCCGGGGCCGGCGTCAATGAACTCGGGCTTGCAGGTAAACGCGGCCACGCGGGAGATGGGCCAGCACAGGCGTCTGGGCCGGGTCGGCGCGAGAGGTGCGAATCGTAAGCGCGCCGCCGTCGGGCTGGAAGGAGAGGGAGTTTTCAATCAGTTCCGAAAAGGCGCGTTTGAGGCGGCTGGCATCGGCCCGGATCGGCGGCAGGTCGGGGGCCAGGTCCAGCGTCAGAGTGACCGGGCTGCGCTTGGGATAGCTTTCATCTATGCACTGGCGGAGCAAAGCGTTCAAGTCAGTCTCGGCCAGGATGATCTGGGTGGCGCGCACGAAGTCGCGGAACTCCTGCAAGATTTCTTCCAGCCGAAAAATGCCGTGCCGGATTCCGGCGGCCAGTTTGCGGTATTCCAGCCGCTTGTCATCGGGTTCGGACAGGCGGTACTCTAACTCGTTCAGGTCGCCTTTGATGGCGAATGTCCGGTTGCCGATCATGTGCGCGGCCTTGGCGGAGAGTTCGCCCCACGCCGCCATGCGCTCCGTATTGACCAGGCGGTCCAGAATGCGGCTGTTTTCAATGGCCGTGCCGAGCTGCGAGGCGATAGTCAGCAGGACGCTTTCATCGTCTTCGGTAAACTCGCGTCGGAACCAGGGGGCGACGCTTTTGCGGCGCAGGACGCGCAGGACGCCCAGGACGCCGCCGCGCCCGAAGATGGGGACGGCCAGAAACGCGCCGACATCGGCGGCGGGGAACTCTTCAAAGCGACCCTGCCAGCGGGGGTCGTCGCGCGGGCTGCCAATGCGGATCGGCTCGCCATGCTCGGCGACCCAGCCGGTCAGGCCTTCGCCCGAGCGGGTAAGCCGCCGTGCCGATGCGGCTGGCCAGCCCGCCGCGCGCGGCTTGCAGGATAATCTGCTGCTTGTCGCGGTCCAGCACAAACAGGGAGCAGTCCTCAAATCGCAACTGGGCGGCGGCGACATCCACGACGCGGCGCATAAGCTGGTCAGGCTCGGCAATGGTGGACAGGTCTTTGCCGATCTCCACCAGAGCGGCTTCCCGAGCGCGGTAGCCGTCCATCATCAGGCGCATGGCGGCGATGTCGGCCAGAGATTGCAGCAGGCGCAGATGGGCGTCGGTAAAGTGATTGGGGCGGAAGCTTTCAATGTTGATGACGCCGCGCGTGTGCCGGTTGCCGTCCAAAAGTGGAACGGCGATCTCGCTGCACACGTCGTCAAAGAAGGCATAGTAATAGGGATCAGCGTTGACATCGCCGGTGACATAAGGCTGCCCGGTGGCCGCGACATGGGACGTGATGCCGCTGCCGCGCCTGGTCGCCATTCTTCCTGCGGCCGGATTCGCCAATCTTCAGCCGCAGCGCGCGGAACTCACTGGTCCAGCCTATGCCTGCCGTGGACATCAGGGTCAATTCGCCGGTGGCGTCGTGGGCGATAGCGACAAAAGCGCGGTCGGCCCCGGTCGCCTCCATTGCCGCCTGGTTCATCTCGTCCAAAAGAACCTGCGCATCGTCCACTTCAATCGCGCGGCGAGAGAGGTGGTGAATCAGTGTCAGCGGATCGCTGAGGGCATTTGCAGCCAGTTCGCTCATGGCGCTATTGTACCCGAAAAAAGAAAGCCCCCCCGCCCCCAATAATGGGGGAGTAAGAAGGGCTTTCTCATACTCTTTCCTGTTCCCCCATTATTGGGGGCCAGGGGGTCGCTACGGCAGGCTGAACGGGTTCCAGGCTGGCCGTCCGGCTGCTGGTCAGGTTGCCCCGGCTGGGACGGGTCGGATTGGGCAGGAGCCTGCCCGAACGTGGCGGGCCGCTCACGCAGGGTCACACTGAAGGTGCGCGGCTGCCCGTCGCGGAGAACCCGCAGAGTCAGGACACTGTTCACGCCCTGCATCTGGATAATGTTGTTCAGGGTATCGCGGTCTATAATCGGCTGTCCATTGACCTGGGTGATGACATCGTAGCGATGCAGGCCGGCTTGAGACGCCGGTGAACCGGGGTAGACATTCCCGATCACAACGCCCTGGTCCAGCGCGGCCGGGATGCCGGTTTGCGCGCGGTCATCTGCGGAGACGGAGGAAACCGCGACATAGGAGACGCCCAGGTAGGGATGCGCGACCTTGCCGCTTTTAATCAACTGAGCCGCAATCTGCTTGGCGCGGTTAATTGGGATGGCGAAACCGATACCGGAGTACGTCCCGCTGGGGGATAGGATGGCTTCGTTGATGCCGATCACCTGACCGTTGATATTGGCCAGCGCCCCTCCCGAGTTACCGGGATTGATGGCCGCATCGGTCTGAATCGCCGGCAGAATCGCCTGACCCTCGGCGCTCTGGCCGGTCCGATTGAGCGCGCTGATAATCCCCAGCGTGACTGTTGTCCCCACATCGAGCGGGTTGCCGACGGCGATAGCCCAGTCGCCGATCCGAACGTCGTCTGAATTGCCAAGCTGGGCGACCGGCAAACGGACGCCGCTTGTGTCGATCTTGACGACAGCGATGTCGGTCACCGGGTCAGTGCCGATCACATGGGCGGTAAAAGCCTTCGCATTGTTACCGACATTGACCGTCAATTTCGCGGTATCTTTGACCACATGGTCATTGGTGATAATGTACCCGTCGGGGCTGATAATGATTCCCGACCCGGCCCCATGCGGAGTCACCTGAGCATCCACTTCCGCCAAAGAAGCGGCGGAAGATTGGGTCCTCTCCGAACTGACCGGCTTGACCAATAGGCTTGCCTTCGGTGTGTACGGTTACGACAGCCGCATCCACTTTGGCGGCAGCGTCAGCGACCACCGAGTCTCCGACGGACGCTTTGAGCGGCATGGGCGTCGTATTCAGCGAGGCCAGGACAGCTTGTTTGGATTCAGCGCTGCCGGGCAGCAACCCGGTCGGATCGCCGAACGTCTTCAGGCCGAGGGCGCAGGCGGCCACGCCGACCGCGAAGACGGCGACATAAGAACTTGCTTTCTTCATTGTTTCTTGAAACCTCATCATCTGGAGTTGTTTTTGTTTGACGGTTTTTTATACGCGAATCGTTTTCAATAAGTTCGCCATTTCTATGGCGGCGGCGGCAACATCCGCGCCTTTGTTGCCGGCTTTGGTTCCGGCCCGTTCCAGGGCCTGCTCAATCGTATCGGTCGTCAAAACGCCGAACAGTATCGGGACGCCTGTCTCCACAGCAATGTTTGCCAGCCCGGACGCCAGCGGCCCGGCCACATAATCAAAATGCGCCGTCGCGCCTCGTATGACCGCGCCCAGGCAGATCACGGCGTCAAAGCGGCCGGTCTTCGCCAGCTCCGAAGCAACCAGCGGGATCTCAAATGCACCGGGAACGCGAGCCAGCGTCACGTCGTCTTCGGACGCTCCATGACGCCTGAGCGTGTCCAATGCGCCTTCCAGCAGACGGTCACCAATCAGCGAGTTGAACCGGCTCAGGACAATGCCGAAGCGCAGTCCCTGCGCTGTCATTGTTCCTTCATGTGTCTTCATGTTATACGATAAATCTCCGTAAAATGTTCACGATGGTCAGCCCCCTAGCCCCCAATTCTGGGGGAACAGGAATCGCAGCGGCTTCCCCTCTGGCTCCCCCAGAATTGGGGGCAGGGGGGTTATTCCTGCTCATCCACAACCAGCAGATGCCCCATCTTGGTGCGCTTGGTTTCCAAATACCGGCGGTTGGCATCGGTCGGGGCTGAGTGCAATGGAATGCGGTCCACAATTTCCAGCCCGTACCCTTCCAGGCCAGCCAGTTTGGCCGGGTTGTTGGTCATGTAGAGAAGCCGCTTCACGCCCAAATCCACCAGCACCTGCGCTCCAATGCCGTAATCGCGCAGGTCCGGCTTGAAACCGAGGCGAACGTTGGCCTCTACGGTGTCTGCGCCCGCATCCTGCAAGGCATAGGCCCGGACTTTGTTGATGATACCGATGCCGCGCCCTTCCTGCTCAATGTACAGCAGCACGCCCCGCCCTGCTTCGGAAATCTTTTCCAGCGCCATGTGCAGTTGATCGCCACAGTCGCAGCGCAGAGAACCAATTATGTCACCTGTCACGCAGGACGAATGGATACGCACCAGAACATCTTTGCCGTCGGCGATGTCGCCCATCGTAAACGCCGTGTAGGGTGTCGGATCCACTTCGCTCTCGTAGGCATGGACGGTGAACTCGCCATAAGTCGTCGGCAGGGCTGCCTCAGCGACTTTGTGGATCAGTTTTTCCATACGCCGCCGGTGCTTGATGAGATCGGCGATGGTGATAAACTTCAGGTCAAACTGCTTAGCCAACTCGGCCAGTTCCGGCACGCGGGCCATTTCGCCGCCGTCGCCCATGATCTCGCAGATGACCCCGACAGGTTCCAATCCTGCCAGTCTCATCAAATCTACGGCGGCCTCGGTATGCCCTGCCCGTTTGAGGACGCCGCCTTTCCGGGCCATGAGCGGGTTGACATGACCAGGCCTGTTGAAGTCGCTGGGCCGAGCATGGGAATCAGTCAGTTTGCGGATGGTCAGCGCCCGATCAGCCGCGCTGCTGCCGGTCGTCGTTCCCTCGCGGGCATCTACGGTGATCGTAAACGCCGTTCGCATGGACTCGCTGTTTTCGCGGACCATCAGCTCTAAGTTCAGGGCCAGTAGTCGTTCTTCCGGCATGGGAACCGTGATAATGCCGCTGGCGTGGCGCGTCATCAGCGTGATCGCCTCAGCCGTGACATGCTGGGCGGCCATGACGAAATCGCCCTCATTCTCGCGGTCTTCATCGTCCACGAGAATGACCATCTTGCCTCGCTGCAAATCGGCGATGGCTTCTTCAATTGTGTTAAACTGAGTTTCAGGCATTCACGGCTCTTTCCAGGTCTTATAATTGCTTGAGAAGACTATCGTATTCAGCATGGGATCCAATCCAGAACCAAACAACCTCATTATCAGTCTTCTCACCTACCGCTCTCCAATGCGCTCCAATTCGCACTGAATAATAGGGGCGGCTCTGATGCACCTGTTTAAACTGCAAGCCATTGTGCCACGGGTCCTGTTTCCATAGCCGGTAAGCTTGCCGCGCTAATGCTTGAACATCCTCTGGCAGTTCGCCAAAATCTTTGCGGAACTTCGCTGCCAATTTTGAGTTCACAAAATATCTTCCAATGGATATGTCTTTCCTTCTGCAATCTCCTGACGCGCTTGCGCCGCCAACTTGTCAAGAGTTGCCAGTGAGTCGGCAAAACTATCACTCCATTTTTTTTCTTCAGAAATCTCTTCCATAATGCGAAATGCAATATAATTTTGATCTTCCGCAGGAAGTTTGGCCGCCTCTGAAATTGCCGCGGCAAAAGCCTCTGTCACTTCCATTCGCGGCGCAGGAATGGGTATTTGTAAAAGTTGCATCATATCGATTACTCTCGGTATGCAGTCATGGGGCTGGCCCAGGAGCGTTCTTGCCGCTCTTCGCGGTCTAAATCGGCGATACGAATAGGGGTCTCGGAGCGGCCAAAATCCCCGCCGACCAGTTTTTCAACGTATTTACCGATGATGTCGGTCTCTAAATTAACCGTATCGCCAGCACGGCGGGCGTGGAGATTCGTATTGTCCCAGGTATGGGGAATGATGGCGACGGAAAATGTCTTGTCGTCGGCATCTACGACGGTAAGGGAGATACCGTCAATGGCGATGCTGCCTTTGCGGACGATGTAACGGGTGAGGGCGGATGAGGCGGTGATGTAAATGTAATAAGAATTGTCTACCTCGCGGATGGAGGCGATGGTCCCGATTCCATCAACATGACCCTGTACAATGTGGCCGTCAAAGCGGCCATTGACGGCCAGACTTGGCTCCAAGTTCACTTCATCGCCGATAGCAAGCGCGCCCAGCGCGGTTCGCTGCAATGTCTCGTATACGGCGTCAAACGCCGCTTCGCCCGGTGCGTGATGCACGACGGTCAGACACGCGCCGTTGACGGTGATGCTGTCGCCCAGTTTCACGTCATCCAGAATGGAACCGGCATGGATCGTGAAACGGGCTGATTGCGCGCCGCGCTCAATGGCATCAACGCGGCCCACTTCTTGTATGATTCCGGTAAACATTGCGCGTTTTCCTCACTTTTTATCTAAACGGCCTGTGGTCATTCTACCCGAATCGGGCGTCAATGACGATGTCCGGCCCGCAGCGCCGTACTTGCTGAAACTGAACAGCGCGGGCATCCGCCATTTGCCGAATGCCCAGGTCGTCCAGCGGCCCGGGCGCAGAGCGCCCGCCGATCACTTTGGGAGCGACATAGGCCACCCAGCGATCCACCAAATCGGCGGCGAAAAGGCTTGCAGCCAGCGTGTCTCCACATTCTACAACAACACCGATTATGTCCCCACGGGTTCCCAGCCGACGCATCAAATCGGGAAGCGAAACACGGCCCGCGCCGTCGGCGGCACAGACAAGAATCTGACAGCCGCGCGTTTCCAATGCTTCCCGCCGCGCCGTGTCAGCCGCCGAAGTGGTCGCGATTATCGTTTTGCCGTCCTCTGCCGACAGCCGGACGATCTGGGAGTCGGGCGGCGTCCGCAGGCGGCTATCCACAACGATGCGCCACGGATTGCGGCCCGTATTATGCGTCAGCCGCGTCGTCAGCGCCGGGTCATCGGCCAAGACCGTTCCTACCCCGGTCAAAATACCGTCGCAGCGATCCCGTAATTGTCGGTGAACCGCACGGCGGGCGACAGGGCCGGTAATCCACTTTGAGTCGCCCGTCTGCGTCGCGATCTTTCCATCCAGCGTCATGGCCGTTTTGAGAACCACCCAGGGGAGGCCAGTCGTCCGATGCTTGACAAAGGCGGCGTTTAGGGCTTGCGCCTCCGCCTCACAGACGCCGACCGTCACTTCCACCCCACCCACCCGCAGCCGCTCCAATCCGCGCCCCGCTACGCGCGGGTCCAGGTCGGTCATGGCCGCGACCACCCGTTCCACACCTGCCTGAAGCAGCGCATCCGCACACGGCGGCGTCCGGCCATGATGAGAACAGGGTTCCAGCGTGACAAACGCCGTCGCTCCCCGCGCCCGCTCACCGGCATCGCGCAACGCAAACACTTCCGCGTGTGGCTGCCCCGCCTCCGGGTGATACCCCTCCCCCACCATCTGCCCTTCACGGTTCACGAGGACACAGCCCACCATCGGGTTCGGGCTGGCATGACGCCCCAGAACGGATAGGCGCAAGGCGCGGCGCATATATATTTCGTCACTCTGCATAAGACGTGCCAAGCAAACACATCAATCCTGCTCCCCCGCCTGGCTATCCAAGAACTCGGCCAGTTGCGCCAGTGTCGGGCTGGCGGCGTTGCGGACGTAGTAGCCGGAGGTGCCGACGGCGGTGGTCGCGGCTTCGTCATCGTCTAAACCGAGCAGTTTGCCCAGGCAGAAGCCAGCGTTGAAGTGGTCGCCCGCGCCGGTGGAAATGAGCGGGTTTTCCACAAACGGGCCGTCCACATCGGCGGTGATCTCGCCGTGCGCGGCCACGACAGCATAGGCGCGGGGATGGACGACGACCGATTCAACGGGCAGTTTGGCGCTGACAAAGGCAGATACGGCGCGGACTTCGGCACGGCCATGATGACCGCCTTTGTAGCCCAGCGCGCGTCCGACGTGGAAGGCTTCTTTTTCATTCAGGCCCAGCGTAGTCGCGCCGAAGTCCTGAAAGCGGGCCAACAAGCGGCAGGCCGAAGCGACTTTAGGATCGTCGTGCTTTTCCGGGTCGGCCAGATCAAAGAAGTAGCGCCGGGGCGCTTTCGGCTGTGTGGCGAGGAGGGCCAGAAGGTCTTCCCAGATGTCGGACATAGCGGGGACCATTGTCCAATTGACCAGAGCCACCAAATCGGCCTGCGCGAACAGCCGGGCGGGACCATCCGCGCCTGTGCGCTCCACCACGCGCGCCCAGGTGACATCCTGCAGCGACTCCAATTTGCCAAGCATGACTTTACCGTCCTCAAACTCCAGAGCGTCTGTATGACCAGGCGTGCCGAGCGAGATCAAACTCGCCCGCTGCGCCAGTTCTTCAAAAGCCGGGTGAATGACGCCTTCGCCGAGCGGGCCGACGCAGGTCACGGACAGACCATGCGCGGCTAAGGCGTTTGCCATGATGGGGCCGTTGCCGCCCAGCTTCACCCGCTCCACAATTAACTCTAAATTGGTGCTTTGCCCCGCCGCGCCGATGATTCGCGTGCCAAGCTCCGTGATCTGCTCAATGACGGAATATTCGGTCTCCGAGGCCCGCCGGTCCACGACGCGGATAATCTCATCTACGAACGCATCCAGGCCGACGGTGGCGGCAATACTTCCAGCGCGGTCCGCGACGCTTTGGAGGCGCTCCGAGGCTCGGCGGGTCAATTCTTTGTGCATAGGGTTAGCTCCTTATTTTTCAGGTCGGTTCAGTCAGCAGGGACTGTGTACAAGGTATCGTCGTCAATAAAGCTGAGGCGCTTGCCGTCCGGCGTCCACCGGAGGCCGCTCACGTGGTCGTCGCGGGCATCCAGCGTTCCGACTTCGTACAAATCGCTGCAATTCACCAGGCTGGTCCAGAGACCCACCGTTGTTGGCGAAGATCGGCGGACATAGCTGGAGTTAATCGCGGCTTGCAGTCCCAGCGGCAGGGGCTTGACGGCCATCTTCCAGGCCAATCGTTGCCCGTCCGGCGACAAAGCCACTTCCTGAATGTCCATGTTCGGCGGAATATGCTCGTAATAGATGCTGCATGGGGCAGACGCGACGGAGCCGCCGAAATTCACAAATCCGACCCCGCCGCCGTCACCGGTTCTGTGATAAAGGGCCAAAACCCGGTCAGCGACAGGAAACCCAACTACGATTCGGCCGTTCAGCATGAAGTCCTCCACCCGTTCAGGCACTATCGGTGAGGACAAAGAATTGATAAACACATGGGTTTTGCTATCATAATCTTCCTCGGCCTGTATCCAGGAGCGAGAATCGGGACGCCAGACGGCAGAAACGTATTCGTCTCGCCATTCCCCTTTGTGATAAGGCCGCTGAACCTGACGCGTGCCATCTAACGTCGTCGCCACCCATGCCTCCGGCCCCTGATATTCATTGCTTTTCGCCAGCAGCCATTTGGCATCCGGGGATAACTGCCAGTGATCAACCAGAGCATCGGCGTGAGCCTTGCTGAGTGCCGTTTCTAGCGCCGCATTTTCCACTTTCAGACCGGAAGCGGGGTCAAGACGCTGCACCTGCACTGGGTTCGGATTGCCCAGAGGAACTTGGCCCGAGGATTGGGTGACAAGAAGAACCTGCCGGTTTGGCAGCCAGAAATAGTTGTCATCGGAAGCATCCCATGGACCAACAGCGGCGATCTTTGTGGCGCGCTGCAAAAGAGTTGGCGCTTGATGCCGAAGTTCCGGCACAATGGCCGCCGCCATTGTCAGCGCGACTATGACGACAATGACTGCGATCCTGCGAGGACGCTTTGGCATGGTTTAAACAGTCAACGCCCGCCGGTCAGGCGGGCGTGGTGGGAGGCGGGTCGTTGGTCTTCTGGGCCAGAGGGCCGATGGTTTCTTCAAACAGCTTTTTGCGCGAGGCAGCCAGCGTCCGCAGGTTTTCGCGCCAGTCCAGCAGCGCCAGCGGGATGAGGGGCAGGGCGGCCAGAAAGGTCAGCATCGTGTATTGCAGCCAGGCGATCTGCGATTTCTTATCGGCCACGGAAATGCCTTTGTGCGGAGCAGGCAGGTAGGTACCGCCGAGCCAGAGGCCCAGAACGGCCAGGAGGAAAAACAGGCCCCAGGCGCGCAAGGCCCGCTGCTTGGGCGAAATGATGCTTTCGCCCTCCGGCGTGGACCAGCGGCGTGTTTCCCAGATGCCAAAAACACACGCCGCGATGAGGGCCAGACACAGCGCGGCGCGGAGGAGGGTTAAAGAGCCGGGCATCAACGGCCTCCATTGCGGCGCTTCTCGGCGGGCGCGGCGGCGGTCGCCAGACGGCGCAGTTCGGCAATGGCATCGGCCAGCCCTTCTGGGTGATGGAACACGGCGTTGCCTGCGATCAGGGTGTCCGCCCCCGCTTTGGCGACCAGCGCGGCCGTATCCGGGTTGATGCCGCCGTCCACGCCGATCTCAAAGCGCAGACCGTGGGCGGCCCGCATCTCGGCTAAGGCATTGATTTTTTGCAGCATTTCGGGAAGAAAAGGCTGACCGCCGAAGCCGGGATTGACCGTCATGACCAGTACGCGGTCCAGGTCCCCCAGCACCCATTCAATCGCGCTGATGGGCGTGGCGGGGTTCAGAGCCGCGCCCGCTTTCGCGCCGGCATCCTTAATCTGGTGCAGCAGGCGGTTCAGGTGAAACGTCGTTTCGGGATGAATCGTGATCATGTTGCAACCAGCTTTAGCGAATTCAGCAACATACTGTTCCGGCCGTTCAATCATCAGATGGGCGTCAAAGGGAACAGTCGTGACGGGGCGCAGGGCGCGGACAAGCTGCGCGCCGAACGTGATGTTCGGCACGAAATGGCCGTCCATGACATCGATGTGGATGTAGTCGGCTCCGGCGGCGGTCAGTTCTTCCGTCGCCTCCGCGAAAGCGCCGAAGTCGGCGGAAAGAATGGAAGGCGCGATTTTGATGGGCATAAAGAGTCCCTAGAAAGTCTGCTGTTTGACCAAATTCATTCCGTTTTTTCCATCCAGGAAAATGCGGAACGTCACTTTGTTACCGATCCCCTGGAGCGGTGCGCTGATTTCTTCGCCCGGCTCATGGTATTCATCATAGACTAAATTCGCGCCGGTCGTGTCTTGAATCTCAATCTGAACATGGCGCGTATGGTGCGGGCGGCGCGGGACACGGAAATCAATGGTGAACTGACGCAGCCGAGCGGCCGGCACGGTTGCCGGAGGCTCGGCAGTGGTCTGGTCCGGGGGCGGCGTTGTGTCGCCGCTATCGGGCGTAGGCGTCACGATTTTGGGCGTGGGAAGGATCGGCGCGGCAGACAGCAACGCCTGCGTCGTCGCCAGAGCCGAGTCGCTGGGGCCGGATTCGCCCGCCGAGTTGACCGCGTTGATTGTGTACGAATAGGTTGTTTCGGGCTTCAGTCCCACATCCGTAAAATGGGTGTCGGTCAGGCCGCGCGTCACCGTCGTCACATCGCCGTCCAGAGAGCGCAGGATGGTATAGGATTCGGCGCGCGTCGCGGCTTTCCAGGTCAACTCAACCTTATCCGGGCCGGTCGCATCGGCCTCCACGTCGGTGGGCGAATCCGGGGGCTGCTTGCCCTTGGAAACGACAAAGTTGACGGCGGTATTGCGGGCGACCTTGCTGTCGTGGTCAGGAGACTGACGAATAACGACTCCTGTGGGGACGTTTTCGTTATACTCCTGGCTGATGCTGCCGAGGGGCAGATCGGCTTTCTGAAGCGCACTGGTCGCATAATCCTGCGTGGTTCCCACGAGTGCCGGCACCGTCAGGAGGCGCGGCCCCAGGCTGCGATAGACCGTGACTTCCTTGTCTTCTTTAATGGTATGGCCGGGCAGCGGGTTCTGCTGGTAAATTTGATTTTCCGGCATTGTATCGCTGTAGTCGCTGTTGGGGCTTTCCACCAGGGTGAAATGCTGCTGCTGGGCCATTTGCTTGGCATCATCAAATGTCCGGCCGATCAGATTGGGAACCTGAATGTCGCTCGGCACTTCGGTAAACACTTTGATTGCATACCAGGTCAGCCCAATCACACTGAGGACAGCGATCACGAACATGATCTTGGTGGCGATCCCCAGGGCCGACGATGGTTCCCGTTCCCGCATACTGTAACGCTCCTCATCCAGTTCCTGCGCCGCCGTCGCCATCGCCCCGCCGCTCACGGCTGGATCGGCGGGCGCAGCCGCCGGGCCGGGACGGGGCAGCCGGGGTGCGACAATCGTCGCCTCCCCCACGGAGGGACGCGGCGCGCTTGAGGCGGCAAGCGGCGACCAGGCCAGCGACTTGCCGGTACGCAGGGCATCACGCACAGACTGCAAATCGGTCAGCAGAGCGGCGGACGTGCGGTAACGAATCCCCAAATCCGGGTGCAATGCCTTCTGGACAATACCGTCCAGCGCGGGCGGCACGCCGGGATTGACGGCGCGCGGCGAAGTCACCCGCACCGCGCCGGCGAGGGGCGGCACGCCGGTCAGCATTTCATACAGAATCGCGCCCAGCGCATACACGTCGCCGACAAACGATCCGGTTCCCTCCCGGTCCAGTTCGGGCGCGAGAAACGCTGCGCGCGCCGCCGGATCCACCTGATCGGCAAGGACCGCGCTATAGGAAAAGCCGCCCACCTTGATCTGGCCTTCAGGACTGAGGAGTACCTGGGCAGGCCGCAGGTCGCCGTGCGCGACACCTGCCCGATGCGCGGCGACCAGGGCTTCTCCTATCGCAGTTCCGATGTCCACGGCGACGGCCAGCGTGAACGGCGCGATGCGCCGGATGCGTTCTTGAAGCGTGATGCCGCGCACATACTCGCGCACGACATACAAATCCGCGCCGTTTTCTGCGACGCCTTGATCGTAAACACGCAGAATGTTGCCATGTTCCAGCCGCTGCGCCTCGCGCACGGCGGCTTGAAAGTCCTGAATCCGGTCCTGCCGAGCCTCGGGTCCGTTCCCAATGCCTCAGACGGAAGCGCTTGCAGAGTGACAACGCGCCCTTCTTCCAGATCGCGCGCTTTGGAGATGACAAACGGCGCCATCTCCGACTGGGGCGCGGTTTCAAATATCTCGTAACGGGTATTGATCAGGGGGGCGGCCAAAAATGATTTTCTCCTAAGATGTCCAGTGAAACAGCGACCATGAGCCGTTGGTATTCGGCAGATGCCATTTCAGGCCCAGCGCCGTGTCGTGCAGATCATTGACACGGCTGCGGCCGACGATCCAGCGCGGGCCTTCGGCAAAGCCCACGCCGTCCACAACAATCGGCGTTCCCTTACGGCTGGAAACGCCTTCCGCCTCGCCCTCAAAAAGAGCAGGAACGAGCGTTTTGTAGCCTTTTGCTGTCTTCGCAAACTGAATCGGTACGCTCTTGACGGGCCGGCCCGCGCCCGGCCATTCGCCATGCGCTTGCAGCAGACCCAGAAGCGCGTTCCGCTGGGCCGGGGTGGCATTAGCGTCCAGATACACAACGCCCGCCGGAACCTTCGATTTGGCACTTTTCGCGCAGCAAGTCTTTCCCTGATGCCGATCCACCGCGCCGTCTATGGAGATCATGGAAAGGCCGCTGATGTCCACGCCATTATAGGCAGCTTTGTCCAGATGGTAAACAGCCGCCAGAGCACAGTTGTCCGGCCCGTTCTCAAACATGCACGGGCAGGCATAAGGGCAGGAGCATTGATGGACAACCACGCCGGAGGCTTCATAACTGGGATGAGCCATCACAGGCCGCAGGATCGCAAGAAGCAGGATGGCCCCTAGCCCCCAACTCTGAACGCCCCCTAGCCCCCAATTCTGGGGGAATAAGATGTGTTTGCTTCGCATTTGGGTCATTTTTCGGGCCGATGCAGATAATTCCAGGCCAGCATACCCACCGAGACCAGCAGCATCAGGGCATAAACGCCGGCGCCGATCTGGGTATAAACACCAATCTGCGCGGGCAAAAAATAGCCGCCAAAGTAAAATACAGCAACCACGATGACCCAGAATGTCAGCAGTAGATCAGCCCACAGCGGCGGCTTTCCGATCATTCGCCCAGCCTCTGCTGCCGTTCTAAAGCGCGGCGAAAGGCCGCTTCGGGGACTTTGTGGCCCGGCGTAGCCCGTCCGATCTCTTCCATCAGCACGAACCGGGCCGCACCGCCGACGCTTTTTTTGTCCCAGGCCAGCAGCCGCACGATTTCGTCTACTGAATGAGCCGTGTCTAATGGAACGGCGAAACCTGCCGTGCGTAGGAGCGCGATCAACGACGCGGTATCTTCGGGCCAGGTGACGCCGACTTCTTCGCCGATTAGTGCCGCCGAGACCATGCCCAGCGCAATCGCCTCGCCGTGCGTATATGTTTTGTAGTGCGTGACGGCTTCCAGCGCATGACCGACCGTATGGCCGAAGTTCAAGATGGCCCGCAGCCCTTCATCCCGCTCATCCTGCTCCACCACCCGCGCTTTGAGCGCACAGGAATGCGCCAGAACGTACTCTAAGTGCGGTGAAGTTAAATCCAGCAGGCCACTGATTTCGCGCTCCAAAAGAACAAAAAATTCTTTGTCGCCAATTATACCATATTTTATCACTTCGGCAAGGCCGGAGCGCCGCTGGCGTTCCGGCAGCGTCTGAAGCGTGTCCGGGTCAATCACAACGAGACGCGGCTGATGAAACGATCCGATCAGGTTTTTGGCCGCGCCGAAGTTGACCCCGGTCTTGCCGCCAACGCTGCTGTCCACCTGAGCCAGCAGAGTCGTCGGCACCTGCACAAAGTCCAATCCGCGCGTGTAGGTCGCGGCGGCAAAGCCTGCCATGTCGCCGATCACGCCGCCGCCCAGGGCGACGACGACGGTGCGCCGGTCAGCGGCCTGGTCAGAAAGCGCCTGATATAAGCGCTCAACCGAGCCAGCGTTTTTCTTTTTTCCCCGTGCTGGATGGTCTGCACATGCACCTGAAAATCCGCGTCTTTCAGGCTCTGCACAACGGCTTTCCCATAAAGACGAAACGTGCGATGGTCACTGAAAATCACCGCCAGACGCGCCTCGGCCTGACCACCAGCCACGCGGGCTGCGACTTCGGCTCCCAGATGAGCCAGCAGGCCACGCTCCACGAGTATGTCATAGGAGCGGTCGCCGAGACGGACAGAGACGGTGTGCGTGTTTTGTTTCATTCCGAAGTGGGAGCGGTCAGCAGGTTCCATAACAATTCGGCGGCCTCATCGGCACTGACGCAGGCGGATGTGTCTAACTCGTAATCGGCTAAAGCCGCGTAGCGCGGTTCACGCTCGGCCAGTAAGGATTTGATGCGCGTCAGCGGATCGTGGGCATGACCCGCCAGCAAAGGCCGCTCATGCAGGTCTTTTTCCACGCGGGCGAGAATGATTTCGGGGGCAGGCCGCAGCCAGACAATCGTGCCGATTTGCTTGAGCAGAGCCGCGTTCTCCTCGCGCAGCGGCGTTCCGCCGCCGGTGGAGAGGATGAGAGAAGGTTCCCCTAGCCCCAATTCTGGGGGAGTCAGAGAAGAAAGAAGCGCAGTCTCGCGGGCGCGGAAGGCCATCTCGCCTTCGTCGGCAAAAATTTGCGGAATGAGCCTGCCTGCCTCGCGCTCAATCTCGGTGTCTGTGTCCAGATGCCGCGCGTCCAGACGCCGGGCGAGGTTGCGGCCGACTGCGCTTTTGCCCGTTCCCATAAAGCCAATGAGGACTATGTTCATAGGCTTAGAAACAGCCTTTGTTCAGATTTGGCATCCTGTCAATAATGACACAGCCAACACAAAAAGTTGCCTCATAGCGGCCTGTACGGTATGAAAAGTTCCATCAACTAAGAGGCAGCGGCCTTGCGAGATACCATTTGTTTCCAAGATGTAAGGGCTGACGCCATGTGAGGCCAGCCAAACAGAGACCACAGATGTTAGGCAATAATAACAAAGCGACAAGCGTGAGGGCAATTATCAGCGCAAGCTTACGCAATATCATCTTCAATCTTCCGAGCCTCAGCCCGCGTCATCGGCTTACGCGCCCCATGTCGAATGTGCAAGACATGGATAAAGGGCGCATCCTCGTCAGGCTCATTGATGCTGTACAAGATGCGGTAAACGGCGTTACTAGACGCGAAGCGATAAAGAATGACTCTGACTTCAGCACGAAAAAGACAATTCTCATCTGCCAGCGGAGTCCGTCTTGGAAAAGTCGCGATGGCCGCCATCTTGTCTAACAGACCACTATGCCATTCCGCTGCATATTTCTCATCCGTGAGTATAACCATCCGATTGACTACCTCCTCTATGTCACGTCGCGCGGAGGAGTGAATGCGAATGGCATACGATCCGTCAAAGTGGTTCATGCAGCGGCCTTCACCTCCCGCTGTTCAGGCCGCGTTGCGCGCTTTGCCATGACTAGAGCGGAATACTCCTCCAGCATAATGCCCTTATCACCCGCCTCCACATCAGCGAGGCGCTGCTCAATGATGGCGATTTCTTCCTGATGGTCGGCTTCATCTTCCCAATCGTAGATGTAAAAATAGTCTTCCGACTCGGCTAATGTCATCAGATAGTCAGTCACAGTCTGCCCGCGTTTCGCAGCCCTGTCACAGAGTTGCGCTTCCATGTCGGGCGGTATTTCCAGTGTCACGGTCATTGTCGTTCTCCTTTCAAGTTATGCTTACTGCGCCATACGCCCGGCGACGGTCTGCTGGTACTGGTCATAGTTAGCGCGCATTTCGGCCAGGCTGTCGGCCCCGAATTTGAGGCACATCTCTCCGGCCAGCACAATCGCGACCATGGCTTCGCCGACGACGGCAGCGGCGGGAACGGCGCAGACATCGCTACGCTCAGCGAAGGCAGGGACGCCTTCTTTGGTTTGAAGATTGACGGAGGGCAACTGCTTCATCAGGGTCGCGATGGGCTTCATGACGGCGCGGATGACCAGCGGCTCGCCGTTGGTGATGCCGCCCTCGGTCCCGCCGGCATTGTTGGAACCGCGCCGGAAGCGGGCGTCTTCATCGCCACTGGCGGCCTCGTAAAAGAACGCATCATGCACCTGGGAGCCAGGGATGTCGGCGGCGTGAAAGCCGATGCCGACTTCCACGCCTTTGATCGCTTGAATCGCCATCAGCGCCTGAGCCAGTTTGCCGTCAATGCGCGTGTCCCACTGCGAGTAGGACCCAAGCCCGACCGGAAGGCCCAGCGCGACCACTTCAAATGTGCCGCCCAGCGTATCGCCCCGGTACTTGGCCTCGTCAATGGCGACAATGATCTTCGCTTCGGCCTCTTTATCGGCGACACGGACGGGGCTGTCTTCGGACAATTCCGCGATGCGGCGCAGATCAATGTTGTCGGCGCTGACTTTGATGCCGCCAATGTTGACGACATGGGACGCGACGGAAACGCCGAACTCAGCCAGCAGGACGCGAGCGACTGCGCCGACAGCTACCAAAGTCGCCGTGTTGCGGGCAGATGATCGTTCCAGCGTGTTTCGGAGGTCATGGTGGCTGTACTTCATCATGCCCGTGTAGTCGGCATGGCCGGGGCGCGGGACGGTGATCTCTTTGGGGGCCTCCGTGCCTTCGGGCAGCGGCTCGACGGACATCTTGACGGTCCAGTTGGCCCAGTCGCGGTTGCGGACAACCAGCGTAATTGGGCCGCCCATCGTCAGGCCGAAGCGGATGCCGCTGAGTATTTCGGCGGTATCCGACTCGATTTTCTGACGGGCGCCGCGCCCATAGCCGCCCTGGCGGCGCTTGAGCTGGATGTTGATGGGTTCGGCAGTAATCGGCAGTCCGGCAGGGACGCCGTCAATGACGGCGGTGAGGGCGGGGCCGTGGAACTCGCCGGCGGTTAAGAAACGGAACATAGGCGTTATTATACCTGAAAAAGCCCCCCCGCCCCCCACCACCATTAAACAATGGGGGGGAGTAGGAGGGGCTTGACCTCTCTTGTTCCCCCAGAATTGGGGGTTAGGGGGCGTCCTACGGCGTGACGGTGACGCTCTGGCCGGCGTTGGCATTAGCCGTCGTGCTGTCATTGGATTCGCCGATAATGGTTGGCGTGACGAAAATCAGCAGTTCCTGATCGTTGGTCTGCTTGTTGCGCGTGCGGAAAAGCTGACCGAAGAACGGCAGATCGGCCAGCAGCGGGATACGGATGCTGGATTGGGTCTCCTGCTTGCGAACCAGTCCGCCAAGCACCATGGTGTCGCCGCTGCGGACCGTGCGAAGGGTGGTGACACGCTGGGTGATAGTCGGCGGGATACCGCCCACCGAGGCCTGGCCGGTTGTGTCCGTGATCTGCGGAGCAAGATTGAGCGTGACCGAATCGTCGCTGTTGATGCGCGGCGTCACTGTCAGGCCCGTTTGCAGGGTCAGGAAGTTAGCATTCGTGCTTTGCTGGTTGGTGTTGTTGATGCCGCCGGTGGAAACCACGGAGGTGGTAAAGAACGGGATCTGAGTGTTGACCTCAATGCTGGCGGTAACGTTGTTGGTCGTGGTAATCAATGGCGCCTGGACGACCTTGCCACGGGTGCGGGTCAGAGTCTGGAATAACTGGGCCACGATGTTGCCGGTCGCGTATTGAAGAAAAGTCGGCGCAGCCGCCGTGCTGATCGTGGAGTTGCCGTTCTGCGTCCCAAACTCCAGTCCGGGATAGGGAACCAGATCAAAGTTAATGCCCAGGTTGTCTACATCGGCAACACTGGCAGTGACAAACTCCACTTTGATCTGTACCTGACGCGGCGCGATGTCTAAATTTTTACGATCTGCTTGACCTGATTGTAACCATCCGGCGTGGCTTCAATCAAGAGTGAGTTGTTGCTTTGCAGGGCGAAGATGCGCGCCACACCGTCCGGCAAGGCATTCGCCCGTGCGTTCGCTCCGCCGGGGGCATTGGTCTGGAAGGGATTGGCGGGGTTGCCGGGCTGGAAGGGATTGACACCGCCACCAGGATTGAAGGGATTGACACCGCCGCCGGGGTTAAACGGAAACTGGTTTGCCTGATCGGGCGAGTTCGGTTCTGCCGTGCGATGAGCCGAGTAGTTCGCGTTCGGAACAGCATTGCCGCCGCCGATGGGAACGGAGGGGTAGCTGCCCGGATAGGCGGGCTGAAGGATCGTGTTTCCCTGCGTGGACGTGATGACGGGATGCGCTTCCGGCATATCCAGCGGCTTGAAGGGATCGATCTGCACCATGTCTTGATCCCACTGCATCATTTTCAGGATGTCGGCAGGGACGGCGTGCTGGAGGAGCCAGACTGTGCCAGTGCAGTTCGCCCGGCTCAAAGCGAGATTCCGGCCTGGCATCCTGCGTGGTCTGCGGCGCGGGAGCGGTCTCAATCTGGGCAGCCTGCCGCACCTGGGGCGCAGCGGCCTCGGCAGCAGCGACATCCGGCTCAAAAACATAAATGCCGTCGTCGTTGCGGCTGACCTTGGCACCAGCGCTCTCCGCAATGGCGCGCAGGGCCACGGGGACAGTTCGGTCTTCCAGATGAATGTAGATCGGTTTGTACGGCTTGTCGCCGTCTCGCACTACAACGCTCAGACCAGTCTGACGTTCCAATTGCAACACCACGGCATGAAGGTCGCCGGAGGCGACATCAATACTGACGGTTTTGTCCCCCGCTTCCGTAGTCTGAGCAGAGACAGCCGGCATCGCTGCCAGCCCTCCGAGCGCCAGCAGACCGCAGCACGCGGTTGTCAGGGCAGGTCGTCTTCAATAAATTGCCATGGGATGTCCTCCAATTGTGTGAAGCGTTGCACAGTCGCGCGAAGTCTTCTACCATCGTGTCAGGGGCGCGAAAAATAATTGCGAAAAAAGGCGCTTCGTCATCGCCGCGCAACGCGCCCCGACCCTCCCTGATAGGAGGGTCGGGGATAATTTCAAGGGTCGCTTAATAGGAGCGGAAGCCGCCGCCCCCGAAGTTGCCGCCACCGGTGCTGAAGCCGCCGCCACCGCCAAAGCGATTGCCGCCGCCAAAGTTGTTGCCGGTACTCAAAGAGGTCACAGGCGCGCTGAGACCGCCGCCGAAGGCGCTCTGGTTGCCGCCGAAGCCGCCGTTTTGCCCAAATCCGCCCTGACCCAGTTCTGGCCGAAGCCACCCTGACCGCCGGTGTTCCCGCCCCCGCTTGCCCCGTTCGCCGCAATGACATCGTTGACACCCACCTGCACAATGCCCGTCGCCCCCAGCAGGCGAGCTATGTAATACGCATCGTACTTGTCAATCGGAATCCGGTAAAAACGCTTCGGCGCATTGGCATTGGTACCCGCACCCGCATCGCCCCCCGCATCCGGCGTCGCCACCGGAGTGACAATCGTCGGCGCAGGAGGCGGAGCAGCCTGCTGAACAGAGACGACATACGTGCCGTTGTCCACCGTGTAACTGAGCGGCGGGTTTACCGACGACAACAACTGCCGCAGGGCCAGGCTGAAGGGGACTTCGCTGACATTGATGTTGGCAAAGCCCTGCACGTCGGACTTGATGCTGTAGTTTTTGATCCCGGCAGCACTGAAGAGGGTTCTCAGGGCGGCTTGGACGGGGACATTGATCAGGTTGAGCGAGATGGGCCGGCTCGGTTCCGCCGTGGCGGCTGCTCCGGCATCCTGTGCCCGTGCCGGTGCAGTCAGGATTGAGCCGCCCAGCAGCGCCAGCGCTCCCAGAGCAAGGGCGGTATTCCGTCTAAAAGTTTGATTTTGCATGGTTTGTTTCCTTTATGGACAGCAAGTTACAGAGGAAGCCTGGCAAGGCCGCTCGGAGTGGCCTCAATCACCAGGGAGTTATCACTTTCACGCGCATAGATGCGCCGGACGCCGTCCGGCAGCACATTGTTGGCCGCAGCGGGAGCAGCCTGCGGCCCGGTCACAGCGGGTGTCGCGCCGAAGGGAACCGGTGTATTCAGACCGCCTGCCGGGCCAAACGCCGAGCGGGGCGAGACGGTTGTGACGGCAGGCGCGGCGGGCGACATCCCTGCGGCGGAGGCGGCGGAACCTGCGGGAATCACAAAGTTCGGCGGCACTTCAATAATGCCGTCAGGGCGGGTGGCGAGATCCGCCATCATGCCGGCATCATAGTGCTTGACGCCGATTCGGTAAAAGCGATCCTGGCCTTCGGCGTCCGCAGAACCTGTGGTATCTTCAGATGACGCTGGGGCAGCCACAGCGAGTTGAGGCAGTGCGACGGGCTCCTCGATTCGCCGAAGGCTTAACTCCGACATGGTACACGCCATTGAGGACATCAAAAGCCAGCGGCGGGCTGGCTGCCGACAGCGTTTGCCGCAAAGCCAGCGCAAAAGGCACATCGCTCAAGCTGACATTCACACTCCCCTGAACACCGGCATCCAATGTAAAGTTTCGGATGCCCGCACTCTGAAAAAGAGAGGTCAGCGCCGTTCGCACGGAGACGTGGGAGAAATTCGCGGTGATCGGCGCGTCGTTCAGGGCTTGCCCTGCCCGGCAGGGGGCATAAGCAGGCCACCGACCAGAAGGGCAGAAAGCAGAAGTCCTCCGCAGTAGGTTCGTTGTTGCATTTTAATTCCCCCCGAACGGCATCGGCTGCGGCGGCCCGTTAAAGGGCTGTTGCGGTTCGCCAAACGGCTGCCCGCCGCCGTTCTGATCCTGACCATTCTGACCATTTTGCGACTGATCGCCGCCGCCGGAGCCGCTGGTCAGCGGCACGGACGTGGTCGCGCCATCTGCCGAGCGGATGGTAACGCTGTTTGTCTGGATGGAGAGGACCTTGCTGCCGTCCAGCAGGGAGTCGCCCGGCTTGACCGACTGGGATTCACCGTTCACTTCCAGAATCGCGGAAATGCCGTCCCCACCGTTGATGATGCCGGAAACGACGATGTGGGCCGCCTGAGTTTGCAGACCCAGACTCTCCGCCCGATGTCGGGGGCAGCGGCGCGGGAGCCGATACCGGAGGCTTAAACAAATTCAAGGTCGGCAGGATATCGCGCAACGGGGCCTTCATCCCATAGACGCCTTTGCCGGCCAGCAGGGAAGCCATTTTTTTCTGCGCGCCGGGAATGTTAAATGGGTCCGGTCCTTTGGTCGGGTCCACCACAACGGGCGTTGCCGGAGCCGCAGCGGTCTTCGCGGCAGGAGCGGGTCCGCGACTCATTATTCCCATCGGTGGTCCTGGCGGCGGGCCAGGCATAGGATGGGGCGTCGCTGTCGGAGCCTGACTGTCTGGCTCGGCAGAGGCCGGCGTTGGACCGCCGCGCCCGGCGACTATAGCCGGTGCCGGCGTCGGAGCGCTGCCGCCGAACAGCCCCAGTTCCAGCGCCATCAGGCCGCCGGAAAGCAGCAGGACGAACACCGCGATGCCGATGACAATCGGCAGATTCTTTTTATCTTTCAGCCATTCCATGCAAACACTGTCCTCGCTCTTCGTGGGTGATGCCTCTTAGGAGACATGCCGCGCGAAAAGCCTTCATTTTGTCTGAATCGCGTCTTTTATCCGCCGCTGCCGGATGGTCCGCCGCGACCGGACCGCCCGAACCGCCGCGCCCGCCGAACGCGGATGATCCGCCGCCGGCCGGGGTCGCCGCCGCGCCGCCCGCCGCGGCAATGGGCGCAGGAAGCTTGTCGTCATTTTGCGGGAAGATATACACGGTGGCATTGTATGTCCCCTGCATGTAGGGGCTGTTGCCATGCAGAGCCAGATTGTCCACCAGCACCAGACGGTTGAAATACTGCCAGTCGTAAAAATGCGTTAAAATTGCCCGAAACTCCCCGTTGACGGTGATCGATCCCAGCGGAATGACAATCGGCGCATTCGTGATGTCGTTTGGATTGAACGGCGGGGCAGGCAGGGAAAACTTGGTTGTAGACGTAATCCCCGTCGTCCGCATCTGCCGCTCCAGGTCCGGCCCCAGATAGTGATCCAACTCATAGGTCAGTTGACGAAGCGTGTGGAAGCGGTCTTCGGGTTTGGTGCCGCCGACATCATAGGGCGGCATGAGCTGCGCTTCCCGCTGCGCCCATTGGCCTTTAATCAGCGCGACCTGAATGATCGCGTCTTTCAAGGCTTTCTTGGCCTGGATATTCGCGGCATCCGTGGCATCGGGCGAAGCTGCGTCCAGACGCGCCTGCGCGGCAGTGGTCTGGTCCTGGACCGGCTTGATCAAGAAAAAGAAGATGCCGCTCACAGCCAGCAGGCTCAGGACGATGCCGATGGCAGCGACAATAGGAGGGCTGAGACGAGATGTTTTCATGCTGGGCGCGAGCCTCCGGGCGAGCCGCCGAAGCCAGGGCGGTTGTTCGGGCCGGCGGCGGGCGCGGCGCCGGGCAGAGTTGGCGGCGTCAGCGGCTGCTTCAAGGTCGCCGTCACGGTGATGTCAAACCCCTTCGGGACGGTTTTAGTGACGACATGGCGCAGCGCCTGCTTGAGAATTGCGTCCCGCACTTCGGGTGATGCAAACGGGCTGATGTATTTTCCGGCGACGGCAAGAAAAGCCGGACTGTAGCCGCCGGAAGACTGCCCCCCTCCGCTGCTGCCTGAACCGCCTGGACCACTCTGCCCGCTCGGAGAAGGAGCGCCGCCAGTCAGTTCTGCCGGCGGCGGCCCGACATCATCGGGGATGTTCGCCGGCCCATTCGCCGCCAGTCGTTCCGGGGTAAAGTTGGCCGGGCCGGAACTGGAACTCCCCCCAGACTGTCCACCGGAATTGCCGCCAGGATAGCCGGAACTGCCGCCGGAAGAGGAGGAACCGGAACTGCCGCCTGGATAACCGCCGCCCGACGGCCCGGACGCGCTGCTGGAATTAGAGGAGCCGGACGCGCCATCGGCAAACACCATACGGCCATTCAGATAATACAAATGGCGGACATTATCAGGATAGCCCGGAACATGATCGACGACAACAGTGGAGAAATCCGGCTCATTATACATGACCTGAAGATAGCGGCCGACCTCTTCCACGCTGGGCGTATAGGCTTTGATCGTCATGGTCGGGCCGTTGACCGAGAGGTCGGTGTAAATAAAGCTGTTTTTCGGGCTTTTGTCCGCGACCGTGTTAATCAGGGCAATCCAGCTCCGGGCATAGGCGTGAACATCATCCACAAACTTCAGCTTGGCCTGGATCGGGTCCGCTGACGCCAGAGTAGCCTTGGCCTGATCCCGCAGCTTGTCGGTCGCGCTTTTCTTCGCTTCCGCCGTGGCCGCCTGCTGGCTGACATCGTCCAGATGCGACTTCATGCTGATCCAGACGACAAGAGGAATGGCAACGCATAGGACAAACAATACGGCGAACCCTGCTATCAAACGCCGGGTCCAGCGTCTCTGAGAAACATAATTCGGAAGTAGATTGATGCGAAGCATAGATTTGGTTGTTCAGAGCGTGTTAAGACGTCAGATTGATTAAGACGCCGGGCTGGGCGTCGCCTCAGCGGCTTTCTTGGAAACTTTGGGCGCTTTGGGCACCGGGTTCGCGACGAAAACGGCATCCCGCGCGGCCAGCCCCACGGCGACGGTGAAGACCGGGCCGATAGTGGGCAGATAAGACGGGTCAAAGGCTTTGGACGTAACCGGCAGCAGGGCCAGCGGGTTGGCGACCGCCACCGGCACCTGAAGCTCGATTCTGCAAAAAGGCGGCCAGATTGGTCAGGCCCGCGCTGCCCCCCGTCAACAGGATACGGTCTACCGACACCTGCGCGCCCCGGCTGCGATAATAATCCAGCGAACGGCGCAGTTCGGAGGCTAATTCGCCCAGAACGGGAGCGATGGCTTCAAAAATGTCATCACGCAGTTTCTGGTCGTCCACGCCGCCGGTCATCGGCGCCAGGCCGAAGCCGTCATCGGCGGGCGGAAACAAGGGCGCATTGTCCGAAGCGAGGGGCCGCCCGCCCGCCAGGTTGAGGATGCGCCGATCTATCGGCTGCGTTCGCTCCACATCGTCAAACTGCGCTTCGCCCAGACGCCCGCTGGGCGTCGTCAGCCGGCCGCTGGGCGTGGTGCGGACGCCGCCGAACTCGTCTTCCCCGGTATTCAGGTCAAACGGATTGTCGGCATCTTCGTTTAGATTGAAATTGTCCTCATCGGTGAACTGCGGCGTGTCGTAGCCTTCTTCATAGGCCGTTCCTGTATAAACGGCGATGCGCGCCAGGTCCACCGTGGCATATTCGCGCTTGACACGCTCAGCCTGATCCATCGTGTATTGCAGCGCCTCGGCAATGGCCCGAGTCAGGCTGTCGCCGGCCAGCGGCAGGGAGCGCGGAAAGGTCAATTGATCGCCCTGGTAGATGGCAATGTCCGTGTTGGCCGCGCCGATGTTGACGACAGCGACGGTTTCAGGCCATCGTGCCGTCAAAAAACTCTTCACCGAGCGGCATCTGCGGGCGGACGACAGGCCGGCCATCCTGAATGTCCAGCAGGGCGCGCGAAACAGCCAGCGGCTCAATGTCTATGGCGACCGGGTCCAGCCCCGCCGCGAACAGCGTGTCAACGTAATTGTTGACGGCGTCCTGCTGGGCGACGGCCAGCAGAACTTCCATGTTCGGACTGCTTTGCGCTTCGGGCGTTCGCATCTGAAGTGGCTGGTAATCCAGAACCGTCTCACTGGGGGCGAAAGGGACGTGGCGCTCCACTTCCCACTTCATGGTCTCTTTCAGCTCGGCGTCGGTCATCTTGGGAACTTCAATGATGCGAATGACGACGGCGTTCTGCCCGGAGATGCAGCCGACCGCGCGCTTGATCGTGATGCCGCTGTCGCGCATGAGTCTGCTTGACGGCGGCTCCCATGACATTGGGGTCGGTGATGATATTGTTCTGCATCACGCCCACCGGGGTCTGGCCGATGCCCAGCGCCGTGACGGCAAGACCGGTCTTGCCGGGACGCAGTCTCGACAATTTTGATTTGCTGCGATCCGATGTCAATTCCAATCACAGGGCCGGCCGGCATGAATACCTCGAATTATCCGGCGGTTGAAACCGCAGCAACAAGTTCACGAAACCGGCCTTCGCCGGTTAGGCGAAGTCCGCGAAGGCGGACTTCGTGCTATTGTTGCCGCGACTTCAGTCGCCGACACTGTCCTGATACACGAAGGGGCGCGGATTTCTCCACGCCCCCTATTCTAACACGTCCACTCTCACTTGTCAAGCGAATTGGTCAAGCGATTTTGGGAGAGTTTTATGGGACGCTCTAATACGCGCCGACATCCGCCGCCCCGTACTTGCCCAGAACCTGCTCGGCGGTCGCCTGATCCACGCTGCCGGACGGCACGTTAATGGACAGCATCGCGCCGCCATGCTCAATGACGCCGTGATAGCGCTGGGCAGCTTCGCCGGGAACACCCTGCTCTTTCAGGTAGCCGGTGACGCCTCCCGCCACCGCGCCCGCACCTGCCGTCGCGGCTGTCGCGCCAATCGCCGCGGCCAGCGCGCCGCCGCCGAGAACCAGCCCGAAGCCGGGAATGGCCAGAGCCGCCAGGCTTGCCAGGATGCCGACGCCCAGGCCGATCCCTGCCCCCTTCATCGCGCCAGCCCCCGCATCCTGCGGGGTCGTGGTGCTGATGCCATGTTTGGCGGCCATGTTGGTATCGTTGTGGGCGTCTACCGTTTGGTCGCCTTCATCCATCGGATCAAGGTCGTGCGACCGTATCCCGGCCTGTGTCGCGCTGCCATGCACCGCGGCTTCATTGCCCGCCATCGCCGCGCGGCCTTCCGCCCCGGCCGCATGATAATCGCCGGCTGCTTCAAAGCCCGCCGCCGTTCCGGTCGCGCCGACCGCTCCGGTCACGGCTCCCGCCACACGGTCGCCGGCCTGAGCCAGTCGGTGCCCGGCGGATTGGGTGGCGTCAATGGCGCTGTCGCCGACATTGGAAACGCCGCGCCCGACGCCTGCTGCCGTGGAACCTGCATAATTTGTTCCATAAGCATCTGTTCCATAAGAAGCGGCGCGCGTCTTGCCGTAATCATCATGCGCGACCAAACTGATGTCTTCCTGACGAACTCCATAGTCGAGCAATGCTCCCGCGGCCTTCTCCGCCAGCGAGGCATCCGCAAACGAGGCATACAGATGTGCCATTTTGGGTTGAACTCCTTTCGTCATGCGCCTTTTGTCGTACAAACGCATGGGGAATTTACCCGCCTGATTGGTAACACAAACCTGTTTCTTGCACTCGGCGACTTCTTGCGGTACAATAGGCTCATGCGTATTGTTTCCGTCCATGCCCGGCCCTGGACGCTGCCGCTGGTCGCGCCCTTTGTGATTGCCACGCGGGTCGCCACCGAGGCGCGGAATGTGCGGATTCGGGTGGAAACCGAAGACGCTCCGGGGGGCGGAGATGGAGCCAGCGCCCCTGTCGGGTATGTGACAGGCGAAAGCGTGACTCAGTTCTGGAGGCTATTGAGACAGCCGCGCCCCAGTTTGAGGGCATGGCGACGGATCGCCTGGGGCCGCTGCTGGCACTATCTGCCGCGCTGCTGCCGGACTCGCCTGCGGCGCGGGCCGGGCTGGAGATGGCTTTGTATGATGCCTGGGCAAAATACTGGCATCTGCCGCTCTGGCAGCATTTCGGGGGCGCGCAGGCGCGGCTGACGACGGACATGACGATCCCGCTAGTCGCGCCTGACGCGGCAGCCGACCTGGCGCGGGCGGCCTGGGCAGAAGGTTTTCGCGCGCTGAAAATCAAAGTCGGCGACGCGGACGGCCCTGACGCCGACTTGGCCCGCATTGCAGCCATTGTCCGAGCCGTCCCTGCCGTCAGGCTGAGGGTGGACGCCAATCAAGCCTTCGCGCCCGATAGCGCCGTGCGCTTTGCTCAAAGTCTGGCCGCGACCGGGGCGAACGTGGAACTGCTGGAACAGCCGGTTCCCAGAGAAGACTTTGCCGGGTTGAAATATGTCCGGGAGCGCGTTGAGATGCCAGTCTTCGCCGACGAGTCCGCGCGCAGCGTCCCGGAAGTCCTGCGTCTGCTGCGCGAAGATGCCGTCGATGGAGTCAACGTCAAGCTGATGAAGTCGGGTCTGGCGGGCGCCCTGGAAATCATCACGCTTTGCCGGGCATCGGGGAAGAAGCTGATGCTGGGCTGCATGCTGGAAACGGGCCTGGGCATCGCCGCCGCGGCCCAGATAGCAGGCGGCTTGAGCGCGTTTGATTATCTGGACCTGGACTCGCACCGTCTGCTGCAACCTGTACCGGGTTTATCCGGTGGATTTGTCTGCGAGGGGGAAGAATTAGTTGTCGGCGCGAACGCGCCGGGCTGGGGCGTGATGATGCCGCCTGCCTAAAAATCACCGGGAACATTTCGGCGGCTTTTGCCGACTAATCAAGTGTCAGAGGAGAATATGGCAATGAAACAAAGAAAGATGACGCCGCGGCGCGGCCTGCTCACGGCTCTATCCCTGGCAATGCTGGGCGGCGCGATCCTGTCGCCCCAGAGCGCATGGGCAGACGGCGACAAGGGAAAAGGCAAGGACGGGAAGATCCCGATCATTATTAAGGACCCGATCATCACCAAGGACCCGACGCCTGCCCCCCCGCCGCCGAAGAAATAATTGTCCAAGCGAAGAAATAATTGTCCAAGCGGCGGGATTAAGCGGCGCCGCGAAAGCGCTGTCGTAGGGCGAGCAAAGCGAACTCCGGCAGCGTCATTACCTTGACAATTTTTCGCGGGTTTTTCCAAAGCCGGTATAGCCACTCCAACCCGCTGTTCTGCATCCAGACAGGAGCGCGCTTGACCCGACCGGAGAAGACGTCGAACGTGCCGCCGACGCCGATAAAGACCGGCGCCCCGATCTGATCTTTGTTCTGATGAATCCACTTTTCCTGTTTGGGGATGCCCATGGCGACTAAGACGATATCCGGCGTGGCGGCTTTGATTTGCGCCAGGATGTCCGGCTCCTGCTCGGCGGTAAAGAAGCCATCGCGGACGCCGACGATGCGCGCGCCGGGGTAATGCTGCCGCATCTTCACGGCGGCTTTGTCCGCGACGCCCGGCGCGGCCCCAAAAAAGAATATCCGGTAATCTTTTGTGGGAGACAGCGCGCAAAGGCGGTCGGCAAGGTCTACGCCGGAAACTTTTCGGAAAACGGGAATTCGTAGCAGCCGCGAAGCCCATAAGATTCCTGCCCCGTCGGGCGTGACCAGGTCGGATTTCTCCACAATGGACCGTAGTTCGGGATCGCGCCGGGCAATGACGACCATGGACGCATCCGCCGTGACGATCTGGCGCGGCGTCTTCTCCTGGATAAAGCGATCAATGATTTCCAGCGCCTGGTCCGGCGAGACGCAGTCCACGCGCAGCCCCAAAATTTTCACACCCGTCACGCTGTTCATACAGTGTCAAAATACCCGCAGAATGCCCTCGCTGTCAAGCCGCGCCGCACAGAGTGTAGGCTAAGAGGCCCGGCAGACCTGTGGTATAATAAGAGATGCCCTGCCGTATGACGATTCGCCCGCTGCTCCTCAGCCTGCTCGTGCTGCCGACAATTCCCCTGCTGGCTCTGCTCTGCCGGGGCCACACCCCCTCGCGGCTGGCAACGGCCAATTTGCCGATCTGGGAGCAGCATCCTCCACGCGCCCTGCCGGCCTGCCGTTGGTTTCGCCTGTCTCCCTTGCCGCCGGGCGCGGTTCTGCTCCATTCCTCGCCAATTCTCGCTGGTCTCCTGCAAACCGACGAAAACCGACTGCTCCTGGGCGTGGAACATCCAGGACAGGCGGATGCCGGGTCCGCTGGTCGGTGGCTGGAAGCGGCCTGCGTCTGGGGCCGAAGCCGCTTTGACCTCAGTGCGAAGCAGGACCGAATTGCCACGCGCCTGATGGCGGCTCAGGACGCGGACGGCTTGTTCGGCGTCCGGCACTCACATCCTGTCCCAGACGATGGCCCTGAGCCGGCCCTACCGGCCCTTTCGCCGCGCGATGCTCACGCGCAGGCAGCCTGCCTGCGAGGCCTGCTGGCTTATTATGCCTTGACTCGCCGGCCTGCCGTGATCTATGCCGCCATGATGGCCGGCAACCGGGCGCTCGCCCGGCCCGCGCCATTGGGGGAGCGTGACATGCCTCTGCCCCTGACACGGCTTTACCAGCAAACCGGTGAAACGCGCTATCTCGCCTTCGCCCGGCAGAGGGAAGGGGGCGGCCGCCAAAATGGCCTGGACGAGTGCGCCCTGTACGAAGCGACGGGCCAGGTCGCTTATTTGCAGGCCGCGCAGCAGCAATGGGCGCGCGGGCAGGCTTCCCCAGCCCTGACGACGGAACTGCTCCTGCTGACGGGCCGGCCCGGTTACGCGGCCGCGCTGAACCGCCTGCCGGCAGCCGACCCGGCACTCGCTCAGGCCGCCTGGACGTTCGCACCGCACGGCATAGCGGTCAACACGGCAGCCGATTCGGAAGCCGCCCTGGGAAACTTGCATTTCCGGCAACGGACGACCGGAGCGAATCGGACAATCAGCATCCAGACGCCGCACCCCCAGAGTTTCGCCCTTCGCCTCTTCCTGCCGCCCGGCTCACCCGCACAACTTCGCATCAACGGCGTCCTTCAGCCGACAACGCTGCCGGGCAGGTATGCGCTTCTCACCCGCCGCTGGCGAAACGGAGACGTGGTGGAGATTTCCAGCCGCGCTGCCCCACCAGCGAAAAGGACTCAAGAGGGGCGGGGAAACCCCGCCCCTACACGGGAACCTGTAGGGATTGGGTTCCCCAACCCTTTTCCGCCGCCGATGGCTTCCTACGTGCCTTCCTGCCAGGAGGCCAGATACCGCTCCTGCTCTTCGGTCAGCGTGTCGATCTGGACGCCCAGCGATTCCAGCTTCAGGCGCGCGATCTCCTGATCAATCGCTTCGGGAACGCCGTAGACGCTCTTTTCCAGCGACTTGGCGTTCTGGTCCATGTACTCCGCGCGACAGGGCCTGGTTGGCGAAGCGACATGTCCATGACACTGGCCGGGTGGCCTTCGGCGCTCGCCAGGTTGATCAGGCGGCCTTCGCCCAGAATGAAGACCTTGCGGCCATCGTCCAGAGCATATTCGTCCACAAAGTCGCGCACTTCGCGCTTGCCGCCGGTCGCCATCTTTTCCAGCGCGGGAATGTCGATCTCCACATTGAAGTGGCCCGAGTTGCAGACAATCGCGCCGTCTTTCATGGCGGCGAAATGCTCGCTCGCGGATCACGTCTTTGTCGCCCGTGACGGTGCAGAAGAAGTCGCCGACCTTGGCGGCGTCGGCCATCGGCATGACATGGAAACCGTCCATCGTCGCTTCCAGCGCCCGCAGCGGATCGATCTCGGTGACGATCACCTGAGAGCCGATGCCCCTTGGCACGCATCGCCAGGCCCTTGCCGCACCAGCCGTAACCCGCGACGACGAAGAACTTGCCGGCCAGCAGGACATTGGTCGCGCGGATGATGCCGTCAATGGTGCTTTGGCCGGTTCCGTAGCGGTTGTCGAAGAAGTGCTTGGTCTGGGCATCGTTGACGGCGACGATGGGATAGGCCAGGACGCCGTCTTTGGCCATGGCGCGCAGGCGGATGACGCCGGTGGTCGTTTCTTCCGTGCCGCCGATGATGTTTTCGATCAGTTCGCGCTTCTCGGTATGGATGATGCCGACCGTGTCCGCGCCGTCATCCATCGTGAAGTTGGGCTTGTGCTCCAGGGCGCTCAGAATGTGCTGGTAGTAGGTGTCATTGTCCTCGCCCTTGATGGCGAACGTCGCGACTCCGTAATGCTGCACCAGCGCGGCGGCGACGTCATCCTGTGTGGAGAGCGGGTTGGAGGCGCACAGCACGACTTTCATGCCGCCGGCTTTCAGCGTCCGCATCAGGTTGGCGGTCTCCGCCGTGACATGCAGGCAGGCGACGGCGGTCAGCCCTTCCAGCGGCTTTTCCTTCTCAAAGCGCTCGCGGATGGAGCGCAGCACGGGCATTTCGCGCTCGGCCCATTCAATGCGCCGTCGGCCGGCATCGGCCAGAGTCAGATCTTTCACATCATACGCGGGCGGCGCGACGGGCATTTCAGTGAGCGTCGTGCGCTCTGGGGCGGTCATGGTCATACAAGGTCCTTTCCAGGGAGGGGGAGTGAGTTCAAAACTCCCCTATTATACACTATTTTGGCGGGTTAGCGACCGATCTCCCGCCATTATCCCACCGAGTTCAAATGCTCTTGCCTTCGTAACAATTTGCATAACTCCCCACCCAGTAAAGAATGGAGTAAAGCAAAGAAGCAAGCCTCCGATTTCCCAAAAGATTGATTGTCCCTGTGCTCGGCGTTTTCGTATCTGCCAAACCACGATTGGGATACCAACGAGGAAAGCGAGAGCGGCGACAGGTAGAATGACCCCAAAGAGAGGATTAACATCTAAATCATCACTTCCCATTTCACTGCCTGATGGATATTTCAGCAATTCTAAGTAGTTGTCCATAATTAGTTTAGATTTAGGCCCTGGCTGAGTCGGAAGGGCGAGAACTGAATTGTCAGCGACTTCCCGACTGCTTTCAGAGCCTGCCAGACCTGATAATGCAGCGTCGGCGCATCGGTGTAATCTTCGGGGCGCAGCCACTCGTATTTGAGCTTGCGCCAGAGTGTTTCCGCAATATTGAGATGCGGCGAGTAGGTCGGCAAGTAAAACACGAACAAACCTCGCTCCTGCCAAGCGTCTCGCCGCTGCCGCATCACTTTGCCATGATGGATCGGCGCATTGTCCAACACAATGACCGTCGGCCTGGGCAAACCAAACGAAAAACGCTCTAACTGCTCGGCCACAAAGTCGCCGGTGATTGCGGCGGGCGTGGTCTGCGTTAAGCACTGGTTCTGGCGCGACAGCAGGGCAAAGCAGTTGATTTGGCCGCCTTTGGCCGCAGGCAGGAAGACTTGTTCCTCGGCGAACTGCCAGGCGTAAGGAACACAGGGTTCCAGTGAGACGCCGCTTTCGTCGCCATAGTAAAGATCAATCTGGCTTTGCTCGGACAACTGTTCTAGTTCCGCCAGGCATTGGACCCTGAGTGCGTAAACATCGGCGTTGGGCTGGCCTTTGGGGCGTTTCCTCATTCGTTTGTAGCGGCAACGATGTTTTTTAAGAAACGCTTGAGCGTTTTGGCGCTGAACTTCTTGCCCAGACCCACTTCGAGTTGTGCTTTGGCAACACTGATCTTCTGGCGGTGGTTCTGCACGGCTTCTCGCACCTGTTGCAGATCGGTTTGGTCATTGAGGATGGCTCTGCGGCCTCGGCCTGGCCTGGTCTTCAGTCCGGCGATGCCCTCGGCTTGGTAGCGTTTGACCCAGCCGTTGACGGCCATCAGGCAGTAGCCGACCTGGGGGACGATCTGGCTGGAGGGCAGACGGTCAGCTTTGAGCAGGATCATGCGGCAGCGGGTGCGAAAGGCATGGCTTTTGCCATGACGGAAGCCTTTTTCTAAGGCAGTGCGTTCTTCATCAGTCAGGGTCACAATAATCAGTCGGCTCATGGTACGCTAATTATAACATATTTCTGGACATTTACTTACTGCTGGATGACACGCTATAACGTTGAGGGCAAGGCCGAACCAAAGGGCAGGTCGCAACCATTGCACTTTGACATCCTTCTGCTTGACTTCCTGCATTGTCGGAGGCACATTCGGCGGCGGAGGCCAAGTCTCACGGCTTTCCATGTCTCCATTATACCGACCAACGATAAAAATCACATCGGACGGGAACCTTCATAAGCCCGGTACTTGTTGAAGCGGCATGACTGACCTGTCAGAACTATTGGCTTTGCGTTATGGGCCGGACGCGCCCAGCGTTCCCCTCGCCGATTTTGCCGACAATCCCATTCTCCCCACCCTGCTGGCCCATAAGTCCGTGCGCCATTACAAGCCTGATCCGCTGCCGCCGGGGACGCTGGAAATGCTGGGCGCAGCGGCGCAAAGCGCGGCGTCTTCGTCCAACCTGCAAACCTGGAGCGTGATCGCAGTGCAGGAGCCGGGCCGCAAGGCCGAAGCGGCGGCGCTGTGCGGCGATCAGGATTTTATCCGGCAAGCGCCACTGTTTCTGGTCTTCTGCGCCGACCTGGCGCGTTTGACGGCGGCGTCTGAACGGGAAGAGATGTCGGGGGCGGCGCTGGATTATACCGAGATGTTTCTGACGGCAGCGATTGACACAGCCCTGGCCGCGCAAAACGCCGCCGTCGCCGCCGAAGGGCTGGGTTTGGGCATTTGTTATGTCGGCTCGGCGCGAAATCATCCGCGCGAATTGGCAAATTTGCTACATTTGCCCTCGGCGCGTGATCGCCTTGTTCGGATTAGCAGTCGGCTGGCCTGCTGAGGGCGAAACGACTACCATCAAACCCCGACTTCCGCAGCCGGGCCTGATTCACCCTGAGACGTATGATGCCGGGGCGCGTGACGAGTCCGTGGATAATTACAACAAGACCATGCGCGGCTTCTACGAAGCGCAGGCGATGAATGTTTCCGGCGACTGGTCTCAGCATTCCGCCAAACGGGTCGCCGGGCCGGCTTCGCTGATGGGCCGGGAAATCCTGCGGGAGATTTTAGAAGAGCGCGGTTTTGGGATGAAATAGAAAGCAGGAGACACGATGACGGAAGTGACGCGGCGGGAGTTTGTGACAACGACGATGAAGACGACATTGGCGGCGGGGTTTGCCCTGGCCGTGCAGCCGGTGACGGCGCAGACGATCCATACGGACTCGGAGGGACTGACGGCGGGCGAAATACAAATCCCGACGGCGGATGGGCATATCCCCGGCTACCGTGCGATGCCGTGGTCAGGGCAAGACGTTCCCGGTCGTACTGGTCGTGCAGGAGATTTTCGGCGTCCATGAGCATATCAAGGACATCTGCCGACGGTTCGCCAAACAGGGCTATCTGGCCGATTGCGCCGGAGCTTTACGCGCGGCAGGGAGACGTTTCCAAACTGGCGGATATCAGCCAGATCATGCCCATCGTCGCCAAAGTGCCCGACGAGCAGGTAATGACAGATCTGGATGCTGCTGTCATCTGGGCGGAGAACTCCGGGCAGGGCGACATCACGAAACTCGGCATCACCGGCTTCTGTTGGGGCGGGCGGATCGTCTGGCTGTACGCCGCCCATAACCCGGCCCTGAAGGCGGGGGTGGCCTGGTACGGGCGGCTGGTTGGTCAGCCGGACCCGCTGCATCCGCAGAACCCCGTAGATGCTGCCGGCAGCCTGAAAGCGCCGGTTCTTGGCCTGTACGGCGGGCAGGATCAGGGCATCACAGCGGAAAGCCGGGAAATGATGCGGGCGGCGCTCAAGAGCGGCAGGCAGCCCGTCGCAAATCGTCGTCTACCCGGATGCCGGGCATGGTTTCCATGCCGATTATCGGCCTTCCTACAATGCCAAAGACGCCGCTGACGGCGACCAGAAGATGTACGCCTGGTTCAAGAAATACGGCATCACGTGATTCCCTGGGCTCGCAATCCCAGGGCTTTGGAAGAGCAAGCCCCCACCTTCGTGGGCGAAGAATGACTGCATCCTATGCCCGCGAAGGCGCGGATTTGCTTTATTACAGCCCCGCCGTTTAGGGCGGGGAACACACCACACAGGAGAATTAGAAAATGGCAGTTCGCAATGCAGACGCTGAGTGGTCGGGCGGCTTGATGAATGGCAAAGGCACGATGAAACTCGGAAGCGGGTCCTATGAAGGCCCGTTCTCGTTCAAATCGCGCATGGAAGACGGCGCGGGAACCAACCCGGAAGAATTGATTGGCGCGGCCCACGCGGGCTGCTTTTCCATGCAGTTCTCGGCCATGCTGGAACACGCAGGCTTCCCCCCGGATCGCGTTCACACCAGCGCCAAAGTCTTTTTCGGCCCCGACGGCCCCGGCTTCTCCATCAGCAAGATTGAATTGACGACCGAAGGCGCGGTTCCCGGCATTGACGACGCCAAGTTCCAGGAACTGGCGGCAGGCGCAAAGGCCAATTGCCCCGTCTCCAAAGCTCTCGCGGGGACGGAGATCACATTAAGCGCGAAACTGGTTTGACAGAACTGAGAAAAGCCCCGGCCATCAGGCCGGGGCTTTTTTGTGGTTTGCTTAATCTTTGACAAAAGGCAGCAGGGCGATTTCGCGGGCGCGTTTGATGGCGATGGCGATCATGCGCTGCTCTTTGGCGGTCGCGCCGGAGCGGCGGCGGGGAACGATCTTGCCCCGGTCGTCGGTGAATGTTCGCAGCAAGTGTGACATTTTTATAGTCCACATGCGTGATCTTGTTGATGGTCAGCGAACTGACCTTGCGGCGCTTGAAGCGGCGATTCTTGTTGCGGTCAGGGCCGCCATTGGGGCCGCCGGGGCGAGGGCCGCGCGGGCCGCCGCTGCTGGGTGAGCCGTAAGCCATGGTGAAATCCTCTCTTGCGATCCTCGCCGTCTCCTGCGTTTTCCGGCAGGAACGGCGCGACTTGCGGGTGGCTGATTGAATTTGTCCTGAAGAGACTGCCGAAGAGTATAGCACAGGGGCCGGGCGAAAGTCAAGAAAAGGGCGGAAGCGAACAAGCCGCTTCCGCCATCCCTGTCAGGAACGATGCACCAGATCAGTGAAGTGCTGCTGGTGTAGTCACTCCGGTCGGCTCTTCCAGGGTCGCGTCCACGAAGACTTGGATCCAGTAAGCCTGGTAGGGCTGAAGAACATTCCCGGCGACAACAGGCTGATAGTTCACGCCGTCAAAGCGATACAGTGTCGGCGAGACGAGGTGGTACTGCGCGCCCACTGCCTGCGCGAACGTGATCTTGCCGCCTGCGCCGTTGTCAAACATCAGGTTGGACACTGGAATGCCGCTGGGGTTCGCGACACCGATCTGGTTCCAGAACGGATGCAGCGAAACTGATACGAAGGGCAGAGTTGGCGTCGCCCCCTGCTGCGTCAGATTGACCGAGTTTTTCAGGTAGATCCAGTAGCCGACTCCCAGGCGGAGCAGATCCGCTGGCGGATTCGGGTCAAGCGCGTAAGCGTTTTGCGTCGGATCCCAGACGGCAACATGGGAGCGGTTGCCATTGGCCGCGGACCCGGTCGGGGCGGTGTTCAGGTTTCCGAACAGGTTATTGAAGCCAACCGAGCTGTAATCATACGGCGTGGACAGGAAGTTCAGGCCCGCCGGGAATGTGTACAGCGGCGGCAGCCCACCCGTCGCGCCGGTGAAGTCCAGCCGGTTGAACTGGCCGCCGATAATCGTGACCGTCTTGGAGACGGGAGTGCGCGCGCCCTGGCTGATCGTCACTGTGTACGTGCCTTTGCCGAGCGACCCCAGGTAGTTGATCTGGCCGCCGTCCGGGGCCGTGGTGAGCGAGCCATTCGTCGTGAAGGTCGCGACGAGATTCTTGTTGGCGTCTGTCACCTTCACCGTCACTCCCGCAATCGGCGTGCTGTCGGTGGAGTTGGTGACCAGGCCGCCCAGCGAACCGATGGTACTGAGCAGCTTGAAGTCCAGCCGGGTAAACGGCGCGTTGGTCAGCGTGGCCGGCACGGTCGCCAGAGTCTGGCTGGTGTAGTTAGGCTTGGACGCCGTCACCGTATAGGTGCCGGGGGCGACATTCAGCTTGTAGTTGTAAGGCAGACCGTCCGGCCCGACAGCAGTCGTGGCGGTGGAGATCACCGAGGCGGGCACTGTCGCCACGACGACGCCGGTCGCGGCATTCGTCACCGTGATACTCACGCCGGACAGCACTGCGCCCGTCGTGGCATCCGTCACCAGACCGGCCAGGGTCGCGCTTTGAGTGAGCGCGAAGGGCTGAACAAGGGCGTCGCCAAGCGCCAGAGTTACCGTGGCCGAGACGGGGAAGTAACCGGCGGCGGTGGCCGTGATCGTGTAGGCGCCCGGCTGAAGCCCAACGGCCGCGTAGTTACCCCCTGCATCCGTCGTGACCGTCGTCGCGGCCCCGCCTGCGACGGGGATGAACGTCACCGTTGCTCCGGCGATGCCCACCGCAGTGACACTGTCCTGGACGATGCCGGTGACGGTCGGCAGGATCGGCGCCAGCACGAAGTTGATCGGCCCGACCGTGCCGCCCGGCGGCACGACCACCGGGTTGCCCGTGATCGGCGCAGCCGCCGCCGTATATTCCGGCCTGCCGTTGGCATTCAGCGGCCCGGTCGCGCTGCCATTGTAGGAAGCGGCGGCGACTTCTCCCGCCATGATGGCGGAGGAAAGCGTGTACGTCCCGATGGGCGCGTTGATGCCGTTCCCGGTCGTTGCCGTAAAGGTCTTGGTGCCGTCCAGTGAGATAAACGTGACCGTTGCACCGGCAATGGGATTGCCGGACTTGTCTGTCACCGTGCCGCTGACAGTACCGGGCGCCAGCGGCGTCAGGCTGATGTTCTGACCGGTCAGCACATCGCCGTAATAAGAAATGATTCGGGTGGAACCGAGATCATTCGGGTCTTTGCCCAGAAGCGTGTTGGCGCTGTAGCCGGCCAGAGAAGCCGTGACTGTATAGGTTGCGCTCGGCGGAACGCCGGGACTGACCGGCAGCGGGCCGGTGCTGTATGTCCCATCCGAGGCGCTTGTCACCGTCGCCGCGACCGCGCCGGTCACGTCATTGGTGACGGTGATCGTCACTTTGGGGAGCGGCGTGCTTTTGGACGCATTGAAGATCGTGCCGGCGAAGCTGGGCAGGATCGGCGTGACGACGTAGTTAATCGTCGTGGCCGGCGGGGCGGCGGCGACCGTGAAGGCGACCGGCGTGAGTGTCGCCGCCTGCGGCCGTCCATGCGGGTTCAGCGGCCCGACGACGGTGCCTGTGTAGCTGGACGGCGGCACATTGGCAATTGAGTAGCTGCCGTCCGCGCCTGCCGGGGCGGAACTGAGTTTGACGGCGCCGTCGGTGGAGGTGATGGTGACAACGGAGCCAGGCACCGGCGTACCGTCGGCCAGTTTGACAAACCCGTTGACAGCCTCCCTTCGGCGTCGGCGTCAGCCCGATGTCCTGATTGACCAGCGCATCACCCAGATACACGCTGACGGAGATCGCGTCACCGGTCGCGCTGTACCCGGCCAGCGTGGCCGTAATCGTGTAAGTGGTCGGAACAGCGGTGTTAGACGCCGGGATGTTCGTGAGCGTATAGACGCCGCCTGCTCCTGCCTTGGTCGTGCTGATGGGAGTAGTGACGCCGGCCACGGTCTGTGTCAGCGTCACCGTCGCGCCGGCCAGCCCATTGGCAGCCTGATCCGTGGGAGTGACCTTGGCAGGATTGGTAATGTCAAAGATGCGCCCAGAAATGCTGGCCAGGATCGGCGTCAGCGTAAAGTTGACTGGCGTGGTGGTGGTGTTCGGCGTGACCGTGACGACCTGATCAAAGGGCGGATCGGGCGTCAGCGCCGGCTGGTACTCCGGCTTGCCGTTCGGGTTGTTCGGCCCAATCGCCGTGCCGGTATAACTGGTGACCGGGACGTTCTGGATCAGGTAGTTGGTGCCGTCGGCGGCGGGCAGCGTCGTAGACGTTCCCTGCACGGTTGTCGTCTTGTCGGTGGACAGGAACGTCGTTGTGGCGCCGGGAATGAGATTGCCGGCGGCGTCGTGGACAATGCCGGAGATCTTGCCCGGCGGGAACGGCGTGATGGTCAGCGAGAATGTCTCTGTCGCATCGCCCTCTACCGTTCGGCTCACGCCTGCATTGGAGATGGTGCTTTGGAAGCCGGCCTTGTACGCGGCGACCCGGTACGTTCCCGGTTCTACGCCGACGATGCTGTATAGACCGGTCGAAGAGGTGGTGGCGCTGAACGTGGGCCGGGAGGCCGGGCCGACGCCGCTGACGGGAATCAGGTAAACCGTGACGCCCGGCACGCCCTGTCCTGCTCCGGCGCCGGTTCCCGCGGTCTGCGTGATGACGCCGTTGACGAAGCCGGTCCGCAGGTAGCAGACGATGTTGTGCAGCAGGTTGGAGCGCGGGTTGCGCGGGGCCACCGTGGGAATGACGGTAATGAGAGTCGGGGCGGGACTAGGCGCGTCCGAGGAATAGGCATCCTGGCCGAGCGCTTCCAGCCCAAATCCGGCGTAGACGGTCCGCCCGCCGCTTCCGCCATTGGGCAGAGTCGGCGTGGCTTTGGTCGGATCAAAGGGATCGTCATGGTAGACCATGGCGACGGCTCCATTGGAGTACGTCATCGCCGTCGTCGCCCCGTTGGTCGGATTGAGCGTATCCGGCTGCCCGAGCAGATTGGCGCCGCTGGGAACGCCGGGGCCGTCGCGCTGGCTGAGACCGCCGGCGGACTGGAAGGCTGGACCCAACGCATTGACGCCGCTGATCTCCATCCGGCTCTGGAAAGGCTGGCCGCCGGGGGAGACGATGAACTGGCCGCCGAGGCCGCCCGTCACGGTAGGATAGTAACCGCCGCCATTGCCGTCATATTCGGGCTGATCCGTGATTCGGTTGCCGGTAGAGGTCAGCGTGGAGGTGCCGCCGCCGGTGGAGGCGACGGTGGCGTTCATGACATCCGACAGGAAGCCGCCCGGCCCATTGTTGGACGTTGCGCCCAGGGTCAGCGCGGAGCCGACATCCTGGCCTGTGATGAACAGACGTCCGCCGCCCTGCACGAAGTTTCGCAGAACCGTGGTCGTGGCCGGCCGGCCCGCGGTGGTGGTGCCGTTCGCCAATGTCTGCGAGGCCTCGCCGGGATCGTCCAGCGCGCCGGGATCGGTCAGCAAGTCGCCGGTGTAGGGCGACACCCAGATCACGCAGCGATGGGCGTCCAGAATGGTCTTGGCCGGGAAATTCGTGTTCTGATAAGCCGCCGGAGCCGAGGTCTGGATGTCCTTGACGGCAGGCTGCGTCACCTTGGTGGGCAGATAAGAGTTCAGAACCGACTGCGTGACCGGGCCGCGCGACAGGACGCGCCAGATGCTGTACTTCTGCGACTGCACGTAGGCAGCGCCATCCACCGTCCCGCCGTCGTCAATGAGTCCGTCGTCGTAGGAACCAACCCCCAGACCGTTGAACCAGGAAGGCCCGTTTCCGATCAAGGGAATCGAGGCGAACGGCGAAATATCCGGCACAAATTGCTCGTTGGGCGACGGCGTTTGCGGATAGCCGGCGTAGATCGAATCCGGCAGGTAATTGATGTCTATGTCCGTGAAGTACGACTCCGCGCCGTACAGTTTGGGAACCAGGTTCAGGTTGCCCTGCGTGCCGTTAAAGGTGGAAGCGGCAAACTTCTGGCCCAGCGCATAGTCGCTGACAACGAGAATGTCATTGCTGCCGATGGACTGATTGGTGCTGAAACCGCCGACATTGTCGTAAATGCGCCAGTTGACCTTGCCGCCGGAGAACGCCGACGTGTTGGGGGGAAATTCGGGAAGACCGCCTTGTCAAAGGCGATCACATCTAGATAGAAGTCAGAGGCCGAGATCGGCGTGGTCCAGGTGACGGTGTAAAGGACGCCGCCGCGATGATCCTGAACCGGTGAAATGTCCATCTGGAGCCATTCGGCAGGGGCGGTCTGATTCTGATTGTTCGTCACGTTGGTTGTGGGCCGCTGCTTGCCTTCACCGTTGTAAGCCAGGAAGTCATCCACGCCGGCCAGATAATACGGCGTAGCGTAGTCTACGACGCTGGCATCGCCGGGCGTCTCGCTCGGGCTGGGGTTGGTCAGGAACTGCGGGTTGATGAACTGGCATTCGTATTCCGGCCCCCAGGCATAGAACAGGTTGGGGTCTGTTCCGGGAGCAAAGCCGTTCGCCCCCCCCGTGCCGAAAACGGGAATAGTGTTGGTCCCGCCGCCGCTTTTGCCGACAAAGATAGTGGTCGGCGTCGGATTGTTGCCGTTCTGCTGATAGAAGCCGCCGTGCGCCCCGCGCGGCGCAGGATAGTTAAACGGATCGTACTCACTGATGTACCTGCCCCCGAAATTGGCGGTGTTTCTCGGGTAGGACGGATAATCGTCGCGCAGTTGGCCGGTAATGGAATCGTCCAGGCTCAGGAAATCATTGACGGTGCCTGACGTGACATCGTTGGAGAGGTGGTTAGCCTGCGTGTTGTAAAAACCGTCGCGGGCGAAGACTTTATGCTCCAGCTTGGTCAGGTTCTGATACCGGCTGGTCGGGTCCTTGATCTGAAGGAAGACCTGCGGCCGCGCGCCGTCCGCGCCGCCGTGATTCAGAGTCGGGTCATCGCCGTTATCAATGCCCGCCTCACGGTCGCTGAGGCGCACGGTGAAGACGACTTTCTGGCCCGGATTGATGCCGGTTTTGGTCGGCGTGCCGGTCACAGGGTCGGCACCGGTGGGCACCTGAATATGCACGATCTCATCCGCGCTGAAGCGCAGCAGGATCGGCGGGTCCAGGTTCAGCACTTGCGACTCCAGAATGCCGCTGTAGTTGGCGCCGACCGAGTAGCCGGTGAAGCCCGTCGCGTCGGTGATGCCGGCGACCGAGCCACCCGGACCGACTGAGGCCGCCGTTTCCTGCGGGAAGGCGGTCGTTGGATTGTTGTAGCTGACGGTCCGGTTGGACGAGTAGGCGATGCTGAAAATGGACAGGAACGGCGACCAGGTCGGGTAAACGTCATCAAAGGTATTGCCGTTTGTGCTGGTCTGGCCCGCGTTGTCGTCGGTATTCAGCTTGATGACATGCATTCGTCACCGTCCCTGTTCTGGTCTGGATCGGGAACCCCTCCGTGGTAATCTGCTCCTGGAAAACCGCCGAGACGGTATAGAAATACTCGGTTCCATTGGTGACGTTAGTGTCGGTATAGGTGATCGTGTTCAGGATCGGATTGTTTGCAATGGTTGCGTATGGCGTGATGCTTTCGGTGCCTGCCCCCGTGCCGGGCTGATTGACGCTGGTGAGCGAAGTCTGCGTAATCACGCTGCGGAAGATGTTGAACGAGGTCGGCGGGATCGCTCCCGCGGGCGGATTGAACGTGAGCGTGATCAGGCCGTCGCCGCCGATGGCCGACAGATTTGGTCGGACCAGTCGTTGTCGCGGCGGGGTTTGTCGCGCCGAAGCCGCTGCTGGTCATGGCGTTGCTGTTGGCCAGCACGTCAATGCCTTCAACAATGGCAAGCCCGGTGACATTCTGGAACTGAACGGCGATGCCGCCCGCATTGAGCGTCTGCGTTTGTGTGGCGCTGATGGTAATTGTTTGCGCCGCCGTCGATGCCTGGGCTGTCGTCGTCAGCAAGACTGCGGTGTTTTGCCCGGCGTTGCCGGTGGAAACGGTGGTGAAATTACTTCGGAACCGCCGCGTTGGCAGTCACGGTGACGTTCGCTCCGGCCTGCGCGGTCGTGCCGGGCAGCGTGTAAGTCACGGTATAGGGCAAGGCGGGCAGGATGACATCATAGTTGGCAAGCAGGCCATCGCCGTTCGGCGTGGCCGGTGCCGTGAAGGTGGCGCCGGTGCGGAAGATGGCTGTGTAACCTGCTCCGATGACGGTGACAACGACCCCCTGGAGCGGCGTGCCGGCGGCATTGGTGACCGTGCCGACCAGAGAGCCGACATTGGCGATGCCGCTGTTCAGCGTGAAGTTCCGGGTCGTCGTCACGCCCGCCGTGAGGGTGACGCTCAACGTCTGGGTCGCGACCCCAGTCGCAGCCGCCGGGTTGACAGTCACATTGTAAGTGCCGGCAGGGACGGCGGGGAGCGTGTAAACGCCGTTGCCATTAGTCGCGCCGGAAGCGACAATGGCATTCGTGTTAGGGTCTGTCACGATCACAGGAGTTTGCCCGACAGGGGCCGTTGTCGTGGCGTTTGTGACGGTTCCAGTCAGCCTCGCGCTTCCCGCGGGGACGATGAAGTCCGCCCGCGCGAAGCTCGCGCTGTTGATGCTGACCGTCTGTGTTTGCGTCGGCAGGCCGGAGCCGGCGGGCGGCGTCACCGTCACAATATAGGTGCCGCCGTTGCTGCTGCCGCTGGGAGGCAGCGAGGCGGTATAATTGTAGGGATTGCCGTCACCATTGGGCGGCGCGGTCGTCGTGGTCGTCGCCGCCGTCGTGATGGTCGGCGGGGTGGTCGCCACGTTCCCCCCACCGTTGGTTCGCACGGTGATGGTCGCACCGGCAATCGGGTTTCCCGCCGCATCCTGAACCAGTCCGACAAGAGTTCCATTGGCCTGCTGCGCCTGCTGGAACAGGTCCACATTCGTGAATGCTCGCTGCCCGTTGACGTTGATGTTGAAGACACGCTGCCCTGCTGCCGTACTGGTGGGATCGGCCAGATGGAAGCGGAGAGTATAGGTTGCGCCGGGCGTCAGGTTGGGAATCAGGAAGGTGGACGCATCCTGCCGCGCCGTGGCGTAGATGCCTGTCGGCGTGCCGGGATCGTTGGCCTGATTGAGATTGGCGATGCCGGTCAAGATCGGGGCGCCGCCGTAGGCCAGGATGAGATTCTGGTTCAGATTGTTAAGCGTGTAGCCTTCATCCGACACATAGTTGCCGAGGTTGCCGCCGCCGTTGGTGCCCGGACCGTTGATGATAGTGTTGTTGTTGACGCCGCCCGCATTGATCTCATAGATCGGCGCGTTGATGGTTTGCGGCGTGGACGCGGCTTCATTGGAGACGCTGCCGGCGCCGCTGGCATTGATGTCGCGGACGGTCTGGAGGTAGTAGATGTCGTGCGGGGAAAACCGGCTCGCGCCGCGCGCAAAGGCCAGGTATTCAAATCCAGGCGGTTCATTGGTGTATTGATTAAAAGAGACCGACGACCAGGCCGGGCCGAAGTTATCCGTTCCCGCCACCGTGATCCGCCCGCCCGTGGCTTGCAGTGTGGTCGGAAGCGTGCCAAAGCCGGGCGAACCGATGCCCTCACCCCCGCCGCCGCCAAGCAGAAACAGGCTCCGCAGACCGTTCGGGTTGACAAAATTGGTGATGACCTGAGATGTGTTCGGATCCGGGCCAATGGTGTTGTTATTCGGTCCCTGGTTAGAGATGGCGACCTGGCCGTTCGGGCCTTCGGTGGCAGTGGAGGCGAAGGCAAGAAATTGGCCGTCTTTGGAGTAAGCCGGGTCCGTGTCATCCGCCGGGCCGTCCGTCAGCTTGGCCGGCAGAGAATCGTTGTTGGGGTCAAAGCCGGCTGTATTGAGGTACAGGTAGTAGACATGGTAATGGCCCTTATAGGTGCCGGTGACGCTGTGGGCGGAAAAGACGATTAAATTGTTGTTGACAGGCGAGATCGTGGGGCGCTGGACCTGATCAAAACCGGTCACCGGATTGCCGAAGGCATCCAGGTTCGGCGAGTGTATGGTCGCCGAGGAAAAGGCTGTCGTGTCGGAAATATTCGCTGATGTTGAATTGTTCAGACCAACGAGGGCGCTGAAAGAGAATCCGATGGAATATAGGTTCTGCATGCCTGGCGACTGGGCATCTGAGGTGAAGACAATCTGGTTCTCCGATGAGGAGAGGGCGGGATAGAACTCGCCGCCATTGGGACGACCCGTACTGGTCGTAATTTGATAAGCCTCGCCGCCGTTGACCGACGTGGCCCACAGGTGGAACCGGGAGCCGACGCCGTCGGAAGCGTCATGATTCAGCCCGCCCAGCAGGTTCCGATTGGAAGAAAAGACAATGAACGTCTCCCCCTGCGACCAGACCGGGGTGAGATTGGTAGGCGTCAACTGGTTCAGGAAGATCGGCGCGTTGGTCGGGTCATTGTTAACTGCCCCCGCGCTGCCGTAACCGACCAGGGGCCGGAAGGCGGGCGGCGGGTTGTTCAGGTCAAACGTCTGCACCGAACCGGGGATAGGAACCACATTGCTGGAGTTGGTCGCGCTCTGGCGAATGGCGCCGGAACGGATCGCGCCGGAGCGCACCACGTTTCGGTCCATGATGGCCCGGCCATTCGGGGCATGGGTAAACCCGGCCGGCGATTCGCCGGGCGCGAACCGGGGAGATCGAGCCTGCGGCTGCGACGCGGCCATCATCCGGCCCGCGCGCAGAGCGGCGACCAGGGCCAGGGCTTGCCCCGTGCCGCCGGCCAGCGGCGCGGCGAACGAAGCGATGGGCAGCAGGGCCATCAGAACGGTCATCAGGGCCGAGAAGAGTGCGAAAAGCGCAGGGCGCGATGCAGAGCGTTGAGATTTCAAAGCGAGTACAACCTCCTTGGTTGTGTGCAGGACCGGGAGCGCGCGTCCGCGTGCATGGAACAGCCTCCGACCGGCTCCTGTATGAAACGACTTTTGTCATCTGTCATTGGTTATTGAAGCAATGGTTAGCGAGACATGGGTCGCAGGACGATTTCGTTGTGCAGGGGAAAAGTGCGGCGGCGGGTCGAATCGCCCGTCGCTCCGGCGTGATCTGCTTGCGCGCAATGCACAGCACTCCATTATAACATACCAACCCCAAGTTTGGCAAGCATCTGACGGGACGAATTGCAGAGAATCTTTGCCAGGGATATTTGTCACAGACGCGCCCGTTCCTCAGCCTTAGACCCCGCCTTCTCGGATTGCCTTCACGGCGTCGGGAAATTATTTTTGAGTCGCTGCCGCCGACCGCTTCAGCGCGCTTTCTCGGACAAAGATCAGGGCCAGAAGCGTTCCCAGCGAGACCAGAATGGAGGCGGCGATGAACGGAGCGATGTGGCCAATCTCGTAGAGTTTGGTCCCGATCACAGCCCCCAGCAGCATCCCGACCCCCTGCGCGGTGCTGACGGCGGCAAAAACTGTTCCGCGCTGCTTGTCGCCGCCCAATTCGGTGAGAAGGGCCAGCCAGGCGGGAAAGGCAAGTACAAAGCCTGCCCCAAGAACGCCGGACGAAGTCATAAACCCAGCCATCCCAGCGTGCAAATGATGCAGGATCGGGATACCCCATAGACCAACCGCGCAAAGCAGGAAACCCAGACGCACACAGCGCGTTTTGCCCCATTTATCTGCCAGATACCCAGAAGGAACGGCAATAGCGGCGATGGCAAGCGCTGGTCCCAGAACCAGAAGGCCGAATTTCAGTCTCGCTCAAATGATATTCATCCAAAGCGAACCATTTGACTAGTAGCGCGATGCATCCGATGCCCAAAAACGTCACAAACGCCAGCCCGAGAAACTGCGGCACGGTCTTGAGCGCGGCCACAAATCCCTCCCAGGTCATCGCCTCATCGTGGGCATGCTGGTCGGCATGGGTGTGGTGCCGCCTGACCTTCCCACGCACGGACAAGGCGGCAATGACGGCAATGCCGAACAGAACACTGGCCAGGATAAACGACGGATAGTAATATTCCGGCTGATAGTTGTAATGCGGCGGTGGTGGAAGCGGCAGCGGCGGGGGGACAGGCGCGGCGGGCGCGGGGTGCAAAAGCGTTCCGTGCGCGTGATGCAATGCCCCATGCAGATGACTCCCCATCTGGTGAACTCCATTCCCCATGCGGTGCCGGAGAACGCCCATCTGCTCGCCAAACGTCGCTGACTTCGCCAGCACCGGCCCAAACGTGTCGTCCACAAAGCCACCGAGCAGAAAACTGATCGCCAGGCCGACCATGTAAACCACGTTCAAAGCGCCCATCGCCGTCCCGCGCTTTTTTTCCTCCACCACATCGCCCACATAAGCATACAGAGACGGCCACAGCGCGGCCTGTCCCAGCCCGTCCAACGCGCGCAGAAAGCCGAAAACAAGCAGCGTGATGACGGCGGTGGCCGCCAGGGGATCATATTTCGTGGTGATAAAGATCAACGGCGTAAAGACAGTGATGATCGCCCCGCCCAGCATGAGCGGCTTGCGTCCAAACCGATCCGCCAGCACGCCCAGCGGCGACTTGAACAGAACCTCGCTGATAAAGAACGGGATCATTAGAAGGCCGTAAGTCCCGCCTGGAATCTTCAGCCCCTGCTTGAAATAAACCGGCAAAGCGGAATTGTTCAGCACCGAGATGCCCAGTTCCGCGCAGGCCGCAATGAGTATCACAGGCATGATCGCCGCCAGCCAGTTGGCCTGTTTGGGCGCGACGACAGGCGCAGCGGCACTTAGCGGCATATGCGACTCTAAGCCTGGTTCTAAATCCGGCGGCAAATCAGGTGTCAGCGGCTGGCTCATGAGTTTCTCATTGATGGATGGGCGAACACAATATAACACCCTTCGTTGACTGTCACATGGATTCCTAGCATTGGGCCGTGTAACTTTCCTATCTTGTCACCGGCGGCATAACAATGATCTCACCACTATTTTTAACCCACTCCCGAACTTTTGTCACTTGGGAAGATGAACCATACCAAGCGTCCTCAAGCGGCCCTACCGTCACAGATACCGTAGGCCCTAATCCTTGAAACCACTGTGCCGCAAAAGCACGGTCTGTCTCCAATGCAGAGCCGCGCCTCACTTTGCAAATGAAGCCTGATCCCTGCTCCGGGCCACCCCCGCCACCGAAGTTTAGCCCTTTGGCCGTCACCATCTCAATCAACGCATCAAAAAAGAGGTCAATAGCCTCGGCATCCAGAGGTCGGGTGAATTGCCACGCAATGCTAAAACCTAACTCCTGAAATTCGCCTCGGTGCAGTTTCTTACGTACCCTCTTCCTCATGCCTTTGCCCTCGCACACCAGTTCACACGGTAATTTGTCGCAAGATTAACTCGGCAGCATCAAAACTTCGCGGCCTGTTTCAGCGGATTGGTACAGGGCGTCTAAAATGCGCGTCACCATCAAGCCCTGCTCGCCAGGGACGGGGACGGGGGTGTCGTCGGCGATGGCCTGAACAAAGGCGCGCAGTTCGGCCTCGTGGGTGCCGATTTTGGGCAGAAACATGGGAGTCGTATCGGTCAGCGTCCCGCTTTCCTCGCGGAAGATACGTGTGTTGGCGTCATTAGCCGGTTCTAAATAGGCTCCGCCTTCGGTGCCTAAAATGCTGGTATGGAACTGGTTGGCCGCGATGTTAGCGGCAAAGGAGGACTCTAGAGAGAGGGTTGCGCCGTTGGCGAAGCGGACAAAGCCTGCCGCGAAGTCTTCCACGGTGAACATCTTCGGGTCCCACTGGCCCATCAGGCCCAGCACGCCTTCGCGGGGGCCAAACTTGGCATAGGTCTGGCCGGTCGTGGAGACTGGTTCCGGGTAGCCCATCAGCCAGAGGGTCAGGTCTAAAATATGGACGCCGACGTCAATCAGCGGCCCCCCTCCCTGTTTGTCGCGTTGCGTGAACATTCCCCAGCCGGGAATGCCGCGCCGCCGCAGGGCATGGGCGCGAGCATAGTAGATGTCGCCCAGTTTGCCATCGTCAATGAACCGCTTGACCGCCTGCGCGCCCGTCCCGAAGCGCATGTTCAGCGCGATTTGAAACTTTTTGCCCGCCGCGTGTCCCGCCGCCACCATTTCCGCGCCTTCCACAGCGTTGACTGCCAGCGGTTTCTCGCAAATGACATGCTTGCCCGCCGCAAACGAATCCACAACCGGCTGCTTATGGAGATAATTGGGCGTGCAGACATCCACCGCATCTATCTCAGCCAGCTCCAGCATCTTCCGGTAATCGGTGAATCCCTGCGCGCCCTCACACTTTTCCGCAGCCGCCTTCAGCGCCTCTTCATTCACATCGCAGACGGCGACAATGCGCGCCAGCCCCTCGTCCTGCATCTTTTGGAAGGCAGGCAGGTGTGCGCCCAATCCAATGTGTCCCGTTCCAATGATCGCAATACCGACCGGCTTTGCCATGCGGCTTTGTTCGCCGTTCCTCTCGGGTTTTCCTGCCTGAAGCGCCAAATGGATTCTGGACAGAAAACAAGGAAGGCCCGCTCCATTTCGGAGCGGGCCTTCCTTGAGTGCGGCTACTTCACTTTCCCTTGCTTGTTCAGCGCATCGCCGAGCATATCCAGATTGGCGGCATCCGGCGCGGCGGAAGCAGCGCGGTTCTCCTGCTGGATTTGCAGATACACTTCTTTGCGATGAACGGCGACATCGCGCGGGGCGGAAACTCCCAGGCGAACCTGGTCCCCGCGCACTTCAATGACCGTGATTTCAACATCGTCGCCGATCTTGATGCTCTGGTTTAATCGTCGGGTTAAAACTAACATGAGGCCCTCCCTGGCGCGGGGTCGCAACTTGGCATTTGGAACATATTCTGACAGATTAGAATATGTCCATTATACGCTGAAATGTTCCCGCTGTCAATGATTTTAAACCTGGGCGTCGTTTCCGCCTATTTAATCTCCCGGCAGCAAGCGATGGCGCAGCCCATACTGATCCGTGTTCAGGACGACCTGTTTGGCAAGCCGGGCGCTGGTGTTGACTACCACTGGAGCCATCAAGTTCGCCGTGATGCCGCAGGGATCGCCCTGGGGGATCGTGAGCAGCGAGTACAAACGGGGCCGGGCTGTCTCATCGGTGAGCGCCAGGGAATCCATTTCGGCGCGCGGGACGCGCGGGGCGTAGTCTGGGAAGGCCTGATGCGGTTCCATGGCAAGAAAGGCCAGGCTGGCGTCTTCCACTGATTGCAGCCAGACGAACGGGCTGTTTTTGTCTGTTCCCGAGTGCGGCACAAGCGCAAAGCGACGGCAGCCCTCAAATCCGGGCAGGCCATCGGGAAAAGTGATCACTTTCCGCTCGTCAATGTCAAGAGCGCCGAAGCGCGTGGTTTCGATGTGCATGAACATGGTTGCTCCTTGGTGCAAATGCGTCGTTTGTATCCGCAAAGGCGGACCGAAGGCATCCCTGCCGCTGTGCCGGGAACTGTCTTTTCCGGCATTCTCCTAGTGAATGAAATCTGCGAGACTGTACTGGAACGCTTTGGCAGTCGTGGATAGCGACGCCTGATAAACATTTTGCGCGCTTTGAAGCTGCACGTAAGCGGTTGCCAGATTTACATCCTCTATCTTGGAAATGGCATCGCTGTATTCAGTTTGAGCGCGCGTGAGACGCTGCGTGACCAGATCCACCTGGTTGATCTTAGCGCCGACGGTTGCCTGAGCGGCGCTGATCGCGGTCAGGCCGGAGTCGATTTTTGTGACATCGCTTGAGACGTTATTCAGAGCGCCGACGGTTCCAGCGGCGGCAGACGCGAGATCCTGTTTCAGCGATTGAAGCGCGGTGAAGGTCGGGCCGAACACGGCGCTGCCGACGGTGCTGGTCTGAACCGTATAGCCTGGCCCGATGCTGGCGTTCAGCGGCTGCGTGTCACCCTGATAGTTCTGGCTGGAATCGAAAGGCGGATTTTTTGTCTGGGTCCCGCCAAAAAGATAGGTCCCATGCAGGTCTGAATTGGCGAGCTGGCTGACCTGCTGGATAATGCCGTCCACCTGGCTGCTCAGTGCCGTCAAACTTTCCGGCGACTGATTGGAATTGGCGCCCTGCAAGGCGATTTGCCGTGCGGACTGGACAATCGTGGTGACGCTTGACAGGGCAGTGTCGGCGGCGGAAAGATAGGTTTTTGCGGAGTCGGCGTCGCGCTGATATTGCGTGGTGTCATCAATGGCGCTGTGCAGCGCCATTGCCTGGGACGCGCCCGCCGGATCATCGGCGAAATCAGTCAGCTTTTTCCCGCTGGAGATCTGGCTTTGAATGGTATTGAGATTATTGAGGCTCGTATTGATGTTCTGCTGGAGCCGGTCGATATCGGAGGCTTTCCGTGATACGCATAGGTTCTTCGCTTTCCTGACTAGTTCGCTGAGAACAGGCCAGTGATCAGTGTTCCGATCATGTTGTCCGTGATCTGAATGTATTGCGCTGATGCCTGGTAAGCGCGCTGATATTTCATCATGTTCACCATTTCGGCATCGGTGGAGACACCGGTGACCGAAGCGCGCTGCTGGGTCAATTGGGTCAGGCTCGCCGAGGCGGTGGTCAGCGCGGTATTGGCGCTGGACGCCCGTCCGCCGGCATCCGACACAGTATGCTGATAATAGTTTATCAGCGATGTATTGTACAGCGGGTTGCTTGCAGTCGGTGACAGTCAAATTTTTCAGCGACGCAATCTGGATGGCATTGCTGCCGTCACTCTGGGGCGGAAGGGGGGACGCCGGCGGCACAGGCACGGCGGCGGCGGCAAGTTTTTCCGGGTGATCCACCAAAGTTTGATTGACGCCCAGCGTCGCGGCCTCATTTCCGGCCGTCGCCGTGAAAAAGTTCAGCCCGCTGGAGCCGTCCAGCCCTGCGCCTGCACGATGCACGGCATTGACCTGTGAGACGAGGGATGCCGCCAGCGTGTTTAACTGTCCCTGGTAGCCGGCGACATCCGCCTGCGCCTGGTTCAAGCCGGCGATTTCGCCATTGGTGGAGTTTCCTGACGTCAGGCTGCTTTGCGTCACTGTGTAGGCGTCGGTTCCCACGACCAGGGCGGCATTCCCGATGGAAATGCTCACGGTGCCGTCGGCATTGTTTTGCGTGCTGATGTTGGTCAATGCGGAGAGTTTGTCCAGTAGGAGATCACGTCTGTCCAGCACGCCGTTGAGCGGCTGGTTTGAGCCGCCGTTCTGCCGGAGCGTCACATTGAGAGCGGCGATTTGCTTGCCATAATCATTGACCGTTTGAATGTCTGAGGAAAGATGCGCGGTGAGAGTGGAACTGACCGCCGTCAACTGCTGCTGCACTCCCTGAAAGACGCTAGACAGGGCGGCGCCTTGCTGAATCGTTGTCGCGCGAATCCCTAAATCGGACGGGTTATTGGCAAGGTCATTGAAACTGTTGAAGAATTGGCCCAGGGCCGTGTTCAAGCCGGTGGAAGACGGCTCCCCGAAAGCGTTATCCACCTGGGTGAGCGCATCGCTTAATCCAGACTGGAAGTTGCTGGCTTCCACTGGCATCACGCACTTGAGTATCCAAAAATTGATCGCGGGAGCGCTGAATCTGGCCGACGGCGACCCCGGTGCCAAGCCCTTGTCCGGCCAGCACAGCATTGTGATCGTCCGAGGTGACTTCCTCCGACGCAACCTGGTTTACCGACTGGACGGAATAGCCGTCTGTTCCGGCGTTGGCGATATTGTTACCTGTCACATCCTGCCCGATCTGGGCAGCCGCCAGTCCCGTCGCTCCGATGTTCAACCCAAAAAATGTTCCCGGCATAGTAAATGTCCTCTTTGAGAAAGCTAGGCGCGGCGGTCCAGAAAAAGCCGGCCTGTGAGTCTCCCCTGTCCGGCATGGCGGTTCGGGCCGTAGCCATGATCGGCGCTGCGTCCCGCCTCCACAAAGAGGTCCAGCGTGAACGCAAAGTAATCCAGTTCGTTTTGTATCAAGGTCTGGTTGCGCCGAGCCAGATTTTGTACCTGCGTAATCGTCTCGTGCAGATCATCTTTCAAGGCTGCCAGCGCGGCACGGCTTCCGGCAGGAGCAGCCGATTGAATCGCGGAAAGGGTCAGTGAGTTGCCCTGTTCATCGGTGAGCGCCGCCCGGCACGCACCGTCCCGCGCTTCCAATGCAGGCAGCATTTTCTTATATTCTGTGTGCAGCGCGATGAAGCGGTCACGGTCACAGGCCAGCAGCGCCTGTTTCTGCGCTTCGAGCAGCTTGCAATGCCGCTTTTGCAGCGTCAGTTCATCGCGCAAGACCTTCATGACATTTTTCGTATCCGGCATGTTCCTTATCCCTTTCGGTCGGTCGCGCCGCCCAGGGAAGGGGCAAGCTGATCGTACATCATCTTGGCCATGCCCAGGTCCCCACGCTGGGACATAGTTTCGGACAGCTTTTGATCCATCATATCTCGAAAAATCTCCTGCCCATGGCCGTCATCGCCGAGCAGTTTGTCATCCGGCACGGTCTTTCGCATTTCTTTGAGCAGTTCATGCAGGAAGTAGCCTTCAAACTGCTGCGTGGCCTTTTTCAAATCCTCATGCCGCTTGTCGGCGGGAGGCGGCGCGGGTATCTCAATGCGAAGCATGGTTACTGCACCTCAATTTCGGCGTGGAGCGCGCCGGCTTCGTGCATGGCCTGCAAGATGGCGATCAGATCGCGCGGCGTCACGCCCAGTGCATTGAGCGATTTGACGACTTTGTCCAGCGTCGTGCTGGTTCCGACCGGGATCAGCCGTTCGCTGCCTTCCTGAACGGTGATGACTTTGCGCGGCTCTACAACCGTCTGCCCCGTTGCGCTGAACGGCGCAGGCTGCGAAATAATTGGGGCATTGGCAATCTGCACCGTCAAACTTCCATGCGCGACGGCACAGGCGCTGACTTCCACCGCGCCGCCCATGACGACGGTTCCCGTGCGCTCATTGATAACCACTTTGGCGACTTCATCGGTCTCCACCGGCACGCTTTCCAGAGCGGCGATCAGCGAGACCGGCTCAGTTCCCGGCGCGAAGGGGACACGAATCGTCGCCGCATCTTCGGCCCGAGCGCCGGTCGCGCCCTCCGGCAGATGCGACCGAATTGCTTGAGCCAGACGGGCCGCCGTGGTGTAATCCGGCTGGTTCAGCGTGACCGACAGTGAATTGGATGCTGCCCCCTGAAGTGTCATCGGCACGTCCTGTTCTACCAGAGCGCCGCCGGGAATGCGCCCCACCGTGACAAAGTTCTTGGATACGCTTCCCCCTGCTCCGCCGCCGGCCAGAAATCCGCCGACGGAGAGCGCGCCCTGCGCGACCGCATACACTTGATTGTTGGCAGCTTGCAGCGGAGTCTGTAGGAGCGTGCCGCCCTGCAGCGATTTCGCGTCGCCGAGGCTGCTCACCGTGACATCAATCGCGCTGCCGTTCTTGACAAACGGCGGCAGGGTCGCCGTGACCATGACAGCGGCGACGTTTTTGAATTTGAGCGCGCCCGGCGGGACGGTGACGCCGAATTTCTGAAGCATGGACGCCACGGACTGCGGCGTGAATGTCGATCCCGTCCCATCACCGCTGCCGTCCAGACCGACGACCAGGCCATAGCCGACGAGTTGATTGCCCCGAACTCCCTGCACGACGGCAATGTCTTTCAGCCGCGTCTGCGCCTGGGCAGGAGGCATCGAGAGCCGCAAGGGCGAGAACGACGGGGATTAACATGCGTGTCTTCATAAGTAAACCTGGTATATTTATCGGCTAAACTGAGCGGGAACTAGAGAGTGACCCTGCCCTAAGCCTTTATTGAGGTGAACGGCAGGGCTTTAAGAGAGCAATTCCCCGCCTTCGCGGGCAGAAAATAAAAGACACTCTGCTCTCCGCCCACGAAGGTGGGGGCTTGCACTTCTAAAGCACGGGGGTTTAGCCCCGTGTTTCTCAGAACAAAAACTTGAAGAGGCGGCTGATGAGACCATCATGCTGCTTATCACCAACCGGGCCGCGCCCGCCATATTTGATCTGGGCATCGGCGACCAGCGGCGATTGAATGGTATTGTCAAAGGCAATGTCCTGCGGACGGACAACGCCTGTGAGGGTGATTTCCTGGGTTTCGGCGTTCATGCCCACTTTGCGCTTGCCCTCAATCGCCAGATTGCCATTGGGTAAAATCTGCGTGACGGTGACGGCGATGCTGGCGGTTAGATTGTCGGTGCGATTGGTATTGCCGCTGGCCGTGCTGCCGATGCTGCCGCTCAGGCCGAATGTCGGGATGTTATGCAGGATCGGCCCGAACCCCGGCCCATAGTTGAGATTTTCATTCTTAGAGGTCTTCGTGGTGGCCTGGGAATTTGCGGAAGCGTTTTCGTTGATGACGATAGTCAGCGTGTCACCGACATGACGCGCTTTGTTATCCGAAAACAGCGAAACGGACGCGGAGTTTGTCCGGGCAACATCTGTGCTGCTGCCGGGGAAAAGCGAGTCGGCCTGCGCGCCGGCGGCCATCGTGGCGGCAATGGTCAACAGGGCCAGCGAATGGATCATTGGTTTCATCGGTTAAATCTCCAACTGAACTGTTTTGGCGTCTACAACACTGACATTGAGATCGGTCATGACGCCTTCGCGGTGGACATGAATGCTGTCCCCGGCTCCCCCGTTTTCGCGGGCGATGCCGGAAGCCGTGATGGTAAGCGCGCCAGATTGAATGACAATGGTGACAGCGTCGCCTCGGTGAACTAACAGCCCCCCTGCCCCCAATAATGGGGGAGCCGAGAGGGGAAACCGCTCTTATTACTGCTCCCCCATTATTGGGGGCGGGGGGGGCCACCTCTGTCGTCACCTCCGCCTGATCCGCGCCTTCCAGCGCCGCTTCGCGGTCGGGATCATAGCCTGCCTGGCGCAGTTTCAGGGCGATGTCGCCGCGCGTCAAGTGCCGCGTTTCGCCAGACAGCGGAGCGCGGCCCACAGTGACGGCGGCCAGATGAAGACGAATGGCTGCCGCGCCGCCGGATAGTTCCGAGACTGCGCCCAGCGTGAAGAAGCCGGCGGCATTGGGCGAAACGGCAGCCGCGCTTTTGAGCGCGACATGGACGGGGGCGGCATGGGCGGGAACGGCTAATACCGTCAGCAGGATCAGGGAAGCGAGTTTCACGGCGAACCTCCCAAACTAGCGGCGCAGCCCATTGGCCGTCTGGAGCATCTCATCGGATGTCTGGATGGCTTTGGAGTTGACTTCATAGGCGCGCTGGGCGGTGATCATGTTGACCATCTCCTGCACAATCTGGACATTGGACATTTCCAGTTCACCGGCGCCAGTGTGCCGAAGCCGGCTTCGCCCGGAGTACCGTCGGTGGGCGTACCGGAGGCCGCCGTTTCGCGGAAATTGTTGCCGCCCAGATGTTCCAAACCGGCGGGATTGGAAAAGCGGGTCAGCGTGATCTTCCCGATATTTTCCGGGGTGTTGGAACTTCCGCGCGTGATGGAAACCGTGCCGTCCTTGCCGACATTGATGGAGGTGGCATCGGCAGGAATGGTGATTTCCGGCTGGATCGCGTAGCCGTCGGAGTTGACCACTTTGCCCTGACTGTCACGCTTGAACGCACCGTCACGGGTATAGCCGCTGGTGCCATCGGGGAGGAGGACTTTGTAGAAACCATCGCCCTCAATGGCGACATCTAAATTGTTGCCGGTGTTTTGGAGAGTTCCCTGCTCAAACATGGTCTCGGTCGCGGCGGGCTTGACGCCCAGGCCGACTTCCAAGCCTGTTGGCGACTGCGCGCCCTGGGCAACGGGAGCGCCGGCGGGCCGCATCTCCTGGTACAGCAGGTCCTGGAAGTCCGCGCGGCTGCGCTTGAAGCCGACGGTGTTGACATTGGCGAGGTTGTTGGCGATAACGTCCATGTTGAGCTGCTGGGCCATCATGCCGGTCGCCGACGTGTAGAGTGCGCGCATCATAGTGCGTGGGTCTCCTTGCGTGTGACATGCTTCCTCAATCAAAGGAAGCGAGAATGTCGGCTTCCGTCAGCAGCGCCCTTGGGGGGAAACAGCGGACAGTCCAGCCGAGAGAATTACAGCCCCCAGCCCCCAATAATGGGGGAACCAGAAGGACATTGTGACGACCACTCCGGCTCCCCCATTATTGGGGGCTGGGGGGTCTACAATTTACTGACTTCGGTCGTCGCTTTGCCGGTGGCGTCGTCTTCGGCTTGCAGCATCTTCTGGTTGGTCTCGTAAGCCCGCATGATGGAGATCATCTGCACCATTTCTTTGACGACGTTGACATTGGAGGCTTCCAGATAGCCTTGCCGAACCGTGGCGCTGGCGGACGCCGGGCGAATGGTCTGAACCGAAAATTGGTTGTCGCCCATTTTGACCGGCTTGTCGGCCTGGGACAGCCCGGCCAGCCGCAGACGTCCGACGCGAACGCCGTCGGCGGAAACGTCTCCGCGCGGGCTGATGACGATGTCTCTGGCCTTTGCCGGGATGCGGATCGGCTGGTTGTTGTCCCCCAGCACGACGGCATTGCCGTTAAGCTGCACCAGCGTTCCCCGCGCATCCAGGCTCAGGGAACCATCGCGCGTCAACCGAATGCCCTGCGGCGTCTGCACGGCCAGCGCCGCATCGCCCGTGAGGGCGACATCCAGCGGATTGCCGGACTTTTGCAGGCCGCCGTCGGCAAAATTGGTTGTCTCATCCTTGAGACCGGCGCCGCTTCCCAGCCCGCCGACTGAAGCCGAGCCGCTTGAAGACAGGCGCTGGGTCAGCGCCTGTTCAAACGACTCAAAGCGCGGGATGTCTTCTTTATAGCCCGTCGTCCCGGCATTCGCCAGGTTTTGAGCGATTGCGTCCTGTGCCGCCTGGCTTGCCAGCATTCCGGCGGCGGCGGTGTAGACTCCTCGTGTCATAGAGCGGCATCCTTCATCCCAAAAAGGTCTACACCCATTATCGGCGGCAACGTGTGATTTCTTCAGAGAAAAAAATACGGGGTTTTGTGCAATTTGGGGTACGATTCGACTATGCACGATCCAAACGCAGTCATTGACGAGTTTACGGGCGGAGCGCCGCGCGCCGCCGAATGGCAGGCGATGCGGCAAGCCCTGTCGGATCGCCTGAACGCCCTGCGCCGCTCACGAGCGCTGGAAACCGAGGCCGAGGCGCAGGGCAAGTTGGACCGGGAAATCGCCGCGCTGACGCGGCAGGTCCAAACATTGGAAACAGAAGAAGTGGTGGCGCGTTTCGTGGAGGACTCGATCACGGCCAGTTTGGCCCGCGCGCCGGGCGATTTAGAAGAAAACGAGACTTGACGCAAAATCGCCGCCTGGTGCGGGGATACACCAGGCGGCGAGGTCTACGAATGCGCGGGGAAGCGCATTTGAGAGTTTCAATCCTCCGGCCAATGCCGGCTTGAAACTACTATAACACAAGTCGCGCGGCCTGTCAAGGGATTCGGAAATTATTTTTTTCGCAGCGAGGAAAAGACCATGTGCGGACGATTTACCCTGCATCACACTCTGGACGAAATTGAAGAGCGATTCGCCGCCGAAGTCGCGGTGGACACCGAGCCACGCTACAATATCGCGCCGACACAGGACGTTTTGGCGGTGACGCAGAATGGGACGCGACACCTGCAAGCGTTCCGCTGGGGCCTGGTTCCGTCCTGGGCCAAAGACATCGCCATCGGCAGCCGGATGATCAATGCGCGAGCCGAGACGCTGGCCGAGAAGCCCGCGTTTCGCACCGCGCTCCAGCGCCGACGCTGCCTGATCCCTGCGGACGGATTTTATGAATGGCAGGACGCGCCCGACGGCAAAAAAGGGGGACGTACCCCGATGCACATCCGATTGAAAGACGGCGGCCTGTTCGCATTCGCCGGGTTGTGGGACGAGTGGCACGCGCCCGACGGCTCGCCGCTTCGGTCCTGCACCATCATCACGACGAGTCCGAACGCCGTCACCGCCCCGATTCATGACCGGATGCCCGCCATTCTGCGCCCGGAAGACGAGGCCATTTGGCTTGACCACGCGCTGACCAACTCGTCCGATCTGCTCTCGCTTCTCGGCCCCTACCCAGCCGAAGACATAGAAACCTATGCGGTGTCCCGTCAGGTGAACGCGCCGACCGTGGATGATCCCGCCTGCATTGCGCCGGCCGCATAATCTGGGATTGGGAAAGGCGCGGCGGTCTGCTTGACAGGCCGCCTTCTTTCTGAGATAATGAGAACCAGTCCATTTTTCCCGGAAAGGGCCTTTCATGGGCACCACGATCTCCGAACGCTCGTCCGAACCGATAGAACCAGCGTCTGTGGATTTGTCCCCACGCCGCTCTGTGACGTTTCGCGCCGTCCTGCTGGGGCTGCTGCTGATGCCGGTGAACGCCTACTGGGTCGTGATGATGGAGAACATTCGGTATTCCGCGCACCCGACCACGATTTCCCTGTTCTTCAACTGCATTTTTATTCTGGTCGTGCTGACGGGCCTCAACGGCCTGATGACTCGTCTGCGCCCGCGCTGGGCTTTTTGCCAGGGGGAACTGCTGCTGGTCTATGCCATGCTCTGCATTGGTTCCTGTATGGCCGCGCATGATTTCATTCAAATGATCGTGCCGAATCTCACCTGGCCGCTCGCAAAAGCGACCGCCGCCAATGGGTATGAGCCGCTGTTTGGGCGCTACCTGCCCAAATGGGCCATGGTCAGCGATAACGATGCGACCAAAGCCTACTATCTCGGCCACAGTACCCTTTACACGCCCGAACACCTTCATGCCTGGCTGCCCGCTGTGGGGATATGGACGGCATTTATTGTCCTGCTCCTGTTTACGATGCAGTGCGTTAACGTCCTGATTCGGCGGCAATGGACCGACAACGAGCGACTGATTTACCCGCTGGTCAAGATCCCGCTGGAGATCACCGACGCCCAGCCCAGCGGTCGGGGCCGCAGCGGAGTTCCCCTCACCCGCAACAAGGTTTTCTGGCTCGGCTTTGGACTGGCCTTTTTCATCAACCTGACCTGCTCTCTGAATTACTACTTCCCCGGCGTTCCCGCCCTCGGGTTCGGCAACGGAGTTAGCTCCCTGGACTTGAGCGCCTTCGTCACAAACAAGCCCTGGAGCGCCATTGGCTGGACGCCGATGTCCTTTTATCCTTTTGTCATCGGTCTGGGCCTGCTGATGCCGCTGGACTTTTTGTTTTCCTCCTGGTTCTTTTACCTGACCTGGAAACTCCAGAACATTCTTGTCTTTGCTAACGCCTGGGACTCGGATGCGCGGATGCCTTACGCCAATTATCAGGCCTTTGGCGCCTATTTGCTGTTCTTTGCCGGCACGCTCTGGATTAGCCGAGGTTACTTCCGGCAGGTCTGGCTGTGCGCGCTCGGACGGCCTTCCGAACTGGACGATTCCGCCGAGCCATTTCGCTACCGCTGGGCCATTGTCGGCGTCTTGGGCGGACTGGCCGGTCTGGTCGCGTTCTCCGCAGCCCTGGGTCTGGCCTGGTGGCTGGCGGTCGCGTTCTTTTTGATTTATCTGGCGCTCGCTCTGGCGATCACGCGCATGCGGGCCGAACTGGGGACGCCGGTGCATGACCTGCATTTTACCGGCCCGGACTGGGCGCTGTCGGACCTGCTCGGCCCGCGCGCCATCGGCGCGCAGGGGCTGGCAGTTTTCAGCCTCTTTTACTGGTTCAACCGGGCCTACCGGGCGCACCCGATGCCGTTTCAACTGGAAGCGTTCAAGATGGCCGAGCAGACCGGCGCGATGCAGGAAGGCCGGCGTGAGATGCGGGCCTGGTTCTGGGCCTTGCTGCTGGCCGGCGGTTTCGGCATGATCTGCGCTTTCTGGGCCTTGCTGCATAACAACTATATTTATGGTTGTAATGTGGAACGACACTTCCGGCTGGGATCGGTATGCCGGCTGGCTCAAATCAGCCCAAGCCGCCGAACACCTCGGTGGGCGCGGCGATTGTTGTCGGCTTCCTCTTCGCGGCCTTTTTGCAGGCCATGCGGGTACGCTTCTTCTGGTGGCCCTTTCATCCACTGGCCTACGCCGTCAGCGGTTCATGGGAAATGAACCTGCTTTGGATGCCGCTCCTGATCGCCTGGATCGTCAAAGTCTTGCTCCTGCGCTATGGCGGCATCAAAATGTACACCAGCGCCCTGCCGTTCTTCTATGGCCTCATCCTCGGCCAGTTTATCCCCGGCAGCCTGCTCAACATCTGGGGCATCATCACGCAAAACCCAACCTACCAGTTCTGGCAATAAGAATTCGTGACGACAAGGGAGACTCAACGATGAAGAAAGTTTGCAAGACAAGCGCCAGCGCATTCACGGCGCTGCTTATGGTTGGCTTGGTCAGCGCCGCCGGCGCCACCACGCCGATTGTGTTCCGGCACGGCCATACTCACGCGCGGGCGTATGGAACCCTGCACGGCATCCATAGCCAGGCCCTCTTTTACTTCCATGCCCGCTCCGGGCAGCATGTGCGCGTTAAGATCACCGGGCAGGGGCCGACGCGCGGAGTTGTTACCTATCCACACGGGCAGCAGGACGGCAGCCCCGGCGGCGTGGTCTTTGACGAGGATGTCAACCAGACAGGACGCTATCATCTCCGAGTGACGGAGGATACGATGGCAGAGGAATGGCACGGGCGGCTGCATGTGGATGTGTGGCGTCACTGACCCTCTCCCGCCATAACGACGGCAATCGGAAACATACGCGCCAGCGGAGTCACTAAGCCCGCCTCCACCTGAAGCCGCAGGACGCGCTCGATGTCTTTGTAGGCGGGCGGCGCTTCTTCCGCCGTTAAGCCTTCCACCAGAATGTCTTCTCGCTTTAGAAAGCGGCGGACATCGCCCAGGCTGATCCGGTCTCGCGCCGCCGTTCGGCTGCCGACGCGGCCTGCGCCGTGCGAGGCGGAATGCAGGGCATCAGGCTGTCCCTCGCCCCGGACAAGATAGGACGCGCTCCCCATGCTGCCGGGGATGACGCCCAGAACTCCTTTCTCGGCGGGCGTCGCGCCCTTGCGGTGAATGACGCGGTCCGGGCCGTCCATCCATGCGAAGTTATGGTGGTTCTGGATCGTTTGCATGGCTGTCAGGCCGGCGCGACGCAGGAAAGCCGCATGGATCATCTCATGATTGGCCTGCGCGAAATCCCCGGCCAGTTCCATCGCCTGCCAGTACTCGCGGCCCGCGTCGCTGTCCAGACTGAGCCATTCGTACATCTTGGGCACGCGGGCTGTTCGGGCCGTCTCCAGCGCGGCCAGACGCATGTAGTGGTTCGCGATAGCATAGCCGACCGCGCGTGAGCCGCTATGGGTCAGCAGCCCGCCAAAGGCTTGCGGCAGGTCGCTTCCCATGTCCAGACTCTCCCCAACCACCAGTTCCGCGAAATGATTGCCGCTGCCGCTGGTTCCAAGCTGCCGCCGCGCCTTGTCCCGCAGGCCGCGCGTCTGGCTGGTGATTTGCCAGCGGCTTGCGTCCAGTATCGGATGCTCTGCCCTCTGCGGGGCGTTTTCGCCGATGCCGAATGTCGTCACCGCCTGCAAATCCCGAAAGAGCGGGGCGCGGCGAGAGCGAAATTCGTCCGGCGGGAGGTCAAACAGGCTCAGGTGCATCCGGCAGCCGATGTCCACGCCGACCATTGCGGGCGAGACGGCCCGGTGCGCGGCGAACACGCCGCCGATGGGCAGGGCGTAGCCGACATGGGCGTCCGGCATCAGGGCGCCTCCCAGCGCAATCGGCAATCGCAGGGCTAATTGGAGCTGACTTACAGCCACCGGGTCTATGTCCACACCGATTTCGCCATAGACGTGAAACGGCGCGGGCGTTTCTTTGAGACCCGAAACTGGCTCCGAGCGCCCATATTCCGCTTCCAGCGCCGTGACGATCTCGTCATCGGTGCTTCCAGTCTTCTTCCAGGCCGCCGCCTGCCGGGACATCTCCGTCCAGCGCTTGTCACCCTTCCAGGGCCGCAGCAGTGTATTGACTTTCATGCTCACTTTATCGCCGCAGGGGGGCCGTTTGCCAAAGAAAAAGCCCCCGCCGAATTCGGCGGGGGCTGACCAGTGTCTCCGTCAGACGGCTAATGCCCGTAGACGACGCTATTCATCACCACATTGGTGAGGGCGACGCCGCAATTAGTCACTCCCGGATGCACGTCGGAGCAAAGGCCGGCTGCATCCTGGGTGTACTCAAAGCGCAGCTGCACCGTGCAGCCGGCCATGCCGGGCAGACGCAGATGGACATGCTGGAAGCCATCCGAAAGACCCGCCCAGGCCGACATGTCATCAAAATAATTGGTGTCGCTGCTGCGGGGGAAATGCTTCGGATAGTGGTACAGCGGGCCGGTGGTGAAGTCGGTGGCAAATGCCTCCGCCAGAACGGAGCGCGCGGCGTGGCCGGGCGTCAGGTCTGTGATCCGCAGGAAAAAGCCGTCATAAGCCTGGATGTTGAAGAAAGGATCATCCTCCGTCGCATAAGCGACATCAAAATCCAGGGTGACGTCTTGGGCATCATTGGGAACGGTGATGGTCGGGCTGCGAAGGCGTTCCCAGCGTGAGTTGGAGCCGCCGGCAGGGCCATCATTCGCTTCCTCATGGTAGGCTACGCCACCTTTCGCGCCCGGCACGAGCAGGCTGGCCGGGGCAGTGACCCACGGGATCGCATTATCGCCTGTGCCATGCCGATAAGTCCAGCCATTCGGCAGCGCGCCGTTCAGTCCAGCCTCGCTGAAGTTTTCCGTCAGCAGCGGCGTTGGAAGGGGCTTGCCCAGCGGCAGCGAGTAAAGCAGCGTGGCCGTTCCCTGGACGCTGTTGACGGCAAGGCTGAGTTCAACCGGCGTCCCCGGAACATAGGCGGACGAAAGCTGAAGAACATAGCGACGCGCGCCCGCGGAACTGGCGCCGGGCGCGAGGTTAGGATAGGTGGACGCAGCCTGTGTCACGGTGACACCCGGTGTAGACGACGAAAGCGTCCCGGTCAGACCGGTGAGAGTGGCGGCGCTGACGACGGGATTTGTCACGTAGTTCATCAGCGGCAAGGTCACGGAGACACTGGAAGCCGAACCGTGAGAACTCGGCTGGAACGAAACAGCGCCGAGGGAGACGGACAGGCGGGGGCCGCTTGTGCGGGTGACGGTGACATCCGGCGTGGTAAACTGGAACGGATCCGCTGTATCCTGGCCGTCCGTAAACGGCTTGGACTGAGTGATGGCAAATGCGGAGAACAGGTCGCCGCCCTGCGCGGTCGCGCGGTTGTAGTCGCCCAGATTCGGCTGCCCGGTGTCGTTGCCCCAGCCGGCATGGTACGGTCGATCACTGAGCGGCGAAGGCCGCGTCCAGGTCACGCCGCCGTCATCCGAGTAGACAACCGTCGCCTGCATCAAATCACCGCTGGTCGCGACGCCCTGATCAAAGTAAAACACGGAGACGCGGCCGGTGGTTTTATCGACGGCGACTGTGGGGAACCACTGCGCGCGGTCATGGCCGGGACGCGCATCCAGCAGAACCGGCTTGGAGAAAGTCAGGCCGCCGTCGGTGCTGCGCTGATAGGCGATGTCCGCGCCATCCTGATTGTTGTTGTTGGCGTAGACAAGATAAACATTGCCTTTATGCACACCCGGAGACCGGTTGACGGCGATGGCAGGGAAGCAGTGAACCCGGTCATTGCCCAGAACCTGATCCATGGTGACAAAGTCGGTCGTCAAAGAGGTCTCCGTGCTCCATGTCTTGCCGTTGTCTGTGGAGCGCGCGTAGCCGATATTCTGTCCATAGGGATAGAGTGAGCCGGTGTACTGCGTCCAGACGGCGTAGGCTTTGCCATCGCCGGAGAACGCCGGCATGGAGCCTGTCCCGTCAATGTCCAGGTTGCCGATCACTGTGCCAGCCGACCACGTAAAGCCGCCGTTATCCGAATAGGCGCTGCGAATCTCAGCGCCTCCGGGGGCGAAGGGTGTGAAGTTGGTCCAAGTAATTACCACCCGGCCTGTCTTCGGATCTACATCAATAAATTCTTTGTCGGCGGCATCCAGCGGGTTACCGTAGGTGTCGGTCTGACCGTGAGGATTGGTGGCCGCCTTGACTTCATAGGGGCCGGTCCAGGTATGGCCGTAGTCCGTGGAGCGATGGACGCACATTGTCTGCACGGCAGTGGCAGGCGCACCGTGGGGATTGAATTTCTTGAACTCAATGGACGAGTAGATGAAGGTGCTGCCGCCGAGATATTTCACATCCGGGTCGCCATAGATCTGGGGCAGCGCGGTTCCGTCGGGGAACACATCAGTTCCGGGCGAGGGAAGCGTTCCGCCTTCCGTAAAGGTCTTCCCGCCGTCATCCGAGTAAGCATAACCAGACAACGAAACGGGATTGGTATTGAAGCCGCGCGGATCGTTGTATCCAACGACAACGTGTTTACCGGTGCTGTCTACGGCAATAGTTGTCTCCGCGAGATTTCCGGCAAGGACCGGCGTATCCGGGTCTTGAAACTCAATACCGCCGCCATCCTGACCATTGGGCAGACCGGAGCCGAAAGAGTGCAGACGGCCGCTTGATTGAGCGCCGGCGGATAGCCGCTGATGCCAGTAATTGTAGCCCAAGCGTCCCATGGAAGACATCCGGCTCGCCGGTGATTTTTGCGGCGCGGCCTGGACTGTCTCTACTCCGCCCGGGAGCGCCACGGTCGCCAGACCCAGAAGAAGCAGGGGCCAGGCCGTCCTACCGACACGGCGTGGGTGACTGTGGAAATGCATAACAAGAGCCTTTCTATGTGAAAAACGAACCGGTCGTACCAACGCCGGCCTGCGATGGATGGGGGTTAAACCATACCAATGCGGAAGAAATTGAGAGCCTGCCTGACCGGTACTGCTGGCAAAGGAGGGCGCGTCCGGCAACGTTGCTGAACAGCGCGCATCATCATAGCATATTTCGGGATAAAAAATATGTAGTGAGAAGCGCAGTTTTCCATATTTTTTTCATCATTCCAACAAGCAAGAAGTCATCCAAAATTTTTAGCACTCTCTTGACACGAGTGCTAAAAAGCAGTATAATAAGGGCCGGAAGCTACTATTCATTGAGCGTCTCACGCTCAAATCAAGACAACCAGTGAGGGAGGTCAATCCTATGTTGAAACCGTTGGGCGACCGCATCGTGGTCAAAGCCCTGGAAGCCGAAACGCAGTCAAGCGGCGGCATCATCCTGCCGGATACCGCCAAAGAAAAGCCCCAGCGCGGCGAAGTGCTGGCCGTCGGACCGGGCAAAACGCTGGACAACGGCAAAGTCAGCGCCGTGGATGTCAAAGTCGGCGACAAAGTCGTCTACTCCAAGTATGGCGGCACGGAGATCAAAGTCGGCGGCGAGGAAGTCATCATCCTGCGCGCCGACGACGTTCTCGGCGTGCTGAACGTCTAAGAGGAGACAACAGAACACTATGGCAGCCAAAGATTTGCTGTTCGATGAAGCGGCGCGGCGCGCGCTTGAGCGCGGCGTCAACACCCTGGCCGATGCGGTCAAAGTGACTCTCGGACCGCGCGGCCGCTACGTCGTTCTGGAAAAGAAGTTCGGCTCCCCGTCGCTCGTTGACGACGGCGTGACCATCGCCAAAGAGATCGAAGTCGAGGACAAGTTTGAGAACATGGGCGCGCAGCTTGTCCGCGAAGTCGCCTCCAAGACCAACGACGTCGCCGGCGACGGCACCACGACCGCGACCGTGCTGGCCCAGGCGATCGTCCGCGAAGGCCTGAAGAACGTCGCCGCCGGCTCCAACCCGCTGGCCGTCAAGAAGCGGCATCGACAAGGCCGTCGAGGCCGCCGTCGCCGAGATCAAGAACCTCGCCGTCCAGGTCGAGGGCAAGGAAGCGATCACCCAGGTCGCCACCAACTCCGCCAAGAACACCGCTGATCGGCGACCTGATCGCCGACGCGATGGACAAGGTCGGCAAAGACGGCGTCATCACCGTCGAAGAGAGCAAGGGCACGCAGACCACGCTGGAACTGGTCGAAGGGATGCAGTTCGACAAGGGCTACATCTCCCCCTACTTCGTCACCGACGCCGAGCGGCTGGAAGCCGTGCTGGACGAGCCGCTCATCCTGCTCTTCGAGAAGAAGATCTCCAGCGTCCAGGACTTCCTGCCCGTGCTGGAAAAGGTCGTCCGCCAGGGCAAGCCCCTGCTGATCATCGCCGAGGACGTGGACGGCGAAGCGCTGGCGACCCTGGTCGTCAACAAGCTGCGCGGCACCATCAACGTCGTCGCCGTCAAGGCTCCCGGCTTCGGCGACCGCCGCAAGGCCATGATGGAAGACATCGCCGTCCTGACCGCCGGCAAGTTCATCACCGAAGACCTGGGCATCAAGCTGGAGAACGTGGACGAGACCTATCCTCGGCTCGGCCAAGCGCGTCACCATCACCAAGGACGAGACCACCATCGTCGAAGGCAAGGGCACTGCCGCTGCCATCCAGGGCCGCATCGCCCAGATCAAGGCGCAGATCGAGAAGTCGGACAGCGACTACGACAAAGAGAAGCTGCAGGAGCGGCTGGCCAAGCTGTCCGGCGGCGTCGCCGTCATCCAGGTCGGCGCGGCCACCGAGACCGAACTGAAAGAAAAGAAGCACCGCATCGAGGACGCTCTGTCGGCCACCCGCGCGGCGGTCGAAGAAGGCATCGTCCCCGGCGGCGGCACCACGCTCGATCAAGGTCATCTCCGCGCTGGACAAGCCTTCAGCTCGAAGGCGACGAGAAGGTCGGCGTGAACATCATCCGCCGCGCCCTGGAAGAGCCGGCCCGCCAGATCGCCAACAACGCGGGCGTCGAAGGCTCGGTCATCGTCGAGAAGATCAAGACCGACCGGCCAGGGCTACAACGCCGCGACCGGCGAGTTCGGCGACCTGGTCGCCCAGGGCATCGTGGACCCGGCCAAGGTCACCCGTTCCGCCCTGCAGAACGCGGCCTCCATCGCCGGCCTGATCCTCTCCACCGAAGCGCTCGTCGCCGAGCGCCCCGAGAAGGCGTCCGCCGGCCCCCGGCGGCGGCGGCGGTGGCATGGGCGGCGGAATGCCCGGCATGGGCGGAATGGGCGGCTTCTAAGCGCGCACGTCACTCCAATCACGACAAAAAAGCCGGAGGCCATTTGGCCTCCGGCTTTTCTTTTTCCGTGTGCTATAATGTTCTATGCCTGCGCGAGACCAATATCACAATGCTGTACGGAACGCTTTGATTAAAGATGGCTGGACTGTGACACATGATCCCTTGCGGCTTGTCTGGGGACGCCGGGATATGTACGTTGATCTGGGGGCCAAGCGGCTTCTCGGCGCGGAAAAGGGTGATCAGCAAATCGCAGTAAAAATCAAAAGTTTCGCCGGAACTTCGGAAATGGCGGATTTAGAAAAGGCGCTCGGTCAGTTCGCGCTCTACCGGACTGTGATGAAAGAGGTGGAACCAGAGCGCCTACTTTATCTGGCCGTGCCGCAGAAAGTCATGTAAGAATTGTTTCAAGATGATTTGGGACGGCTCATCCTTCGAGATAATCTCGCCGTTGTCATCAGCTTTGATCCCATTCAGGAGATTATCGTGCAATGGACAAGCTAGAGCGCTATCGAACTATTGTGAAAACCGTGTTTAGCGAATATGCCGCCATTCCCTATGCTCATGGCGATCTGAAATGTGAAGCGGTTTTTGATGAAGAGCGAGATCGTTATCTTTTGGTAACGGTAGGTTGGGGCCGGGATCGTTAAATTCATTTTATACTCGTACACATTGATTTTGCCGACGGCAAACTTTGGATACAGTGGGATCGCACAGAAGATGGTATTGCGCTCGATCTCCTGGCGGCGGGTGTGCCGAAGGAAGATATTGTCCTGGCGTTTATGTCCGAAGAGCGGCGGCGGCACACAGAGTTTGCGGTTGCTTGACAGAGACTTGAGCGAGCCGGAGGCCATTTGGCTTCCGGCTTTTTTGCGCCTCACTTCCTTATGCCTGCCTCGTTTCCCAAAGTCGCCATGAGGGAAGAAATGGCTGGCATTTTACTGAGGGAGGAGACAGGCGATGGCACAGTCATTCACGGCGACGGAGACAGGGGCGCTGGCGAAGACGTCAGAGGAAACAAAACGAAGCGTCTTGGTGACGGGCGCGGCGGGGCGCATCGGGTCGTACTTTGCGGAACATGCGCGGGACAAATATGCGCTGCGGCTGATGGTGCGCGGCGATGAAGAAGGGATTGATAAGATCCGAGACTACGGCGAGGTGGTGGAAGCGGAATTGTCGGATTTGGAGCGGCTCAAAGAAGTCTGCGCTGGCATAGACACGGTTGTCCACATGGCGGGCGACCCGGCTCCGAATGCGCTGTGGAAAGACCTGCTGGACGCCAACATCATCGGCACATACAACATCTTTGTCGCCGCCAAAGCCGCCGGGGTGCGGCGGGTCATTCATGCTTCGTCCATCCATGCCGTTTCCGGGTATCCCGCCGATGTGCAGGTCAAGACCAGTGAGCCGGTCAATCCGGGCGACATCTACGGCGTCTCTAAATGCTTCGGCGAGGCGCTGGCCCGCTACATGGCGGAAAAAGAAGGCGTGAGCGCCATTTCCCTGCGGATCGGCGCATTTCAGCCGTTAGAAGCGGCGCAGAAGGAAGACGGCCTGCCGATGCTGGATGCGTTTGTTTCGCACCGCGATCTGGACCAACTCATTAACCGCTGTATTGATGTGGAAAATGTCCAGTTCGCCATCCTGCATGGCCTGAGCGACAATCGGTTCAAGCGGCTGGACATCTCCGATGCCCGCGAACTGGTCGGCTATGCTCCCGTGGATGACTTCACCGAAGAGCATCCCAAGCTGCGCGATCTGCATTTACGCGAAACAGTCAGCACAAACAGCGGCATGGAAGACGGCGGCGAGTCGGGTATTCGGGCCGATGTGGCGTAAGCGCTCCGGGGTTTGCAGTCGGCAGGGGCGCGGGTAAAACAGTGGCACAAGAAAGAAGGGAACACCGTGGAACTAGCCAAAGACACACCCACCAGTGAAAACGAGATTACAGCCGGGCAGGATGGCATGAAGGTCGGCAGCGGCAAATCGGACTCACCGGGCGGCCAGAGTGCGCCCAGCCAGAGCATCGGTGACATGACGCACGGCGGGGAATCTTATCCCGGCCCCCGCGCGGGCGGCGAATCCGACAAGACAGGAGATGCCGCCGATGCCAGCACCTGACACCGTAGACACGCCCAACGGGGAGATACCCAATACCGTCACGGACAGCACGACCACGGCAGGCGACCAACTGCCCGCGGGCGACACTGACCCCGGCAGCACGCAATCCGCCGATGAGACCGGCCAGGGCGGCGACCCAACCGATCCGGCGAAGAATAAAGCCCATCCCTGGAATGGGTGAAGCAGCAGCCCCGGCCAAAAAAGCCGGGGCTTTTTAGGTGATATTCATCCCCGCTACGATGTCTCCCTGGCTGTCTTGCTGCACCCAGTACCGCTGGTCATGCGAACCAGGCACAGTCGGCGCGGGCTTGGTTGGGTCAAAGATCGGCTTGCCGCCGTCGTCCTTCCCGTCCGGGCCGACGCTGTACAGCAGAAACTTGCTGCCCTGATTTTTGTAGCGCAGCGGGCCGGAGAGGGCGAACGGATCGTTCGGCACGGCTTTGAGATAAGTGGGGGCAAGGGCGAACAACGACACGGGGTAAGCGCCGTGGTCCAATTTGTAAGCGCGAAGCGCCAGCAGGGTTAGCAGCAAGGCGTTCTGCGCGTTTGCTCCTGCCTCTCTGAGACGAACGTTGCTGAAGACAGGAAAGAGCATCTGGCTGATGGGGTTGTTCGGAATGGGAGGCTCCGCCGGGTGAGCGGAATAGGGTTGCCGGGCGTTGGCAATGATCTGATTCATGTAGCCCGTGTAGCTTGCCATGACGGCCCGCTTGCCCATGAGTTTAATGCGTGTCGCTGTCAAACGGTCTGACCACGTAGACGCGCTGTTCTGGTTCTCAGGGTCGGCAACGGAGAAGATGTTGCCGGGCCAGTCATGCTGCTGCATCAATTCCAGCAGGCTGGCCTGCGTCTCCCATTCTTCCGCCTGCATGGTATCCGCGAACGGCACATGACTGGCCCGGATGGTTTCTAAACGCCGGGCTAATGCCGCTGCCTGAGCTGCGTTCAGGTGGTCGACCGCTCCCCACGCCTGACGCCGCCCGATAGATTGACAGGCGACACCCACCAGCATTCCAATCAGCGGCCCGCCGCGCGGCATGGTTTCGCCAAGCTGAATGGCGTCCATATCTATGTTCATAGACCCGTTCCAGTCTCCCTTTTCTGCATCAACGCTCGCTTGCAGGGCCAGAAAACGGGCCAGTGCCCGTACCTTCTGGTAGTGGGGAAACGTCGCGCTGAACGAACGGGCGGGCGGCTCCTGATAAGGGAACTCGAAAGCCGTAATGCAGGATTTGAACCGCGCCCTCGTTCTCGCGAACAAGCAATTCTTTTTCTGCCAGCGAGTAATTGCGCTCGTCGCCCGAAGGCTTCTGTCCGGGCGGCAATTTGCTCATGGCCCAATCCACTTTGTTTCCATCTACCAGATCATCAGTGGCGGCCTTGTAGTAATTGAAGGCATTGTTGGCGGGCATAGGGGGAGTCGGCACCGAAACATCCGGGTTCTTGTCCAATGCGCGGAACCAGAAAACGAGGCCGATTATGAGAACAAGAACAATGCCGAGGACAATGAATAGAAACCGATCCCAATGAGACCACGAAACGCGCTTGGACAGAGTTTTCAACGGGGATCGCCCTCTTTCAGTAGATATTGACGCCAGCCACGATGTCACCCTGGCTTTCCGGCTGTATCTGATACCGCTGGTCCAGCGACCCGGCGACTGTAGGCGCAGGCTTGGTGGGGTCAAAAATCGGCTTGCCCCCGTCGTTTTTCCCGTCCGGGCCGACGCTATACAGCAGAAACCCGCTGGCTGTTCGCGAGTAGCTTAACGGGCCGGACAGGGCAAACGGGTCATTCGGCACGGCCTTGAGATAGCTGGGGGCAAGCGCAGACAGGGTTGCGGGATAAATACCATGTTCTAGTTTGTAAGCCCGTAGGGCCAGCAGAGTCAACAGTAAGGCATTCTCAGTGTCCGCCCTCACCTCAGTCAGCCGCGTAGAGCCCAGTCTAAAAACATCACCTGATTGACCGGATCGCTCGGAGTTGCCGGCGCGGGCAAATGGGCGGCGTAAGGCTGGCGGGCATTGGCGATCCAGCCATCCATATAGCGCGTGTAATTCGCCATAATCCCCCGCTTGCCGGTCATGCGAATGGCGGATGCCGTTTTCCAGTTGGACAGGGTATCCATCAGCGGCGAGTCTCCATTGCCGGAATTACTCAAACTGCTGCTAATGCCGCCCACCCAGTCCGGGCGCCGCATCAGTTCGAGCAGGCTGGCCTAAGTCAACCACTCCTCCTCCTGCAGCGTATCAGAAAAAGGAACATGGCTGGCGTGGATGTCTTCCAGCCGCCGCGCCGCCGCCCGTGCCTGCGCGGCAGACAAGTGATCCACATGCTCCCAGGCATGACGCCGCCCGATGCTCTGTAATGCCGTGCCGACAAGCATTCCAATCAAGTTAGACCCTCTGGCAGTGTCCTCGCCCATTCTCAGACAATCTATATCTGCCGTCATCGCGCCGCCCCATTCGCCCCGCGCCGCGTTTACCCGCGCTTGCAAGCCAAGAAGTCGTGCCAATCCGCGCAACCTCTGGTAAGGAATCATGAGACTTGAAAAAGAGCGGACTGGTGGCCCGTGAAAGGGATATTGAAAGCCCTGATGCAGCAGTGCGATTGCCGGGGCGTTTTGCTGGACGACGGCAGCCTGAGCGGACGTCGGCAGCAGGGGCTGGTGCGGTGCGGAAGGACTAATGACGTTCCCACCGACGACGGCATTCCCGGCGCGAACATAGAAATCATAAGCGTTTGGAGAGGGCATGATCGGCGACGGCACGATGACATCAGGCATCTGGTCCTGCATTCGGGACCGGAGAACGAGGCCGACGGCCACAATTAAGATAGTGCCGATCACAATGATCAGCAGCCGATCTCCGCTGGACCAGGCAACTTTAGGGCGAGAGGATGTCATAGTAGGTTAAACGAACGAAAGGCAGGAAATGGTTCGGGTATAATACCCGAATGGTGCAGACGATTTCCGGCAAGCCCTATTCGGGCGCGACGCCCGACCCCGCTGGGGCGACGCGCGAGGCGATGGCAATGGCGAAAGAGGGCAGGCTGCCGCTGGTGGAAGTCTTTTACTCGCTTCAGGGTGAGGGATTGCGAACCGGGCAGGCGACGGTCTTTGTACGCTTCGCCGGGTGCAATCTCGCCTGCGAGTTTTGCGACACGGATTTCCGGGTTCAAGCCGTTTACACGACCGAAGAACTGGCCGAAGAAATCACCCGTGTCGGCGGCGAGTGCCGGTGGGTCTGCTTTACCGGTGGCGAACCGACTATCCACGAATTGCAGCCCCTTTGCGAACTGCTCCATGCGCGGGGTTATCATCTGCAAATGGAAACAAACGGCACACGGTCACAGCCTGCATGGCGGATAGATCACCTTACGGTTTCACCGAAGCAGCCGCAGGGCGGGCGCCTGCATCCCTGGTACGAACAACACGCGGCAGAGTTTAAATATGTGGTGGATGACGAAGCTGATTTGCGGCGCGCTCTGCACGGCGCGCAAACGCATGGGCGGACGACGTTTGTGCAGCCGAACGCGCTGAACCCGGACGCCATCCGCCTGTGCATTGAGGCAACGAAGCAGTATCCTACTCTCCTGCGCCTGTCGCTGCAAACGCACAAGTTTCTGAACATTCGCTAGGCGGGTAAAGTGCCGCAGGGGAGGATGCTGATATGAATGGCCGAAATGTATTTTTGTTTCTGGCAGGCGCTGCGGTCGCCATCGTGATCGTGAAAAAACTCGCGGAGCGAGTCCCAGGCGATGCAGCCGGACAATGCCCATGTCGTCCATCTGGTAGAGGAAACGCTGCATAAGCATGAGGGGGAAGACAACCCCGTCGTTCATGCCTTTGAGGCCGCGCTGGAAAAGGCGTGATCTGCGAAATCAATCATTGGAACAGAAAGAGGCCGCCGACATGGAAGTCAGCGGCCTCTTTGATCTCTGAGAGGGTTTATCCTAATTTTCTTTTTTCGTTTCACGATTTAGCCCTATTTATGTCATATAATAGAAGTGTAGCGCCGACAGCAACATCCGTACTTAACGAACTACCACCCACGATGAAAAGACCGAACCTAAAGCAGTTCGCCGCGAGCTACAGAAAAAACAACTAGAAGCCCGGCGCGAGAGAGAGAAACGTAAGTTCCTCAAAGGAATGGCTGACCGGCAGGAGCACGCCCACAAAGACGCCCAGAGCGCAAAAGCGGCCCAAGCCAGGACAGCATATATTAAGAACTTCAAGCGGAACGCCGCCCGGCACCGACAGGCGTTCCAGCAGGCGCTGCGCTGGGAGGCAATGCACAAGGCCATACTGGCAGCGCGTAAGTCTTCCCGGCAGCCCAGGGTCATCCTCTTCGCCTTCCGCGCGGTCAGCATCATTGCCGTGCTCGCGATCCTGGGCGATGTCGTGATGTACAACCGCTGGTCTTCGTCGCGCCCGCTCGTCACCATCGGCCACCGGGTGATCACCCGAAGAGAATATCAAGCCAGCCTGGACACCGCCGCCGGCAAACCGGTTCTTAGCAAACTCGTATTTGATGAACTGATTCAGCAAGCCGCCGCGAAGGCGGGCGTTCTGCCCGGCGCGCAGGACATTGACGCGCGTCTGGCAGAACGGCGGCGCCTGATGCCCGGCAGCATCCCGGCGCAGGACACGCCGGACCTTCGCGCCGAGACAGGGCAGGCGCTGGCGATGGAAAATCTGCGGTTGCAGGGCATCACGGCGACCGACGCCGAGGTGGCCGCCTACTATGCCGGCCATCAAAACGAATTTAGCCGGCCCACTCAGGCCGTGGTCACTCTGGTCGCCGCGCAGAACCCCGTAGATGCCGTGGAAGCGGCTCATTTGCTCACCCAGGACATGCCGGAGCCGGCTATCGCCGCTCACCCCGGCCTGCATGTGGACAACATGAACGGTTTCCATGTCAATTTGAATGCGCTGCCGCCGAACATCCACGCCCAGCTCAGTCAGACGGTGATCGCGATGAAAGAAGGGAAAATCAAAACCTTCCGCCTGGGCCAGACGTATTTGATCGTCAAAATGAAAACACACACGGCGGGCGCATTGCTGCCACTGTCACAGGTCCGGGAACAGGTCGCGCGGGAGGTGAAGCTGCAAAAGGCGCCCACCGCGCAGCAGACGCTCATCAGCGCCTATCAAGCCAATAAGCCCTACTTTGACATGGCAAATTACAGACAATATTTTGCCGATATTGAGACCGCCGCCGGGAGACCGAGCGCCCCGGCCAAGATTGCCAGCCGAGCGCAGTAGCCCGGAGAAACAGTGACAGTCGCTACGCCTGCAAGTAATCCCGCAGGCGCTTCTTGCGCGCGGCGGAGCGCAGTTTCCGCAGGGCCTGCGATTCAATCTGGCGGACCCGCTCACGCGAAAGGTGCAGTTCCTCGCCGATTTGCTGCAAAACCGATTTGTCGTCCTCATCAAACCCGAATCGTTTCCGCATGACGACCTTTTCGCGCTCATCCAGCGTGTTCAAGATGGCCTCAATTTCACCGCGCATCTCCTGAGCGATCAACTCATCCTGCGGATTAGGCGCGGCGCGGTCCAGAATCAGGCTTCCCAGAGAAGTATTGTCGTCATCGCCGACCGTCATGTCCAGAGAAACCGGGTCCTGCGTGGTCTGGAGCAGGCTGTTCATTTTTTTGAGGGACAGGCCGCAATGTTCTGCGATTTGCTCGACCGTGGGTTCCTGGCCCAGAGAACGCTGCAATTCCGCCCGTGACTTGTCTATCTTGCGGAGCGACTCGGAAATATGCGCGGGTAAACGGATGGCTTTGGCCTTGTTGTCAATCGCCCGCCCAATGCTTTGCCGGATCCACTGGGTGGCATATGTGCTGAAACGATAGCCCATGCGCGGATCAAAACGCTCCGTCGCCGTCATCAGGCCGATTGCGCCTTCCTGGATCAAGTCTTCCAGCGGGATGCCGCTCGCCAGATAGTTTTTTGCGATGGACACGACGAGCCGCATGTTGGACTCGATCAGGCGCTCTTTGGCGAGCAGATCGCCATAACGGGCGCGTCGGGAAAGCGTCTTTTCTTCCGACGCCGTCAGCAGTTTGGTGCGGGTCAGCCGATTGATGTACGAGGCCAGATCATCAATCAGCGAACCGACCCCGCTGGGTGCTGGATGGGTGGCCCGGCCGAGGACAAGCGCATCCCGCGCGTCATCTTCGGGTATGCCGTTGAAATAGTGTTCGGCTGTCGTGGTCATGCGTCCTTGATCTCGCCGGGCTGCTAAAAATACTGCGTTTGTCGGTGCGCCTGAAGCGCGGCTGCGCGCATTGCGCGTTGTCTCCATGAACTGCCTGCCTATTTTCAACGCGGCGGGAAGTGGTTCCTTCCCGAATTCTACTGGTTTTTTTGCGTCTCTTTTAACCGCATGTACCCAAATTCTGCGCCAATGACCCGGACGGAGGAACGAACAGCGGCCGGACTGGCCGCCCGGCGAATGGAAATTCATTACAGCCGGGATGCGCCTGCGATTTTGAAGCAGTTTTCCCTGGAAGTTCGCCCCGGCAATTTTGTCGGCGTGATCGGGCCGAATGGGTCGGGCAAATCCACCCTGGTCCGCGCCCTTTCCCGCGCCCTGCGCCCTGTTGAGGGAGTCGTACTTCTGGGCGGCAGCGACCTGTATGCTGACATCTCTGCGCGGGCGTCGGCCCAGACCATCGCCGTCGTGCCGCAGGACACCCAGATTTCACTGGATTTCACGGTGCGCGAAATCGTGCGGATGGGCCGCGCGCCGCATTTGCCGCGCCGCCCGTTCGCCTCCGAGACGGCCCAGGACGAACAAATTGTTTCCGAAGCGTTAATCGCCGCCCATGTCGCCGGCCTGGCCGAGCGCAGTGTCACCACGCTTTCGGGCGGCGAGCGGCAGCGCGTTCTCGTGGCCCGCGCCCTTGCCCAGCAGCCCGCCGTTCTCCTGCTGGATGAGCCGACCGCGCATCTGGACCTGGGGCATCAGGCCGAAACGCTGACTCTGGCGCGTGATCTGGCGCACCGGCAGGGGGTGGCCGTGCTGGCCGCTTTGCACGATTTGAATCTGGCCGCCGCCTACTGCGATCAACTGGTGCTGCTGGATCAGGGCCGGATCGCCGCACAGGGAACGGTCGAAGAAGTCCTGACGGCGGAACACCTTCAGAGCGTTTATGACGCGCAGGTTTGGATCAGGCGGCATCCGGTGACAGGCCGCCCTCTTGTCTTAACGCTGCCCGAACTGCCGCCGGAGTCCGAAGAGCCTCGGGCGTCCCGGCGCGTCCATGTGATCTGTGGCGGCGGCACCGGCGCGGGCCTGCTGCTGGCCCTGCGCCAGCGGGGATGGATCGTCACGGCAGGCGGATTGAACGACGGCGATTCCGACGCGGAAGCAGCGAACATGCTGGGGGTTTCTTTTGCCCGCGAAGCGGCATTTTCCCCCCTCTCGGAAGCGACTCAAGCCGAATCGCCCGGCTGGCTACCCTGTCTGACGCCGTTGTGCTGACAGAAGTTTCCTTTGGCCCAGCCAATCTGCCAAATCTGCAAATGGCGCTGGATTTGCGCCGTTCCGGCAAGCCGGTCGTCTGCATCCAGCACTCGCAACTTGCCTTTGCAGCCCGCGATTTTACCGGCGGCGAAGCCGCCAGGCTCTGGGACCAGCTTCTGGCCCAGAGGGCGATCCTCGTGCCGGACATCGAAGCCGCCCTGCGGCAGTTAGAAAGTGAGCGAAATGGAAACGCTGATTGAACATGTGCTGGAAGCCCAGGTGGCTGCGCCACCGCCGCGTCGGGCGCAGTTGCCCCTGCGTCTGACATTTCTGCTGACGGTGGCAACCCTGCTGCTGGGGGTATTCGTGCTGGGCAGCGGGCGGGCGCTCTGGGAAGCGGGAAAGATGATTTGGATCGCGCAGGCGGGCCGCACGGCAACAGGCTCTGTGGTCGCGATCCAGACACAGCCGTCGCCGGAGAAGAACCAGCCGCCGCAGCAAGTCGCGATCCGCTACCAGGCGGAGATCCCCGATGGAAAGGGAGGCATTCTGGTTCGTTCCGGCTGGATCGGTCTGCCCCCGCCGGTCGGCAGCGGCGTCAAAACGCCGGACCAGCCAATATGGCGCATCGGGCAAATGGTTCCGGTGCGCTACGCGCCCTGGTTCGGCGGCGTTGCCAGCCGGCCCTGGCAGACCGGCCCCGGAGGGCGCATTGTCTCGCTGACCCTCTCCGGCGGCCTGGTTCTTGTCGTCAGCCTGCTGCTTGGACAGCGGCTTCGGCGCTGGACACGGGAACGCCTGCAGCTTCTGCGCCTGGGAGTGGCGACAGTCGGCACGATCATCCACAAGCGCACGGAAGCGGAGGACATGCTGCGCTACTACCTGCGCTACGGCTATGCCTCCGCGCCGGGGCAAGGACGCGAAAGAGAAGATCAGGTGAGCATGGAGCAGTGGAAGCGGTTTGAAGTCGGCCAGCCGGTGACGGTGCTGTTTCATCCCGAACAGCCGGAGCAGGCTGGGCTGTATGCCCTCCTGCATGAGAAATAGTGCCTTATCCGAAAAATAGAGCCTTATCCCCGTGCTTCGCTGCTGGTCGGGCCGCCTGTTTCCGGGACGCTGGCCGTGGGGGCGCGTTCCATCAGAACGAAGTGCTGAAGCAGCGCGGCCAGGCCGCCGCCCAGGAGCGGGCCGACCCAGTAGACAACCGCATTGGCCCAGTGGCCCGAAGCGACCGCCGGCCCGAACCAGCGGGCAGGATTGATAGCCGCGCCGGTAATCGGCCCGGTCGCCATGATGTCCAGAGCAATCGTCAAACCAATCGCCAGCGGGTAGACATTGCGCGGCGCGCGGGAGTCGACGGCGGTTCCAAAAATGACCAGCACCAGGAAAAACGTGATGACGGCTTCAATGGCGATCCCGGCGCCGACCGAAACGTTCGCGGCCAGATCGGGAGTGCCATTGCTGACGGCGTCCGCGCCGAACAGCGCGACGATCAAAAAGCCGGCCAGCGCAGCCCCGGCAAGCTGCGCGGCCCAGTAAACCGCGCCCCGAATGGGAGCCAGACGCCCCGTAATCACAAAGCCGAACGTCACCGCGGGATTGAAATGCCCGCCCGAAATTGCTCCCAGGGCGGCGACCATGACTGCGATGGTCAGCCCATGCGCCAGACCGATAGACGCTAAGTTGGCGACTGTATCCGGGGCGGCGCCGATCTTTGCCCCCGTGATTGCCAGTACCCCAATAAAAATGAGAGCAAAGGTGCCGATTGCTTCCGCCACGGCGGCTTTGCCGAGATTGTCGGACATGGTGCGCGTTCCTCCAGGAGTGTGTATTTTACGCTTGCCTAGTTCGCCACGCGGTCCTTTATTTCCTCCACTCTTTTACGCTGCGCGCGCTGCCGGGTCGCTTCAATGGTTTCCTCGGTCACGGCCCGCTCAAAACTGCGATAGCCGGCCAGTTGAAAGCCGTGCTTCTTCGCCAGCCGCGCCGTTTCCTCGGCCTGAGCGATGGAGACTTCTTTGCCGAGCGTGAACGATTCGTAGCGCCTGTCCAGGGCCAGCATCATCGTTTCAGACATGCAGGCATAAGCGGTCTTCGGGGGAAAGCCGAAATTGAAATGCAGGTCGGCATTCGGGCCAGGAACGGCGACCACGCCGCCTTCCACGACTAGCACGTCGTCTCGCTCCTTCGCCACGCGCACGGACACGTCGCGCGGGCGGGCGACATCGCAGACCACGCAGCCGGATTTCAAGTCTTCCGGCTCAATCACGGCATCTTTGGCGCTGGTGACGGTAATAACTAAATCGGCGTCGCGCAGGCCGAGATGCACGTCGTCATACAGCCGCACGCACGCGCCGGACAATTCTTTGCCGACCGCTTCCAGCCGGGTCAAGTCCCGCCCAATCAGGGCAATTTCCGCGCATTTCGGGGCCAGCATCTGCGCGCAGGTGCGGCCAATGGAGCCGGTCGCGCCGACAATGGCGACTTTGGCATTCGCAATGTTGATACCCATGCGCCGGGCCGCATCCAGGCCGCCCTCCACTGCCGTTGCGACCGTGTACGAATTGCCGGTCGTGACCGCCATGATCCAGGCTTTTGGCAATCGTGATCCCGCCGTCGCCGACAATTGACGTAAACGCGCCCAGCCCCATAATGCCCGCGCCCAGCGATTCGGCCATCTTGCCGCATTGAATCAGCCGCTTATAGACAAACTCCTGCGGCATGGTCAGCATTTGGTTGGGAGTCAACGGGCAGCCGATAAACCAGCCTTCCGCCTCGGCTCCCGTCGGCGACTGAATGCCGGTGATATGCGACATCAACATCGGCGATTTAAACTTGATGGCCCATTCCACTGCCGGCTCCGGCAGATACTTCGCGACAGAAAACACCCCGCCCTTCTTCGCCACGTCGCGCCGAGCATCAAGCGGGTGAATGATAAATGCAAATTTTTCCAAGTGATTTCCTTAATTTTGCTTTGGCGGGCGTCAGCAGAAAGCCCCGTCGGATGCCGTTATGGATGCCGTTGCCGATGATCTGGCCTTTGATCGTTAATGCCGAGCGCGTTTTGCAGTTTCCAGCCGGAGCGGGGCGGGACCAGCATATTGAGTTCGTAAACTTTGCCGTTTTGCCAGAGCAAGGCAGCTTCATCCGTCCGATAATAGGCATTGCCGACAACCTGCCCTTTATCATTGATCGCCGCCGCCTTGCTGTCGCGAATGCGGGGGATGGAGCCTAGCCCACGAATTTTGCCGTTCTGCCACAAAAACGCCTGGTAATGAAACGTCAGTTTCCGCCCCGGCGTTCCCCCCGTCACCCCCACCCAGCCGGCTATCTGTCCCCCATTGTTGATCGCCCGCCCCACGCTGTCCGTGTAGCCGGGCAAAACGCCCAAATCCGTCGCCTTACCGCCCGCGTCCCAGAAAATGCCGTGGCTGCGCGTCACGCCTGCCACTGTCCGGTCGGCCTTGCCCGCCGCCTGTCCCCGGTCATTGACGGCGCGGGCATCGGTGTCTTGAAAGCCGGGCGGAGGGTTGAGCTTCTTCAAGTGTCTATTGCTCCAGAAAAACGCCTGATTGTTGGAAATGCCGACCACCTGCCCTTTGGCGTTGAGCGCTTCGGCCTGAGAGAGCGAAAAGCCATGAACATTCGCGGGAAACCCGCCCAGCAATTTCACTTTGCCCGTGAGCGTGAACTGCGCGGCGGCGAACTGCGCCTTGAGCGGGTCGGGGCTGTACGCCCCGGCCATCTGCCCGCTATCGTTGACCGCAACCACGTAGGCATGGCTGCCGTCCAGCCCCGACACGCCCCGCATCCGCCCATTCTGCCAGACAAAGACATTGGTGATAAACTCCGGCCCCTTGCCGTGTTTCGCTGTGTCCGCCCCGCCGACAATCTGGCCTTTATTGTTGATCGCCGTCGCCGCACACTCCTGCCCGCCCAACGAACCAAGATCGGTCACGGTATAATGCGGAGGGGATTGGGCCAGTGAGCCGCGTGAAGCGAAAGCAGCTAGCAGGGAGCAAACCATGATCTTAGAGGTCTTGGCCGACATCGTAGCTGACGCGCATCCCAAGATAGGTCGCGATCTGTGTAGCAAGGCGTTCAATCTCCGGTTTCTCGTTGGTCGGGAAAACGATTTCGGTATCGTTCCTCATTATTAAAGTAAGGTTGATTTCGCGAGAGCGGTAGTATACTCTGTCACGAACCAATATCTGCTCAATTTGACTCAATGCGCCAATCGTGGTACCATTGTGCGAAATCCGGTCATTGTCTCTATCCAGGCGGTAGACTTCTCCTTCCTGAACGGCCCGACGCTCTTTCAGAAACCCAGCCATACTCTGCCAGCAGATCGCCAGCAGGACCAACATCAGTGGGCAAATCATTACCCAGGGCGAAGGCAAAAATTTTAGACAGGCTACCGTGCCGACAATAGCGACGACAAAAGTAATTCCTGCCATCAAAAAGTCTGCGACCATAACCGGACGGCGGGCGTCCGGGCGCACCGTCAGAAGAAGTTGCCCGGATGGTTCTGTTACTTCAAACTGTGTCATCTGATCCTCAAGGGTTCAGCGTTTCCACGCGGAACCGCCGGTGCAAGGGAGAACGGCAAAAAGCGACCGGGCGGGTCGCTTTCGGCGCAGGTTGTCTATGAGACATGGCATAAGTTGTCGTTTAGCCCTTTTTGAACCGGGCGAGTTGGTCTACCGGTGCCACGGGGTAGAGGATGCGGTTGCCTAACCGATCAAAGACAAGTACGTCATCCACAGAAGCAATCTCGTGGTATGGCTGATTGTTCTGAGCATGGCGGGCGCGGAGAAATTGAGACACTCGCGCACGATGCCTTTGGAACGTGACGCTCTCAACTACGCAGTCCCTGCGCTTCACCTTTCTCGCCAGACGCCGCTTACTTTCCAATGCGATTTCGGTTACATCAAGCGCAAGTGTATTCATTTCAACCACCCCAGCCCTGCAAACAAAGAGTACATGGCGGCCTCAATCGGAAGAAAATCAGCCTCTGACCAGTACGGCCCATAAATGATAGTACCCGCAACCGCTTTATTTTCGGCAGAAATTTGCTGCCCAAGCGCCGGCAAATGTGTCTGAAGAGCGATATACTGCGAATAGGCCCGCGCCGACAGTTCCTCCGGGGTCAGAAGGTATAGAATCGCCTGATACGCCAGGCTTTCTTCGGACTGCTCATCGCGCAAGTTCTTCAAACGCAGAACATTTTGGCTGACAAAGACGGCATCAAGCCAGTCCCAGAACAGCGGCTCATCTTGAAAATTGCGCGGCCCATGACCAGACTTGGGGATCGCCTGCCATTCCAAATAATGCCTTACTTCATGCAGAAGCGATAGCTCGGGATGCGTACCTGCCGGGTTCAGATATATGCTGTAGGGGCCGCTGCCTGTGTAGGCGTCAAACACAGCACCGGGAACCATGCGATTCATAATCACCGTCAGCGGCTTCAAATTCTTGGGCGAATGCAAGGCATCAACGGCTTTCAGCACTTTGCGAAGCTGGTCAGACAAGGGGTGATGCGGCAAGCGAACCGCCTTTGCCACAGTCAAAGTTCGCGAGGGACGCTTCACGGATTTGACGTTTCCCGGTGGGTAAATCGTATCATAAGAGTCGTTTGCAGGCCAGTCACCCTTGCTTTTTTGGCACGGAATTTGCTATGATAGAAAGTTGTCAGGCCATTATAGCAGAAAACGCGGGGGGCCGCAAGGCGACACCCCCGCTCCCAGATGAATGGCTATGGAGAAAAGGATTGAACACTGTATGGAATCACTGCGAATCGTAATCGCGGACGATGAGCCGATCATTCGGCTGGATCTGCGAAAAACGCTGGAAAATATGGGGCATCAGGTGGTCGGCGAGGCGGGCGACGGGGCCAAAGCCCTGGAAGTGGCGCGCGAACTGAAGCCGGACATCCTGATTCTCGACATCAAAATGCCGGAAATGGACGGCATTGAGGCGGCCAAGATCATCACGACCGAAGGCATTGCGCCGGTCCTGCTGCTGACCGCCTATTCGCAAAAAGACCTGGTGGACCGGGCCAAAGATGCGGGCGTGTTCGCCTATCTTGTGAAACCTTTTAAAGAAGCGGACCTGCTTCCCGCCATGGAGATCGCCATCTCGCGCTACGAAGAATTCGTGGAGCTGGAGAACGAGGTTTCCGATCTGGAAAACAAGCTGGACACGCGCAAATCGGTGGACCGCGCGAAGGGCATTTTGATGGATCAGTATGGACTGAAAGAACAGGAAGCGTTCCGGCGCATTCAGGTCCAGAGCATGAACACCCGCAAGTCCATGCGCGAGATCGCCGAAGCGATCATTATCGCGCACAACGTCTGACACCCTTTCCCGGTTCTGTCACCATGCGCCCAAAGCAATCAAGGCCGAGAAGCCGCCGAACGGTCTGGAAGATCGTGAGGCGGCTTCTTGTCTTTGCTGGAGGCTTGTATTTATTCACGCTGGGCATTCTGTTCGCGTTCCAGCGACAGTTGGTGTTTGCGGCACAGGAGTCGCGGACGCCCGCGGCGACAGATGACAATTTGCCGACAGGCGCGAAAAAGGTGCGGTTTGCCACAGCGGCTGGAACCGTCATTGCCTATTACGGCCATGCCCTGCGGGCCGACGGGCGCCCGGATACGGATTATCGGCACCGTCCGACCCTGCTGTTCTTTTACGGCAAAGGCGGATCGTTCGAAGACAGCCGTCAATGGTTTCAATCGTTTCGGCGGCTGGATGCCAATGTGCTGATGCCGGACTATGTCGGCTTCGGGCAGAGCGGCGGGCAGGAGTCGGAAGCGAATTGTTATGCAACGGCGCAGGCGTGTTACCAGTATCTGCGAAGGCAGCCGGACATAGACCAGAAAAGCCTGGTAATTGCGGGTTTCTCGCTCGGATCGGGCGTCGCGGTGGATTTGGCGGCGCGTGAGTTGCAGGCGCGTCAACCCGTCGCCGGATTGGCCCTGTTCGCGGCCTATACCAGCCTGGCGGAAGAAGCGCACCAGGAATATCCCATCTACCCCACCCCGCTGTTGCGACTGCTGCTCAAATATCCGTTTAATAGCGAGCAGAAAATGCCGGGCGTGGCCTGCCCGGTGCTTCTTGTCCACAGCCGGGCGGACCGTCTGATCCCCTTCTGGATGTCGGACCGGCTGGCGGCGGCCTGTTCAGGACACGTCACCCGCCTGAACATTGACCATTCGGATCACGCTTATTATTTTTTGACCGACGGTAAACTGGTGTACCGGGCGCTCGGTCAATTTCTGGAAAAGACGAAATCCCATCATGAAACGCAACTTTCTGTACTCAGACGTGCCGCCTAAAATCGGCTTTGGGCGGCGGTCACTGTTTCTGAAGCGGCACACGCAGGCTCTGCGAAGCCACGAAGCACATGCCACCCGTCTGCATCATGCGCTGGAAACGCGCACGGCAGAGCTAAAGGCCTCGCAGGAGCAAATTCGCAGCATGGAAATCGCCCATGACGAGCGTAATGCCGAGGGCGAGGCGCTGCGGCGCATCGGCGAAGCGATGGGATCGCTGTTTGATCTGGAAGAGATGCTGAAGGCCGTCGCCGGCGTCGCCGTGCAGGTGTCCGGTACGGACTCCTCACAAGTGTATTTGTTCAATGACGCCCATGATACCCTGGTTCTGCGGGCGGTCACCGACGGCTCCGGCGAAGTGATCGGCAAACTACGGCTCAAAGTCGGCGAGGGTCTGACCGGATGGGTCGCCGAGCACAAGGAGGCGGTTGCCCTGGGAAAAAACGCGCACGAAGATGCCCGGTTCAAGTTCGTGCCGGAGCTTCAGGAACACAAATATCAAAGCATCCTGAGCGTACCGCTGATTTATCGGGGCGAAGTCCTGGGCGTGATCAATGTCCGCACCGAAAAGGAGCATGAATACACCCAGACTCAGGTACGCCTGCTGCAATCCATCGCGTCACAGATTTCCGGGGCGATTGAGACCTCGCGCCAGTATCGCAAACTGGAAAAGCGGGATTCGCAGTTGTCTACGCTCTCCGAGGTCAGCAAAACCATCACCAGCGACCTGTATCTGGAAGAGATTTTGCAGCTCATCGTCGCGGCGACGGCAGATACGCTCTCGTTTAAGATCTGCTCTCTGATGCTTTTGGACGAAGACAAACAGGAACTGGTCATCAAGGCAACGCAAAGCAAGAGCCGGGAATACGCAAAAAAATCCAGCATCAAGATCGGCGAAAGCATTGCGGGCCGCGCCCTTGCCGAAGGTCATGCCATCACGGTCTACGACTTAAAAAACTCTGACGAATATGCCAACCCCGAACTGGCGCGTCAGGAAGGTCTCTCGTCCCTGGCTTCCATTCCCCTTCTGGTCAAAAACAAAAAGATCGGCGTCCTGAACTGCTACACAGAGAAGCCGCACCGCTTCACGGAAGAAGAGATTTCGGTTTTGTCGGCTCTGGGAAACCATGCGGCGATTGCCATTGATCACGCCAAATTGATGGTCAAATCGGCCATTATTCAGGAGATGCACCACCGGGTGAAAAACAACTTGCAGCAGGTCGCGTCTCTGCTCCGGCTTCAGATGCACTACGTCGGACAGCGCAGCGTGGAGCAGGTCTTGAACGAATCGCTGAACCGTATTCTCGCCATTGCCTCGGTCCATGAACTGCTGGCGCGGGAGGACTTAGATATTGTCAGTGTCAAAAAAGTCGCCGAGCAGATCATCCAGGCGACCACGCAGAGCATCATGGCCCCTGGTAAGCACATTGCCCTGAAGATTGAGGGGCCGGACATTCTGCTGCCCTCGGCTCAGGCGACTTCGGTTTCGCTTATTTTGAACGAACTGGTGCAGAATGCCGTGGAGCATGGGTTCGGGGAGGGCATGGACGATGGGGAGATACGAATCGCGCTGGCGGAAGACTCCAAGATTGTCACTTTGAAGGTCACCAATGACGGCACCCCGCTGCCGGAGGGGTTCGAACATCAGAAAGACCAATTCGCTGGGCTTGCAGATCGTGGAATCGTTGGTGCGCGGCGACTTGCAGGGCCGGTTCACCTTGACCAATGAAGGCGGCAAAACCGTTGCTCGCATCGTCGTGACGAAGTAGGGGCCGGTCAGGCCGTCGTGTCAAAGTTCGGGCCGAGATTGGCAGGAATGGGAACGCCGGTCCGCAGGAGAATCTCCTGCATTTTCTGCGCCGGCAGGGTTCCCATCAGGGAGTCCACATACGCAATATCTGTGGAAGAAAGCGCCGTCGGATCAAGCGCCGTGGACGCCGGTGAGGCAGCGGTCTCATGATGCTCCGAGGGCTTGGGCGCGGAGACAGGCGACGGCAGCGGCGCTTTTGGGTATTTCGCCGGCTCGGGCGTGACGGCAGGTATGTTTGGAATGGCGTTAGACATTGTCTCGTTATTCTTGGACGGTTATGCCGTCGTATTAATGTTCTGTCCCAGATTGGGCGTCAGCGAGGCCAGCAATTGATTAGCCTCCAGCGCCTGGCCGCTGAGTGCGCCCAGCAGGGCAGATGTCCCCGAGTCTCCGGTTTGCAGCCCGGCAAGAATGGCGCTGTCCGCGTTTTGCCTTGCGACTGCCACGCCGACGACGGGATTGGTCGCGGCCACCTGGCTGACGGTGTCGGAAATAGACATTTAAATTTGTCTCCTGATGTCATCTTCGGCGCATGCGGACTGCGCTTGCACTGTTAAAAAGACTGGATTTACTGGAAGGCCACCAGTTCCGATAGCGTGATTGGCACAAACTTGACACGGTCGCCGGGAGACAGCAGCGCAGGGGGCTGCCGGTCAGGATCGTACAATCGGAGGGGTGTTCGTCCGATGATTTGCCAGCCGCCGGGCGTGGCGAACGGATAGACGCCGGTCTGCGGCCCGGCGATCCCGACCGATCCGGCAGGAACGGAAGCGCGTGGTGTTTCTCGCCGGGGCATCGCCAGCGAGGGAGGCAGACCGCCCAGATAGGGAAACCCCGGCTGAAATCCCAGAAAATAGACCAGATAACGGGGCCGGCAATGGCGCTGGACTACCTGCGCCGCCGCCAGATCATGCGCCGCCGCCACGGCTTCTAAATCCGGCCCGAACTCGCCTCCATAGCAAACAGGAATTTCAACCAGTCGCGCTTCCTCCTGCTGTATCGCCAAACCACGCCTGCGGCTCACATGGGCCAGGGCGTCACAAAGCGCTTCATAGGCGATGATCCAGGGCCGGTAATAGACCGTCACTGTCGCATAGCCGGAAACCCATTCGGTGACGCCGGGGACAGGAAACTGTTCCAGCCGTCGGCAGAAGTTTCGGACTCGCTGATGGATTCGAGGACTGATGGCGGCACCGAAGCAGACCCGAACACCGCAGTCGCCAGCAGGAAGAAATGTGGGAGGCATGACGGGTGTTACGGCGCACGGCGGGAGAAATCCTGCCGCCTGGTTCCCTCAGCAGTTTGGATCATGTTTCAGGGTTAGGATTTTCTCATTTTGGTGAGTTGGGTAAACTGGTCCTCCACCACGCAGATCATGACACGCCTGATCCAAGCGGGCAAACTCTTCTACTGTACGGTCAAGAAGAACCATCTGGCCGATGACAGTGGCGGTCAGCGTCCCTATCAGGCAGTCTCGGCCTTAACCTTTACACAGTCCGAGTAAGAGCCTGGCAAGAGCATAGCAAGATCGTCAAACTGCACAAGTTCGCGGGTTGCACCTACTTGAAACTGTTCCGAGTTTCTCTCTCCACCAGGAGGACGGACACCCTCACTGGCAGAGACCTCAACAACAGGGAAGATGTGGAGTATCTTGTGACCAACGATGTTTCTCAAGATGCCTTGGCAGACGCTCAAAAAGAGAGCGCCTGTCGGTGGAAGATTGAGCAGTTTCACCGCGAAGAGAAGCAACTCACGGGCCTGAGTAAATGCGAGTGCCATCGGAACCGTTCGCAGCGCAACCACATCTGTGCGAGGATATTGGTTATTGGTTTGGGTGTGTCTCAAACAGAGGGCTTACCAGACGCAGCAAACCGTCTATCAGATCAAGAAAAGCTTGCTTTCGGCTTATCTGCGTCAACAACTGCGTCGCCCAATCCTCATTTACGCCTGATTTGAGAAAGTCCTAACTCAGGGTCGGCCCTTAATTATTTGGCGTCTCTTCCCCCAAAAGATGCCGCGCCGAAAACATTTGTCCCGTGTGATAGCTGACGTGAAACACGGCATACCTCAAAAACTCGCCATAGTTGTAATACGGCGGCCATCCGGGCGCGCAACTCTCCAGATCGGGATTCAGCATCTTGAAATGCGCCACCGCCTCCTCATGCACCCGCAACAGTTCCCGGCAAACCTGGTCTGCCGTCATCGCCAGGTGCTGCTCCGAAGGCCGAATCGCGATCGTATTTGGGTAATACCCGAACCGCCGGTCAATCAAGGGGCTGTTCACCCGGCACTTCACTGGACCAGACTCCAACTCCCCGCCTTCACCCGCTAGCTTCACGGCCTCACCCGTCAGCTTCACGGCCTCCCAAAAGGCGATGTGCCCCGCCAGCTCCCCCACGGAGAGAAGCCCCTCCGCAGGCCGTTTCCAAACGTTCTCGTCCGCCAGCCCCTCAAATGCGAACTTCGCCTCGTAATGCCCCAGATCCAAAACCCTCAGATAAGCCTCAACCATCTCTCACCTCCCCAGATCACAACTTCCGTCTCGCCCCATGGCCCACAGAGCCGATGCCTGTCGTTATTCCTTTCGAATTGTTCCAGCACCAGTCAACGTAGTCGGTGTCTTCTGTTTCACCTCCCAATTGGTCCACCAGCAAGGCGATCTGCCCCCGGTGATAGCAAGCGTGACCGACCAATTGAACGATTTGCACGGCGATGGGGATGCGATAAATCTCTCCGTCCGTACCGGTGATCTCGAAAGTCTGTGCCCATTGGCCGTCGTCCAGGCGCGCCAGATAGTCTGTCCATTGGCTTTCCAGGGCGGCGAAACGAGGACGCAGCGCGGCAAGTTCAGCCCCCTCATCCCACCAGGCGATCTGGTTCTCGCCTGGCCCCGCCATGTAATCCAGCCACTTCTCGCGGCCCGCCGCCAGATGATCCGCGAGTGTCACCGCGCGTTGGAAACGAGCATCGCTGCGATTGGCGTCGGGAACGGATTCGAGCATGGCAAGCATCTTATGATTGCTGTCTTTTTCGTATTCGTACAGCATGCGGTAATGTTCCAGTTGTGACATAGGAAATGCCTCCTGAGTGAGATGCACTGATTATGTCCCATCGCAGGGCAAGTAAAGTGTATCCTCGGTTTGGTGCAGAATCAATTTTTCATTTTTCTCATGTGGTGAGATTTTCCCCTACGCTGCATGAAATCCCCCCCCTAACTTTACCTACACACAGCGCCTATAATAAAGGACTGTGAAAAGGTTCGCATCATCTCAGTCTGCGGCTGTCGCGACTCTCTGCATTCTGTGGCTGATGCTCGTCCTGGCCGGCTTTCGGCAAGCCTGGCAGTACAGCAGCGCTCCTGGTGAGGCCGCTGCTGCGCCGGAGCGCTGGCCCAGCAATGCGGCCTTTCCTCATGCTCAGGGACGCATCAGCCTGATCATGGTCATCCATCCGCACTGCTCCTGTTCGCGAGCCAGTCTCGCCGAACTAGCGCAACTCATGGCCCGCTCCCAGGACCGCGTCCGCGCGACGGTCGTTTTCGTGCGCTATGCAGGCGTTTCGGAGCAATGGGTACAGTCCGATACCTGGCGGCAGGCAGCCGCTATCCCCGGCATCCACATTGTCAGCGATCAGGGCGGCGCGCTCGCGCACCGATTCGGTGCACAAACATCCGGGCAAACCTATCTCTACAACCCAGCAGGGAGGCTGCTGTTCAGCGGCGGCCTAACAGCCGCTCGTGGACATGAAGGGGACAGTGCCGGCCTCAACGCCGCACTCGCCCTCGTGCGGGGTCAGACCCCGGTCCAAACTCGCACGCCCGTCTTTGGCTGTTCGCTTTTTCCGATTTCACAGCCGGAAAAGAAAGACCTCTCATGCGTGCCACAAAAACATCTGAATTTCAGATGCCTGAAATACCAGCCCCGTTCCTAGAAATGTCTTCGTTCGCTCGTGACACAGTCACCGAGCGCGCTGCGATTCTGCTGCGCGACCATCGAGCCAACTTGTACTCTCGCACGGATCGCTTGTTTGCTGCCCTGATGGCGCTGCAATGGCTGGCAAGCCTCCTTGCCGCTCGCTGGATATCTCCGCGCACCTGGGAAGGCTTGAGCAGTCAGACCCACCCCCATATCTGGACGGCCCTGTTCCTGGGCAGCGCAATTTCCCTCTTTCCCATTGCTCTAGCCCTGTGGTATCCAGGCCGCGCTTTGACCCGGCATATAATCGCAATAGCCCAATTGCTGATGTCGGGGCTGCTGATCCACTTGACCGGCGGCCGGCTGGAGACCCATTTCCACTTGTTCGGCTCACTGGCGTTCCTCGCCTTCTATCGGGACTGGCGCGTCCTGGTAACGGCTTCCCTGGTGGCAGCCGCCGATCATGGTCTGCGCGGTTTCTTCTGGCCCCAGTCTATCTATGGTGTTGCCGTGGTGGAACCGTGGCGCTGGGTGGAACACGTCGGCTGGGTCGTCTTTACGGATACTTTCTTGATCGTCTCCATCCAACACAGCGTGCGCGAGATGCGCGGCATCGCCTGGCGTCAGGCAAAACAAGAGGAAGCGGAGGCAGATTTACAACAGGCGCGCGCCGATCTGGAACAGCGCGTGCAGGAGCGGACCAAAGAACTGGCTCAGGCTAACTCTGCGCTGGAGGACGACATCGTCAAGCGCCGCCACGCCGAGGTGTCCCTGCGCGAGAGCGAGCAGCGCCTGCGTCTGGCGCTGGAAAGCGGGGGCTTGGGCACTTGGGACCTCGATCCGAAGACGGATCAGTATCTTCACATCACCAATTCCTGGAAAGCTCTGTTCGGCTTGTCATCCGAAGCGGAGTTTTCACGCGCGGCGTTCTTCCAGGCAATACACCCTGATGATTACCGCCAAGTGCAGGAAGCTTTCCGGCAGACGCTGGAGGAGGGTCAGGATTACCAGGCCGAGTTCCGCTGTGTTTGGCCCGACGGCAGCGTTCACTGGCTGAGTGAGCGCGGCAACCCGATCCTGAACGAGACCGGTCAGGTGATTCGTCTGATCGGCGTCACCCAGGAGATCACTGAGCGCAAACGCATTGAGACGCAACGCGAGGAAGCGCTTCTGGAAGCGCAGGAGCGGGCAGACCGCGATCCATTGACTGGCCTCATCAATCACCGGGCCTTCCAAAAACAGTTTGAGCAAGAGGCCTTCCGAGTTCAGCAGGAAGACACAGAGATAGCCGTCGTGGTTCTGGACCTGGACAACTTCAAGTTCTTCAACGACTGCTACGGCCATGCCGTCGGCGATGAAGTATTACAGATGGTGGCTCAAAGGCTCCAAACTGTCTGCGATACTTTCGACACCATCGCCCGTTTCGGCGGAGACGAGTTTGCCCTGCTGCTCCCTGACTCCGGCCATACCCCCATCACTGAGGTTGAAGCGCGCCTCTGGGCAGATCTGGGCGACCTGAGCTTTCTTCCCGGAGGGCAAGGAACCGCTATTCCTATCACAGTCTCCGTGGGCGCCGCCCTCTTTACTCAAGTCAGCCCTGACCGGCATGAAGTGCTGCGGCAGGCCGATGAGCGCCTGCTGCGGGCCAAGACAGGTGGCGCGACAGAGATGGAAGCCCAGCAAGTGCGGTTGTCGGCGCTGCGGCGGGTTCAGGGTTTCTCCATGCTGGATGCGCTGGTGACAGCCGTAGACAACAAAGACCGCTATACGCGGCGGCATTCCGAGGACGTGATGACCTACAGCCTCCTGATCGCGCGTACCCTGGGCATGAGCGAGGACGAACAGCACACGGTAGCAGTGGCAGCGCTGCTGCATGATGTGGGCAAGATTGGAGTACCGGATGCGATCCTACGCAAGCCAGGAAAATTAACGGAAGAGGAGTTTGAGACGGTGCAGCAGCACCCTATGATGGGGGCGATCATGGTGGGCGCAGTGCCGGGGCTGGAGGAAACACTGGACGCGGTGCGCCACCACCACGAGCGCTGGGACGGGAATGGCTACCCATTTGGGTTAACGGGTGAGGAGACGCCTCTGGTCGCTCGCCTAATGGCGGTGGCGGATGCCTACTCGGCTATGACCACAGACCGCCCCTACCGCAAGGGAATGGAGCAGGCGAAAGCGCTTTCGATTTTGGACGCGGGATCAGGAACGCAGTGGGATCCTGCCTGCGTCCAAGCCTTCCTGTGCGCCCAAAGGGCTTGAGATTTGCGGTCCGTGCGGGGCTTTTCGTTTCTAAAGCAGCATGAGGGCGATCAAGGTGGTCGCGGCAATGCAGAGCGAGAGCAGGAACACGTAGCCGATGCACAGCAGATGGAATTTCGTCAGCGTTTTGGCCCAGTTCTCTTTGTAAACAACCCGCATGGCCGCGACGACGTACACATAGAGCGCCAGGCTGATGGCGAGGATAAGCCAGTCGGGATGTGTCAGCAGCAGCGGGGTCAGGAGCAGGAAGGCGAAAGCATGGACGTGCAGCAGAAAGATCAAATGCTCCACATATAGCCGCTTCTTCCGCCAATAAAGCAGTTTCAGCGAGACAGCAAACACAGGCAGCAGAAAGAACATCATTTTAGGGATGTCATCCAGCAGGTCTCTCAAGAATGTCTGGGGACTCTGGCCGGCGCGGATGGCGTGATGCACGATCAGCCGCGCAAGAGGAGGGTCTCGTTCGGCGGGCGGGCGATGGCTTTGGTAGGAATCATACTCAGCCGTCGTGTGAGGTATCGGCTCGAACATGCCCGCCGGCAATGATCATTTCTCCAGGCGTGGAATGATCGGCCAAAGTCACTATTTTGAGGTTTCCGGCCAGCGGATTTTTCCAGGCAAGAAGCAGAAAAAACAGGACGCTGACCGTCAAATACATTTTGAGCGGGGAAAGATAGGGAACACGCCGCCCTGCATTGTACTCGTTGGTCAGGAAGCCGGGACGGCCAAGAAGCGGAACGACGGTTCGCAGCAGTTTGGAGTCCCAGGAGATGGTTTCCGCCAGCAGATCGTGCAGCAGGGGCTTCAGGGCGACTGTGTGATCTTTGTTCTCCTGCCCGCAGTAGGCGCAGAAGTTGCCCTCTGTCGCCGCACCGCAGTTGAGACAATGGTCCGGGCGGGGGCGCGGCGTCTTCGTTTTGCGGCGCGGGAGCGCGAACAGGGTCGGCTTGACGGGTGCAGGAGGCGGCTCAATCGCCATCGCTAAATTCCGTAATCTTTCAAGACGCCCTGGACAAACTCGTGAGCGGCGCGCATCTCATCCAGCGTCGTGACCTGATCAATAATAACAGGGACTTCGGGCAGGGAGCGGGCAATGGCGCGCAGGTACAGGCCGTAGTCCAATTCGCCCGCGCCGGGCCGGCAAAAGGCGCGGCGGCCGTCCTCGGCCAGAGTCATGTCTTTCAAATGCACCAGACCGACAGCCGGGGCCATTTCCGCGACCAACCCCGGGATGCCGGCCCCCTGCCCGGCAAAGGCTTTGGCGGAAAGAATGTTGGGCGCATCCAGCACGACCCGGACCTCGCCGCCGGGAAACTTGCGGGCCATGCGAAGACAGGCGGCCGCATCGCCGAGGACATGGGCGGCATAGGGCTCCAGCAGAATTTGAATGGGCAGACCGCGCACCCGCTGACGCAGGCCACTCAGGATGATGTACAGATTGTTGAAGGTCTCCTCTTCCCCGTTCAGCAGGTTCGGCGTTCCCACTGCCCGGCTCAGGGTCCCGCTCCAGCAGACCAGGCGCTCCACGCCGTTCATCATGCCCATGTTCTCAGCCAGCGTCTGCCAGTCCAAGCCATCCACGCCGTTCAGGACGGGGTCTTCCAGCCGCAGCGGGTTAATGTAGCAGCCAACCGCGTCCACCTGGAAGCCGTTGTTGCGGGCGGCGACGGCGACCTGGCGCACCTCGTCGGCAGTGATGCCGTTGATAAACGAGTTGACCTGTCCGCGCCGGAAACCTGCCTCTTTCGCGTATAAGAAGGCGGCCGGGATGTCGGTTTCTTCGTAGATATTGATCGTGACGCCCAGTTCCATCGCGTTTACTCTTCTCTTTTATGGCGTGTGCGCGGCTGAAGGAGCCTGACTGAAAAAGTCTACGACGGTGTCCAGACGCGCTTCCTCAGACTGACACGAACTGGTCAGCGTGTCATATTGACGCTTGGCTTTCTCAATAATCGCCTGGCTTTTTTCAATCTCGCGCTGAAGCTCGGCGATGCGCGCCTCGGCGGTGGAAGTCAGGTCCGCGAGCTGGTCGCCGCGCGTCCGGCGAAACGCTTGCAGCGCGGCCTGCTTGCGGGTTGCGTCGGCGACAATGGCTTCCGGCGTGCCACCCACAGAACGGCCCAGAGCAGAGAGCGTCGCGTTGATAATCTGCTGGCGAGTTTCCTCGGCGACACCCGCCGGCATATTGTGCAGCATGTCCAGCGCCTGCTCGGCGGTAAACGGAACCGTCGGCACGCCCGCCTGCTGATACAGCGCCTCAAAGTTGACCAGCCCATCCCCGTCCACCGGGCTGCCCGCGTCCTGCCTGCCTGCTCCCGGCCCCCCGGCCCCCAATCCTGGGGGAGCCGGAGAAGATGACACGGGATTGAGACGCTGACGCGCCTCACGCCGCTCCTGCATCTTGAGCGCCCCGTCCAGTTCATCATAAGCCGACTGCGGAATCGGCTCCGGCGGCGGGGGAGGCGGCGGGTCCTTAATTTCAACAACGGCTTTCAAGGCCCTTTTCCAAAGCGGGTCTATGGGCATATTTCTCTATAGTACCCCGGTCTAGCGCGTCTCCGTGCGCCACTGGGCGGCGGCTTCGTTGAGGGCGTCGTAAGGCGGCAGTTCAATCGCCGTGTAGGTGGCCTGGTACTGGGCTTTTGCGCTCGGCCCCAGGCGGGCGGCCAGCGTCTGAGCGCCGTTCTGGGACGGGCGGAAGTAATACTGAACGCCGTCATCCAGGGCAGCGGGCTGGCTGATGAAGTCCAGAAAGGCGTTCGCCGTCGTCTTCTGGCTGTCGGTGATCCAGGGGGCGGACAGCAGAGCAGCGCTCTGGTCGGCCACAGCGGTTGGGCTGGGATAGATAATGGTCAGATTGGGGTCACTGTCTACGGCGGCCAGAGCGGCGCTTTCGTAAGCGGTGATGAAGTCGCGCGAGCTGGGATTCGCAGTATAGGCTTTCTCCAATGCGCTGGACCCGGTCGCCTGCGGGTCACGGACGTAGGCACGGTTGATCTGACTCAGCCAGGCGGCGAAGCCCGGGCTGGCCGCGGCGGCGTTCAGATCGTTTGCGCCGCCGTGCGTCCGCGCATACTCGGTGATGATTAGGGACATGGTCAATGTCCCGCTGCTGGCGTTGAGCGGGTCGGCATAGGCGAAATGGAATGCGCCCCAGGGCGCTCGCTTCTGCCCCAGACTGAGAGCGTGGACGTCCGTCCACGGGCTGGAGCCGGACAGAATGGGCCGCAGGAAGTCGGCTTTGGCTTTGGTGGTCAGGAAAACAAGCGGGCTTTTGAACAGGACGCGATAAGACTGAGAGTTGTTGACATCAGCGACCTGCGCGCCGCCGTGCGCCTGCGGCCACAGGTCGGCCAAGCGATACACCCAGACGGGGCTAGACGGACTCCAGACAGTCGGCTGAAGTTTGCCGCCCAGAATTCCCTGCATGGCATCGCGTGACTCGGCCAGTTGCAGCGTCACCTTGCCGGTCTGTGATTGAGCATTGAACTTATCAATCTCCGCCTGCATCCATTTCTGCTTGGTGCCGGTCGTGGAGACGATGATGTCGCCGCCCTGAGCCTGAGCGGGGGTCAGGCTCCCGCCGCTGCTGTTGTCTCCCGTCGGCAAGGTGGTCGCCGCCGTCTGCCGACCTGGAAGCAGATGCCCACAGGCGCGAATGCCGAAAACTATTCCTGCAAGGAGCAGGATGATGATGATCCAGCCGCCGGGCTTGATGCGCGTGATCTGCACGGAGTCCTCCCAAGATGAGCGCGGGACAGTATGCAGGCTTATTCGGCGACAGAGAGGGCGTTTCCTTCTCCATGTCATGCTTGACAGGGAATAGGCCGATTGGGTAGTATTTACCTGGCTTACCTATTACTTTTTATGTCTATTCAACTCACGCGCGCTCAAGTCGCGCAGATGCTGCATATCACGCCCAAGACGCTGGCGGTCTGGGAAAAGGCGGGCCGAATTCCGGCCCCAGAGCGCGACTGGCGCGGGTGGCGTCTTTATGACGAAGCCGCCATCGCTGCCATTCGCGCGGCTCTTGGAACAGTGACCGCCCCCCAGTTCCCGGTCATGGCAGAAGAAAAGCCGCCGATGCAGATCAGCGCGCGCAATGCCCTGCGCGGCGTGGTTCGGGAAATCACCAGCGACGGCGTGCTGTGTGAGGTGACTCTGGACCTGGGCAATGGTCAGGAGATCGTTTCGGTCATCACTCGCTCGTCCGCCGAACGTCTGGGACTGACGCCCGGCGTTGAGGCGACGGCGTTGATTAAGTCTACGGAGGTGCTGCTTGCGCGTTAAGTTTTTGCTGATTTCGCTTGCTCTGTTGGTTTGCCTGGCTCCCGCGCAGGCTGACCCGCTGCGGGTGGCGGCAGCTGCCAATCTGCAAAAGGTCTTCACCGACGCCCTGCTGCCTGCCTTCACGAAAGCGACTGGCGTGGCAGTCACCCCGACTTTTGGGGCAACGAAAGGGCTGGCCGAGCAGATTGAAAACGGTGCGCCGATTGATGTTTTTGTGGCCGCCGATACCCCGACAGTGGAGAAACTGGCGGGCGAGCGCCTGCTGGTCGCCACAACCGTCCAGCCTTATGCCATCGGCAGGCTGGTTCTCTGGAGCCGCAAGGATGCTCCGCATCACCCCCGACGTCTAGAAGATCTGGCCGATCCCGCCTACGCTCACATCGCTATTGCCAATCCTAAGACCGCTCCTTACGGCCTCGCCGCCGAGCAGTCATTCGCCAAAGCCGGGCTGACGGCGTCGGTTACGCCGCGTCTTGTCCAGGCCGAGAACATCGGCCAGGCGCTGCAATTCGCCCAGAGTGGCAATGCCGATGTCGCGCTCACAGCCTTATCGCTGGTGATTGAAGACAAAGACGACCCGTACATCATCGTGCCGGACAAGCAGCACGCCCCGATCACGCAAAGCCTGGGGCTGGTCAAGACGACCACGCAGACCACACAGGCCCTTCAGTTCATTGACTTTCTGACCGGCAAAGACGCCGCCAAAATTTGGAAACGATACGGCTACGAACTGCCGAAAAAGCCGTAATGATGGACTGGTCGCCGCTCTGGCTTTCGCTCAAAGTTGCCGGGTGGGCGACAGTGTTCAGTGTGATTTTTGGCCTGCCTTTGGCGTATCCACTGGCACGGCTGCGCTTTCCGGGCCGCAGCCTGCTGGAAGGGCTGTCCCTGCTGCCGCTTGTTCTGCCGCCGACCGTGCTGGGGTATGCGCTTCTCGTGGGGCTGGGGCAGCGGGGCGAACTGGGGCAGTGGCTGAAGCGGATCGGCCATCCCCTTGTCTTCACCTGGCAGGGAGCGGTCGTTGCCGCCTGCGTTGCTTCCCTGCCGCTGTTTGTCACCCAGGCCCGGATCGCGCTGGCTGCTGTAGACCCGGATGTGGTCGGCGCAGCCCGCGTGGACGGCGCAGGTTTCGGGCAAATTCTGCGCTTTGTCCTGCTCCCGCTGGCCCGGCCTGGACTGGTCGCCGGGACAACTCTGGCCTTCGCCCGCGCCCTGGGCGATTTCGGCGCGACGCTGATGGTAGCCGGGGATACGCCGGGCGTCACCCGCACCATGCCACTGGCGGTCTATGCCGCCCTGATGGAAGGCAACACGCACACAGCCGCCGTCTTTGCCGCCCTCTCCGCTTCCCTTTGCCTCACCGTCTGCGTCCTCGCCGCTCGCCTGACACGGTAATCCCGAAGAACCTGCCCAGCGCTTGTTTTGCCCTCATCGGCACAGTGGGAACCCTACTGAGGGACTATTCCAGGGACGGCGCTGCAATGGGCGGCCATGTCCATGCAGGTGCCTGCAAAGGTTGTCGCCACAAGGGCGAAAGTTAAGCAGGATTCTCCGCCTGGGACGGCGAAATCTTGAAGACAGAACTTATTTCCTGGGAGATTACGAGCATGGCGTCTTACGATGCGAAAATTGCGGGATACACGGTAACGATCAATTACCAGCAGGGTGGCACCAATCAGGTCGGGGTCAAGAAACCCGCCAAAGTCAAGGCATGGGCGATCTGCCCCATCAGCGAAAAGCGGATTGATGCCGCGTCTAACTCCATGGGCGAGGCCACGCGGGCGGTGGAAAAACTCGTGGCGGAAAGCATTCAAACCGAGTCTGAGGCCCAGACCACGGAGGCATAACCGGCAACCTCATTTTCTCCCGCCTGCCCTCGCCCGGCCAGCGAAAGTGACTCCCTGACCCATGCGAATGGCTTCCGTCCTGAAACAATCTTTCTTTGCACTGCTTGCTGCCATCCTGCTTGCCTGGCAGGCGGGCGAGGCTCTCGCCTCAGACCGGAGCGTCACAGAGGCACCCTACAACGCCAGGGCAGACATGAAAGTGTTTGGGGACGGCGCGATCCAAAGCGGCTCGCAGACCCTGGCCACCGCCTCGGCTGCGCTGACCCCGACTGACACTGGAAAAGCCATCGTGATCGCCGGGGCCGGCCCCGACGGAGGCGTCCTGACAACGACCATCGCTGCCGTATCGGATCGTCATCATGCGCTTCTGCGAACGGCAGCCTCCGAGTCTGTCGTCAACGCTCAAGCTGCCTATGGCACAGATGACACGGCGGCCTTTCGCGCGGCCCTGAACGCCCAGGGAAAGGCGGGCGGGGGCGAGGTCGGCGTACCTGCCGGGGCTTATTTGCTCCTGGGGATACTCACCGTGCCGAAATTCGTTCGAACTGCACGGGGCGCTGATGGTGGCCTCCAGCCTGATGGGGGCGCTTCCCGGCAACCAGTTCCCCGGCGAAGGGCCGCTGGACGGCGGAACAACGCTGGGCATGGTGGAGGGCTTCGGCACTGCGGACGCACCGCCGTTTCTGACACTCAGCACGAATTCGGTCGTAGAAGGGCTGGCGATCTTTGATCCGCTTCAGGCCAACAAAGAGACCCTGACCGCGCCGACGCCGGGGCCGTGGGCGATCAGCATGACCGGCCACGCGGATCGCGTCTCCTATATCAATCTGATCAATATGTACCAGGGCATCCGAGCGTGGAGCGGCGTCCGCCACTGGATAGACCACATCACCGGCCAGCCTACCTTCAAGGGCATCAGCATTGATAACGGTGGCGATGTAGACCGTGTTGAGGCTATCCATTTCGTCCCGCAGTTCAACAACAATACGAAACTCCTCCCCGGCGCAGTCAGCACGGCAGGTCTCTGGCAGTGGCAGCAGCAGCACGGAACGGCCTTCGAGATTGGACGGGATGACCAGTTCCGTCTCCGGGACTGCTTTTGCCTGGGGTACTGGCGCGGCTTCCATTTCGCCGTTAATCCGAGCAGTGGCCCGGACAAAAATAGCCGGCCGTATGGCCGGCTGATTGAATGCGGGGCGGACCTGACGGCCCAGCCCTGTTATGTGGACAACACCGATATCCTGGGCATCACCTTCACCGATTGTGATTTCGCCGGATTGGATAACTCGGCTGACAACCATCTGGTGTACACAGCCCCCGCCTTTACCGGGCGTCTCTCGTTTGTTAATTGCAATTTCTGGAACGCCTTTGGGGCAGCCGTGGTCATCAATGCCGCGCCTTACGGGCCGCCGAATGTTTCCAGCCCCGAAGTGACCTTCACAAGCTGCCAGTTCCAGACCTGGGACATCCAGGCGAACCAGAACGCATGCATCCAGGCGAACGGGGGCGACGTGCGCGTTCTTGGGTGTGATTTCCGCCTGGACGGCAGACCCGATTTTTATTCCGGGCCGCAGGCCCGGCAATTCCTGGCGACCGACAATTTCTGCGCCGGCGGCGTCAGCCTCCAACGTGGCAGCGGGATCATCACCCAGGCCAATAACCTGAAGCTTTAAGACGCACATTGCAGAGCAGAAAGCCGCCAACCCCTCTGTTGCTAATGAAATGTGGATGCTCACTTCCACCGAACCAGGCAAATGACACATTCAATAAATCTCCTGGCATCCTTTCTTCTGCTTTCCATCACGGGGGCGAGCATGGCGGCTCAAGCCCAGCCTCGCGAGGAAATCGCGCCGGTGACGCCGATGCAGGCGGCACTGTTCCCGCTGGAAGATGTCCGCCTGCTGGACAGCCCGTTCAAAGAGGCGCAGGAAACCGACCGGGCGTATCTGCTGCGATTGGACCCGGACCGGCTGATGTCGGGGATGCGCCTCAGCGCCGGATTGACGCCCAAAGCGCCCACGTATGGCGGCTGGGACAGCGGCGGATCGGGAAGTGTGGGCCATTACCTGAGCGCCTGTTCGCAGATGGCGCAGGCAACGGGCGATCCGGCCATTCAAAAGCGAGTGGAGTATATCGTGGCCGAAATGGCCGCCTGCCAGCAGGCCGGGAAAAGCGGCGGTCTATGGGCCTCGCCGTGGGACCGGGACTGGTTCGCCAAACTGGCGCTGGGGCAGGTTCAGCCCGAACCCACGACGCCCTGGTACACCACGCACAAGACTCTGGCCGGCCTGCGCGATGCCTGGCTGGATTGCGGCAACACTCAGGCGCGGGACGTGCTGATCGCGCATGGCCGACTGGTGCATTGCCGCCACGTCCAAACTCTCCGATGACCAGTTCCAGCAGATGCTCGGTGCACCGGGAACGATGGGCGAGTTCGGCGGGCCGCACGAAATCCTGGCGGACGTGTATGCCATTACGGGCGACCGCAAGTATCTTCTGCTGGCCGAACGTTTCAAACACACCATCATTTTTGACCCGCTGGCGCGTGGCGACACGTCCATACTGACCGGCCAGCACGCCAACACGGAAATCCCCAAGTTTGTCGGCTATGAGCGCATTTATGAACTGACCGGCGAAAAGCCCTGGCATGTTGCTTCGGTCAATTTCTGGAACGATGTGACTTCCGAGCGCACCTGGGCCAACGGCGGCAATAGCCAGTGGGAGCATTTCTTCGCCCCGGACGAGTTTGGGGCCAAGATGCAGGAAATTTGCGGCCCGGAAACGTGCAACACGTACAATATGCTGAAGCTGACGCAGGAGTTGTACACGCTCCAGCCGTCCGCGAAGTACATGGACTACTATGAACGCGCCCTGTACAATCACATCCTGCCGTCGGAAGCGCCCGGCGGTGGGTTTGTGTATTACACGCCCATGCGCCCCGGCCATTACCGGGTCTTTTCACGCGATTACGATGCCTTTTGGTGCTGTGTCGGGACAGGCATGGAGAACCATGGCAAGTATGGCCGGATAATTTATGCCCGCAGCCCCGGTCGTTTGTATGTCAATTTGTTTATCCCTTCCACGCTGAACTGGCAGGCGCAGGGGCTGACATTGCGCCAGGAAACGACGTTCCCGCAGGAGCCAAAAACGCGGCTTGCTCTCACGCTCACCAGGCCGCAGCGCCTGACCCTGAGCATCCGTTATCCCGCCTGGGTCGCGCCCGGCGCACTGACAGTCCATGTCAATGGCAAGCCCGTGGCGATTTCCGCCAAACCCGCTTCTTTCGCCGACATCACGCGCATCTGGAAGTCAGGCGACCGGGTAGACATCGGGCTGCCGATGCGTCTGACGACCGAGTCGCTGCCGGGCAGCGCAGATTATGCCGCGTTCTTTTACGGCCCGGTGCTGCTGGCCGGCCCACTCGGAACCGAGGGCGTGACCGATGCCGATTTTCATGGCGGCGGCCCATTCAATTCGCCCGGCCAGTTGGCCCAGAAATCCATTCCCCTCAGCCATGTCCCGGTGCTGGTCGGGACGCCAGCGCAGGCTGTTCATCAAATCGTTCCCATTCCCGGCAAGCCGCTGACGTTCCGCACAGCGGGGTTGGCGAAGCCACATGACGTTACTCTGATTCCGTTCTACCAGTTGTTTTTCCAGCGTTACGCCCTCTACTGGCACGTTCTCACCCCGGATGCTTACGCCGGCCAGCAGCAGGACGCAAAAGATTTGGAAGCGCGCACGATTGATCGTGTGCGTGTGGGCGAAGCCGATTCGGAAAACGAACATCATCTGACTGCTGATCAATCGCACACCGGCGGCGCGGATGAACCATTCACCCACTGGCGCAACTCCACTGCCGGGTTCAGTTACGCTCTCCAAGTCCTGCCTGACAGGCCTGTCTCTCTGCGCTGCGCTTACTGGGGCAGCGACAGCGGGCGCACCTTTGACATTCTCGTAGACGGCAAGGTCATTGCCACAGAAACGCTGACAGGCAAGAATCCGGGCGAATACCTCTATGTCACCTATCCTATTCCGCCCGAACTGACCCAGGGTAAAGACCAAGTGACTGTGCGTTTCCAGGCACAGACCGGCAAGATCGCCGGTGGCCTGTTTGATCTGCGCGTCCTGCGGGGCAGCAACTGACGCTCAAAAATTGATGGCAGAAGCGCAGCATTTCGTTTGGCTTTCATACCATTTTCATCTTCGGCTGGTATGATGGTAGATACAAGTGATGATGTTCCACTCTATGAAGGAGAAAAGGCAATGAAAACACGCACGATTCAACTCAAGCCCGGCGTCGCCGCTGTGGCTGTAGGGGCACTCTTATTTGCGCCGTTCTTACAATCTGTGGCCCAGGCCCAGGGGCCGGGCGGATTCGGCGGGCCTGGACAAGGCGGGCCAGGCGGCTTTGGCGGACCGGGGCAGGGCGGGCCGGGAGGCGGCGGATTTGGCCGTCGCCCATTCACTATGGGCACCGTCACCGCCGTGGATGCTGCGGCGGGAACGATTACCCTGACGCCCATGATGGGCGGCGGGAGCCAGACGGTTCAAACGTCCGGCACCACCCAGATCGTTTCGCAGGCAACCGCCACGGTGGCGGACCTGAAGATCGGCGACCACGTTCAGGTGCAGGGGGTTCCCACCGGCATCACGGCGTCGTCGCTGACCATCGGCCAGATGCCGACTCCCGGCGGCGCGGCGGGCGGCAACGGGGCGGCCGGGGGCAACCCGGCGGGAGGAGCCAATGGCAGACCGAGAGGCATGGGCGGACAGGGCGGGCAAAACCAGCCGTTCGCAATGGCCTCGGGAACCGTGACCTCCACCAGCCCGCTTACCGTTTCGCTGGGCCAGGGCGTCTCTCTGACGCTGACACTAGATCCCAAAGCGAAAGTCACCAAAATTACCACGGTCTCGGTCAGCGGCATCAAGGCCGGCGATACTGTGATGGCAATGGGGCAGACCGGTGATGACGGCACGCTGACAGCGACTACGGTCGGAGTCAACATGGACATGAGCAGCATGGGCCGCGGCGGCGGGCCGGGCAGCTTCGGCGGCGGACGGGGAGCCAACTTTGGCGGCGGCCAGGGATTTGGCGGCCAGGGATTTGGCGGCGGCCAGGGAGGCTTTGGCGGACGTGGACGCCGGGGCGGAGGCGGCCAGGGAGGCGCTAATGCACAGGGCGGTGGTCAAGGTCAAGGCGGGCCGGGCGGCGATCAGGGTGGCCCAGGCGGGCCTCCGCCCGCCGATCAAATGCCTCCTCCCCCAGATCAGACCCAATAGCCGACATCACGCCGGGGCTGTCAGAAGCCCTGGCGCTTGCCCAGACATGAAGGAAAAAAGAATGGACGAAACAACGAAGCGGGCAGAAGCTGAGAGCCTCACACGGCGCCAGATTCTGAAAACGGCAGCGGGAGCAGGTCTGGTTCTGCTTCTGCCGATCTCTCCGGGGCGCGCAGATGACGCCCCGGCGCAATGGACAGCCATCGGCAAGGCCAACGATTTTGTCAAAGATCAGCCCAAGCGGGTCGCTCTTGCCAATGGAGATATTCTGTTCGTCACGCGCCAGGACGCGGACACACTGATCGCCGTGTCCGCCAAATGCACCCACCGGGGCTGCGAGATCGGCTGGCTGGCCGACAAGACGCAGTTCCAATGTCCCTGTCATGGCGCGGGCTTCGCCGCCAGCGGCAAGAACATTCAGGGAACGCAGCGACAGCCCGATGAGAAACTGCCGAACTTGCCGACCGCCCCAACACGCCAGAAGGACGGACAAGTGGAAGTCAACCTCTCGTCCGTCCCTGCCGCCGACCTTCAGCCCCGGCCAGGGTAAGCAAAAGCATCAGGCATAATCCCTCCGTCACCGTGAACGAGATTTTCTCTGGAGGTTCCCGATGCGCTTTTCTGTCGCCCAATGCCGGGCGCTGTTCGCCCTTCTTTTTGTCGGGCTTCTCTTTAACGGCGGGGCGGCGTCCTCACGCGCCGATCTGGCAGGCTTTGCCGGCTTTGCGCCGGCTAACAGCAGCGGCCATGCCGCGTCCACTGGCCTGAGCGCCGATGGGATGGTGCTGACCCTCAGCGACGGGGCGGATGGCGAGGCCGCGAGCGCTTTTGCCCGCGCGCCGCAAGCCGTGGGCGGTTTCCATGCCGAGTTTACTTACCAGGCGGACAAGTTCGGCGGCCCGCCGCCCGGCGGGGCCGACGGAGTGCGTTCATCCTCCAGAACGATCCGCGCGGCGCGAAAGCATTGGGCGATCAGGGAAACGGTCTAGGGTACGGCGGCACGATGGCTATTACCCACAGCGCCGCGTTTCGGCTCCTGCTGTACTCACAGTCGGGGGAAAGCGTCGGCACAAACGGCGCGGCTGAGGAGACAGGCGACACTCTGCCCGTGGACCTGCGAAGCGGCCATCCGATCCGGGTGACATTAGACTACAACGGCGCGACGCTGACCGAGACGCTCAAAGACCTGACGACGGGCGGAATATGGACCGGCGCGGACGATCTGAACCTGCCCGCCGCTCTGGGAAGCGGCACGGCATGGGTCGGCTTTTCCGGGGCCAGCGGCCAAACGACGGCCCGGCAGACCGTTCGCGATTTTTCGTTTACCTCCAAACCTGCCACGGCAACGGCCCGGCCCGCGCCGCCGGTCAAAAAGGTTGCCCTGGTTCACAAAACGCTGGCCTCCTATGTGGACCCCTTTATCGGAACAGACGGCGGCGGGGACACCCTGCCCGGCGCAGGCGCTCCCTTCGGCATGACCCTGTTCAGTCCTGACACGCAGGCCCCCTCGGTCGGATATGGCTACGGCGATCATCGGATTGAAGGCTTCAGCCTGACCCACATGAGCGGGGTGGGCTGTGATGACGAAGGCGATGTTTTTCTGACCGCCACGACCGGCCCAATCAAGACGCAGGCTGTGGACTACTCTTCCCCCTACAGCCATCGGCGCGAGTCGGCCTCGGCGGGGTACTACTCTGTCAACCTGCGTCGCTGGAATGTTGGTGCCGAACTGACGGCGACTGAGCGGACGGGCTTGATCCGCTTCACGTTTCCTGCCGGGCAGCCCGCGAACATTCTCATCCCCATCAGCCACACGCTCACCAAAACGTCCAACGCCGACATCCACATCATCAGTCCTGATACTGTGGAAGGCTCCGTGCGAAGCCAGTCGTTCTGCGGCAGTCCGAGTTTCTACACGGTTTATTTCACCCTGAAGATGGATCGCCCGTTCGCGTCGGCAGGGACATGGACCGGCGAGACTTTGAGTGACGGCGACGCGAGCGCCACGCAGGATGGGCTGAAAGCGTCGGGCGTGGGCGCTTATCTAAGATTCCCCGTGTCTGATAAGCCGTTCACCGTCACCGCCCGCCTCGGCATCTCATATGTAGATCTGGCCGGGGCGCGGCGCAATCTGGCGCGCGAAGCTGGCGGCAACGAGCTTTGACCAGGTACGAAAATCTACAGAAGCTACCTGGGAGCGCGAACTGCACAAGATAGAGATCACCGGCGGCACGGACGACCAGCGCACGGTCTTTTACACCAGCCTCTACCACTGCTTCCTGATGCCCAGCCTCTTCAGCGATACCGACGGGCGCTATCTCGGTTTCGACAACGCCATTCACCAGACCAGACCGGGCCATGCCGTGTATGCCGATTTCTCCGGGTGGGACATCTACCGGACGGAAGCGCCGCTGCTGACGCTGATTCAGCCGCAGCGGATGTCGGACATGTGCCAGAGCATCAGCCTGATGTACCAGCAGGGAGGCTGGATGGATCGCTGGCCACAGGCCAACACCTACACCAATGTCATGTGCGGCAGCCCGCTGACCATTGTCGCGGCGACTGCCTGGAACGCCGGACTGCGCGATTTCGACATGGCCTCGCTGTATCCCGGAATGTGGAAGGACGCTACCCAGACTGCGCCGCCCGGTAAGCCTTACGCGGGCGAAGCGCAATGTGGAGTACATGAACACGCTGGGCTATATTCCCGATGACAAAGAAGGCTACGGCTCAGTCTCGCAGACGGAGGAAGACTGCCTCGCCTACGCCGCGCTGGCATCCGTGGCCGCTTCGCTCGGCAAGACATCTGATGCCATCTTATTAGCCAAGCGCGCTCTGAATTACCGCAATTTATTTGACCCGGAAACGAAGTTCCTGCGTCCTCGTCTGGCTGACGGTACCTGGCGCACTCCCTTTGATCCGACCAAAGAGGCAGGCTATGTAGAGGGGACGGGCTGGCACTATCGCTGGCTGGCGATGCAGGACATGGCCGGCTTGATCCGCTTGTTCGGCGGCGATGACCCGTTTAACGATGCCCTGGACACGTTCTTTTCCTACCCGAAGCCGGAGTGGGTCGGCCAGTATTACAACCCGTACAATGAAACGGACTTAGAAGCACCGTTTCTTTACGATTACTCCGGCGCTCCCTGGAAGACCCAGGCCCGCGTTCGCGAACTGCTGGCTAACGCTTACGGCACGACGCCGAGCGGCATCCCCGGAAATGACGATTGCGGCACCATGTCCGCCTGGTACGTCTTTGCCGCTCTGGGCCTGTATCCTACCGACCCACCGCGTCCGGCCTACGAGATTTGTTCGCCGCTGTTCCCCCGTGCCATCGTGCATCTGGTCAGCCCGTACCCAATCCGCCAGTTCACAATTGAGGCCCTGAACACGTCCGCCCAGAACATTTACCTGCGCTCGCTGCGCGTCGGCGATCAACCGTGGCCGCGGCCATGGCTGACACAGGGGGATATTGCACGGGGCGGGACACTGCATTTCACGCTGGGAGCCGAGCCGGAAAAAGTGTGGGGTCAGGCGCAAGCCGCCCGCCCGCCGTCGCTGGGGCGGTGAGCGTTACCCAGGGCTGAACCCCTGGGCTTTAGAAATGCAATCCCCCGCCTGCGCGGGCGAAGAGTAGGGGCGTGGCAAGCAATGTCCTACGGCATATTTTATATTTGTCAAGTGTCAGTAGATTGTGAACGAAAAGCCAGAAGCGCGGTAGGCTCCCTGAGAAATAATTCTGGCTGCTTGGCATACCAGAGTAAGCCGGCTTCATACGGGGTCTTGCCCCCGATCCGTCGGTTCTTGCGACAGAAGTTGTAGCGCACAAACCAACCGTGCAGATCAGTAAGCATCGCCGCAACTGTCTCGTAACGCTGCCTCTTGGTTGTGTTCTCTTTGGTCAAGCCGTTCATGCGCTCAACCATACCGTTAGTCTTGGGCGTATACGGCAGCGTCGTCCGATGCTCAATGTCCTGCTCCTGACAGACTTGCTCAAAGTCATGTGCATCCTTGACCTTCGTGCCGTAGCGGTTCTTGAAGCCTTTGAGCGTGAACTCGCGTCCGTTGTCCGTTAAGATTTTGCTGATCCTGAACGGAAAGAAGTCCAGACACTTTCTCAGAAAGTCGGTGGCCGCCTTCTTGTCCTTATGTTCGTAGACCGCAAGAAAGGCCAAACGAGTGGCCCGATCAATGGCGACGAAACAGTAATGCTTCTTGCCTTCAAGTTTAGGCAGATAGAAGCAGTCCATGTGAACGAAGCCAGGGCCGTAGTCCTTGAATTGACCATGCTTGTCTGTCTGTTCGGTTTCTTGTTGCTCCTTTTTTGACAGGCGGTTGACGCTGTTCCTCTTGAGCAGACGATAGATGCTGGAACGGGTGGCTTCGGGCAGTGGCTGCTGCACCAGGTCCACCAAGTCATCGAGAGGCAGCCCTTTCTGGCGCAGGGACAAGATCATGTCCTGCTCGCCCTGGTCGAAGGCATACTCAATGTTCTTGGGACAGCAGCTCTTATCTTCGGGGCTGTCCCGATGCTTCCAGCGGTGGATCGTCCCCAGAGAGACCGCCATTTCCTTTGCCAGCGCACGGCAGCTTTTTGGGCTGAGGTGGATGCGCTCCCGTTGCTTTTTGTTGGTAGTTGCGTTAGAATGAACGTGCATGCGGATAGCTTTCTGTTGGTGTGGTTACCAAGAAGACTACCGCATGCACCTCACTTTAAGCAAGGCGCTCTGCACTCCGATCCAACTCTACTGTTCATAATGACATGAAACTCAACATATATTAGACCTCTTGCGTAAGTCTGGTATTCTGTGTGCATGTTTTACGCCGATGTCATTTTGTTGGAGCCGCCTCTCTTCAAGCGGCTCACCGGCGTCCCGCCGGACACGTTTCTTTTGATGTGCAAGGCACTCGAGCAGCATCTGCCTCACGGCGGACGCCAAGCCAAACACTGCCTGCAAGACCGGCTGTTGATCACGCTGATGTACTGGCGCGAGTACCGTACCCAAGCCCACATCGGCCAGACTTATGGCCTGAGCGAGTCGGCCATCTGCCGCACCCTCCAGGCGGTGGAAACTGCTCTGCTGCGCTCGGGCGAGTTCACTCTGCCGGGCAAGAAAGCCTTGACCAAAAGCGACATCGTCTTTGAGGTACTCGTGATGGACGCCACCGAATGCCCGGTAGAACGTCCCCAAAAAAGCAAAAGGACAGCTACAGCGGCAAGAAAAAGCGTTACACCCAAAAAGCGCAGATCGTCGCCGACCCCAAAACAGGACGCATTCTAGAAAACAGGACGCATTCTAGCCACGGCCTTCAGTCGGGGCAAGATGCACGATTTCAAGTTGTTCCAGCGAAGCCGAACCGCAATGCCTCCTCAGACACAGTGTTTGGCCGATAGCGGCTACCTGGGACTGAGAAAGCATCATGCCAACAGCCGTCTGCCCGACAAGAAAAGCAAACTGCATCCGCTGACCAAAGTGCAGAAGGCGGCCAATCGGCAACTCTCATGTGAGCGGTTTGTGGTGGAGCACATTATCCGCAGTGTCAAGATCTTTCGGATTTTGTCGGAGCGTTACCGCAACCGGCGCAAGCGCTTCGGCCTGCGATTCAACTTGATTGCCGCCATTTATAACTTCGGACGGCCAACTTGATACTTACGCAAGAGGTCTATTGAAGTTCTGGCTGACCAGTGAAACCGGAAGGTAGACATGAATGAACTTTTCCTGTCTGCTTTCTTGAACCCGTTGAATGGCCTTGCCGTAAGCACCTTCTTCGTAATGTTTCTGGACAGCGAGACGGTCGTTCCACCAGAGGTCCTGCTTTGTAATCAAGGTGATCATCCGTATTCGCCGCTTCGCCGTTTCCAGATGCGGAGCCAGCTTTTGAATTCCTGCTTCTTCCTTGACGCGCCAGGCGGCAAGGTATTCCGCAAGGAACTGATCCTTTGACATTCCAGGCTGATAGAGATTGTTGTCCTGAAATGATACCCGATTGAGAGAGTGGTAACCCCAGGCGACAACATTGATGACCACACTTGACTTTCCGCCTCTCAGATAGTCAAACAGCATCTCCCAATCTTCCGGGAAGAGGTCTGCCTGTCCAGGCGCGATTACAAGTCCACCGATCGGCCCGCCACGCAGGCGCGTTCTCTCTATGTTTTTCGAACGGTTCGTATTCAAACAAGCGTGCAGCATCGGCATCATCGGCGGCCAGGAAATTTCCAAGCGTTGTTTTACCGACCCCGCCGCCAAGACCAAACACAGCAATCCGCAACGTCCCACGTCTCATGAAGCCAGATAACTTTTTGGCGGTTTCCCAGATATTCTTCCGCTCTTTGAAGATGTCCAAACCGCCCTCGATGATCGCTCCAACGGGAAGCTCCCAGGCCATGTCATACTACTCCTTCACTGCATTTACTCGCTTTTTCGGAAAAATTCATGGCTCTAATTTCACGTTCTGGCGGTAGCGGGCGCATTGTTGCAGGAAAGGGAGCAGTTGTGGCAGAAAGTCCGGCGCCGTTTCCCCTTCCACATGAGCCGCGCGCGTTAAAGCCTCGGCCAGCGTCTGCACATCAGACGCCGACATCACCTGGCCCCAGCCGAAGCTGAAGTCGTCTTTGAGCTGGCCGATGACGCTCAACAAATGCTCGTCCACCCCGGAAAAGGCTTCCTGAAAATCCGCCTGCTTTTCGGCACGGTCCCAGCCGTAGAGCAAAACGCCCTCCTGACGACGGCTGGCGAGGTCCAGGGCGGCGTTCCACTCAAAGGTGGAGATGTAGAAGGGTTCAGCGGTGGGCGAAGTCAAAGTCATTTGCCCATGCCCCTCAAATTATGAAGGCAGCGGGCGACGCATTCCAGCGGCGGGTCGGCGTAGGTTTCCTGCTCCACGATGTACCACTGCGTGCCGCCGATGCTTTCGCAAAGCCCGAAGACTTCGTTCCACTGGACATCTCCCTCGCCGATGACGGCATTGGGATTGTCCGGGGAAAATTCTTTCAGATGCACGGTCAGGGCGCGGCCCGGATAGCGGCGCAGGAACGGGCCAGGCTCGGCTCCCCCGTGCATCATATTGCCGGTGTCCACCTGCATGACGACTTCGGGCCGCGTGTGGCCGAAGAAGAGGTCCCAGGGCAGCGCAAATTCTCCGGGTTTGCCTTCCAGCGGCTGAAACTCTTCGGAGTGATTGTGGTAGCCTACGAACATCCCCTGCCCTGCGGCCCGCTCCGCCGCCTCGTCAAAGAGCCGGGCCGTTTCCAGCCAGGCCGCCTGAGAATGTGTCCGCTCCCCCGGCAGGCCCGGCACAATCAAGAACGGGTTGCCCAGCGTCTGGTTGAATGCAATGGTTGGTTCCAAATTATCGCCCAAGATCGTTTCTAACCCTGTGTGCGTCCCGCAGCACTTCAGGCCGTTGTCATCCAGCAGGCGGCGCAATTCTTCCGCCGTGCGGCCGTAATAGCCGGCAAACTCTACTCCGGCATATCCCATGCCGGCCACTGCGGCCAGAACGCCGGGCAGGTCGCGGGCGCAGTCGTCCCGCACGGAATAAAGCTGCAAGCCAATCGGAATGTGAGACATCATCTGGTGTTTCCTTTCGCGAAGTTTGAGACGACATTGATCTGCATTTTCAGGACTTTCTGATAGTTTTTGGTGGTTTTTTTGGCAGAAATGCTACACACGGCTTGATCTTGCTCGTTTGGCACAATTCTTGCAATTTTACCAGGAAAGGGCGAGGATGCCCACACCTCATGTGTCAGGAACCGAACCAGGAGGCTATTCCATGCCAACAACACATCAAAACGGCATTGATTCGTCACGGCGAAAACACCGGTCTTCCCGGAAGCCGACCCTTTCGCAGTACCTGACACGCGCAGACATGGCGCTCCGGGAATTTTTTGCCCGGCCGATGCCCGGCACTGCTGCCTCGTCTTCTCCCTCGGGGCATCAGCGGCGCAAACGCCGCCGGTCTTCCCAGAAGCGGACCTTTTCGCAGCGTCTGATGCGGCTGGGGGCGGCGGTTCAGAGATTTTTTTGCCTGACGAACTCAATCCAGAACGCAAAGTCTTCTCTCGGCCCTCACTCCCGCGCGAAGACTTCGCGGCGTGCTTCACGGTCACGGTCGCGGTCGGCAATGCTTTCGCGCTTGTCCCAGAGTTTTTTGCCGCGTCCGATGCCGATCTCTAATTTGGCGAAGCCGTTTTCAAAGAACAGCTTGGTGGGAATGATGGAATAACCGCGCTCGTTGACTTTGGTGGTCAGACGGGTGATCTGCCACTTGTGCAGCAGCAGTTTGCGCTGCCGACGCGGTTCCACATTGTAGCGATTGCCCTGCTCGTAAGGGGCGATGTACATATTGTAGACCCAGACTTCCCCGTTTTGAGTCCGGCAGAATGAATCGTTCAAATTGGCCAGACCCAGCCGAATGGATTTGATCTCCGTCCCCGTCAGCACGATCCCCGCGGCATAGGTATCTTCAATCTCGTATTCATGCCGCGCCTTGCGGTTCTGAATAGTGACATTGCGCTTGCGCTCGTCTTCTTTTTGTTTTGCTGTCGCTGCCATAAAATGCTCCGTGTGAAGCCTATTATAGCAGATAAAGGGTTCAGGAAAAGCAAGCGGAAACCGATCGGGGGTCGGAGAAGGTGCGATCAGCACAGCCGCAGGTTTATTTGTCGCAACTACCGTTTTGCGTATTGCCGAATAGTATCTTCATCAAAGGGAGTTCCATAGGCGAGTAAAGGCAATCCAGAGCGAAGAGCCGCAAAATCTTCTGCCGTAAAGAACAGAGAAGTGCGAATATTAACGAGGGATTTGATATGCAGTAATGGAAGCAACCCGCCGTTTCGGACTTTCGTATTGATGAGTGAGAGGTACTTCAAGTGAGGGAGGTTTTTGAGCGGCTCCAATGACTCCACGAATTGCGTTGACCACATGCTGCCATCAATACCCAATATTTCTAAGTTCGCAAGCCCCGCGACAAACTCAAGATGAGATGCGCCCGGAACATTTTCAATCTGAAGCGCCTGAAGCTGAAACAAGTTTTGAAGCTGATCAATATCCTGTATCCCAGGATTGCTCCCCAGATGCAAAACGCGCAGCTTTGTACATCCGAGGAGAGAGGCAACCGACTTGATGCCTCCCCACTTCACATACAAGGCTTCAAGATTCGGCATCAGGCAGGCCGCATCAAACAGTCTTTGATTGACGCGAGTATGAAAGCACAATGTTTTGACCGCGCCCAGATGAGGCATAGCCTCGCACCATTCAGAAACGATGCGCTGCTTGTACGTCATAGTGCCGAGGAGCTGCGTACAGCTCACTCCCAGAGTATCTTCACCCTGGTACTCTTTCACCTCGCGGATAGGATCTGGCAGCGTTTGCCATTTTTCTCCCCAGTAGCCTTTTCTGATTTGGTCTTCTGCCATCATGATGAGAACGGCTTTGGCAAATGTGCAGTTTACCCGAAACTATTGGCCGTATTTGCCTCAAAATCCTGCGGCCACATCGTAAAACATTGTAGAGGAATAAGAGGATTAACGCGCTCAAACATGATAGTCTGCACATAAAGGCGTGATGCGCTTTACGAGCCGAGGGCGGCGATGCCGAGCAGGCCCAGCAGGGCCACGACCAGCAGCAGGAAGCCGCGCAGCCAGGGATCGTCCAGTTGGGGCGGGTTGGGTGCGAAAAGGGTCCGAGTATGGGCGGCAGTCAGCACAGCATTCATGTCAGGGTTAAGTATCGGCAGAAAGAGGCGGCGACTAGAGGCTCTGCGGGGGAAAGCAGAGAAATTTTAGAGGAGTTTGCGTAGGGAAAGCGGCAGTTCGTCGGAAGACAGAAGTTCCGTGCGCCGGATCAAGCCGCAGTCCGGGCAGGTGAGCGTGGCCATCGTGCGGGCGCGGTCAGTTTCTTCGCCGGCGTCCGGGCTGCCGCATTGGGGGCAAAGGGCCGGATAAATGCGCGGGGCGGGAACGCCGTTAGCCTCCCTCGGCCCTCGTGAATAGGTGAAGCGGGGACCCTGAGAGGAACCGCTAGCCTCCCGCAGCCAGGCTTGTACTTGCGCTATGACGTTCATGGCGCTATTATAAGCGCAGATGCCCGAAAGCGCCAGGACAAATGTCACAGTTCGGGTGTGACATTTGTCACATTCCCCCCGGCGGCTTTCGGAGCGTCCGGCCCGTTAGAACCAGGGCGCCGACGCAGGCCACCAGAAGAAACAGGCCGAACATCACCCGAAAGGAAGGCGGGTACGGCGGGTCATGCCCCAATGCGGCGGAAGCAATGCCGGCGGCGGCCAGAAGCGTTCCGATCCTAGCCCCGATATCCGCCTGCCCCTGCCCGAACTGCCGCGCGTTTCCCAGACTGCCGCCCGCCGCCATGCTGCGGAGGAAGAAGGCCGCGCCCAACACAATCCCAACCGCGAGGGCCACGCCATGCCAGTGCGCCAGTGTCAGGCCGGAAATAGCCAGCACGGCGGCCAGTGTCAGCAGGAAGCGGCTCATTCGCGGTTTTCCACCTGTGGCAGGGGGACAGGACCAGGCGGAGGAGGCCAGACGCCGGGACTTGGCACACCATACGCAGGCGCGGGCGGCGGCAGCACATCGGGCATCCCGGCCAGATCGCGGTAGGCCAGGGCGCAGACCAGAAACATCATCGGGATCGTCGCCAGCAGGCCCAGCCCGCAGGGAATCTCGCTGGCATAGACTAAAAGCCCCAGAACCAGCACAAACCCCGTCGCCGGCAGCCACTGCGCCTTCATCGCCCGAATGCTGCGCCGCAGGGCGTCAAAGACGCCCACGCCATCGGCCATCAGCGCGAAGGCAGGCAGGAGCAGGGCGCTCAAGATTAGAAACAGGCACAGGATCAGCACAAAGGCGAACACAAAGGCCAGGATCACGGCGACGATTTCTTTGGGACGCAGCCACAGCAGCAGAAACGCCGGGACTTCCGTCAGCATCTCCACGCCATAGCCGGCCAGCCCCAGCAGAATCATCGCCCCCAGCATGCGCCCAAACAAAGGCCCGCCGGAGAAAATGTCCGGGTATCTAATGGGCAGGCCGCGCACCTGCCGCACGGCCATCCGCAGCAGCCCCCCGTAAAGAAACGCGGTGTAAAGCAATATCAGCAAGCCAATCGCAATTTCGCCGATCAGGATCGTCGTCATCTGCGGGGGCATCCCCAGCAGCGTATGCAGGGAGGTAATCGGCTTGCCGGGCGGCGGAAGCGTCTGCGGCGACGGCGCGAAGGCATTCGGCCCCATTGTCAGCATCACCCAGCCAAAAAAGAGGCCGAAAAGCGCGGTCGGCACCGCCAGATAAACCAGCATGGCAACGACCCATATCCCGGCTTGGGCCAGGAACAGGTTCCAGGACTCGCCAATCCAGCCGAAATTGACCCGCCCCGGCGGCGGGTTACCATTTCCGTAGGCAATGCTCATGGCATTTCTTTCACTGTCTCGGCGGCGAGCCTGGAGGCGGAGAAGCATTGCCACTGTCGTCCATGTCGTCGCCGGACAGAGAAGTTCGTGGCGGGGAGGCGGGCGGCTGCTCCCAGGAAGGAGAGTGACCAAAGGAGGGCGGGGGCGGCGGGACTGTGCCAGGCGGCGGAGGCCAGACGCCTGCTGGTCCGCCATAGGACGGCCCGCCGTAGTTCGGCGCGGACACCCGGCCTGGCATCCCGATCATGTCTCGGTACGCCAGCGCGGACACAATCCAAAGCATAGGCATGGTCACGAACTCACCCAGACAAAAGGCAAAATAGCTTGCCAGCACCAGCAGACCCATCACAAGAATAAAAGCGGCGGCGTTCCACATGTCTTTCTTCATAGCATCTACGCTGCGCCCAATCGCTTCTAACACACCGTCTCCGTCGGCAATGAGCGCATAAGCTGGAAAGAGCAGGCCGCCGACGAGAAAGGCGGGAACAATGCAAAGCAGCAGTCCCAGGGCCGAAGCCAGACCATACAGCAGCAGGAAACCCAGCATCTTGGGCATCAGCGGCCCGCCGCTGAACAGATCGCTGATTTCTACTATCTCACCGCGCACCTGCTTGACAGCAGCCCGGTAAACACCACCATAGAGAAAGGCGGCATAAATCCAGCTTCCAATTTGAATGCCTATATTCATGGCAATAGGCAGGCCGTTGTTCAGGGGATTGGGCCGGCTGGAGCCAAACGGCGGCTGACCAAACGGCGGCTGCCCTCCAAACGGCGGCTGCCCTCCGGGCGGATGCATTGCGGTGGACGCGCCGACAATACCACCGATGATGCCGCCGACCACGCCGGGGACGACGAACATCATCACTCCGGCCACAATCCAGAAGCCAAGATTGGCCTTAAACAACTCAAAAGACTCGCCGATCCAGCCAAAATTGACTCAACCGGGCGGACTCGTCGGTGAATTTCCGTAAGCGATGCTCATGCTGTATTCCTTTCAATCCGTCGGAGGTCGGCTCGGCGGCGGGGGCCAGACGCCGGCCTGGGGAGGCGTGTACGGGTCGTACTGCGGGAACGCGACAGGCGGCGGGGGCTGCGTGAAGGCTAGATATCCGACCGCGATGCTGATCAGGAACAGAGGATATGTCACCAGCATCCCGAAGCCGCAGACCATCGCCCCTAATCCGCCGATCAGGCCCAGGACGAAATAAGCGAGAACGGCCATCACTCCCTGGCCGCGCACCAGCCGCAGACTGCCCTGAATTGCCTCGCCGGCGCCGGCGTTCTGATCAATAATCAGCAGGGGCGCGAACATCAGCAGGCCCTGAATGACAAGCGCGGGCAACAGGGTCAGCAGGCTGGACAGCGAGACCGAGAGGCTGGGCGACAGATGGGCCAGATGCAGCAGGCCGACGCACGCGCCTTCCAGCAGCGCAACCGCGCCCGACAGAGCGACGGCCACCATCAGCAGGGGCAGCGCCTGCGGGAAACCCGAAAAAAGCCCGGCCACGGAGATCGCTTCGCCGCGCGCCTGACGCAGCGCCATTTTGTACAGCCCGCCGAAAAAGATGGCGTTGACACCCGCCAGGACGAGGGTAAAGACCCGGTTCTTCGCGAACTCCAGAAAGGGGTTTTGCGTTTGGACAGGAGGAACCGTGTGGGAGATGATGGCGAGGTAGGCCTGCCGCATGGTTTCCAGAACCCCGGTCGGAATGGCCCACAAAACCCAGAGGGTAATGCCGATGAGCAGATAGAGCGCAAAGGCGCCGATCCAGACGCCCGACCGCGCCGAAAACAGCGTCCACGCCTGTCCCAGCCAGCCGCCGATGTCCACTCGTCCGGCAAAAGGCGCATACCCGCCGCCCATTGGTACATTCATGGAACCATTGTTCGCGGGCGGCTAGGGATATTCCTGCAAAAGAACCCACCCTGAGAAGAACCCACCCGGCGCAAGCGCCTTCCCTCCCGTTTCGGGAGGGGAAGGAGAAGTGCTGGACCAGGTGGGTTCTTTCAGAGGTCTCCGCTATTTATCCTGCAAAGCGGCTACACCCGGTAGTTCTTTGCCTTCCAGAAACTCCAAAGACGCCCCGCCGCCGGTGGAGATATGCGTCATCTTCTCGGCAAAGCCCAGTTTCTCCACCGCCGCCGCCGAGTCGCCGCCGCCGACAATCGTGGTCGCGTGGCTGTCGGCCAGCGCCTGCGCGATGCCTTTGGTCCCTTGCACGAACTGGTCAAACTCAAAAATCCCCGCCGGGCCGTTCCAGATGACGGTCTTGGCCCCTTGCAAAATGGCGGTAATGGCCTTGACGGTGGTCGGTCCGATGTCCACGCCCTCCCAATCCGCAGGAATTTCTTTGACCGAAACGATTTTGGTTTGCAGCGCCTCGGGGTTGCCGTTAAATGGGTTGCCGTCGGCAACTACCACATCCACAGGCAGCATTAGCTTGTCGGCAGACTCGGCCTGCACTTGCCGGGCAAAGTCCAGACTGCTTTCATCCAGCAGCGAGTGGCCGATCTCCAGGCCATTGGCCTTGAAGAACGTGTACGCCATGCCGCCGACAATGATCAGCGTGTCCACTTTGGGCAGCAGGCTTTTGATGACGGAGATTTTGTCTTTGACCTTCGCGCCGCCCAGAATCGCCACAAAGGGCCGCTCCGGGTTTTCCACGGTGTTGCCCAGATAATCCAGTTCCTTTTTGAGCAGATAGCCGGCGACGGCGGGCTTGCCTTCTTCGGTCATGACCCGCGCGACGCCTTCCGTGGAAGCGTGCGCGCGGTGCGCGGCCCCGAAGGCATCGTTGACATAGACATCGGCCAGTTTCGCCAGTTCCCGGCTCATCTCCGGGTCATTGGCTTCCTCGCGCGGCGTGTAGCGCAGGTTTTCCAGCAGAACCAGAGTTCCGGGCTGCTCAAATGTCTTGACCACCTGCGGCACTTCAAACGCATCCCGGTCCAGCAGTTCCACCTTTTGCCCCGTGAGCTGCGCCAGCCGCTCTGCCACGGGCTTGAGCGTATACTTCGGGTCAGGCTTGCCCTTCGGACGCCCCAGATGGCTCATCAGGATAATATGTGCGCCCTTGCCAGTCAGATACTCAATCGTCGGCAGGGCCGCCCGGATGCGCCGGTCATCGGTAATCGCTCCGGTTTCATCCTGCGGCACATTGAAATCCACGCGCACCAGGACGCGCTTGCCGGCCACGTCCACATCTTCCACGGTCTTTTTGTTGAAACTCATTGGTTGGGTCCTTCACGGAATGGAATTCGCAAAACGTGGATAGTATACCCGCTGTGGAAAAAGATTTACGAAAGACTTGACAATTAGTTTACTAATAGTTATAATGCTAATCATGCAGGATGAACTTGTTCCATCGCAACTTTGCACCGCGCTCATGCGGATTGGGACGCGCATGGCAACCGAGTTTGACCAGAAGTTTGCGCGGTTCGGGCTGACTCAAGCGCAGTTCCGTGTGTTGTTAGCGGTCTGCAAGGCCGGCGAGGGAGGACTCGCGCCTTCCACACTCGCGGAGCAACTACTCATTGAGCGCGCGACGATCTCGGTGCTGACGACGCGATTGGTGGAACGGGGCTGGCTGGCCCGGACGCCAGGCGAGAACCGGCGCACGTTTCAACTGACACTGACGGAAGCCGGAGAAGCCAGTCTGCAAGAGGTACTGCCGCACGCGGTTACGCTGGCAGAGGAAACACTGGCAGGATTTCGGCGCGAGGATTTACGCGAAATGCTGGCGCTTCTGGACAGCCTGGAAGCGCGTTTACGAGAGAAAGATTGACACTATGCCAAAGATTTATCCGGGGCGCTTCACTGCCGACCGAAATGAACCCTTTGTGGTTTTTCTGATCGGAATGCGGATCAACAAGCCGCTGCTTGTTCACAAGTGGCTGCCAACGGCCCTGGCGATGGGGCCGATGCTGCGCGCTCTGGCGCAGGACCCGGACAGCGGCTTTCTGGGCGGGGAGCCGATCTTTTACCCAAGCGGAGTTGGCTTGATCCAATACTGGCGGTCCACTGAAGATTTGGAGCGGTTCGCCCGGTCGCCGTCCGAGCCGCACCTGAAAGCCTGGCAGCGGTTCAACAAGGCAATCGGCAAAGACGGCAGCGTCGGCATCTGGCATGAAACATATCAAGTCGGAGCAGGCCAGTATGAGACCATTTATGGCAACATGCCTCGCTTCGGTCTGGCAGCGGCGACCGCCCATGTGCCGGTCGGGAAACGCGGCGAGACGGCACGGGAACGACTGACAACGGTTTCCTGAGAGAAGACAAAGAAACAGGGGCACGGCAAATGCCGCGCCCCTCTTTTCTGGCCGAAGACCTAAAGGCCCTTGTCGCCCAGGAACTTGAGCAGGTCGGCGACGCGGCAGGAGTAGCCCCATTCGTTGTCGTACCAGGCGACGACTTTGACGAAGTTGCCCAGGCCGATGGTGTCCACGGCGCTGAAGATGGACGAGTGCGGGTTGCCCTTCAGGTCGGTGGAGACCAGCTCTTCTTCGGTGTACTCCAGAATGCCTTTCATCGGCCCGTCGGCGTACTCTTTGGCGGCCGCGTTGATCTCTTCAATCGTGACATCGCGGCCCAGCAGGGCGGTGAAGTCCACGACGGAGACGGTCGGGGTCGGGACGCGGAAGGCCATGCCGGTGAACTTGCCCTTGAGTTCGGGGATGACCAGGCCGACGGCTTTGGCCGCGCCGGTAGACGAGGGCACGATGTTCTGGGCGGCGGCGCGGGCATCGCGCAGGTCTTTGGCGGCGGTGTCCACCGTCCGCTGCGAGTTGGTGTAGGCGTGGATCGTCGTCAGCAGGCCCTTCTGGATGCCGAACTTGTCGTTGAGAAGCTTGGCGACAGGGGCCAGGCCGTTGGTGGTGCAGGAAGCATTGGAAATGACATGGTGCTTGGCCGGGTCGTACATGTTATCGTTGACGCCCAGCACGATGGTCAGGTCTTCGTTCTTGGCCGGGGCCGAGATGACGACTTTCTTGACGCCATGTTCGCGGTGCGCGACGGCTTTGGTGGCATCGGTGAAGAAGCCGGTGCTTTCGACAACGACATCCACGCCCTCGGCGTCCCAGGGGATCGCGGCGGGGTCTCTTTTCGGCGAAGACGGTCAGTTTCTTGCCGTCGACAACGATAGTCCGTTTTCGCCGGCTGTGACATCGCCGCCTTTGTAGGGGCCGTAGTTGCTGTCGTACTTGAGCAGGTGGGCGTTGGTCTTGGCGTCCGTCAGGTCGTTCAGGGCCACGACCTCGATTTCGCCGTTGGGATAGCGCTCCTGGATGGCGCGGTAAGTGATGCGCCCGATGCGGCCAAAGCCGTTGATGCCGACTCGTACTGCCATGCTGGGTGTTCTCCTTGAGTTTTTGCCGGGTATTCGGCCTGGGTTCCTGGTCCGATTGCTTGGAAAAGTCGCCCTTAGTATGGCACGGAGAGGGGGTCGGAGTCAACGGGGCGAAGAAGAACCCGGTCCTAAAGGGCCGGGCTACTCAAAAGCACAAAGTCCCTCCGGGGCTGAAGAAGCATTGTTTAAAGCCCCGGATGCGCTTACTGCCAGTGCATCTCGGTATCGCCGTGCAGCAAGTGAAGGTAGTTAAGCTGCCCGTCATGGTACATCATGTGCATCGCGGCGAAGCCTGCCGCCGATAGCCGGCTCCACTCGCCGAACGGTCCCGGCACGGTGTCGCCCCACCGATCCGGCGCGGTTGCATCAAAAGCCGCGTACAGTTTCTGCGTGCCGTCTTTCAAAACGGCCAGCGCCTGTGCCCGCGTGGTGATTGTAGCATAAAACGCTTCTCGCTCTCCGGCTGAGGGCATGGAGATCTGTCCGGTCGTCACCAGGTTCGCCACAAATCCATTGACCGCGCCGCACTCGGCGATCATCTTAATCGCCGGGCGCGTCCCGGCGTCCGGGCTGCCGGTGGCCTTATCTTCGTCCAGCGCGTTCAGGTCATTGACAAGTCTTTTATACGCGCCTTCCGTCGTCGCGCGCAGGTGGGCGGCCAAATCCAGTTCTGCCATGTGAAGTCTCCTTTGATACCGCTCGGGCTGTTTCCCGCAAGCGCTTATACCCAAAGTTTACCAAAGTTTCACAGTGGCAGGGGGCGGGGCTGCCTCAGCAATCGGGGACAAGCGCTTGCGGTCAGCGTCCACCATCGTTTCGATCAGCCCCTGAAAACTCGTCCGGGGCGTCCAGCCGACGAGAGCCTCAGACAAGATTTTCAAGCGCGCCGCGTGTCGTCCACAGGCGCTGAAACTTGTAATTCCACGCTGACCGAGTTGATGCAGTAGCGCTGCCCCGTCGGTTTCGGCCCATCAGGAAAAACATGGCCCAGATGGCTGCCGCAGCGGGCGCAGGTGACTTCAATGCGCCGCATTCCGAAGGTGCGGTCCTCGTGCATCTCCACGGTGCCGGGTTTAGCCTCATAAAAGCTCGGCCAGCCGCAGTGGGAGTTGAACTTGGTTCCCGAATCAAACAGTTCCTGCCCGCAGGCCGCGCAGACATACGTGCCGCCGGTTTTGGTGTCCACATATTTGCCCGTGAACGGCCGTTCCGTCCCCTTCTCGCGCAGGACATGGTACTGCTCTGGCGTCAATATCTCCCGCCACTCCTGCTCTGACTTCATAATTTTATCCTCGCGCATAGAGTCGCTCTCGCTTTCTAAGTTGTCCGTATTGATTTTAACAAACGAGACAGAGGAATAGTTCATCCGGGTACAATAGAGACGATGGAAGCTTTAATTTTATTTTCGCATGGATCGCTGCTATGCGGGGCGGGCGAGGCGCTGGACGCCCATGCCGACCGGCTGCGGCAAACGGGAGAATGGGACAGGGTCGGAGTTGGCTACATGAACTATTCGGAACCGACTTTCGCCGAGACAGTTGCCGAATGCGTTCTGCGCGGGGCGACGCGCATCATTGTTCTGCCCTTCTTTCTGGTTCCCGGCTTCTTTGTGACTCAAAGCCTGCCGGAACATCTGGCGCAGGCGCAGGCGGCCCACCCGGACGTTGAGTTTGTCGTCGCGGACGCCATCGGCTTTGACACGGGCCTGGCGGACGCGCTCCTTGCCAGCGCCCTGGCCCCGCTCGGCCCCGACGAATGGCGCGACGATCTGACCGCCGCCGCGCGCGGCTGCCGCGCACGCTCAGACTGCCCCCTTTACGGCACCCAAAACTGCCCCCGCGCCCCGGAACCGAACGCACCGGCCCGGCCTTTTGTGGAGTAACCCCCAATGAAAACTGCCCTATTAGTCATGGTTCATGGCTCACCCAGGCCTGTCGCCAACCAAGACATGTTTCGCGTGGTGGAGGAAGTCAAAAAGCGCGGCGTGTTTGCTGTGGTGGAAGCCGGGTTTATGGAGTGCAACGCGCCGACCATCCCCGATGCCATTGACGCCTGCATCGCGCAGGGAGCGCAGCAGGTAGTCGCCGTGCCGTATTTCCTGCACACAGGAACCCATGTCGCCGACGATCTGCCGACGCTTCTGGAAGAGGCCCAGCAGCGCCACCCGAACGTCCGGTTCCAAATGGGCCGTTACCTCGGCGCGTCCCCGGTGCTGACCGGCATCCTCGCGGCCCGCGCCCAGGCAGTCCGTTAGCACGAAAAAAGCCCCACATTCCCAAAGGGAAGTGGGACTTAAAAGAGCAGCCAATGAGGCTTAGAGAGAGGCTTGCGCCTTCTTCTTCCGAGCGACGAGGACGCCGCCCAGACCCAGGGCCAGCATCAGGCCCAGAGAAGCCGTCGTAGAGGCTTCCGGCACCGGAGCAGAACCCGGCGTCACACTAATGTCGTCCAGTTCCAGAGTACTCATCGTAGTGTTGTCCGGGGTGGAGAACACCAGCCCGGTGAAGGCCGAGGTCGCCGTCACGTTGTACGTGTACTTCGTGAACAGCCCATCGTTGCCGGAAGGCGGCCCGTTGAAGCCGTTGTCGGCAACGGTGATGGGCGCCAGGGCCGTGGTGCCGAAGTTGACGTTCAGCGTGCTGGGGCTGTAATCGGAGTTGGCATAGAACGACAGGGTGTAGGCCTGGCCCGGCGTGGTCGCAATGCCCTGTGCAATGGTGGTAGGACCGGTTGCGTCAGCATTCAGGTACAGGCTCTTGCTGCCGTCATAGACATACACGTTCGTCGTGTCAATGCCGGCGGTTCCCTGCGTGATGATCCAATTCGTGTTGAAAGGCTGGAACAGGGTGAAGTAGTCCGTCGCGCCGACGGCGGCGCCGGGATCGGCCTGTTCAAAGTCTCCGTCCTGAACCAGGTTGGGTCCGCCGGCAAAGGCCGGATGGACGTTGAGCAGGGTGCCGGCCAGCAGGGCCAGCGCTGCGCCCGTCTTGAGAGAAAGATGCATTTCGTGTTCCTTTCTTAGGGAGATAGAGTTCCGTCAAGGCCCGATTGCCTACAGCGGGGATACGGCCAACGCTGCACTCTTTATCCTAGCACAAATCATGCCAAATGAATGTATTTTATGACAATATGCAGAAGAATCTTAAAAAAAGAGCCAGCTTGTATGATAACTAACAGAAAAAGCCCCACTCTTTTTTGAGAGCGGGGCTTGCCCGTCAAAAGAGCAGCCAATGAGGCTTAGAGAGAGGCTTGCGCCTTCTTCTTGCGGGCAACGAGGACGCCGCCCAGACCCAGGGCCAGCATCAGGCCCAGAGAAGCCGTCGTAGAGGCTTCCGGCACCGGAGCAGAACCCGGCGTCACACTGATGTCGTCCAGTCCAATGACGTTGACGTTGTCATTGTCTGCCGAGAAAGCCAGCCCGGTGAAGGCCGAGGAGGCCGTCACGTTGAAGACATAGTGCGTGTAATCGCTGGGGGTGCTGCCGGCGGGAACGGCGATCGCGCCGCCGCTGACGACTGTGTTGCCGAAATCAACGGTCAACAGGTTGTTGCCACCGGTGGAGTCATTGGCATAGAACGACAGCGTGTAGGCCTGGCCCGGCGTGGTCGCCAGCCCCTGCGCGATCTGGCTGGTTCCCGAAAGGTCCGGCGTCAGATACAAGCTGTTGCTGCCGTCATAGACGTAGTTGGCGTCGCCACTGGCAGCGGAAAAGATCCCAACATCTCCCTGGGTGATGACCCAGTGGGTATCAAATGGCGTGAACAGGTTGTAAGTAGGCTGAGTCGTGTCCGCCTGTTCAAAGTCTCCGTCCTGAACCAGGTTGGGTCCGCCGGCAAAGGCCGGATGGACGTTGAGCAGGGTGCCGGCCAGCAGGGCCAGCGCTGCGCCCGTCTTGAGAGAAAAATGCATTGCGTGTTCCTTTCTTAGGAAGATAGAGTTTCGTCAAGGCCCGATTGCCCCCGGTGGGGATACTGCGAACACCGTATCATTAACTCCTGCACAAATCATGCCAAGTGAGCATAAAAACGCAGAACAGAAAAATTATCCAGGCATTTTTTTACAGCGTGATCTGACGAAGGCTCCCCCCATTCCCAGCGCCAGCATCAGGCTCAGGGATGCCACGGAAGACGCTTCAGGCACCGCCGCCGGCGTGACGCTGATATTATCCAGCTCAATCGTCGTGCCGGAGCTTCCCTGGAACTCCAGGGAAGTGGCAGCCGCTTCCGCGGTCACATAATAGGAATAGGGGGTGAATTCCGCGGCATTCACTCCGGCCTGCTCGGTGGGGTCGGGAAAGCCGTTCGCCTGGATGCTGGAGACCGAGGTGTGAACGGCCTGGCCGCCGAACAGGACGGCAAACTGGTTCTGGGGATCATCGCTGTTGGCATAGAATGTCAGCAGGTATTTCTGGCCCGGCGTCGTCGCCAGCGTCTGCGCGACGGCATCGGTGTTCCCGTCGGCAGTCAGGTACAGGCTTTTCAACCCGCCGTCAACAAAGGTATCGTTGTTGTCAATGCCGACCGTTCCCTGAGTGACGGCCCAAAACGAGTTAAACGAGCCGGAGTTGCCATACTGACCGTAGAAAGTCGCTCCCCCGGAATGCGTGGTGGCCGCCTGCTCAAAATCTCCGTCCTGGACCAGATTGGGGCCACTGGCAAACGCGGGAAGGGCCGTCAGAAGCGCGCCGGCCAGCAGCGCGAGGCGGATGCAATGGTGCGAAGAGAATGGCATGGCGGGGTGTCCTTTAATGGCGCTATCATACCCGATAATACCTGCCAGGCGAGCAGGCAATGAAAAAGACTTTTTTCAGGTGCAGGAATTGCTGATCACTCCGGCGAAACTGCCGATAATTTCGCCGGGGAAATCTGCCGATAATAGACGTTACCGATGAATCGGTATCGGCAGCGCAAAGCTCGATGATGCGCTTCTTTGTTTCTGTCGCACGCGATATCCAGTAACAAGGAGGACGATTCCATTGACGCCCGAAAATTATTTCGTCAACCCGCTGGGAGATAAATCTCAGCCCGACCCGACCCTGCGCCGCCTGTTCGGCGCACTTGTGGAACGCGCTTTTATTCAAACGCTCGGCGTTTACGAATCCTGCATTGCCGACTACCTGGCCGCTGTCCTGGCGGACTTCGCGCACATGCAGCAGGTCCATAAGATCAAAGACCTGCAAGGCCGGCCCCTGGACGAAGTGGCGGACATGCTGCTCCATGCCGATGTCCGCTTGCAGGCGACTTCGTTTAACCGTGAGCGCGAGGTGCACAAGCATATCGGCGACTTCACGCTCTTCTGGGCGGGCGTCTACCCCGAAAGCCTGCCCCGAATGCAAGCCCAGAGCCGCCGCGATCATCTGCTGGATTATGTCCAGCAGGGCAAAAACAGCTACGCCATCGCCGCCTCGCACGACTATGGTGAGTACCGCCGCGAAGCGCCCGTGCTTCGCAAATTGTCGGAAGAGTTTGAGATGTGCCTGTTCGGCCTGAACAGTGTCCGCAAACAAATTGACACCATGGGCCGGGCGGCGTAGAGTGCTGAATTGCCCCTCAGCCCCCACAACGAAGTAACGCCGGAGGCGATATAATGGGAGAGCCAGAGGGATGGACTTATCTTCGTCCGATTCCCCCATTATATCGCCTCCGGCGTTACTTCGTTGTGGGAGTTAGGGGGCCTCTTGAAAGGACACACGATGACGACCCTGCCCACACAGCCATTTGGCCCAGCCAATATCCCCGTCTCGCGCATCGCCCTGGGATGCATGGGACTGGCCGGAACCTGGAATCCTGCTGACGTCGGCCCGGAACACCGGCGCAAAGCTATTACTGCCTTTGAGGCGGCGCTGGACGCCGGCATTACGTTCTATGACCACGCCGACATCTACGGCGGCACGGCCTGCGAATCGGTTTTCAAAGACTGCCTCCGAGCGTTTCCAGGCAGCCGCGAAAAGATTTTCATCGCCACCAAAGTCGGCATCCGGGCGGGCTATTACGAACATACGCCCGATTACATCCGGCAGAGCCTGCGCGGATCGCTTGACCGCATGGGCCTGGACTATGTGGATCTGTACCAACTCCATCGGCCCGATCCCCTCAGCCATCCTGCCGAGACTGCCGCCGTGCTGGACGAATTGGTAGAGCAAGGACTGGTCAAAACCGTCGGCGTTTCCAACTATTACCCGCATCAGACTCTGGCCCTGCAAAAGTATCTCAAAGCCCCCATCGTGTCCAACCAGATTTCCATTTCGCTGCTGCGTCTGGACCCGATCTACGAAGGCGCGGCGGGCGGCACGGCCACCAGTGAAGCGGCGACGTGCAATGCCGGCGACGGCGTTCTGGATCAATGCGAGGAGTTCAACATCACGCCGCTGGCCTACAGTCCCCTGGGCGGCGGCTGGCTTTCGGGGCGGCGCGACGTTCCAGCCGATGCCTCGCCTGCCATCCAGCGCACCCTGGACGCCCTGCGCGAATTGAGTCCGGCCTATGGCGGGGCCACGCCCGGTCAGATCGCCCTCGCCTGGCTGCTCGCCCTCGCCTGGCTGCTCGCCCACCCCGCCCGCATCCTGCCGCTCGTCGGCTCCAATAATCCTGAACATATCCACGAAGCGGCCGGGGCAGCCGCCATTCAGTTCTCTCGCACCGACTGGTATAAACTCTGGGTCGCCGCCCGAGGCGTCCGTGTGCCGTAACGCTTGACAATTCGAGTCGGTTTAGGTATACTGTCGGCATTCCAGGAGGGATATCCGGGCGCAGGGAAAGCGAAGCCATGCGAGAGCGAATACTTGCCCTGCTGGCGCAGGGGAAGACGTACAGCCAGATCGTTGCCGAAATCGGGTGCTCCAAGTCCACGGTCGCCTATCACGCCAAGAACGTGAAGGAGCCGCCCAGCTACAAGGCGCATGATTGGGCCGAAGTGCAAAAGTATTACGACGCAGGGTACGGCGTCCGCGAATGCAAACGGAAATTCGGCATTTGCAATGTGACGTGGTCTCGCGCTCAGGCTGCCGGTAAGATCAATACGCGGGATGATTACCGATAGCCGTACTGACGGAGCCAGGGCGCAGCACAGGCCGAACACACTTAAAAATGCGTCTTGTGCAAGCCGGGCTTCTCAAACCGAACTGTGCGGCGTGTGGCAGGAATACATGGCGCGGCAACCCGCTTTCATTGCAGTTACACCATCTCAACGGTGTGAAGCGGGACAATTGCCTGGAAAACTTGCAATTGCTTTGCCCGAACTGTCACAGTCAAACCGAAAATTATTCGGGCAGAAACACGAAAAAGACGCTCAGTATCAGTGAGCATTAACATTGCCGGATAGATCAACTGGCAGATCGGCACACTCTGGATGTGTAGGTTCTAGGTTCAAGTCCTAGTCCGGCAGTACAAACAAAAAATCTTCCGCCTGAAACTTTGCAAAGTTTCAGGCGGAAGATTTTTTGTTTCGTGCGATATTGCTTCACTCAGTCCAGTATCGTATCGGGCCGCCAAGAGAAGCAGGGTGGGACAGGACAATCCGCAGAATGGCCCATACCTGGCACGATTTTTGCAAAGAGGAATAAAGAAAGGCTGACGAAAAGGTTGACCCACGTTGAAATTTATTGATTGCACCCCGAAATTGGCGCTAGACCAGGGCCGTATGCGGACCGGGCGCGGTTTTACGTTGATTGAACTGCTCGTCGTGATCGCGATAATCGCGATTCTCGCAGCTCTCTTATTTCCCGTCTTCCAGAAAGTGCGTGAGGATGCCCGCCGCGCTTCGTGCCAATCCAACCTCAAGCAGATCGGTCTCGCGCTGACGCAGTATACGCAGGACAGTGATGAGCAATTCCCCGATTACGCAACTTTTTCGGGAAACGTTGCCTCCCCGGAGATTTCGTGGCAGGACATGGTTTATCCCTATGTCAAAAGCGTGTCCGTGTTTGCCTGTCCGACCAATCCCAACAAGACACTGGCAAAAAACGGGACAGGGACCAATGGACTTCCGTCCAACATTCTGGCGGACTACGCGGTTAACATGAACGGGTTTTCCCACCTGGGAGGCAGCAATTCGCCCCTGTGCAGCACCGGCACCAATGTGGCCACCAGCAGTGTCGGTGCGGGCATTTTCGGCGGCTGCTTTTCGCCTGGCCTCGCCCTGGCGCAGCTTTCCTTCCCCTCCTCTACCATCGCCGTTGCCGAGGGGATCAATAGCAGTTATATCGTCCCAGATGTCTCCGGGAGCGGCGCGGTCCAGTGGTCGGGACACATGCGTTATGCCAACTACCTGTTCGGCGACGGGCATGTGAAGGCATTGCAGCCCGTCGCCACCTGTCCCGCGAACCCGGCGAACGGGCCGTGCCTGTGGACAGTGACGAACGCGGTGCCCGTCAATGCCTCCGATGCCGCCGCGATGACCGCCAATCTCGTGCAGGAAGCAACGAAATACCCATAGTGCGCGAATCCTATCATGAGAATTTTGGCAATTGGCGACATTCATGGCTGTGCTTTTGCGCTGGAGACGCTTCTGGCTGCGGTCGCTCCCATGCCTGAAGACACGCTGGTGACGCTAGGGGACTATGTGGACCGGGGACTGGAAAGTCCCGCCGTTCTGGACCGCCTCATTGCGCTCAGTCAAAGTATGCACCTTGTCCCTCTGCGCGGCAACCACGACCAGATGATGCTGGATGCCCGCGACGACCCGCAATCTGCGCGCCCCTGGCGCTTGGCCGGCGGGTTGGCTACCCTCCGCTCGTATGGCAGTTTAGAGGCAGTCCCATCCGCACATTGGCGCTTTCTGGAAACTCAGTGCCTAGATTACTGGGAATGCGACACCCATTTTTTCGTTCACGGCAACGTCTATCCTGACCTACCCCTGTGGGAGCAGCCCCGCTATATGCTATATTGGGAGCGGTTTGACCGCGTGGCGCCCCACGAATCGGGCAAAATCATGGTCTGCGGCCACACGAGCCAAAAAAGCGGTCTGCCGCGCAACCTGGGCTTCGCCGTCTGCCTGGACACATTCGCCTACGGCGGCGGCTGGCTTTCCTGCCTGGACGTAGGGAGCGGGCTGATCTGGCAGGCCAATCATGCCGGACAGGTACGCCAATTCTGGCTGGATGAACGATTGGAAAGCGTGTGATAAAATGAGCTACACCGTCGCAATCTGCCTGCCACCGATCCCAAACGACGATTCGGCTGCATGGCAGCAATTAGATCATCTCCTTGACCTGACAGGCCCAATTCCAGACGTGTTGAATGAGTTGATCACACGGCTAACAGTTCGCTACCCCTGCCTCTGTGACTTGCCGGATGATCAGGTTGATGATGGAGTTTGGAGTGATGGCCCGCTCAGAAATAATTTAGGACACCGGGCAGCGGTACTTGGTCTTGTTTACTCCCGCATTGACGAAGTCTTGCCATTTCTAGTGGGAACCGCTAACTTGCTTGGCTTATCCGTGTTTGATTGGCAGACGAACAGAATTCTTCGGCCCGTTGAAGCGTCTTGAATACTCAGGGAAGGAAAATGCTGCGAAGCACATTTCCTTTTATCGGAAGCGCCATAGCTGGTTTGTGCCGCCGTTGGCGGTCCATTGCACGATCTGTCCGCCAAGCTTCGTGGACTGGCTGTAGACATCCAGCAGTTTGCCGCTGTTTTTGTTGGTCAGCGTATACACCCCACCGCCCTGGTCGGTCAGATGCCAGGAGCTGGCTTTGGCCCGGCCCGGATGCGGCCAGAATCGCGGGCGCATGGTCCTCTTGGGCGGCATTTTGCACGTCAAGCCGCTGCCCGCTGCCTTTTTGGGTGAGAGTAATGTCGTCGCCGCTGGAATTGGTGACGTGCCAGAGCGGGGCATCGGTGAGAGCGACCTGAATCAATGCGCCGTCCGCGCCAACTCCCGCGGCCAGGCCACTGTTCTCATTCACCAATTTGTAATCACCGTCCGGGACAAGCGCGGTCGTGCCGGCAGCGACTTGGAAGACGAGCAGATCGTCATGGAAGCGGATTTGCCCGTTCTTGGACGAGGTTAAGACGAGGCATATGTCGCCGGGTGTGCGGGGGGCGTCAAATGTAATGTCCTGCGTCTGGAACTGGCCCAGCGGGACACGCAGCGTGGAATGGCCGGACTTCAGCAGCGTCCCGGTCTTGGTCCCGGCATGAACTTCCCAGCCTACCGATACATCTTCGCCGGAAAACTCGTCGTTGAAAACGGCCAGATGGCGGATCACGGGAGCGCCCGCTGTCAGTCGCGGCTTGCTGACGGGCCAATCGCCGTTTTTGTCGCTGCGCTTGTTGGCCTGATCAAATTCCAGGTCGCAAACGGCGACGGGATTGTAGCACTGCTGCATGAGCCGAATGTTCGGATCGTGCCAGGGGTCGGCAATGGCAGGCAGAATGGTGGCGTTCGGATTGCCCTTAACTTTGACTTCCAGCACCTCGTTGTCCGGGTTTTCGCCCGGCACATAGTTCGGCCAGGCATTGTTGAGCGTGTAGTTGCGTAAATCAGCATCGCCCTTGAGCCGCCGGGTGCGGACGCTGATCGCCATCCAGGCGAAGCCTTGTTTGGTGTTGTCGCCGGGCCAAACATCTTCCGTTTCCCCGTAAGGCCGATCTTCGCGGGGATGGCCTCCCGCATCCGGCAGGACGTTGAAACCGCTGACATAATGCTCCATGTTGATGTAGGGAGCGCCCATGTCGCCGATCCCATCTCCGATGATCGGGCGCGTGTCGTCAATGGCCTGAATGGCCGGAACGGCCTCTTTGATCGGCTCGGACCATTCGTTGGCGGCGCTCCAGATCACGACCGCCGGGTGGTTCCGGTCGCGCTGCACGAGTTCACGGTCCATGTTCAGCATGTTGTCATGGCCGTGCGCGAAGTCTTCCCCGCCTTCCGAGCCGCGCAGGGGCGATTCTTCCACCAGCATAAGGCCCCGGTCATCACAGACATCCAGCATGTATGGCGTGGCCGGTATCTGATGAATCCGCATGACGTTGAAGTTCAGCCGCAGCAAATTGTCCACGGCCTGCGGCCAGCCGGCGTTGCCCGGCGTCGGTGGGCCGAAGCCGGGGCGGATGCCATAGCCGTCGGTTCCGAAATCCGCTTCCTGCTGATTGTCGCCGCGCAGGTTGCACCGAATGCCGTTCAAGTAGTAGTGATTGCCAATGGCTTGAAACTGCCGAAAGCCAAATGGCTGTGTCAGGCGATGGATTGTTTTGCCGCCAACACTTAACGTTACGGACAGGCGATGCCTTTGCGCCCGGTAGCCGGGACGGTAAGGCACATTGGGCCACCAGTAGCTGCGCGGCCCCAGCGTCCACGGCGCTTTTCCCAGGTCTATCGTGCGCGTCTCGCCTGCTGCCAGAGTGAGCGTTGTGGGTGCAAGGCGCGGATAGTGGAACGACGTTTGGTTGGCAGACGCAAACTGTGAGTTTAGCGTGATCACCGCTGGCTTTTCAGAAGCATTCGTCATGGTGGCAACCGCTTGAAGCGTCTTCCGCGCCACATCTGTTTGTACAAATACGTTGTCTATGTAGACAATCGGCAGCAGTTCCAGATGGACGCCCCGCAGAATGCCTTCTTCCAGATACGGGTCCCAGGTTGCGCCTTCCGGGACGGTGTATTTGCCGTTCACCATGAACTTTTTGCGGCCCTTGACCTCCACCTGAACCACCAGCGATTGACCGGGAACGGCGGCCTGCGTGACATCGGCAGTGACGGGAACCCAGCCGTCAATGTGCGAGGCAACCAGGGTTAGGTGAGCCTCATCCGCCCCTGCTGAAATGTCTGCCCCAAAGTTGACCGCATCAAAGGCAAGGCGAATACTCTTGCCTTTGGCATTCGCTGGAATGGCAATCGTGGCCCGGTATGTTCCGGCATCGCAGGTCAAACCCTGCGCTCGCCAGCCGCCTCCGGGAACGACAATCTTCTGCCAGTCCCCGCCTTCCGGCTTGAACTGCCAGGTAATTCCTGCCGCGCTGGAAATGTCCTGCCGGACGGTTTCTTCCCCGGCTGTCGGCGCGGCGGCGAAAACGGCAGGCGCAGACAGCAAGCTCAGGAAGAAGAGAAGCAGCGTTCGCATCAGAAAGTTGTTCATTTACTGTGTCTCCTGCCGCCAGGGCGGGTTCAGGGCCAAAATCTGCGCGTACACAGGGCAGTCTGGCTCATGTGCGCCCGGCAGATAACCCGTACTCATCAGAAACTCGTTGACAATCTCGCCGCCGGTGAAGACAAAGGTCTTCTTGAACAGCCGCCGCCACGCATCATGGCTTAATGGGTGATAATGGTCCAGCCAGTCGGCAAAAGAGCCATGCTCCGCGCGGATGGCGATCAAACGCCGTGCGTTTTCAATGACCGCGTCCACCTTGAGCCGGTTACGGACAATGCCGGCGTCCGCCAGCAGCCTCTGCCGGTCAGCCTCTCCGTAGGCGGCAACCGTGTCCAGAGCAAAGCCTTCAAAGGCACGATAAAAGTCCGGCTGCTTTCGCAGAATGATCTGCCACGAGAGGCCCGCCTGATTGATTTCCAGGGCCAGACGTTCCAGCAGCGCAGCATCTTCGCGAATTGGGAAGCCGTACTGCGTGTCATGATAGGCCTGGTGCAGAGGGTGAGTGGGCGCAAATTCACAGTAAGTAGTCACTGGGGAAAGTCCCGATTATCGGGCGGAGGCGCGTTCGATCATAAGAAATGGGATCCCCCTGGCGGCGTAGTAGGAGAACGCAGACATCGTCGCGGAAGACGCCTTGAGCGTAGGCATGCGCTTCGGTGACGATATGCGTGGCGGCTTTGCGGACATCAACCTGTTCCGCCTGGGCAAGCAAAAGATGGGTCAGGCCGTCTGTCCCCAGCAGGTCCAGGCGGGTAGGACCAGATTCGGAAAGGCCATCGGTGTACAGCAGCAGCATGTCCCCGGCCAGCAATGTCACCGTCCCTTCCTGATATTCGGCATTTTCGGAGACGCCCAGCGGCAAGCCGGTCGGCTCCAGCCGCTCCACCAGCCCGAGTCCGGCGTGATGCGCCAGACCCGGCTCATGGCCGCAGGACGCATAGGTGATCTGCCCGGTATAAGCATCGTACAAGCCGACAAAGAGAATCACGAAGCCGGTCAGCAGGTCATGGGCGGTCATCACCGTGTTCAGGCTGGCAACAGCAGTCGCAGCATCTCGGTACTGGAACAGAACGGCGCGCAGCATATTGCGAACCGCGGCAAGCTGGGCGGCGGCAGCCAGCCCCTTGCCTGATACATCGCCGATGACAAGCGCGTACAGTTCTTTATCCAATGCAAAAACGTCAAAAAAGTCGCCGCCAACGGCGGCCTCATCCCGCGCGGGCCGGGTATAGGCGGCGACATTGAGGCGAGGGATGTTGTCGGGAACCGGCGGCTGCAAGGCTTCCTGTAAAGCGGTCGCGAGCCGATGCTCCCGCTGTCGGCCACGCGCCGCCTCCAGCGCCGCCTGCGTCTGTGACGCAACCGCTTCTACCAGCATGATCTCGTTAGGAGTCCAGCGGCGCGGCCCATCCGACATGGCGACGGCCAGCGCGGTCATCCTCCGTCCGGGGGCCAGTGGCGCGCGCACCAGTGAACGCAGTATCTGTACAGGCAGGAGGCGCATCGCCGGGAAAAGCCCGGATATCTTCCACGACATGCGTCTGCCCGGCAAGATAGCTGAGATCATGGTTGAATTTGAAAATGGAAAAGTCGTAAACGCCCGCGATAGATTCCAGGCCCGCCCGATGCCAATCCGGCTGCACCACTTCCTGCCCCTGTTCTAGATCATAGGTGACATAGTAGCATTGATCCGCCCCCAGCGCCTGCCCCAGCGCCTCCACGGCGACAATAAGAACGGCGTCGGGATTCTGGACACTACGGATCACCTGCCCGATTCGATTGATGAGCGTTTCTCGCGCGAAGGCTTCCGCCAGTTCCCACTCTGTTTCTTTGCGAGCCGTGATATCCCAGCCTGCACCAATCAGCAGAACCACCCGATTTTGCGCCTGATCCCATACCGGCCGGCTGCGCTCCCGCACCCAGCGCATCTCTCCGTTCCTGGCAATAGTCCGAAACTCCCAGGTGACTTCCTCCCCGGCCCGCAGGCGGGCATCAGTCGCCGCCGCGCGCATTCGCTCGTCGGGATGGATCAACATTTGCCGGCCCTGCGCCGTCATGTCCGCTAGGGCGCAGCCGGTCACCTGCGTGAACGACTCCGAGACCCATTCGGGCGTCATTTCCCCATTCGGATCAATCCGGCAGGCATAGGCGTAGTCTGACGTGATTTCAGCCAGCATCCGGTATAGGGTCTGTTCTTCCGCAGAAGTCATGGCAGGAGAGGCAGTTCGGAAAATTCGGCACTCGGCTATGTTTCATTATACCGCTGTTTGAGTGATTGTCCAAAACATTCCGAAAATGGCGCGAGATGGCGGCCGCATTGAGAAAATTTCAGGTATAGGGTGGGTGAATCGTGAAGACAGACACCCAGTACGACATCCCGCCCAGGTAAAGAATACCCAGCAGGACACCATGCGCGAACGCCGCCCGCGCGTTCCGAAACGGAAACAAAGCCAGAAACGGAACGAGGGCAAACCAGGACAGCCCGCCCCAGTCCAGATGCGGCAGAGCGCCCATCAGCAGCCGCCCCGACAGAACAGTCAGTCCCATTGACTTGCCGAGGCTGGGGAAACCATCTGCCGCCCGCCCGCCGGGCGGACCTGTCTGAGCCGCGTCCAACCCAATCTCAGTGGACTTAGACTGTTGTTCTTGGTCATTTAGCAGGATTGTCGGTTTCGCGGCCTGAATGCTCAAGGCTGCCTATTCGTACCGCAGTAAATAAATTGTTGGCGTTTTGGGCAGTGTCTTCGGCGAGAGCGTCAGGTCGCGGGAATGGACGCTGACAATGGCGGCATGGCCCTTCATCGCGGCCAGAAATCCGACGGGTGGAGCGAGTTTAGAACGCAGATCGGGATTAAGCGCGGGCGTGGCATAGTGCATCGGCAGGATGACGCGGGGGTGTAACTGGGCGACAATGGCGGCGGCCTGCGGGCCGTCAATCGTAAAGAAGCCGCCGACGGGGATCATCAGAATATCAATGCGCCCGATGGCTTTGACCTGCGCGGGTGTCAGGGCCAGTTGCCCCAGATCGCCCAGATGGCAGACACGCAAGCCATTTGTTTGGAGGACAGTAATGGTATCCGGCCCACGCTTCGCGCCCTGCACATTGTCATGGTAGGCAAAAACACGATGCCAGAGAATTGTCGGAGCACCGTCACCCATCTGATTAAATCGCCCGGAATACTGGCCGCCATCTGGCCCCAGCGGCTGAACGACATTCGGTTTCCCCTGCGCCGCTTCCACATAGTTGTGGTCAGGATGGTTATGGCTGACAAAGACGACAGCGGCGGGAATGGAATGGGCCGCGATGTGGTAGCCGACTTCGGGGTGCGGCGGATCAATCAAAATGTGCGATCCGCCCATCGTCGTCAGCAGAAAGCACGCCTGGCCGAGCCAGCGGATCACAAGAGCGACAGGATGCATGGGAGCCTCCTCAGAAAAGAGCGCGCAAAATGGCCTAAACCAATTCGCGCAAATCGCCGATAATGAGTTCAGGACGCCATTCCGGCGGCGCAGACGCGGCCTGTTCGGGACTGGTGACGCCGGTCAGCACGAGAACTGTGTGCGCGCCCGCCAGTCGGCCCACGGCAATGTCCGTGTCCAGCCGGTCACCGATCATGACGCTCGCGGGGGCGGTCACTTTGGCTGCCGACAAGATGGCTTCGTAGGCATGGGTTTCGGGCTTGCCGATAGTGACTGGCTCACGGCCCGTCGCGGTGGCGAGGGCAGCTACAAGGGACCCGCCGCCGGGGATTTCGCCAGTCTCCATCGGGAATGTCGCATCGCGATTAGTGGCGATGAACTGTGCCCGCCCGCGCGTGATGGCGGCATGGGCAAAGCGCAGCTTGTCATAAGTAAACTGCCGGTCAATCCCAACTACGACATAATCTATGTCGCTGGGATCACAGGAATCGGGCTGGGTGATGGGGATCAGCCCGCCCGATTCGGCCAGTTCCCGTCCCAAACCCGGTTCGCCGATGACGAACACCGTCTGTCCCTCTGCCCCACGCTGTTTCAAATACAGCGCGGTGGCATAAGCGGACGTAAAAATGGCCGTTTCGGGAACATCCAGGCCGTTCACGTCGTCAAGTTTCTTGCAATAGTCGGCCCGCGTCCGGCCTGAATTATTGGTCAGAAAGTAGACCTGTTTGCCGGCCTGGCGCAGCCGGGTCACGGCTTCGGCGGCGTAGGGAATCGCGGTGTCGCCCAGGTACATGACACCGTCCAGATCGAACACATACACGTTGAAATTGGGAGTTTTCAGCACGGGGCAGTGTAGCATATCGGCGTCGGGGTTGTCAAACCGCCGTCCCTAGCGCCTTTCTATTAACCTGCCGTTAACCTTGCTTCCCAGCCTGCGTGGTTAAATTGGGGAACCGCCGGGTAAAATAAACTCGTAAGAAGCAAGACTGCACGGAAACAAGCACGGCCCTTCGGGGCATCCAATAAAAAATTACCCTTCTGCGTGCGTCCCGCAGAGGCAGGGAAGGCAAAATCAAATGAATTCCGCAATGGGAAATTCGGCAATGGAAGTAGACACGTCGCAGCGCGTTTTCGCGTTGCAGCATTTAGATACCGGCGAGTATATCTGTCTGATGCAGGAAGGAACTGATTATCTGGCCTGTTTCTCCGATGGGGACAGCGCCCTGGAGTTCCGCGCCCTTCTGGGCTTGCAGGAGCATGTGGACCTGTGCGCCACGACTTTGGACCATAGTCCGTTTCGCCATTTCTGGCTGGATGGCGAGAGCATCGCGCTTCGCCAGGAAGTCGCGAACTAGTCTGCGCCTTCGTTATCCGATTACTGGAAACGCCCGCTTCTCTTAGGGAGAAGCGGGCGTTTTTGCGGCTTACCCCCCGCCCCAATTCTTGGGAACCAGAGAGGAGGCTCTTTCTTTTCCGGTTCCCCCAGAATTGGGGGCTAGGGGGCTTCTTCCGCCACGCTTTCCCCCGCCAGCCGCCGCAACGCCCCCAGAAATGCCGGCATTTCGAGCCATTGCACCTCATAGCGATCCACTTCCTCATACGCTCCGCCCAGACTGCTTTTCGTTTCCGGGTCGGGTGGAACCAGACGCACAAACGCATTCCCCAGAACCGCTTGCAGCCGCTCCCCATCGCCGTAGAAATACTCTTGCAGCAGCGGGACGACTCGCCGATACCACGCGAAATGCAGGCCGTCGGCATCGTCCGCGCCCATCAGGTAGCTGTGGCCGATCTGATGGTCCCGATCCAGCAGCGCCGCCACCCGCTTGTTCAGCCGCAGGAGCAGGCTTTGTAAATTGACACCCGCCACATCGGGGTTAAGCAGCGTGGGATCGGGGGCCATCTCCACGAACGTAAACCTTCGGCGCAGGGCCAGATCCAGCAGGGCGATGGAGCGATCCGCCGTGTTCATCGTGCCGAGAAGGGTCAGATTGTGCGGGACGCCGAACGGCTTGCCCGAATACGGCAGCGTGACCTGCACTTCGTTCGCCTGCCCCAGCCGCTTGTCGTCTTCAATCAGCGTGATCAACTCCCCCAGCACTTTGGCAATGTTCGCCCGGTTGATCTCGTCAATAATGAGCAGATACTGGCTGTCCGGGTTCTCCCGCGCCGCCTGGCAGATGCGTTTGAACACGCCGTCCACGACATCATAGGCCACTTGCCCCTCCACAATGACTGGCTTGATGCCTTCTACAAACTCCTCATAGGCAAACGACTGATGAAACGTCACCATCTTCACTTTGTCCGGGTCGGTGAACGCTTTGGCAAACTGCGCCACCAGCCACGTCTTGCCTGTTCCCGGCGGCCCGTAGAGAAGGATATTGTGGGTGCGCTCGGCTATCTGGAGTAATGGCTGGACAGCTTTAGGTGGTTTGGGAGCCACTACTGGCACTGACAGAGTTTTAGAATCTTTCGTGAGTGAGACAGCGTCCGAATCAGTGATGTCTACTTTGAAAGGTAGGCTTGTGCCATTTAGGAATGCTAAACCTTTGGAGGTTATTTTCCAAACATTTGCTACAGATCCATCTAGTTCACCCGATTTTACCAAATGATCACGTAACGACCGCAACCTTGTGCTCCAAATCAGGAAGCCGCTCTTTGGATATTTCTGAATGCGTTGCTGTGGTGTTAAATGGAAATAGTCCGCAAGTGTCTCATACAACTCACTAGGACTAGCCTGTCCGCCACGCTTATCAATCTCATTTAGCAAAGGCTTTTTGATCTCGCCATGTTTTGGAAATCCGGTTGTTTTATTCATCGTTAGGCTCCTCAATTATTTCTTTCAATTCATCAATCAACTGCTGAATGCCTTCCGGCTTGCCTAGCTCGGTCCGCAAGTCCAACGTGGCGGCTTCAATAGCACCGCCGTCATGCAAGGTGAAGCGGACGCGCAGCGGCTCGGTCATGCCTGCCGTCTGCGGGTAGAGGAGCAGGATGCGGGGGCAGGCATAGCGGCGGGCGTAGGCGTACATCTGGTACATGTCGGATTGGGCGACGCCGCCTTTGCGGTCTGTGGGGGCAAGCGTCTTATATTTGGTGTCGATAAGCAGTGGGAACGTGCCGTCACCCCTACGGAGGGCGATGTCGGCGGCGAGGCGGAAGACGGAAACACCCTCGCGCTGGGCGAGATGCATGGCCGTTCCTGACGATTGCGGGAGCAGGGCGCAGTCGTCCCAGGCAGGCGGCAGGATTTGAGCGCGGTGGCGATGCAGGAAATGGAACACGAAGGACTCAAACAGGCGGTTCATGTCAAACACAAAGGCAAAGGATTCATGGCTGCCGCCGGAGAGTTGCAAGGAGCCGCCGTCCAGAAACAAACGGGCGAGGTTCAGCAGGGGAACGTAGGACGGATGCAGGCGCGTCAGTAAATCCGGGCGGGCATCGGCGGCAGTGACGATGGGCAGCAGCGTGACCTCGTCCATCCACGCGCGCAGAGTGGACAGGGCGCGGCGGTTGTCGGCATCGCGGGTTAAGGCCCAGAGCCGCTCCACGACAAAGCGAAACACACGGTTGAGCGGGTTATCGGGCGTGAACTCGTCATAAGTGACGGCGAATTGATGACGGCGTTCGGGGCGGCGAAGCTGGGCGGCCAGACGCCAGCGCCCGCGCAGTGTCGGGGAAGCGTCCTCGTCGCAGGGAACATAGCCGCGCACGACATTGCGCTGCCAGGCGTGGGTGAGATGCGTCGCAAACAGGCGCGTCAATATCTCAAACCAATCCGCATGGCGGGTGAGGGGCGCAAGGTCGTGTTCGCGGACAGGCAGATTGTGAGCGACGGCCAGCAGATGCAGCAGGTTTCGGGCCGCTTCGGTCGTGGCCTTTTCATTGTGCCGGTAGATTTTGGGCAGGATTTGGACCGTTTCCCGGCCCAGGCGGACGACGCCGACGTACTGCGTGGCATGCACGGCAGGCTGACCATCGCGGGTCACGGCAACCTTCAGAATGTCGTCGCCGTTCGCCCGGTTCAGCCGCGCCAATCCAGCGAGATGGCGGCTGTCCCAGGGAAAAGGCTTTATGTCGTGTTCAAAGAGTTCAAAAGGGGTGTGCATTCAACTGAGATACTCAACGGAATGTGCAGGAAGCGGAAAAAGGCCCCCTAGCCCCCAATAATGGGGGAATAGGAGAGGGAAAATGCCGTATCCTACTCCCCCATTATTGGGGGCTGGGAGGCTTCTTCCTCACGCCACCGCCAGATACCCTTCCAGTTCCGCCCGCGTGATTTTCCCCTCGCGCAGCAGGCGGGCCGGGACGGTCCTCACATCCAGCACGGTGCTGGGCGTCCGGTCGGTCGTCTCGCCGCCGTCTAAAACGAGGTCAATCCGGCCATCCAAATCTTCCAGAACATCCTGGGCAGACATGGGGGCGCGGCGGCCGGTGAGATTGGCGGAAGGGCAGACGACGGGAGCGCCGAAGGCGCGAAGGACGCCCAGCGCAACCGGGTGATCGGGCATCCGCAGGCCGATGGTGTTGGTGCCGCCCGTCACAACCAAAGAGACCGTGGGCAGCCGCCAGAACACGAGGGTGAGCGGGCCGGGAAAGAAGTCGGCGACAAGCCGCCGGGCGGCGGGGGGAACCGTCCGGGCCAGGGTCTCAATCTCGGAAGTGTCGGCGATCTGGACCGGCAGAGGCTGAGAAAAGGGCCGCTGCTTGGCATCAAAAACGCGGGCCACGCTGTCCACGACAAAGGCGCTGGCGGCCAGGCCGTAGACTGTCTCGGTCGGATACGCGATAAGGCCGCCCGCTCGTAAAATGCCGCCGGCATGGGCCAGAATGTCGGTTTCCGGGACGAGGGGATTGATAGCAAGGACTTCGGTCATAGAGGTTACTTCGCTGGAATCACGACGACCTGACCACGGAGTTTTTTGACGCCCGCTACGCTTCGGGCGATCTGCTCAACACGTGCCTTTTGGGCAGGGGAAACAACGCTGCCGGTCAAGATCACGACGCCGTCTTTGGCGCTCACCGAGAGGTATTGAGTCGAAACTTGGCTGTCCTGCCCCAGCGCGTTCAGGACAGCGAGGGCAACGGGATCATTTGGCTCAAAGCCGCGCTGCGAGGGCACTGGAGGCAGCGAAACAGGCTTGCCCCGGTAGACGCCCGGCTGCGTGTTGAGCGGCTCCCCGTTCAATTCCCAGGAGTTGACCGACGAGCGATTGGTGGGCGTACCGATGTGATACACCGGCGTCATCGTCACCGGGTCTTTGGCGGAGCAGCCGGAAAGAAAAATTGTCAGGCCAGCAGCCAGTCGGCAGAATATCTGTGTTTGCATGGTCGCCGCTTTACGCGCCCGGAGCGCGGCTGATGACAATTCGCCCAATTCCCGCTCCATCGTCTCGCACCGAAACATCGTCATAGCCAAAATGGCGGGCTGCCTCGGCGACGGGTTCCGCCTGCCCCTGCCCCACTTCCATTAACAGCCAGCCGCCCGGGTTCAAATAGGCCGGGGCCTCAGCCAGCAGGCGGCGGTGCAGAGCCATCCCGTCGGGGCCGGACGCCCCGCTGTCACCCGACAGAGCCAGACGCGGCTCATAATCGCGCACTTCCGGCTGAAGCGCGGGCAGATCGGCCTCCGTCACGTAAGGCGGATTGGAAACGATGATGTCAAAGCGCGCGCCTTCGGGCAACGGGCCGAGCAGGTCGCCCAGCAAAGGCGTCACGCGGTCTTCCAGGCTATAACGGACGACGTTTTTGCAGGCCAGTGTTAGGGCATCACGGGATAAGTCAGTGGCCCAGACATGCGCCAATGGCCGTTCGCAGGCCAGGGTTACTGCCAGGCAGCCGCTGCCCGTTCCAATGTCCGCCAGAAGCACCGAAGTTCCCAGAGGGCAGCGCTCCAATGCCGCCGCCGCCAGCAGTTCCGTTTCGGGGCGCGGGATCAAAACTGCTCGATTAATCTTGAAGGGGCGGCCATAAAACCAGGCTTCCCCGGTAATATACGGCAAAGGACGCCGCTCCGTTCGCAGGGCGACGGCTTTTTCGTAGATGATCTGTTCGCGCTCCGTCAGAGTCCGCTCCGGGTCGCGCGCCAGGTCTTCACGGCGGCATTTCAGAGTCCAGACCAGCAGCAATTGAGCGTCCAGGCGCGGCGTGTCCACGCCTGCCGCCGCCAGAGTCGGAATGGCATAGGCCAGGGCGGAGGCGACGGTCGCCGTCACTTCAGAAACAACTCAACCACCGGCACGGTGACGGGCGGCTTTTTGACCGGCAGGCGCAGCGTGACCGTGTCCACGCCGACTTCGTGGGACTGCTGCCAATCGGGGCGGCCTTCCATTTTCAGTTCCGAAGCGTCGTTGAGAAGCTGGGCATAGGCGATCTTGCCCGCGTAACCGTCCAAATGCAGTTCGTTGAACGGCCAGGCGAACAGGTGAACGTACAAACGATTTGTCACAGGGTTGTAGGTCAGGCGACAGTCCTGCGGCGTCTGGAACTCATCCGGGGCCTGCGTACAGCCGTAAATAGACCGGCTGTGGCGCTTCATCCACTCGCCCATCCCGGCCAGGCGGTCCAGGGCGCGGCTGTCAAACTCGCCCCGGCCTGTCGGCCCGACATTGAGCAATAAATTTCCGCCTTTGCTGACGCTGTCAATCAGCATCTGCACCAGCGTGTCCACGCTTTTCCAGGACTCTTCATCGCGGTGGTAGCCCCATGACCCGGAGAACGTCTGGCAGGCTTCCCAAACGACAGGCTTCCCGTCCACCATCACCCAGCCGCGCGGCTGGAACTGCTCTGGCGTCTTGATGTCCTGATCAATTTGCAGGCGGTCGTTGAGAATAATTTTTGGCTGCAACTGGCGAATGGTCTGAATCAGTTCTTCGCTGCGCCACTGCTCCTTGCCTTTGCCGGTGTAGGAAAAATCGTACCAGAGGATATCCACGGGGCCGAACTCGGTCAGCAGTTCCCGCGTCTGGCCGTACAGGTAATCCACGTAGCGGTTCAAATCTTTCTGGGAATTGGCCGCGCGGGCAGCAGGCGTTGTCTCGCATCGGATGCAGATCGTCCACGGTGTAGTCGGGATGATGCCAGTCAATCAGCGAGTGGTAAAAGCCGTCTTTCAAACCGCGCCCGCGAAAAGCATCCACCATCGGATGCAGCAAATCTTTGCCATAGGGCGTGTTGGTGGCCTTGTAGTCGGTCAGTTTGCTGTCCCACAGGCAAAAGCCCTCATGGTGCTTGGTGGTGACCACGAAGTATTTCATGCCCGCGTTCGCCGCCGCATCGGCCCACAGGGTCGGGTCATAAAGGTCCGGGTCGAAGTGACGAAAGTATTTCTCGTAGTCTTCGTCCGAGATCTTTTCCTGGTTCTTGACCCACTCATGACGGGCGGGCAAGGCGTACAGCCCCCAGTGGATAAACAAGCCAAAGCGGGCCTCGGTAAACCAGGATGTGTCCCCGGCGGTAGGTGCGGGCTGCAAAGTCATTAAAATCTCCGGTTTATGGCGTTCCCGTCGGCATGGAAAATTGCGGCTCGTCAGATGTCGGCGAGGAAAGGTGAGGACTGGAAGCCGCTTTGGGGGCGGGCGGCGTGACCGGGGCCGGGGCTGGGCGGCGGGCGGCAGGCAGATGGATGGACACGACGGGCGGCAAGAAGGCGACTGTGCGCGGTGTGTGTTTCAAGACCTGGAGGTCAACCTGCACCGGCTTGAGCGATGCAGTCAGGCAGCGCAAATGGGTTTGGATCGGCGGGGACACTCGCTGCATCTCCTCGCGGCTCTGCACCCATTGCAGGCGTCCCATATCGGCATCAATCAACACGCGCTGTATCCGCAAGTAGCTCAAGTCCCGTTCCATCTGAGCCAGCCGGAAGCGATGCTCCTGGCTTTCCTCAGCCCCCGGCATGTTCAGGAAGTTCTCATTCTCACTGAAAGCGCAGTTACCCTGGGCGATCACGGCATCCGCTTTCGGCAGAACGGCGGCGCAGCGCGTTTGAAGAGGCGCAGCCCATGACGGCGGCCCAGCTTCAGGCAGGGGCGCAGCAGGAGCATCGGTGACGGGAGCCGTTAAGGGATCGCCGCCGTCAACGGGCGTATCGGCAGGCATATCGGAGGCCGAAGGGGCAGGCGTGGACGGAAGTACGGTCACAGAAGGCCTGGTTTCAGCGCGAGTGTGCGGGCGGATGCTGGCGGCAGCCGCGGCGCTATCCGAAACTCCGTCAATAAAAGAAGCGCCTGTGCTGAGAAGCAGATAGACCCCGACCAGAACCGGCGTGCAGGCAACGCCCAGCAAGACCTGAGCGGGAACGACCAGCGAGCGACCGCCGGCGAAGACAATTCGCAGCGAGCGCAGCCCGCGCGACGCCGGCATCGGCGGCCAATCCGGCGCAGGCTGCGGCTTGGCGCCGCTGGCGCTGCGCGAAAACGGCGGCTCGCCCGGCGCGGCGGGGGGAGCCGAACCGGAAGAAAACCGGAAACGAGCATCGTAAGATGCCTTGCGCGCGGGGTCTAAAAGATACTCATAGGCAAGATTCAGCCGCTTGATGCTTTCCTGAGATCGGACATCATTGTTGTTGCAGTCGGGATGATGAATTTTTGCCAGACGCCGGTACTGGGTCTTGACTTCGTCCAGCGAACTGCCGGGCTTCAGCCCCAGAACAGCATAGTAATTGGGATCAACGGGCATGATTAACCTCTATCAATACTGTTAACCTAAGTTGCGTTTCTGTTTGCAGTGCTTTGAAGCGCATGGCCGAGCCTCTGGTATAGTGGAAGTACCACCCTCTACTACACTGGAGACCGACCATGCCAAGTCAAGTTCACCAAATCATCACGATTTACTGCTTGTGCGATGACTTTTTATCCGCCTGGGGCCATAAAGATGCCCCACAAGCCAGAATGACCACCGCCGAGGTGATGACCGTATCCCTGGTCGCCGTCACGCTCTTCCACGGCAACCAAGAACGAAGCCGCTGCTTCCTCCAGGAACACGGCTACATCCAGAACATGTGCAGCAAAAGCAATCTCAACCGACGCCTGCACGACATCCCGGAAGCGCTCTGGCAAGCCTTCTTTGACTTGCTGGCTCAGGTGCATAAACAAACCAACAAAGACCAGGAGTACGCCGTAGACAGCTTGCCGGTCGCGGTCTGTGATAACATCCGCATCTGTCGCAGCCATTTGTATCCGCGCAAAAACCACGGCGAAGCCTTCCGGGGCTACATTGCCAGCAAGCGCCGCTACTTCTACGGTCTGCGGGTGCATCTGTTGATGACAGCCGACGGCCTGCCGGTGGAAGTGATGCTGGCTCCGGGGGCGGAGGCGGACATCACGGCGTTCCGGTGTTTGCCGGTGGACTTACCTCCGAAGGCGCATGTCTTCGCGGACGCGGGCTATTTGGATCAGCATGAAGAAGCATTGCTCAAAGACGCCGAGTTGGTTTTGGTGGCCCAGCGGCGCCATAACAGCAAACAGCCTCTCCCTGTGTGGGTCAGTTACTTTGCCAAAGGCCGGCGCAAGCGCATTGAAACGGTGTTCAGCCAGATAGCTGCGGCGTTCGGGCGTACCATTCACGCGGTCACACCGCGTGGTTTTGAATTGAAGGTCTTTCTGACGGTGCTGGCTTACACCCTCACGGCATGAACACAGAAACGCAACTTAGGTTACTGTTATTATACGCCAAAAAACTAGTAAATGCACGGAATGGTTTATTTTCACCAGGTGGACTCACTCAGGGAACGTGCCAAAGCGAATTTGGACGCCGCCGTGGGTGTTCATCACGGCGATCTCGCCGGGGCCGGTCTGGTAAATCGCCGGGAACGAGAGGGCAAAGCCGATGTCCCAGGCGGGCGGGGTGACGAGTTGCCAGGTCTGGCCGCCGTCGCTGCTGACGGAAATCTGGTTGGAACAGGAAATGACCAGCAGCCGGCCATCTGACAAAGACGCCGCCCAGGGACCAGCGTGCTGAAAGGGAATCGGGACGCCCAGGCCCTCCGGCCAGCGGACTCCGTCGGGCGAAATCTTCGCGTAAACATTGGCATTGCCCATCCCGACGACTTCCGAAACTTCAAAATACCGCCCGTCGCGCATTCGGGTGACGACCGGCATTCCGGGACGCAGGCCGCCTCCGCCGGGCTGCGCGGCCAGCAGGGTTTCCTCGCCCCAGGTGACGCCGTTGTCTACGGAAATCTTCTCCGCGCAGACCTGGCTGTAAGCGGGCGTTTGGACCGAGCGCTTTTCGCTGGCATAGGCGACAGCCAGGCGGCCATGGGCAAGCAAAAAGAAATGTGGCTCCCAAAGGCCCTGGCTGGGATGGTTGCCGTTGACGACAGAGTCATTGGCGTCAATCATGCTGAGATAGGTCCAATGGACGCCGCTGTCGTCGCTTCGGTACACAGGCAGATGAAACGACTGCCCCTCAATCACCGACCGTCCCGTCAGAAGAATCGCGCCGCCGGCAAGCTGGATCAGCTCGCCGTTGTCCATTTTGCGGCCCGGTTCCACCACTTGTGCAATGGGCTTCCAGGTACGCGCATTGTCCGCGCTGATCTTGAGTTGCAGAATGTTGGTGGTGCGAGAGGGATACAGGGTGCTGACGCAAAGCCAGCGGCCGTCGGCCAGGCGAATCATCCGCCCCCAGCCGGCATTCGCGACAGGAACCGTCACTCCCCAGACAAACGGCGAAGGAGCATCCGCCCCACCCCGCTGCGAGAGCAAAGCCAGCAGAGCGAAGCCAGCCAATGCAAAACCAAGTGCAAATGATGTGGGGCGCATAGCCTATTTTATACCCTCCTGGCGCAAAGGTCTACCCCTAAATTTCGGAAGGAAGTCACGTCTGCTGCGCCGAATACTTGCTCATGGCTCCCTTCCCATGGTTCCCGATGATCTCACCGTCGCTTCGCGCGATATTTTTTGCCGCGATCAGCGCTGTCCTTTTCATGTCCATCGCGTCTGCCCAATCCGCTCTGCTGCCTGTGCCGGTGTCAACGAAGGTTCTGCTGGACGTCATGCAGCAGGGCGCTGAGAAGCGGCTGACGCCGACCTCGGAGCAGGTCACCGTCGCCCGCAGCCAAGATCACTCTACGCCAGGCCTCAATGTCACGATTCAGCCGGGCCAGGAGGCTTATCCCGGCGTCAATGTCAAGCCCGAGGGCGCTGCCTGGAACCTTTCCGCCTTCGGCCATATTGCGGCGCGTGTGACGAACACAGGCGTCAAGACCCTTTCCATTGCCCTGCGCGTGGACAACGGCGGTGATTGGAGAGACAACCCCTGGAATACAGAAAGCGTGTCCCTCGCGCCTGGTCAAACCGGGACGATCACCACGATCTTCGGCTACTCCTACGGGCAGAAGCCCGGCTATGCACTGCGGCCGGCGGCAGTGGTCAACCTGATGCTGTTTGCCGGCAAATCTGAAACGGTGCAGTCATTTCGCATTGAGTCGCTGACGGCCGGCGGCCCGGCAGGGGAAACGCCCCCGGTCGCTCCTGATGACGTTCGGCTCAACCCGCCGCGCGGCGCGCTGCTGGTGAGCGCGGCGAAAATCACTTCCCAGAACGCGGAGGCCATGCTGACCGGCGACGCCAATCACCCGGCCTTGCGCGTGGTGTTCCCGCCGGCAGCGGGCGAACAATCCGTGTCCTTGCGGCCCTCTGTGGGACGATGGGATTTGCGTGATTTCCTGGAAGTTCGCGTCGCAGTCTATAACGATGGGGCGACGCCAATCACGCCGCGCGTTCGGCTGGAAAGCAATGGCGGCGTCTCGGACTGGCTTCCAGTGGCCGCTCCTCTCAAGCCGGGAACCGAGACTGAGATTGTTGTCCCCTTCGCGGGCGTGACGGCGGCGGACTTGTCCCGGAAAGAGACAGGAAGTCATGTGACTAGCGACTCCGTTTCCGCCGTTACCCTCACAGCCGACGGCACAGGGAGCGAACGCAGACTGAGCGTGTTGTCGGTGACCGCCGCTTTGCCGTCCGTGTCATTTCCTGCCTGGCTGGGCCGGCGTCCGCCGGTGGCCGGCGATTGGGTCAAGACACTGGATGACGAGTTCAACAGTGCCGCGCTGGATCAGTCCGTTTGGAGCATGTACGGAGAGAACTATTGGGACAAGCAGACACATTGGAGCAAGGACGATGTTCTCCTCGGCGGCGGCGTGGTACGGCTGCGCTACGAGAAGAAGACCGGGTTCAACAACGACGATCCGACTCAAAAGCCGAGCGATTATGCCGCCGGCTACCTCCACACCTATGACAAATGGGCGCAGCGGTACGGCTACTTTGAGGCGCGGATGAAGCTGCCGACCGCGCCTGGCCTGTGGCCCGCGTTCTGGATGATGCCGGACCGCGGCATGGCGGCCGGGCCGGAGCAGTGGAAGCGACAGGATACCGGCAACGGCGGGATGGAGTTCGACATTATGGAGCATCTCACCCGCTGGGGGCCGCACCGCTACAACATCGCGATGCACTATGACGGCTACGGCAAGGATCACAAGCAAGCTTGGCTCCGACAAAATCTATGTGCAGCCCGACAAAGACGGCTTCCTCACCTGCGGCCTGCTGTGGACGCCGGGTTCGGTGGTCTACTACTGCAATGGCCGCGAGGTCCTGCGCTGGGAGAACCCGCGCATCTCTCAGGTTCCCGCCATGCTGATGTTCACCCTGCCGATGGGCGGCTGGGACAACAGCCCGCTCGAAGACGCGCGGCTGCCGGCGGATTTCGTGATCGACTATGTGCGCGTCTGGCAGCGCAAAGATCTGGCCTCCGACACGGATGAAAAGAAGGCGGAGGCATTGCGGCGGAGGCGCGTGCAGGAACCGGCCGCTCCGGCAGCGAATTAAAACGCACTGTCCGCAACGGAAAGGTCTCTCTGCTCATGCCAGATATCAAAACCGCCATAGAGGAAGCCGTGCAGCGCGCCCTTCCCGACGTCATCGCCACGCGCCATCATCTGCACCAAAACCCGGAAATGAGCGGTCAGGAAGTGGAAACGGCGGCCCTGGTGGCCGAACGGCTGCGCGCGCTGGGCTGCGAGGAGGTGCGGACAGGGTTAGCCGGGCATGGCGTCACCGGCATTTTGCGCGGGCCGCAGGACGGGCCGATGCTGGCCCTGCGGGCGGACATGGACGCGCTGCCCATTCAGGAAACCAGCGGCCTAGCGTATGCCTCCTGCCGGGCGGGCGTGATGCACGCCTGCGGGCATGACGGCCACACGGCGACCCTGCTGGGCGCGGCGCAAGTTCTGTCGGACGTGCAGGACTTGCTGCCCGGCCCGGTCAAGTTTTTATTTCAGCCTGCGGAAGAGACGGTCGGCGGCGCGGACGCGATGGTGGCCGAAGGCGCGCTGGAAGGGGTCGCGGCTATTGCCGCCCTGCACGGCTGGCCGAATCTGGAGATCGGTCAGGTCGGCTACCGGCCCGGCCCGATGATGGCGAGCGCGGATCAGTTTGACCTGACGGTGCGCGGCAAGGGCGGCCATGCGGCCTATCCGCACACCACTGTGGACCCGATTGTGGCCGGCAGCCAGATCGTGCAGGCGTTTCAGACCCTCGCCAGCCGCGAAATCTCGCCTCTGGATTCGGTGGTCGTAACGGTGACGCAGTTCCATGCAGGAACAGCCTATAACGTCATACCCGGCGTCGCCGAACTCAAAGGAACCGTGCGCTGCCTCAGCCCCTCCGTCCGGGACGAAATGCCCGCGAAAATGGAGCGAATTGCAGCAGGCATCTGCGCCGCCCTGCGCGCGGACTATACGTTTCATTATGAGCGCGGCACGTCCGTGGTCGTCAACGACCCCGGCATCACCGCGCTGATCCAATCTGTCGGCACGAACCTGCTCGGGACCGGAAAACGTGGTATTTCTGGAATCGCCGACCATGGGCGCGGAAGATTTCGCTTTTTATCAGCTTTACGTGCCGGGCGTCATGTTTCGGCTGGGCGTCGGCACCGATGTCACCGCGCTGCATACGCCGACTTACAACTTTTCCGACGGCGCGCTGCCTGTGGGAATGGCGATGTTCGCGCACCTCGCGCTGCGCTACGGGCAGGCAGAGGGGAACCAGGAATAGGCTGCTGTTTGACACAATGACTTAGCGCTTCGTTTCCAAAGCCAGCAGTTCGGCATCAATGCGCGCGACGATGCCCCTCCGATCTTCCTCCCGGAGCCAGCCCTGCTTCCCGGCTTCCTGAAGCGCGCTTTTCTCCGCGGCCAAAGCCGCGCGCTGGGCGCTGAGCGCCTGCCGCTCCCGGCGATCCCAATAATCCGGCTGCCGCGCCGTGACCTGGTTTTCCCTCTCAGTGAGCCGCTGTTGATAATCCTGCATAAGAAGTTCTATCGCCCAGTTGGGATGGGTTTCTCCCGCGCGCAGCCGCTCCAGTTCAAACAGCGCCGCGGAGAGAGAAACGATCTCGCCCGATAATCGGCGCAGATCCTCGGCCTCATTCCGCGCCGCTGTGGCCGGCGGCGCTCCCGTCAGTTGGAGGCGGCGCATCAGCGGGCCGAGCGTCAGCCCCTGAACCAGAAGCGAAAACATCACCACGCCAAAGGTCGCGGCGACCAGGGCATCTCGCTGAGGAAAGTCCAGCCGCAGTCCCAGCACAAGCGCCATGGACAGAGCGCCCCGAAGCCCGCCCCATAATAAGGCATGCTGCCAGGAAGCCGGAATGCGTCCGCCCAAGCGATTGACCAGAACCGAAAGCGGATAAATCGCCGCCCTGCCGATGAGGACAACGGCAATGGAAGCCGCGACAAGCCCGGCCTTGTCCGCCCAATGCACATAAGTGACCTCAATGCCGACCAGCAGAAATACTAGGGAATTGACGACAAACACCGCATATTCCCACAGCGCGGAGACGGCCAGGCGTGTGCCGGGCGACATAGCTGTTGGCATGCCCAGATTGCCGATGACGATGCCTGCCGCCACGACGGCCATGACGCCGGAAACGCCCAGGGCTTCCGCGCTCAGATAGGATCCGAACGCAACCACAGTAGTCAGTGTGATTTCCACCAGATGATCGTCCAGTTCGTAATGGATGCGTGAGGCCAGCCAGCCCAGGCCGCCGCCCAGAATTACGCCTCCGATTACCAGCCGCAGGAACTGTTCTGAGCCTTGAGCGGCGGAGATTTTGCCGCCGTAAACTGCCGCTAGCATGACCGTGAAGAGAATCACCGCAATGGTGTCATTGAACAGACTTTCGGCTTCCAGAATCAGCGTCAGCCGCCGGCTCGCGCCCAATCGTTTGAAGATGGCAATCACAGAGATCGGGTCGGTGGGAGAAATTAAAGCCCCGAACACCAGCGCGGTAGGGAGAGATAGGCGCAGGAGCCAGGACATGAGGCCGCCGACAATGAAGGTGGAAAGGAATGTCCCCGCCAGCGTGTAGACGGCAATAGGTTTCCAGTCCTGACGCAAGGCATCCACGCGCAGATTAATCGCGGCTTCAAACAGCAGCGGCGGCAGAAACACGGTGAGTAGGACCGACGGATTCAGATGGGTGTGCGGCAGCAGGCGCAGGATGCCGATGAGGAGCCCGGTGACCACCAGGGCCAGCGCATACGGGACCCGGACGCGCCGGGCGGCCAGGGCGACCACAAAGGCAGCCAGCATCAGCCAGAAAAACTGCGTGACATTTGAGCCTGTGTGGTCCATAACGCCCTGGTCGCTACTGTTTCTGCTGCTGTTCCGCCGGGACGCTGTTGGCGACGATTAAAACATCAATGCCGCGGACGAGCCGGATCAGATCGTTGACAATGGAGCCTTGCAAAAACTCCTGCAAGCGGGAGCGCCCGGAATGCCCGATGATGATCTGCGTGACCTGGTGTTTGAGGGCATAATCAGCCAGGGACGGCGCGATGCCGATGCCCGTAGTCCGTTCAATAGGGATCCCCAACCGGTTTGCCAGGGAGAAATCGCATTCCAGAACCTTTTGCTGCGCCAGCGTCGTCTTGACTGCCGGAACATAGACAGCCACAATGTCGGCTTTAAGGCGGCGCGAGATGCGCCACCCACGGCGTAAAAGCCGCTCCGAGGATTTATCCGGGGAAATGCAGACCATGACCTTTTCCTGGGTCTGCCAGGGCTGCGAGACATGCTGTTCCTCCCGGTAGTCCTGCACCGAGCGGTCCACTTCGGAGGCGACTTCGCGCAGGGCGATCTCGCGCAGGGCGGAAAGGTTGCCCTCGGTGAAGAAGTTTTGCAGCGCCTGGGGGACTTTTTCCAGCGGGTAAACATCGCCGCGTCCCAGGCGGTTGATCAGGGTGCGCGGCGTGATGTCCACCGTGACGATTTCGTCCGCTTTCCCGATCACCCAGTCCGGCACGGTTTCTCGCACTTTGACTCCGGTGATCTGCTGCACTGTATCGTTGAGCGACTCTAAATGCTGGACATTGAGCGTGCTTTCCACGTTGATGCCGGCATCCAGTATCGTCATGACATCCTGATAGCGCTTTTCGTTTTTGGAGCCGGGGACATTGGTGTGCGCCAGTTCGTCCACCAGCACCCATTTGGGCTTGCGGGCGATGATGGCGTCCGTGTCCATCTCCTCAAAGACCGTCCCTTTGTATTCGATGGTTTTGCGCGGGACGATCTCCAGGTCGCCGATCTGCTCCTCCGTGCCTTTGCGCTTGTGCGTCTCCACATAGCCGATCACGACATCCTGGTCGCGCTCATGCTTACGCCGGTTCGCTTCGGAGAGCATTTCATAGGTTTTGCCGACCCCGGCGGCAAAACCCAGAAACAGCTTGAGGCGTCCGCGCCCCGCCGCGCTCTCTTCTTTGGTGACGCGCGCCAGGAGTTCATCGGGGGTTGGGCGGCGCGGCCCATTTTTTTCTTCAGCCATAGGGCTATTTTACCCGCAAAGCGGGTGCAGCAGGCTTCATCGGGGCGTCTTTATCCAACGCAATGTTGAGTATCAGTACATTGACCGCCGGCTCGCCCACAAACCCCAAGCCTCTGTCCTGAGTATTTTCTTTGACCAGGCCGCGCACAACATCTTCCAGTACACCTCGCGCTTTGGCGACTCGGGCGACCTGCAAGTCGGCATTGGCCGGGCTGATATGCGGGTCCAGGCCCGAGGCGGAGCCGCGTGACGGCATCCACGGGAACCGGCGCGTTTGCGGCCAGGCCGTTGTCGTTCGGTACGCTGCCGCTAGATCTTTGACGCCGTCGAAGTCGGCCGGGTCGTCCTTGCCATTGGCGCAGTTTGGCTTGTGGACGCCGTTGATCAGTTTGTCGCTGGTCGGCCCGAGGTTCGTGCCGCTGCTGGCCGTCGGGTCGTAGCCGTTGCCCGCCGCGGAAGGGCGGGGCTGGAAATATTCGGGCTTGGTGAAGCCCTGCGCCAGCAGTTCCGAGCCGACGACCTGGCCCTGCGCGTTCGTCGACAAGGCTGCCGTTGGCCTGATGCTGGAACGCCGCCTGCGCGATGCCCCAGACGACGAGGGGATAGATGCCGCTGACCAGCAGCAGCAGGACAAGCGTGATGCGTATTGAGATCAAGAGTTGTTTTGCCATTTTGTTCTGCCTCAGTACCCGGCCATGAATGACCGGGCTAACAGTGTACGAGCCCCTCCGGGCTAAAGCCGCAGTCCCGGAGGGGCTTTGTAATCTCGTAGCCCGGCCTTTCAAGGCCGGGTACTTTCCTAACGCGCTGGCGCGCAGTGCAGCAGGACCACGATCTGGTCCAGCAGCCAGATGAACGGGAACGGCAGCACGATGCCGCCCAGGCCCCAGACGGCCAGGTTGCGGCGCAGGACCTGGGCCGCGCCCATCGGGCGATACGGGACGCCGCGCAGGGCGACCGGGATCAGCGCGATGATGATCAGCGCGTTGAAGATCACCGCCGCCAGCACCGCCGAGTAGGGCGAATGCAGCTGCATGATGTTCAGGGCCCACAGCGGGCCATGCGCCTGGCCGCTCAAAAGATAGAGCGTCGAGAACATGGCCGGGATGATCGCGAAGTATTTGGCGACATCGTTGGCGATGGAGAACGTCGTCAGCGCCCCGCGCGTCATCAGCAGTTGCTTGCCGATCTCCACGATCTCGATCAGCTTGGTCGGGATTGGAGTCCAGGTCCACCATGTTGCCCGCTTCTTTGGCGGCCTGCGTGCCGGAGTTCATCGCGACGCCCACATCGGCCTGCGCCAGCGCGGGCGCATCGTTGGTGCCGTCGCCGGTCATGGCGACCAGACGCCCCTCGGCCTGCTCTTTCTTGATCAGGGCCATCTTGTCTTCGGGCTTGGCCTGGGCCAGAAAGTCGTCCACGCCCGCTTCCTGGGCGATGGCGGCGGCGGTCAGCGGGATTGTCGCCGGTGATCATCACGGTCTTGATGCCCATGGCCCGCAGGTGGTCAAAGCGCTCGCGCATCCCGCCTTTGACGATGTCCTTGAGGTAGATGATCCCCAGCGGCTGTCTCGTTCAGGACGACGGCCAGCGGCGTGCCGCCCTGCTTGGAGATGCCGTCGGCGATCTCCTGCAGCTGCGGCGGGGACCGAGCCGCCGTTGCCCTTGACATAGTCGGCGACGGCCTGCACCGCGCCCTTGCGGACGCGCTGTGCCGTTCATGTTCAGGCCCGACATGCGGGTCTGCGCCGTGAACGGGATAAACTCCGCACCGTCTTCCAAATGCCGCCCGCGCAGGCCGTATTTTTCCTTGGCCAGCACGACGATGGAGCGGCCTTCCGGCGTCTCGTCGGCCAGCGACGACAGCTGGGCGGCGTCGGCCAGTTCCTGCAATGTCCACGCCCGGCAGGGGCAGAAACTCCGCCGCCTGGCGGTTGCCGAGCGTGATCGTTCCCGTCTTGTCCAGCAGCAGCACGTCCACGTCGCCCGCCGCTTCGACGGCTTTGCCGGACATGGCAAGCACGTTGTACTGCATCACCCGGTCCATGCCCGCAATGCCGATGGCCGACAGCAGGCCGCCGATGGTGGTGGGGATCAGGCAGACCAGCAGGGCGATCAGGACCGTGATGGATGGGGCTGACCCCGACCCCGCGCCTGCGCCTGCGACGTTGTACTGCGCGAACGGCAGCAGCGTCACGGTCGCCAGCAGGAAGATGATCGTCAGGCCGGCGATCAGGATGTTCAGCGCGATCTCGTTGGGCGTCTTCTGCCGCGACGCGCCTTCGACCAGGCCGATCATGCGGTCAATAAACGTCTCGCCGGGGTTGGCCGTGATCTCGATCTTGATGCTGATCCGAGATGACTTTCGTGCCGCCCGTGACGGCGCTTCGGTCGCCGCCCGCCTCACGGATCACCGGAGCCGACTCGCCCGTGATGGCCGATTCGTCCACGCTGGCGATGCCTTCGATAATCGTCCCGTCGCTGGGGATCACATCGCCCGACCGTACAGAGGACAATGTCGCCTTTGCGCGAGATTAGTCGCCGGGACTTCCTCGATCTGCCCGTTTTTGCCCAGCCGCTTGGCTTTGGTCGTGGTGCGGGTTTTTCGCAGCTCATCCGCCTGCGCCTTGCCGCGCCCTTCGGCAATCGCCTCGGCGAAGTTGGCGAACAGGACGGTGAACCAGAGCCAGAGCGCGATCTGGCCCGTAAAGGCCCGCTCCCAGCCGCCCATGTGGACGCCGGTCGCGCCGAGGAAGCTGCCCAGGAAGATGAGCGTGGTCACGACGCTGCCGACCCAGACCACGAACATGACCGGGTTTTTGGCCTCTAATCGCGGGTCTAGTTTCATGAACGCATCGCCCAGGGCGCGGCGCACGATGGGCGGGTCAAAGAGGGGCCGCGTCCGACTGGTGCGCCGGTCCGCCGGCTCCGTGCCGCCCGGCATCGGCAGGGGCGGCATAGGCTGATTGCTTGATGTCTGATTGTTGACTGTGGTTGCCATAATTATTTTTCCAGAAAGAGGTTCTTCGCCGGGTCCTCCTAAAACGTCTTCCCCGAGTGCATCAGGAAATGCTCCACCACCGGCCCCAGCGAGACGGCGGGGAAGTAGGTCAGCGCGCCGACAATGACCACGACCCCGACCAGCAGGCCCGCGAAGAGCGGCGTGTCGGTGGGGAACGTCCCGGCGCTGACGGCAACGCGCTTCTTCTTAACCATGCTGCCGGCAATCGCCAGCAGCGGCACGATCATCAGAAACCGCCCGACCAGCATGGAGATGCCCTGAGTCAGGTTCCAGTAGGGCGTGTTGACGGAGATGCCCGCAAAGGCGCTGCCATTGTTGCCGGTGGTCGAATCGTAGGCGTACAGCATCTCGGAAAAGCCGTGCGGGCCGCTGTTGTTGGTGTTGGCCGACGCCAGCGCATTCGCCGTTCCCGAAACCGTGTTCCAGTAGGTGGCCGGATGTGGGACATGGGTCACGCTGGCCAGGGCGGTGAACAGCAGCACGTCGGCGGCCAGCACCAGAGCGGCCAGCATCGCCATCTTGACCTCAAAGGCTTCCACTTTCTTGCCCAGATACTCCGGCGTCCGCCCGACCATCAGGCCGGCGATGAAGACGGCCAGAATGGCGTACATCAGCATCCCGTACAGGCCCGCGCCGACCCCGCCGAAGATGACCTCACCGGTCATGATGTTCGCCATCGGGACCAGGCCGCCGAGCGGCGTGTACGAGTCGTGCATGGAGTTGACCGCGCCGCAGGAAGCGTCAGTCGTGACCGTGGCGAAGAGCGCCGAACGCGCAATCGCCGAAGCGGACTTCCTTGCCTTCCATGTTGCCGCCGCTGTCGCCCAGCACGGAGGCTCGGTCTTCCACGCCCTGCTGCGCGATCAGCGGGTTGCCTTTCGCTTCCTGCACATAGGCGACGGAGACGCCGAGCAGGAACAGAAAGCCCATCGCGCCCCAGACCGCCCAGCCCTGCTTGACGTTGCCGACATACAGGCCGAATGTATAGACAATGCCCGCGCCGATCAAAAAGATGCTCAAGACCTGCAGGAAATCGGTCAGCGGCTGTCGGGTTCTCAAACGGGTGCGCCGAGTTGGCGTTCAGCGGCCCGCCGCCGTTTGTGCCGAGCATCTTGATCGCCTCCTGCGAGGCAAACGGCCCGCCGGGAATGATCTGCGTCGCCGCCTTCCATCGTCGTCACCGTCGGTACGCATGGAAGTTCTGAATGACGCCCTGCTGGCAGAGCACCAGCGCGTAGACCAGGCAGAGCGGCAGCAGAATATAGAGCGTCGCGCGGGTCAGGTCCACCCAGAAGTTGCCGATGCTCTGCCGCCGAGCGCCGGCCCAGGCCGCGCACCAGGGCGATGGCGATGGCGATGCCCGTCGGCCGCCGAAAAGAAGTTGTGCGAGGCCAGCGCCGACCATCTGCGAGAAGTACGACATCGTGTTCTCGCCCGAATAGGCCTGCCAGTTGGTGTTGGTCGTGAACGACGCCGCCGTGCTGAACGCCAGATCCGGCGTCATGGCCGTGCGCATAAGACGGCGCGTTTTTGGCATCGCCAAAGTGCATCGGGTTGAGCGGCAGGAATGCCTGCCAGCGCAGCACAGCATAGGTGATGACGAGGGTGACGACGCTGAACAGCAGCATCGCCAGCGTGTAGGTCGTCCACGGCATCTCCTCGTCTTCCTGGACGCCGCCGATTTTGTAAATCAGCCGTTCCACTGGGCCGAAGACGGCGTCAGCCAGGTCTTCTCGCCCTCAAACACCCGGTACATAAACGTCCCAAACGGCTTTGTCAGGGCCAAAATCAGCCCGAAAAAAAGCAGGATCTGAAACCAGCCAATGAGTGTCATAGCCTATTCTCCTAAAACTGTTCCGGCCGGATCAGCGCATACAGCAGATAGATCGTCAGCCCGATTGTCGCGAGTCCCGCGAGCCATATTTCCATATCTTTCTCCTCCAATGCCCTACAGTTTGTTGCACCCGTAGGTATAGCCAATGGCAATCACAAAGAACGCCGCGATGGTCGCCAGAAACCAGAAATCCTGCATGACTGTCCTCCTCCTGCCGCCGCTTTGCATTCAGCAGCGCGGCTTGAGGCAATACTATCCGATTCCGCATAAAGAAGATGTAAAGAATGGGGATCAGCGTATAAAGATAAGATAAAGATTTTGAAAGCAAAAACCCTGCCTTAGAGGGCAGGGTTCTTTGGGATTAGAGGATGAGGGAGTCGGAAGTGCGGAAGCGGTAGCCGACGCCGGGTTCGGTGACGATGAACCGGGGACGGGCGGGATTGTCTTCAATCTTCTGGCGAAGGTGGCCGATGTGGACGCGCAGGTACTGGGTTTCTTCCACATCCTCCGGCCCCCAGACGGCGGCCAGAACCTGCCGGTGGGTCAGCACGCGGTCGGCATTCTGCGTTAAAAAACGCAGGATGTCGTATTCCAGCGGGGTCAGTTTGAGTTCCTGGCCGGCCTTTGAAGGCAAGGCGGCGCGCATAATCCACTTCCAGATCGCCGGCAGTGAATGTCGGCGCGTCGGCGGGTCGGGCGCGGCGTCCCCGGCGCAGAGCCGCCCGGATGCGGGCCGTCAGCTCGTCCATGCCGAAGGGCTTGGTCAGATAATCATCGGCCCCTAAATCCAGGGCGGCCACCTTCTGTTTTTCCTGAGAGCGCGCCGAAAGCACTAAAATAGGGACATCCGTCCAGGCCCGCAGGCGGCGGCAGACTTCCAGGCCGTCCAGACCGGGCATCATCAGGTCCAGGATGATTAAATCGGGTAGGGACTTCGCGGCCAGACTCAGGGCCTCCTCGCCGTCGGAGGCCGTTCGCACGTCATAGCCCTGAGCTTCAGCCCCGCCTGCACAGCCCGACGGATTTCCGGTTCGTCGTCTACAATCAAAATGGAAGCGTCCGCAGCCTGCATGGTTCTATTTTACTCGGCCGGCAGAAGAAAAGAGAAGAGCGCGCCCGGCTTTTCTCCCGGCGGCGCGTTTCCGGCCCAGATGCGCCCGCCGTGCGCCTGAACGATGGCCCGGCAAAGCGCAAGGCCCAGCCCGGTGCCATGCACGACACTGCCCGCATGCCGGGCGCTTCGGTAGAAGCGGGCGAAGATCGCTTCCTCGTCGCCGGGAGCGATCCCTTCTCCGAAATCACGCACGTCCACGCGCACACCCGGCGCGTTTCCGTCGCCGTGCGCCGCGCGCAGGCTCAGGTGAATGGCGCTGTCTGGCGGCGTGTATTTGGCCGCGTTTTGGAGCAGGTTGGTCAGAACCAGCGCAATTTGCACATAATCGGCTCGGACTAAGGGCAGGTTAGCAGGCGTGTCCACCCGAACGCGGGCAGCCTCGCATTCGGGGAGACGGTCCAGCGCCGTCCCAACAATCTCGGTCAAATCGCACCAGTCTTTGCTGGGATGCCAGGCTCCGGCTTCCAGGCGCGACAGGTCCAGCAGATTGCTGACCAGAGTGGTAAGGCGGTCCGCCTCCACATCAATGGTTTGCAGCGCTTCCGCGCGCGCGGCCTCCGGCCAGACCGCCCGGGGCTGCCGCAGCCCGGACGAAGCGGCTTTGATCGCCGCCAGCGGGGTCCGCAGCTCGTGCGTGACCATGGACAGGAGCGCATCCTTGAGCGCGTCCGCCTCGCGCAGCGCGCTGGCCTGGGCCGCTTCATCGGCCAGCGACTGGCGGGCGATGACGATGGCGGCATGATTGGCGAACGCCAGGATCAAGCGCTGATCCTGCTCCGAAAATGGCCGGTCGTCGCGCCGTGGGCCAATATGGAGGGTGCCGACAAGGGTGTCTTTCACACGCAGCGGGACATAAACACCGAGTCCGCTGCCGCTCTGAGATGTTATTCCCGCTACGGCTTTGGCCCAAAGATGCCGGGCCGGACCGAAGCCGATGACCTGATCATGCTCGCCGGCCGTTTGCGACATCTGCACGATCAGCCTTTCATCGTCCGTCGGAAGCGGCTGGCCGACGGGGGCCACGGCGGCGGTGTGCAGTTCGCCCGACGGCAGCCGCCGCAGGATGACACATCGATCCGCCTCGCAGATCTGAACGATCCGTTCCGCCAGCGCAGGCAGCAGGCGCGCGGCTTCTATTTCGCTGCTGATGGCCTCGCTCGCCTGATAGAGCGTCAGCGTTTCCCGTTCTCGCCGGTTCGCTTCCTGTGTCTGCCAGCGCGCCTGGGACGCCAGATGGGCGGTCGTCACCGCCGCAATCAGAAACACAAACAGTGAGAGCCAGTCGCGCGGATTATCCACGACAAACCTATAGAAGGGAGGCAGAAAGAAGAAATCCCAGCACAGAAAACTCAGCAGCGCCCCGGTCACGGCAGGGCCGAAGCCAAACCGAATGGCGCAGACAATGACGACCGGAAGATACAGCAGAGAAGCCTGGCCCTTGTCCAGAAAAGAACGCACCAGCCAGAAACATCCCGTCGCTCCCAGGGTTCCCGTGACCGCCCAAAGAAGACCAGTCCCAAGTTCCCGAGGAAATCGCGCCATCGTTTTCTGTTCTTGCGAGACCGGCGTCATGGGTTTTAATGGGTTTTGAGGGCAAGCGGCAGAAACAAAAAAAACTCACCCCCGCGTAATTGTGGGCGTGAGCCTGTCAACGATAGTCAAAAAATAGCGGCGCGCAGATTCGAACTGCGGACATTTCGGGTATGAACCGAACGCTCGCTGCGAGACTTTGCGAGCTTCTCATTTCTGAAACGCCCTACCCCGCAGTAATTGCTACTCTTTGCTCCGTGGTGTTTCCCGATTCGCGGCACACTGTAGCCCATTATACCTCAAACAGTTTCCAATTTCGGCTATGAGCGTGTACTCCTCGTGGATTCATTTCCACAAATGTATCTCCCTTTTTACACATCGCAGCCGTGCCGCGCATGATCTCCATCTCGTCGGGAAGGCATTTACAATCTGTCTGCCGCCGCCATACATGGGGCTGGCAAAGATGACTGATACGCGCTTGAGCCATGCTCAGAACGAGGAATCACAATCTGAGTCAGTCAAGGAATGCGAAGCAAATCCATACCAAGCACGATCACAATCCGCGATCATGACAAAGTGTAACTTTGAGGTCCGATTTCGTTTGTTCTGATTGTTCGCTCATTCTTGAATGGTCTCCATTTGCCCTGTTATACCCCTTTGTGGCACGCCACGTCGCAGTAAATATTTTAGCACCCATCCCTCCCCCCCGCACTCCACCGCACACGGCCCGTCGAATCCCAGCTCTGATCCCTGTAAGCGATTAGTGTTTTTTGTGTTATCACATTCTCAATCAAAAGGCTTCTGCGATAAGTCCTCAAAAGCGTAAATCGTTCTGCTTAGAAAAGAGGCAAAGTTGCATCGCTGTGGCAATGCCATACGGACTGTCAGGCACGAGGCGGCGACACCCCTATTTGGAAGATTGCAAGCCGAAAAATAATGGAGCAATTTACATGCAATCCACAGGCAAAGGGGGCATTATAAGGATAGACATGCCTTGCACGGGTCAGTAAATCCTATTGCTGGTCTCATGATGACTAACTTGACGCTGGTAGAAAGCGACGACGCGAGACGACAAATGCGGATGCGGGAGTTACTTGCCTGGCGTACGGCAATTTTCATCAGAACAAACCTCCTCAATTTGTGTACCAACATGACTAGCCGACTGAAAGGGACAAATCATGAACAAGTGAGTTGGTGACGCAAACCGAATGGCTCAACTTAACCATCATGGGCTCTTCAATGATTATCATTTCTTGAAGAGAAACTGCCTTTTGAGCTTTTTAACAGGCAATGGGGCATGATATAGATAAACCTTTCGCATGAAGCCCGCTTCGTTGCGAGGATGACGGAAAAGCGTTGCTTGATGCTGATTAAGCCGAATGCTCCTGAACTAAGAACTGAAAATAAACTAGCGAAATGGCAAAAGAGCGAAATGAATCAAACGCGCGGCGGACGAGGCCGTAAAAGGAGAAAAATTGACTGCTGAAACGATGACGACGAAATCGAAGGTGAAAGCGCGCACGACATGGGGCATCTGGGCAGAGTATTGCTACAGCCGTGGGGCGTAAGTGCCCCACGACGGATACGTGAGCATCTGGGGTAGTGAGGAGGCGGACCAGGAAGCGGACCGACGCAACAACCCCGATGGCCGCATTGTCTTCGCCCATGGCTAGGAAGGGCATACGCGCCACAGCGTCCGTGCCCTCACCGACACGCAGGGCGAGGCTGCGGCGCATCCTGCGCTGCAACGCATACTCTAGGCATGAGTATCCAGGCGGCCCAGAGGCGGTCGCAAAAGCGATGACCCTCTCGCGTCTGCCGAACTTGTACTTTTTATCGTGACGGTCATTCTTATGACCACAAGGAGAAAAAAATGATATTCGCAGCAGTGACACAGGCAGACGGCACGGTTTATGTGGGCGGCATGGATGGAAAACCGCAGATTCCCATTGTCGCCGTCTTAGACGAGGCGGCTTTCAATGCGGCAGTCGAAGGCAAGGAGGGGCTCGCCTTCTACCCCACAGGAGATTTCAACTTTTTTCGGCGCAGCAAAGACGACATCAATCTTGTTGAAATCTCACGCTATCAGATTGAAAAATGGTTTGGAGAAGGATTCAAAGTCGCTCTCAGTTACCATGTGGAAAGTGACGACGGGACTCCTGTCGGCATCTACGAAGTTGCGGGTGCGACGGGGTTTAATTTTGACCACTGGTCCTCGGACAACATTCCCACCTATTTAGGGCCTGCGTATCACCCAGAGCCGTGACCGCAAGGGGCATTCTAGGGACTGCGCGGATGCGCTCGCGGAGTAGGCGAAGAAAAAGTAGACAACCTTCAAAGAGGCAACGGCCCGATCAGCGCTAACTGATCGGGCCATCTTTCACCGCCGTGCGTCGTTTGCTGGTCTAAGGCTAACGCACGGCTACGAGGACAGAGACATTGTACCAGAAATCTGAGGATTTGAATCCTATTGTGGAGAAATTCGGCCAACTCCATTTTGAAGGCAACATCACGCCGCACTCGTGGTATCAGTCGCGGAAACTCCAGAGCGCGGCGGAAAAACCCAACCTGGTCGCCATCACTCTGCTGGCCGACATCGTTTACTGGTATCGTCCCACCATCACGCGGGACGAGCACACGAATGCGGTGATCGGGCGCAAGCAGAAATTCGCCGCCGACAAACTCCAGAAACACTACGCCAATTGGGGGGAGGGGTTTGGCTTGACGTTGCGGCAGGTGGAGGACGCGGTGGCGTTTTTGAAGCGCAACGGCCTGATCACCGTTGAGGTTCGCGCAGTGACCACGGACAGGGGAACGATGCCACGCTGTGCCTTCATCGAGCCAGTCTTCGAGGCGATCCGCGAGATCACCTTTCCTTCTCCCGAAAAAACGGGAGATAAGGCCCCGAAAAACGGGAGAAATGCCCCGAAGAAACGGGAGATGCCTCCCGAAAAAACGGGAGACAAGCCACGGAAAAACGGGGTAAGTCTCCCGCAAAAACGGGAGCATACATATACTACGTCACAGACCACGGCAGAGACTACGCCAAATACCTCTGCAAATAATTCAGCACATAATCTTCCTCCTCCTAGTCCTCATGCGGACAACGCGCCCGTGGCGGCGAACAAGGGAGAGGAGGAGGATTTTGTTGATGCTTTCGAAGTCAAACAAAAACAGCGTGCGAAAAACATGATTGACAAAATAATCAGCATCACGCACGACCGCTCGGAGTATGACGCTCTGTATGCCCTGTGCCTGCGCTGCATCAAAATGGATCACAAGACGGCCTGGAAACACACACTCAAAACCATTAAGGACAAAATGGCATCAACTGACCCTGCTAAAATGCCAAATTCCTACGCCGTTACGGTGTTCCAAAAGGCTCTCGACAACCTTGTGCCCGTTGAATCCCCTGCCCGCGCCCGCGCCGCCGAGAAGGAGCCGCCTGCTGCGCCTGGCCCCAATGCCGCCGCCTGTCAAGAATATTATGAAAATTTGCATGAAGAGGAGCGGACGGCACTGGATCAGGAGGCGGAAAAAGAAACAAAGCCTGACTTTCGAAAATTTCGTCAAAACCGTGCGGGCCAGCCGCGACATAATCATCGCCGAGCGGCTGGCGGCGCAGGCGGCGGATCAGGTGGGCGAAGCGTCCGAACAGGGGGTATAATGATAGGCATTACCATGACCACCACACCTCTAGCCGAAGACCCACTAGAAATCCTCATCCGCCATATCGTGGATGGCACCATGAACGCCATAGGCGAAGGCATAGCCATAATTGGCTGGCTCTGCGACTTCAGAACGACGAACCCCGCCATTGAGGACATTATCGTGACTTCGGATGGCTGGCTCATGGCTCGGCACGAAGGCGAAATTGAAGCCGAATTTCTTGGGCCGCGCGACGGATTTTACAAACAGATCAGGCTTGTCTGTGATAACTGTGGGCTTACAGAAGCGCAGGCGTGTAGAGTGGAAGGTATTGCCAGAAGCAAGATCATTTGCCCTTGATCAAGGAGAGATCATGGCTTGTGATAGAAGAAACGACAGCCCAGGGTGGAATATTCCACCCTGGGTTGTAGACACACGATGCGAGGCGAAAATCTCCCCGCCACAAGAGCCGCCAGCGTTCAGTCGGCATCTTCCACCACGCTGTTCAGGACCGCTGCGATGCGCCCTCGTCCGTTTGGGGGCAGGCCAACAGACGATCTTGGGGAGGAAGTACGTCTCGCTAACCTTGTCTACTTGACGTTCTCAGGCGGCTATTCGCGGGGCCTTAGCCAGTAGTCCTTATGCACTATCTCCTGTGAGGGTGCGTCTAAAGAGGCTTTCGTCTTTGCGATTAAGCAGACGCTGGGCCGAGGCCGATATTTGTTCGCGGCTGGTCCCTTTCGCCTCCCTTTGGGTCGTCACCGTTGCTCCCCTTACGCCGAGAGCGCATAGACGCTCCGCCCGTCCCCCGCGTAGCTGTCGTAGACGTGCTGGTAGACCTGCTCGCACTTGGCCTGGTACACCTCCGTGGTGAAGGCGGCGGGCAGTCTGTCCAGCGCCTCATCCACCGTCAGCCGCACCCCCGCGCGGCTCTGCGGCTTCTTGCGCCAGTCCAGCACCAGCTTCTCCCGCTTGAGCGTCGCCAGGAGGTCCTGGGCCACCTTCTTTACGCACGTCACTTCCTGGGCCGTCAGGCCAACCTGGGGCCGCATCAGGAGGTCGTACACGGCCAGCTCTTCTTCGGACAACTGTTCGGTAATCGCACGGCCCTCCTCGGCGGTGAGGCCCTGCGTGAAGTCCAGCAGGCTCTGGTAGTGCGCCTCGACGTTGCTGCTGCCCGAGTTGTAATCGTCGATCATCTTCTGGAAGGCGTCCAGGAAGTCCAGGCGGCTCTTGTTGAGCGCCACCATCGCCGCAAGCTGGCGCTTGAGGACGGCCTGGAGCTTCTGCGCCTCCGTGTGCTTGTGGCCCTGCTCGAACTTCTTCCTGAGCTTCTCGAAATCAATCTTGCTCAGGTTGTAGAGTTTGTAGGCGGGGGGCCGCTCACGAATGACGTAACCCTCCGCCGCCACGGACTCGTCCAAGAGTTTGTCCACGTCTTCCAGCACGTCCGAGATGTCCACCTCGCCGCCTGTGCCCGTGATCTTGTCGGCCAGCGCCGCGAAGAGGGCGCGGGCGGGGCTGAACTCACTGGCGGCGGGGTCGGGCAGGATGGCGCGGAACGTCAGGCCGATGGCGCTGGCGAGGGACAAGAACTCGCGCCTGCGCTCCTGGGGGGCGATCAGAACTTCCACGGCGTCGTCCAGCTTCTTGATCCGCTCGAAGCCCGCCGCGAGTTGGATGTCGTGGGTGGCGACGCCCACGCCCGCGCAGAACTCGGTCGCCTTGCCGATGAGCGCCCGCAAATCCTGCACGAGCTGGGCCTTGTCCGCCACAGGCTCGCCCTGGCCCCCACCATCGCCCGACGCATAGATCGCCAGCGCCTTCTGAAGATTGCGGAAGACGCCCGCGTAGTCCACGATCAGGCCGCTCTGCTTGCCGCCGTAGACGCGGTTGGCCCGCGCGATGGTCTGCATAAGCGTGTGGTTCTTCATCGGCTTGTCCAGGTAGATGGTCGAGCACGAAGGCACGTCGAAGCCCGTGATCCACATGGCGCACACGAACACGATGCGGAGCGGGTCCTGGGCCTTCTTGAACTTGGTCGCTAAATCTTCCTTCTGCATCCGCAGGCGGTGGGGCAGGATGTCGATCCCCCGCGCCGCCATGTCCTTGATCTCGTTCTGGCCCTGGGACACCACCAGCGCCATGTCCGTCTCGGCCATGAACGCGACCTCCAACTCCAGCGCCGTCCGCTCCGCCGCCGTGAGTCCCCCGCCGCCCCCCGCCGTGAGCCTGGCCCGCAGAGCCGCCAGGCGGCTGGCCCACTCCGCCGTCACCTTCGCGTACATCCGCGCTGCCGTCACCTTGTCCACCGAAATCACCATCGCCTTGCCCGCGTAGCCGCGCCCCAGGAAGTGCGTCACGATGTCGGCGGCGATGGCGTCCAGGCGGTCCTCGCGGGTGAGCAGGTGGTACTCGCGGTGGAACTCCCGCTCGAGCTTGCGCTCCTGGGCCTCGTCCAGCACGGCGTCATCCAGAAGGGCCTCCATATCGTCGTTGAGGTCGGCGTTGGTGAGCTGGAGTTCGGGGATGCGGTTCTCGTAGTAGAGCGGGACGGTGGCCTGGTCCGTGACCGACTGCTGGAAGTCGTAGACGGAGACGTAGCCGCCGAAGACGGCTTTGGTTTTCTCCTCGCCTGCCATGAGCGGCGTTCCTGTGAAGCCAATGAAAGCGGCCTGTGGCAGGGCAGAGCGCATATTCTGGGCGAATATGTCGTACTGGGAACGGTGAGCCTCGTCGGTCATGACGATGATGTCAGAGCGCTGGGAAAGCGCAGGATAAACTTCGCCGCGCTCGCTACGGAATTTCTGGATGAGCGTAAATAAAAAACGGTGATCTTCCCGAAGTAAGCGCTTGAGATCGTCGCCGTTCTGCGCCTGCGCTTCTTCCTCCGTCACGGCCCCGACACGTGCGAAAGTCTGATAAATCTGCTCATCCAGTTCTTGACGATCAGTCACTAAAAGGAACGTGAAGTTGCCGACAAGCTTCCGCAGCACCTTCTGCGCGAAGAACACCATAGAGAAGCTTTTGCCTGAGCCTTGCGTGTGCCAGAAGACGCCGAGTTTTCCCTGGTTTTCGCGAATGTGCCGCACGGCATCAAACGCTTTATTGACGCCGAGATACTGGTGGTTCTTTGCTACCAGCTTGACCAGACCACCGCTCTCCGCGCTGTAAAGAATAAAGTTTTCAAGAATATCCAGCAGGTGCGATGGCGTACAGGTGCCACGTATTACCGTTTCCAGGCTGACAACGCCTTCCTCACCTTCTGCATTGATCTTCTTCCACTCGGCGAAGTGTTCCCAAGAAGCGGTCACTGAGCCGACTTTTGTCTGGCTGCCATTACTGAGGACGATGAAGGCGTTGTACCAAAAGAGCTGAGGGATGGAACTCTTTGTAATCGCGCAGGTTATTTTGGTAAGCATCTTTAAGCTGCTTGTGGCTGGCTTTCAGTTCTAAGAATACCAGTGGTAGGCCGTTTACAAAGCCGATAAGGTCAGCGCGTCGCGTGTAGACATCGCCAGTGATCCAGAGCTGGGACGTGAGCAGGTAATCGTTATTTGCAGCGTCATTCCAGTCAATCACCTGCACCGTGGCGCTGGCTTGTTCGTTCTGGTCAGTTTGGTAGGTGACTTTGACGCCGTCTTTCAGCAGGCCGTAAATTTCGTGATTGGCATTGACACCGATCATGGCGCTGCGATCTCGTGCCAACTCTTCAGCCGCGAGTTCCAGGGCTTCGGCAGGCAGATCAGAATTAAGCCGTCCGAGAGCAGCCAGAAGCCTGGGGCGCAGCACAACATCCTGGCGCGTCTCACGGCCCAGCATGCCCTTTGTCCCAAGTGCCTCATGGTAACAATTCATCGTTTCCCAGCCGATGTCAGCAAAGAGAGCGATGGCAGGCTGTTCAACTAAGGCGTCTTCAGAATAATCACTCATGGTTTTTATTCACCGTCTGTGGAAAAAGCTGTAAAAGAATGATCATACGCTTGCTGTATAAGGGCTATCACATCATCTAATTGAGCGGCTGATTTCAACGATGTCACGACAGAATTCTGCGCCCAGAGATATTTGGCACTGGCGTCGCTGGTAATCGCTGCGGGATCAAATACCTGGTTTATATCAATCTTGATCACGACACGGATTCGCGTTTGTTGCGGGACGACATTCAAAAACCAATCGCCGACACTGAAGTTCACCCAAGAATGGTGGTAATAATCTTTCACATCCAAGCCCATGCCAAGAACCCGACTGCGGAGATCATCAGAAAGCTCAAACCAGTCGCCGAACAGCTCGTCCGCGTAATTTTCGTAAGTGTACTTAGCGGTAGCCATAGGCGCATCCGACTGGCCGTACTTCTTCAGCACCGCCTCAGTCAAATCGGGCGCTTTCCAAATCTTGACGGCTTTATCTGCGAGCGCCTCGGCACGCTTTTTAATTTCGTTTTCGTTCCAGTGGTCAAGAAGGCCAAGCCCCTGATTCAGTAGCAAAGGGCTGTGAGCGAAGCCGCAGGGCTGGCCGTTTTTGTCTTTGAGGTCGCGTTTGTCCAGGAAGGGACGGGCGCTGTACTCAGAGTTGTAAGCGGTCAGCGTCAAATTGCCGAGCGTGTGCAGGTAGGTGTCGTGAACCTGTTTCCAGTCAGGGCCGAGGTCGGCAAGCCAGACCGCATCCAGGTTCTCGGTCTGGGGCATGATATGCTCAATGGTGAACTCGTCCAGATTGAAAGGTTCTTTGTGCCCTTCGTTTTCCAACTTGTCCAGCAGGTAATTTCGGCTGCGGAAGTTGTAAACATCTTTTGCGATGAGCCGAGCGCGGAACTCATCGTCCGTGGGGAAACGGCGGTACGAGTTTTTCAGCAGAAGAGCCGCTTCCATGCTTTCAATGTACGCGGCAGGGTCAATGAGACTTCCGCAGGCCCGCGAACGTCTTATTCAGGGAGTTTGTCGGGATTTCGCAGATGGCGCGGCGGAAGACATAACTTTTGAACCAGGCGCAGGACATGCAGAAACTCGCTCTGGCTCAGTGTCTGCTGCTCAAAATCACGGTAGGCTTCCATCAGGAAAGGGTACGCGACATCCACTTTCAGTCGGTTGATATTGTCAATGGCGGCGTTGACGGCCTTTTCAGGAGACTTGGCAAAAGCCAGGGTCACAAACAGCTTGGCATAAATGCTGACATCCTGGACGACATCCGCAATGGTCAGGCTAGACTGGCGCACATAGCCCTTGAACTCCACATACACTTCGTCCATGTTCGGGATGCGGCCTATTTTGATCGTCAGATAGTCGCGCATGAAGCGGTCAAAAAGACCCGAAGAGTCGGCGTGTCCAAAGCTTTGCTCCATCGGATACCAGTAATGCTGGTACAGGTTGGTCTGCGTGGTCGGCTCCTGGCCCATCAGCACGAAATTACGGATAAGATCGGCCTGAGACAAGTCCAGGCCCGTGGAGTTCAAGCTCTCGAAAATAAGCTGTGGGTTATCATGGCTGCGATCCAGGGAGATGTCCACCATCATTAGCTTCTGAATTCCGAGCAAAATTGTGTCGAGACTGAGCGCCGCCCCGTGTACCTGGCTTTTGAAGAAGCGAAAGTTTTCGGCGACGCGCAAGGAAGTCGCCGTCGGCATTGGCGTCCCGTCAATCAGCGCAGCCAGCGTTTCCTTGTCAGCCTGGGTCAATACCAGTTTGTGCCGCAGCTCGCCCTTGCCGTGTTTGTTGATGAGGTAATCGTCTAGTTCTTCAGGCGTGACCTCGGCGGCGCTCTCGCCTGCCGTTTTCAAGGCTTCGCGCAGGGCGATCAGGAGCAGAAAAAGCGTCGTGAGCCGCTGCTGACCGTCAATGACCAGCATTTGGGCTGTGGCCGTCGTCGGCGTGTCATAGAGGCTGGCTTTGATATAGACGACGGAGCCGATAAAGTGCGCGGGGATTGTGTTGTCCTGCGCGGTGCGGACAATGTCTTCCCAAAGCTGGCGGCACTGCTTTTCCGACCAGCTATAAGTGCGCTGATAAATCGGAATGATGAACTGCTTCCTACCATCGAACAGAGTCAACAATTTCGCGTGAATCGCCTGCATTTAATTTTTCCTGATAGAGTTACGTGGTATTTTATTCCGTCAATAAAACAGTCTCAATGGTCTCAGCCCCTTTATGAACGACCTCAGATACTGCTGGCAGGCTTGGATTATGTGAATCAGCCTTAGATTTCCGAGTGGGGTCTAGTGTACGCTTGATCGCTTCTGTTCCAGGCAATTCGTCAGTGCGCACTGTATCAAAGAAACGCGTTGGATGCAGCCCAATAATTACCAGCATTTGAGTACACAGGATTGCAAGAGGTGATTCAATTCCAGTTGGTGTGACTATGCTCTCAAACTGCTTTTTGAAGCCTTCAAATGATGTGGCGATTTTTTCTTTGTAGGCATAGTCTTGTTGCATTTTATCTGCCGTTGTGAATGCGCGATAAGTAAAATAAAGAACGAGCAGGGACGGCAGGTAAAACGGCCCTTTGTGCACTAAATCTGTTAGAATACCTTCCCAGGGATTCGTGATATTTTTGGCCCATGTATCTTCCTGCGGTACAGTAATTTTATAGCTAAAGGCCAAGAAAATAGCTGATGCTATAAACAGTCCGCTGTAAATAATTTTCGGCCATTTATAACTTTCCTTTTGATCACGAAATGCTGTTGCCAAATTTGCACTCGTTGCTCCTGGCAGAAGGTTTTCTATCTGACTATGCAATGCTTCGTAACGGGCCTGCCAATCAGTCAAGGATTTGCCATATCGCTCCTGCCAATCAGCCAGTTCTTTATCTCGCTGCTTAATGGTTACTTCTAATGCAACGACACGTTCGCTGATTTTTGTGATTGTTTGCTCACTGTTCTTTGCCGATGTCAAAGTGGCAGTAATGAAATCGCCTGTTGTTTGTGCTTTCTTTTGTACACTTGTTATATTTTCTGCTGTGGTCGTCAACGACGACAACAAGTTTTCTATCGCGGTATTATTCGTCTCCGCCTGACTGAGCGACGCGGTGGTCTCTGCGACATGAGCGGCAGTTTCAGTGACATGAGACGTAGATTTTTGCAGCGCAGACTGTATATCTGTCAATGCCGCTGATGAAGCTACCTGATTGCCCGTAACTTCTGTGGCCGCAGCCATCGCAGTTTTATTTTGGGCTTCTGCACCTGCGGCAGATACGGTGGCTGCTTGTTCTTGCTGGCTGACACGAGTTGCAGCACCTTCCACCTCTAACTGGATTTGAGCAATTTTCTGCTGTACAGGCTGAACCTCTGCCAAGCTTTTGTCTACGACATCTGTCGTTTCGATGACTTTGGCCGACAGATTTTCTACTTTCGTCTCGGACGCGGCTATACTGGTCGCAATTTCCTGTATCTTTGCTAAAGTTGCGGCAGCCATTTCATGCTGTCCATTGACCGCTTCCAGAGTTTCAGTTGCCGTTTTTTTTGCCGCCTCAATTTGCTCCAGTAGGGATTGGATATGGTCTGATTTTGTTTGAATCTCGTTTATTAAAGGTTGCACTTGCTCCTGGTAGTGCAGCGACAAGCTGTCATTCTCGCTGTCTTCAGGCGTTTGTTCCTCGTCTTTTGCTTCAACGGTTTCGTTGGCTTCATCTGGCGGCGTGGAAAATTGATCTTCCGCTGATGCTCCGCTGGCTTCTGTCGTCTCGTCCATGTCAGGTTGCTTCCTCCTCCGCCACTGCGGATACGCGATCCAATCTTCTTTGCTGTTTTCGTATTTCCCCTGCGATCATTAGCGCAGGGCTTGACAAACATAAATGCTCGTTGCGAAGCCACTTGACCGCCTCAGCTTATATTCAGGCCCGAAATATCTATTTCCCCTGAAATCAACTTCGGCAGGAGCAAATCGCGCGTCTGGCGCAGGTTTCCTTGTTTCCGCTGCAGACAAAAAATTTGCTGGAATAGTGGACATACAGTTTCATTGAACACAGACAAAACCTCGGTGGGAGCAAGCACGATTGGAATGCGATTCAGGTTTTCTTGAGTGATTTTCGGCTGCGCTGCCCCTGTAATATAACATGTTATGTCTACTTGAGAAAGTGCTAAGAACAAGAACTCTGTCGAGATCGGAGACTTCCCTTGAATGATGTGTGTGTGGTTGTTAGCCCAAAACTTGCCATGCGCCATCTGAAGCATGGGCTTCCGATCAGTAGTAATAACACTGCCATCTTCCGCGACCAGCAAATAATCCCCATCGAAAAATGAAATCGTTGATGTAATCAAATATCTTGGCAACTCCATAGTACGGATATGGGCCTTTAATGTCAGCACGTTGAATGCTAGAGAGCGGTTTCCTTCTACGGTCATTATTTATGCCGACTTTACTAAATGGAACTATGCTCCACCCTTCGGGTATCGGCCCCAGCGCCAACTCTACCATTTTACTCTGCTCATGCCCAGGAAAGCGGAAATGGACAAACCACTCGCGGTACAGACTCTGCGCCATGTCTTCCAGGATTTGGATGCGGCGGGTGTTGTTCTCGATCAGGTCGTCGTAGGCGGAGAGCACGGTGGCGATCTTGCGCTGGATGGGGAGCGGCGGCAATGTTATCTTGAAGTTTCGCAGGATGTCAAGATTTATGTGCGGCACACCAGCCGAGATAGCCAAGTTATGTATCGCTTTTACTGTTCGTGGAGCACGAAAATAGCAGTATAAAAAATACGCAGACGCCTTATTCGTGTCAACAGTAAGTTTCATCTGGCTTTGGGAAATAACGAAACGCTGATAGGGACAGAGGTGAGGTATAAGACCAACTTGACCTAACGTGCCACGTTGCGTAAAGACGAGATCACCAGGGTGTGCATTGTTTGGCAGCAACTCGTCGGCCTTTTCCTCTGATACGAAAACAAGGTTGTCCAACGCGAAAGCAGCGTCTCCCGCCAAGTTTGCTCCACGAATGATAGGTACTCCTTCGGACACATAGTCCCGCGATACCAGTTTCGAGCCGAAAGGCCCGCCGTTGAGGGCATATCGTTTCTCCGCCTTTAGATCACTTAGTGGAACTGTAGGCCATGAATGGATCGTGTGCATCACTAAACAATCGTCTCCAACAGACGGCCCAGGTTTTCGGCAATTCGATCTTCTAGTTCCCGTCCCTCCGCATTCAGCGTCTCCAGTTCTTCGTTCAGCTCTTCCAGCTTCTCTGCAAACACGAACGCGTCCGCCGCCCGCACCATCACCCCCACGTAGCGCCCAGGGTTGAGGCTCCAGCCCTGCGCCTCGATCTCCGCCAATGTCGCCACCTTGCACAGCCCAGGCACGTCGGCGTACACGCCTTCGGGAAAGTGTTGCGCCAGCAATTCGGAACTGCAATTATCTGTTTCAACCGCCTCTCCGCGATACAGCCGCACGATGTTTGCCAGGAACTCTACCTGCTGAGGCGTCCAGTCCCGATGAGCACGGTCAAGCTGGCGAAAAATATGCCGCGCATCCAGAAACAGAACCTTATCTCGTCGCTCCGTTGTCGTTTTGCCTTTGTCGAAGAACCACAGCGTACAGGGCAATGTGACGGTATAGAAGAAGTTCGAAACCCACCGACACCATCACATCCACTGCCCCTGATTGGATCAGCTTCTGCCGTATCTCCATCTCCGACCCGCGGGCGTCCCCCGCCGAGTTCGCCATGACGAACCCCGCGCGGCCCGTCTCGCTCAGGGCAGAGTAGAACATCTGAATCCAGACGTAGTTGCCGTTGTCGGCCCTCGGTAGCCCGAACGGGAAGCGCGGGTCGTCCTTCAGGCGCTCCTTGTCAATGGCGTCCACGTTGAAGGGCGGGTTCGCCATCACGAAGTCAAACCTGCCCAGCGACTTGTGGACGTCCTCGTAGTAAGAGTTGCCGTTGCGGATGTCCCCCGACAGCCCGTGGACCGCGAGGTTCATCTTGCCGAGGCGCACCGTCTCGATCACCCGCTCCTCGCCGAAAACGCTCAGGGCGTCGCTGGGGCTGCGCTTGTGGTTCTCCACGAACCGCGCCGACTGCACGAACATCCCGCCGCTGCCGCAGGCGGGGTCGAAGATGCGCCCCTGGTACGGCTCAATGATCTCCACGATCAGCTGGACGATGCTGGTGGGGGTGAAGAACTCGCCGCCCTTCTGCCCCTCCGTCAGCGCGAACTTGGAGAGGAAGTATTCGTAGATTTTGCCGAAGGCATCCCCCTCGATGTCCATGGGCACGCTGTTGAAGCTCTTCAGGAGCGTCACCAGCATGGCGTTGTCCAGGCGGTTGTACGTCTTGGGGAGCACGTCGCGCAGGTCCTCGTTCTCGGCCTCGATGCCGCGCATGGCGTCGTTGACGGCCTTGCCGATGTCGGTGCCTTCGGGCAGGGCGACGAGGTGGGAGAACCTCGCCTCGGGCGGCAGGAACATGACGCCCCGCGCCTGATAGTCCGTCTTGCCGATGGCGCGGCGTCCCGTCCCCTGGCCCTTCAGGGCCTCTTCCGCCAGGGTGAACTTCTGGTCGGCGTAGCGCAGGAAGATAAGGCCGAGCACGGGCACGGAGTATTCGGACGACTTGAGTTTGGAGTTGGCGCGGAACTCGTCGGCGGCGCTCCACAAGCGCTTCTCGATGTCGGAGAGATTGGCGGGCATGGGAATCTTTCTACAGGGCCGAGCGACAAAAGCGGCCACAGCACCTCGTTGTAACCCTCCAGTAGTGCAAGAGGTATTGCATGGTTGTTGGTTAAACCTTTGTGATTCTCCTGCTAGACATGGACTAAAAAGGATGCTTCTTGTGTAGCGCGTTTCACTGCCATAGTAAAAAAAGAGGCTAGGCAAACCTTGATGGTTTGCCCAGCCCCTAATTTCGCTATAAACCAGCGTCCAGCCGCTCCTTCCAGCGGTCCAACGCATCATGCCCCTTCGCCACCAGCGTCTCGCGGCTGACACGCTCCAGCGTCGGAGCAACGCCGTCCACCGCGCAGTCCGCGAGCGTCCGCTTGTTTTCTATGTAGCGCATACGGGCCCGAATCCCAGACCACACGTCCCCGTTGTTATCCAGGATTACCTGGGGAAGCACGACCTCCGCCGTATCGAAGGCACTCCCGTGTCGGTGGATGCGGCCAATGATCTGCTCGTAGAGGGCGCTCGTCCAAGGCAGGCTCATCATGATCAGGCGGCTGGCCACCGTCTGCAATCCGTCCACACCCGTGGCCAGTGTGCTTGAACCGATCAAAACGTCAACCTCCCCGCGCAGGAATGCCTCTAGGCCAGATTTGTCCTTTCCCGTGTGTACCCCCACGCTCAAGCCCAGCCCCTGCACGTAGTCGCGGATGGGCCCCCACCATTCCCTTCACGTAGTGGCTGTAGATGATCGTGCCTCTGGCAATATGGCCCCGCACGGCCTCCAACCGCGCAGGAAGAAGGAGTTGCTCCACCGCGAGCGGGCTCCTGCGGGCGGCGATCAGATCGTCCAGGAGTTCGTTGCGGGCAGTGATTTCGTAAACGAACTTCAATTCCTGTGCGTGGCTCGGCTTGTGCCTGAAGCCATGCAGCATCAGAGCGTGGTTCATGGCGAACCCGCTCTGCATGGTCGGGCTGGTATCCAAGTCCGCCAGCGATGCCCCCGTGATGATCTCCAGCAGGGCCCGCGCTTCGCCGAGTTCGTTGATCACGGGCGTGGCACTCATTCCGAGGACGCACAGGGTGGGATTTCTCGCCGCTGCCTGCTGAACCAGCCTGTTTATTACCTCTCAACGCTTGCTCACCACGTCGCCCCGCTGTTTCACGAACTGGACTTCGTCCAGAACGATGAAGTCCAGGGGAAGGTGCAACAACCGTTTCACAAGACTATTACGGTCGGGTCCCTGAAACTTTTCGTAGTTGAGCACGAAATAGGTGTGGTCAGCGCGGTTTATAATCGGCCTGTCAGCCACGGCGGTGTGAACCGAGCTTTTGGGAAAGGCGTTCACGATTTGGCCTTTCCACCCCTCCACGACCGCATTATTGGTGATGACGAGGGTAAGGTGTGCGTCTACGACCCGTGAGGACAGGATTGCAGCCAGGGTCTTCCCCGCGCCTGTCCCCGACCAGTTTCCAATGCGCCGCCTGTTTCTCAACATGCAAGCGGTTCGGCGCTGCATAATGTTTGGGCCGAGTGCTTTCCCATCGACCTGGAACTGCCAGCCGTGCGGAACGGTCAGGCTCTGAACCTCCGCCAGCTCTGTCAGGAATCGCTCCTTGATCTCCAGGAAGATGCGACCTTCGTGGTGTGCCTCCAGTTCACCTACGACCGCCCAACCTTCCGCGTAATAGCGTTCCCAAAGGCCCGAAACGCGTGCCGACACGAAGCCCTCGGCCATCTCGCCCGTCTGCTCTATAAGGGCCGCGTACTGATCAACCCCTCGCAAATTTTCTACGGTCGCCAAAGACGCCAGGGCGATGCCCCCGCTCCCTGGAAGGGGCTGACCGTGGACATCGGCGACCTTGTCCTGTTGGCCATTAAAGAGCGCGCCCGCTTCATCCGATGTCCAATCCTTCAGGTTCCCATTCGCCCCTGATGGAAAGTTCTCAGGAGCGGTTTCACCGCTCTCGCCGCTACGATGGGCGTTGTTCGCGCGCTTTATGGCTGCCTTTAATCCCTTGCCCGCGTCCTCCCGCAGGTCCTTCATCACTTTGGCGACAGATGTGGTTACGATCAGTCTTGTGGCATCAAGGAAGCCGTTGGCTTTCAGTAACTCAAATAGTTCTCGGTCCTGGAAAGTTGGGAGCGCGATTGCCAGCTCGGTGATGAAGTCCTGAAGTTCTTGCGGGGTCCAGCCTCTGCCCGCGCGGAGACGTTGGAGTTTTTCTAGCTTCTTCGCCGCACGCTTTTGCCGCTGGTATTCCCTGGCCTTCGATCTAATCTTGTCCGCATTTTTCTGGTAATAGTCCTTGATGAAAAGTCTCTGGCACTCCTTGCACATGCTCGTCAGGCCAGTGCTGCGCACCTTGTCTGTGTAAAATGAGTTCGCGGGGAGACGCCGCTCGCATTTGTAACATTTGTAGAGGCGGTTTTTCTGGATGTGCGTCGCGCCTTGTTGAAGATTATCGTCGTGTGAACTCATTTTCGTTCTCCTTTTGGGAGGCTAGGCGGCAGGCTCTACAATTTGAGGAGGGTTGTGATAAGCTAAGATGAAATCTGCAACTCCGTAATCGAGCCGCACCATGAATGAGCCGCAACGTGGGGAGGATCAGAAGATGGCGAAACTGTCTGTCGCTGAAGTTTCCGATTGATCAGAGGGAGTATAGTCAAGGGCGCTTGTGTAGGCAAATGCAAACGTCTGCACAGAAAAAGACGCGCCTGGATGAAAGTTTTCATCCAGGCGCGTAGATAGATACCGTATTCAGCGATGGCCCGATTGCCGCCACACGAATAGTGGGTCAGGATTACCAATTGAGAAGAGTCGGCAAATCATCGGATGATTTCTGCCGCGCGACGCACCGTAGTCGAAGTCAATTCTTCAGGCGCAACGTCAGCCTGATCGCGGAAGCAGCCCGAAATCATAAATCCCAGCCAGCAGCCGCTCCCCAAGCGCCAAATGATCCTTCTTAAACTCGCGGTACCGCTCGATCAACTCGCCTGCCCGCCTTGGCGCTCCTTTCTGCCACAACATTCCCTGCCTGATCTGATACCAGCCCGCATCCCAGCGCAGGAGCTGATAGTCAGGATCGGCCCTTTCACGGAGATGCGCGGTCGCCACAACCATTTCCGTCATGTAGCCCAGCAGCGCAGAAGCGTCGCACGAAAAACTCTGCCTCGCCACCCAATGGGCCGCGAAAGGTGTAGGCGCTATTTCTGCCTGACGCACAATCGCTTCAGGCATATTAGGCACAGCGGCAACTTCATCAGGCGGCATCCAAAAGCAGTGATTGGTCACTGAATGAGGCTGTCCATGGTAGTTTGCAGTCAGGCTGGCGGAATGATTGAAATTGCTGGCAAGAAGCCAAACAATCAGATCATATGACCACTGGCGATAATCAGGATCAGTGACATCTGGGGGACTGTACTGGTCACGGTCGTTCAGCCAAGTGCTTTTGACCAAACACCGTGCCCCCAGTGCCACTAAACTCTGCTCAAAGTTGTCCGCCGTTATTCCCCATCCTGCCCCCCGCGCATAAGCCGACGAGAGCAGGAAGCAGTTCTTGGAGTGCATCACATCGTTGGAAGAAAAGGCACAGTAGCCAAGGGCCTCTTCGGGCATTTGGTTTAGAATAACTTTAGATGACTGATCAACTTTCAGGGCGCTGGTGAGCGGCAGGGCAGGCACAGTGTTCGCGGGGCGCTCAACCCAGCGCGAGAGCGGCTTCTCTACGGTGCGAAACTGCTTCTGCCCGATGCGTTTTCCTCGTTCAAAGACATTGGCGTCATATCCGTTAAGGAAACCCGCCGCTGTTGCTCTTAGCGGGTTCTCGCCTTGATTGGACCACACGGTGAATGCTAGAGGCCACTCCCCATTAGCGCCGAACTCGGCACCGTTCACGCAGAATCCGCACTGATATGAGAAGGATTCCTCAAAACGCTCGCGGAACAAGCCGTAGCTATCGTGCGTGAGAAAGGACGCCTGCGAGAACACACCGACCGTCGCCTGGATGCCGTGCCGTTCAGCCATGAGCAGCAGGCGGTATAGGAACTGAAAGGTAGAAACGTGAGCCGCCCGCTTGAAGCCGCGTCTCGCCATCTCCTGCGCCACGGCGCTCTTGCTGACGGAAGCAAGAAGGCTGCCGCGGATCGTGGTACTGGCGGTGAACGGGGGATTGACCAGGAACACCCACTCGTGCTGGGTTTGCAGCGCGGCCTGGAGGTCGTGAGGCAACGTTTCATCCGCATCGTTCAGGAAATCGTGGGTGAAAACTTCAGCGTCAGCGGGTGCCTGATCCCGCATGGCTTCCACGTCGTGAGGAAGGAGTGACGACAGGAACAGCGGCGCTTTCATGTCCTCTGGGCAGGGGAGGGTGAGTGCGCCCGCGCCAGTGGCCATGTCCCACCAGGCCCGCGCGTAGAGCGCATCAGGGCCGCCCACGGCGCGGGCCAGATAGTCGTGCGCGAGTTCGGCGTAGCGGGGTGGGGTTGCGAAGTCGCCGAGGGTGCGCCGAGCAGCGCTGTCGGCTAGTGGGGGCGGATCGGATGGTTTGGTGGGCCTGGGCGCTACCCCAGGGATAGCTCCTGGTGTCTGCGGGGGCTTCCAAGTGGTGGGGCGGATGTCGAAAAGGATAAACCGTGGTCGGCTCATGGATGGCTTCTGCTCCCACACCGCTGGCATACAAGCGCGTGGATCGCAGAGGTTCAGCGATTTCTGGATGGCTACCTCCTACATCGAAAACCTGGATGAAGTTCATCCGCCCAAAGTAACTGTTCGGCTGCCAGGCATACATCTCCGTTAGGGCGAACTGCTCTTGGGCTTTTCGGTAGTAGCCGTCTTTGGTCGCGGCGCAGTACCACGCCTGGAGAATGATCCTTTTGCGGGCGATCCTCGGAAGCTCTTCCAGGATTTTGTGGAGCACGGCGAGCCGCGAGTTGTACGGCCCGTCGTAAAGGACCGTGTTCGAAACTCTGGTCGGCGACAAACTCGCGCATGTCGGCGGCGTCGCACCTGATGTCCGCAGTCTCTTCGTGCAGATCGAGCCGAACGTCACCGAGCATGGACTTGCCGCAGCAGACGTGAAGGGTTCTGCCGATCAGGAGGGTGGATATGAAACTCTCCACCTCGGGCGGCCAGATCAAGCTGTCCACCTTGAAAACTCGGTCGTTGCCTGCGAGGGGGATTTTCCCGCGCGTCTCGTGGGTGGAGGGTTAAACTCTTGTAGGTCACGCTGGCCAATATGGGTGTCTCCCTGCTTGTTGACTACTGGATTCATGAGAACTGTATGACTGTCATTCTACCTGATGTTTTGTTCAACCCTGACGTGCTGAATAACCAAACTCGGAATGCGCTCGCGTTCCGCTTGTCGCGCGGGTGGAGCATGGCCGAGCCGTTTAATGCTCGGCCATGCCCGCTTGTCTGCCTCACAGCCCTGTTAGGCGCGGGCAGCGCCCTTCTCGGAGGCCGCGGAGCTGAAGAGTTCGCTCACGGCGAGCGAGTCCTCCCGATCCTGACGGACCCGCCAGCGGCTTATGGCATCTACCAGCGCAGTGAGCGAAAGCCGATCAAGTCGCCTTACCTTGTTGACCAAGCCAAGCCCGTTGATCTGCCATTTCGCCTCGTAGTCGGGGATGGCTTCCTCCAGAGCAATCGGGAATACCTGTACATAGGTTGGACTTGCGTTCAAGCAACCCATGCCCACCTCAACCATGTAGCCGCACTCCGCCTCCGTGAAGCCGCCCCGTAGTTTTTCCGTCGCCTCGTCGAGCAAGGCGTAGTAGCAGGCGAGGCTGGAACGCGCCACATCAACGGTCAAGTGGCTTGGGTGGACGCGGGCCGCGAGTCCCGAAGCGCGCAGATGGGCTAGATCGCCTGGGAAGATCGGCTCCTGCTCTTCTGCTTGTTCGGTTGTTGTCTGTTCAATCTCTGTTTCCACGAGAGACCTCCTGTTTCATGATTACTGACCGCTCTCTCTTGACGATGTCAAAGGAGTGTCTACCGTCAGCGATCCGTCTAGAGGCGGGGCCGCACGTATCTGAGGAGCTTTGCCAGCAGTGGCGGACTTCTGTCGGTGAATCTCCCTGATGCTCCCGCCGCGTTCGGGGGAGTATTTCCCCGAACGCGGACAGGGACTTAATCAGGGCGTTATAACTCTCACTCCGATGCTCCGTTCCCGCGTGAGGACTTCCAGATATTCATCGAGCCGATGCTGGCGCTCAATCATTGCCTTCATGGACGGGGCAGTGACCTGCGAGAGGCTGGACGGTGACAGGAGCGGCAAGCCTTTCGGGGGCGTACCATCGAAGAGGAAAGAGGTCAGGCTGCGGTAAATATCGCCCACAACTCGGTGACTGGCGATGTTGAGGGCGGGGTACGTCGTTAGATCGCACAACGCGGGACACTTCCCCTGCTCAATGACGGCATAGCGCGTGATTGCCCGCCTCGGCACGTGCCGCCAGTACGCCAGCGACCCAAGTTCCTTAAGCGAACTGGTCCAGAGATGCTGTGACCACAACACCCTTTGTCGGTATTCCCGCGTCAGGACGCTCCGTTCGCTGGCCGTCGCGCCTTCAGCCAGTTCCGCGTACTTCTGGCTTAGGAAATCCTCGTCGGGGAAGCAGCACGCGGTTCTGAGGTGGGCCGTGTCCACTTCAACGACGACGGCGGGCGTGTGTGCCCCTGCCGCGCCCAGATTCAGGGCGTAGATCGGGGCGAAGGCGCTGCTGAGGTAGACGAAGTCCGCCTCCGAGGGACGCTCTGGCCAGTTGCCGTGTGACCCTTTGGGGCGCGATAGCAGCCCATGATCAAGAACAGAGGGAAGCCAAATCTCACGCGTTCCGTGGTAGAGATATGTGGGGAGATGTTCCCGCCCGTCGTCGGGAACAAGCGAGTGAGGCAAGTGGCTCCAGCAAGGCGGAATCAGATTGTCGTCCTGCTCTGCCGTGGCTCCCAGCGTGTGCATGGGCGGGCATCGTCTGTTGTTTTTCGGCATGTGTGTCACCTCGTTTGATTTTCGAAACGCCCACCAAGCGGACGGAATGTTTATTTTGAGGAGGGCACTATGGATGATTTTGTCATCCCCTGCTGGACCTTAGGTCGGGCAGGTTGCCGCCTCCCCAAATCGTAGAGGAGGCAAGCTACACGCAAGTCGGGGTAGCGGAAGATGCCGACGTGTCACCCTCGGCGTCTTCTGGGTCTTGCGCCTTTGACCTACGGCGGGCTTGACGCCTCGGCAACATGGGATCGGCTTCAACTTTCAGCCGCTCCCGCGCGATCTCGCAGTATTTCGCGGAGATGTCAATAGCGATGTAGCACCGTCCATTCTGCGCCGCCATAACGCACGTGCTACCGCTCCCCGCCATCGGATCAAGGACCAAGTCCCCAGGCGCTGAAAAGCAACGGATCAGGTCTTCCGCCAGCTTGTCGGGATAGGTGGCAGGGTGCTGGAGTTTCAGGCGGTTCCCCTCGCTGTTGCTCGTACTGTAGCGCCAGACCGTGCCTCGGCACTTCATCGCATTGACCACTTTCGGTTTCATCCTGCGCGTCTTGCCGCTAGTGAGACGATCCGTCCCTGTGTAGATTTTGCCAGCGTGCTTACACGGAACCATGAGCGGAGTTTTGTCAAAGGTCTTCGGGCGCTTGCCCTTCAGAAACAGCATCACATATTCGTGATCCACGCGGAAACGCTTGCTCCACCAGCCCCCAGGATTGCCCGCCCGCTCGTAGATGCACGTCTCAAACATCCGCCAGCCGATGCGGTCGCACCAATCCACCGCCAGCCGAAATGAAGTCAGAGACTTGGCGAAATCTTTGGTGCCATCGCCAATGACCACCGCGCAGATGCCGCCATCTTTGGTTGTGCGAAACAGTTCCTGCCCGAGCCTGTGGAAGTCCAGCGACCATTCGCCCTGGTAGGCGCGGATTTCGTCGTAGGGCGGGCTAGTTACGGTCAGGTCAATCGAGTGGTCAGGGACTTGCGCGAGAACTTCCAAGCAATCCCCTTGAGCAATGGCGTTTACGCCAATTCCGCCTGCGCTGAAAGACTGCTCGGCGTTGTCGTGCGTGACCAACTCCAAAGGTGGCGTGATAAAATCTAGGGGCGTTGCTGGGGTTGGAAACTGTTTGTCATTGTGTCTTTTCAATCGGTTGTCACCTCGGTGGATTTGCATGCGTGGGTTCGCTTGCACCGAGGAAAGCCAGACCGAGTGCGCCTTGAGGGAGTGCGCTTTCTTCTTTAAGATCAACTTTGATGATTTTTGTGGATGCGCGATAATTGGACGGTTCGCTCAATTTGTGAAGAGAGGGCAAAGTGGCAACGGCATAAAAATCGCGTCCAGGGAAAATATTTTCCCTGGACGCAAACGGTAACAGACGCTCTCAGTTCCTTCGCTTCAAATTCCTTTCATTTGGGCGGGACATGATGGCCTCGCAAGTACAGAGGAAGGGCTGCGCTTTCATGGCACCGCTCTGCCAGAACGTCGCGATACCACCCGCTCCCACGCAGGAAACTGGACCGACGCTGGCCTCCCTTTGGCCGTTTGGGAGATTCGGATTTCTGCCTTGGCACTGGCTCTTCCTCGGCTTCGGCGCAACTGGCCCGCATCCATCGCAAGAAGAGCCACATTGACTTGCAGTCAATTTCCAGGTATTGCCCGAGCAGATCATACTCCTGCGTTTTGAGCGGCTTTTCCTCATCATACATCTTCCAGCCGACGACCGCTGCCGCCGCACCGTCGCCGAGGCCCGCGGGCCATTCCACGGCATACTCAGGAGCCACCTTGCTCAATGCCTTCACCAGCGGCTTCAGTCCAAAGCTCCATGCTCCTGGACAGGCGAAGGGAAGTTCCAAAACGGACTTTTGGAGGTCGCACCAGGGAAGCTTGGCGAGTGCGGGAAGACTGCACCTAGACGCCGCTCGTGATGATTGCCATACTTCGGCGGGGGTGAAGTGCCAGAGGGTGGCATCGTCGTGGGCGTCAAGCATGTCTTCCTCCTCCAAGAAGTCCAAGAAGCGTTCCCACATCTTCTTTTCGGCTTCTAGCGTCTCGTGTTCCGCCACGAATTGTTTGTAGCGCCATTTGCCACCCTTCTCCCATCCGCAGCCTATCAAAAAGACCATTTCACGCCCTTCGAGGCACTTCGGCCAGGGTTCGTCGTAGCGGCAATTTAGGTCGGGGAAGAACTCATAGTCCACGAACATCTCGCGCTTTTTTGGCTTCGGAACGATGCCAGGCGGAATCGGTGTCGCTGTATGGGTCTGGTTGGCCTTTAATACGGCGCGGATTTGCTTCGCTGAACCGAAGCCAATCCCCTTGATGCGCTCTAGCGGCAATTTGTCGGGGTTGAGAGCCAGGAGATCGTCCAAAGAGCGGTAGCCGAGCTTGTGCAGGGATTCGGCTTCGCGTCGCCCAATTCGCGGGAGCCATTCCAGAGGACGTCCAGGTAAGAACTCCTCAGCGACCCGCTGCTTCGCCCCGTGCCAAGGGGCGTCCTGCGCGTTGCTGAAGTTCGGCGCGACCTCATCGTCCTTCCACGGGAGCCAGTGTTTGTTCTTTTTAATGGCGAGATACTGGTCGCGCAGTTCGGCCAAGTCCTTGTCTAAAGGCTCGCCGAGTTTGGACCTGACTTCCACCGAGATCGGGTCGTCGTGGCGGTCCCTGGACACCAGGAACGCGCGACTGGGCATGTAGTTCTGCATGTGGCCCACGGCATAGGAGTAAATCCGCGTCTGAGCACCGTAGGCCGCCAGCGGCTTGGCCTTGCCCGACTTATGCAAACCGCGGGTATATTTCAAATCAAGGACCACGTAATGGTCGGGCTCGGGTTTGCTCGGCTTGAGGTGAGGGAACCTCTCGTAGAGCCAACTTGTCAGCACGAGAAGGTCGGCGGAGCCGTAAATGCGGGCCTTGGCATGCCAGAGGGCGGCGTGGGCGATTACAGGAGTCCGCTTCTGCATCAGTTCGAGCGTCTTCAACACCCCCTGGACCTTCCGAACGTCACGGTCGTCCAGAAGGCAAAATGCCACGTCGTCGCCGCAGACATTTTTGATCCAGGCTGCTTCAAACTCCCGCCCAGCGGCCATGATGAAATCGGAGAGGGAGAACTCGCCCTCGTCTTTCTCAAACTCGTGGTCGCGGCCATGGAATTGGCACCATAACAGGAAGGGGTCTTCGAGCAGCAGGGGGCGTGCGCCAGTGGCGGGCATCCAGTTGGCGGGCACCGTCTTGAAGCCGCCCGTGATGTTATCGAGGTGCTTGAGGTCGAAATCCATTTTGGTCCTTCACTATGAGCAAGTGAGCTCTTAGTGAAGGCTTCTGGATTAGGGGAAGTGTCACCTTGACAAAACGAAGCGTCAACCTTATAATCGGGGGATGAGAGCCGAAAACTTGCGAGTTGTGGCACCCTTGCCTATCTCGGACTTCTTACTACTGAGGAATCGGATTGGCGTGGTTACGGCAATACAAGAGCTAAACTCATGAAGAGATAGACATAGAATTCTGAACAGGAGAAAGAGAGAATCAGATGGCTAGTTCCCAACCCAACGCAGACGCTCCGCCGATCTATGAGCCTCAAGGGGGTGAGCAAGAAGTGACGGCAGCGGATGAGGCAATTACGGCTTTCAAGAAGCCGTATGCGTTCCTGACCAATTTCAGCGTCTCGCCAGTGGAATATGAGGGCGTGACTTATAAAACAGTTGAGCATGCCTACCAAGCCGCCAAAACGCTGGACCCAGCATGGCGCGAGAAGATACAGGGAAAAGCGAATCCAGGCTGGGCGCGGCAAACAGGCAAGGGCAAGGCTTTCCCCATGCGCCCTGATTGGGATCAGGTTCATCTGGGAGTCATGCGCGAGCTACTGCGGCAGAAATTCGCTGCCCCCAAGCGCGCGGCACAACTTCTCTCCACGGGGCAGCGGCAACTTATAGAAGGGAACCACTGGGGTGATATTTACTGGGGAGCAGTTCTAAATGCCAATGGTGAGTGGGAAGGCGCAAACCATCTCGGTAAAATATTAATGGAGATCAGAGAAGAACTTGCCAGTAAGGATGAACCCCATCCCCAGTAACGAACTCCATCCGCTGTCAAATGTAATCTGTGCCTTCTGGTGAAAATTTTCACCAGAAGGCGCTTTATTTTAAGGCGCATTATTTTATGGTTTGTGGAGACTTCATATCGCAATACGCCCCCGTAGAATCTGACCAGCGCTTGTGTTACAATACCCTATGCCCGACCCGTATTTGTCCGAGAACCCACTTAAAATTCTTCGTGTCCGCCTCGCCTCTGGCGTCAAAGCTACTCCTCTTTGCATCGCCGTCATAGGCTGGCTCTGCAACGATCCTACTGATCCATTCATCGCTGCCATTCAACTTCAGGGAGCTCAGGTATTTCTGCGTCTTTCCGATGAGTCTGCACTGGAGCCTGCTTGTTCGCTTATTGATTTTCTGCATCAAGTCAAAGTGATCTGCCAGTTCTTCGAGTTCGATTCGGCGCAGACGAGGTACGTGGTAGAGCGAGTGCGGCAGATGTTGGAGTAACGAGTTGTGCCTATTTATGATTCCATGTTTATGAATCCAAGTGAGGAGATTGAGACAATGAGCAAACTACGCGACTGCATCGATGACGAATTGGCGGCATGGCTCGGCGAGCAGCATATCTTCTTCGTTGCCACCGCACCCCGCTCTGAGGCAGGCTATGTGAGTTGCTCCCCCAAAGACGGTGACAGTTTCCGCATCCTGGGACCGATGGAAGTGGCCTATCAGGATTACACAGGAAGCGGAGCGGAAACAGCGGCGCATCTGCGGGAGAACGGACGCAACGTGCTGATGTTCTGCGGCTTCCAGGGCAAGCCTGACATCGTGCGTATTCACGGAACGGGAGAAGTGATTGTGCCTGGCGACACACGTTTCGAGACGATGGCGGTCCAGTTTCCGTCCAATCCTGGAACTCGTGCCATCGTGCATGTCGCCGTCACACGCGTTTCCACCTCCTGCGGCTTTGCGGTACCCTTCATGGACTACCGAGCGGAGCGGGAGACCTTGAACAAGTGGGCTGCATCAAAGGGATCAGAGGGTTTGGACGAATATCGTGCGGCCAAGAATACTCGGAGCATAGATGGGCTTTCGGCGTTCAGTCAGGAATGAGTTTGATTTCATTACCTGCTTTCGCCTCATGATGCGCGTACCAGTTCTCACCCATAAACTAAGACGCTAACTATGTGAGCGCTTCTTTTTATCCTCATACTCCTGATTCTGTAAGATGCACAGTAAAATCGCTGTGTTTTATGGAATAAATAAAGGAATACTGTTCTTCTCTTTGCGGTTTGTTGCCGACAATGGTAGGTATAACTCGCAAACCGAATGCAACAATCCGCAAGATCACCGCATTTCCGCAGAACGAATTAACACGGGTCCAATGGCTCCGCCAAAGCAATATCCTGAATACACCGCATAACTCTCTCTTTGACGACATCACGCTCCTAGCTACACAAGATGTCTTAAAAGAAGACATCACTTTTCAGAATGCCGAGGTAAATTAACTTTATGAATTCATCGCTCATGGCCGTCCCGAAAACAACGGATCAACAACTTTCCACTTCCAGTCGTATCGGCTATTTATGCGGGGACCTTCACGACAACATCACGGATGCGAACGATGCTTTCCTTCAAATGGTTGGCTACTCCGCCGAGGAACTGCACACGGGCAAACTGCGCTGGAGTGAACTGACGCCGCCCGAGTATGCGCCATTGGACGCCCAAGCCCTGTCCCAGTGTCGTGGTCTTGGCGTTTGCACTCCCTATGAAAAGGAGTTTGTATGCAAGGATGGCAGCCGCCTCCCTGTTCTTATCAGCACCGTTGATTTTGATGAGGAAGGTGACGAAGTCGTCTGCTTCGTACGTGAGCGCTCGTCATTTCAGAAGGCAAGGGCAGATAGGTTACGTCTGGCAGTTGAGATGCGTCTCTGGTTCGAGTCTACGGATGAGGGCATTCTTGGACTTGATCTGGGGGGCTTGATCACGTTTGCTAATCCTGCCGCCGAGCGGCTGCTTGGTTATGCGCTCATCGAGATTTTGGGTCAGAACATCCACACCCTGATTCAGCATAGCTACCCTGATGGAACTCCCTATCCTGCCGAGAGGTCTCCGATCCTGGGCGTTCTGCATGCGGGGGAGGGTTGCCGTATGGATGATGAGGCGCTCTGGCGGGAGGATGGCACCTCCTTCCCCGCCGCCTTTTCCGCCTTTCCAATTCTAAAGGACGGGGTGATACTAGGGGCAGTCACGACCATTTCCGACATCTCCACACGGAAGCAGGCAGAGGAAGCTTTGAGAGCATCTACCCGCCAACTTACAGTTGTTCTGGAGAGCATTACCGATGCCTTCTTCAGTCTGGATCAGGACTGGCGCTTCACCTACGTCAACCCCCAGGCCGAGCGTCTCCTGTCTCAAACCCGCGAAGAGTTGTTGGGGCAAAGCGTATGCCAGGAGTTTTCTGAGACAATCGCATCCCTGTTCGGCTTACATTACCGACGCGCGATCACCGAGCAGAGAACGGTTTCATTTGAGGAGTATTGTGCGCCGCTCAATGCCTGGTTCGCAGGACGTATCTATCCCTCATCAGAGGGTATCTCCGTTTACTTCCATGACATTACGGCCCAAGTAAAGTCCCTAGCAGAGCAAGCCAGTGCGGAGATGGCTGTTCGCGAGAGTGAAGAGCAAATGCGTGCTGTGGTGGAACATGGGGCTATTGGCATCTTTGTGTACGATCCTGCCACGGGTAACCTGCTGAGAACGAATGCAACCGTGCGTGCCCTGCTGGGCTATACCGAGCAGGAAGCCGCCGCCCTGACGCTCTACGACATCATCACGGATGAGAAGGAGAGCGTTGATCGCGATACCCAGAGGATCGCCTGCAACAGCGAGGCATCTCTGGGTGAGCGGCAGTATCGCCGCAAGGATGGCTCCGCGCTTTTTGTCGAAGTGAGGCTGTGCATCATTCATTATAGTGGAAAAGAAGCCTGTTGCGCCGTGATCAACGATCTTACCGCTCGTAAACAAGCTGAGGTCATCCTAGAGGTCGAGCGCGAGTTCCAGCGGGCATTGCTGGAGAATCTCCAGGAAGGAATCATCGCCTGCGATGAGCACGGTATGATGACGCTCGTGAACAGGGCCACACGGGAACTCCACGGCTTGCCAGCAGAGCCAATTCCTGCCGAAAAGTGGGCTGAGTACTACTCCCTATTTTATGCGGACGGCCTGACGCCTATGCAGACGGCGGATGTTCCATTGTTCCGCGCCCTCAATGGGGAGAAGGTCGTTGAGGCCGAAGTCATCGTCGTACCTAGAGCCTGTTATGAACTTTGGACGGCCTGCGGGTGTTTTTAATGTATGTGTACTGACATCCCTATCCGCAAACCTAAAAGAAAGCCTTACCCTTCCGATGTTTGTGATGACGAATGGGCGTTCGTCGCCCCTTACTTGACCTTGATGACCCAAGAAGCACCCCAGCGCGACTACTCGCTCCGCGAAGTCTTCAACGGTGCGCGCTGGATTGTTCGCACGGGCGCTCAGTGGCGCATGATGCCAAACGATCTGCCGCCCTGGGCGGCCATCTATCAGCAAACGCAACGCTGGCTCAGGGCCGGCTGCTTTGAGAGCATTGTCCATGACCTGCGTGAACTGCTGCGCGTGGCGCAAGGACGAAAACCGGAACCAACGGCGGCGATCTTCGATGGCCGTACCCTGCAATCTACCCCCGAAAGCGGCGAACGCGCCGGCTGGGACGGAGCCAAAAAGAAAAATGGCAGCAAAGTCCATATGGCTGTAGACACGCTGGGGCATCTGCTGGCCCTTCTGGTCACACCGGCCAGTGAGCAAGAACGCGCTCAGGTGGCTGAGTTGGCTCAGGCGGTGCAGGAAGCCACCGGTCACACGGTGGAGATCGCCTTTGTAGATCAGGGCTACACTGGCCCAGAGGCGGCTGAAGCGGCTCAAGGGCAGGGCATCCGGCTGGAAGTGGTCAAACTTCCTGAAGCCAAGAAAGGCTTCGTGCTGTTGCCGCGCCGCTGGGTCGTGGAGCGCTCCTTTGGTTGGGCATCCCGGTTTCGGCGGTTGGCCCGCGATTATGAGCGGTTGCCGGAGACTCTGGCGGGCTTGCATTTTGTCGCGTATGCTTGTCTGATGCTCATCAACTTCGTTCGCTTGCTACAAAGTGCATAACAGGCTCTAAGATTGGTGTTGTCCACACGATACTCGCCAGCGGCCAAGCACTGACCGACACCTGTGGAAATAAGATCGGGGCGGTGGTCGCCCTGCACGACGTGACGGAGCGCAAGCAGTTTGAGGACGGGCAGCGGCTTCTGGTGGAAGCGGGCAGGCTGCTCTCGGCTACGCTGGATTATGAAACAACGCTGACGAGCATCGCCCGTCTCGCGGTTCCTACCCTGGCCGACCTGTGTTTCTTCAACTTGTTGGAGGCGGATGGCACCATCAAGCGGGTTGCCTGGGCACACACCAACTCGCAGAAGCAGAGCGCCATGGATGAAGCATACGGTGAAACATTCCGCCTCCCACCTCCCAAAGACACTGACACGTATCCTATTTCCAAAGCCCTCATGACATTACAGCCTGAATTTGTTCCCGATGTCACCGACGAATGGATGCACGAACCAGCGACCAGTTCTCAGCACCTAGCCGTTATGCGTCAAATGGCCTGCCTCTCAATGATGACCGTGCCTCTCATGGCGCGCGGGACGGCGATAGGCACTTTGACATTGGGCTTCGCCGAGTCGGGTCGGCGGTACACGCCCTTCCACTTGAACTTGGCGCAGGAACTTTGCAGTCGGGCGGCGCTGGCGGTGCAGAACGCGCGTCTCTATCAGGTGGCGCTAGATCAAGCAGACCATGATCCGCTAACGGAACTTCTCAACCACCGCGCTTTCCAGAAAAAGCTTGAGGATGAGACTGCCCGTGCCCAGCGAGAGTTTACATCTGTGGCGGTAGTGATGCTGGACCTAGACAACTTTAAGTTCTTCAATGACGTGTATGGCCACGTTGTGGGAGACGATGTGCTGAAGCAGGTGGCGAATCGGCTTCTGGCTGTCTGCCGCCCGTATGATACGATAGCCCGCTTTGGCGGGGACGAGTTTGCCTTGCTGCTCCCAGGAAGTGGACCGTCTAGACCCATAGAGATCGAGGCGCGGCTGCGGAGAGACCTGCGGGACATCAGGTTTCATCCTGAGGGACAGGTGACGGCCATTCCGATCACCGTCTCCGTCGGGGCGGCCATTTTTTCTTCTCTCAGCATGGATTGTCACGAGGTGCTGCAGCGAGCGGACAAGCGCCTCCTTCGGTGGAAAACGGGCGGCGAAACCGAGACGGAAGCCGATGCGGTACGTACTTTGACGTTCACCCATGTGGCAGGGTTCTCAATGCTTGATGCCTTGGTAACGGCAGTGGACAACAAGGACCGCTATACCCGCAAGCACTCCGAAGATGTGATGACAAATAGCCTAATGATTGCCCGCGAATTGGGGTTGGATGCAGCAGTGCTCAAGACGATAGGCGTGGCCGCTTTGCTCCACGATGTGGGGAAGATAGGAATACCTGACGCGATCCTTAGGAAGCCAGGAAAGCTGACTGATGAGGAGTTTAAGGCGATACAGCAGCACCCGATGATGGGAGCAGTGATGGTTGGGGCAGTGCCAGGACTGGAAGACACACTGGCCGCAGTACGGCATCATCATGAGCGGTGGGACGGTGGGGGGTATCCGTCGGGATTGCGTGGGGAAGAGACCCCGCTAATTGCGCGTCTGATGGCGGTGGCCGATGCGTTTAGTGCGATGACTACAGATCGCCCCTATCGCCAGGGTATGGATGAGGCAAAAGCGATGCATATTTTGGAGGAGGGAGCAGGGACGCAATGGGACCCAGGGTGTGTTGAAGCGTTTCTGCGCGGGATTAGATCAAAAGAGGATACCGTGCGAGCAGCCTGAGCGTCGCAGCGTGGAGCAACGGGTCTTTTCCGCTCCTACCACTCTCGGGCGAGGCACTGGAAAAGTTCCAGTTCCATCACTCTGTGGCGGTGAGATCAGTGGCTATGAAAGATCGGCGGTGGAAAGGGTATACTCACGCCAAGTACGCAGACTGTGCCGCTGCCCGCTAGTATACGTCGGGCCGTAAAAGTCTTTAAGAATATGTCCAATTAAAAGTGATCCTGGTTAAGAGTGATCCTGGACATACCATCGCCATCTCCTTTCCCGCAGGATGTATTGCAGGAAGGTCTCAGGCTTGCCAATAAAAACATGGCCTACAAAAATAAGTCGTGCCATCACGAGCTATATTCTTGTCTTCGCCGCCGTCGTCCTGACGACCCTGGTGCGCCTCGCCCTCAACCCACTCCTGGGCAAAAAGGCGGCACTCATCATGTATTTCCCCGCACTCGTGTTCAGCGCCTGGGTCGGCGGATGGGCAGGCGGTCTCATCGCACTTGCCCTGTCCTCCTTTGCGGCCACCTATTTCTTTCTCTCCCCTGCCCATAGTCTTTCAATCACGAGCCAGAGCGACCAACTTACCCTGCTGATCTTCGCGGGCGTGGGCCTGAGCGTCTCCGCCATCAGCAGTTCTCAGCGCAGGGCACATCAGCAGGCCAAAGAGAGTGCTGATGTCTTACGCGAAAGTGAAAGGTTCCTCCGTGAAAGTGAAACTCGCAAATCTGCCGTCCTGGAAGTGGCACTCGATTGCATCATTACCGCCGACAGGCAAGGCCGTATCCTGGAGTTCAACCCTGCCGCCGAACGCACTTTCGGCTACACGCGGGCGGAGGTAATCGGTCGGACAATAGCCGAGGTCATTATCCCGCCGTCGCTGCGGGCGGCACACCTTCGGGGGCTGGAACACTACAATGCGACGGGCGAGGGACCAATTCTGCGCCAGCGGATCGAGGTAGTTGGGATGCACAGGGACGGTAGCGAGTTCCCCGTCGAGATTGCCATCGTGCCGACCTCGGATGGCGGGTTGGAATTTACGGCCTACCTGCGCGACATCAGTGAGCGTGTGCTGCACGAAAAAGAACTCGCAGGGCTTTTTCAAGAAGTTCAGGCGACCGCCCAGCGCCAGCGGGCATTCCTTCGGGACGTGCTTGCCTCCGTCACGGAGGGTCACCTACTCCTTTGCGACGCTGCCTCTGACTTGCCTGCTCCGCTTACCCCTTTCGGAGAACCAATTGCCCTCTCCCGCAAGGATGGGCTGCAGGGGCTGCGCCACCTGGCCCTGGATGCAGCGGAGGGGATGGCTGAGGAACGCAAACATGACCTTGTGACGGCAGTCTCGGAGGCAGGTATGAACACCATCACTCACGGCGGTGGCAGTGGCACAGGGCGGGTGAGTGTCGGCGCGGATGGGACGGTGCAGGTGCGTATTGAGGATCAGGGCGGCGGTATTGAGCTGGCCTCCTTGCCGAAGGCGACTTTGGCACGGGGCTTCAGCACAAAGGCGAGCCTGGGTCACGGTTTCAAGATGATGCAGCAGGTGGACAGGGTCTATGTGCTGACGGGTCCAGGTGGAACCACGGTGGTGCTGGAACAGGCACAGGCCGCGCCGCTTTCCGAATGGCATTGAGGCGGCCATTTCTGGTCATTTTGGTCAATTGACGAGGCTAGTCAATTGAGACGACTGCTGTTAGAAAATCTCATCCTTAAGAAGGTTTCATCTTTTGTCTTCCCCGCTAACAACCTGCTGACAAGCGGGCAGACTTGTGCTATAATCACAACAGATTTTCAATAGAACTTTCAACAGACACATCAATATAAACATCCGTAATCATTACAGAGCCATCCGCGGAGACAGAGCATTTTGTCCGAACGACACCGAATACTGATCGTGGACGACAGCGCCCAGGACCGACAGGCCGTCGTGAATGCACTTCGACGCGCCGCCGAGATCGATGGGGTCGAGGCGGACGCGCTAGAGGTGGACACGGTCGGGGCGGCGCGCGAGGCCCTCCAACACGAGGAGTTTTCCTGTGTCTTTCTGGACCATGACCTGCCCGACGGCACCGCACTGGACCTGCTGATGGAGGTGCGCGCCCAGGGCCTTATCACCCCCGTAGTCGTCCTGACGGGCCAGCGGGACGAGCAGACCGTCGCCGAGGTGATGCGGGCGGGGGCTGTGGACTACCTGCCCAAGGAGCGCCTCCACCCCGACCTCGTCGCCCGCTCTCTGCGCGCTGCCCTCCTCTTTCACCAGGCCCAGCGCGACAAGCAAGCCGCGCTGGACGAGCTGCGCGCCCGCGACCGCGCCATCGCCGCCGCTCCCAGCGGCATCGTCATTGCTGACCCCCGCCAGCCCGACTGCCCGCTCGTCTATGTCAACGAGGCGTTCACGCGCATGACGGGTTACACGCAGGAAGAGGCGCTCGGGCGCAATTGTCGTTTCCTCCAAGGGTCTGGGACTGACCCAGTCGCCGTAATGGAGTTGCGCGCGGCAGTCCGAGAGCAGCGCGGCTGTCAGGTTTTGATCCTCAACCATCGCAAGGACGGAACGCCCTTTTGGAACGAAGTGACGGTCAGCCCCGTGCGGGACGCTAAGGGGGTGCTGACCCACTTCATCGGCGTCCAGACGGACGTGACAGCTAGGCACATGGCGGAAGAGGAGCGTCAGGCGGCGCAGCAGGCGCTCCAGGATGCCCACGCGAACACGGCAGCGATCCTGGCGAGCATCACCGACTCTTTCTTCACCCTCGACACGGATTGGCGTTTCACCTACGTCAACGACCAGGCGGACAGGCTTATGTCTCTCAGGCGGGAGCAGGTAATGGGTAGGAACTTCTGGGACTTGTTCCCGCACCTGGTGGGCTCCGTGTTCGATGAGCAGTACCGTCGCGCCATAGCGGAGCAGGCTCCCATATCCTTTGAGACATTCTACCCAACCCTGGACGCCTGGCTGGAAGTGCGTGCCTACCCATCCCCCCATGGCTTGTCCGTCTTCTTTCAGAACGTCAGTGAGCGCAAGGCGATAGAAGCCGAGCGCGAACGTCTGGCAGAGCGGGAGCGCAACATCGCCCAACAGCTTCAGGCCGCCCTCACACCTACGATTCCTGACCATATCCCTGGGCTGGCGCTGACCAAATACTATGAGGCCGCGCTGGAGGAGGCGGGTGTCGGTGGGGACTTTTACGACGTATTTCCCATGGACAAAGGTTGCACAGCGCTGGTAGTCGGTGACTTAGCAGGCAAGGGCCTTGCAGCAGCGAGTCAGGTGGCAACCGTCAGGAATATGCTGCGTTACGCCCTGTACCGCGCCCGAACGGTGGCAGGGGCAGTGGAAGGGCTGAACGAGCTCCTGGCTGAACAGGGCCTTCTGACAGGTTTCGCGACCCTGTTTGTGGGGATGGTTGATAGCGGCTCAGGTACGTTGGCGTATGTGAACTGCGGACAAGAGCCTGCTCTTGTGCGGCGTGCATCAGGCACGGTTGAGCGGCTTGTCCCGACGGGACCTGTGCTAGGCTCGTTCGAGGGGGCGGCGTTTGAGCAGAAGACGATAGCCCTGGAGCGTGGGGATGCGCTGGCGATTTTTACGGACGGGCTGACCGAGGTAGGTAGGTCGCGCAGGGAGATGTTGGGCGTTGACGGCGTGGCCGACCTGCTGACGGGAATAGTTGTCCCTGACGAGGCCGACAGTGCCGAGGCGGTAGCCGAATACATAACGTTGCAACTGATTGCGGGGGTGGACGAGGCGGCGCAGGGCGGCGTGATGCGTGACGATGTCTGCCTACTGATCGCGGTCGTTGAAAGCGGGAGCGGGTAACAACTGTGGCGTATGTCACAAAGACAGATCGTGATAATGGGTATAGGAGGGTCATAGAGGAGACTTTGCTCGGCGTGAGCAGGAAGTAAGGCCCCAGTGAACCTGAAACAAGTGAACCTGAAAATTGCCCTGGATGTTCCCGAGGACGAATTCTATATCGCGATGATCCGTCAGATCGGTCGCACCCTGGTGGAGCACCACGATTGCATCGCTGCGGATGCCGATGACCTGGAGATGATCGTTGGCGAACTCTGCGCCAACGTCACCCGACACGCCCGTTCTGAGGAAGGCTGTTACTATGTCGCCCTAGAACACCATGGCGATCATGTGGTGGTTGTCGTCACCGACCAAGGTCAAGGGTTTCAGGGGGATAAATTCGCACCGATGGGCACTCTACGCCCCGACAAGAATAACTCAGTGCGTTACGGTGGCTTCGGGCTGCACCTGGTGGGGAAGTTGGCTGACCGTATTGATATTCATCCCTCCGCACCGACAGGAACCACGGTTCGGGTCCACAAGTCTCTCACTAGCTCGGGCCACGAAATGCTCTCAGGACAAGAACAAAGGCGGCAGGGCCGAGATTAAGCGTATATTCATCCAGACCTACCTCTACCTCTCGCATATTTTTCGCACTCAGCAGGCGCAAAGCCCTTCGTCCTACGGCCAAATTCACCCGCGCTGCCAGTCTCCCCGCCCCATTCCTGTCAGGGACGGCTCCCAATGTCGGAAGCGGGGCGTCAAAATGCGACGCTCTCTGGTTCCGCTACATACGCCTGAACGAACTCCATGAATGATGCACTTAAGTAGGAAAACGGAAACAGGGTATAATTAGAATGTCCTCTCTTTGAGACGATTTCTCCGCAAGAGTTGCGTTTTCTGCCTTGACCAACACCCGTGTCACAATACCCCATGCCCGATCCGTATCTGGCCCAGAATCCCCTCGAAATCCTCCGACGCCGCCTGGAGGATGGCATCAGAGCCACGCCCTTGTGCGTCGCCATCATGGGATGGCTCGCCAACGTGCCTACGGCCCCGTTCGTTGCCTCCATCACTCTGTATGGAGAGCAGGTGGCGCTGCGGCTCTCCGATGAGTCCGCCCTGGAGCCGCTTTCTTCGGTGGGTGACTTTCTGGATCAGATTGCCGTGATCTGTCAGTCCCTTCATTTCGATGCGGCACAGACCAGTTATCTGCTGACACGCGCGAGAGACCTACTGGACGATGAGTAGGCAGACTGCCCTTGAGAGACTATCCCGCTCCGCCGATAATGAACTAACAAAACAATGGCAGTGACAGAACAATGACAATGCCATTCAAACTCACGGGACGGGAATCATGCTCCAACCAGTCAAGCCAGCCCCACTCTGGCCGCTCTTCGTCGGCCTCGGAATAGCAGGCGTCGTCGGCCTCGGCGTCGTCGGCCTCCTTGCCGCCGCCTTTTACACAGGCTTCCACAAGGGCTATGTCAACAGCCGCTACCGCGCCAGCCGAGTACGCGGCGACTACGCCTACGCGCATGGCAATTACCAGGTCGCCGCAGACGAGTACACGCGTATGGCTGATCTCAGACCCCAAGCGGCCAACGGCTACGGCCTGCGTGCCGACTGCGACTACGAGATGGGCCGCTACACCGCCGCTATCAATGACTACACTCACGCCATTCAACTCGGGCGCGGCACAAAATATCTTGCCCGCCTTTACTATGGCCGAGGAAATGGCTACGACGCGCGGCAGGATTACGCGCCCGCCGTGGCCGACTACACCGAAGCGCTCCGCCTGAACCCAGGCGACGGGGACGCGCTGCGGGCGCGCGTCAGCGCATACCAGGGCCTCAAGGATTACGCGCACGCCATCCAGGACGCCGACACCGTGATTGCCTCGCACCCGATGGGAAGCGACGGCTTCCTGCTGCGCGCTCACGTCTGGCAGGCGCAGGGGAACCACCCACTGGCTGCCGCCGACTACCGCAAGGCGATGCGGCTTTCTCCCGAAGACAAAGAGGCGTATGAGGCTCTGGCACAGATGGACGACGGTGACGGCAGGGACGCCGAAGCGGTGCAGGTGATGCGGGCCGAGTTGCAGGCCCACCTTGGCGACGCGGCGTGCTGTGGCAGCCTGGGATGGTGGCAGTATAAGGCAGGGGACTACGAGGGGGCGATCCAGAGCAACCGCCATGCCATCAGCCTTGACAAAGGGGATAGTAGTCTAGCCTTCGTCTGGCTCAACCTGGGCCTTTGCTACGCGGTTCAGGGCGACTGGGCGAGGGCGAAGCAGACCTATACCCAGGTTCTACCGCACTGCCGCCCTGAGGACGTTCGGGCGGGGATGAACGATCTAAGGGAGGCGATGGGGAAGCACCCCGCGCAGGAAGCAGTCCAGGAAACGATCCAGAAGTCACTGACGCTGCTGAATCATGGCAGGCCAGTAATCATAGCAACGGGACATGGACGGCAGGCATAGGTTTGACGAAGGCGGGCGCGGAAAGGAGGCCACGCCCGCCTCTTGGCCCTATACGATGCTCACACGCCCGTAATACTCGTTAAAGCCGAGGCCACGAACGTGATCCCTTGCCCGACGTTCATGATCGGGATACACCTCCAAAGCCAGCAGACGGTGCAGGACATGCTGTCTTCTGGCATTCTCCTCGTCGCCAGGACGGTGGGTGACGTACCACCACCGAGCATGGTAGGTGATCTCTATCCACCAGCAGGACCCAACTGTGCCGCCGTCAGCCAAGGATTTCAGGAGACCGTCCAGAACCACGCCGTAAAGTTCCTGCTCAACCAGCGCGTCCACCAGGTCATGGACCGTTCGGGAATGTTTTACGAACTCTCGGTAATCGTCGCGTATGCCGTACTGTTCCAACTCCTCATCCGTGAAACGCATCAGGTTAAAATCCACAGTATAAGTGCGCCATAGGTCAGCGATAAGCTCCAGGCAAGGCGAGAGCAGCCCATCTTTGTCCAGGCGCTCCTGATGGTGGTCAATGAACCAGAACACGCCACTGCACAGGTTTCCCTCCACGACGTTCTCCCTCCGTGACATTCTGCGGAAGCAGGCGTTCAGGTAGTACGCCCCTTCCTCGTAATCGGCGGCGGGCAGGATAGGCGCAAATATCATGCCGAACTCGCGGGGAGTGAGGTCGTCGGGGTCTCGGGCGACTATGTCCTGAAACACGGCTTCATAGCCGTGCCAGTCGCGGCCTGGGTCCGAGAATGTCTTGGGCTTGGGGTAGGGTGACTTCATGGTTACGGATTCGGTCGCGACCAAACGCTGGCCCTAACGAAGAAATTGCGGTCGGCTCGGTCTGCCCACACGCGCGTCTCGTAGTGCGCGCCCTGATCGTTCCAGCGCAGCATCTCCTCCAGTTGTCCCAGTTCTTTCCCGAACGGCGTGTCTTCCTTGGCGAAACCAATAAAAAGAAACAGGCGCAGGCCGATGCGCTCCTCGGCCAGCGCCGATGGCTTCCATAGCTCGCTCAGTTCCCGATCCATCCGCAACTCCTGCCAGCGCTCCTGGTACTTGTTGTGAGGCTCGATGCGGTAGGCAGAGCCGAACTTTCGCACTTTGATCTTCGACGTGCGGACCACTCGCATTTCCGCGTGCGTCCCGTCAGGCAGGTCGAAGGAAAAGTGGCAGTTGCGTACGCTCCCCCAGAGGGCGCTGCACCCAAGGGTTTTCGAGGCAAGGCTTCAGGCATAGATGCCACTCCTGGTGTAGCCGAGGGAACGGCTTATCCTTGGCGCGGAATTCCTCGCAGGCGTACAGGCCGAGCGGTAGCGTCTTCTCGTCAAAGGCCGATAGCGCGCTCAGGAGTTCGCCGCTCAGTTGTTCATACGTTAGGCTCATAAATCGTTGAGGGTGGGCGACAAGTCGTTATAGAAAACCCGCGAAAAACGCGATCTGGATTGAACGTTTGCTGGCTAATGCTGTCTCAGGCGCTCACGGACAAGCACCGCCGCTTCCTCGTCCAGCCTTGCCAAGCTGATAAACGTCACCTCCGTGACCTTCGTCTTGCCATTGTCCTTCAGCCAACACACCCGAGCCATTGTAGGAACCAGGGGCACCCATTCATGTGGAAGGGCTGGTGGCTCTGCCTCTCCCGTAAACCCCATCAAGGCCGCTACCTTGAGCGGGATAATCTTTTCAATTGCGCCCCGCCTAGATCGGTAACGGGAGCGGACGTACTCTCCCACCTTCCAAGACGCTGCCGTAATCTCCTGTTCCTGGAGCCAGAACAACGCCTCTGCCTTGACTACGCTGGCGTCTAAAATAGACAGGCTGCTTATCTCCATACTGACGGCTTCCTCCGTGCCCGCCCAGCGGACCAGGACTTGTGTGGGTATGTGAACCGCCTGAACGGGGGGATAGATGCCCGACGCTTCAAGCAAAGAAGGGTCGCTGGAAGCGACAAACATATTGTGAAACACACTGGGCCGTCGCGGATTAGCCCGCTGCCTGCGCCCCCAGAGTGGTCCAAGCCCGAGGAAAGGTGGCGTCGCTCCCTCGACCACACCCAAGCGATAAGGTATCCAGGGCGGCGGGGCGACCAGCGTGCCGATGGCGGGGCATTGTTGGTGAATCGCTTCCTGCGCGGCCAGCCACTCCGCCCCGACATTGGCCTTCTCCGAGGGAATAGGAATGAGGCGGTGACATCTCACGCAGACGGGTTTGATATTGCCGATGGCGTTGGAGCCGTGGGTGCTGAGCGCGGTGCGATGGTGAGGAACCAGGACATCCCGAGCGCCGCACCGCGAACAACGGAATTCGGTGCGGGCACACAGGTTGAGCCACTCCATCGCAGTGAAGTGCTCAGTGAGACCATAGCCCTTGGTAGCCCGCGTGCGATGGCGCGACGCTAGTGTGACGGCGTGCGTCCAAGCATCTTTGCCGTAGCGACTGATGTAGTTGTCGCGGGCACTTTGGGGACGGGGCGAGTGGGCGCTGTCTCCTTGTTTGTCTGGAGCAGGTTTTGCCCTACGCGATTTCGGCGCTATGGTAGGCTTTGCCTCACCTTCCGTTCCCGCCAGCATGTTCGCCAGTAGCGCCTTGCCTTTGTCAGTCAGTCTCACGTATGCGACCATCACTTTGGCTGAATTAGACGGTCATCAAGCCCTATGCTTGCCTATCAGCATTCCAATTCCAACCGCAACTGGAATGATGAAAGACAGCAGGATCGCTGCGGCCTGAGCGTGACCGTGCGATGCGAGTGGGAAATAGGCCAAAGCCGCGACGAAAAGAATGATTCTCAAGAGGTTCATGTTTAACTCCTGGAGTATTATATCACGTCGCCACATGCGCCTGCAAGTTCTGCGATACCGTACCCATAATCTGGGTGCTGGGGTGCGGCTGGCCGAGGTTCTGGAGCGGGTTGAGGGGTGAAAAAGGTGATCTTCATACCTTGAGGGCATCACGCGCTTGACATCAGGCAAGCAGGTCTCTAGGCTGATGGCTTGATCTTGCCCGCGAAGATAATCGGAATCAAGGTAAAGAAACTGCTAATTGAATCCTCTTCGCCATTGGCGAACTGCTTTTGAAGTTTACTGAATGGATAAACGCCGTTGCCTTGACTGAAACGTACTCCGATCTCGCCACCCTCGTCGTCCCAGGCACCGCCATAAGAGCGAATAATAGCTTCCCCAAGGTAACAAGCGAGGTTCATTACTAGCCCTTCCACAGTATCCTGCCCAATCTTCGTTCGCACGCGGTTGATGTAGCCATCCAGCCACTCCACAGATGCCTCGTCATATCCAAAGGCAATATCGCTCAACTTCTGCATCATCTCAATTACAAGCGCAGCGTTTGCTTGGATACCGCTGACAGTCTCTGCGTCAAGCCTTGCCATTAGCGTCATCCTTTCTTGATCTGAAATAGACGGCCATCCGCCTAGTGCGGGCGAGGGCAGAGTCCGCTACCATTAAATCTCGAATTTCGGCATCGCATCGGAGGGAACTATCTCTTCATCTTGAAGGATTTTCTCGGTTTCGTACAAGATGACTTCCGTTTGCTCCTCGGGGCTTCCCTCGCCGCTCGCCCTGCTAACTCAGGTCAGGCGGGCTGAACGTGCCATCGGCGTCGGGTGCAAACTCACGCATGCCGACGACGGCATCCAAGTTGATCGGACCGTAGACGTGCGGAAAAATTTGACCGTTCCCTGCGTCCTCATACTTGATTGGCGCGGTCACCCTGTCGCCGTTGATCACCAGCAGCACAAGGTCCCGTTGGCCTCGGAACAGAAGGTTGGCCGTACCGATCACCTGAGCGGGCGTTCGAGCAGTGGATGAAGCCTTCGCTGTTCAAACTGGCCGCGCGGTAGTCGCCTCGCACTTGGGCCATGTTCCAGGCTGAACGGCGGCAGATGTGCAGGATCGTATTCATGGCTTTTCTGATGTTCCTTCAAGGGGCAGCAGCAATAGGCGTCAACAGGAAGCCATGTTCCTGTCCGTTAAGCTTGCCGCTCCCAACGATCTGCCCGTGCTTGTTGACGGCAGTGGCGTCTTCCAGATTCCATCCCGTATCCTGGCCGATCATTGTGTTCAGGTCGGTGAACCTTCCCGCCTGCCAGACATAGGCCGTCTCAATCCACGGCCCTGCCGCTGCAGGGTGCGAGTAGGCACCCAGCACCTGACCTTGATCACCTAGCCCCGACACTTCCCTGTCGCCGAGGTCCTTCAGAACTCCGTTCTGCCAGAAGAAGGCACTCGTAGACCTGGTGCCCGAGCTAGTCGTGTTACCCTCCACGCGGTAGAACTCGTCGCTGGAGGTTCCGATCACCTGACCGCTATCGTTGACCGCTTTCGCACGGCTCGTGTTGTGACCTGGTAATGTCCCAAGCAGAAACACCTTCCCATGAAGCTGAACGAAACCCTTGTTGTCGCCAGGGCCATTTGAGCCGTACCCTGCGACATCGCCATGATTGTTGAGAGCAGTGGCCGTGACAGTTTGGTAGCCTGGGATTGTTGGCATTGCCTCGGTGGTGCCGTCCCGCCAGATCAGGCTCTGCTGGTTCTGTTTGATCAGGACTTGGCCGTCGTTGTTGATCGCGAGAGCATCACCTCCGATGACTTGCATCTTCCCATTCCTCCAGAGCCACCCGACTGACTGATACAAGTAGCCTAAGTTGACATTCCCGTGAGTAATCGGCTCCACGCCGCCGACAACTTCTCCCCGATCATTGATGGCACGTGCCACCGTTCCTGGAGCCTTCTGCCGATCAGGAAGGGTGTCAATGTCTTGCATCGTTCCCTTCTCCCACAGGAACGCATGCGCCGTAAGCACGCCATCGGTCGCGCCTGTGTCGGCCCACCCGACGACTTGGCCGTGGTTGTTTATGGCTGTGGCATGGCTATAATGACCGCCTGGGAGTGTGCCCAGGTCGGTGATAGTGTAGCGCGGCGTGGGCTGGTCGGCGAAAGCAGGACTGAGGATCAGGGCGAGAAGTTGTCCGACGGTCGCCAGTATGAGAGAGCGGTTCTTCACAGACTTATCTCCTGAGAAAGGGGGCTTTATTTGTTGGACACGGCATGAGCAGAGAACCTTCAATCCACGCTGGGGCGCGGCTTCCCTCCCCGCACCCACGCCGAGTTATTTGCGTGCCCCCGCCGCCTTGAGGGTGGCAATGATGCTGGCGTACTCGCGGGTCCCTTCGGCATTCTGATTGACGCTCTTCTCGTAAGCCACCGTCAACGGCCTTTTGCCGTCCCCGTCCAGCATATTCACGTTCGCACCACGCGCCACCAACAGCTTCACCGTCTCAGGCCATCCGTTGCTCACCGCCCACCTCAGCGCCGTGCCGCCGCCCGCACCTGCATTTATCTTCGCCCCGTGGTCAAGCAGAACGGCGGCAACAGGCGTCACCCCCAACGCTGCCGCTTGATCCAACTCCGTCTCCCCATCGTCATCCACCCCGTTCGGGTTCGCACCGTGGCGCAACAGCGACTGCGCCACAAGAGCCGCATGCCGTGGAGAGGCGGGGTCCCCAATCATTTTAGTGCCGACCACCATTATGCAGGCGGCCATCGTCGCGCGTGTCAGGGCTGTGTACCCTTGAGCAATCTTGGCGTTGGGATCAGCCCCCGCTTCCAGGAGTGCTTCCACCACGTCCGCGTGTCCCGCCTCCGCCGCTCGCGCTAGGGCCGTGTAGTGCCAATAGTCTAGGCTCCTGAGCTCCACGTCCGCCCCCGATTTCAGCAGGAGTTGGACGACGGACAGGCTCCCCTGCTTCGCCGCCACCATCAAGAGGGTGTCCCCCTCATCGTCCCTCGCGTTGACATCTCCCCCCTGCGCCAGAAGCCCCTGGGTCGCAGCCAGATCGCCCCTGCCGACCGTGATTACCAGTTCCTCCCGATGCCCCTGCTCCTGCGTGTGGCTGGCCGCCCGCTGGAGCAGAGCGAGAATGGCCTCCCTTTCCGTCGCGCCACTTTTGGACCCGAGGCTCGAAGCCGTCTCGCCCTTCTTGTCGCTGTGGGCCACGTCCGCGCCACGCGCCACCAGAACCTCTACCGTCTCCAGGTTGCCACTGGTGGCGGCGTACAGCAGGGCGGTCTTGCCGTCTGCATTCTCGGCGTTGATATTCGCCCCCTTGTTGATCAGCAGGGTAAGGAGGCTCCCCTGGCCTGGACGCGGCGAGGACGCGGCCATCATCAAGACGGTCATACCATGGCCCAGCGGGGCGTTGATGTTCGCGCCGTGGGCCAATAGGTAACGGATCGCCTCCGTCTGCCCGAAGACCGAGGCGCTGGCCAGCGCCTCCGCACCCTCCGCGCCATTGAGGTCCGCGCCACGGGCGACTAGGGCTCGGACGGCGGCCATGTCCCCGAAGAGTGCAGCCCAGGACAGCAGCGGTGTGCCTGGTTGGTACTCGGCCACCTCAGGCTGGCTTTGGGCGGCGGCGACCGCCTCCGCGATGGCCGTATGGTCGCTGCGGATCGCAAGGCTGAGCGCAGTCTGGCTGTCCTTGCGCTTCAGGAAAGCGTTTGCTCTGTGCGCCAGCAGCAACCTGACGACGGCCATGTGCCCATGGTCGGCGGCCAGCATCAGTGGCGTCTGCCCCGCCGCATCCTGAGCGTCCATGTGTGCGTCCTTCGTGAGCAGGGCGCGGACCTGGGTATCGTCTCCGAGACGGGCGGCCTGGAGCAGCGCCTGGTCGCGCGGCGAGGCGCTGACACGGAGTGCCGTGGCGGGGCGGGCGGCGGTCCTGCTGGGCGATGCGATCAAGCCGAACACAGACGCCAGCAGGACCGTCAGAGTCAGAGTGTAGCGCCTGCCCGAGGCGCGGTCATGGATGTAATGCACCTGTTTTCCTCTGTTGCCGTTGAGATGATCCTGGGTGGATGGGGTCATCAATCGGCGTGGGCTGCCCATGTGGGTTGGGTTCCCAGACGATGCGAACATTGTGCCAGGAGCTCCCGCGCTTTACGAAGCACTCCTTGGGCACTGACTTGTCGTACTGCACGACCAGCGTGCGCGGCCCCACCCAAGCGATCCCTTTCGATCCCCTCGTCCGCCATCTCCGCCACTTCGTCCTTGGGAAGCGGGTCGTCGGGGCGCAGCGGGTGCCACCTGGCCCTGGGCTGGAGGCTGAGGAACTCGTACCCGTACGTCAGGCCATCGCGGTAGGCCAGCGTCGCCACGTAGCGCCCGCCAAGCGACACCTGCTCGCTGTACACCTGGTTGGTCATCCGCCCGATCAGTGACGCCAGCGAGGGCACCTTCGCCGCCAAGTTGCGGTCGTTCCACCGCACCGACTGGAGCACCGCATTGAAGTCGGCGGCGTGCGCGGGGAAGTCCGTGGGCAGCGCCTCGTACACAAAGTTGTAGACGATGTTGGTCCTGACCACCATCACCTGTGCCGCTTGCTCGACACGCGGTGGCGTGCCGATGCGGTACTGGTAGTCCACCTCCCAGCCAGGCACGCCGCCGACGCTGACGGCGTGCTCGGACAGTAACTGAAAGCCGCCGCTGGCGCGGCCCTCCTGGACGAGTTTGTCGCCCAGGTCCTTTGGCGAGGGGGCCGCCTTCACCCGTTCCGCCGTTACGTTGACCGTCGGCTCGAACTGCTGCTTGCTGTTCAGGTACAGACTGGCGAAGTCGTCGGTGGTCTTCTCGGCCAGCCAGCCCGAGGGCACGGTGAGCGCGTACCCTCGGCCCTTCATGCGGTCGGCGGTGGGCGTGACGCGGGGCGGCTGCGCCCCAGCGGTCGGGATACTGCCCACGGCGAGCCCGAGCAGCCCGCACGTCAGCACAGCCCGTCTGGTGCTTGGAATCATGATTATGGTCCTCCCACTCGGCATTGAGTGCGTCCTTCATTGCTGTTGAGGGACGGCCAACCCCCGTTCGTGTTGCAACATTCCCACAGGTTCACGTGACTCCGTCAGTGATGCCTGGACGGTCACGCCGTCAGCGGGAAGCCCCAGGCGCGGCTCGGCCTCCCTCGTAGCGCCTTGACCTGAGCCGCGTCAGGAACGTCCATCCGTAGATCGTCACCAAACCTTGGCCCACTCAGGCGCTTCCATGGGCTCGGGTTTGTGGCCATTCAGGTCCGCCAGTTCCCAAGGCTCATTGTGACCGATGTCCTCGGCGGGCAGGGCGAACAGCCTCCCGTCCCGAGCGAACACCAGCCGCCCTCGCTGATCCCAGTCCGCCCACGCCGCGCCTGCCAGCCGCTCTTCGTGCCCCTTACCGTCTCGAACGGAATAATCGTATTGCCTTCGAAAGCCTTGGAGCGTCATTGTCATGGTCAGAGTCAGACTTTCGAGCAGAATGAGGCTTCCCATGAATGCTTGAGGCATGAGTGATATATCCTGAAGCAACGCCTTGCTCCTCCTGCCCAACCTGCTCAATCATCCAGTCCATAGTGATTGGCAATCCTGCCCGCAACTTTTCCTCGTACGCACGCTGAAAACTGCTGGTGATCAATTCACCTTTCCATTCTTGAAGATGACCCCAGCCGTCGCGCTCCAAGTGTCGGTGAAAAATTGGATCATCCTCGCCAAGCCCTGTAAGATTGTGAGAAATTGTTAAACCCTTCGGCTTGTGATCCTTATGAGGTTTGGTGTGTCCCTGCGGGTGGTTAAGCCAGATTTCACACTCTGAGAGAAACAATCCACCGCCATCCCAGCAGTCACCCTTGGGCCAAAGGGCAAGTGCCGTCAGATAGGGCGGCCTGCTGATGGCCGTCCAAGCATAGGTGTATTTGTTATCGTCCATTGTGCGGCGATTGATCTTCTGGGCGAAGTAGATCAGGAGGCTGCCGTCGGGCGACAGATCGCAGCGCCTCTCGTAGATGCGCCCATGGAACCACTGGCCTGGCGTAAAGGTGTCGGTGGCCGTGTCCCAGTGGATGATCTGCACCCATTTGCTGGGACCGCGTCGGAACACGACGCCAACGGGAGCCTTGCGCGCGAGGAGCGCGTAAAGGCGGCAGGGCACGCTGTCGGGTTGTTTGGCATTACCTTTTCCCGTCATCTCAATTCTGGTCCGTCTGCATCAGACATTCGTACAGCGCCGTCTACCCATCACCCGAAAGAACCGATTCAGTCCGTGTCCGTCGCAGCCAGTATCGCCAGGGACCTGCCGTCAGCCCGCAACACCGACGCTCCTATGTCCCAGGCCACCTGGCTGAACCAGTGGCTGGCAGCGTCGAACAGAAACCATGTACACTGCTCGGCCAATGCCGCCACTTCCTGAAAGGATGCGCCCTCGGGGGAGCCGATCAGCCCCGCAACTGTCTGCCACGTTTCCAGGCGACCGAAGGCGGCGAAATGCCCGCTGTTGTAAGCTCCGCCGTTGGCTGCCGCCGAGAACAGCAGGTTCAACACCGCCGCGAGTGCCACCCGTCGTAGATGAATATCTTCCTGCATAACGCCCATCAAGCATTCCAGCCCCAGCCGAGTAAAGGTCGTGACGGAGATTTCTGTCGGCTCAACGGCCCGATCCAGAAGGAACAGTCGGCTTTCGACCTTCCCGTTTGAACTCTTGGAGCCAGTTCGCGACGGCCTCGGTTGGCGCAGTGCTTGCGTTCATAACCTCTATGGCGACGTGAGCGTCACCTACTGGCTGTATCCAAGTCTGCCGCTCCTCGGGGGTGCTGGGTCCGAATGGCAGCACACACGACGAACCCCGAAACTTCCGCTGAGGGAGAAACTGTGCCAGTTCTTCCTCCCCCGAAACGAGGGCAAGCGGCAACCAGGCCAGCGGCTGGGTGGCCCTGACGACAGGTGCATAAAAACTCGATACTGCTGCGCCGTCCATAGGCATGCGACGGACGACCATTTCCTGAGCGAGACATGCCAACATATCCTGCTGGGCAGGGCCATCCGTCTCAAGGGCAAAAAGTGCCACGAGCGTTTCGGTCTTCTGTCCACTGGCCAGCAGTGTTGCAAGATGCGCTTGCCTCCATATCTCAGGATGGGTCCGCCAAGACTGGACTGTGAGCCGCCGTGGGAGTGCCGCCAACCTGAAAAGCGTCGTGGCACAGGACAGTTTTGGAGTGAGCGCCAGAGCCTCCTCGATGTGATCAAAGATCGCCTCCTTGACCAATGGCGTCAGCGCACCTGAGCGGGGCGACTCTAGTTGGAGTGCAACCTCCAATAGGCGCTGAACTTCACCTGAAGAAGCCTACCTCTCGATCCACTCGTATTGCTCTTTCCAATTACGAGTTCCTTCAAGAACTCTTGAGAAAGTCTTTGCAGTTTATGCTCATGCCGATTTTGCCCTCGCGCAACTGTTTGCCGTGGCGCGGCGATGTCGTTGGCAACACCCGAAGGACAATACCTCCACTCGTACTCGCTACTCCAGCCACTGGCGCGGCCCCAAGGGGATCGGCAGAGGCAGCATCTCCCCAGCCAGCGCGTCCCGAATGCGTCCTTCGGTGAAGTCGCTCATCGGGCGCGGCAGGGCGTCGGGCGGGAAGTAGCCGCACTCGGTGATCTCCACGCGGTCAGGGCGCGGCTCCTGATTGGGGTCCACGGGCCTGCACAGGTAGACGAAGTGGTGGCCGTCCGTCTCTGCCTCGTAGTACACGCCCGTCAGCCGTTCAGCGACCACCTGCAATCTTGTTTCTTCACGCACCTCACGGATGGCGGTGTCGGCGACCAACTCGTTCGCCTCCGCTGCCCCGCCAGGTATCTCCCAGTTGAGTTTCCCGTAGCTGTGCTTGACCAACAGGATGCGCCCCTGCCCGTCCAGGATGACGGCGGCGGACCCCAAGAACTTGCCTTGCCTGTCGGTCATCCTTGCTGCCCCTTCAACCCAGTTTGAGGTAGTCTACCCACTCATCGCGCACCGTCCGCTCCAGCGCCTCGGGATACTCGAACTCCAGCCGCTCGGACAGACGCCGCCCCACGGCAGCCACTTCGTCTCAATTCGCCTCCACCGCATGGATGATCTCCGACCTGTTCGTCCGCGCCGACCCCAGCGTCTCCAGGCTGTGCGCACCTACGGCTTCCTCCACCGCCCGCACCGTCGGCGTCAGCGTATGGATCGTCGGCCTCTGACTGCCCTGATCCTGCCCCGTCGCGAGGACATACCAGAACCGCATCAGGACGGACTGCTCCAGGCCCAGCCCGATGAGGATCAGGAGGTCCAGCCCCCGATGCAGCATTCTGGTATGCTTGTGCGAGCCAATCCAGAAGTTGGTCACCGCCTCGCAGATGGCTTTGGGATCGGCAGGCGCAGGCTCCTCCGTCGGCGGCAAACGCGCCCGATCCAGGAGCTGTCCGAGTGCCGCGTCGCGGCACCCGAGGATGAGCGTGAAGTCCTGGGGCGGTTCCCGATCCGCGCTCTGAACCAGAAGGTCAATGATGACGCCGCTGCCGAGCACCGAGTGGTGGAGAACGGTGCGATCCCAGATCATCAATTGGACGCCCACGATGGGTTCGCCGATGAGGGGTGAGGGGTCGGCCACTGACCAGGCGTCAAAGCTATCACCCGCCACAGCTACTCGCAGGTCCAAGTCGCTGTGGGCGTCTGCCTCGCCTCGGGCGAAGCTGCCACCCAGCCAGAGGGCAAGGACCTCTTCCTTGGCCCAGAGCGCTGCGGCCACCCGCCGTAAAGTCGCCATCTGCGGCAGGCGGGGGAGGCTGCCGAATGTGAGGACGTTGGTCTCAGTATCCATAAGCCATTCTCTTTTCTCGCGCTGGCCTACAGCATCAGACACGCTTCCGCCGCCAGCCAGAACAGCTTCTCGCGCTCCGTCAGGTGGCTATTCCACTTTCAATGATCCCAAACGTCGCCGCCCAGGTCGTCCCCGCCGTACAGAAGCTGTCCGAACTCAACGCCTCGGAACTGCGCCACGGCGAAGAACGCCGCCGCCTCCATCTCCACGCAGACGCAGCCTTCCTCCTTGCGCCGCTTCACCTTGGCGGGCGTCTCGCGGTACAGGGCGTCCGTCGTCCATGTCTTGACGGGCAGGTAGTCTATGCCATGTGCTTTCAATGTCTGCTCGATGGCAGCGACGGCCCCCGTGCTCGCTTTCACTTCGCGCGAGGGCGGCAGGTAGTGGTAGGACATACCCTCGTCGCGCACGGCGGAGTGCGGCACCAGGACGTGGCCCATCGCGATGGCGCTGTCGAGCACGCCGCAGCCCCCGCAGGCGACGAACTTCGTGCTGCCGCAGGCGATGATTTCCTCCAGGAGTCCAGCGGCAAGCGGCGCTCCGACCCCTGGGTGGAAGACGGCCAGGCGCTGGCTCTTGTACTCCATCTCGTAGATCGGGTGCGGGCCGATCTCGCTGTTTAGATTATGGAGCAGCGTAGCCCCATGCTCCTGCTGTAGCCCCGCAATCACATCCTGAAAGAAGCAGACGACGGCTCGCTCAGGCACATCTCGTTTGGTGTGGACATACTTCGGCTCAATGAGGGCTTCGGGCGAAGGGTCAAATTCTAAAATCGGATAGGTGGTTTCCATTGTCCGATCATTCTACCACGAGCGAATGTATGACCCACAAGTGGAAAGCGGGAGGCGTCGTTACCCGCCGTGGCCGCGTGCCGCCGACAGCGCCGCTTGAAGTTGCTCTGCTGTCGGCGGTCCATAGCCGAAGATGCCTTTCACGATCTTCCCTTCTCGGTCGATCACATACTGGGTCGGCAGAACAATGACCTGGTAGAGGTGGCTCGCCACGTCCTGTCCCCGTTCAGCGTCGTCAACGGCAAACCTGATTGCCCCGTACTCGTCGTGTTCGGCCAGCCATTCAGCGACCGATGCTTTGCGGTTCCAAACGTTGACAGCGAACACCACGACATCTTCTGGGGAAGTGCGGGCGACTTCCTCCAGGTGCGGCATCGCCCCTTCGCATGGGCCGCACCAGGTGGCCCAGAAGTCCAGCACGACGATGCGGCCATGGAAGTCGGCGAGACGGATCATCTCGCCGCCGATGCCCACCGCCGTGAAGTCGGGCGTTCGTCCCACGGGCGAGTTCGGGCGGTTCAAGGAAGTCGCTCATGTCGTTTCTGGTCCTTGTCTTGTTCCGTTTTCATCATCCTGTTCCGTTCTTATCGTCAGAGGAAGGTCACGGGCGTTGCGCTGGGCAAGTGCAGGTCCAGGGTGTGGCCCAACCAGTTTGGATGCCGCACCTCTGCCTTCTCCCCAAATGGCTCGGGGCCAGGGCCGATGGTTCTGACTTCCCCGTTGAAGAACCCGCCCGCGTGGAAAATCACGTTAATCGCACGCACCGCCAGATCAGGCCGCGCCTGCTCAAAACTGTACGCGAAGGACGGCCATAATTCGGTTGGCTCCGTCGGCGGCATGAGGCGGGAATGGAAGTTGCCGCATACGCCGAACACCTTTCGCCCAGGGCAGTGCTGTCCCCATTGATCCTGCAAGTTTAGGGCCATCCCCTGGTCCCTGACCGACCAGGCATCGCCTTCCTGGATGGAATCAACATCAAAACACAGCACATTCCAGCCCATATTCACCGCCTGCAGGATCAGCGATAATGCCTGCGCGTTGCCGCGCCCGTCTCGGAAGTCGCTGGGGCCGAAGAGCGGGGGCGGCGAATCCTGGCCTTTGACGCTCCGCAGAAGCTGACCGCGCTGGCCCATGGGCATTTCCAAAGCGAGGCCACCATAGCCCAGTTCAGCCAGCGCGGGTAACAACCCCAGCATCAGGCGCGGCACTTCCTGGGTGCCGTGGGTCTCGCCAATCAGCAGCAAGTCGCTCTCAGCAGCCACGGTGAGCAAACGTGCCCTCACAGGTTCGGGAAGTTCGTATGGAGTGATAGGTCCGTGCAAGTCGTGCCTCCTGTTCCTCGCGATCTAGCCGCCGCTCTTCCATCAGCGGCAGCCCCACGCACCAGACGGACGTGCCTCGGCGTTCATTCTCCCGTCCCGTGAGCATCACGTCCCTACTTCGCTGACAACTTCGCCGACCGCAGCAGAACAAGAGCCTGACGCAGAGCCAGGCAGTACGGATGCGCCAGCAAAGCGCTCTGGACATCGACCATGGCCCCATGACGCTGCGAGTTATTGCTGATCCGCAAAGCCTCCCCGAAGGCAGGCTTCAATTCCTTCCAGTTTCCGCAGACCGCGTAGGTCAACCCCAGGTTATAAAGAGTGATCGGCTGACTGCCCCCCAGCGCCAGAGCCTTCTTGTCAGAGGCAATGGCCTGCGGCAGTTGCCCCGCGCGGTACTCCCACCAGCCCACATCACCCGCCGCATCGCTGTCATTGGGGTAGGCGTTGGAGGCAGCCCGTGCAGCCGAGGCCGCTTCGTTGAACTGGTGCATCTGGCCCCGCAGAATGATGGACATCCCCAAGGCGAGTTTCAGGCGCGGGTCTCGCAGCAGTGCCGTGTGGAGATCACTCAGAACCTGGCTGTAGTTCCCCATCTTGGCATAGATTTTGGCGCGCACGGCTAGGCTGCGTGGATACGGGTCGATGGAGATCAGGGCGTTGCAGTCCCTCAGGGCCATCTTATATTGCCCGTCGTGATAATAGGCCCACATACGCCCTTTGTAGGGGTCGGGCGTGCCGTCGTCGGCGTCGGCGGTGTCGCCAGGCGTGTCAGGGATGGCGGGGACGAGGGTGATGGCCTTGTCGTAGTCGGCAATGGCGGCCTTGTGGTCACCCGCCGAGTCCAGATCATATCCGAGGTACATGTAGGCTTCCGCCCGCCCCTTCAGATCGTCAAGAGGCGTCAGTGACAGTGCCTGATTCTGGTCGGCGATGGCACGTCGGTAGAGGTCAAGCTGGTAGTAAGCGATCCCGCGCGAGGCGTAGCCGAGGGGACTGTCGGGCCGCAGGCGGATCGCCTCGGTATATTCGGTGACTGCCCCGCCGAAGTCCTGCTGGTTATAGTCGCTGTCGCCGCGCTGGGCGTGTTCGGTGAACGTGCCCTGGTTCCACACCCGAGGGACAACCACCCCGAAGCCCGTGAGCAGGAGAGCGGCGATGGCGAGGTTCTTGATGTGGCTCCTGGTAATCGGAAAGCGGCGCGGCGGGCGAGGAGGTCGCGGCGGCACTGCAAAGGGCGGCGGAGCCTCGGGCGGCGTCGTGGCGGGTTCGGGTGGCAGAAGGATGTCTGGGGCAAACTTGCCACGGAACAGATTGATGCCAAAGCGAGGGGACTGCCTGACGCCTACTCCGCCCAATTCATGTTGACTCATCAAAATTGCCCTTTCATCATGATGCTTTTTCTTGATGACCGAGTGCTGCCTCAAATGGATGGGAACATTTGGATACGAACATTATACCAAAGAGATGTCCAGATACGAAAGAGGTGTTACGAACTTCTGGCGTGGCACGACTTTTCGTGGCGGCGGCTCGGCTTCCCTCGCCGCGCGCCCGTCACTTCAAATCAGGCTTCTCAAACGTCCCATCGGCGTTAGGCGCAAACTCTCTCACGTTCAACCTTAGCGCATACCAGTCCTGCTTACTATGAGCCTTTCCCGTGGATTCCACCTTGGCCGATATGCCACCCGCGCGCAACAGACCGCCGACCGCACCCAATATGGTCTGGGCGGCCTCCGTGGAGCCACCCGCGCCAATGACATAAGCCGTGTAGGTGTGGGCGGCAATGGCTTCGAGTTTAGCGTCGGTCACTGAACCGCGTCCTGCTAGACGGAAAGCATTCTGCAGAGCAGGATCGTGTTCATAAATCTCCATTTCCCAGCTTTGCATGGTCTTTGTGTCCATGAGAATACGGCCCGCGAAGATCAAGCCGCCGCTCTCGCCCGCGATAGCCTGAACAAGAGCAGAGCGGCTTTCCCATTTGCCTGGCACGCCGATGATGATCTGGGGTTTATCGGTCATTTCCGCCTCATACCTGGCGTCATGAAGTATTCAATCCTTGAAGAATTCCTCCATCACCGCTTCGGCCTCAGGCCGCGACAACACCTGAACACCTGCCGTCGCCAGCACCTGATCGCGCGGATTGTTGGCGCAGGCAAGCAAGATTCGGAACACGTCCCTTTTTTCGGCAGGTGTCAGTGATTTTTCTTCCGTCAGGCGTTTGTACATCTCAGCGATGTGCAGCCAGTGCGCGATCTCTCGTTCAGCATTCTTATCGCGGCGGAAGCCATCCTCCCAATCCTCCAGGCTCATCGGATACACCTCGTCGAGGGTCTCTTTAAGTCGGCGCATGAAGGCTTTCCCCGTTTCGTCGAAGGGCGGGTGCTGATAAGGGCTCTTCTGAAGCTGATCGGGCCGCACCCAGCAGTCACCTTCAACGCCGTCCAGCGCCACCCGCACCATTCCTGGAGCCAGTTCGCGGGCGGGGATGGTGGAGAGCGCCGCCGTCGGCACGTCGTAGATTTGCACACGTGGCTCTCCGTCCTTATTCTCATGCGCCTGCGGTAAGAGCGTCTGTGGCCGCCCAAACTTCCTGCGGAATTTGTCCAACCAGTTCATAGCTGTTCCTTTACGGAGACGAATCTGTCCAGCCATCTCACTGCGATGCGCCCACCGCCGTCACGGTCGCTCTGAATGGACTGCTGAATGTCCCCCCGCTCTAGGAGAGGAGCCAGCCAAGAAGCATGAGGGAGCCGCTGAGACAAGGCGACCAGTGACGACAGCGCCTTGCTGGAGTGGGCCGAGAAACTGATCGGGCCTGCCGCGCTGTGGCGAACGATCCAGTCCAGCCCTTCGAGACGCTCGCGGTTAATTGGGCACCCCGCCTCTATGCGCAGACGGGCTTGTCGCTCAAAGTCATCATCCACAAGAAAGGCGACGGCGGCCAGTTGCGGCGACACCCAGCTCCCACTGTCGAAAGCACGCCACAGGGCAGCGCGGCTCTCTTCCTTCGCCGCGCCCAGTTCCATTGCGACTGCGCCGACAAGCTGGGGACGCCAGTTGTAGTCGTCCAGCAATGCGACGAGCTGGGGCGTCAAGTCCGCGATGCCTTCCAGGATGCGACGGATGCGTTCGAGAGCTATTTGACAGTCGTCACTCAAATTCAGAAGGGTCAGGTGCAACGGAACGGGAACACCCTCAGCGTGCTCAAACAGAGGCTGGAAGGCAGGATATTTAGGGAACGGAGATTCTTCTGACGGCATGGTACAGTTCTTCCACTCACTAATGGATCATGTGCTCCGCGAACGTCAGCTTCTTCTATTCTTCAGGCCATCAGTCGATCCGACGCAACGAAACCCAAGACACCGACCGCGTGCTTCGGGTAGCCGTCCTCTGCGATACCATGGCGCGGCTAGCTCGGGCGGCCCCACCCAGCTCCCGCCACGTTCGCTGCGGATGCCCGTCGGCTCCGCGTTCTGCGGATCAACGCCTTCTGCTTCTGGCCGCTGGTAAAAGTCGGGCGCGTACCAGTCACGGCACCACTGCCAGACGTTGCCCGCCATGTGGTGTAGGCCGAATAACGACATGCCGAGCCGCTCGGAGACTCGGGCAGCGGGCAGCGTGTCCGCCGCGTAGGTCGCGCCGACGATATGACAGGCGAGCCTTGCCGTACTGCCAACCTGCTGGGTGCCGCCAGGCGACGCGGGCGACCTTTTCCCGCCCCGCGCCACGTACTCCCACTGCGCCTCGGAGGGCAGGTTGCTATACATCCATGCCATTGATGGCGGTTCAGCATCCACTGCCAGGCGCTTGAGGTCCGTGGGTATCTTTCCATCCCCTCGATAGAAGCGCCAATCGCGGCGGTGGACCCACAGTGAGTAGGCATTGGCCCCATACCAGGAAACCAGGATCATCGGCTGGCGCTCAGTGTTCGGGAGCGGTCTCCATTCGCGTCTTCCTTGACGGAGGGCGAATTGATGCCCGCGCTTATCGCCTTCACCGACGCCGCACCAATCCAACAGGATCGGCATAGGGACATGACCGACTGAGTTCAGGAAACGCGAGAAGGCAGCGTTAGAGACAGGCTCGGAATCCATGAGAAATTCGCTCAGGCCAGCAATATGGGCGGGCCGCTGGTCGGAGGCACCATCGGCGTCGTTGCCCATCCAAATCTCCCCCGCAGGGATCAGGATGCACCACATCCCATCCGTGCGCCTGCGGTACTGGCTGTAGCCTTCGCGGTTCGGACCCATCTCGTCGTAGAGCAGCCCGTCCATCCACTCGCCTGCGTCCAGACGCCCGCCGATCTGTGTAAACGGGACCTCTTCGGAGGAGGGCGAGGAAAGTCGCGCCCCCCGCCAATTCTCCCGTGCGGGTGTGCCCGTATCCCACCGCTCCCGCACCAGTGCTGCCATGTCTCGGAGCGTCATGGGCGAGCGCGTGAACACCTCCTCCGCCGCCTCGTCGGGGATCGTGACGCCGAACGCCTCCTCCAGCGCCATGATCAGTTCGACCAGTTCCAGGCTGTCAATGCCCAAGTCTTCGATCAATCTGGATGTGGGTGAGATCATGGCTGTGTCTAGGCCGCACTGTTCGGCGGCAATGGCAACGACGCGCCATTCCAGCTCCCAATGCGGTGGTGGGGTTTCTGCATATAAAGTGCCTGAGGTATTCCTGGTTTTCATAATCAGCCTCGGTAGCCCGTCCCTGGCGTCCGCCGCTCGAACTCGGGGCAGAGGTAAGTCTCCTGGACGATCTCAGCGTAGTCGTCCATGATTGCCATGTACTCGTCCTTGTCCCTCACAGCCAGGTAAGCCGCCTTGTTGTTGCGGAAGCACAGCATGGTGCCGAATAGCCCTTGCCCGTACACACTGTAGTCCGAGAAGGCGCAGTTGATACATGCAATTAAAAACACGTCATCGGGCAGCGCAGCCTGGATTTCGAGCAACTCGTACTCAAATAGCCCACTCGTTCCGCTGCCCGTGTAGGTCTTATCGTCAACGGTCAATGTCAACCGCAGTGAACTCGTAGTCTAGCATTCCGCGTTCGGCGGGCTCACCCATCTCAACGTGAACCACCAGTCGCGCCTTCGTCCTCCATCCCTGGACGGAGATGGGCATTGGCAGCTCATAGTCAATCGTGCAGGCGCATAGGTCGGCGGACGCGTTGGAGTAACGGCTGAAGGTAAACGAAGCGAGCTCCGCGCGTTCGTCCTTGTCCAGCGGCTCCATGCCCATGATGTCACGGCCAGCGAACTCAACGCCCCGAAGCATCATGGAAAGTTCCTGACCGTCGTTTCGGATCACGACGGCTTCGTTCCCGATCTTGTCGCGGTAGATGCCAGGATACTCGTCAAGCACGGCTTCTCCTTTCACTTACCCAAGGATAATCATTTTCAAAGACATACACTGCCCGCAAGTACCGACGCTGATGTCTGATCAACGGCGTACCATGGTGAGACATATAACGAGTCATTCCGTGCCTCTTCAGGCGTGGAAGGTGCGGGGGACCACGCCGCAACGAAGTGGACCTGACACAGTTCCCGCCGACCGAGTTGGGGCAGAGACAGGCGAAAGCCCCGAGGCGTGTAGATCACAGGATCGATCCTGAGGATACCGTTTGCCTCCAGCGCCGACCAGCCAAGAATCTCCGCCCAACTTGGAGGCAAGAGGTCGCCATGTTTCGCACGAGATGCCAACGCTAGGGCATCCTGCGTCCCGACCGTCACTTGGATAATGTCGTCGTCCCAGGTCTGTGCGTCCAGCCATTCGCCGCTGTCGGGGCTCCCCTTCGTCCAGAGGTGGCCTGGCTCCCACTCACAGCGGAATTCCAGTTCTTCGGCGGGCACAACAGCCTTTACGCGCCAGATGCCAGCCCAGCATCCATCCACCCGCATACCCTCAGGCAGAGATGGCGTTAGTGGCGTCAGCAGAAGTTCCGCTCGGAAAAGATCAATATCCCAGTGGAACAACCGCCCCCCAGCGGGTGTGTTGGACACCGCCGACGGCACCAAACCGCACACGTCAACGCCGTCGATCACGGCCTCGAACCCAAGATTGCCGAGCGGCGTTGGAACCGTCGGCGGACCGTCCCAGGGCAGTGGCTCGCTGTCAGGGCAGTCGAAGAGTGGCAGAGTCATGGCTTTACGGCTTCCAGACGCTTGGGGTCAGTGGGCAGGTAGCCGATCCCGAGGCACAATGGGCAAGATCGTTCGCCGTGGCCGTCGTTATCATGAACCCGACCATAACAGCAGCGGTCGCAACTCGCCCAAGTATCCGCTGCTGACTCCAGCCGTGCCAGCACCCGATCCCGTGCCGCAATCACCCACGGCTGGCTGTCATGGATCGTCTTGCGGATGGTGTCTGTGGCGCGTATGCCTGCGGCAGGGCCGATCTTGCCGAGAGCTATCATCGTATCATACTTGCCGCCGAAAGGTAAGTCAGTCTCAAAAACGCTAACCATGTCGCCAATAACTTCCTGGTCATGCGTTCGGACATACGCGAAGCCGTCCATCAAAGAGAAAGCATCCGCCCAGCAATCGCGTCCTGGTTCTGCCCTCGTCCAGATCGCCTTGAGCCGCTCCTCGTCGCCCTTCAACGCAGCGAGGTAGATTCGGAGTTTGTCCACCGCCGCCCTGCACAGAACTTCTTTTGCCAACAACGCCGTCAGCCTTTCCCGCGTGGTCGGGATCAGCTCATCACGATGCACTTCCCAAAGATGATCCAAGATGATCCTGCTGTCAAAATCCATCTTCATCGGACAATCGTACTGGCCGCGCTCCAGCACCTGGAGTAATTCTGCGGTCGTAGCCTTAGACCACTCCGTCAGCACGCGCACCCGTGTCCGTATTCGTTCGGCCTCGCCCTGTTCCCGCTCAAGTACCTGGCGTGTGACAGTCGCCGATTGAAAGTGGCGCGTTTTGACGGGCTGGTCAAAGCTCGAAAAGGGTGTTCAAGTAGGCCAGCCGATCCTGCACGGTTTCATCGGGACCGTCACCAACGACCGAGAGAATTGCGCCTGTCTCGCTGTTGAAGACAACCCAGCATCCTTCGGTCTGTCAAACGATTTCCAGAGCTTCATCAATGGTCATAGATTTATTATTATAACCTCCTACTTTCCAGGTTTCCCTGATCTTGTCCAAAAGGGCCGTGTGCAGTGGACTCATCTCAATAAGAAACACGCAGTGACTTCACCGTAATTTACGTTTCAATGTAAATCAAACCTCACTATCGGAAGGAGGCAGCACACCCAGCCAATGGTCCCCGTGCCGCTGTGCTAACGTGATCGCTGAATGGCCCTGCACGTCTTTCTGCCGTGGATCAGACCCTGATGCAAGGAGCAGCCTGGCGGCCTCTACCCGCCCTCGCATGATTGCTATCATCAGCGGCGTCCCCCCATAGGCGTTTGTGGCATTGACTTGAGCGCCATGTTCGATGAGAAATTGAACGTGGGAAAGGTCTGCGTGCGAGGCGGCAATGTGAAGGGCAGTAAAACCTTGCTCATCCGCAGCACCGACATCCGCTCCGTGCTTCAGGAGCGCCGTCATAATGCTGAGCATGGCCTGTCTCTTCTCTGCTGACTGCTGCTGAAGCAGAGTTTCCTGGTACGAGAATCGAATCCCGAGGACCGCGTGTAGCGCTGTCGAGTGCTTGGCATCTTGATCTCGCGGGTCTGCGCCCTGTTCGAGTAGAAGCAAAACAACGGGCGTCGAAGGACACTCGGCTGCGTACACGAGGGCGGTCTTCCCCTCAAGATCGGCAAGCGACACGTCTGCCCCGTGTGCAATCAGAACTGTGCATGATTCAATATGCCCACTTGCAGCCGCGTGCATAAGCGGCGTTTGGCCGAGACGAGACGGCATGTTCACGTCGCCTGCGCCGCCCAACAGAGTCGTGATCACCCTGCTGTGGCCGAAATGAGCGGCGAGAAGAAGAGCCGTCTCCCCAGCGGTGTTTCGCAGGTCGACGCTCGCAGAGTGCGAAAGCAGATGTCGGATGCGCGTCATATCTCCATCATTTGCCGCTTTCATCAACGCTGTCGTTCCCGCGCCGTCTGCGAAATCCACGGCTGCCCCATGCGCTAGAAGCCGCTCCGCTATATCAAGATTGCCCTTGTCGTATGCCAAATGCAACGGAGTCGTCGTTTCGGGCCGCCCGCACAGCACGGGCACTGCCACATTGATGGGACAGCGATGAGTGAGAAGACGATCCAGGCTGGCAAATGGATTTTCTTGGTTGTCGCTAAATGCAACTCCCTGAATCGCATGTGTCAGAGCACTCTCGCCATCGTCGTCAACCCGTGCCGCATCTGCTCCATGGTTTAGGAGCCAGTCTACGATTTCAACGTCATTGCTTAGGGCGGCACTCATCAGTGGTGTCAGGCCCTGGTCACTCACACTATTGACATCCGCACCGTATTGATGCAGCAATTCTAAAATGTCCTGGCGCTCTGCCTGTGCCGCTGCCGAGATAGGGCTTTGCCCATAGTCCAGGGCGTTAGTATCGGCCCCGTGCGCCAGCAGCAGAGTAACGACTTCTGAACTGGCACTGTGTATCGCGGTGCTAAGAAAACTTTCGCCCAGATTGCCCTGCTTGCCACGGATATTGACGCCGCTGTCCAACAGAAGCCTGATTGCAGGGACGTTATCCTGCTGGATCGCGACCTTCAAAGCATTCGCGGCACGCGCCGTGCGTGTGCCCTGGCCTGCCGCCAACAGTCCTTCCAGAGTAGGCATCTCGCCCTCGGGAGCGTTGATGATGCCTGCAAACAAGATCATCCCTGTCAGACTGTCCCTGAGAACGCAGACAAACGGGCGATCCAGTCTGATCACTGACTCAATGCTCGGCCCTCCCCCGCGTGTCATTATGACAGCGGTGGCAGCGGCAGCCTCCGTACCTTTTTCATCCATCGCCACGAACGCCTGATGTTTTACCTGCTTGAAGAAGCTGTCTGAGAGTCCCATCGCAGTGAAGTCAGCCTGCCGCGTGAACAAAACGTTTAGCCCCAACTCCATAAGTGCGGGTGTCAGGTCCACCGAGAAAGACGCTTTGTAGCGGGGCAGGATAAGATGGATACCTCGCGACAGGGTTTTTGATGACCCCAAAGGCATTAGGTCAGTGAGCCATGTAGTAAAGGAGGACGAGTCAAGTCCGTTTAGGAAATCTTCCATGCCGACTTCTTCACGGGGGAGGAACAAGCAGCAATGCAATCGATTCGAGGTATAAGGCAGACTGACCGCCTGGAAACGCTCGGTTTCCAGGGCGAACAGCTCTTTGACCTGTGACATCATCATGAGTTGTTGTTGCGCACCGTCCGCGCATGTGAAGACACCTTGTCTGGTGTGTTGGGGCAGGAACGGATTTTGCCACGGTCCGTAGAAATAGGCAGCGGAAGTCACGACCGCATGCACAGGCGGAACAAGGTCAGCAGGCGACAGCAGGTCAACGATCTTGCCATTTGTCGCTTCCGTTGTCCAGCCATTGATCTTCGCGAGTGCTGATGGGGATGCAAAATCCAGTGATCGTGCTTCGGCTCCAAGACGCAGGCGTACTTTATCACGAAAATGTGGAGCTATTAGCGTCGCGTGATCGATCCAGAGCGCATTCGCCACTAAGAGCGACGATTTGCCGCGAATGCCGCTGATGCTGGTGCAGAGCGCTGTCAGCGCTTCCTCCGCATTCGGTAACCCATGCAGTCCTAGAACTTCCGCCAGCGTCCGCTGCGTCCTGCCACTCGCGCCGAGATATAGCAGGCCGAGTGCAAGATAAAGACTCGTCGGTGAGAGGAAGATGTTCTCTGTGGGTGTAGCCTGGTATATGCGTTGCAGCAGAGAAACAGTCAGTGAACTATTCGCCTTTATCAGCGGCTCGGGCACGACCTCTTGTTTCACATTGACCTTCTTCTTGTCACACCTTTGCCTGCTCAAGTATTCTCACGAGTTGAGCTTCTGTGATGGCGCTCGTCCATGCCTTCACGCTCATCACTTCACCGCATCTTTCGGCTTATCCACATGGCGGGTGATGGTATAAACGTGGTCCGACGACGGTATCAGGTCTGGCCGTGTCTCAACACCCTTTGAAGTGCGATTCGTCTTTGGTTTTACCTCTTGGATCATGACTTCTGGATGCGGTCCTTCAGGGAGGTCTTTCGCCCCCGCCTGCCGCAGCAGAGCGACTACACCCGCGTGTTTGTTCCGCTGTGCCAGCATGAGCGCTGTTTTCCCAAAGGCGTCGCAGGCATTGACGTTCGCGCCCGCCTCCAAAAGCATCTGAACGACTTCCGCAGCTCCACTCTCTGAGGCACGGCCCAAAGGCGTCATGTCATAAAACGATTTCGCGTTAGGTGTCGCCCCATGGGAAAGCAAAAGTTTGACCATTTCGGGGCTATCCTGGCCCATTGAAGTCGCCCCCGCCAGTGCCACGTATCCATTCGTGGCATCCTGCTTGTCACCGAGCATGATGATCCCATGGACGGGCAGGTCCAACCGTGCCCCCTTAGCCAGCAGCAAACGAACCGTTTCCATCTCCCCCGACTCGGCGGCGTTGCTGATGGCAGTCGTTCCCATCTTCGTTTGGGCGTTTACATTCGCGCCATGATCGAGCAGCATCCTGACGATCACGCCGTAGCCCTTTTCCCACGCTGCCGTCTTCTCCTCCCACTGCCTCACCTGATCGGGGTGCTGCTTCATAAACTCGATCTCATGGCCGTCATAGCCTGCAGGGGTGGGCGGTGTCTTCGCCCCCGCCATCATGCAGGCGAAGGTGTCGGTCGCCATGATCAGTGCCGTTGAGCCACTGATGGATGCGCCTGGCGCAAAGGCAGCGTTCACGTCGGCCCCACGATCAAGAAGCAATTCGACCGCATCAGGATGGTTCATCATGGTGGCCAGGATCAGCGGTGTGAGGCCGTTCGGATACTGAGACTTAACCGAAACGCCTGAGTCCAGCAAAGCCGTCACTTTGGCCGTGTCACCTTGCTCGGCGGCGTTGAACAGCGCGATGACTTGTTTTCCTGGCGGCGCGGAATCGGTTGTCTTTTGGGCAGAGCGGGCTGCGTCGCTGGCTTGTGAGACGCTCACCTGTGACAGGCTGGGTACAGGCGGGAGTGTGGCGACCAGGGAAAAGGCAAGACAAAAGACGATGCGGGAATGGACGAACATTGATATTTCCTTGATTGAAACTTTCTCGCGCAGGTAGTGTTTCGACAAAATCTGTGGCGCTGTCCGCACAGGAGACGGGTAGCACTCGCCGCTTCAATTATAACACAAATCACTAGACTGCCGCAGAACCTTGGACAAAGCCGCGCTCGACAAGCCTTTTCAACCCATATCTCCTTCGCGGGTGGGGCTGGAGAGACGCCAGCCCCGCCTGCGCCAGCCATCACGCTCAACACTCAGTCCTGCGACGCCCCTTTCCGCATCTTGCCAAGCGGAGGGCGTAGTCATCAGCAAACTGCTCGCTCGCCGTGTGCCCTGGAAAAGAAGAAAATCCCGCTCGCAAACGCTGACGCCGCTGAACGTGATGACCGATCTCGTGCTTCTATCCTCTCTGAATGATTTCGCTAATGAAGAGGTTCAGATGTTGCTATTTGTTCCCAAACTAAGGTATTTTAATTGGCTCGCGGTTTTATTTTCCGTCACCAGCTCAGCGAGTAGCCAAACTCAGGGGACGGTCACGAAAGGAAGTCTCGATGTCACAAGGAACTATTATAGAGCCACTTAATGTCCGAGAACTCAATCTGATGGAGTTGACATTTGATTGGCGTAATAATGCCTGCTTGAATCCCTTTAGAAACGAGGACTATCAGTACATCGCAGGGTTTCGCCTCGCTGCCGAAATACTCGTAGAATCCGTTACCACGAACCACCGTGAACAAGACTCCCTAATCTTTCCGATCATGTACAACTATCGGCATTACCTAGAACTCAGTCTCAAAAGGATGATCTCAATGGGGTGTTGTCTGCTGGATCAGTCGAGGCTTAACTCACATGGGCACAACTTGAGTTGATTATGGGAGAAATGCCGTCCTATTCTAATTCAAGTGTTTCAGGAAGAGTTTGCCGATCAGTTGGAGCAGATCAGCCATGTCATTCAACAATTCCAATCCCTGGACAGTTGAGGGACAGCATTCCGCTACACTCATGACTCTGACGGTAATCCCAGTCTCAAAGGCGTACAGCGCATCGGGATTGATACCGTTGGCGTGGTGATGAAAGAGATCAGCATCAAACTTGACTGGGCTATCGACACGATGTCAGAAATGCTGGACTGGAAAAGAGAGGCAGAACAAGCATATTCGGGCTATTGATGAAGCAAGCCATCGGGCATACGCGACGGAGGAAGGTACTTTAGTGACTGGAGGGGCCGTGCGCGGGATTCTCCTCGCGCACGGCCCCTAAAATCAAACCCTCAATCGCGACAATCCACTCACAAAATCGCCTCACCCCAGCCGCGCTGTCGCCGCTCGGCCACGCTTTGACGATGTGCCTTCTTCCGTTTGCCCCGTCTACGCGCGCTCGAAACAGATTACGCCAGAGAAGAAAATATCGCCTTTTAGCCTCAATAAGGCCCCTCTTAGACATTCCGCTGTCCAACCACACGCAGATTGACCCCTCCGTTCGATCTAGGGCATCCTACGCGCCTGCAATCGCCATATCGGATCAGGTAGCACGGCGCTGTCCAACTTCGCTGATCCAGTTCGTCACCGCAAGACCGCGCACCGATGGAGCGGGTGAAATATGCCTGTCGAGATACGGGCGAAGGGGCAGTTTCGAACCCTGAAATGTTTTTCCGAATTTTGTCACGGTAGATTAGGTATCTAAACTCTAGGCACATGGGATAGGAAAATGACGTAAGCGGCCAAGCGTTAGCGCATTACGCGAGAACGAAAACAACAAAGCAGTCCTGCCGAGAGAATTCGCGGCGGGACTGTGCAGGTGGGCGGGGTCCACTCGGTGGGGTGGATATTGCTGGCAGAAGCGCCGCTTCAGGAATGCGATCCCGTCCGTGAGTTGGTTCGTCCAGTCTTCCAGGACGCGCCAGGAAGGGTCCCAGGTACACCAGGACGCGCCACAGTCCAGGTGCCAGGAACTCTTCGTCGGTGTTCAGTAGGTTTGCGGCTTGGATTTCGCTCATGTGCCGTACCATGCCGCCGTTCCCGCCCGACACGGAGGATACGCGTCTCACGCACTCGTCGGTCAACCCGAAGCGGGCGAACATCGGGCGAGGCAAATCCTCCAACCTCCCGACAAGGGGCGTGTTGCCGTCACTATCTTCGATAACCCGCAGTTCAACTAAGTTGTGTGCCATTAACATGCAGCCATATTTCCTGCCGTGAAAAATTGGCGGAAATTTCCGAACGCTTTACTCCGAATGATTCCATTCTAAAAAGCAGCAGCAGTCCTAAACGTCCCCCACTCACCCTGATCCGAAGGGGCGTCTCGCGCGACTCATTCTTGTTGATTCTTCTCTAATGACTCTAATACTAATGACTCACGAAAAAAAAGGCGATTTTTAGATGGGAATCTCATATTTGTCTACGACTGGGAGACGCTATTGTTTGCCCATAAGTACGACTGAGAGACGCTATTTATGCCCGATTCAGCCCTTTTGCCTACGACTGGGAGACGCTATTCTTTGGCATAAGCCTACGACTGAAAGACGCTATTGTTTTGCGCCAGCCTACGACTGAAAGACGCTATTCTTTTTGGGTGACCGCCGCGCTAGTGCCAGAAGGTAGTACCGCCACCAGAAACGCCATATCATCGCGAGTAACACCCCTGCGTGCCGCAGAATTCACACCCGAGACCAAGTGGCGCGAAAGCCATCGCGCCCCCGAGCATTTCGGTCCTGCTCGGGCCCACTTCAGTGAAACCGTCCGTGAACACTGCCAGAGCGTCCCCTGGCTCCTGTGGCTTTTCGTCTCACGAGTGCGGGTTCTTGTCCACAGATGATGTACCGCAGTGCTCCAGAGGAGCTGTCAAATGCGCCGACGAAGAGGGTGGCCAGGGAAACGAGGGCGCTCTGTCCAATCAGGATGTTGTTGAGATTTGAGACGGCTTCGCCGATATTGGCTGAGAGGTAGACGGCGGTACGCAGACTGTGGCGCACCGTCGCAACCTGGACGACGGCGGGGAAGCCCGCATCCTCGAAGATTCGCGCACTGGACGTGTCCCAGGCGTTGGGCAGCGTCTGGATGCGCGGCCCTGTGTGCAGGGCGCGTAACGCCTCCGCCTTTTATCTCTGTGTCATACTCAACCCTCTCTCGTCGCCCTTCCCGCCATCAGGAGCTTCCCGAGCCTTTCCAACGCCTCTTCCACAGGCGACGACCAGAACGCCGTGTTGAGCCGCACGAAGTTGCGGTAACGCTGGCAAGCGGAAAACATTGGCCCTGGCGCGAGACTGATGCCCAAGCTCAGCGCCTCCTCGAACAGCCAGAGCGAATCAATCTGTGGTGGCATCTCCACCCACAGAACGTAGCCGCCTTCAGGCCGTGTCACCCGCGTGCCAGCGGGAAAATAATGCCCCACCGCCTGTGCCATCAGCGCCGTCTGCTGAGCATGAACGCGGCGTACTCGCCGCAGGTGATGGTCATAGCCCCCACTTGCCAGGAACTCGGCCACAGCAAGTTGGGTTGGCAGGGGCGTGGCAAGGTTCGCTACCAGCTTTTGGTTCACAACCTGCGCCTGCCAGCGCCCAGGGGCTACCCAGCCCACGCGGTATCCTGGCGAAAGCGTCTTGGAAAATGACGAACACAGCAGTACATTACCTGTCTTGTCCCAGGCTTTGGCGACTTTAGCACGGGTCGGGCCAAATCCCAGGTCGCCGTACACATCATCTTCAATTAGAGGAATGCCATGGACGTTCAGCAAAGCAACGAGCCTCTGCTTGTTTTCATCAGGCATGAGACTGCCGATAGGATTGCTGTAGTTCGGAATGACCAGGCACGCTTTGACTTTGTTCTGGCCCAGCGCCAGTTCCAGCGCTTCCAGGTTGATGCCGCTACGCGGGTGCGTCGGGATTTCCAGCGCTTTCAGCCCCTGCATCTCTATCGCTTGAAGCACCCCGTAGTAGATCGGGGATTCGATGACCACCGTATCCCCTGGCTGGCAAAGGGCGCGCAAACACAGACCGACCGCTTCCTGGCTGCCTGTGGTGGTGACGATTTCATCAGGGGTAAGCGTGCAGCCAGCCAGCACAAGGCGGCGGGCGACCTGAACGCGCAGCGCCTCACAGCCTGGCGGAGCGTCATAGACATGACCCTGGTTCCCTAACTGGCGCATCACTTTGGACATGGTGCGATTAAGCTTTTCCAGGGGCAGAAGCGCGGGATTAGGGATGGCTGCGCCGAGCGGCACCAGCGACGGGTCGTGATGGTGGCGCATGATCCGCATCGTGAGCTGCCCAATGTTGACAGGCATGGGGCCAGGCGCAGGACGTGAGGTTTCTGGCTCAGAAAGCGGCTTTGCCCGAGCGGGCAAATTGGGAGAATGGCGACGCACATAGAAACCTGACTGCGGCCTCGCCTCGATCCGCCCCTGGTCTTCCAGCAAACCGTATGCGCCTATGACGGTAGACACGCTGACCTGGAGCTGCTGACTGAGCTGACGCACTGAAGGTATACGTGCCCCTGGCGCGTAGGTGCCGCGCTCAATCAGGTATGTCAGCCGTTCGGCCACCTCTTCATAAAGCGGTACTCGTAGGTTTGGGGCGTCGGTTTGGGGCGCTGGTCGCCCCATAACTGTGCCACTCCACTGGTTTTGACCCATGTCGGCTTGGATTATCTCAGTTTGGAACATCTTCGTTCACCTCGGGCGTTTATCCACTCGCGCGGCTGTAACGAACGAGCAGGAACCCGTGCGCCTTCTCGCAATTACTATACCTACCCCAAGCGTCGCCGCGCTAGACACAATAGACCGTGTTTTCGGTCAATACAGTTTACAAAACCCGCGACTGTACCGATTGAAAATCGCGCGAACTACATCTATACCCGCTGCGGCACCACCCATTATAATGGGACTGTAAGGAATTGAAAACATGAGCAATTAGATCATGAGGATTGGGATCATGAAGATGCAATGTTGCGCTCTCGAAAAACTGTGGATATTCTCCCGTCGCCCTGTGTACGAGCAGGGAAGCCGTACCCGCTCAGACAACAAGAATCGCGCTGCGGAAGTACACCTCTTTCTTTCCCACAATGAAATCCATGCCCTGGCAAAGCCAAAGGCAATTCATCTCAGGTGCAGTTTCGGCAAAGTATGGATCACGCAGCAAGGCAATCCCCAAGATTACCTCCTCGAAGCGGGAGCCACCTTTAACAGCCACGGAAACGGCCTAATCGTGATGCAGGCATTAGGAGACGCACAAATCAGACTTTCATTTAAAAAGAGGGAAAAACGATGCCACTAAATCCATTGCTTGTTCAAGAAATAGTATCTTCTTTTCGAAGCGAGAGCTACTATTGCCGACCCAGAATTTCCTGCCTGCGAGAAAGGCTCTGGGCAGCCAATCGTCCGCGCCGAGCAGGAACATCTTGCTCTCTTAGAATGGGAATTGCCTGAACCACCAACGGGGTTCTTCCACGCAAGGCCCTTGATACATCTACCTCCTGTTTCACGTCGCTCAGGCTTAGGTCTTTATGACGCTGCCGTGATTTTGTTGATGATCACTTCACTGGCGGCGACCGTTGCCTGCTTTATGAGGATATTCTATTAGTGAGGATAGCATAATGATCAAGATGTTTCAGATTGATGCCTTCGCGCCTGAGGTTTTCGGTGGCAATCCTGCGGCAGTCGTGCCGCTGGGAGAGTGGCTGAGCGATACCCAGATGCAGTCCATCGCGGCGGAAAACAACCTTGCCGAAACCGCTTTCTTTGTCCCGCAGGACAACGGTTATCATCTGCGCTGGTTCACGCCCACACAAGAGGTACTGCTTTGCGGCCATGCAACGCTGGCCTCCGCGTTCGTCGTCCTGAATGAACTCACTCCCGCCCAAAATGCTGTAGAGTTCCACACTCTGAGTGGCACGCTTACGGTGAGCCGTCAGGGTGATCTTCTTGCGATGAGTTTTCCGAGGCATGAGCCGACGCCCGTAGCAGCGCCGCCCTTGCTATTAAACGGACTGCGCCTGCCTCCACGCGAAGTCCTAATGACCCAGCCCAACACAAACTACTTCGCCACTTATGACAACGAGGCGCAGGTTCGTGCCGTTGATCCCGACTTTCAGATGCTCGGCCAACTCCATCCGTTCGGAGTGGTGGTAACCGCCCCAGGCCATGAGGTAGATTTCGTATCGCGCTACTTCGCCCCGAGCTACGGCATTCCCGAAGACCCTGTGACGGGTTCCATCCACTGCGCACTTATCCCCTATTGGGCGCGGCGGTTGGGGAAGACGACCCTGCACGCGCGTCAGATTTCTCGGCGCGGTGGTGACCTGTTCTGCGAGGATCAGGTAAACCGAGTAATGATCTCGGGGTATGCCGTGAAATATCTTGAGGGGCGGCTGTGTCTCTGAAGTGCTTCACCCGCTTGACGCAAGTTGGGCTTGACGGCATCTACTCGCGGGAATAAAATAAATACAGAAAGTAAGATTCCATGAAGCCATTTGTTTTACAACCTCACCTTTTGCGACCTCATCTTTTACGATCTCACGCCGCTCGTTTTGGCCTCCTACTCCCCGTTGTTGCCAGCCTTCTGGTCAGTAGCAGTTCTGCTTCTCGCACATCGTCAAGGATTCGGAACGCCGCGCCGCGCCCTCGCATAGAGGCGCAGTCTCAAGCGCGGCAAGAAATCAAGCGTCTTTATCAAGTTTTCGACGCCATGTATGATACCCACAACGCGGGCGGCGAGATGGCGCTTTACCTACCTAGTTTTGTCGGCACCATGCAGAACGGCAGTAAAATCACGTATACCCAGTTAAACTCCGCAATTAGGGTGCAATATCTCAGGGATCAGGCTTATGAACACCAGCCGAACGGACACACGACGCGCAGTTTTCAGCGTACCCTCCCCACTGGCATTGAGTTACACGGCGACCACGCTACGGTGCAGTGGCGGGGCCATCGTGAGGCTCTGGCACAGGGCGGTGGTAGCTGGGGACATGTCGTGCAGGACTTTACAGGCGAGGATGATCTGATTCGGACCCCAAGCGGCTGGCGGTTCCAGGGTGGTCGCGTGCTTACGAGCCACCAGACAGCCTCGGGTGGCCTGACACCCGAGGGCGCTTTGGCGTTGCAAAAGGTGTTCCAGGCGAAGCAGCTTTTCGACCAAGTGATTGCGGGCGAGCAGGCGTCTGACGACCAGCAACAGCAAATCAGGATCGAACAGAACCAGCACGACGAACAAGTTTGGCGGCACAAGCATGGCTATTAAAGAACGAGGAGTTCACTCCATGCACTCAAGCATCCAGGAATATGTCGCCCATATCACGGAGAAGAAGGCTCAAGACCTTCTGGCTGCCGCCTATGCTGTCGCGGGTGACAAACGCATCTGGAAACCATTGGAGAAGGGGCGTACCGTACTTGACCTGGTCGCGGAATGCGCCATAACCAACGAAATGTCCGTCAAACTTTTGCAGGAGCGCATTTGGGATGCCGCAGGCAGCGAGGAGCGCCGTAAGGCTCACGCTGCTCTGGACACACTGGATAAGGCCAGTGCGAACCTCGTAGAAAGCACCACCGCTTTGGCGACTGCTATTCGTGCGATTCCAGACGAACATCTTGAATTGGAAATCATTCTGCCAGGAGAAATTACAACCGTCGCTGAGGATATGCTTCATTCTTACTGGAACATGGCCTACCACGAGGGTCAGATTAACTATATCTCTTCGCTTACCGAAGGTAGTAACGAGGCATCGTAACGAACAGCAAGGGGCGCAGCGACACCAAGACGGGAACCGAACACTATGAGCAAACAGCGCGATTGTATTGACAACGAACTGGCGGCTTGGCTCGGCGAGCAGCATATCTTCTTCGTCGCCACCGCCCCCCTTTCTGAGGAGGGCCACGTCAACTGTTCGCCCAAAGGCGGTGACAGTTTTCGTGTCCTCGGACCAATGGAGATCGCATACCAAGATTATACAGGCAGCGGTGCAGAAACGGCAGCGCATCTGCGCGAAAACGGACGCATTGTACTGATGTTCTGCGGCTTCCAGGGCAAGCCTGACATCGTTCGCCTTCATGGAACGGGAGAAGTGATTATGCCTGACGACGCACGTTTCGAGACGATGGCGGCCCAGTTTCCTTTGAATCCTGGAACGCGTGCCATAGTTGTTGTCCATGTCACACGCGTTTCTACCTCCTGCGGCTTTGCAGTGCCCTGTATGGACTACCGAGCGGAGCGGGAGACGCTAAGCAAGTGGGCTACATTGAAGGGACAAGAGGCTCTGGCGGACTACCGACAAACAAAGAACTCCCGCAGTATAGATTGCCTGCCCGCCTTGGCTCAGGAATAATTTTCATGAAGCATGAGAATGACATAGAGGAGCAGTCCGAAAAAGCCTTTAGCCTTTGGATGCGCCGTTGCCTCGAATTAGCCGAATCTGCCCGCACTTGTGGTGATGCACCCGTTGGGGCAGTGATTGTCAAGGACACCGTAGTGATCTCCGAAGCTGCCGAGCGGGTGACGGTGTACCAAGACGTTACCGCCCACGCAGAGTTGATTGCTATTCGAGAAGCGTGTCAGGTGCTCGGGACGATGGACCTGACTGGATGTACGCTGGTCACCAATGTAGAGCCGTGTTGGATGTGTTCGTTCGCCATCCGCGAGACAGGTATCAGTGAAGTTGTAATCGGCGACACCGTGGCGGGCATCGGGGGCGTGACTTCGCGCTATCCAATTCTGACGGATGATAAGATCGATGGATGGGGACAGCCGCCGCGAGTTGTATGGCTAGGGCTTCAGGCCGAGTGAACGAACAGACCCGCCAACCACCTGTCGGCCTGTCGCGGTGACTGGAAGCGCAGCACGTGCAGGTGCTGGGGCTGCGCCTGGACCGAGGACGGGCATTTCACCCGCCCCTCGGCCCACTGCAAGCAATCTGGCAGCGAACCAGACAGCACCTCAGCCTTCCGTTACCTGCACGCCTTTCCAAAAGGCAACGCGGCCCTTCACCTGCTCGGCCCCAGGCTTGGGCTGGGGGTAGTACCAGGCGGCATCGGCGTTGTTCTTGCCATCAACCGCGACCGTGTAGTAGCTGGCGACGCCTTTCCAGGGAAAGGTGGTGTGGGCAGAACTTGGGGCGAGGAGATCGGGCCTGACGCTCTCCAAGGGGAAATAGTGGTTGCCCTCCACCACGACGGTGTCATCGCTCTGGGCGATGACCGTGTTGTTCCAGACTGCTTTCATTGCTCTTGCACTCGTTTCTATTCGCGCTTCTTCGGTTTTTAATCGCGCTTCTTCGGACGGTTCGGTGCGCTTCATGCTTCACTGAACGGTGGCATTGGGCAGGTGGTTCCGCCCTAGGTGCAGACACTGGTGCTGCGCTGGTGATTGTAGAATACGAAAATAAAGTGCTCCAAAAATAATCTCACAGCATACTTGCTTGGCATAATTCTTGCAGTAGTAAAACAATATACTGCCACGGAGGGCTCTATCAAACAAGGAGGCTTCTCATGCTTGTGCTTACCCGTCGCCCCGAACTCGGCGACCAGTCCAAAATCCTCATCGGCGATGACATTGAAATCACTGTTGTTGAGGTGAGAGGCGACCAGGTTCGTGTGGGGGTTGAGGCTCCCAAACACGTATCGGTCCACCGAAAAGAGATTTGGCTTCAACTCCAGGTGGAGGCTCAAGAGGCGGAGGCTGCCAAATGAGCATCTCCTTCTCTGACCGCGCAGATGCGCTCCTTCGCGTTTGGCTTTCCCAGGACGATTGCTTCATGCAAACAGGCGAGGGCGAAGACAAGTTCTGGGAGTTTGTCGTCGCGATGCTCCAAGATTTTGATAGAGCAGGCGAGCGTCTCACTATCATAGAGATTGATCGGCGTGTGCGGCAGGCGTGTCAGGAAATCCGAGGCGAGAGCGGCACCGATGAGGTGGCGATCTACCGCCTGGTCAGCCAGATCGAGAGCGTTTATTGCTTTCTGGATGCACAGCGCGGCGTGGCGCATCAGAAAGAACCTCTCTCCTGATAGATTACGGCGGCCCAGGTAATGGCCCAGCATCCTCTTGTCTGGGTTTGCACTTCAATGTTTCCTGTGATATAATCAAGCCAGAGCAAACGCTTCGTCAGCGACTTGGCAACCTTTGAGCGGCGGGATGAAAAAGTTTCATCCCGCCGCTTGTGTATCATTGGCTCCTACGATTACAGGCACGAACACAAGTGAAGCAAGTTTCCATCCAGCCTGTGCCCCTCCACAGGTTTCTCATCGATCAGCAAATCAAGGCCATTGAGATCGAGCGCGACTTTGCCACCCTGAAGTGCAAGCAAGGTGATGTTCGGGTTGACCTTAGCTCGGCAACCCTCGCCTCAAGTCCAAACTGGCTCAGGCTCCGAAAAATCACACTCACGACACCCCATGGGTCGTTCAATCTTGCGGGGGTTCCAGCAAGCGCGGTTGAATTTCTTGTTTCGGCAGTGAAGGAAGTCTCAGCGGCGCAGAGGCGTGCTGTTTTTTCTTTTTGAGCAGGCAAATCAAATCAGCGCGGCATTGTTGGCTTGGGAAGAACTAGAAAAGCGCGACGCCTATCTTACCAGCAGCGATTTAACTCACTGGATAGATCACTGGCAGAAAGATTTGCCAACATTCAGCTTCCCCAGCGACAATGATGCAGACCTTTTTGCTCGGCTCCCGATAGATCAGCAGCGCAGCGTTCGGCGCATAATGGCTTTGAGCAAATCGCCACAGGCTACTGCCGAGCAGCGTAACGCTGACTACGCAGTTCGCGAACTTTCCTCGTTTAAGGCATTTCTCAATAATGTGGAAAGCAATCCTTTAACCGACCAGCAGCGTCAGGCAATCGTCCATGACGAAGACAATGCCCTCGTGATCGCAGGAGCGGGCACGGGTAAGACCAGTACGGTCGTGGGCAAGGTCGGCTTCATTCTGAAGAAGGGCTGGGTCGTGCCCGACGAGATTCTGCTGCTGGCGTTCACGAGCAAGGCCGCCGACGAGATGCTGGAGAGAATCGGGCAGAAGCTCGGCGTGGACGTGAAGGTACGGACGTTCCACGGCTTAGGGCTGGAGATCATCGCGCAGGCGCGAGGTAAGAAGCCCAGCCTGTTCGCCGAGGCCGAGGACAGGAGCGCCAGGGAGAGGATCGTCAAGGGCCTGATCACCGATCTGCTCGCCGACGACGGCTTCCGCCAGGACCTGCTCGCCTTCCAGTCCTCGCTACGCCGCGCTTACAAACCCGCATGGGAGTTCAAGTCGCAGACTGAATACACCCAATACCTGCTCGACGTGGAGCCGCGCGCTCTCAACGGCAATCTGCTCAAGTCCTACGAGGAGTGCGAGATTGCCAACTGGCTCCTGGCGCATGGCATCCCGTTCGAGTATGAGCGCCCCTACGAGATCGACACTGCTTCCGTTGACTACCGCCAGTACAAGCCCGACTTCTACCTCCCCGACAGCAGCATCTATATTGAGCACTGGGGGGTTGATAAAGATGGTAGCCCCGCACCTTTCATGGATCGCCAGCGCTACCTGGACAAGATGAAGTGGGCGCGGAGGCTCCACGCCGAGCACGGGACGACGCTGATCGAAACCTACTCTTGGGAAAAGAGAGGCGGCATCCTCCTCACCAACCTGGAGGCTAAACTGCTCGAACGCGGCGTGGAGCCGCGCCCGATCCCGACCGAGGAAGCTCTGAGGCTTCTAAACGAGAAGGGGCAGATCGACCCGCTCGCTAGGCTCGTGGGTACGTTTCTGGGCCTCTTCAAGTCGGGCGACCATGCGGTGGAAGAACTCCACACACACGCGAACCGTGGCGGCGATCCCGTTCGGGCTGCGCGGTTTCTTGGTTTGTTTGGAAAACTCTTCACCCGCTACGAGGCGTTCATTCATAAGCAGGGAGAGATCGACTTTGATGACATGATAACGCTGGCGCGCGAGTATGTTGAGAACGGCACCTACCAGTCACAGTTCCGCTACATCCTCGTGGACGAGTTCCAGGATATTTCTGTGGGACGAGCGAAGCTGATCCAGGCGCTCAGGAATCAAGTGCAGGGTGCGAAGATATTCTGCGTGGGCGACGACTGGCAATCCATCTACCGCTTCACGGGCAGCGACATTTCGCTCACGACGGCGTTCGACCAGTGGTTCGGTTTCACGCGGAAGACGGCCCTCGACCTCACGTTCCGTTTCCACGACAAAATTGCGAACTTCAGTTCGCGCTTTGTGCAGTGCAACCCGAGCCAGCTTCGTAAAGAGCTGACGACAGTCACAACATCAAATCAGCCAGGGGTAGTTGTGTGGATGCGGGAAAGCAATGACAATCCGCTCAGTGACATCCTAAACCAGATTGCTGCCGAGGGGGAAGCCTCTGTATTTCTACTGGGGCGTTACAAGTTCAGTGCCCCTGAAGACCTCAAGCCGATCCAGCGCCAATTTCCTATGTTAAGCATTCGGTTTATGACTGCCCACGGCTCAAAGGGCTTGGAAACCGATTATGTTATCATCTACGGCCTAACGAGCGGCAAATATGGCTTCCCGTCCGAGATCGCGGACGATCCCGTTCTGGGAATGGTGCTGGCCGATGGCGAACAGTTCGAGTTTGCCGAGGAGCGCCGACTATTCTATGTAGCCCTGACCAGGGCGAGGAAGCGCGTTTATCTAGTCGCCGATGCCGCTAGTCCATCGGCGTTCGTGCGGGAGGTTCTGACAGACAACGGTTATGAGAAGGTAGTAAGAGGAGACCCCTCTGCGATCTCCGACGTGTGTCCCGCATGTGAGCGCGGGAAAATCACGAAGCGGGAGGGCAGTTTCGGTGTTTTCTATTCCTGCTCCAACCAACCGATCTGTACCTACAAAGCAGCAATGTGTTCACGGTGTGGGCGCGGAAGGATGCGGGACAGCGACGGGGTTGAGGCAGTGTGCGACGCTTGCGGGTTCAGGGGCCGCGTGTGTCCGAGGTGTCGCATCGGAGTGCTGCTGATCAGAAACAACAAGAAAAATAGGTCTGCCTTCTGGGGCTGCTCGAACTACGGTCGTGTTTCAGAACTGTGTGAATATACTGAGCCGATCAGCAAGGATGCACGGTTGGTTTCGTCAAAGAGCCCTCGATAGAGATAAGTGGTTCAATGCAAGTGATAGGATCAGCGGCGCAGGTGTTTTTTCGCCTGCGCCGCTGACGTTTGGTTTTCATTATATGTCTGTTGTCATTTTTCTCATCTGGTGAGATTCCTCAAAAACCGCGACTTCCTCGTCTTCCAAATCAGCCTCATCCTGTTCCTATCTATGATACACTGAGGTCAACACCATACCCTGCCCGTTGCGAAGGAAAGGTCACCAATGTTTAGCACACTGTTCTCAAAGTCGCCCAAGAGCGTCGCCAGCGCCCGCCTCTTCTACCAAGACGGTTCCTCGGACAAAGAATATCATGCCGCCATCAATCAAGCCGTAGACGGCTACACCGTTACATTCGCCTTCGGGCGGCGGGGCAGTGCGCTGGCGGCAGGCACGAAAACGGCATCGCCCGTACCGCTTGAGAAGGCTCAGCAGATTTATGACAAATTGATCGCGGAAAAAACGGCCAAAGGCTACACCCCCCACGGATCAGGCGCACTGTTCGCACTGACCGAAAATGCGAACCGCACGTCAGGTCTGCATCCACAGACTCCTGAACTCGATTGATGAAGATGTAGCGCGGCGGCATCTGGCCGACGATGTCTGGTGCCTCCAGGAGAAGTTCGACGGCAAACGCATCATGGTGTCCGTGAAGGACGGCAAGGTTGAAGGCTCCAACCGCAAGGGCTTGTTCGTGTCCATGCCCCAGGAAGTGGTGGATTTGCTGGCGCATCTTCCCGACTGCGAACTCGATGGGGAACTGCTGGGAGAAGAATATATGGTCTTCGATCTACTGAGGCTTGATAGGAATGATCTGCGCCGTTCCTCTTATCGCGTGCGCTATGAGGTGCTCGTTGACCTTCTGAGTGCGAGCCTCGGCCCCTGCGCGCGTGTGGCCGAGACTGGCTGGAACACAGCGGAAAAGCGGGCGTTTTACGAGAGGATTGCGGCGGCGAGCGGCGAAGGCGTGGTGTTCAAGAAAGTGAATGCGCCTAGTGCAGCAGGAAGGCCCACATCGGGCGGCTCGCAGGTGAAATGCAAGTTCTACGCCACCTGCACTTGCCTCGTTTCGGCTCAGAACGACCAGCGAAGCGTGAAATTGTTGATCTTGGACGAGGTGGGACAGGCTGTGGGCGTGGGAAACGTCACGATCCCGAGTAATAAGGCGATTCCACAGGTGGGTGCGCTGGTGGAGGTGCGCTACCTTTACGCCTACCGAGGTGGCTCGCTTTACCAAGCAACATATTTGGACGAACGGGACGACTTGGTAGAAGGCGACTGTGTGCTGAGACAACTGAAGTACAAGCCGACGGGCTATAATTCAGAAGATGCAATGGCAGAAAGCGAGGAAAGTTAGTAGTGGTCATGATGGATACACTAATTGAGCAACTGAACGAACGCGCTCACGATTTAAATCGGGCTATTGACGAGGGAGATGGCATCACGAGTGGTGGCAAGCCCGTGATCTTCGTCGCCGCGCCGCCTGCTACTCTGGAGCAGATCGCCGCAGCGGAGCGGAAAATGGGCTTGCGCCTGCCCCGCTTGCTCCATCAGGTCTATGAGCAGGTTGGCAACGGCGGCTTTGGGCCAGGGTATGGGTTGTTTGGCCTACCGACCTCCTCCGAGGATGAGAAAGAGTCTCTGGTCGGCCAGTACCTGATGCTACGCCAGCTTCAGACGGACCCGCCATGGCCTGTGGGATTGCTTCCGCTCTGCGACTGGGGCTGCGGCATCGCCTCCTATCTGGACTGCTCGCGCGTAGGAGCACCCGTTGTCAGGTTGGACCCGAATATGCCGAAAGAAGATGTGGCCGAGCGGGTGCCAACAGGGATGTTCTTCAACAAAGCGAATCAGGTAGAGGAGGCGTGCTGGCTGGAGTCGGCTTCGCTGGAGCAGTGGCTGACAGACTGGGTGGACGGCAAGAAGTTGTTCTATCTGGGATACGGCGAAGATGGCGAGGACGCTGATGATGATGAAGATGATGAAGAAGATGAATAGTCTCAAAAGGCTTCATGGAAGGAAAGACAAATGAAGGAAAGACAGAACTGATGTCCGACGAGCAACCGATCACGTCCTTCCGCAACGAACACGCCTTCCTCTCAAATTTCTACCCTCCTCCCATTGAGATTGATGGCGACACCTACCCGACAAACGAACATGCTTTTCAGGCGCTTAAAACTGACGATCCTGCCGAGCGCAAGAAGGTGCGCGAGGCCAAAACGCCTGCATCTGCCAAGACTTTAGGCAAGCGCGTGACGTTGCGCGAAGGCTGGGCTCAAAAGCGGTTTGAAGTGATGGAGCGGGTGGTGAGAGCGAAGTTTGCCGACCCTGATCTGGCGGCTCTGCTTTTGGCGACGGGGGAGCGGGAGTTGATCGAGGGTAATACGTGGCGGGATACGACCTGGGGTTGTGTGCTGGGCAAGGACGGAACTTGGAAGGGGCGGAACGAGTTGGGGAAAATTTTGATGCGGGTGCGGAACGAACTGGTTGAAGCTAACAGCACGAACTTGGAATTTGACAGGGCAAAGTTCACGGAGTAAAATGATCTTGCCTTATGTTTTATCACACGAGCCACGGCCCCTGCCGCGCCCAAAGAGACCTGCATGATCCTGAGAGAACTTGATCCCTATACATCCACTGACCCCCTCGCCAAAGCTGGCCGCCGTGCCGAGGAGCAGATGGCCTTCTACCTGCGCCGTGCCTTCGCCGATTCGCCCAATTTTCGAGTGTTCAATAGTATTCGCCTAGAGCGTGAGGATGATGCCGCTCAAATGGATCACCTCATCCTCCACCGCTTCGGCATCATCATTATTGAGAGCAAGAGCGTGACCAGCCGAGTTGAGATCAACGAGCGCGGAGAGTGGACACGAATCTGGAACAGCAAGCCGAAGGGGATGGCATCGCCTGTACTGCAAGCCCGCAGGCAGGGCGACTTCCTGAAGCGAGAACTGGCAGATAATGCTGCATCCTTACGTGGCAAGTTCCTTGGCATTCAGACGCGCTTCGGTGCGATGCCCATCAATATTATCGCTGCTATTTCGGACGAAGGGGTGATTAAACAGCCGAAGAAGGTAGTGGAAGAGGCAGTCTGCAAGGCAGACCAGGTGCCTGATCGTGTGCGTGCGATCTTCGAGCGCCTCAAGAAGGACAACAGCCTCTTCACCCTGAGCACATCGGGCGGCTATCAACTGTCGGAAGCGGATGTGGTTCGCATCTCGGACTTCCTCCTGTCGCGCCACAGGCCGTTGACGGCGGGGATGACCTCAGCGGGCGCGGCCACGGCCTCCGATGGTTTACTCAAGGCTGAAATGCCTGCCATAGGGCCGTCACCCTTGGCCACTCCCGCTCCATGTCCCAATAGCTCCGTGCCGACTGGGTCGGCATCCCCATCGGCATCGGAGGGTCATGCCTGCCGCAACTGCCAGGCGATGAATTTTTCAGTTGAATATGGGCGTTTTGGCTACGATTTCAAATGCTCGGACTGCGGCGGAAACACCCCTATCAAAGCCGAATGCGCGGGGTGCGGCGGCAAGGCTCGCATCCGCAAGAGCGGGCCGCAGTTCTTCGCGGAGTGCACAGGGTGCGGGCGAGCAAACTTGTTTTATGTCAACGAAGTAGCTGGCTGAACTTTCCCCGCCAAGTATTCCAAAGTGGAATGTCGTCCCGTGCGAGACAGGAGTTTGCTTTCCAGGTCTAAGCACTCAGTACGGCGTTTAGGGTATTATACAGGCATGAATCTGAGCGCAGACACTCAAAAAATCATGGCGCAGGTTGAACAACTCACCGCAAAGCCTATCCATCTTGTGGGCGATCCCAAACTCCCTTCCCTGGCAACCGTCAAGATCGCACGCGGGAGCGCACCTGTTCACGTCGTCTCATACAGACCAGGCGCACAGGGGTGGGACTATGCCCTCGCCTCTCAGTTTGGCTCCATCCTCCGCATTTATCAAACCCCGCCCGAAGAAAGGGCCGATTTCGTTTTCAAGGAGACAGGGCGAGCCTCCGTCCGTATATCGCTCGCGGGTCCGAGCGGTACGCTCAAGCCCTATAATCTGCCTGATGCCGTCGTGAAGCAAACGACGGACGAGATGTTTGATGGCCTGATGACGCAACTGCGGTCCCTGCCCGTGGAAATGCGATTGAGTGTGTGGCTGCGGGATGCCTATCCTAGCCTACACGATGCCCAGGCGCGTTTCTTTGCCGACGAGCACAAGCGGGCCACCCAAGCCCTCAGCCCGCAGGTGAGAGCCATGACCCCGCCCACCGTCTTCTCGGCCAATGCTGCAATGAACGCAGCCTATGCCTTGTTCTGCGACAGACTGCTAAATCGCCCGCTTTACGGCGTCGCCTACCGCTCTACGGGCCACGCTGACCGTGGCCAAGCCCTGCTGGATTTGTGGGATCAAACCCCTTCTGATGCGGCTCATGATCGTGCTTTGGTAGACGCATGGGGAAACGAACTCGGTCTGACGGACTGGTACACATGGACGCCATGGAAGTAACTGATTAGCCGAGATGTTGAAAGAGACGAGTATGGAACAGCCTGTTGACCTAAGTATAGCCACCCGCGACTTTGACCTGAACTTGCTGGACGAAGACAGCAGAGACATTGGAACCAACCACTTCGCCGAGGCGGTAGCCGCTTATTTCGCGCACCAGTTTGAACCGATGGGCGGGCGTGTCATAGTGGGTGTGAGCCAGGAGGAGATTAAGGTATCGTGGGAGCCAGAGGGTGCCTCGGTTAGTCCGACGGACTACGCGGTAACTTTGCTAAAGGAGGGTCGCTACGAGGAGGCAATCCCACTCCTGCGGCTCCTGCATTCGGCGCAGCCCGATGACAGTGTTGTTCTGTATAACCTCGGCATTGCCGAAAGCGACCAGGGCGGATTCGAGGCGGCCATTGATTACCTAACCCTCGCCACCCAGATTGACCCGACCAACTGGCGTGCCTACATCGGCTTGGGTGTGGCCCAGCAGCGAGTGGGCGATATTGAAGCGGCGGAGCGCAGCCTAGAGCGTGCCGTGGAGGTGGAGCCAGGAGACGGCCACGCGCATCTCAACTTGGGGGCCGTACTTGAACACATGGATCGGAGCGAGGAAGCCGAGCGGCACCTGCGCGAGGCGGTGCGGCTGCTGCCAGACAACCAGCAGGCGGTGTTTGGCTTGGCCCATAAGTTGGAACAAAGCGGCAGTGAGGGAAAACTTACCGAGGCTGATGCCCTGTACCAGCGGGCTGTCGCCCTTGATCCTCAAAGCAAGATCGCTGAACTTGCGCGCCGCGCCCTGAGCGCGCTGGCCCAGCAAACTTTCTACAACAAGACGCCCATGCCTGTCCGCATGGATGCGGCGATCTACTGCCTAGCAGGACTCCAGACATTCGCACCGATGACTCAGGCAGAGGTGGAAGCAGTGGCGATGGAGATTGGAATGCTGGGCGCACAGGGCTTGGACATAAACAGCCCCACCTCCCAATATACACTCCGCTCGTTGCCAGGTACATTTAGCGGCTTGAATTTAATTTCACTCATGTATGTCGGGTTCAAGCAGATCGCTCCCAGCATGGACATCGGTTTCAACCTTTCCAGTGAATATGCTCTCGCCCAGGAGATGTTCGCAACGGAGAAGACGGCGCAGTAAGGATACAATGCCCAAATGAATATCAACGACATCAAAAAGATCAGGGAATTCGGACGATTACGAAGCCGTTTTGGTTGATCTTGTCAACGATTTCCACGACCAAGAGGGTACGCCTGACGACGAACGCCCAGACGTAAAAGCGGAACTGCAAAAAGCAGTTTGGGGGATGCGTTCTGCTAGGAATGCCGCGCCGCCGAGCTGATGCTTTGGCTAAAGCGAGTTGCCTTCGGGCCTGCGCGAGTTCGGCTGTCGCTGCGACATATTACGTCACATCTTTCACTACGTCCGATTTCGGGCGAGCAGGCCCGTCAACCGCCCCTCAATCTCGTCCAGCCCCAAAATACGGAAGGCAGGCATCGCAAATGTCCTAACGTCGCCCGCCTGCGTGATCCGCGGCATCGCGAAGTAATATGCGCCTGGTGTTTCCAGATTGAGGTCCACGACCTCGAAGCGGTGCGGGTGCTGACTGGGCCACAGCCCGCTGTCGAGCATGGCATCGTTGTCCTCTTCTGGCACACTCCACAACTCACCCATCATCAGCACCGCGTCGGCGTTTCTCTCTTCGCAGGCACGGCGAATCAACTCCATGGTACTGAGTTTGCCCTCGTCGGAATCCCACGTCAGCATGATCACAAACAGGCTCGGTCCGCCCTCTGAGGGGTCGCGAGAAGAATGTATCAGGGCGACGCGAGCAAGGTCGCCGTCGTCCTCCATGTTCTGTCTGGCCTTTCTGAGTATGTCCGTCACCCATCCGCGATGAACATCGGGTAGATTGCGCGGTCTGTCAGTTGCTATTGTCGTTCTCCCTCAATGATCGCCCGTCAGGGGTATGGGCGGTGATGCGCTTGGCGATAGACGCGACAGCGCAATTTGCGAAACGTGTCTGTCATGGTGGCTGCCTGTTGGTTACTACCAGGAGGTTCGCCGCCTCAACGTCAGATGCCTTCCAGCGAAGGGGTGGAGGCGCAGAAATGAGAAGGCTGGTAGTCACGCATCAGCGAAGCCCCACCGTTTTCATGGATTCTTGGCAGTATCGGTTCGGCGGATGCGTACCAAAGCAGAAAGGTAAGCAGCGAAAGTCACTGCTTGATAAATTTCCAGTTCCTGCCGCGCCTTTGCCAGTTGCCAATTCTGGTCGTAGATGCTTTTCCGAATGTCTCCCGTTTGCCGCTCTACCTCCGCAACCTTTTGGCTATACTCCGTTGTAATAGCTGCGTCTCTCTGGGATAGCAGGCTATATTGTGGCTGAAACTGTATGGTGACAGCTTGCGTTTGCTGACCAAACTGCTGCTGCGCGGCGGCTCGCTCACGGTCAATCGTCGCTAATGCACTTGCGCTCTGCTGTTTCAGAGTCCGTTCCTGCGCCTCGAACTGAACCTTCGCCGCTGCCGCTGTCTGCTGGAGGGCCATTCGCTGAACCTCATATTTGGCAACGATGGCATCCACCTGACTTTTGCTTAAACTCGTTGGCATCCGTCGCCTCGCTTCATTCTCCACAGCCTGACGCCAACCCATCAACGCGCTCGCCTTGCTGTTGCCGATGCCGCTGACGTTCTGGACACCCCAGGTTACGTCAGCGGCGGTGGTATAGCCCGACGCCCGCAGGTTGGCCGCCATCTTCTGACCAATGCCCGAAATGCGGGCCGTATCGATGCGTGCGCTGCGGAGAAAGTCCTGTACAAATTGACGCTGCAACGGCTGGAGTGCTGTATTGATTTCCTGTACCTGCTGCTGATTGCAATTCGCCACCTGTTGGTTGGTGCGAGCAAGGCCCGCCTGATAATCCGCTTGTAGTTTTTGGAGTGGCCTAGCAATCTGTTGCTGCCTTGCAGTAAGGGCGTCCATCTTGGACTTGAGTTCCGCCGAGGCGCGCTGATTCGCCCGATGTTCGTTCTGGCGCACCTTTTCTCGCTCCTGTTCCAGCGACGCCTTCGCGTTCTTCTCCTGGCTGCGAATTTGCGTCACTTTTTGATCTTGGTCGCGGATACGCTGCTGCAAGTCTGAAAGCACGGCTTGTTGCTCACGCTCACGTTTGAGGCAGACCATACGCTCCTGAGCAACGGGGTCACGGCGGTAATAAAGGAACGGCAGAGCGGTCAGTAACGTAATCATGACGCACTCCCCGACGAGGTCCACAGACAGGTTTCCGAGCAGGGGCAATGTCAGGATAAGCAGTAAGAGGTTTGCCAGGATCAAGCGCAACTTGAGCAGAGGTTGCTCAAAAGACTTTCGCGCCGTGACAGGCGTGATGAAATCGAGTATCCATGTTGGACTGGCTGTGGGTAGCGGTGCGGTAGACGGATCGGATACTGGGGCCGCAGTTGCAGCCGCTTTTCCCGAATGGGGTGATAGTTTTACATGATCATTCAACCAACTTGGGCCACTTGAAATTGGGCCACTCGAACTGGCTTGGGAGGGCGCGACTTGCTGCCCTAGAGAGGCAGGGTCTACTGCCGCATTCGTGGCGAGCGCGGGCACCTGCGCGGGCATTAGGTAGAGCAGCGATTCAAACACGGAGCCAAGGGCGCGCAGACGGGGGTCATTGTGCTGGGTGAGGGCGACCAATGCCTTTGAACCGCTGCTCGGAATAAAGTCCTCTTTGCGGAACAGCAGACATTCGTCACCCCCCTTGAGGCGTACCCAGAGGCTTGGGTCAATGGCGAGGGCGACTAAAGAGACATAAATGACCCAGTTCGAGAAGTTGTCCAAGAAGAGACCATAGTCCATGGCCGTTCGGTTAGGGTGTTGGTAGTTGCGATGCCCACTCTCGTTGCTCGTTTTCCCCATGAGAGAAGGCACGAACATCCCATCGTAATCGATTAACTTTAAGTGGTCGCCTGCCACCAGTACATTACCATCCTGGAGATCACCATGGGCGAGGGAGGCTTTCTGAAGAGCCTCGGTCATAGTGATCCAGTTTGCGGCAAGTCGGATCAGGGCGGCAGAGTCTCGAAGGTGACTCTCCACATAAGTATGCAGCGGCTGGCCCACAATCCATTCCATTTTGAGGACTGGGTACCACTGGCCTCGGATGCGGATGCCTTCGGGCAGAAAGTCGAAGCCCACAGTATAGGTCAGATGCGCCTTTTTTAAGTGGGTGCTGATCGCGGCGTACCGCTCCTGCTGGTCTGGTACATGGCTCTGGAAGCAGCGAATGGCGTAATTACGCGATCCGCAGCGCATATTATATACGACGGCGAAGCGGCCTGAGATCGGACGTGGCAGGCCGAGTCTGTCTGTCTCCACCTCGCCCGACTTCAGTTCAGGGTCGGTGAAGCTGGTTTGTGGAGACTGGACAGCTTCGTTATAATCTTGGGGGGTGGGCCAGGCCATACGGCGTCACTCATAAATTTCCAGTCGGTATAGTGTGACATCATCGTTACGGAGGTAGGGCCGACCCTCACCGTCAAAATCGTTTCGCCATTGCTGCACAAAGTCCGCGAAACGGTTTTGTGCCCGAATGTCGCCGATAAACGCATCCGCTGGTTCACCTTCTTCGCTGAGGCGCAGGAACCAGCAGGCGAGGGCATCCGTCATGAGGTAAAACACGTCGCCAGGAAGACATTTACCGCCGAGGATGCTCAAATGTTCGCTCACATCTTCAATGCCTTGCGAGACCGTGCTCAGCAGATAGGGGCTGTTGTTAAATTCCGCAGCGTGACGGAGTGGAAAGGCGACACTGCCGCCGCCTCTGATTTGGAACAGACAGCTATCGCCGATGGCTACGGCCTCCCAGCGCGCGGGCCAGTCGCTTTCAGGCAACGCATCAAAAAGACACAAGCCAAGAAAGGAAGAAAAAGCCCCCGACCGCGCCTTCTCCTCTGCGTACCAGGGCATTGCCAGGGACCCGATCTGGCTTCCCCATTGTTCCTGTAGGGTAGGCAAGGCGGCGAGAAATTGTGCGAGGTCACCGTTCTCATCAAACCAACGTTGCGTCAAGAGATTCGCCCAGGCCCCCGAAAACGATGTCTCAGTCGCGCCGTCGGCTATGGCGCAGCGGAAGCCGTTTAGAGGCAGGGCGTCGGCGGGTTCAGTAGGCCAGAAAGCATCTTCGTATTCCGCCTCCGAGTTGCCTGCCTTTGGCAACCAGAATGTCTGGGTAGTGACGCGCATGGCAATTCCTCTTACATCCGCGCGACACAAAAAAGCGTCGCGTGACCAGGCGTCGTTTAGCGAAGATTGCTGGGGCGGGTGCCGATGTCCAGGGCCTGGATAATTGCGACCATATCGCCGTTCAGAACGAAGCCCTTCGCGCCGTCGGACAGGTCAAGATTGTGCTCCTGCTGTGCAACAGATCGCATGAATGGTGTCAGTGGACTCGCACCTTCCCAGAGTACGCGGGCGTACTCGTCAGGGAGAGAAGTCGGCGCGTCGGCAAACAGGATGGTATTGGCGTTCGGATTATTTGAGAGATGTAGGTTAAAGAGGAGAACGGCTCCGTCGGAAGTAGAAAGTGACTTCAGCCTGTTCATCGCTTCGGTCGGGTTGCCGTCAGTGGACTCGCCGTCGGTAATATGGATAACGACGGGCGGAAAATTGTCGCCGTTCAGGGTGATCCAGGTGGTGAGAGTTTCGTGGGCGCGGCGCAAAGCGTCGCACATTGGCGTTCCGCCATTTGCAGTGGGGTCAAACCAAATGGGAAACTTGATGGTTTGGTCCACCAGGCCGCCCGCGCCATCGTCTACCTTTTTCGTGCGCTGTTCAATGCGAGCAGGGGCATTCGCAATGCCACTGATCGGCACCAGGCCGCGCCCTGCGAGTTCCCCACTGAAAGCTGGACCAGTTTTGGCTCCGTAACCGATGACACCTACGTCATAGTAGTCCCGTACGCCCTCCGACTTGGCGCATTTGATGACGAGGTTCTGGAGGAGGCGGTTGATGGCATCGGCTACGCCTTGCGCCTTGGTCCTACCATGGATGTCGTCTTGCATCGAACCAGACTGGTCAATGAGGAACAGGAAACACGATGGTTTGCCACGGCTGATTTCTGCATTGTAGGCCATATCTTTTATCCTCCGACGCCCGCTATTTCTTCAACCCTGCATTCGTGAGAATGCGTAATCGCACAGTAAGTGGCATTAAGTTCGTAACTTGAGACGGAATTCCTGCTATAGTCCGCTTTATGATAGAGCCGACCCATTAGTCCCGATGATCTTTACCCCTTGACAAAATAGCAAGCGATAACGAAATGAGACCCTTCAGCGAGTTCGCCGCACTGTGGCTGCGATCCGTTGTTACTTGCCTCATCTCATTGCCCATTCTCCGTCGCCCTGTACCCCGCCTTCTTCGCCGCATCCTCGCTCATGTACTGACCATCTTTTGTATTGCCATACCAGCGCTGGCCTGGATAATGGTAAATCCCCGTCGGCAAATTCACCCACACCTGCACACTATTGGCGGCAGGCGCACGCGCCTGATGAGGAGCATGACGGTGCTTTGTTGTAGCGACTGCTCCGCTCTGGCTCCCACGATTTTTCGAGATCGGCTGGTCCGTGTGGAATACCTGCTTGTACGCCGCAATCCAGTCCGTGGCAATCATCTTTTGAGCCGTCGGCAGATCAAGTTGGCCTGACACCACCATCTCGTGAAGTTTATTTTCAGAGTCGATCCTTGACGTGTGCATTCCAGGGCTGCGTAAGGTAGGACTGCGGCCAAAGATTACGGATTGAGTTCGAGCCGCCCAACTCCAGGCTGATCAGGTGGTCGATTTCATATTCGCGAGGAGCGCGGCTGGTAATGCCGTACTCTGTGTAAACCTTTTCCTTCACGCCCTGCGGCACATTTCTGACTTTTTTTGTGTAGCCAGGAACGCGGATGTCGTCTATCGTTACAGGCAGGGTCGCGCCTGGCGTGAAGGTCGCGTTCGGGAGGATGGGAGAAGATTGCTGGGCTATGGATGGCGATGATGCCGTGAGCATCAGGCCAATCAGAGCCAGGAACATTCGGATAGAGGATATGTGCCTTGAAGGAAAAGTTAGATGTTTTGGTAGCCACATGATAGTTTACTCTTTTTGCGATCAGTGATGCGCCCGTTCCTGCACGTTCGCCGCTACCCCCTTATTTTCCTTTGACTTGACGCTCGCGTTTACGATGTGCTATTATTTTCGTAACGAAAGCAAACAATAGTTTGCTTTCGTATAAAATGGACAAAATTGCAACTTTTAAGGCGTCGACGGGTCTAATTTTATGTGCCAATACACACAAGTGCAGACCCGAAATTGTCGTAATAGGGAGATGAGAACTATGGTTGATCCCCAAATCGTTAGCGGCCTCGTGAACATTGCATCCTCAGCGACCTGGGACTTCGCCAAGTTTTACGCCGCAAGGAGCCGAGAGCATTCCTGCTTGGCGAAGGCCATAACGCTCACTGCTGTCGCTTTCCCTAATATCCCAACCTGCTCAGAAATGCTGTGGGACTGGTGCCAGAGCCAGGACTTTGACGCGCTCCTGGCGCAGTTCAAGGCGGGGGAGCGTGACGTTGTTGATGGCTTAGTGGTTCAGTCCTTTATTCAGGCAACTAACTTTTTCATGGGGGACGCCACGGAAGATTCTGCACAAATCTTTTTGTCCTTCTTCGTCAAGAACTTAGAGCAACAACTTCTCCAGTCCCCCGCAGGGCTACAACTTGTGTCTGAGCGTATGGAAGTGCTTGGAGTGCAGGCAACCGTTGAGAGCCGTCAGCATGCACAGGCCCTGATGGACCAGGGCGTGGCGATAGCGAATAAAATAGATAACATGGCGGCTGTTCTGGACAAGTTTCGCCAGTCTTCAGGCCAGACCCCTAGTGCAGACCATGACCAAGAATACAAGCCTTATTATTCGAAATTTGGAACACTCCAACCGTCTGATCAATGATGGCAAGCCCCTAGCCGCGCGTGCTCTCCTGGAAGGTATGTTATCGGACTTAAAGGACGATCCTATTCCCTCTGCCCTTTTTTACCGCATTCACGCACAACTGGCGTTTTGTGCCTACCGCTTGGAGGAAAACGCACTGGCCCAGCATCATTTCTCCCTAGCCCTTAGGGACCAGACGCCTACCGCAAAGACTCTGACCGTCAAGGCCGTGGCCGCGCTCCTGGATGGCGATGCTCAGAAGGCTGCGGAGTATTGTCGGGCGGCCCGTGTGATGAGAAATTCCGACATGGAGCCGATCAATATTGATGCCACAGCCCTTTACTTACAAATCTTAGATGGAGAGAACAACTTCCAGGAGGTTGATCGACTGTTGGCTGAGGAAGAGTGGATTGCGGCTGACCCCCGTTGCTCTTTGACTTTAGGGCGCATTCGATTTGGGCAAGGCAGATTTGAGGAATTCTGAGGCGTTTCTTCGAGCATCTTTGGCAGGAGAGACACGAGACCCGCTTGCATGCTTGGAGTTGGCACTCGCCCTATTCGCGCCTGTCTTGGAGCAGTTCCGCACTGATCCGCGACCGACTTGGTTGGCGAACGAGGAGGAGAGCGCAAAGATTTACGAGGCAGAGGTGCTACTGACGGAGGCGGTAGAGACGCTCCGACGGCACGACAATCCTACCATGCTACATACTGCGCTCGTGAATCGTGCTGCCATTAGATCGGTGATTGGACGCTCTGAAGATGCAGTCAAAGACTGCGACCGTGTGTTGCTGGATGACCCGAAGATTGATTGGGCCTGGCAGAACAAGGCAAATGCGCTACTGCAATTGGAGCGTTATGAAGATGCCATAGTTTGCTATGAACAAATCGCTGATTCCGCTCAAAGAAACGCCACATGTCTGCCACTAGCTTATGCGTACTCTATGATGACACGTTGGGATAAGGTTATCCAGGCACTTGAACCTATGTGGCCTGTAGCCAAAGATTTTCCGACCAGGGCAGGAAAGTTTCGGTTGGCAGACCTTCTGGTTACCGCCTACCACCAGACGCAACGGTCAGAGTGCGCCGCTACCATTATTCAGGAGTTGCTTACGAACTTCCCCGATGATCCTGATGCACTTTGGGCTGTCGCGCGCCAGCGGCGTCGTGAAGACAATGTAGAGGGGGCTGCCGTATTATTCCAGCGAGCGATGGATAACTCTGACGGCAAACAGCGTCTCAGTATTCAGTTAGACTACGCATTACTGTATTTCTACGGCGGCGACTTTGCGGAAGCCGCTGAACTTTTTCGCCCGTATATGGATCAGACCCAGGACGCACTTGTCTTCCCACTCTTCACCACATCTCTGGTCAATGCAGGCATGCTCAAGGAGGCTTTGGAGCGCGCCCAGGAGAAAAGGGGAAATGGCACGGCTATTCCCGTTGTCTCCGAGGCTGAGGCGTTTGTACTGGAATTCGTAGGCGACTTGGCGAAGGCCAAGGAACTTGATTTGCAACTCGCTGAAGCTGAACCAGACAATTCCATGCACGTCATTTGAGCGGCTCTGTTGGATTTCCGAGGGGGCGACTGGAACAGTGCGCGCGATTTGGTTTCGAGGATCAGTTACAATAATGTGCAAAACAATGCCAAAATTCTGATGCAACTCGCTCATATCCGTTCCGCCCTCGGTATGCCAGATGTGCTGAAGTTTGCTTATCAGGCACGCCGTAAAGCGCCGATGGACGCGAACACTCAGATCGGTTATTTTAACGCCTTCGTCGCTCGGGAACAGGCCCAGGATGTTGTCCTTGATGCTAATGAGGTAGCCATAGACACTGCGGTGCGCTTGCGCTGTGGTACGCAAGAAAGTGTTCTCATTATCGTCGCTGACGACATGGACAATCTCCTTCCCGACGAAGTGCCCATTAGCCATGCCACGGCGCAGCTTCTATTAGGGCATCGTGCAGGTGACAGCATTCAGTTAAACGACAGACCTTTTCGACACCGTAGCGTATCAAGTCATTGAAATCAGGAGTAAGTATGTGGCTGCCTTCCAGGAAATTGCCTCAGAATTCCAGACCCGATTCCCAAATCAGCCTGGGCTGCATCGCATGGAAATTAAAGATCAGGATTTTCACCAATTATTCGCCATGTTAGATGCGCGCCAAAAATGGCAGAGGCAAGCACAAGCGTTGTATCAAAATAAGAAGTTGCCACTCAGCGCCTTTGCACAAGTCATCCATGAGTTTTTGATCGATGCATGGCACCACATGATTCATCACCGCGATGGGATTTTTCTCGTCTGCGACGGTAATCAGAGGGCATTGGAGCACTCCCTAACCCTTTTAAGCGAGGCGAAGGGCATAGTGCTTGACTTAACAGTGCTCTCCTAGCCCTCAAATACCTTGGCTTCTTGGATCGGTTCGGGCCGCGCTTCCAGCGTGTCCTAGTCGCCCAGGCCATACTGGATGATGTGAATCAAGCTATCAACGAAACCCAGCGTGCGAAGCCCCAGATGGTGTTGGGTAAGGAAGGAGAACAATATTTACGCCAGGAAATTACACCTGAAGACATCCAGCGTAGGACGCAATTCCTCATAGAACTGCGTGACGCTATCCTGTTGCACACCGAGGTTGTTCCCGTGTACAACATGCTGGACCTGAATCGGCAGGAATTTGAGGAGATCGGTTCTCTCATCGGACGTGGTTCTATGGCTTCGATGCTGCTCGCGCAGGCGCAGGGTATGATTTTGGCATCCGACGATTTCGGACTGCGCGCATTGGCTACTAACGACTGGCAGGTACAGGGGTGTTGGACCCAAGCGCTTTTAATTGATCTGTACTCCTCAAAAAGAATTACGACCGAAGAATACCATGATGCTGTCCGAAAATTCATAGTGTCTCATTTTCGACATACCTTCATCAACCTCTATGACCTGATGTGGATTTTAGAGAAAAACAGGTATTCTCCGACCGATGAAGTTATGATAGTGACGGCAATTTTTCAGGGGGAGCATTGTGATGAAGATGCTGCAATCGCCTTGCTGTCAGAAGCCGTCAAGCGGCTCTGGCTTAAACCCTTGTTGCCGAACCAACGACTAGGTCTCCTTGACCAAATGCTCTTGTCGCTCGTCGCTGGACGCAACGGAGCGAGGGTACTTCGGCTCTTCAAGGAGGCTCTGGAGAGTTGCTTCCAGTTAATTCCTACCCACCTGCCCTGGCTAATACGGAATATTGATATTTGGGCTGAACAACGAGTTCTTATTGTTAAGCATTGAATGGAATTGAAAGAGGCAGGCGTGCCCCATCTTTTGCCTTCTCGCCTGAACACGTTCCTCACATCATAGTGGTCAGGGTGAAAAGATTTTCACCCTGACCACTGTTCCCGTTTCGCAATTCCTACTATATCCTCCACTGAGTATACCATCCGCTTGACTCAAGTGTCTACCATGTGCTATTCTATCTCATTGCAGCAAACAAATGTTTGTATATCAATGAAATAAGATACTCTAAGAACATGGACGCGCCTCGCACGAAAACAATCCTCTACTGCCGCCTGTCAGGTCTTTTGGCCCTCACCGCCTGCCCAAAAAGTCACAACCTCAGTCCCCTTATCGTTTCCGAAGGCCGCTTGGTCCGTGATGCCTGCCCCAAGGCGCTTGCTCAGGGCGTTCGCGTCGGCGCGACGGTAGTGCAGGCACGGAGACTTTGCCCGATGTTGATGGCCGTGCCGCTGGAACAGGTAGATGCAAGTGCTTTGCGGCGACGCTTTCTGGATGTTCTAGCTGATCTTTCCCCCATTGTTGAACCCGATAGTTTAGACGCGGCCTATGTGGACATGGCGAACAGTTCATTGGAGGCCGCCATCAATAGCCTGCGGGCGCAACTTCTGGCAGACTTTTCCTTGCCTCCCGTGATCGGCATCGGCCTTTCACGCCTCGCCGCCCGTGCCTGCGCCGAATCCAAAGTTGTTCGCTTGGAGGAAGCCGCCGTTGATTGGCTCTGGGCTGATCCCACCGTCACCGCCCGAATGAAGCGCCTGGGACTGGGCACGTTCGGGCAAGTAGCCGTCGTCGGCGAAGAAGCTTTGCGCCTGCACTTCGGAAAAATTGCGCCTCTCCTGCATCGCCGCGCCCATGGCGAGGACCTGACGCCTGTGCGTGCCTTATATCCCCCGCCATCAGCGGATGTGACGATTGACTGCGGCGACGCTCCCGTGGACGACCGCGAACGCCTGCGGGTCGTGATCGCCAGAGCCAGCAAGCGGGCAGAAGTCCAGCTCCAGGGGATTGGCGTCGGCAGGAAGCTGATCTTAGAGGTGAGGACCGAACGCGGGCAGACGAAACAGGAATGGGCGGTGCCGACGCCGCTGGAGCGGTCTGCTGACATCCAGAGCGCGGTTTGGAGGCTGCTGGGCCAGACACGGCTGACTTCCTCTGTTACACGCCTCCGTCTGCTGATCGAAGACGTTTCCTTCCCTACTGCACATACCAGCGACATCTTCGGTGTTCGTGCGGATGCGGTGTCGTTGGAAGCGACGCGGCGCAGGCTGGCAGCACGCTTCGGCCTTACCACACTGGCGATCCTGGGTAAACGGCCCCGCACCGAGCGCGAGAAGAGGCGAGCGGCGGTGCGGGACCGATGGGAAGCAAGAGCATGATTGGAGGCAAAGGGAAATGAGTCGGCTGGATGGACGCTACGCTGATGTGGAAACGGATGAGCAGGCAAGACCGAGCGGCTTCATGATTTGGGGTGATAGAACGCCAATCGCCGTAACAGGCTGGGCCAAACATTGGCGCGAGTGGATCGGCGTTCTTAATGGCAACGCTGAGAGGGACATCTGGCATGTGGAGACGCCGCTAGGAACCTGCGAACTCCACCACTTGCGTCAGCCCACGGCGAAGGAAGAAGAGCCTGCGGGCTACTGGATGGTCCTCCGATGGGAGGATTGATTTCTTCTAGCTTCTGTCATCTGCACGCCCATTCAGCCTTCTCGTTCCTCGATGGCTCGTCGGCTGTACGAGACCTGGTGCTTCGTGCTGCTGAACTGGGTCAGTCCGCGTTGGCCCTCACCGATGTCAATAGCGTTACGGGCATTCCTAGCCTTGTTAAGTTTTGCGTCAAAGCGGGAATCAAGCCCATCGGCGGTTCTGCCGTCGCCGTGGACGGCCACGAGCTGATACTACTTGCCGACGGCCACAATGGTTGGGCATCACTGTGTCAAATTTTGACGGCGGCTGGACTGCGAGACAGGGAGCGTCAGGGCCTCTCTGTGCTGTGGGAGGACCTGGAGGCGCATCGCGAGGGACTCGTGTGCTTGTCGGGGTCGTGGGTGCGCGGGAGACTCCCTGCGCTGATCAGGACGCGGCGCTACAAGCAGGCCGTGGAATACGCCCGTAGGTGTCAGGGCCTCTTCGGGCGGGGAAACTACTATGTAGAGGTCACCCGTACGCTGGCTGAAGGCGAGCATGAGGTATCCCGCAGGCTGATCCAACTCGCCCAACACATAAATGCACCCGTCGTGGCCGCCAACCCCGTGCATCATGCCACGAAGATGGGCTTCGCCGCGCACGAAGCCCTCTGCCGCGTCCGTCTCGGCCTGCCGCCCGAGGAGGAACATGCTGATCTGCCCGCCAACGGGGAAGGCTACTTGAAATCCTCTGAGCAGATGGCGCGGCTTTTCTCTGATTGCCCGCAGGCGCTCGTCAATACCGCCCTGCTCGCCGAGCGCCTTTCCCCGCCTCTCGACCCCGCCGCTCGTCATTATCCTCTCTACACCAACCTGCCGCCTGGAGAAAGCGCCTTTTCCCATTTGATCCAGCTCACCATGTGCGGGGCCGAGAAGCGCTATCCGAACATGAGTGAAGCCGTGAAGACACGCCTCATCCACGAACTGGAAACAATCCGCGACCTGGACTTCTGCCACTATTTCCTCGTCTGCTGGGACATCGGGCGTGAAGCGCGTAGGCGTGGTGTTCGGTATGCCCTGCGTGGCAGCGGCGTCGGGAGCGCCGTGGCTCATTGCCTTCACCTCTCCGAGCATGATCCTGTTGCCCGTAACATCAGTTTTGAGCGCTTCTTATCCAAAGGCCGTGCCAAGCCGCCCGACCTCAACATCGATTTTGCTCATGATGAACGCGATGGCATGATGGACTACTTGCGGGACGCCTACGGCCACGACAAGGTAGCAAACGTGAGCAACTATGTCACCTTCAGGGCAAGGTCGTTGCTACGCGATCTGGGAAAAGTGCTTGGATTTGATACGGGGGAAATGGACAGGCTACGCGAACTTCTCGGGCACTCACGTGGAGATGACCTTGCGGCGACCATAGATGCGACGCCTGAATTAAGAGCACTGGGCATCCAGACGGAGCAGTATGCAGACCTTTTCGCCCTCTGTGCTCAACTCTCTGGCCTTCCCCGTCATCTCGGCACCCACTCCTCGGGCATCGTGGTGAGCGACGTGCCGCTGGCGCTGGTCGCCCCCATTACCTGGGCCGCGAAAGGCGTGATGGTGGCCGCGCTAGACAAGGACGACGTGGAATTGGCAGGGATCGGGCTGCTGAAGATTGATGAACTCGGTCTGCGCGCGCTCACGGCTATTGACCTTGCAGTGAAAACGCGCCAACAAGCCGATCCTAATTTTGACTACGAAGCACGAGATCGCGAAGACCCTGAAACTCTGGCAATGATTCGAACGGCGAGCACAGTGGGTTGTTTTCAGCTTGAAAGCCCCGCGCAGATGGCCCTCCAGTGGAAGCTGAAGGTGGACCGATTCGATGACTTGATCGCGAGTGTCGCCCTGATCCGTCCTGGGCCTATTATGGGAGGATCGGTGGATGCCTATATTGCCAGGAGGCACGGGAAGACTAAAGTGACTTACCCTCTGCCCGAGTTAGAGCCGATTCTGGAGGCCACCTACGGGCGCATCCTTTTCCAGGATCAAGTCCTCGACGTGGTGCGTGTTGTGGGAGACCTCTCGCCCGACGAAGCCGACCAGTACCAGAAAGCGATTACGCACGCGCGCAACTCTGAGGAAATGGCGCAACTCGGGCTGGACATATACGAGCGGGCAAAGCCGAAGGGTATCACGAAGAAGGCGTTCGGTCGCCTCTGGAAGCAGATACAAGGCTTCAGCAAGTACGGTTTCGCACACGGGCACTCGGTTGCTTTTGCCGACCACGCCCAAGGGACCGCTTGGCTCCTGCACCACCATCCCGCTGACTTCCTAGCAGGAGTGCTTTCCGTGGAGCCGTGCGGCTTCTGGCCAGTAAGTACCGTCGTGGCCGAAGCCCAGCGGCGGGGCGTGGAGGCGCGCTCCCCCTGCATCAACCGCTCGTCAGCCCAGAGATGGGTACTCGAAGATGGCGTGCCCCGTCAGGCCATCCGCTGCTCCCTGGGCTATGTGAAGACGCTGGCAAGCTCCGCGCAAGCAATCATGTTGGAGCGGAGGGCGCGGGGGCCGTTTGCCTCGCTGGAGGAGTTCTGCCGCAGGTGCCATTTCCTCTCCCGCGAACAACTGGAATGGCTGGCACTGGCGGGGGCGCTGGACTGCGTTGTCCCGAACAGGCGGCTGGCCCTCTGGAGCCTGCCTGTGCTGCACCAGGATCGGGCGGGGCGAAAGCGCCAGATGATGGACGACGTCGCCGACGGACAGGGGCTCTGGAAATGCCGATTCCCGCCCTGTTGCCGAGCGGGTTGCCCGAGTTTGAGTTCTGCGACAGATACTGGAAACAGTGGCAGGCAATTGGATTTTCGCCCGAGGGCCACCCGATGCAGTTTCTGCGGGAAGCGCTGGCGGAGCAGGGTGTTTGGACGTGCGCCGATCTACAGACAGCGAAAGCGGGGCAGCAGGTAAGAATAGGCGGCCTGATCGTCAGGCCGCACCGACCGCCGACCGCGAATGGAGTGGTGTTCTTCACGGCTGAGGACGAGACAGGGTTGGCGCACGTTGCCGTTTTGCCAGACGTGTACCAGACCTGCGGCTCGGTGATCTACGGCGGCGGCGTTGTAGTTGTCGTGGGGCGGTCGGAGAGGCGAGGGGAGGGAGTGAGTTTGCTGGCTGAGAGTGTAGCCAGCATTAGTTGATGGGCGACAAATCTGATGTACGTTAAAATAGTGATGTTTTTCACCGCCTGTGCTGGGGGTGCGATGGGAAACGCCATGCCTGAGATCATCCTGAAAAAACAGTTGTAGTGGCCAGTGAAAAACTTTTCACTGGCCGCTACGGTACCAACAATCAACGCCGTCCTCCCAGAATCACTCTCTTATGCCTTAATTGCCAGCAGCACCACTTAACGGAACAACTAGCGACGCGGGCGTTTACGCAGATTGTGAACCCGCGTCGCGCAAATCGTCTTCCAAAGGAAGTCGAGATCGGCTGGGGCGCCATGACTGAACGAGCGGTCAAAGAAATCACGAGGAAAGATACTATATATGGTCGCTTCGGTCATCAAATAGGCTAGAAGAGTTTGCAAATACGCCTTGCGATCAGGGTAACAAAGAATGTTGCGGTCAGTATTCGTAGGATACCAATGCTTCCACAAATGTTCTACCATGTCTTCTCGTGTGTCAAGTACCGCGTAGCGGGTGATTGCTGCGGGCGGGATGACACCTCTGACCGCCACGTTCCCAAGACGGTCGAGGGAGTCACGCCACAAGGGTTGTTGCTGAAGAGGGTTGAACGGACCAGTCTGGATTACCTCGGAGCGTAGCATCAACAAATTGCAGTTGGAGCAGATAGTCCTCGTCGGGGTAATACCGATCTTCGGGAATCGCGCTGGGATCGATCTCAAAGATTACGGAGCGGTCGCCACTATGGGTCGCACACGCAAAAAAAATCGCGTGTGCTGCCGTGAGATAAACAAATCCTGGGTGACTGATCTGATGGGGCCAATTTCCAGGGCTGTCAAGCGGGCGCGGCACAATCCCGTTCTTGAGCATGCCTGAGAGTGCTCCATATGGCGCTCCGTGGTAAAGCGTTTGCATTTTCATTTTCTCGCATCTCTATTGGTGATGGGGCAGACACAAGTGCTTGGCCCTCGCTTTTATAATGCCCCCTTCGCCACGAAAATGCTTAAGGGCAAAATCTCGCCTAAATGACTTTGGAGGGTTCTGTGCGGCAATTGTAACAATAGCAGGGAAAAACACATGGCTCACAGGCCATTATTTTTCCTTTTATGCGTGCAAAGGAGATCAAATAGGCCTGAAAATAATCCAAAAATATTTTTGGCGAGGCTTAGTTGGAGGGAAGCGGCTCAGGTGGTTACGGCAATCTCCAAAGGAGCTTGTCAGCGTGCGTTGGACATTCGCCGAGTTGCAGAAGGCGAAAGCAGGCCAACGGGTGAAGATCGGCGGCTCGGTCGTGATGCCACACCGACCTCCCACAGCCAACGGTGTTTGCTTTTTCTCCCTTGAGGACGAGACGGGCCTCAGTCATGTCGCCGCTCTCCCCAACGTTTACCAGAAGATGGGAGCCCTGATCTACAGTGATGGCCCCGTGGTCGTGACGGGTTGGGCAGAGCGGCGTGGTGAGTTTATTATCTAGCGATGATACTTCACTCAGCGGAGATGGTTGACGTTTAAATCCAATCTGTTATACTATATTTTGAGGATCGCTTATGGGAAGTTACTACGACTTGAGCGTTGCTGGCTACCAAATCGCCAGCGGTAAAAACTATGTCGCAGGCGAGTGGGCTGCTTTATTTCAAAACTCGGACCGCGATGTATGCCAGACGATCATCCCGTCTCATGAACGCAGTGAGCATGGATTTGAGCCAGGCGATGATGAAATTATCAGAACTAGCGTAGAGTTTCGTGCCCCCGTCTGCCACATTATTGACCGATTAGAAGTCATGGGATATAGCTTGCCTGTGGCCAAGAAAGAGTTCAAAGAGGGAGTGCATCGTTTCCGTGAAGAATACGCCTTCTACGACCAAGATTGGATGAGGTTACCCCGTAATTTCACGTTCGCGCGTTGGGCGAATTCAGACTCGCGAGGTCATAACTGGCGGCCATATTTTGGAAACCTGGGGGGTAGAGAGTGATAAGCATCGCGAACGCCACCCCGCCTTAAGACACAATTATATGGTATTTGGCGATTACCTTCTGTTCGGAACAAGTGATTATAGTTTCGGTCTTCGCGCTTTGCTGGAACTCGTGGATCGTGATGCAGAGGTTGTCCTAGACTGCTCCGACATCGTAAACGGGGGATGGATGACCGAGGACGAGTCACTCTCGGAATCTCTCCCGAAGACCCTGGTACTGACCGAGGGAGCCACGGACACTGCGATACTAAAGGAGACGCTAGAAGTTCTTTATCCGCACCTACGGGACTACTTTCACTTTATGGATTTTAACGACGCAAATATAGCAGGCGGCGTGGCACAACTCGTTCACACGGTTAAAGCCTTCATCGGATCAAACATCAGAAACCGCATGATTGCTCTGTTCGACAATGATACTGCGGCACGTGATGCTATTCGTGCGCTTGCCACAATCCGTCTTCCTGAGAACATTCAGGTCTTGTTACTACCACCGCTAGGTTACGCAAGAAAATATCCAACAATAGGTCCCCAGGGGACGGTGAACATGAATGTGAATGGTTTAGCATGTAGCCTGGAAATGTTTTTCGGTCTTGAAGTGTTGCGAGACGAGCATGGACAGCTTACCCCAATCCAATGGACTGGATTTGTGCCCAGCCTACAATGTTATCAAGGGGAAGTCTTGGAGAAAAACCGTCTGCGTAATAAATACCTGAAATTGCTTCGGGCCGCTGCCCGAGAAGAAAATCCGCGTGTCGGATGCGACTGGGGAGCAATGGAAAAGGTCTTTAACGAAATATTCCGCGTGTCGGCGAAAGGCTGCCAGCGGATGCTACATGAGAATTCCTACGCCGAACAACTGTGATGTAAAAATGTTTTGAGGGGTACTTGGCACTAACTGCTTGCTGCAACGGGATGTTAGTGCCAAAGAGGGCTTCAGTTGTGATAGAATTGCAACGAGGCATGAGCAACACGGAAAGAATCCGAATTATCGCCATGTCAAAAAATTGTAGCGGTCAGTGAAAATTTTCACTGGCCGCTACGGTTCTAACAGTTCGATCACCCCGACACCGCCGCTCACAACTGACGGCAATGTCCCCGCCTGCACAGGATCACAACATCAGCCGAACCAGGGGTAATCGGTTATTGTCTGAGCCTGCGCTCATCCCTGCTTTGCGTTTATCTTAGTGCGGCACGGAAGCCAGCACTGAGTGCATCATGCTCGGCGGCAAAATGGCCTTCCCTGGTGACGCCGTGCCAGCGCCGCGCCTCCCGATGAAAGATTCCAGAGCGAGTGTTGATCCAAACCTGGCGGGCTGAATAGGGAGACGTGGCGGGCATAGCACTGGTACATCTGTAGGTGTAGGCCAGCGGGGAAGATGGCGGCGATATTGGCGTGGATAATTGATTGATCTGCATGGCGCTTCCTCGTTTTAATTTATCTCATAAGCATTTTGAGTTTATGCCATTTCTTACTAGGTCGCTTGCTCCATCACCTGCTTCTTTCTAGCTGAGACCTACGGTAGAAGCATATGCCAGCGGGTGGCATCTTACTGTCGGGGCATAGGTCAATCTGCAAATCAGACGCGCAAGTGGCTGGAATACCGAAAATACGGCCTGAAACGAGAGGATATTGCCTGAAGAGGCTTTTTGTATTGCAAATATAGAAACGAGACATATGCTTCCACCGTAAATTGTGGAATAGGGCATATGCTTCCTCAGTAAGCAGAACGGTGTAGGGGTGCGGCAGAGGCCAGGTTTAGTTCGTTCAGCGGACCGTCGTTACGCAGTAGCAAGTCATCGCCAATGGCATAACCAAAATACCCTCTGTATCATAAGTGGGAAAACTCTTCCCACTTACGATGCGGCATCTTTAGACAGGATGTCCTGGCCTCGGCTCAATCTCCCAACGCTAAATTCTTTGGCACCGTCACCATCATCACAACCTGCGGGTCCAGCAGGCGAGTCATTGATTGCGTGAGGCGGCAGGCCAGGATGTTCTGGGCGCGGGTCAAATGCCTTTCAGATTCGGAACGTGCTTCAGCTTCAGGCCAGGCTTCAGCGGTTCCCCGAGAATTGTCCTGACGCGGGATGGCATCGGCCTCTTCAATGGCGTAGGCCAATTCGCGCAGTTCTTGCTCGTAACCCTCACCGAGCAAAACTTCCAGTAGCACCCGCGTCCCGTGTGCGGTATCCCAAAGTTGCATCTCAATAATCCTCCTGGCGGCAACCGACAAATGTTGCCGTGAGGTAGAAGGACACCTCACGACGCACGTCTTTCAGAGCACCTGCATATCCGCTAATCTGCTTCTGCCCCAGGATGCGAACAGCCCTGGCCCCCACGCGTACGAAGTGCGCTCACCTGGAAGCAGAAAGCAAAACCGTCGGCGCTATGAATGGACAGGTTAATCGCCGCGAGGCCGCTCTTGAACGCATCGCCGATGGCGCGTTGCAGGAATTCCTCGGTCGCGATGCCGCCGTATTGAAATCGAATGATCTCAGGGTCGCCCTCCTCGTCGTTCTGGGTGATGACGGTGCTGTACACCTCGTCTTCCACGGCGCTGCCGCAGGCGTCGCACTTTGTGCCCATATGTCCGTAAACACCGTCGAACCCGTGGTGGCGGAAAAAGCGCAAACGGCTGATGTCTTCAACGGCTCCTGGGGCGTCAGGTTCACAAGGCTGGCGACCAATTTCGGTTTCTACCGCATACCAGTCACGTTTCTTGCACTCGGCGCTGTCAGGGTGCTCGCCCGTCCAAGCGCTTGCACCTGGTTTATGGCACGTGCAGTCACACTGGAGACGCTGGTCATAGGAGGAGGAGCAAACCACCAGGGTGCAGCCAGCCTCATGGAGGTCGCCAGGCTCGGCACCGCAGTCTGGACAGTCGTTCCTTGCGATTTCGGAGAGATTTTTCATAGTGTTGCCTTTCGCGATTAGCGGAGCGATTGATTTGGCTCCGTCTTGGCGGACCCCATGGCTCTGGGCCATGTGCGGTGTGTTCTTCGTGCCTTAGATCAAGATGCACACAGAAACACTCTGCGAGGTTTTTGACGAGTGCTATTCGCCCAAGATCATGTTGTTCTCATCGTCTGTCTGCCGCCCCTGACGCAACATCGCGAGGCGCATGGTTTTATTGAGCGTGACGAATTTCAGCAATCTGGTCCAGCCAGCCAGCCTTCAGGTCGCGGGCAAAGAGGCCTCGGAAAGTCGGACAGCCATCCCACCGAAATTCACCCGCGTCAGAAAGTTCGGTCCAGATTTGACCTTCGTTACTCTCCAGCATGAAGTGGGAGTGAGACTGCTGGTCATAAGCGGTCGTGAAGTGATACCCCCACGGCAAGCGGATTTTCTGACGATGCCATCCCGTCTCAGAATTGAGAAGTCCGCCTTGGCGCATGAGAGCGTCAACGTGCGAAAGACACTGATGAAGTTCGTGCATCAGCGTTTCCTCGCCGACTTCGAAAGCGACAAACTTTCGCTTGATGAACGATTCGTCATATGTTGCTGGGGCCGCGGCTTCCGACATGGCGGCTTCTGATTCTTTCGTCATTTCATTTCCTTTTTCGCGGTCTCTGAATTTTCCCGCCCGAGATCACCAGAAGTTCTCCACTTCGTAGTGATCTCGGACGAAACGACCGTTGTGCCTGCGACTCGCCAACTGATTTCGCACGGTCTATTCTCTTTCGTGCGGTTTTCTGAAATGCGCTGGGCCAGGTGAAAAATATTTTTCACCTGGCCCAGAAAAGTATCTCCCTCTCAAGCAAATCTACTCGTTTTCACTCCTCCCCGCCGAAGACAGCCACTTCTTGTAGGTGGGTCTGCCTATTTCTCAGAAGCTCACATCAAGCGCAATCATGCGCGAGTAGACAATATGACTTTCGAGCGGCATAGGAGCCTATCCGACCCGAATTACATAGTTTACTCCACTGGGCCAGTCACGGTGCTGGGGCGGAGAAACCCTCCTCAATTCCGTGCTTTGCCCATCTAGGGGGATCATGTTGAACACGAAGTTAGCAGGAACAGGCGGGAGGCGCACCTCGCAGCCGTCGCCAGGCTCGCTGATGCCTGACCAGGTCATCAGCTACGAGCGCAAGAGCAACAAGCGCAAAGATGGGACGACCAAATCCATTGAGGATCAGCGCACTGCCAACAGGGAGACGGCGGAAGAACATGGCTTCACTCTGCTGGAAGAGAACCAACTCTCCGAAGAGCCTGGGCACGGGGGCGACGAATGGTGGCTGGGAGGGGGCGGGACTGGTTTGGCGGGGGATGACCGCACGGGAGTTCACTTCCGACCCGTGCTGACCCAGGTCATGGAGGGGGTCGAGGCGGGGTGCATCAAGTGTATTTTTTGCTGGAGCACGGATAGACTCTGGAGAGACGTCGCGATCTGCAAAATGATGATCAACTGCCTGGGCAAGCATGGATGTGCGCTCTATGATCGGAATGGCTACATCAACATCCTGACGCCAGAGGGACGGGCCAACGTGCTACAGGGGGCGATTGCGGCGCAGACCTACCGCGAGCAGTGCGCGGTGAACTCGCCGCGCGGATGCCGCAGCACGCGCAACAAGGGCAAGACCGTGGTCACGGGCAACGTGCTGGGCTTCCGCCACGTCAGCAAGGGCAAGGTCGTGGTGGTGTCCGAGGAGATCACGCTCGTCCGCCGCATCTTTGAGATGTATGTCGGCGGCATGAGCCTGACCGACATCTGCCGCAGGTTGATGGCCGAAGGCATCGTGCTCGCGCCCGACCTTTATCCCCTCCATTCGATCAAGCGCAACGAACATACGTATGACATCATCTATACGAAGCAGATCAAGACCGTTCTCACCGACTGTCGCTACCAGGGCCGCCAGCCGCACGAGGGGCAGGAGTGGGAGTGCAAGGACTTCTTGATTGAACGGGGAGCCTGCCGTTGATCCCGCCTTGTTTGAGGCGGCGCAAGCGGTTCTTAACAGCAAGCGTCGCGCAGGCAATGCGGCCAAGCGAGATAACTACCTTGCAGGCATATTCAAATGTGGCTTTTGCGGGCAATATCTCGCACTCAACCCCAGCAGGCAAGCCGATGGCTCGCTCAAGCGCTTCTGGCAGGCGAAAACCAGTGATGTACAAGCCTGGTGTACCCACTCCCTCCCTAATATCACGGAGACAGTCATGTGCGCGTACATTGAGTCCACATTGCTCCCCTGGCTTGTGGCTCAGCTTGATGAGATGCAGACCACTATTCTGGGATCAGCGGGCATGAATGAGATTGTGGTCTTGCGCCAGCAAATCGCAGAGAAGGACAAAGCATTCAAGGAGCGCGTCAGGAAATTGTATGCTGACGCGGAATCGGAAGGCAAAGACCCAGGCAAAGCGCATCTGATGTTGCAGGAAATCCACGACGATTTAATCGCCGAAAAGAATCGCCGAATCGTTGAGTTAGAAACCGCCGCTGCCCGAGATCGCGATCTACTCAAGATGAAGGAGAGGGTTGGGTTGAGTCTGGAGCGCTGGCAGGCGCTGGATGATACGCAGAAGAAAGTCATCATCCAGAGCGTGGTGCGGTGGGTGGCCCTACTGTCCTCTGAAGATTTCGCCTCGCGTCCAAAGCGCAAGGGCGGGGCGCGCTCAATTGATCGCAAGATCGGGGGAGCGCCTCCTGCGGGAAGGGTGGTCTTTCTCACGGCGTGGAATACGTTTCACACTGCGGTAATCAAGCGGGTGGCAAATCCCGAAAGCCGCACCTGGCACAAGCCGCTCGGCCTCGTGCCAGCCGACATCAGCGAATGCCTCGGCACCGCCGCAGACCTACCCGATCCTGCTGCATTCTCTGCGGGACTAACGCGTAGTTATCGCGGGAGAGGCTATAAATTTCAGGCCAATGAGGTGATGCCAGGTTACCTCGTGGCGCAGGAGGTGGCAACTTTCAAGACTGAATAGAGGCAGAGAATACAGTACGGCATCTGCGGCCAACACCAACGAAATTGTCCCAAAGACAATTGGGCCTCGGCTCACCCAACGATATGGCGTTTCATCTTGGAACGCAAAGGACTCAAAATGAACAACGACATTGCCAAAATCATGGCCTTTTACCAGAGAAGCAAAGCCGACATTGTCAGCGCCCTCGACGGCGACGGGGCGGGAGTGATCTTCACCCTCCCGCCCTGTTCGCCCGATGCACTCAGCCGCGCCGTGCGTCAGCTCAGGCGCGGTGGTGCAACGAAGATGCAGTGGATTCAACGCCTGCGGCTCCAAAGCCGATCTCAGGGCGACATTGAAGCTTTCACCATCACCGTTCTGCCCGATTTAATCCAGCAAGTGTACCGCTTGGACACGGGTGAAGAAATTTCGTGCGGGCCACTCAAAGACCACTGTATGGACGCTGCGCTGAAAGAAATTTCTGCGGGGTGCGCGGAAATATTGCCTCCACCGAGTGAATTGCACCTACAAGAACTCATGAAATGAACCTCTTTGTAGTCAATGACATAAAAATCATCAAAACAAGGCGTCATAGCCTTGGTGACGGAGGTGAAGGGCCACATTAGAGTAAGTATGTATGTCAATAACAGAGCCACAGGTGGAAAATTTTCCACCTGTGGCTCTTCGCAATGAGTGCTTTAATCGGTTGTTCTTCGGAAAAGAAAGGCTGGCCCAAATTGTTTCAATGGGCTCATGGATTCGGTCTGCACCGTACACTGAGCCTGACGAAGGGGTGCCGATCCTCGCGGCCTGCCCAGGGCTTCGTCAGGTAATCGGTTCCGTTTTCCTCCCAGCGAAGTTGCTCTTCCAGTTGTTCAAACCCTTTTCCAAACGGTATGGGTTCTTTGGCAAAGCCGATGAAAAGGGCCGATACGTCACGGTAGTAACTGCTAAGGGTGGATGAATGCTACTTTAGCTTCCTTGTAGATTATTTTCTAAAATTCTTGGCTTCACTATGGAGTTTGCTTCGGGGAGCGACTTGGGCATTCCTTGCAAAATGTTTGCTTAAAATCTTGGATCAAAATCTTCCAATCAGAACTTCCAAATTTTAACTCGTACTTGTATTTTTGGCAGAGGCAATGGCGGTTAGGATCGGTTTTGTACGCCGTCGCCATCTGCCGTGTATGACCTAACTGTTCTAAAAGTTCAATGTGCTGACACCAGGCAAGACGTTCCCGTGCAATTTCGCGTTCAGCTAACCATCCACGCTCCAGTACAGGTAGCCGTTCCTTAGGCAAGGTCATTGCCTTTAACATTGATCGCGCCGCTTGACGCATTTCATCATCACTGTGCTCGGAAATAAGGAAATCCTGATCAATGGTGTCCAAAATTTTTCGCCGTGCTTCTGCTTTAGCAAGCAACGTATCACCTGCAAGATGTGCTTTTGCACGCATTTCTAGCCCCAAATAACCCATAGCCTGTGCTTTTGGTAAAATACCTTCTGCAATTGCTCTTGCTGCTCCATTCTGATCGGCTAACTCAAAGAGATCAGCGAGTAGCATTTTCGCATTTAACTCACCTTCTAGGCTTTCTGTAGATAAATGAAGACCAACCGCTTGTTCCGCTTCACTCATATTTGCATATATGACGGCTTCTGGGACTTCATCAATCACGTTGTACACCGCGCGTAAGGTACTCAATTTGAGTACCCTAATCGCCACACGCGTGTTCAAAGCATCTCCCATCAAAATGGGATGCACCTGCGTAGTAGCCTCTTGAAGCACCAATTCCATATCTCGTTCCCACTGCCCAAGACGCTTGTCTAACACTGTTGTATACTGACGTGTGTCGGCAGGCAACCCCATCCTCATGCGCATTTTATGATAGCTCAACTCGTGAAGTAGTTGCGTCACCGCTTCGGCACCTTCGGCATGGAGCCGCGTTAAGCGTGCCTGCAATTTAAATAGAGGGGAGGCGTTGGGAGATGATAAAATGCCATCGACTACCGAGCAAATCCCGTCGTATAGTTGTTGGCGATCATCAGGGTCTGTTTCCGCGATGAAGGTATGCCGCATATAATCTAATCTATACATCAAAGCGAATAAGCCCGTTTGCTGCTTGGCTCTAGTCTCTTGACGTTTAGTGTATTCAACCAAATCAATGGAACCACAATGAAATTCGCAAGCATCTCTCAAATAATTGACAAATTGTTGATCGTCACTTGAAAGCTCGTTATGCCGAAGCATTGCTTCAGTAACGTGCCCAAGAGCAGCCTGATATTTTCCCAGAGAAAAATAGGCAAAGCTTAAATCATTTCTAATCGGGGTAGGTGAGATGTGGCAGGATTGATGGTATCGAAAAAGACGCAATACGTGGGCGGCAAATCCTGATGATATGAATGTTGCACCACCAACCATCAACAAGTTGTAATTCTCTTCAGGATCGGTGTTGGAGAGCGTATGGACTGCACCCCAAAAGTGAGACAGAAAGTTAAGGTGGTATACTCCGAAAGGAAATCAAGAGAGACCACCGACCATGAGTATCAAGCGCCGCATCTTTACCAAAGACTTCAAGTTGCAAGTCATTCGCCAAGTGCAGGCGGGCAAGGCCCTCGCTCAAGCGGCCCGCGAACATGATCTGCATCCAAACCTGATCGCCAAGTGGCAGAAACTTCATGCCCAGTACGCCCAGAACGCCTTCCAGGGCAACGGCCATGCGTACACGGAAGAAGCCAAAGTCGCGGAATTGGAGCGGCTGATCGGCCAGCTTACCATCAAGAACAGCCTCTTAAAAAAAGTCTTGCATGCCCAGGAGCGCCTTCGGGCCGAGCAGGAGGGCAGCAAATGAGCCAGAGCATTCAAGAGCTTGCTCATGAGGGCTACAGCGTCCGCGCTTCCTGCCAGGCGTTTGGGCTGCCACGCGCCAGCTACTACCGTCGCCTGTCTACGCTTAAAAGTACCAACTCTGAACCCATAGGGACAGAGGCCGCCCTACGCGAGAACATCCAGCGGGTCGCCCTGGACTGTTCCTGCTATGGCTACCGCCGCATCACCCATGAGTTGCATCGGCAGGGCATAAAGGCCAACCACAAGCGCGTCTTGCGTTTGATGCGCCAGGACAACCTGCTCTGCCTTCGCAAGAAACGGTTCGTGGCAACGACTAACAGCGATCACAGCCTGCCCGTGTACCCGAACCTGGCTGCGGGCATGGACATCACCGCGCCTGACCAGCTTTGGGTGTCTGACCTGACCTACATTCGCCTGGGCCATGAGTTCGTGTACCTGGCGGTCGTCCTGGATGCCTGCTCTCGGCGCTGCTTGGGCTGGGCGCTGGGCCGCCGCCTCAATGCGGCTTTAGCAACAACGGCCCTGAAGATGGCTCTAAAATCCGATACTCTGACAGGACGCACACCGCAGGTGCATCATTCAGATCGGGGCGTTCAATACGCCTCTGCGGAGTACACGAGCCTGCTGAAGTGCAGCGGCATTCAGATCAGCATGAGCCGCAAGGGAAATCCTTATGACAATGCTAAAGCAGAAAGCTTCATGAAGACCCTCAAGTACGAGCAGGTATACTTGAGCGAATACGACAGCCTTTCTGATGCCCGCGCGCAGATCGGCCACTTCCTGGAAGCCGTTTACAATCAGAAGCGGCTGCATTCCAGCCTGGGCTATTTGCCACCCGCCGAGTACGAAGAAAAGTTCAAGCAAATCTATTACGAGAGCCGAGACAAGAACCAGACCATCACACCTTAACTGTTTGTCTCATCTCAGGGGTTCACTCCAGTATTTGGGTTAATGCCAATAACTACTTGTTCAGTTATGCTGGCATTCCCCAATATATCGTGGATACGCCTCTGTAGCTGTGCCTCCCGTCGGATACGTTGGTGTATCTCATCAAGAGTGGTCAGCGTTAACCGAGTTTCAAATCGTAATGTAATGGTATCCTGTTGCATCCATTTCGGGTTTTGTTTATCTAATCGCTTTCGTTCATCCCGTGCCCAAGTAAAATAGAGTTGATTAGACGGCGCAATATACAGTATGTACAAAGGGCTTGGGCCATTGAGGAGGTAGTTGAGGTTACTTGGGCTTACTTGGAGCGAGATACTGCGATCAAGATTAATCTTTGGCTTGTCAGTCGCTTTCAGTTGTACTTGAGCGCGGAGATTAGTGGAATACGAATTTATCAGAAGTTCTAGTGAAGCATCTACCCCAGCATCGTCGGTTCTCTCATCACGTATTTTGAACAGATCATTTGGCAATGCTGTGTTCAGCGCAACTAGACTAAGCCGCTCCAATTCGCTTTGGCGATCAGAAACAGGTAAAGGCCCAAGATCATCTATATCATCTGGTGCTGCCATGATCGCATTTTACCTCAACAAATTTCCGAGGCATTTAAATTATTCCCATGATGCTTGTAGAAGCGCGGCGATCCTTGATCCAGGGCAACTGAAGGATAGATCGAAGTCCTCCAAGAAATAAGCGAGGATTTGATTTTCCGTACGGTGACTATCTACTCAACTTCGCGTGCGTTCAGCGAGACCTCTTTGACCACGCGGCGGCATCAGTTCATGCCTTCCCAAGCGATTACGCACAGAAGGTTTCAGTAGAGCATGAAGGGATCATAGTATCCGTCTATCTTGAACGTCTCGTTGAGACGAACATATCCATGATTGTCGTGTGTCAATCCTATTGTCACGAATCCTGGTCAACGAGAAGCAGGATCGGTGACGGAGCGTCACTGGACATCATTGTCACCATCATCAGAATAATCCGTTCGCTCAAAGATGTTATTAGCCAAATGTTGCGGAGAAGTATGACCGCCTTCGCCGCCAAGAAGCCACAAAATATCACAGTCAAGCGCGGCGGCAAGCGCAATGACCTCGAAAATCGCTGACCATGCGAGTTCCTGACTCTATCCTATAAATGTCGCGCCAGGTGGGAACCCAAGTGCCTTTGGTAACTGCAGCAATTCTACCACAAAGTTCATCTTGCTTAAGAGCCGCCTGTTTACGCTTCTCTTTCGCGCGTACGCCAACGAGATTCATGCGTTCATTTGGTAATCGTGGTTGAGGGGTGTGAGCCATAGTTGCTCGTCATAAAACCTATCACCCCATATTAGCAAGTCAGCTTGACATATTTTCCACTATTGAGTAGAATACCTCGACAAACGGGCAATTGAATGTTTTTTCTTAGTCGCCGTCTGTCACTAGTACCTCCTCACGGATGAGTGGCAGGGCGTCAATAGGAGATTTCGATGGCTAGTTTTTGTACTCAATGTGGTCAAGCGATCCGTGATGGCGCAAGTTTTTGCGGCGGGTGCGGCACGGCTTTGCAAAGCCAGGAGCAGAACTCTCCCATCAAACCCGCCGTTGCACCGCGCCCTGCCATAAATCCCGTTACCGCAAGCCCCGCTATTGTCGCCGCCGCTTACCCCCGAGCAACCACTGCCCAACCGATTGCGCCGACAAAGTCCTCGCCGATGCGGAGCCTGGCAATCTGGGCTGGCTTGATTGTACTGGGCATCTGCGTCAAACTTGGTATCAGCACCGCCACCGCCAGCTACAAACTCAATCAGCAGGAGAGCCATGCTGCCTCCACCATGAGTGCATTAGGGTCAGAACTCCATAAGTTTCAGCCTGGCGACTCTTGAACCTATGACGTTACGGCGACTGTGGATGCACCGAACGGTCAATCAGTCTCTGGCAAAGGAAATCGATCCAACTCAATCGCCACCGCCAACATTAACGGCCAAAACGTTCTTGCTGAAAATACAGACATTTTGGTTGATTTCGGCGACGGGAAAACACGCCATATAACGAGCACCACTTATTTTCAGCAGAATGCGGCAGGCGACTACCAAGCAATTGGAGACAACAATGGCCCCAATCAAGCCATCCGCCTGCTAACTGAGCCTGTAACTATGTGGCCTGGAACATGGTCCAACAATTCAAGTTTGCATAGCCCACTGATTTTTCGTGGCGGGAGCGAGGGGCGCATAGATATGTCCGTCATGGCTGCGGGGGCTATGGAGACTACCGCTTTGGGCCAGAAAGTGATGGGCTGGACGGTGCAAAGCGACGATGTAGAGACCGATGGAACGAAAACATCCAGCCAAATGCTTTTTTCGCCTCAGTTAGGCCAGCCCATCCAGGAAGATGATAGTCAGTCAGCCTCATCGGGTGGCTCTAAGATGGAAATTAAGATGACGCTTGTAAGCGATCACTTGGAGTAAGGAGAAGTTCATGGCGGCTTTTTGTTCTTCGTGCGGGTCCGCGCTGAAAGATGATGTGGCGAGATTTTGTCCTTCCTGCGGGGCGGCTGTGGGGGGCCAAACTACCGCGCCCATGCCGTCCGTGCCACTTGGTGTTGCCGCGCCGTCCGCTACACCACAGGCGACCGTTGGTAGCCAAGGTGTCCTTGCCCAAGCCACTAATTACAGCACACAGACGCGACCTAGCTACCTCCCCATCGCAGCAACCGTTGCCTCCGTTCTTGTCGGTCCCTGCGTCTATTCGGCGATGGGGGGATATACTCACGGCGTTCGGGACGTGTCCACTGTTGCTCTCGGCCTTGTCCTGGTCATCAGCTCTCCTTGGTATCGCCATCTCGGTCTGGACATTCCGTTTCCCTCATTCCGTCAATAAGGCGGTTGGCGTGGTAGGCGGTGCGCTCAACACAATTGGATTGCTTTTCATGGCAGCGGGCCTGATTGGGCATCATCGGCCTTGAGGGATGTTGAGCAGAATTTAGTCGTGAGGCTTGGGGAAGGAGAAGATATTTCAGATGCCCGCTTTTTGCACGCAATGCGGTAAACAACTCGGCGAGGGAGCCATATTCTGTTCGGGCTGCGGTGCGGCGGTGCCAACCCAGGCGCAGCCTGCTCCTATTTCCCAGCCCACGCCGCCGCCAGCGTGTCAGGGATGTGCACAGCCCGTGAAGCAGGGGGCCACTTTCTGTGAGGCTTGCATTGAGGCGGAACAGGCCCGATTTGGTGCGGCTTTGGCCACGATGGAGGTGGTCCCCACGGTGCAGGAACAGACAGCCGCCGCGCCTGCGGCTCCTCCACAACAGATCACTCGTCCAAGCGCAACATCGGCAAAGACGCGGCGCACACAGCCTGCACCGCCGCGCCCTGCCAAAACATATCAGGACCCCGTCCTGATAGGCGGGCAGTATCACTGTCCTAGGTGCAACGCCGTTCTGCCTGGAGGCACCAAGATGTGTTCGGGTTGTCAGACGGAGTTCGTGTTCCCCGTGCCTCTGCCCACGGCGCACGGGGCGGGGTCGGCGAAGAAGGAGCCAGGCCGCAAGGAGGCACTCACGCCAGAGGATGAAGCCTACGTCAACCAATTCCGCGCGGAAATGGCGGTTGGATTAAGGGACCTCAATTTCTGCAAGAAGTGCGGTGATGTGGTAAGCCAAGGTGCCACCTTTTGCACAAAATGCGGCACCCCCGTCGCCCCCACGGGAGAGTCTCCATTGCCTGCTCCTCCAACGGGTGCGCGTACGCCTTTGTACGCTCGGCCTGCCCCGCCAGGCTACGAAAACACGTTTGCTCGCTTTGACGCGGTGGGCGGGAAGTTTCTGTGGACCTGGAACTGGGCGGCGTTCGGTGGTGGGGCCATTTGGTTTTTCGTCAAGGGCTTGCCCCTGCGTGGCTCACTCTGGCTGGTCGGTGCGATTGTGGGCGGCTTCTTAACCATGTTCACAGCGACGTTTGCCATGTTCTTTGTGGGAGCGGTGCTGGCGAACTGGGTTTACTATCATAAAGAGCGCTCGGGTGTGGAGGAGTGGTCGCCAAAGGCTTAGGGGCTGACGAACTTTAGCGGTTTGGGAGCGATTTCATATGGCGCAATTTTGTTCTCACTGCGGAGGACGCCTTTCGGACGCTGACCGCTTTTGCCAAGGTTGCGGCACTCCTGTGGCCACGTCTCCCTCGGCTCCGCCCGCGCCAACGGCGGGGATTGATGCCTCGACGAACACACTGGCCCCTGCGAACACACTGGCCCCTGCGAACACACTAGCCCCTATGAAGACCGCTGCCAACATCGGCGCGATTGTGGCCGTGATCCTGCTGGAACTGTTCGGTGACATGATTGCGGTTAAACAAGGCAACACGGCGTTGCCAGTGATGCTCTGGGTCATCGCCACGGGGATCGGCATCTATCTGGTCATGACCGCCAGCGTTGCCAATAAAATCGTAGGATGGATTAAGATCGGTCTGTTCGTGATTTGGCTGGGCGGTCTTGTGATCGGCGCGGCAAACAACAGGCTCTCTGGTACATATTACGCCGAAGGAAACACTGCCACCATCACTTTCACCAGCGATGGCAAGTTCGCCTACGTCTTGTATGGGGGCGACACTTCCACGGGCACTTACACCGTGAAGGGGAACCAATTCCTACTCGACCCAACGAGCGGGCAGGCGGCAAGCGACCCACAAGTAGCGAACAATCCATTTTATCAAGTCATTGCATCCCAGCTTCAAGGCACGCTCGCGCGCGACCACAATAGCCTGGAACTTGGGGGGCAAGAGTATGACAAGCGATAGTGGAACAAATGTCCTTGCAATCGGATTGGCCTTCTACTTATGACCGACGCGGAGCAAACCCAATACAACCGCTACCTCGCCGCTGGTTATGACCCCGACACCGCACGGGTGCTTGTGGAGCGCGGGGCGTGGCTCCAGAGCGCCAACGAGTTCGGGGAGGGAGAGGCCGCTGCCATGGTCGCTGAAATCAGGCACTACAGGGAAGAGCGGGATGCACTGCTTCGCGCGTGAAACGATTGGAGGAATGATCGATGAAAATAAACTCGGATACACAACCAGATGCGGTAATTGGCGGCGTTGCCGTGGAAATCAAACTTTACCAAGGACCAGAAATGCTGCGTGCGCAACTGGAGCGGCTGGCACATCAACTGGCGCGATATGAGGCCAGATATGGCCGCGTGTTTTTAGCGCTTGTGCGTCTGGGCAGAGAGCATGGAAGCGGGTAGAATGACTGCGCGGTGCAGTCCGCGTTTGATCGGGCGCTCCAGATTATCATTGACACCCTGCCAAAACAGCGCCTGAAGCCTCATTCAGAGCGCCCGCCGTGCAACCACACCCCTCAACCCCTGAAACCGCGCCACAGCCAGTGATTTGCGCCTTTCTATCGGTGTCCTGTCGCCTCAGAGATTTGGGTATTCTCCTCAGGCGAGTGTCACGTATCAGACAACAGCTTTCGCGCGGCGGACGGTGCAAGGCTCTGCGTTCATTCCGCCTCTTATGATCCTGCTGCGCTGTTAGCCCACGGAAAACAGGATTCCGACCAGGAGACCAGCCCATACGGGCTGGTCTTCTGCGCTTTAGCTCGCCAGCACGTTTTTCAATCCCTTGATTGTCGCCAGGTTGACCTGATTGAAAAGATCGTTTTTCACGTCCTTGATGATGGCCTGGCAGTCGTCGCCTTCATCAATCTCCACTTCCTCCTGAAGTTCGCATTTGACCGTCTGGTAGTCCTTGCACCGCGAGATGCCTGCCGTCACGGTGACCCTTGTGATTCTCATAGATATTTCCCTTTCAAAAGAGTGATACCGTTTTCGATCACGGATTGCATGGTGGCGCACGGAATTATTTTTGACCTTGCTCCGCCTGGGAAAAGACTCCTCAATTTCCCACCGCGTTCCGCTAAAGGGCATCTTCGGTGCCCACACCTATACTGAATGCCTTTCAGTCGGGTGACACGAATCAGACAACTCTGTCCATCCTTTGGGGATTGAATACTGGGTGCTGAATTTTGTTGACAACGGCCTACCCTTGGTTCCTAGGATCAAGGACTTGTCTGAGATTTATTTGTTTGCTCTATCCTCAAAAAGCCTCCTCAATTCGCCGCCAAGCCTCACTATTCTTCTCGAAATCTACGCGAGTTTGACTCGGCTCTCTTGGGGCCGTCGGCCCCCACTATAATGCCTTTCAGTCGGGTGACATGAATCAGACAATCGTGTCTACGAATCAAGAGCCGTTAGAGGAGAGAATGATTTCTCATTAGCCCGACCTGAATCGCATATTGTTTGCCCAAGTTCCGAGGCAGTCCCAGTGAAAATTTTCACTGGGACTGCCTCAAATTTTAACATCAACAAGGAGTTCAACAATGACCAATGATCCCGCAAATCCATCGCCTCATTCCCCTCGCCATGGCTTCGACATCAACCTGATGCTGGTCATGCCGCCGATCCTGACCGTGAGGAGAGTCCCTTTCAGCCTACTTGTCATGGATACGCCCGCGTGGGCCGTATTTTTGTATGACTGGCATATCCGAGAGGCAAGCGAGGCTTCGGATGCAGGCTTCCCCGACATCCATCATTGGTTCAATCAGGTTGCTACGAGCATAAATCGCTGGTTCGCATCAGGGCAAAGCATCGTCACACAACACCCTTTTCTGGCCCAGAGGCAGTTGCTTAGACCATGGGTCATCGGAAAATGCGACCTTCCCCAATACTGCCTGTCTGTTTTGGAAAACTCTCAAGTCCCTGTCCGACCTGGCGTGGATGTGCTCTTGATGATAGATGACGGCGAAGCAGCGATGTTTACCACGATTCCTGCGATTGCCGCTCACGGCGGCGACTACGTGCAGACCACCCAAGTGACGGAAGAAGAGATTCAAATGCTGGTCCAGCAATTCACAGCGATGCTTGAGAAGCCGATATGAGCGCGGTTCATAGCTCCCCGCGCCGACCTTTGCATAAAGTCTCCTCAATTATTCATCCCAGCAAAAACCCTCCTCAATTTGGATTCTCCTTTGCCTACAAGGGCGAGAGAAACTTCAGAGGAGAGACAAGACAATGATTGACGAAGAGACAGATGAACTGAACCTGATGCTGATCGTGGATCAGCGCTTCTGGTTCCCATTGCGGGTGCCGTACTGGGCCTGCATCCTGGATTCAGGTTCCTGGGGACTAGAACTGATGGTCCAGTGCCAGGCGGAGGCGCGGAAGGCGCGGGGTGAAAGCAATGTGGCCCGCGCACGGGAGATGGATGCCGCTGCCGAGGAGACCCGTGCCTGGCTGATCCGCCGCTCGGGGCTGGTGGCTTCCGTGCCCGACTTGGCTTCCCGCCAGCGGATCAACCCGCAAGGCATTCGCGGCGAGCGGAACATGCGGCGGTACGTCCACCGCCTTCTGGACATCGGGAAGCCTGCACCCCTGGGGCGTTGATGGATGTCCTCCTGCTGGCCGATCTGGACAACGATACGGCGCGGCTGTATTCAGCCGCCCCCGACATCGCGCGGCATTCAGGGCGATACGTCCTGGGGGAAGAGGTGGCGCAGGAGCGTCTACGCGGCCTTGCCTGTGTCGCGCTGCGCGAAGCGATCAATGGCCGATCTATTCAAGGCCAGGGAGGTAAATATGGCAACTAATTTGACGCCGAGGATTTCGCCGTCGTCCATTTCAGACTTGCAGTGCGCGAAGCGCTTCCATACGCTGAGGGTGCTCAAGCAGTATCCGCCTCGGGAGCCATTGTCGTTCGCGTCATTTGGCACGGCGTTTCATGACATTATGGGACGGGTGTACGATCCCCGCAACGGGCCTGCCCCCAACTTGGAGCACCTTGAAGTCTGGTCGCGCCAGGCGTTTCGGCAGCACCGCTACGCCGATGACGCAGCGCGCGAAGAAGACCGTGCGCGGTGCGTACGGATGGTTCGAGGCTATGTTCGAACAAGATGACATTGAAGATGCGCTAGGGACGATCTGCACGGAACGCTTCGTGGAACACCCCGTCAATAGCCAGGGTAAACTTCTGTTTATTCTCTCGGGGCGCTTTGATCGCGTTATTGAGCGTGCACATGAGAGCGATGCCTGCGTGACGCGCGATTACAAATTGTCCCGCCCTCGGGTGGATTTGGAGGCCAGTTTCATCACTCTCTGGCTGTTAAAGCTCACTTATCCAGGCTACCGCGATTATCGGGTTGAGTGGGATTTCGTGGACGAGGGCGGTCGTGTTGACCGTGAGACTGTCGGTGTAGCGGATGTGAAGGGGATGCACGCGCCGCTTATGGCTCGGCTGATGAGCATACTGAGTTCCGATGACCACCCCGCAGAGCCAAGCGAGGCGTGCGCCTGGTGCGTTCTCAAGGACATGTGCGTGTCTCAGGCAGACGCGGCGCTGGATGTAAGCGTGGACGTGTTCGCATGATGGGGTTGCCTCTTTAGAAAAATCTTGTGCCCCGCAGCGATCAAGCGCAATAGCGATCAAGCGCAATAGCGATCAAGCGCAATAGCGATCAAGCGCAATAGCGATCAAGCGCAATAGCGATCAAGCGCAATAGCGATCAAGCGCAATAGCGATCAAGCGCAATAGCGATCAAGCGCAATAGCGAGCACGTGAGGGAACAAGAGAGGAACAAACGGCAGTGCCGCGTTTTTGCGGCACTGCCAGTTAAGCAGTGAATGTACATTGTGGCTGATTAGGCCGCAATGCGAGGGGGTTGACCTTGTGGCCCTCGTAGAAAGAGAGGAAGTTTTCTGATGGAAAAGACCACACGAATACGGGTATATTTTCGCCACCCGACCGCCACGCGCGGCAAATGGAAGCAACAGGCGGGGATCACGTTGGGAGCCAATGGCGCGACGGAGGCAATGCAATTGGTGGTTGATTCGGCCTATGCGCTCCTGTCGAATACTGGGATGGCCCCAGAAGTCGCGCTGGTCCCGAATGGAGTAGTCGCGCCCAGCGATGATGTTGTGGTTGACCAAGACGCCGTCACCGTGCGGCTTGGCGAGAAAGAAGGCGAAATTGATGAGTGAGGAGCGGAAAAAGATTTTTTATGACGAAGGCGACTTCCAGGTCGTGATCGGCGTGGACCACGTCACCATCGTGGGGGCTGTCAGTGGCATCATGGGCATCACGCCAGTGGGCGGTGGTGTAATGCTGCATCGGCGACTTTTGGCCCGTGTGTGCCGCTGGCTGGAACTCGAACACGGCTAGAGATGCCCTGGCCCTGCCGCGCGTCGTTCGGGTTAATAGAGCGGGGGAACCTCTGGAAAATCCCAGCGGGTAAGATGCGTTTTGGCCGACGAACGGAAACGAGTATACGACATGGATAGTTTCAGCGTCGTGATCGGCTCATATCATGTCACGATAAGCGGCACTGTCATTCTGTCGTGGAAGCAACGCATCAATGGCAGCGGGGACGGCCCTGTCCTATTTACTCGCTCGATTCTGGTTGAGATCATCGGAATGGCTGGACACGGATGGGGGGCGTGACGCACTGGGGCTGCCAAGAATAGTGCGGGCGGACGGCAAAAGAACACCCTAATGGGACGTTCAGGCCAGTGCCACTGTCGCTACCCGAAAGACTTCGGGTTGACTGCAAAAGAAGGATTGCGAGTTCCATGGCCGCCGTCCAACTGAGTGGCTTGATGGCAGAGAGGCAGAGCCGAGCATACGCGGCTCTGCCTCTTACGTTTTCGAGCCGCTCCTCCACACCGCTGCCACAGCCGTAACGCGGTGACAATGATCGTGCGGCGGCTGTAGCCTTATGGCTGAGGAATGGTACTTGCAGGAGACTCTAGCGAAAAATGAAATTGCGTGCCCCCATGCAAAACGGAGGGCGAGGGGGTAACACTTTATAAGGAGGACAATTCTTCCCTGAAAAAACCGAAAACCGTGGAGTGCTTGTATGACGACTGAAACCTACTTGAACCTGGCCGATGACCTGCGCGAACCTGACAAATGCCAGATGCACACGCTGATCGAGGCCGACCGTCACAAGATCGTGCGGGCGCTGGAGATCATGGCGACCGACCCCCAGCGACCCGATTTCGGGGCCTGCGTCACTCAGGATTTTACCCTGAGCGGACATTTATGCCTAACTCTCTGGCAACGACTCTATCCCATTGATTGAGACTACCGCGATGTGGGCACACGGCGGCTGTCACGGCGAACACGGGTGTAACTCTGGCGGTTGCGAGATGCCCCCCGTGCAGGTACTGGTGGTGTATTACCATTGGCGGAAGGCTTTGGCTGTTCAGCCTCGTACGCCTGACCGCTTGACTTGGCCGCTACGGGTTTGCCCAGCGTCATAGTGGACATAGCGCGGCATTCCTCCTCGTCCAGATGAAGATAGGTATATGTGGTCTGAGGGTGAGCATGCCCCAGAGCGCGCTGGACGATCTTGATGTTTTTCATCTGTCGGTAAAGGTTCGTCGCGAACCAGTGGCGCAGGCTATGGGGCTTGATATTGCGCGCGCCCTTATAGCCTGCAATGGCCTTCAGTTCTTCCAAATGAGCAAGCAGGCGCTCATAGGACATCCCGCGGCGCGGCCCCTGCGCCCAGAGCCAGGAATGCTCACAGCCTATTTTCTCACGCTCATGGAGCCACGCTTTCAAAGCGGCGAAAAACTCGGGGGCGGGATAAAGCGTTCGCACTTTGCCGCCCTTCCCCTTGGTCACCAAGAACTCCCCGCGCTCGATGGACACGTCCTCAACCTTGACGTGGACAAGTTCGTCCGCACGAACGCCCGTATAAAGAAGGGCGGAGACCAGAGCAGTGGAGAAGGCAACATCACGCGGGGCGGCCTGGCGTTGAGCGGCGTCTAGCAGCCCCAGGGCCTCCGTATCGCTGACCAGCAGACGCACGGCGGCGTCCTTCTGCGGCAGGGTGATCGTCTTCGCGGGGTTTTCGATGACGGTCTGACCATCGATCTTGATTTTGTGCTGAATCAAGTATTCCCCCATACCGCGCAGTGGATGGAAGGCAGCGCGAAGGGTGCGCGGGCGGAGTTCGCTTCCTCCTTTGCCAATGGACTGTGCCAGCGAGTAATAGTATGTACGAAGGACACTCGGATCGAATGCGTCCCTCAGGTCAGGGGCGGCATAACCATTATCGGCGAGCCATCCCTCGTAGCGGTTAAGCCATGCCTGATAAGTGGTATGAGTTAATTTAGCAAGTTTGCGCTCAAACTTGATCTGGTTCAGGTAGTCGGTTTTAATGACAGAGAGTTTCACGTTAGAAATCCTTTCTGCCATATCCATCGTGCCTAAATCTCCGTTTGAGCAGTCATCATCTGAAATCGTGAATCTTTTTTTCCTCGGCATCGCTGTTGCCCCTTTCAAGGACAGTATTCAGCGTGCCATGTCTGGGAAGGAACACAAAAGCGGCTCATACCTACGATAACGCAGGCACGAGCCGCAAACGGTCCAAAAGCAAGGCGTCAGGCACACCCTAGTAATAATGCCTGACAATGAATATCAATAAATAGCGGCGCGCAGATTCAAACTGCGGACATTTCGGGTATGAACCGAACGCTCTAACCAACTGAGCTACGCCGCCACGCTGATTTGCAACCATAGGGTCAACATGGTCACAATGTTATTATACCCGTCGCGTCGCGCATTTTCAAGTGTTTTAAGGAGTGCAAGTTTATGACCATTCAGGAATACGTCGCCCGCGCCACGGAGCGAAAGGCGCAGGACCTCATCGCCGCCGCGCAAGCCGTTGCCGACGACAGGCATGACTGGAAACCACTGGGATACGGGCGCACCGTCCTTGAACTCGTTGCGGAATGCGCTGTCACTAACGAAATGTCAATCAAGCTTCTGCACGAGCGCGTTTGGGATGACGCAGGCCGTGCGGCCCGCCGGAAGGCGCAGGCCGGCCTGGACACGCTGGAAAAAGCGTGCCGCGCGCTGGTGGAAAACACTGCTGCCCTGGCGGCCGCCATTCGCGCCATTCCTGACGACCAACTTGCATTGGAAATCCGGCTGCCGGATGGGACAAGCACGGTGGTTGAGGACATGCTACACTCCTATTGGAACATGGCCTATCATGAGGGGCAGATAAACTATATCCAGACCCTCTGTGTCTAACAGCCGAGACATCAACGGGAACCGGCCATGCCCCGCGCGTTGTTCCACGCACGTCGCGCCTATCATTTGGCATAGGCGACGTGTGGAAGGAAGACTACAATGGCAAACCGAAAGATTGCCCTCATCACGGGCGCAAACAAAGGCATCGGCAAGGAAATCGCCCGCCAACTGGGGGCACAGGGGATGACCGTGCTTATTGGCGCACGCAATGAGGCGCGCGGAAGCGAGGCAGTCGCCGAACTGAAACAGCAGGGCATTGATGCCCGCGCTGTTCAACTTGATGTCACCGACCAGGCAAGCATTGACGCGGCGGCGGCCATGATAGAAACTGAGTTCGGCAGACTGGACGCGCTGATCAACAATGCGGGCATCGCTCTGGGAAATACCCCTGCCAGCGAAACCGACCTGGACTTGCTTCGCCGCACCTACGAAACCAATGTGTTTGGCGTAGTGGCCGTCACCAAAGCGTTTCTGCCGCTGCTCCGAAAGTCTGACGCGGGCCGGATCGTCAACCTGTCCAGCGGGCTTGGCTCACTCACCCAGAACAGCGACCCAAATTGGGGATTTGCCGGCGTTAAGCCGCTGGTCTATAACTCGTCCAAAGCGGCGCTGAACATGGTCACGGTGATCTTTGCCGCCGAATTGAAGGACACGCCGATCAAAGTCAATGCCGCCGACCCCGGCTTCACCGCTACCGACCTGAACCAGCATCGCGGCCCGCGCACCGTGGAGCAGGGCGCGACAGCCGCCGTGCGTCTGGCAACGCTGCCCGCGGACGGACCGACGGGCGGCTACTTTGATGAAGACGGCGCGCTGCCCTGGTAACTCAGGCCCTGGTAGATCAGGGATGCGCGGGCGCTCCCGGAAAGCCGGGGGGTGGGCCAGGCATGGGCGGCGGGCTGGGAAAAGACGGGCCGGGAAAGCCAGAACCGGCGCTGGGCGATGTGGGAGAGAATCCGCCTGACGGAGCCGCCTGACGATGGAAGGGCAAGTAGGGCAGAAGCAGCCAGAGGAGCAGCACATCCATCGCCAGCGCGGCCAGGAGCACGCCGGAGGCGGCGGCATACCGGGTTCCGGCAGGCCAGTCTTTTCGCAAAATCGCCATGTTGAGCGTCATCGCCACGCCGCCGCACAGGCCACCGATCAATCCGCCACCAAAGACAAATAACAGAGGCGTGAAAATGAGCGCCTTTTCACCGCCGGTCAGCGGCGGCGCGAGCGTCTGCGGCACGCCGTCCACTGTCACATTCGGCACACTGTCCAGCCACTGAGTAGTTAGCTGCACCACGGCCACCGTGCCATCTCGCCGGTAAACCAGAAATTCCGCTTTCTTATGACCTTTGGGGGCAGGCAGGCCGTCCACCAAGACCGCAGCAGGCGCGGTCATTTTCGCCGTCTCCACTTCCACGCGGCGTCCTTCCATGCCGGAAACAATCAAGGGATAACGCATTTCACATCTCTCCTTTGAGAACGCTGAGTCGCAAAAAGCATCAGGGCGGGGCCGGCATCGGGGGAGACACCGGCGGGGCAGGCGCGGTCTTATGCCCGTGCGGATGAAAAAATGAAGGCGGATGAAAGAAGGAGCGAGGGCGCGACCCTGGCCCCTGCACGAAGACCGGCGTGGGCGACGCGGCAAGCTCATGGCGGCGCGTGACGACCGCGAGGGGGATCACCACGGCAAAGGCGAGAAAGGCCACGCCCAGCGCGCTCAACGCCCGCACCGCAGCAGGCTGGCTGGAACGAACCAGATACACATTGACGACGGCGGCGATGCCGCCTAGAACGCCGCCCATGACCCCCAGAAACAGCAGGAACAGGGGCAAACCGATCAGCAGCCATTCGTGCCATTGCAGCGGCTCCGTCAGCTCCAGCCGACGCCCGTTCACTCGCACCTGCGGCACGATGTCCAGCGGGTGTCCGGTGAGGAGCAGTGTCGCAATGGTGCCATCAGGCCTGTAAATCAGGAACTCCCCTTTTTGGCTCCCGACCGGAGCCGGAAAGCCGTCAATCAGGACCTGGGGCGGCTTGAGCGGGGTTGCCGTCGTCACTTCGATGGCGTGTCCCTCCATGCCGGGAACGGTGAGTGGGTAACGCATGATGTTAGCGACTTGTTCGCCAGCGCCGGTGGTTTTTCCTGCCGACTTCGGTGATGAAACTTTTTTGCGCTGTCCTCAAAAAAGGGTTGACAAACAGGCAGGGCAGCGGCTATACTTCTGCCAGTTTCGCCCCGGCGGGACTCATTTTTAGAAAGGAGCGCGGCTATGCTGATGAAGCACAACACAATCATGCCCAACGGATTTGTCCTGGACGCCGATGGTGTGTCTCGGCTGGCCGGCTCCGCCCCGTCCGCCTTCTCCACCGTTCTCGGCATCCCGGTCACGCGCCGGACCCGCCCGCTTCCTTCCACGAGGAGTCGCCGCTTCTAAAAACAAGCCGCACATCCTCTGATTTACCGAAGGCTTCGGGCTTCCCGCGCATTTTCTCCACAAAAGAAGAAATGTCCGGCAAGTCCGAAGCCTTTTTTGTGTTCTATGGCCCCTAACCCCAATTCTGGGGAATCAGAAGAGCATCACTATCGTTAGGAGTTTTTATGACTGTCTCCGAAGCCCAGCCTATCACAGAAGCGGAAGAATTGATTCGGCTTCAAGCCGACTTCAGCGCGGACGGCGAGTTCGGACCGCGCGAACTGATCGTGACCCGTGAGTCCGTCCGTGTGCTGGAACCAGGCGGCACATTGGCCTTCCAGATGCCGCTCGCCGAGATCCAGACGGCCCGCAACGAGCCGCTGGTCGGCGGCGGACGGCTGGAGATCACGGCCAAAAACGGCGACATCTGTCCCGGTCGTCACCTACTCGCAGACCGTCGCCGCCAAGTTCAGCGAGGCGGCGCGCGGCATCGAGCAGCTCGCCAAAGGGCGAGCCGCTCTCCATCAACCTCAAAGCAGGAGCGGACTCGCTGCGCCAAATGCGGGCGGCTGCTGCCGGAAAAGGACGGCATCTGCCCGGCCTGTGTCAACCGCTCCAAGACGCTGCTGGCGCATCGCCCGCTACATGCTGCCCTACAAAGAACGGCAGGCGGCGTCTGGCGCTGACGGCGGTCGTGACGACCGTGCTGAACCTGGCTCCCGGCTTGATCCAGCGCAACTTGATCAACACAGTCCTGCATGGGGCATCACGCACCTGCGGCATCTGTACATGCTGATGGCGCTATGGCTCGGCGTCGTCGTGGTCAGCGTCGGCGCGCAAATCCTCACGGGCCGCCTGACGGCGTTTCTCGGCGGGCCATATCGCCGCCGACCTGCGGGCCAGGCCTGTACCGCGCGATCGAGTTCCTGCAGCTCAGTTACTTCGACAAAAAGCAGGTCGGGGCGATCACCAGCCGCGTCACGCAGGACACCGACCGGGTCTGGGGCTTTCTGGTAGACGGCGTGCCGTTTATCATCACCAATGGCCTGCTGATGGTCGGCGTCTCGGGCTTTCTGCTGCGCGCCAACTGGCAGCTTGACCCTGTGCATCCTGGCCCCGGTGCCGGTCGTGCTGCTCATCGCCGCCGCCTTCTGGAAGCCGATGTCCACGATGTTCCACCGGGTCGGCCAGAAGTGGGCGCGGTTCCACATGCACCTGAACGAGTCGCTGACCGGAATCCGCGTCGTCAAAGCGTTCGCTCAGGAGGACCACGAGAACGACAAGTTCGCCGCCGCGCAACTAGGAACTGCGCGACGCCGGGATCACGGCCGACACGCGCTGGTTCACGATCTTCGGCGCCATGTCGCTGTTCACCAGCCTGGGCGCGCTGATCAACTGGACCGTGGGCGGCTGCATGGTCTACCGACACGAACTGATCACTGGGCGACTTCTGGCTGTTCAACGCCTTCCTGGCGCATGATCTACATGCCCCTGCAGTGGTTCGGCCAGCTCAACAACTGGTTCTCGCGGGCCATGGCCGGGGCGGAGCGCATCTTCGAGGTCATGGACACGGAGACGGAGAACTACGGCAAGGACGACGCAGCCGCACACGCCATTGTCGGCGAAGTCGAGTTCGACAACGTCCGCTTCGGCTACGACAAGTCCAACCCGGTGCTGAAGGGCCTGACCTTCACGGCCAAGCCCGGCGAGATGATCGGCCTGGTCGGCAAGTCCGGCGCGGGCAAAAGCACGACGATCAATCTGCTCTGCCGCTTCTACGAGCCGGACGCCGGCACGCTCAAGATCGACGGCATGGACTACCGCGACATCAGCCTGCAGGACATGCGCCACCAGATCGGCATCGTGCTGCAGGAGCCGTTCCTGTTCAACGGCACGGTCGCCGAGAACATCGCCTACGGCAAGCCGGGCGCTTCGTTTGAGGAGATCATGGAGGCCGCCAAAGCCGCCAACGCCCACAACTTCATCCTGGCGCAAGCCGGACGGCTACGACACGATGGTGGGCGAGCGCGGCGCGCAAGCTGTCCGGCGGCGAGCGCCAGCGCGTCTCCATCGCCCGCGCCATCCTGCACAACCCGCGCATCCTGATCCTGGACGAAGCGACTTCCAGCGTGGACGTGGAGACCGAGAAGCAGATCCAGGAAGCCATCGGACGCCTGACCAAAGGCCGCACCACCTTCGCCATCGCGCACCGCCTGTCCACCCTGCGCAACGCCGACCGCCTGATCGTCCTGGACGGCGGCAAGATCGCCGAGATGGGGACTCACGCCGAACTGATGGAGAAGAAAGGCGAGTTCTACAAACTGGTCGAGACGCAGAGCCAGGTGACGCAGATCATCGGGCTGGGAGCGGAGGCGGCGTAGCCTGTATGATTACAGATAAATCGGCTCTGACACAACTTGAACATGCAATAAGCCGTTTCCGCGATTGGGCGAACGGCTATGACCACGCATACCAGTATGGGGAGTGGGAGTGTGACTATGACGAGTGGCCGGCGATCTACACGGCGTTTCAAACCTTCCTGAACGAGTTCCCTTACCAGAAGTGGAGTGCAGAAATAGTCAACTTGCTCGTATACGTTATCGCGCGGGACAACGAGTGCGGGATATTGGCAGACAAGGTGGCAAAGAAACCTGAGCGCATCATCTTTCTGGCAAGAGCCTCGCTAAACTCACCCGAAAATGACGCAAAATGGCAAATTGCGGTCAATATCAGCCGCCTGATAGGTCACAACGCCGAAGTGGAACCTTTGCTGCTGGAATTCGCAAAGGATGAGAACGAGTATGTCCGTCGGCAAGCGCTAATGGGATTAGGGCGTATCAACTCACCCGCTGTGGAGAAGCTGGCCGAAGTCGCGTGGGAAACAGGAGACGAATACCAGCGGATAGGTGTCCTGAACGCGCTTCACGGCATAAACTCGCCCCGGCTCGCTGAGTTCAGAGACCGGGCAGTGGAGGACGGGAGGAAGTATCTTGTTGATTACGCCCAGCGCACAAGACTTGAACCGAATGACTGAACAACCCGTTAGCATTTTAAACGGATAACGCAGCGCATTGGGTTGAGTTGAATATAGAAGGCAAGCATCTTGCGCTTTCTCCGGGTGATATTGTGATTGAGCAGAAGCCATAGGCCAGACGACAGAGACCAGATGACAAAAAAGTTGCGGACAATTTTAGTCGTTGACGTGGAAGCGACGTGCTGGGAGGGCGAGCCGCCACCCGGGGAGCAGGCCGAAATCATTGAAATCGGCTGGGCAATACTGGACGTTCCCACGGGAGCGATCTTGCAAGCCGATACTCTCTTTGTCAAGCCAGAGCGCTCCAAAGTCAGCGCGTTCTGCACTCAGTTGACGACGCTGACGCCGGAACAGGTCGGCCAGGGAGTGACGTTTGCCGACGCCTGCCGGTTTTTGGAAGACGAGCTTGGCGCCCGCTCTGCCACCTGGGCTTCCTACGGGGAATACGACCGCAGGCAGTTTCGTCGGCAGTGCGAGGCATTCGGCGTCCCCTACGCGTTCGGGGAAACGCACCTGAATGTCAAAAACCTGTTTGCCCTGGTTCACGGCCTGCCCCGCGAGGTCGGCATGGCCGCGGCGCTCAAAATCTTAGACTGTCCGCTCGTCGGAACACATCACCGGGCGGGCGATGACGCCCGCAACATCGCGGGGATACTGGCCTCGCTCCTGAGTCCGTCTCGGCGCAGCCGCAAAGGAAAACATCATGCACCTTCAACCATTTCGCGATGAAGATTTAGATGCCGTGGTCGCCATCCAGAACCAGCGCAGGCCGCCGCATTTGCAGGAGACCGTGGAAGAGTGGCGGCGGGCGGAGGCCCGTCGGCCTGCGGGTGAGGTGAAGCTGCGGCTATGCGTGGGTGAACCAGCGGTCGCGTTCCTGAGCATTGTGGACCGAAGCACATCCGCCTGGCGTTTGGACGGCGTTTGCGGTTTCAGCCTCTTTGTGGACAGAGACCTTCAGCGGCAGGGAATTGGCTCCGCCTTGTACGAAAAAGCAGTGGAGTTTGCGCGTGAGCGCGGAGCGCACCGGCTGAAAACATACATCCGCCTGTTTGAGCCGGACACCCCGGCAGTGCCATTCTTGACGCATCGTGGGTTTACCGAAGTGGACCGAGACGTGCCGGTGAAGCTGGACCTGACACAGTGGAACCCAGACCGCATTGCGCGGCCTTCACCGGACGGCATTCGGCTGCTGTCCTTTGCCGAGGCTGGGGAGACCGAAGCCAACTGGCGCAGGCTGTGGGCGCTGGATCAGGCTTTGACCCGGACATCCCGACCCATGATGTGCTTCCCGAGACGCCGCCCTTTGAGCACTGGATTAAGATAATGAACACGCCCGAGTGGGACCCGCATGCAGCCATTGTGGCCGAAAACGATGCCGGGGAATGGGTGGGGATGAGCCTGCTGGCCTTTCAAGAACATACGAATATCGGCTGGACGCCGGTGACCGGCGTGCTGAGGGCGTATCGGAGCCGGGGGATTGCCCTGGCCCTCAAGCTGCGGGCGATTGACGCGGCCATTGCGCGAGGATGCACGCTGATCTTGACGGAAAACCATGAAGACAATGCCCCCATGCGGGCGATCAACCGCAAGCTGGGCTTTGTCCCGGACGCCCCCGGCGTCAGTTACGCGAAGAACATCACTGAGGAAGCCCCCTAGCCCCCAATTCTGGGGGAACAGGACCAGGAAATCCTTCCCCTCTGACTCCCCCATTATTGGGGGTGGGGGGCATCATTAACTGAGGAGACCACACCATGAGCGTTCCGAACCCCGTCGAAATTCGCCCGTTTCGCCCCCAAGACCGGGAGGCCATCGTCGCCATCGGCAACCGTGACCGTCCGTCGCACCGGCAGAATACCGCCGCAGGCTGGGAGCGCATGGACAAGCGCCGCAACCCGGAAACCGTAGAAATTCGCCTGTGCATCGGCGAACCCGCTATCGCCTACCTGGACGCCGCCGACCTGAACACCACGGGTTTCAAAATGGAGGATGTCGTCGGTTTTGACCTCGTCGTAGACCATGCCCATCGGCGTCAGGGGCTAGGCGGGCTGCTCTATGAGAAAGCACTGGAATTTGCCCGTGAGCGCGGCGCGAAACGCCTGACCACGGGCTTTCGGGAATGGTCGCCGGAGGAGCCGGCCATCCGTTTTTTGACCAAACGCGGCTTTGCCGAGATGGAGCGGGACACGCCCTCGTTTCTGGACCTGACGGCCTGGGACGCCGCCCGGTTTCAATCGTCTGTTTCCCAGGCGGCAGCGTATGGCGCGCGGATTTTCTCCTATGCCGACGCGGGGGACACCGAGGAAAACCGGCATACGCTGTACGAGTTGCAGCGCGACCTGATTTACGACATCCCCCGCCGCGACGAGCAGCCGTTCACGTTTGAGCTGTATGACGATTGGGTGAAGTTTGTCATTCTGCGCCCCGACTGGCGTCCTGATCTGCTCCTGCTGGCCGAAGTCGGCGGCGTCTGGATCGGCCAGTGCCATGTCATGCCCAAAATGGAGTTTCCTCATGTCGGAATGCAGTGGCTGACCGGCGTCCTGAAAGACCATCGCGGCCACGGGATCGCCACGGCCCTCAAAGTTCGCGCCTATGAACTGGCCCGCGAGGCCGGCGTGACCGTGATGACGACCGACAACCATGTGGACAACGCGCCGATGCTCGCCATCAACACCAAGTTCGGCTTCATTCCCGAACCGTCGTCGGTGATGTACAACAAGGTGCTGACAGATTCCCAGGGCTGAACCCCTGGGCTTTAGAAAAGCAACTCCCCGCCTTCGCGGGCAGAAGAAAAAACAAGGTCTACGCCCACGAAGGTGGGGGATTGCACTCTCAAAGCCCCGTCGTTCAGGGCGGGGTATAGGACAGGAAATCTCTGATGCAGCCGGAAACATTGAAGCTGTTTTATGAACCCAAAGACCGCCTGCGGCTGACGGTGGGGGACGAGAAATCGTACCACACGGTCAAGCCCGTCTGGGCCGCGCCGCTGTCCCGGCCTAACCAATATCTGTCCCTGCTCGACGGCAAGGGCAACGAGATCGTGACGCTGCCCGACCCCAGCGTTCTGCCGCCTGCTTCGCTGCAAGCGGCTCAGGAAGAATTGCGGCGGCGGTATTTGACGGCGACGGTGCAGGCCATCGCCCATGCCCGGCAAGAGTTCGGGGCAACCTATTGGAGCGTCCAGACCGACCGGGGCGACCGGGATTTTGTGACGCAGAATTTGCAGGAAAACGCGGTTTGGCTGTCGCCGGTGCATCTGCTCCTGCTGGATGTGGACGGCAATCGATTTGAGATTGTGGACACGGAGGCGCTGGACGCGCCCTCGCGCCGGTATGTAGAGACGATTTTATGAGACGTAACCGAAGACCCCCACCCCCGGCGGGAACCGCCGCCCCCTGCCCCCGCAAGCGGGAGAGGGGTAAGAGAAGAGGCAGAGGTTCCCCTCACCTATCTTCACCCTCTCCCGCCGCGGGGGAGGGCAGGGTGGGGGCCTCTGCCTCCCCCTTGCCTCCCAGCGTCCATTTCGGGTACACTGAGGGCGCTTTTCAGAGACGAACAGTTCACAGAAACGAGATTTGACCATGAGCCACCGTATTTACAACTTCAGCGCCGGGCCAGCGATCCTACCGGAACCCGTTCTGGAAGAAGCCGCCGCCGGCGTCCGCGAAATCGCCGGGTCGGGCATGTCCATTCTGGAAGTCAGCCATCGGGGCAAAGACTACGAAGCCATTCATGCCGACGCCGAGGCGCGTTTGCTGCGGATTTTAGGACTGAACCCCGAGGAATACGCGACGCTGTTTTTGCAGGGCGGGGCCAGCCTGCAATTTGCGATGCTGCCGCAGAATTTCCTCAAACCGGGCGTCACGGCGGATTATATTGTCAGCGGCGACTGGGGCGCAAAAGCCCTGAGCGAAGCCAAGTTTTACGGCGACGCCCGCGAGGCGGCTTCGTCCAAAGGCGAAAAGTATTCGGAACTGCCCCTGAACTTCACCCGAACGCCGGGCGCGCGGTATGTTCATATCACAACCAATAACACGATTGAAGGCACCGAGTATTTTCATCTGCCGGATGTCGGCGACACGCCGCTCGTGGCCGACACGTCCTCGGACTTCCTGGCCCTGCGCCGCGATTACAGCAAGTTTGCGTTTCTCTATGGCGGCGCACAGAAGAACGTCGGCCCCGCCGGAGTGACATTGGTTGTCGCCCGCAAGTCGTTCCTGGCCGAAGCCAACACGGGCCTGCCCAAGATTCTGTCCTACGGCACCTATCTGGAGAACCGCTCACTGTACAACACGCCGCCGACGTTCGCTATATATGTGGTCGGTCTGGTGCTGAAATGGATTGAGGCCGAAGGCGGCCTGGAAGCGATGGAAGCCCGCAACAAGCGCAAGGCGGCCATTTTGTACAATGCGCTGGATGAACTGACGCCGTTTTACGGGCCGACCGTCACCAACAAGGCCGACCGCTCCCTGATGAACGTCACCTGGCGTCTGCGGGATGAAAGTTTGGAGCCGGAACTGCTGGCCGAGGCCAAAAAAGCAGGCATGGACGGACTGAAGGGCCATCGCAGCGTCGGCGGCTTCCGCGCCTCCATTTACAACGCCTTTCCCGAAAAAGGCGTTCAGGCTTTGGCAGACCTGCTCAGGGACTTTGCGAACCGCAAGGGTTAGAAAGACTCTTTTGGCGATTTTTGATGCGGAGGAGAGGATGAAGAGAAAGATTGGTGCAAAAGATGATGTCCGGTGCCATTTTGGCTATGGGAGCGTCTACCACAAGCACTATGCCTGCTTCGGCTGCCGCAAGATGTTCAACCTAAACGGGAAGCGAAACCATGTTTGCCCAGAGTGTAAGTTGCCCATGCATTACATGGGATGGGATTTCAAGCCACCCCGCAAGAACGATAAAAAGCAGTGGGATAAAGTCAGGATGCTTTACCTGAAAGGTGTACGCTGGGAATCATCCCTCTGTGGATGCTTTGGTCCGGGCCACAACTTCCGCACTCTGCGCGAGGCAAGAGAATACCAGCCGCCGACGTCAGAGGGCGGATCAAGCACAGAGTATTAAAGCACTCTTTTCTTAAGCCAAAATTTACAAAGGAAACACCATTCAATGCCGAAGGTACTGGTCAGCGACCCGATTGCCCCCGAGGGCATCGAGATACTCAAAAAAGTCGCCGAAGTGGATGTCAAAACGGGGCTGACGAAAGACGAACTGGCAGCCATCATCGGGGACTATGATGCCCTCGCCGTACGCTCCGAGACGAAAGTGACGGCGGAGATTATTGCCCGCGCCGAAAAACTGAAAATCATTGGCCGGGCCGGGGTCGGCGTGGACAACATTGATGTGGAAGCGGCCACCAACCGGGGCATTCTGGTCGTCAATAGCCCGGACGGCAATACGTTCGCCGCCGCCGAGCTAACTGTCGCCATGCTGCTGGCGCTGGCCCGGCATATCCCGCAGGCTGATCAGGGCCTGCGCGCCGGCCGGTGGGACCGCAAAAAGTACATGGGGTCCGAAGTCTTCGGCAAGACTCTGGGCGTGATCGGCCTGGGCAAGATCGGGCGCGAAGTCGCCAAACGGCTGCAGTCGTTCGAGATGCATGTGATCGGTTACGATCCCTATCTGAAGCCCGAACAGGCCGAGGCGCTGGGGATCAAACTGGTGGACCTGGACACGCTCTACCAAGAGGTCGGACTACATCACGGTCCACGTCCCCAAGACCAAAGAAACGACGGGCATGATCAACGCCGAAAAGCTCGCGCTGATGAAGCCGACCGTCCGGCTGATCAATGTCGCGCGGGGCGGCATCATCGACGAGGCAGCGGTCGCGGAAGCGGCGAAGGCCGGGAAGATCGCGGGCGCGGCGATTGACGTGTTCTCAACCGAGCCGGCCCCCGCCGACAACCCGCTGCTGGGCATCCCCAACATCATCACGACGCCGCACCTGGGAGCCAGCACGGAAGAAGCGCAGGTCAATGTCGCCATTGACATCGCCGAGCAGATCGTGGACGTGCTGGAGGGCAAGCCCGCGCGGGCGGCGGTCAACATGCCGTCCGTTTCCGCCGAGATGCTGGCCCGCATCCAGCCTTACCTGACCCTGGCCGAGAAGATCGGCAGCCTGCACGCGCAGCTGACGTCCAGCTCCATCGCCGAGGTGGAAGTGGTTTACGCGGGCGACTTTGAAAACCTGCCGACGGTGCATCTGACACGGGCCGTTCTCAAGGGCCTGCTGGAGCCGATTGTCCCGGAAAGCGTCAATTACGTCAACGCCCCCACCCTGGCCGCAGCGCGGGGCATCAAAATTACCGAAAGCCGAACGGCGGTCTCGGGCGAAGGCCAGGGTTGCGTCTTGACGGTCCGCAAGCAAGTCCGCCAGCAGCGAGCGCGAAATCTGTGGAACGGTTTTCAGCAAGGACAACATCCGCATCCTGTACATTGACGGCTACCGCGTGGACATCCGGCCCAGCGGCCCGATGCTGGTCACTCAGCACACGGACCGCCCCGGCATCATCGGCAAAGTCGGGACGCTGCTCGGCGACAACGGCATCAACATCGCCGGAATGCACGTCGGACGCGAAGCGGAAGGCCGGGGCGCAGTCATGGTGCTGAAGCTGGATACCATCATGCCGGAACCTTTGCTGGAACAAATCCGGCAAATTGACGGCATGGAAACGGCTCGGCTGGTGCAGTTGTAACAAGCAGGGCGGGGAAACCCCGCCCCTACATAGGAGAAACTAACGCATGACACTTCGCAAACTTGGCGCATTCAGCGCCTTTATTGGCCTGCTCGGCACGGTCGCCGCTGCGGCACAGGCCGCGCCTGGCCCGGCCCTGCCCATTATCGGCAGCCCGAACGGCATTGAAGCCGGGGTTTTCATCCCTTCCAGCGGCGCGGCCAAATCAGCGGGGGGCAATACGCAGTACGACATTGAGTTCCATTACGGCCTGCCTATTCCGAACCCGACGCCGTTGCGCGTCGTGCTGGGAGCGGGCGTAGAAACCGGATCCAAGTCCGGCAGCCACTCCACTGTCGTGCCGGTGACGGCGGGGCTTCAGGTGGGAGTCGGCGGCGGGGTCTATGCGGGCGCAGGCGTCGGCTATTACTTCCTCAACCAACGCAGTGACAGCAACAACCTTAGCCTGCTGGATACGACCCAGAAAGTCGGCGGGTACGGGGAATTGGGCTACGCGCTGCCCGGCGGCCTGCTGACACTCAGCGCCAAATATCAGGCCGTGCAGCGAGCGGACGGTGTGGTGGTTGCGGTGGGGCTGCATTTTTAGGCTGGTCACCGCCAAGCACCCCCGGTGTTTCAACACCGGGCTAAAAGAGTACAAAGCCACTCCGTGGCTGAAGATTGTGGAGGAGCCGCTGCTGCGCCCTCCTCTCCTCAGCCCCGGAGGGGCTTTGTGCCATTGGGTAGCCCGGCATTTTAATGCCGGGGCTGTGCGCTGCGATCTGCTGCGCTACTCCGCAATTCGCACCGCAATGCAGGCTAGATGCTCGGAGATCGGCGACTCGGCAAACTCAAGAACGGCGGCCTGAATGCGCGTAATCAACTCATCCGGCGAGCCTCCGCCCCACTCTTTCACCAAATCCAGCAGACGGCTGGAGCCGAAGGCCTCCCCCATTTCACTCTGGGCATTTGTGATGCCATCGGAGTAAAACAGAAACTGATCGCCGGGGGCGAAGGGCAGCGACAACTGCCGGTAGTTTTCGTTCTGTGAGAAGCCGAGCGGCATGTTGTCCCCGCGCAGCAGGGTACAGGTCTCATCGGCCTTGCGGTAATGCACGGTCGGCGTGTAGCCGCAGTCCACGTAATCAATCTGTCTGGCCCGGCTGTCAAAGCGGGCATAGCACAGAGTCTCAAAGCTTTTCTGGCCCAGGAACTGCCCGGCAATAGCATCATGCACCTGCGTGACGATGTGCGCCGGGGACGGCGGCACCGTCGCCGCCGGCAACGGCGGCACGGTGCAGGACGCGCAGGAAATGATTTCGCGTCGCGGCGGCGATCAGGGCGGCGGGCAGGCCTTGCCCCTGGACATCGCCGATGACAATGTCCAAACAATGGTCATTGTGCGGGAAGAAGTCGTGAAACTCGCCGCCAAGTTTCGTACCGGGATGAGTGCGGGCCGACAATTCCAGGCCGGGCTGAATGGCAGGCGGATCGCCGACCAGAAGCGTCTGGCGAATGCGGCCCCCCATCTCAATTTCGCGCGTCCTTGCTTCGGTCAGTTCGTCGGCGGACGACAGCAGGGCTTCCTGCAAGTCCAGAATACGCAGGCCCGCCCGCAGACGCACTTCCAATTCGTGGCGGTTGAAAGGCTTGGTGAGATAATCATCCGCCCCGGCGTCCATGCCCTCAATAATGTCCTCCTTGCGGATTTTGGACGTCAGCAGCATCATGTAAACATACGGCGCGTCCATACGCTGGCGCGCGCGGCGGCAGATTTCAACCCCGTCCAGGCCGGGCATCATCCAGTCCAGGATGGCGAGTTTAGGGGCGCTGTCGCCTTGCAGCATCTGCCAGGCCTCGTCCCCGTCCTGGGCAATGATGACCTGATACCCCCACTTGGTCAGGATCGTTTCCAGCAGGCGGCGCGTGATAGAATCATCGTCGGCGATCAATATCTTCATCGTCGGTTCCCTCTCCTTGCTCAGTTCTTCCCTGTATGCTTATTATAGCTCCCCAGCCCCCCATTATGGGGGGTTAGAGCGCCTCGGATTTAAACTCAGCGAGCGCGGCGCTGAGGCGAGGCAGGGCCTGTTCCAGATCGGCCCAGGCAGCCTCAGCGGCAGCCCAATCGCTGTCGTGAGCGGCTTCTTCCAATTGAAATGTCGCCGCCCGCACCTGTTCGGCACTGATATTGCCTGCCGAGCCTTTGAGTGAGTGCGCGGCTCGCTCCAGGGCCGGACCGTCCCGGTTTGTCAGGGCAGCCTGGATCATATCCCGCGTCGGCTCGGCCTGTTCGCGAAACAGGACCAGAATTTCCATCAGTAATTCCGGGTCGTCGGCAGTTCGTTCCAGCGCGGCCTCGGCATCAAAAACGGGTAAGGCTTCCCCGCGCGTCGCTCCCGCTGTTAGCTCTGCGGGGACCGGCGTCACCGTCTCGTTCGCTCGGGCCGGAACAAGTGTCTGGATTACCTCAATGAGACGCTTTGCCTGGAGCGGCTTGGACAGGTAATCGTCCATCCCCCCTTCCAGACAGCGCTCACGGTCGCCCTTCATGGCATGGGCGGTCATAGCGACAATCGGAGTGTGTGTACTGCCCGCTTCCTCCCGACTGCGAATGTCCCGCGTCGCTTCAAAACCGTCCTTTTCCGGCATCTGAATATCCATCAGGATCAGGTCAAACGGCGTGCCCTCCCGCTGCGCGTTTTCCCACGCAGCGACTGCCTCCTGCCCGTTGCCGACAATCGTGACGGTATAACCTTGCTTTTCCAGAACCCGCAGTGCGAGACGCTGGTTGACAAGATTGTCTTCCGCCAGCAGAAGACACACCTCGCTGACAGCCCCCGAAGAACCCACTTCGCCCTGTGTTCGTTCCTCACCCCGGTTATCCCTCCCGAGGCGGGCAGAGGAAGCGGGTTCGGTCCCGTTTGACTTATTTTCCTCCTGCCTCGGGAGGGGGGCGAACTTGTGAGCCGGACGGGTTCCACCATCCAGAGTGGTGACGATCATGTCCAGCAATTCCGATTGCTTGAACGGCTTGGTCAGGTAGGCCGCCATTCCCAATTCGCGGCAATGGGCGCTGTCGCCGGGCCTGCCTGCCGAGGATAGCATCATCATCACGGAACCGGCCAGTTCGGGCCGGTCTTTGATGCGCGCGGCCAGCGTGAAGCCGTCCATTTCGGGCATCATCTGATCGAGCAGCACCAGACGAAAGGGCTGCCCGTCGGCGGCGGCCCGCTCCATGATTGTCAGCGCCTCCTGCCCGCCTTCTACCAGCGTAGGCTTCATGCCCCAGCGCGTCAACGTTTCCTGCAAAATTCGCCGGTTGGTCGCATTGTCGTCCACGACCAGAACAGGCAGACCGGATAAATCCAGATTGGCAGCCCGATCCGGGAGTAGCTGCCCGATACCGAAACGCGCCAGGAAGTGGAAAACGCTGCCCTGGCCGATCTCGCTTTCCACCCAGATGCGCCCGCCCATGGCGGCGACGAGTTGGCTGGAAATCGTCAGCCCCAGCCCCGTTCCGCCATATTTGCGCGTGGTAGAACTGTCCGCCTGCGAGAACGCCTCAAAAATCTGCCCCTGCCGGTCAAGCGGAATGCCGATGCCCGTATCGCGCACGGCAAAGTGCAGGAGAACCGACTCCTCGGTGCGCGTTTCCACTTCAACCGAAAGGACGACCTCGCCGGTTTCTGTAAACTTGATGGCATTGCCGGACAAATTGACCAGAATCTGGCGCAGTCGGCCTGGATCGCCGATCAGAATAGCGGGAACATCCGCATGGATGTCGTCAATCAGTTCCAGCCCCTTGCTATGCGCGCGCAGAGCGAGCGTCTTGACGGCTTCGCCGAGCGTATTGCGGATATCAAACGGGATCGGGTCCAGATCCAGCCGGCCTGCCTCAATCTTGGAAAAGTCCAGAATGTCATTGATCAGGGTCAACAGCGAGTCGGCGGATGATTTGACCAGACCCAGATACTCCTCCTGCTCCTCGTTCAGATCCGTGTCCAGAGCCAGTTCGGTCATACCGATAATGCCGTTCATCGGCGTGCGTATTTCATGGCTCATATTCGCGAGAAACTCGGATTTGGCTCGCGTCGCCGCTTCCGCCGCTTCTTTGGCGAGTTGCAATTCCTTAAGTGCATCCTGCAATTCGTTCAGCGTGGCCTGCCGGGCCTCAAACTCCGCCGTGTGGCTCATAGCCGCTCCCATCAAGCCGGCCATTAGTTGGAGCGTATGGTCATCCACAGGGCTGAACGCATACAATTCGGGCGATTGAACTTGCAGAACGCCTTTGACTTCACGCTCATAATACAGCGGGACAACAATCAGCGACCTGGCCCCCACCCTGCGGCATTCATTCAGGTCCACACGCGGGTCGCGCTCGGCATCATCGCAGCGCAAAATCTGGCCGGTTCGGACGCATTCTCCCGACAGGCCCGATGTCATCTTCATCCGCAGCCCGACATAAGGCGCAGCCCGCCCGCTGGCGGCCCGATAGACCATTTCCTCGCCCTCGGCCAGTTCGATAACTGCGCCGCTGGCATGGGTCAGTTCCTGGGTTCGGGCGACAATCAGGTTCAGAACGGCGTTCATGTCCAGCGCAGCCTGCGCGATGTCACGTTGCGTAGATATAATCGCTGTGAATCGTTCGGTGTCTTCACGCAGAGCCTCTTCGGCGGCGGCGAGTTTGGTGACCTCGGCTTCCAGGTCGGCGACGCGCCGGTCTACCAGCATAGACAGGTGCCGCTTTTCAGTCCGCAGGGCTTCCTCGCTCATCGCGCTGGCCTGGATCATGCTGCCGACCCGACCCAGACCGAAGACAAGAAGAAGTCCCATCAGGCCGGCAGCGACAGCAGGCGAGTCTAGACCTGGCCCACCGATGTGGAGCAGAGAAAGCCCTACCTGGATGAACGCCAGTAGGCCCGCGACCGCGAGAGCCAGCCATGTCCACTGCCGCCCATAGCGGCCATACATTCGCAAGGCCAGGACAATGACCGTTCCCAGGCAGCCGACGGTGATCAAGCCAAAAATCGTCATCGCCAACATCGGCAGAGCCTTTCAAAACCTGGAGAAGGCCCGGTAGCAGGGAAAATTACCCCTGTCCGGCGTCTGTTTCCTTACGCTCTACTCTCCCACCCTCATTCTAAGCCATTGCGCCACAATTGTCAACAGGTTTCAGAGATAACTTTCTGAAACCGAGGAAAGTGTGTGGCTTTTTGTCTCTTTTCGGAGCATTTTCGGGTATTTTAACGTTCTCTTAACATTTGGCATGGTTCTTGCATAGACCAGACATGACCCGAGAACAGAATAATCATATAAATAATCTGAATAGTGTGACTTTTGTCACAGATGAAATTGCAGGCGAGGGTACCATTGCCTTCGTAGGTCTCGGCGCAAACCTCGGAGACCGTCACGCAAACATCCAGACGGCATTGAGCAAACTGGCCGACAGCCCGGAAGTTGAAATAATTCATTCTTCTTCACTTTACGAGACTACGCCAGTCGGAGTCACGGATCAGCCTGACTTCCTGAACACGGTCGCTGCTGTGCGGACAATGCTTCCACCGCGCGGTTTGCTGGCTGCTCTTCTGCACATTGAAAATCAAATGGGCCGCGCGCGAAACCTTCGCTGGGGTCCGCGCGTTATAGATTTAGACCTGCTTCTTTATGGAGACCAGCAGATCCAGTCGCCCGGCCTGACCGTGCCGCATCCACGTCTGCGCGAACGAGCTTTTGTTCTTGTTCCACTGGCTGAGATCGCGCCTGACCTTCGGCTGCCGGGGGATGACAAAAAAGTGGGTGAATGGGTCAAAAATCTCCCAAAAAATCTTTCCGGCGAAGGGAACATTCGGCGTGTGGGTTTCGTCTAACTGTTACACCGCTCTGTCCCGCAGCCAGTCAGGCATCGCATGATCTATTCTTATCAGGCCAAAGACAAGGGCGGACGCACCGTGACCGGTTCGCTGGACGCCCCCGATGAGCGCCAGGCAGCCCAGGAAATCCGCGACATGGGGTATTTCCCCATGCGTCTCGCGCCGCAGCGAGGCGGCGCGGCCACTTTTTCACCCAGCAATGGCTCGGCACGACAAGACAGCACGGAGGCAGGGTCCCAAAAGACTACGACGATGTCTCCCGGCCTGTGGCTGCTGGTGCATTTGGTTTTCCCGATCTATTCCGGCGTCGGGCTGCGCGACATGGCGCTGATGTATCGGCAGTTCGCCGCCATGATCAATGCGGGCGTTCCAATATACCAGGGATTAACGACCCTGACGCGGCAGACCGGCAATGGAATCCTGCGGGGCTACTTGCAGAAAATCAGCGAGCGGGTTCATCAGGGCGGAATGCTGACCGAGGCCATGGGGGAGTTTCCGTGGGTTTTTACGGAGTTTCACCTGGCAATGATCGCGGCGGGTGAACAGACCGGGCGGCTGGACGTGATGATGAACCGGCTGTCGTCGGCTTTGGAGCAGGAATACGCGCTTCGCAACTCCATCAAGCGCGAGACCTGGTATCCCTGCACGACGCTGCTGATGAGTTTTTTACTGCCGCCCCTCGTTGTGCTGGTGGTCAACCATGATGCACGCGGTTATTTTCAGCAGGCCATCCTGCCGCTGCTGGTTTTTGGCGCAGCCCTGGCAGCCATCTATGTTGTCGGGCGGCTACTGTCACAGTTTAAAACAGCATATGACTGGCTGATTGCGAGTTTGCCCGGAATAGGCGGCGCGATCCGCATGATCGCGCTGGCGCGGTTTGCGCGCGCCCTGGCTTCTTTATATGCAGCCGGCGTTTCCATCCCGGACGCGCTGCGCTACGCAGCCGCGGCGACCGGGAATGCGTTTATGGCAAAGCGGATGATCTCGGCCATTCCCGCCCTGCAAGGCGGGCGCGGCATCACCGAAGCCTTAATGGCGACCAACATTTTTCCGCCGATGGTGATCTCCATGCTGGGGACAGGCGAACAGACCGGCGGCATGGATACCAGCATGGACAAGGTGGCCGAATACTATGAGCAGGAATCGGCGGTGCGCCTGCATCAACTCGGAGTGACACTCGGGGTTGTCGCCATGGTGATTGCCGGCATCCGGGTCGCCATCGTTGTCGGCAACTTTTACACCGGGTATTTTGACAAAATGAATGACATGGCCAATCCTGACGGGCCATAAAAAATCACAAACTGAGACGACGGCGCGACATTTTATTTTTTGATACTCCGCGCTGTATCATCATTCAAGGAGGCTAAAACATCACAATCAGAGAATTGACGACCGCATTTATTTTTTCTCCTTCCTTTCGGAGCGTAACACGATGAGCTTGCAGCGAAATTATTATGAGGTCTTGGGGATACCGCCGAGCGCGACCACAGACCAGATTAAAAAGAAATACCGTGAACTCGCGCGCAAGTTCCACCCGGACATCATCCAGGATAAGGTTCTTGGGCAGCGCGTGTTCACGCAGATCAACCAGGCATACCGCGTTCTGGCGGACCCGGAGCGTCGCGCACAGTACAATTCGCAAATCGCCGCCCAATCTGCCCCCATACCAGGCACAGTCAATGGGTCAGGCAATGGGTCAAACGTGGCGACGGCGCCCCCACCCGTTTCCGCTTCCCGGTCGGCGGCTACGCCGCCTCCGCCGCGTCCCGCACCGTCGTCAACTTCCGCGGCACGTCCCGCGCAGTCATCCACTGCACCATCAGCCACTGCGCCGTCAGCTTCCACGCAGACGCCGCCCAAAGCGTCCGCGCCGAAAGCCGGCCCGCAGGCGGCGCGGCCCCAATCCGGCAGCGCGGCGCAGCCCCGGCCTGCCGCCCCGCAGGGGCAGCCGGGAACCGCGCAAAAGGCGCAGGCGATTACGGGCTTATTGACAAATGCCGACAACGCAATCATGGCCGGCAAGCCGGTTGAAGCCCGCGCCTTCTGTGTCAAGGCACTGGAAGTTGATCCGCGCAATGTGCGGGCGCTGGAAATCATGGGGGATGCTCTGGTTCAGATGGGCCGGCGCGAGGAAGCGGCGGTGCAATATCGAAACGCGCTCCAAATCGCGCCAAGCACCCTGGTCCAAGCCAAATTAAGTCGACTGGAACAGGCACTGCCGCCCACGCGCACCAATCCGCCGAACAGCGACAAGCCGGACGCCGACAAGCCAAGCACAGGCCTGTTCGGACGTCTCATGGGCCGCAAATAGCCTGGAGAATCCGAAGGCAATAAAAAAGCGCAGGCAGCGAGAGCCGCCTGCGCTTTTGCGTTTTAAAGAACGCGGCGTGAAAAACCAGCAAGGCGCGGACGAAAAAAAATCGCGCGGAGGAGCGACGCCATCTTAAGCCAGAGCGTCTCGCATCCTTTGGCTCTCAAAAACAGGGCGACGGCGCGAGGAGCATAACGGCTGCCGGTCTGAGAGCGAAGATAAGCATCCGCCTGTGCCGGGGTGAGCGACAGGGCAGCCCGGTAAAGACGCGGCGTGGTCATCGCCACATACTCACTAGCGATACACAGCATCTGGGCCTCAAAGGGGATCGCGCTGCCATAACGTCCAAACGGATAGCCGCTGCCGTCCACGTACTCGTGATGAAAGCGCACGATGTCCGATGCGGGTTGAAGAAGAGGAATGGCATCCAGAATGGCCGACCCGACCCGCACGTAATCGCGCAATACAAATCGGTCTGAGGGAGGAATCAGACAAGCGGGGCTATTAAGCAGGCCGTAAGGAACGCTGACTTTGCCCAGCCCATGCAGCAGAGCAGCATATTCCAGACGGCGCGTGGCTCCAAAGCCCATGCCGCGCCAGCGGGCCATCAGGACGACATAGCGGGCGGTCTGTTCGGCATGCCCCAGCAGATGCGGCTCACGGGCCTCCACAGCGCGGGCCAGAGCGACAAAAGTCTGACGATAGGAACTGCGAAGACGCCAGGGCAGGTAAATCAAGACCGCGCCCAGCGAAGTCGTGAACACAAGAGCGGCCAGTATGTCTGCAATAATGAGTGTCAGACTCATGGAGGATCGTTTAGCTTTTCGCCGTCGGAGAAAGCGCCCCAAAATTTGCGGCGGAGCGGCCCAGAGCGAGTCATCAGCTAGCTCCCGCTGGGAAGTCAGGCGCTGCCCTGTCGCTTCCAGGTCGTTCTCGCGCAAAAGGATGGCGATGAAGACTTCCACAACACCCGCGTGAAACTGCGTCCCGGAGTTACGGCGCAGTTCCTGAATAGCCGCCTCCTGGGTCATCGGCTGCCGATAGGGACGTTGATCTTCTTTGGCCGGCCCGCCGACCATCGCATCAAATGCATCCACCACGGAAATGATGCAGGATTCAACGGGGATTTCGTCGCCCTGGAGTTGATCCGGGTAGCCTTTGCCATCCGGGCGTTCATGATGATGGCGTATCCAATAACCGACTTTATCCAGGGCACTCATCTGGATAACCAGTTCGGCTCCGGTCACAGGATGTCTTCGGATCATGGCCCAATCGTCATCGCTGAGTTTGCCGACCTTGTTTAGGACGCGGTCGTCCACCGCGACTTTACCGATATCATGCAAAATGGCGGCGTCTTCAATATGCTGCATAGAACTGGGAGGCAGTTTCATCTCCTCCGCGATTTTCTTGGCCCAGCGGGCAACGCGATGCAGATGACCGTGCGTATAGGGATGCGCCTCCTGCATGACCCGTCCCAGCAGTTCTACGCCATGCTTGTAAGCTGCCAGCGTCCGCTCATGGGTCACGACCACCATGTGCAGCGCGTAGACCGGCAGAAAGATGAAGCCGACTCCCAGCCACCAATGCTGTCCGTAGAGGACCGCAGTCAGAAATCCGACCGGCGACATCACCAGCGCACTGGGCAGCATCCAGCGGATATTATCATACCAGATGAGATCCCAGCGATAGCCGAAGTATTGGCTCGCCAGCGTGGTCGTTAGAAGAGAACTGAGAAAGAACGCAAAAAAGGCGCAAACCGGCAGGGCCAGCCAGGCCCGCCATGCCGGCACTTCGCCGGGTCTAACCCCACTGTGAGGAAACCGGGCGTGTTCCATCAGCAGGTAAAGAAGGGCACACAGACCGATGGAAATAATCTGAACAGAGACCGTCGGGAGGTAATTTTGAACACGCCATCGACGCGGGCCTGGCGTGGAGATGAACACTGTCGCAAAGGTGGAAATAATCGCTGCCAGAACAGCGGCAGTCGCGCCGTACAAGCCGGCCAGAGCGAACAGGAACGGAACCGTGGGAGAGGTACTGAGATCCCTGCCCGGCAGGCGCACCGGCAGCAAACCGACAATCACTGCCAGAAGCGTCAGCAGGGCCATATCCGGCCAGGCATGTCGGGGAATCGGACTGAGCCAGAAGCAAAGGGAGCCGACGCACAGGGCGATGACAGCCAACTGCCCGCGCATACGAGAATAAGCTCGCCGCTGATCCTGCACCGCCGGACGCGCCACCGTATCCGGTTGGGGGGATGATGCAATCGAAGGCACAGACATAGCGAAAACAGCAGATAGAACGGGCAAAAGCGGCAAAAATATAAGGGCTATTAGAAACCGCTGTCAATTTCTTGAACAATCAGGCCACCACCCCGTAGCGAGAGAATGTTGAAAGCGGTTGCCTGCACATGATTGCAGTTTGGCCGCAGACTAATCCTCCGGCGGGATGAAATGGACGAGGCCGCAGCCGGTGTAAAGGCCGTCGGCGAGAGTTTTGATCATCTTGGAGATCTTGCTCATGTTGAATTGGTCACCTTAGAAAACGCGGACGCGCCGACCTCTCGGACACGGTACCGCCTTCGCTCTTGAGGTCCCTCGGACCCCGTGGTTTCCAATAGCCCAAATCGAAACTATTATTCCATTGTCAAGGTAAAAAGTGAACAGAAAATTTACAGGTCGTCATCTATGAACGCCTGACTGACCCGCCGGTTGACGGCATCCAGTGTGGCGTTCACAACGGCCTTCCAAACATCCTGGCGAATCAAAGCCGAGCCGGTCAGCAATTCCTCGCCTTTGGGGGGCGCAAGGGCACTCACCAGGACTACCACGGCCTTGCGGCCCGCCAGCGACACTTCGGTCTGAAGATCTTCCACAACCATCGTGCCGTCCTGATCGCGGCTATCCTCAACAGCACGGATAGCGGCCGTGGCGATCAGCCGGAGCTGGTTATAGCCGGAGGCATGTCCCATGGACGAACCGGCAAATAGAGCATCATCGCGCTTGAGATGCACGACGGCCTCAGCACGGCTGCCGGTAACGGTGAGGGAAACATCAGCGAAGCGAAGGCGAATGCGTCCCGATCCTGCCGCCGCGCCTCCCAGTGCCGCCCGGCCTTGAACCTGCGCGATGCTGATCTTTTTGTAATCTAACAGAACATCCAGATGGGCGCGCAAGGCCGATTCAATGTCCCGCGCGATTTGCTTGGGCGCACGCTTGGCATTGACCAGTACATGCAGCTCGTCAATCCGCCCCATCGGCCCGAGAACAGCACGGGTGGAGACGACATCCTTGAGCTGGCGCACAACATCTTCAATTTGTTCGGCGGAAACATAACGCGGCGATGCACTATTGGCGGCGCTTATATTGCTTGGCATGACTTCCAATAGCGGGGACACTCCTTAAAAACTACTCAGGATTGCATTGGAGTTCGGAAGTGAAAAGCAACCTGCACTCTTATTGTAACATAAGATGCCTATTTTTTGACAAGCAGACGGAAGTTTTTTAAATTAATTCTTGTCATACAACTGCGCCAAGCCTACCGCCAGCAATGTGCAAAGTAAATTGACCACATCATTGCTCACCCATCTCCAGCCTCGAACCGGCGTTTCAGACTGCGGGCGCTCCGTCCAGCAGCCGGGGCGGACAGGGTCGCGCCACTGCGCCTGCGCGACCGCCCCTAAAAAACTATCGCCGAGCGCACCCCCTAACCCGGCAAGTGTCACTAATATGCGGCTGGACCATTGGGGGGCGAACAGTCCGATCAACGCAGCGCCGGCCAGCGCAGCCAGGGTTCCGACCAGGCTGACCGCGCCGGACGTTCCCGGCGGCGCTGGCCGCCCTGTCCGCAGATCATAGGGATGCCCACGGAGAGCCGAGCCGATCTCAGTTGCCCAGGTATCCGCAGTGGCCGCCGCCAATGCTGCCAGAAACAGCAGGTAGGCATGGGAGACACTCACATGTAGGGAAATAACCGGCAGCAGGGCGCAGAGGGTCGCGACACCCCCATTTGCCCCCACCTGCCACGCATCCCGCCGCCCGCTCTTCTCGTAGCCTAGCCTCTTTTTCGCCGCCCGTTGCCAGTGACTTAGGGCAGATGAGGTCCCGAAAAACAGGAGCAGGGGCATAGCCCAGGTCCAGCCGCCCGCGCCAAAGATGATTGCCCCCACCAGACAAGCCGCAGCCGCTCCACTCATCGTCAGCGCTCCTGTCCGCCATGCAGCGAAGGCAATGACGGCAGCAAGAATGACGCCGAGAAGAATTTGGTGAAGGGGATTCACTTTCGAGACACAAAAGGATTGCCCTGGACATAAAATCGCCAGGGCAGGTCCACTCCCTGAGTAATGCCGATGCGCGTCGTCGTGACTATCTCAAACGGCGGATAGGTATTGGGCAAAATTTGCAGTTCCCCGTTCGGGTCTGTCACATCCAGCCCATTGTGTGCCAGCCGTGTCAATCCAAGCGCCTGCGCCAACTTGCCGGGGCCATTCGTCAATTGCCGCGTCTCCATGATCCCGCCGCGATTAGCACGCATCCATTCTATCCCTGCCACCGGCTCCAATGCGCGGATCAGCACGGCCTCGGCAATGCCTTCCGGGGCGCAGACAAGGTTCAGCATCATGTGCAGGCCATACGTGAAATAGACGTAAGCATGACCCGGTGGGCCAAACATCGTCGAATTTCGCGGCGTCTGTCCGCGATAGGCATGACAGGCTGGGTCATCGGTCAGATAGGCCTCAGTCTCCACAATGATCCCAGAGAGAGCTCACCTGATGACAGGCGGCGCACGACACGCTGCCCCAGCAATTTCTGCGCGGCAATGCGCGTGTCCTGCAAGTAAAACTCACGCGGCAGGGGCATTGTCATGCAGCCGCCTTCGCCGCTTCTTCCGCTTTCAGCCGCTCGTAGAGCGCGCAGGTTCCAGTCGCCAGTATCTCCTGCGTCTTGCCGACAATGGCATCGCCGAAGCCAGGAATCTGGCGTAATTCGCCACGCGCGTCTATCTCTGCGACCGGCTCTGCCAAGTTTTCCAGAGTACGGACGGCGTTACGATAAGCGCGGATTTTAAACGGGTTTTCGCCCTGCCCTTCCAAAATCTCGGCGATTTGCTGAAAGACATGGGCAACTTCAGAATTGGTGGGTATATGATCCATACCGCTATTTACCCGAAAAACAGAAAGCCGCTGCACAAATTGTGCAGCGGCTTTTTGACATTAATCTGGCGGTGACCTATTTTCCCGGACAATTGCTCGTCAAGTATCTTCGGCGCTGGAGAGCTTAACTTCCGTGTTCGGAATGGGAACGGGTGGACCCCTCCGCGATAACCACCAGAAATCGTTCGGACTAGCCCTTAACAGGGCACTGTCCTTGGACAACTGCATATTGAAAAGCAACGCGCATTCAGCAAAATCATTGCTGAGTTTTTTGTGATCAAGCCCTCGACCGATTAGTACTGCTTAGCTGAATACGTTGCCGTACTTACACTTGCAGCCTATCAACCCGGTAGTCTTCCGGGGGTCTTACCAGCTTGTGCTGTGGGAAATCTTATCTTCAGGTCTGCTTCGTACTTAGATGCTTTCAGCACTTATCAGAACCAGACATAGCTACCCAGCGTGTGCTCCTGGCGGAACAACTGGTACACCAGAGGTCTGTCCATCCCGGTCCTCTCGTACTAGGGACAGCTCCCGTCAAATTTCCTGCGCCCGCAACGGATAGAGACCGACAATTGTGTTACCACTTCCGAATGGAAGGGAGCAGGGCATTTCTGCCTGCTTCTGCATGTCGCCATGCAGTTCGGACTATATCTTTATTTGCACATGTTCAAGTGCAAACGCCTGGCATATAGTCTCTGAGGGTTCCAAACAATTCAAGAGTTGCGCCAGTGTGCGTTTACGGAACTTAGAGCCGTTCATTGCAAACGCAATATGAAGAATGTCTTGCAATCCTTCCACAGTGAGATGTTCTTTCCGATGCATCTTCTCCACGACTTGCTTGAACTTCAGAAACTCATTCTGCTTATCTGAACGAAGCGGAAACTTCGTAAAGAATGGCAGAACTGCGTCATAAAGTTCATTGTGACGTTTGACAACATAAACCCATGTCTGATCTCGCGCTGTTGCCGAAGCATTGCGTTTGATCAGGCCACAACTTAATGTATCTTGGAAAAGTTGCAGGACGGAAATCCTCTCTCCATTCTGGCTGACATGGAATTCAGGAACGACTTGAATGCCGAGTGCGACATTTGCTGTTGGATGAACTCCTATGTAGAAGCATCCTTCACCATCTGCAAACCCTGCCAAATAATTTCCTGTTGCCACATCTGGTTCTTGCATCGCCTGGCCTTCCCTGCTGATTGTCCGCACCGAACGCATTTTCACTGCTTCTTGCATTATAATTGTATTATAGCACAAGAAACGAGTAGCGTCGGATACTCGGAGTTTCCAGCAAATAGCCAAGTTTAAGGACAGCAAAGTCTACTGTCTCACGACGTTCTGAACCCAGCTCGCGTACCGCTTTAATGGGCGAACAGCCCAACCCTTGGGACCTAATCCAGCCCCAGGATGCGACGAGCCGACATCGAGGTGCCAAACCTTGCCGTCGCTGTGAGCGCTTGGGCAAGATAAGCCTGTTATCCCCGGCGTAGCTTTTATCCGATAAGCCTTGGCGCGCCCACGCGCTACCAAAGGGTCACTAGAGCCCACTTTCGTCCCTGCTCGACCTGTTTGTCTCACAGTCAATTTCCCTTATGCTCTTACACTCTACAGCTGATTTCCAACCAGCCTGAGGGAAACTTGGCGCGCCTCCGTTACATTTTGGGAGGCGACCGCCCCAGTCAAACTACCCGCCTGCTACGGTTCCTTTGCCGGATAACGGCGAAGGTTAGTGTCCCAACATAACCAGGGTGGTGTTCCATTGGCGCCTTGCGGCTCCCACCTACGCTCTACAAGCTATGTCAAAACACAATAACAGGGTGTAGTAAAGCTGCACGGGGTCTTTTCGTCCAGTTGCGGGTAACCGGCATCTTCACCGGTGCTACAATTTCACCGAGTCTCTCGTTGAGACAGTCATCAAGTCGTTACACCTTTCGTGCAGGCCGGAACTTACCCGGCTAGGAATTTCGCTACCTTAGGACGGTTATAGTTACCGCCGCCATTCACCAGGGCTTCAATTCAGAGCTTTGGCTTACGCCGAACCCCTCCTGTTAACCTTCTGGCATTGGGCAGGTGTCAGCCCCTATACCTAGGGTTTCCCCTTAGCAGAGACCTGTGTTTTTGTTAAACAGTCGCTCAATGCTTGTCACTGCGACCACCTTGCGGTGGTACCCCTTCTCCCGAAGTTACGGGGTCAATTTGCCTAGTTCCTTAACGAGAGTTCTCTCGAACACCTTGGTATTCTCTACCTGCCTACCTGTGTCGGTTTGCGGTACGGACAGTGTATTCATAAGTTTAGAAGATTTTCTCGGCGATCCGCCCCCCCACTTCGCTTCACCCGAAGGATCCACTCGTTCACTCTCTCCGATTACGCCTGCGGATTTTCCTATCAGGCCTCCGTAAGAGCTTCACGCGCACTACCAACAGTCGCGCTGGAAACTGGGACCGCGTCCCTCCATCACTGAATACACTGGTTACGGAATATCAACCGTATGTCCATCGGCTACGCCGTTCGGCCTCGCCTTAGGCCCGACTAAACTTCAGAGGACGAGCCTTCCTGAAGAACCCTTAGGCTTTCGGTGGACAGGATTCTCACCTGTCTTAGCGCTACTTATGTCCGCATCCTCACTTGCCGCCAGTCCACCACTGCTTCCGCTATGGCTTCGTTCCGACGGCAACGCTCCTCTACCACTTGCCCCGAGGGGCAAGTCCGACGCTTCGGTGGCTGGCTTGAGCCCCCATACATTATCGGCGCAGAACGCCATTCGACCAGTAAGCTGTTACGCACTCTTTAAATGGTGGCTGCTTCTAAGCCAACATCCTGGTTGTCTATGGAATTCCACATCCTTTTACACTTAGCCAGCACTTAGGGACCTTAGCGGTCGGTCTGGGCTGTTTCCCTTTCGACAATGAAGCTTATCCCCCACTGTCTCACTGCTACGCTTGATCTGTCGCCATTCGGAGTTTGGTAAGGTTCAGTAACCCGGTAAGGCCCCTAGCCTTTCCAGTGCTCTACCTGCGACAGAGAACACGCAACGCTGCACCTAAATGCATTTCGAGGAGAACCAGCTATCTCCGTGTTCGATTGGCATTTCACCCCTACCCACAGCTCATCCGAGCATTCTTCAACATACACCGGTTCGGTCCTCCACTCGGTCTTACCCGAGCTTCAACCTGGCCATGGGTAGATCACACGGTTTCGGGTCTAATCCCGGCAACTAAGACGCCCTATTCAGACTCGCTTTCGCTACGCCTCCGTGTCTGAGACACTTAAGCTGACGCTGCCGAAATTAACTCGCGGACTCATTCTGCAAAAGGCACGCAGTCACACGATAAATCGTGCTCCCACTGCTTGTAGGCGGCATGGTTTCAGGTTCTATTTCACTCCCCTCCCGGGGTTCTTTTCGCCTTTCCCTCACGGTACTAGTTCACTATCGGTGGCAAGAAGTATTTAGCCTTAGGAGGTGGTTCTCCCAGATTCCCGCAGAATTCCTCGTGCTCCGCGGTACTTGGGTGCTGTCGAGCAGACACATTCCTTTCGTCTACAGGGCTTTCACCTTCTATGGCCGTCTTTTCCAAAGACGTTCGACTAGAAATGCAGTTTTGTAACTCGCCGGGTCTTCTGCCGTTAGCCCTAGACAGTCCCGCGACACCGAATACGCAACGCCGGCAGGCTATATTCACGTAATTGGTTTAGGCTGATCCGCTTTCGCTCGCCGCTACTGACGGAATCACTGTTGTTTTCTCTTCCTTCGGGTACTTAGATGTTTCAGTTCTCCGAGTGCCCTCTACCCACCCTATGTATTCAGGTGGGAGTGTTATGCATCGCATGGCGGGTTTCCCCATTCGGAAATCTCCGGATCATAGGTTGCTTGCACCTCTCCGAAGCGTATCGCCGCTTGCTGCGTCCTTCATCGGCTCCTTGCCCCAAGGCATCCACCATGCGCCCTTTGTAGCTTGATCACTCAAAGGTTTTTTCTCTTAAACTGGCGCGCATTGCTGTCCGAAGACAGAATGCAGCGACAGCATCGATGAAATTGTTATGCTGTTTACCCGTTGCTTTTCTTTATGCAGTTGTCAAAGAACAGTGTGGGACGAAGCGCTTTGGCCTTTTCCCGTGACGCCGGCCCCTCACGATGAGGGCTTTCCGGCGTTTCTTGCGGCAATAATGTTACCGCAAACTTAGCGAGTTTGTCAAGCCTTCACAGCCAATCATTTTTATTGACGGCTGCTGGCGACAAAACTCAAAATCGAAAACTTTTTAAGGTACATCACGACAAGTGGAGGATAGCGGGATCGAACCGCTGACATCTACTTTGCAAAAGTAGCGCTCTCCCAACTGAGCTAATCCCCCACGGCAGTCATCAAACTTTGTGATGCAACAATCCAATGAAGTCGTGGGCCCAAGTGGACTCGAACCACTGACCTCACGGTTATCAGCCGTGTGCTCTAACCAACTGAGCTATAGGCCCCAGTTTTCTCTCCGACAAACGAAAAGGGAAGGCAACCTGCCTTCCCAATGAGAGAACGTGTCGGTTGTCGCTTTATCCTTATGCGATTGTCAGGATGAGAATGATCATACAATCTCGTTGGCTACACTGTCAGTATACTAAAACTGAAACAATGCACATGGAAAACTAAATAGGGTCTCGTGTAACAAATCCATTGAGCAGTAACAAAAAAGTTGTTCCAAGAAAGATCGACCTATGATCGGCGCTTTGCGCTCCTCATCCGAAGATGAAAAGACGACTAGCAGCCAAGATCCTTAGAAAGGAGGTGATCCAGCCGCACCTTCCGATACGGCTACCTTGTTACGACTTAGTCCCTCTCGCTCCCCACAGCTTAGACAGCTCCCTCCTTGCGGTTAGGCCACCGGCTTCGGCTGCAGACAACTCAAGTGACTTGACGGGCAGTGTGTACAAGGCCCGGGAACGTATTCACCGCAGTTTAGCTGACCTGCGGTTACTAGCGATTCCGACTTCATGCAGGCGAGTTGCAGCCTGCAATCCGAACTGAGACCGTATTTTTGCGATTGGCTCCACCTCGCGGTCTTGCGTCGCTTTGTTTAACGGCCATTGTAGCATGTGTCAAGCCCAGGATGTAAGGGCCATGCCGATTTGACGTCATCCCCACCTTCCTCCCGCTTACACGGGCAGTTTCCAAAGAGTTCCCGACTTTACGCTGGCAACATTGGGTGAGGGTTGCGCTCGTTGCGGGACTTAACCCAACATCTCACGACACGAGCTGACGACAACCATGCAACACCTGTCTCTCCGTCCCCTTGCGGGGAAAGCCCACTTTCATGGGATGTCGGAGGATGTCAAACCCTGGTAAGGTTCTTCGGTTAGTGACGAATTAATGCACATGCTCCACCGCTTGTGCGGGCCCCCGTCAATTCCTTTGAGTTTCAACCTTGCGGCCGTACTCCCCAGGCGGAATACTTATTGCGTTAGCTGCGGCACCAGGGGGGTCGATACCCCTGACACCTAGTATTCATCGTTTACGGCGTGGACTACCAGGGTATCTAATCCTGTTTGCTCCCCACGCTTTCGCGCCTCAGCGTCAGTTACAGGCCAGCGAGCTGCCTTCGCCATGGGTGTTCCGATCGATATCTACGCATTTCACCGCTACACCGACCATTCCACTCGCCTCTCCCGCACTCAAGGTCCCCAGTATGAAAGGCAGTGTCCGGGTTGAGCCCGAACCTTTCACCCCTCACTTAAAGACCCGCCTACGCGCTCTTTACGCCCAGTAACTTCGGACAACGCTCGCCCCCTACGTATTACCGCGGCTGCTGGCACGTAGTTAGCCGGGGCTTATTCTTCGGGTACCGTCATTTGTTTCTTCCCCGAAAAAAGAAGTTTACATCCCGAAAGATTTCATCCTTCACGCGACGTCGCTGCGTCAGGCTTTCGCCCATTGCGCAAGATTCCTAATTGCTGCCCCCCGTAGGAGTCTGGGCCGTATCTCAGTCCCAATCCGGCTGATCGTCCTCTCAGACCAGCTACCCGTCGAAGCCTTGGTGGGCCGTTACCTCACCAACTAGCTGATAGGCCGCGGGCCCATCCTGAAGTGCCTTGCGGCTTTGAATCCTCGGTGATGCCACCGCGATTCACATGCGGTATTAGCAAACCTTTCGGTTGTTGTCCCCCGCTTCAGGGCAGGTTGCCCACGTGTTACGCGACCGTTCGCCACTAGGCACCGATTGCTACCCCGTTCGACTTGCATTTCTTAGGCACGTCGCAAGCGTTCGTCCTGAGCCAGGATCAAACTCTCCATAAATGGTATTGTAATCCTCCGAAGAGGTTATGCAAACTTTTGAAATCTGTTTGAGATACTGTGTCCGGCTAGGTACACAGTTCCAGTTTTGGCTCACGCCTTTGCAGGCGGAACCGATTAAACTTCCTTGGCTTCTTTGTTACTTTGTACTTGTCTTGTAATCCGCAGATTACCGAAGATCACAACCGCAAGATTTACACGCTCAAAGGTTTGTTACACGATTCCACTATTTAGTTTTCAATGTGCATCGCCAGGAGGCATCTGCCTCCGTGGAAAAGAGCAATAAAAAACCACGCTATCGCTTGGGATAGACCGTTCGGTCAGGGAAGAAAACTGATCGGCGCGGACGCTTTTCAATTCGTCTCACCCCCACTCGGTTACCCTGCAGCGCGGAGGTCGTTGCTCTTCGGCTTAGTGACAAGGGATAGTATACACCAACCGTTTCCGGTTTGTCAACCCCTTCGTCAAAATCTTTTCAATCTTTTTTCGCGGCGCCTTTCGGCTATCGCGTTTGTTTCAGAAGTAGCTGCTGGCGCTTTGGCCCGGCGACAAGAGTTAGTATGACAGAAGCAGCGGCCCTTTGTCAAGGGTTTTGGAAAATCTTTTTTGGAAACTTTCCTGCGGCTTCTCGCTGCCTGTGCTTTGGCTTGGCAGCGAGTCGTATTATGACATCGTCGGCAGCCAGAGTCAAGGGATCGGGGAAACTTTTTCGGATATTTTTTCCGGGCTTTCCAAAAGAGTCACCGGCTCACTCATTAAGTCGGCAATCGCCCGCATGGTCGCCTCGCTGATAATCGTCAGGGCATCTTTGCTTGGATCAGCATACGCCGCCAGCATTTCCTGGGCCGTCATCGGCTTGCCAATCGTGGCTACGACCCGCGCTCGATAGAGCCGCTTCGCATGCATGGGATGCACCCGATCCGTGCCTTCCAGCGCAATCGGGATAATCGGCGCTCCGGTTTGCTTGGCAATCAAGGCAAAGCCTTTCTCTGCGGGCGATAGCGTCCCCGGATCGGAGCGCTTCCCTTCCGGGAAGATGCCCAGCACATGGCCGGCCTTGAGTTCCTCCATCGCCTGCCGGATCGCGCCCCGGTCCGCCGTGCCGCGTTTGACAGGAAACGCGCTCATGGCTTTGATGTACGCGCCAAAGACGGGGATTTTGAAGAGTTCTTCCTTCGCCATCATGCGTAGCTGCCGCTTTGTCACCAGGGAAAGGTAGGGCGGGTCCATGTAGGCCCGGTGGTTCGGGGCCAGGATGACTGGCCCGCGCGTGGGAATGTTTTCGGCTCCCCGCACCGTGATTCCGCCTAGCATCGGGATAATCAGGCGTACAAAGATGCGCGTGATCGCATAGGCGCGCGTGTATTTGTCGTCTGCGGGAAATTCGTCAGGCCGCTTCACGGACGCTTTATCGGTCATGGCGCTCCTTTGCCTCCCGGTGCAGGGCCAGAATCTTTGCCACGACCTCGTCTACGCTCAAACGGTCACTGTCCAAATGAACCGCGTCTGGGGCGGGAACCATCGGCGCGACATCCCGGCCTGCATCCCGTTCGTCCCGTGCGGCAATATCAGACTTCAACTGCTCCGGGGGAAGCGTGATTCCGCGTGCCTTCAATTCTTCTTGCCGCCGCCGCACACGCTCCAACTGCGAAGCCGTCAGAAACACTTTGACTTCGGCTTCGGGCAGCACGACCGTGCCGATGTCGCGCCCCTCCATGACCACGCCGCCCTGCCCCGCCATCGCCTGTTGCAATGCGACCATGCGCCTGCGAACGCGCGGCAGAGCGCTGAGAGGGGATGTTAAATTGCTGATCTCTGGCGTCCTTATCTCCTGAGTCACGTCATGATCTCCGACCCAGACCCTTCCCGGCTCTAGCCGCACGTCCAGCCGCTCGGCCAGGGCGCTCACCGCCTCTGCATCGGTTGGCGAAATCCCCTCTTTCAAGACGCTCCAGGCCAGTGAGCGGTACATCGCACCTGTATCTACATAGGTATAGCCCAATGCCTCGGCCACCCGACGGGCGACGGTGCTTTTCCCCGCGCCCGCCGGACCGTCAATGGCAACACAGAGCGTCTTCGGTTCCCCAATTCTTTTCACAACAATGGACATGCCGCTATTGTAACCCGGCACGGCAGCCCTTGTCAACGCGGGTATACTGTATGTAGGAGGCACCTAATGTCACAGATCATGCTGGAAGACCCTGACAGCCAGCTCGCCCGCCTGATTCAGCAGGCCACCGATGGCGAGGAAGTCATTATCCTGCGCGACAGCGCCCCCGTCGCCAAGATCGTACCGCTGCCAAAGTCTGCTGAGAAGAAACGGGGAGGGTTTGGAAGCGGCAAAGAAGACATTCTTTATATGGCCGATGATTTCAACGCCCCACTGGAAGATTTCAAGGATTATATGTAATGCAGCTTCTGATGGATACCCATACGCTTCTCTGGTTTACCCTTGCCAGCCCGAAGATGAGCCGAAAAGCAAGAGAACTTATAGAGGAACCGACAAATGATAAATTTGTCAGTATTGCGTCTCCCTGGGAGGTTGGCATCAAGGTCAGCACCGGCAAACTAACGCTGGCAAAGCCTGTGGACATATTCTTCAGCGAACGAATGCATCAGAACGGCTTCATCATGCTCCCTATTTCCCTGGCGCACGCTGCCCGCGTTTCCACGCTGCCGTTCCATCATCGCGATCCGTTTGATCGCCTGCTGGTCGCGCAGAGCCTGACGGAAAATATGCCGCAGGTGTCGGCAGACGCTACCCTGGATGCCTATGGAGTAATTCGCCTTTGGTAATGCTCGGTATTAGGCAGAAGCAGTCAACTGAAATCAACTTCCGCTGCCTGTACTGACGATTACGATCGGGCAAAGGTTAATGGGCATAATAGCTGGGAGGAACCCGCCGTGAAAATCGTTGTTTATCTTGTCGGCACTGCACTTCTGACTTGCGCTGTTGTCACCACGCCTACTCTCGCGCAAACTGTACCGCCTTCTCATGTGTCTCATCCCTTGCAGGTATCACCTGTGCCGCTTCTCGTAGAACTCCAGAGCAAATTGAGCGGCCTGTTCCTGACATCGCAAATTCCGGTGTCGCCTGCGTTCAAGATTGTTTACGAACATGATAACGTCCCGGCTGCTTATCTGACGGTGCGCTATCAAACCCGCAAGTTCTGGGTTTACAGCCGCTACATGACTGGAGCGATTGCTCTCCAACCGGAGCAAGAAGAGGGGCCGGACTACCAAGGTTTTCTCATGGAAATTTCCGAACATCCTGGCTCCTATGAAGGCCAGCTTGTGTCTGGGCAAACGCTCTCGGAACCGTATTGGAAAACATACGTAGCAGCATATCCGACAAAAGGCGAGAACAGATACCTTTGGATCAGTCTTTCTTATGGCGCGCGTACCGACAGTCAATTGATAGAGAAAATCAAACAAGCGACCGCTTCTGCCGCGTCTGCGAGTGGCAACAAACAATACCTTGCTGCTCCATAATTACGAAATATGAGTACATATCCCGGCTTGACAGATAAAGTGACTTTGGCGCGACTGGCGCAGAAGAAGCGGCGCGGCGAGAAAATTACTGTTCTCACCGCGTATGATTACCCACTGGCGCTTCTGGTAGATGGGTCCGGCGTGGACATCTCCCTGGTCGGCGACTCGCTCGGCATGGAAGAACTGGGGATGGACACGACTGTCCCGGTCACGATGGAAATCATGCTGCATCACACCCAGGCCGTTCGGCGCGGGACGCAACGCGCGCTGCTGGTGGCCGACATGCCGTTTCTGTCGTATCAGGTCAACGCCGACGAAGCCGTGCGGAACGCAGGACGATTGCTTCAGGAAGGCGGGGCAAACGCCGTTAAATTGGAAGGGGGCGTTGCCATCGCCCCAACGATCAAACGTATCACGGACGCCGGCATTCCTGTCATGGCCCATATCGGCTTTACGCCGCAGAGCATTAATCTGCTGGGTGTTCGCAAGCAGGGCAAAGATGAGGCTGGGGCGGCCAAAGTACGCGCGGATGCCCAGGCCGTGCAGGAAGCCGGGGCGTTCGCCGTCGTGTTGGAACTAATCCCCGACGACCTGGCCGCGCAGATCACGTCGGAACTGACCATTCCGACTATCGGCATCGGGGCCGGGCCGGGCTGCGACGGGCAGGTATTGGTCACGTCGGATCTGCTCGGACTGAGGCCCGACAGGCCGCCATTGAAACATGTCCGCCAGTATGCCCATGTCGGTGCAGAGATCGCCGGGGCATTGCGTCAATACCGAGAAGAAGTGGAGACAGGAAAGTTCCCAGAACCTTGATTTTTGCTTCATCAGGTATACTGCAAGCAGAACAAAAGCAAAAAGCTGGTTCTCTGGCTGCTGAAAAAGGACCAATCAAAGTTTGTCGGCTATCACGCGCTGCAAGCCTTGCTTCTCCATGCCGTCGTCTCCATCGGCTACATGCTGTCCGGTTTTCTGATGATACTGATTATCGGCTTCGTTACCCTGCCGGCCTTTGGTCTGCTGGGTCTGATTTTCAGCATCCTGGCCGGCATGGCCGCTAACCGGGGCGAATGGTACGACATTCCGGTCATCGGCAAGATCGCCCGCCAGCAATCCGGCGTTTAGGCTTTCTGCTGAAGGCCGCAGGAATACTCCTGCGGCCTTTTGCCGTTAGCCCTCTTCTGTCTTGACAGAAGACGCTAAAGTAGAGCAATCATAATGGCGATGGAAAATCCAACTCCTCAAACACAAAGCGTCAGACCCTGGCAGCGGTTCCTGCGTCAACACAGCCATTATTCAGGGCCGATTGACGGGGTGTTTAATCCCCAGACAGAGCAAGGAACCCTGGATTTCCAGAAGAAAAACAGTCTGAAGCAGGATGGCGTGGTCGGCCCTCGTACCATCACTGCCGCGGCCGACCTGCCCAATGGCCTTCAGCCGACCTTTGATCTGGGGCCGGATCAAACCGGAGACCTGCGGCTTTGCCGCCCGTATTTTCTCGTGCCGCTCCTGGCAACGGAGGAAACAGCCAGCGTCAAGCCGGTGAATGCGCGACAGGACGAGGCTGATGACGTGCGAGCGCGCATCCAAAACTGGCTTCCACAGGCCCTGAAAGCCAGGCAGACAGAAAAAGTCACGGACATCTATGTTCTCAGCCACGGCTGGCATCGCAATTTTTTCAGCGGCGTTTCCGCCTATGACCGGCTTTCCAGCCGCGTGTCGCTCCTGCTCCGCACGCGGCGTCTGGACCCGGCTGCCGGTCGCATGGAACCCTCGCAGGACAAAGGCTTTTTTCCCTTGTTCCTCAACCTGCACTGGCATTCCGATCCAGGTCAGGATGGATGGGTGGACCAAAACGGGCGTCGGAACAAAGATAGCTTTTTACGAAATGTCAAAGATGTATTTGAGCGCGCTCCTATGGTGCCGCCAGCGGAACAAACCCCGCGACCGAGTTTCACCGAAGACTTTGAACGCATCTTTGAGTTTTTCTCTCAAATCTCTGCGCCCGGCACTAATGCGCTGACAGATGGGCAAATGAATCAGGAAGCGCCCGAACTGGTGAAGCGGCTTCAGCGCTACTCGCTCCAGGATGACGGCAGCGCCGGTTTTGATGAAAAAGTCGTCACTGTCTGGAAATGCTATCACGAGGCCCTGGTGAAGCGGGTGCTGCTGGATCAGGATGAAGCGTCGCATCCGTTTCTGGGATTCTGGGAAGCTTGGGCAAACCTCAAAAACTTCCTGATTTCCATTGTGGGCGTTGGGGCGGCGGCCACGCTGCTGTTCAAAATACCCTGGAACCAGTGGCTTCGCTCAATTTCGCTTCTGCGTCCTGTCTTTTCCGGCGTAGACGAGTGGGTGGCTTGGATAAATCAGTTTTCAGGTTTGGAGCGAGGGTGGCTTTATTTCGGGGTCGCGCTCCTGTTACTGATGCCGGCCTCTCTGATTTTGTTGCTAACTCAACACTGGCAGCAGTCGGTTCCCAGGGACAAATCACGAGGAAAGTCAAAGGACAAGCCGGCGAAGGGCCTTCCCGTGCTGGCCGTGATGAGCTGGGCCTATACGCAGTTATGGTTTGCCCTCCCTGTCCTTTTCTGGGCGTTTATGACCTATCCGCTCGGCAAACTGCTGGGAGGCAAGGGCATATTTGACGAACGGTTTGGCCCGCGAAACGGAGTCAACGGAAAAATCGTTTTGCACCGCATTGGCGGCATTCGTCCGGCGTTCGCAAAATTTGCTGCAGATTCCCCTGGATTGGTTTGGCGCGGCTATCGCCAAAGACAGCCAGTGGCAGTCTATTGTCAATGTTATCAGCAGTCAGTTGGCGTTCTACTCCATGCAGGGCCGGGGAGTCGCCACCGGCAAACTGGCGGCAGACTTTCTCCGGGAACTTTATGCCGATATGCCGGAATTGTCTTCGGCGCGGCTGCACTTTCTCGGACATAGCTTTGGCGGATTGGTGGTTGCCAACGCCGCGCGGCACCTGGCATTTGAGATGTCTCCGCCCAAAGTCATTGACTCGGTCTGTCTGCTGGAAGGCGCACTGGCAAGTAACTGGTTTCAGGGCGAAACCGTTCTCAATGAGAAGATCAACATTCTTGCCAGCATCTACTCACGCTACGATACCGCCAACGGCTACATTTATCCCTTCGCCAATGGCGGTCGCGTCTCGCTGGGTTACGAGGGATTATCTGGGGCGGGACGCAGCAGCCACAAAGCGCCCCTGCCGGAGCAGCAGGGCGGCTTCGCCTCGCTGGTGCGAACCCCCAATCTCAAACCGAACCCTCACCCTGGTCAGCGCCGGGTGATGAATGTGGATGCCAGCCGCTTGATCTATGAAGGCTCTGTCGCACTCGGCGGCGGGCATGACGACATCTTCAAAGACGATGTCATTTATCTGCTGTGGGCTGCCAGCATGTTGCAGCCGGTGGATGTACACACGGTTCCAACTCCTTCGGAAGTGCCGCAGTACGACGAAGGCCCCCACTCTCCGCTGGCTCCGAAAGAGGGGCCATAAAACGGGTATACTGAAACACGAACCCAAACTTTTGAGGAGCCTGCCCGAACATGCCCAAATTGATCTTGCTGCGACACGGCGAGTCGCAATGGAACCTGGAAAACCGCTTCACCGGCTGGGTGGACGTGCCGCTGACCCCGCGCGGCGAAGGAGAAGCCCGCATTGCCGGCGAACATCTGCGCGATCTGCCGATTGACAAATTCTACACGTCGGTCTTGCAGCGCGCCATCAACACGGCCAAGATCGCCCTGGAAGCCGCCGGAAAAAGCGACCTGCCGACCGAGCGCGACCAGGCCCTGAACGAGCGCCATTACGGCGATCTGCAAGGCCTGAACAAGGCCGAAACTGCCGCGCAGTACGGCGACGAGCAGGTAAAAATCTGGCGGCGCTCCTATGACGTTCCCCCACCCGGCGCGCAGGGCGAGTCGCTCAAAGACACGGCTGCGCGCACCCTGCCCTATTTCCAGTCCCGCATCCTCCCGGACATCAAGGCCGGCCAAAATATTCTGGTCGTCGCGCACGGCAATTCCCTGCGTTCCATTGTCATGGAACTGGACCATCTCACCCGCGAACAGGTGCTGGAACTCAACATCCCGACCGGCATTCCGCTTGTCTATGACTTTGATGACGCGGGGAACATCACAGGCAAGACCTATCTGTTCACCCGTGAGGACGAAAAAAAGGCGTAAAAACAAGGAGCATTTATGCAGACGACCTTTGCATTAAGCCAGTCCATTGTTCCCAGCGACAGTCCGACAACGCTGGACGTATTGATTTCGTTTCAAGCGGCGACGGCGGCGACGCCGCGTGAGCGGCGCCCCCTCAATCTAAGCCTGGTGATTGACCGCTCCGCCTCCATGGCAGGGCTGCCGCTCAAGCACGCGATCCAGGCGGCGCAGGCGCTCATTGAGCAAATGACGCCACGGGACACGCTTTCAATTGTTACCTATGATGACAATGTGGAGACCATCCTGCCGCCGCAGTTGGTGACTGACCGGGCGGCGATTCAGGCAGTCGTCGGCAAAGTGCGGCCTGGCGGCTGCACGAATTTGAGCGGCGGCTGGCTCAAAGGGTGTGACCATGCGCTGTCCGGCAGCGACCCCGAGAGCATTCGGCGCGTCCTGCTGCTTACCGACGGGCAGGCCAATGCGGGCGTTCGGGACCCTGCCGTCCTGATCAAGACCGCACAGCAAAAAGCGGATGCCGGTGTGGTCACCACCACTCTGGGATTTGGCGCACACTTCAATGAAGATCTGCTGATCGGCATGGCGAAGGCGGCCGGCGGCAATTTTTATTTTATCCAGTCGCCCAATGATGCTGTGGACGTGTTCAAGATGGAGATGGACAGCCTGAAATCGGTGGCCGCGCAAAACCTCACGGTCACTCTTCAGCCCGCGCCGGGCGTTCAAATCCAGAATCTGTTGAGCAGCTATCGCGCCGAAACAAACGGAACGACGCGGATTGTGTCGCTGGGCGATGTCTACGAGAATGAAGACAAGCTGCTGGCGCTGGAACTTGCTGTTCCGGCGCAGTCGGCGCTCGGCGCGCACGACCTCCTGCATCTGCTCTCGGTCTGCGATGTGATCTCAAACGATGGAATTGTGCAGGACAAGGGCGATCTTGCTGCGACTTATCAAGTCGGCACAATCAAAGAGGCGATGGCTGCCGTTCCCGGCACTGAGGTCATCGCGCAGATCACGCGCATACGAATCGCGCGTGCCAAAGATGAGGCGATTGAAATGGCGGATCGCGGCGACCATGCCGGTGCCGCGCAGAAACTACGCGCTGTGATCGCTGATCTGCGCCGGCAGGGGCTGCACGAGTCGTTTGAAGTGGCCGAAGAATTGGAGCAGTTGGAGTATTATGCCCAGCGCATGGAAGCGCGGCAGTTTGACAATGCCAGCCGCAAAGAGATGCGCGACCAATCGTATCAGGCACGGGCACGCAACCGCTCCGATCTGAACCTGCGCGGGGTCGCGTCAGGATCGGCACGCGACCTCCCCACAATCACCCCCGCCGAGGCAGCCGGCCAGGGCGTTCTGGTGGAATGTTACCGGCAGGGCGGCAAGCTTCGTATGCGCGCCGTTTCGGATGGCTACAACCCGGACATGAATGTTCAGTTCCCGCGCAGCATTCGCGAAGAGGGCATCACGTATCTCGTGGAGGAACTGCGGCTGTCCGCCGACTTGACGTTCTACCATTCGGGCGGCCTGATCCGGCGCGTCCTTTTGCCCGGCCAGGAAAACCGCTACAGCGGCAGCAGCACGTGGCCGGCCGCGCACACTCACAGCGTCAAAGCGGCGGCCGTCCCTCGTTCCGCCGCCGATCTGGAAACCACCACCAGTGTCGGCGACTGCGTCCTGGTTCAATGCGTCAAAGACGGCAGCAAGCTGCGGGCGCGCGTGGTCTCGGACGGCTTTGATCCAAACTTCAACATGCGCTTCCCACGCGACATCCGCGAAGAAGGCACGCTGTACGTGGTGGATGAAGTCGTGGAAGCCTCCAACGGCGGCAGTTATGTCGCCAACGGCAAGATCCGCCGGTTTGTTCAATAGGAGATCCGTCAGGCAGGAGGCCAAAGTCTATGATCGCCATTGCCGATCTTCACCGTGCCGCGCGTGAATATCTCCGCGCGGCAAAATTACTCCGCACACGGCGCAGTTACTATGCCGCCGTTTACCTCTGCGGTTATGCCGTGGAGATCGCGCTCAAAGCCCGCATCTGCCAGACGCTGAAGTGGAGGACGGGCTTCCCGGAGACCAATGCTGAATTCAAGGTCAGAAGCGGCCTTAAGACGCATGATCTAGACAATCTTCTTGAGTTTACCGCGTTGCAAGATCGGATCAAGCTGCGCCACTTCACAGATTGGGCAACAGTCAACGAATGGAAACCTGAGCAGCGTTATAACCCGCCTGGAACAAAGACTCTGACGGATGCGACAGACATGATTCAAGCGACACAAAATTTACTGAGGATACTGCTATGACAATGAAATCCATTGGGCAGCTTCTTGCGAGGAGGCTTCAACTCGCGGAAAGTGCGATAGCCTCCACACATGGACAGTTTATTCTATTTGTTTTAGCGGAGCGTGAGGAAGCGCCGGGCAAATGGGATTTGCTGGTCTCTGCGCCCTGGCTGGACACCAATCGTCAAGGGATTCAGCAGATGGTTGACTTACTTAAAGATTATCTCACATCTGCCGACTGGCTCGCCCTGGCCAGCATCACACCTCTGCCAATCTCATCGGATTACGTTCAATGGATCGCGCAAAATTACAATGTAGAGCATGAGAACCAGGAAATTGTCAATGCCTACTGGGATAGCCTGTTTATCCCTCATGGATTTATTATCACGGCTAACGGTTTGCTAGCTCAGGTAACTAAACAGCCCGTCGCCGCCTAGAAACGAAGGCACTGTGCAAACGATCACTGAAATCCAACCCCTGCGGGACGCTCTGAAGGTCGCCTGTCGTGCAGGAAAGACCATCGGCCTTGTGCCGACAATGGGCGCGTTCCATGAAGGCCACTTGACGCTGATGCGGCGGGCCAGGGCCGAAAATGATGTCGTGGTCGTAACGCTGTTTGTCAATCCGACACAGTTCAACGACATTGAGGACTTTGAGCGCTATCCGCGCGATCCCAACCGCGATGCCCAAATGGCGGAAAGCGAGGGAGCGGACTTTTTGTTCACGCCCTCGCCTACGGAGATGTATCCGAAGGGGTTTGATACCGTGGTGGTCGTCCGCGCCCTTTCCGAGCGGATGGAAGGCGCGTCCCGCCCCGGCCACTTTCAAGGCGTCGCCACGGTCGTCGCCAAGTTGCTCGGTATCTCCCAGGCGGATCGCGCTTACTTCGGTGAGAAAGACTGGCAGCAGTTGCAGGTCATTCAGAGCCTGACGCGCGATCTGGACATTCCCACGGAGGTTATCGGGGTTCCTACGGTGCGTGAGCCGGACGGTCTCGCTCTCTCCTCCCGCAACATCCGACTCACTGCCGACCAGCGCCAGGCGGCGACTGTTCTGTCCGCCGCTCTGGACAATGCCCAGGCCATTGCCGATACGGGCGTTCAGGACGCCTACCAGCTTGCCGCGTGGATGCGCCAGACCATTGAAGTCCAGCCGCTGGCCCGCGTGGATTACGCCGTTGTCGTCGCGCCCGACACGCTGCAAGAGATAGACACCATTGAAAACGGCGCGGTCGCTCTGGTCGCCGCAACGTTCGGCAAAGTCCGCCTCATTGACAACCGCCTGCTCCGCGCTGCCCCCGGCCCCAGCGTGCGGCGATGACTACGGCGTCTTCGCCGGCCCCATCGCATACACCAGCGTCGCATCCGCCGTCACCGTAATCTCCTGATCGGCAATCGGCGTCTCCGGGCGGGCCGGCCCCGCCGCCATTGCTCGCATCGCGCCCATATAAACCGGCTGTACGACCGGCGCACTGCCCTCGGACATCGTCAGTAGCCGCCCCAAGTCCACGCCTGCCGCCTGCGCCATGACCATCGCCTTCAACCGCGCCGAAACCACAGCAATCGCCAGCGCCTGCGACTCCGCCTTGCCCCGATCTGACAGGTCAAACGACACGCCGCCGATCTGCGACGCGCCTGCCTGTGTCACCCTGTCAATCACCAGACCCACTTTGGTCAGATCATGCACCGTCGCCTGCACGCTGTTCTGCACCTGATAACCCGTGAGCGCGGGCGGATTGGCCTGATAATCGTACTGCGGCTGCACCGTATAAGACTCGGTCTGAATGTCCGCGTCCGCGATTCGGGCTTCCTTCAGCGCGCTTAACACCGCCATCGTGTTGGCCGCATTCTGCGAGACTGCCGCCGCCTGATCTTTGGACTGGGTGGTCACGGAAATCGTCAGCCGCGCGATATCAGGCTTGACTTTCACCTCGCCATGCCCATGCGCGGTGATGCCTTCCGACAACGCCATCGTCGAAATCGGGCGGACGATGTCTGCTTGACAGTGAGCCGGCTTCGCCGGCCCCATCGCCAGGCAAATCAGAGCACTTGCCACCCATTGTCGTGTGTTCATATCAAATTCTCCTTCACCAGTATTGCCACTGCCCTGTATGCAGCACAAAGATGCCCAACAGCAGGTTAGTGGTGCCATGCGCCAGAATACAGGCGAACACGTTCTTTGTCCATCGCAGCAGCAGGCACATCGCCAGGGCGAAAATCGCCGCCGCCAGCCATTCGGGATGCGAAAAGGCGAACAGGACGATATTGATCAAAAGCGCCAGGACTGAAAATGTTCCCAGAGGAACACGCTGAAAATTGTCAATATCTGTCACGAAGCGTAGGAGAAAACTGCGATAAAATAACTCTTCCACCACCGGTACGATCACAACAAGGCCAAAAAAACGTATTCCTAGAAATGCGATCAATCCCGCACGGCCTGGTATCTCCACAAAAGGATTGTATGTCTCGCGATGTCCCAAAAAAGCGAAATGCGGCGTGTGTTTGTCTACAATAATCCATAGATACAGCAGAATAACGCCCAGCGCCGTTGCCGCCGCCCAGCCTCCGCCGCCCGGACGCGCTTCCGGCCAGGCACGCCGCAACAAAATCAGCAGCAATGTCACGAGAACTATCTTGACTGTGTACGCGATGGGGTACGCTTCGCGTGGCAACTGTGCTTCCAGTGTTGTCAGTATCAGAAACAGCGCGAAGGGTGCGGCATACGGCAGCCAGGGTGGCAGGGATTTGATCGGCATGACCTCAGTATGAAGCACGAACAGCGGCGGCGTCAAGGGGAGAAGTCTCCTATCCCGGCTCGCCAAGGTTTTATTGGGGTAAGGCTCGCCACCCTTCCCTCGGAGGGAAGGGACAGGCGTGGAGCGAACGCGAACACGGCAGGGATAGGATTTTCAGGCGGCGTCAAGTAGCTCACGTCGGGTACAATCTTTTCATGTCAGACGCCATCGGCTGCTATGTTCATATTCCCTTCTGCGTCCGCAAGTGTGCCTACTGCGATTTCAATTCGTATTCCGGCTACACCTCCGGCCACATTGCGCGCTACGTCGCTGCACTGACAAAGGAAATCCGGCAATCGGCGGAGGCCTTCCCGGCAGACACCATTTTCTTTGGCGGCGGTACGCCCACGGCCATTCCCGCCGAGGATGAAGCCGCCCTGCTCCGCGCTGTTCTGGAGACGGTTCCCGTCGCGCCGGACGCCGAAATCACCACCGAAGCCAATCCCGGCACGATGGATGTCCAGCATCTTGCCGTCCTGCGCGCGGCAGGTTTCAATCGCATCTCATTCGGCGTTCAGTCGTTTGACCCCGGCCTGCTCCAAACTCTGGACCGCATTCACTCCGCCGACGAGGCCAAAAACGCTGTCCGCGCTGCCCGTGCCGCCGGGTTTGAAAATGTTTCCCTGGACCTCATGTTCGCCCTGCCCCGCCAGACCTTGACGCAGTGGCGAGACACGCTTGACCAAGCGCTGGCCCTGGAAACCGATCACTTGTCGTTGTATGGGCTGATTGTGGAGGAAGGCACGGGCTTTTATACACTTCAGCAAAAAGGCCGTCTGCCCCTGCCCGATGAGGACACCGCCGCTGAAATGTACCAGATGGCTTTGGATGCCGCCCACTCTGCCGGTTACGCGCAGTACGAAATCTCTAACTTCGCCCGGCCCGGTTGCGAAAGCCGCCACAATCTCCATTACTGGCGCAACGAATCCTACTACGGCTTCGGCTGCGGGGCGGTCGCGTATTTGAACGGCGCGCGCCGCATGAACGTCAAATCTCCGGCCAAATATGCCGAAACGATAGAAGCGAGCGGCGATTTGACGCTTTCCACCGAAACTTTAACACCTGAAGAAACAATGGCCGAAACCATGATGCTGGGGCTGCGTCTCACCCAGGAAGGCGTGGACTGCCGCCGCTTCTGCGAACGTTTCGGCCTAGACCCACGCGAGAAGTTCGCTGCGGAGATCGCCACCTTCACCCGGCGCGGCCTGCTGGAAGTGGTTGGGGACAACATCCGCCTCACCCCGCAAGGCGTCTTCCTCGCCAGCGAAGTCATGGTCGCGTTTGTGTGAACAGATTATGAGCCGGAAACAAGAGTTATATCAGAGGCTTTTGGCAGACGGGATTGTTTTTATCCGAAATAGCCAATCGCGCAGCAAGTTCAAACCCTGGTGGCGAACGCTACCGTGGAAAGTGGAAAAGATTAACAAGCAGTGCTATGAAGTTGCTCAATTACTTCACCGAGTTCCTCATCTTGTATCAGACGAGGAATTTACCGAACACGATTTGCGTTTTCTTAACATACAGGCGCGTTCATACTTTCGCAAGGTAGAACCGCGAACATCATATCTCTACTACAGTTTGTTCCTTTCGTCTATGAGACAACTTTTTGCTCTTGTCCCTGATGAAATGAGGGGACTTTTGGAATGGGCCGGGCCCGAATTGCCGGAAATGCCACCCGACCAGCGTAAAGAGGTCAATGACTTCCTGTTTTGGGCTGTAGAACACAATCAGAACACCGAAACGCTCAGAAATGCACTGGCTCAAGGGGCAGAGCCGAACGCTCACGATGACAAGGGCAGAACGCCTCTCATGCTGGCAGCCGAACTAGGCAAAACGGAGTACATTCAGATACTCAAAGACGCAGGCGCGAAGGAATAACCAATGAATGAGGCGATTGATTGGCCCCTGTTAGCGAAGCAGTTAGCGGTTCGCGGTTATGGCGGCTTTGGCAATAGTAGCACTGAAGGAATGGCAGCATTAGAATTAATCGTGGGTGAAAATAATATCCGTCAGGCGGTAGATGATTACGTCGCGGTAAAACCACAAGCCGAATTAATCCGACAGGTACTTTGGCGGCTCCGACCCCGGTCAGCAATGGAGCGTTGCTATGAAATTTATCATTCAAACGCGGACATTGATCAACGTCGAGCGGCGATAGAGTTGCTGCGTGTGGTAGCCGATGAGCGCGTACTTCCCTGGATTGAAGAGTTTCTCAGCGGACCCGGATCAGGGAATTCAAAACTGGGGGATCGGCGTGTTGGATCAAATGTTATGGGGCGGTGGATTATCGGCCAATGGCGATGCGCCCGAAGTGGCAGAACAGATATTAGTGAAGGCAGAGAACCATAATAATCCGGGCGTGCGGGATTTAGCAGCCTTTATACGAGGTTACCTAGACAAACGAAAAGGAATAGATTCCGAATGATATTCGCATGGCGAACCAATCTTGATATCGGATGAGTGTAAGGGGTATGCACTGGCGGCAGTTTGAGGAAAGCTGAGAGTTTGGGGATGACGGACGAGAAGACGGGCGAGAAAAAGCTGCTGATTTTAGACCTGGACGAGACGCTGATTTATTCGCGCCCGCACACGCTGGCCGGGACGCCGGATTTTCAGGTCGGGCCGTATCATGTCTACAAACGCCCTGGCCTGGACCAGTTTCTCGCCGCTTGCTCGGACTGGTTTCAGGTCGCAGTCTGGACATCGGCTTCTGCCGATTACGCGGCGGAAGTCATTCACGAACTCTTTCCCAGCCCGGAGCGCCTTGCCTTTATTTGGACCGCCGATCACTGCACGGTGCGCTATGACCAGGAGGTCGGCGAGCATTGCGCGCGCAAGAACTTAAAGAAGATCAAGCGGCGTGGGTATGCGCTGGAGTCGGTGATTGTCGTGGACGACAGCCCAGAAAAGTGGCGGCAAAGCTATGGCAACTTGGTTTCCGTGCATCCATTTCTGGGCGATGAGGGCGATGACGAGTTGACACGGCTCCTGCCGTATCTGCGTCACTTGAAGGACCAGCCAAACATTCGCGCACTGGAAAAACGCTCCTGGCGCAGCCACGCGCCGACCTCTGGGGCAGGAATTTCGCTGCCCGTTCGCAAACTTACTCTGGCTCCCGGAGGTTCCAAATCATGACTCACGCAAAATACGCTCTGCCGCTGGCGCTGCTGGCCCTCGCCGCCCCGCTCAGTTTTGCAGATTCTGCCCGCGCCGATGTTCCGCCCGCTCTGCCCGCGCCCTGGAAACACGCCGACATCGGCAAAGTTGGCGTCGCCGGTTCGGCTCAATTCGCCGCAAAAACTTTTACCGTGACGGCATCGGGGGACGATATTTTCGGGCAGGCGGACGCTTTTCACTTTGTCTATATGCCCCTGCACGGAAACGGTCAGATCGTCGCCCGTGTCGTCAGCTATCAGCGCCAGGACATGTGGACTAAAGTCGGCGTCATGGTGCGCGAGACGACCGACCCCGGCTCCAAATTCGCGGATGTTCTGGTGACGCCGGACAAAGGGGCCGAAGCGCAGTGGCGAGCCAGCACAAACGGCGACACCCAGACGACCGACCAAGTTCCTTCACCAGCTCCCTTCTGGGTCAAGATGGTGCGAGCGGGCGACACGCTGACGGGTTACGTTTCCCCCGATGGGTTGGCCTGGCAGCAGCGCGGCCAGATGACAGTGCAGATGCCCCCCGACGCCCTGATCGGCCTGTGCGTCACCAGCCACAAAAACGACACCCTCACCGAAGCTAAAATTGATTCGGTGAAGGTCACGTTTCCCCGGCATTGAAATAAAAACCCGGCATTGAAATGCCGGGATCATGTCCTACCCCTGGCCCGTCCAGTCCGGCTGCGCCACTTCCTGCCAGCGGGCGCGAATGGCTTGAATCTGCTCCGGCGAAAGCCGCCCGGCGTCCAAAAGCCGGGCATTCCGGCCCCAGCGCTCCGGGTTCTTGGTGCCGACAATTGCTGTCGCGACGGCAGGCTGGGCCAGCGTGAAGCGCAGAGCGACCGAAGCAGCCTCGTCGGTTTGCAGAAAGTCATATCCCAGCGTTCGGAGCCGATGCCAGTACGGATACTGGTAATTATCAGCGGCGAGAGTCTCTTGGTCCAGACCGCGTTGGCGATAGGCCGCTTGGCGATCACGCCGACACCTCGCTCCAGGGCCAGCGGCAGGGTGAGCGTGATCGGCTCCTGGTCAGCGATGGAGACCGACGTTTGCAGCGTGTCAAAAGCCCCGCATTCCACGGCGTAGCGGGCGGCCTGGCTGTCCCCGCTGTAGCCGATAAAGCGGGTCTTGCCCGCATCCCGCGCTTTTTGCAGAACGCTGATGACTTCCCCTGTCCGCAGAATCTCCTCGCTGCAAGTATGCAGCTGTACCAGGTCCACCCGATCCGTTTTCAGGCGTTCCAGACTGCGGTCAATGGACTCGGCCAGTAGTTTCGGATCCCAATCTGGGTAGGGCAGGCCCGAAGCATGGCCGCATTTGGTAAAGAGGTGAAACTGGTCCCGCCGATGCGCGACCGCCTGACCGATCAATTCTTCGCTGCTGGCATAGCACTCCGCCGTGTCAATCACATTCAGCCCGGCATCCAGCGCGCTTCCCAGCAGCCGCTCTACGTCAGCGAGCGAAGCGCCCTCAAACCCTATCTCCGCCCCGCCGAAGCCCAGCGCACTGACTTCCAGCCCTGTCCGTCCCAATGTGCGTCGTTCCATAAATATCTCCCTGCGTGAATTTTTTCTCTTATACCCCATTGACAGGGCGAACATTTGTTTGCTATACTAATCCCATGCAGGAAAGCCTCTGCGAACTGCGCTTTGACATTTCCCTGCCGCCTGGAACCGATGCCCGGCGCTTTGAGCGGGCCTGGCGGGCGGAACTGACGGCGCAAAAGATGACGGCTCTGGCAATGCCTCCGGCCCAGGCCATTGCGGCCCGCTTTCGGGTCTGCGGGCTGAACGAGCAGCCGGAGATGAACAGCTATTTAGCGGCGCGGCTGGCCGCGTTGCCGGGGCATCCCGAAGTCGCGGGAGAGCCGGGGGTGCCCTCGCCGGATTGGACCGGGGTCAGAATCTGGCTGGCCTATCGCTCTCACGATCTGACGGAACTGCTGCAAAAGACAAAGCAAAAGACGAAGAAATCTGTGCGTAAAGGACATCGTTCATGAGACAAACGCCATCATCCAAGCCCGTCATTGACAAGCCGACCCCGGCCCCCAAAGCCTCAGAAAGCCCCCTAGCCCCCAATCCTGGGGGAACCAGAAGGAGCAGGACATCTCCGACAGAAGTGCCAAAAGCAAAACCCGCCGTCAAAACCATTCCCATCAAAGCCGCTGCTCCCGCGCCGCCTGTCCCGGTACGGGTCATCGTGGAAACGACCGGCGCTGGTGGGCGGGCCTGGCGTATGAACAGCCGCTACGCTGTTGCCTATCTGAAAGATGCCGCTCTGGCGGGTGAAGCTGCTGGCAACGGAGCCGCGCCATCTGGCAAAGGCGGCGATGGCCGTTTATTATGACCGCAAGGGAAAGGCATTCGCCTGGCAGGTGCGCTTTGATGCCGCCCGATGGGATGAAATAGTTGCGCGGCTGGGGTAGGAACCCACCCGGCGGACAACCCACCCCGGTTCGCTTAGGCTCACCACCTCTCCCTGTTAGGGAGAGGTGCGAGGAAACTGCCCGAAACTCTTTCTCCTCCCTAACAGGGAGGAGTACCCGGAGTGAGGAACGAACGTAGGGGGAGGTGGGTTCTTTCTTCCTACCGCGTCTGCGTCACTTTTTCCAGCCCGCGCGGGCAGTCCGGGTTCAGCCCTTTGATCATGGACAGCCAGTAAGTGAACAACTGGCCGGCGACAATATAAACCAGCGGGCTGACCCATTCCGCCACAGCGGAGGGAATACGCACGGCAGTCTCGCTGCCGGCTAGAAACGCGGCGTCGTGGGCAAAGCAGATCAAAGCGGGATGCTGGGCGCGCAGCTTTTCGGCCAGTTTTGCCATCGGCGCGAATGCCTTGCCGTCCGGGGCGAACAGCAGGCAAGGGTAGCCCTGGACGACCTGGGCAATGGGGCCGTGCTGAAAGTCGGCGGCGGAATACGCTTTGGCCGAAACATAGCAGGTCTCGGTCAGCTTCAAGGACAGTTCCATCGCCGTCGCCTGATTGTAGCCCCGTCCCAAGATCACGCAATCTTTCATGTCAACGTATTTCTCCACCAGATGATGCAAGGTGTCATCTAAGTGCAGGGCCTTTTCCATGGTATCCGCCGCCCGCCGCAGATGCTCCAAACGCTCCGGGTGATTTTCGTCCAAAGCCGTAGACAGCAAAGCCAGCAGAGCCAGCGAACCCGTGTAAGTCTTGGTGGCGGCGACTCCTACTTCCTCACCCGCGCCGATCAGCAGCGGATACTCCGCCGCCTGGGCGAGCGCCGAGCCGGGATCATTGGTAATACAGGCCGTCAGCGCCCCCGTCTCACGCGCTCGTTTCACCACTTCGATGACATCGGGGGCCGCGCCGGATTGGGAGATCCCCAGCACCAGCGCATTCGCGCCCAGATGCGGATAAGATTCATACAGCGTGAACACGGACGGCGCGGCCAGCGCGACGGGCAGCCCATGCTGTATTTCCAGCATGTATTTGCCGTAAAGCGCGGCATTGTCTGATGTTCCCCGCGCGGCCACATAAGCATAGGCGATCTTGCGCCGCTTGACTTCCGCCGCCAGCGCCTCCACCCGGTGAAATTCTTCGTCAATAATGCGCCGCACGACATTGGGCTGCTGCCGAATCTCTTCCAGCATATGAGTCATAGTGTTGTCTCTCGTCACTCTTTCCAGTTCCCCCATTATTGGGGGCTAGGGGGCTTCTTCAATCTCATTCGCAGCGCGTCCAGCAATGCACGCGGCGCGGGCTGCCCGCCAAAGATGATGCCCAGCGGGACATGCGGCTTGGGCGTTCCGTGAAAGTCCGAGCCGCCGGTCAGCAATAAATTGTGGCGCTGAGCCAGGGCGACAAAGCGCTCCGTGTCCGCCGGGCTGTGCTGCGAGTAGTAGGCTTCCAGCCCGTCCAAACCCGCCTCCGAAGCGAGTTGGGCTACCCGCCCGGCCAGAGCCGACGTGCTCAGGGGAACCAGGCCCGGATGGGCCATGACGGCCACGCCGCCGGCCGCATGCAAAAGCGCAATCGCCTCGCGTGGCGTCAGGACTTCCTTGGGCAGATACAGCGGCTTGCCGGTGGAAAGGTAGCGGTCAAAGGCCTCTGAAACCGAACGGACAACGCCTTTTTTGATTAACGCCTGCGCGAAGTGGGGCCGCGCGATCACTTCGGCGTCTTCACCCACCTCGGCCCGGACATCGGCCATCGTCACCGGCAGACCCAACTCGGCCATTTTGACGGCCATCGCCTCATTGCGGGCCGCGCGATTGGCCCGCAGCGTCACTAGCTTTTCTCCCAGGGCGGCATCGTCGGGATCAAACCCATATCCCAGCAGGTGAAACCGCCCGCCGTCATCCTCCACAGACAGTTCCACGCCGGAAACGAGATCCAGCCCGACCGCCTGCGCCGCCTGCCGCGCTTCGGCCAGTCCGCCCAGAGTATCATGGTCGGTCACAGCCAGCGCGGCCAGACCCAATGCAGCGGCTTTGTGGACTAACTCAGTCGGCCTTAAACTGCCATCGGAAGCCGTCGTATGCGCGTGCAGATCGATTCCCGCCGCGCCGCCCATTTGTCGCGTCTCCATGCGGCCATTATAGCCGCTAGAAGGTGGGAAGTCAACAATGACCGACGCTCCGGGAACCCACGTCGCCTTTCCTGCGTCTCTCTTAATAGGAGAAACACTCATGCGAATTTGCCCAGGCCGCACTGCCGCGTCCCTGCTGCTCATGTTCAGCCTCAGCCCGCTGATGGCTCAGGCCTTGAACGACACTCAATCGCCGCCCGCGCCCGCCCCGCCGACCAGCCCGGCCCTGCCGGCAGCGGCTCCTGCCGATCTGACCCTGGGCGGCTACCCTGTCCTGCGCCTACGCGGGTCGGCGGGCGGACTATCTCCCGAGCAGCGCATTGGCGTCATCATGGAACGCCTGACGCCGCTTTTGGGCGTCCCGAATATTCAGCCCTCGGATGTCGTCGTTTTTCTGCCGTCTCCGACCAGCCGCGTGAACCGCTACCCGGTCATTTATGCCCTGGGCCGGCGGCTGATCACCGTAGATCCGACCACCGTCAAAGCCGCTGGCAGCGGCAAAACGCCGCTGCAAATGGCTGTGTTGTGGGCCAAGCGGCTTCAGCAGGTCCTGCCGCGCGTCAATTGGCGTCCGCCTAACGCGCCGGAGCCGAAAATCCCGAACAATCCGCCTCTCACGGTCACGAATGACTTCGCGCAGGTCGGCGGACAAATTGGCCTTGTTTTCCTGCGCGGCAAACTCGTTCTGAAGGTACGCGGCCCGCAGCAGGGCGGACTGACGGCGGCAGAACGCGCCGACATGCTGACAGCGCGGCTGAACCACCTGGCAGATCAGCCGGAGGCCGCTGCGCCGGACGCCGTTCAGGTGACAACTTTGCCGGATGGGACAGCACAGCTTGCACTGGCAGGAACGCCGCTGATTACGGTGACAGATGCCGACGCGACAGCGGCCAGTTTCACGCAGCCGCTTCCACTGGCTCAGGGCTGGGCGAAAAACCTGCGGACGGCTCTTGCCCCACCCCCGGTCGCCCCTCCGCCTGGCCCTGTGGCGGTCATAACGCCGCCACCGCCAGATGCGCCGGCATCTCCCACCACTCCGGCACCCGCGCCGACAGACACAACGCCGCCCGCCGCGCCAGTTGCGCCACCGCCAACAACTCCAGGCGGCTAATCCAGCGGCGTCACGGGATCACCCACGCGGACCCGGCTTTCACCCTCCGCAATCAGATACTGCCCGAACAGGACTTTGCCGTCGGCTACGCGATATTGCGCCAGTGTGTGCAGAGGCTCCACGCCGCGCGCCCCCGACGCCTGATCAATAGTCGTCATCACGCACCGCCCGCAGGGCTTGGCTGCGCGAAACACTGCATCCCCAATAGCAACGCGCATCCAGCCATCCTCGGCATAGGCCTTGCTGCCCGCGACTACGAAGTTCGGACGAAAGCGATCCATCGGTACCGGTTCATCCAGCCGCGTATTGAGGTCTTCAACGGACGCTTCCCCCAGCAGCAGGATCGGATAGCCATCGGCGAAACTGACGATGTCGCCCGGCTGCCCATAGTCCGGGTTGACCGCGCGCCGACTCCTGTCCGGCATGAACATCAGCCGCACCGGCACACCCAGATACTCCGTCAGCCACTCTGCCGCCTCATCCCCGGCAGAGACCGCCTCGCAGACGCTCCGCCAGACCCGTACTTGTACCGCCGCTCCCGCAGAGACAAAGGGAACGCGCAGCGTTTCCATACCCGGCGCTGCCAGCGCCAGCCCTTCCCCGGTAATTTGGGGCAAGACCAAAGCCATACGGGGATGTTCGCGCTGCGTCAAAAACTTATTATCCGCATCCACTACCATCCATCGCCGGTCATGTTCCAATCCCCGCGCCTCCACCCGCGCCTCTGTGAGTGCAATGCCGCCCAGCGACTTGACCGGATAAATATAAAGTTGGTTCAGTGTAATCATTCTTACTTTATCCATAGGCACGGTCAATCGCTGCCTCAATGTCTTTCTTACTCGTCAGCACTGTCTGCACTTTGCAGCGTGAGACCAACTTGACATGGTCTAACGCGACCACGGCGTTCTTGACATCACTCAAGGCGACCATGAGGCGGTTGGGCATGACGCTGCTATCACGCTTGATCGGAAGCAGATTGTAGTGTCTGGCAATGTGTTCGGGAACAGCTTTAATGGCGGCAGGATCAGCCCAAATCTTTGTCAGGTCCACAAAGCGCAGTCCCAGCGCCTTCGCCTGCGTCTCCGAAGCATCTTCCTCCAAATTGCTTTCTGCCTCTCCCAGTGTAGATACCTGGATTTCCAGGTCAAAATTCTGTGCCGAAGCCCCGCACTGAGGACAGAAGTCAGGAAATGCAGACGCTTCCCGCACTGGCAGCGACGACCAGCCGCAGGATCGGCAGATGCACCGAAACAAACCACTCATACAGCAAACCCCTACTCTCTCCTGCCTCAAGACTTTTCCAGATCAATAATTAGGCCATAGGCGGCTCCAAGACAACCGCCGGTATCTTTTGCCAACGCGCCCAAAAGTCGGGATGCTGCTGCCAGAACTCTGCGGGAACCCGCTGAAGACTTTCCCGGAGACTGCCCAGGATACAATTTTCTAATGCCAATGGATCACGCTCTAAGTGCCCCAACGCCAATGGAACAAGATACTCTAATCCAATCTGCTGACTGATCATCACTCGTAACTCTCCCACGCTGTAATATTCCGGTGGAAAAGTACGAATAGTATTAATCTCACTAAAGAATGAAGGTTCTGGATCGTGTTAGACTCTGCCTGCGCTTTCTAAAGAGTTTGGCTAGTATTTTTTGTAGAATTTCGTTTAGCATTGCCTTATCACTAACTCGCGGAATGGAACAATCTGACTTCTGATGATCTCTGAGTATGCCAGAAACCATACTCCTAAAACATTCAGGAGAAGTGAACTTGTTTCCTACCAGTCACGAAATCATTGGAGAAATGGCTCTACATACTCTGGCTCTATCCAGATTGTGTGAGAGTTCAGGCCAAAACGTTTCCTTGGATTGCCTTTTTCGGTTGCCCACAATTCCAACTGCCCATGCTCATCGAAATCCTCAATACGGAACACTTTTCTCAAACAACGTTCAAAAAAGTACGTTGTTTCTTGATCAATGGGGATGCTGGAATATAAATAGGGAGGAACCTGGATTACGCGCACCTTGTCCTCAATTTGGTAGTTAGCCATATCTATCCTACCACTGTGTAGAAATGATGATTTCCCATGTTACTGGATGCTTGCGGGCTTTTTCAGGCTTTGCTGCTGGACGAGATTGACCATCGTCATCCAGAAGCCTGCTGTCCAGTTGTCGGGGTCCAGGTCTTTGGCAGCGCTGAAGGCCGCGAGGGCCAGTTTGTCGTCGCCCGCCGCGAAATGGCGGAGGCCGCCCTGAATGAGCGATTCTTCTTTCGCATAATGACTGCCCGGCCAGTTGATCACAGCGTAGCGCAGGGCTGCATCAACGGAATGCACGAGAACCACCCGGCGGCCAAAGCACAGGGCGGGGTTGCGGGCATAGAGGTCAAAGAGTGTGGTCTCAGGAATGGAGCCGGCGGGAACCAGGAGCGTGTGAATGTGGGGATTGCCGAAGACAGAGAGCGGATCATAGACGCCGCCGACCGAATACACGTCGCCCTGGGCATTAATCGCGCCGCTGAGAACAACGCTGTCATCCACAGCATGATTGGAGACGGCGGACAGCAGGGCCACGGCATCGGCCAGGCCCTGCGCCGGCCCGGCGGACGGGCTGGCCGAAAGCTGGAAGGTGATGTCGTGCTGAGTCCAGCCCCAGCCGGTGGCGGAGGACTGGCTTTTGCCGTAATCCAGGGCCTGCTGCGCGATGGCGCGAGAGAGGGGCGCGACGCCGCCGGGGTAATTGATCTGGCCGCTGCCCGGCTGCACAAATACGGTGACAGCCTGCGGAATGGCGGCAACGCCGGGAGACGAATGGGCAGACGCAGGAACTGCCCGAACGCTGTGAGCCGCGCCGGGAACGGCGTCCAGGCCCAGCGCCATGCCGGTCGCGCCCTGCCGGGCAGGCAGGACCGCACGGGGATCGGAGGGCAGGGCCAATTCGGCAAGCTGTTTGCGGAAGATTGCGGTATCAAAGCCTGGCCGGGGGAGGAAACGAACTAAATTCGCGGCCCGTTCGGCCTGGAGGTGAGCAGCATCCGCAACGCGGGCCGTGTCGTCCGCCTGCTTTTTGGCCTCCTGCGCCGCCAGAAGCGCGTCGGCATCAGCCTTGTCTTTGGCTTCTCTGGCCGCTTTATCGGCGGCCATCGCATTCTTGAAGGTGAGCGTAACCGGCGCGGCGTCATAGGTCGCCCCGGAAACAGTGGTCAGCGTTGCCTTGATTTGATAATCGTTGTCGGCAAAAGCAGACAGGTCAAACGCAAACGAAAAGGGCGCAGAAGACGCTTCGCCCAGCGGCTGCCAGTCATCGGCCCCGGAGGCCGACCAGAAGTAAGCCACTTTGGCCGGCTTGACATCCGGCGCGATGTCGGCAGTCAAAGCGGCACGGTCATCGGGCTTTTCCAGAGAGAAAGTGGCCGGGGCTGAGATTTTGAGGCGGGGCAGAACTTCCACGGACGCGGTCCGGCTGTAAAAGGCGCGTCCCTGAGCATCGTAAGCGACAAAGCGCAGGGGATAACTGCCGGCCTGCTTTTTGGTGGCAATCGGCAGGATCGCCGTGAACGAATCCGAGACAGACGCCGTGATCGGCTGGCCGTCAAAATAAAAATACACCCGCACCGGGGCAAACGCCGACGTGCCGACGACCGAAACCGCGGTGTCTGCGCCGGCTTTGGCCGGCAGAGTCTGGAACGCGACCGGCGGGGCATTGGAAACCAGCACGACGAGTTTTCGCCCGAAGGTCCGATGCTGTCCCTGGTCTGTGTAAACCACTTGCAGGAGATGCTCGCCGGGCGCAGGCGCGGTCCAGTGGAAGTCATACGGATCGGACCCCGCCGCCGGGCCATGTGTAGCCACAACAGCGTCATCGGCCTGGAACTGGCAGGTATCAAAGTCCCGGGTCATGGCAAATGTCCCCTTGACTTCAATGCTGTCCCCAGTCTGACAGGCAACAACCGAGTCAGAGGCCGCCGGGATGACGGCAGCGGGCGGCAACGAAGCCGCGTTCTGGGCGCGCAAAGGCGTCAGCGCCGTTAGCGCCAGGAGCGGCAGAAACATCAGGCGGACAGAGTGCATGGCTTAATCCTCATAAGGCGACAATCGCCTGCTCTCAGTATAACAGCCCCACATGAAAAATCCATGAAAGAGCCGGAGGACACTGCCGGCGCGTCACGGTCTGGTTTGCAGCGCGGTGCGGTCTAAGATCGCATAGACGCCGCCGATGACGGGGCGGGCGACGAAGCCGGTCTGCTGGCCGGTGACGGTGTCGTACCAGTCGCTGAATGCGCCCCGGAACTTGGACGTGTTGGCGAAGTCGTAAATACCGTCCACAAACTTCTGACGCAGGATGGGATCGTCCGTGGATGCCGCCGTCCACAGTTCCCAGTCGGTTTTGGTGTAGGCATGGCGATTGTCCAGAGGCACGCCAAAGGCATTGAGCTTGGTCAGGTAGTATTTGGCTTCTTCTTGCAGAACCGACTGCGGGACCAAATTCAAGCCGAGGACTTTGTCGGGGAAGGCGTTGTATTTGAGGCTCCAGGTGTCGTCCTGCCCGTAAGCCAGGGTCAGATGGTCGCCTGTCTTGGACTGTGCCAGCTTGGCCCACTGGCCGATCATATCATGGGCCGTCTGGCTGTAGTGGGCAGCATCGGCATCATTTCCCGCAAAGCCCGCGATCTGTCCCATCGCGCCGACGCTCAAAATACCTTTCAGGGCCAGATTGGCGCTGCTCTTGATAGACCCCGTGAAGTCATCCGTCTGGTTCTGGAACGCGGGATCCAGACCATTCTGAACATTGTAATCGGCCCATTGCTTGAGGATTTTGTAATGCTGCTTGGCATAGGCCGCCGCATCCGCTTTGGGCGCATAGCGCAGGTAAGCCGCCGCCATGATCAGCATGTCGGCGGACTCTTCCACCGGCATGTCTTCTTCGTTGCCGTCGTTGTGGCCGTTGGCATTGGGATAAGATGAGCCGATGTCGTGTTCAGCGAAGGTTTTCGGCCAGCCGCCGGTCTCGGCGTAATCCAGCAGGGGGTCAAGCTGCAATCGCAGCAGGCGCGGATTGGCATACAGAAATACCGGAAACGACGGATAAATCACATCCGCCGTGGAAATATTGCCGTCGCTGCTGATTTCCTTCATAAACATCCAGGGCTTATCCGCCGTGCCGACCATTTCAGTCGCGCCGAACGCCTGCCGCAAGGCCAGGGCGCAGAGCGCGGCGTATTTCGCGCCGCCGGCCTGCGTTGCATCCGCCGTAATCTTTTTGTCCAGCGCATCGGCGCGGGCGCGGGCGGCAGAAGCGTCATCATAAGCGAAGACCAGCATCTGCGGCCAGGTCGGCCAGTAGGATTTCCAGAGCGGCGGAACAGGCTTCTGAAGATAGCTGACAGCGGGATCGCGGACATCGCCCAGAACCAGAGTGATGGGCTTGCCGCTGAGAGCGCCGACCCGGCCCAGGTTAAAGTTGAAGGCAAAGACCGGCCAGTGATCATTAATGGCGCGCGGCTGATTGGCATCTACGGAGTCATCCAGCCGCCCGTCACTGATGGCCGCGGTGCGGACATCCACATCCGCCCCCGCCCGCGTGGTCAGGCCGTTTTGGGCCGCTGTGGCCCAGACGGCTGTGCCCCACATGGGGTACTCGTTGGTTTCCCCCAGAACTTTCGGCTCGGCCGGCGTGACGGCAAAGGCCGACAGCGACCGGGCTGCGCCGCCGATTTTGAGCCGGTTCCAGGTGATCGGCGCTTTGATGTCGCCATGCGCCCATTCCCCGGAAATGTCAAAATACAGGCTGACCGTGTGCGGCTGACCGTCGGCGCTGCGGGCGGAGGCGAAGATGTAGCCAAGCGGCAGGGACAGTCGCCGGAGATCGTCCGGTTCCACCGGCGACAGGAAATCCAGCGAAAGTTCCACGCCGCCGCCGCGCAGCCGGTACAGAGACTGCGTCGGCGTCACTTGCAGAGCGACTTGCGTCATCGGCGGCGCGAGGGGATCGTTTCCGTTCCGGGGGTCGCCCAGGAAAACAAAAGGCTGGCCGTCTACGCGGGCGATGCCGGTCATCGCCTTGACGCTGCCGTTCCAATGGGTCGGCCAGGAACCTGCCAGCGAGTCGGCGGGCTGCCAGACGCTGACATAGGGCGCCCGCACGATCAGCGGCACAGCCGGCGGGCGGATCGGGGACATCGCCCCGCCGGAAGGCTTTGCCTCCTGGGCCTGCACGGGCAGGACAGCGGGCAAACAGGCGGTAAGCAAAGCTGCCGACGCGAAAAAAAAGGGGCTTGGTTTCATGGTAAACTCCGGTGTTTTGTCCGGGCGAACCCAATGTTCACCCCGGCACGGCCAGGGAAATTAGGCCAGATGAACATAGACCTTAAACAGTAAGGGCATCTTCTGAACCAGTGCGGATTCAACATCGGAAGCGACGACGCGCGCTTGGCTCAGGGAAAGAGCATCTTCCACCAAAATGTCCAGATGCAGATAAATATCCAGGCCGCGCTGATAAACCAGGCAGTCGCCCAGGCGGCTCACGCCGGAAATCTGACCGGCAATCTGCTGTATTTCCTCGGTGACAGCCCTTGCCCTGGGAGTCGCCGTCACATCTTCCAGCGCCTCAAAGCGTTGCCGGCGGGCCTCCACGCTTAAGACGGCAAGAGCGCCGACAACAGCCAGAAACAAAAGTTCAATGCCGGAGCGCGTGGTGGAAATGCTCCAAACAAACCGCGGCTGTTCCAGAACATAGTTATAAGAAAGAACAGCCAAAGCCAGAGTGAGCCAGCCAATCATTCGGCCACCCCAAATGGTGAGGATCATCACCGGAATGAGGAGCGCAATCCCATAGGGACGAATGTATTGGTGTCCGTCCACATTGGTGAGATGAACCTGAAGCCAGAAGACGATGCTGGTGGTGCCCCCCACCAGCAGGGGTGACAGCCACCAGACGAGAGTTGGGGGGACAAAGCCGTGTTGCAGATGCAGAGCATTGGGCACGCGCTGCGGACGCCCGGAACGCCGGGGAATTTGCGCTAACCGTGACACCATTTTGCTTATCCCATCGCCTTCAAATTGTCCGGGTTCAGCGGCTGCAAGTCCGACGGGACGAACAGGCCATTATGCCGGATCAGAACATCATCAAAGTAGACATCGCCGCCGCCGAATTCCGGGCGCTGAATAAAGACCATGTCCCAGTGTACCACCGACCGGTTGCCGTTGAAGGCCTCGTCATACGCCCCGCCCGGCGTGAAGTGGAAGGACCCGGCAATCTTCTCGTCAAACAAAATATCCTTCATCGGCTGCAACACATACGGATTGAAACCGAGCGAAAACTCCCCGATGTAGCGCGCGCCTTCGTCGCTGTCCAATATCTGATTGAGCGCCGCCGTCATCCCGCCGCTTGCGGTCGCGTCCACGATTTTCCCGTCCGAAAAGCGCAGCGTGACCCCCTCAAACACCGTTCCCTGGTAGATGGTCGCCGTGTTGAAGGCAATGGTCCCGTTCACGGAATCGCGCACCGGGGCCGTAAAAATCTCCCCATCAGGAATGTTGGCCCGTCCCGTGCAGGGAATGGTCGGAATGTCCTTGATACTGAACGTCAAATCCGTGCCTGACCCGGTCAGCCGCACTCGGTCCGTCCGGTCCATCCGTCCTTTGAGCGGCGCGATCAGAGGGTCCAGCTTCGCATAATCAAACGTGCAGACATCAAAATAAAAGTCTTCAAACGCCTCGGTGCTCATCCCGGCCTGCTGCGCCATGGACGGAGTCGGCCAGCGCAGGACAACCCATTTGGTCTGCGTGATCCGCGTTTTTGAGTGAACCGGGTTCCACCAGAGCGACCGATACAGCTTCATCCGGTCGTCAGGAACATCGGAATGCTCCGTGCTGTTTTCGGCCCCGCGCACACCAATATAGGCATCCATCTTTTCCATCCGCGCCTGTTCCCATTCCCCGATTAACCGCATCTGCTCCTCGGTCGCGTTTTTATACAAGGCCCGCAGGACTTTGTTACGCTTGAGGGTGACGAACGGCAGGCCGCCCGCCTGAACAATGCGGTCAACGAGGGCAGTCACAACGTCATCGGGAATGTCGTAGGCTTCCACCAGCGCTTTTTCACCCGGCTTGATATGGGTGGAATAACCAACAAGCACATCAGCGAGTTTGGCGACGCGAGGGTCTTTCATCAATGCGGCTCCTGAAAATGGCGTTAGGGCTAGTATACCCGACCCGAATGGAGAACCCACCCGGCGCAAGCGCCTTCCCTCCCGAAACGGGAGGGCAAAGAGGATTTCTGCCCGAAGGCTTCCTTCTCTTGCACTTCTCCTCCCCCTCCCGTTTCGGGAGGGTGGCGGACTTGTCCGCCGGGTGGGTTCTTCGCCGTTACCCGCCGATCTCACGCCGCATCCCCACAAAGCCCGTCACGCCCCAGCGGGCGGCGCGCGGCGTGAGTCGGTCATGCGTTACCTGGTAGCCGTGACGCTCGTAAAAGCGGCGCGCGTCCTGATTGTCCCGCTCGGCATGCAGGCAAACACTGTGGCACCCAGCCGCCACCGCGCGATGGTGAACTTCTGTGAGAAGCTGCGTCCCAACCCCCTGGTTCCGCCGGGGCGGGCTGACCGCCAGAATGCCCAGGTAGTACGCGCCGGGCGGCGGGGCCAGCGTGGAGCGACGTAAATCCAGGGCGGCGGGCAGCAGGCGCAGCAGAAACGGCAGACCGCGTCGCAAAAGCTGCCGGGGAACGTCCGGGCCGCGATGGTACAAAGCCGCCGGAACGGCCAGAGCCAGCCCCACGACCTCCCCGTCCTGTACGGCGACGATGCCGTTGCGGTGGCTGAACAGGCTGTCCGGCAGCAGGAAAAGCGTCTGAAAAAACCGTGTCGCTTCTTCGGGGGTCGGCCCAAACACGCGGTCATAGAGGGCAGGCCCGGCGGCATGAATCAGAGGCGCAGCTTGGGCGGCATCGCCCAAAGCCGCCGCGCGTAAAACGATAGGCGAGGACATAATGAAAGAGTATACCTGCAAAGGCGAAGGCGGGTTCTTCTTCGGCGGGTTCCGGGCACGGTCTTCGGGTACAATGGCCTCATGACAAAACGACACTTCCGCCGCGCCCCCATGGGAGCGGGCTTGACGCTCATCGCATTGACCACATTGGCCTTGCCCGGCCATGCCGATTCCCCGGCCCGGCAAGCCGCCAACTTCGCGTCGGACAGCGGCAACATTCTCTTTCTGGCCGCCGGAGTCGGCCTGCCTCTGCTTTCCGACGGGCATGACGGCAGAAACCATGCCCTGCGCGCCGCAGACGCGCTCGGAACCAGCGTCCTGCTGGCCGAGGGTCTGAAGTCGCTAGTGCGCGAAAAGCGGCCCGATTCCAATGCCCACGACAGCTTCCCCAGCGGCCACGCCACAGCGGCGTTTGCCGTCGCTACCGTGGAAGGCAGCCTGCATCCCAGACAGGCCCCCTATTGGTATTTGGGCGCGGCCCTGATTTCCGCCTCGCGCGTCCGCCTGCACCGGCACACGCCAGGCGACGTTGTGGCTGGTGCGGCCCTGGGCATCGGCATCTCGCGTCTGGAATTGTCCCAGCCGCGCGGCCTGATCCTGTCGCCCTTTATTACGCCGGACGGAATGGGCGTACAGATGACGCGAGGGTTATAACCGTCACGTTTTCCTGTATTTTTGTCGGCCTCATTGACATTTCCGTTATGTTCGCGTCACATCTGGGTATTATGTGGACGCGAAAGGCCAAATCATGCCGGGAACACAGACACTTTCCAGCCAGGTTTACGGGCATTACCAGATACTGCGGGAAGCGGGGCGCGGCGGTATGTCTCTGGTCTATGAGGCCCTAGACAACCGTATTGGGCGACGTGTCGCCTTGAAAGTGCTGTCCGTCCCGCACTCCCTGTCCCCGGAAATGCGGGAGGCCATGATCGCGCGTCTCAAGCGCGAGGCCCGCGCGATTGCCCGGCTCTCCCACCCCAACATCGTCACGATCTATGATATTGGGGAAGAAGCCGGGCAGCACTACATTGTGATGGAGTTTCTGGAAGGGATGACCCTGCGGGATCGGCTGGATCAAGGGGCGGTTTCGCCCCAGGAAGTTTCCTCTATTCTGGATCAGGTCGCCGGGGGATTGGATGCCGTTCATGAAGCGGGTATTGTCCACCGCGATATCAAACCTTCCAACGTAATGCTGCTGCCCGGCGGCCAGGTCAAGCTGATGGACTTCGGCGTGGCGCGCCAGAATGAAGACACGATGGTGACGCAGGCCGGATCTATGGTCGGCTCACCGGTCTACATGGCCCCGGAGCAGATCAACGGCGAAGCCTGCGCCGCTGCGTCCGATTTATGGTCGCTGGGCATTTTGCTTTATGAGATGCTGGCAGGCCATCCGCCATTCACCGGCGGGAACATCCCCAATGTTCTGTACCAGGTGACGCACCGCGCTCCCCCCCCGCTGCCCAGGGCCGCGCCTGCTGTGCAGCGGGTGCTGGACCGGGCGCTGGACAAAAACCCGGCCCGGCGCTTCGGATCGGCCCGGGAGTTGGCAGACGCCTTTCGCACGGCTCTGTCGCCCAGACCAATCGTTTCCCCCAGGCCGGTGCCGCTTCCTGCCGCTGCTCCGCGCGCTTCCGCAGTGCCTGCAGTCTCACGCGCCGCACGTCCGGCGGCGCTTCCGCTGGCCTGGGCCGCCGGACTGCTGCTTCTGGCCCTGCTGGCAACACTGCCCCGGCTTCTCCCCCCGCACCGCCGTGTCGCCTCGGAGGTGGGTACGTTGAACCGACCACCGGTTCCTGCGCCTGCCGTGCGGGTCACCCGTAGGATGCCGCTCCCACATTCCGCGCCGAAGCCTCTGCCCGTCGTCCCGCACTCCCTGCCTGTCGTCAGGGTGGCGGCCTTCCGTCAGGAACGGACCGTTTCCTCCGGGCAGCGCGTCGTGCGTCGGCTGGCTCGGTCGGCCCCGACGCATCGGCTGCGCCGCCCTCTGAACGGGCCGCGAATGGCTCACATGCCACCGGAATCGCCTCAGCGATATCCCCGTCGCCTGTTTCGTCCTCGCCATCCACTGAGACGTGAGACGCCGCAGACGACGCCGAACGTCCCGGTCGCAGTCGCCTTTCAGACACCCCTACCCGCCGCCTCCAAAACGGAGACGGGAGCCGGACCAAACCTGCTGGGAACCTGGCATGGCCGCCATTCGCACAACCCCGCCACTCTGGTCATCACACAGCGACAGGGAAACACGTTCGCCGGAACCATGAGCGTCCGCACCCATGAAGCCGATGTTCGCATCGCCGTCCAGGGGCATGTCTCCCCGCAATCCGGTGAAGTCTCCATGCGCGAAACCCGCGTCCTCTGGGCGTCCAAACCGCGTGCCTGGGACTTAGGCAGCGAGTCCGGCCATGTTGCGGGCGGCGGGCATATTGAAGGGGCCGGCACCGACATCAAAGGCCGTCACGGGGAGTGGGCTTTCTCGCGCTGATAATTTCTCGCGCTGATAAGGAGATAGGGGCGATGGCGATGGGAGACAATGAGCGGCTGACACCCGAAGAAGCGCAGGCGGTGATTTCTCTCTGGTCTCGGCGGCAGTGGGAACGTCAAAACTGGCCCACGGTCGCTGATGTCGCCGAAGGACTGGAAATTTCGGTCGCCGAAGCGGAGGCGTTGCTGTCGGATGTGAGAACCCACCCGGCGCAAGCGCGTTCCCTCCCGTTTCGGGAGGGGGAGGAGAAGTACAGGAGAAGAATGCCATCTGCCAGCAGCCTCTTTGGTCTTCCCCTCTTGCCCCTCCCGCTTCGGGAGGGAAGGCGCTTGCGCCGGGTGGGTTCTTTCAGGGTGGGTTCCAGTGGGCTGCGTCTCGCCACTGCTGTCGCCGGCCTGACGGGGTTCTTCTGCCTGTATCTGAGCCGCCTGCTGACCTGACAGACACCTACTGCGGCGTGACCGACTCAATGTGCACCGCGCCGCTTTTTTGGCCTACGCGATAGGCCACCACCACCGACGCGCCGCGCTTGGGCTTCCATTGACTCGTCGGCGGCAGGGCATAATAAATTTCCCGCCCGGCAAATGCGACCGTGACGGCGTTGAACAGCCCGCCACCGCCTTGACTGACCGGCGAAATCTGGATCGTGGCGACCGTGCCGGGCGCGGTTTGGAGCGCCGCGCCCGCAAAATCGGCTTGCGCCTGCGCCCGCAGCCAGGCGGGCAGAACACCCAAAAACCCGATTAAAAACAGGGCGCATCCGGCCAGCGCAGCCACGGATTTGGGATCAAAATGCAGCAATCGCTCCCACTCTACCCGCTTTTCCGATTGCAGATCGTCCAGCATCAATTCCCCTCAAACAGAAAAAACGGCCCGGAGGCATCCGGGCCGCTCACTTTGCCAACTATCGCCGCAGGAGCGGGAAGGACAGGATTCGAACCTGCGACACGGGTTTACCCCGTGTAACTCATTAGCAGTGAGCCGCTTTCAACCACTCAGCCACCTTCCCATTCCCTCTGACCCTCTTATTTTAGCATAGGTCATGGAAAAATGCAAGGGGTGCGAACGGAGGGCAAAGGACCTCCGCGTCGTTGCCGGGTATAATCTCCCCATGACTCCCTCTTCCAATCCATTGCCATCCAACGCCCAGACTCACTCGTCGCCGTTTCTGGCCGGGCTGAATGAGCCGCAGCAGCAGGCCGTTCTGCATGACAGCGGCCCGGTGCTGATCTTCGCCGGAGCCGGGTCGGGCAAGACCAACGCCCTGACCAAGCGCATCGCCTATCTTATCCGCGAACGGAACATCCGCCCCTACAATATCCTGGCCGTGACCTTCACCAACAAAGCGGCGGCGGAGATGAAAGAGCGTATTTCCAATCTGGTCGGCGACCTCGCCATGCGCGACCTCTGGGCCGGCACGTTCCACTCGCTGTGCGCCCGGTGCCTGCGTGAGCGCGGCGCGCAGATCGGTTTGGACAAAAATTTCGTCATTTACGACGACGGCGATCAACTGGCCCTCGTCCGCGAAACCGTCCGCGAACTGGATCTGGACGAAAAGCAGTTCGCCCCCCGCGCCGTACTGTCGCAAATCTCCAAAGCCAAAGAAACCTTGCAGACGCCGGACGACATTATGAACGACTTTTCTGCCTCGCCGTTTGAGCGCGCGGTCGGCAAGGCGTACCGGCTATATCAAGAGAAGCTGACGATCTCCAACGCTTTAGATTTTGACGACCTGATTATGAAGACCGTCCAGCTTTTGCGCGAGTCGGAGAAGGCGCGGGAGCATTACCAGAACCGCTTCCAGTATGTCCACTGCGACGAGTTTCAGGACGTCAACGGCAGCCAGTACGAGCTTTTGAAGCTGTTTTCCGGCAAGTACAAAAACATCTGCGTCGTCGGCGATGATGACCAGTGCGTCGTGGAAGGCACATCCATTCTCACTCCATCCGGCTATATGCCGGTGGAGCAGATCAAAGAGGGCGACACCATTCTAGCCGCCTGCGGCGGTCCGCATCTGGCCCCCGTCGTTGTTGAGAGGGTCATGATCAATGACTACGCCGGGCCGGTACGGCATATACAAACGAAGCAAGGCGCGGCGGTGCGCGTCACGCCGAACCATATTATGTTCGGAGCGCCAAATGAAGATGCACCAGGGGAGGTATGGCAACGCCTAGGGATCGCCTGGGATGAACAGGTGTTCTTTTCCGACGATCCGCCATACGCTGAAAACACTGTTGTCTTAAGCATGTTTGCACCGGAAACTCTGCCGGTGATGTTTCCGTGGGAAGACCATTATAAAGACATACCTGACGATGGTTTGCCTTTAAGATTCTCCGTTCTAGTTCATGCCGGTAACGAAAGTTACGGCGAGGCTTTCCATGACTACGACGAGGCGTGGCGGTATGCAAGACATCTTCAAGGCAGGCACGACTTATCCACAGTCAGAATGAACGCTTCCTTCGGTCACCGCTCCTTCTTGAACAAAAATGGCAGCATATTTTACGCGGCGATTCCGGCGGAACACTTGTCAAATGTGTATCACGTTCCGGTCGTACACCATTTGGGAAAGAATGGTGTCAGCCAAATCTGCGCCATCACCGATGAGCATTACACAGGCAAGGTTTACGACCTGTCGGTCGCCAATCTCCGCAATTACGTCGCCGGGGGCATTGTCGTTCACAATTCCATTTACGCCTTCCGGGGCGCGAATGTCCAGATCATTCTCAACTTTGAAGTGGACTTCCCCGACGCCACGATTATCAAATTGGAGCAGAACTATCGCAGCACCAAGACGATCTTAGATGCCGCCTACCATGTCGTCAGCAAAAACCGGGGGCGGGCGGACAAGCGGCTGTGGACGGACAACATTGAAGGCGAAAGCATCACGCTGGTGGAAGCGCCCAATGAAGTGGAAGAAGCCGCCGCCATTGTCGGGGTCGTCCGCGACGAGACCATCACCGGCGACCGGCGCTACAGCGACTTTGCCGTGCTGTACCGCGCCAACAGCCAGTCCCGCGCATTGGAAGAGCAGTTTATCAACTACCGCATTCCGTACAAGATCGTCGGCGGTGTGCGGTTTTACGAGCGGCGCGAGATCAAAGACCTGCTGGCGTATCTGCGCGTCTTGATGAACCCTTATGATGGCCTGTCCATGCGCCGCATCATTAATGTCCCCGCCCGCGCCATCGGGACGACGACCGTGGAAAAGGTCAACAATTTCGCGTCCCGCTACGAGATCGCCTTCTGGGACGCCTGCCGCCGGGTCCATGAAATGGATTTGCCGGCGCGGGCCAAAAACAGCATCCAGGCCTTTGTCAAGATTGTGGAATATCTGACGACCAAGCGGGACGCGCAGCCCGTCTCCACGCTCATTCAGAACATCCTAGACACGACGGGCTACTTAGATGACCTGAAAAAAGAGAAGACTGAAGAAGCGCAGTCGCGTGTGGAAAACGTTGGCGAATTGGTCTCGGTCGCCAAAGAGTTTGAGCAGCAGGCGGGTGAAGAAGGCGACACATCACTCTCGGCTTTCCTGGAAAACGTCTCGCTCGTTTCCGACATTGATACGCTGGAAGACAGCGCCAACTCGGTCACGATGATGACCCTGCACGCCGCCAAAGGCTTAGAGTTTCCCGTCGTCTTTTTGACGGGCCTGGAAGAAGGCATTTTCCCCCACTTCCGCGCGATGGGCAATCAGACCGAACTGGAAGAAGAGCGCCGCCTGTGCTATGTCGGCATCACGCGGGCCAAAGAAGAACTGTTCATGTCCTATGCAGGATCAAGAATGCTCTTCGGCAATGTCCAGCGCAACCCCGTCTCGCGCTTCGTCTCCGAAATCCCCATGAATTTATTCCTCGCCAAATCCTCCCGCAAGGGTACGGCGGCAACCTACACGCCGACGCTGGCCGAGGGCAGCCGCCGCCCCGAAGCGCAGTACGCGCCCAAGTGGGACGACCTGAAGCGCGAAAGCGAACGCAAAGTCCCCTCTTCTGGCTCCCCAGAATTGGGGCGGGGGGGCCTGCCCTTCGCCCTGGGCGAAAAAGTCCGCCACGCCGCCTTTGGCGAAGGCTTCGTCGTCGGTTTTGAAAGCGATGGGGGTATTGTCAAAGTCCAGTTCATGGGTGCCGTCGGCATGAAAAAACTGGACTTAGGCTTCGCCAAATTGGAGAAAGCATAGACCACGAAAGGAGCAATCAAGATGCTGGAATTACCACCCGATGTGGAGATGCAATTACGGGAAAAAGCTGCTCAAAGGGGGCAGGCAGTGGCCGATTACCTGCGGCAAATCGTGGAAGAGAAACCCATCAGCAACCCGGAAATGGCCGGAAATGTGGGGCGGCCCCGCGAGGCTGACCCCGATTACCTGCTGTCGCTCCCATTAGAAGAACGTCAGCGTATTATGACCGCACAGTTTGATGCTGCCGCGCCATTTTATGCGGCTGATCTTGCCCTGCCGGTCGCAGAGCGGGAATTGACGGCATTTACGGCTTTGGACGGCGATCCGATTTTGGAGGATTACCAGATTGGGTAATCCTATTCGCGGCGAGGTATGGCGCGTGGATTTGGAGCCGACGCGCGGCACTGACTGGCTGGAACAACGTTTACTATGGTTATTTCTGGATGGTGCGCGTAGAGCCGACATCTACCAATGGCCTAACAAAACTCTCTGCCGCTGATGCGTTCCAGACGCGGGGTGCATCTTTGGAACGGTTTAGCAATAAAATAGGCGTTTTATCAGAGGGAGCATTGGCGCTTATTGTCAAAGCCCTTGCTTTGACGGTGGAGTATCAGCCATGAACATCTTTCTGACCTCGGTAGAAAGCGGACTGGCGGATGCCTGGGAGCGTTTTTGCGGCGATTTGGATTGCGTGACCATTCATCAAGGCTCGATCTTTGACCTATCCTGCGATGCCGTCGTCAGCCCGGCCAACAGCTTCGGGTTCATGGACGGCGGCATAGATATGCTGTACTCGCAGCATTTCGGCTGGCAGGTGCAGGAGCGGCTTCAAGAGGTCATTCGCACCCGACATCATGGGGAACTGCTGGTCGGGGCGGCGGAGATCGTGGAGACGGACAACCCCGATCTGCCATTTCTGATCGCCGCGCCCACCATGCGCGTGCCGACAATTCTGCGCGACAGCGTCAACCCCTATCTGGCAGCGCGGGCCGCGCTTCTGCTGGTCAAGCACGGCACGTTTGCAAGCGGCACATATCTCGGCGAACCCATTGCCGATTATGTCGGCAGTGTTGCCTTTCCCGGACTTGGCACCGGCGTCGGGCGTGTCGGCCCCAACACCTGCGCCCATCAGGTTCGGACGGCGATAGACGCTGTTCTGCACGGGCAGGACAGCTTTCCCGTTTCCTGGGTAGACGCCCAGCATCGGCATCAGCAGTTGTATACAGACAGGGTTCGGGATTTGCAGCGTGAAGAATAGTTCATTTGACCTATTTCTAACCACTGGTCAACGTGTGTCTGTCACCGTGTTGAGGCCTTCGGTTTTCGTGCCTGACATGCTCCTGGCTTTAATACCTCCCACTTGAGCGTGAGGAATCAGCACATTTCCATCGGTCTTCACATTAGAGATCAGCGAACCTTGTGTTCCGAGGGCTTGCGAAGCCTTGACGGTCAGGTGCGACAGATGCCGCCCGGCAGGGTTCACAACGCGGTTGCCTTTCACCACGCAGTCAACCAGCGGGTCATGGATGCCGGGTTTGTCCATGGCGCGCAGGTAGATGCCGTCGCTGTCGATCAGAGTGTTATTTCTGATCGCGACATTGGTCCCGCCCTGATACAGTTCAATGCCGATATTATATCCGCGAATGACGTTGTTCTCAATCACAATGTTGCGGCCTGCCCCACCCCCCTGACCGTACTGATCTTGCGACATCAGGCATTCTCCGTCATTGTGGCGCTCATCCAGAGGCGACAGGGTCTCAAACATATTTTCGCGAATGACCAGATCATGCGCGAAACTGAATTCAATCCCGCCCGTTTCCACCAGGCGCGGCGTGGGGACGCCGCCGAGCGCGACAAAGTGGTTCCGGGAAATCACCCCGGAACAGCCGCCAACGAGCAGACGCCCGACTTTGTAACGGATTGTATTGCCTGTAAAAGTCAGCGGCGAACAGTCCTTGAGCCAGAGAAAACCATGATTGGCCTGAGTTGCCTCAAACTCACAGTTCTCAATGCTCAGGCCCGGTATCTTTCCCAGGGACAGGTCCTTGCCATATCCCAGATCCCAGCGGACGTTTCGCAGTGTGATCTTGGCGCAGGGCATCGCCGAACTGGTACAGTTCTCAAAGGGATGATTGTAGGGAGGCTGCTCTGCGGGCGTCTCATTTTGGACAGTTAAGTCGGTCACGCTTGCGCCGTCCGCGCCGTAAAATTGCATCAGAAAGCCCCGGCCTTCGGGGTTGCCTGTTCCAACAAGAAACGTCTTGTCCTTTCCCGCCCCCTGAAGCCAGACGCCGGAATAGACAGACAATCCGCGTCCCGCGCTGTTGTCCATCCGATAGCGGCCTGCGGGCAAGTAGAGCGTGCCGGGATGCCCGAATCGCAGAAAGTTCAGGCATTTCATCAGGCTCGGCAGATCGTCGGTTCTTCCGTCTCCGACCACATGGTCCGGCAAACGCGGGTCAGTGCGGACGTTGTACACGTTTGCGGCATCCGGGGACGATTGCGCGGCAGCCGCCAGCCCCGGCCGACCGGCAAGCAGTGCGAACAGGCAGAGGACTAATGCCCGTCGGTTCATAATCCCATCTCCTGTTTGACTTCGCCGAACATCTGAAGGGCAAAGGCTAAATCTTCCGGCGAATGCGCGGCGGAAATCTGCGTGCGGATGCGTGCCTTGCCCTGCGGCACGACAGGATACGAGAAGCCGACGACGTAGACGCCTTTGTGCAGCATGGCTTCGGCGACCTGGCCCGCGAGAGGCTGCATCGCCCAGCATGATCGGGACGATGGGATGCGCGCCGGGCAGAATGTCATAGCCCAGCCGCATCATGCCGTCGCGAAAGAAGCGCGTGTTAGCTTCCAATTTGTCGCGCAGGGCCGTTGAATCCGACAGCATCTCCAATACTTTGAGCGAGGCGGCGGCGATAGGCGGGGCGAGTGAGTTGGAGAACAGATAGGGGCGGGATCGCTGGCGCAGCAGGGCGACGACCTCTTTTCGGGCGCTGACATAGCCGCCGCTGGCCCCGCCGAGCGCCTTGCCCAGAGTGCCGGTGAGGATGTCCACGCGGCCCAGAACATCGTGAAACTCGTGTGTGCCACGCCCCTGGGGGCCGAGAAAGCCGACCGCGTGGGAATCGTCCACCATGACCAGGGCATCGTAACGCTCGGCAAGGTCGCAGATGCGAGGCAGATCGGCGACAAAGCCGTCCATAGAAAACACGCCGTCGGTGGCAATCAGTCGCGTTCTGGCCCCCTGCGCTTCCTGCAATCGGGTTTCTAATTCGCCCATGTCGCTGTTCGTGTAGCGCAGACGCTGCGCTTTGCAGAGCCGTATGCCGTCAATGATGCTGGCGTGGTTGAGGGCATCCGAAATGACTGCGTCTTCGGGACCAAGAAGCGTCTCAAACAGGCCGCCGTTGGCGTCAAAGCAGGAGGAGTAGAGAATCGTATCCTCCATGCCCAAAAACTCGCTGAGTTTCGCTTCCAACTGCTTATGCAGTTCCTGCGTGCCGCAAATGAAGCGGACGGACGCCAGCCCGTAGCCCCACCGATCCAACGCCTCCCGCGCCGCCGCGATGACTTCGGGATGCTCCGCCAGTCCCAGATAGTTGTTGGCGCAGAGGTTGAGGACAGGCTGCCCGTCGCCGACGCGGACATGAGCATCCTGCGGCGTCGTCAGAACCCGCTCGTGTTTGTACAGCCCCGCCGCCTGGATGCTTTCTAATTCCTGCGCTAATCGCTGCTGCATTGCCCCGTACATTTTACGCGCCTTTCCAGTCCAAAATCACTTTGCCTGAGCATCCTGTTCCCATCACTTCAAAGCCTTTTTCGTACTCCGTATAGGGAAAGCGGTGCGTGATGACCGGCTTGATATCTAACCCGCTTTGCAGCATTACGCTCATCATGTACCAGGTCTCGTACATTTCCCGGCCATAGATGCCCTTGAGTGTGAGCATGTTAAAGACCACTTTGTTCCAGTCTATCGCTATCGGCCCCGATGGGATGCCGAGCATGGCGATTTTACCGCCATGACACATGGCATCAATCATGTCGTGCAGCGCCTGGGGATTGCCGGACATTTCCAGGCCGACATCAAAGCCTTCCGTCATGCCAAGCTGCGCCTGCACGTCGGCGAGTGAGCCGTTCTTGACATTGAGGGCCACAGTCGCGCCCATTTTTCGGGCCAGTTCCAGCCGATACTCGTTGACATCGGTGACGACCACAAAGCGCGCTCCGGCATGACGCGCGACGGCTAGGGCCATGATGCCGATGGGGCCGGCCCCGGTGATCAAAACGTCCTCGCCCAGGACAGGGAAAGAGAGGGCCGTATGGACAGCGTTGCCGAACGGGTCAAAAATCGCCGCCACGTCCAAGTCCACACCGGGACGATGATGCCAGACATTGGTCATGGGCAGGGCGATATACTCCGCAAACGCGCCGGGCCGATTGACGCCGATGCCCTGCGTGTCTTTGCACAGATGCCGCCGCCCCGCCAGGCAGTTGCGGCAGCGCCCGCAGACGACATGACCTTCGCCGCTGACGATCTCGCCGGGGAAAAAGTCGGTGACATTGGAGCCGACCTGAACGATCTCGCCGACAAATTCATGGCCGATGACCAGCGGCACAGGGATGGTCTTCCTCGCCCAATCGTCCCAGTGATAAATATGCAGATCGGTGCCGCAGATGCCGGTGCGGTCCACCCGGATCAGCACGTCATTGATGCCGACCTCCGGCTCCGGCACATCTGTGAGCCACAGGCCCGGCTCGGCCCGGCTTTTGACCAGCGCTTTCATAAATGCTCCTTCGCGATACAATACGGCAGCAAGGCGCTGTCTGTTACAAGAACCCACTCCACCCGAACGGGTTCTTTGAAAAGCCCTCCGCACCGGGTAAAATAAACGGCAACGTGAAACACCGCCGCCGTCCACCGCGCACCCCTAATCTTCCCCGCCTCGTCCTGCCGCTTGGCCTCGGACTGGCGCTGCTGGTCTGCGCCGCTGGCTTTCTCCATTTTACCCAGATTGCGCTGTACAAACAGGCGCATTTCGCGCCGGGCGCGGAACATCCCGACGACGGCTACGCGGTCGGCTGCCTATTTCTGGGCATGACGGCGCTGGGGATGCTCCTGCTGAACCTGCGCGACCCGCCGCCCTCCCAATGCTGGCGGCGCGTCCGGCGCATTGCCGGGCCGCGCCGGGCGAAAAAACGGGCAAAACAGACGCGGCGTTCGGGTACAATAAACCTACGATGACACCTGACAGCCATACCCCCTCCCATTCTCACGGCGACAGCCGGAATACGCGCCGGGAATCGCGCGAACTGGCGCTGCGGATGCTGTTTCAGTTGGATTTGGGCCATCAGCCCATAAACGACGTGATCGCCGAGGCCCTGACGCAGTCACATCTGGAAGGCGGCAACCGGCAGTATGCCGAAGAATTGGTGCGCGGCGCGCTGGCGCACAGAGCGGAGATTGACGGGCGTCTGGCCTCCCTGACAACGGATTGGGCGTCGGACCGGCAGGCGGTTGTGGATCGCAATATCTTACGGCTGGCCGCGTATGAACTGCTGCACCGGCCCGACGCTCCCGTCGCCGTCGTGGTAAACGAGGCTGTGGAACTCGCAAAAAAATATAGCACGGCGGACTCGGGCCGGTTCGTCAACGGCGTCCTGGGCGCGCTCGCCCGGCAGCCGCGCGGCCAAAATCAGGAGGGAGACGGCGCGGATGCCGATCTTTGAAATGCGCCCCTTCGCGATGCCGGAGGCCGAATTAGTCGCAAGCTGGGCGGCAACCCCGGAAGACTTATGGGGCGTGGCAGCCTCGCGAGATTTTCCCCTGACCGCCGATCAAGTCGCGGCGTGGACCTATGAAGTGGACTATGCGTTCACGCTGCGCCGGCATGGCGACCTGGCCGCTTACGCCGAGATTGTGGAAGATGTCGTCGAAAGCGACGTAGAGATTCAGCATCTTCTGGTCGCCCCCGACATGCGCTCTGCCGGCGTCGGGCGGGCGTTTCTGTCGCGCCTGTGCGCCTTTCTGGCCGCCACGCGCCCCTACCCGGAAGTCTGGCTGCGCGTGGGCCGCGAGAACGAAGCCGCCGCCGCCTGCGCCCGCGCCATTGGTTTTGAGACAGTCGCCGCCATGTCCGGCCCGCGCTTCTTCTGGCTGAAGAAAAGCCTTACCCTTTCGCCCACCTCGGAACAATCCCTATGATACTCTCGGACCGAAGCATTAAAGAAAGCATCGCCAGTGGGCGCATCGTCATCACGCCTTACGATGAGGCGCTGGTGCAGCCTGCCTCCATTGATGTTCGCCTGGACGGGCGGTTTCTCGTTTTCCGCAACTACAAGCATTCGTGCATTGACCCCAAAGCGCCCCAGCCGGACTTGACCGAAATGGTGAGGGTGGCGGACGATGAGCCGTTCATCGTCCACCCCGGCGAGTTTATTCTGGGCAGCACTGCGGAGCAGATAAGTTTGGGCGACGACATTGCTGCCCAACTTGGCGGCAAGTCCAGCCTGGGTCGTCTGGGGCTGATTGTCCATGCCACCGCTGGATTTATTGACCCCGGCTTTTCCGGCAACATTACGCTGGAACTGTCCAATGTCGCCAATCTGCCCATTCGCCTCTACCCCGGCATGAAGGTCGGGCAAATCTCGTTTTTCGCCATGAGTACGCCCGCCGACCGGCCTTACGGCCATCCCGGCCTGGGTAGCAAGTACAAAGGCCAGACCGTGCCGACGGCCAGCCGAATGCATCTGAATTTCCCCCCCAAGAGGACACCAAGTGAAGATTTACGACTATCAAGTGCTGCAGCGAGACGCCGACAAGGCGCGTGTCCAATTAGAGTCCGGCGAAACCGTGGAACTGCCGGTCGGCGGGCCGTATGAAGTCGGCGGGGCCAATAACGTCCTGGTGGGCGACCTCTGGGTGCTGGCCGGTCAAAGCAACATGGAAGGCTGCGGCGCGCTTTGCGACTTGGAACCCCCGCACCCCTTTGTCCATTCGTTCCAGTCGCGCGAGGAGTGGGCGCAGGCGGAAGAACCACTGCACTGGCTGGGCGAATCGCCGCGCCCGATTCACCATACGATCTGGGGACTGCCGTTGCCGGAGACGATCCCGCCCCGCGATCCCAACCGCGCCAGCGGCGCGGGTCTGGGGCTGACCTTCGCCAAAGCCCTCTACGAGCAAACCGGCGTCCCCATCGGCCTCGTCCCCGCCGCGCATGGCGGCACGTCTATGCAGCAGTGGGAGCCATCGCGCCGGGACATGGGCGGGGCGTCGCTTTACGGAGCAACGGTGGAACGCTTCAAGGCCGTCGGCGGCAAAGTGGCGGGCATTTTGTGGTATCAGGGTGAGTCCGACGCCAATCCCAACGACGCGGCCCTATATGAACAGCGCATGACCGAGCTAGTCCAAGCCTTCCGCGCCGACTTCGGGCAGCCCGACCTGCCGTTTTACATTGTTCAACTGGGCATCTTCGTTTGCGAACCCTCGCCGGAAGGCATTGAAGGCTGGAACCGCATCCGCGAAATCCAGCGCGTCTGGCCCTCCACCCTGCCCCATGTCGGCATGGTGTCTGCAATAGACCTGGGCCTGGACGACGGCATTCACATTGACACGGCGGGCCAGAAGCTGCTCGGCAAACGCCTCGCCGCCGTCGCTCTGGGCCGGTCCGCGCCGACGCTGCAAGCGGTAACGGCTGAACCAGAACGCGGTTGCCTGCGCGTCTCGTTTGCCCACGTTCAAGGCGGCTTGCAGTCAGCGGGCCATCCCAGCGGCTTTTCCCTGCGCGACACGGAGGGCCGCGACGTTCCCCTGATCTACAAAGTGATCCTGGACGGCAGCGACGCGCTGCTGAAGATTGAAGATCTCAGCCGCGTCTCCGGGCTGCACTTGTGGTACGGCTACGGCCTCGCCCCCTACTGCAACATCACCGATGCCTTCGGGGCCTCCATCCCCGCCTTTGGTCCGATAACAATAAAGTAGGCTGTTTGTAAAGAGGCTTTATCATGGCGGATACAGGGGAGGACTGGTTTGCAGCGGCAAGATCGGGCGATGCTTACACTCTCACAGCACTCCTGAATCAAGAGATTGATGTTAATGCTTTCGATGACAACGGTATGACCGCACTTCATCAAGCCGCTTGGAATGTCTGGCCGGCCTGCGTCCGCCTCCTGCTGGATCACGGGGCCGATGCCAATGCCGATAATGATAATCGTCCCGGATGGCGTGGCTGGACACCGCTGATGTGTGCGATAGATGCTCCATCTGGCGGCGATTCAGGTGCGGAAAACTCTAACGTAGTGCTGATCGTGCATCTTCTGCTGGATAATGGAGCAGACCCAAACGTGCGATACGTAAGCACAGCATTGGAATTAGCGGAGGCTGAAGAATTGCGTGAGGTCGCCCGCCTATTGCGGCAGGCAGGGGCGACCGAGTGATAGCTGCCGGTCTAAAGGCGAAGCGATGGAAGTGACGTATCAACTGGAACGCGAGGACTACTGGCAGTATCACAAATTCGTCGTCGGGCGCGTACCGGCTTTGAAAACGGCAGACGCTGATTGCGCCTTTGATTATTACAGTGATTGCCCTGTTTGACCTGTGGGCGTTTCATATGGGGAGCATGTGGTGGAATGTGTGGATCGGCGCGGCGGTCTTCGGGTTCTGGCTCGCGCTGACTACCTGGTCGCGCAAGAGAGCCTATTGGAAGTTGACGGAAGCCACGCCCGGCTCAATCGGACTGCACACGCTGGCGCTGGGGCCGGACGGCATTCACGAGCAAAACACCGTCAAGGAAACCATTGTGAAATGGCCGAAGGTGACGGAAATCGCGGAAAGCCCGCAGCTTGTCGTTTTCTTTCTCAGTCCGCGTTACGGCTTTTTGATCCCCAAACGCGCCTTTCCGACCGCCGACGGGATGCAGGCGTTTCTGGAAACGGCTCGCGCCTACCATAAGAGCGCATTGGATGGAACCGCACCTATTCTGCCGGAAATCGGCGCATCCTGGCCGCCCGCGCCGCAGCGATTGGTTTGACAATTATTGGATAACTACGCGATCAACGAGGATGTTTTATGTCCCTGCTTCCTGATGATGCTTTTGTGGTGCGTGGCGGTCTCAACACGGTCGCGCTTCTGGAAATCGGAAGCGGGGTCACGATTGACGAGGCAGGCAAACTGCATGGCATCTCCGGCAACTGCGCCTCCGGCAAGACGGTGGCGGAACTGGCGGCGGGCATTCCGAACGGACAAATCGGTGTCACCACCGTGGGAGCTATTCGCGCCGCCGGTGGAGAAGTAGAACCGAAGGCTTCCGTGTTCAACCCAAACCACTGCCATGTGAACGGCCTGTCGGCGCAGACCGCGCACCAACTTCTGACTCCGACAATTCCCAATCCAAGTCGGGTAAAATGAGGTGAGGAGAAATATCATGGAAACTTTGACAGCCGTTCAATTGAACTGTCAGCATTTACTGGACAAGCCCCGCGTTTACGCGGATTTGAACGGCGGATGGCCGCAGGGCGACGCCTATATCTTTTCTCTCAATTCTCGTGCCACGGAGAGCGACATGCGGTATCTCGGTTATTCTTTGACGCCTGGCCTCGTCCTGGACTTCTGGACGGATGACGGCGATGACGACGGCAATCCTGATCCATTGCTATTCCGGGCCATGATACAGTTTGATGAGGACTTACAGAAATGGATCGGCGTGGCAGACAACGACAGTTTTCTCCATGCCTCCGAGGTGAAGCAGGTGCAGGCTCAGGAGCCGGCGCTCGTATGACCACACCCATCATTTTAGACGGCACGGCGACGGCCAAGACGATCCGCGCGGAAGTCGGCGCGGCGGCGAAGAAACTGACGGCGGAAACAGGGATTGTACCGACTCTGGCGGCGATACTGGCCGGGGATGACCCGGCTTCGGCGACGTATGTGGCGATGAAGGAGCGGGCCTGCGCGCGGGCGGGGCTAGGGTCGCGCACGTTTCCGTTTGCCAATGACGCCTCGCAGGCGGAAGTCGCGGAATGTCTCGCCAGGCTCAATGCAGATCCGTCGGTACATGGGATTTTAGTGCAGCACCCGCTGCCCAAGCACATGGACGAGCCAGCCATTCTCTCGCAGATGGACCCGGCCAAAGATGTGGACGGGATCGCGCCGATCTCCTTGGGGCGTCTGGTCGCGGGCCTGCCCGCCTTCCATGCCTGCACCCCGGCGGGCATGGTGGAACTCATGAAGCGCTATGGTCTGCCGATTGCGGGCAAACACGCGGTCGTGGTCGGGCGCAGCGTGATTTTAGGCAAGCCGCTGGCCCTGCTGCTGCTGGCGGAAAATGCGACGGTCACGGTTTGCCACTCGCGCACGCCGAACCTGGCCGAGATCACCCGGCAGGCGGACATTTTGTGCGCCTGTGTCGGCAAAGCGGAAATGATCACGCGGGACATGATCAAACCGGGTGCCGTTATCTTGGATGCGGGTTACAACCGCGTCCCGGAGAAGAACCATGATGTTGGAGATGTAGACTTTGCCGGGGCGTCGGAAGTGGCGTCGGCCATCACGCCGGTTCCCGGCGGGGTCGGGCCGATGACGATTGCGATGCTGATGCGGAATACGCTGCGGGCGGCAGAGGCGGGAAGAAGCCCCCTAGCCCCCAATTCTGGGGGAACCGGAGTAGAACAAGCCGTTCCTGATCTGGCTCCCCAGAATTGGGGGTTTAGTGGGGTGGGCGGGGGGGCTTCTCCGACTTCTCCCTTAGAACAGGGCCGGGCATGACGTTTGATCTCGCGGCCTATCTGGCCGAGCGGCGGGAACTGGCGGACCGGGCGCTGGACATTTACCTGCCGCCCGCCGACAGCCTGCCGCCCAATCTGCATCAGGCGATGCGCTATTCGCTCTTTTGCGGCGGGAAGCGGCTCCGGCCCATTCTCGTTTTTGCCGGGGCCGAAGCCGTCGGCGGGGAGTTGGAATGGGTGCTGCCGCTGGCCTGCGCGGTGGAGTGCATTCACACGTTCTCGCTGATCCATGACGATCTGCCGGCGATTGACAACGATGACCTGCGGCGGGGCAGCCCGACGAGCCATGTGGTCTACGGCGAGGCGATGGCGATTCTGGCGGGTGATGCTCTCTTGGTCCTGGCCTTTGACCTGATCGCGGAGTGCCGCATTCATGTTCCCGCAGACCGGGTTTTAGATGCCCTAGCGATGGTCGGCCATGCCAGCGGCACGCGCGGCATGGTGGGCGGGCAGGTCTCGGACATTGAGAGCGAAGGCAAGGACGATCTGGACGAGGCGACCGTCGCCTCCATCCATGCCCGCAAAACCGGGGCGCTGCTGCTGGCATCCCTGCTGGCCGGCGCGCGTCTCTGCGGAGCAACGCCAGCCCAGGAACAGGCGCTCCATGCTTATGGCGACCAGGTGGGGCTGGCCTTTCAAATTACCGACGATATTCTGGACTTAGAGGGCGACGCCGACAAACTGGGCAAGCCGCTGGGAAGCGATCTTAAGCAGGACAAAGCGACGTACCCGAAAGTGCTGGGCATTCCCGCCTCCCGCGCCCTGGCCCATCAAGCCGCCGACGCCGCGCTGGCCGCGCTGGCCGATTTTGACCACCACGCCGATCCCCTCCGCGCCCTCGCCCGTTACATTGTGGAGCGGGATAGTTGAAATATTCCACGGGGCTGAAGGTTTTATTGGGGTAACCCCCGTGCTTTAGAAATGCAAGCCCCCGCCTTCGCGGGCGAAGAGAGAGCAAGCGACATGGGCTAACTCTTCTGCCCGCGAAGGCGGGGAGTTGCCCTTTTAAGGCCCAGGGGTTACCCCAATAAAACCTTCAGCCCTGGGAAATTCCCAGTACATCTGCTTGACTTCCCGCCTGCCTCTGTGTTATCATGGCGTCAATGATTTAGTCGTGACTGGCGATGCCAGTTCCGAAGGAGGAACACTGACACCATGAAGTTCTCAATGCGCCATTTGATTTCGCTTGCCGCCCTGACCCTGCTGGCCGGCAGTGTCCAGGCCGCCCCGGACACAATCACGCAGAAGCCCTGGGGGACAGCCCCGGACGGCCAGGCCGTTTCCCTGTTTACCCTCACCAACGCGCACGGCGTTCAGGCAACCATCACCAACTACGGCGGCATCGTCACATCGTTCAAAGTCCCGGATCGGCACGGCAAGATGGGCGATGTCGTGCTGGGCTACGATTCGCTGGCGAGTTATGTTAAAGCCACCCCCTACTTCGGGGCGTTAATCGGGCGCTACGCCAACCGCATTGCCAAGGGCAAGTTCACGCTGGACGGCCAGACTTACAAACTGTTTGTCAACAACGGCCCCAACAGCCTGCATGGCGGCAAGATCGGCTTTGACAAAAAAGTCTGGACGGCAACTCCCATGCACACGGCGCATGGCGTCGGCCTGTCCCTGAAGCTGGTCAGCCCGGACGGCGAAGAAGGTTATCCCGGCACTCTGGGCGTCCACGTCGTTTACACGCTCACGGACGATAACGCGCTACGCATTGATTACACCGCTGTCACTGACAAAGACACGGTCCTGAACCTGACGAACCACTCGTACTTTAACCTCAACGGAGCAGGCAACGGCACGGTTCTGGACACCCGTTTGATGCTGAATGCCAACCATTATACGCCGATTGATCCGACCTCTATCCCGCTTGGCCCGCTGCCTTCGGTGGCCGGCACGCCGTTTGACTTCCGCCGCCCCATGCCCATCGGCGCACGGATCAACCAGAAAAACACGCAGCTCAAAAACGGGGCAGGATATGACCACAACTTCGTGCTGAACGGAAGTGGCCTGCGGATGTCCGCCCGCGCTTATTCGCCCCAATCGGGCCGCGTCCTGACCGAGTACACGACCGAGCCGGGCGTGCAGTTGTACACGGGAAATTTCCTCGACGGCACCAATATCGGCAAAGGCGGCAAGCCGTACTTCAAGCGCAGCGCGTTCTGCCTGGAAGCGCAGCATTTCCCGGACTCGCCGAACCATCCAAAGTTCCCGACGACCGAGCTGAAGCCGGGTCAGGTTTACCATCAGACCACGATCTTTCAGTTCTCGGTGCGGTAGGACATCCACGGGGCTGAACCCCTGGGCTGTAAAAGAGAACCCCCCGCCTTCGCGGGCAGAAGACAAAGTCATTCTTCGCCCACGAAGGTGGGGGGTTGCACTGCTAAAGCATGGGGGTTCAGCCCCGTGAAATCAATCGCTGGGAGTATTCTCTATGTCCATGCTGGGGCGGCTGTTCGGATTTGGCCGGAACAACCATTATGACGACGGGATCCGCCTGTACGACCAGGGCCTGTACGCCGAAGCCATCGCGGAACTGACCCAGGCATCAGAGAATGGCGCGGACGAGTTGACCGAGCGGCTATCTTCGTTTTACATCGCCGAAGCCCATGCCAATCTTGGCCTGGCTGCACTGGAAAACGGGCGACCCGAAGCAGCCCTGTCCGCGTTCGCCCAGGCGCTCCGCATCAATCCCCACTACGCTGATCTGCATTTCCAGGCAGGCCGGGCCGCGCGCGGGGCCGGCGATTTCGCCGCCGCCCTCGCCGCGTTTGAAATCCGCACTGACCGTCAATTCCCGCTACGCCAAAGCGCATTTTTACCGGGGAGTGGCGCTGTACGAACTGGACCGGCCTGATCAGGCCCTGCCCGCGCTGCACCGGGCGCTGGAACTAGACGCGGGCTACGGCACGACGGACTTTGACCAGGCGGCGGCGGCCCATGAAACCGGCGACTTCACCACCGCCCATGCCCTGTTTGCGCGGATCGCGGAAACCGACATTGACGACATCACGTTTCATGCGCGCCTGGGGACGGACCTCTACCGGCGCGGCATGTACGCTGAAGCGGCCCGCGAGTTCCGAAAAGCCCTCAGCCTGAACGCCAATTACGCCGACCTGCGAAACCATCTGGGTATCGCCCTTAATGCTCAGGGCCTCTATCCTGAAGCCATCGCTGAGTTCCGCCAGGCCATCGCCATCAACCCCAAATACACCGAAGCCCGCACTAATCTCGGCCTCACCCTCCGCGCCGCCGGCCGCACGGACGAAGCCGACGCCGAATTTGCCCGCGTTTTGGAAGACGACCCCCACAACGCCATCGCGCGCGGCGATGTGGTGTGGTGAGGCTTATCCTACCGATTAAGGCGTCTCCGGCCCGGTGAGTGAGTAGGGAGCGGGGGCGCTGTCGCTTTTCCAGGCGTGGCCGGTCTGGGCCAGCAGGGCATCGGCGGCAGGAGGCCCCCAGGTTCCGGCGGCGTAGTTGGGGAAAACTCCGGCAGGTGGCGGAGACTGCCAGGCTTCCAGAACCGGGGCCAGAATCTCCCAGGAGAGGGAGACGGTATCGTCGCGGTTGAACAGGGTCGGGTCGCCGTTCATCACGTCCAGCAGCAGGGTCTCATAAGCCGTTGCGGGAAACTCGCCAAAAGCGGAGTTGTAGGAAAAATTCATCTGCATCTGGCGGACGTGCATTTCGGGGCCGGGCGATTTCGCGCCCATTTGCAGCGAGATGCCTTCATCGGGCTGAATGCGGATGGTCAGCACATTGGGCTCAATCTGGTCCTGATCCGTCTGAGCAAAAAAAAGATGCGGGACGCGCTTGAAGCCGATGACAATCTGGGTCAGTTTTTTCGGCATCCGCTTGCCCGAACGCAGGAAAAATGGGACCCCGGCCCAGCGCCAGTTGTCCACTTCCAACTTCAGGGCGGCGTAGGTTTCGGTGCGCGACTCGGGCGCGACATCGGGTTCCTCACGGTAACCCGGCACGGCCTCGCCTCTGATTTCGCCCGGCCCGTACTGGCCGCGCACGGCGACGCTTTCTAAGTTTTGGACATTCAGCGGTACGATGGAGCGCAGAACGTCGGCCTTGCGATCACGCACAGTCTGGCCGTCATAACGCACGGGGGGCTCCATGGCGACCAGTGCCAGAAGCTGGAACAGATGGTTCTGGAACATATCGCGCAGGACGCCGGCGCTGTCATAATACCGTCCCCGATGCTCCACGCCCAATGTCTCCGCCGCCGTGATCTGGACATGGTCCACATAATGCTGGTTCCAGATCGGCTCAATAATAGAGTTGGCGAACCGAAACGCGAGAATGTTCTGAACCGTTTCTTTGCCGAGATAATGGTCAATGCGATAGACCTGACGTTCGTCAAAGACGCGATGGACTTCATCACTCAGATGCGCGGCGCTGCCGAGATCATGCCCGAACGGCTTTTCAATGACAATCCGCGTCCAGCCTTCCCCATTCCCGCCTCGTCCCTCGCTGCGGCGGGTCACCAGGCCATGCTCTTGAAGACCACCGACAATCGGGCCATAAAAGAACGGCGAGGTGGCGAGGTAGAAGATGCGGTTGCCCGCTGTTCCCTGCGACTTGTCCAATTCTTCTAAACGGGCTTTGAGCCGCTGGTAGCCGTCGGGATTCTCAAAATCGCCGGTGACATAGTGCAGGCTGGGCGCAAAGGCGTCCCACAGCCGAGGCCGGAACAGCAGCACTTCAGGCGAGTCTTTGACCCAGGGCCGCGCGCTTTCGCGAAACGACTCGTCCGTGTGCGGCGTCACCGCAAAACCGACGGTGGTAAACTGGCTGGGCAGCAGGTCCTGGCAGGCCAGATTGTAGAGCGCAGGGATCAGTTTGCGCCCGGTCAGATCGCCGCTAGCCCCGAAGATGACAAAAGCGCACGGCTGCCCTGCGCTCTGGACGCGGAGTGCGCTTTCGGCCAAAGAATTTACCGTCGGAGTCGTCATGGGTTTGTCTTCCAGTGCGGCAGAGTTATTGTCCAGCGCCGTGGTCCACTGCCGCACCGGGGGCAGGGGCGGGCGCACGCCGCAAACTAGTGATACCCACGATCAGCAAGATTACGAACAGCCCGGCCAGCAGGCCGAGGCAGATAGCCAGAAGAATCGGGGCGCGGGTAGATTTGGCGGCGAGGGGCGCGGCGGATGCTTCCATCGGGTGAGACGGCGGCGGAAAACCGCCGGGCGGGATCTCAATGAACTGTGTCACAGCGGCATCGGCAAACGGCTTCCGCTCCCATTTCAGCGGCTTCGCTCCCACCGACGGCGCAGCCCCTTCGGGCGCAGGCGCGTCCAAAACTTGGCCGCATTCCGGGCAGGCGCTCATATCCTCCGAGAATGGCGACTGGCAGTGATCACACTGTTGGGTCATGGCGAAACTTCCTGCGATCTTGTTATTGCGGCTCCTGGGCGAAGGCAGCCAGCGCTTCGTCGCAGGTATCAAAAATGTCAATGATGCGGTGCATCCGGGCCACTTCAAAGGAAGCGCGGACAGGGGCAGAGACGCCGCACAGCTTCAGATCGCCGTCGCGGGCGCTCAGGCGGCGCAGGCAGGACAGGATCGCGCCGATGCCGGCGCTGTCCACAAACCGCAGCCCCTTCATGTCCAGCAAGACTTTCGTTTGATCTTCAATCAAGGGGATCATCGCGTCCTTGAAGTCGTCAGCCACGCTGGCGTCCAGATGATTGCCCGGCACGGTGATCACCCGGACATCGCCGATTTTTTCCGCAGATAATTCCATAGTATCTCCCCAGGTTTGACGATTTTTAAGAATCAAGGCTTGATGCCGCATTACAGATGCTGCGTTAGAGCGCATGGTCAGCACCCACATCCAGGCCGCTCCATAGCTTCTGAGAAGTCCAGAGAGCCGACGGCTCCGACCAGAACGGAGCCGTCGGCGGCAGCCCCAGCGGCAGCAAGCCGGCAGCGCAGAGGTACAGGCTGCCGGTACTGATATAGCGCTCTCCGATCCCCGGCTGATGACCGCAAAAACCGATGGTCAGCCAGCCCTGGGCATCAAAGGTGCCGGCCGCCTCAATCATACGCCGAATCACCGCCGTCATCGCGCAGCGCACCTGCGCCGGAGTGACCTCTTCGGGCAGTTCCTGAAGCAGCGCCATTTGCGCTAAACTCTGAAGCGCTCCGAAACGATAGACCAGTGAGCGGCCCAGGGGCGGAAACGTGCCTTCCGGCGAAACCAACCGCTCCTGCACCGCCGCCCACCGCCGGCTTCGCCGGAGAGCGGCGTCAAAGGTCATGCCCCAGTTTTGATCTTCTTTCTCCACAGACACCAGGATATCCAGAAGCATTGGCTGGATGACGAAACTATTGTAATAGTCCCAGTGAAAGTCCGGGCCGTCGCTATAGACGCCGTCGCCGACATACCACTGGGCATGTTGACGGACGGCATAGTCCACGCGCATTCGATCCCAGGGACGCCCCATCCGGCAAAGCGCAGCTTCCGTGATCGCGCTGAACAGCAGCCAATTGCTGAAGGCAGGCTTGCGCGTCCGAGTGGCCGCCAGGCATTCAGCCAGATTATTTTGAACGCGGGACGGCAGTTTACCCCAGAGTTCGGAGGGTGCGCGCAGCGTTGCCTGAGCCAGAAAGGCAGCATCCACGATGGGCTGATCCCCCCGTGCAAAGTTCATAAAATCCGGGGAATCAGGATATCGTCCCGGCATCTATGGCCTCGCGGGCCAGAGCGGCGAATTCAGCGCGCAGGCCTGCCTCTTCCGAACCGTCGTCACCGCCGAGTTCCAGCCAGGGCGCAAGGCCGCAGAGCAGCCGCCCCAGCGCTTCCAAGTGCGTCCATTCGGATCGGTCGCCGTGCGAGGTCTCAACCGGCATAGTCGCGCGGAGTTGCCGCGCGCTCAAAGCTTCCAGCACAGGCCGCGCGATTCGGACCGCCACGTTTACCCAATAAGCCCGGTCCGAAACTGGCTCGTTACCGATTTTTCGCCATTTCAATTCGGTTGGTGCCGTCCCAATCTTGTTCATAGCGCACTTCGTCTACACATTCGGCAATCATGTAAACGCCGAAGCCACCGTCGCGCGTGCCGTCAAAGGACGGCGGGGGAACCAGGGACGGATCAAAGGGCAGGCCCTGATGGCAGATTTGAACGCGGACGCAATGGTCATCCGCCCCGGCCATGACTTGAAAGGGCGCATCGGTCCGGCCAGCAAAAGCATGACGAATGACGTTGGCGGCGGCTTCATTGACGGCTAAGATAAGCTGGTCCCGCTTGTCGTCCTCCAGCGGCGGCGTCAGTGTTCCGCAGAAATCTTCCACAAAGTCCCGAATCGGCGCAAGCTGACTCAGGCGACTGATCGCCTCAAAGACTACCGCAGGGGCGGGCATTTCACTCATCTCGCCAGTGTCGCCGATGCGGACTGCGACACAGGTCAGGTCGTCGGCCATGCGCTCCGAGCCGGAAAATGCGACCACGGCGTCGCGCACCGCCTGTACCAGGGCCTCCGGGCCAAGATCCGGGTGCATCTCCATCAGCAACCGCAGCCGCTCGGTGCCAAACTGCGCTCCTGCGGCATCCTGTGCTTCCGTGACCCCATCGGAGTAAAACAGGAACACATCGCCTGTCTCAAACGGCTGCGAGACCTGCGCGTAGACTTCACTGACGCTGAAGCCCAGCGGCATATTTCGGCCCGTGTCCAAAAACTCGCAACGGCCTGTGCCGTGATGCTGATGCAGGGTCTTTGTGTGGCCGCAGTCAACCCAGTCTACCCGCCGCTCGGCGCTGTTAAATCGGGCATAGCACAGGGTCGCGAAACGATCCAGGCTGATGAATTGTTTTGTCACCTCATCGTGGACGGCGGCGACGATCTCCTGAGGCGTGGGAACGTCGTGGTCCGGCGAGGCCGATTGGAGCTGGCTCAAGGCCCGCAGCAGATAACTCTTAATGGCCGCGCCCATCAGCGCCGCGGGAACGCCTTTACCCATGACATCGCCGACAATGACATCCAGGCAGCTTTCGCCCTGCACAAAGAAATCGTAAAAATCGCCGTCAATCTGCTGTGAGGGGATGGTCAGGGCGGAAATCTGGTCGCCGGCGGGTCCGGGCGGCGGATGGCCGAGCAGCAGAGTCTGCTGGATGCGCGCGCCGGTCTCAAACTCGCGGGCGCGCGACTGCGCCACCTGTTCCTCGGCCCGCCGGACTTCGGCCAGGGAGCGGAGCAGCGCGGATTGCAGGTCTAAAATGCGCCGCCCGGCCCGCAGCCGCACTTCCAATTCGTGCCGATGGAACGGCTTAATGAGATAGTCATCCGCCCCGGCTTCCATGCCCGCCACAACATCTTCCTTGCGGTCGCGTGAGGTCAGCAGGATCAGGTAGCGATAAGGCGTGTTGGCATGGGCGCGAATGCGGCGGCAGAGTTCCAGCCCGTCCAGTTGAGGCATCAGCCAGTCCATGATGGCAAGATGGGGGCTGTCCCCACTCTGCATGAGACGCCACGCTTCCTCGCCATCCCGCGCTTCCACAACTTCGTAATCCCACCCTATCAGCGCGCCCTGAAGCATCCGGCGCGAAATCGGGTCATCATCCGCAATCAAGATTTTCATGGCGGTCGCGCTCAGGACTCAACTCCTGGCTGCGAACCCTCACTTCCCAAAAATCTGCGCCAGCATCTGATCAAATGAGAGCGGGTCTACTCCAAACGTCTCTGAGACAGCTTTGCTGGTCGTGATGTTGTCGCGTTCCAGGTTCTTGAGCTGGTCGCGGGTGACGGGCGGTTTGGGCAGGACTTTTTCCATCATCGTCGCTGCCGCAAAAAGCAGGGGGATCGGGGCATGCACCAGCGGTTTTTTGGGTTTGTCCATAGATTTGGCGAAGCCCTGCAAAATCTCGTTGAACGAAAGCTGGGTCGCGCCACCGACTTCGTAAGCCTGGTTGATTGTCTCGCCCATACTCAGGGATTTGACGACGCACTCCACGAGATCCTCGATCCAGATCGGCTGAAACAGGTTAAAGCCGGTGCCGGGAACCGGGATGACCGGGCCTTTGTGCAGAACCAGGTCTTTCATCTGCGCGACAAATTCGCCGTCCGCGCCCAGAATCAGCGAGGGGCGGAAGATGGTATACGGCAGTTTGCTGCCGATGACGATTCGTTCAGCTTGATATTTGGTTTTAGAATATTCGGCGGGCGCGCTCATGGACGAGCCGATGGCGCTCATGTAAAGAAAACGCCCGTCAAAGCCGGCCCGGATCGCCTCGTCCACGACTGTCCGGGTGCCTTCAACGTGAATGCGCTGAAAGGTCTGGCCCTTTCTCTTGATCTCCTGAATAATGCCGACCAGATGGATAATGGCGTCCACATCTTTGAAGATTTCCGGCGTCAGCGTGAGCGCATCCGCGACATCAATGCCGCGCACGTACTCTACGCCGTCAATCTGCATTTTGCGAACCGGCAATTGCCGCACCAGCCCGCGCACCGGATGGCCGATCTTCACCAACCCCGCGCACACATGCCGTCCGACAAACCCCGAAGCTCCTGTCACCAGTACCGTCATTGACCCAGGCCCTGCCTTCTAAAGAAGAAAATTGTAAAGAGAATAGTACGTCTGTCGCTATGATACCCTACTCTACCGTCACTTGTGCAAGGAAACAGGAAAACGCCCTCAGTTGTGCAGCCTTTCTGACAACGACCAGGCCGCTTGCCTCCGGCGCTTCTCTTCGCAAAATTATCCTCTGCTACCATTGAGGTGAAAATAGTCAACGTCAAGCCAGCCACGACTGCTCGTGGGGTTGTCACTGAAGATTCCGGCGCCTCTTATGGGCGCAGGAGGCGGCAGCCGAAGAGGCCGCCGGCGACGCGGCCCGGCCTGGCGCGCAAAGTGATCGTGAGGGCAGATTTGTCTTGAGTCAGCGCGGCGGGTATTGGGTAGTCCACGTCGAAGAACTGGCCGGGCTTGTTGTTGTCCAGGGTCTGCGTGGCGATCTTGACACCGTTAACGAGGATGTCGAACTCACGGCCGCCGGCGTCGCCGCCCCAATAAGCGCAGCGCAGGATCAGCGAGGCGCTGCCGTCGGCCTTGAGGATGAACGAGAACTCGCCGCCGTCACCGGCGTCTCGCCAGGAGTGGTCTAAGTAGGGGCCGGAACTGGAGTTCTTGCCCTGGAAGGCATGGTCTACCTCGGACTGCTGGTTGCCGGGCAGGAACTTGTCCAGGGTGCGGGTGTCCAGGGCAACCTCCTGAGCGACGGCGGCATCAAGAGCCGCCTGGTGCTGGGCGAACTCATCGGGGGTGAAGACGCTCCAATAGAGGTTGTAGCGCTGGTGGTGCAGCCGATACAGGGGAATTAGCGTCACGTCGGCGGGTCGGCCCAGGCCGGCGGTGCGGAAGGTCAGAGGCGCTTCACCCGCGACGGGATGGATACGACCTGACAGTTCGCCCGTCGGGGCGACAAAGGCAGCGACGTTGAGCGCAGGCTGGTTGTCATAGGGGGCCTGGTTGCTGCTGACATCCATGCCGGGAGTCATGCCGTCGGTGCCGAGTGCACCCGCGAGCAAAGTGGGGCCATAGAAGACGGCTTGCTTGTCCGGGGTGTTTGGGAGCGCCACGGTGCGGACCGCCATCGGAAAATGCGCCTCCAAAACGTCGCTGGTGTGCCAGGTACGGCTGACGGTGACGTATTCGCCTGGCGCGGAGTTGGTGGGGACAGCCTTGCCGTTGACTTTGACGGTCATCGTCTTAGCCCAGACCGGGCGGCGCAGTTTCAGCGCCAGCGGGATCGGCTTGGCGCAGGTGACGATCAGGCGGGTCGTCTCCGATTCGGGGTAGCGCGTGTCCTGAGTCAGAGTCAGACCCTTCTCGCGCCAATGGAGCGTTGAGGGGATGAACAGGTTGACGTACAGCGCGTGGGCGTCGGCGCTGCGGAAATAAATAGCCTCGCCGTAGCGGGCGTGGTTCTCGATGCCGGTCCCGGTGCAGCACCAGAAGGCGTTGACGGGGTCTCCGTAGACCTTGAAGTGGCCGGGCTTCATGGGCGTGTGGTAGAGCATCAGGCCCTGGGTCGGCTCCTGCGAGGCCAGGATGTGGTTAAGGACGGCGCGCTCGTAGTACTCGGCGTAGGCGGGCGACGGGTCCTGCATGAACTGCCCCTTGGTCAGTTTGAGCATATTGTAGGTGCAGCAGGTCTCGGTGGCGAAATCCGAGTGAATGTGATTGCCGAAGTCGGCGGGCGGGAAGAAGTATTCGTGGTCTCCGTTGCCGCCGTTGGCGTAGGAACGGTTATTCACGACGGTCTGCCAGAAGAACTGCGGGGCCACATGGTAAGGCGCATCACCGGTCAGTTCGTAGATGCGCTCATAGCCGATCAGTTTGGGGATGTTGGTGTTGGAGTGCAGGCCGCTGAGTATGTCCTGGCGGGCGGCGAGCGGGTCAAAAACGGCGTGGTGAGTGAAGCGCCGGGCCAGAGTCAAATATTTCGAGTCGCCGGTGATGGCGTAGGCATCGGCGACGGTCTCGGCCATGCCGCCATGTTCCTTATCCAGCATACGCTGGAACTGGGCGTCGGTGAGGTTCAGCGTGAGATTCAAGGCCCAGTCATTGAGCTTGAGGAAGACGTCGCGGGCCTGGGCGCTGCCGCAGTAATAGTAGGTGTCGCGGAGGCCGGCGAACAGTTTGTGCATGGTGTACCAGGGCGCCCAGCCGTCCATATCGCCGGTGCGCCCAGCCTTGGCGAAGAGCGCCTTGCCGTCGGGGATGCCGCTGACATACCCGGCGGGGTCCTGCGCCTGGCAGCGGGCGAGTTCGCTCACCATGTACTCGGCGCGCTGGCGATAACGACTGTCCCCGGTTGAACGGTACATCAGGGCGCAGGCCGAAAGATAGTGGCCGCCGGTGTGGCCGCCGAGGCCCGAATTCTCCCAGCCGCCGTAGACTGGCGCTTTGGGCGGCAGCCCGGCGTTGACGTGGAAGTTGTGCAGCAAGCGGTCCGGCTCCAGAAACAGCAGGTAGGCGCCATCGCGCCCCTGGGCGTCGAGGAACGGACCGGGCCGCAGGCGCACGTCGGCCAGATCGAACGGCAGCGCTTTGGCCGGGACGACCGGCTGAATCTTATCGGTCGGCAGCGGCGGCAGGGCATCCTCGGTCGGCGGGGCGACCCTCTTGGCCGTCGCGCCTTTGGGCAGGGCCGCGTGGGCGCGCATCAGCATCAGGGAGGCCGCGCCGGCAGTCGCCGTCTTCAAGAGTTGCCGCCGCGTGGTCAGGCGAGGCATCCCATCGTGAGAATTGTGTTTCATGGTCTGGTTCTTTCATAAAAAACAGAAAACTTGGCGGCTAGGGCGCATGGGCCGCGGGACTTCCACCGCCCTGCTGGAAGGAGTCAACGTCAAGCCAGCCGGGGCTTCCTGTAGGATTATAGCAGAAAATCCCGAAGCGTTCGCTCTGGAATGTGGTGAGCGTGAAGTGCATCGGAAAATCTTCGCCAACCGCAGTAAAATTTTTGCCGTCGGCGCTGTAGGCGAACTGCGCCGTGTTGGTGCGGAAATCGCAGTGTACCTGAAGCCAGAGCGTGGTGGCAGTCACACTGGAGACTGTGTCGGTGATGTCTTCGGACGGCGCTTTCAGGTCGCCGTTCTTGTTCACCACCCGCACAAGGCGCTGACCGTATGCATCCTTGTACACCGCGAGGTAGCCGAAGTTCTGCTCCAGCAGGCACAGCCCGGCCCGGTCGCCCGGCTGAAGGTGGCCAATATCGATCTTGACGACACCGTTGCAGATCGGCCCTTCAGTGTGTAGCGTCAACGTATTATGCGCCTTCGAGAAGTTGGGAGCGGTTTGCGTGTCAAGACGCAGTATAGTGGACCCGATTGTCAAGACAGTGGATCGGCGGCCTATTTTAAGGTGTGATGTTCCGGAATTAGAAATACCACCCTCTGCCCCTCCGAAACCAGCCGTGTTATTGTTGAGAATACAATTCACGAGCGTTATTGTCCCACTGTTAGAAACAGTGCCACCACCGGAGGATTGGCAGTCACTAAAAACACAATTGGTAAATGTGACGGCACTTCCGGCCTCTACATCTACTGCTCCGCCATTTTCAACTGATCCGCTTGTGGTATTCTCTCCGTTCGTAACAGTGATCCCCCTTATGGCAGCTTGAGTCTCACCGCTGTGGATGTAAAAGCCACGACTGCCGTATACGTTGTTTATAATCGCTTGATTAGGTCCATCTATTGAATCACTGCGACATTCTTGCCTACGAAATCAATTCCAGGGGAACCTACGCTATAAGTTCCATCTTCCAGCGTTACTGTATCGCCACTCACCGTATAATTGACCGCATACTGTATAGTCAGAAACGGCGCGGCCAACGTTCCGGCGTTGCTGTCGCTGCCGGAGGGCAAGACATAGTAGGTGGGCGCAACGGCGCACAGCGGCACGGCCAGAACGAAGAGCGTCAGCGCGCACAGTGGAACGCAGGAGCGTGTTTTAGCGAAAAGGCAGGTGAAAGTAAACATGGTATTCCTTTGCGAGGGGCAAAGCGGCGAGGAGACGCACGCTGCCGGGGGAAGTATAACATGGTTACGGGGAGGCGTCAAGAGTCGCGTTGACACCCGTCTTTTGGCGGTGCTATAATGAGGGCGTGATTACCTCATCCGAGCGAACTGCCGAAAGCGGCGTCTGGCCTGCCGAGCGCACCGGCCTATTGCTCGTCGTGTCCGGCCCTTCGGCAGTCGGCAAAGACACGGTTTTGGACGCGCTGCTCTCCCTGCCCGATGTTCAGCGGCCCCATTCCATCAAGAAATGCGTCACGACCACGACGCGACCGCCCCGAAGCGGCGAAGTGGATGGCCGCGATTATTATTTTGTCAGCGCCGCGCAGTTCAACGAACTCGTGGCCCGCGATGAACTATTAGAGTATGCCGAGGTTCATAACAACTATTACGGCACGCCGCGCTCCTCAGTCGCCGCCGAACGCGCCGCCGGAACCGATGTGATCCTGAAGATTGACGTGCAGGGAGGCCGGGCCGTCAAACAGAAGATGCCCGATGCGGTGCTGATTTTCTTGCAGCCGCCCTCGCTGGAAGAATTGGAGCGGCGATTGCGCGGACGGGCAACCGAAAACGAAGAAGACATCGCCCGCCGCTTGCTGAACGCCCGCCGCGAGATGGCCCAGCGCCCGCACTATGATTATGCGGTGACGAATGACACGGTGGAGGAAGCGGTCGGTACCATTCGCGCTATTCTCTGCGCCGAACATTGCCGCATTCCCGATGGGCCACCCGATGCCTGACGAAATCCCCCGATCCCCCGAAGAACCCACCCCGGCTCGTTCCTCGCCGACCCTCCCGAAGCGGGAGGGTGAAGAGGTAGGGCAATCACAGTCTGATCCTCTTTCTCCTCCCGCTTCGGGAGGAGTACCCGCGAAACGAGGAACGAGTGAAGCGGGGGAGGTGGGTTCTGCTCCGGCTCCCCAGAATTGGGGCGGGGGGGTATCCTCTTCCAAGCGCGTTGTCCTCGGCGTTTCCGCTTCCATTGCCGCGTACAAAGCCGCCGATCTTGCCAGCCAGTTGGTCAAAAGCGGGGTGGAAGTCTTCCCCGTGATGACCGCCGATGCCGCCCGGTTTGTGCAGCCGGCGACGTTTCGCGCCCTGACCCATCACCCCTGCCCCATTGATGTCTTTGAAGAACCATTTCCCGGCGAGATCGCGCATATCTGGCTGGCCCGAAACTGCGACTTGTTCGTGATTGTCCCCGCCTCCATGAACGTCATCGCCCGTCTTGCCAACGGCCTGGCCGACGATATGCTGACGGCGGCGGCTCTGGCCTGCACAGCCCCGATTTTGCTGGCACCGGGCATGAACACGGGGATGTGGAACAATCCAGCGACGCAGGCCAATCTGACAAAACTGCGCGACTATGGTTATTATTTTATTGAGCCGACCACGGGGCGATTAGCCTGCCGGACAGAAGGCGTCGGGCGCATGGCCGATGTGCCGACCATTTTTGCCGCTATTCAGGAGATGCTCGCTCGCTTGAACTCCTGGCGCGGCAAGCGCGTTCTGGTGACGGCGGGGCCGACGCGGGAGCCGCTGGACCCGGTGCGCTATCTGTCCAATCGCTCATCGGGAAAGATGGGTTACGCGATTGCGGAAGCGGCGCGACTGCGCGGGGCGGAGGTGACGTTGGTTTCCGGCCCCACGGCGTTGGCGCCGCCCGGCGGGGCAGAGTTTGTGCCGGTGGAAACGGCGGCACAGATGCGCGATGCCGTGCTGCCGCGCGCCGGGCAGTCGGACTTGGTGATCGCCGCCGCCGCCGTTGCTGACTTTCGCCCGTCGGAGCAAGCGGCGCAGAAGATCAAGAAATCCCCCCCCGCCCCCAATTCTGGGGGAGCCGGAGGGAAAGACGCGGACGCTCTTACTCCCCCATTATTGGGAGCGGGGGGGCTGTCTCTTCAACTCACGCCAAACGACGATATTCTGGCCCTTCTGGGCCAGCGGAAACATCCCGGACAGATACTGGTCGGGTTCGCGGCGGAAACAGAAAACTTGCTGGAACACGCCCGGCGTAAGTTGGAGACGAAAAATCTGGATTGGATCGTCGCCAATGATGTGATGGCGGAAGGCGCGGGGTTTGACGGGGACACGAACATTGTCACGCTCATTGGAAAAGAGGGGCAGGAAATCTCCCTGCCCCTCCTGACCAAGCGCGAAGTCGCCGAACGCCTGCTTAACATTTTGTCCCCGGCGTAAAACTAAGGGGCTGCCGGAAGCGAGGTCGGAGCATCGGCGCGCTTCATAATCACGGTTGTCTTCATCTGCATCTTCGTTCCCGGCGCAGGACCACCCCCTGCCATTGTCATCGCCATGGTCATCTGGCTGGTCGCGCTTTCCATGGTGCCGGCGTCCACATCAAAGCGCAGCACGCCTGTCCCACTGATTTTGCCTGCCATTTTCCCCGCCGGATTGGGCGTTTTAGACGCGGGATCAAATGTGCCGTCCATGGTTTGATTGATAACGGCGACGTTTTTGCCGCCTGTCGTATCCACGCTTGTCAGAGTGAAGCCAGAGGCGATCTGCGCTCCGGCCATGCCCGCCGTGACGGCGCTTTTCCAGGTGTCGCCGACCTTAATCGGCGCGTCCGGCAACTGACCAAGTCCGGCAAAAGAGTTGGTATGGCTCATATCCATGCCCGGTATGGCGGACTGGCCGGAGAGCGCGGGGTTCGGCGTGAAAGATAAAGTCTTGCCGGTCGGCAGCACCACGGTTGTCCCGATGGTTCTCATTGCCGCCATCTGGGCCTGGGGCAGCGGGAACGTCTGGCCGTTCATGCTGAATGTCATGGTATCAATGCCGAACTCCAGTGTCGCCGCGCCGTCTGTCGCCCGCACGTCCTTGACCTTCTGATGCATCAGCATGTCAATATGATTCTTGATCGGGAACGGCGTTTGCGCCCCCGGACTTTGCACCGTGCCGTCAATGTCCATGGACATGCTGTAATACTGCGTCTGTCCGGGCGTGAATTTAAGCCGCAGTGTCACGGGTTGAGTGGAGGCCGCGCCAGGTGTCACGGCTGTCGGGGCAGCGGGAGTGGCCGGGGCAGCGTCCTGCGCCCACGCCGTCAAGGGACAGGCTGCTAACAGCGCTGCCGTCAGAAAAAGTCGTTTTTGCATTTCATTGCTCCTTTGCCGCTTGAAAGCGGAAGTAATTGTCACCGATCTTGATTTCGTCGCCCGAGTTCAATATCGCGCGCTGGACGCGCATCCCATTGATCAAAACCCCGTTAGCGCTGCCCAAATCCGTAATGACAAAACGGCCTGAGCTGTCGCGAAACAGCCGGGCATGACGGCGCGAGACAGTGTTTTCCGCGAGAATGATCCCGCTTCCGCCATCTCGCCCGATAATCACGTCGCCGTCGGTCATGGCGAACGTGCTGCCGGCGACCAATCCCTGAATGCCGATCAGGGCGGCGACGCCGTTCAAAGCGACTTCCGGCCCACGCTGGACACGCGGACTGGGCGCGGCTTCCAGACCAGCCCCCTCCGGCACTTTTTCCGGCGCGCGCGAAGTCGGAGTGTAGATCACAGTCGCGCTGGTGTTCTCTGACGTCACCGGCGCCGGGTCCGGCGTCTCAATGCCGGCCTGCCGCGCCAGTTTTAAGAGCGGCTCGCCTCGCGTCCGCACCAGATGGATCAGAAGCCACAATACGCCCAGAGCCAGCATCAAACTCACCACTCCTGTCAGCAACAGGCCTGTGTCGCTTCCCGTCTCTGTACTCGCCGGAGAAGACGGCGTCGGAGAGGTGGGCGTCGGCGGTGTCGTTGACGTCAGAGCGGCAGGCGGCGGAGGGAGCGGCACAGGATGAAAGTCTGAGAGTTTGACCTGGATCGGCAAGGGCTTGCTGTTCAGGCCCAGGGAAATGTTACGCGCGGCGATCCCGCCTGTGTGGGAGTCCAGCACCAACAGATGATCGCCCGTGGTCATGTCCTCCGTGATCTTGACGACCTGCTTTTCGGAGACCGTGATCGGCAGCGTTGAGATAGTTCCATCTTTGGACTGAATCCAGTAAGCATAAGTGCCAGGGTCCGGCAGGACAAGGGTTAGCGGCGGCGATCCGGCCCGGACGCCTCCAGTGACACCCAGCAGGCAGAGCGCGAAAAACAGTCCGATCACAATGAGTCTGGTCATAGGCGGCGATTCTCTTCCTGACACTGGGCAATGGCGCGCGGGATCCAGGCAATGATGTCGGTCGCGATCAAACCCGCCGGGCCGTTTTGAGAGGCCGCCGCCAGATCACCGGCCAGCCCGTGCAGATAGGCGCCCGCCGCTGCCGCCTCCCACTCCGCCAGTTGACCGGCCAGCAGCACAGCAATAATTCCTGTCAGCGCATCCCCGGACCCGCCCGTCGCCATACCGGGGTTGCTGGTCGTGTTGATCGCCAGTCGCCCTGTTTCATCGGCAATCAATGTCCTGGCCCCTTTGAGCAGCACGGTGCAGCCATAGTCACGGGCGGCCTGCTCCACCGCGCCGCGTCGGTCCGCCTGTACGGCTTTGGTGTCCGTCCCCAGCAGCCGTCCCATCTCGCCGGGATGCGGTGTCAGAACCGTTGACGCCGACCGCGCTTTTATGATTGATATGCCCCTGTCCGGCTCCAGGGCCAGACAATTCAGCGCATCCGCGTCTATGACCAATGGCACCCCACAGCCTTTGACGAACTCGCGGATAAAGTCGCGCGTTTCTTCGCTGTCCGGCCCGCCCAGTCCCGGCCCCAGCGCGGCGGCGCTTCCCTTCCTCGCCAATTTCAGAGCCGCTTCTGCCGCTTCGGATGCGAATGTCCCTGCGACGGTCTGCGGCAGGCCCTTTGTCATGACGACCGGGCTGACGCGGGCCATGGCGGCGTTCTGAACGCCCTCAGGCACGACCAGCGTCACCAGTCCGGCCCCCGTTCGCGCGGCAGCCTCCGCGGTCAAGCAAGGCGCTCCGACAAAGCCCTGAGAGCCGGCAAAAACCGTCACATGGCCGAACTGCCCCTTGTTGCTGTCCCGTCCATTGACACGCGCCGGCAGCCAGCGGGCGACATCGACAGCCTCGGTCATGCTGACTTTGATGTCTTCCGCTGCCATGACCTGACGCGGCATTCCAATGTCAGCCACAACCAATTCACCCACATACTCCGCGCCGGGATAGACCAGCAGGCCGAACTTGGGCAGCGCAAACGTGACGGTAAGCGTCGCCTTGACACACGCCCCTTCTACGTTTCCCGTATCGGCATCCAAGCCGCTTGGCACATCTACGGACACAATTGGACAGCCGCTGTCATTCATGGCATTGACATGAATCGCAAACTTTTCATCAACCCCGCCCTTGATTCCTGTACCGAGCAAGGCATCTACCACCAAGTCAGCGAAGCCCCCTCGCCCCAATTCTGTGGAGCCGGAGCGGCGAGTCGTAACTCCAAATGCCTGTGCCATACGATAATTCAGCGCGGCATCGCCGGACAAATCTGCTGGGTTTGCGGCTAGCCAAATTGTTACCTCAGCCCCAAGCCGCGTCGCCAGATGACGGGCAATCGCCAGCCCATCGCCGCCATTGTTGCCCTTGCCGCAGACAACGGCAATCCGTTTGCCCTTCAGCGGCCCGAACCGCTCGGCAATCACGTCCACGACGCGCAGGGCAGCGTTCTCCATCAAGACAATGCTGGGAACGCCGAAGTCTTCAATTGTGCGCCGGTCCATCTCACGCATCTGCGCGGCACTGGTGACTTTGAGCATGAAGATCCTAAAACACTCCCGCGATTTGCTCCCGCTCCGCCTCGTCAATCGGCGGAACGCTCGCCGCACCGACGTTTTCTTCCATCTGCGCGGGCGTTTTGGCTCCGACAACGACACATGACACAGCAGGGTCATCCAGCACGAAGCGCAGGGCGGCCTGCGACGGGGTTCTCGCGCCGTCGCGCTGCAAGAAACTCAGTTTGGCGGCGGCTTCGGCCATGGCCGCGACGTATTCCGGCGGCAGGGCGGCCCGAATATCACCTTCCCCGAACAGGGCAGCCGAGCTATATTTGCCGGTCAAAAAGCCGTTCGCCAAAGGCTCACGGGCGAGGATGCCGACTTTGCGCTTTCGCGCCAGGGGCAAAAGCTCAGTTGTTGCACCCTGATAAAACAGGCTGTAGCCGACTTCCAGAACGTCCACGGGCAAATTGTTTTTCAGCAGCCAGACGCCGTCCGACGGTTCGGCGACCGATGCCCCATAATACTTGATTTTGCCGGCTCGCCGCAAGGCGTCCAGCGTTTCCCAGACCCGGAAGCGATCTAATTCTTCCACCGGCGGGTTCATCAGCAAAAATATGTCCAGCGATTCGCGCCGCAGGCGCATGAGGCTTTGCTGCACGGCATGGGCCAGTGCCAGCGGCGTCCAGTCCGGTTCCAGCGTCCCGTCACGCCGGTAAAAATTGATGCCGCCTTTGGTGACAACAATTGGGGGCGGGCCGGGCCATGCGTTGAGGACTTCGCCCAATAAGGCTTCGCTATGCCCATGCCCGTAAACATCGGCGGTATCAAACAGCGTGACGCCGAGTTCCAGAGCGCAGCGAATGGCCGCACGGGAAACTTCATCATCCGTGTTTCCATATCCATTGCCGAAGGCGCTGCCCCCGATGGCCCAGCCGCCGAAGCCGATCTCCGAAACGCGCAGACCTGTTTTGCCCAGCCGCCGGGTCTGCATTTTAAGACTGCGCGCCAAAGGGCTTTTTAGCCTTCAATTTGTCTTCCACCCGCTTCGCTTCCGCCCGCGTCGTCAGATACGCTTTGGCATCAAAGATGGGAAACTTGCCGCCCAAGGCGAGAACGATGTCATCAGGCAATTCCAGAGCGGTGATTTCCGCCAGAAACTCCGGCTCCAGCGCGACAATCGCCGGTAAATAGAGCATCCCGCTGTCAAACAGCGTTTTCGTGTTCTGGCTGGCACCCGGCGTCTGCGCCCGCAGGCTCACGCCATGCCGAAAGGCATATCGGCAAAGGGTTTTGTATCGATCCAGGTTCAATAATTGCTCCTTCATGCGCCAAGTGTCTCGCCCGGCTCTAAAATCGTTACCTGCGTGTCAAGGTTCAGGCTATCTAGCTCGGCCTGAAATGCTTCCGGTGTGCCGGTGAGCAGTGGGAACGTGGCGAAGTGGATCGGAATGACTTGTTTGGCGTTCATCAAGCGGCAGGCGTGGGCGGCTTCCAGCGGGGACATGACGAAGCGGTCGCCGATGGGCAGTAGGACGAGATCCGGCTGATAAATATGGGCGATCAGAGCCATGTCGCCAAAAACCGCCGTGTCTCCCGTATGGTAAATTTTGTAGCCGTTTTCCAGGGTGATGACGTAGCCACCTGGTTCGCCGCCGTAGACAATCTGGTCGCCATCGGTAATGCCGCAGGAATGGTCGGCATGAACCATTGTGATTTTGAGGCCGTCCTGAACCAGCGTGCCGCCTTTGTTCATCGGTGCAGCGTTCTTGAGGCCCTTGCTGCCGAGCCAGGCGGCCGTTTCAAAGACGCAGACCGCCTGCGCGTTCGTTTCTTTGCCGATAGCGACCGCGTCTTGTATGTGATCATAATGGCCGTGCGTAATCAGCATCATGTCCAGCGGCCCAACATCTTTGTTTTCTTCCGGGCAGCGCGGATTGTTCTCCACCCAGGGATCAAGAATGAGATTTTTCCCGCCCGGCGTTTTTAATGTGAACGTGGAATGGCCGAGAAAAGTGAGTTTTGTTCCGTCAGTCAAAGTCAGCGGCATAGCGAACTCCCATCTGTCAATAATAGCACACGCACAGTATACCCATGATTGCACCAGGAGTTGAAGACGGCAAGACCCTCCTCCGTGGCGGGCGTTACATAGGCCAAGTTAAAAATATACCCCCAGGGGGTATAATACCCTAAGGGCGGTTTCTCATGGACCACAAGACGCACAAGGAACTCAAGACTTGAATCAATCGCATCGGGGGACAGGTTGCGGGCATCGGGCGCATGATTGACGAGGATAAATACTGTGTGAAGATCCTCCACCAGATCGCTGCCGCCCGCGCAGCCCTGGACTCGCTGGGGATTCAGATGCTCAACAGTCATCTCGAATCATGTGTGCTGGGACATGGCACGGACACCGAGCATCCATCTGCCCAGCCAATGACTCAAGAGCAGCTTTTGGCTGAAGTCCGTGCCGTCATTGGCAATTTTCTCAAATAGAAAGTCAAGATTATGCAAACAGAGACATTAAACATAGAGGGAATGTCCTGCGAGGTATGCGTCCGACACGTCACGCGGGCGCTGGAAGGGTTGGACGGCGTCCAGTCCGCCCGCGTCAGCCTGGAAGACAAGCGGGCCGTCGTAATCTATGATCCCTCACGGGTTCAGCCGCCGCAGATGCTGGAGGCCGTGGCCGATGAGGGTTACGAGGCGAGCCGCCAGTGAAAGAACCAAGAGTAAACATATGTCCGAACTGACTGAGACAAATATTCTGGACCTGCAAGGGATGCACTGCGCCTCATGCGTCGCGCGAATTGAACGCTCGCTGAAGAAGGTCGCCGGGGTCGCCGATGCCGGCGTCAACCTTGCCGCCAACCGCGCGCGCGTCACGTTTGACCCAGCGCTCACAACTCAGGAAGCAATCATCGCCGCCGTGGAGAAGGCTGGTTACGGGGCCACGCCAGTTACAGACGCAAAGCCGAAGGGGAAAGTGCGGGGGCGCGACGTTGCTCTGGTGGAATTGATCGGTGCCGCGACTCTGACGCTGCCCGTGCTGGCCCTGTCTATGACAGGCATGGACGACCTGGAGCGGCCCCACTGGCTCCTGTGGCTGTTCGCTGGCCTGACCACGGTCGTTGTTTTTGGCTTCGGGCGGCAATTCTTCGCGGGGGCGTGGAATGCGCTTCGGCATGGCGGCACGGCGACGATGGATACGCTGGTCGCCCTGGGCGCGTCAGCCTCCTACTTCTACAGCCTAGCGGAACTGATTGGGGCGCGTCACCCGCAGGTTTATTTTGAGACGGCGTCTACCATTGTGACGCTGATTCTTCTGGGCCGCTGGCTGGAAGCGCGGGCCAAACAGCGGGCAACCAACACGATCCAGTCGCTCGTCGCCCTTGCGCCCAAAACCGCCCGGCTGGTCGTCGGTGATGGCGGTGAGCGGGACGTTCCGGTGGAAAGCCTTCTGCCCGGCGACACGATCCGCGTCCGCCCCGGCGAGAAACTAGCTTCTGACGGCGTGGTTTTAGAGGGCGCGTCCGCCGTAGACGAGGCCCTGCTGACGGGCGAAAGCCTGCCGGTGGAAAAGACTGTCGGCGACCAAGTAATCGGCGGGACGTTGAACGGGAATGGAACGCTGCTGTACCAGGCCACGGCCACAGGCGCGCAGACAACTCTGGCGCAGATGGTCCGTATTGTGGAAGAAGCCCAGGGCAGCAAAGCGCCTGTGCAGCAACTGGCCGACTCGGTCTCCGCCGTCTTTGTCCCGGCTGTTCTCGGCATCGCTCTGATGACGTTTTTGGTCTGGTTTTTCGGCCTCCATGCCGGACTTGCTCAGGCGCTGACACCTGCGGTCGCCGTGCTGGTTATCGCCTGCCCCTGCGCTCTGGGGCTGGCGACACCGACGGCCATCATGGTCGGTGTGGGACGCGGCGCGGCTCTAGGCATCTTGATCAAGAACGGGGAAGCGCTGGAGCGGGCGCACAAAATCACGCGCGTTGTCTTTGACAAGACCGGCACGCTGACTGAGGGCAGACCGGTCCTGACGGATGTCGTTCGGCACAATGGCCTGGATCGTCCAGCCCTGCTGCGGCTGGCGGCGGCGGCGGAGCGCGGCTCGGAACATGCATTAGGACAGGCGATTGTAGACAGGGCCGACGCCGAGGGACTGACGGGTCAGTCTGAGACGTTTACGAGTGTGCCGGGCCAGGGCGTCCGGGCGCAGGTAAACGGCGTGGAAGTTCTAGTCGGGACTGTCGTCCTGCTGCACGAGGCAGGCATTTCCGTTCCAGAGAATGTGGTTTCAGACATGACGCGGCTGGAAAGCGAAGGCAAAACGGCCATGCTGGTTGCCGTCAGCCATCAGGAAGCGGGCGTTCTGGCCGTGGCGGACACCCTCCGCCCCGGCGCGAAAGACGCCGTCGCGCGACTTCAGCGGATGGGACTAGATGTGTCCTTGCTGACGGGAGACAGCGTGCGCGTGGCCGAGGCCATCGCTCGTGAAGTCGGGATTGAGGACGTGCGAGCAGGTGTCCGCCCCGGCGAGAAGGCCGACGCGGTGCGCGCGTGGCAGGGAGACGGCGCGGGGGGTGTGGCGATGGTCGGTGACGGCGTGAACGACGCTCCCGCACTGGCACAGGCCGATTTAGGTGTGGCGATGGGGCGGGCCACCGATGTGGCACGGGAGGCTGCGGACATCACACTTCAGCGGGCCGATCTGAACGGCGTGGCCGATGCGATCCTGCTGTCACACCGCACGATGAAGATCATCCGTCAGAACCTGTTCTGGGCGTTTCTGTTTAACGTCATCGGCATTCCCCTGGCCGCCTCCGGCCTGCTTCACCCAATGCTGGCAGCCCTGGCAATGGCCTTTTCCAGCGTCACGGTTGTCACCAACTCGCTGCGCTTAAAGACTGTGCAGTTGTAAGAAGGCCTCAAGAGGCCCCCCCGCCCCCAATAATGGGGGAGCCAGAGAGGATACTGTCGCCTCTCCTTTTCCTGCTCCCCCATTATTGGGGGCGGGGGGGCTTTCCGGCGGGTTTCTCCCCCGTCTCTGAAGTTCGCAGCCGCATGGCCCGATAATCACACTCGGACCTATGCGAATAGATTATCTGCTGCCTCTGGAAGAGGAACCAAAGCCGCTGCCGCCCCTGCGCCTGGGGGAAGTGCTGTCATCACTAAGTTATGCCTTAGACCTGACCAGCGGGCAGGTGCAAGGACACGCGGAGCGCACCTGCCTGATCGGGATGCGTTTAAGCGAGACGCTTGGAGTGGGTGAGGAGGACAGGAACAGCCTGTATCATGCCCTGCTGATGAAGGATTCAGGCTGCTCCAGCAACGCCGCCCGGATGTTTGAGATTTACGGCAGCGACGACATTCAGGCCAAATATGCGTCCAAGATCGTAGATTGGAGCAACATCGTTGAGGCCATCAAATATGCCGCCGCGCACACGCTGCCGGAAGGCAGCCTGCTGGCGCGGGCGAGCAAGATGTCCAAACTGGCCGGCATGGGCAGCGTGGCCGATCAGCTCATGCACGCCCGCTGCTCACGCGGGGCGCAAATTGCCCTGGCGCTGGGATTAGGCCAGCCCGCCGCCGAGTGCATTAAATATCTGGATGAGCATTGGGACGGGCATGGCGCGCCGCATCACCTCCGAGGCGAGCAAATTCCTCTCCTCGCCCGCATCGCTTGCCTGGCGCAGACATTGGAAGTTTTCGCGCAGACGTTCGGCCTGGGACCGGCTTATGAAATCCTCCGTACCCGGTCGGGCCGCTGGTTTGATCCCGATCTTGTCCGCGCCGCCCATACGTTCCGGCAGGATGACGGTTTCTGGCATTCGGTGCGCGAAACGCCGCACGCGACCCTGCTGGGCATGGACATGGAAGCCGCCGTGGAACAGGCCACAGACGCGCGTCTGGACTCGGTCTGTGATGCGTTCGCGCAGATCGTGGACGCCAAATCGCATTTTACCGGCGAACACTCTTCGCGCGTCTGCGAATACACGCTGGAAATCGCCGAGGGTTTAGGGATCACGGGGGAGCGAAAAACGCTGCTCCGTCGCGCCTCCCTGCTGCACGACATCGGCAAACTGGCGGTTCCCAACACTATTCTGGACAAAAACGGCAAGCCGACGGACGAAGAATGGGCCTGCATCCGTCGGCATCCGTATCATACCCAGCAGATTTTGAGCAAGATCACCGGATTTGAGCGATTAACCGAAGTCGCCGCCGCGCACCATGAGCGGCTGGATGGTAAGGGCTATTTTCTGGGCTTGACGGGGGCAGAGCTAGACCTGGACATGCGAATTATTGCCGTCGCGGATGTTTTTGACGCGCTTTCCGCCAAGCGTCCTTACCGCGAGGCCCTGCCACTCCCCAAAGTCTTTGCCATTCTGGACAGCGATTCGCTGGATGCCGGCTGTGTGGATGCTCTCAAAGACATCTATCGCCATCGGGAAATCCACGTGCCGGCGCATGCAGCGCTCCTGGCAGCGTGAGTCTCTGCCGCTTTTGGGTATACTGCCCGCATCATGCCCCCAACAATCACCCATGCCGAAATAGAAGCCGAGACCGCGCCGGATGAGCAGGCGGCTGCCGTTCAGAAACCGGCGGGCGAGGAAAGCGTCCTGGTGATCTTCAACCCGGTCTCCGGCCAGGGCGATCCCGAAGCGCGAAAAAAAACCATTTCAGACACCCTGGCGACGCACGGGTATGTCAGCCAGTTTTTTGCCACCAGTCCCGAGGAAGGCGCAAAGGCGCTTGCCGAGCAAGCGTTAAAGGACGGCGTCCAACTTCTGGCCGTCTCCGGCGGCGACGGAACCGTCATGGAAGCTATGTCCGCCCTGGTCGGCACAAATGTCCCCATTGCCGTCTTCCCGGCGGGAACCGGCAACCTGCTGTCTATCAATCTGGGCATCCCCAAGACGGTGCCGGAAGCGGTGCAAGTCGCCCTGGAAGGCCGGCGTTACGACCTGGACCTGCTGCGCCGGGAGGACGGCCACTATTTCGCAATTATGGGCGGGATGGGCGTAGATGCCCAGATGATCGCCGATACCGGGCGCGAGGCGAAGAAAAAACTCGGCAAGCTGGCCTATTTCCTGGCCGCGTTCAAAAACCTGCCCCGCCGCCGCGCGTATGTCGACATTTTTCTGGACGATCAGCCGCGCAAGCGCCGCCGCGTGAAATCCGTCTTGATCGCGAACATGGGCAAGATCACCGGCGGCCTGGAAGCCATGCCGACGGCTTCGCCGCATGATGGCCTGATGGACATCGGCATCTTAAAATCAGCCACGCTGGCGCAGGGTCTGCGCCTGCTGGGGTTCGCCCTGCTGGGACGAACGCAGGACGATCCCGACCTGGAAGTCTATCAGGCGCGCAAGGTTCGCCTCCGCGCCCGCTTCCCTCAGCCGGTCCAGTTTGACGGCGAAGACGGCGGAACGACCCAGGAACTGAGCGTGGAGATCGTTCCCAAAGCCGTTCAAATCCTGCTGCCCGAGGACGCTCCCGCCGCCCGTGACCCGGATGCGCCGCCGGCTCTCATTGCCGAGCAAACCGCCAAGCGCCGTCTCGTACTGCCCTTGGTTTTGCTGGCCGCCGTCATTGGCGCGGTCGTCCTATGGCGAAGAAAAAAGTAGACTTTTTATTTCGCCAGCGGCAGGGTCTGCGTCTGCCCGGTGTCTGCCGAACGCAGGCCTGCTTCTAAAATCTCCTGTGCGTCGCGGCTGACGAGGGGCGAGCAGAAGCCTTCCACGGGCGACTTTGTTTCCAGGCAGTGCAGCAGGTATTCGGGGCCGCTGCGATACGGCGCAACCGTTTCGGGAGCGGTAATTGTCTCGGTTTCTTGACCGGGCCGCTGCCAGATCACTTTGCCGCCGGATACGGCGAGGGAACCGCCTGTGCCGTAGGCAATGGGGTTCGCGCCTTCAGCATAGGGAACGGTCTGAGTCCAGCAGGCTTCGGCGACCCCGAAGGCATGAGGGTACTTCATCAGGATAATCGCATTGTCGTCGGGAATGGGATAGTCTTTGACAAACGTGCCGCGCATCCCTGTCACCTGAGTCGGCAGGCCTAGAAAGCGGGCGTTCATACCCGCCGCGTAGCAGCAGTAATCCATCAATGCGCCCGCACCGTTCTTTTCGGCGTCATACAGCCATTCGTAAAAGTAAGGCGAACAGCCAATTTCTTTGGGGCCATTGTGCGCTGACCGATATTTGATGTAAAAGATGCTGCCGATGTCTCCAGCGACCAGACGCCGCTCCCACTCCTGAATGGCGGGAAACCACGCCGTCGGCCAGTTAATCAGCAGCAAAGTTCCGGCGGCCTCAGAAGCCCTCAGCATCCGTTCCGCCTGCGCCAGCGTCGCCGCCATCGGCTTTTCACTGATGACATGAATGCCTTTGGCCGCGCACGCCTCCACAATGTCCGCCCCGGCGTTGTTCTCCGCTGCCGCCTCCACGATGTCCAGGTCTTCGCGGGCAATCATCTCCTGCCACGAGTCATAGACGCGCGTCACGCCGAACTCCGTCTTCGCCCGGTCTCGCAGCGGCGAGTTCACATCGCCCGCGGCGACAAGTTCCACGTTGGGCAGTGATTTCCAGTGCGCCAATTCGCCCCACACATGGTCATGCACCAGGCCCGCCACGCCCACTTGATAGGTCTTTGCCATCTCTCATTCGCCTCCCGATTCCATTTGCTCTAAGATACGCGATGACAGGCGGAAATTCCTTACTGGCTGGTCCTCAGATTAGCTGACGCGGGCGCGGACCTCACTGCGAGATTGGTACAGCCCCCAAAACTTATCAGCGATCACCGAAGGTTTCGATAGAATTGCCGGTATCCCACGCAGTACCTTTCACGGTTCCGGCGACCATGACCTCACCGACATAGACGCCGTCACCCTTCAGCCGTTGCGACAGCAAACCAACCAGTTTGTGCTTCGCCGCATTAGCGAGCGCGACGCCCATGGACTTCAGGCTGACGGCGTACTCGTCCATTTGCGGAGATAACTCCGCAAACGCGCCGTTTGTGATGAGAATGGCTCCTTCGTTCGTGCTTTTCAGATCGGGGAGCGCTGCCTGGACAGCGCTGAGAAGCCCGCCGACGGCGACATCAAAGACGCCCCGCACGGCGGCGGGGTCAACCGTCAGGAGATCTCCCGCCTCGGCACCGCCGAAGGCGTTCCAATGGAGGACGCTGATCGGGCCAAGCTGGGCGCGGGCCTCTCCGATAGCCGCGCGAGTGGCTTCAGGGTCTCCCGCGTCAGCAGAAAACGCGGCCGCAGCGATTCCTTCCGCTTCCAGCATGGCGACGCCTGCGGCGAGACGCTCCTCGTTTCGCGAGACGAGCGCGACGGAGAAGCCTTCCGCGCCGAACTTCCGGGCAACGGCGGTTGAAATGCCCGGCCCAAATCCGACGATGACGATGGTCTTTGACATGTTTCCTCCAAAGATGTGGCCCGAAAAATACTCATTCGTATCAGGCTGTCAGGACGATCTTGGCGACTCCGCCCTTTTCAGCCGTGGCGTGTGCCTCGGCGGCATCGGCGAGCGTAAGAATGCGGTTGACCGGGATGGTCAGCTTACCGTCGCACACGGCTTCTGCGTAATGCAGGGTGGCTGCGGCGTCCGCCTGCGCGAAGACGGAATTAATGTGAATGCCCGGGTAGAGCGCGGCGTCTTGCAGGGTTGACGGGAAGCATCCGAACGTGCCGCCCGGCTTGACTTTGGCGATCAGCTTGCCGGCAATCTTGCCGCCGAGGGTATCGGCGACGCAGTCAAGCGGCGGGAGTTTGTTCATGTCTGCGTCGTCATCCACGGCAATCGCTTCGGTCACTCCGGGGAGCCGGCGTGCCTCGTCCAGCCGCCTGCCGCGAACGCCGGCGATAACCCGAGCGCCGATCTCCACCGCCGCGAACACGGCAGAGCGGCCGACAGCACCGAGTGCTCCGGTGATGAGAACGGTCTGGCCGGGTTGAACTTTGGCTCCGAGACGGACAAGCTGATCGCCCGTAATGTTCACCAGAGGAAGGGTGGCGGCGGTGGTCATTTCGAGGCCATGGGGAATCTTGACCATCTCGGCGGCTTTGACGGTGCAAAGTTCGGCGTAGGTGTGCAAAGTCATCGCCATGACTCGGTCGCCTGGCTCGAAGCCAGTCACACCCTCGCCGACCTCATGAACGATGCCCGCAAGGTCGCAGCCGAGGATATAGGGAAACTCAATGGGAATGATGTCCCTGACCGCCCCGGCGCGCAGCATCCAGTCCACGGGGTTCAGACTGGTGGCGGAAACGCGCACAAGAACCTCGCCCGCGCCGGGTTTGGGGTCTGGGAAGTCCTCGTACTTGAGATTTGACGCAGGACCATATTCGTGAAGAACAACTGCTTTCATTGATCATATTCTCCTGCCTTTAAATAGCCATGCCGCCGGAGACCTCGATGCGCTGCGCGTTGATCCAGCGGTTGTCCTCGGACAGCAGCGACGCGATCATGGGGCCGATGTCGTCCGGCAGGCCGGGCCGGCCGAGTGCGGTTGCATCTGCCACCATCTTATTCACGGCGGGATTGTCACGGACCATTCCGCCGCTGAAATCCGTTTGGATCGCGCCCGGAGCGACGGTGTTAACGGCTATCCGGCGAGGCCCCAGTTCCTTTGCCAGATAACGGGTGAGAACCTCGACCGCGCCTTTCATGGACGCATACGAGGCGCTCCCCGGAAAACTGACGCGGGTCAGACCTGAGGAGACATTCACGATGCGTCCGCCGTCGTTGATGAGTGGCAGGAGCTTTTGCGTGAGAAAGAAGACGCCCTTGAAATGGACGTTGTACAGGCTGTCCAGGTCCTCCTCGGTCGTCTGGTCGAATGGGGCGTGGTGGGAAGTTCCGGCGTTGTTGACGAGAAAATCGAAGTGTTCCGCTCCCATTTCTCCGAGCGCTTTCCTGACTTCCTGCACAAACGCATCGAACGCGCCGACTTCTCCCGTGTTAAGCGGCAAGGCAATCACCTGACTGCCCGCGTCGCGCGCTTCGGCCACGACCTGGTCGGCTTCGGCGCGATGGGAGTGGTAGGTAAAGATCGAGCGGGCCCCGCGCCGGGCGAGACTCAGCACCGTATTCCGGCCCAGCCCCCGGCTCCCGCCAGTGACTATGGCAATTTTCCCCTCGGGAAAGGCCGATTGTTCTGTCCACATTGTTTCCTCCTGAGTTACTGTGTATCATGTACTGAAGAACCCTCTCCCGCGGCATTCGTTCCTCACTTTGGGTACTCCCCCGAAGCGGAGGGAAAAAGAGGGTAAAGCCGCACGCCCTTCCTGCACTTCCCCCTCCTGAAACGGAAGGGGTGGCGAGGCGCGGTTTTATTGGGTTAGCCGGGGTGGGTTCTGCCGCGTGGCTAAAAAGGTGCAATCGTAGTTTTCCGAGGCTCTCCTTCCGCTGCATCGGGGGCTTCTTCCTTTGTCAGTTCTCGTAGCGCATTTGTTTGAGATCGGCGATCAGCCCCGGCCCGGTCGGGCGCCATCCCAGCCGTTCCTGCGTCAGGGCGCTGGAAGCCGGCATGTCCAGACCGGCGAACCCCGCGAAAAAGCCGAAGTGAGGGCCGGCTTCCTCCGGGGAGAGGGACACGACCGGCACATTCAAGCCCCGGCCGATGACCTCGGCGATGTCGCGCATGGGGACTCCCTCCTCCGCGACCGCGTGATACCGGGCGCCTGCCTCCCGTTTCTCCAGCGCCAGCCGGTAGAGACGAGCCGTATCGGATACGTGCGCCGCCGCCCAGCGGTTCGCGCCGTCGCCCACATACGCCGACACCCCCTTCTCGCGGGCCACGGCAATTAAAGGAGTGATCAGGCCCTGCTTGACCGTGTTGTGAACCTGGGGCAGTCGCATCACCGACGCGCGGACGCCCTGCGCGACCAGCGCCAGAGCCGCCTGTTCGGAAACGCGGGGAGTGGGTGAGTTGGCCGGGGGGTCCATGTCTTCCGTCGCGGCCCGGCCCGGCGCCAGAAGCCCGATCCCGCCGGTGACGAGCAAGGGGCGGTCTGAGCCTTGAAGCGCCGTTCCGAGCGTCTCAATGGCGACTCGGTCTAACTCGCTGTTTGCCGCGAATTTGGAGAAGTCGTGGTTGAAGGCCAGGTGGATGACGCCGTCCGACGCTGCCGCGCCGCGCTTGAGGCTGTCCAAATCCTCAAGTGTCCCGAAATGCGCCTCCGCGCCCATGGCGGTCAGCACCTGGGCGGCTGCCTCAGAGCGCACGAGGCCAAGCACCTGATGGCCCGCCCCAAGCAGTTCCGGGACGACAGCGGAACCGATGAAGCCCGAAGCTCCGGTGACGAAAACTTTCATTTTAATTTCCTCTCCATTTCTGCCGAGATATTATGTAAACTATACCGTACCGTTTACATTTATGTCAACCCTATAGCAATTTTTTTTTTTGAGAGCCATAATCCTTCTATGTCAAGACGAGGCAATGATCTGCGAGAACACATTCTTTACGCCGCAAAGAATGTGTTCCTGGAAATGGGATTCGAGCGCGCCTCGATGGATGTGATCGCCGAGCGTGCCCAAACCTCAAAGCGGACCCTGTATGCTCACTTTGAGAGCAAAGAAAAGCTTTACCTGGCGATCATCGAACTCGTCCGCGAAATGTCCCTCAGCAAGCTCAAGACGCCGGGCGACTACTCCGACGACCCCGCCGAGGCCCTCGTCCTCTTTTGCGGCCGGTATCTGGAAGGCTTGCTTTTCACCTGGACGATCCGCATGTGCCGGATGAGCATTGCGGAGGCAGAACGATTCCCGACAGGAGCCGCTCAGTATTTCGACGTGATCTTCACCGTACCCCACGAACGGCTGAACGCTTACCTGAAAGAGACCTTTGGGCTGTCTGAGACGGCCAGTGCGGAGGCGGCGCAGAATCTTCTCGGGCGGATCATTTATCCGCGCGTCCCGCGCGCTTTGTTTGGTATTGAGGCAATGTCCGAGCAGTTGGACGACGTCATCAGAGCGGACTTTGATCTGGGGCCAATTCGCAAAGCCGTCGCGGAATTGGTCGCATCGCTAGAGGGTGTGCCTGCAAACCCGCGCCCTGGGGCGTGATCTGCACTCAAGTCACAAGGGAGGGCTTGCGCTGTGGCATGTTTTGCTTTATAATGAGATATAATGACGGTGCGGGCCATGAGTACGGCCTGCCATGATTTGAAAGGAAACACGATGATCTTCTCATTGGAGCATAGACGCTTGGGGCAGAAACTGGTCCTGGCCGGAGCGGGATTGGCGCTGGCGGCCGTTCTGGCCGGCTGCGGGGGCGGAGGAGGCGGCAACGGCAACAGCAGCGGCGGATTGACGGGCACGGGAACGGGCACATCATCCACAGGCACGAGTACCGGAACCACGACAGGGACAGCCACCGGGAACAACAGCAGCGGTTCCACGCCGCCTGCCCCGCCGAATTTGCCGGGATCATGAGCCTTCGCACTCTGCGAATTTTGCTTCTCGTGGTAGGGATCGCGTTTGTCGGGCTGACGGCGTGGTCCCTGCGTTTTTTTTCGCGCTATCAGCCGCTCGCCGCGCTGACGAAAAACTACACCCAGGCCGGCCTCGGGCAGATCGGCTTGCAGGCAAGTGACGTGCTGGTGGTGGGCCATGATGCTGGGCGGCGGCGCTGGCAGATGGCCGCGCGCACCGTGACGTTCAGCCACGACCGGCACGCACTCAGCGTGGACGGCATCCGGCAGGGCCTGTTGTTTGACCGGCAAGCCCATCCCATGATCTCCCTGACCGCGGGCCATGCGGTTTATCAGACACCGTTTGGAACCATCGGCGCTTCCGTCGCCACCGGAACGCTGCGAATGGATGGCGGCATTCTCGCCGTCGTGCTGACCCCGGACAAGCCGATTCTGCAAACGCAGGCTCTGGTCTGGGACTCCCTGCGAAACACGCTTGACAGCCCTGGCCCGGTTTCCGCGGCTTTGCCGCGACTGACCGTGAAGGCGGGAAATGCTTCTTATAATTTGCCGACAGAGGGATTGGCCGGGGCCGGTCACGGGACGCTCACTTTGGGCGGCGGCGTTCAGGCCCTCCTGAATAGTTCCCATGGACAGATGAGTCTCGCCTGTCCCGGCCTGACATGGAACGGCGCGCAGCATCAGGCCCTCAGCCAGGGAACGGTAACTGCGCAGATCCCCGGCAACCTGGGAACAGTCACCGCCGCCGACATCCAGGCGGACACCAAAACCGGAGACCTGACCGGACATGGCTTCCAGGGAACGATGCGGCTGTCGGGCGAGGTACAATAAGCCTATGACACGTCAGGGAACAATCTTTGTTCGCCTTCTACCCATCGTGGGAATAGGCCTGCTGCTGACCCGATTTGGCGGAACGCTTCACGCCGGCCCGGCCGACACGAAGCCGGCGGAAGCGCCCAAGTTCGTCACCTGGAAGGCAGGCGCGGCCCAGTATCTCAACCTGCCGCGCACGGTGGAGATGAGCGAGGGCGTGACCTTTGGGCAGGATGACGCGACCCTGGTGACAGACGCCGCCGTCGCACTGATGGACAAGGAACAGAACTTGGTCAGCGCTCAGGCGCAAGGCCCCGTCACCATTACCGACCCGCAGGACCACCTGACCGGGCAGCACGGCTCCATAGACTTCACCCATCACCTCGCGAAGCTTCAGGACAACATCGTTCTGATCGTCAAGCCCGGCAAGCGCGAGGCTGAGGCCAAAGAAGGCTCGCCGCGCAAGCAGTTCAAAGACCCGGCCACCCTGACCTGCCAGATCATGACCTACGATTATCGGCGCAAGATCGGCCGCGTCCCCGGCCCGCTGACCGTAGTTCAAAACTTCCAAACTGAAGATGGGCCGGAAACGCGGACGCTGACCGCTGATGCGGGCCTGTATAACGGCAAGGCCGAAACGATCCAGTTGGTGGGGGACATTCGGGTTGTCTACAGCGACGGCAGCAAACTCGTGGCCGACACGCGCCCGAGCGGCAAGCCTGTGGTCATCGGCACGAAAGAAGGTGAGGAATATGTCAAGATTCCTTTCCCGACGACAGGGATGACCCCGCTTAAAAACCAAACCGACTCCGGCAGCAGCAAAGACGACTCCACGGATGCAGACTTGACCGTGCCTCCCGCCCCCCCCGCCCCCAATCCTGGGGGAGCAGGAAAGGCTTCCACTCCCCCGGCAGCCGCTTCCACTTCCCCGGTGGCGGCACCGTAATGGAAACGCTGCATGGAATCGCCGCCCATCCCGGCGTCGCCATCGCCTCCGCCGCGCGGCTGCATGACGACTTCGGTGTTCCGTCCCTTGCGCCCGAGCGGCTGCGGCGTCTGGGCGAACGCCTACGATCCTTTGGGAATGAACAGCCGGAGCCGGAGCAAATTATCGTTGTCGCCGACCGCGTTCCGCCCGGCTTCTGGCTGTCCCCCATCCCCGGCATTGAAGTGGTAGGCCTAGCCGCGCAGGATACTCGGCCATTGTCCCCTACCCCGGACCGTCCCGTCGTGCTGGGTCTGGGCGAACTCCTCCTGCGTCTGGTGGAAGAAGAAGACATCGTGATTGTGGACGGCGACCGGGGCCGGGTCTATGTCTCGCCGGATGCCGCGACGGTGGCCCGATACCAGGCACCTTTTACCCTCGCCCGCCGTTTTTTTCTGGAAAGCGCCCATCTGTCCGCCCGAACCGCCTCCGATAACCGCGTCGTGTCCGTACTGTGCGCGGCCCCCACGCTGACCGAGGCCGAGGCCGCCATGCGGAGCGGCGCGGATGGTCTGGTTGTCCCGTCCGATAACGATTTTCTGGGTGGCGAAACGCTGGCGCAGACGGCGGGCGAGCAGGCGCAAATGCTGGGCGATTTGGCGCAGATCATCGGCGGACAGGCGCTCTATCTGGACATTCCGCATGAACGATTGGCCATGACTGCCCTGGTGCGCGGCGCGGCCCGTCTGCCTCTGCATTTGGTCCTGCGCGATTTGGAAGAACGGGAAGAGATTCAGGAGCGATTGGAAGAGATTGAAGCGGAATTAGAAGACGAGGATGCCCTGTTTGGCCGTGTCAAGCTGGACGCAGGAATTTCCGCCGAAGGCGAGGAGGACGATCTGCCGGAAACTCTGGACGGCTGCGCGGGCAGCTTTGTCACCGGAACCATTCTCCACGCCTCCTGGGAGCGGCTGCTGCTGGCATCGGGTCAGGCGCGTAAGGCGGGCAAGCCGATCACCGTCTCGCTAAACGGCGATTGGTGGCCGCAGGTTCTGGGGGATGCCGTCGGCATGGGTTTCTCGCAGTTCATTGTTCCGATTTCTGCTGTGGCCGATGTGAAAGACGCGATCCGCGAGCTATGACGCCGTATTCTCTCGCTGTCACCACGTCGGTCAAGCCGCCGGAAGAATTGGAAGCGCAAGCATGGGCACTCGCGCAAGAGTTATCCGCCAGTTATGTTCCCCGCCTGGGTCGTTCCCTGCCCGAACTCTTCGCCATATCCAAAACCGCGCGACTCCTGATAGTCGGCGCGGATCGCCTGCGGCTGCGGGATGGCGTCACGGAAAGTGAATACTTCTACCATCCCAACTTGTTTCAGATTCGCGCTGCCAATGTCCTGCGAGGCGTCCCGGACCATTTTCTCCAGGCGACGGAGTTAGGCATCGGTGACAGACTGCTGGACTGCACGCTCGGCTTCGCGTCCGAGGCAAGCCTGGCGGCATTAGTTGTCGGCACAACCGGAACCATTGTCGGCCTGGAAAGCGTGCCGGAACTGGCTGCCGTGACGCGCCGGGGATTGCAGACGTTTTCGCTTGCTTCGCCGACACAAGAAGCCGCCCTCCGCCGAGTTCAAGTCGTGACGGCGGAGAGCGGCGCTTATCTGGCCCAATGTGAAACGAACGCCTTTGATGTAGTCTATTTTGACCCGTTCTTTGATCACCGCTTGACCGGCTCAGAAGCCTCGGTCAGCCCGCTCTTTCTGTTCGGCAATCCGGCCCCTCTTGATCCGACAGCGGTTCGGGAGGCGCTCCGTGTCGCGCGGCGGCGCGTCGTCATCAAGCATCCCCGCCATGCCCCGCTGCCGGAACCGATGCCGAAATGGGTGACGGAGACCGTCGGCAGCCGTAAAAGCCGTGTCGTTTACAGCGTCATGGAAAGTTGAGGACTGCCTCAGACATCTTCAAATTCGTGGCCCGCTTCCTCAATCAGCCGAATGGACGCTTCATCAATCTTGAACTTTTCGCGGTGCTTGTTCATCAATTCTTGGACTTTGCGCCCGCCCGTATGCGGCTTTTCCGGGCTGATCGCCTCTTCAGCGCCGATGCTCCATCGGCGGGGCAGAACAGCGCCCGTCTGACGCATCTGGTAGCTCTTGTCCACATCCGCCCCGTTCAGCAGACGCCACCAATAATCAAGAAGATTGCCCGCCTCCTCTTTGTTCGCGGCTTCCACGAAAAAAGAGGCGGTCATCGGGACTTCATAGCTCGGCATTTTGCCCCTCCTGCTCTGCCCGCCAGGTTGGGATTGTGAAGTATAATTTCATGCGACTAAATAAAATGACGGGCATTGCCTCGTTTCCACATAACAATGAGAATTTCCTGCCTATTTCTTTCGTCCCAGAGCCGCCGCATCTTGATAGGATACCAATGAGCCGCCAAAAATGTCAAGTGCGCTGCCGATAGTCAGGTCTAATTTGCCCCCGGAAAGCCGCTCGACCAGAGCAATCTCTTCAAGCCGTTTAGCGCCACCAGCGTAAGTAGCTGGGAGTGTCACCCATTCGCCCAGGAGATGAACCAATTCTTCGTCAATACCCTCGCATTTGCCTTCGACATCGGCGGCATGAACTAAAAATTCCGCGCAGAACGGCTCCAATTGGCGAACGAGTTCCCCAGTGAGCCGAGTCGGGGTGACGGTCTGCCAGCGATTGGTGGCGACATAATAATGCCCATCTGCGCCCCGCCGGCAGCTCAAGTCAATGACCAGGCGCTCTTTCCCAGTGGTTTTGGTCATGGACGCCAGACGCTCTGGAGACAGGTCGCCATTTTGGAACAAAAAAGACGTAACGATCACATGGCTTGCGCCCGCGTTCAGCCAGTCCTCAGCATTATCGGTGGTGATACCGCCGCCGACTTGCAGGCCGCCGGGGTAAGCGCGGAGGGCGGAGCGGGCGGCCTCGTCATTGCCCGGCCCCAACAAAATCACATGACCGCCGCGCAGGCCGTCACGCTGGTACAGGGCCGCAAACTCAGCGGCGGCGCGTTCCGAGACATAGTTGGTGACGATATCCGTGCCACTGTCGGTCAGCGTCCCCCCGACGATCTGAACGACGCGCCCGTCTTTGAGGTCAATGCAGGGGCGAAAAGCCATCGCTAAACGTCCTTTCGCATCAGCAGCGAAAATGTGTTGGGGAGGCGAGTAACCATTTCGGCGGGCAAATTGGGAAACTGCTGCCAGTAGGCTTCGGCATGTTCTTCCAGCTTTTCCAGCCTCAGACCTGCGGCGAGTAAGGGGTTGATGATCTGGCCGAACGTCTTTTGGGACTCGTATTTGCGCGATAATTCTTCTTTGGGCTTGGATAGCTCGCCCACATAGGTCGGCCCCCATCCCTGGTCGGTCTGCACGGTCGCCTGAAAATAGTCGCCATAGACCGGGTCGAGTTTCAACTCAGTCGATTCCTGATCCCACACCCACGTCAAGGGATGGCCCTCAAACAGATAGAGCCGCCCGCCCGGCTTGAGCAGGCGAGCCACAACCGCCGCCCAGCCCTCCATGTCGTGCAGCCAGCAAATCGCGCCGCGCCCGGTGTACACCAAATCCGCTGTGCCATCCAGTTCATGGGGCGTGTCTAAAATATCGCAGCAGAACCACTGCGCGGGCGCATTCAGGGCGTTCGATTTGGCGCGGGCGACGGCGATCATGTCCTCGCTGATGTCCACGCCGACCACTTCCCCAGCGCCCAGGTTCCAGAGGGAAAGCGTGTCCGTGCCGCCCGCGCACTGCAAATGAATGGTGCGGCGGCACCATTCGCCCAATCCTTGCAAATAGGGCCGCTCCGACTGGCAGAAGTATGTACCGCCCGCGCGCAGAAATTCAGTGCGCTCCTTCAAGCCTTCGGCGTAATACGCCGCCGCTTCATTCCAGGCCGCCCGGTTGGACTGGTGCATTTCGTGAACGTTCATGAAACAATTATACCCGGCACTGGAAATGCCGGGCGACCCAAAACACGAAGTCCCTCCGGGACTGAGGAGAAGAGGGCGCAGCAAGCGGCTCCCCTACAACCCTCAGCCCCGGAGGGGCTTTGTACTCTCATAACCTGGCCGCGCAAGGCCGGGCCTCTGACACTGGTTAATCTGGTCTACGAGACGGCGGTGTCGCCGCGCTCGCCGGTGCGGATGCGGATGGCTTCTAGCACCGGCGTGATGAAGATCTTGCCGTCGCCGATCTCGCCCGTGCGAGCGGCACCTTCAATCGCTTCGACGACACGGTCCATCTGACCATCGGTGACGACGACGACGATCTGGACTTTGGGCAGCAGATTGACCTGGTACTCGGAGCCGCGATAGTGCTGCGTGTATCCCTTCTGCTTGCCCGCGCCTTTGATTTCGGTGACGCTGATTCCCTGGACTCCCAGCTCATCCAGGGCCGATTTGACTTCATCCAAGCGGCTGGGGCGGATGATTGCCTCGATACGAACCATTGTTTTGCCTCCTTAATTTAGGCTGTTAATCTACACCCGCCATTGCCGGAACGCCTGCGTTTTCGCCATGAGTAGCCTTCTTCGCCATGCTCGGTCACATCCAGGCCGTCTTCCTCTTCCTCGGACGGAGCGCGCAGGCCGCCGCAGACGACTTTGACCAGCGAACCGATAATCAGCGTCGAAACAACCGCCATGATCGACCGTCAGCAGGATGGCTTCAACCTGGGCGAGCGGCTGACCCCAGCTTGCGCCCGGCAACCCCGGAGAATGGCCCGTTGCTCGACGCCGATGCCAGCTTTCGGATCGGTAATCAGCGAGTTGACCGCGCTGTTGGCGAACAGGCCGGTTGCCAGCGCGCCCCACATTCCGCCGCAGGCATGGACGCCGAACACGTCCAGCGCGTCGTCGTAGCGGTTGAGCTTGCCCTTCATCTGGATCATGGAGAAACAGATCGGAGAAACGATCAGACCGATCAGCAGAGCGTCAAAGGCATTCACAAAGCCGCAGGCCGGGGTGATGGCAACCAGTCCGGCCACCGCGCCCGATGCGAAACCGACCGCCGTCGGCTTCTTGAACTTGATCCATTCGACAATCATCCACGACAGGCCGGCAGCGGCCGTCGCGATGTGCGTGTTGATAAACGCCGCGGTGGCGACGCCGTCCGCGGCCAGCTGCGAACCGGCATTGAAGCCGAACCAGCCGAACCAGAGCAGGGCCGCGCCGAGCAGGACCAACGGGACATTGTGCGGGCGCATCTCTTCCGCGCCATGCCCTTTGCGCTTGCCGAGCATGATGCACGAGAGTCAGAGCGGAAACGCCGGAAGAAATGTGGACGACCGTGCCGCCCGCGAAGTCCAGCGCATGGATATGGCCGGTGCCGATGTAGCCGCCGTCCCAGACCATGTGCGCCAGCGGATCATAGAAGAACGTCGCCCACAGCAGAATGAACAGGCAGTACGCGCCAAACTTCATGCGCTCGGCGATCGCGCCGGAGATCAGGGCCGGCGTGATGATCGCGAACGTCATCTGGAACAGCATGAAGATCGCGCCGGGAATGGTCGGCGGCATTGGAGACCGGGCTTGGCCCCCGCACCTGCCTGCAAGTCCCATCCAGCTCAGCGGGCTGGCAAACAAACCGATCCCCAATACTTTGATTTCGTGTCGGGCCGAAGGCGACTGAGTATCCCCAGAGCATCCATTGGATGCTGATGATCCCAAGTGCGGCAAACGACATCATCAGGGTGTTCAGGACGTTCTTGGAGCGCACCAGGCCGCCGTAGAAGAAGGCCAGGCCCGGCGTCATCAGCATGACCAGGGCGGAGGCGACAATCATCCAGGCGGTATCGCCCCGGCTGGCCCCTTCAGGGGTTTCGGCGGCGGCGGTCAGTCCGGTTATTGTCGGATCAGCGGCAATCGTGCTGGCAGTCAGGGGAGCCGGCGCAGGAGTGGCCGCCGGAGCCGCCGCGCCGGATGTTGGCGGAGCCGCCGGAGCGGGCGCAGGAGTCTGCGCGTAGACAGACAGACAGAGTGGAAGGAGCGCCATCACGCCGAGCGCGTGACGCCAGTAGTTGGGTTTCACGAAAAAGCATCCTCCTCAAAAGGGTCAGTTTACCGGAGTGCTTCATCGCGTTTGCCGGAAGGCTACACGTCCAGGCGTCAATGCCGAACGGTGCAACATCTTAGCACAGGCGGAGACCTTTGTCAAGCCTGCTTGCGTAATCTTTTTTCTTTTTTTGCCGCCCTTCAGGAAAGCAGGTATTACAGCGAGGACGCCAGCCGCAGGACAAAAGCGTCCTGCACCGCACCCGCCTGATGCGCCGTGCCGGGGAAATTATTCATGAGCAGGGAAAAGACATAAAGGCTGCCGCTTTTTCCGGTGACGTAACCGGAGAGGGCGCGTACCTGGCTGAGTGTTCCGGTTTTGGCATGAACATTGCCCTCAGCGAGCGTTCCCTTGAAACGATCTTTGAGCGTCCCGTCCACCCCGGCAATCGGCAACGAATCATAGTAGGCGCGCCAGTCGGCTTTCTTGTGCATTCCCCGTAGAAGCTGCGCCACGGCACGGGCCGTGACAAAATTGCGCCGCCCTACCCCGCAGCCGTCCACAAGCGCGATGGCGCTGGTGTCTACGCCCAGGCTTTGGAAAAACGGCGTTTCCCGCGCATGGCCCCTGTCATAACTGCCGCTCTCTCCGTTTGCCACGGCCAGATCGCGGATGAGGCTTTCGGCCAGCAGATTGTCACTGGGCTTGTTCATGCAGGCGATGTACTGCGCCAGGGGCAGGCTGACATGGGAAACCAGGACCGACGCGCCCACGGGCGTCTTTCCCAGGATGGTGCGGCCAGCAACGCTGATGCCGTGCCGTGCCAGCGCATCACGCAGCAGAGTCGCCGCCAGAAGCGGCGGGTCTTTGACCGGAACCTTTACGTCCTTTGTCTTTCCCTGCGGCAGCGTCCCTGTAACCAGAAAATCATTTTTGTCCCAGGGCCGGTTCACATCGCAGTCATCTTTGACGTCTTTGCTTCCTGTCCGCGCCTGAACCACGATTGGCAGATAATCCGTCGGCGGCATCAAAGTCGCCGTGACAGGATCGCCCAGGGCTGCGCCGGGCGCGAGGTGGACGCCCAGCACGCCTTCATTGATTTCCAGGGCCGAAATTTGCGGAAACTCCTCGTCGGAAAAGTCATCCCACTCCCACCCGAACCCATACGGCCCGTCCGTGAACAGCGTCCCATCGCCGACGATGTTTCCGGTGACTTGCTTGATGCCCTGTGCCGCCAGCTTTTGCGCCATCACGTCCAGATCGTCCGGGGACAACAGGCCGTCGCCCCCGCCGCGCAGGCACAAGTCGCTGTTGATGACGCCTGCCGCGTCCTGCTTACTCTCCGCGCACAGATCCGTTCGCAGCGTGAAGTCGTCGCCAAGCAGTTCCAGCGCGGCTGCGGATGTGAACAGTTTGCGATTGGAGGCAGGCAGCAGGCGCATGTCGGGATTATGCGCGTACAGCACTTGCCCATCCCGGACCCGGCAGACCATCGCCCCGGTAATGCCCCCTTTGAGGGCCGGAGCGTCCAAGATTTTGTCCAGGGAAGCGCCTAGCCCAGCCTCAGAACCTAACCCCGGCGGTTCCCGCCGCCCCTTCCCTGTTAGGGAAGGGTGAAGGGTAAGATAAGCATAGGCTTTCCTCACTGACTCCCCTTCCTTACCAGGAGAAAGGTTCCGGTGGCCCCCAGCCTGCGAGGGGAGGGCTGCGGCGAGGAGCAGAAAAACCAGGCCCAGCGGCAGCAGTCGGCGTAAGTGCATCAGAGCGGCCTCGTGAAGTAATAACCCAGGTTCCTCATGCCAACAGCTTCATAAACCTGATGCGCCACTGTCCGCGCATACCCGGATTCCAGAGTCACCCGGTCACAGCCGCGCTCTGTCGCCAGCGCAAAGGCCCGCTCCAGAAGGGCACGTCCAAATCCCTGCCCGCGTGCCAATTCGGTGACAATCAGATCGGGTATCCATGCCTGCCGGTGGTCATGGTTCAGCCGCTCCCGAAAGATCAGCGACAGAAAGCCTACAATTTCCCCATTCCATTCCGCAACCAGCGAAGCCGTTTCGGGGTCCCCTATGTGGCGCGCGTACACAGCCTGCACCGCTTCTGTGGTCTCCGGTGTCAGCGCCTGTCGCCCCAACTCCGTCAGCAGGGCCGTCACGCGCGGAAAGTCCTCCATCTTCGCCAGGCGCACGATAATTTTGCTCATGGAATCATTGTACCGCAGGAATCCGCCTCCCTTATCCCGAACTAGAGCCTCGTGACACTTTTGGGCGCGATTTTTGACTGCGACGGCCTTCTGGCCGATACGGAAACGCCGGATTATGAGGCATGGCGGCAAATTTACGAGGAGCAGGGCCTGCATTTTCCCGTCGAAATCTGGGCGCAGACTATCGGCACGGCCAAAGGCCACGATGCCCACGACTGGCACGCGGCTCTGGCCGAGCGCGTCGGACCGAACTACGACCGGGCAGCGACGCAGGCGCGCAAGCGTGCCCATTACCACGCTGCCATCGGAAAACTGACGCCAATGCCCGGCGTCCTGGCCCTGCTGGACGCGCTGGATAATGCCGACATTCCCTGCGCCGTCGCATCCAACTCCGAACGGGTCTGGGTAGATCAGGTTCTGGGCATCACCGGCCTGACAGCGCGATTCCGCGCCATCGCCACTGCTGACGAAGTCGCGCATCCCAAGCCTGCACCTGACGTGTACCTGCTGGCCGCCGAGCGTTTAAAGGTCCTGCCGGAACATTGCGTCGCGTTTGAAGACTCGCCGCGAGGTCTGGCCGCTGCCCACGCCGCCGGCATGTTCACCATCGCTGTTCCGACCGCCCTCACCCAGCACTTCGCCTGGGAGCAGGCGCATCATCTGGTGGAAAGTCTGGAACATTTAACGCTGGATAAATTACGGCAAGCCCCCTAGCCCCCACTAATGGGGGAACAGGAAAGGACACTCTGGCTCCCCCATTAGTGGGGGCAGGGGGGGGCGTATTTTGAGAGCCTTGCAAGGAGCCGCTTTTGACACCCCAGGAAACTGTTCTCGCGCTCACGCGCCATATTCGCGACATCGTGCGCCCGCATCTGGGCGCATGGCATGGCCGGGAAATCGCCGGCACAGCGGCCAGCGGCGACGCAACCTTCGGCATTGATGAAATCGCCGAAGAGGCCATTGTGTCGTTTATTGAGCGCGAAAAGCTGTCCATTGCATACTATTCGGAAGACAAAGGGCTGATGGAGTTCGGCACGTCGCCCGAAGCGGTTTTGATTATTGACCCGATTGACGGCACCCGGCCCGCGATGGCGGGGTTTGAAGCCTGCGTCGTGTCCGTCGCCTGGGCCGACTATGCGCCGGATGCCGTTATGGGCGATGTGCGCTTTGGCTGCATCGGGGAAATTAAAAACGACGACTTGTTCTGGGCCGAGCGCGGCCAGGGCGCACACTGGATCGGCGGCGGACGGCACGGAGCTACCTGTGCGCCTGCTGCCCGTCACGGACATTAGCAAGGCTTCGCTGACGTTTGAGGTCGTCGCCCGGCCTTTAGAGTGGATCGGGGTCGCCCTGGGCGACATCGTGAACGCCAGTTCCGTCACCGGCGGCTGCTTTTTGTTCAATTCTACGGCCTTTTCTCTGACCCGGCTGATGACGGGGCAATTGGGGGCCAGCATGGACATCGGCAACCGCATCCTGCGCGACTTCCCGGCCTCCCGTGACCGCTTTCTGGAACTCGGCTTCGGCAAGCCCATCGGCCTGTTTCCCTACGACATTGCCGCAGCCGCCCTGATTGCTCAGGAAGCGGGTGCCATTGTCACGGACGCTTACGGCCATTCGCTGGACACAACCCGCCTGCTGGACACGAGCGAGGCAAACTTGCAGTCCATTCTCGGAGCCTCCACACCAGCATTGCATGAAAAACTGCTGACTGCATTGAACGCTGGAATGGACCGACTGGACATTTCGGCGTCTTACGCTCTGGGAACCCCGCTTCGCTTCTAATTCCTCCCAGCGCGCATAGAGCGCCGTCACGCGCTCCTGGGCTATCGGCAGCGCGTTCCAGACCTCGTGCAACTTGGCCGCGTCAGAGGCGACGGCGGGGTCTTCCATTTGCTGCTGCAAGGCGGCGGCTTCTTCCTCGGCGGCTTCAATTTTGGCTTCCATCTGACCCAGTTCCCTGCGTTCAGAAGTCGTCAGGCGGTTCGGGGCGGGCACAGGAGCTTTGGGACGCATGGCGGGCGCAGCGACAGGCGGCGGGGATTGGGCGGCTTCCCATTGGGCCAAGCTGGCAAACGGGCGCGCGCCGCCCCGCCCATCCAGAGCGAGCAGGTCGGTGGAGACGGTTTCCAGCAGGTAGCGGTCGTGCGTGACCAGCACTAACGCGCCGGGGAAACTGCTCAGGCTGTCTTCCAGCACTTCCAGCGTGGGAATGTCCAGGTCATTGGTCGGTTCGTCCAAGATCAAAACATCGGCGGGCTGAAGCATCAATTGGGCGATGAGAATGCGCGCCTGTTCGCCGCCAGATAAATACCGAACGGGCGTGTTAAGCTGCTCCGTCTTGAAGAGAAATCGTTTGGCCCAGCCGGAAACGTGCATCGGGTTACCGCGATAGACGATTGTGTCGCTGTTCGGGCTGAGGGCATCGCGCAGGCTCTGGGATTGATCCAGTTGGTCTCGGTTCTGATCAAACAAAACGACGCGCAGGCCCTCGGCGCGCTTGATAGTCCCAGTGTCGGGCGCGATTTCACCGGTCAGCAGGCGGATCAAGGTCGTCTTGCCGCTGCCGTTCGGGCCAATCAGTCCCAATCGGCTTTTCGGGGCCAGTGTCAGATTTAAATGCTGAAACAGCGTTTTGCCGCCGAGCGTTTTGGTCAGGTTTTTGGCGGTCAGCAGGTCGCGCGTCTGGCGGCCGGATGCGCTGAAATCAATCCCTGCCGAGCGGTTCTGGGAGTTGCGGAACTTGAGTTCGGCCAGATCGCCGATCATCTTTTCGGCCTGCTGAATGCGTCCCTGCGCTTTCGTCGTCCGCGCTTGCGGGCCGCGCCGCAGCCACGCAATTTCTCGCTTGACCTGACCCGCCAGCGCCACTTCGCGGTGCGCCTGCGCGGCCAGCAGGTCCTCGCGCTGCGTGAGAAAGTCGCTGTAAGTCCCATTGACACTGAGATAGCCTTCGGCGTAGGTCGGGTGAAGTTCCACGATCCGCGTGGTGACGTTCTCCAAAAACACGCGGTCGTGGCTGATTAACACAAAGGCGAACGGAGCATCCTGGAGCAGCGTTTCCAGCCACAGAACGCCCTCCAAGTCCAGGTGGTTCGTCGGCTCGTCAATCAGCAGCAGTTCGGCATCCTGGACCAGAGCGCGGGCCAGCGACAGCCGCTTTTTCCAGCCACCGGACAGTGTCTCTACGGCCTGTTCACGCTGCGCGAAGCCGACCTTGCCCAGCGCAACCTCAATTCGAACTTCCCGCTCCGTCTCCTCCAGCGCCTGCCCGGAGAGGGCATGGATTAAGACGCTCTCCACAGTGGCATCGGCAGGAAACGTGTCATCCTGCGGGATGTAGGCCACGCGCAGATTACGCCGGGGCGAGATTGTGCCGCTGTCCGGCTTTTCCTGGCTCGCAAAAATTTTCAGCAGCGTGGACTTGCCCGCGCCATTCGGGCCGATCAAGCCCATTCGTTCCCCATCGCCGATACCCAGACTGATGTCATGGAACAGGGGGCGCGAACCGTAAGATTTGGTGAGTGATTGACAGCTCAGTAAAACAGCCATAAAGTGTTTGTTCCGACAAAGAAAAGCGACCTGGGCCGGGAGCGGCGCACAGGTCGTCAAGCGTTCGTTTTTGCAAAAATCGCAGCGCGCCCGGAGAGATTCGAACTCCCGACTTGCAGTTCCGAAGACTGCCGCTCTATCCGCTGAACTACGGGCGCAGGGGCTGTTCCCGAAGGGAACTCACCACATTGTACCCGAACGGACCACCGAAGTCAAATGCCGATTTATCCTCCCTCCCCCGCTGAGGCGCGCTGGGCCAGAAGCCAGTCCTGTGCGCTGAATGGAGACTCGCCCTCGGCGGGCTGGACGCGGACATAGGAGCCGTCGGTTTGCAGGGCGTGGGCCTTGTGCGTGTCCTTCAGATAGATTTCCAGAATGTCATCGCGGACGTGCTTTTTGAGGGCAAGGTCTTCCAGCGGGAACAGAATTTCCACGCGGCGGTCCAGGTTGCGGCGCATCAAATCCGCGCTGCCCAGATAAATCTGGGGCCGGCCGCCATTATGGAAATAGTAGATACGCGAGTGTTCCAGAAAGCGCCCGATGACGGAAATGACGCGGATGTTTTCGGAGACGCCGGGAACGCCGGGGCGCAGGCAGCAGACGCCGCGCACGATCAGGTCAATCTCGCACGCCCGCCTGGACGGCCGCGTAAAGGGCGCGGATGATCGGGATGTCGCTCAGGGTGTTGGTTTTCAGGATCAGGCGGGCGGGCTTGCCGCGCCTGGCCCATTCGGCCTCGCGGGCGATCATCTCCATCAGGCGCTCGCGCATGTTGACCGGGGCGACCAGCAGCTTCCGGTAGCGGCGCTGGCGCGAGTAGCCGGTCAGCAGGTTGAACAGTTCGGAGACGTCGGCGGCGATGTCGGGTCGGGCGGTAAACAACGACAGGTCGGTGTAGATGCGGGCCGTGATCGGGTTGTAGTTGCCCGTGCCGAGATGGACATAGCGGCGCAGAGCGCCGTCACGCTCTTTGCGGACGACCAGGGCGACTTTGCAGTGCGTCTTGAGGCCGACGCAGGCCGTAGACGACATGCACGCCCGACTCTTCCAGTGCCCGCGCCCATTCAATGTTGTTTTCTTCGTCAAAGCGCGCCTTCAGCTCCACCAAGACGGCGACCTGCGTGTCGTCGTCGCGGGCGGCGGCAAGAGACTTGACGATGGGCGAGTTGCTGCCGACCCGATACAGGGTCTGTTTGACCGCCAGAACGCCCTGGTCGCTGGACGCCGTCTTGATAAAGTCCAGAATCGGCACGAACGAATCGTAAGGATGGTGCAGCAGCAGGTCTCTGCTGCCCGATCGCTTCCAGAATGCCTTCGTCCGGGTCCAGCAGCGGCGCCGGGACTGCCGGGATCAGGGGCGGGTCTTTGAGATCAGGCCGGTCCAGTTTCCAGATCTCCATCAGATCGGACAGGCCGAGCGGCCCCGGCAGGGCATAGACGTCGTGCGGGTCCAGCAGCAGGTTTTCAATCAGATGTCTCGCGCAATCGCGGACGGCATTGCCGTAGTGACTTCTAGGCGGGCGACATCACCGAACTGACGCCGCCGCAGGCCCTGCTCCACTGTTTCCAGCAGGTCGGAGGCTTCATCCTCCTGAATTTCCAGATCGGCATCGCGCGTGACCCGGAAGGGGTAGCTTTCCAGCACTTGCAGGCCGGGAAAGAGCGCACCGAGATTGGCGGCGATGACCTGTTCCAGCCAGACAAAACATTGCTTGCCGCTTTCCTCGTCTCCGCGCGCAGGGGACAAAGCGGGGCAGGACGCCGGGGACTTTCATGCGGGCGAAGCGCTCACCGAGTTCCGGGTCGCGCACGACGACGGCTAAATTCAGGCTCAGATTGGAGATATGAGGGAAGGGATGCCCCGGCCCCAGGGCCAGCGGGGTCAGAACCGGGAAGATGCCGCGCTCAAAATAGGCCCGCAGCGCCTTTTGCTGCGCCCTTGACAGATCGGCAAAATCACAGATTTCAATGCCCACCCGTTTCAACTCGGGCAGGAGTTCCTCACAGAAAAGAGAAGCGGCTTCGTTCAGCATCGGACCGACCTGGCCGCGCAAATGGGTGAGCTGCTCCGCCGACGTCATCCCATCTGGGGAAACGTCGGTCATGCCCATCGTGACCTGCTGCTGAAGGCCGGACACGCGCACCATATAGTATTCATCCAGATTAGAATGCGTGATGGCGACGAATTTGACCCGTTCCAGCAGAGGCTGTGTTCGATCCCGCGCTTCGCCCAGCACGCGCTCATTGAAGGCCAGCCAGGATAGTTCCCGGTTCAAGTACAGCGCGGGGTCATTGAGCGCAGGCAGCGCGTCAGGCAGGGTCATGGCATCGGGGTCGGGCATCATAAGGGTTCCTTTCCTTCTGGTTCGCCTGCCTGCCCTGCGAATCCTGCCGAGTTGGGAAGCAAAACGAACAGGAATTCTGCCTATCAGCGCCGAAGGGAGGAACTATGCCCGATCTCACTCCCATACTCGCCCCCATTTTTGCCGATGCCATCAATCCGATTTTAGTGATTCTGCTGCTCGGCGCCCCGTTTTACACGCTCCGGCCAGCCGGGCCGTGGGCATTCTGGGCGCGGACAGCGTTGAGCATCGGGCTGGCTGTCATTTTGGCCGAAAGCGGCAAGCATTTTGAAATCTGGCGCGGTCATCCCAGCTTTCCCAGCGGCCATGAAACCTTCGGCCTCGCCGCAGCCGTCAGCCTTGTCCTTTGGGACAGCCGCTGGTTCTGGCTGACCGCGCCTCTGATCCTGCTGCTTTCCTGGGGTCTGGTCGGCGCCCATTACCACCAGCCCGTAGACATCGCAGGCGCCTGTCTGCTCGGCCCGCCGTCTGCCTTTCTGTGTCATTTCGCCAAACGCAGGCACACCCGTTGACAGCCGACGCAGGCTGGGGTATAATTTGCCGTTGACACGTCATGGCGAGCGTAGTTCAGTTGGTTAGAACGCCAGTTTGTGGCACTGGAGGTCGTGGGTTCAAGTCCCATCGTTCGCCCTCTCCCCTTTCCAAAAGTAAAGCCGGTCTTAAGATCAATCTGATTGCAAAATTGCGGTCAGATTGATTTCTTTGTAGATTTATAATATACTATCAATCATTAATTTAATCAATTACAGATAGAATAAATACCAAACTGGTGTTCTCAGAAAGAGGGGTATCGTGTTCTCGGCAAATTCAGAAAAAGGCAGAAACTGCGGCAAATAATGCAAAAAACCGAAAACGCCGGGCGCAAAATACGCAGGCAAGCAGTCTAGAGGGCGCTCTGCGGCTGGTACTTTGGCTAGTTCGCCGCCAGCGGCGCGGCAGAGGTCTCCGGTGGAACAACAGAGGTCTCCGGTGGAACAACAGAGGTCTCCGGTGGAACAACAGAGGTCTCCGGTGGAACGACGGATCTTACCGGCGTTCATTCGCCCGCGCTTCCCGATATTTCGCTGGAGCAGATGCACGAAGAGTACATACGGGAAAAACGTGTTCACGGCCTTCGAAGCAGCACCCTCAGGATGTATACCGATACTCTGCGCCCCTAGGAGCACTAGCTCCAGGGTGCCGGCGTGACCCTTGCACGCCAGATCGCGACCCGCCACGCCGCGGACTACCTCCTCTCTCCAGGACCGCGAGCTCTCCGAACGAACGGAGGTGGTCAGCGTCACGCCGGAGGAGCGGTTACATCTTTCACGTCTCCTCAGACAGGAACCGAGCCGCTTGTTTCGGTATGCAGCGCAGCAGGCAGAGTTCGCCTTGTTTGGCGGGAGCGTTCGCGATGAAAATGATCAACCATACTTTTAGATATAGAACACTGAAGTATTGGAACACGCAATTGAGGAACGCGACTAAGATTATTGGCTACGCACGCGTCTCAACCCACGACCAGAACCTGAGCTTTTTGGAGGATGCTCTGGCCGCCGCCGGCTGCGATAAAACCTTTAGTGACACGATTTCGGAGGCAAAGGCCAGCCGCGCGTCTTGACGATGCCTTGGGTCATCCTCACCGAGGCGACATCCTCGTCGTCCGGCGTTTGGACCGGCTTGGCACGAAGTTAACCCAGTTGCTTCCGGTGGCGCGCGAACAGCAAAAGAAGGGAGCTGGCCTGAAGAGCCTGATAGAGGGCATTGATACAACCTCCGACGGTCCTCGCCTACTGGTCGCCCTGCTTAGCGTTCTGACAACCTTCGAGCACTGTTCAACTGAGCGGTGTTTGATATGGATGCCCTAACCGCAGTTTTCCAACCTGTCGGAAAGGGTTTACGCCAAGAACGGCCTTATTAACTATGGGATAGATCACCTGACTAGCTTGAAAGAAGCGAAGAAGGCAGGGCATAGGGCAACATAGAACGGACAATAACAGAGAAGGGACAATAGTCGAAGGCCCTTCCAATAGCTGTGCTCCGCTTAGCGCCAAAGTTTTGCAGTGGCGGGGGCGGGAGGAGGCTTGGCTTCCGGGGACAAGCGCTTGAGGTCGGCGTCCACCATCGTTTCAATCATCCCCTGGAAACTCGTCCGGGGCGTCCAGTCGAGGTTGAGACGGGCTTTGGAGGGGTCCCCGACCAGGACGTATGGCTCCGGCGGACGCACAAAGGCCGGGTCGGTGACTACGTAGTCCTGCCAGGAAAGACCGACGTGCGCGAAGGCGATTGCGACGAGATCCTGGACCGAATGCAGTTCCCCCGTAGCGATCACATAATCTTCTAATTCCGGCTGCTGGAGCATGCGCCACATGGCGTCCACATAGTCTTTGGCGTAGCCCCAGTCGCGACGGGCGTCCAGGCTGCCGAGCTTTAATTCCCCGGCCAGACCCAGCTTGATCCGGGCGACGCCGTCGGTGACCTTGCGGGGCAGAAACTCCAGGCCGCGCCGCTCGCTTTCATGGTTGAAGAGGATGCCGGAGCAGGCGGGGATGCCATAGCTTTCGCGGTAGGTGAGGGTGATGAGATGGGCGTAGACTTTGGCGACGCCGTAGGGGGAGATGGGGGCCAGAGGCGTCGTTTCCCGCTGCGGGGTTTCCGTAGCCCGTCCAAACATTTCGGAGGAGGAGGCCTGGTAGAAGCGGATGTTTTTGTTGACCTGGCGGATGGCTTCCAAAAGGCGGGCGACGCCGAGGGCGGTGAACTCGCCGGTCAGCACGGGCTGTCCCCAGGAGTGGGGCACGAACGAGTTGGCGGCGAGGTTGTAAATCTCGTCGGGCCGGGTCTGCAGCAGAGCGTCGGTGAGCGAGCTCTGGTCGAGTAGATCAGCGCGCACCAGTTCAATCTGGTCCTGAATATGGCTGATCCGGCCAAAGCTTTCGGTGGAGGTGCGGCGCACGGTGCCGTAGACTTTGTAGCCTTTTTCCAGCAGCAGTTCGGCGAGAAAGCTGCCGTCCTGGCCGGTGACGCCGGTGATGAGGGCGGTTTTTTGTGTCATTGAGTGCCTTGCTGGGAAATCACTTCCCGGTAAACGGCTTCGACGGCGTCCACGTGGCGGTCCCAGGTGTAGCGGGCGGCGACATAGGCCCGGAGGCGGTCCGGGGTGAGTTCGCCGGCCCAGTCGCCTTCCAGGAACCCGAGAATGGCGGCGGCGAGGGCGTCGGGCGCGGTTCCGGCGGCGAGCAGGCGCGGGTCCAGGCCGGACAGTATCTCGGGCGTGGCTCCAATGGGCGTCCCGATGACAGGGACGCCGCAGGCGAGGGCCTCGGTGGTGACCAGTCCGAAGCCTTCCAGTGCGACGGTGGGCAGCACGAAGAGGTCGGCTGCCTGGTAATAGGATACCAGTTTGTCATCAGGAATAAACCCGATGAGCCGGACATGGTCGGCGAGATGGAGGCGCTGCACCAGGGCGTCCAGACGGTCGGCTTCGGGTCCTTTGCCGCCGATGAGCAGGAGCGCGCCGGGGTGGCGGGCGGCGACGGCGGGCATGGCCTGGATGAGATTGTCCAGCCCCATGCGGGGGGCGAGCCGACGCACGGAGAAGAGGACAAAGCGTTCCCGCGGCAGTCCCAGATCGTCCCGCACCGCCGTTTTGTAGTCCGGGGGCTGAAAGCGCCGAATGTCCGTGCCACCGGGGATCACTGTGACCCGATTTGGCGCGACATGGTAGCGTTCCACGACGAGGCGGCGGAAACAGTCGCTGAGTGTCAGCACTTTGGCGGTGCCCTTGAGGTCAGCGGCCTCAACTTGATAGCGCAGCCGGCGCTTGACCCGCGCCATGAGGTTGTTAATCAGGCCGCCGGCACTGCTGTCTTCGACCCAGCCTTCCTGGTCCCAGGGGCCGTGAAATGTCCGCACACGCGGGACGGATCGGGGCAGGGCTTTCCGCGGACCGATCGCCGCATAGGCAAATTGCGTGTGGACGATGTCAAACGGCTCTTCCGCCCAGAGCCGGGCGCAGGCGTCCCGCCCCTGCCGCACGAACTCGCGCGCCTGCCCTGCGCCGCCATAGCGGATGATGCGAATCCCCTCCTGCGGGCGCTCATCGGGGGGGGCTTCGGGGTTCTGACGCGCCACGAGGAACGTCACTTGATGCCCGCGCCGGGCCAGGCCCAGCGCCAGTTCCCGCGCGACTGTCTGCGATCCACCCGGCAAGTCTTCAAACACGGCGTCGGCCAGAAATAATATCCGCACTCAATCGGTCTCCGCAGTGCTATTCTGCTCTTTAATTTCCCGCGCCAACAGCCCTTGAAGCTTACTGTAGACTAACTCCATAGGAAGATGCACCAGACATTCCCGGGTCGGGCAGCCACCGCTCTTACCAACGCTTAGGGAACCATAACAAGGTGAACAGGGAAGGCCAAGCCAAACTTTCTCGTGGCTGCCTCCCCACGGCCCGCCAATTTCGGGATGTGTCGGCCCAAAAATTCCGACACAGTTTTTGCCCAGAGCGGCACTGAGGTGAAGGATCATGCCATCCGTCGCCACCACCGCAGCGGAGGAACTGATGAGGGAGGCTAACTCGGAAAAGGTCGTCTTGCCTGCTAAATTGATGCCAGCACCATTTATTCCTTTGAGAATTTCTTTGTTTGTTTCCTCCTGAGAGGCATCTCCGACAAAAACAACGCGAAACCCATCGGAAACAAGTTGCTTGCATAAGTGATGCCACTTTTCATTCGGCCATTGTTTGAATGCCAGTTTCGGATCACTTCCCGCAGAGCAGAGAACGTACCTGCTCATAGGGTCTGCTTCCCCAGTTGAAGTGCTAAACTGGCCCTCAAAGGGAGGAAGAAAGCGTCCATCCGGCGGCTGGATATCCCTATGCCCCAGACGTCGCAGCAGATTCAGATTGAGAATGATCCGATGCTGGCTTCCAACAATCGGAACCAAGTGAGTCAGGAATCGCTGAAAGCGGCCGTCGCGGAAACCACAGCGTATTGCTGCGCGCGTTGCGCCTAAAATCAAATTGCCGAACGTGCCGTGCGAGGAGAAAGTCTGGAACGCGATATCGGCGCGAATTTGGCGCGCTTGACGCAAACTGCTTCCTAATGCCCAAGGAGACCGGCGCGCGTTCGGGGCAAGCCGCACGACCTCATCAGCGACTCCGATTTCCTCCATCATGGCTGCCGCCGCCGGACGCATGCAAACTGCCGTGACATGTGCGCCGGGATAGACGCGGCGTATTTCGGCCATCAATGGCAGCGCCAGCAAAACATCGCCGAGTGCGGACAAACAGAGTACACTCACCCGTAACTGTGATTTTGGAGAAGCCGTCGATCCCGCCGAGTTTCCTTCATCTGTTAATCGTTTCATATCAGGACTGATTGGCCGGCGGGCCGGCGGTTAACCGCAGCTCCTGCGGGCGATGGGTTCCCCCGGTCTCAGGCCGGTGCAGTCTTGGATCAAAGCGTTCGGCCACACGGCGCGGGTTCCAGTGGAACGGAGCGTGTTCCTTTTGGCAATTTTCGTCGGTTTTTTTGTCCTGCGCCGGCTCGCCGGCTTCTGCGGGCGGCAGTTCGTTTTCGCAAATTTCGCCGGCGTCGGTGTCCAGGGGGGCCACTGAGAGTTCATTGATGGCCTGGCGGGTGGCATTTCGGATCCGATACAGGCGATTGCGGACCTCCATGGCGACGGCCCGTTCGTCTTCGGCGTCGTCGCGGCACTCGCGCTCGGAAATCTGGCAATCTTCCAGCACCTGTTCGCGGGCGCGCCGGGCGTAGAGCTGGGGGGCATCTTTACTGAGCATTTTGACGGCGGTATCGATCTGCCGGTGCAGGGCGGTCTCGTGGCGCATCACTTTATCGATCCGGTCCAGGCGCTCGCCTTCGGTCAGGGTGTCATCCTCAAAGAGCTGGGCCTGCCAGCGGTGGAGGCGGCGCAGACGCCAGGAGGCGGCGGCGATCTTTTCCACATAGTGGCGTTCGAGCAGGGTGCGTGGGGGAAGCTGGGCCATCCATTCGGCTTCGAGCTGGTGGTATCCTTCGGGGTCTTCGCCGAGGCTGGGGAGGACGACATCACGGGCAAACAGTCCGTGGGTGGTAGCGTTACGGCTGGCAATGGCTTTGCCGGCATCTGACGTGGGCATGGGGTCACCTTTTTCTTTACTGGTTGTTAAATTAGCGGCCCCCACTTTAATAATGGCAGAATCATCCACAGTTCTTTAGAGTAAGACGGCATGAGCGTCAGGTGACAGCTCTCGCGCTATTCACAGGGCTTAACTCGGCTGCTTCTTCAAAGACCTTCATCTGTTCCGTGGCCACCCGTTCCCAAGTATAGCGCAAGGAGGAGCGAACAGCAGCGTCAGACATTACCTGACGCCGAATCGGATCGGCTTGAAGCAAACTCATGTAAGTCTGGAACGATAGAGGAGTCGGCTCGGCAAAAAAGCCGTTAACACCATCTTCAATCAACTCCTCTGTCCCGTTGATTGGCAGCGCGATCAAAGGCAGCCCCGAAGCCGCCGCCTCCAATGTCACCAGAGAGAACGCCTCGTAACGCGAAGGAAAAACAAAGACATCTGCCGCCGCATAGTAGTCCTGCGGGCGGGGTGAGCGCCCGACAAACATTACGTTCCCTGCAACACCGGCTTGTGCGGCAACCGCAGTAAACCTTGCAACATCACCTTGTCCGACCACAACAAGCATTGTCTCCGGTAGACCCGCAAGCGCCTGAATGGCATCTGTCAGCCCTTTGCGGTCCCAATCGCCGCCGACAAACAGACAAATGAAGTGGTTCTCCGGCAAGCCTAATTGATGGCGCAATTCCTGCTTGGCGGCTGTATTGCTCATCGGATGAAAGACCGCATGATCTACAGCGTTTGGGATGACAACGATCTTGTCGTCAGCAACGCCATAGTATTCAATCAGCTCCCGCTTGACCCCTTCCGACACGGAAATTACTTTTTTGAGTCGCGGCGATGTGTAGGCATACTGCTCCTGCTGTGTGTAGACCCGCTGCACCCATGCCTGATAGCGCTGCCGCACTAAGCCTTTGCCCCCGCGCAGACCGCCATAGCGCGCTGTAAAGGCGGCATGGCAAAACTGAGCCGTGATGACATCGGCGTCAATGGCCGCTGCGCCGATGGAGTTGATCACTGTGCAACCGGCAGATGCTTCCAAACTACGTACTTTGCGGCGAAAAATCCAATGACGCAGCAGCGCAGGGCGCGTGATCGGCCGCACCGGAATCCAGGTGATGTTCGGATTATCCATTTCACATTCTGTTGCGAATGCAGTGACGGTGTGCCGTTTTGCTACACGCTCGAAGACTTCTGCGGCGGCGCGTTCCATCCCTCCGCGTCGGTGAATCTCGCCGGCAACGATTCCGATCCTCATGGCACCTTCTTTCGCAGAATCTGGTCTAAATGATCGTCGCGATGCATGGTTACACAGCGGTTACAAGTTTTTTTGAGTGTTCGCAACATGGACCCTCCCTGCGACATACTCCTCGCGGATCAAAAAGAGTGGTCTGGCTTTGACTTCATTGAAGATAACCGCGACGTATTCGGCAATCATTGCCAGCACCAGGGACTGCACGAAGCCCATGAAGCCGATCAAGGCGGTGGAAGTCGCCCATCCAGGCACGCCCAGATTGGTGAAAAGCTTGACAGCCACAGCGCTTGCCCCGACAACAAACAAGGTCAATCCAGCAAAGAGAGAAAGCAAACTGGCATAACGAAGCGGCACTTTGGAAAAGGAAATCAGGGCAGTGCGGGCGAGCCGAAACAATCCCTGTGCCCCGACGCGGCTTCCGCCGCCTTCACGGTCCGGGCGTTCATAGGGAACAAACGCCTGCCGATCCGAAACCCAGGCGCGCAGGCCCGCGAAATATCGACTGCGTTCGGGCATAGCAACGAGAATATCGGCCACACGCCGATCGATGAGGCCAAAGGTGCCGACCTGCTTCGGGATTTTTGTTTCCGTGATCTTATCCAGCAGCCAGTAAAAGCCTCCAATCAAGGTGCGTTTGACAAATCCTTCCCGCCGTGCGACTCGCAGGCCATACACAACATCTATGCCCTTTTGCCATTCTTCGACAAAGCGTGGAATCAACTCGGGAGGGTCTTGAAGATCGCCGTCCATAATCACAACAGCATCTCCGCGCGAGGCAGCGAGTCCCGCGCTGAGGGCAGCCATGTGGCCAAAATTGCGAAGCAAGTTGATTACGCGCAGTTGTGGGACATGCAGACTCAGACCGATCAGGGTTTCCAGGGTGTGATCACGGCTTCCGTCGTTGACAATGACAATTTCGCAGCGCATCGGAAGCGACGCGCAACTGTCGGCAATGCGCTGCACCAGTTCCGTAACAATTTCCTGCTCATTGTAAAGCGGAACCACGACAGATAACAGCAGGTTATCGTCTTGTTCAATGACGGTTTCTGATGGCATCAACGGGAAACCTGCTTCGTCGGGGCTGCGTGAGTATCATACAACTCAACCCATACATAATACGGGCTGGCGGGTCGCTTTAGCATTTTCCCTAGCCAGTAGCGTTCACTGAAAGAGCGAGGCATGATGCCAAAAGTCCCTTGATAGGCAAACGCTGCCTTCAGCCGCTCACTTAAAATTTCAGTCATGCCTTCCGCGACTCGATCCCCGCGATCCCGGCCGACCAGCCAAATGTAGTGCGGGTTATCGGATTCTACGGCCTGTTTGACGTCATTAAAAGAGCCGACATTGGCGTGCAGGACGGGTGATGATTGCCGGTCCAGATAATAATGCAGAGCGGGATCGGCGCAGCTTAAGACCAGCGTGTCTTGTCCCCATTGCCGCTGCTGCATGGTGGTAATCGCTTGACTCCAAGGGGCGATATAGTTTGGATTGAGGAATTGCTGGTTCGTCCAATAATTGAAAACACCATAGATGGCCGGCACGAAAAGCAGACAAATCCAAAGATTCCGGGGCGCTTTCGCGCGCAGTGAGAACAGGCCAGCGCTGAGGACCACATAAAAGAGCGGTAGGACGAAGGAGACACGTTTGGACATGCTGCCTACGGTCTGACCCGATCCTAATTTCCCACTGGTCGCCAGGGCGGATAAAACAAGCACCGCCAGCACCACTCCGGCTAACAGAACTTCCGGTTTGCGTTTGAGACAGTTCGTTCCCAGCCAGAACGCGCCGAGGACAGCAGGACAACCCAGCAGAACAATCGGCCATGACCACGGATAAACGGTTTCTCCCAGGCAAAACGCATAGACGGGCAAGCCGAGACGACGTATGAACCCATTTACCCCCAGAGACATCGCCGGGTCTTCGACATGGCTGACCTGTATGTTGTGCTGCGCCAACAGCAAGCCGTGCAGAAACCACGGCAGGAAGACTATGATTGCGACGGCCATGGCCGCGAGAGCAGGCTTGAGAAACGGCTGCGCGCGCCACCGGAACAGGAGAAATATGACTTGCGCCACCAGAACGAACAGACTCAAGTAATAGGTGATCAACATCATAAACGTCGTGACAGCGTAGGCCAAGAAGTCACGCCGCCTACCCTGATCCAGACCGGTGAGCCAGTAGTAGACCGACATGGTCGCCAGCATCGCCAGCAGCCCATGATAACGGGCCATCCGGTCAAACAAGACGATGCCCGGAGACAAAGCGGCAAGCCAGACTGCCAAGACACCGATTCTGGGGCTGAGGCGTTTGCCTAATAAGTAGACATACCACAAGGAGATGACCGCAGGCAGCGCCGACACAAACCGATATACCGCCAGGTTCCCGCCGCCTAGAGTCTGACATAGGCGCAAAACGAGAAAATGCAGAGGGGGCTGGGTGTCGCTTGCCCCGGCCAAGATAGTCATATAGGGCTTAGACCCCTGCATGATGCTGTCCAGCTCATCGTCCCAAACGGGCTTGTCCAGAGGAACCGCAAGCAGCATCAATGCACCGACCACCAGACCGATCCAGAGCAGCCAGCGCAGGCGCAGAGACATCCCTTCGCCGATGGTATTCACATTGTTATCACCTGATTGAGCCGTCACCGCCATTTGCATACCTTGATCCTAAACCTCATTAATTCTTAGATGGCGGATGCACCAGCGGTAGCTCTGCTCGGCCGAGTCTGCGCGGATTGCTCCTTTTGACCGAACACGCGCAGAAGCATCGCGCCGCCCAGCCAGTATACCACCGATCCCGGCGGCTGGAAGAGAATAGGCGTTACAAAAAAATTCAGGACGATGACTATCAAGATCGCCAGCAGTACGCTGGCCATGAGACGACCATCATTGTCGCGGACAAAACGAAGCGCCGCGAACCCGCGAACAAGCAACAGGCATGCCATGACGGCAACCAGCACAGCACCCACAATGCCGGTCTCGATGATCATCGAACCCAGATAAGAACTCACTGAAATATGTCTGCCCAAGCATCACATTCCCGGTGTTTGTGCCGGTGAGCAACAGTCCCGAATTCGGCGTGACCTTGCCGAGCCCATTTCCAAACGGCACCTGGCTAATCAGATCGGGAAACTGGTCAAACAAAGTTTGGCGATCTTCATGCAGTGCATCTACGGGATTGGCAAACGTGGTACCATAGCGTTCGGCAGAATGTCCATGCGTGACATTCTGCGACAATGCAAACGCGCCAAAGCCGAGGATCAGGCAGATGCCTGTCGCGACCAGCGCCTTGGCCCTCTGGCGGCCGCCAGCAAGCCCTGTGGCCACCAGGACACAGGCGACACTGGTCACAAGGCCGGCACGAACTCCGTTGACAAAGAGAGCAATCGCAAAGACGAACAGTATTGTGGCGAAGACAACCCTGGCCCCGATGCCGAACCGAAGCTTACCGCCAAGCAATAACAGAGCAAAAGTCATGGGAACGGTAAAACTGACATAGGCATTTGTTCCACCACCGAATGTCGTTGTGCCTGGTGGCTTAAACGAGGAGTTCACAATATTGTCGGCATTCTCATCACTGGAGATGTTTTGCGAGATCACGTTCTTTGTGCCGGGATAATGGGCATAGGTCCAGGCAGGCCCTTGCTGATATTGCACGAGAGAGACGAGCGAAATCACTAGCGTTGCGAGCGTCACGAACAGGAAGAAAGCCCGAATCTGCTCACGACGCCGGAAAACATCATAGCCGATAAACAGCAGGCAGAGCGGGGCCAGATGGGCCTTGAGGCCAGCTAACGTCGGAAGCAGTCCAGCCGAGCCAGGGTTGAAGACTTGGAGAAGACAGGTTACGACAAACATCACGACGACTAGTACGCCTGGTGGTATCCGCAAAGGGTCTTGCTTGAGTGTACGCTGACGCTGCAAGCCCCACCCGATCGCGACCAGGAATAACACAATATCCCTACTTAGAATGGCGACCAAGTTGGAGTCAAAAAGTCCCCGGATGGTCCCATCCATCCAGCACCACGCAAAGAAAACATAAATACCGCGCTCTGTGTCACGAAACGCCGTCCAGAAAACAAGGGGAATCAGAATCAGCATCATAGGCGCTGCTGCCAATGTACCTATCACGGGAGTGATTGCCAGAAGAAACGCCATGCAGACAGGAAGGAGGATGGCAAACCTCAGCCTCTGCTTATCTTCTCTCTGCACCGTAAGAGGAGAAGCAGTAGCCGGAGAATTATTGGAAACGTCAGCTATCATAAGAGTTTAACGACGCAGAGAAACAGGCTTCTGCCAATAAAAATTATCAGGATTTCGTCATACCCCGATAGATTGCCACGGTTTGACTGACCATATGATCAACGTTCATAGTATCGGCGAAATCTCTCCCACCTTGACTCAGAACCTGGGCCGTAGTACTGTCTGAGAGCAGAGCAATCATTGCACTGGCAAGGCTGCTACTGTCACCTTTCGGAACCAACCAACCATTTTGACCATGCGTAATAATTTCTCCTGGTCCATCAGCGGCGGCAGCGATGACAGGAACTCCCAGCGACATTGCCTCCAGCAAAGTCAGTCCAAACCCTTCGCTCAATGCCGGATGAACCAGAGCCGTGGCCGTCCGATACAATGCAATCAAATCATTATCGCTGACATAGCCCAGCAACCGCGCCTGTTTAGAGATGCCAAGGCAGGCACATTGGGCCACAAGGGTATCACGGTAGGCCTCCTGTTCAGGGCCACTTCCCTTTCCGGCAATCGCGAAGATCGCGTTGGGATATGCTTTAAGAACGGCTGGTATTGCGGCAAGTAAGTAGTGGAGACCTTTATGCTGCTGAAGACGAGCCACCGTGACAAACAACGGGCCTTCCAGCAAATCGAACTTCTGCCGAATCCCGGGTTGTTCTGCGACAGTCCTGAGAAGCACCGGATCAATGCAGGTCGGCGCGACCACAGAATGCGGAAACTTCTGTAATTTCGGATATCCGCTATTCACACGATGAGTTGTGAACAAAACATGATCGCTTGGCAGACGCATCCGAAGACGTTCCAGCAAGTCAGGATGATATGGATAATCGTGAATATGCCAAATCTCTGGCCGCCCAGTCATTTTTGCGGCAAAGTAACTGGTGAGATGCGCTGCATGATTACTATGGACTAAATCCGCCTGTGTTTCCTTAATAAGCATTGCAAGCCATTGCATACTTTTGAATACCATACCCCACTGGCGATACCGATGCTCTGCAAACGCATAGACCAGCAGCCCTTGCTGACGCGCCCTCTCTTCCAAAGGCCCAGGGCGAAGGCAGGCCAAAATAGGCTCTATACCATAGTCCGGCAGATGCTTGGCCAAACTTAAAAAAACTTGTTCGGCTCCCCCAATTTCCCCTACAGGGGAAACCAGCATTACTCGAAGAGCTTTCATTTAGGCGTCATAAAGGCCCACTGCTGGTGGCCATGGCGGAACTCTGAGACTGCTAACACTTGCTGCTGTGGCATAAGAAAACCAATAGAGAGATAATCATTCGGTTTTCTCTCTATGCTGTCAATAATTAGTATGTCGTGAGATGATTTGAAACGATTTATAATAGTTGAAGTAATGCCTGGCTTCAAGCAATCATGAAGTTCTACCAAAATATCTGCTTTATAAAGGACAGGTGCTGCTAACGGCTGAAGAAGTTCAGTTTCATAGCCTTCACAATCACAGATGACCAGCGAGTAACCCTTGAGCGTTTTTTGTAAATATTCTGCATCGCAATGGCCGAGAATAATAACCTTTTCCTCAACATGATTCTTTTTCGCAAGAGATGCACATAGTTTTTGAGCGTCAGGGTTGATATCAAAGGCGTAAATCTTTGATGTTTTAGGCAAATGCATCGCTAACCCAACTGCATAATAACCTTCAGCACTACCGATATCAGCGACAGTATCATAATTGGAAGTGAGTATTTTTTCAATGATAGAATGCAATTCGCATTCATAACTTCCAATGAGTTTCGGCAAAAATGCTGATCCTGCGGATTCAGTAATATAATCCATGCCCGCGAACGGCCCACTTAAAACGCTTGAACCGCAACGTTCAACAATGATCGCGGCAAGAGCAGGAATACCATGTTCAGCCATCACAGCTTGTCCGTGCCTGTTCGCCCGTCTCATCATCAGCGCATCAAATTGCTTGGGGGCAATAGCATGCAAAATCTTCTTTATTTGATTTTTCAAATCATTATCTCTTCTCAGCAACCCCGCCATCTACACCATAACGAGAATGACTGCCGCGAAGCTCTGTCATTGCGGCAAAACGCGCCTGATATGTTGTGATAAACCTATTCCAGATATATTTGTCTCGCCTGGCGATTAAGCGCGGCATTTGACTAATCCCTGGCTCAATGCGCGTTCCAACCAAAAAAGCCCATACGAGAAAGACAAGTCGGCGCAAGGGAGGCAGATATGTCATCAGAATCAAAGTCTCATTGTAAACGGAGTCGCTCAAGCCTCTTGCCCCGAAAATGCCTCGGTGAAATTGGTCTTCGTCTGAGCGCGGCGCAATGAAATGATCCATCGCTACGGCAGGATCATAAATGAGTTTCCAGCCTTCTTGCCGCATCGCCATCCCCAGGGCCAGTTCCCAATGCACCTGCGCCCCTGCCCCGCGCAGGCGTGACTCAAATCCTATGCGTTTCAGCGGCTCCGCACGATAAGCGCAGTTGGCACCCTTCAGAATATCCACTTCACGCGCCGGCCCTGCGCCCAGATGATGGTTGCCGATGACGCGGCCATGCCACTGCACTATCCCAACCACCCGGCGGTCGCCGCGCTCAATCGGCTGCCAGTCACGGCCTCCGACGCCGCCCACCTGAGGATCGGCAAAATGCGCTTCAATGCGCTCCAGCCAATCCGGGTAGGGAGCCGTATCATCATCCGTGAGCGCGACAATGTCACTTTCGGCCTCCGCCAGTCCCGCGCTCATGGCGGCGATTACGCCTGGTACACAAACGGTGACAATCCGCAGCTTCCGCAGGCTGTGCTTGAATGATGCGAGAAACGCCCGCGTTTCCTCGTCGCTGTCCCGAACGACCAGTACTATTTCATCGGCGGGCCTTGCCTGGGCTTCAATCGCCGTCAAGCACCGGCTAAGGTCGTTTGCGCGACGGTAAGTAGGTATCAAAACTGAGATTGACATTCAATTTACAGTTTGACCGCTTTTGCAGTCGCATTAGTATGAGATAGCTTCAATCTTTGCCGCCAAGAAAGTATAGGACGCTCAACGACAAAATAGGAAAATTCCGCAGCTAAGATGCATAGAACAAGACTAAATGGAAACTTGTCGAACGAAAGCGGGATTAACTTGGTGAGAAAGAGTTGTTGCCAAAGATAAAGACTATAAGAGATGACCCCAAGATGCGTGAGTAATCGCGAGTTGAGAAAAATCCCCACTTTGCTGCTTGCATTATCAATGGCCCATAGTAAAATTAGAGCTGCGCTGATGTTTTCCAAAGTCCAACCTATTGGCAGCGAATATATACCTCGAAAACGATTGTTTAATAAGGCTGAGATCGCAAACATAAATACTGCGGCTAAGAGAGGAATATGTCTCTGGTAAAGTGATTTTAATAGTCCCTGAAACCGCATGTTTTTATATAAGAAAGCTATCAAGCAACCTGTCATCAAACTATCCATACGCGTATGCAGCATGATTGGAATTTGCTCGCGTGTCGCTGGCATGGCAAAGTATTCAGCGGTTCTAATAAACGGGGCCAATAAGATTAGAACTACGGTGATGAGAACGGCACGCTGAGGCTTGACAAACAAAAGACAAACTGGCCATAACCAATAGAACTGCTCTTCCACCGCTAATGACCATGTTTGGGCAATGAACCAGTCACCGGATGAATTTGAATGAATAAATAGGCCGCCGTAATTTCGCAGGAACAGTGCAGCCGCTCCAAAATCCAGCCAATCCAGATGAATGATGCCTATCATCCACAGACCAAAAATGAAGCTTAAATAACAATAAAATGCTGGGAATATACGAAAAGCTCGCCGAAGATAAAACTGCGTGAGGCTAATAGTACCTGTCTTTTCGTATTCATTTAGTAGAAGTGTCGTGATCAAAAAGCCACTGATGACAAAGAAGATCAGCACCCCTAAACTGCCATTACCAAAGATGGTCAGAAGAAAGTTGACCCAACGGTTCTGATGAGGGTAAGTAGATTCCGAATGTGAAATCAAGACAAGAAATATAGAGATCGCTCGCAGCCCATCCAGAGATGGGATCCGATGCTTCAATGAAGGCTCAGGCAAGACAGAAACGGCAGGCGACAATGTTAAGGACATAGACATGGTATCTAACTTTGATGAATTAACAACAACCTATTCGCCTCAGTAGCTATGTCGGATGAAGCGCCCGATAGCGGCTCCACAACGAAGATCAATCTGTTTCAACAATCGGTACTGCGCCGAATAGAGGCGAATAGGGGTTTGCGTATTCAGCCAATATCCCTTGTCCGCCGCGCTTGGGGCCGACCCACTTAGGGCCTCGGCTGTCATGCGCTTGCGCCAGGGCTTGGGAGTACAAATAGCATGAGACATTATATAGCCACCCGGCGCAAAATCCATACCATCGGGACCAAGAGTGCTAAACGGATGCATTGACACCATTGGCAGGATGTTAAGAACGTCCTGATCTCTATGGCTGAACGGTTGACTCGCGTCTGAATGCCCAAACTCCATAAGACTAACACCTACCTCATCCAGTCCATGTAACAAGTCCTGCCAGACTGTCAGTGCCGAGATGTATTTTCGTGAAAGGCCAATAAACCCTCCGTTGAAGTACTGGTTGATTTGGTTTATAACACTATAGCCCTTGCTTTTAGCATAATCCTGCCATACAAGACGGGTCGGATGATTAGCGGGCATCTGTGTGTTGATTGCATCTTGACAAAGTCCAATACCATGCCCTATCCAATCTTCAAAGAACGACCAGCGACATTTGATCACGATATCAGGATCAAAAAAGTATAAATAATCTGACTCAGGGCAGTAATGCTCCCATAAATCCAGCATAAACGTGGGCTTATAGTTTGCAAGGTGCATCTGAGCCGTTATCGAAACAAAACGAACCATACAATCGTCAGCCACCGCAAGTTCAAGAAAATTGTCGCAAGCCTTGGAGTTCTTAGCCCAAAAAGGTAGTTCACCCCGATAGCCTACCCAAACAACTCCCCGAAAGCCATGTTGGTATAGGGAATTGATTAATGCTCCCGCACCGTAATGATAGTGACCTTCTAAAAATGTGCAAACAGCGGAACTCATATAATTTACCCTACATACTTGCTGCGGGAAGTTCGCGAAAACCACGACGGGCACGGATAAGGTAGATAAACGCGCCCGGGATATTAGCGACACTACTCATTAACACCACCCCTTTTACTGTGCTCAAATCCAAAAAATGGAATAAAGCAATTTGTGTTGCCAGGGTCACGGGCACTTGAAGCCATGACCATTCCATCCATGCACGGGACGCATTCAATGTAAAAAGAGCGCCGGCTATGGTAGTCAAAGCAGTGCCAAAAACCATATATCTGAGATCATTTGTCGCATTGGCGTACTGTTTACCAAGCAGCCAGAGCATGGGGCCAGGTGCGAATTGAGCTAGCATGAGCAGAAATAACGAGAGCAAAATATAGCCTGCCATGATTTGCAACCACATTGCTTTTAACTTGTTTTTATCCTGGCATCGGGCAAAGCGAGGTAGCAATATATTGCTCATCACAGTACCAATAATTGAAAGGATAGCTGTCAGCCGACCCAGAGCGCCAACTTCGGCAATGCCGTGAGTGTTGCCAAAATACGATATAAGAAAGACCATCAGTTGTCCGTGAAAACAATAGCCAATCGCATTGACTGCCTGTTGCTTCACCACACGAAAGATACTTTGTTTGTCCTTAACATTGATCGGCGCTTTCAGATTAACTGCATCATTCGTCCATCGGCGAAGCATCCAGTATTGAAGCCCCAAGGATAATGAGCCGATAAACACTCCCAAAGCGGCATTAACGAATGTAAGGCAAAAAGCTGCAATCAATACTAAGCGAAAAATACTGGATACTATATCCAGTTTTTGCAATTGATCAATCCGCCCAAGAAGCCGAGGCACTACTCCCAACACGTCTGTAGTCAAACGAAAATTTGCGCCTATCAGTACGGCAATCGTGAGTATAGCCGCATAGAATATGCCTGTACCATTGGAAAGGAGCATCCAGCCAAGGATCGGCAGTGAAACCAAGCCACTGATCCAAGCCAGGCTCTTGCGAACATGCAGACCTGTCGCGATCAATTCGCTTAACCGTTGCTTGTCCTGCCAAACCTGCCCGCCAGTTGCTGACAAGGCGCTGCTCACGCCTATATCTGCCAGCAGCAGAAGTGTCGCCTGCATTGTGTTCGCAATCGTGAAGTAGGCATACTCCCGCTGGCTCAGAGTACGAACGAGTAACAATCCTGTGACTGCACCCAGCACTTGGACGACCATCTGTATAGAAACAAATTTGACGAGAAGCAAACTCCATCGCTTCAACTTCTCGAAGATAATCCGATGACGGCTCTTGACCGGCTCGATTTCAACATGGACAGTGGTGTTACTCATTCAGAAATCGAGTTCAACAGCCGTTTAGCAATACAGAAAGTCTTCATGGTGCGGGAGCCAGGACAGCATCACGCTCCGTTTCCGCAAAGGTCTCATGTTTACGGGTATTTAAGAAAGGCCGTTCACAAACCACAAAGAAGAGATGGGCACATCCTACTATGAGAGGTATGCCGATTATGCAAAGGCTAGAAAGCATAAGGAAAGGATTAGGTCGTAGGGGAAACAGGACATATTGCCAGATAACTTGGATCAGCGGGCCATGGATGAGATATATACTATAGGCAAAAGTGCCGATCGCGACCAACGGGCGCCAGGAAAATACTTTGTTGAGCCAAGCAATTTCTGGGTTTGCTGCCGCAACCATCAGAGACATAGCCCAAATACCCACGAAAAAGTCTGAAAAAGGGACAGCCATAACTCCTCCATGCCATAGCCTAACTTTAGATACTAGCACCATAGTTATGGCGCTTATAACTAACAGCATTAACGCAAATACGGGTTTTCGCAAAAAAGCCAAGGGCGGAGTTCTCCCAAAAGCGACATCGGCTCCAAGACACCCTATTGCAAATAATCCTAAATATTGAGGTGCTGCGCCAAAAACAGCAATGTCCTTAATGGAATTGAGATGCTGTAAGTGATGTGCAATATATAGAAGCACGTAAGACGTGACCACGGATATCGTGGCCACAGTTAAAGAACTCCATCGGCGACGTAACGCTACAATTAATGGAAATATGAAGTAGATGTGCCACTCCACGGCGATTGACCAGAATGCGTGGTTTATTTTATAGAAAGTGTCACCAAAGATGTCTTGAATCAAAAATAAATGTGTGATAAGACTTCCTCAGGTCAACTGGAAGGGTAACATCCCAAAGAGTTCCTGTTTTATGCCCGATTGCAAAATAGATCAGCAACAAAGAAAAGGCAAGGGCGAAAAAATATGGCGGCAGAATGCGCCGCGCACGCTTTTGAAAGAATTTGATTGCGCCTCCTGTGATATAACCCTCCCCCTTCACGACTGGAAGCGCGAGACAAAATCCTGACAGTACAATAAAAACATCAACTGCATAATGCCCGTAGCTAAGTACACTCATACACCCGCAAAACCATCTGGGTAGCTGGACTGCCTGAAAATTCACTTGTAGGAAGGAGTGATGAAGTACAACGTATAGCGCTGCTAATGCTCGAATCCCATCAAGGTAGGCAACGTGTTGCTGAGGTTTGGACGTGAGCGGGCTTTCCATAAATTACAGGCCCAGGAGTCTTGCGGCATAGCCGAAGGAGGCGACGGAGCCGACGGAGGAGAGAATGTCACCGACGCTCTTGGGATGGTTGCGGGTCTGGATGAACAGGATGTCATCGGGCTGCATGGGGATGTCGGTCATGCCGTTTTTGCCTTTGAGCAGGTCTTCCATATTGAAGGCCAGCAGCATGGTCTTGCCGGCGGGGTCGCGCCGCACGATGTCCACATTTCTCTTGTCGCCGTCCGGGGTCGCGCCGCCGACGAGGGCATAGGCGGTGGTCAGGGTCAGCGGCTGGTCATCGGGGATGCCGAGGATGCCGGGCGTGCGGACTTCGCCCAGGGCCAGGACGCGGTCTTTGTTGGCGGGGACGAGCAGGACGTCGCCGGGCAGGAGGCGCATCTTGCCGGCGACGGCGTTCAGATCCGTGGTCAGCAAGGGGCGGAGGTTGAAGACCTGGACCTGGCCGTTGTGCATGATCTGCGCTTCGGTGAGCTTGGCGGTGGGCAGGGCGCCGCCGGCGTTATTGAGCAGGGCCAGGACGGAGATGCCGTCGGGCATGACGGGGTACGCGCCGGGCTTGCCGACATCGCCGACCACCTGCACCTGGGCCACTTCAGGGTTGCGGGCAGTCAGGAACAGGACGTCGCCGGGCTGGAGCGGCAGGTTCTGCGAGTTGTCTTTGCCGGTGAGCATGGCAGGCAGGTTGATCGGAAGGGACGGCCCGCCGCCCGCGGGGACGAGGGTGGCCTGCACGAGCGTCGCTTCTTCGGCGGGTCCGCCCGCCGCGGTCAAGAGGTCCAGCAGGTGCATGCCGGTCCGAAAGGGATACTGGCCGGTCGCCTTCGCGCCGTCGCCGACGACGCTGACGTTGCGCGGGCGTCCCTGGCGCAGGTAGACAGTGACCTGGGGCTGGTTGAGGTTGACGCTCAGGCCCTGGGTGAGTCGCCGGGTGAGCTGGTCGATAGTCAGTCCGGCGGCATGGACGGAGCCGACGCCCTGGTAGCGGAAGGAGCCGTCGGGCAGGATGGTCACGGCGGCGTGGTAGTCTTCATGGCCCAGCACGGAGATTTCGAGCTGATCGTCCGGGGACAGCACGTAATCGGCGGGCAGCGGCAGATCAGCCGCCGCGGCGGCGGGCGCGGCGCGGTGAATCCCGCCGGGCAGGGCGGCCATCTGGGCATCCGCCAGCGCGGGCAGGCTGAGGGCGAGCGCCGACAGGAGCGCCGGGGCGGCATACTTCAACAGATTAAGGCGAGCGGAGGGCAAGGCTCTCATTCGTGGTCTTTCTCCTGCGGATCGTGGTCCGAAGCGGCGGTCAGCAGCGGAACCGCCGGGGCCACCGGCTCTTTGATCAGGGCCGGGGTGCCGTAGCGGTAATTGTAGTAATAGTATTCGCCGTCCTGAACGCGCATCTTGTTGTAGGCGGCGCCGAGAACCGTGGCGCGGGCCTGGCTGAGAAGCTGAACCGCGCGCCGGGCGGCGCCTTTCTTGGTGCTCGCCGGTCTCCACGACCAGGACGGTCCCGTCCATCTGGGAGGCGAGAATGACGGCATCGGCGGCGACCAGAAGCGGGCGGGCTGTCGAAGATGACGACATCGGCCTGCTCGGTCAGGCTTTCGACCAGGTTGCGGAACTTGCGCGAATTGAGCAGTTCGCCGGGGTTGGGCGGCGTGGAGCCGGCGGTCAGCACGGACATGGCCGGGCATGACCTCCTGCGGCTGAAGGGACGCATGGCCGAGCAGCACGTCCGTCAGGCCCGGCAGTGGATTGGCAGTTCCAGCAGCTTGTGCAGAGACGGGCGGCGCAGGTCGGTGTCTACCAGGATGACGGTCTTGCCGTCCATCGCCATCGCAAAGGCGAGGTTTGCCGCCGTGGTCGTCTTGCCCTCGCCCGGATTGGAGGAGGTCACCAGCAGCGTCCGGGCCGGGGCATCCACGGACGCGAAGTGGATGTTGGTGCGAAGGACGCGGTAGCTTTCCGAGGCGGGGTCCAGCCCCTTCATCTGTGGCAGGAGATGGGCATCGTCCATGCTCAGGGCCGGGACATGCCCCAGCGACGGCAGTCCGAGCACGCGGGTCGGCCTCTTCCGCCGTGTTGATCCGGTCGTCCAGAAACTCTTGCAGCAGGGCCAGACAGATGCCGACGAACAGACCAATGAGGCAGTCAAAGAGAATGCTCTGGGCCTTTTTCGGCCGCACGGGGATCGTCGGAGTTTGGGCGGTTTCAATGATGTGGGAGGTGGCGTGGTGGGCCTTTTCGCGCAGCACCAGATCCGCCAGTTGGTCCGAGAAGTTCTTGTCCGCCAACTGGGCCGCATCATGCTGGCGCGTCAGGCGGTCGGAAATCGAGCTCCAGCGACGCATACTGGCCGATCTGGGACTGGGCCTGTTTGAGCTGCTGTCCCGTGGTGGCGATCTGCGTTTTCAGCGGCTCAATCTGCGCTTCCAGGTCCACGATCCGCGAGCGCAGCGCTTCATGGACAGTGTTCGGGCTGCTGCTCTGGCTGGTCGTCAGCGTCGGCTGCAAGGCGATCCGCTGCTCCAGCGCCCCGATCTGGGCGTCCAGGGCGCGCACCTGCGGTGCATTGGCCGTCAGGCCGCCGGGCTGGATCATGCCCACCCGCTGCACTTCCAGAGTACGGATTTCCCCTTGCAGACCGCTGATGATCTGGTTGGTCGCCTGCAATTGGTACATCGTGGTCGCCGGCTCCTGCTTGTAAAGGGAGCGGTCCGCCGCGATCTGGGCGCGCAGCACGAGCAGGTCAGTCTTCGCCTTCCCGTATTCCGCGGCCAGGCCGGCGACGCTGGCGATCTGGGCATCACGGCTTTTAATCAGTTCCGGCGAATGCGTTTTCTGCCGAAAGTTCTGGAGCGCGGTTTCCGACGCGATTAGTTTAGCGTGTGCCTGCCGGCCCTGACTATCCACAAACTGACGCGCGCGCTCCATTTCCGCCAGGCTCTGATTGGTATCCTGGTCAATAAACATTTTCAGCAGCGTGTTGGGGACGTCGGCGGCGGTTCGCGGATTGGTGGACTCCGCCATGACCTCGATCACGTTGGTGCCTTTGACGCTGGAGACCGAAACCGTGGCCAGCCCGACCTGCTTCGTCACCGCATCCAGCAGAGGCTGGGCCTGCAGAACCTCCACCTGAGTATCTACGGTCTGCTGCTGACTCAGCTCAAACAGGCCCGCCAGAGGATTATTGGAATCCACCGTGTTGAGATTGTACGAGGGTCCCTCAACCAATAATTTCGCGCTTGATTGATAGACTGGCCGCTCCATGAGCGTAATAACAACCCCCACCACACTGATTAGCACGAACGCCTGCAAAATTATCATACGGCGGCGACGAAGGATCGCCAGATATTCCTGCATCAACACGCCCGACGAAAGTTCATTTTCGGGTTCCATAAACGGCGGATTTTCCTTAGTTCTTACGGGCTGGATTCACCAAATTAACACACAACTTGAGTTCAGGACTTCAGCCAAAGCGCTGCTGCCAATGCCCTGCCTTGCATAAACCGTGCCAAGTGAGCAATTCTTTGAGGCAGATCTAACAATTTCTCTTTCATTATAACATGGATTTTCGCTTAGACCCGGAAAGTTAGGAGAGTATTTGTCAGGAAACCTGAATTTTTGCACGAGAGTATGGCTTCAGTCCAGCCGGATTGCCTTCCGTTGGCGACATAGTCCCTGACGACATAGTCCCTCGCTATATAACCATTGGTGCTAGTTTTAGAGAGCGAACTGTGCCAAACTGAGGTGAACAAAGCCCTCTTCGTCCGCCTGCAACCCGTCCCAGAGCGCACACAGATTGAAGGCTGCCAGGCAAAACGCCAGCCGCGCCTTCAGGGCCGACCAGACCCGATGCCCGACCTTATTGATCTGGCACACGCGCGTCAGCATGGACAGCACCGTCTCAATGAGCATTCGGTCGTTCCACTGAGCGCGAGGGCAAATCTTTAAGTTCTGGGGATCACCCGCTTTGGCATGAAAGTTGCTGTCCGCCAGAACCAGCGTTTGCTCGTCAAACTGCTCAATCAGAGGAGCAAAGTCGGCATCATAGTCGGCATCATAGACATTAGCGGTTTTGACATCCCAGGCGCAGACAAGCCCGAAGCGGTTCAGCACAAAGCCTAGAGCCTGTTATGCACTTTGGAACAGCAGGGACTCATTTCTACTCATAAAGCCTATCAGCCTACTTGCTTCCGATTTTGCAACTGGCGTGGATCGCTGGTCCCCAATGCCATATCTGGTGCTGTACAGGGCCTACAGGCCCTTCTGGGACTTCAAAGTGCATAACAGGCTCTAGCCGATATTCGCTTTCCAGCTTTCGTTTCAACAGCAGTTCGGTGATGGAACCGCTCACATAACCCTGGGCATTGGGACTTAATTTGAGAGCCTCAAAGAAAATTTCCAGATTGGTTTTGAAGATGTCTTTCACAAAGCGTGTCAACCGCTCGACGACGCCAAAGTCATTCTGTTTGTTGTGGTCAACCATAATTTTACTCCGATAAGTATACCTGCTCTTAGGTCCATACGCGATGGAGCAAGTAAAGGCATAATCCGAGCAATTGAGCGGATTAACCGCCGAAAAAACCGGGTAGAACACCCACACGAAGCCAGCATTAGAACAGGAATATCTCCCATGTTCAAACTTCCACTTATCTCGCCAAACGGTGACGGCAAAAAGCGTCAAGCCCAGCCATTCAGCCGGCAGACTCTCGGCAAAGGTTCACGTCTGGACGGCGCGACAGTGACAGAAGGCATCTGCCCATACTGCGCGGTCGGATGCGGCCAGCATATCTACACCAAAGGCGGCCAGATCATAGACATTGAGGGCAATCCGCATTCGCCCATCAATGAAGGCACGCTTTGCCCCAAAGGCGCAAACACGTTCCAACTGGTCCGCAACCCGCACCGGGTCAAGCACGTTTTGTACCGCGCGCCTTACTCGGACAAATGGGAAGTAAAACCGCTGGAATGGGCGATGGACACCATTGCCCAGCGCGTCAAAGACGCCCGTGACAAAGGCTGGGCCGAGAAGGACGACGCAGGGGCAGACGATCAAATCCGTCCGCAACATCGGCACACTCGGCGGGGCAACGCTGGACAATGAAGAAAACTACCTGATCAAAAAGCTGTTCTCGGCGGGGCTGGGCGTGGTCTCCGTGGAGAACCAGGCGCGCATCTGACATTCTGCTTCCGTCCCCGGTCTGGGGGCGTCGTTTGGCCGCGGCGCGGCCACCTCTTATCAGCAGGATCTGGCAAACAGCGACGCCATTTTGATCATGGGTTCCAACATGGCCGAGGCCCATCCCGTCGGCTTCCGCTGGCCGATGAAGGCCAAAGCGAAGGGCGGCAAACTGATCCATGTGGACCCACGCTACACCCGCACGTCCGCGCGTGTCGCGATGTCCATGTTCAAATTCGGGCGGGAAGCGACATCGCGTTTCTGGGCGGCCTGATCAACTATGTCCTAACCCACGAGCGGTGGTTCCAGGAGTATGTGCTGGCCTACACCAATGCCTCCACGATTGTGGATGAGCGGTTCCAGGACACCGAAGACTTGGACGGCCTGTTCAGCGGCTATGATGCGGAAACGCGCGATTACGACCCGTCTGAAGGCCATTGGAGCTACAAGCACCCGGAAAACTCCGAGGGGGGCGACGGGGAAGGCGGCAGCCAGCAAAAGCATTCGGAAGGCTCAAAAGGCGTGCATGGGCATGGCATTGACGGCGGGGCCAGCACGCACAATGCGCCGCAGGGCCAATCCACGGACGTCCAAGGTCGGCCAGATCCTGCGCGACCCGACGCTGCAAGACCCGCACTGCGTCATGCAACTCCTGCGCCGGCACTATGCGCGTTACACGCCGGAACTCGCGCGCGGAGATCTGCGGCTGCACGCCGGAGCAGATTGTCCATGTCGCCGAGATTCTCTGCGACAACTCGGGCCGGGAGCGGACCAGCGCCATCTGTTACGCGGTCGGCTGGACTCAGCACACGACGGGCGTGCAGATCATCCGCGCGGCCAGCATCTTGCAGCTTCTGCTCGGCAACATCGGGCGGCCCGGCGGCGGCATCATGGCCCTGCGCGGCCATGCCAGCATTCAAGGGTCCACGGATATCCCGACGCTGTATGATCTGCTGCCCGGCTACCTGCCGCAGCCGACCTCCGACGAGACGCATGACACGCTGGACTCGTATGTCAAGTATGAGGGTCTGCCGACCGGGTATTGGGTCCATTTCAAAGCCTTCATCGTCAGCCTGCTGAAAGCCTACTACGGCGCGGCGGCCACGCCTGAGAACGACTTCGCTCTCGACTGGCTGCCGCGCATAGATGACGATTATTCCATGCTGCCGATCATTCAACAAAATGGCGCACGGGCAGATGACCGGCTACTTTTTGTTCGGCCAGAACCCGGCGGCGGGCGGCGTCAACGGCAGCTTGATCCGCCAGGGGCTGCGAAATCTGGACTGGCTGGTCGTCGCCGACTGGTTTGAGACCGAAAGCGCGGTCTTCTGGAAGAATGATCCCACCGGGCCGCCGCCCGAAGAAATCAAAACCGAAGTGTTTTTCATTCCCGCCGCGTCGTCGCCCGGAAAAGGAAGGGACGCTGACCAACACGCAGCGGCTGATTCAGTGGCACGACAAGGCGCTTGACCCGCCGGAAGACTGCCGCTCCGACCTCTGGTTCATGTACAATCTGGGCAAGCGGCTCAAGGAGCTTTATGCTGGCTCGACCGATCCCAAAGACCAGCCCCTGCTGCATCTGACCTGGGACTATGACTATGACGAGCCGCCGCGCCTGCCCGACGGCACGCTCAGCCGCATCGAGGGCGAACCGGACGCGCTCAAAGTCTTGCAGGAGATCAACGGCTATCATCTGACCGAGATCGACCCGAAAACAGGCAAGTGGAAACTGCTTGTCCGGCTTCTCCGACTGCAAAGACGACGGCACGACGGCCTGCGGCGGCTGGATTTATTCCGGCGTCACCCCCGAAGCAGGCCGCAACCGCGCCCGCGACCGCGTGCGGACGCCCGGAAACCCGGTGGAGCCGAATTGGGGCTTCGCCTGGCCGCACAACCGCCGCATTCTGTACAACCGCGCCAGCGCCGACCCCGAAGGCAATCCCTGGTCGGAGCGCAAAAAATATCATCTGGTGGGACGAAGCGGCAGAAAAAGTGGGCCGGGCGACGACGAGCCGGACTTTGAGCCGGACAAGCCGCCGTCTTACCGCGCGCCAGACGGCGCGGAGGGCATGGAAGCGATCGGCGGCGACGAGCCGTTTATCATGCACCCGGACGGGCGTGCCTGGCTGTTCGCGCCCGGCGGCACCAAAGACGCGCCGCTCCCGACGCATTATGAGCCGGTCGAATCGCCGGTTCGCAACCTGCTGTACGAAGCAACTCAGGACAACCCGACGACCCGTTATTTTGAGGAGCCGATGAACCCGCTGGCACATGCGCCGCGCCCGGACGTACCCGGTCGTCGCGCTGCACGTTCCGCGTGACCGAGCAGTATCTGAGCGGCCCGATGCGCCGCTTCAACTAGCTGGCTGAATGAACTGATGCCCGCGATGTTCGTGGAACTCAGCCCGGAACTGGCCGCGCGAGCATGGCATCGAGAACGGCGGCTGGATGACGGTCGAATCCCCGCGCGGCGAGATCGAGGCGCGTGCGCTGGTCACGCGCCGCATCAAGCCGATGCTCATGGACGGCAAGACGATCCATCAGATCGGCATCCCGTTCCAGTGGGGCTACGCGGGCGAAACGGTCGGCAGCATGGCCAACGACCTGACCTCCACTGTCGCCGACCCGAACGTCTCCATGCACGAGGCGAAAGTCTTCGCCTGCCGCGTCCGCGCCGGGCCGCGCGCAAGACCAGCCGACGGAGCCGACCAAGCCGGAAGCGCGGTGGGCCAACCGCGAACCGATCCCCGACACGCCTGCCGGGGCGCAGCCCGAAGGCCACCTGGAGAAGTTCCTGCGAAAAGACGGGCCGGAGACGAAGCGGCCCCCCAGCCCCCAATAATGGGGGAGTAAGAGAAGGGCGTGCCTCTTCTATCCGGCTCCCCCATTATTGGGGGCTGGGGGGCTTCATGAAAGCATCACAATGATCCAACTGGAAATGCTGCAAAGCCTGACCAATGCCTTTCCGCCTCAGCATCGGGACGTCCCTGCTCCCGGCCCGGACGGGCAGGAGCAGATGGGCTTTTTCACCGACACAACGCTCTGCATCGGCTGCAAGGCCTGCGAGGTCGCCTGCAAGCAGTGGAATCAACTGCCCTCCGACGGCTTCAAATTCACGCGGCAAAAGCTACGACAACACGGAGCATCTGTCGGAGACCACCTGGCGGCACGTCGCTTTTCAAGAGCAGATCGGCGAAACCAGCAGCCGCTGGCTGATGATGAGCGACGTCTGCAAGCACTGCGAGGACGCGCCCTGCCAGCAGTCCTGCCCGACGGGCGCGATTATCTACAACGAGTTCGGCAACGTTTACGTCCAGACCGACATCTGCAACGGCTGCGGGTACTGCATCGCCGCCTGCCCGTTCGGCGTCCTGGGCCGGAGCCAGGAAGACGGCCACGCGCACAAATGCACCCTCTGCTATGACCGGCAAAAGGACGGCCTGAAGCCGGCCTGCGCCAAAGCCTGCCCCACCGAGTCCATTCAGTTCGGCCCGGTGGACGAATTGCGCGCCCATGCACGTCAGCGAGTGGAGACACTCAGGGCGCAGGGCAATGAAAGCGCTTATCTTTACGGGGCCGATCCGCTGGACGGCTACGGCACGCTGAACTCGTTCTTTTTGCTGGAAGACCACCCGAACCGCTACAATCTGCCGGAAAAGCCGCCGCAGCCGCTGCACCGGCAGGAAAAGCGCTACGCGGCCAGCCTGCTGACCGGCCTGGCGCTGACGGCCCTGGCCGGGATACTTTTGGCGACGGGAGGCCGCGATGCCTGAAACGGAAACACGGGGCCGCTGGGACGGCGTGGGCAGCATCACGCCGGACAAGCGCGGCCTGCCGGCCAAATCCGGCGGCGACAAATCCGATGGCACTGCGGCTTACTATGACATCTCCCCCCTCAAGCCGCCTGTCTGGACGCCAGAAGTCGGCGTGTATTTCTTTCTCGGCGGTCTGTCGTCAAGCGCGTTCAGCCTGGCGCGGCTGGCGGATCGGTTTGGGCGGGGGCGATACCGAGAACTGACAAAAGCCGGCACGGCCATCGCCGCCCTGGCCGCGCTGCCCTGCGCGCCTCTGTTAATTATAGACCTGGGCGATCCCAAACGCTTCCACCACATGCTGCGCGTTTGGAAGCCATCGTCGCCGATGAACCTGGGAAGCTGGACGTTGACCGCCTACACAGGCATGGGGGCAATCGCCGCGCTGCGGGAACTGCTGCGGGTTCGGCGGGGGGATGCGCCGCTCACCGGCCTTGCCCGCGCCCTGGACGAAACGACGGGCCTGGTGGCCGATACCTTCGGCATCCCGCTCGGCCTGCTCCTGGCCGGTTATACAGGCATTCTTCTCAGCACAACGGCAACGCCGATTTGGAGCCGCAACAGTTGGATCGGCGCGCTGTTCAGCGCCAGCGCTGTCAGCGCCGGGGCAGGCGCAGTGCGGCTGGCCCTGGAAATGCAGGGAGAAAATATGTGCGGCACGGAAACGCTGGCGCGCGTGGAAACGGCGGCGCGTCTGGCCGAAACGGTCGCCCACGCGGGCTTTTTGTCCGCCGCCGGCCCTCTGGCCAGGCCGCTCACGCAGGGCAGTCAGAAAACGGCCTATCTGGCCGGAGCTATCGGCGCTGGGATTGTGCTGCCGGAACTGCTCCAGCGTTTGCCGGTCCCGGCGAAAAACCGACGGGCACTGCGGATTGCTGCCGGCATTCTCGGTCTGGTCGGCGGCTACGCTCTGCGCGCGGCCTTTGTCGCCGCCGGTCGCCCGTCTGCGAATGACCCGGATGCGGCCCGACTGGCGACAGGCGAGAGAGGCGGCACGAATTGAAAGTGCGATGGACACGGGACAGCATTCGCCTGCGGATCAGTCCTTCTGAATTAGATGTCCTCGGGCGAGGCGAAGTCGTGCACGAGGGCATTGCGTTTCCCGGCGGCCTGTTTTGGAATGTGACTCTGCGCCCCGGCGTAGACAAGACCATTCTCGCCTCGGATGAGCATACTGTCTATCTGTCGCTGACCCGGGACGACCGGGACACGCTGGCGCAGCCTGAAACTGAAGGGATATACTTCCAGTGGGACGGCCCGCAGCCCTTACGTTGCTCTGTAGAGAAAGACTTCCCGTGCGTTCACCCGCGCGCCGCGCAGGCGCACGAACCAGTGACGCAGACGTTTGAAGCGCCGCCCGGCTTCGCAGAACGCAAATCGGAGAGGGACACCGATGGCAAATGATCTTGTTCGCTGGGGCGCTGCCCCCGACGATGAGCCGAACGTCGGAGGCTGGGATCTGCCGCCAACCAATCCTCGGCCCGGCCCGGCGCATTCCGTCGGCAATCAACGCGCGGCAGGTCAAGCCCAGCAGGACGCTGCCCAGGCTCGCGCCCGTGGCGACGGCACATTTGCCGTTCAGCGCGAGGCGGACGCCGGGGATTTGCAGCAAAAGCGCTGGGACTGGGGCGACCTCCGCACCTGGGCCTGGATCGTCGGCATGTGCGCGGCCTTTCTCCTGTTCTGCGTCTTCGTCTACGTCCTGCCCCAGAGTCGCCACAATCAGAACGACCTGCCTGCCCCCACCCCGCCGATCCGCGTTTATTAAGATACGAGAGAGACGAGTGGTTGCAAACCGCCTGCTCGGAGAGGCACCCTCTGCCGTCTGAAGGACGCTTTTCCTAGCGAGTGGTTTGCAACCACTCGGCTTATCTCGGCTCGGCTTCCTCGCTCTGGTCTCTCATTTTCCCCCTCGTTTCTCTGCTGTTACGCGCCCATGCGAACTGTCAGTTTGGAAAGTCCTGCTAAACGAACCAATGTGACAAATGTCACAGTCATTCTATGAAATAGCGCCTATAATAAAGCAGTCAATCTTATATTGCCGAACTCAATGGCTGATCTATAGAATGCAGTTGAATCCCGAATTGTTAGCTAAACCTTCTGTTCTACTCTATGATTGCCCTGGATGTCGCCACTGCGGGAAGTGTTGGTTGGTCTGCGTAACATCAGTTGTTTAAGGATGACCATGTTCTGCCTAGCTGCGCCGGCGCAGATGGCCAACCTAGCCTTATCCGTTTGTCCCGCAATTGCTCTTTCGTTGGGCGGGACATTCGTCCAGAGCAAGATGAACCTGGACTCCCTGGTCGTTTCTTTTACAGAAAGGGAAAACATCATGCCGATTTCACTTCTTCCACGTCATGCCGGAGGCAGAGCCGCGACGGCTGGCCTTCTGGTGCTCGCCGCCACCGCTCTCCTCAGCACGGCAAGTCCTGCCCAAGCCCAACTTGCTCTGACTTCGTCAGGAACCGCACTCGGCTTCAGCCTCTCCACGTTCGTAAGCGGATTTTCAAGCGATGGGGGCAATGTGGGTCCACTCGGCATTGCTTTCCCGAGCACAGGCGGCGTGTTAGTCACCGAAACATTCGGCAATGTGTATCACATTTCCGACACAGACGGACAAACTGCGGCATCTTTGACTGCGGCCCAAAACTATGGTTATGGCAATGCTACCGGTTTAGCAGCGGTCGGAAGCAAAGTTTACATGACACAGCGGAGTAACGGTGACCTGGTTCAGATCAACCCGAGTGGCACGTTCAATCAAAACATCGTTGGGCTTCCGCTCGCCACCGGCGTTGTGGCAAACCCGGCGAACGGTCATCTGTTCGTTTCTGATACGTCGAACACCATTTTTGATGTCAATCCCATCTCCAAAACGGCGACGCCGTTTGTTACAGGCATTGATTTCGATGGATTGTCACTTTCACCTGATGGCAATACCTTGTATGGAGCCGCTGACCAAACCGGCCATATTTTAGGTTTCAGCATCCTCTCAGGATTGCAGACATTCGATTCCGGCTACATCCCCGGCGGAGTTGACGGCACAGCCGCAGGCAGTAGAAACCTGGCCGGCAATGTTTTTGTTAATACCAACAGCGGCACTGTAGTTGAGGTCAATCTGGCGACTGATGCCCAAACACTGATTGCCTCCGGTGGCTCACGCGGTGACTTCGTGACAGCAGACCCCAGCAACGGCACCCTACTGCTGACCCAATCCGACCGCATTATCCGCTTGACGCCAGGGTCGGGGGGAGGGTTTGGCCCCGTCCCCGAAGCCTCGACCACGGTTTCCTTTGGCCTCATGCTCGCCATAGGCGGGGTCGGCTTCTACCTGTCGGCCCGAAAGCGCGCCCGGAAGGCAAAATAACAGAAATGGAGTGAGAGATGAGGAAAACGAGTGGTTGCAAACCACTCGTTTTTCTCGTTTTTTCTCCTCTCCCTTGCTTCTTGCACAGGATTGACGCGCCCCCCGCATTTGTGCTATAATCCTCCTCCCAAACGCGAGAAATCTCTCGCCAGGCCGCTCTCGCCGCAGCGACGCGGTGGGCATGACAATGTACCAATCGGCGAATTGGCCCCACGCCCGCCGAACCCACCTGAGACGTCTTTTTAGAAGGAAACGCGCCCGCCATGAAACCGACTGGCCTGCCACCCAAACAAGGGCTGTACGACCCGGATTTTGAGCATGACTCCTGCGGCGCAGGATTTGTGGTCAACATCAAGGGCAACAAATCGCATGAGATCATCAGCCAAGCGCTGACGATTCTGCGTAATCTGGCCCATCGGGGCGCGTGCGGCAGCGAGGCCAATTCGGGTGACGGCGCGGGCATTCTGATGCAGGTTCCCCATGCCTTTCTGGCGCGCGAATGCCGGGCACTGGGCATCACGCTGCCCGCCGCTGGACAATACGCGGTCGGGACGGCATTTCTGCCCCGCGAGGCTGCGGATCGCAAAATCTGCGAAGACAAGCTGGAAGAGATCGTCACGGACGAAGGCCAGACGTTTCTGGGTTGGCGCGACGTGCCTACGGACAACTCCATGCTTGGCGAGACGGCAATTGGCGCGCAGCCTGTCATTCGGCAGTTCTTTGTCGGGCGCGGAGCGAATATCACCGGCACCCTGCATTTTGAGCGCAAACTGCTGGTCATTCGCAAGCGCACAGCCCACGCGCTACGGGCGGCAGGAATCGGCGGCAGCGAATCGTTTTACATCCCCAGCCTGTCCGCGCGCACCCTGGTTTACAAGGGGATGCTGATGCCGGAGCAGGTGGCCGAGTTTTATCCCGACCTGTCTGACCCTGACATGGAAAGCGCGCTGGCGCTGGTGCATTCGCGCTTCAGCACGAACACGTTTCCCTCCTGGGAGCGCGCGCACCCGTACCGCATGATCGCCCACAACGGCGAGATCAATACCCTGCGCGGCAATGTCAACTGGATGCGCGCCCGGCAGGCGCAGTTCGCGTCGGAACTCGTTCGGCGACGATCTGGCAAGATGCTGCCGATCATCAATGACGAAGGCAGCGACTCGGCCATGTTTGACAACTGCCTGGAGTTTCTGGTTCTCAGCGGGCGTTCGCTGCCCCACGCCATGATGATGATGATTCCGGAACCGTGGTCCAACCATGAGAGCATGAGCGCCGAAAAGAAGGCGTTTTACCAGTACCATTCCTGCCTGATGGAACCCTGGGACGGGCCCGGCGTCTATTGCCTTCACCGACGGGGTCCAGATCGGCGCGGTGCTGGACCGAAACGGCCTGCGTCCGAGCCGCTACTACGTCACCAAGGACGACCTGGTGATCATGGCCTCGGAAGTCGGCGTTCTGGACATCGCCCCGGAGCGCGTTCTGTCCAAAGGCCGCTTGCAGCCGGGCCGCATGTTCTTTGTGGACACCGAGAAGGGCGAATCGTCGCCGACGAAGAGATCAAGGAAGGCATCGCCCGCCGAGCAGCCCTATCAGCAGTGGCTGGACGACAACCTGCGTAAAGATGACCGAACTGCCGACGCCGACCGATGTGCCGACGACCACGCATGAGACGGTTTTGCAGCGCCAGCAGGCGTTCGGCTACACGTTTGAAGACCTGCGCCTTCTGATGGCCCCCATGGCGCGGCTGGGCGATCGGAGGCGATCGGCTCCATGGGGACGGACACGCCGCTGGCCGTCCTGTCCGACAAGCCGCAGTCCCTGTTCAACTACTTCCAGCAGTTGTTCGCGCAGGTGACTAACCCGCCGATCGACTGCATCCGGGAGGAGATCGTCACATCGGCAGCCATGACCATCGGCAGCGAAGGCAACATGCTGGATCCCGGCCCGGAAAACTGCGCATTTGATCGCGCTGGATTCGCCGATTCTGACCAATGAAGAGCTGGCAAAGCTGCGGCAGATCGACGCAGCCCGGCTTCGAGTCCGTCACGCTGCCGATTGTCTTCAAGGCTGCAGACGGCGCGGAAGGCTTGAAAGCCGGCCATGGACGAATCTGTTCGCCCAGGCAGACCAGGCGATCGTGGACGGCAAGCAACATTCTGATCCTCTCGGACCGGAGCATTGACCATGACCATGCGCCCATCCCCGCCCTGCTGGCCTCGCGCGGGCCTGCATCATCACCTGATCCGACAGAGGACGCGAACGCGCATCGGCCTGGTGCTGGAATCGGGCGAGCCGCGCGAAGTCCATCACTTCTCGCTGCTGGTCGGCTACGGCGTCGCCGCCATCAACCCCTACCTGGCCTTTGAGACCATTGACGACGCCATTCGCGAGAATTTGCTGCGCGGCATGTTACGCCCTACGATGCCAAGAAGAACTACGTCAAAGCCGCCGTCAAGGGCATCGTCAAAGTGATCTCCAAGATGGGCATCTCCACCATCGAAAGCTACTGCGGGGCGCAGATCTTTGAGGCTATCGGCCTGCATTCGTCGGTGATTGACCGCTATTTCACCCGGACGGCCAGCCGCATCGGCGGCGTCGGCCTGGATGTCATCGCCCGCGAGGCGACCATCCGGCACGCGCACGCCTTCCCGGCCCGTGGCGCGAAGCCGCAGGCGCTGGAAGTCGGCGGCAAGTATCAGTGGCGCTCGGACGGGGAATATCACCTGTTCAGCCCGCAGACGGTGCACAAGCTGCAACTGGCCGTCCGCACTGGCAATCGCAAAGTGTTCAGCGAATACTCCACACTGGTCAACGAACAATTGGAACAGCGGGCAACCCTGCGGGGTCTGCTGGGGCTGAAATTCGCCCCGGAGCCGATCCCGCTGGAGGAGGTGGAGCCCTGGGAAGCCATCGTCAAGCGGTTCAAGACCGGAGCCATGTCCTACGGCTCGATCAGCCAGGAGGCGCATGAGTCTCTTGCCATCGCCATGAACCGGATCGGCGGCAAGACCAACACCGGCGAGGGCGGCGAAGACCCGGCGCGCTATATTCCCGATGCCAACGGCGACTCGCGCAACAGCGCCATCAAACAGGTCGCATCGGGCCGCTTCGGCGTCACCAGCCACTACCTGGTCAATGCCAAAGAATTGCAGATCAAAATGGCGCAGGGGGCCAAGCCCGGCGAAGGCGGGCAGTTGCCCGGCGCGAAAGTCTATCCCTGGATCGCCAAAGTCCGCTACTCCACGCCCGGCGTCGGCTTGATCTCGCCGCCGCCGCACCACGACATCTATTCCATCGAAGACCTGGCCGAACTGATCCACGATCTGAAGAACGCGAATACCAAAGCGCGAATCAGCGTCAAACTGGTCGCCGAAGTCGGGGTCGGCACGATTGCCGCCGGGGTCGCCAAAGCCAAAGCCGACGTGGTGCTGATCAGCGGCCATGACGGCGGCACGGGCGCGTCCCCGCAGACATCCATCAAGCACGCCGGCATCCCGTGGGAACTGGGCTTGGCCGAAACGCATCAGACATTGGTGCTGAACAACCTGCGCTCGCGCATTGCCGTGGAAACCGACGGCCAGCTTAAAACGGGCCGGGACGTAGTCATAGCCGCCCTGCTCGGCGCGGAGGAATTCGGCTTCGCGACTGCGCCTCTGGTGTCGCTCGGCTGCATCATGATGCGCGTTTGCCACCTGAACACCTGCCCGGTCGGCGTTGCCACCCAGGACCCGCAGCTTCGCAAGAACTTCACCGGCGATCCCGCCCATGCCGTCAACTTCATGCGCTTTATCGCGGAAGAAGTCGCGGGAAATCATGGCCCAGCTTGGCTTCCGCAAGATTGAAGAGATGATCGGCCACACGGAAAGGCTGGAATCCGACCCGCGCCGATCAACCACTGGAAGACGCAGGGCCTGGACTTCACGCATCTCTTTTATCAGCCGGACGTCGGCCGAAGACGTGGGCCGCTACAAGCAGATGGCGCAGGATCATGGTCTGGACGAGGCACTGGATAACACTGAGCTGCTGCAACATCTGCAAGCCGGCCCTGGAACGCGGCGAACCCGTCCGGGCGACGCTGCCAGATCAGCAATGTCAACCGCGTCGTCGGCACGATCGTCGGCAGCGAAGTCACGCGCCGCTACGGCGCGCAGGGCCTGCCGGAAGACACGATCAAGCTGACATTTCGAAGGCTCGGCGGGTCAGTCCTTCGGCGCGTTCATCCCGCAGGGCATGACGCTGTTGTTGAATGGTGACGCCAACGACTATCTCGGCAAAGGACTGTCCGGCGGCAAGATCGTCATTACCCCGCCTGCCGGGTCGACGTTCATCCCGCGCGAGAACATCATCATCGGCAACACGGCTCTCTACGGCGCGACAGCCGGCGAGGTCTACATCCGCGGCATGGCCGGCGAGCGCTTCTGCGTCCGCAACACCGGCGCGAATGCCGTCGTGGAAGGCGGTCGGCGACCACGGCTGCGAGTACATGACCGGCGGCCGCGTCGTTGTGCTGGGGCCGACGGGCCGCAACTTCGCGGCGGGCATGTCCGGCGGCATCGCCTACGTGCTGGACGTGTCCGGGCGACTTCGCGACCCGCTGCAACACGCAGATGGTCGGACCTGGAAAAGCTGGAAGACCTCGCCGGAGATGCGAAGAAGTCCGCCAGATGATCCGCCGCTACGCCGGAGTACACCGGCAGCGGCCACGCCGAGCGCCTGCTGAATGAATGGGACGACGACCGTGCCGCAGTTCGTCAAGGTCATTCCGCACGATTATAAGCGAATGCAGGAAGCCATCACGCGCGTAGAGGCATCTGGTCTGAGCGGCGAGGAGGCCCTGCTGGCCGCCTTTGAAGAGAATGCGCAGGACACGGCGCGAGCGGGCGCGGCAGTTAAGAAGGAGTCACATGGGAAAACCCACCGGCTTTATTGAATATCTGCGCGAGCTGCCCCTGGACCGGACGGCCAACGAGCGCATCCGGGACTGGAAAGAGTTCCATCTGCACCTGGACGAGAAAAAACTTCGGGAGCAGGGCGCGCGCTGCATGGACTGCGGCATTCCCTTCTGCCACACCGGGACGCTGCTCAACGGCATGGCGTCGGGCTGCCCGATCAACAATCTGATTCCGGAGTGGAACGATCTGGTGTATCGCGGCCTGTGGCGCGAGGCGCTGGAGCGGCTGCACAAGACCAACAACTTCCCGGAGTTCACGGGCCGCGTCTGCCCCGCGCCGTGCGAGGGCGCGTGCGTTCTGGGCATCAACGCCCCGCCGGTCACGATCAAGAACATCGAGTGCGCCATCATCGACCGGGGCTGGGAAGAAGGCTGGGTGGTGCCGGAGCCGCCGGAGACCCGCACCGGCAAGCGGGTCGCCGTCGTCGGCTCCGGCCCGGCCGGACTGTGCGCTGCTGCCCAGCTGAACCGGGCGGGTCACTTGGTGACGGTCTTCGAGCGCGCCGACCGCATCGGCGGCCTGCTGACTTACGGCATCCCGAACATGAAGCTCGATAAAGAACTGGTGGATCGCCGCGTGATGCAAATGGAGCAGGAAGGCGTTGCGTTCCTGACAAATACCGAAGTCGGCAAGGATTATCGCCGCTGACCGACTGTTAAAAGAGTTCGACGCGGTTGTTCTGGCGACCGGCGCGACCAGGCCGCGCGACCTGCCGCCCATCGAAGGCCGCGATCTGAAGGGCATCCACTTCGCGATGGACTTCCTGCCCGCCAACACGCAGGCCGTGCTCGACGGGCCAGCCAAACGGGAATTTCATCTCCGCCGAGGGCAAAGATGTCGTCGTCATCGGCGGCGGCGACACCGGAACGGACTGCGTCGGCACTTCCCTGCGGCACGGCTGCCGCAGCCTGGTGCAGCTGGAAATCCTGCCCAAGCCGCCGATGAGCCGCGCCCCCGACAACCCGTGGCCGCAGTGGCCCAAAGTCTACCGCCTGGATTACGGCCAGGAAGAGGCGCTGGCCGTCTTCGGCAGCGACCCGCGCGTCTACTGCACCACGGCCAAGAAGTTCGTCGGCGACGACAGCGGCCATGTCAAAGAGATTCACACGGTCCAGATTGAGTGGCAGCACGAGGACAAGGGCCGCTTCGTTCCCGTGGAAATCCCCGGCACAGAGAGCGTCTCGCCCGCCCAGCTTGTCCTGCTGGCGATGGGCTTCCTCGGCCCGGAAGAGCCGCTGCTGGAGCAGATTGGCGTGGAGCGCGACGCCCGCACCAACGTCAAGGCCGAGTACGGCAAGTACGCGACCAGCATTCCCGGCGTCTTCGCGGCCGGCGATGCCCGGCGCGGCCAGAGCCTGGTCGTCTGGGCCTTCAACGAGGGCCGGGGCGCGGCGCGCGAGTGTGACCGTTACTTGATGGGCGAGACGGACCTGCCGTAACCAACTTATTTGACTCAATGATTAGCGGAGGCGATGAGGCCCCGATTCTGTGATGAGCTGCCCGGCACTGCAAGTGCCGGGCTACTCGGAGAAAGCCCCTGCGGGGCTGAAGCATCTTCAGTCGCGGAGCGACTTTCTCCGAGTAGCCCGGTTTTGAAACACCGGGTTCTTGCCTATTCTCAGAATCGGGGCCTTTCTTTTGGAACAATACCCCATGACAAACACCAACCAGGAACTTGTTGACTACATCAAGCTCAAATTGATGGTCTCCGGCGGCGAAACGGCGTCCGACGATTTTGTCTCGCGCCTGAGCATTCCGTTTGAAGTCGTCGCGCATCTCAAAGAGCGCATCCGGCTTTCTTACGGCGAACCCAGCCCGATTGACGCGCGGGCGCAGGCATTCTTGGATCGCACCTGGCCGAATTGTCGCTGGAAACTCCCATCAAACTGCCGGGATTAGGTCAGAGCTTCATTCTGGACCGGGCGGGGATGGCGCGGGAACTGTCGCTGCCGGAAAACGGCGAACAAGTTTGAGTCGGACATTGTCAGCTCGTACCGATTAGGGCATGGGCAGGGCGTCCTGCATAATCCGAAAAGTGACCGGCGCACGACCCAGGGCGTGTTCCATGTCGCCGAGGGCGGTGCGCCGGTTCCGTTTGACAAAGTCGCCGACACCCAAAGTCGCCTACGCCGGGCTGCTGCGGGCCGCGCTGGACCCGCCGCGCGCCCTGCAAAATCCTGCCGTTCACGTCCGGGGGCGACCGTCCCATCAGAGACATTCGTTTCTCTCCTGCTGCGCCCGGTCGTCGTTCCCGGTGTGCCGGGCGTGACGCCGCGTAAAAGCATGGAGGTGCGGTTTCTGGTTCCCGGCAACCTGGTCAGCAATCTGGACTTTGTGGAGCGCATTTTCGGCAACGCGGGCGACCCGCATCTGCCGGAACACGACGCAGGACTGGATATTGAGCATTGGACTGGCCATACGGGATACGTCATCCTGGCCCCGCACCTGACGACGCTGACCAAGAAGTCTCTGGGCCTGCCCCATTTAGACGACGCAACTGACCGGCAGAAGCGAGACCGGATGTGCTGGGCCTCGCCCGATGAACTGTACAACAACGGCGATGCCTTCAAAGTCACGGCCCGCGACGAGCAGGGCGTCATGGTCACGATCATCGCCGACAACTACTTCGGCTACTGCAAAAAAGAAGTCAAAACGCAGATCAGCTTCGCCGCCAATCTGCTCGGCATGGTGGAAGAGGAACACGCCGGCGGCGCTTTCGTCCACCCGCAGTACGATCTAGGCAAACTGTTCAGCGTCGCCACGCACCTGCCGCAAAAGCGATCACACGTTTGAAAAGGTCAAGCGCCTCTTCGGCGCGCAGATGGACATTCAGAAGGAAGGCTACGGCATTGACCGCCAGTACCCGGACATTTACTACGTGCCGGAAAACGTCGAGATCAATCTGAACTCCCAGACCGTGCAGCTGGCAAAATCTGAGCGGCCGTCACACGCTGCCGCTGGACCCGAAGATTACCTATGTCGTCCCCAGCGGCTACAAAGTCCGGCTGGAAAAAGAAGCGGACTCGGGCCAGTGGCGTCTGGTCGGAACCACGGCGGAAGGGACGCTCTGCCACAAGCCCAGCACGGTCTCCGGCGGCGGCAAGTCCGAAATCTCCAAGTCCATCTCGGACGCGATCATGTACGCGCCGTTCTTTATCGCTGATTTTCAGGCCGACATGGACGCTGTGGAAGAACTGCTCACGACATGACTATTCCCATCGCTTCCGAGACCGGCCAGCCTCTCGACAGCCGCCCGATCCTCAGCCACGCAGCGCTCCCTCGGCTCCGTGATCAAGCTGCTGACGCCTTCGGGTACGCTCTACACCGATGAGTACAATCACGTGGCTGGAGGGTATCCCCCACCCGATCCGCGAACTGGTCTACGTCGTCAAGCGCTTCTATCAGCCCGAATGGGCGACAACTGGCGTGAGCAGTTCAGCGTGGATGTTGTGAATGGCCGTCCCGGCAACGAACTGCGCTTCAAGGGCGAAAAGCTGGTCGCCCACTACGCCCGCGTCGGCTTCACCGAAGGCGGCGACTGGCGCATCTTCTCGCTGCGAAACGACTTTGTCCCTGCGGAGAAGCTTCAGGAGGAAGATGACATCACGGCCTCCATCGTTGTCCCGGCCAATCGTCTTCGCAACATCAATGCCAAGTATGCCGGTCCGGCGAGCTATCAAGATCGTCGCAGAACGCCGAAAGCCGCCTGTTCCAGCGGCCTGACGACGCCATCCATCGCGGCTACGACAAAGTGACCGAGGAACATTTCGCCCTGCCGGACAACTTCTTCTCCAACTACGCGCCACTGACGCAGGAAGACGCTCAGAAGACTGCTGGCCTCGCCCATTACTTTTAGCGAATTCACGCCGCCCATGCAGGAGGTCATCCGCCGCGCCGCTGAAGTCGCCCGGTTACTTTGTCTCTTCCGCCCATCCGCGCATTGTGGACGGCAAGCCGACCAAGAACCCGCGCTACCTGCAAATCCGGGCCGATCTGATGGACAGCAAGCCATCGTATCTGTCCGAAACCGGGATGCGCCTGTACCGGCAGACACCGCCGGATCAGCCGCTCGCCCACCCCGGTCAATGCCGTCCTGCCGGGGCGTCGTCTGAACCCGCCGGAGCCGGGCATCCGCTCGCTGGCCGTGTATAACCCGATCCATTATCAGGAGACGCCCGAACTGTTTATGGAACTGATCAGCAGCCTGACCGGCAAATCGCCCTCCACGACGGGGGCGGGTTCGGAGGGCGCTCTGACCAAAGGCCCATTCAATGCCCTACCGCCGATTGTGGACCTGAACAATGCTCTGGTCTCGCACATTCTGACCAGTGAAGAATGTTTTGCCACCGCTGCCGGTTTTGTCGGCCCGCATTTCCGCGTAGACCACGACATCAGCCTGCTCATCCCCGAAGTCTGGTCCCGCATGGACGTCAGCGAACGTTCCCCAAAATACCTGATCGCAAAACAACTATCTGGAAAAATTGGAGGACTTTCCTGACTCTGCGGGCAGACCTCGTCCTCGCCAGCCGGCTCGGCTACCGGATCACGCCGCACTTTGTCCGCACATTCTTCGGGATCGTCTTTGACAATCCCAATGACCTGTTCAGCCCCGAAATGCTGCGGCCTGAGACGCAGGACGAAGCCTCGTTTGTGGACGGCGTGAACAACATCGTGACCACCCAAAAACTCATCGCTGAAAACTATTTCCAGGACGGCTCGGTCGCCCTGGCCTGCCCGCCCCTCAAAGCCTTGCTCCATGTCATGCGCGACGGCCACTACGAAGACAAGGACATCAACGACCCGGCCCTGCGCGGCTTGTTCACGCGAGAGCAGCTCTGGGAAAGCGACTGGTACCGAGACCGCCTGAAGACCCAACAGGCCATTGACACGCGCCTCTGGAAGCGCCACATCCACACCCTGCGCGAGTTCCTCAACAAACCGAACCCGCTGTCCCCCGCCCTGCGCCGCGATGTCACCGCCCGCTTGCAGCAGGCCCAGGCGCAATGCGAACAGGCCGAGCGCCCTGAATACTTGGACACCTTGCGCGGCTTCATCGGTGCCGACCCCGCCGTGCTGATGGAGAAATGACCTAAAGCCTTAAAGCCACAGGGAGCGGCATCTGCCGCTCCCTGTGGCTATCTTAGACTCTTTCTTTACGGGACGGCTTCAACCTTGACGTGTCCGCCATCTAAAATCCGTAGCCAGACATCATAGCCATATAGCAGTGCCATTCCCACGAGAGGCCCGCCTTCCGCTTCCAATACCAGAACATCACGCGCCTGCCCGTCCCAATCCATGACGGCCTGGAACTTACGGAGAATGATGTTGCTGGCGTCACCCAGAGTGACAAGGACTTGGCTATGGAAAGGCAGGTCAAGTTCGGCAATCTCTGCGCTCAACAGCGTAAGATATCCGTTAAACCCAGTATCAATCACGGCCTCAAACTCTTGCAAGGTGTCCGTCCCATGCACTGCTATGGGCAGTGTCGCTTCTCGGTCAGGACTAATGATGCCAATAATCATACTGGTTTTACAATCCTGCGACTGCCCAACCTGTACGCGGCGGGATGCCCGACACGCATACTGAAAAGTGGGGTAACTATACTTTGTCTCGTAAATATTCGTTCTACGACCACTCCTCTACCCCACTTTCTAGCCGGCATTCTATTCGCCTGCGATTGTCTCCTCCCATCTTAAATCCAAAGCCTCAGTGGTTGAAGTGCAATTGGAAAGAGGAAATGCAATTGGGAAAAACTTGAAACCAGTTGGATAATTAACAGTACAGGAAATCCTTTGATCTCTGCGGAACACTCACATTGATACACTGCCATCTGATGGCATCCATCTGATGGCATGAGGAGCAGGCATCTTTTGTCACAGACCGAGCGACTTTACTGGATCGACGGCCAGATCCGCAACCGGCGCTATCCCAACGCCGATACCGTCTGTCATCAGTTCGGCGTTTCCCGCCGCACGGCCTTCGACGACCGCAACCATTTGAGCAACCACCTGGGGGCGCCGCTGGCCTATGACCGGCGGCGCGGCGGCTGGACCTACACTGATCCCACGTACCTGCTCCCGTTTCTTGCCCTCACCGAGCGGGAAGCAGCCACCCTGCGCCGGTCCCTGCTCGCCGCCCAGGAGTATCTGGCCCCGCCGGATGCAGGAACGGTCAACGCCCTGGCCCAGCGGCTCCAGCCCTTTCTGCCGACGCTGATGGAAAAGGCTTCAGAGACTATGAGCGGGGCCATCCAGCCTGCCACCGGCATCAGCGCGTCTGCCGCCCTCATGGACGAGTGCCGCCTAGCAATTCAGGAACGGCGGTGCCTGCGGCTTCTCTATTACAGCGCCCACCGGAACGAGGTGCGAGAGCGCGTCGTACAGCCCTATCACCTGCATCACTGGCGCGGCGAGCCGTACCTGATCGCCTGGTGCCAGTGGCGACAGGACTTTCGCGACTTCTTTTTGTCACGGGTGCGTGAGTGGGAACTGCTGGCTCCCGCCGATGCCTTTACACGCGACCCGGACTTTGATGTGGAGGCTTACCGGCAGCGCGGCTTTGCCTTGCACCGAGGCGAAGCGCTGGTGACGGTGCGGGTCCGCTTCTCCCCGTACCAGGCCCGCTGGGTTCGGGAGCGTCTGTACCATCCTAGCCAGCAATGCACCGAAGCCAGGGACGGCAGCTTGGAAATGACGCTGGCGGTGGCCGGGACGTTTGAGATTAAGCGCTGGCTGCTGGGCTACGGGGCCGATGTGGAAGTTTTGGAGCCGCTGTCGCTGCGCGCGGAAATGGCGGAGGAGGCAAAAAAACTTTCCGATATTTATGCCGCGCGCTGAGAGTGCAGCTATTCTGCACTATGGCTTGCTATACTGACTGTGGAAGACAAGGAGAACCGGAAAGGAAAACCGATGCGACTGCGCGTTTGTATGGACAACCCAGCAGGAACAAGGCTGCCGATCAACTATCAGGAGTTTCTCACTGCGGCGGTCTACGACCTGCTGGCGACCTCCGATGCCGACTATGCCCGGCATCTCCACGATGAGGGCTACAAGGGTGAAGACGGACGGCGGTTCAAGCTGTTCACCTTCTCCTGGCTGCGGGGCGGGCGAAGGCAAGTGGAGGGCGATACCCTGCGCTTTGCGCCGGGGCCGCTGGAATGGCAACTGGCCTCTCCGGTGAGTGAGTTCCTGACTCACCTGGCGACGGGCCTGCTGGGAATGGGAACCTTGCGCGTCGGCTCCGCGGTCCTGCCGATCATCCAGGTGGAAACTCTGCCGGCCCCCTTTCTTTCGGAGACCACCCGCTTCACCTGCCTGTCGCCCATCGTCGCCGCCCTGCCCCTGCCCGGCGGCGGGACGCGCTACCTGCGGCCCGCTGACGGTATGGCCTTCTCCCAGGCCGTCCATCACAACCTTCAGCGCAAGCACTGCCTGCTTTACGGCGAACTGCCCGCGGACGACCGTTTCGCCTTGACCTTTGACCCCGCCTACCTGGCCTGCACGAATGGCGGCACCAAACTGATTACGTTCAAGGGTATCCACCTCGTCGGCGCCTTTGCCCCCTTCACCGTTTCCGGTTCCCTGGCCCTTCAAAGAGTGATGTTAGAGTGCGGCGGGGGAGAAAAAAACGCCGCTGGCTTTGGTATGGCGGAGGTGACAACTCACCAGACGAGGGAGATGGGATAACTGGCAAAAACATGATCCATGCTCGCCAGAGTCATGCCTTCCACCTGCGCCTGCGCGAGAAGAAGCCGGTCAAAAGGGTCTTTATGATGATGCGGCAACGAATCCAATGCAAGGATGTGATTCAGTGTTATGGGCAGGAGGCGCAGGCCTTGTTTCTGCTGGTCGGCTACGATCTGAGGCAGCGGCATGGGTAGCGTCTGAGGCAGCGGCATGGGTAGCGGGAGTTTGCCGAGGCTGCTTTTGATCTGCATCTCCCACAGGCTGACGAGGCTGAGAAACAAAATCACTGTGGGGTCTTGGCAAAGAGCCAGCACCCGTGCCGACAACTTGGACGGCTCGCTGTCCCACCAAAGAAACGTATGGGTGTCCAGCAAAAGATTGATACGAAACGCTCATTCTTCGCCCAGCCAGAAACTGTCCGGCAGGGGCGCGTCAAAATCATCGCTGATCCAGTATTGCCCGGTATGAAGGCCCGCTGTGCGGACGGCAGGCACAGGCGGCCCGGTTTCTAACTCCGGTTTCAATTGCGCCAGCGCCGCATCCATCACCTCGCGCAGCAAACGATCCGTGTCTAGGCCGCGCATCTGCGCGGCCTGCTGCAAACGTTGTTCTTGTTCGGTTGTCAAAGCCAGCGTGACCGTCATTGCCAAAGCCTTTCGCACAAGATGAGGCATTCAGAGATGAAGCATTATACCCGATGCGGCACAACGAGGAGAGAAAAGGAAAATAAAATGGGGTATCCTATTATGACAAACGTTCCTGCACTCCGAAAAGTCGCGTTCGCGGCCTACTCCCGCCTTGTGCGCGAGATAGGATTGCAGGTCATCCCCTTCTCCGCCCCCATTTCCGACTTTCCGGGGTACACTCAATCCGTAAATGTTCCTGCGGACCGAAAAGCCGCTAAACGACCTGCCCTGGCTACATGGCGTTACAACGTCTGGCTTTCAGTCTCGCTTGGGATAGGTCCGCAGGTCACTCCTTTGTTGAATGACCCATTTCTTGTTTAATCTTCTAGGGTGCAATTCCCCGCAGCTTGCTGCGTTACCTTATTTGTCTTGATCCTATGTGGCCGTCTCAGCGGCCACTTCCTAACGGCGGCTTGCCGCCGCAATCTTTCAGATACCCCGCAGCTTGCTGCGGGTGAGATTTCATTATGTCTGCCTCTAATTCAAGATCATGAAATCTACTCAGTTTCAACAAAAAGTTCAAGAATTGATTACTCAGGAAGAGCGATCAAGTCTCTTGCTAGTCGCTCCAACAGGCTTAGGCAAAACTTTCGCAGTTACTGGCGACTTGTTGAACCAATATACCAAAACTGTTTACGCCGTCCCGCTCCGCGCATTAGGCAACGATATACTTCATAGCATCAATCAGTATCAGCGCAACGGAAAGAACATCGAGGGTGTTGTGCATCATGGCGCTATTCAAGATAGTGATTTGTTCGGTGAGGAGGTTATTGTCACCACCTATGATCAGGTAGTGTGTGGAGTACCTGGTCTGCCTCTGAGTTTATCTTTAAAAGCCGGTCATGCTGTAGCTGGTGCTTTGCTAATGAGCCGCCTCATTTTCGATGAAGCCCATCTAGCATGGGGCATCTCTGATAATGCACTTGCTATACTACTGGCTATTGTCCAGTTTTCGAACAAAATATGGCCTTCAAACTATTTTGCAGACGGCAACATTGCCGGATGCAGTCTCTCAATTACTCCGCGATGAACTTAGGCTTAAGCGAGTGCTAGTTGGACCAGGAGGCGAAGTTCCAGAAGACGAAGCTTTAACACTGAGAAACAAAAACCGCGTAGTAATACCTGAACTTCTTGAAATCAACAAGTTGAAAGGGGATCAAGGATTTAATTATTCCAAGTTAGACGAACGCCTAACGGATAATGGGCAGCACAACCAAATCTACTTCGCTAATACTGTTGACCGGATTCAACAAACATATGATAGATTGATTCAGATAGACATTGCTCCCGAAAGAATCTTCGTTCTGCATAATCGTATGCCTCACGCATGGCGTACCGAAATCGAAAACAAAGTTCGCACTAAATTCGGTGAAAATGCCCTGCCGGAATCGCTGATATTACTTACTAACCAAGTGGCTGAGGCTGGCTTGAATATTTCTGCACCACTTGTTATTACTGATCCTGCACCAGTTGATACATTGGTTCAGCGTGCCGGAAGATGCGCCCGCTGGTTTCGGAATGGCGAAACAAAGGGCCATTTCGTTGTTATCAGCGTTCCGGGTTTAGGAAAGAATCCAAGCAAGGAAGCTACAGATTATGCGAGACCGTATCAGATAAAGCGCGTAACGCCAGCAATAGAGCATTTTCCGACCGGTAAGCCAATGTCTTGGAGTGTAGAGCGTGAATGGGTCAATAAAGCATGGGGCGGGGGTGAAAAGGAAGCGATCTTAGAAGTTAGAAAATCATTAGACGCTACAGCTTTCGCCCTAAACCTATTTGATCGTGCTGCTCAAGAACGTCAACCAGGCCAGATCGCAAATGCATTCCGTGAAATACTGTCCATTGAGATTGCAGTTGAGGAAGGAAGCAGTGTTTATTTAGATGACCTTGCTCCACGCGACTTACAACAACTACTGAATAGGGGTCAGCGCCCGGACACCTCTTCTATATCACTTGCACGGGCACAAATGTTAGCACGGGACGCACCAGGGAAAGCCGCCGTCATTCGTTATGAAGAAGGAGAAACTGTAATCAAGTCTGCCAAGACAATTCAACTGGGCGACGTGTTGATACTTCCATCTTCAGTAGCATATTTACATCGTATCAAGGGCTTGTGCTTTGACGATAGCCGCGAGGATGCGATACTCCAGAGCGAGTGGTATCCATTAAGTAAAGATGCAAAAACCTTTCAACAGGGAAAAGGTCATAGGCAAGGGCTGTCAGAGCATACCTTAAATGTAATGGAGGGTGCCTACAATAAGCTGACAAATAAACGCCCATATCGCGATACCCTCTCCCGCATTCTCAAGACATTGGAAAAACCTGATGATGTTGATAAGATGCTTCACACGGTCGCGCAAATTGTATGCGTCGCTATTGCTTTTCATGATCTGGGCAAGGCTCATATTCTTTGGCAGAAAAGGGTGCGAGAGTTTGACCCTGGCTGCCTGCCGGGCTTGGTTGGGCGTAGCCTCAGCACAGGACAACGAATTGGTATCCCTCACACCCCTCCTGGCTTTGTTGCCACAGTGGAGGCTTGTCAACTGCTTATGGGCGGCAAATTAGGTAATGCAGAATCGCTGGTACGCACTATTGCCTTGGCCTCTTGCCGTCATCATTCTAGCTTGTTCAACCCGGCGACCATCCAGCATTATGAATTTATTCCTCATAGTGAAACCGTGATATTTGTAGAGGAGATGCTGAAAAGGGTAGGAGCGCCTTTGGAAGTTATCGCGCAATCCGAGGCTATCATTGCTAAGTCCCAGATATTACCGCAAGCCATCGAAGTGCCGTTAATGCTTCCTAATCATGACCTCTTTCCGCTGTATGCTCTCGTGGGTTCGAGCTATTTTATTGGCAGACCGAGAAGATGCAGCACAAAGAGAATTGGAGAAATTGCAGTGATTGATTTTGATTGGTCAGGCGCTTCTCAAACTCTGAAAACTTTTGGTGGAGATCAGAAAGAGTTTTATGTTCCCAAAACAGGAATGCCTTTTTTTGATGCGCTTCGGCTTTACGGTGCCATTGATTTATACCCTGGCCTCCGAGATAAAATCACAGTTTGCGATTTAGGGTCTCAGTGGAAAGTGTCGGCGCAATTTCGTTCTCACCAATCTGAAGATAGAAGCAAGAAAATTGAGAGTCTCGCAAATGTGCTAAAAAAAGAAAAACTGAGTAATAAAGAACAAACATGTCTCGTTCAACTTGAGCAGGCAATATGGGGAATGGATTGGCCCCTAGAACCGTTGCGGAATGTATCTTTACCTCTGGACAATCCTGATAGCGCGTTGAAGGATGGCGTTCGTGATACTGCGGCATCAAGTTATAAAGGATTAGAAACAGGCTTTGGCAAGGAGAGCAAAGTAGCGTTTGCTGATGCATTATTAGCATTATCTGGACAAAAGCGGACTGAAAACTCGGCAGGTATTTATTTTTTGCCTATCTTCGAGGGCGAAGTTGATTTTTCTAAGGTAGTTAGCCCACTCCGTGCCTGGACAGGTATTCCTAATCTTTTGTGCGCCCAAGTTTTGATGCTATTGGCACTGAAAACATCACTTTTTGCTGAAGGGTATGCCGACAGATTAAGCGCAGTCGTTTATAACACTGACCTAGATGGCCGGAAATTTTTCAATTATTCCGGGATTATAAGTATCCAATCTACCGCTCTTGCCAAGAGCCACCTGTTTAATCAGGACATAACGAAGCAGACTAGGTTTATTGACCATTTCTACCGCACATTCCAGAGCCTGATCGGCCGGGCATGGGATCGTGAAAGAGGGTATAAATCTAAGCCCGAAGTAGAGGATGCATATGCTCATGCCTATTGGCTGTTGCAGCCAAACCGCCCCAAACATCTTTCTTCTCTCGTCACATCGCTAGAACGACAGAAGCGAAATAACAGGCCGAGCATTGCTTATAATGCACAGAAAAACGAAAGTTATGTCAAGGAGATTTTTCAGATGAGTTATGGAAGTTGGCAGGGAGATCATCAGACGCTTCGCAAGTTCGCCAAGGCAGTTGCGTCTGGTATCTACTTTGCGCGTGAAGCTGATAAAGAGTATGCCGACAGAGGAAAGGCTTGGTATGATGAAGCCACAATGCTTCGGTCAGCACCATCAGCAAAGGCATTCATTGAACGTGCAATGATACTTGTGGAACAGGGCAAGCGTATAAATACGCTCATCGGTTCCGATACGAGACAGGAGGATTTTAATCCAGGCTCAATTGTTCGCAAGTATTGGGCAAACACGAGGTGAATTTGAAACCTTTCGTGACCTTTTCCGAATGTATCTAGTCCAGGAGAGTAAACCTTACAAGGCTGAAATCCCTGCATCAAGTATAGTTGTGTCGGGAAAGACGACAAGTGATGAAATAGGAGAACAAGAAGAATGAGTCTTTGGAGTATGTCAGTGGCGTTCCGATTGGGTTTAGGCTTTCATGCACTGAACAACGAAGGCGCAGATGGCAGTAATCTTATGCAGCCTCGCCGGATTGATGTGGGCGAATTGACTTATGACGGCATAAGCGGTGAAATCGTCCGGCGTCACATCCTAGAAAATTTTGTTAATCTCTGCCAACAAGAGAGAGACCCCATTTCGGTTTTGCCTCTAAGTGCTGGGCTGCATCCTGATCGTGGGCCTCTTGGTATTCGGGCGGCGGCAAGGTCGCTAGGACACCAAACATTATCAGCAGATAACCTATATCAATCCGTGAGACGGGCAATCACTGACTGCGCTGTATTAGACGTGGGCGGATTCTGGCCGCATTCGGTCAGGAAGCAGCAAATGACAATTCCTACGTTGCAGAAGGTGCTTACTTGAGGGAACACTGCGCGGCCAGGGGTTCCGCGAACCCGGTCAAACGTGAAACTTGCTTTGATGTCGCTTGGCTGATTAGCGAAGAACCACAAGATTTGACTGTAACACAGCACTCGGCCTATCGACCTACCGCAGATTTGAACAGTCGTTACGCCCAAACCGTCAGATCAAATGTTTACGGTGGTGTCATTCGGGCTGATCTTCATCGAATCGGCACAGATGATAATTGGTATCTCCAAAGCGTAGAACGCTTGGCAGTTGACGAAACAGAACAACAGCAACGGCAGGTTGCCTTAATCAATGCCATTGTCAATTTCATTGTTGCTCCGACAGGTGCAAAAACGGCAGCATGGGCACCTCATGTTTTTCTGACAGAAGGAGTGGTTCTTTTAACCTCCGCCCGAACTGCGCCGTTCGTATCGCCCATTAAGGTAGACCTATCTTCTACAAACGAAGACAAACCAGTGTCTGCTAATCCCGTCTACAGTTCCGCGATGAGAGCATTAGAGAATGGCAAGGATACTTGGGTCTGGTCGTTTGGCGACATCAAAGAATTGATTGCGGCAGGCAAACAGGCCGTGAGCAGACTGCGAGGCAACAATGCCACGGAAGCAGCCTAAACCGACTGAAACAAATGCTGACTCACCCGAGATTACTTGGCAAAAGGCCGCATTTCATCTACATTCGTTCGCATATCGTGATCCACGATCTGCGTTCGCTTCAGGTGTAGGCTTGCCAGTTGTGTCCCCAACAACGGTTCTGTTAGGTGTTGTTTCCTCTCTATTTTCAATAGGTGACGCTGATGGAGCCAGAAGCTTTCTCGCAGTAGCGCATCATTGTGAAGTGCTTGTTGATGCTCCCAACGGAGTCATATTCTTCCGCGCATTTCACCAGTTAAGGCGCTATGAGACCCTAAAGTGGGGGGATAATCCGCGAATTGGCATGACCAAAATCAATCAAGGAACGCGAGAATATGGCCTTGTAGATGGATTGATGACAATTTATATCGGAGTGCCGGAGGATCAAATCAACGTGGTCGATAAGGCTCTGACCAATCTAAGACATTTGGGAACAAGCGACTCCTTATGTTCATTGGTTGATGCCGTTCGAGAAATGTTCAAAACCCGATTTGATTTATCTCCCGCGTGAGGAGTTTGCACAGCAAATTAGGGAGTTTGGCATAGGTTTGCTTGGGCAAGGCGTGACTTCGGTCACCTTGTCCCGCTTCAAGAAAGTTAATCACGTCTTCCAAACTATGAATCATTGGAAGATGGCGGGAGATCAAGTTGATACCGAATTAACGGCCTACGTTATTCCAGGTTTCTTTGAGGGGACTAGCCGAGGAAAAGTCTACCATAAGAGAAGATTATGAATGAAGTTGGAAATGAAGACTCTCTTAAAGCCCTTCGCATCGGTGGCACCGAAGTTCACTACTATGTCCTCTGCCCGCGCAAGCTGTGGTGGTTCTCGCATGGCATGGAGCAGGAGCATGTCGCCGGCGGCGCGGGGGCCGAGAATGTCGCGCTGGGGCAGACGCTACATCAGGAGAGCTACCCGGACAAGAGCCGCAAGGACATTCTCATTGACGACCTGCTCCGCCTGGACTTCACCGATGCCGGGGCTGTCCATGAAGTCAAAAAAAGCCGGGGCGGGCAGCGCGCCACCCTCTTTCAGCTTCTCTATTATCTGTACTACCTCAAGCACGAGAAGGGCGTGGAGACCACCGGCGTCATTGATTACCCCAAAGAACGCCGCCGCGAGGAGGTTGTCCTGACGCCTGAACTGGAAGCCGAGGTCGCGCGGATGCTGGATGGGGTGCAGGCGACGCGGGCGATGCCGACGCCGCCGGTGGTTCCCGCGCCGATGCCCATCTGCAAGAAGTGTTCCTACCAAGACCTCTGCTGGGGGTGACGGAAGCCAGGGATAACCGTTATGAAAAATTATTACGTGCTGTCCAATGGCCGCGTCAAGCGCGAGGCCAACACGCTCTACATTGAGAACGAGGCGGGCGAAAAGAAGCCGGTTCCCATTGAGGATGTGGAAAGCCTGTACCTGTACGGCGAGGTGGACCTGAACACGAAACTGCTCAACTTCCTGTCCCAGAAGAAGATTCCCCTGCACGTCTTCAACTACTACGGCTTCTACGCCGGCAGCTATTACCCGCGTGAGTACCTGCACTCCGGCTACCTGCTTGTCCATCAGGTCAGCCACTACGGTGACAGTGAGCGCCGCCTCGCCCTGGCCCGCGAGACCGTCCGGGGTTCGGCCCACTCCCTGCTGCGCGTCCTCGCCTACTACGAGAAACGCAAAGCCGGCGCCACTGACGACCGCGAACCGCCGGGCGAAGTCGGCACGGACGAAGCCCCTTCCCTGAACGAAGTCCCGTCCAGCGCCATTCCAACCGATGCTGAGGCCGAAACTGCCGTGGACGCCGCCCTCCTGGTCGACGCCCTGGGCGCAGAGGCAGACGAGACCGATCCGCTCGTCGGCTCCGTCACCTGGGACGACGCGCCCAGCCCCCTCGGCACCCTGCGGGATGTCATCGGCGGCCTCTCCGATTTGATCGGGGCGCAGACCGACATCAACCAGCTGCGCGGGATTGAAGGCAAGATGCGCGAGCGCTACTACCAGGCTTGGCGGCATATTCTGAGCGAAGGCTGGACCTTTGAGCGGCGCGTCCGCCGCCCGCCGGACAACGAGGTCAACGCCCTGATCTCCTTCGGCAACTCCATGCTCTACACGGTCTGCCTGAGCGAGATTTACCGGACGCAGCTCACGCCGACCATCTCCTACCTGCATGAGCCGGGCGCGCGCCGCTTTTCGCTGGCCCTGGATCTGTCTGAAATCTTCAAGCCCCTGATTGTGGACCGGGCGATCTTCCGCCTGATCAACACCGGCCAGATCAAAGACAGCCACTTTGACCGCAGCCTGGACGGCTGCTTTCTGACCGACGCCGGCAAGCGCCTCTTTTTGGGCGCGCTCAACGACACTCTGCTGACCACGATCAAGCATCGCCGCCTGGGCCGCTCGGTCACCTACCGTCACCTGATCCGCCTGGAATGCTACAAGCTGATCCGTCACCTGACCGGGGTGGAACCCTACCGCGCCTTCCGCGCCTGGTGGTAAAGTCTCGCAGAATTAAAGTCTTTGGGGTAACCATAATGTATGTGATCGTGGTCTATGACATCGGCGAGGAGCGGGTCGGCAAAGTCTGCAAGTTCATGCGTCGCTACCTGCCGCGCGTCCAGAACTCCGTGTTTGAGGGTGACCTTTCGGAGTCCAAGCTGGAAGCGATGAAAGTGGGCCTGTGCAAATTGTTGGTGGAGAACCGCGACTCGGTCCTCCTGTGGGTTCTGCGCGACGCCAAGTGGGTAGATCGCCAAACGCTCGGCTGCGAAAAGCTGCCGGTCAGCAACTTTCTCTAACTCCCTCCCCGGCATTGATTTCCCTGCCCTTGATATGGGTCTATTCCGAGTCGTCACCCTCCGGTAGCCCCACTCTACGAGGGAGACCGACGACTTTTTTGAGCCAAAAAGCAGGAAAAGCCAGCCCATTCCTATAATTATTCAGCGATTGGTGCCGCACCATATCCACTGGTTGTGCGGCCACGGCTAAGTGTCCCTAGAAGTGGCCTTTTAATAGAACCAGGCTGGAATTGAAACTGCGGAGCGCCGCGTCCATGCGCGCCGACTGCTCGTTTCACTTTTAATAGAACCAGGCTGGAATTGAAACCTTTGTATTGAGTGTAATTTGCGAAAGAGCGATAAAACTTTTAATAGAACCAGGCTGGAATTGAAACTCTGCATACCGGCGCGAAACTCATGTACCAGACAGGCTTTTAATAGAACCAGGCTGGAATTGAAACAAGCGCCCCGGTATCCGGCCCGCCTGCCGCAAGCATAAGCTTTTAATAGAACCAGGCTGGAATTGAAACTTATCTCGTTTTGCCTGTCTTGGATCATGTCAAACTTTTAATAGAACCAGGCTGGAATTGAAACTTCCGACACGTCCAGCAGGTAATAATCGTTGCCTGTCTTTTAATAGAACCAGGCTGGAATTGAAACGCTTTATTTGGGCGAAGGGGTGCGAGAACCTTACATTCAGCTTTTAATAGAACCAGGCTGGAATTGAAACTCGTTAATCCGCGCATAGATTGTGTTGACTGTCACTCCCAGCTTTTAATAGAACCAGGCTGGAATTGAAACTAGAAATGGCCCGTGCATTGTCCGCTGAAAAGGCGCGCTTTTAATAGAACCAGGCTGGAATTGAAACGCAGCAGCGCACGGCACGGCGCGCGCTGCGTCATTTGCTTTTAATAGAACCAGGCTGGAATTGAAACTATTCCAGGGCCTCCAGTGCGGCAGCCAGGACGAGAACCTTTTAATAGAACCAGGCTGGAATTGAAACTGTCCTCAATAGCGTTTGCATCCGTGAGCGTAATGAACCTTTTAATAGAACCAGGCTGGAATTGAAACCTCCCAGCGCGGCGTTCTGGTTTCCCACATCACCCGCCTCTTTTAATAGAACCAGGCTGGAATTGAAACTTGACGGTAACGGCTCAAAATGCTCTGTTTTAGGCGTTCCGCTTTTAATAGAACCAGGCTGGAATTGAAACTCAGCGGTGCCAGCGCCAGAGTTGCCGTGAGTGGAATGATCCTTTTAATAGAACCAGGCTGGAATTGAAACGAGAAGGGTCCTGGCAGAACGCGCACCAGCCGCCAACTTTTAATAGAACCAGGCTGGAATTGAAACAAAGCGGAAGGGCTGGCGTTCCATGCGAGTAACAAGGACCTACTTTTAATAGAACCAGGCTGGAATTGAAACAGGGAGGTGACGCCCCGCCGAAGGGCACAGACAACACTTCTTTTAATAGAACCAGGCTGGAATTGAAACAGTGCGATCTGGGCTTCGCGCCGCCAGGTCGCCTGTTTCCACTTTTAATAGAACCAGGCTGGAATTGAAACCTGATAGTTGTCTTTGATCGCCAGCGGCGTGGTGTCTTTTAATAGAACCAGGCTGGAATTGAAACTCGTCAGATTATGATGATCTCCCCACTCTGGTGGATAACAGCTTTTAATAGAACCAGGCTGGAATTGAAACGCAGGCGCATCGTCCACGTTGTAGATCAGCGGCACCTTTTAATAGAACCAGGCTGGAATTGAAACCATTCTGGACATCGGCACGAGCCGCGGAGACAGCCTCGCCGCCTTTTAATAGAACCAGGCTGGAATTGAAACCTGACCGTGGTGGCCGTCAGCGCCCACCAGGGCGGGTCTTCCTTTTAATAGAACCAGGCTGGAATTGAAACAGGCACCCTCAACCTGCGCTCTGTCGTTCCGGCCTTCCTTTTAATAGAACCAGGCTGGAATTGAAACACGTGATCGTCGCTGAAATTGAAGGCTGCCACTTACCCGCTTTTAATAGAACCAGGCTGGAATTGAAACCCGGCAATCGCTTTCGTCTGGGCGTTGAGGTAGGCCACTTTTAATAGAACCAGGCTGGAATTGAAACCCATAGTCCCCTGGTGGCTCCGGGCCAGTGGGGATACTCCTTTTAATAGAACCAGGCTGGAATTGAAACCCGCGAGGCCCGCGCCGACCTGCTGGCGGAAAGTGTCAACTTTTAATAGAACCAGGCTGGAATTGAAACCGCCGGGAGTGCAGGCACAGGTGACGACAACAGTCAAATCTTTTAATAGAACCAGGCTGGAATTGAAACGGACAATACCGCGCAGATCACCGGGCTGTCACCCGCGCCGCTTTTAATAGAACCAGGCTGGAATTGAAACAAGATTACATAACGCCGGCCCAAGCTGCCGATATTAAGCTTTTAATAGAACCAGGCTGGAATTGAAACCTGCTTGCTACGGCTTGTACGCGGCACGAGGCAGCCCGGCTTTTAATAGAACCAGGCTGGAATTGAAACCCGGGACACGACGGGCAGGGGTACGGGGTGTTCAGGCTTTTAATAGAACCAGGCTGGAATTGAAACGATGATGTCGCGCGTCTGCTCCCGGCCTGCAATCCGCCTTTTAATAGAACCAGGCTGGAATTGAAACAAGGCTTCCGCGCCGAAGGCGACCGACGAATGCACGTCAACTTTTAATAGAACCAGGCTGGAATTGAAACAGGAAAAAGGCCAGGGACAGGAAAAACTGTGGGTCATGCTTTTAATAGAACCAGGCTGGAATTGAAACGAGAGGCGCGCGGCGCAAAGCGTCAGGTGATCACACCTCCACTTTTAATAGAACCAGGCTGGAATTGAAACCCGGCAATCGCTTTCGTCTGGGCGTTGAGGTAGGCCACTTTTAATAGAACCAGGCTGGAATTGAAACCTGCCAAAGCCGTTCGCATCCTCAAACGGATCGGCCTTTTAATAGAACCAGGCTGGAATTGAAACAAGCACCCTCCTGTCTTACCCGCCCTTTGCGGAGAACTTTTAATAGAACCAGGCTGGAATTGAAACTTAGAATGGAACCTAGAGCAGCGCCAGGCGCATGTGGCTTTTAATAGAACCAGGCTGGAATTGAAACCTCCATGATGGACTTGGCCCCATAGCGGCGGCGATTGCTGCTTTTAATAGAACCAGGCTGGAATTGAAACCTGATACCTTTGCAGGCCCAGGCGGGAAATCTTTATTCTTTTAATAGAACCAGGCTGGAATTGAAACCTGTCCCGACTGTGGCGGTCGTATCAGTGGAAAACCTTTTAATAGAACCAGGCTGGAATTGAAACCTGGCAGTGGGTGGTTTCCTTTGGCTTCGCCTTCGTCTTCTTTTAATAGAACCAGGCTGGAATTGAAACATGTAACCCTCAGCATTGAAACCGAGAACCTTCAATCACTTTTAATAGAACCAGGCTGGAATTGAAACTTCCCGGTTTTGGCTTGGGTCGGCATTGCCGCGACTTTTAATAGAACCAGGCTGGAATTGAAACCGGCCTTTATGCGCGCGGCGAACTTCGGCTATGTGGGGGCGACTTTTAATAGAACCAGGCTGGAATTGAAACACCAGTAAGCTGCTCGTCTTAAACGAAAACGGCACAACCTTTTAATAGAACCAGGCTGGAATTGAAACTTTGACACCAAGGCTGCGGTCGCCGTCGGCGCGGTAAACTTTTAATAGAACCAGGCTGGAATTGAAACGTACAGGCGAATGGCAAAGTACAGCCAGCCGATGACCACAACTTTTAATAGAACCAGGCTGGAATTGAAACTCAGACCCTGTAGACGTGCCTGTGTTCCCGCTGCCCTTTTAATAGAACCAGGCTGGAATTGAAACCGACGACGCCCAGCGTACCGGCGGGTAAGTTTTGATGAGCCTTTTAATAGAACCAGGCTGGAATTGAAACCCTTGATTGGCGTTCTGCCCCTGGGCGCAGAGCGTGGCATCACTTCTTTTAATAGAACCAGGCTGGAATTGAAACGTGGTTTTCCAGCAGCGTGTCATCGCTCCACGACTTCGCCTTTTAATAGAACCAGGCTGGAATTGAAACTATGCGGTCAAGATGGCTGTGAAACTGCGGGAGCGTCATGCTTTTAATAGAACCAGGCTGGAATTGAAACGTGTGATACTCTCGGCGGAAACTCAGGACGCCGCGCAGATCCTTTTAATAGAACCAGGCTGGAATTGAAACAAGGCCCGCCGTCACACAAAGCCCGGCCTTCCGGCGCTTTTAACTTTTAATAGAACCAGGCTGGAATTGAAACCAAGGTGTAGGCGCGTCTGTCCGTCGGCGTCGTTCCTGCCGGCTTTTAATAGAACCAGGCTGGAATTGAAACAAGAGCCTGAAGCGGCGGATGCGCTCGGATATGACCGGCCTTTTAATAGAACCAGGCTGGAATTGAAACCTGTGACACTGCTGTCTGTGACGCTTCCCCCGCCGCCTACTTTTAATAGAACCAGGCTGGAATTGAAACGAAACACTTGAAAAGATGCGGATCGCATCAACAGGCAGACTTTTAATAGAACCAGGCTGGAATTGAAACGATGGCGGAGAAACAAACACCATGAATTATGAACGCTACTTTTAATAGAACCAGGCTGGAATTGAAACATGTGTCGCCCGCATCAGCACCCGTAGTATCATCGCTCCTTTTAATAGAACCAGGCTGGAATTGAAACCTGCTTGCGACAGCCTGTACACGGCATGACGCGGCCAACTTTTAATAGAACCAGGCTGGAATTGAAACAGGCAGCCGGTGGAAACGTTTGCGGATTTCTGCTTTTAATAGAACCAGGCTGGAATTGAAACGCACCAGGCGGCGCGGAACACGACGGCCATGTGCGCCGCTTTTAATAGAACCAGGCTGGAATTGAAACGGACAAACGATCTGCAAAATACGCTCTACTCCACTTCGCTTTTAATAGAACCAGGCTGGAATTGAAACGGGGCAAACCCATCCGGTAGGGCCAAACGTCACGGGGACTTTTAATAGAACCAGGCTGGAATTGAAACAGGTATCGGAAACGGTGAGACTTGTCAGATTCTGGAACCTTTTAATAGAACCAGGCTGGAATTGAAACTCATTTCCAGAGGCGTCGTCACCTCACCGATCTCCCCTTTTAATAGAACCAGGCTGGAATTGAAACGGGCTTTTTCTTGTCTTAGGCCTGATGGTTGTCAGCTTTTAATAGAACCAGGCTGGAATTGAAACCGAGGATGCCCGCTTCGTCCCCGCCGTCGCCGGCATCTTTTAATAGAACCAGGCTGGAATTGAAACAAGCTCACCGGGGGCAGCACGAGGACGTTGACCTCATTGCCTTTTAATAGAACCAGGCTGGAATTGAAACTGCGAAAAAGACAGGCTGCCGGCGCTGATATACTCCTGCTTTTAATAGAACCAGGCTGGAATTGAAACAACAAGACCTTCAATCAGACGCCCGAAACATCTACACGCCTTTTAATAGAACCAGGCTGGAATTGAAACTGAATGAGCCTATCCGGGCCATGTTTGCGATGGCGGACCTTTTAATAGAACCAGGCTGGAATTGAAACTCGCGACAATCAGCGCGACGAGAAGGGGTTGTGCCACTTTTAATAGAACCAGGCTGGAATTGAAGCAAGAAAGTGATGATGTCCCGCCAATGGTAAATGTAAATCGTAACCTCCAACATTAGGTCCGCCTATTGCGATCTTCAATGCTGATCAAGCAATGTATTATCATACCAATCGCTTGCGTTGTTTCCCCGCCCTCTTGTTGCCGAGGATATCACGCACCACGCCGACGTTGTCATGAACGCCCCTGACGAAATCCGGGTCAAGTTGCGTATACAGAAGCGTCGTGCGGGTCTCTTTGTGGCCGGCGATCTGCTGAGTGGCAAGCAGGTTCACCTTGGCAAGTCGATTCAGCGAGTAACGGCGCAGGCTATGGAGCTTGAGCGTTTTCAGAAAACGCCCCTCGTCCAGTCGTCCGCCGAATTCACTGACGAACAGCCAGCCCTCGTCTTCCGGCTGACCGGCCATTACCTTCCCGCGCTGCCGCAGCCAGACGGCCAGTGCTTCCACCCACTCGGCGCTCACTGGCAGCGTTCGGGGCTCACGTCCCTTGCTCTCGCGGATCACGATCTGGCGCTCTTTGGCGCGGTAATCGTCTACCTTCAGCGAAAGCATCTCGCCGATGCGGGCCGCCATGTCAAGCAGCCCCAGGATGATCGCGTAGTTGCGGTCGCGGTGGAAGATGCGCCGGGCGAGGGGGGTATAGCGGCTGCCGGGGTTTTTGGAGGGGTTCCAGAAATCGTGGGCACCCCGAAGCAGCGCCTGCATGTCCGCGTCCGTCGGCATGTATTTGGATGGGCGTGGGGCGTGCCGCACTTCGTAATCGGAGAGCAGGCTGCGCTCGACGATGTCGTTCTTCTGGCACCAGTGGAAGAATGCTTTGGCGCAGATCGCGTCGTGGTGGAGTGTCAGCGGAGCCTTGCCGCTTTCGGCACGTGCGGCCAGGTAACGATCCATGTGCCGCTTGCCGAAGACGGCGGGGGACACGTCCTGCTGGGTTGCCCAGCGGGCGAGACCGCCGAGCTGGACTTCGTAATAGCGCTGAGTTTTCTTGACGCGGGTGGCCTGGAGGTGGAACTCGTGGAGTGCCTCGTCCCAGGTAAAACTTTGAGTAGAAACCGGGGTGGAAGAGGGTAAAGCGTATGACATCTGTGACCGTTTCGCCCTTCTGGTGATGACAAAATATCAACAACAGCAGGGCGAGTCATTAACTGATAAGAAGGGGGAGGAAGCCGACACGCGGATTCGAACCGCGGACCTGCTGTTTACGAAACAGCCCATCTTAGAGTTTGACCCTGGTACTCTGTTATACCCACTTCCTGCCCATTCAAAGCGTTCTGTGGGCTGCTGTTCTCATTTTGGCCTGTAACTCACCTTTAAATTTCCCAATTCAGCCTGTGTCCGAGAGGCTTCTTCCCTCATAACAGATCCCACACGACGCATCCTGAACAATGCGTCCAGAAGTGAATCAGACTGTGGGGCCAGCAGTTTTTGAATGAAGCAGCGGTTTTCGCCTCATGCTTTGCCAGCCCTCATACCCAGGCAGGGAGGCGCAACAGGAGGCACTCGGAGAAACTGTCTGCCATCCCCGATTTCCAAACCCCGATTTCCGAAATTCGGGAAAGCCATGAAATCCTATCCTGAAAATATTTTGTAATTTTAATTAGAAAATCTAAGAATCAATAAAAAGGTATGTTATACTGAAACATCTTTTCAGAAGTCCCGTAAACCTGCCAGGCGCAGGAAGCGTCTCCCACTGTACACCTGAACAGCTAATATGGTCCCATGCAACCGGGCGTGGGCGTCATCGTTTTCGCAGTTTACGTATTTTTCGTAGCGTCGCCGCGGGCGTGGGCTTTCCGACCGTTTCCCGCTCAAGGACGCGCAACTGTTAGCCGGGCACACGCGTCAATCGCAGGCGAGTGTCCGCAGGGCAAAGAGGCAGAATAGGCATGCTTTATCTCTTCTCAGCTTTTCGTCTTTCGCGGTGCGGCTCGCATCGGCAGTTTCGCCAGGCACGACAGGGCAGTCCTGCTCTTAACGCAGCTTCTGGGTCTGCTCACCTGCATCCGCTCGTTCTGTCCTTCCTTGTGATAAGCCTCATACTTGTCCTGGCCGCTCTTGCCCCCGACGCTTGCGCCCAGTCCACGCTGCCGGCTCCCACCGGCGTGGCCGTCCGCGGAGGAACCAACCAGGTCACCGTCACCTGGAACAACGTCCCGGGAGCAACCACCTACAATCTCTACCGAAGCCTCTCCAGCGGCACCGAGACCTCCCTGCGCGTCGGCATCCCCCCTACGCCACCCGTCAGCACCGGAACCACCAGCTACACCGACACCAGCAGCATCAACGACCAGAGCGGATACTACTACGAGGTCACCGCTGTCGGACCCGGCGGCGAGAGCGCCAAATCCTCTGAAGCCAGTTGCCAGGGCATCGACAGCCCCTCGGGCGTCACCCTCCACGCCGGGGACAGCCAGGTCAGCCTCTCCTGGGCCACCGCCGCCGGCGCCGTTACCTACAACGTCTACCGGGGAACCGCCACAGGCACCGAGACGCTGCTTGCGTCCGGCACCGGCCTGTCCTCTTCCGTCCGCACCTTCACCGACACCACCGCTGTCAACAGCACGGCGTACTACTATTACGTCACCGCCCTGCGCACTCCCACCAGCACGTCCACGTCCGAAAGCGCTCCCTCCGCCGAAGTTTCCGGTACGCCCCTGCCGCCGCCCCCGCTGGCCCCCACCAGTCTGACCCCAACCGCCGGCAATGCCCAGATCGGCCTAACCTGGACCGCCTCCGCGACCGCCACCTCGTACAACGTCTACCGGGGTACCAGTGCCGGGGCGGAGAGCAGCACGCCCGTCGCGACCGGAGTGACCGGCACGAGCTACACGGACACCGGCTTGACCAACGGGCAGGCTTACGCTTACGTGGTCACCGCCGTCAACGCGGGCGGCCAGAGCGCCCTGTCCAACGAGGTCACGGCCACCCCCAATGGCGCCTGCCCGGTTCCCACAGGCCTGGTGGCTTTGCCCGGCAATGCCAAAGTGACGCTGGTCTGGAACCAGGTAGCCGGGGCCAGCGGCTACAAGGTCTACCGGGGGACGACTTCCGGTTCCCTGTCGCTGCTGGTGTCGGTCGGCAACGTAACCACAGCCTCGGTCAGCTACACCGACACGACTGCCGCCAATGGGACGACCTACTACTATGCCGTGGCTTCGCTCAACGGATCGGTCCTCAGCGCCCAGAGCGCGACGGTCGCGGCCATGCCGGGTACGCCGCCGACCACACCGACGGGCGTGAGCGCGCTGGCGAGGAACCTGGCGGCAGGCCAGGTGGCGGTTTCCTGGGGAACGGTCAGCGGCGCGTCCACCTACAACGTCTACCGGGGAACCGGCGGGGCAGGCAAAGAGTCTGCCCCTGCCGCTGGCGACCGGCGTGACCGGCACCAGTTACACCGACGGCGCGGCCACGACCGGCGCGACCACCTACTACCAGGTCACAGCGGTCGGGGCGGCGTCAGGCAGCAGCGCGGGACCGGAGAGCGGCAGGTCCTCGGAGGTGTCGGCGACCTCGCTGACGGTGCCGGGCAGCGTGGCGACGCAAGTGGGCAATTCGCAGATATCGCTGTCCTGGACGGCGGTGCCGGGGGCCAGCAGCTACACCCTGTACCGGGGGACGCTGACGGGCGGAGAATTTTCCTACAAGCCGGGCCTGGCCCATGCGGACTACCTGGACAACGCCTTGACCAACGGCAACGACGCCGGCGGTCACCCCATCGGCCCCAACAACGGGACGACCTACTATTACCAGGTGTCCGCTGTTGTCGGCACGAACAGCGAAAGCGTGCTCTCGGCGGAAGTTTCGGGGACGCCGAGCGCGCCGCCGCCGCTGACGCCGCCGAACACGACCTTGACGCCGGGCAACGCGCAGGTAGCGGTGTCCTGGACGGCTTCTTCGGGGGCGACAGGCTACCATGTGTACCGGGCGCTGACCAGCGGGGCCGAAGGGGCCACATCCATCGCGACGGTCAGCAGCGGGCTGACCTATACGGATACGGGTCTGACCAACGGGACGGTCTATTACTACCAGGTGACGGCCTTCAACGGCAGCGCCGAGAGTGCGCGTCCGACGGACGGGAGCGCGACCCCGCAGGCGCCTCCGGTGGCTCCCGGCTACCTGTCGGCGACGGCGGTTTCGGGGACGAGCATCCAGTTGTACTGGCCGTCCGTGACGAGCGCGAACAGTTACAAGGTGGAGCGTAGTCCAAGCGTGGACGGCTCCGCTGGCTGGACCCAGATCACGTCCGGGAACATGACCGGCTACCTGGATGCGGCGGTTTCGTCCGGGACGAGCTACACCTACCGGGTGAAGGGAACGGGCGTGGGCGGGGATGGCCCCTACAGTCCGACGGCGACGGTTCTGGCAGCTCCTGCGGGGCTGGCGGCTACTCCAGGGAACGCGCAGGTGACGCTCTCGTGGTCGGCCTCCTCTGGGGCGACGGGCTACGTTCTGTACCGGGGGACGGCGACAGGGGCGGAAGCGGCGACGCCGGTGGCGACGCTGGGGGCTTCGGCGCTGACCTACACGGACAGTGGCCGGACGAACGGGACGACCTACTTCTACACGCTGACCGCCCTGTGCGGAGGCACCGAGAGCCTGGCGTCCTCGGAGGCCAGCGCCACGCCGCTGGCGTCTCCTTCTGCTCCGACGGCTTTGTCGGCCACGTCCGGTAGTGGTCAGGTGGTTCTGACCTGGACGGCACCTTCCGGCACGGTGACGGGCTACCAGGTGCTGCGGGGTACGGCGAGCGGGGGCGAAAGCGCAACGCCGATTGGCACGGTGACGGGAACGCCGCCTGCGACTACCTTCACCGATCCCGGTCCGTTGACAGCGGGCACAACCTACTACTACGAAGTCACCGCCGGCAACGCCGGCGGCACCAGCCCGGCTTCCAATGAAGCCTCGGCCACGATGGCTCCGACAGCCTCCGACCGCGCTTTCGGCGACAGGTGGTAGCAACCAGGTCTCGCTGTCCTGGACGGCTCCGGCGGGAACGATCCTCAGCGACAACGTCAAGCGGGCAACCGTGACAGGCGGTCCGTACACGACGATCAGCACGGCGGGGGCGGTGACGGGAACCTCGTACACCGACAGTACAGCGGCCAACGGGACGACCTACTACTATGTCGTTTCTGCCGTTGGAGCAGGCGGGGAAGGCGCAAACTCTGCCGAAGCCTCCGTCACGCCGCAGGTGCCCGCGCCCGCCGTTCCGACAGGGCTTTCGGCCACGGGTGGCAGCGGTCAGGTCTCCCTGTCCTGGACAGCCTCGGCGGGGGCAACTTCCTACAACCTCTATCGGGGAACTACACCCGGCGGGGAAGGGACCACACCCTTTCAGACAGGTCTGACCGGAACCACTTTCACCGACAACACCGTCACGGCGAGCAGCCTGTATTCCTACCAAGTGAGTGCCGTCAACGCTCAAGGCGAAAGCCCCTTCTCTGCGGAGACGCCGCGCGTTGGCCCGACCGCACCCGTCACGCTCTCCTCTATCACGGTGTCACCCACTTGGGTGCAGGGCGGCCGCATGGCTACCGGAACCATCACCCTCAGCGGCCCGGCTCCGGCATCTGGTCTGTCCGTCTCTTTGAGCAGTGACAACGCCGCCGCCACTGTGCCTGCCTTGGTGACAGTTGCATCGGGAACGACCAGCGCCACGTTCAGCATCACGACCACCGCCGTCAGCACAAACACGACTTGTACCATTTTGGTAGTCGCTAGTGATGCCCCCTTGTTCACGCCCTTGACGGTGACAGCATCCGCGCCTCCCCCAGCGCACTGGGTCGTGAGCTACCAGTCGCAGGGGCAATGTCTCGGCAGCCCAACCCCCAGCAGAGGATCACCCTGGCCCTGGCCCGCTGGCTCCACCGGTGAATTAGCCTATCCTAATTATTCCAATCCTATCTATTCGGGAAATGACCCTAACACCTACACCTGCGACAGTACAGGATGGGTCGCGCCCGTCCTGACCTGGACGCCAGGATACTCTGGCGACACCACGCCTGCACCCTCTTCTGCTGCCATCCTTGTTACCTCCAAAGCAGAGGCCGGTTCGTATGATAGCTCAGGTTTCTCCAATGGCGGCACCTGGGAGGTCGACGATGGCTTTGAGGACACAGCTACTTATGACTACAATCGTTATTGGATTTCCCAGGGGACACATCTATTTCAGATGGATAACCCGAATCATAGCCTGACACTGACGTTCCCACAGGTCACTATGAACGCAGAGGTGACAATGCCTGGGAATGCCACTCAGCCTGGCTATTCAGGTGACATTGAATCTAGTTGCACCTTGACCGCTGCACCTATTTCTCTCACACTCAATTCCTCTGGTATGACCTCCCCCCAGTATGTACTCACGGGACAACAAGTCCAGGCTAGCCTCAACGTCCCTTCAGGCTTTACGGTTGACGCCAGCACCTACCAATGGTCCTCGACGGGTGACGTATTCAGAACATACAATGAGAATGCTACCAGTCATCAACTTGTCCTGCTCTCGGATGACCCATCTTACACAAATCAGCCTACCTTTACTCTCTTTGACAAGTCGGCGGAAACAATTACCATCACTTGCAATGCAACGCTTGTCGCCCCAGATGGCACACGCTTGCCGGTGACAGTAGTGTCACCACAAATCACTGTCCTCAAACCTTCCGTCACGCACTGGGGAGTTGCACAAGGATATGTGCAGTTTAATCCTAACCATGCGCATACGGGATATCAGGCTTATGGCCTCTACGGGGATCTCAGCAGCCAAAATAATAGCGACGGAATGATTTGGAGTAACGTCACGGTGAGCGTACCCACGCCATTCTCTGGTGGCCAATGTACCTTTACTCAACTGATCAATCCAGACCGTTTAGGGTATATTGGCAATAGCTCGACGCCGCTCGTATCCAACAACGGCATTCTGGGGTTAGATGGAAACTTTATGTACGGTCCTCCTGGGACGTGACAGTCGCTGGAAATGATGAGGACAGTCCTAACCAACCCATTGGCTACACTGGCCAGGCACAAACAAGTCCTCCGAACTTCGCCGGCCCGTACTATACCGAACTCAGCGATACCGACGCATTCACAACCTATGTCATGTACCAACCCAGTGGTGGAGTCTGGATACCACTACAAAAGTTTTCATGGTCTTGGAGCGTGACTCTCACCTGGCAAAGCAGCAACAGCCTATGGAACCTCACGGCTAGTTATCCTGCCACTCAGGGATCGGCTCCCACCTATACAACAGTATCAACAAGTGATCCGCCGCAATGGACTGTCGTCCACTAGTCCAATGCAGAAACGTCGTCAGGCGCAAATGCAGCAATCAGCAGCATGAAACGCAAACGGCTACCCCCGAAGGAGGGTTTATGAACATCTCGATCCAATTTGCCGTTAGGCTTCTGTTAGTTATTTTCGCAAGCCTTCCGCTTGCGGCGGCCTCAGCGCAGCAGTCCGGCATGACTCATACATCCTTGGGCCAGATGCCACTAGATGACGGGATAACACATAGTCGCAACTCCCCTAGTACCCCGGCCAGTAGGGCAGCGGCTGCGGCACTGGCTAAGAGATGGCAAGCCGACATCGCGCAAGGCGAGGCATTGATGAAAGCCGGAGACCTGGACGCGGCGATACATGCTTTCCAGCAGGTTCTCACCTACGCCCCAGACATTGGGCTAGCCTACCAGCGGTTGGCCGAGGCTCAAACAGCCGACGGCAGGCTCAGTGACGCGGCGGCGACCTATCGCGCTGTCCTCTACCACTTGCCCGGCAAAAACTGGAGCGATGTCCAGAACGGAGACCCGGTCATCCACATGCAGTTCGCCCTCCTCCTCCAGCGCCTGAATCAGCGCGCGGAGGCGCTGACGGTTTATCAGCACGGGTATCAACTACTCCAACTGGAAGAAGCACCGAGCGCCACGGCCCCCGCACATGGGCCGCTCCCGCCGATGCTCACTTCACCGAACTTCACGCCGACCCAATTGGAAGCCGCCGCCTATAGCGTGATTGCGGTTCACAAATATCATTGGGTCAGCCAAGACCTCGCCACCGCTGATTTCCAGCGCGTCCTGAGTTTACAGCCCGATTCCGCCATTTCTTACTTTTATTTGGGGCAGATTTATAAAAACCAGCCTGGTCACAGCACCGATGCGGTAACGGCGTTCCACAAGGCGGCGCAATTGGGCGGATCAGAGATACAGCCGTTTTTAGAAAAGGCACAAAGAGAATGGCCTTTCGGGTTCACAAACGCAGTCTCAAAAGCAGGAAAGAGTGCAACGGGTAAGTAGATGCGCTTGCGTTTTCAATAGCAAACATAATAATGCGTGGAACTCCGCCTCAGCATTGTCGTTCGCGTTCACGGATGGCCCAGACGAGTTCCTTGGTAGACATGCGGATTTGGCGGGTCGGACGCGGCTGCTTCTTGGCTTTTTGATGCTGCTCCAAAAAAGGCAGGAGGGCTTGCTCCGTAACGGCTTGTATCCCGAAGCGGATGGTGCCTCGGTCCGTGCCCAAGCGCTGGCGGATGCGAGATTTGGGCAATCTCTAGCATGGTTTCCATGTCAGTAGTATGCCTGCTTTTGCAACGGGCCAATTGCGGGATTCTTACGGAGAATACATCGAAGGGTTGACAAATCCGTGTGCCTCTCAAGACCTGGTGAGGAAGGATCGCAAAGTAGGGTACGCAAAGCGAATGGAAGGTTACGTGCCGCTCAGAAAAATTATCGGGAAAATGTTTGAGTGAGAAGAAACCAGGCTATCTGTGGGTAGACTTCTTGCAATGAACACTCCTGCGGGTGCGTTGAAGTTTTCTGATCACACCGCTACTCTGCTGGCGGAAAGCGGGCAGCCCATCGCAGAAACTCTCCTCGCCACGATCGAGAGCCTGTGTGCCGCGGTGCTGCGGCTGGAAGCCGTGATCGGGAATGTGCAGGCCGGCGTCGTGGTGGAAGATGACCAGGGCCAGATCGTTCTGACCAACCAGACCTTCGCCGCGATGATGGCCCTCACGCTCCCTCCCGAGACCTTGATTGGCAGCAGCCTCCGCCAAGTCTTCCGGCAGTCAATGGCGCAGTTTGCCGATGCCGATACTATCGTCCGCCGGCTGGACACACTGCGGCGACGCCAGAAGCCAGTGCAGTCGGAGATCCCTTGTCCTCGCAAACGGGCGGGCGTGGGAGTATGACTATGTGCCAGTGCTTCCCGCACCGCGCCAGTCCGGCGATGACGGCACAGCCGCCTACGGAGCGCATCTGTGGCTCTTTTCGAGACATAACGCTTCGCTGGCAGGCGGAGCAGCGGCTGACCGACTACAGCGTCGTGCTGGAGTTCCAGAAGGCCCAGATGGAGCAGGCCAACAGAGAAATGGAGAGGGCGAATGCGGAACTGGCACGGGCCAACGCCAAATTAGCCAGAGCCAATGCCGAACTGGAGGCATTGGCGACGCGGGACGCGCTGACCGGACTGTTCAATCATCGCGTTCTGGGCGAGCGTTTGTCCGAGGAAGTACGCCGGGCGCAGCGGTACGGGGAGCCGTTATCGCTCATCCTACTGGACGTGGACCAGTTCAAGGAATACAACGACACGTTCGGGCACCTGGCAGGCAACGCGGTCTTGAGGCAACTGGCGCACATCCTGCACGACAATGTCCGCGAAACCGATCTGGCGGCCCGGTTCGGCGGAGAGGAGTTTGCCCTGATCCTGCCGCACACGGCCTGCGCGGAGGCATTGGAGATGGCGGAACGCATCCGCGCGGGCATCGAGAACTCGGTCTGGCAGGACCGTCCGGTGACCGCCAGCTTCGGCGTCTGCGCGTTGACGGACGGGATGGCCGACGCGGCCGCCCTGGTGACCTGTGCCGATAAGGCGCTCTACCACGCGAAAGCAAGCGGCAGAAACCAGGTGGCGGATGGAAACAGCACCCCATGACAAGAAGGCGCGTGCGCGCCGTGGCCGCTTTGTACTCTTGAACTTCATCTTCTCTTGAACTTGGTCCTGTGCCGCTTCAACCAATATTCCCTGATTCGTCCTTGGCTTCGTGCATGTCGTCACCTATGTCGTTTCCACCTATGTCATTCACGGGGTGGGACCGAGACCTTAAAACTTCCAGGTCATGTGCCATAAGCGGCTGATACCAGGCCGGAAACGTCACCGCATCAGGATCAATGTCTGCACAGGCAAAAGCTTCCTCCGCTTCTGCCTTGGTGGCCTTCGCCGTTGGGCCGGCAGCGAAATCAGCCCAGCCGCCCTGCACCCGTGCTTGCAAGGCCAGGACAACAAAGTCTTGCGCTGCCTCTGCGGAATAGCCGGCTTCGGTCAAACGGGTCACCGCTTCGTGAATTTGCATTTATTGAACGACGGTGCCTTCGCGGGTTTCATTCTGGTGTTCGCTTTACTCTTGGTGTTCGCTTTATCATCACAGTTCGGCAAGTCATCCTCACAATTCGGCAAGAATGTGCTGACGGCCAATATGGCGCAGATAGGAGCGCACGGTTTGTTCGGCGGCATTGCAAAACGGCTCCGTCCGATTCGTGGGTGCGAAAGGACTATCTAACGCATTCGGCACCGGTGCTGACTGTGCCTTTCCCATCGGCCTCTTGAGGGCAATCTGAAGAAGGTTGTCCGCAGATGGTTTATCTATGCCGGCGTGCCTCTCCCGCGCCGCGAAGTTACATCCGCCGCCGCACAGAGTGGAGATAGAGCAGGCGCGGCATTGGGGATGGGAAAGGATCGTGCGCCCGATCCAGCGCTCCACTTCTTTTTGCCAGAGATCGAAGGCCGGATCGAAGCGCCCGATGGCGTGACGCGGCTTGCCCACTGCCTCCGTGCAGCTGTAGATCAAGCCCTCCGGCGTGAAGACAAACTGCTTGTCCGTGCTGGCCTCGCAGTACCAGTACCGCGGACCGGCCCCGCTGATGCCCTGACTGCTCCGCTTTTTCTTTTCCGGCTCCAGCACACCAACCAGGTGGTCCAGGTGTCGCAGGAACCCCAGGTGGCAAAGCTGGGCGACGCGCGGGTGAGTTTCCATCAGGTCCAGCACGCCCTGCGTCAGTTCCATCTCCGACAGGCTCGTCGCGCTCTTGGTAGCGCAGCCGCCCGCCCCGTGCTGCGTGACCGGGGCGAGGGCGAGCCGGAACCCCTCTTGATCGGGCCATCCCTTGTCAAACAGAAAGTCTACCAGTTCCGGCAGCGCCGACAGGTTCGCGGCGTCCAGGTTGACCCGCAGGTCCACGTTGATCTCCAGCGCCCGCAGCAGGTCAACGCCCCGCACGATTTCCGTGAACGTGCCCTGCCCGCCGAGGCGGTGGCGGCGGCTGTCGTGGACGGCCTGCGGGCCGTCCAGTGTGATCTGGAACATGGCCAGGATGTCGTGGTACTCCGTCAGCAGCGCCTCATAGCGCGTGAGGTTGACGCCGTTGGTGGTCGCACCGACCAGAAAACCTCCCCCCGCCGCGTGGTACAGGATTTCAGAAACGCATTTGCGGGTGCTGGGCAGGAGCGGCTCGCCGCCGAACAGGGCAATCCAGGGGGCGTGCGCGGATGCCTGCCCACGCTCCGCGCCGCTCTGGCGAATCAGCGCGATGGCCGCGAAGAGATGCTCAACTTGCACTCGGTCATGACCCCCTGCGGCTTGTCAAGCAGGCTATCCCCCTCAAAGCAATAGGAGCAGGCAAGGTTGCAAGCGAGAGTGGGGCAGACGGTGTAGGTTTCGGGCTGGCGTGCCTGCATCCGCGCCCAGGCACCGGCGACCGCTTCTTCCAAGAACTCTTCTTCGCGGCCCGGTCCGTCAAAGAGGTAACGGCGCGCCCGCAGCTCCTGCTCCAATTCAGGCGCGAGCGGGACGGGTTCACCTTGCTGGAGCTTCCGCAGGAGCGTCACTTCGGCGTCGTCGAGCAGGTCCACCGCTCCAGACAGCGGGTTGAAAACAAAGTGATTGTCCGCGGCCACGGTCTCAACGAGCAGGCGGCGGCTGACGTGCTGGCGGGTTTTCGGGGCGCGAATGTCCATGGTGGTCCTTCCCTCCCGGATGTTTCATCAAATCTTTGTTTCATCAAATCTTTCTGATTTGCTCACGTATAATCAGGCCGCTCGTCATCAGAACTCTTTTGATCAGCCATGAACCAGCCCAGCCCGAAGACAGTGCAGCCCGAAGACAGTGCAGCCCGAAGACAGTGCAGACACCGGCGGTTAGAGCATGGCTAGTGTCGGGCTAGAGCGCCAATGTTTGAGGACTCTTGGGGGCGAAGGCATTGATGCAGACGTTCCAGCAGCAGATCGGATAGTCAGGCCCATCCGGGAACGCTTGCGGTTCCCGAAAATTGGCAGCCACAGGAACCATTCGCTCGGCCACTTCCGCCTTCTTGTCCAGAGCTGTGCCCGGACTCCATAGTTTTGACATGTCATTAAGATTCCGCACCGTTTCAGCCTCCTTTTCTAAATCCGGTTACAAAAGAAAAACATTTTGTAACTTCATTGTGCATTATACACCTCAATAAGAGAATTTCAACCTAAAATCGGTGGGGTAGCAAAAATTTTTTGATTTTTGGAGAAGCGGATAACAGTGGCGCAGGCGGAATAACAGCAGAGGGCATTAAGCGTTCATGGCTATACTGTGACCGCTAGGGGGGGATTAAAGTCAGCGCGACATAGAACTTGGCATAGAGGATAAAGAAAAGCAAGATGCCAAACCCGAGCCGGGCGGCGTAGCGGCCCATCGCCTTTGCCCATGAGGGCAACGGACAGTGGGGGCTGACAGCCGCCGGCGGATCTGTCGGCTGCCGAACAGAAAGTTCTTCGGCCAGCAATAAGAGGCTCCGTAGGCGCCGCTGGCGGGAGGGTGGCCATCCCCACTTGATCCTATAGCGTCCCAGTAGTGCCGGGATGACGTCGGAAGGCAATCGGATTTCGTTCTGGCGTCCCGAGGGAGATTCCGCTGGATTTTCGGGGGGTGCCGGCGCGAGAAGGTCCGCTGTTTCTTGGGAAAGGGGCACGAACGGTTCGGCGGCTTTGGGTTCGGTTTGCGAAGACGCGGCCCGAGCCGGAAAAGGCTCTGGCTGGTCCCGAAACCTATCCCGAAACCAATCCCGGGGCATATGACTTTAAACCTTGCCCGGCCCGCGTTGCGTTTGCCCCTGATAGAGCGCGACGGACTTACGGATAGCCTTCGCCAGAAGAAGCGCCTCCTGAGCAGTGTGCACCGAGAGCCGGTCGCAGAGTTCCTCTTCTTCCTCCACTGCAAGCATCGTCAGGCGAGCGGACACAGGATTGGACTGGCCAATGTCTCCGATCCAGGTGAAGAGCCATCGCCACCAATGGTCACGCCTGCGAAAGTGAGCCAACTCGTGGCGAAGGGCCATTTCCAATTCCTCTTCGGTAAGAATGAGGATTAGCTGCGGGGCGAGGAGCAAGTAGGGATAGGGAATGCCGACCAACAGAGGAGTGGGATAAGACACGTTGATGAGAATGAGAGTAGGCAACCTGCCGACAGCCGGCAGCGCCAGGTCTGTTGCCGCCCGTTTGAGAGCGGCGGCCACCGCAGGGGGCGGCACGCTGCCAAGGGAGACGAGCGTGCGAAAGAGATGTATGGACCGCACGATCTGTACTGCCCGCCCAAGGAGAAAGCAGGAGGCCGCTCCGAGGAGCATGAGCGTGACCGCTTTTGTAGCGGATGTGGGATACCAGAACGAGTTCCGGGTATCGAACAGACCAAGCAGTTCAAAGGGATCGGGCATTTGCACACCGCACATGAAGGGCAAGCGCACTGATCCAGGGCGGCTGATGCCGATGATAAGAGAGAGCGCTCCCTTGCAAAGGGCAGTCAGGAAGACAAGGCGGCGCAATCGGACTAACTGAAGCGACGAAATCGTCAGGCCGGGCCACTTTCGGGTCCAGCGGAGCAAGCCAATCCCCAGGCCAGCGGTGACGGCCGCGTTAACGATCGCCGACAGCCAGTGCCGCGCCAAAAAGACGAACGCCAAATTCAGAACAGCATGGGTCACGGGTAAAGATCGGGCATCGGGGCTGGTCTCAGAGCTTTCCCTTCCGGGATTAGCTCCCTGAACTAGCGGTAACTTCGTGAGCAGCTATTGAGCATTGAAGTATGAAGGTGATAAAGGAAGTATGAAGGTGATAAAGATCGTCCTTTCAACGCGAACCACCGTTGCGGTTACTGATGGCGTGGTTCAGCTTGCTCGCTTGTCGCATTTGTCGCCGGGGCTGCGGCCCGGTCTGTTTCAGCAACCTGTTCGAGCGCTTCCATCAGCCGTTGCAGATTTTCCTCCTCGTCGGGCGAACTCGCTGGCGAGGGGGATCGGCCGATGAGCTTGGGCAGCAGGTCATGCAGGGAGGAGCCTAAGAGCGTCTGGGACACGTTGTTGAGGATGCGCGCCGCCATCCGCTCGCGCTCGACCTTCGGCCAGTAGAGGGGTGTGCGCGTCTCGTTCTTCCGGGTCTCCAGCAGGCCCTTGGTGGTCAGGCGCCGGAGCGTGGTGGCGATGCTGGAGAAAGAGGGTGGTTCCTGGTCGTGAGCGCGGCGTTTGTATAGGGTCGTTTCCATCACTTCCATCCCTGTCGCGGGCCGGCCAATTTCCCAGAGGATGCCCATGACTTCGGCTTCCAGGCTGCCAAGGGAGGTAACATTATCGGGGTTGGTTTCCTCCTGAGACCCTTTGGAGGCACGCGGCGCCCCGATGCCGGCATATTTCAGCCAGTGCCGACCCGCTGAACGTTCTGGCTCAACTCCAAGATCGGCTAACTCTTCGTTTGTGACGGCAGCATTCGCGATGCCAACATCGTTACTGACGCCCTGGTCTGGCGCGACGTGATGGGCGCTTTGGCGTGTCGAATCGGGTTTGGAGGTAGTCAGGCGTTTTGTAGTCATTTATGTCGGCTCTCTATTTCGGCTCTTCTTTCTTTGGGAGACAGCATATCGTTGAAATACTTGACTTCATTTGGATCAGATATTCTTAACGAAAAGCCCAACTTGCTCAGGTGCTTGCCGGAAACAATCTAATTTGTTTCGGAGTTACGCAGTCGAGCGTGAATTGCGCTCTAAATGACCGCAGATTTACTCAAAAAATGAGTTCAACTGCGTAACTCCTATTGTTTATCCCCCATAGCTGATGTTACGCAGCCCCGTGCCCTGGCCTTCATTCTAGGGCAGGGGCGGGTTGTCCACGCAGGTGGACACAGGGAAGTCCTCTGCTGTTCGCGCAGTCAGGCAATGTCACTTTTCAATCCCAGAATGGAATCTGGGAGGCGTTTGCGTAAACTTCAAATACATGACTAATTGTAGCATATCCTTGCGAGGCAACGACGTAATTTCAACGTAGATTTCTTTAAAAATCTTAACTGTGAAGCCTAAAATATGGACCGGAAGACCAGCAACAAAAAACATTTTGTAAATTTCCTAATAAATCGTTGACATATTTGTGCGAAAGTCTTATAATTCTGAAACTGTTCTTGCATGGACGCTGCGATCCGGCACCATGCTCAGGATTCTACAGAGAGCGTCAAAGCTAGCAGGTCATCTAGATGTTCCGTATTTCAACAATTGCTGCAACTCTTCTTGGGCTATTCCATTTCATATATAGCCAACTTCCTGCTGCAGTTTATATCACCTATGCGATCATAAACGGGTACCATATTAGCTTCCACCAAATCCACCTATTGGAAAATCGAGTCACTGCTCTCACCCTAGCATTCCTTTACTTTTTTGGCGCATTTACTTTCCATAGGTGTAAACCAACAAAAAGACCCTACCAAGTAAGTGAGGAGGCCCCGCTTTCAGTCGAAAAAATTCGTAACCTGTATGGCTTCCAATTGCTCATCCTAGCATGGGGCGGGTACTGTTTAGGCGAATACCTTTTGACGGACTGGTTAGCATTTCGGGAATTGGCCGTTGCTCTTCTGATTGCCTCTATTGTTTCACTTATTTTTGATGTTCAATATCACAAGCGGGCCTTCGGGGATTTCGTCAAGAAAATCGAGGTGAACGTTGCCAAATTGTCCTCTATTGTAGGATCCACGCCTATTCAGGACACTACTCAATTGCACCAAGATACTCAACTTAGTATGCCTTCCTCTGTGACGCTTCTAAATATGGTTTCGCAATTAAATGGAAATGTATCGGATTTGAGGCAACTCGTTGGCGGAACTCCTACTGGATCATTGCCCCTTTCTGCTATGGTCACGGACCTAAAAGGTACTGCTTCAAATCTCTCCCAGCAAGTAGAGAGTTTGACGCGGCAAGTTGAAACATCAAACAGAATATTAGGATATCTTCATTATAGGCAAGCCGTGCAGAATGCATACGCAGGAGCAAACAACCGGATTATAAGCATCTCCGATTATTGGGCGGTTGATGAAGAGTGGTGGGCTGGCGGCGATTGGAAGGCTACTCACTTCTACCAAACGCTGCTACGCTCAAATGCTGTCACCAATCGGTCTATCTTCGCAGGTCGCGTACCTTGGCCAGATTATCATGCTGGGCAGGAAAATATTCCTGAGTCAGCAAGATTTACGGTTCTGGATTTTGAGAAATTTATTGGTGTGGCCTGGCGCCTTGTCCTTGCCCACTATATCCGTGACGAAAAGCGCTTGCGCGCTAAGGACACGGTCCGCGTGGTGGTTGGTTCTGTTCCGGTGCCAGCAACTGTCGTTGATAATGACGTCTTCGTGTTTTTGCAGAACCCTGAAAACAGGACAGACGTTCGAGCATCTCGTGGCACTATAGTTGCGGAAGACGATCCCACGACAGCGGACGCCTATGATGAACTAATTTGTAGCTATCTGCCTCATGTCCGAAGTGCCCGTGAGTATATACAAGCTATCCTTCATCATGCGGTGTTGTGTAATTCGGATCTGAACCTCAACTCACCTATCGCTGAAGCAAATCTTGCCCTCTGCTTAGACTCTATGGGCCTGGAAGAATGGGCTACGCCTCAACAGGGACAAGGACCGCCAATAGATTATGAGACCCGGAAACAACGTGCAAGGGCAGTAATCTTTGCATTCTGGGAGACACTAACATTTAGGCCCACACATTTCCGTGATTTGCGGCGCGATTTACTATGATAAACACCAGCGATGAATGGTACAAAGATGCTAGTGAAATTATTCAAGATTATAAGCGCGTTGCTGACTCACACTGGAGTTCTGTCGCCAAGAATGGAACTGCTAATGACCCCTATCACGCTTCCGCTTTTGAAGATAGGTCAATCGATCACTATACTCAGGATAAAAAGTCACAGCGCAAATTATTCAACCTATTATCGGTATTTTCTCGTCAACCGAATGTAGATATTAGGCACGCCACAAATAGTGTCAGTAATATCGAGATTGAAATGTATCATAAACTGGGATTTTGGCTGTGTTCCTACTTCCTTGGAGTACCGCGCTTGGACGCATGGGATACTGTTTCTTCGTTAGCGAATCAACTGGGTGCTTACCCTGGGGGAGCTTTCTATGACAAATTGGCTGGTGATGTCTACCGATACGAGAGGCGACAGGCAGCAAAGAGGCCAGGTATAGCGCGTGACCCACTGTATGTTATGGCGTTCACTCCACTTTTGTTGTTGCCCGATGAAGACGATTTAATTTTTATTCCACAAGAAGTTAAAGCCAGTATGTCGGACGCGATGGCACAATACAGAAACGAAGTAGAAAAATTGGCATGCCGCTATCTCCGCTATCAAGCATGGCGTTATCTGAAGAATGAGCCTGTTTTGCCTATATACTACGCTGTCTCACGTACTGCGGTCTCTGAGGCATTTTATGCTCTCGCCCGAAAAAAGGCAAGGATTGATGAAATAAATGCTACCACTGAGCAACAACAGATGATGATTTCTAACGAGAAATTGATGCTCATGCACAAAAGCGATGAGTGGATAGCAAGGTTTTTGAGCTCCGTTCCGAATTCCTCTCAACATTTGGCGGTTTTCACACTGGAAGGCACCCAGAGACGCGGACTGACGTCGTGTGTATTAGGGGAAGAAGACGGCGTAACTGCCAATCGGCCAAATCGGTCTGGAGAAGCGACAGCATTCTGTATCTGGACTGAAGGTATTGTTCTAAAAGCTGAGCGCAGAAAGGTAATGACGTTGTGGGAGGAGAGTGTAGATAGTACTAAAATCCTACTAAATCCAGGTGGCCCGGCTAGCCTGGCAGAACTTTGGTATGACCCGACTGTTGAAAGATTCAAAAATGGATCGTTGAATGGATCGTTGGAGGTAATTGATCCAGGTATTTGACTAAGTGGTTTTTTATGCTTGAAAAACAGGCAAGCCAGCATAATCGGCCACAGTGGGAGGCTTTATTCGGTAAATACTCATCTCCCAAAGCCGAGTTGACTTGCTGGTGTTCTATCAGTCACCCAATTAACAGGTGCTGGAAAATTGTCCGCGATGACACGGGGCTGGTACAGGCCTGGATAGGCAGACTCCTTGAGGAGAACGCGGACGAGAAGATCGTGCGAATGGCTAAGGATAGTGGAGACTTCGTGAGGGTCGTAATCGCCACTGTCGAAATCAAAGAAGCTGCGGTGCATCGTGATACCACGATAACGCGGCATCACGTCGCGCCAACGTTTGCTGTCAGGCCGTGGGTTGATCTTGTAGTAGTCCTCAACGATCTTTGCGTCCGGCATGCCGAACCTTTCCAGCAGGGCTAGGATGCTTTGACCGTAACCGCGCCCGACGTTCTGCGCGCCTCTCATCTGATCCATTATCTTGGTTAGGGCCTCGGCATCGGCAGCATCCCCATTCGTTTTTGCTTTCCTGGCAATCTGTTTGATCGCTGCCATTGCCTCCTCCGTTGCTTTTTCCAGTTCTTTCCAATATATTTCGGCAAGTGCCTCCTGCGGTTTTGTCTGTTTTGTCAGGCTGAACTCGTCGCACAGGCAGTCCAAGCCCCGAAACACATGACTTAGCTGATCCTCAATTGTCAGGTTAGTGTTGCCGCTCAGAACCGCATGTCTCATTGCCACACGCAAATAAGATTTGCCGAAATTCGCCGATGCTAGTGCCGCCGTCAGAAGATAACTGAGGCTTTCCTGCGGCTCATCACGAACGACAGCGTGGCCGTTCACGAAAGGTGTCACGCCTGCCCGCAGGTGGATTCGCCGAACGAGTCGGCCCTCGGCGTCCCGAAACTCTACCCACGGCGCACCAACGTCGGTGCCGGTAGCGAGGCTGAGTACCGTCAACAGGTTGAAAGGGAACCACTGTTTCACGCTTCCCAGGTCAGTCGCCATATCGCCCACTTGGCCTACCATCAGAGATGTGACTAGATAGCGGGAAGTCCCAGTGAGAAGTTTTTCGCGGCGCTCTTCATAGTCAGGCAACGGCTCAATGAAACCGTCCTTACCCCCGAACCGGAACAACGTCAGTCTGTTGCACCTGGTGGCACTTCTCAGCGCTACCCTGCTTTCCATCTCCGTCAGCCCTTCCGGCATGTCGGGAACAGGGTGAATGCGTAGGGGGTGCTTGTTCAAGGGAGGGAAATTAATGCCCTTTTTCAGTTCAGGCGCGAAGTTCATCAGCGGTACTACCCAGTAAATAGCTTCCTTTGCCTGTTTTACTGTGTACTCGGCGGTCAGCGGATGAATGAGCAAGGATAAGCTGTCTTCGCCCAAGCCGAAATTCCCCCGGCGTTCTGCAAGAAGGCATTCGCTGATGTGAAAGAGCCATCAGGAGTTGTAAATCGCACTCGGCATTTGCGGCTGTCTCGGCTACCGTTGCCGGAGAACACCCGGCGGCAGAGGAAGTTGAAGAAGCGGGCGGAGAGATCGAACTGTGTGTCTTCGGGTGAGTCCAGGGCTGCCACATCCATGTCAATCGCCTCGCCTTCATCGGTATCGAACCTGGCGATAAAGCTCCCTTGTGCCTGCTCCACTGGCTGTTGGAAATCTGCGGTGCCTTCACCCGAGTAGACAGCCTCGTGGACGAACCAGTTATTTTCGGTGATCGCTATATTTTTCAGATCAGCGCGTGACTGCAAATGGCTCATGTCCTCAAGCATCTGCGCCAGTCGTGCTTCTTCGTTGAGTACCGGGGGAACTCTGTTCCTATATTTGCGGCGGTGAATTAGGCGTTCGCCCAGAAACGCCATCGTTAGTATGGCGGCAAGGCGCAGAAAGAACAAAACCCACATAATTAGACAATTTCTGTGCGATACGCAATTACGAACAACAACAATGCTTGTTCGGGGTTTCCTGAGAGTGCCAAGATAAACTTCCTGACTCAGACGGTAAGACTTGATAACTAGGGTCTGAGACCGAGCCGTGTACCGATTTGTGATAAAATGGGTAGCGGCCTCCAATCTTTGGAGTTTCTACTGGATTTTACGTTCTGCTGTTCCGAGAATTGGTTCGCCTATCTAACAACAAATGTTTCTGGCGGTTCCCCAGTAGTATTACCGCCCTCCTGGCGTACCGGCCCAGAAGCGCGAGGGCATTGTGGAGCAGGTCCTTGCGGTTGCGATACGGAATATGGATTTGGAAGTTCGCGGTGCTATTCCCTCCCCCAACTCCTTCTAGTGCTTGAGAAAACGCTAATACTGACACGAACATGTTGCATATTCGTCAGTGAAGCATTTGCATTGGAGTTCGAAAATTCAAACCGTGGTACGGCCTGGTTTCGTTGTATACGGCAAGCCAATCCTGGTACCTCCTGTTAAGCTCCGGCAGGCTGGACGGCCTGCCGTTCCTCGGCAACCGGTGGGTGAAGAACTCTTCATCGTCGGTCCTGAATGCTCGTTCAACGACGGAATTCTCTATTGGACTGGACTTGTGAATGAAGTGATGCGGCAGCTCGAACAGCGCGAGCGCCCTCTGGAACGCGGCTTGGAACTCCAGGCGGTTGTCGGTCTGGACGAAGGAAACCGGAAAGGGCATGGCGTACAGGATCCATTCCAAAGCTTCGGCCGCGGTCGCTGAGTTTAACATCTCGTAAATCCAAGCGGCGCGGTACCGTGTAAACAGGTCGATGCCCGCCATATGGGTAACAGATACGGACCTGAAAGTTACATGTGAAGATGTGATGACTATGCCCGGCAGGCCTGTTGATGTTTGATGGCCGAGTCAGGAATACGGCTATTTCTCGTTTGGAGGTGCCTGAGAGGAATTTGTGGCGTCGGATCGGCCTATCGCCCGCTTCATCCAATTTCTAACGGTCTCCGTTGAAATGAGAGACAGGTGAGCATTCGGCTTCTACGGCTTAAGGACATACGATTTTGACGGGGTGGATGTAGTGCCTATAAGCTTTTGTTCTGTACGATTTTCTGTATGGGGGAATGGCTTCGGCCATTTCCCCTTTTTATTTTTTTCAGGGTCTGGCACAAGATTTCGTGCAAAATAGTGTCCACAATTCGTCGCTTGATGAGCGCGTTCTTTGGTCTGAGCAAAGCACTGACAGACACAGCCTACTGTTGGCAAGCAGGCGTTGATCTGTGAGGCGATGTCCGCGTCAACCGTTGCACCATCTTCAAACCTTGACTTACGTTCTTAATGGAGTAACCTAAATCGCGGGTGGGTACGTAAGAAAACAACAGTGATTCCCATGTGTGCATATATGGGAGCAGCCTAAACTTCATCTTCGGATGAGGGGTCGCGGGATTTCTGGAGCCACTTCTTACATGGAAACTGAGGTGGTTTTGATAGAACGATCCCAAGTACTGCTTCGGCAGGAATCTGTCTGGGTAAGAATAACTGTCTTAACAGAGGGATGTCTTCTCAGATAAGGCTAAAACTATCCACTCATTTTTTCTAGAGCGACACTACCAATTGTGTCGCTTTTTCTTAATCCACTCGAATGGCAATCAGCTCGCTTGCTATACAAGTATTTGCCAAATCTACCCATTCACGATTGATATCTATATCAATGAAGATAGCAATCTCTTGTATAGAAATTGCTTTGAATAGTCTTGTATGATTATTTAATATACGTCCGATGATACGTTTGTTGAGTGGACGCCCTTCTTGCGTGAGATGACATATCATTTCACTCAACTTGTTGAGCGAGGCCAAGAACCGCTCGATCCGTTTTGCAAGGATTGGTTCTGTGACCTGCGTGAGCAGCAGCGCTAAAATGAGGCGTACATGTCTACTGCAGTCACAGGCACATGTATGATTGCCACAATGAGCAGAAACGAGCTGCGAAATCCGCCTACCATCTTCGAGGCGATGCATGCGTTTAATAATCTTGTATGTCTCTTGCCTGATCTGATTGCTATGCGCCGCATGGGTTGAAATCCTCATTTTCCTGCCTTTGATTATGGAAATTCAGCATAAATAGCATTGCTGGGAGCAGTATAACTTTTTTGTTTCGGGAAGAATTGGAGTAGTCTCTGTACAATTTAATTATACTACCCCTTTTGATTTTTCTGGAGGTCTTGGGCAGGAAATTTGTAATTCCTTCAATAATTTTGTTGTATACTGGGAGTCAGGCAAAACAATAGTTTCTACGTTGGATAGCTCTTTGAACGCTACCATTATATCATTAGCCTCGGTTTTTGGGAGGGCTATGAAGTGACGTAAATGAGAATCTGGATATTGAGGCCAATCGAAAGCTGCCGCGAGATCTTGCTCTATTTCATCCATATGAGGGTCATTGCCGCCATATCCAACAAACAGTACCGAGTATCTCATAAAGAGAGTTTGAATTGTTAGATTGAACCCAGGGTAGTTTCTACGAATCTTCTGGTAATCTTTTGCGGTGAAGATAATGCTGTCCAGATTGATACCATTGGTATCTCCATGCAAGTGGATAATTGAAGCTTCATTATTGTAAATATTTTTCGCGACCACCGCAGCATCCTCGTAAGTAAAGGAGCTTTCGGCTAGGTTCTGAAAATCTTTCTTAGCAGCTCTTTCAATTAATCGATCGTAATTTGTTGTTAAAATATAGGGATAATTTGTGCTTGCAATAGCCGTGTGGTTATGATTAGGCAGAGCTGTATTAATCGTGTCACTTAAGTTGTTCTTTAGAGCATTATTGATCTGTTCATATGTATTTTTTCCTGCTACTTTCTTAATGTCGTCAACGGCTTTTCTCACGATGGAAGCGACTTTAATTGGATCCTCTTTCACTTGAGAGGCTGCAATAATAAGAAGCTTCTCAAAGCGTTTCAATTCGTCAGCAGAAAGACGCTTCTTTTGGTCCAAGCAGAAATGGATGATTTCATCCAACAGGCCTGCCCAAGATCTGAGATTAGAAGGCGGGTCTATTGATATACCTGCACCCGCCATAATAATGAGCCTGTTCTTCTTAAGAAGCTTCTTCAGTTCATTTATTCCCTTATCTACAGGTAGTGCTGGCATGGTGTTCCTCCGATCGAATTGTAAAAATGGTCATCTCAAATTCATTTTTTATCATCAATGATCGGTAAGAATGGGTCAACTCCCAACTGGTTGATTTACCAGAGCGATGAGATTTTAGGCTTGTGCTTATTGTTAGTCAAAAGAAAAAGGAAAGCCAAAAAGGCTTTCCGGTTGAGACGCCATGACAAGGATGCCGTATCAGCCTTATCTAACTGATTCGATAGCGACATCCATACTCCTATAGCTAAAGTCTGCATTGAGAACTGACTCCGCATTGCATTTCTGTATTATTGAATTTGCCCAAAATTTACTTAAGGTAACATAATTATAATCGCTAAAACCTAAATTGTCAACATTTAGAAAAAAAATTTATTTCTGCACAATATATAGACGTAGCATTCACACGGATCCGATCCATTTCCAGCCTCAATTACTTGGATGTTCTGTGAAAAAAGCACCTCCTATCAGAATATGCGATAGGAGGTGATATTAGAGACAAAGAGTTGTCTCTGGAAATTGAAACGTGCCACTACGCCGTGAGACTCCCGCAAGATTTATTTCGAGCAACGACTATTTGTGGCTGTTTGGTCTTTGCCTATTGCAAGAACAGCGAGACTTTCTGCGGTAAGCCATTCAACCTTTTAACTTGGCACATAGCGAAACAGGAAAAGAGGGAGCCTGCATGTGAGCTATGTGTGGTCATTAATGCGGCAAGGAAGTCTCATTCTCTGTATGCCACTCATCCCCATTTGGCCACTCGTCCCTCTGCATCGCTTGAAGCAGGGATGACGCCTCCGACTTGGTCAGACGGTCTAGGGACCACTTGCGGAACTGCTGGAACAAGACTTGCTCCAGAGCATAGGACGACAGGCCGATTTTGGCCGCCCGGGAGCGAATGGCAATCTTCTGGGGCGCGTTCGCCAGTGGTTCATAAGTTTTTTCCAGGGGAGGCGAACCATTCTGCTCGGCTACAGCCGTTTGCCCGTTTCCGTTAGCGACGCTGCCAGACGCCCGGTTCGCCGGAGTGCCGGGATGCGTGGCGGAGGGAGCGGTTTCCACGGTGCTGAGGCCCTTGCCACGCTTGCCAGCTCTGCTGGTAGCTCTGCCCTGAGTAGAGTGCGACGGAGCGTGGTTGCCATTGGTGGGGGTATGATCGTTACCAGCGGAAATGCCGTTGCCAGTTTGGCAGGCATGTCCGTTCATCGCGACATTTCCGTTGTGTCCGTTGCTTCCATTCTGCGGCCCTTCCGGTTCATTGTCCTGGGAGTTTTGGGCCGCGCGGCGGAAGCTGCCGATGCGTTTCCAGACAGCTTCATGGGCGAGTTGTACCTGAAGGGCCTTCTGTTCGGCCAAAGCGATCACGTCCGTGTCGCCTGTTTCCAGGGCATAGGTAATGCTGACCTGCACCTCCTGGCGTATTCCATTATCCCCCGTGTGATCTTCGTGACAGCAGGGAACACCGAGGGCATCTGCACCCAATCGAATGCGGTCACAGGTGGCTATCGTAATGTGCGTGGCGTGAGCCATGCGCTTTCTCCTTTCTGAATGCTGAGCCGCGCTTGCGGCGCGGCTTGGCCGTCCACGTTCCTGGCAGGACGCTGGAAAGTCGGCGAACGACTTCCTGCGCCCCTTTCTTGTAGACCGTCACGCAGACGAGACGGTCATTACCATCACGCACGGCCCAGAAGCGCTGGCCGTGACGGCTGATGTTCATCTGATAGTTGATCTGCATTTGCCGTCTGATCCGCATCGGTGGTCTCCTTTCTATACTCACCGTCATAATCAGCCGGCCTGTTTCCAAATGAGGAACCGCCCTCCGGCCTCAAACCGTTCAGCAGCCGTGTCCCGTTGCGAGATGGCTGAGAAGAGGGTGCACCATTCCTGGCAGACGGATCGATACGTTGCGGAGGCAGTTTGGGCGTTCCGCTTTCGATGAGCCGGCCTGCTAGCGCCTCCACTCCGTACCGGTCGTCGGCGCTCAGGCTTTGCGCGGCCTGGGTCAGCCCGTTGACAAGGCCCCAGACCGTTTCCTGCTGCGAGGCAGGCTCGGCTTTCAATGAACTCTCCACCGCTTCCAGAAAGTCCTGCTCAGACCGTTCTGGTCAGCCAGCAGCGCAAGCACCGCCGCAACGTCGGGAACCGGCGTCCGGGTGGCTTCCTGAAGCTGGTCCAGAAAGGCCGTCGCAGCCGCCAGCGCCCTCATCACTGCCCGTTGCAGCGCCTCCTGGAAGCGAGAAGCCGACCAGGAAACATGCCGCCGGTACAGCAGGCTCTTTCCTTTCACCAGCCGGATCAGGCCGTTGGTGCACACCAGCCGGTAGACCAGCGCGTCCACCGTCACCGCCCGGCTGCCGACTTCGCTATTGGCGACGTGGAGGCCCACCATCAGGTCGTCGCCCGGTAGGACGCTCCGGCATTGCCGGGGTCCACCAGGCGCAGATGTAGGCTCTCGCCCGTGAGCGAGAACCAGTCCACCGTGAAGCTCTTGGGCAGCAGGGGGGCGAGGCAGTCCACGAGGCGGTCGTGGTCGAGCGGGGCGTAGCGGCTGGACAGGACGCCCCGGAGGGAGTCGCCTTTGGCCCGCAGCAGCCAGCAGCCCGAAGCACCGTCGGCTGCTGGCTCGTCGCCGGCACCCCTGTTTCAAAGTCTTCTTTTCCGCCTTCATCCTGCGTGATCCAGTGATTGAACTGGAGGTCTTGCAGGACGGACGGGCATTTGCGGAAGTAGGCGGCGGGAATGCCGAGGCGCTGGCAGAACTGGCCGGTGGCCCAAGTCGTTGGGGTGAGGAACCCTGCCGTAAAGTCGCTTTGGGCGGCTTCGGGGAACCAGACCCGGCCCTGATGGAGCCGGATCTCAATTCTTTGCGTGAGGGCGTCCCACTTGTCCAGCGCATCCTTGCGGACCGTCTCGCGCACGAAGGCGAAGTCGCCGGTGGGAGGAAGGCCCAGCGGAAGCTGGGGGGACGAGAGGGGCAGGCGGTCCGTCGCGGATTGTCCTGCCGTATGCTGATGGGCAGGCGTATGGCCTGTCGGCAGCGGTCCGAGGTTCGGGTACACGGGGTACTCCTTCTGGCTCCGATTCTCTTCTTTTTCTCCGATTTCTTTTCATGATGCTGAGAAAAAGATTGTTAAGGAGCGGGTGAAGAGGGGGATTGGTTGGCGTTTATCCTAGTGTGAAGGACTCAAGGATGGAGCGCAACGCTCTTCATGAGCCAGGCTATCGCAGGGGAAGCAAGCGGGACAAGCAGCGTTGCGCCGGGACAATGCGTTATAGCCTCGCTTCGGCGTTCAAAGAAAAAGCCCGCCGGTCGGTCCGGTCGGGCAGAAATGGGCGGGGAACAGGAGTTTACCTGATCGCCAGGTCAATACCAGATCAATAGTCATCCGGCAGCATCAAGGTGGTTGCCGAACGGTCAGCCTCCGTGACGATCCAGACCGTGATGCCTCGGGTCAATGCGGAACCTCGGATTACGGAGTAGCTGCTGTGCAGCCGTCCGCCCCGGGCCAACGATCGGTCGTTTTCCCGGCAGTCCGAGTCGTCCAGGTCGCCCCAGTCGGCTCTCAAATGACAATTCAGCAGCAACCAGGGGGAAAGCCCGGCCTTCTGCAGCTCCTCCATCACACTATCAGTGGCAACGATCCGGCCAGGAAAGAAACGGGATGAGCGGTCGAAGGTGATGGTCTCATCATTTCCCAGGAACACGTCTTCCAGCATCACCGGCCTCCTTCCGCCGTTATGCCGGCCTCCGAACCTGCCGATGCAGCCGATTCTTTGGCCTCGGCTGCCGATGAACCGGTCGAAGCGAATGCGGGGAGCGACCCGTCATCCAAATCCCGCCATAGTCCGAGCAGCAGCAGGCAGACCAGTCGGCGGCAGGCGCGCTGCCGGGCGAGGAGCCGCCGCCAGCCCAGCAGATGCTTGCAGGGAAAGCGGCCTTTCCAACCGCAGAAGAACGGACAGTTGCAGGTATGGGCAACCGTATCCACCCGGTAGGTGGCTCCCTGACCGCTGCGGACCTGAACGATGCGGAGGCCGGCCCGGCGGGCGCGGTAGCCGTTCTCAAACAGGCGCTGGGCACGGGCGTTGACGTTTGCCAGCAAACGCGCTTCATCAAACGTCATGCCTCACCTCCTGATCGTCTCTCGTCTGGGAAAGCGGGCCTGAAGTAACGGCCAGCCTGTGCGTTGAAGGCAATGCTCTCGGCACGGGCTTGGAAGAGCACGTATCCGTGGGGATGCGCCACCGTCGCGTGCCGCACGGACAGGTTTCGCTCGGCGAGGAAGTCCTGGACGCACGTCCAGAGGCTGTCCCAGGCCGCTTGCCGCTCCCGCCAGTTCGGGTCGAACGGCTGGCCGCATAGCCGGGTCAGCGACGCCGCCTTTAGCTGGCAATACAGGACATGCCCTTCCGGGGTGACCTGCTGGCAGACGACGAGCAGCTCATCGGTCTGGAAGCCGCGCCGGCTGGAGCCGGGCACGACCAGCTTGGTGGCCAGAACGGATCGGGAAAGATCGACAGCCCGTGCCCACTCTTCCAGTGTCGCGAAGCCGACGAACAGGACGGACCGGGCAGCGAGCGCCAAAGGAGAGACGTCAGGGGCTGAAGGCGCATCCAGCGCGGTCAGGCCGCCAGTCTCCAGTGGGACCGGCCCATAGGACGGGGACAGATGGATATAGTCGCTCATGGCAAGGTTCCTCTCGCGGAAAAGGTTAGCCGCCCCAAGTGCAGGCGGCGTTCCGCGCTCTCAGGGTAGGCTGGCCTGCACAAATGTTCCAAAGGCGTTGCGCGGGTGCCAAAAGATCCCGCTGGAAGCTGCCGAAAGTGGACAATGGGCGGGATATTCGGGCGGACAACGGGCCGGATTGCCAATTGTCCGCCCCGTTGCCGTGCCTCTGAGATAGCATGAGGGGCGTTTGAGGTTTCCCGCACTCTGTAACTCTTTATCCTTCTCCCTCGCTCTGCCTGTTCTCGTTCGTCGTCAAAGACCGGGAGGGCGGCGGAGCCGTAGTAAATGGCTCTTAAATCTCTCCGCTGACACTACTGCTGTAACTTTATTTTGCATTTCTTTGCCCGGTACATCTACTTGGCACGGTTTATGCTATCTAGCATACATATCTGACGTGGGAAGAAATATATCAATAGCAGAAGATGGGCCACATCATCGTGACCACGGCGTCGGAAAGGGAAAAAATTATGGGAGAGCACCAGCAGGCAGGGGAAAGCGGATTGAATTGAACAGGGGATAAATGGGCAAGGGATGAGCGGGCCGCCGCAGGGCCAATCCATGTCAGCCAGCCATCCCCTGCGCGTTTCCGGGGTGGACCTCGGCGGGCTGGGCGCGCAGCGGGAGTTCGAGCCGCGCATCGCCCGCATGGAGGCCGAGATGGAGGCCGCGCGCAGCCGGGGCGTCTGGGGCCTGATGCGCCTGCGCTACGAAGCCTGGCTGGAAGAGCGGATGCAGGGACCGGCCATCCGCAAGATGCAGGCCCGCCAGGCCGTCTTGGAGCAGCAATGCAAAACGGCGGAAGCGGAGATCCGCCTCAAGGCGACCGTCCAGTCCGGGGAAGTCGGCAACCAAAGGCACAGAATCGAGTGGAACCAGGTCAACCGCCAGCGCCTGGCCGGGGAGCTTCAGAGCCTGGGCCTGATCACTCTGTCGGCGGGGCCAGAATCCCTAGGCGTGCCCATTTCCCTGTCGGCTCCGCCCGATCCGCCAGTTTCCCCCCATGTCACGGACGAGCAGGTGGAAGCCGTGGCGCTGCGCGGCTTCCTGCAAGGAGTGGAGACGGAGGAGGACTGGCAGGCATACAAGGGCGAGTTAGTCAGACATCTGTCGCCCTACGCGGTGGAGGAAGTGGGAACGCGCCTGCGCGAGTTGTGGCGCATCAACCGCCAGGCCGTCGGGTAGATCGCGCCCATGTCAGGTAATGATTCCATAGCCGACAGTATCACTGTTGGCCAGTACCGGCCAACTGGAAGCTCGGCTCCAGGACCGCCTGCGGGTGCTCTGCGATGCGCCTGAACTGGAGCAGCACGTCGATCAGCCCTGGTTTTTAGCCTACGCCGCCGAGCGGCTAGATCTTCCGGTGCTCCGCGAACGTGGCGGCAAACAATCTTTCGGCAGCGGCTCCCATCGGTCGGGCCAGGCGGTGGTGGGAGAGGGACCTGCTCGCCCGGCACGCGGTCGTCTGCGGCGCGACCGGCAGCGGCAAGACCCGGCTCGCCCTGCACCTGCTGGCCGAACAGATCAAAGCCGGTTGCTCGGTCGTCATGCTCGACCCCAAGCCCGAGACCATCCGCCACCTGTTGCACCTGGCGTATGGCACCGGCGTTCTACCCGAAGAGGTGACGCTGCTTTCGCCCCACATGGACGGGATCGGCGCGCCCGGCTGGAACCCGCTGGACTGCCGGGCGACCGGCCTCTCTCCGGCCCAGGCATCCGCTGATTTCGTGTCGGTGCTGGCCAAAAGCAGCGCCTCGTGGGGGCCGAGGCTCCAAGACGTGCTGACCAATGCCCTGATCGTGATCTCCGCCCACGGGCTGTCCCTGTTCGAGCTGGCCCGCTTCTTGCAGCGTGACGACTACCGGGAAGGACTGCTCCGGCAGCCCCTTGACTCAGCTTGGATGGGGGACAAAGTCGTATACGACGTGGTAGTTTATGACGAGGCGCGGGACTACTTCCTGCGGGAGTTCGGCGCCTGGGGCAAGAGCGAGCGGATCAGCGCCGTCGCCCCGGTCCTCAACAAGTTCCGCGAACTGCTTCGCTCGCCCTTCCTTCGCAGCCTGCTCTGCGCCCGCCGCAGCACGCTGGACCTTTCCGCCCTGTGGAAGCGGCGGGGGCTGGTGCTGGTGCATCTGGACGGGGCATCCTTGGGGGATGAAGGGGCGAGGCTGTTAGGCGGGCTGCTGGCGCACCACTTGCTTCGGACGGCGATACGAACGAGCGGGCCGGTCCCGGTCGTGCTGGCCCTGGACGAAATGGGGGTGTCCGAGCAGTTCCTGGGCAGCGCGCTGTGCGAAATCCTGGCCGTGGCCCGCTCCCGGAAACTGCGGCTGCTGGTCGCCTGTCAGCACCTTGCCCAATTGTCCGACGAGCCTGCGGACGGCGCTTCTTGCCAACACTGCGGTGCAGGCCTTCTTCCGGCTGGGACAAGCCGACGCGCGGGTCGTCGCCGCCGCGCTTTCGGCGGGAACGGGGGAGCGGGTGTCGAAAATCGCGGCGGACGTGGCGAAACGGGACGCCGACGGTTTGCCGGAAGCCTGGGCGAGCGTCACTCACACGGTCCGGGACGGCTACGGCGACGCCGTGGAGCTCTCCGCGCCGGCCTGGACGGCCTTCAAGGAATTGGCGCGAAAGGACGGGGCGGGTCAGGTGGAGGCGCTTACGCGCCTGGCGCGTGTCTCCGGGGTGGAGCGGCTGTACGTGCAGGCAGCAGACAGCAAGCAGCCGGTAGAACTGTCCCGGTACGTGGCGAAGGCAGGGCCGGAGGAGTACCGGGTGACGGGTCCGGCGCCGGTGCGGCTGACCGTTTCGTTCCCTCGGCCCCGGCTGTCAGTGGTGAGCCGGGAGACGGAGGGGGAGCGGCAGCAGGCATGGACGAGGACGCTGATGGAACTTCCGGTGCGCCAGGCGGTGCTGCGACTGGCCGGAGACACTCCGGGAGTAGTGAAGGTGGTGGCCGTGGCTGATCCGACTTCCCAGCCGGGCTTCGAGAAGTTCGTGTCCGCCGCCGTCGCGGGCGGCGGGCAGTCCGCCAACGAGGTTGAGGAGACGCTAGCCTGGCGGCGGGCAGAGGTTGAAGCCGTAGCATTAGGGCAGCCCGAAGAGATGCCGCCCCCCTCCGAACTGCGGTCACTGGCAGAAAAGGCCGCGTCCGGGCCTGACGCGCGCCATGCCGCCGGGGCGTTGCCGGCAGCGGGCGGCAGGAAGCGACGGGAACCGGCGCGGATGAGGAATGGGAAGGCGGAAATTGCACCACGCCCTCCCGCCTGCGTGAGCGCCGTGCCCGCAGGGACGGTGGGAGAGGATGGCAGCCTTGCCTGAAGCAATCAATCAGAACACGCATCGCAAACGTGAGCAGGCCGATCAAATTGAGCTAAAGGAAGACAAGCTAATAGAAGACAAGGTCCGCCGGAGGCGCTATGAGCGCGCGCCCTCTGCTTCCGCATTAGTGACGCTGACGCCGACGAAGGTGCGGCTTCTGCGCTTCCTCGCCGAGTGCCGCTTCCTATCCTTACCCCAGCTTGCCCGGCTCTGCTGCCCTTCCGAGCGGGCGGAGCCTGTCCGAAAGGAGCGCCCGGCGGCACATGCGTGAGTTATTCGACGCAGGGATGGCGGACGTGCTGCCCGTCTCACGGCTGGCCCTGGCTGCGCCGGACGCCCCCAACGACGCCACGCTCCTCTACGGCTCCGCCCCTAACCTCTACATTCCCACACCGCGCGGGCTGGACGCGCTGTATCAGGCGGGGCTGATCGGGAAGGACCTGGCGAAACGTGCCCTGCCCTCCTACGGCCCCAAGAATAGCCTGTTCCTGGCGCACGAACTGGCGGTGCGGGACGTGCGGGTCTGGCTGGAACAGGCAGCGCAGGCATCAGGCGGCCAGCAACGCGTCCTGGAATGGAAAGACGGGGCCGACGCAGCCATTGAGTTGGAAAACGAGGGCTTCGCCCGCTGGGTGAAGCCGGACGCCTGGTTTGCCTATAGCCTGCGCCCGGAGCCGCAGAAGCTGGTGCTGGTCGGTCTGGTGGAAGTGGACCGGGGGACGGAGCGGGGAGACCGGCGCTGGCAGGAGAAGATGGAAGCCTATACAGGCCTGTTCTCCGGCGGCAGCCTGCAATCCGCGACCGGATACGTCAACGCCCGCATCCTGGTTATTGCACCGGACGCGCGTCAACGCGACCAGCTTGCCGCATTCATCGCTGAAAGCGGCGGGGCGGTGTCATCCCGCTTCTGGCTGGCAGAGAGCGCCATTTTGGAGACTCCTGACCTAACGCAGGCCCTTTGGCGGAAGGGGGTGGAGGGGCTGCTACCCCTCCTATCAGGCTGATTTCAAACCATTCAGAAACTAACCGGTTGGCTCCTGCTCTGCGAATCATGCTAATCCTTGCGACCGATCGCGCCGCGCGCCTTCAGAATGCAGCCCCCCCGCTGCCTTCTCCTATGGCGATTGTGCTTGCCGCAGTCACACACGTCAGGCCTGCTTCCTGGACGACCCTCAAACCCAGGGTCATTCAGTTTTCTTGATTGATCTGTTAAAATAACCTCAACGTCTCTGTAACGTCTCTGTAACGTCTCTGTAACGTCTCTGTAACGTCTCTGTAAGGTTGCCCATGTCTGAACAGTGCTGTTGTCCCCTCGTGGAAGTCTTGGCAAAAGTCCCTGATTTCCGCAAGTCGCAAGGCCGTCGTTATCCGCTCCCTGCCATTCTGGCCTTGGCCTGCGCCGCCACACTCTGTGGCTACAAAAGCTACGGAGCAATGGCCCAGTGGGGTAAAAACTATGGACAGGGCTTGGCTGAGGCTCTCGGCTTCCCGCGTGGCAAGACGCCTGCAGTTGGCACTCTGCACACCGTCTTCCGCCATCTGGACAAGAAGGCTCTGGAACAAGTCCTGGCTGCCTGGGCAAACTGCGTTCTGACGAACTTACCCCCGAAAAGTCCCTCCGCTCTGGCCCTGGATGGCAAGACACTGTGCGGCAGCAAAAGCCAGGGCGCTTGCGACGTGCATTTGCTGTCGGTGGTCAGCCACGGCTTGGGGCTGACATTGTTTCAACACGCGGTCTGCGATAAAACCAACGAGATTACGGCGGCACAGACCGTGCTGGCGTCGCTGGTTCTAGAAGGGCGCGTCGTGACGATGGATGCGCTTCTGACGCAGAAAGCCATCGCGGAGACAATCGTGGCTAAAGGGGGCAATTCGTGATGATCGTTAAGGACAACCAGCGCACCCTGCACCGCAAGATAGAACGCTTCTTTGCCAGTCCGACGCTCTTTGAGCCAACCTTGCATACGGCTTGTACCCATGACAAAGGGCATGGCCGCTGGGAAGAGCGCACACTTGTTGCCAGCGCCAATGTGCCTGTGGGCTACCTGGACTTCCCGCATATCGGCCAAATCTTCCGCCTGACGCGCACTCGCAAGAAATTGAGCCTCAAGCAAGGCGGCAAAGAAGAACAAGAAACGGTGTATGGCCTGACGAGCCTGACGCCCGTGCAGACCAGCCCCCAGCGCCTGCTGTCTTTGGTGCGCGATCACTGGCATATCGAGAATAAGAGCCATCATGTGCGGGATACCACCTTTGACGAGGACCATTCGCAGGTGCGCTGCGGCAGTATCCCGCAAGTGATGGCGGCGGTTCGCAATGCCTGCATCGGCTTGATGCGCGCGGCAGGTCACAAGAATATAGCCGCTGCTTGCCGTGCTCATGCGGCCCAACCACAAATCGCACTGGCTTTGCTCGGCATCCCGAAAACTGAATGACCCTGCCCTCAAACCTTAAGAAAAAGGAAACGTCTGAGCATCTGGTGAACAAGGCTTCATCAAGTATTGGTCAGGTAAACGTCAAAATGGCTCCTGTAGATTCGGAGGCGTGGCAACATTCAGAAGCGTTGCAGCGGGTGGTGCGCCTGTTTAAGATCGTCACCCTGGTACGATCCCAGACGCGGGGACGGCCGTTAGGACGGTCGGAACTGGCGGAGGCATGTGGGTGTGACATCCGAACTGTCCAGCGAGACCTGCAATTGCTTCAGGAAGCAGGCATCCCCGTTGACTACGACTACGGCCGCAAAGCCTATGTGCTGCCGGAGAAGGGCTGGGTGTTTCCCATCGCGCCGATGACGGCGGAGGACGCCCTGGCACTGGCATTGGCGCGCGGGATCATGGGCGTTCCGGGGCTGCCCCAGGCGGAGGCGCTGCGGGCCACGCTGGACAAGCTGACGGCCTCGCTGTCTCCGGCCCTGGGAGAGTTGATGCGGGAGGCGGCGCAGGTCTTTCAGCCAGGACGGCTGGTGCGGGACTATTCGCAGGCGCCCCTTATGGAACTGATGGCGGCAGCCAGCGCAGGACGGACGGTGGAGGTGGATTACCGGTCCCGCAGCCGGGAGGAGCGCGCCTGGCGACGGGTTGATCCGTATGTGGTGGAAGCGCGGGAAGGCCGGTTCTGGGAGATGCACGGGTGGTGCCACCGGAACGGGGCGATACGGACGTTCGCGCTGGACCAAGTGTTCGGGTTGCGGGAAACCGGGGAGGGCTTCTCGGCGCGGGAAGCGGAGTGGGCGGCATTCGCGGCGGTGAAGGGCGTGGTTGGCGGGGTGCGCGGCGGGGCGGCAGTGTCCGTGGACGTACTGTTCCTGCCACCGGTGGCGGGATACGCGCGGGACCACCGGTGGCCGGAGGGCCTGGCGCTCTCGGCAGGAGATGCGGGAACGGCTCGGCTGACCGGCATGGCGCAGGGCGTGAACGGGCTGCTGGCCGAACTGTTGCGCTGGCGCCGGTTCTGCCGGGTAGACGGCGGGCCGGAGCTTCGGGCGCGGATGGCGGAGGAAGTATGGGCAATGGCGGCCTTCTACGAAATAGAGGGTGTCATTCCTTTTGCCGCTTCCATTTCGGAGGGTGCGCCTTTAGAAAAAGTGATAACGCCATGAGTTCCTTTGCTGAATTGTTTGCGCGAACCGCAAGCTCTGCTTGTTTTCTCACGAGGTTCGCGCGACCTTCACCTCTCAGAGAATGTCTTGATGGAGGCGACTCGAGGTATAATATGGCTCGTCGGACCTCCGGTTTAGATAGGAACCGACCGTTGCACCGGCCCTTCGGGGCCGGTGAGGATTGAAACATTTTGAGTTTGCCGACAAAGCCGGCGACATGATGAGTTGCACCGGCCCTTCGGGGCCGGTGAGGATTGAAACTCTTCAGCAATAATCGAGACGCAGTGGTAGCGCTCGTGGTTGCACCGGCCCTTCGGGGCCGGTGAGGATTGAAACATTGTGCCGACAACCCATTCGGGCGGCCCAGAGCGTTGCACCGGCCCTTCGGGGCCGGTGAGGATTGAAACAGTGGCACAGACACAGCTTCACACGGGCCAGACCAGTTGCACCGGCCCTTCGGGGCCGGTGAGGATTGAAACAACCGTGCTAAGAAGGGGAACCGGAAATGAAAAAGTTGCACCGGCCCTTCGGGGCCGGTGAGGATTGAAACAGGTTGAGGTAGGTCCGCCCGGCGAGCATCAGGGGTTGCACCGGCCCTTCGGGGCCGGTGAGGATTGAAACAGGAAAGGCGCGACTTCGCCGGCTGCGAACTCAGTTGCACCGGCCCTTCGGGGCCGGTGAGGATTGAAACAGGTAGTCCGCGCCATGCTGTACCGTGCCGTTGAAGTTGCACCGGCCCTTCGGGGCCGGTGAGGATTGAAACCGGGTGATCTGAAAATGGCTCCCCGGCAATGTAACGTTGCACCGGCCCTTCGGGGCCGGTGAGGATTGAAACCAGTCCGCCGCCTTTCAACCGTTTCAGCTCCAAATGTTGCACCGGCCCTTCGGGGCCGGTGAGGATTGAAACACGCTTTTAGACACGACACGGCAGCCGACTCCCAAACGTTGCACCGGCCCTTCGGGGCCGGTGAGGATTGAAACAGCATGGCCGACGGCGTGGACATCGCGCGGTTCGCCGAGCGTTGCACCGGCCCTTCGGGGCCGGTGAGGATTGAAACCTGGGCGGCATGTACTCGCTGATCTTCCCCAAAGTTGTTGCACCGGCCCTTCGGGGCCGGTGAGGATTGAAACGCGCACTCGCCGAACATCACCAGGTCTTCGCGGCCACATGCATGTTGCACCGGCCCTTCGGGGCCGGTGAGGATTGAAACTATCGTGCGGGAAAGCACTTTCGCCCGGCCTCCACGCAGGTTGCACCGGCCCTTCGGGGCCGGTGAGGATTGAAACATGTTCGGGCAAAAGAAGCAAGAGGATTTCGCGTTGCACCGGCCCTTCGGGGCCGGTGAGGATTGAAACAGCATCGTCATATCGCGCGGGACGGCGGTTTTCTGGTTGCACCGGCCCTTCGGGGCCGGTGAGGATTGAAACCTGCTGGGGCAGACCTGGGCAATGGCAACTACGCGTTGCACCGGCCCTTCGGGGCCGGTGAGGATTGAAACGGCTACGGCGTGCCCGGAGTGCCGGTCACGGACCTGGTTGCACCGGCCCTTCGGGGCCGGTGAGGATTGAAACACCGGACGCCGGACGAGGTTCGGCGCGGTGATCGTTGCACCGGCCCTTCGGGGCCGGTGAGGATTGAAACGGCGGCGCTGTAAAGCCCATCGCTGGTCTCTGCGGTTGCACCGGCCCTTCGGGGCCGGTGAGGATTGAAACACCTGCCACACGCCGTAAAACGCTTCCTTGGCGTGTCACGTTGCACCGGCCCTTCGGGGCCGGTGAGGATTGAAACAGGCCCGTCCCCAGCACAACTTTGGCGCGGATCACGGTTGCACCGGCCCTTCGGGGCCGGTGAGGATTGAAACCCAGCGCGTCGTGTCCAGGAGCCAGTCGCCGATCCCCCGTTGCACCGGCCCTTCGGGGCCGGTGAGGATTGAAACCACCGCCAGGCGCAGGCCCGGCGCTCCTGTCGGGCGTTGCACCGGCCCTTCGGGGCCGGTGAGGATTGAAACTGGCAAGGGACGCGCGGCCTGCGCTTCCGCGTGCAGTTGCACCGGCCCTTCGGGGCCGGTGAGGATTGAAACAATCTGCTCTGGCCGGAACTGCTCCATCAGCGTCTGTTGCACCGGCCCTTCGGGGCCGGTGAGGATTGAAACGTGAGACTACTGTCAGGATCAGCGCGTTTGAGCGTTGCACCGGCCCTTCGGGGCCGGTGAGGATTGAAACAGCGTGGTCAGCTTGTCGCCCATCTGCGCTTCTAGTTCCATCGTTGCACCGGCCCTTCGGGGCCGGTGAGGATTGAAACAGGTACAGTTCAATCCGGTTTATGACATCTTCCGGCGTTGCACCGGCCCTTCGGGGCCGGTGAGGATTGAAACCTTTCCTTCTGCGCTCTTGCGCGGCCTGCCCCCGGTTGCACCGGCCCTTCGGGGCCGGTGAGGATTGAAACAATAGACCACACAAACGAAAGAAGCCGCCAGCCTGTTGCACCGGCCCTTCGGGGCCGGTGAGGATTGAAACAGGGGTGTAGTCCCCGCGACAAAGTTAGTGCCGCGTTGCACCGGCCCTTCGGGGCCGGTGAGGATTGAAACATCTTTTTGAGGATGAGCGCATGGCCGACAGGCGCGTTGCACCGGCCCTTCGGGGCCGGTGAGGATTGAAACAGGTTGAGGTAGGTCCGCCCGGCGAGCATCAGGGGTTGCACCGGCCCTTCGGGGCCGGTGAGGATTGAAACAGGAAAGGCGCGACTTCGCCGGCTGCGAACTCAGTTGCACCGGCCCTTCGGGGCCGGTGAGGATTGAAACGCTGCTGAAATCGGCGGATGAGCCTGCGGATTCTATCGTTGCACCGGCCCTTCGGGGCCGGTGAGGATTGAAACTCTCGCAGGCCGTCACCGTCCTCCAGTGGCTTATGTTGCACCGGCCCTTCGGGGCCGGTGAGGATTGAAACTCTTTCCCTCGCATGGTCTTGTAAATCTCGCTGTGGTTGCACCGGCCCTTCGGGGCCGGTGAGGATTGAAACAGCCGCTTGCGCCGACCCGTGCAGGGAATGGTCAGGTTGCACCGGCCCTTCGGGGCCGGTGAGGATTGAAACAATGAGGGCGCCGCCCACTGGCTGACCGGCAAGACAGGCCTCGGGAAATCCACGTGTTGCACCGGCCCTTCGGGGCCGGTGAGGATTGAAACACCTTGCTGGGAGTGAAGATCTGGCGGCGGACCTTCGGCGGAAGTTGCACCGGCCCTTCGGGGCCGGTGAGGATTGAAACACAGACAGGATTGTCGCCAATGCGTTTCACTGGGTTGCACCGGCCCTTCGGGGCCGGTGAGGATTGAAACTCAATGGTTTCCACTTATCGTATTATACGATAAGGAGTTGCACCGGCCCCGAAGGGCCGGTGAGGATTGAAACAGGTAGGTCATGCCGTCCGCGCCAATCGGCTCGGAGTAGCACCGGCCCTTCGGGGCCGGTGAGGATCGAAAACGGCATCTTCGCCTAGGTCATTAAGCATGATCCTGCTATGGCACCGTCTCTGAAGAGACGGCTCGGATTAAAATCGGTGCATTGAAAAACAAGCGGAGCAGACTTCCAAAATTGGAGGGCTGTTTTTTTATGCGGGGCGGCAGAGTGACTCCCTGTTGTCACTCGAAATATGTCATGATTGTTGCAGGAGATCACGCCATGACGCTTCCACAAAGGCCGCCGAATTGGGTCGCCCACACGCCGTCCAAAAAGAACCCGAAGTGGCATTTGCTGACGGACCATATTCTCGGGGTGACTGGCCGGGCCACCGAGTTTGCAAAGGCTCTGGACACCACGGAAACGGCCTCCGCCTGGGCCAAGTATCTGGGGCTGCTGCATGACCTCGGAAAGTTTACCGACAAGTTTCAGGATTACCTCTGGGCTTGCCATCTCGCAGAAGTTCGGAAAAAAGCACCTCCGAAGCCCGGCTCTGCGCCGCACAAGCAAATGGGCGCATTGGTCGCGCTGGATGACATGCCGCGCCCAGCGGGAATGCTATTCGCGCTTCCCCTGCACGGCCATCACGGCGGCATGGAAGCCCCCGGCACGGATGGGACAACCATTGAGAACACGCTGAGAGAGAAGACTGATCGGGCTGAGGTCAAGGCGCTGCGCGTTCTGGCGGAGAGCGTGGACGCGCGTTTGGCCGCTGCCGCTCCCGATTTGAACGCTCTAGCGGCGATGCCGTATGCCCAAGAACCGCGCCGGATGGAGATGTTTCTCCGCCTGCTCTTTTCCTGTCTGACGGACGCCGACTGCTTGGACACCGAGGAACATAACAGCCCCGAGGAAGCCCAGCGGCGTCGGGACAATCCGCCGCCGATTTTAGCCGGGTTGCGCGACCGGCTGCGGGCGCGGCAGGACAGTGATTTTGCGGCAGCACAGGATACGGAAGTCAACCGGGTCCGGCGCGAGGTATATGATGCCTGCCGAAAAGCGGCTCACCTACCGCCTGGTGTTTTTGACCTGACCGTTCCGACTGGCGGGGGCAAAACACGCTCCTCACTGGCCTTCGCTCTGGAACACGCGGCGCAGCATGGCCTCCGCCGGGTGATTTACGCCATCCCGTACACCAGCATTGTGGATCAAACCGCGCAGGTCTTCCGGGACCTATTTGGCGACGACCCCGGGACAGTTTTAGAGCATCATTCCGCCATGGAGCCAAAACCGCGCCAGGGCGAAGGGGTGGACATGGAAGGTGGCGATCAGGCCGAGCTATGGCGTCGCCTGGCCGCGCAGAACTGGGATGCGCCGCTGATTGTCACCACGACGGTGCAGCTTTTTGAAAGCCTCTTTTCCAACCGCCCTGCTGCCTGCCGCAAACTGCACCGGCTGGCGAACTCCGTGATCGTACTGGACGAAGTGCAGACGCTCCCTGCCAATCTGCTTGATCCTTTGCTGGACGGCCTCAAGACGCTGACGGAGAATTACGGGGTGACAGTCGTGCTTTGCACCGCCACGCAGCCCGCGCTAAAACAAGGCGTCTCGCGCTTCTTGACCGGGTTCGTGAAGGTGGAGCCGATTGTCCCAAACCCGCAGCGTCACTTTGCGGCCCTGCGCCGCGTTCGTTACCGCGTCGAACCCGATCCCTGGGAATGGAGCCGGGCGGCGGACGAGATGCGGGCGGCCGGCGCGTGCCTGTGCATCGTCAACACGCGCCGCCATGCGCGCTCCCTGCTGGACCTGTTGGACCCGGAGCGCAAAGACCAGCGCGTTTTCCATCTCTCCACGCTGATGTGCGGCAAGCACCGCCGAGCCGTATTGGGCCAGATTCATCTGTCCCTCAGCCAGCAGGCTCCCATCTTGCTCGTCAGCACCAGCCTGATTGAGTGTGGGGTTGATTTAGATTTTCCGCGCGTTCTCCGCGCCCTGGGACCGCTCGACCAAATCATCCAGGCCGCCGGGCGCTGCAACCGGGAAGGCCGACGCCCGCGTGATGAAAGCGAGGTCGTCATTTTTACCCCGGCAGACTTAGGGATGCCAGGGAGCTTGTATCAGATGGCGGTCGGCCAGACCCTCAACCTTATCAGGCACATGGCAGCGCTCAACGAAGAAATGAACTTTGACGACCCCATTGGCGTCACCGATTTCTTTGCCCGGTTCTACAGCGATTTGCAGGCCAACGTGGATGCCAAAAAGGTGCAGGAGCGGCGGCTGCATTTCGATTACCGCGAAGTCGCCGCGCGGGTCAAGTTGATTGACGATGACACGGTCAGCGTCCTTGCCTTTAATTATGACGAAGAGGAAGCGCGGTCAATCCTCTCGGAAGCCAACGCGATTGGCGGCATGACCCGCCGGCTCTGGCAGCGGGCGCAGCCGCTTTGCGTCAGCCTGCCGCGCACCAGCGTCGAAGCAGGCAAACTTGGCGTGGATGTTGAACTGGGGGGCCTGTACGTCTGGCGCGGCGATTACGACGGCAAAACCGGCATTCCTCTCCCGGAAGACATGGCGGGTGGGCCGGTCTACAAGCCCGGCCAATTGACTGTCTGAGTCAGTTGCCGCTTCTCATTTTGGCCTGTCTGCACAGAAAGGAAAACTATGTTTCCATCTCTCGAAGTCAAAGTTTGGTCGCCGATGGCGTGTTACACGCGGCCTGAAAGCAAAGTGGAACGGGTCTCGTATCCCGTGCCTACTCCCTCCGCCGCGCGTGGGGTGCTGGAAGCCATTTTCTGGAAGCCGGAGTTCTCCTGGCGTGTCCGCGAGATCGTCGTTCTTAAGCCCGTTCGCTACCTCTCCATTCTGCGAAACGAAGTCGAAGTCAAGGCCGGCTCGGGGGAAGGCATCTCGATCACCGATTCCCGCCAGCAGCGGCACACGCTTGCCCTGAGAGATGTTTCCTACATCATTCGGGCCGACATCGTGCTGCGCTCCCATGCCGACGCCGACATTGCCAAGTACCGTGAGCAGTTCCGCCGCCATGTTGAGCGGGGCCAATGCTTCCAAAGGCCGTATCTCGGCTGCCGGGAGTTTGCCGCCGATTTTGCATTTCCGGACGGCACGGAGCGGCCTATCGCCGACAGCCGCGACCTCGGCTTAATGCTCTTTGACCTCGTCTGGCGCGCCGACGGCGGCAAGGCGGTGACGTTCCTGCGGCACGGCGGGCGCGCGGGCGAGAGCCGGGAGCGGCGCGAGTCCTCCGGCACGGCCACTCCGGTTTTCTTCCAGGCATCTTTGGAGCAGGGCGTCCTGCGCGTTCCCGACGTGCTGTACGGCGCACAGGAGGCTCTGGCATGATATTGCATCAGCTTTGGAGAGACGCCGATGCCATTATGAAACAGACGGACCGCGGCACACTGCCACCGGCCATGTATCTGCTCAAAAATGTTCGCTGGATCGTGGAATTGTCTCACGATCCGCGTGTTCCCATCCAGTTTACGGAAACTGTAAGCGACAAGAACAAAGGCATTGAGCGTCTGACGCCATCCATGAAACGCAGCAGTACCACAATTAGGCCGCACCTGCTCGCCGACAAGCCTCCCTATACACTCGGCATTCAGTTGGCCGACGAGAAAAAAGATGCAGGACGCAATCTTGAAAAGGATGCGATTCACATCGCAAAACAGCATCAAGCCTACAAAGACCTAGTTCGCAATTGTGCTGAAGTTACGGGTAATGCGGAAGTCGCCTGCGTGGCGGCGTTCCTGGAAAAATGGGATCCATTTGTCCCCTCGCCGGACTTACCTGTCACGATGACGCGGGATGATTGGCTGACCTTCCGCGTGGACAATCAGTTGCCCATAGAAGATGCGGCGGTGCAGGAGTTTTGGGCGAAGGCAGCGGCAGGCGAGGGCGCGGCGGAAGCCGAGGAGGAATTGGAACTCGGCCTGCCTGCAAAAAGCGCCATGCAGTGCCTGATCTCCGGCCAGATCGGCCCTGTGGAAGAAATGATGCCGGTTCCCGTCAAGGGGCTTTATGGCGGCAAGTCGGAGATGGCGATCGTTTCCGCAAATTCCACGGCGTTCGAGAGCTACGGGTTGACGCGCGCTCAAACCTCACCGATCTCGCGGGCGGCGGGCGAGCGCTTCGGCCAGGCGCTCAACGCCGTGCTGGCATCGGGCAGCCACCACCAGTCGGCGGGGCGCATTACCTACGTCTTCTGGGCGCGGGGCGCGGTCGTGCCGCTCTTCGCGTTCCAGCCGCCCGATGATCCGCGCGATCTGCAAAAGCTCTTGACCGCCGTTTGGCACGGGGACACAAGCTGGGCCAATGGGCTGCCGTCCAGCGAGAAGTTCCATCTTTTTGGCCTGACCGCCAATGCCGCCCGCGTGGTCGTCCGCTCGGCGCTGGACACGACCATCGGCGAGATCGGGCAAAGCCAGGCGAACTGGTTTGCACGGCTGGCAATGATCGGCACGGACGGGCAACCGGGCCGCCCGTTGCCGCTGAAAACGCTGGCGGTGGCGGCTTATCGGGAGTTCAAGGACATTGCGCCGGGTATTGAGGATGCGCTGGTTCAGTCCGCCCTCGTCGGGCGTCCACTCCCGGAATCGCTGCTGCCGTCGCTGGTGATGCGCTGCCGATTGGACACTGACAACCGCGTCACCTATCCCCGCGCCGCTTTGCTGAAATATATTTTGACTCAGAACACGCCTTTGGAGGAGGCCCACCTTATGACAGAAGAAGTCACCGGCGCGATGCCGGCCGCTTACCATTGCGGGCGGCTTTTTGCCGAACTGGAAGACGTTCAGAAGGCAGCGATCCCCGGCATCAATGCCGGCATCAGCGACAAGTTCTTCGGCGCCGCCTCGTCCGCGCCGGCCAGCGTGTTCGGCCTGCTGCTTTCCGGGGCGCGCGACCACTTGGGCAAGCTGCGCCGCAGTCGCGAGGGCGCGTACCACGGGGCGGAAAAGCGTCTGGAAGAGATTTTGGCCGAGATTGAGGATTTCCCGAAGACGCTCTCCCTGCATGACCAGGCCCTGTTCAGCCTGGGCTACTACCACCACCGCGCCGCCAAGCGCAAGGACATCGCCGACCGCACCGCCGCCAAGAAGCAGGCGGGGCTGACTACGCCGGACCCTGAGACCACCGAAGAAGGAGACAACGCATGAACGCCAAGTACCAGACTTGTTCCGATCCGGCCAAGCGCCATGACTTTCTGCTGCTGTTTGACGTGACCGACGGCAACCCGAATGGCGACCCGGATGCGGGCAACATGCCCCGGATTGACCCGGAGACCGCGCACGGGCTGGTCACTGATGTCTGCCTCAAGCGCAAAGTACGCAACTTCGCCGCTCTGAGCGCCGCACAGGAAGATTTCGCGGGCGAGCGCGCCCGCTACGGCATCTTCGTTCAGGAAAAAGGCATCCTCAATCAGCAGATCGAGCAGGCATATCGGGATCAAGGCATTGACCTCAGCGCCGTGCCCAAGAATGAGAAGGACGGCAAGAAGCGGGACAAGCCGGGCAAAGGGCAGGGATCGGAGGTCGGCACGGCCCGCCAGCGGCTGTGCGAGACGAAATATGACATCCGCCTGTTCGGCGCGGTCATGTCAACGGGTCCCAATGCCGGGCAGGTGCGCGGGCCGATGCAGGTCACGTTCGCGCGGAGCGTTGACCCGATTGCCTCCCTGGACATCTCAATTACCCGGATGGCGGTCGCGACCGAGGAGGAAGCGGCAGCTCAGGGCGGAGACAACCGCACGATTGGCCGCAAGGCCATTTTGCCCTACGCGCTGTATGTGGCTCGCGGCTTCTACTCCCCGGCCTTCGGCAAGCAGACCGGCGTCACCGCCGACGACCTGGCCTTGTTCTGGCAGGCGTTGGAAATGATGTGGGAGCAGGATCGGTCGGCGGCACGCGGCATGATGACCACGCGCGGCCTGTACGTCTTCAGTCACGCCAGCCCGCTGGGAGACGCCCCGGCGCATCGGCTGTTCGAGAATCTAACGGTGCAAAGAAAGGAGACTGTGGAAGTTCCGCGCCACTTCGCGGATTATGTAGTCACGCCGCCGTCCTCGGCCTCCATGCCGGCGGGCGTCACGCTCTCCCCGCTGGTCGAGGGGTAAAGTCATGGCGCGAACCACAAGCTCTGTTCTCCTACGCAAGAGGTTCGCGCCATGTCCCGTGAGGCGCAAGGCTTCTCTGCTGGCTGACTCCGGTTGGAATCAGGCAGCGGCAGGGCCGAATTTCTTCACCTTCCCGAGGTTGCACCGGCTGGCGACAGCCGGTGAGGATTGAAACAATCGCACCCGCCTGCCGCTTGGTGAAGTCCGGCTGTTGCACCGGCTGGCGACAGCCGGTGAGGATTGAAACCAGTTCTTCTCCTGTCGCTTTGCCCGAAAGTATTCCGTTGCACCGGCTGGCGACAGCCGGTGAGGATTGAAACCTCCGAGGACGCCGTTCGGGAGATTGCCAGTTGATGTTGCACCGGCTGGCGACAGCCGGTGAGGATTGAAACACGTTTCCACATAGAACTGCTCACCGGCAATGCTTGTTGCACCGGCTGGCGACAGCCGGTGAGGATTGAAACCCGCGCCGCCTTGCGATGGTCGCCGCGCCCGTGCTGTTGCACCGGCTGGCGACAGCCGGTGAGGATTGAAACTAACGCCTGCTGCTGCCGCTGCCCCTGAGTGCGATGTTGCACCGGCTGGCGACAGCCGGTGAGGATTGAAACACATAGACAAAAATACCCTCATTGACAGCGGGGGGAGTTGCACCGGCTGGCGACAGCCGGTGAGGATTGAAACCGGCCAGTTGAACCGCCGTCGTAATGACCGGGGGGATGTTGCACCGGCTGGCGACAGCCGGTGAGGATTGAAACTTTGGCCGCTTCGGCGGCTGCCGCCGCCTGGGCTTGTTGCACCGGCTGGCGACAGCCGGTGAGGATTGAAACAGCGGGTCCCAGCGATACTTGCGGGTGTTGAGGCGTTGCACCGGCTGGCGACAGCCGGTGAGGATTGAAACCACTTCGCTGCTCAGGTCATCAAATTCCGCAGGGTGTTGCACCGGCTGGCGACAGCCGGTGAGGATTGAAACCTCGCAGCCGGGCACGTCGCGCCGCCCATAGGCATCGTTGCACCGGCTGGCGACAGCCGGTGAGGATTGAAACAACCTACACGACTGCCAAAGCCGCCTTTGCCGCCGTTGCACCGGCTGGCGACAGCCGGTGAGGATTGAAACGGGGTTTGGCGGGAAGGAGCCGGAGGCGGCGCGGCGCGTTGCACCGGCTGGCGACAGCCGGTGAGGATTGAAACAGCTTGCCGTCACCGACAGCCCCCCACCAGCACCATTGTTGCACCGGCTGGCGACAGCCGGTGAGGATTGAAACAACACTCTCCTGGATGATGGGTTTCCAGGATGGGCGGTCGTTGCACCGGCTGGCGACAGCCGGTGAGGATTGAAACTGCGCCGTGGATTCAAACTGCAAGAAGCGTGACCGTTGCACCGGCTGGCGACAGCCGGTGAGGATTGAAACGCGCAAACGGCAAGCCCGGCGCGGTCGGCTCCGCGTTGCACCGGCTGGCGACAGCCGGTGAGGATTGAAACCATAACCTATACGACTCCTGTTTCCGGGGAAATATACCGTTGCACCGGCTGGCGACAGCCGGTGAGGATTGAAACTGGATTATTGACGCCGGTGGGAAGTTAGATTTTACGTTGCACCGGCTGGCGACAGCCGGTGAGGATTGAAACCTGCCCAGAATGCGGCACAGAGTTTGAGAAACTGTTGCACCGGCTGGCGACAGCCGGTGAGGATTGAAACATTCTCGCGCATTACACGTTCCGCCCCCTGGACAAGTTGCACCGGCTGGCGACAGCCGGTGAGGATTGAAACGGGGTGGTGATCCATGTCGTCTACCACGATGCACCGTTGCACCGGCTGGCGACAGCCGGTGAGGATTGAAACGAGAGGCGGATTGGTTGGATTGAGAATTGGCAGATTGTTGCACCGGCTGGCGACAGCCGGTGAGGATTGAAACAGGTGCCCGATCATGTGGGCGCTGATCCCCGCACGCTTGTTGCACCGGCTGGCGACAGCCGGTGAGGATTGAAACCAGCAGGTCCGGGTTAGGGACGTGCTGCGAAGACTGACGTTGCACCGGCTGGCGACAGCCGGTGAGGATTGAAACTCCAAATAATTCGACGCCAGCACCAGGGCAGGTCGTTGCACCGGCTGGCGACAGCCGGTGAGGATTGAAACTGGACCACCACGGGCCGGCCCGATGATGGTGTAGTTGCACCGGCTGGCGACAGCCGGTGAGGATTGAAACACGAATGCCCCGGCCCTGTCAACTACGATATACTGTTGCACCGGCTGGCGACAGCCGGTGAGGATTGAAACTACCCGCTGAATGCCGCCGACGCCGCCCTGCGCGGGTTGCACCGGCTGGCGACAGCCGGTGAGGATTGAAACATGCCAAGCTGAGCGTCATTGCTGCCAACGAAGTTGCACCGGCTGGCGACAGCCGGTGAGGATTGAAACCGCTGATAATGGCCGCGCTTGCTGTCGGCGCGGCGTTGCACGTTGCACCGGCTGGCGACAGCCGGTGAGGATTGAAACAACAGCAGTCAGGTGACGAACCTGCTTGTGCGCGCGTTGCACCGGCTGGCGACAGCCGGTGAGGATTGAAACGGCTAAACAATGAATGCGGGAATGCGAGACCCCAAGGTTGCACCGGCTGGCGACAGCCGGTGAGGATTGAAACAGGTCAATCATGGTCTGGGTCAGGCTGCCGGTGGTTGCACCGGCTGGCGACAGCCGGTGAGGATTGAAACAGGAGGAGGCACTCTTTCCAAAACGACGACAGCCGTTGCACCGGCTGGCGACAGCCGGTGAGGATTGAAACCAGTTCACGCCGCCCTGATAGGCTTCAATGCCCCGAGTTGCACCGGCTGGCGACAGCCGGTGAGGATTGAAACAATAAAAATATCGTAGGTTGCTTGCTTAAAAGCATTGTTGCACCGGCTGGCGACAGCCGGTGAGGATTGAAACACAGTCGTCCAGCAGATCAAGGCAGCGCCGATAGTTGCACCGGCTGGCGACAGCCGGTGAGGATTGAAACAGTATTTTCGTTCGCCTGCTCAGTTAGTTCTTGGGGTTGCACCGGCTGGCGACAGCCGGTGAGGATTGAAACCTCACAAACTGCTTGACAGACGTGGCGGGCGGGAAGTTGCACCGGCTGGCGACAGCCGGTGAGGATTGAAACTGTCCCAAATATCGCCGCCGCGTTTTGATTGGCCCTGGTTGCACCGGCTGGCGACAGCCGGTGAGGATTGAAACGCAATGTCCTCCGGCGTGACATTGATGGCGGTTGACGGCTGTTGCACCGGCTGGCGACAGCCGGTGAGGATTGAAACTTTTGCACCGGGAAACTTGTCCAGCAGCCCGACGCCCGTTGCACCGGCTGGCGACAGCCGGTGAGGATTGAAACGGTCTCTGTCAGTGTGATGTTTTCCATTTTCGTGTTGCACCGGCTGGCGACAGCCGGTGAGGATTGAAACAACAACCCAAAACAGGTTCTGAGCGTCTTTGGCGAGTTGCACCGGCTGGCGACAGCCGGTGAGGATTGAAACAGCGAGTCTTTCGGCGAAACGATCACGCCGGCTACGGTTGCACCGGCTGGCGACAGCCGGTGAGGATTGAAACGGCAGGGTCTGGGGCAGGTTGAGGTAGTCGGCGGTTGCACCGGCTGGCGACAGCCGGTGAGGATTGAAACTCTTGAAACCCGTTCGGTTTCGTGATAACAGCGGCGACGTTGCACCGGCTGGCGACAGCCGGTGAGGATTGAAACGCCTATGTCTATTGGAGGTTCCGAAAGTGATTAACACCGGTTGCACCGGCTGGCGACAGCCGGTGAGGATTGAAACCCCTCCGTGCGCGTCTGATTAGCCTGGTTCGTCACGTTGCACCGGCTGGCGACAGCCGGTGAGGATAGTGAAAAAGGCAAAACACAAATGGAAGAACAGTGGCCGGTTTTGATCTCTGCGCTGGAGCATTATTCGTACTGCCCTCGGCAATGTGCGCTCATCCATGTCGAACGCATTTTTGACGAGAATGTCTTTACCCTGCGGGGACGTCACGCGCATGAGCGGGTGGATCAGGCGCACACGACTCAGGAAAACGGGGTGCGGATTGAGCGGGCGCTGCCGCTTTGGTCGGACCACCTCGGCCTTCAGGGAAAGGGGGATGTGGTGGAGTTCTACTCCGACGGACGGGTGGTTCCGGTGGAATACAAGAACGGGACGCGCCGGGAGCGGCGGCACGACGATGTTCAGCTGTGCGCCCAGGCTTTCTGCCTGGAAGAGATGCTGGGCGTCCCGGTCGAGCAGGGGGCGGTGTATTCCCTCCAAACGCATCGGCGGCGGGAGGTCCTCTTCTGTGACGAACTGCGTGAAGAGACTCTAGACATGATCCGTCATATTCGCGAGATGCAGCAAAGCCGGGGCCCCTGCCCCCGGCGGTAAACGATGGCCGTTGCCCGCGCTGCTCGCTCGTGGATGCGTGCGTCCCGGCGACCGTCGTGGCCGCCCGCTATGCGCGGCTGTCGCAGCAGCTTTACACGCTGCCGACTTTTGACGACTAAGAAAACACAGGGACAAGAATGGAGGCTAGGATGACGCGGGAACTGCTCAACACGCTCTTTGTGATGACGCCGGGCGCCTATGTGCGGCTCGACCATGACGCGCTGAAGGTGGAAGCGGACGGGGCGAAACTGGCACAGGTGCCGCTGCATCACCTGGGGTCGGTCATGCTGTTCGGCAATGCCATGATTTCAGCCCAGGCCATGCACCGCTGCGCGGCGGAGGGCCGGGCCATCAATTTGATGGACTACGGCGGGCGCTTTAAGGCGCGCGTCGTCGGGCCGATGTGTGGCAACGTCCTTCTGAGGCAGGCGCAGTACGAGGCCCATCGGGAGGAGGCCCGTACATTGGAGATTGCCCGCGCCATCGTCGCAGGCAAGGTCAAGAACACATACCAGTCCGTAATGCGCGCGGCGCGGGAAACGAAAACCGCCGAGGATGCCCTCGCCTTGCGGGAATGCGGCAGGTCGCTGGGTTCCTTGCTGGAATCGCTGCCGCTTCAGACAGCGACGGATGCTGTGCGCGGCATAGAAGGCCAGGCAGCCGCCCTTTATTTCGCCACCTTCGGCGCAATGATTTTCGTCACGCCGGATGAGTTTGCGTTCCGCCTGCGGACGCGCCGCCCGCCACGCGACCGCGTCAACGCGCTGCTCTCCTTTCTCTATGCCTTGCTGACGGCAGACTGCACGGCGGCCTGTGAAGGCGTGGGACTGGACCCGCAGTTCGGGTATCTGCACGTCCTGCGACCGGGGCGGCCTTCGCTGGCGCTGGACCTGATGGAAGAGTTCCGGGCGTGCTTGCCGGACCGTCTGGCGCTGACACTCATCAACCGCAAGCAGATTCGCCCGGAGCATTTCGAGCAGCGGGAAGAGGCAGGAGAAAGCGTCCTACTGACCGAAGCGGGACGGAAGATCGTCCTGGCGGCCTACCAGGCGCGCAAGCAGGAAGAAGTGCCGCATCCGCTTCTGAAGGAGAAAGCGCCGTTCGGATTGCTGCCTCATCTCCAGGCGCGGCTGCTGGCGCGGCACCTGCGCGGGGACCTCGACAGCTATATCCCGTTCCTCACATAAGGCGCCGCTTGCAGCGGAAGGGAGTCCTCCAGGAAGATTAAGATGGACATACTCATAACTTACGACGTGAACACTTTGACCAAAGACGGACGGTCCCGGTTGCGCCGTGTCGCTAAAATCTGTGAGGGCCACGGGCAGCGCGTTCAATTTTCTGTTTTTGAATGCACGGTGAACGACGCGCAGATCGAAACCCTGCGCCTCCGGTTGAGGAAGGCGATCCAAGAGGAAGAAGACAGTTTGCGGATCTATCTGCTGCGCGGCCGGCGCGGAGACGTGGTGGAAGCCTATGGTAAGGATTGTTACGTGGATTTTGGTCAGCCCCTCGTAGTGTAATCTTCTCAGCATACGTAGATTACGGCGCGGCAGGTGAGGCAATCGCGGAAGAAAGCGTAGAACTTTTTGCGTAACGGATTGCAGTCACGCTCCAAACTGTTACTCTGGTCGGTTTCCGAACGACTGCCATCAGCCCCAAGCGCGCAGGTATGAACCGGAGAGGGGAAAGCCTCACTAACTTCCTGAATTGATAAGCGCGATATTTTTCCCTACGTATCATTTTTCTCCTGCGGTATCGCCGAGAGCCGCCTTGGTAAGCCGGAGGCTACGTGTCATGTATTTGGTTGAGAGCTTCGTTACGATTGGCCTCCCGGATCAAATAGGCTTAGGCAGGTTGGTGGTGCGACCTGCCGGATGGTCCTCAGTCATGAACAAAATGTGGCTGAGAACTTCCCCGAAATCCGGCTCTGAGGCGCCCACCGCCGTCTGCCAAAAGGTAGGTTCCGTGTCGCTGCCCAGCCAGTTCATCAGCACGTTCAGGGGAACGCCCTCTTCCTCTTCCACATCTTCTCCGGCCACTTCGTCAAAGAAAGGTTCGTCCACAAACATCTCCACATAGAACAGGGGCGTCTCCGAGGCGACGTTCAGCAGGAAACAGGGAGTGTCCGGGTAGCCCAGATCAAGTTCCGCGCCTTGCAGATGCCCGGCCTGTACCAGCGCGTCCAGGTCCTTTGCCAGCCGCTTCAGCGCGCGCGCAAGAGGGGAAGCGTCGCGGGGACCGGTCGTGAAGTTCAAGACATCCATGGCCAGGTTTGTGGTATTCATTTTCAAGTGTTACGGCTGATTGGAGTCCGAATCTAGCATTTGAAGAGTTGTCTGCCAAGGGGGTGTATGAGTCCATGCTATTTGGGACAGCCAGTGGCGTTGGATGAGGTGCCCAAGCGGGACAGCCAGCGGTGGTATCTTCCCCCATCGTACCACAGCAGGCATTTGCCTAAGACTAGAACCCGCAGTCCCAGGCGAGATCTCTGTTCTCTTTGCTGAAGCCTCTTTTTTTGGCTAGGATGCAGAGGTCGGGAAGTAGCATAGCGGTCCAATGCGCGGGGCTGGGGGTCCTGAGACCGGAGGTCCGAATCCTCTCTTCCCGACCAAGAAACCCACCCTGCAGCGCCGGATCACCCTTCATAAATACTTGGCGGCATCGGTTTCGCGATTCAACCCCACAGGATATCTGGGAACAGGTCTTACGCGAAATGCGGTAGCCGCGCTTCCGACTGAGACGATCCAGCCTGTTCGCCTTCTTGACGCCATATCCTTAGCGGCGGTATGAAATTGCTCTATTAAAACTTTTTGTAATTTTTATGGGAAAATTATAAAAAGACAACAAAATATGATTTCTTGGTGTATAATAACCTCACATTCTTTTCCTCATCGCTGAGGCCCGTTTTATTTCGGCTCTACAGACTGTTTGACTGCACTTCTTATTGGGTGTAGCCTTTCTCTTCCGAACGGTAGTCGTTATAACCGAGAAACGCCAGGCTCAGTGCGATTTTGTTCTCCTAAAATCTCTGCTCGTTTTTGTACCCGCATCATGGCTGCCTCTATGCTGCTTGTGGCTCCTTACGCCTCATGCCTGCCTCCGGCACCCACGACTGCCTTGCTTCCTGCGAAGGGCGTTCTCTCCTGGGATGCTGGCCAGCAGGGCCAGTTTGTCCTAAGCCTCTGCCGCGACCTTCAGGGCAATACCTGGGTGGGAACGGAGGGGCAGGGCGTCTGGCGCTTCCAACCCGCTGCACCTACAGGCAAGCAATGGACGCAGTTCACTGAAAAGGACGGCTTAGGCGACGACAACGGCTACGCCCTGACCTGTGACAAGAAGGGCCGCGTCTGGGCTGGGACGCTGAACCACGGTGTCAGCGTCTACAATGGCAAGGCTTGGAAGACTTATGGGTCGCTCGATGGGCCGCTCGGTTCCCGAACCTTTGCGCTAGCCGTCAGTCCTAAAGACGGCGGCGTCTGGGGCGCAACCGAGGCCGGACTTTTCCGCTACCAAAGCGACCACTGGACCTACTACACCCGCGCTGAAGGCCTTCCCTCCGACCAGGCAAGCGCTCTGGCCTTCGCTGCGGACGGGACGCTGTATGTCGGAACTCTATGCAACGGCATTGCTATCGGCTCCCCCGATGACAACTACCGTGTTTGGCACGTCGTCTCTGGTCCCACACAGTTACCCAATGCAGCGACAGGCTATGGATTGCCGACTGTCCTCATCAACTGCCTATTAGTCGCCCAGAACGATACAGTCTATGCAGGAACGACTTGCGGACTGGCAATCAGCCGGGACGGAAACCAATGGGTATTCCTGCGTGGCGCAGACTGGAAAGCAAAGCAGGAGGGCTTGACTCATCCCGTTGCTGCTCCAGCAGCTGTTCCCGTAAACCTGCTCCGTGAAGATTATGTCACTTGTCTGGCCGAAGATGAGGCAGGTCGTATCTGGGTCGCCCATCGTCAGGGCGGGGCCGAGGCTTTTGACCCGAAGAAGATGCGGCGCGTCCAGTCGGGGGCGAATGGGGAACACGCGGACAGTTACGTCAATGCTCTGCTGACCTGCGGCCAAACCGCCTGGGTCGGCCTGTATGGGGGCGGGCTACTTCCACCCCCGAGCCTTTCCACGATGGCGGACGCTGCGACGCCTGCGCCTATCCCCACTTCACCCCTTCCGACGCCTGCCGCACCGCCGACACTGGCAGAACTGCGGGCGATGCAGGCGCGGGTTGAAGCCCTGAAAGAGCCATTGCCGGTCGGCGGCGGCGCGTACCTAGGGGAAGATTGGGCAACGCAAGGGGACTGGGTCGGCCGTTACGGCATCCGCTACGCCGTCCTTTGTGCAGATGCCGCCCCGCTGGATCAGTACGTGCTCTCTGACTTTTCATACCAGGTTGCCGGTTATTCAGGTCCACACCATGCGCCGGGGGATGGAATGCGCTCCTGGTGTCATTGGGTCAAAACGGACGATCCTCGGGTCTTGTGGGATCCACTGACGGGCTATCGCCGGGAAGCGGAATGGGACGACCACGGGGAGACCTATTCATCCACATTTCAAGGGCCGGACGTCTGGGCGACGGTCAGCGTGCCGGCGGGTCTGCACCGGCTGTCGCTTTACTTGATGAACAAAGACGGTCACGAGGCCGATAACAGTCAGCGTGACTATCTCGTAGAACTCAAAGCCTGGCTTGGGGATGGGAGCGGTTTGGACACGCAGCCGGCGCTGGCAACGGCACGGGCCCATGATTTCTGGGGCGGCGTCTACGAGCGATTCCTGGTGCGTGGGCCGGGACGATTTGCCGTCAAAGTGGGCCGCAATTACAGCAAGAATGCGACCTTGCAGTCGGTCTTTTTGGACAAGGTATCCGGCCCACCGACCCGCTATGAGACACGCCGCTCCATCTGGTATGGCAATACCAGCTATCAGCCCCCTGCCTTGCCGACAGAGGCTGGGGATTCTTCAGTCACAGTGACGGCGGCCCGAAATCTTTGGGCCGCGCTTGACAGCAGCGCGGATCGGCAGGACGCGGAACGTCTGACGCCTGAGTATCGCCTGCTGGCCTATCGATCCGTGGCGGCGACTGCGGTGCACGAAAAGACCAGTGCAGCGCTGGCAGCGAACTGGCATTGGCAGCTTTGTCTGTGGAGTCCTGACGACCGGACGGCATTTCAGCAGGCGATGAAAGATTCGTGGCAGTATTTGCTTGCCATCAATCCAAAACTGGCGAAGGGCAATCAGTAGAACAGCAATTATTCACAATTTCTGTGGCTGAAATGACCGGTCTAAGGATTGCTAAGTTTTCACTCTGTTTGCACAATGTGCAGGAAAGAACCCTATGAAAATTGTTATTGATCGCTTCTTGAATAGAAATTCATATAAGCAAACTACGCCGTTTCGTAAGAATTTGGTCAACATTCTACCTTCAGAGATATCAACTCTATCAAAGTCGGCTGTCATTCTGTTTGGCATTTCTCTCATTTTGCTTGTATCAGGCGTCGGAAAAGTCTACGCGCAAGGATATGTTAGTGATGTCGTTGTCACTACAAGCACTGCTTCTATTCGTATACCTGTGGGCAGTTCAACCAGTTACGGAGCCGCCGTGACTACTGGTACTCCCCAGCCAGATAAAGAATGGCAGGTTGTCCCTGGGACGTTAAAGTATGCTTGGTCCGTGTCTCTTGGTACTCCTACTCCATACAATACACCTGAAACTACCATCAACACGATAAAATTTAACACAGCGCAGGACTTTTCATCCACTGCCGAATGCGTGGTATCTTATCAAGTCGTCAAGAATGATCCTGGACAGACGGACGACGGAGACGTTGCTACTATATCTGGCCATGATCCGAATCCGAAGAGCGTAATTATACATGTTGGCGATTTCACGCTTTCTGTCGCACCAAGTGCGATTAGCATGGATTCAGGGGCTCTTATGGGCACAACCCTTTATATATCATACATCAATGGTGGGCCAGGGGACATTACTCTTTCCCAATCCATTTCAGGTGCTCCTCACACCAATATCGACAATATTGGTGTGAGTTTAGGTATCAGTTCAGGTGGTCCAAATGAGTTCTTCAAGCCGCGTGCCTGTCACGGTCAGTTCTGCTGACGGAACGAACGATAGCTTGACGGATTATTCCTACACTATAACCTTCAAAGGAACTGCTGCAACATTATCTCACTCTGCACCCCTATCGCTTACAGTCCAACCGAATCCTGGCCTGTATATTACGTTCGGAAATACCGCCACGAAGAGTCTGCTTCTTGCAGACAATAATCAACCATTGTTGGATGCCAATGGCGATCAAGTTTGGGTTCCTGTTGAAAACCTTCCTGGGTATGGTACATATGGTCTATCTGAGGGTGGACTTATTAGTCACCAAATAGCATTAGGTTATCAAGCACATTTAAGCGGGAGATTGGGTGGGCTTAACTCCACCTACGATTGGAAATCTGCATTGAAGGATACTGAAAAGTCGGGAGCTCTTAGTTCTACGGTCACCAAAATCCCCGATTTCTCTGTCTCATACAGTGAAAGCTACTACAACAACGTAAATATTAGCGATGGTATAGATCTTACGTCCTTTGTAGAGGGGGATGGCAAATCTTCGGACACAATAAGCTTACACTACTCTGACGATCCTGCCAATCCTCCTGTTCAAACAGCTGATGCAACATTTTCTATGGATTTGCACGACGAATATGAGGTATATAAGAGCCACGTTACGCAGTTTACTGATTGGAGCAACCCGGGACCTCAATCAACTCTTAAAAGTGGAACCTCCACAGCGCCGGGAGATATTTTGAGTATTCCGGGTGGGTATGTGGAAGTGTCTAGAATAACTTTTGACTCAGGAAGCCCAGCCACTGCGATTCCACATGATTGGCTCGCTATACTTGGCTTCAAAGTTAATAATGCTGCTTTTGGCGATCCTGGATACGCTACGTCACAACCAGTTACAACAGATGGACATCCAGCTACTAAGCCTGGCCAATGGACATACGCAATTGTTGGTGTAGATTACAATCGGTATGTTGGCAATGCCCTCCATTACACGGCTGCAGGATTTGCAGGCGAAGTTCCATTTGATCTTAAGGATCCGACCGGAGATATATCAACAAAATACCAATGGCCGTTTTCTGACGCGCAACATCCTGGAGGGCCATAATGGGCAATGGCAAACAAATAATTTTTTTAGTTGGGGTGCTAGTTACTTTTGGGGGCCTTGTTTATGGGCAGCAGTATTATGCCCCGGCGGGGACAACCAGCACATTTATCGCGGCTAGGATTAGTCAGACGTCGCCATCGTCAACAAAAAACGTTGATTTGATTTATCAAGCAGAAGCAGCAGGCTTATCAAAAAGTGCTTACGAAGCATATACAAAAATATGGCAAAGCAAGCAACAAGATATTTACGCCAACCTATGGCTGGGTTTCGCAGCACAACGGTACTGGGTTTCTGTGATGAACCCAAAATCCAATGTCCATATGAGTTCAGAGAAGCTATCGGAGATTTATAGGGTTGCCGAGACATGTTTGCAATTCGCTCAACAGAAGGCACCTGCTTTGACTGAAACCAATCTTTACTACGGAAATTTTCTTTTCTGGTTCGGCACCAACCAAACTAAAGGTGAGCATATGACCGAGGGGTTGAAGCTTATGAAGCATGCCTTAATGCTAGACCCAAATAACGCCCGAGTTCATACACTTCTTGGGACGGCGTACTCAGAGAAAACAGGCAATGCTTACAACCCTGTGCTTGCTGAGAAGGAGTTACGTCTTGCAGAGAAAGGACAACCTACAAACACGTATGTACCTTGGCGTTTGGCCATTTTATATATTGACCTCGGAAGATACTCTGAAGCACAGAGAGAATTAAATCGCTTTCAAGAATTGGTGCCCGCAAATATGGCAGCCGATTACTATGTTTCGTACTACCAATCTGAAATAAATAAACACCTGAACGGCAAACATCACGTTCAGATGCTTCCTCGCAATTAGATAGGTTGGATCGTATGGTAGCTATGATACGATTGCTCACAACTTTCTGCGCCTCAGTCTCTCTGCCACACATCTGTTTTTGCGGCAGACTGGTAACCCGAAAATAGTTTTGAAAGAAGCTTGACCATGCAACTCCTTTATCGTTTAGCTGGCAGTACCACTATGTTAATCCTATTATGGATTACCTTTATAGCTATTACCCTCCAGACCGGTGCGAAAGTCTCTGCTGAAAATGACAATTCAGCAACCGGACAGTATATCTATACAATTGACGGTGAGCGTAATGCTGTTTATCAGTTTAAAGTTGGACCAAATGGTGTTTTGGTCCCATTTGCACAAACGGCTCTAGCTACAGGAAATGGGCCAATTGCGATTGCAGCAGCTTTGCATGGACGTTCGGTGTACGTTGCCAATTACAGCAGTAGTTCTATTTCCCAGTATATTTTGGGATCGGATGGCTCACTTGCCTATGAGAATCCCATGGCAATTTCCACAGCAGGACCTCCTGTCGCTCTTGTGATTGAGCCAACGGGACATTTTCTGTATGTGGTTTGTCAGGCTCAGGATAATGTGTCAAAAGCAAATGTGGCTCAGTATCGCATCAGCAATAATGGAACTCTGACACCTTTGCTTCCTGATCAGGTTATACTTAAGCACCAACCCAATTCAATAACGACTGATGTATTAGGGCATTATGTTTTCGTGTCTTACCGCAACGAAGCAAACATTGATCGTTTCGAGATAGGGCCTGACGGAGTCTCTGTCAAACCAGAGATCGGCTGTAACTACTACTTTCCCTGTTCTTTCTTTGGTGGTTGCTTGTAAGAAGCCAGGGCTTTATGCGATTCTGCGAAACCGTACCATAGCACAATTTCAGGTGACAACCACTGGTATCTTGATGCCGATGCCCGCCCCTGAATACCTACCCGACATGGAACCTACGACTTTAGTCTTTGACGCCGAATCCAACTTTGCGTACATTGTCAACGGACGCGAAAGCATGATTTCGCAATACAACGTAGCGCCTGATGGCATTCTCACATCTTTGGTACCGGCTTACATAAGCACTACGAATATACCTATCTTACTATCGTCAACAGCTGAAAAGCCCTTTTATGTAGACAAAAACACCTCACCCACCTCTTTCGTGATTGATAATTCTGGCAAATTCGCTTATGTCTCAAATCGGGATGGAAGTATCTCATTTTATCATGTGAATGCTAATGGAACGCTCTCCTTTGGACTTCCCGCAAATATTAGTGTAGGGAAAGTCTTAATTGGCCTCGCGATTGTGGAACACTAGAGCTGGAACACTAGAGGCTGTGATTGGTATTGATAACCTAAGTTGCGTTTCTGTTTGCAGTGCTTTGAAGCGCATGGCCGAGCCTCTGGTATAGTGGAAGTACCACCCTCTACTACACTGGAGACCGACCATGCCAAGTCAAGTTCACCAAATCATCACGATTTACTGCTTGTGCGATGACTTTTTATCCGCCTGGGGCCATAAAGATGCCCCACAAGCCAGAATGACCACCGCCGAGGTGATGACCGTATCCCTGGTCGCCGTCACGCTCTTCCACGGCAACCAAGAACGAAGCCGCTGCTTCCTCCAGGAACACGGCTACATCCAGAACATGTGCAGCAAAAGCAATCTCAACCGACGCCTGCACGACATCCCGGAAGCGCTCTGGCAAGCCTTCTTTGACTTGCTGGCTCAGGTGCATAAACAAACCAACAAAGACCAGGAGTACGCCGTAGACAGCTTGCCGGTCGCGGTCTGTGATAACATCCGCATCTGTCGCAGCCATTTGTATCCGCGCAAAAACCACGGCGAAGCCTTCCGGGGCTACATTGCCAGCAAGCGCCGCTACTTCTACGGTCTGCGGGTGCATCTGTTGATGACAGCCGACGGCCTGCCGGTGGAAGTGATGCTGGCTCCGGGGGCGGAGGCGGACATCACGGCGTTCCGGTGTTTGCCGGTGGACTTACCTCCGAAGGCGCATGTCTTCGCGGACGCGGGCTATTTGGATCAGCATGAAGAAGCATTGCTCAAAGACGCCGAGTTGGTTTTGGTGGCCCAGCGGCGCCATAACAGCAAACAGCCTCTCCCTGTGTGGGTCAGTTACTTTGCCAAAGGCCGGCGCAAGCGCATTGAAACGGTGTTCAGCCAGATAGCTGCGGCGTTCGGGCGTACCATTCACGCGGTCACACCGCGTGGTTTTGAATTGAAGGTCTTTCTGACGGTGCTGGCTTACACCCTCACGGCATGAACACAGAAACGCAACTTAGGTTATTGATACAGAATTTAGTCATCCTTCGGTTATATCAGGCATCTTCATCGCCGACGGGAACGTCCACTCGTCATAATGCAAGACTGCGGTAACGTATGTCTGCACGATACGGAGCAACAGTATGAAAGAAAGCAGAAAATGCCCGGCTGCTGCATACCGATGAGGCGATACCGAGTAGTCGTACAGGTCAGGCAGGCGCGTTACTAAATTGGAAAATGCGAGGCCTTGAATGGAGTATAGCAAATAACAGCCTTAAATCGTTTCACTACCGTACACTTTTTTGGATTAAGCATCAACAGCATTGGCTGTCAATATCTGCGTATGCTGACAGGGCATATTGCACACTTAGAAATGCGACATGAATACCCTACCAATTGTTTTAGTCTGGATAAAAGTACTTATTTAACCCAAGTTGTGACCTATGAGTGTTCCTGATTAAGCCTGACGGGCCTTCGGTAAAGTAGAGGTACCAATCTTCACTTTCCGCGAGGCCCGCCATGCAAGAACAGAGTACCCAAAACAGCCAACAGACCCAGGAGGATACCCAAAAGCCCGTTTCCATGACGGGGCAGATCATCACAATCTACTGTCTCTGTGATGACTTTCTTAAAGCCGCTGGCTGGCATGATGATCGGCAAGCCCAGATGAGCACTGCTGAAGTCATGACCGTCTCCCTGGTGGCGTCTGCCATTTTCAATGGCAACCAGGAGAAAAGCCGCCGGTTTCTCCAAGAACATGGCTACATTCCGACCATATTCCGACCATGCTCAGTAAAGGCCAGTTCAACCGCCGCTGGCACGCCGTGCCGGAAACGCTCTGGCAAGAAATGCTGTGGCAAGAAATGCTGTGGCTGCTCGGAGAAGCGGCCAAACTGACCAACGACGAAGGCATCTATGCGGTGGACAGTGTACCGGTTCCGGTCTGTGACAACATCCGCATCTGCCGCTGCCGCCTGTATCCCTGCGCCAAGAAGCAGAAAAAGGCAGGCAAGGACAACAGCAAGGGCAAGACCAAAGACAAAGATAAGATGGACGATCCGTACCGTGGCTATTGCGCCAGCAAGAAACGTTATTACTACGGCCTCAAAGGACACCTCTTGGTCACGGCCAGCGGCCAGCCCGTTGAATTTGTCTTGACCCCGGTTGAATTTGTCTTGACCCCGGTTGAATTTGTCTTGACCCCGGTTGAATTTGTCTTGACCCCGGCTGCTACGGGAGACATTGTGGGCTTTCGCAAACTGGACTTGGACTTACCGGAGAAAGCCACCGTGGTAGCGGATGCGGCTTACACCGACTACGAGTACGAAAACCTGCTGCGCGACCAGGAGCAGGTGAACTTATTGGCTGACCGCAAATGCAACAGTTTGCGTCCTCATCCGGCGCACTTGAGTTATTTGTGTCAGTGTTATCGCAAGCGCATTGAGACCACCTTCAGCACCGTGACGGAGTGGCTAGGACGTCGCCTGCACGCGGTCACCCCGCAAGGCTGGGAGCGCAAAGTGTTTCTGACAGTGGTGGCCTATGCGATACTCTTCTAGGTCACAACTTGGGTTATTTAAGTCGTAGATACATTAAGAAATAGCCAAAACCGTAGACTTGAATAAGTACAGTCTTGTAACCTGTAACTGATCTGGAATCGCATGAAAAAGAGTATGCAATATGTTCGTGTCAGTATTAGTATCTGATGTTTGCGATATTTGACTTTGACAACCTGACATAGAAATCGCATCAAGCATCTAAAAATCGCCAGCCAAGACAGAAGAAAAGCGGCTTCGGAGCTAGTTTTTTCGCGAAGGTCGGTGGTGTCTTCTCAAAGAGACACCGGAAGCACCTCCTTTGGCTCTGGCCGCAACTTGGGAGAGCGTGACAGCACCAGTCAGAGACGAAAGCCTCTTTGCTTTTTCTGGATTTTGTAAGCTATTAACAAAAGTTATCAGTTAAACGTAGCAGTAAAAAGTGTACGGTAGTGAATAAATCGTTAGGAATTTCCGATTTCCTGGTGCGCTGCCGACATCCTATTCATGGGAGTATCATGTGTCCCGCTGGCGTTGCACTGAAGCAACTGCGAAAGCCGCTCCCGCAAGGTCAGGAACAGCGAAGCAACCTGAGCGGAGCAGATCAAGCAGGCGAGGCGAGGGTTCAATTCGTGTCTCCTTGCTCCGACCAAACTGAACAAATCATGCCTTAAGTACCAGTACGGAATTAGGTTAAAATCAGAAATCCCGGTTTCTGAACCGATTGCTTCTCAAAAACTGCATTTGTAGCACGTTTCTAATTCTAAGTTATTTTGGCTCAGGCACTTAATCACAGAAGGTGCAACTTTTACGACTCAACCGTGTCATATAGAGTAAAAGCAATTAGGGAGCCGAGTGCACGGTGTTTGCTTGGAACTTGCTGACTGATTGTTGCGTAAAAGAGATATAGTGTGTAGGCTTTTATACACATTGTTCTCTCAAGTGCTTTTAAGGAGTTTGAAAAATGAAAATCAACAAAATCGTTAGTCTTTCCCCAGCCGATACAGTGGGCTGCATGGGTGGCAATTGCCCGTCTTTCCTCCTGACCGACAATGACGAGGTGTTAGTTCAAGGCTACACGATCAAAGAGCATGAAAAAGGTAGCTTGAACATTCCCTCTGGCGAAGACGTAGTTCTGATGCCTGTCGCGACGCTGAAAGCGTTAGTCAAGCGATTCAGCCATGAGTGACAACCCGCTCCCACGTCTTTTTTCCGCATTCACTTCGGAAGCGTTTCAACTGGAAACGCTTCCGAGATATCTTGTTCCCGAAGAGGCCGAAGAGGCTGCAGCGCTATCAGGCCGGTGACTTTTTGCCAACTCATACTCGCCACCGAGAATGGCTGGATGCCCTGGACAGTTGGCGCGACAACGATAAAACCATCGTGCGGGTTCGCGTCCTACCAGCCCAGCCTACCCAATACCAGGAATTCGAGACTGGCATGGGGCTATCCTTACAACGCGCAGCATGGCGAGCAAATCTATATTCTTACCGAAGATTTATATTGTCGGCATTTCGCCCTGAATGCTCAAGACTGGTGGCTGTTTGATGATTCCGCGGCGGTCGAAATGCAATACGGACGTGAAGGCGACTTTATGGGTGCCAAGCTAGCCGCAAAGGACGAGGCATACCGTCAGGCTCGTAGTTGTATTCTTGAGTATGCTGTTCCCTTGCAAGAATATTTTCGCCAACGGCGATCTGCGGGAGGCTAATTACCTGCTAAAGGGGCCTCCATGAACTTTCTTGATCTAAAACCTGAATTAGTTGTCGCCTACACGGGGCAGACCATAACCTTCTGCACGGTTTTATTCCTCTACGTGCAAGTCCGGCTATTCTCACGCCAATTGAAGCTGGAGTCCCTGATCCGCCTAAAGGAAAACAATCGGGAGATTCTTGCGCTAGGCTTCGATCATCCAGAATTGTTCAACGTGCTCAATGGGAAAGACGTTGAGCCTGAGATGGAAAAAAGATATCTCCAGCTTTGGCTCAATCAAATGGATATCGTCTGGCATGCACAGCACACAGGGTTGCTTTTCAGACAAGATGCCGAAGCACTGCGTAAAGACACTGCTGATTTTTTCATGTTACCAAGCATGCAAAAACATTGGATACTTGTGAGGGGATATTATCCCAGCGGGTTTCAGGTTTATATTGACGGCATCATTCGCAATGTAGTCAGCAGGGCGGCGGAGCCAACGAAGCGTGGGGGCTACATTCCCGCTTCTCGGTCACGTTACAGGATAAAGGATGCGACTCAACGAGTGACAACGGGACGCTCGGGACGAGCAAAGCGGCGAAATGAGCGCTCTTTCAGCACCTCTAAGCCCAATGATGATTTTGCGTCGCAACAAGATTCCGTCGCGTGTGGACGGTTGCCTACGTCACATTCGTGACTTGATTTATAGGCTTTGTGCCTAAATTTCTGCGGTGATGTGAAAACTTAACCTGAGACCTGTTAAAAGTTTCCACATCAATCAAAGGCTTGTGCTGGCTTTCGATAAGCGTATTGTTGAAGCATATTTTGCCGATATAGAATGGATTCGTAAGGATGCCCCACAATGCGGACGGGCCGAGCGGCTTGCCGTGGCGCGACTTCAGCCCGCGCTCCGTCATCTCCGCCAGGATTTTGCGAAGCGGCAGGCCGTCGGCAGCCAGTGCGAATGTTTCTTGGATTAGGCGGACAGTTTCGGGATCGGCCAGTTCTACGGCCTTCATCCCTCCGCTTCGGCAATTCCGATAGCCCAGCGGCACCGGCCCCTGCGGCTTGCCCAACGCTGCCTGCCTAGCCATCCCTTGCTTGGTCAGTTCCGAGGCGCGCATGTAACGCGCTATGATTTCTTGGTCCATGTGAGAATGTTAGGAAGTTCTTGTATCGTAACCGGCACGTTAGCACGGTGCGTCTAAGGGTTGCGCCGAAGCAACAGCGAAAGCCGCTCCCGCAAGGTCGGGAACGGCAAAGCAATCTGAGCGGAGCAGATCAAGCAGGATGGGAGACGGTTCAATTCGTGTCTCGTTACTCCGACCAGACAAGACAGGCACTCTTTTTCCACCCATTTCACTGCTTCCAGAGCCAATTAGCTGAGGTTCAAACACAGCCCATTCCGAACCCATTTTATCGGAAACCGCAGGCAAAATACGCTCCAAGTCCCGCAGTTTTTCCGCCGCCGTTCGGGGCTGTTTGGGGGCCGTCTCCGGGCAAGTAGGAGCGGGCTGGGCAAGGGCATCCCCCACCCGATCTGCGTACCGCACCACCTCTACCAGCAGCGGCTTCAGCGCGATCTCCAGCCGCTTCTCACGCCCGTAAAATACGTATTCCACCGCCAGGGCTTTGGCGATCTCCCGCCGACGCTTCGGATCGCCCACCAGAAAGTTGTCCCGCGCGTACCCCAGATAGCGGAAGCTCGCCTGGGCATTGGCACGCATCCGGCCCAGTTCGTCCCGGCAGGCACCGCTCTTTAGGAGCAAGTCCCGCTTCTCCTTCGCCAGTTTCGCCTCCGTCGCCTGGTAGCGATCCTGGTCCGTCAGCAGCCCCCGCAGCCACATCAACAGCAGCCGGCTCTGCTGCTGTTCCAATTCCTCCAGAGCCGCATTCTGCTGGGCGTACACGACGCCTGCTGCTTCCGACTGATGCTCCAAAGCACGCAACAGGTTCTCCTCCGCGATGGCGCACAGTTCCGGCGCGATTGTCAGTCCCGCCAGTTCACGCTCAATCGCTGCTTCCACCAGCCGCTCGGACAGCCCTTGCTTGGTGCAGGTTCCTTTGGAGTCGGCGCAGCGGTAGAACCGGTACGGCTTCGTCGTCCCGCCCGCCGCCTTGACCATGTGCAATTCCGCCGTAATCTGCGACCCGCAGTACCCGCAGCGCATCAGGCCCGTGTAGGCGAACTCGTGCGTGTGGGCATGAGACACCAGGCTCTTCTTCAGGAACTCCTGCACCTGGCCGAACTCCGCCTCCGTCACCATCGCCGGGTGCGCGCCGGGCCGCAGCTTGCCCATGTACCAGGTATAGCCTGCATAGAAGGGGTTGGCGAACATCTTGTAGGCATAGGAGCGCGAAAGCGCCGTGCCGCCCCGGTGGACCGTCTTGCGCGTCCGGTAGCCGTAAACGTCGTTGAGCGTGCGGGCGACTTCGCTGGGGCCGTAGGCGCCCGTGAGCATCATGTCCCACCCTTTGCGGAGCAGGGTGAAGCGCGGCTCGTCGGCGACGATGATGCCGACCTTCGGGTTGACAATGTCCCGGTCGTTGCGGTAGCCCTGGGGCGCGCAGGCGTTCCAGCCGCCACGTTCAAAGTGGCCGGTCAGCCCGCGCTCGACGTTGATCTTGAGGTCCAGGCTGTACTGGGTGGAGGTAGCGGTTTCCAGCACGAGCGGCAGGATGTTGTCGCCAGGCTTGTGGCAGGCGTGGGGTGTGCGTATCTCCTTGATCTTGCCGTCAATGAGAAGCTGGGAGAGCGCGCCGCCCTCCTTCATGTTGCGGGCGAGCCGGTCCACCTTCCAGCAGAGGACGGCGTTGACCTCGCCTTTCTCAATCAGGCGCACCAGTTCGTCAAAGAGGGGGCGGACGCCGGGGACTTTGGCGGACTTGCTTTCCTGGAACTCCCGCACGATCTGGCCACGCCCCTGGGCAAGATGGCGGCACTCCGTCAGTTGCTCGTGGGTGGACTTTTCGGTGACCTCGCGGCGTTCGTCGGATTTTCGGGTGTAGAGAGCGTAGCGCAGCATGGGCTTGGTGACGATGGAACTAAGAAGATGGAGCTAAGAAGATGGGGCGCATGGGAAGGGGCGATAGGAGGTATGGACGGGGGCCTGGGTTAGCAAGAAAAAGCTTTCTCCTCAGCGGTTATGCCTGGCTCCTCGGGCATGACTTCCGGCGGCAGGCTTTGGAGGTAAAGGAAACGCATGACGGAGTTGAGGACTTCGTAAGCTTCGGCATCGGTGATCGTCCTGCCGAGTCAATTTAAGTAGAAGTCTTTGGTTTTGGCAAGCCCTTCGGCATCGGGCATGGGGTAGAGATGAACCATAGGCGACCGGTTACGAATTAAGGATGAGTTACGGCTAAAGGGCGACGATGAATGGAAACACGGGCGATGGCTGTGGAAAACATGAAGAAAATTGAGGAGGTTGAGCCGATGATGGGCGGGATAGATTTCTGGAAGCCAGTTACAGGAGCCTCGGTCTTCAGGGAAGGTTCCGTCATTTATTTGTCATCATTTTGTCCGGTGTTTTGTCATCTGGGCCGGGTTCAATGAAGGCGGATCAAGAACCGAGTGAAGCACGGGCCTATGACAGCATGGCCTGCTGCCGGCAACGGCACCATTTCCGCTGCTTAGAGGCAACAGCCGCAGGTACGTCACGCCAGCCGCAGGCATGATAAAAGTTGCTTGTCTTCGGTAATCCATGAGCGCTCCGGTGATGAGCAATCCGGTGGGTGAGCATCGGTGCAACGCTGGTTGCATATTCGGTCTTTGTTCGGCAGGATAAGACCGCCACCAAAAACAAGGCAGCCACCGAACAAAAGCCGTCGCCTACGCGCGGACTCCATTGTTTACCAAGACCGATAATTAACCCAAAGGAGGTACATGCACAGACAGACCGCGCGACCCATCAGCCAGCCCCAAGTAATCCCTCGGCGGGGTTCTTCAGCCGATACGCCAGATGCACAGGCGGGCAGGCGGATCAGCCGCACCCGCCTGCACGACAGACCGCTTCTGCACAACCGCCTGCCCGCCGTCATGGTCCACATAAGCCGCTATGCCTTCGAGGGACAGGCCCGGCTGGCCGCCGACGTTGGCGTTTCCCGCTCCACCATCAGCCGCTTCCTGCGCGGACATACCAGCCCCTCCTATTCGCTCGTCGAGGCCGTAACACGGGCGCTGTCCGCCCGTTTGGGCAAAGCGCTGGATCCGCGCGAACTGGTCGGCTTTGACGGCACTTATCCCACCGGTTCCACCTGCGCCCTGGTCGGGTGTAAAGGCTGCCTGCCGGAACACGCCTATGATGCGGACGGCAACCTGCATTCGGAATGGAAGCACAGGAAGCCAGGCGACTGGGCGTGCTATCCGCAAACGCCGCCGCACCCGCACATCCGATCAGTTCAGACCTTAGGTTCAGACCTTAGGTGTTCTGACACCAGCGCTTCCCTTGCCTAGTCCGTCCACCGCTCGGGAAACGCCAGTGCATTCTTGATCATTTATTTTACGAACTGCCCAATCATAACAGGTGACGGAGCGGCCCATATTTTTGCGCCTACTTTGGCCACTGTTATTTATTCGCCTATTTATTCGCCTATTTATTCGCCTATTTATTCGCCTATTTATTCGCCTATTTATTCGCCTAACATCGCCTATGCCTACGAGCCCACTGCCTCCCTTCACGGCGTCTTGCTCCGCCGTTAATCTTAAAATACCTGCTGCCCCTTACCCTCTGCACGGCCAACTCCGCCAGAGTTTGCTTGGCCTTTCCTACCGTGCCTTCCTCCAATGCGTCATCCGCCTCCTGAGCGCCCAGGGCTACCACGCCGTCGCCCCCGCCGGCAGGAGCCGCTTCAAGGGCCGGAACCACAGCGGCGGCTGGGATATGGAAGCCCACTATGCTGTCAGGGACTTTGAGGGTTCCTGCGCCATCCGCACCGCCTTGTGCATCGCCCAGGTCAAGCAGTTCGATGCCTTGACGGTTGCTCAGCGCCAGGTGGACGAGTTGCGCGGCTGCCTGGTGCGGGCGGGAGCGGACCAAGCCCTGCTCATCACGCTCTCCACGTTCTCCTCGGTTGCCCAGGAAGCCGCACACGCGGGCCGGCAACTCGCGCCGGTCCGGCTGATAGACGGTGACGAACTGTTGGACTTGCTCATTCGCCACCAGATCGGCATCCAGCGCAGCGGCCGGGAATGGATTGTGGATGATCTGTATTTTGACGGCCTGGAACAGCGGTTCGCCAATGTGGAAGATAGGGAGGGGGAAGACAGACAAAGTAAGGACCGGAGGGAAGCGACAAGAATGGCTAGCCATCGAAGTTGGCGTGAGGTGCGCCGGATGGCGGCGACACCGTGCCCAAGCCAGCACGAAAGAGAGGGAAGCAAAGCAAGAACCAGGATCGCCGTGCCGCCCGCCGGCACACCGCCTCCCGCCGCTCTGCCCCTTCCTGACGGCGCCCGCCTTTTTCAGAATGCCCCGGCCCTGCGGGTAACGGTTACCGTGACGCGGTATGACCGAAACAACTTGGATCGAAACAACTTGGATGGAAACGACGCATCTGATCGGATCAATCCTAACGCCTGATGCTGTGGCGCACCCACGTCCTGGCTGGCGTCAACAGCCTTTGGCTGCTCGCCCCATTGCCTTTGCTCGGTTTGCCCAGGCCCTTGTGCCGGATACAGTCGGGCCGCTGGCTGCTTTCGCGGCGGTCGGAGCCTTGCTGCCGGACCTGGATGCCGCCCAGTCCAAGATCTGCTCCTTTCAGATCAAGGGCATCCGGCCGTTCGTGCCGCTCTCGTTCCTCGCAAACCGCGCCTTCGGCCACCGGGGATTGCTGCACTCGCCCGCTGGGTGGGCAGGCTTCGGGCTGCTATGCCTTACACTGGCCTTCTTTCTGAGAGGGACCGGGTGGGACTGGGAGCCGCCCCTGGGCCTCTTCCTGGGTTACGGCAGTCACCTCGTCGCGGACGCCTGCACCCGCAGTGGTATCCCCACCACGGGCCTGCCCCGGCTGATCAGGCATACGCGCCGGCTGTATCTGCTTCCAACCCGCTGGCGCTTCGTCACAGGTTCGCTGGCTGAAGAGGCACTGCTGCCCGTGCTTGCCGGGGGAGCCATGCTCTTGCTGCTGCCGTTCCTGATCCCTTGATCCTTTCCTTTGGTTCAATTTTCAATGAACCGGTTTCCATTGATCCGGTTTCCATGATCGCCTGAGGAGCCGTTCTCACGTTACATTCCTTTCTATACCTTCGTTTTAACATTGCCCTATGCCAAGCCAACACCGAACGCAGCCGGCACGCTCTCTACCCGAGTGCCTTCATTCTGACCTTGAAGATTGTCGCAAGCCTGAAGTAGAAATGTCAGCGCGCCGCAGGCCGGATATCCGGCACCGACCGAGCCGTCAAAACCGACGCCCGGCTCTGGTCCGAGACATGCTGGCGGATGAACTTTACACAGAGCAGAGGCTGGAAGAGGTTGCCTCATACGATAGGCTAGACAGTAATCTTGAAGACGATTTGACGCAAGATGGTGGAATGCAGGATGATTTGCGGGAGGTCGAGCGCCTATTCAAGCCGGACCGAAGCTCCCATCGGCATGGTCGTCATAAGCCCGATGACGACCGACCCTTCTAACAACCTTTCTGACAGCAAATCCCACTGGCCTCTCGTTCTGGTCAACTTTTGACGACTGGCCTGTAGGTCTGCCTGCGCTCCGTACATACTTCGTCGATCTCTTGCGCTCACCGCTTTCAGTCCCGCTGTTGCGTACCCATTTGCCAGCGGCTCGCGTTCCATGCCCAAGTCACTTGTTCCATGCCCAAGCGATGGTTCGTGCCTATTTGGCGTTTTGTGCCGTGCATGGGAGCAACCCTGTGTGCCAAACGGCGACGGTTCGGCACATAGTTGCAGAGTGGGCGGCTTAGGGCCTGGCTTGGATCAGCCGCATGGCGTCTGCCACCTGGCCCTAAGAAGCTGACGGAGAAGTCCTGAAAGCCTGAGCGGCATTCAGGGACAGCCGCAGCCTAGCTTGGGTTTGTCAGCGCCGCCCCGCCCAGAACGTGACCGTCCCTTAACTAAAATCCCTGATCAGCAATACCTTGCCTTACTCGTAACTTTCCGCCTATGGATCAATCTCTCGATCAATCTTTCAATCATTTGGAGCAACCACTCGGTAGGCACGATGACCAAAACGCGGGGCAACTTACCGCCTTCCCGTCCACGGTTCAGCCGCCCGCTCTCAGCCCCTCCCCCTTCATCACGCAGGCACCCTTTCTCATCAAACATCTCAAACTGGACCCGGTGCCTTCCGGCAGTTTCCGCCCTGCCGTCCGCCTCGTCCTGATGCCCGCGCTCCGCACCGGCAGTCTCTGGCACATGCTGCCCGGCGAGGAGATGAAAACCCTGCTGATGCTGCTGACGTTCCTCACCCCCAATGGATGGTGCCGCCCCACCCTCCCCGAACTGGCAATGGGTATGCATACCTCGGAAACCAAAGCCCGCAGCCGTCTGGAGCGCCTGGCAGCCCTCCGATGGCACGGACTTCCCCTGGTGTCCGAGCAACAGCGTGAGAACGGCCTGTCCACCTTCGTGCCTGCCCCCGGATTATTGGCAAGCGTGCAGGAAGAGCCGAGGCAGTGGAGCGAACCAACCGTGCCCGGCTTTCGTCCGGCGGGACGGGAGGCGGTGGTCGCCTACAGCCGCGCTCGCTACGGACGTCCGCGTGCCGAGGTAGAGCGGGACATCGCCGAACGCATGGGCTGGAAGGAATGGCAAGACCCGCAGGCAACGCTGAAGGCGCATCAGGAAGAAGAAGCCGCCCTGTCGGACGAGCAGCGGGACTTGCTGGCACAGTTGCAGACGTGCGGCTTGGACCGAGAGCAGGCGATGGGGCTGATCGGATCGCATGAGCCGGAGCGTATCCGGCGGCAATTGGAGTGGCTGCCGTTTCGCCACGCCAAAAGCCCGGCCCGGTTCCTGCTGGCGGCAGTCACAGGCAACTATGATGCGCCCCTGAACCTGCGCCGCCAAGCCGCGCAAACCCTGCCCGAACCGCAAGCCCTATCTGAACCGCAAAGCCTGCCTGAGCATCAGCCTCAAGACCCGCTCGCCGGGAAGACCCTTCTTCCTGAAGAGGGGGAGGACGCGCCGTTATCCATCCCGGAGCCATTGGCGCAGGAACGGACCGATAGAGCTCGCCGGTCTAACGAGCAACGCCAATCTGATGAACCTTCCCAGAGCCAGCGATCCGAGAGTGAACAAGCGGGCAGCGAGGCGGTAGAGGCTTCCGATACAGCCTCTTCTAATACAGAAGCTTTTGATCTTGACGCCGGGGCGGCATGACGGCGGGCTTCCCTCACGTAGAGGCGGGAGTAGATGTTCCCGGAAAAGAATCGGGGGCGGGGGGTCAGATACTGGTCGGAGACTGCCTTTCTCTCCTGGCCCAGATGCCGCCGGGCAGCGTTGACCTGACCGTCACTTCTCCCCCTTACGACGACCTGCGACGCTACGACACGCCCGTCTCCCTCGATCTGCTCGCGCTTGGCAAAGCCGTCTTCCGCGTCACCAAAGACGGAGGCGTCTGCGCCGTCGTCATCGGGGACGCCTCTCGCCGGTACGCCAAGTCCCTCACCTCATTCCGCCTTCCCGTCCTTTGGTGCGATCAGGCAGGCTGGCAGCTTTTCGAGACCTGCCTCTACCACCGGCACGGTGCTCCCGGCCCCTGGTGGCGCACCCGCTTCCGCGTGGATCACGAGTTCGTCCACCTGTTCTTCAAGGGCAGGCGGCCCACGACATTCCACAAGGAGGCACTGCTGATCCCAACCAAGCACGCCGGGGAGAAGGTGTACCGCACGCCTTACGCGCGCCGTGGCACTCCTTGGGGAACCCCACCTCCGAATGTCCAGCCCTGGCAATGCCGGGGAACCGTCTGGCCGTATGCCGCCAGCAGCGCCGAGCGCAACCGGGTGAAGCTTCGGCATCCGGCAACCATGCCGGACCGGTTGGCGGGGGACCTGATCCGCTGTTTTTCGGAGAAGGGGGACCTGGTGCTGGACCCGTTGATGGGCAGCGGCACAAGCGTGGTCATGGCTTCCCGCCTGGACCGGCGCTATGTGGGCATAGACGTTTCGGCGGCGTACTGCGGCATCGCCCGTCAGCGCCTCGCCCGGGAAGCGGAGACGCAAGAGGGAGCGGAATAGCGGAATAAATCACCAGAAATAAATGAACCATCTATTCCTCAAGTTATTTCCCTTTCCTCAAGTTATTTCCCTAATCGTTGCGCCTATGCCCCAAACTCCGATTCCACTGCAACTCCTGCCATTCCCTGTCAGGAGTGTACCGTTTCCCGCGCTGCTGCTCGATCGGGCCATGCCACGCCTGACCGATACCGAGTGGCGGCTCCTGTGCGTGATCGTGCGCCAGACGCTGGGATGGCAGCAGCCGGCCCGAGGGGATACCGCAGAAATCGGGAACAGGGAGGCGGGGAGAAAAGAGCGCGACTGGCTGACGCAGGGGCAGCTTGCGGCCCGCACCGGACGCTCCAGCAAGCCCCTCAGCCGCGCCATCAGCGGCCTGGTCGCTAAAGGCTTTATCCAGGTACTGACGGACCAAGGGAAGCCTCTGGACACGCCCCAGGAACGTCGGCGCTACCCGAACAAGCATTGGTACCGCCTGCACCCGCAGTGGACCGCCGGCCTCGCAGACAGCGAGCGGGCGTCGGGGCAGAGAAACGGCTTGCCCCGACAGGGGGATGCCGACCAGGGCACGTTTGGAGAAGGCCCATACGCTTCAGACGCCAAAACCTCAGAGGCAGAAACCTCAGCGTATGGACTTTTGAGCGCAGGAAATGGACTTGATGCCGACGGGGCGTGTGGAGTTTCGCCTGTGGAGAAAGGACACACAACAAAAGAAAGCAGAAACAAAAGAAACATAGTCTTGACCAGCTTTTCTGAGAGAGAAACCCTGACGGGTTCTCTCTCAGGAGAAGTAGTAGACAGTGTTTTGTTGAGTGGAGAAACTCCACACGAAGAAACTCCACACGCTCCCGAACTGGCGACAAGCGCCGGAGGTATCTTGCTTCAGGAAAGCCTTCGGCATCCTGGCAACCTGCCCACGGAACCGGGGTATCTGCGGCAGATCGTGAAAGATGGCACGGTCAACTACAACGATGTCCGCCGCTTCCTCCTCAATTATCGGGACGGCTATCGCAAGGTCTTTCCAAAGCAGGAGCCGCCCTCCGTCGCCTGGGCGCGGGAAGGAAGGATCGTGGCCGGCTTGCTCCGCCAGCATTCTTACGAGCACTTGCTCCAACTCCTCAACCGTTTCCTCTCGCACCCCGATCCCAGGAGGCGCGGCTACTCCCTCGCCGCGTTCTCAGCGGCCATAGCCGGACTGCTCGCCCACGAGCAGAAAGAGGACGAGCAGCGCGGGGCAAACCGGAGGCATCCGCGCACCGACACGGACTACCCGATCAGGCTATGGCAGGAGAATGAAGTGGTCACGGTACGCGGTTCGGCGGGAAAGGTCGCTGGGCGGGCATGGGAGCGCCCAGACACGGCGCAAAAAACGTCCCAGGGAGCATTGTCAGGGCTTGCAGGGACTATTGCGGCAAACCGCCCGGCAGAGATCAACGAAGCCGATGATCCGCACCGGCACTGGAGTTGGCGCAAACACGCGGGCCGTTGGGAACAGGACCAGGAAGGCTTGCAACGACCGCAGCCTCCAGTGGGTCAACTGCCTTCAGAAGACCAATTGCAGATGAAGACACCGCTGAACCAGGATAAACAACACCCGAATAACCGGGGCGCAGAATGAGCGGGCAGCGATCCGCAGGCATCTGGGCGCCAGTCCCTGCCATGCGCGAACAGCATCGCGTTCAGTCGGGAGAACTCTGGCAACTCGGCCCCCACCGCCTCCTCTGCGGCGACTGCACCAGAGCCGAAAACATCGCCCGGCTCATGCCCCAGCAAGAAAAGGCGGATATGCTCTTCACAGACCCACCTTACGGGGTCGCGTATATTGGCAAAGACAGTCTCCGCAAGCGGCAATCTGGCAGGCACCCAGCCTCGCTGCTGCGGGGGGACGATCTTGGCGCGGAGGGAACCCGCCGCCTCCTCGCCGAAGCTCTCGCCTTAGCCCCGCTGCGCCCTGGAGCCGCCTTCTATCTCTGCACCCCCTCCGCACTGGCCCAGATCGCCTTCCTCCTGGCGCTGGAGGACGCCGGGCTGAAGCCGCGCCAGTCCCTGGTCTGGGTCAAGCATCATTTCGTGCTGGGAAGGCAGGACTACCAGTGGCGTCACGAAAGCCTGCTGTACGGATGGAAAGAAGGAGCCGCCCATTCGTTCTACGGCGGGCGCACCCAAGACACGGTCTGGCAGATCCCGCGTCTGCGCACGACGCTGGCGCATCCGACCGTCAAGCCGGTCGCGTTGGTCCGGCGGGCGATTGAGAACAGTAGCCGCGTGGGGGAGATCGCCTATGACGGTTTCGGGGGATCGGGAACCACGCTGCTGGCTTGCGAGGAGACGGGGCGGCGGTGCCGGATGCTGGAGATCGAGCCGCGCTTCTGCGAGGTCATCCTGAACCGTTGGGAGGAAGCAACAGGGAAGCGAGCTTGCCGATCTTCCTGACCCTGTACAACAAAAACCGTATTATCGATCAGGCTTACAGACGCACGGCTCCCCAGGATCATAAGGCGATGGGAAACAAGCCAGCACCGAGCCTCTAGCTGTGGTTCGGATCGTCCATCAGCAGCCAGCAGGCATCGCACTCCAGAGCGTGGGCAAGCGCCAGTATTTCCAGGTCCGAGACCATCCGCGCACCGTTCTCAATGCGCGACAAATCCTGCCAGCCGGGATTCCACTCGCCCTCCGTCTTCAGGGCAATCCGGGCGCACACTTCGTCTTGCTCCAGCCGCAGAACCTGACGCCGCTCCTGAACACGAGGACCAACCTGGTTGAGTTTCTTGTCGCGAGTTCGCAGGCGAGGGCCGCCACGGGGCATGATGGCTACATCCGTTCCTTGAGGATGCCCCATTATCGCAAAGCTGTCGTCAAATTATATCCCTAAGTACGGATATAGGAGGTATAATCTGTAGGATAATTCTTTCTTGAGAGTCGCCTCCAAGGAAGCGGAGAAGGCCAATCCATGAAAACGCTCTTTCAAGCGGATGTTCAGTCCCACAAAGAGTGCAGTCAAATCTGCCTAATGACAACGCCAAGCGAAGTCACGGCGTTCACGGCGGAAATGGAAGCGATTGCGCGTTCGCAAGGCTGGCTGCCGGAAGCCTTACGCCCGGCCTGCACGAGCGCCGCTGCCTGCTTCGCCGCAATGGTCGGCGGCGAACTTGCCGGTGGCTTACACCTAACCACGCCGGATAGTGGAGGCTTGCCTTGCCTGGGCGTTTGGCCGGAATTGGAAATGCATGGCAGAACCCGCCTCGGGCATGTGAGGCTGCTTGCCCTGAAGCCATCGTTTCGGGGGCGTTACGGCCTTCTCTGGCCCCTGTGCGTGGAAATGTGGCGCTACTGCCGCACAGTAGATATTGCCGAACTCTGGATGGAGGTGACGCCTGCCAATCTGCGGATTTATCGGCGTCTGGGTTGGCCGCTGCACGTTGCCGGACCAGTGCGACCTCACTGGGGAGAGGACTGCTATCCCTGTTACCTGCGGGTTCAGGAAGTGAAAGACGTGATTGAGCAGAAGGCTGAAAAGAGCCTGCACTACCGTGCCATCCTGGCGAACGCCTGCCGGGACGGCTTATTGCCGCACGCGCTCCTCCCACTTGGGAAAGGTGAGCTATGAAAAGCGTTAAGTTATGAAAAGCGTTAATTCGGGAAGCGGCGGCAGGAAAAAGGTCGCGGAGATCATCCCGCGCATCGTCGGGCCGTTCAAGCGCTACTGCTCTGCCTGCGGGATGCAGCCCACCGACGCCTACGTCACCACGCCCCTCATCGGCATCGGCGTCACCAAGCGTACCTGCTCTCACAGCGGGTCTAGGCTCCTGGACGACATCATCGCCTTCAACCGGGCCGAGGCCGGTGCCGCCAACATTACCCAGACCAACCTTGTGGCCGTCTCTTCCTTCAACGGCTTGCAGGGTCTCCTCTGGGGCTATGATCTTCTGCCTCAACCCCTCCGGCGCCACCCTTGCCTGCCGGCCCAGGTGTATCCTCACGTCTACGATGTCCGTCCGGTGACGGAGGCCACCCAAGCACTTTATGGCACCGTGACCGCCCCCCGGTTCCCCGTGGCTCCCGGTCAGCACCTGCTCTGCGCCTACAAGACGTGCCATCACGACGGCCCCAGCGTGATCTACGGCGCGCTGGCCATTGCCATTGCCGCCGACCGCAGCCGTCATGCCGACCTGTTCCTCGAAGACCACGGCACTCTCGTCGGCACCCACAATCAATCCGCTGAGGGCGAACAAGAGGTTGAACAGGGAACAGGAAGTATCCGTGCTGGGGCACCTGATTGACGCCGTGGGCCAAATCGGGGACAATCTAGGCGTCCGGTACGAGAAGGTCCTGATCGGCTTCCGCTCCCGAACGGTTGAGGCCGGGGAAGTCGGCTGCGTCCTGACCGCCGCTCCCTATGTCCATCTGGCGCAGAAAGCCGTTCCGCATGAACGCCCTAAACTGCTCGAGCAGATTTCTTTGGCGGAATGGGAGAATGCGGTCCAGAATGACTATCTCAACCGCTGACTGTCCGTTACTGCTTATCTCGTAATAAGTTGCTTCGTTAATCTTCAGGTGATGCCCCCGCTTCCTTTCCCGCATTTAACTACCGGTCTGTTCAGTAACAATCTTTTCAGTATCAGTCTGTTCATCACCAGCCTGTACTTCCTGTGCTTCCTGCTGCTCATCGGCATGGCCGTCGTCATCTTTGCCAGGAACCCGCGCTCCCGCCTGCACCGCGTCTTCGCGCTGTCGGCGCTGGCGCTGCTCGGATGGCTAGGCACGCTCTTCCTCTTCAATCACCAAAGCGATCCGCATCCGCTGACCCTCCTGGGCCGTCTCAACTTCGTCTGCGCTCTCTTCGTCGTCTTTTTCGGCTACCAACTGGTGAAGGAGATCGCCGGCAAAGGAATATCAGGCAAGGCCGTCCGAGCGGTCTGGCTTCTCTGGGCCGACGTCTTGCTCCTGAGCCTCATGACCCTGCGGACGCCCTGGATCGACCGCGCCGAGATCGTGCAAGGCGGGCAGCACGTCACCCAGTTCGGCCCGCTCTTTCCCCTCTACATCCTGCATGTCGTCGCGTACCTGGCGGCTTCCTTCGCCACTGCCTTCCGGGAAGCGAACCGGGCGCGCGGACCGGTCCGCCGTCAGCTTTTCGTGATCGGGATCGGCATGCTCGCCACGGCGGCCATCGCCTTAACAACGAACGTGGCGCTGCCGTATGCCTTCCATATCTTTGCCCTCCAGGACGTCGGTTCGCTCTCGACGATCCTGTTCCTGGCGGCGGTGGGCTACGCCGTGTTTGCCGCGCACCTGTTCGGGATCCGTGTCATCATCCGGGCCGCGTTCGTCTACGCCGGCCTGATCACGCTCGCCTTGGAGCTGTACCAGCTTGCCGTTAGCTTCCTGGCGAAGCTTCTGCCCTTCGGGGACGCGGCGGAGCGCGCTTACGCGGCGACGGCGATTGCCCTGATCGTCAACGCCTTCACCCAGCAGCCTGTTCGCCAGTGGCTGGAGCGGGTCGTGGACAAGTTCTCGGAGGGACGTGCCCTGAGAAGGAATCCACGCAGGAGCGTTCTGAGAATGCGTCCTGCGGGGGACAGAGATGCAGCGGAGAGGGATGCATTGAAGAGAGATGCAGCGGACAAGGTAGGGCAGAGGCATAAGCGCGGCCCGGTATGATGGCTTCGCCAAAGATCGGCCTAGGGGACCGCATGCACGCTCATGCCCGCAAAGTCACTCGTGCCCGCCAAGCAAGCGGGCAGGCATGAAAGGTGCGACCGATGATCTGTCTCAGGAAAGCGCCGACGCCCTCATCAGGAGCATGAAGGAGGTCGTGCAGGAAGCCACGGGCCTCACGATCAGCGTCGAACGGGAGATGTGGCCGGCTCGGGCAGCCAGCCTGTCGGTATTCGTTGTCACCCTCCCTCCGGGCACCACCCCGGAGCAGCGGGCCGAGGCGGACTACTGGCTCAATGAGATCGCCCCGATCTTCCGCTACGCCGATTAGCCAGCGGAAAAGGCAACGGGAGCCCAGACAGCAGTGGGCTAAGCAATAGCGGATCAGCTGAGGGATCGATAAGCCTTGAGTGAGGATAAGCATTGAATTGCGATAAGAACAGCGACGCTTGCACTCTCTCCTACCGCCCTTGCTCGTTCTCCATCTCCTCGCAGACGAAGCGAGCGAAGGGGGCAATGGTATGCTCTGCCGACGCCATCTCCAGTGCGTCCAGGTAGTCGCGGCGCCTGGCCTGACGAATGATCGTCCAGGGATAGCCGCCGCCCGCCAGCAGGCAGTTCATCAGGAACCGCCCCAGACGCCCGTTGCCGTCGCTGTACGGGTGGATGTACACGAAGAAGAAGTGCCCCAGGATCGCCCGGATCGCTGGCTCTTTCTCTGCCGAAAGCAGGCTCGAACAAGGCGTCCAGGCTGTCCAGCACTGCCGCCGGCGCGGGCGGCACATGGCGCGAACCGCGCAGGTAGACGTTCTGGTTGCGGTAGCCGGCCAGGCTGCTGCGCGGCAGAAGTCCTGTCTGCACGGCGGGCGCGAACAGTTCCTGATACCACGTCGGGTGGTCGCGCGCCACCACGTGCGCCGCATCCGCTCCCGCCAGCACGCGCGTCAGGCTTTCCTTGACGGACCCGAACGCCTGGAAGTAGCCCCGTGCTGCCAGCGCGTCTTGCTGCTGGCGGTCGCCGGCAAAATGGTCCGGGTTCCAGGCTCCCTGCCGGACCCGCTCAATCAGCTCCGGCGTGACGCGGTAGCCCTCGATAGAAAGCGAGTTGTAGGCGTCGCTGCCATAGCGCTCGTCCACCTGGGCCAGATAGGCGGCAGGATCGGCTGGCAGGCCTGGAGGCGGAGGAACGATCCGCGCGGCTTCGGCCCGAAACGTGGCCCAGAGGCTACGCAAGCGGACGGCATGGGGGCTGACGGTATGCCCTCCCTCCCAGGCTGGCAGCGTCCGCTCGAAGGGGTTGCTCACCCGCACGCCGTACCCCGCCGCCCGCATCGCCTGCACGATGCGTTCTTTCGCCGCCACGTCGCCGAGGACCTCGCAAGCGCCGGCGAGGCGTCCTGCCGCACTGACGCTGCCAGTTTCCAGCAGGACCCGCAGCAGGGGAGCGGGATCGCGCAGCAGCCGCAAGGCTATCTGGGCATCCTCGGGACTGGTCTGGAAGAAGGATGGCGCAACCCGGACGAGAGCCAAAGGCAGATCCATCAGCCACAAGCCCTTCGGCTGGTCTTGTTCCGGCTGCTGCTCTTCCCCTTGCTGCTGATATTCTTGCTGCTGATATTCTTGCTGCTGATATTCTTGCTGCTGAACGCGATTCGCCGGGAAATTGGCAGCGTCTTTGTAGAGCAACAGGGAAGTATCGAACGGCAGCGGCACCGTCTGGTTGCTGCCCTCCCGAAGGATGACAGTTACCTGGCGGGGAATGAGCAGGCTGCGAGCATGGCGTTTCAGGGACGCCTCGGCGGAAAGGCAGTAACCGTTCCCGAAGCGGCTGTCCAGGTACTGCCGGACGAAGGCCCAGAACGAAGCGTACCAGCCAGTGCTGCTGCCGTCACTGAGGGATGGATGGGCGACGATAAGCCAGCCTTTGATGACTTCCTGCACAAAACCGCTTTGGAGCAACCGTTCCCGGTGGGGGCGGCTCAGGGCATTCGCCCGAACCACCCCGTCCTGCTGAGCGGATTGAAGAGCTTGCAGTGCGCTAGCGAGTTGTTCTTGTGGAATTGGCATGAGATCGAAAGAAGATTAAGGCTGTGGTAATGTCAGTTTACTCTAGTTAGATGTTGTATGTCAACTCTACTATTGTGCAGCCTATGAGTTCCATGAGAGTTCACGACTGAAACCGAAGTGGCGCTGGCATGAATGATCTTACGGACACGGATGATCTTACGGTATGCCCACCGCGAGTTTTGGTAAAAACCATTCGTACATCTTTGAAATCAGACATCTTTCAATGGTCGCCGTTTGGGAGACAAGCCGGCCGTGATGGGAGGGCGGCTGAATGGAGAACACGGCCTGACCGCGCCGCTTTCCTGCCAGTGCATCGCCGATAGGACAGTGAAGATTTTGCCAAGCAACGGATGGGAAATCGGGTGTGCCATCATAACCAGCCGCTTGCGTTGCTTGGCAATTCACTGCGCCATCTCCCCGGACGTTCCCCTGTCAGGGCACTTTTTCGGGATACTTTTTGTGATACCTGCTCAGCGTTTATCCCGCCCGACCCGGGGGTACGTCCAGGGCGGAAACCAGGATGAGAACCAGGAGAGAGCGTTCCCGCCCAACAATGGCGGTAATACGATGGCTGATGACACGACGGCTGAAGATGCGCGGACTGACGATAGGGATTCAATGGACACAGGGGACGGAACGGAGCCGGTCACGAGGCATGACGTGGCTGAGGGAAGTATTCTCGGCGCCATCGGAGGAGCTGTCGTCGGAAGGCTGGCGGGTGGTCCTATTGGAGCCATGATCGGGGCGGTGCTGGGCGGCGTGGCCTCGGCGGGCGCAATGGAGGTTGTGGACAAGCACGACCACGATTACGCAGGAGCGCCACAGGGTGACGCAGGAACGTTACACGATGACGCTGTTGAAGGCGACGCGCCCCTCCCCCTGCCGGAGCCGTCGCAGCCATGTCCTCCATGGGCACATCCGAGCCGGTGCCGCCTGACCGGATCCCTCAGATCCGGGAGCGAGCCTACGAGATCTACGACCAGCGTGGGCATGGTGACGGTCAGGACACTCAAGATTGGCTTGAGGCGGAGCGCGAGGTCCTGCAAGGCTGATCGCGGCATGGGGGACCGTTCGGCCCGGATCGTCTGCGGAAGCAGGCTGGCCTTAAATCCTAGTCAGTGACCGGGCGGAGCGGAAACGACCGGTACTGTGAGAGCCACGCCGCGACGGTCCGTGACCAGAATCTGGTCAAAGGCCGCGTGCAACGTGAACGAGGTCTTGCCCGCCGGGGCCGGCAGCAAGAGCAGCGTGACAAAGTAGGTCTTCGGTACGCTGGCCGGGTCGGCGCGTCCGCTTTGATCCACCAGGTTTGCCCAGATCGGGGCGGCGTCTTCCACGCGGGACTGCTCCGAGCCGGGCAGATCGCGCGTCGTCAGTTCGCCCAGCAGCAGCGAACCATTGGGCGGCGGGGCGTCTGGCCGCTCCGGGGTGAACTTCAGCGCCAGGGCCATCCCAGCCTGTCCTTGTCCGGCGTCAACCCCGCGTCCGAAACCCGTTTGCAGGGGATGATCGGGGGTGAACCGCAGGATCGCCTCCGCCTCGAACGCGCCCAAGCCGGGAACCACGGCGCGCCGGCTAACGGGCAACGGCGCTTCGGCGGCCGGAACCGGAAGGTCGGGCAGATCGAAAGCGTAGCGTGTCCGGCGGCGCAGTTCCAGGGCGAGGTTGAGCGTGACCGAGGCCGGAGGCGGCTGGAACTGGGAAGGGCCGAAATCCAGTCGGTAGCCCGCATCCTTGGCTCCGAGCGGCTCCCCATTAGCCTTCCAATACAGCCGGTAATCCGGCTGCGGGTCGCCTCCGCGTCCCCGGCGCGGGGGAGACGGTAGAAATACGGAGATCTGCTGGCCGGTCTGCGGGTTCTGGACGCTTGCCTGCGCGATCCACCAGCTCCGCTCCGTGTTCTGGGGCTGTGCATCGTGGAGCCACAGGCGCACGTTTTCCTGGCTGTATTGCGGCCGGACATCTTCTACGAAAGCCAGCAGGTCGCCCCGCTGCTGAGTCGCCACAGGCGGGCGGGGGGCCGAGTGCAAAGGCGGTGCCAGACGCGCCAATGCAAGCGGGAAGATAAATCGGGTGAAGGCGGCCGCCCGCCGCAGGGCAGGGGCCGATTCCCAGTAGTTCGCGGAGACCGTCAGCATCTTGACACCAGCCGCGGGCAGTCGTGTGAGGTGCAGGTTCAGCGTGAAAGAAGTGCCCGCATACCTCGCCGCCAGCCGGTCGCGGTAGGAGTCCAGCGTGTTCGAACTCGCTGCCGTCGCCCTGCGTGCTGCCGATGAGTTCGCCCTGCGTGGTGCCGTGGATGTCGCTGGTTTCTTCCGCGACTTGCCCGTCCAGTGTGAACCGGATCCGCGTGTCCGGCCGGACCGCAGGCGGCTGCCACAGGAGCAATAGCTGCATTTGATCCGATGTTGTTGGATGGAGCGTTTGCGTGCCGAACTCGATCCGGCGCAGACGGATCTTTTCCAGCGTAATGCGCGAGCCGTTGTCCGTGGTCTGCGTTTGATGCACCAGGACCGGAGGGCCGTCGACGAGGGGCGCGGCGATATGAGGAAAGGCCGCGACGCCGGGAAAGTTCCCCGGCCGCCCCCGGCGCCCCCACCGGGTCAGTCCGCTCAAACTGAAGCCTTGCCGCAGGCCAGCGGGGGTCCAGGCCATCAAAGCGCCAGCCGCCTCCGTCGGAGAGCGGCCAGCCGTGCAGCCGCTGGCCCTGCGGCCCTAGAAGCGTGGCGGAAACAAAGTCCATTTGGGTTTTGCCGTCTGGCAGCGTCGCGGCGGGGTCGCCGCTCACCGTGCCGCTGACGACCAGCGCCTGGCCCGGCTCGAATACGCCGGGCGCGAATCCCATGATCTGGGCCAAAGGCTGCCATCGCGCTTGGGTCAGGCGAATCGTCACTCCCTGGACCGTCTGCGCCTGTAGGGCAAAGCCGACAGGCGTCTGCGGCCAGGCCGCCTGTGGCAGCGCCAGAAGAGCGCCGAGCAGAAAGAAAAGCTGCTTCATGTCCCCCTGTTCGCCATGACCGCCCGTTTTCCTGCTTGGCCCGCCCGTTTTCCTGCTTGCGCTAGGGCGTGCAAGCGATCCCGCCGCACACAAACTGTGATAGAGGCTCTCATACAAGCCCTCACACCAGCCGCTTGCGCTGCTTGGCGGCCCGCCGGTTTTCCAGCACGCCGCGCGCTACTCCCACGCTGTCGTGGACGCCTCGCATGAAATCCGGGTCAAGCTGCGTGTACAGCAGCGTCGTCCGGGTCTCCTTGTGGCCGGCGATCTGCTGCGTCGCCAGCAGGTTCACCTTGGCCAGACGGTTCAGCGAGTAGCGGCGCAGGCTGTGCAGCGTGATGTGACCGCTGATCCCTGCCCAGGCGACGATCTTCTTGAGCGCCCGCAGGAAACGCCCTTCGTCGATCCGCCCGCCGTACTCGCTGACGAACAGCCAGCCCTCGTCTTCCGGCTGACCGGCCATTACCTTCCCGCGCTGCCGCAGCCAGACGGCCAGTGCTTCCACCCACTCGGCGCTCACCGGCAGCGTTCGGGGCTCACGTCCCTTGCTCTCCCGAATCACGATCTGTTTCTCAAGGGCGCGGTAGTCGTCCACTTTCAGCGAGAGCATCTCCCCGATGCGGGAGGCCGAATCGAGTAGCCCTAGGATGATCGCGTAGTTGCGGTCGCGGTGAAACATACGCTTGGCAACGGTGTTGTACCGGCAGCCGGGGTTCTTGGCGGGGTTCCAGAAGTCGTGTGAGGCGCGCATCAGCGCCTGCATATCGGCGTCGGTGGGCATGTAGCGGGCCGGGCGCGGGGCGCGGCGGATCTCGTACTCGGCGAGCAGGCTACGCTCAACGATGTCGTTCCTTTGGCACCAGCGGAAGAATGCTTTGGCACACACCGCGTCGTGGTGGAGCGTTAGGGGTGCCCGGCCTGCTTCGGCGCGCCCGGCTAGGTAGCGGTCCATGTGCCGCTTGCCGAAGCCGACGAGGGGCACGTCGTTGTCGGTCGCCCAGCGGATGAGGCCGCCGAGCTGAACTTCGTAGTAGCGCTGGGTTTTCTTGGCGCGGGTGGCGTGCAAATGCAGTTGGAACTCATGCAGGGCCTCCTCCCAGGAGAAGGAGGCACGCATTTGGGTCGCCTGAGGGGCGGAAGGAGAAAAAGCGGATGGCATCTGTGACCGTTTGGCCTCTCTGTTGTTGGCGATCTGCCAACAACGTCAGGGCCAATGATTAACTGATAAGAAGGGGGAGGAAGCCGACACGCGGATTCGAACCGCGGACCTGCTGTTTACGAAACAGCTGCTCTACCACTGAGCCATGTCGGCGTTGTTGACACGCTGGATTTCTTTCAGCGTGGGGATATTATAGCAGGTTGGCGCCAAAAAATGCAAGACCCAGGATCAGTCCTGGCGGCCTTCTTCGTCCAGACCGACGGCTTCCAAAGCGTCGTGTGTGGCCGCTTTATCGGCCTCGGCTTCCGCGATGTCAATGTCTTCAAGCGGGGGCAGATCATCCAGCGTGTGCAGGCCGAAGTAGTGCAGGAAGTCAGGCGTCGTGCCGTACAAAATCGGGCGTCCGGGGACTTCTTTGCGGCCTGTTTCGTGGACCAACTGGCGGTCGGAAAGGGTTTTCAACACGGCGTCAGCGCTGACACCCCGAACAGCCTCAATTTCGGCCTGCGTGACCGGCTGCTGGTAGGCAATAATGGCGAGCGTTTCCAGCGCGGGCTTAGACAGGCGCGACTTCTGACCCGGCGCGGCGAGCAGGCGGGCGATATCCGAGGCCAGCGCAGGGCGGGTCGCCATCTGGTAGCCACCCGCAATGCGGACGATGTGCAGGCCGGAATTGATACGTCGGGCGTAGGCGTTCACCATGTCTTCCAGCGCTTCTTCCACAGCGGCGGGTTCCAATTGCAAAATGCGGGCGACTTCGGCGGGCTGAAGCGGCTCCGTGGCGACAAACAGATAGGCTTCCAGCAGCGGCGGCAGATCGGTCTCGGCGATTTGAGCGGGCACGTCAGGCATGAGCCGCTTCCCCTTCGTGCCGCGCGAACAGGTGGATGTTGCCCAGCAGCGCGTCCTGCGTGGCTTCTATCCGGCCCTGACGCAGCAGTTCCAGGAGTGCCAGAAACGTCATCACGATTTCCAGGCGAACCAGGGGCAGCGGGAAGCATTCGTCAAACAAAACGCCGCCGATCCCGCCCCGCTGAACCTTGCGCCAGAGGGCAGCCATCGCCAGACGCAGGGTGATCTTCTGACGGCGGACGCTGGTGACGGCGTGGCCGCCATCATCGCCGGCCTCGGCCAGCAGCCGCTGCAAGGCTTTGAGCAGCGCGCCGGGGTGGAGTTCGCCGAATCCGACGGGAAGTTCGTAAATGTCGCCGTAGTCGCCCTGCCCCCGAAAGTACAGGGCGCGGCGATCCTCCTCCCACTCGGTCAGCGTTTCCACAAAGGCCTTGTAGCGCTGGTAATCTTCCAGGCGGCGGACAAGCTCCAGCCGGGGGTCTTCCCCCTCTTCGGCAGCGTCAATGCGCGGCGGCTTCGGCAGCAGCATACGGCTCTTAATCTCTAACAGCGTGGCGGCCATGAGGAGAAACTCGCCCGCGACGTTCAAATTCATCGCTTCCATCGCGCGCAGAGAGGCCAGATAATGGTCGGTGACCAGGACAATGGGAATGTCGGCGATGTCAATGCGGTGTTCGCGGATCAGATGCAGGAGCAGGTCCAGGGGGCCGTCAAAATTGGCCGGCGCGGGCAGGACGACGGGCGGAAGCGTGACGGGCGCGGCTGGGGCGGGCATGGTGTATCTTACATTCCAGGCCGGGGATTTGTCAACCCCCGCCGACACAGAAAACGGGTACAATAGGACTACATTTGACTTGGAAAGAAAGAACTGCCAACGATGTACCCTCAAGCTACCCCTGCTCTTCGCACGCTCCGTTCTCTCATCGCCTGTTCCCTGCTGGGAGCAGCGGCGTTTGTTTTCTGCCCCTGCCCCGTTCAGGGACAGGCTTCGGTTCTGACCCAGAACAATGACAATGCCCGAACAGGCGCCAACACCCAGGAAACTATTTTGACGCCTTTCAACGTGAACACGGCCCATTTCGGCAAGCTGTTCACGCTTACTCTGGATGCCAATGTCAACGGCCAGGTTCTCTATGTTCCCGGCGTCACCCTCAAAGGCGGCAGGCATAACACAGTCTTCGCCTACACCTCCAACAACTTAGATCAATCTCCGTGCAGCCTGTACGCCTTTGATGCCGACAACGGCGCACAGCCTCTGGCATACCACGCTGCCTATTTCGGCCACCTATACTACGGAGACGCCCGTGATTGACGCGGCTTCCGGCACGCTGTACGTGCTGACCAAGACGGATAACGACGATGCCGGCGCGACCTATTTGCACGCCATAGACATCACAACGGGACTGGACAAAACGGGCAGCCCGGTTCAGGTTCAGGCCGGCGCGACCGGAACCGGCGACGGCAATGTGAACGGCGTCGTTTCCTTTGACGGCCCGGCCAGCAGCGGGCGCTTTCACGCCAATGACCGCGACGGGCTGCTGCTGCTGAACGGCGTGGTCTACGCCGCGTTTGCCCATAACTCGGATTCCTATCCCTATCACGGCTGGGTGCTGGGCTACCGGTACACCGGGAGCGGATTCGCCCAGACGGCGAAGTTTTGCACCACTCCCAATGGCGGCGATGGCGGCATCTGGCAGGCCGGCAAAGGACTGACGGCGGATGCCAGCGGCTACATTTACTGCACAGTCGGCAACGGAACGTTTGATGCCGACAGCGGCGGCAAAGACTATGGGATGTGCGTCCTCAAGCTGCGCGCCAGTGACTTGTCAGTCGCCGACTGGTTCGCGCCCTATGACAAGCAGACGCAAAGCGATCAGGATTTGGACCTGGGCAATGTCGGTGTCGTGGAAATCCCCGGCACGAACCGGCTGTTTACGGGAGCCACCAAGTTCGGCTCGGCCTTCCTGCTGGATTCCACCCATCTGGGCGGGTTTACGCCAAGCGGCCCGGACAATGTTCTGGATCGAAATTGACGGTGTCAGCGGCAACGACAATGTCGGCCAGAACCCGATTGCCTGGGACACCGGCAGTGACAAATACGTTTACGTCTGGCCGACCGGGGTGCATATCCGTCAGTTCCGTTATGATCCGGCGATCGGCAATTTCAATCCCGGCGGAATTTTTAAAACGGGAAACGACTCGTCCACTTCCGGCGGCTCCCTCTCCATTTCGTCCAACGGCGGCGTCAACGGCATCCTCTGGGCGGTCGGGAATGACGGCGTGGTCCGCGCTTACAAAGCCAATGACGTTTCGCAGAACGACCTCTGGGACAGCGAACAGAACAGCGGCCGCGATGCGCTCGGCTCGGTCGGGCATTTCCAGTGGCCGACAGTTGTCAACGGCAAGGTGTATGTCCCGAACGGCAATGCCGGCATTGCGGTCTACGGCCTGCTGCCATCCACAACCGCCTCTCCGGCGCACCTGCTTTGGGACAAAACCAACGGGCAGGCCGCGCTCTGGACACAGAACGCCGCCAGCGGGAGTTATACCGCCGTCCAGTACGGCCCTTACTCCGGCTGGACGGCGCGGGCCACAGCGGATGGGCCGGACGGCGCGACGCATCTCCTGTGGACCAATGCCAACGGCCAGATGGATTTATGGACAATTCCCACGACCGGCAGCCTGACGACCACCGCCTACGGCCCCTTCGCCGGCTGGACCGCCCGCAGCCTGAGCGTCGGCCCCGACGACACCGTGCACGTGCTGTGGGATAAGACGGACGGAACGGCAGCGCTGTGGCACGTCAATTCCGATGCCTCCTACACCGTGAGGCAGTACGGGCCGTTCCCCGGATGGACCGCCCGCGCTCTGGCCGATGGCCCAGACAATCATACGCGCCTCCTGTGGAACAACGCCAACGGGCAGGCGGCCCTGTGGAGCATCGCGCCGGATAACAGCTACACAGCGCACGAGTTCGGCCCCTTCGCCGGATGGAGCGCGATTGCCCTGGCCGTCGGCCCCGATAACCTGACGCGCCTGCTTTGGGACAAAACCGACGGCACCGCCAGTGTATGGTCTGTGGACACGGCAGGCAGCATGTCGTATCGGCTTTACGGCCCCTTTGCGGGATGGAGCGCGACGGCTGTCGCGGTCGGCGGGGACAATAGGACGCGGCTTCTGTGGGACCGAACCGACGGCACAGCAGCGTTGTGGTCTCTGAATAGCACGGGAGGATATGCGTACACCCAGTATGGGCCGTATTCGGGGTGGACTGCCGTGGGCGTGAGCGCGGGGCCGTAGGAACCTAACCCCGCCGCAAGCGGCGCCCCTTCCCTGTCAGGGAAGGGTGAGGAGGTAGGGGCAGTTCCCCGTGCCTGCCCTTCTGACTCCCCTCCCTTAACAGGGGAGGGGCTGGGGGAGAGGTTCTCTGGGGTATGGGCTGTTCCGCAAATTTTTACACACTCTAAGGAAGAGAGGCAGGAAAAAGGGTAAGCCGCGTCGAATCGGTTGCCATTCAGCAGGATTTGTACGACACCATCACGGGCCGGCAAGCGGGCTTCGTCGCCCGACCGACCCGCGACGGTCATTAAACAAGGCTTATGAGCCACAGGAGGACACGATGATTTTGACCAAACGAATGCCGCTGCTTGCCGTCGCGCTGGCATCTGCGCTGCTTGCCGGATGCGGATGCGGCAAAGATGAAGGCACTAACGGCACCACCGGCGGGGGCGGCACGACGGGAACGACGGTGTCGCAGGCTACCGGCTCAACGGGGGGCAGCACAGGCGGAAGCACGATGCTGGCTTTTGTCACCAATAACCCCTCCGACTACTGGACCATCTGCCGTAAGGGAACTGAAGCGGCCGCCAAAGATCTGGGCAATGTCAGCGTCCAGTTCGTCATGCCCGATGACGGCACGGCGGCGACTCAGAAGAAAGACGTGGACGACCTGCTCGCCAAAGGGGTCAAAGGCATCGCCATCAGCCCGGTAGACCCGGCCAACGAAACTCCCTACCTGAATACGGTCGCCGCGAAAACCAATCTGATCACGTCGGACAGCGACGCCGCCACCAGCAATCGCCTCTGCTACATCGGCACCGATAATCATGCCGCGGGGGTCATGGCCGGCGGCCTGCTCAAAGAAGCGCTGCCCAAAGGCGGCAAAGATCATGGTCTTTGTCGGTAAAAGCGATGCCCAGAACGCCAAAGACCGGATCAGCGGCCTCCGGGACGCGCTGAAAGGCTCCAACATCACGATTTTAGACGTTCGCACCGACGACACCGACCACGCCCGCGCCAAGCAGAACGCCGCCGACGTGCTGACCAGCACGCCGGACCTCGCCGGCATGGTCGGCATCTGGAGCTACAACGGCCCCGCCATCTACAGCGCCGTGAAAGAAGCCGGCAAAGTCGGTAAAGTTCAGATCGTCGCCTTTGACCAGGAAACGGACACGATGAACGGCATCAAAGACGGCACGATTTATGCCACCGTCGTTCAGGACCCCTACAAGTTCGGCTATGACTCGGTCAAGCTGCTGGCCCAGTTGGCCAAAGGCGACAAAAGCGGGCTGCCGGCCAGCAAACTGGACATTGTCCCGACACAGGCCATCAAGAAGGCCAATATCGACGCCTACATGGCCGACCAGCAGAAGAAACTGGGAGGCTAGGAATGGCGGTCACTGCGGCCAATCCGCCTCTTTTGGAAATGCGCGGCATCAGCAAGCGGTTCACCGGTGTCCATGCCCTGAAAGGCGTCAGCCTTTCGGTCTGGCCCGGCGAAGTGGTCGCCCTGATCGGCGAAAACGGCGCGGGTAAAAGTACCCTGATGAAGATCCTGGGCGGCGTCCACCAGCCCGATGACGGTCAGATACTGATTGACGGCCAGCCTGTGGCGATCCATTCCGTGAAGGACTCGACACGGGCCGGCGTCAGCTTCATCCATCAGGAACTGAACGTTCTGGACAATTTGGATGTCGCGGGCAATGTCTTCCTGGGCCGTGAACCTCTCATGGGCGGCCCGCTCAAGCTGCTGAACCGAGGCAAGATGCTGGCGGAGACGCAGCCCTATCTGGACCGACTGGGGCTGAACGTCACCGGCGCCCTGCCGCTGAAACAGTTGTCCATCGCCCAGCAGCAGATGGTAGAGATTGCCAAAGCCCTCTCGCTGCAATCGCGCATCTTGATCATGGATGAGCCGACCTCGTCCCTGACGCTGACCGAGACGGAGCGCCTGATCCAGGTTGTCAAAGAGCTGCGGGCGCAGGGCGTCAGCATCATCTACATCTCGCATCGGCTGGGTGAAGTGCGGGAAATGGCGGACCGCGTGGTCGGCCTGCGCGACGGTGCGAACGCAGGCGGATTGGACAAAGAGGAAATTACCCACGACCGTATGGTCAGCCTGATGGTTGGGCGCGATTTAGAAAAGTTTATTGCGCCCGCCAACCCGGCTCCCAAGCCCACTCGCTTCGCGGTGCAGGGCCTGCGGACAGCGCGCTATCCCGCCAAAGAGGTCAGTTTTGAGATCGGCGCGGGCGAGATTTTAGGTATGGCAGGCCTGGTCGGGGCGGGCCGCTCCGAGGCGGCACAGGCGATTTTCGGCGTTGACCCCGCCCTGGCCGGAACGCTCACTCTGGACGGACAGACTATCTCCGTCCGTTCGCCGCGCGATGCGATTCAGCACGGGATTTACCTGGCCCCCGAAGACCGGCGCCGGTCGGGGCTGATCGTGGACATGAGCATCCGAGATAATATCACGATGCCGTCTCTGGATCGCTACTCGCCGGGCGGCCTCATACAACGCGGCCGGGAAACCGCCGCCGCGCAGGCGGCCAGCCAGTCACTGCGCGTCAAAACGCCGACCGTGGATTTTCTGGCCCGCAACCTTTCCGGCGGCAACCAGCAGAAAGTCGTTCTCGCCAAATGGCTCTCACTGGACCCCAAAGTGATGATTTTTGACGAGCCGACGCGCGGCATTGACGTCGGCGCGAAGGCAGAGATTTACGAGCTGATGCGCGGTCTGGCGGCAAAGGGTGTCGCCATCCTGATGATCAGCAGCGACATGGAAGAAGTGCTGGGCCTGAGCGACCGGATCGCGGTCATGCACGAAGGCCGGATCACCGGCTTTCTCCCGCGCGCGGAGGCTTCCGAAGAAACAATCATGCAACTGGCCGTCGGCCATGCGGAAGGATAGGCAATGATTAATCCCCCGACCACTCAGGACAGCGGCCAGGAAACGCCGCGCCTGCCGGCCCGGCCTGAAGGCCCGCGCCTGCCGATTAAGAACGCCAGCAAAGAACTGGGTATTTTCGTGCTGCTGGTGGTGCTGTGCATTTTTGTCAGCGTCATGTCGCACGGCATCTTTCTGAGCGCCGAGAACCTTCAGAACACGTCCCGCCTGATCGGCCTGTACGGCATTTTCAGCATCGGCATGGGCATCGTGATCATCACGGGCGGCATTGACCTGTCGGTCGGCTCGCTGTTCGCCCTGCTCGGCGTATTGCTGTCCATTATGCTGGTGGACAAGCATTGGCCCTGGCCACTGGCGGTGCTGGCAATCCTGGCCGGCGGCTCGTTAATCGGGATGTTTCACGGCTTCCTGATCACCAAAGTCAATTTGCAGCCGTTCATTGTCACTCTGTGCGGACTGCTCTTTTACCGGGGCATCGCGCGGTTCATCGCCGACGACGGCACCAAAGGCTTTGGGGAATCCCAGGGCTTTGAAGTGCTGCAAAGAATGGCGACCGGCAGCATCCTGGGCGTCCCTGTTCCCTTCGTGCTGCTGATCGTGATCGCGATTATCATGGGGGTCGTGCTGCACGGCTCGGTCTATGGCCGTTATCTCTATGCCGTCGGTCGAAACGAGGAAGCCGCGCGCTATTCGGGGGTCAACTCCAAAGCGATTATCGCCGGCGCCTATGTGATTTCGGGCCTGCTGGCCGGGATCGCCGCCATTTTGATCGGCTTTTACACCAACTCCATTTCGCCCTCGTCGCACGGTCAGTCGTATGAACTCTACGGCATCGCGGCGGCGGTTCTGGGCGGATGTTCCCTGCGCGGCGGCGAAGGTTCCATCATCGGCATTTTGATCGGGGCGGCCCTGCTGCAAGTCCTTCAGAACCTGGTCAACCTGCTGAACATTCCATCTTCGCTCAACTTCGCCGTTGTGGGCGCGGTCATTCTGCTGGGCGTCATCACCGACGAGTTGATCAAGCGGCGCAACGCGAAACGGGTCAGGGCATGAGAGGCTGTCGCAGAAATATCCGCCCCGCCCCTACCACTATTAATTCTTGGGGGGGAGCCAGATTATCTTTTCCGGTTCCCCCAGAATTGGGGGCGAGGGGGCTTCTTTTCTGCCGGGGCATTTCACTGCCCCGGCGTCTTTGTTTGAAGCATCTCTGTCTAGCCCTCGGCCTGCTATCGCTTGCTTTGCCGGCGGTCCTCGCTGCTGCGCCCGTTGTCACCGTCACGCTTGGCGATCAGGGTCTGAGTTCTCTGCAATGCGACGGTCAGGAAATGCTCTGGCTCAGTCCCGGCGACCGCGAACACGGGGCGTATGGCGGCGGCGCGGCCTGGGTCTCCACTGTCACCCTGCGCGGGCTGGATGGAAAAGAAACACACTTAGATAACGGCGGGCCGAGCGAGTTGGTCGTGGAGCCGGCAGTGGGCCGGATGACGCGGACTTTTGCCTGGGGCCGCGTGATGAGCGCGTTCGCCGCGCAGGGCAATACCCTGCGGATGACGCTGACTGTCGCGAATAAATCCCCGGCCTCAACGATTGAGGCCATCACCCTTCAGCCGCTCTGGCTGCGCTTCCCCCACGCGCCGCGCGAATATGACGGCAATACGCCCATTTACACAGCCAACCTCGGCAGCCCCAGCATTTTGGGACTGGATTACGGGAGCGGGACCATGGCGCTGTGCAATGACGACGTGCAGCAGCCACTCTTAATCGGCTTTCCCTTTGCCCAGGACCGGCCTGCCAGCACGATTTTTCCCCTGCGCGTTTCCGCAGGCCCCGCCGACTGGCTGCGGCCCTATTCAGACCCGTATCTAATTCGTCCGATCCCCCCTGGCAAATCCGACACCTACACGCTGTCCCTGCGCTTTGGCGCGGCAGGGACTCCCCCGGAAACTCTGGCCCCTGATTTGGAGCGCAAGTTCGCCGCCACCTATCCTCCGTCGCTGCGCTGGCCGGACCGGCGGCCCCTGGGCTACCTCATGCTGTCCAGCACCGTCCCCCACCCTGCCGACGGCACCAACCAGCGTGGGTGGTTCAATAATGACAAGTCCATAGATGTCACGACTGATGCCGGGCGGGCAGCATTCGCGAAGCAACTCATGGCCTATGCCGACAACAGCATTCGCATTCTGAAGGCCATGAACGCGCAGGGCATGATCACCTGGGACGTAGAGGGGCAGGAGTTTCCGCACGCCACCAGCTACATCGGCGACCCGCGCATTGTCAGCGCGCGCGCGCCCGAAATGGACGCTCTGGCCGATGCCTATTTTGCCCGGTTCCGGCAGGCCGGCCTGCGCGTCGGCGTCTGCATCCGCCCGCAGATACTGACCCAGAAAGCAGACGGCAGCTATTATCAGCGCGATCAAACGGACATGGCGCAGGTGACGCAGACGCTGATTGACAAAGCCCTGTATGCCAACAAGCGCTGGGGTTGCACGATCTTTTATGTGGACTCCAACGGCGACCCCAACATGCCCTATCCCGCCACGGTCTTCCAGAACGTCGCCAAAGCGCTGAGTCAGCACAAGATCACGGCGCTGCTGATGCCGGAGCATAAAAACGTGCGCTACTATGCCTACACCGCGCCCTATGCCGAACTGCGCGGCGGCAACATCTCCACCCCGGAGCGCATCCGCCGCATCTATCCCCAGGCATTCACGGTGCTGAACGTTTCCGACGGCGACATGGAAACGCACCATGACGAATTAGTAGCCGCCGTCAAGCGCGGCGACATTCTGCTGTTCCGGGCCTGGTGGGACGACCCGTACAACGCCAAAGTCAAGGCGGTCTACGCCGAAGCGGGGCAGCCGAGCCGCCCATGAGCCTGATCCGCCTCCACAACATCACGATGACGTATGAGGACCGGCCTGTCCTTCGCAATGTCTACTTCAAGCTGCAAGAGCGGGAGCGGGTCGGGCTGATCGGCAAAAACGGCACGGGAAAGACGACTATTCTGAAGCTGATTTTGGAGCAGATCGCGCCGACGGGCGGCACGGTGGAGCGCGCACCGGACCTCAAAGTCGGCTACTTTTCGCAGTTTTCCACACTGGATGGGGCCAGTTCTGCCCAGCAGGTTTTGGAAGAGCTATTCGCAGATGTCCGCGCGCTGGAACAAGAGCTGGACAGCATCGCAACTGCACTGGAGTCCGTTGAAGACCCGGACGAGATGGCGCGGCTGCTGGACCGGCAGGCGGCGGGCATGGACGAGATGACCCACCGGGACGGCTGGGAGTACCGCCGTCACATTGACACCGTCTTGACCAAACTCGGCTTCAGCGAGGCTTACCGCACAAGGCCCATTGAGCAGCTTTCCGGCGGCTGGCGCAACCGGGCAGCACTGGCAAAGATACTGCTGGAACAGCCCGACGTTCTGCTGCTGGATGAGCCGACAAACTTTCTGGACGTAGAAGGGCTGGCCTGGCTTGAAAGCTGGCTGACACAGTTCCGGGGCGGCCTGATTTTGGTGTCCCATGACCGGCAGTTTTTAGACGGCGTGGTGACACGGATCGTGGAAGTGGAAAACTACGGCTTTCAGGAATACGCGGGCAACTTTACCGCTTATGTTCGCGAAAAGAAGTTCCGGTTTAAGACATTGGAGCGTCAGTTTCTGCACGAAGAAGAACTGCTGACGTTTGAAGCCGAGGCCATTTCCGACCGGGAAGAGGCGCGGCGCAATCCCAGCCAGGCCTTGCAGCGGAAATTGGCCGATCTGAAAAAGCGCCGTGAACCGCGCCCTGTAGATGCCGTGGTGACGACCCTCTATGAAGGCGTCCGCGTGTCCGATGTTCTGTGCCGCCTGGAACAAGTCGACAAAGGCTACGGCGACCAGACGCTCTTCCAAAACGTGACGTTTCAAGTGGAAAAAGGCGACCGTCTGGCGATTGTCGGCCCCAACGGCAGCGGCAAATCCACGCTCCTGCGGCTTTTGACGCAATCTGAGACGCCCGACTCCGGCGAAGTCCTCTGGCCCGGCGGCATCTTTTTCGCCGATTTCAACCAAATTCAGGCCGAACTGGACCTCAAAGACACCGTCACCCACGCCGTCAACACCATGGGCGGGCCGGGCAGCCTGGCGTTTGTGGCTCCGCGCAAGCAGGTCAACAAGTTCCTCGGCCTGCTGCAATTCGCCGAAATGGACCTCAACCAGAAGATCGGCACCCTGTCCGGCGGCCAGCGAGCGCGGGTTGCCCTGGCGAAATGCCTGCTATCGGGCGCACAGGTGTTGATCTTAGACGAGCCGACCAACCATCTGGACCTGACCAGCACGCAGGTCATGGAGCGTGCCCTCGTCAACTTCCCCGGCGCGGTCATCGTCGTCAGCCACGACCGCTTCTTTCTGGACAAAGTGGCAACCCGAATGCTGCTCTTTGAGCCGGGCGGCCAGACCACCGAGTTCAACGGCAACTGGACCCAATGGCAGGCGGCACGGGCAGCAGAGGATTAAAAACGCCTCTTGAACTGCTTCTTTGGTTTAGGATAATCCGCAAGCCTATCCTCTTCATCGTCAACAGAGAGATGAAAAGCCGTTGAGAAACGTTCTATGATAAGCAAAGGCCCCCCTATAAAGACCGCCATGAAGGCACAAAGAGCGACCGCAACCGGCAATCCTAAACCAAAGCCAAGCAATACCCCAATGATTGCAAAAACAAGGGCAAAGACAAGGTGGTGAACAAGACCAGCATGTCCATGCAATCCAATCATTACACCCAAGACACCGCCCCCAACAGCACAAATGAATTGGATGAATCTTTCCAAGTTCATGGTAAAACCGCGTCTCACTTTATGCTAACAAAATATACCGCGTCCTGGCCCAGCGTCAGCGTCTTTCTTCGCGACAGATCGCGACCCCACATATTGAGGATGCGCGTGGTTCCCGCCGGAACAGTCACCGGCGCGGTGCCGTTGGTATTCCAGAGCATTTGCACCGTTGCGCCGCGCCCGTGAAAAGTCAGATGGATGATGCCGCGCGCCTTGTCCCCGGCATCTTCGCGGACGAAATCGCGGCCTTCCAGCAGGGAAACGGCGACGCCGAGGGGCTGGAACGGCATCTTCAAAACGTGGTTGACATCGCCGAAGCCGAAGACATTGGGGTTGGTTTCGCTGGCGACCGTGGGCTGGAAGGCGGCATAGTAGAAGATACGGCCCAGGCCGCCCGCTTTGGCGCAGGCGGCGGATTTGGGCAGGGCGCGGGCCGTGTCCAATGCGCCCGCGCCCCAGCCGGGCAGGTCAAACTTGGCGAAGCGGGACTGGATGCCGCTAAATCCGCACTCGCTGTCCCAGATAGCTTTGCCCGGCGTGCCGGCTTTTGTCAGGGCAGCCTGAAGGTTTTTGACGCCGAGGTGCAGGGCATCAGGGCCTCCCAGCGCGGCCCAGGTGTCTAAACCGTAGCCGTGGTAGCTGAGAACGTCGCAGTATTTCCCGCCGCCCAGCCGCACCATGTCCAGCAGCCAGGCATCGTCAATGGAGCCGGCGACGGCAGGAGCGACAATGGTGACGCCGGGATTGCCCGCCCGCAGGCCCTGAGAGGCAAGCTGGAGGGTGTGGACATACTGCGCGGGCGGCATATAGAAACTGGCTTCGTTCAGGACTTCAAATGCATCCATGCGGCCTTTGTAGTGCTGGGCAGTCCGGCGGCAGAACTCCTGCCAGAGCGGCTCGTCGGACGGCGTCATCCAGTCCAGACCCACCAAGCTGTTGACGGTGGCCGGCTTGCCGGATTTGTCCTGTTTGGGGGTCCAGAGCGGCATGATGTCTATATTGCCCAGCAGCGCCTCGCCTTCGGCCTGACGCCGCGCGATCTCGTCGTCATGCCACAGCCACTGATCCGGCCCGTCCGGCTGAACCGTGTTCCATTTGACGACCTGGCTGGTATCATGCTGCCGGTCCCAGTGCAGACCGAGTTTCCAGCAGGCGCGGCGCATAGCGGGATCGTCAATGATGTGCGTGCCGTAAAACCAGTGGCTGACGGGCAGAACGGGCTGCGGGGGAACGACGGCCAGAAACGTCTCGCCGGGGATCACCCCCCCACCCCTACCACCGTTAAATCTTGGGGGGGAGCCGGAGGAGAGCATGACCAGGTGCCAGTAGCCAGGCGGCAGGTTGGAAACACGAACCTGGGCGCGCTGGTTCTGGAAATGAAGCGGCAGTGTGCGGACGACGCGCTCGGAACTCGTCACGAATTTGCAGGGTAGCGGCGTCTACAGACTGGCTGGCAAGGGCGGTGACAACGGCGCTTTCGCCGACTGTGAGCGTTCCTTCCGGGGCATCCGATGACAGGGCCAGTTCCAGCGGCGCCTTCGGCGCGTAGGGAGCGTCGGTCTGACCGGCGGGAACCGCCTGCACCGAAGCGGCGTCCAGCATCACCGAAATCGCCCTCGTGCAGACACTCCAGATACAGCGCGTCTTCCAGAAACGGCACGAACTTACCCGCCGGCGGCTGGGGATGGAAGGGCATGGAGAGCGTTTTCCAGCCATCCGCCCGATTCACTTTCACGTTTAATTCCTTGCCGCCCGTGTACAGATGCACCTGGGCCGTGTCGGTGACGGCTTTGACGCGCACCTGGGCCAGATAATCCGAGGCAAACGACAGGCGAAAGAGGGTGGACGAAAGAATGTCCTGGCCTTTAACGCCGTGCATAACGGCGACGCGCTTGCCTTCATAAGCGTCCGGCGCGGTCACAAACTCTACCGGCCCGCGCGTGAACCAGCCGTCGCCGCCCATCTCAAAACCAGCGTTCGGCAGCAGGTTGCCCAGAACGGGCGGATCGCCCGTCGGCAGCGGCCCGCTCACTTCTTCCACTTTGATATTATCCACGGTCAACGTCGTGAAGCCGTTCGTGATTAGAAACAGGCCGAACGGGTTCGAAATCGGCGGGCGCGCGGCCCAGAAACGAGACATGGCGCAGGGTTTCATCGGTCGCTTCCCGGCTGGCGATCCAGCCGGTGTAGGGCGCGGGGATATAACGCAGCATCAGGTCTACCTGCTGATTTCCGCGCGAGGAAATGTCCAGCGAAACTCGGTAAATCGCGTCCTTTTTGAGCGCCAATTCCCCCAGCACAACTTGGGCGAAGCCGTGGGTTTTGATTTCCAGCACGTTCCCCAGGCGCGGATTGCCGCTTTTGACCACACGCAGTGAGGTCGGCCCGCCCGCATAAGTATTATCATGGACGCCGCCGGGCAGTTGAGTGAACGCGCCGAGCGGAGCGCCTTCAAAGTCCTGGCTGTAGACGGTCTTTGCCTGCAAGCCTGCCGCCTCTTGCGCCTGGATGCTCCCGTTTTGGAAACTGAGAGCAGCAAACAACAAAAGGCTTATTCGGAGATATTTCGTCATGTAAGTCCCATTGTTAAAAGCGTCAGAGTCCCTATTAACGCTTGATGTGAAATGAATTTGGTTGGGTTCGGCTCAAAACGCGAACTCCGCCAGCCTGAGTGGGGAGTATCCTTGCTCCCGATTGTGCTTGGCCGCAATGGTCAATCCCGTAATTTTGGCGATAACCCGGCTCAGGATGCCCCACACGCTTTTGGCCGCGGCTTCTCTAGTCCAAACGTGCCTTTGGCTTGGGCAAATGTCGTCTCGATCATCCGGCGTGTCCGGTTCATTAAGGCATCCCAAGCCGGAGGGTTCTGCTTGTGCTGGTTCTTGCGCTTGGGCGTCACTAGCAGCAGACCCTGGTCTTCCTCTAAGAGGGATTGACGCCTTTGATCCAAAAAGCCCTTATCGCCCAGCACAAACAAGTCGCGGCAGTTGTCCAGCAGGTTTTGTGCAGCCTCACGCTCATCGGTGTTGGCGGCAAACAGGTCCCACCCGACGATGATGCCGTCCAGCGTGGTCAAGGCCAGCAAGCGGAAGCCATAGTAGGTCTCCTTCTTGGTCGCGCAATGCCCGAGTGCGGCTTCGGGTAAGAGCAAGTGGCCTTTACCAAAGCGTCGCCAGTGACGCAGATGCACCGGTGTACCATCAATGAGGTGGAAGGGAGCCTGCGCGATGCCCATCTGCTCCACAAGATGCTGACGCAGAGCATTGATGATCCAGCACAGGCACCGCGCCCGCCGGTTGAACTGGCTTTGGCTGACCAAACGCGGGAACAGAGGCAGGTAGTTATTTCTCATACGCGCAGGAACTCACGCTCCTCGGAGAAGCCCAGCCAGTGCTGAGCCAGGGACAAGGTGATGACCTCACTGTCTGAGAACACGGGTTTCGTCCCGGCTTTGTGCGGCAGAAGCCGAGGGACATGGTCTTGATACCAGTCGTCTACAATGGTGTATAATGTGGTCAAGAAGGTTTCCGTCGGCATATTCATTGGGCACCTCGGGCAAAGGGTTGTTTCATAGTTTGCCGGCGGAGCCTTCGGTTCCTTTCTCGCTTCAGGATGAGCGATTTCATTTCACATCAAGCGTTATTAGCAAAAGAAATAGAAGCAGTGTTGAAATAATTACCGCGATTTTCCCTGGAACTTTTGCCCAGGTCCATTTTCCCTGCCACCATGCAACCACTTCAATAACAACGACGAGCGTCAGCCAAAAGATGATGGCCTGCCCGAACCCGCCTTCTTCCCATCCCAGATCATCAGCGGCTCTCAGGCGCGCATTGAGTAACCACAGTCCGGCAGACGGCAGGACAAAGCCCAACACGGCGGTAATGACTGCAATCCATCCGCGATGTAGGAGTGCAGCCTGCGCTTGCTGTTCTAGGGGATCTGGCTGCTGCCCTGCGCCCTGTGACGGCGCGGAAGGCCAAATGCGGTTATCGTCGTCCAAGTTAATTCTTCCCTGGTATGCGCTGATCTGGTTGACTGCGCCCCACTTTGATCGGCTGCGAGGCGTAGGGAGATTGGCTCGCATCCCGAGGCTGACCCGGTAACGTCTGTTATCCTGCCAACCGCCAGCGATCATGTCGCTGATCTGCGCTTTCCCATTGGGAGCGTCACTGGCCAAAAATTAATGCCGACCCAGGCGCTTCAAAGCCGGGATTTTTCAACTCCTGCGCCTGAAGCGGCAGCGCGGTCAGCAGAGCGACCAGAAAAAAAGATTCCATGGCAGGAACCTTTCGCATCGGGGATAACTATACCTCAACCGCTGCCGGTATTTTACCGGCAGGGCAGGACATTTCAGGCCCATGCGAGAAACTAATGCCCGGATTGAAAATTCAGGAGGCTCACACAAATAGTGAAAACGATTCAAGTGGGAATTATCGGCACCGGAGGCATTGCCAATGGCAAGCACATGCCCGCTCTGGCGAAATTGGACGGCGTCGAAATGACGGCGTTCTGTGACATTCGCAGGAAGCCAAAGCCAAAGCCGCGGCCGCGCGCTTCGGGGCAGTCGGGGCCAAAGTGTACACGGACTACAAAAAGCTGCTGCAAGACCCGGCGATTGACGTCGTCCATGTTCTGACACCCAACGACTCGCACGCCGAAATCACCATTGCGGCGCTGGAAGCCGGCAAGCATGTCATGTGCGAGAAGCCGATGGCGAAGAAGGCCGCCGATGCCCGCCGGATGCTGGAAGCCGCCAAGCGCACCGGCAAAAAATTGACTATCGGCTACCAGACCCGGCAAACGGCGGAAAGCCAGTACCTCAAAAAGATCTGCGAGGCGGGCGATTTAGGCGAGATTTACTTTGCCAAAGCCCATGCCCTGCGCCGCCGCGCCGTTCCGACCTGGGGCGTCTTTTTGGACGCCGAAAAGCAGGGCGGCGGCCCGCTGATTGACATCGGCACCCACGCGCTGGATCTCACCCTCTGGATGATGGACAATTACGAGCCGAAATCGGTGATGGGAAACACCTACCGTAAGCTGGGCGACAACGAAAACTCGGCGAATGCCTGGGGGCCGTGGGACCCGAAGCAGTTCACCGTGGAAGACTCGGCGTTCGGCTTCATCACCATGAAGAACGGCGCGACGATCATTCTGGAAGCCTCGTGGGCGATCAATCTGGCGGAGACGGGCGAAGCGCAGTGCACGCTGGCCGGCACCAAAGCCGGGGCGGACATGAAGCACGGACTTCGGATCAACGGCGAAAATAACGGAACGATGTATTTGCAGAACATCCAGACGGACGGCGGGGGCGTGGCATTCTTTGACAGCAATAAAGTAGACACGGCTTATGAGGAAGCCAAAGCCTGGATTGACGCAATACGCAATGACACCCCGCCGGTCGTCCTGCCGGAACAGGCGCTGGTCGTGTCCGAGATACTGGAAGCGATCTACGAGTTGGCCAAAACGGGCCAGCCTGTGACGTTTGACTGAGAGGCCCCCCTAGTCCCCAATAATGGGGGAGCAAGACTAATTTTTCCGATTCCCCCATTATTGGGGGCTAGGGGGATTCCGGGTTTAGTGAGCGCTTTCAGTGATCGGCGGGCATCAAAAATCCCACTTTCCAGGTCTGGCTGAAGTGCAGCCGCTTGTCCAGCGCCTGAAGCCGCGCGGCATCAATGGCGGAAAGCTGCACCGCGTCCTGCGCCGGTCCTAAAACGGCCTGCGCGGTCAAGATCAGCGGATTGGAACCGGCGACGCCCGCTTCCGCTGCATCTACCATCCAATAATAGCGCACAATGGACTCTTCCTGCACCTCATCCGGGGTCGGCACATGAGAGCGGTCAGGATACAGCAGGGACTGATCCGGCAGTGCGCCATAGATCGCCGGGGCCGGGGAGCGGCTGATATGCGGCAGCGCGCGGGCGTCAATCAGAATGCCGGTGTAAGCGTCCATGTTTTCCACAGACGGCGGCGCGGGAGCCGACGCTGGGAGCGGGGCACTTGGCAGAACGCGAATCCGATCCGCTTCCACGTCCCCGCCTGGCAGCGGGACGCCGACCAGATGGACCCGCAGCCCCGGAGCCAGATCACTCGAGCTGCCCTGCCCGCTCCACACCTCCCAGGATGATGTCCGTGTGGACCAAATGGACGGCGTAGCGTTTGTCGTCATCCCCCAGCAGGGTCAACTGGCGCTGGGCGGTATCTATGGCGCGAATTAAGCCGTCCATGTTAATCTGTGGCTGGGCAGGAGGGGGCGCAGCTTCGAGCGGAAGGGGCAAGGCAGGCGCTTCAGGTGCAGGCAAAGGGTCTGCCGGGGCGACCGGACGATCCACATACACAGGTCGGTCAATATACACGGGCCGATCCACATAAATGGGCGCGGGGGAAGGCCCCGCCCCGGCAAAGGCGGGCAGGACGCGCACACGGTCGGCTTGCAGCAGATTGCGCCCCAGCAGGCTGCCGACGACGCGGACACGCATCCCCAGCGCCAGATCCCCGGCTTCGCCAACACGTTTGTCCCGCAGAGTAACATCCGCGGCATATGCATCCACCACATAGCGGCGGCCATCGTTTCCATTGATCACCATGCGGCCATCCGAAGCGTTCAGCGACTGAACAACTCCGACGACCATATAATCATTTTGCGCGTGAACCGAAGCGGCATCCTCATCCGCGCCAGCGGGAACGCCAAAACAAAGAAGACCCAGGAGGACAGCGCCTCCCAATAGATTTCGTCCCATTATTTCCTCCCACCTCAAATCGGCCAGCAAGTCTGCTTCTATTATACGGCAGATTTGGGTGGTGTCAAGAGGGATTTTTCCATTTACTCGCAGAATTTCTAGGGCCGATCTAAGGGAAGCTGTAGCCCGACGATGGTGGCACGAAATTGGTCGGATCAGACGGCGAAGTTGCGTCAACGTTTCCGCCTCCTGGAATTGTTGGCGCTTCAGGCCATGTGCTAAGTATCGTGCCGAATGGATAAGCGTCAGACTGGAAGTTTCCTCTTGGAGTTGACCATTCGGGAATATAGGCTGCGAACTTACTCTACCTGATTGTTCATCGTCTGCTATTTTACCAGGTTGACACAGGCCCAAGAGGGAATTTGTAAATAATCTTCGTCCGTAGAATAGAATGGTTGCCGGTTTGGGCGTCGCTGACCTTGAACAGTTTCAGAAGGTCACTAAGCAACATGATTTGCTGCTTTTCGTCATCTACCCAGATAACCGGCTGTTGGAGAACGACTTTCTTGCCTCCGACATCGGCAGACTTGTTACCAGGCGTAAGCAGAACGTATTGATTTAAGTTGCCACGAATGCCTGGGTAAAATCGAAATTCACTAAAGTCTTTTGTGAGCCGGAACAATTCCGGTATCCCCATAAACCGTGTCACTGCGAATGGCTGCACCAAAACCTGTTTTCCCACGACAAGAGCAGACACAGCCGTTTTTTCTGCTCGTCCTGAAACATTACTATGAAACGTAATGACAACATCCCCGCTACGTGCCGCATTGCCGATGCCCTTGATCTGACGGCAGGCTTTGAGCATCACCCGGTCGTTGGGATCCTCTGGATTATTGGTAGATGATGGTAAAAAGTAGGTGATCTTGCCCCCACTCAATACCGTTGCATTATTGGGCGGGGGCAGGTGATAATACTGGTCAATGGGAACCCCTTTGGCGTCTCTTGGAACTCTGCTTTGGCAGCCTGCCAAAAGGAGCGTCAGCAGGCAAAGACCGCTCAAGTAACCTCTAGAGCCTGTTATGAACTTTGGACGGCCTGCGGGTGTTTTTAATGTATGTGTACTGACATCCCTATCCGCAAACCTAAAAGAAAGCCTTACCCTTCCGATGTTTGTGATGACGAATGGGCGTTCGTCGCCCCTTACTTGACCTTGATGACCCAAGAAGCACCCCAGCGCGACTACTCGCTCCGCGAAGTCTTCAACGGTGCGCGCTGGATTGTTCGCACGGGCGCTCAGTGGCGCATGATGCCAAACGATCTGCCGCCCTGGGCGGCCATCTATCAGCAAACGCAACGCTGGCTCAGGGCCGGCTGCTTTGAGAGCATTGTCCATGACCTGCGTGAACTGCTGCGCGTGGCGCAAGGACGAAAACCGGAACCAACGGCGGCGATCTTCGATGGCCGTACCCTGCAATCTACCCCCGAAAGCGGCGAACGCGCCGGCTGGGACGGAGCCAAAAAGAAAAATGGCAGCAAAGTCCATATGGCTGTAGACACGCTGGGGCATCTGCTGGCCCTTCTGGTCACACCGGCCAGTGAGCAAGAACGCGCTCAGGTGGCTGAGTTGGCTCAGGCGGTGCAGGAAGCCACCGGTCACACGGTGGAGATCGCCTTTGTAGATCAGGGCTACACTGGCCCAGAGGCGGCTGAAGCGGCTCAAGGGCAGGGCATCCGGCTGGAAGTGGTCAAACTTCCTGAAGCCAAGAAAGGCTTCGTGCTGTTGCCGCGCCGCTGGGTCGTGGAGCGCTCCTTTGGTTGGGCATCCCGGTTTCGGCGGTTGGCCCGCGATTATGAGCGGTTGCCGGAGACTCTGGCGGGCTTGCATTTTGTCGCGTATGCTTGTCTGATGCTCATCAACTTCGTTCGCTTGCTACAAAGTGCATAACAGGCTCTAGTGCTTTGTAACAACATTTTAACTCATTCTCTGCTTCTTACGGTGGAGTCACATCCTTGCGAACGCCTCCCTCTAGCGCGTTAAGTGACTGCCCGCGCCGCGCGCAGCAGCCAGGCGCTCAGGGCTTCGCGGCGCGTGGTCATCTGCGCTTCTACGTCAGCATGAGACAGCGGGGCATCCGTCAGCAAACCGGTTCCATAGTTGGTGGCGAGGGCAATTCCGGCGTAACGCAGGCCGGCTTCGCGGCAGAGGATGGCTTCGGGAGCGCCGGTCATGCCGACCACATCCGCGCCCCAGGAAGCAAACAGCCGGACCTCGGCAGGAGTTTCGTAGCGCGGGCCGGAAACGCACAGGTAAGTCCCGCGCGGATGAACGGGCAAGTCTGAGTCTGCCGTTTCGAGCAGCAGGGCGCGCAGGGCTGGGTCATAGGGCTGCGAAAAGTCCACATGGCGCACTGGGCCGGGCGGGTCAAAGAACGTGACCACTTCGCCTTTGGTGCAGTCTAAAAAATCGTCCAGCACCACGCAGTCGCCGGGCACAATTTCCGCCTGCAGCGAGCCGACAGCGGCTGTGGCGAAGACAGCTTCTACGCCCAGAGCGCGCAGGGCGGCAATGTTGGCCCGGTGATTGATCCGATGCGGCGGCAGTGTGTGGCCCGCCCCGTGCCGGGCTAGAAAGAGCAGTTCGCGGCCACTGCCCAGGTTCGCCCGTGTCAGGGAAGCCGCGCCGTAGGGCGTTTCTACCGTTTCTGGCATGCCCGAAACCAGCGCCTGTCCGAAGCCGGTCCCGCCGATGATCGCAACACGCATGATTGACAAAGCCTCGCGTCTCATGATACACTGCCCGGCGTGAGAAGCCGTTCGGCCAGCGTTCCTGCCCATTCTACTCCAAATCCCCACTCCTGGCAAGCGCGCCTGGGGGTTCCCCTCGTGTTGTTCCTGCTGACCGTGGTCTTTTTCTGGCCGCAATTAGTCGGCGGTAAAGCCCTGTACTGGGGCGACATCGGCCTGTACTTCCTGCCGATGCAGACTTTTCTCCATGACAATCTGCGTCAGGGCCGGCTGCCGCTCTGGAACCCGCTGATTTTGTGCGGCGCTCCCTATGTCGGCAACCCGCAGACCTGGCCCCTGTATCCCGTCACGCTTCTGCTGGGTTGGATGTCCGCGCCGCAATTTTTAAACTGGACCGTGGCCCTGCATGTCTGGCTGGCTGGATTGGGAACCTATCTATTCGCACGGCGCGCGCTGACTCTAGGGCGTGGGGCGGCTTTGTTGTCCGCCATCACCTTCATGTTCGGCGGGCAGTTAGTGTCCAAAGAGCAGTTCCCGAACATGGTGCAGGCCATCGCCTGGCTGCCCTGGGTCTTGCTGTGCCTAGATGGCACTTTGCGCCGCCGCCGCGTGCGCGATGCGCTCCAGCTTGGGCTGGTGTTAGGCTTGCAGCTTCTGGCGGCCCATGTGCAGATGACGGTGCTGACACTGTATCTAGCGCTGGCTTACGGGGTGTTTGTACTCAAGGCTCAGAAAGCCCCCCCTGCCCCTCTTATCGAGCTGGCCCTTCTTCTCCTGCTTTCCGGCACGGTCGCAGCGGGGCTGGCGATGGCACAGATTTTGCCGACGCTGGCCTTGTTCCGGGACGCCGCGCGGCAGCGGCTGCCGTTCCACATCGTCAACCGCTTTTTTCTGCCCTCCAACGAACTGGGCAACTTCGTTCTGCCCCGACTACACGGCCACCCGTTCTACGGAGACTGGACGGCGCGTGGCAACTTCTGGGAAACCTGCTGCTATGTCGGCTGGATTTCGTTTGCCCTGGCGCTGTGGGGAATGGTCGCGGCCTGGCAAAAGGGCGGTGCGAAACCCGTGCGTTTTTGGACGGTCGTCTTTGTCCTGGGAGTCTGGATGGCGCTGGGCGGCAGCGGCGGGCTGTATCATCTGGCATATTACATCGCGCCGGGTTTTCGCGCCTTCCATGACCCGGCCCGCTGCCTGCTGTGGGCCTGCTTCGCGCTGTCGCTACTGGCAGGGTATGGGTGGGAGAAGATCGCCCCCCCGCCCCAATTCTGGGGAGCCAGATTAGGAGAACCTATTTTTTTCCGGTTCCCCCAGAATTGGGGGCGAGGGGGCCTCCTTCTCCTCCTCGCATTTGCCGATCTGGCGCATTTTGGGCGAACGCTGTATTCGCTGGCGGACCCGGCAACGCTGTCTCCGGCCTCGCCGATAGTCGCAGCCGTGCAGGCTGACCCCGACGTGCAAAGCCATCAGGCGCGGTTTCTGGCTCCGTCGGCAGGAGTCTGGCTGCGTTTTTCCAGCCCGAAAGACTTTCGGCAAAATGTCCCGGAGTATCAAAGCCGCTGGGCGGACACGATGACGCCGAATCTGATGATGCCTTATGGTCTGGCCGATGCCTACGGCTATGAGCCGGTGACGTTAAAGAACGCGGAGACGACGGCAGGCCGAGCCGCCCATGCCTTTGATCCGAAAGCGCCTGCGGACCAGCAAAAGCAGGCCGCGAGGTGGGCAGGAGCGTTAGGAGTCAAGTATGTCATCGTCTGCCGCGTCCATCCGCCGGAAATGACCTTGCCCGGCCTGCTGTCTGTGCGCGCTGATCCGACCCTGGCTCCAGCAGGGAAAAAGCGGCAGACGGCGGGGTTTGTTTATCTCTCACAGGACGCGCAGTGGCAGCCCCGCGCCCGTCTGGAAGGGTCCGTCGCGCCTGTGACATTACGAGATGATGGGCCGGATAAGGTTACTCTGAATTTCACCACGATTGGCCCAGCACGGCTGGTTTTAGCCGACACGCCTGCGGCAGGCTGGCAGGCGACACTGGACGGCAGGCGGGCTTTGATAGGAACCAAAGACGGTCTGCTGCGGACGGTTGTCGTGTCCCAGCCGGGTGTGCACACAGTTATCTTTTCCTACCGCCCCACCCCCTTCCGGCTGGGCTTATACCTTTCGCTGCTGACAGTTGCCAGTCTGGCCGCATACGCGGCGCGGGCGCAGTCAAGAAAAATCTTCGGACGGGCAGGATTTGCGCGCCGCAGTGTGGAATAAGAGCCAATCGGAAATGTTTTCCGGGCAAAGCCGCCCCACCCTCTCACGACACGGAACAAACGATTTTTGGAGGAACTTACGCCCATGCGTTATTTTTGCGCTCCCGCGCGTCTGCTCGGCCCGCTCTTTTCCGTCGCCGCTCTTTTGCTCATGCTCGGCGGCTGCGCCAACAAACCGGCGGATACCACTGGATCGTCCGGGGGCAGCGGCACGACCGGAGGCAGTGGCAGCGCGTCCGATGCCATTGTGATCGGCGAATATGCGTCCATGACCGGAGCGCAGGCGACGTTCGGCACGGCCACGGACAAAGGCATTCAACTGGCGGTTTCCCAGATCAACGCGGCAGGCGGGATTGACGGCCACCAGGTGAAGATCGGTTCCACCGGCCAGCCCGAAGACGACCAGGGCCAGCCAGATGGAGCGCTGACCGCAGTTAAAAAATTGATCACTCAGGACAAGGCGATCGCCATTCTGGGCGAAGTCGCGTCCAAGAACTCCATCGCCGCCGCTCCCTTCTGCAACTCCAACAAAGTCCCGATGATCTCGCCGTCGTCCACCAATCCCAAAGTCACGCAGACCGGCCCCTATATCTTCCGAGTCTGTTTCATTGATCCGTTCCAGGGAACGGTCGCGGCCCGGTTTATGACCGAAAATCTGCACGCCAAAACGCGCCGCGATTTTATACGACAAGACAAGCGACTACAGCAACGGACTTCAAGATTTCTTCCAGAAAGCCTTCACCCAGCGAGGCGGCAAGATCACCATTGTCAGCACCTATCAGGCCGGCGACCCGGATTTCCGCTCGGCTCTGACGACGATTAAAGCCACCAACCCGGACATTCTCTATGTTCCCGGCTACTACAACGATGTCGGCACGATTGCGCGGCAGGCCCGCGAAGTCGGTATCACCGCGCCGCTGGTCGGCGGCGACGGCTGGGAGTCTCCCGTCCTCATCAAAGGCGCGGGCGGGCCGGGCGGCGCACTGGAAGGCTGCTATTTCACCGACCACAGCGCCCTGGACGTCGCTGACCCTACAGTCAAGAAGTTCGTGGATGCGTTTAAAGCCGCCAACAGCGGTCAGTCGCCCGATGCTCTGACTGCTCAGGGCTACGACGCCGCAGGCGTCCTATTCGCGGCCATGAAGGCGGCGGGCAAGCCCGACGGCGGCGATTACGACTCGGACAGCTACCGGGCCAAGCTGCGGGATGCGATTGCCGCGACGAAGGGCTACAAAGGCGCGACCGGCGACATCACGCTGGATGCCGACCGAAACGCGAAGAAGCCTGCTGTGGTGCTGCAAATCAAAGGGGACAATTACAAGAACGTGGTCGCCACATTCCAGCCGTAAGGCACCTAACCCCGGCGCAAGTAGCCCGGCTCTGAAGAGCCGGGCTATTCGGAGAAAGTCGCTCCGCGACTAAAGAATCTTCAACCCCGGAGGGGTTTTCTTCGGGTAGCCTGGCACTTTCAGTGCCGGGACTTTCCATTATGCACGACCTTCCGCAACAGCTTCTGATCGGCTTGCAGCTTGGCAGCATCTATGCCCTCATTGCGCTGGGCTACACGATGGTCTACGGCGTCCTCAAGCTGATCAATTTCGCGCACGGCGACGTTTACATGGTCGGTGCGTATGCCGGGATCGGCGCGGCCTGGACCTCTGGGTAGCTGGCTGCCATCGCATCTGCACCTGCCGCCGCTGGTTCCGTCGCCGGTCGGCGCGATTTTGGTATTGCTGGCTTCCATGGCCGTCTGCGCCCTGCTGGGATTAATCATTGAACAGGCCGCGTACAGGCCCCTGCGAACGCGGGCCTGGATCGCGCCTGCGATCTTTCTCGGTGCGGCGGTGGGCTATGTGGCTTATGGCATTGCCAAAGACGCCAACCGGACGCCGATCTCCGCCGTTATCATCGGGCTGCTGGCCTGGGCGGGCCTGGCGGCTCTGCTGTATACAACACAGCGGCGGCGCAGTCCCGGCAATGCGTCTCGGCTAACGGCGCTGATCACGGCCATCGGCGTTTCGCTGTTTCTGGAAAACTTCGGCGTCCTCAAGCAGATCTTCTCGTCCGACCCGCGCTTCTTTCCCACCGTTGTCACCCTGTCGCCCAGCGTAGAAAACGTCTTGATCTTCGGCATTTCCGTGACGCTGATGATCGTGCTGACGTATATCGTGACGCGGACGCGGATCGGCAAGGCTATTCGCGCCGTCTCGTTTGACGCTGACGCCGCCTCTTTGATGGGAATTAACACGGACCGGGTGATCGCCTTCACGTTTGCCCTGGGCGCGGCGCTGGCCGGCGCGGCAGGCGTGTTGGTGTTCGGATTGCAGCACACGCACTTTGACCCGTATGTCGGCGTTCTGTACGGCCTGAAAGCCTTTGTCGCCGCCGTGCTGGGCGGCATCGGCAACATTCCCGGCGCGGTGCTGGGCGGATTGATTATGGGCCTGGCGGAGACATTCGTGGTCGCCTATGGCCCGCGCATCGGCATTGACAGCACGTACCGCGACGCCGTGGCGTTCTTTCTGCTGATTTTAATTCTGCTGGTGCGCCCGGCGGGACTGTTGGGAACATTCGCGCCGGAGAAGGTGTGACAATCCCATGTCAGTCACCATCAACAACCGAAATGCCGCGCCCGTCAAACCGATGCCCTTCTGGGCACGCTGGGGCGGCATCGCGCTTGTCTTCGCCTTCCTGCTGGGCGCGGACCATCTGATGTACGGACCGGATCGGGTGGCGCATGACCAGTACAAAGAAGACATTCTCATTCGTTGCGGGCTGGCGGTTATTCTGGCCGTCTCGCTGAACATCGTCAACGGCTTTACGGGGCAATTCTCTCTGGGACATATCGGCTTTTACATGGCCGGAGCCTATGTCGCCGCCGCGTTGTCTACCTACGGGCATAACCGTCTCTTTTCCCACCTCCCCACCGACGGCTCCAATGTCGGCATTATTCAGGGAGCATGGCCGGTTCTGGCGACCAGTCTGGCAGGGGGACTGACGGCAGCGGCCATCGGCTTTGTGGTCGGCCTGCCCTCCCTGCGGCTGCGCGGGGATTATCTCGCGATTATTACCCTCGGCTTCGCGCAGATTATCCTCGTCATCATCCGCAACATCAAGGCCGTGGACGGCGCGACGGCCTTTACGGGCCTGCCGGTCGCCAGCCAGGATCAGTCCCTGCCGCACATCGCGACGCCGCACCTGACCAACTTGTTTTGGGTGTTTCTCGTCGCCGCGCTGGTCCTCTGGGTCGCCTACAGCCTGCGCTTTTCGGTACATGGCCTGGCGTTTCTGGCCGTGCGTGAAGACGAGATTGCGGCGGAGGCGATGGGGATCAACACGACGCGCTACAAAGTGCTGGCGTTTGTTCTGAGCGCGTTCTTCACCGGCGTCGCCGGAGCCTTGTTCGCCCATTACCAGTCGTCGCTGTCCAATGAATCGTTTCGCTTTGAGCGCTCCATTGACACCGTCGTCATGGTCGTTCTCGGCGGTCTGGGCAGCATCAGCGGCGTCACCATTGCCGCCGTTTTGTTGACCATCCTGCCCGAAGCCCTGCGCCCGATTGCTCAGTACCGCCTCGTCGTCTATCCCCTGCTGCTGGTGATTTTGATGCTGACCCGCCCCCAGGGAATCTTCGGCCGCGAGGAGATTGGCCGCGCCTGGCTGCTCGGCCAGTGGAACGCCGTCAGCGGCTGGTTCGTCCGCCGCCCCCCACCCGCGCCTGCCCTGGCGACAGGCAGTGATGTTATGACTACGATGCGAGACCGTGACGAAGGTGAGTTGTAAGAGGTCAAGATGAAAAGTATCTTTAAGAGAGTGGCTGGATTTTGGTGTTTTGCGGCGACCATAGGCGTTTGCACTGCGGCTCCCTTCCCTTCTGCCCCAGGCCCGCAGGTGGAATTAGATACGCAGTTGTTAAACGCTGTGCGAGATAACGATAGCACGATGGCGGAGATTAAGAGTTTGCTTCAGCAAGGCGCACATGTGGATGCGAGAGATGATCGAGGGGATACGGCGCTCCTGAACGCCCTGCGATGGGGTGGGCCGCACGTAGCCGCGACCCTTCTTGACAACAAAGCCAATATCCGTGCGATAGATAATGCGGGCTGGAACGCTCTGATGCTGGCTGCCAACTCCGGCGATGTGGAGAACGTCAAACTTGTGTTGAAGCGTGACCCTTATATTGACATCAATTTTCACGACAGGGACGGTGAAACGTCTCTCATGCTGGCCTCGGAGCAACAAAATAACGGCATCGTGCCGTTCCTGCTCACGAGAGGAGCCAGCGTCAACCTTCGGAACAAGCAGAGCGAAACAGCCTTGATGCAAACGGCACGATGGTCCGATGCGTCCATTGTGACAGCGTTAGTGGACAAAGGAGCTGACATCAACGCCGTAAACTTAGATGGTGACACCACGCTGATGCTCGCCGCGCGAGTGGGAAATGGCGCTGTCGTGAAGGCGCTCCTTAAGCATGGGGCTAACACCGAGATCGTCAATCATGAGGGTAAGACTGCATTAGAACTCGCCTTAGACGCCAAACAAGCAGAGGTGATACGATTGCTTACCCCGGTTCACTAAGAGAGCCTACGTCAACTTCTCATACCCCACATCCTCGCCCCCTTTTTAGCGCCCCTCGCCGCGCGCTCCCTGCTCCTCCACGCCCGCTGCCAGCGCGTGAAACTCTTCCTCGGTCAGCACCTTGACGCCCAGGGTCTTCGCCTTTTCCAATTTGCTGCCCGCGTTCTCGCCAGCGACAAGATAATCCGTCTGCTTGGAGACGGAGGAGGCGGCGCGGCCTCCCAATTTCTTGACGATGCCCTCGGCCTCGTCGCGCGTCATAGTTTGGAGCGAACCGGTGAAGACGAACGATTTGCCGGCAAACGTATCGGATTGAGGCGCGTACTGGCCCGCGACGGGCCGGACACCTGCCCGTTCCAATTTCGTGAGCAGTTCGGTCGTCTCGGCCTGGCCGAAGAAGGCGACAATGGACTCGGCGGTGGTCAGGCCGATCTCGTAAACAGCATTGAGTTCTTCTACGGTGGCGGCTTTAAGTTTTTCTAATGAGCCAAAGTGGGCGGCGAGAATCTCCGCAGGCGTGTTCGCCGATGAGCCGAATGCCCAGGGCGAAGATGAGGCGCGGCAGGGGCGGCTGCTTGCTGGCGTCAATGGCGGCCAGAACGTTGTCGGCCAGCTTGTCGCCCATGCGCTCCAAGGGCAGCAGGGCTTCTTTTTGGACGAAGTAGAGATCGCCCGCGTCTTTGATCAGGCCCTGTTCCACAAGCTGCGCGACGTGCTTTTCGCCCAGCCACTGAATATCCATCGCGCGGCGCGAGACGAAATGGATGATGCGCTGGACGTTCTGGCCGGGGCAGGCGGCGGCATTGGGGCAGCGCGTGACAGCCTCGCCTTCGGGCCGCACCAGCGCCGTGCCGCAGGCGGGGCAGACGGTCGGGGAGTTTGTAGGGCTGCGTGTCGTCGGGGCGGGCGTCCAAAACGACCTGAACGATTTCGGGGATGACATCGCCGGCCTTCTGGATCAGAACCGTGTCGCCGACCCGAACGTCTTTGCGGTCAATCTCTAATTGGTTGTGCAGAGTCGCCCGCTGGACCACGGAATTGGGCGGCAGGGTGACGGCTTCCACAATCGCGACCGGCGTGATCGCTCCGGTTCGGCCCACCTGTGCGATAATGTCCAGGATTTTCGTGCGGCCCTGCTGCGCGGGGAACTTGTAGGCGATGGCCCAGCGCGGCGTTCGCGCGACCGCGCCTAAATCCTGCTGCTGGCCGAAGTCGTTGACTTTGACCACGATGCCATCAATGTCATAGGGCAGCGTGGCTTTTTGTTCCGTCCATTCGGCAATATAAGCGATCACGGCGTCAATATCGGGGCAGAGATGGACGTTCGGGTTGACGCGCATTCCCCAGGTTTTGAGGGCCGCGAGGAGTTCCTGCTGGGAAGAAGCCACGCGCTCACTGCTTTCGCCCAAGGCATACATAAAGACTGTCAGTTTGCGTTTGGCCGTGATCGCCGTGTCCAATTGCCGGACGCTGCCCGCCGCGGCATTGCGCGGATTGGCGAAGACGGGTTCGCCCGCCGCCTCGCGGGCGGCGTTGATCCGGGCGAACTCGGCATGGTCTAAATAGACTTCGCCCCGGATTTCTACAAAATCCGGGTGCGGGGAGCGGAGGCGCAGGGGAACGCTGGAAACCGTCTTGAGATTGGCCGTGATGTCCTCGCCGACCAGCCCATCGCCCCGCGTCGCGCCGCGCGTGAAGACGCCTTTGTCATAAGTCAGCGAGATCGCCAGGCCGTCAATTTTCAGTTCGGCGACATAGGCCACGGCGGCGTCTGCGGCCAGCCCCAAATGCCGCTTGATCTTCTCGTCAAAGGCCCGCAGTTCGTCGTCGTTGAAGGCATTGGCGAGAGACAGCATCGGCTGACGGTGGGTGTGCGGCTTAAAATCCGATTGCGGGGACGCGCCGACGCGCTGGGTGGGCGAGTCCGCCGTGACAATCCCCGGGTGTGCGGTTTCCAGGTCAGTCAACTCCCGCAGCATCTTGTCATATTCAGCGTCGGCGATTTCGGGCTGGTCCAGCACGTAGTAGCAATAGTTGGCGTGATTGAGCTGCGCCCGCAAGCCTTCCGCGTGTGCGGCAACAACTTGCAGCGGGTCCAGATTTTGCAATGGATCGTTAGTCATAAGAAAGAACCCACCCGGAGGACAGTTCGCCACCCACCCGGCGGACAAGTCCGCCGGGTGGGTTCTTCTAATCCCCCGGCTCGGCATCGGTGGTCAGCGGCGCGGTTGGTGTCAACACATTACCCAGCGTCGTCAAATCCGGCGGCGGGGAGGACAGCAGCGTTGGTGCAATGGGCGCAACGCCAACACGAACGATTTTGCTTCGGGGCGCGCGCCGCTCACGGGCAACAATCTCGCGGCGGACAACGCGGCCATGCACAGTCCAGAAGCGGCCCAGGACGACATCATACCCCGAATGCGGCTTTTGATCAATAATGCTCTGCCCGGGCGGCAGTGTCGGATCGGGATGCGTAATTACTGTGTAGGGGATTGTCTCCAAAGACAGCGGCCTCACAATAACTTCTTGGCCCGGCGGCGGGGTCTGGCCGAACAGCCCTACCGTCACATGATCCTCGGCAGGCGCCGCCCGAATGACAAGCGGGCGAGCCGTCGTGTTGCGGAACTTCAGATCTTCCTGACCGTAGACAATGCCTGCGTCGCAACCTGGGGCGGCGTAGCTGACCACGCCGGAATGCGGATGGCGCTCGCTGATCTCCAAACCCGCCTGAAGGGCGGCATTGTATAGCCCCGTCGCCACCAGGCAGATGCCGCCGCCGGTTCCCCGCACGAGATGGCCGCTGTCAAACATCCAGCCGTCCTGGTAGCCGCGTTCGGGCGTTCGCTCCCCTACTTGCGCGTTAAACGAGAACTCCTCGCCCGGCGCGACCGTGACATTATCTACGGCCTGCGAGGCCAGCAGGATATTGGCCCGCTCGGCGGTGTCCTGGCGCAGCGGGACATCAAATGTCCCGAGAGCAGCAATGTCAAAGACATGGCTCCAATCGGTCAGTTGGAGACTGGGGTCCAATGCCCGGCTCCAGAGCATACCATTCCCCAGAGACAGGATTGGCGAGCTTTTCTGCACGGCAGGCAAAATCTTTTCCGGCGGCGCAAGGATCGCAGACAGAGGCGCGGGCTTGAGCAATGGCGAAAACAGGGGCATGGCGTGGGCCGTGATTGGCCCCAGCAGAGCGGCGATGCCCGGCAGGGAAAAAGCGACTCGAGAAAGTGGGTATTTCATAAATTGGCTCCAATATACCACAAGTGTTACTGAGAAGCAACAAGATTTCGTTCCGACGACTCAAAGACTATATTTGTAGTCATTATACTTGGAATGCGTCAAGATGTCAAGCCCTCCATGCCGTGCCTTCAGGACATGACCGCTGGGGTCTCTTGACTACCCCCGTAGTCGTGTGCTATACTGTCTTTGCTGTCATTTGTCCCGGAAGGAAACCCACTTTATGAACAAACCCGCCTCTCTGGGCGACCAGGAATTGTCCCTGCTGCGTTATGTCACTGACCACGCACCGATCACGGTTCGCGAGGTCGCCGATCAATTCGGTGAAACGCAGGGGCTGGCCCGCACAACGATTCTGACCATGATGGAGCGCCTGCGAAAGAAAAATTATCTGACCCGGCGCAAAGACCAGGGTGCGTTCCAGTACCTGCCGGTCGTCGCCAAAGGCGAACTGATGCAGAATCTGGTGCAGGACTTTGTGGAAAAGACGCTCGGCGGCTCGCTTTCGCCCTTCGTCGCCTATTTGACTGATGCGAAAGGGCTGTCCGAGCGCGAGATGGCGGAACTGCGAAAACTGGTTGAGACAAAGGACGCAGAAAGGGTGTAGCGACGATGGGCGCAGACGGGCTTGTTCTCCTGAATGCTCTGAGCGGCGAGGCGGGTGCGTGGGCCGCGCGCATGGGCCATGCCTGCGTGAGCGGCGGCCTGTTTGCGCTAGGCGTCTGGGCTGTCTGCCGACTCGCCCCGCGCCTGCCCGCATCTACGCGCGGCTGGCTGTGGTGGCTGGCCTGCCTGAAGATGGCCTTTGACCTGTGCGGTGCCGCGCCGCTTCCCCTGCCCATCCTGCCCGCCGCTCCGCCCCTTCGCGTGCAGCCCGCCGCCCTGTCCGCCCCCACCCTGCCGCCCGCGACCAGCCAAGCCATTGCCGGGAAACCCGCTGGAAACAAAGCTGCCTTTGCGCCCGACGATGCTGACGGTCGCCCCGCCCCATCTGCCGCCGCACGGCCAACGTGGCCGCTTTGCCTTCAAGTCCTCTGGCTCCTCGGCCTTGCGCTATGCCTCGGCCAATCTCTCCGGCAAGGACTTCGGCTACGGCGGCTGGTGCGAACAGCACAGCCTGCTGCCCTGCCCGAAAGCACCCTAGCCCCCAATAATGGGGGAAACGGAATAGGACAGGCTATCCCCTCTAGCTCCCCTATTATTGGGGGCAGGGGGGCGGTATTAGTAGAGCCTCTTGATCTCGTTTCACTAGCAAACGCCCTGGGGCTGCACCATCTGCCGCGCATTTTGGAGTCGCCTGCCGTCGCCAATCCCTGCGTGACCGGCGTTTTTTGCCCAACGATTCTGCTTCCGACGGGGTTGTGTGAAACACTTTCGCCGGACGAACTGCGGCTGGCTCTGGCGCATGAACTGGCCCATGTCCACCGGGCCGATCTGCGTCTGGCCCTGCTGCCCGCCCTGGTCCGCGCCATTTTCTTTTTTCACCCGCTGGTCTGGCTGGCCTGCGCGGAATGGGCGAATGCCCGCGAGGAAACCTGCGACGCCCTGGCCTTGCACGCAACCGGCGCACACCCGGCGCATTACGGCCATCTGCTGCTGAAGATGGCGAGCGGTGAAACGCGCGCACCAGCTCTCGGCCTGTCATCCGGCTACCGCAGCCTCAAGCGCCGCCTAGTGGGCCTGACCCATCCCAGCGGTCGCCTGACCGTCGCCCGCTGGCTGCTGGCCCTGGCCCTGCCCCTCCTGCTGCCCTGGCGTCTCACCGCCGCCACGCGCCTGCACAGCCTCAACACACCCGCTGAAGACGCGACAACAACCCGCTACGCCATCACCGACCTGGGCGAAGTGACCGACGGCGACAGCGAAGCCGCGGGGATGAACAACGCGGGCCAAATCGCCGGAACTGCCCTGAGCGACGATGACACTTCGCAGGGCTTCGCCTGGAACGGCGGGCAGGCCACGCCGCTGGGGGCGCTGCCCAAGCACCATTTCAGCATCGCCTACGGCATCAACGGGACGGGTCAGATTGCCGCCGCGTCGTACAACATCCCCGGACATGGGCGGGCCTTCCTGTGGAACGGCGTCCCGCACCGGCTCGGCTCCCTGCCCGGCTTCCCCTACAGCGAGGCGCGTGGGGTCAACGACGCGGGTCAGGTGGCAGGCTTTGCCGAAACGGGCAGTCGCGACCGCTGGCAGGCCCAGATCGCCCGCGCTTTCTTGTGGCAGTCGGGCCAAATGACCGACCTCGGCACATTGGGCGGCCCCTATAGCTACGCCTACGGCCTGAACAACAGCGGCATGGTCGTCGGCAAGGCCGATACCAATACGTTCGGCCAGACCCACGCCTTCGTCTGGCAAAACGGGCAAATGCAGGACTTAGGCACACTCGGCGGCGCGAACAGCCTGGCCTACCGCGTCAATGACGGCGGCCAGATCGTCGGCTCATCCGAAACGGGCGCGGGTGACCAGCGCCACGCTTTCCTCTGGCAAGCCGGCCAGATGCGCGATCTCGGCGCCCTTCCCGGCACGTCCTATAGCGTCGCCTACGATGTCAACGCGCAGGGCGATGTCGTCGGCTCCGCCGAACCCGTTCTGGGCAGCCCCGCCAAACGCGCCTTTCTCTGGCGTTCCGGCCATTTGACCGACCTGAACGCTCTGCTCCCCGCCCGCTCCGCCTGGACATTGCAGGAAGCCCGCGCCATCAACGACAAAGGCCAGATCGCCGGCGAAGGCCGCCTGAACGGCCACCTCCACGCCTTCCTGCTAACCCCACGGTAGTGGAAAGTGCTTCTATACAATTTAGGGTCTGATAATCAAGAGATGATGCTAGTTCCGTGAACAAATGTAAATTGCTCCCAAGTACCAACAAAATCTGAGGCTGCCCACAAATACTTATCAGTTTCACACCTATAAGCAACAAGCTTTAGGTTATGGGCTACCAGAGCTACAGGGTTGCCGTAACGAACAAAATCACCTTCTTTAATTCCGGTTTTGCTGGACAGTGGCTGAACCTTGAATTTGCCCCATTCCTTTCCTATGTATTCGCTTTCCCAGGCATAAAGTAACGCCTCACGGTCGGGGTTCAAATTCGCTCCGATATATTGCTTGTTATATCCCTTCAGCCCTATTTTGTCCCCAAACCTGAGAGGCTTTTTCAAAGGCTTGAGTGCCGTATTGTCTGGGTCTATCAACTCAAATGTTTCCCAGGCACCTACCTGATCTCTATTGACTACTTGCAATTTATATTCAGTGTCGTTCATATCAGTCTGCACATAGCAATGGTCGAATGTGAGCAAACCAACCTTATTCCCATATGCAACAATGTCATCAGAAGGAATAAAAAAACCTTCCCGCTCAATAACATCACGAATTGGTTTGCATGCGGCTCCAATAGCAGCATCCTTGTCGCGATTAGCCCAGCCTCCATCATAATCTGCCAAAGTGATGCCCGCAAGATCAGAGAGTATCTTTAACCCTAAATCTGGTGAGTTATCAAAAAGCACAAAACTACGCTTTGGCCCTAGGCGTCCCATAAAAAGCCCTAACTCAAAAAGAACATTGTCGCGCGGAGCAGGTTTAATAACGTCTCGGCTGGTCACCATATCATCCGGGGTGAGAATCAATATCGCAAAATCACGTTTGTCAACTTCTGCCATCAAATTCTCAATGTTGCCCTTGCTTAACCCAAACACACCCTGGCTCCAAACTTTGCCCTCTGAAATGTGTCGCAAATCATACTGAACTTGCTCTGCAATTTTCAGCCCTTCTTTGGATGAGCCGATAAAGATAGATGGCTTCATTGAAATTATAACCTCTGATGTCTGATAAAGTAAAATTCGTTGTGCTTAATATACCCTTTTCCAATGTAACCATGATTTAGCCCAATAGCTTTTTCACCTGTCTTTCTCAGGGTTATAGCTACCTATTGACCCCGGCAGGAGTTACCCATCAGCGCGGCGAATAAAAGCGCATGAAAAGTCTCTCTCGCCATTTGAGCCGACGCTTACAGATGGCTTTGTGGGGCGCAGCGTTCGCGCTCGCCATGAGCGGTCTGACAGTACACGGCGCGCGGGCCAATACCCCGCTCTGGCAGTGCGGCACTGCCGATGACTCCGCCGCTGAGTTTTCGGACTACCCGAAAGCGCCAGTGACGAGCATCGCGCTTCGCGCTGGGATCGCCGGCCCGGCAGACGTTCGGAGTATGCCGAAGGGCCTGAAGGGCGGATACCGATCCCGTTGTGGAGATCAGCTACGGCCTCAAAACACCGCCGCGTTATGGCACGGAGTTTTCGTTCAAGCTGCTGGATGCGCCCGCGTCGGGGTCGGAAATGGCGGTCTTTTCTAACGGCATCATGGCTGGGCTGATCCAGTTCTGGGGAACGTCCGGGACCACCAGCCCTTACGAGTGGAAAAAGACTTACCGGCTCTACATTCCCCGCGAAATGCTGCAATCGGGCCGGAACGTCCTTCGCCTGGAAGCGACCCGCCCCCTGTGGAGTCCCGCCTCGGTGGACGACCGGATGTGGTGTCAGTGGGACTACCTCAAGCTGACTGCCCTGAGCCGCCCTGCGGCCGAGCCGATTCACGGAACCGTGGCCTATCTGGGGACGACGCTCAAACCCAGCCAGTTCTTCATCAACGACGACACGCTCAAGATGGTCCCGGTCGTGCTTCCCTGGCTGGGGATCGCCTACAGCGGCAACACCATGCGCGCGGACTTCTGGCCGGACGTCGTGAGCCAGCAGCCGCGCCGATTAGAATATCTCCAGATGCTACGCGACTACAACATGACTGTCGTCGTGGATAACATCAGCGGCTACAATCATACTGACCCGCCGGTCCACCTGCCGACGGAAACGCGCACGGCGATTGACGCCTTCCTCGCACAGTATGGTCATCTGTTCCAGTTTTACGAGATGGGCAATGAGCCGTGCATGTTCGGCGGCGGGCTGGAAGAGACGGTGGTCGTCACCCGCTACCTGGACAGCGTCAAGCCGCCCACAGTGCAGATTGTCGCGCCCGGCTGGGCCTATGGCGGGGGCAAAGGGACACCCAAAAACTGGGACGCCGACCCGGCCAATCGCCGCCGGGTGGAGGCGCTGTGCCAGCTTACGAACGGCCACTCTTACGGCTATTCTTACGCGGACAATCGGGGCGGCAGCTTTGTGGAGAATCTGAACACGTTTGGCGGCGTGGAAGACGGCTGGCCCCGCCCGTATCTCAACACGGAGACCGGCGCGAACGACTGGCATTCGGAAGACAACGGCCCGCGCCTGGCCTCCTCGCAGCCACACGCTTCAGCGTTTGACCGCATTTTGCGCGCCCATCTCGCCGTCGTGAACCGAACCATGCAGCATGCCGCCATTTTCGAGGAGTTGGGCCTGTTTAACCTGCCGACGGATTTCAATGACCTATCCTCCCTCACCGCCTCGCCCGGCGTTGGGCACCGAAGACACCCGCCTGCAAACCTACCGCCGCCTGGCCCTTGCCTACGCCACCCACGGCTCCCCGCTGCCGTTTACGTATCTGCATCGCACCGAGATCGCCGGGCAGCACGTTCTTTTTCGCCCAGTCAACACCGCCACGCTGGCCCCGCTGCCCGGCAGCGGCGGCAAGTCCGACAAAGTTCTGCTGAATTTCGTCAGCTTTGAGAACACGCCCCAGCGGATGCGCGTGCGCGTCACCCTGCCGCGCGCGGGCCGGTACACCGGGGATCGCTTCGGCCCCGGCGTGACGTATGCCGCCGCGCATAGCAGCGTCACTCTCACGGCATCGCCTACGGTAGACCTGAACGTGACGCTGCCGCCGCGCGAGTCGGTGCAATACATTCTGACCCCGGCAGGAGTTGATCGGCGACGCGGCGAATAAGCCGGCATGACGGGGAATAGTTCAGCGCAGGCAGCGCAAGTGATGCGGTCAGAGGGCAGCAAGTCGGCTCCGGCACGGATGGGGCAGCTAGATATTTGCCGGGGGATCGCCATTCTCGCGGTTCTGTTTATCCACGTTTCCGGCCATTTTCTGCCCATTCAGCACCCGGCGAAATCCCATGCGCCGCTTTCCTGGGCGTGGTACGCGCTGGCCGTGCCGAATGTAGACTTTCAATGGGCCGTGCCGTGTTTCCTGATGCTGAGTGCGCTGGTCAATGCCCTGAGCCTGGGGCGGAGCGGCGATGTCGGCAGCTACGCAAAACGTCGCGCGCAGACGGCCCTGCTGCCCTATGTGCTGTGGAGCGGGGTTTATATTGCGGTCAACTACGCGCTCGGCCATCTGCATGATCTCAGCCCCGTCCATGTCGTCAAGATGCTGCTGGCCGGGACGGCGCATTTTCACCTGTACTTTTTCGTCCTCGTGCTGGAGCTTTATGTTCTGCTCCCGCTCCTCGTGCCACTCTTTCAGCGGCGACCACCGTTCTGGCTGGTCGCTATCCTCGCCATTGCATTGCAGGGCGTCATCTATGTCCTCAACCGTTACGTCCTCCTGCACCGGTTCCAAAGCACGATTTTGTGGGACGTTCTGCCGGTCGCGCTGGGATTGTGGCTGTTCAGCCAGGCGGGGCGGATGGAAGATATTCGGAGCCGGGGACGGTGGGGGGCAGGGGTGGTGACACTCATTGCCCTGACCGTGTACTGCCCGCTGGCCGTGGCGACGATCCTGCCGCACGCGCATATCAATACGGCGTTGTACCAAATCGGGCAGTGGGGCTACACGGCGGGGATGAGTTTTCTGGTGCTGGCGCTCGGCTGGGCTTTGGGCCGGAACTGGCTCACGACGGTTCTGGCCTACTTGGGCGCAGAGTCGCTGGCGATTTATGTCATGCACCCGCTGGCGATTATCGCGCTGGATTTGCTGAAGTTGAACAAGCCTCGCCATTTCGCTTTAACACGGCTGCATCTGCACATGCAGATCGGAGTCGGCGGGGAACTGGCAGTCTATTATGCCGCGTGTTTGACGCTGCCGCTGCTGGCGGCGTGGGTGTGGCGGCAGGGGAAGAAAGTGGCAGCAGGATGAACCCGTCGGACCCACCCGGCGGACAAGTCCGCCACCCTCCCGAAACGGGAGGGGAAAGAGAAGTGCAAGAGAAGAAAGGCAGCCGCTCATAACCCTCCTCTCCCTCCCGCATCGGGAGGGTGGCGGACTTGTCCGCCGGGTGGGTTCTTACAATGGCGGCGGAGGCCAGACGCCGGGGGTGCTGCCGGGGTTCTGACGGCGGGCTTCGGCGTCATCGGCGGCAATCGCTTTTTTCAATGCCTGTTTCTTGACTTCCAGAACAATCGCCGCCACGAGGGCCAGGAGCGAGATACCAATGCGGAACAGGAGAGAATAGAAGGCGTGCCGGGCGTCAATGGCATGATGCGGCAATGCGAAAAGAACTACTATGGGAATAATGCAGTACATCTGGTACTGCCCGTAGGCTTGCAGTTTTTGTTTGCGGGGATCGGATTGCAGCGGGTTCATAGAGGCAAACTCCAGAGACATCTTCAGACGCCGCCATTGTAGCATAGAACGCAGGGGCTGTCAAGAAGAAAAATTCTTGACAAAATAACTACTTGCCTTTATAATGGAGCAGCGAACGCTGAAAGGGCAAACCATGAACAAGCGAACTGCCGGTTTTACGCTGATTGAACTGCTCGTCGTCATCGCGATAATCGCGATCCTCGCGGCGATTTTGTTCCCCGTCTTCCAGAAAGTGCGCGAAAATGCCCGGCGGGCAAACTGCACGTCCAACCTCAAACAACTATGCCTCGGTTTTACACAGTATGTTCAGGATTACGATGAGCGACTGCCTGGCACTGCCCAGGCCGGCAGCGCCCAGTCCGGTAACGGCGGGGCGGGTTGGGTGCCTGCCCCACCGCCAATGGGGGACTACGCGCCGCACGATGCTGGAGGGCTTGTTATCGCAGATCCGGCGATCAATCCAGCGGACGTGACCCAGGGATCGTTGTATCCTTTTATCAAAAGCACTGGGGTCTATGTTTGCCCGGACGACAAATATGGCGGGCCGCGCAAGCTCAGTTATAGTATGAACGGCTTTCTCAACGACCCTGCCGCTCCCATCACGGCAAGCTACGGAACCACGCTGTCGCAGTTGGACGCACCCTCTCAACTGATCCTGCTGGTGGACGAGCAGAACACGGTGAACGACGGCAATTTTAACCCCTGCGGCGATTGGGCCTCGCGCGTTCATACCAACGCCTGCACATTTGGGTTCATGGACGGCCATGCCAAATGGACGCGCCCGGAAACCATTCAGATGAACAACTGGACACCAAACGCCGGTTATGCCGTACCTGCCGGCTGCACACTCGCCGTCCCGCCACTCACCTGACGGGAAGCGATAGAAAAAACGCGGGCGCTTCCTGTGAAGCGCCCGCGTTTTTGTGCTTTGTCGTCGTCAAGTCCGGTAACTGGCGGCGAGCGACCCGGCGATGGCGTGCCAGCCGTCGGCGAGGATAAAGACGAGGACTTTGGCGGGCAGGGAAATGACGGTCGGAGGCAGCATCATCATACCCATGCTCATCAGCAGCGACGACACGACCAGGTCAATGATGATGAACGGGATGTAGATGATGAACCCGAAGATAAAGCCGGTTTTGAGTTCCGAAATGACAAACGCCGGAATAACCACCTGCATCGGCAGGGCGTCGGCAGGGTGCGCCGGGTCTGTGATTTTGGGCATCGGCGTCCGGCTCATCTGCAGGAACAGCTTCAGGTCGTCTTTGTAAGTCTGCGCCACCATGAATCGCCGCAGGGGCGTTTCGCCGCGCTCTAAGGCCGTGTTGAAGTCCATTTTGTTGGACAGATACGGCTGGATCGCGTCCGCAGTTCATCTGATTGAACGTCGGAGCCATCACAAAGAATGTCAGGAACAGAGCCAGGCCGAGCATGACCTGATTGGGCGGAATGTTCTGCGTCCCCAGGGCCGAGCGCAGGAACGACAGGACGATCACAATGCGCGTGAACGCCGTAGTCATAATGAGCAGGGCGGGAGCGAGCGTCAGGACGGTCAGAAGCAGCAGAATTTGCAGCGTGTTGGCAACCTGCGCGTGACTGGTGGCGGGAATGCTGCCGGGAATGGTCGGCAGGGACAGACCGGTCTGGGCATGGGCCGATGCAGCGGCAAAGAAGAGAGTCAGCAGCATGGCCGCAGGAAACAGTCGTCGCAGGCTCATCATGGCTCCTCCCGCGGCGGGCCGGACAGCAGCGAACGCAAGCGCGCATTGGCGGCGGCGAGGGCCGACTCAGGTGCCGCGTCGGCGCGGGCCAAATAGTCCTCAAAAGCGACCGTGCGCTCGGCCGGCTCCGGCTCCGTGGGCCACTCGGCGACTGTGGTGACCGTCTGGCTGGTCGCCGCCAGCAGCAGCGTCCGCCCGGCCACAGAAACAACATGCAGCATGGCTCCGCCCGGCAGTGTTTGCGAGGAAACGACTGTGACCGGGGAACCTGCGGCGGAGACCGACGCAGAAGGCAACGATTGTCCCCGACCTGTCGGCAGCGTGATTCTCGCAGGTTTTCCATCCGCGCCCGGCGTCACCAGCCCGAACCGCTTCAATCCGTACACCACCCCGACCACCCCAACCAGGACGATCAGCAGGGCTTCCAGTGCCCGGCCAGCCTGACCCAGCGGGTTCGGCGCAGAGTCTCCCACCGTCAGCGGCGCACTGTCGCGCCCGCCATAATCGGGAATGACCGCAGGGACAGGCGCAGGCGGCACGGGCGCTTTCGGCACGGGCATTGGTGCTTTCGGCACGGGCGCGGACAATTTTGCTGTCGGGGCAGGCGTTTTGGCAGGCGGCGCGGCGGGCTTAGGCGGGTCGGCGCAGACGGACGCACAGGACAGGGCGAGAAGGCAGAGGCCCCCTAGCCCCCAATACTGGGGGAACCGGAAAAGAAAACTCCTCCTCCCCCCCCCGCTTCGGGAGGGTGGCGGACTTGTCCGCCGGATGGGTTCTTCTACCCCCCAGAACTGGGGGTTTATTGGGGTGGGCGGGGGGGCTTCCTGGGACTGGGCAGGTTTACGCAGCAAGCGCATGGATTCCTTATCATCGCCCTTCCGTTCGGCAGCGGTAATGATCTCCGTGACCCGGACGCCGAAATTGTCGTCAATGACAATCACCTCTCCCCGCGCCACCAGCAGGCCGTTGGCAAACAAGTCCACCGGTTCGCCGGCGATCTTGTCCAGCTCAATAATGGAGCCGGGCGACAGGTCCATGATGTCCCGAATCAGCAGACGGGTCCGGCCCAGTTCGACCGTCACTTCCAGCGGAATATCCCGGACGCGCCCCAGTCCATACGCGCCTTCGGAGACACCGTTCAGGCTGGCCGAAGCTGCGGGCGGATCGAAGGAAGGCAGGTCTACCAGGCCGGCGGGCGTGGGAGTATATGACGGCTCCGGGTCGGCAGCGCCGAAGTCATGCTCTTCGCCAAAGCCCTTTTCCTCACCGATGTCTCCCTGTGCAGCGGCGGCCACGCAGCGCGTCCAGTTCTGCCTGCGACATCATCCCCCCGTCATTGTCAATCTCTGTCATTGAATCGTGTCTCTCCTACCCAAGCGTGATTTCGTCACTCTGTCGTCAATTTTGTTCCCGATGCGCCACCAGCTCCAGTCGGCGGCGCGACGACTTGCTCGATCTGCACGGCGAGGTTTCGGCCGCGCAGGCCGGTCCGCCCCCGGAACTTGACCTGCTGCCCGATCATCAAATCCACCGTCCCGAGCGTCCCTTTGTGCGCTCCTGCGCCTCGTCGTCCGAAGACGCGCAGACCTGCATCGGAATGACCTGCCCCACTTCCAATGCGGCCAGGTCGGCGACCGTCAGCGACGCGACTGCCAGGCGGGCGACACAGGGGACGCAGCGTCGTGTTCAGTCGCTGCGCGAGCTGCTTTCCATGCTCGGCGGAGGATCTTCTTGCCGGTCACTGACAAACCAGCGCTGCGTGTTGAGCTTGCTTAAGATCGGCTTGATCAGCAGATACGGAATGCACAGGCTCATCGCGCCCTGAAATTCGCCGATGCGGACCTCGAACAGGACCAGAACGACCGTGTCATTGCCGGGGACGATCTGGACAAACTGAGGACTGGTCTCCATGGAGGCGACTTCGAAGTCCAGCGGGCAGCACGGCTTCCCAGGCGACCTTCAGATCGTCCAGTGCCATGTCAATCACATTGTCGCGCCAGGACTTTTTCGATGTCGGTCAGGTCGCGGACGACCTTGCCCGCCGCGCCTTTGCCGCCGAGCAGACGGTCCAGCATGGAAAAGAGAATGCCGAAGTCCATCTCAAAGATCGCCTGCCCGGACAGGGCATCCACGTTCAGGATGTTGAGCAGGGAGGCGGAGATGGACTTCATGTATTCGTCGTAAGGAACCTGCTCCACCGAGACCAGTTCCACCTGCGCCTGTGCGCGCAGATAGCCGGCCAGCGACGACCCGAAATAACCCGCAAAGGTTTCATGCAGCATCTGCAGGCGACCGCAGGTGTTCTTTGGAAAGCTTGTCGGGACGCCGGAAATCGTACGGCTCGTAAGAGGCGCCCGATTGACAGGGACAGGGACCGCGTGGACGGCCAGCGCCCGGCTGGCTGCCGCTCGGCGGCGCTTGTGCAGCGGCAGGAAGATGCGGCCTTCAACCGTGCGAATCGGCGGCGCGGACGCCGGTACGGCTTCCAGCGCGGCCCGCCGCTGCTCGGTCGCCGCGCTGACGGGCGGTTCTTCTTCCGCGACGGTCATGGAGGCCAGCAGCGATTCGATTTCGTTTTGTGATAACACTTCAGCCAACGCAGGTTCCCGTCATAAATACCAGTGGAGGAATACAAAAAACAACACCGGAGCGCTTTCGCTTCCGGTGTTCTTATTCCATGTTCTCCCCGCAATGTTCACAGTTTTTCGCGACGACTTACTGGGTCACGAAGTTCGTAAAGTAGACTCCCTGCACATCGTCCTCGCCCAGCGCCTCATTGACCTTCTTTTTGATCTCGCCTTTCAGCTTCTCGCGCCCGGCTTCCGGCCCGAGTCTGATCGCGCGTTTTGGAAGCCAGCGAGGAGAGGACGGCATCGCGAATCAGCGGCGTGTCGTCTTTCAGCGTTTCCGGCGTCTTGCCCTTATCTTTGTCCAGTTCCAGCCCGACCGTGACTTTGAGAAAATGGTCGCTGCCGGGATCGGCCAGGTTGACCAGAAACTCATCCAGCGTCAGCACCGGCCCTTTCTCCACTTTCTTCGGCTCACTCCGCCTTGCTCTTCGCAGAGGCCTTCTGGACCATGAAAAACGCCGCGCCCAGATACGACTACGCGAACACGGCCATGATAATCATCATCGGCGGCTGCTTTTTGCCCGCCGCCCGCGTCTTCCGTTTCTATTTCCGCCTTTTTCTCTGCCATGCCTCGGTACCCTTTTCCGTCGAAATTGATCGCCCGACTCCTGGCCGGGCGCACTCTCATTATCGGCGGGAAAGGCTGGTAAACTTCACGGCAAGCTGGGTTAAAGTTCCCAGCGTTATTACCAGTTTGCAAAAAGCAGGGAAAGTCAGTAGCGGCGCAGGATGACGATCTCCACGCGGCGGTTCCGGGCACGCTGGGCTTCCGAGTCGTTGGGGGCGATGGGACGCTGGTCGGCGTAGCCGGCCGCTTCCAGGCGATTGGAGGCGATGCCGCGCCCCTCGAAAATAGCGCAGCACGGTGGTCGCCCGCGTCACCGACAGTTCCCAGTTGGAGGGGTAGCGCTCCGTATGGATCGGCAGGTTGTCCGTGTGGCCTTCGACGCGGATGGGGTTCTCCGGCACCGCCTTCTGCATGATGTCCCCGACCGTAGTCCAGCAGGCCCAGTTCGCCCGGCTGCAGATCGGCCGCGCCGCGCGCGAACAGCATCTTGTCGGTCATCACGGTCACGACCACGCCGCGCTCATTGCGGTCAGCGTGCATGGCGTTTTGCAGTTCGTTTTTCTGGATGTAGGCCACAACGGCGGCATAGGCTTTGTCCAGACCGTCAGAATCCTGCCGCGCCTTTACATCTTTCAGAAACTGATCGCCCGATGATGGTTCCGTTTTGCTGGAACTGATGATGGTCGGGGTCCCATTCACACCGCCGCCCCGCGCGAAGATGGTCGGGACACCGCCGGTGACACTGGTGCCGAAGCCGGAGCGGACGGAGATCGCCAGTTGCTGAAACTTGGCCTGGTTCATCACCGACATGGCGTAAAGCATGATAAAGAACGCTACCAGCAGCGTGATCATGTCCGCATATGTCAGCAGCCAGCGCTCGGCGTTCTCATGTTCGCCGCCCCCGCCCTGTCCTCGTCTTGATTTTTTGCCTGCCATGGCGCGTGTCTCTTCTTCCTTGTGAATACCTAATCCCGGCCCGTCCTAAATCCCTTCCCTTTGAGGGAAGGGTGGCGAGGCCTGCCGAGCCGGGATAGGCCCTTCCTAAACCGCTGCCGCCGCTTCCGCTTCGATGGCGCGGCGCATTTTGGGCGACAGGAATGCTTTCAGTTTTTCTTCCACGATGCGCGGATTGTCGCCGGCCTGGATGGACAGGATGCCTTCAGTGACGATCTCCCGCGCCAGCACCTCTTCATGGCAAGCAGCTTTGAGTTTGTTGGACAGCGGCAGAAAGATCAGGTTGGCGCTGGACACGCCGTACAGGGTCGCGATAAATGCCGCCGCGATGCTTGGCCCCATGCTGCCCGGATCGGACAGGTTCGCCAGCATATGCACCAGGCCCGCGACTGTGCCGATAACGCCCAGGGTCGGCGCAAAGCCGCCCATGGTGGCAAATAAGTTTGCCCCTTCATGATGACGGCTGCCCAGAAACGCGATGTCCGTCTGCATGATGTCGCGCACCAGTTCCGGGTCCGTGCCGTCAATGGCAAGCTGGATGCCCTTCTTCAGAAACGGGTCCTCCATCGCTCCGACCTCCTCCTCCAGGGCAAGCAAGCCCTCGCGTCGGGCCTTCTCGGCAAAGCCGACCAGCATCTTGATAACGTGTCCCATGTCTTCTTTTTTGCCCAAGAATGCGTTCTTGACCACGCCCGGCAGTCCGATGACGGCGGACAGGGGGAACGAGATCATGGAGGCACCCAATGTCCCGCCGAAGACCAGAACGGCTGCCGATGGGTTGATCATCGCCTTCAGTTCGCCGCCTTCCATGACGATGGAGCCGAAGAACGCGCCCCAGGCCAGGACCAAGCCAATAATTGTTGCTAAATCCATCGTGTTGTTTCTCCTGCCCCGCTACTCGTCGTCCTCGCGCGCCTCTTCCCCAATCTTGACACCGCCGACCGGAACGCGCGGAAAAGCGCCGGCCTGCCGGCGAAAGGCGATCACCCGGTCAATGACTTCCTGCGACGTTTCGCGCACCACCAGTTTTTTGCCGGTCACCAGGGTGATGTGCGTATCCGGCAGCGATTCAATGAACTCGATCAAGTCGGCGTTCAGAACAAAACTGCTCTGGTTCAGCCGGGTCACGGCAATCATAATTGTGTCTCCAAAGCCCCCGTAAGAACCTCTCCCCCAACCCCTCCCCTTTTAAGGACAGGGAGAAAGAGAAGAGGCGCGACAAGCAGCGCCCCCACCTCTTTACCTTTCCCTAACAGGGAAGGGTCGCAACTTGTTGCGGGGTTAGGTTCTTAGGCCTCTTACCTTAGCCTGCTTCATCTGGATCACGTCGTTGAGCATTTGATCCACGGTGGAGACGATTTTGGTGTTCGCCTGAAACCCTCGTTGCGTCACGATCATGTTGGTGAACTCGCTGGACAGGTCCACGTTGGACTGCTCCAGATACCCGGTGCTGATCTTGCCCAGGCTGGAAGACAGAGCGGTTCCGACGGAAGGCAGCCCGGAGTTGATGGTCGTGCGGAACGTGTTGCCGCCGCCGCGCTGCAAGCCTTCCGGGTTGGGAAAGTCGGCGAGGGCGACTTGGCCCAGAACGCGCGTCAGGCCATTGTTGAAAATACCCGTCACCGCCCCGGATTTGATCTACGCTGAACGATTGCAGCGTCCCTGGTCCAAAGCCGTTCTGCGTGGTGGGCGACGCACTGGACGAGCCGGCGATTTGGGTAATTCCGGTGAAGTCCGGCGTGATGGTCTGTCCCGTCGTCGCGCCATTGGTGGGCGACAGCGAAATCGTTCCTGTGGCTGTGGTTTCCTTGCCGGTGGAGTCAAATTTGATGCTGCCCGATCCCGTGGCCGCGGCATCGCCCGACGCGCTCCACTTCCAGGTATGGTTAGTCGGGTCGGTCGCGTCACGCTGGAAATTCAGAGTCACTGTCTGCTTCTCGCCTAGGCTGTCATACACCGCGACCGAGCGTGAGTAGGTATCGGTACTAACCGCGTCAGCGCTCAGGTTTCCGGCAAACGTCACATTGGAAGTGGCCTGCACTGCGGTCAATCCCCCCACCGGAATGGACAGATGGGAAGCTGGCGAAATTTGCTGAGTGGCATCAACCTTGCCGTTGACATCGGCCTTCCAGCCTAGCACAAAAGAACCGTTGGAAGCATTGACCAGATTGCCGTTGCTGTCCAGGCTGAACGAGCCGTCGCGGGTATAGGAAACGCCGGTGCTGTCTCCGAGCATGAAGTAGCCATTGCCCTGGATCGCCATATCGGTAGGCCGGGTCGTGCTTTGCAGGCCGCCCTGGGACATGAGCGTGTCAATGGAGCCGACCCGGACGCCGAGGCCAACCTGCTCCGGGTTGGTGCCGCCGATGTTGCTAGTCGGGGCGCCTGCGCCCTGAATCGTCTGCGAAAGCTGATCCTGGAACGTGACGCGGCCTGCTTTGTAAGCCGTCGTGTTGACATTGGCAATGTTGTTGCCGATAATGTCCATGCCCGTTTGTTGCGCTTCAATCGCCGAAATGCCGCTGTACATAGCCTGTAACATGAAATCTTTCCTCCGTTTAGGTAAGGCGCGCAGTCAGTCGCGCCGGGTTTGAGTTGCGGCGTCCTCGGGAGGTCCCGCCGCATGGAATGAGCCGTCCGTGGCTCAAGATCGCCTTCCTTAGCACATCGTTGATCGGAGCGCCCCCCACCCCAATAATGGGGGAGCCAGAGGGGAATCCTCTCTATTCTACTCCCCCATTATTGGGGGCTGGGGGGACTTTCTCCGGGTTTCACAAAATCATCGCGCTGTCAATATTGGTAAAGATGTTCTCTTTGAGCGCGTCTCGGGCGACCGCCGTGATGACGGTTCGGTTGGCGACCGAAACGACCAGCGCCGTTTTGTCCATCAACACCAGCGAATCTTTTGCGCCTTTGGCTGCCGCGTTTGTCATGGCCTGTCCCAGCCGCGCGACCTCGTCACCTGTCAGAGTGATCTGCCGCGAGGCCAGCCGGGTCTGCGCGTGACCGGAAAACTTGATGCCGGCGCGGGCGGCATTGACCGCCAGTGACTGCTCTTGCAGCACCTGGCCGAAGTTCGGCCCGTTCGCGACGGCCTTGCCCGCCTCCGACGTCGGCCTGGCCCCCACGGGCGAGGCGGTGCGTATTCGGTTTTCCAGATCAATCGGATTCATGGCTGTGGCTTATTGCTGGATGCCTGTAATCGTGGACGCATCCACAGACTGGCTGCCGATCTGCAAATAAGTCTTGCCGCCTTGCAGCGATACGGCAGAAACGACGCCGCTAATGCCGGCATCCGTGCTGGTCGCGGTGCTGACGGTCTTGCCGATCAGTGTCGCGCTTTGCGCCACCTGGCTGAAGCCCGATGAGGCGGTGAGGGTCTGGTTCAGGTTCTGCATCTGCTCCAGCGAGGAGAACTGTGCGAGCTGCGACAATGTCTCTTTCTCGTCCGTTGGGGCAGTCGGGTCCTGGTTTTGCAGTTCATTGACCAGCAGCAGCAGGAACTGGTTTTTGTCCGTCAGCGAGGCGCTGCTGGACTGATACGTTCCGTCCGCGCCGACATTAGACGCGGTTCCGTTCACATTGGTCGGAGTAATGGTCATGATTTTCCTATGCCCTCGTGTCTATCTGGCCGCGTACCAGGATGCGCGGCGCATTTTCTAAACTATCTTCCCGCTCAAGCGCGTCAACGGCAGTGGCCGGAAAGTTCGGCGTCTGTCCCTGCCGCCGGCCCTGGGAATCGCCCGCACCGCCGGTGAACGAGGAAGTTCCCCCATTCGGGCTGCCGCCGAGGCTGCTGCTGTTACTGGCGTCCGCTTTCTGTTGCAGGTTCTGGCCGAAGCCGCTTCCGCCGTCGCCGGACGGATGATGACCACCGCTCGTCGCCGTTCCTGCTGGTCTGCTCTCCCCCGCACTCTGCACGGTCACAGTCAGACGGTCCAGATGCAGACCGGCCTCGCGGAGCGCATGGCGTAAATCCCCTGCCCCATTCTCCAGCGCGGCCTTCACCTGCGGGGTTTCCGCAATCACATGTGCCGTCACGGCCTGGGTCCGCGTGGCATCCAGAGAAGAAACGGGAACGACCCGAACAGAGATTTGAAGCTGTCCCCAATCTTTCGGGTGCAGTTGCAGCGTCATCTGGCTGGCCGCGCCGGGCCGGGCCGGTAGAGGCGTCGCCGCCACCGCTTCCGCCGTTTGACGAACCATCTGCACGCGCTCCGCGTGGGTCAAAGGCGCGGTCACTGGTTTGCCCACACTGACAGGCGCGGCAGGCGTCTGGCTAAGAACAGGCTCTGCGATTTTTGCACTATCGCCCCGCCGCTCGGAGCGCTTTCCGACCACTTGCAATGGCTGTGTCGTCGCCACTGCCTTGCGGACGGGCGCATATTGTATCCTGGTATTATTATCGGCAGGCGCAGGCCGCGACTTGAGAGGAGTTTCGGTCTTGCTTTCTGTTGTTTTCGCCAATGGCACAGCGTCTTCCACAGGCAGCAAGGTGGCTGTCTTGACCTTGCTGTCTGTGACGACCGGCACTATAGAGGCAGGCGCGACGACTTCGGGCGCAGCGGGCGGCGGCGAAATGCCAGCCTGCCTTGCCGGAGCCAGAGCGGCAGCGGCCAGAGGCAATGCGGCAGCGCTCACAAGCGGGGCCAGGGCTTCAGTTTGCGTCATGACCACGTTTGGAAGCCGTATTACGGCTGTCTTCGGCAATTCGGGCGCGGTCTTGACGGTCTCCACAGCCTTGGCAGCCGGCACAATCGGCAGAGGTGGCTCTGGGGGCGCCAACACGACTTCGGATTGCGGGGTCGGTTCCACAGAGACGGTGACTGGCATTGGATGCGCCTGCGCCGTCATCCCATAAGGCAGCTTCAGAACCTGCGACTGGGCGACAGCCTCACCAAGAACTGCCCCACTACCTCTACCGCCATTAAACAGGGGGGAAATCGGAGAGGTAAGGGCGCGGCTGACTGCGCCTTGCATCTGAACCGGCGAAGGCCGGTTTTGTGTTTTTATTGCTGCGGTTTCAACCGCCCGCTCCTTCGGCAGCGTAAACGCCGTCGGCAAGGCAACGGTCATCGGCGCGGCTGACGGCGGCAGGCTGAATGGCACTGCTTGGGACGTGGCGCGAGGCAGCGCCGCCGGCAGAGCCGTGACGACGCCCGGCACCGTGGCAGCCTTCGCCGAAACAGTGACAGAGGGCGCGACAGCCTGGCTGGAAGCAGGCACGATGAGAAAGACACCGGGAAACGTCGGAAGCGGCATGGACGCAACTGTCCGCGCTTCGGGAAGAGGCAACTCACCGCCCGGTTTGCTCACCCTGTTTTTGGTTTGGGGAGAGACGGACACCGGGACAGTGTCCATTGCATTCTGTGTTTCCGCTGCCGCGCCCGCATTCGGCGGTGTGGTCAGCAGGGTGAAAATCCGGTTTTTGATCGGCAATGCCGGCGGCGGCAAACTCGCCAGTCTTACATTTTGGGTCGGCTCCGTATTCTTTGGGGCAGGCTTCTCGTCCCGAAAGGACAGTCTGCTGAGTGGTTGTTCTATCCGTTCACTTTGCGGGACGCTGGGGTCCCGAACCTCAGTCACAATGGGCTGCGAACCGGTGGGCGGACTGCCGCTTCGCGCCAGCAGATCGGCGAACAGGGCGGCCAAATCAGGGCTGCCCGGCGGACCGGCAGAGGGAGGACTGGTGGCAGGGCCGACCATCCCAACCATGATGTCAGGGGACATCCTTGCCTCCTTTTGGAGTTGTTAGAGTCAATATCGGCAGGAGACGAGGAAAACTAGAGGGCAGGCAAAAGAAAGCCCCCCCGCCCCCAATAATGGGGGAGTCGGAGGGGCGATTTCCAACAATCTTGCTCCCCCATTATTGGGGGCAGGGGGGTTCTAGCCGACTTTGGCCTTCTCCTCAATGGATTGGCCCGAATTCTGCGGCGATGCGCCATTCTTGCCACCGGTCGCCTTCAGGTAGTCATCGTAGAACCGCTTGATGCCGATGTCGGTCAGCGGGTGCTTGAACAGCATTTCCATCGTCTTGAAGGGGATGGTCGCAATGTGCGCGCCGGCCTTGATGCTTTCCGTGACCTGAAGCGGGCTGCGGATAGACGCGACCAAAATCTCCGGGTCTTTGGGAAATTCGTAGGTTTCCACCATGTTGACGGCTTCCACAATGTTAATCGGCGCTTCCAGGCTGCCCATATCGTCAATGCGCCCCACAAAGAACGAGATAAACGAGCCGCCGGCCTTGCACGCAATCAGCGCCTGCGGCAGCGAGAAGATGAGCGTGACGTTGAAGTTGATCCCCTTCGGCGACAGTTCTTTCACCACTTCCATGGAGTTGGCGTTCATCGGGACTTTGACATAGATGTTGGGCGCCCAACTTGCGATGTCCTGCGCTTCTTTCATCAGCTTGTCCACATCGGTTTCCACACATTCGGCGGAAACGGGAACGTCGCCGACGATGTCAATAATTTCCATCACGCGCTTTTTATGCGCGACGCCCTCTTTGGCAATCAGCGACGGGTTCGTCGTCACCCCATCCAGAATGCCCCAGGCCTTCGCCTGCTTGATCTCGTCCACATTGGCCGTGTCAATAAAAAATTTCATGTCCGTGTGCCTCCTCAGCAGAGCCGTTTGTGATGCGTTCTGATCAGCCCCATTGGTATATACCCGCTTATGCCTTAAACTTCGCTTGTTGCCGACGAGGGGCCTGCTTTACAGCAATCATAGCATAACGTGACTCAATGTTGCCGTTATCGTCCATCCGACACTCGATCAGAAATGGTTGATTTATGTCTTGTTCTGGAAAAGATTGCTGTATAGTGTCACGTAAACCCTGCGTTTTTACCTGGTAATCTTTCTTTTTCTTCTTAAAATCAGAATTTCTGAATGCAATTGTGTTCCCAATCTTCTGCCAACGTGATTTATTTTCAACTATATCATCAAGACCGTCTAATCGTTTATACAACGCTTGTATTTGTTTGTAAACCGTCTTCATATCAGCGATTTGCTTTTCAAGTTTTTGGGTGTTGACTTCCAGCCGTTCGGGATATAGATACAATCCCATCTCATATTCCAGATGATAAAGTTCGCCTCGAACAGCAATTGAGGCCAATGTCAACTGAGCATCATACAAACGGTCAGAGGACCCATCAACAAGTAGACCTGCCATCTGTGTTATCTTTTCCCCATTGGTATCCTTTAAGACTTGATTATCAAAATCATTTATACTCTTCCGACATTTATCATACGCCTCATTTATTTGACTATTAGCAATGTTAATCTTATTTTGATCATTAGAATCAGGCAAATGTCCACTCCGCAGAATCCCTCTAATTTCCTCGCAAGTTGTTTTTGCTGCCATAATTTTTGCATATTGATCATTCTGTTCACGTTGAATAAGGTTCTCTATGCCCTGCTGGATCGAGACAAGTTTATCATTCATCTGATGAAGATAATATTGTAAAGTAACAGCGCTCGCGACTTGAAATATAGCCGCCGGAACAGCAAAGGAGCGGATGTTCACAGGATTACCAAAGCGGAGATTTCCGACGATTTGACCATTGCTGTTAGCTACCGATCCTAAATGCCCGCCGGACTCAACAGTGTGATAAATGCCGGATTTAAGACCAGAAATCAGATTTGGCGGACCAAGTATCTGTACTACAGTACCGCCTCGCATTGCGGCTACAACATTTGGAATGCTTTGTAGAAAGCTATTGAAGGCAATAGGATGAACATACTCACTAACTTGAGAACCATTCTGCTGAAATAAGGATAAATCTTCGGGATTTACTGTTCTGCACAAGAACTTTTGACCCGAAGACTTATCCTCTAGCCATTGTTCCGGCGGCAGAACAGCCTTAATCTGTACGCTTGCCTTTTGTAATTCATGTATAGCAATTTGATTATTTTCCTGCTTTGCGACAGGAAGAGTTGAAGGAGCATCACCGGGCCTCAAAGGTTGATTTTTCCGATGCAGCAAAAAAATTACAACAACCGCAACAACTACAAGGATAATCAGGAACTCAACCACATCTACCTCCCCTTCAAAGTTCATCCGTGCCATAGGCCATGGCGAGAGAAAATGCCTGCACCTCTGCTCCAAGCCGCTCACGCAGGATTTCGCAGATTAAATCTTGCTTTTCCCGCTCCGACCTCCAATTGAACCGTTCCTATTTGACCTGCCAGAATACAGTTTGATAATCGTATAGATCGTTCAGCACGGCTTCACGCTTCTCTTACAATGGTCAAAATCAACGCAGCAATTTCTGAAATCCGGCCTGCTCAAAATGATGATCTGTTGTCAGCGCCTCCGTCATGCCATACTCCAGCATCAACAGAAAACTGATCGCATCACAGAGAGAATACCGCTTGTCCAGCCGCGCTTCCAAGTAGGATTGGGCGGCGCGGTGAAGCGTCTCATCCACCCAGATTATCTCAACAAGCGCATTGTCCATTAACTCTGACAGAAAGCGCAGGGTCTTCGGTCGGTTCATCCCGCGCACGAGGCAGAGTGGAACAAACTCGGCCAATACATAACTATGCGTCACTTTATCAGAAGCCAGGTTGAAAAACGTGACGGCATCTTGATGACGCACATCGTCTTTGTCAAAGTAACACAGCAGCCCGGACGTGTCCAGCAGCATCACGATTTCTCCGCGTGGTTGTTACCATATTCACGCGCCAAATCGCCGTCAATGCGTTCATTGTTAGCCGAGTCCGGGTCTCCGCTACTGACCGCGCCTGCATGCTGCATCAGGCGCAGACGGGCGGCATCGTACTCCTCCGAAGTTAGAACAGGTTTGGGCTTCCGAGCAGGGAAGCCTGCCGCCACACGCGAGGCGGCGACCTGCGTCGGCAGCAATTGGCTCACCCGTGCTGTTCGCATGACTTCCTCGTATACTTCGTCCGGCAGTTCCAGTATCATCGTTTTCATCGAGTTCTCCCTCTCTCATTTTCATTATACCGCACCTATCAGTCTTCCGGCAAGCAGCCTATTCCACTTGTTTTCATGGCGATAACCCCGCGTTTCTGGCAGTCATTTCCTCTCCCGGCCATGCCGACATAATGAGTACGCGCTACGCATTAGCAAGGAAAAGTTATGAGTTACGCTTGATGTGAATTGAATTTGGTTGGGTTGGCTCAAAACGTGAACTCCGCCAGCCTGAGCGGGGAGTGACCCTGCTCCCGATTGTGCTTGGCCGCAATGGTCAATCCGGTAATTTTGGCGATAACCCGGCTCAGGATGCCCCACACGCTCCTGGCACGCGGCTTCTCCAGTCCAAACGTGCCTTTGGCTTGGGCAAACGTGGTCTCGATCATCCGGCGTGTCCGGTTCATTAAGGCATCCCAAGCCGGAGGGTTCTGCTTGTGCTGGTTCTTGCGCTTGGGCGTCACTAGCAGCAGACCCTGATCTTCCTGTAAGACGGATTGACGCCTTTGATCCAGAAAGCCTTTATCGCCCAGCACAAACAAGTCGCGGCAGTTGTCCAGCAGGTTTTGTGCAGCCTCACGCTCATCGGTGTTGGCCGCGAACAGGTCCCACTCGAGGATGATACCGTCCAGCGTGGTCAAGGCCAGCAGACGCAAGCCATAGAAGGTCTCCTTCTTGGTCGCGCAGTAGCCGAGTGCCGCTTCGGGTAAGAGCAAGTGGCCTTTGCCGAAGCGTCGCCAGTGACGCACTTGCACCGGCGTACCATCAATGATCTGGCAGGGAGCCTCGGCGATGCCCATCTGCTCCACAAGATGCTGGCGCAGAGCGTTGATGAGCCAGCACAGGCTCCGTGCCCGCCGGTTGAACTGGCTTTGGCTGACCAGACGCGGAAACAGAGGCAGGCAGTCATTCCTCATACGGCGCAGGAACTCACGCTCCTCGGAGAAGCCGAGCCAGTGTTGAGCCAGGGACAAGGTGATGACCTCGCTGTCTGAGAAGAGTGGCTTCGTCCCGGCTTTGTGCGGCAGCAGCCGAGGGACGTGGACCTGATACCAGTCGTCGACAATGGTGTATAATGTGGTTAAGAAGGTTTCCGTCGGCATATTCATGGGGCACCTCGGGCAAAGGGTTGTTTCATAGTTTGCCGGCGGAGCCTTCGGTTCCTTTCTCGCTTCAGGATGAGCGATTTCATTTCACATCAAGCGTGAGTTTGAAATCACTGGGACTCGCGCTGTTACTGCTGACAATGGCTTGGATCAGCTTGCCCCAGGCAGCGCAGGCCGATCCCACGATCAAAATCTCCTGTGTCGGCGACAGCATCACGTATGGCTACCTGCTCCCGAACCAGCCGGTGCAGAACTACCCCGCCGCGCTGGGGCGGATGCTCGGCAAAGGCTACCAGGTCGGCAATTTCGGCGTCAGCGGGCGCTGCATGAACAAACAGGGGCTGTATCCCTACTGGAAGGAAGCGGCCTTTCAGCAAAGCATGGACTTCCAGCCTAACATCGTGGTCATTCAACTGGGAACCAACGATCTGGCCGATGCCACCTGGCCTTACTTCAGCACTTTCACTGCCGACTATGAAGACATGGTTTCGCGGTATCAGGCGCTGCCGACGCACCCGCTAATCTATGTCTGCCTGCCGCCGCCCATCTTCGGCGATTATGGGTACGGCTACAGCAATGTTCGGGAGCAGCAGATTCTCAAGCAAATCCAGCAGGTCGCCGCGGATACCGGAGCGACGATCATTGACAACTACACGGGCCTCAGCGACGTGCCGCAGGATTTTGACCACGACACTATTCACCCGAACGCTGACGGCGCACTGCGGCTGGCCGGGAACGTTTTTTTATCCGTCGCGCCACCCGGCTCCGCCCCGCCCAACATCATTGATGACTCCGACCCGTCCATTTCCTACAGCCAGCCGATCACCAACGGCGTCGGCATCTCCGGCTATCTCCCGGACGGCCCCGCCTCCGGCCTGCTGGGCGGCTTTACGTCTCTGAATAGCGGCGAGACCGGCAACATCCACGACAATCTGCATGTCAGCCGCACCTATGGCGACTCGGTCTCGCTCAGTTTCAGCGGCATCGGTATCGATTTTATCGCCCCCCTCGGCCCCAACATCGGCAGCGCCGACTATTACATTGACGGCCAGTTGCAGCAGACGGTGGACTCCTACAACCCGGACAGCCAGCTCCAGCAGGCGGTTTTCAGCCGCATCGGCCTTTCCCCAGGAACCCATGTCTTCCATGCCGTCTTTAAAGGCTCCGCCGATCCCGCGCAGCAGGCCACGTCTGCGGTCAGCGGCATTCAGTTCGCGGTAGATGCCTTTCGCTTCTATCATCCGATTGCCGACTACCAGCTTGCCGGACCGCCGGCAGGGGCATCGCTGCGGCTGACGCCCGGCCGACTTCTCCGCACGACAATTGTCGTGAACGGCAGCAACGGCTACCGGGGAGCGACGACGTTTCAAGTTTCCGGGCTGCCCGCCGGCGTCACGGCCAGTTTTTCTCCGGTCAGCGTCACCGGCACCGGGACGACTCTCCTTCAGCTTGCGGCTTCGGCGACCGCGGCAGCCGGCTCCGCCACACTCACGATTGAAGGTGACTGCGGCGCCATCCGCCGAACCATCAAAGCCGCGCTCTCGGTGACAACCGCGCAAAACAGTTTTGCCAGCCCCTCGTCTTCCCAGGGCCATACCCACCTGCTCTGGAACCACGCCTCCGACGGACAGGCCAGTGTGTGGACGATGAGCGGCAGTAAATTGGCGTCCTACCACCTTTACGGCCCGTTCTCCGGCTGGGCCGCCAAAGCTATCGCCGATGGCCCGGACGGCATTACCCATCTGCTCTGGACCAAAACGGACGGCACGGCGGCGGTCTGGGATGTCGCCGCCGGCGGCAGCGTCACCCCCGCATTTTACGGCCCCTATTCCGGCTGGGCCGCCACGGCGATCAGCACTGGGCTGGATGGGCATTGCCACCTGCTCTGGAGCCACACGGACGGCCAGATTTGCCTTTGGAATCTGAATAATGCTTCTGGTTCCTACACCTCTCTCCTCGCCGGACCATTCTCGGGCTGGACGGCCAAAGCCGTCGCCACGGGCGCGGCGAACGACACGGACCTGCTGTGGACTCACACCAGCGGCGCGGCGAGCAGTTGGCGGATCGATCCCAAAGATGGAAGCTGCACGGTCAACTACTACGGCGCATTTCCCGGATGGACAGCCGGCGCGCTGTCATCCGGCACTGACGCAGTGGCGCACCCGCTCTGGACCAGCAGCGACGGCATCGCCGGTGCCTGGTACGCGGACCTCCGCACCGGCGCTTACGGGCTGCTTTCTTACGACGGCCTGCCCAGCTTCACGCCCATTGCGGACGCCACGGGGCCGGATAATCTGACCCATCTTCTGTGGAGCGGCCCCGCCGGAATCAGCCTCCGGGACATCGCCCCGGACGGCACATTCAGCCATGCCGAGTACGGCCCGTTCTGTGGCTGGAACGCGGTCGCCATCAGCGCCGACCCGTAACCAGACGCGCAGACAGAGAAAGCCGCAGGCATTCCTGCCGGCGGCTTTTGAGCCTTCTGCTTCCGCGCTATTCCCCTTCCGGCAGCCGGTCGTAAATGGCTTTATCGGCTCCGACACGCAAGGCCCAGCCGGAATCGCCGTAGCTCCAGTGCCACCATTCGCCCAAATAGTTAGTCAGACCGGTCTTTTCCAGTGCCGTGAACAGCAAAAGGCGATTGGCCTGCGCTTCTTCGGTGAGGCCTTTGGTGTCGCCGGGCGCGCTGGTCTCATCCATCTCAAAAGGCGAAGTCATGTCCAGCCATTCTCCGTCGCTGACGCGGATCAGGCTCAAATCCACCGCGCCTCCCGTCGTGTGCGGCGGGGGGCAGCGGTCATCGGGCGGCGCGGACATCGTGTTGGCGATCCGATGAAGCGTGGCTTTCTTCCATTCGGGGTGCTTTTTGGCGAATTCGGCCTTGATCTCTTCGTACATAAACCGTTGCTGCGCGAGGGGCCGGAAGCCTTCAATAATAATCAAGTCAATGCCGTCCGGCATTGACTTGGCGGCCAGAGCCAGGATTTCAGCCACGCGCTTGCGGACTTTGGGTGTCCGAGACATCCCCTCAAATTTCGGATGCTTTTCGGCAAAGTGGATCCGTTTGGACAGGTTGCGCGGGTCCACCAGCGGCTCGCCGTTGTCTTCAATCGGCACGGCGCGGAGCCTAGTCAGGGGTTCGCCAAACGAGCGGGGCATAAGAATTGGCCTTTCATTTTCATTTTACCCCATTCGGCGCAAAGGCCTGAATCTCGGTGAGGCCATCGCCATCGCCGCCAAGTTTGGAAAATTGCAGCAGGAGGCTCTGGGTCCCAGCGGGAATTCGGAGATTGTCCAGGTCACAGAAGTTAATGGTCGCCGCTGGGTGGCTTGCCGGGTCGCCGGGGTCCGGGTGTGCGGGAGGCGCGGTCGGGTTTTCGTACAGGTCTCCGACCACCGGCAGCAGGTATGTCCCCAGTTTTGTGTAGCCTTCCGGCTTGAGGGACGTTTGCGCGGACGCCGAATAATAGAGTGTCACATGCCCCGGCGTTCGTCCGGTATAGCTGGGCGCGTCAAAGAAACGCAGGCGGTGAATGGCGCTGTGAAAGCCCGAGATGCTGACACTCTCGATCGGCCGAATTACCGAACACAAATGCCCTGTTCGTGCCGTCTACCAGATGAGCGCCAGAGAAGGCCGTGCTTATGAAGGAGTTGGAAACGGCGACCTGGTCCGCCGGCGTAAAGACGTTTTGCGCGCCGAGACGCCCTGGCCCATACAGGGGCGGCCTGCCCGCAGGCAAAGGGGGCGGATTCTGGCCGGTCAGCGCCCCGTACCAGAGACGGGCCATCTTGTCATAGCCAACCGTTCCGGGATGAACGCCGTCCGGTGACAGGTCGGCACCCGTCAAACCCGCGTGCATATCGACCAGCCGGATGTTCTGCCCGCGCTTTTTGTGCGCCGCGACAATTTGCGGGAGGAGAGCATTATATGCGTGCGCCTTCTCGTCCCTGGCAGGATCACGGAGCGGGGGAATGGCGGCGATCACCAGAGTTAGATCCGGGATATCTTGATACAGCCGATCCACCAAGGCGTCCAGGCGACCTGCGGCATCCGCGGCGAAGCCTGTCCCACCCCCATAGCCCGGCCCGCCGGGGTCAAAAGCCTGGTTAACATCATTGGTGCCCAGCATCAGCAGGATGACATCCGGCTTGCCGGCGGCGAGAACATGGCTCAAGCCGGGATAGGAAACTCCGCCGTCATCCTTCGCGGGAGCGTCGCCGGAAATCTGCTCGATTCGGAAGCCGCCATACCCCTCATGTTCCGGTTGATAAGGGGCGAACGTCTGCTCCGGGTCGGCGCCGTGATAATTCAGCGACTGCTCCGTGCTGGAGCCTACGAACTGAAACTTGTAGCCACCTTGCGTCAGCAGGGACTGCAATGGGCGGCGGTAGTTGCCGTAGCCGCTGCCGGAGCCGCGCGTGATGGAGTCTCCGAGGGACATGATCCGAAGCAGGCGGTCTTTAGGGAGAACAGCCTGGCTGCCGCCTTCAGGACGCGCATGGGTGGAGCAGCCTGTCACAAAGGCGAGCGGGAGGATGGGCAGCAGGCAGCGCCATGCCGACGGCAAATGCATAAGTGTTCTCCTGGAACGCTGCCGGGGGACGGCATTCCTATCCAAAGCGCTCAAGAAACCGGCAGCCTGCGCTGATGGAGGCACAGGCTGCTTTCGTTCAACCGAGGATGGGCCGCTCACGTCAGACTGGCGAGAAGGTGATCGCGTACTGGTTGGTCGAGTCGGAAGTGCCAGCGGCATAAGCCGCGGTGCTGTCATCCCCAGCCGACTCAGGATTAGTCTGATTCAGCGCGGCGAACCCGGAAGAAACCTGGCTGCCGCGATACCATTTGACATGCCCATCTACCAGAAGGTAATTGCTGCCGTCGGAATGGCGGCCCAGCGTTGACGTGTCAATGTATCCGCCATATCCGCCTGCGGCAGCAACGTCCGCGCGGTTTCCGAGAAGACCGGTGACGAATTTAACATTGACATTAGTTCCGTTGCTGTATCCCAGCCAGACCCCGTTCAGTCCGATAGACTGGTTAACAGCGACATTGTTGTGGGGAATCAAATCGGCGTTGACATCCACCGGGTCTCCCTCAATCTCGCAAAGCAGCACGGTTTTGGCAGACGAATTAAACCCTGCCAGAGTGCCTCCTGGCCCCGGAAAGCCCGCGCCAGGAGCGTTGAAGATAATGCTGCGATTGTAGTTGTAGGAAAGCGCCACCGAAGTCACAGCCGAGCCGACCGGGGACGTTGAATCGTCCGGGCAGTGGTAGACAGCAGGGCTTTTGACGTATTGATTGACGCGCCCGGCCCAGCTTGCCCCCCAGGGGCCTCCCGGCGGGTCATCCGTGCCGCTCGGAAACAATTCATCGTAATCCTGAGCATACTGCGTAAACGCCAGGCCAAGCTGTTTGAGGTTGGATTGGCAGGAGGCGCGGCGGGCATTCTCGCGCACTTTCTGAAAGACCGGGAAAAGAATCGCGGCCAGGATCGCGATAATGGCAATGACGACAAGCAATTCAATGAGTGTGAAGCCTGTGCGCCTTGTCGGTGGAAGAGAGTGTTTCATGGTGGTTTTCCTTTCGATCAGTGTACCTTTTCGGCTTGGTTATCAAACAGTGTCGCCGGAACTCAGTTCCACCTGCGGTGGAAACTGGCGTACTGTTTTCTTACGCTTTGGCTATAGATGCATCGTTGCATCATTATAACACTGGATTCACGGCTTGTCAAGTGACACGTAAATTATTCGCAGGATTGGGAACTCTTTTTAGTCGGCAGCGACGACGACATGGCGGGCGAAGTGGAGCATCCGGTCGTACCAGGTGATCGTTTCCTCAATGTTGCCGGAACCGTGACCGGCATCAAACCAGAGGACCTCAATGTCCTTGCCCAGCGATTTCATCTTTGCTTCGTAGACTTCCATCTGGCGCGGCGGGCAGCGGGTGTCGTGGCGGCCTTGAATGACCAGCAGCGGAGCGCGAACGTCTTCGGCGTAAGTGATCGGCGAGGCGCGGCGGTATAAGTCCGGCTTTTCGGCGGGCGTCCCGCCAAAACTGGCGGTCGTGACGCCCTGGAGAAATCCCGACGAATTCTTCCCAGGTGAGGGTTTGATCGGCAATCGCGACCAGGGCCATGCCCCCGGCCCATAGATCGGGACATTTGCCCAGAGCCAGCAAGGTCAGGTAGCCGCCGTAGGAACCGCCGGTAACTAATATCTTGTCCGAAATGGCGATTTGCTGCTCTACCAGAAAATTGCGGGCGGCGACCATGTCTTCCAGTTCCCAATGTCCCGCATCGCCCCAGATCTTGCCCATGAAGTCCCGCCCAAACGTTGTGGAGCCGCGAAAATTGACGGTCAGCCAGGCAAAGCCGTTCTCAGCCCAGAGTGATCCCATGCCAAACGATTCGGTCACGACATCGTGCGGCCCGCCGTGAACGGAAATAACAGTGGGGAACAGCCCGTCGCCTTCCGGGACGCACAACCAGCCCTGCACCATGACGCCGTCCGAGGAAGGAAACTGGACAGAGCGCACCGGGCGGCCCGGCGGCGCGGCGGGTGGGGGCAGCACGGCCCGAAGCATTGCCCCGGTCTCACCGTCCAGTGCGACTAAATGCCGTGGCGTCTCCGCGTTTCCCCACGGCGCCCAGATTTCCTTTCCGTCCGGCCCGAAGAAAATGCCGAAACTGCCGGAAAAGGTGAATGCGCCGACGGGATGGTTCAGGCGGGTCGCGCGGTCCGTGTCCAGGTCGTAAACGTAAAGCTGCTGAACCGCCTGGCGAAACTGGCACAGCAAGAGGCGTTTGCCGTCGGGCGACCAGTTCAGCGGCACGATTTCGCCGTCAATGTCGGGCAGGAGGAGGTCTTGGCGCTCGCCGGTGACCGGGTCCCAGAGCAGGGGGCGTTTGTCGCCGGTGCGATCCGAACTCGCCGCCACGCGCTGGTCACCGGGAGCGGGGCTGAAGACAATCGGTTCCAGGCTGCTGTCCGAGCCATCGTCCAGTTCCCCGATTCGATTTCCCTCATTGTCAAACGCGAACAAATCGTACTGCTGCTTGCCGGTGCGTTCGCTGGCCGCGACCAGGGTAATCGCTCCGTCTTCGGAAAGCAGGGAAGTGCGGAACAGGCTCGGTGTTGTGTACAAAATCTGGGGTGGGCCGAGTGTTCCGTCCGGCGCGATGGTGATCCGGCACAGGTGGAAACCATCGGGGTTGTTGAAGCGGAACGTGATCGCATTCCCACGGGCGCTGAAGGCGACTGCGGGCTGCGGAAAGGGGACCGTAGACGCGCCGTAAAGGGGCAAGCCGGGCGTGATATCTTCCGGCGGCCCGCCGTCATAGGGAACGCGGACATAATGCCCCTGCTCGTTGCCTTTCGTGTCGTCCATGTAGTAGACATACTGACCGTCCGGCGAAAGCAGGCCAAAGCTCACGCCGCCAGCCTTGTCGGTCAGGGGCCGCAGCGCGCCGGTCGGCACATCCCAGGCATGAATTTGTGGCACGCCCTGATACTGGCCGGTGACGATACCCCGCTGAGGCGCGTGCGCGGCGACCTGCGCCCCGCTCGTGGACGGGGCGCGCAATCGTTCTTTCCAAAGGTCCGAAGTCGGCAAAGGATTGGACATGGTTACTGCTCCATGACGGCTGCGGACACCGCCGCGAACTGGTCTTTGAGGGCAGGATACAGAGCGCGATAGATGTTGTAATACGGCTGGTAGCTTTCATATACGGCAGGATCGGTTTCCGTTTCAGCGACGGTCTGGATCGCTGCGCGGCAGGCATCGGCGACGGTCGGATACGCGCCCGTTGCCGACTGCGGCTAGCAGGGCCGCGCCCAGGGCCGGGCCTTCGTCTACCGACAGCGTGACGTGCGGCTGCCCGGTCACGTCGGCATGGATTTGACGCCAGACCGCGCGACTTCGCGCCGCCCCCGGACGCCCGGACCTGCGTGACGGGAACGCCGATCTCCTCGAAGATCTGGAACGTGTCGTTGAGGGCATAGGCGACGCCTTCCAAGACGGCCCGGGCGAAGTGCTGCCGCCCGTGCCGCAGGGTGATGCCGAAGAACGTCCCTCGCGCATTCGCATCCGGGTACGGCGTCCGCTCGCCGGTCAGATAGGGCAGGAAGATCAGCCCTTCCGAGCCGGGCGGGAACGTGACGCGCGCCCTCGGCCATCAGGTTGTACGGGTCATCGCCGATCGTTCGGCCGACTACGCCTTCCGGCTGAAAGAACGTGTCCCGCAGCCAGCGCAGAGAGCCGCCTGCCGACAGCACGACGCCCATCGTGTGCCATTTCCCCGGCACGGCATGGCAGAAGGTGTGGACGCGCAGCTAGGGGTCGGTCGCCGGCGTGTCCGAATAGGCGAACACGACGCCGCTGGTGCCGACCGTGCTGGACACGATGCCGGTCTCCACGATGCCGCTGCCGACCGCCCCCGCCGCCTGGTCCCCTCCCCCGCCTGCGACCGGCGTTCCCACGGCCAACCCCGTCAGTCGCCGCCGCCTCGGCGTGGACATGGCCGGTGATCTCCATGCTTTCCGCGCACTCCGGCATGAACGAGCGGGGGATGCCCGCCGCATCCAGAACTTCCTGCGACCACCGGCGATTCGCCACATCCAGCAGGGCCGTCCCGCTGGCATCGGAGACTTCGGTGGCATGAACGCCCGTCAATTTGTACCGAATGTAGTCTTTGGGCAGCAGCACCTTGGCGACCTTGCGCATACACGTCCGGCTCATGGTTGCGCAGCCAGACGATCTTCGGAGCCGTAAACCCGGTCAGCACAGGGTTGCTGATATACTTGACCAGATTCTCGCGCCCGACCTGCGCCGTGATCCAGTCACACTCCGCCTGCGTCCGCTGATCGCACCAGAGCAGCGCAGGCCGCAGCACGTTGTTGTCTTTGTCCAAAAACACCGACCCGTGCATCTGCCCGGACAGCCCGATCCCCGCAATCTCCTCGCCCGCGCACATCCGCCTTTTCCAGCACATTCCGTGTCGCCGTCACGACCGCCTGCCACCAATCCTCCGGGTTCTGCTCCGCCCACAGTGGTCGGGGCGTAGACAGCGGATACTCCTGCGTGTCCGACGCCACCGGCAGCCCCGCCTCCGTAATCAAAAGCGCCTTCGTCCCGCTCGTCCCGACGTCCAAACCTAAATAATATGTCATTGCTTCCCCTATCTCAATCTTACGCTGACTCTGTCAGCCCAGGCCAATGCCGCCAGAGATCGGCCAGCACGTCCCACTTCTCCGCGTCATGGCACCGATGCTTGACGCGGAAGAAGATGGCCTGCCGCGTCTGCCACCAGACATTGGGGGCGACCGAATGGGCCAGCAGATGATGGGCGATGACCGCGTCCCCGGCTCGCGCGATGACCTGATATGGGGCGGGCAGAGGCACAAACCCGATGTCCGTGACGCCCTGCACCAGAATCTCGCCGCCATTCTCGCGGAAATACTGCTCATACAAGAGGTGGCTGCCGGGCCAAACCGTGAAGTTGCCCGCATTCTCAACCGGCACGTCCGAGAGGAACACGGCGACCAAAGCCGTGAAACTCGCCAGTTCGCCTTCGGGAACGCCGTTCTGCGGGTGGTACGTCCCATCCAGATGCGGGCGGGGCGCACCAGGCGGGCCATCGCTGGGGAACCGGAGGGCGATCTGGCCGCTGCCGACAGGCCGGACCTGCCCTTCCCCGAGAAGCGCCTCCACAATGCCGACCAGCGGGGTTTCGTTGTAGAGGCTGCTGATAGCCTGGGTCTGCTGGACTTCGGGGCAGTAGGATTGGGAGCGAAACTTAGGCAGAAGCACCGGATCGATCCCATTCTGCCCGATAGATGTCAGGATCGCCTTGACGGCCACTTGGCACAGTTCCGGCGGAATGATCTGGGGCAGATGAACATATCCCTGCTCCAAAAGCGACTGCGTCTGCTCACTCGTAAGACCAGTCATACTTGTTTCCTTGCTGCTTTCAAACTGACTGTGTCAACTCAACCATATCTGCGGTCAGTTCACAACAGAAAGATGCCCCATGCGACGAGGCCACTCACACTGACCGCTTACAAGTTTATGGGTTTACCTGCCGCCATAATCAAAAACTCTTCCGCCTCGTCCATCTTGATGTCCAGATCAGGTAATGCATTGATTCTTCTGAAGCAGGCTGTGTCAGACGCCACAGGGGCTGTAAATTTCGTCTGAAAATGGAGGGGCGAGGGTTTTTATTCAGAATGCCTTTTATGAAATCAATTTACGAGAATAGATCAATGTCTTTCTCGCAACTCATGTCAACCTCAATAGTTTCTTTTAGTGCTAAACATTTATCATAATCCAGGATTAGAAACTGGACTGCACCCCAAAAGTGAGACAGAAAGTTAAGGTGGTATACTCCGAAAGGAAATCAAGAGAGACCACCGACCATGAGTATCAAGCGCCGCATCTTTACCAAAGACTTCAAGTTGCAAGTCATTCGCCAAGTGCAGGCGGGCAAGGCCCTCGCTCAAGCGGCCCGCGAACATGATCTGCATCCAAACCTGATCGCCAAGTGGCAGAAACTTCATGCCCAGTACGCCCAGAACGCCTTCCAGGGCAACGGCCATGCGTACACGGAAGAAGCCAAAGTCGCGGAATTGGAGCGGCTGATCGGCCAGCTTACCATCAAGAACAGCCTCTTAAAAAAAGTCTTGCATGCCCAGGAGCGCCTTCGGGCCGAGCAGGAGGGCAGCAAATGAGCCAGAGCATTCAAGAGCTTGCTCATGAGGGCTACAGCGTCCGCGCTTCCTGCCAGGCGTTTGGGCTGCCACGCGCCAGCTACTACCGTCGCCTGTCTACGCTTAAAAGTACCAACTCTGAACCCATAGGGACAGAGGCCGCCCTACGCGAGAACATCCAGCGGGTCGCCCTGGACTGTTCCTGCTATGGCTACCGCCGCATCACCCATGAGTTGCATCGGCAGGGCATAAAGGCCAACCACAAGCGCGTCTTGCGTTTGATGCGCCAGGACAACCTGCTCTGCCTTCGCAAGAAACGGTTCGTGGCAACGACTAAGCGATCACAGCCTGCCCGTGTACCCGAACCTGGCTGCGGGCATGGACATCACCGCGCCTGACCAGCTTTGGGTGTCTGACCTGACCTACATTCGCCTGGGCCATGAGTTCGTGTACCTGGCGGTCGTCCTGGATGCCTGCTCTCGGCGCTGCTTGGGCTGGGCGCTGGGCCGCCGCCTCAATGCGGCTTTAGCAACAACGGCCCTGAAGATGGCTCTAAAATCCGATACTCTGACAGGACGCACACCGCAGGTGCATCATTCAGATCGGGGCGTTCAATACGCCTCTGCGGAGTACACGAGCCTGCTGAAGTGCAGCGGCATTCAGATCAGCATGAGCCGCAAGGGAAATCCTTATGACAATGCTAAAGCAGAAAGCTTCATGAAGACCCTCAAGTACGAGCAGGTATACTTGAGCGAATACGACAGCCTTTCTGATGCCCGCGCGCAGATCGGCCACTTCCTGGAAGCCGTTTACAATCAGAAGCGGCTGCATTCCAGCCTGGGCTATTTGCCACCCGCCGAGTACGAAGAAAAGTTCGAGCAAATCTATTACGAGAGCCGAGACAAGAACCAGACCATCACACCTTAACTGTTTGTCTCATCTCAGGGGTTCACTCCAAACTGATCCTTACGTCAACTATTCATTAGAGTTGTTGCGTGATAATTCACGGTTGCTGTGAGCGGGTTATTTATCTTCGGGCTAGGTCACTGAGCAAGGCGGCAAGTAACTCTTCAGCGGCCTGCTTGCCACCCGCCGGTTGACCAAACCCGCCACAATCCGTGTCAAAGCGCTGTGCTTTTCAGGGTCATGGCGAAATACTTGTGCCAGTACCTGAAACTGGTTCATCTGCGCCAGACTATGCTCCACCACAATCCGGTAACGCGACAGGTGCGCGTTGTAGGTCTTCTGCTCCTGGGTCAGTGGATGCCCTCGCCGCGCCTTGTGCGGCAGGTAGCAAGTACGCACAGGCCCGTTCTTGTTCGGGTCTTTGGGGTCAGGCCTCGTGATGCCATCGTAACCTTTGTCCAGCATCGCCGCCTCGGTCTTCTCGATCCGGTGCATCAGGTCGCTTTGGCGCAGCAATGTCAAGTCATGCACCGAACCTGGAACGCTTTTGCCCACCGACTGGAACGAGCCGTCCGGGGCAACCGCGACCTGCGTCTTGAGGGTGTGCGCCTTCTTCTTGCCCGAGTAGAAGGGCTTCTGACGACTGTTGCCCTCCTCATCGCTGCCGCCGGGACGCTGTACGCGCTGCTCTTTGGCATCAATGACGAGGCGCACATCGGGAAAGGCGTCCATGACCGCCTGTACGGAGCGCAGTTTCTTTCGCTCCTGTGCGGGGCGTTCGCAGACGAAGATGGTATGCGCCTCAAGCGTTGCCAGCACATCCACGCTGCCGCGCAGGGCGTTGCCTTTGTTGAGCGAGAAGAAGAAGCCGAGCACCTCATAGGTGGGGTAAACCCGCAACCAGACCAGGGCCATCAAGAGGCGGGTTCGTCCGTCCTGCGAAAATTGAGTGCCGCCCCTGCCGCTCTTTGGCGTTTCGTGCCTTTGCGTGTTAGGGAGTCTTTTCGGTCTCGGGCATAAGCGGCGGCAAAGTCCTGGTAGAGTGCCTCGAAGTCGCAGAGGTTCAGGCCGCTGAGACTGATAAAGGCCGAAGGGCGGGCGGCAAGGCTCTCAAAGGTAATCATGCCCGCAGTTTACCGCAAAAGTAACGATTTTGTTGCTACGCAACAAATCTATTGGGAGTGAGACTAATAGGTTGCTGGCTTGATTAAACAACTCCTTGGTGTTTATCGATTCATTAGGGTCATCATTTATGCAAACTGGATTTTTGCCGACTGCTCGTATGAACGGAGGCAACAAGCGGACAGGCGTCGGAAAGTCGGTGATAGGGGCTGAGGCAAATATTGGTTCGCCTTTATCAAAAAGTAAAGGCACAAGACCAAGAATGCTTGGTTGAAACATCACAACCCCGCCTCCATTGTCAGCTAAAACATATCCATCTCTCAAATACTCATTCGCTGAACAAATCTTATTCTTAATAACCCATTCCATAATTTTTTCAAAAGGATTCCCTTCAGATGCCTTTTTCAGTTTAAACACGTCCTTCAAAAACGGCCCTGGAAATAAAATGGCTTTTCGTCCATAACAAAGCGCTCTTCGAAGTTCTATATCAGACGCAGTTATCCCTACATCATAATTATGCAAATAAGCAGAATCGTGGAACTCAATAAAACCAGAAATAAGCTGATAAATCAAAGTGTTACGGAAAGTTTTGTAATCAATATCGTAACATAAATCCATTACATTCAGATATCGTTGCATTTCCTCACTACTGGCCATATTTTTTAAGATCAAAGATTGATTTGCTTTTGCGTCCATGCAGATGAACAAAGCAGCAAAATATTCTTGGATAGATTTATGACTCCATTTATATTGCTCTCCCTCGTTGACGAACAAAGGCACTGTAGTCAGTAAATCCCTTAAAAAATCCGTAGCATTAAACTTTAGGCCAGCACACAAGTCCTTTGCCTTGTTGATGTATGGCAATAGTTCGTCTTTTGTATATTCAACTTGGCCTAACCTTACCGTTATGAGGCCAAGTGCCCGTAAAACGCTATTGAAGTCGTCAACATCTAGGCTAGAATGCTTTTCCCGCTTGAAGACGCCGGGCTTGGTGAGATCATGGTTTTCAAAGAGAGCATCATACACTTGCCGATAAAATGTAGGCTTCTTGAGAGGAATAGTAGGCTTGAACTGATATGCTTTGTAGAGGAGCGAGACTAATAGCGGGTTTGTTAGAAACTCACCGATTGTTTTTATTAGACCACCTGTAAGTTCTCGTATCAACTGCTTTGAAGTAGTCCCATCTTGATCGTAAATTTTAATTAGCTGAAAAGCTTCTTCTTGTTTTAGAGGTTGAATTCTAAATTGTTGAAATTCAGCGAAAGAAGCCAATACGGTTTCTGGGCGCGATGTAAGGATAAAATCATTCTCTCCTGCCTTTGAAATAAAATCTTGAAGATTGAGTGTGACCTCATCCCTTTCTGCAAAAGGAATTTCATCAAATCCGTCTAGAAAGAATATAAAATCCCCACGCCGGATGAGCTTTAGAATGAAGTCCTTATCAAAAATTTCATCTATAGAGTTAAGTTCTCCACAAATAACATCCAAAACTGTCCGATTGCTTGAGAGTTGCCGCAACTCAATGAATATTGGTATGCCTTTATTTTCGCTGATGCATTTCAGGAACAGAAACCTAGAAACGATAGACTTGCCCATGCCTGCCGTATCGGTCAAAAGGACGCGATGGTACTTCGGAATAAAATCATCCCGAAAAGAATCAATTAAAATAACGTCAGACTTCTCATCAACACCATTACTGACTGTAAGCGGTAAATACAAATCGTTGAGAAGTTTTTGTTGATTTTGAAATACAACAGTTCGAATATAAGACTGCTTTTCAAATGAGCGGGTTATATATTCAGCGAATTTACTCTCAAATGAATGTTCAATGATAGTCTTTTCTAAAGCTTTGTCTTTGATGAAGTCGGTCAATTTTGGACTGATCCAAGCATCAACAATTGCTTTGCTCAAAGGAGAAGCGATTGCTGCTATACTAGAAATTGTTGCGATTATTGGCTCTGCCATAGTTTATCCCCTCAATAAAGTTCGTTAGCCGTGATTGCTACATCATACCCCTGCCCATTCCCAAAATAGCCATGTCTTTGTCAAAATGCCGCTGCCGGGTATTGCGGTCGTGAAAATGGGCGGGGACACCTTTCCCCGTGAAGGGTGCGATTTATGGCGTGTGCAGTGTCATTCCTCTGGGCGCGGGCGAGAGCAGGGCGGTGAGGATCGTCCCAGCCATCACGCGGTTGCCCCAATCGTTCATGTGGACGCCGTCCCCGGTCAGCAGGTTGTCGGCGTGGCCGGTGGTGCGGTAGAGGTCCAGATACATCTGAAACGGGCGCTGAAAGTCCACATAGAGACACCGATGGCGCTGGGCGATGGCCTGAAGGATCGTGACATAGTCGGGAACAGGGACGTTGCGTGGGTCATTGAGATCCTCGCCGATCACGGTGGGGGAGAGGATCACCACGACGATCCCCTGCGCCTGGGCCTCAGTGACCATTTTTTCAACATTGGCGCGGTAAATCTCCCGAGCCACGCCTCCGGGGCCGCCGCCCTGCGGATGGGACGCATCAAAGCCGTGCCAGATGTCGTTGACACCGACACTGATGGTGAGCAGGTCCGGCTTCTTTTGCAGCACATCCCGGTCAAACCGCCCCAGTTCATCGTTGGATGTGTTGCCGGAAACGCCGGCATTGAGGACTTCTATCCCATTCGGCGGGTACACATTGGTTAGATAAGCGCGGATCAGGCCCACATAACCGGTCGGCCCGTCGCCGAACTGCGTGATGCTGTCACCGAGGCAGACGATCCGGTGAACGCCTTGCAGCGGAGTTCCAGTCCCTAATCGGCCCTGAGCATCGGTTTTTAGCTCCACGAAATGCTTTGTCGGTGTCGGCACAGGGGAAGGATCGGCCTGGGCCGTCAACGGCAAAAACAGCGCCATCACTGCGCTCGCGGCGGTGACGCGTCGTAAGAAACCATTCATAAGATTCTCCTCTCACATCATGCCCTGCACCCACTTCTGGATCGCTTTGGCAGCTTCCAGATGGCGCTGGGCGGTTTCACGGTCGTAAAGCTGGGCGGGAACGCCTTCCGCCGACTCCACCGAGCGGGAGGTGAGGAAATCGGCATTGAGTTCGGCGGCAGCGTTCATGATCTCTAAAGGCGCGTGCAGAGCGTTGGCGCTCTGGATGATGTTGTGACCGCGCGGGTTCTTTTGCAGGCGAATAATGCAGGCCGCCCGAAGCGCTTTTTCCGCCGTTTGCTGGCCGAAAAAGACGGCGGCGTAGTAAATGCCGGCGTCAAAGAGGGTCATGGCGGTCGCCAGATCACTCTTGGCCTGGGTCCAGTTGTTCTGAGCCACAGGACGCTCAATGAGCCAATCGTCACGGTCTTTTTCTTCCGGCATTAGGTTAGTCAGTCCCCCCACCCCCAATAATGGGGGAGCAGGAAAATGCTCCTCAGTATCTTCTGGTTCCCCCATTATTGGGGGGTCTTCATTCAGAAATACTGCGCGAGATGCTTCTGGGCGCGGGTCAGGCCCTTTTGCTCGCCCGCCCAGGTTCCATTGTAGCGGGCGTCTTCCAATTCCACGGAAACATGGCCGCTAAAGCCGTGTTCGGACAAAATCGCGGCCACAGACGCCCAGGAAACGACACCGTCGCCGGGGATGCAGTAGCGCCACCAGCCTTCGCCGAAGCCGGGCATGTTTTTGGCCGCGGAGCCGTGCGTATCGACGGGCAGGGAGGCCCCCAAGTTGCCTGTCTCATACAGGCGGTTGGGGTCAAACGCCGTGTCTTTGCCATGCGCGTGGCGAACATGCGCGCCGAACTCGGACAAAAAGCGCAGGGGGTCAACGCCGATGCGAGCGAGATGGCTGGGGTCATAGTTCAATTTCAGCGCGCCAGCGCCCTGCGCGGCGTCCAGAGCCAGCATGGCGCGGACGGTTTCCGGGGTGACGCCCAGCGCAGGATAATTCGGCCCGCCGCCCGGCCAGCCTTCCATGCAGAAGGAAATACCCGCGTTTGTCAGCGCCTCACTGACAGCGGGCCAGCCTGCCGCCCAGTAGCGGAAGCTATCCCCGCGCGACTGGCTGCCATCGGGGGGCAGGAAGACGCCAAACGCTTTGGTCAGCCCCAAATCTTTGGCTCGGGCCGCCCGATCCGCGATGAGTTTGACCACGTCCCGGCGCTGGTCCGGGTCCGGCGACAGCAGAGGGGAAGTCGCCCCCAGATCAAACGTGCCGACTTCCAGGCCCGCGCCGCGAACGGCGTCCACGGCCTCTTTGTCCGGCCCGCCGATGTCAATGGCCCCAAAGCCGTTGTCTGCCGCCCAATGCGCCAGATCCGGCAGTTTAGGAATGTCCTTCAACCAGGGTATCCGAAATGCAATCGCCATGTGTTTTTCCTTAGATTACTTTGCTGAGATGCGTGGGAATTCGCCGCGCGGCCCCGATTTTCCTGCTGGGAACGGCTGTCATTCAGAAAAACAACAGGCAGGAACGCTTGACAGCCACCGCCGCGTATGCTATTCTAACGCATCAGAACGTTCACCTGGGAGAAACCATTTATGCGAATGACCACCACCGCCGCCGTGACTCTGGGATTCGGCCTTTGCGTCACTCTGGCCGGCATCCACACCAGCCAGGCCAAGACAGGCCACGCAATGAAGAAAAAACCAATGAGCGCAATGGCCGGCGCTGCCGCACAGATCGCACACGGCAAGGCCATCGCGGAAAGCAACGGCTGCAATAGCTGCCACGCGGCCACTTACGCCGGCAAGCCGCACTTCTCGCCCAGCATCCGCGCCAATGGCATCACGGCCAAGTACACGTCAGCCAAGTTTGTGACCCTGATGAAGACAGGTACGACGGAAGATGGCGGCCAGGTGAAAAAACCCATGCCGGTTTACAAAGACATGACCGCAAAAGACAGCGCCGCCCTGTACGCCTTTCTGAAAAGCCAGAAGTAGGGTTTTATTAGGGTAAGAAATGGCGTCCGAGACGACCGAAAAATTGGCCGACACGCAGCTCCGCGTCCTTCAGTCCCAACTGGAACGGATGCGGGGCATGCACTACGGCTACTATGTGCAGTTCTTTCAGGCCAACCACCTGTTCACGATCCTGACCCTGCTGGATCTGGCAGTCAGCCTTTATCACCCCCTGCGCGCCGCCATCTTCGTGCTGCCGTTTTTTATCGTGTATGCCGGCTTCTTTTGCGCCTACCTGCTGACCTATAACCTCTTCGCGCGCATCTATGCGACGGCTTTGGAAAAAAAGATCAACGCTCTTCTGGGCGGCGACTTTTTAGTAGCGCACCGGATGGAAGAAGCCTACATCTACCGGACACCCGGCCCAAAGTTTGTCGCGATTGATTTGGGCCGCCCCTGGACCTTTATCGGGGCCAGCACGGTCTCGTTCACGGTGGGTGGGGTCGTGCTGTATCTGCTCGCCGCCTATCGCGCGTATCAACTCCTCCCCGAGTTTGCGCCCCACTACCCACCGCTCCTGCTATTCTGGCCTCTGCTCCTGGTCTGGACGCTGGGCCATCTCGCTTATCTGCTCTGGTTTTACGTCGGCGGCAAGCCGGAAAAGGCCATCGCGGCGATTGTCAACGACGCCTATGGAACCACTGTCTGAGAGGCAAAAAAGGCCCTTGCATATTTTGTGAACTTATGTTAGAATAAATACAATCAAAGTGAGCCGAGAAAAACAGCGTAATAGTGTCAGCGCTTGATCTATCGGCTCCAATTCCGAGAACATGCGTGTCTGCCGAATTGGAGGAAAAAGAAGGAGTTTCACCTCTCTTCTTTGCGCCGTCAGGAGGCGGCAGGAAAGGACACACCCATGGCACGATTAACAGATAGTCAGGGAACTCTTCTCGGAGGGCTAAATACGGCACTGGACCGCCTCTCAGGCCCTCACGCTCAACCCCCAACCACGACGCTTCGCGCCCCTGCCGCCGCGCCTCTGACGCCGGAATATGAGCCGGGCGAGATCGTCTTTGCCCTGTCATGCAGCTACGGTTCCCTGGCGCACTTAGGCTTTTCCGCCGCTCCGGCAGGCATGTTTGCCGATGGCCCTACGCGGGCGCGTGGCTGCGATAATCTGGTGGAGATGCCGGAAGAGCGCCATTTTTGTCCCGCTTGCGGCGGGTATTACTGCACTGCCCATGCCGACCCGGTAGCTCATGACTGCCAATCCGTGATGCGGGTCATTTGAGGGCAAGCCGCCTGGCCTGAGTGATCGAGCCAGGCGGCTGCATTTTTCTCTGATTTTGCAAAAAAGCCACAAGGTCTTGATTTTGACGGCACCACTGGTGTATAATGTCTTTCGTTCGCGTGGGGGATTAGCTCAGCTGGGAGAGCGCCTCAATGGCATTGAGGAGGTCAGCGGTTCGATCCCGCTATCCTCCACTGACAACGAAATGGCCCGCCGGGAAATCCCGGTGGGCTTTTTCATGTCTTTAGAAGAAATAATTTTTCTGAAGTTTGCAGCAAAACTTGCCGAATGAGAGAAAGTGCCGTATAATAGAAGTCACCACACTTCAAGACGCACTGGAATAATTTTTCAGAAAGAGGTCTCTCCCGCATGGATTGGAAAAAATCTTTGTTGACCAGCACGGAAATCTGGACCGGGGCCGGGCTGATTATCGCCGGCATCACTGCCCTGAGCCTGGGCGTGCATGGCGTTCTCGCCCAGGCGCTCGCGCCCTTCGGCATTGGTCTCATTCTGAGCGAACTACTCACCCGCGCCGCCAAAGCGACCCGTGATCGGGTCAAAATCCGCATTCGTCGGGATGACGATTAAACCCATGGCGATTAGAATTCGGCGGCCTCATTGATGTCCACGCCCCGGCGTCTGGTCGTCGCCGTCACCGGCGCCAGCGGCGCGCTTTATGCGGTCCGATTTCTGCGCCAGGCCGCCCGCTACTATGACGCGATCTATGTCATGCTGTCGGGCAATGCGCCCGCCGTGTTCCAAACAGAGACCGGCGGGCTTCTGACGCCGCCCTACACAGCCAGTGACTATCTGGGCAGCGACGGGGCGTGGGACAACATTCACTTTCTGGACCGCCACGATTATTTCACGCCGCCTGCCTCCGGCTCGTTCGTCCACGAGGGCATGGTCGTCATCCCCTGCTCAATGGGAACGCTGGGCCGGATCGCGCACGGCATTTCGGATGACCTCACGACCCGTGCCGCCGATGTCTGCCTGAAAGAGCGCCGCAAACTCATTTTAGTCGCCCGCGATACCCCCCTGAACCTGATCCAACTGCGAAACATGGTGGCCGTCACCGAAGCCGGCGCCATCGTCCTCCCCGCCGTCCCGGCGTTTTATCACCAGCCTAAAACCATTGAAGACCTCGTAGACACCGTCGTCGCCCGCGTCCTGCAAAATCTCGGCATTGACCAGAACCTCCAGCCACAATGGGCGGTAGAAGGCGACTAATTTTCGCATTCGTGCTATAATAGCGTCATGGAAACAATAGTCAACAAGCCTCTACCAGTCCTAGAGCAATGGCGTCAAATCGTAAATGATTTGGCAGAAGAGATAACAAAGTGGTCTCAAAAACAGGAATGGGATGTTGATCAGACAGAAACACACGTGATGGACACACGACCACAGTACGGCTTTTATTCCATTCACTCACTTTCCATTCAAACTCCAGACGGACGCCTCATCATTGAACCGATGCCTCATGCCATGGATGGAACAGGACTAATTAAATTGTACGCATGGCCGACTTTGTACCGCGTTCGCCTGCTTTACCGGGGTGGTAGTATAGGATGGGAAATACTCACCAACTCAGGCATTCCCCTACACGAGGATTGGAATGAGCAGACATTTATCAGGCTGGCGCAAGATTTGTTGAAAGCGGATCACTAAAGGCGCTATGAGCGAAATATACGTTCGCCTTCTCCAGCGCGTTCGAGATGAACATGATGCTGTGAATGCCTCTCTTGAATATGTACAAAGCCAATGGCTCAGGCAAAATCTTTCCCTCGCCATCACAACGGCCACTCCTGAAGACCTTCAACGAGCTATTGACGATTTAGAGGCTACATATTTCATCCGCCTATTCTCTAAAGTTTGAGGGAATGCTAAGACAACACATAGCTCAACATCATCCAAGCATTTCGGTGGAGGAGGATGCCCGCGCAGTATGGCTCATTGATCGTGTCGCGCAACTTCAGCATCGGCCCCCCTCTGCACAACTTCGAGAGCGAGTTCATGAAGTCCGACGCTATCGCAATTTTCTGGTACATCCCAGCGGGGGGTCGCGCCCTCCATTGTTTTTTGTGGATGCACTGGCGAGATTGAGCAAATTCGTGGATCATCTCCCGGAACCGCGATAGAGCATTATTATTCCATGACACAACCTGAAAACGGCAGCGCCTATGCGCGGGCAGGCGTGGACATTGACGCGGCGACGGATGCCGTGGGGCGCATGAAGGCGCACATCAAGACGACGCTGACGCCGGGCGTACTGACCGATGTGGGCAGCTTCGGCGGCATGTTCGCCCTGTCCGCATTGGGCAGGCTGGAAGACCCGGTGCTGGTGTCCAGCATTGATGGGGTCGGGACCAAGCTCAAGATCGCGTTTGCGACCGGGCTGGCACGACACGATCGGCAAAGACCTGGTCTCGCACTGCGTCAATGACATTCTGGTTCAGGGCGCGCGGCCCCTGTTCTTTCTGGATTACTTCGGCACAGGCAAATTGGAGCCGGGCGTGGCTGCCGATGTCGTCAAGGGACTGGCCGAAGGCTGCCGGGAAGCGGGCTGCGCTCTGATCGGCGGCGAGACGGCGGAGATGCCGGGACTGTACGCGGCAGGGGAATATGATCTTGCCGGCTGCATCGTCGGGCTGGTGGAGCGGGCGAAGATCGTCGACGGCTCGGGCGTGACGCCGGGCGACGTCGTGCTCGGCCTGGCCTCCGACGGCCTGCACACGAACGGCTACTCGCTGGCGCGTCAGGTTCTGCTGGACGACGCGCGAATGCCATTGGACGCGCCTGTCCCGGAACTGGACGGCGTCACGCTGGGCGAGGCGCTGCTGTGGCCGCACCGCTGCTACGCGCCCGCTGTTCTGCCGCTGCTGGACCTGTCCCCGGCCCCCATCAAAGCGATGGCGCATATCACGGGCGGCGGCTTCGTGGACAACATCCCGCGCGTTCTGCCGCCCGGCATCGGCGTCCAGATTGATAAGAGCGCCTGGGACGTGCCGCCCCTGTTCCGGCTGATTCAGGAGAAGGGCGGCGTTGTCGGAGGCCGAGATGTTCCGCGTCTTCAACATGGGCATCGGCTTCGTGCTGATTGTCGCGCCGGACGCGGCAGACGACACGCTGGCGCGGCTTCGGGACGCAGAGGAAACAGCCTACCGGCTGGGCGAAACCAATTCAGGCCAAGGCGTTGCCTTTCGGGGATAATCTCATGTCGTTTTATGGGCTAGGCAGGGTTCTACTTCTCGCGGTCTGCGGCCTGCTAACCTCCCTCGTTCGCGCGGATGCCCCTCTGCCGACGCAGACATTGGGGGCGTTCATTACGCCCGTAGACGCTTCGGCCTCCAGCAGCCAGGAAGCGGCAGGGCGGACGGCCCGCAAACTGATTGACGGCTCCGGCTGGGGCGAAACGGTTCCCGGCAGCGGCATCTTCGTCCACACTAACAATGTTTCCAGCGACGGCAACTGCATGTGGAACGGCGATTGGAACGCCTCGCTGATTTTTGATCTGGGCAAGACATTCCGCATGAACGGCATGTATGTCTGGAACTACAACAAGGGCAGTGGATAGAACAGCCGAAGCGTTAAAGACGTGCAGGTCCTGGCGTCTTCTGATGGCAGGCAGTATGTGCCGGGCGGTCAAAACTATGCCGACCGTCTGGAAGCCGACGTACCCACGCCCGGCGCATCCCCATTTAAGCATTGAACAAGCACTGGTGGGTGCGGAGAACATCGTCTATCCTGCCGATGCCGGTGTGGTGGATGTGACGAAAGCGTCCTATTTCGCCAAAGGCGACGGCAAAAGCGATGACATGGCGGCTATTCAGCGGTCGCGCCGTAGAGGTTTCCATCAGCGCCGGAAAAGAGCTGCGAGTAGTAGTTGCCACCGTCGGCGATCTGCGCCCACGCGGACGGCGGTATGATCAGAAGCATAGTGATCGCACCTGCCACAGCAGTAAAGCGTTTTTTCATCGGTATCATATTCATGATTACGTCCATGGATGCCCTCCGCGTTTGTTCATAAACCCCATCGTCTCTTCAAGGGAGCCGGCGATTTCCTCCTGGATCTCCGCGTTATCCTCCGGGATGACCTCCCGCGCCCGCAGCAGCAGGTCCCGACGCTCTTCGGTGTACGGCGGCGTGATCACGTTGACCAGCATCACCTGTTCGTCGGGCGGCAGGTCTCCAGCCCGCTCGACCATCGCGGAGAGGAGGGACACCGGGATCTGGCCCAGGACGTAGTTGCTGTTGTAGAAGCCGCCCAGGATCGCCAGCCGGGACTTGCCCGCTTCCAGCAGGGATAGCAGCACCGGGACACGCTGCTCCGGGTCCTGCGCCATCCCCTGCGCGATCAATTCTCCTAGACACCACCCCCTCAAATCTTCCATTTCGCCCGGCCAATCGTGGATGAGCCGGTCCCAGTCCGGCGGGTCGGTCAGCACGTCCAGCAGGCGGTCGAACCAATCCGGCGGGGCCTGATTCACCCATTTTCTGACGCGGATGGGGATCGGCGTCCAATCCACAGATGGATAGGTCAGGGGACTCGATCTTCGGTGGCTAGGCAGAGGATTTCATCAATCAAGCTTTCGCGTGTCATCTTGCCGCTCCGTTAGTCATCAAGTTGAACATGATATGCTAGTGCCTGCTAAATCGTACATATGTTTGTAAAAATATCTAATATAGTAGAAATATTGAACGCCAGTTCGGCCACATCGCCCAGATTTAAGTCGACTTTGACGCGCGAATGCACTGGTACAACCACATACGCCCTCACTTTAGCGCCATCAATCAGGGTCTCACTCCTGGCAAGTCGCCACTGCTGCGGACGGCCTGGAAGAAGCGGCACGGGAAGCCGCACGGGACTAACTGCGCCAGCAAACCCGCCAGCGCAACCTTTCAACATGGCAGAGAAATAACCTTCTTTTTGCCAGAGGACTGGTAAATAGAGGCACTCTCAATACCAGCCCCCGACACATCAGCAGACCGTCTGCGCGTCAGTTCAACCCCGAAGGCGATGGTTTGCACGTCTTGAATGACGGCGGAACGCTATGGATACTGGGACTGAAAACTGAGACCGTCAGGGCGAACTTGCCCGACCCGATGTTTGTCATTGATAACGCGCAGGCGGCTCTGAGCTTCAGCGAAGTCTGCGACACAGAACAGCCGTTTGAGACGATTGTCCGCGAAACACAGGGCGGCGAAACGCGCGAAATGAAAAAGACCGCCCCGGAATGGGGCGGCCATTTCACGCTCTACACTTCCGGCAAACGTTAAGGCTTCCGCCGCTTCGCCAGAGCAGCGACGCCGCCCACCAGAACCGCCGCGCCGGCAACGGCAGCAGCCTGCATCGGGAAGGGATCAGGGGCAGGCGGCGGCACGGAGACGACCCCGTTTTTGTCTGTAATCGCCGGGCTGCCGACATAGCGGCCATGCGCGGGCGGGGTGAAATGGTCGGCAAAGCGGTTCAGGTCGGCAGGAATGTTCGGGCCGCTGAGAGGAACGCCATGCCCGCAGCCGACGGCCAGCGGTTCCAAACCCGCCAGAAACTGCACGGATTCATCGGCGGCCACCCAATCGCAGGTAAACGGCGTCGGGGGGAGGGAGATTTCCGGCTTTTTCGTCAGCAGGGCAGGCAGGGAGTCCAGGTTCACTGTCGCAAAAGCATCCCCGACCACCAATGTGCGGTCTTCTTTGCGGAAATACGAGACGTGACCGGGAGAGTGGCCGGGCGTCCACAGCCATTCCCAGTCGGGAAGATGGGGAACAACGCCGCCCTCGGGCAGCGGCTGCACCCAGTCGCCCAGGTCAACGATGTCCATCGGGAAGACGCGGGAAACCATCGCCATCGCGCCGCCGACCGTGGGGTCTTTCGGGGGGTATTTTGACTTGCCGGTCAGATACGGCAGTTCCAATGGATGCACATAAATGGTCACATTCCACAGATCGGCCAGTCCCAGCGCGCTCCCCGCATGGTCCGTATGGCCGTGTGTCAGCAGGATCGCTTCAGGCCGCGCGTTTTCGCCGTAACGCGCCCGCGCCGCCGCTTGAATCCGTCCGGCGCTTCCCGGTGTTCCCGTATCTACCAGGACCCAGGGCTGGCCCGGCTGCCCCACAAAATAAACATTCTCAATCGTGAGGGGCAAATTGCCGACGCCCGTTGCGATCTCCTGCATCCGTTCGTTCCTTCCTAAATCACTACTCTTTTTCCGGCACACGGCTGAGATGGTCGGCGACCACATGCACCAGATGTTCCGGGCTGAACGGCTTGGTGATGTACTCGTCCACGCCGATGTCCACCCCGCGCCGAATATCGTCTTCCTGCGCTTTGGCCGACAGCATGATGATCGGCAGATGCGCGAGAGCCGGATCGGCGCGAACCTGCCGCGCCACTTCGTAGCCGTCAATACGCGGCATCATGATGTCCAGCAGCACGAGATCCGGCTTGTGCGTCCGAATCTTCGCCAGCGCTTCTTCCCCATTGACCGCCACGAGCATTTCATGGCCCTGCCGAGCCAGAATAAACTCCATCAGCCGCACAATCGGCGGCTCGTCATCCACAACCAGTATCTTATACGCCATGTTGCCGTTCCTCAAACTCAATTGTACCTGAAACGCACTGGCACTGAGAAAAATTATCTGCTGATTTCGCTATGAGTCTGCCATAGCCGTTTCCCGCAATCGTTCTACGTCGCGCATCGGCGGCGCACCGAAGAGGCGCTTATATTCCCGGCTGAAGTGCGAAGCGTCTTCGTAGCCAACTCGGAAGCTGGCGCTGGCAGCGTCAAGGTCTTCACCGAGCATGAGACGCCGCGCCTCCTGAAGCCGTAGCTGCTTCTGGAATTGAAGCGGACTCATCGCCGTAACGGCCTTGAAGTGGTCGTGGAAGCCTGACGGACTCATCCCAAACTCGCGGGCCAGGCTCTCGATCCGCAGCGGCTTGTCGTAGTCCCGGCGCAGCCGTTCGATAGCACGGGAAATACGGTCGGTGTGGCCGCCCAGGACGGCGATATGCCGCAGCCGTGCGCTCTGCTCCCCGACCAGCAGCCGGAAAAGAATTTCGCGGGTGATGAGCGGCGTCAAGACCCGCGCCTCCGCCGGTGGCGCTTCCACAAGCCGCACAAGCCGTACCGCAGCGTCCAGTAGGTCGGCATCCAGCAGGCTCACGGCAATGGCCCGCGCGCTGCCTGCCTCCCGCCGGGGCGAGGGCAAGCCTGCTTCCAGCATCACGGAAGCAACAAGCGCCGGGTCAAGATCAAGCCGCAGGCTCAGGTACGGTCGTTCCGGCGACGCCTCGACGAGTTGGCTGATGACGGGCAGCTCGACCGTGGCAAGCAGGTAGCGGTAAGGGTCGTACCGGTAGCGCTCGTCGCCGAGGTGGATTTCCTTGCTCCCCTGGGCGATGACGCAGAAGGAGGGGTAAGCCACGCCGTGTCGCAGCCCGGTAGTGAAGGATGCCCGGTTGAAGTGCAGGCTCTTCAGCGGCTGAACCGTTCCATCTTCGGGAATGGCCCGCGCGATGCGTTGAGTCAGCCTCCTCCCGATTATTTCTCAGATCGTTGCTCCAATCGTTCATGGCTCCATTGTACCATCCTCCCCACGTCCTTTTTGCATTTTTGGGCGTGTTTGGCGGATCAGACAATAATCTTCGAGGATTGTTCAATCAATCTCTCCTCAGAAGCGTGTAAAATGAGGGCGAAGAGGCGAGAGAAGTCCCGCCCTTCCTTGGCTGCTGTGGAGTTTCCGCCAATGGGCAGATACTCCGCAGGCAAGGAGGCTATGGTGAACAAAGAGCCTTCGGCGATCAAGAAATCACTCGGCTACCAGCGGGATAGGACGGTTTTTTTAGGACGGCTTTTTAGGACGGCTTTCCGATGCCCTGATCGTTACCACCGGCTGCGTCTGGGCGCGACGGCGACGACCGCCATGACGCACATCGCCATCCAGGAAAGCCTCGACGGCAAGGCCGTCGTCTGGCTGGAGAAAGTCAACAATGAGCAGTATCACGGCAAGTGACAGAAAGGAAAGAAACTAGATGAAAACCATCGGATACGCAGCACAGGCTGCCGACAGCCCACTCGCACCATTCTCGTTCGACCGGCGGGAACTTCGCCCGAACGACATTCTTATGGAGGTGCTGTATACCGGCATCTGTCATACCGATTTGCACCAGGCGCGCAACGACTGGGGCTTTAGCCAATACCCGCTCGTGCCCGGCCATGAAATCGTCGGACGTGTGCTTGAGGTCGGCAGCGAGGTCGAGCGCTATCAAATCGGGGACGCGGTCGCCGTTGGCTGCATGGTGGACAGTTGCCAGCACTGCGATCAGTGCCGCAAAGGCGAGGAACAACTGTGCCGCGAGGGCAACACCCAGACCTACAACAGTCGCGACCGGCTCACGGGGGAAGTCACCTTCGGCGGATATTCCAAGCACCTCGTCGTTCGGGAGGAGTTTGCGTTGCGCGTACCGGACGGGCTGGATTTGTCGCGCACCGCGCCGCTGCTCTGCGCGGGCATCACGACCTATTCCCCGTTACGCACCTGGGACGTCGGCCCCGGCAGACCGCGTGGGCGTGATCGGCCTCGGCGGGCTGGGCCACATGGCCGTGAAGCTGGCAGCCGGCCTCGGCGCAGAAGTGACGGTGATGAGCCGGTCCCGCGACAAGGAGCAGGATGCGCTGGCGCTTGGGGCCGACCGGCTGCTTGTTTCAACGGATGCGGACGCGATGACGAAAGCGCAGTCTAGCTTCGATCTCATCATTGACACGGTTCCGGTCAAGCATGACGTGAACCCTTATATGCCTCTGCTCAATGTTGACGGCACGCTTGTGCTCGTGGGCCAAATCGGCCCGCTGGCGGAACCTTACACCCTGCCGCTGATCGCGGGCCGTCGCCGCATCGCGGGATCGCCGATCGGCGGCATTGCGGAAACGCAGGAGATGCTGAACTTCTGCGCGCGCAAAAACATCCTGCCGGATTGCGAGATGATCTCGATGGACCAGATCAACGAAGCCTTCGAGCGAATGGAACGCGCCGACGTGCGCTATCGTTTCGTCATTGACATGGCTTCGCTCAGGACGGACTGAGGCAAGAAGGAAAAACAAATGCAAAAACGCACACTCGGAAACAGTAATCTGGAAGTCTCGGCCCTCGGCCTCGGCTGCATGGGAATGAGCTGGTCTTACGGGCCACCCAAAGACAAGGCGGAGATGATCGCCCTGCTCCGCGCCGCCGTGGAACGAGGAGTCACCTTTTTTGACACCGCCGAGGTCTACGGGCCGCTGACCAATGAAGCGCTGCTGGGCGAAGCGCTCGCTCCCTTCCGGGGGCAAGTGGTGATCGCCACCAAGTTCGGCTGGGCGCCCAATCCCGGCGACACGGACCGGTGGAGTGCCTTGAACAGTCGGCCCGCGCACATCAAGGAGGCCATCGAAGGTTCGCTTACGCGGCTAAAGATCGAGACGATTGACCTCTATTATCAGCACCGCGTTGACCCCGACGTGCCGATTGAGGATGTGGCGGGCGCGGTCAAGGAACTGATTCAGGCAGGCAAAGTCAAACACTTCGGCCTCTCGGAAGCGGGGGCGCAGACGATCCGCCGCGCTCATGCGGTCCAGCCGGTCACTGCCCTTCAGAGCGAATATTCGCTGTGGACAAGAACCCCGGAGAAGGAAGTGATACCGACGCTTGAAGAACTTGGCATCGGCTTCGTTCCCTACAGCCCGCTGGGAAAGGGCTTTTTGACGGGCAAAATCAACGAGAACACGACATTCAACAGTTCCGACTTCCGCAACATCGTCCCGCGCTTCACGCCGGAGAATCGCAAGGCGAACCAGGCTCTCATCGATCTGCTCGGCAGCATCGCAGAACAGAAGAAAGCGACGCCTGCCCAGATCGCACTCGCCTGGCTGCTGGCCCAGAAGCCGTGGATTGTGCCGATTCCGGGTACTACGAAGCTGCATCGCCTGGAGGAAAACATCGGGGCCGCAGACCTTGAACTCACACCGGACGATCTGCGGAACATCGAGAGCGCCGCCTCCCAGATCACAGTACAAGGAGCGCGGTATCCTGAAAAGCTGGAACAAATGACTGGTCGCTAAGACAAGCAAGAAGCGGCGATACAATCTGCAACAAGGGGAACGAAAATGGACATCAAACGAAGTGGCTCACAACCTTCCGGCAAAGGCCCGGATGAGTATTTTACCGGCACGGTCCGTATTGACCCGCTGTTTCAAGCCCCCGACCCGGCACGGGTCAGCGGCGCGAGCGTCACGTTCGAGCCGGGGGCACGTACCGCCTGGCACACGCATCCACTGGGGCAAACCCTGATTGTGACGGCCGGCAGCGGCCTGGCGCAGCGCTGGGGCGGTCCTATTGAGGAAATCCGGCCCGGCGATGTGGTCTGGTTTTCGCCAGGAGAGAAGCATTGGCACGGCGCAGCGGCGACGACGGCCATGACCCACATTGCCATTCAAGAACGACTTGACGGCAGCCCTGTCAACTGGTTGGAAAAGGTGAGCGACGAACAATACCAGGCGTGATTTGCGACAGTCGCTTTCGTCATTATCGCGGTCGCAGAGACGAAGTTGTTGCTAAAAGGATCATCATGACAAATGTAAACGTGGTCATTGGAGCCGGGTCTATCGGCCAAGCGATTGCGCGGCGGGTGAGCGCAGGCAAGCGCGTTTTGTGGCGAAGGATGAACTGACGGCGCGCTCCTCATGGGCGAGGACGGCGCGTTTATCACCGGCAGCGACTTCCTCATGGATGGCGGAGTAACGGCGGCCCATTGGTTCCGCGAACTCACTCCGCCCGGCTAACCGCGATAAATCATTGACCAAATCTGATGCGCGAGCAGAAATAGGGAGAGAGAGGCGGCGACCACTGTCGTCACCCAGGCAACGATGTTCAGGCTCAATCCGTTGCGATACCGTCCCATCACGCGACGCCGGTTAATCAAAATCAGCATCAGCACCAGTTCCACCGGCAGCAAGGCGCAGTTGACGATCTGGGCGTTCAGGATAATCTGAATCAGGCTGGAATTGGACGGCAGCAGCATGATCAGCAGGCCGCTCAGACCGATCAGCAAGCCGTAGGTGCCGTAAAACAGCGGCAGTTCGCGGATGCGCCGCCCCAGGCCCGACTCCCAGCCCAACGCCTCGGTCACGGCATAGGACGTGGACAGCGGCACAATGACAGCGGCCATCAGTGAAGCGTTGAGCAGGCCAAACGCGAACAGCCAGCGGGCAGCAGGCCCCCCCGTTAGCGGAGCGAGCGCATTGGCAACATCGGCGGCGCTGCTGTCGCCGCTCAGGACGACATGATGCTGAAACAGCGTTCCCGCGCAGGTCATCACGATAAAAGCCGCGACCAGGGAAGACAGCAGGCAGCCAATGATCGTGTCCCACTTCGCCAGGGTATAGTCACGAACCGTGATGCCCTTGTCGCGCACCGCCGCCTGCTGATAAAATTGCATGTACGGCGAGATCGTCGTTCCAATCAGCGTGACGAGCATGATAATCAGCGGCGGTGCCCAGTGCAGCCGGTTCAGATGCGGCGCAAAGGTGGCTGTGAGAACATGCTTCCAGGGAACGCCGATTTTCAGCGCGGTCACGATATAAGTCAGGAACACCAAAGAGGCAATCAGGAAGATGCGCTCGACGCGCTGATAGGAGCCACGCGAGACCAGCAGCCAGACCAGGGCGGCGGCAGCGGGAACCACAACATACCGGGAACGCGGTCCGAGGAACATCTCCCCCACTGCGGCGATGCCGGCAAACTCGGAGACGGTGATGGCGAAGTTGGCGACGACCAGCACCAGCATGGCGAAAAACGTCACGCGGACGCCGAAGTTCTCGCGAATGAGATCGGCCAGGCCTTTGCCCGTCACCGCCCCCATGCGGGCGCACATTTCCTGCACGACAATCAAACCGACCGTGACCACGGCCAGGCCCCAGAGAAGGCTGTAGCCATAGTTTGCGCCGACCTGGGAAAACGTGGTGATGCCGCCCGCGTCGTTACCCGCCGCAGCGGCAATGATTCCGGGACCGAGAACGGAAAGGAGGACGAGCCAAAGGGATCGCCGCCGGGGAGCCGTGTTCGGCTCTTCGGCGGGCGGGCGGGCGACCGGCGGGGGCGACGCCAGGGGCGGCATCGTCCCCATGCTGCGGCTGTCGCGCGGCGCGGGCTGGCTCATAGGTGACTCGGAAACTGCCCGAAGGCAGTTCGGCAATCAGAAAATTGTAATTGCGACTGTGATAGTCCATGAATTTGGGCGCCTCCCGCAATCTCGGGTCGGCAAGTTCGGCGCGAACGCGGCACAGTTGCCGCCGGGCGGCAGGGGCATTATAGCCCGTCAGGGAAAGGTTTGTCAACCGGGCAAACACGGTATAACAACGGTGGCGTCTGTCTCCTCAGAAACATCTGGGAAACGCAGCGTCTTAGAAAATGGGGATTTTGATGAACAAAGATGTACAGGGCTTGATTTACGGGGCAAGCATCGTGTCTATTATCACGGCCATCTACATGTATGCGACCGGCAAGAAGGACACGGGGATTTTTATCGGCCTCTGGGCGCCAACGTTTCTGTCGCTGGGAACCTTCTTCAACAGTGAATATCGGCTTGCCAAAGAAGATAGCGCCGAGTAAGCATATCGGCGTCATCTTTGATACAAATGGGGACGGCCAGAAGGCCGTCCCCATTTGCGTTATCTTTGTTATAAATCCGCCTGGCAGCTAATTATTTCCCACCGCAGGAAGTCCAGATAGATCAGCCCCATGCGACAGTCGGGATGATCCTGGGCATACGCCTCAGCCCATTCCATTTCCCGCGCCAGGATCAGCAGATTTTCCTCCCCTATCGTCCACAGCGTTTCCGGCGCGTTTTCCGCGTTCATGTCCCGTTCTCCCATCTCGCATTTCTCTCCCGCCCATTATAATCTTTCCACGCACGGTCTTCAACCGTAAGAGTACCAGTTTTCGTTTCGTTTTTGTCCGCCTTGCGAAGAGAGAAGGAGTTCGCAAAGGCCGCCCCGAACAATACTCCTGAAATGCCATTCCAAATGCCCCGCAAAAATGCTGCAAGCCGCATCGTGTGCAGCCTGGGAACACTCGGGTTTCTGCTGGTCGTGGCCCTGGCGGCAACGTCCACCCCTCGCGCGGAGTCGGCGTCCACAGCCCGCGTGGTCTCTTATGAGCGCGATGTCAAACCGCTGCTCGTTGCCCGGTGCTACGCCTGTCACGGCAACGGCACGCGCCTGGGAGACTTCGCGATTGACAGCCGCGAGGGCGTTTTGACGGGCGGCCAGGTGCATCCAGTCGTCATGCCGGGCAGCAGTGCCAAGAGCTATCTCATTCAGATGGTTTCCGGCCAGATACCCGGCGAGATCATGCCCGCGCGCGGGCCGCGCCTGACCCCTTCTGAAATCACCCTCTTGCGGGACTGGATTGATCAGGGCGTGTCTTTCGGCTCGATGCAAACGGCGCTGTGGACGCCGCCGCTGGCCCCGCGCCGCCCCGCCCTGCCGCCCGCCCGGCCCGGATCGGGACTGACCAACCCGATTGACCGAATGCTTCAGCCCTATTTTGCCGCCAGCAAGATCGCCCCCCGCCCCCTGGCCGATGATCGGACCTATGCGCGCCGCGTCTGGCTGGACACGATTGGCCTGCTCCCGCCGCCTGAACAATTAGACGCTTTCGTGCAGGACAAACGGCCTGACAAACGAGCTAGACTTGTCAGCCGGCTTCTGGGCGATAACCGTGCCTATGCCGATCACTGGCTGACGTTCTGGAACGACATGCTCCGCAACGATTACGCCGGCACGGGCTATATTGACGGCGGGCGGACACAGATCACCGGCTGGCTGTACGATTCTCTTCAGCACAACAAGCCGTACAATCAGTTTGTGTCGGAACTGGTCAACCCCACGCCTGCCTCGGCAGGCTTTGCCAACGGCATCGTCTGGCGCGGAACGGTCAACGCGAGTCAGACACCGGCCATGCAGGCCGCGCAGAATGTCTCGCAGGTCTTCCTAGGCGTCAACCTCAAGTGCGCCTCCTGCCACAACAGTTTTGTGTCTTCCTGGAAGCTCGCAGATGCTTACGGCATGGCAGGGGTCTATTCCGACGGCCCTCTGGAAATGGTCCGGTGCGACAAACCGACCGGCCAGACCGCCCCGATCAAGTTCCTGTATCCCCAATTAGGCGTCATTGACGCCAGCGCGCCGCGTTCTCAGCGTCTGGCGCAGTTCGCCACGGTGCTGACCTGTCCGGGCGACGGGCGGCTGTCGCGCACCATTGTCAATCGTCTATGGGCGAAGATGATGGGACGCGGCCTGATTGAGCCGACGGATGAAATGGACAACAGACCCTGGGACCCCGATTTGCTGGACTGGCTGGCGTCGGACTTCGCCGATCATGGCTACGATGTCAAACGAACCATCGCGCTCATTGCCAATTCCCGCGCCTATCAACTGCCTGCCGCGCCCAGGCTTCAGAGCGCGTAGACGACTATCATTTCACCGGCCCCGTCGTCAAGCGAATGTCGGCGGAACAGTTCTGCGACGCCGTTTCCCGATTGACCGGCGTCTGGTCCACCCCGGCCACATCGGTGGGAGGGGCGCTTCAGATCATCAACGGCAAGCCTGCCCCGCCCGAAGGGCAGGCCGCTGTCAAGTTCGCCAGTGATGTTCTCAAGTCCGGTTCAGTGCCGATAGACAGTGACATCACCGGCGCGCAGTCCCTGTCCCTGGTCGTCACCAACGGCAGCGCGGATTCCAACGTGGCCTATGACTGGGCAGATTGGGCCGAGCCGACGTTGATTGGGCCAAAGGGCGAGATTCCTCTGACCGATTTGCCGTGGTCGTCGGCCACAACCGGCTACGGCACAGTTCAGCGGGACAAAAGCATCGTGGAAAAGCCGCTGCGCCTGGGCGATCAAACCTATGCGCGGGGGATCGGCACACACGCGAACTCGGTCATCACCTACCTGCTGCCACCGGGAATGATCCGCTTCCGCGCTCTGGCCGGGCCGGATACGGGCGCGCTGGAAGTCGGTGGCGGAAAGACCACCCTTGCCTTCTTCGTCGTCACCGGAGACCGCTCCCTGGTAGAAACGCGGGCCGCGCTGGCCGTTGCCGATCCGCTTCAGCGCGCTTTAGGTCGCCCGAACCGCGAACAGGTGGTCACGGAGCGTCTGACAGCGGCGACGACGCTGCAAGCGCTGGAATTGACCAACGGCAAGACACTGGCGGGAATGCTGGATGCCGGAGCCGCGCGTTGGACGACAGACCACTCCCCGCCACCGACCCAGATTGTCAGCGCCCTTTACGCGCAGGCCCTGGGACGCCCGCCCACCTCAGCGGAGCGCAAGGCCGCACTGGCGGAGATCGGTTCGCCCGTTCGCAAAGACGGCGTAGACGACCTACTCTGGTCGCTGGTCATGCTGCCGGAGTTTCAGTTGATTTATTGACCGGAAAAGAACTGCGAAAGTGAGCCGCACGATGAACACCTATTCCCTCTGGACCGGCTGGCAATGCGCTTTCCTGGGATTGACCGCGGCGATTGCTCTGCTCCTCGCCTCGGATGGACGAGCGGACGACACCCGTCAGGGGCCGCCGCCTCCCCCTGCCGGGTATCGCTGGCAGGCCGTACCAGAACTCTCTGATGAGTTTTCGGGGGCGCGACTGGACCCTAAAAATTGGCTGAACTATCATCCTTACTGGAAGGGACGGGAACCAAGCCATTTTGAGCCGAACAATGTTTCTGTCTTCGGCGGAAAACTTCGGCTCCGGTCCGACACCTTGCTTGGCGATCTGTCCAGTGTGAAAGACCTGGAAAAGGATATTTGGGTGCGGTCTGCCTGCGTGGCCTCGGCTGCCCCCATCGCCGGGCCTGGCTATTATGAAGCCCGTGTTCAGGCATCTTCACTTTCTATGACCTCCTCATTCTGGCTTCAGGGTAAATACAGCGAGATTGATGTGGTGGAGCAGCTCGGCGGCTCCCTGAAAAACCCGGACAGCGACCTCTGGATGCTGATGAACACGCACTACTTCGCGGATGGCTGGGAACAGGACAGGGCGACGCCTACCCGCTGGCGGATGCCTTACGGGGCGGCGGAGGGCTACCACGTCTACGGTGTCTGGTGGAAAGACAAAAACACGGTGCTGTTCTACCACAATGGGAGTCAGGTAGCCGAGGTCAAGACCGGAGGCGCGTTCAGTGAACCAATGTATCTGTTTTTTGATACCGAAGTATTCGTCTGGGAAGGGCTGCCTACACTGAAGACACTCCAAGATGCGGGCCGTAACACCATGTCGGTAGACTGGGTACACGCCTGGCAGTTAGTTCCCCAAGAGACAGGAAAATGACAATGACCAAGTCTCGTGATTTGACGCGGCGCGATTTTCTGAAAACGGCCAGCGCGGCGACGCTTTCCGCTCTGGCGGCCGGCTATCCCAATGCATTGTTAGCCGCGACTGAGCCGAAGATCGCGCCCACAGCGGATGCTGTCATTGTTCTCTGGATGGCGGGCGGCATGGCGCACACGGAAACGTTTGATCCGAAGCGATACGCCCCGTTCACGCCGGGAATGCCTGCCAATGCCGTCCTCAGCACGTTTCCGGCCATCCCAACGGCGGTGGACGGCATCCAATTCTCGCAGGGGCTGGAAAAAATCGCGTCAGTGATGGATCGGGGAACAGTCATTCGCTCCTACCGCGCGGGCGATCTGGGCTTTATTCTGCACTCGCGGCACCAGTACCAGTGGCATACGGGATACGCCCCGCCGCAGACCGTCGCCGCGCCGCATATCGGGGCGATTATTGCCCGAACGCTTGGCCCCAAAAACCCGGCCATGCCGGCCTTTATCAACATCGGGCAGCGCTTTGACCTGGGCGAAGGCGAGGAACTGAAAGCTTTTACCACATCGGGTTTTCTGGGCAGCGAATACGGCCCGTTCAATCTGCCCTACCCCGACCAGGCGGTGGAAGCCGTCCGTCCTCCGGGCGGCATGACACCGTCCCGGTTTGAAAACCGGACAAAGTTCTACAAGCAGCTTGTCGCGGACAGCCCGATCAATCAAGATGGGAGCGACTACCAGAAAGACTCGCTGCTCCGCTCCCTGGACAACTCGTACCGCCTTCTCAGCTCGCCCGCCGCCAAAGCGTTTGATCTCACCCTGGAGCCGAAAGATTCTTACGACAAATACAACACAGGGCGCTTCGGGCAGGGCTGCCTGCTGGCCCGGCGTCTGATCGAATCGGGCGCGCGTTATGTAGAAGTGACCACCGAATACGTCCCGTTTCTCTATTGGGACACGCATGACAACGGAAACACGCGCACAGCGGAACTCAAGCGTCAGATTGACGCCCCGGTCGCGCAGTTGATTCTGGATTTGGAACAGCGCGGCATGCTGGACAGGACGCTGATCGTGCTGGCAAGCGAGTTCAGCCGGGACATGCTGACCGAGGGCAAGCCGGACCAGAAAGTGAAAGATCAGGTAACAGTCCCGGACACGCTGACCGAGATGAAGCACTACGGGATGCACCGCCACTTCACTGACGCCGGCTCTATCCTGATGTTTGGCGGCGGCGTCAAGAAAGGCTTTGTGTACGGCAAGACCGCCGAGGAGCGTCCCTGCAAGACTATTGAGAACCCGGTCGTCATTGAAGACCTGCACGCGACCATGTACCACACCCTGGGCATCTCGCCCAAATTAGCCTACACCATCGAAAAACGCCCCTTTTACGTCACCCATGACGGCGTCGGCAAGCCCGTTCTGGATGTGCTGGCAAAGGCATAAAAAAGCCCCCGCCTCCTATTTCATGGAGGCGGGGGCTTTTTTCTAGTGATGGCCGAAGATGCCGAACAGGGCGATGAGGATTCCAATTCCCTGGACCGGATCAAAGCTTTTCGGCGGGCTGCCCTGACCGATGGTGACATTGTCGCCCGCCTGGATCATATAGGTGCCCTGCACATTGGGGTTGGTCGCATCCAGCTTGATGGTCTGCGAACCTTTTGCGGCAGGATTCGTGCGAATGATCACGACTTCATTGATCTTGGCTCGGTCCGAGAGGCCTCCGGCCCGGCCGATGGCGGCGGCCAGCGTGATCGGCTGGCCGTTCGGCAACTGGTATTCCGACGGATTGCGGATGCCCGGCCCGGTGAGCGTGTAAGTTTGCAGGACAGCCGAGGCGGGGACGACGATTGTGTCGCCATCCAGCAGAATCGGGTTCAGGGTCGGATCGGTCGGTGTCTCCTGCGCCTTATCGTAGAGGAACGGAATGGTGTCGGTTGGCCCTGCCCCAAAGTGCTTAAGCACGATCCCCGCCGTGTTGGCAGCGACAGTGGGATTGCCGGCCATTTGGAGCGCACTGGAAGCCGTGGTGCCGGGGGGAACCTGGAAGCGGCCTGGATGGCCGACCTGTCCCTGAACATTGATGTAAATCGGTACCTGGTCATGGCTGGCGACGTTGATGACATCCCCGTTATGCAGCAGCGGGTTCCCGGCGTCCGTCTTGTTGTCCAGATAGGAACGATAGTCTACGACCTCTTTGTCTTTGGTGTCGCCATGCGTCAGCTCAACTTTGCTCAGATCGGCGTTCAGAGCCGGAACGGCCTGCTGTAAAACATCGTTCAGATGGGAGTCGGAGCGCACCACATAATGGCGGGGAGCCGTGACCAGACCGGTCACGTCCACGCCGATGCCGCCGGCATCAGCGATGCTGACGACGACCTGGGGGTTGACGTAGAACTGGGTGAGGCCGGTGGCTTTTTTGCCGCCGCTGGCCGGCATCCCCCGGATCACGGCAGCCGCCTGCGCCGGGGTCAGGCCCTGGACATGGACCTGATTGATGTACAGCATGGTGATGTTGCCGTCCGTGTCCACGCTAAAGTCGCCCGTCAATTCGGGCGCGTTGGCGACGGTGACATGGAGTTTGGCATTGGCGTCAATCACATTGCCGGTCTGGGCAAATGCGGGGCAAATAGCAGCAGCGGCCCAGACGAGAAGCAGAGCAGCCCAAAGGCGGACTGCCGGACGAGTGACATGGTTCATAATGGTAATGTTACTTCCTGTTTGTTTCATTGCGCGCCGCGAGAGAGTGGCCGGCGCCGCGAACGGGCACGGGGGCGATCCCCAATGATAGCCAAGAGCAAGAACCATGCCAAAACGCTGCTGCCCGATTTTCAGGCCGCCATGACATGCGGCACGACCTTTTCGGCCTGTGGTCCTTTAGGGCCTTCGCCCACTTCATACTCCACTTCCTGACCTTCGCGCAGGGATTTATACCCTTCCTGCTGGATGGCGGAAAAATGGACGAACAGGTCCTTGCCCTGGCCGGTGTCAATAAACCCGTAGCCTTTGGCGTCGCTGAACCATTTGATCTTACCGAGTGGCATTTCGTGTGCGCTCCTTACCTTTGCAGCAGTAGTCTTTTGCGGCAGATAGCTCTGCTCTGAATGCAGGGTATCACAAAAGGACGATTTTGTCAAGGCATTTTGTGTGTTCCGCGCGAGAATTCCGGGGTAGGCAGGCTCACGGTTTTCCATACCGCAGTTGAGAAGCGGAAAAAAACCCGCGAACATGGTAAAATTGAAAGGCCGTGCGCTTGATTTGAAGCGGTGAAAGACAGGAAATGCCCGAAGAACGTGATCACGAACTCGCCCTGCTGAATAATCTCCCGGACGCCCTCATTCTTCTCAACCATTCGGGACATGTTCAATGGCTGAACCATGAAGCCAGACGGCTGTTTGCCCTTCTCCCAGGCCAGGTCGCCTGGGAAACACAGCCGGAGGCATTCGGCCCGGATTACAGCCGCGCCCATGCCGAGCAGCGTGCCATTCATCTGGAAATATGGCTCCCCACTCGGCAGATGTGGCATGAGGTGTGCGTCTTTCCCCTGCCGGACGGCATCGGCGTTTCCTTTCGAGACATCACCGGGCGAAAGCAGGCGGAGGAAGCGCTGCGAAAGAGCGAGGAGCGGCTGCGCGCGGTCTATGACAACTCGCTGGATGCGGTCGGCTCTGCAGCTCAGGGCGTCCATGTTCTTGCCAACCCCGCCTATTTGGCTCTCTTTGGTTTTGCGCGTTTGGAAGATCTTGTCGGCGTCCCGGTTCTGGATTTGATCGCCCCGAGTGAGCGTGAGACCATTCGGGCCAGGATGCAGCGGCGACAGGAAGGGAAGGATGCGGAGGTGGTGTACGAGACGCGCGGCCTCCGCACCGACGGACAGGAGATTGATCTGGAGTTTCACGTTTCCACCTATGAGCAGGAGGGCGAGATCTACACCGTGGTCGCCTTGCGCGACATTACGGGTCGTAAGCGGGCGGAACGGGAATTACGCGAAAGCGAGGTGCGGTACAGCCTCCTGACGGAAAATCTGGGCGTCGGCATCTGGCAGGTCACTCCCAACGGTCAGACCATCTATTGTAACCCGGTCATGCGGGCCATGCTGGAGGCGGACAGTCAGGAGGAGATCACGGCGCGCGATTACCACTCATTTTTTTCCGAGGAAAGCCGCGAAATTATGAAGCGCGAACACGCGGCGCGGCCCGCCGGGGAAGGTTCTTTGTACGAAGTGGAGATCATTGGGGCGCGCGGGGGCCGGCGGAGCGTCATGATTTCCGGCTCGCCCCTCTTTGACGGACAGGGACGCCTGCACAGCCTGCTCGGCACATTCACGGATATTACCGAGCGCAAACAGGCGGAGCAAGCGCGGCAGGAGGCGGAGGAGCAATATCGCAGCATCGTGGAGAATGCGCGGGAGGGGCTGTACCAGACAAGCCCGGACGGACGCCTGTTGAGCGCGAACCCGGCCCTGGCGCATCTTCTGGGCTATGCTTCGCGCTCCGAGATGCGGGCCGCCATCCGCGATATTAAGCATCAGGTGTATGTGGACCCAAACCGGCGCGCGGAATTTGTGCGGCGGCTGGAAACCCAGGATGCCCTCACTGACTTTGAAATCACAGATTTATGGCAAGGCCGGGCGCATTCTCTGGATTTCCGAGAATGCGCGCGCCCTCCGGGCCGAAGATGGAACCGTGCGGCATTATGAAGGCTCGGTCATAGATATCACCGAGCGCAAGGCGCTGGAAGCGGAACGGGCGCGGCTGCTGGCTCAGACAGAGCAGCTTTTGTCGGAGGCGATGCAGCGGGCTGATCTTGACCCTTTGACTGACCTCTTGAACCACCGCGCCTTCCACCGGCGGCTGCGCGAAGACGCGGAAATCGCCCTGCGCGAAGGCAGACGCTTCGCGGTCGTGGCGATGGACCTGGATAACTTCAAATTCTTTAACGATGCCTACGGACATCTGGCGGGTGATGACGTGCTGCGGCAAGTGGCCGACGCTTTGCGGGCGCATTGCCGCGCGTATGATGCCCTGGCCCGGCTCGGTGGCGATGAGTTTGCGCTGCTGATGCCCGGACTAGGCGCGTCCGAGGCCATGGAGGTGGCGGCGCGGCTGACACAGAATCTGATCAGCGAGGGCTACCGCGCGGCAGGTGCGGAAAGCGGCATCCCACTGCGGCTCTCGGCCGGCGTAGCGGTGTTCCCCGACGAGGGCGCAGACGGCGAAGCGGTTCTCCACCGGGCTGACGAACGTCTGCTGGATTCCAAACGCAGCCTGGGCGGCGGAGGCGCGGCCAGTCAATTTCGCGCCTCCCTGTCTCACCGGGAAGGCTTCGGGATGCTGGATGCCCTGGTGACGGCGACCGATGCCAAAGATCGCTACACGCGCCGCCATTCCGACGAAGTGATGGAGTGCTGCCTGCTGCTGGCCCGGCGGCTGGGACTGGGGGAGGCGGCACAGGAAACGCTGGCGCTGGCCGCCCTGCTTCATGATCTGGGCAAGATCGGCGTCCCGGACTCCATTCTGCGTAAACCGGGACCGCTCACCGAAGAAGAATATACCGCTGTCAAGCAGCATGCCGGCATGGGAGCCGCCATTTTGAGCGCGGAGCCAGGCTTTGAGGCCGTCAGCAAGATCGTCCGCCACCACCATGAGCGCTGGGACGGCGCGGGCTACCCGGACGGCCTGCGCGCCGAAGAGATTCCGCCTCTCGCTCGCCTGCTGGCGGTGGCCGAAGCGTATTCTTCCATGACTACGGACCGAGCCTATCGCAAGGGCTTAGAACCGGCCCACGCGCTGCAAATCCTGCATGAAGGCGCCGGGACTCAGTGGGAGCCGTCGGCGGTCGCCGCATTTGCCGAGGCGCTGCCGGCGGCTGGCCCGACAATCAGCACGACAAACGAGCCGGGAACATAGGAGCGACGCCGGGGCGGATCGCCGGGATTCGGGGGCAGAGCCGTCGCCGTCACCAGATAAACCCGGTGCGTCTTGGTGTCCAGGGCCATTGTCCTCGCCCCAGCCTGCGTCGGCACAGTTTGCATGACCGTGTAGGTATCCGGGGTATCTTCGTGAACAATCGTCAATGTGCCGTCCTGACCATTGGAGCTGAAGGCCAACCCGGTCGCGGGGTCAAACGCGGCAGCGTCCGGGCCGTTGCCGATGGCAGGCGTGGCGACAATCGCGCCTGTGTCGGCATTGAGCGCGGTCATCTTGCCGCCGTCGCAGACCGAAAAGATCCGGCGGGTTTTGGCGTCCATCGCGATCCCCGAGGGGCTTTCCGCCGGGGCCAGCGACCAGTGGTTTTTAATGGTCAGCGCTTTGGCGTCCAGCGCGACAACCTCCCCTTTATCTTCAAGGTTGTCGTAAATCATACCCTTGCCGTCGGCCACGGCGAACTCCGGCCTGCCGCCCAGCGCGACCGTGCCGACCACTTTGCCAGATTTGGCGTCAATCGCCGTGGCGTCATCGCTGCCGCCGTTGAACGTAAACACGCGCTTTGTGACCGGCTCATACACTATGCAGTCCGGGCGCTGCCCGACGGAAACGCTGCCCAGCGGTTTGAGCGTCTTCAAGTCAACGATGGTGACGCTGTTGTCACGTCCATTACTGGTAAAGCCCTTGCCCAGCTTCGGGGCCAGCGCGATGCCATGCACGCCATTTGTGTCGGGAATATCGCCGATGGATTTGCCCGTATCGGCGTCCAGAACCATGATATGCGTCCCCCGACTGATATACAGCCGCCGCGCATCCGGGTCCAGCGTCAGGTAATCCCAGCCGCCCTCGCCGCCGGGCGTGAACTTCTGGAGAACCTGGTAGGAAGCCGGCGCTGCGGCAGCCGCCCCCACAGTGCCCGGAACCAGGAGACTAAAGGCCGCGACCAGCGGCAGAAATCGTGTTTTCATGGGGTCTATTATACCCGAAGCCCCCATCAGCAGGAGCCTTTATGACCGAACCTAACGAAATTGCGACAAACAAAATTGAGACAAACGAAGCCGAACAAAATACAAACCGGGTGGAAGCGTTCAGCGACGGCGTCTTCGCGGTCGCCCTCACGCTCTTGGTTGTCAGCCTGGCCGTGCCGGAGATTGAGACGGGGCGAACGGTGGACGCGCACGCACTGTGGCAGGCCCTGGCCAAGCAATGGCCGCAGTTTGTGGCCTTCGCGGCCAGCTTCTTTTCAGTCCTTTTGCTTTGGATCAGCCACCATCAGACATTTGCGATGATTCGCCGGACCAGTCGGCATCTGATGCTGGTCAATGGCTTGCTTCTCTTTCTCGTCACGCTGATCCCCTTTCCGACGGCCGTGCTGGCCCGGTACATCCAGACGCCGGGGGCGTCCGTTGTCGCCGCCCTGTATGCCGGCGTGTTTCTGTTGATCACGGCCGTCTTTGTCCTGCTCTGGCACATTGTCCTTTCCAGGCCGGGCCTGCTGCGCGCCCCCATGACCGAAGAGCAAAAACAAACCATTCAGCGCAAGAATACCCTTGGCCTCATTCCCTATGTCGTCGCCGTCGCTGTCGCCTTCTGGCAGCCCTATGTTACGGTCCTGATCTGCATTGCGCTCTCTGTTTACTGGGTCGCCAGCGGGGACGACGCTTAATGTAGTTTAACTGTTCCCCAGGAAGCGGGCGGCGAGGACAGCGGCGAATCCCGTCCCTGCGGCTCGCAGCCCTAGAAGGCCGGCACATCCTGGCGGGTGGGCAGAACCAGCATGTCAGTGATGTTGACGTGCGGCGGCTGGCTGAGAGCAAACACGACAGCCTGGGCAATATCCTCGGACAGCAGAGCCGTTCCCTCTGCTGACTGACGCTGCTGGGCCTCCGGGTCCACGCCGCGCTCACCCCAGAACTCGTTCAAAGTGTAGCCGGGGGAGATCACGCTGACACCCACGCCGCTGGAAGCGACCTCCTTACGCAGACCTTCGGCAATGCCGTAAACCGCATACTTGGTGGCCGAGTAAACTACTTCGCCGGGCCACACTGTCCGCCCTGCAATGCTCGCAGTCAACAGCACCTGGCCTGATTTCTGAGCAATCAGGTACGGAACCGTCGCGCGCAGCGTCCGCAGGACGCCCATGATGTTGAGGTCCACGCCACGCGCCCAGGTCTCGGGATCACCGTCTGCAATGCGGCCCGGAATTGCGGAGCCAGCATTGGCAAAGACAGCATCCAGTCGCCCGAACTTGTCCAGCGCCGCCGGCAGCAACTGATCCACATCAGATTGACGAGTAACATCGCCTGTCAGGGCCAGGGCACGCTCCGCGCCGAAGTCGTTTTGCAAGCGTTGAAGTTTTTCGGTTGAGCGGGCAAACAGAACCACCCTGGCCCCGGCCTCAACCAGCGCGCGCGCCGAGGCCGCCCCAATGCCGCTGGATGCTCCTGTGATTAATACAATTTTGTCCATTTTTGCTTCTTTCGTGGAAAATGATGTCCCGCAAGTCGCAGTCAGTTTGCTGACAGCGACACAGCGATTCCCGATATACCCAAAATGTTATGTGTTTAACTGATGAGACGCTACTTTGACGAGGGATTGAAGCCGAGGGATTTTCAACTACTCGGACAGGCTGCCCCGTCACATCAATTTTTTGTCAGAGCGTGGCAGGGTTGAGGGAGGCTAACGCTGACGACTGTGCCCTTGCCGAGAGCGCTATCAATAGCGAGGGAGCCGCCATGGGCTTCGGCGATGCTGCGGCAGATCGCCAGCCCCAGGCCGGTGCCGCCATCCTCGCCGGAACGGGCAGCATCCACACGGTAGAAGCGTTGGCCCAGATGGGGCAAATGTTCGGGGGCGATACCTTCGCCGGTGTCGGCAACGCGCACGACAATTTGCTGGGGCAGAGTTTCGGCGCTGAGAACGATGCGGCCTTCGCATGGGGTGTGGCGGGCGGCGTTCGTCAGCAGGTTGCCGAACAGGCGGAGGAGAGCGTCGGCGTTGCCGCAGACCATCGGGGGAGGGACGGGCAGTTGCAGAGAAATCGGCGCGGATGGGCCGATAACCGCCGCCTGCGCCTGCCGCAGCACGTCTTGAAGGGCAAGCGGCGTCATTTTCAGGTGAAGATGGCCGGCATCGGAGCGGGCCAGCAGCAGCAAATCCTGCACAAGCCGAATGGTGCGGTCAGCGGCCTGGTCTATCGCTTCCAGTGTCTGCCGGTCTTCTTCGGCACGCGGCTCCATCAGAGCAAGACTGGCCTGGGCCTTGATAATGGTCAGCGGCGTTCTGAGTTCATGGGAGGCGTCCGCGGTGAAGCGGCGCTGCTGGTCGTAAGCCTCGGTGATCTGCCGGAACGAGTCTTCCAAGCGTCCCAGCATCCCGTTAAACGTCGTCGCCAGTTCCGCAAACTCATCGTCCCCGGCCACAGACAACCGTTCGGCCAGGTCAGACGCGCCGATTCGTCCCGCCGCCTGCGTGATCTGCCGGACAGGGCGCAGCGCCCGTCCCGTCAGAAATGCCCCGCCGAATCCCGCAATCAGCAGGGCCAGCGGGATCAGGGTCAGCAATGCCCGCGTCAAGCGCCGCATTTCCAGAAATTCATTGGTCAGGGGCCGCACCACCTGTGCCACACCGATAATCTGATTGCCGCGCCGCAGTGGCACGGAAAGCACACGCACCGTCTCACCGGCTGACCGGATTGTAGAGTAAACCGTCCTGCCATGCGCCGTCAGGGAAAACGTGTCGGCGTCCCAGGCCCCATCGTGCAGATAGGGATGCAGGGGGCGGCCCTGCAAATCCAGCAGGCTGGGGTGAAAACGCGCGCCGGGATCGGTGTCGGCCCGCCGGGGCAGGTGCAGAAGCATTCCACCATCGGGATCCTGTATCTGGCGCTGTAACCGTTGGGCGAAGCGCATCAGATCGCTGTCCACGCCCCGGAGCAGGTTGGCCCGCAGCGTGTACAGCAGGGATACTCCCAGAACGACGAGGGTCAGGGCCAGTATGCTCACGTTCCAGAGAGTCAGTCGGCGGCGGATGGAGTTGCGCTTCCAGGCCGGGATGTTCATGCCTCCTCCGGCGCATCCGAACGAAGCAGGCGATAGCCACGTCCATGAACGGTCTGGATCAGTTTGACGGCATGACCGGCGTCAATCTTTTTTCGCAGCGTCCCGATGTGGACATCTACGGTGTTGGAGAAACTGTCTTCATCCTGCCAGACGCGCTCCTGGATCATCTCCCGCGACAGGGTCTGCCCCTCGCGCGAGGCCAGCGCTTCCAGCAGGTCATACTCGCGCGGCGTCAATGCAATCTCCTGGCCCGCCCGCGTGACCCGGCGCAGCCCCGTATCCATTTCCAGGTCGGCGATCTGGATCACGCGGGCTTTGTGAATGCGGTCGCGTCGCAGCAGGGCATGGACGCGGGCCAGCAGCTCGGCAAAAGCAAACGGCTTGGGCAGGTAGTCGTCGGCTCCCATATCCAGGCCCTGAACGCGGTCTTCCACCTCGTCGCGGGCAGTCAGCATGAGAATGGGCGTCGTGACTTTGCGCGCCCGCAGCGCCTGGCAGATGCTCCATCCGTTCATTCCCGGCAGCATAATATCCAGCAGAATCAGCGCATGGGTTCCTTCCAGGGCCATTCGCAGCCCCGTCGGCCCATCCGAAGCGATCTCCACCAAATACTGCGCCTTTTCCAGCCCTTTTTTGATGACAGCGGCAATGGCGGTTTCGTCTTCCACCAGCAGGATTTTCATGCTTGGAATAATACCACGGCATGATGAAGAAATGATGAAGACCAGCGTGTCTTATTCTTCCGGCGACTCGGCCTGGGACTGCCGGCGAGCCACCAGCGTTTCCAAAGTCGCTCCGACGCCGGACGCGAGGGCCAGGAGGACGAGCAGCCAGCCCAGAAACGGCAGGAACGAGGCCAGAAAAAGCGTCCATAACCCAAGACGCAGCGCGGTCAGAGCGTCCGTCTCAAACGAGCCGCCCGCCTCTGCCAGCCGCAACCCCAGCGACAGAGCGGCGACGCCCAGGCCCAAGCTTGCCAGGACCAAAGCCACCAGGAGAACCAGCAAACCGAGCAGGGCCAGAATTTTGGTGGAGAACAGCACGGCGGAGGCAAGCAGAAAAAAAACGCACGCGGCCAGTCCCCACAGGGTCGGAACCGCGCGGCCACCGTCCAGACGCGCCCCGGCCCGTTCGCCCAGACGCGCCAGCGGTTCGGTCCGCCCGAAGGCGACGGCCAGCAAGGCCAGCGTTGCCAACCCGGACAGCAAAATCAAGACAAACGCAGGGCCGCCGAGAAACAGGCCGGCGGGATTGGAGTGGTTTATCGCAGGCTCCTTTCGCGAGACTGCGCGGCGCGGGCATAAAACAGACCGTTGACCGCCCCTACTCCCAGCAAGGCGCTCCATATCCATTCGGGGAGGAGCAGACTGGACCTGGCAGCCGTCCAGGCAGCGAGTATTTCCGAGGGCAGGGCGCGGCTGTTGGCGAGCAGCCAGCCCGGCAGTTCGCGGCTGGCCGCCCCCACATCCGGCCAGTTCGGTGCCAAGGAATGCGGCAGGAACGCGAGGGTCGTCAAAAGCAGGGCGGCAGCGGCCAGCGGTCGCCAGAAAGCCGGGCGAGACGGGGCAGAAACCGGTCGCGCGGCGACGCGGGCCAGCACCTGGGCTGTGAAGGCGTCGCCGGTGTCATTTGTCTGGCCTGCCCCCATTGTCCAGCGATGGGCGAGACGCGCCAGTTGGTGATGCTCGTTCCAAGCCTGACGGCAGGCAGGGCAAGCGGTTAAATGCGCGTCCAATCGCGCCCGCTCATCCGGCGTCAATGCCCCGTCCAGGCTTTGCTGTATGAGTTCCTCCGCGTGTCGGCAATTCATGAGTTCCAGTACCCCGTGAGCGCCGCGCGAAGCTGCGCGCGCGCGCGAAATAAATGCGTCTTCACCGTCCCCATCGGCAGCCCGGTAGCAACGGCGATCTCGTCATACGAAAGGTCGTCCAGATGACGCAGCAGAAAAACCGCGCGCAGTTTGGGCGGCAGGGCGGCGACGGCCTCTTGCAGACGCGCCTCGCTTTCGGTCGTCAGCAGGGCATCCACTGGGTCCGAAACGCTCCCTGCCGGCTCCGGCACACTGTCCATCTCGGCCATGACCGGGCGGCGGGATTGGGCGCGCAGGCGATCCAGGCAGCGGTTGACGGCGATGCGATAGAGCCAGGGCCGGAACGGTTCGCCGACCCGGTAACTGGCCCGTTTGTCGTAGGCGGCGACAAACGCCTCCTGGGCGACATCTTCGGCCTCATCCGGGCCGTGGCCCGCCAGCATACGCCGGGCCAGGGCGACGACGCGGCTGCGGTAGCGGGTGACGAGGAGGGCGAATGCGGCCACATCGCCGTCGGCGCGCACCCGCCCGGCTAACGCTTCATCGCTGGTTTCCGTTCGCGCCGCTTCTTCCCGCCTGCCGGCCATAGGAAAGAGAATACCCGATGCCGCCGCCAGTTCAGGCATGGACCACACCCACTGGCATCGGGGCCAGACCGGGAAAAATGGCTTCAATATTTGGATTTTTGAGCCGATCCGCGATGACTTCGGCCAGTACGCAACGATAATCAGTCGTCACTTTTAGGTCTCCCGGCCCGTCCAGATGCTCCGGGGCGAGGCCCGGCCATGTCCCATGCACGCGCCCGCCCGCCACCGAGCGCCCGCCCAGAAGCAGCATCGCACCGGCTCGACCATGATCGGTGCCTAGCCCGCTGTTTTCCGCCACGCGCCGCCCGAACTCAGACATTACGACCACCGTGGTCTTGCCCCAGAGCGTCGGGCCGAGATCGGCGGCAAAGGCGGCCAGAGCGGTTGACAGACTGTGCAGGCGGCCCGCCAGCCAGCCCTGGCTTGTCCCCTGCGCCACATGAGTATCATACCCGCCGTGATCCAGACAGGCGGCTTCCAGCCCCACGTCGTTTTTTATGAGCAGCGCGACCTGTCGCAGCCCGTCCCCCAGGTCATCTTTGGGGTATCCAGCCTTGTCTCCGACCATGGCCGCCGGAGGCAGGCGATTGAGCGTCTTCAACACCGAAAGCGCCTCCTGCCCGGCTTCGGCCAAGTCGTCCCGCGTGTACAGGGAGGCCAGACTGCTTTCAAAGCGGGCCGAACCGCCCGCAAACGGCGACTGCAATTTGAGATCGGCGACGGTCTCCAAAGCCGTCGCGCTGCTGGCGCCGCGCAGAGACTGAGGCAGCATCGTTCCCAGCGCGACCGCCCGCAACGGCGAGGCATTGCTCCACGGGGCTGTTTCCAGATGCCGGGCGAGCCAGCCGCTGGCCGGGCCGGTCTCCTGAGACACGCCGCGCTCCATGGTCGCCATCGCCTCAAAATGGGAGCGCGTTTGGTCCCCGGACCCACAGGCATGGATCAAGGCCATTTGCCCGGAGTGATACAGCGGCATCAGGGGCGCGAGGGCCGGATGCAGGCCGAAAAAGCCGTCCACGTCCAGCACCCGGTCTGCGGCTTTGATTTTTTTATCCGAAGGCCGCGCCAGCGCCAGCGTCGGACGATTTCGGTAGTAGTCATCGTCCCCATGCGGCACGACCACGCTCAGACCATCCACGCCGCCGCGCAGGAAGATGGAGACCAAAACGTCGCCCGGCGGTCCCTGCCGCCGGGTTCGTACCGTCACCCCGGCCAGGGCGCTGCCGCCGGCCAAACTCAGTGCGCTCAAGGCACCCATCGCGAACAATCCGCGTCGTGTCGTTTGCATCAATTTCTCCAGAGGATCCTATCCCGGCGAAGATCCTACCGCCACTGAAAAGCGGGCGACATCAAGACCACTGCCGCGAACTCGGCGGGGTCGGGATAGGCACGGGCGCAGAAGCGCAGATCGGCCAAAGCCGGATCGGACGCGCGGCAGCCGAAGGCCAGTTCCAGCAGGGCATCGTGCGGCGTAAGGCCGGCCTTCTTGCCCGCCTGCGCGATGGCCGCGCTGTCCCAATTTGTGTTGACCAATGTTTTCCCGGCCAGCCCCAGGCGAAATTCCAGCGTGGGATTAATGCCCCGGTCCAGGAGCGGGCCGCTTCGGGGAAGCCGTCCGGCATCGGCCAGGCAAACAGGGGCTGGCCCATCGCTTCCAGATGTTTCTGGACGCCTGCACCTCCGTCCGTGTCCACTTCTAGAGCGCGCAGGGCGCTGATGGCATAATCAAAGGGGCGTTTGAGAATGGGCTTGGCATGGAGCAGATCGGACGAGAGAAGCAAAGGGCGCAAAATGGCTTTGATGTCGCCGTTTGTCTTCAGAAAATCGTCGGCGAGTCGGCTGACCCAGGCGTCCGGCGCTTCGCCTAAAAAGTGAATGCACAATTTGCGGGCCAGATGATGGGCCGTGGCGGGATGCCCGGCCAGTAAGTCTAAAACGCGCTCACCATCCGCGACGCCCCCGTTGGCGGGGAGGGTCAGATCCAGAACATGTTTTACGCCGTCGTCATGTGCGCTTGCATCAAACTGAAAACGCCCCCGATGCCAGTGTTTCTCGGACGTCCACCCGGTCAGGCAGCGGGCGACTTCTTTGACATCCCGCTGCGTGTAGCCGCTGCGAACGCCCAGCGTGTGCAGTTCCATCAATTCCCGCGCGTAGTTTTCGTTGGGGACACCTTTGCGATTGGCCGTGTTGTCCAGATAGCCCAGCATGGCGGCGGATTTGGCTGAGGCGCCCAGTAAGTCACGAAACTTGCCCAGGGCGTGCTTTCTGATCGTTTCCCGATCGTCCACGACTTTAAGCTGCGGTCCCTGGCCCTTGAACGCATAAACGTTGAAGTGATCTGTCCAGAACTCCACCATGCGCTCCTGCAACTGCCGTCGGCTGTAAACCGCGCGCAGGATGGCCGACTGACGCAGCGCCGACACGAGACGGTGGTCATCCTCATCAAAGAGCGTTCCCGTGTCTGGGTTTAGGCTGTCGCCCAGACTACGCACCCGCAGTGTGAGAATGGCTTCTTCGCCTAGCGCCTCCGGGTCAAGCTGCTCGGCGACATAGGCCGCCGCCCCCATCTGCGTCACTCGCGCCACGTCGCCGGGCCGAGGGCCATAAGCCACGCGGTTCAGCAGGCGAACCGCGGACGACAGGGCCGGCAGGTTCGGTGGCAGGGCGTCGTCAGGCAGATGCGGCCTGGTCACCCGCTGTTCCAGGCTTTCGCATCCAGACAGCAGGCCGCCTGCCAGCGTCGCCGCGCCCAGGCCCAGCAGATGGCGGCGAGACGTTTTCATGCGGCCCCCAATTCTGGGGGAGAAGATCGCCCCCCGGCCCCCAATTCTGGGGGAGCCAGAATAGGAAGTTTCTCTCCAGTTCCCCCAGAATTGGGGGCTAGGGGGCTTCTTAGAGCGGCCACGCCGCTGCCAACGGACAGAAGCAGCGCGGCAGGCAGGACCGCGAACCAGCCGATGCCCGGCAGAAAGCCCATCACCACATACAGCACAGAGGCGCGAGTCAGGCTGGCGAACGGCGTCATTGGCGACCCCATCGCATCAATGCGCGCCGCCAGCAGGCGGGTCATGGCGGCGCTGCCCAGAGCGGCCACGATGCCCAGGCCACTCAGGAGAAGGGTCAACAGCAGTTTGACCGGCCCCGGCCCATTGGCACAAATCGCCGCCAGCAGCCCCACGGCGGCAACCACGCCCAGTCCCCGCGCCAGACACCGGCCCGGCGAGGCCGTCATTTTCGCCTCCGTCTGCGCCACTTTCGCCGGGAATGCCAGAGCAACTACCAAAATCGTCGCCGCCCACGCCGCGCCCACCAGCATCACCATCGCAATTACTGCCAGAACATCTCCAATAGTCATGGTCATCATCTCCTGAAAAAATCACTGTTCAGGAGTGTTACGCCGGGGGTGCGAGAATGTTTCACACAATATACGAAAAAACCGTCAATTCTGACCGCAAGGGTTGACGACAAGCCGCTTTTGATGTAACATAAGGACGCAAATAATCTTCAGAAAGAATCGGCACGCTCTGAAAGCGCGCCGCGAAAGGGGTTTTTGAATTTTGACACGTCTCTCCCCACGATGGCCCCTCGCCGTCGCTCTGCTGCTCGCCACGGCTCCGGTGGCTCTGGCCCAGGTGCCCATGACACCGGATATGCCGCCTGCGCCCCCGGTCGCGCCGCCACCGATGATACTCACCTCCGGGCCGAAGCCGCCTGCCGCGCCGGGCGTAGCAGCCATCGTCAACGGCCATAAAATTTACCGTTTTCAGGTCGCCAACGAGGCCATGAAAGCCATCGGGCCACAGCTTATCAACCAGATGATTTTGATCGAGTTGATCAATCAGGAAGCCGCCAAGCAGCATGTCGTCATCACCAATGCCCAGGTGAACGCCCGGCTGGACGATGTTCGCAAGCAGTATGCCGAGCGCGTCCCCGGCGGCCTGGATGCCCTGCTGGCCCAGCGGCATCAAACGCTCGCCTCGTATAAAGACCAGATGAAGACGGAATTGAAAGTGGAAGCGCTGGTCGCCAAAACATTGCCCGCCGGCGAGCCGACGGTTCGCTACCATGCCCGGCACCTGCTGATTCTGACGACCAGCGGCGGCCCGCAGATGACGCCCGGCGCAAAACCGCCGCACACCGACGACGAAGCCAAAGCGCTGATCGCCAAAGCCCAGGACGACCTCAAGGCCGGTAAGAGCTTTGAGGAAGTGGCGAACCAGTACACTGAGGACCCCAGCAACAAAGACCCGAACACCGGTCAGGGCAAAGGCGGCGACCTGGGCATCATTGACGCCAAAACGCCGTTTGACCCGAACTTCCTCAAGGCAGCGCTTGCGCTCAAGCCCGGCGAAGTGACACCCACTCCGGTGAAGTCCATTTATGGCTATCACCTGATCAAGCTTGACAGCAGCAGCGCGGCGCCGCTTCCCACGGACAAGAAGATGTACGACGATGCCGCGGCCACCGACCGCCGTCAGCAGGTACAGCAGGCTATTCCGGGCTATGTGGAAAAGCTCCGCAGCGGGGCCAAAATCGTGGATTATCTGTCGCCGCCTCCGACGCCGGGGCCGATGGGAATGCCGGGCGGCGGGCAGCCCTTCCCGCTCCGGCCCCGACCCAGTTCACAGCCCATGCCAGCGCCGCAGCCCATGCCGACCCCTGCGCCTGCTCCGCCGACGCCCACAACGCCGACGCCGAGCTCCCGCGCCGACGCCTTAACACACTACTCTCGGCCCGTCGAACCAGTTTCGGCGGGCCGCTTCTGGTTCAAATTTCTATTCACTCTCACGGAGAAAACACATGGCAGCGAAGACATTGAACGTCGGCATGATCGGTTATAAATTCATGGGCAAGGCGCACTCCAATGCTTACCGGCAGGTGGCGCGCTTTTTTCCCGACATGGAGATCCGTCCCGTGATGAAGGCTCTGTGCGGGCGCGACGAAAACGGCGTCCGCAAGGCCGCAGAAACATTTGGCTGGGAGAGTTACGAAACCGACTGGCAAAAACTCATCGCCCGCGACGACATTGACATCATAGACATCGGCGCTCCCGGCAACATGCACGCCGAGATCGCCATCGCCGCCGCCCAGGCCGGCAAGCACGTCTTCTGCGAGAAGCCGCTGGGGAACACGTCGGCAGAGGCCAAACGAATGCTGGACGCCGTGGAGAAAGCGGGTGTCAAACACCTCATCTTCTTCAACTACCGCGCCAATCCCGCCGTTTCGTTCGCCAAGCAATTGATTGACGAGGGCTACATCGGCAACATCTATCACTGGCGCGCGCTGTTCTTGCAGGACTGGATCGTGGACCCGAACTTCCCGCTGGTCTGGCGCTTGAAGAAAGACACGGCGGGCAGCGGCTCGCACGGCGACCTGCTGGCACACTGCCTGGACACGGCCCGCTATCTCGTCGGCGAGATTTCCGAAGTCAGCGGCCTCATGGAAACTTTTATCAAGCAGCGCCCGGAACTGGCCGAATCCGATGACCGTCTGGGCGGCAAAGCCTCTGACGTGATGGGCGAAGTCACGGTAGACGATGCTTCACTGGCCCTCGCCCGATTTGAAAACGGCGCACTGGGGACATTTGAAGCCACGCGCTTTGCCCTGGGCCGCAAAAACCACAACCGCTTTGAGATCAACGGCAGCAAAGGCAGCCTGGTCTTCAACGCCGAGCGGCCCAACGAACTGGAAATCTACACCGAAGACACCCATGCCGGCACGAATGGCTTCCGCACCGTCACAGTGACCGCAGGCCAGGACCGCTACACCGGCCACTACTGGCCCGCCGCCCACAATATCGGCTACGAGCATACCTTCATCAATCTGCTCTACGACGCCTTCACTGCCATTGCGAAGGGCGAGAACCCCTCCCCTAACTTCCGCGACGGCTACATCAACAACGTCCTTCTGGACACCATCGCACATTCCGCTGAAACCAAAAAGTGGGAACCGGTGCGGCCATAGCGTCTGAAAACTCCGGCAAGTCTCTCTGCCGGGGTTTACTTAGGCGTTCCGCTCCGCCAGAAAGTCCTGTACCTGCCAGCGGGCGTTGCGGCCATGCGTTCCCAGATAATCCAGCATGGCTTCTTCGGCGAACTCCAAATCGGCCAGATCGGCGGGCGTGAAGTCTTCGGTCAGCGCCTCCCAGACGGCCTTTAAATCAGCCTGGGTGAAGACACGGTGCGCGTCGCGAACATGGGCGGGCTTGACTTTCGAGGAGATCTGATCGGAAAGGTCAAAGCGGCCTTTGACGACGAAGCCTTCAATGCCGTCGCGCGTCGCCAGATGCTCCAGCGAACGCAGGCGTTTGTAGACATCCCCGGCCTCGCCGCCGCCCACCAGACGCCCCTGCAATTCCACCAGCTTCAGCCGGTAATCCTCGGCAATGCGCTCTTTTTCCAGACGGTCCACAAACTGAAAATCCGGGTCAATGACGTCAATCAAAATCATATCCGGCTGATCGGCAGGGATGACCGTCTCCACTTCCGGCAGCAGCATCTCAAAGCAGGGAACATAGCCAAGATCGGCCAGTTTGTAAGCCAATGGGTAGCGCTTATCAATCAATTTGCGCGCCTGTGTGCCGTAGTCAATCCCCAGCCCGCGCACGTTTTCAATGCCCGCCGACACCAGAGGATTGCCGCCGTCGTAGACATCGCGCGTGGCGAACAGATACGCTTTATTATGCTTGTACAGGCGAATGTTGACGCCATCTTCTTTCTTTTCCACGATCACTTCGCCGTCGCGCAGAGCGCGAAACAGGTTGCGCTCCTGCGTGGCCGCGAACCGATCCGTGGTGTAGTCTGAGGCGGGCAGAATGCGCGGGTAGCCGCGCACGATCTGCCGGGTGTCGGTGAAAAAGATCGTGCCTTTGAGGACATAAGAAATCGGCGCGTGGCTGCCGGATTGGTGGTAGGTGATGGCCGTTCCCTCCTGTGAGAACGAGCCAATGCCGACGCCAAAAAAGGCGGCGAGGCCGTCCCGCGTGAATTGGGGAACGCTCTGGGCGCAGGCGCGTAATTTTTCCGCGATTTCCAGGTACATAAGGCCGCCCCCTAGCCCCCAATTCTGGGGGAACCAGAAGTCTTATCCCGGCTCGGTAAGCCTCGCCATCCTTCCCTCGGAGGGAAGGGTACGGAACCGGAAGGTGAGGCGGGATAGGACCTCCGGTTCCCCCAGAATTGGGGGCTAGAGGGCGATTTTCTCCCGTATCCCGCACGTAAAAGTACAGCAAAGTCCCGCCCGGCGGGGCGTTGGGGAAGTCGGGCGGGACGATCGAGACGCTCCCGATAATGACCGCCGCCGGTCGCGGGCAGCAGCAGGTAATGATCGCCGGGCAGCGCATAGGTCAATTGCGCCACATCGCCGCCATCGCTGTTGATCGCCCCCCAAATGCCTTTGGCGAGCCAAAAGCGCTGCTCATCGGAGACGGTCCAGCCGCCGGTCGGCGGGCCATCTCCGTGCGAGGCTATCACTGCCCCGCCTTCAGTCCCCGTCTGCGTGACAAACAGCAGGTAGAAATGCTTCTGGTCGCGGGACCAAGCCATCGTCGCCCGCGAGGTCTGGATCCAGTCCACGTTGGGAATGTAGCCAGCTTCATCCGAGGCGCACGGAACGGGTTGAGGCGGCTCCGGGTCATTGAAATTGGGCCAGGGATGCAATTTCAGAGGCTTACCGTCTTTGATCAAACACTGCGCCCCGCCGGAGGCGAATGTGAAGTTCTTCGCCAGCGTCGCGTTGTCCGGCAGCAGCAGCGTCCTGAATGTCCCGCGCCCTTTCACATCATACTGTACGCCGAAGGTCCAGCGCGCCTGACCGACATTGGCATGAACTTTGTCGTCTAAAACAACCGGCGTGACGTGGCGACCCACATAGGTGGATTTGGGGTCAAACGACCGGCCCGAAACCTGGTCGCAGTTGAAGAACAGGCCGTGCCAGGCGGCGACCACTTTGCCGCGCCCGATGCTGTTCAGATGCTGCGTCGCCCACCCCACCCCATGCGGCCAGCAGTCGGCCAGATCGTCAAACGGGTGGGCATCGTCCTGATCCTGATCGTAAATCTCAAAGCGGAGGTGGGGGTTGGCGTGAAGGTCAAAGTCAAAAAAGTCCAGCGTCGTACCGTCCGGCGAGGACGTGTCCAGCCAATGCGTCACGCCGGGATGCGGCGTGTCCATGACCGCATGGGGCCAGGGCCAAATCGCCAGCGGCGAGGGAATGGGCGGAGCGGGCGGCGGCGGAACGGGCGGAACTGAGCGCTGCCAAAACAAGAGGCCTAGACCGATGACAGTCAACGCCGCGAACATAACTGCGATGAGGGAGCGCGAGTGTTTCATCAGGACTTTCCGAACCGATCCCAGCCGTCATAGGGACAAAAAAGCGCGCGGGCAGGCCACACAGCCCGTCCACGCGCCTTCACTTTCGGGGCAGAAACCCTATTTTTTGGCGAAATCGGCGTTGATCTGGATAAAGTTCTTCCATTGATCCGGCACTTCATCTTCCATAAAAATGGCATCCACCGGGCATTCCGGTTCGCACAGGCCGCAGTCAATGCACTCGTTTGGGTCTATGTAAAGCTGGTCTCCGGCTTCGTGAATGCAGTCTACGGGGCAAACGGCGACGCACGATTTATCTTTGACCCCGATGCAGGGTTCGGCGATCACATAAGGCACAGTCAATTCCTCCAAAGGTTCAGTGAGGCTATTATACTCAGGCGGCGGGGAAAATAGCAAGCCTGTCATAGCTGATAAATGGTCTTGACAACTCAACCGGCTTGCTCTATAATACACCAACTGGCTTCCAAAGGATTAAGAAATGATCATTTTACATGATGAAAATAGCGCAGACTTATCCCATATACAAGCTATGGCTAAAATCAAAGAAGGATTTGCCCTCTTTGATTATGTCAGCATTGAGCAAGGCAATGGCAACCAGTGGATTGGACAGATTGCTCAACCAAACCGTAACGTTTCCACGGTTGGTGGACGGCTGGATCCGACGATCCTTCATGGTCTACAGTTAATGCAAGATCACGCAGACGTGCAATCAGTCGCGTCAGTACAGATTTTTGATCTGTTAATTTTAGGGCAGTACGATGGTCAAAATATGATGACCCCCCGTTTACGCCCACTTCCCGGCTCATTTGTCAAAAAATTGGACGCAGAAAAAACAGGCCAAGTCATTAGGATTCCATCTAAAATGCAACATAAGGATGGTTCATTCAATGTCATTGGCGAACTTCTAAATGCAGAAAACGTACCTCTCTGTATTGATAAGGAAAAGTTTAACTACCATATTATGATTTCTGGAGGCACAGGCTCTGGCAAATCTAATGCTGCTGCAAATTTCATTGATCAAGCATTGAAATTTGACAAATGCGTATTGATTCATGATGCTAAACCAGATTACGGTTTAGCAGATCGTGCTAACACAGACAAAACAGTTCAAAAAGCGTGGCTTCGTATGCAAAAGTATCATATGTCTCCTCGTGGAGCGGCTAATGTAGCTCGGATCGGCTTTTATGGTAAATGTAATCCTGACGAAGTAGACAGCGTGATTGGTTTTCGTGCGTCAGATTTCGCTCCCGAAATGTTAGCTGGTTTTTTCTTTACAGGAACAACAGAAAACCTGCAATTTGAAGGGTTCACAAGCGCAGCAGACATTCTTTTTGAGCAACTTCAGGACGGTACCCGTCAGACTTTACTCTATTGATGACATTTTGCAACTAATTCAACAACAAGCAAACAATAACGATATTAATCCTGCCACAGCAGTCGCAATTCGGCAGAAGGTGAGAAATCGCCGTAAAGGTATGCCATGGCTGGATGCTGTAGGCATACTGATTAATAAGCAATCTCGCAATCGTCTTAAAAGCGCTAGATTAGATGGACATGAACAAAGGGTTGAAATCTTCGATCTTGAAAGTTTTGTTGATAAGGGCAAGCTATTGATTATTAGTTACGGCGATGACGACCCTGCTTACTATGCTCTTGTTCTTTCCTATTTTCTCCGCATCTGCCATTCTTATCGCAAGAAAAGAAAACCTATTGAGATAGTTCAGTTGGTAGATGAGGCTCACAGAATATTTGATAACGACTCGCGTCATAGCAAAGCGTTGGCTCAGTCGTTCAACAAAGCCATGCGTGAAGGCCGGACACTAGATCATTCAATTATCATGAGCCTTCAAAACGCATCGCAAATTCCCCATTTGGTTATGAATAACCTCAACACAAAGGTAGTCATGCGTCAAAACAGCAAATTTGAAGCTGATGCGGCTACGCAGACAATGGGCAGAGATTTTGCAGAGCAGGCAACACGTCTTGGTCAAGGAGAAGCGCTTGTTAGCATCTTTGAATCGAAAGCCGTTGTTATTGCTCAAATGGCACCATCACCATTTGAATTGATCCGAAGCGATAACACAGGCCACAGAGCTATACAGCAACCAATACAAGGAGACATCTTTGACAGTTGAAGCAATCCCAAGTCAACAGAGCGCGATATTCTCAACTTCTCAAAAATCTGTTTCCTCTCTACCCGAACAACCGCAAGATGTAGTTGCGCTGTTTGCTACCATTGTTGATAGCGACTCATTTTTTGGTGTCGCTGACAATATTTTAACCAAGATTAAAGATGCCAGATGCCTCGCGGAATGTGGGCAATTGGCGCGGCGTCGTGAGCCGGGCGGGGCCTATTATGGAGCAAGGTTTTGGGCAAGTTCAGCGGAAGCTATCGCCGCGACTACACAAGACGAAACAGAAAAGAAAAAGCAATTTTTTCGTGTTTGCAAAGAAACAGGAGTAGCAACCAGTACAGCGAAAATATACGTGGAACAAGGCAAAGCCATCAAAACCGCTGAGTATGCGATCCCTAATAAAGCATTACGCAAGGCCCCTCTAGCGGTATTCGACAACGCCAAGCAACAAAAAGACAAAGCAATTCAATATCTCATTAAGGCTGCGGTCCTGCTTGATCTTAATCCCGATGCCACTCCACGCCAGATACATAGCAATTGGTGTGACTTCCACGGCAGCATTAAGTCTAACCTGGATATTATCAAGCCGTCAGATTGGTGGGCATTTAGTCACCCAAAATGGCGACAAGAGCATAATTTCCCCGGCTCAATTCCAGGAGAAATATACGCGAACGCTCTGTATTATTTTGCTCCTAAAGCTGGGGTGGCTGTAGACGCCATGGCAGGCAGTGGAATGTTCAAGCGAGTTTATGAGGACCGGGAAAGATGGCAGAAAGATTTGGATTTCAACCTAGACATACATCTTTTTCAACCTATATCCTCGTCGGGATTATATTCAGTGTCATGACGCTCGTGTCCCCTTGCCTGTAAAAGCGGATTGGATATTTATAGACCCTCCTTATTTTGGACAATCAACTCATCTTTATAGCGGCGACCTTGCTCTGACTGCCAATTATAAGGAGTATCTCCAGATCATAAATGAGATTATCATAGCCCTGGCGATTTCCCTCAATCCAAATGGCCGGCTGTGCTTATTCCTCCCAAAATGGAGCGGGTTAAAACCGGATGACGTGAACCACAACATACCGACTGATGTTTCCGCGCTTGCTATTAGTGCAGGACTAGAATGGATAGATGCGGCGTTTGTTTCTCGCGGTCGTCAGCAAGAGCCTGGAAGTGCAGCCAAGAACAATTCAGCAAAGCGAATTCGGCGGATGCGTTCGGACACTTGTATTTTGAATGTTTTTCAGAAAGCGTAAAAATGTCAAAGATGTTTGCTGACCTAATCAGGCAATCAAAACTCATCACACGCGATGAATTTGCCGCCAATTTTGGAGGGATAGCTGACGACGTTGTTGAGATGCTCAATAGCGATAAATCTAAAACCGTGATGCAAGAAGCACGTGAAGCAATGGAGACAGCCCAACCTTTACCGAATGGTTTGCCACGCTTTAGACAAATTGATTTCGGGTTGTTTAGTACTGCTCCTGAGTTAGAAAAAGGCCTAGTTGCAGCAGTAGACGGCACTAACGCTTTACCTATTCAGATGTATTCAGCCGGACAAGCACTATGCGTAGGTATCGGAAGTATATCACACCGTCGGCCAATGCAAGATTCACTCCATTATTGGTCTAGCAAAATCAATCTCTCTGAAGCAAAAGATTCAGATGATTTTATTTGAGAAGAGGAAAAAGGGCTATATGGCATATCCCAAACAGCTTACTTAAGGTATTTTGAAGTTAAGCATGGATTGGAGATTAATGAAACCCATGTTCTATTCAATGGTACTTTAGTTTATGAGTGGTTAGTAGCAAGTCAAGAAGGTGTTAGGTTGTATAATGATTTGTTCAGCAGCGGCAAGCAATGTATAGGTATTATGAAAAACATCAAAGCTAATCCTGAATATACAAAATTTGCTCGTGCACTTCACTCAGGGGAATTATACATTAAAGAATACTTAGATGAGCATTTGTCAAAAAGCAATGCTACTAATAACAACCATGGCGAAAACCGCCGTGTATTGGGAGACTTTCTTCGCAACACAGCACCCCATGTTTTGAGGGGTGTTTTTAAGCCTAAAAAAAAGGCATTTGGATTTGAAGTTCACGAGGACCATTTAGAAGATATGATCCGTATTATGGCGGCTGATTGTCAGTTGAATAATGTGGGTCACGAAATACCTTATCTTCTAAATCGCGTTGATGAGGAAGTACGAAGAAACTTCAATCCCAAAATGCTACAAGACCGTATTTCACTCAAAATGGCAACGCAGAGTGAAGAACTGTTTTTTGAGGAAACAAATGAGCGGTCTTTCAGGTAAGGCAATAGCAATAGCCGCTAGGGCATCTTGTCCTCCAAACTCATCTCCATGAATACATCGGCGCGCGAGTAGGGCGACACAGGCCGCACTTCCGGCGGCAGGTGACGGAAGCCGAGGGACTCATAGAGACGCAGCGCCGGAGTCAGCCGCGCGTTGCTTTCCAGATACAGCCGCCCCGCGCCGCGTTCACGCGCCCACGCAATCGCCGCTTCCAGCAGACGCCGCCCGATCCCCTGCCCCTGCAATTCGGGGGCGACTGCCATTTTGGCGACTTCATAGGCGTCATCCGGCGTCGGAATAAGGGCCACGCAGCCGATGGACTGCCCCTCTTGATCCGCCACGAGGATCTGGCCGCCGGGGTTCAAAATCAGCCGTTCGGGGTCGGTCAGCATGGCCTCGTCTTTGGCTTCCACCACAAAGAACGTCGTCAGCCACTGCACATTCAAATCATGGAACGCTCGGGCATCGCCGGGGGCATAGGGACGGATGCGAACCGACCTCGGCTCTTCGCTCATATCTGCGCCCCCTCGCCATTCAATCGCCGCCGCAGTTCGCCCGTGTCTATCTGCCGGGGCGGGACGTTTTGTTCCAGGGACAGCACAGCAGCCAGGCCTGCCGCTTCGCCCAGGGCGCGGCAGTTCTGCTGGATACGCACGGCGGCCTGCGCGGCAAACGTGGCGGACAGGCAGCGGCCCGGCGACCAGCAAATTTTCTATGCCTACGGGCAGCAGGCAGCGGTAGGGAATTTCGTGGTAATGGCCCGGCGGCAGATGCTTCATGATCAGCCCGCCTTTGGCCTTGACGCTGTGGATGTCAATCGGGTACGAGTTGCGGGCGACGGCATCGGGAAAGCGCGCTTCGGTGAGATAATCTTCTTCCGTCAGCGTGTAATCGCCAACAATGCGCCGGGACTCGCGGACGCCGACCATCGGGGCAATCGTGCCGATGTAGGAGTTTTCAAAGCCTTTGACATGCGTCTTGAAAAAGCGAGCGATGCGCCGTATCTTCTGGCGGCCTATTGTCTGCGCGCGGGACAGGTCCCAGGCATCGGTCGCCGACAGCCCGGCGATGCGCGGGCAGTTAAACGCCAGTTCGTCGGGCCGGCCCAGCATCGAAAAGAACTGCAAATAGCCGAGATCATCTTCGGCCAGAATCCGCCCTCCACCGCCTGACAAATCAGCGGACCCAGCGGCGTGTTTTTGGCTTCGCCGGTGCCGATCTCAAAGAGGGGCGGACGCGCATAACACGCCATGCCCAGTTCATCGGCCAGAAACTGACGCGGCCCGTTCTTGATCGACGCCGGCGAGGGCGAAGCGCAGCGACATCGGCTGATTTTTTCCGTCTTCCGGGTCGCCGGAAACGCAGGGGACGCCCGCGCGAAAGGCCACATCGGCGTCGCCGGTGCAGTCTATGGTAATTTGCGCGTCAATGCGCTGCCGCCCCGATTTGTTTTCAATGACAACGCCCGTCAAGACGCCATTTTCTACAATCGCCTCGCTGATGAACGTATGGAACAGCACGCGCCCTCCCGCCTCGGCCAGCAGGTCATCTAAGACAAGCGCAAGCGTGACGGGATTAAACCACAGCAGGTCGCCGCTGGCGTCGGTCGGCGGCGGGTCGTACCGGGCCGCGCGCTGCAAAATGTCGTCATTGATGCCGTGCGTGAGCGACTCAGTCAAAATCTTGTTCGGCATCATCGGCGTCACCCACGCCGCCGACTGCGTCCCGCCCAGCAGGCCCATCTGCTCCACGACCAGCACGTCCGTCCCGGCCCGCGCCGCAGCAATGGCCGCGACAATTCCCGCCGTGCCGCCGCCGCAGACGAGGACTTCGCTTTCCGCCGCCAGAGGCAATTCTTGACCTGGCATCAAAGTTCCCTCCCGGTTCCCATTATGAGCGCCGCCGGGTCCTGCCGGTAATAATCCCGCAAAACTTCATATAATCGCGCGTGTTCGTGCAGCATTTGACGGGGTTTCTCAAAAAAGCATTCCGTCGCCACCGCGAAAAACTCCGCCGCATTGGTCGCTCCATACGGGTTCAGCAGAGTGGGCGTTCCGGCCTGCGCCGCTTCGGTCAGTGCTTGATATTCCGCGCTCATCACTTCGGCCCACGCATCCACCTGCGCCGCGTCCCGCAGATATGGCGCTCCGTCCGCCGCGCCGTCCCGCATGTCCAGCTTGTGCGCGAACTCATGCAGAACGACGTTTCGCCCATCCCCTGCCTCCAACCCGCCCTGCCGAACATCCGACCAGGAAACGATCACTGGCCCTTGCAAAGCCGCCTGTCCTGCCGCCGGAAGAATCTGTTCCCCAATCACCCGGTTCACCTCCAACCGTCGGTTCGTCACCAGAAATCCCTGTGGATAAACCAGAATGCTTTCCACATTGGGATAATACTCCTCATCAAACCCAAGCACGAGCACCGCCGCCTGCCCCGCGATGGTGACGCGCATTTCGTCCGTCAGCGTCAGCCCGCCACATCCTTCCCAGTTTTTCTCCGCGATCAGAATGCGCGTTATGTCCCGCAGCTTCGCCTGTGCTTCCGGCGGCAAATACCGATAGTACGCGACATTCGCTGACAAATACCCCAGCCACTCCGAAGGGAACGGCTGCGCCAAAAGTTCGTGCCGGTGTGCAGTTTTTGACCAGGGAAAGAGCATTTGATTAAAAGTACCACAAACCTATGGTATAATGACAATGAAAATGGCCTGCGAGCGAACTGTCGCCTCCCCGTCAAAACGGGGCTAGTATGGATGTGTGCATGGCACATATATTTGCCTAGCGGACAGGCCGAACTTTTTTATTCCGGTTATTCCGGCAGTACCTGCACCGAGATTTCTCGGTGCTTTATTATTTTTCGGAATGCGTTCGGTTCCACTTTATCCGTTCGGAATGAGCGCGCAATCGCCCCACACACCATGTCTGCTAACTGAAGCATGTTGCTTCGGCTTGAGTTGTTGGCATTGACTTTACTGATACGTTGTGTCAGTGTGTCCGGCGTGTTAATCTTAGTTTTCAAGTAGGCCGCCAACTGCCGCTGAAACTTCCGCCCGCCACTGGCGTCAATTTTCACAATCGCGTCGTCAAGATACGGCTTGGCACTCTCAAAAACTAGCCCACAGACATATTTGTAAAAAACTTCCGTATTAGGAAAGCCTTCTGTGTATAGCTGCATTTTGTTGATCGCGAACCCAAAATAGAAGAAGTTATAAGGTACCACTGCTTCCAGAAAAGTCTCTGCGGACAGAGTCGCTATTTTCTTTAAAATGAAACTCAAACCCGGCAGGCTTCTTTAGTTCACGGCGCAGAAGCGTGATGCGTTCATCCGCCGCCTGTGCCTCATCGTTTTCCTCAAAAACCACCAGCGCGACAGTGAAAAAGTCGCTGGAGCCTTGATTAAGTTTGAGACCCGTATCCCCGGACTCATCTACGAACACCAGCATACCAGCAAGTTCCCGCTCTTGGCAGACAATTCCTGCCGCCCCTGTCTGGAATGCGCCGATTTGGGGTATTCTGATAAGCATGAACGAAGATACGCCAAAAGCGCCACGGCGCTTTTTTATTCGTGAACCCTTTTCCGGCCTCTCGCACCTCCTGGGCGCGATCCTCTCCATTGCGGCCCTGATTGTACTGCTGGTGCTGGCGCATGGTCATGTCTGGCACATCGTCAGCTTCGCCATTTACGGCACCACGCTGATTTTGCTGTACACGGCCAGCACACTCTACCATTCCCTCTGGGTCAAGCCGCACCAGATCACCAATCTTATGCGGATAGACCATATCGCGATTTACCTGCTGATTGCCGGAACGTATACTCCGGTCTGCCTGGTCAGCCTGCGCGGGCCGTGGGGATGGAGTTTGTTTGGAGTGGAATATGGCCTCGCTGTCGTCGGCATCCTGTGCAGCCTGTTCTGGAAAGCCTACCCGGACTGGCTGCGAATCGCCGTGTATTTGATCATGGGCTGGCTGGTGGTGGTTGCTCTGGCCCCGTTGCATCATGCGCTGGCGCCGGCGGGCATTGCCTGGCTGTTTGCCGGTGGCATTGCCTATGTCATCGGCACGGTGGTCTTTGCGACCGACAAGCCGCACCTGTGGCCCGGCAAGTTCAACGCCCATGACCTCTGGCATATCTTTGTCTTGGCCGGCAGCGCCTGCCATTTTGTGCTGATGGCCCTGTTCATCGCCCCCTCCATTTGACAGCGGAAAATTGCTCATGACGCCGCAGTTACTGACCCCGCAACAACGCACAGACTTTGAGCGCGACGGCTTTTTGATGGTTCCCAACGCGCTGCCGCCCGAAATGCTGAACCGTCTGCTGACCGTCATAGACCGGCTTTATTACGAAGCCGGGCCGGATGCACTCTCCAGCCGCAACCACTACCAGATGCGGAACTGCCTGGTGGCCGACGAGATATTTCTGGAACTGCTGGATTACCCGACGACGTTCCCCCTCGTGGCGGGCATTCTCGGCTGGGACATCCATTTGCTGACGTCGCATCTGATCGTGCGCCCACCCAATCCGCCGGGAACCAGCGAACATTTCAAGGGCGAAGGCTGGCACCGGGACGGCGGCCAATCGCCCTGGGAAATGCAGGAGCCGCACCCGCGCCTCTTCCTCAAGGTCGCCTACCTGCTCTCCGACCAATCCGAGCCGGGCCGGGGCAACACGCAGGTCGTGCCGGGGAGCAACCGCTTGATCGGCCCTCCCGCACAGGCACCCGGAGCACCCCATCCTTATGGCGCCTTAGAAGTCCTGGGCAATGCCGGAGACGCCTTTTTGTTTGAGCAGCGCACCTGGCACGCGGTCGGCCCAAACCTTTCGCAGATCACCCGCAAGTCCTTGTTTTTCGGCTACGGCTATCGTTGGGTCCGGGCGATGGATTACCTGACCCCGCCGACCGACCTGCTGCCGGTGTGCAGCCCGATCCGTCGGCAGCTTCTTGGGCGAAGTCAAAACGCCGATGGGGATTTATCTGCCGCAGGACGAAGATGTCCCGCTGCGCGCCTGGTGGCAGGCGTATTACGGATGAGCCACAGGGCAAAAGAAAAAGGGCGGGGTTTTCCCGCCCTTTTTCTTTTCCGGTTCCCCCATTATTGGGGGTTAGGGGCCTCTTCAAACCGGGCTATCGGCCTTCAGGTCCAGATAGGCCAGTTCCTGCGGGGTCAGTTTGACATCCACGGCAGCAGCGTTGTCCGCGAACTGCACTTTGTCGAGGCTGGACACGAGCGGGAAGATGTTGAAAGGCTGATTGAGCAAAAACGCCAGAGCGATCTGATTGGGGCTGAGGCTTTTCGCCTGACCGAGTTCTCTGGCCCGGTCCAGGCGCTGGAAATTGGTTTCGCCGCAGTAGCACTGGATGACCATACCGGACCAGTATTCGCCATCGGGGAACGTGTTCAGATTGTCCCGGTGGAAGAGGTCGCTGAAGAAGCCGCCGGCGACGCTGGACCAGGGCATCAGAGCGACATCGTTCTGGGCATACCACGCGCGGGCGGCTTCTCCCTTCGGGCCGCTGATGCTGACGCAGTTGCCCAGGGTTCTTTGTACTGCTCGGCCAGGCTGAAGTTGGGGCTGCTCACGGCAAACGGCGTCAGGTCATTCACGCGGGCATACTCGTTGGCTTCCTGCATGCGCTCGTGGGTCCAGTTGGAGCCGCCGAATGCGCCGATGCGCCCGGCTTTTTTGTGCGCGGTCAGGGCTTCCACAATGGGGCCGACGGGCACAGACGGGTCATCCCGGTGCAGCACATACAGGTCCAGATAGTCCGTCCCCAGACGCCGCATGGATCCTGCATTTCGATTTGGATGTCTTCGGGCGTCACGCGGTTGCGCCCGCCGGAGGGATGCGCGCCTTTGGCGAGAATGACTAGCCGATCACGGACGCCGCGCTGGCGCATCCAGTTGCCCAGGCAGGTCTCCCGCTCTTCGCCGTAGCCATGGGCCGTGTCAAAGTGTTGAAGCCGTGCTCCAGGGCCATGTCCAGCAGGGCGAACGCCTGATCGGGCTTGTCGGGCGTAAATCCGGCATTGGCCGTTCCCTGAACGAGACGCGAAATGGGCTTGTCAATGCCTGGAACGTGACCGTACTGCATGAAAGAGTGTCCTTTTCATGGAAATTGCCCCCTAACCCCCAATAATGGGGGAACCTGAGAAGGCAAGCGTCCTTTCCGGCTCCCCCGGATTGGGGGCTGGAGGCTTTGGCTTTCTGGACGAAGCGCGCGATGCGCTTAAGCGCTTCCTCGATCTTCTCCAGGCTGGTCGCGTAGGAGCAGCGGATATGGCCCTCGCCGCCCGCGCCGAACGCTGTGCCGGGAACGACCGCGACGTGCTCCTCAAACAGCAGGCCGCTCGGCGAACTCGCTCCGAGGTCAGGCCCGTGCGGCGGATGCTGGGGAAGGCGTAAAACGCGCCGTGCGGCAGGTGGCAGTCCAGGCCGATCTCGTTCAGGCCGTCCACGATCAGGCGCCGGCGCTGGTTGTACTGACCGACCATGTCCTGCACGGCGCGGTTCGCCGCTTTTGAGCGCTTCCAGCGCGGCCTTCTGGCCCATGATCGGGGCGCACAGCATCGTGTAGGCGTGGATCTTGCACATGGCCGTCAGGATCAGCGCGGGCGCGCAGGCGTAGCCGATGCGCCAGCCGGTCATGGCATAGGCTTTGGAGAAGCCGTTGAGCATGATGGTCCGCTCCCACGCGCCGGGCAGCGAGGCGACGCAGACGTGCGGCCCGTCATAGGTCAGGCGGTCATAGATCTCGTCGCTGATGAGATACAGGTTGCGGCGGCGGGCGTAAGTCCACAATCTCCTGCAGCGCTTCGCGCGGCATGGTCGCGCCGGTCGGGTTGGACGGATAGCCGAGCAGGATGGCTTTGGTGCGCGGCGTGGTCGCGGCTTCCAGTTGGGCGACGGAGACGCGGAACTGCGTCTTCGGCGTACGGGTCGGGATGCCGACAGGAATGCCGCCCGCGAGGCGCGACGCAGGGCTTGTAGGAGACGTAGCACGGTTCCGGGCACCAGCACTTCGTCGCCGGGGTCAAGCATGGCGCGCATCGCCAGGTCCATGCCCTCGGAGACGCCGACCGTGACCAGAATCTCGTCGCCGGGCCGGTAGCGGACGCCGTACAGTTCGTCCAGATGGCGGCTGATGTGCTGGCGCAGTTCCAGCAGGCCGTAGTTGGACTGGTGTAGGTCGTCTGCCCGCGCTCCAGGGAGTAGATGGCGGCCTCGCGGATGGCCCAGGGCGTGGCGAAGTCCGGCTCGCCGACACGACAGCGAGATGACATCCTGCATCTGGGCGGCGATGTCAAAAAACTTGCGGATGCCGGACGGCGGCAGGTCCCGCGCAATGCGCGAGAGGTCAATTTTTTTCCGGCTCCCCAGAATCGGGGCGGGGGGGCGGTATGGCTTCATTGCTCATGTGCGGTCTCTCAAGGCCCCCAGCCCCGAATAATGGGGGAGCCAGAGGGTAAGATTGTATTGGGTGCGGCTTGTACTATGACTGCCCTTCCTGCTCCCCATTATTGGGGGCTGGGGGATTCTCTACGGCGTCACCACCAAGCGCTGGTCTTCCTCAGTTTCCACAAACAGGTCCTGGTCTTCTTTGTAGCGGCGCAGCAGGAAATGGGTGTCGGTGCCGGTCACGCCTTCGAGGCCGGACAGCTTTTCGGCGACGAAGCGGCCCACGTTCGCGCATGTTCTCGCCTTCCACCACGACGCGCAGGTCGCTGGCCGCCGGAAACCAGCCAGACGCTATGGACTTCCGGGTAACGATAAATGCGCTCGGCCACGGCATCAAAGCCGACTTCGCGCGCGGGCAGGACTTTAACATCAATAAACGCGAAGACTTTCTCGACCCCGCCTTCTCCCAGTCCACAATGGTCTTGTAATGCTTGATGATCCCCCGCCGCTCGTACTCGGCAATGGCCGCGCGCACTTCGTCACGGATCACGCCCGGTCAGCGTCGCGATCGTCTCCGGCGACGTGCGGGCATCGCGGGCAAGGATCGTGAGGATCTCATCAGGCTGGCTCATGGTAGGGTTAGTATGGCACGAGGGGCGGGTGGAAGTCAAGGTAAAGCGGCAAACGAGAAAGGGTTCCGGGGCATTGCCCAGAAACCCTTGCGGCAGAAAGAAGTTCTTCTACTACCAAAGCCACGCCGAAGGCGCTGACAACTTTGCGGGCAATTCGCATCCGCATTGCCGGCATTGGCTTTCGCACCATCTCATTTAAATTGTGTGCCTTATTGGCCGCATCAGGGACTGTAATATGTAATAACAGTCCGAACAATCGCTCCATGAAATTCTCCCCTTTGTAGGGAGTTAATAAGGTTTGAACTGATAGTGAATCGAATGGGAGGTGTTGTTTATGATTTTTATCCTGAATGGCCCCGCGTTAAAAAGAATACCAACCCACCAATGACAGTGCGGTGAGACATGAGTTCGTGTCGGATGATTTCGAGCATTCCAAGAGAATCATATACCTTCATATCAATGTCATCATCGTTATAATCCGGCACCGCTTTCGCGTCTGCCCACTCGCCATTGTTGTAATCCACTGTGAATGTGTCAGTATCATGTGGGGCAACCGTATAGGTGCCCCAGTCATACGATTTGCAGGGGTCACCAACAACGGATAGTCCAGACAATGTCACGAAAAGCAATGCGGAAGCCGCTATGAGCGCGCTTTTGTTGATCTGAGTTTTCATTTTTGTCTCCTAATAACTCACACACTTTGGTAATCACTCCTCATCTTAATTCAGATGATTGAGTTCATTTTGGTCTGCCGTGATTTGATTGTTCAAGAGAGCAGCATTGTTGGTTGGCTTTTCCCAGTGGGTCCCGAAATCAATTCCCCCGACGATCAGCACCGCTAGGTTTCGCCGATGCTCCTCCTGGTCAGCCTCATCATTTCGGCCCTCTTGACGCATTTCCTCAATTTTATCGTTCTCATCTTTCAAAGCCTGGGCTTGCTGTTTGATTTGATCTGTATTCCAAGCGGCGTTGTCCGCATCTTCCTGCACGGCCGCAGGTAGCTTTGCTTCACAGACGCTGATGTTCTCTTGAAGAGACGCACGCTGCGTGACCGCGGGATCTGACGCCGTATCGGTGGGTGGCAGCGCGGTCGTCTGAGACGGCCCTGTGGGTGTGATGACGGAGGCGGAGATACTTGTGCTGGCAGGATTGGAGTCACCTGTGCCGGCGGGACTGGAATTGCTGGCGGTCGTGGAGACGGAGTCGCTAGTGGAGGTAGAACCGGAGCTGCTTGCGGAGCCAGAGTCGCTATTGGTGTCACAGCCACCAAACGCCAAAAGCGTCACACCGGCTAAAAGCGTCACTCCGACCACCCGTGGAAGTCGCGCCAATTTTTGGAAATTCTGAGTGCAGCAAAAACGTTGCGGATGACCTTCGGTAACTCTCCTGAGTGAAAAAAAACGAAACATATTCGCCTCCCTTGGAAATGCACAGAGATTATGGTAGGATACCGCTCTTCTGCGCGATCAGCGCGGCGTCGGTGCGGGTGTTGACTTCCAGCTTTTTCAGGATGCTGGTGACCTGTTTCTTGATGGTGGTCAGTTCCACCCCCTGATAGGCGCTGATGCGGGTATTGGTGTTGCCGCTCCCGATCAGTCTCAATACTTCCACCTCCTGCCGGGTCAGCAGGCTGTAAAGATGCTGCATGGCCGGTGGAAGGGCGGCCAGGCGGCTGAACTCGGCCAGGACACGGGCAGCGAGCGCAGGCGGAAGGGCAGCCATTCCCTGCGCCACTCCCCGGATCGCGGGCGGAATCTGGGCCAAAGGCGCATCTTTCAGAAGATAGCCCTTCGCCCCGGCTTGCAGAGCCTCGAACAAAGAAGCATCGTCCTCCTGCACCGTCAAAACTAAAAACTCGGTCCCCGGCGCGTCTCGCTTGATCTGCCGGATGGCTTCCAGACCGCCCATGACGGGCATTGTCAAGTCCATCAAGACAACATCGGGCCGTGTCTGTCGCGCCAGAGTGACCGCTTCAACGCCGTTGCCGACAATGCCGACAACTTCCAGGTCAGGCTCACCACTCAGGCTGTCCGCCAGTGCGCGGGCATAGGAAACATCATCATCCACCACGGTCAGTCGCCAGATCATGCGCGCGTTTCTTTTTTTGTGACAGGGGAAGTATACTACAAGTAATCCTGCTTGCAAAGTCCCAACTTTTTGGTACTCTCTCACCCTTGGGCTTCTTCGGGTGTCCAGGGGAGAAAGATGGAAAATACGCTGCCTTCCTCCAGAACGCTTGCCACTTCAATCCTTCCCCCCTGAGCTTCCAGCAGGCGTTTGACCATGTTCAGGCCCAGGCCCGTCCCGGTGATGGCGCGCGCGGCCAGACGGCCCCGATGAAAAGGTTCGCTGAAGATGCGTGGCTGGTCTTCCAGGGCAATCCCTATGCCCGTGTCGGAAATGCGGATTTCCAATTCACCGGTTTTTTCCGAAAGAAGCGCGTGGATGTCGCCCCCTTGCGGCGAGTATTTGACGGCGTTGTCCAGGAGATTGTTGAGGATCAGAGTGAACGTATCGGCATGGAGAGGAGCGACAGCATGAACAAGAGAGGCGGACAGGTAAAACCGGTGATGTGGGAGTGAAGCCTCCTCTTCGCCGCGCCAAAGCCGCATCTGGCGTTCCTGCTGAAGCGCGCGTTCTTTTTTGCCGCAGAGCGCCTCCACCAGTGTAAACACCTCCGTCGGCCGCTTCGGCTCCAAGTGCGGGGCATGGCCGGATTCCATGCGAGCCATGTTCAGCATCGTTTGGACAACGTTTTCCAGAGCCTGGGCTTCCGTCAGCGCATCGGAAACACGTTCCGTCAGGTTGATGCTGCCGCCCCGTTCCAGCCCCAGGAGAATAACTTTTAACGGGGTAACAATGCCCGCAATCTTGTTTTTCACTTCATGCTGCACGTCACGCGCGGTTTGGAGTCGGAACTGAGTCAGGGCGTCCAGAAACTGGTTGTCCGCAGCGAGATCACGCTTTCTCTGCTCCGTTAAAAACACTTCCCGCCCCAGCGCCCAGGCCGCGATAACACAAAAGAGCGTCATGGAGATGGCGCGCGGATTGATTGGCAGGTCCGATGTCTCTGCTGTGATAAAGAGAAGCTGGCAAATTTCCACAACAGATGCCAGCACGATCAGGAGAATGCCGATGATGATCCAGAGAACATGCCGCAAGAGAGGCATGAAGTCCTGCGTCGTGCCGCCGTCGGCGCGATCCTTCTGCCTGTGGAGACGCTTCAATCCGCGCAGGCCGATGGCGCTCACCAGCACGACCCCTGCCACCGACAGCAGCGCGTAGGGGTAAAACAACGGTCCCGGAGCGTTCCGGTCAATGCTCAACGGCGGTGAGCCAGCGGGGGGCAGATGCAGGATAAGGGGATGGAAGGCGCTCACCGCAAGCAGCGCCGCACCCGGATAAAGCAGGCTGAACAAGAACCGCCGGGTCAGCGGCTGGCCGATGCACAAAGAAACAAAGTGAAGCATCAGCCCTATGGCAAGAAAAACGCAGGCGAATTGAAGCCGATACCAGAAAAGACCCAGAATGAGTGAGTCCGTCTCCTGCATCAGAAGCTCAAAGCCGATCATCCCGCTTAAGAAAAGGGCCATCAGGCTGAATGCAAGATTCTCGGGACGGCGACTGATCTTGAGGTAAACGACGAAAAAGATGCAGGCCAGCTCCAGGCACAGGGTCGCGGCCAGAAACGGAAACAATACGGCGAGTCGCATGGATTTCTCCTCGAAGGCCACAAATTTCCAGCCTGCATTGACCACTAAGTTCACCAGAGGATCGCTGACTTCCTGCCCTATTTTGGGAACCAATCCTCTTTATTCGTTGTTCTTGATAGTAGCAGATAACAAAGGAGCAAGGAACAACGATGCGGATACAGTCTTCGATGCTGGTGCATCTGGGGTTTGGGAAATATGTGCGGTCGGATCAAGTGACGGCGGTGCTGCCGATTGAACAGGACCGGGGGCCGGGGCGGCGGACGTTTGTGAACCTAACGGGGCAGAGCGATCCGCTGGTCGCGTCGCGCTCGGAGGATGCGATTGTGCGCGATCTCGTTCAGGAGCCGCGCGAAGTCACTCAGTCGCGCCAGCAGCAGGAAATCCTGCGCGATCTGCTGGGCGATCTGAGCAATGTCAATGCGACTGTCCGGCGCATTGCCCGCGATGAGGGCGGGCTGGATTTGGAGCGGCTGGAGCGGCGCATCCGTGAGGTCGTGGAAGATTAAGCAATACAGAAGCCGGGGAGGGACACTGTCCCTCCCCGGCTTTTATTTTGTCCGGCTCAGTTGACGGTCAGCGTGCCGGTGCCGGTGGCGGCGTTGTCAGTGGTATCCCCGGCGAACGAGTCGCTCAGGGCATGGCTGCCCACCGTTGCCGTCGCCGAGATGGCATAGCTCAGGCTGGCAACCCCCGAAGCGTTCGTCACTGCCGTGCCTGCCGGCTTGCCGTCCACCTTGAACGACACTGTCTGGCCGGAGAGCGCGGCGCCGCCCAACGTCTGCGTCAGTGTCGCCGTCAAGGTGGCGTTCGTGCCGCGCGCCCCGGAGGCATTGGCGACCGTGAGCGTCGTGGCGTACTTGACCGTCAGCGTTCCCTTGCCGGTGGACGCCAGATACGTGCTATCCCCCGCAAACGTAGCCACAATCGGGTGACTGCCAATCGTCGCCCCGGCAGGGATCGCATAAGACACCGTGGCGACACCGCTGCTATTGGTCACACCCGTTCCCACGGTTGTCCCATCCACGCTGAAGCTGACCGTCTTGCCGCTCGGACCAATCGCGCCGTTTTTCTTGAGCGTGGCTGAAAGCGTCACGGTCTGACCCGGCACACCGATCACGGTAGGAATGGTGAGCGTCGTGCTGTATTTGGTGACGCTCAGGTTCGCACTTCCCGACGAAGCATTGTCGCCGCTGTCACCGGCAAAGGCAGCAGTGATTGGGTGGGTGCTGCCGATGGCGTCACCCGCCGGGACGACATAAGTCAGGCTGGCAAGACCCGCGCTGCTCGTCGTCGCCGTTCCTACCGATGCTCCGTCTACCGAGAAGCTCACCGAGGCACCACTGAGGACAGCGCCGGTTGTTTGTTTGAGAGTGGCTTTAAGCGTCACTGTCTGGCCGGGTGAGCCGCTGACGGCGCTGACGGTCAGCGTGGTGTTGGCTTTGGCAGCGGTGGTCACGGTGAGGGTTCCCGTTCCCGACGAAGCGCCGTCGCTGCTGTCCCCGGCGAAGGCGGCGGTGATCGTGTGGCTGCCGGCGGTCAGGGTAGAGGGGATGACATAGCTCTTGGTCGCCGTGCCCGCCGAGTTGGTGACGCCGGTGCCGACACTGGTACCGTCCACGCTGAAGGTCAGCGTCTTACCGCTCAGAGCCGCCCCGCCGGTGAGGGTGAGGGTGGCGCTCAGGGTCACTGTCTGGCCGACCGCGCCGGACACGTTCGACACGGTCAGCGTCGTGGGGTTGGCGGCAGCGGCCTTGACCGTGAGCGTGCCGGAACCGGAGGAGGCGTTGTCATTGCTGTCACCGGCAAAGGAGACAGTGATGGGATAGTTGCCGGCAGCAAGATTGGCGGGGATCGGATAGGACACGGTGGCAACACCCGAACCATTCGTCGTTCCCGTCAAGGTCGTCCCGTCCACTACAAAGGTGACGCTCTGACCACTCAGAAGAACACCCGTGCTGCGCTTGAGGGTCGCGCTCAGGGTCACTGTCTGGCCCGCCGTCCCACTGACCGCCGCCACCGACAGAACGCTGGCGTACTTGACGATGGTCAAAGACCCACTGCCCGACGAAGCGTTGTTGTTGGCGTCACCGGCGAAGGCCGCGGTGATCGGATGGGTGCTGCCGATGGCGTCACCCGCAGGAATGACATACGTCAGAATCGCCACCCCGCCGCTGCTGGTCGTCGCCGATCCCACCGATGCTCCGTCTACCGAGAAGTTGATGCTCTCGCCCGCCAGGGCCATGCCGCCGGTCGTGCGCTTGAGGGTCGCTTTGAGCGTGATCGTCTGACCGGGAGTGCCCGACACAGCACTGACGGCCAGCATGGTATTGGCTTTGGCAGCGGTGGTCACGGTGAGGGTTCCCGTTCCCGACGAAGCGCCGTCGCTGCTGTCCCCGGCGAAGGCGGCGGTGATCGTGTGGCTGCCGGCGGTCAGGGTAGAGGGGATGACATAGCTCTTGGTCGCCGTGCCCGCCGAGTTGGTGACGCCGGTGCCGACACTGGTACCGTCCACGCTGAAGGTCAGCGTCTTACCGCTCAGGGCTGCTCCGCCGGCCAGTTTCAGCGTCGCGGAGAGCGTCACGGTCTGGCCGACCGTGCCGGACACGTTGGATACGGTCACAGTCGTGGGAGCGGTGGTGCTGGCCCGCGTCATTTCAAACAGGCCGCGTCCATGCGTGCCGGCCCCAATCAGGTTCGCGCCGGGGCTGAGGGCAAGGTCTACCACCTGGACAGTCGGGAAATCCCCGGTGGGGTCCAGACGCGCCCAGGAAGCGCCGGTGTTGGCGCTGGAATAGACGCCGTCATCGCCCCCCGTGTAGAGAATGCCCGATTGCGGGTCTAGAAGTACGGCGTTGAACGGCTCATCCGGCAGGTTGCCGCTGATGTCGTTCCAGGTCGTGCCGCCATTGGTGGAGTGAAAGATCTTGCCCCCTCCGAAGCTGGAACGGGAGACATACACATCGCTCGTATTGGCCGGGTTGACGTAAATGTCGCTGTAACGGCCACTGTAGTTGGGAATGCTCACATTGGTCCAGCTTGTGCCGTCATTGAACGTGACAAAGATGCGTGCCGTTCGCCGAGGCATAGATCGTGCTGCCATGAACGCCCAACGTGCTGATGATATCGTCGTTTGGGTTAACCCGGCGACGCCGGGCGTGCCAATGATGCTGAAATTGTCGCCCCGGTTCACGGATTCATAGATATGATCCGTGCCGTAGATCACGCGGGACTGGTTCGCCGGGTCCAGCTTGAACGGCACATAGAACGCCGCTGGATCACTGCCATCTTTTGGCTGGGGATCGTTTGGATTGATCCCATTGGTCGCGCCGTTCCAGTTCTGCCCGCCGTCATCGGATCGTTCCAGCGAGATGCCGTAATACTCATGGTAGACCGTCTGCGGGTTGGTTTGGTCTACCCGCGTGAAGCCGCCGTCGCCGCCGCGCACTGCGGTCCAGGGCAGCGAGCCGGTGTATTTCTCCGTGCCGTTGTCCTGCGAGCCGCCGTAAGCGATGGTGGGGTCGGTCGGGTGCAGCGCGATGCCGGTGAACTGCAGTGTGCCAAGGTTGGTGTTGAGGTCCGACCAGCGGGTGGTGCTGGTGCTGCCCGCCGCGCTGGGGTTTTCCAGGCGCCAGACGCCGCCGTCGTTGCCGTCCAGCAGCGCCGTTCCATCCTTCGTGAACGTCAGGGCATGCAGATCGGTATGCGGCCCAATCGTGCCAGCGCCGATGGAATAATCCTGAAAGGTCGTGCCGCCGTCCTGCGAACCGGCCAGGGCGAAATAGGAGCCGTAGTTGCCGCTGTAGTTGACCTGGCCGCCGGCGAACACCTGGTTCGGGTTGGTGGGGCTGACGGCAATGGCGTTGTCATACCAGCCCTGGCCGCCCAGGTAGTTGGGGGCGGCGGTTTTTTGCGTCCAGGTCGTGCCGCCGTTGGTCGTCTGGTAAAAACCGAGCAAGCCATAGCTGCTGGCGCTGGCCACCGAAGCGTAAAGCGTTCCGGGCGCGGAGGCGGCGAGGGCCAGGGAGATGCGTCCGACGTCGCTCGTGGGGAACCCGCCGGTGAGCAGGTCCAGGATGTCCCGCCGTTCGTCGTCTTGTAGACGCCGTTCGACGCTCGAGCCATAAAGAGTGCCGATGGCGGCATAGAGCGTCGTTGGCGTCGTTGGGTTCATGACCAGATCAGTGTACGGCTCGACCGAGTCCAGGCCGGCCGCCGCCGTCGTGTTGGTCCAGGTCGTGCCGCCATTGGTACTCTTCCAGACGCCTGTGTTGCCGCCCACGCCATTCTCCGCAAAGTCGGTGGTGGTCAGATACACGGTGTTGGGATCGGTCGGGCTAACCACGATCTTGGAGATCGCCAGGCGATAAAACGCATTGCTGGGGCCGGGGATCAGCGACCAGGTGTTTCCTGCATCGGTGGATTTCAGCACGCCGATGCCGTACTGGCTGTCGCCGGAATTGTTTGCCTCGCCGGTTCCGGCATAAATGACGCTGGGATTGCTGGGGGCGATGGCGATGCTGCCCATGGCGGTGTCGCCCAGGAAATCTGTGGTCGGGATGTAGCTGCTGCCGCCGTCCGTGGTCTTCCAGACGCCTCCGCCGGCGGACGCGACATAAATGGTATTGTTGTCGGACGGGTCTACGGCAATCGCGGCGACGCGGCCTGAAATGGTATCAAGATTGCCGCCGACGGTGCCATAGGCATTGAGAACGCTGTCAGGGCCGACCGAGGTCCACGGCGCGGCGCTGCCGCTGCTTGCCCCGAGAAACGGCAGGAACAGATCGCGTGTGGCGGCGCTGCCGGGGCGCGGCGCAGAGACAAAACTCTCGCCGGACAGGATTGGCGCCGGCGCTGTCTCACGGCGGGGCGGAGCCGCTCTGAAATGATGATGGGCGACAAAGCCGGGACGCCCTGGCACAAGCGGCGCCTGGGCGTAGGCCGCGCCAGCAGCAGCCGCAGCCGCAAGCGCGAAGGGGACGCATCGCTGCGTCAGACTTGACCAAAAAAAAGAAGGCATACGGTGTTCCAATCTTAAAAAGTGCGGCGAGCATGCCGCGATCAGCGGGAACCTGGGAGACAGAAGCGGCATGAGGACTGCAAAAACACGCCGCCTCAACATTATAACACAGTGTTGCAGAAAATACCAGAAATTTGAAAAAACCAGCAAAAGTCCGGGTGGAATCACCCAGACTGAAGAGATTTGACTGTCAATATTGTTTCAGTTGACGGTCAGCGTGCCTGTGCCGGTGGCCGTGTTGTAGGTACTGTCACCCGCGAACGAGTCGCTCAGGGCATGACTGCCTACCGTTGCCGTCGCCGAGATGGCATACGTCAGGCTGGCAACACCTGAACCGTTCGTGACCGCCGTGCCTGCCGGCTTGCCGTCCACCTTGAACGTGATCGTCTTGCCCGAAACGACTGCCCCGCCCGAAGTCTGCGTCAGCGTCGCCGTCAAGGTCACGTTCGTTCCCCGCGCCCCGGAGGCATTGGCAACCGTGAGCGTCGTGGCATACTTGACCGTCAGCGTTCCGTTGCCCGTGCTGGTCAAGTAGGTCGCATCCCCGGCAAAAGCCGCCGTGATCGAATGGCTGCCAATCGTCGCCCCAAGGGGAACCATGTACGAGAGGGTCGCAATGCCGGAAGCGTTCGTGGTTGCTGTTCCCACTGCCGCGCCGTCCACCGAGAACGTGACACTCTCCCCACTCACCGAAGCCCCACCACTCGCGCGCTTGAGCGTGGCCGAAAGCGTCACCGTCTGACCCGGTACGCCCGTCACAGCCACCACACCCAGCGTCGTGCCGTACTTGCTCACCGTCAGGCTGGCGCTGCCCGACGAGGCGCTGTCGCCGCTGTCCCCGGCAAAGGCGGCAGTGATTGGGTGGCTGCTGCCGATGGCGCCCCCCGTCGGGACGACATAAGTCAGGCTGGCAAGACCGCCGCTGGCGGTCACGGCAATACCGACCACTGTGCCATCAACACTGAAGCTGACGGTCGCGCCAACCAGAGCCGCGCCGCCGACGGTGCGCTTGAGGGTCGCTTTGAGCGTGAGGCTCTGGCCGGGAAAGCCGCTGACAGCCGAAACAGAGAGCGTTGTGTTCGCGGGGGTCACGGTGAGAGTTCCCGTTCCCGACGAAGCGCCGTCGCTGCTGTCCCCGGCAAAGGACACGGTGATCGTGTGGCTACCAACAGTCAGAGACGCGGGGATGACGTAGGTTTTCGTTGCCGTTCCCGCCGAGTTGGTGACGCCGGTGCCGACGCTGGTGCCGTCCACGCTGAAGGTCAGCGTCTTGCCGCTCAGGGCTGCTCCGCCGGCCAGTTTCAGCGTCGCGGAGAGCGTCACGGTCTGGCCGTTGGCCCCGATGAGGCTGGAAACGGTGAGCGTGGTGCCTGGCAGAGCCGTCACGGTCTGGGAGAGAGCCTGGGACTGGCTTGGCGCATTGACCCCATCTCCCCCGTAGGAAGCCGTGATCGGGTGCGTCCCCGCCGACAGCGCGGAAGTCGTGAAGTAGGCGCTGCCATTTGCCAGTGTGCCGGTTCCCAGCATCGTGCCGCCGTCAAAGAACATGACGGTTCCGGTCGGGCTGTGACCTCCAACAAAGGCATTAAAGACGATGGCTTGGCCTGCTTTGGCAGGATTGAGCGAGGAAGTCAGCGCTGTCGTCGTGGCGAGGGGGCTAACGGTCTGGGTCAGCGCGAAGGATGTGCTGGCAAGATTCCTGCCATCGCCGCTATAGGCGGCGGTGAGTGTGTGGGAACCGACGCTCAGGCTGGAGGTGGTGAACGTGGCCTGTCCCGCTGTCAATACCACGGGCGTTTGGGCTGTGCCATCCAGAGCAAAGGTGACAGTTCCCGTCGGCGTTGCTCCCGCTCCCGCGACCGTGGCCGTGAAGGTGACATTCTGACCGTAGACGGACGGGTTGAGGCTGGAAGTCAGCGCTGTGGTCGTACTGCCCGCTGTGACTGTCTGCGTGAGGGCCGAAGACGTGCTGGCGGTGAGGCCGCCTGTTGGGATGTAAGCCGCTGTCACGCTATGGGTTCCCACGGTCAGGCTGGTCGTGGCGTAGACCGCTTTTCCCGTGCTGTCAAGCGTGACGGGGCTGCCAACGTTGGTTCCATCGATGGCAAACTGCACCGCGCCCGTGGGGACAGCGCTGCCGCTCCCGGCGGTAACGGCTGCCGTGAAGGTAACGCTTTGGCCCGCCGTGGACGGATTGAGCGAAGAGGTCAGCGCTGTCTGACTGGCGACTGGGAAAAAATCATACGCGCCGATGCTGGGCGGGTTGGGCCGGGTCAGGCCGTTGATGTCCGTAGCGGGTGCGCCGTTTGCCGTTCCTGCGCCGAGGCAGGGCGAGCCGGGCTGAAGGCGAAAATCACCACTTGCAGCATTAAAGAACAGCGGATCGGCATTGATGTTGCCGGTTCCCGCATAACCGCCCTGAATGTCGCAGTAAGAGGCTGTCACTGGGCTGCTCGTGCTGACCGCGCCACCGGTGTTTCCGTAGACAATGTCGTTGGTCAGAGAGACTGCAACAGTAGCCCCTCCGTAGCTCTCAACGACGTTCCCATTTAATGCCGAGTTGCCAATTAAGGTGCAATTGGTCACAGCGGCAACGCCGCCGGTCTGGTTGTATGCATAAAGGGCAGCCCCGTAGTCAGACGAGTTGCCTGTGAACAAACAGTTCGTCATCGTGAGCATACCGCCATAGTTCTCGACGGCCCCGCCGAACTCTGACGAGTTTCCGGCCATGAGACAGCGGGACAGCGTGAGTGTGCCGCTGTTGTAGATGCCCCCGCCGCCATTACTATAGTCACTGTCCACGTTGTTCCTGATAACACAGTTTTGGACGGTCAGGGATGCGTTGGCGTTGTAGATGCCGCCGCCGCCGCCATAGAGGCCGCCCGGCGCGAGTCCATTAGTATTGGTGCCGTTCTGGATGGTCAGGCCGCTGATGACGGCATTAGTCTCGCCGTAGTGCAGGTAGAAGCCACGATGTCCGCTGCTGGCCCCGCAGTCAATGGTCGTCGCCGTCGGGCCATGCTGGGACGTGACGGTGATGTTGCGGCCCCAAAAGTCCAGGTCTATGTCGCCAGGGCCGCTATATGTCCCATCTTCCACCAAGACGGTATCGCCGCTGACAGCGGCGTTGATGGCAGCCTGAATCGTTAGCTTAGGCGCGGCCTGCGTTCCCGGATTGCCGTCACTGCCGGAGGGAGCCACATACAGTGGGCTGATGTGGGCGTTGACCACCTGTGTCAGCACTGAGGACATGCTCGGGCCATAGTTTCCATCGCCGCTGTACGAGGCCGTGACAGTATGCGATCCGACAGCAAGGGACGAGGTAGTGTAATAGGCTATGCCCACCCGCTCGGTTCCTATATATTGGCCGAGCGGCACGGGCGTCAGCGCAATCCCATCCACTATGAAGGTAACAGTTCCGGTTGCTGAAACTGAACCGGCGCCTCCGAAGACGTTCGCGTCAAAGGTGACGCTGTTACCGGAAACGGAGGGGTTCATGCTTGAAATCAGCGTCGTGGTCGCCTGTGGCTGCTCTTCATAGGCTCCGATGCTGGGGGGATTAGGCCGTGTTTTTCCGTCAATGGTTTGACTGGGAGCGCCACTCGCAGTTCCCGCACCCAGACAGGGCGAACTGGGCTGAAGGTGCAAATCCGAAGGAGGATTGAAAAACAGCGGATTTGCATTGATGTTGCCGGTTCCCATGTAGCCGCCCTGAATGTCGCAGTCACTGGCGGTGCACAGGCCGCCCCCTACACCAACCTCGCCTCCGAAGTCTCCATAGACAATATCGTTAGTCAGGGTGATTGCACCGGCGTTGCTGAAGTTATAGATGCCGCCCACATTTTGGGCAGTGTTTCCGATGGTGGTGCAATTCGTGACCGTAATCGTACCGTCGCCGTTGTTGTCAATCCCCCCGCCATTGGAGGTGGCGGTATTGCCGACAAGGGTGCAGTTAGTCACTGCAATGGTGCCGCCACTTTGATTTGAGTTGGCGATGCCGCCGCCATACTGAGCCGTGTTTCCAGCAATCGCGCAATTCGTCGTCGTAATGGTGCCGCCGTTGTAATTGCTATTTTCAATTCCCCCGCCATGGCCGTAGGTTTGTGTGGAATTGCCGGTGATGGTGCAATTCGTCACGCTAATCGTGCCGCCGTTGGAGTTAAAGTTGCAGATGCCGCCGCCCTCGGATTGTGCGGAATTGCCGGTGATGGTGCAATTCGTCACGCTAATCGTGCCGCCGACGTTGTAGCTGTAGACGCCGCCGCCGAAGGCTTGTGTTGAGTTTCCAGTGATGGTGCAGTTGGTCAGCGTAATCGTGCCGCTATAGTTTGCGCTGTAGATACCGCCGCCATGGCCGCCGTTTGTCATATTATTCTGGAGGATACAGTTTTGAACAGTCAGGCCGGCGCTGGCATTGTATATTCCTCCTCCTGATCCGCCGCTGCTGTTGCTTATGTAGCCGTTCTCAATCGTCAGTCCGTTGATAACGGTGTTGGTTTCGCGATTGTCTAGGTAAAAGCCGCGATGGTTGCCCGCCGCACTTCCCTGGCAATCTATAATCGTCGTGGCAGGGCCACCCTGGGAGGTCACCGTGATGTTGCGGCCTGCGAAGTCCAGAATCCACGTTGCCCGGCCCGGTGTATGTGCCATTTTCTACGATTACTGTGTCGCCGCTGATAGTAGCATTCATCGCCGCCTGAATGGTCAGTTTCGGGAGCGCTGCCGTTCCGGGATTGCTGTCGCGGCCTGACAAAGAGACGTACTGAGACGTGAGATGTGGTTGAACTATCTGAGTAAGGGCCGAGGATGTGCTGGACGAAAAATTAGCATCACCAGTGTAGGTTACGGTGATGATGTGTGAACCGACGGGCAGAGTCGAAGTACTATAGGACGCAGAGCCTTTGCTGATTGTCGCCGATGTCAAGGCGACTCCATCAATGGTAAAGGTCACGGTTCCTGTCGCCATACTCGTGGCACCCGTGACCGTAGCGGTAAACGTGATGATCTGGCTGAAAAGCGACGGATTGAGGCTAGAGGTCAAAAAAATCGTTGTACTGACTGGATTTACCGTCTGCTTAAACAGAGTAGAGGCACTAGCGCTGTTGTTTATGTCCCCGCTGTAGGAAGCGACGATCTGATGACTGCCGACCGCCAGGCTGGAAATTGTTAAGGCCACAGTGCCGCCGGACAGGGTTCCCGTACCAAGCGTCGTGCCGCTGGTTGTATCCATGAACGTGACCGTCCCTGTCGGGCTGCTGCCGGTGACAGTAGCAGTGAAGGTAACGCTCTGACCAAACGTGGACGGGTTCAGACTGGAGATCAGTGCCGTAGTCGTACTGACCTGAGTGACCCTTTGTGTCAGTGCGGGTAATACATTGGGAGAATAAACGGCGTCGCCGCTGTAAGACGCCGTGATGGTGTGTGAGCCGCCTGTTAAAGACGAAGTGCTAAACGCAGCCTGTCCTGCCGTCAGCGCCACGGACGCCTGGAATGCGCCGTCTATGATAAAGTTGACAACGCCTGTCGGCGTTCCGCCAGCACCCACAACGGTGGCCATAAAGGTGACACTCTGGCCGAACGTGGACGGGTTGAGACTGGAAGAGAGAGAAGTCGTCGTGGCCGTCGAACCGGTCAGCGCTACTTCATACGCGCCGATGCTGGGCGGATTTAGCCGCCTCTGCCCATCCAGGGCCGTGACGGGAGCGCCGTTCGCAGTTCCTGCGCCGAGGCAGGGAGAGCTAGACTGTAGGTGTAAATCACTGGGAGAGTTATAAAACAGTGGATTGGAATTGATATTGCCGCCGTTGTCTGTCACGCCGGAGGGCAAGCCGCCCTGAATATCGCAATGACTGGCCGAGCCGGCATATCTACCAATCTCGCCGCCCATGTCGCCATAGAGAATATCGTTGATCAGGACAAATGATCCAGCGGCGCTTTCGCCGTCATAGCCTGCGGCATTCCCAGTCAAGGTGCAGTTCGTGAGAGTGACCGCGCCGTTAAATTGAGTGAAGTTGGCAATGCCGCCTCCGCCGTAAAATGCCGTGTTTGCAACGAGGACGCAATTAGTCACCGCCACTATTGCGTTGTTAATGTTGCAGATGCCGCCGCCGCCATCGTAGCCCAGAGCCGTGTTGCCCTTGATGATACAGGATTGGACAGTCAATCCCACCGTGGAATTGTAGATGCCACCGCCGCCGCCGTTTGCGAAGCCGTTCTGGATAGTCAGACCGCTGATAACGGCATTGGTCTCGCCGCTGTGCAGATAAAAACCGCGATGATAAGCGCTGCTGGTTCCCTGGCATTCAATAATGGTCGTGGCCGGGCCGTTCTGGGAGGTGACGGTGATGTTGCGGCCTCCGAAATCTAAGTCCACATTGCCGGGGCCAGTGTATGTCCCGTCTTCCACAATCACAGTGTCGCCGTTGACAGACGTACTGATACCGTTCTGAATGGTCAAAAACGGCGCGGTCTGGGTGCCGGGGTTGGTGTCGCTGCCGGAGGGGGAGATGTAGTAAGTTGCGGCGCGGCACAGGGGCGCGGCCAGGACAAAGAGCGTCAGCGCGCACAGGCAGAGCGCGGGCCGGGGGAGACGGCGCAAGAGGGCCGAAAAAGATGGGTTCATAAGGGCGTTACTTTCACCATACGCGCGAAAAACAGATTGGGTACAGCATGGCGAAAATACGGCATGAACCGCCACACAGCCATTATAACACAGGAGCCGGGAACTTGCCAGTGTTTTTTTGGGAGATTTGCCGCACAAAACCGGCCTGCCACTCAAAAAGCGGCAGGCCGTGGATTCAGGCACGGATGGGGAGGCATTCTTAGTTGACGGTGAGCGCGCCGGCGCCGGTGGCGGTGTTGTAGGTCGTGTCTCCGGCGAACGAGTCGCTGAGGGCATGGCTGCCCACAGTCGCGGTGGCGGAGATCGCATCAGACAGGGTGGCGGTTCCTGTGGCATCGGTCACTGCCGTTCCCACCGCTTTGCCGTCTACTTTGAATGTCACGGTCTTGCCGGAAAAATTGGTTCCGCCCCCTGTCAGTGTTGCCGTCAGGGTCACACTGCTGCCGCGCGCCCCAGAGGCATTGGCGACCGTCAGCGTCGTGGCGTACTTGACTGTCAGCGTTCCTTTGCCCGTCACGGCATTGTCCGAACTATCGCCGCCAAAACTCACGGTGACGGGATAGCTGGTGATGTCGGCGTTCCCCGCAATCAGATAGGGCACGGCGGCAGCGCCGCTGCCGTTGGTGATGGCGCTTCCCGCCGCCATGCCGTCCACCGAAAAGACTCACTGTCTGACCACTCAGCGCCTGGCCCGTGCTGCGCTTGAGGGTCGCGCTCAGAGTGACCGACTGGCCTGGTACGCCGCTGACGGCAGGCACACCCAGCGTGCTATTGAACTTGGTGACGGTCAGGGCAGCGCTGCTCGACGAAGCGTTGTCGCTGCTATCGCCGGCAAAGGCCGCGGTGAGAGGGTGGCTGCTGCCGACGGCATCACCCGCAGGAATGACGTAGAGGAAGCTGGCGACCCCAGCGCTGCTCGTCGTCGCCGTTCCTACCGATGTGCCGTCCACGGAGTAGGTGACGCTTGCCCCGCTGAGGGCTGCGCCGCCGACGGTGCGCTTGAGGGTGGCTTTGAGCGTGACGCTCTGGCCGGGGTAGCCACTGACAGCGTTGACGGCCAGAGTGGTATTGACCGGGATGACGGTCTGGGTCAGCGCCGAGGACTGGCTGACACCGTTGACACTGTCGCCGCCGTAGGAAGCCGTGAGGGAATGCGTTCCGCCGCTCAACGCCGATGTCGTGCAGGTCGCTTTGCCATTGATGAGCGGGACGGTTCCCAGCGTGGTTGCGCCGCCGTCGGTAAACGTGACGGTTCCGGTCGGGCTGCTGCCGGTGACGGTCGCGGTGAATGTCACGCTCTGGCCGGCGTTGGACGGATTGAGCGAAGAAGCCAGCGTTGTGGTGGTCGTCAGAGAGGGATTGAGCAGGGAATGGATCGCGCTGAACCAGAGGTCCCCCATCGCCAGGTAGCCGTCATGGGAAGGATGGATACCATCCTGTAAATAAATGCCGTCCGGCGAGGACGACTGCTTGGGGGTGCCATTGGCGTCCACGAACAGAGAGTAAATGTTCACCACATGGAAGTTTGCGCCGAACTGACCGGGGACATTCGCGCCGATCCAGTGGTTGTACTGCTGGGCGACGGACAGCCAGTAGGTGTTATAAAAAGGGGTGATCTCGCCCACATACACCTGAGCGGTGGGCCGATTGACCTGAAGCCAGGTCAGCAGATCGGTCAGGCGGCTTTCCAGCGTGGCTGCGGAATAGCCCTGGTACACATCGTTGGTGCCGACCAGGAGCAGCACGACCTGCGGATAGGCCGGCGGGCGGTTGAGGATCGGCCCGGTGGTGTTGCCGCCGGTCAGCCAGTCGCCGCCGACATCGTCATCCGCCCCGTTGCCGGGCTGACGGACGCCGTCCAGATTGGCGCGCACGTCATCAATGCGAAAGGTGCCGTAGCCATTGTGGTTTTGCTCCCCGACATCCGTCAGCATCGCGGAGGCGTTGGTGGCGGCCGCGCCCGTCAGTTGAAAGGCCAGACCCGCCGCTCTGGCATCCAGAAACAATTCATCCCGGTAGCCGCTGCCCGAATCCAAATAGCCTCTGGTAATCGAGTCCCCCAGCGGCATAATCGTGACGGTGGGGCCGCTTTTGCTCACAGACAGCGCCGCCGGGGTCGCGCCAAACGAGTTGCCGGCCGTATCCTGAACGGTGGCGATGACCGCGTAGGAACCATTCGCGACACCGTTCCAGGTCACGGAGTACGGGCCGGCGGTCGCGGTTCCTATCGCCGTCGCGCCGACACTGTAGCCGACCTGCGCGATGGGGGCCAGGCTGTCATAGACCGTCGCCGACAGCGGCACCGTGGCCGGCTCGGTGAAGCCGCTGGATGGGACATGAACATTGACGGTCGCCGCCTGCGTAACGGCGGCAAAGTTCCATTGCTGGCTGGCCCCCCCGGAAACAGGCGATTGTTCCAGCGCCGCGCCGGCGGCGGCAGACCCGCCCGTTACGTCCAGAACCAGCCCGCTGCCCCGGTTGACCAGCAGATACCCATTGCCGGAAGCCGTCACACTCCACTGCTGGGACATCGCGCCGGTGTAGGGCGTCTGCACTACCGCCGCGCCCTGCCCGGTCGCGCCGCCCTGCACGTCCAGACAGTCGCCGCTGTTGAAGTTGGTGAACAACCAGTAGCCGCCGTCCAGGCTGGCCGCCGTCCATAGTTCATCCGTGCCGCCATGCCCGAACACTTGCTGAAGCGTCATGCCGCTGACCAGGGAAGCGTTGGGGCTGTCCACGTTTTTGCCGCTTCCCAGACAAACAATGTTGTACGACTGGCCGCTGACCGGGGGCGAGGCCGCGCCGGCGGGCTGCGCCAACGCGCCGCGACCGAAAAAAACCGGCAGCGCGTACAGCAGTGAATAAGCAGTCTTCCACGTTCGTTTCAAAGGGCATCTCCCTGCGCCAGATTATCGCGCCAAGCGCTGATACCCTTTATGACAACTTGCCAAAAGCGGGCCTCAAAAGTGACGGCAAAAATTAAAAACTTGCGCTCATTGCATCATACCACACCTTTTGAGTGAGATGACATACTTTTATGGCGCGACGGACCAGGGTCATTTGCCTGCCAGCGAAGAGTGTAAGGCAGCGTCAGGTGGCTTCATAATTTTTCACCCTGTCAATCAAAAGGGAGACTCCCCAACCCAGCAGAAATGTTCCCACAATAGCGTAGCCCAGGCGGTCAAAGGGCAGATGGTCCAGAAAACTCCAAAGCCTGCCCTTAAGCGACAGTTGGGCTTCCAGGATTTGCAGCATCTCATACGTTCCCACCACAAAAGCGACCAGAACGGAAAGCAGGGTGATGCCCAGACTGTAATAGGCTTTGCGGAGCGGGTGGATGAACGCCCAGCCATACGCCCCAAGCATCAGGATGCCGTCCAGAGAGTCAATCAGGCACATCCCGGCCATGAACAGCAGGGGCAGCAGCATGATGACCCAAAAAGGCACTCCGGTTTGCCCGGAGCGCGCGGACAGCGCCAGAATGCCGACTTCGCTGGCCGTGTCAAAGCCGAGGCCAAACAGAAACCCGACAAAATACATCTGCCAGCTATGGCGGACCATCTTCAGGACGGGTTTAAATAGACGCCCCAGAACTCCCCGCTGATCCAGAAGGTCCGTCATTTGCTGATCTTCGGGATTTTCCCCGCGCCGGAGGGCGCGCAGTGTTTTGAACAAGTTCCACAGCACAGCGAGATTGATAAAGCCGATGACGTACAAGAACAGGGCGGAAACAAGCGTACCGACGATGCCCCCCAGGCTCTGCCACTGCGGCATGTGCTTCTGGACATAGGCCGTAGAAAGCGCCAGCGCCGCGCACAGCAGAAGCACAATCGTGGAGTGGCCGAGCGAGAAGAATAGGCCGACGCCGACGGGGCGTTTCCCCTCCTGCATCAATTTCCGTGTCGTGTTGTCAATGGCCGAGATGTGATCGGCATCCACGGCATGGCGCAGTCCAAAACCATACGCCAGCCAGCCGGTCGCCGGCAGAAACGGGAACCTGCCGGAAAGGCTCCAAACGAGCAGCCAGAGCAGGACATTCGCCCCGGTCAGCAGGGTCAGCACCGCGCCGATCTTGGTCCGGGCGGCGTCCGCCGTCAATAATTTACGAAACATGCAGTCGTTTTTCTAACGCCCTGGGTGGCGGGAGGGATTGCCGAGGAGGGATGGAAAGCTACTCGGACGGGAGGTGAGTCACATTGGGTTATTATGACCGATTTCACACGCAAAATCGCCATCTGGGGTTCATAGATAACGTAGACCTACATTGTAACCTTCTGTTAATACCAGAAAGCATGCGGTTCGCAAGAAACCTGATATACTAGCCACGTCAATCATTTGCCCCATGAGGCATTGCCCGATGAAAGGATCATCTCCCATGGTCGAAACTCCCGAACTTCTGCGCGACCCCGTGAGTCGGCGCGCGTTTCTGGCCCGCATGAGCGCCGCCGGTCTCGGCACAGCCGCCGCCGCGTTGATCGCCGGCTGCGGCGGCAGCAGCAACAATGCCAACCACAACGACATCAGCAACCCCCCACCCACTAACCCTGGCCTGACCACCTTTGCCGACCAGGCCAACTTCCCGGGCATTCCCGGCCAGAACGAGAACATCGTCGTCCTGAACTACGCTCTGACCCTGGAAACCCTGGAAGCCGACCTCTATCGCCAGGCGCTGAACATCGCGGCGGGCCAGCCGCTTTCCACTCCGCTTCCATCTGACGGCGGCGCGTCCTACACCCAGGCCGTCGGCAACGGCAGTTTGGATTCCTCGCTGGCGCCGGTCGGCTTCCTGTACTTGAAGCAGTACGCCGCCGTGGAAGCCGCGCATCGCGATTTCCTGCGGATAGCGATTCCGTCTATTGGCGGCACTCCCGTCCCGGCCAATACGAAGGGCTACACGACGGGCCTGTCCGCCGGCGCGGACCTGGGGACGATTTTGACCCTCCTCAGCGTTGTGGAAGAAGAAGGCGTCCGCGCTTATCTGGGCGCGGCGGGTTTCCTGACCATCCCCGCGCTGGTGCAGGCGGCGTCTACAATCTACTCCACCGAAGCGCGGCACTCGTCCGGCATCAACTACATCATCGGGCGCGACACCGGCCCGCAGCCGGGATACAGCGCGACAACGTCGGCGGACAACACCGTCACCGGCTCCGCTTATCCCAGCCCCAACACCTTTGAGTATTACAAAACACCCAAAGAGGTTCTGGGCGATGTCAAAGGCTTCTTCGTGATGTAAGGCTCTGGAAACTTTTAGAAAGGTATTTTTCGCTATGAGTGATACGCAAACTGCACTGCGCGGCGCGGCCCTGGCGACGGCGGGACTGGCGGCGGCCAGCCTGCTTTCCGCTCGCTCCGCCCAGGCGCAGACCGCAACTTACGCCCCGGCGGCTCTGTACTTCTCCGCCTCGCCCGGCACAGGGGCCGTCGTGGTTCCTAACACGTCCAAGAACTTCACCACCGGCAGCACGGATGTTCAGGTGCTGAACTTCGCCCTGGCCCTGGAAACGCTGGAAGCCGAACTGTACCGCCAGGCCGTCCTGCGGCTGACCACCGGTGGCACGGATATGTTCGGCAACACCATCACCGGCCTCGGCGTCACCGGCAAAGACGTGACTTACCTCACCGAGTTCACCACGGTGGAAGCCCAGCATCGGGATTTTCTGACGGGTGCGCTGGGCAATAACTGGGTCACGGACGCCAATGGCCGGTTTGATTTCGGCTTCGCCGACACCAACAACTTCGGCACGCCCGCCCTGACGCGCTTGCAGACAGTGGAACTGGTCTACGCGGCGGAACTGACCGGCGTCTCCGCCTACCTGGGCGGCGCGGGAGTTTTGACCCCGGGCAGCAAGAACCTGACCTATGCCGCCGCCATTCTGGGAACGGAAGCGCGTCACACGACGGCGGTCGCCATCATCCTGAATGGCCCGCCGTATAGCCTCAACGGAGCCTTAAAAACCGCGCCGCTGGCCGGCGACAACGCCGGCAAGGACACGCCGCTCGTGCCGGATCAAATTCTGAACCAGGGCGGCACGGTTCCCGCGGACCTCACGCCTGACGGAAGCGGCAAAATTTCCCCGGTCTCCGGCAAGAATGGCTTCGGCGGCAAGGGTTTTGTCTTCCTGCCAAGCACGGGTACGACCATCACCCTGCCTTAGAAACTGTGTAGAAATAAGATCGGGCGATTAAAATCGCGGCAACAAGTTCACGAAGTCTGCCTTCGCAGACTAGGACTTGAACCGGCGAAGGCCGGTTTTGTGCCTTTGCTGCTGCGGTTTTAACCGCCAGCCCCGAGTTGCTGTACAGTCTCTTAACCTCAGTCAAAGGGCGTCCGGGCTGCAAAAGCAGCCCGGGCGCTTTTTTGTTGCTGCTCTTCGCAATCTGGGTAAAACGCCACCAGATCACCGATTAGAAAGAAACCATATCATGTCGGAACCACTGGCAGACACGTTTATCCAGGCGCTGCGGACGCTGGAAGAAAGCAAAGAGGCCGCGCCGCTGGCCGCGCTCTATGCCGACACGGCGCAGATCGGCAATGTCCTCGCCCCGGATCATTTTCACGGGCCGGAAGGCGCGCGTGAGTTTTGGACCGAATACCGGGGAACATTCAGGCAGGTCCGATCCGAGTTTCGGAATGTGATCGCCTCCAATGGCCGCGCGGCTCTGGAATGGACGACCACAGGCACCAGCTTTGAAGGCGATCCCGTGCACTATGCCGGGGTCACTGTCCTGGAGATGGACGGCGGCAAGATCACGCGCTCCTCCGCCTATTTTGATCCCGCCGCCCTGGGCCGGCAAATCAGCAAATGACCTGGCTGGCGCAGGGGCAAAGAGAGCATTCTCTTCGTCCGAAGGACACTGTATTGCCGGGGCATTCCACTGCCCCGGCTCTTCGCCAGCGCCGACCGCATCACTTCAGAAGCCAGATCAGGCGCTTTTCCCAAACCGTGCGGTTTAAGATCCCCAAGAAATTATACTTGTTTTTTGAGTGAGCGAGCGCACTGACCTTGATCCCCTTGACAACAAAATCATTCTGTGTTATAGTGATTGAGTAGTTTATACGGATAACCCGATGCGATTTATTAGCATATCGGTTTGTGCGTTCGTATTTTTGCGGCTTCGCCCCATGCAGATGTCTATTGCATAGAAAAGAAAAACTCATGATGTTGTCAAAGCAAACCATCCGCCTTATGCTGGCGGCATCTGCCGCCGCGGGCCTTGCCGCCGGACAGCCTGCGGCCGCACAATTCGTCACGTTCGGGTCGGCACAGACTATCTCGGCGGCCTCCGATGTGTCTACCAGCGGCACGCTGGTGAATGCCTACACCTTTGGCTCAAGCGCGGTCACTGTCAATGGAGTTGCTTTTGCCGCAACGCCCTCCAACACAGGAGGCGGGCACCTGACGATCAGCGGCGCGGACAGCGAGTACGGCGGGTTTGGCTACGGAAATAATGTGACGGATTCGCGCTACCAAAGCCTTCTCACCAATGGTCTTTATAAAAATAATAGCGGCACGAATACAAGCATCGGATTTACACAAAGCAGCCTCACGCCCGGCGAACGCTACCAGGTGCAGTATTTTGTCAACGATTCCCGCAGCAACGGCGTTCCGCGAAACGAGACTGTTTCCAGTGCCGGCGGGAATACGACAACTCTGAGCTACAACACGACCCCGAACAACGACGGACAATTTACAAACGGCACGTTTACTGCGGCAGGCAATACCATCACGATTACCGCTGTGGGCAACCAGTCTACGCAGGTGAACGGACTGCAATTCCGTGATCTCGGCAACGCGGGCGCTCCGCTCACTTTCAGCGCGCCGACGGCCATCGGGACCGCCGACGCCACTCTCGGCGGCCAGTCAGGCACCATTGTCTCGGCGGCGGACTTCGGGGCTGGAACACAGGTCGTCACCCTGACGGGCGGGCAGACGATTGTCTTTGACGGCAGCGGGGCGAATGCCAGCGTGATCGGCGGAAATGGAACGTTCACCGGCGCTTTCACCGGCAATACGGGCAATACCAACTTCAACACCGTGCTGAACGGCGCTAACTACGATACCTCGAACCCGAACGGGACGAAACAAATCACCTTAAGCAACCTTACCGCCGGCAAGAAGTATTCGGTGCAGATATTCGCGCTCGATGACCGGGGGAGTCAGAACTCTCGCCCCCTCACCTTCAGCGACTTTTCCGGGCACACCTCCACTTCGTTTCTGACCGGTGCCAATGATTACGTCATCGGGACATTCACAGCGGCGTCTTCTTACGAGACATTCACCGAAAATCTCCCTCAAAACGGCAACATCAATGCCCTCGTTTTGCGGGATATCTCCGCCGCGCCGGAGCCTGCGGAAGTGGCGACGCTTTCAATGATCGGGCTGGGGTTGGGCGGACTGCTCCTGAAGGCGCGCAAGCGCAAGGCGAGTGCGGGATTAATGGGATTGAGCTAATACCCCCGGCAGTCTTCCCCAAAGCCCCTGCGCTTCGGCGCAGGGGCTATTTGTGCCAGGATTTGCGGGTTCCCCACCCTGCGCCCGACGTGCCAAAGATATTTATCCCTGCATGCTATATTTTCTTGACAGAACGACAAAGCTATGTTATACTGAGTTAATTAAGCGTATAATGTCAAGCCAATCAGAACAAAAACACGGTATTCCAGGGCCGTTCGCTGCGGACACTCAAGGACCAATACTCATGCGAAACAAATCTCTCATACATGCCCGGCAGCCGGCGCGGAGGCGGCGCGACTTCGCGGCGGCCGCCGCCCTGGGCGCAGCGGCGATGCTGCTTCTAGGAATGCACGGAGCGCATGCAGCCAATGATGCCTGGTCCACAGCCCCGGTCAGTGCGAATTTCAGCGGCACCAACTGGACAACGGGAGCCACCGTTCCCGGCGCGGCGACAGGAACCATCGCTGCCGGCGACATTCTGTACTTTGGCACGTCCAGCACCACGACGCTAACTGATGACGAAACGGCAGGCTTTAGTCTGGGCGGGTTCACGTTCAACGCCGGGGCCGCCGCCTTCACCATAGCGGGTAATTCATTTGCCCTAAATGGCGGCATCACCAACAACAGTACAAACCTCCAGACTATCAACGATGCCTTTACGATGGCGGCTACGCAGACATTCACGACCACCACCGGCGGCGGCAACCTGACGCTGGGCGGTATCATCTCCGGCAACGGCGGACTGACGGCGGCAGGCACCGGAACCCTGACCCTTTCAGGCAGTAACTCGTTCGCGGGCGGCCTGACGATCAACGGCGGCACCGTGATCTCCACTACCAGCGGAAGCTCTACCGGCCTTGGCACGGGCAGCGTCACCGTCAACACCGGCGGCACGCTGCAAGGCAATGCGGGCAACTCCTTCGGCTACAATGGTGGCAGTTCCCCATCGCTGATCACCATTGCGGGCGGCACTGTGACTTCAGGAACAAACGGGAGCTACACGGTCACGCTGCCGGACCTTACCTTCAATGGCGGCGGCCTCCTCTCCCCCGGGTCGGGCAATACGGGAGGCGGCAACGGCAACTTCTCCACGAACTCTCAGGGGGCCGGCACGGCCAAGTTCACCGTGATCAATGCCTTAGGGACGACGGCGCAGATCACTGGCGGGACAATCGGCATCCAGCATATGGCTCTGGATTTTGTGGTCGGGGCCGGATCAGCCGCCTCGCAGCTCACTGTTTCCAGCAGCCTCATAGACTGCAACGGAACAGGCAAAAACGTGATCAAGGACGGGATGGGCACCCTGACCTTTACCAATTCGGAGAAATATACCGGCTCAACGACCGTCAATGCCGGCACATTGGTGCTGCGCGGCGGTTACATTGACCACACAAGCCAGGTGACCATCAACAACGGCGGCACGATCAGCGTCCAGGGTGACAACAATTACCTGTATAACAATCCCACGCAGACAACGACCATCAATTCCGGCGGGCTGCTGACGATCACCGCCGACAGCGCGACGGCTCATCTCGGCCCGCTTGCGCTGGCCGGAGGAACGCTGGGAAGCACCGGGACGCCCAGTGGCGACGGGTTGAAATACGGAAGCTGGAACTTGGACAAAGGGGTGACGGCGGGCGGCACAGCCGCGACTTCCACCATCAGTGCCATGAGCGTGGCGCTGACCCAGAGCGGCGGCACGGTCTTCAACGTCGCCTCCGGCGCGAGCAGCGGGATTGACCTGGATGTGACGGGAACGTTGGCACACACCACCGGCGCGGGCGACACCGGCCTGATCAAGACCGGCACCGGCGTGATGCGGCTCAGCAATACCAATACCTATACCAGCGGGACGACCGTTAGCGGCGGAACTCTGGCCTTGAGCGCGGCGGCAGCGGACGGCAGCGGAGCGCTGGTGGTCAACAGTGGCGGGACCGTGACGGTCACGGCCAACAACGCCACAGGCAGCGGAAACGTCACGCTGACCAATGGGACGATCCTCAATGCCAACACGGGTGCCAATGGGATTCGGAGCAGCAACACCGCTCCGACGAACAACACTCAGAACATGGGCATCCTGACGCTGGGCAACGGCACGTCCATCCTGGACTTCGGCGCGGGCAACACAGGCGCGATCTTCAGCTTCGCGGACAGCCACACCGCCGCCTGGACTGGAACGTTGAGCGTCTACGACTGGAAGGGGGGCTATCCCACCAGTTATAATCCCTCTACACAGATCGGAACCACGGGCGGAGACGGGCTGGACCAGTTGTACTTTGGCGGCAGCAGCAGCGGATTGACGCTGGCTCAGTTGAAAGACATCAAGTTCTACTCCGATGCGGGAAGTACGCTGCTGGGCAATGGGACTTCCATCATTCTGGCGGACGGGGAAGTGTCTCCGGCTCCTGAGCCGGCGGAAGTGGCGACGCTGTCCATGATCGGGCTGGGGTTGGGCGGACTGCTCCTAAAGGCGCGCAAGCGGAAACTCACCCCGAAACTGAGCTGACTGCGCCCGGTCAGAGCGCCTCCAGCTTTTTTAGCAGGGGGCGCTCTTTTGTATTCAAAAACCGGGCATAGTACATACTCAGAGAGACCGGTCAAGCCCGACGTGTGCTGGCCGTGAGTGTCTTGGAGAGTGCGAATGACAAATCACCCAATGATGAAACGCTGGGGCGGCGAGGCTGCTCCCATGATTTATCGGCTCGGATTGGCGGTCCTGCTGGCGGCAGCCCTGGCGCTGCCGGCGGGCCGGGCCGGAGGCGCGGCGTATGTCCACGCCGCCGGCACGACCATGATCGGGAACGACGGCCGGCCGCTGACGCTGCGCGGCGTCAACACCGGAGCCTGGCTGACCTACGAGCCGTTCTGGTATGATGGCGGCAGCGCCCTGGCGGATGATTGGGATCAGAATCCGCCGGTGGAGTCGGTCCAGGCGTTCACGCCCGTCGTGGCGGCTATGCTTCAGGGCGCGGCACCGGGCCACACCGTCGCCGCCATCAAGAAAGCGTTTTACGACAACTTCTTCACCCAGGCGGACGTACAACAGATCAAGCGGTTCGGCTTCAACTCCCTGCGCGTCCCGCTGGACTATCGGCTGTTCTGCACGACGGCCAGCAACACCACCCTCAGCCCGAGCGGGCATCACATAGCCGTCGTGGACCCAGGCGCGCCGGGATGGGTGGCTCTGGACCGACTGCTGGGCTGGTGCGACGCCGCGCACATCTACGTCGTGCTGGACATGCATATCGCGCCTTACGGGTTCGCCGATGACCCGCAGGCGCTGCGCGGCCTGGAGAACGTCTGGCAGGCGATCGCCAGGAAGCACCGCCTCGACCCGTACCTAGTTGGCTACGACCTTCTGAACGAGCCGAACTGGAGCGACGGCAAGTTCTCCCTGGGTGGTGCCCGCGACAACGTCAACTCCGGGCTGAATTACGTCTACCAGCAGCTCATCAACGCCATCCGGCAGGTAGACCGAAACCACATGATCATCGCCGAAGGGTACATGTTCGCCGATCAGCTCGACAGCTTCTTTTACAGCGTTGCGACGGGGCAGGTCGCCGACACCCTGCAAATCACCGACCCCGGCCACAACCTGGCCCTCTCCGCGCACCACTACAACGCAGGCGCCCCGGATAACTACGATCCGGCCAAAGACACCGGGCCGAACGGCACGCACTACTGGTGGGACGAGCCTTACGAGTTCACCATCGCACACTCCAAGAAACTGGCCGCCATGGCCCACGCGCCGCTGTGGATCGGGGAGTTCGGGAACGACCAGAACACCGACAACCGCGTGGGAGTGGAACACTTTGAGAATGCCGCCGATGTCGCTGCCGCACCCAGCGTCCCCGCGCAGGTCAACTTCGGGGTCAGCGCCGGATGGGCGCTCTGGACGTACAAAAAGGCGGGGTTCGCCGTCATCAGCATCGCCCCGGTGACCGACGGGATAGCCAAGCTCAACACGGACTACTGGCAGCCGCTCCGCAATGCCTACGGCAAGAAAACCGCGCCGCCCGCCAAGCCTGACTACATGACGCCGGAGTGGGTCTACGCCGCCCTGATGGATGCGGCGCGTAAGACGAATTTCACGTACTGCCGGACGGCCACGGACTTTGCCGACACCATCATCCGGCCCACGTTCAACACGCGCGCCATCCCCTATGCCCCCGGCGCGACCGTTCCCGGCGGGTTCCTGGCCGTCAATTACGACCTCGGCGCGAACTACCGGAACGGACAGAACCCGAAGACGACCTTGGGCGGCGCGGCGTACAATACGTCCCGCACGGGCAACCCGAGCTACGCCTACCGGCAGGACGATGTGGTCATCAATGACAACCCGGAAAAGGGTGGCGCCGCGCCGCCTTACATCGTGGACGCCTTCGCCCCCGGCAGTTGGCTGCGGTATACGGCGGTCACCAGGCCCGGGACCTACAAGTTCCAGATCCGCTACGCGCTGGGGTCCACGCCGATGATCATCCATGTCCAGGTCGACGGCGCGGACGTCTCCGGCCCCGTGACCCTGCCTGCCACCGGCAGTTGGACGACGTTCGCCAATGCCTCCGCTCCCGTCACGGTGACGAAGGCGGGGAAAAACCAGATTCAACTGAACTGTGATAGCGGCGGCAGCGGGGCCGGGCTGCGTCTGAGCCGGTTCTCGTTCCATTAGGAGGAGGCACGCCAGGTTGAGAGCAGTCCAACACAGGGACAGCAATTCGCCAACGCGCAGGACGGCGGTGAAAATCCGTCAATGTTCGCACATCTGGGGACACAGCAGGGGCAGCACAATCCAGTTTGTGCTGCCTCCGATCTTTAGAGACTCCCCCGAGTTTAGAGCGTGCTGAACGTGAGCGAGAAGTTGCCCAGGTTGCTCGTCAGGGCCGGGTCGGAGCCGCCCACGCTCGGCAGATCGTACTCCGAGACGGTTTCCCAGCGGACGAACTTGACGTGCCCATCGGCCAGCAGGTAGTTGTCGTACCCCGTCGTGAAGCCGACGGCTGAAGGGCTGCCCCCGTTGTTAGTCAGGGTCGCCACCGAGCCGGGGTTGTGCCGGGCGGTCGCGATCGGGGCCGAGTTGTTCTCGTGGTCGCCGAACGAGGCCAGGCTATCCACTTCCGGGTTCTGCGTCGGGTCGTAGTAGTTCTGATAGGTGGGCGTGCCGCCCCCGTTGTTGGCGATGCTGCCCTCATACAGCAGGACGGTGCTGGCAGGCGCATTCAGTACGGCCAGCGTCGCCGGCTGCGTGTACTGGGCATAGGTAGGGTTGAGCAGGTAACGATTGGCAATGTACGAGCAGCGCACCACGGGCGAAGGCACTGTGCCGAAGGAGTCATCAGGACAGGACAGGATGCCGTTGGATTTGGCATAGGGCATGATGCGACCGGCCCAGCCGGAGCCGTAGTTCGAACGAGCCGGGGAACGTCTCGTCGTAGTCCTGGTTGTATTGCAAAAAGGCCAGACCAAGCTGCTTCTCGTTGGAGGCGCAGGAGGTCTGCCGGGCCTTCTCACGGACTTTCTGAAAGACGGGAAAAAGAATTGCGGCGAGAATCGCGATAATGGCGATAACGACGAGCAACTCAATGAGTGTAAATGCTGTGCGTTTCATAGAATGGTCCTTACGATGTCTGTTTTTATTTATGGGCTTCAGGTTAAGCCTATAAGTAAACTATTATATCATGCAGTCGCGCCTCTGTCAAGACCAGTCAGACACGCGAAACGGCGGGCATGCCGGGTATACTGTCTCTGTTCCCTGAAAGGGTTGAAAATAAGTTTGGAAGGAAGTCTATGGCCGTTATCACCATGCGGGACATTGCCCGGCAAGCCAACGTTTCCCAAGCCACGGTTTCTCTGGTCTTGAACGAACGTCAAAGCGCCTTGATTTCCGAAGCGACGCGCCACCGGGTTCGCACGGCAGCGCAGGAACTCGGCTATCGCCCCAACCAGAATGCGCGGGCGCTGGCGCGCGGCAAAACTGATACCATCGGTTTATGGATTAAGTCTCTGCATTCCAGCTACTACACCGAGTTTTTGCAGGACATCGATCAGATTGTCACTCAAGACGGGTATTCGGTCATCATCAGCCGCAATACCACCCTGCAAAAAACTCCTTCGATCATGCAGGCGTTTCCCATGCAGACAGTGGATGGCATCATCGCCATAGACATCCCGGAAACAGTGGATTATTTCAGCCATCAGCTTTCCCAGGCGACTCCGCTGGTCAATCTGGGAAGCCAGTATTCCGATACTGTGGATTATGTCGCAGCGGAACTGAACACGGGAACACAGGAGGCGGTTCGCTATCTGATCGGGCGCGGTAAGCGGGCCATCGCCTTGCTGATCAATACGCCGAGCCATAGCATGGGAGGCGGAGAGCGCGAAAGCGCTTACCGTTCGGTCATGGAAGAAGCAGGCTACAGGCCGGAGTTTCTTGAGTCGCCGAGTCAGACTCATCAGGACGCCCTGGAAACAGTGCGCCGACGGATCGCCGACGGGCCGCCTCTGGACGCTCTGTTTTGTTATAACGACGACATGGCGATTGGCGCGAACCGCGCGGTGCGTGACGCCGGGCTGCGCGTCCCGGAAGATGTAGCGATTGTCGGGTGCGACGACATTGCAGACGCCCGTTTTCTGGAGCCGCCGCTCAGTACTATTGGACACCCACGCGCCGAACTTTGCCGCCTGGCCTGGGAGTTCTTGCAGAACCGAATGCGTGACCCGAACCGGCCACTCCAAACGGTGACTCTGCAAGGCCACTTTATCGCGCGCGCTTCTTCCTAACGCGACAGCAGTGTCAGAGTCACGACCGAGAGATTAATAGCCTGCCAGATATCCGGGTTGGCGGGTTCAAACCGTGACGGTATGAACGCCGGCGCTCGGCACTATCAACGGACCGCCCGTGATGGCCTGGAACCCGTTCCAGTCGTTGGTCAGAGGCACCGGCAGCGTCACCGCCGGCCCCTGGTCTACCGCCATCGCAACCGCCGTCGCGCCGTCGCCTGTGGCAATCTGCGCGCTGACCGTGTAATGGCCCGCTTTCGGGAACGCAACTCGCCAGGAGACGGAGTCTTCCGGGTCGTTCCAGAACCCAATGTTCGCCTGCGCGCCGGACTGAGTATGCAGGGAGCCGTGGAGTGCGGCCGATGCGGGCGTCAGGGTGAGCGCACCGTCGGCGTCGGCCTGAACCAGAGGGGAAAGCGGAGTCGGGTCGGAGGTCGTCAGATCCAGTCCGATGATCTTCAGCGCCCAGGCATGATCACAGGGCTTTTGCTCCGGCAGGGTGACGACCAGGCCTTCGGCGGTTCGCGTGAACGGCAGCGGCCGGGCCGCGCCGAGCAGATGAACGCTGCGGATCGTCCCGTGGATGCCCGGCGCGTCGGCGGCCAGCGTCCGCACGATCAGCGTGCGGTCTTCGGGCCAGCCAAATGTAGTAGCATAAAGAACGTCGCTCTTGGTGACGAAGCGAAAGTCACTGGAAGTCAGGGCGTCGCCGCTGTCGTCATCGCCCTTTGACTGGGTCGCTCCCTCCCCGGCAATCTTCCAGGGGCGCGTCGCAAAGATGGACTCGGAGTTGACCGCCATCCACGCCGCCATGCCTTCCAGAAATGACCGCTCATCGGGGTCAATTGTCCCGTCGCCGCGCAGGGGAACACTCAGCAGCAGATTGCCGTTTTTGGCGACGATATCCACGAGCATACGCACCACCTGCGCCGGCGTCTTGTACTGGTGGTTCTCATAGATGGAGCGTCGGTAATGCCACTGCCCGATGCAGGTATCAGTCTGCCAGGGATGACGCGCGATCCTGTCGCTGCTGCTCCGCTCATAGTCCAGCACCATGGAGCGCTTGACGCGCCCGGATTCATTTTTGACATTCAGCACTGCCTGGAGGCTGCCCCCGTGCCACTGGCGGCTCCGGTTGTAGTAGTTCGCCACGATCTCAAGGCCATAGGCCGTCGGCGGCTCGCCGTCGTCAAAGTACAGCAGGTCAGGACGATGCTGGTCCAGCAGGTCCATCACCCGGTTGTAGAATTTGCGTTCGTAGGCGGCCCTGGCGGCATCAGTGCGGGCCGCGCCGGCCGGGCCGTACAGTTCCGCCGGATCGTAGCCCTCCCACCACGTCCCCTTTCCGTCCGCCCTGGTCAGCGTGCCGTCATAAGGAACGCCGGCCAGCGGCCCGGTGCTGTCGCTGCCGTGGCTGACATCAAACCAGTCCCAGGTCCGGTTAGCGTGGACGGAAACTCCGAAGCGCATCCCCCGCTTTCGGGCGGCTTTCGCCCAGGCGCCGAGGATGTCCTGACGGGGGCCGATATTGACCGAGTTCCAGGGCTGATACCGGGAGTTCCAAGTGTCAAAGTTATCGTGGTGATTGGCCAGGGCAACGAAGTATTTCGCGCCCGCCTTCTGGTAGAGGTCCAGCAGGACCTCCGGCTCCCAGTGTTCGGCCTTCCAGAGATGATCAATGTCCTTGAAGCCGACCTTTGAGGGGTGTCCATAGTGGCTGCACTGGTAGTCATACTGGCCCGCGCAGAACCCCTCCAGCAGTTTCTGCTCGTACATGCCTCGCGCGTACCAGTCGCCTTGCTCTGGGACGCACTGGGCGGACCAGTGCGCCCAGATACCGAACTTGGCATCGCGGAACCACTCCGGGCATTGATATTTTGCCAGCGATTTCCAGTCGGCCTGAAATGGGACAGGCAACGGGGTCGCCGCCTCAACACGCTCCTCTTCCGCCGATGCGTTTATCAGGAACGGCATGGCGAACCCGGCGGCGGCAAGGGTGCTTTTCTTTACAAATTTCCGGCGTGACATTGACATAAGAATAAACTTTCAAAGAAGTCAGTCCCTGCGACCAGGGCGCTCACGGACGCAGATGGAGAATTATCGCATAGATAATCGTATTATGTCAACCGCTTTAGTATTTTCTATCTCATCGTGCCTCATCTGCTCACAAAGCGCCCACCAGCACAGGCAGGACGATCACCAGGGCTGAAGATTAGTTTGTGATGTCCTCAGCCCTGAAGAACTTGGTAATCTCGCAGCCCGATCCTTGAAAGCCAGGTAATGATGCTGTGCGCGGCCACCTCCCCTCAGCCGTTCCCCCGCAGACATCGTTCTGAGGCCCTCACCAGCGAAATGCCTGTCTCGCCAGAGAATAAAAATAATTTGACAGCAAACAAAATCTATGATATGATTGAAAGGCTTTAGGTAAAGCGTATTACCAACTACTTATTAAAACGGGAACTCGCCGCGTTCGTGCATATCACATATCAACAGAAATGCATCCATCGTAGAACCTGTGCCGGGCAATACAGAGCCTGTGACAACTCAACGGAAGCAAGCCACCAGTAAATCACTGACGACTGAAAGAGGCAGTTATGAAACAAGCAAGCAAATTCATGGCCGTTGTCGCGCTGAGCGCGACTCTTCTGTGTTCAAGCGTCTGGATGGCCGGCGCGACCTCCTCCGATGATCTGGACATCGGCTCGCCACAGCAGACGGGCGGGACGTCCTTCAGCAGCGGCGTTTACACCATTTCCGGCGGCGGCGCCGACATCTGGAACACCAGTGATCAGTTCCATTACAACAAAGGCGCGCTTGCGGGAAATGGGACCGTCACGGCCTATGTCAAAAGCGTCGGCAACACCGACCCCTGGGCCAAAGCCGGCGTCATGCTCCGCAATACCGTTAACGCCAGTTCCGCCGACGCGGCCGTCTTCGTCACGCCCGGACAGGGAGTCACTTTCCAATATCGGGCCGTCGGAGGCGGATCCACGGCCTACATTCAGGTGAAGGGCGTCACGGCGCCGGTGTGGGTCAGGCTCCACCGTGTCAACAGCAGTTTCGCCGGCAGCTACAGCGCCAACGGAACCAACTGGTATACGATCGGCGCCTCCAAGAAACTCACGATGAACCCAACGGTGCTGGCCGGGGCGGCTGTTTGTGCACACAACACGGGGGCGTTGTGCGTCAGTACGTTCAGCGACATCGCCGTGACGCCGGATGTTGACGCACGTTACGTGCACACGCAGGGCAACAGCTTCTGCGACGCGAAAAACAACCGGGTCACCCTGCGCGGCACCAACATCGGCGGCTGGCTGGTCACCGAAGGCTGGATGTGCGGCCAGAGCGACAATGGCGGGCGCTTCGCCCTGGAACAACTGGAAACGCGGTTCGGCACAGCCCAGGCGGCAGGCTCTCATCAACGCCTGGCGCGACAACTGGTTCACCGACCGCGACATGGACAACCTCCAAAGCTATGGCTTCAACCTCATCCGCGTCCCCTTTAGCTGGCGCAACCTCCAGGATGCCAACGGCAACTGGTACCTGAACGCGCACGGAGGCATTGACTTCTCGCGCTTCAACTGGGTTGTGCAGGAGGCCGCTAAGCGTGGCATGTACGTGATCTTCGATTACCATGTCTGGCCGGGGCAGCAGCAGGACTACGGCATCATCTGCCAGGCAGGCGAGCCGGGGGCGACGCAGCGGAACCAGAGCGCAGCGATCTGGTCCGCGCTGGCCCAGCACTACAAGGGCAACGGGACGGTAGCGGCCTTTGACCTGATCAACGAGCCGACCGGTTCCAACGATTACTACGACGCGCACCGGGCATTCTACAGCGCCATCCGCGCCCAGGACCCGAAGCGGATGCTGGTGGCGGAGTGGGTCAACACCGCGGATTTCGCCGGGCTGGGCTGGACCAACATTGTCTGTTCCGGCCATTATCCCTGCGGAAACAAAGCAGAGTTCAACACGTTTCTGGCGGCGCTGCCCCAGCACACCGAATTCTCCACCACGCTGCCTTGTTTCGTCGGAGAGTGCAAAAGCGACGATTCCAGCAATGTCACTCAGAACGCAGCCGATATGACGCAGGGTTTCAATAGTTTGAACTGGGCATGGGCGACCTGGACCTACAAGACCGTCAACCAGGGCGGATGGGGCTTGTTTGACTACTATGGCTCACTCGGTTATAATCTCTCCACAGACTCGTACAGCACGATCTTGTCTCAGTGGACGACCGGCCTGAGCCAGTGGCAGGACCCGACGCAGCCCACCAACTACTATCTCAAGACCGACATCATCAGCGGTCTCTCTCAAGGCGCCTCAGCGCCCGGCGCGCCATAAGAAACTTTATAGAAACTGGCCGAAAGCCCCCTAGCCCCCAATAATGGGGGAACCGGATGAGGAGAGGCAGCATTGTCCCCTCCGGCGCCCCCATTATTGGGGGTTGGGGGGCCTCTCTTGGGCTTGTTATACAGTTTCTCAGGAGAATACTCATGAGCGGCCTGAGTCATCAAGCCCGCTCATGGCTCAGACAGTTCGTACCACTTCCCCTGCGTCCCCTCCATCTGCTATAATTATCCTATGCGCTTCGCTGTTCTTCTGTTCGCTGTTTTTTTCCTCGCCTTGCTTGTCGTTTTTGAGTCCGGCCCCACGCACGCGCATGAAACGCCGCCGACATTTCCCGCGTTTGCCCAGGCGGAAAGCCATCGCATTCGCATTGTCAATACCGCGGACGGGGCGATCCAAGTCTCCGCCGACCGGGGGCTGACCTGGCATCTCATTGGCCGGGTCACGGCGCCGGCCACGCAGAGCCTGATGGGCTATTCGGCCAGCGGGTATGCCCAGCCCGGCACCGTCGCCGCCGTCGCCGTGCATGGCCTGCGAATACGTGTCGGCGACATCACGACCCCCGACCCGCTCCTGATCAATATCCTGCCGCGCGAGTTTGCCCAGACGCCCAATCTTTTTGGCGGCCAGGTGTCCGGCCTGTCCGGCATCTACACCAACATTTCTGCCGGAACCAGCATCTTCCGGGAATTGTCCCCACTCGTCGGCAACCCGGTCTTTTTGGAGCGCGTGGGCGGCGATTTAACCCCGCTCCCGCTGAACTTTATCCCGCACGAAGGCGACATTTTTCAAATTCAGGCGCTTCAGCCGGTCAACCCACTGAAGGAAGTCTTCTTTGACAACGTCGCCGGCGGCGAGGTGCGGGTGACGTATGCCAGCGGCACAAAACAGCTTTTGACTCATGTCGTCAAGCCGCTGGTCGGTGTCGGGCGCTACGACGGCACGGCCTACACCGGCGTCGGCGCGATCAACACCAACCATGACGGCGTCATCACCGTCGGGACCGCGCCCGTCTCCACATCTCCTCTGCTGGAAGGCATCGGCGAAGAGCGGCGCGGCGGCTTCCAGATCCAGCCCGCCTACCACAATGCCCAGGGCGACGGCGCAGGCGCAGCGTCTGTACTGGTGATCGGCTCCCGCAAAAAACCGCCCGCCCCGGAAATGGAAGGGACGCCGCCGCTGTTCAACGGTTACTTTGATCTGGCCGGCAACGCCGACCAGCCCAAGCACTCCTGGCGGACGGAAGTCCAGCGCAATCATGGCCCCTGGCAGCCGATGCCGACCATTATCGGCGCGCAGACACTGGCCCTGGCCGATGTCACCGCCCTGCGCCTGATCCGCGACGAGCCGGGCGATGCTGCGTGGCGCACGGCCCAGATTAAAATTGCCGAGCAGGATTATGCTGTTCTGGCTCTGGCCTCGGCCCGCGCCGGCAAGACCATGGTGCAGCGCGGCGAAGTGACCTTCAACGCCGCCACCCCGGACCGGCGCACCGCCTATGTCGCCTTTTACATTGACGGCGAACTCAAAGGCATCACCAACAACGCGCCCTACAGCTTCAACTGGAATACAACCCGCGTCCCCGACGGCGAATATGTAATTGAGGCGCAGGCCCAGGACGCCGCCAATCAGCCGCTCTCCTCTACCCGCACGAAAATCTGGGTGGACAACCGGCGGCAGGTGGAGAAGGGGAGTTAGGGGACCTAACCCCCACCTCCTTCTCTGTTAGCCAGTGCCATAGTTATCGGTATAGATGACGAGTGGCGCTGTGGAGGCGTCGGCGCGGTAATCTTAAATCCATCGCTGCCAGCGCGGGAAAGCACCCAACTTCCGAGACTTATATCCGAGACATACACACGGCCGCCCAGCCCTGTGAGCGCCCAGTCGCCAGTATTTCCAAAGCCCTGCGTGTAGGGGCTACCAAAGATCGTCGTGGATGTCCCTACATAAAAATCCATGCCAAGTATCAATACTGGTACAATTGACTTCCCCGGCCTGTCCGGTCTATACTTTGCCATGAAGATTTACACGAAGGCAGGCGACGGCGGGGAAACGGGGCTATATGGCGGTCAGCGGGTGTGGAAAAATGCCGTCCGGGTGGAAACTTACGGCACGGTGGATGAGTGCAATGCGGCGCTGGGCGCGGCCCTGGCGTTTATTGACGACCACGAAGTGCAGGCCGTGCTGACCCGCATTCAGGGTGAACTCTTTGAGGTCGGGGCGGATTTGGCGACGCCGGGCGAACGGGGGGATGCTGTGCCGCGCGTTCAGCCGGAGGAAACGGCGCGGCTGGAAGCGGAGATTGACCGGTTTGAGGCGGAACTGGCCCCCTTGCGGCATTTCATTCTGCCGGGCGGCTGCCGGGGCGGAGCGCTGCTGCATCAGGCGCGGGCCGTGTGCCGCCGGGCGGAGCGGCATCTGGTGACGCTGGCGCAGGCGGAGAGGGTCAGCCCGGAAGTGGCGCGGTACCTGAACCGCCTGAGCGACCATTTGTTTGTGCTGGCCCGCCTGATCAATGCCCGCGCGGGCGTCCCCGAACAAAAGTGGGAGCGCCCGCCGCGAAGCTAATCATTGCGCCGTCACTGTCAGCGGTCCGACTGTTGTTGGCGTAGGCGGGGGACTGTCAAGGGGAAAAGAAAAGGTGGCAGTCGCCGAATAAGTTCCCGTTCCCCCAAACGCCTGGACGGGGATAGTCTCAACGAGCGATTGACCAGGCGCCAGCGTCGCCGAATTGATCGGAACCGGAGGGATCGGATCGTAAACCTTGTTCCCGGCGGAGTCAGTCACATTCAATTGCGCGGCGGGTTCCGCCGGCAGCGTTGGGCTGGGCGTGGCGACAACCAGGGACGTACCCGTTGGAGGATTGGTCAGGGTCAAGGTGTAGGTGACCGTGCCGCCGACCGCTACCGTAGCCCGGTCTTCCGACAAAGTGGCTGTCAACCCATGCGTGGGGGTGTCAACCGTGATCGAAAGCGGCTGCTGGCCGCCATTGTTGCCGCTGCCGCCGGAGTTGCCGTTTCCGCCGCCGCCTCCCCCACCGCCGCAGCCGGCCAGAAGGGGAAGTAAGAGAGTTCCCAGGGCGCAAAACCGCAGGGTATGGACACGAGAGTGCATTCTGAGTCAACCTTTCCTGCCCCGAAGGGCCACTCTATTCTAGCACAGGCGGGCGGCGGCGTCAAGCAAAACTTTCCAGCCGTTCCCCACACCATCATCGCCAAAGGAGAAATGAGACCATGCCGGAACTGACCGTCGGCGCACCGGCGCCGGACTTTCGCCTGCGCGCCGTCACGCGGCAGGGAGAATCGGAGATGACGCTGTCCGAGTTTCGCGGCAAGGCCAGCGTCGTCCTGTACTTTTATCCCAAAGACGACACGCCTGGCTGCACGACCGAAGCCTGCAATTTCCGGGACCGGCTGCCCGAATTTGAAGCTGTCGGCAGCGCGATCCTGGGCATCAGCCCGGACGCCGCCGAGTCGCACCGAAAATTCGCCGAAAAGCACGCCCTCCCCTTCCCGCTGCTGGCTGACCCGGATCATGCCGTCGCCGAAGCGTATGGCGCGTGGAAAGAGAAGGTCAACTACGGCAAAAAGTACATGGGGCTGGAACGGACGACGTTTGTGATCGATCAGGAGGGCAACGTCGCGAAAATCTATCCGCGCGTCAAAGTGGAAGCGCATGTCCCGAAAGTGCTGGAGTTCCTTCAGTCATTGCAGGGATAAGCGCAGGCCGGGCAATTTTCTAAATGGCAAAAGTTTCCCGGCTCCGTAGTTTGGCACGAAATTTGCTGTATAATAAACGGAGACATGTCCACGGCGGACACAGTCCGTGGATGAAGACCCATCATGAAAAAGCCATTCTTACAGCAATTCACCGTAGAACTGAACAAACAATTGGAGGCATTTCAGCGCCGGATGCGGCGGCGCAAGAAGAGCCTCAAGCGCGCGCAGCGGCACCAGGAAGTCCAAAATGTGGCCCGGAGTGTCCGCGCGGCTCGCGAAAAAAAGGCGAAAATTCGCTCGGTGCGCCGCAGCGCCGCCCAGCAGGTAGCAGATATTCAGATGGCCCTGCGCTGGGACACAGTGCGGCGCGCGATGCACCAGGCATCCAAAAAAACGTGGCAGACGGTCCGCAAGGCTCGCGTGCAAAGTCCGGTGCTTCGCCGCTGGGGGTTCCGGCTGGTTCTGGGTATCGCCGCCTGTTCACTGGTCGCCAATCTGGTATTGTATTATCGTTACTCCTCGTCGCGCCCGCTCGTGACGATCGGCCACCGAGTCATCACCAAACGTGAGTATCTTGCGAACATGGATGGCGCTGCCGGCAAAGCCGTCCTCAGCAAGATGGTCTTTGGGGAGTTAATCAATCAGGCGGCGTCAAAAGCCAGCCTGATGCCTTCCGAGCAGGAGATTAACACACGCCTGGCGGATTTGCGGCGGCGCACACCCGGCAATGTTCCCGCGCAGGACACGCCGGCCCTGCGGACCGAAGCCGGCCAGATGATCGCGCTGGAGAACCTGCGTATCCAGAACGTGACAGCGAGCGATGCAGAAGTCGCCGCCTACTACAACGCGCATAAAAACGAGTATACGCTGCCGCCGCAGGCGCAGGCCACGCTGGTGGTTGCGGGGAATGCCGCCGATGCCGGCGAAGCGGTTCACCTTCTGGTTCAGGACATGCCGGAGTCCGCCATTGCCACGCATCATGGCCTGCGCGTCGCCGGTGTCAATGGGTTTCAGGTCAACATGAACTCGCTGCCGCCCGCTGTTCGCGGCCAACTCACCGGGGCGGTGATGCAGATGAAGACTGGCGAGATCAAGACCTTCACATTGGGCAAAATATTTTTGATCTTCAAGGTCAAGAGCCATGATGCCGGTGCCGTGCTGCCGCTGTCTCAGGTGCGGGAACAGGTCGCGCGTCAGGTCCGTCTCCAGAAGGCCCCCAGTGAGCAGGAAGAGATGGCGGCGCTTTACCACGGGAACAAGCCCTTCTTTGATATGGCGATCTACCAGAACTTCTTCAGCGACCTGGACACTGCTCCCGCCAAATCCAGTAATGAGCCAAAGACGGCCAGCCTGCCCTGAAGCCGAAAGATATTCAATGGCGACCGAAACGCAAAGCCCCCAGCCGGCAGCCCGGCTTGACGTGTTCACGCTTCTGCTGCTTGCCCGGCGCGGCGGCAGCGCTGCTCGCACTGGCTTGGCCGGTGCTGGTTCCCTGGACCAGCGCTTACCTTCAGCCGAACTCTTATTACGCCTACGGGCCGGTCATTCCCGCGATTGTCGCCCTGATGCTCTGGCACCGGCGCGAGGCCCTGCGGTCTGTTCCCAAAGCGCCCGATTACAAAGCGCTGCTGCTTCTGCTGCCCGCGCTTGGGCTGATGCTGATCGGGGAAAAACATGATCTCATTGCCGTTGCCTCGCTGGGATTTCTGCTGACCCTGTGGAGCGGCGTCTGGCTGGTACTCGGCTTAAAATGGGTTCGCGCGGCGGCTTTCCCCCTGGCGTTTATCCTCTGGATGGCTCCGCTGCCCGGTCCGATTCTCCATGAAGCGACCTTCAGCAGCCAGCAGCTTTGCACGGTTCTGGCGAATCAAACGCTGCATCTGCTGACGTTCCAGACAAGTTTGAGCGGCAATGTCATTACCCTGGAAAATTTCGCTCTGTTCGTGGATGAGCCGTGTTCAGGCTTCCGGCTTCTGCTGACATTACTTATGGTCTCGGCAGCCTTCGCCTGGCTGGCCGACGGCCCGCCGCGACGGCGTCTGGTCCTGTTCGCTTGCAGTTTTCCGCTCGCCATCGTCGTCAACGTGGTGCGGCTGACTGTGCTGGCCGTTGTCGGCGAAAGCTTCGGCGCGCGCGCCGAACACACCATCCATGATCCCAGCGGCCTCCTGATGGTCGCTCTGGGACTCGTCGCTTTGTTTGCCATCGCTCGGAGGATCGGATGCCGCACTTTCGCGGGGTTGCCGCTGCTTTAATCGCTGTTCTGCTTGTTGCGCTAACTATCGCGCGTCTCTGGCATCCGTCGCTGAACTCGTACTCTGTCGGCATCGCCAGCGCCGACGTGCCGACAGTCGTCGCCGGGGACATGTCTCATGGCGACCGTCCTTTGGAGTCGGACGAATATATCCAGAAGGCGCTGCCGGGCGCGCATATCCTGTCCCGCCTTTACGGGCAGGGAGAGGGGCCGATTGACTTTCTGCTCCTGAGCGGCACGGCGGGAGTCGCCCTGCACGACCCGCGATTGTGCCTGAGCAGTTGGCAGTTGTCGTCCGGCCAGACCGAGCGCCTGCCCGGCACCCCAATCGTCATGCAGACGTTTGAGGGCGCAAAGACTCAGGGCGTGCCGACAGTCTTTATCGCTTATTTTTATGTGGTCAACGGCAAGATCATCAGCGACAGCACAACCATCCGCACCACCATGATGGAGAGCGCCCTGCTCGGTCGTCAGAGCGCCCCCGTCTATTTCTTCCGCTTCGTTCAGCCCCTGGGCGCGGACCCCGCCACGACCCAGCGGCTTCACGCCCATCTGGACCAATTTGCCACGGAAATGTGGCATTCCGTCCAGCCCCGCCTCGCCGCCCCCGATGACGCCCGGAAGTCATAAGCGTCTGTTAATCGCTGAAAGCGCGAAATCTTCTCAATGTTTTAGCAACACTGCCATAAACAGCGCTTTCAAGACCTTCCAGCGTCTCATGCTGAATATCTTCAATCTCGCCCAACTTGCTTGTCCATGAGCCTGACGGTAATTGCCTTGCCGCATGGGTCGGAAGGCCGTTGGCATCAGCGTAAAGTGCAACTTTGTCATAACCTTCTTCAAGTTCGGCGGTCTCACACACCTGAAATCCTAATGTCTCAAAAGCTTGAATGAAACTTTCAATGTTTCTTTCACGCGGCACAGCCACAGGCCAGTAAGTGAGATCAGGATCCGGGGTAGGCCACCACCATCTTCCCGTATCTCCGGCGGCCCAGGCGATGCAGTTGTATTCGCTGGTCGGCGGACTTGTGACGCTGTATCCGGCAGAGGCCAAATCCGGGAACCAGGCTTCAATCGGGGAGATTTGCATTCAGTGTCCGGTACTCACGTAGCCGCGCTCTTTGCCCCAGGCAAGCCAATCCTCCGTCATGCACTTGAGGTTGCCTGCGTGTTCCGGGCGCATCGGGTTTTCACCCGTGATGTGTTTCAGCGCCCAAAACCAATGCCCCGGTCTGTGTTCCATCTCATGAAGCAGCAGGGGAATGGCATCTACTCCCATTTCAACAATTCGTTGATAGGCAGGATGAGCGAATTTCTCTTCCAGAGAAGAAAGCACCCCGGTTTCCTGCTGCCAGGTCTCAACCAGATCATGAAATTCTTTTGCTCAACTCAGGGATTGACGGTTTTGCTTATCAGCGAGGGAAACCTCTAGAGTTTGAATGGATGCCATAATAGACCTCTTCAAGATTCTACCAGTCTCAAATTAGGATGTCAATCCCATTCGCAAAGCGACTCCACATGGGCGGCGGAGCCGTCGCGGAGCCAGGCGTCTAACTGCGCCTGGTCTTTCAATTGCTGGCCGCGCTGCCGGAGGACGGCGACGAAGCGGCAGGGAACATCGGGCAGGGCGGTCATGTCGCCCCAGAGCTTCTCAAACTGTGGGACGGGGAAGACATCTTCCTGCCCATGCCCCCAGCGGCGCTTGACATCTTTCAACGTGACATAGGTCGGCATCCGGGCGGCCAGCGCGCGGATCGCATTGGTCACGGCCTGGTCATCGTCGCAGCTGGGGTCGGGTCAGGCCGAAGGCTGCCAGCAGCCGGTCAATATGCACCCAGGTCGTCAGCGAATTGTAGTAGGTCAGCCCGAACTCGTCTTCCTCGCGCGGCATCGCCAGCCCTTCCACCAGGCGCAGACGCCCGTCCACGCGGGCCAGCCCGCCGCCCCGATCTTCCAATCGGCGCGGCATCACTTCCACCATCAAGGCCGCGTTCTGGGATTGAAACAGACCAAGCATGGCCGGGTCAGCGTCCGCGCCCAGCGTGTCAATGTTGTGGACCAGCAAATACTGAAGCTGCGGGCGATCGCGGAGCAGCGACGCCAGCGTGCCGTTTTTGAGCAGGTTCGGGACTTCGAACCAGTGGCCGACCGGATGCAGGCACTGGGCCGGCAGGTTGTCCCGGTAGTCGCGAAGCCTCTCCCGACGCTTTGGCCCAGCCGATCAGAGCCGCGCGGAGGCTTTCGCGAACCTTCTGCTGCTGGGCATCCAGCGTCTGCTGGGGCATCTCTTCCCAGGCGAAGCGCAGATCGCGCACAGTGGGAACAAGCCGCAGGCCGATAGCCCGGCCCGGCGACAGGAGCAGCAGGCCGGGATATGCATAGTTGCTTTCCTCGCGCAGGAACGTTTCTAATGGCGCGTGCGTCAGGGAACTGGTCGTGAAAATGTGCGGGATCGGCATTCCTGCCGCCTGGCCTCGCTGACGGCTTTTCGCCAGATGGACTTCCAGAAATGTCCGGTGCCGACCGCCCAGCTTGGCGAAAGGATGCAGGGCTTTGACCACGCCTGCGCCCTGAGTCCAGCGGCTGCCCACCCCAGCGGCGAGGGTGACGACAGCGACTTCCCCATTCGCCAGCGCCGCCTCGCCTGCCGCCCGCAGGACGTCCGTCAAGCCCCCGACGCTGCCGTCCAGCACATCGCCCGGCTCCACATCGCGAATGTCGCTGCTGGCCGGAAGCCGGTTCTGGGCCAAGCCAATGCGCCCGCTTTTGAGGTCGCTGCGAATCTGCTCGTGCTGAACCGGGTCAAAGCCCAGGTTCCAGCAGCAGGGCGCTGAGGTCCTGGCCGGCCCCTTGCCCGTCTCCAGTTCGCGGCAGAAGGCGGTCAAAGAGAGTGGGCACCATGCCCGCCAGATCGGGCCGCGTGCGACAGGCCGCGCCGAAAGCGTCCATCTCGGCGCGGCTGGCAGGCGGCAGCGCCCGCGGGTCCAGCCGCATCAAACGGGGCAGGAGTCAGGCCGTAGTAGGCGGGCGGCAGCAATGCTTCCCCGGTCGGCAGCAGGCGCGCGCTGGTACCCTCGTCGTTGATGGCGAAGTCGTAGACGACCGGTTCCATCGCAAACGGCAGGGCGTGCTCCAAATGCCGGCGGGTCTGCGACATGATCTCCTGCAAGCGCGTCCTGCGCCTCGGCCTTCCGTTCCGGCGCAAAGATAAAGCCCATGCCGCCGCCGGACATGCCGCCCAGCATCCAGAAGCCCCAGAAAGTCCGGCGCCGAACTCGCTCTGCGCACCTGCGCGAATCAGCGTTTCGGTGTAGAGATTGCTGGCCCAGGGAATGATGGTCTGGAGCGGGCCGAAGAAGTTGCGCGTGGTCGCTTCGCCCAATGCCGCGATGTCGCCCGTCCGCCAGATTCTGCGAGAATGCCGTCATAGAATCTCGCCGCGCTGTCCTGACGCGCGGCCCATTCCGCCTGGGAGCGCAGCAGATACTTCTCGGTCACCATCTCCAGAATCGGGCCGACATTCTGCGCCATGCCGCCATGCACCAGCACCAGGCTGTCCTGCAATTTTTGGCGTGTTTCGGGCGAGGCTTCCCTCGAAGTCAGAATGTGGTGCGGGGCAGCAGGCGGCCCCGGCTCAGGCCAAACTCGGGATCGCCTTCCTGCGCGTCCTGCCCTTCGATCAGCTTGATGCCCGGCCAGACGCCGCCGGAATCCTGCCAGCCGCCGCCGGAACCGGCCAGCCATTCGCCCAGAATCGCCCGCGCGGCGACCAGCCGGCGCTCCTCTTCCTCCAAGCGGACCGGCCAGGCGCGCGGATCTGGCCGGTCGCGCGCATGCAGGCGGCGATCAGCGCCGCCAGCAGGTTGGTGGAGACGGCCAGACGGGAGCCTTTCGGGATGCCGTTGACACTGCTGATCAGTTCGATCCCCAGTCCCGGCCCGACCATCCGCTCCAGCAGATCGGCCAGGCGCTGCTCCGAGCCTTCCATGCCCGGCGGCACCAGGCCGGATGCGATCAGCGCGGCCTTTAAGCAGTCCCAGATAGTCACGGGCAAAATCAAACACTTCCGCCAGATCGGTGATGTCCGTGGTCGCCTCTAGATCCACGCTGGTCAGGCGCAGAACCGGCTCGTCAATAATGCGGAAATACGCTTCCACCGGCGGTTTCGGGCCGGCATCCCGGCCATGAACGCCGAGGTCGACGGAGACGTTCAGGACGCGCGCGCCTTCCGGGTAGTCCATGCCCAGAAAGAAGATGTCGCTCCACGCGCTGTGGGTCAGGTCCATGCGAACGGGAGTGCGCTCCTGCAGGATGGGAAACGCGGCGTTTTCCGACTCGCGCTGGAGCAGTTCGGGCCGGACGCGCAGCGGCTGATCGCCGGGGTGGCCGACGCGGAACATCCACTGGTTGCCCCGCACGGAGCGTACCGAGCGGCGCACCTGGTCGGCCAGCGTCTGGAAGGCGATGCGATGATAGGCCGCCGCCAGGGCGCTGGACAGGGCATCGCTGGCCTCCGTCCTCGCGCTGCGCCCGGCGAAACGTGGCGACGGCCTCCTCAAAGCGGCGCTCCAGCAGATGCCGGTAGCCGTCAAAGGGAATACGGCCCCCGGTGGGATAGCCGGGCTTTGCGGGCAGATGAAACCGGTGAATGGCGTACAGAAAGAAGCAGGCGCGAACGCGCTCGTACAGGCTGCCGCTGTCGTGCCGGAAGATTTCCAGGCTCTCACACTCGGCCCCCAGGGTTTCTTGGGAAGACTGACGGGCAAAATCGTCCAAAGATTGATCCCGCACGGCAGGGTCGGCGGCGGTGATGATGGAAACGAGAGGTGACATGGTATTTCAGGCTCTCTCGGAGAGGGTTCGGTCTATCTCGCGCTGGGCCAGCAGCTCGCACAGGCGCGTCAAGACTTCATCGCGATCCCGCCCGCTCAGCGCCAGGGCAAGCTGGGCCGTCAGCAGCCCGTAACGGGCATCAATCGGGAACCGGCGCCCCTGCATTTCCAGGGCCAGATAACGCTCCCGTTGGGCCAGCGCCGCCAGAACCGGGGACAGGGCGATACGCGCATCAGGGTCGCCTTCTGCACGCGCAACTTCGGCAGCCAGAAGTTCCATCACGAGCGGCGTGAGTATGTGCATCCCGAAGAAGCACAGGTAATGGCCGGCGCGCAGACCCGGCACCAGCAGCGACAGTTCGGCCTCGGTCGGAGTCGGTTTCTCCATCACCGTTTCTATCTGGTACAGATGAGCGCTCTGGGGAATACGCCGCCCGCCCACCGTGCCGAAATAGGGCAGCAGGCTTTCGCGCGTGGGCTGGACACCGGACACGGCGCAGCCTTCGCGCTCCGCAGTCTCCACAAGCTGGGCCGCGCAGCCCTGAGCCGTCCGGCTGAGATATAGATGATCGCCGACCATGTGCAGGAACGGATGCGCGCCGGTGAAATCGCGCGCGCAGGACAGCGCATGGCCGTAGCCGCGCGGATGGACTTGCGGCACGAAATGCAGGCGGCCCGCATGCGCGCCCGCCGCCTCGCGATAAACACCCTCGTCGCCGGGGCAAAGGACAACGCAGATTTCTTCAATCCCCGCGTCCAGGGCCTCTTCCACAAGAATGGACAGCACGGATTTGGAGATGCCGTCCCGGTCTGTCAGCGTTTGCAGCGGGAGGGTGCGCTGACTGCGCGCCGCTGCCGTGATGACAGCTTTGGTCGTTTTCACGAAAGAACCTCCTGGGGAAATATCCCATCACTCCTGCACGAAATGCACGGTGGCCTTCGCGATAAAAGGGTTGATCCGGCGCAGTTTTGCTTCGATGGCGGCGGCGATCACAAGAAGTTCGGCGGCCGGAACGTCCCGGCAAAGATGGGCTTCCAGGACGACGGAATAGTCCAGACCCTGACGCTGGACGGAGCAGGAACGTACCAGGCAGGCTTCTTCTACTTCCGTCGCGATCTGGCGGACCTCGTTTTCCAGCTTTGCCACCGACAGCGCCGTCGCCATGTCGCGGAGAGTCATATGGAACGCCCCGGCCACGGCGATCAAAACGCTCCCGACCAGCAGCAGCATGATCAGTTCCACTTCGTCACGCGCATGGATGATATGCAGCGAAAACCGCGGCTCCGTGAGAACATAGACTGAGGCCAGCGCCGACAGCGCCAGGGTAAAGATGCCCACTATCCGGCCGCCCAGAAACGTCAGCAGCACCAGAGGAATCAAGTAGCCAATGCTGAAAGGCCTCACGGTGGGGATTTATCGGCCCGTATGAGCATGATCTGCGCCTGAAACAGCAGCCAGGTCGTGAGCGCGACCAGGAGCGGGGCAAACACAAATGCCCGCCCCGGCGCGGGATCCGTGAAGCGGTGAATTAATTGGCGATGGAGGGGCATAATATTCACAGGGTGGAACCTGGTCGGAAAAAGAGCCTGAGAGCCTATTGTACCTGCAAATGGTGTCACACAGGATCGGAAACACCGGTGTTGAGAAGATAATCGTAAACGCTTTCCAGTTTACGGATGGTATGCGCGATGGTAAATTTTTCCTGAACCCGTTTCCGTCCGGCGATCCCCATGGCGGCGGCTCGGGCAGGTTCTGACAGCAGTTCCACGATCGCCTCCGCCATGGCCGAAACATCACCCATCGGCACCAGAAGCCCTGTTTCCCCCCGCGCCACGATCTCCGGCAGCGCGCCGCCGTCCGTGGCGATCACCGGCTTGCCGGCAGCCATGCCTTCAATGACAACCTGCCCGAACGGTTCACCGAGAATGCTGGCATGGACCACAATGTCCGACGCCAGCAGCAGGGTAAAGACGTCGTCGCGAAAGCCCAGGAACTGAACCTGATCGCTCACGCCCAAATCCCCTGCCATCTGATGCAGCGACTGCTCATACGCCTCTTCGCCGAACAAGGGAGCGCCGACCACCTGAAAGCGCGCCGCCGGAAAGCGATCTCGCACCTGTGCCGCCGCCTGAAGGAAGACATGCTGCCCTTTCCATTCCGCGATGCGGCCCACCAAAACCACAATTGGCCCCTTTTGCTCTGCCATCAAGTCGTCCGCGCCTCCCGGAGTAGTGGGGCGCGGCGCTTCCTGTGGTGACAAAAGCGGTCCGAGAGAGCGGGAACTGAAACCATCATGCACAACGCGCAGTTTGGATTCATTATTTTCCTCAGCCCAAGCTAAAGCGCCTTGCGCGACGCCGCTGTACACCGTCGCCGTTGTCTGCCGCTGGAGGGGCCGGAGCGTTCGCAGCGTGCTTTCCGAGTTGGCGATGACGGCATGGGGAAGGATGCGGGAAAGGCCGCGAAAGGTCGCCGCCACGAGAGGCGGCAGGTAGTTTTCGTCAATGTTGTCCCGCACATGCCAGAGCACAGGAATGCCGGCCAGCCGACCTGCCAGTCCCCCGTAAAGATCGGATTTCAGTGAGTTGGTATGAATCAGGTCCACTTTGAGACGCCGGGCCAGAAAGGCCAGCCGGAAAGAGTAGCGCAGGCAGGCGAACGCATCCCCCAACCGGAGCAGCGATTTAAAGTGAAGACTGTCTTTACGGGTGTTCAGCACGGAGGCATTCAGAGGCAGAACGTGGGTCTCAATACTGGCGTCGCGCAGTTTTGCCGTCAACGGCCCTTCGGCCGCCAGCACCACGATGGGCCGATACCGGCTTGGATCAATGGCCGACACCAGATTGAGCAACGCAATTTCCCCGCCCCCCAATTTCGCCGTGTGATCCACATACAGAATGGTTCTCAAAGGGGCCGGATGGCTGTTGGGAAGCGTTTTCGTGGTCGGTAGCTCTTTCTGACTTTCAATGTTCATGGGAATTTCGCTATGATGACCTGATACGCTAAAACACGCCGAGGAACGAATCCTCGGCGTGCGCTAGTAATTTTGGAGCGCGAAATCACTATGGTAAAGCATGCGGCAGAATACCAAGTGGCTCAATTATTGGCCCCATAACCAACCAAACTACTGAATCGAAAACGGAATTTCCTCTTATGTACTAAGGACCAGTGCAGGCAAAAGCAGCATTGATTGCTGTTCCATCTGTCGGCAGAAGAGAAGCTATCAAAGCAAACAAAATGAAGGCCAGTCCGGCGCGTATCAGTCGTTGTGAGATTGTCATGTTATTTTTTCTCCACAATCAAAGGGTCACATTACAGCCGTGACAGACGATAGAATTCTTGCCACAAGGTCAAGCAAGTATACTATAGCCTATTTTTTCCGAAAAGTCCACTGTTTTTTTGCCAGCATTGGCATTCTGGCGTGAATTTAGGACTGTTGCGCGAACCCGACGCCCAGAACAATCGCAGCCGCGACAATGCCCGCGCCCAGGGAGCCGATCCAGATGCCGACAGGGGTCGGCGGCAGAGCCGGAGCGGAACTGTGCTGTGAGCGGCAGGTGGCCACGCCCAAACCGATCCAAAGCCAGAACAGCGAGGAAACACCGGGAAACGTATACGACGGAGCGCCGACCGCATCCACAACGCCGCCGGCGGTGGCGGCCAGGCAGCCCATCAGTAAGGTGCGGCGCTGGCCCGGCGGCATCGTCTTCAGTGCGCTCAGTCCGACGCCGAAAAATGCCGCGACGGCGGCGACGTACAGGCCCAGACCCACCCCGCCGGTTTCCGCACCCCACTGCGCCCAAAAATTGTGAGCCAGATTGGAATGGCCCGTGCCATGCGCGAGAACCTCCGAGGCAGAGTCGCCCTGATGCGTCCAACGCTCCTGAAGCACAGGAAAAGCCCCCAGCCCCCAGCCGGTCACGGGCTTCTCCGACGCCATCCGGCAGGCCGATTTCCAGCGGTGCAGGCGGTCGGCAAACGACGTGTCATCCAGAACATGGGTCAGCGTGGCGGCGCGCGGCGACAGCAATGGCGCGATCTGCCCCATGCCGAAGAACAGCGCGAAGCCAAGCAGCACAACCACCAGCGGGCCAATGATGAGCGCCTTGTTCGCGCGGTTCAGCCGAACCGACGTATAGCGCATCGCCAGAAACGACAAGACCAGCAGGCCGGACGCCCCACCGGCCCATGCCGAGCGAGTTCGTGCCAACAGCAAAGCGCTGACGACAATCAGCGCGATGGCCTGAGCGCCCATGAGAACCCGTGGCTCGCCTTCTCGATCCAGGGCAAATGCCAAAGCCACAGGCAGCAATAAGACAAGAAAAGAACCGAACTGCTCGTGATTGCCGAAGATGCTGGTAATTTCCCCCTGCCGCAGCGCCTGGGGCGCACTGAACTGGGCAATCCCATAAAGCGCGACAAATCCGCCCAGAAGCAGAACGCCATAGGCCGTCGGCAAAGTTTCCCAGGACCGAAGACCATAGACGGCGGCAAAATAGACGCCCACGCAGAAAAACAGCCGCAGCAATTCGGCCAGGGCGAATGCGCGGAACGGAGCCAGCGCGGCGGAAAGAGCGCACCAGGCCAGCAGGGACAGCAGCAGCGGATTCGGGCCGCGCCTGACAGCGTCCGCCAGATTTTCCCGATACGGCCCGCATGCGGCCAGCAAGGTCAAGAAAGCGACAGTATCCCCCTGCAAGAGAGAGGTGCGAACCGGGCGGGACAGCCAGGGCATCTCCGAAAGCAGGGCAACAACCAGAGCGAGCAGCAGAGAGAGCAGCAGATAATGATGCCGCAGCCAATCCGACGGCGCTTCGGAAGTGGGGGAATGCCGAGAGATTTTTCAACCGGATGGGGATCGTTCCTGGGGCATACAGGCAATTCAGGGAGGGTGTTATTCAGGCTCTGGAAAGGGCCGGTCACTGAGAAAGCGGGTCGGCTCGGTCAGGCGGCTGTCCTCGGTCGCGTAGCGGAATGAGCGCAGCAGAGGCAGGCCCGCCGCAGGGCGGCTCTTCAGGGACTGGCGTGTCTCAATCGCGGGATCGACGCGAAAAAGCTGGTGATGTTCCTCCAGCGCTTTATCCAAAGTCCGGCGCATCTGGTCGTTGAAGACAGAAACGTCAAAGCCGAACGCATAAGATTGCAGCGCCTCCGGGGAAAAGGAAAGAGTGGAAATCGTTTGCAGCGCCGCGGCCAGCGCTTCCGGCGTTTGTTCGCGAAACAAAAGCCCCGTATGGCCGTCCACCACGGTTTCCAGCGCCCCGCCGGCAGCGTAAGCGACCACGGGACGGCCGCTGGCCATGCATTCCACCGGCGTCATGCCGAAGTCTTCCTCGCCCGCGAAGATCAAAGCCCGGCAGCGCGCGTATTCCGCTGCCACTTCCTGATCGGAAATCCGGCCCAGAAACTGTATCGTCGGCCCTGCCTTACGGCGCAGGCCAGCCAGATCCGGCCCGGTGCCGACGATCCGCAGGGGCGCCTGGATGAGATTGCAGGCTTCAATCGCCAGATCCACGCGCTTGTAGCCGACCAGCCGTGAAACCACCAGAAAATGATCGCCGACTTGATCCGCGCTAACCGGGCAATACCGGGCGGTTTCAATCGGAGGAGAAATGACGGCCATCACATCTCGCCGGTAATACTTACGGATGCGGCGAGCAATATTGATGGAATTCGCGATGAAATAATCGGGACGCTGGGCGCTTTGAAATGTCCCAGGCGCGAAGTTTTCGCAGCATGCCTCGCATCAGGGGAAACAGCAGACGCGCGCGGCGGCTCTGGGAAAGATATTCGTGCTGCCTCCAAACAAACCGGGGCGGGGTATGGCAGTAACAGACATGACAGGTGTGTGGGGGAGTGATAACGCCTTTGGCGAAACTGGTGGAGTTGCTGACGACCAGATCATAGCCCTGAAGGTCAAACTCTTCAAAAGCAGCCGGATAGAAAGGGAGAGCCAGCTTATGCAGGGAGTGCGCCGAGAGGGGCCCGCGCTGCAAAAAAGACGTGCGGACATCAACATCACGAAAATACGGAAGCGTTGCCCTGGGATCATAAACAGAAGTATACAGCGGCGACGAGGGAAAAAGCCTGTGCAAAGCCGCTGCCACGCGCTCGGCCCCGCCGGCTTGTGCGAGATAATCGTGGACAAGAGCGACCGTCGTCCCTGAAATTCATAGTAAATGATTTCTTTGTAAGCGGATGAACACAATGAAAACCGACGGCAGTGGCGGCAGTCTTATGCGTCATACTACAACGGGCAAAATAAGAGGCAGCGCGAAAAACGTAATCCTATCTACAGATAGGCTACTGCAATTATCATGCCAAATCTGACAAGCGACGAGATTTTATAAAAAAATGACGCAAGACACGGCCTATAGTTCAGAAAGCCTGAACTTGCTGGTCTCTCATTATACCATGCCTTTTTCACTCGCATCGGCTTCCCGGCCTGAAGAAAAGAACTAATTTCATTTTTCAGCGACAAATCCTGCGGCCTGGGGTCAGGGCGTCAGCCGCACGGTGATCGTCAACGGGAGCGCAGCTTCAGGAAAAGACACCCTCTGCGTCTTCGTGCGGCCCCTGCCGGCCCGCACGGTAATTTGATAGTCGCCATAAAAAACGCGGCGGGAGAACGTGCCGGTTTGGTTGGTTTTGCCCGCTGCGTCTGTCCACCACTTCGTATGGATCAGTGCTTTCAAGCGGGTGTAAGCTGGCTTGGGACTCATGTCCCTGCGAACCAGACCGGAGGGAGCGCCCAGCCAGGCATTGGCATCGCTGAAGTCCCACCAGGTGATGGCGCGGACAGCCGGATGACTGAACAAAATCGTATAAAACTGCGCGACATAGTCGGCTTGCTTTGCCTCGTCTTCGGGCGTTGTGTTCCAGTCGGTAGCCGACGGCCCGTTAAAGTCAACGTCGCGGCGCGGACCGCTGAGGACGGTGGTCTCGGTGAAATGGATGGGCTTGCCGAACCGGCTGAATGTCTCGCATACCTGCCAGACTTTTGCCGGCAGCCACGGGCCGCTGTGCATGTGGGACTGGATGCCGATAGCATCGGGCAGTTTGCCGTCTTTCTGCAACTGGGTGAGAAGCGCGACATTGCCCTCGCCCGTATCGTAATCGTTATACAGAAATGTCTCCGGCAAGCCGATTCCTGCCGAACGCGCCCACCCCAGAGCGGTCTCAACTACGGGCGCGGGACCGTCGCGCTTGATCCACTCGCTTTCACCGTTCGGCGGGGTCTGCCCCGCTGCGCCATTGGCCTCGTTGAGAACGTCCCAGTAATGAATTGTGTCTTTGTAGCGTGGGATCAGGTCAGAGACGCGGGCTTTCAAAAGGGGAATCGCGGCGTCCGGGTCTTTGGGTGCCCATCCGGGCCAAACCTGGTGCCAGACCAGAGGATGCCCTTTGGGGGCGATGCCGTGGGCAACGCACCACTGTGCCATGGTTTGCAGCCGCGCATAATCGGGCTTCCCTTGCGTATTTTCAAATGCGCCCCAATAAAACGGCAGGGTGGCATAATTGAACAGCGCGGCGAACTCGCCTTCATACGCTTTCTGCGCGGGCGATGTGTCGGTAGGATTCAGGTTGAAAAAGTTGCAGCCGAACAAAAAAGCGTGCCGCGTCTGCGTCACCTGCACCTGCGCGTTGGGAACGGGCTTTCCTGCCGCATCCACGACTTTGACAGTCAAATCGCCCTTGCGGTATTTTTCAATCCGCGCCTGGATCTGCTCCGGTTGAAGCGCGGTTTGGGCGGCGGCAATTGCCGGGTCTATGCCGATGTCTGTGAGAACCGCGCCGGCAATCTCCACCACGCCGGCCTGCTGCCCCATCTGGAAATGAGCGCTCAGACCGCCGGCCCCGTAGCCCGGCGAAACGCCGACCACCGAAAACTCCTGCCACTGCGGCGTCAGTAGGATGGTCTGCTCTGCGGCGGCATTGTACGGCGGCCCGTTCTGTTCGGTCGTGACCCGCAGGGGATTCTTCGTGGCCGATCTGGCCCAGAAATGCAGCCGGACCCGATGCCCTTCCGGGACAGCGGCGGGGATGTCTCGGATCATTTGGACCATGTAAAAAGGATCGGCAGGTTTAGTCACCGTGACCCGCAAAACTTCACCGCCGCCCGGCGCATCAGGGACGGCAGCCGTTTCCAGAGCGGCATCGCCGGGGTGTGGGGTCGCCAGAGACCATCCGCCCGGTGCCAGCAAATCCGGCAACGGCGCGGCAGGGGCGGCGACAGCGCAGGTAAGTAGGAAAGGAAGCAGGAGCAGCAAAAAACGCAGTGCCAACGTCATTGGGAAGCCTCCAAAGCGCAACAATGCGTCAGTATAAAATACAAGAGAGTTCTGACAATACTATACCTGCGTCTGCTGCTTATGAGAACGGGCAGGCTAAAAAAGAGCCTGCCCTCGTTCTGAAAATGAAGGCAGGCTCTTTTCATAACTGTTTTAATCGCGGTTGTCGTGGCGGGCGAAGGCTTGGGCAGAGCCATCTCCATAACCCGCATTCTCATGAGAATCACGATTGTTATCATAACCGCTATTGCTGTAGCCGTTGTTGCTGTCATAGCCGCCGTTGTTATAGCCGCCGTTGTTGTACGATGGGGTTGGGTTCCAGCCGTAGGTGCGGCCATAACCATAGCCGCCATTGCGGTAATAGCGCTGGCGATTGGCATTATCCTGAGACTGATGTTGGCGGTCTTGCTCGTAGCGATTGGCCGAATAGGCTGCGCCCGCCGCGCCGAGTAGCGTAGCGTTCTGGTTGTGGGTCAGCAGGCCGTAGCCGGCAATAGCAGCGCCCACGACGCCCAGATTGCGCCAGTTGTTTTTGTTCTTTTGCTGGCTATCGGGATCGGCCAGAACAGGCGCGGAGACCGCCATTGCGGCGATGGCTGCCAGCAGGCCGAGTGTTGTTGCTTTCGTTACCGTTTTCATGGTTTTGGTGCCTTCCTGATGCGTTATCTTTCTGGACATTCCCATGAAGCGTTTTGTTCCAGCCAATTACGGATACCGTGCCAGCAGACGCCGGGCCTGACGGGCCGCTTCCGCGTCGCCCAGTATCAGAACGCGCTGCCATTCACGCCGGGCAGACGGCCTCTGCCCGTCGGCGTACAGTGCAATGCCTAAATGCAGGCGGGCAGAGGGTTCGTGAGGCGTCTGAACGAGAATGGCGCGAAAAACGGCGATGGCCTCTTTCAAATTGCCTCCCGCTTCCAGAGCAAGAGCCTGGGAAATCCCAGGTCTCGGCGCAAGTGGCCGGGCGAACAGATCAGGGCGTGGGGTTCCCTGCCCTTTGGGGTCGGGGGAACCCTCGTGGAGCGCTTCCTGCGCTTCCGGGAAATTGGGCTGCAAGTGCAGGGCGGCCAGATATTCCGTGCGAGCCGCCGCCGACTGCCCGGCGTCTTCCAGAGCTGCCCCCAGATTGAAATGCAGCAGAGCATTGTTCGGCTCCAGAGCCAGTGCCTGCCGACGCTGGGCCAGGGCCGCCGCCGTCTCGCCCTTTGTTTCCAACAGCTCGGCGAGCGCGTTGTGAGCGGGAGCGTTATCAGGGCGGAGACGGATGGTTTCGCGATACCAGTTCAGAGCCTCGTCAGTCCGCCCGGCCTTCTCCAAAACCCCGGCGAGCGCGTAACAGGCGGCGGCATCCGTCGGATGGAGCGCCAGGGCGGCCCGATACTCGCGGGCGGCAAGCAGCGGCAGCCCTGCCTGCACTGCCGTCTGCGCGGCCTTCAGATGGGCGTCAAAGGAGTCCGCCGGCGTCTGGGCGAAGACGGGAACAGCAAACGTCTGAGCGAGAAGAATCAGGGTGAACAATCGGCGCATAGGAAATTATACCTTGCGGCTTGACAACCCGCCCCCGCCTGTCTATAATCACGTATGCGTCACTTCCTCGCCGGACCTGGGCTTGCATTTGCGGCTCTCCTATTTGTCCCAATCACCCGCGCCGATCCGCTGAAGGCTGGCCGGGTTATTGTTTCGGACACATTTGACCGCGCTGACCCTACAACCGGAGAGAACGTCACCGGGCGAGCGCCGGAGATTGGGCCGGCAGGGGCAAGATATGTGACTTCGGTGGTCACGGAGCAGGCCTGGGGAAAAATAGCCCGCGACCCGGCGCACGGAAACCCGGCACCGTCCGCCCGGCTGGCGTGGGATGAGAAAGAGGCGGTGAGTCTGGAAACCGAAGGGGCAACGCTGCCGCCCGCGCTGCATATCGCCGGAGATTTGTGTACGGGGACGCTTCACGCAGGAAAAATGGATGATGTGGTTGGACTAGGCTTTTTCAACAATGGCGGGGGCGGACATGGATTCGATGGATTTACGGGATTGGCCCTGCGCGCCGACGGCAGTCTGGTGTTGATGTCCAACGGGCAGACTTTGGGCGGTTCGTCTGTCCCCTATGCTGGAACGTTTGACAAAACGGCTTTTCATACCCTCGCGTATTCCGTGGACACAGGGACAGGTGCGCTTTATGATGTCCGTTTAGACGGGCAGCCAAAAACGCTGCCGCCAACCAGCGTGTTTCTGGAAACTGCAGCCGGCATACCAACGCGCTGTGCTGGCTTTTTCGTCAGCGGTTATCCCAACGGAACGGCCTATGTGGACAATTTTGCAGTCTCCGAAGCCGCGCCGCCCGACACGCGCGGTCTGGCACGCCCGCCGATTCCTGTTCATTTCACGCTTCGGAAGCCCGCCACTGTCACGCTGGTCATTGACGACGCTCAGGGCAAGCGCGTTCGCAACCTCGTCAGCGAAACGAAGTTCCCTGCGGGCGAAAATACGGTCTACTGGGACGGTCTGGACGACCTAGGGCGCGATCCCGATGCGGCTGCCCATGCGGTGTATTACATTCCCGGTAAACTTGTCGCACCGGGAACTTATAAAGTGCGCGGGCTGACACGCGACAGCATCAACCTGCGCTACAAGATGGCGCCGTACTCGCACGGCGACCCGCCCTGGAACAACGGCGATAGCTCCTCCTGGTGGCTTGCCAACCACACGCCGCCACAGTCGGCCCTGTTCGTACCGTCGGCGGGCAAAGATAAAAAGCCCACGATCCTGGTCGGCTCTTATGTCAGCGAAGGCGGCAGTGGGCTGGCCTGGCTGGACGTAACGGGCCGAAAATATAACGGCCAGGGCTGGATCGGCGGTGCCTGGACCGGAGCGCCGTTTCTGGCCCGCGACACCGGCCCCCATGCCCTGCCGGACAACTACGCTTATGCCGGCGCGGCCTGGAGCAGCGAATTGCGGCTGACAGCCATCACGGACGGCGGCACGAAACCTGTCCTGAGTCCCGCCTATGAATTCCCCGGCGTCGGCGCGTGGAACAACACGGTTGAGTCGGCGGCCATCGGCGGTCTGGCTGTGCGTAACGGTCTGCTCGTCGCCACCCTGCCTAAACTTAATGGCGGCCAATTGCTGTTTGTGGATGTCGCCGCGCGTAAAGCGCTCGGCACGACGCCGCTTCCCGATGGGCGCGGACTGATTTTTGACGCGCAGGGACGCCTGCTGGTACTTTCGGGCCATCGCCTGCTGCGCTTTGCCCTGCCGGGACGGGCCGACCTGCCCGGTTTTCTGGACGCCGGACCCACCTACGGCACTGCACTGGACCGCAAAGGCTGGAAGGCCACAGCCAGCGTTAACCCGGACGAAACACACAACGCCCTGGACGGCGACTACGACAGCCACTGGCAGACCAAAGCCAATCAAACACCGGGTCAGACGTTCACACTGGATTTAGGGACGCCGCAGACATTTGATACCCTGGTGATGAACTGCGCGGGCTCCGACGATTTCCCGAAAGCCTACGAAATCGCCGTCTCCGACGACGGCCAGACCTGGGGCAAGCCGCTTGCCACAGGGGCGGGCGGCGGCCACAACACAGTCGCCCACTTTCCCGCCGTCACGACCCGCTACGTCAAAATTACCCAGACCGGCAGCGGCGGCAACTGGTGGGCTATCACCGAGATAAATCTGTACCATGCCCCGCTGCACGGCGCAATGCCGCCAGCAAAGCCGCTTCCCAAACCCGCAGTCTTGGTGTCAGGCTCCCGCCCCCCCAATGCTGGAGGGATAGGAAAAGAAATTCTTACTCCCCCATTATTGGGGGCAGGGGGGCCTTCTTTGCAAGACCCGCAGCAAATTACGCTGGACAGCACGGGCCGCATGTATGTCAGCGACGCGGGCCTCAGCCAGCAGGTCAAAGTCTTCGCCCCAAGCGGCCAGTTTCTCCGCGCTATCGGCCATCCCGGAGCGCCGCAGGCCGGACCATACGATCCCCAGCACATGAACCATCCGCAGGGACTGACCATAGACAGCCGGAACCGTCTGTGGGTGGCCGAGAACGATTTTCAGCCCAAGCGCGTCAGCGTCTGGACTCTGGACGGCAAGCTGGTCAACGCCTTCTATGGCCCGCCCCGCTACGGGGGCGGGGGCGAAATGGACCCACAGGACAAAAGCCGCTGGCTGTATGACGGCATGACGTTCGGCCTGGACTGGCAGACGCGAACAGCCAAACCGACTGACATCTTTTACCGGCCCGGCCCCGAGGATTTCGGCGGCAACAGCTTTTCCAGTCCTACCCCGCAGACGCCCCTATACGCGCATGGGCAGGAGTACCTAACCAACTGCTACAACTCCAGCCCGACCAATGGCGCGAGCATTGCCGGGCTGTGGCGGATGGGAACTGATGGCGTCGCCCATGCCGTCGCCGCCCTGGGCGTCGCCAATGATTTGAGTTTTTTCCAGGGGCTGTCGCCGCGCGTCTCTAATATCTCTGTGCGCTGGACAGGGACGATTACGCCGAAGTTTACCGAACCTTACACGTTCACGACCGTCTCCGACGACGGCGTCCGGCTGTGGGTCAATGGAAACCCACTGGTAGACGATTGGGCCGGACATGGAGCGACCGAGAACAAGGGGACGATCACGCTGCAAGCGGGTCATCGTTACCCGATCCGAGTGGAATACTACAATGGCAGCGGCGGCGGAACCATTCATTTGTATTGGACGAGCGCCCATCACCCGCGCGCGCTCGTGGCTGCGGACAAGCCGGGCTTTACGGGGCATTATTACCGGGGCATCAACTTTGACGCACTTCAAGACACGCGGATGGACGCGCAGATAGATACCGACTGGCCGCAAGGCATTCCCGTTGACCCAAAATTAGCAGGCTACGCGGCACGGCTCCCCGCCGGGGCCGATCCTGGCAAATCTGTTTGGGATAATGCAGTCTTCTTCCTGTGGACAGACACCAATGGCGACGGCAGAATGCAGCCGGGTGAAGTCACATTTGAGGCGCTGAAGGGCGGGCCGGTGGACGGCGTCACCGTCATGCCGGATTTATCGTTCGTTGTGACCAACATGAGCGGCGAAACCCGCCGCTACGCGCCATCGCGATTTTCGCCTGCCGGTGTTCCCATTTATGACGCGGCCCAGCCAGTGACGCTGGCGACCGGGGCGCAGCATCCGACTTCGTCGGGCGGCGGGCAGACGCTGCTTGGCCGGGACGGGTGGATGATTGAGACGATTGCCCCGGCCCCGTTCGCGCCGCAGGGTCTGGGGGGCGTCCGAAACGGCGTCCCCGTCTGGTCCTACCCCAGCCTGTGGCCCGGCCTCCATGCCTCCCACATCGCGCCCATGCCGGATCATCCCGGCGAACTCATCGGCACGACGCGCTTGATCGGGGGAACTATTACGCCGAAGGGCGGCGATGCCGGCGAATTGTGGGCGGTCAACGGCAACAAAGGCACGATTTATGTCTTCACGACCGACGGCCTGTTTGTCGCCACGCTGTTCCATGACAGCCGGGCGGCTTCCTGGAGTTTCCCGCAGGCTGTCCCGGACATGCTGGTCAACGACGCCTCCAACAACGAAGAAGACTTCTGGCCGCAATGGACGCAGGCCGACGACGGCGATATTTACTTGACCACAGGCGACTCGTATCTGCTTCATGTGGAAGGCCTGGAAACCATCGCCCGTCTGCCGGATGCCGCTCTGGAAGTCACTCCACAGCTATTGACACAGGCCCGCGCCTATTTTCTAGAAAGTGAGGCCCAGCGTCAGGCCGCTCAGGCGGCGAACGAAAGTCCGCTCACGGTTGCCGTGCGCCCGAACGCGCCGGTTATGGACGGAAAAATGGACGATTGGGCCGGCGCTTCCTGGGTGACGGTAGACACGCGGGCCAATCAGCAGGGAGACTGGGGCCGCTCCGAGGCCAAAGTCCAGGCCGCGCTTGCCATCTCGGGGGATCGTCTTTATGCCGCTTACCAGACCGGCGACCGGGATTTGCTCCGCAATGACGGCAGCAACCGACCCCTCCTCTTCAAAACGGGCGGCGCGCTGGATGTGATGCTGGACGCTGTGCCGGGCGGCGAACGGCTTTTGGTGACGCAGGCCGGCGGCAAAACAGCGGCCATGCTGTACCAGCCCCGAACATCCAACGGCAAAACATCTCCGTTTGAATTCACATCGCCTCAACGGACATTGAAGTTTGACCGCGTGGAAGATGTCAGCAGCCAGGTCACGCTCGCCTCCGACGGACAGGGCAACTATGAAGTCTCTGTGCCGCTGTCTCTGCTTGGTCTGACAGCCCAGGCCGGTCAGACGCTCAGGGGCGATGTTGGAATTTTGCGCGGCAATGGGTTCCAGACTTTGCAGCGCGTCTATTGGCGCAACAAAGCCACCGGGCTGGTCTCCGACATTCCGAGCGAAGCCGAACTGACCCCGCAGCTTTGGGGAACATGGGTCGTCAAGTAAGGCAGGGAGCGAGAGGCGCTTATACTTGCTCGTCCACTGCCTCCACCAGCGCTGTGGCCTCCTCCAGTTTTACTTCCAAAGCATCCAGAACGGCATGGGGGTCGGTCGCTTCCTGCATGGCCTCGGCTTCCGGGTCACGCCGGTTTCGGACGGAGGGGAGGTCGCGGCGCAACTCTTCCACCAGCGCGATCAGTTTAGCGATCTTCTGCTCGGCCAGCAGGTTCACCTGCAAGTCAAGCTGCGCCCGGCGTTCGGCCAGCCGCGCCTGCCGGTTCTGCGTGATCAAAATGACAACGGTCAGAAGCAAAGCGCCTACGGTGACAAGGCCCTGGAGCCAGTTAAACGGCGGGGGATCAAAGCGGCTCACGCCGAAGTATTGAGGAAAAACATTCGCCAGAATCCAGAGGGCAATAAAGGCCAGCGTCAGATTCAGGAACAGCGGGCGTCCCAGAAAGGCAGTCACCATCTCCACCGTGCGCTGATGGATGCTGACACGGCTCTCCGCCCGCGCATTCAGCGCGGCAATGGTATCTACCTGCTGGCTGACATGATCCGGCAAATCGGTCACAGGACTATTTTGGTTCTTTGCCATCGTTGTTAAGGGGCGAGTGACCTTCCTTTTCAATGAACTCTTCAATCTGCTCGAACCAGACGGTCAGGCTGCGTCGCCCCCTCCAGAATGGACACTTCCGGGTCGCTGTCCGGTACCTTCAGTTGATGCATAATCGCTTCCAGCATCATGAGCATTTTGGTATTTTCCTGCTCGGACAACAGGTTGATCTGTAAATCCAGGTGGTTTCGCCGCTCCGCTAATCGGTTCTGACGGTTTTGACTGATGAGGATGAATGTGGAGAGAAAGATCGCTTCCAGCGACACAATCAGCGTGAGAAACTGGTATGGGTAGGCATTGAAATGCTTGACGCCATGCACGACGTTCAAGCCGATCCAGACACCGAACCAGGCAACATGCACCCAGACAAAAGTCATACGTCCGCAGAAATCTGTGATCGCGTCCACAACACGGTCTGTCGGCGTCCGCTTGGCTTTGGCAACTTCGTCAAGACGCGCGACGACTTCCACATTACGCGCCGTCAGTTCCTCTACGGACTTTGGCTCATGATACGGGGAGAGTAGCGGCGTCTGATTGCTGTTGGACATGGATGCGTCTCCTGCAATGCCGTCAGTTCCTCTGCTGAAATATTATTTGCCCCAGGTGGCAAAGAGACCAACGGCGGCGGCCAGCATGACGACAGCGGCAGCCCAGCCAAAGAACTTTTGGCGGGCGTTCACTGTGAATTGGCCCATAACCTCGGTGTTGGATGCCATCAGCATCATCAGAATCATGATCGGCCCAGCCACAATCCCGTTGATAACAGCCGACCAGAACAGCGCTTTGATCGGGTCAATATGAACAAAATTGAAGTTCAGAGCCAGGCCCAGAAGCGTCGCCAGGGCGATAATACCGTAAAAGCCGCGCGCCCGCAGGGGTTCTCGGTTCAGGCCGACCGGCCAGCGCAAAGCCTCGCCGACGGCGTAGGCGGCAGAGCCTGCCAGAACCGGCAGGGCCAGCAGGCCGGTTCCGACAATTCCCAGCGCGAACAGCAGCCCGGCAAAATGCCCCGCCACCGGCCCCAGCGCGGCGGCGGCCTGTGTGGAAGTCTGTATGTCGCGATGGCCGGTCGCCCACAATGTCGCCGCCGCGGTCAGAATAATGAAATAAGCGACCAGGTTGGAGAAGCCCATGCCCGTATAAGTGTCTACACGAATCCGCTGAAGCTGTTGGGAAGCGCCTCGGGGGTTGCGCTTGAGCGGCGCATCGGTCGGGCTGGCCTTCTCAATCTCCACTTCTTCCTCGGCCTGCCAGAAGAACAAGTAGGGGCTGATGGTTGTGCCCAGCACGGCGACGATGCTGGTGATGTAGTCGGCCTTCCACGAAAACGAAGGAATAATCGTGGAGCGCAGCGCGTGGCCCCAGGGGACATGGACGACGAAAACTGTGGCGACATAGGCAAACAGAGCCAGACACATCCATTTCAGCAGGCGCGCATATTTGTCATAGGGAAGAAAGGTTTCCAGCGCGACCGAAGCAATCGCAAAGAGAGCGGCATACAGCAAGGCCGGGCCACCCACCAGCAATTTCACCGCCGCGCCCATCGCTCCGATGTCCGCGCCCAGGTTGATAATGTTGGCGATCAGTACCAGACCCACCATCATGTACATCCAGCCCGGCGCATAATACTTTCGCAAATTGCCCGCGATGCCCCGCCCCGTAACCCGTCCGATCAGAGCGCTGACTTCCTGAATTCCCGTCATCAAGGGATAAGAGAACAGCATGGTCCAAAGTAGGCCATAGCCGAACTGCGCCCCCACCTGGGAATAAGTCGCAATGCCGCTGGGATCGTCATCCGAGGCTCCTGTCACCAGCCCCGGCCCCAGCGTCTGGAGCAGCCCTTGTTTGGTCACGCCTTTGGGCGGCGTTTTCTGCCGGGGGTCTCCCGCGTCTACCAGTTCCTGCTGCCGGGCAGCTTTCTCATCATCCTGCGTTACCATTGAATGTCCTGACTCACCGGAAAAACCTCCGGCGAAGGCTAAAAATGTCATTCAAAATGACATTTTTCACGAACTTTGTTTCAATAGTCGGTATTCCTAGCCAAAATGTTCCCCAATAATACAGACCTCTAAACGCTGCACGCCGTTTAAGTGCCTGCCCCGCCATGCCCGGCAGTCGGATTTTTGCTTCCTCCCGATTGGCCGCGCCCGCCACCCTTCAAATGAAAAACATAAGAGAGATTGACGACATATCCGCGCGGGTTTTCTCCCTCTCTCAGCGCATCACCGGCGGAGTTTGGGCGGGCATACGCGACATTCAGGGTGACGTTTTTTGTCACGGTGGCGATGATCCCCAGCGTCCCGTAGTTGACCTGCCCGCCGATGTAATCGGTGACAATTTGTACGTCGGGAGTGACATTGTAGGAGATACCGCCCATCGCGTAGTAAGCCCCGCCGCCGGGTCGGATCAAGCCCAGCGAGAACCCGGTCGCGCGGGGCTGGGTAGTTGCGACCAGATAAGGGACAGATTTCTGACCCGTCGCGACATTTTGCAGGCCGCAGGCAATGTCAGGAAGCTTGCCGGGGCGATGGGCGAGAAGGGCCTTGACGTTGGAAAGAAAAGTACGCTGCCCGGCAGGAGCGGCCTGGTAATCCACACCGACTTCCAGGACATTGGCAATTCCATACTGCGTGGTATAGAGGGTCGTCTTGCCCGCTTCCTCCGCCCGCGCGGCGGAAAAAGCGGCGACCCCGTCACCGAAGACTTTGGCGATAGGGATTTGCGTGAGGCCGTTCGGCGCGGCAAACACAGGACAGCCGCTGACGATCATTCCGAAACCAGCAGCCAGGCAGCAGAGCAGCCGGAAGCAGGCAGCATCCCGGCATCGTCCAACCATAGAACAACCTAATCTCCCCAGAGAACAACCTAAATCTCCCCAGCCACTCCGAACTCGGGGACAGCAATATGCCCCGGATATTCCCAGGCAGGCGGGCAGTCAAACGCAAAGATATACCAGTTCTACTTCGGACCCAGCGTGAAATGGTCAATGAGGCTGCCATCCAGCCGAATCACAGTGAAAGTTACGCGGCTGCCATCCACATCGCAGCGGATCGCATGATAGATCAGCGCTTGGTAGTCCTGATCACTGAGAGGCCGACCCAGACTGTCCACGTCTTTGACAAAAACATCGCCGGGGATGGCAATTTGCGAGTTTTCGGGCCGATAGGGCGGCGCGCCACCCCCGCCCGTGACGACATAAGTCACGCCGTCCCGCGTTGTCCGGTAATACAGATGGTCGTGGCCGCAGATGACGGCGCGCGGCTTATATTTCACAAACAACGGGTGCAGATATTGCTGGGCCTCGGGCGTCGGCCCATGCGGCCCGACCGAGAACGGTCCTTCATGGAACATCACAAAGGTATTCACGGCGATCTTTTTAGCCTTCGCCAACTCATTTTCCAGCCAGATGTATTGCCTGCTGCCCGGCTGATACTCCTCCATGCTGTCCACAATGATAAACCGGTTTCGGTGGCGTGTGAAAGCGTAATACAGTTTGTTCACTTTATCGCCGGAGTCAAACGGCTGGGTGACATGGATGGGATAGTAGATGCCCAGATCATGGTTGCCACGCGCCGGATAATATGCGATGTGCGCGCTGCGAAGGGGCCGGGTAATTTCTTCAAACTCCGCCCACTGCTTTGGATTGCCGCCATCTGAAACCAGGTCGCCGCTTTGCAGCACAAATTCCGGGCGCAGGCCCACGATCTCCTGAATGACGGCGGCATGGGCGGCGGGGTTGGAGCGCGTGTCGCCATAGGCGACAAACGTAAACTTTTCCGCCGGCAGGAAACGGGGCTTGAGGGAGACAGGCTTTGGCTTTGGACCGGCCAAAGCCGGCAAAGCCAGCAAGAGCAGAGCCAGCAGGGGGAAGCGAGCAAAAACAGGCATAATCAATCCTTTCGTCGCAACGCGGCCAGCGGCATAGGCCGGTTTAACCCCCAGAAGCCGGGGGTATAAGCTGTCAGTCCCAGTCTTTTTGAGGAGGTCGCACGCCAATGAGCGTCAACCCTAATCCCAACACCGATACCAGCACCAACAATGCCAACTGGGGAACCATTGTCATTGTTCTTGTGCTGGTCATCGCCGCGATTGTCATCGGCGTTGTGCTGTATAACAACAATCAGGCAACAACGCCCACAACAATCGTAAACCAGCAGCCGGCAAGTCAAACGGTTCCGGTGCCGGGCGCTCCAGGAGCGCCCGGTATGAACGGCGCACCTGGTCCCGCTGGCCCTGCTGCTCCCGCTGGCCCTGCTGCTCCCGCTGGCCCTGCTGCTCCCGCTGGCCCTGCTGCTCCCGCCGGCCCGGCGGGGCCTGCCGCTCCTGCCGGGCCGGCAGGTCCTGCTGGCCCGGCGGGGCCTGCCGGACCCGCGTCAGGGCAGAACTCAGCGCCCGCGGGCGGCGCGGCTAATGGCGCCGCTTCCAGCGGCAGCTCTAGTTCGGCAGGCAGCAGCAATGGTGCCGGTGCAGCAGGCGGCACGGGATCGGCGGGGGCTGGTGCAGGCAACGCTGGCGCCGCAGGCTCCGGGGCAGCGGCCAGCGGCGGCGGAGCAGGTTCCAGCGCCGGTGGCGCGGGCGCAGCAGGCGGGGCGGGCGGCGGCCAGTAAGTAACCCGCTGGAGATGATAACGCGAAACAGCCCGCCAGCGAAATTGCTGATGGGCTGTTTTGCTTGCTATCTATAGGCCAAACGCCTGTGTTGTCTGCCCGTGCGCTTCTCGAACAAGCGGTAGCAGCGAGGCATCCAGCGAAGCGTCGGTATCGGTAGTCGGATCGGTCTTCGCCAGGAACCAGTATTCCGTATGCGTCGCCGACTCGCCAGGTTCCAGGGTCGTCAAGGGAGCCAGCGTTTCCAGTTCCTGAAACGGGCCGTCGGTGTATGTCTCGAAGTTGCTGCCCATGTCCGGCAGCGTTGCCGGGCCGCCCGGCGCGACGGGAATCCGAACAATAAATGCCTGCTCATCGGTCAAATGCGCCGCCCACCCCTGCGCGTTGTAAATGCCGACTTTTTGTGGGTTCCCCTTTTCCCCCGTCTGCCTCAGAGTCAGATATTTTGTCCCCCAGCGCCAGCGCGGGTCGGCCATGTCGGTGAACTTCCAGAGGATGACAGGCCTTGCCGGGATGAGTTCATCGTCGTGTGAGACAAACGGCTCTTGCGGCAGAACGACTCGCCCGCCATTGGCAACGATGCTCAAGGCCCAGACGGACAGCGTGATTGGCCAGACATTCTGGTTGGTCAGCACATGCTCTACCTGGACCGCCGCCCCGGTCGGCGTGAGCGTGACGCGCATTTCTTTGACAATCCCGGTCGTGCTTTCTACCGGACTCGTCAGCCGCAGCGTGTTGCCCTCTTGAGTCGGCAGCCCGTAGGTTCCTGTGTCCGGGTGATAAGAGCGCGGCTTAACTTCCGGCGCGTGCCAGAGCCGGTGCCCGCCATACGGCTGCCATTCCTCCCCGCCTGACTGCCCGCGCGTTTCCGGGATCACCTGAAAGGCATTCGGCCCGTCATGCAGGCCATAGCGAATGATACGCGGCCCCACCGCCGTCGTCACAATGACTTCCGCCTCGTTGTTGCTGAGACGCACACAGTCCCAGCCTTCAAATTGAATAGTTTCTAATTTTGCAGTTTCCATGCGCGGCTTATTCGGGAGAAATCCCGAACATTCCTGCCGGATTTTCGGCGTCTTATTGTGGCTCCGCGATGGGAGCAGGAAAGGCGATGCTGTCTAGAGCCTGTTATGAACTTTGGACGGCCTGCGGGTGTTTTTAATGTATGTGTACTGACATCCCTATCCGCAAACCTAAAAGAAAGCCTTACCCTTCCGATGTTTGTGATGACGAATGGGCGTTCGTCGCCCCTTACTTGACCTTGATGACCCAAGAAGCACCCCAGCGCGACTACTCGCTCCGCGAAGTCTTCAACGGTGCGCGCTGGATTGTTCGCACGGGCGCTCAGTGGCGCATGATGCCAAACGATCTGCCGCCCTGGGCGGCCATCTATCAGCAAACGCAACGCTGGCTCAGGGCCGGCTGCTTTGAGAGCATTGTCCATGACCTGCGTGAACTGCTGCGCGTGGCGCAAGGACGAAAACCGGAACCAACGGCGGCGATCTTCAATGGCCGTACCCTGCAATCTACCCCCGAAAGCGGCGAACGCGCCGGCTGGGACGGAGCCAAAAAGAAAAATGGCAGCAAAGTCCATATGGCTGTAGACACGCTGGGGCATCTGCTGGCCCTTCTGGTCACACCGGCCAGTGAGCAAGAACGCGCTCAGGTGGCTGAGTTGGCTCAGGCGGTGCAGGAAGCCACCGGTCACACGGTGGAGATCGCCTTTGTAGATCAGGGCTACACTGGCCCAGAGGCGGCTGAAGCGGCTCAAGGGCAGGGCATCCGGCTGGAAGTGGTCAAACTTCCTGAAGCCAAGAAAGGCTTCGTGCTGTTGCCGCGCCGCTGGGTCGTGGAGCGCTCCTTTGGTTGGGCATCCCGGTTTCGGCGGTTGGCCCGCGATTATGAGCGGTTGCCGGAGACTCTGGCGGGCTTGCATTTTGTCGCGTATGCTTGTCTGATGCTCATCAACTTCGTTCGCTTGCTACAAAGTGCATAACAGGCTCTAACTTATCCTCCACAATATGCTTCTTCGCCAGCTCTTCCGAATGGGCGAAATAGGCGGACAACTGTTCCCAGACCCGGTTGGGCAAGTGCACATAGCGTGTGGGCTTGTGGTCGTTGGGGACCCAGGTGACATGGGTCATCGGCAGACGATCCTGATCGGCAATATCTTTGTCCTGAATATAAATCACGCCCCACCCCGTCAAAATACGCACAGCTTCCATTAAGGCGCCCCCTTTTACGTTTTCCTCGAAAATTGCTTCAGCCAGCATTCTTACTAGCAAAATCCATGCCAAGTCATCAATCATCTCAATAACTCAATGGCGAGTTCGCGCCAGGCCGCATAACTTTTCGATAGTCTGGGGTACAATGAGGAGAACGTTTATTGCTTCAGAACAAGGTTTAGGAATTATGAGCGACCTGGACGAGTTTTACGGACCCAATGCCGGGTACGTACTTGATCTTTACGAGCGCTACCAGCAGGACCCGAATGCCGTGGATCCCGCCACACGCGCGGCCTTCGGGAGATGGACGCCTCCCGCCGATCAGCCGGCGCAAAGGAACGGCGTCCATCCTGCCCCCGCCCCTCCTCCCGCGACCACTGCTCCCTCCATGACGCCGACGGCTCCCCCTGCTCCGCCGGTTGATGTTATGAAGGTCGTGGGGGCCGCGCGCGTGACACGCCTGGTGCGCGAACTGGGCCATCTGACGGCGCACATTGACCCGCTGGGCAGCACGCCGCCCGGCGATCCCGGCCTGGAACTGGCGACCCACGGCCTGACCCCGGAAGACCTCGCCGCCCTGCCGCCCAGCGTCGTCGGCGGGCCGCTGGCCGAGAAGGCGAAGAACGCCTTGGAAGCGCTGGAACGGCTGCGGCAGGCCTACTCCGGCTCCATCGGCTACGAGGACGACCATATCCAGAACCCGGAGGAGCGCGAGCTGGCTGCGCGAAGCCGCAGAAAGCCGCCGTTTCTTTCAAGGCTTCGGGACGGACGAAAAGCGGCAAACTGCTGGAACGGCTGACCGAAGTGGAGTCGCTGGAGCGGTTCCTGCACCAGACGTTTGTCGGCGCCAAGCGCTTTTCCATTGAAGGCATGGACATGCTGGTGCCGATGCTGGACCGGATCATCCATGAGGCCGCGCTGTCTGAGACCCATGAAGTCGTCATGGGCATGGCGCACCGGGGCCGGCTCAATGTCCTGGCGCACATCCTGGGCAAGCCCTACGCAGCCATCTTGCAGGAGTTCCAAGTCGGCCAAGCAGGACGAAAGCGCGTCGGTCGCCGGGGGCGGGTCAGCAGGGCTACTCCGGCGACGTCAAGTACCACATGGGCGCGCGCCGGGATTACAGCGACAACGGCGTGCGAGGAGATGCCGATCACGCTGGCCCCGAACCCCAGCCACCTGGAGTTCGTGGACCCGGTCGTCGAGGGCCGCGCCCGCGCCGCGCAGGAGCAGCGCAAGCAGCGCGGGCGCACCGATGCAGGACCCGCAGGCGTCCCTGGCGATTCTGATTCACGGCGACGCCGCCTTTCCCGGCCAGGGCATCGTCGCGGAGACGCTGAACCTGTCGCGGCTGCCCGGCTACTCCGTCGGCGGCACGATCCACATCATCACCAACAACCAGATCGGCTTCACGACGATCCCGCGCGACTCCCGCTCTACGCTTGTACGCCAGCGACCTGGCCAAAGGCTTTGAGATCCCCATCGTCCATGTCAACGCCGACGATGCCGAAGCCTGCATCGCCGCCGCCCGCATGGCCTTCGCTTACCGCGAGAAGTTCGGCAAAGACTTTCTGATCGACCTGGTCGGCTACCGCCGCTACGGGCACAACGAAGGCGACGAGCCGGCCTACACGCAGCCGCGCATGTATGAGATCATCAAAGCGCATCCGACCGTCCGCGAGCTCTGGGCGCAACGAACTGGAGCGGCAGGACGTCGTGACGCCGCGACGAGGCGCGAGGCGATGGTCGACAGCAGTCATGGCAGCGCTTGCAGGAGGCGCGGACAACGCCGTCCGGCAAAGGCCTGCAAAAAGGCCGGCCGTTCCCGGACAGCCTGGCCGAACTGGCGAAGAATGCCAAACACGACCGTCGCCCGCCGAGACGACTGACGGCGCTCAACGAAGCGCTGCTGGCCCGTCCCGAAGGCTTCACCGTCAACGCCAAACTGGAGCGGCTGAATTCTGCAGCCGCGCCGGGCGGCCATGGACGACCGGAGACGGCATCAACTGGGCGCATGCCGAGGCGCTGGCCTTCGCGTCCATCCTGGCCGACGGCACGCCGATCCGCCTGTCCGGGCAGGACTCGCAGCCGGCACGTTCAGCCAGCGCCACGCGTCCTGCACGACCCGACGACGGGCGAAACCTACTGCCCGCTGCAAGCCCTGCCGCAGGCCCAGCGCGTCCTTCGCCGTCTACAACAGCCCGCTGTCGGAGAACGCCGTGCTGGGCTTTGAGTATGGCTACTCCATGCACGCGACCGGCTGCCTGGTGCTCTGGGAAGCGCAGTTCGGCGACTTCGCCAACGGCGCGCAGGTCATCATCGACCAGTTCCTCGACATCCGGCAACGCCAAGTGGCAGCAGACGCCTTCGCTGGTCCTGCTCCTGCCGCACGGCTACGAGGGCCAGGGGCCGGAGCATTCCAGCGCCCGTCTGGAACGGTATTTGCAGCTTGCCGCGAACGACAACATCCGCGTCGCCAACTGCACAACGGCCGCGCAGTATTTCCATGTGCTGCGCCGGCAGGCCGCCCTGCTCTGGGACGCGCCGCGCCCGCTTGTCCTGATGACGCCCAAGGGCCTGCTCAAAGTGGACAAGCCGCCGGTCGGCTCGTCTTTGTCCGACCTGGCCGAAGGCAGCGTTCCAGCCGATCCTGGATGACCCGCGCCCGCGAGACCGGGCCGCACAGGTGACGCGGCTGATTCTGTGCAGCGGCAAGGTCTACGTGGACCTGGTCAGCCCGCGAGGATTATGCCGCAGTCCGACGCATGTCGCCGTCGCGCGCATTGAAGAGCTGTATCCGTTCCCCGAGGAGGAGTTCGGGCAGGTCTTCTCCGGGTACCCCAACTTGCGCGAGGTGGTCTGGCTTCAGGAAGAGCCGCGCAACATGGGTGCCTGGGTTTTTGTGTCATCGCGCATCCGGGAGCAGCTACCGCCGGACGTGGAATTCTCTTATGTCGGCCGCGCCGAAAGCAGCCAGCCCGTCCGGAAGGGTCCGCACGCCGCCACGCGGTCGAGCAGAACCGCCTTCTGACAGCGGCCCTCAGCAAAGTCCCGCCAAGTGCATGGCGCGAATGGCGTCAAGTCGAAAAGGAGCGCAGCCGTCCATGCCCGTTGAAATTCGTGTCCCGCAGATGGGAGAATCCGTCACCGAAGCCACCATCCTGCGCTGGCTGAAAAAAGAAGGCGATGCCGTCGCCGCCGGCGAGCCGATTGCCGAATTGGAGACCGACAAAGTCAATGTCGAAGTGCCTGCCGAGACAGGCGGCGTACTTCAGAAGATCATTGCACGGCGCGAAGGCGATACGGTCGCCGTCGGCGACATTCTTGGCGCTCGTAGGTGAGGCTGCCGCCCTCCGCCCCCGATTCGGCGGAACCGCGTGGCATCTTCTTCTGCTCCCCCAGAATCGGGCCGGGGCGCCGTCACACGCCCGCAACGGCGACAGCGTCGCGGTGCCTGCCGCCTCGCCGCTGGCGCGGACGTCTGGCCGAAGACAAGCGACGTGGACCTGGGCCTGGTCAAAGGCAGCGGCCCCGCCGGGCGCATCACCAAAGACGATGTGGCGAATCTTCATTGAGCACAGCGCCGACGCCCCGGAAACAGCGACGGTTCTCACGGCAAAGACTACCGAAGCGCAGGCGGAGAACCGCCCGGAAGAACGTCCTGTCCCAGCGGACACGTCCGCCACCCTTCCCTCCGAGGGAACGGACAGGCATGGAGCGGCTGCGACACGCGCCAGGTTAGGGACCTCCGAGGCCTTCGCCGCCCGGAAGAGCGCGTTCGCATGACCCGCCGCCGCCAGACCATCGCGACGCGGCTGGTGGAAGCGCAGCACACCGCCGCCATGCTGACCACGTTCAACGAGGTGGACATGAGCGCGGTCATGGCGATCCGCGCCAAGCGCAAGGATTCGTTCAAGGAGAAGTTCGGCGTCGGCCTCGGCTTCATGTCGTTCTTCACCAAGGCCAGCATCGGCGCCCTGAAAGCCTTTCCCCTGCTGAACGCCGAGATACAGGGCCAGGAGATCGTCAAGAAGGGCTACTACGACATCGGCATCGCCGTCGGGAGCCGAAGAAGGGCTTGGTCGTCCCGGTCGTGCGCGACGCGGACAAGCTGACCTTCGCGCAAATCGAAAAGAGCATCGGCGACCTGGCCAAGCGCGCCCGCGAGAACAAGCTGACACTGCCCGGAGCTTCAGGGCGGCACGTTCACCATCACCAATGGCGGCATCTTCGGCTCACTGATGTCCACGCCGATTTTGAATGCCCCGCAGGTCGGCATTCTGGGGCTGCACAAAATCGAAGAGCGGCCCGTCGCAAAGAATGGCGAGGTGGTCATTAGACCGATGATGTATGTCGCGCTTTCCTACGACCACCGCATCGTAGACGGCAGCGAAGCCGTGCGCTTCCTGGTCAGGATCAAAGAACTGATCGAAGACCCCGAAGCCCTGCTGCTGGAAGGGTAAGCCGCGAAAGGAAGAAGCCGCTCCGTCTCTTGGGACGGGGCGGCTTTTTGCGCCGCGTTTCACCCCTTGACAACTTCTTCCAGGTCTGCTATAATCTCGCAAACTACTTTGTGAAATAAAGTAACAAAGTGGGTAACACTCATTGACAGCCCAAAGCCAGAAAGAAGCGCCCCGTAATGGAGAACGAGTCCAGCCTGCTGGAAGATATTCATAGCCCCGCAGACGTCAAGCGCCTTTCGCCGGACAGTCTGCGCGCGCTGGCGCAGGAGATTCGCGTTTACCTGACAGAATGCGTCGCCAAAACCGGCGGACATCTGGCCCCGTCGCTCGGCGTGGTGGAACTGACGCTGGCCCTGCACAGAGTCTACGACATCCCCGAGACAAGCTGATCTGGGACGTGGGGCATCAGGGCTACGTCCATAAGATTCTGACCGGGCGGCGCGACCAGTTGCCGACCATCCGGCAGTACGGCGGCCTGTCCGGGTTTCTTCGCATTGATGAATCGCCCTATGATCTGTATGGCGCGGGCCATGCCTCCACATCCATCTCTGGCAGCGATGGGCTTTGCCAAGGCGCGGGACTTTCCGGGCCAGCAACACTCTGTGCTGGCCCTGATCGGCGACGGCGCGCTGACCGGCGGCCTGGCGCTGGAAGGCTGAACAACGCCGCCGACGACGGCACCGACATCACTGTCGTTCTCAACGACAACGAGATGTCTATCGCGGAGAACGTCGGCGCGCTGGCGACCTATCTTGCCAAACTGCGGATGCAGCCGCTGTACCAGGCCGGCGGAAAACACGGCCAAAGCGCGATGATCCGGGCCTGCCGGTCGGCAGCCGGCTTATGCCAACAAAGCCGCCAAAGCCGCCAAGCACACGGCGACCCACTTCGCCACGCCCGCCCACACGGGCCTGCTGTTTGAGGAGATGGGCTTTACCTACATCGGCCCCGATTGACGGGCACAATTTGGAGAGCCTGATCAACACTTCAAGCACGTCAAGCGGCTCAAAGGCCCCGTGCTGGTCCATGTGCTGACGGTCAAGGGCAAGGGCATTCCCTACGCCGAGGCCGACAGTCGCGCACCTATCACGGCCTGGGCAAGTTCAGCCCCGACGACGGCAGGATGGAGGCGAAAACCGCGGGCGTCGCGTACACCGATGCGTTTGTGGAAACGCTCAACGACCTGGCCGAGACCGACGACAAGATCATCGGCATCACGGCCGCCATGCCGGACGGCACGGGCTTCAACAAGTTCGCCGAAACTGCACCCGGAGCGCTTCTTTGATGTCGGGATCGCCGAGCAGCACGCGGTCGACGTTCGCGGCGGGCCTGGCCGCCGAGGGCTTGAAGCCCGTCTGCGCCATCTACTCCACGTTCCTGCAGCGGGCGTACGACCCGATCATCCACGATGTCGCCTTGCAGCATCTGCCCGTCCGGTTCTTCTTGGATCGCGCCGGGCTGGTGGGCGACGACGGTGGGACGCATCATGGCGTCTTTGACCTGGCCTACCTGCGCTGCGTCCCCAATTTAGTCGTTATGGCCCCCAAGGACACGGACGAAATGCGCGCCATGACCCGCTTCGCGCTGGCTTATGAGGCCGGCCCCGATCGCCGTGCGCTATCCGCGCGGGGGGTCGCGCCGCGACGGGGCGACAACGGTGCGGGGCAGGAGACGCCATCGCGCTGGGCCGGGCGGAAACCCTGCGCGACGGCGGCGACGTGGCCCTGATCGCGCTCGGCGCGGGCGTGGAGATTGCCGCTAGACGCCGCCGACCTGCTGGCCGCGCAGGGCGTTGACGCCACCGTCCTCAATGCCCGCTTCTGCAAGCCGCTGGATGACGGACGCCATTCTGAGCGCCGCCCGTCGGTGCGGGCGCGTCGTCACTGTAGAGGATGGCGTGGTCACCGGCGGCTTCGGCTCTGCCGTGCTGGAACTGCTGGCCGCGCGCGGCGTAGCCGTTCCGTCGCCATTGTCGGCCTGCCGGATCAGTTTGTGGAGCATGGCCCGGTGCCCATCCTGCGCGAGATGGTGGGTCTGACTGCGGACGAAGTCGCCCGCAAGGCGCGGGCGCAGATGCCCCGGCAGCCCGCATGGACGAATGGCAAGGGTCTGGGTGCGGCGGAGAAACTGACGGCGGGGGTCGGCGCGTAGTGGCACGCAAACGTCGCAGGATCCCCCCAGCCCCTGCCACCATTAACTCTTGGGGGGGCTTCCGAGGCGCTTGGATTGGTTACCTCGCGGTCGGCCTTCTCTGCGCCGTGCTGGGATCAGGCGGGACCTATCTGGCCCTGCGACCGGCCCTCTCCCAAGCCGCCGCAAACCGCGCGCTGACCGGGGATGCCGCCGTCGCTCTGGGCAATGCGGCTTTTGACGGCAAGAGCTGGCCGCAGGCTGTGGGTTATTATTCGCAGGCTATCGCCGCAGGCACGGACACCCCGGACATTCGCACCGACCTCGGCACCTGTTACCGCAACCTGCATCAGCCCCAACGAGCTTTGGAACAATTCGCCGTCGCCCAGCACGAAAACCCTCAGCACGAGAATAGTCTGCTCAACCAGGGCATCGTCTACGGCTTTGACCTAGGCGACGCTCCCCGCGCCATTTCTCTCTGGCGCTCCTACCTCCAGCGGTTCCCCCACGGCCAGCACGTCGCCGACGTGCAAACTTTCATCGCTGAAGTGCAGGCGCACAGCCAAACGCCTGCCAATAAATAGCCCTGCTGCTGCTGCCTTTTTCATAGGACCGCTACCTTGGCCCTGGGATTAGATTGGGCAGCGGCGCTGGTTCCTAGCTGCTGCAAAAACTGGCACCATTGGAACTCAGATCGCCCTGCTTGCTGTAAATCCGCTGCACCGTCCAGGTATTCGCCCCGACCGTGATTTGATCCGATTGACCATTACAAATGTCGCCATTTTCGCCGGCGTCCGGGTCGGGGTCAAACCAGGCGTTGAGCAGGGGATCGGTTGTCATCTCCGCAAACTCATGGCTGGTGACCTGGGTCTGACGCGCTAACTGCGTTTGCGTTGTCTGCAATGAACAATGGGCATCATCCGCGCAGGAACTTGCCAGACAGGCATCGGTCAGCGCCGGGATGATTGCGTAGGGGAGTGGATTGCCCGCTGTCGTCATGAAAAAGCTGTGGTAGCCGAACGCATTGTCATTTTGCGCCTCACAGACCACAATCGGATTCGCGGGGTCGCTGCGGTCTTCCGCGCTGGTATTGTTGTCCAGATACACGACCACGGTGACATTCGCCCCTGTGACTGGCTCCGGCAGGCTTCCCGCGTCAATCAATGCCTGAAGGTTTTGCTGGATGGTCGCTTGCGTCAGCATGGTAGGCACTTCGGGAACAAAGTTGGAATCGACAAAAGTTCCGGCATTTCCAGCCCCTCCCCCCACGCCGTACTGGCTTAACATATTCATAAAGCCACTTTGCAGGAAGTCCGTCAGGAATTGGACGATCTGCGTAGCGCGATCCTGATGGTCCGCGTCGGTTTGCCACAGAGACCCCAAAAACTCACATACACCTGTGGCAAGGGAATGACCGGGCCGCCATTCCAGACAAAATGGGGGAAGCGTCCGCTGGGACTGGACGCAGTCGCTGCCAAAGATTGAGCGCCATTCAACGCGCCTTGTTGGGGAAGCGGGTGAACGCCGCCAGAGCTAATCACAGCCGACTCAGGTTGCGACGATGCTTGTGACAATGGAACTCCCATCATTTGTCTCTTTTCTTTGCTTGATAACGGATGTCACGTTTCACTCTTTTCCTGGGGGCGGCTCTACTGGCCGTGCCATTTGCGCCATCATGCTGGGCGGCATCATGTTCGTCGCTAAGTCCGTGATTTGCTGACCGTGAGCATCCAAGCGAGTGGAAACAGCGTTGATCCGCTGCTCGTTGGCATCCGACTTTGATTGGGCTGCCGTCCCTCGCAACGCACCGATAATGGCGACGATGGCGCTGCCAATGGCAGTAATCAAGGCAATGACATTGGCCGGTGTCCAATCGGCGGAGTTAGTACCAGAAGCAGGACCGGCACCGGGCGTTTGGGCAAAGATAGGCAGCGCGGCCAAAGTGAGCGCACTGCCAATACCGAGGCGGCACAACGTTATGCAAATATGGCGAACCATGGTGTTTCTTCCTTTCCACTTACACTCTGACATTTCTGCCGCCCCCACTCCCCCTTGGCTAGCCCATTGGCGACGCGCCAGCTATGAGCCTTGCCGACGCGCAGACCGGATTGAGATTGTTCCGGCAGGCGCGTGGGATTTTTTCCGGGCTGACGGCTTTTGTGCTGACGGCGCAGCCCCAATCAGGATGAATTCGGGTGAGACTGTGTTTTGGATGACGACCAGCGGCTTTTCGGCGGCAGGAACCGCGACGGCTGGCGGCTGCGGCTTGGGCTTCTGACCTACAGGGGTGTCTGAATGTGCGGGGGCTGATAAAGCAGGCTCGTCCGAGGTGAGGTAATCCGGCGCCTCTCGTTCCAGGTCCGTGCGGGAAGGCTCGTCGTTGAGCAGATCCACGATATCGCTGACAGTGGGGTACATGCTGGTTTGAGCGAAAATCAGGCTCTCCTGGCGCACCGCGCTTTCTCCCCCGGTTTTGGCATAATAGCCGAGGATGGGAATGTCCCGGATGAGCGGCAGCTCTTTAAGCAGTGGGATGCCGCCAATTCGCTCTTCGGGCGTGCCGACCTGCACATTGCTCTCAAAGCGGGACACTTCCCGAAACTCCAAGTTTGTCAATTGCACTTCGGTGTTGACGGAATGCTGCTCCACACGCGGTATCTGGCGGTTAGTGGTGCCGTTGGGTTCTTTGACATCGGTGGTCGCCACAAAGTCAAACTTGAAGCGCAAGGCCTGGCCGGAGGGGTCAAAGACCGGCGTGACTTTGAAAACGTTGCCGGAGTTGATGGAGTAGATTTCTCCCGGCGGCTGGCGGGGCGCGGCGGCCAGATCGCCCAGCATGGACGTCAGCAGTCCCAGGCCGACGGCAGGGCCAGGCATGACATGGCCGAAGGCATTCGCCGCGCCGCCGACCAGGAGGGGCAGGGAACCGCCGGCCTTTTGCGCCCTTTGTTCCTGGGAAAACTGGTGAGCGAGCTGGCCAAGCTGGGTTGCCTCGCCCAGGAAATCCGTGCCGTTCTCCAACTGCGCGTCCGCATTGGCATTGGGGTCCACGCGGGCGACTAGGCGGTTGGTCGCCAGGATGGATTCGCGCTGGAACGTACCAAGCTGAATGCCCTGGCTGAGAACATCTTCGCGCAATTGTTTCAGGGCAGGTTCTACGAAGTAGTGTCCCAGATCGTCTTCAATCACGGTAATCATGCGTTTGATCATGTCGTCGGCGGCGGCGACGCGCGGGGTGGACTGGGTGGGCGAGTTTCTCTGCCAGACCAGGGTGGCAAGCTGAAATGCGGTTTTGTCGTAGGAGAGCATCCGCGCCTGATATTCTGCCGCCGTCTCGGTAGACCTGCGGCTCAGGGGCATGAGGTCAGTCCGTATGGCGGTGTCTGCCACACCAAAGTTATCACCGAAGGAACCGCCGCTTCCGACGCGGCTTTGTTCCAGAACTTTGTAGCCTTCCTGCGCCCAATTTTTGTTGCTTGTGTCCGCTCTTTCTTCGGCAGGGGAATCCGGCGCATCCTCCGCCGGATCGCTCAGTTTGTTGTTGAGCCAGCCGAGCAGCGGAAGGTACTGCCGACGGAGGAACAGGGCTTCGGAGGAGCGGAGCCGGTCGTCCGGCGGCAGCTCGCCGATCTGGCGCAGCAGCTTGCGGATTTCCGAGGCGACCGATTCGCGCACCTGGGTTTCAATAGCAGTAGTGATCTCCAGCTGATTGGCGGTCATTTCATGGTTGTTGTCTTCAGCGGGGACATTGGTTCGCAACGCCCCGAAGATGGTTTGCGGGAAATGGGGATACTGGTCGGGCGAGACGCTGCCGCCGCCCGCCGCATCCTCATCGGGATTCTGAGCCTCCGTTTCGCTGACAAATTTGCTGAATGCATTGTTCTTGTTGATGGCTCCGGGATAAGTCGCTTGCAGTTCCAGCAGGAAATTGTGCAGGATGTTCTCGCGTGACCGGCGTTTGCCCAGACTGAGGACGAACAGCATTTCTCCGAGAGTGGTGCCGTGGGCAGGGTCCGGCAGCGTCAAGCGCGTCACATGGGCCATCTGCGCCAGCTCCTGACTGCCCGGCAGTATCTGCGCCAGAGACTTATTGTTGTCGTCGGCCAATAGCGTATCGGTGCTGCTTTGAAACCAGGTGTCCAACTTTATCGTCATGGATTTTATGTCACCCTCTACCTGAGGCATTTTCACCTTAAGATTGTCGCTGTTCTCCTTGTCACTTGCTTCCTGGCGGAACGAATTTTTGGCGGCGGCGAAATCGTCATGTAATTCCTGACGAAGTTGTTGCGAGATGACGCCATCAACCAAATTGCCACCCCGGTTCATTTCCTGGCACGCTTGTTCCAGGTGGTATCCGGCACGACGCAGGTTGACGCTCCGCGCTTGCCCGGCAGCCGTCTGGTTGTCCTGAGCCTTTTGGCAATAGTCCCGCGTCAGATTCAATTCATACTCCGCTGAGGCCAGTTTTTCCACAGATTCGGGAACCGTGCAGGTATAGCCGAACTCACGGCGGATTTCTTCGGGGTAGTAGAAATACCGTGCCAGACGATCTTTGTAAGTGACTGTATTTCGCTTGGAATCAAAAGCGTTGTGTGTGGCGATGTAAGTCACCTGCTCAACCCGATTGACTTCGGCGTTGATGCTGTCGCGCAGCAAGTCCTGCACCAGAGTCAAATCGCCGCGCATGTCGCGCAGCGTGCTATCCACGTTCGCCAGCGCATTGTTGAGGTTTTCGTTGAGCCGGTTGCCTTTTTTCTCCACGCCGTTGAGCTGCAAGGTGTACAGAGTGAGCCGCGCCTGGGGGCGGGGCGGTTGAAGGAGGCGATCAGGTCGTGGACCCATTCCACGTCTTCGGGCAGGCCCCGGATGAAGATCGTGTTGCTGTCCCGGTAGCCGTAGAGAAAGACGCGCCGGGCGGGGTCCTGACTGCCGGGCAGGGGGCGGGCGATGAGAAAGGGAGCATTGTCGCGGGCTTCGGCGAACGCCTGATTTTCTTCCTGGGCCAGACCATTGGACAGGCTTCGCAAACGGGCGACATCGGACTGGGCCTGTCCCAACTGGGATTGCAGGGTGGGCAGGGAGGCAACCAGGGCGTCGCGCTGGCCTTCCAGGCTTTTCTGCTGATCGGCGGCGGTCTGCTGGGCAGTTGTGGCGTCCTCCACGACGCGCCCCTGGGTGGTGACCTGGGCGCTAACCGCATCAATCTGCGTCTGAAGCGACTGCCGGGCCGCCAGAGCAGCCGGGTCGGTCGTCGGAGTCGTGGGCACAGCGGGCAGATTAGACTGCCGGGTGGTCAAATCTTCCTGCCGCCGAGTCAGAGCCGTCAGTTGTGTCTGCGCGGCAGTGGAGCGTTTGGCGGCGTCGTCGGCATTCTGCCGGGCCAGGCGGATCTGCTCTTGCAGGGCCTGAACCTGGCTGCTCAGGTCATTGACTTTGGCGAAGTTGGCGGCGAGGTCGGCCCGGCTCTGCACCAGGGCGGTCCGCGCCTGGGCGGCCGCATCCGCCGTCAGGGTGTCGTTGGGGTCAAATGGCGCGACGGTCGGGTTCAGCGCCTTGAGAACGCGCGGGACATCGGTGAAGTAGAAAAGCGGCACCTGGTCGCCGACAAACTTTTGCAAGTTTGGGTTCAAACCTTCCTGAAGCAGCGCCATCAGCGTGTTCAGCACTACCTGCGGCCCGCGCAAAGTCTGCACGGAGCCATCAAGTCCGTTCAGGCTTGTTTGAAAGGCGCTGAAAGTGGGGTCTGTAGCCTTCGCGGGCGGGTTGGGGAAATCGCCCCAGGCAACGGTGCTTTGAAGAGACTGATTGAGCGCGGGCCAGTTCTGGATGATGACGCCGCCCTGCTGAACAAGGTCCTGAAGGTAGGCCAGGTAGCCGTCCATTTCCGGCCCGACCAGTTGCTTGTCCAAGATTTCTGGTCAGGAATTCTTCGGCGTTGGTTTGATCCGCCTTCGCCTGTGTCTGGACATAGCCAACATAATTGTTGAGCGTCCCGGTCATCACCGCCAGCGCAAAAGTGGTTTTCTGCTGGCTGGCCGTTAAGTCAATAAATTTTGGCGCATAGGCTGGGTCATTCAGTTTCGTTTGGAGGGATGGCACCAGGGCATTAAGCTGCGCCCTCAACTGCAACACTTCGCGCAAGACCGGCACACTCTCAGTCACAAGTTTGCCGATCTTTTCAGCCGACTGCTCCTTATCCACTTTGTCCGGGTCAGCGCCTGCCGCCTTGCCGTTCGCAAGCGCAGTATTTTTTTCAATCACACTGGACGCATCCAGCATTTTGGCTTGCTGATTGGCAAGCTTTTGCGCGAGCGCGTCTGAGAACTTCTGAGCAAAGGCGATTGTTGCGGTCAATTTACTTGTGAGCGCATCGTCAGTCAAGGCCGGCAGCTTTGGTTGGGTCGTCGTGAGACTGTCCCGTTCTGCCATCATCTTAGTTTTCAGGTTCGTAAGAGTTTCCTGCGCGGCCACGAGGGCTCTTTCGGGCTGTGTTTTTGGCGACTTGTTTTGATTTGCCAGGGCATCGGTCATGGCCTGGGCCGTGATAGCAGTGTTGAGGTCGTTGATGGCGAAGGCGACTGACTCAGGCTGGGTGTCCGTCGCCCCGGCGGTGTCCGAGCCGCTAAGAACGGCGATCTGGGCATGGAATGTCTTCAGCGCATTGTCGGGAATGGTGGCGACGGCGATCTGTAAACGCTGCAAGGACTGATGACCCACTATGGGATTGGAAGCGTCCGGTTCGCCCGGCGAAATCAGGGCGTCGGTCGCAGCCAATACCTGCTGCGCCGCTGCCCGCGTCCTCTCCGCAGCCGTCAGCTTGGCATTGTCTTCTTTGATTAGATTTTGAACGCTTGTCAGTTGTGCCGTCGCATCCAGGGGCGGCGTCACAGGCGCGGAAGGAGGCGTTCCCGCATATGCCAGAACCGGCAGGATGCACAGCAAGCCCAGGCTCAACAAAGGCGCTGGCAAGAACCGGCAATGGCGTCTGGACATGAACCGTAATTTCATAGCGAAATCCCTATCAATCTTAGATGTCATCACGCAAACATCCTGAGAGCGAGCCTGCTGGACGGGGTGTTGAAAAAGCAACGCCCATCCTCAGCACAAGAGGGCGGGCGTTGACCATGAATAGAGCGATGGCGGCTGCCTGAAATGCGGCGCGGCGGGGATCGCGGCTTCGCACTTTCTCTTGTTTAGAACAGCTTAACTTGCAATTTACACGAACGGATGGACTTGCAACTTACAGCCTAAACAGCAGGCAACCAGGTAGGTTGTGGGTAGTATAGCCGACAGATTTATAGATGTCAAGCATTCCATATGTGAAATTTGTCATATAATGGGTGTGACAAATTTCACAGGCGAGGGGCGGAAGGGCGGCGAAGCGCTGTCCTGCCCTCTAGCGACTCTTGGCGGAGTGTGTTATAATAGTCGCAGGCGGAAGAAGCCGGGGAAGAAAAACAAAGGAGAACGAACCATTGGCAAACGATGACCAGGACTATTCGGACGATGACCAGCAGGGAGATGCTGAACAGGCGGTGGCGCAGGCGGCTCCTGAAGAAGTGGACGCGCACCGGGACCTGTTGAGCCAGGTGATGGGGCATCTGGGCGGCCAGGGCGTGGACGTCCAGGGCCTGCTCGGACAGGCCGGGGTCGGCACCACAGACCCCAGCCAGATGTCGCATGGCGATCTGGTCAGCTCGACATTGGCGCTGGCGCGCGAACACCCCGAAGTGGTCCAGCAGATCGCCGGTCGGTTCCCGGAAGCGCAGGGGCTGCTGAATTCGGTGCTGGGATCGGGCGGCGATCAGGCGGCATCGGGCGGAGGCGGCCTGCTCGGCGGTCTGCTGGGGCGATTCGGCCTGTAGTCCGATTTGCGGGAGACTCATGCAAACATTAATTGTCACCGGCGGCGCGGGCTTTATCGGCTCCAATTTTGTACGGTACATGCTCGGTAAGTACCCCGACTATCGGATCGTTGTTCTGGATGCCCTGACCTATGCCGGCAATCGGGACAACCTGGCCGATGTCTGGAATAACCCGAACTTCATGTTCATTGAGGGCGACATCAATGATGCCGCCCTCGTGGACAATCTGGCGCAAAATGCCGATGCCATTGTGAATTTCGCGGCTGAAAGCCATAACGACCGGGCCATTTTAGACCCGGACGCCGCTGTCCGGGCCAATTTCAACGGCGTGTTCGTTCTGCTGGAAGCCGCCCGCAAGCACAAACACGAGCGGTTTCACCAAATCTCGACCGATGAGGTATACGGAACGACGGACGGCATCTTCCGCGAAGGCGATCCGCTGGAGCCGAACCAGCCGTATTCGGCCGCCAAAGCCGGCGGCGAATTGATGGTACGGTCCTATCACCAGACGTTTGGAGTGCCGACCATCGTCACGCGCGGCTCCAACACGTTTGGCCCGTACCACTACCCGGAAAAGATCATTCCGCTGTTTATCACGAACTTGATAGACGACATCCCTGTTCCCGTCTATGGCGACGGAATGCAGGTGCGCGACTGGATGTACGTCCTGGATCACTGCCGGGGGATCGACATCGCGCTCCATCACGGCCTTCCCGGTGAGGTTTACAATGTTGGGGGCGAGAATGATCGTCCCAACCTGGAAGTGGTGCATCTGCTGCTGAAGTTCTTAGGCAAGCCTGAGTCGCTGATCCATTATGTCAAGGACCGCCCCGGCCACGACCGGCGTTACTCACTGGACTGCGCGAAGATGGCCGGCCTGGGGTATCACCCGGAGCGGGATCGGTTTGAAGAGCGCCTGCAAGAGACCGTAGAGTGGTACAAAGCGAATGAGCGCTGGTGGCGGGCTATCAAAGAAAAGCAGCATGAGTATCAGCAGTTTATGCGGCAGTGGTACGCCGACCGTCAGTAGGGTGATCGCCCCTCCACCCCTCCCAGTATTGATTCCTGGGGATGAGTCGGACGCGAAATCACAGCCACGCCTGCTGTACCTTGCCAGCACCGTGAGCCAGGGCGGGATCGAGCGGCATTCGGTGGAGTTGGCCGATGCCCTGCGCGCACAGGGCATGCCGGTCTGGTTCGCCTGCCCGTCAGGCAGTTTTCTCCAAACAGCGTGCCGGGAGCGCGGCATTCCCGCACTGCCGTTTCGCGTGCGAAACAGCGGCGACCTGGGCGCGGCCTTGCGGCTGGCGTCGCTCATCCGGGCGTATCGCATTGATATTGTGCATGCCCACTCGCGCCGCGATTATGTGATCGCCGTGCTGGGCGTCGCGCTCGCGCGGCGCTTTTCCCGACATTCCCCGCGCCTGGTCCTGCACGCGCACATGGTTCGGCCGCTGGGCAGCCCGGCGCGTCTGAGCGGCAGATTTTTTGAGTGGGGCGCGGACGCCGTGGCGGCCGTATCGGGAACAGTCTGCGATCATCTGCGGCATGAGCATAATTTCCAACCCGACTTTGTCCATCTGATTTACAATGGCATCCGGCTGGAAGAGTTCGCCCGGCCCGGTTCGCCGGAAGCGGAAACGCAGCGGCGGCAGGCGCGGGAGCAATGGGAGATTCCCGAAGACGCGCTCACGCTGGGCATGATCGGGCGGCTGGACGCCAAGGGCCAGAGGACACTGCTGGACGTTTTCCCGGCCCTGCTCCAGCATCATCCTGCCCTCCAGATCGTGTTCATTGGTTCGGAGGGAGAGAGGGGGGAACGGCAGCGTCTGACCGCGCAGGCGGAGGCCGCCGGGTTTGCCGACTGCTTGAAATTGGTCGGGCCGAGCGAGGACGTGCCGGCCCTGCTGCCCGCCCTGGACATCCTGGTGCATCTGCCGCGCGATGAGTCGTTCGGATTGGCCCTGGCCGAAGCCATGGCGGCCGGGCTGCCCACCATCGCCACCCGGATCGGCGGCTGCCGGGAAGTGGTGCGTGACGGCATCACCGGGCTGCTCGTGCCGCCGAATGATCCCCCGGCTCTCACGACGGCGCTGCTGTCACTGCTGGACTCAACAACCGAAAAAGCGCAGCGGGCAGCATTCGGCGCGGCAGGCCGCCGGGTCGTGGAAGCGGAGTTCACGCGGAAGCGCCAGGTTCAGCGCCTGCTGGCACTTTACGATTTGCTTTCCCCCCTTCCTTCCCTCTGAGGTTTGTCCCCGGCCCGCCTTGCGGTATCCTGGGAGAAAGAGAAAGTGAAAGACAGGAAAAAATGGCGCAAACACTGGTCGGACTGTTTCGCAGCATAGATGACGCACACCAAGCCGTGCAGGAATTAACGGAAGCGGGTTTTGCCCCGGAAGACATTGGGCTGATTGCGCCGCATGACCGAGAAAGCGATGTGGCGGCAGGCGCAGGGGCGGGCGCACTGGTGGGCGGAGCCACGGGGCTGCTGCTGACCGCAGTCGCCTTCGCGATCCCCGGCGTCGGCCCGGTCATCGCGGCAGGAACGATGGCCGGCCTCAGCACCCTGACCGGCGCAAGTCTGGGAGTGGTCGCCGGCGGTCTGGTCGGCGCGCTGGTTCAGCACGGGGTTCCCGAAGACCTCGCGCCGCACTATGAAGAAGGCGTTCGCAAAGGCGGCACAGTCGTCACGACGCGGACCGAAACCGACCGTGAAAGCGAGATTTTGGCCCTCTTCCGCCGCCACAACGCCGTAGAAGTGGAAGCGGCCGGCCTGAGCGCAGAGGCGCTGCGCCGGGGCCATGAAGAACTGTCGCACATTGAGTCGGCAGGCGCGGAGCCGCTGCGGTTCGGAGACGAAGGCCCAAAGACGCAGATCGGTGAGGACCCGATTTCCGAAATCGCCGTAGGTCGGGAAACCAGGCCATGACTCCATGAAACAAAGAGGTCATCCTGCCTGGCTTCTGACCAGCGTGACACTGCTGCTTCTGGCCGGGCCGGTCACTGCCCAGTCTCCGCCAGAGGAAAAGTCGGGGTTTATGATCCTCCAGCCCGCCCAATTTCTGCCGCTTGTCCAATCGTTCGCTGCCGACGATGACGAGAAGATCGCCACCACCATTCCCAACCGCGACGCCTTTGCGTGGATGAGCGAGAACGTGCCGCGCTTTGACTGCCCCGACGCTCTGCTCAACCGGACTTATTACTTCCGCTGGTGGGCTTTTCGCAAGCATCTGAAAAAGACGCCGGACGGCTGGATCGTCACGGAGTTTCTGCCGGATGTCCCTGGGCCGGCAAGGACAATTCCATCTGCTGCGCGGCAGGCCATCATCTGTACGAAGGCCGCTGGCTGCGCGATCCGCAGTACGTGGCCGATTACGCCCGTTTCTGGTTCCACGGAGGCGGCGAGCCGCGCCGATACAGCTTCTGGGCGGCGAACTCGGTCCATGCCGTTGCCCTGGCGACCGACGACACAAGATTGGAAGAGAGCTTGCTGCCGGACCTGAAGGCGAATTATGAAGGCTGGGAGAAAGATCACCAAGACGCCACGGGACTTTTCCATCAAACCGACAATCGCGACGGCATGGAGTATTCGCTCGGGGGCAGCGGCTACCGTCCGACGATCAATTCTTACCAGTACGGCGATGCTCTGGCGATTGCCGCCATTGCCGAGCAATCAGGACAGCCGGACCTGGCCCGCCGGTATCGCGAGAAGGCCGCCCGCCTCAAGCAGCTTGTCCAGGCGCATTTGTGGAATGCCCATGACCGATTTTTTGAGACAGCGCCGGTTGTACCAGACGCCGCACAGATAAAAACAGTCGGCGTTCGGGAGCAGGTCGGCTTTGTCCCGTGGCAGTTCAATCTGCCCGACCCCGGCTATGAAGACGCCTGGAAGCAATTGGGGGACGTGCAGGGGTTTGCCGCTCCCTACGGCCCAACGACGGCAGAGCGGCGTCAGCCGGGTTTCATGCACGCTGAGGCGCATGACTGCCTGTGGAACGGGCCAGCCTGGCCGTATGCCACCACACAGACGCTGGTCGCGATGGCGAACCTGCTGAACAACTATTCATATTCGTACTTTCAGGCAGACATTCGCAAAGGGGATTATTGGCGGCTGTTCCAGAGTTACGCCCATTCCCAGCAAAAACACGGCAAGCCCTGGGTGGCCGAGGATTTAGACCCGATCACCGGGCAGTGGATTGTGGATCTACCGCGCAGCGTTTACTACAACCATTCGGGCTTTGCCGATCCCCTCATTACCGGCCTGGTAGGACTGCGCTCCCGCGCGGACAGTCATATCGTCGTCAACCCGCTTCTCCCCTCGGGCGTCTGGGACTGGTTTTGTCTGGATGGGTTGCCCTATCACGGCCACAGCCTGACAATCATCTGGGACTTGACCGGCAAGCATTACGGGCATGGGGCGGGGTTCCGCGTCTTTTCTGACGGGCAGCTTCTGGCGCATCGCCCGACTTTGAACCGACTGGAAGCAAATCTCCCGACGAAAGGCGCACCCCCGATGAGCCGCAATCCCTGGGTGAAATATGTGAAAAACCCCGTGATGGGCGGCGATCTCGGCACCTGCTTTGATCTGAGCGTCCTCCATGACGGCAGCAAGTACCGGATGTGGTTTTCCTGGCGTCCGAAAGCCAGCGTTGCGCTGTCGGAAAGCGCAGACGGGTTCACCTGGAGCCAGCCAGTGGTTGTTCTCGGGCCAACATCCACCGGCTGGGAGGATGATATCAACCGCCCCTGCGTAGTCAAGCGCCCGGACGGCTACCATCTCTGGTACACCGGCCAGGCCAACGGCCATTCCGAGATCGGGTACGCGACCAGCCCGGACGGCATTCACTGGAATCGGCTGCCCCACCCCGTTCTGGTTCCAAGCGCCCCATGGGAGAAGGTAGCAGTCATGGTTCCCTCCGTGCTTTGGGATGAGAGCCTCAAGGAGTACCGAATGTGGTATTCCGGCGGCGAGCAGTACGAGCCGGACGCCATCGGCTACGCCACCAGCCCCGACGGCATCACCTGGTCAAAATTGCCCGCCCCCGTCTTTGAAGCCGATCCGAACACCGAATGGGAGCAGCACAAGGTCACGGCCTGTCAGGTCATTCCCTGGCAAGGCTGGCACTACATGTTTTACATCGGCTTCCGCGACATTGACCACGCCCAGATCGGGATTGCCCGCTCTCGCGACGGCGTGACCGACTGGGAGCGCTGCGCCGGCAATCCCATCGTCAGCCCGACCCCGGACAGTTGGGACGCGGACGCCTGCTACAAACCCTGGGCGATTTACAACGGCCACCAATGGCTGCTCTGGTACAACGGTCGCAGCGGCAGCAAAGAACAAATCGGCGTCGTCACCAAAGACGGGCCGGAATTGTTTTAGCGCGTTCCCATTTCAGGCGGCAAGGGCCAATTCCTCCGGCGTCAGGGGCACGAATAAAATATCCAGATGGTCGTTCTCACCTCTTGAAGATACCGCTGCACGATTTGTGCGACAGCCTTTTTTATTACCAAAGGACAGGCACAAGGGCGGACTGGCGAATATTCTCATCGCGTGTGAGTAAAACGACAGGTTGCCCTTCACTAGCCAGATGAAGCGCAGTGGCGACAATGAGCCGATCGTGCATTTCTCCGACGGCAGCCAGTATGAGAGAAGCATCTAAAATTGCCCGATCCAGTGGAACAGGAATAAGGCGTGGGTCTGCATCTACATCGGAAAGCAAATCAGCGACCGTGGGGATGCGGCATCGTCCCTGTGCCACAATCCAGCAGGCTTCTGCCAGAGCAATCAGAGGGAGAAAGAGGATGTTCAACGGATTTTGCATCGCACTGCGGGCATTGGCTCCCAGACGAGGATTGCTTTCCAGATACCAGATGAGAGCGTGTGCGTCCACAGCGAACCTATTCATTATTCGCCTCCCCGCGCCACTCGGCACCGAGAAAATCTTCTTCGGTTGACATCCTGCCGTGCGCGTATTTGCCATACTGTAAAAATCGCGAGGCAGCCGGCGCATCCTTAATCTCGCTCAGTGTCACCTGAACCCGGCCTTCACGCAGACCACTCGGCGTTTCCAATAGTTCAATTTTCCCATCTTTGTAAATGCCTGAAATCGTTGCCGTCATGGATTTTGAGCCTCCCACTCATTAGAATTATAGCACGGCGAAGCGGAAAACGGGTTTCCCGTCCCTTGCGTTTCACTCGGGGCTAGGGTACACTGCTTGCAGGAAAGCGCATGTTTGGCCTTTTGTTCATTGCCGCGTTGTCTGCCGTGCCGTCGGCAGCGGAGGACGCCACCGATGCCGCTCTGGTGGCGGCGGCCCAGCGCGGCGACGTCCATGCTTTCGGTCGGCTGCACGCCCGGCATTACAAGCGCATCTACCATCTGGCGTATCTCAAGACCAGCAATACTCAGGATGCCGAAGATGTCGCTTCGGAAACGTTTATCCGCGCCCTGAGCAGCCTCGGACGCTTCCGATTTAAAGACGGGCAGACATCGTTGTATCCCTGGCTGCACCGGATCGCCGTCAACCTTATTGTGGATGGCGGGCGCCGGCGTCCGGCGGCAGGCATCGTTTCCCTGGATGCGCCGGTCATCGCCGGAATGCGCGCCCTTCTGGACCAGCGCCTGCCGGACCAGGAACCTTCGCCGCAGGAGATTGTGGAACGTCATGAAGTGCAGCAGTTGGTCCGCACGGCCATCGCCGCCCTGCCGCCGGATCAGGGCGACGTTCTGGTGTACCGCTTTCTGGGCGACCTGACTCCCCGCGAGATCGCGCCGCTGCTGGGCCGCTCGGAGTCGGCGACCAAATCCCTGCTGCACCGGGCTACCATTGCCCTGCGCGGCGAGATTGAGCGGCGGGTAGACGCCGTGGAGCGTTTGGAGTCGCATCGCGAGCGGCAAGTGACGGCATCACAGGAGGCCATGCAGCATGTCGGACGATCTTGATCCTTCGCCGTCCCTCGCCGGCACGGCCCAGTTAGCCCGCGCCGCCCTGACCTCGCCCGCGCCGCCGGAGAACGCCGAGGCCGCGTCGCGCCGCCAGGTGGAAACGCTCATGCAGGAAGCTACCCTCTCGCCCCGCGTCCTGCGCGAAGCCGTCGCCCCCCTCCCCCGCCGTCCCTGGTGGGAGCGCTTGCAGTTCTGGAAGAAATGAGTCCGCGCGGACAATAGGCGATTTGGGGCGAAACGCAATAAAATACTTGATTAGACCGTAGGGCATAGCACTATTTTGTGCGACGGCAAGAGAATGATCAAACTCACTTATATCCTCATGTGGGCAGGCGGAATCGGTATAACAGCGTTCATTAATAAACTGAAGAAGCGCCAGTCGCGCAGTGAAGGAATTACTGAGGAATTACAAGAGAGATTGAAGCGTCTTACTTTCCTGCCTCAGAAAACGGATGAAGAATTATTAGCGGATTATCGCATCCGGTTTCAACGTGCACCGTTAGGTATTTGGTCAGCAACAGTTGGAACAGCAAGTGTAGTAATGGATGAAGTTTGGGAATTTCTTCCTGATGGGACAGGAAGCTGTCAGGAGTATGGCTGCTTCGGAGGTGTTGGGGATTTAACTCAGTTCGAGTGGAAAGCGGTGGGAGACTTTAGCCTGTTGTGTAGAGTGACAAAAGAAGCGTGGGAAGATTATCCTGGTCAAGATGCAGAAAATGAAAAAGATGAACTTGTTGAGAACTGGCACACTATTGACTACGGATTCCAAGTTATTCAAACCGACTGCGGAAGTCATGTGGCTATGTGCAGCGTTCTCAATGGAGTTATCCAGAGTTATTTCTGGTCTAGTCAGTTCGCGTTGCTTTATTCAGGTCCGAGTAAAATAGTGGAGTAGCTAAGACTTAACAAGATGCTGTAGTTTAGTACGTTGCATCCAACAGAGGCAACGACAAATTATGCTAAAATCACCTATGACAACTATTAACATTTGACGATATTCACCGTGATTTAGTCAGTTATCTTCACCGTGTCCAGGTCGGGGAAACATTGCTACTTATGGAAGCTAGTCAGCCGCTTGCTCAAATCACGCCGGTGAGTGATCCTGCTCTTGGGATCGGAAAACCGCGCCCATTCGGTTTATGTACCGGTGATTTTGTCAGCCAGGACGATTTTGATGCGCCCCTAGTCGTGTCAGCGGGAGAGAAAAGTTAAGTTATGCCGATTGTTGTGGGAGTTTCGTTTAAGACGCTGGGGAAAATCACGCCCTGCGATCCGGGGCCGCTGGAACTGAAGGTGGATGACGCCGTCATTGTTCAGGGCGAGGCTGGGCTGGAGTTTGGCTTTGTCAAAACACCGGCGCGGGCCGTCACCGATGAAGAAGCGCCCGCGCCGGTGCGTCCGGTGCTGCGCCGCGCCCAGCCGGAAGACTGGCAGCGGCGGGAGCGGAGCGAGCGGCGTCAGGCGGAGGCGTATCGGGTCTGTAAAGAAAAGATCGCGCTGCTCCATGTCCCCATGAAGCTGATCGAGGCCGAATGGGCCTTTGAAGGGGCGCAGGTGACGTTCCATTTCACCGCCGAGGGGCGCGTGGATTTCCGGGAACTGGTCCGCGAAGTGGCCGCCGTGCTGCACACGCGCGTTCAAATGCACCAGGTCGGGGCGCGCGACCATGCCCGCATCTTCCCCGGCATCGGGCCGTGCGGGCGTCCGACGTGCTGCTCGACGTTTCTGCGCGAGTTTCAGCCCGTGTCCATGAAGATGGTCAAAAACCAGAACCTGGTGCTGAACCCGTCCAAGTTCTCCGGCCTGTGCGGCAAGCTGATGTGCTGCCTGCGCTACGAGCAGGAAGGCGATGAGCCGGGGCGGCCTGCCTGCCCCAGGCCGGCATGGTCGTCATGACCCCGATGGGCCGGGCCAAAGTGGAGGAAGTGAACGCGCTGCAGCAGATGGTGACGGTGCAATTGGAAACCCAGCAGTTTGTCGAAGTGCGGGCCAAAGACATCGGCGAAGTGGACGGCTGCGTGGACCATGCCGAAGGCGGCTGCGAAGACTGCGCGAGCAGCGGCGTTCTCAGCAATTGCGCGGTTCCGACGCGGGACAAACCGACGACCGGCCCCTCATTACCCGTTTTCTAACGGGTTTATTGACATTGCCGACATATTTTTTTGCAAAAACTGCAAAAACCGGGTACCCTAGAGACCAGCAAGGACCGACGGAACAAAGGACACTGCGCCATGACGATGACTGCGGCTTCTGTGACGACGGCTTCTCCCGGGGAACGGCGACGGCTACAGGCGCGCGCCCGTCGGCTGGCCCAGCGGGCGGAAACCCTCGCCAGCGAAGGACGCATGGATGAGGCCATTGCCTGCCAGAGCGAAGTCACGACTCTGCGGCCCGGCGACCCCGTTGCGTTTTTCCGGCTAGGACTGCTGTATCGCGAAGCCCGTCGCACCGATCAGGCGGTTCATGCGCTGCGCCATGCCGCCAGCCTTAGTCCCGGCGACCGCGACCCGCGCGAAGCGCTGACCGAGACGCTGGTGGAGGCCAGCCGCTACGAGGAAGCCATTCTGGAAGCGCGCGCCCTGATCAAAGTCGCGCCCCGCAGCCTGTTCGCCCGCGATGCCCTCAGCATTTCCTACTTACAGATGGGCCAGTTGGACAGGGCCTTGCAGGTCACGGCGGAAATGGTCTGGCTGGACCCGTCCAATCCCGGCCATCACTTCCGGCGCGGCCTGCTGTTCCAGCAGCAGGGCAATATCAAGGCGGCCGTGGGCGAATATGGCCGCGCGCTGGACATGGCGCATCCTGACAGCGAAGTCTATGAAGATTCCGAAGAAGCGCTGGAAATGATGGACGACCGCCAGACGCGCCAGATTCTGCTGCTGGCCTCCGAAGACCGCCTGTTTCTGCTCAAACTGCGCCGCGATGTGGCGGAAGCGGTGGGAGAGCGCGGCTTCTTCCTGAGCGAAGACGGCCTGGCCCGCCTGAGCCATATCCTGCCGCACGAATTCCCGGACTGGATCGGCAACGCCCCGGCCCCGGTCTCCTGGGGCGCGATGGGGTTGTACAACTGAGCGCTGCCTGGCGCGAGATTCTGGGCCGGCAGACGCTAGTTATGGGCGTTCTGAACGTCACGCCCGACTCGTTTTCCGACGGCGGCCTGTACGCCGATCCCGAAGCCGCCGTCGCCCGCGCCCTTCAAATGGCCTCGGACGGCGCGCATCTCTTGGACATCGGCGGCGAAAGCACCCGGCCCGCCACGTTCGGCGATCAGGCCCCGCTGCCGCCGGACGAAGAAAAGCGGCGCATTCTCCCCGTCATCGCCCGCCTCGCGCGGGAACTGCCCCGGATCGCCCTGTCCATAGACACCTACAAAGCCGAGGTCGCTGAAGCGGCGCTGGATGCCGGCGCGACCCTCATCAACGACATCAGCGGCCTGACCTATGACCCGGACATGGCCGCCCTGGCCGCGTCCCGAAGCGTTCCCCTGATCCTCATGCACCTGCCGGGCCGTCCGCGCGACCTGCCCGCCCACCCCGTCTATGCCGATGTCGTCGCCGATATTTTGACCTTCTTCCGCCGCCAGATCGCCTACGCCGAATCGCAAGGCGTTCAGCGCAATCAGATCTGGCTCGATCCCGGCCTCGGCTTCGGCAAAAACACGGAGCATAACCTGGAAATTCTGCGCCGCCTGCCGGAGTTGAAAGTCTTGGGCCTTCCCCTGGTCGTCGGCGCGTCGCGCAAAAGCTTCCTGGGCAAAATTCTCGGCACAGACGATCCGCAGGACCGTAAAGAAGGCACGGCGGCAGCGGTCGCCCTCAGCATCGTCGGGGGCGCAGAGATTGTCCGCGTCCATGACGTCCGCGAAATGGCGCGCGTCGCCAAAGTCAGTGATGCGATTGTGCGGGGCTGGAATGTGTCATAATGGAGCGAAAAACAGCGTATCGGAGAGAATATGTCTGAAACCATCCCTACTATCACCCTGACTCTGCTCGCCGCCAAAAAAGCGAAGGGCCTCAGTTTCACCGATCTGGAAGCGGCGGTCGGGCTGGACGAAATCTGCATCGCGGCGATTATTTACCGCCAGGCGACGGCCACCCCCGAAGAAGCGCAAAAGCTGACGCAGGCGCTCGGCCTGGGGCCGGAGATTGCCGATCAGCTCACCGAATATCCGCTCAAGGGTCTGGGGCCGGTGGTGCCGACTGACCCGCTGATTTATCGCTTTTACGAGATCATGCAGGTCTATGGAATGCCGCTGAAATCGGTCATTCAGGAAAAGTTCGGGGACGGCATTATGAGCGCGATTGACTTCACGATGCATGTAGAAAAAGTGGAAGATCCCAAAGGCGACCGGGTGAAGCTCACAATGAACGGCAAGTTTCTGCCCTACAAAAAGTGGTGATGCCGCTACGGAAGTGGCAGCAGGAGAAATCTTTGATGATAAACTTTAGGAACGGCTCTTGGCTTTGCATGGCTGCTGCCGGATGCCTCTGGGCGCTGTCGCTTCTTGCGTCCGGCAGCCTGGCTGCCGCCGACACAGGCACGACGCCCGTCATGGTGCAGGACTTTGAAAAGCCATCTTCACTTCCGAGCGTATGGGTGGTAGACATTCCCAATGACCATGCTTCCGTGCAGTTATCTTCCACCGACCCCTTCCAGGGAAAACAGTGCCTGAAGCTGCATTACCACTTCACCACTGCCGGGGGAAACCAGTACCTCGGCATCCCGAATAAAGTCAACATCCAGGCACCTATCCATAAATTGCGATACATGCTGAAAGGCGACAATTCCGGGTGCGGCTATGGCTTGCGTTTAGAAGATGCCGATGGGGAAACACACCAGTACAAAGGCGGCGTGATAGATTTTACCGGCTGGAAAGAGGTCGTCTTTGACCTGGACGCCCCGCACGAAACCTGGGGCGGCGATAAAAACGGCAAGATGGATTACCCGATCACCTCGCTGATTCCGATTGTCGGCCATCCTGCCGACCCAGCCAAACTGCCGGTGGAAAGCGACTTATACTACGATGCCATCCGCGTCGACTCGGAGAAAAGCGCGGCAGAGACTCTTGGCTCCCAGATTTCCGTGGTCTCGCCGGATTATTGTTCCGACATCAAGGGCAAAGTCCCGATTACCTTGGCTGCCCCCGGCTTCAAAACCGTGACTGTCCACTGCTGGAAGCAAGGCCCCGGCTTCGGCTCCGATTCCACCGTCGCCACTGTTGCTTTAGATGCTCAGGGCAATGGCTCGTTTGTGTTCCCAGCCAATTCCTACCCACATGGCCCCGTGACACTGACCCTCTCCGGCGACATCGGCGACCGGCATGACAACTGCTACCTCCAGCTTTACAACCAGGGCGGCGTTTCCTGGAACGAAGGCATGCCCAAAGCGCCGCCCCCGGCGGCGAAGGGCATGACGCTGGTCTTTGCCGATGACTTTAAGGGCCCGCTGTCCATCTCCGACACCGATCCCAAAGCGACCTATTACGACCACAAACCGCCGAACGGCTCCCAGGATTTCAGCACGCTCCCGTTCACCAGTTACAGTGACCCGAATAATCCCTTCACGCAGGTGGACACTTATCTGCGAATTCGGGCCAGTGAAAAAGCGCATAGCTCCGGCCTGCTGTCCTCCCTGAAAAACGACGGCAGCGGCATCAAAGCCGCGCTGCCCTGCTACTTTGAGGCGCGGTTGCTCGGCCCGAACGCCATCGGCACCTGGCCTGCCTTCTGGCTGATGACGGACTACATGACTGATTACAAAGTTCTGGGCGACAAGACGCCGGTGGATGAACTGGACATCATCGAGGCGTATGGCGGCGAAGGCCCCCACGAACCCAATTCGGATGATAAATATCAGATCACGCCACATGCCTGGAACCAGGGGGCCGAAGGCAATGCCCTCGCAGACGCCAACTACAAGGCGCTGCATAACCCCGCCAGCATGCACAAAGTCGGCATTCCCTCTACCTGGTATGAGACGTTCCACACCTACGGCTGCAAGATCACCGACACCGATACGATCTACTACTGCGACAACATCGAGATGGGCCGACACCCGACACAGCCGGTCACGAAAAAATATCCGCTGTTCTTTATGATCAACCTGGCGACCGGCGGCGGATGGCCCGTAGATTTGTCCCGATACAACGGTCTGGCCGACATGTACGTGGACTACATCCGGGTCTACAAACAGTAACAAACAAAGCCTGTAACGAAAAAAGGCCCGGCGTCTGACGCCGGGCTTTTTTGTGCGGAAAGGGGCAGGAAATTAACTCAGCGACGCAAGTTCCAACGGTGTCACTGTCACGCCGATGGTGTTCAGGTCGGCAATGGCACGCTGGATTTCGTCGGGGTCGCCATTGAAGGCGATCTGCATCCAGCCGGCTTCCTCAGAGAGATTAGCCTTCTCAATACTCGTCACCAATCGGTACTTTTTGCCCAGGTTGTAGACAATGGGCTGGCTTGCCATCAGTTTGTTGAAAGTCAGATTGAAGCGCTCAACGGCCATCAGTTAAAATCCTCCCGCGATTGCCGGCACGATGGAGACCTGGTCGCCGTCTTTCAGGGGCGTCTCGGCCCCCTGAAGAAAGCGGATGTCTTCGTCGTTGACGTAGATGTTGATAAAGCGGCGCAGGCTGCCGTCGTCGCCGCGCAGGCGTCCTCCCATGCCGGGATAAGACGCTTCCAGGGTGTCTACCATTCCGGCAATGTTCGGGGCTTCCACGGAAACCGTGTCCTGGTTCTGCGTCAGGTTACGCAATGGGGTCGGAATCAATACGCTGACTGCCATGTTGATTGTGTTCTCCTCTCGTAACCTCCGGCCTGCCCCCTAGCCCCCAATAATGGGGGAACTAGAAGAGGGTCGGAGCGGCTACGTCTGCTCTTGCTCCCCCATTATTGGGGGCTGGGAAGTCTTCTACTTAACGCCGCCGACGTGTTTTAATATGGTCGTGATGTCCTGCCGCAAGCAGGTAAAGACCGGCACATCGCGCTCGGTGTAGGCGCTGGCTTCGGATTTCGCGCAGTTTATGCACCAAATCTAAAAAGTCCTGCGGATAGTCACTCTCAAACGCGACGACAAACTCTTGATCGTCCAGCCCAAACGAGTACGTCGTGTTCAGTTTGATGCTGGGATACTGATGGCCGACCGTGATATGTTCGCGCATGGCCCGCCGGCGCTCGTCTTCGCTCAAACGATACCAGGGGCGGGTCTTGATGAACGGATACACGAACAGGTACTTGCCGCCGCCGATGACGATCTGCTTTCGGCCTGTTTCGCGGTCTTCAAAGTCATGCTCGTCCACATAGATGCTGGTCTTGGTCATCGCCAGGTAGGAGTAGGGCGTGGAAAGATACTGGCCCATGCGCGTTCGCAGCAGCGCGGCGGTCATTTCCTCAAAGTCTTCCAGTCGGTACGAGACGCGCCACAGCAAAAAATCGCATTCAGGCCGGATGCCTAATGTGCTGTAGGGGTAAAGCAGAAACTTGTTCTTTGCCTCTTCCACCAGCGACGCCAGTTCGCAGGCGGCATCCGTGCGCTCGCCTTCGTTGAGTTCGCGCCGGAACAGCGGATCCAATTTGTAGAACGCGAAGTTGACAAATTGACGCGGTGCGGCGGCATCTTCGGCCCGCATCTGTAAATACCGCGCCTCTTCGTCCGGCGCTAACTTTTCTCGGTAGGCTCTCATAAAACTACCCCCTAGCCCCCAATAATGGGGGAACCAGAGAGGATACGGCCTTATCCTGCGCCCCCAGAATTGGGGGCTGGGGGGCTGTCTTCGCCGGCAGCGCGTGGGCGCGATGGGCGAGGGCTTCTTCCAGGGACGCCAGCGAAGGCTGGATCGGGATCGTCTTGCCGAGTTTGCCCAGCACGGCGTCAATCGTTTTCAGGCCGTTGCCCGTGATGCAGATGACGAGGCTCTCGTCTTTGGGGATGACGCCCTGCTGGATCAGTTTGCGCGTCACGGCGACGGTGACGCCGCCCGCCGTCTCGGTGAAGATGCCTTCGGTCTCGGCCAGAAGCTGGATGCCTTCGACCACTTCGTCATCGGTGACATCCTCGGCCCAGCCGCCGGATTTGCGGCAGGTTTCGGCGGCATAATAGCCGTCGGCGGGGTTGCCGATGGCGATGCTTTTGGCGATGGTGTTCGGGCGCACCGGCTTCATGATCTCCGCCCGCTCTTTGACCATCGTGGAGATCGGGGCGCACCCGGTCGCCTGCGCGACATACATCTTGGTCGGCACGCCGTCGATCAGGCCGAGTTTGGCGAACTCGTTCAGCGCCTTGTAGATCTTGGTCACCAGCGAGCCGCCTGCCGACGGGCAGACGATGTGCTGCGGGGCCTTCCAGCCAAGCTGCTCGGCGATCTCATAGCCGAACGTCTTGGAGCCGTCGCCGTAGAACGGGCGCAGGTTGACATTCGCCAGTCCCCAGCCGTACTTGCCGGCGACTTCCGAGCAGAGGCGATTGACTTCATCGTAGTTGCCCTGGACGGACAGCACGTTCGCGCCGTAAATCAGCGTCCCGACGACTTTGCCCTGCTCCAGATCATGCGGAATAAAGATATACGCCTCAAAGCCGCCCTCGGCGGCATGGGCGGCGACGGAGTTGGCGAGGTTGCCGGTGGACGCGCAGCCGACGGTCTGGAACCCGAACTCGCGGGCTTTGGAAAGCGCGACGGCGACCACGCGGTCTTTGAACGACAGCGTGGGGTGGCTGACGGCATCGTTCTTGACGTAAACTTCCTGCAGGCCCAGCGCCCGGCCCAAATTCTCGGCCCGGACCAGCGGCGTGAACCCGACCTGCTTGCCGACGCACGGCTCGCCGTCCAGCGGCAGCAGGTCGGCATAGCGCCACATGGTCAGCGGGCCGCCCTGGATATGCTCCCGCGTGATCTTCGGCCCCGCGTCAAAATCGTACTGCACTTCCAGCGGCCCGAAGCACAGTTCGCAGACATGGATCGGCGCTTTGTCATACTGTCTGCCCGCATTCCCGGCAGCGCAGCCCTAACACTTTCGGCATCAGTTTCCTCCCACGGACAATTCAATCGGCACAAAAAAAGCCGTTCGCCCCGCACAGAAAGTCTGTCAAGGACGAAGGGCGTGTGCCTCCGTGGTACCACCTTGCTTCGCGGACGCCTCACGGCGCACCGCCTTGGCGGGTGCAAGTGGCGCGCAGATGAGCGCGTTCTTTCGACCCTGGCCCTGTGACGGGAGCCCCCCGGAGTGAACTACTGCGCCGCTGCGGCGCCTTTCCCCCACCCGGCTCGGAAGTCATTTCCGCCGCGCGTCCCTTGCCGGTTTTCAGCATCCCCGGCTCTCTGATAAGATGGTCTGTGAAGGTGTTCGCGGCGTACTCCTCTTCGTCATCGCCGTTGCAAATAAAGTTGTGCGCCCATTATACCCCGCGCGCAGGCGGGGATGTCAAGAGGGAACCCGGCGGCAAAATTGACACCCTCCCGCCAAAGAGTTATAATGTGGGAAACATCTGCGAAGAAAAACCATGACAATCACTATTGAACTCTCTCCCGCCGAAGAAGCGCGGCTGCGGGCGCAAGCCCGCGAGCGTGGACAAGCCCCGGAAACCATCGCCCAGAACCTCGTCCGTGCCAGTCTGGACGTGCCGACGAGCCCGGAACTCTTGAACACGTCCGTCACAGAAGAAGCGCACGCCGCTCTCGTGCGCTTGCTGCTCCAAGACGGCCTACTGACAACACTTCCAACACGCCCCGGCCAGACCATGCCCTTCACACCCATTATTGTTTTGGGGAGACCTGTCTCCGAAACTCTGCTGGAAGATCGGGAATAAGCCTATGGCGATTTGCTTTCTTGACAGCAGTGCGCTGGTCAAACGATATATCGCGGAAACTGGCTCGAATTGGATACAGACGAAGACGGCCCCCACTTCCGGCAACCTGCTTTATGTCGCCCAAATCACCGGAGCCGAATTAGTTGCCGCCATTAAGCGATGCCGCTGCCGCCATAGCCGCTTTTTCGAGCTGATTTCGCCATAGCCTACTTCGCGGTTGATGTCAACGCCCGCCTAGTATCTCGCGCGATGGACTTGGCCGAGAAGCACGAATTGCGCGGCTACGATGCGGTGTAGCTTGCAGCCGCCCTGGAACTGCGCGACCGATGTCGTGCCGGCGGGACGCCCGATCCGCTTGTCATCACGGCAGACCGGGAACTAAACGCGGTTGCGTCGGCAGAAGGCTTTGCCGTGGATGATCCCAACGACCATCCCTGAGACACCAGTCCGTGCGTGACACAAAGTTATTTTCCCATTGCCGTCAAAACCCGCCAGTTGGCATGAATAATGCTAGTAGCATTGCTGTACTGTTTCTCGGTCTGATACAGAAAGATCAACTCCATGTTCCCGCTTTCTCCTCGTCTCGGTTCTCGCGCTCCGACGCTGCGGTCGCACCTCCTTCTGCCACTCCTCTGCCTGTTCCTGAGCGCAGCCTGCCTGCCGCCTTGCACTTATGCGGCGACTTTGAACGTCCCCACGCAGTACGCGCACATTCAAGACGCCATCAACGCCGCCCAAGACGGAGACACGGTTCTGATCGCCGATGGCACCTACACCGGTGAGCCGGGATACGATATTGCGCCATTGAATGCGGCTTTGACGGCAGGTACAATGACAATGTGTGGCATTCTCTCAGCACACAGGTACGACCGAAAGGAAAGATATCATGAACATTGATAAGGCGTCGCTGCTGGGACTGGCGGCGCTGGTCGCGCTCGGATTTGGCATTCGGCCCGCCCAGGCAGACACACTGACGACCATTGACTTTCCGGGAGCAGCGTTATCACGCGCGGCGGCCGTCAATGACAGCGGAAATGTGGCGGGAGTGGGCGCGGATGCCAGCAATCAGTTCTATAAGGGCTATGAGCGGTTTGCCAATGGGACAATCAGCGCCGCGCTGATAGACCCGAACGACAATCAAAGTTATACGCGCGCCCTCGGCATCAACAACGCCGGCACCATCGTCGGCGACTATTACAATGTCACCGGCAACCTTTCTATTGTTCGGGGCTATTTTCTCCGTAACGGCGTCTACACAACGTTCAATGTCAACGGCGACGTTGATTCCACGACCATCTGGGGCATCAACAACGCCGGCGATTTTGCGGGCAGCTTCGGCAACAGTAATGCCACTGACCAGGCCTTCCTCAATGTGGGCGGCGTTCTTACGACCTTTAACGGCCCGGCGGGAAATATCGGCACAATCGCGCAGGGCATCAACAGCAATGACGTGGTGGTCGGACAGTATATTGACACCTCCAATAGTTCCAATGGATTTAGCCGAGACCCCAAAACGGGGGTCTTGACGACGATTGACGTGCCAGGCGCGGCCGGCACGATTGCCTATGGCATCAATGATCTGGGAACGATTGTCGGGGTGTACGCGGACCAGTCAAACGTCAATCACGGCTTCATTGACAAAGCCGGCGTCATCACGACGTTTGATGTGCCGGGCGCAACAGCGACCACCATTCGCGGCATTAACAACGCCGGCGTCATCGTCGGCGTCTATCGAGACAGTTCCGGTAATCAGCATGGGTTCATTGATACGCCGCCGCCCGGACATTCGCATTTGCTGTGGGACAAAACCGACGGAACAGCCAGCCTGTGGGCGGTGAACGCCGACGGAACCTACGCCAGCGCCCCATATGGCCCCTACAGCGGATGGACAGGCTCGCGCCGTGGCCGATGCCCCTGATGGTTCCACCTATCTGCTGTGGACCAATACGAACGGCACGGCCTCCCTCTGGCATGTCACCGCGCTGACTGCCACCGGCTACACCGCCACTCAGTATGGTCCCTATCCCGGCTATAACGCGGTCTCGCTCTCGGTTGACGGCAATGGCAGCCCGCATCTGCTGTGGGATGCTGCCAATGGCACGGCTCTGCTTTGGACAATCAACCCTGCCAACGGCAAATTTACCTACACAAGTTACGGTCCCTACGCTGGCTGGACGGCCAACAAAGTCGCGTCGGGAGCCACTGTGACTGACTTGCTGTGGACCAACACCAACGGAACCGCGTCCGGCTACCGTATTGCCGCCAATGGCAGTCTGACCTATCACACATTTGGGCCTTACGCGGGCTACACGGCCACTTCACTTTCAGTCGGCCCGGATGACGGGGCGCATCTCTTGTGGGACAAAACCGACGGCACGGCTCTGCTCTGGAACGCGGACTTTTCCAGCGGCGCGTTCACCTACACCAGCTACGGACCATTTAACGGCTATGCGGCCCGCGCAATCGCGACGGGGCCGGACGACGTGACGCGCATTCTCTGGAACACGACGAATGGGACGGCGTCGCTGTGGAAAGTGACCGGCAGCGGCTACCCCGGCAGCAGTTACACCTACACCAGTTACGGCCCCTTCAGCGGATGGACAGCCGTGGGCGTGAGCGCCGGGCCGTAGGATCCTATCCCGGAGAAGATCCTATCCCGGCTCGGTAGGCCTCGCCACCCTTCCCTCGGAGGGAAGGGAGTTAGGAAAGCCGGTATGTTTCATTGCCTCTTCTTCTCCGATTGCCCTTCCCTTAGAGGGAAGGGTGGCGAGCCTTAGCGAGCCGGGATAGGAACTTCCGCGCCATTGAATGCGGCTTTGACGGCAGGCAGGTACAATGACAGCGCGGAGTTTTTCTCCACACACAGGCACGACCGAAAGGAATGACATCATGAACATTGACAAGGCTTCGCTGCTGGGACTGGCGACGCTGGCCGCGCTCGGATTTGGCATCCGGCCCGCCCTGGCAGACACACTGTCCAGCTTTGATTTTCCGGGCGCGGCAATTACAAAAGGTACTGCGATCAATGACAGCGGAAACGTCTCCGGCTTCTTTACTGACTCTTCGGGAAATACAAAAGGTTATGAGCGGTATGCCAATGGGACCTTTAGCGCAGCCCTTGTGGACCCAGTGACAATCAAGGCTATACCCAGGCCCTCGGCATCAACAACTCCGGCACCATCGTAGGCGATTATTACAATGTCACCGGCAATCTGTCCATTATTCGGGGCTACCTTCTCCGTAACGGCGTCTACACAACGTTCAATGTCAACGGCGACGTTTATTCCACGACCATCTGGGGCATCAACAATGCCGGCGACTTTGCGGGTTCTTATAGCAGCGATACGTCGTCGGGCGGGGCCTTTCTGGATGTCGGCGGCGTTCTCACGACCTTTAATGGCCCGGCCGGCAATTCGGCAACAGTCGCTCAGGGCATCAACAACAGCGATGTCGTGGTTGGATTTTATAATGACAGCGACGGCAACTCCAATGGCTTCAGTCGGAATCCCCAAACGGGTGTGCTGACGGCGATTAACGTGCCGGGCGCGGCGGGCACAATCTGCTTCGGGATCAATGACCTGGGAACCATTGTCGGGTTCTATGGGGACCAAAACGGCGTCAATCACGGCTTCCTTGATAAAGCGGGCGTCTTCACGACGTTTGATGTGCCGGGCGCGATCTCCACCACAATTCGCAGCATCAACAATGCCGGCGTCTTCACCGGTGTTTATAAGGACAGCAATGGGAACACGCATGGCTACATTGACACGCCGCCTCCCAGCGGTCACACACAATTGCTTTGGAACAACGTCAGCGGCCAGGCATCTCTCTGGATTGTGAACCCCGACGGCACTTACTCCAACATCGCCTACGGCCCGTTTAACGGCTACACCGCCCGCGCGGTCGCCGCCGCCCCTGACGGCACAAACTGGCTGCTGTGGACAAACACAAACGGCACGGCGGCTCTGTGGCATGTGACAGCGCTCACGCCCAACGGCTACACCACCACGCTGTATGGGCCGTATCCCGGCTACCGCGCCGTTTCCCTCTCGGTCGGCAGTGACGGCAGTCCGCACCTGCTGTGGGACAAAACTGACGGAACGGCGCTGCTCTGGACGGTCAACCCCACGAACGGCACGTTTACCTACACCACCTATGGACCTTACGCGGGCTGGACGGCCAACAAAGTCGCGTCGGGAGCCACTGTCACGGATCTGTTGTGGACGAACACGAACGGCACGGCGGCTGGCTACCGCATCGCTTCGGACGGCACCTACGTCACCCACGCCTTTGGGCCTTACAGCGGCTACGCGGCAGCGGGTCTCTCGGTCGGTCCCGATGACGGGGCGCATCTCTTGTGGGACAAAACCGATGGCACCGCTCTGCTCTGGAACGTGGACTTTTCCAGCGGCGCGTTCGCCTATACCAGCTACGGACCGTTTACAAACTATGCGGCCAAGGCAATTGCCACTGGCCCGGATGGGATCACCCACATGCTTTGGGACGCGACCAACGGCACAGCCTCGCTGTGGCGCGTAACGGGCGGCGGCTACACGTATAATGCCTACGGACCATTCAGCGGATGGACCGCCGTTGCCCTCAGTGCCGGGCCGTAGGAGCCTATCCCGGCTGTGCCTCCGGCATCAGTGCGTAGCGATAGGCCTCGCCACCCCTCCCTCGGAGGGACCCTTCGGGGTGCCAGTGCTTGGGCGCGGAACCGGTAGGTGACGCGGGATAGGATATTCCGCGCCATTGAATGCGGTTTGAACGAGAGACAGGTACAATGAAGCGTGCGGAGGCTTGTTTCCGCGCGCAAGGCACAACCGAAAGGAACGACATCATGAACATCGCACAGAAGGCCGCTTCGCTGCTGGGGCTGGCGGTCCTGGCCGCTCTGGGCCTCGGCGTCCGGCCCGCTCAGGCCGACACTATCACCATGTTTGATTATCCGAATGGGAGTAACACGCGCGGACTGTCCATCAATGACAGCGGGAATGTCGTCGGCGTCTTTAATCCTTCTCAGAATGTGGTCAAGGGCTATGAGCGCATGGCGAACGGCACCTTTAGCGCGCCGATTGTGGATCCCAGCGACAATCAAAACTTCACCCGCGCCGTGGGTATCAACAATGCCGGCACGATTGTCGGAGATTATCTGGAGAACGGTCCGACCTATGAGGCGTATCATGGCTACATTCTCAAAAACGGCACGTTCACCACGTTCGATGTGGGCGGCCCGGTTTCCACCGACATCTTTGCCATCAACAACAACGGCGACTTCGCCGGCATCTACGGCAGCAGCGTCCAGACGAATGAGGGATTTCTGGATGTCGGAGGCACGCTGACTAAATTCAACGGCCCGACCGGAAATACCGGCACCTACCCGAATGGCATCAACAGCAGCGATGTCGTGGTCGGCAATTATGTAGACAGTTCCGGCATCAACCACGGCTTCAGACGGGACCCGAATACCGGCGTCATTACCACGATTGACGTGCCTGGCTCGTACAGCACCTCCTGCTACGGAATCAACGATCTAGGCGTCATCGTCGGCGGCTACCAGACCAACCCCAACGACTATCACGGCTTTATTGACAAGGCCGGCGTCATCACCACCTTTGACCTGCCGGGGGCGACTTCTACTTCCATTTCCACCATCAACAATGCCGGCGTCATTGTCGGCAATTACACGGACAACTTCGGCAACTTCCACGGGTACATTGATGCCCCGCCGCCCGGCCACACCCATCTGCTGTGGGACAAATCCGACGGGACGGCCTCCCTGTGGATCGTGAATGCCGACAACACCTATGCTAGTGTCGCCTACGGACCATACGCCGGCTGGACCGCAAAGGCCACCGCCGCCGCGCCCGACGGCACAAACTGGCTGCTGTGGACAAATACCAACGGTACGGCCTCCCTCTGGCACGTCACCGCGCTCACGGCTTCGGGTTACACAGCCACGCAGTATGGCCCGTATGCGGGCTACACGGCGGTTAGTCTGAGCGTCGGCAGCGACGGCAGCCCGCACCTGCTGTGGGACAAAACTGACGGAACGGCGCTGCTCTGGACGGTCAGCCCCACCAATGGAACGTTCACCTACACCACCTACGGGCCATTCTCCGGCTGGACGGCCAACAAAGTCGCGTCCGGCCCCAATGTCACGGATTTGCTCTGGACCAATGTCAACGGCATGGCAGCGGGCTACCGCATCGCTTCGGACGGCACCTACGTCACCCACGCCTTTGGGCCTTACAGCGGCTACGCGGCAGCGGGTCTCTCGGTCGGCCCGGACAACGGCGCACATCTTCTGTGGGACAAAACGGATGGCACGGCTCTTCTGTGGAGCGCAGACTTCAACAGCGGCGCGTTCACCTATACGCCTTATGGGCCGTTCTCCGGCTACTCCACCCGCGCCATTGCGACCGGGCCGGATGACGTGACCCACATCCTCTGGAACGCTACCAACGGCACAGCGTCACTCTGGGCCGTCGCCGGCAGCGGGTTCACATACAATACCTATGGGCCTTTCTCCGGCTGGACTGCTGTCGGCGTCAGCGCCGGGCCGTAGGGCATAATATTATAGCCCGACCCTGAAGGGTCGGGCTTTTTTCGTTTGATTTGACATTGCGCCGAGACTCCATTATAATGAGCACGGCGGCGTTTCGCTGCACCCCGCACGGCTCAGAAAGAAAACCTACCATGCTTCACCGACCCGCTTTGCTGCTTCTGTTGGCACTATCGCTCTTCAGCCTTCCCATCCTCACGCCGAGAGCCGGCGCGGCCCCGCCCACCGTCTCCACCCTGTACTCCTTTCGCGGGAACGATACCGATGGCGGCGAGCCGACGACCCGGCTGACCCAGGGAACCGACGGCGCGTTTTATGGCACGGCGCAGGGAGGCCGGTACAACGCCGGAATGATCTTCAAAATCAACAGCGACGGCAGCGGGTTCACAGACCTGCACGATCTGGTCGGCAATGACGGTCAGGCTCCGAGCGCGCTGGTGCAGGGAACGGACGGAGCGTTTTACGGCACGGCGCGGCTGGGCGGCGCCGGGAACTACGGCACAGTGTTTCGCATCAGCGCCGATGGCAGCCAGTTCACGACCCTTCATGCCTTCGGGGGCAGTGACGGCGGCGAGCCGCAGGGCGTCGTTCAGGGGACCGACGGCAGCCTGTACGGGGTGACGCAGTATGGCGGGGCAAACAGCAGCGGGGCGATCTTCAAAGTCGGCGAGGCCGGCAGCGGGTTTGTCGTGCTGCATTCTTTCCGCGGCAGCACAGAGGGGAGCAGTCCCGAGGCTGCATTGATCCAGGGCGCGGATGGGGCTTTCTACGGGACGACGAGCCAGGGCGGGACGAGCGGAGACGGCACGGTCTTTCGCGTCACTGCGGACGGTCTGACGTTCACGGTCTTGAACACATTCGCCGGCACGGGCGGTGACGGCAGCGATGCGCGCAGTCCGTTGGTTCAGGGGGTGGACGGGGTTCTTTATGGGACGACGTCTAGCGGCGGCAGCGGGAGCGGCATCGTCTTTGCCGTCAACACCGACGGCAGCGGCTACCAGATTTTGCACTCATTCGCGGGCGGCAGCAGCGATGGGGCAGGTCCCTCTGCCGGCCTCATTCTCGGCAGTGACGGAAGCCTGTATGGAACCACTGTCTATGGCGGAGCAAACAGCGGCGGCACGGTCTTTGTCCTCAGTACGGACGGCACGTTTTTCAGTCTGCTGCATTCATTCGGCGGCAGCGGCGACGGGCGCGCCCCGCAGGCAGCCTTAATCCAGGGCAGTGACGGCCAGTTGTATGGAACGACGGCGGATGGCAACGGTCATCGCGGTACGGTCTTTAGCATCGGCACGGACGGCAGCGGCTATGGGATCGTTCATGCCTTCAGTCAAGCCGATGCCGATGGCAGCGGCCCAACCGGCGCGCTGGCGCAAGGCCCGGATGGCCTGTTTTATGGCCTGGCCCTCACTGGCGGCACGGAGGGTTATGGGACGGCTTATCGGATTGCGGGCGACGGATCGGGCTACACGGTGCTGCATCAGTTCATCTATGCGACCGACGGCGGGCAGCCCACCGGACGGCTCGCCCTGGGGCGTGACGGCTTCTTTTACGGTGTCGCCTACATCGGCGGACCCAGCGGAAACGGCACGATATTTAAGATGGCCCCGGACGGCAGCGGGTTTACCGTCATCCATGTCTTTGACTACAGCGGGCCGGGCGGGCGCAACCCCCATGTCGGGCTGACGCTTGGCCCGGACGGCGCGTTTTACGGCGTCACCCAGCAGGGCGGAAATGGCGGCGCAGGCATGGGCGTCGTTTATCGCGTCACGGCCGACGGGTCTTCCTTCACTGCCCTGCACACGTTCACCAGCGGCGGCTACATCACTCAGGCGGACTCTGCGCTGGCTCTGGGCAGCGACGGCTTCCTGTACGGAGTGACGCCGGAAACCGGACCGAGCGACAATGGCTCCCTGTTCAAGATCAAGCCCGACGGCAGCGGGTTTGTTGCCCTGCATGCCTTCAATAACAGCGATGGCTCGGCTCCCAACGGCGTTGTCCAGGGGCCGGACGGCGCGTTTTACGGCACGACCAATGCGGGGGGGACGGACGGACAGGGCGTTTTGTTCAAAATAAACGCCGACGGCAGCGGGTTCGCCGTTCTTCACGAGTTTGTCTATGGCGGCGACGTGACGGCTCCCGTCGGGACGCTGACACTGGCCGCGGACGGCTTCTTTTACGGCACGTCGTTTTCCGGCGGCACGGACGCTCAGGGAACCGTGTTCAAGATCAAGCTGGACGGCACCGGCTACGCCCTGATGTACTCCTTCACCGGCTATGGCACGACCGGCAGCGCCGATGGCGACACGCCGCTTTCGGGCTTGACGCTGGGCAGCGACGGCCTTCTGTATGGCACGACCCCGCGCGGCGGCATGTTTAGCCGTGGCATTGTCTACCGTGTCAACCTGGCCGTCAGCCATACGCACCTGCTGTGGAACAAGACCGACGGCACGGCTTCTTTGTGGACGATAAACCCGGACCACAGCTACACCAGCGTTTTGTACGGCCCCTACGCGGGCTGGACGGCAAGGGCCACGGCGGCTGCGCCCGATGGGACGAACTGGCTGCTCTGGACCAACACGAACGGCACGGCTTCTTTGTGGCATGTCACGGCTCTGACTGCCACCGGCTACAGCGCGACTCAGTACGGCCCCTACCCTGGCTACCGCACCGTTTCCCTGTCCGTCGGCAGTGACGGCAGCCCGCATCTGTTGTGGGACAAAACCGACGGAACGGCGCTGCTCTGGACGGTCAGCCCCACGAACGGCACGTTCACCTACACTACCTATGGACCTTACACGGGCTGGACGGCCAATGCTGTCGCCAGCGGTGCGACTGTGACTGACCTGCTGTGGAACAAAACTGACGGCACGGCGTCGGGGTATCGCATCGCCGCCAACGGCAGCCTGACGTATCATCTTTTCGGACCGTATCCCGGCTACACGGCGACGGCCTTGTCCGTTGGCCCGGACGACGGTGCACATCTGCTGTGGGACAAGACCGATGGGACGGCGCTCTTGTGGAACGTGGACTTCACGAGTGGGACGTTCATGTATACGAGTTATGGGCCGTTTTCGGGCTACGCGGCGCGGGCAATTGCGACTGGCTCGGATGCGGTGACACATATTCTGTGGGACAATGCCAACGGCACGGCCTCTCTGTGGAGCGTGACCGGCAGCGGCTACTCATACACCGCTTACGGACCGTTCGCTGGTTGGACCGCTGTCGGAGTAAGCGCGGGGCCATAACCATGATTGACCTTTCCAGCGACACGGCCACGCGGCCTTCGGAGGGGATGCGGCGGGCGATGGCGGCGGCGGAAGTCGGCGACGAGCAGAAGCGGGAAGACCCGACGACGAACCGGCTGCAAGAGGCGGCGGCCGCGCTGCTGGGGAAAGAAGCCGCGCTGTTTCTGCCGTCGGCGACGATGAGCAACGCCATCGCCCTCAAGACGCATCTGCGGCCCGGCGACGAGTTCATTGCCGAACGCAATGCCCATCTGGTCGTCTGGGAAGGCGGCGGCTACGCGGCTCTGGCCGGCGCGGCGGTGCATGCTCTGGAAACGGAGCGCGGCGTCTTCACCGGGGCGCAGGTCACGCAGGCGGTTCGGCCCGATGACCCGCATTATGCGCGGACGCGGCTGGTCTGCGTGGAAAACACGCACAATGCCGGCGGCGGGACGGTGTGGAGCAGGGAGGAACTGTCGGAGGTCGCCGGGGCGGCTCAGGCACACGGCCTGGCGCTGCATCAGGACGGCGCCAGACTGCTCAATGCCGCTGCCGCCTCGGGACGCACAGCGCAGGAGATCGCCGCGCCCTTTGACAGCGTCACCCTCTGCCTGTCCAAAGGGCTGGGCTGCCCCGTCGGCGCGATCCTGGCCGGGTCACGGGCATTGATAGAGGCCGCCTGGCGGCCCAAGCATCTGCTGGGCGGGGCGCTGCGCCAGTCGGGGATTTTGGCCGCCGCCGGGCTGTATGCGCTGGAACACAATGTCACGCGGCTGGCCGAAGACCATGCGAATGCCCGGCGGCTGGCGGCTGGTCTGGCCGAGATTCCGCGCGTGCGGCTGGACCTGTCCCGCGTTCAGTCCAATCTGGTCTTCTTCACCGTAGACGGCTTGACAGGGCCGGAGGCGCGAACCCGGCTGGACGCGCTGGGAGTGCGGATGAGCGGCTCGGCGGATCGCCTCCGAGCCGTGACGCATCTGGACGTTTCGGCAGTTGACATAGAAAAGGCCATTGCCGCCGCGCAGGAAGCCTGGACGTTCTAGGCCAGCCGCTGAATGAGCAGCGAATGCCAGCCGGTGGCGTAGGTCTCGTAGCCGGGCGAGGACGCATACCCGAGGCAGCAATTGCCCCCATTATAGAAAGATACGGCAAAGCCTTTTTTCGCCGCCTTGATCTGCGCCCAGTTCGGCAGGAACAGCGTTTCCTGCAAAGCGCGTCCCCGAGAATTTGCCAGAACCAACCCCGCGTCGTCCACAATGCAGATGCGAGTCGCCTCCTTTTCCTCCGGCGAAAGCGGCGTGGCATGGACAATCGTCTGCGCCAGAGCGTCCCAATGGAAGACAATCCCCAGAACGCCCAGCGGCCGCCCCTGAACGTCGCCCCCTTCACGGACGCAGCAAGAGTAAATCAGCGCGCGCTGACCACCGGCGAGCGGGCTGGCATGCACGCTCTGGAAACCGAATTCTTCCCCGGAGCGGGTGGCTACGGCGCTCTGAAACCAGGGCATCGCGGCGCACTGCGTCCCGACCGAGGAAAATTGGGCGGGACGGCCATTGGCGACGACTTTTCCCTCCAGGTCACACAGGACCAGGTCAAAGTAAACCGTGTACGAATTGAGGATCAGGCCGAAGCGGTGCGAGCAGAAACGGTAAGCCTCGTCGGTGCGCCTGGTCAGCGCCTCCACGCCGCTGCTGTCGGTCGCCCACCAGCGCACATCGCAGGAACGCTCGTATAAATTGCGGTCTATCAGGTCAATGTTGGTCAGGGCCAGATCGGAGAGCCGCGTCCCGCGCACGTTGGTGGCGAGAGTTTGGATGATCCCCTGAAGCCGGCTGTTGGCTTCCACCGTTTCCCGGCCCAGGTCTTCGGAAATCACGGCGGTTTTGTCGGAAAGATCACGGATGGCGGAGGCCACGACGCCAAAGGCAGCGCCGGTCGTCCCGCCCGCGCGCGCCGCCTCAATCTGGGCATTAAACGAGAGCAGGCGCGTCTGGCTGTTGATTTTGGCGATGGCGGCGCTGGACTGGCGCATTCGGACAACGATCTGATCGGTGAGCTGGGCAATGCGCTCAGGACTGGCGCTTCCCGCCTCCAAATTCTCTGTCGCTTGAAGCATGAAATATGGGCTTTCTAAGGGAAAGATGCACTTAAGAAAGCCACGACGCTGTGGGTATCACGCGGTGGGGCCGTATGACAGGCTCAGTATCGGCAAGTTTGCCGGGAACCTGGAGGGCGGTCTGCGGGAGGACGGCTACACCTGCGCGTTCATTTTGTAAACAAATGCCAGCACTTCCGCGACGGCGCGGAACAGTTCCGGGGGAATCTGCGCGCCGATATCCAGACTCGCCAGCGCGCCGGCCAGAGCCGGGTCTTGCCGCAAGGGAATGTCGTTCTCATGTGCCAGGCGCAGTATCTCCTCGGCCACATATCCCTGGCCGGTCGCCACCACGCGCGGAGACGGATCGCCTTCCTGGGGCGCATAGCGCAGGGCGACCGCGGTTTTGGCGTCTTGCATTTTTCTTGCTTTCTGACTGCCCCATTATTGGGGGCGAGGTAGGATATCAGAAGTCTTTGCAAACGGGCGACTGAAGTCGCGGCAACAAGTGCACGAAACCGGCCTTCGCCGGTTAAGAGAAAATCTTAGTCTGCGAAGGCAGACTTTGTGCTCCTGTTGCTGCGGTTTCAACCGCCCCTCTGCAAGAACTTGAGACACATTATCTAGGGGCTTCTAAACGTGCTGGTCCACGCAGGAGCGCGGCGTCGTGAGGATTTCCCCGCCATGCCAGAGCGGCGGCCAATCCGGCAGCAGGCGGCAGCAAACGTCGCACGATTGCCAGCCGGCGTCACTCAAAGCCGCCGCCAGCGCGCCTGTGTGCCGTGCCAGCAGCCGCTGCGTCCCGGCATTCTCCACGCCGAGTCGGCAGCTCAGGCTCCCGGCCATACCGCCCGAAAGTTCCGCCTGCACACGGCCCAGACGGGGCAGCGCGACCCGAACCGTCACGCGCAGGGCCGCCGCGTCCGCTTCTTCCTCCTCGGCGTCTGCCCGGCGATTGGGAACCCAGACCTGCATCTCCGCCAGGACAGATTTTTCGCCAAAGACCAGGGGAACCGCCAGATACAGCGGCGTCTCCGCTTTGCCGACATGGGCCTGAACAGCGGCCTGATTCAGCCATTGCTGCCCTTCCAGATGGCGGGCCAGCGCGTCCGCCTCCGCCCGCAGGGAAGGCTCCCCGGCCCCTAACGCCAGATGCAGCAGGAGGGTATGCGCGTCCTCGTCATCCTCCTGACCCCGCCCCATACCCAGCATCCGCTCGCGCAGATGCCGCGCCAGAATTTCCGGTCCTGCCCCGGCTTCCATCTCCAGCCCCAGCCATTCCCGAATCGGCTCCGGCAGCGCCTGCCCCTTCGGCAAACCGTTCACCGGAGCCGTCAGAGCCGTTGTCAGCGCTTTTAACGCATCCGGCGTCGTCGGCAGGGCCAGCGCCTTCGCCAGCGCATACGCCTCCGGGATCGCCCCCGGCGCGCGGGCTAATGCCCCATACGCTTCGGCCAGTGACGCAGGCGTGAGCGGCAGCCCCGTCTGCGCCAGCGCCGACGCCAGCGCGACATCCGCCTCCGCCGCCCCGGCACCCATTTCCAGCAGCGTCGCTCGAATCATCGCCGGTGTCAGCGTCCCTGCCGTGGGACGAGTCGGCATGCCTTTCTCCGGGGAAAGCGTGGGAAGCGCCTGCGCCAGCCGCTCCAGCAGCGTGAACGCCGCCGAGGTCGGAGGCCGCAGCGTAGCCGTCAGTGTCGATGAGAGTTGCATGGTGGCGTTTCCGGCAGGAAGCGCGGTCATCCGCGCCGAAACTACCTGTATGGAGAATTATCGGCAGCAAGGGAAGCCAGCAGGAGGCCGATTCGCGTTATGCTGCATTCTTTTCTTCCTGGCGCTGCTGTTTTTCGGTTCCCGGACAAACGCCATGCCTATCCACGTCACTTTTTACGACACCAGCACCGGCCAGACACTTTCGCAAACCGCGCTGCTGGACCGCCTGGCAACGGCGGATGTCGTTTTTGTGGGGGAACAGCACACCGACCCGGCCACGCATGCTCTGGAATTGGAACTGCTGCGAGGACTGCATTGAACGCGCCGGGAAGCGGCTGACGCTGGGGATGGAGATGTTTGAGCGGGACGTTCAGCCTGCGCTGGACGCCTATTTGCAGGGCAAATCGGACGAGGCCGCGTTTCTGAAAACGGCCCGGCCCTGGTCCAATTACAAAACCGACTACCGGCCCCTGGTAGAGTTTGCCAGGGTGAACGGCATTCCCATTGCCGCCTCCAACGTGCCGCAGGCGCTGGCGTCCAAAGTCGGCAAGGAAGGGCTGGCCGCTCTGAAGGACGCGCCCCCGGACCAGTTCGCTGCGCTTGTCCAGACACCGCGCGACGAAGCCTGGCTGCGCTTCCAGGGGGTCATGAAAGCGATGGGCGGCGCGCACGGCGGCATGACGATGGACGACGCCACGATTGCCCGCTTCTATGAGGCGCAGTGCCTGCGGGATGAGACAATGGCGGAAAGCATCACGCGCCTGTGGAACCCGGCGTCCGGCAGCCTGATCCTGCACCTCAACGGCCAGTTCCACTCGGACTTCGGCGACGGCATCCCCCGCCGCGTGCTGTGGCGGCGTCCGCGCCTCAAGATCATCATCGTTTCCATCATGCCGGCCTCAGAGGCGGGCATCGGCAAGTCGGCCACGGACAGAGAACTGGCGGACTACGTAGCCCTGGTGACAGCCCCACGACTCCCGCTTACTGCGCCCGCTCGCTGACTGAGGTATAATCAGGACGTAGACACAGGGGAAGTGATACACCAACGGCATCCAGACCCGCCTGGCCGCAAGCCGCCCCTACGCACGAAAGGTTTCTTATGACCCAGGCAAAGCGCCTTATCACCGCCGATGATCTGCTGACCTTGCAGACAGTCGGCGACGCGCAGATTTCGCCGGACGGTTCGCAGGCGGCATTTGTTCGCACCACGACCGATACGGAAAAGAACAGTTACCGGAGCGAAATCTGGCGGACGCCTGCGGACGGCAGCCGCCCGGCGCGAAGGTTTACGGGCGGCAGGTGGAACGACAGCGAGCCGCGCTGGTCGCCGGACAGTTCGCAGATCGCGTTTGTTTCGGATCGGCAGGACGAAACGGCGCAGATATTTCTCATTCGCGCCGATGGCGGCGAAGCGCAGCCTCTGACGCATCTGGAACAGGGAGCCGTTCACGGCCCACGCTGGTCGCCGGATGGAAGCAAGATTGCGTTTCTGTATCGGGCAACGCCCCAAGCGTACACCAAGAAGGCGATTGAAGAGCGGAAAGAAAAGAAGCTGTCTTCGCCGCCCCGCGTCCACACGCAGCTTTTTTACCGTTTGGACGGCGCGGGCTATATAGACGGCGAGTTCTGGCAAGTCTCTGTCGCCGACGCGCAGACGGGCGCGGCGAAGGCGCTGACGGAGGGCGAGTTCCACTGCGGCGACGTTTGCTGGTCGCAAGACGGGCAGACGCTGGCGTTTCTCTCGGACCGCCGCCCGGATTGGGACGCGCGGCCAGATGAAGACACGCAGTTATGGACTGTTCCCATTGACGGCGGTGCGCTCACGCAGATCACGGCCCCACCCGGCAGCAAAAGTGCGCTGGCCTGGTCGCCCGATGGCGGCACGCTGGCGTATGTCGGCAACCCGGACCCGCTGGATCAGTGGGGAACGTGCAATGACCGCGTGTATGTTCTGCCCGCTCAGGGTGGGGAGGCGGCTCGTGACCTGACCGGACACACGGATAAGGCTGTGGGTGGGCTGACGATTTCCGACACCGGCGAATCGGGCGGCGAACTGCTTTGGCGTGCGGACGGAGCGCGTCTATACTTTCTGATCAGCGAAAATGGCGACACGCGCCTATACAGCGTCTCGGCAGAGGAAGGCGATCCCCTCCCACACACGCCGCCAGGGCATGTGGTTGGCAGCTTTAGTGTCGCTCCAAACATACTCGCCTTTACACTCGCCTCACCAACCGCACCGGCCGAAGTTTTCATTTCTGAATTGTTCCTGGGCGGACCCAGGTGAGTGACTTGAACCGGGCTTGGCGGGACGAAATTGCTTTGCAGACGCCGGAGCCATTCGCTATTCCTAATGGCGATGGCGGGACGGTTCCAGGCTGGTTTATGCTGCCTCCTGACTTCACGCCGAACGGCACTTTCCCGCTCGTCTTATACATTCATGGCGGGCCGCACTTGCAGTACGGCAATGCCCTGTTCCATGAACTGCAATGGCTGGCCGCGCAGGGGTATGTGGTCGCTTACGCCAACCCGCGCGGGTCCAAAGGCTACGGCGAGGCGCACACGAAAGCGATCAAAGGCCATTGGGGCGAACCGGCGCTGGCCGATGTGGAACGAGTCGTGGACGAGGCGATAACACGCGGCTACGCCGATCCAAAGCGTACCGCCATTATGGGCGGCTCGTATGGAGGCTACCTGACCGCCTGGGCGGTCGGCCACACCGACCGATTCGCCTGCGCCATTGCGGACCGTCTGGTCAGCAACATCCACTCCATGAGCGGCACGTCGGACTTTCCCTGGGCGCACGGCCTCTATTACGCCGGCAATGCCTGGGATGACCCGTCCGACCTGTGGCGCAATTCGCCGCTGGCCTACGCGGGACGCATCCATACGCCGCTGCTGCTGATCCATTCCGACGGCGACCTGCGCTGCCCCATCAGCCAGGCAGAAGAACTGTTCGCAGCCCTGCGGCTGCAACAAAAGCCCGTGGAGTTTGTCCGCTACCCGGCGGAAACCTCGCACGGCCTGTCCCGCAGCGGCCCGCCGGACATGCGCCTGGACCGGCTGCGTCGCAACCTGGCCTGGCTGGACAAGTATCTTAAACAGCCGTAGAAGCTTCTGAGCCGCCATGCCTCATAACGACTTGGTTGAAGTAGGGCTGCCCATGCTCGGCGAGGCGTGCGACCGCATCGGCGACGAGTGCTTCAACTCGCGGCAGGTACATCTGCTCCGGTAGAGGATCATTGCCACTCCATCCAGGGATGAACGGCTCGATGACCCACCATGGGTCACGGTCGGCCCAAAACTCGGTCAGCCGGAAGAGGGACGACGGTAAAGCGAGCATTTCTGGGGGTTTGGCGAAGAAAGACTTAATGGGCGGGGAGTCGCTCGGTCCGTGTCCGATGTCAAGGTTAAACTTGTCCGCGTTGTTGTGGATGAGGAGATGGACGAAGAGGACAAGGCAGTTGGAGATGACACGGCAGTAGAGCCGGCTCCCCGGCATGTCTCTGTCCCGGCCTTTCCGTAACATGAACTGCGGAAACTGTTCGGAAAACAGTGCATGGAAACATTTAGTAACCGCGCTCCGGTAGACAGTTTTCATGACGCTGATTCTACCCTATCTGTCAAGGAGACAAAATGATTGTCGTGATGCAAGCCGCTGCCACGCAGGCAGAGATTTGTGAAGTGGAGGAAACACTTCAAACGTGGGGCTATGAAATCCACCCCATCTACGGCACGGAGCGCACCGTCATCGCCGCCGTCGGCACGCCCACTCAGGACGAAGCCCATGTCGCCGATCAAATGGAGTCGCTGCCCTCGGTGGAGCGCGCCGTCTTGATTCTCAAGCCCTATCGCTTTGCGTCCCGCGAGTACAAGCCGGAAAAAAGCGTCGTCCAAGTCGGTGACGTCATAATCGGCGGCGACGGTTTCGTGATGATGGCTGGCCCCTGCACGGTCGAGTCCGAGGAGCAGCTCATGGAAACCGCCCGCGCCGTCACAGCCGCCGGCGCGACCGTTCTGCGCGGCGGAGCCTACAAGCCCAGCACGTCCCCCTATTCGTTTCAGGGCATGGGCGAGGACGGCCTGAAACTGCTGGCGTTAGCAAGGGCCGAGACGGGCCTGCCGATCATTACCGAAGTGATGCATGTCGGCAACATTGATTTGGTCTGCCAATATGCCGACATCCTGCAAATCGGGACGCGCAACATGCAGAACTATGACCTCCTGATTGAAGTCGGCAAAGTCAAAAAGCCCGTCATGCTCAAACGCGGCATGTCGTCCAAGATTGAAGAATGGCTGCAAGCCGCCGAGTACATCATCAAAGGCGGCAATGAAGCCGTCATGCTCTGCGAACGCGGCGTGCGGACATTTGAGACCTATACCCGCAACACGCTGGACCTGTCCGCCGTCCTCGCCGTCCGCGAACTGTCGCACTTGCCCGTCATCGTGGACCCCAGCCAGGGAACCGGCCGGTCCAGCATGGTCCCCGCCATGTGCAAAGCCGCCCTCGCCGTCGGCGCAGATGGCCTGCTCGTAGAAGTCCACCCCAACCCCGAAAAGGCCCTCAAAGACGGTGCCCAGTCCATCACCATCCCCGCCTTCCAGACCTTGATGCAGGAACTGAGCGTCATCGGTGATGCGGTCGGGCGAAGGCTGGAAAATAAAAGTTAATCACATGCGTCAATCCTATCAATGCCTCCTCATAATGCTCATGTTGGGAATGAATACCCTCAGCTACATCCCTAACGCCTATGCAGACGCACCCAAACCTATTGGAACTCCTGCACCCATCGCCGAGGCTCCCCTGACAGAAGCAGACCTTGTCGGTTTATGGTCAGGAGATGTACGTGTGCCGGGACATACAGATATTTGGCAAATGTTACCGAAGTTTATCTATTACGCGAATAATGATACCTATGTCACTTTATTTGTGAACAACACAGTTTTGTTTGAGAAGGACGGCGCTTTTGTCGTCACCATTGAAGGAGAATCCAGCGCATCTCAGTACAAGGGGCACTACAGTCTCAAGGATACAACGCTCACTATGGCTTTCGATGAAACTCCCTCCAACACAGATCAATTGACAAGCCCTTCTTCCACGACGTTTCAATACGATCTGGCGCGTTGGGCTAACGAATTGCAGCTCCACGATCCGAAAGAAATCGGATTCCAGAGTTTACTCAGGCCGCTACAAATGGAATGGCAGCCGCGCAAGGGAAGCCTCATTTATCAAGGCCCGTCCGGGCCGATGCAACTTGAAATGAACGGCCAGCTAGAGCAATCGTATCACTATCTTGATGGCGGAATTACTCATTATGCTGATGTCTCTGCAAGTTGGCGTCTTGTTCACTCAGATAAGCCGAATGCGGCCCCGTTAATCAAACTGGAAGGGGTACGCGATGGGGCTGACTTCAAAACATTCACCGTCTCATTGGAAGCTATCCCCGGCCTACCCGCACAGATTAAAAGCCTGCGAACCACACCGAACGTGGTAATGTACGACTACGTGTTGGAGCGGCTTGAGGTGGCGGATACTAACCCCAAACAATATGTTTGGGGCCTCCGCTTTGATTCTCAAGCTGGCGGAGCCATTGAAAAGGCGTTTACTCCGCCGCTGACATTCTACCGCTCTCTTACCTCGCCAGAACTCCGACAGTTAATCAGTCAACTGCCACCCAAAACAAGGATCATTTACAGCCCGCTTATGGTAAGGTTTATATCAGTTTCTCCATTGGTCATAGCCAATGACCCGGAACAGAAATTACTGGACGACTTCATTACCATTTGCAAAAGCAACGGTGTTCAATTTTACATAAACCACAACTGGAGTGAACCCCTGAGATGAGACAAACAGTTAAGGTGTGATGGTCTGGTTCTTGTCTCGGCTCTCGTAATAGATTTGCTCGAACTTTTCTTCGTACTCGGCGGGTGGCAAATAGCCCAGGCTGGAATGCAGCCGCTTCTGATTGTAAACGGCTTCCAGGAAGTGGCCGATCTGCGCGCGGGCATCAGAAAGGCTGTCGTATTCGCTCAAGTATACCTGCTTGGTACTTGAGGGTCTTCATGAAGCTTTCTGCTTTAGCATTGTCATAAGGATTTCCCTTGCGGCTCATGCTGATCTGAATGCCGCTGCACTTCAGCAGGCTCGTGTACTCCGCAGAGGCGTATTGAACGCCCCGATCTGAATGATGCACCTGCGGTGTGCGTCCTGTCAGAGTATCGGATTTTAGAGCCATCTTCAGGGCCGTTGTTGCTAAAGCCGCATTGAGGCGGCGGCCCAGCGCCCAGCCCAAGCAGCGCCGAGAGCAGGCATCCAGGACGACCGCCAGGTACACGAACTCATGGCCCAGGCGAATGTAGGTCAGGTCAGACACCCAAAGCTGGTCAGGCGCGGTGATGTCCATGCCCGCAGCCAGGTTCGGGTACACGGGCAGGCTGTGATCGCTTAGTCGTTGCCACGAACCGTTTCTTGCGAAGGCAGAGCAGGTTGTCCTGGCGCATCAAACGCAAGACGCGCTTGTGGTTGGCCTTTATGCCCTGCCGATGCAACTCATGGGTGATGCGGCGGTAGCCATAGCAGGAACAGTCCAGGGCGACCCGCTGGATGTTCTCGCGTAGGGCGGCCTCTGTCCCTATGGGTTCAGAGTTGGTACTTTTAAGCGTAGACAGGCGACGGTAGTAGCTGGCGCGTGGCAGCCCAAACGCCTGGCAGGAAGCGCGGACGCTGTAGCCCTCATGAGCAAGCTTCTTGAATGCTCTGGCTCATTTGCTGCCCTCCTGCTCGGCCCGAAGGCGCTCCTGGGCATGCAAGACTTTTTTTAAGAGGCTGTTCTCGATGGTAAGCTGGCCGATCAGCCGCTCCAATTCCGCGACTTTGGCTTCTTCCGTGTACGCATGGCCGTTGCCCTGGAAGGCGTTCTGGGCGTACTGGGCATGAAGTTTCTGCCACTTGGCGATCAGGTTTGGATGCAGATCATGTTCGCGGGCCGCTTGAGCGAGGGCCTTGCCCGCCTGCACTTGGCGAATGACTTGCAACTTGAAGTCTTTGGTAAAGATGCGGCGCTTGATACTCATGGTCGGTGGTCTCTCTTGATTTCCTTTCGGAGTATACCACCTTAACTTTCTGTCTCACTTTTGGGGTGCAGTCCAAACTCTTTCTGAAAGCGAGAAGTTATGAAAAACATGCTAAGCTCAATCAGTTTATCGTTAATCTTCATTATGGGTGTGTCTGATCTACAGGCTCAAGCGCAAGCCCCGGTTGGAATGCCTATGCCAATGTCAGATTTTGCATATCACTTGCAAAGATTATCCGTCGCCGGCACAAATCCTACCCAGTATCTCTGGAGAATTACTTCTCCACAGAACGAGGCAGTCAGACTTGATGGGATAGTATTTCATTCTCTCGCATCTCCAACTTTACACAAGTGGATAGCCGAATGGCTACGCAACAGCACTGTCCCCATCGCCTACATCGCTGCCCCACCCCTCTCTGGAAAGCCCGATTTGGTCAAGGATAAAATTTTAGCACAGGAGTTAGAGGATTTTTCTCAGTTTTGCCGCAGTCAAGGCGAACCCTTTATCATTCGGCCCGCGCAGAAATAGCTATTTTCTGTGCAATAATAGGTTAGAAGCGGCCTGCTTTCCGAATTGCCGCCTCCCCTGACCAAATGGGGCCTCGTATGGATGTGTGCGTGGGACACAGATTTCTCTAGGAAGCAGGCCAACCGAACCTAAAACGCCACTCATGTTTAGCATGAGCGGCGTTTTCTTGCACCCTATCACAAGTTGAGCGCATCCAGAACGGCATTTTGCACTTCATCAAGGCGTGTCGGCGTGAGGACGCCGAAGCGGGAAATGAAACGGGCTTTGCCGCGCACCTGAATTTGATGACAGAGAGCGACAGAGTCTTTCGGGTAGGCCTGCTTCGCCGGCAGGAAGAAAAACCGTGGTGGGGATAGACCTGTTGGGACGCACACCCAAAGGTTGATGTGAGACCAATGTTCATTGACAGTCACAATGGCAACATTTCTTTTCCGAATGGCTTTATAGTCACCTCAAAAATGACTCAGAAACAGTTTCGGGCCTCGTCTTTCAAGAAAAACGCCAAAAGTTACTACTATAACACTTTGCCATTTCTGAACTTCAGCCTGACGGCGGGTATGCTATGTGATTACCCTCTCAATGTGGAATTGGGCTTCTATGCCCAGAGGCTCGTTGGCGTCAGCTTTTGGGTAGATTTGCGGCCAGAGGCAACGTCCTGGGCTGACTACTCATTGGAAATTGAGCGTCAATCGCAGGCAATGCATGATAGGATGCTGTGTGATGATTTAGGTGAGCCGCATGAAATCTTGGAGTGCAACTCTTATCCTGGTGGGGATGCGGAAAGTCTCAATAAAAGTATCCGCTACACGTTCTCGTGGGGAACTGTGTTGTCGGGTCATAATGAACGCGATGGGAACACGCTCATTTCCTTGCAATACAGTCAACTCATGCCATAATAAATTCAGAAGCGGCCTGCTTTCCGAATTGTCGCCTCCCCTAACCAAACGGGGCCTCGTATGGATGTGTGCGTGGGACAAAGATTTCTCTAGGAAGCAGGCCAACCTCCACACCAAAAACGTCGCTCATGTAAAGAATGAGCGGCGTTTTTATGAAGCATCACAATCCTAATGCTTTCAGCGATTCGGCTTCTATATCAGCCAGGCGTTCCGGTGAAAGTTTGCCCAACCTCTGCGTGAGCCTTGCTTTGCCGCGTACCTGCACTTGATGACACAGTGCGACGGAATCACGCGGCAGACCGCCTTCACCGACGCTCAAGAGCAGCGTGGTTGGCAGTGAGAGACGACGAAGGTTGGTCGTCAGTGGAATGACGATGGTTGTGGTGAAAACTTGCCCCAAACTATCGTCTTGCAATATGACGGCGGGCCGAGTGCCAGCCTGCTCTGGCCCCGTGGCAGGTCCAAAGTCCACCATCCATATCTCGCCGCGCTTCACGCCTGATCCTCATAGGCAAGCAATTCCGCATGATGAGCAACTGTTGCTTCCGACAGCGCAATGTCTTCCTCAGCAAATTCCGCATAAGTGGCTTTTAAAGCCTCAATGTCATAAATGGGTTTGGGCTGTGCAGCGCGGATCGCTCGGCGGAGCAAACGTAACGCCATGTCAGCAGGGTCAATGCCGCTCCGATGGGACATCTGCTGAAGAGATTGCTCCGACTGCCTATCCAGTGTAATTGTCATTGTCATAAGTGAATTATACCATATCGCCAAACTTCGCCTCGGCTCATCCCTCATCCTCACGGGCCAGGAGTTGTGCGCGATGCTCCCAATCGGAGTCCGCCAACGCTTTTTCTTCTGCCGCATTCTCCGCCGCATAAGCCTTGAGTATTTCCGGGTCAAAGACAGGCTTGGGCCGGGCGGCACGGACAGCACGCGCCAGCAGGCGAGCCGCATATTCGCTGGCTTGTCGGCCTTCTTGTGCGGACAATCGCTGCAAGCCAGCTTTCGTGGCGTCATCTATTGTGATGGTCAGAATTGGCATGGTTTGATTATACCACGAGTTTACTCATCGCCCGCGCCCTCCTCCACAGAAGAAAACAACCTCTGGGAGCCGTGCCGGACATGAAGTATGTACACAATGACGCCGCGAATGGAGAACAGTATTCGGTAGACATCGTTGCGTTTGCCGTAAAGGAGTTGATGCACTTCTTCAGGGAAAGCATCATTATCGGGGGCCAAAGGGCAGCGTCTGGCCTGCTCTTCCAGAGAAGACAGCGCCTCCATCAGGCCGTTATACCATTGATGCGCCGCCGGCAGGGAGCGTTCGCCCTTCCAGACGAAAGTTTCCAGCACTTCGGCTTCAGCAGCACGCGAGAGTTCAACGAGGTATGCCATATTTCTGCCGCATTTCCGCGTCAAACTCCGCCAGAGGCCGGGTTTTTCCCTCGTTCACATCTCGCAGTCCCTGTTTCACGCCCTCAATGGTTTCCAGGCGATCAATCAAGGCAAGTAGCCGTTGATAGGATTGCGCTTCCTGCACCACCAGTTCCGCTTTTCCGTTAATAGTCAAGACAACAGGCCGCCCGGTTTCCCGAAGCTGCTGCAAGAGGTCCGGCGTATTGCGCTTGAAATGAGAAAGCGATTGAATGTCCTGCCCAATATCCAGCATGATACTCTCCTTCGCACAATGAAAGCATCAAATTTGATGCTCACTTTATGATACCCAAAATGTGGCAGGATTTCAAGGGAGGGAATGCCAGCAAAAACTCACGACAAGTGGCCGAACGGATCGGCGGTGACGCGCCCGACGCGGCAGAGGCGCAGAAGCAGGGAAACAGGCAGGGCCAGCAGAGTATTGTAGAGGACTTCACCGGCCAGCAGCCAGAGCCAGCGGCGGACGTGGTGGACAGCAGGGCCGGGGGCCATCAGCACGGAGATTGTTTCGGCCAGCAGGGTCGCGGCAAGGACGACGAGGGGCGGGACAATCAGGTTGTCACGGATTAAGCTGCGACCGAAACTGCCGGCGAACGCCCCGGCGGCGATGCGGCTGGCGAACAGGCTGCCATAGGTCATCGGGAGGGACGCGGCGGCGAGCAGGCCAGCCCAGAAGCCGAGCAGAGTTCCGCGCGCACTGCCTAGCAGCAGGGCGCCACAGGCCAGAACGATTAAGGGAAGGTCCGGCTGCGCGCCGTGGATGCTGAGGGCATGGGCCGCCCGGCCCTGAAGGATGGCAGCCAGCCAGATCAGGACGGCCACCAGAACGACGTGGCGGGCGGGGATCACGGGGCAGCGTCTCCCGGCGGCGAAATTGCCGGGGCGGACGATGGGACGGCATCCGGGGCATTGTCAGTCGGCGGCGCGTCCTGAATGAGAAAGACTTGCTCCAAGTGGTCAAAGTCGGCGGACGGACGCAGCAGTGCGGTTTGCAGGGAGCGGGTCCTGTCTACGGAAATGGACTCAACGGCCCCGATGGGCACGGATTTGGGGAAAACGCCGCCCAGGCCGGAGGTCGTCACCGCGTCGCCCAGGTGAAGCAGGGTGTCGCTGCGAAGATAAGTGACGCGCAGATGCCCCAGCCCGTCGCCCTGACACAGACCGATGGGGCCGTGCGGCGTATTGTTGTGGACCAACGCGCCGACGCTGCTCGTCGCATCGGTCAGCAGGAGAACGTCGCAGGAGTGCGGGGAAATATCCAGAACCTGGCCGACCAGCGCGCCATTTTCCGCCAGAACAATACTGTGCGGATGCACGCCCTGGCGTCCGCCCCGGTTCAGGGTCAGCGTGTCGGTGTGGGAATTGGGCTTGAGTGCAACGACCTCGGCGGCCAGCAGGGGCCGGGGAGAGCGCTGCGCGAAGCCCAGCAACTGCCGCAGGCGGATGTTCTCGGACTGCTCTGCGAATAACTCTTTGTTCTGGGCGGACAGGTCTAAGACGCGCGTCTTCAGAGCGGCATTCTCGCGGGCCAGGCGCGGGCCGGAGAGAAGAGAGCCGAAGTTGAAATGCCACCAGCGCCCCATCAGCGCGGTCGCGGTCTGGCCCGGCACCAGCCCCATATCACGCACCGTCCCTGTCACCGGGTCAGATGCCCGCTCCGCTCCCCGCGCGCATGGAGGGCGGTCAGCAGGCCGCACAGAAGCAGGGCGATCAACAATGTCAGGCCGCGCCGGTTGTCGCGCTCAGGTCGCATGGAGAATCCTTAAAAGAAGCCCCCGGAAAGCTCCCCAGACCCCAATTCTGGGGGAGTCTGGAGGGAAAGGCTTTCCTATTCCTGTTCCCCCAGAATTGGGGGTGAGGGGGGCAGCGGATTAGGGGGCGGATTATCGCCCCGGCGAAACGTAATGCCCCAGGCGGGTTTCCGTCAGCAGGACATTGCGGAGGGCGCTGTTGCGTGTGGCTTCGTCCAGACATTTCCCCGTGCCAAGCACGACGCACGAGAGCGGGTCGGGAGCGATATGCACGGGCATTCCCGTCTCGCGGGAAATCAAGCGGTCCAGGCCGCGCAGCAGCGCGCCGCCGCCGGCCAGGACGATGCCGCTGTCCATGATGTCGGCGGACAGTTCCGGCGGCGTGTCTTCCAGCGTCTCTTTCACGGTCTCCACAATGGCGTTGATCGGGTCGGAGATTGCCTCGCGGATCTGCTCGGAGGAGATGACGGCCATGCGGGGCAGGCCGGAAATCAGATCGCGCCCCCGCAGCTCCATGGTCAGCTCATGTTCCAATGGATACGCGGAGCCGATGGTGATTTTGCACTCTTCCGCCGTGCGGTCGCCGATGAAGAGGTTGAACTGCTGGCGGACATAGGTGATGATCGCCTCGTCGATCTCGTCGCCGGCGATGCGGATGGAGCGGGCCGCCACCATCGCGCCGAGCGAGATCACGGCCACTTCGGACGTCCCGCCGCCGATGTCCACGATCATGGAGCCGACCGGTTCGGAGACGGGCAGGCCCGCGCCAATCGCCGCCGCCATCGGCTCTTCAATCAGATACGCTTCTTTCGCGCCGGCTTTTTTGGTCGCTTCAATGACCGCGCGCCGCTCCACTTCGGTAATGCCGGACGGGATGCCGACGACGACGATGGGATGGACGAAGCCTTTACGCCGATGTACCTTTTCGATAAAATAGCGCAGCATCCGCTCGGTCTGGTCGAAGTCGGCGATCACGCCGTCTTTGAGCGGGCGGATGGCGATGATGTTGCCCGGCGTCCGCCCCAGCATCCGCTTGGCTTCTTCGCCAACACTCAGCACTTCGCCGGTCTGTTTTTTGATCGCGACTACGCTTGGCTCGCGCAGCAGAATCCCCCGGCCCTGGACATGGACCAGTGTGTTGGCGGTGCCGAGGTCTATGCCCATGTCGCGCGAAAACCGGCCGGACATCCGCCGAAGGAAAGTGAACATGAAATTACGCTGAGTCTCCTGATTTGGGGAACCCTCGGGGCTGCCGTAAAAGTTCTCGCCTCATTATAGCACATATCGGCGGCGAATCCGGCTCCTGCACGCCCAGGCAGGCAAGCAGAAGGGAGTCCTGGACATCGCACAGGAACGCCGCTGCGCCCGCCACTCGCGCACACTTCGCGTATTCCCGTTCCGCTTTCCGCCGCTGAAACGCGCCATAGGAGAAATTGCCCGGCACGCCCAGCACGCGCGCTTGAGGAAACTCCTGCCGCAGTCGCCGCATGGTTTGGAGAGTAATTTTCAGAGCCACCGGGCCGCAGGAGGACGGCAGCGTGACGGGGTCCAGAATGATGTTTTCCTCCCCCACCCCACACGCCTGCAACTGCCCCGCCAGTCGGGCGGCAATGGCAAGTCTCTGATTTACACCTGTCCGCGTTCCCTGTCCATCATGGCAGACGGCGACAATTGGCAAACCGGGCCACTCACGCACTAATGCCAGCATCTGATCGTTAGCCGCGCCGGAAAAGCTGTTCAGCAGCGGTGGACGCTTGCAGAGTGGCAGAACGAGGCGCAGGGCCTCTGGATTCACGCTATCTAAACTGAAGGGAATGTCGGTCGCGGCCTGCACCGTCTGGACCAGCCAGCGCAGCGCCTCCGGCTCACGGTCAACCCCCCACGCCGCCGCATTGACATCCACATAATGCGCCCCGGCCCGCGCCTGACGCCGCGCGATTTCGGCAATCACCGCCGCATCCTGGCGCTGTATCGCGTCATGGACGCTCCGGCTGCCGCTGCTGTTAAGACGCTGGGCAATGAGGAGAAGGGCGGGATGTTTGCTTGAACGAATATCTGACATGGTCAAATGGCAAGTGCAGGAGAAAGAGGGCGGGAAACCCGCCCTCTTTCTTGCCGTCTACTTGTGCCAGATCAGCGGATTGACGACGGCGTCGTTCAGCACATCCCCAACTTTCAGCGTCTTCACGTATTCGTCGGGCAGGATATTCTTTGTGCCGTTGAACGTTGAGCCATCGGGCATATAGGCGCAGGTCATCGCGCGACGGGGTTTATTGGTCATGTTCGCGCCTGCGCCGTGCGCGGTCAGACCGTTGTGAAAGACGGCGGAGCCAGCGGGGCAGGGACAGCCAACCGAAGAGATTGACCGCCACTGCGGATAGACTTTGAACAGGTCGGCCTGATTTTTGCCGATGCCAGCATTTTGATAGGTGGCCGTCTTGTGGGTGCCGGGCAGGTAATACAGGCAGCCATTGTCCCGCGTGGCATCATCGAGAGCGACCCAGATCGAGAGGGAATGGGGCGACGAGAACGACCAGTAGGGATTATCCAGATGCCAGCCGGTCGGGTTGCCGAACGGGGGCTTGTACAGGGCCTGATCATGCCAGATGCGAATGCCGTCCACGCCGGCCAGCGTCGCCGCCAGCTTTCCCAGGCGTGGGTCAAGCATCAGTTCCCGCATTCCGGCGTGGGTATCGGCCAGTTTCAGGCACTGCGTGAAGACCTGGGCATAGTAGGCATCCGGGTCGCCCTGATTGCTCAGAACCTGAGCGTTGGCCGCCAATCGCTGTTCCACAGCCTCATCGGTGGTTCGGCTCCAATGCGCCGTTTCCTCCGCATCCAGAAAGTTCTCAATGACCAGGAAGCCGTTTTCCTGATATAATGCTACTTGCTCCGGCGTCACCTGTTCGTTCAAGTGTTGCTCCTCGTTGTTCAGCAGATTTTTCCGCGTTTGGCGGCGGGGCCATGCGCGATTGGGTTTTCGCCGACCCAGCGCTCGTCGACAGGCTCGGACGCCAGTTGGTAGCGCGTGTCCGACGACAGCCGGATCTGATCCGAATGGTTGTCCAAACTGCAATGAACAGTGTACATGCTGAAAGTCAGCAAGTCGCCCGCCCGGAAGTTTGCGGTCAGCCAGCGCCCACCCAGACGTTCCCGCAGGCGAATCGGGTTGAAGGTCAACGCTCCAAAGCTGCTATTGCCGGTACTTCGCATGTCGTTGTGATTGGTGCAGTAAGTATCCACGTCGCGAGTCCCGTAATTTTCGCGCAGCCGGTCGTGCTTGTGAGAGCCTTCCAGAACCATCAAACCGCCGATTTCCATGGGGATGTCGCCCAGCGGCGTCCAGGCCGTGTAGAGATTCGTCGTGCCGCGCCCCATGTAAACGATGTCGCAGTGCGGCGCGGTGCCTTGTCCTGGCGTAACCGCCCGCATCCACGTAAAGTCAAAATGCCGCACCTCGCCGCCCAGCAGTCGCTCATAAAACGCCATCATGCGGCCCTCATAGAGCAGGTGCATCAGCGCGGGATTGTCGTCGGCTAGTTCCGGCATGAAATAGGAGCCGTGATCTTTGCGCGCGACGGCATTCTCAATCAGCGTTTCCGGTTCCAGGCAGTTCGCCTCGGCCAGCCGTTCCAGCAAGACACTTCGCACACCCAGGATTTCTTCGCGATTCAGGTAGCCAGGCAGGTACAGATAACCGTCCTCGCGCATTCGGATTTCCAATGCCGGGCCATTGTCAATGATGTCCAGAGAGGCGCGGAGTTCGCCAAAGGCTTGGGGCGACAGGTCCAACTCTCGTCCTTGTGTGGTTAGCCGCATCTTTTTCCCTCATCCGACAGCAGGCGCCTGAGCCTGGTATTCATGCCACAGGGTCTCAAACTCATCTACCAGACGCGCCAGGGCGTCAAAGCCGCCCTGCCAGAAACCGGGATCGTCCAGCGTGACACCGACTTTGGTCACCAGTTCCTGCGGCGTCAGGCTGCCGCCGGCTTCCAGCATCGCCAGGTACTTTTCGGCAAAAGCCGGGCCTTCGCGCTTGGACTGCTGGAACAGGGACAGGACAAGAAGTTCGCCGAGCGAGTAGGCGTAGACGTAAAACGGCGAGCCGATAAAGTGGCCGATGTAGGACCACCAGAGGCGATGTTCGTCGCCGAGTTCCACCGAGTCGCCGAACATCTGGCTGATCTCCGCTCTGCCAGTAATCCCCAAACTCCTCGGTGGTCAGTTCGCCTTTGGTGCGGCGGTGAGTGTGGATCGCCTGCTCAAAGCGGTACAGGGCCGTCTGGCGCGGGATCGTGGCGAACGCGCCTTCGATCTTCTCGGCATAGAGGGCCAGCTTGTCTTTCAGCGTGGCCTGCTTCGTCACCCGCTCAAAGACCAGCATCTCGCCGAAAGTGGAGGCCAGTTCGGCCAGGGGCAATGTGCCGTGGAAGTTGAGCAGGGACTGCGAACGGGACAGCGAGGCATGGACGCCATGCCCCAGCTCATGGGCCAGCGTCATCACGTCTTTCATTTTGCCCAGATAGTTGAGCAGGACATAGGGATGAACGTCGGGCGTGACATAGGAGCAGAACGCGCCGCCGTCTTTGCCCTTCGTGGCCGGGGCGTCAATCCAGCTTTTGTCGAAGAACTCCCCGGCCCGACGCCGCATTTCCGGCGAAAAGTCGCCGAAAGCGTCTAAAACGATGCGTTTGGCGTCGGGGAAACTGACTTTTTCCTCGGCTTCAAACAGCGGCGCGTAGCGGTCATAGTGGGTCAGCGTGTCCAAGCCCAGAATCTCGCGCTTGATGTGATAGTAGCGGGCGACCAGGGGATAATTGCGGACAACAGTGTCCACGACCAGGCTGACGGTTTTTTCATCCAGTTCGTTCGCCAGATGCCGCGATTCTGGGGCGTCGCGAACTTCCGCAGGCGGTCTTTGACGTTCTTGTCCTGCATCAGCGTATTAAAGATAAATGTCAGCGTCCGGCTGTGCTTTTGCAGACCCTCCGTGAAAGCCGCAGAGGCCGTTCGGCGCGTCTCCCGGTCCGGGGACATGACCTTGTCCAGTATCTCCGCCTGACTGAGTTCCTCGCCGTTCCATTCAAATGTCGCCGTGGAAGTGATTTCGTCAAACAGCCGGTCAAAGGCCCGCCCGCCTGTGTTCGCCAGTTCTTCCATCAAGCGCTCTTCGGTCTCGGACAGCACATGGGCGCGGGTCGCGCGGACCGTGCCGATATAGTGTTTGTAGGGAGCGACTTCGGGAGCGTCCAGCAGGGGCAGAAGAACTTCGTCGGAAACCGCAGCCAGTTCCAGTTCCAGAAACAGCAGTGGCAGGGTGAACTGCGTTCCCCGCTCGCGCATCTTCTGCAAAAATGCGCCGCGTGCCGGGTCGCCGGTGTCGGTGGTAAAAAGAAGCGAGGCGTATGAGATGGGTTTGTAGGACTCCTGCTGCAAGGCTTCATATTCGCGAACGGCCTCCGCCAGCGTCTTCGCCGTCAAGTCAGGGGCATTGATGCGGCCTTTGTAATCCGCTTCCAGTTTCTCTGCGCGCGCCTGGCTCGCATCCAAAATCTCGTTGATGCGGGGGTCATCCATCCCGGCGAACAAATCGCCCAGGTTCCAGCGGACATCCGCCCCCAGATCGCGCTCGGTGGCTTCGTGGCTCATAAAACATCTCTTTTCTATCGTTTCATTTTGAGGGGTTTGAGTGTCCCCATAATATGCACTATGGATTGCGCCACGCTCAATGCGAGTCTGGGCATCTGCCTCCTGAGCAACATGGCCATTGTGTATGATGTCGTTGCGTTTCTTATAGCTGGCAGAAAGATTTGCCCAAAAACCATCAGGTTCACGAAACAGTGACCGGCCGGAAATCAGGTAGAGCATGGCGCTCATTTTGTTTTTCATGCCGAATTTATTATCTTTTAGCCAGTCCCGGCCACCTGACCATTCGCCTGCCAAAACTTCATCCACAAGTTGATCATACTTGCTACTAAAGGTCGCATCAATCGTACTCCAGCAAAACAGGACTGCCTCACGGAAGCGGCCGTCACGCAACGCTTGTTCCGCGTCCAGCAAAAAAAGATCGGCAACCTCTGGATCCGCGTCACTTGCCAAGCCTTTGCGGACCGCTTTGGCGATGGTCGCCATGCTGCCTGGAATAGCGGAAGGCAGGGCGTCGGACTCATAGGCTAACGGTTCTTCCCAGGCGGCTCCCGTCGCAGTCAAGTGGAAAGAAAAAGGGCTGGCCTGCGCCCGTGTCAATTCCAAGACGCCTGCCTGGCGCGTTTCAGAACGATACCAGCGGATCAGACGGTTCGCAGCCCCTAACAGGCGATCCGCTTGCTTTCTTTTAATCTCAAATTGCTGTTCCGGCGGCACCAGTGCATTTGCCTCAAAGGTAATAGAGACCAGGGTATATTTTGCCCCAGAGCCCTCGGCACCGGAAACAAATTGCTCTTTGAGGGTCAGAAAACCGCTTTCTGCCCCGAGAGGATACTTTCCAGGCGGCAGACGCAGCAAATATGGCAGGATGAGCGAAACCGTGATGGATGTCAAGGCTATTTTTATCTCAACGGTTGTCACGAAAGCATTATCCGAAGCTTGCCGTCAAAACCGCGATCTTTGGCAAAGGAGCGAATCTCGCCGAGATAACGATCTGTGACTTCTTCAAACTTTAATCCGCCAAGAGAAGAAATATGGGCGACTAGCCAGTCACCTTGTTTGAATATGTCGGCTCGCACCTGATGATGGTCACTCTCAAATGTCGCCAGATAATCGCCATAAGAATCTTTTACGGCGCGCGCAAACTTTGTATCTGTCACAAAAGGCATTTGTATTCTCCGTCTGCATGATCTCAATGGAAGATGGTTCATTCTACCTGATTAGCCCGCCCCTCGCAACATTGTGAAAAATGTTGCAATGTCACTGCGAAAGCAGGTAAAATGAAGACAGAAGGAAGTATTGTCATGGCCGCAACACAGACATTCTCGGGAAACCCGCTGGCGCGGGGGGTGAAGCAGACGAAGATTATCCTGGAGATGATCAAGTTTGAACATACGGTGTTTATGCTGCCGTTTGCGCTGATGGCCGCTGTGGTCGCCGCTCGTCACGATTGGCCGCTGTTCTGGCACAAAGTCCCGTGGATTTTGCTGGCGATGGTCGGCGCACGGTCTTCGGCGATGGCCTTTAACCGACTGGTGGACCGGGATTATGATGCTCAAAACCCCCGCACGGCCAAGCGCGCCCTGCCCGCCGGACTGCTGACCGTCCCGCAGGTCGCCGCTTTCACAATCATTGCCGCCGCCTTGCTCATTTTTGCCGCTTATGAGTTAAATCCGCTGGCGTTCGCGCTGTCCCCGCTGGCGCTGCTGCTGGCGCTGGGGTATTCCTATACCAAACGCTTTACAGCGTTTTCGCATTTTTTTCTGGGCCTGGCGCTGTCGGTCGCGCCGGTCGGAGCCTGGATCGCGATCACAGGCCGGATTGATCCGCCCGCCCTGTGGCTGGGCGCGGCGGTGGTCTGCTGGCTGTTCGGTTTTGACATTTTGTACGCCTTGCAGGATGCTGACTTTGACCGGGCGAATGGCCTGCATTCCATGCCGGCCAAGATTGGCAACGCCCGCGCCCTGCTGGTATCCCGGCTGGCCCACACCGTCATGATTGGCCTGCTGGTCATGGTCGGCGTGTCTGCCGGTTTGGGCATTCTCTTTTACGTCGCCGTTGCCCTGGTCGCCGTGATGATTTCCTGGGAGCAGTCGCTGGTCAAACCCGACGATCTTTCCCGGCTAAACCTGGCGTTTTTCACCCTCAACGGCTACATCAGCGTCGGTCTGTTCGTGCTGACACTGGCCGATACCCTGGTTCATTTATGACCGGGACGGGCGGGGTTTGGACCGGGATTGATGTTCTGGCGCGGGACGGCTTTGTAATGCTTCGTGGCTGCCGCGTTGGCCTGGTGACGAACCATACCGGCCTGACACGGGAGGGCAAGGCGACGATTGACGTGCTCCACGCCGCGCCCGGCGTCTCTCTGGCCGCGCTGTTCGGCCCGGAACACGGCCTGCGCGGGGAGTGGGACGAAAACGTCGCGGACGAGACCGACCCGAAGACCGGCCTGCCCATTTATTCCCTGTTCGGCGCGCGGACTCAGCCCACGGCGGAGCAGATTACGGGTCTGGACACGCTGGTTTTTGACATTCAGGACATCGGCTGCCGGTTTTACACCTATCTCAGCACTCTGGGCAATGTGTTGGAAGCGGCGAGTCAGCACGGCCTGCGCGTGGTCGTTTTGGACCGTCCCAACCCCATCAACGGCCTGTCAACAGAAGGCCCGCTGGCTGATGCCGACAAATTGGCTTTCGTCGCCTACCACCCGCTCCCGATCCGGCATGGCCTGACCCTGGGCGAGATCGCCCGGCTGCTGCGTGCCGAAAAACAGTTGACCTGCCCGCTGGAAATCATTCCCTGTGAAGGCTGGCGGCGCGGGGACTGGTACGACGCCACTGGCCTGCTCTGGACCAACCCTTCCCCCAACATGCGGCGATTGACCGCAGCCGCGCTCTATCCCGGCGTCGGACTGCTGGAAATGACCAATGTTTCCGTCGGGCGCGGCACGGACACGCCGTTTGAAGTCTTCGGAGCGCCCTACATTGCCCCGTGCCTCTTTGCCACAACGCTGAACGAGGCGGGGCTGCCCGGCGTCCGCTGCATTCCCCTCCGCTTCACGCCCACGGCCAGCGTCTTTGCCGGCCACTCCTGCGGCGGTGTTCAGCTTCTGGTCACAGACCGTGATCGTCTCAATGCCATGCAGGTCGGCCTGACGCTGGCCCTCACCCTGCGCCGCCTGTATCTCGACGACTGGCAACCGGAAAAGCTGATGACGCTTTTGGTCAACCAGGCGGCTTATGATGCCGTTGCCGCAGGCCGCTCCTACGCCGACATGTCAGCCGACTGGGCCGCAGACTTAGCGGCGTTCGCCGCCCGCGCCCGCCCGCACTTGCTTTACACTGCGTCTTAGTCCTCCGTCGGTTCGACAGGCGTGGGCAGGAGCCGTTGATAAAACGCCAGGTCCAGCCACCGCCCGAACTTATAGCCCGCCTGCGCCACCGTGCCGCAGTGGGTAAAGCCGAGCCGTTGGTGGAGGGCAATGGAAGCCGCGTTGGTCGCCTCAATGCCGCCAATCAGCGTATGATAGTTCTGCGCGGTTGCCTGAACGATGATTTCCCGCAGCAGCGTCTTGCCCAGCCCACGCCCTCGGAAACGGGTTTCCACATAGACCGAATGCTCAACCGTGTACTTGTACGCCGGCCACGCCCGGAAAGGGCCGTAGCTGCCAAATCCCATCAACTCGCCCGCATCATCTTCCATGCCGACGACCGGGTATCCCCCGCGCGACTTGGACTCAAACCAGGACTCCATCCATTCCAGCGTTCTCGGATTGTAGTCAAAAAGCGCAGTGGAGTTGACGATAGCTTCATTGAAGATGGCGAGGATCGCCCCGGCGTGACGATCCGGCTTACAGGAAATGATTTTCATAACCAGACATCCCAACCCCATCCAGCTATACCGAGCATTGGGGCTTGCCGGCACCGAACTCGCGGCGGACCCAGCGCAAGACTGATCGGCATTAGCGGCCAGCGGCAGACGCCCCGGCGTTACCCAGCGTGAGAACAAAAGGCTCTTGCTCCCAATTCTAGCAGAACCAGAAAAATTTCCTTCTTCGGCTCCCCAAACTTAAACTTCTCTTCAAAAGTCATGCACTCCTCTGGTTCCGAGAACTTTCAATTATGTCATATTTGGTAAGGCTGCTCCATGTTCAGACGTTGATACAGCAGCATTGAAGACGTCAATAACATGAAAAACATCTTGTTCCTGCTTCTTGACAAAGGCCTGAACCTGATCCCCTTCTTCCCACGCCAAGCCACGTATATGCTCTAGGAATTCGTCCAAATTCAGGTAATTGAACGCACCGACGTAAAGATTGGCCTCAAGCATTTTATCACCCCCATACCAACCTTTAGGGAGGCCCGGAGCGTCCAAACTGACTAGACCTAACTTATTATCTCTATCAAAAAAATCATTCACTTGTGCGATTTTTTCATTGGTTGATCTGCTCGAGATATGTAGTAATAGATTAGTGACCCAACTCATTACTTTCTCCTTACAAACTAAGAGTCTGTATGAGGCAAACAAAGTGGTCCCAATTTATCAGCCTTATGTCATTGCTAAAATCGGCTCATGTCAATGAGTTCAAAGTCGCTCATTTTGTCAAATGTTGAAGCATAAGTTTCCCAAAGTTCCTTCCGCGTACCGGCGATCACGACCACGGCAACATCCATCCCACTGCTTCCCCAAAAAAGAGAATAGAGAACATGATATGGCCCCTCCTCAGTTTCTAAGCAGATGCGTGTGAAAATATCCTGGTCCTTCTCGTCACAAGTCTTGATAACTTTCGTGGCCGTTTTTGTCCTGTCTGCCACTAAAATTCAAAATAAACTGCTTGGCGGTCTCGCCCGTGCCATCCTTAACATTCACAAACGTCTGGATACGCACACCAGTCGTGTACGGACGTCTGTCAGAGGGTTCCTCGCGGCTAATCGTCCAATCATATCTCGGCCCACGATGAAACTCATGATAAAACCAATCAGACGGGCAGAGGATTTTACCACCGGTCGGTTCAAGCACTTGTGTGATGAAGGTCGTTGGCGGCACCTCAGCGGGGGATGAGGCACTAAACGCACGCTTTATGTCCTGGAATAGCTTTTTCATGGCGAACTAAAAACAAGATGCATACTGGTACCGATAATTGGCGTTATGCAATATCCAGCGATTTGGTCGCACTTACAGTCTATCCTAAGAGGATTGAGCCTGCTTGATAGGCACAACCGAAATCAGTATATCATTTCGCGGTCTCCTGATTTCCTATTCGGGCGCATTGGGAGTGAACGCTTGTGCGCCGTGCAGCAGACGCAGCAGCAGAATCACGGACTCAGCGGTCTCCGGCGGCTCATCGGGATCAGGCGGCCTCACGGTGAAAAGAATGCGGGTGGGAGTTCCCGTGCGGCGGCGGGTAGGGCCGTAGTAGAGCAGGCGGCGGACTTCGCATCCGTACAGGTCTGAGGCGGCTTCATCCCGCGCATGGGACAGCGGGCCGGGAAAGTCAGTCAGGTCGTTCAGCGCCGCAGTTAGGCCATCATCCCAAAGTTTTGCGAAGTCCGGGTCGCGCCGCAACTGCGATAGGTAGAGCTGATCACGGTCTGCATCTGCCTGATCGCGGATAACAATGACATATTTTATAGCCACCCGTCCCGCTCCAGTTCCTGGCGCACCTGTGGCTCCATCGCGGCAATGACACGCTCGGCTTCGTCAGCTCTTTTGTCGGCAGACAGGGGCGTATACTCTGGAAGGCCGTGTCTGTGCCGGAAGGCGGCGTCCGCCTCTGCAAATGGGCGGCTTGGGCCGCTCAAATGGGCCTGCGCTTCGGCGCGGGCAATGGCTTCCTGTTCGCGGCGGGCGATAAACTCCGTCATGGCCGCTTTGGCAAGCGCGATAACGTCCTCTTCCGGCGCGGCGACTGCTTGAAAGCGGGATTGCAGTTCATCGTCTATGGTAATGGTTGTCATGGAAAGCCTCCGATGGCTACAGTATACCACCTCGCCGCGCCCTCATGTGCTATAATAAGCGCATGACACCTCTGGTTTTGCATAACACGCTGACGCGACAAAAAGAAGTTTTCACGCCCACCGATGGAAAAACGGTGCGGATGTACTGCTGCGGCCCAACGGTTTATAACTACGCCCATATCGGCAATCTGCGGACGTACATCTTTGAAGACCTGCTGCACCGCACTCTCACGATGCATGGCTGGGGGGTGGAGCACGTCATGAATATCACGGATGTCGGACACATGACGTCGGATGCGGATGCGGGCGAAGACAAGATGCTCAAGGCCGCCGAGCGCGAACAGAAATCGCCCTGGGACATCGCCAAGTTTTATGAAGAGGCATTTTTTCGCGATTCGGCCCGGCTCAACATCATTCGGCCCGATGTCGCCCCGCGCGCCACGGACCATGTGGCCGCGATGATCGCGCTGATCCAGCGTTTGGAAGCAGGGGGCTACACTTACGAAACCTCAGAAGGCATTTACTTTGACACGGCCAAAGACACCGATTACGGTAAATTGGCGGGTCTGAACTTGGGAGCGCAGCGCGAGGGCGCACGGGAAGATGTCAATGTGGACGCGGGCAAAAAGCACCCCGCGGACTTCATTCTCTGGTTCACCAACAAGCCGACCCATATTATGAAATGGCCGTCGCCGTGGGGCGAGGGCTACCCCGGCTGGCACATCGAATGCTCGGCGATGGCGATGCAGTATCTGGGCGAGACCCTGGACATTCACTGCGGCGGCATTGACCATATCCCCGTTCATAACACCAACGAGATCGCGCAGTCTGAGTGCGCTACAGGCCATCCCTTCGCCCGCTTCTGGGTGCACGGCGCGTTCCTGAATGTCGTTTCTCCCTCGGCAGACGCGGCGGGCGGCAAGATGTCCAAGTCTGGGGAGAACTTTCTGACCGTGCAGCGGCTCATAGATAAAGGCTACGATCCCCTCGCCTACCGTTACCTCTGCCTGACCGCCCATTACCGCTCGGAACTGGCGTTCAACGTGGAAACCTGGGAATCGCTGGCTGCCGCGACCAAAGCGCTGGGCAAAATCTATGAACTCAAAGCGCGCATCGGCGAGAATGATGGCCTGAGCGACCAGGAATACGCACAGGCGCGTCAGACGGTCTTCGACGCCATCAGCGATGACCTGAACCTACCCCGCGCCGTGGCGGCCCTGCACGAAGCCAAATCCTATCGCCTGTGGCGCGAGTTCAACTCCGTGCTTGGTCTGGATATAGACACACGCTCCCGCGACACGCTGCCGACGGCGGAAAACGACGCGGACGACCTGCCTTCGGACATCCTCGCCCTCAAGCAGCAGCGCGACGACGCCCGCCGCGCCAAAGATTTCGCCCGTTCCGATACCCTGCGGGCCGAGATTGAGGCAATGGGCTATACCGTCGGCGATTCCCCGTTGGGAACAGTAGTCAAGAAAAACCTGCTGTGAAGGATGCGGATGATCCGCCCGCCGGGGCGCTGCCCCCAGACCTGACAGTAAGCCCCTGTAGCTCAGTGGATTAGAGCGAGCGGTTTCTACCCGCCAGGCCGGGAGTTCGAATCTCTCCAGGGGTGTTTGTTTCAGGAAGCCACGGCATGAATAAACTCAAAAAGCCTGCTGTGGCTTCTCTTTTGCTACTCGTGATTGTCTTGGCAGCCGCCGCATTTCTGCGCCTTCACAGCAGGCGGCAGACTGACAGTATTGCTCATGCACCGCGCGCTGCCGACCAACCAGCCCTCGCGCCGCCGATAGGTCCGGCAGGCGTCGCCCATTCTCCCCTCAGCCGCAGGGCAGCGGCCCGCAAAGCCCTAAACTGCTTGAATGCGCTTTGTGAGAGTGGCGCGTCCGACGACGCTGTCTCCAAAACGCGCAGTCTGGCGGCGCAGCTTGCTGCCTCCTCTCAGCCTTTCGCCCGGAGACTTTCCGCCCTGCTGACGGGTGTCCTCGCTTACCAGTATGGGAACGGCAGCAATCAACGCCCAGGGAATTCGTCAGCGGTCCTGCCGGGGTTCCCCGGCATTCCCAGGATGACTGTCGCACTTGCCGCCGCGGCCTGCGACGCCAGAGGACGCCGAAAACCCGGCGATATTACGCTTTCCTTCGCCGGCGACTGCACGTTCGGCACGGTCAACGGCGATGACAGCGCGATCCGGTTTCCGGCGGTGTACCGGCGGGCGGGTCGGTTGGATTATCCCTTTGCGTTAGTGCGGCCCTGGTTCCTGAATGATGATCTGACCGTCGTTAACTTTGAGTGCACCCTGACGAACGCCGCCCAGACCGCCGACAAGCAGTGGAAATTCAAGGGAGCCGCCTGCTACGCTTCCATTTTCCCCGCCGGCTCGGTGGAGGCCGTCGGCCTGTCCAACAATCACTCGCACGATTACCTCCAGGCCGGATTCAACGCCACCGTCACCAACTTTCGGAAGGCCCATGTCCCCGTCTTCTACCAGAACGCGCCCTCTGTCACCCTGCTCCACGGCGTTCAAGTTGTCCTGATTGGTGACTGCACCGTGGTAGGCGAGAACACTACCCAAATTGACGGAGCGCCGGAACGAGTCCTGGGCGAGATCAAGCGCTATAAACGGCCGGATAACATCGTGATCGTGGTGATGCACTGGGGCAGTGAGCTTGACACTGTCCCGAAACCCTGGCAGCAGGCGATGGGACGGAAGTTTATAGACGCCGGGGCGGACGCGGTGGTCGGGCATCATCCGCACGTCGTACAGGGCATTGAGCGGTACCGGGGCAACTACATCGCTTACAGCCTGGGCAATTTCGCGTTCGGGGGAAACTCTCTCGCCCGCAATCCTGATACTTTCATACTGCAATTGCGATTTCACGCCGGGGGCGGAAAGACAAGCGTGCAGGAGGCTTCCCTCGTCCCGTGCTGGATCACCTCCACCCAGGCAAAGAACGCGGCGGGCATTCTGGAAAACAATTATCAGCCGAAACCGCTCTTTGGCAGAGCCGCGGATCAAGCCGTCGCTCTGGCGCTAAAACGAAGCGCGGGACTGGCGTATGGCGTGAAAAGCATCGACTATCTGAAGCTGCGGTAACAAGCAGGGTATAATGACGTTAAGCCCCGGCAGGATCAGGAGCGAGCTGCCATCAGGCGTCTCTGCCGCCCCTTCCACACGCGGCTCAGGCGACGCTATCTGAATGCTCGTCCTTCGCATCGGCCCTGCTACGGGGCCTGCTTTTTCTGAGAATGGCTGAGGCAATGCCGCCACACCTGCATATCCTGGCAGCGCTGTTTGGCGTTTTGGCAGTGTTCAGAGACTGTATAGAATGTCCAGCCGAGGCCCCCTCGCCCCCAATTCTGGGGGAACCCGAGGGGATCAGGCTGGCCTCTTTGTTCTTTCCGGCTCCCCAGAATTGGGGCGGGGGGGTTCTCCGGCTCCCCAGAATTGGGGCGGGGGGGCTTTCCGGCGCGTTTCTATACAGTTTCTCAGCCCGATCCTGGGACTAATTTTATGGGCAGCAGCGCTCCAGAAACGGCGGCTGGCGGTAGGAACCATGAACGAGATTATCATCAAAGACACGCACCGGGGCTTGTGGTACGAGGACGGCGTGCTGACGCGCATTCTGGAAGCGGGCCGCTACGTCTTTCCCAGGCCAGGTCTTTTCGGGCGCGTGCCGAAAGTGGAAGTCGTCCTGGTGGACATGCGGGAACGCGACCTGACGATCAAAGGCCAGGAGATTTTGACCTCGGACAAGGTCGCGATCCGGGTCAGCATCATTGTCCAGTTTCGGGTGACGGACCCGCGCGCCGCGCTGCATGAAGTGGAAAAGTATGAAGACCGGCTCTACAGCGATGTGCAGCTTGCCGCCCGCCGCTCGCTGGCGTCCATGCCGCTGGAAGAGATTCTGACTAATCGCAACCAGTTGTCCGAGGACATTCTGCGGGATGTCAAAGAGATCGCGGCCACCTACGGCGTCGCCATCTTCCGCGCCGATGTCAAAGACTTGATCTTTCCGGGCAATTTGCAGGAGATCATGAACAAAGTGCTGGCGGCGGAGCGCATGAGCCAGGCGCAGATGGTAGAGGCCCGGACAAAGGCCGACGTGCAGCGGATTGAAGCGCAGGCCAAGACCGAGGCGCAGCAAATGCAGGCGGAATCGCTGGCCGGGGCGCAGCGGCTGGCCGCGCAGGTGGAGGCAGAAGTCCAGCAGGTGCGGACGCAGGCGGAGGTAGACGCCTTGCGCGCCCAGGACGAGGCCGCGCAGGCGTACACGACACACCCGGCCCTGCTGCGGCTGCGCGAACTGGAAACCCTGCGCGAACTGGCGAAATCGGCGCAGGCCCGCATCTACATCGGCTTTGACAAGCACAACCTGCCGGGCGGCGAGTAAACGGCTTCCCAGGATTAGGAGGGCGACAGGCCCAGTTTCTTCCCCGCCATGTCAAACACCGATGTTCCCGACCAGCCCCCGAGCAGCGAAAGAATGAAGGCGCTCAACGGATTGAGAACGACTGCGTGCGCCAGATGGCCCAAACCGAGATACAGGCAGAACCAGTAAAGAACAAACCCCGCGACCATTCCAATCACAATTCGCCACGCTTTGAGTTTGCCATTTTTCTTGACCAAATACGCGATCCCCCCGCCGGCCAGACCGCCGAGCGTGGATAATCCCAGGAGCATGAGGGGCAGATTGACCTGCACCTGCGCGCTTTTGCTGATCATGCTGGACATGGAAGCCGTGACTTGCACAGACCAAGCCACTCGGGAAGAAAGACCGACTGACTCTGTATGCTTCCCGCTGGAATCGTGAGCGTGATCGGCGTGATTTCCCCATTGCCGTTGTCAATGGCGAAGCAGGCGGTTCGCGCGGTATCCGCCGCGATGGGATTGTGCTGCTCGTCCAGAAGCTGGACGACGAACGCGGCTTGATCCATCAAAGAGACGCTCGGCGGGCTGGGCTTCAAAGCAAAATCAGTAATGGGGACGGCGAAGTTCACGGCCACGGTGTTTTTGGCGTCAGGGGCAAGTGACACGTCAGACGGCATCTCCATAAGTCGCACCGTCACCTGGCCCGGAGCCTGAGAAGTCAGCGTGCAGGAGGCCATCGGCTGTCCTTGCGGGATGGTTAATTCGGTTTGACTGAGTTTGCCGCCGCTGCTGAACAGGGAAAGGACCGTGTCCTGCGGCGCCGGGCGGTTGAGATATACCGTGATGGTCGCCGTGTCTTTTCCATCCGCCAGGAAAGGAGTTTCCGGGGCGCACAGCCACAGCGTCAATGGGCTTGTTGCATCCGCAGGCGGCGGAGAAGCACCAGCCGCACTATCCGGTGCAGAAGCATCAGGCGCAGACGCATCGGGCACAGAAGCATCAGGTGCAGGGGCATCAGGCGCAGAAGAAGCGGGGGATGGCAACGGCACCGGAGGCGCAGGCTTCATCTCAAAATGCCGGTGATGCCTCGCAAACCGTGGCCGCGCCATTTCCGCGACTTGAGGCGCTGCCTGGGGAAGAGGCATGGCAGGGGCAGCAGGAGCCGGAGCAGCAGCAGGAGCCGGAGCAGCAGCCGGCGACGTCATGTCTTCCGGCGCGGGATTGCCGATTTCCGCGCTGCCTACCGCTCTGACCTGAATAAACGCCCCGCCCGCCCGCAGTTCTTTCATGCGGGCGCTCACCCGAACAATTCCAATCTGACCCAGGCGCAAAGTCAGTCGCTGTGAAAATTGACCGGCGCCTACGGTGACCAGCCGCTGTTCGGTCCCGCCGGAGGGCTGCTGAAAGTCTACGGTGACGGCAAACGCTTTGGGAGCCGGGGCCGGATGGTTATCGGCATCTTCCAGGACAATGCCGACCACGGCATCCTGACCAACCGTAATACTTTGGGAAGATGGCTCTACCGCGATTTTGATGGGCGAGGCGGACTGCGCCTCCGCCATGCGCCCGCTTAGAAGCAGACTCGGCAGCACGCAAGCCAAAAACAGTCGTTTCATCCTGGTGTCTCCTGAAAACAAAAGGGGTTCAGATAACCAATCGGCGAACGTGATAGAGTATACAATATTTCAGGGAGAAACGATGCGAATTTCGCCACGTCAGACGTGTGAAATAAGTCACAGTCAACGGGGCTGAAGGATAAAAAAGAGGGAATGTTCAGCGGTGCCGGTAGGAAAGCTCCAGGCCCAGCCCGATGGGAACGGTGAGCGTGTCGTAGCGGCCGTCCGTCAGGATCGCTTCGCGGTAACTTTGGAGGTCTTCAGCGTGGGAAAGGAGATTGTCGGCGACGACCAATCCGCCAGGGCGGACAGCATCTTTGAAGCCGTGCCAGGCGTCTACGTAGAGTTCTTTTTCCGGGTCTAAAAAGACAAGGTCCCAGGGGCCGGGGAGCGTCGGCAGAAGCTGAAGCGCGTCGCCCAGGCGCTGAGTGACATAGGGGGACAAGCCGCCGCGCGACAGATTTGCCTGCGCGGCTTCAAATTTGGCCGGAAGCAGTTCCAGCGTCGTCACATGGCCGCCGGTCTCGGCGGCGGCCAGGGCCAGATGCACCGTGGAATAGCCGACCGACGTGCCGATTTCCAGGATCGCCTGTGCGTTCGCGGCCTTCGCCAGCAGGTTCAGCAGACGGGCCGCGTCCGGGTGCAGGGAACGCGGGCGGAGCCACTTGTCCTCAGTGGTCTGCCGCGTCTCGGCGTCGGAAGCCTCCATGTCGGCCAGCAAAGCCGCAACTGAAGTCGGCAATGGCATCTCAGTAAGCCCCGCGTCCGGTCAGCACGGCAGGGATGGTGCGCGCAAGAATCAGCACGTTAAAGCCAAAGGTCTGGCGGCGGATGTATTCCAGGTCCAGGTTCATGGACTGCTCAAAGGACAGGTCGGCGCGACCGGAAACCTGCCATAACCCTGTCAGGCCCGGCACGACGGAAAGGCGCTCCCACTGCTCCGACGTATACAGGGCCACTTCGCGCGGGAGAGCCGGACGCGGGCCGACCAGCGACATCTCGCCGCGCAGCACATTCAGAATTTGCGGCGCTTCATCCAGAGAGCATCGCCGCAGAAGTCGACCAACCCGCGTGACGCGGGGGTCCTGACGCATCTTAAAGACCGGCCCGGTGCGCTCGTTGGCCTCCAGCAGCGTCTCCAGCCGGGCCTCGGCATCCACGTACATGGAACGGAATTTAAAAACGGAAAACTCGCGGCCATTTTTGCCGACCCGGCGCTGGACAAATAAGATGGACCCAGGGCTGTCCACTCGGATCAAGAGCGCAATTAAAAGAAAGACCGGGAACAACAGCAAGAGCGCAGTCGCGGAAAGTACCAGATCCAGCAGACGGCGCAGGGTGTCATCAATTTTTGCTTTGCCTGGACGAGCGACATATCGTGTCAACGTCGTGGCAGCGGACGGAGAAGAAACCTGGGTGCTCATGAAAACGCTCCTTCAACTTCACGACTTTCTAGTATTTTCACAGTGCAGAATCCATGCCAAGTGAGCATTTTTGGGGATATTTGAAATAAGTTCTTTGCCATTTTCGCTAATTTAACCAAGTCTTAATCTTATTTGGTAGTTTCTGTTACTCTCTGGCTCCGGCGATTGCCTTTCTGCCGACAAAACAGGTAAAATGCGCCATTCCCGCTTTGGAAAGCAATCCCATGCCCCAACCCTTTTCCCAGGCTAATTGGATATGGACTACCCAGGCCGCCCACCCGGACTACGCGGTCCGTCGCTTCCGCGCCGCATTTGACAGCGCGGAGGCGCAGACGCTGCATCTGCGCGTCTCTGCGGACAGCCGTTACCTGCTTTATTTAGACGGGCGGCGGCTGGGACGCGGCCCGGCCCGCTCAGACGTGCGGCATTACGTTTATGAGACTTACACGGTCGCGGTTCAGCCGGGCCGGCACACGCTGGCGGCTGTTGTCGTCGCTTACCGGGGCGGCGTCAGCCCGATTGCCGAGATGCACGAGCAGGGCACCTTTGTTCTGGAAGCGCAAACGGAGGACGGCGCTGTCGTCTGCGCGACCGGAGGGACCGAATGGCGCGTTCACGTAGACACGGCGTATCAGCCCGCGCCGGTGACGATGCAGGACGGCTACTACGGCATCGGCGCCAGCGAGTTAGTGGACGGCAGCCGCATCCCGCATGGCTGGGAGCAGCCGGGCTTTGATGATAGGGGCTGGGAGACGCCCGTCTCGCTTCTTGCCCCCTACCTGCGCGAGCGCCCCGGCGACATGGCCGATCCCGGCGGGCGCTGGCGGCTGATGCCGCGCGACATTCCACAGATGCGCGAAGAAGCCCGGCAGTTTTTGGAGATAACTACCCCCCGGCCCCCAATCCTGGGGGAGCCAATCCCGCCCCACATACGGCATGAGTGGATTTTGAACGCAGGCGAATATGCCATCGGCTATCCTGTTCTCCAAGTTGAGGGCGGCGCAGGAGCGACCGTGGAGATCGTCTATGCGGAGGCGATGACCAAAGACAGCGTCAAAGGCATTCGGGACGACCCAACCGGCGCGGATGTCGTCGGCTTTGCCGACACGTACCAGCCCGGCGGCGGGGCAGAAACCTATTCACCGCTGCACTGGCGGGCGTTTCGCTTCGTCAAGCTGATCGTGCAGACAGCAGATGCGCCGCTCACGGTTCAGGATTTTTCTTATCGGATGACCGGCTACCCGTGGGAGCGCCAGGCGGCGTTTACCGTGGAGAGCGGCCCGCCGCAACTGCAAGCCGTGCTGGATACGGACTTTCGCACCCTGGAGCGCTGCACGGCAGAGACGTTCATGGACTGCCCCTACTATGAGCAGCTCCAATATGTCGGCGACACGCGCTTGCAGGCCCTGCTTTCCTATGTCACGACGGGCGACACGCGGCTGGGCGCGCGGGCCGTCCGCCTCTTTGACTGGTCGCGCATTCCCGACGGCCTGACGCAGTCGCGCTACCCGACGCGGATGGAGCAGATCATCCCGCCGTTTTCCCTGATCTGGGTTTTGATGGTGGAAGATTTATGGCGCTACGCTCCCGATGAAGCGGCGACCGTGGCAGGCTGCCTGCCGGGCTGCCGGGGCGTTTTGGAGTGGTTCGGGCGGCATTTGACCCCGGACGGCGTTCTCGGCGGCTTCCTGCCCTGGTGGAACTTTGTGGACTGGGCGACCGGCTGGCACGACGGCGCCCCGCCCCCGGTCGCAGCCGGCCTGCCATCGGCGACCATTAACCTGCAATATCTGGCGGCCTTGCAAGCGTATGTCCGTCTGCAAGAGGGGCTGGGGGACGCCCGCGAGTCCGAATTCTGGCAGGCGGAGGCGGACATGCTGGCGGATGCCATCCTGCTGACCTTCTGGGACCCCGACGCCCGCCTGCTGCGCGAGGGGCCGGGCGCGGAGTGGGGCTATACGCAGCACGCCCAGGCCTGGGGGATTTTAACCGGCGTCATCCCCGCAGCCGATTGGAACAGCGTGGCCGACAGCCTGCACTCCGACGAGTCTCTGACCAAAACAACCTATTACCACACCTTCTATGTCGCTGAAGCCCTCGCCAAAGCGGGCCGCCTGGAACAGTTGTGGGAGAAATGGCTTGCCCCCTGGCGTCACGCCCTGGACCTGCACCTGTCCACCTGGCCGGAGCAGCCGGAGCCGACCCGCTCGGACTGCCATGCCTGGAGCGCCTGGCCGACGTACTGCTTTCTGACGCACGTCCTGGGCGTCCAGCTCTCCGCGCCAGGCTCTACTTCCCACGCCGTCACGCCAAAGCGGGTCCACGGCTGGGACAAAATTGCGGGAATCGTCGCCACTCCCGCCGGCCTGCTGGCTGTCTCGGTGGACTGGACACAGGAAACTTCGCCGCAGATCATCGTCCGGTCAGCAGCGTAACGGAATCCGCAGGCAGGGCAAGCGAACCGGGCAGCAGCCGCGTCTCCGCATAGCCGGAAGCGTCAAGACGGCGCAGTGTCAACGGAGTCGTTCCCCAGCGAGTGAGCGTGACCCTCTGTTCGCGCGCGGACCGGTTGATCAGCAGCAGGGATTTTTGACCATTCCCCCCTCGGACGGCGCAGGCGGCGACGGCTTGCGGGTCGGCGCTGACGGCGGAAACGATGTCGCCGAGCATCTCGGCGTTCAGCAGGTGAAAGAGCGTCGCGCCAGGACGGCGGTGGTCGCTGCCATCGGTTTTACCGTAGATATTATCCCGCTCATTCCAAGCCAGTGTCGCATCCGCGCCGTGCGTCACGGCGGCCGTGATGGCGAGCGCGTCAAAAACCGCGCCTTTGACATCCGTCATGCGCGGGTCGTGGGTCTCCCATGTCCAACTGATGTTGTATTCATCAAAGATCGCGAGAATGTGCCGCCGGGGGCTTTCGGCTTTGAGAATATCGGCAATGGCCTGAAGTTGCGCCGCCAAAAGAGACGGCGCGGTCAAAGATAGCCCGGTCCGAGTCGGACGCGCTGCCGCTGGCGTAGGCATGGTAAGAGAAGAAGTCCAGATTCGGGGCGGTTGCATGAACGAAGCGGCGGACAAACTCGGTCAAATCCGGGCGTTCGGCGGCCGGGCCGCCGACTTTAATCGTGGGGTCTGCCGCCTTCATCGCGACGGCGCATTTGTTGTAAATCCCGGCCAGTTCCTCCACACGGTCCAACTTCGCCGGGTCCTTTAACGCTCCCCTGCCCCCCTCGGCATGAAAATCCACAAAGTAGCGGCCATCCTGCTCGTTGGTCGCTTCCCAGAAGACGCCCCGCCGCCGGCAATCGCGGCTGACGATCTTGACTAAATCCGCGCAGAATTGGGCGTAGGCATCCGTTTGGTCGGCATCTAAAAAGCCGTCCTTATACTTGTCCATCCAGTCCGGCCAGCCGGGAATGTTGATCAACAGTGTGGCATCCGGCGGAAACCCGGCCAGAGCCGCCTTGATCTTCGCGGCGTCCCAGCGCTGATGGGTCGTGTCAATCCAGCCGTTCGGGTCTTTCTGCGAATCGCCCATCATTCCCCAGTTATGCAGCCGCAGAATGCCGGGGGCCATGTACTTCAAATTGGCCTGATACGCCGCGCTCCTGGAAACGGCGGGATCAAAGGCCGCAAAGGCATTCAGGCCATAACTGAACGGCGTCGCGTGGCCGGCCACTTTAGTCCATTGGACCGTGACAGACACCGGCGGGAGAGTCGGCAGGGACAGCGCCAGAGTGTCCGGCGTAAAGCTGTCTTCGGTCGCCAGAACGACGGCGTCCAAGCCCGCCTCGGGCGCGGCGTCCGGGGCGCGCATCAGCAGGAATTTCGCCCCCATCTCTGCCCGCGTGTGCCGCCCGAAACTGACCCATTGCCATTCCTGCGGCTTGTCCCAGACCCAGTTCAGATCGTGCTGGCTGCCGTCGGCGGCGATGCCTTTGAGTTGTACGGCAACACCGCGCACCCTGGCCCAGACCACAAACGAATCGCCGGACGGCGGCAGGGTTGTCAGGATCAAAGGCTGGTACGCCCCCTCCTGCGCGACATATTTGCCGCCGGAAGCATCCGGGTCGGCCTTGACCGTCCCCGACGCGCTGGCCTCGGCCTCCATAAGCGTAAACGTCGGCGCGGCCAGCGCGGTGACCCGCCCGCCGTGCAGCACGCACAAAATGAAAATCACTGCCCACTGTTTCAAGTTCAGGTCTCCAAATCTCAGGATTCCCCGGCCCCCAACGAACTGATGTCGGAGGCACAAACGGCAAGAGGAAGAGGGTAGGACTATCTCTTGCTATGGAATTGTCATACGGAAATCAACGGCTGCTGCAGTCTTTGCCATAGCGGTGAACTTCGCGGTTTCCTGCGTGGCAGTAAACAGATAGGCTTTCGCCTCTTCCAATAGCCTACGTCCCTCTCTGCTTTCCGCCAGTTTAGCTTTCTGATCTAAAACATGACGCATATAAACCAGGATTTTGAGATGGTCGCGGCGTTCTTCGCTCAAGTTTTCTGAATGAGTTCCCAAGGCATTGATTGTTTCCCTAGCGTGTTTGTTACCCTGAATCGCGTAGGGAACTTCCTGGCGGAAGCCGATAAAGCTGGCGGGGTCTACCTCGGCGGGGTTGAGAAACAGCGGTTCTTCCTGCACCAAGTCGCTGTGATGATTTTTTGCCCGTTTGCTGGGATCAATGAGAGGAAAGAAGTTCTTTTTAAACCGCTGATTGCAGATCGGGCAGGCCAGCAGAAGGTTGTCCCACTCATAGACAAGCCAGTAGTAACCTGGCCGTTCCAGCCGGGTTCTTTTTCCTTGACGGCAGCCGGCTTTGGGCCGGAAATGCTCAACGTCGCCTTCCGCGCCGATTTTCTTCTCGCAGAAGCAGCATTTGCCATGCTGGGCGGCTATCAAAGCCTCTTTGACTGTGGCGTCCCCGTAAAGGGCGGCGTCAAAAGTGAAGGTACGCCTTCCGGCGTCATACTCCGCCGGGGATCGGTCATAGTCGGCGCAGTGGCTGTCCCGCTTTGCCTGTCCGCGTCCTTGCAGCACCGCCGGGGCTGCCGGCTTTGAGATTTTGATCACAAAGAGCCATCCCGTTAAGATTTCAGCAGTTCCGCTGCGCGCCGGATAATGTCCATTGCCTGCAAATCTTCCGGCGTTTCCCCGGTCGGCAAGGCTCCGATTTGCGCTTCCAGGGCTGTCAAGCGTTTCTCGTCTGCTTTGGTCAAACGCGGCTTGGCAAGTATCCGTTTGCGCTCTTCCAGCGCCGGGTCAATCTGCGGCGGGCGAGCGCTTTCCAGGCCAAACAATTCGCTGGTCAATATCTGATCCACGCGCCAGTTTTTGATCCGCTCCACATCGTTGTCAATCACCACATGGTCGCCTTCGCGGCGGAGCAGGACGATATTAGCGTCGTCCGCCGCCTGCACGACCAGAGGGCTATGGGCGGTGGCGATAAACTGCGTGTTAGGAAAGCGTTCACTGAGAAAACTTAGCAGCGTTCGCTGCCAGCGGGGGTGCAGATGCAGGTCAATTTCGTCTACCAGCACGACGGCGGGTTCGGCCAGCGGGTTCTCGCTTTGCGGGTAACGGTCAAACAAGCGGCTGGCAAGGTCAACCATCCAGGTCAGCAGCGTTCGGTATCCCAGGCTCAAATCTTTCAGCCTCACCCATCCATAAGGGGTTTGGAATTCCACCGAGGAAGCGCCGATTTCTTCAGGGGCGTTAAACCGTATGTCCAAAACATCCGGCAATAACCCTTTCAGGATTTCAATAATCTGGTCCCGTCGCTGGGCCGCGCGATTATTACCTTTCGGCGCTTTGCTGGCAGCGTAATCGGCTTGCAGTAGCCATTCCTCGGCATTGATTAGGTCTATGTCGTCCGAAAACAGGCTGGTCGTTGTATTTTCTGATCGCTGTTCGGAGAGCGAGGCTTTTCCCATACGGCGACTCGCGCCGTAGCCATAGCAGATCAAATTCCGTGTGTCTAACGCATGACCACTATAAGAGCCACCATCGCGACGTGTTCCAACAGAAAGCACGCCAATTGATGCCTCCAGCCCATAACCCCGTAGATTATCGCCCAACCGCCAAGTCATTGTGAATACGCTATCTGTAGTTCTCTCCCTTGTTCTAAGGTAGCCACTAGCCCCGATCAGATAAAACTTCTCCGTAGTCAAAGGAAAACCATGCTCTATATCTGGCTGAAACGCAGACAAGCATTGGAGCAGTGTAGTTTTGCCGACGCCATTCTCTCCCAGAATTATCGTCCACGGGGCAGGCTGGTTCTCACCTCGGGACAGGTCAAGCGTCTGGGGCGGGCCAAAGCAGCGGAAGTTCTCCACTGTCAGTGACAGAAAGTAAGCCGGTGGCGCAAGAGAAGCATCCGGCGAGGATGCGGTTATTTGGATAGTTTCGCGGCTCAAAGTGTTTGGGACGCTCATAGAGGAATTATAGCATATGGGAGAAGGAACGCACCTACAAATCCGTTTCCGTCCAGTGTGATGTGTTGAAATAACTTGTGTATTACAAAATTGCCAGGCCGCCATCGGGGGCGAGGTTTGCGCCGGTGACGAAATCAGCCAGCGGGGAGGCGTAGAACAGGACGACGCCCGCGACATCTTCCGGCGCTGCCAGGCGGCGCAGGGGCGTTTGGGCGGTGACGCGGTTTTTGAGGTCTTCGGGCAGGCTTTGCGAATACTCGGTCAGGGTCATGCCGGGGGAGACCATGTTGACCGTGATGCCGTGCGGCCCCAGATCGCGGGCCAGAGTGCGGGTCAGGCCGACCAGGGCGCTTTTGGCGGTCGTGTGAACGATGTATTCCGGGGCGGGCCGCTGAAGCAGAGTGGCGACAAAGTTGATGATCCGTCCCCCACCCTGCTGCTTCATAATCGGAACAACGGCTTTTATCGGATTGATGGTCGCACCGACGACGCCTTCAAACTCAGCCTGGAAGTCATCCCAGGTAGCATTGTTCGAAAGACAGGTCAGCGGCAAATGACGCGGCATTATTGACCAAGATGTCAATCCGCCCGAAATGCGAGAGTGCATCAGCGACCATAGCTTCGGTCGCCTGCGGATCGGTCAGGTCCGCGCCCAGAGCCACCCCCCCGATCTCCGAGGCCAGTTGCTCCGCCGGCTGCCGGCTAGATTGATAATGCACGATGACTTTGGCCCCCTCTGCGGCAAACCGCCGGGCGATGGCGGAGCCGATGCCGCGCCCCGCGCCGGTGACCAGGGCGACTTTACCGTCCAGTAGCATAAAGACCCCCTAGCCCCCAATTCTGGAGGAATCGGACAAGATCGCTTTTCCGGCTCCCCCAGAAGCATGGGCCATCCTCAACAGCTTCATCTCGCGCGGCGGCGTGAAGGCCATGTCTTCCTCGCGCACGTTGATTTCCTCTACCGCCTCCACGCCCCGCGTTTTCAATTCGTCCAGAACGCCCTGAACGCGGTCTTCGGGGGCGCTCGCGCCGCTGGTGACGCCGACAGTTCTCGCCCCGGCCAGCATGGCATCGGTGATGTCTTCGCGCCCGCCGATCAAATAGGCCCGCGCGCCCAGCATTTCGGCCACCTGACGCAGCGATTTGGTGTTGGAGGAAGTCTGGGAGCCGATGACAAGAACGACATCGCTGCGCGGCGCGATCACTTTGATGGCATCCTGCCGGTTCTGAGTCGCGTAGCAGATGTCGCCGGTCGGCGGATCTTCCAGGCGCGGAAAGCGGGCGCGCAGGGCGTCCACAATGTCCCGCGTTTCGTCAATGGACAGCGTCGTCTGGGTCAGATAAATCAACTTGTCTTCGGGCGGATCGGGCAGGCCGGCGACATCTTGCCACCTCGCAGACCAGATGCAGACGGCCCGGCGCTTCGCCCAACGTCCCTTCGGTCTCCACATGGCCCTTATGCCCGATGTAAAAGATGCCATAGCCGCGCTTCAAGAACTTATGCACTTCCAGATGGATCTTGGTCACGAGCGGGCAGGTCGCGTCTATGACCCGTAAATTGCGTGCCGTCGCCTCGGTTCGGACGGCGGGCGAGACGCCGTGCGCCGAAAAAATCAGCACGCTGCCGGGAGGGACATCGGCCAGATCATCGGTAAAGATCGCGCCCCGGCGGCGCAGCCGTTCCACGACATGCTCATTGTGAACGATCTCATGGCGGACATAAACGGGCGGGCCGAAGATTTCCAGAGATTCCTCCACCACGTCTATCGCCCGGTCCACACCGGCGCAAAAGCCGCGCGGGCTGGCAAGCAGCGCTTTCATAGGCGGGCCGCTCCTGCCAGTTCACGCGGCGCATTCGCCAGCAGCCTTTCCAGCACGTCTGTTTCGATCTCGTGGCGCTTCGTGGCATCAAACACGATATCCTTGACGGCCATTTCTCCGAGATAATCAATTGCCTTTGTCTCGATCTGCAGCCAGGAAGCCTGAATGTCTTCGTCCGTGAGCGGCGGCATGAAGTAAACGCGGTAACGGTCCTCATACTCGTCCGCATCGTCATCGAAGCCTCTCACAAATACATAGAGTTTGCCCTCAAAACGCACAGTAAACGCCAGCGGGAAATCGTAAAAGCCGCTATATAAGATTTTTGCCATAACACTCATGAGTTTTTCAGTCTTCCTTCAATGCGATCCTGTCTGGGAACAGGATTGGGAAATGGATCACTGAAGACAGTTTCGCCAAGCCCCTCAGTGATGTTAACATGACGCTCGTTGAGAGGTCCGCCGGGATAGGCGGCTTCGGGGACATGATTGACTGTGCCGCCTGCCGCCCGAATCGCGCCTGCCGTCGTCGCTCGGATGGTCCCATGCACCACGCCGGACGATGCTTCTTCCAATGTCCGACCATAACTGCCGGAACATATCGTACCCGGTTCCGGCATGGGTGATTGCCCGCCGCGCACGATGATGTCCGTATCCTGGATCTGTGCCATGTTCTTCCTTGAAGGTCATTTTCTCTCATTATACCTGAATGCACGGGATGGGCAAGCGAACAAATTCACAGGGACTGTCGTATAGTAGTCGGAGGAACATAACGATGCAGTTTCACAGCAAGACACTGGCGGCGGCGCTTGTGATCGCCGCCGCGCTGGCGACGCCGGCGCTGGCCCAGTTTAACGGGCAGCCCGCGCCGAACGCTACCGGCAATCCCTTTGGCGGGACGCCCAACCCGCCGGGAGCCAATCCCTTCGGCGCAGCGCCCAACCCGCGCGGCGGCAGCCCGTTCGGCACAGGGCATTCTCCCTTTGCGGCCGGAACCGTGAGCGCGGTGAACGCGGCGGCGGGGACGATCACCCTGACACCGATGTTCGGTGACGGCAGCGGGCAAACCGTGAAGGTAACAGACGGAACCACGATTTCAGCGCAAACACTCGCCAAAGTGGCCGACCTGAAAGTCGGCGACACCGTGCAGGTGCGCGGGGTTCCGACCGGCATCAACGCCTCACAGATCACGGCGGGCGACAGCGCGGATTCCGGCATGGGGGGACCGTTCGGCGGCGGACGTCCGAACGGCGGGCCGGGCGGCATGGGCAGCCCCGGCATAGCGACAGCGCAGGCTAGCGGCAAAATCACCAGCCTCAGCCCGCTGACTATCGCGATCTCCGAGGACGCTTCCGTGGTCTTGAAAACGACCGCGGACGTGCGTGTCATCAAAACCGTGACGGAGAAAATCAGCGACATCAAGGTCGGCGACCGGGTGATGGCAAACGGGCAATCCGGCGATGACGGCGTCTTGTCCGCCACCCGAATCCACATCAACCTGGACTCTGGCTCCGGTCGCCCCCCGGCCCCGCGTCCGATGCCGCAATCTCCCATGCCGCCGCCACCCGCGCCCGGCAATGGGCAGTAGGAACCCACCCCGAAAGAACCCACCCGGTGAAGCAAGTTCGCCACCCTCCCGAAACGAGAGGGCGAGGAGGGGGGTTCTTCGGGATGGGTTTCTTACGGATAAATCCCGCGCGTGATTGTCGCCTCGGCGACACGGGAAACGCCGACAATGTAGGCGGCGGTGCGAAGATCCACTTGATGACTTTCCGCCGCCGCCCAGACCTCGGCAAAGGCGCGTTTGAGAATCCGCGCCAGCCGGGCATTGACCTCGTCCTCCGTCCAGAAGAACGACTGCATATCCTGCACCCACTCAAAGTAGGAGACTGTCACGCCGCCGGCATTGGCGAGGATGTCAGGAACCAGCATGATGCCACGCTCTTGCAGAATGGCGTCAGCTTCGGGCGTCGTCGGCCCATTCGCGCCTTCCACGACCATTTTGGCCCGAATCCTGCCGGCATTCTGCCGCGTGATCTGCCCTTGCAAAGCAGCGGGAACCAGCACGTCGCAGGCCGTTTCCAGAATGTCGTTCTGGGACAGCGGTTCGGACTCAGGAAAACCGACCACCGAACCGGTGCGCTGATTGTATGCCACGAGCGCCGGAATGTCCAGCCCGCGCGGATTGGCCACGCCGCCGCGCACATCGGAAACGGCGACCACTTTGGCCCCGCGCTTGTGGAACAGCCGGGCTGCCGCGCTGCCGACATTGCCGAAGCCCTGCACGGCTACGGTCGCCCCGTCCAGGCGATAGCCCTTCTTTTGCAAACGCTTCCTCGGTGACTAACACGACGCCCAAGCCCGTGGCGTCAATGCGTCCCTCGGAGCCGCCGATGCTGACGGGTTTCCCCGTGACGACGGCGGGGACGGTGTGCCCGGCGTGCATGGAATAAGTGTCCATCAGCCAGGCCATGATCTGCCCGTTCGTGCCGACATCCGGCGCGGGAATGTCGCTGTCCGGGCCGATCAAAATGCTGATCTCGGTCGTGTAGCGCCGGGTTAAGTCTTCCAGTTCCACCCGCGTCAGCGCCTTCGGATCACAGACCACCCCGCCCTTTGGCGCCGCCGAACGGGATGTTGACCACCGCGCATTTCCAGGTCATCCACATCGCCAGGGCGCGCACTTCATCAATGTCCGTCTCCGGGTGGAAGCGCAGGCCGCCTTTAGCCGGCCCCCGGCTGGTGTTATGCTGAACGCGGTACCCGGTAAACATCTGCGTCCCGTTGCCCTCAATCTGGACGGGAAAATGCACGGTCAGCTCGCGCTTGGGCTTTTGCAAAATAGCATGAATGCCGTCATCCAGATGCAGAATGCCCGCCACATGGGCAAGCTGGCTCAGGGCGATCTGGTACGGGTTCATTTCCTCTGCCTTTGTCGTCATTGTCTCCGGCATGGATTTCCTCTCCCTTCAAGTCTTACCTTTATGACTCCGATTATCGGCAAAACGTTCCTTTATTCTCTCAACATACCCGCCAAACGCAAAAATGCCCCATTGCGGAGGCAATGAGGCCGGTTTCACGGAGCAAAGATTGTCAATGATGGGTCACGAGGTGCTGCTCTGTCTGCCCCAGCGCTTCCAGCGTGTGGGACACGATGATCTTGGCAGGAGCGATACGCGGCTGATCGTCCGGGTGGTCGTTGGTGTAGGTGATGACGCCTTTGGGGTCAAGGACGAAGGCGCGGGGGCAGGAGTTGGATTTGTAGACGGTTTCGGTCACTTTCGAGTCCGGGTCGGGCAGCAGAAGGGTTTGGCTCACATCCAGCCCGTTTTTCGCCGCAAAGTCGGAGGCGGCGGCTTTATCGCCGGCGAAGATGACCGCGGTCTCGGTGGACGCCGGCAGGCGCGCGCCGCGCTGGGTCTGGCCCCAGGCTTTGGCGACTTCGGCACACCAGGGGCAGCCGCAGAAAAAGAACAGGGCCAGAGGACGGCCCCGCGTAGCGGTGAGAACAAACGGCTTGCCGGTCGTGTCGGTCAGCGTGAACGGCGGCGCAAGATGGCCGGTCTGCGGCAGAACCGACGGGCGGGACTGGCCGGGGAGCGTGTCGCTTTCGGAAGTCGGAGTATCCTCGGTTTGGAGCTGGCCGTCAATCTCCAGCATAACCGCGGGCTGATCGGGCTTATCCGCCGTGTACACCCAAACCGTCTTATGCACCGGGCCGGGGGAAAGGCGGTGCGGGCTGACGTTGACCTCAATGGACACGTTCTGATCGGCCCCTACCTCGGCCGGCAGGGTCTTCGCCTCGCTCAGAACCGCCGTCGTGCAGCCGCAGGAGGCTTCCAGTTGGGTGATGGTGACTGTCGCCTTGCTGCTGTTGTGGAGCAGGAACGTATGCGCGATGGGCGTATCATCCGTCGGCTTTCGGCTGCCGAAGTCATAGCGCGCCGTCGGGGGCTGCGTCTGATCGGAGGCCGTCGTTCCCCCGTCCACAATGATCGTCAGCGGCCCGGCATACAGGGGTGTCAGGTTGGTCAACAGAAGAATGCCGAGAACGGCGCAGGGGCAAAAAGCAAGTTTAAGCATACAATACTGTACCATGCCAACAGCCGTCTGTCAAGCGAACGAGGACAGGCATTTACGCAGGCGAAGCGTTGACAAATGGACCGCGTGGAGGCTATAATAGCATACAATTCGGATGCAATTGCCGGGTCGTTTAATGGCAAGACACCTCCCTTTGGAGGAGGCTACTCAAGGTTCGAGTCCTTGCCCGGCAGCATTTTCTCAACTTCTTCCCTCTTCTCTCGCCATGGACGGTGGCCTGACAACCGATTAAGGATGACACCAATGGGCGAGCGAATTCTCACGCTTTTGCAGCAGGGCTGGAGCTACAACGCGATTGTGGCTGAAGTCGGCTGTTCCAAATCCACCATCAACCACTACGCCAAAAAATTAGGCACCGCTAAAACTCTGCGCGTTTACGACTGGAAGGCAGTCCAAATCTACCATGACCAGGGCCATCGGCTGTCGCAGTGCAGGCGGGAATTCGGCTTCAGCAAGGATGCCTGGGACAAGGCTGTGGAGAGGGGTGAACTAACACCAAACCCGTGGAGAATCCCACTGGAATACTTTGCTCGTTGAAGATAGAGGCAGGAATACAAGCCGTAAACATTTGAAGATCCGGCTTTGTCGTGTGGGATTGCTGAAGGATTGCTGTTATGAATGCGGCCTGCGAGAATGGCGCGGTCGGCTGCTGCCACTGGAATTGCATCACATCAACGGCGTTTCTAACGACAACCGCCTGGAAAACATCATCCTGCTTTGCTCCAACTGCCACAGCCTGACCCCCAATTATTGCGGTAAAAACAAGAAGCAGCCGGCACGATAAACTTTTTTCACACAGGGTGGGTATAATGCGGGCATGGACCCAGAGTATTTCCGTTCAGACGATCTCATCACGCTGACACAGGGGGAATGGCAGGAACTGGTCACTTCCATTCAAAACCTGGTGCAAGCCAACAATGCGCTGCTGCAAACGGTCTCCGAATTGATGGCTCAGCGCAATGAAGCGTTCTCGCATCAACCAGTCTCGCATCAGCCGTCCCCGCCCGCCGATCCTTACGACCTCCGCTCCCTCAATCTCCTCCTGAAAGAAAAGCCCTGACCCTGGAGCAAGTCCCCGTGAACGACAGCCAAAAATGGCCGGAACGCCTCTGGATCGTCCGGCACGGCGAAAGCGCCGGCAACGTGGCCCGTGACGCCGCCGAAGCCGCCGGGCATCCCGTTATTGACATCCCCATGCGCGACGCTGATGTTCCCCTGTCCGCGCTGGGCGAGCGTCAGGCGCAGGCGCTGGGCCGATGGTTTGGGCGGCAGCCGTCCGAAGAGCAGCCGACCGTCATCCTGGCTTCTCCGTACAAACGCGCCCGGCAGACAGCGGCCATTGCATTGGAATCGGCAGGGCTGGCGCGGGAAGAAGACACGCTGATTGTGGATGAGCGGCTGCGCGAAAAAGAATTCGGCATCCTGGACCGGCTGACACACGCCGGCATTCTGGCCGAGTATCCCGAACAAGCGGAGTTCCGGCGTCTGCTGGGCAAATTTTATCATCGCCCGCCCGGCGGCGAAAGCTGGTGCGACGTCATCCTGCGCCTGCGCTCCTCCATTGACATGATCACGCGAGAGCATCGCGGCGAGCGCGTTCTGCTGGTCGTTCACTCGGTCGTTGTGCTGTGTTTCCGCTATCTTTTAGAGCGCATGACCGAAGAGCAGATATTAGAGATAGACCGCACCAACGAAGTCGCGAACTGCTCGGTGACTTCGTTTGCCTTTGACCCACATCGCGGCAGGCACGGCAAGCTGGTCTTGCGCGAATTCAATTTTGTCGCCCCGATGGAAGAAGCGGGCGAAGAAATCACCACGGAACCCGATGCCCCCCTCGCCCCCAAATAGCAAGAAAAGCAAGCGCGTCAAGAAGTCCGCCGCCATTGCCGTAACTCCGGCCCTGCTGCGCGGCTGGCCCCTGCCTCAGCACGATGAGGGAGACGACAAGGAAGGACGCGGGCGGATTTTCGTGGTCGGCGGTTCGGCCCAGATCGCCGGCGCAATCCTGCTCGCGGCGCTGGCTTCACTGCGCGCCGGGGCGGGCCAGTTGAAAATCGCGACCGCACAGAGCGCCGCGCCCCATGTCGCGGTGGCTGTTCCCGAAGCCTGGGTGCTGCCCTTGCCGGAAACGCCTAGCGGCGGGTTTGATCCGGCCTGCGCGGACGAGATCGCGGAGAATGCGAACAACGCCAACGCTGTTCTGTTCGGGCCGGGGATGATGGACCCGGACGCGACCAGCCGCCTCCTCCATGCCGCCCTGCCGCAAATCCACCAGCCGACATTGATTTTAGACGCCGCCCCGCTGGCCTGCCTGGGACATTCCCCCGAACTTCTGCACGCGCTGAATGGCAACGTCATTGTCACCCCGCATGCAGGGGAAATGGCGGCGATACTGGGGCGCGATAAGGCGGAGATCAAAGCCGACCCGCAGGGGGCGGCGGTGGAGGCAGCCCAAACACTGAAGGCAGTCGTCGCCATGAAGGGCAGTGAGACATACATTGCCGCTCCTGATGGCCGCGTTTACCTCAATCGTTACGGCTGCATCGGCCTGGCGACCTCCGGGTCGGGCGACACGCTGGCCGGGATCATCGCGGGACTGGCCGCGCGCGGCGCAGACCCCGTTCAGGCGACTGTGGTCGGTGTTTACCTGCACGCGCGGGCGGGCGATTTGCTCGCCCGCCGCGTCGGCCCATTAGGTTTTCTCGCCCGCGAACTGCTGGCGGAAATCCCCGCCCTGATGCACAGTTTAGACACTTCAAAGAAATAGCCTTCACTCAGAGGGCTATTTCTTTTTTCCTAGCTCGTGCCAGCTTTTTTCTGTCACCTCAACCCCAAAATGCTTCGCGGCCTTCAGGATATTGGCGAAGGCATGGTCGCGGTCAGTGTCGGAGACATCCTGAACCTGGTCAAACCGCGCCAGGGCGTTCTTGACGTGCGAGGCATCGGTCAGTGGCTCTTTGCGCTGCTTGGGAAAGGCAAAGACGCTTTCCGGCAGATCGTCCTTCTCGTGCGTGCTGAGTTCGCCATGCGTTTCATGCGGTTTCCAGGTGGCTTGTGTAGACATTTTACACCCCCGTTGGTAAATGTACGGCGTTTCTTCCCGCACATTTCTCCGCTTAAACCTGGCGTTCCGCCTCGGCAATGGTTTTCAAATTTCGGTTGCGAATGACCAGAAACCGCAGCATGTACCGCTCCAGAAACAATTTGTCCGCAAGAACTCCCAGCCAGCCCAGGGGCGAGCGTCCATTCCAGCCGGTCACGCATCAGCGTCCCATCGTCAATTTCGGTGAACGTATGGACATGACGCAGGCACTGAAACGCGCCGGACACCATCTCGTCGCCAAACAAATAGGGCGGGTCAAAGTCGGTGATTTTGGAAGTCAGCCGCTGCCGGATACCCAGATGGGTCGCTTCAAACGTCAGCGCGTCCCCCGGCTCCGCCAATCCGGTCGTTTTCGCGCCCGCCTGACGCTCCCGCGTGTGCGGGACTGTTTGTGCGTGAACAGTTAAATCCCGGCACAGGTCAAAGCATCGCGCAATGGGCGCGTGAATTTCAGTGACAAGCGTGATAATGGGCATGATTATTAGCGTTGGGCGACCGCCTGATCACCGACGGTGACATGCCAGCCATCGGAGAGGGCGCGGACATCCGGGGCGTACATGGCATAGCCGTTGGTCGGCAGAGCGTGGAATGCGCCGGGGACTTCGGCCCGCAGGCGGTAGCGCAGGACGCGAGTCCCCTGCGGCAGATGATCTACAAAGAACGCCGTCTTGGTGTCGCGCAGTTCCATATCTGAGCAAAGGCCGTCGCCGTAACGCCCGCCGGAGCGCAGGTCTATCGGCTCGCATCCCGCTGGTTTCATGTCCTCAAAGCAGCAGTAATCGTACTCGTTCTTGCTGTCTAAGACCAGTTCCACGTCTATCAAATCACCGCTCTGGAGCGTCGCGCCATCGGGCAGTTCGATCCGAGTATAGTCCAGGACGTTGAACGTGCCGCCCTGATAGTCGGCCACGGCTTTGGTTTTGGGCGTCAGCTTGAAGTAACGTCGCTGAATCTTCATCTCCGTGCCGCTGGCCGCGATCTTCTCTTCAGTCGTGAAGAATTGCAGGGCCGACGAATAGTACAGCCGCCCGGCGCCCTCTTTGGTGATCGTCACCGTCTGCCGGCCGTCCGTCAGCAGCGCGTCGGGGACTAAAAAGCGGTTGTCAAACAGCAGAGCGTTGTCGCGGTTAATCTTATAAACCCGGCTGATTTTGTCGCCCAGTTTGACAATCACCGTGTAATCCGGTGCCAGTTCATTGTTTGCTTTGATGTAATCCGTGAGCGCATACACGGCCATCGCCGTCTCTTTGGTGCAGCGCCAGATGCTTCCGCGCTGGTTCTGAACCAGCCATTTGACCAGCATCGGCGTCAGGTCGTCATGGGGCAGAATGGCGACATAGGCTTTCAATGCCCAGGCATCGGTTTCCACGTCGTCGTTGTACCACCGCCACCAGTAATGGTCGCGCGGTCTCCAACTGGCCGTGCCATTCTCGCGGTCAATGGTCGCTGTGTTCTGTAAATTGCGGCAGACAACGCCGGCATTCTCGTTTTCGCCCAGATTGTGCAGGGTGAGGGCTAACAGCGCCTGTCCATAGGCCGACAGCCGATCTCGCTGGCTGTAAGCGACATGAACAACGTGCAGCACCGAAGAACCCACCCCCTGCCCCCTCCCTGTTAAGGAGGGGGTACTCAACGCCTGCGAGAGCGCAAAGCACTCCCAAACAGCCAGGTCCCGCTCATCATCCCGGTCTTTCACGTCTTTAGACAGATACGCATACCCACGCGCCAGAACATCGGCAGGCACAGGCACACCGGCTTGCCGGGCAGTCGCCAGGCCGTAGACGACATACGCGGTCATGTAGGCGTCGGATTCGGCGCTGCCAGCCCACCAACCCCAGCCGCCGTCGGGGCGCTGCATTCCGATCAAACGGCTCAGGCCGTCGTCGGTCATGCTTTTGAGTTCGTCGGGATGGAAGACCGGGTTATGCCAGCGGTCCGTGTGCCATAGCCCCCCTGCCAGCAGGGACGTCTTCATCACCCCCGGGGTTCCCGTCGGATAGGTGTATCCCGTTTGGTCCGTGCTTATCTCAGTCGGCTTCGCCTGTCCAAAGGGCGTTCCGGCCTCCTCCCGTTCCTGCATCACCATTGCCCGCTTGTGCAGAGTCTCCAAATCCACGCCGGAGTCTTCGAGGGCTTTGGCAACAACAACCGACGGCAGGAAGCGGCTCATGGTCTGCTCCACGCAGCCGTAGGGGTAGTCCGCCAGATACGGCAGGGCGTCCAGCGTCGTGGCGGCGAGAGACGGATTGACCTGAATCAGCAGCGCGGAACTGCCGGGCTTATGCTCCTTCGGGATCGTGACAGTGAGTTCGGCCTTGCTGTCACTGGCCTGCATCACGCCGCTGGTGGTCAGGAACTTTTGGACGCCGTAGGTGAGAGCCGAGAATGTCTGCTCTACCGCATCGCTTTCTTCGTCCGTTTCCGCCGTCATGCTGACCGTCGCCTGTCCGTCACCGACGACATCCGCGGTCCAGTCCACCCGCTTCTCGCTGTGGGCGGGGATGGTGACGAATGATCCTATCCCTGGCGTGTTCGCATTCGCTCCACTCCTGTCCCTTCCCTCAGAGGGAAGGGTGGCGGACTTGTCCGCCGGGATAGGATCCTCCGCCTTCAGCACCTCCCCATTCGTCGTCAGCGTCACCCGCACCTGCTTGTCGGTGGCAAGGTCATTGCGGACAATGGCGCTCAGGGTCACTTTGTCGCGCTCCACAAAGAAGCGCGGGGCTTCCAGGCGCACGAGCAGATGCTTGTTCGTGACGGCCTGCGTGTCCCCGGCCCCGACGAGAACGCCGGGTGTCAGGCCGCGCGCCGTGGCTTTCCAGGTGGTCAGAGTGTCCGGGAAATGGACCGTCAGCGTGGCCGCGCCGGTGATTTTGTCGGTGACGACGGCAGGCGTCCAGAACGCGGTTTCGGCGAAGTTGCGGCGCACGGTCGCCTGAGCAAATGGCTGATTTACCCCTATTACTCCGGCCCTTCTTCTTTCAAGATAGACGTTTCCTGAACTGTCTGTCAGCGTCGCGTCGGCTGTTACGGGGACTTTTCGCTGCTCGTCCACCACAGAACCAAGAACACCTTCGTCACGATCCAGGCGATCAGTGAGTGCATACTTGCCAAATGATTGGCCTATCGAAAATTGAGTCCGTGCAAATCCACCGGCGCCAGCGAATCCTGTTCCGTGATCGTCGTAATGCACAATCTGATAATCTAGTCGGATTGGGCCGACCGCAGTTCCATAGTAACCATAGTAGGGATTGTAATATCCCGCGTCAGGCAGACGACCGAGTTCGGGCAGGACAATCCCATGCGGCTTGTAATTTGTCACAGCCAGATCGGACTCGGTGCGGCTCTCTAAATTGGCCTGCTCGGACGAATCCAACTGCACATTGATATTCCGGCGCTGGCCGTAATAAAAGAGGCGGATGTCGGGCGCGTACTCTTTCTGGATGTAGAACACGGAGGTATCCACCACCGACAGCGAGACTTCGGAAGAGACAGGATGGCCGAGATAATCGGTCGTCGCGACATGGAATGTGCCGGTGTCGCCGGGCTTGTATTCGGCCTTGTCACCGGTGACGGCAACGTGCAGGAACTGGCGCGTGGGCGGGACAAATAGTTCCTGCGACCAGCGGAAGAAGTGGTAATCGCGCACGGCGGCAGCGGCCAGGGCGAAGTTCGGGACGTGGGCGCGCACAATGGGGATGTCCAGAGTCTTCGCGCGGCCCTCCACATGGACAAGCGCATGGGTCAGGATCTGGTTGCCCGTCTCCGAAGTCAGCAGCACCCAGTTGTCCGGCTGATCACTGACAATGAGCAGATGGGCGGTCTCGCCCTGTTCATAGGTCGTCTTGTCGGTCAAAAGCGTGATGCCGCCGACATGGAACTGGCGCGTGGTCAGGTCGTCGCCGGCCACCCAGACCGGCGCCGACGCAACGACTTCCTTTTCAAACTTATCCCGCGCTTTGAACTCAAGGCGGTACGAGCCGCTCACGTCTGTTTGCCAGGTCGTGAACGCCTTGCCGTCGGCATCGGTGGTCAAGACTTGCGAGTGAACCGTCATTTCCACAAGTTTTCCGGCGGCATAGTCCTGTCGGATGACGGAAAGCGTGCCTGTCGCACTGACGGGCTGCTGGTCGGGGTTCTGGGTTCGCAGTTCCACCTGCACTTTGTCGCCGCGCTGGTAAAAGCCATTGGGAATGTTCAGGTAAGCATAAAACGCCTGATTGGTGACGTGCAGAATGCCCTCGCCCGAAATCTGGCGGCGCGAGGAGTCCACGACATCGGCCTTGACGGTGTAGGCATAGTCGCCGGAATAGCCGCGCGTGCCTTTGTCCGCCATGAACGTCACGGCCAGCGCGCCTTTGGCATCGGTCACGCCTTCTCCCTGCGTCACAATCTCGCCCTGGTCGGCGTACTGGTTTTCGTAACTGCCGTCGTCGGAGTGAAAATACCAGTCATACGGCTGCGGGAAGCGGTAGTAGGAATAGTACGGATTGCGGAAGACTTTGTACGAGACTTTAGCCCCGGCGACGGGGGCGCTGGAATAGTAGGTCGCCTGCACCGTCGCCGTCACTTTGTCCCCGAACCGCGCCTGCGTGGTGGACGGAGTGACTTTGACTTCGTATTCGGGCCGCTTGTATTCCTCCACGCGAAATTTGCTGCCACCGTCCACGGGGACAGCGTTGTTCGGCAAATCCACGGACATGTAATACTCGCCCAGCGGAGCGCCGTCGGGGAGAACAAAAGAGCCATTGACCGAGCCGAACTCGGAGGAAGTCAAGGTTTGGTCAAAGAGCGAATCGCCTTTCGGGCTGCTGATGCGGACATGAACAGCGGCATGGGTCAGCGGCGCGTAGTCGGAGCCGCCGCCCGCCCGCTTTGCCAGCAGTTCGCGAAAATAGACAGTCTGCTTGGGGCGATACACGGGCCGGTCGGTGTAGGCGTAGACTTTGATCTCGTCGCGCGTGTCACCGTTGTTGTAATCGTACCAGTAGCCGTTTCCGGTGAGCGCATAGCGGCTGCCCGGCGCATAGGCGAAGGCTTCGGTTTGGACGTTCTGCTTGTCTTTGACCGTTGGGATCGTGACCATGCCATTCGCATCCGTCACGCCGCGCCCAGACTGAACCTGCCAGACGCCGGTATCATTCCAGAACTGCCGGACGACGACACCGGCGTTAGGGGTCGGCTGCCCCGAACGAGCGTCGGCGACATAGCACAGGACGTTGTCTTTGTCCACCTTCTTCATCACGGCGAGGTTGGTAATCAGCACTAGCGTCGCCGCGCGCACCTGCCCATCATCGCCACCGGCTTCCACCAGGTACGCGCCCGGCTGCGAAAGCGGCGTCGTCAGCGTCTCGCTGTGATACTGATAATCGCCCTTGTCGCCGCTGGCATACGTCCATTCCGCGACTTTGGGGCCGAGTTTACGCGCTTCGTTGAGCGGCCCAAAGTTCGCAAACTGCGTGAACCGGGTGTTGGGGTCATCCAAACGGGCCTGAATGGTCAGGACCTTTTCCAGCGGCACTTGATAGGCCCGCAGCGTGACGGTTTTCAAATTACGGCAGCCAACCGTCACGCTGCCGGGCTTGTTGGCAGGCTGCGGGCCGGGTGTGCCGAGGCTTACGACGGGCCGCTGAATGGTGTCCGCCGCCTGCCGCGCGTCGGGCGCCCATTTGCTGTCGGGGTAGCGGGCGGCCAGCGCCTGATAAAGTTTCAGCGCGCCGACATAATCCCCGACCCGCTCGGTCCATTGGGCCAATATCAGCCGTATCTGCGGCGTCTGCGGGTCATTGGGGTATTTGTCGGCGATCTGCGTCAGGATCGCATTGGGGTCCAGCTTGAAGTACGGAATGGTCTGCACGATCAGCCATGCGCCGGGCTTGCCGGGCGGAGTGATGAATTCCGATCTGGCCCAGTTGTTGTGGTTCCCGGACACATACAGCCCTCGCGCCATCTCGGCCAGCAAGGCGTTATGCGTGTTGGCGGGGTCAAGTTTCGGTATCCGCGCCAGCAGGTACAGAACTTTCTTCGGCTGCGGCCATTTCGCGTCATACGCCAGCGTCGTATTGATCGTCCAATCCATTGCCTTCGCCGCTTTCCAATCGTCGGGCGTTCTCCACCACTGGACGCCGGGCAGAAACTTGGCGAGGTCAAAGTAGAGGTCAGTTTTCTCAGCAGCCAGCGGGTCTGCGATTGCCTTGTCACGATACCCGTCGTCGGGGTCTTTGATCTGAATGAAAACCGGGCCAGGCCTGGCCTCGCCATGTCCGAGCCTCACGGTGAACGTCACCGGCTGCTTGACCTGCTCATACGCCTTGACGGCAGCCTCAAAGTCTTGGAGCGCGTCTTTGGCATCGTCCTGCTGTAAATTGACATACTCCGGCTTCTCAGCCTCGGTCGTGTGCGGGTAATCGCTGCCCCGATAAATCCGTTTGCCGACTTTGTAACCCTGATGCGGGACAAGATTGAGCAGCAGGCCGCGCTGATAATGCCCCCGCGCCGCCCACAACGGCGAATTTTCATGCGCGGCCAGAAACACTTCCCAGGCCGCCAGCGCCTCATCCCACTTTTGAGACGCGCCCAGGGCGACGGCAATGCGATACTCCATCCGCGTCCGTTCGGGAGCCATTGGCGGCATCTGCTTGAGCAGGGATTGATATTCGGGCAGGGCGAGGGCGAAGGATTTTTCGTCGTAATGCTTGTCGGCAGCCGCCCGCGAAACAGGCGCGGCAGGCGGGATCGTCGCCGGCTGCATTTGAGCAAGGAGCGGCGGCAGGGCAAAGAGGGCGAGGGTCAGCAGCGAGAGGGCATAGGGGCGGGCGGGTTTCATGGGCGGCAGGTCTCCAAAAGCGATGTCACTGACATTCTACTTCTTTTGGAGGCTGAATCCGCGCGCAGGCTTCAATTAAGAGTTCAGAAGCGGCGTTCTTCATATTCAGGATTCCATTCCTTGATGTCGGCCAGTGTGTATTCTGGCTCATCATCGCCATAAGCAGCCGCCAATCCGCGCAGGGACATACGCAACCAGTCTTGTCGTTCTTCATCCTCAACATCTTCCGGCAGAATAGTAACAACAAGCCGCGTGTTTGGCTCTAAGGGGTAAGGTGTGTCCAGTAAAATCTGTTGACCATCAAAGTGGGCGGGCAAATTCACGGATGGCATGGGTGGAACTCCCTTGAGTCATTCTACGTATTCGCGCAGGCGGCATTTTCCGGGGTGACGGAGTTTTTTGAGGGCTTTGGCTTCAATCTGGCGGATGCGCTCGCGCGTGACCTGGAAATGACGGCCCACTTCTTCCAGCGTGTGCGGGTAGCCGTCGTCCAGGCCGAAGCGCATTTTCAATACGTCGCGTTCGCGGGTGGTGAGAGCGCCGAGCGCTTCTTCGATTTTCTCGCGCAGCAGCATGAAGGTCGCCGAATCCGTGGGAGATTGGGATTCGTCATCGCGGAGGAAATCGGAAAGACGGCTGTCGTCTTCTTCGCCGATGGGAGTTTCCAGAGAAAGGGGTTCGGGGGCGATGCGGATGATCTCGGAAACGCGGTCGGGGGTCAGGCCCATTTCGGAGGCGATTTCGTCTAACGAGGGTTCCCGGCCCAGCAGTTGCAGAAGATGGCTGCTGGTTTTGACCAGGCGATTGATGGTCTCCACCATGTGGACGGGGATGCGAATCGTGCGGCCCTGATCCGCAATGGCCCGCGTGATCGCCTGCCGTATCCACCAGGTCGCATAGGTGCTGAACTTGTAGCCTTTGCGGTAGTCAAACTTTTCCACGGCGCGAATTAGGCCAATGTTGCCTTCTTGAATAAGATCGGGAAAGGACATGCCGCGCAGCGTGTAACGCTTGGCGATGGAAACGACAAGCCGCAGGTTTGCCTGGGTCAGAATGGCTTTGGCGTCTTGATCGCCCCTCTCAATGCGCTTGGCAAGGCGGATTTCTTCCGACAAGGAGAGTAAGTGGGTTCGCCCGACTTCGCGCAGCCACATGCGGACCGAATCGTCCAGGGGCATCCCTTCCAGCGTGGCGAGGTCTTCGGCGGTCAGTTCCCCCTCGCTGCCGGTCGCCCCGCGCCCTTCTTCAGCGAACGCGGACGAGGCCAGGGCGGAGGCGCGGCGAACCGCCGGCGCGTCATCGTCCAGAAAGTGCAGGACATCGTCCAGCGGCACCCCGCCTCCGTCAGTCGCCCCCTCCAGCATCTCGCCGCTCATTGTCCCATCACGGGTCCCATCACGGCCGGAGCGAGGCTGGTCCAGTTCCAGCCGATGGCCGGACGCTGTCCCGTTGCTGCCCGTTGCCAGTTGCGAAGCCACAGCGCTCATTTCCTTTGTCGGCACAACTATTATTACCCTTCGCGCGCCGCCAGGGACTTCGGCGTCCCTTTCAGCTCACTTTGCAATTGCAAAAACTGCCGCATGATCCCGGCATCCGCCTGGCCGGTCTCAATTTTTCGCTTCAGCAGCAACAATTGATGTTCTTTTCCGCTTGTCTTTAGGTGCGCTCCGGCCCCGGCGACCAGCGGCTCGGTCAGCGGCTCCTCGCTGTTCATCAGCAGGTCCGCCAGCAAATCCCCGCGCGGATCGTCGCCCAGCGCCGCCAGCACCTCTTTCGGGTCCAGCGAAAGCGCCTGTTGATACTGCTCATGCAAAAATCGTGCCAGGCCCTGAGCGCGCTCCGTCACGAAGTCATCCGGCGAGACCGATTCGAGCGCCAGACCCATCAGCGCCGGGTCGTCGCTGACCAGAGCGCGCAGCAGGTGCCGCTCGGCCTGCTCCGTCGCGCCCCCGCCGGAGGGCGGCGCCGGCAGCGGCTGTGAGAAACGGCGCGGGGCATAGGCGCTTCCCGACGACTGACCGCTGCTTTGGCCGGCCAGGTGGCCAGCGACATCCTGACGAATATGTTCCTCGGCAAAGGCCGCCCCGGCCTGATACTGCGGATGGTAGGGCGCGAGAAGCCTGACATACTGCTCGCGCTCCACCATGCTCGGCACGGTGGCAAGGATCGGCAGCGCCTTGCGAAACAAAGCGACCCGGTCGCGCTCCGTTTCGGTCGGTCCCTTGCGGATCAGCCGCTGGATGCGATATTCCGTCAGCGGCAGGGCGTCTTCCATCGCCTTCTGGAAGACGCGCCCCTTGCCCGCGCGGAGCAGGCTGTCGGGGTCCTCGCCTTCGGGCATGTCCAGCACGCGCACTTCCACTTCCTGCGCCTCAAAGATCTGCGCCGCCCGGCCGGCGGCTTTTAATCCAGCGGAGTCGGCATCAAAGGCCAGAAGGACAACCGAGGCCAGCCGGGCCAGAATTTGCACATGCTCCTCGGTGAGCGACGTGCCAAGCGTGGCGACGACGTTTTCAAATCCCGCCTGATGGCAGGCGATGACATCAGTGTAGCCTTCCACGACGACGGCCTGCTCCCGTCCGGCAATGGCCTTGCGCGCGCGCCACAGGCCGTACATCTCACGCCCTTTGGAGAACAGCGGCGTTTCCGGCGAGTTCCAGTACTTGGGCTGGCCGGGCCGGGCTTCGCCAATCAGCCGCCCGCCAAATGCAATCGGGCGCTCATGAACGTCAAAGATCGGAAAAACAAGTCTCCCGCGCAATTTATCAAATGTTCCGCGTTCCCCGACAGTGACCAGCCCTGCCTGCTCGGCGTCCGCCAGATTCACACCATTGCGCGTCAGAAAGCGGCACAACCCATCCCATTCATCCGCCGCATAGCCAAGCTGAAAGTTTTCCTGAGCGGCATGGGCCAGACCTCGCTCCTGCAAATACTCCCTGGCGACGGGGGACCGCGCGAGGACATCACGGTAAAAACGCAGGGCGAGTCCGTTGATATGACGCAGGCGGTCCTTGAGTCCGGCTTCAGAAACCGGAGCGTTCTCGCCAGGGGCGCGCGGCTGCCGGCTGGTCAGCGTCACGCCTGCCTGCAAGGCCAGCCGCTCCAGGGCTTCCGGGAAGGTCAGGTTCTCAATTTTCTGGATGAACTTGATGACATCGCCGCCCTCGCTGCACTGGCCGAAGCACTTCCAGTAGCCGATTTCCGGGCTGACGACAAACGACGGCGTTTTTTCTTTGTGAAACGGGCATAGCCCTTTCAATTTGCCGCCCGCCCGTTTCAGCGTCACATAACGCTCAATGACGGAGACGATGTTCGATCCGGGTCCGCACCTCATCAATGTCGCTGCGGTCTGCCATGAAAATCAGCCGTAAACGCCGTTAGTCCGGGGACGCGACGATGATTCCGACCAGCTTCTGATCCAGAAACTGAAAGCCGCAGTGCAGCGTATCTTTATAGTCGGTGCTGATGATCGGGCCTTGAATGTAGGTGTCTTCCGGGTAGCCGTAATGGGCGACGACCTGGGCATAGGAAGTTCCCAGCTTGATGCCGCGCGCGGTGCCGTAAGCGCCGACATAGCCCGTTTCGCGGATCTGGATCACGCGCTTGTCGGGCGAGATCGTGAACTCCAGCGAGCCGCCGTTGGCCCGGTCATAGATTAAGGTGACGGGCTGTTTCGGGGGCGGGCCGGCAGGCACAGCAGCGCCTCCGGAGCCGCCGGGGTAGCCGCCCGGGCTGCCGGGAGAGCCGCTGCTCCCGCCAAACTCGCCGCCGCTGATCTGGTTAAGCGTATTGCCCAACTGCTGACCGAATTGCGCGACGCCTTGAAAACCGGGCAGCAGGCCAGCACCCGGATTTGGGCTGGAACTGGGGCCGGCGCTGCCACCGGGATAACCGCCGGAGCTGCTGCCGGAACTGCCGCTCGGCCCAGTGCCGGTCGCGGAACTGGCTGCCGAGGAGGTGCCAACGCCGCCCACCAGGATGCGGCTCGGATTGCCGAATTTACGGGTCACTTCCGATCCAGGCGCAAAAATGGAAATCCCGGCCAGAGAACGTTCCGGTCCCGCCGCGGACGCCGCCCCGCCGACCGAAGCCATCGCCGCCATCGCCGCCCCGGTCCAGGCCAGCCGCCGAATCGCCGACTGCGCCTTCACCGGGCCGCGCCAACCTCTATTCATGGTCATCGTAATCCTCCATCGCGTCAGATAATAAAACAGACACAGAACATTATACGGTATAATTGGGCGCAAGTGACACTATTTCCTGCCTGCTTTTGAAAGATGTTCCGGGTTTCCCGAAAAACCGGTGTCATTTCCAGCTTGACGGCGTGAACTTTCGGGCCGCGCCGACGTCTAGAGAGTCATCCAAGCCAACCAGACTTCTGTGGAGTTCTCTTCGATGGGATTTGCTCAGGTGATCCGAGCGCCGATTTCTGATCTCTCGCTGGTGGAGCGATGCCGCGTCAACGATGAAGCGGCGTTTAATGAGGTCGTCGCGCGCTACAAGATCAAGGTTTACAATTACATTTATCGCATGACGGGCAGCTACGACGACGCCGAAGACCTGACGCAAGAGGTTTTTATTCGGATGTACACGTCCATTGACTCGTTTCGCAGCCAGTCCAGCCTGAATACGTGGCTGTTTCGCATCGCGGGCAACCTGTGCATAGATCGGTTTCGCCGTCAAAAAAACCGCACTCCTGCCTACTCGCTGGATGAGCCGCTGACCAGCGGCGACGGAGAACAGGAAGCGACGCGAGATCTGCCGGACCTGACTTACGAGCCACATCGGCTGCTGGAAAATGTGGAAATGGCGGATCAGATTCAGAAGGCGCTGACGCAGCTCCCGGAAAAGCTGCGCGCCACCATCCTACTGCACGATGTGGAAGGCCTGCCTTACGAGGAGATCGCTCAAATTGTCGGCTGTCCTCTGGGAACGGTGAAATCACGATTGTTTAACGCACGGGTGCAGTTGCGCCAGAAGCTTTCCGGGTATTTAAAAGCATAGTAATTGTCAGCAGAGCGAATGGACGGGATGATTTGGGGATGAACATGACTTGCAACACAGTGGAGCCGCTGCTTTCGGAATTTGCGGATGACACGCTGGAGGTATCAACCACCTGGCAGGTGCAGATGCACCTGGCTGAGTGCGCCTCCTGCGCCCGGATCAGCCGGGAAACTCTGGCCCTCAGACACGCATTGACCGCTCTGCCGATCCGGCAGCCATCGGCGCAGTTTGATGCCGCCCTCGCGCAGCGGCTGGCCCTGACGCGCCGGCCGCAGCCACGGCTCACATGGCGGGATAACTTCGCGCACGCCTGGCGACAGACGTTCCACAGCCCCCGACCTCTCCTGCGGCCTGTCTTCGCCCTGGTCGCGCTGACCGCTGTGGCGAGCATCGCGCTTCTGCCCCAGCGTCCCGCCACGCCCGGCATGGAGCCACCCGTCGTGACGCGCAGCGTGGATCGCTCTTTTGTGGCCGACTGCGTCGCGCAGCGCCGTCAGGACGCAGCGGCGGAGCCGCTGGCCGACCTTGCGGCGCAGAACCTGGCCGGGCATCTGGACAACGCGGCTCCGTCCGCTCCCATGCCGACTGCGGACACGGGGCCGTTTTGACATGCGCTTTTTGACCGCCCATGCCGCCCTTCCCCTGCTGCTCTCGCTGCTATTTCCGGCGCTTCCGCTTCAGGCAGGGCCGCTCGGGCGTCTGGATAAGCGTCAGTCGTTCCCGGCACAGCCACGGCCCCTGGCGCGTCTGCGCGCGAATGCGCCCTCCAAAGCCCCCACGAATCTGTCTGATCCCGCCGCGCAGGACCTGCTCAAGCGGATGCTGCAAGCCGAGAACTCGCTGGCGCTGACCGGCGATCAGATCACGGTCGTTTCGCGTAATGGCCTGGACATCTCTTCGGAGCAGCAAGTCATGCGAAACGGGGCGCGCGCCCTGCGCCTGGACTATGTGCGCCCTCCCCGGCTGGCCGGCGAAGAGATCATTGACAACGGCCGGTTCTACTGTCATCTTCTGCCCGCCCAGGACACGCTGGAACTCAGCCCGTCGCGCATTCAAACGCTGCGCGTCCGCGTCCCCCAAGTCATCAAGCAGATCCAATCGGGGCGGCTCATCGTGCAGTCGGTCGGTCAGGAGACCGTCGCCGGCCACCCCTGCGTCATCGTCCAGGTCGCCGCGCGAAGCGCGACCCCTGTCCCTTCGCGGCGGTTCTGGATTGATCCGACCAACGGCGCCCAGCTTCGCATTGACGAGTATGACGCTGCCGGTCAGCTTCAGTCTTCTTCGTATTACGCGCAGGTAGTTTACAATCCCGTTTTTGACAAAGGCGCGTTCCGCCTGCCGCATGCGGGCAGCAAAGTGGTGGAGCGCGGCTTCGCCGCTCTGACACTGACGCTGGATCAGGTGCGGGCGCAAGCCGGTTTTCCCGTTCCCACGCCCGCCTATCTGCCGGACGGATTCCGCTTCCAGGCAGGCTCCGTCTCCGATGCGCGCGGACGCCGGGTGATTGACCTGCGCTACGTCAACGGCGTGAATGCGCTGTCGGTCTTTATGACCCCCGACACTGTCATCAGCGGCCCCTCCCATGCCGAGCATCCGCGTCAGGGCGTGCTTTATGGCCGGCAGGCGGGAATGAAAATCGTCTTAATCGGCAATCTGGGAAACGGGGAACTGGAAAAGGTGCTGACCTCATTGCGGCAGGTGCTTCAGTAAGCGGCAGCGTCAGGCGGAAATACCTGGGAGACCGTGTCATCTCACGGCGCATCGAAGCAACACATGGTAGAGATGTCCTATTGACTGTCAGTAAAATCGGCGGATCCATCAGCATTGACGACTACGCAAAAACCGCAGGCGGAGGCACAGCCAGCATGCTCTGGGCCTAGCCGCCGGCAAATCAGGAACAGATTGTTGGCCGACTAGCCGCCTTTGGCTGCCCCGTTATCCTCAACACCATTTATGACCCCATCAATGGCGACGATTCACTTCTCGGCCTGTTCGGCATGGGATCAAGCGCGACCATGCAGGCACGCAGAGCCTTCAACGCCCGCAACAACGGCATCCGCGAACTCGCCCATCGCCGCGGCTTCCTCCTCTCCGATTTAGAAGTCCTGTTTCACGGCCACGGCGTCCAGTCCGCCGATCCCTGGATCATCATGTAGATCGAACCGAATCTCAGTCGGTGCGACCGCCATTACGCGGCACTGGCACGGCCTCTGTCACAGAAGCCCTTGATGCTATTTTGAAGCCTCGATCAAGCGTATTTGAGTCGCTGGCCTGCGTCGTCTCGGGCAGGAACATCGGGTACAATTTAACGATGAGATGTGTCATTTGTAAGCAGGCGGATGTCCAGACCGGAACCGCGACGGTGACGCTGGAGCGGGACGGCATGACGCTGGTCGTGAAACACGTCTCGGCCCAGGTCTGTCCGAACTGCGGCGAGGAATATGTTGATGAAATTGCCGCGAATCAATTGATGACAACGGCGGAACAGTCTGCGCGAGCAGGCGTACAGGTGGACGTGCGAGAATACGCGGCCGCCTGAGAAGAGACACAGGAAGGAGAGCCAACGATGATTGCCCTGGACTTTTCACCCACCGAAGAAGCGCGGATTTCCACCCTCGCGCGGCAGACCGGGCTTGCCCCGTCGGAGTACGTCAAGAAACTGGTGTACGAGCATTTGCCGCCGGAGTCCGCGCCAAAGGTATCCGCCAAGAATGCGGCCGCTATCGCCTACTTGAAACAACGGATCGCCGAAGACGCGACGGACGACCCCGAAGAAATCCGCAAGGCCGATGCCGAGGTTCAAGAACTCCTGGAGAACCTGAACAGGAACCGCATTGAGAGCGGGGAAAGGCCCTTTTTTCCGTGACGCTTCATTCCTGCTCGACTCTAATCGGCTTGGGCTTGCTCCCTCCATTGCCCGCGACTCGGACGTGATTGCAAGGTAATGGCTTACATACCATTAATCTGAAGAAAAGGATAATCTAATGACTGGTCGTGTTTTGACTATACATCTGCTCAAAGGTACAGCCAACGGCATCCAAACCGCCGAAATAGATAACTGGATAGGCAAAGTATTTGTCGCACCCCGTACTGACCTTCCAACCATTGTTCAGCAACAAGAAATCAAAGATGCGTTAGGGGTTTATGTTCTAGTCGGAGATGATCCAAATCAGTTTGGAAAGAATATTATTTATGTCGGACAAGGAAGCGTAACAAGCCGCCTTGCTATTCATAACAAAGATACAGATAAAGATTATTGGGATAGTAAGACGCTAGTCGTAGTTGCTAAAGATGGGAGTCTAAACACTGCTTGGACTGCACCCCAAAAGTGAGACAGAAAGTTAAGGTGGTATACTCCGAAAGGAAATCAAGAGAGACCACCGACCATGAGTATCAAGCGCCGCATCTTTACCAAAGACTTCAAGTTGCAAGTCATTCGCCAAGTGCAGGCGGGCAAGGCCCTCGCTCAAGCGGCCCGCGAACATGATCTGCATCCAAACCTGATCGCCAAGTGGCAGAAACTTCATGCCCAGTACGCCCAGAACGCCTTCCAGGGCAACGGCCATGCGTACACGGAAGAAGCCAAAGTCGCGGAATTGGAGCGGCTGATCGGCCAGCTTACCATCGAGAACAGCCTCTTAAAAAAAGTCTTGCATGCCCAGGAGCGCCTTCGGGCCGAGCAGGAGGGCAGCAAATGAGCCAGAGCATTCAAGAGCTTGCTCATGAGGGCTACAGCGTCCGCGCTTCCTGCCAGGCGTTTGGGCTGCCACGCGCCAGCTACTACCGTCGCCTGTCTACGCTTAAAAGTACCAACTCTGAACCCATAGGGACAGAGGCCGCCCTACGCGAGAACATCCAGCGGGTCGCCCTGGACTGTTCCTGCTATGGCTACCGCCGCATCACCCATGAGTTGCATCGGCAGGGCATAAAGGCCAACCACAAGCGCGTCTTGCGTTTGATGCGCCAGGACAACCTGCTCTGCCTTCGCAAGAAACGGTTCGTGGCAACGACTAAGCGATCACAGCCTGCCCGTGTACCCGAACCTGGCTGCGGGCATGGACATCACCGCGCCTGACCAGCTTTGGGTGTCTGACCTGACCTACATTCGCCTGGGCCATGAGTTCGTGTACCTGGCGGTCGTCCTGGATGCCTGCTCTCGGCGCTGCTTGGGCTGGGCGCTGGGCCGCCGCCTCAATGCGGCTTTAGCAACAACGGCCCTGAAGATGGCTCTAAAATCCGATACTCTGACAGGACGCACACCGCAGGTGCATCATTCAGATCGGGGCGTTCAATACGCCTCTGCGGAGTACACGAGCCTGCTGAAGTGCAGCGGCATTCAGATCAGCATGAGCCGCAAGGGAAATCCTTATGACAATGCTAAAGCAGAAAGCTTCATGAAGACCCTCAAGTACGAGCAGGTATACTTGAGCGAATACGACAGCCTTTCTGATGCCCGCGCGCAGATCGGCCACTTCCTGGAAGCCGTTTACAATCAGAAGCGGCTGCATTCCAGCCTGGGCTATTTGCCACCCGCCGAGTACGAAGAAAAGTTCGAGCAAATCTATTACGAGAGCCGAGACAAGAACCAGACCATCACACCTTAACTGTTTGTCTCATCTCAGGGGTTCACTCCAGCTGATTGTCTTTACCTTGAAAGCCGCTTGATTGAGTTGGCAAAAAAATCTGGGATAGCCGATGTTAGAAATCAGACTAATCCAGCGCCTACATTTCTTGCAGCTCCTGATAAAACGCGAGTGGAAAACTTTTTAGCACAAATACAAACCCTTCTTCCTGTCCTCAATATCCATTTTTTCACATTGCCTCCTATATTGCCGCCAGCTACTTTGACACCAATTACGCCTTTAGTAACTCCGCAGCCATTTTCCAAATCTGCTGGCCATGGTGCCATTCCATCCACGGCAACTCCTGTAGCGATATCAATTCAGTTCACACTGGCAATAAAAGGTGTTCATGCTGAAGCTGATTTAGTAAACAATCAATTTGTTGTTAGGTCAGGGTCTCAGGCTAACTCGAAGGAAGGAGCTTTAGGTGGTAGCTACAAAAGTTTGAGGCAACAATACAGAACAAACGGTATTCTCATAGATGATCCTGCTACTGGCAACTGGGTGTTCAATCAAAACGTACCATTTTCAAGCGCGTCTGCGGCGGCGGCTGTCGTATGTGGGTACAGCGTCAATGGTCCTCGCAATTGGAAAATCAAGGCTACGGGGCAAACTTATGATGCTTGGCAACAGTCACAAATTCCCATAATTTTTCCATGAAATAAAGTAAGTGACAAAGCAACCTGGTATAATCTATCTATGACCGAACGGATGATCTCTCCTGAGACGCACGCAGATGACCGCGATGAGTATTCGCTGCGGCCCAAGCGGCTGCGCGAGTTTATCGGGCAGCCCAAGATCAAGGAAAGTCTGGGCATCTTTTTGACGGCGGCGCAGCGGCGCGGCGAGGCGCTGGACCATGTCCTGCTGCATGGGCCGCCGGGGCTGGGCAAGACAAGCCTGTCGCTGATTATCGCCAATGAAATGGGCGCGGCGCTGCGTGCCACGTCGGGTCCGGCGATTGAGCGGCCCGGCGATCTCGTCGCGATCTTGACCAATCTGGAAGCGGGCAGCGTGCTGTTTCTGGATGAGATCCACCGTTTGTCCCGGCCCGTCGAGGAGATTTTGTACTCGGCGATGGAAGACTATCAGGTGGACATCGTGATCGGGCAGGGGCCATCGGCGCGGACGGTCAAGCTGGATGTCAGCCCGTTTACCCTGGTCGGCGCGACCACGCGGGCAGGGCTGCTGTCGTCGCCTCTGCGGGATCGGTTCGGCATCCAGCACACGTTTGAGTTTTACACGCCGGAAGACCTCGTGGAGATCATCACCCGGTCGGCGGCGATTCTGGAAGTGGACATTGACTTGGACGGGGCCGGGGAACTGGCGCGGCGTTCGCGCGGGACGCCCCGGATCGCGAACCGGCTGCTCAAGCGTGTCCGAGACTTCGCGCAGGTGAAGGCCGACGGCCATATCAGCCGTGAAGTGGCGGCGGCGGCGCTGGCGATGATGGAAGTGGATGCACTGGGGCTGGACGAGTTTGACCGCCGCCTGCTGCGGCTTTTGATTGAAAAGTTCGGCGGCGGCCCGGTCGGCGTGGAAACCATGGCCGCCGCCATGTCTGAAGAGCGGGACACGCTGGAAGATGTCTACGAGCCATATTTAATGCAGATGGGCTTTTTGCAGCGCACCCCGCGCGGGCGAGTCGCGACTCGCCTGGCGTATGACCACCTGGAAATCGTCCCGCCCCCGCAATATCCCAACCAGGGAACGCTGCTTTAGAACCGTTACGGTTGTGCTGCCAGCCATTCACTGTCCTGCGTTCCTCCGCCATAGACACCGTTGACGAAGGTCCGTCGTCGCCATTTGGCGTGTCCGTCGGCCATGACCAGCACAAAGCCATCATTATGGCGCGGGTAGCCATCCTGCAACTGGCCTTGATTGCTCAAATGGCTGTTGTCGCGATGGCCGACCTGCCAGTTGACTTCATGGCGCTCCTGGCTCAACGAAGCGGGATCATTGGATGGCCCTGCCAGACTCGGGTCTCCCAGCGTCGGACCGGTGACGGGATCGGAGGGAACGGCATCCACGATCAAAATTGTCTGCGCCGGGGCATTGACGACCGAAAGCGGCTGACCGGCGACGCCGACGTGCTGGCAGCCGGGCGTGTCCGGGCCATTGGTTCCATCGGGATTGCAGGCTGTTGTATTAGCAGTGACATCGTTGATGCCGTAATTATACGACCACTGCTGGCTGTAGGGCAGAGGCAGCGCCTTGAAGAGAACCGCCTGTGTCGCGTCCGGGCAGGTGAGCATCGTCCAATTTTTGAGATACGGCTGAAGCATGTCGCCCCAATAATATTCATGGGCATCATCCACATCGCCGCCACGCTCGGTCAGAGGGAAATACTCGTCGTTGTCCTGCTGGTATTGAATGACGGCCAGCCCGATTTGCTTCAAATTACTCATGCAGGCGGTTCGCCGCGCGTTTTCCCGGACTTTCTGAAAGACAGGAAAGAGAAGCGCCGCCAGAATCGCCACAATGGCGATCACGACAAGCAGTTCGATCAGCGTGAAGGCGCGCTTTTGGAAATGGGACATGGGTTCTCCTTTGTTCACGGAAAGTGACAAGAGGAGCGAAACGGGGTACAATGCGGTTGGTCAAGGTACGCATATGCCGTATCCGCTCCACGCCCTCATCGTTGCCAGACGCTGGGGGCGTTTTCCTTATCTTATATCCGACTATAATAGTCGGAGATTATATTGGCACAATGCGGATTAAGAAGTCAAGCCTTTTTCATGAGCGCTGCAACTTTTTTACAGCTTCCGTGTCAGAAACACTGTTTGGGAAACATTCAAGAGGAGAAGCCTGTGAAGCAAGCCCCGTTTTATCTTCTGGCCGCCCTGCTGCCGGTTCTGGCCGGCTGCGGCAATCACAATCAGCCGATCACGATGGCGCCGCCGACCACGCCGGTAACGATCTCTCAGCCTGGGGATTACTCGCCGCAGATGGCGGGTCAAGACCCGTCCGGGCAGAACATGGCCGGGCAAAGTCAGGCTTACAACTGGACCGAAGTCCCTGTCGGGCAGCAGGTTCCGATTCAGCGCGCGGTCTTTGATCAGGGCGGCTACCAGTTGTATTCGCCGCAAGGCACCATTGTCGTTCCGTTCGTCAACCAGAATATGTATGTGATGAAGTTCGGCCAGTCGGGTAATGGCGGCGAATACTTCGTCAACAACGGCCAGTATCCGACGCTGTTCCTGCCGCCTGGCGGGTATCTGGACAATGCCGCCCAGCCGGGCGCACACTGGTACCCGTTCCCGCAGAACTACGCTTACTCGCAGCCAGTTTATGTCGGTCTCGCGCCAAGCTGGCCGGCGTTTGTCGGCATGGGCTGGTATCCGGGCATGGCCTATTACGGCGGCTACTGGGGCTACCACCCGTACAGCGTCTTCGGCCCAATGGTTGGTTTGCACTTTCTGATTGGCGGCAGCCCGTACTATGGCTGGAACTCCTATCATTCCTACTATGTCGGCCACCCCTACGGCTATGCCCCGATGCGCGTGGTCAACCGGACGGTTTACAATCAAGGCGCGCGAAACTCGTTCAACTCCGGCGGCTTTGGACGCCGCTCGTTTGGCAGTGCCGGTTCCACCTTCGGCGGACGCTCTACGGGTTCCTTCGGCAGTGGCCGCTCTTCCGGCTTCGGCAGCGCCATGCCGCGTACCTCCGGCTCGTTTGGGCGCGGGCCTTCGGGCTTTGGCGGCTCGTTCGGCACAGGCCGGCGCTCCTTCCCCGTCAGCAATGGCGGCTCGTTCGGCGGCTCCCCTTCGCCTCGTCCTGCTTTTGGCGGCGGTTCCTTCGGCGGCAGCAGCCCGCGTCCGTCGTTTGGCGGTGGGTCTTTTGGCGGCGGCCGGTCCTCCTTCGGCGGTGGCTCGTTTGGCGGGGGACGCTCATCGTTCGGCGGCGGGTTTGGACGGCGACGATAGGGTTTTCCAGGGCTGAACCCCGGGGCTTTAGAAGGGCAAGCCCCCGAGGGTAAGGGCGAGGAGTTTCTCTATTGTCTCTTATGCCCGCGCAGGCGGGGATTTGCTTTGTTAAAGCCCAGGGGTTCAGCCCTGGGAAATGAGGCTGACCATGAACGAGATGACATTTCAGACCGGCGGTGATTGGGAAAACACGACGCTGTACAACAACGGGGTGGAAGTTCCTGCCGCACAACTTTTTGTGGAACTGCGCGCGGGGCGGGATGAGTATGACAACCCCATCCGGGGCGGCATCTACGATGGAACTGATTTGACCGCCATTGTGCGCCCGCAGGAGAACCCGGAGGAAGCCTGGGACATCCTGCCGGGTCGTCTGACGCTCAACTTTCCCGGCCACACGATTGTTCTGGAAAACTACCACCCGATGGTGGAACTGGACGCCACGCGCGTCTGGTACAATGGGCAGGAAGTCACCAATCGCGTGGTAGACGTCTACATAGATGTCAATGCCCTGGAGGACGTTGTCAAAGCCTATGTGACCGTCTACAAGCCGCACTGGATCGCCACCGATGAAGTGATTACTTATACCATCGTGGCCTAAGCCCCCTCACCCCCAATTCTGGGGGAACAGGAATAGGAAAGCCTTTCCCTCCGACTCCCCCAGAATTAAGGTTTTATTAGGGTGGGTGCAGGTGGGCCTTTTGGAGAACTGACTATGTTTGGAAGCGCCAAGAATGGAGCCGCGCCTGCGGTCAATCGGCCTCTGGCCTCGGAGGTCGCCCGGATTGAAAGCACTCTGACCCAGGTCATTGTCAGCAGCCCTTCTTCGGATGGCCTGACCGTTTTCGTCAACGGTCAGCCAGTTCCCGTTGGGGACGTGGAGAGCCTGACGGTGGAGATCATTGCGCCGGACGCGGCCGGACAAAACGGCGCTGTCACCGCAGTCCTGTCGCGGTATCAGATCGGGCCGACCGGCGGGCGAACGCAAAAGGCCGCATCGCTGTTCCCCGGCACCGTGGAGATCATCGCCCGTGGCCGCCGCCTTGTTGTGACCTGTATGGCCGAAGGCTTGTTCGATGGTCTCTGGCTCGGCCTGGGCCTGCGCGCGGACGGCACGAGCAGCGAACTCACCGGCGTCGGCAGCCTCCGCCTCGCCGTCGCGCCCGGCCTGTTAGACGCCAAACTCGTCTGGAGCGAAGACGGCACGACTGAAGACCTGCTGCCGGAAGTCTAAGCAGGCGTGGTATAATGTCACCGAGGTTTGTAATTCGTACTGTCAGCGAAGCGGATCTGAAGCGAGGCAATTGGGTTTCTGGAGGGAGAAATCAATGAGTACAACAATAGCGCAACCCACACCACAGACAACGGCAGATTATGAAGCTGCCTTTGAACGGCTAATGGCGGAAGCGGAGAGTATTCACGATCAAATGGGACATGATCGGACTGAGATTGAGCGACTGAAGGCTGAGACAAATGTTATCCGTGATGAAACACGCGCTCTTCTTGCCAGCATGGGAGCAAAGCTATAAATCATGTGGAAGCAATTTCTTGACTTCAGCAAACAAGTGATTGCTCTCACGCGCCGGTCACAGCAGCACGAAACCGACATCAAAGAAGTGCGTCAGGAAATGAAAGAGTTGCGTGATGAACTGCGGGCGCTCACCAAAGTTGTCCAGCAAATTCAATGGGAGCAGCGGCATGACCGTGACATAGCGGCGCGGGATCGCGAGAATTTGATCCTGCGGCTGGAAAACTATCTTCTCCGAGCGGAACGCGGCCTGCCGCCAGGCAACGAACTTGATACTCCGTAGTCCTGGTCCTGTTTAACCCAACGCCCGCTTGACTTCCACTGTCTTGCTGCCAACCGCTGTCAAGTCGGCATAGGCCACCAGAATGCGGCGGTTGCCGATGCCGAGCGTGTGATTTCCCAGAGACAGCACGGCGAAGTGCGGCAGGCGCGTGTGTGGGTCCACATATAGATCGTCCACTTTGCCTACGGAATGCCCCGTCGGGTTCTGCACGGCAAACCCGCGCGGGTCGCCCATCCCCGCTCCGGCGGCTGCGCCGGGCTGCACATGGCCTTTGCTGTCTTTGTCCCGCTTTTCCAATTCACTCAACAGTTCCAAAATTTCCGGCATGATCTGCCTCCTTTGACCTAGTTGTTATTCCCCCACAAAAAAGCCCCATAAACGCAGGAATATTCTCGTCCGCAGCCGAACAACCGGAAAGCCTTCCCAATTCAGGGCCAACAGAAAAGGACACTCATCGATGACGCCACTTTCCATTCAGCTTTACACCCTCCGCGATGAGGTGAAAGGCGACTTTCCCGCCGTCCTGCGCCGGGTCGCCGAGATCGGCTACCAGGGCGTGGAGTTTGCCGGTCTGCACGGCCACGCGCCCGCCGAGATTGCCGGTATTGTCAAGGACCTGGGCCTGCAAGTCAGCAGCAGTCACACGGGGCTGCCGACGCCTGAGACCATCCAGCAGATCGCTGACACCGAAAAAGCGCTGGGCAACACGCGCCTTGTCTCCGGCTTCGGACCCGACGACTTCAAAACGCCCGACGACTGCCAGCGCAGCGCGGACCGATTCCAGGCCGCCGCCCAACTTGCCAAAGCCGAGGGCCTGACGTTCGGCATTCACAATCACTGGTGGGAGTTTGAGACAGTAGACGGGCAGCTCGTCTACGACAGGGTTTTGGAAGCCGCCCCGGACGCCTTCGGCGAACTGGACATCTACTGGGCCGCCTACGCCGGCCAGGCACCCGCAGACGTAGTTGCCAGGCATAAGAGCCGCCTGCCCCTGCTGCATATCAAAGACGGCAGTCTGGAAAAAGACAGCGCGATGACTGCGGTCGGCAGTGGCAAGGTGGACATCGCGGGCGCGATTCAGGCCGCTGACCCGAGCGTGCTGCAATGGCTGATCGTGGAACTGGATCGCTGCGATACAGACATGTGGGACGCCGTGCGCCAGAGCTACACTTATCTCATTGAGAAGGGCCTGGCCGCAGGCAACAAGTAAGACGCTTCGCGGTCAAACGCAGACAGCCCCGCTTCTTGTGTAGCGGGGCTGTCCAACTGAGAACTGCGGTTTTTACCAGTTGATGCAGTTTAGTTGTAGCTGAAGGTGCCAACAAATCCATTTGTGCTGAGACCACCCGTTCCCGCAGCCTCACCGACACCGGTAGTATCCTGGTTGTCCGTAGCAGTGCCGGCGCTTTGTCCGGCAGAAACCCGCGAACCGAGCAAATACTTGACATGTCCATCGGCAAAGGCATAGTTGGCGCTGCCTGTATGAACCGGGTTGGCGAGATAACCCGTCGCCCCCCGAGCAGGGTTCCCGATGCCGACAGTGCTGGTGACGCCGCACACATATTTGGCATTATGTGACCAGTCCAAATAGCCTGCGGCAGTGGCGCTGTCCCCTCCGTTCCCGCTGGGTGATGCCTGAGTGGTGGCGGGATTATACCCGGTTGGGTTAGGAGCATCATTGGCCGTATTGGTGACATCGGCCTGTGCGCCCTGAGTTTCAAACAGCAGAATGGTGCTTGCCGAAGCGTTTAAACGCGCCAGCGCCTGCGATCCAAGATTGGAATTCATGCCATACGAGACAGGAACAAGAGTCCCATTGACGGGAGTAGAGTCATCTGGGCATTTGTATACACCAGTGCTTTTGGTGTAGGTGTAAACACGCGCTCCCCAGCCCAGGCCAGCGTTGTTTCCGCCGTCGGGAAACTTTTCGTCGTAGTCCTGAACGTACTGCGTGAAGGCCAGGCCAAGTTGCTTGAGGTTGCTTTGGCAGCTTGCGCGGCGGGCGTTCTCGCGCACTTTCTGAAAAACGGGAAAGAGGATCGCGGCGAGAATCGCGATAATGGCGATGACGACGAGCAGTTCAATCAGCGTAAAGCCTTTTGATTTCTGGTTCATAGATGTCCCTCCAAAGGACAGAGTATGCTAACGGCTGGTTGGTTCGCCGAGCCGACGCTTTTCTATTATACAGTATATTGAATCGTTGTCAAGGGAAACAGAAGCAAAAAGAAAACTTTTTTCGGCGGGCAGGGAAGCGGACGATGCCTCGCGAACTGTATGCCCATGAATGATACCCTTTCCCCTTCCGTGGCAGCGGGCTTTGTCCGCGCTTATCCGCCCGCACAGCCTGCTCCCGGCCCGGCGCTCTGGCTGCCATTTACTCAGAACGATCTACTGGTCCGCGTGGAAAATGGGCAAACCCATCTAAACCGGGGCGAACGGGAGAGTGTGGATGCGCTGAACCTGAACGCGCCGCTGTATCTGGGCACGCTGGACGGCATGCCCTGCCTGGCCGCCGACTGTGACCCGGAAATGGACATTCCCGCAGGCTGGGCCGCCGTCAGTCTCCGCGCCCTGTTCGGGCAGCTCAGCGAAGCGGAATATGCGCTGGCGGGATATGCGTCCCAGATGCTGTACTGGCGGCGGACAAACGGCTTTTGCCCGGCCTGCGGGCATCGGACGCAGGCGCGCGCAGGCGACTGGGGCCGGCTCTGCCCGGAATGCGGCCATGTCGCCTATCCCCATGTCACGCCCGCGACGTTGATTCTGGTCCATGACGGTCCGCGCCTGCTCCTGGCGCACAAACCGGGATGGGGAACGCGCTACAGCATTCTGGCCGGCTTTGTGGAGCCGGGCGAATCGTTGGAAGAGTGCGTCCGCCGGGAGGTGCAGGAAGAAGTCGGAATTGACGTGACGGACTTGATGTATGCCGGCAGCCAGCCGTGGCCGTATCCGCATCAACTGATGGTCGGCTTCACGGCGCGCTACGCCGGGGGCGAGATTCAGGTAGACGGCGAGGAATTAGATGCCGCGCAGTGGTTCACGGCAGACACGCTGCCGGATTTGCCGCCCCATGTCAGCCTTTCGCGCCAGATGATAGACACTTGGGTGGGTTCCTCACTTCTCCGTTAGGGTCACGCCGACGCGGCTGGCTGCCTGCTCTACAGTCAGCGACACCTGCGCCGGGGAATGACCGTCTTCATCAAAGAGGACGATCTCGTTCCGGCCGGCGTTGAGCCAGCATTCCGGCAGGTACATACCGGGGGCCGGGACTTTTTCCGGGTAGCGTCCCAGATTGTGCCCGTTCAGCCAGACAAAACCGCGCGAGAGGCCCGTCGGCAGCAGGCGCAGGATCGGATGCGGGCCGGTCTCGCCGGGCGGCGCGGCGGTGAACGCGGCCCGATACCAGGCGGGGGTGCCATCGGCACTGGCCGCCGAGGATGGTTTCCAGCCGGCAGCGGCGGTATTGTCGCCCGGACCGCCGCGCATCTTCCAGCCCTGAACGGGGATTTCATCACCGGCGGCGACCGTTTGCAGCATTACCGGCCCTTGAATGCCGCCGGTTCCGTCTTTGTTTTCTACCAGAACCGCCAGTTCATTCGGACCATCCGCGTGCCAGGCCGTGTCCAGCGAAACATCAAACGGCTGTCCCCAGCCTTCATGCGCGCCGATCTGTTTGCCGTTCAGATAGATCGTGCCATTGTCATCCACGTTCTCAAAATGCAGCCGGCGACGGGCGCCGGCCAGGGCCGGGAGGGTCGTCCGGTACCAGGCAAAGCCGCGCTGTTTATTAAAAGCATCCGGCCCGGTCGTGGCGTCCTGCCAGCCTGCCCCGGTCGTGTCCGTCGGTGGGTTCGCCCGGTCAGGAGTGTCGTCGCGCTTCAAGCGCCAGGTCGTGATTTCCTGTCCGTGGGCATCTCCAGCAGCCAGGACCACTGGCCCCGCCAGCCCTTTATTGTCCGCATGGTCAATCGGACCGAGAAAGCCGAAGAGTTTGGGCCGTCCATTGTGCGCGGCCAGCACCGCCAGTTGACTATTTCCGGTCGGCAGCGTCAGGGAAAGCGGGCGTCTGGCGGGGCTGCTGAGGACATGTCTGCCGTTGACAAACAGCGAAAGCCAGTCGCCGGCCTCGGTCGGGCGAAACGCATAGGTTCCGGCCTTTGGGATGTGAATCGTCGTCCGATACCAGGCATAGGCGCTGATGTCGCCGTCCGCGCCCATCGGCAGCGGGTCGGCGCTGGCTTTCCATGCCGCATCGCTGAACGTTGGCTGCGCTTCAGCATCGCCGGGCCGCGTCTGCCAGCCAGTGAGGACTGGCGCAGCAGGCATCAAGTGAGGAGCAAAATTGGGCCAGAGAGTCGTCGGCAAAACAGCATTTGCGCCGAAAAGCCAGGCAGGCGACTTCATCGCCTTTCCTGTTTTCCGTCGTCATGCGCTGTTTGCCATTGACCATTCCCGCATCGCCGACATATTCCGGGCCGACAATGACGCTGTTCTCCACAAACCAGGTATGGTCGGAAGTGGACGTAGGCATGGTGAGGATGCGGATGGTGTGTCCGTTGACCTTAAATGAGTCCGTATCAATGCTTTCGCCGATGGGGTCCTGCACCGTCAATTGGTTCCCCTTCAGTGTCATTAACACAGATTTACCCGTGACTGTCCCGGACAGGCGAAAGCGAAGTTCGGAAACGTCGCCGCGCATTCCATAAGCGATCAGTGTCGTGATGTTTCCCTGCGGCAGAATGCCGAGCAGCGGCGTGGAGCGTTCCAACGTCACGCCCGGCATCAGTGTGTAGTCGCGGACAATGGGCAATGTTTGGCTAGAGCCGACTGTGAGCGTCCCGGCAGAGGGGAACAGGGACCCGTCGGCTTCTTTCACCTGAGTCTTGACGGGCGCATTGCCGGTGTTGGTCAAGAACAAAATTGTCCCGGCGGGAGATTTTCGCGCCCTCAGATGCAAAGAGGCGTCCGTGGCTGCGCCTTTGAAAGCATCCGTCACATTGTCGCTGTCTTCCAGAACCGAGGCGAAACTTTGGGCAAACAGAGCGGCACGCTTGAAGCGGTAATACAAAGGCCGCAGGTCGCCCGCCTGCCCGATAGCCGCGCCGTAGTCGTAAGAGGCCGCGTCTTCGTCGTCATTCCAGTAGGCGAAGTTCGTGCCGCCGTGAATCATGTAGTAATTGTAGCCATTGCCGCCGTCGGCAATCACGTTCCAGGTGCGCCGGTCAAAAGCGGCCACGTCGCCGTCATTTTCGCCGTATTTGTCGTACCAGACGCTCCAAAACTCGGTTGTAAACCACGGGTTGGTGCGCCCCTGACTGCTCCACGGGTTATCACCGGCCGGATCGCCGCCGTGATGCAGGCCGCTGAAGAAATAGGGAACTTGAAGGCCCAGCGCCACCGCTTTGTCGCGCAAGTGCGTGAAGTAGCTGTTGGGCATCTCCTTTCCCCAGCCCTGCGGGTCTTCGTTTTCCAATTGCACCAGGATGACGGAGCCGCCCCGATGGATTTGATTGGCGGCGACGATGGTGATGAGTTTGTCCCAGAAACTGTCTACGTCGGCCAGGAACTGCGGGTTGTTCTCGCGAACGCGGACGCCCGGCTCAAAGCGCAGCCAGACTGGATAGCCGCCGCTGTCCCATTCGGCGCAGTAGTAGGGGCCGACACGGCAGATGGCGTACATGCCGAGCGATTTGACCGTCTTCAGGAACGCATCCAAATCGCCGTCGCCGGTGAAGTTGAACTGCCCCTTTTGCGGCTCATGGAAGTTCCAGAACGTGTAAACTTCCACGCAGTTCAGCCCGGCCCGTTTCATCCGCAGCAGCCGGTCGCGCCAGAGTTGATGGGGAACGCGGGCATATTCCATGCCGCCAGACGCGATAAACGTCCGCTTGCCGTTGACCAAGAAACCGCGTCCGTCAAAGTTGATAAAGGGCGCAGCGGTGGGAGCCGGCGGGAAGATGCCGTCATCGGCATGGGCAATCGGCACGGCAGCGCCGAGCAAAAGCAGGCCCAGCAGAACGGGCCAAAAGTGGTACGGTTTGTTCATAGGTTATCGTTAAGCGCCTTCTGTAGGGGCGAATGTTGTCGTCAGCGTCTGTGTCTGTCCGGTCTCGGACGCGCGATAGGCGGCTTCAATGATCTCCACCACATGGCGCGCGTGTTCCGCCGTCGCCGGTGTGGGAATGCCCTCGCGCACCAAGTCTACAAGCTGCATGATGTCCTCAAAGACATGCGCTTCCTCCATGTCCGCGTGCGGCCCGACCACATGCGGGCCGAAGAAGTGCGTCTTCGTATCGCTGACCTCAATCTTCTGGCCGTTATGATTCAGGCCGGTGATGCTGCCCTTGGTGCCGTAAAAATTGGGCTGGCCGAACTCGGTGAGCATTCCCGCGAATGTGCCGTAGACGAACGCATAAGCCGCGCCGCCGAAGTCCAGCACCATGAGCGTGTTGTCGTCGGCGTCGGACGGATACATTTTGCCTTGAAATTCGCGCTCTTTGATGCCGACCCCGGACATCGCCGTGACACGCCGCGCCGGGCCGAGAATGCCGGTCAGGGTGTGCAGGCCATAAACGGTCATGTCATAAAGCGGGCCGCCGCCGGGCTTGCGCCAGTACCAGGCCGGATTGATGTTGCTGAGAACGTCGGAACCACTGCGGACGCCCTCATGCTCATGGTAGGACCCGAATGCCGCGCCGGTCGCGGCCCAGGCAAGCTGTCCTAATTCGCCTTCTTGAATCATGCGGCGGATACGCTGGTTGACGGCGCGAATCATCTGGCCCGGCGAGGCGACCATTTTGACGCCGTTTTCCGCGGCCGCGTCAATCAATTTCGTGGCTTCTTCGGCTGTGGTCGTGATCGTTTTGTTGAAGTGAATGTGCTTGCCGGCATCTATAGCCTGCATCCCTTGCTCAAAATGCAGGCCGATGGGCGTGCCGAGGGTGATTACGTCCACATCCGGGTCGGCCAGCAAGTCTTCGTAATTTTCGTAGGCGCGTTTGACGCCGAACTTGTCGGCGGCGGCCTGCGCGCGTCCCGGCATCGGGTCGCAGACGGCGGCCAGTGTGACCCGATCCTGCACATCCGGCAGGCACAGGTGCTGCAAAGCCGCCCGGATGCCGATGCTGCCGGCTCCGACGACGCCCATCCCCAGCGGTCCACTCATGTGCATTGATCCTTAAACGTGTGTATTTGCAAGCGATGCTGTGGAACGCTTCGCCGCATGGAGACAGAAATCCTGTCGGTTTCACAAATTAAGCAAGATATTTTTCCAAAACAGGCGATTTTTGTGTTACCGGATGCCGTTTCCTACGTCTAAGTCAACAGACGGACGACAAATTGGCGACTTGACGCTATGACTAGGATCGCGCTCCTGAATGACATAGACGGAATTCCAGGCGAGGGTTCACAAGATCGCGTTCAACCGGCCAACGGAGAGGGCTGGTCGGACCACGGGCTTGTGCAGCGCTGCGCCCAGCGAGACTCTGCCGCCATGCAGGAGATTGTGGAGCGCTACCAGCAGAAACTGTACCGGTTTCTGCTGCGGCTCCTCGGCTCGCACGAGGATGCCGAGGAAGCCGTCCTGGATGTTTTTCTGCGCGTCTGGCAGCAGGCGGATCGGTTTGAAGGGCGGGCAGCCTTTACGACGTGGCTTTACCGCATTGCCGCCAACGTTGCCTGCGATCTTCTGCGGCAGCGCCAAAGTCAGAACCGAGCGGCTTCTCGCGTTCCACTGGCCGACTGGCCGAACGCGAGTTGTGTCAATCCCGAAGAAGCTGCCCTCAACAGTCTGGAACGAGAGGAACGCTCCCGCAGGCTGCAACAGGCCCTGCAAACGCTTCGGGGTGAGGACCGCCTGCTGCTGGTTCTGTATTACGCGGAAGAGATGAGTTATGAGGAAATTCGGGAAATTACGAAGTTCGCCTATCCCGTTTTGAAAATGCGCCTGATGCGCGCTAGAAAACGCCTGCGTGTCGTCATGGATACTCTGGCGGATGAGGCCAACAGATGAATAGCACACAGATCAATCCGCAAATTAACTGTCACGGCTTTGAGAGTCAGGTCGCCGACTGGGTGGGCCGCCGGCTTTCCCCGGAGCGTTCCGAGGCAATGTTGTCCCATCAGGAACGCTGCGACTCTGTGCCGGCGAACCGCGCAGGCCGAAGCGCAACTGCGCCGGGATTGGCAGGCCGACGAGGCGACGGGGCAAACGGCGGACTTATGGCCGCGCGTCTTGATGCGTCTGGGCGAACAAGAGCCTCGCGCCGTCCGTCCTGCCGCGCCCCTCATCTTCCCGTTTCCCCGGTGGGCGATGGGCGGTGTCCTTGCCCTGACTGTCCTGGGGGTGTATAGTCTGCGCCTGCTGCCTCTGGAAACGGAGGCGACCGAGCCGGGGAGCCGAACGTCTTCTGCGCCCATCGTCTCGCCCGTTCCTGCCAAATTGGTTGTCCGGCAAGGCAATTCCCTCCCCTGGACGGCTCTCAGTGATGTCTCACGAACTGATCCCGCCGTGGACGACCCGGTGGGAGCCAGCATGGAAAACGTATGGACAACTCTCAAACAAACCACAAATAGCGCCTCTGCTGCCGGCGCTGTTAATCTGGCTGCTTGCCTTTCCGGCTTTTGCCGGAGACCCGGCGGCTTTGCGCCCCGTGGATGCCGAGACCACGGCGCTGAATCTTTCGCCAGGCCAGCAGCAGAAGCTGACAGCGCTGGAAAATGCCTCGCACGCGCAGTCCGGCCAGTTGATCGCGCAGCTCCAGCAGCTCCGCCAGAAGCTCTCGGATTTGTACGAAACGTATGACTTTGATGTCAACGAAGCGCGCCGTATCAACCAGGACCTGAACCGAGTCCAGGGGCAGCTTTTGGATCTGCGTCTGACGGAGCAGTTGCAACTGCGCCCGATTTTGACACCGGACCAATTTGCCCAGCTTCAGGCCGCAATTCACAAACGCGCCTCCCTGGGGGGGCATCGCCATCATGGGCCGGAGAACGGACATGACCAGGCTTCAGATCACCGACCAGGCAATTTCCATCCCTAGAAAAAGGAGAACTTGATGAAACAACAACTCAACACGCTCGGCGCGGCCCTTCTGGCCGGTCTGGCACTCACCTCAACCGCTCTGGCGCAAGCGCCGGGCAATGGCGCCCCCGGGGGCGGACGGGGCGGCTTCAACAACCGCATGGCGGCCGGCGCCGTCACTGCTGTGGATGCGGCGGCGGGGACAGTCACCATTACCTCTCGCGCCACAAATCAGCCGGAAGTCGTCAAGGTGGCGGCCGCCACGCCTATCGCCACGCAGGCAACGGTTCAGATCTCTGATCTCAAAGTCGGCGATTCAGTGCAAATCACCGGGATGCCGACCGCGATCAGCTTCTCGCAGATTACCGTGGGTGAGTTGCCCGCCGGATTTCCCGGCGCGCGCAACGGCAATCAGAATGGCAATCAGAATGGCAATCAGAACGGCGCAAATGCTGCCGCTCCCAATGCCGCGCCGCCTGTGCAGGCCTATGCCATGGCGGTCGGCAAGGTCAAAAGTCTCAATCCTCTGACGCTGGATCTGGGCGGCGGCCTTACCCTCACGCCGACGGCGGCGCCGAATGCGAAGATCAGCCGGATTTCAACGCAGACAGTCGCCGGCATCGCCGTCGGAGATCAGGTCATGGCGATGGGCCAAACCGATGCTGACGGCACCTTCACGGCAAGCGCGATGGCGGTCAACTGGCCGCAGGGCGGCGGCGGTGCAGCGGGAGGCCGCGGCTTCGGCGGGCGTGGTGGAGGCGGCTTTGGAGGCGGTTTCGGAGGAGGCGGTTTCGGAGGAGGCGGTTTCGGTGGTCGTGGACGACGCGGCGGTCAAGGCGGCAATCAGGGCGGCAATGCCGGCAATCAGGGCGGCGGCAACAATGCCCCTGCGGGCAACGGGCAGTAAGCACACTGAGAGGTCACGCAGCGGAATTCCGCTGCGTGACTCCGCACTGTTTCAAAATGGTTAATCATGCAAAATCAAACTTTTAGACGGAATACCGCCCTTGCTCTGGGAGCGCTGGCGCTGCTGGGCGGCTCACTCGTGATGACGCCGGCACGGGCACAGGATGCCGGAGCAGCCGCCACGGCGGAACCGAGCCGGCCCATCTCGCTCAACCTGATCAATGTCCCCGTCCAAGCCGCCCTGAGAACCCTCTTCAGCGCTGCCGGGATCAAAAACTACAGCATCAAGTCCGATGTGCAGGGCTTTGCCAACATCAATGTCAGCGAAGTCCCCTTCAGCCTGGCCCTGCGGCAGTTGTTGTCGTCGGTAAACCCGCCGCTCAGCTACACGGTGGACAACGGCACGTATGTCGTCTCTGTTCAGCAGGCTGCTCCGCCTCCTGCGCCGACGATTGTCACTCCGGTGGCGACAACGGATGCGGGAGGCGATGCGGGTACGGCTGCCAATGCCAATGCGCCGAAGCGTTTTTACCGGATACCGATTGACAAGTACGATGCGTATTACATAGCTCGCCTGCTGGGGGCGACGGGCATTGTGCAGGTGGGTGTCAACGATGTCATTGCGGCGAACGGGGCAAGCGGGGGCGGGAACACCGGCGGTCAGGGTGGCTTCGGCCAGAACGGCGGTCAGGGCGGATTTGGGCAAGGCAGCACGGGTGGCGGCAATGCCGGCGGCTACGGTGGCGGCAATACCGGCGGCTACGGTGGCGGAAATGGCTTCGGCGGGGGACGAGGCTTTGGTGGACGCCGTGGCGGCGGTGGAGGATACGGCGGGGGCGGCTATGGGGGAGGCGGGGGTGGCTTTACTGCCGGCGGCTTCGGCGGATAGCCCCGACGCAAGCCAGCGTATCAGGAATGCGCCCGACGCTGTGAAAAAAGCCCGCCAGCAGGGGCGCGGCTTGCCGCGCCCCGATGCCAAGAAGGCAGGAAAACCCTGCCCCTATGGATTTGCGTTACGAAGTTGCGGTCTGGGCGGCGCGCTTCATCAGGCGGGATTTGCGGCGGGCGGCGGCATTCTTATGAATGATGCCGCGCTTCCAGGCTTTGTCAATAACGCTGACGGTCTTGGCGACGCTGGCCGAGACTTCTTCGGGCTGGGCCGTTCCCGTCGCGATCAGGGTACGGCTCTTCTTGATGAAGGTCTTGATCTGCGATTTGGTCGCCTGATTGCGAAGCTGGCGCTGGCGCGAGCGCTTGACGTCTTTGATGACGGACTTAATGTTGGGCATTGCGTGTACAAACTCCTGAGCCGTGAGCGGTCATTTCTAAACAATCATTTCTAAAACGAGTGCGAATCAGTATACCCGCCCGCCGAAAAAATTGCAAGGGCTGCCTCCCGCTCCTCAGAGAAAAGAATTTTTGTGTCTCCTCCGCCTTTCCGAAACACTTGGCACGTTTTGTGCAAGAGTGAGTAAACGAACTCTTCGCAAGGTAAGGAGATAAACACGATGATCAGCGGAAAAGTGAAATGGTTTAATGATGCCAAAGGCTACGGCTTCATTGAACTGGCGCAGGGCAAGGACGTATTCGTTCACTACTCAGTGATCCAGTCTGCGGGCTACAAGTCTTTGCGCGAGGGGCAGGAAGTCGCCTTTGACCTGGAATGCGGGCCAAAAGGCGACCATGCGACCAAAGTGGTGACAAAGGAAACCGTCAGCCCCTGAACGGAGTGGCCGGAACTCACATCCTCACACATCATGACACTTTATTTTGCATTCATTCCAGCCAAGCCGTTCGCCTCACTCAGGGTGAACGGCTTTTTCCGTAGCGGTGTCAGCCGCGCAGAGAGTTATAATTCAGCGGCGTCAGCGCCGGAAAAGACTGCTGACTTTTTAACGCGGCAATTCGCTGCTGGGTATGCTTGATGCGGTCGGAGGTCAGCGGGTGGTCGGATAAAAAATCGCCGCCTACGCTGCCGCCGTTGCCGCTGACTTTTTCCAGGGTCTGGAACAACTGGATCATGCCCTGCGGGTTGTAGCCGGCCCGAACCATGTTGTCCAACCCGCCGGCATCCGCCTGATCTTCCTCGCCCCGCGAAAATTTCAAGCCGATGGCGCTGTCCGCCAGTCCCGCCAGCGTTTGGACCGCCCGGCCGGCATGGAACAGGCCGAGCAGCAGCCCGATGCCGGCATCGCGTTCCTGCTGCTTGGCCTCGGCCTGCGCCCAGTGCTGCTTGCGGACGTGGGTCATTTCATGCCCGGTCACGCCCGCCAGAGCATCGTCGGTATTCAGCAGCTTGTACAGTCCTGTAAACATAAACATGTTGCCGCCGGGCAGCGCAAAGGCATTGACTTCCGTACTGTCCAGCACATGAAAACGAAAATCCCAGGTTTTGCGGTCTGTGGCCGGCAAAGCGTTCACCAGCCGCTGACCAAGCTGGTTGAAATGGCGGGCGCGGCCATCAAAAACTTCGTGATACTGCTTGAGGACCTGCTGGGCTGCCTGGTCGCCGACTTTTTTCTGATCGGCGGGGCTGGGCATAGCGAACAGGCCGGCTTCGGCTGGCTGCGCCGCCAGCAGGAGGGGCGCCATTGCCATTCCTGCGCCGGCAAGAACTGCCTTTGACAAAAAACGCCGCCGCGATGGATTATATTCGTTCTGCTCAAATTCGGACATGAGTTACTCTCCTTTGTGTATCAAACTTCCTGTTGCCTATGGGACGATATACCCACTTCCAGTGTTCCCGCGGCACTGAATACGTGTTTTCCTTTGCGGTTCACCGGGTATGACAAAAGTGGGCTAGGCTGGATTTTCAGGCCCGAAAGGAGCAAAAATCATGGCGGATTCCGATGTGATAGAAGGCAAGTTGAAGCAGGCCGAGGGCAAGGCCCAGGACGCTCTGGGCGACGTGACGGGCAACACGGACGACGATGTCGCCGGCAAAGCCAAACAGGTGGAAGGCAAAGTTCAGGAGGGGTTCGGCAGGGCCAAAGATGCCGTGCGGGACGCGCTGGACGAGTAGCGAAAGAAAAACATTGCGAGCGGTCAGGCAGCGCTGCCTGACCGCTTTTTCCTGTTTGACAATTCCCCCCTAAAAATGCTATCCTGCAAGCGTAGTAACACACCCGCGAGGCGATTTCTATGACCCAGGCCCTCGGCACATTTTCGTTTGTCCTGCACTCACACATCCCCTATGTGCTGGCGCATGGACGCTCGCCGCACGGCACGGACTGGCTCTCCGAGGCGGCGGCGGAGACTTACCTGCCGCTTCTCGATGTCTGCCACCGTCTGGTCGCCGAAGGCTTGTCCCCCAAGATCACGCTGGGCCTGACGCCGGTGCTTGTGGAGCAGCTGCGCGATCCCAGTTTTCAGGATGAGCTTTCCGGCTATCTGCGGGGCAAGAGTCGACGCCGCACAGGCCAATCAGGAACAGTTCCGGCGTGAGGGCAACTACCACATGGCCTACCTCGCCCGTTACTGGGAAGACTGGTACGGCCAGGGGCTGGCGGATTTTGAAGGCAGGTACGGCACGTGACATCGTCGGGGCGTTCGCGGCGCTTGCAGGATGCCGGCCATATAGAGATCATCACCAGCAGCGCGACGCACGGCTATTCGGCCCTGCTTTCGCAAGACACCAGCATTCAAGCGCAGGTCAAGCAGGGCATTCAGGCCTATGAGCGCCACTTCGGCCGCAAGCCCGCGCGGCTACTGGCTGCCGGAATGCTCGTACCGTCCCCGCTACCACTGGGCGCCTCCCGTCGCTGTCCCGGACGTTCCCTGAGACGCCCGATCTTGCGCAAAGGCGTGGACGAGTTCCTGGCCGAGAACGGCATCGAGTACTTCTTCGTGGAAGGCAGCCCTGCTGCATGGCGGCGAGACGCTGGGCGTCTATGCCGACAAGTTCGGGCCGCTCAAAGAACTGTACAAGCAGTTTCAAAAAGAAACCGTCAAGGTGGAGTACCGGCCCTACACGACTTACCGCCCGTATCTGGTCCACTCGTCAGGGCAGGGAAAGAACCCGCCGCTGGCCGTGTTCGGGACGGGACACGGCGACCGGGCAGCAAGTCTGGAGCGGCGAACACGGCTATCCGGGCGACGAGTGGTATCTGGAGTTCCATAAGAAGTATGTGATGGAGACGCGAAAAGTCGCTTGGTCTGCGCTACTGGCGCATCAGCGAGGACAAAGCGGACATCGGCGCGAAGGCATCTGTACGAGCCGCATCAGGCCGAAGAGCGGGCCAGAGACCATGCCGCGCATTTCGTCCCGCTGGTCAAAGAAGTCCTGAAAGCGCAGAACGACCCGCAGACGATCATTACGCGCGGTCTATGACACGGAACTGTTCGGCCACTGGTGGTTTGAAGGGCCGCAGTGGCTTGTACCACACCCTGCGTCAGATGGCGCTTGACCCGGAGATCACCCTGCAGACGGTCGGCGAGTATCTGGACAAGTACCCGGCGACTCTGCCCGTGACGCTGCCGGAAGGCTCGTGGGGCGAGGGCGGCTTTCATTACATCTGGCTGAACGAGCAGACAGCCTGGTCATGGAAGCTGGTCTATGAAGTGGAGGCCGAGATGTCCGCCCTGGCGCGGGACTGCGGCGACAATACTGAAGCTGCGCCCGATCTTGAAGCAGGCCGCGCGCGAGGCGCTACTGCTGATGGCCTCCGATTGGCAATTCTGCATCTCCACCGGCGGGGCCAAAGACTACTCCGAAGTGCGTCTGCGCAATCACTACGATAATTTCCAGGCTCTGGCCCGTTTGATGCGCCTGGCCGCTTCCGGGAAGGAATTATCGGTCGGCGACTGGAAAAACATCGCCGAGTGCGAAGCCCGCGACAGCGTGTTCCCGGACATTGAGCCGAAGTGGTTTGGGGGATTGGAGCATCCGGCGGAATAAAAGGCGGCATAGCGGAGATGAAAAATCAATATCGGCTATTCTATCAAGATGTTGAAATAGGGCGCGTCATTCAAGAGGACAAAGACTTTCCGAACTTATTTGGCACGTTTCTTCCTATCGTAGAAAACGACCAGCCTCCACTCCCCGATATGATTCAGCAGTATATAGCCTACTCCATAGCGGCAGATCAACTCATGCAAGAGGGGAAGCAAGAGGAATGGGGCAAGTTTGCAGGCGATAACGAGCCTCGCTTCTTAGATCTGATAGAATCGGATGACTGGCATCTGATGGATGGAGGCACGGTTGAGCCGATTCTTATTCCGAACTTCTGTCAGAACAACGGTATCGTGTGGCGATGGAAGATAAGCCCTGAAACCGGCAACTAAAATGACCGCAAAATGGGAACAAACAAGCAAACAGTGTTGTAAAATCGTAGCGCGAAGGAGATTTCACCTATGAAAGCCGTCGTCATGGCCGGGGGAGAAGGAACGCGGCTTCGTCCGCTGACTTCGAGCCGCCCCAAGCCCCTCGTCCCCATTCTCAACAAGCCGTGTATGCAGCACACGATCGAGCTGCTCAAGCGCTACGGCGTCACCGACATCGTCGTCACCCTGTATTATCTCGCCGATGAGATCGAGGGATACTTCGGTGACGGGTCCGAACTGGGCGTCAATTTGATCTACACCGTGGAAGACACGCCGCTGGGAACCGCAGGCAGCGTCAAAAAGGCCGAAGAGTATCTCAAAGACGACACGTTTATCATCGTCTCCGGGAGATGCGCTGACCGACATGGATGTGGACAAGGCCCTGGCCTATCACCGCGAAAAGCAGTCCGTTGCGACCCTGGTCTTGCAGCATGTGGACAACCCGCTGGAGTTCGGCGTCGTCATTACCGACGAGAATGGCCGCATCCGGCGCTTTTTGGAGAAGCCGAGCTGGGGCGAGGTCTTCTCGGATACCGTCAATACCGGCATGTACATTTTGGAGCCGTCCATCTTTGCTTACATGGAGCCGGAAAAGAACTACGACTGGTCGCAGGACATCTTCCCGCAGATTCTCAAGGAAGAAAAGCCCATGTTCGGCTATGTCATGGGCGAATACTGGACCGATGTCGGCTCGCTTCAGCAGTATCGTCAGGCGCAGTACGAGATGCTGGGCGGGCAGACCAAACTGCCGATTGAGGGCGAACCGCAGGGCGGGCATATCTGGGTCGGCGAAGGGACCGAAATTGATCCCGTCCGCTCAGATCATCGGCCCGGTTTGTATCGGCAAGAACTGCCGGATCAAGGCCGATGCCCACATCGGGCCGGACACGGTCATTGGGGACAACTGCCTGATTGAAGAAGGCGCGACCTTGCAGCGGGCGATTGTCTGGGACTCCAACTACATCGGCGCGCGTTCGCAGCTTCACAGCCTGCACGGTCTGTTTCAAGCAACACGATTAAAGAAGATGTGATCATTCAAGAAGGCGCGGTGGTCGGGGATCGCTGCCATATTGAGGACGGCAGCACGATTCGCCCGCTCATCAAGCTCTGGCCGGACAAAGTCATTGAAGCCGGCTCGATGGTCACCATGAGCCTGATCTGGGGGTCCAAGTGGCAAGGGGCCTTGTTCCGCAACCTCGGCGTGTCGGGCATCGCCAATGTGGAGATGACCCCGGACTTTGCCTGCAAGCTGGGCGCCAGCTACGGCGCTTTTCTGAAGAAAGGGTCCACCGTCATCACCAGCCGCGACTCGACCCTGGTCTGCCGGATGCTCAAACGCGGGCTGATCGCCGGCCTGGTCTCCGTCGGGGTCAACGTGCTGGACAACGAGGGAATGCCCCTGCCGGTCACGCGGCACACCATCCGGTCTACCAATGCCGTCGGCGGCATCCATATCCGCCTGGCTCCCGACCAGCCGAGCCTGGCCCTGGTGGAGTTCTTTGACAAGAACGGCATTTATCTGTCCACCAACGGGCAGCGCAAGATTGAAACGATCTTCTACCGCGAGGATTTCGGGCGGACCGATCCTGATGAAGTCGGCGCGATCCAATATGTCCCGCGCGCCATCGAGCAATACAGCCAGGACTTCTTCCGGCTGCTGAACACTCAGGCCGTCCAGAAGCGCGGCTTCCGCGTCGTCGTGGATTATGCCTACAACCGCATTTCCGGCGTTCTGCCGCAGATGCTGGGGCAATTAGAGGCTGATACCATTGCCTTGAACGCCTACACGGATGCCAAGAAGTCGCCCAAGACCGCTGCCGACCGGGATGTTCTGGTTCAGAACCTGAGCAACTATCTGCTGACGCTGAAAGCAGACATGGGCGTCTATTTAGGCGACGACGGCGAACGGCTGACTGTGGTGGACGAGACCGGGCATGTCTTCTCCGGCAGCGATCTTTTGACGGCGTTCGCCCTGCTGGTCGCACGGGCCAAGCCGGGATCGCAGGTGGCCGTTCCCGTGACCGCTCCCTCCGCCATTGAGCGAATCCTGCACGAACACGGCGGCAGCGTCATGCGGACCAAAACCGATGTCCGTTCCCTCATGGCTTCCGTGGTGGAAGAAAAAGGCGGGCTTGCCTTTGCCGGGGACACCGAAGGGGGCTTTATCTTCCCCGAGTTCCATCCGGCGTTTGACGGCCTGTTCTCGTTCGCCAAACTGCTGGAACTGCTGGCCGTGCAGGAGACGACCCTGAGCGAGCTATGCGCCCTGCTGCCCAAATACTACATGGCGTCCGCGATTGTTCCCTGTCCCTGGGAGGTCAAAGGCCGCATCATGCGTATCCTGACGGCGGAAAGCGAGGGGACGAACACAGAACTGATAGACGGCATCAAGACCTACCGTGACGACGGCTCCTGGGTTCTGGTCCTGCCGGACGCCTCTGAACCGAACTTCCGCGTCTACGCCGAGGCGAGCAACCAGGATCGGGCGAATGAACTGGTTCACCGATACGTCCTGCGTATCGGGGCGCTGAAATCGGGGTGAGCTTATGACCATGACGGTGGAACGGCCGGCGCCTTCGCCGGCCGTTGCAGAAAAAATAGGGCTGCCCGAAGCGGCGGACGAAGAACTGTCTGAACAAGCGGGAGTGCGCGTGTGGCGCTGGACGCGGGATGACTACTACCGCGCCTCCGACATGGGCCTGTTCGGGGATCAGCGGGTTGAACTGCTGGACGGGGAGATCTTGGTCATGGCGGGACAAAAGACACCGCATTTTTCAACGATTCGGCGAGTTACGGATGCCCTGGAAGATCTTCTCGGTGAGGTCTACGAGGTACGCCCGCAGGGGCCAATTGTGCTTTCTGACGACAGCGAACCTGAACCAGATGTGGTGGTTGTCCCCGGCAGAATCGGAAACTATGATGACCATCATCCAATCCCAGCCGAAGTACGACTTCTGGTGGAAGTTTCCGATGCCACCCTTGCTACTGACCGAGGATCAAAGCGAACAGCATATGCGCGGGAGAGCATTGCTGAGTATTGGATAGTAAACTTGGTTAATCGCCGGCTGGAAGTCTACCGAAATCCTGCTTTCGTGACCGGGGAGCATATCTACAAGTTTACGCAAACTTTGTTTGACGGCGACACCGTCTCGCCTCTCTTTGCGCCCGAAGCCGTGATCGCCGTTGCTGATTTATTCCCGCCTGCCCCCGCGCCTGCCGCAGAAGCGCCGGGCTGAGAACAACGAATGCAGCTTGTTTCGCTCCAAGTGGGCCTGCCGCGCGAACGAACCTCAGCGGTGCAGGACGGACAGGAAAATGTCTGGGTCAGCGGCATCTGGAAATCGCCGGTGACTGGTCGGGTGCGCCTGTCCCTGACCAACCTGGACGGCGACCATCAGGCGGATTTGAAAAACCACGGCGGCCCGGACAAGGCCGTCTGCTGCTACGCCGCCGAGCATTATTCCCACTGGCAGACTTTTCTCGGCAAAGCGGAGGCCGACTTTCCGTTCGGAGCCTTCGGCGAGAACTTCACGCTGCGGGGCCTGACCGAAGACATAGTCTGCATCGGGGACATCTACCAGATCGGGACGGCGACCGTGCAGGTCAGCCAGCCTCGCATGCCCTGTTACAAGCTGGGACGGCGCTGGGAGCGGCCCAGCCTGCCGCTGGAAGTGCAGACGAGCGGCAAGACCGGCTACTACCTGCGCGTCCTGACGCCGGGCGAAGTCGGCGCAGGCGACCCGTTGACACGATTGGAACGTCCCCTACCGGAATGGCCCGTCGCCCGCGTTAATCAGGCCATGTACGTGGAAAAGGCCGACGCCGATCTGGCCGAAGAACTGGCGCATCTGGCGCTGCTGGCCGAAGCCTGGCGTCGCCCCTTCCGCCGCCGGGCCGGCCTGCTGCGGCATCATGCCAGATGCTCCGGGTCAGGGTAGAAAAACGCGCTGGCGCTGTCTGCAATACCGACCCGGACAAACCAGCCGCCTGGCACTTTCGCCCGCCGAACCGATGGCTGGCCGCCGAGCCAATCGCCCTTATCTACAATTTCCCACTTCAGCGTCATATTGGCTGCCCTTTCTCCACAAAAGCGTCATAGATGGCGCGAATGGCTTTTTCATACTCGTGCGTGTCCACGCCGACGATGATGTTGAGTTCGCTGGAACCCTGGTTGATCATGCGGATATTGATGCCATTCTCGGCCAGGGCGGAAAAGACGCGGGCGGCGATGCCGACGCGATGCACCATGCCCTGACCGACCACGGCCAGCATCGCCATGTCGCGCTGGACTTCAATGCGGTCCGGCTGGACGATGCGGCGGATTTCCGAGACGACGTCGGCCTCTTTGCCGTCCAGTTCTTCATCGGTCACGATCACTGAAAGCGTGTCAATGCTGGTCGGGGAATGCTCGTAGGAGATGCCGTGCGACTCCAAAATCTCCAGGACTTTGCGCCCGTAGCCGCGCTCCTGGTTCATCATGGCCTTCTCGGTGAACAGCGTCGCGAAGCCCTTGCGGCCCGCGATGCCGACGATGGCTGGTAGAATGCGAATCGCGCTGCGTGACTATGCGCGTGCCGGGATCGTCGGGGGCGTTGGTGTTCTTGATATGGATCGGGATGCCGGCCTCGCGGACGGGGAAGACGGCCTCGTCATGCAGCACGGTCGCGCCCATGTAAGACAGTTCGCGCTGCTCCCGATAGGTGATTTCTTCGATAGGGCAGGGATTGTCAATGAGGCGCGGGTCGGCCATCAGCATGCCGGACACATCCGTCCAGTTCTCGTAAATCGCGGCATGGACGGCGCGGGCGACGATGGCCCCGGTCACATCCGAGCCGCCGCGCGAGAAGCATTTGATCTGCCCCTGCGCGTCCTGCCCGTAAAAGCCGGGAATGACGGCGATTTTGTCTTCGGGAACGTCGGCCAATCGCGCCCCGAGCCGGTTATAGGTCTCGGCGGGATGGAACCGCCCGTCCGGGCCGAAGCGTATCCCGTCCGCAGCGTCCACAAACTCGGCGTCTAAATATGCGGCGATGATGCGCGCGGAAAGGTACTCGCCGCGCGATGCCACCCAATCTTTGGCCGCGCCCCGCCGCGATCTGCTGCTGCATGTCCCGCAGCCACTCCCATGCCCCCGGCACGCCCAGTTCTTCAGCGATGCCTAAATATCGCTCTTTGATCACGGCAAACGGCGCGGCGGTGTCCAGCCCCTGTTCGCCAAGCGAATGGCACAGATAGAGCAGGTCGGTGATCTTTTTGTCTTTGGCATTGCGCTTGCCCGGCGCGGAGACGACGACAAAGCGGCGGCGCGGGTCGGCGCGAACAATGGCGGCGATTTTCCGCACCTGGTCGGCATCGGCCACGGACGAGCCGCCGAACTTGGCGACGATAGGGCGGGGGCCATGAGAGAAATGTTGAGTGGAGTGTGTATCTGTCATAGATTTTTAATCGGCAATGCTTTGGTAAGTCAGCAGGCGATGATCCTGGACGATGGGGCAGCCGCTGGGTAAAAGCTGCGTCATCAGGATGCCGATGAGCTGCTCCTGCGGGTCTGCCCACCAGTCTGTGCTGGCCGCCCCGCCCCAGCCAAAGGTTCCCATAGAGCCTAAACTTTGCATCCCGCCGACCTGTCGCTGAATGCTCACACCGAGGCCGAAGCCCATGGCCGGGTTGTCCCAGAGGTTGACCCCGGCCGGCAGATGATCGGCGGTCATCAGTTCGGTCGTCTTGCGGCTGAGTAGTCGCACGCCTTCCAGTTCGCCTTTTCCCAGCAGCATTCGGGCGAAGCGCAGAAAATCGCCGGCGGTTGAAACCAGACCGGAGCCGCCCAGCGGACAGAGCGGGGGCTGACGGAACCGGCTGGTCTCGGCAGCATCTGTCACGGTGAGCCGGCTGCCGCCCGTGGCTCCGTAGGTTGTCGTAAACCGATCCTGTTTGTCCGGCGGCACATGAAACGCCGTGTCCGGCATTCCGAGCGGCCCAAATATCCGCTGCTGAAAAAACTCAGGCAGTGTCAGCCCAGAGACCTTTTCCACCAGCAGTCCCAGAACATCAGTCGCAACGCTGTAACGGAACTGCGTGCCGGGCTGATGCGCCAGCGGCAAACCGGCCACAATTTCCATTGCCGCTTCCAGGGTCTGCTGATGTGCCACGCTCAGACTGGCAATTGCCGCCGTCACGGGGTCCAGCCCTTCCTCCGACGGCTGCGGATTTGTATTCCTCGCGGACAGTCCCCAGAATGCCTCGCGATAAAGCATGTCCACGGCATCATTCCCGAAGCCGTAGCTCAGGCCGGCGGTGTGTGTCAGCAGATGATAGATCGTGATTGGCCGCGCCGCTGGAACGCGCTGCTCTCTGCCCTCTGCCGAACTTTCCAGAACCTGCATCTTCGCAAACGCGGGCAGATAATCGGCAATGGGATCGGTGAGCCGGAGCCGACCTTCTTCCATCAGCATCAGCACGGCGACGCTGGTGATCGGCTTTGTCATGGAGTACACGCGAAACAGCGTGTCGCGCTGCATCGGTCGCGCCGTCGTGATGTCCGCCATGCCGAATGTCTCAAAAGCAGCGATCTCATCGAAGCGTGACACCAGTGACACGAGGCCGGCGACTTGCCCCTGCTCCACATAGCGGTCCATGCCGCGCGTCAGCCGCGCCAGCCTTTCCGTGGAGAGGCCGTTTAAGTTTACAGGGTTCATAGGCGTATCGTGGATGAGACGCTCGCAAAACCGTCAGGAGTTTTTCCCGTTGTCCCACTCCGTCAGCGTTGGCAGCAGGGCGTAGGCGGTCATGTCCAGATGAATGGGCGTGATGGAAAGGCAGCCGGCGGCGACGGCGCGGACATCGGATCCGGCTTCCGCGCCGGCGGCTTCCTCGGCCAGCGAGCCACCCAGCCAGAAGTAGGGACGGCCCAGCGGGTCGGCGCGCTTCTCGATCCGGTCCACGTACTGCCGACGGCCCTGGGTCGTCACCCGAACGCCTTGAAGTTCGGCAGCGGGCAGGTTGGGCGCATTCACATTGAGAATGGTGTTCGGCGGCAGTGGGTGCGCCGCCAGCCAGCGCGCCAGTTTGGCCGCTAAGTCGGCAGCGGGTTTCCAATCAATGTCGGCGTCCCAGGAGGCGACGGACACGGCGAACGAGGGCTTGCCGATGATGGCCGCTTCAATCGCCGCCGAGACAGTCCCGGAGTAATGGATGTCCCAGCCCAGATTTGGCCCGTGATTTATGCCGGAGACTACTAAATCCACGTCGCCGCCCATCGCTTCATAAATGCCCAGTGTCGCGCAGTCCGAAGGCGTGCCGTTGGAAGCGAACGCGGGTGATCCGTCGCGCAGGCGGACGGGCGACATTCGCAGGGGCTTGTGCAGGGTGATCGCATGGCCGGTCGCGCTTTGCTGCCGCTCCGGGGCTACGACCGTCACGTCACCGATCTGGGAAAGGGCCTGATGGAGCGCAAAAAGGCCGTCCGCCTGGACGCCGTCGTCATTGGTCAGAAGAATACGCATTGCCCTAAACTATAGACGAAAACGCCCGCCGGTGTCAAGGCGAGGACAGGAGTGTCTCCGGGTATAATGACGCCACTCTCGCCTTACTTAGAAAGCCAACTCCTCATGCGCCTCTTTGCCCTCTCGCTTTTGCTTGTGGTGTCGCTTTGCCGCTTGATCGGCGCGGCTCCTGCTCCCCCATTATTGGGGGTTGCGGGGGCCTCTTCCCTTCGGCGTGGCCGCTCATAGCGATGTCAACATTGAATGGTGGTACGTCAACGCCCACGTCACCACCGATAAAGGCCGGCATCTGGCTCTGATCGGCTCGTTTTTTCGCTTCGGCACGGGCGTTTCGCCTTTTGACGGCGTTTCGTCCGTGCCGCGCGCCCATTATCTGATCTACGCCGTTACCGACCTGGATAAAAAGACGCAGCGGCCCTATTCGCTGGCCGATGCCAACATGGTCGCCCTGCTGAAACAATTCGGCCCGCTGCTGGCCGCGCAAAACCCCAAAGACAAAGGCGCACGGGCTTTCCTGCTGGCCTTGAACCAGGGCAAACTGCCGCCGCCCCATCAGAAAATCGCGGGCAAAGCCGAGGTCGTCAATTCGCCATTTCACATTGCCTATGGCCGGAGCAATACTCTGGCGGCGACGGATGCCGCGAACACCGCGTTTGACCTTCATCTGGACGCGGGCGGGCCGGACAAAATTCATCTGACACTCGCCGCGCAAAAGCCGCCGATGGCGGTGGGCGGCAAGGGCGAGACGGGGCTGAAATCGCCGACCGACATGTATTACTTCTCTCTGACGCGCTGCGCGGTCGGCGGCACGATAGACACCGGCGCAGGGCCGGAAACGATTGTCGGCGGTCAGGGCTGGTTTGACCATCAGTGGGGCAATTCGTGGGTGGCGTCCAACAACGGCTGGGACTGGTGGGGCGTACAACTTGATGACGGCACGGACATTCTCTTTTTCCGGCAGCGTGACTTAAAAACAGGGCGCGTCTTTTTTCCACTGGCAACGTTCATGGACAAAGACGGCAAGCAAAGCGTGACGCGCAATATCGTGTTCACGCCGGACCCGAAATCGCTGTGGAAAAGTCCGAAAAGCGGCGTGACGTATCCGCTGAGATGGCGCATCGCCTTTCCTGACAAGAACCTGCAATTGTACATCACTGCGAAAGTGCGTGATCAGGAAATGCCCATCTTAGGTCCGGGTGGCGGCATCTGGGAAGGTGTTTGTGATGTTCGTGCGGCCCACGCGACATTGAACGCGCAGGGTGACTACAACGGCATTGGATACTACACTGGATTAGTCGGACAGGGAGTGAGGCCTGACGGCCTCGCGTATATGGAACTTGTCGGCTACAATAGCCCGGCGGTTAAGGCAAAAGTCGCTCAAAGGCACTAATGAAAATACCCCCCGACCCCAATTCTGGGGAGCCGGAGAGGAAATTTCTTTTCTCCGATTCCCCCAGAATTGGGGGCTAGGGGGGTTTGAGCCTGTCTCGTTTTGTTCTCTCCTCTCGCCGCGTCATCGTCCGGCGGAAACGGCCACGGCCGTCCAGCCTTTGAACGGGCCGTACAGAGCATAGGTGTAAGAGTTGTCGGCATTAACGGCCCACAGCGCCGTCGTGCCGTCGGCCTTGCCCCAGAGCAGGTGCGCGACTTCATCCGGGCCGATGGCAAGCCCTTTGGCCGACCATCCCGCGACCGGACCGAATTCGGCATCGGCGAAATTGCCGGTGGCAAAGTCCGCGCTCCACAGGGAGGTCATACCGCTGGTGTTGTTCCAGAGCAGATGCGCTCCGTCGTCCGGGCCGACTGAAAGCGTGACCGGCGTCCAGTTCTTGTATGGGCCAAATATCTGATACTGAAGGGCGCCGTTGGGGCTGATCCGATACCCGGACGCGGTGCCATCCGCCTTCGTCCACAGCAGGTCCGTCACCGTCGCGCCGCTGGCGACAGCGCGGGCCGTATAGCCGCTGTAGGGGCCGTAGGTGGTGTAAGTGTAGGCACCCGTCGCCGTGTTGACCGTCCACAGGCTGGCCGTACCGTCAGTTTTGTCCCACAGCAGATGCGTCTTGCCATCGCCGCCGGTGGACAGGGACACCGCGTGGTAGCCGCTGAACGGGCCGTACTGAGCGCTGGTGTAGCTGCCATTCGTGGCGACGTTCCAAACCGAAGCCTGGCCGTTGGCATTGGTCCACAGCAGATGCGCGGAACCGTCGGGGGCGCTGGAAACACTTTTCGCCGTCCACCCCGCGAAGGGGCCGTATTCGGTATGGGTCATACTGCTGTCGCGGGCGATTGCCCAGAGGCTGGCCGTGCCGTCCGTTTTGTTCCACAGCAGGCGCGCATGCATCGGCGGCGGGGCGGCTACCGGGGTGGCCGACGCTTCATTGCTGTCGCCGGGCGTGCTGCCTGCTCCGGCGGCATCCACCACGTAGTAATACTTCGTGCCGTTCGTGAGGCCGGTGTCTGTGAAAGACGCGGCAGTAATCGGGGTGGCCGGCATCAGGGTTGTGTAGGGGCCGCCCTGCGTCGTGGAACGTTTCACCACATAACTCGTGGCGTGCAGCGGCGCGGACCAGGACAAAGTCACCTGGGAATCGCCGGGCGTGGCCGTAAGCGCCGTCGGCACTCCGGTATAAAGCTGGCTTTGCGGGATGATCTGCTTGTTTTGGCAGCCGCTGGACCAGGACAGATGCGCGTCCGCGCCCCCGCCGCCCTGGTAGTATTCCACCTTGATATCGTATTTCTGGCCTGCTTGCAGCGCGATTGTGCCGCTGTACTCTGTCGCGCCCTGGGCAATCCAGGCATTGACCAGTTCCTGGCCGTTGACCCACAGCCGGATGCCGTCATCGGCCACAAAATAGAATGTGTATGTGTCGGTAAACTTGGGCTGCACCTGGCCGACCCAGCGGGCGCTGAAATTGGTCTGTCCAATCGCGCCGTCCGGGAAGGTCCCCAGCGTGAAATCCACAGCGGGGTTGATGCCCGTGACAGTGGGGCCGGCGGTCGCGTCAAGATTGGTGCCGGTGAAGTACGTCACGGCCAGTCCGTCCCCGGAGCCGGTCACGCCCTGCATCCCGAAGAACTGGCTGGCGACGGCGCTGGGGGCATCCCCCGGAGACACTGCGACGGCCTGGATCGTTTCACAGGCGCTGACCGAAAACGGCTGGGAATAAGGGATGGACGACAGCGTCGGGGGCGTGCCGTCAATCGTGTAATAAATGGAGGCGCCCGGCGTCGCATCGGTCAGCGTGACTGTGTCGCCGACATATCCCTGGCCGCTGTCGTGGATGACCGGCGTGGCCGTAAAGGTTGCCAGGCCGTAGACGCTCACCTGACCTTGCGCCCCCACATACACTTTGCCGTTGGCGACGGTGGGAACGGCGAACTTCACGGCAGCGCCCGGCGCGTCCCGGCCGCTGACCTGAGCGCTGTCGTACAGTTCGGTCGCCGGGCTGGTGGCGGCATGGGCGCGCAGAATGGCCGGGCCATTGCTGTTGTAAGCGTCGGATTGAACCGTCCAGACAATCCCGCTGCCGGTGCCATTGGCGGAAATCGTGGGGGTACAGCCGGGAAAGCCGGACCCGTCGCCGCTCTGGATAACGGCTCCGGTATTGACCTGCCCGCTGCTGATGGGGAAGCGCTTGAGCGCGCCGCCGGAGCCTTGATAGTAGATGGCCCCGTTCCAGTAGGCCGGGCTGCTCCACGTTCCGTCGCTTCCAAACTCCTGAACGACGTTGTCGGCGCTCAAACTGAAGCCGCCCAGGTTATCGCGATCCACCAGATAAATCATGCCCTGCTTGCCGCAGCCCACCATCAGGTGCGGATGCGCGGCGCTGCCAACTGCGTCCGGCAACAGCATCAGGCCGCCCGACCCAACATCAGTGTCGTTGGCATCCAGATTATCCTGGTTGGACGGTGTAAAAAAGTCTCTGGAATGAGCGGCGCCGGAATTGAGAAATGCTAGGCCGGGCTGAAGCCGCAGGAATGAATCACTGTACTCCGTGCCGCCGGTGTCGGCGCTGAAGGAGCCGTTGCCGGTGATAAAATACAGGCTGTTCGCGCCGTCCAAAGCCGGAGCCGCGCCGCTCATCCAGATGCCGCCGCGCGAATACCCGCCCCGGCCATTATTGGTGGTGGTGGAAGCATTCGGGGTCGTATTGTAGAAACTGGTCAGGGCCAGCGTGGCGGCATTGTAAGCCAGGACCAGCCATGATACGGGTCATTGTCGCCATGCGAGGCATAGGAAACATAGACCGTCGCGCCGTCACTCGTCAATGCCAGACCGGGCCGCTGATGCTCGCGCAGGGCGTTAAAGTTTAGTACCCCACCCACGCTGCCGTCGCCTGTGCCGGGAAGCGAAGGGCCGCTGACATAGGTGTAGCCGTTCTGCGTGGTCGTGTCGCCGATCACCGTGGGGCTGCTCGTGACATCCAGGCCGGTCGTGATGTCCAGAGCATGGAGACGCTGAATGTAATGCGTGACGCTGCTGACGATTTCTTTGGTTTTGGTGACGAAGTAAATCGTCCCGGTCGCATTGCCATTGGCGTCGGGCGTGCCTAAACGAATGGTCGGCGTTCCCGTGATGCCGACCTCCGGCACAATATCGTCGCTGTTGACTTCGCCATTGGGAACGGTCGTGATGCCACTATTGGGGTTAATGAAGCTTCGATCCCACAGCGGCGCGGCATTGGCCCCCGCGCTGCTGTCGGCATCAAACGCATAGACGCTGTCATGCTCGGTCGCCACCAGAAGAACGTTGTGAACGCCTTTGCCCGGCACGTTGACCCCACTGACATACAGCGGCTGGGCATAAACGTAGCCATCAACCGGCTGCGAGAATAAGCGCCCGAACCCGCTGGCGTTGACGTTAGTTGGGGTCAGCGTGGTCTCGTTCAGGTTCTGGCCGGTGCGCGCGTTGTCATTGTGATAGGTCAGCACGTTGACGGGAGCGCAGTGGCTTGCGTCGGCAGCCAAGGCCATCAAGAGACTCAGACACAGCGTGCGCCGCATCGCTGCGCTGCGATGCGGGCGAGACCATTTTTTTTGCATAAGAGTGATAGCTTTCTACGGCAATGTCAGTGTCTGCTGTGTTGTGAAGGAGTAGCCGGGATACACGCCACCCACCGACAGCACCGACGAAGAACCACCCGCTCCCACCGATGACGGGAAACGAAGCGTCACACGCACCGAACCACCCGCCGCCACTGTCCCCACACTCACCGGAAGAACCGTCGTCGGCACCTTGCCGCCCAGAAATGCCCGCGTCAACTGCACCGACGACGCATCCGCCGTCCCGCTGTTGGTCACCGCCACCGAGGCTATCACCTCCTGTGTCAACGCATCCCGTGACAAGGTCGCGCTCGCCGTCAGGTGCGCCAAGCCCACCGTCAGCGTCAGCGCATTGGACAGGCTGCTCCCGTTGGCAACCACAATACTGACGGAGTCTTTGGTTTGCAGCAGAGACGCCGGCACGTCCGCACTGACCTGGGTCGCCGACAGGTAGTGCGTCACCAGCGGATGCTTGTTCCACTGAACCACCGAGCCGGGCAGCAAGCCGCTGCCGTTGACGCTCAGGCTGAAGGCGGGGCCGAAACTGGCGACGACGCCGGGGCTGAGGCTGGTGAGGGTGGCGGGCGTGGTTTTCACCAGCAGGGTGGCGCTGCGAGTGACGGTTCCCAGGGTGGCGCTGAGGGTGCCGGTGACATCGGCGGCGCTGACCGCGGTGATGATGTTGAAAGTGGCGGAGGAAGCGCCTGCGGGAACCGTCACAGTGGCCGGCAATGTGGCGTTGAGATTGCTGGCAGTGAGAGAGAGGGTCTGGTCTGTGGCGACGTTCCCGTTGAAGGTGATGGTGCCTGTGGCGCTCTGCCCGCCGTAGACAGTGGTGGGCGTCACGGTCAGCCCGACAAAGGCGGCTGGGATGACTGTGACGGTGGCGGTTTTGGACACCATGTTGGCACCAGAGCCTGTGGTGACGGTGATGAGGAAGGGTCCTCCCAGGGTGGTCGGCGTGTAGAGACCGCTGCTGGAGAGGGTTCCCGCCGAAGCCGTCCAGGTGAGGGTCGGCTGCGGGGACAGGGGCGTTCCCGACTGATCCAGAGCCGTAGCGGTGAACTGCTGAGTGTGTCCCAGCACCAGCGTCGCTTTGGCGGGCGTGAGGGTGATAGAGGCTGCCGCCGCCGATAGTGTGGTAGCGTTGGTTCCGGTGAAGTCTCCGCCTTCTCCGACGGCATTGAAGGCTTTGAGGTGGTACTCGTAGTAGGTGCCGGGCGTCAGTCCGGTGTCCTGATAGGTGGGCATGGCTCCGACGCCGGGGCTGGCCGGTACGGTATGGATGAGGTTGAAGGTTCCGGCGGTGGTATCTTTTCGGTAGATGTGGAAACCAGTTTCGTTGTTGGCATTGTCCTTCCAGGTGAGCGTGATCTGGGTGGAGGTGACACCGGAGACGGTCAGGTTAGAGGCTTGCAGCGGAGGTACGTCCAGCGTGGTTGCCGTCGCTGTCGCCGAGGCCGTCCCATCGCCTGCGGCGTTGCTGCCTTTGATCCGGTACACATAGGTCGTCGCCGGGGTCAGGGGCTTATCCTGCCACCCGGTCGCGTTGGCGGCCAGCGTTTGAAGCGGGCTGAATGTCACTCCGTTATCGAGGGATCGCTCCAGCTTCAGACTGGTCTGAGAAGCGTCTGCGTTGGTCCAGGACAGATCAATTTCCGAGGAAGAAATCGTTGTGGCCGTCAGGCCTGTCGGCGGCAGGGGCGGGGCCGTCACAGTGATTCCAGCGATTCCGCTGACACCGCCGACCGTGGCGCGGACTGTGGCGCTGCCTGAAACAGCGCCGGCGCTGTACAGCCCGCTGCCGTTGACGCTGCCGACGCTGCCGGCATCCACAGACCAGACGAAAGCCGGCTGCGTTGCGAGCGGTTGGCCGAATTGGTCTTTGGCCGTTGCCGTGAATGTTTGCGTGGCACCCCCATTCAGGCTGACTGTGCCGGGAGTGACGGTGATCGTCGTTAAGACAGGCGTGATCTGCGTGGGCGGCGCGAAGGTCCAATTCAGGATGTCCGTTGTCACGCCCGCACCGCCGGTCGCTGCCGTGAAGCCGGCATAGGCTGTGCTGCCCAGCAAACCCACCAGATCAACCGTGTAGGTTTGCGTCGCAGTCGCGCTCGTGGTGGTGTCGGTTTCTTTAACGGTCAGGGTCGTCCCGTTGTACTGCATATCCACCTGAATAATATCGCCGCTGTGCAGATTGACCGGAGAAACATCTGTTGCCGGTGTCATGGGAGCGCCGCCGTTGGTGAACAGGCCGGTGCTGTTGGTTCCTTCCCCGGAGTTGTCCCATAGATCAAACTTGATAGCAGCGCTGGGAGTGCCCAGATTCTGATAGCCCAGGCCCCCGCCATTTGCGCCCAGAGCGGTCGTGCCGACGCTCTGAAGACAGAAGGTGAAACCGTCGGCGTTGGGAGTGGCCATCTGGAACTGGAAACTCGTGACGAAATGGTTGACGTTGACTTTGGTCTTGTAGAAGGCGCTGTCCGCCTCCCAATTCTGGCCGTCGGTCAGGCGCAGGCGGCTGCCGGTGATCTGCGCCACCGTGCCGTTGAGCTGCATGCCGGTCGTGCCGGTGAAGCCGTTCGGGGCGGGATAGTTGATCGTCGGCTGATTCGGTGTCGCCGCGACTTCCGTGGAGCGCGGGCCTTCCCCGGCGGAATTGACCCCGGACACTTGATAGAAGTAGGTCTGTCCGTCCGTGACGGTCGTATCGGTGTAGCCGGCGCTGGTCAAGCCGGTGACAATCGGCGTAGCCGCTTCCCCGCCCGCGACGCCGCCGCGATAAACTTTGTAGGTGTTCGCGGCGGGCAAGGTAGTCCATGCCAGAACAACCTGCCCGTCGCCGGCCGTAGCTGTCAATCCAGTCGGGGCCGTGGGCTTGGTCATCGCGGCGACTGGCGTGGCCGAAACCTCTGCCGAGCCGACGCTTTCGCCGAGCGAGTTGAGAGCCGTGACGACATAGAAGTAAGCCTGCCCGTTGGTCAGACCCGTGTCATCATAACTCGTGCCGGGGAGCGGCCCGGCAGTGTTGACCGTGGTGTAAGGCCCGCCCTTGGTCGCCGAACGCTTGACATTGTAGCCCGTCGCTCCCGCCGAGGCAACCCAGGAAAGAAAGACCTGACTGTCGCCCGCCGTGGCCGATGTCCCCGTTGGCGCGTCAGGCGCTCCGGGATAAAGCTGGGTCTGGGGGATGACCTGCGAGTTCTGGCAGCCGCTTGCCCAGTATAGATGCGCGTCCGCCCCGCCTGTTCCCTGGAAGAACTCCATCTTGATGTCATAGCGCTGCCCCGCCTGAAGGACTATCGTGCCGCTGTCCGTGGTGTCGCCGTGATTGGTCCAGTTGTTGACCAGTTCCTGTCCATTGACCCAGAGGCGGACGCCGTCGTCGGAGACAGTAGAGAACGTGTAGGTGTCGCTGAACTTGGGCTGCACCTGGCCGACCCAGCGGGCGCTGAAATTGGTCTGTCCGATGGCTCCGTCCGGGAAGGTTCCAGGGTGTAATCCACGGTCGGGTTGATGCCGGTGACAGTCGGGCCTGCCGTTGGGTCCAGGTTGGTGCCGGTGAAGTAGGTCACGGCCAGTCCAGTCCCATGCCCGTTCGTGCCTTGCAGGCCGAAGAACCGGCTGGCGACGGCGCTGTCCGAATAGCCGGTGACGATGGCTTTGGCCTGAATCGTCTCGCAGCTCGTGACGGCAAACGGCGCAATATACAAAGTAGAATTGGCGGTTGGAACAGAGCCGTTTGTGGTGTAATAAATGGACGCACCCGGCGTGGCGTCCTTGATTGTCACCGTGTCACCGACGTAGCCTGCGCCATTAGACGAAATGACGGGCGTTGCTGCCAAAGCGGGCGGATTGAGACCATAGGCGCTGATCTGGTTCTGCGTGCCGACATAAACTTTGCCGTTGGCAACCACCGGCAGGCAGAACTTGCAGGCAATGCCGGGATTATCACGCGCGCTGATTTGAGTGCTGTCATAAAGCTCGTTGGCGGGGTTGAGGGCGTCATGCGCCCGCAGAATTGACTGCCCGCTGCCGCCGTAGGCATCGGATTGAATAGTCCAGACGATGCCGTTAGTAGTGCCGTTGGCCGAAATGACAGGCGTGGAACCGGGAAAGCCGGAGCCGTCGCTGCTCTGGATAACGGCTCCAGTGTTGACCTGCCCGCTGCTGATGGGGAAGCGCTTGAGCGCGCCGCCGGATCCTTGGTAGTAGATCGCGCTGTTCCAGTAGGCCGGGCTGCTCCACGTCCCGTCGCTGCTGAACTCCTGAACGACATTGTCTGTGCTTAAGCTGAATCCGCCGAGATTGTCGCGATCCACCAGATAGATCATGCCCTGCTTGCCGCAGCCCACCATCAGGTGCGGATGCGCGGCACTGCCCACGGAATCCGGCAGCAGGGTAAGACCGCCAGAACCTACATCGGAGTCAGAAGAGTTCAGGCTGGCCTGGTTTTTGGGTGAAAAGTAATCTTTGGTATGGCTGGCGCCCGTGTTGGCAAAAGTCAGGTTGGGCTGCAAGCGCAGGAACGAGTCGCCGTAGTCCGTTCCGCCGGTATCGGCATCAAAGCCGCCGTTGCCCGTAATGAAATACATGTTGCCGGCGCTGTCTATGGCCGGGGCTTCGCCGCTCATCCAGATGCCTGTGAGGCCGCCATTGGGGGAGGTATTGTAGAAACCAAGCTGCTGAAGAGTGACCGGATCATAGGCAATGACCCAGCCGTGATAAGGGCCGTTGTCGCCATGCGAGGCGTAAGAAACATAAATGACATTGTTGGCGGCAACCAGGCCGGGCCTTTGACTTCCCGTAAGGCGTTGAAACTTAACACGCCGTTGACGCTGCCGTCGCCTGTGCCGGGAAGCGAAGGGCCGCTGACATAGGTGTAGCCGTTCTGCGTGGTCGTGTCGCCGATCACCGAGGGGCTATTGGCGACATCGCTGCCCGTGGTGATGTCTAAGGCGTGGAGACGCTGAATGTAATGCGCGACGCTGCTGACGATTTCTTTGGTTTTGGTGACGAAGTAAATCGTCCCGGTCGCATTGCCATTGGCGTCGGGTGTGCCTAAATTAATGACGGGTGTTCCCGTAATGCCGATCTCAACGGTGATGTCGCCGGAGTTGGTCTCGCCGCCGGGCACCGTGGTCACGCCGTTGGCGGTGTTAATAAAGCTTCGCTGCCAGAGGGGGGCGGCATTGGCTCCGACGTTGCTGTCGGCATCAAAGGCATACACGCTGTCATGCTCGGTGGCGACCAGCAGCAGATTGTGAACGCCTTTGCCCGGCACGTTGACCCCCGTCACATACAGCGGCTGGGCGTAGACCTGCCCGTCCACCGGCTGTGAGAACAAGCGCCCGAAGGTGGACGCATTGACATTCTGGGGCGTCAGCGTGGTCTCATTCAGGTTCTGGCCTGTCCGGGCATTGTCGTTGTGGTAGGTCAGCACGTTGACCTGGCTGCGCGCGGCCGTCAGCGGCAGCAGGCACAGAGACAGACACAAGGGCAGACAGAAGCCGACAGGCGCGTAAAAGCGAACCTGAGGGAAAGGGCAGAGATTTTCGCATGAGCATTAACTTTCTAACCAGCACTGGTAACACAAAGCAAAACGTGACAGTCGCAAGCGGACTACAGCATACTATAACACAGATTCCTTGCGCTGTCAAAGAGAGTGAAATCATTGACGCTCCCTTTATGGTAGTGTGAGCGTCTGCTGTGTTGTGAAGGAGTAGCCGGGATACACGCCGCCCACCGACAGCACCGACGAAGAACCACCCGCTCCCACCGATGACGGGAAACGAAGCGTCACACGCACCGAACTCCCCGCCGCCACCGTCCCTACACTCACCGGAAGAACCGTCGTCGGCACCTTGCCGCCCAGAAATGCCCGCGTCAACTGCACCGACGACGCATCCGCAGTCCCGCTGTTGGTCACCGCCACCGAGGCTACCACCTCCTGCGTCAACGCATCCCGTGACAGGGTCGCACTCGCCGTCAGGTGCGGCAAGCCCACCGTCAGCGTCAGCGCATTGGACACGCTCCCCCCGTTGGCGACCACAATACTGACGGAGTCTTTGGTTTGCAGCAGAGACGCAGGCACGTCCGCACTGACCTGGGTCACCGACAGGTAGTGCGTCACCAGCGGATGCTTGTTCCACTGAACCACCGAGCCGGGCAGCAAGCCGCTGCCGTTGACGCTCAGGCTGAAGGCGGGGCCGAAGCTTGCGACGACGCCGGGGCTAAGACTGGTGAGTGTGGCGGGCGTGGTTTTCACCATCAGCGTGGCGCTGCGAGTGACGGTTCCCAGGGTGGCGCTGAGGGTGCCGGTGACATCGGCGGCGCTGACCGCGGTGACGATGTTGAAAGTGGCGGAGGAAGCGCCTGCGGGAACGGTCACAGTGGCCGGGAAGGTGGCGCTAATGCCAGTGCTGCTCAGGGTGAGGGTCTGGTCTGCGGCGACGTTCCCGTTGAAGGTGATGGTGCCTGTGGCGCTCTGTCCGCCGTAGACAGTGGTGGGTGTCACGGTCAGCCCGACAAAGGCGGCTGGGATGACTGTGACCGTGGCGGTTTTGGACACCATGTTGGCACCAGAGCCTGTGGTGACGGTGATGAGGAAGGGTCCTCCCAGGGTGGTCGGCGTGTAGAGACCGCTGCTGGTGATGGTTCCCGCCGAAGCCGTCCAGGTGAGGGTTGGCTGCGGGGACAGGGGCGTTCCCGACTGATCCAGAGCCGTGGCGGTGAACTGCTGGGTGTGTCCCAGGACCAGCGTGGCTTTGGCGGGCGTGAGGGTGATGGAGGCTGCCGCCGCCGATAGTGTGGTAGCGTTGGTTCCGGTGAAGTCTCCGGCTTCTCCGATGGCATTGAAGGCTTTGAGGTGGTACTCGTAGTAGGTGCCGGGCATCAGTCCGGTGTCCTGATAGGTGGGCATGGCTCCGACGCCGGGGCTTGGGGGTGCGGTGTGGATGAGGTTGAAGGTTCCCGCGGTGGTATCTTTTCGGTAGATATGGAAGCCTGTTTCGTTGTTGGCATTGTCCTTCCAGGTGAGGGTGATCTGGGTGGAGGTGACGCCGGAGGCGGTCAGGTTAGAGGCTTGCAGCGGAGCGACATCCGGGGTGGTCGCGCTGGCCGTAGTAGAAGGTGCTCCCACGCCTGCGGCGTTGCCGGCCTGGAGGCGATACACATAGGTCGTGGCGGGCGTCAATCCCTGGTCGGCATACCCGGTCACGTTGGGAGCCAGCGTTTGAAGCGGGCTGAACGTCACTCCGTTATCGGTGGAGTGTTCCAGCATGAGGCCCGTTTGGGAGTTATCCACGTTGGTCCAGGACAGATCAATCTCGCCGGGGGAGACGGCCTGCGCGGTCAGCCTGACCGGCGGGTTCGGCGGGACGATGACCGTGATCCTTGCGGCTCCGCTCAATCCGCTGCCCGCCGCGCGGAGGGTCGCCGTTCCCGGCGAACTGCCGGCAGTATAGAGTCCCTGGCTATTCACGCTGCCGACGCTGCCACTGTCCAGTGTCCAGACAAAGGCCGGCTGCGTCGTGAGAGGCTGGCCGAACTGGTCTGTGACGACGGCGGTGAACTGCTGCGCCGCGCCGCCAACCAGGTTTGCCGTGGCCGGGGTGAGGGCAATGGCGGTGGGAACGGCGGTTTGAATGCCGACATCTATGTATTGGCCGCCTGTAGTTTGATGGCAGTGGACGGCGATGACGTTGTCTCCCACCGTCAAAGCAGCCTGGGCCGCTGCCGTCATCGGCAGGGCGACATAATTAACCGTGTATCCCGTGGCCGAGCCGGCAAGAACGCCATTGATGTAAATTTCGCAGTCTTCGTCATGGAAGACCCGGAACTGCTGGTTGGCCGGCACACTTCCCGAAATCGTGAAGTGTCGCCGTATCCAGATGTCGCCGGGCGTCGCCGTCCAGGAAGTGCGGCTGACCGCGCCCCCAAAGCCGATGCTTCCGAAGCCGGCCAGACCGGACGACCAGGCAGTGTCGCTGAAACCGGGCTGAACCCAGGAGGACGCGGGCTGCGTGCTGGTATAGCGCCAGGAGTACCCGGTGATTTCGGAAGTCGGCATCAGTACGCTCGGCGTGGCGGATTGCGGCGTCGCGCTTGCCTCCGGGGACAGCCCTGAAGCGCCGACACTGTTGACGGCGGCGATCTTGTAGAAGTAAGGGGTGCCATTTGTCCGTCCGGTGTCTGTGTAGCTCAGGCCAACGACGCCGGTCGCGACCGCTGTGCTGCTTTCGCCGCCGCTGGTCGTGCCGCGATAAATCGTGTAGCTTTTTGCGTCCGGCTGGAAGTTCCAGGCCAGCGCAATTTGACCGTCGCCGGCAGCGGCTGTCAATGCAGTGGGGGCGGCGGGAATTGCGGTGGCGGCGACTGGCGTGGCCGAAACCTCTGCCGAGCCGACGCTTTCGCCGAGCGAGTTGAGAGCCGTAACGACATAGAAGTACGCCTGCCCGTTGGTCAGACCCGTGTCGTCATAACTCGTGCCGGGGAGCGGCCCGCCGGTATTGACCGTCGTGTAAGGCCCGCCCTTGGTCGCCGAACGCTTGACATTGTAGCCGGTCGCCCCCGCCGAGGCCGTCCACGAAAGAAAGACCTGACTGTCGCCCGCCGTAGCCGATGTCCCGACCGGCGCATCGGGTGCTCCGGGATAAAGCTGGGTCTGCGGGATGATCTGCGAGTTCTGGCAGCCGCTGGCCCAGTACAGGTGCGCGTCCGCCCCGCCTGTTCCCTGGAAGAACTCCATCTTGATGTCATAGCGATGCCCGGCCTGAAGCGTAATTATGCCACTGTCTGTCGTCGCTCCATGGGTTGTCCAGTTGTTGACCAGTTCCTGTCCGTTGACCCACAGACGGACGCCGTCATCGGAGACGGTGGAGAACGTGTAGGTGTCGCTGAACTTGGGCTGCACCTGTCCGACCCAGCGGGCGCTGAAATTGGTCTGTCCGATGGCTCCGTCGGGGAAGGTTCCAGGGTGTAATCCACAGTCGGGTTAATGCCAGTGACAGTCGGGCCTGCGGTGGGGTCCAGGTTGGTGCCGGTGAAGTAGGTCACGGCCAGTCCAGTCCCATGCCCGTTCGTGCCGGGCAAGCCGAAAAAGCGGCCGGCAATGATGCTGTTGAGATAGCCGGGAGCAATGGCGATGGCTGTGATCATCTGGCAGCTCGTGACGGCAAACGGCGCGATGTAAAGGCGAGAATTGACAGTCGGCGTGGTGCCGTCGGTCGTGTAATAAACCGAAGCGTTAGGCGTTGTGTCGGAAATGGTGACTGTGTCACCGACGTAGCCTGCGCCATTAGACGAAATGACGGGCGTTGCCGCCAGAGCGGGCGGGTTCAGGCCGTAAACGCTGATCTGGGTCTGCGTGCCGACATAAACTTTGCCGTTGGCGACGACCGGCAGCGTAAACTTGCAGGCGTTGCCGGGATTGTCGCGGGCGCTCATTTGATTGCTGTTATACAGCTCATCCGCAGGATTGAGGGCATCGTGAGCATGCAGGATCGCCCGGCCATTGCTGTTGGACGCATCCGACTGAATGGTCCAGACAATGCCGCTGCCATTGCCGTTCGCGGAGATTGAAGGCGTGGAACCGGGGAACCCGGTCGTGTCGCCGCTTTGGATGACGCTCCCGGTGCTGACCTGCCCGCTGCTGATGGGGAAGCGTTTGAGCGCGCCGCCGGATCCCTGGTAGTAAATGGCTCCGTTCCAGTAGGCCGCCGTGCTCCACGTCCCGTCGCTGCTGAACTCCTGAACGACGTTGTCAGTGCTTAAGCTGTATCCGCCGAGATTGTCCCGATCTAGCAGATAGATCATGCCCTGCTTGCCGCAGCCGACCATCAAGTGCGGATGCGCGGCGCTGCCCGCCAAATCCGGCAGAAGCATCGCGCCGCCGGAGCCAAAATCGGTGTCATTGGCATCCAGATTGGCCTGGTTTTTCGGAGTAAAGAAGTCTTTGGAGTGATTGGTGACAGGGTTGGCGAAAGTCAGGTTGGGCTGCAAGCGCAGGAACGTATCGCCATAATCCGAACCGCCGGTATCCTCATCAAAGCCGCCATTGCCGGTGATGCAGTAGAGATTACCGGCGGTGTCTATCGCGGGAGCGCCCCCGGCCATCCAGATGCCGGACAGTCCGCCGTTCGGGCAGGTGTTGTAAAAGCCAAGCTGCTGAAATGTGACGGGGTCATACGCAATGATCCAGCCGTGATAAGGGCCGTTGTCGGAGTGCGAGGCATAGGAAATATAAATGACGTTGCTGGCGAGAGCCAGGCCCGAACGCTGATGTTCGCGCAGGGCGTTGAAACTGACAACACCGCCCACGCTGCCATCTCCCGTGCCGGGGAGCGAGGGGCCGCTGACATAGGTATAGTTGCTGCCGCTAACGATGGTGTCGCCGACCACGGCGGGGCTATTGGCGATGTCACTGCCGGTCGTGATGTCCAGCCCATGCAGGCGGTGAATATAATGCACCGAGCCGTTGGCGGCGACCTCACGGGTCGTGGTGACGCAGTAGATCGTTCCGGTCGCGTTTCCATTGGCGTCGGGCGTGCCTAAACTAATAACCGGTGTGCCCGTGATGCCCAGTTCCGGGCCGGTATCCGGGGAATTGACATTGCTGCCGGAAATGGTCGTAACACCGTTGGCGGTGTTAATAAAGCTTCGCTGCCAGAGTGGGGCGGCATTGGCTCCGGCGCTGCTGTCGGCATCAAACGCATAGACGCTGTCATGCTCGGTCGCCACCAGAAGCAGATTGTGAACGCCTTTGCCCGGCACGTTGACCCCTGTCACATACAGCGGCTGGGCGTAGACCTGCCCGTCCACCGGCTGCGAGAACAAGCGTCCGAAGGTGGACGCATTGACGTTCTGGGGCGTCAGCGTCGTTTCGTTGAGGTTCTGCCCGGTGCGGGCATTATCGTTGTGATAGGTCAGCACATTGACCTGGCTGCGCGCGGCCGTCAGCGGCAGCAGGCACAGAGACAGACACAAGGGCAGAGACAGGCAAAGCCCGCGCCAAAGCGTGCTTGTGGAAAGCGACAGCGGTTTTCTCATGAGCAGCAACCTTAACACTCACCGTCAGTGGCAGAAAGACTGTTGTTACTGTAACATGAGTTTGCTATCTTGTCAAGATTTTTTACGAAAAGAAAGCTTAGCGAGGCGTGGGAGCGGCGGAAAGGGGCGTCAGTAAAACCGCATGAGTAGGCCCTGTCACGGCGCGCGCGACGCAGACAATCTGCCCGGCATTGTTGATGCTGTTGGCTGCGAGAAGAGTCCAGCCGGAGGAAGGAGGGAGCAAACGGTTCAAATCGGTCATCTGGCCGTTTTCCACCAGAAAAGCATGCCGCAGAACCGTTGCGAGGTTGGATGCGCCGACGATCTGGTTTCGGTCATTCAGGCCCAGGGCGGTCGCCGGATCGGAACCCAGCGTTCCCAGATCTTTCCAGGCTTTTCCCGCAGACACGACCGCATGGTAATCGCCGCCTGTCAGACCCGCGCCTGCGACATCGCCTTTGGCATTGACGGCGTAAGCCAGACTGATGTAACCGTCCGGCAGCGCGCCGAGGTCCTGGATTTTTCCTGAGCGCCACAGGCAGCCATGCAGGGCGTGGCTTGCCGTTTCGGCGATCCCGGTGACTGTGCCGGCGTTGTTGATGTCGTAGGCCATGCTGAACTGGCCGCCGGGAAGCGTGCCGAGATCGGTCATCTTGCCATTCGCCCAGAGGAAGGCATGGCGGACATGTGCTGTGACATTGGAAACGCCCGCGATCCGGCCGGCGTCGTTGATCCCGAATGCCTGGCTGTCTCGCCCGCCGAGCGTTCCCAGGTCTCTGGCTTTCCCCTCAGAAAACAGGCAGGCATGCGTGGTGGAGAGGCTATCCACCAGATTTTTGCCCGTCACCGCCCAGCCGACGGCCTGCCCGCGCCGGTTCAGCCCCCGCGCCAGGCTGCTGATGAAGCCGGGCGGCGTTCCCAAATCGCGGGACTGCCCGTTGGTCCAGAGCGTCGCATGGACCACCCCCTCGCCAACATCCGTCCAGCCCGCGACTTGCCCAACCTCATTGATCTTGAGATTGACCTCATCCGCCACATGCGGCAGCAGCCCCAGATCGGAAACGGCATAGCGCGGGGCCGGAGAAAGGGACGGCGCGGGTGGATTTGCGGCCAGGGACAGGCTGCTACAGAGGCAGAGGAGCAGAACTGCGTATCCGGCCCAATTTCCTAGCATGGTCGCTTTCTCCTGTGTGGGACTTAGTCGTCCAACGTTCCGAAGGGCAGATCGGCGGGCATAGCAGCCGGACGCTCGTAGGGCAGCGTCAGGTCATATGCCTGTCCCGTCCGTGACGAGTCCAGAAAGCCCTGCATGGCGTCCAGAACCGTGTACGCCTGCTCGGCGCTTGCCCGGTGCGGGCGGCCTGTGCGAATGGCCTGAGCCATGTCGGCCACGCCCACCATGCGGCCATAACCCGTGGGGAAGGCGGGTGGAACGTCTTCCCAGCCGCCCCCGCGATTGATTTGAACGCGCCCGTCAAATCCATTCGGATCAGGGACTTTCAGCGTGCCGTCGGTGCCGTAAACCGTGATGGGAAACTCGCCGTCGTACTGGGCGTGATGCGTGGCGAAACTGGTGATGATCGTCCCCACCGCGCCGCCGGCAAACTCCATCGTGCCGGCGAGGTGGTCCGGCGTCGTGACCGTGATCTGCTTCCCGTGCTTTGGCTGGCTGGTGATGACACGTTCGGGAATAGCAATGGAAGCCGCGCCGGTCAGCCGCTTGAGCGGTCCCAGCAGGTTCAGCAGAGCGGTCAAATAATACGGCCCCATGTCAAACATCGGCCCGCCGCCAGGCGCGTAATAAAACTCGGGGCTGGGGTGCCACGATTCATGGCCCCGGCCCATCATAAACGCCGTGAAGGCGACGGGCCTGCCGATGGCGCCGTCATCTACCATCTTGCGCGCGGTCTGGATGCCCGCGCCCAGAAACGTATCCGGGGCGCAGCCGACGCGCAGGCCTTTCGCGCGTGCCGCTTCCAGCAGCGGTTTGGCGTCTTCGCGGTCCAGTCCCAGCGGCTTCTCGGCGTAGGTATGCTTGCCATTGGCAATGGCTTGAAGCGCGATGGGGACATGGGCCTGCGGGATGGTGAGGTTCAGAACAATTTCAATATCGGGGTGGGCCAGCAGTTCATCCACGCTTAACACCTGCGGAACGCCGAACTTTTCCGCCTGCGCCTGCGCGGCATCGGGGTTCAGGTCGGCGCAGGCAATGACGTCAAGAATGGGAAAGACGGGCGCATGGCTGAAATAGGCGCTGCTGATGTTGCCGCAGCCGACGACGCCGACTTTGACGGCATTCGGCGCTTTGACGGATTGGGTCATAAAACTTCCTTCACGTTGGATTGGTGACGGAATAGTTCGCCGTCGTCGCCGTTATTCCTGCACGTCGTCCTGTTTTCGTTTCCGCTCACGCCGTCGGCGCAACAGAGGTGAAACCGCTTCGTATCCATCCTGATCGGCTAGGGCTTCCAGTTCTTCGATCCGCTGACGCCACTGTTCCGCACCGCGCTCCATCGCCTGCCGCTCCGCGTCGGTCAATTCGCCGATCAATTCGCGCCGCCGCACTTCGTGCAGAATGTCATAATACTGCTCTTTTGCCCGCGCGAGGTCGGGCAATTCGATAAACCCGAATTTCTGATGCCAGGCGGCGCTGACTGCATTTGCGACGACATAAGCGCTATCCAAGTGCGGTTCGCCCTGCGTGTGCAGATCGGTCAAAGCAGTCTGAACAAGCGCGTTCGCCAGCCCCTGCCGCTGCCAGCGGGGGCGGACAAACAGCAAGTCCAGGTTCGGCCCCTCGCCATCCTCCACGAGAAGCGCGGCTCCGGCTACGCTGCGCCCCATCGGCGCGACGGCAAGAAAAGAAGTGGGATGAAACGCGCCGCGCTGACCCGCAAAACAGGTGCGAATGCTGTCTGCGGCAGACTGTCGTATCGCAGCCTGGCGATAGCCCCAGTAGTCCACAGACTGCCGGAAAGCGTCAAAGAACGCCGGAACAAGGCGCGGCGCGTCTTCCGGTGTGGCGGGACGGATTTGGAAACCTTCGGGAACAGAAACAGGGCGATAGGCTGTTTCCAACCGAACAATGGCGACGGAATGGCGCGGCTGAATGTAGGCATTGCCGCCGAAATACTCGTGCTTCCAGCCAGGAGGGCGCGGCAGCCGCTCAAACTCCTCAAAAGTCATACGGATCGGACGAAAGGGCATAGCTCGGCTCTTTCCGTTACCCACTGTAGCGCGGATCAAAGAAGTTCTTCGCGCCTCGGTTGGCAAAAGATAAGCCGCTTGCCAGGGCAGCGTTATCTGCCAATTCTGCGGCTAGTTCTGAGGCACAAGTGATGTCAAAGTCGCCACGACGCTCTGGATAATCGCTATCATAATCAGCCGGGACATAGACGCGCAAATAAAAATCGTAAGTTTTCGGGAAAAAGGACATTCGTACAGCCCAATCTCCGTGGCTCAAAGCCAGTAAGGTTTCGTCTGAGGCAAGGGTAGAAAGGAGATACACCCATGATATTGGTTTAGCCACCGTGATAAACCCGTCATGCTCATGCCAGTCATCCAAAGAAAGCAGAGCAGCATCCGACCAGCGTTGTTGCAGACGGGAAACCACTGCAAGAAGCGCATGACGAAGTGGCGTCAGCGGCGTCAGATCTTCAGAATCAATCGTTATGGTTTGACCGCTGAATGGGACGATGCCTCCCCTCCATCGCCGCTCCAGTTCCCCATTCATGGCGTGTTCCTACGAATAGACCGAAGAGAAGTTACGCTTCTACCTCGTGTTTGAGCTTTTCAGCCTGGTCGGCGCTGACCAGGGTATCAATGATATGCTGGATTTCGCCGCTGAGAATGGTCGGCAGGTTATGGACCGTCAGGCCGATGCGGTGGTCGGTCAGGCGGTCCTGCGGGAAGTTATAGGTGCGGATCTTTTCGACTCGCGTCCGCCCGAACCGATCAAACTCCTGCGCGTGCCGCCCGCAGTTTCGTTCTGCTTCTGCATCTCAATGTCGTACAGCCGGGCTTTGAGAACGCGGATCGCTTTCTCATAGTTCTGCAACTGCGAGCGCTGGTCCTGGCAGGTGACGACGATGCCCGTCGGTTTATGGATGAGCCGCACGGCGGTCATCGTTCTTCTGGACGTTCTGGCCGCCCGCGCCCTGCGACAGTGTGTACTGCTTTTCGATGTCTTTTTCTTCGTTGATCTCAATCTCGACGTCTTCGGCTTCGGGCATGACGATGACCGTCGCGCGTGCTGGTCTGCAGCCGCCCGCTGGCCTCGGTCGCCGGGACGCGCTGGACGCGATGGACGCCCGACTCAAACTTGAGGGCGGAGTACGCGCCCTGGTTCCGTGGATTTCCACGACGGCCTCTTTGTAGCCGCCGATGCCGGTCTCGTTGGAATTGAGCAGATCGTATTTCCAGCCGCGCTTTTCGGCGTAGCGCAAGTACATCCGCAGCAGTTCGCCGGCGAACAGGGCCGCTTCCTCGCCGCCTGCCGCGCCGCGCACTTCCAGAATGACATCTTTTTCGTCGTTCGGGTCTTTGGGCAGCAGCATGACTTTGAGCGCCTGCTCCAGTGCGAGCGCGCTGTTCGCGCAGGTCGTCAAATTCGGTCTGCGCCAGGTCGCGCATGTCGTCGTCCAGCGACCCGCGCAGCATGTCCTCGGTCTCGTCAAGCTGCCGCGCGGTCTCGTTGTATTCGCGGAACTTGGTGACGATCTTCGGTCAGATCGCTGTACTGCTTGTGGACGCGCCGGTATTCGTCCATGTCGTTGACCAGGTCAGGGTCGGCCATGCGCCGTTCCAATTCCTGATACAGTTCTTCAACTTCGGCTAATTTTTCAAACATGGTTTATTACCTCAGAAGGATGCCCCCACCCCCGCCGCAAGCGGCGACCCCTGCCCCCGCAAGCGGGAGAGGGGTCAGAGTTAGGGCGAGCTTCTCTCGTTTTCTTAACCCTCTCCCGGAACGGGGAGGGTGGCGCGCTTGCGCGCCGGGTGGGGGCTTCCGTATTCTAAGCCACCGCTGCCGCCGGTGGTTCCTCACCGGGGAAATCCGTGCGGAAGTCCAGCATGGTCAGCGTCACGCCACTATGTTCTTCGGCCCAAACGGCTGTCCAGGGCGGCGATGGCGACTTCGATCTGGCTGTCGTCGGGAATGCGCGTCGTCAGGTACTGTGTCCACAGGCCCGGCGCGATGAGCCACTGCGCCCAGGGTTTGTCCCGGTTCGCGCCCGCCCACTTCAAAATCTCAAACGCGATGCCTGCGACAATCGGCAGCAGCAGCAGGCGCAGACCGACGGTTTCCAGAACCGGCCCGATCCCATCGTGGAAGGCATGGCGCGGGACGACCGAAAAGACGACAATGGAGGTCAGCAGCACGATAAAGATAAAGTTCGTGCCGCAGCGCGGATGGATGCGGCTGGATTCGCGCGCATTTTCCAGGGTCATCGCCGCGCCGCGCTCTAGCGTATTGATGGCCTTATGCTCCGCGCCGTGATACTGAAAGACGCGCTGAATGTGCTTCATCTGCGAGATCGCCAGAATATACAGAAAGAAAAAGGTCAGCCGGATGCCGCCTTCGGCCAAATTCGCTGCCAGCCGTCCATGCCCCGGCAGAAACTTGTCGGTGACCAGAGCCGGCAGGGTCCAGAACAGGCCGAAGCCGAGAACCAGGGACAGCACGGTCGTCGCGCCGATGGCGATGCTGTTGATGGCCCCGCTTGCGGGCGGCGTCGGCTCGTTCACCTCTGGCTTGGGCGGCCAGATGTTTGGGACGCCTTCGCCCATCGCCAGATTGCGCCGCGCCCGCCGCCGGGCGCTTCGTCGGTGGCCTGCACATTGGCCGCATAAGTCAGCGCTTTGATGCCCAGCGCCATGGCATCAATCAGCGCGAGCGAGCCGCGCAGGAAGGGCTTGTTGAGCCACTGAACGCCGCGCAGATGTTTCTCAATCGGCTCCAGTTCAATGACGATTTCCTGATTGGACAGGCGGCGGCAGGCGACGGCGAAGAAGCGCGGGCTGCGCATCATCACGCCCTCCACCACGGCCTGGCCGCCATACTGCGTCCGTTCGTCCGCCATTGGCTTACCTGCTCCCGGAAAAAAGCGACAAAAAAGGGGTAGGGCAAGCCCCACCCCGACGTGACCTGGTTATTTCTTCATGCCGTACTTGGACAGGAATTTGTCCACGCGCCCCGCGCTGTCCACCAGTTTCTGCTTGCCGGTGAAGAACGGATGACACTGCGAACAGATTTCAACATGAATGTTCTCCGACGTGGAGCGGGTCTGGAACTTGCTGCCGCAGGCGCAGGTAATGGTGGTTTCGTTGTAATTCGGATGGATGCCGGACTTCATAGAGGTCTCCTTGTCAAATGCCGCTGACTTAATCATCATTGTCTCGTCAACTTGGCATTATACCGTATAAACACGTTTGCGCGCAACCTTGTTCCGCAAATCTGGGTATATCCCCCTCTATGAAAGCAACCGCCGCTGCCGGGCAGCACATCGAGCAGGCCAACGCCACCAATTCCGCCCCGAAAATCGTTCTCTGGCACGTCATTACCGGCCTTGTCGTCAGCATCATTTTTACCGTGATTTTCGTCAAGATTTTTGATTTTGTGAAAGACAACGGCAAGGATGTGACGCCGTTTGATCGCTCGCTGCTATACTTTATGTACCACCACCGCGCGCCGTTTCTGACCACGGCCGCGAAGGTTTTGGCGCACATGGGCTCGCCGCCGGTGATTGTCGGGTTCGCCGCCGTCGCCGCCGTCGTCGGCCTGTTCTGGCACCGGGTGCGCGGGGCGGCGTGGACACTTCCCATCGCCGTGATCGGCGCGGGCGTCATTATTCAGGGCGTCAAACTGCTTGTCCACCGCCCCCGGCCCAGCTTCTTCGCGCCGATCCTGCACGAGTCCGGCTTCTCGTTCCCCTCCGGGCATTCCCTGATCGCCATGGTGGTTTACGGGCTGCTGGGTTACTTCGCCCTGAACCTGTTCAAGAACGAAGCCGCCCGGCTCGCTGTCCGCATCGTCACAGTGCTTATCGTTTTCAGCATCGGCGTTTCGCGCGTCTATGTCGGCGTCCATTATCCGACCGACGTGCTGGCCGGGTGGACGGCAGGCGTCCCCTGGCTGATCGCTTGCCTGTACCTGCACGAAGTTCTCGCCCGCCGCTGGCCCGCGGCAGGCGAGCCGGTCTTGACGCGCCAGTCGGATCAAACCGGGGACACGCATTCGGCGGCGGCAGGAGCCAAGACTCTGCTGAAGGGATGACCCTCCTGCCGCTATGGCCCGGCGCTCACTGCCACCGCCGTCCAGCCGGAGAACGGCCCATAGGCGGTGTAAGTAAACCCACTTCCCGTGACATTCCACAGAGACGCTGTGCCGTTGGCGGCATTCCAGAGAATGTGGGTGATGTTATCCGGCCCCGTCGCAATGGCGCGGGCTGAATAGCCGGGGAACGGCCCATAGGAAGTGTAAGTAAACGCCCCGCTGCTGAAGTCCACGCTCCACAGAAGCGCCGTGCCGTCGGTCTTGTCCCACAAAAGGTGCGCCCCATCGTCCGGGCCAACCGAGAGAGATTTCGCCGTGTAGCCGCTGTACGGGCCGAACGTGTGATAAGTCAGGCTGCCGTCAGACGCAATGCGATAGCCGGACGCGGTGCCGTCCGTTTTGTTCCACAGCAGGTCCGTTACAGTCGCGCCGCTGGCGACCGCGCTGGCTGTCCAGCCGGAGAATGGGCCATAAGTCGTGTATGTGAAACTGCCGTTGGCGGGGTTGACGGTCCAGAGCAGGGCGGTTCCGTCGGTTTTGTCCCACAAAAGGTGCGGGCTGCCGTCGGAGCCGACGGACAGGCTGACCGCCGTATAGCCTGCATACGGGCCGTACTGCGTGGCGGTGTAACCCGAAGCCGTGAGCGCGGTGACATGCCAGAGCGCAGCGGTGCCGTTCGTATTAGTCCACAGCAGCCAGTTCGTGCCGTCGGGAGCAGCGGCAGTGGCTTTTGCCGTCCAGCCGGAAAAGGGACCGTAGGCGATGCTGGCATACGTCGTGTCGCGGTTGACTGTCCACAAAGCCGCCGTGCCGTCGGTCTTGTTCCAAAGCAGGTGCGTGTGGCCTGCGAATTTGAAAACAGCGCCGTCGCTGCCGGACCCGCCCAGTTGAGTTGTTCCGAGAATGTTTCCGCTGCTGTCCAGGGTCAAAATGCCGCTGGGATTCTGGCCGTTCGCGCCGGTGAAGGAGGCGAGTGTAGTCAGGGTCGCGCTGCCTGCGGGAATCTCCCAGAGCGTGCCGTCATTGGCGGAGCCGCCATAGAAAGTCGTCCCGTACAGGTTTCCACTGCTATCCAGAAGCACCCCGCCAAAGGGGTTGGACCCGTTTGCGCCGGTAAACGTGGCAAGGGGCGTAATCGCTGCGCTGCCGTGGACAATCTCCCAAACCGTGCCGTCATTGGCGGAGCCGCCCTGGTAGGCAGTTCCGAACAAATTCCCGCTGCTGTCCAGGATCAGCCCGGCCTCGGGCGTGGTCCCGTTCCCTGCCCCGTTAAAGGCCGCGATGTCGGTCAGCGTCGCTGTGCCATGCGGCAGTTCCCAGACCGCGCCGTCTCCGTTGGCCCCGCCGCCCACCGCTGTCCCAAACAGGTTGCCGCTGCTGTCCAGAGCCAGCGGGCCATTGGGGTTGGTCCCGTTTGTTCCGTTGAAGGTGGCGAGGGTGCTGATGGCCGCGCTGCCGTGGGGGAGTTCCCAGACGGTGCCAACGCCATTGTCGCCGCCATAGTAGGTCGTGCCGAACAGGTTGCCGCTGCTGTCAATCGTCACTCCGCTAAAGGGGGTAGTCCCGTTCGCGCCGTTGAAGGAAGCCAGGGGCGTAATGGTTGTGCTGCCGTGGACAATCTCCCAGACGACGCCATCACCATTGACACCCCCATGGGAAGTGGTTCCAAACAGGTTGCTGCTGCTGTCTAGCGTGACTCCCACATAAGGATTCTGGCCATTCGCACCGGTGAAGGAAGCCAGGGGCGTGATGGTTGTGCTGCCCGCCGGAATCTCCCAGACAACGCCGTCGCTGGCGGAGCCGCCATTTTCCGTTGTCCCGAACAAGTTGCCGCTGCTGTCGCGCGTCACCCCGCCATAAGGCACGCTCCCCGTCGCCGTCCCGGTGAAGGGAGCGACCACCGAAAGCGCGGCGGCCTGCGTGGCCGAAGCAGAGTTAAGGGCGAGAATGATAAACGCAGCCGGAGCCGCGAGAGCCGCGAGGCTGCTTGAAAAAAAACGTGTCTGCATCAGGACTTTCCCTTCTGTTTGGCAACGCCGGTGACGGCAAATTGCGCCATTGCCATTGTAACACACCGAAGATGAAGGGGTCAAGGCCACCGCGACTTACGCGGCCCTTCCGGGGTAGAATAGGAAGAACATGCGCTTTCCGGGGATATTCTATCCAGGGACATTATGGCTGACAATTCTACCCAACCGCTGACAGACCCGGATCGTCTGTCGGCTTTAAACGAGACGGCTCTGCTGGACAGCGAGCCGGAGCCGGCCTTTGACCGAATTACCCGTCTCGCCGGCAAAATTCTCGGCGTGCCGGTCGCGCTGGTTTCGCTGGTCACGGAAAATCGCCAGTTTTTCAAGAGCAACATCGGTCTACTGGAGGCGATGCGGGAAACCCCTCTCTCGTATTCTTTTTGCCAGCACGTCGTCCAAACCGCGGAGCCGCTGGTAATCGCCGATGCCCAAAACAACCCGCTCGTGCGCGATAATCTCGCCGTTACGGAAATGGGGGTGCGCTCCTATGCCGGTATCCCGCTGATTACCTCCGAGGGGCATACGCTGGGTTCTTTCTGCGTTCTGGACACCCGGCCGCGGGAATGGACCGAAGACGAAATCGCGACTCTGACGACCCTGGCCGACTCTGTCCTGGCCGAAATCGAGTTGCAGACCGCCGTCAAACAGGCGCAGCGGCAGGCCCGGGAAGCGGAAAAAGCGCGGCGCGAGAATGTTGCCCTGCTGGAGTTGACGGCGGAGGGCATTTTCGGGCTGGACCGGGCGGGATACTGCACCTTTGTCAACCCCGCCGCCGCCCGGATGCTCGGTTTTTCGCCCGAGGCGCTGCTGGGCCAAAATCTCCACCAACTCATTCATCATCATTACCCCGACGGCGCGCCGTACCCGGAGGTTGATTGTCCCGTCTTTCACACCATGCTCACAGGAGAAGGCTGCCGTGTGGAAGACGATGTTTTCTGGCGGCAGGATGGCACGTCGTTTCCGGTAGACTACTGCGCCGCCCCGCTGGTGGAGGCGGGGGCAACGCTGGGTGCCGTGACCGCGTTTTCCGACATCACGGCGCGCAAAGAGGCCGAGGAGGTCATCCGGGCGTCCTGGGAGCGGGACCGCTTCGTTGCTGAGACGTTGCAGCATGCCATTCTGCAAGAGGTCGCGGAGAACGCTTTTCCGGGCCTGGCAGTCGCCTCGCGCTACCTCCCGGCCTGGCAGGAGGCGCGCATCGGGGGCGATTTCTTTGATGTCTTTGCGCTGAACGGGGACCGGATTGCGTTCGTCGTGGGGGATGCCAGCGGCAAAGGTCTGTCGGCGGCGGTCCGCATGGCGGAAGCCAAATTCGCGCTGCGCGCTTTTCTGCGGGAAGATGCTTCGCCGGAGACCGCTTTGGCGCGGCTGAACGATTTTCTGTGCGCGGCACAGCGGCTGGAGACGCGCGATGAGGATGCCTTCATTGTGCTGACTCTGGTGGTGGTGAAGACGGCGACCGGGGAAGCGTCCTTCGGCACGGCGGGCGCCGAGCCGCCTCTGATTCTGCGGGCCGACGGCCGGCTGGAGACCGTGACGGCCCGAGGCCTGCCCCTCGGCTTCCTGCCAGGCCAAACGTATGCCCCGCAGGCGCTGACGCTGGGGACAGGGGACATGGTATTAATGGCGACCGATGGAATTACCGAGGCCCGGCGCGGGATGGAGTTTCTGGGTTACGACGGCATGGCGCGGCTGGCGCAGCGCGCGGCCTCCGCTTCCGGTTCGGTTCAGGAAGTTGCCCAGGCGGTTCTGGACGGCGCGCGTGATTTCGCAGGCGGGCTGCTTCACGACGACGCCTGCCTGCTTCTCATCCGATGTGTGAGTTGATGGAGAAAGAAAGGCTCATGAGATACAAAGTGACGGTGACGTTTCAGGGGACGGCGGTGATGGAAATGGACACGGAAACGCCGGAAGCCGCGCGTCTGGCGGCGGCGGAAATGACGCTGGCGGATCTGGCCCGGCAGGGCCATGCCGATGTCCGTTCGCTGAAGATCGCCGCCCGCGAGATCACGCCCGCGTCCGCCCTGAGCGGGCAGGAGGAAGAGGGTGCGGAAAACGCGCCTCGCAAGCCGCGTCCCTCCGGCTGGTATCGGCCTCTCTAGAGAATCCGAAGGCTGGGCAGATGCCCGGCCTTCGGATTTTTTTCAACGGAGCAAGCGCTTGTTACGGCCCTCCGCTGACGGCGCTGGCGGTCCAGCCGCTGTAAGGGCCGTACACATGGTAGCTGTACGTGCTGTCCGCGTTCAGAGACCACAGCGAAGAAGAACCGCTGGACGTGTCCCAAGTCATGTGAGTCACATTGTCCGCACCCGTCGCGATGGATTTGGCCGTGTAGCCGCTGAAGGGACCGTAGGACGTGTACGTGAACGCGCCGCTGCTGAAGTCCACGTTCCAAAACAGGCCCGCCCCATTGGTCCCATCCCACAGCAAATGCGCCGCGTCATCCGGGCCGACCGACAGAGACACCGCCCGGTACCCGCCGTAAGGACCGAACACATGGAACACATACGTTCCGTCCGAAGCGATCCGCCAGCCTGCCGCCGCGCCGCTCGTGTTGGTCCACAACATATCCGTCACAGAGTAGCCCGAGGCCACCTGGTTGGCCGTCCAGCCGGAGAACGGACCGTAGACGGCGTAGGCGAATGTGCCATTGGCCGCGCTGACCTTCCAGAGCAGCGCGGTTCCATCGGTCTTGTCCCACAGGAGGCGCGGGCTGCCGTCGGTGTCCACGCTGAGGCTGACGGCGCGGTAGCCGGAGTAGGGGCCGTACTCGTGGTGGGTGTAGCCGGTGGCGGTGAAGGCGGTGACGTTCCAGAGGGAAATCTGTCCGCTGGTGTTGGTCCACAAGAGCCAGGAAGAGCCGTCCGGGCCGGCGGCCATACTGCGGGCAGTCCAGCCGCTGAAGGGTCCGTAGACGACATTGGTGTAGGCGCCGTTGCCGCCGACGCTCCACAGGGACGCCTGTCCGTTGGTGTTGGTCCACAAGAGGGCGGAGGCAGAGTTTGAGTTCGTGGACCCGGAGGAGGCGGTGAGGCTGGTGGTGACCTGGACGCCGTTCTCAATGGCGGCATAGGTGTAGGTTCCCGCCGCCGGCGTCTGGGTGAAGGACGCTCCTGTGTCCCCGGCGTTGACTGTGACAGAGCCGAGATCGGTTCCGTTCTCATAGATTTCGATGTTCAGCCCGCCGGCAGGAGCAGCGCCGGACAGGGTGATCGTGGCTGTTGTGACCGTGTTGGCCGTGACGGGGTTGGGCGAAAAGACCAGCGAGGTCGGCACGGGTTTGTTCGGATCGCTGATGACGGTGAGGGTCTGATTGGCGGTCTGGCCGTTGAGGGTCGCGCCGATGGTGTAGGTGCCATTCAGGTAGTCGGGCAGGGGCAGGTTGAAGACCAGGCTGGTTCCGGCGGCGGGGGTGGCAACCGACCCGAGGGTCGTTCCGTTGCGGGTAAAGGCGACGGCGGTTCCGGCAGGGACGCTCTGGGAGAAGGTGACGGTGCCGTTAATCGTGGTGTCGGCATGAGCAGGATTGGGTGTCAGGGTCAGGCTGGTGGGAACCGGCGTCCCGCCCCCGACGCCGACGCCGACCATTTCCCAGACCACGCCGGCATCGGAGGGTCCGCCGGAGACGGTGGTTCCGAACAGGTTGCCGTTGGCGTCCATCGTCACGTTGCCGACCGGGTCGTTGCCGTTTGCGCCGGAGAATGAGGCGATGGTGGTCAGCGTCCCGCCTTTGGGGATTTCCCAGACCGTGCCGAAGCCTCCCGATCCTCCGGCGCTGGTCGTCCCAAACAAGTCGCCCGCACCGTCAATGACCACGTTGCCCAGGGGAGCAGCTCCCAATCCCGTGGGGCTGGGACCGCTGTACGGGCCGGTAAACACGCCCAGGTCGGTAATGGTGTTGGTTCCGGCGACAACTTCCCAAACGCATCCGGTTTTGTCTGCGTTTGGCCCTCCCGCCGTGCCGTACACATTCCCCTGCGCGTCCACCGCTACATCTCCATTGGGACTAAATCCCACGGGATTAGAAAAATTCGCGAGGGTCAGGACCGTGTTGGAGCCATGCGGCAGTTCCCAAACGTTGCCAATAAAGTCCGGGCCGCCGTAGTAGGTAGTTCCGTACAGATTGCCCTGCGCGTCCAGCGTGACGCCGCTGAGCGGTTTGTCTCCGTTGCCGGAGCCGAGAAAAGACGCCAGGGTGGTGAGGGTTCCGCCTGCCGGAATTTCCCAGATCGTGCCGGCATTGTTGGTTGAGCCAAACTCTGTCGTGCCGAAAAGGTTTCCCGCAGCATCCCGCGTCACTCCAGCCATGGGATTGGTGCCTGGAATCGCGCCGACACCAAAGTCGCCGAGATCGGTGAGCGCGTTGCTGCCGGCGACAATCTCAAATACGCCGCCGTAGACATTGGTATTGTTTGCGTTGCCGGTAGAGACTGTCCCGTAAACGTTGCCATTGGCATCTACGGCGACATTGCCATAAGGCGCTCCTGGCTCCGAGCCGTAGCCGCCAAACATCGCAAGATCGGTGATCGTGGTCGTCCCATGCGCGATTTCCCAGACGACGCCGCCGTAATTGGGGTCGCCTACTGACGAAGTGCCGCCATAAGTCGTCCCATACATGTTGCCGGCGGCGTCAAACGTCACGCCGCCCTCCGGCTGCCTTCCATTGGTAACACTGAAGCTGGCGATCACCGTGATCGGCGTCGCCTGCGCTGCCGGGACAGCCAAGAATGCGCCCAGGCAGAGCAGCGCAAAAGTCGCCAGGCGGGCGAGGGGGTAGCGAGAGAAATGATAATACAAGGAGGAACTTTCCTTTCAGGTGCGGGCGTCTTTTCTTAACGCTCTGTCTAGCAATCAGAGTTACTGCACAAACCATGCCAAGTAGAAATCATGGGATGGGGAACTGTGGCGGCCGTCGTGAAGGCGACCAATGCCGCGCGTTACTCCAGAACGACGTACATCGCATTGGCGGGCAGTTTTAGTGTCAGTTTGCCGCCGGCTTTTGTGACTTCTAACGTTTGCGCGGAATAGCCGGCAGGATCAAGCAGGGTGGCTTTGGACAGGCTGGGATTGCCGATGGTCAAAGTCACATCGGTGTTGACCACCTGCCAGGGAGCGGCGCCGGGGTGAACGACTTGGTAGCCATGCAGGGTCTGCTTGTTGTCTACAAAGTCCGTTTCTTTGACCTGCCAGCCGGTCGGGCGCGCGGCGGTTGTCACCTGCACCAGAACTTTGCGCGAAGTTTTGAGCGGCTGACTGTCCAGGGAAACGACCGCGACGGTGGCATACGGATTGCCGGAAGTGATGGAAACGTCCCCCAAGGCAATCGGGCCGGCTTTGCTCAGGAACCCGGTCGCGCCCTGCGCGTTCGGCGCATTGAGGGTGCAGAGGCCCTGGCCGTAGTTCAGCCGGATTTCCCCGGTTTCGCTCCTGACGATTTGATTTTTCGTGTCAATATAGGGTGTCAGGTCCGCGACATGAGTCAGGGCCGGACTGCCGCCGTATTTGACTTCCACCGGGCCGACTAGAAAGGCGTAGGGCGCTGCCCCTTCCGGGATATTGGACTGCTTGACCGCGGTTCCCGCGCGGTTGGGATCAAAGCTGCCGTCTTCGGCGATCAGCGGCGATTTGCGTTCCCAGAGGTCGGCCAGGGGCCGCTCCTCATGGACGACCGGCGCACCCTGCTGAAGATAGCCCAGGCGGAACATCAGGGCGCAGGCCGGGAAGCCGCCCATGATCGGCGGGACGTTGGCCGACCATTTGTTCAGCCCGTACTGGCCGTTCACCTGCGCCCAGGGGAACTGCGGGTTGGTGACGTAGCCGTCCGACCCATCCATGCTGAACCAGTAAAACGTGTCCACGCCGGTCAGCGACTGATAGGCCGCCATCAGAAACGGCCCTTCGGACTGATAGCCCAGCGGCGCGACCCAGGAACTTTCCGTGATGATCATGGGATGGCCGACGACTTGCTTCAAGTTGGTCGGCAGCCCGCGCGGATTAGTCAATGCCGAGACGTTGTTAAAATGGTCGCCGGGATCAATGCGCCAGCCGGCATCCGGCCCCTGATGCACGCCGCCGTCATAGTATTTGTTGACCGCAACCACGTCCGCCGCCGTATACGTGTACCGCTCCGCGTCGTTCAGCTTGACAGGGTCGGCGGTAAACCAGTTGGAGGCATTCACCAACTGACCGCATCCGAGGGTGTCTTTGTAGTAGCGGGTAATGTCGGCATACCAGGCTTTCTGCGTGTCTGCGAAAAAATGAACCTGGTCGGCGACCCGCGCCGCCATGCCGCCGGTCTGATTTTGCGTGAGCTGCCAGGTGTCTAAAATGCCGACTTTGCCGCCGGCCCAGTCGTCACCGGGATCGGATGCGCCGCCCCAGGCCGCTTTGGCCGCGTCGGCAGTCTGATATTTAGCGGTCAGCCACGCGGCGAACTTCCGTCCGAGCAGGGCTTTCTGTTCGGGTTTCAGCCCCTGCATCGTCCAGAAAAACATGCCGTCCTCGTTCTGCACCTGAATGATGGCGACGGCGGGGTCTTTGGCGAGAGGAAGATGGGTGTAGGGATTGGGACGGGCGTAGAGCGCCTTGACCCAGGCTTTGTAGCCCGCCTGCAATTTCTCGTTGAAGAACAGCAGCCCCCAGAGATCGGTCTGGCCGGTGTAGCCCTCAATCCCCCATTGCGTGACTTTTTTTCCGTTGGCCCAGTAGGGCGAGATAGTGACGTAGATGCCTTCCTTCTTCAGCGCGGCCACCGTGCGCCAGATGGCATCAATTTCTTTCTCGTTGACACCCGTGATCGGGCCGCCGTCGTCGGGCGCGATCTGCGCGTGCAGCCGGACCATGTTGACGCCGAGCCGGGCCAGGAAACGCGCCCTGCGGGCCAGTTCATCGTCGGTGCCGTGGTAGTCTATGCCGCAGGCCCAGAAGCGAACCGGCTTGCCGCTGCCCAAAACAAAGGAATTGCCGTCGGGACTGAGCCGGACAAAGCCCGTCTCTCCCGCCGTGGTCTCGTTCAAAGAGCGCAGGTCCAGCAGCGCGCCGGGCCGCGTGTTATCCGGGTATTGGAAGGCCCATGTCCCGATCTCCTGTCCTTCCTGCGCCCGCGCCGGGCCGAAAGAAGCGGTGAAGCCCAGCAGGGCCAGGACGGTCGGCCAGGGAGCCGATTTTGAGCAGGCGCATAGGAGGAGAAAAGACTTTCATTGTCACAAACTTCCTCTACTGATTGTTTTTCTGATCGTTGGATTTAGGCAGGGTCGCTGGGGGCGGCGTCTGCGGATGGGGGGCGAAGGCATCCACGTTCCAGGTCAGAACGGCGTAGCCCCAGACTTTGTGTGACGTGTCATTAGAAACGTACACGGAGGGATTGAACTGAAGTTGGGGGCTGATGTTGTAGGTAAACCCTGCCGTGGCGGAGTTGGCCGACCCGCTCTGGTAGTCCAGTTGCAGCAGGACGCGGGGATGCACCCGGTAGCCAAAGCCGAGAATGCCCTGATATTGATGTTTATTCAGGATGTTTCCCGTCACATCCGGCGTCTGCGTGATGACGCGGGCGACGCCGAGCATGGCCTCCACATTGCATTTGTAGTAGCCGCCTTCCAAATAGGGCTGCGGCGCGGAGCCTTTGCTGGACCAGTTGGAGAAGCCGGTGGAGAGCAAGGTCTGGCCGGTCGCAGCGTCTCCTTTCTGATACAGGCTATACTCCACAGCGGCAATCTGCGTTGGGGGCGACGCGCCTTGAAAAATGGCGACCTCAAAGCGCCTGGTCAGCCCCAATTCTAGCTGCACTTCATAGCGGTCGCCGATGTTCGGGTCCTGCTGCTGCGCGCTGAGGGAGAGAATGCCCTCGGGCTGCACATCAGGCGTGACGATCTGGTTGAGGCCCTTCGTGGTGGCAAGTGCGGGCAGGGCGCTCAGGCTGAGGCCAGCTAAGGCACAGGCGAGAAGCGGACGGCGCATTCCGAAATCCTCCAGGCGGCGGTGAGCCGCCCCATTATAACACAGATGGGGGTTACGCGGGAAGGGGGACAGGACAGCAATCAGTCTGGGCCGGCAGGCTTTCCATTTCCGGCATCGGCAGCCACTCGTGGGGGATGTCGCGCATCAGCAGGGCGCAGTCAAAGACGACGCTGCCAGCAGGGAACCGCGCCTCGTCGGCAAAGTAGCTGGAATAGACGGTGTCAATTTGCAGCGGCGTGACTGCCCAGGACTCCGTAGACAGCCGCAGCCCGTCTACATGGTCGCCTTTTCGGGTCGCCGCATAGCCAATCGCGCCGGTCTGGAAAAACGCCGACGCTTCGGTTAGGGACGCGAACAGGGATGCTTTCGGGAAGGTGTGCGTTTCCTGCCCGCGCAGTCGAATCTCTACCTTGCCGTCGTCTGAGCGCATGTTGAAATCAATACGTCCGCCCTCGTCGCACACTTGGAATGCCGCGTGCTGCTGTTCACCGGGGAATAAACGACCTCCCGCCAGGTGATTGAGATGGGAACTGGTGTCGCGGCGCGGAATGTAGACGCCTTCGCGCTCTTTCCCGGCGCTGTCGGTCCAGCAGACGGCAACACGGTGGGCGGCGTTTTCGCTGGATGCGCCGAAGGGGATCGGAAGAAAAGCAGGGCGAATCTGTTCCAGACGGATCAGGCAGATGCCGGCCAGCGCCTGACCGTCCACGGTTTTTACCCGAAACGGCGCAGGCAATTGGCGCTGCATCACTTCGGCGTTCACGCGAAAGTTGAGGAGAATGCGGCGGCGGATGATGCCATGTACAGCAGGCAGGTTCATACGAACATCATACCCGCTTTACCGTATAAAACCGCCGGGGCTGTAAAAAGCCCCGGCAAGCGCGTCAGCCTTTGACGTTATTCTTGCGAGCGACCAGAAGGCCACCCATTCCCAGGGCCAGCAGAAGGCCGAAGGAAACAGTCGTGGAGGCTTCCGGCACCGGGCTTGACGCCGGGCCGCGGGCCTCAAAGATTGGCCCGTTCGGGTCGGCGACGCTGTTGATGAGCGTCCCGCTGCTGTTGTACTCATCCAGGGTGGCGAAGCCGTCGGCGACGTACACATTGCCGTTGCTGCCATCCACCGTCAGGCCATCGGGTTTGATCAGGTTGGTGGCGAAGGCGCCCAGGTCGGCTCCCGATGTGGAATACTTCTCGATAACTCCGGCACAATTTTCGCTAACCAGTAGGTTACTGGAAGTGTCCAGTTTGACATCTTCCGGGCGGAAACCGGTGGCAAAGGTGTTGGTCAGAGTTCCGCTGGAATTAAACTCCTGAATCTGGGCATAGTCGTAAACCGTTGAGTAAACGTTGCCTGCTCCATCTGCGGTGATCCCATGGGGATCGCTCGCGGCGGCGAAGGAGCCAAGATCGGCGCCGGACTGAGTGTACTCCTCAATATTGCCGGCGGGATATGCCGCTGGATTACTGACGAGTAGTTCGCCGTTGTTGGCAAACGTCAGGGCATAGTCGTCAGGCGCGCTGAAGCTGTTGATTCGAGAATCTCTTAAAAACGCCAATCCAGGTCTTCGGCGGGAATACGGCGCTCATTTTCTGTGGGTTCCTCCAGCGGGTTCCGTGGCGCGGGAGCGTAAATTTCTCATCAAGTGAGACAAATGGAAAATCATTCCACCCCAATCCGTCCAAACCGCGCAAATCGTCGCAGGCTTTGCTATCATTTGTTTTGATAAGCATACCAAGTAGACGAGGACAGCGGGCGGCCTCCCAAGGCGCTCAGGAAGAGTGAGGACAATGAGCGGAGTACGGGTGCTGGTTGGAACGCGCAAAGGCGCATTTATTCTGACGGCGGACGGCAAGCGGGAACAGTGGGATGTCAGCGGCCCGCACTTTGGGGGCTGGGAGATTTACCATGTCAAGGGATCGCCGGCCGACCCGAACCGGCTGTATGCCTCACAGTCCAGCGGCTGGTTCGGGCAGTTGATCCAGCGTTCAGAGGACGGCGGACAGACGTGGGCATCGGTCGGCAATGAGTTTGCCTATGACGGCATTCCCGGCACCCATCAGTGGTTTGACGGCACGCAGCACCCCTGGGAGTTCAAGCGCGTCTGGCACCTGGAGCCGTCGCTGACCGACCCGGACACAGTCTATGCCGGGGTGGAGGATGCGGCCTTGTTCCGCTCGGCGGACGGCGGCGGGACCTGGCAGGAGATGTCGGGGCTGCGCGGTCACGCCTCCGGCCCGTTCTGGCAGCCGGGCGCGGGCGGGATGTGCCTGCATACGGTACTGCTGGACCCCGGCCATCCCGGACGGATATACATCGCGGTCTCGGCGGCGGGCGTGTTCCGGTCCGATGATGCCGGGGAAACATGGCGGCCCATGAATCAGGGCCTGAACTCCGGGTTCCTGCCGGACCCGGATGCCCAGGTTGGTCACTGCGTCCACCGAATCGCGCTGCACCCGTCGCGCCCCGAGGTGCTGTTCATGCAGAAGCATTGGGACGTGATGCGGAGCGACGACGCCGGCGAGTCCTGGCAGCGAAGTCAGCGGCAACCTGCCGTCCGATTTCGGCTTCCCGATTGATGTCCACGCGCACGAGCCGGAGACGGTGTATGTGGTTCCGATCAAGAGCGACTCCGAGCATTATCCGCCCGACGGCAAGCTGCGCGTCTACCGCAGCCGGACGGGGGGCAACGAGTGGGAGGCGCTGACCCACGGCCTGCCGCAGCGCGACTGCTATGTGAATGTGCTGCGCGATGCGATGGCGGTGGACACGCTGGATTCGTGCGGCATTTATTTCGGGACTACCGGCGGGCAGGTCTACGCTTCCGCCGACAGCGGCGACACCTGGGCGCCCATCGTCCGCGACCTGCCCGCCGTGCTGTCCGTGGAGGTGCAGACGCTGCCATGAAGGGAGCCATGACCCAAATCTGATCCGAGTGGCCCTGCCCGCCCATCTGCGAACGCTGGCGCGTGTCGGCGATGAGGTGGCCGTGCCGGTGGCGGGGTCCGGTGACGCCGGCGTCAATCCTGGATGCCCTGGAAGCGCAGTATCCGATGCTGCGCGGGACGATCCGCGACCACGCGACCCTGCGCCGCCGCCCGTTCGTGCGCTTCTTCGCCTGCGGGCAGGACCTATCCCACGAGCGGCCCGGAACTCCCGCTGCCCGCGGCGGTCGCGGCGGGGGACGAGCCGTTCCTGATTGTCGGGGCCATCGCGGGCGGCTAACTCGCCCTCATGGTCTCTTTCGAAACCTAAAAGCGCCAGTCCAAATCCTCGGCGGGAATGCGGCGGTAGGTCCAATTGAGCTGCCGCTCGGTCAAGCGGCAGTCTACGAACCACCAGGGGTAGGCGACGGGATCGTAAATGCGAAATGTCCGGCGGTAACTTTGGATGGCGGGAAAGGCCTGACAGAAGCCGCAGCGGTGCAGGGTCAGGAACAACGAAAGCAGGCGGACTCGCAGCTTGACGGCGTTGGCGTTTTCCAGTGGGATGGCGAGCGATTGAGACAGTGCGAAGACTTCGCGCTGGGCCAGATGCAGGCTGACCGTATCAATGCCCTTCAGGATGCCGATCTTATCGGGGATTTCCGTCTCGTTCATGCGGGCCGAGAGCGTCAGGACGTACCGCTCAATGCTGTCCGCCCAGCCGTCTTCCACGCGGCGAGCGACGGCGACCACTTCTTCAATCTGGGGCGCATGGACCAAATACTCACGGAGATAGGTTTCCGCCCAATCCCAGCGCTTCAAGGCCTTTTTGGGCAGTCGTCCCATGTCGTCCAACGGAGCACAGGCGGCAGATGTTGCCGCGCGTGCCGAGCAGGCGGCTGTAGGCGAACTCAATGCCGGACGCGCTGGCGCGCGGGTCCAGCAGGCTTTCCACCAGCTTGGCATAGCCTTCAATCAAAAACTCCAGCGCGTCGTGCGACATCTCCAGCGGCGCGGCCTGGGTTCGCATTCGCCGCGCCATGTCCGCGCACGGCTCGGAGCGAGGTTGGGTCATCAAAGTCATTGGAACTGCATCTCCCCTCTTATTGTCGGCAGACACCGGTACAACCGCTTACCGTAGTTTCACGGGAGTTACGCAGACTTTATAGAAAGCCGGAACTGGCGGTTAAAACCGCAGCAACAAAAGCAAAAAACCGGCCTTCGCCGGTTAAGAATAGTACCGAAATCTTAGTCCGCGAAGGCGGACTTCGTGAACTTGTTGCCGCGATTTCAATCGCCCGATCTTCGTTTTATAAAGTTACGCTTGATGTGAAATGAAATCGCTCATCCTGAAGCGAGAAAGGAACCGAAGGCTCCGCCGGCAAACTATGAAACAACCCTTTGCCCGAGGTGCCCCATGAATATGCCGACGGAAACCTTCTTAACCACATTATACACCATTGTCGACGACTGGTATCAGGTCCACGTCCCTCGGCTGCTGCCGCACAAAGCCGGGACGAAGCCACTCTTCTCAGACAGCGAGGTCATCACCTTGTCCCTGGCTCAACACTGGCTCGGCTTCTCCGAGGAGCGTGAGTTCCTGCGCCGTATGAGGAATGACTGCCTGCCTCTGTTTCCGCGTCTGGTCAGCCAAAGCCAGTTCAACCGGCGGGCACGGAGCCTGTGCTGGCTCATCAACGCTCTGCGCCAGCATCTTGTGGAGCAGATGGGCATCGCCGAGGCTCCCTGCCAGATCATTGATGGTACGCCGGTGCAAGTGCGTCACTGGCGACGCTTCGGCAAAGGCCACTTGCTCTTACCCGAAGCGGCACTCGGCTACTGCGCGACCAAGAAGGAGACCTTCTATGGCTTGCGTCTGCTGGCCTTGACCACGCTGGACGGTATCATCCTCGAGTGGGACCTGTTCGCGGCCAACACCGATGAGCGTGAGGCTGCACAAAACCTGCTGGACAACTGCCGCGACTTGTTTGTGCTGGGCGATAAAGGCTTTCTGGATCAAAGGCGTCAATCCGTCTTACAGGAAGATCAGGGTCTGCTGCTAGTGACGCCCAAGCGCAAGAACCAGCACAAGCAGAACCCTCCGGCTTGGGATGCCTTAATGAACCGGACACGCCGGATGATCGAGACCACGTTTGCCCAAGCCAAAGGCACGTTTGGACTGGAGAAGCCGCGTGCCAGGAGCGTGTGGGGCATCCTGAGCCGGGTTATCGCCAAAATTACCGGATTGACCATTGCGGCCAAGCACAATCGGGAGCAGGGTCACTCCCCGCTCAGGCTGGCGGAGTTCACGTTTTGAGCCAACCCAACCAAATTCAATTCACATCAAGCGTAAGTTTCAATCGGGTAACATGACTGCATGAACAGACAACGGCTCCTCGCAGGGTTGGTTTCCGTCTTTGCGGTGGTGGCTTTGTCCGCTCCCCTATTCGCGGCGTCCCCCAATGCGCCGCCATCTCTGGAGACAGTTCAGCATCGGGCGTTTGATTTCTTCTGGAACGAGTTTGACGCGAAAACGGGGCTGACCAAAGATCCAGCGCAAAACCTGGGGACAGCGCCCGACACACACACGGTCGCGTCCACGGCCTCCACAGGATACGCGCTCGCCGCGTTGCCCATTGGCGTCAGTCACGGCTGGATCACCCGGCAGCAGGGCTACGCGCGGGCTGTGACCACATTAACGTTTCTGCACGACAAACTGCCCAGTGAGCATGGTTTTTACTTTCATTTTGTGGATATGCGGACCGGGGAGCGGGTCTGGAACTGTGAACTCTCGTCCATTGACACCGCTCTGTTAATCATGGGGGTTCGCGCGGCGGCGGATTTCTGGCCGGGAACCGAAGCGCAGCGTCTCGCCGATGACATTACCGACCGGGTGGACTGGGTTTGGATGCAGAACGGTCAGGGCCAGCCGCCGGAAATGGGCTGGAAACCAGAGTCGGGGTGGCTCACTGCTCGCTGGGCAGGCTACAGCGAAGCGTCCTTTCTGTACCTGTTGGCGATTGGGGCGAGAAAACACGCGCTTCCGCAGGCTTCGTGGGACAGTTGGGAAACCTCGCGAGAGACGTTGGAAGGCCGCCCGGTCTTCGGCGGGGCGCAGCCACTCTTCATGGCCGAGATGGCGGCTGGCTACCTTGACCTGCGCGGCCTGCATGATCGCCAGCAGCGCGACTGGTGGACAGCCTGGCACAACGCTGTTCTGGCGGACCATGCCTACTGCGCCCGTAACCCCGAAGGCCGCAAGACCTATGCCGAGGGCTTCTGGGGCATCAATGCCGACGATCTGCCGCCGCCGGTCAATTACGGCGCGAACCGGCCTGCCAACGGTCAAAATGACGGCACGGTCGCGCCGACCGCCATGCTCGCCGGCATCCTGTACGACCCGGCTCTCGCGGATGCGGCGCTGCAAAACCTCTGGCAGAAACACGGGCCGCAACTCTGGGGCCGCTACGGCTTTTCCAATGCGTTCAATGCAGACAAAAACTGGTATGACACCGATGTCATCGGGATTGACCTGGGAATGATGCTGCTGGCGATAGAGAACAGCCGCACCGGACTGGTCTGGCAACTGCTTCGCGCCGACCCTCTCTTCAAGCATGGTCTCACCGTCGCCGGATTTCAACCCAAACCCTGATGCGCCATTGACAGCGGGCGGGGCGATTTGGTACACTCAGGGCCGAAAAATACCCTGGAAAGCCCGCAGAGAACCCACCCTTGTCCCAGCCCAACATCGCCGTCGTCATTCCCGCCGGAGGCGGGGGAACCCGCCTTTGGCCGCGCAGCCGCCAGGAGACGCCCAAGCAGTTTCTGGACATCGTCAGTGAGCGCACGATGCTTCAGGAAACGACCGACCGGGTGCAGGACTTAGTCCCCCCGGAGCGGCTGTATGTCATCACGAATGCGCGTCACGCCGAGGCAGTTCGAGGGCAATTGCCCGCCGTGCCTGCCGGAAACATTGTCGGCGAGCCGGAAGGGCGTGATTCCGCGCCGGCCATTGGCCTGATGGCGGCCATTCTGGAAAAGACGCAGGGGCCGGAAACAGTGATGGCGACCCTGCCCGCCGATCATGTCATTTTGGACGAAACAAAGTTTCGCGGCATCCTGCGCGCGTCGGCCCAGGTTGCGTCCGAAGGCTGGCTGGTGACGCTGGGCATTCCGCCGACCGGCCCGGACATCGGGTTCGGGTACATCCAGAGCGGCGAAGTCATCCAGCAGGAGACAGCGGCCGGCGTTCCCGTCTACGCGGTGAAGCAATTCAAAGAGAAGCCCAAGCGCGAGGTCGCTGAAGACTATCTGCGCCAGGGCGGCTACTATTGGAACGCCGGCATGTTCATCGCCAGTGTTCGCACCCTGCGTGACCTCTACAAAACGCATCTGCCGCAGATGGAAGCGGGTTTCGCTCAGATCGTCGCCGCGCTGGGAACAGAAAGTTTTAACGCAGTAATGCGCGAGGTCTTCCCAACGCTGGAAAAGATTTCCGTGGACTACGGCATCGCCGAAAAAGCCGGCCAGGTCGCCGTGATCCCTGCCGACATCGGCTGGAACGATGTCGGCTCCTGGCAGCGGCTGGCTGAAATCCTGGAATCGACAGGGCAGCATGGGGAAAATGTCGTCGTCGGCCACCATCTGGGGGTGGACACGCAGGGGGCATTGATTTACAGCCCGGACCGGCTGATCGCGACTATCGGCATGGATGATATTATCGTGATTGACACCCCGGACGCGACTTTGATCTGCCCCCGCTCCCGCTCCGAAGAGGTCAAACAAGTCGTGGAAGAGTTAAAGGCGCGAAAACGCCATGATTTGCTCTGATTACGTGATCCGTCCAATTTGTGAGACCGATGACCTGGCGGCCCTGACGGAACTTCTGCACCGGGCTTACCAGCCCTTGGCCGAGCGGGGGATGCGCTTTGTCGCCTCCTACCAGACGGAAGAAGTCACCCGCCGACGCCTGGGGTATGGGCAAGGCTACGTGGCCGTAGTCAGGGACGCTCTGGTTGGGACTGTGACGCTGTATCCAATCCCGACGACAAACGAATGCACCTGGTATCAGCGGCCTGGCGTTTGGCACTTCGCGCAATATGCTGTGGACCCGCCGTGCCAGGGCCAGGGCATCGGGGCGGCGCTGATGGACTGGGTGGAAGGCGAGGCGAGGCGGCATGGGGCAACAGAATTGGCGCTGGACACCTCCGAACACGCCTCGGAGTTGCTCGCCACTTACACCCGGCGCGGCTACCGGCATGTGGAGACGATCCAGTGGCCGGTCACCAATTACAAGAGCCTCGTCCTCAGTAAAACCCTGTAACAACCGGCGGTTTCGGTTGTCCAACGTCCCAGACAAACACTAAAGGACGTGGCATGAATGTTCCGATGGCGGACCTGCAAGCGCAGCATCTGGCGCTGAAGGATGAACTGACCGAGGCGTTTGACCGGGTCATGGCAACCTGCGATTTCGGCGGGCTGGGAGAAAATACAAGCGGGCTGGAGCGCGAGATCGCCGCCCTGTGCGGCGCGAAGTACGCGCTCGGTGTCAATTCCGGGACGGATGCCCTGCTTCTGTCCCTGCTGGCGCTGGGGGTGGGGCCGGGCGATGAAGTCATTACGCCGCCTTTACGTTTATTGCGACGGGCGAGACGATCTGCCTGGCCGGGGCGACGCCGGTCTTTGCGGATATTGATCCGCATACGTTTAACCTGGACCCGGACGCGGCGGAAGCCAAAATCACCGACAAAGACCAAGGTTATTCTGCCGGTTCACCTGTTTGGGCAGCTCGCGGACATGACGCGCTTCGGCGAGATCGCGCGTCGCCACAATGTGGCGCTGCTCGGCGACGCGCGCGCAGGCTATCGGCGCGACTCATCAGGGCCAGCCGCTCGGCGCCTGGGGCGATGCGGAAACGCTTTCGTTTTATCCGACCAAAAACCTCGGCGCCTGCGGCGACGGCGGCATGGTGCTGACGGATCGCGAAGACATAGCCGAACACCTTAAACTGCTGCGCTTTCACGGCTCGGGCGGCAAAGGCTATTTCCACAAAGAGATCGGCTACTGCTCCCGACTGGACGGCTTGCAGGCCGCCCTGCTCCGCGTGAAAGCGCGGCGACTACCCGATTGGAACGAAAGCCGCCGCCGGAATGCGGCTTTGTATGACGATGTTCTGCAAGGCCTGGAAGGGCGGCTGATTCTGCCCTGCACCGAACGCGGAAACCATCACATCTACCACCAGTACACGGTTCGCGTGACCGAATGGACGGCGGGACGCGCTGCAAAAGCATCTGGCAGGCCGGGGTGTTCAGTCGGCGATCTACTACCCGCTGCCGATCCATTTGCAGGAAGCGTATGCGTTTTTGGGTTATCAGCAAGGCGATCTGCCGGAAAGCGAACGAGCGTCCGAGGAAGTCCTGTCCCTGCCGGTGCATCCCGATCTGGCCCATGAGCAGGTGGAATACGCGGCGGACGCAGTGCGAGCATTTTTTGCATGACCATTTCGGGTCGCTAAGATGTCCGATTCCCCCAGAATTGGGGGTAAGGGGGCGAAGGAGCGAAGGAGACACTCAATTTGAAGGCAATGATTCTGGCGGCGGGGGTCGGTTCCCGCCTGGACCCGCTCACCCGCGCTATTCCCAAGCCAATGGTGCCGATTGTCAACCGGCCCGTGATCGAGCATATCGTCTATAAGCTCAAGAAGCACGGCTTCACGGAGATCATGATCAACCTGCACTACTTGGGGATGTCATCCAGGCGCATCTGGGCGACGGGTCGCAGCTGGGCGTTCAAATCTCCTACGCGCAGGAAGACAAACTTTGGGGTGACGCGGGCAGCGTCAAACGCTCCCAGGACTTCTTCGCGGGCGAAACGTTTCTCGTCGTCGGCGGCGACGATATTTCCGATATTGACCTGTCCGGGTTGGTGCGTCTGCACCGGGAGAAGAACGCCGCGTCCACGATCGCTCTATCGCGTGGTAGACGACCCCTCGCAGTTCGGCATCGTCGATCACAGAACGAGGATGGCCGCATCAAGCGCTTTCTGGAAAAGCCCAAAGGCGGCGACGTTTTCTCCAACACGGCCAACACCGGCGTGTATCTCTTTGAGCCGGAAGTCTTTGACATGATCCCGCCCGACACGTTCTGGGGCTTCGGCAACAATGTCTTCCCGCAGCTTCTGGCTGAAAACAAGCCGCTCTATGGCTATCTGACGAATGCCTACTGGATGGATGTCGGCAATCTCAAAATCTACCGCCAAACCAACTTTGATGCCCTGAGCGGCCGCGTCGTTCTGGACTTCCCCCTCGCTCAGACCGAAGCCGGCCACTGGCAAGGCGACGGGGTTCAGATCGACCCTTCCGCCCAGATCGTCTCGCCCGTTGTGATCGGCACCGGCGTCACCATCGGCGCGGGCGCAAAGATCGGGGAAAACACCATCATTGGTGACGGCTGCATGATTGAGCCGAACGTCACCCTGCGCGAAACGATCCTCTGGGCCGGTGCGCGGGTGAGCCAGGGAACGCATCTGGAACGCTGCGTCGTCGGTACAAACGCGCAGGTTCAGTCCAATGTCGCCATCTTTGACGCCAATATCATAGACCCGACGCGACGAATGACGGCGAAGACGTGAACAGCGATGAACTACCTTGCCCTCGGCGACTCCATCAGCATTGACGACTACACGGAAACCTCAGGCGGCGGCGCAGCCAGCCAGTTCGCGCGTCTGATCGGTGGCACTGAGTTTCAGAACCTGACCCGCGATGGCCGTACCACAGCAGGGGTTCTGGAAGCGTGGCCTGAAATCACCCTGAAACCCGCTGTCGTGACGCTGACAGCGGGCGGCAATGACTTCTTACTGGGGGCGTGGCAGGCCATGAACACGTCGGCAGGCTGGGGCATGGTCTCGGCCCAGCCGCTGGCAAATCTGGAACAGATTGCTGACCGATTGGTCGCCTTTGATTGCCCGGTCATCCTCAATACCGTCTATGATCCCACCGATGGTGACGACTCACTGCTCGGCCTGTTCGGCATGGGATCAAGCGCGACCACGCAGGCGCGCAGAGCCTTCAATGCCCTCAACAACGGCATTCGTGAACTCGCCCAGCGTCATGGCTTCCTCCTCTCCGACTTGGAAACTCTCTTCCAGGGCCACGGCGTCCAGTCCGCCGATCCCTGGATCGTCATGCAGATCGAGCCGAACCTGGCCGGCGCGACCGCCATTGCGCGGCACTGGCATGCTCTCTTTTTGGGGCGGGACATCTTGCAGCATTCGCAGACTCACCTCTGACGGCCCCAACAGTCAGTTTACGCTCGCTCTCAAATGATAACCTCTCATTCTACTCACCTTGTTGTCGGCGCGTCCAGCGGGATCGGGCGGTCACTGGCACTGGCATTAGCGCGGGAGCGCAAAAGTGTCACGCTGGTGGGGCGCAGCGAGGAGCGGCTAACGCGGGTGGCGCGGGAAGTGGCGATGTTCGGCGGCACGCCGCTGGTCGCGGTCTCGGATGTGCGCGATCCCATTTCAATTCAGGCGGCGCTGGCGCAAATTGTTCAGCGCGGGCAACGGATTGAAATGGCCGTGCTGTCGTCAGGCATCGGGCTTGAGACTGACACTGACAAGTTCACGACGGAAACGCTGGAGGAAATGCTGCAAACCAATGTCTTGGGAGCGGCGCGCTGGCTGGAAGCTTTGCAGCCGATTTTGCGGGCGCAGCCGGGCGGAGCGACGGTGGCGGTCATTTCCAGCCTGTCGGCGGATCGGGCATTTCCCGGTGCCGGCGCGGGCTATTCCGCCAGCAAAGCCGCCATTTCGCAGCTTTGCGACGGCTTGCGCGCGCCGTGGGCAAGGCAGGGAATTCGGCTGGTGACAGTCGCGCCGGGCTTTGTCCGCACGCCGATGACAAATTCTATCACAGGGATGCCGTTTTTGATGGAGCCGGAGGATGCCGCCGCGGCCATTCTCGCGGGCATCCGGGGCGGACAGCCTGTGATTCGCTTTCCCCTCCCCGCGTCGCTGCTGATGGCCGCAGTTCAACTGCTGCCGCCCCGGTGGCTGGACAGAGCTCTCCCGAGGGGATTAACAGCGGGAACCGACCGGGGCAAAGGGCCGTAAAGACACCAGGAGATTTTTTTCGCAATGCAGAAACCACTTGTTTTGACCGCCGTCCTGCTGGCTCTCACCTCTGCGGCTCACGCCGACCTCAAGGTCGTTCAATCCACCAAGATCGGCAACCCGCAGTTGGAGGCGATGGAAGAGACGATGACGCCTCAGCAAAAGGCGCAGATGGCCCGCTCGGATAACCCGTTGTTCCACAGCGGCCCGCAGATCATGACGATTTATGTGCATGGCGTGAAGACGCGCGCAGACATCGGCAGCGTGACGTATTTGATGGACACGTCTCTGCATCAAGCCACGGTCCTGAACCGGCGCAACCGCACGTATGCCACGCAGCCCTACAAAGCGCCGAGTGGAGGCATGTTGGGACAGACGACCTCAACCGTGAAGGACACGGGCCAGACCAAAACCATCAGCGGCCATCCCGCCCGGCATTACACCCTGACCATGACCAGCGCGTCTCTGCCCGGCACGATCATTCAGGGCGATATCTGGGCGGCGCAGGACCTGCCGCAGCCACCGATGGTCGGCATGGGCGGCGGGCCGTTCGCCGCCATTCAGAGCCAGTTCCGCAAGGTGAAGGGGTTCCCGCTCAAGACCTCTATTGTCGTCACCGGCAGCCCCATGGGCAATACAACGGTGCAGTCTTCGGTCGTTTCCGTCTCGCAGGCGCCCTTGTCCGGCACGATTTTCTCTATTCCAGCCGGGTACAAGAAAACCAGCGCGGAAATGGGTGCCGGGATGTAGGACGGTGTGCGGCGATCCTATCCCGGCTTGGAGAGGATCCTATCCCGGCTCGCTAAGGCTCGCCACCCTTCCCTCGAAGGGAAGGGAATTTGTCACCTAATGTACGTCGCTTGACAGAGGCCAAATCAGAGGCGAAAGGCATGGCAACGGAAAACCCTTCCCTCGGAGGGAAGGGTGGCGAGCCTTAGCGAGCCGGGATAGGATCCTCTCCAAGCCGGGATAGGATCTTCACTCACAACTTCTGCCCAAAGAACACTTTCAGCGCCGGGTAAACGACTTCCGGCGGAGGAACATGGCCGTAGGGTGCGAACCACTGAATTTCTTTGGGCTGCCGGGCGGCGTCAAAGAGTTCCTGAGCCGCCTGCGGGACAATCGTGTCGTCTTTGCGCCCGTGCAGCATGAGCAGTGAGCGCGGGGCGATGTGCGGGGCAAATGTCAGCGGGTCTTCGGGGGCCAGAAACGCGCTGAGTTTGGTCCAATCCGCCTGCTGGAAACCCGCCGTGCTGCGCCCGCCGACGACGGCATGGCGAGACGACAGCGTTTTCAAAATCAATCCCCAGTCCCCGCCGCCGGAAACCAGCGCGGTCGCTTTAAGACGCGGGTCTACTCCGGCCGTCACCGTCCCGATGATTGCGCCCAGAGAGATGCCGACCAGACCGATCTTTTGCGCGTTGATGTCAGGCCGCGTCCCCAGATAATCCAGCCCGCGCCGGACATCCACAACCGTCTGCCGCACTGCCCGCGCGAGCTGCTCCGCCTGAGTGCCTGTGTGATCCGGCGTTCGCTCCCCCTGTCCGTATTCATCAATCACCAGTGACGCATACCCTGCACCTGCCGCGAACCGAGCCAGTCCAGCCATCATTTCTTTGCTGCCGCCCAGCCCGTGCAGGATCACCAGGCACGGCGCTTTAGAAGCCTTCAGAGGCAAAAATAAGAGAGCCGGAACGCGCTGACCGTGCGTGCTCAGATACGAGAACCGTGTCATCCGGCAGTCGCTGAACGTTCGCGTTTCCACCATTTTGACGGCTAATGGCTGCCGCGCATTGTCCTGGTAAAGCGGCAGCGCATTTTGATAGGTTGTTTGCCGGTCCAGCGACTGCGCGTGAAGCGGCAGCAGAAAAAGCAAACCGAGCAAAATACCGGCGGTTGAAACCGCAGCAACAAGGTCACGAAGTCCGCCTTCGCGGACTAAGAGTTCCATCCTAACCGGCGAAGGCCGGTTTTGTGCTTTTGTTGCCGCGATTTCAATCGCCCGGCTCAATTTTCTCATAACACATTCCTTAAAATGGCTTGCAGCCGCTCATAATCACTCGCCATGACTGTCGCCAGCGTCCGGCCTGCGCGCAGCAGAAAGGCCTCGTCGTCCGGGTGCGCCTCCCGCGCCAGACGCAGGCAGGCAGCGGCCAGTTCGTCCGACGGCACGCCCGCCAGCGCGCCGCCTGACGGCAGCAGAATGGAGCGCAGGAACGACAAATCTTCGGTCAGCATGCGCGTTTCGTCCGGCGTGCAGGGATAACGCGGCTGTGGATGCGCGGCGGCAGGGGCGGCAGGTGCCGCCGCAGAGGCTTGCCGTCTCCGGGGGCATAGGCGATCAAAAGCCCGCTAAACTCCGTTGCGGAGAAGCTCAAAAATCTGCGGCTGCTGCTTTCGCATTTCGTCCTCGTCGGCGAAGCCCAGCGCGGACGGGCGGCGGTTCGGCTCCAGCGAGGCTGTGTTTGCGCCATAGACTAACGCATAGACGGCAGGCGGCAGATCGGTTCGCGCGGGCAAGGGCCGGGGATCGCGTTCTTCCAGCGGCGGCGTTGCGAACGGATCGTCTTCCTCAACTGTGCCAATGGGAGTGAGGACAGACTCAGCGACTGTCGCAGGCTTGCCGATCTTGACGAATGAGCCGAACGGCGGCGGGTCATAGAGACGCGGAACGATCTCGCGCGGCACTTCCAGGCACTGCGCCACAAAAGCCGTTGTTCCCGCTTCAATAATTTCCCCAATGGGTTTGTCTGTCATAAACTTGTCAGTGGACATAGTGAAAAGAATCTGGAAAACAGGTATGGCTATAAGAGGCCGGCAGGCCGGGTTCATGGTGATAGCCGTTCAAACAGGGCGGGTTTAACATATCAACGCTGTTCTGGCTTGCTTGATTCAATATAAGCTTCCCAACAAACCAAAAAACTATTACAATAGTTAAGACAAGGCAAGCAAGACCCATGAACTTCCCATAGGTATGTCGCTTGATTTCTTCGGCCCGACAGGTTTCCAAAATTCCCTGCGCGAGTGCGCGTTCCTCTTCCCCGCGGCGCATCCGCACCGCTTGCAGAAGGCGTTGGACATCTTCCACGCCAATGTCCAGACCCTCGGCCACGTCCGGCACGGCGGGCCGGTCGGTGAGACCTGTCTGCTCCACCCGTTCCTGCTGCCACAGGTCAATGACGGCTTTGGCTTCGTCTGCCGTCATCCGCTGCGCCCGAAGCGAGTCATCCTGCTGGAATTGCAAACTCATCAGGGTTATTTTAGCACATACAGGGCCAATGGAAGACCATGCGTTGAAACGCACGGCTAGACGGCCTGCGGCCAAGAAGTACCGCTTCTGCACTGGCAGACCCGGAGGGCGCGGCACTCGGAAAGTTCGTCTCTTATCCCCGCGAAGCGGAGGATTTCCGGCGTCCGCGCCGTCTAGCCGCGCGTTTCAACGCATGGTTTTCATGTAACGCACGGTCGTTCTACAGCACAACCTCGCGCTTTGTTTCGGCGCTGCGGTACAGGCCGTCCAGAATCGCCATGACGTTCCGGGACTGCTCGGCGGGAACAGGGGAGGGCTGGCCGAGCGCGATGGCTTCGGCGAACGCCATGCACTCCTCGGCGTGCGCTTCGCCGCCGGTTTTGATCTGAAGCGTCGTGTTGAGGTGCTGGCGCGTTTCGTTTCTAGTCGTGAGGATTTCATTGGACGGCCAGTGCGCCCCGGCCTGGTCGCCATAGAGCCACATCTGCATGTCTTCCCCGGTAGTTTTGTGGTGCAGCAGCCAGGACACTTCCAGCACTAATGTCGCGCCGTTGTCAAAGCGCACCAGCGCCGCCGCGAAATCCTCCACATCCGCGATCTCGTAAGGCACGGTCCCGCCCCAGATGCTCCAGGTGCCGGGCTGATGCAGCCGCCGGTCTTGCGTCACGCCTGACACGGTAACGGGCGTCGGGTTGCCCATCATCCAGAGCGTCAGGTCCAGGATATGAACGCCGATGTCAATGCAGGGGCCGCCGCCGCTGTGCTGTTTCTCCAAAAAACTGGGGCGGACCGGGACCGCCTGCCGGCGCAGCATCCAGCTTCGGGCGTGGTACACATTTCCGAGAATGCCTGTCGTCAGTTCCGCCTTGAGCGCTTTGGCTTCCGGCGAAAATCGAAAATGCTGGGCCGTCATCAGCAGCTTGCCGCTTTTGTCGCGCGCGTCTATCATTTTCTCTATATCGCCCGGCGTCGGCGCGAGCGGCTTTTCGCAGAGGACATGCTTGCCATGCTCCAGCGCGGCGACCGTGAGCGGCGTGTGATACATGTTGGGCGTACACACGTCCACGATGTCAATGTCGGGATTAGCGAACAGTTCCCACGAGTCTTCATAGCGCAGTTTGGGGTCAATCCCATGCTGATCCCCCACCCGCTGCAAAATCTCCGGGTTGATGTCGCCGAACGCCGCCAGTTCAGCATGCGGGCTGGCCTTCCAGCCCGGAAAATGGGTCCCCGCGATCCCACCGACGCCAATCACGGCCACTTGAAGCTTCCTGGTCATGTGCTGTTTTCCTTTGGAGTAGAGAGGTAGCTCGAAGATTATTGGGTAAGCGCCTGAACCGCCGGATAACGAAACAGCGACTCGTGGCCGGAAACTTTCTCGCCCGGCTTGCCGCCATCGAAATGGCCGGTCGGGCCGACACTATAAACGACAAAACCGTTCCCGCCTTCCTGCTGATATTGCAAGGGCTTGTTATTGAAGGGATCAGTGTATTCCTGCGGCAATTTTGTCGGAAACTTGCCCGTCTTGGCGGCTTGGGCTAGGATTGCGGCAGCCGCCAGTGTGATTGCTTCGCGGGCATGGATGCGGGTGTCATTCTCGTCAATTTTTCCGAGGGCAGGCAAAAGAATATCCGAGAAGACATGCACTGTACCAGCCGGATCGTCGCTGTCATGCTGCACTTGTGCATCCACAACGGCATACCCAGCGCGGCGCAGTCGTGGAGACTGATCGCTGGCAACGACTAGTAAGCGCATTCGCGAAAGATAGTCTCCCTGCCAGGCATCTATCAGATCGTGCAAATTCTGGCGCTCCATCGCTGTTGTTTTCACTTTTTGTATGTCGTCATCAGAAAAGCCGGCAGCGGCCAGGGATGCCGATATGCCACCCGCCTCGGCCTTGTGCATTTTGACGAATAGATCTTCGCCAAACTCAGTTTCACCCACCATCGCATTTCGCAGGGACAGACGCGAATGTGCCATAGCCACCGTATTTTCCACGTCGGCATCTACAGAGGCATTCGGTCCTGCCTGAGCAAGAATGCTCTGCATTCCGGCAAGCGTGATAAATTCATTAGCGACACCGACGAGGTAACTGATCAGAAGGCCGTCCGATGCGGCGTGTTCGGCTACCTGAAAGCCTCGCTTCTGATTCGCGACTGCCTCTTTATAGTGGCCGTCCCGCGCCAGCAGATAACTTTCTGTTTTGAGCAGCCGCACTGCCTCACGTTGGTCCTGATACTCTGGGAATTTAAGATCCATCCCCTGATTCCAATCGCGCGCAAACACGCAATACGGCTTATCAGCAGCCTGATGGATCAGCGTCATTACATCCTGCCGATCTGCAAGGATTTTGCGAGATGCGGCAAGTTGAGCGGGCGTATAGGCATGAAAAGCATTCATGCCCTCCCCATATTTTGGAAGATTGAGCGGCTTATCATGAAGCAGTCGTGTCAGTTTTATGTAAAGCGGGGCAGCATTCTGGTCTGGCGGGGGCAATGGCTTTTGCAGAAACTTTGGATCAAGCGAAATGCCTTCCTGTCGGGCAGCGGCTTCTTCTCGTGCCAGGTTCGCCGGCCCAGCCGCAATGACACTGCGTACTGCCTGAGCCTGCCGCTCAGAGCGAATGATCAGCACAACCCCTGTCACGCATAGCGCCAGGATGCAGGCCGCGCAGATACCAATAGTCAAGCGTTTCATAGCGTAGATGCTTTCAAGACAGTGGAAATCCAGTGCAGACGGCAAGTGTAAAATCGCCAAGCATCGGGGATAGTATAGCGGCGTAGCATTTAACTGTCAAGGTTGTGCCATTGAGGAACCCATGATCCCCCTGCGAGATGACCAGCCGACCAGCACGTTTCCCATTGTCACTGTTTTGCTGATTGCGGCCAATGTCCTGGTGTATCTGGCCCAGCAGGTTTTGCCGCTGGACGGGCTGTGGTCTCTGGTGCCGTATGAGATCACGCACAACACGGATTTGAACAACGTCATCGGCCACATCGGGCGGGACGGCGCGATCCATTTGTACCAGATTCCGCCGAACGCGCCGCCCGTACAGATCGGCCCGCGCGACATTTACTACGGCCCCAGCCCGCACCCATTGTGGCTGACCATATTCACCTCCATGTTCATGCACGGCAGCCTGCTGCATATCGGCGGCAACATGCTGTACCTGTGGATCTTCGGCAACAACATTGAGGATGCGCTGGGCAAAGTGCGGTATCTGCTGTTTTATCTGGCCTGCGGCGTGGCGGCGTCCATCGCGCAGATCGCGACCGCTCCCAACTCTTTGATCCCGAACGTCGGCGCTTCGGGGGCGATTGCGGGCGTTCTTGGCGCCTATTTTATTCTGTACCCCCATGCCCGCGTGCTGAGTCTGGTGCCGATCTTCATTTATTTTCTGGCCGAAGTGCGCGCCTTCTGGGTGCTGCTGCTCTGGATCGGCCTGCAACTGGTGCAGGGCGTGGCCGGACTGGGCATGGAACGGGGCGGCGGTGTCGCCTACTTTGCCCATATCGGCGGCTTCTTTACCGGCATCGTCCTCATTTTCCTGCTGGGCGGGCAGAATTTAGTCGCCAAACAGCGGCGTCGGGCGAGACCCTACCCGCCGTATGGCGGCGGCTCTTATTGACAGAATGGCCTGCCGGTGTCATACTCTTATGGGGGAGGAAGACACCAATGACGCTGAATTTGCAATCCGCTCTGCCACAAGGGTTGGTGCGAAAGATGGAAGAAGCCGCTTCTCTGCGCGGTGTCTCTCCGAACGACATTCTGATCCTGCTTGTGGGTCTCTGGACGCTCCCACAATTGCTTCTTTCGGAAGACCCGCTTGTCCGCGATCTTTCGGGGGAACTCATGCTGTACTGCCAGCGGCAGGCAGCCCATATGGAACGCGAAAGCGGTAAGGCGCTTGATCTGCTGCCGGACTTGTTCGCGCCAAAGCCCACCCCGGAAGAGATACAGGAAGAATTGAGAAACTGGCGAACGCCGCAATCGCTGGAGGAACTCAAGCCCCGCATACCGCCCCCGCCAGGAATGACAGCTATGCAATTTATCCGGGGCCAGTGGCCGGGGGACGAGACAGAGGAAGAATTGCTTGCCTCGTTGAAGGAAATGGGCTAGCTCATGTCGCTACTTCTGGACACGAACATACTGCTTGCCTACATCCGTCTGGGCTTGCTGGGGCAGTACATTGGAGCAACTTATAGCCTCTATACTTTGCAGCCAGCGCCGATTATCAGTATCGTCACGGAAGGCGAAATCCGCGCCATCGCCCTCAAGCATAGTTGGGGCGTGGTAAAAGTTGCCGCCTTGCAGCGTTTGCTCAATTCATTAACCATCGTGCCATTGCCTTATCGCAATGTCATAGAAGCTTATGCTCAAATAGATCACCACTGCGTTAAGAATGGTTTTGCAGTCGGCAAAAATGACCTATGGATTGCCGCGACTGCCCATGTCACGGGCGCAACAATTCTCACCACCGACCGTGACTTTGATCCGCTGCATGGCTTGTTTTTGCAGCGGGACTGGATTGACCCGGCCAGCCGCCTGTAGCGACTCTTCCGACAACGACTTACCGAGAACTCCCTTTGACCAAACCGAACTTTTTTCTCTTTGTTTTGATTGCCCTGGGTCTGCTGGGCGGGCTGGTGTCCGTCGCCCACCGCTGGAAGGCGGAGGCGCATAACCGACGGGTGGAACTGGTGGTGGACTACGGCGACGCGCAGGCGCTGGCGAACACGACGCGGCGGCAGATTGATGACGTTTTCCAGCAGCTCAAGACGGCAGGCATCACGACAGTCGCCATTACCGAAGACACGCTGGGAACCCTGAACATCAACGGCGTCGTCACGTACAAACGTGACGGCGACGAAACTATCCTGACATTCGCCCCCGGTTTTCCCGGCCAGCGGGCGCGCGTGGTTCAGATGCTGGCGCACAAAGCGCCGGGCCTGGTCGTGACGCCCGAAGGCGCGAGCGGGCTGCGGATCGGTTCGCCCTGGCCGCAGTTCAGCACGCTGCCCATTGGGCTGGACAGCGACGCCGTAGCGACCGTGCAGCGGAACGGGCTGCTGGTCGCGCCGCGTTTGGTCAATTATACGGGCGTCACCGGCGAGAACATCGCCTGGGAAATGGCGGAAACCAAGCAGCAGTGCCTGGGGCCATCCGGCATCGGGCCGATCATCTTCGCCGGCGCGTCCGTGCTGGGCAATCGCGGGCTGCTCAAAGCCACGGCGGAGGCGCTGGATCAGAACGGTCTCACCTACGGCAGCGTGGAGCTGGGCAAAACGCTCGGCGACGACGATCTTTCGCGCATGGCCGAGGCGCGCACGGTGCGGGTCCACAGCATCGGAACCGATGAAATGGGGAACATGGAGGAACCGACCGCGGTAGAACGTTTTGTGCGCGCGGCCCGTGAGCGCAACATCCGTGTCTGCTACGTCCGCTTGTTCACGTTCGGGCTGACCAAAGACGCGGACGTGATTCATGCCAACACCGAGTTTGTCGGCAAGATCGTCAAGGGGATGCGTCAGGCGCGGCTCACGGTGGGGGAAGGCCCGGCGCATCCCTATCAGAACGACCCTCAACCGGGGATACTCCTGCGCGCTCTCATGGCGCTGGGAGTTGCAGGCGGGAGTTTGCTCCTGCTGCGGGTCTTTACGGGCCTTACGGGGAAAGCGTTGCTCCTGGCCCTGCTGCTGGCCCTGCTGCTGGCGCTCGGCCTGGCGGCTCCGGGCAGTTCGCCGAAGGGGCGCGAGATTCTGGCCCTGCTGTCTGCCTGCGTTTTTCCGACGCTGGGCCTGTGTGTGATCGCCCTGCCCCGGCCCATGCCGGAAGCAGCAAACGGCGAAATCCTGCGCCGCGCGTTTGTGGCTTACGCGCAGATGACACTGGTGACGACTATCGGGATCGCGCTGGTGGTCGGCCTGCTGGCCGGGCGGCTTTTTTTGCTGAAAGTGGATGAGTTTCTGGGCGTCAAACTGGTTCTGGTCGCGCCGGTTCTGCTGGTCACGGGGTTTTACGGCCTGGGACTGGCCGCGCTGGGGCCGGAGGCGGCCTGGGCGGAGCGGCGGGCGGCGATTCTGGACAGCCTGCAATTGCTGGCGGCCCGGCCCTTGCTGGTCGGGCAGGTCGTGCTGGGCCTCATTGCCCTGGTCGCGCTGGCGCTTTTCGTTGCCCGCAGCGGCAATGATCCCGGCGTAGGCGTTTCGGCGACGGAACTCAAGGTGCGCTCGCTGCTGGATAAGTACCTGCTGGTCCGCCCGCGCACCAAAGAGTTTCTGCTGGGCCATCCGGCCCTGCTGCTCGGCCTGGCCGGGGCGGCCTCGGGCCGATTTCCCAAATGGGTACTGCCCCTGCTGATCATCGGCTCCATCGGGCAATCGTCGCTGATGGACACGTTCTGCCACCTGCACACGCCGCTGTTTATTTCGGGCCTGCGCGGCCTGATTGGCTGGGTTCTGGGAGCCGTCTTTGGGGCGCTGGTGTGGTCCGTGGCGGCGCGGCCCGCGCAGAAAGCCGCGCTGTGAAGCGTCTGACCCTGTCCGGGTATTATGGCTACGGCAATGCGGGCGACGAAGCAGTCCTGGCGGGGTTGGCCCAGGGTTTTCGCGACGCCCGGCCTGCGGGAGAACTGGAACTGGTGGCGCTGTCAGGCAGCCCGGCGGCAACGGAAGCCGCGCACGGCATCATGGCGGCGGATCGTTACGGGGCGAGCGCGCTGGTCAAAACCATCGCGCGGACGGACATTTTTCTGTCGGGCGGCGGCAGTTTGCTGCAAGACGTGACCTCGGCGCACGGTATTTTTTACTATCTGGGCGTGGTGCGCCTGGCGCAGATGCTGGGCAAAAAGACGATGTTCATCGCGCAGGGCATCGGGCCGCTGCGTCTGGCCCGTTCGCGCCGCCTGGTCGCGTCGGTCGCCAATCGTTTGGGCGCCATCACCGTCCGCGATCCTGATTCGGCCAGTCTGCTGCGCGAAATCGGGACGACAAAGCCGCCGATAGAAGTGACCGCCGATCCGGCGCTGCTGCTGACGCCGAATAGTCCCCTGCCCCCTGCCGCCGTTGACGGGGGGGCAGCCAGAAACGAGGCAGGGATATTCGGAGTGGCGCTGCGGCCCTGGCAGGGGCAGGAAGGGCTGGGCGGCCATATCGCGAATGCCTGCGGTCCGGCCCTGGGCGGTCATCGCGCCCTCCTGTTTCCGATGCAGCCGCAAACAGACAGGCCGGCGGCGGAACAATTTGCCCAAAAATGGCATCAAGCAAGCAGGGCGACACTTTGCTCCCCGGAAAAAGGGCTGCCTTCTCTGATTTCCAACATCGCCTCCTGCGAGATGATGATCGGGATGCGCCTGCACGCGCTGATTCTGGCCGCCGCCTGCGGCGTTCCCTCGGTCGCGCTGTCGTATGACCCGAAAGTGGACGCCTTCATGCAGGGGAGCGGGCAAGGGGATGCGGTGTATCGCCTGGCAGAGCCGGACCCGGACGCGCTGACGGAAATGCTGGCGCGTGTGTGGGCCGCACGGGCCGTCCGCGCCCAATCGCTCCAAGCCCGGCTGCCGGAGTTACGCGCAAAGGCGGCGCGCAATGTGGATGTCGCGCTGGGGTTGCTGTGATGGAACCCACCCGGCGAACAAGTTCGCCACCCTCCCGAAACGGGAGGGGGAAGAGTTTAGGATCGCCCCTCCGCCCCCTCCCGTTTCGGGAGGGGAAGGCGCTTGCGCCGGGGTGGGTTATCTGTCTACGCGAAAGGAAATTCTCCATGTTTGGCTTTTTGATCGGAACATCGCTGCAAAAGCGCGGGGCGACGACGCTCCTTCTGGCCGCCGTGGGCGCGGCTCTGCTGGCCGGCTGCGGTGGGGGCGGGGGCAACGGAAACAGCGGCGGACTCGGCACGACCGGGACCACCGGCACAACAGGAACTAATACGGGAACTAATACGGGGACCAATACCGGCGGCACCCCCGGCAATGCAACCGTGACCGGGCGCGTCATGGATGCTTCTGGCCTGGGCGTCGCCGGCGTCAACATCAATGTGGACAGCGGCGGCGTGCTGGCGACTTCGCTCAGTCAGGGTGGCTACCGCCTGGACAACCTCACCGGCAATGTGGTTCACCGCGTCACTGCCGCCGTCGTTCGCCAGGACAATATCACCTACACCGGCAGCACGGAAGTCTTCACGCAAAGCAACCTGCTGGTTTCCAATGCGAACATCATTGTGTCCCGCGCCGACCGTCAGGCCTCCGTCAGCGGCGTGGTGAGCGACAGCAATGGAACCCCGCTGCCCGGCGTGCGCGTGTCGCTGGCCGTTCCCACTAACAGCAACATGTCGTCGCTGACCGCCTACACGGACAGCAATGGCGCTTACACGATCTCCAACGTTCCCATTGACCTGCCTTCGCAGAGCCAGATCACCATTCTGGCCTCCGCCGGCCAGATCGGCAGCCAAACCTACCAGAACCAGAGCGCCGCCCTGAGCGGCCTCCAGGCGGGCGGCGCGTACAGCCAGAACTTCCACTTGAGCGGGTCCACTCAGCAGGCGCTGGTGGCGCCGACGCTGCTTTCGGTGACGGCCTTCACGGAGCCGACCGACTCCCTGAGCGGCAGCGTCCGCACCGCCCATGTGGCGACGACTTCGGTGTATGAGCGGCTGCGCCGCCTGATCTCACCCGCCTACGCCCGCCTGTCGTCGCGCCGTCATGTGACCGGCAGCCGCCGCATCGCCCATGTCTCCGGCGGCGCCTATGCCATTGAGACGGATGTCGCCTTTGACAATCCAGCCCAGCCCGTCGGCAGCAGCGTTCTGACTTTCAATGTCTACCGCACCACCGGCAGCGCGAGCCTCAATCCTCCCACGCAGTCGCAGGGGCCGTATGATGTCATTCAAGACCCGCTGGCGAATTTCTACACCGACCTGACGTTTTCTGGGGAGAGCGGGGCTTATATCCCCTATTCGCAGTTCAACTTCGCGGTCAGCGCCACCAACACCGACAACGTGGAAACGGGCTTATCCTCCGTCTTCTCCGTCGTTCCGCTTGGTCTGCTGACCCTGAACCAGCCGACGCCGGGCCAGTACGTGTCCAACAATGTCACCCTGACCTGGAACCCCGTCACCGGCGCGGCGCGCTACTTCGTGTTCATCTACAGCCAGTACCCGACAGCGGAAGTGACGCCGGATGCGTATAACGACACGAATACGCCGCTGGCCGGCACGGTCACGTCATTCACCCTGCCCGGACCGCTCCAAAGCGGACACACATACTATGCGGTCATCGCCGGGGCGAACGATCAGAACGAGAGCGCCTCCACCTCCGGCCAGGCGATCACAATTTCCAATGCCGCGGTGACGTTCAGCCAGATCACGCACTTCATCGTGCCGTAAGCGTCCGCAAAAAAACCACCCGCCTTTCAGCAAAGGCGGGTGGTTTTTTTGCCTTGCCGTGTGAGATCACTGGATGCTCGGCCAGATGTCGCTACCCCCAACAATGCCGACGCAGAATGACCTCCCGAAGTGGACTGTATGCCCTGCCGCCATTCAATCTGAGAAGTGAACAGCGAGGGCAGTTCCCAGCCGGGCAATTGCTTTGGTTCCGATAAGCGCAATTATGTCATATTCTGTTGATAGAGGAGCCATAAGAGTTTCGAATACTGACTATTTTTAGGCGAATACCTGTTGAGTTTCATGTCATTATGAACAGTAGAGTTGGATCGGAGTGCAGAGCGCCTTGCTTAAAGTGAGGTGCATGCGGTAGTCTTCTTGGTAACCACACCAACAGAAAGCTATCCGCATGCACGTTCATTCTAACGCAACTACCAACAAAAAGCAACGGGAGCGCATCCACCTCAGCCCAAAAAGCTGCCGTGCGCTGGCAAAGGAAATGGCGGTCTCTCTGGGGACGATCCACCGCTGGAAGCATCGGGACAGCCCCGAAGATAAGAGCTGCTGTCCCAAGAACATTGAGTATGCCTTCGACCAGGGCGAGCAGGACATGATCTTGTCCCTGCGCCAGAAAGGGCTGCCTCTCGATGACTTGGTGGACCTGGTGCAGCAGCCACTGCCCGAAGCCACCCGTTCCAGCATCTATCGTCTGCTCAAGAGGAACAGCGTCAACCGCCTGTCAAAAAAGGAGCAACAAGAAACCGAACAGACAGACAAGCATGGTCAATTCAAGGACTACGGCCCTGGCTTCGTTCACATGGACTGCTTCTATCTGCCTAAACTTGAAGGCAAGAAGCATTACTGTTTCGTCGCCATTGATCGGGCCACTCGTTTGGCCTTTCTTGCGGTCTACGAACATAAGGACAAGAAGGCGGCCACCGACTTTCTGAGAAAGTGTCTGGACTTCTTTCCGTTCAGGATCAGCAAAATCTTAACGGACAACGGACGCGAGTTCACGCTCAAAGGCTTCAAGAACCGCTACGGCACGAAGGTCAAGGATGCACATGACTTTGAGCAAGTCTGTCAGGAGCAGGACATTGAGCATCGGACGACGCTGCCGTATACGCCCAAGACTAACGGTATGGTTGAGCGCATGAACGGCTTGACCAAAGAGAACACAACCAAGAGGCAGCGTTACGAGACAGTTGCGGCGATGCTTACTGATCTGCACGGTTGGTTTGTGCGCTACAACTTCTGTCGCAAGAACCGACGGATCGGGGGCAAGACCCCGTATGAAGCCGGCTTACTCTGGTATGCCAAGCAGCCAGAATTATTTCTCAGGGAGCCTACCGCGCTTCTGGCTTTTCGTTCACAATCTACTGACACTTGACAAATACCGAATAAGCCCCTAATTATCGGAAACCGATAGATCGCCACGAAAATTGTAGATGAGATGACGTCATCCACAAACCTCAGAGGCCGTTGCACAGGCGACTTGAAGTGAAACCAGTGATGAGTTTTGCATGGCTAAAGGCTTATTGAACCGCCGATTGAGCGGGCTTATAGGCACTTTCTCATGAAATTCTGTACCTTGCCCTTTCTAACTGATCGGATAGTAACAGCCGAATACCTCCCAACGGCCATGGCGATAGCCTATCACCACAGTGATGGGCCGAAAGAAGGCCCCTTTTTGTGCGCGAGCTGAATAGTCAAGCCTGATCGCTGGCACATCATAGGCAATTGTCCTGGAACAGACTGGCGGCCCCAGGGATATAATCCTACCATAATGGAGGCGATTCAGTCTTATGATATCCCTCATCTCCGCCCAGGATAAGTTCGGCCTCGCCTCTGGGGCGACCATAGCGTAAGCCTCTCGATAATTGCCCGTCTCGACCTGAGCCAGATAGTGCCGTGCCGTCAGCAAGGCATCTCTCGGTATAGAAACGGAAATTTGAGACCAGACGAATAAGCCGACCAAAGCGAGTGCTATTGACAATGCTAACGCTGTGTTCTGTAACTTGCTGAACAGTCTCAACTTCCTCATTCCTTTCCTTTGCTAGCCCACATGATGAGTGTGGCTATAGTCAGGGCTTTTCCGGCAACCCAACCTGTTATTACGCCGCATATTCTATTGACCTGATAATCTCGATAGACTTCCATTTGGTACCGATAAAGGACGTTATGTGACATCCGGCAGTTTAGCCACGTTAGAGCATGCGCCAGCCAGGACCATAATTACCAATTTTAGAAAGTTCAATCCGGGGCCGTTAAGCCGCAGAATCAGGACAAGACAGCTTACCCGCAGGAATGTAAAAGCGCTGGAAGTACAGGTGTTATCAACGCGATCAGTACCAAAACCCCGACCAATACCCACTGCCGTTGAGGGACATGCCACCAGGGCTTGTTCCAAACCCAAAAGCCCGATATTCCAAAAACCAACAAACCACCCAGCATAATGCTGGGCAGGCTTTGTGTTACAAACTGTCCAATGTTCAAAGGAGCGTGACGGACTAGATCGCTCATATCAGCAGCGTAAAAGCAATAAGCCGGCAGGTACAGGCTGCCAGTAATCACAAACAAGCCATACCGGAACCATTTATGACTCGCATAGCGGTTCAACAGGGGTCTCTATTGTCTCTCTAACGGACGCTCACGGACTGCGGGCCAACGTCTGAGGAGGCCGAAATCTTCTGCCCATTATAGCATATTCGCTGTTGCAGAAGCCGATGCCTGTCATTCGTCTTTGGGCGGGGGCGGCATCGGCCAGTTTTTTTGGCGGCCTTCTTTGATGATCAAAATCATCTGGTCGTAAGTCAGACCGAACTGGTTGCAGAAGTGAGCATGGTGCTTTTCCAGCAAATAGGCATTGAACTGAGCCTGCCGCAGCGCCTGGGCCAGCGCCTTTTCTTTCGTGTACCCGCGCCAGGTCGGGTCCGGGACGGGGTAAGTGTGGAGGGCTTGCAGGTGCGCGTGATCATCAATCTCGGCCAGCGCCCAGGCCATCCGCTGCCGCTGGCCGATCACGAACTTGCTGCTGACTGCGGCGTAAGGGTCCGAGGCAGGTTTCGGCAGCGTCGCGGGCGGGTGATACAAGATGGTGCCGCGCGTGTCCCCGCCTGAATTGGTCGTCACGCCGGCAGGCTTGGCCGGTTTTGGCGGGGCAGGCGGGGCCGGATGGAAACAGCCGGAAGATGCCACGATCATTGTCAGGATCATTGCCAGGATCATTGCTAGAATTAGCGCCGCCAGCGCCGGCGTCATCTTCCGCGAAAAGAACCTCATGCCTTTTTATACCTCATCACCGCCCAATTTGACGACTGGCAGGAGAAGCCGCCCCGATGCGCGAACCTAACGGGGAAAAGAGGCGCCCAGGATGACACTCTCCGTATGGCTGTTCGCGATGATGATTTTGCTTTGCGGGCAGGCATTCGCCGCCCCCGCGCCGCCAGGCGCGGCGGCTCCACTGCTGGCCGGCGACCTGCACTGGTCAGCCGGCCCGCCCCTGATTGCGCCGTTGGACCGGGACGGCGACCACTTTTACTCGGTCAAAGACCCGTCGTTCGTTCAGGTCGGAAAGCAGTGGCACGTCTTCTGCACGGTGCGCGGGCAAACGCGGCATCAGCAGATTGAATACCTGACGTTCTCGGACTGGAAGGCGGCGGATAAAGGCCAGCGGCACATGCTGCCGATCACCGACGGCTATTTCTGCGCGCCCGCCGTGTTTTACTTTACCCCGCAGAAGAAGTGGTATTTGATTTACCAGTACGCAGGCGGATCGCGGGGGGATTCGCCGCGCTGGCCGGCCTTTTCCACCAATGCCGATGTCGGCGACTGGCAGCATTGGAGTCCGCCGCAAAATCTGTACGATCAGCCGGGCGAACGGGTCCCGAACTGGATTGACTTCTGGGTGATCTGCGATACTCGCAATGCTTATCTCTTCTTCACCTGCGACAATGGGACGTTCTGGCGGGCGCAGACGCCGCTGGCAGACTTTCCGCATGGCTGGAGCCAGCCGGTGCTGGCCCTCAAAGGCGATATTTTTGAAGCCAGCCACACGTACCATATCAAGGGAACGGGCAAGTATCTGACGATCATTGAAGCGCTGGGGCCGGGACGCCGGTATTATCAGGCGTATTCGGCGGATGCGCTGGACGGGGCATGGTCGCCGGTCGCTGCCAGTTGGAAGAAGCCCTTCGCGGGAAGCGCCAACGTGGCGCAGCCCGAGGGGCATTGGACGGATTTGTTCAGCCACGGCGAACTGTTCAGGGCGTCCAATAATGAGAAGATGGAGATTGAGCCGCAGGGTTTAAAAATGCTCTTTCAGGGCGTCTCCGAAAACGACATGCGCGGCAAAGGCTACGGCGAAATCCCCTGGCGGCTGGGCATCCTCTCGCCGGACAGTCAGGACCACTGATGAAGCGCTTGTTTCAGGGGGCTGAACCCCCGTGCTATAAAAACGCAATTCCCCGCCTTCGCGGGCAAAAAATAAAAAGCATATTCTCTCTTCGCCCGCGAAGGCGGGGGCTTGCTCTTCCGAAGCCCTGCCGTTCAGGGCAGGGTTACGCCCTGCTCGCAGCCGCGCTGTTTCTCATCGGCAGCGTCGCCGCCCACGCGCAAAACAATTCCCCCAACAGCCCGCAGGTCGCGATTGACAATGCCGATTGGACGGCCACCGACGCGCTGGGCCGAACCCTGCCGTCGTATGCCGAGGTCGGCGGGCCGAAGCCGAACCGCTGGGTCGGCCTGTTTTACTGGCAGTGGCATGGCCCGGATCGCTGGGGGCCGGACTACAACATGACGGAGTTCCTGAAAACACACCCGCGCTTCCTGGATTTCCAGGCGTATCCCCCCGGCGGACCGAACAATCCGACCTGGTACTGGGCCGAGCCGCTGTTCGGCTACTACCGCTCCACCGATCCCTGGGTCATCCGCAAGCACTTGACGCTGCTGGCCGATGCCGGCGTGGATTTTCTGTTTCTGGATGACACCAACGGCAGCATTTACGACCCCGAACTCAAGCAGCTTTTGGACGTGTCCCGCGATCTCAAAGCGCACGGCGTCGCCGTCCCGCGCCTGGTGTTCTTTCTGAACTTTCAGCCGGAATGGAAGATTGAAGCGCTCTACCAGACCTGGTACAAGCCGGGTCAGTATGATGACCTGTGGTTTCGCTGGCAAGGCAAGCCGCTGATGATGGCGGCCCGGCCCACCGATGCGTCCAAACTCAAAGACGCTTCCCAACTGCCTGCCATTCAAGACTATTTCACCTGGCGGCCTGCGTGGGCGTTTCAGGATGCCGCCAAAGAGCCGACCAAATGGCGGTTCATGGACGACCTGAAAGACGGCGGGCGGCAGCGCCCGGCGCTGGGGCCGGACGGCAAGCCGGAACAGATCGTCGTCAATAAGTCCACCGGCGGGCCGATCTGGGACAACATGCAGTCGGGCGGCGTCAGCACCTATCCCGGCCATGTTCCCACATATGACGACCAATGGCTGTCGGCGGACAACGCCAAAGGGTTGTTCTTTCAATGGATGTGGGACAATGCGCTCAAAGCGCCCGCGCCGATCCTGCTGGTGACGGGCTGGAACGAGTGGACGGCATCGGTCTGGGAGACGCCGGGCGTGGTCATGCTGGGACGCAAGACGCAGAAGGGCCAGGGGCATATCGTGGATGAGTTCAACATGGACTTCAACCGCGATCTGGAGCCGATGCAGGGCGGCTATGGCGACGATTATCTCTGGCAGTTTGTCGCCAACATGCGTCGGTACAAGGGCATGAAGCCGCCGCAAATTCCGTCCGCGCCGCGAACGATCCCAATTGGACGGGCCGGGCTACCAGTGGGACGCGGTTCGGCCCGTGTATCGTGACGCCGTCGGGGATACCGCCAATCGCGACTGGGACGGAGCCGTGCCGCACACGCACTACACGGATAGGAGCGCGCGCAACGACATTGCCGCTGCCCATGTCGCGCGGGACTCGTCCACGCTTTACTTCCATGTCCGCACCGCCGCCCCGCTTTCGCCGCCGACGGGTCGTAACTGGATGTGGCTGCTCGTGGATGCCGACGCGAATGCGGCGACCGGCTGGCACGGCTACGACTTTTTGATCAATCGCAGCCGCGCCGGAAATCACTGCACGGTGGAGCGCAATGTGGGCGGCGTTTGGCAGTGGCAGCCGGTCGCCCGCGCCGCCCTCCGCTGGGCCGGCAGCGATTTAGTGATCGCCGTCCCGCGCCGCGCGCTGGGCCTTGCCCCCGCGCACAGCCCCCTCCGCTTTGATTTCAAGTGGGCGGATAACCTCCCGGACGCGCCGGACATCCTGGACTTCTACAGCAAAGGCGATGTCGCCCCGGATGCCCGCTTCAATTACTGCTTTGCCGAGCCTCACTGAGCCTTTTTGACCGGGAACGGGTCGGTCTGGAATGGCGAGGCGGGCAGCCCGGCCTTGTTGTACAGATTGACCAGCGGGTAGTTGGCCCAGCCGTAGCGCACGGATTGCGGCTGCGGGACGGCAGGGCTGGAAACGACCACAGCGCTGCCCTGAATGACCGCGTCGGCGTTGACATACTTGCCGTCGGCCCCGGCAATGGCGAAGCCGGTCAGCGTGTCGGGCGGGGCGACCTGCTTGCCGTCGGCATCCAGCACGGCGGCGGCGTGGAGGCCGTCGGCGTGCGTGAAGCGCAGAATGACTTTGCCCGCGTCTACGGTCATGGACGCATAGGCTGGCCCCGAATACTCCACCGGCTGATGATAGGTCAGCGCCAGGGCATCTAACGCCAGGCGATCTCCTACCGGCTCTTTGCGGGTCGGGTGAATGTTGCCCTGATCGCCGGAGTCCGTAATAACGGCCTCGCCGGTATTGGGAACCGCCAACGTGATCTGCCGCTGGGATTCGCGCAGCAACGCCCAACCGCTGTCCTGCGGATCGGGAACAATGGACATGAAGGGCGCAAGCTGCACCAGGTAGAACGGAAAATTGCCCTCGGCCCAGCGCGCGCGCCAGTCCCCGATCATGGTCGGCAGCAGGGTTCGGTACTGGATGGGATCCCCCGCATTGGCCTCGCCCTGATACCAGATCGCGCCTTGAATGCCATAGGGGATCAGCGGCGCAATCATGCCGTTGTACAGTCCCCCCGGCGTGGTGAAAGCGTCTATGCCGTTGCCGGACGGCGCGGGGTCATTGGCCGGCAGCGGTCCGCCGACCTGCCATTGCCACGGGCCGGACAGCGAAATCGGAGCGGTCGCACCGGTCGCTTCCAGAGCCAACTGCTCCGGCTTGCCGTAGATGCCGCCATCGCCCGATGTGTTCAGCACGCGGATCGCGATCACGTTTTTACTGGGCTTCACCAGCGCGCTCGGTACCGTGTAGTCACGATTCTGCTGCCAGTTGCCCAGCCCGCCGACCCGGACGCCGTTGAAATACGTGGTGTCGGCGTCGTCAATCGGCCCCAGAAGCAGCGTCAGGTCTTTGCCGGCCCAGGCTGCCGGCACGCCCACGGCCTTGCGGAACCAGACCGTTCCCAGGTAGGGGCCAGCCAGATCGGGGACGCCGGACTGCGACCAGGCGACGGGTTGATTCAGAGACTTCCAGGCGGTGTCGTCAAAATCGGGGTCGGCCCATGTCTTGCCGGTTGAACCGGCGTCGTATTTGGCGTACCACGCCTCCGCTTTGCTCAGGAAAGCGCTCGGGTCCTTGCGCTGCTGGTCAAAGGCCTCCACGGCAGGGCGGAAATCCGGCAGGGTCTTGAGAGCTTCCCCACTGGTCCAGGACTGCGCGGGCGTGCCGCCCCACTCGGAGACGATCAGGCCGACGGGAACGCCCAGCGATTTCCGCAAATCGCGCCCGAAGAAATAGGCGACGGCGGAAAAGCCGCCGGCCGTCTGCGGCGAACTGACCTGCCACTGCCCGCCGACCTCTGTCTGCGGCGTCGCCGCCGGAATGTTGGGGACATGGTAGACGTGCAGGAGCGGGTCATTCGCCTGCGCGATGGCCTGTGCGCCTGTCGCTGCACCGCTGAGAGTAAAGCTCATGTTGGACTGCCCGCTGCACACCCACACTTCCCCCACCAGAACATCCTGCACCGTAATCGTGTTACTCGGCCCGGCAATCGTCAGTGTGTACGGCCCGCCCGCCTTCATCGGCTTGAGGTCCACGCGCCACGCGCCGTTTTTGGCCGTTGTCGCCGCCGACTGATTTCCCAGGCGGACAACCACTTTCTCGCCGTCCGCCGCGCTGCCGAAGACGGGGATTTTCCGGCCCTGCTGCAAGACGGCATGGTCGGAAAACAGGCCATTCGCCGTGACAGTCGCCCCGGCGGGCAGGGATGCCAGAGCCGCCAATCCGAAGACGGCGCTGAGAGATAACAATAACGAAGGTCTCATCCTATTCCTTTCAAACTCACAGGCGGTGCGAACGGAACGTCTTTCTCAATCAATCATACCAGATTTTTATCTTCCCCGGCATCCCGCTGCTTGACATGATTGCATTCTCATGTTACAATGGATTACTTTACCGATAAAGTGGAACTTTCGCAAAATATGGTCTCAAGAAAGTAGCGGCTTGTGACAACCATCAGAGACGTAGCGGAGAGGTGCGGGCTGTCGGCCATGACAGTGTCGGCGGTTCTGAACAACCGACCTGGATTTGCCGCGCCGGAAACGCGGGCGCGGGTTCTGCGCGTGGTCGAGGAGATGGGCTACCAGCCGAACGCGGTGGCGCGAAGCTTCCGGCGGCAGCGCATGAATACTCTCGGCGTAGTCATGAGCCACGACCAAAAGCTGTCGCTGACTTCGGATCGCTATTTCAGCCCGGTCCTGGACGGCATTTTCAAGGCAAACAAGCAGCATCAGCAAAAGACGCTCATCATCACCGAAGACACTGCGGAAGCGGTCCAGCAGAATTTGCTCGGTTATGCGGACGGCCATTGCGACGGCCTGATCTTCATTCTGCCGCTCCTGCCCAGCGATGCCTTTCTGCCACTCCTGAAGCGTCAGATTCCCCTTGTCCTGATCGGGGAAAGCCGCCCGGAAGAGGAGCTTTCGGTGGTCGATCTGGACAACGTACAGGCCGCCTTCAATGCGGTCGGGCATCTGACGCAGCGGGGACATCGGAAGATCGCGTATTTCAGCGGCAATGAGAGACTTCTCAGCGCGCATCAGCGCGAGGCCGGGTACCGCCAGGCGTTCGCTGCCGGCGGCATTCCGGTAGAGGAACGCTGGGTTTTGCCGGGGAAATATCAGATCGATTCGGGTTACGAACGAATGCGCTTTCTGTGCGGCCTCCCCAAAGAGCTGCGCCCGACAGCGGTCTTCTGCGCCGACGACTATATTGCCCAGGGCGCCCGGCAGGCGCTGGCGGAACTGGGCGTGCCGATGCCGGAAGGAATGTCGTTAGTCGGCATCAACGATAATCAAGATGTTTCCACACGGGAGCCGGGTCTGACTACGATCCGGCAGCCGCTTCACCTGTTCGGGAAGCGGGCCGTTGAGATCGCGCTGCGTCAGATCGATAAGAAATCGTCGGCAGGTGAGAAAATCCTGATCCGGGGTGAACTGATTGTTCGCGGCTCCGTCGCTCCCCTGCCCTCGTCTTGAAAAGGGCCTGACAGCATCCCGCGCAATAAAGTATGAAACAAGTCGTCCCTCTTCTCGCCGGCCTCTTCGCCGCGCTGCTCGCCTGCGGCCTTCCCGCGCCGTGCGTCGCCGCGCCGGGGGTGGCGATCACCGATATCAACACCGACCAGTCGCGCTATGCTCCGGGTAAACTCGTGACCATCCTCGTGGATGTGAAAAATCAATCCACGAGTGACAGGGCGCAGGGTGCGGTAACGCTCTACTGCAAGCATCTGGACCGGGAACTGCCTGCCCCTACGTCGCAGCCCTTCATTCTGGCGCCCGGCCAGTCAGTGACGTTGACCTATTCCTGGACGCCTCCGGCGACGGACTTTCAGGGCTACAGCGTGGAAGCTTGGGCGCGAGACGGGGCAGGCCAGGTTCTGGACAACCGCAACTCCGCCGTGGACGTTTCCTCCCTCTGGACCCATTTCCCGCGTTACGGCTATTACGGCGCTTATCCGGCGCGTGACGACGCCGCGCTGGCACATGAGGCGTGGCAGTTGAAGAACTACCACCTCAACGCCATTCAGTTCTATGACTGCGAGTACAAGACCCATATCCCGCTGGCCGGAACCGTCACGGCCCCGGCAACGTCGTGGCCCAACCTCAGCAACCAGACGATCCAGCGCCGGACGCTCCTCGGCATGATCAACGCCGGCCATCGTTACGGCATCGCGGCCATGCAGTACAACCTTATCTATGGCGCGTGGTCCGGCTACAGGCAGGACGGCGTGGACTACCACTGGGGACTCTTCAAAGACAGCGCGGCCAGGCAGCAGGACGCCGATTTGTTCCCCGAAGCCTGGCACTGGGCGACCTCCCACATTTACCTGTTCAATCCGGGCGATCCGGGCTGGCAGAAATACATTCTGGACCAGGAGAGCGACATGCTGACGGCGTATCCATTCGATGGGTGGCACGCCGACTCGCTGGGGGACCACGGTTACGAATACACATTCTCTGGGAAGAAGATTGAGCCGTGGCGCACCTTCGCGCCGTTCCTCCAGGCCGCAAGAACCAGACTGAACAAGGCAATCGTCTTCAACAACGTCGGGGCATACGGCCTTTACGACACCGCGGCGAACTCCGGCGAGGACGCCGTGTACGTGGAAGGATGGGAATTCGCCGGGCAGAAGACGTACAATGACCTCAAGAACGTGGTGGATCAGGCGTCTTCCTGGAGCAAGGGCAAGGGCGTCATCATCGCGGCCTACAACGACAAGTCCTCTGGGGACAAGTTCTCCGAAACGACGCCCGGCAGCTTCAACGCGCCGGGCGTGCTGCTCACGGACGCGGCGCTGTTCGCCGCAGGAGCGTCCCACATTGAGATAGGCATGGATGCCGGCGACGATCTGCACCTGCTGGACTCGGACTACTTTCCGAACCACAAACTGCTCCCCTCCCCGGAACTTCTGGCGAATTTGCGCGACTACTATGATTTTTTGGTCGCCTATGAGAATCTCCTCCAGGGCCGGCTGACTTCCAGCGGCAACACCGCGCATCTCAGCGTCGCATCCAGCCCCGACGGCCAGCCGAATACGGTCTGGGCCTACGCGAAGACCGGCGGCGGCTATCACCTGCTCAATCTCATCAACCTGCTGGGGGAGGCAAATGTCAACTGGCGCGACGACAATGGGAATTATCCCGCGCCGACGCCCCAAACCAACGTGGACGTGCGCTATTACTGCGGCGACGCGAAGATCACCGGCGTCCATTGGGCGACGCCGGACCGGGATCACGGCAAGTCCAACTCACTGCCGTTCACGACCGGGACGGACGCCGCCGGCCGCTACGTCCAGTTCACAGTTCCGAGCCTCGCTTACTGGGACATGGTTTATCTCACGGTTTCATAATGGAGTCGTGAAAGCAACGCCCTCCGTTTTTAGACCTCTCAGGCTGTTCTCTGAAAAAAACCACAGAAACACGTAAAAATGATGGTTGACACAAGGGCGCTTCCGTGTTATACTGGACAACTTTAACGATAAAGTGAGTGTAGCAAACCATTAATGCCGCGAAAAATCATAAAAAAGATACGAATTTTTCAGGAAACCAGCCCAAAAGTGCTGTATAATGAGGGAGGCTCTTCCACCTGGCTGCCTTTCTCATCACTCGCCTTGCTCAGATTCTTTGTTATTTGATCTCATTGCCGAAAAACTCATGGAACACCTCTTATGAAAAATCTTTCTATCACGCGCATTCCCCATCCCCGTCTTCAGAGCGGCAAATTGGATTCCGCACTCTTCCTCCGACGGTCCGCCTCCGCGCTGGGAACAGCAGCGATGCTGCGGCTCGGCATACAGGGGGCTAATGCCGCAGATGCCTGCCTGGGCCGACGCCGCGCCGCCCGATGGGCGACGCCCGCCCTGACCGCCCTCGCCCTCGGAGCCGTCCTCACCCCATACGCGCAGGCAGGCACACTGTTTTGGGACGCGGACGGAGCCGCCACGAGTGCTACCGGCGGCACGGGTACTTGGGACTTGACTAGTTCGTTTTGGCACAATGGCTCCAGCAGTGGCGCACTTCAAACTTACGATAACACCACGCCCAGCAGCATCACTGCGGATTTTGGCGGGACGGCAGGCACCGTCACCATCGGGAGCGGCCTTACGATTAACGTCAACGCACTCACTTTTGAAACGACGGGGTACACCCTGGGTGGGGCGAACAGCACGTCCATCCTCAATTTGACCGGCACGACGCCCACAATTACTGGGAGCGGGACAACAAACATTTCCGCCAAACTCACCGGCACACAGGGCTTCACCCTGACCGGCGGCAACTTCAACGTCTTCTCCGGCGATCTGACCGGTTTGACCGGGACAATCAACGTCAACAGTCGGGCTACGTTGCAAGGTATCGCCTATGGCACTGGTAACGGAGCATCGGTTTTGTCCGGCAGCCAGTTTCAGACATGGAACGTCACCAATACTTTAACCAGCAACAACCACGGAACAGCGACCACCATTCAACTCGGTGCGCTTATGGGCACTGGACTGATCCGGTCGGGTAACGACGGGGGTGGCTCAAGTCCTGGGGGTGATGACATCTTCCAGGTCGGCGCTTTGAATTTGTCAACAACTTATTCTGGAGCAATCCAGGACCAAAGCGCTGGGAATATCACGGGGCTGACGAAGGTCGGAACCGGCACGCTCACCCTGAGCGGCACCACGAACTCCTACACCGGCGGCACTCTGGTCAGTGCAGGAACCCTCAATCTCACGGGTTCGCTGACCGGAGGCACCTCGGCCCTCTCAACCAACGGCAGCGGCATCGCGACGGGCGGCACGGGCATCATCACGGAAAGCAGCGCCGGGATTATCTCTGGCGCTAAAACTTTCACACAAGCAAGCAGCGGCACCACAACGCTTGCCGGCGCGAATACCTACAGCGGCGGCACCACCATCTCCGCAGGAACTCTGGCGGTCGGGAATAATTCCGCCCTGGGCACAGGAACGGTGACGATCACGGATGGAGGAATTCTGGCGAACAACGACACCGCAACCCATACGCTGGCAAATGCCTTTACCCTCAGCGGAACCACAAACGGCGTCACCTTTGCTGGCAGCCAGAACCTCACCTTGACAGGGGCGCTGAACTCGGCAGCGGCGGTCAAGTTCACCAAGACCGGTTCGTCCACTCTGACCCTCAGTAATGATAACAGTACGACGCTTGCCGCTAATTCCGCCTGGACAGTGACCGGTGGCGCTTATAACAGCGCCACCGGACTTTACAGCAACATACTGGCGCTCCAGGATGGGAGGGCTTTAGGAAATTCAAGCGGCAACACGCTAACGCTGGATGCAGGCACACTGCAATTTTACGGCTCCAGCACCGCAGGCTATAATAATTTACGAACGATTAGTGTCACCGCAAACGGCGGCGCTATCTCAGATGGAGGGATCGCGGTTGGAGGCACAATCAATCCCAGCATCTCCATTGCAAGCGGAGCCGGGCTAAACCTTGTGTCCAGCAATAATCTGCCGATTTAGAGTCTGATCAGCGGCAATGGGGGGATTTCCACCTTCGGAACAGGCACAGTGGTCCTGCTGGGCGCGAACACCTACACGGGAACAACAACGACTACCAGCGGGAGCAAGTTACAGATCGGCAATGGCGGCACCACGGGTTCACTGGCGACCGGCAGTGCAATCACGGACAACGGCGCGTTGATTTTCAACCGCAGCAACACGGTCACTCAGGGAACCGACTTTGCAAACGTCATCAGCGGCAGCGGCACGGTCACGCAGAATGGGACCGGGAAACTCACACTGGCGAGCAACAACACCTTCACCGGAGGCGTCACCTTGAACGCAGGGACGCTTGGAACTTACGAAGGCACCAGTCTGGGAGCCATTCCGGGGGCGGCCTCCACGCAGTTGACTTTCGGCGGCAACAGTACCCTGCAATTTCAGGCGACACCCGCGAATTTTACAATGTCAACCGGCAGTTTGTGATTAACCCTGGGGTCGCCGCCACGATTGACACACAGAGCTACAGCGCCGGGATCAACGGGATCATCAGCGGCGCAACCGGCTCCCTGACGAAACAAGGCAGCGGCGCGCTCACCCTGGATGCGGCAAACACCTATGGAGGCGGCACAACAATCGCGGCCGGCACGCTGACGCTGGGGAATACCAGCGCGCTGGGATCAACCAGCGGCGCGCTCAAACTCAATGGCGGCGCGGTCAACCCGAACGGCACACGCGGCGCGACGCTGAATTTGAACGGCAACAGCGCCACAGTCGGGGCGCTCACCAGCACGGACCAATCCTCGTTTAACGGCTTCAACTTGGGCAGCGCCCTGACAGTGAGTTCGGCCAGCATCAGCGGAACAAACTACATTGGAATCAACAACGCCACCAGTATCACTGCTACGGGAACGTACAACCTGATCAATTCGGGCAGCGCCATGACGGGAGGGGGGAACTTTACGTTCACCGGCGCGCAGGACCTCACGGTTCCCGTAACCTCCATCATCGCCAAAAATAGTTCCGGGAACTTTTATCGCCTGACGCTCAACAACACAGGCGCATCGGAGCAGGTGGTCGTCAGCAACAACGAATCTCGGCAATCAGATCAACATCATGCCGCTGGGAGCCTCCATCTCGTTTGGGACGAGCGGAACAGGCACGGCGAAAAACGGCACAATCATCACATCCTATAATGGCAGCGGCTATCATTCTCAGTTGTATCAGGACCTTGTCAATGACGGCCGGTTCAATCCGAATTTTGTCGGCAGCAACACCAGCACCGGAGCATCAAACTCTTCCGGTCCCAGCATCCTCAGCACGGTGGGACAGACCGCCAGCGAAGGGCATCCCGGCTACACCAACTCTCAGATTCTTTATAATTTGAATGGCAATGACGGGAACACGGATCGGCTGAACGGACGGTGGATACTGGCTGAAACCGGGTAATGGGGTGAATCCCACCTATGTCCCCCTCAATGTCGGCGGGAACGATTTCGGGTCTAACAAAAACGACACCAATGCCATCCTTCGCTATGATGCAATCATCACTCAGTTAAACACGCTTCGCCCTGGCGTCGCGACCATTGTGACGAGCCTGATGTATCGGACGGATGTCGGGACAAGCCAGGACACCCTGTACAACCCTACGTTCCGGGCATTGTCTATAATCATGCCCTCGCCGGCCAGAATGTGCGCTTTCTGGACCTGTACAACATCCTGACCCCAGGCGATTCGCAGAGCATTCTCTGCCCGGACGGCATTCACCCGACCCAGGCGGGATACGACATGGAAGCGAATGCCTGGTCGGAATCGCTGCTCTACGGCGCCGCCTATTATAAGGGGGGCAACAACGGCGTCTGGAGCAGCGTCAACGGCACAACGACAAACTTTGCGGTGGACAGCGGCCTCACAACGGATCGGCAGAAATCGCTCACGGACTCCTCCACGAGAACCTATACCGGCGCCTACGCGGACGTCTGGTTCAACAACAATTCCACCGCGCTCGCGACCACGCTCGGCGCGGACACAACGATCCGCAGCCTGAACTTCGCCAGCGGAGCCGCTGGATCGGTCTCCATTGGCGGCTCCAACACGCTGACCATCGGCGCGGGCGGGATCACGGTGCAGCAAGGCACCGGCGCACACACCGTCTCGATCGAATGTCGCGCTGGGCGCAGCCCAGACCTGGGGCAATGTCTCCTCCAACCCGTTCACTGTAAGTGGGGTCGTGAGTGGTTCCAATAATCTCACCATTGCCGGCTCCTACACCACCTACAATCCGGGCAGCGTGACCGGGGCGGGAGGCAGCGAAGTTTATACCCCCACGGCCAGCACCACTGTCGGCAGCGGCGGCGCGGTTATTCTGACGGGCAGCAACACCTATACCGGCAGCACCACGATCAATCAGTACGGGACATTGCAGATCGGCAGTGGCGGCGCGACCGGCGCACTTTCCGCCGGCAGCGCGATCACCGACAACGGCACCCTGACCTTTAACCGCAGTGACACGCTGACGCAAGGAACAAACTTCAGCAGCGCCGGAATTGCCGGCAGCGGCAAATTAGTCCAGAGCGGCTCCGGCACTCTCGTCCTGAATGGGGCAAACACCTATATGGGTGAGACCGATATTAACGCCGGCATGATCCGGGTGGATGCCGCGCCGGGGAATGCCACTTCGTTTTATTACGTCGGAAACGGCGGCACGACAGCGACCGCCGCATCCTTGCTGCTCGGCGGGGCCAGCGGAACCGGGGGAGGGGTGACCTTCTCCAACAACCTGTCCGTCAATCCCGGCAATGGCAGCAACCGCACCCTGGGAGGCGCGAATACCAGCGGCACCAACGTCTTTGCCGGCACGGTTTCTCTGGCGGGCACCCTCGGTGAAAATCGCTCGAACAAACCTGACCGCGCCGGGCGGCGGAACGGTGTCATTTACCAACACTATTTCGGGCGCGGGACAAAGCATCACCAAAACCGGCTCCGGCACGGTGGTCCTTTCTGCCAACAACAGCTACAGCGGCGGCACGACCGTCAACGGCGGCACGCTCACCCTCAGCCATGCCGGAGCCGACGGCACCGGAACACTGACCGTCAACACGGGCGGAACCGTCACCGTCACCGCCTCACAGGGAGATAGCTCCACAGACCCCATCATCAACGGCGGCACCTACAACGTCGCCGCCAACAATGCCCTGGGCCAACCCACCACACTCGAAGGCGGCGGCAAACTTGTCAACCTCGGCTTTGGCGGGGCCAACAACACCAACAACATCCAGAACGGCGGCGTCCTGACCGTCGGCAGCGGCGGCGGCATTCTGGACTTCGGGGCCGGCAACAGCGGCGCGATCTTCAATTTCGCCGACAGCAGCGCGGCGACCTGGACAGGGACGCTCAGTGTCTACGATTGGAGCGGCGGGTATCCGACCAGTTATGATCCGACCACTCAGCGGGGCACGACAGGCGGGGATGGGTTAGATCAGTTGTACTTCGGCAGTGATGGGACCGCCAACCACGGCCTGACCCTGTCTCAGTTGCAGGACATCAAGTTCTATTCGGGTCAGGGAACGGGGCTGCTGGGCAATGGCGTCTCTATTATCCTGCAAGACGGTGAGATTTCTCCCGCGCCGGAGCCGGGGGAAGTGGCAACGCTTTCTCTGGTCGGTCTGGGGCTGGGCGGCCTGCTCCTGCGCGCCCGAAAGCGCCTGACAGCAGCGGCGTCCAAAATCGCTGGCAGGTAAGCGGGACAGCATATTTCCCAAGAGAAAGCGGCGGAGCTGGTCAAAGCCCCGCCGCTTTTATCACGCGCTGCGACTGCCGAAAACCGACAGGTCCCAGGAGTCGCGCCAGGTGATCTCAAATGTGCCGTCCGGCTTCACCTGGAACGGCAGCCAGATGTAGCGCGAATCGGCCAGGTTGTTTGGCTCCCAGCGGTCCCCCATGTAAATGAAGCCGCCCGGATGGCGACCGGTGATCGGCAGCACAAACGTGCTTTGCGAATGGAACGTCGTGTTGGCATCCGGCCCGACAAACGGGTTTTCCCCCAGCGTCCAGGGTCCCAGAATGTGATCCGCCGTCGCCACTTTGGCCGCATTGGGCGCCCAGCCGGACGTACCCGACGAGATCAGGTAGTAGCGGCCGGCGTGCTTGAACGGCGCGGGCGCTTCGCGCGATTGACCGATGATGGCGCGCGACCACGTTTTTCCCTCCACAATCGGTGTTTCCGGGCCGGTGTACTCTTTATTCAATCGCACGACATACAGAGTTGCGTTGCCCTCGGCGGAGTAGATGGCATAGGCCTGACCGTCGTCGTCCAGAAACAAGTTCATGTCGCGGTAGGTGCTGTCGCCGATGGGATGCGTGGCGCTGAGGAAGACAAATGGGCCGGCGGGACTGTCGCTGACAGCCACGCCCGCTACGGAATGGGAGTAGCCGTTGACATCCATGTGCGCCCACAGTACGAACTTGCGCGTTTTGGCGTTGTACAGGACTTTGGGCCGCTCCAGGACGCCCGTGTCGCGGAACTCCTCCGGCACGGCAGATGCAGGCAGGGCAGTTCCCTCATGCTTCCACGTATAGAGATCATGCGAGGAATAGCAGGACGCGCCGACTTTATTGTCGTAACCGAGCGTCTTGTCCTCGCCATACCAGTAAAAGACGCCTGCGTGAAAGAGGATGCCGCCGCCGTGCGCCTGGATCGGCTTCCCTTCGGTGTCCAGCCAGACTTCGCCGGGCCGGAACTCTTTGGCGGCTGAGGGCGCAGGCGTCTCCGCCCCGACCGCGCCGCTCAGTCCCAGCCAGACCGCCCCACCCGCCGCTGCTTTCAGAAAATCCCGTCGCTCCATGTTGTCAATTCTCCCTTTCGTTTCCTTATTTGAAAACCGACAGGCGCAAAGCGGCGGGTTTCAGGCCGGGCGCTGTGGCTGTCAGTTGTATGCCGCCGGGCTTTTCGCCCGCGCCGACGACGACCATGCACTTGCCGTTGAAGGCATGGCGCAGGGCGCCTCGGTCCGGGTCATGGTCGCCGGGGTTGCCGTTGCCGACGCCCGCGACAGAACCCGCGCCTTTGACCGTAAACGTCACCAGATTATCGGCGGTCGGCACGATCCGGCCCTGGGCGTCCACAACGTCTACTTCCACCATCGTCAAATCCTCGCCGTCCGCCGTCAGCGTCGTTCGGTCCGTCGTCAACTTGAGCGCGGCTGGAGCGCCCGTAGTGGCGACGATGTCGGTGGCGACCATCTGGCCGCCTGAGTCATACCCTTTGGCCGAGAGCGTGCCGGGGGCATACGGCACGTCCCAGTCCAAATGCCCGTTGCGCGGCATGTCTTTTGCGCCCAGGCTGGTCCCGTTGAGGAAGAGTTCCACACGGGCGGCATTGCTGAAGGCGATGACATGGACATTTTGCCCCTCGCTGCCCGGCCAGTTCCAATGCGGCATCAGATGCACGACGGGCTGCGTCTTCCACCAGGACTGGTAGTAATAGTAATTGTCTTTCGGGAAGCCGCACATGTCCATGATGCCGAAGTTGCTGTTGATGTCGGGCCACTGGTAGGGTGTCGGCTCGCCTTTGTAGTCAAAGCCGGTCCAGACAAACGAGCCGAAGACAAATGGGCGGGTGGCGATGTCCTGCCAGGAGCCGTCGGTCATGTTGTACGACGAGACAAAGACGTTGGCTTTGTCGTTGACATACTCGCCGCGCGTCGTGAGCGTGCTGGCCGTTTCGCTGCCGAAAATCGGCATGGTGGGGTGCATCTGATGGAACTTGTCGGAGTTTCCTAGCCCGTAGTTGATGCCCAGAATGTCCTCCACCGTGGCGAAGCCGGGGTCAAACCAGCCGCCGTTCATGGCGCTGGTGACAGGGCGCGTCGTGTCGTTTTGCAGCACTGTGGCGCGCATTGCCTTAGAAGATAGCCGCGCCTTCTGCTTTCCCCTGCGCCCCATTTTCCTCGTTGCACATGGACCACAAAATCACGCAGGGGTGGTTGCGGTCGCGCTGCACCATGCTCGCCACTTCGGCGAGATTCTGATCGGAGTGTCGCCCAGGTGCCGGTTCTCGTCCATGACCAGCATTCCCAGCCGGTCGCAGGCATCCAGCAGTTCGGGCGTCGGCGGGTTGTGGGACATACGCCAGCCGTTCGCGCCCATTTCTTTGAGGTTCTTGACGCGCCAGGCTTCCAGCGTATCCGGGACGCCGATGCCGACGCCGACGAAGTCCTGATGGTTGCAGACGCCCTGAATCTTGACCGGTTTGCCGTTCAGATAAAAGCCCGTGTTCGGGTCAAAGCGGATGGTGCGGATGCCGAACGGCGTTTCCGTCGTATCTACGGGCTTTCCGTCCCGCTGCACGGTGGTCAGCAGATGGTACAGGTAGGGTGTTTCCAGCGACCACAGGCGCGGGCGCGTCACGACGGCCTGCTGGGGCAGTTCCTGCGACTGCCCGGCCCCGACCGTCACAGGCGTGGAAACCGTAGCCACGGTTTGGCCCGCGACATCAACCACGGAGGAAACTACCGTGCAGGAGGCGTCGGACGCGGACGTCATTGGCAACGGTCGTTTGGATAGTCAGCGAGGCTGCATCGGCCATGCCCGACGGCCCCGGCTCCGGCAGTTGGGCGGTGACGAATGTCCCCCAGGGCGCGGCATGCACGGGATCGGCGACGTTCAGCCAGACGTGCCGGTAGATGCCCCCACCCTCGTACCACCAGCCCTCGGTATGGCGCGGGTCTACGGACACGGCCAGCGTGTTTTTGCCGCCGTAATTGGCAAACGGGGCGATGTCATAGCGGAACGAGGTGTAGCCGCTGGCGTGGCGTCCCAGAAAGTGGCCGTTCAGCCAGACTTTGCTGTCCCGATACACGCCGTCAAAATCCACCCAGATGGCTTTGCCTTTGTCAGAAGCAGGCAGGTCAAACGTCTTGCGATACCAGCCGGTCGTTGTCGGCAGCGACCCATGCCCGGCATCGGCTTTCGGGTCAAAGACGCCTTCAATGATATAGTCGTGCGGCAAATGCACTGTGCGCCAGGCGCGGTCATTGAAGTCAGGCCGCGCCGGGCCGGAAGCGACCGCTGCCATCCCGTTTTGCAGCAGGACTGCGCCGGCGATGCCGCCGTCGCCCGCCGTGTTTTCCACCAGAACGGCCAGCAGGTTCGGCCCGCCGGGTTTCCAGGCTGCGCCGAGCGGCACGTCAAACGGATCATTCCAGCCCGTGTGCTGGAACAGCCGCTGCCCGTTCAAATACACCGTCGCATTGTCATCCACGCCCTCAAAATGCACGGAACGCACCGGCCCGGCAAAATCCGGCAGGAGGGTTCGGTACCAGGAAAAGCCGACTCGCCCATGAAATGTTTCATCGCCGGTCGCAGCGTCCTTCCAGTCCGCGCCGGTCGTATCCAGCGCCGGATCGGCCATCTTGGCCGCGTCGGTCGGGCCGGCCTCATCGGCGATCCAGCGCCAGCGCGTGACAGGCGTCCCCGCCAGCGCGGCGACGGCGGGGCTGCCGGCGGGTTCGCCCCGCAGGAAGCGCCAGCCGGCGTCCATCAGAATTCGCTGCCGGCCTTCTGATGCGGCCAGCGAGGCCGTCGGGAGCGCCGAAAGAAGCAAGCCGCTCAAAAGCGCCAGGCCAAGCCGTGCCGACATGTTTCGTTTGTGCATTGAAGTCTCCATTGAAGTTAAGACGAGTGGTTGAAAACCACTCGCTAGAAGAGGCGTCCTTCGGACGAAAGAGTCTGGCACAGGGTTACTTTCTTTCACCCGGAGGGTGCCGCTCCTAGCGAGCAGTTTTCAACTGCTCGGAATAGTCATTTCCCGTGCGCCCGCCGTCTGTAAGCGTCTGCCAGAACGCGGCGGGCGGATTGGACCATTTCCGGGTAGGGCGTGTCCGTCACCGTCACGAAACCGATATTGTAATTTTCGCCGTCCAGCGTCCGGCCCGTCAATGGCTCGTCTAAGTATTGAAACCAGTGCGCGCCGACAAAGGCCGGGTTATTGATAACACTGTCCATATAATCCGCATACATGGCGGCGCGGGCGGCTTGATTGGGCGTGGAAACAAGGCCGGGGTGAAACAACCCTCGGTCTAATGCCCCGCAGTGGAACTCGCCGATGATGCACGGCTTGCCCAGAGTAGCCGGGTCGGCAGGGAAGCCGTAGCCGCTCTCCAGATCGCTGTTTTTCAGGCGCGGCTGGTAGACATTGACCGAGACGGCATCGCAGACTTCGGCTGAGGCGCGAACGGCATTCGGGTTATAGCCCCAGGCAAACCGGCAGCCAAGATACAGGTGGTTGGGATCGTATTTCTTGAGGGTGTCGTGAACGACGGTAAAATACTGCTTGGCGAAGGCGTACACAAACGCGCTCATGTCGGCTATCTGGGCGTCATCAGGCGTCTGGCTGGCCTGGTAAGGCGTATCCAGGTCATCCCAGCCGGCCAAATGGACGCCCCAGGCAGCATTCAGCCCGTCTATCGTGGTATATTTGGCCTTGAGCTGCGTCAGAAACGCTTTCTTGGCGGGCTGATCGGCGGGCGCGGCCAGCGTGCCATACGCCAGTCCGTAGCGCCCTTTGTCCACGCTGCCCCCACCCCAGGACAGTTCATTGTCCACAAACCAGCCAATGCACCAGGGATCATTTTTCAGGCGCGTGGCTTTCTCGCGAAATGAACTGTCGCAGTCGGCGGCAAACTGCGAGTCAAAGGGGTCGTGCATTTTGCCCCAGTAGTCGGAGCCGGACGCGACGCGGGCATGGTCGCCGCCAACGCCCAGGGTAGCCGTGTAAGGAACTTCGTGCAGCGCTTCCACGGCTTCGTCCGACCAGTTCCCAATCGTGTTGAAACCCCAGGATTTCAGTCGGGCCAGGCTGGTCTCGCGCCAGAGCGGCTCAAAGTCTGTTCCATACTTGCGCTGCAAATTGGCAAGGTAAAAGTCAAACGTCTTGCCGGATTTGTAGGGACCATACAGGACATGGTCGTCCCGGCCATAGAACTTTCCCAGAGGATCGTTCACATCGGGCAGGCGGGTGAACAGAGCCTCGCGCGGCTGTACAATAGTCGCGCCCCACGCGCCCACGCAATCTATCCCCAGCGACAGGAACAAATGGCCGGAGGGTGTCACCAGCCACCATTTTCCATCACGCTTCGTGGTCGTGAAATAGCTGGTGTGCGGCAGCGTCGGCCCGTCCGCCCAGCCGCCGTATGCGTCGCGGCCCGGCAACACGGGCTGGGCCGCCAGGCTTTTCGCTTCGGCTTCGCGGCGAACGGCAAAATCGGCTTCGGCATGCAGTTTGCCGGGCCAGTCCGCGCGGGAAAACTGGCCGAACTCGTCTACGATGCCTTTGTAAAGATCGTCGGTGGTTGTGGACGGCAGCAGGCGCAGATGGGTGATCGTTAATGTGCGCGGCGCAGGGGGCTGGTGCAGGAAGATCTGAAAAGCGACAATATGGGCGGGGTCAACGCTCCCGCCGCCGGTCATGGCCCGCATTCCTTCACGTCCGGGTACGGGCGGGCCACCGTTCATGCCCATGACCGCTTTGGAATCGGGAACCGCCAGGTCCACAAAGAACGTGCCGGACTGCCCGGGGCCGAGCGCGGCACTGGTTGTGTGGCAGTGGTGGACGCCGTCGGCAGCGGTGTCGTCGTCAATGCGGACATTGAAATCTATCGCGTCCGGGCCGGGGTTGGCCGCTTCAAACGCCAGCGTCGCGTTCCCCTGCCAGTTCCAGGATTTGCCCTCGCCCGCCGACCAGTAGGCATTGGGCCATTCGGCGGCCTGAAACGTGACCCGGAACCCGTCTCCGATAGGCGTGGCAGTTGCCGCGCGGCCTTCCGGCACGCCGAAGGACGCCTCGGCAGCCTCAGCGGAAAGGCCCGCCGCCAGAAACAGCGAGACGCCGAGAACGAAAAACAGAATTGTGTTGAGCATAACTTCCTCTCTCAGAGATCGCGGCTGTCAAGGAACTGGAACCATTCGCCAGTTCTGGCCCGCGCCGCCGGGGGGTGACTGAATGACAGCCGTTCCCTGGACGCTCAGGGCCAGACCGTCGTAGCGACTGAGCAGGGTGACGAAACCGTCCTTCGTCGGCGCTAACTGCCAGCGGGAATTGGCATTGCCGTCGTCAAAATACTGGATGAGCGGCGTTCCGGGGTTCGTTGTCGGTCCGGGGATGTTGATGATCTTCCCACTCTTTTTGTTGAGCAGTATGCCCCAGCCATCACCCGCCGCCAGGAAACGCCAGAGCGATTGATCGCCGGTTTCTGTTGATACGGCGAGAGGCGCGGCATCGTTTGCAGAACCGTCCCGCACCGACAGCCGCAGGCCGTCGCCCTGGTGCACAATCTGATAATACAGGGGCCGGACGGGATGAGTCGGCATGAGGCGAAGCAGGCGCGACCCATGCGGCGGCAGGTCGGCATGAAAACTGTCGGTGGTTGTCCCGAGGTCGGAGTGACTCCATAAATCCCGGACGCGCGCCGGACCGGTGAGGCCCAGTTCACTCCAGGCAACTGTCAGAGGCGTGCCGCTCTTGCCGTCCAAGTTGAACAGCGCCAGGGTGACACTGCCATCGGCGTTCAGTGCGTACCGGATTTGCTGTTCGCCGCGAATAATTAACGCGGCAGGCGCTCCCGCCTGATCCACGGCGATTACTTCATCATTGGTCAGCAATTGGACGCCGTAATCATCCAGTTTGGTCAAGTCGTCACCGGTGTATAGCGGCGCGGATTGAATCGCCCACAGGCTCATCGCCGTCTGCCGCTCCACTTGACTCAGACCGTCCATCTCGCCGTTGCCGATGTCCAGCGAGTCCAGATCGTTCCAGCCCTGCCCGCCGCCGGGCAACGGAGTCGGGCAGCGTGCGGCCTGAAAGCGCCGCGCCACGGATTCCCAGGTGACAAGCGTGGGGCCGTAAGACTCCACATCGCCGCTGATGCGCCAGCCGTCGGCATACTGCCGCCACCAGTCGGCGTAGTGGCCGTCAATGTCCCAGGACAATTCCAGCCAGACGGGCCGGCCTGTGCGCTGCAAAGCGCTGCGCCAGGCGGCGACATCAGGCCGGGCGTCTATGCTGGTGTCGTTGTGATCGGAACCGGGAGTGACGCCGTCCAATTTGAGAAAATCCACGCCCCAGGACGTGAACAGGGCTGCGAGGGAATTGATGTAGGCTTGAGCGCCGGGCCTGGAAAAGTCAATTTTGTTTCCATGCCCCCAGCCATCGGCAGGATGACGCGGCGTGACGGCAATATCCTGAATGTGATCCTGCGTACCGAGGATGGGCGGGTTAATCTTGTAAAGCTCATCCGAAAGGCCGGGATTATAATAGATGCCCAGTTTCAGTCCATAGTGATGAACATAGCGGGCCACATCGGCAATGCCTTCGGGAAAACGCTGTGGATCGGGCAGGGGACGGCCATAAGCATCGTACCCAGCGTTCCACCCTGAGTCAATGTTGACATAGACATAGCCGTGGGATTGCAGTTTCGCATGCAGAACATCCGCCTCGGCTTTGACATGCGCGCCGGTCAGCCACCGCTGCCAGTTACTGCCTCCGCCATAGCCCGGAAAGGTCGTCGCTTGCAGGCTCCAACTGCTCCAGCCCATGTAGGGTGTCCGGCCCGCCGTATTGTCGGCGTCTGCCTGCGGAATAGAAACCAACGAAAAGATAGCGAACAGGGTGAGCCTCAGAAAGCGCATAAAGTCATTCCTATGTGGAAAATGTGCGGAACAGGTTCAGATGCAGGGCGGCCCCGACCAGGCTCCAGAACGCGCCGGTCACGAAATCGCCCAAAATCAGGCCCAGAAACAGCGGCAGCATGAACCGATAAGTCTTCATGCCGCCATAGCGAAGCAGGAGCGACTTGAAGGTCCAGGCAATCAGCATGTCCAGCCAGAACAGGTCATTGGCCCAGGACGTATTCAGCACGTACCCGGCGGGCGACAGGGGAAATGTCACAAACCGGGCGCGCAGCAGGGCCAGAATGCCCGTGATGGCCGCGCCCGCCGCCATGCCGACCAGCGTTGTTCCTTCCGGCGGCTTGGGATGCTGCAAGTATTTCTGCACATCGTTCCACGGCGCGGAGCCTTCGGCAACGCGCCATTGATTGACATGGCCGGTCGCCGCGCCGTTGACATAGTAAAGCTGCATGTCCCAGCCCAGCGCGAAGACCAGTGAGACCCCGGCGGCCAGCATCAGCGCCAGGGGAAGCCCGCGCATGGCCGCGCCAGCGCGCTGCTGGCCGATCAACGCCTGCAACTGATGGGGAAGCGAGGCCGCCCGGTAGTCGTGATTGAACCAGGAGAGCATCCCCAGATGGACGGAGTCCATCGTCCCGAAATTCGTTGTGCCGCCTGCCGTGGCGAGAATGCTCTGCGGGTCAATCCAGCCCAGATACGGCGACAATACCGCCGTTTCGGCCTCCAGCCGGGTCAGGGCCAGCAGCAGCAGAACGTACAGGCCGAGAAAAACGACCGGCAGCCACCACGACCCGCCCGAAGACCAGACAAAGGCGCAGAGGGCCAGAAAGCCGCCGAGAAAGCCGAACACGGCCAGGCGGGCGCTCATCGGCTCCCGCTGTTCATGCCCCAGCGGATCACCGCGCCAGGCCCGCCCAAAATACGCGCCGAAGTAGCTGCGTCCCTGCCACAGCACGGCGATCCCCAGAACCAGCCACGCGCCCCACGCCTGATACGACGTATACGGAAACTGATGCGCGCCGTCGCCGAGTTGTCCGCCCCCGGCATCGCGCCAGTCTTCCGCCACGCCCCAGACATTGAAGGCTTTTCGCACAAAGTAAAAAAACCACAGGGAAAACAAAACATCGGTGTTCACCAAATACCCGAAGCCCACTCCGGCAGGATGGATGCCGCCGAACAGCGGGTCCAGTCCATTCAGGGGATACGGCACGCCTGCCGCCAGATTTCGCGCCGTATTGATGGGGAACGACGGCACCTGCGGAAAGATGCTGGCAAGCGAGTTGAGCGAGTGGAACGCGCATGGCACGGCAAAGCCCAGCCAGAGCAGTTGGTTCCGGTAGATCGGTGCCTCCTCGCGGGTCATTTCCAGAGGCAGGGCGAGTACGGGAAACGGCAGATGCTCCTCTTCAGCCCAGCGCCGCCGAACAATCGCCGCCAGGCACAGGGTCGTCCAGAGCAGCACGAGAAAGAACAGACTCCAGACTCCCAGCGGCATCGCCCAGGCGCGCATAACGTCCGACCGAAAGAACGTAGAGTTTCCCTGATAAAAGCCTTTCAGAATGGCCGGGTCGCGCGGCCCGATGTAGGGCGGCAGCAGATGCCAGAACTCCCGCCAGCCGTTCGTGTCGCTGGCGAAATAAAACGGGTTGGACAGAAACGGTGTAAAAAACCCCATGTGGCCGACGCCGGCAACGACGCTGGACACCGACAGCAGCGAGTACAGCAGCATCAATTCGGCCTGGTTCAGCGCGAATCTCGCCCCGGCCAGCCGACGGACCAGCAAATTCACCAGCGTCACCAGGAACAAGATAAACGTCACGCCGAGAAAGAGCGTGGAGATCGTGATCTCCGTGACGCCCGTTTTCATCTCCGAGTTGGCGATCCAGCCCGTATTGAGCGCGATCAGCGGCAGGCAAACCAGCCCGACCAATCCCCAGCGCACAGGTTTATAAGACTGCCCGCCCCCCGGCTCCTGCGCCGGTTCCATTTCAGGGTTCTGTGCAATCACGCGCCTTCTGTTCCTATCACACTCATCGTACCCTAAGTCGCGCTCAAAAGCAAAGTCCTCGGCTCTTATTCAAGAGCCGAGGACTGCGCCCGCCCTACCCAAAGTCATTTGTCAGGTATAATAGGTGTATGGAGAAAGACGGGTAAAGCCCTACCAAGTCCGTCAAGTCATTGAACTGATTGAAACCTACGGACTGACTTTGGAGAGCGAGGACGAAGCGCCGCCGGAGGAAGAAGAATGACGCAGGATTATCACATTAATCTTTTTTACAGCCAGGAAGACAGCGCCTACATCGCGGACATTCCTGACCTGAAGTTCTGTTCTGCCTTCGGCGAAACCCCGGAAGAGGCTCTTCGGGAAGTGCTGCGTGCCAAAGACGCCTGGCTGACCTCGGCTCACGACGCGCACAAGCCCATTCCTCGCCCTCGCTACCGCCCTGCCATCTACCAGGCTGCTTAGACAAATTATCGCGTATCGGGGAGTCGCTTGTCAAAAAAGAGGAACTTAAGACCGCTCCCAGCTTCAGCGATCATAGCCGAAGAAACCAGCGATTTGCTTCTGCAATGCCAGCCGCGCTTCTTCCGTGAGCGATAACAGCCTGTTCCCGCGCTGCGCTTCAGCGGCGACGAGATTTTTGGCGACGCGACCAATGACGCGAATGTCTACATAGGATTCTGGGAGAAGCGCATGAGGTGGAAGGTGAAACGCGCTGGCGACACGGTTTTTACGGACGTTGCCCTGACTGCCGGGAGCAACACGAGACAGCGGTAGGATTTCGGCAATCAAAACCGAAAGAGTCGAAGGTTTATCGTATTCACAGTCCTGGGTTAAAAGTATGGCCTGAACCGGGCGTATCCGTGCCTGCTCCTGCCCCTCTTCCGCCGAAGCAAGCGGGAGGCTCTGAAAAATGTCGCCCTGGCTCACTTCCGAGCTAACTTCTTCTAAATACATCCCGATCCTCCCTGTGGGGATGCAGCCCTTCAGGCCGCCGGCATTTCCGTATCTACATAATGGCCCCGCATCGCTTTTTGGAACTCGCGTTGACGCTCCGCCAGCAGTGAGATCGAGCGGTCTTCCTCATAATCCGCTTCCATAACCAGACCCTCCGCAGGTTCCGGGGCCGTGACCGCCAACTTCTCTTTTTGCCTGTTTTGCGCTTCTTTTATCGTTGCCATCAAACTGCTCCCTTTCTGCATGGGGTAATGGTTTATTATACACGGCTTTGGCCTAAAAGCGGCTGCCGCTCATTCGCCGATCCGCACCGTGCCCGTTCCATTAGTTCTGTGAAATCACGATTTCATAGCCAAAACAATCAACTTTACGGCGGCTAGAATGACGATAAAGAGCAGCCAGGCAGCAGATAATTTCATTCCCCATTGCCCTGCCTTCGTTTGTTGGGAGGCATATCCAAATGCCAGCGATAGCAATGCCGACCCACTGAATACCATCAGCAGCCATACTCCCTGGGTGGGCAAGAGCAATCCCAAACGCTTGCTGAGACAAACAGTACCGAACGCACAGACACTGCATACCAATGCGAATAAGGAAAGAAAGGCGACCGCTATTTCTTGCTGAAAGGGGATTGGCAATTCGCGTTGCCGCTCATGGGTGAATCGCTGCACAAGGCCCCATGTTGGCTGGCCGAGCGCAAAACAGACAAACATCATAATCAAGCCAGGCTTCTTCTGTCCAGGAAAAGACCAGAAGAGAGTCAAGTAAAACGTGAGCAGAAACACCACGGAAACGACCCATGCGTGCAATGGGTTTGTACGCATGTAATTCTGGAAGCGTTTGACTGTTGGAATCTTTCCAGGCAACCCTTGACCTTCCCTTCTGGAAGCCACTGCAACCGATGAGTTTAAGTGAGAATATTATAGGCGATGGGCAGCCTCTATTTCGCGGCAGGCATCAGGGTGAGGCAGCGCAGATTCATCACGCCCACCATCATCGGGTGATGTCCTGCGGCTCCGTCATAATCTCTCATGGCCCGGCGCTGACGGCGACGGCGGTCCAGCCGCTGTAGGGGCCGTATTCGTGATGGGTGTAGCCGCTTCCGGCCAGGCTCCACAAGCTGGCCGTGCCATCGCTCTTATCCCACAGAATGTGCGTCACGCTGTCCGGGCCGGTCGCAATAGCTTTGGCTGCCCACCCGCTAAATGGGCCGTAGTTGGTGTAAGTAAACGCTCCACTGGTAAAGTCCGCGTTCCATAACGCCGCTGTTCCGCCCGTCTTGTCCCACAGCAGATGCGCCCCATCCGCCGGGCCAACCGAGAGGGAGGCAGCCGCGTAATTCGCGAAAGGCCCAAACGTGTGATACGTCAGGCTGCCGTTGGCGGCGATACGGTAGCCGCACGCGACGCCGTTCGTGTTCGTCCACAGCAGGTCGGTGACGGTGTTCCCGGAGGCGACCTGAGTGGCAGTCCAGCCGGCAAAGGGGCCGTAGCTGACGTAGGTGTACGCGCCGGTATTCTTGTTGACCGTCCACAGGCTGGCCGCGCCATTGGACTTATCCCACAGAAGGTGCGGATTGCCGTCACTGCCGACGGAGAGGGAGACAGCGGTGTAGCCGGCGAAAGGCCCGTACTGGATAGTCGCGTAGCCGGAGGCGGTGACATGCCAGAGGCTGGCCGCGCCGTTCGTATTCGTCCAAAGCAGGTCGGTGGAACCATCAGGCACGGCGGCAACGGCACGGGCGGTCCAGCCGGGGAAGGGGCCATACGCAGTGCTGGCATAGGTGCCGTCGGCGTTCACAGCCCACACTGATGCCTGGCCGTTGACATTGCGCCACAGGAGATGAGTCGTGGGAGACAGGCTGAAGCGGAACAGCGTGCCGGTGCCGTTTGGCCCGCCGGCGGAGGTCGTCCCATAAACACTGCCATCTCCGCCCTGGATCAGACCGGCATAGGAATTAGCGCCGTCGGCGTTGTCTCCGTTGGCATCGAGCGGGCTGAACGAATACAGCGCGGCAAAACCGCTGCCGCTGGGACTGATCTGGAAGAGTGTGCCGACGCCATTCACGCCGCCGCTGCCGGCGGCGCCGTACAGGAAGCCGTTCCTGCCCAGCGTCAGCCCGCCGGTGGGGCCTGCGCCGTCGGCATTGTCGCCGTTGGCGTCCACGGCGCTGAACGAATAGAGGGATTGAAAAGTCTTGCCGTCCGGGGTCACTCTGAAGACGGTGCCGTCCGCGCTGGGGCCGCCGGAGGCAGTGACACCGTAGAAGAAGCCGTCGCCCCCCAGAGTCAAGCCGGCAGCGGGATTGCTGCCGCCGGTGTTGACACCGCTCGCAGCGGCAGGAAAGGTGTGGATCACCGTGAAGCCGGTGCCGTCCCGCGCCAATCGGTAGACAGTGCCGTCGCCGTTTGCGCCGCCGACCAAGGCCGTGCCGTAAAGCAGCCCGTCGCCGCCCAGCGTCAAACTGGCCGCCAGGATCGCTCCGTCGGCGTTATGGTTGGCGCTGTCACCGGCGCTAAAGACGTGGATCGTTTGAAAACCCGTTCCATCCCCTTTGATCCGAAAGATCGTGCCTGCGCCATTGACGCCGCCCTGAAACGTCGTGCTGTAGTAGTAGCCATCCCCGCCTATGGTCAGCGCCGCGTGTGGATTGGCTCCGTCTGTGTTGACGATGTTTCCCTGGCTGCTGGTGTGGGACACGGCAAATGAATGGAGCGTCTGGAAGGCGCCGTTGGGACTGATCTTGAACACGGTTCCGGCATTGTGGAGACCGCCATTTTGCGCGGTGCCATAGAAATTGCCGTCCGTTCCCTGGATCAGCGCGCCGCTTGGATTGGCCCCATCGCTGTTGGCCCCGCCGCCGTCCTTGCTGTCGTTCGTGCTGAAGGTGTAGAGGGTGGTGAAGCCGCTGCCGTCCGGCTTGACCTTAAAAAGGGTGCCGTTGGCGCTGACGCCGCCATAGCTGGTCGTGCCGCCGCTAGAGGTGACACCGTACAAAAATCCGTCCGTGCCGAGTGTTAAGGCCGCCTTCGGCATTGCGCCGTCACTGACGGAGCCGCTGCTCCCTTCCTGATCAGTGTTGAAGGCGTGGATGAGGCTCAGTGTCGGCGTTGCCGCCGAAAGGGACCCTGCGGCCAGGACCATGATTGCGGCCAGGGCCATGATTACCGCCAGTCCTCGCCAACTGGCGCTCGGACTGCTTGCCTGGAGAGAAGTTTGTAATTCTTTCATGCGTGTCAGTCTTTCTCGGAGCCTGCTCGGGATTGCCGGCAGCTTTGCGGCATCAAAGCCCGGCGCTGACGGCGACCGCGGCCCCGCCGAAGTTGTGCAGGACGCTACTTCGCGGAGGGCGTCAATGTAATGCGGCGCAGGTTCATCACGCCGACGCCTGGCTTGGTCTGGGGCTTGACTTGAAGAATGTGCGTGCCTGCCGCCAGAGTGAGTGTGCCGTCCAGCGTCATGGTCTGGTAGTCGTTCCAACTTCCTGTCTTGGCGATTGTTCCCGTGATTCCCGAAGCCGCGCCGTCTACCAGCAAGGCAAATGTGCTGCCTTCGCTGCCGGGTTCGCAGGCGTATTCCAATTTGGCCTGATACGCGCCGGCCTGAGCCGCAGGAACGGCGATTTTCCAATGCACGGCGTCCCCGGCATTTGTCCAATAGCCGAGGTTGGGATGATCTCCACCTTCCAATTGGATGCCGTCGCCGTCTAAAATCGCGTCGGCGGCGTTGAGGGCGTAAGTTCCATCAGGCTGCGGCGCGATGAGCAGTTCGGCTTCCGAGACCACCGGCGGGCCGTCCAGGCGCAGGGCGATGGCGGTGGAAACGGGGTCCAATGCGTCCGGCTTGCTGATCGTCAGCGTTCCGTCAGCGGCTTTGGTCACGGTCAGCTTCTGCCCCGTCGCCAGCGCTGCCGCGCTTTTCACAGGCGTCGTCAGGCCCGGAAGCGTCAGGCCGGTGTCGGGCCAGTGGAAGACGTTCAGATAGAGGGTATTGCTCTTGACCGTCGCGCGCCCATCAAACGGCAGACGCTTGTACGGGCTGGCTGTCGTCGCATAGATGCTGTCGCCGTTGACCTTAAGCCACGCGCCCATATCGCGCAGGCGCTGGACTTCGGGAGCGGGAATGATGCCCTGCGATGTGGGGCCGACATTGAGCAGGTAGTTGCCGCCTTTGGAAGCGATGTCTATCAAGTTGTGCAGAAGGCTGTCGCTGGACTTGAAGTTCGTGTCGGTGGTCTTAAAGCCCCAGGTGTCGTTGATGGTCATGCAGGTTTCCCAGTCCTTGCCGGGAAAACCGCGCGCCGGAATAGTCTGTTCGGGCGTTTCTGTGTCGCCGGGAATGCCGCCGCCGAGGCGGTTGTTGTAGATGAGTTCCGGGTCCTGCGGGAACGAAGCGGTCAATTCCCGCACCTGATCCGGGGTGAACGGACCGTTGATGTCCCACCACAGCACGGCAGGGTGGTAGCGAGTGATCAGTTCTTTGACCTGCGGAGCCGAGACGTTTTTGACATACGCATCAAAATCGCCTTTCTGAGCCGGGTCCCAGGCGTCGCCCGCTGTGCCGCCGCCGGGGTGGTGCCAATCCAGATTTTGCGAGTAGTAGACGCCGAATTTGATCCCGGCCTTCTTGCAGGCGGCGGCCATCTCGCCGATGGGGTCGCGCTTGAACGGCGTTTTGGTGTTGATGTTGAAGTCGTCTACTTGGGTGGGGAACATCGCGAAGCCTTCATGGTGCTTGGCAGTCATGACGATGTATTTCATGCCGGCGGCTTTGGCGTACCCGACCCACTGGTCGGCGTTGAACTGCTCCGGGTCAAACTGATTGGCGTAGGCCGCGTAATCGGCGACGGGGATATGGGCCGTGTGCATGATCCATTCGCCGAGGGAGCCGACCGGCTGACCCTTGTAGACCCCGGCAGGAACGGAATAAAGCCCCCAGTGAATGAACATGCCGAAGCGGGCCTCGCGCCACCAGTGCATGCGGGCGTCCCGCTGCGCTTTGGTTTCGTTCGCATGGGGGTCCGCCGACTGGGCACGAGCCGACGGTGCGGCGAGGACGGCCAGCAGCGCTCCAGCCAGCAGAGCGGCCCCGATATGCCGCCGAAAAGAAAAATGACCCTGCCCTGAACGGCTTATGCCCGCGAAGGCGGGGAATTGCTTTTCTAAAGCACGGGGGTTCAGCCCCGTGAAACGGATTGCGTTCATGTCTCTCTTGCTCCCTGGACAAACTTTGTCTGAGAGCATTATAGACGAGGAGCGGCATTCCGTCAAGAGACTTGCAGCCTCACGCTGCCGGAGCCATTGGAATTCTCTGTCAGGGACACATCTACGGATAGAAACTGCGGGATAACCCACAGAACCGTCCGCAGATGCTCGGTCACGCGCGATGTTGTCCAGCGGCTTTCGCCCGGCGTGAGCGCACAGGGCAGAACCAGTTGATCCGAAAGATGCTCCTCGCAGGCTGCTTCTGAGGCCAGCCACTCGCGAAACGCCAGGCAGGCTTCGGCAGCGACGGTTTCTATCCGTTTGCCGCGCTCGCCCAGGGCCGAAAAACCGGCCAGGCCGCCTTCGCAGTCAGCCACCAGTAAAACCGCCGCGCCGGGACTATGCGCCGCCGCTTCGCACGTCTCCGTTAAGACTTCTCCCGGCAGGCCCGCCAGTTCCTGCCGCACAGCGTCCAAACCCCGCGCCGCGACCGACGCAGGCAGTTGGGCGGTTGTCACCAGCGCCGTCAAACTTCGTAAAGCGCCCCGTTCCGACAAGATAAGGGGCTGAAGGGCAGTACCATCTTTAATCTCCAACCGTAGCTGCCCGCCGCCTTTGGGAAAGAACCCGGCGCGCGGAGAAGTACAGGACGCGGCCAATCCATGCCGTGCCAGGGTCGGCAGGTAGACGCGCTCCAGATAATCCCCTGTGGGCGCGTGCGAGACATGCGTGCCGCCGGTGATGGAAACGTGAGAGGCCGCGCCCGCCAGGGCCAGCGGCAGCAGCACCGTCTGCATGACAAGAGGGGCGGCCCCTGCCGTGCCGATGGCAAAGTGGTAATCTCCCGGCGTCGGGGCAGATTGGGGAACAAACTTGAGGCGCTGCGAACCGATCTCCGCGCCTTCCGTTTGGGCCGCGCAAATGGCAGACGCCGCCTGAACCGCTGCCAGATGCTGGGCCTGAAGTCCGGGGCGGGAACGCCCGGCGCGAATTCGCGTGATCTCCACCGGCCGCCCGGTCAAAGCCGAAAGCGACAGGCTGGTCCGCAGGATCTGCCCGCCGCCCTCCCCGTATGAGCCGTCTATCACGACGGCGGATGTGTTTGTCTTTGTTTTCAATGGACACCCCCTGGCCCCCAATTCTGGGGGAACCAGATTTTTCCGTGTGGGCCGCGCGCATGTTCAAGACCAGGCCGCTTCCTGATGGAAACAGCAGGCGTTGAACCGTGTTTGCGATTTTGGAAACCAGCGACCTCGCCGCGGGTGTTCCCTGATGAGGGCGCGCAAGCCCGCACGAAATCGTGGCGGCGGGAATTGCACCCGCGAATCACAGGATATGAGCCTGCTGCCTTTCTAACTTGGCCTCGCCACAGTATTTGCGAGAATATTTATGGATCAGGGTGGAAAGAATTGAACTTTTCGAACTCGATGTTCCAAGCATCGTATTATCCCACTTCACTACACCCTGACATGACCTTGAACAAAGAAAAAGGCCCCGCGCGGTTTGCACGGGGCCGATTGTGTCGCTGGTTTTCGCAGGCATTACTGGAAAAATAATAGCCTGCGAGGCGGAAACACAATCGGCGGCGTGACGGGATGTTGCGCCATGGCGGCGACAGGGCGTGGAAGCGCCATCGCTGGCATCGCTGCGGGCTGCCGTCGCTGCATGGTGAGATTATTGGGTTGTGTCATCATCGTTGTCATTTTACTTGCGACAATAGGTCAAAAAACAAAGCGCCCGCCGCTGCCGCAATGGGGCAGAAGGCGGGCGCTTGGAACAGAAGTTCCTGAAGCGGGCTGGGCGCAAAGTTACTCGTGCCGGCCACCTCCTGCGGGAATGACGCGGGGCATCATGCCGTTCTGAAATTGTTCACGGGTGTTCATCATAATCGTGTGGAGGAGACTTTACCCCAGCCGTGCCGGCTCTGTCAAGGGACGCGGCAAACTATTTTTTCGCCGCGATGGCTCACAAGTTCATTATGCCACCGAGTTTCTGCGGCCCTGTGACATATGTCACAGGGAGCGAGTGACATTTGTCACACTCTTTTCGTACAATTTATCAAAGTAACATTCCATACTTATCTCTAAAGAAACTCGCATGGGCGCATGAGTGATTCTCAGGAGGTACCATTGCCTTGAAAAATCTAGACAGGAGCAAACAGTCCGAGAAAAAGCAAGAACCCGCTCAATCTTACGCGCAACCCTCCCATGAGGAAAAGCGCGACTTTGCTGAAGGGAGTGGTCAGCAGAGCGAAGGGAGCCGCCGGGGGGCGGAAGCAGACCGAAAAGAAGAGCAAGCAGGCCGGCGCGAGGGTGAAAGCATTCGCGTGTCGGAGGAAACCCGGCGCTCTTATGGGGAAGACCGCCGGGAATATGCCGAGCAGCAGCGGTCTGAGGCCGAAGAGAGGCGACGGGATGCTGAAAAAGCGCGCCTCTCCTCGGAAGATGCCAGGGACCAGCACGAAGAAGTGCGGATGGACGCCGAATGGCTGCGAGCAGTTGCCGAGCAGCAGCGCGGGCTGGCGGAAGAATTGCGTCAGGCCACCGAAGACCAGCGCGAGGCCAGGGAAGCGCTCAGGCAAACCTCGGAAGCGCTTCGTCAGATTTCCGAGGAGATGCGAGGCGCTGCGGACGATACCCGGCTTTCATCCGCAGAAGCAAGGCAGGCGGGCATGGAGATGCGGGAAAGTGTGCTGCTGTTGATCACCGGCTTTTTTCAGACGCTGGGCATTTCTCAAGAGGGCGATCCGGCGAGCGAAACGTCAGAGAAAGCAAGAAAGTAGAAAGCAAGAAAGTAGAAAGCAGGGACTTCCTCATGTCCACCCCTTCCTTTCACGCGCCCTCCGCTTTGGAAGCGGCGCAGGCGGCGCAGACATCCGCGGAGAGCATCGCAGACGCCCTGCGGACAACGGAACTGCGGTATCGGCGTCTGTTTGAAACGGCCCGCGACGGCATCCTGATCCTCGATTCCGACAGGGGCAGCATCACCGACGCCAACCCTTTCATGACGGAACTGTTAGGCTATTCGCATGCGGAGTTCCTGGGCAAAGAACTCTGGGAAATCGGCCTGCTGCGGGACAAGGAAGCCAGCCAGGAGGCGTTCCGGCAGTTGCAGCAGGAAGGCTATATCCGCTACGAAGGTTTGCCGCTCGAAACACGCCGGGGGGCGCGGCGCGACGTGGAGTTTGTCAGCAGCCTCTACCGCGAGAATGGGCATACGGTCATTCAGTGCAACATCCGCGACATCACGGAACGCAAGGCGGTGGAAAGACAGCTTGCCGCGGTGGCCGCACGGAACGAACGCATTGCGGAAACATTGCAGCGCTCCATGCTGCAAGCCTTCTCCGCCGGCCAGTTTCCAGCCCTCACGGTGGAGACGCTTTACGAAGCGGCGCTGAACGAGTCCGATGTGGGCGGCGATTTCTTTGATGCCTTCGCGTTGAGCGCGGCGCAGATCGCACTGGTCGTCGGGGACGTGTCAGGCAAAGGGCTGGCGGCGGCGGGACGCACGGCGGAGGTCAAATATGCCCTGCGCGCTTTTCTGCACGCCTACCCGGCCCCGGACCTTGCCCTCGTCCAACTCAACGACTTCCTCTGCACGAGCCACCGTTTGGATAAAGGCGAACGGGAGGCCTTTATTGTTCTGGCCCTGGCGGTAGTGAATACTGTCACCGGGGAAACGATGCTTTCCTCGGCAGGGGCGGAACCGACCCTGATCCTGCGCGCAGACGGCACGACGGAACTAATGGAGACCTCGGGCATGCCGCTCGGCATTGAGCCGAACCAAGCCTACCTGGCGAAATCCACGCGGCTAGACTCCGGGGAGACGGTGCTGATGGCGACCGACGGGATCACCGAGGCGCGGGACGGCCAGACGTTTTTGGGCGTGGAGGGAATGGCGGCGCTGGCAGAAAAAGCCGGACCGACCGCCTCACTGCTGGAATTGAGCCAGGCGATCTATCAGGGAGCGCGGGACTTTGCCGGGGGAAGCCTGCGCGACGACGCTTGCCTGCTGATCGCCCGCCGCCAGTGACAAGTATGTGGCTAGGCTGCCTGCACACGCCGGCCACCGCCGCTATAGACTTCCCCGTACATCTGGACGGCGTTGCGGCCCGATTCCTTGGCGGCGTACAGGGCGATATCCGCCGATTTTATCAGGTCACGAGACGAGCGGGCATCGCCGGGGAAGGTCGCGCAGCCCAGGCTGGCCGTGACATGAGACGCCTCGCGCCTGCTGTCCTCCCCGTTCTTGTCCAGCAGCGCGAACGCCGTGTCGGCGACATTGCGGCGGATGCGCTCGGCAATCAAACGCGCCTCCTCTGAGCCGGTTTCCGGGCAAATGATCACAAACTCCTCGCCGCCGTAGCGCGCGGGCTTGTCCACATTTCGCAGGGAGTTCCGCAGGACAACCCCTAATTGGCCCAGCAGCGCATCGCCGGCCTGATGGCCCAGGGTATCGTTGAACGACTTGAAATGGTCAATGTCCAGCAGGATCAACGACAGGGGCCGGTTATAGCGCTCGGCGCGCGCCAGTTCGTCGGCCAGGTTCTCCTCAAACTGTTGAAAATTATCCAGCCCGGTCATCGGGTCACGGTAGGCCAGGGAGTGGAATTCCTGCTGAAGCAGGACGCGCTGAAGCGGGAACGCCGCGCGCGTGGTCAGATGTTCCAGACGGGTCACGGCCTCCGGGGTCAGGCCGTGCGCCTGCGCGTAGCCCACATAAAGCATTCCCATCACCCCTGCCACCCCATCCAGCGGCACACAGGCAAAAGAGAGCGCGCTGTGATCGATTTCAAACAGGCGAGACGGAGAGGCGATGCTCCCCTGAAGCGCATCCGGGGCATAAAACGCGCGGACATTGTCGCCATGCAGCGGCGCGGAGAGCGACCAGTCGCCCGTTCGCGCTTCTTCCATCGTCAGAAGCGGCAGCAGGGTGACCCGGTCGCGCGGACCGCTGGCCGCGCGCAGTTCCAGCGTCCGACCGTCGGTGCCTTTAAGGTAAACGGCGCACACGGAGCAGCCGCTATGCTCCTGAAGGTTCAGCAAAATCAAATTCAGAGTCATATCCAGATCAAACGCCGACTCCATCATCTGCGACATATCCAGCAGGGCCGAAAGATCGTCTTTCTCCGTGTGCAGGGCGCGCAGGCGCGCCTCCATCTGAGCGCGCAGGACACCGCCGAAAATCGCCACCAGCGGAAAGCTTAAAGCAATCGCCACCGCATTGCCGGGCGCATGGGGAAGCGGGGAAAGCTGCAGGACGAACAGGGCGCAGGCCGCGGCCATCCCCAGGCTGGTCAGCAGGCCCAGCCGCATCCCGTAACAAAGCGCCGCCATCAAAATCGGCAGGTACAGCGCGCAGAGGAGCGGGGAATGGGCGCCGCCGGTCAGGGCGACAAAGCCGACCACGAGCAGAGCAAACACGGACGCCACCAGGCTGTCGCCCACGGGATGCGTCTCGCCGGCCCGCAAAAGCCATCCCTGCCCCTCCGCCAGCAGATACAGGCCGGTGGCGACCGCAGAAAGCGAAATCAGCGGCAAAGGGTTTCCCCCGGCGGCGATCCCGGCGGCGGCGGCGAGTATGGCGAAGGCAAAGGCCCACGGCCAGTCCGGTCCTGTCTGCGTTTGTAAAATTCTACTCATTTTTCCGTGGCGGCCCGAAGCCGCTCCTTCGCGCGATGGAGCTGCGCCCCGACCGCGTCCCGTCCGGTTCCGCCGAACGCCTGCCGGGCGTCCGCGCTGCCGCGCGGGCTGGCAAGCGCGGCGGGGTCCGCGTCTGCAAACAAAGGCGAGGCGGCAGCCAGGTCCTCGCGCGTCAAGTCTTCCAGTCCCAGTCCCTCGCGGACACAGTGGCCGACGATCTTCCCGACCACCTCGTGCGCCTGCCGGAACGGCAGTCCCTGCCGGACCAGATAATCGGCCAGATCGGTCGCCGTGGAGAAATCGCCACGGAGTGAAGCCGCCATACGCTCTGTTTTAAATGTCGTGTTTCGGAGCAAGGTGTTCATCACGGACAGGCAAACCTGGGCCGTGTCCAGGGCGTCAAACAGCCTTTCCTTGTCTTCCTGCATGTCTTTGTTATACGCCAGCGGCAGGGCTTTCATCACCGTAAGCAGCGTCATCAGGTCGCCGTACACCCGGCCTGTCTTGCCCCGGACCAATTCCGCGACATCCGGGTTCTTCTTTTGCGGCATGATGGAGCTGCCCGTCGTCACATTGTCCCCCATCTCCACCCAGCCAAACTCCGGTGAGTTCCACAGGATCAATTCTTCGCAAAAGCGCGACAGATGCATCATCACCAGCGACAGGGCCGCGACGGTCTCAATGGCAAAATCGCGGTCAGAGACGGCGTCAAGACTATTGTCGGCCACTCCTGTAAAATCTAACAGGTCCGCGACCCGGTGCCGATCAATCGGAAACGTCGTTCCTGCCAGCGCCCCCGCCCCCAGCGGCAGAATATTGACCCGTTCCCGAACCTGCCCCAGCCGCTCATGATCCCGCGCCAGCATCCAGAAATACGCCAGCAGGTGATGCGCCAGCCGCACTGGCTGCGCGTGCTGCAAATGGGTCATGCCCGGCAGCAGCGTGTCCAGATGCTCTTCGGCGCGTATGATAAGAGTTCCCTGCAATGCCGCGATCCGCGCCCGCAGATCGTCAATCGCCTCCCGCACATACAGCCGGATATCCGTCGCTACCTGATCATTGCGCGAACGAGCCGTGTGCAGTTTGCCCGCGACCGGCCCCAATCGCTCCGTCAGCAGCGTTTCGGTCGCCATATGCACATCTTCAGCGTCGGAGTTCAGCGCCGCCGCGCCTGATTCCAGGTCTCGTGCCAGCGCTTCCAGTCCATTTGCGATGGTTTCGGCTTCGGTTGCTGGTATTATTCCGCATTCGCCCAGCATTTTCACATGCGCGATGCTGCCCTGAATATCATAGGGCCACAACCGCTGGTCAAACCGCAGGCTGGCATTGAACTGATGCACCAGCGCATCGGTCTCCTGCGCGAACCGCCCGGCCCAAAGTTTGGGCGCTGATGAAGATATATTGGAAGACATGATAACCGCCTTGGATGAAAATGAGATGAAAATGTTCACGGGGCTGAACCCCCGTGCTTTGGAAAGGCAAGCCCCCGCCTTTCACTCCGCTATGGAGCGAAGCGACTAGGAGGCGCGGGCGAAGAGAAGAAAGGTAAGCAGAAACTTCTTCTGTCCGCGCAGGCGGGGAGTTGCTCTTCTAAAGCCCTGCCGTTCAGGGCAGGAATGTTTTCACTCTCTCGCGCCTGCCGCCCGAAGCATTTCCACGACTTGTGCGCTGGTAGCAGCGTCCTGTACGAGAGTGGATTGTGCAGCTTGACGCCCAAGCCTACCTTGATGTTGGGCAGGGTTAGACATCTTCATCGCCTCACCCAATGCAGTTCGCCCCGTTTCACTGCGAGCGTTGACATCAGCCCCTTTATCTAGAAGAGCGCGAACAGCCTTCAATACGCGCCCTGATTGACCATCTGTAAGTCTTGCGGCCACCATGAGCGCCGTGACCCCTGCCTCATACTGATGCCATATTTCAGGGTAACGTGGAGAACGAGTTGAGGCCATGTTGACGTCAGCACCGGCAGACAGCAAAGTCTCCACGCTGTCTGGAAAGACGATGTGGTGGAACAACAGTGGCTGGCCGTTTTGGTCGCGCGTGTTCGGGTCAGCACCGCGTTGCAGCCAGTGCGAAAGGTTTTCGGGCCGCCCCAGGCAGTCCAGACTCCACAATTTATCATTTTTGTACTGCTGAGAGTAGTCGGCATTACCAGCGAGGCGGAAATCCTCCTTTGTGTAAGCCGCTATGCTGTCCGGCTCACTGTCGGATACCCCGACAGAAGTTAACTGCTCGTCCATTCCCAACAGGCTCGCTAGGTCTGCCGCTTGATGCTCGGCGAACGTATACTTCTCACGCATCCTCTGGGTGACGCCCTGCCTCAGCGCGTCCGCAGTCATGCCGAGCATCTTGGCGGCCTGCTGAAGACCAGCATCTAGAAAATCCGGCAGTTGGGCCGCTGTAGGAGCGTCCGCTTCCGCCAGTTCCGCTGGGTGAAGCACTTCTTGGATCGCTGCCGGCGTCGTGCCGGGGACGCAGTATGGGAGCAGGGCTTGGGGATCGCCCTGCACCCGCGCTGGGTCAATCTTTTCCGAGCCGTATTCCTCCTCTTCCTCCTCATCCAACATACCCTCGAAGTAGCCTGGGGCGGAGTTGAACTCGTCGCGCAGGGTGCCGCTCTCGTACAGAGAATAAGTGAACACGTCGCTATCGTAGACGCTCCAATCCAATACGGCAGTGGCGAGGCGGAGAGACAAACCGACAGCCAGCGCGTCCGTCGCTTCCGCGCCTTCCGGGTAGACGCCGACCCAGCCTCCGACAGCGGGCGAGACGTAAGACGGCTCTTTCAGAAGGCCAGTCAAACTTTCAACAACGGCCTCCTGCGAATCCGCCCGAACTTGAATGCTGGAAAATGTGGCTCCCATACGAAATCTCCTGAACTTCAGAAGAAGGCGATAAATCGCGCATCTACCCTGCTTATTTCCCGTACTTCTCCCTCAGTGCCCAGTACATGCGGGACTGCATTCCGTGGGTCTGGACATTGCCGACGGACAGGCGCTGGTCGAAGGTCTTGGAGTCAAACGAGGCAAGGTCCTCGTTGTACAGTGCCCAGTCGGAAGCGCGGCCCGTGACGACGCAGCTGCCCTTGAAGAGGCGCAGGGTGACGGTTCCGGTCACGCGCTCCTGGATCTTGCCGATGAAGGCTTCCAGGTCGTCTTTCAGCGGGTCGAACCAGAGGCCGTAATAGGCCAGTTCGCCCCATTGCTGGTCTACCAGAAGCTTTGAACTTGCGCTCGGCGGCGGTGGCGACCAGGGATTCCAGCGCGGCGTGGGCCTTCACCAAAACCGTGCTGGCGGGGCATTCGTAGTTTTCGCGGACTTTCAGGCCCAGCAGGCGGTCTTCCATGATGTCCACACGCCCCACCCCATTGTCGCCCGCGATCTTGTTCAGACGCTGGACCAGCGCCAGGCCGTCCGAGACGCTCGCCGTCCAGCGAGACAGGGACGCCGTTCTCAAAGCCGATGGTGAGGATTTGCGGCGTCGGCATTGGCCGCATCAATGCCCTTGGTCCACTGGAAGATCTCTTCCGGCGGGGCGTAGTTCGGCTCTTCCAAATGGCCGCCTTCGATGGAGCGGCCCCAGAGGTTCTCATCAATGGACCAGATTTTGTCGGCGGTGACGGAGATGGGAATGTTCTTTTGTTTGGCATACTCGATCTCTTCCGTGCGCGTGTAGTTATGCTCGCGCATCGGGGCGATGATCGGCGTGTCGGGCATCAGGGCGCGCATGACATACTCAATGCGGAACTGGTCGTTGCCCTTGCCGGTGCAGCCGTGGCAGAAGGCATCCGCGCCGACCTGTTTGGCGACTTCGACGGCTTTGAGGGCGATCAGGGGCCGGGCGATGGCCGTGGAGAGCGGGATAGCCCTGGTAATCGCCGTTGGCGCGGACGGCGGGCCAGCAGTATTCGTTCGACGAACTCGGCTTTGGCATCGGCGGTGTAATGCTCCGTGCCAAGCGCGCGGGCGCGCTCTTCGGCGGTTTTGACATCTTCGGCGGGCTGGCCGACATCCACGGTGACGGTGACGATGCGGTCAAATCCGTAATCTTCGCGCATCATGGGAATGGCGACGGAGGTATCCAGTCCGCCGGAATAAACGAGAACGACTGTTTTGGGCATGAGTTTTGGGTTCCTTTAGATTGAACACGGGGCTGAACCCCCGTGCTTTAAGAGAGCAAATCCCCGCCTGTTCACCCCGCTACGGAGCGAAGCGACTAGGGGCGCGGGCATAAGAGTCGGATGTGTTGGAAGCAGAATTGAACTTGGCGGGTGGTTCACAGGTGGGCCAGAGGGAACCGTCCGCGTGATGTTGTTTCTGATTTTCAATGTATCGCCGCACGCGCGTCACATGGGAGGCGCTGACGGAATGGTCGCTGTAATTGCCCTGCCACTTGAAGGCCCATGTGGGCGAGCCATGCGTGTCGTTGAGGGCCTTTGACGAGACACCTTTGACAGTTTCCACAAAGTCCGCCACGCAAAGCGTTGTCGGCAAAGCCACCAGCAGATGCACATGGTCGGCCACGCCGCCCAGGGCATAAAGCGTTACCTTCATGCGCGTACACTGCGAGCGTATTAGCGCATAAGCCTCTCGCTCGATCTCTCCTTCCAGCAATGGCCCTCTGTCCCAGGTTGACCAGACGAAGTGCGTAAAGTTCCGATGATAACCATGTGCCATCTGTTCCTCCTTAAACTGATCGTCTCCTCCGTGATGGGAAATACGGGGCTGGGAAATACGGGGCTGAACCCCCGTGCTTTAATAAAGCAAATCCCCGCCTGCGCGGGCATAAGACCCAAATCTTTCCTCGCCCGCGTTCTTTATCTTCGCCCGCGTAGGCGGGGGCTTGCCCTTCTAAAGCACGGGGGTTCAGCCCCGTGTGTCCTTCCTCTTTACAGCACCAGCGCTAAAATCGCTTTTTGCGCGTGTAGACGGTTCTCCGCCTGATCAAAGACGACTGAATGGGGGCCGTCCAGCACGTCCGCGCTGATCTCCTCGCCCCGGTGTGCGGGCAGGCAGTGCATCACCAGCGCATCGGGCTTGGCGTGGGCCATCAGGGCGGCGTTGACCTGGAACGGTGCGAAGATTTGCGCCCGCGCGGCGGCTTCTTCCTCCTGGCCCATCGAGGCCCAAACATCAGTATAAACCGCGTCGGCATCGCGGACGGCCATCGCGGGATCATGCGTCAGCGTCAAAATTGCCCCTGTCACCGACGCAAAGCCGAGCGCCGTCTGCCAGAGTTCCGCGTCGGGTTCGTAGCCTTCCGGGCAGGCCAGCCGGAAATGCGTCCCGACTTTGGCGGCCAGCAGCATCAGCGAGTGCGCGACATTGTTGCCATCGCCGACATAGGCCAGGGTCAGGCCGGACAGTTCGCCTTTGCGCTCGGCCAGCGTCTGGAAATCCGCCAGCGCCTGGCAGGGATGCTCCCGGTCGGACAGGCCATTGATGACCGGAATGCCGGCGTACTCCGCCAATTCCAATACAGCCTGATGGTCAAACGTCCGCGCCATGATGCCGTCAATCCAGCGGTCCAGATTGCGGGCGACATCGGGAACTGTCTCCCGCACTCCCAGCCGCCCCTCCAAATAGATCGCATTGCCGCCCAAGCTGCGTCATGCCCGCTTCAAACGTGACGCGGGTTCGCAGGGAAGGTTTCTCAAACAGCATGGCGAGCGTTTGCCCTTTGGCGAACTGCGTCTGCGTCTCATCAAATTTATGCGCCTTGAGCCGCGCGGCGACATCCAAAATCAGCAGGATTTCTTCCTGCGAAAGTTGCTCAATGCCCAGAAGGTCCCGCCCGCGCAGGCGCGTCTCGCCTAATACGTCATACAAATCCGACCGTTCGCGCATCGGCGGAGCCATGCGCTGCGACGGCTTGCCCGCAGGTGCGGCAGACTTGACGACTTCAGGTTCGGCGGCCTCGCCTGGTTCTTCTATCCTGTCGGCATTGGCCTGGGTTGCCATTTCATTTAGCTCCTGAATTGTGGAAGCGGATTGCTCCGAAAGATACAGCGTGACATCATGCAGAACGCGCCGCGCCAGCGTTTCCAGGCGCAGGTTTCGTTCGGCCACCGGCGATTGTGTGCCTTGCTGCGCTGTATTATCGTCTGGCTTCTTTTCCCGGCCTTCCTGCAATTGCAGCACTTCTAAACGGGTGCGCTCCAAATCCACGCCCAGTTTTGCCAGAACGCGCCCGGCCAAGCCTTCGCCTTCACGGATCAGCCCCAGCAGAAGATGTTCCGTGCCGATGTAGTTGTTGTTGAGTTGCCGCGCTTCATCGTAGGCCAGATCAATCACGCGCTTGGCGCGAGGCGTCAACTGCATGTCCTGGCCCAGCCGCCCATCGCCGCGTGCCACCTGCCGCTCAATTTCGGAGCGAATGTGGCCCAGGCCGAACTCCCAGCCGATCCAGAATGCGGGCGGCCACACTGTCATTCTCGCGCACCAGCCCTAGCAGAAGATGCTCGGTGGAAACATAGTTCTCGCCCAACCGCCCCGCCTCTTCCTGCGCGTAAAAAACAACTTTCCGCGCCCGTTCGGTAAATCGCTGCCACATGATGATTGTTTCCTCCGACCCATCATTACGGTTCAAAATGAGATTGCCGCTGAAAGATACGCTGCCAGAGGCTCTGTTTCTTCGGCAAGTCTCGCAAATCAATACCCTGTAATTGAGCGATCTCAGCTCGCGCCCGCTCTACGTTGATCCCAAGATGCGCCAGAAATTGGCCTGTGTTGCCCCTATCCCAAATCAAACCGAGCAGCAGATGTTCGGTGCCAATGTAGTTGTTGTTGAGACTTCGCGCCTCGTCGTAAGCAGCATCAATCACATGCTTCGCGCGGGCTGTAAGTTGCATATCTCTTTCAGCAGCATCCGAGCGTATGGGCGCAGACGAGCGTATGGGCGCAGGCGGCCAGACTTGCGGCATTTCCTGCCCCCTGATCGTCTCGGGGCTTATGCCGAGGAGGGTTAATATCCGCGCCGCGATATGATCGTCTTCACGCAGCAAGCCCAAAAGCATATGGTCAGGGGTGACATCATACTCACGCACTTGTTTAGCTTCTTCCTGCGCGTAAAAGACCACTTTGCGTGCCCGCTCAGTGAACCGTTGCCACATGATGACGTTGCTCCTTGTATCCGGTGTCCCAGATTTCAATCTGGGGAAACCGCGCGCTTGCCCAAAGAGGCGTTTCCAAAAATCAGGCTTTTGTGGGGCGGCTGGCGCGACATCATATCCCTCGCACCTTGCTACTTCCTCTCTGGCGCTTTGCAAAGTGATGTCCGTGCCTGCAAAAAGGCGGATTGCCATTCGTTCATCCTGCCGGATTTCGTCTTGGCGAATTAGTCCCAGCAAAAAGTAGAACGTGCTGATTTCTTTGCGGTCTCGCCGCACAGCCTCCGCACGGATTAATCCCATCAAGTGCATAGAGTAAGCATCCACCGCAAACTCTCCAAGGCTTTCTTCGTTGATTGGAATGCTTACCGGCGCAGACACATTATCAGCGTACCCTTCTTCTTTGGGACGCGGCGGCCAGATTTGAGATCCGCTCCGGGCGCAGGCTATTTGATGCTCTATGCTGATTTGGAGAGTCCCAACATCGGCTCCCATCCGTTTCAGAAGAGCCAACGCCGGATCGTCCTTGCCCTCGCGCAGCAAGGCCAGAAAGAAATGCTCCGGGCTGACTGCGTAGGTGCCGAAACGCGCGGCTTCACATTGGGCATAATGCACCCATGCCTTTGCTTCTTTTGTAAATCGCCCCCACATGTCAGCCACCTGTTTTATACAATCGCCGCCAGAATGTCCATGGCCTGATCAATGTCGGCCTGCGTCACTATCAGCGGTGGGACGATGCGGAGGGTGTTGTCGCCGATAGCGCTCAGGAGCAGGCCCTGTTCCAAAGCGGCCAGCAGGACGCGCTTGGCATCGGGCTGGACTAATTCCACGCCGATCATCAGGCCGACGGCGCGGATGTCGGCGATCTTGGAACGGAACGGGGCTTCGTTCAGGCGATGCACGAAATACGCGCCCATCGCGTGGGCATTCGCCAGCAGATGCTCGTCTTCAATGGTTTCCAACACGGCCAGAGCGGCGGCGCAGGCCAGCGGGTTGCCGCCGTAGGTGCTGCCGTGGTCGCCGGGAACCAGCGTCGTCGCCGCTTCGCCCCGCGCCAGACACGCCCCGATAGGAAAACCGCCGCCGAGGGCTTTGGCAGACGTGAGAATGTCAGGAATGACGCCGTAATGCTCATACGCCCACCATTTGCCCGTGCGCCCGAGGCCGGTCTGGACTTCGTCGAAGATGAGCAGGGCGTCGTGTTTGTCGCACAGAGCGCGGGCGGCTTCCAGATAGGGCTTGTGGGCCGGATAAACGCCGCCTTCGCCCTGAATCGGCTCCAAAATCACGGCGCAGGTGTCGTCATGGACGGCAGCCTCTAACGCCGCGATGTCATTGAACGGGACATGCGTGAAACCCTGCACGACGGGGGCGAACGGGGCCGAGTATTTCGGCTGGCCGGTCGCGGTCACGGTTGCCATCGTGCGGCCATGAAACGACTGGTGCGCGGCAACGATGTTGTATTTGTTCGAACCCGCCGTGCGATTTGGCATACTTACGGGCAATTTTAATCGCGCACTCGTTGGCCTCCGCGCCGCTGTTGCCGAAGAAAACGCGGTCCATGGCGCTGGTCCCGACCAGTTTTTCGGCCAGTTTGGCGACCGGGGCGGTGTAATAATAGCCCGACGTGTGCATCAGCGTTGCCGCCTGTTCCTGAATCGCTTGCACCAAACGGGGATGGCAGTGGCCGAGGGCATTGACGGCGATGCCGGCGAGAAAGTCCAGGTAGTCTTTCCCGGCAGCATCCCAGACGCGCACGCCTTGACCGCGAACCAATGTCACGGGCAAACGGGCGTAGACGTGGAGCAGATAGTCGTCGTCCAGCCGCCGTATTTCGGCCTCGTCCACGGCGGGCGCGATCTGTCCGGTGGCTTTGTCCAGCGTATAGGATGTTTCGTAAGATGTTTCAGGCATAAAATTGTGCTTTCGTGACAGGCACGGCCTTGAGAGGCCCGGCTTTGGATTTTCCTTGTCTACTTTTTCACTCTAAATCTGCTCATACGAAGAGGGCAGTCGCCAGGTCATCGCGCTCCGGCGGCGACAACTCGTTCTTCCAGTGATCGTTCTGCTCTCGGACAAACCGCTCAAGCCAAGCCTGCGCTTCCAGGCTTTTTGCGTGGGCCAGCACAGAAAGGATGACGGGCCGGTAGGCAGAGTCGTTGAGCAAAAGGCCGAACTGACCCAGCACCAAGCCGGGATCGTGGGCAAGCCAATCCGCCAGGATAGTCGTCAACTGCTCAACCCACACCTGCCTGACTGCCGGATCGTTCCGTAAATCCATGACCGTGCCCCGTCCGTAGGTGACCGTTTCCGGTAAGTCCGACAGAAACGCCACGATCCCAGTCAGCCATTCCCTATTCAAGCGTTTGCGGAAAAAAGCCAGAGTATTCTCTGTCACCTTTCCCTGCCACACCGACCAAGGCATTACCGTCAGCAGCCCCTGCTTGGGATCGAGATAGCATATTCAAATAATGCTGCGCGTCGTCCATCCCAGACGGAACAGAGACGTGGCGCAAGGCAGCAAGCGCTTTGGGATCATTGGTGTTCCCAAGCGCCTGGATCCGACTCACCCACTCGACTTCGTAGAAGTCGCTGGTGGCCGCCTCCAGGGGCAGGAGCACAGGCACAAATAGGTCGGCGTAGGCAGGTTCCGAAACTTCCGCGAGACCTGTGAGGGCGAGGCCCCGGAAAATCGGGTTCTGAAGAAGCGGGAACACTTTCGGAAGATAAGCGTCGAAATGCAATTTCAGCCATTCGCCCAAGAACTCATAGCACCGAAAAATGCGCCAAGCACCGTCGTCAGACTGTGTAGGCGCGAGGCGCGGCAGAACGTCTCCCATCAGGGCGAGGAACGTGTCAAACCACTCCTCGCTCGCATGGTCCCGAACCCACTCCCGCCGAAACTCATCGTCAGTAGGCGTTTCTGGGCCGATTTCGAAACCCCTCGGTACCCCCAGGTGACCACCCAGTCAACCGCGTAAGAGACTTCTTCTTTTCTCTCGTCGTCCGTCATTTGAAATCCTGCACTGTTGTCACGGGGTTGGAGTTGACCTCCAGTTGGTAGATTTTATCTGCCACCTTTTCTCCGACCGTATAGCCGATAGCGCCGGCTCCGGCTGCCACTTCAGCGCCTGCCAAGCCGCCAATCACTTTGACTGTCGCTCGCCAGTGGTCATGTGCCATGTAAATTGTGTAACCGCTTGGCCGGGCCTCTCCTTCTACTTGATCATCGTCCCCAGCCCTTGATCCGTGAAAATCTCAATGAGCAGGGCATGGGGCAGGCGGCCATCCAGAATGTGGGCGCGTTCAACGCCGCCGGAAACGGCGCGGACGCAGGCTTCCACTTTGGGGATCATGCCTTTGTCCACATGGCCGTCGGTGATGAGCTGCCGGGCGTCTTTAACGGACATCTCGCGGATCAGGCTGTCCTTGTCGGCAAAGTCCTGATAGATGCCGTCCACATCGGTCATCATCACTAATTTGGTCGCGCCCAGAGCGGCCGCCAGTTCACCGGCCACGGTGTCGGCATTGACATTGTAGCTTTCGCCTGCTTTGCCGATGGCGACGGTGGAGATGACCGGAATATAGCCCGCATCGGTGAGCGTATGAATAAGTGCCGGGTTGATCTCCGTCACGCGCCCGACAAAGCCGATGTCGCCTTTGGTCGTTTCCCGCTCGGCGACGATCAAATTGCCGTCTTTTCCCGACAGGCCGACCGCCTGCGCGCCCTGCTGATTGAGATGCGCGACGATGCCTTTGTTGGTTTTGCCGGTCAGCACCATCTCCACAATCTCCATCGTTTCCGCGTCCGTCACGCGCAGGCCTCCGACAAACTGCGGTTCTTTGCCCATGCGTTGCATGGCTTCGCTGATCTCCGGCCCGCCGCCATGAACGACAATCGGATTGATGCCGACATAACGCATCAGCACAATGTCCTGCATCACGGCGGCTTTGAGCGCCTCGTCCAGCATCGCCGCGCCGCCATATTTGACGACAATGGTTTTGCCCGCGTACTGCTTGATATACGGCAGGGCCTGAATTAAGACTTCCGCTTGTGTCATCGTGTCACTCCTCCGTTACTACTCTTCAACTATTATCGCTTCGGCTTCAATCTCCACCAGCATTCGCGGATCAATCAGGCGGCTGACTTCCACCAGGCTGGTCGCCGGCCGGATTTCGCCGAACACCGCGCCGTGCGCCCGCCCGACCTCTTCCCAGCGGCTGATGTCCGTCACAAACATGCGTGTGCGGACGACATCTTCCAAACGCGCCCCCGCCTGTTCCAAAGCCCACTGGATGTTTCGCAAGACCTGGACAGTCTGCGCGTAGGCGTCACCGATCCCGACAATTCCGCCCTCGGCATCCGTCGCCGTCGTGCCGGAAACATGGACGACATTCCCCACGCGCACCGCCCGCGAGTACCCGACCACCGGCTCCCAAAGTGTTCCCGTGCTGATGTTTTGTCTCGCCATCGGTCAGGCCACCGCTTCCTGTTCCTGGGAGGAATTCGTTCCGCAGCAGACCTGCGTACCACTCGGAACGGCGGGCACGGAGCGTAGTAGTATACTCCTGAAATTCGCCGCCGCAGACGCTCCGACAGATCAACTCGCGTCAGCAGCCGGTCACAGAGCACAAGCGCATGATAAAAATCACCGGCCCGCGCCCAGCAGGAGGCGGCGCTGAAGGCGTGAACGTAAGATTTCTCCATCAAGCCCAACTCGCTGCACCGGTCTCGCAGCCGTTCCTCGGTCTCGGCAGCCTCCGCGAATTTGACGGCGGATTCTTCCTCCTGCCCTTGCTCCCAGAGAAGCGTCGCCTGCAAAATTAAGTCTGATTTGCGTCTTTCATCCGCCCGAAATTCGGCATCAAGGCCCTTGTGACTGATGCCCTTCATGGGTTGCTCCCTGTTCATGGCGTCGCCTCCTCAAAACGATGACCTGAAAATATAATTTCGCGCGTTGCCAACCCGGCCACGACCACAAAACCATCTGCGCCGTAAGGATTTCCCTGTAATTGCCGCACCTTACATACGATGCCGCATTCGTCCATGCCCGCCTCCCTGCTTTTCCTACTCCCATTCCCTCAACACTTGCCCGCACGGGCGGCAGCGGGCTTTGCCAGAACCAGCCGACATTAATCCAGAAACCGGACAGAACCGCGCTCCCATACTTCCCCTCCACGTCCGGCGTCGCCCGCTGATACCGCCCCTCGGCGTCCAGCACAAAAAAGTCGGCTCGCTGCGAGTTCAGGTCCAATATCCAGTATTCGCGAACGCCGCCTGCTTCATACTCCGCATACTTTTCGCCCCGGTCACTCAGAACGCTTTCGGGTGAGACGATCTCTATCACAAGGTCCGCCGGGCCATCGAGAAAGTTTGTTTTCAGGCGCGTCAAATGCTCCTTCGTGATGAATAGCAGATCCGGCTCCCGTCCGCGTCGGACACTGGGCGGCAGTTTCATTTGGAAGGGGGCGACCAATAGCTTGCCGGCATCATGCCCTTCTGCAAATTCTGCGAGTAAACGTGTCAGAAAGACCGAAATATCTTGATGTTCTACACTTGCCGGACTCATCAGTTCCACCCTCCCGTCCACCCATTCCGCGTAAGTATCCTCGTCCGCCCATTCCAGGAACTCCTCGTAGGTCATTTTCTGCGCGAGAGGCTGCTTTGTTACAGATGCTTGCTTTTCAAGAACGGTTGCCATGATTTCACCCCAAACTACAACTGTCTAATTTCCACCATCATAAGGCATAGCATTACTGGCTTGTGTCAACCAATAAACCATTCCTATCATCCCCACTATGAATAAGACCCACGATAAGAAATAGAGCCATGCCCAAATAACAATCTGTTTGGATTTTTGCCCAAAAAGCATCTGTAAAAATGCTCGGTTTAATGTTCCCCAACTCTTCCACACGACACCAAAATGACATATCTGAAACGCATTTTTCGCTGAACCCCGAAAAGTATAATGCGGCCTTTGATAGCCATTATTGCTTCCTTGCTGCTGTGTCAAGTACTGACGCAGTTTGTCATGCGAACACTGAGCAACAACGAGCCAAGCAAGCTGTACCAGAACATATATTATGAATAATACCACGTCGTTCATAGATGATGCTCCGTATTGATTGCGACTTAATCATGGCACAACTGTCACCGTGCCGAATTGGCGGAAGTGGTGGTCAAAAGCAAAGGCTTCGGCAATGCCCAACTTCTCCATGATGACTTTGCTGGTGCAGTCGGTAAAACTCCACTCTTTGTCGGCATAGCGCGTGAAAACCTGCCACGAAGCTCGGATGTCGTCTTCAGTCAGGTAGTAAATGGTTGCCAGGGAACCGCTGAAAAACTGCTGACCGAGGCCGAGAGCAACCTGATCATGCCCGCGCGCTTTGAGCAGGGTGAGCGTTTCATCCACCACATAATCTGTTGTGACAAGCGGCTGGCGGTTTCGAGCAGACCAACTGACAGCGGCCAAATGGTTTGGATCTTCGGGAATGAACAGGCCATACCAGCCGCCGGTATCCGTAAAAATCATCGCGCCCCCTCTGGCCCTCCGTACAGGATCAAGTCGTGATCACGTCCTCCCAAATCCGGTTCACCGCGAGGTACGGCAAGCGCGGCGATCTCAGCAATGATCTCGGCGACACGGCTTGGGTCAGGGGCATTACGCTCCATTTCAGCCAGTTTGTTTGAGTTTATCGTCACTTCAACTTCCTCGCCTCTTTCCAGACTGAGTGGCGCTAAAAGCCGCAGCATATTACCTTCTTCATAGATGGCCTTAAGGGTTGCTGTCATTTTTTATCTCCTCTATGTATGGTACTCCGCGTTGATTTTGACGTAATCATAGCTGAAGTCGCAGGTCCAGACGGTGGCGGTTTCGCCGTCGGGATCGTGACTTTTTACGGCTCGTAATCCACACAGACCGCTACGGCTCTGGCGATGTCTGCCATGAGGTTATCAGTCAGCAGGCCGAGACGGGCCGACATTCTCAAAACCGAAACAGCCCGCATCTGAAATGTGTCGGCAGCGGAAACTTTGGTCAAGCCATTTCTGGCATCGGGATTGACTGGAACACACCAGGGATAGCCGGCATAGGCCGGCTTCCAGCCTGTGAGCGGAACAACTAGGCGCACCGGCAGCCGCCCGATGCCTTCGGTGCTGACTACCACGCAGGGGCGTGATTTTTGTATTTCAGAACCGACAGTCGGGTCTAAATCCACCTGCCAGACTTCCCCTCGCTTTGGCTCAGGAAGCATGGCCCTTGTCCTCCTCTTCCTCGTCAAAGAATGGTTCGCCGTCCAAAGCCGTAAACGCGGTCAATTCGCGCTCGGCGACTGGCCGGGCCAAATCGGCTTCGTATTCCGGGGCGGCCGCTTCCGCCGCTTTCGCCAGAAGGCGGTAGCGTTCGGCGCGTGGCAGAGTCAGCAAATAAGCGGCGTCCATTCGTTCCGGGGCCGGAAGGTCAGTCAGCGTGGCCGACAGCCGTTTGCCTTCTTCCAGTGACACCGGAGTCAGTAGGCGCAGCACTCCACGCTCGTAAATAACTTCCACGGTGGTAGTCATAATAACAAATTCCTTATGTGTGATACTCCGCGTTGATTTTGACGTAATCGTAGCTGAAGTCGCAGGTCCAGACGGTGGCGGTTTCGCCGTCGGGCTGGTGGAAGTCTATCAAAATCTGCGACTTCTTTGGCTTTCATGGCTTCGGAGACGACGTAGCCGTTGAAGTCGGTGGGCATCCCGTTGCGGTAGACGGTCGTGCCGGCAAGGGCGATCTCGACGCGGTCGGGGTCGAAGGCGACGCCGGCCCGGCCTGCGGCGGCGAGGATGCGGCCCCAGTTGGGGTCGTTGCCGAACAGGGCGGTCTTGACGAGCGGCGAGTTGGCGATGGTCTTGGCGACCGAGCGCGGGAAGCCAGCCCGCTGCTCCGGGGTCAGTGTCACGGCCCTGGGCGGCATAGGCTGGCGCCAGACGTTCGGGGACGGCGACGTTCTGAACCGTGACTTCCACCAATTTGGTCGCGCCCTCGCCGTCGCGGGCGATTTCTTTGGCGAGGTACAGGCAGACGCGAGTACAGGGCCTTTTCGAACTCGCGGGCGTCGGCGCTTTCCAAGTTGTCAATCGGCGCGTTGCCGCAAAGGCCATTGGCGAGGATCAGGGTCATGTCGTTGGTGGACGTGTCGCCGTCTACGGTGATGGAGTTGAATGTGTACAAGCAGACGCGGCGCAGCATTTCTTGAAGCACGGGCTGCTCAATGGCGGCGTCGGTGGTCAGAAAGCCCAGCATGGTCGCCATGTTCGGCGCGATCATGCCGGAGCCTTTGGCGATCGCGCCAAGCCGGGCCGTTTTGCCGTCCAGAGTGAACTCGACCGCGACCTGCTTGAGAAACGTGTCAGTGGTCATGATCGCCTGCGCGGCATCGTCGCACGTCTCGCCATGCAGCTTTGCCGGCTGCATTTTGAATGCCCGGCGACGATCTTTTCCATCGGCAGTTTGTGGCCGATGACGCCGGTGCTGGCGGACAGGACGCGCCGGTGCGGGATGCCGAGGGCCTCGGCGGCATGGTTGACCATCGCGACGGCGTCGGTCCAGCCCTGTTCGCCGTTGCAGGCGTTGGCGTTGCCGGAGTTGACGACGATGGCGCGGGCCAGGCCGTCCTGCAAGTGCGTCTGGTTGCTCACAACGCACGGTGCCTGGACAATGTTGGTCGTGAAGACGCCCGCCGCCGCCGCATCGATGTCGGAGACGATGAGCGCCAGGTCGTTGCGCTTGCGCTTGATGCCGCAGTAGACGCCGGCTGTCTTAAATCCTTGCGGGGCGACAATGCCGCCTGCGATAATTTCCATACGTGTTATGTCCTCGGAGGCTCCTACCCCGCCTCACAAGTTCGGCACCCTTCCCTCGAAGGGAAGGGATTTCGGAAAAGGTGTCTTTGTTTTCAATCCCTTCCCTTTGAGGGAGGGGTGGCGAACTTGTGAGGCGGGGTAGGATCTCCTACGGCCACACCGCCCCCATCGTCAGCCCGGCCGTCTCGTCAAACCCGCACATCAGGTTCATGTTCTGGATCGCCTGCCCCGCCGCACCTTTGACCAGATTGTCAATGGCGGACACGACGATGACGCGGTTCGTGCGCTTGTCCACGGCCAGCCCGATGTGGCAGAAATTGGTGCCGTAAACGTGCTTGGTGGCGGGAATTGACCGGGTTCCAAGACTGTGACAAAAGGCATAACTCTATAAAAGTTTTGGAAACGCGCCTGCATATCTAAGTCAGATCCATTTTCATTCAGGGAGGCGTAAGTTGTCGCTAGGATGCCTCGCGTGATCGGCACAGATGAGGCGTGAATGTCAATGTAATGGCCGTGCCTGCCACCTGCATCAGCGTTTGCTCGATCTCCGGCGTATGTCGGTGGACGCCGCCGACGCTGTAGGGCCGCATACTTTCATTGATTTCTGCGAAGTGATAATCCAAGCTGAACTTGGAGCGCCCCGCACCGGAAACGCCACTGAGGCTGTCCACAATGATAGACTTGAAATCAATTGTATCATTATCAGCCTGGGAAACCCATTCAACAACGGCAACAGGCTCAGAACAGCCGCCGTGACATGGCAGCCGGGGTTTGCGACAAGACGCGCCTCAGCGATTTCTCCCGCGTTCAGTTCCGGCAGGCCGTACACTGCTTTTTCCAGCAACTGCGGCGCGGTATGCTCCGCCTTGTACCATTCTTTGTAAACAGCCGGGTCTTTGAGCCGAAAGTCGGCGCTCAGGTCTACAATCTTCTTGCCCGCTTCCAGCAGCCCCGGCGCGATCTTCATGGCCAGGCCGGATTCACCCGCCAGAAACACGAAATCGCACTTGTCGGCGCAGGCGGCAGGATCAAAGACCTCACACACTAAATCCGACGGAACTGCGCCGGGTAAGGCCGCGCGAAGCGGCTTCCCGGCATAGGTTCCTGACGTAACATAGGTCAGTTCCACGTGTGGATGGGCCAGAAGCAGGCGGGCCAGTTCGCCGCCGCCGTAGCCGGAAACGCCGACGATGCCGACTCTGAGTTTATTTTCCATAATTTTTTAGCTCCGCCCGACAGTCGGCAGCAGTAGTTTCATCTCGCTGGACTGTGTAAATCCCAATTTTTCGTAAATAGGACGCCCGGCGGGCGAGGCATGAAGATGCACCTGGGTACAGCCGACAGAGTGCAGATGCGCGACCACCGCAGTGGTCAGCGCCTGCGCGATGCCCCGGCCCCGATACGCGGGAGCCACATAGACACCCCAGAGGTAGCCGCGCAGACGGTATGACGGCTGGAAGATTTGCGGCGATAGTCCCGTCCAAATCTGGCCGCCGGCCGAGCCGATAACCTGATTGCCGGCGACAGCGACGCAGCCCTGAAATTGCGCGGTGTGTGTGGCCGTTTCCATAAATCTCAGGATTTCCTCACGCCAGCCCGCTTTGATTTCCTGGGGGGCGGTTCCGATGTCGCGCCACATGGCATAGACGCATTCGGCAAACACAGGCCATTCTTCCCGTCGGCATGGACGGATTGTAATGGGATCGGTCATTCCGATATCCTTTCGGCGCACCAAGTTCGCAAAATGATCTCAAAATAATCTCTTAAAAACAAAAACGCCGCGCGCTCTCTTGACTAAAGATAGGCGGGCGGCGGTTCTTCCAGCGTGTTTCACAAACACAAAAGCCGCGCGCCAACGCTTCCGGTCTCCCAAAGGAGAAGGAAAGTGGCCCACGGCTTGTCAAAAAACAAGGGTCTCAGACAAGGCTGCTTCAGAGGCAGCGTGTCGCGGGCGCACTTTCCGAAGCACGCACGCGACGACGCAGCGACACGGCGCTGGCGGCGGCAAAAACTATGACTTGTCTTGGCATTGTGCCGACAGTATACCCGGCGACACCGGGGGTGTCAACCCTTCGCCTAATCTTTCAGTCAACTTTGGGCGAGAGCGGGGGACAAAATTGCGGGGAGTGCAGTCCGGGGAAATGGAACCAGGGGACGGTGTCGCGACGAGGAAGCGTACCTCGTCGCCTTCAATGGCCTGCACGGTGATTTCAACATCCTGTCCGATGCAGATGGTCGCCAGGTGCCCCCGTCCGGGGCAGCGCGTGAGAACAAGCATGACAAATAGCCCTCCTTAGCCATGTGATGTGGCGCTTTTCTCCCCTGCAAAATTCATGCCAAGTATTCAAGATTTGCCACACCGATAAATGCCTGGCCGGGACAGGCAGAAGAGATGACGCAGGACGACCGCACCGAATTGGAACCAGACACGGCCCAGATCCAGTTTCGCTTCGCCGCCCTGACGCGCGTATTCGTGCGAGGCCACATTGACGACCCGGAAACCGCCGGCTAGAAACTTCATTACCATCTCCTGCTCAATGGTAAAGCCATCTTCTTGCAGACCGATTTCCCGTGCAATGCGCGTATCCAGCGCCCGGAAGCCGTTCTGGATGTCGGAAAGGCGGCCTCGAAAGCGTAGATTGATTAGTGTCGTCAGCAAACGCGAACCGCTGCGACGCAGCCACTTGTTCATATCGCCGTGCAATTCTTCGCTGCCGCCGGTCCAGCGGCTCCCGACAACCATTTCGGCCTCATCGCGCAAAATCGGCGCGACCAGGGCGGGAATGTCGGCGGGATCATGGGAGCCATCGGCGTCCACAAACACGGTGATGGGGGTGGACACGATCGTCAGCGCATGACGCAAAGCCAGCCCCTTGCCACGCGCCGTCAGGACTTCTAGGCGTAGGTCGGCCTGACGCGCCCATTCCAGAGTGCCATCGGTGGAACCGCTGTCCACGACCAGTATCTCGTGGCAGAAGGGACGGACGGCGGCAACCACAGACGGCAGAGTCGCCGCTTCATTGAGCGTCGGAATGACGACGCAGATGTCTTCACGCCGGAAGTCTTCGAGCGGTGAGACTTGGAGGTGGTTCAATGCCCGCTCCCCGGCCCAAATGTCGGGTTTAAATAGGTCAGCAGCCAGTAAAGAGCCAGCCCGTTCAGCGCCAGCAAGCAGAGGGTCCAGCCCACAGTCAGTGCCCCTAAGTGTTTCTCACCCACCAGGCCGCGCCAGCCAAGCGCCAAGGGGATGCTAAAACCAGCCACCGATGGCAGCAGATAACGGCCTCCTTCCGCCCAGCCCCAATGCACAAACAGCGCGATGGACGCGCAGGTGATCCAGTTCCAGGCAAAGGCGCTGAACGGCACCCAGACGGCAAGCCTATCCGCCGGAACGGAGGCGCTTTTAGCCCATTTTCGGCGCGACAGTCCGGCCAGCGCAAGCAGGCAGTAGGCGGCCAGGCACAGGTAGATTGGCAAACGGACCGTCAGAGGAATCCAGTCTTTCTGAGACCACAGGCTGTAAAAAATCCCCCAGTTGGCGAGCGCGAATGCTGCGGGAAAATTGGGGGCGAACATCATGATCACGATGCCGTAACTGGGCTTAGGGAGGGCTGGCAGGGAATACCCCGAGGGAATCGGCGTGAACTGTCCATACAGATGCAGGTTTCGCAGGTACCAAGGGCCGGACACGAGCAAAACAAAGAGCAGCACAATCGCCAGGCGCTGCCAGGCGCGGGGTGAGCGAATGGCCGCCCTCACTCCTTCCTGGGCCAGCAGATACACCGCAAATGCCGCGCCGTCGCAGATCAATGCCGTCGCTTTGCACAGCCCGCCGAGACCAAAGCATAATCCCAGCACAACCGCGGACCTCAAACTTTGGTCGCGCGGATATTTGACGGTCAGCAGCCACAGGAAAAATGTCACCGCCAGCAGGGTCAGGCTGTCATTGTTAATCGCGCCTTCCGTCATGCCGAGGATGGGCAAAAGCGCAGCCTGCGCGACCGCCAGCCGGGCGACTGCGCGGCTCCCGTCGCCTGCCCCGCTCGGCGATCTGATAAATCAGGGGAAGCGTCGCCAAACACAGGACGAGACTGATCAAACGGACAACATGCCACCCCCAATGATTTGGGAGTGAGTGAAAGACGGCATAAAACGGCGCCAGGAACAGATAATATAAAGGCGGATGCAGGGTATGCGCGCCGTGGTATTCCGAGCCGTCCGGGTTCAGATGAGGCAGCGCGTGTTCTTCCACGAGCAGCTTTACGTAGTTCATGTGGCGCGGCTCGTCCGGCCCGTAACCCAACAAGATCGCCCCATTGTACGCAAGGCCCAGCAGCGCGGCCAGCAGAATAATCCCGTATAGCGCGCGGTCTCGCGGCAGCATCATAGCATAACCTCACAAAAAAAGCCGCCCCGAAGGACGGCTCGCGAGACGGGCGATTAGTATTGGTCGGCTTCCGAGTCGTCGGCAGCGGGGGCGGATGAGGCGGTTTGGGCGACGGGGCCGGGCGCAGGGGCGTCGCCGACCAGTTCGCGGGAGCGGCGGACGCAGACCAGGTGGGTGGCGTAATACGCCGCGTCCACACGGTCAATCGCGACTTGATGGCCGTGGCCTGCCGAGGCGTGGATAAAGTAGCCGCCGCCGATGTACATGCCCGTGTGATCAATTTCCGGGTGATGGCAGGCGAAGTACATCCGGTCGCCGGGAACCCACTGGGACCAATCCGAGCGCGGGACATCGTAGCCGACCGCCGCCTGATCGCCCGAATGGCGCGGCAGGGTGATCCCATTGGAGGCATAGACAGCCTTGACGAAGCCGGAGCAGTCAATCCCCGCCGTCGTGTTGCCGCCCCAGACATAGGGGACGCCGAGATAGCCCTGCGCCGCCTGAACCAGCTTCTGGCCCAGGCTGCCGTCGGCAGCAGCCGTCACGGGGTCCGGGGCAGCGTCCGTCGCATCCGGGGCGTTGTTGACGACCTGATAATTCAGAAGCTGCACGTCCGTTTTGGATACAAACCCAACGGAATGGTCAATCATCAGCACGGCGTACTGCGTCGGGGTCTGACCGCTGAGAGCGATGTACTGGCCTTTGGGGCAGACCGAGAGGACGCGCCCGCCGGTTTCGCGCCCGGCGATAATCGTGGCACGATCGCTGGTGACGATGGCAAGCCGCCCGACCACGCTGGCGGCGGGTTCGGGGGCGGTGACAATGCCGCGCGAGGGCAGGCTGCGAGCGCGGGACGAGTGACGGGAAACGCGGCGATGATAGCGGCGGATGGACGGCGTGAGAGCATTGTCGGCGGGCGCAGCCTGGGAAGCTTCGCTGTCCCCGGCGAGGGTTTGCGTGACGGAGCTATTATCGGTCAGTGTCTCTGCGGCGCGGGAAAAACTCGCGGGAAAGACAACACAGGCAAGTGTGCAGGCAGCCGCCAGAACGGCGGGTCGGCGTCGGATCAATACACTGTCCTCCTCTTTGCGTTGAGCCAGGCAGTCCCAGAGTTTTTCTGGAGCTTCCATGAGGGCGCATAAGTTACTATCGGGAGAAAGCGCCGGAATCTTGAGCAAGCCCCGTCTTGCGGGGCGGCGATGGCTCCCCGGTCGCGTGCCGGAGAAAGCCTCGTCTTCCTAGTATAAGGCACAGTTTTCCGTTTGTCAAGCACAAACTATTGTTTGCCGCTGCGTGTGACGGCGTAATGGAACCAGTCCACGTCCATGTAGCCGCTTTCGCCCAGGTCGTTAAACGAATAAATGCCGATGCGGTCGCCCCGGTAGTTTCCCCAGGTCAGGGGGTACGGGGCGCCAAAGGGCAGGAACGTCCTGCCGTCCAGGCTATAGGCAAACTGGCTTCGCCCGTTATAGCCCCAGGTGGAGCGCAGCCACAGCGCGGTCTGCGTGAGGGCCGGGCCGGCGGTCACATGGCGCTCGTTGTTATACGTCAGGGTCTTGACACCGCCGTTCTCGCTCACTCCAAACAGGCACCAGGAGCCGGCATATTGCACGATCCCCGCCTGCTGACCATCGGCCATACCCGCGAGGTCCAATTTGACCGTGACTTCGTTGTGGCTTGTTCGCATGGACCGCTGCGTCAGCGTGTTGCCGGCTTTCTTGAAATCGCCGGAGTTGAGCGGCTTGAACGCATGGAGGCGCAGAAAGCCGGGCCGCTCCGTCAGCGACCATTTCTCCTGGCGCGGCTGATAGTTCCATTCCCATTGCGGCCCCAGCGTTTTGCCGGTGAACTCGTCGTCCATGCTAATCGTCTTGAGCGGAAAGCCAGCAATAGGCTTTTTCGCCCGCCAGACCATGCTGCCGATACCGTCCGCTCCGACTTTGCCGATAATGGGCCAGCCGTCAACCCACGTCACCGGCAGGAGACAGGCTGCGCGGCCCTCCCAATCGCCCCGGCCCTGATGCGTGAAAAACTGCCATTGACCGTCTGGAAGCTGGATAAAGCCGCCCTGGTTCGGTTCTTTATCCACGCCGCCGTTGACATGGTTCAATTGCTTGATTTCCCACGGCCCATCCAAACTTTTCGCCCGCTCCATCATGCACACGCGGCCCTCGCCGTGGACCTCGCTGAAAAAGTGGTAATACAGGCCGTTGATCTTGTAAAGCTTGTTGGCCTCGCTGCCTTGCGATTGGTGGATAATCTTATCCGAGTCCATCAACAATGACTTGCCGTCGTGGGTCATCTGGAACAGATGGATTTTGTAGCCGTCGGCATAGTGCGTGGTGACTAAATAGCTCTGGCCGTCGTCGTCCCAGAACGGACACGGGTCGTCCCAGCCGGTCGTGTGCCAGAGGCAGGTCAGCGGCTCCCACGGCCCGGCGGGGTTCTTCGCGGTGGTCATGAAGAAGCCTTCATCCGGCGTGTTGAAATAGACCCAGAACTTGCCCGCATGGTAGCGGATGGAGCCGGCCCAGACGCCCGTACCGTAGCGGTTCATCCGGTCCCAGTTCAGTTCCGGCCCGATCTGATTGAGGTCGGTGACGGCGTGACCCAGGATGCCCCAGTTGACGAGGTCTTTGGAATGGATAATGACCACGCCGGGCGAATACTGGAACGTGGACGAGAAGGCGTAATAGTCATTGCCGACCCGGATCGCATCCATATCGCTGAAGTCGGCGGGGATCACGGGGTTCGCATAAGTGCCGTCGCCCTGATCTCCCCACTCGCCCTGCGTGGGAACGTCGGCATTCGGGAGCGGGGCGTAGGCATTGCGGGAGGGTGTAGCGGTCATGTTCTGGGCCGAAACCGACACGCATTGACCGACGACCAGGCCAGCGACAAGCGCCGCGCCAAGACACTGTAGGAGAGAGAGGAGCATAGAGACTTTACCATAAGCCCAGGAGATGCCCCCTAGCCCCCAATTCTGGGGGAACCGGAAAGAATAGCCGATGCAAGCACCTTTTTCTCCGGCTCCCCAGAATTGGGTCAGGGGGCATCTTCGTCACACCAGGCCGGCTTCCTTCAAGTACAGATAACTGACTGTCACCGTCTCCCAGGCCGTCAAATGGCGCAGGTGATCCTGCTCCACGACGATCCACTCCACGCCGGTTTCCCAGGCGGCCTGCACGGATTCTTGCACCGCCACGACGCCGGTCCCGACCGTCGTAAACTGGCCGCGCTCGGACAGGCCGTACAGGTCTTTGACATGGATCGCCGGGACCCGGCCTGCCAGTCGGCGCAGCACTTTGACCGGGTCTTCGCCGCCGAACGTCACCCAAGCGATGTCAATCTCAAACGCCAGAGCCGACGGGTCGGTGTGCTCGGCCAGCACGTCCAGCGCATACACGCCTTGAAACGTCTTCTGGAACTCATGCTCGTGGTTGTGATAACAGAGCGTCAGCCCCTCCGACGCCAGCCGCGCGCCTGCCGCGTTGTACAGTTCCGCATCTTGCAGCACCGCCTCGCGCGTCTCGCACGGCGCCCACCAGACGGTCACGCGGGGCGATTGAAGCGAGCGGGCTTCGGCGATAATATTTTCCAGATCAGTTTGCAAGGCTTCCCGGCTGGCGCTGACGGTCAGCACTTTCAGGCCCAGATCGTGGAACCGTTTCAGGTTCTCCGCCACATTGCCCTGCCGCAGACCGCCCGGCGCTTCAATGCCCCGGTAGCCGATCTCGGCGACGCGCTGCATGGTTCCCCAGAAATCGGCTTTTGCTTCTTCGCCGACGATCCCGATCAAGCCGATGTTCGCTTTTGGCATTATTTTTCTCCAGAAAGTTGTTCCGAGCCGAGCACGCCGCTTTCCAGCAGGCTCAGGAAGGGATTGTCCGTGAAGCCGTTGAGCGGCAGCGTGACGCGCGCGTGACGCCGGACCGACTCGTAGAGAGCGAAAATAATCTCGCTGGCCCGCAGGGCCTTGTGCCAGGACAATTCCGGCTCCGCGCCTGAGCCGAGGCAGTCCAGGGCATTGCGAACGACCCCGATCATCGGCCCGCCAGACGCCTCTTCCACAACCGGCGGCTGCCAGGCGGGATCGGAGTAAACAACCGCGCGGCGAAACTCGCCGTCCCAGGTGATCTCAAAAAAGCCTTCCGTGCCATGCACGCGCACCCCGCCCCACAGGTCTAAGTCGGGGCCGCCGACTTGGAGGGCTGCCCGGACGCCGTTCTCAAACACGACCGTCCCCACCGCCATGCTTTCCGCCGACACGCCGAACCAACGCAGGAGTGCGCCGGCATCCACGGCCCCCAAAGCCCATCTGGCTCCGACCTCGCCGTTGAGCGACAGCGCCTGATCAAACGTGTGCGTCCCGCAGTCCAGCAGATTGGGCGGCGAAGACAGGTCCATCCGTTCCACGGTTCCAAAGCGGCCTTCGGCGAGCAGACGCCGGGCGAGCTGATTACCGGCAGCAAAGCGGCGCTGGTGGCAGAACGTAAGCTGGCAGCCGGATTGTTCCGCCAGCCGCGCGATCTCCAGGCACTCGCCCCAGGTCGGCGCCATCGGCTTTTCCGACAGCACGGCGCGGACTCCCGCGTCCACGCAGTCCCGAAAGACCGGCAGATGCAGCGGCGTCCAGAGGCAGGCCACGACGACTTCGGGCTGCTCCCGCGCCAGCATCTCCCGGTGATCGGCGTAGACAGCGGCCTCAAATCCCCCTTCGGCATTGAGCGCCTCCGCCGCCTCCGGCTTGACATCCGCCAGCGCGACCACCCGGCAGCGCGGGTCAGCCTTCAGTCCGACGACATGCTCTCGCGCCCGGCCCCCGCACCCGATCATCGCCACCCGATACGTTTGTGCCATGATTTATTGCCCCTTCGCCGCGCTTTCCACATGAAAACTCGCCGCGACCGTCACTGCCTTGCCCTTCGGCAGCGACAGACGGCAGCCCTGCTTGCCCGCGCCCTGCTCCGTGACAGGCTGCGCCTGGCCGCCCACCGTCAGCCGCGTCACCGTCGCATGGGGCGGCATGACCAGAGCCAGCGTTTGTGCATTGTCCGCCGTCAGTGTCGCGGACAGCGTCCCAGCCTTCATGTCCCATTGGAGGCGGTTAATCGTGATCGCGCCGCGCGCCCGCGTGCCGCTGAGTGTTCCCGACGGCAGCGCGTCCGGCAAAGCCGGCAGCAGCATCAGGCGGCCGATCTCGGACTGCACGATCATGCGGTTGACGATCTCCGGCGTCGCCCCGTTGCCGTCGTCGCAGAGGGTGCCGGGGCCGCCGAAATGGCCGTCCACCATGCTCGGATAGATGGAGCGATGCTTCGCCAGCAGCTCCACGCGCGCAAAGGCAAGGTTGCCCAGGCCCAGCCCGGCGGCGGCCAGACCCGTGTGCATGAAGCCGTGCGTGGCATCTTCGGTGGAGGCCGCGACACGATTCAGCAGCGCGACGCGCGCCGCGGCGAACAATTTGGGATCGACCTCTTCGGTGAATTGCCCGCTTTCAAATGCGCCGTACAGGTGCATCAAATGGCGGTGATTGTTCTTTTCGCCCTGCGTCGGGTTGGACCATTCCTTGAGTCTGCCCTTCGCTGTTGATGAGCAGGGGCGGCATCTTCGCCAGCAGGGCCTTCCAGCGAGCGACCTCCGGCTGTTTGATTTTCAGCGTCTCGCAGCCGGCGATGAGATTGGTCAAAAGTTCGTGGCTGATTTCAATGTCCTGCGAGGCGTTATCGCCCCAGCCGTTTTCGGCGCTGAACGAGGGGCGGAACGTATAATGGCCGCTTGCGTCTTCCGTGCCTTTGAGGAAGTCTTCGTAGAAGAGCGCGCACTGCTCCATGTACGGGATGGCGCGGTCGCGCAGGAACGCCCTGTCGCCGGTGTACTGGTAATAATCGTAATACCAGTGCGCGATCCAGGGAGCGCCGGGCGTCCAAAGGTTGCCGGGCCAGCCGCCGTCCCAGTGCAGCGCCAAACCATTGTTGGAAGCGCGGCTGCCGGCCAGAATGCCCCGGCACCCATACAGGCCGTGCGCGTTCTTTTGAAAGTCGGGAATGTAGCTGTCCCACAAGTTGAAATAGCCTTCCATGCACTCGGCCAGATTGGCGCTGTAGGCGCATTCCACATCCAACTGCAAATTGGTGTCGGTGGTGTAGTCGCCCGACCACGCGGGATGCCACGTCGCCGGTCCAGATGCCGAACAGATTGGGCGGCGTCTGCGGTCCCGCCGAACACATAAATACATACCGCCCGGCATCGTACATCCGCTCCAGCAGGGCCGGTGACAGCCGCTGCTCGTGTTGCGCCTTGTCTAAAATCGCCTCGGACGACATCCCGCGCTCTTCGGGTGTGCCGCCCAGGTCAAGGGTGACGCGGTCAAACAGCTTGCCCCAGGCAGCGGCATGGGGTTTCAGGAGGGCCGCGTAATTTGGACTGAGCGCCTGAAGACTGCCCTTTAGTTCCTCCATCCAGCGCGGATCGTAAGCTTTTGCGGCCCGATACAGGCCGGCGGTCTGGTCTGCGCGGGCAAAATCCGGGTTCTGGGGCGAGTAGGGCCACGCCTGGCTGCCGTCTGTCAGCGGCGTTTTCCAGGGCTGGATCCGCAGGATCAAGGTCACGGAATTGGCATCTGCCACGGACACGGATTTGCCGTCACTGGTCTGCGTTCCGCCTGCGGCGATCACGCGCACTGCGCCGTCGTAGCCGCCTTTGCCTTTGACGTAGACATTGTGGCAGGCGATCATGCCCTGAGCGTGGACGACTTCCGACTGGATCAAATCATTGGCGACATGCTGCATCGTCACCCGGCACGACACTTTTCCCGGCGGTCCGATGGTGGTGACGACAATAACATTGTCGGGCTTGGAAACAAACAGGCGGCGCTGGAAATCGCCTGCGTCGGTGTGCCACTGGGTCCAGACCTCGCCGGTGGCGAAGTTCTCCACGCGGGCATAGTTCGTGATCGGGCCGTCTCCAGGCTGGTCTATGTTCAGGAAAAAGCCGGGATGAAAGGCATCGGTCCAGACGAGGCTGCCCCCCCACCCCTGCTTGCGGGCCGTATCCAGAAAGAATTTCTGGCCCGCGTCATAGCCCTGTTCGCCGATGATTTTTCGCATCTCCGGCAGAACATCGCCCATGTCCGGCAGGATTTCGCGCGAGCCGGCCGGCAGCCAGAGTTTGCAATGGTTGGCGATCAGCGTGTCGTGGCGCGGGCCGCCGTACAGGAGCGCGCCCATGATGCCGTTGCCGGCGGCCAGCCCGTCGTCCCATTGTTTCGCAGGCTGAATGCTGACGGTGCCATGCCGGGGCATGAGCGCAGCCGTATCGGCGACGGGCGTGAGCGTGTCGGGTTGGGGCAAAACGGGCATGGGTTTGATCTCCTGAGTGGAAAGCGCCAATTGGGCAAGATCCAGATGATCGCCGCCGAGGCCGTCGCCGGCATCGGTGAAGGCAATTTTCAATTCTTTGGTGCCGCCCACCGGGACGCACACGAACAGGGGCGGCTGCCCGGCGCGCAGGACAGGGGTTTCATAAACCTGCTTGCCGTCAAGCCAGACCTGCACGGTCACAGTTCCCGCGTTGTTTTCCGCATCAATTCCGGCAAAGAAACTCAGCCAGCGAAAGCCGCCGTTCGGGGCGTAGTCCAGTTCGCCCGGCGCGTGCGTGCCGATGCCTCGCGGAAAGGCGACCGAACCAATCTTCAGGGGGTTCCCTTCAATGCTGGCGTCATCGTTGGGCGTCCCCCACCCGGCCACAGATTTTGTGGCCGCTCCCAACGTAAGCGCGACCTGGCCGGACTTGTCGGGATGCAGGGCGTCCGCCCCTTGCGCCTTCGCGGCGGGGGGTAAGAGCGCCAGCAGTGTCACCGCCAGCAGCGGCAGGCAGACGCGAAATCTCATCATGGCTCCTTTTTGTTTCGCTCTCGCAAACAGCCTATCATACCTAAAACTCCAGGCCTTCGGCAAGCCGCCGCCCGAGAAGTGTCTGGCCCGCTCTTGACAGGAGTGGAAACGAAAGGTAAAATAAAAATGCATCACGCTGACGGCAGCGTGATTTTCGTGCCGAAGTGGTGAAATGGTATACACGCTGTCTTCAGGTGGCAGTGCTCGCAAGGGCGTAGGGGTTCGAGTCCCCTCTTCGGCATGGGCGTGAGTATCATATAAATCCTGACAGGGATGCAAAAAAGTCGCTCGTCTTAAAAAGACGAGCGACTTTTTTGTTAAAGTTCGCGGCAGCGATTTTTCAGCGTTTGTTGACAACGGCTGGCAATTAAGATATACTAAGAAGGATAAGAGAAATAACGAGATCACGCCCCCGGGCGACGAGAGTGAGAACCAGACACGGATGGAGTCCGAATCCCGAGATCTGCTGACCGTGGAACAGGCGGCGGCCTACTTGCAGCTCAGCCAGTCCAGCATCCGGTCCTACATTCGCCAGGGCAAATTGAATGCCTTTCGCATCGCCGGCAAGCGCAAGGTGCTGATCCAGCGGACCGAACTGCTGAAGCTGCTGGAGCCGGCCCGCGCCCAGGACATAGAGCCGGCAGCCGGGTCGGATGCGGCCTAGCAAGGACACTGAGCGACATGACACTGGCGTCATCGGTCGTGATTACGGCCCGGTCAGCCAGCCCCGGCCTCCGCGCGGAAGCGCGGGAACTGTGGCTCTACCGTCACCTGATCCGCACCCTCGTGGAACGCGATCTGCGCGTTCGCTACAAAAACTCCGTCATCGGCATCGCCTGGACCATGATCAATCCGTTGATTCAGGTCTTTGTGCTGACGGTCGCCATCAGTTATATCCTCGGCTCCGGGCCGAAGAACCTCAGCGCCTATATCTTCTGCGCGACCGTTCCCTGGACATTTTTTAATACTGCCATCATGGACTCGTCCACTTCGGTTCTGGTCAAGCTGGCGCTGCTGAAAAAAGTCTATTTCCCGCGCGAGATTCCCCTCATCGCCACCGTTTGCCAGAACTTCGTGCAGTTTCTGATCTCGCTGGGCATCTTCATTTTGTACCGCTTAGTCATCACCCCGCTGCTGTTTCATGGCAACGTCATGCCGCCCGTTCAAGTCTTATTGCTGCCCTGGCTGGTCGTTATTTTGTTCCTGCTTTACCCTGGGGACGGCGTTCTTCGTCGCCACCGCGAATGTGTTTTATGAGGATGTCAAGTTCATTCTCAACATCGTCATGGGTTTTCTATTCTACCTGCTGCCGATCATCTATTTCGCCGAGAACATCTTTTTCTCGTCACGCATCCCGCCGGCTCTGCGCTGGTGGGCGTACCATCTGTATCTGGCAAATCCTCTGGCCTGGATCATCACGGCCTTCAAGCAGATTTTCTTCGGCGTGCAGAACATCGCCAACGTCAATGCGCCGCCTGTCCTGCAGCGCGCCGTTCGACTGGCGCTTTCTGCTGATTACCACTGTTACTTCGGTCATGGTTTGCCTGTGGGGCTACAAGTTCTTTAATGACCACAAATGGAAGTTCACGGAGCGGCCATGAAGAACAGCCCCCTAGCCCCCAATTCTGGGGGAACCGGACAAGAACCTAACCCCGCCTCGTTCCTCGCCGACCCTTCCCTTCAGGGAAGGGGGCAGGGGGGGTAGGTTCTTTCGCTATTGAAGTCACTGGCCTGGTAAAAGAGTTCCGTGTCTACCACCGCAGTTTTGCCTCCCTCAAAAGCCATGCCGCCGCGCTTGCCAAAACGCTGGTGCGGCGCGAGGCGCATTCGGGCTTTGAAATCCGGCGCGCGCTGAACGGCGTGACGTTTCAGGTTTCGCCGGGCGAAACGGTCGCGCTGGTCGGGCGCAACGGGTCGGGAAAAAGCACACTGCTGTCCATTCTGTCGCGCATTTATCTGCCGACGGCGGGCGAAGCGCGGCTGAACGGACGTATGATGAGCCTGCTGGAACTGGGCGCGGGCTTTGACGACGAGCTGACCGGCAATCAGAACATCTTTTTCAACGGCGTCATTCTGGGCTTGCCCGAAGAAGAAGTCGCTCGCGCACTATGACGCCATTCTGGACTTCGCGGAACTGGACCGGCAGGCGATGGACCTGCCCGTGCGGATGTACTCCTCGGGAATGAAGCTGCGGCTGGGCTTCGCCATCGCCGTGCATCTGGAAGCCGATTTGCTCCTCGTTGACGAAGGCCTGGCGGTCGGCGATGAGGGGTTTCAGGAGAAGTGCTTCCGTAAAATGGAGGAGTTTAAGACGCAGGGCAAGACGATTTTGATGGTGACGCACGAACTGGATCATGTGGAGCGCCTGGCGGATCGCGTTCTGTGGCTGGACAAAGGCCAGTTGGTCCGCGACGGCGACGTTCAGAGCGTTCTGGCCGAGTACCGCGAGGGGTTTGGTCTGCATGATGGCTGATGCCGAAGGCCCCTCTGTCCCCGATGTTTCCGTCGCCGTTGTGTCCTACAATACCTGCGGCCTCCTGCGCGCCTGCCTGAGTTCGCTGCTGGCGCGGCAGGCCGACGGCGAGGCGACTTTGGAGATCGTTGTCGCCGACAACGGTTCCACCGACGGCAGTCAAAGCATGGTGCGAGACGAGTTTCCCACGGTGCGTCTACTGGAAACCGGCGGCAACATCGGCTTCGGGCGAGCCAACAACGCTGCTTTGCAGGACGCTTGCGGGCGGTTCTTCTGCCTGCTGAACTCGGATGCCGAAGTCCTGCCCGGTTCGCTTTCCGCCACGCTGGCGTACATGAACGATCATCCTGACGTTGGCCTGGCCGGCGGTCAGCTTCTGTGGCCCGATGGCCGCCCGCAGACTTCGTGGGGCAGCGACCCGACCCTGGCCGGCGTCTTTGCCGAGCAGACGTTTTTAGGAAGCGTGCTGGGATGGTTGCGGAAAGAACCCAACCCCGCCGCCTCGGAACCTAACCCCGCCGCAGCACTGGCTACCCGGAGGGCAAGCGGCGACCCTTCCCTACTAGGGAAGGGCAAGAGCGTCTTCTCCGACTCCCCTCCCTTAACAGGCGAGGGGCTGGGGGAGAGGTTCTTTGCGGCGGGGTTAGGTTCCGAGGCGGCGGGGGCCTCCGCCCGCGACGTAGACCAGATCTGCGGCGCCTATATGATGATCCGGCGCGAAGCCTGGCAGCAAGTCGGGGGCTTCGATCCGCATTATTTCATGTATAATGAAGATGTGGATTTAAACGTGCGGCTCAGAAACACCGGCTGGCGCATCATCTTCCTGCCCGACGTGCAGATCAGGCATCATTTAGGCGCGAGCAGCAGTGCGGACTGGCAAAAACGCGCCCGTATGGTCTCGGCCTACAACGAAAGCCGTTTTTACTACTTCCACCGCTTCGGCGGGGCAGCAGCAGGGAAGAAGCTAAAGGCCTATTGCCTGCTGGGCGCGGCCATTCGTCTCACGGGCTGGAGCCTGCTGGCTTTAGTCCGCCCAACGGCAAAGGACAAAGTGAAGTTATTTCGCGAAGTCTGGCGGCGGACGCGGGCGATGACGCCTGATCTGGCCGGCAGTGAGGTTCAATAATGGATTGGAACGACAAATCTGTCTTAGTCACGGGCGGCACCGGGTCCTTCGGCAAAAAGTTCACCGAAGTCCTGCTGCGGGACTACGGGCCGCGCAAGCTGATTATATTCAGCCGGGACGAACTCAAGCAGCACGAGATGCGGACGCAGGGCTTTGACCATCCCAGCCTGCGCTATTTCATCGGCGACGTGCGGGATGTCAACCGCCTGCGGCGCGCGATGCAGGGCGTGGATATCGTCGTTCATGCCGCCGCGCTCAAGCAGGTCCCAGCCTGCGAGTACAACCCGATTGAGGCGATCAAAACCAACGTGGACGGGGCACGCAACGTCATTGACGCGGCATTAGACAATGGCGTCAGCCGCATTCTGGCACTCAGCACCGATAAAGCCGTCAGCCCCGTCAATTTCTACGGCGCGACCAAGCTGTGCGCGGAAAAGCTGTTTGTGCAAAGCAATTCCTATGCCGGAGCCGCCGACATCCGCTTTAGCTGCGTCCGCTACGGCAACGTCGTCGGCAGCCGGGGCAGCGTGATCCCGCTCTTTCAGCGGCAGCGCGAGACGGGGATGATCACCGTCACCGACGCCCGCATGACCCGCTTCTGGCTCACGCTCGACCAGGGCGTCCGTTTCGTCATCGGCTGCATTGAGCGCATGGTCGGCGGCGAGGTATTTATCCCCAAAATCCCCAGCATGAAGATTTTGGATTTGGCCGAAGCCATCGCGCCGGGCTGCCAGATTAAAGAAGTCGGCATCCGGCCCGGTGAAAAGCTGCACGAAACTTTGATCTCGGAAGACGAAGCCCGGCACACGCTGGATTTAGGAGACATCTTTCTCGTGCAGCCAGCCTATCCCTGGTGGCAGATGGACCTCGCGGGCGCGGGTCAGTCATTGCCGGAAGGCTTCCACTACAGCAGTGACAACAACGCGCAGTGGCTGACCGTGCCGGAGCTTCGCACACTGGCGGGAGAGGCGTGGCATGAGCGCCGACTGTCTGGCATTGCATGGCGGAATGCCGGTTCGCGCGTCGCTCCTCCCTTACGGGCATCAGGAAATTGACGAGGGCGACATTGCCGCCGTGACTGCTGCGCTGCGCTCGGACTGGCTGACGACCGGGCCGCGCGTCGCTGAGTTTGAGCAGGCGTTCGCTGAGTTTGCCGGGACAGGGGAGGCCGTCGCCGTCAGCAGCGGAACGGCAGCCCTCCATGCCGCCATGCACGCGCTGGAAATCGGGCCGGGCGACGAGGTCATTGTTACGCCGCTGACGTTCGCTGCCAGCGCCAACTGCGTCGTGTATCAGGGCGCTCTGCCTGTCTTCGCCGACGTTGACCCGGATACGCTGCTTCTGGACCCGGCGGCGGTGGAAGAGAAGATCACGCCGCGCACGAAGGCCATCGTCGCCGTAGACTACGCCGGCCAGCCCTGCGACTATGTCGCCCTGCGCCAAATAGCCGACCGTCACGGCCTGGCAATTGTGGACGACGCCTGCCATGCTCTGGGCGGCTCGGATGCTCAGGGCAAGCCGGTTGGCTCACTGGCCGATCTCAGCACGTTCAGCCTGCATCCGGTCAAGCCGATCACGACCGGCGAAGGCGGGCATGATCACCACGGATAATGCCGAACTGGGCGCGGCGGATGCGCGTCTTCCGCAACCACGGCATCACCAGCGATCATCGCCAGCGGCAAGCGCAGGGGTCGTGGTTCTATGAAATGACCGGCCTGGGCTACAATTATCGCCTGACCGATTTTCAATGCGCCCTGGGCTTGAGCCAACTTCCAAAGCTGCCCGCCTGGGTCCGGCGGCGGCAGGAGATCGCGCGGCGCTATGACGTAGCCTTTGCGGGCATCGCCGCCGTTCGCTCGCTTGCCGCGCAAATCGGCGTCTCGCACGCATATCATTTGTACGTCGTCCGTCTGGAGCGGGAACGGCTGACAACTGACCGGGCGACCATATTCGCAGCACTGCGCGCCGAGGGGATCGGGGTCAATGTTCACTACATTCCTGTCCATTTGCACCCGTTCTACCGCGAACAGTTTGGCACCGCGCCGGGCCTTTGCCCGATTGCCGAAGCGGCCTATGAGGAGATTCTGTCCCTGCCAATCTTCCCGGCTATGACAAACGCTGACACGGATGATGTCATCCAGGCTGTTTATAAAGTGACGGAGGCGTTTTCCCGTTGAAGCGCGTCGCTGTTCTTGGCTGTGGGTCTATCGGGCGTCGTCACTGGCAGAACCTGCGGGATATCGGCGTGACTGACCTGAGTGTGTTTGAGCCGGACGAAGATCGGCGGCGGAGCGCTGAGGCTGATCTGGGAATCAATGCTGTCCCGGATTTAAACGAGGTTTGGGAGCGCGGCCCGGAAATTGTCGTCATCGCCGCGCCCACCCAATGGCATCTGCCGCTGGCCCTGGAAGCCGCTCGCCATGATTGCGACTTGTTCATTGAAAAACCGCTGTCGCATTCTTTGGAAGGCTTGGACATGCTCGGCGTGGAAGCCCAGCAGCGCGGCCTGAAATCCATGGTCGGCTGCAACATGCGGTTTCATCCCGGCCCGGTTCAGATCAAAGCGCTGCTGACCCAGGGCGTCATCGGACAGCCTCTGTCCGCTCGGATTCAAACGGGGTCCTATCTGCCGCGTTGGCGGATCGGGCAGGATTATCGGCAAAGCTACAGCGCTTCACCCCAACAGGGCGGGGCGATCCTGGATTGCATCCATGAAATTGATCTGGCGCTCTGGTACTTCGGCCCTGCCGCGCTTGCTGGCTCGGTTTGCCTGCCGGCGCAAACGCTGGAACTGAAAACCGATGGTCTGGCCGAACTCCTGCTGCGGCATGTGTGTGGCGTACTCAGCAGCGTACATCTCAACTTTGTTCAGCGTGACTACAAGCGGTCGTGCCAGATCATCGGCAGCGAGGGAACGATTTATTGGGATTTTACGGGCCGGCGGGTTGATTTATACGGCCCGGATGGCCGACTGACGCAATCCTGGCCGGAGCCGGAGGCCTGGCAGGTCAATCAGATGTACCGGGACGAAATGGCACATTTTCTTCACGCGGTAGAGGCCGCCGAGCCACCTGCGAATTCCATTGCGGAAGCTCAGGAGACATTGAGGATCGCACTGGACGCCAGGCCGGGAAACTTAAACCCATGAGAGTGGTGGCGATTGTTCAGGCGCGCATGGGTCCCGACGGCTGCCGGGAAAAGTGCTTGCGGAGATTGCCGGACGCCCGATGCTCTGGCATGTCGTCCAGCGTCTGCAAGGGGCCGCGTTAGTGAACCAAGTGGTTGTCGCCACTTCGCGGCTGCCCCAAGACAATGCTGTCGCCGAGTTTTGCGAAACTCATGGCATCGGCTGTTTTCGGGGCAGCGAGAGCGACGTTCTGGAACGTTACCGGCAGGCGGCCCAGACGTATTCCGCCGATGTGATCGTGCGCGTGACCGCCGACTGCCCGTTGCTGGACCCGCAGGTTGTAGACCAGGTGATTGCGTTGTATCTGCGAGGCGAAGTGGATTATGCGTCCAACATTCTGCTTCACACCTACCCGGACGGACTGGATGTGGAAGTTTTTTCGGCGGCGGCATTGGAGCGAGCGGACCGGGAAGCTGCGCACGACTTTGAGCGGGAGCATGTGACGCCGTATCTTCGCACCTCACCCTCTTTCCGCCGGGCGAATCAGGCCTATGCCGGGGATGCGTCCGCCCGGCTCCAGCGCTGGACGGTGGACGGCGAGAATGATCTGGCGTTTGTGCGGAAGATTTACCGGGCTTTGTCGGACGATCCGACGTTTGGCATGGAACAGGTTCTCGCGCTTCTGGCGCGGCGGCCCGCTCTGCTTTTGCTCAATCAGGGAACCATTATGAACGAAGGGTATTATCGCAGCCTGTACCAGTCGGCCAAAGCGCAGGCTGCTCCTGCGCGACCGACCGCGCAGTCGGAGGCGCAGTATCAGCGGGCGAAGCGTGTCATTCCCGGCCAGGCGCAGACGTTCAGCAAGGGGCATACCCAGTATGTGCATGGCGTTTCGCCGGTTTTTTTGCAGCGCGGGGCGGGCAGCCGGGTCTGGGACGTGGACGGCAATGAGTACATCGATTATGTCCAGGGCCTGCTTCCTAACATTTTAGGCTACGCGCATCGCGAGGTCAACGCGGCAGCCATGCAGCAGTACGCGGAGGGCCATAGTTTCTCCCTTCCGCACCCGCTGGAAGTGGAACTGGCAGAGCGGCTGGTTCGGCTCATCCCCTGCGCGGAAATGGTCCGCTTCGGAAAAAACGGCTCGGATGCGACCTCCGGCGCAGTCCGCGCGGCTCGTGCCGTGACCGGGCGGGACCATGTCGCCTGCTGCGGCTATCACGGCTGGCAGGATTGGTACATCGGCAGTACAACGCGCCATGCCGGGGTGCCGGACGCCGTTCGGGCGCTGACGCATCCTTTTTCTTACAACGATCTGGCGGCTCTGGAACGGGTTCTGGCCGAGCATCCCGGCGGCTTTGCGGCGATCATCATGGAGCCGTCTAACTTTGTCGCCCCCTTGCCGGGGTATTTGCAGGGAGTCAAAGACTTGGCGCACGCGCACGGAGCGCTGCTGATCTTTGACGAGATTTGCAGCGGGTTTCATTTTGGTCTGGGCGGCGCACAGGCGCTCTACGGCGTCACGCCGGACCTGGCCTGCTTCGGCAAGGCGATGGGTAATGGATTTCCTATTTCCTGCATCGTCGGGCGAGCCGATGTGATGCAGGTGTTTGAGGACATCTTCTTCAGCTTTACGTTTGCCGGGGAAGTCGCCTCAATGGCGGCGGCCCTGAAAGTGCTGGACATTTTGGAAGGCACGGATGCGCTGACCCGAATGGAAACGCAGGGGCGGCGTCTTCAGGACGGCTTCAATGCCCTGGCATTGGAAGCAGGCCTGCCGGAGCGATTTGTCTGCGCCGGGCATCCGCGCTGGTCCGTCCTGCGCTACCGGACGCCCGAAGGAGCCGACGGCCTTTTGGAGCGCAGCCTGTTCCAGCAGGAAGCCGTCAAACGCGGCATTTTGATCCTGGCGACGCATAACATGACGGCTGCCCATGATGACGGGACGACCGAGCAGACACTGACGGCTTACGCGGCAATTTTCAAAACGCTGTCGGGCTGGCTGGCCGACTCCAAGCCGGCGCGTTTTTTGGAGGGCGACATGATCCAGCCCGTGTTCCAGGTCCGATGAATCTGCTTCTTCGCGCCGACGCCAACGCGCTGATGGGAACCGGTCATGTCATGCGCTGCCTGGCGCTGGCCCAGGCGTGGCAGGATCGTGGCGGGTTGGCCGCGTTCCTCAGCGCCCCGCTGCCGTCTGCGATAGAGACGCGCCTGAGCGCGGAAGGTCTGGCGGTGGTGGCGCTCAAGTCCTGGCCGGGCGGTGCGGCGGACGCCGCCGAAACCATCAGGCAGGCCGAAGCGTTGCAGGCGGACTGGGTCGTTGTAGACGGCTATCAGTTTGATGCGGCTTATCACAAAGCCCTCAAAGACGCGGGCTTGAAACTGCTGGTGCTGGACGACAACGGCGACTCCGGTTTTTATTGGGCCGACTTGGTATTAAATCAGAACATCCATGCTCAGGCAGACTGGTACAAAAATCGCGCCTCCTATACCCGCCTGTTGCTGGGAACGCAGTATGCCCTGCTGCGCCGTGAATTTCTAGCCTGGCGCGGCTGGCAACGAGACACGCCGGAAACTGCGTATAAGATACTGGTGACTCTGGGCGGCAGCGACCCGGACAACGTGACATTGAAAGTCTTGGAGGCGCTATCCGAAGTTGAGAGGTTGTATCGTCAGCCCCGAAGAGGCCCCCTAGCCCCCAATAATGGGGGAACCGGAGAAGAGAATTCTGACTCCCCCATTATTGGAGGCGGGGGGGCCTCTGGAAGCGACAGTTGTCGTCGGCGGCGGCAACCTGCATCGGGCCAGCCTGGAAGAAGAAGCCGGCCGTGCAGCCTTTCCCGTTCATCTTGTGGTTAATGCGCCCAATATGCCGGACCTCATGACCGGGGCCGACATCGCCATTTCTGCCGGCGGCAGCACCTGTTGGGAACTGGCCTTTCTGGGCCTGCCCGCCCTGTTCATCGTGACGGCGGATAATCAACGAGGCATCGCGCAGGGGCTGGGGGAAGCGGGCGCCGCTGTCAATCTAGGCTGGGCTGGTGACCTGGAACCCGCGCGGCTATCCCAGGCGCTGACGACCCTGCTGTATGACAGAACGCAACGGGAAGAAATGAGCCTGCGGGCGCGGCAGATGGTGGATGGCCTGGGTGCGAATCGTGTCCTGAAAATGGCTTGGCCGTGAGGTGCCCCTGTGCGTGTTTTGCTTCTTTGCAACAACTGGGTGGGCTGGCAGGTGACGCGCTGGCTGCAAGAACAAAATGAGGAGATCGTTGGATTGGTCCTTCATCCGGCTCATCGGCGTAAGTATGGCGAGGAAATCCTTCAAAGCGCGAGTCTTGTGCCGGAGCGTGTCTTTGAGGCCCCGCAGCTTCGCGAAACAGCGACACGGGAGGCGATTCGCGCGCTGAAGCCGGACCTCGGTATTTCGGCTTTCTTCGGAGCCATTTTACGGCCTCTGTTTTTGGAGATGTTTCCTCAGGGCGTTGTGAACATTCATCCGGCCCTGCTGCCATACAATCGGGGGGCCAATCCCAATGTTTGGAGCATTGTGGAAGGGACGCCGGCAGGAGTGACGCTGCATTATATTGATGCCGGTTTGGACACAGGAGACATCATCAGTCAGCGTCAGGTTTTCGTCGCTTCCACCGAGACAGGCGGCAGCCTTTATCAAAAACTAGAGTTAGCCAGCCTGGAACTGTTTCAGGAAACCTGGCCGCGACTAAGAACCGGGCAGGCCGTTCGCATCCCTCAACTGGAGGAAGGGGGAACGGCCCATCGCCTCGCGGATGTCGCACAGATTGACGAGATTGACCTGGAGCGATCCTATCAGGCGCGCGATCTCATAAACATTCTCCGCGCCCGCACGTTCCCGCCCTATCACGGCGCGTACTTTCGCGATGGAAACAAGAAGATTTATTTGCGGCTGCAACTGGACGAAGAAATCACCGAATGACCGCGACCATCAATATTAACGGGCGAACCATTGGCTCAAACCAGCCCGCCTATCTCATTGCCGAATTGTCGGCCAACCACAATGGAAACTACGCGCAGGCGGTCGCCATTGTTCGAAGCGGCCAAAGAGGCGGGCGCGGATGCCGTCAAACTGCAAACCTACACGCCGGACACGCTCACGATTGATTCCGATGCCCCGTACTTTCGTGTCGGCGGCGGGACGCTTTGGGATGGCCGAACGCTTTATAATCTGTATGCGGAGGCGATGACCCCCTGGGAGTGGCAGCCCCGACTCAAAGAAGTTGCGGACGAGGTCGGCCTGGATTTGTTTTCATCCCCCTTCGATGAGACAGCGGTGGACTTTCTGGAAACGATGAACGTTCCCGCCTACAAAATCGCCTCGTTTGAACTGGTAGACCTGGCCTTGATCCGGCGCGCGGCGCAAACCGGTAAGCCGCTGATACTCTCTACCGGCATGGCGACGCTGCCGGAGATCAAGGAGGCCGTGAGCGCGGCGCGCGAGGCGGGGGCAACCGAGATTGCCTTGCTGAAATGCACCAGCGCTTACCCATCACAGCCCGCCGACATGCACCTGCGGACGATCCCGCATCTGGCCGAGTCATTCGGCCTGCCGGTGGGCCTGTCCGACCACACGCTGGGCATTGCGGTTCCTGTCGCCGCCGTCGCGCTGGGCACCTGCATCATTGAGAAGCATTTCACGCTGTCCCGTTCCGTTCCCGGCCCCGACAGCGCGTTTTCGCTGGAGCCGCACGAGTTTCGGGCCATGGCGGACGCGGTTCGTGTGGCGGAAGCGTCGCTTGGCACGGTGCGGTACGGGGGAAACGCGGACGAAGAAAAAATGCGCCATTTCCGCCGGTCGCTGTTCGTGGTCAAAGACATTCGGGCCGGCGAGATCTTGACCGGGGACAACGTGCGCTCCATCCGGCCCGGCGACGGTCTGGCGCCCAAGCATCTGCCGGAGATTATCGGCAGGCGGGCCAAAACAGACATTTCGCGCGGCACGCCGTTGGACTGGGACAGTTTGGAGTAAATTCCTCATGCAAAACACCTTCAAAAGCGCCCTTTCTGCCGTGAAGGGAACCGCCTCAGACATTCGATCACTGGCTTCAGGACTGCGCGCCTTTGATAAGACGGGCGAAACGCCGCCCGCCGCCTATCATAGCCTGGTTCGTCTGCATTGCCGCACGCGCGGCAATTCCAATGAATTGCTGCATAAGACCATCTGCCTCCAAAATCCTCCCTATGCGCTTCCCCCGGCGACCGGCGTCCTGGGAAAACTGGATGACAAAGAAGTGAGCCGCATTGCCGGGGAGATTACGACAAACGGCTACTATATTTTCCCGAGCCGTCTGCCCGCCGATGTCTGCGCGCGGTTAATGGCGTTTGCGACCTCCACCGAGGCCACCCTCAATCCAGCCAAGCCCGCGCTGCCGCCCACGTTGATCTATGATCGGCAAGACCCTGCCGCCGAGACCTACTGGTTTGACGAGCAGGCCCTGTTTGACGCCCCCGATGTGCAGGCGCTGGCCGCCGACCCTTCCCTGCTGGCTGTGGCGCAGGCGTATCTCCAGACAAAACCAATCCTGGACATCGTGGCCATGTGGTGGAGCACGGCGTTCTCCCAGCAGGCCTCCACGGAAGCCGCCCAGCCTCTATCACTTTGACATGGACCGGATCAAATGGATAAATTCTTCATCTATTTGACCGACGTCACCCCGGAAAACGGTCCCCATTGCTTTGTCGCGAAATCGCATGGCCGGAACGGGCAGCCGCGCGCCCTGCTTCAGCGGGGCCAGACGCGCATCTCGGACGAGGATGTTCGGCAGCATTATCCCGCCGAGGCGTTTCTGGAGTTCACCGGTCCAGCGGGAACCATCATCGCCGAAGACTCGCGTGGCTTTCACAAAGGCAAGCCGGTGCAGTCGGGCGACCGTCTCATTCTGGAATTGGAGTTCAGCGACAGCCTCTTTGGAGCCGTTTACCCCAAGACACACCTGAAATCATCCTATGCACCGCCCTTACTGGAAATGGCGCGCAAGTATCCGCGCAGTTACTCGCATTTCATCGTAGACGTATAGTCCTAGCGAGGCTTGCCATGCACAAAGTCGTCCGCCAGACCATCCAAAAAATGCCGGCTCCCATGAAAGCGAAGGTGAAAACAACTCTGTGGAGTCTGTTTGCCCATTTTGACGACTCGTTTCAGGCGAATACGTTTCAAGGCAATACAAAGACAAGGGAGACAACCTTGTCGTCCCTAGAACCAGCGAGGCCCACGGAGAAAAATAATGCGCGTGTCGTGGTCGTCAATGAACAGGCGATCCTGTCCAATCCCGACATCCTGCGCTTGACGCTCTGCGCGGTGTTTCAGTCGCCTGAGCTTTCTTCGGATCAGGAAAGCGTTTATCAGTATCTTTGCGAAAATCCCCAACTGCTTGTCAACCACGATGCCCTGGTGGCCGGGCTTCGTTCCTATTTGATCGAACGATCTCGCCCGGAAAGGCGCGGATGAGAAATCCTCTCTGGGGCTGCTTCAGTCACTTGTGACTCATGAAGAAAAAACGAAACAGAGCCGTCTGGCGTATTCCAAAGAAGGAAAAGCCAACCCGGACGCCGTTTTCTGGCCGGATCCGACACGACAGAGCGGCGCTCGCTCCCTGTTCACCGAGCTGCCTTATGCCAGATCATACGGGCTGATTGACCAACAGACACCCATCGGGTCCGCCGGAAGTTGTTTTGCCGTGGAGATCGCGCACCGTCTGCAATCGGATGGCTTTGGGTATGTGGTCACGGAACCACATCAGGTTGGGGAAAGCGGCTTTTCCAACTCCTGCGCGCGCTGGGGTATCATTTTCAACACGCCGAGTTTCCGCCAGTTGGTGGAAAAAGCATTCGGCCATCGGTCATTGCCGCGAATTGTCTGGTCAATGCCCAAAGACGGCCAAAACGCATTTCTGGACCCGTTTCGCGAAGACATTGTCTTTCACACCATTGAGGAATACGAAGCTAATTACGACGCACATCTGGATGCCGCGCGCCAGGCTCTTTTAACAGCAAAAGTTTTTGTTTTGACACTCGGCATGAATGAGATTTGGCGGCTGAAATCCGATGGCTCCGTCTTTTCCCGCGCTCCCTGGAGAATTGCCGCCAATCTTGTGGAAACCAAAGTCCTCACTGTGGAAGAAAACCTGCAGGAACTGCAAACCATGCTGAATGTCTGGCGACGGTATAACCCGGACATCCAATTTATCCTCAGCGTTTCGCCGGTTCCACTGCACGCTACCTTTCGCGGCGAAGAATTCCATGTGCTCGCTGCCAACTGCCATTCCAAATCCCTCCTGCGTGTTGTCGCAGAGGAGTTTGCGGCGCGTAATCACGGGGTCTACTATTTCCCCAGTTACGAGGTCGTCATGTACGGCGTTCAGAACGCCTGGGAGCCAGATCAGCGGCATGTATCCCGGCACGCCGTCGACCATGTCATGGAGCTTTTCAATTTGATGTTCGTGAAGCCGGAAGCGCAGAAGCCTTTGGACCGCCCATGACCCGAGTTCTCGCCTTCACGCCTTACGCACTGTGGGACTTTCACACAAATTACGAGATCACGATCACACGCGCCTGCTTGGAGCGAGGGGCGGAAGTCAAACATATTCGCTGTGACAGCCTGCTGGGCGAATGCGACATGTCCAATGCCGAGCAATCGCCCAACGGACGCCCGCCTGGCTTTTGCGAGTTGTGCCGGACACGGGGCGATGTCTCGTTTGCAGGCACAGGCCTTACGACGGAATGGCTGAGTCAGTACCTGGAGCCGGGGGAACAGAGCGAAGTCTTTCAGTGGGCGCAGAGCCTGTCGCCCGATGAGTTTGAGACGGCAAAGTTCCGTGAATTTCCCATTGGCGAATGGGTCTTGTCCTCGGTGGTCTCCTACTTTCGCACCTACCCCGTCCAGATTGACAACTGGCGCGTTGCCAATATCTTTCGCGGCTTTCTCCACGCGGGAGCGATTGCGGCTCTGGGGCTGACGAGAGTTCTGGACGACTGGCAGCCCGACGCGCTTGTTGTTTTCAACGGACGCCGCTCCGTGACCTATATTGCTTTCGTTCTCGCCCGGCAGCGCGGTATCCGGGTACTCGTCCATGAGCGCCCTCAGCGCCCCGGCACGATTACGGTCGCTGAAAACGAGCATTGCCTGAGTTTGGAGCCGTTTAAGCGGCTTTGGCGCGAATGGGGGGAGGTTCCGCTGACTTCAGTGCAGCTTCAGCAGGTAGCCGACTGGCTGCGCGACCGCCGGTTTGGGCGAAAACAAAAAGGCATCTATCGGTTCACCCATGCGCCGGGACAGCAGGACACGGTTTGACAGGCATTGAACCTGTCTCCCGGTTGAAAACTGGCCGCGCTCTTCACGTCATCCACCGATGAGTTTGCCGGGACGCCCGGCTTTGTCGGCCCGTTTGCCTCCCAGGAAGAATGGATTGAAAGCATTGTCGCCTGGGGCGCCGGGCGGCCCGACTGTGACCTGGTTATTCGGGCGCATCCCAACCTGGCCGGCGCGGCTGGTGCGGGCGGCAGCGCGGACGCTGAGATGCAGTGGCTGGAAGGGTTGAAGACGCGCCTCCCTGTTAATGCCCGCATGGTCCTGCCGCGCGACCCGCTCAGTACCTACGATCTGATGGACATTGCCGACATCGGAATCACTTACGGTTTGAACGGCAGGAGTAGAATTGTTCGCTCAGGGGAAACCCGTTGTCACCACGCCGCCCATTGCCTTTTATGACGAAGTGCTCCACGTCTTCACCGTCCGAGGTGCGGGCGAATTGAACGCCACGCTGGATGCCGCGCTGGCGCAGGAACCGTCACGCGAACTGCGGCGTTATGCATTCCGCTGTCTGTCTCGGTTCTATTTCCATCTGCCCCTGCCGTTTCCGCTGGTCTCTGTGACCCGAATGACCGACAGCCGGATCAACTATGAGAGCAGTGACGCCCTGGCTCCCGGTCAAGATGCCAGTTTGGACCGGATTTGTGGCTTTCTCTTACAAAATCAGCCTATTTTCCCTGGTCCCACCGCTGAGGAAAGTCGGCTTACAACCGACGACGAAGACGCTTTCTTCGCGCGTCTGGAGGCCGACTCGCGCTGGCTGGAAGTTGGCTGGAAAGAGCGCGGGCAGGCCAAACTGGAAAAAGCGCAGGACGCTGTGGTATCCCTGCCTCACACGCTGGCCTTGCGGGCGCGCGGCCCGCTCCGGCCCCTCCTGCGCGGACTTTGGCGGGCTTTGCCCGGCAAGTGGCGTCGGAAGTTAGAGTGATTTCATGCTGGACACGCCCGTTGCGCTTTTGATCTTTAACCGGCCCGATCTGACTGCCCGCGTCTTTGCCGAAATCGCTCGCGCGCGGCCCCGGACGCTTTATGTCATTGCCGACGGGCCGCGAAACGACGGGGAACGGGAAGCCTGCGCGGCTTCGCGGCGCGTCATTGAGGGGGTGGATTGGGACTGCCGGGTTGTCACAAATTATTCCGATGTCAATCTGGGCTGCAAACGGCGTGTCTCGTCCGGCCTGAACTGGCTGTTTGATCAGTGCGAAGCCGCCATCATTCTGGAAGACGACTGCCTGCCGCATCCCTCATTCTTCCCGTACTGCGCTGAGTTGTTAGAACATTATCGGGACGACGAGCGCGTGATGATGATCAGCGGCGACCAATTTCAGCCTGCGCTGGTCAATACGAAATACAGTTACTGTTTCTCTTCCTACACCCATATCTGGGGCTGGGCCACCTGGCGTCGCGCCTGGCAGTTCTATGATGTGGACATGGCCTTGTGGCCTTTGGTCGGTTCGTCGACGGGGTTTCAGTCTCGCATTCAGCCTCCGGGGGCGCGGCCTCATTTTACGCGCGTCTTTGAAAATCAATATCAGCAAAAAGTGGATACCTGGGATTACCAGTGGCAGTTTGCGTGCTGGGCGCAGGGCGCGTTGACGATCCTGCCTTCAGTCAATCTGATTTCCAACATTGGCTTCCGCGAGGATGGCACCCACACCAAAGCGGCCAACCCGATGGCGTCGCGGCCCACATTTGAGGCATCTCTGCCGCTCCGCCATCCACCCGTCATGCTGCCGCAACTGGAAATAGATGCCGCCTCCTGCCGCCTGATGCGCGGGGCGGACGGGCGGGGGCGAGACCTGGTCAAGCGAGTTCTGCGGCGGGCCGACGCGTTGCTCCATGGGAAGAGATAAGTCCATGAATCGTTTGCTGGAAGCCGTCCCAGTGGAGATGCGAACGCTCCTCAAGCGCACTGCGCGTTTGTGGCGAAACCCGGACCTCCGGCGCGAACAGTCCGAACTGGCGCGTCTGCGCCGCATTCCCCGCTACACCCCCTGTGAATCCGCGCTCCTGGGCGCGCGTTTGGAGATTGCCGACTTGGCTTCGTTCGCTTTTATGTACGGTGAAATCTTTGGGCAGCGGATTTATCAGTTCGCTTCCCCCAATCCTGTCCCCTACATTATTGATGGCGGGGCGAACATTGGCCTAAGCGCACTGTATTTCAAGCGACTCTTTCCCCAAAGTCGCGTCGTCGCCTTTGAACCGGACCCGGCCATTTATCAACTCTTGCAGTGCAATATGAGCCGCCAGGGTTAACGGACGTGTCGCTCGTCCCTGCCGCTCTCTGGTCCTCTGCCGGGCAGTTGCCGTTTCTCAGCGAGGGGGCGGATGCAGGCCGGTTGGCGCATGTACAAGAGCAAGAAACGACTTCCGTCGCCTGCGTTCGCCTGCGCGATTACTTGAACGAGCCTGTAGACTTGCTCAAACTGGACATTGAAGGCGCAGAAACGGAAGTTCTAAGGGACTGCCACGATGCGCTGGCTTGCGTGTCGCGAGTGTTCGTGGAATACCACTCGTTTGTGGGGCAGCCCCAAACGCTGCCGTCCCTGCTGGGCATTCTGACGGATGCGGGTTTTCGCCTCCACCTTCAGCCATCCCTAGTTTCTCCGCAGCCTTTTATGGAGCGTATTATTCAGGTAGGTATGGACCATCAATTGAACATTTTTGCCTGGCGCGAGTAAGTACAGATGCATATTGCGATGATTTCCGACGCGGAGACGAAGGGGGGCGCAGCAGTCGCGGCCAGCCGTCTAGCGCAGGGACTGCTGGAAGCCGGCCACATGGTCACGCGAGTCGTGCTTTCCCCGGAAGGCTCCGGGCATGGATGGCAGACGCATAAATTGACGGCAGCGGCCAGTTCCCTGCCGTTTCGCATTGGCCGAAAGTTGCTGCCCTCGCCGCTCTGGAACCAGTGGAATCGCAAAGACCTGGGACAGCGCCTGCGGCAGACCCTGGCCGAGATCAAGCCCGATGTGATCAACATTCACAACCTTCATGGCGGCGCGGGTGTCGGCTGGTCGGTGGACATGCTGGCGGTCAGCCTGGAGATCGCGCCGGCCGCCTGGACGCTGCACGATATGTGGAGCTTCACGGGCCGCTGCGCCTACAATTACGGCTGCCCAAAGTTTCAGACCGGCTGCGATGCATCCTGTCCCACGCCCCATGAATATCCCGCGCTGCGCCCCGAAGAAATCGCCGGAGCCTGGAAGCAGCGGCAATCGGTGCTGCAAGCAGGTCGCGGTCGCCCTGTCGCCATCACGCCGTCTCGCTGGCTCGCAGCGCTGGCGGCGGAAGGGCTATGGCAAGGGCGGCAGATAGAGGTCATTGCTTACGGGCTGCCGCTGAATGTCTACCACCCTGCCGAACGGGCTGTGGCCCGCCGGCGCTGAGGATTGAAACAGCCGGCCCGGTTCTGCTGGCCGTCGCCGAGAACCTGGCGGATCGCCGAAAAGGGATGGCTTATCTGATTGAGGCCCTGCGTCTCCTTCCCGTCCGGCCCTTGACGCTGCTCACCATGGGCGAGGGGGCGATGCCGAGCGACAGGGACGGGGTGACGGTTCACCCGCTTGGCTATGTCTACGAAGAAGAGCGCAAGGCGCTGGCTTACAGCGCAGCGGACCTGTTTGTACATCCCGCGCCCGTCGACAATCTGCCCAATGTCGTCCTGGAAGCGCTGGCTTGCGGAACCCCGACTGTCGGTTTCGCGATTGGAGGAATGCCGGACATGGTACGGCCCGGCGTCACGGGCTGGCTGTCGGAAACGGTTTCCGCCGCCGGCCTCGCGACCACGCTGGCGCTCGCGCTTGACGCCATCGCCGTTCCCGGCCAAACTTTGCGAGCCAAATGCCGCAGCGTTGCCGAGACAGAGTATTCCCAGGCTCATCAGGCGGAACGCTACACAGCACTGTTTGAGGCGATGCGCTGAGATGAGCTTATGACGCGCCCTCTGTTTTCTATCATCACCCCGGTCTATAACAGCGTCAAAGGGCTGGAAAAAACTATGGCCTCGGTGCTGGCGCAACCGGCTCTGTGGGAATACATCGTCATGGACGGCGGCTCAACTGATGGGACACTGGAACTGCTGCGGGCTTCAGGGGAGCGCGTTCAGTGGGTGTCGGAACCGGACAGCGGCGTGTACGAGGCCATGAATAAAGGGATTGATCGGGCAACGGGCGAGTTTGTTTATTTTCTGGGCGCGGGCGACACGCTCAAGCCCGGCATCCTGCAAACCGTCGCGGCGCTCATTCCGCGCGATCCAATGACCTACTTTTACGGCAATGTTTTCTCCGAGGCCTATGGCCGCGTCTATAACGGCCCCTACAACCCCTGGAAGATCAGCCGTATCAATGTCTGTCATCAGGCTGTCTTCTGCCGCCGGCATTTGTTTGACGTGCTGGGAAAATACGACACGCGCTACCCGATCATGGCCGACCATGTCTGGAACATGAAATGCTTCGGCAATGCGGCCATACGCAAAGTCTACGCCGACATCGTCATTGCTGACTTCGCTGCCGGTGGCCTGAGCCACTTGCAGACCGATCCGCAGCTCATCGCGGATCGCTTAACGCTGATTCAGGAAAATCTTGGCCTGTTTCCCTACGCGCTGAACAAAGCCGCCGCGCTCCTGCCGGCGGGCCTGAAAGAAGCGCGTTTTCAAATGTTTCAGCGTCTGCGATCCTGCCTCTCGCGTCTGAGAAAGTAGGCTCTATGCGAATTGGCATTGATGCCCGGACGCTTTCGGGGCGTTTCACGGGGGATCGGACTTACTGGCGCGGTTTGATCGGCGGCCTGGCCGCGATTGACCGCGAGAACGAGTATTTCCTGTACACGCGCCAGCCTTTGGAGGGCGAGCCGCCGCCCGGCCTGGGGCCGAACTTTCACTGGCGTCAGATCAAAACGCCGCGCAATGATGCTCTCTGGATGCTGTTCGGCTTCCCCCGCGCCCTGAAAGCCGACAAAGTAGACATCGCCCACACGCAGTACAACATTCCCCTGCTCGGCTCACCCTGCCCGGTCGTGACCACTGTTCATGACCTCTCGTTCCGCGTTCACCCCGATCTGTTCCTGCCCCGGGACCGCTGGATACTCAGCACGCTGGTCCCGCGCTCCATGCGCCGCGCCGCTCGCGTTGTCGCCGTTTCGGAAAGCACCCGGCGGGACATTCTGCGCTTCCACCGGGACATTTCGCCGGATCATGTGCGAGTTGTGTTAGAGGCTGCCGACCCGCGGTTTCATCTGCCGGAAGGCGGGCAGGAAACCGCCCGCGCTCTGGCGAACAAGAGGCTGGGACTGGACGATAGGCCGTACTTATTAGCGGTCGGCGTGTTGCAGCCGCGCAAAAACCTGGCCCTGCTGTTGGATGCTTACGCGCTGCTGAAACTGGGCAGAAACCCGCCCCCACACCGGCTATTGATTGCCGGCAAGCGAGGCTGGCTGGACAGCACCGATGCCGAGCTGGCTGTGATCCCGGATGAAGTGCGGCAGGAGATTGTTCTGACAGGCTACGTGGCCGACGAAGACCTGCCCACGCTCTATGGCGGCGCGGATGCGCTGTGCTACCCGTCCAAATATGAAGGCTTCGGCCTGCCGCCGTTAGAGGCGATGGCCTGCGGCTGCCCCGTCCTGTGCAGCCGCTCGTCGTCGCTGCCGGAAGTGGTCGGCGATGCGGGGATATTGCTGCCGTTTGACGACTCCAACGCCTGGGCGCATGCGCTTGCCAAGCTGCTGTCCACGCCCGCCGTTCTCGCCCGCTGGCGCGCGCGCGGGCCAGAACGCGCCGCCCTCTTTTCGTGGGAAAAGGCGGCACAGGAAACGCTGGAAGTTTACAAGGAGTGCCAGAAATGACCACTGTACAAGTGCGAGAAAGTATCCGTGACGTGGCCGAGAGACTGGCCGAGGACAACATCCTAACTTCGCCGGAATTGAAGGCGATCTATCTTTTTCCGGCTGATAATGTCGTTCGGCTTGTCATCATTGATCCTGTCACGCTTCCAAGCGAACAAATGGTTCCCTATTACTTTGGCGCTTTTCCGCAGGGGGGGGTTCCTTACCCCTCGGCGATTGTCCTTATCCGGCCTGAAGAACAAGTGATCCTGTCGCCGCCGCCGGGGTGGGGAACCTGGGATGAGGCCGTTCAGTTATGGCCTAAAAAATGAAGGGGCGTGGGGAAGATGCCGATGGATTGGCGTGAGGCGCATTTTAAGCAAGCACGTTCCGACTATGAATTACTGCAAGTTTTGATGCGAGAGAATGCCGCCTTTTGCCATCAACTGCACTATTTACAGATGGCGACGGAAAAACTGGCTAAGGGCTTTTCTACCTCGCCTGGTGGGCCGCAGCCGCTGAAAGTGCATCGTGGCTTTGTCAACTTCCTGCGGTTCCGTCCGAGCGAACAGGCAGCTCAGGCAAGCCTGTCACTGTGGCCCAAATCAAATTGATGCTTACGTCGCTTCCTTGCTGCCGTTAGCCCGGCTCATTGAAGACTTGGCGCCAGCCAATGCCAACGATGGCCCCAACCCGGAGTATCCCTGGCAGGAACCCAACGGGGTTATTGCGCCCGTTGACTATCTTTTTGCGAACCTACAGTTCAAAGGCCGAAACATGGTCAACATGCTGTTGTTTCTTGATCGTTGTTTTCAGATTATCTAAAGGACGAGTGTATGCCTCTTGATCCAAAGTTTTTAGCCGTGCTGGCCTGCCCGGCCTGTGACACCCGCCCGCCGCTGCGGCAGGAGGGCGAGACCTTGGTCTGTGACCGCTGCGGGCGAGTTTATCCCATCCGCGACGGCATTCCCATCCTGCTGCCCGAAGAGGCGGCCATTCCCAATAAGCAGTAATGACCCTGATGGAGAAACCCTTCCATGCAGCTCACACGCACCGGCCCGATCCGCATTTCGCTGATCCACGGCCCTAATCTCAACCTGCTCGGCATTCGTGACCCGGACACCTACGGCAAAGACGATTTCGCCTCGGTCAACCGCAAGATTGAGGCCCACGCCAAGCACCTGGGTCTGGAAATTAGAATCCAGCACTCCAATTCCGAAGGCGCGATCATTGACTTCGTGCAGGACGCGATGGGCTGGGCCAGCGCCATTGTCATCAATCCCGGCGCGTACACGCACTACTCGTATGCGATCCGGGACGCCATCGCCGACACGCGCCTGCCGACGGTGGAAGTGCATCTGTCCAACGTCCATGCCCGCGAAGAGTTCCGGCGTCACAGCGTCATTTCGCCGGTCGCGACGGGCCAGATCGTCGGCTTCGGCCCCTACGGCTATTTGATGGCTCTGGAAGCCGCCAAAAATCTGGTGGAAGAAAGTCACCGATAGACGGTGGGATCGAGCGTCACATGCTTGATACGCCGCCGGTTCCAGGTGTAGGTGATCTGCACTTGCCCGTCCCGGCTCTGAATCACGGCGGGGTAGGAAAACTCGCCGGGTTCGCTTTCCAGCGCCAAATACGGCGTCCATGCCTTGCCGTCGGTGGACAGTGCGACGTTCAGCGGGCTGCGGCCATGCGGCGTGTTGTTGAACACAAGCAAAAATCGCCCGTCGCGCAGAGTGACCGCATCTGTCCCGGAGTCGGGATTCGGCAGATGGGTCAGCGTCATCGGCCCCCAGGTCCTGCCGTCGTCCGCAGAGCCAATCGTGAAGACTTTCCCCTGCCGCGTCCGCCCCACCGCCTGCAACTGCCCGTCCCCGTGAATGAGCAGGCTGGGCTGAATCGCGCCGATTTTCGTGCCGTCATTGAGCGGGCCGATTGTCTGCCAGGTCCTGCCCAAGTCCTCGGTGCGCTCCATGTGGATCCGCCAGCCCTGATCTTCCGAACTGGACGGGCAGAGAATGTCGCCACTTACGAGCTGCACCGGCTTATTTTTGACCGGGCCGAGGATGCCCTCCGGCAAACGCAGGGGCCTGGACCATGTATGCCCGCCATCATCTGATTGGGTCAGCATTCCCCACCAGGAGGCGGGTGTCGGCCCAACTTTATAAAACAGCAGCAGAGGGCCGCGGGCCGCCTGAAACAGAACCGGGTTCCAGCAGGCATAGCGCCGCGCCGGCGACTGGACGCCGTCCGTGACCTCAATGGGAACCGTCCATTTTCCATTGACATGGTGTGAAAGCCAGATGCCGACATCGGGGCTGCCCTCCGCCGATCCGCCAAACCAGGCAGCGACCAGCCCGCCCTCGGTCTCCGCCAGGGTGGAGGCATGGCAAGACTTGAACGGCGCGGTCTCAAAAATGAACTCATTGGTCATTGCGCCACCGCCTGCGCTTCCGAGGGAACTTCTATATTGGCGTCGTCAAATATCTCCGTGCCATCTCGCTGGGGGCGCTCAAAGGGCGAGCCGCAATGCGCGCACTGGTCGCGGTTGACGACCCGTTGGCGTCCGCACTGGGGGCAGGGAACGCGGGCGGGCCATTCGCGCAGGGCCAGCAGCAGAAGGACGCCATAGCCGCCCAGCCAGAAAACGCCTGCGGCCCACAGCCAGCGGGCGCGGGGCGGAAGAACGCATCGGCGAGCGATCAGCCAGGCCAGCAGGGCGCTGATCAGACCCGACGCAAAGGACACGGCCAGGAAAAGATGGATCAGCGGCGACATGGCCGAGTCGCTCCAGACCTGACGCAGACTGTCCGTGAAGGAATCGCCCTGCGCGTGACTGATCGGCACATACACGGCGAGCGCCAGCGGCACGAGGGGCGGCGCGAGCAGCCCGAACGCACTGCCGGAGAGATCCGGCGGAGCGGGCGGCGCGGACGGTGGCAGCGCCCGCAGTGTGTCATGGCGCAGCACAACGCCCTGTGCGGAGACTTCGGTGACGTAGGAAGGCACATGCGAATCGGCGCGGCGTGCCTTTTCGGAGGGGGCGTACCAGAAAAAGAAACGACGGCCATTCGGCGTCATCGCCGCCATCACGGTGTCGTACTGGGCAGGATCATGTTCGCGCGGCAGCGTAAACAGCCGCTGTCCTTGCGGAGTCACAACGTAAAATTGGTTGCCCGCCGCAATCGCGATTGTCGGCGTCCCGGTGACGTTGCCATATCGGTCACGGTCACTCGTCCCCATGTCCCAGACGCCCTGAATTTCTCCGGGCCGTCGCGCCGCATACAGCCGGACAACGCTGGGGGCACTGGGTCCAGCCAGTAAATGGCATTGGAATCCTGGAAAAGGTGAACATCATTCCAGCGAAAGTCTGCGTTGGAAGACCGCTGGAAGCGCGACGGGGCAGCCGCACCGGCGGGCGCGAACCCGCCGGTCCCAGGGAGCCAATGACGCGGCGGCTGAGGCGGTCATAGCCGACGGCCTGACGCTGCGCCGGGACGTAATACCAGAAAACATTGCCGTTGCCGCTCTGGTCCAGTGGGTTAGCAATAGGATAGGTGGATCGGTACGCGCCGGCATGTTCCAGTCCCCAGACCCAATCAGAGTCCCGGTAGGGTGAAATCAACAGGCCGGTTTGCAGCGTTTCCTGGTAAGGGTAGCCGTTCAGGGACTGCGGCAGCGCGACAGGTTTTCCCGCTAAATCAGTGGCGGTTGTTCCCGGAAGTATTCCGGTCCGGCCCACACTTTGAGTGACGCGCAAAATGCGCCCCTGCGAGTCAATGCTGTAAGTTGTGTAAGTCGTGACGGCGTCCGAGGGCAGAAAGGTAGTGACTAAATATGCCCCCAGCGCCGTCAGGCCGAAGACGAACACGACAATCCCGAAAAACAGCGACGTTCCCAGGCCGGTTTTGGCTACTGACGGCTGCCCCGTCAACTGGCCGCGTGTCAGGAAACTGCCCCAGGCGGCGGTCATCAGGACGGCTCCAAAGAAAATCGCCGTCAAAGCCGCCTGCCCGAATGTGATGGCCGTCACGACCAGACCGGCCCCGGCCATCGCGGCCAGCAGCCCCAGAACGCGGCTGCCGTACCAGCGGGCGGGGCGAAGCGCAGTCAGCATCCCGGCGAAATAAAACGGTACAGCGGTCAGCAGCGCCGCCAAACCGGGCAGGGCCAGGCGAAGGTCAAAGGGCGCGGCGACATCACCGGGAACGGCGGCCCAGAGGACAAATGCCAGAAACGGCAGGCCGGTCGCGGCCAGAGCCAATGTCAGGCCGACGGTGGCTTTTCCCCGGAATATCACCGAATGCGTGACGGGGCGGTGGACCAGAAACGCCCACTGGTCGCGGCGCAGTTCCGGCATGACCTGGGCAAAGCCCAGAATTGCGGCGATCAGGGGAACGCCCAGCGTCATCACCAGCGTCGCCGCGTTCCAGACTGCCGCGCATTTGTCGGTGAGGCCGCTGCCGTCCGGCGGATTGACCTGCGACACGGTGTAGGCCAGCGCGATCCCCAGGCCCAGCAGGGCCAGAATGCCCCAGCACAGGTTTTCACGCCATTCCTTCCAAACGATTGCTTTCATCGCGCTTCCTCCCCATATGTCCCTAACTCTTCCAGGAAAAAAGTCTTTTCGCCCCGATCACCCAAGTAGCTCACAAAGGCGTCTTCCAGACCGAGCGGGGCTTCTTCCACTTTGTCCGCACCCAGGGCGGCCAATTGCCGCTTCGTGTCGCTGTCCCCGGACGCCAGCGTGATCGTCACTTCGCGCCCGGCCCGGAAGGTTTGCAGTTGGCCCGGCAGCGCGGGCAGAGGCGGGGGCGAGCCGGAAAACGTCAGTACAAACTGGCGAACCCGGCGGCGAAAGGTTTCCAGGGCGCAGTCGGCTCGCAGCAGGGACCCATCCAGAACGGCGATCCGATCCGCGACCCGCTCCACATCGGACAGCAAATGCGAGGAGAAAAAGACCGTCTGGTCGGCATTTCGCGTGAGATAGATCATGGATTGCAGCAAACTTCGGCGGGCGACCGGGTCCAGCCCCAGCGCCGGGTCGTCTAATATCAGCAGCTCCGGCTGCGGGGCCAATGTCAGGGCGAGGCACAATCCGGCCCGTTCGCCGCGCGACAGGTCGCCCGCTTTGGCGTCGGGTTTTAGCCCGAAATGCTTGATCACGCCCTGAAAGATGCTGTCCTTCCAGCGCGGATAGAACGCCGATTGAAACTGCCCGCACTCGCGGACGCTCATCCAGCCGTAGACATGATGCCCCTCGGCCAGGTAGCCGATGCGGGCGCGCGCTTCCGGGGGCAGGGCAACGCTGTCATAGCCCAGGACAGACGCCGAGCCGCGCGTCGGGGCGAGCAGACCGAGCAGCATCCGGATCGTTGTGCTTTTGCCGGCTCCATTGCGTCCCAGAAAGCCGAAAATGCAGCCGCGCGGGACGGCCAGGTCCAGAGTGTCCACCACGCAGCGCCGCCCAAAATAGCGGGTCAGCCCGCGCGTTTCAATGACGTTCTCGCTCATTTCCCCTCCATTTCCTCCAGCCGCTGCCTCAGCAGGGGCAAAATCTCCGCGCACGCGAAATCCAGAAAGGCGATCTCGCGGACAAACCCGTCCAAAGCAGTTTCCAGGCGTCGCCGCCGCTCTTCCTCAGACAGTATTTGCCGGCGCGGGGCGACCAGAAGCCCTTTGCCCGGCTGGGTGACGACCCGGCCTTCCCGCGCCAGTTCGCTGTAGGCCCGCGCCACCGTGTTCGGATTGACGACCATCCGCTCGGCGACCGCGCGGACGCTGGGCAGAGCATCGCCCGGCGCAAGCTGCCCCGTGGCGATCGCCATACCCACCTGGTCTACGATCTGCTTGTAGATCGGCAGGCTGCTTCCCGTTGCAATGCTGAGTTCCAGCGCCAAGATAACCCTCTCTCATTAACTGTACTAAGTGATGTAGTACAGTATAACAACAAAAATGACGCTTGTCAAGTGGTTTGGAAAAATTATTTGTCCGGCAGTGGTTCCCCCGAAGGGACGGGGATGTCGGCAGTCAGAGGCAGGGGCTGGCCGAAGCGGGGCGTGCCGTCCGGGTTCCAGGTGAACGGCTGCGCCCGCGCCGAGCGGTCGTCGTAGGTGATCTCTGTCCCGGACTTGGCATGGTAGACAATCCAGTCTTCTTTGCCGTCAGGCGATTGAAAGAAGAAGTTGTGTCCTGGGCCATAGACTCCCTGGCTGTCCACGCGGGAAAAAACCGGGTCAGGATGCTGCTGCCACGAGGCTGGGTCCAGCAGGTCGCTGTGCACATCGGCCATCAGCATTCCAAGCTTATAATCCGGCGTGTCCGCGCCGCAGGCGGAGTAAATTAAAAACACTTTGCCGCTGCGCTGCAAGGTGACAGGCCCTTCGCGAACGAATTGGCAGCCAAAGCCGTCGGCGGGAAGAGCGACAGCCGGACTATTCAGCGTCCACGGGTTTTCCATGCGGGCGATGCGAAGCCCCTGACCGGCGGGGTCAGGCTGGCCGCACCAGAGAAAATACAGCGCACCGTCTGGCAGCTTCAGCACAGACCCATCAATCGCGTAGTGCGCGTTCTCAGGATCGGTCTGCAACTGCGCTTTGAACGTGTAGGGTCCCATCACATCCGTTCCCGCGCTTTCGCAGACATACATCCGGTGATGCGCGTCCCTCCCGTCGGAGGCCGTGTAGTACAGATACCAGCGCTGTCCATTCCCGCTGTCCAGAAGGTAAAACTCCGCCGCCCACATGTCGCGGCAGCGCGTCGGCGTGTCATCCTGCCAGACCACCTGGTCCGGCGCGTCTTTCAATTCGCCCAGACGCCGGGCGCGGCGCAGGCTGACATCGCTGCCGCGCGTGGTGGCAAGATAATACCAGCCGTCGTAATAGGTCAGCCAGGGATCGGCCCCGTCCCCTTTCAAGGGATTGCGAAACGTGGTTGGCATCCGGTACTCTCCTCTGCGCTCCATTATAGCGTCTATGGGCAGTTCCGTCCACCCCATTAGGTATAATGGCGCTGTCCCCGGATTGAAATTCAGGGAACTTACCGAAAGGCCCGCCGCCTATGTCCGCTTCTTTGCCCGCCCGCCTGGAAAATGTCCGCCGCGCCCTGACAGAGCGTGACTCTCCTCTGGATGCCCTCCTGCTGACCGATTTAGAGAACATCGGTTATGTGACGGGCTTCACCGGGTCTACGGCGTATGCCCTGGTCACACCGGACGAAGCCTTATTGATCACCGATTCCCGCTACACGCTGCGCGCCCTGGCCGAGTGCCGCACGTTTGAAGTCCGGGAAACGCCGAGCGGCAGTGGCGGCTACGGCGAGGCATTGCAAACCGTTCTGTCGGAGCGTCCCGGCCTGCGCCGACTTGGCTTTGAAGCCGGCCACGTCACCGTGTCACTCTGGGAAAGCTTCCGCAAACTCGCCCCGGACGTGGAATGGGTCAGCACGGAAGGCATCGTGGGAACCCTGCGACTGGTCAAGGACGCCGATGAGATCGCCCGCATCCGCCGGGCCATCGCAAGTCGCCGAAGCCGCGTTTTTATCCGTCAAGCCCCTGCTCCAGCCCGGCCTGCGCGAACAGGATTTTGCCTTAGAGTTGGAGTTCGCCATGCGGCGGGGCGGGGCGGACAGCATCGCCTTTGAGACCATTGTCGCCAGCGGCGCTTTGGGCGCGCACCCCCACCACCGGGCCGGCGCGCGCCCGCTCGTGCGGGGCGATTTTGTGACCATTGACTGGGGCGCGACCGTGAACGGCTACAATTCGGATATCACGCGCACTTATGCGATCAGCCAGGCCACCGACCAGCAGCGCGCGATTTACGCCATCGTTCTGGAAGCGCAGCAGCGAGCCATTGCCGCTATCCGGCCCGGCAAGACCGGCAAGGCGATAGACGCCGTCGCCCGCGACTTCATCACGCAGCGCGGCTACGGCGACGCCTTCGGCCACGGCCTGGGCCATGCCCTGGGCCGCTCCGTCCACGACGGCCTCGGCTTCTCCGCCCGTAATGAGAGCCTCGTGCTGAAACCCGGCATGGTTTTCACCGTGGAACCGGGCATCTACCTGGAAGACTGGGGCGGCGTCCGCGTGGAAGAAGACATCCTCGTCACCGACACTGGCTGCGAGATCTTAACTCATCTGCCCAACACGCTGGAAGTGTTATGACAGGAAAGTTCAGGAGAACCCACTCGTCAGCAGCCCTCGTTGCTCTCAGCCTCTTCACCCTCCCGCTTCGGGAGGGTCGCACCTTGTTGCGGGGTGGGTTCTTTCGGGTGGGTTCTTAAATAGGTTGAGAACGGAGGCAGGCCAAATCCCCGGTATTTTTCGCGATAGAGCCTTCTCCGGCGCGTGCCGACAATTCCAGTATCTACCCATTGCCGCGCCGCGCAGGAGAACTGTCATGAAAAATGCTTATCTGGAAAGCCTGCTGTCTCGCATTTCGGAAGTGCCCACACTGCCGGCCAGCGTGCTGCGCGTTATGCAGATGATTGAAGACCCGTTTTGTTCCTCGTCAGACCTGGCCAAAGTCATTCAGGCCGATCCGGCGATGGCCGCCAAAGTGCTGAAACTTGCCAATTCGTCCTATTACGGCTTTCGGCAGAAGATCAGCAATATCCCGCAGGCGGTCACGCTGCTGGGCTTTGCGACCCTGAAAAACACCCTGCTGGCCGCCGCCGTCTTTGACATGTTCCGCATATCCGCCACCGGGTTTGATCTGCCCGCGCTCTGGAAGCATTCCGTCACGACCGCCACCGCGGCCAAACTGGTCGCCAAACGCGCCCGCTACCCGCAGGCGGAAAAAGCCTTCACCGCCGCCCTGCTGCACGATGTCGGCAAAATCGTGCTGGCCCGTTTTCTGCCGCAGTGTCTGGGAGAGATCATGGAGGTCGTGCGGGCCGAAAACATGGCGATGTACGATGCCGAACGTCAGGTTCTGGGCCTGTCGCATCCGGCCCTGGGGGCGTGGATTCTGGGGCGCTGGGGCCTGCCCGCCCCGATTGTGGAGGCGGTGGAGTGTCCATCATCACCCGACGCGCGCCCAGACCTCGTTTGACCTGGCCGCCATCGTCTACCTCGGTAACATTCTGGCGCACCGGTCAAACATCGGCAGCGGCGGCGACTCCCTGCCGCGCGAACTGGACCCGGTGGTGCTGGAGTATTTCCACTTAAACGAGTTGGTCCTGGCGGAACTGGGAGATTCGCTGCTGTTCAAGCGGCTGGAGATCGAAAGCGTATGCCGCCGCCGCGGCGTGAGGCCGGGGTCTGCGGCCATCGTAGAATTATCCATGACAACAACCGAACCTACTTGCTACCGCCTGGGCCGCAAAGGCAGCCTCTGGGCTTCGTTTGCGCCCGGCAGACATGGCCTGCGGCCCACCTGGCAGATCGCCGTCTCCGCCCGCAATCGCGGCGGCGCCAAAATTGTCGCGCCCCTGCTGGAAACCAGCGTGCTGCGGCCCCTGGCGACCGTGACGATCAAAGGCGAAGCCTATCCGCTGACGATTGACTGGCACGAAGCGGGGCGAGGCGGCGGCCTGCACTTCGGCGGCGCGCGCAAGCTGGGGCTGGATGCCGGGACGCTGGAATGGGAAATGCGCTGGCTGCCGCTGCCGGGAGACGAAGGATGTTTTCGAGCCGAGATGCGCGTGCGAACCACGCCGCGCCGGACCGGGGCGATCCGCCTGGAGCTGCCGGTGTCACTGTATCAGCCGGAGATTTGGAGCCTCCCGCTCCCCTCGGCGTGCCAGGGAGCCGCGTGGAGCGCCTGGTCGCCCTACCACTCCCATTTTGTTGGGCTGATCGCCCCCCCCGGCGGCGCGGCAGAGTGGGCGGAGCCGGGCGGCTTCGCGCTGGACCTGCCCGCCGGTTCGCTCGGCGGCGGCAAATTGATCGCGTTCGGCCTGCGTTTCGGCGCGGCGTCGGCAGCCGGCGATGCCCGCGCCGCGCTGGTGACGCAGGCGGCGGCCTGGGCCGGTTCCGCCTGTCCGCCGCTTGCCGAAGTGTCTGCGCTGGACCCGGCCCTGGCCGTCGCGCGGCTGACATCCCCCGACGCTTATGACATGCAGGGCATGGAGCGGCTGTATCTTAAGCCGCCGGACGGCGAAGCCGGCCATTATGCGGGCTATCCCCATGAGCCGGCGGGCGCTCTGAAGGCGCTCTGGGACCGGAACCGCCTGGACGCCGTCCCCGGCATCCCGCGCCTGGTCCGCTTCGGCGCGCGCGGCCTGTGCGCGGATTTTCAGGTCATGGGCCGGGCCGGGGAAGCCGAGCCGAACAAAGGCGCGTTTTGGGACAAACTGACCGGGGGAGTGGGGACCGACTTCGCGAACGGGCCGACACATGGCTTGCTGTCCAATGCCCGCCTGGCCCGCAGCCTGTTCCTGCTGCATGAAGAAACGCGCGAGCCTTTGCTGTCGCAGTCCGCCCTCAATATCTGCCAGTGGCTGCTGCTGAAGCAAAACGAGGAGGGCTTTTACGACGGCGCGCGCGTCCACGCCACGCGCGGCCTGGCAGGCGACGGGCGGTTTTTGCCGCAGCCGTGTTCGCTGGACGGCGCTGAAGCTATCCGCGCCTTTGTCCTGGCGTATCGGGCCACGCAAAACGAAGTCTGGATCAAGGCCGCCTGGAAAGCCGCGAACTTTCTCTTAAATGGCCGCCTGCGCGAGTTTGACGTGCAATCCCCCGTCACCGTGGCCGGCGTCATACTTTCCCTGCTGGCCCTGGACGCCGAAGCGCCCAATCCGCGCCTGCGGCTGGCCCTGCGCGAGTGGGGCTGCTGGCTACGCCTGCTGCCGCTCTGCCCGGACAAGCCTTCTCTCAATGCCGACGGTTTCCATGCCGGGCTGTACGACTGCGCCCAGGCCGGCTTTGCCCTGTTCGGTCTGACACGGGACCTGGCCGATTTGCGCTATGCGTTCGCAGCCCTGAACCTTGTCCCGGACACGAGCCGCGCGGCCTCCTGGCGCTCGGTCGCCGCCCATCAAGCCGCCCTGCTGTCCCTGGCGGGCCTGCTGCCCGATTCCAAGCTGGACTTTGACGCCCCTTCCGTCACCCTGGACTGGCGCGTCTTCGCCCCCGACCCCGCCGCCGCGCCGTTTCTGCGCGTCCAGCCCGCCGGCGGCCCGAGCGACGGCATCTGGGCCGAATGGCTGCCGCTGGTCTGCCGCGCCACCGACCAGCTCCTGCTGCTTGTCCTCGCGCCTCCCGCTGTGGACGCCATCACCGTCTGGAAAAACAACAAGCGCCCCCTGGTCCGCGACCTGCGGACGGGAACGCTGGACACCGACACGCGCCTTGCCCCCCTCGCCAAAGACCAGCCCTGGGCGCGCATCGGCCTCTTCAGCGTTGATCCCTGAGCGGTTGACTACAACCCTATAAAACAGGAGCCATCGGATAAGCGCGGATGGCAGTATCCACGGTGACAAGTTTCAGACCATGCTCAATCGCCTGTCCGATGAGGAGCCGGTCAAAGGGATCACGATGTAAAGACGGCAGTTTCGCGACTTGGAAAACGCTTCCCTCGTCTAGGAATATCTCGTTCTGGGGATTACTGATAGCTTCGCGCAGCGCGAGCGCCAACTTCTTATCACCGCCGACGAACCAGAGGAAAATATGGGTGTCCAGAAGTAGTCTCATGGCCTCTCCTAAGCCCGCTCAAAATCCTGGAGGATGTCTTCCGGGAGAGGCGCGTCAAAATCATCGGGGACGATGAAATCACCCGCGCATAACCCAAAAGGGCGCGGTTCGCCGATGCCCACCACAAAATCATTCCCAAAATCACTAAAGGGTTTGATTTCGGCAAGCGGCTGATTGGCTTCTAAAACAAGAAGGGTTTCACCGGCTTGAACGCGGTGGAGATAGCCCACTAAATCGCGCTGGATGTCGTCAATGCTAATAGTGACCATAACGTGATTGTAGCATAATCTGTGGCTATTGCAAAAAACGCTCACTTTTGCCAACGGCCCAACGACCTGGCTCACCTGCGACACCTGCAAGCAAAACCTTCCGCGACGCATAGGCATCCGCAGTGCTGGTGTAGAGTGTAGCGTAATGTTGGCCTGTCAGGCGGTTCCAGCCTTGTGTTTGTTCTTCTGCCTTTTTGTCTTTCGGTTCGACTGAAGCGGCCCGAATAATGCCAGCAACTCCTCAAACTCAGATGCACTCAGGAAATAGCTGAAAGTATGTCGCATTCCAACTATCTCGTCACGCTTGAACCAGCGCGGTATATCAGCGCGGGTCAGAGCATTAGTGGGGATATGCTCATAGAAACATACCGCAACACAGGTCAGTAAATCCGTGGAAGCATCGTCGCCTCGTTCCTGAACCAAGCACCAATCGGCGAACTCATAGACACGCTTGATAAAATCTTCGTCACGCGGCGGCTCATAAGCCCGCTCGAAAGCCCACCAAATCTCGTGCCACAATGACATCGGATTATCAACAAACTCGAAACCTGGCTCCTCCTGCAATTCAGGAAGCATTTCAGACACTTTTGATAGCCAGTTGCTCATGGGGTTAATTTACCAAACTGCCTATGCCCTGCGGCCCAACTTGTTACTATGCCGCACTCTCGCGGTAGAACTCCGCCAAAGGCCGACTGCCGCAATGCTTGGGCTGCAAACTGAGGCGCACAAGCCGTGCTTCCGCCCGCTTGCTGCCATTATACCAGATGCAATACACCGCCGCAAGACAGGGAGCAGTCCGCTTTTCACGAAAGATTTTTGCATTACGTAGTGTTGATTCCTGACGCCATTACCTATTGACAATAATACCTGTGTTGGGTACTATTGGGCGATGATCCTCAACTTCAAATCGGAAGAAGCGGAGATCATCTTTCATGGCGGAAGGTCTCGTAAGTTGCCGGCCGACATTCAGCAGGCCGCTTTTCGTAAACTTGGGTATGTTGACGCGGCAAGCAAGCTGGACGATCTCCGGGTTCCGCCCGGTAATCGTCTTGAAGCTTTGGAAGGTGATCGTCGAGGACAGCATTCAATTCGCATCAATGACCAATGGCGCGTCTGCTTTGTCTGGGACGAAGGCAATGCGCGTGATGTGGAGATTGTAGACTATCACTCGACTCGGCTTCGGCAATGGATAACTAATGACTTTAGCTCTTCACAAATTTATGCTGCCGGACGCGGCGGAACTTCTGGAAAATACCCATCCCGGCCAGATGCTGCGGGAAGACTACCTGGAGCCGCTCGGCGTCACTCCCTACCGACTGGCTAAAGCGACCGGATTGTCTCCCATTCACGTCACAGACTTGCTGCGCGGCAAGCGCAGCATTACGCCCCTGACTTCGCTTCTTCTGGGACGTTTTTTCGGAATGTCGCCCCGGTTTTGGCTGAACTTGCAGAACCGCCACGATTTGATGGAAGCCCAGCGCACCCAGCGCGAACGTCTGGAACGTGTCATTCCCCTGTCGGATTTGGCTGCCGCTTAACGCGAAACGTAGGGGATGACGTAAGGGCCTTTGGGAATGACGGCGATTTTGGCGTCCTTGCCATGAATGGCAATCGCGTCCGCAACGGCGCTTTCGACACTGGCGGCAGGGATCGCGAAGAGCTTTCGCAGGGTCTCGTCCGGGATGCCGTCCGTGACGCAGACGACGGGGTTTCGGCGCACGGCTTTCGCCAGTTCTTCAACTTGCCACTGGTCCGGGATGGGTTTCCAGTCCGGCTGCTGCATCTGGATCATCAGCGTTTCCAGAGAGTCGGTCTCCAGAAGGGTGCGCGTAAAGTCCGCGCCGCCGATCCCTTCCGTGCAGGCGCTGGCAATGATGATGTGACCGCCGGGCTTGAGGATGGGAAGCGCGCCGACCATGCCTTTGACGGTCTGGTAATAGCTGAGGTCCAGCGGCCATCCGGCGCTGGTCGTCACCACAATGTCCACCGGCTCGGAAACCGCCGCGCGAACATGGCGCTCCACAAACGCCACGCCGGTCTCCCACGCCTGCACCATCTCGCCGGCAAAGACGCCGGTGATGCGCCGCGACGTGTCTAACACAACATCCACGATCATGTCCGGGGGCGCCATGCCGGCAATCCAGGTATTCTCCTCATGCACCGGGTTGCCATGCGTGATGCCGTTGGTCGCGTGGGGATGCTCCAAAAAGCGGGGGCTGTGCCAGGCCTGAATCGTTTCCAGGGCGGCAATGCCGGGCATCACCATCTTGCGTCCGCCGGAATATCCCGCCATAAAATGCGGCTCAATCAAGCCGCAGGTGATTTTCAAATCCGCGTCCAGGTAGCGCGTGTCCAGCGACACCGGGATCTGCTTCGGTGTCGTGCCGAGAAAGCGATGGGTAGCCGGGTCTTCGCAGAAATGATTGACGACCGTGCACCCCTTCGCCAGCACTTCGGCGCCGAGGATCGTGGTCAGTTCCTCTCCGAAGTTCGGGCGATGCGTGCCGGTGGCGATCAAAATCGTGATGTTGGCCGCAAGGATGCCGCAGGCTTCCAGCGTTTCCAGGATCGGCGGCAGCACCACGGCATTCGGCACAGGGCGCGTAATGTCGCAGATTACCAGGCAGGCATTTTTACGTCCGCGCGCCATTGCCGCCAGCGGCCGGGTTCCAATGGGATTCGCCAGACTCTGGCGGATGCTTTCCGCCGGATCGTCCAGCGGCGCAGCGGACGTCAGGCCAAGGATGCCCACGACGTTGTTGTCCGGGAGGTCAACATCCAGGCCGCTTTTGCCATAGTCCAGATGAATTTTCATCCCATCAGTATACCCCTACCCGCTGTTTTCTTCGGGTATAATCGCGCGTATGGAACCTATTGTCGTCATCACTGCCGTCGGGCAGGATCAGCCGGGGATTATCGCCGCGCTCGCCAAAGCTGTTTATGATCTGGGAGGGAATTTGGACGATGCGACTATGACGCGGCTGCATGGGGCATTTTCCACCATGGTCGCAGCCCGATTGCCGGAAGGGCGCACGGAAGAAGACGCGCGCGCGGCATTAGCGCCGGTTGCCGCGCGGCTGGGGCTGACAGTGGCAGTGCAGACGGTTCCCGACGCGACGGAAGAAACGCCGCCGGATACGCTGCTGACGGTGTATGGCGTGGACAAGCCCGGTATTGTGTATCAGGTCACGTCTCGTCTGGCGGCGCGCGGGGTCAACATTACGGACATGGACACGCGCCTGACCGGAACCGCCGCCGCGCCGCTTTACGTCATGCTGCTGGAAGCCGCCGCCGGGGAGATAGACTTGACCGAAGACCTGGCCGCCCTGCGCCGCGACCTGGGCGTCAATGTCTCCGCCCAGCCGATGGACTCGGAGGCGCTGTAAGCCCGATGCCCGTCCGCCCTGTCGTTCTGTACCCCGATCCCCGCCTGCAAACGCCCTGCGCCGCCGTGACTGACCTGGACAAAGCCCGCGCCGCCGCACAAGACTTGCTGGACACGATGGATGCCTGCCCGCCGCGCACCGTGGGCATCGCCGCCCCGCAGATCGGCATTCTGTCCCGCCTCATCGTCGTGGACACGTCGCGCAACCCCAAACACCCCGGCGGGTCAGGGCTTCTCATTCTGGTCAATCCTCGCGTCGTCGCGCACGAAGGCGAACAGTTCTTCCGCGAGGGCTGCCTGAGCCTGCCCGATTACACCGCCAACATCCGCCGCCACCAAGCGGTCACGGTAGAGGCGCTCGGTTTAGACGGCCAACCGATTCATGTCAGTGCCGAAGGCTTTGAGGCTGTCGTCTTGCAGCACGAAATGGACCATTTAGACGGCATTCTATTTCTGGACCGCGTCGCGAATGTCAAGACGGATTTATTCCGGCGCAAGGGGTGAGAACCCGAAGAACCCCCACCCCCAACCCCTGCCCCCGCAAGCGGGAGAGGGGAGCCGGAGAAGCGGGCCAATCTTAACCCTCTCCCGGAACGGGGGAGGGTGGCGGCTTGCCGCCGGGTGGGGGTGGGGGGCCTCTTTGGATAGCCCTCTACCGCCGCACGTCATCCGCCTTCTCCGCGTCGGACGGCGGCTCGGCGCGGCCTCCGAGATAGCGGGCGAGAAATTCTTCGGCGGCGGCGAAGAACTTGCGGTTGTTTTCCGGGCGGGCAAAGCCGTGGCCCTCGTCCGGGAAGACCAGATATTCCACCGGCAGGCCGCTGGCCCGCATGGCGCTTACGATCTGGTCGCTTTCCGCCTGCTTGACGCGCGGATCGTTCGCGCCCTGCGCGATCAGCAGCGGTCTGGAGATTTTGTCGGCGGAAAACAGCGGCGAGCGCGACTTCAAGAATTCCGCCTCGTCGGGGCGGCCCATGCGTTTGTGGAACAGCGCGATCATCGGCTCCCAGTACGGTGGGATCGTTTCCAGCAGTGTCATCAGGTTGGACGGGCCGACGATGTCCACGCCGCAGACGAACTCTTCCGGCGTGAACGCCAGCGCCGCCAGGGTCGCATAGCCGCCATACGAGCCGCCCATGATGGCCACTTGCGTGCGGGTCGGCATAACCCTGCGCGACGGCCCAGGCTTTGCCGTCCAGCAGGTCCGTGTGCATCTTCCCGCCCCACTCGCGGTCGCCCGCATTGAGAAACGCCTTGCCGTAGCCGGTGGAGCCGCGGAAGTTGATCTGCAGGACGGCATAGCCCCGGTTCGCCAGCCACTGCACCGTCGGGACTGTATCCCCAGACATCGCGCGCCCACGGCCCGCCATGCACGAGCAGCACCAGCGGCAGGTTTTTGGGCTCGAAGCCGGCCGGCAGGGTCAGGTAGCCGTGCAGCGTCATGCCGTCGCGGGCCGGGAACGCGACCGGCTGCATTTTCGCCAGGCGTATAGTGTTCCAGAGTCGGGCTGGTTGCTGAACAGCAGGGTCGCTTTCTGCGTCGTCGCGGTCGTAGACGTAGTAATAGATCCGGCCCGTCATCGGCGCAGTATGCCACGATCCAGGTTTGTCGGCCAGATCGCGGCTGGCGATGTTCCATTCGCCGTCGCGGACTGCGCGCAAGAGCGGCAAAGTCGGCCTGCAGAGCCGAGGTCTAAGCACCGCCATTCCTGGCTGGCCCGCGGACGAACCGCACCGCTTCCAGCGCATGTGTTCGCGGATGGCGCAGCGTCCCGCCGACATCATACGTCGGGTCTTCAGCGAGGACTGTCTTGCGCCCGTTTCTAAATCTGTTTCCAGCAGGCGGGCGGCATTGGCGTCTACGCTGTGATGAGTAAGACGCTGTTGGTTGTCGGGCGTGAAACCCACAATGCCGCCACCGGTCTCATCCGGCCCCCAGGTTTGGAAAACGCGCCAGGGCGAGTCCGCATCATCCCGCACCCGCAGTTCGGTCCCGCCGTCGGCTGTCTGCACCTGACAGGCGCGGATCTGCAAGTCATTGTCCGCTGTCCATCCGGCGACATCGCCGGGGTTTTCGGTGTCCAGTGTCAGGGCGCGCGTGGGCAGGTCCAGCCGGTACACATCAAACAGGCGCGGATCGCGCTGGTTGACGCTCACCAGCAGCGTGTCGGGGAAGTTCGGGTCGGCGGCGACGGGCAGGGCGCGCGCGCCGGCAAACGGCGTCAGATCTTGGGTTTGCTTTGTGGCAAGGTCGGTCTGGTACAGATGAAAGTTCTCATCGCCGTCCCGGTCCTGCATGTAGAGCACATGGGCGCTGTCCGCCTGCCAGAAGAATTGTCGGATGCCCCGCTTGCGGTCATCGGTGACTGGCTGGTCATCGTCCTGCCCCCGCGTTCGCGTCCAAACATTCAGCACGCCGTCTTTGGGGGCCAGATAGGCGATCTTGCCGCCGTCCGGGGAAATCTTCGGCGCGGCCTTTTCCGGGTTTCCGAACAGAACCTCGCGCGGAATCAGCGGCGGCAGTTGCTCCAACCGCGTCTTATCCAGGGCCATAAGTATATTCTCCTTAGAGGCAGTGTAGAAACTAGGAACCGGCGGTTGAAACCGCAGCAAGAAAAGCACAAAGTCTGCCTTCGCAGACTAAGAAATCTAATCCGCTCCTAGTCTGCGAAGGCAGAGGCTTTATTGGGGTGACTTCGTGAACTTGTTGCCGCGATTTTAATCGCCGGATCTGCTTTCTACCCAATCTTCTCCTGCGTTTAAATCGGCAGTTCCCCGCGCCGCGCATCAAATCCTGCCGCCGGGTATAATAACCCCAACTTCTTTTCCCGGAGGACACGATTTGACCAGCCTCACTCTGGCGCAGGCCGTCTGGCCGCGCCGCACGGAAAGTCCGTCGGCGGCCTGGGGCCGCGACGCCTTTCTGGCCCTGGCCTTCAGCCTGCTCACCGCCCTTTCCGCGCAGGTAAACATTCATCTGCCCCTCGTTCCCATCACCGGGCAGACGTTCGCCGTGCTGCTGACCGGCGCTCTGCTTGGCCCGCGTCTGGGCGCCCTGACCATGCTGCTGTATCTGGGCGAGGGCCTGACCGGCCTGCCCGTCTTCGCCGAGGGCCGCAGCGCCTGGACGCCGAGCGCTGTCCCCGGCCTGCCCGTCATTCTGGGGCCAACGGCGGGCTATTTGTTTTCCTACCCTTTCGCCGCCGCGCTGGTCGGCTGGCTGGCCGAGCGCGGCTGGGACCGCAAACCTGGCCTGATGCTGGCGAATATGCTGCTCGGTTCGCTGTTAATCTTCGCCTGCGGGGCCGGCTGGCTGGCCCATTTTGTCGGGACATCGCACGTCATCGCCCTGGGCGTCCTGCCGTTCCTGCCGGGCGACGCGGTCAAAGCCCTGCTCGCAGCGGGCCTGCTGCCCCTGGGCTGGAAATTGCTGGGGGCGAAGCGGTGAGGATGCCTTCTCCTGTCTCGCAGGATCCTATCCCGGCGGACAAGTCCGCCACCCTTCCCTCAAAGGGAAGGGCTAAGAAAGAAGGAGGCCCTGCCCATACTAACCCCTTCCCTCGAGGGACCCTCTGGGGCGCCATTGCTTAGGGTGGCGAGCCTCAAGGCGAGACGGGATAGGACTCTGATGCCTGACCCACTCATCATCGGCACGCGCGGCAGCAAACTGGCCCTGGCGCAGACGCAGATGGTCGCCGACTCCCTGCGCCTCGCCCACCCCGGCCTGGACATAGAAATGCGCATCATCCAGACACGCGGCGATGCGACCCAGGCCGCCAATGTCCCTCTGGCGTCATTCGGTGAAAAGGGCATCTTCGCCAAAGAATTGGAAGCGGCCCTGCTGGCCGGCGAGATTGACCTGGCTGTGCATTCCATGAAAGACCTGGAGCATACTCTGCCCGATGGCCTGGTCATCGCCGCCGTTCCTCCCCGCGAAGACCCCCGCGACGCGCTCATTGGCTCCACGCTGGACGCCCTGCCGCATGGGGCCAGAGTCGGGACGGGCAGCGTCCGCCGCCGCGCCCTCCTGCTCTCCCGCCGCCCCGACCTGCAACTACTGGAAATCCGGGGCAACATTGACACCCGCCTCCGCAAATGGCGCGAAGGCCAGTACGACGCCATCTGCCTCGCTGTCGCCGGCCTCAATCGGCTGGGCTTGTCGGACAACATTGCCGAGATTTTGGACCCTGACTGGTTCACCCCCGACCCCGGCCAGGGCGCATTGGCGATTGAGACGCGGCAGAAAAGCCGAGCGACCGAGTTGGTCAAGGCCATCAGCGATGAGACGGCGGAGATAACGACCCAGGCAGAACGCGCCTTTTTGCGTCTTATTGGCGGCAGTTGCAAAACCCCTGTGGGAGCGTTAGCCATGCGAGGCGGCTACAACAATAATTATCTGTGGTTGGACGGCATGGTTGCCGCGCCGGATGGCAGTTCCATTTTGAAGGCGCGAGACCTAGATGCTGTCGGTGTGTCCGATGAGCGTGGGCTGGCGATTACAGACCTCGTTGATAGACTGTTGGGCAAGTTGGTAGTGCCGGAAAAACTCGGTCAACAAGTGGTTGATAAATTGCGAGTGCAGGGGGCGGGGCGGCTGCTGTCCCTGCCCTGAACGGCAGGGCTGTAATAATGCAAGCCCCCGCCTGCGCGGGCGAAGAAAGAGAAATGAGTAACCTCTTCTGCCCACGAAGGTGGGGGCTTGCTCTTCTAAAGCCCAGGGGTTCACCCCAATAAAACCTCAGCCCTGGAAAAACGGCAAATTCAAGGAGAGTTGATTATGGACGAATTGATTGAGAATGGCTACAGCGAACTGCTCGGCGAGATCAAAACCCGCATTCGCACGGCGCAATATGAGGCGCTACGGGCGGTCAACAAAGAGTTGATTGACCTGTACTGGAACATCGGCAAACTGATTGTTGAGAAGCAGCAGGGCGAAACTTGGGGTCAGTCTATCGCCGAAAGATTGGCAGCAGACGTTCGGCAGGAATTTCCTGGCATACAGGGTTTCTCAGCACGCAACATTTGGTATATGCGTAATTTCTACCTTGCCTACAACCATAGTCAAAAACTGCAACCATTGGTTGCAGAAATTGGTTGGAGCCATAACCTTGTCATTTTTGAGAAGTGCAAGGACGATTTGGAGCGCGAATTCTATATTCGCATGACCAAAGCGCACGGGTGGACTAAGAATGTTCTGATCCATCAAATTGAGAACCGGACGTATCAAAAGACGCTACTCAGCCAGACCAATTTCGCGCAGACGCTGCCTGCAGAGATGCAGGCGCAGGCCAAACTGGCCGTCAAAGATGAGTACCTCTTTGACTTCCTGGAACTGGGCGATGAGCATAGCGAGCGGCAATTGGAGGCGGCCATTCTGGCGCGGGTGGAACCGTTCTTGCAGCAGATGGGTGGCGTCTTCGCGTTCCTCGGCAGCCAGTACCGGCTGCAAGTCAGTGACCAGGGGTATTTCTTGGACCTGCTGCTCTACCATCGCCGCCTCAAATGCCTGGTGGCATTGGAACTCAAAATCGGCGCGTTCCTGCCGGAATATGTCGGCAAAATGCAGTTTTATCTCGCCGTGTTAGACGATACCGTGCGGATGCCCGACGAAAACCCGTCCATCGGCATTCTCTTATGCAAGTCCAAAGACCGAACCATTGTGGAATACGCCCTGCGCGAGTCAAACAAGCCGATTGGCGTGGGAACGTATCACATGGTCACAGCCCTGCCCGCGGAACTGCAAGGCCAACTGCCGACGCCGGAGCAGATTGCCGGGCTTTTGGAAGAAGTAGGGGAATAGCCGTGTCGCGGAGAGGTCAACCATGATAGGCCATGCTTCCACGCCGGCGCGGTTCCGGCCAAACTTTTTGACGTGGTCACGCTGCTTCCCCGGTCGGGCGACTTTTACGCTGCTGCCCGCACTGCTTTTCGCAGGCTTGCCAGTGCTGGCCCATTTTACATCAGGGGCCAAACTGAGCAGCGCAGCGGTCTTCTGGCTTGGCGTTCCAATCCTGGCAGTGTTACGTTTGCGTGAAGTATGGCAGAAATGCACCCACGGCGACATCAACCCAGCAGTGGTCGTCTCGGTCCGCCCGTGTTTGATTGCCGTCAGTACGGATATGAGCAAGCGTGCCGGGGATACCTGGCCGGTTATTAAAATCTTGCCGCAGCCGCTGAGGCGTGTCCGTGGAAAATCTCCTCAGATTGGCGACCGCCTTCCTACGGTTTCACTGTATCAGGTGACCCTGGGCAGCCCCCATTGGGGCGACTTTTCTCCCGTCGCCATTGCATGCTTGACGGACGACGAGGAAGCCGTGCGCGGGGCCATGAGACGGTTACAGACTAACGAGTTCGGCCAAGATCACTGGGAAAGACTGGAACAAAATCTTGCCCGCGTCCTCCAGCCTTACAAGCCCGGTCTTTACTGGATGCGGCAACGATGACATTAGAAACGGAACGCAATGATGCCAACTTTTGATTATCTTGTTCTCGGCAGCGGCAGCGCGGGGCTGTCGTTCGCGCTGCGCGTCTGCCAGAAGGGCCGCGTGGCCCTGGTCACCAAGAAGGAGCGCACGGACAGCAATACCAACTGGGCGCAGGGCGGCATCGCCGGGGTTATGGCCGCCGATGACAACACGGAACTGCATGTGCAGGACACGCTGATCGCCGGGCGCGGGGCTGTGCCAGGAAGACGCGGTGCGCGTGCTGGTGACGGAGGGGCCGGATCGGATCCGGGAATTGATGGAGTTCGGGGCGCAGCTTCAACCGCGAGCCGAACGGCGACCTGTCGCTGGGGCGCGAAGGCGGGCATTCGCGGCGACGCATCATTCATACGGCGGATCTGACCGGCAAAGAGGTTGAGCGAACGCTGGTGGAAGCCGTCCGCGCGCATCCCAGCATCACGGTCTTGGAGCATCATTACGCCATTGATCTGATTGTAGCAAGATGGTCGCTGCTGCGGGGCGTATGTGCTGGACGAGGCGGCGGGGGAGGTGGAGGCGTACCTCGCGCCTGCGACCCTGCTGGCGACCGGCGGGGCGGGGCAGGTTTATCAGTTCACCACCAATCCGCCGATTGCGACCGGAGACGGCGTGGCGATGGCCTGGCGGGCGGGGGCGGAAGATCGCGGACATGGAGTTTATCCAGTTCCACCCGACTTCGCTGTTTCACCCGGACGCCAAGAGTTTTCTGATCTCCGAGGCCGTGCGCGGCGAAGGCGGGATTCTGCGGCGCAAGGACGGCACGGCGTTCATGGCGGAGTATGACCCGGAACGCAAAGACCTGGCCCCGCGCGACATCGTGGCCCGCGCCATTGACAGCGAGATCAAAAAGACCGGGGATGAGTGCGTTTATTTGGATGTGACCCATCTGGCCCCGGAAGAGATCAAAGCGCACTTCCCGACCATCTACGCCCGCTGCCTGTCGTTCGGCATAGACATCACGACCGACTGGATCCCCGTGGTTCCCGCCGCGCACTACTCCTGCGGCGGCGTCCGCACGGATTTGACAGGGCCGAACGACCATCGACCGGCCTGTACGCCTGCGGCGAGGTCGCCTGCACCGGCGTTCACGGCGCGAACCGGCTGGCCTCCAACTCCCTGCTGGAAGCGCTGGTCTTCGGCAAGCGCGCCGCGGAAGACGCCCTGGAACGCTGCCGACCTGCCCGCGCCCTGCGAGTCCGTTCCCGACTTCCCCGGCACGGCCCGCCGTGTCGGGGCCCTCGACCACGCCCTGGTCGCCGCCCTGCGCCACCGCCTGCAAACCGTGATGCAGAAGTACGTCGGCATCGTCCGCAGCAATTCGCGCCTGCAAAAAGCTACCGCCGCCGTGCAGGCCCTGCGAACCGAGGCCCAGCCTTTATTCGATGATCATGTCCTTGCCGATGATGTTTTGGAATTGCGTAATATGATTGAGGTCGCCGGTCTCATCATTCAGTGCGCCCAGAAACGCAAAGAATCGCGCGGCCTGCACTACACGACTGACTACCCCCAGGCCGTGGAAAGCGAGCGGCATGATACCATTTTGAAGCGAACGTTGTCTTAGCCGACACCCGCGTCCGGCGATCCGTTCTCACGCGGCGGCATCGGATGGGGCGAGGGGCGGCGGAACTTCCAGCGGCGCGATGTCCGGCGGGACCGAATCTGCCGACTCGTCCAGCGCAGGCTGCTTTCCATCCAGCAGGCAGGTGACGGTCATGTCGCCCATCACATTGATCGCGGTGCGGCAGCGGTCCAAAAACCAGTCCAGGGGCAGCAGGAGGGGAATGTATTCCGTCGGCAGATGAACGGCGGAAAAGACGGCCAGCATCGTCACCAGGCCTGCTTCCGGGATGCCTGCCGCTCCCACCGAGGCCAGGATCGCCATAAACACCACCATCACCTGCTGCCCCAGCCCCAGGTGCTGGCCCAGCGCCTGCCCGATGAACAGGGCCGCCATCGCTTCATACAGCGCCGTGCCGTCGTGGTTGAACGTGCCGCCGACCATGACGCCCAGCCCCGCCGACGCCTCCCGCACCTTCATCTTGTCCTTCACGGCGGCATAGGTCACCGGCAGGGTGGCCGCGCTGCTGGCGGTGGAAAAGGCCAGGGTCAGGGCATCGGACCCGGCGGCGAGAAACTTGCCCGGCCGAACCCACGAACCGAACCGCAGGCGCGTCAGGTAAAAGACCGATTGAAGCGCCAGCGCCAGGAGGACGGCGACGACAAATATGCCCATGGAGAGCAGGGGCCGAATGCCCGCGGTCCCGACCGTCCGGGCCACGACGGCAAAGACGGCCAGCGGGACGAGGTCAAAGATCCAGTGCAGTATCACCATGACACATTGAAACGCCGTGTCCAGGAAGTTTTCCAGCCCGCGATAGCTGCTTTGGCCTGCGGCGATCTGACGCCCGCGCACGATTCGCAGGGCCGTCCCCAGGGCGACCGCCACGATGATGATGGAAATGATCTCGTTGTGCAGGAATGGGTCAATGAGATTGGCCGGCACCTTGTCCAGCAGATCGTGGACGGGATGAAAGGGCGTCGCGACCAGCACCGTTCCGGGCGGCGCCAGATGCGCCCAGCGGCCCGGCTGGATGACATTGGCAACCAGCAATCCGATCAAGATGGCCGCGATGGTGTTCGTGATCAGGAAAAAGAACAAGCGCGCGCCCGTGCGTCCGGTGACATCGGCTTTCATCAGGGCATGAATCACGGCGACCAAAATGAGCGGCGTCGCCAGGAGGCGCAGGAGCTGCAACACAAGATCACTGAACGGCTTGAACACAGCCGCCCTGCCGCCCATCAATTCGCCCACGACGATGCCCAGCCCCAGCGAGATGAGGATGCGAACGTACAGAGGAGTGCGCCGATACCAGGCGAACCGGTCAGGTGCAGTCGTCGCGCTCTCCCCCGGAGTGACATGATTCAACATAGGCTTGCCTCCTTTTGGTGAAATATACCCTTGCAAGATTCGTGCCAAGTAATTTTATGGGGGAAAGTGATAGCCTTTGGCTGGTCCGGCAGCGCGGCAGGAATACAGCGAGCTAGGGGCGAATAAGACGGCACGCTGCTTCTCAAGAGATAACCACCATGAAAACTCTCCTGTCTCTTTTCCCGGTGATGGGACTGGCCGCTCTGCTATGCCTGCCGCGGATAGCCTTTGCCGCCCCCGAGCCGGCCCGATCCGCCGATGAGTTTGTGGACCATATCGGGGTCGCCACGCATTGGGGCTATCCCAACACGCCCTATGGTTACGCTTATGACCAGATCAAAAAACTCCTGGGCGACAGCGGCATCCGCCATGTCCGGGATGGCTTCCACCCGCATTTGTCGGATTTGTACCAGACCTACGGTATCAAAGCGACCGTCAACTACAGCCCCGGTACGGCGCCTGCCGCTGCGGTCGCGCAATTGAAAGAAAACCTGCCCCTGGTAGATATGGTGGAAGGCCCCAACGAAGTGGACATCTTCGCGTCCAGCGCCGCTTACCAGGGCAAAAACTTCCCAGCCGGGCCGATTGCGTTCCAAAATGACCTGTACGCGGCCCTGAAAGCCGACCCGGCGACCAAATCTCTCGGCGTCATCGCACCGTCCACGGCGACCATCGGCGGCAACCTGAAACTCGCCCCGCTGCTTAGTGAAGATTACGTCGTCATGCACTCCTACGCGGGCGGCGCTCCCCCCGAAACCAGCCTGGAAGGAGGCTACGTCCCCAACACGTTAAACGCTGAACGAAATTCTCGGCACAAATGCCGTTCTGAAGCCGATTGCCGTCACCGAAAGCGGCTATCACACGGCCCTGCAAAGCGGCGGCGGGGTCATTGCCGGCGTTCAGCCTGCGGTGTCGGAAGCCGCCCAGGCCAAATACCTGCCCCGGCACTTCGCCCTGTACTTTAATGCCGGCATCGTCCGCACGATCACCTATGAGTTTGCCGACGAATTCAAGGATGAAGCGACCAATGCTGAGGCCAGCTTTGGCATCATTCGCCACGATCTCACGCCCAAGCCCGCCTACGCGGCCCTGAAAAACCTGATCGGCCTGCTGAATGAATCGCATTGGGACATGGCGACGCAGCAGTGGCAGCGCAAGCCGTTTGCGCCCCGCGCGTTAGATTTTGAGATCAGCGCCGACGCCAAAACGCTGCCCCTGCGCCATACCCTGCTGCAAAAGTCAAACGGCGACTTTTATCTGCTGCTCTGGCAGGAAGTCTCCAGCTTTGACACCGTCAAAAAGCAGGACATCGCTAATCCGCCCATGCCTGTCACGCTCTCGTTCAAAACGCCTATCTCCGAAGCCGTCAGTTATCTGCCCGGCCAGAGTGCAGACGTTCAACAGACCTGGCGCAATCCCAAAACGCTGACGCTGTCCGTTCCTGACGAAGTGCTGGTGGTGAAGCTGACTCCGAAAACCTTCAAGCCCAGTGTGGCCCCTGCGCCGCCCGGCGAAGTCAAAGGCACCGCGACCGGCACGACCGTTACCCTGAGCCTGCCGCCGTCAGGACAGGGGACGCAGGGCTATTTCGTCTCGCGCCTGGGCCGGTACTTAGGCCGCGCCACGGAAACGACATTCACCGATACGAAGCTCCAGCCCGCGACCGGCTACCCCTATGAAATCCGCAGCTACGACGCGGCAGGACATGTCTCCCTCCCGGCTACGACAATTGTGCGGACGAGCAATGCTCTCCCAGATTTGACTGTGACCGGCATCACCTGGACGCCCGATCCCCTCAAATCCGGCGACCTGGCAAACTTTGGCGTGACCATCAAAAACATCGGCTCAGGTCCGACCCCCACCGGCATCGTCCACGGCATCGCCTTCTTTGTAGACGGCACGTTCGTCTCCTGGTCCGACACCTTTTCCGGCCCGCTCGCGCCCGGCGAAAGCAAAACGCTGACCTCTAATAACGGCCCCAAAGGCGTCGCCACCTGGGCAGCGACGCCAGGCGAACATACGGTCAAGGCTCAGGTAGACGACCTGAACCGCATCACCGAAAGCAACGAAGACAACAACATCCGGGAGCAGAAGTTCACCGTCGCCGGGCCATAGCAGTTCGCAAAGATGTATTGCGATCTGAACTTTTGCGGTACACTGAATACCGGGAGATATATGATGGAAGAACCGCCCCTAAACGCAGAAATACAGGAGACTCATGCTGCATCTTCGCAGAGCGAGGGAACTGAGAAAAAGACCAGCCGATACGATGATCCCTTTTATAAAAGCATTTTTGGTGCATTTGAAGGTCCGCCGGACCTTTCTAGTCGTGCTAGAGAAATTTTCGGCGAAATCATGGATGAGAAATATAAGGCCACCCAGTCAGGGAGCAATACCATGACATTGACCCTGACACCCAGTACGGAAGCCCGGCTGCGGACACTGGCGCAGCGGCGCGGGCAGTCTCCCGAAGAAGTCATTGATGCGCTCGTTCAACGCGAAATGGCGGAAGAGGAATTGGTCGCGGAGAACCAGTCCGGCCAGCATAGAGCGCATTGATGTATCCGGCGAAGAGTGGGATTGAAATTGCGCGAAGTTCTTAGCCGTGCTTGACACTGTTTAACAACCTCAACAACGTGCTATACAAAGAATGGGTGGACATTGTCATCTTCAATGATGATCCTAATCGCGTTCGCAGTTTAAAGGAACGTCTGGACGTTTCCCGTGCGTTGGATTTATCCGGGATCAAAACGAGCCGCGAGATGTTGGAATGGTGGGATAGCGGAGATCGGCATACAGAACTGCGCGAACGCGGACATCGGCTGACGCTTGAGAAAGTTTTGTTCGATCCAGATGATGCATTTGAGGCAATGGAGATCACTGAATTTGGGCATGTAATGATCTGGACGCGGAAGTATGTAGGCACTATCCACCACCTCTTTGGATCTATTGAGAAGCTCAGAATGTTTCCTCGGAACCCACCAGAATTATGAAACTAAACATCCATGTCACGGCGGATTTAGCGCTGCCGACGGCGACGCCGACGACGATGCAGATTGAGGCGGCGGAACTGGACGGGGCGCACACGGTGAAGGAAGGAAATCCATGACTCTGACTTTGAATTTGCCGCCTGAAGTCGAAGGCGCTTTGGCGCAAGAAGCGCAGCGGCAGGGAAGAACGCTGGAACAGATCGCTTTGGAGGACTTGCGCCGACTCTACGCTTCTGAAGCCATATCTCCCCCGACGGCTGTTATAGCAACCAATCCGATGCTTGCTCTTTTTGCCGAGTGGGACGCCGAAGATGCCACGGACGACCCGCAGGTGATCGCGCGAAGGAACCAGGAATGGGAGGAAACAAAAGCCAGCCTGGCCGCAAATCGTCTCAGCCTGCGGCGCATTGATGTTTCCGGCGAGGAATGGAATTGAAGATCACCATTCCCATTGCGATTGTGCTGGACACAACACCTCTGGGCCTTCTGACTCAAAAAAAGGGAGTCCCGGAAGCTGAAACCTGCCGAATGTGGGCCGCAGACCTCAATCGGGCAGGCTGCCTTTTCTTTGTGCCGGAAATTGCGGATTACGAACTGCGGCGCGAATTTGTGCGAAAGAACAACACAGACGCGGTGCATCGTCTGGACCGATTTAATGCGGCGGTAACTGGTCAATACTTGCCTTTAACAACTCCAGCAGTGCATCTGGCGGCTGCCTTGTGGGCCAGGGTGCGTAATCAGGGCAAAACAACCGCCCCGCCGGATGCGCTCGACGCTGACGCCTTTATTGCCGCGCAGGCCCATCTCCTGAACCCTGCTCTGTTTGGCTTGTCGGCGGCAGTCGTGGCGACGGCGAATGTGGGGCATTTGAGCGTTTTGACGAACGCTGTTCTTTGGAGCGACCTGACACCTTGAAACTGAACATTCACGTTGTTGCTGATCTGGCGCTGCCGACGGCGACGCCGACGACGATGCAGATTGAGGCGGCGGAACTGGACGAGGCGCAGACCGTGGAGAACCCGACTCTGACGATTACGCCGTTTGCGCCTGCTGAGGCGTTCCGGGACTTTTACGGCAACCCCTGTCGGCGTCTTTTGATGCCCGGCGGCGATGTGCGGGTGGAATATACGGCGACGGTGACGCAGCCGGACACGCGCTTTCCTCTGCTGAAGCCGGTGGAAGCCGACGCGCTGCAACTGCCGACGGAAACCCTGCTGTACACGCTGCCGTCGCGCTACTGCCAGTCCGACAAACTGGTCGCGATGGCGACCGACATGTTCGGCGAGGTCGCGCCCGGCTTTGCCCGCGTGCAGACCATCTGCAACTGGATCAATGAGCATGTCACGTATCAATACGGCACGTCGGACGCGGGGACATCGGCGTATGACACGGCGACGCAGCGGATCGGGGTCTGCCGGGATTTTGCCCATCTGGGCATCTCGTTCTGCCGCGCCCTGAACATTCCGGCCCGTTACGTGTCCGGCTACTGCCTGGGGCTGGAGCCGCCGGACTTTCATGCCTACTTCCAGGCCTGGCTGGACGGGCGCTGGGTGTCGTTTGACGCCACCGAGCGGCAGCCCCGGCCCGCGCTGGTGCAGATCGCCGTCGGGCGCGATGCCGCCGACTGCGCGTGGAGCACGTTTTACGGCTTTGGCGAGACCAAAGCGCTGTCTGTGGAAGTCACCGAAGTGACGCCAGGAGCGAGGAAATAACATGAGTCAGGAAACAGATTTTTTGCGGCGCGTTCCGCTGTTTGCCGGACTGTCCGAAGAAGCTCTGACGGCCCTCGCGCGCCGACTGCGAAAGCGCAAACTGCCGCCGGGAACGCCCATTGTTTACAAAGGCGACCCGTCCGGCACGTCCACGTCGCTGTATTTGATCGCCGAGGGCCGCGTCAAAGTACATCAGGCCACCGCGAGCGGCGACGAAGTCATTCTGGATGTGCTGGGGCCGGGCGCTTTCTTCGGAGAGATGAGCCTGATTGACGGCCAGCCGCGCTCTGCGGATGTCAGCGCGATGGACAGCGCCGATCTGATGATGCTGGATGGCGAGGCTCTGCGGGAGACGATCAACGAGCAGCCCGCCGTCGCCTGGACCTTGCTGCGGATTTTGTCCCAGCGCCTGCGGGACCAGAACGACCGCGCGGAGATGCTGATGACGCGCGATGTGGCAGGCCGGGTCGCCGACTGCCTGCTGCGTCTGGCGAAGTCACAGGGGACCGCGCTGCCGGATGGGAAATGCGTCCGCATAGAAGTCAGCCTCACCCAGAGCGACATTGCAGCGCTGATCGGCGCGACGCGCGAACGGGTCAGCCGCGCCCTGTCCGCCTTCCGCGCCTCGGGCGCCATTGTCTGGGACAAAACAGACGGCCGCTGGATCGTCCGCAACCACGCCGCGCTGGAGAAGCGCGCCGAGATGTAAGACACTTTCGGAAACGGGGCGCGGCATCGGCCGCGCCCCGTTTTTTGCCTTACGGCCCGGCGCTGAGGGCGACGGCGGTCCCATCCGGGAAAGGGGCCATACTGAACATTGGTGAAAGTCCCGTCTCCGTTGACGCTCCACAGGGATTCCACCCCATTCGCGCCGTCCCACAGCAAATGCGCCATGCCGTCCGGCCCTGCCGCAACGCCCGCCACATGGTAGCCACTGTAGGGGCCGTAGGGCGTGGACGTGTACGTCCCGTCCGCATTCACCCGCCACAGGGACGCCGCCCCGTCACCGGCATGCGTCCACAGCAGGTCCCGCGTCCCGCCCAGACCCACGGCCAGTGAAATGGCCTGCCAGCCGGAGATCGGGCCGTACAGCGGGGAAATGACGGCATTGCCCGCCGGGTCCACATTCCACAGGTTCGCCGTGCCGTTGGCATTGTCCCACAGAATGTGCGTCTGACCGCCGACCGAAGCGGCCAGCGCCTGGCCGTGCCAGCCGGTGAAGGGGCCATACAGGTCGTAGGAGAAGCTGCCCGAAGGCGGAACATTCCACAGGGCGATGGGGCCGCTGCCGGTTCCGCCGAAGAAGGGGCTGACCGCTTCGTTCCAGAGCAGCCGGTTGAGGTTGTCGGAGCCGGTGGTGAGTGCCTGTGCGGTCCAGCCGGAGTAAGGGCCGTAGGCGTGGGCGGTGTAGCTGCCACTCGCTGCCAGATCCCAGAGGGCGGCCTGTCCGTCGGCAGGGTGCGTCCAGAGCAGGTGCGAAAGGCCGTCGGGTCCGGTGGATAATCCCGTGGCTTTCCAGCCGCTGAAAGGGCCGTAGACAGGACCCATGCTGACCGTGCCATTGAGGTCGATGCTCCAGACCGTGGCGCGTCCGTCCGCGTTATCCCACAGCAGATGCGTGTGAGTCGGCGCGATGCGGTACAGGACGCCATTGCCGCCGGCGCCGCCGCTCAATGCCGTGCCGTACAGAAAGCCGTCCGGCCCGAGGACGGGCGTGCCTTCGGGGTTGACGCCGTCGGTATTGCCGCTGGATCCAGGAGGGCTGAAACTATGGAGGGTCTGGAAGCCGCTGCCGTCCGGGGCCAGCCGGAAGACGGTGCCGGTGTTGTTCGCGCCGCCTTCCGACGCCGCCCCGTAAAGCATCCCGTCCGCGCCGAAGGTGACGCTGCTGTAAAGAGGAAACGCGCCATCGGCATTGCCGTAAGGGCTGGTGGTGGACTGGGCGCTGAAGCTGTGAAGCGTCTGGAATCCGCTGCCGTTGGTTTGGAGCTTGAAGACCGTGCCTTTTCCGTTCGCGCCGCCAGATTCCGCCATGCCGTACAGCAGCCCGCCCGCCCCTGCGGTCAGACCGCCGGTGGGATCGGCGCCATCGGCATTGCCGTAGGGGGGCGCAGCGGGGACGGCGCTGAAGGTGTGCAGAACCAGAAAGCTTGTGCCGTCGGTGCGGACTCGGAAGACGGTGCCAGCGCCCGTTGACCCCACGTTCTCCGCCATACCGTACAGAAAGCCGTCGCCGGGCGCGGCCAGCCCGCCATTGAGTGTTTCGCCCTCGGTGTCAAAGACAAACGAATGCAGAGTATTGAACACGCTGCCGTCGCTGTTGATTTGAAAGATCGCGCCGTCTCCACTTGTGCCGCCGTAGCGGGTCGCGCCATAAAAAAAGCCGTCCCCGCCGTTCACCAGACCGTTTACGGGAATCACGCCGTCGGCGTTGTGCCCGCTGCTGTCCTCGGCGCTGAAACTGTGAATGGCCTGGAACCCGCTGCCATCCGGCTTAATCTTGAAGACCGTGCCGTTGCCGTTTGTGCCACCGCCTTCGGCAGTGCCGTAAAAGAAGCCATCACCGCCGGGCAGCAGCGCGCCGTAAGGACCAGTCCCATCTGTGTTGCCGTAAGGGGACGTACTGGACGTGGCACTGAACGAGTACAGGGTCTGAAAGCCGCTGCCGTCCAGACGCATTTTAAAGATGGTGCCGGTATTGGCGGAGCCGCCACGGTAGGCGACGCCGTACAGAAAGCCATCGCCGCCGGGCGTCAATGCGCCGTAGGGCAGGCTGCCGTCCGCGTTGCGCCCGCTTTTGTCCAGGGCGCTGAAAGCGTGCAGGACGCCGTAGCCGAGCGGGACCTGGGCGCGGGCCGGGCCTGCGGTTACCCCGCACAGAAGACAGAAAAGAACGAGAAGAAAGGCCGCGAGCGCGGCCTGCGCGAACCGGGCGGTTCTGGCGATGGGCGATTGAGGTGACATCAGTGTTTCTCCCTGCTCAAAAAAACGCGGCGCGAACCGCCGCGCTGTGCGGCACATGGGAACGCTTTAAATCTTCTGCCCGAATGTTTCAAAGTCAATGTCGGACAGGTCGGTGACGGCCCGCCGCAGGGCCTGTTCCCATTGCAGGTGGATCTCGCGCAGGTCCGGGTCGGCGCTGGTCAGGCGGCGGCGCTTGTGGATTTCCAGCGCGTCTCGCTCGTACAGAACCAGATCAATCGGCGGGCCGACGGTGACATTGGAGCGCATGGTGGAGTCCATGGAGATCAGGGCGTACTTGGCGGCTTCTTCCAGCGGCGTTTCTTCGTAGCGGATGCCGCGCACGAGAATTGGCCGGCCATATTTATGCTCGCCGGTCTGCAAAAACGGCGAATCTTCGGTGGCTCGGAGCGGGTTGCCCTGCGGATACACCAGATACAGATCGTGCGGCTGGCCTTTGATCTGGCCGCCGACGATGAAGTGAACATTGAACCGGAAATCATCGCGCTCCAGGGCGGCCCGGTCCAGGTCGGACACCTGACGGACCTGCTCGCCGATCACGCGGGCGGCATCGTACAGCGAAGGCGTGGCGGCCAGACCCAGACCCTGATCGAAATCTCGTTCCAGCAGGGTGATGATAGACTGCGTCAGCGACAGGCTGCCGCTGGCAAGCAAAATAAAGACACGTTCGCCGGGCTGGACAAACGTGTACATCTTCCGGCAGACATTGACCTGATCATAACCGGAATTGGTGCGCGAGTCGGAGGTCATGACCAGCCCCCGCCGCGTCATGATTCCCAAGCAATACGTCATCGCTGTTCCTTCCCGAAATTCTTATAAAAATCCTTATTCGGTGAACTTTCCCCGAAATCCTGCGTCTGCGAGGACGTAAGCCACTTACTTTACAGGAGAAAACTCAATGCTGCGACACTTTCTGACACTCACCGTAGCGGCGGCTTTGCTGGCCCCGCTGGCCGCTTCCGCCGACACCCCGGCCGCGCCCGCCACGCCGGCCGCCCCGACAGCGCCCGCCGCGCCCAAGCCGAACAACCGCATGGGCGGAACCATTTCCGCTGTGGATGCGGTCAAGAAGACCTTGACGCTGACCCACCACAAAAAAGAAATGACCGTGTCGGTCGCCGATGACGCCAAGATCTACAAGGCAGGCGAGCGCGGCAAAAACGGCGCGACCGGCACCTGGGCCGACCTGACCGTCGGCACGCGGGTCAATGTCCACACCAACGGCGATGAAACCGCCCCGGTTGCCAACGAAGTCCATATTCAGGCGCCGAAGGCCGCCACGCCCGCCGCGCCGGCGACTCCGTAAGCTACGCCGTCCTATCCCGGCTCACAAGTTCGCCACCCTTCCCTCAAAGGGAAGGGAGCCAGAAGAAGGGCACTGCCAGCGCTCTTAGTCTTTCCGAAAGCCCTTCTTAAAAAAAGCCCTTCCCTCGGAGGGAAGGGTGGCGAACTTGTGAGCCGGGATAGGATCTCTTATCCCTCTTTCGCCACCGTCTCCAAGATCTCCGCCCGCGAGACCGTCGCCACGCCTACCTTCTTGACCGCTTCCGCTCCCGCGCAGTTCGCCAGCGTCACGGCCTCCGCCGGAGTCGCCCCCGCCGCCAGAGCCAGCGTCAGCGTGGAAATCACCGTGTCGCCCGCACCTGCGACATCGTAGACCGCGACCGGATGGGCAGGAACCGTCACAATCACCCCATCCGACGCAAACAGAGTCAGACCCTGCGCGCCGCGCGTGATCAAAATATGCGCCGCGCCGGACTTTCGCAGCAGCATCTTGCCCGCCGAATGCAGCGTTCCCTCATCGCTGGAATCGTCCAGCATCATCCCCGTCGCCGCGCTTGCTTCCGACAGGTTCAGGGTAATCACCGTCAAACGGCAGTGTGCCCCGATCCCGGTCGGTTTCAAGTTGCCCGTGATAATCTTGCCGTGCTTTTGCGCCAGTTCGGACAGGGCCTGCACCATGTCCATTCCCAGCAGCCCTTTCTGATAATCGGACAGCAGCACGGCGTCGCAGTTCGGGATCGCCGCTTCCAAACTGGCCCGCAGCCGCTCCCGAGCCTCGCCGCCGATGGGATCGCGCTTCTCATGGTCCACCCGCACGACCTGCTGCGAGTGGGCGATAATGCGCGTTTTCAGCGTCGTGGGCCGGTCACTGGTGGCAATCAGTGAACTGACATCCGCGCCTTCCTCTTCCAATTTTTCCTTCAGCGTCTGCCCCGCCGAGTCCTCGCCGATCATCCCGGCAATCGCCGCCTTCGCGCCCAGGGCGCAGAGGTTGTTGACGACGTTGGCCGCGCCGCCCGGCACAAACGTATGCCGCTCGGCATCCACGACCATGACGGGGGCTTCCGGCGAGATGCGGGTGACGCGGCCCCAGACATACTCGTCTAGCATGACATCGCCGACGACAAGCACCCGCTTGCCGGTAAAGTTGTCCAAAATCTCTTGTGCGCGTTGTGTTTGCATAGGTTATGGCCTTCGCTGATAGATGAGAATGTAAGGGTTGGTATAGAGCATATCGTGGGGCAGTCCCCGTGTCGGCATTCCACCGACGCTGGTAGCAAGATGCCCAAACAAGCCAATAGGGTCAATCGGGTAAACATTCACAAAATGAATGCTGTAACTTTGCTCAAGTTGCTGCAAGCATTGGACAGCCTTTGGGTCCTTCAGACGCAATGCGTCATCGTAATCGTATTCGCTTACAACGATGAGATCAGGCTTCTTCGCGTTCAGCAAGTCGGCATCCCAATCTTTGCCATTGTAGACGATGCGCTGCATGATGTCGGGCGGAGTTGCCTCGCGCCATCCGCCAGGACGAGGCAGAGAGAAATAAGGACTGAGCGGCGGCGTCCCGAACCAGGGTTGTGCCACAAAGCCCACGGTTGCCAGCGGATTGGCTCTGTTCATTTCTTGCAGCGCTTCATCGCGTGGATCAGTCTCCGTCATTGGCAGAATCAGCAGCCTTGCGTAGAGCAATGTCAGTAGTAAAACGCTACCGCCGATGACCACTGTTGACCTTCGGAGAACTGGCAGCCGAAGGCGCGAACTATCCGCGATCAGCCGCCCCACCCAAAGCGCCAGAATCGGCAGGAGTGGGATCGTGTAGCGGGCATACCGCACGGCAGCCAGACTGATCAAAACATAATAGGGCAAGGCAAACGCTGCCAGAAGCCCATCGCCCCGCTCGCGCCGATACAGCGCATAGCCCACCGAAACCAATGCCAGAAAAAGGAGCGGCAGGCCCAGCCCGGCGTCCAGATTGCGGGCGATGTGATAGATAAACCCGCTGCCCGTGTCCCGAAACGTCGGATCGTCCACATTCTGAACATGGACTGACTCAAAGCGCAGGCCGTCCAGAAACGTCTTGCTTTCCAGCAGCGCACCGGGGCAGCCGACGAAAAAGGCCAGGACGAAGGCAGCGAGGCCGAGGCCCCCTAACCCCCATTTCTGGGGGAACCGGAGTTCAGGCCCCTCTTTCTGGCTCCCCCAGAATTGGGGACGGAGGGGGCTTCCTCGGACCACACACGCCAGCACCAGCGGCAGAATAGCCAGCGCCAGATTGTACTTGGTGGCCGTCGCCAGACCGGCAAAGACGCCCGCCCAGAGCGCGGCCCGCCACGGTTTCCCACCCCCAGTTGCCAAACGCGCGGCCCACAGCAGCGACAGCGTTCCCCAGAACGTCGCCGGCACGTCCACGGTCAAAAAATGCGAATGCTGCGCGTGCAGCGGCATGATCGCCAGCGTCAGCGCCGCCAGCAGTCCCGCGCGCCGCCCCCAGAACCGCGTTCCAATGCCGTACACCGCACAAACCGTGCCAACTCCCATGCCCACCGTCAGGCAGCGGCCGATCAGGTACATTTTCGCCCACTGCGGGTACCAGACCGGGAAGTTTTTCGGCACGATGTCTACCGCACCGGCCAGGGCAGCACCGGTGTTGGCGAAGCACACCAGATAGAGTTGCAGCGAGCCGTAATTATAAAAATGCGGCAGCAGTCGCCCTGCGAAGACATTCATGCCCGTCGCGGTTTCCAGCACGACGCTTTCATCCGGGTGGTAGGAAAAATAATGCGTCGCGACTTGGCAGCCCCCAGGTTAATCCCCAGACCCGCAACGCAAGGGCCAGCAGCAAGACGCTGACGAGAGGCAGGGGGCTGGCAAGGAGTTTACGCATCGGCGATATTGTACCTGAGAACCCACCCGGCTCACAAGTTCGCCACCCTCCCGAAACGGGAGGGGGAAGAGGGTAAAGCATTCCTCTCCTGCACTTCTCCTCTCCCTCCCGCTTCGGGAGGGAAGCGAGCCTAAGCGAGCGGGTGGGTTCCTAAAAGCCCCCGCCGCGCTTCCAGTTTTTCCCGCCGCTGCGCTAACTCTGCCGCGTCCAGCCTGGCTTTTTCCACCGCTTCGGGAGCGGCCTTTTGCACAAAGCCCGGATTATTCAGCCGCCCCTGCACGGCTGCTAAGTCCTTGTCCAGTTTGGCGATCTCGCCCGCCAGCCGCGCCGATTCGCGCACTGGGTCAACCCCTTCCAGCAGTTCACTGGCCGGAATGTGAAACGTCGCGCCGGGAACGCCCGTGGCAACAGTTCGCCCCCCAACCCCCAATTCTGGGGGAGCCGGAGCCAGCGTGACTTCGCCTAGACGCGCCAAAGACACTAAAGCGGGCAACTGATCGCGCAAAGTGATAGCAGCCAGATCGCTCTCCGGGATAGCGGTGACAGTGAAGCGCCGGGCGAGAATGGCCGCGCGGGCGGCTTCGTTTTCGGTTCCGCCGGGCGTAAACTCAGCCCGCAGGGCGCGCAGGGCGGTGATACTTTCAATCAACAGGGTCATCCCCGCCTCGGCCTCTATGTCCACTCAGCGCCTCATCGGCTTCAGGGTAGGACGCAAGGCAGATGCTTCCTCCGGTCGCTGGCAAAGCTTTGCCAGATTTCTTCAGTCACGAACGGCATGATGGGATGCAAGAGGCGCAATGTTGTTTCCAACACCGTGTAAAGTGTCGCCAGAGCGTGCCATTTTGCGATTGGCTCCGTCCCTTGCAAGGCCGGTTTGCAGAGTTCCACAAACCAGTCGCAGTATTCGCTCCACAGAAACTCATACAGGGCATTGCAGGCGTCGTCCAGGTCGTAACTCGCCAGCGACGCATTGACCGTCTGAATGGTCCGCTGCAAGCGCGAGAGTATCCAGCGTTCGGGGAGGGAACCTAACCCACCAGCCCCGGAAGAACCTAACCCCCCAGCCCCCTTCCCTGACAGGGAAGGGTCGGCGCTTGCGCCGGGGTTAGGTTCCTGGTTCATCAGCACGAACCGGGCGGCGTTCCAGAGTTTATTGCCGAAGTTACGCGCTTCAGGGATGCGATCCTCGCTGAAACGGATGTCCTGGCCTTTGGAAGCCAGACGCAGCAGGGAGAAGCGCAGGGCGTCCGCGCCGTATTTGTCGATCATCTCCACCGGGTCAATGCCGTTGCCGAGCGACTTGGACATGCGGCGGCCTTTTTTGTCCAGCACGGTCGCGTGAATATAAACGTCGGAGAAGGGCTTCTCGCCCATGAATTCCAGGCCGGTCATCAGCATCCGGGCCACCCACAGGCGCAGAATCTCGCCCGCGGTGGTCAGCATGTCGGTCGGGTAGAAGTAGGCAAGGTCCGGCGTTTGCTGCGGGCCAGCCCATCGTCGCGAACGGCCAGAGAGCCGATGAGAACCAGGTATCCAGCACGTCTTCATCCTGAACCAGTTGGTCCGTGCCGGCCCGCTGCACGGCTTCGTCCCAGGTTCGGGCGGCGACATGGGTGCCGTCCGGGCGGTAGTAGATCGGAATGCGATGGCCCCACCAGAATTGCCGCGACAAAGCCCAGTCCCGAATGCCATCCATCCAGTCCAGATAGGCTTTTTTGTAGCGCGCAGGGACAAACGTCGTTTCGTCATTCGCGGCCACGTCAATCGCCCGCTGCGACCAGGTCTGTCCCGGCCATCTTCATAAACCACTGGTCGGACAGCAGCGGCTCAATGGTCGTGTGGCAGCGCTCGCAGGTCGGGACATTGTGCCGGTGGTCTTCCGTCTTTTCCAGCAGGCCCAGTTCTTCCAGATCGGCGACGACCAGATTGCGCGCCTCATAGCGATCCAGCCCGGCGTAGCGCTCCCCGGCTTCGGCCGTCATGGTGCCGTCGAAGCCGATCACGGTGATCTGCGGCAGGTTGTGGCGCAGGCCCGCCTCGTAGTCGTTCGGGTCATGCGCGGGCGTCACTTTGACGGCCCCAGTGCCGAACTCGGCCTGCGCGTAGTCGTCGGCAATCAGTGGGATTTGCCGGTCCGTTAGTGGCAGGGCGAACATCTTGCCGATCAGCCCGGCATAACGCTCGTCTTTCGGATTGACGGCCACGGCGGTATCGCCCAGCATGGTTTCCGGGCCGCGTCGTCGCGACGGTGACGAAGCCCGACCCGTCGGCAAACGGGTAGCGGATATGCCAGAGATGCCCCGCCTGCTCCTCTTCCTCCACTTCGATATCCGAGATGACCGTCCGGTGATGGCAGCACCAGTTGACCAGCCGCTTGCCCCGGTAGATCAAGCCCGCGTCGTAGAAGCGCACGAAGGCTTCGCAGCACGGCGTCCGCATAGGCCGCATCCATCGTGAACCGCTCGCGCGACCAGTCGTAGGAGCAGCCGAGCCGCTTGAGCTGAGAGATGATGCGCGCCCCGTACTGCTCTTTCCACTGCCAGACGCGCTCGACAAACGCCTCGCGGCCCAGGTCATAGCGCGTCAGACCCTCTTTGGCGATTTCGCGTTCCACGACGGTCTGCGTGGCGATGCCGGCATGGTCCGTGCCGGGCAGAATCAGCGTCGTAAATCCGCGCATCCGGTGCCAGCGGCCCAGCGTATCCTGCACGGAATGGTTGAGCGCATGGCCCATGTGCAGGCTGCCCGTGACATTGGGCGGCGGGATGGTGATGCTGTACTTCGGACTTGCCCGGCGTCGGCTCCGCGTGAAAGTAGCCGCCCGCCTCCCATTCGGCATAAAGCCGCGCTTCTACATCTTTGGGTTCGTATGCTTTTTCCATGATTGGTTTCCTCTGCTGAGATATAAAAGGGATATAAGCTCTACCTTCTAAAGAGCCTGGAGTCGCTAGATGTGGCCTTGGAACGAAGTTATGAGCTATATCTTGTATACATCAGCCAACCCGGACTCGCCGGGGCTGATATAAAGGGGATATGAGATAGCCGCGCCCCCTAACCTAACCCCAATACGGAACATATCGCGCGTGACGGCGAGAGCGATTTTCAGGGTCGTAGGGCTTGATCATGCCTTCCTTTGTCGTGTCGCTGATGATCTTTGAGACAATTTAGTAGTCTTCATCCTCAAAAGAAAATCGCTTTCGCAGACTGGCATTCGTCGCGCTTTGGTTGAAGACATACATGAGGCAAACATGCTGATAACAAGCGCGTGTGCGATCCCTACTGCTCATTTCGCGGAAAGTGCGCGGAGCGTACAAATAAACGCGCGTATGCCGCTCAGTCACAATAAATTCCGGCGCGGGTAGCTGCCACGTTTCTACTGCATGGATGACTTTGTCAATTCCACTCCCTCGCTCCTCACAGATGTTGACGCGGCGCATGAACGCCGCCAGCGTTTCATTACGCGACTGAGCAGGTTCATCAATGAAGCGCAGGGGGTTAATCAAAGGTTTGCCGGGATTTGTGATTTCCAGGCGGTCGCCAAAGATTTCAACGAAGGGGCTATCGCCTTGAGCCTCTAAGTCCTGATGAATGATGGCATTGGCGACAAGCTCACGAATGGCGATTTCGGGGTATACCTCAGTCGTGACACGCAGGGCTTGAGCGATATGCTCGTTATTGGGCAGGCGACTCTGGATATAGGCGATGAGCGGCTCGAAAGCAGCGGCATACCCGGCATCGGCAATATATTCGCGTCCACCGCTCACCCGATTGTTGCCGGCATAATCTATGACGCGCACGGCTTTGCGGCCAAGCGCACTGAAACTGGAAAGGCGGCGCGCAAAAAGCATTGCGCCTAAATTCGTGATGTCATAGCGCCCTACGGTGCGTGGCGCAATCATTTTCTCGCTGGCAAGACGCTCGAAAATACCGTTTTTCGTTGTGGGAAGGCTTTGCTTTGTCAGGCGAAAGTAAGCATCGTAATCCAGCAAAGAGAGGATTTCATCGTCAGAAACGTCACGAAGGGCAATGCGCGTCTCAAATGGCTGCTGCGATAATCGCAGCCAGAGAGCACGCTCTTTTTCCGGGTAATCGTTCAGTTTTTTTGTATAACTGCCCACCCGAATAAAAGCCGTTTCTTTCCATCGCACAGGGGTATGCTGCGCGGGCGGGATTTCCAGTAGCGCAATCTGTTTCTGGTCAGCCAGGATTTCATGGAAGCGAAAGTCAGGGCGAGGGGCAAGATGATGTGACAGCCAAGACTCCAGTTCCTCGTTGCCGTATTTCGTGGCGCGGGGACGAAATGAAGTGCCGACAATTTTATGCGTGACATCTTCAATGCCCCAGACAAAATAGGCGCGCTCTTTGCTGATGAGCGCGGCAGCATTGGCAAGCGCGGAAATGCGCTGACCGATCATGTCGGGATCTTCATTGTTATGCTTGAACTCAATCCATTCCGCCTCGTGCGCTTCTGCGCGCAGCGAGGTGAGCAGAGCAAGCAAATCTGTATCATTCATGACTATATCTCGGCTTCCCATTCAGCATAAAGCCGGGCTTCTACATCTTTGGGTTCGTATGCTTTTTCCATCAGGATTTTCCTTCCATCAGCTAATCATCTGAGGTGTATCCAATGAAACTCCTCGAAACCACTCAGATCAATCTCATCTTTCAAATACTCGTTCCATTTGATAGGAACGCCTTCTATATCATAGGTGTAACCCACCCGAACAAGTTCTGGCAGCCAGCCGAGCAAAGCTGCTGTCGTATCAAGAATCGTATCTGCCGACGCTCCTTCCGATTGTGTCCAAGCCGCTCGTAAATCGGCTGTATGGCCCTCGTCCAGCAACAGGTCTATCCATTGCTCAGGATGTCCTTGAAACTCTCGGGCAACCTCATCGGTTGCAAATCGCATGAATGGAAAATCCATGTTGCCAAACTTATCAGAAAGCAAGCCGTTCCGATAAAGATAAAAGTGAATAGCGGCATCATCGCTCATCTGAATGTTTACAACAGGGTAGACAAGAGACATAGCCCGCGAAATTGTCTCGAAGGCTTCGAGATCAGCATATTCCGTGCTGCCAGAAGAGTCTCCGATGTGCAGCCAGCGGCCTGGAGGTCCGACAACAAAGCTCCCATTCGCTCCCTCCTCATTCTCTGCTGGTACATAGCCCTCAGACACTAAATCACGTGCCAATGATTTGACAATCGTATTGCGATGCGATATGTAATTTCCGTCGCCACAAAACACTTGATGGCTGCTGAAGTCCGCACCCATGGTGGCTCCTCAAAATGCCAAAAGCCCCCGCGCCCCATGCGACAGGATTTAACCTATCGCAAGGACGCGAGGGCTTCACAGCTCGTGAAACGGCACGCGCGGTACCACCTTGCTTTCCATCCGCCTCTCCTGTTCCCCCAGAATTGGGGGCTAGGGGGCGAAATGGACACTCATTTTCAGTTGCGGCTCCGGGGCGACCTTCAGCGGGCTTCTGCTTGGGAACGCTTGCAGCCGGTGGCGTTCCCTCTCTGGCGCAGTCAGCGCCGCCTACTCTTCCCCATCTTTGCCGGATGATTGCGGTCAGTATAGCCCGAAACGGAGGGAGGAGTCAAGCGTCGCTAATCCTCCCGCAGAAGCGCCACAAATCCCGCCTGCTTGAAATGTTCATCAAAAGCCAGCGCGTGAGTCATGCCACGCTCCCACATGAGAAAGAACGAAACGCAGTCCGTGTGTCCCCAGCCTTTATCCCGGTATTGGGCGTATAGTTTCAGCCCAGCCTGAAATTGCTCATTTGTTTGTTCCATGATCGTGACATCATGCTGTTGCTGTAACTGCATGACAACCTGAGAGGCTTGACTGCGAAACAGCGGCCCAAACCTGGAGAAAAAGTTCAGAAACTCCGTCAGCACCATCTGGGTCGTGACAACCTGGATACGCTTAGTCACGATCTCCCTGGAAATCTCCAATGCCTTTAAGTGTTCGATCCGCTTCTCGCGGGTTAATGAGAGCAATCCAGTAACCGGCATCAGCGAACACTTCCGCAATCGGCAAATTCATTCTTTAGACTCTCTCAAACGGGCCATACAAATAGTGGTCCAGGTGAAGAGAAGCGTCATTTGGAACCTTCGCCCATTCCTCGTCTGGAATTTGCGCGCCTAAATTGACCACGATTTTCCAGAACGGAATCTGATCTTCCAACGCTTGTTCTTGTTTATTCTCCAGCCTATTCTCCAGTGTTGTTTCCAGCATGGCCGTCTGTCCTCCCAGTTCCCGTGACCTTACTCGGAGAGTATAACTGAAAGCGGAGAAAAGAGTCAAGCGCAGGCGCGAGAACTGTGTTATAATGAAGCAGTAGGCGGCTCATCTGGGAGGAACCCATTGTGTTAATTAACAAAGAAGCAGCGCCGATCTGCCCGCGCTGCGGCGGAAGCGTGATGTCCCCGGTGGCCTGGCCGGCGATCACTCTGGGCGGCGACATTTATCTGATCCTCTGCCCGAGCTGCGGCTGCGTCATGGGCACTATCAACAAGCAGGGCGAAGGTGCCGTTCCATCGGCTTCCGCGCAGCCGTAAAATCTTTCATGGAAGACCGCGCCGGCCGCGTGGTATAATGAAACATCATGCGCGGGAGTAACGGGATTTGAGCATCTATGTCGTGACCGGGGGCGCGGGGTTTATCGGCGCGCATCTGGCAAGCCATCTGGGTCAGGCCGGGCATGACGTGCGCGCGCTGGATAACCTGTCGGTCCCGGCGTCCCGCGCCCGCGTGGCGAAGCTGGCCGACACGCCGCATGTGCGGTTTCTGGAAGGCGATATTCAGGACGCCGATCTCTGCCGCCGAGCCGTAGAGGGCGCGGATTTTGTGCTGCATCATGCCGGCATGGCGTCTGTGCCCGCCTCCATCGCGGACCCCGCCGGCTGCGCCGCCGTCAACATTGGCGGCACGATCCATCTTCTGGAAGCCGCGCGTCAGGCCGGAACCGTTAAAAGATTTGTTTTTGCATCCTCCTGCGCCGTGTACGGCGACACGCCGGGCGCGTCCAAACATGAAGCGTCTCCCGCCGACCCGCTTTCGCCGTATGCCTCCTCCAAACTCGCCGGGGAGTATTTCTGCCGCAATTTTTTTCGCCTGCACGGCCTGCAGACGGTTGCCCTGCGCTATTTCAATGTTTACGGCCCGGGTCAGGACCCCAATGGGGACTACGCTGCTGTCATCCCCAAGTTTCTCACCGCCATCGCGCAGGGCGAGCCGCCTGTCATTTTCGGCGACGGCGAGCAGTCCCGTGACTTTATCCATGTCCAGGACATCGTGGAGGCCAATCTGCGGGCGACGGCGGCGACGCGCGGGGTCGGCGGCAAAGTCTTCAACATCGGCAGCGGGCAAAGCGCCTCGCTCAAGCAGGTGCTGGAAAAACTGGAACACCTTCTGGGCCGCCGCCTGGAAACCGACCGTCAGCCCGCGCGTGCGGGTGACGTGAAACACTCCCGCGCCGACATCGCCGCCGCCGCCGGACTGCTGCAATTTACCCCTTCCGTTTCCCTGAGTGACGGTTTGGCACGAACTTTGCAGTATTACACAGAAAAGCCAAAATAAGTAAGGCAGATGCCGGATGTCAAGGAGTAAGGAAAACACATGAACATTTGCGTTATCGGAACGGGATATGTCGGGCTGGTCACGGGCGTCGTCTTCTCGGACCTGGGCAATGACGTGGTCTGCGTGGACAAGATCGCGGCCAAAGTGGACGGGCTGAACCAGGGCGTCATGCCTATTTACGAGCCGGGCCTGGAAGAGATGGTCGCCCGCAATGTCGGCGACGGGCGGCTTCAGTTCACCACCGATCTGGACACTGCGGTGCAGAAGGCCGAGATCGTCTTTATTGCCGTCGGCACCCCCCCGCGTGAGGACGGCTCCACCGACCTGTCCTACGTCGAAGACGCCGCCAAGGGCGTCGCCCGCGCCCTGAACCGCTACAAAGTCATCGTCAACAAAAGCACCGTTCCCGTCGGCACCGGCGACTTCGTGCGCAACGTCATCGAAACCAACAAGCGCCGCGTCGGTGGACTTCGACGTCGTCTCCAACCCCGAGTTCCTGCGCGAAGGCTCGGCCATCACCGACACGCTGGTGCCGGACCGCATCGTCATCGGCGCCCCGATCCAGATCGTCGCCATGCGGCTGCTGGAGCTGTACGCCCCGCTGGAGCGGCCGATGATCGTCACCGATGTCGCCAGCGCCGAGATGATCAAGTACGCCTCCAACGCGTTCCTGGCCACCAAGATCTCGTTCGCCAACGCCATCGCCAACATCTGCGAGGAGGCCGGCGCGGATGTCACCCAGGTGGTCAAGGGCATGGGCCTGGACGCGCGCATCGGGCAGGCGTTCCTGAATGCCGGCCTCGGCTACGGCGGCTCGTGCTTCCCCAAGGACACCCGCTCGCTGCTGCACACCGCCCAGGCGTTCGGCTGCGACTTCCCGCTGCTGGCCGCCACGATCGAGACCAACGAGCAGCAGCCCAAGCGCTTCATCGCCAAGATCCATCGACGCGCTGGGCGGCGACGACCTGAAGGGCAAGACGGTCGGCGTCCTGGGCCTGGCGTTCAAGGCCAACACCGACGACATGCGCGAGGCCAAATCGCTGGACGTCATCGCCGACCTGCTGGCGTCCGGCGCGACCGTCAAGGCCTATGACCCCATCGCCATGGAGAACACGCAAGCAGCGTCTTCCCGCAGATCACCTACGGCGCGAACGCCTACGAAGTCGCGACCGGCGCGGACGCGCTGGTGATCGTGACCGAGTGGAACGAGTTCAAGAACGCTGAACTTCGAGCGTCTGAGCTCGATCTGATGGCCCGCCCGCTCATCTTGGATGGCCGCAACCTGTACGACCCGGAGCGCCTGCGCCGTCTGGGCTTTGAGTATCACAGCGTCGGGCCGCGCCGCCGTCGCCCCCGCCGTCAAATCTCCCAGCGCATGCGCCGCTTCGCAATTCCACCCAGAAGGAAGCCGTACTCGCCTGATGGGTATTCCCCAAAACGAGAAAGTGACCGCGCCGCTGAACCGAATGGTGCAGCAGCGCGGTGTTCGCCAGTTCGTCAAGTTCGGAATCGTCGGTGCCAGCAGCACGGTCATTAATCTGGCCGTGCTGTATCTGGTGCTGCGGCTGCTTCACGGCCACCGGTACATTTCCGCAACCATCGCCTTTTTAGTGTCCGTCGGCAATGGCTACTACTGGAACAAGCGCTGGACATTCAAAGAGGCTCAGGCCAAAGCGGTCAGCACGCAGTTCACGCAGTTTGTCCTGGTGAACCTGGTCGGCCTCCTCCTGGACTGGCTTGTCATTTATCTGATCTCCACCCCTCTGGAGCATGAGCTTCACCATCTTCAGGCCGCCTGGCCTGCGGACAAAATTGAGCGGGTCGCCGTTCTGGCCGCCCAGCTTGTCGCCACCGGGGTCATCGTCTTCTGGAACTTCTTCGCCAATCGGTTCTGGACGTTCAAGCACTAAGCATTGGCACTGAGCGTCCGGCCAAAAACAAACCCACCCCTCCGAACTAATTTCGTGAACCAACGAGTATAATAGGCGTCAGTAGAGACGACAACGAGTTTTGCCCAGGGCTGAACCCCTGGACATGGTCTCACTCGGATGCTTCAAACACGCTAAGGTTAATGACCCATGCCTCTTTTGTTCGTTCGCCCCGCCGCCACGTTTGCGGCGCTCACACTGACCATTTTCGGCCTTGTTCTCGGAATTGCTCCCGCACGCGCGCAGCGTACCGGCGGTCCGACCCCGCGTAATCCAGGAGGGAATCAGACATTCGAATCAGACAGGGCGGGGCAATCGCGGGAACCGCCGCCAGCGCAACCCCCAGCCCCTGCCGCCGGCTCCTTCAGATGTGGACGAGTTTGTCAACGCCGCGCCGGCTCTTGGCGCGAACGGCCTGATTTTTGTCGGCTCCTGGAACCATGAAGTGCTGGCTCTGGACCAGAAGACCGGAGCGGTCCGCTGGAAATTCATGACCGGCGACATTATCAACGCCTCGCCGGCCCTGGGGCCGGACGGCACGGTCTATGTGACCTCCCGCGACAAAAAAGTATATGCGCTGGACGGCAAGACCGGCGCGAAAAAGTGGGAATTCCTGACGGGCGGCCCGCTCAATACCACCCCCGCCGTCAGCGCCGCCGGGATCGTGTATGTCAGTGCGTTTGACAAAAAAGTCATTGCGCTGAACGCGAAAACCGGCGCGAAGCAGTGGGAGCGGGCGACTCAGGTCGCCCCCTCCTCGCCGGCGCTGGGGCGGAACAATCTGGTCTATGTGTCCGCCAACAAGCTCTATGCGCTGGACGGCGCGACCGGCGCGATCAAGTGGAGCCAGGATCTGGATGTCCTGCAAAGCGAAGCGCCGACGACCGGGCCGGACGGAACCGTCTATGTCGGCACTGCCGATGCTTACATTGAGGCCCTGGACGGCGCGACGGGCCAGACGCTCTGGGAGTTTTCAACCGAGCATAGCGTGGACTACCCCGTCGTTCTGGGACCCGAGGGCGTCCTGTACGCCAGCGCGCAGAAACTGTTTGCCGTGCGCGCGTCCAACGGCAAAGAGCGCTGGGAATTGTCCGGCTTCGGCAGCACCTGGTCCGCGCCCACTCTGGGCGCGAACGGGCTGCTGTATGCCGGGTACAATGACTCCAATCTTTATGCGCTGGACGCGGCAACCGGACGGACGCGGTGGTCGTTCGCCACCGGCGACGGCCTGCTGTGCTTCCCCAGCGTCGGCGCGGAAGGCAGCGTCTTTTTCCAGGCCGAAGGGGACAGCAAAGTCTACGCCCTGAACTGGCAAAGCGGCCTGCCGCGCTGGGTGGCCGATCAAGACCCCCTGCCGTCGTCTGTCAAGCCTGTCATCGCCGATACCTCAGCCAGTGGCCGGGGATAACTAGTTCCCAGGGCTGAACCCCTGGGTAAAGAAAAGTTCAGATAAACTGTCTTCGCCCGCGCAGGCGGGGGCTTGCCCTTCTAAAGCCCAGGGGTTCAGCCTGGGACAAGTTATGCCTATGCAATCCACACCGGATACCGAAATTGCGCTGATGCGCGGCGATCTGCGTCTGGTCGTTTCCCCCTACGGCGCCTCTCTGCGCGGACTGTCCCGCACCTTTCCTGATGGCCGCCGGGAAGACATTATTGCCGGCTACTCGGGGGCGAAAGGCAAAGTCGGCGGCCAGGGCGATGTGCTGATCCCCTTTCCCGGACGGGTCGCGTCCGGCCGCTATACGTTTGAAGGCCAGGCGTACCAGATGGAAAAGAACGACAAGGAAGGCCCCAACGCCATTCACGGCTTCCTGCGCCAGACGATCTGGGAAACGTCCGTTCAAACGCCGGACGAAGTGACCTTCACAACGGCACTGGCCGCCGACGCTCATCCCGGCTACCCCTTTGCCCTCGGTGTGCGCGTCACCTATCGCCTGTCTCATACGGGCCTGGAATGCTCCTTTGCCATCGGCAATCTGGGCGACCAGCCCGCTCCCGTCGCGGCGGGGTTCCATCCCTATTTTACGGTCGGCTCGGAGTGGATTGACGCGGACACGCTTCATGTCCCCTTTGCTGCTACTCTGGAATACAAAGACCTGATCCCCACAGGCCGCGTTCTTTCCGTCGCCGGCACGCCGCTGGACTTCCGGCAGCCCCGTCCCATCGGCGATGTCCAGTTTAATACCTGCTATCTCCAGCCGCAGCGCGACCGGGACGGACGGGTTCACATCCGCCTCTCCGATCCGGGGAATCAAAAATCGCTCACGGTCTGGCTGGATGAGGCGTTTGATTACGTTGTTCTCTACTCCGGCGATCCGCTGCCCGACGATCATCGCCGACGCGCCCTCGCCATTGAGCCGATGACCTGCGGCTCCGATGCCTTCAACCACCCCGAATGGGGCCTAGTGTCGCTGGAACCCGGCCAGACGCTTTCCGGGACATGGGGCGTGATGGCAGACTAATCGCTGATGCATGCAGTTCCCTGGAATGAATTCCAGGGCTTTAACAGAGCGGTTGTCCACCTGCGTGGACAGAGAAAAGGCCCTTCTGCTGTCCGCGAAGGCGGACATTCGCTCTGTCGAAGACCCGGATTTCAATCCGGGGAACAGAGGCGGACGACTTATGCAAGAGGTCTAATAAAGGAAAACTCAATGACGTACTTCTCTTCTCTCCGTCGGGCGGCGCTATTTGCGCTTCTCGTCGCGACTTTCGCTCTCTTGAGCCTGACCGCCGCACGGGCGGATGATGCCAAGCCGTTTCTGCACCCGCTGTTTACCGACAACATGGTCTTGCAGCGCGGCGTGGCCGATCCTGTCTGGGGCTGGACTACGCCGGGGCAGACCGTGACCGTCAGCCTCAACGGCAAAACGACCAAAGCCACAGCCGGCGCAGACGGCAAATGGATGGCGCGGATCGGGCCATTCAAAGAGGGCGGGCCGTACACGCTGACGGTTAAAGGGCTGGACACGGTCACGCTCAACAATGTCATGCTGGGCGATGTCTGGATCTGCTCCGGGCAGTCCAACATGGAGTTCGGAATCGGCAATGCCGTCAATGGCGCGCAGGAGATTGCCGCCGCCGATTATCCGAATATCCGCCTGTTCAAAGTCTCGGACATCCCCGCTGGCAGCCCGCGCGAGACCGTCCCGGTCAATGCCGCCGAAGGCCACTGGCAGGTCTGCACGCCGAAAACGGTGGCGATGGGCGGCTGGAACGGCTTCACCGCCGCCGGTTACTTCTTCGCGCGGGACTTGCAGAAGGACGTGCATGTCCCCATCGGCCTGATTGAGTCCAACTGGGGCGGCACCATTGCGGAAGCCTGGACCAGCGCCGAAGCCCTGAACGCCATGCCGGACTTCCAGCCCGCCGTCGTCAATCTCCAGAAATCCGTCGAAGCCGCCAAAACCGGCGGCACGTATGAGAAGGCGATGGCGGCCTGGTTCGCCAAGCATGATCCCGGCTCGGCAGGAACGAACTGGGCCGATCCCGCGCTGGACGCTTCGGCTTGGCCGAACATGACGTTGCCGGTCTTGTTTCAGGATGCGGGCGTCCCCGAACTCACCTATACCAACGGCGTCATGTGGTTTCGCCGGACGTTTGACCTGCCCGCCGGAGACGCGGGCAAAGATGCTGTCCTGCATCTGCTGGCGGACGACAACGATACGACCTGGGTCAACGGAACACAGGTCGGCGCGACCGAGGGATACCAGGCGTCGCGCGCCTATAAGATCGCCGCCAGTTTGCTGAAGCCGACTGGAAACATCGTTGCGGTCCGGGTGCTGGATACGGGCGGCAAGGGCGGCATTTACGGCGATCCTGTCGGGCTGAACCTGGATTTTCCAGGCGGAACGCCGCTGTCTCTGGCAGGACCGTGGCAGTACAAACTGGGAACGCCTCTGATTGCGGACGACCCCGTACCCGCGCAGCAAGCCAATAATCCCAACATCGTGACTGTGCTGTACAACGGCATGATTGCGCCGCTGGTTCCTTTCGGCGTCAAAGGCGCGCTCTGGTATCAGGGCGAGGCGAATGCGGGCCGGGGCAAGCAGTACCAGACGCTGCTGCCGACCCTGATTAAAGACTGGCGCTCGCGCTTCGGCGTCGGTGACTTCCCGTTCCTGATCGTCCAACTGGCGGGCTGGCAGCCCGGCGGCGATTCCTGGGCCGATCTCCGCGAGGCGCAGATGCTGACGGCGCAGAACGTGCCGAACGCCGGCATCGCGACGGCCATTGACATCGGCGACCAGAACGATATTCACCCCAAAAACAAGCAGGAAGTGGGCCGACGGCTGGCCCTGGTGGCCGAAGTAAAGTTTTACGGCGGGAAGATGGAATACTACGGCCCCGTCTATAAATCCATGAAAGTGGAAGGCAGTACCATTCGGCTGACATTTGACCACCTCGGCGGCGGATTAGTCGCCAAAGACGGCCAGCCTCTGACGGCATTCACCATCGCCGGGGCGGACGGCAGTTTTGTCCCCGCTGACGCCAAAATTGACGGCGACACGGTCGTCGTGTCGTCCCCGCAGGTTCCTGCGCCGACGGCGGTGCGCTACGGCTGGGCGTCTTACCCGACCATGAGCCTGTACAACAAGGCCGGCCTGCCGGCCTTCCCCTTCCGTACCGACGTGCCGGTTCCGGTCCCTGATCCCGTTTTGCCGAAGAATGCCGGGGCCAATCTGGCGGTGGGAAAAAGCTACGTTTGCAGCGATCCCAACAGCCATGGCTTCGGCATCGGCGGCCTGACCGACGGCTCCTGGGAAGCCGACAATACGCACTGCTTCGCATCCAACGAGGCCGATGCGTTTCCAAAAACGGTCACGATTGACTTACAGCAGCCCGCGCCGGTCGGACTGGTGGAAATCGGCGTCCCGCCGTTCGGCGCGACCAAGACAGTTCAGGCCGCGGTCAGCGCGGACGGAAAAACCTTCATGGATGTGGGCAGCTATGTCTTCAGGCCTCACACGGAGGAGAAGCACCTGTTCACCTTCAGTCCCACATCGGCTCAGTTTGTCCGCCTGACCTACCCCGACCACTACGCGGACGGCGCGGGATATAACAACACGTTCGTCTTCACGACAGAATGCCAGGTATACGCGCCCTCCTCGTGAAAGCCGTTTGTTCTGCCGGGGTTTTCACAGCCCCGTCAGTGTCTGGCGAACCAGTTCAGCCCTCGCTGGCGGCCAGGTAATTCTGCTTGGCGTAAGTCTTGCAGCATAGTAAATTTGATAAACTTCTGGCACTTGAAATCGTCGGGAGATTATGATTATGCGCGTTCCTCTGCGACGGTTCCTCCCCCCGCTCCGCTGTCCTTTCCGACAGCCACGCGGTCTACACCCCCGGCCTCTCCGAGCGGCGTAATTCTGTGTCCTCCTATTACGACTTTGACCAGGTGGGCAATCTGTGGACGGTGAACACGGGAACGGGCAAGACGCAGCTTTCGTATCAGGACATGACGGCGTTCGGCACTTTGACGGCCGGCTCCCCGGCGACCTCGCCCTATCAGTTCAGCGGGGGCAACGGCGGCCAGACGGACAGTGACAGCGGGCTGGTGCTGATGGGCTATCGCTACATGGATACCCGCACCGGACGCTTCATCAGCCAGGAACCCATTGGTGATGGGGACAACTGGTACGAGTACGCCGGCAACAGCCCCGCCAACGCCATTGACCCCAGCGGTCTGGTGATGATGTTTGACCCGTCCAAGTCTGACATGCAGCCTTCCGGCCCCAACATTATGTCCGACTATAACAACGGACAGTCGGGGACTTACGACTTCTTTAAGTCGGACGGCAACGGGGGCTGGAAGTATACCGGCACGGACACGATTGGGCCGAACGTTGTGAGCATGATGATGCAGGGCGGCTTGGGCAGCAGCGGAGCGCCAGGTGGGGCGTTTGCCAGCGAATCCAAGCCCATCCAACCAGGCAAAGCTAAGTGGCAACAGATACTAGTTGGCGTGGCAGTTACTGCCTTAAAAGTATTAGGCGGTGCACACGGCGATGGCAAACCTCCAGTAAACTTCCATCTACCGCCGCGCATAATTGTAAAAGAAGAAAAAAAATCTAGTACAGGTGATGAAGAAGAAGGAAAAGAAAGCGACAAGTTTTCATTCGATTTACGTCCCGGTCTTCAAGGCATAGCAAATGCTGTCAATGACTTTGCCAATTCATACGCTAGATTTCAACGGTCTTTTGGCGGTGGCAGTGGGAGCTATTCCTATAGTTTGCCTGGGCCAACTTGGTCCAATCCATTTTCATATCCATGATGTTCAGTTTTTCTGGAAGGAATAACAACGGTGGATGAAAAAACATTGGTCAAGGCAGCAAAAGCAGCTTACAAGCAGGGCAATCTTGCTCTCGCAACTTCTCTTTACGATCAGGTCATTCAGATGAACCCTGAGAATTATGAGGCAGTTGCCCAGATTGGGTCTCTATTATTTCTCCAATCGGAGTTCAGGACTGCCATTGAAGTATATTCAATAGCGATTAGCCGCCTAGAGGCGCAAAATCTTGAGTTCCCAAACAGGTCAGGAGCCGTTTTAGGCGATCTGCATCTTGCTCTGGGCGAAGCTTACTTAAAAATCGGCTCGTTAAAGGAGGCCCAAGAGCAATTTGAGAAAGCGGATCGGGTAGGGGCAGATCCCGCAATGCTCAGTTCAAGCCGAGGCAACTATTATTACACATCGGGGCAGTACGACAAGGCGTTGACTGAGATTGACAAAACTATTGCTCTGGCACCTGATGACGAAGAAGGATATGTTGAAAAATCGAGAGTTTATACTATTCAGAAGCAGTATGGTCTTGCTGCCGAATCTCTCCGCGTCGCCAAGCGGTTAGCTCCGAACGATTACTGGGTGGAAATCGCGTTAGGAAATTTGGCGTTAAATATGTCGGATTTTAGAAGCGCTCTTGAACATTATCAACATGCCAGCCAGCTAGGGCCAAATCGTCCCGCGCCTCTTAGTTGTATTGGATTGGCACATCTCAAACGGGAAGAATATGAGGAAGCAAGGGCGATGTTTTCTCGTGTTCTCGAACTCAGTCCGAACGATGCAGACGCTCTGCATGGTTTGGCTGTTGCGGAAAATCACCTGGGCAACCACCAACAGGCTGTCGCATTGCTGAAGTCTGCCATTTTAATTAACCCCCACAATTCTACCTATTTCCAGGCGTTAATCGAGGCACAAGCAGCTTGTGGGCATTGGTTAGATGCTATCCGTACAGCTTTACAGAACAGAAAAGTTCACAAAAACAGAAAAAATTAGAAAAACGGAGTTGAACTAAAGCACTCAGTTGGATTTTTTATATTCCAAAAGTTTGGTTTAGCGACAAAATTTCAATGTACTCCTGGTGCTAATATCGGCTACACGTATGACGGCAACGGCAACGGCCTGACCCTGACCAACAACGGCAGCCTTGTCCAGCAGTTCACCTATGACGGCCATGACAAAGTGGCAACGGCGCTCAATGAGAGTGACAGCTACGACCAAAACGGCAACGAGAAAAGCATCACGTTCAGCGGCAGCCTGTACCAGTTTGTCTACGATGATGAAGACCGCCTGCTGTCCTTCACCCCGCCCGGCGGCGTCACCAGCACGTTCACCTACAACGGCCTCGGACTGCGCGTGGCAAAGACCGACAGCACGGGCAGTTATTCCTATTGCAATTCTGCGTGCGGCTTGACGAGGACGACGTAGTCCAAAGTCGCTCCGGGCAGGCGGAGGGTGGCACCGCCGGGGAGGGTTTGCCGATACAGGGCGTAGGGGACGAGGTTTTCGTCGTTGTCGCGCCAGGTGCCGGTGACGCCGGTGTCAGTCCAGCCGGACAGGAAGCCCGGCGGCGGGGCGGCAGACGGCAGGGAAGGCGGCGTGAGCATCAGGAACACGTCTACGGGGGCGGCGTCGGGAGCCAGAGTGAAGGCCAGCGCCGTGCGGTTGGCCGGCTTGCTCAGGCGGCCGGTCGTGATCCACCTGGCCCCTTGCAGGAGGTCGGGAAGGACGTGGAACGTGTTGTCGCCGGTGCCGTCAAAATCGTCGTAAAACGGCCATTCGGCCTGGATCGGCTCGTCAATGAAAGAAGCCGGATTGAGCGCATTGCTGGACGTGAGGCTGCGGATCAGCCCGCCGCCGTCGTCGCCGGTCTGGAAATAAATGACCTCTGAGTCGGAATGGCCCAGGCCGTCACTGACAGTGACATCGTTGCGGCCCCGTTTCAGGGGCGCAGGCCAGAAGAAAACATTGTCCCCCGGCGTCCCATTGGGCAGGACATACTCGCCGTTGTGCCTTGTTCCGGCAGGTTTCCCGTTCAAGGTCAGCGTCAGACTGGCCGCGTTGGAATAGGCTTTGACGCCGACGGTCTCGGTGATCAGGCGCTGCCGGCGCAGAAACCAGGGCTTGCCGCACAGATGGACAACCGGCAAATCGGGCCGCAGGAACGATTGAAATAGATACCAGATGTCCTTGCGGAAGCCGCCGTAGGTTTCCAGCCCTTTGGTGTTCAGCCCTTTGTAGCGCGGGTCGCCGAAGTCGCGAAACGTCCACCAGGTAAACAGAGAAACCTCGGAGGGGATGCTGCGAAAGACGGTCTGGCAGCGCGACTCGGCCACTTCCTGCTGGTATTCTTCCGGCTCGTAGCGGTTGACAATGTGCGCGGGCAGACGCGCGGCGGTGTGGGTGGAAAGGACGCCGCCCGCGCCGGTCTCGGAAACGGCATGGTAATACTCGGCCATGCGCTCAAAGCTGGAAATCAGGCCGCCGTACCAGCCGGGGTAGCGGTTGACGGCCACAAAATCCAGCGCGAAGTCTTCGTCAAACAGCGTGTTGCTGGCATAGGTGACGGGGCGTGACGAGTCTTCCGACCGGACGGTGTCGGCGTAATGCTCCAGCGTGTCGATGTCGGAGAGCTTCAAGATGGCTTCGTTGCCGACGCTCCAAAAGCAGATGCTGGGATGGTTGTAGTTCTGCCGGATCATTTCCCGCGTGATCTGGTCGCCCGCGGGCGTGGGCGCGGCGGAATTGGAATGCCCGTTTTCGGCCCAGACAACGATGCCACGCTCATCGGCCAGATCGTATTCCAACGGCGCGTGCGGATAGTGGGCCAGCCGGACATAGTTCACCCCCAGGTCTCGCAGATCGTCCCAGTCGCGCGTCAAATCGGCAGGCAGGACCGCCGAAGCCCGCTCTTCCGTTTCCTGATGCTTGGCGACCCCGCGCAAGGGCAGGAGTGCGCCGTTCAGGAAAAAGCCGAACTCGGTCATCCGGGCGGTCCGAAAGCCGGTTCGCTCGGCCAGGAAGTCTGTCACCTTGCCGTCCGCGCGGGTCTCGGTGTCAACAGAGTACAGATTGGGGCCGGCGGGAACTCCAGACTGCGGATGGGGGATCGGCGCGCGCAGCAGAGCCACGCCGCCGGAATGCGGGGCGAGAACCTGCGTCTCGGAAACGGTCGTGACCACATGGCTGTCGGGATCGCAGACGGTGTTGGTGACAGTGATAGTCTTGGCCGTGGGCGCGTCGTTGCGAACCAGCGTTTTGATGACCAGCGTGGCGCTGTCCGGGGTAACGTCCTGCGGGGTCAGAAACACGCCGGAAGCCGCGTCGTCGGTCGGGTCCACATGCACGGGATCGGTCTTGAGCAGCCAGACGGGGCGGTACAGCCCGCCGTAGACATGATAAAGCTGGTAGCCGGTTCCGGCAGGCAGGCAGTCGGCGGTGTCTTTCGGGTCGTTATCACACTTCACGGCCAGCAGGTTGTCCCCGCCGAACACCGCTGCTTGCGTGGCATCAAAAATAAAGCGCGTGTAGGCCCCCCGATGCCGGCCCAGAAGAACGCCGTTAAGGTACACGTCAGCCACAGTCGCCGCGCCGTCAAAGCCGAGAAATATCTCCCGCCCCCGGTCTGCGTCGGTGAGCGCGAAATGCGTCCGGTACCAGGCCGCCTGATGCGTCTGCACGTTTGTCTTGGAGTTCCATGTATGCGGCAGGGTGACGGCGGGCCAGGCATGATCGTCAAATTTCAGCTTCTCCACGCCCGCCGTATTCGGATAGCCCTTAAATCGCCATGCGCCCTCGTCCAGCGAAATCTTTTCGCGCGCCGTCACGGGCGGCGTGTAGGTTGCCTGGGCGCAAGTGCGAAACGGCAGCAGAAACAAGCAGAACAAGAAAATTAGGGGGCGGGTGACGGTGAGGTATTGCATGACGGCTTTATTCTAGCCGATTGCGGGGCACGTCCGCAAGGGGGCAGTTTCTGAGCAGAGAATGTATAGAAACTCAGAACCGGCGGTTTCCTCCCCGACACAAAAACGCCCCGATCACGGAAGGTTCCATGACCGGGGCGCGAGGTGCGTCACAATCGGCGGTGATTACGTGGGATTGTCGGTCAGTAACTGACCAGTTGTTCCCAGGTTGCTGGTGGGCGTCGCTGTTGCGGTAGCGCCGGCGGCATTTCCCTGACCAAACGAGACGGCCTGAAATTTAACATACTTGACATGACCGTCAAAAACCAGGTAGTTTTCCGAGGCAGAAGGACTCTGGTCATGGCGATTGGCAGAATCATTGTTCCAGTCAGAGGAGTCAGCCCCATGCGTCGGGCTGGCAACCAGAGACTTCCTGCAAATTGGTCGGATCGGTGGTAAACCCTTTTTTATCTTCGTTCAGCAACACTGTGGAGGCGGGTGCATTGAACTGCGACAAGGCAAAGCCGCTTCCCGAGTAAATGTCAAAGTTCATGTTGTAGGACATCTTGACATCATTGCCGGAATTCGCAGTGGAGTCTGTCTGGACAGGCATACAGACCGGTGGATTTCGTGAACGGGTAAATCTGGGCAGCCCAGCAGGTTTGGCCGCCGCTGCCGACGTTGTTGATATTGGCAGGCACTTTCTCATCGGCATCCTGAAGGTACTGCGTAACAGCCAGCCCTAATTGCTTGAGGTTGGACGCACAGGAAATGCGTCGGGCGTTTTCGCGAACCTTCTGGAAAACGGGGAAGAGGATAGCGGCGAGAATCGCGATAATGGCGATGACCACGAGCAGTTCAATCAGGGTGAACGCTCTTTGCTGACGTTTCATAGTGGCTCTTTTCTAGCTCCTTTTGAGAGTCGCATAGGGACTATGCAGGTGAATTACCTTCATCATAACACACTTTCCGCGATCTTGTCAACAAAATTGTTTTTTGTTTTTCGGGAGCGGCAACTATGCAGGTAAGCCAAGCATGAAAACGCCCCTGTCACGGAAGGTTCCATGACCGGGGCGCGGTAGATTCGGCGAAAACACCTGCCGAGTTTACTGGTACTGGAGAGTTGCGATCTGCCCATTCGCGCCGATGGCGCTGGTAGAGGCGCTGCCGGGGCTTAAGAAAAGGTTACAAGGCCCGTTGCAGTATCCGCCGGTCCAGGAAACAGTGGCTGCCTTGAGATACTTGACATGACCGTCAAAGAGCAGGAAGTTTTCCGAGTGGGTCATTGTCGCCGCGCTCGTATCATGCCGGTTGGACGAGTCATTTTGCCAGTCGCTGATCGGACCGGCGCCATTCGTCGGCGTGGTCGGGTCGCCTGAATTTCCCCGAGTGTCTTCATAACAAAGAACGGTGGAGGCAGGGGCATTGAATTGCGCCAGGGCCAGCCCGGTGGCAGTATCAATGTCGTAATTCATGTTGTAGGATATCTTGACGGCAGGGGCGGTAAATCCGTGGGAGTCATCCGGGCAGGCATAGACGCCGGTGGACTTGACAAAGGGATAAATCTGGGCAGCCCACCCGGCGCCGCCGCTGCAACAGGCGCCGGTGGGATTTTGGGTCAGTTTCTCGTCTGAGTCCTGCTCATACTGCGTGAAGGCCAGTCCCAATTGCTTGAGGTTGCTCTGGCACGAAGCGCGGCGAGCGTTTTCGCGAACCTTCTGGAAAACGGGGAAGAGAATAGCGGCGAAAATCGCGATAATGGCGATGACCACGAGCAGTTCAATCAGGGTGAACGCTCTTTGCTGACGTTTCATTTTCTAGCTCCTTGTAAAGTTGCATAAATACTATGCAGGTGATACGTTTATCATAACACACATTCTTGTAATTGTCAAGAGAAAATTGTTACGGTTTTATGAGCGCCATTTGCCACCGGCAGTTACGGCACATAGTCGGGGCGCGCGGCCTCGCGGGCGCGGTCGGGGAAACCCATACGGCGCAGGAAAGCGGCCAGCGCCGGGTGCGAACGCGGGTCGTAGGGGGCATCGCGCACAACCCGCTCATACTGGATTTGCGCGGATCGAAACTGACCATCGGCTTCCAGCAGCCGCGCATACTGAAGGCGGGCCGTCAGGTCGGTCGGGGCCAGTTTCAGGGCTTCCACCAGGTGGCGAAGCGAATTGCGACGCAGGCTGACTTGCTGCAACTGCGCGGCGGTGAGGGCAGCGGCTTTGGCATCGCCGGTGCGGGTGAAACTGGTGACGAGGCCGCTGAGAATCTTCTCACTGGCGGGGGCAATTTTAACCGCTGTGAGGAAGGTTTGCAGCGCTTTCTGCGGCTGATTGGCATTGAGATAAAGCTGCCCCAGCACCAGGAGGCAGTCCGGGTCTTTCGGCTCTCCGGCCACGGCGGCCTGCGCGTAACGCAGCCCGGCCCGCAGATTGTCCGGCGTCGGGGCTTGTTTGGTGGCGATCAGGGCCATCAAATAAGCCGCGTCCGCATCCTTCGGATGCGTCTGCGCGTAAGGCGCCAGATCGCGCTCCGCGCCGGCAATGTCCTGGAGGTTGAACTCCTGGTAGGCAAGTTCCCGGACGATGGCGGGATCACCGGGGCGCAGGCTGTTGGCGCGGCGTATGGCGGCAAGCGCCGTGGGAAGGTTGTGCAAATCGGCCTCCACCCGGCCATAGAGCGCCTGGGCGTCGGCGTCATTGGGGAGCAGCAGGGCGGCGCGACGGGCGGCGTCCGCGGTCGCCTGCTTATCCCCCAGCGTATTCTCCGTCTGGCCGAGTTTGAGGAACACGGAGCCATCATTAGGAAGAAGCAGAGAAGCGGCGGCGTAGCAGCGGGCGGCTTCCGCGTATTGATGGATTTGCACATTGAAGTCGCCCAGTTCCACCCAGCATTGCGGAAAACCGGGATCTTCGCGCGTCCCTTGCAGCCATTCGTCGCGGGCCTGGGGATACTGCTGCGCCCCGGCATAGTCCAGGCCCTTGAGGTAATGAACCATGCCGGGGCGTGACGATTGATGCCAGAACCACAGGCTGTACCCCGCCGCCGCGAGGCCCGCGACCAGGCACAGCGCGATCCAGACGCGCCCCGCCTTTCGGCGCACGGGTGTCGGGCCGCCGGACGGCGGCGCGGAGGGAGGTCGGGATTGAGAGCGGGCTTTGGAATGGGCTTTGGAGCGCGTAGACATGGCTGGTTTGCTGATTATAGAGGCAAATCACCCCGTTGTCAACAACGGCGCTCTGGAGAAACTGTATAGAAACTCGGAACCGGCGGTTGAAACCGCAGCAACAAAGGTACAAAACCGGCCTTCGCCGGTTAGGAAAAGAGAATATCTTTAGGAAAAGAGAATATCTTAGTCGGCGAAGGCCGACTTTGTGGTCTTGTTGCCGCGACTTTAGTCGCCCGCTCTGCTTTTTATACAGTCTCTAAGAAACGGGCGGGCACCTGGTTCGCAATGGCGATTATTTGCGAGCGCCAGGCAGCAATCAGGCAGCGAGAGCCGGCGCATCCGGGGGCAGGGCGGGGACGAAGCGTACCTCCACCCGGCGATGCAGAGCCGCCGCAATCCGTTCCAGCATCGCCAGCGAGTGCCTGTCATAATCGCCGTCTTCCAGCCGGGAAATGACCGACTGAGTGGTTCCCGCCAGTCCCGCCAATTGTTTTTGCGTCAAACCCACCGCCACGCGCGCCTCGTAGATCGCGCGGGCCGCCTGCGATTTCACCCGTTCCTGAGCCAGTATCTCCTGATACTGCGGATCGTCTCCAAACTCTATGTCCAATATCTGAGCCGCTTCACTGGTGAGAAGAGTCATGGTGTTTTTCCTTTCTGCCCCCTGTAACGGGCGGGACGGGACGAATATAGGTATGCTTCTGCGAGTCTTGGACAAACGCCGCGCGGCGACGAACGGCAAGGTCAATGTCTTCGGGCGGAACCGCACGCTCTTTGGTCAGCCCATGCACAAGAACAGCAACGGTTTGTTCTCCATTTTGTTCGTGAAAGCCATAAAGTAAACGATAGTTGACGCTGCCAAAGCGGACACGCAGCTCATGGATGCCATCGCGCAAGGTATCCGCAGCCGGACGGGTCATCTCCCACCCCAGCGCCCCCAGCTCCAAAATCCGCTCATGGAACTTGGCAGTGATGCGCGGGTCACGCCGCTTCATCTCTCGCAGCCAGTCTAATGCGGGCACACTTTGGTCTTCTTCCTGAAAGAACACGACCTTTGTCTGCGGCATGAAAAATTATCGCATATTTACGATACTTAAGTCAAGTGAAATGGAGGATCGGCAAAAGAAAAGGGCGAACATAAGGTTCGCCCCTGAGAGTTATTCATTGGCAGTCGGCAGGCCCAGGTAGCCGCGTATCCAGGGTTCGTCGGGGGCGATGACGTGGCCGGCGACCAGGTCTGTGATCAATTTGCCGGTCGTCGCCAAACGCCCGTCGTCCAGGCCGCCCAGATGGAACGTCGGGCAGGCTGTTCCCGGCCCGAAATTATACGCCACTAACCGGGGCAGAAGCTGGGCGTTCATCACGGTTTCCTCCAAATCGCGCTGCAATTTGGACAGGTAGAAGCCCAGAACGTCTTGATGCACCGCGCCCAGCGCATAGGTCGCGCCCGAAGAGGTCCCGTCGGTGGTCAAGGTCTGGCCGAGCAGGGCTTTGGCGATGGCCCGGTCCAGATACTCAATGCACTCCCGGAAACCCGCCGCCTGCGTCCGGGCGGTTTCCAGCAGGCCGAGTTTCATGTCCGACGGCAGCACAATCGCGCTTTCGTTATGCACCTGCGCGACCAGGGACAAAAGCTCGCGCTGCTGATCCGTCCCATAGCCGCGCGACGTGTCATACGAACCTGTCACGGTCGGCATTCCAAACTTTTCCAGATACTTGGCCCACCATTTGAGAAGCTGCTGCTTGACAAACCAGGGCCGGTAGCAGGCCCGCAGATCGCTTGTTCCCAGCGGGTTTTCATAGAGCGGCATGTATGCATAGCGCAGAAACTTGTCGGTGGGATAGCCTGCCCCGTCCGCCCCGCGCAGGGCCGTGACATTGGCAAAGGCATCAGTCTGGAAGAGAAACAGGCCGGGGTCTTTGCTTTTCAAGGCCCGCAGCCCCACCCGCCCGGCAAACGGCCCGGTGGGAATGAGTTCATACACGATCTCCACCAGCGAAACGCCCAGCGCGAGGGCATCCAGAACGTCATACAGCGTGTCCAAGATGCTGCCGCGCAGATGGGTCAGCGCATAGCGCACAAACTCGGCAACGGCCTGATCCTCGGGTGACGGCGAGGCGGCCTGAACCGTCCAGCCTGACGACAGGGCAGCGAACTTTTTGGTCGCCAGACAGGCTTTGATCTGCGGGTCATGGGCCATGCGCCGGTAGGTTGCGTAGCTTCCCTCCCCGCCCGGCAGCCCGTCGCCGGGAAAGGCGATGGAATTGATCGCGCCCAGCAGCGAGACGCCGGACGCGGGCGCGAGTTCGTCCAGGGGCGGCCCTGAAGAAGCCTCCCTGCCCCCAATTCTGGGGGAGTCAGACAAAGATGCGAGTGGTTTTTTGCCCAGCCACGCGGGCAGTGTGAGTTTCATAGGGTTTCTCCAAGACCTTTCGTGTCAGCGGACAGCTCTCTCCCGTCAGATCCTATCCCGGCTCGCTAAGGCTCGCCACCCTTCCCTCAAAGGGAAGGGAGTGAGGAAAGGCGGGAGATTCTCCGTCTGTTCTTCTCCTAATGCCCTTCCCTTCGAGTAAAGGGAGACCCCACCGCAAGCGGCGGAGCATTCGGGAGCCTCTTGGCATAAGGTAAATCTGTGACCGACCCGGTGACCTCTCGGTCACAACCCATCGCTCACAACCCCTCGGTCACAACCCAAATAAATCGAGTTGACCACCATCTTGACCATCCTCGGGACAAACCCGATGATTCTGAATATAACGAATGACTGAGGCCGCCGTGATCTCATCGCCCACCGTGCGAACAAAATAACCCGAACCCCACAAGTGGCCGCCCCACAACTGCTGCTTCAGAGACGGAAACTCACGAAACAGCGCCCGACCACTCAGGCTCTTAAAGCGACTGACCACATCAGAGATCGAGTCACGCGGCGGAAACGAACAAAATAAATGAAGGTGATCGATAAATGAAGGTGATCGGCACCCACATACAATTCAGTGACACTGACTTCGTAAGCCGCCGCGATCTCACGCAGCAAAGCGTCCAGACGCACGCCTACCATGCCGCCTAACACCGCTTTGCGGTACTTAGGCGTCCAGACCAGGTGGTACTGAGTATCGTAAACAGCGTGCGCGGCATGACACAGAGGCATTTGTCATTGTAGCACAGTTATCGCCTCCTATCCCGGCTCATCGGTCGCCACCCCTGGCTCTCCACCGCAAGCGGCGGAGCATCCCAAGACAGAGGGAAGGGTGGCGAGCCTCAAGCGAGCCGGGATAGGATCTTTCGGGAGACGACTTCTGCCCCCTTAAGACCGCTCCGCCGCCTGCCGACAATGACAGGGTACATAAGCGTGTTCCCTAGAGCGCGTATGAGAAGAAAAAGTCTGGAACAGATCGCCGACGACGTGGAACAATCATCATGCCGGAGTTGCTCCGGCAGGTAAGACCCCGCACTATGCCGCATCACACAAACCACATTCTCTCCGGCCACATTCTCTCCGGGCGCGTCGGAAACAAACTGGCCGGAGGCTTCTTTCTGGTCATTCTCCTGGGGCTGGCCGGCTACTTCCAGACGATCCGGGCCATGCAGGACAGCGCGCAGCGCATCCAGCGCACCGAAGCGCAGGTCCAGGCGTGCGTCGGACAGGCCAAAGATGTCACCCTGGCTTCCCATGACACCGCTTCCTACACCCAGTCCTTTGTTTACACGGGCGACGCCAATGACCGGGAGCGCAAATGGGAGGCTGAGGGCGGTGCGGATGCCGGCTTTGACGCATTGTTGGCGCGTCTCCAAGCCTTGCCCGGCAGCCAGGCGCTGCAAAAGCAGTGCGCCGACGCCGAGCGGCAAAACAAAGATGTCTGCGAGCCACTGGAAGCGCATGCCATCAGCCTGACCGAACAGGGCCAGGAAAAACAGGCGCAGGCGCTGATGGAAGCCGAAGGCACCGCCGCCCGCTTTAACCTGGAACTCAAGCTGGACGACCTGATCGGCGTCAACCCGTCGCAGGATGCCAATGCCGCCCCGCGCGGGCTGGCGGCTTACCGGATCGCGATGGAGCAGGACGAAGCGCTGGCCGCGCGCCGCACGCTGGTCGTCGGCTGGCTCGTGCAGGGGATCATTCTGGCCCTGTCCCTGCTGATCGCCGTCCTCGTCACCCGCGCCGTCAACGGCGGCGTCCGCGCGGTCGTGGGCGCGCAGGAAAGCCTCCGCGAATCCGAGGCCCGTTACCGCCTTCTGTTTGAGAGCAGCCCGTACCCGATGTTTGTCTATGACCGCCAGACCCTGCATTATCTGGCCGTCAACGAAGCCGCCGTCCGCCGCTATGGGTACAGCCATGACGAATTCCTCGCCATGACGGTTCTGGACATCCGGCCTGACGAAGACCGGGAAGTTCTGCGAATGCTGATTGCGACGGTCGGGCCGGGAACCCCGGCGGGGACCGATCAAGCATGGCGTCATCAAACCAGAAACGGCGACCTGCTCTGGGCGGAGATCAATTCGCAGGCCATTATCTGGGCCGGGCGCGACGCCGTCATGGTGATCGCTCAGGACATCACCCAGCGCCGGGAAGCCGAGGAAGGCGTCAGCCGCCTGGCCGCCATTGTCCAATCGTCCGGCGACGCCATCATCGGCTGGACGCCCGAAACGATTGTCACCAGTTGGAACCCCGGCGCCGAGGGCCTGTACGGCTACTCGGCGGAAGAAATGATCGGGCGCAGCATTGGAGTGCTGCTGCCCCCCAGCCGGCAAGACGAACGGGAACTGATCGCAAAACAGCTCCGGGCCGGTTTCTCCGTGGAGATTTCCGATACGATCCGGCTGCACAAAGACGGGCGGGCGATGGAAGTCTCGATCAGCTCCTCGCCGATCAAAAACCCGGCCGGCGAGATCATCGGTGCGTCCACCATCGCCCGCGACATTTCCGCCCAGAAGCGCAGCCAGGAACTGATCCGCTGGCAGGCCTATACCGATCCGCTCACCGGCCTGCCCAACCGCGCCCGATTCGCCGAGGAACTGGAAAACGCCCTGGACCGGAAAGAGCCGCTGGCCGTGTTGTTCATTGACCTGGACCTGTTCAAGCACGTCAACGACAGCCTGGGCCATGTGGCCGGCGACCACATGCTCCGCGAGGTTTCCTCCCGCTTCCAGCGCATCCTGGGACCAAATGACTTGCTGGCCCGCATGGGCGGCGACGAGTTCACGCTGCTGTTGTTCCCGGCAGAGTCTACCCACCCGAAGAACCTCTCCCCCGAAGAACCTAACCCCCCAACCCCCTTCCCTGTTAAGGAAGGGGGAGCAGAAGGAGAAGAAACGTTATTCTCTACCCTTCCCTCACAGGGAAGGGTCGCCGCTTGCGGCGGGGTTAGGTTCTTTTGCGGCGGGGTTAGGTTCCGGCTCCCCAGAATTGGGGCGAGGGGGCCTTCCCTCCCTCGCCCAGCACGCCGCCGAACGGCTGCTTCAGGCGCTCGCCGCGCCGGTCGTCGTGGAGGGCAACGAACTGCACGTCTCCGCGTCCATCGGCTTCAGCCTGTTTCCCGCCGACGGCGCGGACGCCGAGACCCTGCTCAAGCACGCCGACCTCGCCATGTACCGCGCCAAAGACGAAGGCCGCAGCGGCTGGCGGCAGTTCACGCCGGCCCTGACCGAAGCCGCCCGCGAACGTCTGACCCTGGAACACAGCCTGCGAAAAGCTATTGACCGCGACGAAATGACGCTGTTTTATCAGCCGCAGGTCTCGCTGGCGACCGGCGCGATTGTCGGGGCCGAAGCCCTGGTCCGCTGGAACCATCCCGATCTGGGCATGATCGCCCCGCTGCGCTTTATCCCGCTGGCCGAAGAAACCGGCCTGATCGTGCCGCTGGGCGAATGGGTGCTGCGCCAGGCCTGCCGGCAGGCCGCGCGGTGGGCCAGGCAGGGACATCCCCTGCGGATCGCCGTCAACCTGTCCGCCCGCCAGCTTTCGCAGCCGGATCCGGTCCCCCTCGTCCAAACGGCCCTCAGCGACGCCGGCCTGGACCCCGCCTGGCTGGATCTGGAACTGACCGAAAGCGCCCTGATCGCGCAGGGCGACGCCGCTGTCGCCCGGCTCTCTGCCCTGCGCGCCCTGGGCCTGCGCGTCTCGGTGGACGATTTCGGCACCGGCTACTCCTCCCTGGCCTACCTGCGCCGCTTCCCGCTGGACATTCTGAAGGTGGACCGCTCGTTCGTCACCGGCCTGGCCGCCGGGGGCCGGGCCGGCGCGCAGGACCAGGCCGTCGTCCGCGCCGTCATTGACATGGCCCACGCCCTGTCCCTGGAAGTCGTCGCCGAAGGCGTGGAAACCGACGCCCAGCGCGACATTCTGGAAGACCTCGGCTGCGACACCATGCAGGGCTACCTCTTCAGCCCCCCCGTCCCCGCCGACCGACTCCAGGCGCTCCTGCCACAGCCCACCCGAACGCCGGAATTGGTCGCCGCCTAGCAGGAAAATGGACGCGGTTTGCCGTATTGGCTCCCATGCAGATTTCCCAATTTTATTCACATCTCAACGGCTACGAGCATATTGTGGTGCATCAGCCGGGATTGTGGCAGGAAATCGTGGATGTGATAGCGGCAGTGAACGCCGCTTCCTGCCTGACAAAAGTTTCCGCAGAGAAAACAAAAGTCGGACGAACGCTTTTCAGCCCGGTGGACATGAATGTTCTGTTCAAGCGGGAATTGGAAAACCGGGGATGGGCGGAACGAAGAACCTCATACTACGTCACCGATGATCACCGTTTGATTTCCAAAACGATGCGAATGGAGGCGACAGAGCAGAAGCAGGAAATTCTTGAGGCTGGGAAGACGCCGATCTTCTCTTATAATCAGACCGACTTTATCAAAGACCGGATTGAGATTGAAGTGCAGTTCGGCAAGTATGCCTTTGTTGCCTATGACTTGTTCGTCAAACACATGGCGTTTTTCGTCGGCGACATTATTGACGTAGGCGTGGAAATCCTGCCGATGAAAAACCTCCAAGCGGAAATGTCTTCAGGAGTGCCGTATTATGAAGGGGCATTATACGACCTGCTACGGCAAGGAAGAAGCACCCCGGCGGTTCCGCTAGTTCTCATCGGCATCGCTCCCTAACAACAGTGGCAATGTGGCATTCCCATTGCCACTGTTGTTTAGCCATTCTTCGGGGAATTGAGCGACTTTTTCTTTGCCGGAAGGCACATGAACTGGCTTTCCTAAAGGCCGTAACTTTAGTTTCCCTGCAAACAAGTCGGCAAGCCTTGCCTTTGTCACAGCGCAATATTCAGGGTCGCGATCTATCCCCACCGCACGGCGTTTGTTCTTGGCGGCAGCAATTAATGTAGAGCCAACACCAGCAAATGGGTCTAAAATCCAATCCTCTTCATTAGTCAGAGCCAGAACGCAACGCTCCACCAATTCCACCGGAAATTGACACGGATGACAGGTTTTCTCAGGATGGTTGGCTTTGACATTTGGAATTTTTAAGACCCCATTCTCCCATTCCTCTGCCAAAATTGTCCAGAAATCTGATGGATTTTTGCCGAGAGGGTTCCCCGAAAGCTGGCCTTTTTTCTCACCTCGGAAATGCAACTTGCCCGGATATTTTGCCGGCACCCGCACCGAGTCCAAGTTGAAAACGTAATCCTTCCCCTTCGTGAACCAGAGCAAGGTTTCATAGCGCCCGGAGAAACGCAAAGAAGCATGAAGCCCATGCTCATAATGCCAGATCAAGCGGTTCCTGAGTTGCAGACCGAGGCGCTTAAAGAGCGGGTAAAAGTAAATGTCAAGCGGGAAAACTTCCCCAGCATCCACATAATTTCCAACTTGCCAACAAAGAGAGCCGCCGGGCTTAAGAAGTCGGACGAGATCGGTAATAATGGTCTCCTGCCAGGCAATATAAGTTTCAAGGCTTGTCTGCTTCTCATAACTTTTGCCTATATTATAAGGCGGCGATGTGATAATGAGGCGGAATTGTTCCGAAGGGAGAGCCGTACAAGCTCTGGTCGTATCAGATTGCAGCAGGACAAGTTGCTCCGTTGGCGAGAAGGTATCTGCCACAGAGGAGGAAAAATAAGGTGCGGTCACTTCGCTCATGCCGCCATTATACCAGCAAAATCAAACACGCCGTCATTGACATGGCCCACGCCCTGTCCCTGGAAGTCGTCGCCGAAGGCGTGGAAACCGACGCCCAGCGCGACATTCTGGAAGACCTCGGCTGCGACACCATGCAGGGCTATCTCTTCAGCCCCCCCGTCCCCGCCGACCGACTCCAGGCGCTCCTCCCTCGGCCATTGCCTGCCGAAACCCTCCTCGCCGCCGCCTGACCGGCCCCCCATCACACGCCAAAACGCCCCGGCTCCTTTTCCAGAAACCGGGGCATGCATGGAACTTTTTCCGTGTTTGTACGGCCAGGCGCTACGAAGACAGGAACTCAGGGCTGAGGGCAAGACCAAACGCAGCCTTCGCAGCCAAAGCCTGATCGGTATCCGAAATCGCATCCAGGCACTGCACCAAATCTTCCGCATTCACGACGGCTAGCTCCGCGTCGTTCTTTGTCATGTGTGGAAACGCTTCATAATCGGCTTGTGTGCGGAACGATTTGAGATTGCTCCCCAGTTTGCCCAGAGACTCGCCATCGCTGTTCCAGCATTTGTTGAACGATTGCCAGACAAATGAATGCGCGTTGCGCCCCGGCACGATAACCCCACTGCTTTCCAGCAATTGCCGGGCTTTCCAATAGGCGGCGTAGTACGCGCGGCTGATAGAAATTCGGGAAGAGGCTTCACCAGAAATGACGTCAAGAAGCTTGCGCGCAAAGACAAGATACTCGTTCCAATCAAACCCACTCGGTCTCATTTAGCCGCATTCCACCTCAAATACATTCCACCTCAAATACATTCCACCTCAAATACATTCCACCTCAAATACATTCCACCTCAAATACATTCCACCTCAAAATTCAGCGCGGCTTCCAGAGCGCCTGGCTGCTGCATCCACCACTCGCGGTTGAAGCGCTTTCGCACCGCGATGGCTTCCCGCACACTGAGCGGTGTCTGAATGCGCGCGAACAGACTGACCGCATTGTCCCCATCCTGATCGGTGAGAACTTGCAGGGTGACACGCGCTTCCGGGCCAAAGAACTCCTCCACACAGGGAGCCGCCGCTAAAAGCATTTCCGTCACCTGGGGGGAAGACAGCAGAAATTGAGACACGGCGGCGGGACTGAAACTGTCGTATCGCTGCAAGACATGCCGCACCCGCTCCTCACCCGGTCGGCTGTTTTGGCTCAAAGAGGGCGTCGCCGGGCGAGCAAGCGTTTCCACTGCGGAACCGTTGAAATCAAAGCCCTGTCGCTTTTTAGTTTCCGTCGTCCCCGCCTCCGCCATTGTCGCCTCCGTCATTTTCATTGCCCTCTTTCTGCGCGGCCTTGCCCTCATTATGACAGAAGATAAATACCCCGTCAATGCCTGGTCAATGCCTGTATGCTGACCGTCACTCTCTATCCCCGCCGACATCCTCCTCGCCGCCGCCTGACCGGCCCCCCCTCACACGCCAAAACGCCCCGGCTCCTTTTCCAGAAACCGGGGCATATATGGAATTGTTTCAGAGGCAGGCGGCGCGGCATTTTCGCTTTTTTCGTCATTTTTATATAAAAGAGTTGTAATTGGGGGCGCTGATATGGCACAATAGCAATACGACCGGCGTTCGCGAACCGAAGACGTCATTTCCAGGAAAAGTTGGAAGGAAACTAATCCATGCAAACCGCTGTCGGGAAACCCCCGTCAAAGAGTTCTCAAACAAAGACTTCCCAGTCAAAAAAGACTCACTTACGCAAGGCCAGAAGGCGCGATTCCCTTGCCGAAGCGCGGATGCGATTGGCGGACGAGACCGTCCGCGACCCGCGCAAAGAGCGGCAGGCGATGCTGCGGTTTCTGGCCTACCTCAAGCCCTACATCCCGCTGTTCTCCGTCGCGACCCTCTGCGGCATCACCAACTATGCCATTGGCTGCGGTCGTTCCCAACGTCGCCGGCTACATGTCTGGACCTGGTCTGGCCACGCGACCCGGCATGCGGGCCGGGTCAATCCCGCTGTACCCCGTGCTGGACCGCCTGCTCGGGCATCTTCGCGCCCCAGGCGTCCCTGACCAGTCAAGTGAATGTCATGCTGGGCGGGGTCATTCTGCTGCTGTGCTGCTCCGGCGGGATTATTTTCCTGCGCTCGTTTCTCGCGAATGTCGGCGGGCAGCGGGTCATCTTCAAGCTCCGCAACGACCTGTACGAGCATATCCAGAGCCTGTCGCTGTCGTTCTTCCAGCAGAACCGCTCCGGCAGCATCGTGTCGCGGCTGACGTCGGACATCGCCCTGGCGCAGAACTTCATCGGCAACGCCTGCACGCTGCTGTGGATGGACTCGCTTTCGGTGGTCGGCATCGTGATCTGGCTGTTCGTGCTGTCCCCGCGCATGGCGCTGGTGTCCGTGCTGGTGCTGCCCCTCTGGGTCTTCAGCGTCCGCTTCTTCGGCCAGCGCATCCGCAAAGCCTCCCATGCCGTGCAGGAAGGCCTGTCGGAGCTTTCCGGGCAGGTGCAGGAGAAGGTGGCCGGCGCGACCGTGGTGCAGGCGTTTGCCCGCGAGAAGCGCGAAACGCGGCTGTTCCACCGGATGCACCGCAGCCTCTACGACCGGCAGATCAGCACCGTCCGCTTGCAGGCGCTGAACATGACCTCGTCCAACCTGCTGACCAGCATCGCGCCGATTACCGTGCTGCTGTTCGGGGCGCATGAAGTCCTGAACGGGCGCATGACGCCCGGCATGATGATCACGTTTTATCTATCCCTGGGCATGTTCTATATGCCCCTGCAGCGCCTGACCGACCTGGCGGCGGTGATCGCCAATGCCGGCGCGGCCATTGAGCGCATCTTCGACATCTTCGACATCACGCCGGACATTGAAGACAAGCCCGACGCCGCAGGCGCTGCCCGCGCGCATCGAGGGCCGCGTCGAGCTGCGAAACGTGACGTTCGGCTACGATCCCGAAGTACCCATTCTCAAGGGCCTCAATCTGGACATCCAGCCCGGCGAAGTGGTGGCGTTTGTCGGCCCGTCGGGCGCGGGCAAGTCCACCCTGGTGAATTTGGTTCCGCGCTTTTACGATGTCACCAGCGGCCAGATTCTGGTGGACGGTCAGGACATCGCCCAGGTCAAAGTGAAGTCCCTGCGCAATGCCATCGGCATGGTCTTGCAGGACAACATCCTGTTCACCGGAACCATCAAAGACAACATTCTCTATGGCCGCCCCGGCGCGACCGATGAAGAGATCGTGGAGGCCGCCATCGCCGCCAACGCCCACCACTTTATTGAGGCCCTGCCGGACGGCTACGAGACCGAGATCGGCGAGCGCGGCACCAAACTGTCCGGCGGCCAGAAGCAGCGCCTCGCCATCACCCGCGCCTTCCTGCGCGACCCGCGCATTTTGATTTTGGACGAGGCGACGTCAGCGCCCTGGACAGCGAAAGCGAAAAGCTGATCCAGAACGCCCTGAACAAACTGATGGTCGGCCGAACCACGCTCATCATCGCGCACCGCCTCTCCACGATCATGCACGCAAATTGCATAGTCGTTTTGGACCAGGGGAAGATCGTTGAGCAGGGAACACACGCCGAGCTATTGAAGAGGGAGGGACTGTATTATCACCTTTACATGGCCCAGTTCTCTCATGCCCTGGAAGTCCATGACTCCGCCAAAACGATCCTTGATGGCGAAGACGATGAGCGACCGAGGAACGAATATGAAAATGTTCGTACCCTGCACGAACAGGAAACCGAGCGCCGAGCACTGGCGGCACGTTAGTTCTGACAAACAAAAAGTGGGGGCTTTCAGGAAGCCCCCACTTTTTTGACACACCCTGAGGTAAGTCAACAACTCATCGAGCCGCCGCCATAACCAGAGCGGCGCGAACCACGCGCGGGCGCGACTTTTGCAGGGGCGCCCGATGCCGCGTGAAGTGGCTCCCCTGACGTATTCCCTCGCGCCACACTGCGCGCGGACGGCACATAGGATTCTTCGCACTCAGCGGGGCGGAAAGAGGACGGATCAGGGATGTCCCCCTGGAGCTCGTCCATCGCCAGAACCCAGGCGAGGTCATTCTTAAACTTCATGTTGTTCTGCCTCCCTTCTCTCCAAATGCTTTTGCCTGCGCTTCCGTCATCTCGAAGTACCGCAAGTTCAGATAGGCGGTGTCGCGGTCCAGCTCCCGTCATCCCACAAACCAGCCGATAAAATCGCAGGGTATCGTCTTCTTCTAACGAATGAAGGCCGAGCCGCCCTGCCCAGCCTAAATTCACACTGATTTCCACCGCCGCGCCAATCAGACGCGGGCCGCAGCCGCGAAAGCGCGGCTGTTCCGCATACCTCTTCATGTTCCAGGGGGCGGTTTCAATGTAATCCACATACACTAATGGCAGCCCTGCCTGCACAGGCAGGCGGCACTTTTTGTCCAGACACAATGCGATTAACGCCTGAACCTCACCACCGCATTCTATCCCTATAATACGGCGACCGCCTCGGTTGGTTCCCGTCTTATTCTGCCATCGCCAGTGTGAGTGAGGCGCAGGCGGAATGCCGCGCGCGATCTCCTCACGGGCAGCTTGCAGCAGCATCGGAATCCAGGACTGATCTGCCGCCAGCAAAGTGTCATCATTCACATCATTGACGAGAACTGCGTCTACGGTGTTCCCTGTAGCCGCATCTACCAAAGAAATCGGGCTGCGTTCGCTCACATGTCCCTCGCTGCGTTCGGCAGTGCGCCTGGGAAAGTGAGACCTGCCTGGAAACAAAGCGGAGCGAGAAGACTCACCCTTCGCCGCTCCGAAACGTACTCGTCTTCACCCAGCCGACACGCCAAACCACGTCAATTCTCAAAACGAGTTTACGCTGTTCGCGCGTTCTATTATACCCCAAATGGGGAACGTTGACAAGGGCAGCTTTCTGCCGTATTGTCGGTAAAAATAAGGTTTTTCGTTAAGAAGTAGTAGGCAGCATTCGCTTCGGTGCTGGTTCGGCCTCGGTCAGATGGGGAAGAAGAATACCACCATCATGCACGCGGATAAAATTGTGACCATGCAGGACGGACGCATTGTAAAGGTCGGGACGCACAACGATCTGCTCGCCAAACGCGGCTTGTACTACCACCTCTACAAAGCCCAGTTTGAGCATGCCTTCACACTGGACAACCCATTCGGAGAAGACGAAAGCAAGCCGCAGACGGAAGAACGGCGGGCGCTGGCAATAAAGTAACGTTGCGGAAAGTAAATAGGGGCAGGAAAAGCAGGCGCGGGAGCAATCCTCGCGCCTGTTTCTATGGAATTCTCCCAAAACGGGAGAAGAATGGTATAATAGAAACCGTAACGAAATTATGAAACGAAATTATGAGAGTCATTGCGAAAGCAACACTACGCGAGTTTTGGACAGCCCACGCCGATGCGGAACAAGCGCTGAAAGCATGGCTGGCGGACGCGGAGAAGGCGGAATGGCGTTCGCCCAATGACATCACCGAAAGCTATGCCAACACCAGCATTCTTGGCGACAGCCGCGTTTGCTTCCATATAAAAGGCAACCATTATCGCCTGATCGTCAAGGTGTTGTATCAGGCCCAAGTTGTTTACATCAAGTTTGTCGGCACCCATGCGGAATATGACAAGGTGGATGCCGAGACAGTCGCGCTCTACTGAGGGCGCTTCGGGAGAAGCCCAGTGAACGTCAGACCCATCAAAACCCACGAAGATTACAAAGCGGCCCTGTCCCTGGTGGACCAACTCAGTGATGCCCAGGTTGATACGGAAGAGTTTGATGCCTTGGATGTTCTCGTCACGCTGATTGAAGCTTATGAGGCCAAGCATTATCCGATTGGGCCACCCGATCCAGTCGCCGCCATTGAGTATGAGATGGAAAAACGCGGGCTGACACGTCAGGACCTGGAAGCGGTGATCGGCCCCAGCGGGCGCGTCAGCGAGGTTCTGAACCGCCAGCGGCCACTCACTGTCTCCATGATCCGGCGTCTGCATTCCGCCTATCACATCCGGCCCGACATTCTCATTGCGAGTTACCCCCTAGACAAAGCCGCTCCGACAGACAAAGCCGCTCCAGCGAGGAAGTCTTCATCCCGACACATTTCTCGCGCATCGAGTTCGGGTATAATGGACGCTCACAGAAGGCTCAGGAAACCATGACACAACACACACTGACGGATACGCGCGGCAGAGACGGGAAGCGCTCAGGCTTCACGCTCATTGAAATGCTCATCGTCATCGCCATCATCGCGGTCATCGCCGCGATCCTCTTCCCCGTCTTCCAGAAGGTGCGCGAAAACGCGCGGGCGGCGGCCTGCCTCTCCAACTATCATCAGATCGGGCTGGCGATCCACGAGTATGCGGGCGACAATGACGGCGAGACGCCGCCCGACGGCGGCTCGTTCGGCGGTCTGATCGCGGACTGCGACCCCTACACCCGGAACGCGGCGATCTTCGCCTGCCCCGATGACTACGACCGGCTGACCGAAAGCCGGCCCGGCTCCTACCGCATGGCGAGTCTTTACCAGGGCTTGCCGATCTCCTGCGGCTGGCAGGACCCGTACAACCCCGCCGTCACCGCCCAGCCCGCCCAGACAACGCTGGCTTATGAGGCCGAGCAGGATTTCAGTCAATCCCCCATCGTGACCACCTACCGCCATCGGGGAGGAACGCAGATCCTGGCCTTTGACGGCCACACCCGCTGGGTGCGCGGCGTTTCCAAAGACGCCGACGATTAGGCACCGGCGCCTTCGCCCTGGACAACCCGTTCGGAGAAGACGAAAGCAAGCCGCAGGCGGCCCATTGAGCGAAGCGGCCCTGGCAAATGCGATTGAAGGAGAGCCGCTGTGCCTGGGTCAAAAGAGGGGAGGTACTACCATGCAAAGATCGTTTCGCTTCCCTGGAAAAACGTGGATGCTGACTTGCTTCGGCATTCTTGCGATCTGCTTTGCCACCGGCCTGACCGTTTTCGGAGCCAACACCCTGGAACATATCACACCGCAAAATATGACAGCGCAAAAGGCCGCCGTTGATCCCGCGGTCGTCGCCGCCGATCCCCAGGTGAAGCAGGTCACCGCGGCAAACACGGACTTCGGCTTCCGCCTTCTGGCGGCGCTCACAAAAAGCGAGCCGCATCAGAACGTCTTTTTCTCGCCCTTCAGCGTCAGCAACGCCCTGACCATGACCCTGAACGGCGCGGGCGGAGCCACGCAGCAAGCCATGAACGAGGCCCTGGGGCTGCGGGCGCTGCCGAGGGATGAAATCAACCAGGCGAACGGTCTGCTGCTGCCGTCTCTGACGCATCCTGACCCCCAGGTAGAACTCTCGGTGGCCAACGCGCTCTGGGCGAACCAGGGCGTGACCCTGGCGCCCGCTTTTCAGGCGCGCTGCCGCCAGTTCTATGACGCGCGCGCCGAGACGCTCGACTTTCACTCCCCCTCTGCCGCCGCGACAATCAATGGCTGGGTGAGCGAGAACACGCGCGGCAAGATCAACCGCCTGGTGTCGTCCGGCGATCTGGTTCGGTCACCGGCGGTGCTGACGAACGCCGTCTACTTCCACGGGATGTGGAGCAGGCAGTTCCACAAAGCGGCGACGCAGGACGGACCGTTCACGCTGGAAGACGGGTCCACAAAAACCCTCCCTCTGATGTCCCAGACGGGAACTTACTCGTACCTGGCGACGCCGCAGTTTCAAGCGGTCAGCCTGCCTTACGGCGCGGGCCGCATGAGCATGTATGTCTTCCTGCCGACGCCCGGCGCCGACCTGACCACAGTCATGACCAGCCTCACGGCTCAGGAGTGGCAGAACCGGGTCGGCCAGATGCGCCCCACCCTGCTGACCCTCTTCCTTCCGCGCTTCAAGGCTCAGTACGAGGCGCGGCTGAAAGGGCCTCTGACAGAAATCGGCATGGGCATGGCGTTCGGAGAGAAAGCGGACTTTACGCCAATGGGCCTTTCACGCGGCTTTATCGGCGAGGTGATCCACAAGGCGATTTTAGAAGTGGACGAGCAAGGCACGGTGGCGGCTGCCGCGACCGGCGTGCGGATGCACTCTCTGGCGATTGCCGTCCCGAACACGGTGATGCGCGTGGACCATCCATTCTTTTGCGCCATTCGTGACAACGCGACGGGGACAGTGCTCTTCGCAGGGGTCATCAGGGACCCGCAATGACTCATCCGTCCTGCGTGACAGGCTCCGTTCGGGCAGCGGGTCGCGTCTCGGTCAGGGGACGGCTTTGGGACGCGCGACGCTGAGCCGGAGGCTGTTGAAGAAAGCGTTAAAGTTCGCGCCGCTGGTGGGGGACGCGGCGGTTTGATGCACTTCAAATCCGGTCAGGGGGGCGGCGAACGCGCCGACGCCTTGATAGGTGATCGCCCCGGTGACCTGGAGTGTGTAGGCCGCCGCCGATGTCAGCGTGTAGGCCAGATGCAGGACGCCGGGCTGGAAGCCCCGGCCGGTGGCCGCGCCGTTGAAATAGTATTTGCCGTCACGGCCGTTGTAGGTGAAGACGCCGACTGGGGTCGGGGCCGGGGCGTTTCCAGAGAGCAGGTCCACCCCGACCGAGCCGCCGGCATTGTCGCCGGTCACGAAATCCAGGGAAAATAACTCGCCGACATGCCCAGGCTCTGCGCGAAGGGGCGCGTGACCGTCACTGACGCCGCCGGGTCGCTGTTGGCATACACGGCAAACGCCAGGCCGCCGGTATTGAGCGTTCCGGGCGGCGGCAGGCCGGTGTTTTTTTCGGCGTAGGCCGCATCGCCGACATATGTGCCGACATTGCCGGCGGCGCTGGTCTGAACATGGAACGCGCCGAAGCCGGGCGTCCCGCCGCCCTGCCCGGCATAGCCGGTTTTGGCCGTGTAATGGTCCGCGCTGTCGGCATAGATTGTCAGCGCCTGTCCCGACGCGGGCAGCAGCGAGACGGCGGCGGCGGCAGCGGCGATGGCGGCGGCCGGGAGGAGTTTCGTGGGCATGGGGGTTTCCTTTGCGGCGGCGGGCAGAGAACGTTTAAAGGTCGCGAATTCTTTCGGACGCAGCGACACGGCGGGGGGCGGGGCGTGGGTGCCCGCGCCCCGCATTCCGGCAAGCGGGACTTCCGTCCAGGCCGAGCCGGCGGGAGCGGCGACGGTTCCCTGCGCCGCCCCTGCGGAGAGGTTGATCTCCACCAGGAACTCCGTGCCGCCCCCGGCCCGCAGGTAAGTCAGGACGCGCGACGACGCCGAGTTGGGCAGCCACGTCATCGTCCCCTCCCGCAGCGCCGGGCTGCCGCGCCGCAGCGCGATCATTTCCTGATAGAAGGGTGGGAACCGGGCGTCGCCGCCCTGCCAGTCTATCGGGTCATGCGGATTGGTCGCGCCCAGCGCGTTCCCGATCTCCATGCCGTTGTACAGGAGCGGGACGCCGGTGGTGGTGAGGTCAAAGGCCGCCGCCGCCAGCGCGCCCGCCGGCCCTTCAAACCCATTGACTGCGCGGGGGAAATCCCAGTCTTCGGCCACGGACAGATGCTTCATCCCGGCGGGGAAGGCGTCGGCCTCGTAGCGCCAGGCGGCTTCCACTCCCGCCGCGCTGCCGCCGTTGGAAGCGTCGCGCAAGGCATCGTGCACGTGCCAGCCGTAGTCCAGCGTGAACGGCTTCAGGGCCAGGTCCGGCGTCTCGCACTCCCCGAGCAGCAGAACGTCCGGCTTCGCGCGGCGTAACTCGGCGCCCATCTCCTGCCAGAAGTCCGCCGGCACCCGCCGATCCGGCCCGTCGGGCGTGCTGGCGCTGTCAAAGCGGAACCCGTCCACGCCGTAGCGCGTGATCCAAAATTGCAGCATCCCGATGATATAGGCCCGCAGATCGGCATTGGCATAGTTAAGCTGGGCCACATCCGCGTAGGTCAGCGCCTGGGAGATGGACGCGGGGTTGGCGGGATTGCCGTCGGTATGGACGTAGTATTCGGGATGCCGGGTGATTAACGGGTTGTCCCAGGACGTATGGTTCAGCACTTCGTCCAGGATGACCTTGATGCCCAGTTTATGCGCCGCCGTGACCAGCGCCAGCAAGTCCGGGGCGGTTCCATAGTCGGAGTTGAGGGCGAAATAATCGCGGACGCTGTACGGGCTGCCGTAACTGGGGTGGCCGTTCATCGCCTGGCCGACGGGCGTCACCGGCATCAGCCACAGGACGGTGACGCCGAGCCGCTTGAGCCGGGGCAACTGCGCGGTCACGCCCACGAAGTTCCGCTGCGCGGAGAAGATGCTGGGATAGACGTTATAGACGACCAAGTCCGCCGGCCACGGGGACGTGTCCGCCGCTGAGGGGCCTGTCAGGCCGAGGCACAAAGCCAGGAGCGCCAGCCAAAACGCGGCCCGAAGCGGCGGCATTGTCCGAGACCAGTTCATGCCCCCCTGTTCGCGAGACACGCCGAAATATCCTTCTCCGCTGCCGAGGATGCCCTCAGTCAAGCGACGCTACGGGCTGGCGCTGAGGGCAACTTCCGTCCAGCCGCTGAACGGACCGAACTCCTGATACGTATGGCTGCTGCCCGTGCCGCTCCAAAGCGAGATCTGCTGGCGGCTAGGAACCTTTTTCGTAAGCGCCGATGCTGGGCAGGTTGGGGCGCGTCTTGCCGTCCTCAGTCGTGGCTGGAGCGCCGCTGTGGGTTCCTTTGCCCAGGCAGGGAGAACCAGCCTGAAGATGAAGGTCGCCGGGCGCATTGACGAACAGCGGATTGTCATTCAGATTGCCGGTTCCCGCGGAGCCGCCCTGGATATCACTGTAACTTGCGGTCAAGCCTGAGCCGCTCACTTCGCCGCCGGTGTCCCCGTACACGATGTCGTTGAGTAGCGTCAGCGTGCCCGAGTAGTCCGCTGCGCCCCCGCCATAAGCATGGGCGGTGTTACCCGTAATCGTGCAGTTGGTGACGTGGAACGTGCCATAATTGTTGGACAGGCCACCCCCGTATGTGGTGGCGGTGTTGGCGAGGACAGTGCAGTTGGTTAGGGTCGTCTGTCCGTAATTGATGACCCCGCCGCCGTGGTTGGAGGTGTTGCCGGTGAGCGCGCAGGCCGTCAGCGTCATCGTCCCGCTGTTATTCAACGCCCCCCCGCCCGCGGCGGTGGCCGTGTTATTGCTCAGGGTGCATTGGCTCAGGGTCAGCGCATTCCCAGCGTCGGCCACGCCGCCGCCGTAGGCCGCTTTGTTGCCAGTGAAAGTGCAGACAGAAACCTTGAATATGCCGCCATTGTTGGAGAGGCCACCGCCGTAGGTCGTCGCGGTGTTGCCGGTCAGGGTACAGCCGGTCAGAGATGTCTGTCCATAATTGATGACCCCACCGCCGTGGTTGGAGGTGTTGCCGGTGAGCGCGCAGGCCGTCAGCGTCATCGTCCCGCTGTTATTCAACGCCCCCCCGCCCGCGGCGGTGGCCGTGTTATTGCTCAGGGTGCATTGGCTCAGGGTCAGTTTCCCGTTGGTGTTGGCAATGCCGCCGCCGTAAGAAGCCGTGTTGGTGATGAGGGTGCAATGGGTAATGGTGACGGCACTGCCGTTGTTGAAGACGCCGCCGCCCACGGAACCGGCGGAGGTTCCGCTTTCATAGCCGTTCTCAATGGTCAGGCCGATGATCGCCGCATTCGTCTCCCCGCTGTGGAAATAGAAGCCGCGATGGCTGGCGCTGCTGCTGCCGCCGCAGTTGAGGATCGTGGTGGTGGGGCCGTTCTGGGACTGAACCTTGATGTTGAGTCCGCCGAAGTCCAGGTCCACGTTGCCCGGCCCGGTGTAGGTGCCGTTTTCGACAATGACGGTGTCGCCGTTTTGGGTGGCGTTGATGGCCGCCTGGATCGTCCTCTTGGGATGCGCCTTCGCGCCATCGCTGCGGTCGTTGCCCGAGGGCGTGACGTACTGGGGGTTAACGTGGCCGTAGAAGTCATAAGCGCCGATACTGGGAGGAACAGGCCGGGTGGCGCCGGTGATGTCGGTGGCGGGTGCGCCGCTGGATGTGCCGGCCTCAATACACGGCGAGTTGGCCTGAAGATGCAGGTCATACGGGCTGCTGCCATTGACGAACAGGGGATCGGCGTTGATGTTGCCCGCGCCGGTGAAGCCGCCCTGGATGTCGCAGTAGCTGGCGGTCCCCATGGCGCCGCTGGCAATTTCGCTGCCCGAGTCGCCGTAGAGGATGTCGTTGAGCAGCGTCGCCGTGCCGGGGTTGTAGAGACCGCCGCCGTAGAAATCGGCGTAGTTTCCGGTGAGGGTGCAGTTAGTCAGCGTCGCCGTGCCGTCGTTGTAGACACCGCCGCCGTAGGCGTAGCCAGCGTTGGCGGTCGTGTTTGCCGTCAAGGTGCAGTTGGTCAGCGTCGCCGTGCCGTAGTTGTAGACACCGCCGCCGTCGCCTTCGCCGCCGTTGCCTATCGTGGAGGCCGAGTTTGCCGTCAAGGTGCAGTTGGTCAGCGTCAACTTGCCGGCGTTATAGACACCGCCGCCGTCGCCTTCGCCGCCGTTGCCGTAGCTATCGTCGGAAGCGCCGTTTCCATTGAGGGTGCAGTTGGTCAGCGTCGCCGTGCCGTTAATGTTTTCCACCCCGCCGCCGTCGCCGTAGCCACCGTCGGAGGCCGTGTAGGCCGAGTTTCCCGTCAAGGTGCAGTTGGTCAGCGTCAACGTGCCGCCATAGTTTTCGACACCGCCACCTTCGCCGACACCGCCGTCGCCGTAGGCAGCGTTGGCGGTCGTGTTTCCCGTCACAGTGCAGTTGGTCAGCGTCGCCGTCCCGGCGCTGTAGACACCGCCGCCGCTGGAGGCCGTGTTATTGCTCAGGGTGCAGTTGGTCAGCGTCGCCGTGCCCTTGTTGTAGACACCGCCGCCGTCGCCGTAGGTACCGCTGTAGGCCGTGTTTCCCGTCAAGGTGCAGTCCGTCAGGGTGACGGCGCAGCCGGCTTCGATGTCCACGCCTCCCCCATTTCCTCCTGCCGGGCTGCTGCCATCTTCATAGCCATTCTCAATGGTCAGGCCGCTGATGACGGCATTCGTCTCGCCGCTGTGGAAATAGAAGCCGCGATGGTAGACCACCGGGTTGTTGCCGCCGTTGCCGTCGTTGCCGCCGCAGTTGAGGATTGTCGTAGTCGGGCCGTTCTGCGACATGACCGTAATGTTGCGTCCGCCGAAGTCCAGGTCCACGTTGCCCGGCCCCGTGTAGGTGCCGTTTTCGACAATGACGGTATCTCCGCTGACCGCCGTATTGATGCCGTTCTGAATGGTCAAAAACGGCGCGGCCTGTGTGCCGATGCTGCTGTCACTGCCCGAGGGCGAGACATAGTAAGTCGCAGCAGCGGCACTTCGGGGCGCAACCAGACCAACAAGAGACAACGCGCACAAACAGAGCGCAGGCAGAGGAAGATAGTGCAGGATGGCTGAGAAAGACGTATTCATCGGAAAATCCTTTCGCACTTGAGCCGGGAAACAAATCGGGTACAGCATGGCGAAGGGGCTTGCAGAACGCCACGCATCCATTATAACACAGAAGTATGGCAACTCGCCACGTATTTGTCTGTGACAATTGTCACACTCAGGGGAAAGAGCGGGAGTTGAAAGTAGAAATAGCCGCAGGGTCGCGGCGTGACGGTGAGGGAGGCTGATCTTAGGCAGCCTAGTCCCGGACGCTCAGATTTCGGACTTTGAGGAGAAGCTGCGTGCCGTTCGGCCCGGTGCTGAGGGCCAGCAGGTCGCTCATTGCCAGCATCAGCCGGAAGCCCAGGCCTTCTGCCTCTCTTTCGGACGCGGCGCTTTCGGACGCGGCGCTTTCGGACGCCCCTTCGGAGACCCGGCCCAGCAGACGCTCGGCGGAAATGCCCGGCCCGCAGTCCGTCACCAGGATCGTGAGGCCGTCCGCCTCGGCCCAGACCTGCGCGACGCCGCCCTGGCTGTGGCGGATCGCATTGGCCGCCGCTTCGGAGACGCAGCCGCAGAGGTCATCCAGCCGCGCCTCGGCAAAGCCCCGGCGGGCGGCAAGCGCGCGCAGATGCCGCCGGAACACAGAAACATCGCCGGGTTCCAGCAGGGGCAGCGTCCACAGCCGCTCCCCGGTCAGCAGCGCCTGCACCTCGTCCGGCTCACACAGGCGCAGGCGCCCGCCGGTGACATCGCCCAGCGCCTGCCGATGCCGGTCCCGCTCCGCCCGCCCGGCATCGGCGGCCCGCGCCGTTTCCACCGCCCACGCCCGCCGCTGCCAGGCCCGGCGCGCGGTCAGCGCCATCGCCGCCGCGCCGGCAGTGACGGTGGAAAGCAGAAGGTACCAGTTCAGGTGGAGCATCAGGGTTCTCGGAGGCAGGCATACGGACAAATGGACTGCTAGTCAGACGACCATTTCCCTTTCTTGTTCCACAAGAAACGCGATTTTTGAGAAGATTTGCGAAGATTTGTCGCCGGCCTGCCCCTACGGTGGCTCTCGCGGCGGCGTGGATCGGCAGGCAGCACGCCAGGTCGCCTGCTGGAGCGCGGCTTTGAGCAGCGCCGTTCCCTGTCGGTTCACCTGACACTGCCGGGACGTGAGCGCCATTGGCTCTTTTGCATTCAATGCCGCAGGCAAAACGGGCCGCGTTTGCGAACGGATGTTCTTTTGGGGTTTCTCGGAAGTCTTCTCAGAGATAGCTTGCGGCTTTTCCGCAGGCAAGTTTGCAGGATTCCCGCAAACTGGTTTGCAGGCTTTCCGCAGGCTAGTTTGCCGGTTTCGCGCAAAGGGCGGGATAGGCGCGGTTTCCGCACACGTCGTCGGCGGCGCAAAAGCCCGGCCCAGGCGAACCAACAGGGCAGCAATATCCAGCCGGTAATGCAGCGTCGCCGGAAGCCCGCGGACATCTTCCTGCAACACGCCCAGATCCCGCAGTTTACGCCGCGCGGTCTCAGTCTCCGTCCGGGACAGGCCGGTTTCTTCGGTGATCGCCGCCTGCGATTTCCAGAACCAGCCGTCCCGCTCCGGCTCCCGGCCCGACGGCGTCTGCGTCCAGAACCAGAACTGCGACAGCAGCACCGCGCAGGCCGCCCCGCCGAACGCCCTGGCAAAGCAGGGCCGGTAGCCGATCAGCCGCGCCTCGCCCAGCAGTTCCGCCACCGCGCTGATCTGCGCGTTCGTTTGCCCCCCGTGTCCCGCTGTCACCATCCGAGTCCTCCCCTTTACCCCAAGACATCTCTCCAAAGACATGACTCAGTATGGCAGACATCAAAATCTTTTGTCTACTATTCTTGGAATTATTTTTTATAACCCAAAGAGCGGATCAGGTCTCAGCCCGCAGTCTGCGCCGTCCTGCCAAGTTGGCATGATTTATGCTGTAGGTAATAATACGGTGTTCTCCTGTTCCTCCACCGTCGGCAATCGCGCCGTGTTCTTCCTGACTGCATCGCGGGGTCACAACTGATTTCGTAGTGATTTTGTTTCTGAAAGGACACTCTTATGCACACCATTCGGAACGCTGGCGTACCGCTGGCACTCTTCATTCTGGCCGCCTTCGCTGCTCCGGCGAACGCAGGCCCGGTCAACCTGACTTTCTCGAACGCCAACCAACAACAAGAACGCTGAGGTCACGGTGAGTTTCACCGCGGTCGGGGGCGGACTCATCGCCTCTTTGCCGGTCAAGATTGCGCCGGGAACGACTGTCACGGAAAAGCGTGACGCGATTTTGAAGGCGATCAAAGACAACAAAGTCCCCAAGTTCACTGCCGCCACCAAAGGCACGGACGGCCTGACGGTCACCGGTCTGACGAAGGGAACCGTGGTCCGCTTCGCCCCTGGAACCACCGGGGAGGCCAAGGATGGAATGGTGGCCTCATTGACGCCGGGCGGGTCCATCGGCTTCGGCGGCGGGATATTTACGACGCTGGACTATTCCGGCCAGCCGGCGGATTTCACGGCGGGACTCATCACGGACAAGGGAACCCTGTCTGAGACCATTACCTCCGAGTTTTTGGGAATTACCCCCGGTTCCAGCCAGACTGTCACCGGCACACAGGTCACGCAGGCGCTGTATAACCTCCTCCAGCCCGAGGCTTCCCTGTTCGGCGCAACGGTCTCAGAGCAGAGCAGTTCCAGCAGTTCCTTCAATGTTCTCCTGGACCCCGCCTTTGCCCAGGGCGATAGCGGGATACTCTTTGGGACAACCTCGCAAAGCAGTGGAGCATTCGGCTCCCTCATCGCCCCAGCCGCGGTGCCGGAAGCCTCATCGGTGGTTTCCCTGGGCCTGATGCTCGCTCTGGGCCTGGGCGGCATCGTGGCAGCCCGTAAAAAAGCGCGTAACTAACCCCGCTCCCGCGCAGTTGGGTCAGTCAGCGAACCGGAACAGACAGCAGCCCCGGCCTCTTGTGAAGAGGCCGGGGTTGTGTCATTTGGGCTTGTTGTTTTGAGAATGCTTGCCGAACTCTAATGCTTGCCGAAGGGGGACGCATGGCCGCCGGGCTTTGCTCCGCCGGGCTTCGCGCCCCCGGAACCGGAAGGCGCGGCAGTGGCGGGCGCGGAGACGCTGACCGGCGCAGCCTCGTTCTTCTGGTTGGTCTGATATTTCTGGTACATGACATAGCCCGCCCCACCGATCAGGGCCATTAAGATCAGCACAAAGATCGGGCCGAACGGGCTGGGGCGAGTGCTGCTGTTATTGTACTTTTCGCGCTTGCCGGACCGCCCCGAACCGGAACGTGAGGCCGACGGCGACACATACGTTGGCTGCTCCACGCCGGGGCCGGGCTTGAAGGCGGGCAGCGGGTTGCCGGCCAGATCGTAGCGCACCTCTTCCTGGCCGGGCAAAGCGCCGCTGCCAGGCGTGAACCCGCCGCCGGTGGCCGGACGCGGCGGCGGCTGAGAGGCGCCGGGCGGCGCGGGCCTCGGGCCGGGGACAGGCCGCGCGCCGGGCGCCGTCGGGCGCGGAACGCCGGGCGCAGGCGGGCGCGATGCGCCGGATACCCGCGAACCGGGTGCGGGCTTTTTGGGCGTGCCGGGCGGCTCGGCATCGGGCGGCGCGGGGGCGGCCATCGGGTTCCAGTTGCGCGGGATCGGGTTGCCGTTGATGTCCAGCAGCGGTTCTTCGCTGCCGGCTTCCGAGCTTTCCGGCGCAGAGTTGGCAAACTCAGGGCTGTCAGGAGCGGGCATAGCGTTGTTCTCCGGTTCCGAAAAAGGATGCCGGCCAGGGTCATGGCCGGGAAAGATGTATTATGAGCGATTTTTGCGAGAACTGCAAGTGCAGAAGAACCTAACCCCGAAGAACCTCTCCTCTGTTAAGGGAAGAGAGGCAGAGAGATTCTCTCCACCCTTCCCTAACAGGGAAGGGTCGCAACTTGTTGCGGGGTTAGGTTCCTCTGCGGCGGGGTTAGGCTCCGGCAGTTTCCTGCCTCAGCGCCGCCGAAAGGACCATTTCTGGCAATCCGCGCCGTTGGCTGTCCACAGCCCGACCGGAGCGCTGTCGGCAGGATTGCAGCCGCCGACATCCAGGGCGACGGACGGGTCGCCGCTTTTGGGCAGCACCGTATACGTGCCGTCGTCGTTCTGACGCAGACGCCAGCGCTGGCGGTCGCTGCCATCCGGCGCGGCCAGCGTCACCCGCGCGCCGGGGGCTGCCGCGCCGGCCACGCTTAACACCAGGCGACGGCCGGCCTGGGCGATCTGGGACGGAGCGATCTGGTAGCAGCCGTCACTTTCCGAGGTCAGCGTCCAGCGCTGACCCGCGCCGGCCTCCGCGGGCTGGGTTTGCAGCCCGTCTCCGACAATCGTCACCGCCTCGTGCGTGGTCAGGCTGGAAACGATCTGGTACGGGCCGGGGTCCAGGACGACGCGGGGCCAGCCGCCGCCGCCACTGTCCCAGGCCAGGGGGCTGAGGTTGACCGTTGTCCGCCCGTTCCGGTCGCGCGCCCATTCCTCATGGTAGCTCACCCAGTCGCCGTCGGTGTCATGCAGAATGCCGAAATGGCCCGGCCCCACCTCGTCGTCGCACGTCCGGCCCGAGCCGTTGTCGTAGAGCGATCCCAGAAACAGCGTGCCGCCGCCCTGCCGCATGGGTCGGCCCGCCTGGTCAACATAGGGGCCGGTGACGACTTTGGAGCGCCCCATGCGGATATTGTAGCTGCTCCGCGGCCCGGCGCAGCAGCCGTCCCAATTGACAAAAAGATAATAATAGCCGTCGTGAAAGGTGACGGCAGAGGCTTCAATCGCATTGCCGCGCGTGTCGGGGCGATTAGCGATGGGGGTCAGGGCGCTGCCGGCGGCCTGCTTGCCCGTCTGCGGGTCAATCGGGAGGAGCTGGATGCCGCTGAAATAAGAGCCGAACGAGAGCCAGAGTCCGTGGGCGGCATCCTCAAAAATGCACGGGTCCAGGGCATTGTCATCGGTCGCATCGCCGGTCGCGACCACAACTCCCTGGTCTTTCCAGCCGCGCGGGTCCAGCGTCGGATTGGTCGCCACGCCGATCGCGGAAGTCTTGCGGCCCAGGGTGGAGTAGGTGAAATAAAGATGCCACTGCCCGCCAAAGAAATGGATGTCCGGCGCCCAGGCGTTGTTGTTTTTGTTGGCGGGAACCGTGGACGCCACCCAGGCCGGGGCGACGGGGAAAACCGGCCCCTGAAACTTCCAGTGGACGCGGTCCGAAGACGAGAACTGCGGGATGCCCGCGCCGGTCCCATAGACCCAGTAGGTCCCGCCGCTTTTCACGACAGTGGACGGGTCGCGCGCCGACACGTCGGTCTCGTAAGCCCCGGCGGGCATCAGACCGGCCCAGAGCAGTAAAGTCAGCAAAGCGGCCGGCAGCGGCCCCAGCAGGTTGGCCGGCAGCGGCCAGAGTGGTCTCATCAGTGTTCGTCTCCCGCGCCGCCCGTTCAGCCGGATTTGCCGCGCTTCAGCAGACCGCGCAGAGCGGCCCCCAGGCCGCCGGCTTTTTTCGGCTGACCGGGAACCGACGGATCCGGCGCGGGCGGAGTGGGATGCGCGTGCGGGGTGGAATGCGCGTGGGGCGGGGTGTAGACCTGCCGGGGTTCCGGGTAGGGCTGGCGGGGCGCGGCAGGCTTCGGCACTTCCGGGGCCGCTTTCCCGTCGGAAAGCGGCGGCAGCGGGTTGCCCGCCAGATCGTAGCGGACTTCCGGCGGCCTGTCAGGATCATTGGCAGGATCAGTGGGCGGCATGGCACAGTTTCCTCGCTGAATAGCGTTAACTCAGGGAACAGTTCGCCGCGCCTGCGCCTTCTTCCTGCTCACAGGAGCCGTGCCGGAAAATTATCCCCGTATGATCGCTCGGCTCCTACTCCTTTCGGCCCGGCGCGACGCGCGGCCAGCCCGGGGCGCGTTCCAGACCGAGAAGCCTGATCTCCGATGCTTCCAGGGGCAGCGGAATGGGGTCAATGCAGGTCAGGCGGCGTCCGTCCGGCGCGGTCACGCCAAGCTGAACTTTGCCGTCTTCCACGGCAATGACGGTGATCTCAACTTCCTCGCCGATCTGCAATGCCTGCGAGGCAAGGCAGGTCATCATGTGCATCAAAATACACTCTCCTTGTGCGTTAGCCTCTTCCAAAAAGGCACGTTAAGTTACTATACCCCAAAGCGCAGGCAATAAAGCCAACAGGACTAAATCCCGCGGCTCTAGCAAACATACCTGCATAAACCATGCCAAGTCAACAGTGAAAAGCGAGCAGACACAAAAAAAGGCAAAAAGAAAGGTAAAAAGAAGGGGGCGAACCCATAGTTCGCCCCCACCTTCTTCGCCCTTCCCTCATAGGGAAAGGAGCTTGCGCGCAACTGCGTTAGCGGCGGGAACCGCCGGGATCAGGTTCCTACGGCCCGGCGCTCATTCCCACTGCCGTCCAGCCCGCGAATGGCCCGTAAGCGTGATACGTGTAGCCGCTGCCCGTCACGTTCCACAGTGAGGCGACGCCGTTGGTGGCGTTCCACAGAATGTGCGTGACGTTGTCCGGCCCCGTCGCAATCGCGCGGGCCGCATAGCCGGAGAACGGGCCGTACTCCACCGGCGTAAACGTGCCGAACAAATCCCCACTGAGCGCCCACAGCGACGCCTGCCCATTCATGTTGTCCCACAGCAAATGCCCTTTGTCGTCCGGGCCGACCGAAAGGGCTTCGGCGTTCCATCCCGCATACGGGCCGTAAACCGTGTCTGTATCACCGCGGCCCGTCACGTTCCAGAAGGTCGCGCTGCCATCTGTGTTCGTCCATAGCAGGTCGGTCTGGGTGGGGCCGCTTGCCACAGCCTTTGCCGTCCAGCCGGGGAACGGGCCATATTCAGTGTGGGTGAATGAGCCGAAGACATCCCCGGCCAGTGTCCACAGCGAAGCCGTGCCGTCAGACTTGTCCCACAAGAGGCGCGGATTGCCCCCGGTGTCAACGGACAGAGAAACAGCGGCATAATTGGCAAACGGCCCGTACTGCGTGGCGGTGTAGCCGGTGGAAGTCAGGGCCGTGACGTGCCAGAGGGCCGCCGTGCCGTTCGTGTTGGTCCAGAGCAGCCAGTTGGTACCGTCCGGGGCGGCGGCAGTCGCTTTGGCGGTCCAGCCGCTGAACGGGCCATAGACCGCGCTGGCGAACGTGCCGTCGGGGTTCACCGTCCACAGGCTGGCCTGCCCGTTGACGTTGTTCCATAGAATATGCGCGTGGCCGGGGCCAAGTTCATACGCGCCCTGACTGGGCGGATCAGGCCGGGTCAGCCCGTCTTTGTCCTTGAGGGGGGCGCCCGCCGCGGTTCCCAATCCAACACAGAGTGAACCGGGCCGAAGGTGCAGGTCGCCCGCGGCGGCATTGACGAACAGTGGGTCGGCGTCAATGTCGCCGGTTCCGGCGTAGCCGCCCTGAATGTCGCAGAAGGTCACGAGCGGATCCGGCTGGTAGTAAGTATCATTCACGACCTCGCCGCCCTGGTCGCCGTAACAGATATCGTTGGTCAGGGCAATCGTGCCGCCGTAGTGGTTGGAATTGTAGAGGCCGCCGCCCGCCCCGCTCGGAGCCGTATTGCCCGACAGGGAGCAGTTGATGACCGTGAGCAGGCCGTTGTTTGGGGCGCTGCTGTAATCACTGGCGTTGTACATGCCGCCGGCGTAGACACTTGCCGTGTTGCCGGTGAGGACGCAGTTGCTCACAATGAACAGGCCGCCGCCATTGTCGTTTTCCAGACCACCGCCATATTGGGCCGTATTGCCCTCCACAGCGCAGCCGGTGATTGTGAGCGCGCTGCCGCTGATATTGCCGCTACAGACCCCGCCGCCGTAGGCCGCGTTGTTGCCGATCATGGCGCAATTTGTCATTGTCAGTGCGCCGCCGGCGTTGTTGTTGTAGACGCCGCCCCCGGCCTGGGCGCCGCTGTTGCCCTCTATCGCGCAGTTCGTCAGCGTGATCGTGCCGCCGGGGTAGTTGTTGATCGCGACGCCGCCGCCGGCGATGCCCGCCGTGTTTGCGGTGATGCGGCAGTGGGTCAGAGAGACCGTCCCGGCGCTGCTGGTGTCCATGCCTCCGCCTTCGCTGGCCGTGTTGCCTTCCAGGGCGCACCCCGTCAGCGTGATGGTGCCGGCGGAGTTTCCGTAAATGCCGCCGCCGCTGCCCAAAGCCGTATTTTGGAGAAGGACGCAATTGCGAACGGTCACATGGCCGCCGGGCAGGGTATTCTCAATAAAAATGCCGCCGCCCGTGCCGCTGTCCGGTTGGGTGGGAAAGTAAACTTGGTAACCGTTCTGGATCGTCAGGCCGCTCACAACGGCGTTGGTTTCGCCGCTGTGGAAGTAAAAGCCGCGATGGATGCCGGTACCATCATGGGGGTCAGCGTCACCCCCGCAGTCTATGATCGTCGTGGCCGCGCCGTTCTGCGACATGACGGTGATATTCTTGCCGCCAAAGTCAATGTCCCGGTTGCCTGGCCCACGATAGACGCCGTCCTCCACGATCACCGTGTCATCGTTGAGGGTGGCATGGATCGCCCCTTGGATGGTCGCTTTGGGCGCGGCCTGCGTTCCGGCGCTGCTGTCATTACCGGACGGAGACACATAGACGGGGCTGACATGGGCCGTGACGATCTGAGCCAGCGTTCCCGCGCTGCCGGTGAAAATTTCTGTCGGCGCATAGGTGGCTGTGACGCTGTGCGTTCCCGGCAGGAGGCCTGGCTTCAAGAACACCTGCCCATCGCTGTTGAGCGTGACGGGAGTGCCATAGGGACTGCCGTCAATTTTGAATTGGATGGCTCCAGTCGGCACATAATCGCCCAGGGCGGTGGTGACGGTGGCAGTGAGGGTGACGGGCTGGCCGGCCACGGAGGGGTTGAGCGAAGAAGTCAGCGTCGTGGTGGTGGCGACAACGGCGGCGGCTTCCTCATACGCGCCTTGACCGGGCGGGTTCGGGCGGACCTTGCCGTCTTTGTCTGCGTTGGGCGCGCCGGTCGGGGTTCCCGCGCCGAGGCAGGGGGACCCGGCCAAAAGGTGTTGGTCTGCGGGCGCGTGGACGAAACGCGGGTTGGCGTTGATGTTGCCGGTTCCCGCATAGCCGCCCCCAATGTCGCAGTAAGTGACGGTGACGCTGCCGCTGGATCGCGTAATTTCCCCGCCAGAGGCGGTCATGTCGCCGCCCGAGGCGGCCAGGTCGCCGTAAATAATGTCGTTCGTCAGCGTCAACGTGCCGCCACCATCAAAAATGCCGCTGCTCACGGTGGCTCTGTTGCCTGTCACCGTGCAGTTGGTCATCGTGATGGTGTTATTGTAGACAGAGTTGTAGATGCCGCCGCCCTCACCCCTGTAGCCATCACTGTTGACCGCCGAGTTTTCGGCGATGACGCAATTGGTCAGCGTGAGTTTGCCGCCATTGTCATTGAAGATGCCGCCGCCATCGCCGTCCGTGCTGTTTTCGGTGATGGCGCAATCGGTAAGCACGGTGTAGCTGGTGTTGTTGTACAGTCCGCTGCCTGTGGTATTTCCGGTGATGGCGCAGCGAGTCAGAATTGTCATCCCTTGAAAGGAACTGCTTCCGTTGGAGATGCCGCCGCCGGTATTTCCATCCGCAACGCAATCTGTCAACTGGATGACGCCGCCGCCGCCAATCAAGTCACCACCATTGTTGTTGAATACCCCGCTGCCGCCGTAGGATGCGGTGTTTCCTGTCACGGCGCAATGGATCAAAGTAATCAGGCTGCTGGAATTGTCAGTCTCGTTGTCAATACCGCCGCCGCCGTAGAGCGCCGTGTTGCCGGTAAAAGCGCAATCCATGACTGTGATCGGGCTAGTGCCGCCGCTGGCATTGTCACGGTTGTAGCTTGTATTTCCCCCCACCGGCGGCGACTGTCGCCACGTTGCCGGTAACCAGGCAATTCGTGAGTGTGATGGGGCCGTCGGCGTTGGCGCTGAAACTGTAGATGCCGCCGCCATAGGCCGCCGTATTGCCGCTCAGGGTGCAATGGGTGACTGTAATGGGGCCATTCCCGTTGATGCTGTAGATGCCGCCGCCAAAACCGTAATTGGCTGTCAAAGTGTTGCCCTTGACGATGCAGTTCTGGATCGTCACCCCCACGCCCTCCGTCAGTATTCCGCCCCCGTCGCTTTGGCTTTCATAGCCGTTCTGCACCGTCAGGCCATTGAGGACGGCTTTTGTTTCGCCGCTGTGCAAATAAAAACCGCGATGGTTGTCGGCGGCGCTTCCCTGGCAGTCAATCACGGTCGCGGCGGCTCCATGCTGTGATTTAACCGTGATATTGCGCCCGCCAAAGTCTAAATCCACATTGCCCGGCCCGGTGTAGGTGCCGTCGGCGATCAAAACGGTATCGCCATTGACGGCGGCATTGATGGCGTCTTGGATATGCGCGTACTGCGCGGGAACGTTGAGGGTAGTGGCAGACGCCGGAGAGGGCGCCCCACCTGTCGTCAGGGCCAGGCAGAGGAGCGGTAACAGGGCCTGTCGGACAGTCGGTGGCAAGCCAGGCCAGGCAGGAGATAGCGAAACAGTGCAAAGGCCGGCGGGCAGGCGAAGACGCCTGGGGTGGAGCGGGACAGCATGGAACCATGTCTTTCCGGCAAAACTGCTGTGGAGCAGCCGTGCACAACGACAGTTCATTATAACACAGGGGGCAGGGAGAAGCAAGAAAAGGGCGCGGCATACGCCGCGCCCTTTATGTTCTGACTCCCCCATTATTGGGGGCGGGGGGCTTCCTACGGCCCGGCGCTGACGGCAACAGCAGTCCAACCGGAGTATGGCCCATAGGCCGTGTACGTATAACCGCTGCCCGTCACGTTCCACAGTGAGGCGACGCCGTTGGTGGCGTTCCACAGAATGTGCGTGACGTTGTCCGGCCCCGTCGCAATCGCGCGGGCCGCATAGCCACTGAACGGGCCGTAGGGCGTGTAGGTAAACGCTCCCGTGCTGAAGTCCACGCTCCACAGCAGAGCGGTTCCGTCCGTCTTGTCCCACAGAAGATGCGCCCCGTCATCGGGGCCGACTGAGAGCGATGTGGCTGTGTAGCCAGTGTAGGGGCCGAAGGTGTGATACGTCAGGCTGCCATCGGAAGCGATGCGATAGCCCGACGCCGTGCCGTCCGTTTTTGTCCAAAGCAGGTCAGTCACAGTTGCGCCGCTGGCGATAGACCTGGCCGTCCATCCGGCGTAGGGTCCGTAGGGAGTGTACGTGAAGCTGCCGCTGGCCGGATTGACCGTCCAGAGGTTCGCTGTGCCGTCGGTTTTATCCCACAACAAGTGCGGGCTGCCGTCGGAGCCGACCGAAAGCGAGACGGCAGAGTAGGCTGGGTACGGGCCGTACTGCGTCGCCGTGTAGCCGCTGGCAGTCAGCGCGGTGACGTGCCACAAACTGGCCGTGCCGTTCGTGTTGGTCCACAAAAGCCAGTTCGTGCCGTCGGGGGCCGCCGCCGTGGCCCGCGCTGTCCAGCCGGAAAACGGCCCGTAGGCAACAGTGGCGAAGGTGCCGTCAGAGTTCACCGTCCACAGGGACGCCGTGCCGTCGGTTTTGTTCCACAGGAGATGAGCATGGCCGGGCGGCGGGGCGCTTCCGGGCAGGCCGCTGATCTGGAACAGCGTGCCGAAGCCGATGGGGCCGCCATAAGACGTGGTCCCGTAAATGACATTGCCGATGAGTTCCAATGAACCGACCGGGTCATTGGGATCCCCGGAGTTCGTGCCGAAGGAGGCCAGTGTCGTGAACTGGGAGCCGTCCGGGTGGACCGCAAAGACCGTGCCGAACTTGTTGATCCCACCGCTTTCCGTGGTCCCGTAGAGCGTCCCATCCGGCCCGGTCGCCAGCGCGCCGTAAGGGCCGGAGCCATCCAGATTGTTGTTCTGGCTGTCTTTGGCGCCGAAGACATGAACCGGGGCAAAGCCGGTGCCGTCGGTGTTGATCCCCCAGAGCAGGCCGGCCAGGTTCGCGCCGCCCTGGAAGCTGACGCCATACAGCCGCCCGTCTCGCCCCAGCGTCGGCGCGGTGAACGAGCCGCCTTCCGCGCCGGTGAAGGAATGCAGCAGGCTGAACCCGGTGCCGTCGGGCTTGATCTGATAAATCGTGCCGAAAAAGTTCGCGCCGCCCGATTGCGTGGTTCCATAGAAAAAACCGTTGCCGCCCCAGAGCAGAGGCGCGTAAGTATTGGAACCATCGGTCGCGCTGCTAAAGGTAAAGGCATGGAGCATTTGAAAACCCGTTCCGTCACGGCTGATGCGGAACACGGTTCCCTCGCCGTTCGGCCCGCCGCCTTTGGTCGTGCCGTACAGAAACCCGTCGCCGTTCACGGCCAGCCCGCTCTGCGGGCCGGCACCGTCGGCATTATGAAAACTGCTGTCTTCGGCAGTGAACGAATACAGCCTTTGGAACGCCCCGCTGGCGCTGATGCGATAAATGGTGCCGTTGCCGCTGTCGCCGCCATTGGCGCAGTCCCCATACAGGTATCCGTCGCCAGGAGCCACCAGTTCGCGGGAGGGATAGTAGCCGTCGAAGTTGAAGCCATGCCCGTCGGGCTGGGGAAAAGTATGGATGATCTGAAAGCCGGTGCCGTCCGGGGCCACTTTGTAAACGGAGTTGGTGGCCAGCGCCGTGCCGTAAAGAAATCCGTCGCTGCCGAGGACAACGCCGGAAGCCGCGCCCTGAATGGTGGTCGGGAACGAAAGAACGGCGCTGACCGTTTGGGCGCGGGCGGCAAGCGTGGACAGAGCCAGCCCGGCCAGAGCGAAGACCGCTGTGCCGAGAGTGCGGGTCACGCCGGACGCGCTGCGGCGCGCGGGGGAGTGTCAACGAAAGAACATGTCTGAAACAATCTCCTTTGATGTGTGCTGTTCGGAATGAAGTCTGGAAAAGGTGTGTCCAGGGGAAGAGCCGGGATCAACAGCGCTGCTGTCTATTGTAACATAGTTTCCAGAAAAACGCAAAAAAATCCTTCGGCCTCCCGCACAAGGAAGGCCGGAGGGTTCTGCCCGATGTGCCTACAGCCCGGCGCTGACCCCGACCGCCGTCCAGCCTGCGAACGGCCCGTAGGCATGATAGGTGTACCCGCTGCCCGTCACAGCCCACAGCGACGCCGTGCCGTTGGTGGCGTCCCACAGAATATGCGTCACATCATCCGGCCCCGTCGCGATGGCGCGGGCCGCGTAGCCGCTAAATGGGCCGTAACTCGTATAGGTGAATGCGCCCGTGCTAAAATCCACGTTCCACAGCAGCGCCGTCCCGTCCGTCTTGTCCCACAGCAGGTGCGCGCCGTCATCTGGCCCCACCGACAGAGACTTGGCCGTGTAGCCATTGTAGGGGCCGAAGGCGTGAGAAGTCAGCGTGCCGCCAGACGCAATGCGGTAGCCATCTGCGGTGCCGTTCGTGTTGGTCCAGAGCAGGTCGGTCACCGTGGCTCCTGAAGCCACCGCGTTGGCCGTCCAGCCGGAAAACGGGCCGTAACTCGTGTAGGTAAAACTGCCGTTGGCGGGATTGACTGTCCAGAGAAGGGCGGTTCCGTCGATCTTGTCCCACAACAGATGCGGGCTGCCGTCACCGCCGACGGACAGGCTAACCGCCGAGTAGCCCGCATACGGGCCGTACTGCGTGGCGGTGTAGCCGGTGGCAGTCAGCGCGGTGACATGCCAGAGGGCAGCCGTGCCGTTCGTGTTGGTCCACAGCAGCCAGTTCGTGCCGTCGGGGGCGGCCGCAGGGGCCTTTGCCGTCCAGCCGGGGAAGGGGCCGTACTGAACGCTGGCATAGGTGCCGCTGGGAAGGACATTCCAGAGGCTGGCCGTGCCGTCCGTCTTGTTCCACAGCATCTGCGTGTGGCTGTCGGGCGTGGACGCGCCCGGTATCTCATAGACCGTGCCGTCGCCGCCGAAGTCGGGGCCGGGGCCGCCATTCACCGTTGTTCCGAACAGGTTGCCGCTGCTGTCAAACGTCACGCCAGCATAGGGAGAGGAGCCATTCGCGCCGGTGAATTCCGCAAGGGTGGTGATCGTCGCGCTGCCGGCAGCAATCTCCCAAACGGTGCCATTGCTGGTAGAGCCGAGATCGATCGTTGTCCCGAAAAGGTCCTCGTCCGCAGGGGCTGTGACCTGGGGGCGAATACCGCCGGCAGCGGTTCCAGAGAGTGGGGAGTGTTTCTTATGCTTTCTCGCTCTCACTCTGGACCTGGAATGGTCCGGGCTGGGAGGCGGCACACTCGCAGCGTTACCGCCTGGGGCGCTGGCGAAGGAGGCGAGAGTGGTAATTGCCGTGCTGCCCTGGGCGATCTCCCAGACCGTGCCGAGGCCATTCGCGCCGCCATTGCCGGTTGTCCCGAAGAGATTGCCGCTGTCGTCAAATGTCACCTCGGCCGCAGGGCCGCCCCCATTCGTCCCGGTGAAGGAGGCAACCGTCGTGAGGGTTGTGCTGCCGTGCGCGATCTCATAGACCAAGCCGGAGCCGTTGGAGCCGCCTTCCAGGGTTGTTCCCCAAAGGTTTCCGATGCTGTCCAGCGTTACGCCCGCCGCGGGATAGGCGCCGTTGGGAAAGTCGGTAAATGAGGCCAGCGTGGTGATTGTTGTGCTGCCATGCGCGAGTTCCCAGACTGTACCGACATTGGCGGTGCCGCCGTAGAAGGTTGTTCCGAAGAGGTTTCCGCTGCTGTCCAGCGTCACTCCGGCCTGGGGATTGGCCCAGTTTGGGTCGCCCTTCGCCGAGGTGCCGAGAAAGGAGGCCAGAGCGACGATGGTGTTTGTGCCATGCGCGATCTCCCAGACGACGCCGGTATCGTGGTAGGGGCCGGAGCCGCCGCCGAGCGTTGTTCCAAAGAGGTTCCCGCTGCTGTCTATCGTCACGCCGCCATAAGGCGTCAATCCGTTGTAGACACTGGGGCCAAACGAAGCGATCGTCGTGAGGGTAGACGTGCCGGCGGCGATCTCAAAGACCGTGCCGTCGCCGTTGGCGCCGCCGTAGGCCGTTGTCCCATACAGATTCCCGAGGCTGTCGGACGTCAGTTCGGCGCGTGGCTCGCTCCCATTTGTGCCGGAGCCAATGCCGGTGAAGTAAGCGATGGGGGTAATGTTATCGGCCTGCGCCGATGGAGCAATGCTGAGTGTCACTAGGCCGAGCGCGGCAACAGCGGCTAGACCGGCCAATGGGTGGGTGTGCATAATAACTTTCCTTTCTGTCTATGGCCCGGCGCTGAGGGCGTTGGCGGTCCATCCACTGAATGGCCCATAACTTTTGTACGTGTAGCCGCTGGCGGTCACAGCCCAGAGGGAGGCGGTGCCGTTGGTGGCATTCCAGAGGATATGGGTCACGTTGTCCGGCCCCGTCGCGATGGCGCGGGCGGAGTAGCCGGAGAAGGGCCCATAAGGCGTGTAGGTGAACGCGCCGCTGTTGAAGTCTGCGCTCCAGAGCAGCGCCGTGCCGTCGGTCTTGTCCCACAGCAGGTGCGCTCCATCATCCGAGCCGACCGAGAGCGCTGTTGCCGTGTAGCCAGGGTAAGGGCCAAAGGCATGGAGGGCATACGTACCGTCAGCATTGTTGATGCGCCAGCCTGCCGCTGTTCCGTTGACGTTTGTCCACATGAGGTCGGTGACGGTGGCTCCCGATGCGACTTTGTTGGCGGTCCAGCCCGCGTAAGGTCCATAGGACGTGTAGGTGAAGCTGCCGTTGGCGGTGTTGACGGTCCAGAGCAAAGCGGTGCCGTCGGTTTTGTCCCACAGCAGGTGCGGGCTGCCGTCACTGCCGACGGACAGGCTGACCGCCGAGTAGCCCGCATAGGGACCGTACTGCGTGGACGTGTAGCCGGTGGCAGTCAGGGCCGTGACGTGCCAGAGACTGGCCGTGCCGTTGGTGTTGGTCCACAAAAGCCAGTTCGTGCCGTCGGGGGCCGCCGCCGTGGCCCGCGCTGTCCAGCCGGAAAACGGCCCGTAGGCAACGCTGGTGTAGGTGCCGTCGGGGTTCACCGTCCACAGGGACGCCGTGCCGTCGGTTTTGTTCCAAAGCAGATGAGCATGGCCGGGATTAAAGTCATACGCGCCGATACTGGGCGGGTTGGGGCGTGGGTTGCCGTCACGGTCCATATGGCTGGCGGCCTGGTTAGAGAACGTGGAAGCGGGATTGGCAGGAACCGCAGGAGTTCCCGCGCTCAGGCAGGGCGAACCAGCTTGAAGATGAAGGTCGCCCGGCGCAGACTTAAACTGCGGGTTAGCCGAGATGTTGTGGCCGCCGTCCACAAAGGCGGTGTGGGTGGACTGGGTCTGCGTGTAGGAGCCGATGTCGCAGTAGGCGACGTTGGCTATGCCGGTTCCACCCGAACTGTCCGTGTACAGATAGACATCAGTACCGGCATTGGCCGGGGCAGTGTTGCCGTAAAAAATGTCGTTGGTCAGGCTGGTATGGCAGAACACGCCGCTGTAAAAGCCGCCGCCCTGCGCTGTCGGTTGCAGTGCGTCGGCGACGGCGCTGTTGGCCGTGAACGTGCAGCCCGCAAGATAGGTGTAGCTGTTTGAGTCGCTGTCCAGGCCGCCGCCGGTCGGAGCCGTGTTGCCGGTGAAGACACAGTTGGTCAGGGTCAGCGGGGCGGTGTTGCCGCAAACGCCGCCGCCGGCGTAACTCGCCGTGTTGCCGGTCAAGGTGCAGTTTACCAGGGCCACGTCGCCGTCCGTCGTGTACAGGCCGCCGCCGTAAACCTCGGCGCTGTTATTGATCAGCGTGCAGCCGGTCAGGGACACAAAGCCGCCCTCGTTGTCAATGCCGCCGCCCGATCCGGGAAACCCTAACTGATCCACGTAGCTTCTGTTTCCCGACAGGACGCAATTGGTCAGGTACAGCAGGCTTGTGTTGTAAATCGCGCCGCCGCCCGAGGCCCGGTTGTTGAGCAATGTGCAGTTGGTCAGCCTGACCAGGCAGGAGCCGACAATGGAGATAGCGCCTCCAGCCTCGCCCTTGGCGCTGGTGTAGGTGCCGCTCTGAGTGATCGTGATCGGCTCAACGGCGGCATAGCCGTTCTGGAGAGTGAGGTTGGTTAGGGTGACATTGACACTATTCACAAAGAAGATCGCATTGGCATTCGGCACCGAGGTAGAGGCCGTGTTGCCGCCGTCAATGACGACACCGACAGCCGGCCCTTGAATGGTCGTGGGAGCGATGAAACCAATGTAGCCGCTGCTGAGAGTGATCGTCTGTTTCGCGGCAAAGACAGTCGGGTCAAAGGTGATCGTTCCGCCCGAATTGCTGTTGGCGTAATTGATCGCTGCCCGCAGGGTGCCGACGCCGCTGTCGGCCAGACTGGTCACGGTCAGCGGGGCGTTCTCCACGGCAATCGTGATGGTCGCGGGCGTGCTGGTCCCGCCGGTGCTGTCGGATACCTGATACTGGAAACTGTCCGTGCCGAGAAAGCCCGTCGTGGGCGTGTAGGTCAGATTGGGGGCTGTTCCCGACAGTGTGCCGTGCGCCGGCCCGGACACGGCGATGACCGTGTAAGTATCCGTCTCTCCGTTCGGGTCATAGGCGGTCAGGGTGATGGCGACCGGCTGATTTTTCGCCGCTGTGACAGTTTGATTCTGGCCGGCGGGCGGGCTGTCGGCCCATGTCGGCGCGGCCAGTCCGAGGGCCAGCAGGGGTAAAAGCAACCAATGGGCCAGCGCAGAAAGTTGAATCGGTAAATCTGTGCGGATGCAAAACATGCTGTCATACCTTTCTGAGACGTGAGGGTGGAAGAACCCCTTCCCGGCAACAAGTTGCCACCCTCTGTGGTTATTTCTACCGCCCGGCGCTCAGCCCGACGGCAGTCCAGCCTGCGAACGGCCCGTAAGTGTGATATGTGAACCCGCTGCCGGTCACGTTCCACAGCGACGCCGTACCGTTGGTGGCGTCCCACAAGATGTGCGTGACGCCATCCGGCCCCGTGGCAATGGCTTTGGCCGAGTAGCCAGCGAACGGCCCATAGGAAGTGTAGGTGAACGCCCCGCTGGAAAAGTCCACGTTCCACAGCAGAGCCGTGCCGTCGGTCTTGTCCCACAGCAGATGCGCCCCGTCATCCGGCCCAATGGACAAAGCCGTCGCCGTGTAACCGGGGTACGGTCCGAACAGGTGGTACGTCAGGCTGCCATTGGCATTGTTGATGCGGTAGCCCGACGCCTGCCCGTTGACATTGGTCCACAGCAAATCGGTGACGGTGGTTCCCGAAGCGACCGCAGTGGCGGCCCAGCCGCTGAACGGCCCGTAGGGAGTGTAGGTGTACGTGCCGTTCGTGTGGTTGATTGTCCATAGCGAGGCCGTGCCGTCGGTTTTGTCCCACAGCAGGCGCGGGTTATCATCGCTGCCGACCGAGAGGGAAACGGCGGCAAAGCCCCCAAAGGGGCCATACTCGCGGTGGGTGTAACCATTTGCCGTGAGGGCGGTGACGTTCCAAAGGGAAGCCTGCCCGTTCGTGTTGGTCCACAGCAGCCACGAGGAGCCGTCCGGGGCGGCGGCGACGGCGCGGGCGGTGTAGCCGGGAAACGGCCCGTAGGCGATGCTGGCATAGGTGCCGTCGGCGTTCACGCTCCAAAGCGAGGCGGTGCCGTCGGTTTTATTCCACAGAAGCGGGACATGGCCGGTCGGCGGCGGGGCGTCAATGAAGCCGTGTGTGTTCGCTTTCTGGTCAGCGTAGTCGCCGACAAGAACGCCCGCGTTGTTGATGCCGGCGAGGGTCGTGGACATCGCGCCCGGCACGTCAAACGTGGTGATGACGCCGGCCCGATCCATAAAGCCATGATTGATTGAGCCGGCGCTGACCTGATAGTCTCCGACAATGGTACCGCCGTCGTTAATCCCGTAGCAGATGGTGCTGGATGCGCCCGGCACGTCAATCGCGGTGATGACGCCGGTCACCGGGTCCCGGCTAAAGCCGTGGGTCACGTTGGCGCTGTCGGTGTACTGACCGACCACGACATCGCTGTTGTTGATGCCATAAGCCAGCGTGCCGGTATTTCCCGCCGGGCCGTTGAAGGTGATCACCGTGCCGCCGACATCCAGAAAGGCATAGGTGTTGACCTGCGAACTATCTTCGTAAGCGCCCGCGAAGTCGCCGGCATTGTTGACGGCGTACACAAAGGTTGAACCCGAATCGCTGACATCAAAGGTCGCGAATTCGCTTCCCCGAAGCAGATAGCCATGCGAACTGTTGAACCCGTTTCGGACCAGGTCTTGATAGTCTCCCACAATTGTTCCCGCGTTGTTGATGCCCAGCGCGCGGGTAAAGTTTTGATCATCATTGGGGTCCTTGATCGGCGCGCTCAAGGTGCCGTTCGCCAGCCGCTCATACCCCTGGACCCCTGCCGAAGACGCAAAGACGCCGACGACATTCCCGCTGTCGTTGATGGACAGCCCGCGCGTGAAAATCGCGTTCGGATAATCAAAACTGGTCAGGGTATCGGCTGGCGCGGGCCGGACGCCGATGACGAGCGCGGCCAGAGCCGCCAGGCCAGTGAGAGCGCAGAAGCGTTGGTGCATGAGAGTTGCCTTTCTGAAACGAAGCATCTTATCCGGGAGAGGACTCCCTACGGCCCGGCGCTCACTCCGACCGCCGTCCAGCCAGAGTACGGCCCGTAGGTATTGTAGGTATAGCCGCTGCCCGTCACATTCCACAGCGACGCCGTGCCGTTGGTCGCATCCCACAGAATGTGAGTGACATTGTCCGGGCCGGTCGCAATGGCGCGGGCCGCGTAGCCCGAAAATGGCCCATAACTCGTATAGGTGAACGCCCCCGAAGTGAAGTCTACGTTCCAAAGAAGAGCCGTGCCATTCGTGTTGTCCCACAAGAGATGCGCCCCGTCGTCCGGGCCGACCGACAGTGACTTGGCCGTGTAGCCGCTGTAAGGGCCGAACGTATGATAAGTCAGGCTGCCGTTAGCCGCGATGCGGTAACCCGACGCCGTGCCGTCGGTCTTGGTCCAGAGCAGATCGGTCACGGTCTGGCCCGATGTGACTTGGTTGGCCGTCCAGCCGGCGTAGGGGCCATAACTTGTGTAGGTAAACGTGCCATTCGTCGGGCTGACGGTCCACAAAAGCGCCGTGCCGTCCGTCTTGTTCCAGAGAATGTGCGGGCTGCCGTCACCGCCGACTGACAGGGAAACGGCGGTGTACCCGGCATAGGGGCCGTACTGCGTGGCCGTGTAGCCGGAAGGGGTGAGGGCGGTAACGTGCCAGAGGCTGACCTGATTGTCAGGCTGATGCGTCCACAGCAGCCAGTTCGTGCCGTCCGGGGCGGCGGCAGTGGCCTTTGCCGTCCAGCCGGAGAAAGGGCCGTACTGGACGCTGGCAAATGTGCCGTCGGCGTTCACGGCCCAGAGGGAAGCCTGACCGTCCGGGCTGTGGTTCCAGAGAAGGCGCGTTCGGGTCGGATTCAGCACTTCATCGGCGCCCTGAGCGATCTGGTAATGGCCGGCGGTGGTCGGGTGCAAGTCATCCCAGAACAGATACTGATCGGCATTGACGGCCTGACCCTGAGCGCTTTGCGTGAGGTTGACGAAGCCATACGCGGCCGGATTTTGGCTGAGCTGGCCGAAGAGTGCAAAAAGATCAAGACGATAGATTTTGACAGAAAGGCCTTTGGCGTTGAAGTAAGCCTGCGTTGAGTCAAGATCGGCATTGAGTTGTGTGCGATAGCTGCTGGCGGCCTGGTTCAGCGCGGCGGCGGTTTGCGCGTTCCCGTTTTGCCCCGGCGCGCTACCGAGCGGGGGGATGTTGGGAACAAGGATCGCCCGCGCCCCGGCCAGCCCCAATTGCTCGACCAGGGCACTGACGCGCTGGGCCGTGCCGGTGACACTGGCGGCGCTGTCGTCATTGAGTAGATCGTTTAACCCGCCGCAGACAATGTAAAGTGCGCGGGGGTCGGTCACATGATTGCCCAGATAGTCAGTGACCTGCTTGCCCATGTTGTCAATGGTGATCGTGAAGCCCCCCTCTGCCGCGAGACTATTCGTGCCGCCGGCCGATGTCGCGCCGCCGAAGGCGTAGTCCGTCCCGCCGTCCAGGCTGGCGGTCGCGGGGGGCAGCGCAAACATCTGCGCCAACTGATCCTGCCAGACACCGGCATATCGCGTGGAGGCGGGGGTGGTCGCAGTCCCGTTGGTGAAGCGCCCGTCGGCGTAATTGAAATCGCTGCCCGGATAGCGCGTGCCGTAGTCGGCGAAGGTCACATTGGCGTCATTGCCGACATCGCACAGGCTGTCGCCAAAGATGACAAATTGGGTAAAAGCCGCCGACGGTTGAGCCTGGGCGGGAGAGAAAAAGCTGCCGACAAGCAGGAAAAACAGAGCCAAAGCTGCCAGGCGGGCGATTCGGCCTTCCAGGGATCGCGGGTGCATGAGTGTGCCTTTCTTGAATTGGCTTTCCCCTTCCCTCTCCGGGAAAGGGTTGGGTTCCTACGGCCCGGCGCTGACGCCGACCGCTGTCCAGCCTGCGAACGGCCCGTAGGCATGATAGGTGTAGCTGCTGCCCATCACGTTCCACAGCGACGCCGTGCCATTCGTGGCGTCCCACAGAATGTGGCTGACATTGTCCGGCCCCGTCGCAATGGCGCGGGCCGCGTAGCCGCTAAATGGCCCGTAACTCGTATAGGTGAACGCGCCGCTGCTAAAATCCACGTTCCAGAGCAGAGCCGTGCCGTCGGTCTTGTCCCACAGCAGATGCGCCCCGTCATCAGGGCCAACAGAAAGCGACTTGGCCGCGTAGCCTGCATAGGGACCGAACGTGTGCTGGGTCAGGCTGCCGTTGGCGGCAATGCGGTAGCCGTCTGCCGTGCCGTTCGTGTTCGTCCACAGAAGGTCAGTCACAGTGTTTCCCGAAGCGACGGCGTTGGCCGTCCAGCCGCTGTAAGGGCCATAGGTGGTGTAAGTAAAACTGCCGTTGGCGGGGTTGACCGTCCACAAGAGGGCCGTGCCGTCCGTTTTGTTCCAGAGAATGTGCGGGCTGCCGTCGCTTCCCACGGACAGGCTGACCGCCGTGTAGCCGGCATAGGGACCGTACTGCGTAGCAGTATAGCCAGAAGCTGTCAGAGCGGTTACGTGCCAGAGGGCGGCCGTGCCGTTCGTGTTGGTCCACAGCAGCCAGTTCGTGCCGTCGGACGCAGCCGCCGTGGCCCGCGCTGTCCAGCCGGAAAACGGTCCGTAGACCACGCTGGCATACGTCGTGTCCGGGTTGATGGTCCACAGGGCCGCCTGGCCGTTGACATTATTCCACAGCAGATGCGCGCGGCTGGTCCGGGTGAGGGGCGTGGCAAAGCCGGAAAGCGAGAAGACGACGCCGGCGTTGCCGCTGCCGCCTCCACTCGCAGTGCCGTACAGGTTGCCGTAGTTGTCCAGGGTCAGCCCGGCCGTGGGGCTGCGCCCAGTCACCGTGCCTCCCCCGGTGAAAGAACCCAGGAGGGTGATGGCGGACGCACCGGCGGCCAGTTCCCAGACGGTGCCGATATTGTCGGAGCCGCCATCATAGGTGGTTCCGAACAGGTTGCCGCTCCCGTCCAGAGTCGCGCCGCCCTCGGGGCCACCCCCATTCGTGCCGGTGAAGACACCCAGGGTCGTGAGGGTGTTTGCGCCGGCAGGCAGCTCCCAGATCGTGCCGGCGTTTTTTGCAGAGCCGCCCCCATCCGCGGTTCCATACAGATTTCCATGGCTGTCCAGGGCCACATTGCCTTCGGGATATTCCCCATTGACGCCATTAAACGAGGCCAGCGTGGTAATGGTCGTGGTTCCCACCGCCATCTCCCAGACCGTGCCCATCTGGTTGACGCCGGAGACGGGGTCGCGTCCGCCGTAGACGGTGTCTCCGTACAGATTGCCAACGCTGTCAATCGTCACGCCGCCTTCGGGCGTACCCGCGTAGGGAGTTTCTGTGTTGTCCAGGCCGTGGAACGACGCAAGGATCGTGATGGCGCGGCTGCTGTTGAGCATCTCCCAGACCGTCCCGTTGCCAAAGGCGCCGCCGCTGACCGTTGTGCCTAACAGGTTGCCGTGGCTGTCCAGCGTCACCCCGCCATGGGGACTGGACCCGCCCGCGCCGCCGGCAAACGCGGCCAGGGTGAGGATCGTATTCGTGCCGGCAGCGATCTCCCAGACCGTGCCGTCGCCATTCGCGTCGCCGCCCTTATACGTGACCCCGAACAGGTTGCCGCTGCTGTCAAAGGCCACATTGCCAGAGGGATTGGCCCCGCCTGCGCCCCCGGCGAAGGAAGCCACAGTCGTGAGGGTGGACGTGCCATAGGGGATCTCCCAGACCGTGCCGTCGTTCTGAGCATTGCCGCCCCCGTAAGTCGTGCCGAACAAATTGCCCTGGCTATCCACCGTCACCGGGCCAAAGGGCTCTGCCCCATTCGGCGTTCCGGTGAAGTCGGCCAGAACATGGATCGCCTGGGCACGCGCGACCGGGGCAAGGCCCAGCGTGAGACAACCGAGCGCGGCAAAAGCCGTCAGGCCGGCGAAAATGTGGCGAAATATGCCTGTGTGCATGAGAACACCTTTCTTTCGTATCTACCTACGGCCCGGCGCTCACTCCCACCGCTGTCCAGCCTGTGAACGGCCCGTAAGTGTGATACGTGAACCCACTGCCCATCACGTTCCACAGCGACGCCGTGCCATTCGTGGCGTCCCATAGAATGTGCGTCACGTTGTCCGGCCCCGTCGCAATGGCTTTGGCCGCATAGCCGCTAAACGGGCCATAACTTGTGTAGGTGAACGCCCCGCTGCTAAAGTCCACGTTCCACAAAAGCGCCGTGCCGTCACTCTTATCCCACAGCAGATGCGCCCCATCATCAGGGCCAACAGAAAGCGACTTGGCCGCGTAGCCTGCATAGGGACCGAACGTGTGCTGGGTCAGGCTGCCGTTGGCGGCAATGCGGTAGCCGTCTGCCGTGCCGTTCGTGTTCGTCCACAGCAGGTCGGTGACGGTTTGGCCCGACGCAACTTGCTTGGCGATCCAGCCACTGAACGGGCCGTAGGACGTGTAGGTGAACGTGCCGTTGGTAGGATTGACTGTCCACAAAAGCGCCGTGCCGTCCGTTTTGTCCCAGAGAATGTGCGGGTTTCCCCCGCTGTCCACGCTGAGGCTGACCGCCGAGTAGCCGGCGTAGGGGCCGTACTGCGTCGCCGTGTAGCCGGTGGCAGTCAAAGCCGTGACATGCCAGAGGGCAGCCGTGCCATTCGTGTTGGTCCACAAGAGCCAGTTCGTGCCGTCGGAGGCGGCGGCGACGGCGCGGGCGGTCCAGCCGGAGAAGGGGCCGTAGACGGCGCTGGCATAGGTGCCGTCGGGGTTCACCGTCCACAGGGACGCCGTGCCGTCGGTCTTGTCCCACAACAGATGCGTGTGGGCCGGCGGGGGAGTGACACTGGCCGCGCCGGCAATCTCCCAGACTGTGCCGACGCCGGGACTGCTGGCGCTGCTGTAAGTGCTGCCGCCATATTCGGTCGTCCCGTAGACGTTTCCAATGCTGTCTATGGTCACGCCGCCCACCGGTGTCTGCCCGTTCGGGCCGGTGAACGAGGTAAGCGCAGTGATTGTGCTTGTGCCGTGCGCGATATTCCAAACCACGCCGTCGCTCGCCGAGCCGCCGTATTTGGTCGTTCCAAACAGGTTGCCCGCGCTGTCAATGGTCACGCCGCCAAAGGGATTGGCGCCATTCGGGCCGGTGAACGAGGCCAGGGGAGTAATCGCGTGCGTGCCGTGCGCGATCTCCCAGACCGTGCCGTCGCTGGCAGAGCCGCCGTCATAGTTGGTCGTCCCATACAGGTTGCCGCTGCTGTCAATGGTCACGCTGTCATAGGGATAAGCCCCATCCGCGCCTCCGCTGAAGGAAGCAATGGTCCTAATCGTGTTCGTGCCGGCGGCGATTTCCCAGACCGTGCCGAAGCTGCCGGAGCCGCCGCCCTCGGTCGTGCCATAGAGGTTGCCCTGGCTGTCCAGGGTCACGCCGCCATAAGGATTTTTCCCGTTTGCGCCGCCGGTGAAGATCGCGAGGGTGGTGAGAGTGGTTGTGCCATGCGCGATCTCCCAGACCGTGCCGTCGCTGTTGGCGTCTCCGCCGCTGGGGGTGGTCCCAAACAGATTGCCGCTGCTGTCCAGGGTCACGCCGGCCATCGGGTAGTACCCGTTCGCGCCTGCGGTGAAGGACGCCAGCGTCGTGAGGCTTCCGCCCTTTGGGATTTCCCACACCGTGCCGTCATTGGAAGCGCCGCCCTCAGACGTTGTCCCATAGAGGTTGCCCGCGCTGTCAATCGTCACGCCGGCTTCGGGCTGTACTCCATTCGCGCCGGTGAAGGAGACAAGGGTGGTCGGCGTGTTCGTGCCGGCGGCGATCTCCCAGACCGTGCCGCCGCCGTTAAATCCCGTGCCGTTGCTGCCGGCGCCGCCGCGGACGGTTGTTCCAAACAGGTTGCCGTGGCTGTCCAGGGTGACGGCCGCGTAGGGATATTCCCCGCGGGTGTCGCCGGCAGCGCCGGTTCCGGTGAAGGAGACGAGGGTGGTCAAGGCCTGAGCCTGCGTGGCCGGGACAAAGCCGAAGGTGACACTGCCGAGCGCGGCCAACGCTGTCAAGAGGGCAAAGCAGTGCCGGAAGTTTCGTGCGTGCATGAGTCAATCTTTCTTTCGGAAACGAAGAGTCCTCTCGCGAAAGATCCTCTCCCGGCTCACAAGTTCGCCACCCTTCCCTCGGAGGGAAGGGTGGCGAGCCAAAGGCGAGACGGGAGAGGATCCTCTCCGGGATAGGATCTTTCGTGTCCTTCTACGTCCCGGCGCTGACGGCGACGGCGGTCCAGCCGGCGAACGGCCCGTAAGTCGCATACGTGAAGCCGCTGCCGGTGACGGCCCAGAGCGCGGTCGTCCCGTCTGTCTTATCCCACAGCAGATGTGTGACGTTATCCGGCCCGGTCGCAATCGCCTGGGCCGACCAGCCGGAGAACGGCCCGTAGGGTGTGTAGCTGAACGCGCCGGAGGTGAAGTCTACGTTCCACAAGGCCACGGCGCCGTTTTTGTTATCCCACAGCAAATGCGCCCCGTCATCCGGGCCGACCGAGAGCGAAGTCGCCGCGTAGCCTGCGTAGGGGCCGAACAGATGGTAGGTCAGGCTGCCGTTGGCGGCGATGCGGTACCCTGACGCCGTGCCGTCGGTTTTCGTCCACAACAGGTCGGTCACAGTCGCGCCGCTGGCGACGGCTTTGGCCGTCCAGCCGGGATAAGGGCCGTAAAGCGCGTAGGTGAATGTGGCGTTCGTGGGATTGACGGTCCAAAGGGCGGTGGCTCCGTCGGTTTTGTCCCAGAGGATGTGCGGGCTGCCGTCGGCGCCGACCGAAAGTGAGACGGCAGAATAGCCCGCATAAGGGCCGTAGAGGTGGTACGTGTAGCCGGTGGATGTCAGGGATGTCACATGCCAGAGGGCCGCCGTGCCGTCGGTCTTGCTCCACAGCAGCCAGTTCGTGCCGTCGGGCGCTTCCGCCACGGCCTGGGCGGTCCACCCCGCGAACGGGCCGTAAAGGGCGACGGCGTAGGTGCCGTGCGGATTGAGTTCCCAGAAGGCGGCCTGTCCGTCGGGGGCATGACGCCAGAGAAGCTGGGTATTTCCGGTCGAGACGGAGGGAGCTTCATAAGCCCCAAGGGTGGGCGGGTTGGGACGCGCCCGGCCGTCTTTGTCGGTGGACAGGTACGCCGGAGCCGTGACAGTTCCCTGGTTGACACAGGGAGTGCCGCGCTGAAGATGCAGGTCATACGGGGCAGAGGGGCTGACAAAGAGCGGATCGGCGTTAATGTTGCCCGTTCCCGCGTAGCCGCCCTGCACGTCGCAGTTGGTGACGACAGTTGAGCCGGGCACGGCGGCGATTTCCCCCATCCCCGAGGCGCTGTCGCCCCAGAAGATGTCATTGGTCAGGGTCGCCATGCCGCCCGCGATGTTCAGCCCGCCGCCGAACCCGGTGGCAGCGGCGCTGGCGGTCAGGGTGCAATTAGTCAGCGTCACCCGCGCCGACGAGCCTTCGCTGTAGCCGCCCCCGCCGCCCGCGCTGCCGGAGGACGCATTGGCAACCAGCAGGCAGTTGGTCAACGTCAGCGAACTGTCGTTCCAGAAGCCGCCGCCATTCTGAGTGGCCGCGTTTCCCATGAGCGCGCAGCCGGTCAAAGTCGCTGTGCCGACATTCTCAAAGCCTGCGCCGCTCTGGCCGGTGTTTCCGTTGAGCAGGCAGTTGGTCAGGGTCATCGTGCCGGCATTGAAGAAGCCGCCGGCGCCGACGGTGCCGGAATTGCTCGTCAGCGCGCAGTTGGTCAGCGTGGCCGTGCCGCCGACGTCTGTGTACAAGCCGGCGGCGGCAGACTGCACCCCGGCGTCATTGTGAGACAAAGTGCAGTTGGTCAGCGTGACCTGGCAGCCGGAGGGAATGTAAATCCCGGACCCGCCGCTCGCGGTGAGGCCGTTCTCGATGGTCAGGTTACTCAGGGAGATCACGGTGTTTGCCGCAGGGCCGAGGACGCGGTCGTGCATCCCGCCGTCAATGCCGACGCCGACGGACGGGCCTTGAATGGTCAGGCTGACGTTCAGCGGGAGGCTGGCCGGTTGTCAGGGAAATGACCTGCTTTGCAGCGAAAACCGTCGGGTCAAAGACAATGGTGGTCCCGCTGACGGCGTTTGCGATGGCCGACCGCAGCGAACCGGGGCCGCTATCGCTGGTGTTCGTGACTGTCAGCGTCCCCGCCAGAACCGGAGAGACCAGACAACTCAGCCCCAGGCCCAACATGAGGGCGGCCAGCCGGCAGCGCCCGGCGGCAGAAGAAGAAAGAGACATGATCGTACCATACCTTTACAAGAATAAAGCAGCGCAGGATGCGCTGATCAGCGCGGCGTCGGCTCATGCAGAGCTTCGCCACGCAGCCATTATAACACAGGGCGCGGTTTTACACAAGAAATTGACACAAGAAATTGACACAAGAAAAGGGCGCGGCAGTTGCCGCGCCCTTTTCCGCATTCGTGCCTTTCTTTGCTATTTACGGCCCGGCGCTCACCGCCACCGCCGTCCAGCCCGCGAACGGACCGAACTCGTGATGCGTGTAGCCGCTGCCCGTCACGCTCCACAGGGACACCAGACCACTCGTGCTGTCCCACAGAATATGCGTCGCGTTATCCGAACTCGTCGCTATCGCTTTGGCCGAGTAATTGGGGAACGGACCGTAAGGCGTGTACGTGAACGCCCCGCTGCTAAAGTCCGCGTTCCACAACAGAGCCGTCCCGTCGGTGGCATCCCACAGCAAATGCGCCCCGTTGTCCGGGCCGACCGACAGCCCCACCGCTCCGTAACCGCTGTAAGGGCCGAAGGCATGGGCCACATAACTGCCGTCCGCCGTATTGATGCGGTAGCCCGCCGCCATGCCGCTGGTGTTGGTCCAGAGCAGATCGGTGACGTTGGGACCGCTGGCAACGTGGTTGGCCGTCCAGCCGCTGAAGGGGCCGTAAGTGGTGTAGACGAACGCGCCGCTGGCGTGGTTGACCGTCCACAGGTAAGCCGTGCCGTCGCTCTTGTCCCACAGCAGCCGAGCGTTGCCGTCCGCGCCGACCGAGAGCGACACCGCCGCGAATCCGGCATAAGGGCCATACTGCGTGGCGGTGTAGCCTGTGGGCGTGAGAGATGTGACGTTCCAGAGTGCGGCGGTGCCGTTGGTGTTGGTCCAGAGCAGGTCTGTGGTGCCGTTGGGGGCTTCAGCGACGGCTTTGGCGGTCCATCCCTTGAAGGGGCCGTAAGTGGTGGCAGTGTAGGTGCCGTCGGTGTTGACGCTCCAGAGAGCGGCGGTGCCGTCGGTTTTGTTCCACAGAAGCTGCGCGGGAGGGGGCGCATGCACGGACTGCGTGAGAACGCTGGACGCGCTGCCGGCGAAGACGCCCGTCGGCGTATAAGTGGCCGTGATGCTGTGCGTTCCCGCCGTCAGGGCGGCAGTCGTCAGGGCCGCCTGCCCGCTGCCGGTGAGGGCGACCGGACTGCCGAGATTGGTTCCATCTGCGGCAAACTGCACCGTTCCCGTCGGCTTCGCCGTGCCGCTGGCCTGGGTGATGGTCACGGTGAAGGTCACGCTCTGACCAGAGACAGACGGATTGGGCGAGGAAGCCAGCGTCGTGGTCGTGGGAATGCCATGGACGGTTTGCATCAGCGCCGTGGAAGTGCCGGGGGCAAAAGTGGAAGCGCCTCCATAGACGGCGGTGATGCTGTGTGCGCCGACGGTCAAGGCCGACGTGCTGTAAGTTGCCACGCCGCTGCCGTTGAGTGTTCCGCTTCCGAGTGTCGTCGTGCCGTCCTTGAAAGTCACACTCCCGGTCGGCGTGCCTCCGCTGACCCCTGTGACCGTGGCCGTAAAGGTGACGCTCTGGCCGAACGTGGACGGGTTCAGTGCGGAGGCCAGTGTCGTGGTCGTGGGAATGGCATTGACGGCCTGGGTGAGCGCGCTGGCCGCGCTGCCGGCAAAATTGCCGGTGGGCGTGTAGACGGCGGTGATACTATGGCTGCCTACGGTTAAAGCCGATGTGCTGTCAGTGGCGGTTCCCGTTGGTGAGGGTGACAGGGCTGCCAACCGCAACTCCGTCTATCGTAAACTGCACGGTTCCGGTCGGCTTGACTGTGCCGGTGGTCTGCGTGACGGTCGCGGTGAAGGTCACGCTCTGACCAGAGACAGACGGGTTGAGCGAGGAAGCCAGTGTCGTGGTCGTGGGAATGGCATTGACGGTCTGTGTACGCGCCGCGGAGGAACCGGCTTTGTTGCTGGCATCGCCGGCATAGACAGCTACGATCTGATGGCTGCCAATGGACAGACTGGCAGTGGTGAAGGTGGTGATGCCCCCGGCCAGCGTTCCCGTGCCAAGCGTCGTGCTGCTGGTGGTGTCTGTGAAGGTCACGGTTCCCGTCGGGCCGTTGCCGGCGACGGTGGCCGTGAAGGTCACGCTCTGACCAAACACCGACGGATTGAGCGAGGAAGTCAGCGTGGTCGTGGTATTTGCTTTCGTCACCGTCTGGGTCAGCGTGGCGGACGTGCTGACGATAAAGCCTGTGTCGCCGCTGTAGGCGGCAGAGACAGTGTGCGTGCCGACGGACAACGCCGATGTGCTGTCAGTCGCCACTCCATTGGTGAGGGTGACGGGGCTGCCGACGGCGGTTCCGTCTATCGTAAACTGCACGGTTCCGGTCGGCGTGTTGCTGCCGCTGGCGGCCGTGACCGTGGCGGTGAAGGTGACACTCTGGCCGGACGCAGAGGGATTAACGGAGGAAGTCAGGGCCGTGGTCGTGTTGACAGGCGCGGCAGGACCCGCCCAATCCAGAACGATCTGTCCGGTTTGACCGCTCACGCCGGCGACCGTAATGTAGTAGGTGGCTCCGGCAGTGGCGGTCAGCGTCGTCTTCCGCAGGTTGACCACGCCTCCATAGACATTGCTGCCGACGGCGGTGAGATGCGCGACATCCGGCCCTGTGTAAACTGCCAGCAGCGCGTTGAAGTTGCTTTTGGTGGCGTCAAACGTGACGCTTCCGCTTCCGGGCGCGGTCCATTGGTACCAGACTGACGCGCCGCCGGTGACGCCATCAGGATTGGGTTCTCCTGGTTCCGTGGTCGCCGGCAGGTTGATGCCTGTCACTTCTCCCGTCGCGCCGGGGAGAACTTGTGCATTGACAAATTCATCGTTGGCCGGCGCTGTCCCGCCATAGAGGGTGAACGTTCCCCTTTGCCCGTTATTGCCATCCACCGCGATGTCGTAAGTCGTGCCGGCGACCGCATTGAATGTGATCGTAGAAGTGACGCTGGTGGTGTTATTGAAGGCAATGCGGTTGCTAGAGGTGAAGCCGCCGCTGTAGACAGCTAAAGTGTTATAGAAGTTGGCGTTGATTGTCGTGAACGTCGCTCCGCCGCTGGCCGAGGCGGTCCACTGATACCAGACCGTCGCGCCGTCGCCCACATAATTTTCGTTGACTTCATGCGAAGCGTTGACCGTTGTCCCGCTCACATACGTAGAGGGACTGGTCACGACCTGGGCATTGAGGATGTCATCGTTGGCCGGTCCGGCGATCCAGCTCAGGGTGAAGGTTCCCCGCTGCCCGTCGTTGCCGTCCACGGCAATGTCGTAAGTCGTGCCGGCGACAGCATGGAACGTGACCCCGGAGGCGACGGTGGTGGTGTTATTGTAAGCAATGCGGTTGCCGGCGGTGAAGCCGCCGCTGTAAATGGCGAGGGTGTTGTAAAAGTTGGCGTTGGTGGTGTAGAATGTCACGCCGCCGCTGGCCGACGCCGTCCACTGATACCAGACCGTTGCTCCGTCGCCCACAGTGGCTTCGTTGGCTTCATGCGAGGCGTTGACCGTCGTTCCTGTGGTCGTGCCGGGAAGTCCCGTGATGGTTTGAGCATTGACCAGGTCATCGTTGGCCGGCCCTGCGATCCAGCTCAGGGTGAAGGTTCCCCGCTGCCCGTCGTTGCCGTCCACGGCGATGTCATAAGTCGTGCCGGCGACAGCATGGAACGTGACCCCGGAGGCGACAGTGGTGGTGTTATTGTAAGCAATGCGGTTGCCGGCGGTGAAGCCGCCGCTGTAAATGGCGAGGGTGTTGTAGGCGCTGGCGTTGGTGGTGTAGAATGTCACGCCGCCGCTGGCCGACGCCGTCCACTGATACCAGACCGTCGCGCCGTCGCCGACAGTGGCCTCATTGGCCTCATGCGAAGCGTTCACCGTCGTTCCCGTGGTGGTGCCGGGAAGGCCGCTCACAACCTGGGCGTTGGCGAAATCATCATTGGCCGGTCCGGCGATCCAGTTCAGAGTAAAGGTTCCTCTTTGCCCGTCGTTGCCGTCCACGGCAATGTCATAAGTCGTGCCGGCGACGGCGTGAAACGTGACGCCTGAAGCGACGGTGGTGGTGTTGTTGTAAGCAATGCGGTTGCCGGCGGTGAAGCCGCCACTGTAAATGGCTAGGGTGTTGTAGAAGTTAGCGTTGGTGGTGTAGAACGTCACGCCGCCGCTGGCCGCGGCCGTCCACTGATACCAGACCGTCGCGCCATCACCGACAGTGGCTTCGTTGGCCTCATGCGAAGCGTTCACCGTCGTGCCTGTGGTCATGCCGGGAAGGCCGGAGATGGTTTGAGCATTGACCAGGTCATCGTTGGCTGGTCCTGCGATCCAGTTCAGAGTAAAGGTTCCCCGCTGCCCGTCGTTGCCGTCCACGGCAATGTCATAAGTCGTGCCGGCGACGGCGTGAAACGTGACGCCTGAAGCGACGGTGGTGGTGTTGTTGTAAGCAATGCGGTTGCCGGCGGTGAAGCCGCCACTGTAAATGGCTAGGGTGTTGTAGAAGTTAGCGTTGGTGGTGTAGAACGTCACGCCGCCGCTGGCCGCGGCCGTCCACTGATACCAGACCGTCGCGCCATCACCGACAGTGGCCTCATTGGCCTCATGCGAAGCGTTGACGGTCGTTCCCGTCGTGCTGCCAGGCAGACCCGTGATGGTTTGGGCGTTGGCGAAATTGTCGTTGGGGGGTCCCGCCACCCAACCGAGGGTAAAGCTGCCTGTCTGCCCGTCGTTGCCATCTACGGCGATGTCGTAGGTGGTGCCGGCGACGGCATTGAAAGTGACCCCGGAGGCGACGGTGGTGGTGTTATTGTAAGCAATGCGGTTGCCGGCGGTGAAGCCGCCACTGTAAATGGCTAGGGTGTTGTAAAAGTTGGCGCTCGTCGTGTAGAATGTCACGCCGCCGCTGGCCGCGGCCGTCCACTGATACCAAACGGTCGTGCCGTCACCGACGTAAGCCTCATTCACTTCATGCGTTGCGCCGATATTGGATCCTGTGGTTGTGCCCGGTAGACCGCTTACGACCTGGGCAGCAGCGAAATTGTCATTGCTGGGTGCGGCCAGCAGCCTGGCCGGGCTTCCCAGAAGGCCCAGCAGAAGCAGGGCCAGAAGCGGTAGAAGATGGGAGAGGGGTTGACGAAACATGAGTTTGTTTTCCTTAATGCAAAGCAGCAATGCAGGACAGGTTGAGATTATCATTGATGTTACGCAAGGGCGTTTGCACAATGGGCTAAAGCCCTTCGCTCTGTGGCGCAGACGCCCATTGACCGCCTTCGCGGGCAGAAGAAAAAACCTCTTGTACCCGCGAAGGCGGTTACTTGGCCGAAGGCCTCCTAGCGAAGGAGTTCACTCCATTGCCAGGAGGAGCTGCGTAACATCAGATTATCATTGACAAATGGCAATCACGGTAGTGCCCGATGACGAGACGTAATCACTGGTCGCGGCGGCGCACATCGGCGCGGCCAGAATAAAGAATGCCATCGTCTGTCCGACCGATTATAGCGCACATTTCACATCCGCGCTGTGACTTATGTCACAGCTTTCGTATGAAATATGCCACAGCGCTGTTTCCGTTTCAGCGTATTTGGGAAAGCGGTGGCGACAGGCACGGAGCGCGAAGCCAGGCAGAGGCAGGCGTGACGAAGGGCAGGCGCATTCCTGCGACGCTGCGGGAAAAGGTCGGCATGGTTTACCTTTGGGTGTGCTGAAAGCCGTAACCGATGCGATGGACAGCACGGCGAAAGGGGAAGATATGACGCCGCCGGAGAGAGTATGGCAATTTTACCGGGCGTTGTCAAGAGGGCGGAAGCCGAAGGACCCACCCCGGCGGATCCTATGCCGGTAGGATCCGCCGGGATAGGGTTTTCTACGGCCCGCCGCTGACGGCGCTGGCCGTCCAGCCGCTGTAAGGGCCGTACACATGGTAGCTGTACGTGCTGTCCGCGTTCAGAGACCACAGCGAAGAAGAACCGCTTAACGTGTCCCAAGTCATGTGAGTCACATTGTCCGCACCCGTCGCTATCGCTTTGGCCGTGTAACCCGAAAATGGTCCATAACTGGTGTAGGTGAACGCGCCGCTGCTGAAGTCCACGTTCCAAAACAGGCCGACCCCATTGGTCCCATCCCACAGCAAATGCGCCGCGTCGTCGGTCCCCACCGACAGAGACACCGCCCGGTACCCGCCGTAAGGACCGAACACGTGGAACACATACGTCCCGTCCGAGGCGATCCGCCAGCCTGCCGCCGCACCGCTCGTGTTGGTCCACAACATATCTGTCACAGAGTAGCCCGAGGCCACCTGGTTGGCGGTCCAGCCGGAGAACGGACCGTACACGGCGTAGGTGAACGTGCCGGCGGACGCGCTGACTTTCCAGAGCAGGGCTGTCCCATCGGTCTTGTCCCACAGGAGGCGCGGGCTGCCGTCGGTGTCCACGCTGAGGCTGACGGCGCGGTAGCCGGAGTAGGGGCCGTACTCGTGGTGGGTGTAGCCGGTGGCGGTGAAGGCGGTGACGTTCCAGAGGGAAATCTGTCCGCTGGTGTTGGTCCACAAGAGCCAGGAAGAGCCGTCCGGGCCGGCGGCCATACTGCGGGCAGTCCATCCGCTGAAGGGTCCGTAGACGACATTGGTGTAGGCGCCGTTGCCGCCGACGCTCCACAGGGACGCCTGTCCGTTGGTGTTGGTCCAGAGCAGGGCGGAGGCGGAGTTTGAGTTCGTGGACCGGAGGAGGCGGTAAGGCTGGTGGTGACTTGGACGCCGTTTTCAATGGCGGAGTAAGTGTAGGTTCCCGCCGCCGGCGTCTGGGTGAAGGACGCTCCTGTGTCTCCGGCGTTGACTGTGACAGAGCCGAGATCGGTTCCGTTCTCATAGATTTCGATGTTCAGTCCGCCGGCAGGAGCAGCGCCGGACAGGGTGATCGTGGCTGTTGTGACCATGTTGGCCGTGACGGGGTTGGGCGAAAAGACCAGCGAGGTCGGCACGGGTTTGGCGGGATCGGAGTTCACGACCAGCGTCTGCGTCGCGCTCTGGCCGTTCAAGGTCGCGCCGATAGTGTAGGAGCCGTTCAGGTAGCCGGGCAGGGGCAGGTTGAAGGCTAGGCTGGTTCCGGCAGCGGGGGTGGCAACCGACCCGAGGGCCGTTCCGTTGCGGGTGATGGCGACAGCGGTTCCGGCGGGGACGCTTTGGGAGAAGGTGACGGTGCCGTTAATCGTGGTGTCGGCATGGGCGGGGTTAGGTGTCAGGGTCAGGCTGGTGGGAACCGGGTCCCGCCGCCCCCGACGCCGACGCCGACCATTTCCCAGACCACGCCGGCATTGGCGGGACCGCCGGAGGAGGTGGTGCCAAACAGATTGCCGTTGGCGTCCAGCGATACGTCGCCATAGGGATTGGCCCCGTTCGTGCCGGCGAACGAAGCGATGGTGGTTAGAGTGCCGCCGTGCGGGATTTCCCAGACGGTGCCGAGGTCGCTCGTGCCTCCGCCTGTCGTTGTTCCAAACAGGTTGCCCGCGCCGTCAATGACCACATTTCCTGACGGGGTGTAACCGTTGACTGTGTCGGCGCCGATAGAGCCGGCGAATGAGGCGAGGTCGGTGATCGTGTTGGTGCCGGCCACAATTTCCCAGACCACGCCGGCATTGTTTGTGCCGCCGCCGGTCGCGGTCCCGTACACATTGCCGTTGGCGTCCACCGCCACATCGCCGGTTGGAGAATACCCGTTCGTATTGGTAAACACGGCCAGGGTGGTGACGGCGTTGGAGCCGTGGGGCAGTTCCCAGACGGCGCCGTATCCCCCAAATTCGCTGACGCCGCCCTGCGAACACGTTCCGTAAAGGTTGCCCTGGCTGTCCAGGGTGACTCCGTCCAGTGGAACGGACCCGCTGGAACCGGTGCCGATAAAGGAGGCGATGGTCGTCAGCCTCCCGCCGGCGGGGATCTCCCAGATGGTGCCGGAATTATTGGTAGAGCCATACTGCGTCGTGCCGAACAGGTCCCCGGCGGCGTCCCGGGTCACGCCGGCCACAGGATGCTGGCCGGGATTGGCGCCGACTTCAAAGTCGCCCAGGTCGGTAAGGGCGTTGCTGCCCGCCGCGACTTCAAACACGCCGCCGTAAACGCTGGTGTTGTTGACGCTGCCGGAGGACGTTGTCCCATAAACGTTGCCGGCAGGGTCTACGGCGACATTGCCATACGGGTCCCCCGCTTCCGCGCCATAGGCAGTAAACTGTGCCAGATCGGTGATCGTGTTCGTGCCATGCGGGATTTCCCAGACGACGCCGCCCGGGTCGGTGCCTCCCACGGACGAATCGCCCCGGTAGGTCGTGCCATACATATTTCCGGCGGCGTCAAACGTCACGCCGCACATCGGCTGCTGCCCGTTCGTCACGTTGAAGCTGGCGATGACCGTGATCGGCGTCGCCTGCGCCGCCGGTGCCAGGGGGAGCAGGATCAGAACAAGCGTCGCCAAAGCGGCGAGGCAGGAGAAGCCTCGTTGAAAGAGATGAACGTACATGAGAGAATTTCCTTTCAGAAAAGAGCGTTTTTCTGAACGCCCTGTCTAGCAATCAAAGTTACTGCACAAACCATGCCAGGTAGAAATTACCGCTCCTCCTGGCCCGAAGAACCTACCCCAACCCCCTTTGCCCTCCGGGCAGCCAGTGCTGCGGCGGGGTTAGGTTCTGACGGCTCCCCAGAATTAAGGTTTTATTAGGGCGGGGGGGGGCGTGTACCTGATGACTATCCTACCAGACGCCCGTGAAGAGAACGTGAAAAGAGAGGGAGGCGAGAAAATTTACCGAAATCTTTTTTTTCGCTTCGGCGCAGCGGGGGGTTGGAGGGCGAAGGCGACGGCGGCATCCGGGGCAAGCGCCTGGCCTTCGGCAAAGGCCGCGTCAAAATCCTCCGGCGCAAGCGCCGCGCGGACAGAGGCCAGAGCGGCATCCCATTCTGACTGCGTCAGGGGAGAAACACGGGCCGCCAGCGTTTCTCGCAGGGCCTGCGCTGCGCCGAGAAGCCGTGCCCCACGCGCAAATTGACCCTGCCGGGCAGCAAGAATGCCCAGGCGCTGAAGGCCGCCCGCGATTTGCCGCGCATCGCCCAGGCCTTGTTTTATGGAGAGGCTTTCCGCATAGGCGGCGTGGGCTGCCGGCCAGTTCTGCCCCTGACAGGCGACGTCTCCCAAGCCGGCCAGCGCATTGGCGACTCCGTCCGGGTCGGCGATCCGGCGGCTGATCGCCAGCCCTTCTTCCAGAAAAATACGGGCGGAGACGGCGAAGTCCTGCCCCAGGGTAACATACCCCAGGCTCACCACGGCGCGGGCGACTCCTGTTTGATCCCCAAGTTCGCGCGCCAGGATCAGGCTCTTTTCCAGAAGGTCCTGGGCGGACGTCTCCTGGCCCTGACCGCGATCCAGTTCGGCCAGATTAAAAAGCACCGCTGCCTCACTGCGACGATCCCCGACGGCCTGCGTGAGCCACAGAGCCTCTGCATAGCGTTCCCGCGCCTGCGCCCACTCCCCCTGCCACTGCGCGATGATCGCCAGGCCCAGCAGCGCGGGCATGGCGCAGGCGCGGTCCCCCGGGACATGGGGCGGGCGGCTCAAGGCCAGGCTCTCCTCAAACAGCGCCCTCGCCCCGTCATAATCATTCTGATAAGCGTCAATGGCCGCCAGATTTTGCAGCGTCTTAATCAGGTCTGTGGGCGGGCCGGACAGACGCCGCAGGGCAAGCGCTTCGGTGTAAAAGACACGGGCGGCGGGATAGTCGCACTGCCAGTACGCCAGCACTCCCGACGAGTGCAGCGCTTTGGACTTGACCTCATTCGGGGGCGTCCCGGCGCGGCTGAGAGCCAGCGCGAGACGTTCGCGCCCCTCGCGCAAATGTCCCCGGAAGGCCCAGAAGAAGGACAGGGCGGAGGCCAGCCGCAGTTCCAATGGGGGATCGTGCGCGCCGGCCCAATCCAGGGCGGCGCGGAAGTTATCGTGGTCCTCTTCCAGCGCGGCCAGACATTTGCCCTGCTCCGGCCCGCGCAGCTTCGGCTCCGCGTCCAGCGCCAGTTGCAGGAAATATTCGGCGTGGCGGCGTGCCACAGCCTGACGTTCTTCGGCATCCAACTGCTCCCAGGCGAACTGACGCAGCGATTCCAGCAGCCGGAAACGCATCCCTGCCACTCCCGTTTCCGCCGTCAGCAGCGAACGCTCCCGAAGCTGCGTCCAGCGCTCCAGCGCCTGGGGGTCGCCCGTCACCGCCTGCGCCGCCTCGGTCGTCCCGCCGCCCCGGAAGACGGACAGGTCGGCCCAGAAGCGACGCATGTCCGGCGGCAGCAGATCCACGCTCCACGCGATGGTCGCCCAGAGCGACCGATGCCGGGCGTCCTTGTCCGCGTGCCGCGTCGCCAGCATCTCAAAGCGCTGCGCCAGCCCTGCCCGCATCTGCGCGGGAGTCAGGGTCTGCGCCCGCGCCGCCGCCAGTTCCAGGGCCAGCGGGATGCCTTCCAGGTCCGCGCACAGGCCCGCGACGGCGGCGGCATTGCGGCGCGTGATCTGGAAATCCGGCTGGATCGCCTGCGTCCGGTTGACGAACAGTTGGACGCTGGCACACTGCGCCAGTGGTTCCAGCGACCCTTCGTGTTCCAGTGAGCCGGTGGGGAGGGGCAGGGGCGGAACCGCGACTTCGCGCTCGCCGGGCAGGGCCAGCCGGCGCCGCGAAGTCACCAGACACGTCAGCGACGGCGCGCGCGACAGCAGGGCCAGCACGATGGCGGCCCCGTCTTCGGCCAGATGCTCCAGGTTGTCCAGCAGGAGCAGGGCGCGGGGGTGCCTGGACAGCGCCTGCGCGGCCTGTTCCAGCGGCTCCGCTTTGCCCGAGTCTAGGCAGCCGCAGGGCCAGGCAGATCGCGCCGGGGATGCGGCGGGGATCGTTCAGGTCCGCCAGGGCCACAAACGTCACAGCGTTTTCAAATGCGGGGGCAGCCGCGCGGGCCGCTTCCACGGACAGCCGGGTTTTCCCGGCCCCGCCCGGCCCGGTCAGCGTCACCAGGCGGCAGCGGGTCAGCAGGTCGGCGATCTGCGCCCGCTCGCGCTCGCGCCCGAAGAACCGGGTCCATTGCAGCGGCAGGCGGGGAGCCGGAGCGCCGGGCAGCGCAGGGTCGGCGGCCGCCGCGGGCGCCGGGTTTTCCCGGGCCTCCCCCAGCGACGCGCGCCGGGCCAGGGCGTCTTCGTAAAGCCGCGCGAAGCGTTCCCGCTCGGCCAGCGCCCACTCGTCATAGAAACCGGGAAGCAGATCGCCGGCGTAGGTCTCAATGGCGCGCTGAAGCCAGGCCCGCCGCGCCTGGTCCGTGCCGGCGGCAGCGGCGGACTTCAGGGCTGCCTCAAAGGCAGCGGCGTCCGTGGTGACGGCAATCGGGTTCAGGCGCACATGGAGCGGATCGGCGATCAGCACACTGCCGGAGGGCGTGCCGGGCGGCTCCAACTGCCGGCGCAGAGAGGCCAGAGCGGTTCGCAGGCTGGCGCGGCCCGCCGCGAGGTCACTGTCCGGCCAGAACAGATCAATCAGCTCTTCGCGAGGGTGCAGGCGTTTGGGGTTGAGCGCCAGATAGGCCAGCAGGGCCGCGTTCTTGGCCGTGGCGAAGCGGGTAACAACATGGTCTTCCTGGCGGGCGCAGAGTCCGCCAAAAAGGGTGATCTGCCAGGGGGTTTCTATGGCGTCCTTTCCTTTCCGGGCGGGGCAACTTTCGCGGCGGACTCTCCTTGCGCGGACTCTTCTTGCGGGGAAATCGCGCCAGACCATTGTACCACAAAAAGTCTTTCCCGACCAGTGTGCGAAAAGTGCCAGGGCCAGTGCCGCCGGGGCCGGAAAAGAGTTCCGGCTCCCGGTTTCAGCCAGGGGAAGGGCCTGGGGTAATTTTCACGGCCCGGCGCTGATGGCGACGGCGTTCCAGCCTGCGAACGGCCCGAACTCGGTGTGGGTGTAGCCACTGCCCGTCACGCTCCACAGCGAGGTTGTGCCATTGGCGGCGGTCCAGAGAATGTGGGTCACGTCATTAGGATCAGTCGCAATCGCGCGGGCGGAGTAGCCGGAAAACGGGCCATAACTGGTGAATGTGAACGCGCCGCTGGTGAAATCCACGTTCCACAAGGCTGCCGTGCCGTCGGTTTTGTCCCACAGCAAATGAGCATCATCAGTCGGCCCCACCGACAGAGACGTGGCGGTGTAGCCCGCGTAAGGACCGAATATCTGCTCCGTCAAGAAGCCGTTGGCAGCGAAACTCCAGCCGGCGGCCTGGCCGTTCGCATTGGTCCAAAGCAGGTCGGTGACGGTCGTGCCGCTGGCGACGACGCGCGCGGTGTACCCGGAGAAGGGGCCATATTCCTGATCCGAGAAGCTGCCGAATGTGCCGGGGTTGACGCTCCAAAGCGACGCCTGACCGTCCATGCTGTGGCTCCAAAGCAGATGCTGTTCACCGCCTGCTCCCGAGGACACGCCAACGGCGGCCCAGTTCGGATAAGGACCATAGTTCACATAAGTATACGTCGCATCCGGGTTGACGGCCCACAGCGCAGTTGTGCCGTCTGTTCGGGTCCACATAAGGGACGTGACGCCGTTGACGCCTTCAGCCAGCGCGGTCGCAGTCCAGCCGGCGAACGGCCCATAGCTGACGACCGTATAGGTATTGTCTTTATTTACTGTCCACAAAGCCGTCGTCCCGTTCGCCTTCCTCCACAGGAGATGGACATGGATGGTCTTGGGGACTTGAACGACCAGCGTCGCGCTTTGCTGCGTTCCATCTAGGGCCGCCGTGATCGTCACTTGCAGGGCGGTCGTCGCAGACGCTGATGTCATGATGGGAAAATTCGCAGTCGTCGCCCCGGCCGGCACACTTACGGACGGCATTACGGTGACAGTGGGATCACTGCTGGAAAGCGCAACTGAGACGCCCCCGACCGGAGCGGGACTACCCAGCGTGACCATGCCGGTCGCTGAGTCGCCGGCCAGAACCTGGACGGGATTGAGCGTTAGGACTGTCAGCCCCGGCGGCTGAACGGTCAGCGAGACGGTCCGGCTTACGCCGCCCAGGTTGGCGGTCAGAGTGGCCGTCTGGGCGCTGGAAACCGCCACTGTTGGGATCGGAAAGGAAACACTGGACGCGCCCGCAGGGACAGTCACAGAAGCGGGGAGCGGAACCACTCCGGGCAGGCTGCTGGACAGCAGAACAGTCTGGCCGCCCGCAGCCGCAAACACGTTCAGAGTCACGGTCGCAGTGACGGGAGCGCCAGCTATAAAACTGCCGGTGATGCTGTCAGGGTCAAGCGTGAACGATGTCAGCGCCGGGGCGGGCGTAGTTGCCGCCCCGGCGTAAGCAACCAGCGTGTTTCCGGCGGGAATTGCCAGCAGACTGTCCCCTGCCGCCAGAGCGACGTGCGAGTCGCTGCTGGCGCTGATGGCCGAACCGACGCTGTCGGTCCAAATCTGCTGCCCCGTCGTCTCATTCACTCCGTACAGGTTGCCGGCGGTGGTGCCGACATAAACCACGCCATTGACGACCAGAGGAGAATTCGTGATCGCTTCATTGGCTTTGGCAAAGGTCCACGCCGTGGAGGTGAAGTTCAAATTATTGGCCGTCAGGACTCCGGCGGGGGTGACAAAAAATCCCATCCCATTGTCAAAGGCGGGCGGGCTGGGATTATTTTCATAGCCTTGATCGAATCCGCCGAGCAGCGTCCCGCCCAGCGCATCCAGAATGTAGACATTATTACTTGTGCTGCTCGGCGCATCAACATCACGGATGTAAAGCTGGTCATTGTAAAGCACCGGCGTGTCGCCGCCGCCGCCTGCGTCCGGGGCGGAGTAGTGCCAGATCAGGGAGCCGGTAGCGGTATCAAGTTTGTAGGACTGCGGGCCGGCGTAGGAAACATAGATGCCGTCCGGGGCGACGACCGGCGAAGAGTCGTCGCCACCCCCTGTTTCTTCCGTCCATCGCACGCTGCCGTCCGTCTCATTGACAGCGTACAGCGTTCCCCCAACCCCTGCCCCGACCACATAAACCGTGCCGTTGACCGCCGTCGGCGTGGAGCTGAAGGCATACTGGTTCGGCATTTGCTGGCTCCAGAGGAGCGTTCCGGCGGCGGCATCATAGGCTTTGAGCAGGCCGTCAAAATTGACCAGAAAAATCTTCCCGGCATCGTAGGCGATGTAGCCTTCCGAATAAGACCCGGTGACGGCGACCGGCCCCCAGGCGTTTTGGCCGGTGGCGGCGTTCAGCGCGTACAAATTCGTTCCGGCAACGACATACACATTCCCCTGAGCGATCAGCGGGTAGGAAACTGCCGCGCCCAGGTTGACGGTCCATTTTTTGGTGAGCGGCGGCGAAAGATTGGGCGTATACATGACGCTGGTATGCGCCGGGTTGACCAGGTAAGTCACAGCATCATTGCCCGGCGAGGCGGCTACGCCGGCCGTAAGCGCGAACGCGACAGCGCCCACAAGCGCAGAAAGCGGAAAAGACAAGGGGAAACGCATGGAAAAAACGATCCTTTCACGACGCGCGGGTTTGAGCCACCCTAACTCTATTATACACGAAGAAAAGGACGAGTCGCCTGACTCGCCCTCGTTTGTGGGTATTTTATTCGCAAATGGCGCTACGGCCCGGCGCTCACGCCCACCGCGGTCCAGCCGCTGAACGGCCCATAGGTGTGGAACGTGTAGCTGCTGCCCGTGGCCGTCACGCTCCACAGCGAGGTTGTGCTGTTGGTGGCGTTCCACAAAATGTGCGTGACGTTGTCCGGCCCGGTGGCGATGGCTTTGGCTGACCAGCCGGAGTAAGGGCCGTAGGGCGTGTAGTTGAACGCGCCGCTGCTAAAATCTACGCTCCACAGAGACGCTGTGCCGTTGGTGCTATCCCACAGCAAGTGCGCCCCATCATCGGGACCAACCGACATGGATGTGGCCGCATAGCCGCTATAAGGGCCAAAGGTGTGATAGGTCAGGCTGTTGTCAGCGGCGATGCGAAAGCCCGACGCCGTGCCGTCGGTCTTGGTCCACAGCAGGTCCGTGACGGTGTTGCCGGAAGCCACCGACTTCGCGGTCCAGCCGGGGTAAGGGCCGTAGCTGGTGTAGGTGAACGTGGCATTAGTATAGTTGACCGTCCAGAGCAGAGCGGTGCCGTCGGTTTTGTCCCACAACAGGCGGGGGCTGCCGTCACTACCGACCGAAAGCGAGACAGCGGTGTAGCCAGGGAAGGGGCCGTAGGTGCGGTAGGTCGCGCCGCTGCCCGTGATGTTCCAGAGAGACGCCGTGCCATTGGCGCTCGTCCAGAGGAGCCAGGTCGCGCCATCGGGACCGGCGGCGACCGCTTTGGCCGTCCAGCCGGAGTAAGGGCCGTAGACAACAGGGGTGTAAGACCCGTCGGAGCTGACAGTCCACAGAGCCGCCTGGCCGTTGACGTTGTCCCACAAAAGCTGCGTGTGGGAGGTCGTGATGGCGACAGTGGCGCTGGCGCTGTTGGAATAAGCGCTGTCGCCGGTGCTGTTGTGGGCGCGGACGCGGTAGGTGTAGACGCCCGGAGCCAGACCCATATCGGAATAGGAAGTCACGTCTCCGCTCTGATCGGATATCTGGGTGAAGGCGTTGGTCCCGGTCTGGCGCTCAACATAGATGTCTGAGGCCGTGGCATCAGCGAGCTGCCAGGAGAGATTGAGCGTGGCCCCGGTGACATTGGCCCGGAGCGCGCCCTGGCGGAGTGCGGCGGCCGGTGCGGGAGCGACGGTGAGGCCAAAGGGAGCGCCCGGCGCGGCCTGTGCCGCGAGGGGTGTCAAGACGTAGCCATGTTGAATGCTGTAGCCAAAGCCGTTGGTATACATTCCCAGGGAGCCGATGATCTGGCCCTGGTTATTGATCCCGGAGGCGGAGCCTAAAGTTGTACCGTCGGTCGCCGTAAAGGAATAGGTCGCCGTGGCGACAAGCGCGTTGAGACTCCGCAGGCCGTTCACGGCATCCCAAAGAAAGGCATAGTCGCTGCTGTTATAATCTGCCCCGCCGACGATCTGGCCGGCGTTGTTGATCGCGGAGGCGCGGCTAAAAGTGCCGTTGAGAAATGTGCCGAGGTCCGTCATCTGCGGGTTGCCCGCAACGCCACCCGTCCCGCCCGGCGTCCACAGAAAGGCGTGGGTATGGGTGACGCCGTTGGCATCGGGGAGCGTGTCGGCGTAGCCGACGACCTGCCCGTGGTCGTTGATCCCGGTAGCCTGCCCATTGGGGCCGCCCAGCGTACCTAAATCCTGCGCTACGCCGTTCTTCCAGAGAATGGCGCGATTGGCAAGTGTCGTGGAGGAGTTTCCGACGATTTTCGGCGGGGTCTGGTTGTTGATCGCGGTGGCTGTATCTTGGGAAAGAGCCGGCATCAGCGGCAGCGCCGTCTCCACCCCATTCGTGATGTAACAGGCATGACCTTGACCATCTTCCCCAACGATGATCCTGGCGTTGTTGATGGCGGTGGCTGACGCGGGCAAACCTGACGCGAATGACGAGGCGATGCTATTGACAGCGCCGTTGCTGTAGAGAAAAGGGACACCTCCGTTAATCAGATCGTAGGCGCTGCCGACGCATTGGCCGCTGCTATTGATGCTGAGAGGCGTGACGCTGTAACTATAAGTCGGTGCCGTATTAATGGCCGGCAGTGCGGTCATCGTCCCAGACTGCCAGGTGATACCCGTGAGGCCATCAGTGCCATCAAAGGGTCCGGTCGCGCCGGTGATCACCCCCTGGTCATTGATCCCATTCGCGCTGCTAAAGCTATGAACCTCGGTGCCGGGCAGCACTCCCAAGTCTACGAGGTTATATGTCTGCGCCCGCAGCATGGGAGTGCAGAGCAGCGTCAGGGCGGCGAGAAAGAAGAGGGTCAGGCGCGCGCCTGCCACTTGGGGAAAGAAGGTCAACATCATGGTATTCCTTTGCGTGACGAGAGTAGAACCCGATGCGACGAAAGTTCGGGGCGGAGGGCGGCCTGCCGCTTGGGCCGCCCAGCGTGGTGGAAAGCGACAGGGAGTACTATCATCGCACCCTGCATAAAGTGTGCCAACGCCGCATTTTTGACAGCATTTTGAAAAGAAAAACCCCTGCCTCTGGATCGGAGGCAGAGGTTCATAGTCAGGCCGGGGATGGCTTGCTCCTACGGCCCGGCGCTCACGCCCACCGCGGTCCAGCCGGAGAACGGCCCATAGGCGTTGCAAGTGTACCCGCTGCCGGTCACGTTCCACAGAGACGCCGTGCCGTCTGTCTTGTCCCAAAGCAGGTGCGCCCCGTCATCGGAACCAACGGACAGAGACTTGGCCGAGTAGCCGCTGTAAGGGCCAAATATATCATAGGTTAGGCTGTTGTCGGCGGCGATATGGAAGCCCGACGCCGTGCTGTCGGTTTTCGTCCAAAACAGGTCGGTCACAGTCGCGCCGCTGGCGACGGCTATGGCGGTTCCAGCCGGGATAGGGGCCGTAGGTGGTGTAGGTGAACGCGCCGGTGGCCGGGCTGATCGTCCAGAGGGCGGCCAGGCCGTCGGTCTTCTCCCATAGCAAATGGGGGATGCCGTCCGAGCCGACGCTGAGACTGACGGCCTTATAACTGGGATAGGGGCCATACTGCGTGGCCGTATAGCTGGTGGAAGTCAGAGCTGTGACGCGCCACAGCGAAGCCTGCCCGTTCGTGTTGGTCCACAAAAGCCAGTTGGAACCATCAGGCGCGTCGGCCACGGCGCGGGCCGTCCAGCCGGAAAAGGGGCCATATTGGACGCTGGCATACGTCGTGTCGGGGTTGACGCGCCAGAGGGCGGCGGTTCCGTCAGTCTTGTTCCATAAAAGTTGCGCGGGCGTGGAGGTCACAGTCTGGGTCAGCGTGCCGAGACTTCCTTGATCCTGGCCGGCACCGTTATAGGCAGCCGTATAGGCAGCCGTGATGCTGTGGCTGCCGACAGTTAGGCTGGCCATACTGAAAGTTGCCTGCCCGCTGCCATTGAGGGCAACGGGGTTGCCCGAATTGGTTCCGTCAATGGTAAATTGTACAGTTCCCGTCGGCGTCAGGTTGCCCGTCTGTGCCGTGATGGTGGCGGTGAACGTCTGTGCCTGCCAGCGGTGCAGACGGCGCAGTCGCCAACTGGCAGCGGCGATCTTTTCCACATAATGCCGTTCCAGCAGATTGCGCGGGGCAAGCTGGGCGGTGAACTCGTCGGCGAGTTGCCGGTATCCTTCGGGGTCTTCTCCGAGGGAGAGCAGAACAATATCACGGGCAAACAGGCCGTGCGTGGTGGCATTGCGGCTGGCAATGGCTTTGCCAGCGGTTGTGGCGGGCATGGTCATGTGTTCCTTTCGTCATAAAGAGTGGCTCCTCGCCCCAATTTGGGGGAGCCAGAGAAAGAGCCATGCCATAAATGGCACGGCTAGTAGGCGCGGACGCCAGAAACCCCCGCTTCGCGGGGCTGGGAATAAGTTTGGTTTCGTCTACTATTCTTGTCTACTATTATGATGATTGAAAGAATGAATAGTCAACTTATTCCGAGGGAAAATTATTTGTTTTTCGTGGAAGGATTTGGCAGGGGTGATAGCGAACAGGTGCTGGTGGGAGCTAAGCAGCCGACACTCCGAGGCTTTGCGGCAAAAGCCGCGATTATGGCGTGTTATGCCGCACGAGTGCAGTATAGTAACAAGTTAGGCTGCTGAACCAAGGCAGGTCTTTGGCGAGAGGCTGATGAGATGAAGGTTCCGTTTGCTTTGCGCTCAATGTTCACTGCTCCGTGTGAACACAGCATCATTGCACAAAAAGCAGCCCTGGACAATGGACACACTATCGTTATCCAGTTGCCGGACACGAAGCTCTTGTCGGGCGGCAGGATACAAGGTTATTCAAATTGCCTCACTGTCACCCTTGATTCTGCCGACACAGCCAATTTTGAGGCGGAACGCGCTCCCAAGCGCTTTCCGTCCCGTATTAAGGCTGCCGCGACAGCGCTACGTAACTGTAGCAATTTTGGCAGGTTTGTGATTTCTCACGAAAGCGGAACTGTATCCATCAATAGGGCATAATCGGAACCGTCAGCAGCCTAACAATGCGCTGCACTGACGCCACCGCCGTTGCCTGTGCCTCATCGAAAGGCTGTGCAACATGTCGCAGGTGAGATTGACCGTTAAGCTGCTGGGCCAAAGCAGGTGTTGCGAAAGAAATTATGACTGATAAATCCGAACCAAGCATTGAGCAGTTGCAACAGCGTATCAATCAAAATCCTGCTGATGCCCAAGCTTACTCCTTGTTGGGAAATTCTTTGTCAAGGCAGCACCGTTGGCAAGAAGCTATCCTTGCTTGGCAAGAGGCTTTACGGCGTGATCCCGAAGATGACCATGCTCAGTTTTGCATTACCCTTACAATTAGTGGCGCAGAGCCGCTTGTCAAGCCAAGTGCAGAGTTATTGAAGTTTTTAGCCGAGCAGAGTAGTGGCTATCATCTGAAATCAGGGCAAGCTCGGGGAGTAATTCCGCTTGTGGCCGATGCCGAACCGCCAGCAGCCTAACAATGCTCTGCAACAACCGCGCCTGGCCCCCCTGGCCTAAAGTTCAGGGGAAACACCGCATGGCCCTTATGCGCGTGGTAAAATAGCGTCACGCGGAGGAAGTGCAGGATGAAAGAGTTCAAGATTATCGTTGAAAAGCACGCGGATGGCTATGTGGCTTATCCGCGCGGCGTGGTGGGTGTGGTCGTGGGTGAGGAAGATACATATGAGGAAGCGATGGCGAATGTGAAGTCCGCGATTGCGTTCCATATAGAGACCTTCGGGCCGGGCGTCATTCACGCTTACTCACCAGCATGTTATCAAAGGGACTAAGGGCGCGGGGAGAACAGCGCGGCAGGGGCGCGGCTGGCTGCGCCCTGGGGGGTTGCGGTGCCGGACTCACGCCGCAGACGCCAGGCAAAACGCGCCAGTTCGCGCCCGACTTCGTGATAGAATTCGGCCCGGCCGGCCCCCAGCGCCTCTAAGCCGGGCGCATGGTTGACCCACAGCATGGTCGCCGCCGCCAGGCCCAGGGTGCGGAACCGCAGTTCCCAGGCCAGGCCGTAACGCGCGTGGCCCCGACGGGCCGCCAGGGCCAGACGGTCGCGGTGAAAGGCGACATGACCGGCCTCGTCGCGCAGGATCAGCCGGCAGACGCCCTTCAGCGCTGCGTCTTCCCCATGCCGCAGCATCAGGCGGTAATAGGCGGTGCTGACAATCTCCGTCAGCAGCAAGGTGGTCAGCTCAAACCCGACGCCCAGCCATTTGCGGGTCAGGCAGAAGGCCGTGAAGCTCCAGTGTCCCGAAATAGGATGCCCGCCCAGACGCGCGACCAGGCTGCCGAGCAGGCGCGAATGCTCATGCTCCTCGCCAAACCAGAGGTCCACCAGAGTCCGTGTTCCCGGTCCGCGCCCCCGAAACCGCTCCGCATTCCACGCAATCAAGCAGTCTGGCCCGCCGCCGTCGCCGAGATGGAACTGTTCCAGCGACCGCACCAGAGGCCGCACGACAGCCGGCGGCAGCGTGAGGGGCGCGTCCCACGCCGGCTCCGGCCTATTTTCCCGGTTGTGCTGGAAGTGCGCGATCCAGCGGTTGACATTGAGTTGTTCGTCGTTCATGGTTGACCTTCTTTCTATCTAAACAAAGAACTTTGCAAAATAAAGTATCGCCGGGCCGATTGGCGCGATTGTCCCGGCACAACCCAGCGCGTCAGTTCAAGTTGGTATAGACCGACCACCAGTGGCGGTTGATTTGCCGATCCACAAACGGCAGATCGCCGGGAGCGTTGATCTCGCGATAGTCATCATCGGTGACACGTTTTGGCGGGGCATCGGCAAATAAGTAGCCGTAACTGCCGGCATGGTCCCAGTCCAGCGTCATCAGCGAAATCTGGTATTGGCCGTTTGTCAGCCGCGCCGCCGACACAGGAATACCGCTGATGGTCAGTTGAGTCGTCGCGCCAGATGCCAGCGGAAGGGTTTTAACCGTCCGCACAATATTCTCATATTTAGCCCGGTGCAGGTAAAAGTCAGCATATCCCGGCATTCCAAAGCCAATCTGCCAGACCAGAGGCCAGACGACAAATACTAGAACACACAGCCCTAGCCCGACGAAGAAGAGTCTCCTAAACCACGGGCTTTTACGGAATGAATGAGTATCCCGCTCCTTTTTGCCGACCAGAGCACGTTCGCTTTCAGTCAATGTCTGTTCCGTTCTTCCAAATGCCCAACTTCTGCTTTTGTGCCGCACTTTCAGCCTTCGCAATTGCTTTGATAAAGCAAGCATACTCTTGTTTCGATACAAACATCTTTTGATGGCTGGACTTGTTCGCTTCCGCTGGATAGCGGCTTGTATCTGGTATCAGCATTGTGCTGCCTGGACAAGCCCCCTGACGCACGAGGAATTCGTTTAGACTCCCTGTTCCGTCAATGATCCAAACATAGACTTGTTTCGACTGGGGTTGATCTACCATGACCGGCCCAAACGCTTCGACACGAACGGTTCGGGCTTTTGGATGCTTCGCCAGCCAACCGGAAACAAGTGGCTTGAAGTTAGCAGAAGTTGGCGCTAGAAAAAATCCATTGCCCATCAGACAATAAGCCTCGTTAGGGCTGTTTTTGCTTTCGCCGAATGGCCCATCCCATACGATGTTAGTCACTACACTTTGAGGCTTGACAGCTTTTAACGGCGTTGCCTGCTGGCAGTAAGCATGAGGCAAGAGTACACCAAGACAAACAAAAGTGGTCAGTAGCATGAGGGCGCTTTGATTTCGTTTCATCAGGCTGCTTTATCTCCTATTCTCACTTCTTTCGCCCAGACGCGCATCCAGTTCCTCAGCGATGGTTCGGGCCAGGAGGCCGTAGTCAGGTGCGGTGCGCTCGTACAGGGCCAGCAGTTCGGCCAGGGTCAGGCGCTGGAGCAGGGTTCGGTACAGGGTCATGTCACGCAGAAGCATGGGGCAAGGTCTCCGAGGAAAGGGAGCGGCGGCGCGCGGCCAGGCCGTCCATTCCGAGGTTGAATACATGGTACAGCAGCCAGAGAAATGACGCGAAGGACACAATCAGGGCGAGCCAGAGCGGATGCGCCAGGGTGTGCCCGGCGGCGGCAAGAATCAAGAGGGCGCGGGACGGGTGAACAAAATCCCAGGAGTTGAAGCGGTTGACCAGTCCCAGGGAGACGCCCAGAGCGCACAGGAGAAACACCACGGGCAGGGCGACAAAGGCGACGGGACCCCAGAGTCGCTGCGCCAATCGGTGCAGGGGACGGACGGCCAGGCAGAACGCCAGCAGGCCCGCGCCGGTGTAGAAAACGTAGAAGACGGTGAGCAGGAGCAGGGCCAGGGTCGGGCCGGCGGGGTACAAGCCCTGTTCATAGATGGTCGGATAAACCGGGTTTCGGTGGATGGCGGAGAGAAAGTGCCGCCATTCGGTCAGCAGATAGCAGGTATTCGGCAGAAACAACAGCCAGATCAGCAGCAGGGGCAGCCACAGCCCCCAGCGAATGCGGGATCGGGCCAGGTCGCGGCCCAGCCCCTGCGCGATGCCAGCAGCGAGGGCGACGGGCAGCCAGGCCAGGAACAAGTTGCCGCAGATCCAGATCATCCAGCCGTGCAGTCTCATGATTTGCCTTCGTGAAGGTGGCGGCGGCGGTGGGACAAACGCCATGCCAGACCGTCCATCCAGATGTCAAACAGGGCGTAGAACAGCCACAGGACCAGCCCGAACGTCAGAATCAGCCCGAGCAAAAACGGGCGGTGCAGAGCCTGCGTGGTGGTTTCCAGCACGTCCTCCAAACGATGGGGATGCACCAAATCCCAGGAGTTGAACCGGCCCCGCATCAGGCCCAGATAGACGCCCAGGGCGCAGAGCGGGAAGATCAAAACGCGCAATCCCGCGCCCATCGGCCCCAGGCGCCGCCGGGTCAGCCGGTCCAGCGGCCAGACGGCGAGAAAGAAGGCCAGCAGGCCCGCGCCGCTGTACAGCAGATAAAACGCAGTGATGAGAAAAAAGTCCAGCCGCTGACCGCCGCTGTGATGGGCCTCGGCAAAGAGCGGGCTGCCGGTCAGGGTGTCCAGGTAGTGCCGCCACTCGGTCAGCAGGTAGCAGGAATTGGGCAGAAACACCAGCCAGACGAAGGCCAGCGGCAGCCAGACCTGCCAACGAATTCGCCCGGTCGCCCGCATTTCCCCCCGCGCGCCCCGCGCAATGACAAAGGCCAGCGCGACAGGAATCAGCGCCAGAAACAGGTTCCAAACGACATTCGGGGCAGGACGCATGGGTTTTAGTTCTGGCCTGCCGACTGCACGATCCGTTCCAGCGCGGCCAGGTAGCTGTGGAAGGCGGCCCGGCCGGCGTCGGTGGGCGAATAGGTCGTGTGCGGCTTTTTGCGGACAAACTCTTTGGCGCTGACGATATACCCTGCCTCTTCCAGCTTGGTCAGGTGGATAGACAGGTTGCCATCGGTGACATTGAGCGTGTCTTTGAGGAAGCGAAAGTCGGCTTCACCGCGCGCCATCAGGGCCGACATGATGCCCAAACGCACCTTCTGATGGATGATCTCATCCAGCCCGTCCAGCGATTCCACCAGTGCGGCGTATCCCGCTTGAACTACCATCCGTGCTTCCTCGCCATGAGAATGCCGTAGAGAATGTGAAAGCCGCCAAAGGTCAGCGCCATCATGTACAGGTGAAAGTGGTTCGGCAGCAGCAGGGTCACGGCTCCGGCCAGCACGAAGGCTGCGCCCAGATAAGTCACCTGCCGGACCGAAAACAGGCCCACGGCGCAGATCGCCAGCCCGTAGCAGAGCATCCAGATGCCCCAGACGGAGGAAAACAGGTTGTTCAGGTAGAAAAACGCCGTCAGCACGGCGGCGGCAATGAACGAAGGGAGGGCGGCGACGACGATGTGCGCGCCGAGCGGGGAGGCGACACGCTTGCCGATGCGGGCTGCGCGCCGCTTGTTACAGACGAACTCAATGGAGACGGCCAGCGCCAGCACGACGAGCCAGACGAGACCCAGCAGCGGCTGCACCGACCGATCCGGCTGATGGAAGGTCATCTTGTGGTCAATGATACCCGCCGTCACCGCGACACCGGCAATGGCGGTCAGCCCGATCAGCACGCCGGACAGGCCGGAGAGGGTGGAGTATTTGGTGGAGCGGTCCATGGTCTGCCGGATGACCCGCAGATGTTCGCGCGCCTCGTCCAGCGGGGCGATCAAGGTTGGCATAGTCAATTTCCCTGTTGTTACTTTATTTCACAAAGTGCTTTATGTGAAGTATAACACAGGGAAAGGGGATTGTCAAGGGGGGGAGAGAAAAGAAAATGCCGGAATAGAAAATGCCGGAGCGGATTGGTCTAAAGCCCGTCGTAGCGCGAGTAGCCGCGCCCTTCGTCACTCCAATAGTCCTTCGGCTCTTTGTCCGTGTAGGTGATCTTCGTGATGGCCTTGATGTTTTTGAGGCCCAGCTTCATGGGCGCGATCAGGCGCAGGGGAGCGCCGTGTTCCAGGGTCAGCGGGACCATCTGCAAGTCGGCGTCGTTCTGATGGGTCGCCAGCAGCGTCTGCGGGTGCTGCGCGGTGGGCAGGTCCAGGGACACATAATAGGGGTCGGAAACGGGGTTGTTGTCCGCATCGGAGGCCAGGTTGACGGACGAGTCCAGCCGCACCCATTTTGCGCCGGGCAGGGGCGGATACGCTTTCAGGAAGTCTGCGAAGCGCAGACCGCCCCAGCCGGCAATCATGCTCCAGCCTTCCACGCAGCACAATCGCGTCACCTGGTCATGCCGCGCGCCGTTTTGGGCAATCAGCCGCTGAATGTCCGGGAGGGTCAGTTTTTCCACTTTGCCGGAGGCCAGCCCGACCAGGGTGAGGGTCCAGTCCGGCAGGTAATCCCGGCCCAGATTGTCCACGGTAGGCGTCGGGCCATCATAGTTATTTCGCAATTCGCGAGCGGCTTTGGAAAGGTCATACGTCGGCACCAGCCGATTGGGAGAATACAGCGCCTCGGCGACATCGTCGTCAAACGACAGCGTTTTGTCCAGCAGCCGCGCCTTGCGGCCCGCCGAAGCCGTCACGGGTTTCAATCCCAGCCGCCCGCGCGTGTCATCGGGCAGCAGCCACAGGAAACTGAACGCCGCCGTGATCATGCCGGCCCCGTACAGCAGAAAGTCGCGCCGTGATTGGGCTTTGAGGGCGCGGCGTGAGAGGGTGAAGGGCGGCAGTTCTGCCGACGTGATCCCCCCGGCCCCCAATAATGGGGGAGTCAGAGGGGAAGACGCTCCTATTCCGGCTCCCCCAGAATTGGGGGCGGGGGGGGCTTCCGGCGCGCTGTCGTCTTTCAGGCCGGGGAACTGCGTTTCTTCGGGCTTGTCTGGGTCTGCCAAAGTGATCGTCTCCTGAGCGGGCTTCTCAGTATGTCATACAAGCGGAAAGGCAGCAGAGTTCCATGACACGAAGGCAGAGGTATAATGGCCTTATCGTTGATGGGAAAAGGATCGCCGCAAAGTTCTCGGCTGCTGGCTGGGCAACGTCTACAAAGATAGCTGCGGGGCGTTTATCCGCTCGGAAATCTGGGCCTGCATCGCGCCCGGCAATCCGCGCCTCGCCGCCCGCTATGCGTATCAGGGCGTGGCCGCCCAGATCACCGTGCAGGACTTCGGCGGCGGCTTTAATGCCTTCGGCTGGCAGCAGGCGTATTTCCAGAACCCGGACACGGACGGGACGCCGTTTTCCAAGACGATCACCACCCCGGAAGGCATCGGCCATCTCGCCCTCGTCCTGTGGGGCAAAGGCAAAGCCTGGCTGGACGATGTCAAAATCTCCAACATCCAGTACCCGCCGGGGCAGCCGTAAGCTAAAACAGGCAGAGTGAGATATGAGGTACAATCGTCCTGGGATGCGTCACGCTGGGGAAACTGCTCGGATCGCGGCATTGACGGCGGCACTGGAACACGAATGGGAATAGTTTCGCACCCATGCAGAAGAGCGGCGCGGTCCCAGGCGTTGTTGTCGCTCTCGGGTCCAGCAGAACAGAGGCAACCGTTTTCGGGTCGGCGGTTCCGTCGTCCCTGACCAGGCAAAACGCCGGATGTTACATAACGCAAATTATAGGAACGAAAAACACATGAAAGCAGTGTAGTAAAGTTAGGGCGCTGTACCGACAGCCTTGTTCTGGCATGAAACATGAAAAACAAGAAACGTAATTTAGCTATTCGTGTCATCCTGCTTGCTTGTCTCGTGATAATTGCTGCATGGTTTTATCCCAAGCTACAGCAAGCGAGACTAAATCAGGCATTGCTTGACGCTGTTAAGCAAGGTAATCATACTCGTATCCAAGCATTACTCAATGCGGGTGCCGACCCGAATTCAAGAGAAGATAATTATCCAACCGCTTTGATCTTCGCCGCAGACCTGAATGATGACGAGACCGTTCGGCTTTTGATCGCCCGTGGCGCAAATGTCAATGCGAAAGGCGCTTACGGCCAGTACGCGCTTCAATATGCTCTTAACAGTTATTATTATGCTAACGCCGAAAAATACCCATTTGTAATTGAGCAACTTCTTGAACATGGTGCTGATCCAAACTTGGTGAACGATGCGGGACAGACAAGTCTGGAGAGAGCGAGACTTGATCATGATTTTATCGTTCACGAGATGCCTCCCGGCTGGCATGATGAAGCATTACCACTGCTGAACAGGACCAAAGTCTCGGTAGAAAAAACATCACTCTGACCATGCGTTGCACCTAACTACGGGCTTGAATGTGACATAAGACACCTTATCGGAACCACTTGGGTAGAGTGGAAAACAGAATGTATCAGCGTTTTTTGCTCAAGTTGTTCCTGGCTTTATTAGCCGGTATCGTTCTTATAAACCTTGTTAATCTTCTCGGTGGGGTCGCGGCGAGGGTGGCACATGCTAATGCACAACAGCGAGCAAACACTGCTCAACGCGGATGGCAGAAGCAGTTGGCTCAGGCCAATTTGCTCGGCAAAACTCCTCCCCAAGTTTTTGCTTATCTTGATAGCCACCACGTCAGTCATCAGGACTTTATAGCGTCATCTGTGTCGGTTCAGCCAACTGTTGGCGCTAGTGTTTCTAACGCTCGGTATGGGCCGGTCGCAAGCGTAACTGACTTTTCCGGCGTCCACACCGATTGGTATGTTGTGACCTATTTTGAGTTTGACCGGAGGCTACACCTAATTAGCCAACAGTCTGGTACATCACAACGTTAGGTGGAGCGAGTGCCCCATCAAACATGACATAATTGAATGTTGAGTCTCGCAAAGTCGTACCGCCCCCATTTGTCAAAGTCCCACAATGTCGTACCGGGCGGTTCCTGGGGACCGATCCAACGCTGCGTGGTCAGTATCACTTTCCAGATGCATCTCGGCGTTTTCGTGCTGGCCGAAACATTTTCTTGCTGGCGGAGCGGCAAGTTGCTCGTGATTCTACGCGCTGAGTATGCCTCTGCGCTTGCCAGCCCGCTGCGGCCCGGTACGACTTTGTGAGACAATGCAAAAACAAGGCCGGTACGACATTGTGAGACTCAACAACACCTTATCGGAACCACATGAGGGCTGTTGAAGTGAGCGATCTAAGATTGGACATGAGGACTTAATATGGGGGCATCTATTGTCTGGATAGTCTATCTGTGGACTGCACCCCAAAAGTGAGACAGAAAGTTAAGGTGGTATACTCCGAAAGGAAATCAAGAGAGACCACCGACCATGAGTATCAAGCGCCGCATCTTTACCAAAGACTTCAAGTTGCAAGTCATTCGCCAAGTGCAGGCGGGCAAGGCCCTCGCTCAAGCGGCCCGCGAACATGATCTGCATCCAAACCTGATCGCCAAGTGGCAGAAACTTCATGCCCAGTACGCCCAGAACGCCTTCCAGGGCAACGGCCATGCGTACACGGAAGAAGCCAAAGTCGCGGAATTGGAGCGGCTGATCGGCCAGCTTACCATTGAGAACAGCCTCTTAAAAAAAGTCTTGCATGCCCAGGAGCGCCTTCGGGCCGAGCAGGAGGGCAGCAAATGAGCCAGAGCATTCAAGAGCTTGCTCATGAGGGCTACAGCGTCCGCGCTTCCTGCCAGGCGTTTGGGCTGCCACGCGCCAGCTACTACCGTCGCCTGTCTACGCTTAAAAGTACCAACTCTGAACCCATAGGGACAGAGGCCGCCCTACGCGAGAACATCCAGCGGGTCGCCCTGGACTGTTCCTGCTATGGCTACCGCCGCATCACCCATGAGTTGCATCGGCAGGGCATAAAGGCCAACCACAAGCGCGTCTTGCGTTTGATGCGCCAGGACAACCTGCTCTGCCTTCGCAAGAAACGGTTCGTGGCAACGACTAACAGCGATCACAGCCTGCCCGTGTACCCGAACCTGGCTGCGGGCATGGACATCACCGCGCCTGACCAGCTTTGGGTGTCTGACCTGACCTACATTCGCCTGGGCCATGAGTTCGTGTACCTGGCGGTCGTCCTGGATGCCTGCTCTCGGCGCTGCTTGGGCTGGGCGCTGGGCCGCCGCCTCGATGCGGCTTTAGCAACAACGGCCCTGAAGATGGCTCTAAAATCCGATACTCTGACAGGACGCACACCGCAGGTGCATCATTCAGATCGGGGCGTTCAATACGCCTCTGCGGAGTACACGAGCCTGCTGAAGTGCAGCGGCATTCAGATCAGCATGAGCCGCAAGGGAAATCCTTATGACAATGCTAAAGCAGAAAGCTTCATGAAGACCCTCAAGTACGAGCAGGTATACTTGAGCGAATACGACAGCCTTTCTGATGCCCGCGCGCAGATCGGCCACTTCCTGGAAGCCGTTTACAATCAGAAGCGGCTGCATTCCAGCCTGGGCTATTTGCCACCCGCCGAGTACGAAGAAAAGTTTGAGCAAATCTATTACGAGAGCCGAGACAAGAACCAGACCATCACACCTTAACTGTTTGTCTCATCTCAGGGGTTCACTCCACTGTTCGTCTTTCCAGTTATCTATCTGGCTGTGGCCGGAATGATTTATGCGGCGATGACATTGGTAGAAAAATGTTGAAGGCAGAAACAAGTGATTACTCAGAGCGTACCTTTACCGACCTCTGCGAAAAGGGGACGACTATGCCCGCGTCTGCATTGGTGGGAGTGGCCGATCTTGATGGTGAGTGTGGGCCTTATCCTATCATTCTACATCGTCATTTTGGATTTAACGGGAATTTTGCGTTTATTGGGAATTTCGCATTGATGGGGCTTTGCCTGTCTGCTTATCCAGTAGTATGTTGCGCCTGATCCTAGCCTAACATGACATAATTGAGCTTATCGGAATCGAACCCATGTTGTCTCCGCGCAGGCGGAGACTAGGCCGCAGGCCACGTAGAGAAAGGCTTTAGCCTGCTGTCGGAGAGCGGCACGTAACACCCATCAATCACTTCGTAGAAGGCAGTAGGAGCAGATGCGCGGTTTCTATTTGAGCCTCAAGTATATGGAAATTTCTGGGATTTGAAAGATAGCCATGAAACGCTTTTCTGTACGGTATAACATCTCTTTGCTGCTTTTCTGGGTCTGCCTATTGGTTGTAGCCCCATTACAAGCGCAATCGCAAAAACCAAAAATCCGCAACTCGGTAACTGTGCGAGAGTGGGCAACCACGTCATGGGACGGGGATGACAGGCCTTATCAACAGATACGCGCCACGATTGACAATGCTATTGCAGACGGACGGAAACCGCAAGAGCTATTAGATTTGTATGAGATGACTGCTTTACGTCAGCCCAATGACTCTCAACTTCAATTTAAATGGGCTTATGCGGCGTATATGGCAGCCAAGCAAACCGATTATTACCAGGGCGAACGCATCCTGGGTAAGCCTCGGGAAATGCTGGTTTTAGCGCCATTTCCCCATTCCTACGAATATGCGCGGCTGATCTTCTTGACAGAGAGCTATGTAAATATGCCTTACGGTTCGCATTTGCAAGAAGTCAGTAAGCGGCTGGTAAAGAAAAATCCAGCAGATAGGAATGTAAAATATGAAGCGGCGTCAAATCTCGTTTATGATAGTAGTTCCGCAGACCGGCAACTTGGGATGACCTATATTCAAGAGTTAATCAAGGCTGAACCAAGTTGGTCAAATCCGCATGGGCTTCTTGGCGCAATATATTATGAACGCTGGAAAATGAATAAAAGCAAATCAGAGGGAGATAAGGCTGTTGCAGAATATCAGGAATGCTTGCGCCTTGATACCTTACCAGACTACGATTTCCGTAAGCGAGCGCAAAGCATCATTACAGAAATACAAAAAGGGTAGCGCCCGATGAAGTATTAGAACGATTTACTTATGATTTCTCGATTTTTTGCGTACTACCGGCCTCATCGGGGGCTGTTTCTGCTGGATTTCTGCTGTGCGGTGCTGTCGGGCCTGCTGGAACTGGCGTTTCCCCTTGCCGTCAAGGTGTTTGTGGATCGGTTGCTGCCTTCGCAGAACTGGGCGCTGATTCTGTCGGCGGCGCTGGGGCTGCTGGCGATTTACCTGCTCAATACAGGCCTGCAATACATAGTCAACTACTGGGGACATGTGCTAGGCATCTCCATTGAAACCGAGATGCGGCGCAAGATTTTCGACCACTTGCAGAAGCTCTCGTTCCGGTTCTATGACAACCAGAAAACGGGACGGCTGGTGGCCCGCGTGACCAAAGACCTGGAAGAAGTCGGCGAAGTCGCCCATCATGGGCCGGAAGATGCGTTTATCGCGGTGATGACGTTTCTCGGCTCGTTTGTCCTGATGTTCACGCTGAACGCCAAACTCGCGCTGATTACCCTGCTGGTCGTCCCGCCCATGATGGCAATTTCCACGCGCTATGGCCGGGCGATGACGGAAACCATGCGGACGCTGTTTGGCCGAGTCGGCGATTTCAACGCGCGGATTGAAGAAAATGTCGGCGGCATCCGGGTTGTCCAGGCGTTCGCCAATGAGGACCACGAGCGGACGCTGTTTGCACAGGACAATGCCCGCTATCGGGAAACAAAGCTGGATGCTTACCGGCTGATGTCCAGCAGCATGTCGCTGAGCTACATGACCATGCGGATCGTGCAGCTCTTTGTGATGATCGCTGGCGCGTATTTTGTCCTGCACCATGCGCTGACGGTGGGCGGGTTCATGGGCTTTCTGCTGCTGGTGAATGTCTTCTTTCGCCCCGTGGAGAAGATCAATGCGGTTCTGGAGACCTATCCCAAAGGCATTGCCGGGTTCAAGCGCTACACGGAGATGCTGGACACAGACCCGGACATCGCGGACGCGCCGGGGGCCGTGGAAGTCGGGCATCTGCGCGGGGCGATTCAATTTGAGCGCGCGACATTCGGCTACAACAATCATAAAACCGTGCTGCGCGATATTGACCTGACCATTGACCCCGGAGAAACCGTCGCGTTTGTCGGACCGAGCGGCGCGGGCAAGACCACGCTTTGCTCGCTCCTGCCGCGCTTTTACGATCTGGACAGCGGGCGGATCACGGTGGACGGCATGGACATCCGGCAGATGACCCTGGCGTCGCTGCGCCGCAACATCGGGATCGTGCAGCAGGACGTATTTTTATTCGCCGGGACGATCCGGGAGAACATCGCCTATGGCCGCCTGGAAGCGACCGACGAAGAAATCTGGGAAGCCGCCCGGCGGGCGCGATTGGAAGAGATGATTGCCGGGCTGCCGGACGGGTTGGACACCGTGACGGGCGAGCGCGGCGTGAAGCTTTCCGGCGGTCAAAAGCAGCGGATGGCGATTGCGCGGATGTTCCTGAAGAACCCACCGATCTTGATTCTGGACGAAGCCACGTCCGCTCTGGACACCGAAACCGAGCGTGCCATCCAGGCCTCTCTGGGAGAACTGGCCGCGGGCCGCACGACGCTGGTCATCGCGCACCGGCTGGCGACCATCCAAAATGCGGACCGGATCGTCGTGGTGGATGAGACCGGCGTGGCCGAGCAAGGCCGGCATGAAGACCTGGTGGCCGCGTCGGGCGTCTACCAGCGCCTGCACGAAGCCCAGTACCGGGCCTGAAAGACGCTCACAGGCAAATGAGATGCTGAACCGACGAACCTTTCTGCTGCTTGGCCTGAGCGGCGCGTTCGCACGTCGGGGGAGCGCACAGCCCAAAAATGCCATGAACCAAGCCGCTGCACACGTAAAAGAACAGACACGGATCGACCGGCAGGCGCTCGTTTCCCGGCACAACGTCCGGCGGACGCAGAACAGCGCCCGCAGCCCGCTTCAGGTCGGCAACGGGAACTTCGCGTTCGGCGCGGACATCACTGGCTTGCAGACGTTTGTGCCCTTCAGCACACTGTCGCATTGGGGCTGGCATTCGGCCCCGCTGCCGCCCGGCGTCCGGCTGGATGAGTTTCAGGGAGCGATTTGGGACACGCATGGGCGGCCGGTGCGTTATCCCAGCCCGGACCCGGATCACCCGGAACTGTCCGCCTGGCTCTACGCCAATCCCCACCGGATCAATCTGGGGCGTCTCGGCCTGCGTCTGCGGAAATCCGATGGATCGGAGGCGACGGCGGATGACCTGACGGAGTGCCATCAGGAACTGGACCTGTGGCATGGCACCCTGGACAGCCGGTTTCTCTTAGAGGGGCAGCCGGTGCGCGTGCAGACCTGCTGCCATCCGAGCCTCAACGCCATCGCCGTCCACATCGAATCGCCGCTGATCTCGTCCGGGCGGCTGTCCGTCTTTCTGGATTTCCCGCGCGATGACGGGCGCGAGTTCGCGGACTTTGTCGGCGCGTGGGACGGGGATGAGCAGCATCAAACACAGGCCGTGCGGCGGCATGCACGGCGGGCCGACATCGTCCATCGTCAGGAGGCGACGCATTATCACACGGCCCTCTGCTGGGGGCCGGAGGCGACTTTTCATGAGCCGGACCTGAAGGCCATCGGCGAGGCACTGGTGATTATCCATGCCGAGTACGGCACGGCCACTCAATTTGCCGACGTGACGGAAAAACTGACGGCGCTCATCCAAAATAACCGTTTGACCCTGGAGGCGAATAACGAAACGCTCAGCGGAGACCCGGCGCTCGGCCACCCGAAAAGCCTGCGTGTCACCTACACTCTGGGCGGAGGGACGCATCAAACCGAGATCGGCGAAGGGAGCCGGCTGCACCTGCCGCTGGGAACGCAGGCGCACCGCTACGCGCTGACCGGTCAAAGCCCGACTCTGGAATTCGTCTGCGCCTTCGCCCCCGATCCACTGCCGGAGACGCTGCCGGACTTTGCCGAGGTATGGCTCGCCGCCACAAAACACTGGCCGGCCTTCTGGCAGTCCGGCGGGGCGATTGATCTATCGGGGAGCCGCGACGAGCGCCGGCACGAATTGGAGCGGCGCATCGTCCTTTCGCAGTACCTGATGGCAGTCAACGAGGCTGGTGCACTGCCGCCCCAGGAGAGCGGGCTGGTCAACAACGGCTGGAACGGCAAGTTCCACATGGAGATGTACTGGTGGCACGCCGCCCATTACGCGCTGTGGAACCGCTGGCCCCTGCTGGATCGCAGCCTGGGCATCTACCATCACTTTCTCCCGACCGCGCAGGCGCGGGCGAAGTCTCAGGGCTTCCGGGGCGCGCGCTGGCCCAAGATGACCTCGGCGGCAGGGCAGGAGTCGGCGCATCCGATCAATGCCCTCCTGATCTGGCAGCAGCCGCATCCCCTGTTTTTCGCCGAACTGGACTACCGCGCCCACCCAACCCAGGCGACGCTGGAAAAGTGGCGCGACGTTCTTTTTGAGACAGCAGACTTTCTGGCTTCGTTCGCCTTTCACGACGAGAAAACCGGGCAGTACGTGCTGGGGCCGCCGATTTATGTGGTGTCGGAGAACACAGACCCGAAAATCACGACCAATCCTGCGTTTGAGCTGGGATACTGGCGCTTCGGCCTGCGGATCGCGCAGACCTGGCGGCAGCGGCTCGGCCTGCCCCCGGACCCGAATTGGGAAAAAGTTCTGATCGGCCTTGCCCCGCTGCCGACCGAGGATGGCTGCTACGTGCTTTACGAAGGCATTCAGGACATGTGGACGCACTGGAACTTCGAGCATCCCGCCCTGATCGGCGTCTTCGGCATGCTGCCCGGCGATGGGGTGGACGTGCCGACGATGCAGCGGACAGCAGCGCACGTATTTCACGAGTGGAAGTTCAATGCCACCTGGGGATGGGACTTCCCGATGCTGGCGATGTGCGCCGCCCGTCTGGGACAAGCCTCGCAGGCAGTTGACTTTTTGCTGCACCCGGCTCCGGGATTTCAGTTTGATGATGCCGGTTATGCCACCGGCGGGCCGTTCCCATACTTCCCCAGCAACGGCGGCCTGCTCTACGCTGTCGCCCTGATGGCGGCGGGGTGGGACGGCGGGCCAGACCGCCACGCGCCCGGCTTCCCGGATGACGGGCAATGGGACGTGCGCTGGGAGAATCTACAGCGGGCCATTTAAATTGAAAGCGGCAGCAGACTGATGATTCTGCTGCCGCTTTCGCGGGCGTTCTCATTTCGCGGCGTTCTGGCAAGAGCCGTCCAGGGCGCAGCCCCTCAGCTCTATGGGCGTCAGGCCACGGCGCTGCCGAGCGCCTGAGTCAGCGCCTGGCCGATGATGCTGCCGGCCTGAGCAAACGCGCTGGATTGGGCCGAGGACTGCGTGTAGGCAGCGATGGCCGCCGAGGTCGCGGGCGCGGCGGTCGTCGGGTCCGAGGCATGCAGCGGGCCGCCGTGATGATGGCCGCCGTGATGCCCCGATTGCAGCGGGGCCAGGGTGCCGGTCTGGGAGGCCTGCTGGAACTTGGCAGCGAGGCTGATCAGCGCCTGGCCCTGGCTGCCGCCGTCCTTCTGGCCTGCCGCCTGAAGTTTGGCGGCGATGTCCGCCGTGACCTTCTTGAACTCGGCGGGATCGTTTTTTTCGAAGGTCCTGAAGTTCTTTGAGAAACTTGGCCCCGCTGGAAACGGAGGTGGACGCGGCATCGGACGAACCGGCCGTAGAAGAGGCATCCGTGGTGGAGGAAGCCGATGTCGCCGCGTACAACTGACTGAGGGGATCAGTCGCGCTTGAGACACTGGAGAAGATGCTGCTGACGCTCATAAAAGAGCCTCCCTGGGTGTAGTCGGCGGCGCAGGAGTGCGCCGCCGCTTTCACTGTCGGCAGAAATACGGGGAAACTGGAGGGGCAGGCCGGCTATAAGCCGGCGGCGGAGGTATCGTCGGTATCCTGAATGCCGTAACCCGGCGTCGGCGTGATCGTCGGCTCCACCACATAAATCGTGTACACATGGCCCGACGACAGGCTCAATGTCTGCGGTGTCACCAGGACTGTATTGGAACCGGTCTGGCTGACCTGAACCGTCACATTGCCCGAAGGTTCGCCAAAATAGGAACTGACACTTTTATAGGCCGCACCGCTCGCGACGGTCGTGCCGTTCACGAGAATGTCTACACCCCCCGCATCCGGCGCAGCCTGCACGATTTGGAGTTCCGCCTGGCTGGAGGAGGGCGTCGTCAATGTATCGGCAGTGACGATCACAGACGGGTAGCGCGGGTCCACAGGTGCGGTGATGTCGGCGCGGCCGACCAGGATAGCGGAATAATAGTTGCCGATCAGCAAATTCGCCGTCACCGGAGGGAAACTTGTGCCGGAGGAAACCCCGCTCAGGGTGAACGTCACGGACGAAGCGGCATTTCCCAGCGATTGGTAGCCGGACGCGGAAAAGTAGCTTTGGCTGCCGCTGACCGTGGTGCCGTTGACGAAAATCGTGGCATTCCCGCCGTTGGAGAGGGCATTGACGGCGCGGACCTGGGGGGAAGCGCTGTTGCTGCTGCCGCTGCCGCCGCAGCCGGCCAGCAGCGCCGCCCCGCCGAGGAGGCCCAGACCGGCCAGCGCCCTGCCCTGGCGGATCATCCGTCGTGAAGTGTGACTCATCGTGAAATTGTTTCTCCTGTGGTTTTCTTTTGCTTCGTTGTTTTCTTTGGTTTCGCGAATTGGCGGCTCCCGGTTCGCCGAGAAGGGGGAACGGCGTGACCGGGAGCCAGAGATAGTATAGCCAGTCAAAATGAAGAAGTTGTGAAGGGCCGCGCTCAATTTGCCAGTGTTACAGCGAGCAGCTTCACGTTCTCGTTGGTGGGCAGGGTGAGGCTCTGGACGGTCTTCGCGGCCTGAAGCGGGAAGCCGTAGCGATAGACGTAAAACGTCCGCGTGTCTTTTGTCCCATTTGCCAGGAGGCGATAAGGCATGGCGACGGCGCGGGTTTCGCCGGGGAAGTTCTGCGGCTCGAACCAGTCGCTCAGATTCTGAGCCAGGTCTTCGGTGGTGCCGTCTGTGTAAGTGACGCGGAAAATCTGGCCTTTCTGCGCGCCTTCTACCCCCGTCCCCAGCAGCCACAAAGAGGTGTATTGACCGGTCGGCAACGGGAGTGTGGCCCCCTGACAGGAAATCACATCCGGGGCATTGGGCGGGCCGGGCTGAAAGAGAACGTCTTTTCCGGCCAGCGCCGCGCCCAGCAGCTTCGTGGAATAGGCGTTTCCCTCGCCGTCTATTCCACCAGATCCGGCAGGCAGAGCGCGGTCATCGGAAAGGCCGGTCGCGTTGAAAGCCGCAGACAGATTCACCGACGCGCTGGTTCCCGCTTTCACCGCGGGCAGGGTGCGGGGCCGATCCGCAGCGGCCAGAGGCGTCGTGATAATGTTGACGGGGTCGCGCTGGTAAGCCGCCAGAAACTCTGCCCAGAGCGCGTCCACGTCTTTGCCGCAGCACTTCTGAAACAGGTCATTGCTGTAATTGCCGAAGCGCATCGCCTGATTCAGTTTGGTGACCAGGCGGCTGTCGTAGTGGAGTTCGCACCAGCCTAAAAACGTGGCCGAAGTCTGGTAAGCGTCATGGTAAGTCGCTTTTTGAGGGTTCAAACGGGGATGAAAATGCTCCGGCTCAAACCGGACCCAGCGGACATAATCCGCGATGCCCTCCACGAGCCAGCCGGGAGTGTAAGAATCGTAGGCTTGAACGACATGGGCGGTCTCATGGACTGTGAGGCCCGTATCGTCGGGATGCTGGCGGCACCAGTCGGCGTTGACCGTCATCACGCCCCCGCCCGTGGCGGCGACGCCGGGAACATCCGCGCCGGTCCGGTAAACCACATGCACCATGTTCGGCGGAATGAACTTGTCCGAATACAGCAGTGCGTCGGTGTCGGGCCAGAACTCTTCCATCTGCGTCTCCGCCCTTTGCGCCCAGGCGGCGACATCAGGCGCCTGCGAGACATCAAAAAAGCCTCGCCCCGGCGCCCATTGGACATGAGAAATCGGAACGGGTGAAGTGAGCGCGATTTCGCGAACCAGCAGGGCAGAGATGCCTTGTCCGTGCTTGACACGAATACGCAGAGCCTGTACCGGCTGACCATGCAGGGCGGCGTCGGCGACGCCCGCGCTGTTGAACGCTGCCGCCAACTGGTAATGAACCGTGTCCGGGGAAGTTTCCAGGGTTCCATTCGTCAGCAAATCCTGACCGTCGGCATCTCCGGTCACAACATGCAAAGACTGCGCGGCAACAGGCCGGGATAGGAAGACGAGAAAATCGTCGCCGTCGTCCATGCCCCGCGTGGATCGGAAATACGTGCCGGAGTCGCCGTCCATCGCCATTTCGGGGCGATGCGCCGCCGTGGACGGCAAGGTGGTATACAGCAGCGCCTCTACGGAACCCACCGACTTGTCCACGCTCGGCGTCTTCCCGGCGGCGAACGCGCTGAGGTTCAGCGAAACCAGCGACAGCGCAAGGCAGAAAAAAGAAACAGAGCTTTTCATCAGCCCTATTATGCCACAAAAACCTAACGTGCTGTTGCCTTGTCAGGGGCGCTTTCCGTCAGCCTCACTGAATTCCCCTCAGAGAACCCATAGAGATTGATGCCGCCCCATACCCAGTTGGGTCGCGGTTAAGGAACTTGCCCGCACCCCCGGAATGGTTCCCGCTGTGTGCTCACTCAATAATCTGGGGGCCGTTGACGCTGGTGACGACGACATGCCAGGTCTGAGTTTCGGCTTTTGCGTCCACGCTCTGTTCCACATGGAGTTGCGACTGGTCGCCGGCAACGCGGTGCAGGGTGATTTCCGCGATCACCATGTCGCCGATGGTCGGATACGTGGCGACCATATACTGCCGGATGCGCTTGGCAACCTCAATGGCCTCGGCGTCGGAAACGCCGGGCCGCAGGATGACATCAAACGTGCCGACGTTGGATGTTTGATAATCCACACGGGCGATGTCCGGGTGCTGGAGGAGATGGGCGCGAAGCGCCTCTACCTGATGCGCGGCGCTGTCGGCAGCGCTGTCGGCGGGGGGGGCGCTGCCGGGCGTTGCTGGAGATGCTGGGCCGTGTGTCTGTGCCGGGCCGGGCCGACTAGAGCCGGGGGGAATGAAACTGGAGCCGGGAGGCATGGAACCGGGCGTGGGGCCGCCTCTGGACGGAGGCGGCGGCGGGGGGGCAGGATTGGACCCATGCACCGCCTGAAAAACCCCCCAGCCGGCGCCGGCCAGGACTAACACGGCGACAACGCCGAGAACGGGTTTGGGTATCTTTTTCAGGTCAAGGCTTTTGAGGTCAAGGTTCTTCAGATCAATTTTTTTCAAGTCCGCAGGCATGGGGCGCTCACTTTGATCCAGGATAAGATTGTGGAAATAGTGTAGCAGGTTCGCGGGCGGCTGTCAAGCCAAAAGCCTCCCACTCCCCCGAAATGGGAGTGGGAGGCTTGCGATTTCTGGCCGATTTGGCCTTAGCGTCGGCGGTCGCCGCTGCCGCCAAACGAGCGGTCATTGCTGCTTCCGCTGCTGTTAGTGGAGCGGCTTGTGTTGCTGCTGGACGGGCGGCTGCCGCTGCTCATGGAGCGGCTCTGAGACCCGCCACCGAAGGAGCGACCGCCCCCGCTGAAGGCCGGGCGGCTGTCAGTGCTGCTGTAGGAGCGGCTCCCTCCGCTGAACGCGGGACGGCTGCCCCCGAAAGCGCCTTCCCCGGAAGTTGTTCGCCCGCCGCCAAAGGGTTGGCTGCTGCTGCTGCTGTTGCTGTAAGTTCGCCCCCCGCTGAAGGCAGGCTGGCTGCCGCCGGAGAAAGAGCGCGTATTCTCAGAAGCGCGCCCGCCGCCAAACGTTCGCCCGCTCGTCGATCCCTGACCGCCGCTAAATGTGCGGCCACCCTGGTCTGTTTGCCCGCCGCCGAAGGGACGCCCTGTTTGGGAGGTGTGGGTTCCACTCGGGAAGCTGCTCGCCCCGCCCTGGAAGGTATGGACGCTGCCGCTGAAGGTGCGATGGGCATAGCCTTGATCGCTGCCGCCCCCAAAAGACCGCCCGCCGCCATAAACACGTCCCTGTCCAAAGGAATTCGTGCCGCCGGAGCGATAGCCGTTGTTGGAGTGGTAGCCGCCGGAGCGATCCCCGCCGCCCTCAAAAGGCCGTCCGCCCCATTCCGGGTGGTTTGCCCGCTGGTAATAGTAATTGTTGACGACCGTCACATGGTACGGCGCGGGATGGTACTCGCTGTATTCGCGATAGTGGTCCCAGCCGTCATAGTGGTGGCCGCCGATCTCAAAGAAGAGGCCGAACGACGGCAGGAAAATCCCGCCGCTCAGGAAGGAGTCGCGGCCATAATAGCCCCCATAGCAATGCATGTCGGGATACCAGCCCATGTCCACAAACGCGGTCCAACTGGGGGCGCAGCCCAGAAACACAGGATGCGACGGATGGAACTCTTCCGAAAACGGATACCAGCGCGCGCCCGGCACGGCGGCATTTTCCAGGTAGCCGTCGCGCGGCACGTACAGCGTCGGCGCATTGCCGTCATTGACAAAGTACGTGCTGCCGTCTCCGGACACGGCGAACCGCATCACATACAGGTTCTGATTGGCGAATGGGACGACGATGGTTTCGCCGGCGTTGTCATCGAGCTGATAGCCGCCCCGGTCAAACACAGCCCGGCGGATCGGCACCTGCTGGTTCTGCGGCACTTCCGACCAGTTAAAGACGCTGTCCGCGCTGACGTCCGCCTGTGCATTGTCATAGGAATTATCATAGTTCTGCGCGCTGCTGTCTGCCTGGATCGGCGGCGCCATCGTATACAAATCATCGCTGCGAGCCGGCCCGGTCAGAAACAGCAGGCCGAGGGCTGCAACGCTTAACGCTCCTTGAAAACCAGCCGCCTTCAGCGACTTTCTGTGAAGACGAATGTCCATGTCAATTTCTCCTTCCACCACTCTTATACCCCTATGACGATGCCTGCGCGGCGGTTGTTCCCCGTAAAATTTTATTGAATTTTTATCGTGTTTATGTTTAAAGCCGAAAATCTGCGGGTAAAAAGTTCGCGGAAATCCGAGGGAGCAATCCCCGGAACATCCTCTTAAAAACAAAACTGCATCTACACAAAGGAGAACAAGAAAAATGACACTTCCCATTCTCCGCCGTGGCGGCAGCGCTGTTCGCCGCGGCGAGGGCCAAACGCAATGGCCCCAAATCAACCGCGTTGACCCGTGGAACGATTTTGAGGTGATGAACCGCCTCTTCAACAGTTTCTTGCAGTCGCCCCTGTCCGGCTTTGGCCGCAGCCTGGGATCGGGGATTTCGGCGTCGGAAACGCCGGTGGAACTGTATGAGACTTCGGACGATCTGCTGGCGTTTGTTTACGCGCCGGGCCTGGCTCCCGACAGCTTTGACATTTCGGCCAGCGGTGACGCGATTACGGTGAAAGCCGAGCGAAAGCTGCTGCTGGAAGTGACCGAGGGGCTGATTTCGCATACGCCCTGGACCGGCCATACCACCAGCGCCAGCACGTTCACCGCGTCCTACCAATTGCCGGTGGAGATTGATCCGGCGCGGGTGGAAGCCCACTACAAAGATGGCGTCCTGCATGTTCGGATGCCGAAGAGTGAGGCGGCGAAACCCAAGCAGGTCAAAGTCGCTGTCAGCAACGAGTAGAGTTCTGATGACAACTGAATGACGCTTTTCGGGGGCGGGCAGCATTGGCTGCCCGCCTCTTGCTGGTCTCCAAGCCTCTCTGCCTATAAGCAGCCCAGAATCGAAGCCAGATAATTGATCTGCCCCCTCAAAACTGAACGACCCTGGGGCGAAGGCGCGTCACAGACCGCCCGGTGCCGTCCCACCTGCGCCGCGATTGCGCCCGCGCATCAGGCGGCTGACGCTGAGCAGTTCTGCCTTGTCCAGTTTGCCGTCGCCATTCTTGTCGCACAGGCCAAGGAGAAAGGCCGCCGCCTGCTTGGGATCAGCGGATTGGAGGAGTGACCCGGCCTGCCCCCCACCCGCGCTGTTTTTCAGGCTGTTCTTTTGCTGCATGTAGGAAATCAGGGACGCCAACTCCGCTGCATCCAGTGTGCCGTCATTGTCTTTGTCAAACTGCGTCAGCAGATCGGATACAATGGCATCGCGCGTGGCCTGGGCAAACTCCGGGGCGACATTGGCCGCCACGCCCTGTGTCAAGTGTTCCGAGTCTACGGTGTAGCCCACAAAGCCGAAGCACATTTCATCGGTGGTCTGCTCGCCCCATGTCACCAATTTGGGCGGCGTGTTCGGGTTGCGCGGGTTATTCGCCGTGTTGTCGTAGTGGGCGACCAGGCTGATTTTTGTGCCTTTCGGCAGCTTCAGCGGCTGGGCATACGTGTACTTGGTCTGCCAGTTGAAGTCCCAATCGGTGACTTTGACCATCGGCTCCGTCGTGCCATCGGGCAGGGCGGCGGTGATGGTCATGTCATGGCCCAGCAGGTGCATGTGCGGCATGATGTCGCGCACCGTAATGTCCGCAGGGAGCGTCGTGGAGGCTGATGCCGCGTAGTGCGCGTCGCCGGCGGGGATGGACAGGAACGGGTCCATGATCGGCAGCGTCCGCACCCGCTTGTCCACGGGCGCTTTGCTGAAGTACAGGGCCAGTTGGGTCAGGTCGGTTTCCGGCTTGCCGTCTTTATGATAATGGACTTGCAGGACAATGTCCGCGCCTTTGGGCAGAAAGATGCCCACTCCGTCCGGCAGCAGGGCCGGATCATTGCCCGGCACCCAGCCGCCGAGCGCGCCGGACGGCGTGAAGCCCGGCCCGCCGAAACTGGTGTAGCCGGGGCCGGGATCGGCCTCGTCGCGCTTGCGCGCCGCGCCGGTCGTGTCCAAATAGGCAATGATGTGATGGACGATCTTGCGGTTGCCGGGATGCACTTCCATGCCCGACAGCCAGCGGTCCTGGGTGTAGCTGGTGGGCAGGACGAAGCAGCGGTAAATGTCATTGCCGTCCGCTGCCACTGTGTAGGCTTCGCTCGGCTGCAAAACGGCATCGGGCGGGCCGAGCGCCCAGCCCTCGGGAAACTTCGGCATCGCGGGCAGGTCGTTGGGAGCGCCTTCAGGAGCGCCCTGGGCGGCCCACTCGCTGATTGCCTTGATCTGGGCGTCGGACAGGCGGCGTTCGCCGGTGAAATGGCCGAAGTTCGGCTCGGCCTTCCAGGGCGGCATGGCGCGGCTCTCGGTGACTGCGGCCATGAGCCTAGCCCGCTTTTGGGCGTCCGCGTAGCCGGTCAGGGCAAACGGCGCGATCTGGCCGGCGCGATGGCACGAATCGCAGTTCTGATAGAGAATTGGCGCGATGTCCCGTGTGTAGGTCACCGCTTCGGCTGATTTGGCGGTGTCTTCGGAATGGGCGGGCGAGCGCACTGCGCCGAGGACGAGGCCCGTCAGCGCGAGCGTGGCCAGCGCCCCCCAAATAGCCGCCGTCTGTGTTTTCATGGTGAACCTTTAATTGCTGGCGATAAAGCAGCCGAGCGCCGGGGTGCGCGGCTGCGGGACAGGCTTGCCTCGCAGGATGGCCTCCAGCGCGTCCTGCAAGTCATGCGTGGTTGCCGCACTGCGCTGGACGCCGTAAGCGGCGAACCAGTTGTCAATGCGCCCGCGATACAGCAGTTTCCCTTGCGGCGAAAGCGCCGCCGCTTCGGGCGTAGTGGTGACGCCGGTTTCCCGGACTAATGTCCGCCAGGAGTCGCGGAGGATCGGAATGTGGTAGCCGTACTGCTGTGCATGAAGCCGGGCCTGCGCGGCGGAAAACCCAGGCTCCGCGTAGACCAGAAGAAAAGCGATCCCCCGTGGGGCGTACTGCGCGGCCAGCCTCTGAATGGCCGGGGCATAGCTGTTGGAGATCGGGCAGTCATGCGCGATAAAGATCAGGACCGTGGCCGTCGTTTTCGGCGTCGGCACAAGGACGCGCTTGCCCTGGGCATCCGTGGTAGACAGCGGCTTCACCGGCTGCGCGGATGTCGGAATTGTTGACAGCAAAGCCAGGCCGCAGAAAAGCATGCGCGTGAAAGAGCGAAATGTTTGGGAGACGTTCGTGGGCATCCGCACCGCTTTCCTTGTCGCTTCCTCTGCCGAGACGACATTCTCTGTGACGTAACGGGACAGGCAAAAGTTCGCCTTTCTCCTGCCTGGCTACGGTCCGGCGCTGACCCCGACCGCCGTCCAGCCACTGAACGGCCCATAGGCGTTGTAAGTGTAGCCGCTGCCGGTGACGCTCCACAGCGAGGCCGTGCCGTTTGTGTTGTCCCACAGCATCCGCGTCACATTGTCCGGGCCGGTGGCGATGGCGCGGGCTGAATAGCCGCTGTAAGGGCCGTAATTGACAAAGGTGAACGCGCCGCTGGTGAAGTCTGCGCTCCACAGGGCCGCCGAGCCGTCTGTCTTGTCCCACAAGAGGTGCGCTCCATCGTCCGGGCCGACCGACAGCCCCACTGCCGCGTAGCTGCTGTAGGGGCCGAACGTGTGATACGTCAGGCTGCCGTCCGACGCAATGCGGTAGCCGGACGCGGTGCCGTCCGTCTTGGCCCAAAGGAGATCGGTGACGGTCGCGCCGGAGGCCACGGCTTTGGCCGTCCAGCCCGCGTAAGGTCCATAGGTAGTGTAGGTGAACGTGCCGTTGGCGGGGTCAACCGTCCACAGCAACGCGGTTCCGTCGGTCTTGTCCCACAGAAGATGCGGGCTGCCGTCCCCCCCGACACTGAGACTGACCGCCGTGTAGCCGGCATACGGGCCGTATTGCGTGGCTGTGTAACCACTCGCAGTCAAAGCCGTGACATGCCAGAGGCTGGCCGTGCCGTTGGTGTTTGTCCACAGCAGCCAGGTTGTGCCGTCGGGCGCGGCAGAAACGACGCGGGCGGTCCAGCCGGAAAAGGGGCCGTATTGAACGCTGGCGTAGGAGCCACCGGCATTCACCGTCCACAGAGAAGCCGTGCCGTCCGTCTTATCCCACAGCAGATGTGCGTGGCTGCCGGGTATGCCGGTGACGGTGAGGCTGACGGTGGCGGGCAGGCTGCTGGAGACGCCGTTGTTGACTTTGAAGGTGAAGCTATCCGGTCCCATGTAGCCGGGGGCGGGCGTATACACTAGATTGGGAGCCGTGCCGGACAGAGTGCCGTGCGCGGGATTGGCAGTGACGGCGTAGGTCAGGGGCCGCACCGGCGTGTTCGGGTCCGTGCCGGTCAGCGTAATGGTCTTTGCCGTGTTTTCCGGCGTCGTCACGCTCTGGGCCACCGCCGTAGGCCGGCCCACAATGCTGGCCGAAATGGCGTCTACCAGAACTGCCGAGCCGATCCCGCCGCCGCCGATGCTGACCGCGCCGAATCCCAGTTTGTACGTTCCCCCGCCGGGGTTGGCCGTGGCGGACAGCGTGTATGTGCCGGTTCGGTATCCTGTCTCAGCCAGATAATCGTCAATGGAATGCGATGCCCGCCCTGTCGCCGCCGGCTCCGGGATTGCGGCCTGTGTGGCGTTCGCCAGCAGAACCGGCGCCTGCCCGGAGAGACTGACAAAAGCGAAGTCGTTGACAAACGGCGGATAGTGCGGGTCCTGAGCGGTGAGAAAGTCGTAATGAAATGTAAAGACTGCGGTGTCGCCGGGTTGGAGGGTGACGGGCTGCGTGATGGCCGAGCCGTAAGTCACCGTGCCCTGTCCCAGAGCCGTCAGCGCCCCGGAGGCCAGGCCGAGGCCGGTTTCCAGCGCGCCGACAGCCGCCGCGCCGTCTGTGTTATTGTTGTCGGAAAAGGATTGATCGGTTCCGCTTGCAGGCGCGTCTCCAAAAGTCCCGGTGACGACCTGGTTTTTCCCAATCTGTGTCCAGCCGGTGTATCCACTTTCAAAGCTGCCGTTTTGGATCTGCGCGGCGCCGGGGAGCGCCGGCCCGAGCAGGAGCCAGGCGCAAAGGCCAAGTGGCGCTGCGGCCAGAAAGCGCCGAATAGAAAGATAGGTGAACATGAGAGGTCCCTTTCTTGCCTTCACCGGCGGCCGCTATTCTTTCAGCCTTGGGCGATGCCGATCAGCAGGCACTGGTCGTCGCGCACGCCGCCTTTGGCGTAGGAATCCACGCCTGCGATCAGCTCGGTCACAATCTCCGCCGCGCTTTGCCGGCCCATTTGCTGCTGAAGGAGCCGGGCCACGCCGTCGCCTGTGAGCAGGGCTGTCCGCGATGGCCCGGCCTCTGTCAGTCCGTCCGTATACAGCGCCAGCACGTCTCCCGTCTCCAGGACGACCGTCTCCTCGGTGTAGATGGCCCCGCTGATCGCGCCCAGCACGGGACCGGTCGGCGGAAGCATTTCCACCTGTCCCGTGGCGGCGCGCAGGACCAATCCCGCATCCTGCCCGCAATTGACATAGGCCAGCGTTCGCGCCTCGGCGTCGTAACGCCCCACAAACAGCGTGCAAAATCCGCTCAAGAGTTCGTAGTCAGCGAGCGTCGTGTTGAGAGTGGCGATGGGCTGCGCCAGGCTCCGCCCGTTGTAAAGAGCAAACCGCAGCATGTTCCGCACCAGCGCCACCTGGCTTGCGGCGGCAAGCCCTTTCCCCGACAGATCGCCCACCACCAGAAATGTCACGCCTTTGTCGGTGGAAAATACGTCACTAAAGTCACCGCCGACCCCTTGATCTTCCAGCGCGGGCCGGTAGTATTCCGCCAGTTCCATGCCGGGAATCATGGCCGGGGAAACCGGCTGAAGCGCCTGGGCAAGCTGCTCCGCGATGGCATGCTCGCGCCGCCGCACTCGCACCGCTTCCAGCGCGGTCTGCGTCTGCGTCGCCACCGTTTCCACTAGCGAGACCTCGTCCTCTGTCCATTGGCGCGGCGCGTCTGACATTGCGACTGACAGCGCGGTCATCGCCGTCCCCGACACGAGCGGCACCCGGATCAGCGCGCACAGCCCCAGCGCCCGGCAAGCGGGGTCATCAGACGTATCCGTCACCACCTGAGTCCGACCCGCCTGATACTGCGGGTCGCGGTTCACGGCAAACTGTGACATTGGGTATTCGCCCGCAATGGTTAACAGGTGGGGCCGACGCCAGTCAGGGCCCGCCGTGGCGGTGTCTGCCTCCTGATCGTAAACCGCGTAGTAGCAGCGGTCGGCGCCCAGCGCCTCGCCCAGTTCCCGAACCGCCGTTTCCAGAACATGGTCGGGATCGTCCGCCGCGCGAATCGCCTGGCCGATCTGGTTCAGCATGACCTCCCGCCCATAGGCCGCCGCCAGTTTCGCCTCCGCTTCCCGCTGCTCGGTCACGTCCGTGTTCGTGCCGCACCAGAGAGTGATGCTGCCTGCCTCGTCGCGAATGGGAAAAGCGCGCGACAGGAACCAGCGAAACGCGCCGTCGCTGCCGCGCAGAGGAAACGTGTCTTCCCAGACCTGGCCTGACGCCAGGTGTTCGCGCCACCTTTGGGTCACAGGGCCAAGATAGTCCGGGTGGTGAACCTTACTCCACCCCCAGCCCTGCATCTCCTCCAGGGTTGTGCTGGTGTAATCGTACCAGCGCTGGTTGTACCAGAAGATCCAGCCCCTCCCATCGGCCATCCAGGCAAGTTGGGCGATGTTGTCGGCCAGAGCGCGGAAGCGCATCTCGCCCGCGCGCCGCGTTTCCTCCGCCTGTCGGCGATCCTCAATATCTGTGGCGGTACCGACCCATCGGACGGCTCCCTCTTCCCCGCGCACGGGGACCGAACGCCCCAGGTGCCAGCGGTACTGGCCGTCGGCCCGCCGCAGGCGGTACTCCACCTCCGAGACTGTGCCTGCCGTGGTTGCGGCCTGCCAGACGCCGCCCGCTCGCTCCAGATCGTCGGGGTGGATGACCGGCTCCGATCCCCAGTCCTGTGTCTGTTCCAGCGTCAGTCCCGAGTAATCAAACCACCGCTGATTGTAGTAATCCACCTTGCCATCCGACCCTGTTGTCCAGGCAATGTGGGGAATGGCATCGGCCATCTCGCGGAAACGGCGCTCGCTGGCGCGCAGCGCCCCTTCGGCGTGCTTTCGCGCACTGATGTCCCGGTAAAAGAGGCTGATGCCGTCTTCGGCGGGATAGACATCAATTTCCAGCCAGACGTCATAGGGATCGGACACGTAACGGTGTTCAAAATGGGCCTCTACTTTTTCGGTCATCGCGCGGCGGAACTGGCATTCTAACTCGGAGCCGACGGAGGCGGGCCATTCGTCCCAGTGGACTTTCCCTTGAAACTCTTCCAGCGATTTCTGATTGATGCGGCAGGCTTCGCGATTGGCATAGACAATGCGCCACTGACTATCCAGCGCGACGAAGGCGTCGGCCACCCGTTCCAGGATGTCCACTGCGCGCAGACGAAGTTCCGCCGTCATCGCGTTGCCGGATGGGGGTGGCGAGGCAGGCGCGGCGGAGTGAGCCGCCTCGGATCCTGCATGCTGTGGGGTGATGTCGTCCGTTTTTGTAGACATTCCGCGCTAGTTTGCTTTCTCTGCTCGCATTGTACTACAAAACGTGCCGTATGGCAAGCCGCCGTGATGGCGGGCCGCATGGCCGATTATACCATGTTAGGTCAGGGCTGTTCTGGAAAATCTGCAAGATTTCAACGCCAGGGCAACGCCAAGGCAATGTCAGGATAAATGTCAGGGGAGTCTGCAATTTCGCATTGCCTTTGTCTTTTCCCTGAGTCCCCCCAGCACAGGATGCCGTGATACTTCAAGGCCAAAGCGCAATGCCGAAGCGGGGCAGCAGTTGACACAGCAAAAATACGGGGAGGCCGACGATGTTTGGATTCCTCAACAGGGGCATTCACTTTGGCGAACGCAGGATTGCTGCACAGCGGCGCGTTGTTTGTGATTTCTCCCAATAGCGCCCCGCCACGACGTTCTTTCTGCCGCCGCCAGCAGCACTTTCTGACCGTGACGGGCGTGAACATGTTCGCTAGACCGCCGATGACGGCGATTCGAAAGCACAGTCGTGGCAACGCTCAGGCCACCAGAGCGGTCTCATGCCTCGGCTCCATCGCCTGCAGGAACGCCTCCACACAGGTCGGGTCCCACTGCGTGCCCGCCCCCGCCTCCAGGATCGCCAGGGCTTTGTCCCTTCCCATGCCTCTGCGGTAGGGGCGGTCCGTCGTCATGGCGCTGAAGGCGTCCGCCACCGCCATCAGCCGCGCCATCAGGGGCGTCTCCTCTCCCCGCAGGCCGAACGGGTAGCCCTCGCCGTCCCAGCGCTCGTGGTGGTGGCGCACGGCGTCCAGCGTGTCCTCCAGCCCCGGCACCGCCCCCACGATGACCGCCCCCATCTGCGGGTGCATGCTTGACCGCCGCGAACTCCTCGTCCGTCAGCTTGCCCGGCTTGCGGAGGATCGCGTCGGGCACGCCGATCTTGCCGACGTCGTGCAGCAGCGCCGCGACCGCGACCGTGTGCCGCTCGTCCTCGTCCAGCCCCAGCTCGCGCGCGATCATCAGGCTGTAGTCCATCACGTCCTCGGAGTGGCGGCGCGTGTAGCGGTCCTTGTTGTCCACCGCCGCCACCAGCGCGTCCAGCATCGAGAAGCCCGCCACCGCTCCCTGCATGCGAGGCCCGCACCTGGTCCGCCTCCGTCTCGGCGGTCCCGCCCGTCTTGGCCCGCAGCAGCCGCTCGTCCGCCTCCTGAAGTGCCCCCTGCCAGTCCTGACCGCCCTGCGGCAGCACGTGCCGCACCCACGGAAGCGGTGATCGGGATCGCCGTCACCGCCCCTCGGGGTGGTAGGCCAAGCCGCCCAGGTCCGCCTGAAGCCGCGCCTCCACATCCGACGCCAGCGTGTGCCCGACGCCCGGCAGGAGCAGGGCGAACTCGTCGCCGCCGAAGCGCGCGAGCGTGTCATAGGCGCGGCAGCCTGCTGGAGCCGCTGCGGCCACCAGGCGCAGGACGCTGTCGCCGACCGCGTGCCCGTAGGCGTCGTTGAAGAACTTGAAGTTGTCCAGGTCCAGCACCGCCACAGCCAGCGTCGTGCCCTCCCGCTCCGCGCGGGCCGCCTCTTCCTCCAGGCGGCTGTGGAAGGCGCGGTGGTTGAGCAGGCCCGTCAGCGGGTCGCGGTCGGCCCGCTCCTCTGCCTCAGCCAACAGCCGCTCGCGCTCGGCCTCCAGCGCCTTGCGCGCGGTGATGTCTTGGGTGGTGCCGATGACGCGCACCGCCCGCCCCTCATCGTCGTACTCCGCCGTGCCGTGAGCGCTGACCCAGTGGACGCTCCCATCGGGCCACACCACGCGGTACTCGGCGGCGTACTCCTCGCGATTCGCCAGCGCCCGCCTCTGCGCCGAGTCCGACGCGGGCGCGGTCCTCAGGGTGGATGCTGACCGCGAAATCGCCGTAGCGGGGGGGCGCGTCGGCGGGCATGCCGAAGTGGGTCTTGCACTGGTCGGAGAACTCCAGGTACTGGCCCGTCGCCAGGTCCAGGTGCCACCAGCCCAGCCAGCCGCCCGTCAGCGCCAGCCGCAGCCGCCGCTCGCTCTCCAGCCGCTCCTCGCGGCTCTGGCGCAGGGCGTGTTCGGAGGAGATGCGCTCGGTGATGTCGCTGAAGGTGACGACCGCGCCGATGACCTCGCCCCCATCTGTGATCGGGAAGGAGGAGTAGGCGGCGGGGAAGGAGGACCCGTCCTGCCGCCATAGCACCTCCGTCTCGACGCGACAGGGCAAACCGCGCTGGAACGCCTTGTAGATGGGGCACTCCTCCACGGCGTAGGGCGAGCCGTCGGCGCGGGTGTGGTGGATCAGAGCGTGCATGTCCTGGCCCAGTGCCTCCGCCGCCGTAAATCCGATCATCTCGGCGGCGGCCCTGTTGATGAAAGTGCAGCGCCCATCCATGTCCATCCCATAGATGCCCTCTGCCGTTGATTCGAGCAGCAGGCGGTTATAGTCGGCCAGCCGCGCCTGTTCAGCCTCCGCGCGTCGGCGGTCTGTGATGTCGTAGTGCGCCCCCAGCACCGCCTCATCGCCGCCATACGTGATGCGTCGGAAGGAACCCAGCGCCCAGATCGGAGTCCCATCCAGGCGCTTCACGGCGATCTCGCGCGTCCCGACGAAGGAGTTCTGGGAGAGTTGGCGGCTGATCTCGCCGCGCTCAGCGGGGTTCTGGTAGAAGTCGGCGGCGCGGTAGAGGGTCGGATCTGCGTCGGAGGGTACGCCGTAGAGTTGGCGGGCGTAGGGGTTGGCGTAGAGGACGACCCCGTCGGACAGGCGGGTGATGACAAGAGTTGCGGGTATCGCCTCAGCGATGGCTTGGAACTGCCCCTGGCTTTCCTCCAGGGCGGCCTCGCGATCCTGCGCCTCCCGAAGAAGCCTCTCCCGCTCCTGTTCGGCACGCTTACGGTCGGTGATGTCGTGCTGGGTCGCCAGCGACACCTCCTCACCCCCATAGGTCAGACGCTGAAAGGAGGCGATGACCCACAACGGCGTCCCATCCACGCGCCTCATTGCAAGTTCGCGCGGCCCGACGTAGGAGTCTCTTTGGAGCAGACGGACGATCTCGTCACGGTCGGCGGGGTTCTGGAAAAAATGGTAGGAGGTGTACTGGCTCGTGTCTGTCTCAGGGGTCGCGCCGAAGAGTTGGCGGACGAATGGGTTGGCGTAGAGAATGGTCTGGTCCGAGAGGCGAGTCATCACGATGGAGGTAGGCATCGCCTCGGCGATAGCCCAAAAGTTCTGCTGGCTCTCCGCGAGGGCGGCCTCGGTTTTGCGCCGCTCGGTCACATCCTGGAAAAAGACGGTCAGGCCGCTCGCCGAGGGGAAGATGCGATTCTGGAACCAGCGCTCATAACGCGGGGAGTACTCCTTGATCTCCGAGGGGGTCTGGTCGGCGAAGGCCTTGTGATAAGCATTGTAGAATGGCTGGCCGACGCTGTCGGGGAACTCCGTCCAGATGTGCCTGCCGATGAGGTCTTCAGGGCGGCGTTCAAGCATCTGCGCCGCCGTCTGGCTGACGTAGGTATAGCACCAGTCCGCGTCCAGGGCGATAAAGGCGTCGGTGATGCGGTCCAGGATGTCAGTGGCGTGCGATTGAGCGCCGGCGGAGGAATGGCCGATGGACGGCAGCGTCTCGGATGCTGCCGAGTCTCGCTCTGGCTGTTGGCGCAGCATAACGCTCTGAGGATCAGATGACACCCGATCACATCTTTCTATGTTCTTATAGGGAGCAATTTTAGCATTATAGCCGATGCCACAAAACTTAGCAAGTTAATGATTGTTTGGTAATGGCGAAACTGTTGCTGGGCAATGGTAACGGCTTGGGGCAGGCCAATTGCACCACTGCTTATATCTCTGTCTGGATTTATTGAGGTAAAAATACCCTATCTCAATGCTTCAAGGCAAGATGGAGATACCGAACTGCTTCAGCATTTTACCCAATAAAAACAATGGCAAGCCGACGACATTGAAGTAATCGCCGTGAATGCCGGGGATGAAGGAAAGTGCTTTGCCCTGGATGCCATACGCGCCGGCTTTGTCCAGCGGTTCGCCGGTGGCGACATACGCAGTGATAATGTCATCGGTCAGAGCGTCAAAGGTGACATCGGTGACGGCGTAGTCAGTCTGGGTCTGGCTGCCGCGAATGAGGCACAGGCCGGTATAGACCTGGTGGGTGCGGCCGCTGAGTTGGCGCAGCATTCGGCAGGCGTCTTCGGGATCGGCCGGCTTGTTCAAAAACTGGCCGTCCAGCACGACGGTCGTATCCGCGCCGATGACGAGCGCCTCGCCCTCGGCGCGGGCGGCGACTTCCGCGGCTTTGCCACGGGCTAAGGTGATGACGTAATCCGGCGGCGTCAGATTTTGCGGTGCGACAGCGGTTTCGTCAAAGCGGCTGGCGACCACTTCAAAGGGCAGGCCCAGCAAGCCCAGCAGTTCCCGGCGGCGCGGGGAGGTGGAGGCAAGGATCAGTCGCGGCGGCAAGTCGGTCATTTGGGTTCGTCGCCCGCTGTCGCTGGAGAGCCGGCAGGTGTCGCCGGAACACCGGAACGGCCCACCTTCGGCTCCGTGCCGGCCCGGAGGCGGGCCATGTTGGGCCGATGCTTGAGAATGACCGAAAGAGTGACGAGCAGGGCAAACAGGAGGTAAGGGAGATCGCGCGGCAGGTCGTGATGGCGGAAGATGAGAACGGCGGAGGTGACGACTGCCCCAATCATGGACGAGACTGAGATATAGCGTGTGAGCAGCAGACATAGGCCCCAGACGAGGAAGCCGACGGCGGCAGCCAGGGGGGAAAGCCCGTAAACGACGCCCAGAGAAGTGGCGACGCCTTTGCCGCCTTTGAATTTGAGGAACGGACTGAAATTATGGCCGGCAATCGCCGCCAGTCCTGCCAGGACGGGCATCCAGATGGAATGAACGGGAATGTGGTGCGGCGAAAACAGACCCTCCACCATGCCTACTGGAAACAGTCCCTTGCAGAAGTCAAACAGAAAGACGACGATGCCCCAGAGCGGCCCCATCGTGCGCCAGACATTAGACGCGCCGATGTTGCCGCTGCCGTAATCGCGAACGTCAATGCCTTTGACCATTCGGCCCACCATCAGCCCGATAGGCAGGGAGCCGAACAGATACGACAGCAGAATAAACAAAAAGTCAGCAGTGAGTGTCATGGGTGTGATAGGTCAGCAATGGCCTGCGATTGACCCCATTATACCTGCTGTGGACGTCTGCTGAGTCAGTTAGGCATAACTTTACCTGAACTATCAAAGCTTATCTTCAAGGATACGTTCCATGCGGGCGAATGCAGGCAAGAACTGCCGGAGAACGGCGGGGTCCACATTGGCAAGGGCCTCAAAAGAGCGTTTGTTTTTGGTGTAGGCGTTTGTGCAGTCCTGCGTGGCTGTGACGAGAGCGTTCTGAACCTCGTGTCGGTCTTTCATTTCGAGGCTTACGGTGGAGGGGAGTCCAGCGAGCCGCAAGCACGGCTTGTGCGTCTCGTAATGCCGCTTCAGGCCAGCTTGATCGGCGATGATCCAGGTTTCCATGCAAGTGGTCATCAGCAAAACTTGGTCATCAGTTGTTCCTGTGGGGCGGTTCCATTTGTCGCGAATTTTTAAGTGTTCCCAGGGCTTTTCGCCATCACTGACCGGGTCTTCGCTGTCCACGAGCAAGGCCACATAAGACGTTTTGCCAACCAGATGTTCCGTTTTAAAGCTCTCATAAGCATCGTTTCGGCTGCCGCAGGCGATAATTCGGGGAAGACGATTGTCGAATTTACCGCTCTTTTCCAGCAGTTTTCTGAACCCTTCACGGCATCTGGTCTGGAGTTCCTTGCTGTTGCCGCCGCCTTCGACAAAAATCTTGCTCTCAGTCACCAGCGCGTTCCTCCGAGGTCGCCGCGCGTCCAAAGCTCGCCGAGACGGTAATGTTCGAGCCAGACGCCGAGGTCGTCAGCAGCCAGCCTTTTCATCTGTGTCTGTCCGTCGCGCTTCTCGCACACGACCACGGCCTCGGGCCGTTCGGTCATGGCATCCACGAGGATATCGGAGTGTGTGGTAACGATAAGCTGGGTCCGCTGTGATGCTTCCATAAGCAAATCAGCGATCTTGGGGAGAATGTCGGGGTGCAGACCAAGTTCCGGCTCCTCAATGCAGATCAGCGGCGGCGGATTAGGGTCACAGAGGATCGCCAGCAGGCAGAGGTAACGCAGGGTGCCATCGGAAAGTCGTGTTGCGGGAATACTTTCAGCGAAGCGGCCTTCCGTAAAAAAAACTTGTACGCTGTTACCTTCTATGATGGTGTCAAAGTCTTCTACACCGTCATAAAGATCGTGAAGATACCGAAGCATTTCTCTCTTCGCAGCGGGGCTGCGACGCATTCGATTCAGGAAGAGGCCAAGATTTGAAAAGTCTTCTTCCAGCCGGTCGTTCCGCATGTCTGCACGCTGTGGCACACGAAAAATTGTATTTCGCCCAAATGCCCACTCCCGGTAAGCGCGTATCCCGACGTATTGCTGTCCAAGGTGCGTGATTTCTGGATACTGCTCGGGATCCTTGCGCTGGGCTAATATAGATTGATCCAACTCCACGGTCTCTCGCTTCAATCCCCGTTGCTCTCCGTTGAGATTCACGATAGGCCTGCCGTTCTGATACTTGTAGAAGAAATACGGCTCCTCCCGACCGGCATCTGGGTGTTCGTATTCAATACGCTCATCGTAAAGATGAAATCCGTATTCCTCAGATTGGAATTCAAGAATGTGACGCAGGGGCTGTGTCCTTTTTGATTTTCTATGACAGCACTGACAGAAGCAACGCTATCAGGTGCGCCTTTCCAAATCCACTCCTGAACGCCCCCGCCCTGGCGCAACGTATCAGCGAGACTCGCCGGGCTGGATCGTAGAAGACAGACGGCTTCGATCAGGTTGGACTTCCCCGACCCGTTCGCGCCAATCAGTAGATTCAATGGCCCAAGAGCAAGTTCAGGAGTGTCCGGGCCGAACGAGAGAAAATTTTGCAGGCCCAGGCTTCGCAGCAGGACCGGGGAGGCTTCTGTTGTGGAATTTCCGTTCTTGCTTGCTGCGAGTTGTGTATTCATGTTTTTGTACTTGCCTGGGACATTCCCAGGACGACCCGTTTCAGAGAAATTATAGTTGCTTTCTTTGAAAATTACAACAGCATGAACTCGCCGCGGAACTTAGCCCTTCATTTTTTCTTCATGTTTTGGGGATATACTCTTATCAAAGGTATATTCCATGAAACGTCTCGCACTTTATCTGGTGGCTCTGGTTCTGATCGGCGCGGGTGCGTTTTTGGTGACCGCGCGGATGCGGGCCGCCAACAGCGCTGACAAGACGCAATATAAAATCGCTGCGGCGCAGCTTGGCGCGGTCAAAAAGACTGTCTCCGCGACCGGCACGCTTCAGCCCTGGTCTACGGTGGACATTAAATCCAAAGCCGGCGGGCGCGTCAATGCCCTGCTGGTGGATGTCGGGTCGGTCGTGACCAGGAACCAGATCATCGCCCGCATTGACCCGTCCGACACCCTGCTCAGTGTTTCCACGGCGCAGGCCCAGATCGCGGGCGCGGTGGCCCATACCAAGCAAAGCCAGGAAACCTATCAGCTTCAGGTGCAGCAGGGGCAAATCGCCATTGCCAATGCACGGGCTGCGTTATCGGCTGCCGAGGCCGCCCGCGCATCCGCCGCCGCGCAGTATGCCTCCGCGCTAGGTCAGGCGCAGGCGCAGCCCGCCCAGACTTCGGCGGCGATTGCCCAGGCGCAGGCCAATTATAACGCCGCCGTGCAGGACCGGCAGGCGCTGGATGCGACCAATCCCCAGGACCGCGCCACGGCTCAGGCCGCCTATGATCAGGCGGTTGCCAACCAGAAGAACGCGCAGGCCGCGCTGGCCCGCCAAACATCATTGGTGCAGAAGGGGTATGTAGCCCAGCAGGACGTGGACACCGCGCAGGCGACCTATGGGGTGGATGTCGCCGCCGTGCAGTCGGCGCAGGAAAAGCTGAACACGATTGCCGCCCAGCAGCAGGCGAACGTGCAGGCGGCGGACGCGAAAATCGCTCAGATGAAGGCCGCGCTGGATGCCGCCAAAGCCGGCACGGTGGATGTCGCCACCAAACGCGCAGCGGCCCGGCAGACCGCGGCGGCGTTGCAGCAAGCGAATGCACAGGTGCAGGTCGCGCAGGCTGCACTGGCGCAGGCAATTTCCAATCTCGCCAACAACGGCATCAAACAGCAGGATGTGGCGTATAACGACTCGGTCATCAAATCCAATCAGGCGTCGCTGACCAATGCCGAGACGACCCTGACCCAGACCGTCGTGCGCGCCCCTTCGGATGGCGTGGTCCTCTCCAAAGCGGTTTCGGAAGGCACTTACATCACGTCCGGCGAATCGCTGAACTCCGCCGGGTCTACCATCGTCACTCTGGGCGACATCAGCCGAATGTACGTGCAGGCGACTGTAGACGAGACCGACCTGGCAAACGTAGACGACAACCAGACCGTGGAAGTAGACTTTGACGCCTATCCCGGCATCCCGTTTGACGGCAAAGTGACGCGCGTTGAGCCGCAGGCCGTGGTCAACCAGAATGTCACCCAGTTCAATGTCCGCGTGGAGATTGACAATTCTTCGCCGACGTTTCGCCTGCTCAAGCCCGGCATGAATGCCACCTGCAACTTTGTCGTCGGCCAGAAAGAGGACGTGTTGACCGTTCCCAGCGCCGCCGTCCAAAGTGACGATGCCGGCTCTTATGTGCAGATCGCACGGGGCGGCAAACCTGCGCCCGCCGATCCAGCCCTGGGACTGCCCGCCGACCCGGACACGCTGGTCGGCGTCAAGACCGAGCGCCGCGCGGTGGAGACGGGGTTAGTGGGGGATGATGCAACCGAAATTACCAGCGGCCTGAAGGCCGGCGAAAAAGTGGTGACGCAAACGATTGCGCCCGCCGCGCCTTCAGCGGCGGCCACCGGGGCCAGCAGCCCCTTCGGCGGCGGACGAGGGCCGGGCGGCGGCGGGCGCGGGGGAAGGTAGAAACCCTACTCCGGTGGCCAGGTTCACGGGGCTGACCCCCCGTGCTTTGAGAGATCAAATCCCCGCCTGCGCGGGCATAAGACCATCTTCTTCCTGCGCCCGCGCAGGCGGGGGCTTGCTCTTCTAAAGCACGGGGGGTCAGCCCCATGTGGGGAGATTCAGGAACCACACATCATGCCGGAAACGATCACGCCGCCGCCTACGATTGAGTCGGCGGAAACAAATAACCGGGACACGACCCGCGAACAGGATCGGGGGCTGGGCTGGGGCGACCGTGGCGCGGTCAACCTGACGATGGCCCTGCGCGGGCTGACGGCCAACAAACTGCGCGCGTTTTTGACCATGCTCGGCGTCATTATCGGCGTCGGCGCAGTCATCATCGCTATCGCTATCGGGCAGGGATCGCGCGCCGCCGTTGCAGCCAGTTTGCAGCAGCTGGGCACCAATGTGCTGACCGTGCTCCCCGGCCAGCAGCGCAGCGGGGGCATCTCGTTCGGGTACGGTTCTAATGTCACCCTGAAGCTGTCCGATGCCGATGCCATTTTGAAGTCCTGCCCCTCGGTGCTGCACGTTTCGCCGCAGGTGAACAAAAACGCGCAGGTGAAATATGGGGATAAGAATACGAACACGACCATCAACGGCACCAGCGAATTTTATCCCGTCATCAGCAACCACCCGATTCGCGAAGGCCGTTATCTCAATGCCGCCGACATCAAATCGCAGCGCCGGGTCGCCGTGCTTGGCTCCGATACGTCCGACGACCCTGTTCAGCAGCCAGTCTCCGGTCGGCAAGACCATACGGATCGCCGGACAGAGTTTCCAGGTGGTTGGTTTGCTGCAATCTAAAGGCGGTCAGGGCTTCCGCAACCCCGACGACGGCGTGTATGTGCCGGTGACGACCGCCATGCGCCGTCTGTTTGGAATGCAGAACGTGCAGACGATCACCTGTCAGGCCCGCTCGGACAGCCTGATGGACCGGGCGCAGACAGAGATTGAGGACGCGCTGCGAAAGCAGCACCGGATCGGCGATAACCAGGCGGACGACTTCAGCATCTTCAACCAGGCCGATCTGGCTCAGGCGCAGAATGCCCAGCAGGATACGTTCTCGTCGCTGATCACTTACCTGGCGATTGTTTCTCTAGTTGTCGGCGGCATCGGCATTATGAATATCATGCTCGTTTCGGTCACGGAGCGAACGCGCGAGATCGGCGTCCGCAAGGCGATCGGCGCGAAGCGGCGAGACATTCTGACGCAGTTCCTGCTGGAAGCCCTGCTGCTGTCGCTGGTCGGCGGCCTGCTGGGTGTCGGCATGGGCATCGGCGGGGCGGATTTGGTGCAGATCCAGAACGGCTGGACAGTCGTGGTCGCACCGGGAACAGTGCTGCTGGCGTTTAGTTTCTCCGCCGTCGTCGGCATCTTTTTCGGCTTTTATCCCGCCTTCAAGGCATCCAATCTTAACCCGATTGAAGCGTTGCGCTATGAATAGCACGACAAATAGGAACAGAAAGGAAAATCAAATGAACCTCTCCATTCAGTCCCGCCGGGCCGCAGGCATTGCCATCGCCCTCGGGCTTCTTTTCGGAACAGTCCGCGCCTACAGCGACCCGCCAGTCACGATGGCCCCGCCGGTGCAATCCGCCCCGGTGCAGACAACGGACGGCGCAGCGGGGAATGTCAGCGCAGCGGGGAATGTCAGCGCAGCGGGGAATGTCAGCGCAGACAGTGTTTTCAACTGGTCGGAAGTGCCGCAGGGTCAGCAGGTGCCGATCCGTCGGGCCGTGTTTGACAAGGGCGGCTATCAGCTTTACGACACCGTTGGCGAAACGATTGTTGTTCCCTTCACCAACCAGAACCTGTATGTGATGAAGTTTGCCGTCTCTACGAACGGCAGCATGTACTTCCTCAACACAGGCAGCGCGCCGACCCTGTACGTTCCCCGGAACGGCTATCTGGAAAATGCCGCAGTTCCGGGGTCGCGCTGGTATCCGTTCTCGGAGAAGTTCCATCCCTCACAGCCGGTGTTTGTCGGCATCGCGCCAAGCTGGCATGTCTTTGTCGGAATGGGCTGGTATCCGGGGATGTACTGCTACGGCGGCTACTGGTCCGAGCGGCCCTTCCTCGCCGGCGGCCTCTTTGTCGCCTCGGTCGGTTTGTTCTTTGAGATCGGCGGCCGCCATTACTATGGCTGGGGCGGCTATCACGACTACGTCTTCGCCCATCCTGCGCCTTACCATCTGACGGTCGTCAATAACTACTATGGTTCGCGCGGCCATTCTTTCGGGGGCGGCTCTCGTTCCTTCGGGGGCGGTCACACATTCGCTGCTAATCACTCGTTCGGCGGCGGTCATGTCTTCGGTGGTGTTCATTCGGGCTATGCCCATCGCACGTTCAGCGGTGGGAGAACCTTTCGCGGAGTCGGCTCTTTTGGCAGCAGCCATTCGTTCGGCTCCAGTCATTCGTTCGGCAGTGGCCGCGTTTACAGCGGCAGCCGCTCTTTCGGCGGTCATTCGCACGGCTCCGGCGGAGGCCGATCCTTTGGGGGCGGCGGGCACCGGGGCCGATAGAATGTAGGAACTAGCACGGGGGCTGAACCCCCGTGACAACTCAGGAGAACCTTATGAAACGAAATCTCTTTCCCTTTCTGCCGCTGGCGGCAGTCTTTGCCCTCACAAGCGGGGTGCAGGCCCAGGGGCCGGGCGGCTTCGGCGGACCAGGGGGCGGCGCTCCCTTGCCGCCTGCCGTGATGGCCAAAATGCAGGCGTGGCGCTCCTGGCGCGACACCCATAAGAATGTCACCTCCCTTCAGCGGTCGCTGGGGGCGATTACGGACATGGCGCAGGACCCGCAGACGAAACTGACCAAGCCGCAGGCGCGGACGATTCTTGCCGTCATTAAAAAGTGGCAGGGCAAGCCCGCCCTGACCGATGCCCAGGCTCGTGTGGTGAATACGCAAATCACATCGCCGCTGACGCTCATCCAGATCAAAAAGATTGCCACTGCGGCCCAGCAGCGCCGGGGCGGTTTCGGCGGTGGACGCCCTGGCGGGCCAGGAGGAGGGCCTGGCGGGTCGGCCTGGCTTTGATCCAGCCTCGCTGCCCGCGCCGCGCGATTACAACCCGCTGAACCCCGACACGCAGCCGATGGCCCGCGCGCGTGAGCGCGGCAAACAGCGCCACGCACAGCTCATGGCCGCGCTCCTGGCGGCGGCGAAGTAGCAGGAACCCACCCGGCGCTTGCGCTGGGTGGGTTCTTATAAAGGTACAATTGATGCCAGAGCCGTTAATACAAGTGCAGGACATGACCAAGACCTACGTGATGGGCGCGCAGGAAGTCCATGCCCTGCGGCATGTCAGCCTCAGCATTGAGCGCGGCGAGTTTGTCGCCATCATGGGGCCGTCCGGGTCCGGCAAGTCTACGTTTATGAACATGGTCGGCTGCCTGGACAAGCCGACGGGCGGCTCTTATCGGCTGGACGGCATCGAAGTTTCGCGCCTGAGCGACGACCAAGCTTGCAGACATCCGAAGCCTCAAGATCGGCTTTGTCTTCCAGCAGTTCAACCTGCTTGCGCGCACTTCGGCCCTGCAAAATGTCGAATTGCCCCTGTTCTATACCGGCGCGCGCCGCCGTTCGCAGATCGCCCGCGAATGCCTGCGCGTGGTCGGCCTGGGAGACCGCGAGGACCACACGCCGTCGCAGTTGTCCGGCGGCCAGCAGCAGCGGGTCGCCATCGCCCGTGCCCTGGTCAACGACCCGCCCGTGATGATGGCCGACGAGCCGACCGGCGCTTTGGATACCCGCACGGGCGAGGAGATCATGGCGATCTTCCAGCGCCTGAACCGGGCCGGTAAAACCATCATCGTGGTGACGCACGAGGCGGACATTGCCCAGCACGCCCAGCGCATCATTCGTTTTAAAGACGGTCATCTGGTGAGTGACGAGGCCGTTGCCCATCCCATTGACGCCGAAGAAGCGCTGTCGCAGATGACCGCGCCCGAGGAAGAGTTCGCCCATGTTTGAGCGTCATGTCCCAAGCGAAACCCCCCAACCCCCAATTCAGGGGGAGCAGGAAAAGACCTTTCCCCTCCGGTTCCCCCAGAATTGGGGGCTAGGGGGCCTTCTTTTCCTTGCCCTCGCCTCCCCGGCACTCTGCCAGGTTGTCCCCCCGGCGCCCCAGACGCTGCCGACGCCGCTGACCCTGAGCGATGCCATTGCCATTGCCCTGCGCCATCAGCCGCAGCAGTTTATTGCCCGCGACCAGGTGACGCAGGCCCAGGGGCAGAAGCTTCAGGCGCAGTCGCAGTATTTCCCGACCCTGACACCGAGCTATCAGTATCAGAACCGAAGCCAGAGCGTTTACGGCGTCAGCGCCGGTTCCTCTATCGTGACGACGACCGGCACGGGAACAACGGGGACGGGAACAGGCACAACGACGGGGACGGGAACCACAGGGACGGGAACTACAGGCACGGGAACAACGACCGGCACAGGGACGACGGTTATCCAAAACAACTCCGTCAATGAAGTCACGGCGGTGCGCGGCGGGGGGCTGTCCGTCAGTCTCACGCAGACCCTGTTTGATAATGGCTCGCGCGAAGCGGCCAACGCCGAAGCGCGGCGCGCGGTGGACGCCGCAAACTTTGGGGACGTTAATACCAACCAAAACACTATTCTGACCGTCACGCAGGACTATTATCAGCTTTTGTTGGCTGCCGATCTGGTCAAAGTCGCGCAGGCGCAGGTCGCGCGCTATCAGCAGGCGGTGGACGTGACGCAGGCCCAAATTACTGCCGGAACGGTCCCGGCCAAAGACGTTTATCAGGCGCAGTCTGACCTTGCGACGGCCCAGGTGACTTTGCTTCAGGATCAAAACCAGGTGCAGCTTGCCTCCTCCACGCTGAAAAATGCCCTGGGCGTCGCCACCGATGCTCCCGTGCAGCCCGCGCCGCTGGCCGCAGGCAATCAGCTTCCCCAGGTTCCCGCGCCCGGCCCCGCGCAGACCCTGGATGACGTTCTTGCCGTCGCCTTCGCCCATCGCCCGGATCTGCGCCAGTTGGAAGCGACCCTGGCGAGCCAGAATGCCGCCTTGTCGCAGGCCCGGCGCGAGGCGGGCCTGACCGTCTCGGGTGATTACGTGCTGACCTATCAGGCCAGCAACGATGTCGGGGCCAGAGGGCTGGACTCCCAGTTTATCGTGTCCGGCTCGTATCCGCTGTTTGACGCCGGCGGACAAGCGCGGCGCGGTGCGGATCGCCCAGGCGCAGCGCGACATCGCCCAGAATCAGGTGGAGCAGACGCGCCAGCAAATCCGTCTGGATGTGGAGCAGGCGTACAACACGCGGGCGACCAACCAGCAGGCCGCAAGTCTGGCCCAGGCCGCCGTGACCGCCGCCCAGGTCAACTATGACTCCGCCGTTGCCGCCCGCCAGGAAGGCATCGGCACCGTGCTGGACATCACGACCGCGCAGGCTACGCTGACCCAGGCCCAGAACCAGTTCGTCACCGCCGTCTACAATTTCTACATCGCCGACGCCCAGCTCCAACGCGCCCTGGGCCGCAATGATGCCATAGTACCTTGACAATTTCATAACGCCGACCCGCAGGGCTAACGCCCTAGAGCCTGTTATGCACTTTGAAATCCCAGAAGGGCCTGTAGGCCCTGTACAGCACCAGATATGGCATTGGGGACCAGCGATCCACGCCAGTTGCAAAATCGGAAGCAAGTAGGCTGATAGGCTTTATGAGTAGAAATGAGTCCCTGCTGTTCCAACGTGCATAACAGGCTCTAGTCCTGGGTTACCCGGTGGGCTTTGGGGGCCAACACGGCTGACTACACGGATACCGAGACAGGGCTTCTGTGCCTGACGCACCGCTACTATGACCCCGGCACCGGCAAGTTCATCAACCGTGACCCGATTGGCTACGCGGGCGGGGTCAACCTGTATGGATTCTGCGGGGGGAATCCCGTTAATGAAAGCGATCCTGATGGGACGTATCCCCCCGATCCCGACCAGTGTGGACTGCCCAATGACGGGGATTTGGGTATGCGGACGGCGCATCCAGGAATGCACGCGGGAACAGCCCAAAGCAATACCGCACGTAAGATGACGAAAAGCCTGCTTTCTACACTAGTGTCCTTTCATGGTAGAATAATGAGAAACTGTTTGGAGGTCTCTCATGCGTCCGAAAACCTATCATGTCGCTCTAATTCCTGAGCAACGCGAGGAACTGACCCGAAAAAGCACCGCGCAGCGCCACTCTATCCGCGAGCGCAAACGTGCCCGCATCCTTCTGCTGGCCGATGAAGCCCAAGAAGGAGGCGCTACCGCTGACGCGGACATCGCTTCACAGGTCAAAGTTTGTCTGCCGACCGTAGGCCGTGTCCGTCAGCGGTTTGCTCAGGCCAAAGAATGCGGCCAGGACGCCGTGCATTGTGCCTTGTATCACAAAGAGCAGCAAACGCGCAAAGAGCGCCTTCTTGATGGTGACGGCGAAGCCCACCTGATCGCTTTGGTTTGCAGCACCCCGCCTGACGGTCACAAACGCTGGGGGTTGCATCTCTTAAAGGACACGCTCATTGAGCAGCGGATCGTAGACACGATCTCGCATGAAGCGGTGCGCCAGACGCTCAAAAAAATGCGCTGAAACCCTGGCTAAAGAAGTGCTGGTGCATCCCACCCCGGCAAAACGCCGAGTTCGCCTACCGCGTGGAAGACGTGCTCGATGTGTATTGACGCCCTTTGGATCAGAGACGGCCTCTGGTCTGCCTGGATGAAGCCAGCAAGCAGCTTCTTTCGGACGCGCGGCCTTCCTTACCCATGGAGCAAGGAAAACCGTTGCGGCAGGACAGCGAGTATGTGCGAAACGGCACGGCCAATTTGTTCCTGGTATCCGCCCCGCTCCTGGGCGTTCGTCACGTTGCGGTCACAGACCAGCGCACCCATAAGGACTTTGCTCAGGTCATTAAAACGCTGGTAGACGAGCAATTCGCGGCGGCCGAGAAGATCGTTCTGGTGATGGACAATCTGAACACGCATGGCCCCGCCAGTTTGTATGAAGCCTTTGCCCCTGCCGAGGCCAAGCGGCTTTCAGATAAGTTAGATATCGCATTATACGCCCAAGCACGGTAGTTGGCTAAACATGGCCGAAATCGAACTGTCTGTGCTTGCGCGTCAGTGTCTTGCCGAGCGGATAGACAACAAGGCAAACTTGCAAGAGCAGGTAAACGCCTGGCAAGAGCGGCGCAATGCCAGCAGCGTCAAGATCGACTGGCGGTTCACAACCGACGACGCCGGTGTCAAGTTGAAAAGGCTGTATCCTACTATTCTACCATGAAGGTCTACTACCTTTGTGATTTGAAGATTAAGCACTTAACGGAGTGATCCAGAGCAAAATGCTTAAGTGTGTTGCCCCTGACAGAGTGGTTGGTACTACTTCCACCACACTAAGAGGTTGACTATACCTCCGAACAAGAACTGCAAAGTTGCTATCGATTTGCAATAGGCCAATTGTCCAATGTAGCAGTTATTTGGCTGCAGACCCTAGACTGCTGCGAAGGTATCAGCATCTGCAGGGATGACAGAAGCTTGAAAGCTTCAGGAAGGCCAACACGCTTCAAACTAATTATAATATGCTCTGAAGTCGTCTTCCGACAGCATGTCTGGTTTTTCGACTAGGCCGACGCAGCCATGGCAGAACCTCTTCCCGCCCCATAAGTGAGACAGTATACAATAGATCTCCACGCCGCTCGTTGGCGATGAGAAGTGGTCCAATTTCTCCAAGAACCCGAGCCGGGTCTGCTTGCCCCACTCGCCTAACACTTCAGTGAGATGGGAGACAAACACCGTTTCATTCGAAACTCTCGTAGTTGAACGCCTCCGCAAAGCGAGTGCCGTAAGTAGGTGAGACCGTAGGATTTATGATAAGTTCAACAATCATTTTGATCCACGCTGGGTCTGCATTGGAAACCCAATCTTTCAGCTTTTTGCGCCAGCTTATCTCATACTCAGCAGAAATATCCGACCATTCTTCATCTTCCAAAAAAGGTGAATATTCAATAGGAGGCTTCGGGGGGGACCAATCTGCTAAAATGACTTCCAGTATTTCCTTGCGAGACATAGATTCCATTATGGCTCCGTTAGTGTAAAATCTTTTCTGTAAAAGTGAATGACCGAAAAACTATCTTAAAAATGACCGAAAACTATCTTAAAATAGTAGGTCAGGGAGTATCCTTGAAGTTACCACACCACAAGGAGACCACCCATGACCTACCACGACGATTTTACTTTATCTGCCTCGCTTTTGGAGCAACGCTTTTTGGAGCAACTGACGACGCAAGGGCTGGACGCCCTGCCTGATCTGTTTCGCGTCCTCTTGAACGCCGCCATGCAGATCGAGCGCCAGAAGCACCTGGGCGCGGCCTCGCATGAGCGGACCGAGCAGCGCACAGGCCACGCTAACGGCTTCAAGGACAAGACCCTCAGCCACTCGCCTGGGACAGATCACCGTCGCTGTCCCCCAGGTGCGCGAAGGCGGCTTCTATCCACAGAGCCTGGAACGCGGCACCCGCTCCGAGCGGGCCTTGAAGCTGGCGCTGGCCGAGATGTATGTGCAGGGCGTCTCCACCCGCAAAGTGGCCGCCATCACCGAGCAGCTTTGCGGCTTTGCCGTCAGCAGTACGCCAGGTCAGCCAGGCGGCCCAGGAACTTGACGCAACGCTTGAGGCTTGGCGCAAGCGGCCCCTTTCGGCGTGTCCGTATGTCTACCTGGATGCCCGCTACGAGAAAGTGCGCCAGGCAGGATGGTGCAGAAAGCCGCCGTGCTGATCGCCGTGGGCGTAGACGACGCAGGCAAACGCTCCGTGCTGGGTGTCTCGGTGGCCCTGTCCGAACATGAAGTCCACTGGCGCACGTTCCTGCAAAGCCTGGTCTCGCGCGGCCTGGTCGCGCGGCCTGTGCGGAGTGCGCCTGGTCATCAGCGACGCCCACGAAGGATTGAAAGCCGCACGGCTGGCGGTGCTTTGGCAGCGTTCCGTGGCAGCGGTGCCAGTTCCATTTACAGCAGAATGCTTCTTACAGCAGAATGCTTCGGCCTATGTGCCCAGGCAGGACATGAAAGGCGCAGGTGGCGGCAGACATTCGGGCGATCTTCAATGCTCAGGACAAGGCCGAGGCCGAAGCGCTGCTCAGGCGCACAGTCCAGAAGTACGAAGCGACGGCTCCGAAGCTTGTCGGCCTGGCTGGAAGCAGAGCTTGCCCGAAGGCTTGACGTGTGTTTGCTTTTCCCGTGCCGCACCGCCGCCTGCTGCGGACCACCAACGGCGTGGAGCGGGTCAATCGTGAGGTGCGGCGGCGGACGCAGGTGGCGAGCATCTTCCCGAATGAGGCGTCCTGCCTGCGGCTGGTCTCTGCGCTGCTGATGGAGATCAGCGACGATTGGCAAGCCGGCAAAGCCTACTTGACGTTCACCGAACAGTAGACCAGAGCAAGGATGCTCCCAACTTTTACAGAAAGAACTTGACACTATCAGGAAAGGTCTTCAAGGTAATTAAAAATATACACATCCCCATGATGCCCTGATGATCAATCTATCAAAAAATGATCGTTATTCCATCACCTTAGAGGTTGATAAGGACGGGTGTGAATTAATGTTGCTTGCGTATCAAAATGCCCTGCAACGTCATCCTGCTTTTGCCCCTATCATTCTGGATAAACACATATTTACGCGAAGCTATGGATCAATTGCGACTAACTTAGCTGTGATTCAAACCGATGACGTTGACACATTTGTTTTTAGCGAGGGCAAAGCATCGCTTCTGCTAAGTGAATGCTACATTACCTACGGGATACAACGCTTTCAAGAAGGTTTATCTGGCGGAGGTATTTTCCCAGCAGAGCTTTGTGACGTTTCTATAGGAGGAAGAAACATTACAATCTACTGCTTGCTGCTGTCAAGCCAAATTTGATACTTTCTAATCCCCATAGATAGCAAGGCTTATTAGTGCAGTAGTGCAGTGCCTCGCCTTGATGCCTTCGGAGCCTTGCAGCCTGACTGGATGACAGCCACCGGCGATGCCGCCGCGCTGTTTGTAACAGAGAAACTGACCATGGACGCCACGTTGCTTCCCACGGTCTTCGGGGGCCAGCACGGTCGACGATCTCGACGGCGCGACGCATCTGTACCTGCTGACGCATCGGTATTATGACCCCGGCACAGGCAAGTTCCTCAACCGCGACCCGATTGGCTACGCGGGCGGGGTGAACCTGTACGGGTTTGCCGGAAACAATCCGGTCACTAGGGCCGACCCTAATGGCACGGATTTTCCTGATGGCTCCGACCCGTTCGCCTATTTCAACAACCTCTTTAGCTACGCAACGCCCAAAGATGTTGTTCAGGGGCTACTGCACAATGACGTTACCCGAGCGGTAAGGGTGCTGCTGAATGCAGCAAGCTATGTTCCACTGCCGGAGAACCCAGTAGCAGATGAAAGAGCTGCTGCGCTGGTTGTAGAGGGCAGTGGAAGTTTATATAAAGCACTCAAGGTTGGTGTTCATAGCGGGGATGCTCCAGCAGAGCGTTTGGTCATTGGAAAAACAAAAGAAATTGAATCGGTTGGTGAGAGTGAATATACCCTCCTGCCAAAATTGAAAGGAGACTTACCGGAATCGAAGAACAGACCATTTTTAGTAAATCCGTTCGAACGCCTAACGAACCAGGGCGTTAGAAGCGCCAATATGTAGGGCTGATACAGGGACACTCTATTTCCGAGGCTTTCCGCAGCCCCGGCAATGGGTAAGATGATTTCATATCAGGAGTTACCCATGCCTATCGCCACCATTAACCCCGCCACCGGGGAGACGCTGCAAACCTTCACGCCGCTGACCGATGCCCAGGTACAGGAGAAGCTGCAACGCGCCGCCGACGCTTTCCAAACCCACCGGCGGACATCGTTCGCGGACCGAGCCGCCCACATGACCCGCGCGGGCGAGATTTTGGAGGCGGAAAAGCAGGCTATTGCGCGGACGATGACACGGGAAGTCGGCAAGACGCTCCAATCGTCGGTGGAAGAAGTGGAAAAGTGCGCCCGCGCCTGCCGCTACTACGCTGAGAACGCCGCGCGTTTTCTGGCCGACGAGCCGTATGAGATCGACGGTGCGCGGGCGTTTGTCCGCTCTCTGCCGCTTGGCCCCATCCTCGCGATCATGCCCTGGAACTTCCCGCTCTGGCAGGTGATTCGCTTCGCCGCGCCTGCCCTCATGGCCGGCAATGTCGGCCTGCTCAAGCATGCCGAAAACGTCCCGCAGTGCGCGCTTGCTGTTAGAAGACCTGTTCCGTCGGGCGGGCTTTGGCGAAGGCGTTTTCCAGGCGCTGCTGGTGGAAACGCCGCAGATCGCCGCCCTTCTGGACGACCCGCGCGTCGCTGCCGCCACGCTGACCGGCAGCGAGCGGGCGGGCCGCGCGGTCGGGGAGCAGGCCGGACGCAATCTGAAAAAAGTGGTGCTGGAACTGGGCGGCAGCGACCCATTCGTGGTCATGCCGAGCGCCGATCTGGACGCCGCGGTGCAGACCGCCGTCAAAGCCAGGACCCTGAACAACGGCCAGTCCTGCATCGCCGCCAAGCGGTTCCTCGTCGCGGAAGCGATCGCCGACGAGTTCACTGAACGCTTTGTGCAGGGGATGGAGGCATTGCGCGTGGGCGATCCCATGGACGCCAAAACCGACATCGGTCCACTGGCAATGCCGAAGATTTTAGACGCGCTGGCCGCGCAGGTAGACCAGAGCGTCGCGCTGGGCGCGCGGGTTCTGACCGGCGGCAGACGATTGGGCGGGCCGGGCAATTATCTACGCGCCGACAGTCTTGACCGACATTCCCCGCGATTCCCCGGCCTACCACGAAGAACTCTTCGGCCCCGTCGCCCTGCTGTTCCGCGTCAAGGGCATGGACGAGGCCATTCGCCTGGCCAACGACACCGCCTACGGCCTCGGCAGCAGTGTCTGGACCAATGACCCCGACGAGCAGACCCGCTTCATCAATGAAATAGAAGCCGGTATGACCTTTGTCAACGGCATGGTCGCGTCCGACCCGCGCCTGCCTTTCGGCGGCATCAAGCATTCCGGCTTTGGCCGCGAACTGTCCGCCCACGGCCTGCGCGAGTTCGTGAATTTGAAGACGGTGTGGCTAAAACAAGACGAGGCAGGCGGGGGCGCGGAGACGGAATAATCGCTGCAAATACGATTACGTTCTCGACAGTGATGAGGGCGAGGGCTATACAGCCCTCACCTTTTTTGTGCTTATTGCGTGCTGCAATTGCGGTGTTCGCCTCTCTTCTTGATACACTTTCCCCTGGTTTGTATTAAGGACATTTTCCAGGGAGCAACAAATATTTTGTATTATAATGGAAATTGTCTTCCAAAATATATCATAATATAAAAAACTATGTATAATGTATAATAATGGAAAATCCATTACAAACAAAGCAATTGGCCGCCCTATTAAGTGTTCCATCCCGGCAGGTAGTAGAATGGGCCGTCGCAGGGCTGCTTCCCTCAATAAATGAGGAGATAGGCACAGGAAATAGCCGTCTCTACTCGCCGGAAGTAATTGAACGCGGTCGCTTGCTGTGCCGCTTAAGTGCAGCCAAAATCAAAACACGGGACATACGTAAACTGATTCCTGTTATTGAGGAGGCTTTAGCAGGTGAAGTAGTCCTTAGTGTTCCTTATCCTATTCAGGTAGGAAAACGATTGTACACCCTTTGCCAAATACCATTACAAGGACCTGTCTTAGTGGAGGGGGTGCCACCGGGCCAAACAGTAATTTCATTGCTGGCCCTAGACAGTATGACGCCGGAGGAAAGGAAGCGGGCTGCCAGTAATAAATAGGGAACTTAAAGGCTTCACTCAGATTAACAACGCCATGTCAACAGACAAGACCACGAAATCAGCAATATTAAGTGCCTTCAACGCCAGCCTCCGTGGAATAGATTACCCGGCGGATCAGATTCAGAACGACTACGGGTACAGTGATTTTCTGGACAACGGCCAGCGGCGAACAGTAGATATTGCCGCCTTTGGCAGTGCCGTCCCTTCGCTGCGCACTTGTAATATCGCCGTCTCCGTTGAGGACGCTGTGACGGCGGACGGCCTGGTGCGCCTGCGGGCATTAGGCGCTCCGCTCCTTTTCGCCTACGATCTTCAGACCGCCCAGACTTCCCGCTGGCGAATGACAAGCGATGGTTCGCCAGTTCCGCTTGATCTTTCCCGGCGTATCCCAATCGAGCGTCTTCCTGACTACTTTTCCGATAAGCGTCAGGAATGGAATCCTGAAGCGTTCCGACAGGCCCGCACCGCTGTTTTTCGGCAGGAGAAGGCCCAACTTGATTTTTTTCGATCTGGGTTTGCTGCCGACGCTGGAAAGCGAATTACAGCGCAAGCTTTCCAAACAGATTCAGAAAATCGCAGACCTGAGCCGTTGAAGCATCAATGAACGAGAAGGCGAGACTGCCTTTGAGCGGCAGTTCTCCGGCTATGCGCGCCTCCTTTTCCGCCTCCTGGCAGCCCGTCTCCTGAGTGATCGGGGAGACCTGCCGCTGTTGACTGAAAACGACAATGTCGCGGATGTTCTGCAAACGATTGAAGGAAAGTATCACATTGGCGAGGATGCCGAACCCACATTCCCTGATCCAATAGTGCAGTCCCTAGTTTGGAAAACACTCTGTGAAGGCATTGACCTGCGCAACTTATCACCGGAGACATTGGCTTTTGTCTACGAAAACACCCTTGTTGACAGAGATTTAAGACGCCGCAACGGTATCCACGCGACACCACCCCAAGTAGCAGACTATATTTTGCGTCAACTACCGATTGAACGGGTGCCGGAAGCGGAGCGCGTTGTATTTGAACCGTTCTGCGGAAACGCCCCGTTTCTGCTGGGGGCTATGCGCCGCCTGCGCGAACTACTGCGGCCCGGCGACCGGACCTCCGCCGAGGTTCATCAATATCTGGTTGAGCGGCTTCTTGGTGTTGAGCAGTTACCTTTCGCCTGTGAGATTGCCCGATACAGCCTGATTTTGGGCGATTACCCGGAAGACAATCACTGGCGGATCACTGAGGCTAACGCTTTCATAGATACACGATTCGATGACTATCTCCAAAGGGCGAGCATTGTGTTGAGTAATCCACCGCATGAAGCGTTTGCTTCTGGAAGCCGTCCAACAAATGCACACCCTAATCAAGCCGCAGAAGGGTTGCGGCGTGTTCTAGTGCATCCCCCGAAACTTCTAGGCTTCGTCATGCCGCTTTCTTTTGTAGATGGCAACGCCTACAAAAGTTTACGGCGCACTCTCGTAGACACTTACCCGAACCTGACGGTAACAGCTATGCCGGATAACGTATTCGGCAACGCCAGTCAGCAGACCGCTCTGATTGCCGCGCACCGACTGGATGCCGACAAGCAATACTTCTGGGCTGCCGTCTCCGCCCAAGATTATCGCACAACATTTGCCATCACCGGTGAACCGAGTTTTTCTGAGAAGCAAACAACGCTTCCAACCAGTCAAGACGGAATGCCTATACTGTACCAGCGTTTACAGAGCAAAGGATTCGGTATTTGGGAAGCGCTGGCCGGTCTTAAAACTCTGGATGATGTAGCGGAACTACACCGGGGATTACGATGGACAAAATTAGAAGGCGATGACTCTTCTACTTCTAGTTCAGTCTCAGATCACGAGCAGGAAGGGTTTGCTCCTGGCGTCCATAAGATAACAGAGGCTATTGAAAACTATGTGGCAACGCAGATTTCCTACCTTGATATTCGACCAGAGCGAAAGCATAAAAACGCTCTTCAACGGAACTGGGAGCAGCCAAAAGTATTAATCAACAAGGCACGGGTCAGCGGCAACCTTTGGCGCTTGCTTGCACTGGTGGACACGGAAGGGCTTTACGCCTCACAGCAGCACATTGGAGTATGGCTTCGTCCAAAGAATACTCTGCCAATTACTCTCGAAGCGTTGGGCGCGGTATTGAATGGAGGGGTTGCAAACGCCTTCATGTTTCAGCGCTCACGCGGACGAGATAATGACATTAACGTGCTCAAGCGGATGCCCATACCATCATTCACAAGCGCTCAGGTGGCTGAAATTACTTCCCTTGTTGACGATTACAAAGATTTGCGCTGGAATCACATGGACGAGCCGACGCCCTGGGCCGGCAAATTGGCAGAACAAGGACGGCGCGCTTTGTTGAAAATTGATGCCGCTGTGCTAGAAGCCTATGCGTTACCCTCAGACCTGGAAAACGAACTGCTGCACCTGTGCGACGGTGTGGAGAGAAGGCATTTACCGTTTTCGTTCAATGGCTATGATTCGCAGGAATGGGCAGACGCGAAAGCAGAACTTGCCGATGATCGAGAAGCGCGCCGTATCGCCGCCGAGTTCTTTGCCCTATTGAAGAAACGCAACCTTGAGGGCCTAAGTCAGAGTGAGCAAGAGGAGTACGACCTTCTTCAGGCACAGAGAGAAACCCGCCGAAGCCAGTTCCGCGCTCTGATTGCATCAGCGGACTAAGTAAACGAGGCGTTCAATACCGTGGCAACCTTTCCTCGCCGACAACCCCCGCCCAAAAAAGGCAGGAAAGATTACCATGTTTATAGACAGGAAGTGCGAGAAGATTTCAATGGCTATTGTTCCTACTGTGGTGTGCACGAAAGCGATTGGTCGCACAATGAGAAGAACTATCATCTCGACCATTTCAAACCGCAAGCACAATTCGACGACCTTGACGATAGCAAAGACAATTTCTACAACCTACGATGGTGCTGCCATATCTGCAACCGTAGAGATGCCAAAGGAGATAAATGGCCCTCACCCGAAGAGGAAGCCCAAGGGAAAGGTTTTGTTGATCTCTGCGAGGACGATTGGCAAGACCACTATGACATACTTCCAGACGGCAAGTTGCACGCATTATCAGCCAAAGCCTTTTACACCATAGAAGCCATTGGACTAAATGGTGAAGACTATGTCAAGCAGAGGCTTGAGATTTTTCAAAAGGGCGGGTCTCTTTGGAACTGACTTAAAAGGTCCCGTCAACAGCCTGGTCGCCTCGGACCCGCGCCTGCCTTTCGGCGGCATCAAGCATTCCGGCTTTGGCCGCGAACTGTCCGCCCACGGCCTGCGCGAGTTTGTCAATCTCAAAACGGTGTGCATCGTATCCGGGAGTAAGGCGACGGGGGAAGCGAGGGACACGGAATAGCCCGCCGGCTTCACTGCCGGCGGGCTGGTTCCTTTTGGCGAGGAGAATTCCTACTGGCCCTTGTAGCTGAACTGATAGTAGACGCCGTTGGCATTCATCTGCATCAAGTCGCCGATGCGCTTGGATTTGACATGGCCGTCGCAGTACAGCACGTTCGTCAGACTCGGCCCGTTGTGCCGGAATTGAACGAGCGCCAGCGAGGGGACGCCGGAGAGCGTGGTGGGCTGCGGGTTGACCCCTTTGTTGGCCCACTGGATCTCGAACCAGGCCGCCGAGTCGGTCACCCAGACCGTGCTGGCCGGGGACTGCAATTTGGCGGCGGCCACATTGTTGGCCGGGCCGACTGCATCATCGGAGCCGTCCCAGTACGCGGCATTGATGGCATAGCTGCCGTAATGGGTCGCATCCGGGCTGGAAAGCTGCGTGTAGTTGATGTAGGTGCCTGTATTCCCGTTGGTTCCGCTGTCATCCGGGCAGTGGAAGACGCCGGTGCTTTTGACATACGGGTAGATCTGGTCCATCCACTTGTAGACGGTGGGGAAGACGGACCCGCCGTTGTTCGGCCCGGACCAGGAGTTAGGAAGGATTTCGTCGCTGTCCTGGACGTATTGCAGCAGGCCAAGCCCGATCTGCTTCTCATTGGACTGGCAGGAAGCGTTCCGGGCGTTCTCCCGAACTTTCTGAAAGACGGGAAAGAGGATAGCAGCGAGAATCGCGATAATGGCGATAACGACGAGCAGTTCAATCAGCGTAAAGCCTTTTGCCTTGACGCTCTGGCGCCGGCACTGCGGCGATGGTTGATGAGACATTTCTTTCTCCTTGTCGTGAGTGTGACCCATTGACGCATTCTAACACAATTGATTTTCCTTGTCAAGTATTTTTGGAAAAGCTGGTGGAAGCTATCGGGAGGTAGGGCGCCATGACCGGGTGATGATACTCCACAGATTACTCACAGATGTTACGCAGACACCCCCGGATTAAAAATTCGGGGCTGGCGAAGCGCAAAATGTCATCCCATTCAAGCCTCTGCTTCGCAGACGAGAAGCCCCCTGCGCCGACCCGGAGAACCCCAAAGCCGCTTCCCATGGTCCCGAAATCGCATCCCATTGTCCCGGAGGGACATTTTGCTCTTCAATAGCCCTGGCCTCTCAGCACGGGCGGCAGGAATATGGCCCTGAGACAGGGAAAGTTAGGGACAGTGTCCACTGGAGAGAACGCCGGTCTGAAGGCGGCCGGTCTGGTGCAGAAGACAATCCAGTTTCGGATTTGATAGGAAAAAACTCATGACGCCTCTCTCTTTGCCGAGTAGCTCTTGTCGGGTGGTTCTCCTTCTCGGTTTCCTCGCGTTTGGCGCGGTTCCTGCCGCGTCGGCACAGCAGGCCCCTGTCTTTGGGGCAGCCCATGACGGCGTCACGATTGGTTGCGGGGCGTTCGGGCGGTTCACCCTGACCTATCCAGAGCTGGACACCGGCGGGGACAAGCCGCTCCCGGTGGTCTCGGCGACGGTCGCGGACGGCAAGGCCACTCTCCAGTACGCCGGGAATGCCGAGGTGGATGTCTCGGTCGATCCCGGCGGAAAAATCGTTTACACGTTCCCCCACCCCCCGGCGGGACTGAAAACGTACAAGGTGACGATGCTCATCGACTCGGGCTTTTCGCAGGGCGGGACGTGGCGGATCGGGGCCGGGGACGCGACGGCCTTTCCCGTCGAGAAACCGGCGAAGCCGTTTCTGTACCAGGGCAGCGACAATTCGCTCCTGCTGACCAATTTCGAGGGCAAGAGCCTGGCCTTTACCATCCCGGATTACTCCTTCGAGCAGCTTCAGGACAACCGCGAATGGGGATGGAAGATCTTCGCCTGGATGTTCATCGCGCCCTTTGACAAAAACAACCCGCAGGGAACGGTGACGGTGCGCGAAAACGTTGCCGGGGCCAAATCCGTCGTCCTCGCCGACCGGTTCGGCCAGGATGCCGCCTCGGACTTTCCGGGGAAGGTCAAAAGCGAAGCGGAGCTCAAGCAGGACGCCGTGACCGATGCGGCCTTTTACGCCGGGTTCCATCCGCCGGCGCGGGACACGTCGGGCGGCCTGCCCGGCAGCGGGGCAGCGCTGGGGCTGACGAAGACCGGCTACTTCCATGTGCAGAAGATTGCTGGGAAACCAGGCACGGGCGTCAAGGCCGGGCAGTGGTTCCTGGTGGACCCGGACGGCAACGCGGACTTCCACCTGGGCGTCTGCGGGTTCCAGCCCAGTGACGATTACACCTACATCAAAGACCGGCGGGAGGTCTACGAATGGCTGCCGCCTTACGACAGCGAGTACAAGCCGGCGTTCTCCCAGGACCCGTACTGGAGCCGCGACGTTTTCTCGTTCTATATCGCCAACCAGATCCGCAAGTACGGCCATTACGACCCGGAAGAGTTCCAGGCCCGCATGATCTCCCGCGTCACGGCAGGCGGGCTTCAACGCCGTCGGGGCCTTCTCCGGCGTCAGCCAGGCCGACCGGACCGCGAAGTTCCCGTGGGTCTCCATTCTGCCGCTCTCGCCCGACGCCCTGGGCGGCCCCATCGCCGGGCTGCGCGGCATTTTCGACCCGTTCAAACCCGAAGTCGCGCAGAAGATGGATGCGGCATTCGCCGGCGGCGTCGCCGCAGCCGCCAGTGACCCGCTCTTGATCGGATACTTCCTGGACAACGAGCAGGCGTTTCGAAGACATCCCGCGGGTGATCCCCGGCCTGAAAGGCGGACCAGCCCGCCAAGGCCGAACTGGTGACGGAGCTGCGGGCGAAGTACCCGACTATCGCGGCCTTCAATACGGCCTGGGGCCTCTCAGGCAGCCAGCTTTGACGCGCTGGGGGACATGGCCCTGCCCGTCACGACGAAGGCCGCGGCCGTCGGACATGGACGCCTACACGGGCAAATTCATCGAGGCGTACTACCGCCTGATCCATGACACGTTCCGCAAGTACGACACCCATCACATGCTGCTCGGCAACCGCTGGCAGCCAGTCACGGCCAACAGCGAACAGCTCTGCCGCATCGCCGGCAAATACTGCGAGATGCTGAGCATCAACTACTACACCTACGGCGTGGACAAAGCGTTCCTGAAGCGGCTTTACGACTGGAGCGGCGGGCGGCCATTCCTGCTGAGCGAGTTCTACTGGTCCGCCCCGGCGGAGAGCGGCTTGCAGGGCGGAAGCGCCGTGAAGACGCAGCGCGAGCGGGGGCTGGCCTACCGGAACTATGTGGATCAGGCGGCCTCGACGGGGTTTGTGGTCGGGATCGAGTGGTTTATCCTGATCGACCAGGCGCGTACCGGCCGCTGGTTCCAGCGATACAACGGGGAGCAGGCCAATACGGGCCTGTTCAGCGTCACCGACCGGCCTTACAAAGACTTCCTGACCGAAGCCAGCACCGCCAACTACAGCGTCTACGATGTCCTGCTGGGTCGCCGCCCGGCATTCGCCTGGGACGATCCCCGTTTCCAGGCGAAGGGCGTGGGCCGCAAGACGGTCAGCATCCCGCGCGCGCTGGGGCCGATGACGCTGAACGGACGCCGTTCGGAGTGGCCGGGCACGCCGCCGGAGACGGTGCCCTCCAGCCGGCTGGTGATCGGCGCGGACGGCACCGGCTTCGACGGCTCGTTCGCCCTGTGCTGGGACAGCCAAAACCTGTACCTGCATGTCCAGGTCAACGACCCGACCCCGATGAGGAACACGGAGCAGGGGGAAGGGATTTGGAACGGCGACGGGGTGGAACTATTCGTCGGCCCGGACCAGATCGAGCGCGCCGGCCCGCCGATCCTGTCCGACCGGCAGGTATTACTCAGCGCGGGCAAGCCTGCGGACGGCCAGGCGTCCTACATCGTCCACGCGCCCGCGCCCGTTCCGTGCCGGGTCGTAGTCACGCCGACCGTGGACGGCCACGGCTACGTTTTGGAAGCGGCGATCCCGTTCACGGCGCTGGGGTTCGTCCCGAAGCCGGGCCAGTCGCTGCGGTTCGATCTGGGGATTGATGACGGCAGACGGCGCGGGCCGCACACGCCAGTTGATGTGGAACGGCGGTTCGCGCAACTCCGGCGACCGCACCGACTGGGGTATCGCCACGCTGCTGAAATAGGAGCGCGGCGGCCACAGGCGGGGCCGAAAGAGGCGTTTCCTGCTACTTCGCTTGTTTGTAGCCGTTAATCAAGCTGGTGTTGAGGGCGTAGTTGACGGGCTTTGTCTTATCCTGCCACTGTGTCCACTCTGTCTGCCACTTTGACAGAAGCGTCTCGTAGGAGTCGGTGGCGAGGTTGTAGCGGACGGAATTGTCGTAATTAAACAAGGCCCAGCCGCCGACACCCACGCCCTTATAGCACCAGACGGCCCAGCTCCAGCCGCGGCTGCTCAGAGCCGCCGCCAGTCCCGCCGCCGATTCGGTCGTGTCCTGGGCGCTTTGATTTCGCCCATAAAAATCGGATATTGAACCTCGGGATGCGTGGCGATCTCGGCCTTGCGCGCATAGGCGGCGATCCGCTCTTCCGGCGTCCCCGTCAGCTTGTCGCCGGGATAGTGATCGGACCAGACGACATTGGTCCAGTTCTCTTTGGGCAGGCCGGGGTATGACACCCATTCTTCCACCACCATCCGTTCCGGGTCCTGGGTGCGGATAGCGTCATAAAAGGCATGGTGCGGGGCATCGTAAGGCGAGCCTTCCGGCTCGTTGATGACATCAAAAGCAGCGACATGACCGTTGCCTTTGTAGTGCAGCGCGACCGCGGCCCACAGATCGGCCATTTGCGCCCGGACGGCCTTCCCGTCCTCGGACCAGCGCGAAGGCAGGCCGTAGCCGTCTTTTTCCAGTTGCCGGGGCCAAACATGCAGGTCAAAGATTACGTAAATGCCGCGACGGGCCGCTTCCTGCACCACCCAATCCATGCGCCGGAAGTCTATGTTCCCTTTGGCGTCGCGCTTCCAGGTTCCGTCGGCGTCCTGCAAATTGCGGTAACTGAACGGAACGCGGATGACATTGAACCCCCATTTTTGAATAGTGTCCAGGTCTTTGGCGGTGAACCAGTTGTCCTGCCAGGCATTCATCAGCGTCGCCGCTTTTTCCGGGCCGAACCGCTTTTCCAGTTGTTCCAGCGCGCCCCGCCCGCCATCATCGGTCTGGCCGCACATCCAGCCTTCCGTCACCAGCCAGCCGCCGACATTGAGGCCGCGCAGCGTGACCAGTTTCCCCGCGCGGTCGCGGATTTCCCTGCCCTGCGCGTGCAAATACCGCGCGGACATGAGCGCCGTGGGAGCGGGCGCGGCAGAAGCGGGTGTGGGAGCGGTCTGTGACATAGCGCTCCGGCCCAGGAGAACGAGGCAACAGAACGCCGTTGCGGGCCAGAAGCGCCCAGCAGCGCGTCTGGAATTGAAGCGGCGGCTTAATGTCACGGTCTTGATCATGGTTGACAATTCGCCTTTGGGTGCAGAAATTCCTGTGTCGGCGGACGCTACGCCGGCATCAACAGCTTCACATCGTCCGCCGGATCCTCAAAGGCATGGCAGGCTGCCAGAGTCCGCTGCGCGTCTGCCAGGTTCGCGAAGTGGATTCGGGCAACGAACTGCTGGGCGTAGCTCATGACGCGGATAAAGGCATCGGAGTTCTGGTGGTTCGTCAGCCGCTTCAAGCTGCTGACGTACCCGTTGCGGAATATCGAGGGAATGAAGATGCGCGTCTCGCCTTCGGCCAGCAATTCAGCGTTCATCATCACGCGCGCCATCCGCCCGTTGCCATCCACGAACGGATGCACCTCAGCGACGAGAAACATGATCATCAGCGCTCGGGCGAAAGGATCGGCCAGCGCCTGGTACATTCCAAATCCCTGACGGAGCGTTCCGATCACCAGTTCCGGGGCGACAAACAGAGTCGCTCCCGCCTGGTTGTTTCCTGTTTTGAACCGGCCCGGCAGCTTCTCCGGGCGGCTTTCCATCAGGGCCGCATGCCGATGCCGCAGCAGCCCCAGGAAGTCGTCAAAGTCGCGCGGCCGGCGGCCCATCTCCTCCCGGCTGACAACCAGGCGATACGTCCCCAGCACGTCATGGGCATCGGCAGGCCGACTGGCCGGGATCTCGCCCTCAAAGACGATTCGGATGGCCTGGTCCACAGGAAGTCGGTGCCCTCAATATAGTTGGAGAAATAGGCGTTGAAAAAGGCGGCGTTCTGCCAGTCCAGGGGCGCGGCGGCACGGTCAGGGCGGCGGGGCCACGTCTGGGACCGCAGCGCGGCCAGCAGGGATGACAGCGTCGGCAGGCGCTGCGGGTCGTAAAGTTCGCCGGCCGCATAGGCGCGCGCGACATCCGACGTCAGGGACGAAGGGCGTGAGCGCAGCAGGGCGCCAATCAGAGATTCCAACAGGCGAAACTGGTCTTCTGCCCCCATCTCCGGCGTTAGCGCCCGCGCCTCGTCCCGAAGCCGATTCAGGGCCTCCTCGCCGCCGGAGCGCAGCAGCTCCGCCAGCCGACGCTCAACCTCCGCGCGTTCAACGGCTTTGGCTACTCGCTCCCGGCGGCGGGACGGCGACAGGTTTTCCAGAAAAGCACGCGGCCGGGATGCCAGGTACAAGGACCCCATGAACGGCATGTCACCGGTGAGCGGGCCGTGGCTTTCGATCTGGCGGAGCGTGATGCCGGGCAGAGCGATCTGCCGGAGCGTGATGCCGGGCAGAGCGATCTGCCGGGGATACGCGCCCGAAAGAAACACGGAGCCGTCTGGGGCAGGCCGATTCTCAAAGGCGGTCCGGTGGCTGACCACGGCGCCCGGCGCGAGCAGCGCGGTGATAGGCCAGACGTTGCGGGCGACGACGGCTTCCGGTGTATCGGCCAGGTTCCGTGTGTACAGGCGCGGACCGATCTTACGAGCGGCCCCGTCTCGCACCAGGCGGCTGACGGCCGCCGAGGTATCACGGTGAGACAAAAAGACTTCCGGCAGGGCGTCCGATTTTTTAGGCATAAGCGCCTTCCAGAGTGATAAAATGTTAATTTTAAGTAGTTGTCCATAATTAGTTTAGATTTAGGCCCTGACTGAGTCGGAAGGGCGAGAACTGAATTGTCAGCGACTTCCCGACTGCTTTCAGAGCCTGCCAGACCTGATAATGCAGCGTCGGCGCATCGGTGTAATCTTCGGGGCGCAGCCACTCGTATTTGAGCTTGCGCCAGAGTGTTTCCGCAATATTGAGATGCGGCGAGTAGGTCGGCAAGTAAAACACGAACAAACCTCGCTCCTGCCAAGCGTCTCGCCGCTGCCGCATCACTTTGCCATGATGGATCGGCGCATTGTCCAACACAATGACCGTCGGCCTGGGCAAACCAAACGAAAAACGCTCTAACTGCTCGGCCACAAAGTCGCCGGTGATTGCGGCGGGCGTGGTCTGCGTTAAGCACTGGTTCTGGCGCGACAGCAGGGCAAAGCAGTTGATTTGGCCGCCTTTGGCCGCAGGCAGGAAGACTTGTTCCTCGGCGAACTGCCAGGCGTAAGGAACACAGGGTTCCAGTGAGACGCCGCTTTCGTCGCCATAGTAAAGATCAATCTGGCTTTGCTCGGACAACTGTTCTAGTTCCGCCAGGCATTGGACCCTGAGTGCGTAAACATCGGCGTTGGGCTGGCCTTTGGGGCGTTTCCTCATTCGTTTGTAGCGGCAACGATGTTTTTTAAGAAACGCTTGAGCGTTTTGGCGCTGAACTTCTTGCCCAGACCCACTTCGAGTTGTGCTTTGGCAACACTGATCTTCTGGCGGTGGTTCTGCACGGCTTCTCGCACCTGTTGCAGATCGGTTTGGTCATTGAGGATGGCTCTGCGGCCTCGGCCTGGCCTGGTCTTCAGTCCGGCGATGCCCTCGGCTTGGTAGCGTTTGACCCAGCCGTTGACGGCCATCAGGCAGTAGCCGACCTGGGGGACGATCTGGCTGGAGGGCAGACGGTCAGCTTTGAGCAGGATCATGCGGCAGCGGGTGCGAAAGGCATGGCTTTTGCCATGACGGAAGCCTTTTTCTAAGGCAGTGCGTTCTTCATCAGTCAGGGTCACAATAATCAGTCGGCTCATGGTACGCTAATTATAACATATTTCTGGACATTTACTTATATCATTAAAACGCGCTATTTGTCAACTTTATCGTTTTAATCGGTTGTAAGAGCGGAACTGGAGGCGACTAAATCGTGAACCCGCAAAAAATTAGCCCACCACACTTTTCCCTGTGTGACAAATGCCAGAGGCAAAACCTCAGCAAGCCATACTCCTGTGTTATAATAGATTCAGCCAATTTGTTTGCAGGCAGTCAGCCTCATGTCAGGAGCAAGTCCCTCTATGTCTCAGCAATCCCTTTTCCCCTTTCACCTTCCCACCCGCCGCTGGGCGCGGACGTTCGCCTGTTGCCTGCTGACCCTGGCCGCGTCCATTGCGCCGGGGCGCGCGCAAAGCAGCCAGGACCCCGTCTATGTCTTTCACACCACTCTGGGAAACATCAATGTCCAGTTGTTCCCGGATGTCGCACCGAAAACCGTCGCGAATTTTCTGGCCTATGTCAACGCGGGCGCGTACAACAATTCGTTCATTCACCGCTCGGTTCCCAGCTTCGTGATCCAGGGCGGCGGCTATTATGTCACCAGCCAGCGGCAAATCGCCGCCATCCCGGCCAACCCGCCGGTGGTCAATGAGTTCCACCTGTCCAATGTGCGCGGCACGATTGCCATGGCCAAGCTGGGAAACGATCCCAACAGCGCCACCAACGAATGGTTCTTCAACGAATCTGATTCCAATGCGTCCAACCTGGACAACCAGAACGGCGGCTTTACCGTTTTTGGCAAAATCACCGACAGCGCCAGCCTGGCCGTGATGGACAAAATCGCCGCCGTGCCGACCGTAAACGAGGGTTCCCCGCTCAACGAACTCCCAGTCCTGAACTATCAGTCGGGCCAAGCTGTCACAGTCAGCCAGTTGGTTTATGTCAATTCTATCACGCCCGCCTGGGTCGCGACCTCCCTCTCCACCGGCAAAGACGGTCTGACCCGCCTGCTGTGGGACCACGGCGACGGCGCGGCGGATGTCTGGAGCCTGGACGCGCAGGGAAACCAGGCCGCCGCCTCCGCTGTCTTTGGCCCTTACCCCGACTGGACTGCCAGGCAAGTGGCTGAAGGACCGGACGGCCATGCGCGGCTCCTGTGGACCAACGCCGATGGCCGCTGCGCGGTCTGGACCTTGAGCGGCAGCCTCGCCCAGAGCAGCGTTTCGCCGCTCTACGGCCCTTATGCCGGCTGGACCGCGCAGTCGCTGGCGGTGGCCCCAGACGGCACGGGCCGCCTGCTGTGGACCAACAGCGATGGCCGAGCCGCCGTATGGACGCTCAGCGTCGGGGGCAGCCAGACGAGCGTTTCGCCCTATTATGGCCCGTACCCTGGCTGGAGCGCCGCCAAAATCGCCGTCGGCCCGGACGGCAACACGCGCCTCCTGTGGACCAACGCCGATGGCCGCGCGGATTTCTGGTCGCTGGACGCCCAGGGCAATACGATCTTCCAATCGCCCGTCTACGGCCCCTACACAGGCTGGACCGCGACCGATCTGGCGACCAACCCGGATAATACAATGCGCGCGCTGTGGAACAACGCGGATGGGCGGATGGTGGAATACATTGTCAGCGCCGGGGGCAGCGTGACGGCCTACTCCCCGATCTACGGCCCTTACGCCGGAGCGGGCGCGCGGGCCATCACGGTCGGCCCCGACGGCCTCGCCCGCATCCTGTGGGACAATGCCAACCTGCAAAGCGTCGTCTGGACGCTGGACAGCGCCGGCAGCCACACCGGAAGTTCGCCCGTCTTCGGGCCGTATTAAGCGAAAGAGGCCCCTACCCCTCCCCCGAGGCGGGAGAGGGGTTAAGAGTTTGGCATAGTCTTTCCTGGCTTCTCTTACCCCTCTCTCATTCCGATGGGGCAAGGGTAGGGGTATTGGGCGGCGGAGTGGGGAGGGTGGTGACGGGTATTTTGCCGGAGGCGGGGCGGGTGAACAGGTCGCCGTAGTGGACGGCGGGAGTCGGCGCGAAGCCGCCGTTGGCAAGGAAAAAGCGGTCTTTGACCACGCCGCCGGAGCGGTCCAGGCGCTCCGAAATGCCGTCGCCGGTGCAGGAGAACCCGGCCTGGGTAATCTCGGTCCACGCACCGTCCGGCGTTCGTATCCACTGCGGGCCGAACTCGGCGCGGCGGGCCAGAAAGCCGTTCGCGCCATTAAAGTCTTCGTTGAACGAGTACAAGCCGCGCAGAGTGCCGCCGTCTCGGGGAGCGCGGAAGCGGGCGATCAGGCCCCAGTCTTTCTTTTCCGGGAAGTAAAAGTAGCCGGTGTAGATCGTCCCCGTTCCGTCCGGCTCGGCGGACACCAGGAAGCGGTACGTGTGGCCGGTTTTCCAGGGGTAAACCAGGTGGCTATGGCCGCCCGTCCCTTCGTGGCCGAAGCCGCTCGTATAGACATCCGGCCCTTTGGCGAGGAGCTGGACCAGGTCATCAGGCGAGACCTTGCTGCGATCCGTCGGCTCCTTACCCGAGTCCCAGACGGAAAAAATAACTCGGCGCTCGGTGGGGCTGTTCACCTGGATGCCGAAGTAGCCGCGCGAAAAGCCGCAGGCCATGTAATACGAGCAGATGGGGTCGGCCCGCGCCGTGACTTCATTGTAAAACCAGGCGATGGGCGCGTCTTTGGGTGTCTTGTAAAAGAGATGCACCGAAGGCGCTCCGCGCGTTTTGGCCTGGCTGAAATGCGCTCCCTGAGTCGCCGCGCCACTCAAGACAAGCGCGTCTAAATCCCCGAACGTCGGCCCGGTGCGGGACAGACCGGCCAGATCAAACACATAATCGCCGGGCGCGGGGAGGGTAACGCTGCCAAAGGCAATGGTGATCGGCTTTGCATCCGCGCCGCTGCCACTGGCGACTGCCTCCCGGCTTTGCCCGGCAACCGTGAGGCGCAAATGCGAGACGTTCGGCGCGGCCAAACGCAGGGTCAGGGAAATCTGAAGCGGCCCGCCGGCGGCGAAATGGCCGTACCAGAAGACATGATCGTTGACCCCCGCCCAGCCCGTGAGGCCGTTTTCCACGGTGACATCTGTTCCCGGCGGCGCGATGTCCGGCTCAAAATAGGCCGTATAAGCCGGAACCGTGAGGGGCGAATCCCCGCCGGGCGCGGCGGGCGGCGCTGTATCCGCCCCCGCCGAAACTGCCCACACGGCAGTCAGCAGCACAAGCCAGAAGAGAGACAGGAAAATTTTCATCTTGTGGGCATCCCTACGGCGAAATCAGGCGGCAATCTTCTCCGGGAGCGGTTTGACCTGTTCGGCCAGGCCGTTATCGCCGGAGCCGTTCCCATTGAGGCGTTGTTCTGAGCCTGCCAGGTTGAACCGCACATACTCATGCGCCTCGTCGGTCAGAGACCGGATCTGGTGAATGTAAGCCTCCGCAATGACTGGAAAGAGGGCCGTGTTCTGGTCAGTCACGTCACGTCGCATCCCTTCGAGTGCATCGGCGGCCCAGGCAATTTGATGCAATGCGCCTTCTAATTGCGCCATGTCATTGATCATAGAATTACCTCCACAACTCCTTTCGGCATTCGGGTGATCTTGTGCAGATCAAAGCCATCCGTGCGGCAAAACGCGGGACTGTCTCGCACAGCCGTGGACGAAAAGACAAAAATATCCGCGCCAAAGCGCTCTTTGACGCTTGTCATCCGCAGTAACTCACGCGCCTCAGCATCCGCCGCTAGAATAACGACGCTCTGTTCGTCATAAACAAAGATGCCGTCAAAGTCACCTGGCATATCTTTGTCAGAGACAAAACTGCCATCCAGAATGAGCAGCCCTTCCAAACCCTTCGCGCGGGCGGCATCACGCCAGGCTAAAAGACTCGCCAGCAACCCCGCGCGGCGGCTGCCGGGTTCACCGCCGAAGCGCATGGCGATCTCTTCCCAGGTGGCAGCATGATGCCCCTCCGGCAGCCAGCCGTCAGGACGGAATTCAGGCAGAGCCATGGCGAGTCACTCCGCGTCCGTCTCGCTTTCTTCTTTCCGATCCTCGGCCATATCCGAAGCGACAATGCCGGCGACACGCTCTCCGGCGATGCTGGGCAAGGCAGGGGCTTCGGAAATGTCCGGCGCGGGGGCACGGCGTGGGGGGAGGCCGGGGAGCAGGGTCTCCATGTTTACGGGCGGGCCGGCGGCATTGCCCTGGTCGGGCGCGGCTTCGGCCAGGCGTGCCAGCCGCTCGGCTTCTTTGCGGGCGCGCAGGGCGGCGCGGCGGCGCTGCCAGCGGCTGCGGCGGGCAGGCTCCGTGGTCTCGGAGCCGTCGGCAGAGGCTTCGTCGCCGGTCGGTTCTTCGTCGTCACCCTCAGCATCATCGTCCGCCGTGTCCAGGGTATCGTCGGTGGACTCTAAGCCAGGAATGACGACGGGCAGGGCGGAAATCTCCGAGGCAGCGGGGCGCGGCATCAGCGGCGGCGGGGCGGAAACGCGCGGCGGCTCTTGTTTGGCTTCGGGTTTAGGGTCCGCTTCGGCAGAGGGCGCGGGCAGTTCCAGACCGGTCGCGCGGGCCAGCGCCTCGCCGTCGCCCCACAGGAACAGGCGCGTGGTGCGGGCGCGGACAAAGGCGCGGAATGTGCGGGTGTTGACGGCGATGATTTTGTCGTCAAAGACATCATAGACGGACGCGCGGCGGGGCAGGCTCAAGGTGCGCTGGCCGGTGAACGGGCCATGCACGGTCAGAGTTCCGTCGCCCCCGGCGAACACGATGTCGTCCTGAGCATCGTACAGGGGAATGCCGGCATAGGCGTACAGGCCGCGCAAGAGTTCGGTCGTCAGGTACGGGTCGCCGAAGAAGACCGATTTCCAGCCGGATTTATGCTCGCGCACGGCCAGCGACGCGGCCCCCGTGGCGACATATTCGGCCACCACGGTCGCCTGCGGGTCGGACACAGCATAAAGAGGATTGAGAACTTCTTCCTGGCCGATCTTTTTGGTGCCGCGAATACGCTCTGTGATCGGGTGACGGATGTCCAGCGCGAGGCTGCCGCCGCGCGAGTTCCAGGGCTGGGGCCGCAGGATCATGCCGACCACTTCGCCGACTTCTTCTTCCGAAGGGCCATTTTCATCAAAGACGCCCGGCGCGTACACCCAGGCCAGGGTCTTGCCGGGCTTTTGCAGCTTTTCGCGGATCGCCTGCCGCTCGGTGGTTGTCAGCCGCAGGGCATTGAGGAAGAGATACAGCTTGGAATCAGGGAAATTGGGCTGCGTGACATCGCTTTGCAGATAAAAGCCCACCGAGCCGCCTGTCCGCAGGAGCAGGTCGCGGGTGCGGCCAATCAGATGCGTCCCCAGGCCGTTCGGGTCGTTCTTGAGATAGGCCAGCGAGGCTTCATCCACAATCACTGCGACATCCGGGGCGGGGGTCTGGGCCGGCGCGACCTGCTCCCAGCGATTTGCCTGCGTCATCAGGCCGCCGAGTTCGCGCCAGATGTCCGGCGAATGGAGCCAGCCCTGGCCCCACAGGTCCATCCAGGTCACGCCCGCTCGGTGGGCGAGAGCCGCGCCGAAGTGGCGCTGATGGATCGCCTGCGTGTCCGCGCCGCTGCTAATCTTGGGATTGTACGTGTCGTCGGTCTCAGCGTCGGCCAGAAACGTTTTGGTGTCGTCCTCCACCAGCCAGAGTTTGCCATGCAGGCCGACCGAGTCCAGCGGAGCGCCGAAGGCGGCGGGGCTGCCTGCCCCACGCCCGGCATAAGCATTCGGCCCGGCGACGATGTCAATGTCCGGCGAGCGCAGCAGCCGGCCCAGGGCCAGATGCCCGGAGTCATTGCGGCCCGCAAACTCTAATGTGTAGCCGTAGGAAGCGGCGACGATCAAACGGCCCTGCGAAAGCGTCTTGATGGCGGCGGCCAGACCAGCAATAATATCCGCGACCAGATCCGAGGCGAACTGCGCGTAATCCGGCCAGCGGCCCTCGCGGCGGGCAGCGTACAGCGCCGTGTCGGTCTTTTTGACGGCGACCGTCTGCCCTTGCCAGTCAGGGACAGCCGCGTCTTCCCAGGTCACCGTGGCATCGTGCCAGGCGGCGCGGAGGGCATAGAGGTTTTGATATTTGGCGCGCAGCCAGTTCTGGAACGCCGTTTGATTGGGCGCGGACAGGTCATAGCCGGCGGCGGCATCGTAAAACCATTCGCCCCGATCCAAATGGAACCCCAGAACCCGGTCGCCGCCGGGCGTGGACGGGTCCGCGAAGTGGGCCAGGAGGGCGTCCAGAGCGTCCACGCAGTCCGCCCAGAAGTCGGTGGAGGCCAGGGAAACGTCGCCTTCTTCGCCGCCCGCGTAGCGGGCCAGTTCGTCCGGGTGCGTCCTGGCCCAGAAATTGGTTGGGAAGAATTGCAGGCGCGGCAGAACGCAGCCTTCGGGATCGGCGGTTAAAATCTGCTGGACAAGCGCGTCAATCGCGCCGAAACTCCGGTCGCCGTAAGCATTTCGCAGCGGCAGGTACATGACGCCGGAAAACAGGTGAATGCCATTGGCGGCGGCTTCGCGGATTTGCGCTTCCACCGTTTCGCCGTCGGACGCCGTTTCAGCGTTGACGAAGAAGAAATACGGCAAATGCTCCGTGTCATTGACAACGATGCGGGCCAGGCCGCTGGCGCGGTGGCGAACCGTGGCCGTGACGCGCGGAATTTGCGTTTCGTCGGCGGGCGGCAGGACGGGCGGGACAATGGGCGGCGCGACATAGACCGGGGCGGCGGGCGGCGGATACACCAGCAGCGCGTCGTCCTCGTCTTCGTCGGGCGGCTCAACGACGGGCGTTTCTTCCGGCAGCAGCGTGGAACCGGCCGCTTCCAGCATTTCCGTGGTCGGCTCATCCATCCCGCGCCGGCGTCGTCCGCGCCGGGCGCGGCGGCCCCGCTTGTCGTCGGCGTCTTCCCCATCCGCCGCCGCTTCTCCCTCGTCGGCGACCGGCGCTTCCAGGTCGGGGAGGTCGGAGGCGGGCGGCGTGTCCAAAACGGTCTGCGCCACCTGACGGCGACCCCGTCGGCGTCGGCTGGGCCGGACTTCTTCCGTCGGCGTTCCTTCCGCGACTTCGGCGATGCTCTCGGTGACTGGCTCCGTCACGGGCGCAACGGGCGCGGCTTCGGCCTCCGGCTGCCGGTTTCGCCCGCGCCGCCGGGCCGGGGCGGCCTGGGTTTCCGCAGCAGGCGCACTCGGAGGCGCAGCATTCACGCCTTCCCCTGTCTCTCCTGCCGCCGCCGCGCGCTGTCCACGCCGCCGTTTCGCGCCCTCCCGCTCGGGGATGGCGGCAGGCGGGGCTTCTACCACGGGCGCTTCCGCGACGGGTTCAGGGGTCGCGGCGGAGCGCCGTCCCCGACGCCGCGCGGGAGCTCGGCTCCGCGCTTTGCGCGCTTTCTCCCGCCGGTTCGGGCGTCGGTTCGGGCGTCGGTTCCGCAGACGCCGGCTCCGGGGAAGCCGTGCGGCGTCCCCGGCGTCGCGCCGGTGGGCGTTCTCCCCGGCGACCGGGGCTTCGGTTTCTACGGACGCGGCAGCTTCGGGAGCCGCTTCCGCTTTGGGCTGGCGCGTGCCGCGCCGCCGGGCCGGCTTGGGGGCAGCCTCCGGCGTGTCCGGGGTGGCCGGGGGCGTACCGGGAGCCGCCAGTTCTTCCGTGGCGGCCGCCTCAGTTGCCGGGGTACGTCGTGTCCTGGGCATAATTGGGTTGTCTCTCCGTGCTGAAATCTGTTTTTTGAAAATGGCGCGTCCGCAGTGACGCTGCTACTATTATACTGGTTTCGCGCCCCGGTGTCAAAGGCCGGGGTCAAAAGGCGGTTCCGTGGCCGGGGCGCAAACAGAAAACGCCCGGCTTCCTGTGTGGAAACCGGGCGTTTCTGATAGCGTTTCTGGATATTGCTGCATCCGACGCGCTACCGCGTTTTCATCGCCACCAACAAGGCTTTCTGCGCGGCCTTCTTCACCGCGCCTTTGCCGATCCGCGCCGCCTTCTGCAACGCGGCTTTGGCTTGCGCGGCATTACCAAACTGCGCCCGCTCGGCAGGACTTAGCTTCTGCCAGCCGACGCCGTAGTAGTAGTTCGCCAAAGCATTGTCCGGGGCCAGTTGCAGAGCCTTTTTGTACTCGGTCATCGCTTCTGTATTTTGGGCTTCGCCCGCCCAATCAGTCCCGGCGTTATACAATCGGCCATGCTCAATGTGGATTGCCAACGCCAGTGCCTCCGGCTCCGGTAGGTCGGCAGAGAAATGCCCATCCACCGGCTTGAGGTCCCCGTAGGAGAATTGAGATGCTACCTGATTGTAGACGGCGAGGGACTGTTCCCACTGGCCCGATTTCAGCAGAATCAATGAATAGGGCAGAAGCACACGCGGATACAATGCCTTCTGATCTACCACCATCGCATGATAAACTTGGAATGCTTCTTGATCTTTGCCCTCGGCGTCCAAAGCCTCCGCCAGCACTTCTTGGCCCACGCCGGCTGAGAAGATATTGACAGAGACCGACTGCCGAGCCTCTGCCTCTGCCTGAGCATAATTGCCGGCGTGAAAGTCGGCGGCAGCGGCACGAGCCAGCACATAGCTTTCGTCGGACTTTTTTTGCGCTTCTGGAAGCGCGAAACGCCTTGATCCTGGTGCTTCCAGATTTTGGATATGCTCGGCTCCTGTTACCGTAGTCTGTGGGATGGCCTGAGATTGGACGGGATACGCGACCAAGACGTAGGCTGCACTGAACAGCAGGCCAAGTGTGGTATAGCGCAGTGATGTGTTTATATTCGTTTTCATTGTTGATCCTTTCAATTTCTGCATCACGGGTCGGGGTAAGCGCATTAGTGCGTTGGATAGTGGCTGGACACATCTATTGTCTTCCAGCCTGGCAAGAAGGCCGGCCCATAAATATGAGTGAAGTTTGTGGCCACCGTCGGATCTACTGTTCCCCTGATTCTACTTTTGTGGAAACCGGGCGTTTCATAGGATTTCTGGGCCTTGCCGCATCTGCCGCGCTACCGCGTTTTCATTGCCATCAACAAGGCTTTCTGCGCGGCCTTCTTCACCTCGCCTTTTCCCAATTTGGCGGCCTTAGCAAAGGCGGCATTGGCTTTACCGGCCTTTGCTTCAGATGCGGGATCGTAATATCGCAGACCGTATCCATAGTAATAGTTCACCACACCAGATTCAGGCGCGATAAGCGCGGCTTTCTCAAACTCATTGAGAGCCTTAGTAGACTCGCCATATCCGCTATAACGTAGGCCGCGGGCTATATGAGCGAGAGCCTGAAGTTTGGCAGGCATGGGAATAGCGGGATCAAACTGGCTTTCCGTCAACAGCAACTCGTTATCCGGTATAATTGGAGCCGCTTTTTCATAAACGGTAACGGCCTCCGGCCATTGACCTACTTGGCAGAGTAATATCGCATAGTTCATCTGGTTTCTTGCATCCTCGGCAACGCTATTCATGTTGCGCGGATACTCATAGAAGAGCCGTCGGTAAATTGCTAAAGACTTAGCATTTTTTCCCTGGGAAGAAAGAGCTTCCGCGAGGCCCGGATCAGCGGCAACATCCCCAGGCCAGAGAACTAGAGCCGTCCTGAAGTCCGCCTCTGCGCCGCTAAAATCCCCCGCTTGTAACAATGCTTCTCCTGCCTTGACCAAAGCCCAAGACTGCTGACGATCCGCCTCCACCTGAGTGGGCAGAGGATATGGGGACGCCAGGCTGGGGGATGCGAACAAAAGCAGCGCCACAAGGCTGTTGAGCAGATGGTTTTTCATCGTGTTTATATCTTTAGGAGTTACGCAGTTGAACTCAATTTGAGAGTAAATCCACCTCTGTATTCAGCGTAATTCACGCTCAACTGCATAACTCCTGATCTTATAACAATTACGCGATGTTGTCAAATATTTTTTTCTGATCAATGCTATACCGAGTGGCGGGACAGACACAGGGGTGGCCCAAAGATATTCAAAGACTGGCGTTCCCGGCGATTTTGTGATACTATGTTCGCGCACGGGCAGGCGAACTGAACCGAAATGGCTCCGTGCAACTTTTCACAAGTTCGCGGGTCACAGGTAAGTGAGAGGCATTCCGATGGTCAATCCCAGCGAATGGGCACAGTGGTACTATTTGATTTATCTGCTGCCGGGCGGCGTCGCCCTGCTCCTCTTGCTGCTGTCCGCGCTGGGCGGCGGGATGCGCCACGGGCATCATGCCGGGGCGGGTCATCACAGCCTGGGGCAGGGACATCACGGAGCGGGCCACGTAGCGCACGGGCACACGCCGGCAGCGGCGCATGGTCCCAAGCACAGCGCGCCGCGAACCGCCGCTTCAGGAAGCCGCACGCTGCCCTTGCTGGCCTTTTTCGGCCTGGGCCGCGTTCCCGCGCCGCTGGTCTGGGGCAGCGCCCTGCTGGGCTGGGGCGTGTTCGGGTTCTGGGGAACGCAGTTCTGGCAGGGCCTGCTGCATGTTCCCGCCGCATTTGCCCTGCCGGCGCTGGGAACGGCTCTGGTGGGGGCGTTGGCAACCGAAAAAGTGACGACGGAAGCCGCCGCCCGCCTGCTGCCGCGCGATGAGTCGTATGCGACCAGCGCGGTGGAACTCTGCGGGCTGACGGGAACGGTCGCCTATCCGACGGATGCAACGCGGGGCCGGGTGACGGTTTATGACGCGCATGGGACGCTGCACGACATGTCCGCCCGGACCGCGCCGGGGATGCCGCCGATTGCGCGGGGCCGCACGGCGCTGGTGGTGGATTATGATGCCGTGAAGGATGAAGTGATTGTGGAGGAAGTGTCATAGGAGAACCCAGGGCTGAAGGTTTTATTGGGGTAACCCTGGGCTTTAGAAGGGCAAATCCCCGCCTGCGCGGGCATTAAGACGCGGGCATAAGATTTGCTTCTTCGCCCGCGAAGGCGGGGGCTTGCATTTTTACAGCCCCGCCGTTTAGGGCGGGGTGCAACAAAGGAGAAAACAAAATGGGTTTTGCAATGCTGCTGGTCGGGGCCGCGCTGATGATCGGCCCGCTGTTCCTGCCGATCCTGGGCTTTCTCGGAAAAGCCATTCTGGGCGTCGCCGGACTGGTGCTGTTTTTGATCGGGCTGGTGATCACCGTTTGGACATCGCTGTACAAAAAGACCTCGGCGGATCAGGCCTTCGTCATGACCGGACAGGGCGGATCGCGCGTCGTGTTAGACGGCGGCGCGCTGGTCATCCCGATCTTTCACCGGATTACGGAAGTCAATTTACGCACGATGAAGCTGGGGGTCAACCCGCATGGGCCGAATGCGCTGATCACGCACGACAATCTGCGCTCGGACATTCTGGCGCAGTTTTATATCCGCGTTCAGGCCGACCGGGAGCATATTCTCAATGCCGCCCGGTCGCTGGGCGACAACTCGGTCAACGCCGAAAACGTGGAAAGCCTGGTCAGTGAGAAACTGGTGTCCGCCCTGCGCGCCATCGCCTCGCAGATGGACCTGTTTGAGATCCACACCAAGCGCGATGAGTTTGCCGAGCGTGTCAAAGAGCATGTCAAGTCGGATTTAGAGGCCAACGGGCTGCTGCTGGAGAGCGTGACGATCTCCGAACTGGACCAGACCGACCCGTCCGAGCTGTCCGACAACAACGTCTTTGATGCCCAGGGCAAGCGCAAGATCACCGAGATTACCGCCGCGGCGATGGTGGAGCGCAACAATTTAGAGCGCGCGGCGGAGCAGGCCCGTAAGAACCGGGACGTGACGACGCGCCAGCAGATTTTGGAACTGGAGCGCCAGCAGGCGGAAGCCGAGGCGAACCAGCGCACGGAGATCGCCAAGATCCAGGCCGGGCGGGAGCAGGAATCGCAGCAGGCGGTGATCGCCCAGCAGCGGGCCGTGGAAACGTCGCAGATTGAAAAGCAGCAGGCGGTGCAGACGGCGGAGATCGCCCGCGAACAGGCGGTGGAAGTCGCCCGCGTCGGCCAGGAAAAGGCCGTGCAGACCGCTACCATCGCCCGCGAACAGGAATTGCAGACGGCAGCGGTCGGGCGCGATCAGGCGGTCGCCCTGGCCGAGCGCGCCAAGCAGATCGCGGTCGCCAATCAGGAAGCCGAGCGCGCCAAAGCCGAAGAAAAATCGCTGATCGCCCAGGCCGCGCAGGAAAAAGCGACCCAGGAAGTGATCACCGTGACGCAGATCGCCGAAGCCGAGCGCGACGCCAACAAAAGCTGATTGCGGCCCGACAGGAGATCGAACGGGACAAAATCAAATTGCAGACCGAGGCGCAGGTCTCGGCCTTTACCAAAGTCACCAACGCCCAGGGCGAGCAGGAAGCGGCCACCAAGCAGGCCGAGGCCCGGCTGCAACTGGCGCAGGCGGATGCCCAGTCGCGCGAGTTAGTCGCGCGCGGCGAGAAAGCCCAGCAATTGGTGCCGGTGGAGATCGCCCGCGAAAATGTCAGCGTGGAACAGGCCCGCGTGGATGTGGAGCGCAACCAGCTTGCCAACCGGCAGGAGTTCGCCGAGGCGGGCATCCGGCTGGAGATTGAAAAACTGCGGATTCAGGCCGACAAAGAAGTCCAGCAGGAGTTCGCCCGCGCCCTGGCATCGTTCCTGTCCCATGGCAACATGACGCTGTACGGCACGCCGGAAACCGCGCAAAAGATGATGGACAACATGGCGAAAGGTTTCGGCGTCCGGGCCATGGCGGAGGGCTTTTTGAGCGGCTCCAACGGGAATGGAACGGGCAGCGGACACTCGCCCATCGGAACCAACGGCACAGGCCAGCCGAACGATCATGTGGACGCGCTGCTGGGCAACTTAGGCAAACTGGTCGGCCCGGCCATTGAAAAGCTGACCGGCCAGAGCGTCACCACGACCGAGCAGGCCGATGCCATCGCCCGCGCCCTGGCCGCCAACCCGCAGGCCTTGCAGGCCATCGCAGACGCGCTGGCCGGTGAAGTCAAAGCCGCCGCGACGCCTGCGGCTTCCCTGTCACCGGTGGTGGTCGCGACGCCGGTGGCGGAGAAGAAGCGGTAAGTAGAGCGCAGAACGCAGAACGATCAGAACGGGCGACTGAAGTGCTTCGCTCAACTTCGTTAGCGCGGCAACAAAAGCACAAAGTCTGCCTTCGCAGACTGGGACTGGAACCGGCGGAGGCCGGTTTCGTGCCTTTGTTGCTGCGGTTTCAACCGCCCATTCCAACAGAAAGCAGCAAAGATGGAACTGGATCATGTGGCGGTGCCGGCGCGGGACATTGCGGCGTCGGTCAAGTGGTACGTGGAGACACTGGGCGCATCCGTGCTCTACCAGGATGACACCTGGGCGATGCTGCGGCTGGGGCGCGGGAAAGTGGCGCTGGTGACGCCGACGCAGCATCCGCCGCACACGGCGGTTCGGGTGGATGAGGCGACGCTGGAACGGGCGGCGTCCGAGGCAGGCAAACCCGTAGATCGGCACCGGGACGGAACGCGGGGGATTTATGTGGGCGACCCGGACGGCAACCAGGTAGAACTCATCTGTTATCCGGCGGGAGAGACCGTCTATGCCGAGGAAAAGCAGTAGGAACGCGGAAAAGCGTGGCTGCTGCCGGGACAAGCCAGCAGCCGATTTAACATGAGTTTAGCGGGCGCCGGCGGCGGCGAAGTTCCAGAGCGGCTGGGCGTTTGTCAGATCGTCTTCATTGGCGAACGTGTACGCCACCTGCCGAGCGTCCAAAAGTGCCAGGCTTCCCCAGGGGATGCAAAAGACATCATTGGACAGCCGGCTGACCGGCGAGTGAGCGACCAGCTCCTGAAACCCCAGCACGCGGTCTTCCGCCGTGCGAAACTTGATGTAAGCGTTTCTCAACACACGGCTCCTTTCTGAGAGTCTCTCTTTCTCCTCTGCATAAATCATGCCAAGTTGCGGATTTGCCTGGATTTGACAGCAGGCGTTCCCTGTGGTATGATGAAATATCGGAGCCGACACTTACTGCGGCTTCCGTCTTTTTGTTTGTCCACCGTCCCACGCGAGGAAGGCAGCGCTGACCACTATGCAAGATGATGAAATCGTTCTGTCCCCGGCCAAGTACAAAGAGCTGGAAGTGGAACTGGAAACCCTGATGACCACCGGACGGCGGGAGATCGCCGAGCGGATCAAGGACGCCCGCGCGATGGGCGACTTGAGCGAGAACTTTGACTACCATGACGCCAAGCGTCAGCAGGGGTTCTTAGAGGGCCGCATTGACAACATCAAGCAGATGCTGGAGCGGGCCAAAGTGATTGAGGCGGTCGGCGGCGGCGACACGGTCGCGCTTGGCTCCAAAGTTACGGTCCATGATGTGGAATACGACGAGGATCTGGAATACACCATCGTCGGCGTCATGGAAGCCGATGCCGCCAAGAACATGATTTCCAACACGTCGCCGCTGGGCAAGGCGTTGATCGGGCATCAATCCGGCGAGCGCATTGAAGTCCAGGCACCGGGCGGGACGGCGGCTTACGAAATCATCGCGGTGCGGTGAGTGGTGGGTTCTTGCGGGTATACTAAGGGCCATACCGACAACGTAGAACGGCGAACCTAACCGAGTGGAAATCACCCAACAAGCCCCGGCTTCACAGCCTTTGCCCAATCATGCCACTGCTCCCAGCCTTCTGGCCGTGGCCGAAACGATGCGCCTGGTCGCCGATCAGATTGAGACCGTCATCGTCGGCAAGCGCGGGGCGATTGATCTCGCCCTGACCGCCTTTCTGGCCGGCGGGCATATTTTGATTGAGGACATCCCCGGCGTCGGCAAAACAACGCTGGCCAAAGCCCTGGCCCGCGCCCTGGGACTGGTTTTCAAGCGCGTCCAGTTTACGCCCGATCTGCTGCCCGCCGACATCACCGGCACGACGATTTTCAACCAGAAGACGGCGCAGTTTGAGTTTCGCGAAGGGCCGGTCTTCGCCAATATCGTGCTGGCCGATGAGATCAACCGGGCGACGCCCAAAACCCAGTCGAGCCTTTTGGAGTGCATGGAGGAGCAGCAGGTAACGACCGACGGCATCACCTATGCCCTGCCCCACCCGTTCTTCGTCATCGCCACCGAGAACCATATCGAGTCGCACGGGACCTATCCCCTGCCCGAAGCCCAGCTTGACCGCTTCCTGCTACGCCTCTCGCTTGGCTACCCGGACGCCGCCGAAGAAAGCCGCATTCTGGCCCAGCAGACCCGCGTCAAGCCGTTAGACGCCCTGGAACCCGTCACCAACCGCGATTTGATCCTGCGCCTTCAGGACGAGGCCCGGTCCGTCTTTGTCGCCCCAGCCCTGCGCGATTACATCGTCGCCCTGGTCGGCGCGACCCGCGTTCACCCGCAGGCGGCTCTGGGGGCCAGCCCGCGCGGCTCGCTGGGCCTGCTCCATGCGGCACAGGCGTATGCCGCCGTGCAGGGCCGCACCTATGTCCTGCCCGACGACATCAAGCGCCTGGCCGTTCCCATCCTCGCCCACCGCCTGATCCTGCGCCCGGAAACCCGCGTCAAGCGCATCACCGGCCCGGCCTTGATTGAAGAGATTTTAGGCCGCGTCCCCGTCCCGACGGCGCTGTAGCCCTCGCAGCATTCTCCCCAGAGGAACCTATCTCGCGTCGTCTTCCGGGTCTCATTATTGGGAGATGGAAGGATTCATGCGCCTATCCGTTGTATTTTCTCTCAGGTGAGTGGTGATAATGCAAGCATTCTATTGATGGAGGCAAAGTAAACAGTATGCCCTCTTATCTGGATGAAGCCTCATACTAGCCGCTGCCGCCCTGGCTTAAGATCTTAGCTTTTGTTTGCCCCATTGCGGCCCTGATGTCTATAGCAGCCTGGTGTGCTGTTCCCTGGTTTCTTGACCCGGAGGACTCTCGTCTTACCTGGCTCGCTAGTTTGCCTCTCTTCCTTGCCTTCGGCTTTGCCGCTATCGGTATCATCTTAGGCGTTGTCGTTGCGAAGGAAAAAGGCACCGGGATCATGTGGTTTTCGCTCATTTTGCTGATCTGCTTTGGGGGCTTGTTCGGGATTAACATTCTTCTGGCACATCTCTTTGGTAAGATGTTTCGATTGAAATACCTGCATATCGGCAGGCATTTGTAGAGAGTGTGGTGAAAATTGGAAGAAGATAGGAACGAAAATGAATTACCCTCCCATGAACCCTTATCCGCCCGGAATGGCTGCGCCGCCCCAAAAGTCCAACACGGTCCTTTTCATTGTTCTGGCCGGGGCCGGGCTTCTCGTTCTTCTCGCCATTGTCGGCATCGCGCTTGCCTTCAAGTCCGGCATGAACACGTCTTCGGAAGCCGTGATTGTTGGAAACAAGTTCATTGACGCCATGGGGCAGCACAACTTTCCAGCCTCCTCGGCGCTGCTGTCGCCTCAAACGCAGGGGCGCATTCCCGCGACGGAACTGCGGGACATGGAAACGCTGCTGGAAAGGCAGCATGGGGCATTTGTCAGTCATGGTCCGCCGGCCTGGTTTGTGCAAAATTATAACGGTCAAACGAGCGTGCGCCTGACCTATCAGGCGCAGTTCACGCGAGGCACAAGCCCGATCATGCTGGTCATGGTCAAAGGCGATCATGGCTACGAGGTCAACGATTGCCATTACGAGTTGTAACCGCCATGAACCCTGTCCTCACTGTTCAACCGGAGCCGCCGGACAGCGCGGAGGCGGAGGCGCTGATGGGGGCGCTGGATGCGTGTCTCAATCCACTCTATGCCCCGGAGGATCGGCATGGGCCATCTGTCGCGGCATTGGTGCAGGCGTGCCACGCGGGGTCGCTGATATTTCTGGTCGCGCGCCTGGACGGTGCAGCGGTCGGGTGCGGCGCGGTTCGCTTTGTGCCAGGGGAATATGTGGAAGTCAAGCGGATGTTTGTCATGCCGCAGTGGCGTGGCCGGGGAGTGGCGCAGGCGATCCTCACGCACTTGGAGGGACTGGCGCGGCAGCAGGGGTTTGGTCTGCTGCGCCTGGAAACGGGCATTCATCAGCAGGAAGCGCTGAGGCTGTACGAGCGGGCTGGATTTACCCGGTGCGGCCTGTTTGGCGAGTATACCAATGCCGCCTCCAGCGTGTGCTTTGAGAAGAAACTTGTCCCGGCAAGCGAAGGGCCGGCGGTCTCGCCAGACCTTGTCTCTTGAGGGCTTCTCTTTTGTCTTTCACCTCGGACATGACACTCAGTAAAGGGAGAAAATTATGGCGAAAACCAATCTGTTTCGCAATGCGGACAACTTTGAATTGGTATGCGCCCGGCCAGATGATCTTTGAAGAAGGGCAGCCCGGCGCAGCTTTGTATGTCATCAAAGAAGGCGAAGTGGACATCCTGGTCCGGGGCGAGGTCATGGAAACGCTGGACGCCGGAGAGATATTCGGCGAAATGGCGCTGATCGAGCACAAAGACCGCAGCGCCGACGCGCGGGCCAGGACCGCCTGCCAGGTCGTGCCGGTGGATGAGCGGCAATTTGCGTTTCTGGTGCAGCAAACCCCGCATTTCGCGCTTTCCGTGATGCAGACGATGGCGGAGCGGCTGCGCCGGATGAACCTGCGCGGTCATGGATGAAGCCGGTGACAGCGCGAAAATCGCATCCTTTGCCGCTTGGCACGATTCTTGCAGGCAGGGAAAGAAAAGCCAAAACAAAAAAGTCACCCGTTGGGGTGACTTCCTGTTGAGCGATAAGCGATGAGCGTCTGGCTTCATGGAGGGGATGATTGGATTCGAACCAACGGCCTTCTCCTTCGCAGGGAGACGCTCTAATCCACTGAGCTACATCCCCATGTTTAGCCAGAGACGATGCAGAGCAGGGGATATTATACCTGGGCTGGGTTCACCCTGTCAAGAGCCGCGCGTTTGTGAAAATAATCGCAAAGAGTTTTCAAAAACTCTTGGAACTTCTTGACATTGGATGCGTCCAATGCCATAATAGCAGCAAAGCAGTCTCCGACTATGTTTGTCGGAGATTAATTATCTTTCCTGAAAGTCGCTCCTATGGCTGTCACTCTTGAGCCGAACCGGAACCCGCGCGTACAGTACGCCAAACCCATTCTTCTGGGCCTGGCGGCGCTTCTGGTCGCCGGAGCCTTGCTGTGGCAGGCGATTATCGCGGGGGGAACGCCGGACCCCACCACCAAAGGCCTGAGTCCCGCCGCGATGATCGCCGCGACCGGCGTGCTGGTCTTCCGGGAGGGCCTGGAAGCGATCCTCGTGCTGGCGGCGGTCACGGCGGGCATGGCGCGCGGTCGGCAGCGGGATTACCTGCGGGCCGTCCCGGTCGGCGGCGCGGCAGCATTTGTGGCGACGATTGCCACCTGGTTCGCCGTCGTGGCGATCATTTCGCGGGTCAATGCGCCGGAGCTGGACATTCAGGCGGCGACCGGGCTGCTGGCGATTGTGGTGCTGCTGGTCGTGATGAACTGGTTTTTCCACAAGTTCTACTGGACCGGATGGATCGCCAATCACAGCAACCGCCGCAAACGCTTGATGGAAACGGCGGATAACGCCGACGGACGCACGTTTCTGGGGCTGGCCCTGCTCGGGTTTACCGCGATCTACCGGGAAGGCTTTGAGGTCGTGCTGTTTTTGCAAGACCTGCGGTTGAAGGCCGGCAGCGGCATCGTCGCCGAAGGCATGGCGGTCGGGCTGGCATTGACGGCGTGCGTCGCCGGGCTGACATTTGTCGCGCACAAAAAGCTGCCGTACAAGAAAATGCTGGTGGCAACGGGCGTGCTGCTCGGAGTGGTTCTGCTGATCATGGTCGGCGAGAGCGTTCAGGAGATGCAGCAAGCCGGCTGGCTGCCGACCACCGCCATCCCGCTTGCGCTGCCGGACTGGCTGGGCCTGTGGTTCTCCATTTTCCCGAATGTCCAGAGCATTGCCGCCCAGGCTCTGGCCGCCGCCATAGTCATCGGCTCTTACGTCGCCGTTCCCCTGGTGCGCGGGGCGCAGTCCCGCAAGAAACAAATGTCGGAAAACTTCCCCACCCTGCCCCGCTACGCCGCCGATGAGACCGGCCACACGGTGATGCCGCTGGGCGCCATGCAGCCCGGCGAGTTCGGGCATGTGCTGGCGCTCTGCCCGCACTGCGAAGACCGGGACTATTTGCTGGAACTGGGCTTTACGCCCGGCACGGAAGTCCGGGTCGTTCGCGTCGCGCCGTCGGATGCCTCGCGGCTGGTTCGGCTCCGGGGCCAGCAGATTTCTCTGCAAAACAGCGAAGCTGGCGCGATCACCATGCGCCGCTGCCCGCCCGATTTCGAGATGGACAGCAGCCTGTGACGCCTGCCGCGTCGCCCCTTTCCCATTGCCCTACGATTTTACGACCCAATGTGGCCGCCGCCGCTGTTTCTGACAGGAGATAAAACGATGGCAACTGCACTGCTGGAAAAGCTGGCTCCCGCCCCAGAGGAACCACAAAAGCGTTGGACGCGGGACGAGTACCGTAAGCTAATCGCCGATGGGTTTCTGCAAGACGGAAAAGTTGAACTCGTCAATGGGGAGATTTGGGAAAAAATGGGACAGGGCCGTCGGCACATCGCAGTCGTGACATGGGTACTGAATACTCTGGGCGCTGTATTCGGCCTGGAACGCCTCCAAATTCAATCGTCGCTTCCTGTCAGCGATTATGGGGACCCGGAGCCGGATGTGGCCCTGCTCAAACAGAGCATGGATCAGTATCTGGAAGAGGAGCCAACCCCCGAAGAAATGTTACTCGTCGTGGAAGCCTCCGACAGCACGCTCCGCGCCGATCTCACAGCCAAAGTGCGGCAGTATGGCAGCGCAGGCATTCCTGAATACTGGGTTGTGGACATCCCGAACCGCCTGCTCCATGTCTTTCGCGAACCGACACAAACAGGCTATGCCAGCGAGACAATTCTAACAACTGATGAAGAAGTGCGCCCTCTCGCCGCCCCCGATGCCGCAATCCGTGTCACTGACTTGCTGCCGGGCCATAATTCATAACCGGCGGTTAAAACCGCAGCAACAAGATCACAAAACCACCCTAATAAAGCCCCGGCCTTCGCCGGTTAAGACTTCATTCCTCAGTCCGCGAAGGCGGAGGCTTTATTGGGGAGACTTTGTGCTTTTGTTGCTGCGATTTTAATCGCCCGCCCCTCTTATCCAGTCTTTCAGGAGTTTTTGATGGCTATGTTTCCCCGAACGCAGCGGACTGCGCTGCTCTCCCTCTGCCTCGTTGCGGTTTGCCTGGTTCCCGTGGCCGCCGCGCCCGTGAAACCCGTAGCGCCGCCGACAGGCATCGGCGCGAAGACTTACCCCGCCCCCATTATCCATCAGGCGATTGTCTACGTCACTGCCCGTGACACAGGCGACCGGATGCGGGCGGGCGATCCATTGCACTTTGAGGACCTCCCGCAGCCGGACGAGTCCATGTCCCTGATCATGGTTGACCCGACGCGGCGGTTTCAGAGCATCGTTGGCTTCGGCGGGGCGTTTACCGATGCGGCGGCGGAGACATTCGCCAAGCTGTCCCCGGCGAAGCAGGCGGAAGTGCTGACGGCCTATTTTTCGCCGGACAAGGGCAACGGGTACACGCTGGGCCGGACCAGCATCAATAGCTGCGACTTTTCCAGCGATACCTATTCCTACGACGACACGCCGGGGGATACGTCTCTCGCTCACTTCTCCATCGCCCACGACCTCAAATACCGCGTTCCGTTTATCAAAGCCGCCCTGGCGACGGCCAAAGGCCCCTTTGCGCTGTTCGCCTCACCGTGGAGTCCGCCGGCCTGGATGAAGACTAACAATGACATGGCGCACGGGGGGCAGGTCAAGCCCGAAGACCGGCAAGCGTGGGCGGATTACTATGTGCGCTTCATCCGCGCCTATCAGCAGCAAGGCATTCCGATCTGGGGCCTGACCGTGCAGAACGAGCCGATGTCCACGCAGCCCTGGGAGTCGTGTCTGTATACCGGACAGGACGAGCATGATTTCGTGCGCGGCTTTCTCGGCCCCACGCTCCGTAAGTCTGGTCTGTCGGGTGTGAAACTGATGATCTGGGACCACAACCGGGGCATCATGTACCAGCGCGCCCAGGCTGTGTACGAGGACCCCCTCGCCGCCCAATATGTCTGGGGCATGGCCTTTCACTGGTATTCGGGAGACCACTTTGATGGCCCGCAAGCCGTCCATGAGGCCTTCCCGGAAAAAAACCTGCTGTTCACCGAAGGCAGCGAAGGGTTCACGACCGACCCGGCGCGGGAATGGGACATTGGCGAGCGCTACGGCCGGAACATCCTGCTGGACCTCAACCACTGGGCGATGGGCTGGACCGACTGGAACCTGATTTTGGACAGCCAGGGCGGCCCCAACCATGTCGGCAACTACTGCTCGGCCCCCATCATGGCCGACACGGCGACAGGGACGCTGCACTACCAGCCCTCGTTCTATTACCTGGGCCATTTCTCCGAAATTCATTCGCCCCGGCGCGCAGCGGATCGCCAGCGCCTCCACCGACGACGACCTGCAATGCACCGCGTTCCTCAACCCGGACAGCACGATTGCTGTCATCGTGCTGAACTTGACCGGGCAGGCCCATGACTGCAAAATATGGCTCGCCGGCAAAGCTGTGTCTGCTCCCAGCCCTGCCCATTCCATCGAGACGGTCGTGCTGAAGCCGTGACATAATTTCCTCTCACTTCACGGCGGGGGCATTGTGCAGGTACAATGCTGCTATGCAAACCGATCACACCCTGGGCCTTCTTGCCCTGGACCCCTGGCTCGCCCCTTATGCCGAAGCGCTGCGGCGGCGGCAGGCGCATTACACGCATCAGCGCGCGGTGCTGGATCAGTCCGGCGGGCTGCTGGGGCCGATCAGCCAGGGGCATCAGTATTTTGGCTTCACGCGCGGCGAAGACAGGCGGGCGGCCCGGCGTCTGGTACCGGGAATGGGCGCCGGGCGCGCACAGCCTCTCGCTCATCGGCGACTTCAACGGCTGGGATCGGGCTGCCGATCCGCTGACGCGCGATGAGTGGGGCGTTTGGAGCGCGTTTTTCCCCGATGACGCCTACGCCGAGCGTCTGACACACGGCAGTCTGCTCAAAGTGCATGTGGTCAGCGAGCAGGGCGGCATGGATCGCATTCCCGCCTATGCCCGCCGCGTCGTGCAGGACCCCGAAACGCACGACTTTGCCGCGCAGCTCTGGCTGCCCCCCACCCCTATCGCTTCTGAGCATGACCACGCCTGCTTTGACGCGGCGGCCTGCGGATTTACGAGGCCCATGTCGGCATGGCGCAGGAAGAAGGGCGAGTCGGGACGTTTGACGAGTTCACGCAGAACGTCCTGCCGCGCATCGCCGCGTCTGGGCTACAATGCCATTCAACTCATGGCCGTCATGGAGCATCCCTACTACGGCTCCTTCGGCTACCAGTGTCAGCAGTTTTTCGCCGTCTCGTCGCGCTTCGGCACGCCGGAAGACTTGAAGCGGCTGATCGACACGGCGCATGGGCTGGGCCTGCGCGTCCTGCTGGATCTCGTCCATAGCCACGCCGTCAAGAACACGCAGGAGGGCCTGAACCATTTCGACGGCACGGATTACCAGTATTTCCACGCCGGGGCCGCGCGGCCAGCATCAGGCGCTGGGACTCGCTGACATTTGATTATTCCAAGCTACGAAGTGCAGCGGTTTCTCCTCAGCAACGTTCGCTTCTGGCTGGAAGAGTTTCGGTTTGACGGCCTGCGCTTCGACGGCGTGACCAGCATGCTGTACCATGACCACGGCTTAAATCGCGTGTTCACCAGTTACGACGATTATTTCGGCGGCAATGTGGACGACGACGCCGTCGCGTATTTGCAGCTCGCCAATGAACTCGCCCATGCCATCAATCCCGACGCGATCACCATTGCCGAGGACGTTTCCGGCATGCCCGGCCTGGCCCGGCCCGTGGCCGAGGGCGGTCTGGGCTTTGATTACCGCCTGGCGATGGGCGTTCCCGATTACTGGATCAAGCTGCTCAAAGAGACGCCCGACGAAAGCTGGAACCTGGGCGCGATCTACACCGAGCTGCTGAACCGCCGGCCCGGCGAAAAGCGGGTCGGCTATGTGGAAAGCCACGATCAATCCCTGGTCGGCGACAAAACCCTGGCGTTTTTGATGATGGACCAGGAAATGTACTGGAACATGGGCAAAAGCAGCGGCAGCATCGTCGTGGAGCGCGGCATCGCCCTGCACAAGATGATCCGCCTGCTGACCTTCAGCCTCGCCGGGGAAGCCTGGCTCAATTTCATCGGCAACGAGTTCGGCCATCCCGAATGGGTGGACTTCCCGCGCGAAGGCAACGGCTTTTCCTATCACCATGCCCGTCGCCAGTGGTCGCTGGCGGATAACCCGCACCTGCGTTACCGGGATCTGAACGAGTTTGACCGGGCGATGCAGGCATTGGATGCCGAGTATCACCTTCTGAATGACCCCCTCATCGAGCAGTTGGCCCTGCATGAAGACACGAAGCAGCTTGTTTTCCGGCGCGGCCCGCTCGTTTTCGCCTTCAATTTCCACCCGTTCCACTCGGTTGCGGATTTGCGTATCCCCGTCCCAGATGACGCCGACTACCGCCTGGTCTTGAACACAGACGACAAACAGTTCAGCGGCCTGGGCCGCAGCGCCGCCGGCATCGTTTACCCGCGTCAGCCCGTCCCGATGTACGGGCGCAGCCAGAGCATCCAGATTTACCTGCCGAGCCGCAGCGCCCAGGTGCTGGCCCCCGTTGTGAAAGGAGACCGACCATGACGCAAACTTTATCTGCCGTTCCCTTCCCTGAAGTCCACCGCAAAAAGTGGACACGCGAAGAATGTCGGCAACTTATGGAATTGGGCGTTCTGGAAGAAGCCCGATTTGAACTCATTCATGGAGACATTATCCCGAAGATGACACAGCATGAACGGCATGTTTTCACCTGCAAGCAGGTGCAAAAAGCCTTAGAAGCCATCTTTGGCGCAGATTTTGTCCGTCTTGCTTCTCCTATTGCTATCAATGAACATGAGGAACCGGAGCCGGATGCTGCCGTGATGAAGCGCCCTCTCCTTGAATATCTGAGGCTGGGAACACCGTTGCCAGAGGAAGTGCTATTGGCAGTGGAAGTCTCAGACAGAACCTTACGCTGGGATATCAAGGTGAAAGCGGGCCAGTACGCTGGCGGCCTCATTCCCGAATACTGGGTCGTCAACATCAATGGCCGCACCCTGCATGTTTTCCGGCAGCCCACAGGCAGCGGCTATGAGACGGAAACGATTTTGACGGCGGACGACAAAGTCCGTTCCCTGGCCGCCCCCGATGCCGTGATAAAAGTGGCTGACCTACTGCCGTGAGTGTGCGCCTGCAACTTTTTTCGTTGTCCCGGTTCTCAATCAATAATCAACCATCGGGAGGACACAATGATTGTTGTCACAACGCCGGATATTGCCGGCATTCGCATTTCACGCACGATTGGGCAGGTCTTCGGGGTCGTCGTCCGCAGCCGGGGGATCGGCGGCAATCTCATGGCCGGTCTGCGCTCCATTGTCGGCGGGGAAATCACCGAATACACGGAAATGCTGGAAGAAGCGCGCCGTCATGCGCTGGACCGTATGGTGCAGAACGCTACGGCGATGGGCGCGAACGCGGTTGTCGGAATGCGCTTTGATTCGTCGGAAATCGGCGATACCATGAGCGAGATTGTCGCCTACGGAACCGGCGTGGTTATTGAGGCCGGGTGACACGGGATGCTGCGAATTACTCTTCTGATACTGGGCAGCCTGCTCCTGCTGGCCGCCTGGGTTTTAGCCAGCCATCCGGGACTGACACCAATTGTTATTTACCTGAGTGTGGATGGCATTGTCATCCTCGGCGGCATACTCTTCGAGCGGCATCGCTACCGACCGCCCCTGGACCGGACGCGCGGCGTGTGGCAGGCGACCGGAGAGCGGTTTATGGACCCGACGACCGGGCGGCTGACGGACGTGTATTTCAACCCGGACACGGGTGAGCGGGATTATCGCGAAATCACCTCCGAAACGTCATGAAAACGTCCATTGCCTTGCTGGTTCTGCGGGCAATTCGGTTTAACCCCCTTGAACCGCGTCATTTGTCTGTCGGATACAGAAGGAAATCCCTTACCCTATCACGAACAGGCAGTCATGCAAGAGACTGTCCCATCCACCCTGCAACTTTTTTCACGATGCCGTGTCATATCTCCTTGTGAAACCAATCACAAACTCGGCGGCTGCGCCGTGGTAAGCGAAGGTCATGGACAGCAAGAGTAATCGTTACCTGGAAGCGCTCAAAGAAGGCGGCAACTTGATCGGCCTGACCAGCGTGGTCGCGATCTCCGCCGCCCTGCTAACCCCACTCCCGCTGCTTGCCGGATTGGTCGCCGAGGCCGCGTATTTGCTGTTCGTGCCGGATTCGCACTGGTACGATGTCCGGCTGTCGCAGCGCAACGACGCCGAGGTGGAAAAGCGGCGGCAGGCGCTGAAAGCGCAGACGTTTGAACAGCTTGACGACGACATGCGGGCGCGCTTCACGCGGCTGGAGGAGATTCGGGGGCAGATTAATGCCCAGGCGCAGGATGACCGAAAGTGGTTTCTGACGGTTCTCCGCAAACTGGATTATCTGCTGGAAAAGTTTCTGCTGTTCGCGGGCAAAGAGGCTGGCTTTCGCCGTTACATCGGCTCGGTTTGGGCCGATGAGTGCGGCAAAGAGCGGCGGCCTTCCCCGCGTGGGGAGGAGGATACGCTTTCCCCGCCCGCCAGTCGCGCCAGCCAGATGGTGACCGAAGTGCAGGAGAGTTATGCCCGCGACATCGAACAGGCCCAGGCGCTGCAAGCCAAAGAAACGGATACCAGCACAAAGGCCGTTCTGGACAAGCGTATTCAGGTGCTGACCCAGAGAAGCGAAGGCGTCGGCAAGATTGGCCGCATCCTGACCAATTTGCAGTATCAACTTGCCCTGCTGGAAGATACCTTTGGCTTGATCAACGATCAGATTCGCGCCCGCTCGCCGGAGCAGGTGCTGGCCGACATTGAGGGCGTGGTGGACCAGACGGATTCCATGACCCAGCTTTTGGAAGAACTCGCGCCTTACGAGCAGGTTACGGCCTAAGAAGAAAGAATCGATGATGGACATTGCGGAGAAACTGCGTAAAGCGGCAAGCTTGTTTGTGGACATTCCCGCCGAAAAGGCGCACGAACAGCAGCAGCAGCAGCAGTATGGGGCAGAAATAGATGCGCCCGCAACGGGAACACGGACCGTAGAGCAGATTGTCCGCGAGTCCGAAGGACCGAACCTGGACGAGATTCAGGTCTCGCCCCTGGCCGCCCCATCGCCCCTGGCCGGCGACGGCACGACGGACTTTGCGGCGATCTACGCGCAGGCCGGACTGCCCGCCGTCCCGTTCAGCGCGGAACAGATGCGGGACATGCTGAACTCCCTGCCCGCCGAACTGCCTTTGGCGATGCGGCGTCAAACCGTCAAAGTGACGCTGGCAGCCATGGGCAAGAGCATCGGCGCGACTTCGGACAGCATTGTCACGGACGCTTCCCGCAAGATGGCCGCTCTGGCGGCTTATGCTAGTAGTCTGTCGCAGCAGACCAAATCGCAGACATCAGCCGCGGAGCAGGAAATCGCCGAATTGCAGGCGCAGGTAGAAGACAAGAAACGGATGATCGCCTCCGCGCAAGCCAAGCTGACGCAGGCGGTGCAGATGTGCAATGCCGAGTCGGATCATCTGGATGATGTCTTAGAGTTTTTCAGTCTGGACGTGCCGCCGTCCAAGCACAGCGACCCATCTGATCCAAGCCACGAGCGGCGCGTTTTGAACGGATAGGGACGGCGTCGCAACAAAGGAGAGTATCACCATGCATATAAAGCCATTGGGCAAATTAGTGATCTTGATTCTGGTCGTGGGCATCGCCATCGGCGTTTGGCGCTTTTGGAGCAAGCTGGCACCTGCTGCGGCGGTGAAGACTGCCGTGGTTCCCGGCAAAATTGACCTGCCGGACAATAATCCCGCTGTGAATTCCGGGGACACTGGCAGCGGCGGGGCGAGTGTGGTTCCCGTCAGCCTCAATCCCGGCTGCGCGGACAAGCCCGAAGTGCGCCTGCTTGGGTATGCCTGGAACGCGCAAATGGGCCTGCTGTTCGCCAACGGCGGGGCGCAGGCCACGCCGGGCAGTCTGATGTGCCAGCACGGCGTCAACCTCAAGTTTATCCGGCAGGACGACAACGGCAAGATGCAGGAAGCGCTGACAGCCTTTGCGACCCAGCTTTCTCAGGGCAATCCGAACCCGGACAAAGGCGCTCACTTTTGCGCCATCATGGGCGACGGCTCGGCGGCGTTTTTGCAGGGGCTGAACACCACCCTGGCCCGGCTGGGACCGGGCTATCAGGCCAAAATCGTGGACGCCATCGGCTACTCGCACGGCGAGGATAAGCTGATGGGGCCGGCCGCCTGGAAAAACAACCCGAACGCCGCCCGAGGCTCGTTCGTGGCCGGCGTCGTTCGCGACGGCGACTGGAACATCGCGCAAAAGTGGCTGGGCGACAACGGCATCCCGACCAACCCGGACGAAAAGACGTATGACCCGAACGCCATGAACTGGGTGAACGCCTCGGACTACATTGACGCCGCCCAGAAGTATGTCGCGGGCTATTCGGAAGACCGGCCTGTCGTCATTAACGGCAAGCGGACTGGCGAAACTAAGCACATCGTTGTCAATGGCTGCGTCACCTGGACGCCCGGCGATGTCACGGTGGCCGAGAAAAAAGGCGGGCTGGTTTCGGTCGTCTCCACGCGCGAGTATTCCTCGCAGATGCCGTGCGTCATTATCGGCATTGACAAGTGGATGAAGGCCAACCGCTCTACAGTGGAAGGCATGATCGGGGCCATCGCGCAGGGCGGTCAAGCCGTCAAGAGCAACCCGACAGCGTTGCATAAAGCTGCCCAGGTCAGCGCGGACGTCTACCATGACGCCGGCAGCGACGCGAATTACTGGGAAAAGTATTACCGGGGAACCCAGGAAAAAGATAAGACAGGAACAATGGTGGACTTGGGCGGGTCATCGGCCAGCAGCATGGCGGACAGCCTGCTCGCGTTTGGCCTCGTTCCCGGCTCCGCCGACCTGGTCAGCGCGACTTACACGGTCTTCGGCAATCTCGTTTCGTCGCAGTATCACGAACTGCTGCCCTCGGTCACCTCCGCCGATCAAGTGGTGGACAAATCCTATCTGCAAGACGTTGCCAGACTGGCGACGCCCACGCCGACCGCCATCGCGCAGGCCAAACCGACCTATGCGAAGCCTTCGGCAAAGACGGTCCGCAATTTAGTCGGCCACCGGATATGGGACATCCACTTTAATCCCGGCAAAGCGACGTTCACGCCCGACGCTCAGAAGTTACTGAACCAGTTGGCCGGCGACCTGCTGGTCGCCTCGGGAACGGTCGTAGAAGTGCATGGCTATACGGACAGCCAGGGCAGCCATTCCACCAGCCTGCCGCTGTCTCAGGCGCGGTCATCTGCGGTGGAGCATTACCTGGAAGCCCGCGATCCCGTCAACTTCCCGGCGGGCCGCGTCCACGCCTTCGCACATGGCGACGCGAACCCGGTCGCTTCTAATGCCACGGCGGACGGCCGCCAGAAGAATCGCCGCGTGGAGATCATTCTGAGATCGGCAGGGTAAATCATGGCTGACGGACCGAAAACAGACGCAACCCCGGCGTTCCGAAAAACCCTGGTGGTCGGCTCGGACGGTGACGCCGCTCTCAAAGTCGGCGACCGGGGGGCGCGGCGGCGCGGCAACTTCTGGGACGCTTTTCTCCCCAACCGCGTCGTCTCCCCGGCAGTCATGCAGATTATTGTCTGGACCGAAGTCGCCCTGGGACTGCTGGTCTGGCTGCGCTCGCCCTTCAAAGTCCTGCCCCGGCCCGATGAAGTGCTGCACGCCCTCCGGTCGCTTTGGATGACGCAGGGGCTTGGGCCGGAGACTTTGACAAGCGTTAAGCTCAACATTGAGGCGCTGGCCTGGAGCAGCGTGATTTCGCTCGGCCTGGCTTATCTGACCGTCATTCCCGTCTTTCGCCCGCTGGCAGCGGCGGTCTCTAAAGGCCGGTTCCTGAGCATTGTCGGGTTTACGTTCATCTTCACGCTGATTTTCGGCGGGGGCCATCCCCTGAAGACGTCTCTGCTGGTCTTCGCCGTGACCGTCTTTTACGTGACTTCCATGGCCTCCGTGATCGCCGCCATTCCCAAAGGCGACTTTGACCATGCCCGGACCCTGCGGATGGGCGAGTGGCGCGTTGTCTGGGAAGTGGTTGTCTTAGGCACGGCGGACAAGGCGTTTGAAGTGCTACGGCAAAACGCGGCGATGGGCTGGATGATGCTGACCATGGTGGAGGGAATCGTGCGCTCTGAGGGCGGCGTCGGCTCCATGTTGCTGGGCGAAAGCAAGCATTTTTTGCTGCCGGAAGTCTTCGCCATCCAAGTGGTGATTTTAATTGTCGGGCTGTGCCAGGACTACCTCATCGGCGCGGCCCGCCGCCTCGCCTGTCCTTATGCCGACCTGACCCTGGAGCGGCGTTAGCGGAGGAGATATACCTCTACGGCAAGTCGTGATCTTTGCGCTGCAAGTGTTCCAGGATAATGAAGCTGAGATCCACGACAAAGATAGTCACGACCAGGCCGTCCATGAGTGTCACCAACGGCGTCGGCGGCAGGAGCAGTTCGCTTCCCCAGAGGACAAAGGCGAGGCCTAGCAGCAGCCCTTTAATCAGTTCGCCGCGTGGGCGACGGGCGCTCATCTGAAGGCAAAGATACGACAGGCCAATCAGCAGCAGCGGCATGGCTGCCAGATGCTGATGGACAGCGGTAAAACGTAGGTGGCGCAGCCCGTCTGAAATCAGCATGACGACGATAGCCACTAGTGCCGCCGTAAAAAAGATCGTCGTTAGCCAGTGCCAGAGGCGGAAAGAGCTTAGGGGAAGCCGATTTCTTTCAAGCGTATCCATACCGCATTTTACCTTCGGCCCGCAGGAAAACTTCTATGAACGGCATTACTTACGGAGACACTCTTTTAAAGCTTTCCGGCGTCAACAAATCTGTGGACGGTCTGCCGATCCTGCGGGACGTGGATTTAGAGATCAAAGACCTGCAACGGCCCGGCTACACGCAGGGCCAGATCATTGGCCTGCTCGGACCCAGTGGGGTCGGCAAGACGACACTCTTCCGCCTTCTGGCGGGCCTGGACGAGCCTGACTCCGGCACGATTCTGGCCGAAAAAGAAGGCATTCCCGTCCGGCGCGGCATGGTCGGGGTCGTCGCGCAGGATTATCACCTGTTCGCCCACCGGACTGTACTGGGAAATCTCATGGTTGCAGGCCGGCAGGCGGGACTTTCGGGCGCGCAGGCACGGGAGAAATCCAGCAGCCTTCTGGAACGGTTCGGCATGAGCGATCAGGCGCGTAAGTACCCCACGCAATTGTCAGGCGGCCAGCGGCAGCGGGTCGCGATTGCCCAGCAGTTCATGTGCAGTGAGCATTTCTTGCTCATGGACGAACCGTTTTCCGGCCTTGACATGCTAGCCGCCCGGCGCGTGTCTGAGTTCATTCAGGAAACCGCCCAATCGGACGAATTGAATACATTTATCCTCGTCACCCACGACATCAGTGCCGCCCTGCAAGTGGCCGATACCATCCTGCTGCTGGGCCGGGATCGGGACGCGGCGGGCCAGATCATCCTCGGCGCACGCATTCAGGCGTCATACAACCTGGTTGAGCGCGATGTCTGCTGGCGCGACGGCGTCACGACCACGCCGGAATTTCTGCAACTGCTGCAAGAAATCCGCGAAATCTTTCCAAGGCTGTAACCTATGCGAACCTATTTAGCGCTCATTGCCCACGACGACAAGAAAGATGATATGATCGCCCTGATCCAGCGGCGGCGCGAAACCTGCGCCCGCGAGTCGCTGGTGGCGACCCGGACGACCGGGACAAACATTGAGCGCGAAACGGGCCTGCCCGTGACCAAGATGCTGTCCGGGCCGCTGGGCGGCGATCTGCAAATCGGGGCTTTGATCGCGACCGATGAAGTGAAAGCCGTGATCTTCCTGCGCGACCCGCTGACGGCCCATCCCCATGAGCCGGACATTTCGGCCCTCTTAAAAGTCTGCGATACGCATAATATCCCGCTCGCCACGAACCTGGCGACGGCGGATTTGATTTTAGATCATCTGGATTTGGAGGCAAAAGCCAATGGGCATTGAATGGGAATATCTGGGCCAGCAGGCTCTGCCGCCGGGCAATGTGTTTCCGCAGCATGTGGAGACCTGGCGCACCGCCGTCCCCGGCGGCTGGCTGGTTCTGGTCATACAAAAGGGCGCGCAGGCAAACGGTCTGAGCACAACGTTCTACCCTGATCCTCAGCATGAGTGGGACGGGTCATCCTTGAGGTAGCGAGATGCGACTAGGAATTGTTTTGCCGCTGCTCGCGGCTTTCCTACTCTTCCTAACCGCTGCGGCGCAGGCTGGTGACTTGCGGGTTGTCCCCGGTCAGCGCATCGGCACGGTGGTTCTGGGCATGGATCGGGCTTCCGTCCATACCCTCCTGCACGCGCCCAGCGCCACGCGACGCCTGCGGAACGGATTGGTTCTGGACACCTGGCTCAGTCCTGTGCCTATCCCGAAGTCAGCGGATCGCGCCTACGGCTTGAAGCGGGATTACGTCACGGTGTTCTTCCAGGACAGCCATGCCGTCCAAATCGAAGTGACTTCCCCGCAATTCGCAACGGCAGACGGTCTTTCAACGCACCGCTCCGCCGACGATTTTGCGAAGCGGTATTCCTATTTCCAGGAACCGCATAAAGGGCCGCAAGGAACTCCTTATTGCTGGTGGAATTCCGATCCGTCAGTCTCCTCACCCGCCGCCAAGCATTTTGTCATCTATGAGGACGCTGTGAAGCAGGGCATTGCTTGTAAGTACAGCGCATGGGGCGATCTCGCGCCTGACCCGGACCCGAAGGGGTCGCTGGAAACGATGATTGTCCACTCACCCGGCAAAATCGTTCTGTTAAACCCAAACGACGGTCTGCCGTATGCGGGAACGGGGCCGAGGCTCAAATAATACACCGAGAGAACCCCGCTTTTTTCTTCAGCCCCGGAGGGGCTTTGTATACTTTTAGCCCGGCCTTTCAAGGCCGGGGTTCTTCCCTGTTCGCTTCGGGGTACACTCTCCAGTATGAATACCTATGACACCATCAACGCGCACGATTGGGACACGGTTGCGCCGCATTTTTCCGCTCTGGCCAATGAAGACCTCAACGCCGAGGGCGTTGGGGACTGGCTGGAACGCTGGAGCGATCTGGAGAAAGTTCTGGGCGAAGCCGGCGCAAAGGCCTCGCGCGCCAAGTCCGAGGACACGACCGACAAAGAGGCCGAAGCCGCGTACCTGCACTTTGTTCAGGACATTATTCCGAAGTGGACCGTCGCGGCCCAGGCGCTCAAAACCAAACTGCTGGCGGTGCCGGGCTACGAGCCGATCCCCGAGCATCGGCAGTTCCTGCGCCGCCTGCGAAGCGACGCCGACCTGTTCCGGGCAGAGAACGTCCCCCTCCAGGCGCAGTTGCAGACGCTCGCCAATGAGTACAGCAAGATCACCGGCACGATGACGGTCACGCTGAATGGCGAGGAAGTCACCTTGCCGCAGGCCGAGCAGAGCCTGCTGGACACAGACCGCTCTGTCCGAGAGCAGGCCTGGCGGGCCGTGCAGGCGCGCTGGCTTCAGTCGCGCGAAGATTTAGACGCGCTGTACCTGAAGATGCTCCCCCTGCGGCGGCAACTGGCGACAAACGCCGGCCTGCCGGACTACCGCGCCTATATGTGGCGCGCCTTGAAGCGTTTTGATTACACGCCCGAAGACAGTCTGGCGTTCGGCAGAGCGATTGAAACCGAGATCGTGCCGCTGGCCGGGCGCCTTCTGGAACGACGCCGGATGCGTATGGGCGTAGACAAGCTGCGCCCCTGGGATTTGAGTGTGGACCCGGCAGGCCGTTCGCCTCTGCATCCCTTTGCCGAGGTCACCGATCTGGAAGACGGCGCGGCCCGGCTGTTTGCCCGTGTTGACCCGGCTCTGGGTGGGGACTTTGAGAAGTTCCGGCACGGCTTTTTAGACCTGGGTTCGCGCAAGGGCAAATCGCCCGGCGGCTACTGCTCGTTCTTCCCGCAGACCGGCCTGCCGTACATCTTCATGAACGCGGTCGGGACCGAAAGCGATGTCCGCACGATGCTCCATGAAGGCGGCCATGCCTTTCACGGGCTGGCGTCCAGCGCGACTCAGCCGCTGCTCTGGAACCGGAGCGGGCCGATGGAGTTTAATGAAGTCGCGTCCATGGCGATGGAACTGCTGGCGATGCCCTATTTCGCGCAGTCCGAGGGCGGCTTTTACTCCCCCGAAGACGCCGTTCGCGCCCGGCAGGAGCAATTGGAGCGCATCGTTCTGTTTTTCCCGTACATGGCGGTCGTGGATGGGTTCCAGCACTGGGTTTATTCGGAAGCGTCCGAAAACGTCACGGCTGCCGACATGGACGAGCAGTGGGGCGAATTGTGGTCGCGTTTCATGGGCGGCGTGGACTGGGAGGGTTTGGAAGCCGAGCGCGTGACCGGCTGGCACCGGAAACTGCACATCTTCACCGTGCCGTTTTACTATGTGGAGTACGGCCTGGCCCAGCTTGGCGCTCTGCAAGTCTGGCGCAATGCGCTCCAAGACCAATCCGACGCCGTCCGCCGCTACCGCTCCGCGCTGGCTCTGGGCAACACCCGCCCCCTGCCCGATCTCTACGCCGCCGCGGGCGCACGCCTGGCCTTTGACCGTGAGACCGTGGGCGAACTAGCACAGTTAGTCGCCTCGCACTTGGAAGACTAAAATGCGCTTTCTCATTCCCATCGGAATGGCAGTTGGGTTCATCTGGGAAATCGGGAGTAATATCTACGCCCAATCACATATGCACGGCGGCCAGCGGATGGGAGGCGACATCCTCTGGATTTACGCATTTACCGGAGTTTTCTGGGGCGGCGTTTTGGGTGCAATTGTTAGGAAAATAATCAATGAAGTCAATCAGCGCCGCGCGATGCAGGCGGCAGAACAGGCAAGACTGATGCATGAGGCGCAAAAAAGACAGTTAGGTGTCTGGCCGCCTCCGCCAATAAGTCCGCCGGCTGAAGAGAGGAACCCATAAAATGACCCTCACACTTGAACTTGCGCCTGATGTGGAAAGCGGACTGACAGAGACTGCCCGGCTTCAGGGAAAGACAGCAGAGCAGCTTGCAACGGAAACGCTCCGCGCTAATTTCGCGCCGGAAAGAGCGGAATACCCGACCGCGAGACAGATTCTCGCCATGCCTGCTGCCGAACGTAGCCGGATTTTAGCGCAAGCGGCGGCACACGCCGCGCCACTCTATGAAGCGGATTTGGCCCTGCCGCCGGAACAGCGCGAACTGACGGCCATCAGCGCCATCAATGACGATCTCTACGACTACCACGCGGGGAAAGAAACGCATGGCTAATCCGCTTCGCGGCGAGATATGGCGCGTGAATTTTGACCCGACACAGGGAGCGGAAATGCGAAAGATTCGCCCGGCGGTTGTCATCAGCGACGACGACATAGGGCGGCTTGCGTTGAAGATTGTTTCCGATCACGGAATGGGATGCGATTTACAGACGCTATCCCTGGATGACCCAACTGGAGCCGACGACCACGAATGGGTTGTCCAAAACTTCTTCTGCGAACTCCTTTCAGTTACGTTCGTTATCTCTAGGCCGATTTGTGACCAGAATGGGGATATTGACTGACGCTAAACTAGACATGATTGCAGATGCAATTGCCCTATCCGTCAAAGTAAAATTGAAATCGTAAGCGCAAAATAGGCAACGAGTAATAGGAGATGGCAGCCCCAACAAGAATGTACACGATTTCTCCGCAGATAAAGCGGCGACAGGCATTGTATACACTCAAGTCGTGGTTGCCTATCTTGACCATGCTGCTGGCTGGTCTCGGCATTGCCACTTATGTGTTCCTGGTAGTGCCTTTAAGGCAAATCCAAGACATGCAAGGTGGTGTTCAGCGAAACAGCGTCGGCATCGTATCTTCAGTTACCCCAGGCATTGTGACGAAAACCAACATCAGCCCGCCGGACACAGTGGAAGTAATGCTGAACGGCAAATCCGCCATGTACTTTAGCAGCATTCGCCTTCAGTCGGGTGAACATGTCCAGGTAATATCCCGTATTGGAAAAAGCGGGCGTGTTTATGTGGAGGACGTAAAGCCGGATCAAGAGGCAAAACCATGATTGTCTGCTGCCAAACAGGGCCGTGGGACTGAAGTCCTCGGCTGTGTGGCGAAGCGCCCATTGTCCACCTGCGTGGACAGCAGAAAGATCGCGTACTGTCCCCATCTTCTGACCGCGGAGGCGGTCAATAGGCGTCTGCGCCACACAGCGTCGCAATTTATTGCCACGCGAAACGAACGACAAAACCATGAACAAACCAACAAAATATCTTTCCTGGCTGACGCCGCTGGCCGTGCTGCTGCTGGCGGCGCGCGTTACCGCACCGGCGCGGGCGGACTACACGGCGACGGTGGACCCGACCGTCCAGTACCAGACCTGGGAAGGCTGGGGCAGTTCGCTGGCGTGGTGGGCCAAAGTGGTCGGCGGGTTCCCGGAGCCGGTCCCGCACCGATTACATGGACAAGGCGTTTGATCCGGTCAAAGGGCTGGGACTGAACATCGTCCGCTACAACATCGGCGGCGGCGAGAACCCGGAACATAGTTCGTTTATGGCGTTTCGCGCCGCTGTGCCGGGCTATGAGCCGACGCCGGGCGTCTGGGACTGGACGGCGGACGCCAACCAGCGCTGGGTCCTCAAAGAAGCGATCAAGCGGGGCGCGAACCAACTGGAAGCGTTTTCCAATTCGCCGCCCTGGTGGATGACACGCAGCGGCAGTGTGACGGGCAATCACGGCGGCACGGACAATCTCAAACCCGAAGACGACGCCGCGTTTGGGGATTACCTTGCCACCGTGGTCAAGCATTTTCACGATGATTGGGGCATCACGTTTCGCGACGTCGAGCCGCTGAACGAGCCAATCGCGATGTGGTGGACATATGGCGGGGCCAGTCACGGGCAGGAAGGCTGCCATGTGGACCGGCCCCACCAGAACGATGTGGTCAAAGCGACCGAAGCCGCCCTGGCGCGTCAAAACATCGGGTATACGACAACGACGGCGTCCGATGAGTCCTTTGTTAGCGACGCCATTCTGACGTTCGGCGCTTACGATGCGACGGCGCTGAAGGGTCTGACCAAGATCAACACGCACAGCTACAGTGGCGGGAACCGGGCGCAGTTGTCCCAATCAGCCAGTTCGCACGGCAAGGACCTGTGGCTGTCGGAATACGGCGAAGGAGACGCCAGCGGCATGCAACTGTCCCGGCAGATTTTGACCGATGTCAACGGGCTGCACCCCAGCGCCTGGGTCTACTGGCAGGTGGTGGACGGCGGCGGCTGGGGACTGCTCACGAACCCGCTGGATTCGGAGGCCCACACCGACTACGGCATCAATAAGAAATACTACGTCTTCGGCCAGTACAGCAAGTTCATCCGGCCCGGCTGCAAATTGATCGGCATGACCGACGGCAATTCGCTGGCCGCGCTGGATGCCCGGACAAACACGCTGACGTTTGTGACGACCAACAGCGGCGACACGGCCAGTCAGGTGGTTTATGACCTGTCTGCTTTCACCCGGCTGGGCGCGTCCGCGACAGCGACCCGAACCTCCGCCACGGAAGCGTGGGCGAAGCTGCCGGCCCAGGCGATTACGGGCAAGCACCTGACCGTGACGCTGCCCGCCAAATCCGTCACGACCTTTGTGATCGCAGGCGCGGCCTACACCGGGCCAATGGCGGCAGACTACAGCGGCAAATTCACCCTGGCGAGCAATAACAATCCGGGCCAGGCCTTGTCGTGGGGCTTGCAGACCGTCGGCGGCGGATTTTATAAACTCGTCAACCCAACCACGGGGCTGGTGCTGGATGTCAGCCAGTCATCCACGCAGCCCGGCGCGGAGGTGCTGCAATATGCGGACAACGGCGGCGACAACCAGCAGTGGCGTCTGGCTCCTGTCACCTTTCCGGTCAAAGCCATCAATCGGCACAGCGGCGTCTTCAAAGTCATCAATCGCCACAGTGGCCTGCTACTGAGCATAGACCCCAGCGGCAAGATGACGCAGGAGACGGACAACGGCAGCGCGGGCCAGTTGTGGCGGCTTCAGCCAAAGATCACCCCCTAGCCCCCAATTCTGGGGGAACCAGATCGCCCCCTAACCCCCAATTCTGGGGGAACCGGAAAGAGAGGAGGCAGAGGCTATGGAGAGCAGCCAGGAAAACAGCCGTTCTAACCATGTGCGCGGCGCTTCGCCTGAACTGCATCAAATAGCGTGGGAACTGCGAGGCAGCCGGACACCCGCCGAAGAAACGCTTTGGGAGGCCCTGCGCGGGAAAAAACTAGCCGGACTGAAATTCCGCTTTCAGCATCCTTTAGGACAGTTTGTGCTGGATTTCTACTGCGCTTCCTGCAAATTGGCGGTAGAATTAGACGGCGGGATACACGAACACCGAGCGGAAGAAGATGCCGCGCGCACCGCTCATTTGGAAGCCTATGGCTATCGGGTCATTCGCTTCCGTAACGAGCAAGTTCTGACCAATCTCCCTGCCGTTTTGGAAGCGATTTTGACAGCCGCCCAAGAATAACTTCTGCTTCCCCTCTCCGGTTCCCCCAGAATTGGGGGCTAGGGGGCGATCTGGTTCCCCCAGAATTGGGGGCTAGGGGGTGATCCGAGAAACAACATGACCCAACGAATTTCCTCTGTGCTGATCTTCGCATTGCTGCTTGCGCCGCTCTGTCTCACCCAGATCGTCTTCGCGCAGGACGGCCCACGCACGATCCCCGTGGACTCGCCCGCGTTTGTCTTTTCGCCGGGGAACTGGGTTGGGGACGCAGGGCGCGGCGGCAGCGTGTATCGGCAGACGTGGAATGCAGGGGCCTATTTCCGCGTGTCCTGGGCCACGACCAGCCCCAAGCCGACGGCGACGCTGCTTCTGGACACGTCCACTTATGGAACTGCGGTCAATCCGCCACCGAACCTCGCGTACAGCATAGACGGCGTCTGGACGGCCAATGTCCCCTGTCAGAGCCGCATTCCCCTCAACGGCCTGACCGGCGCGGGCAACCATAGGCTGACGGTCTATGTCCAGAATTCCGCGCAAAGGGATCGTTGGGGTTCGCCTACAGCCGCCGGGCCGAACGTCGTTCGTGTGCAGGGGCTGGAAGTGGACGCGGGCAGCACGCATGGAACGGAAATGCCCCGGCCCAAGTGGGTACTGGAGATCGGCGACAGCATTACCGAGGGGATACAGGCGAACAACGGGCAGGACGACAACCTGGCCGATTATTCGTACTTTGTCGGTCAGGCGCTGCAAACGCAGGGCTATGAGTACGCGGTCAGCGCCTGCGGCTATTCCGGCTGGCTGGCCCGAGGCGACGGTTCGCGGGACGTTCCCGCCTATTACTTCGTGTCCGGGTCAACTCAGGGCCAGGGCGGGATTTATGACGACGCCCAAAGCCGCTGGAATAAAATAGACGGCGGCGGCCACAGCCTGCTGGACAGCAAAGGCCATCTCAGCGCTTACGGCCAGACCGGGCAGGAACCGGCCATGATCCTCATCAATTACGGCACGAATGACGCGCTGGGCGGGGCCAATGCCAGTGACGAGCAGGCCAGCATCACCCAGTGCCTTGCCGCCCTGCGCCGCGCGGCCCCGCAGGCGCAAATCTTTCTCCTCGTCCCCTTCGGCCAGTTCGACGCCGACGTTCTTCAAGCCAGCCTGAACTCCTACAAGGCCGCGCACCCGGCCGACACGCGCGTTGCGCTCATCAACCTGGGCAAGCCCGTCGCCAATGCTCTGGCTGCCAACGGTTACTGGTCCGGCCTGCATCCCAACCTGCGCGCCCACGCCGTCCTCGCCGCCCAGATACTTGCCGCGATTGAAGCCCGGCTGAAATGACAACGACACTCACAACTGACCGAACAGCGGATGTGCGGATGGCGCTACGGCTCACTTATTTGACGCTGGGGTGGATGTTCGTGGAGGGTGCATCCGCGCTGTGGCTGGGGACGGTCTCGCGGAGCCTGCTGCTTCAGGCCTTCGGCTTTGACAGTGTGATTGAACTGTTCAGCGCCTCCGTCCTGCTCTGGCGGCTGCGCGTGGAGGCCGGCGGGAAAGCAGACGCGGCCAGAGTCGAGGCCGTGGAGCGGAAGGCGGCCCGGTGGGTGGGGTATACTCTTTATGGACTGGCCGGGTTTGTCGTGCTGAACTCGGCCTACGGGCTGTTCCTACTGCACCGGCAGGCGGACACACGCGAGAGCGTCTGGGGCATCGGGATCGGGCTGGTCGCCAAAATAGGCATGCCCCTTCTGGCCGGATGGAAGTTGAAAGTCGCGGCGCGGCTAAACTCCCGCGCCCTGCGGGCGGATGCGATGGAGGCGATCACCTGCGGGTATCTCTCGGTCGTGTTGATGATCGGTCTGGCCGTGACCCGGCTGCTGCCCGGCTTCTGGTGGCTGGACAGCGTCGCCGCGCTGGCCCTAATTCCGCTGTTAATCAAAGAAGGCCGCGAGGCGATTTCAGGCGAGTGCGCGTGCTGCTGTTCGGGAGAGCCGGAATGAGGTCCAATCTCCCCCAGGCTGAACCCTGGGGCTTTAGAAGTGCAGGCCCCCGCCTGCGCGGGCGCAGGAGATTAGCTCAAGTTCTTCTGCCCTTACCCTCGGGGAGTTGCCCTGTTAAAGCCCCGCCGTTCAGGGCGGGGGGGCTTCTTCTCCTGCTCTGCGCCGGCTGTGCGCCGCATTCCGCGCCGCCATCGGCTGCGCCGAACCCGCGCCTGCATCTGACGCTGGAAACGACGCCCCGCCCGCCGACCTCGCTGGACCCCACGACATTCACCGTGCAGGTGACAGATGCAGCAGGGAAGCCGGTTTCCGGGGCGACGGCGACGGCCTGGCTGTTCATGCCGGGAATGGACATGGGCGACGACACAGTGACTCTGCGTGAAAAAGCGAACGGAACCTATGCGGGAACGGGCCGGTTCACGATGGCGGGCGCGTGGCGGGTAACTGTCTCTGTCTCCAAAGGCGCGGACCATGCGACCCAGAGTTTTGACCTGACCACCAAGTGAATACCCTTCTTTCGGCCTATCTTCTGGCGCTGGGCATGGGGCTGGCGAGCGGCTTTTCCCACTGCATCGGCATGTGCGGCGTGTTTGTGGTGTCCTATGCCGGGATGCCGGACGCAAAGGCCCTGGACAAAGGCGCGGCGCGACACCCCCTCCATCCGGCGCGGCACCTGCTGTTTCATGGCGGGCGGCTGGCGGCGCTGGCTCTGCTCGGCCTGGCGGGAGGATTGATCGGCGCATTGGGACACCGCTGGGCGGTGACGCAAGGGGTGGTCAGCCTGACGGTCGGCGTGGTCATGCTCGGCCTGGCGCTGGGTCTGGCGGGCCTGCTGCCGGGCTTTCGGCTGCCGGAACCGGACGTGCTGGGCGCGGGCAGCGGGCGGCTGCGGCGGCTTTACGGGCGCGCCCTGCGCTCGCGCCATGCGCTGAAACCCCTCGTCGTCGGTGTTTTCGTCGGCTTTTTGCCCTGCGGCCTGACCTACAATGCCCTGATGGCGACGTTCACCCTGCGGCCCCTGTCCGGCGCGCTGCTGATGCTGTGCTTCGGGCTGGGAACCATTCCCGGCCTTCTCGCGCTGGCTCTGGCCGGGCAGACCCTGTTTGGCGGCCTTCTGATGCGCCTGCCGTTCCGGGCCGCCATGACGCGCATCTCGTCCCTCTTCATAGCCGCCCTCGGCCTTGTCTTCCTTTGGCGGGGCTGGATGAGTTTTTAACTCTTTTCTCCCCCTTTGCTTTTCACGCCTTTTTCATTTCCTGTCTCTATAATAAAATAATAAACCTGTCGCAAGACAGATAAAGCAGGAAAGGAAAGCAACTCAAATGGCAAAACAGAAGGCGGATACGCTGCCGACGCGGCGCGATGTTCTGCTCCTGGGCGCGACCGGGCTGGTCACGCTGATCGGGTTCAAGGACAGTCTCATCGGCAAGGTCTACGGCGATACCGCTGTGACCTCCACTCCAGCGCTGGAGGAAGGGCCGTACTGGGTAGATGAGACGGGGACGACGTTCCACCGGTCCGATGTGCGGGCCAATGTGGACGGAACCAATGTGCAGGCTGGCCTGCCGATGTATCTCAGCCTGACCGTGTCCCAGATCAGCAGCGGCGTCGTGACCCCGCTCAAAAACGCTTTTGTGTACATGTGGCAGGCCAATGCGTTGGGTGTCTATTCGGACGAAACTTCGGAAAGCACCTCCGGGCAAACTTATCTGAGGGGGTATCAGGTGACGAACGAGCGCGGCAATGTGCAGTTCATCGCAAATTACCCGGGCTGGTATTCAGGCCGGACGATCCATACCCACCTGCGGATCCGCCTGTACCCAAGCAATGATCCCACGCAGACGCCGACTTACGACTACGAGTCCCAGATTTTTTATGACCAGAACATCACAGATTATGTCGCCAACAACGTCTCCCCTTACAAAACCCGTACTCCCAAGACCCCGGACACCCTCAATTCCACCGACCGGGTCTACACCGGCGGGTCGCTGGATGCGGACGGCGTCACGAGCAATGCGGGCGCGCTGACCACCACGTATCTGGACGAAAAAGGCAGTCACGCCGACGCCTCATACCATGTGATCCTCAATCTGGCGCTGACGGAGCCGACCGGCGGCACGGGTGGACCCGGCGGCGGGCCGGGCGGGCCCTGACTTCGCGCGGCGCGTGACTCCTCCACAGATTGATCCTCGGAAAGGAAGAAAAACATGAAACTCTCTTTAACCTCCGCAAAGACGCTTGGATACGCTACGCTGATCCTGACAGCGCTGGTCCCCCTCAGCGCGGCGCAGGCGGATACCGGCGCGAACGATTGGGTCGCGCAGCAGATCGCAGCGGCTCCTGACGGCACGGCGCGCGCGCTGTGGACGGCGGAAAGCCATACCGGACGGGGCAAAATGGCCCTGGTCTGGACACTGGATAGCAGCAGCCACATGCTGACCTATGGCCCGGTCTATGGGCCGTACAGTGACTCCAACGGAAGCTGGGAGCCGAAACAGCTTGTGGTCGCGCCGGACGGCACCTCGCGTCTGCTCTGGGCCAATCACGGCGTCAGCGGCACGGAGGCGACTATCTGGACGATCAACGCCAACGGCGTCCAGACGGGTGTCAGCCCGACCTACGGGCCTTTCACCGATTCCGGCGGGACGTGGTACCCGGAGCAGATCGCCGCCGCTGAAGACGGCACTTCGCGCCTGCTGTGGCGCTATTTCGGCACGGCGGGCGTCAAAGCCGCGGTCTGGACCTTGAACAGCAGCAGCAACAACACCGAAACCAGCGTCGGCACGGTTCTCGGACCGTACAGCAATGCTTCAGGGAGCGGGTTCCCGCAGCAGATCGCGGTTGCCTCGGATGGCACGTCGCGCCTGCTGCTGGACATCTACGGCACACCCAATTCCACCACCGGCATTACCTCCGGCGATACAATCAGTGTCGCCAGTTTGAGCGCCGTCGGCGTGCTGACCTCATCCGGGACTGTCTACGGTCCGATTTCGGGCGTGGCCCTGGCAGACATGGCCCTGAATACCGCCGACAACACAATGCGCCTGCTGTGGCACAGCACCAGCAGTTCAGTGGCCGGCAACTCTGCCTACCTCACTACGCTGAACTCCCACGGCGTCCAGACCGCTGTGGGGCCGACCTATGGCCCCTATGCCGGATGGTCTGCGGTTTCCGTCGCGTCGGTCTTAGACGGCACCGCGCGCGTGGTCTGGGAAGAGAACGCGGCGCGCTATCGCAGCACTGGGGACACAGCTGTCGTTTGGGGCTTCAACACCAGTGACGCGCAATCGTTCATCGGCACGGTCTACGGCCCCTACAGCGGCTGGTCGCTGGGGAGCGTGAGTTTCAACAGCGAGGACGGCTCCTCGCGTCTGCTCTGGAACCGAACCGACGATGCCGTGGATTTATGGTCGGTGAACGCCAGCGGCGTCCAATCTTCCATCAGCCCCGTCTACGGTTCCTACACGTATTAACGGAACCGGGCGAAGTCAAAATCACAAGCACGCTGGCGCATACAGCAGAGGCAGGGATTACGCCGTCGCGTAATCCCTGCCTCTGCGCTGTTGCAGCAAGCACTCATTCAAACGTAATTTTCATTTCATTTTCACAATTCTCAGATAGAATAAAACTACGCCGCTCCCGTCAAACGAAGACGTTGATAAGCAGGAACAGTCTCGCTGAGGAGGTCACTTATTGATAGAAAGCAGTCAGATTTCAGCACCATGAAAATAAACTGCGAGGATGAAGCTACAAGAAAGACAAAAAAAGATGAAGCAAGCGCCTCAATTGAAGAAAGTTCGCTGTTCGGCTCCGAATCACTTTTCCACGACACGACACTACTCCTTCCTTCCGCTGGACCCTTCTCAGGCTGTCGCGCGTTTCCTGACAGAATATGACTCCGCAACCGCGCCGGAGGCAGCTCGGCCTGGAACTCGTTTCCTGCGAACCTGCCCCTTTATCTACTTCCGGCTGCGGGAAGTAGATCGGCGGATCTGGCTTGGGTTGATCTTCACCAACCACCCCGGCCGTGGCTTTGGCCGCACGGGGTTGTCTTGGCTCTGCCATCTGGCGGATCAGGTCGGCGTTTCTCTCTACCTCATGGTCGGGCGACCCGAGCGGCTGGGACCGCAATACCTTTCCAATGAAGCGCTCAAAGCCTGGTATACCCGTTACGGCTTTCGGGAGTGGGGCCAGGAAAACGGCAAGCCGATCATGATCCGCCCTCAGAAAAAATGACGAAGCCGCGGATTACGGCGTGAGGGTCAAAGAAACGAATCAATCTGGCAATCTGCTATAATTCTCTGATCGAACATTCTTACGTTCAGGGAGAAATACGATGACCAAACAGATTGTCGCGGCAGTGACTGCCGCCCTCGCGCTCGTGTCCGCGTCTGCCGGCTTCGCGCAGATGTCGGTCAAGCCAATGATGCACAAGCCGATGCCGAAGATGGGCCACTCCATGTCCGCCGCCAAAGGCGTCTATGTCTGCAAGATGTGCAAAGCGTACTACTCGCCGATGAACGCTCAGAAGATGGGCTACAAGGACCAAATGGGCCACAAGCTGACCAAGATGAGCAAGGCTCCCGCCGGGTTCATGGACGGCTCCAAGATGAAGATGTAAAGAAGCCCCGCCGTATCGCCCCCGGCCCCCAATTCTGGGGGAGTCGGAGTTCTTCTCCTGTTCCCCCAGTATTGGGGGTTAGGGGGCTTCTTGCGCCTTAATCGGGTATACTGACGGCACATTATGAAAGAAAGCACACTCACCTCGGAAGAGCGGCGGGACGCCATTGTCGGCGCGGCGGAAGACAAAAAGGCCAATTATATTACCGCCCTGGACCTGCGCGGCAAGACACTCATCGCCGACTTTTTTATTATCTGCTCCGGCACGTCCAACATCCACATTCGCTCCGTGGCCGACGGCATCATGGAAGCGATGGAAAAGCAAGGCATCCGGCAGCGGCGCATTGAAGGCTACAGCGAAGCAACCTGGATTCTGCTGGACTACGGCGACAACATCGTGCATATCATGGCCGAGGAGCAGCGCCGCTTTTATGGCCTGGAAAAACTCTGGACCGGCGAAGCGCCGCCGGAGCGCGAACCGGAACGGCTGGCCGGCATGGGCGTCGGCGAGTTTGAGGAGGACGGTCTGGACGAAGACGGTCTGGACGAAGACGACGAGGAGGATGACGAGGATGCCCTCGCCGCCTGATCCGGCGCCGCCCCGCTCCAGTGCGCCCCGCCCCATTCCGCCGCGCCCCGCCCTCCCCAAACGAGACTATGCGGCGGAGGAAGAGGCCGGACGGCGGCTGACGAACGCCCATATCCAGCTTCGGCGCGGATTAGTCGCGGATGCAGAAACCGCTGCGCGGGCGATCCTGGCCGAGCGTCCCACAGACGCCGGGGCGTTGGAACTGCTGGGCGACGTGCAGGCGACGCGCGGCGAATGGGAGACTGCCTGCGCGTCTTATCAGGCCGCGCTCCAGAGTGCACCCGGAAAGGCGTCAGCGGAGGCCAAGTTTGCGAAGGCGACTCTGCGGCAGGCGGAGCGGCAGCGGCAGGAAAAGATGGGCGTCGCCTATGCCGCCGAAGACACGTCGCTGATGCGAAGCGGGGAGGCCGGGGACGGCAGGCGCGCGCCGGGATGGGGCATTCTGGGGTCCACCATCTGTCCGGGTCTGGGGCAGATCGCCGCCGGGGAGTACGTCAAAGGCGGCATTCTGGTCGGCGTGTTCCTGCTCGGTCTGGGGCTGCTGGCCCTGCTGCCGCACGGACCCCAGGGCCGGACTTACTTTGGGCCGGCGTTCTGGCTGGTGACCGCCTTGCTGACAGCAGACTGGCTGTATGCCGTCGCCGACATCGCCCGCGCCTCCTCTCGCCCCGACTCCAAATCGTCCAAACCAAAGTCCGAAAAAGACGGCTGGCAAGTATAGCCGGGATACAGGCATAATCGGCTCTGCAAAACCCGTAACTTTTCCCCGCGCCAGATGTCAAAGACGCTAAGAGGCTCTTACAAAAACCAGTCCCGAAGCCCCCTGGCCCCCAATTCTGGGGGAACAAGAGAGGACAATTCCGGCTCCCCCAGAATTGGGGGTGGGGGGCGTATTTTTGCGAGAGACGCTAACCGATGACACTTCACGACAGGAGACAAGATTTCATGCATCTACGACAACGCCGGGGCGGGGCCGCTCTGGCGCTGCTGGGAACGGCAGCCATGTTAGGGGCGGTCCTCAGCGCCGGATGCGGCAGCACCAGCACCACCCAGACGGCGCGCGTTCGGGTCGTTAACCTGGCCACGAATGCGGCTACGGCGGACGTGCTGGTCAATGGCGGCGCGGAAGGCGGCGACCTGACCATCGGGGAGCCGACTGCGTATGAGTACATCGGGCAGGGCGTCTCCACCTTCGGCTTTACCACCACCGCCACGCTGCCGACGGCCTTTGTCCAGCCTCCCAGCTCGACGCTGCAGCTCAACAACGGCTCGTTTTATACGGCCTACTTGATAGGCCGCTCGGATGTGCCAAGCGTGGCTGGCCGACCCAGCCCGCGCTTCCTGCAAACCGTCGTCACCGGCGACAAAGGGGCCGCCGCCGCCTACACGGCAGGCACGGCCTACCTGGCCCCCCCCTCGGGTCAGGCGAATGTACGCATTCTGAATGGAGCGCCGGACGCCGGCCCTGTGGATGTGCTGGTCAACGGCAAGCCCGCGTTCACGGCTGTTGCCTATCCCCCACTGCCGATCGTGGCGACGGGCAGCATCGCCGGCACCACAACGGCCCCCGCCGTGACGCCGGTGACCCCGTATGCCGCCCTGCCCGCCGGGACGCTTTCAGTTCAAATCAACGCCGCCGGCACGGCCACAGTTCTGGTTCCGGCCACCAATGTCTCCGTGTCGGCCGGCAACGCTTACACTCTTGTGGTCACCGAGCCGACGACCACGCCGACCTATCGGCTGCAAACTTTCTCCGACCAGCCGTAATTACCGTAATCAATAGACCCCCAGCCCCCAATGCCGGGGGATCACGGCTTCCCCATCGCCGCCTTGACGCGCGCCTGCGCCTCGGCGCGGCTGCGGGGGACGCGCGGCAGGCGCTGTAGCTGCCAGTAGATGTTGTGCGTTATCTGATTCCCATGTGTCAGTGGCACAAGCGGTCCCAGAAGTTCCATCTCCATATACGCTGGATTGGGGTTCATGTAAACTTCCGTCGGCGTGCCGCCGTCGGGGTAATTCGCGCCGGGCTGATACGCATCATGCTCCGAAAACAGGACCGTGCCGGCGTAAAGCGAGGACATCCAGCCCTGCGGGGCATCCGTTCCGACCTTGTGCGCGTTTTTCGGGTCGCGCACGACCCGTAAGAGACCCGCCTGCGTCGTAAAATACGGCGCGGGATAAGGGGCCGGCGGCGTGTCCAGTCCGCCGTACCCCTTCGGGAAGCGGCTTGACTTGGCGAGGGGCAGAAAGACGGTCTCGTCGCCGCGCGTCTGCGTGATGGACCAGATGCCGATGGGGAACCCGTCGCGCGGCCTGTCGGTGGACGCCGTCGGGCTGCCGGCGTCCTTGTCTTTGATCAGCGTCTGGACGATGTACAGCCGCGCCTGAGCGGGCTTCAGGGTGATCGTGCGAGTGGCATGGGCGGCGAAGGCCACGCTGTCCGGGGTGACGAGTCGGACGCCGTTCGGCAGGATCTGCGCCACTTCCGGGTCGCCGTCAAAGGTCTGGTCGGGCGGCCAGCCGCGCACGTTATGTTTGGGCCATTCGGATTGGGGCGAGGGCCAGAGCTTGTCCCCGCCGAACGCCGCCCAGGTCGTCGGGTCCGTGTCGGCCACCGTTTTGCCTTTCCAGTCCTTGTTGATGAAAATCGGGTTGGTTTCGGGGTGGCCGACGAATTGAAACGCCATGATGCGGCCAATCTCCGGCACAATAATCGCTTCCACCACCCCGTTGCTCAGGCGCAGCGCGTCCGGCCAGCCTTGCCAGGATTGGTGCGTGACGGTAATGCCGTCGGCTTTCTTTGCGTGCATTTTGGCCGGCGCAGCCCGCGCCGCGTCCACCGTCAGCAGAGCAAAAAAAACAATCAGCAGCGCAATAAGACGCAGGGGGGAAGAGAGCATAACACGGGTTCTCCTGTGAACGAGTTGCGTCTCTCTGTTCGGCGGCAGCCCGGAAAAACCCTGCTTTGGAAGCCGTGACGAGTAGACGAATGTCAGAGGTCTGGCCCGCTCGTGTGGAGCCGGGCAAAATCTTTGGGTTCTATGTCGTTGAGGTCGCGGTCTGGAAAAAGACGGACGCCGGCATGGTCAAACGCGGTCGCGACAAACTCCGCGCAGGAAAACTTCCCGGACGGCGTGTAGTTGAGATGCAGGCGTAGGAAGACATGCTCCAGCAGGACGACCAGCATGTCCGCCCGGTCATAACCCGCCCCAAGCTGCGTCTTCGCCCAGGCCAGCGCACTTTCTCCGCAGCCTTCGGGGGCCGGAACTATTTCGTATCCACCCTCGCGCCCCGCCAGCCCGTTGCACGCGACTCCCTTCGGCCGGGCCTCAATCACGCGCCCGTCGCCCGCATAGATCGCGGCATGGTAAAAGCGCGACAGGGTGAACAGCTTGATCACATAATCAAACCCGCGATGCGCGCGGACAAAAATCAAAATGTCGCCGGGCCTCGGTTCGCTCATAGAATAGGACTCCAGGGTATCTTTCCCGCCGGCCCATCAACTCAATCCTCGCCGGGCAGACGCGAACTGGGGTATAGTGAAATGACAGATGAAGATAGTCTGCCATTGAGGGAACAGAGATAATGCAAGCCTTGCCATCCGGCACCGTCACCTTCCTGTTCACAGATATTGAAGGAAGTACCCGTTACTGGGAAGTGCGCCCCGACCTGATGCGGCCCGCCCTTGACCGTCACGATCAGCTCATGCGCCTCGCCATCGCGGATAACAAGGGCTACGTTTTCAAGACCGTGGGCGACGCCTTTTGTGCGGCCTTCGCGACTGCTCCCGAAGCGGTCGCGGGCGCGCTGGCTGCCCAGCAGGCCCTCTTTGCCGAGCCGTGGGGGGCGGAGATTCCTCTGCGAGTGCGGATGGCCCTGCACACGGGGACAACCGAGGAATGGGACGGGGATTATTTCGGGCCGCCTGTCAACCGGGTGGCACGCCTGATGGCGGCAGGGCACGGTGGGCAGACCCTGCTGTCGCTGGCGACCTTTGAACTGACGCGTGACTTGATGCCGCAAGACGCGGGCGCTACTCGACCTCGGCGAGCGCCGCCTGAAGGATTTGGGCCCGCCCGAGCGCGTCTTCCAGCTCCTGCACCCGATCTGCCCGCCGACTTCCCACCGCTGCGCTCGCTGGATAATCCTGACCTGCCCAACAACCTGCCCCAACAGCCCACCAGCTTCATCGGGAGGGAGAGAGAAGTCGCGCAGGTCAAGGCGCTGCATGACCGGAACACGCCTGCTGACGCTGGCAGGTGCCGGTGGGGCGGCGGAAGACCCGGCTCACGCTTCAGGTGGCCGCGGACCTGCTGGATCAGTATTTCGACGGCGTCTGGCTGGTGGAACTGGCCGCCAGTCTCGCGATCCCGCCCTGGTCCCGCAGGCGGTGGCAAACGCGCTGGGCGTGCGCGAAGCGGCGGGCCAGGCGATCACGCGCACTCTGACGGACTGGCTCAGCCAAGCGCCTGCTGCTGATCCTGGACAACTGCGAGCATGTGATTGCCGCCTGCGCTTCCCTCGCCGCCGATTTGCTCAGAAGCTGCCCAGGCGTCTACATGCTGGCCTCCAGCCGCGAGCCGCTGGGCGTGGCGGGAGAGCAGATCTACCGCGTTCCCTCCTTGTCCCTGCCCGACCCGAAGCAGCGCGCAGACGGTCGCGAACTTGTCGCAGTATGAGGCGGTGCGCCTGTTTATCGAGCGCGCGCCGGCCGTGCAGCCGGACTTCGTCGTCACGGAGGCGAACGCGCCCGCCGTGGCGCAGATTTGCTTCCACCTGGACGGCATCCCGCTGGCGATCGAACTGGCGGCGGCGCGCGTGCGGTCGCTGTCCGTTGAAGAGATCAACGCGCGGCTGGACAACCGCTTTCGCCTGCTGACGGGCGGGCCGCGGAATACCCTGCCCCGCCAGCAGACGCTGCGGGCGCTGATCGATTGGTGCTACGACCTGCTGACCGAGCAGGAGCAGGCGCTTCTGCGGGCCGGTTGTCCGTGTTCGCAGGCGGGTGGACGCTCGCGGCGGCGGAAGCGGTGGGCACGGGCGAGGACGCCGAGGCGCGTGATAGAAGACTGGGAGGTGGTGGACCTGCTGATGCGGCTGGTGGACAAGTCGCTGGTGGTCTACGAGGGGAAGCGCCGGGCGGCGGACGCTAGCGCCTGCTGGAGACGGTGCGCCAGTACGCAGGCGAGCGTCTGCCGGGAGAGCGGGGAAGCCGAGGCCATACAGGCGCGGGCCGCGGCCTGGTTCCTGGGGCTGGCGGAGGAGGCGGAGCCGCAGCTGATGGGACCGGAACAGGCGGTATGGCTGAAGCGTCTGGAGACGGAGCACGACAACCTGCGGGCAAGTCTGGCGTGGTATGATCGGGCGGAGGGTGCGGAGGCTGGCCTGCGCCTCGTGGGGGCGCTGTGTCGTTTCTGGGCAGTGCGCGGCCACTATTTTGAGGGGCGTCAGTGGGCGGACAGGGCCTTGCAGAAGGCACAGAATGGAGCAAACGGATCGGACGCAGCCGACGTGTCGGCGGCTCAGGCCAAGGCCAATTTTGGGGCAGGCTATCTGGCCTATAACCAGGGTGATTACCTGGTGACAGAGGCCCTGTATCAGAAGAGCCTGACCCTCTATCGGAGTTTGGAGGATCAAAGGGGTATCGCTTCCGTGCTTGACAGCTTGGGGAATGTGGCCTATGAGCTGGGGGACTACCTGCGGGCGCGGAGTCTGTATGAGGAAAGTTTAGCGCTTGCGCGGCAGTTGGCGAACCAGCGGAGCATCGCCAGTCTCGCTCGGCAACCTGGGGAATGTCGCCCAGGGAACTGGCGACTACGGGGCGGCGCGAGATTTGCACAAGGAATGTCTCACTCTTCAGCAGCAGTTGGGAGACCAGCGGGGGGTGGCCAACTCGCTCAATAACCTGGGGAATCTGGCGCACACGCTCGGCGACTTTCGTGAAGCGCAGGATTTGCACCAAGCAAGCCTGACCATTCAGCGGCAGTTGGAAAACCAGCGGGGCATCGCCAACTCACTCTACAATCTGGGGAATGTGGCCGATGATCTGGGAGACTATACGCAGGCGTGGGATTTGCACGAAGAATGTCTGAAAATCCGGCGGCGATTGGGGAACCAGGGGCAGATCGCGGACAGCTTATACAGCATGGCTCGGCTCACTTCTCGTCAAAACCAGCCGCTACGGGCGGTCCAGATATGCGGGGCGGCATCGGCGCTATGGGAGAGTGCCGGCATTCCCATGACATCTGCCTACCAGGAGGATATGAACACGATGCTGGCCTCTGTGCGGAAGATTTCAGGGGAGGAATTTCTCCACTGCCGCCTGGAACGCGGGGCGGGTGATGACGCTGGAGCAGTCGGTGGAGTACGCGCTGTCCAAAGAAGGCTGAGAGGAAAACGGCGGCAAAACGGGTATTCAAGCTTTAGTTCTCTCTTACCATAAGGAATGACTATGGATCAAAATAAAAGATTGGTTGTCACTATTGCACACGACATTTTATGTCCCTGGTGCTGGGTCGGCTTCTTCCAGGCGAAAAAGCTGCGGGAGGAGTTTCCCCAGATTCGTCAGGTCTGGCGCGGCTTTGAACTGCTGCCGGAAGAGCTGGGGCCGCTGCCCGATTTCAAGCCGCAGCCGCCGGACCCGAATGCGCCGACGCGCTTTGAATGTTCTCGCGGGCGGAGGGCGCTCCCGTGCCGGAAGGCCGAACTATCGGGATCATCCGCACCCATAACGCCCTGGAAGGCGCGGCTTACGCCCAGGACAAGGCGCCGGAGCGGTTTGACGCCTACAACGAGGCGGTCTACCGGGCGTTCTGGGAGCATTCGGAAGACATCAGCGACTTGGACGTTCTGGGCCGCCTGGCCGAAGGCGCGGGGCTGGACAAAACCGAGTTCTGTCCGCCGTCTCGTCCAAAGCGTATCACGATCAGATCACGCGCTTTGATGACGATGCCTACGCTGCCGATGTCACCCACGTCCCGACCTTTATCTTCCGGGGCGAACGCTGCGCTGAAGCCCCTTACAGCGCCATCCGCGACCTCGCGCAGCGGTACTTAATCTGGTATGATAAGGAGTGACGTTAAGATTCCAAATTGGAATCTCAAGTTTGATGTCACAAATTGTGATATCAAACGCAACTCAGACACTCAGGGAGGGCAGCATGGCAGACAGGGAAGAAACAGAAATACCAGCCTCATCAAGCGTGATTGTACTCGCGGCGGAGCAAGTGCAAAGCCTTATTTACTCGGTGCGCGGTCAGAATGTGATGCTGGACAGCGATCTTGCGGAACTGTATGGCGTGGAAACAAAAGTTCTCAATCAAGCCGTGAGACGCAATGCCGGTCGCTTTCCAGAAGACTTTATGTTTCAGTTGACAGCGGCTGAGGCTCAATCTTTGAGGTCACAAATTGTGACCTCAAACGCTGAACGCGGGGGAAGACAGTATCTTCCGTATGCCTTCACTGAGCAGGGCGTCGCCATGCTGTCCAGCGTCCTGCGGAGCGAACGCGCCGTGCAGGTCAACATCGCCATCATGCGCGCCTTTCTCTCCCATGCGCGGGCTGCTGACGCAAGACAGCGATCTGGCACGGCGCATTCTGACATTGGAACAGGAATACGACGAGCGGTTTGCCGTC